>NZ_CP053928.1 GCF_014108865.1 Nocardioides sp. WS12 | reverse complement strand
GCGAGATTCTCCTGGGCGGCGCTTCGGGCGCTCTCGTCCAGCACCATGACCCGACCCTTGCCGCGGAACTTCGCCTGGTACATCGCGATGTCGCAGTCCCGGATCAGGTCGTCGGCGGAATGATGGTCGGGTCCGTACAGAACCACCCCGATGGAAGCCCTCGGGTGGATCTCGACACCATCGAGCATCACGGGGTCCGACAGCACCCGCAGGATCCTGTCGGCCACTTCGAGCGCCGTGTCCAGGGACCCGGTGCTGCACACCACGACGAACTCGTCGCCTCCGAAGCGTGCCACGAGGTCTCCCGGGCGCACCGCGCCGCTGAGACGGTGGGCGACCTCGACCAACAGCGCGTCACCGGCCTTGTGCCCGAGGCTGTCGTTGACGAACTTGAAGTTGTCCAGGTCGAGGAACATGCAGGTCAGTTCCGCGTCGGGTTCCTTCATCGCCTCGTTGATGTGATCCCACAACTTGGCGCGACGCGGCAGGCCGGTCAGGGAGTCGTGGGTGGCCTGGTAGTTGAGCTGCTCCTCGAAGGCGCGCCGCTCGGTGATGTCCTCCAGGGTGGCCATGAAGCCGTCGCCGAGCCCTGGGGTGTGGAGCGGAGTGAAGCGGACATCGGTGTAGCGGACGCGACGGTGGTTGTCGACGAAACGAGCCTGCATCTCCCGCTCCTGTCCAGCCAGGACCGCCACGACCGTGTCGGTGACCAGCTCGAGGTCCTCGCAGTGCACGTACGACATCCAGCCGGTACCGATCAGCTTGTCGACGGGGACGCCCAGGAGGGCGCAGAGTGCGTCGTTGACGTGGCCAAGTCGCATCCCTTGTTCCGACATCATGGTGGGCACGGGGGACCGTTCCGTCAGCACCTTGAATCGCTGCTCGTGGGCGTCCGCTGAGGCGCGCAGGGCGAGCTCCAGGTCGGACTGGGCCGGGTGGATCTGCAGCGTCCACAGGTTGCCGTCCGGAGCCGGGATGGCGCTCATCAGGCAGGCCACGTCCTCCCCGACCGAGGTCCGCACGTTCACCGCAGTCGTCGTGGCACGCTCGCGGCGACACAGCGCGGTGATCGGCTCTCCATCGGGCGTCGTCACGAATGCAGCCAGCCGCTGGCCGTCCAGATCGGTACGGGCCAGGCCGAGCAGAACCGTGGCTCCGAGATTGCTCCACCTGATGATCGGTTCCGGGAACTCGTCGTCGAGCTCGGTGACCATCAACGCGACATCGGGGTCCGCGGCAGCGGCATGCAGCACGGCGGCAACGACGTCGCGAGGTCGCTGGCCGCCCGGCCCGGGATCGGCAGCACCGTCGGATCGCGCAGCATTGCGGGTCATGCTGTCCTCGATTCGGTGGGTGCGAGCGGGGGTGGCTGGGCCCGTGACACCCCGAGGGGTCTCCCCATGCACCGACTCCCATCGGCACCCGGCCGTGGCACTTGAGCGTCGTGGGTGACCTCGGGTCTCTGGTCCCGAGGTGCCGTTCTCGTTGCGCCCGGGCATCTTTCGCAGCAACTTCGCAGCAAGAGGGTGGAGTGCAGCCCCGCACCCTCCTAGGCTGGGGGCATGAGCCAGCCGCCGTACGGAGTCCCGCCACAGCACGGAGCCCCGCAGGGCCACCCCGGCCAGCCGCCCGCCTACGGGCAGCCGGGCCAGGCGGCCCCGCCGCCGGCGTACCTCGGCGGGGGCGCACCCGCCGGCCCGCCGCAGTTCCAGGGTGGTCCGCCGCCGGCGTACGGCGGTCCGGGCGCGCCCGGCGGCCCGGCACAGTTCGGCGGCGGCCTTCGCGGCCTGGCACCGACGAGCAAGCCGCGCAGCATCGGCCTGATCATGGGGCTGGTCACGGCGCTCGGCCTGATCGGGTTCGTCGTCCTGGTCGCGCTCATCACGCTCAACAACTGAGTGCGGTCCTTCGCCTGCCGGCTCTGTCAGAGCCCGTTGTTCTTCGAGAACTCCGTCTGCGTCTCCTGCGGTACGGCGCTGGGGTTCTCGCGCGCCGAACGCGACATCGTCCCCGTCGATGACGCAGGGCAGTACGTCGACGAGGCCGGCCTCGTGTGGCACGTCTGCCGCAACCTCAACCTCTCCGGCTGCACCTGGCTCGCCCCTCTCGAGGGCGGCCAGTGCGAGGCCTGCGATCTCACCCGCACGCGTCCGTCGGAGGACGACCTCGAGGGGATTGCGCAGTTCCCCGAAGCGGAAGCGGCGAAGCGCCACCTGGTCGTCGAGCTCGACACCCTCGGGTTCGACATCAGCGGGCTGGTGTTCGACATGCTCTCGAGCAGTGAGGTCGCAGGCGAGGACGTCGTGATCGGACACGACAACGGGGTGATCACGATCGACCTCGCCGAGACCGACGACGCCCGGCGCGAGCGGATCCGCCAGCAACTCGATGAGCCCTACCGCACCCTGCTCGGACACCTCCGTCACGAGGTCGGCCACTACATCGAGTCCCAACTGGTGACCACCGACGAGCGACTGGCCCGGTGCCGGGAACTGTTCGGCGACGACGACGCCGACTACCAGGCGGCGATCGAGCGCCACTACGCGCAGGGCCCGCCCCAGGGTTGGGAGGACTCCTACATCACGACCTACGCGACGATGCATCCGTTCGAGGACTTCGCGGAGACCTTCGCCCATTACCTGCACATCAGCGACACCTGCGAAACGGCCGCCGCCTACGACCTCTGGCTCGAGGCCGCCGGGTTCGCCAGCTTCGGCGAACTCGTCCGCACGGTCTGGATCCCGTTGTCGGTGGCGCTCAACCAGATCAACCGCTCGATGGGCAAGGACGACGTGTATCCGTTCGTGATTCCCGCGCCAGTACTGGAGAAACTCGACTTCGTCGCGGGGCTGGCAGGCAGCAGATGAAGCGCCCGACCACGCGCCCGGGCCGACGTACGGCCCTGGTCGCCGGGACGATCGCGGTCCTGGTCGCGGTCGCGGCCTGGTTCGCCCTGCTCCGGGGCGAGAGTGCCGAAGACGTGAGCCAGGAGTACCTCGCCGCCATCTGGGAGGGCGACTGGAACGCGGAGTGCGACCTCGCCACCGACGAATGGCGCCACATCCTGTTCGACGGCCACCCCTTCGCAAACTGTTCGGACTACGCCAAGGCGGCCGACAAGGCCAACCGGGACGGTGGATTCGCGGCGTTCCGGGACGACACCGAGCTCAACATCACCGTCGAGGAGTTCAGCAGCGAGGGCGACAAGGCCCGGGTCGGCTACGTCATCGAGTTCGTGTACGACGGCGACGACCGGGCCGGGTTCGACAAGCTGTGGCAGGGCGGTGGTCCGGTGGACCGCGGCACGGTCGAACTGGTCCGCGTCGCCGGTGAATGGCGCATCGCCGGCGTCGACGCCGGCTGACTCCTTTGAGGTAGTCGTCACGCACGGGATTGAGACCGGTCGCACCGTGGCATGATGCGGGCGAGTTCGAGCGGACGAACCGCTTGTGTGCGAGGAGATGCTGATGTCTGACCCCAACCAGCCCACGACCCCTCCCGGTTGGTACCCCGACGGCCAGGGCGGCCAGCGCTGGTGGGACGGGACGCAGTGGACCGAGCACACCCAGCCTGCGCAGGGTGCCGCTCCCGAGGCGCCGCAGACCCCGCAGACGCCGAACCTGCCGGCCGACCAGGCCACCGTCGTTGCGCCCAACCGCGCCGCCGACTTCAACCAGGGCGGTGCGCAGCAGGGCTACGGCCAGCCGCAGTACGGCCAGCCCGCACAGCCGCAGCAGCCGCAGCAGCCGCAGCAGCCGCAGCAGTACGGCCAGCCGGCCGGGCAGCCGGTCTATGGCCAGCCCGCCGGTCAGTTCGGCCAGCCGCAGCAGTTCGGCCAGCAGTTCGGCCAGCCCAACTACGGTGGTGGCTCGGGCGGTAAGGGCAAGGGCAAGCTGTTCGCGATCATCGGTGGCGCCATCGCTGCGCTGCTGTTCGCGATCATCCTGGTCGTCGTACTGCTCAAGGTCCTCGGTGGTGGCGGCCCTGACGGCGTCGCGAAGGAATACCTCGAGGCGCAGAACTTCGTCGACCCGAACTTCGAGGCGCAGTGCGAGCTGCTCGTCAAGGACAGCCAGGACGACCTGCTCGACAGCGCTGACGCCGACGACTGCAGTGAGTACGCCGAGAAGTCGCAGGACGACTTCGACGACGAGCTCGACGAGCCGCTGTCGGACGACGACTCCTGCGACAAGACGTTCGACGACATCCGGGGCGACTTCGACTACGAGGTCGAGATCAAGGACACCAACGAGGACGGCGACGACAAGGCCACCGTCGAGTACGAGATCACGTCCCGGTTCACCGGCAACAAGGACATCGTCGAGGACTGCGGTGGTGACGACGAGGACGAGGAAAACACCGACGAGGGTGAGCTGAAGCTCGTCAAGGAGGACGGCGACTGGAAGGTCGACCCGAGCTTCTCCACCGACGACGAGTGATCTCGCAAGCGTGAGGTTCACGACTGCTGTACTGCTGGTCCTCGTCGCCACCGTGGTGGCGCCGTTCGTGATCGCCACTGCGTGGTTGAACGCGAAGGTCGAGGACCAGCAGGAGTACGTCGCCACGGTGGCGCCGCTCGCGACCGACCCCGACGTCCAGCGGGTCCTCGCCGACGCGGCGGCCACGGGTGCCGTTGCCGCCCTCCAGACGCACATCCCGGTCGGGTTGCCGGATGCGGTGACGCAGTGGGCGCGCACCGCAGCCACCGAGGTGGTGGAGAGCCCGGACTTCCCGGAGTTCTGGACCAAGGCCAACGATGACCTGCACCACGACGTGATGGTGCTGCTCGAGGACCCGGACGCTTCGCCGGACGGCAACCTCACGGTCGACGCCGCTCCGCTGCTCGCCCAGGTGCTGCTGATGCTCGAGGAGCGCGGCATCCCGATTGCGCGACTGCCGTCCCTCCCGCTGGAGGTGGCGGTCGCGCCGCGTTCGCGCGTGGCCGATGCGGGTCCCGCCTACCGCAGCGCCGACCGGGTGGCCGGCTGGTTGCCGTTCGTCTGGGCCGGGCTCGTGGGCCTCGCGATCCTGGTCGCCGCCGGGTGGCGCGGGCGGGTGCGGATCGCCGGACTGGCGTTGCTCGGCGTGGCCGCGGCCGCGGCTCTGGTGCGACTGGCCACCGACCCGGTGGGCGAGTTCGTGGCCGACCGCATCGGCTCCCAGCAGCAGGAGATGGCCCGGATCATGGTCGACACCATGACGGGCTCGCTGTCGCCGTACGCGAAGGGCTTCCTGCTGGCGTTGCCGGTCGGCCTGGTGCTGATCGGCCTGTCCCTCTGGCCGCGACGTCGGCACGACGACATGCCCAATAGTGATGCGTGGGACGCTCAGGCTCCCTAGGCTCGGGGTGTGAGCAACCAGTTCCCTGGCCCGGGACAGCCCGGCGAGCAACCCCCCACGCAGATCGCGCCGCAAGGTGGCGGCCTCCAGCCGCCCCAGCCGCCGTACGGACCTCCGGGTGGTTATCCGCCCCAGGGTGGTGGCTACCCGCCGCAGGGTGGGTACCCGCCCCAGGGTGGGTACCCGCCCCAGGGCGGCTACCAGCAGCCGGGACCTCCCGGCGGCGGCTACCCCGGTGGCCCGGGCTACCCCGGCGCGCCCGGTGGGTACGGCGCCCCGCCGCCGAGCGGTGGTGGCAAGAAGGGCCTGATCATCGGCATCATCGCCGGTGTCCTCGCGCTCGTGGTGGCCGGTGCCGTGGTGCTCTTCCTGGTGCTCGGCAACGACGACGACGGTGATGACAACTCGGCCCGGGACAACGACTCCTCGGAGTCCAGTTCCCCGTCGGACGAGGCGTCGGCTTCCGAGTCGGAGTCCACGCCGACCGACGACCCGAGCGAATCCTCCGGTTTCGGGGAGTCCCCGAGCGAGGACCCGAAGATCACCGCACAGGCGTTCCTCGACTCGCTGCTCGAGGGCGACTGCCTCGCTGTCCAGGGCCTGACCACGCCGACGTACTTCTCGAGCGAGTTCACCGACCAGGCGGGCTGCGAAGCCAGCGCGGGCAGCCTCGAGATGTCCAACGCGGAGTACACCTTCGACGAGCCCACGACCTTCGGTCCGGTCTCCACCGTGACCGGCGACGTCTACGCCCCGAACACCGGCAAGACCCTCGAATCGACCTGGATCCTCGACGGCACGTCGGGCTCCTGGCTGGTCAGCGGTTACACCTACGTCGAGAAGTAGCCCGACAGGTCACCCGGGACCGAACACGGGGCCTGTTCGCACGTCCCGCCCGGCGCGGGACAGGCGAGTATCGTGACGAACAGAGTGGTTCGGATCACGGTCGCGCCATCCCTGTGACAGATTCGGCCCATCAAATGACTGGACCAGTGCCGCGGCGACCCCGACGGCCACTGAAACTAGGAGTGGCGTGATGACCGACCCTGTCTTCGGACCGGCCCTTGATCAGGCTGACCCCGAGCTCGTACAGCTCCTCACCCCGGAGGGGGAGCGGGTCCATCACCCGACCTTCGACCGCGACTTCCCGGCCGACCAGATCCGCGGTTTCTACCGCGACATGACCCTGGTCCGGCGCGTCGACATCGAGGCCACCGCCCTGCAGCGCCACGGCGAGCTCGGCCTGTGGGCCCAGTTGCTCGGCCAGGAAGGCGCACAGATCGGCGCCGGGCGCGCGCTGTCGCCGCAGGACTTCGTGTTCCCGACCTACCGCGAGCACGGCGTCGCCTGGTGCCGCGGCGTCGACCCGGTGCGCCTGCTCGCCATGTTCCGTGGCGTCGACCAGGGCGGCTGGGACCCCTACGAGCACAACTTCGGCATCTACTCCATCGTCATCGGGTCCCAGACGCTCCACGCGACCGGCTACGCCATGGGCGTGCAGCGCGACGGTGCGGTGGGGACGGGCGACCCCGAGCGCGACACCGCCGTCGTCGCACATTTCGGCGACGGAGCCACCTCGCAGGGAGACGTCAACGAAGCGTTCGTGTTCGCGGCGTCGTACAACGCCCCGGTGGTGTTCTTCTGTCAGAACAACCAGTGGGCCATCTCCGAGCCGTTCGAGCGCCAGTCGCGGATCCCGCTCTACCGCCGCGCGCAGGGCTTCGGCTTCCCCGGCATCCGCGTCGACGGCAACGACGTCCTGGCGACGTACGCCGTCACGCAGGCGGCACTGCAGCGGGCCCGTGACGGGCAGGGCCCGACGTTCATCGAGGCGTACACGTACCGGATGGGCGCACACACCACGACCGACGACCCGACCCGCTACCGGCTCAGCGACGACGTCGAGCACTGGAAGCTGAAGGACCCGATCGCTCGCGTGGAGGCCTACCTCCGTCGCAACGGCCTCGCGGACGACGACTTCGTGGCCGAGGTCGCGGCAGAGGCCGACGCGCTCGGTGAGCGGATGCGCCGCGAGTGCCATGCGTTGCCCGACCCCGTCGCTCGCGACATCTTCACGATGGTGCACGCCGAGCAGACCGCCGAGCTCGCGGCCCAGCAGGCCATCTTCGATGCCCACGTCGCCGCGTACGAAGAGGTGTCCGTATGACGACCATGACCCTGGCCAAGGCGCTCAACTCCGGTCTCCGGCGGGCGCTGGAGGACGACGAGAAGGTCCTCATCATGGGTGAGGACGTCGGCACCCTTGGCGGTGTCTTCCGGATCACCGACGGCCTGAAGAAGGACTTCGGAGACGACCGGGTCATCGACACCCCGCTGGCCGAGTCCGGCATCGTCGGTACGGCGGTCGGGCTGGCGATGCGCGGTTATCGCCCCGTCGTCGAGATCCAGTTCGACGGCTTCGTCTACCCGGCCTACGACCAGATCGTCTGCCAGGTCGCGAAGTTCCACTTCCGCACCCAGGGCAAGGTGCGGATGCCCATGGTGATCCGGATTCCGTTCGGTGGCGGCATCGGTGCGGTCGAGCACCACAGCGAGTCCCCCGAAGCGCAGTTCGTCCACACGCCCGGCCTGAAGGTCGTCGCGTGCTCCAACCCGGCTGACGCCTACAGCATGATCCAGCAGGCCATCCGGTCCGACGATCCGGTGATCTTCCTGGAGCCCAAGCGGCTCTATCACTCCGCCAAGGGTGAGGTCGACGAACTGGCCACGCCCGCGCCGCTGTGGCAGTCGCGCGTCGTGAAGCCAGGCACGGACGCGACCCTCGTGGCCTACGGCCCGACCGTGTCGACCTGTCTCGACGCGGCCACCGTTGCCGCCGAGGAAGGCCGATCGATCGAGGTCATCGACCTGCGTACGCTGTCCCCGCTCGACCTGGTGCCCGTGTTCGAGTCCGTACGACGCACGGGTCGCCTCGTCGTCGTCCACGAGGCCCACATGACGTTGGGCGTGGGCGCCGAGATCTCGGCCCGCGTGACCGAGGAGTGCTTCCACTCGCTGGAAGCACCCGTGCTGCGGGTGACGGGCTACGACACGCCCTACCCGTCGGCGCGCATCGAGGAGGCCTACCTCCCCGACCTTGACCGTGTGCTCGATGCCGTCGACCGGACCTTCGGGTTCTGAGGAGATTTCCGCGATGACTGGTGTGAACGAGTTCAAGCTCCCCGACGTCGGCGAGGGCCTCACCGAGGCCGAGATCGTTGCGTGGCGGGTCAAGGTGGGCGACGTGGTCGCGATCAACGACGTGATCGTCGAGATCGAGACGGCCAAGTCGATCGTCGAACTGCCCTCGCCCTACGCCGGCGAGGTGCTGGCGCTCCTGGTGGGCGAGGGGCAGATGGTCGAAGTCGGTACGGCGATCATCCAGATCGGCGAGAAGGGGGCCGTGGCTCCGCCAGCCCCCGTGCAGCCGGCCACCCCGGAAGCTTCCGCGGCCACCACGGCGCCGGCGACGCGCGGGCCCGAGGTCATCGACACGAACATCCCGCCCACGGGCAACGCGACGCTGGTCGGGTACGGCCCCAAGACCCGTGCGCTCAAGCGGCGCCCCCGGGTCTCGACAGGCTCGACCCGCGACGTGGAAACCCCCGCTCCCGTCCCCGCGACACCCGGCGCGGTCCGCGCCCTCGCCAAGCCGCTGGTCCGGCGCCTCGCCCGCGACCTCGGCATCGACCTGACGGCACTGGTCCCCACCGGGCCGAAGGGCACGGTCAGCAAGGACGACGTGCTCGCCGCCGCCGGTAACGGTGCGCCGGTGGTTGAGGTGGTCTCGACAGGCTCGACCCGCGAACTCGAAACCTCCGGAGGCCGCGAGACCCGTGAGCCGATCAAGGGCGTGCGCAAGCAGATGGCGAACGCGATGGTCGCCTCCGCGTTCACGGCGCCACACGTCACCGAATGGATCACGATCGACGCGACCGCGACGGTGGAGCTGGTTGCCCGGTTGAAGGAGCGCCGCGAGTTCCAGGGGCTCAAGGTCAGTCCGCTGCTCGTCGTGGCGCGTGCGTGCGTGCTCGCCCTTCGTCGTACGCCGTTGGTGAACTCGACGTGGGACGAGGCCGCCCAGGAGGTCGTGCTCAAGCACTACGTCAACCTCGGCATCGCTGCCGCGACACCGCGCGGCCTGGTCGTCCCGAACATCAAGGACGCCCACGCGCTCTCGCTGGTGGAGCTCGCGCAGGAGCTCGAAGCGCTGACGGCAACCGCCCGTGAGGGCCGCACCCAGCCGGCGCAGATGGCCGGTGGTTCCTTCAGCATCACCAACGTCGGGGTGTTCGGGGTCGACAGCGGTACGCCGATCATCAACCCGGGCGAGTCCGCGATCCTGTGCCTCGGCGCGATCAAGCCGCAGCCGTGGGTGGTCGGCGACCAGGTGGTTCCGCGCCAGGTGATGACGCTGTCGCTGTCGTTCGACCACCGTCACGTCGACGGTGCGACCGGCTCGCAGTTCCTGGCCGACGTGGCCGGCATCGTCAGCGACCCTGCCACCGCCCTCCTCTTCTGACGAACCTCCTCTGACCAGCAAGGGACTGTGGAGGACGGTTCGCTTAGGCCCGGGGCACCGGGGTAGAACGACTGCGTGTCCCTGCCACCCCACCCTGCCGCGTTGCCCCCGGGCGAGCTGCTCGGTCCGTACCGGATCGTGCGCGAGCTCGGCGCCGGCGGCATGGGCACGGTCTACGAAGCGGTGGACACGACGCTGCACCGCAATGTCGCGCTGAAGGTGATCACCAGCGCCCTGGCCGGGGACCCCGGCTTCCGGGCGCGGTTCGTCCGGGAGGCGCAGGCACAGGCGTCGCTGGATTCACCGCATGTCGTGCAGGTCTTCGCGCACGGCCAGGTCGGCGGCCAGCTCTACATCGCCAGCCAACTCATCCCCGACGGTGACCTCGGCGCGACGCTGCGACGTCACGGCCCGCCGCCGCCCGCGGTCGCTGTCGACCTGATCGCGCAGGTGGCCGACGGTCTCGCCGAGGCGCACCGCGTGGGGCTGGTGCACCGCGACATCAAGCCGGCCAACGTGCTGCTCCGCAATCGCGGCACGGACACGTTTGCCTATCTCGGCGACTTCGGGATCGCGCGCCAGATCGGGGCCGACCAGAGCGCGACCGGTGGTGTCGTCGCCGGCACCCCGAGCTACATGGCGCCTGAGCTGCACCAGGGCCGTCCGGCTGGCCCGGTGAGCGACGTCTACTCGCTCGGCTGCCTGCTCTGGGCAACGTTGACCGGCCGGGCGCCGTACGTCGGCACGACGGACTACCAGGTCGTCGAGGCCCACATCGGGGCACCGATCCCGCAGTCGACCGGCCGTACGGCGTTCGACCGCGAACTCAACCGGGTGCTCCGCACGGCCCTCGCCAAGAATCCCCACGAGCGCTATCCGTCGGCCGCCGCCTTCCGCGACGACCTCCGGTCTCTCCCCGGTACGACGTCCGTTCGGCCGCGCAGGTCAGCCGCTGTGATCGCTGCGACCGTCGGGGGCATCGCCGCGCTCGTCGTACTGATCGCGCTGGCGGCGGTGCTGATCGGCCGCGGCGACGACGGCGACCGGAGTGCGGGGACCGACACCAGCACCGACCCGACCACGCCCCAGGGCCTGCTCGCTTCCCGCGAGGAGACCACGATCGCCAATATTGCCCAGACCCTCGCGGAGGAGGCCGACCTCGACGCCGATGACGCCGACTGCACCGCCCGCGAACTGGTCAAGAAGCACGGGGTCGACGGCCTTCAGGAGCAGGGTCTGATCGACGACGACCTGATGCTCGTCGAGGACGGCAACGGCAAGGTGAAGCCCGGCATCCTGGCCGACATCTTCACCTCGACCTTCTCCTGTCTCTGGGAGTAGCGCCCCTCAGCCGTCGGCCAGACGGACCAGGCCGATCAGCGTGGCGACGTACAGCGTGCCGTCGGGGCCGAGGTAGATCGCGGCGTAGTGGTTGTTCCACTGGATGCCGGTGCCGGTGAGGCGACTCCAGGCGGTCTTGCCGGTGCGGATGTCGATCGCCGTGACGTACCAGGCGTCGAGGAGGTCGGCGCGCTTCGGCTTGGAGTAGACGTAGACGAGGCCGTTGCCGAGGGACGCCTTCGGGACCGAGGTCGGCGCGGAGGTGGGGTTGGTCCAGGCGACGTGGCAGCCGTCGTCCTCGATCATCACGCGGGAAACGCCGGGGGTCGTGGTCTTGCCGAGCAGCGTGGACTGCACGCCGGCGTACCCGTAGTTGTTCTCGATGATCAGCGAGTTCCCTGCTGCGACGAGGCTGTTCTCGGTCGTGCTGGCGCCATCCGCGAGCACGGGCACGGAGCAGTGCAGGCGATCGGTCACGCCGACGCGGCGGTCGTAGACCAGGACGTGGCTCTGCGGGTCGGCGTTGTCGGCCACCGCGATCCAGCGCTCGCCGATCAGGGTGGGGGAGGTCCCCGACCCCTGCGAGAGCATGCCGGGCTTCTTGACGCTGCCGCGGTCGTACGGGATCGCCCACGTGATGTGGGGGACGCCGTTGCTGTCGGCGTCGGCCCGATAGGTCTGGTGCGTCGTGACGAAGTAGATGCCGCCGGTCTCGTCGGTCGACACCGAGTTGAAGATGCCCTCGCCGCCGCCGAGGGCGAGTTCGTGGACCGCCCCGGTCTTGCGGTCGAGGGTGCCGATCACGCCCTGCTGACTGAACCACCAGACCCGGCCCGACCAGTCGACGCCGGTGGCGACGAGGCAGTCGCCGTCGGGCAGGTGCGCGGCCAGCGGCCACTCACGGCCTTGCACGAGTCCGCCGGCGGCGGTGACGCTGACTTCGGCGATGGAGGAGCGCGTGGTCGTGGCGTACGCCCGGTCCTGGCCGTCGAGGAAGAAGTAGGTGCCACCGCAGATGTCGGTCAGCGGGTTCGCGCCACTGGTGAAGTCGCGCTGCGAGACCCGCATCTGCGAGATCGTCTTCAGCGTCACCGGGTCGATCACCATCATGGTGAAGCCCTCGAGGCCGCCGCACAGCCCGACGATCCGGTCGTGCGAGTCGAACGCCATCGTGGCGCACTCGCGGACGCCGTACGTCGCCGACTTCACGGTGAGGGAGCGGCCGGTCGGCCCGGAGACGGCGTACGCGTCGGTGCTGTACGCGTCGTTGTGCATGCTGCTGCGGCCGTTCGGCGCGAGGAAGGGGTTCTGCGGTACCGGCGGTGCGGCCAGCGGTTGGGGCGTGACCGCGGCGCCGATGAACCTCGGCACCAGCAGGTCCGTCGGCAGCGACGGGATCGGCAGGACGTCAGCCGTCGCCGGGGCCGCGGCGAGGGTCAGGGCGAGAACGGTCGCGGCCCCCGAGGCCACCACGGAGCGGAGCATGCGCATCCCGAGAGAGTAGAACGTGTTCCACCTTTGCGGGAAGGCCCTTCGGGAAGGGTCAGCGCGACGGTGTCTGCTCGCCGAGCAGCCAGTCCTCGAAGAACGACGTGAGCTCCTCGCCCGTCTTCTCCTCGATCCAGGCCCAGTACTCCTCGCGGTCCGCGTTGCCGTTCTCCTGCGAGGCCGGCCATTCCTTGAGGACCTCGAAGAACTTCGTGTCGCCGATCTTCTCCCGTAGCTCCTGCCACATCAGCGCGGGTCCGAAGTAGATGTTGCCGTCGCCGAACTTCTTCGGGTCGTAGTCCGCCGGCGGCCCTGCGGCGTCGCGCAGCGTGGTCTCGAAGGCGGCCCACTCATCCATCTTCTGTACGACGGTGCGGCCCTCCTGCTCGGCTTCCCACATGCCCTGCAGGTACATCGCCATGCCCTCGTTCATCCACACCTCCGACCAGTCGGCGGGGGAGACGGTGTCGCCGTACCAATGGTGCGCGGCCTCGTGCACCACGACGGCCGGCGAGAGGCTGTACTCCGAGTCGCCCAGCGTGACCATGGTCTGCGTCTCCATGCCGCTTTCGTTGTTGACGACGACGATGCCGAACGTGTCGAACGGGTAGGGGCCGAGGTACTTCTCGAGCCAGTCGATCGCGTCAGGCGTGGTGGCCAGGCCCCCGGGCAGCGCCGCGCCGTCGGGGTCGGTCCAGATCTGGATCGGCACGCCGCTCTTCGACTTCAGGTCGGTGCGCTGGAAGTCTCCGAACGCCACCGTGACGAGGTACGACGACGCGGGCTCCGCGAGATGCCACGTGTTCGTCGTCCGGCCGTCGGCCTTGGTCGACGACGTGAGCACGCCGTTGGAAACGCCCTGCATCGCGTCCGGGGAGGTGAGGCTGAAGTCGTAGAACGCCTTGTCGGCCGGCTGGTCGTTCGCTGCGTACCAGGTGAAGGCGCCGTACGGCTCCTGCACGGTCCACGTCTCGTGTTCGTCGGTGATGTTCCAGCCGACGCCGGTCGCGAAGTCGGACCGCTCGCTCGGCGCGGGCGCGGGCTTCGGGACGCCGGCGTAGGACAGTTCGACGGTGTACCGCTTGCCCTTCGTGATCGGCGCGTCCACGGTCAGGTGGTAGCCGTCGATCGTGTGCTGCGCGTCCTTGCCGTCGACGGTCAGGGCCGAGATCTTCAGGTCCTGGTTGAAGTCCAGCGGGATCTGGTCGGCGTCGGCGGTCGCGCGGAAGACCAGCGTCTGCTGGCCGGTGAGCGTGTCCGCCACCGGGTCCCAGTCCAGGTCGAGGTCGTAGCTCAGGGCATCGACCAGGGGGTCGCCCACCTCCGGATAGACCGAGTCCTCCCGGGTCTCGCTCTCGGCCAGCGCCAGGTCCGTGGCGCCTGCCGGCGTCGTGCTGCTCGGCTCGGTCGGGGTCGTCAGGGTCGGTGACGGCGATGCGTCGGGGGCCTGCTTCATCTCGCCGCCGCCGTTGCAGCCGGCGAGCGCCGCGGTGAGCGCGAGCGCGGAGAGCGCGCCGAGCGCGCGCGTGGTGCTGGTCATGGAGGTCCCTTCCCCGATCCGTGCCGCCATCATGCCTGCCCGCCCCACCCCGTCTCCGGGGACGGCAAACATGAACGGGGTTCACATTTGGCGTAGCAACGGCTACGTTCGCTCGTTGGCAGTGTGAGCGCAGGCACATCCAGAGTGCCGGGGAACGGAGATCAGTCGTGATGATCGAACGACGTCGGGAGCCGGAAGCCGGCAACTCGGGGCAGCGCGTCGGGCTCGCCGTGATCGCCGCCCTCGCCGTGATCGGGACGGCCCTCGCCATCCCCGTCGCCTCCGGCGGCGGTACGACGACCCTGGCCGTCGCATCGGAGCAGGCCCGGTCCGACCGCGGCCTGCCCCACGACGACTCCGTGCTGCCCGCGCACGACCACAACGACCCCGCCACGAAGAACGACGTGTCCCGCGGTCTGGCCGTCGGTGACAACGTGGTCGATCCCACGACCTCGCTCGAGCGGACCGCCTCCGAGGCCTACGTCGAACGCGAGCGGGCACTCCCCGACCCTGTGCTGGTGAAGGTTCCGGCCTACCCGTCGCGCCAGGCCGTGCCGGGTGACCGCTACGCCATGGCCGGTGGGTGCTACACCTTGAAGACCGCGTCCGGGCGCTACGTCACCCGCACCGGGACGGTCCTCGGCGCCACCGCGGTCCCGCTGGCGTCCGCGGCGCGGTTCTACTTCAAGGCGACCCGGCTGGGCGGCTACCTGCTGCACACCGAGCCCGGCGAGGTGACGCTGGCGACGAACGGTTCGGTGGCGATCGCAGCCAAGCCGACCCCGGCGGCCGACTGGACGGTCACGAAGGTGGTCGGTGGCTTCCTCTTCCAGATCGCGGCCGACAAGCAACTCACGGTCGTGTCCGGCGGCAAGCTCGCCGGGAGCAGCGCCGGCACGCCCTTCCAATTGGCCCTCGCGACCGGCTGCCCGGCGTACCCGGAGGCGGGCATCAACATCTCCGGCGACCCGTTCGCAGGCGCGTCGTCGTACCAGGAAGTGCGCGGGTTCGTGGACGCCCACACCCACGGCATGGCCTTCGAGTTCCTCGGCGGCAAGGTGCACTGTGGCCGCCCCTGGCACCAGTACGGAGCGCCGTACGCCCTGGTCGACTGCCCCGACCACACCGCCACCGGCGGCAACGGAGCGCTGCTCGAAGCGGTGCTGTCCGGGAAGGCGTCCCATGACCCGGTGGGCTGGCCGACCTTCAAGGACTGGCCGGCGCCGGAGTCGCTGACCCACGAGGGCACGTACTACCGCTGGCTGGAGCGGGCCTGGCGCGGCGGCCAGCGGTTGTTCGTCAACCTGCTCGTCGAGAACAACAAGCTGTGCCAGCTCTATCCGCTCAAGAAGAACTCCTGCGACGACATGGACTCGATCCGGCTGCAGGCCGCCGACATGGTGACCATGCAGTCCTACATCGACGCCCAGTTCGGTGGCCCGGGCAAGGGCTTCTACCGGATCGTGAAGGACCCGTTCGCGGCGCGGAGTGTCATCAACTCCGGGAAGATGGCCGTGGTGATGGGGATCGAGACCTCCATCCCGTTCGGCTGCACCTACAAGAAGTTGCTTGGCAAGGACTTCCCCGCGTGTACGACGGCGGAGATCGACGCGAACCTCAACGAGATGCACGCGCTGGGTGTTCGCCAAATGGAGCTGGTCAACAAGTTCGACAACGCGCTCGCCGGAGTGGCCGGAGACGCCGGCGAGGTGGGCGTCGTCGTCAACGCCGCCAACTTCCTCGAGACCGGGTCGTTCTGGGCGATGGAGCACTGCGAGCCCGCGGACGGGGAGTCCGCCGACAACCCGCAGATCACGCTGCCCGACATCACCGCCGGCCAGCAGGACGCGCTGTTCGGCGCGATCGGCCAACTCCTCGGCGTCCTGCCGGCGCTCCCGCTGTATCCCCAGCCAGCGCACTGCAACAAGCGCGGCCTGACGGACCTGGGCGTGCACACGATCAAGGGCCTGGCCCAGCGGCAGATGGTGTTCGACCCCGACCACCTCTCCGTGAAGGCGCGGGCGGCGTCGATGGACGTGATCGAGGAACTCCGCTACCCGGGCGTGATCTCCAGCCACTCGTGGTCCACGCCCGACACCTACCCGCGGATCTACAAGGCCGGCGGCTTCATCACGCCGTACGCGGGCGACTCGACCGGCTTCGTCGAGAAGTGGCGCCGCCACCTCGGCTGGGCGGACCCGCGCTACTACTTCGGCTTCGGTTTCGGGGCGGACATCAACGGCCTCGGTGCGCAGGGCAACCCGCGCGGCGCCGGCGTGACCAACCCGGTCCGCTACCCGTTCACGGGCCTCGGCGGGGTGAGCATCGGCAAGCAGCAGGCCGGCCAGCGCACCTGGGACATCAACGTCGACGGTGTCGCGCAGTACGGGCTCTACCCGGACTGGGTCGAGGACCTGCGCCAGGTCGCGGAGAAGCAGCAGGCTGGCGACGGCAGCAAGATCGTCGACGACATGGCGCGCGGCGCCGAGGCGTACCTGCAGATGTGGGAGCGGACCTCCGGCATCAAGGCCGACTCGTGCCGCAACGCCGCACTGCGCCCCAGCACGAGCACGGTGCAGCAGGTGGTCAAGGTCGGGATGACGACCGGGTCGGTGTTGAAGGCCGTCGGTCAGCCCTACCAGCGCCGCGGGACGTCGTACGTCTTCTGCGCGAAGACGTCGACCCGGGCCCGGGTGCCCGTGACGGTCACCTTCTCGGCCGCCGGAAAGGTCACCGCACTCACCATCTCCTGAGGCGATCGTCACGTCCCGGGGCAAGTTACCGACCGGTAAGATGCTGGGCGCGAGCCTGTTGCGGGCGGCGCGGGTAAGGGTTGCCTTTCATCCGCGAAACCGGCCGGTGGCAATAGGCTCGACGCGCGCACTCGTGTGCGCACGCTGAGCCCCCTGTGGACGAGGAGCTGTTCGAGATGTCCTTCCAGACCATTGCGATCGTGGTGTCACTGGCGGTCTCGGTCGTCGCGATTGCGCTGACCACCCGTGCCGTTCGCTCGATGCTCGGCGTGATCCGCCGCGGCCAGCCGGCTCCTGGCCGGATGGGCAACCCCGTCGGCCGCACGGTGACCATGGTCAAGGAGACGTTCCTCCACACGCGGATGCTCCAGTGGACCTGGGTCGGCATCCTGCACTGGTTCGCGTTCGCCGCGTTCCTCTTCCTCTCCACTGCGGTTGCCGCGGCCTTCCCGCAGCTGTGGGATCCCGAGTGGACGATCCCGATCATCGGCAAGTGGGTCGTCTACGAATGGACCGCCGAGATCCTCGGCCTCCTCGGTGCGCTCGCGATCATCCCGCTGATCTACTACCGGCTCACCCACCTGCCCTCGAAGCTCGGCCGCAAGAGCCGGTTCTTCGGCTCCACCATGTGGCAGGCCTTCTTCGTCGAGGCGATGGTGCTCCTGGAGAGCGCCGCGATCCTGTTCATCCGCGGTGCCGAGTACAACCTCGCCCAGGCCCACGGCGGCGAGCACGCCGAGCACGCGACCGGTGCCCACTTCCCGATCTCGCAGTACGTCGGCAACCTCTACCCGACCGGCCACGACTCCATCGGGTCGCTCGAGAACATCATCTTCGCCATCGCGATGTTCAAGATCACCTCCGCGATGATCTGGCTGATCGTCATCTCGACCAACCTGACCATGGGCGTGGCCTGGCACCGCTTCACCGCCTGGTTCAACATCTGGTTCAAGCGTGAGGACGACGGCAGCACCGCGCTCGGAGCCGTCAAGCCGCTGACCGTCGGCGGCAAGCCGATCACCCTCGACGACGTCGATGACCTCGATGAGGACGCCGTCCTCGGCGCCGGCTCCATCTGGGACTTCTCCTGGAAGGACCTGCTCGACTTCACCACCTGTACCGAGTGTGGTCGCTGCCAGTCGCAGTGCCCCGCGTGGAACACCGAGAAGCCGCTCTCGCCCAAGCTGATGATGATGGCCCTGCGCGAGCAGGCGTACGCCGCTGCCGGTGGCGTCGACGGTGCGGCCGACAAGGTGCTCATCGGCAACGCCGACGCCGACAAGGGCGAGTGGTTCTACAACCCCGAGGGTGGCGACTTCGTCATCGACGAGGACGCGCTGTGGGGCTGCACCAACTGCGGTGCCTGCGTCCAGCAGTGCCCTGTGGACATCGAGCACGTCGACCACATCGTCGACATGCGCCGCTATCAGGTGCTCGTCGAGTCGAACTTCCCCTCCGAGCTCAACGGCCTCTTCAAGGGCCTGGAGAACAAGGGCAACCCGTGGAACATGTCGCCCACGGTCCGCCTCGACTGGGCCAAGGGCCTGCCGTTCGACGTCAAGGTCGTCGGTGACTCGATCGAGACGCTCGACGAGGTCGACTGGCTGTTCTGGGTCGGCTGCGCCGGTGCCTACGAAGACCGTGCGAAGAAGACGACCCGCGCCGTGGCCGAGTTGCTCGACCTCGCCGGCGTCTCCTTCGGCGTACTCGGCAATGGCGAGACCTGCACCGGTGACTCCGCGCGCCGCGCCGGCAACGAGTTCGTGTTCCAGGGCCTGGCCCAGCAGAACATCGAGACGCTGACCGAGGCCCGTGCGAAGAAGGTCGTCTCGACCTGCCCGCACTGCATGAACACCCTCAAGAACGAGTACCGCGAGCTCGGCATCGAGCTCGAGGTCATCCACCACACGCAGCTGCTCAACCGCCTCGTGCGCGAGGGCAAGCTGACCCCGGTGGCCGAGGGGGCCGGTGCGCACGAACGCAAGATCACCTACCACGACCCCTGCTTCCTGGGCCGCCACAACCAGGTCTACACGCCGCCGCGCGACCTCCTGGAGATCCTGCCCGGCGCCGAGTTCGCCGAGATGGAACGCAACAAGGAGAAGTCCTTCTGCTGTGGCGCCGGTGGCGCCCGCATGTGGATGGAAGAGACCATCGGTGAGCGGATCAACCTCAACCGCACCGCTGAGGCGGTCGGGACGAAGGCCGACCAGATCGCCGTCGGTTGCCCCTTCTGTCGCGTGATGATCTCCGACGGCCTCACCAAGATGCAGGCCGATGGCGAGGCTCGCGAAGAGGTCGAGGTCCTCGACGTCGCGCAAATGCTGCTCGCGTCGGTCAAGGGTGAGCAAGCCACCAAGCTCAAGCCCGGCGAAGGTACGCCGGTCAGTGCTCCCGCGGCCAAGACGTCCTCGCCGGCCGGGACCGCCATCGCCGCCGCGACCGCCGACACCGAGGTTGCTCCCGTGGCGCCTGCAGTCGAGGCCGCTCCCGAGGCCAAGGCTGCACCGGCCGGTGGCTCGATGTTCGACAACCCGGACTCGATGTTCGACACGCCTGCGCCAGCTGCCACCCCGGCTCCGGCCGCGGCCGAGCCGGAGACCAAGCCGGCTTCGGGCGGATCGCTGTTCGACGACTCGAGTTCGATGTTCGACACGCCCGCGCCGGCCGCCACCCCGGCTCCGGCCGCGGCCGAGCCGGAGACCAAGCCGGCTTCGGGCGGATCGCTGTTCGACGACTCGAGTTCGCTCTTCGACACCCCTGCTCCGGCGGCGCCCGCCGCCGCGGCACCTGCCGCTCCGGCACCTGCCGCTCCGGCGGAGGCCAAGCCGGCTCCGGCGGAGGCCAAGCCCGTCGCGGACCTGGGCGCGGGTGGGTCATTGTTCGACGTCGCTCCGACGGAGACCGCTGCACCTGCGGCACCTGAGGCCGCCGCGGAGGCACCGAAGGCCGCTGAACCGGCCAAGGCCGCCGAGCCTGCTGCTCCCGCGACGCCCGCTGCTGCACCGACGCCGTCGGCGGAGATCCCGTCCGGTGGGTCGCTGTTCGACATCGCAGCACCCGAGCCCGCCCCGGCTGCTGCCGCCCCGACCCCCGTGGTCGAGGAGAAGGCTGCCGAGCCCGAGCCCGCCCCGGCGCCGGTGGTCGAGGAGCCCAAGGCAGCCGCGCCCGCGGCGCCCGCTGCTGCACCGACGCCGTCGGCGGAGATCCCCTCGGGTGGGTCGCTGTTCGACATCGTGGCTCCGGAGCCGGCTGCCCCGGCAGCGACGCCGGCCCCCGTGGCTGCTCCGGTCGAGGCCGAGCCGGTTGCCGCGGCCGAGCCGGTTGTCGAGGCTGAGCCCGAAGCAGCCGAGCCTGCTGCCGAGGAGCCTGCTGCCGAAGAGCTTGTTGCGGAGGAGAAGCCCGCCCCGGCGGCGCCTCCGGCCGCGTCGTCCGGCGAGGCCAACCAGCCCCGCACCGACGTGGACATCAACGAGACGGGTTCGCTCTTCGATCTCTGATCGGTATTGGGGAACTTCTGATCAGCCTGCTTGATCAGAAGTTCCCCAATCTGGTTTTTGGCAGTCTGGGCACGGAGTCGCGGAACCGGCCCACCCCCTGAGTTGCAGAAGCCGACCGAGCTTCGCGGCCGTCCTGCAAGGCCGCCCGAGCACCTGCCCGTACCCGAGCCGCACGGTGTCCTCGAGGTCGAGCGCCGCGTCGAGGTCGCGCTCCATGTCCCGATCGCGCGCAGCGGTCGAGTCGTGCCAGAGACGTCCGTCGAGTTCGACGATCTGACGCCAGCGGGGTCGAGCCCCGCCATACACGACGTCCCGGAACATCCGGCGCCCGCCGGCATCGAGTGCGACGACCTGCCGAAGGCCGCGCGGTAGTCCGTGCGGCTGCTCGACCCGCGTGAGATAGGCGTGTTCGAGCACCGAGCAGGAGCCCTCGGCCACGTCGCGGACGATGCCTGAGAGCCAGACCCGCCGAGCGAGACGGGGTGTCCGCTCCATGGCGGCGAGGAGTCGCGTCGCCGTGGTTCGCCGGCCTCCGCACGCGTCCGCGATGACGGCGATCGCAGCGAGGTCGTCGCGAGCAGCGTCGGCGATCGTGATGATCGCTTCGTCGTACCGGACCCTGGGTGGACTCAGGTTCCACTGGATGATCGGCTCGAACCCGCGCGCCCGGGTGACCGTCACGCCGTCGGGTGCCCGTGCCTTGCGCCGATGCGCGACGACGATCTCAATGGGTGCATCGGTGCTGCCTGCTCGGCGCCCCGGGCCCTCGTGGGCTCGGCGGGCCGACTCGCCCGACAACGCCGCGGGCCAGCATGCGAGAACCGCCGCCCAGGCTCGCTGTTGCCAGGTCAGCGGCCCGGTGTGCAGCACATAGACGCCGTCGTGGACGGGCGTCCACTCGCGCCTGCGCAGGCGTCGGGCGACATCGGTGGGGGTGAGCCCGCACGTCAGCGCCTGCCGTCGGCTGATCACTCCGTCCTGGCGATCCAGTAGTCCGTCGATGTTGTCCATCCCGATCAGGTCTCCCGCAGGCCCTGCGCCCACACCGCGCCTCCCGGCGCCTGTGGATGGGAGCGTGAACCGCTGGTTCGGAACCGAACGGGAGGCCTCGGCGGTCACACTGAGTGACCCCGACTCCGAGGAGCCCGATGGACTTCAGCACGTACGTCGCGCAGCGGCGCCCGCGGCTGGTGCGGACGGCCGTCCTCCTGGGCTGCCCGTCGGCCGACGCCGAGGACGTCGTGCAGAGCGCGTTGCTGAAGTGCTACCGCTCGTGGCGCAAGGTGGTCCGCGCCGATCACCCCGATGCGTACGTCCATCGCGTCCTCGTGACGACCTTGTACGACGCCCGCAACCGTCGCTGGAACGGCGAGCTGCCGACGGAGGAACTGCCGGAAACGGCAGCCGCCGACCCGGAGTGGGCCGAGGGCATCGCCGTGCGTCGGGCCCTGGGCGCGATGAGCTCTGACCACCGCGAGGTGCTCGTGCTCCGCTACTTCGCCGACCTGTCCGAACGGGACACCGCGCTGGCGCTGGGTGTCGCGCCGGGCACGGTCAAGTCCCGCACCTCCCGGGCGCTGGCTGCGCTCGCCCCGCTCGTCGCTGCCGAGGAGACGTCATGACCGACCCGATCGACGAGGGCGTGGCCCGGCGGCTCCTGGCGAATGCAGCGGCAACAGTGGAGGTGGTGGAGCACGCGCCGCTGACGCTCACGGGCATGCCCGATCCGGACGCCCTGCATCGGCGGCGCTGGGTCAGTCCGGTGGCGGCTGCGGCGGTCCTGGTGTTGGTCGTCGGCCTGACAGCGTGGGCGTTGGGCCGGCAGGCCGGTATGTCGCCAGATCCGGCTCCGCGGCCGACGGGTGATCCGGTGGAGACGGAGCACGCCTTTGAGGCCGGCCAGATGCCGTCGTACCTCGGCTTCGACCGGGCGGATGCCGTGGCCGACCTCGAGGCGCGCGGCGTCGAGGTGGACGTGGTCGAGCGCCCGACGGATTGCTCGCTGCGCGACGTCGTGGCTGGCACGAGCCCTGGCCCCGGGGCTCCGCTGCCGACGGAGAAGTGGGACTCCGTGACCGTGTGGGTGACGGCGCCGGCACGGACCGAGGGTTGCTACGACTCCTGGCTCGACGCCTGGAAGCTGCTGCGGTTCGCGCGCGGGTTGGGGCCGGCGCCGGAGTTCACAGACCAGGTCCGGCTCGCCTTCTGGGGTCCGGGGCAGAGCAACCGCAGTGTCACCGTCGACGCCGCTGACCTGACGGATCCGAAGGCCGCCGCCTGGACTGTGTGCGACGGCGCCACCTGTCACGCCGTTCCCGCGCTGCTCCGGGACCTCGCGACCCGCACGTGGACACGAGGCGGACAGGCTGTGTCGCCTGAACTGCTGGTCGTGGATGAGGAGTGTCCGGGCACGCACTCGTCCTTCATCCTGACCATCGCGGCGGGACGACCGGCCTGCCCGGGCCTGTCCGTCTTCTGGACGTACGACGGAGAAGGCCGCATCAACGTCATCTCGATGTCGCTGGAAGGCGCACCGGCCGCGTCGCCGCCGCCGATCGAGCCACCGACCGCTGGCCGGGCGCAGTCGGCCCGAGAGTTCCTCGCCTGGGCGCGGGGCAAGGACGACGTTCCCCGGTTCGCCGACCGGGTCCGCAACTTCCTCGCTGGGTTCACGTCCCCCTGGAACGACAGGCCCGAGGAGCGATTCGGCTGGGCCGGGTGCTCGGGTCTCGGGTACCCCGACTGCGGGATCGACCCGCTCGGCGCGCTGTTCCAGGAGAAGCGGGACATCGTCGTCGCAGCCGGGCCGGCGACCTGTTCGTGGCGGAGGGACACGACCCCGGCGTCGCTGCCGAAACGGTTCGCGCAGGCCGGCGACGACATCGTCCGGCTCCAGGTCAAGAATCTGGTCGGCTGTGACGACGGTGCGGTCGTCGAGTTGTGGATCCGGCCTGACGGCGAGATCTACGGCGTCCAGCTGGTGGTGCCAGCACTTCCCGCGGGTTGACGCCACGATGCCTTGACAGTGACGTCATCGTGACGTCATAGTGATGCACATGGACATCACCCCCTTCGTCGAGAGCCTTCGACGCGACCTCCTGGCCGCGGCGGACAGCGCCGGTCCCGAGGCGCGCGAGATCGCCGAACGCCTCGGCTACGCGCTCGACCCGGCCGTTCGTCTTGCCGTGATGGAGGCGATCAGCCAGGCCGCGTCGGAGATCACGGCGGCGATGTCGAGTGGCAGCGTCGACGTACGGCTCGACGGGCGCGAGCTGGACTTCGTCGTCGACGCCGGTATGCGTCCGGAGCCCCCTGCCCCGCCGCCGCCCCCGCCCCGCCGCTGCCCCCGGGCGCGGAGGACGAGGGGCTTGCTCGCGTCAGCCTCCGGCTGCCCGAGTCCCTCAAGGCCCGCGCGGACGATGCTGCTGCGCAGGCCGGCCAGTCGCTGAACACCTGGCTGGTCAGCCTGATCCGTGGCGCCACCCGCGACAACGCGATCCACGTCGACGTCGACCTGTCGAGCCTGCCCTTCGGTGGCGACTTCCCCTTCGGGGGCAAGCGCGGCAATCGCCGGATGACCGGCTGGCTCTGACCCACCACCCCTGAGCACCCCCACACGAGGAGTACGCCATGTCCGAACCCGTCACCCGCGTCTTCGACACCCCCGCACCCGTCCACCTGTACGTCGAGAACGGCTCCGGCCGCGTCGTGATCACCACCTCCGACCGCACCAGCACCGAGGTGCGCGTGCACGGCGCCCGCGCCGCCGAGGTGACGGTCCTGGAGGAGGGCGACCGGGTCAGCGTCATCGCTCCGAAGAACCGCGCCGGCTTCTTCGGTGGAGACCAGCACCTCGACATCGAGATCCACGCCGGCGAGGGCAGCCACCTGGTCGCCAAGACCGGTAGCGCCGACCTGTCCGTGTCTGGCCCGCTGGGCGACGTACGCCTCAAGAGCGGGTCCGGCGAGGCCGTGCTCGACCAGGTCGACGGCGCCCTCGTCATCGACACCGGCTCCGGCAACGTCAAGATCGCCGGCGCCTCCGGGGACCTCAAGATCCGCAGCGGCTCCGGAGACGTGGCGCTGAACCGGAGCGGTGGGTCGGCGTCGATCTCGACCGGATCCGGCGACATCCGGATCGCCCACGCCCGCGGGCCGGTCGTCGTGAAGACCGGCTCCGGTGACCTCGAGATCGGTGAGGCCGAGTCCGATGTCGCGAGTACGACGGCCTCGGGTGATGTCCTGGTCCGGGCCGCGCGCCGCGGCAAGATCACCGCCAAGGGTGCGTCCGGTGACATCTGCGTCGGCGTACCCGCCGGCACGCCGGTGTGGACCGACGTCAGCACCCTGAGCGGCCGGATCACCTCCACGCTGCAGGCCGTCGGCGAACCCGAGCCGGGCGTCGAGCACCTGGAACTGCGTGCCACGACGATGTCGGGCGACATCGCCCTCATCCCTGCCTGACCCCAGTCCCCACCCCAGTCCCCACCGTACGAGAGGAGGAACGCAATGTTCGAGATGCTCACCGAGACCCGGGTCCGTCAGGACCTCGACGACCGCATGCGCAAGGCTCGTCAACGCCGCCTCGTGGCCCGCGTGAAGACCGCTCGCCGGAAGCCCGACCGCCTGGCGTGACGACAGTCACGGGTCCCTCGTTGTCCCCTGCAGATCCAGGAGAGGGACCCCCCATGACTTCAGCGCTGCCCCGCGTTGCCGCGGCCGCACTCACCGCCGTACTCGCCGCTGCCACCCTGCTGCCGGCGGGTACGGCGACAGGCGCTTCCGCCCAGCCGACGGACCGCCTCGCCGCGGCACCGCTGCCGCAGGTCGCGCCGACGCCGTGGAAGCCGCGGCCTGAGCAGTACAAGGCCACCGTCACCACTCGGGACATCCCGATCGTGATGGACGACGGCGTCGTCCTGCGCGGTGACCTGGTCCGACCGGCCGTGCTCGGCCAGCCGGTCCTCACGAAGCTGCCCGTGATTGTCACGATCACGGCGTACAACAAGACCGTCATGGCGTCGGGTGGTGGCGGCCTCGCCGGCTCCGGACCCGACTACCTCGTCAAGCGCGGCTACGCGCAGTTGACCGTCGACGCCCGTGGCACCGGTTCCTCGCAGGGCCAGTGGGGAGCGTTCTCGGCCCGTGAGGGCAAGGACGCGGGCGCGATCATGAACTGGGCGGCCCGTCAGCCCTGGAGCAACGGCAAGACCGGCATGACCGGGCCGTCGTACATGGGTATCTCGCAGTTGTTCGCGGCCGCGAACCAGCCCACGGGACTCAAGGCGATCTTCCCGCAGGTGCCCGCCGCCGACGTCTACCGCGACGTCGTGGCCTCGGGCGGCCAGATCGATGTCGGCTTCATTCCGCTGTGGCTGGGCCTGGTCACCGCGACCGGCGTGATCCCGCCGGCGTACGGCGCCCAGGAGCCCGCCGCGGGCTTCAAGATGGCGACCGACCACCTGATGGGTGGCCTCAACTTCACGCTCCCGCTCGCGGTCAAGGCGGTCCTCGGCGGCGAGTCGGCGTACGACGGCCCGTTCTACCGCGAGCGTTCACCGATCTCGATCATCGACAAGGTGAAGGTGCCGACATTCCTGATCGGCGGCGAGTATGACCTGTTCCAGCGCGGGACGCCGCTCGACTTCGAGCGGCTCCAGAAGAACGGCGTGCCGACCAAGTTCATCCTCGGTCCGTGGGACCACCTGCAGGGTTCGTCGGGCGCCGAGGTCGCGAAGGCCGGCTACGGCACCCTCGCCGAACTCCAGTTGCGCTGGTTCGACCACTACATCAAGGGGATCGACGGCAAGCTCGACGCGATCGCCCCGCTCACCTACTTCGAACAGGGTTCCGGCGCCTGGGTGAAGAAGAGCAAGTGGATGGACACGGACCTCACGGCGAAGAAGTACGCCCTGTCCGGGACGTCGATGGCCGGCGGCAAGGCCGGCGCGCTCACCACGGGGACCCCGGTGGCCGGCAAGTCGATCGTCGCGCCGCTCCCGGTCACCGGGTTGTGCACCCGTTCTGCCAACCAGTGGACGGCCGGTGTCATGAACCTGTTGCTCGCCGACCTGCCCTGTTTCCACGACAACAAGCTGAACGACCTCGGCGGCCTGACCTTCGACACCGCGCCGGTGACCAAGGCGGTGCGGATCCAGGGTCCGATCAATGCGCGGCTCTACGCGTCATCGATCACCGGTGACGGGATGTTCTCGGTCGCGATCGAGGACGTCGCGCCTGACGGCAAGGTCAGTCGGCTCACCGGTGGCTGGCAGGTGATCTCGCACCGCGCGCTCGACACGAGCAGGTCCCGCTACCTGGGCGGCCAGTTGCTGCAGCCGTACCACCCGTTCACGAAGGCGGCGCAGAAGAACCTTGCCCCCAACGAGATCGCACCCATCGATGTCGAGGTGTTCCCGACCGGCGCGGTGATCCTGCCCGGCCACAAGCTGCGGATCGCGGTACAGGCGTTCGACATCCCGCACCTGCTCTCGCCGCTGACTGCGCTGCTGGGTCAGTTGGTGCCGGTGACGGTCCATACCGGCCCGACGTACCCCTCGGCGATCACGATGGCGGTGCGCTGACTCAGGAGCGCATGGAGACGCCTTCGCGCCAATAGCCCATGAAGGCGACCTGCTTGCGGTCCAGTCCGAGGTCGTTGACCAGCTTGCGACGGAGGCCGGTGACGACCTTGGACTCGCCGGCGATCCAGGCGTAGAGGCCGGCGTACGGCGCCTCGCCCGTCGGTACGGCGGTCGCCTCGGCGACCTCCTCGCCCGACGACGAGTAGATGGGGGTTTCCCACAGGTCGGGGTCGATCTCGTCCTCGGCCACGATCAGCGCCTCGTTGGGTGCCTCACCCGTCAGGTGCGCGAGTACGGCGGCGTGCAGTGCCTCGCCGCGGGCGGCGCCGTTGCGGGGGAGCCACGACACGGTGACGTCGTTCGGGGTGGTCACGTCGTTCGGCACGTCGCCGTCGACGGGCACCTCCACGAACGCGGCGCCGGTCGCGTCGGCCGGCAGGTCGCGCAGGACGCCGCGGATCGCGGGCAGCGCGGTCTCGTCGCCGACGAGGAGCAGGCGGGTCGCCTGGCCGGGGGACCACTCGATGCCGCCGAAGTCGTGGCCCCGGCGCGGCGCCATCACGATGAGTCGCTGGCCGACCGCAGCCTGCTGGGCCCACGCGTTGCCGGCGCCGTCGAGGGCGTCACCGTGCGCGCCGTCGTGGGCGCCGTCGTGGGCGTGGGTCACGATGTCGACGACGAAGCGGGTGTCCTCGCCCGACCCGACCACGTCGCGGATCGTGTAGGTCCGCATCGACCCGCGCTCGTCCTCGGGGATCTCCATCCAGCTGGTCCACCAGGACTCGTCGGCCGCGGTGAAGTCCGGCAGGTTGCCGGCGGAGTTGGGGAAGATGACCTTGATCCGCTGGTCGAAGACCGGTCCGTCGACGCCGAACTCGCCGAGCGCAGCACCGCCCAGTTCGACCCGAACGAACGACGGGGACACCCGTTTGGCGCTGCGCACCTCGACCTCCGTGAGCAACAGCGGGAGGGTGGCGACGTACTCGTTCTGATCGGTGGACATAAGGGCAGCCTAACCTGACTGCCGCGGTCCGTCGAAGCGGGCGGTCAGATCTTGGTGCGGTGGAAGCTCTGGAACGAGCGCGACGGGGTCGGGCCGCGCTGGCCCTGGTAGCGGGACCCATACTTCTCGGAGCCGTAGGGGTGCTCGGCGGCCGAGGAGAGGCGGAAGAAGCAGACCTGGCCGATCTTCATACCGGGCCACAACTTGATCGGCAGGTTGGCGACGTTCGCGAGCTCGAGGGTCACATGACCCGAGAAGCCGGGGTCGATGAAGCCGGCCGTCGAGTGCGTCAGCAGGCCGAGGCGGCCGAGCGAGGACTTGCCCTCGAGGCGCGCGGCGACGTCGTCGGGGAGCGTGACGACCTCGTAGGTCGAGCCGAGCACGAACTCGCCCGGGTGCAGGATGAACGGCTCGTCGCCGATCGGCTCGATCTCGCGCGTCAGGTCCGACTGGTCCTCGGCGGGGTCGATGTGCGGGTAGCGGTGGTTCTCGAACACCCGGAAGAACCGGTCGAGCCGCACGTCGACGGACGACGGTTGCAGCATCGAGGGGTCGTAGGGGTCCAGGGCGATTCGGCCGGCGTCGAGTTCTGCCGAGATGTCGCGGTCGCTGAGCAGCACGACGGCACCTTACCCGCAGGAGGGCCTGACCCTTCTCGTCCTTCGGCCTTTGGGCTGATCAGGTCCTCCGACGCACAATGGCTCGGTGACTTTCCAGAAGTACGTCGCCCTCGGCGACTCGTTCACCGAAGGCGTCGGTGACCCCGACGACACCCGTCCCAACGGCCTGCGCGGCTGGGCGGACCGCACGGCCGAGGTGCTCGCGGCCGATGCCGCCGCGGCCGGTGCCGACTTCGGCTACGCCAACCTCGCGATCCGCGGCCGCAAGCTGCCCGCGATCGTCGCCGAGCAGGTCGATGAAGCACTCGCCCTGGGGCCCGATCTCGTCACGATCCACGGGGGCGGCAACGACGTACTCCGGCCCAAGGTCGACCTCGATGCCCTCGCGGCCGATTACAACGCAGCCGTCGCGCGCCTGAAGGCCTCGGGCGCGCACGTCGTCATGTTCACCATCGCCGACCCGCGCGACAGTGGCGTGTTCAAGTTGATGCGCGGCCGGTTCGCGATCTTCAACGAGTGGGTGCGCGAGATCGCCGAGAGCCACGACGCCACGGTCGTCGACATGTGGCGGATGCGCGGCTGGGCGCACGCCGAGGTCTTCGACGAGGATCGCCTGCACCTCAACCCCGTCGGTCACCAACAGATCGCGATGGCGGTGCTGGACGCGCTGCGGATCCCGCACACCCTCGAGCCGCTCGCGCCGATCGAACTGCCGGTGCTGTCCTCGCGGGAACAGCGGCAGGCCAACCTCGCCTGGGCCCGCACCCACGTCGCGCCCTGGGTGCACCGCCGCGTCACGGGCCGATCGTCCGGCGACACCGTCGAACCGAAGCGTCCCGCCCTCGCGCCCATCGGGTAGCATCCTCCACGCTCGGGCGACCGGGCATGCGGACGTAGCTCAGTTGGTAGAGCGCGACCTTCCCAAGGTCGATGTCGCGAGTTCGAATCTCGTCGTCCGCTCCACGTTCGCCCCACTGCTCCTCGCGTTCTTCGGGTTAGATGTCTCCCATGTCCGAACCGGGACCTCCCCCCTTCACGTTCGAACCGCGCCCCTTTCGGCCCTTCTGGGTCGTGACGGCGCAGTTGCTGCTGCTGGTCGGTGGCGTGGCCGCGGGCTACGGCATCGGGTGCACGGTCATCGACGGGTACGGCGACGGCCCGGCGTCGTACATCGCGGGTGACGAGGCGGGTCTGGCCACCATCGGCGGCGGCGTCGCCGCCGTGCTCGGCCTGCTGACCTGGTCGCTGATCGTGGACCAGTACCCGCTCCAGTTCGGCCTGTGGCACGCGCTGGGGACGTTCGGCCTGGCTTCCGCGCTCGGCCAGTTGTTCGCGGTGGTCGAGCTCGACGTCGAAGGCCGGTACGTCGTCGCGGCCATCATCTCGGGGGTCGTCGGAGCCGCGGCACTGCTCGTGGGCGGCGCCCGGGTTGCTGCACGTCGCAAGAGGTTCGCGCACGAGGTGGCGCTGATCGCGCGGGGCGTGCCGGTCGACGCGACCGTCGTCGATCCCGGTTGGGAGCCGGACGACTTCGACGAGGCGAGCAACGTGATCACCACCAGCACGTTCCGCTACGTGGGGGCGGACGGGACGTCGTACGTCGTGCGTCGGCGGGTGACGATCCCGTCGCGTGCCCCGATCGAGAAGGGGCAGCACACGACGGTCTGGTACGACCCCGACGACCCGCTGAACGACAAGGCCATCGTCGTCGGCATCCAGCACGCGCTGCGCTGGAACGTCCCGGTCCCCGTCCCTGGCAGGGCTGCCCGGCATGGCTGAGTTCACCGGCTTCCCCGAAGCTGCCCTCGACTTCTATGACGACCTCGAGGTCGACAACACGAAGTCCTTCTGGGAGGCGCACAAGGACGTCTACGCGACCGAGGTGAAGGCGCCGATGGTGGCGCTGACCGATGCGCTCGCGCAGGAGTTCGGCGCGGCCAAGGTGTTCCGCCCGTACCGCGACGTCCGCTTCGCCAAGGACAAGACGCCGTACAAGAACCACCAGGGTGCGTTCGTCGGCGTCGGCCCCGCGACGGGTTGGTACGTCGAGGTGGCCGCGCCGGGCGTGCGGGTCGGTGGCGGGGTCTACGAGATGGCGGGGGAGCGGCTGGCCGCGATGCGCGAAGCGATGGCCGACGACAAGACCGGTCCGGCCCTGGCGCGGATCCTGGGCGACCTCGAGCGGGGCGGCTTCGGGATCGCGGGCGACCGATTGAAGACCGTGCCGCGCGGCTACGACAAGGAGCACCCGCGGATCGACCTGCTGCGGATGAAGACCGTCCTCGGCATGCGGGAGTACGGCTTCGAACCGTTCATCCACACCGCCGACCTGCTCGACCGGGTGCGTGAGGACTGGCGCCGGCTGCGTCCGCTGGTCAACTGGATCGCGGAGGCCACGGCCTGACGCACCAGCCGAATTTGTCGTCCCGCGACGGGAGTCGCGACAAATTTGGTTGGTACGACGCCGTCAGGTTCAGGCCGAGGTGAAACTGGCCATCGTGCGGTCGGGCTCCCAGAACGCCTTCATCGACTTCACGCGGCCGTCGTCGTGGATGACGTAGACCATGATCAGGTCGGTCACTGCGGACGAGCCGTCCGGGAACGTCGTCCGGATCTGGCCGATGTTGGCGCAGGTGTTGCTGCCCGGGTTCGCGAACGAGTCGCTGATCGTGAACTCGAACTTCGCGATGGACGCGATCGCCTTGTCCCAGAAGGCCGAGATGCCGGCGTGGCCGCGGTGACCCGCGCCCTCGGGGTCGAACATCGACGGACCGACGGGGTCCTCGATGACGGCGTCCTCGGCGTAGGCGGTCAGCCACTCGGCCAGATCGCCCTTGGCGACGGCGGAGTACGAACGCTGGGAGGCGGCGCGGGCCGGGTGCGGGTCGTTCGGCGCGTTCCAGACGATGGCGTCGGAGGTGATCATGGGAGCATCGTAGACAAAATCTAGAACGTGTTCTAGTGGCTGACCGCACATGCAGCGCACGCCCTCCGGCCACCATCGGTTCACGTCGCGCTCACCGGCCCCTGCGACCGTCAGGACATGCCCAAGAAGCACAAGGCGTGGATTCACGTCGGGATGGCAGGCACGGCCGACGCGATCGAGCCCGCCCTCGCCCACCACCACGAGGCACTCGTCGAACTCGGCGTCTCCTCGATTGCACAGACGCCCGCGGAGAGCTTCCGCGCGGCCGTTGAGCTCACCCGCTCCCACAAGGCCTGGGGCCTCAAGCGCACCGACGTCGAGGGTCAGTGGACCCGGATGGTTCGCCGCGCCCAGAAGTCCCGCGCCGACCTGGCGTTCAGCCAGCCCCTGCTCGCCACCGCCACGGCGGACCAGATCGCCCTCCTGATCGACGCCCTCGCCGGCTACCAGGTCCACGTCGTCATCACGACCGGCCTGGACGACGAGTCCGACGCGATCACGCGCTGGTCGGCCGCCGTACGCAAGCCCGAGCGGTTGCATGTCGTCGAGACCGACGGCATGGACCCGGCCCATGTCTGGAAGGCCTTCGGCAAGGTCGTCGGCTTCGGTACGGCGTCCCTGCGGCTCGACGTGGTCCCGCAGGCCGCGCCCGCGGTGCAGTCGCTGCCCGAGGCCCTGCGCGAACTGGAGAAGCTCTCGCGTCGCAATGCCTCGCTCGAGGTCCGTCTCGAGGAACTCGACCGCCGGCGCCGCAAGCTCAAGCGCAAGCTCGGCAAGCTGGACGACGTCGCCTGACGTCTGCCGGTCAGTTGACGGTGATCGTCAGCGGGTCAGCCGAGTCGTCGGCGTAGCCGGCCACCCCTGAGAGCGTCGCTGTCCAGGTGCCGCTCGCCTTCGGATAGACCCGTGCAGTGAAGGTTCCTGCCGTCGTGGTCGTCACGGTCGAGACCAGAGTGGACGTCGACCCACCCGTCGGCTGGAAGGTCACCTTCACCCGGAGTCCGGGCGCCGGAAGCGTTGCGCCCAGGTAGGTGCGGGTCACGGATCCCGTGATCGTCACCGAGCCACCGAGGACGACCGAGGCCGCTGACCTCGAAGCGGTGACGGTGGTGGTCCAGGTCCCCGACACGACGGCGCCGATGTCCGCCCGCGCGGCCGGTTGTCCGGCGGCGCCGGCATAGGCGACGTACAGGAGTCCGCTCACCTTGAGCGGAACGGACGCGGTGAAGGTGCCGTTGGCGGTCGTGGTCGCTGACCCGACCTTCACCGGCGCGCCGGTCGCAGGCGCAACGTAGACCGCGACCGGCTTGCTGGCCAGCGCCGTCACGACGCCGCCCGCATCGCGCCGCAGGGTGCCGGTGACGACCACCGCCTGCCCGTAGCCGACGTCGGTCCTGTCGACCGCCCCCGTGATCAGGGTGGCGGGAATGCGGACCGTGATCGCACCGGCCGAAGCGGTGGACGCGGTGTAGGCCGTGCTGGCGGCGAGGCTCACCGCAATGGTTCCGCTCGCGGTCGGCTTCACCACCAGTGCATAGGTGCCGTCGGCGGTGGTCTTCGCCGAACCGAGGGTGAGGACCGTCCCGGTCGCCGTGGTCAGGCGTACGGCGAGCGTGACGCCGGATGCGGCGACGGGGGTCGCGCCGACTGCGGCGGTCAGGGCGCCGGACACGGTCACCGGGTCGGCGTAGTGGATGTCGTTGTCGCTCACGCTGGCGGAGAGCGCCGTCGTACAACGGGCCGGGGCGGCGGCCAGCGCGACCTGGGCGCCCGCGGCATAGACGGTGCCGGCGGCAGTCCGCCCGCGGTAGGTCGTCGCGACGCTTGCGGTCTGGCTCTGCGTGGCCACGCCCGACGCCGCCGTGATCGGGGAGCCGGCGCTGGCGGGCGCTGTCATGGTCGCGGTCTGCTTCGTCAGCGGCACGGCCAGTCCCTTGATGGGTTGACCGCTTGCCACGTCGACGACGCGGGCGGTGAGGGGGAAGGCGGCACCGGTGCAGACCGACGCGCTGCCGCCAGCGGGCCACTGACCTGCAGCGCCGAGGCTCACCGTGACGGGGCGGGCGGTGCCGGTGGCGAAGGTCAGGGGACTGGTGATCACCTTGGTCGCGCCGGAGGAATCGGTGAGGGTCGCCGTCACCGTCGTGGCGGCGGAAGCGGCCGCGCCACACGCGACCTCGGTCTGCAGCGCGGTCGGCGTCGTGAACGAGCAGTCGGTCCGTGCGGACTTCCACTGCACCGACGTCACCGTCCGGCCGGCGGGCAGCGAGGGCGCCACCGACGCCTGCGTGGCCAGGCCCGGGACGGCCGGGTTGTTCACGGCGATCGTCGCTCCCAGGACCGTCGGGGCGCCGGGCGTGCCGCCGCCCGCGCCGTTGCCGCCACCGATCAGGAACCGCGAGTCGGCGGCGTTCCAGTGGCTGTCGAGATAGCTGCCTGGGTCGGGGTACGTCGAGAAGTAGTCGTCGTTGTTGCAGTCGAAGAGGTACTCCCGCTCGGCCGGGCAGATCTGCTGCATCGAGAACCCGCCGCCGTCGGCGTAACACATCGTGTCCGACTCGTCCCAGCAGTGACCTGCGCGCGTGCCGTGCGGTGCGGTGCTCATGACACCGCCCAGGGTGTGCAGGAGCTCGTGGGCCTCCACGGAGTGCTGGGCGGCACCGTCGCCGAAGCCCCAACAACCCGAGTCCGTTCGGGCGTACTGCGCGTAGCTGCCGTTGTTCGGGTTGGCCTGCGTGTCACTGTCGTTGGGATACATCGAGGCCACGCCGCAGAGCACGGTGGCGTCGGTCCACATGAGGTACTTGCGGCTCGGGTCGGTGTAGCCGAGCGCCTGGATCGCCGAGATGCTGGAGTTGAACGACGACAGTGCTCCCGCCGGGACGGTGACGTTGAGGACCCGAGCGACACAGGTGCCGCCGGACGGGTCGGTCACGAACCGGACTTGTCGTACGCCGCCGGTCAGCGCCGCCGATCGGTTGACGACGTCGTCGACCCCTGCGGCCCACAGCTGGAAGCTCGACTGGAGTGCCGCAAAGCGGTTGGTGCGGCCGGCCTCGACGACGTACATCGCCTGGACGCGGTAGCCGGCGACACCGTCGCCCTCGCACGTCACGGCCGGGCTGGACGCAGCGACCGCGCTGGGGGCGGGGACGCCGAGCTCCTCGGCAGCGGCGTACGCGCCCTCGCTCCCGCCCTCGCGGGTGCGCAGTTCGGCCGTCGTGACCGGTTCGGTCGGGTCGACCCCCGGAGGTGCCTCGTCGCCGTGCTGACAGGCGCCCGGCAGCGTCCAGCTCAGGTCGCTGCCCGTGCCACAGCGCGCCGCGACGGTGACGGTGTCCGGCAACCCGATGACCGCCGGCGTGACGACAGCGACAGCAAGGGCGAGGGCGACGAACACACGGCGGACCATGTGCGTCCGATTGGCCCCGCGGTCACCCGCCTGAGCGAATGAGCCTCAACTCAGGCCGGGGGTCCCAGAACTCAATGCGGTTGCCAGGCGTCTTCGTCGGCGGTGCGGGACGTGACGGCTTCCGGCAGTACGCCGTCGGCGAGTTGCTGGATCGACACGTCCTCGAAGACCTCGCGCAGGGCGCGGCGGGCGGCGATCCAGACGTGCTGGAGGACCTCGGCCGACTCGTTGTAGTTCACGGCTTCGGGGCGCAGGCCGTAGACGGAGACGAGCGGTCCGTCGACGGCGCGGATCACGTCGGCGACCGAGACTGTGTCGGCCTCGCGGGCCATCCGCCAGCCGCCGGACTGGCCGCGCTGCGACATCACGATGCTGGCGCGTCGGAGGTCGGCGAGGATTGCCTGGAGGAACCCGTGGGGGATGTCCTGCAGGCGGCCGAGTTCTTCGGCGCTGACTGCCCGCCCGTCGGATCGCGAGGCCATCGCAATCAGGGCGCGCAGGGCGTAGTCGGACTTCGCGGAGACGCGCATGGACCCAAGTGTGTCAGATTGCTCGATCGATTCACTCGACCTAGTGGTCTGTGCCTGGTCAGTGCGTAGTTCGGGAGTAGTTCGCGACTGGTTCGTTGGTGTGAGGCAGAACCACCCGCCCCGTGCTTGCCCGCAGCAAGCACCCCCCGTATCATTAAGTTACTGACGAGTAGCACTCTTCACTTCGAGCTAGAAACGGTGGGACAGTGAGCCACTACAAGAGCAACCTCCGCGACATCGAGTTCAACCTGTTTGAGCTCTTCAAGGTCCAGGAGTACCTCGGGACCGGCATCTACGAAGAGATGGACGCCGACACCGCACGCGAGATCCTCAGCGAGGTCGAGCGCATCGCCCGCGAGGACCTCGCGGCGTCGTACGTCGACTCGGACCGGAACCCGCCGGTGTTCGACCCCAAGACCAACACCGCGCCCGTGCCGGCGTCGTTCAAGAAGTCGTATGACACCTGGATGGAGTCCGGCTTCTGGGGCCTCGGCCTGCCGGAGGCGATCGGTGGCACCACCGCTCCGCCGTCGCTCGTGTGGGCGACCGGCGAGATGGTCCTCGGTGCGCAGGCCCCGATCTGGATGTACTGCACCGGCCCGTCGATGGGTTCGGTCGTCTACAAGAACGCCAACGGTGTGGCCCGCGACGTGCGGATCGCCGAGATCATGGTCGAGCGCCTGTGGGGCGCCACGATGGTCCTCACCGAGCCCGACGCGGGCTCTGACGTGGGTGCGGGCAAGACGTTCGCGACGCCCAACGAGGACGGCTCCTGGAACATCTCCGGCGTCAAGCGCTTCATCACCAGCGCCGAGTCGGACCTGCAGGAGAACATCATGCACCTGGTCCTCGCCCGCCCGAAGGGCGTCGAGGGCGTCGGTGGTCCGGGCACCAAGGGCCTCTCGCTCTTCCTGGTCCCGAAGTACCACTTCGACCACCAGACCGGTGAGCTGACCGGCGAGCGCAACGGCGTCTACGTCACCAACGTCGAGCACAAGATGGGCATCAAGGTGTCCAACACCTGCGAGCTCACCTTCGGCGACGCGCAGGTCGGCGGCGGCGAAGCTGCCCAGGGCTGGCTGCTCGGCGAGGTCCACGACGGCATCCGCCAGATGTTCGACGTCATCGAGAACGCCCGCATGATGGTCGGCACCAAGGCCATCGCGACCCTCTCGACCGGCTACCTCAACGCACTCGAGTACGCCAAGACGCGTGTCCAGGGCGCCGACCTGACCCAGGCCGCCGACAAGGCCGCGCCGCGGGTCACGATCACCCACCACCCGGACGTCCGCCGCTCGCTGATCACCCAGAAGTCGTTCGCCGAGGCGATGCGGTCGCTGGTGATCTACACGTCGACCTGGCAGGACAAGGTCGCCATCGCGAAGGCGTCCGGCGAGCACGACAAGCTGGCCGAGGCGGTCAACGACCTGCTGCTCCCGATCGTCAAGGGCTACGGCTCGGAGCGTTCGTGGGTGCTGCTCGGCACCGAGTCGCTGCAGACCTTCGGTGGTTCGGGCTTCCTGCAGGAGTACCCGATCGAGCAGTACGTCCGCGACGCGAAGATCGACACGCTCTACGAAGGCACCACCGCCATCCAGGGCCAGGACTTCTTCTTCCGCAAGATCGTCAAGGACCAGGGCAAGGCGCTCGGTCACCTCGCCAACGAGATCAAGGCGTTCGTGGAGACCGAGGCCGGCAACGGTCGTCTCAAGAACGAGCGTGCGCTCCTCGCGACCGCGCTCGACGACGCCAACAGCCTCGTCGGTCTGATGATCAACGACCTGATGTCCTCGGACGTCAACTCCGGTGGCGACCTGCGCAACATCTACAAGGTCGGCCTCAACACCACGCGCATCCTGATGGCGCTCGGTGACGTGGTCTGCGCCTGGCTGCTGCTCCGCGGCGCCGAGGTGGCGCTGGAGAAGCTGGACGCTGCCGGTGGCGACAAGGCCTACTACGAGGGCAAGGTCGCTGCCGCCCAGTGGTTCGCGCAGCTCAACCTGCCGCGGATCACGGCCGAGCTCCGGATCGCCGAGGCCACCGACCTCGCGATCATGGACCTCGACGAGGCTGCGTTCTGATTCACCCCTGAAGCAACAGGTACGACGGCCGTCCCGGGTTCGCCCGGGACGGCCGTTGCCCCTTTTTCGGGCCGTCTGGGACTGGTTGCCCTACCCCTGCGCGGGGTAGGAAGGGTCCCGTGACGCAACCGCCGCAGCAGCCCGATGAGAACACGCCCTACGGGCAGCCCGGACAACCCCAGCCCGGACAGCAGCCGCAGTGGCCGGTCGCGCCGCCTCCGCCGGGCCAGTACTCACCGCCCCCCGGTGGCTACACGCCCCCTCCCGGCGGCGGCTACAACCCGCCTCCCGGCGGCGGCTACGGCGCGCCTCCTGGTGGCTACGGCGCCCCGTCGCCGTACGGACAGAAGCCCTCGGGTGGCAGCGGCAAGGTGATCGCCATCGTCGTCGGCGTCATCGTGCTGCTCGTCCTGCTGGTCTGCGGTGGCGCCGTGGGACTGATCATCTGGGGCGCGAACACCGTCGACGACGCGCTGGACGAGTTCGACCCCGACCGGGTCGGGGGCAGCAACAACCCCATCACCGTCGCGGTCGGGGAGGACTTCGAGATCGACGGCGTCGAGTACGCCGACGGGTGGAGTGTCGCGCCGCCGGTGGACGAGTACTCCGGCGAGACGATCAGTGGGCTCAAGGGCACCAATGACCGCGATGACGAGTCGGGGGAGTCGGTCTACCTGAACTTCACGTTCCTCGACAGCAGCGACACCGAGGTCGGCGAGGTCAACTGCACGTCGAGTGGCGACATCTCCTACGGCAACACCGAGGAACTCAGCTGCACGAACTACTCCAAGCTCACGGGTGCCTACGACCACATCGAGGTCGCGGCGTCGTACTGACGGACATCGGCTGACCACCAGCAGCTGACCACTAGCATCGGCAGCATGAGCGATCAGGAGCTGCTGGCCGGGTACGTCGACACCTGGTGGGCCTCGGTCGGGGACCTCGTGGCTTTGCTCGAGGAGCTCGACCCCGACGACTGGGCGGCGCCCACGGACCTGGCCGGCTGGGATGTGAAGGCCGTCGCGTCGCACGCCGCGCACCTCGAGTCGATCCTGGCCGGTGGTCCGGACGAAGCCGCCGAGATCGCAGACGCGCCCCACATCACCGGCCCGATGGGCCAGTTCACCGAGATCGGCGTGGTCACGCGCCGCGACCGGGAGCCGGCCTCGATCATCGAGGAGATCCGGTCGGTGACCGAAGCCCGGCGAGCCAGCCTGGCTGCCAACCCGCCCAGCGACCCGGCCGCTGGCGCCGACGGCCTCTTCGGTCTGATCGGCTGGAACCTGCGGACGTTGCTGCGCAACCGTCCCCTCGACATCTGGATGCACGAGCAGGACATCCGCCGCGCGGTCGGCCGACCCGGCGGCATGGACAGTGCAGGCGCCCGGCACACCGCCGACTACCTGTCCGAGACCTTCGGCTTCATCGTCGGCAAGCGCGTCGCGCCGCCCGCGGGTACGACGGCCGTGCTGGCCGTCGAGGGCAGCCCCACCGTTGCGATCGAGATCGGCGACGACGGCCGGGGCCGCCGGCTGGACGCCGTACCGGATGCGCCGACCGTCCGGATCGACACCGATCGGGAGAGTTTCATCGTGATGGCGGGTGGACGCCGTGCCGCGGAGCCGGGGTCCGTCGTTGTCTCGGGAGACCAGGAGCTCGGTCGACGCATTGTCGAGCGGCTCGCGACCACGCCCTGAGGACCGTCATGAACTGGAATGTCGCCGACCTGCCCGACCAGACCGGCCGGACGATCGTGGTGACCGGCCCGACGCTCGGTGGCCTCGGTCACCACACGGCCCTCGAGCTCACCCGGCGCGGTGCGCAGGTGGTGCTTGCCGGGCGCAATCCGGCCCGGGTCGAGGAGACGGTGGCTGCGATCCGGTCGGAGGTGCCGGACGCGAGACTCGAGGCGCTGCACCTGGACCTCGCCAGCCTCGCGTCGGTGCGGACTGCGGCCGCGGCGGCGCAGCAGCTCGGCCCGATCGACGTACTGATCAACAACGCCGGGGTGATGGGGACGTCGTACTCACGAACCGCCGACGGTCTCGAACTCCAGATGGCGACCAACCACTTCGGGCCGTTCCTGCTCACCGGCCTGCTGCTGCCGCAACTCGTGCAGAGTGCGGACGGGCGCGTGGTGTCGGTGGCGTCGATGGCGCACACGTGGGCCCGCAAGGCGCCGCTCGGTGACCCGCGCGAACAGACCGGCCGCTACAGCAAGTGGCGGGTCTACGGGCAGTCCAAGCTGGCCAACCTGTACTTCACCGCCGAGCTCGACCGGCGCCTGAGCGCGGCGGACCTGCCGGTGCGGGCACTGGCGGCCCACCCCGGTTTCGCGGGAACCCACCTCGCCGCGAACGGCCAGTACGGCCGGCCCGGTGGCGGCCTTGCGTCGATCCTCGACGCCACCGTCAAGGCGATCTCGCAGTCGGCGGCGGCTGGTGCCTGGCCGTCCCTGATGGCCGCCACCGACGACCTGCCGGGCAACACCTTCGTGGGCCCCAGTGGGCTCAACCAGATGGTCGGCACGCCGCGGATCGTCGGGCGCAGCAAGCTGGCGCGGGACGAGCGGGCGGCGAAGAAGCTGTGGGAGATCAGCGAGTCGACGGTCGACCTCCAGTACCCCTGAGGTAAAGGTTTTTCGTACCGCCGACGGGCAGGTAAGGACCACCTACTCTTCATAGAGGGAGCCCGGGACAGGCTCTCTGTGGTGGGGGGTACAGCCATGGCAGAAACCGACGACGGGCAAAGCTCGAGCGCTGGCTTCTACGCGGCCCTGGTCCGGAAGTGGCAGGCCGAGACCCGCGACCTGGTGCAGCATCCGCCGCAGCCGATGCTCCTCACTGAACTCGACGTCGAAGAGATGGTGGAGCTCGGGTGGGTCGCGTGCGACCTGACCGAGGAGAGCGTCGTCATCGCCACGTGCGTTCGCCCCGCCGAGGAGCTCGTGGTCGAGGTGCACGAGCACTTTCCCGGCCGTTCCATCGAGTTCGTCCGCTGCGCGCAGCAGGACCTCGACGCCGTCGCGATGCGGGTACGACGACAGCGAGCGAATGGCCGACAGCCCACGGTGATGCCCATCGTCCGGCTCCGGCACCATCTCCTCGCCCTGGTGATCGCCACACTGGGGATCGTTGCCGGCTGCGTGGTTCCGCTCGCGTTGGTGGGGGCGACCGTGGTCGGCGCGGTCGTGGTCTTCGTGGTGGGCGCCCTGGTCTCCTCGAGTGCCGGCTACCCGGTGCTGGTGAACGATCTCCGGGGCCCGCATCGGGCGGAGTTGCGCGTGATGGCATCGCTGCCCTTCGACATCGTCAACGAACCGGTGCCCGCCGACCAGGGCCTGCCCGTCTACACCGCCATCGTGCGGCTGAGCGGCGGTGACCGGGCGCTGCAGGCCCTGCTGGAGAACTTCAGCGTCATCGACTACCCGTGGGCCCGCACCGACGCCATCTTGTTGGTCGCCGACAGTGACCTCGAGACCCTGGACGCGCTCCGTCGTGCGACGCGGCGCGCGTGGACCCGGGTCGTCAAGGTTCCCGACGGGGATTTCGTCGATGCTGTCCGGGCCTACGACCACGGCCTGGCCCTGGCGCGCGGTCGGTACGTGGTCGCCTGGGAGCAGGACGAGAGGCCTGCCCGAGACCAGGTACGACGTGCGGTGGCCGCCTTCGAGCGGGATCTCGAGGAGCGGGTGGACCGGCGTGACGCCGTCCAGCCCCTGCTCGCGCTGCGGGTCGCCCGCCGGGTCAGCTCGGCACAGACAACGTTCGGACGGATGACCGCCGCCGACGAGGCGCTGCGTCTGGATCACGGAACCGGGGCGGGGTCAGCCTCTGGCCGCGAGCCCAACATCACCTCGGTCCACTGCAACATGCGGCTGCTGCGCCGGTTCGGGGGATTCTCCAGCCTGGCCCGACGGCCGACCATGGACACCGCCGACGAGGACGCCCGCCCCCGGATCGCGGAGCTGGACTCGACCTCGACACGGACCTCCGCTCCGGGGCCGCTGATGTGGACCAGCAACCGAGCCGAGGGGACCGCCCTGATCCTGCTCGACACGGTGCTGCAGGTCCGGAGCATGGTGCGACTGCACGGCCCCCGCCGTGTCGAGCGTGCCCGGATCCGTGCCCTCGCGATCGGACTCGGCACGGCAGCGATGTTCCTGGCCTATCCGCTCGTGCTCGTCGGTTCACTGCTGGCGACTCTTCGGTCCCATCGCGTCGAGGGGGCGTTGACCGGACCGATCGCATGGATCGGCCTCGTCGCCGCCCTGCTCGTGCTCATGGTGGCGGTCGGTGCGGCCTGGTTGGTCCTGGCCCGCCGCCGGGGATGGCGGGTCGGTTTCGCGGCACTTGCCCTGCCCGCCCACTGGTTCCTGCATTCCCTCGCCGTGTGGTCAGCGCTGGTCGCCGTACTCCTGCAGCCGTCGCTTCACCGGGACTGGCCTAGCCTGAAGTCGTGACCAGCGACGACATCGCCCGGTGGGTGGCCGAGGTTCGATTCACGCCCGTGCGCATGCGCGAGGGCTACGACATGGGCGAGGTCGACGTCTTCCTGGACCGGGTCGTGGCCGTGGCGGGTGAGCCCGGGGCCATCGCTGCGCTCGTCCGTGGTGCCCGGTTCACGCCGGTGCGACTGCGTGAGGGCTACAAGATGGCGGAGGTCGATGCGTTCCTGGCCGGCCTGGTGGGTGCCGAGCCGGCTTCGCATGTCTCGGCTCCGGCTCCGGCTCCGCGTCCGTTGCCGGCCCGTTCGTCGTACGACGGCGGCATCACCGAGTCGCGCAGTTGGTGGTCACGACTGTTCGGCCCGAAGGGCCGCTGACGCGCAGGATCAGGCGGCGATCAGGCGGCGAGCGGTACGGAGCCGGGCATGATCGTCGGCCGGCACGCACAGGTGTCGCTGCAGGCGAGGTAGGTGTGCACCGCGTGCCCGCAGGCAGGACACGGCAGGTCGTGGCTGAGGTGCTGCTGGTTGTTCGGGGTCGTGTCCCACATGGTCCTGTCTCCTTGGCCGAGTCGTGAGGTTCCTTCACTAGGACCACGAACGACCCGACACTGATACGACAGGTTCGGAGCAGGAAACTGATCGGCCGGGTCAGCGCACCCGCGGGCCGTAGGTCGCGTCGGCCTTCTTGAACGCTGCCTCGCGGGCGGCCTTCGTGTTGCGGGCCGCCAGCAGGAAGGCCTGCTCGATGCGTTCGCGGGCGAAGGTCTTGCGCGGCGAGGAGTTCCAGCTGTCGTTGAACAGGCGCTTGGCCGCAGCCAGGGCGTCGGGGGACTTCTGGGTGAGCTGGTCGGCGAGCCGGAAAGCTGCGCCGACCGGGTCGTTGTCGAGCTTCGTGACCAGCCCCAGTTCGAGGGCGCGGGAGCCGTCGAAGATCTCGGCGGTCATGGTGAGGAGCTTGGCTTGGTCGATGCCGACCAGTTCCTTGAGCGCCTGGATGCCCGACATGTCGGGGATCAGGCCCCACTTGCCCTCGAGCACGGACCAGCGCGAGTCGGGGGTGGCGATCCGGAAGTCCGCGGCGAGCGCGATCTGCAGGCCGCCGCCGAGGCAGTGGCCGTGGACGGCGGCAATGACCGGCACCGGGATCCGGCGGAAGGCCCAGGGCGCTTCCTGGAAGGTGTTGGTGCCGCGGAACGGGTTCGGGATGAACGCCTTGGCGACGCCGGCGGGGTTGCGCAGCACCGACGCGAAGTCGAGGCCCGCGCAGAAGGCATCGCCCTCGCCGCTGATGATCACCGCGCGCAGGGACTTGTCCTTGCGCAGCATCGCGGCCGTCGAGACGAGGTCATCGAGGATGTCCAGCGTCAGCGAGTTCAGCTTGTCCGGGCGGTCCAGTCGCACGTGCGCGATGCCGTCGGTGATCGTGCAGGTCACGTTGCTCATGGAGCAATGCTACCGCCGAGTAACCACGAGCGCCGTACGACGTGGGTCACGTCGTACGGCGTCGGGTGGTCAGGAAGATCGGTCAGGCGGCCTGGGTCTCCGGTGTGGCGGACTCCTGCTTGGCCTTGCGCTCGAGCAGCTTCAGCATGACGCGGCGCTTGCGCTTGTCAGCGGTGGAGATCTTGTAGAGCGCCACCAGTTGGGTCGGCAGGTTCTTGGCGTTGGTGGTCTCGAGCCAGCCGTTCGGGAACGACAGGCGGACCACCTTGTGCCAGGCGCTGGCGACCTGGGGGATGAACGGGCGGGTGAGGTAGGTCAGTTCGTACTTCTCGAACACGGCCTTCACCTGGGGCGCCACTTCGGCGTACCGGTTGGACGGCAGGTCGGGGAACAGGTGGTGCTCGATCTGGTGCGACAGGTTGCCGCTCATGATGTGCAGCAACTTCGAGCCGGAGAAGTTGGCCGAGCCGAGCATCTGGCGCAGGTACCACTCGCCGCGGGTCTCGTTCTTGGGGATCGACTTCAGCTCGAAGGTCTCGACGCCTTCGGGGAAGTGGCCGCACATGATGACCGAGTGCGACCAGACGTTGCGGACCAGGTTGGCGGTGAAGTTGGCCGCCAACGCGGGCAGGAACGATCCGGTCGGGATCGCGAGGGCCGGGTTGACGACGTAGTCCTTGGTGGCCTGCTTGCGGATCTTGGTCAGCGTGTTCTTCGCGTTGCGCTTGAACGCCTCGCTGCGCTTGTCCTTGGGGATCTTCAGGTTGCGGCCGAGTTCGAGGTCGTAGGCCGCGATGCCGTACTCGAAGAAGCAGGCGTTGATGAAGTTCCACAGCGGCTGGGCCAGGAACAGGGGGTACCAACGCTGCTCCTCGTCGACGCGCATGATGCCGTAGCCGAGATCGTTGTCCTTGCCGACGATGTTCGTGTACGTGTGGTGCACCTGGTTGTGCGAGTGCTTCCATGCCTCCGACGGCGTGGCGTTGTCCCACTCCCACGTGGTCGAGTGGATCTTCGGGTCACGCATCCAGTCCCACTGGCCGTGCATGACGTTGTGGCCGATCTCCATGTTCTCGAGGATCTTCGCGATGCTCAGGCCGACGGTGCCGGCGACGAACGCCGGCGGGAAGATGCTCGCGAGGAGGACGGCGCGGCTGCCGAGCTCCAGCTTGCGCTGGACGTCGACGACCTTGCGGATGTACGCCGAGTCGCGCTCGCCACGGGTGTCGAGCACCTCCTGGCGGATGGCGTCGAGCTCGGCGCCGAGCGCCTCGATCTGCTCCGGGCTGAGGTGCGCGGTCGGGTTGGTGCTCTTCTGCGTGATGGTGGTCATGCGGAGGCTCCTTCGAGGTCGATGTGGCAGTCGCCGGCGGCGGCACTGATGCAGGTCTGGATCGGAACGCCACCCGGGTTGGTCTCGCCCGGGACGGCGACGGTGACGACACCGGTGCGCAGGTCGCGCACGGCGCCGGACTTCATCGGCAGCACGCAGCCCATGCAGATGCCCATGCGGCAACCGCTCGGCATGAGGACGCCGGCGGACTCCGCGGCGTCGAGGATCGGGGTGGAGCCGTCGGCTTCGACGACCTGGTCGTTGCCGGTCGTTGCGGTGCCGGCGAAGGTGAGGGTGCCGCCTGCGCCCTCGGTCTCGACGATGGCCGCGCGGAACCGCTCGGTGTTGAGCGTGAGCCGGCGGTCGGCGTAGAAGGCCTCGAGGGTGTCGAGCAGGCCGGCCGGGCCACAGGCGTAGGCAGCGCGCTCGGCGAGGTCGGGGACCTCGGTCTCGAGGTCGGCCGTGGTGAGCAGGCCGTCGGTGTCGGTGTGGCGCTCGATGAGGCGGATCCGCCCGGCCGTGGCGTGGTCGCGGAGCTCGGCGCCGAAGATGACCTCGTCATGGCTCATCGCGGAGTGCACGAGGACGATGTCGAAGTCCCCGGCGACGCTGTGCGCGTTCGAGCGGTTGTAGAGGTTGCGCAGCATGCCGATGACCGGCGTGATGCCGGAGCCGCCGGTGACCAGGAGCAGCTTGGTCGGGCCGACGCCGGAGGTGTCGAGGACGAAGTCGCCCTCGGCCTGGGCGAGGTGGACCATCTGGCCGGCACGCGCGCTGTGGACCAGGTGCTGCGAGACGACGCCGCCCGGAATCGCCTTCACGGTGATCGAGATCCGGCCGTCACGGCGCGGGCCGTGGGTCAGGGAGTAGGTGCGCCACAGGCGGATGCCGTTGACGTCGACACCGACCCGGACGTACTGGCCGGGGATGTGACCGGCCCAGTCCTTGCCCGGCTTGATGACGATGGTGGCCGCGTCGGCGGTCTCGGCCTGGACGGACTCGATGCGTCCCTGCAGGCCGACCGCTGCGCCGGGGCGCAGGGGAGCGAAGTGGTCGAGGAGGTCGTCGACAGTCAGCGGGGTGACGGCGGCGTCGAGGACCGTGCGCAGCCGGGACGTGAACCGTCCGGCGCGGGCGGCGGCGTTGGGGGCCGCGGTCGTGGTGCTCATGCATCAAGCGTCGCAGTCGGGCGCGCTAAACTCATGACACCAGTTGGTGAATCTACCGCTCAGTTTTGTTCGCAAAAGACAAAAACCAGAAAGGCTCGCGATGCCGCGACGCTCGATACGACGACCCGATGGTGCCGCCCTGCTGCCTCCGGCCACGGTCGTCGCACTGCGGGCTGACCTGGCCACGGTCGCCGACGACGTCGTCGTCCAGATCATCCGGGAGGTGCCCGCCTACGAGGACGCCTTCGGTGGACCGATGGGCGAGACCATCCGCGGTGCCGTGCAGGTCGCTCTCGGCGGCTTCCTGTCGATGATCAGCGACAAGGACGCTCCGGCGCCTCGCTCGTCGGCCGTGGACGGCGCCTATCAACTGGGTCGCGGCGAGGTTCGCAGCGGCCGGACGGCCGATGCACTGCTGTCGGCGTACCGGATCGGGGCCCGGGTCTCGTGGCAGCACCTCTCGGCACGTGCCGTGGAGCAGGGCATCGACCCGGCCACGATGGCGTCGTTCGCCGAGATGGTCTTCGCCTACATCGATGAACTCTCGGCCGCGAGCGTCGCGGGCCACCGCGACGAGTCCGCGACCGAGGGCCGGATCCGGCAACGGATGATGGAGCGCCTTGGCCGCAACCTGCTGGCCGGTGCCGCCGAAGCGACCGTGCTGGCCGCCGCCGAACGCGCGGAGTGGGCGCCACCGACGACCCTGACGGCCGTGATCGCGCCGGAGTCGCAGGCCGGTGCACTGCAGGAACTGTTCCGCCGCGGCACCCTCCAGGTCACCGACCTGCCGGACCTGGACGGCTCGGCGCTGCTGATGGTGCCGGACGCGCACGGCCGCCGCCGGGGGACCTTGCTGCGGATGGTGCGCGACCGTGACTGCCTGGTCGGGCCTCCCCGCGAGTGGCTCGACGTCCGGGCGTCGTACGACCGGGTGATGCGGGCGCGTGCGCTGGGCCTGACCGGCGACACCGAGACCCACCTGCCGCGCCTGGTGCTCACTGCCGACCTCGATGCGCTCGCCGACCTCCGCGCCCAGGTGCTGGCGCCGCTGGACGACTTGCGGCCGACGGCCGCGGCCAAGCTGCGCGAGACGCTGCGCGCCTGGTTGCTGCACCAGGGTCGGCGCGACGACATCGCGGAGGCGCTCTTCCTTCACCCGCAGACGATCCGCTACCGCATGAACCAGTTGCGCGACCTGTTCGGCGACCGCTTGGAGGACCCCGATACCGTCCTCGCTCTGACCCTTGCGCTCGGAGTGGAGGAGGTGGCGCGGTGAACCGATGGCCCCTGATCGCCACCCTGTTGCTCGTTCTCGCCGGTCTCACGGCGTGTTCCGACGACGTCAGCGCGAAGAAGAACAAGGGAGCGCCCATCGAGGCGGGCGACAAGTACGTCGCGCTCGGCGACTCCTACACCGCCGGCGGCTACCTCGGCGACCAGACCGGCGCGGAGGGATGTCTGCAGTCCGCGGGCAACTACCCTCACCTGCTCGCCAAGGAACTGGACCTCGAGCTCGACGACGTCAGCTGCGGCGGCGCTCGTGCGCTCCATCTGAAGAGCCCGCAGCTCCCGAGCGGAGGTCGCGTGCCGCCCCAGCTCGATGCGGTCACGAAGGACACCAAGCTGGTGACCCTGAGCATCGGCGGCAACGAGTCCGGCCTCTTTGCCAGCATCGTCGTCAACTGCGTGAACCTCGGCGGGGAAGACCCGACCGGCAGCCCGTGCACCGACCTGGCCGCCCAGCGATCGGCCAAGCTCGAGCGGCTGATCGAGAAGGTCGCCAGCGACATCGAGGACGCCGTCGGCGACATCCTGGATCGTGCGCCCGGTGCCCGGGTGATCATCGTCGGCTACCCGCAGGTCATCCCGGCCACCGGCTGGTGCCCGGCGATGCCCCTCGCCCCGGCCGACTACCCCGTCGGGCGGGAGTTGTTCAGCGAGGTCACGCGCGCGCTGGAGGCCGGAGCCGAGAAGGCGGACGCCGAGTACATCGACGTGTGGTCAGCCACCGAGGGCCACGACATCTGCGCCAAGGACCCGTGGGTCGCCGGCGCAGCACCGGACCCGAAGCGGGGCGGCTTTGCCTTCCACCCCTACATCGAGGAACAGCAGGCCGTTGCCGACCTCCTCGTGAAGCAGCTCGGCGACACGTCGGCGGACTGACCGCCTCCGGGCCGATCTAGGGAGGACCCTCGGTCAGGGCATGCGCGAGCATCGCCTGCGCCGTCCAGCGCAGCTGCTGCGCAGCCTTCGGCCGGGAGAGTCCCGCGACGTCGGTCAGCCAGACGAGGGCCTCGATCCCGGTCGCGCTGCGGATCGCCACCGCCAGGCGGCGGACCTCCGCCTTCCCGAGTCGTGGCTCCAGCGGAGCCAGGGCATCGGTGAACCAGCCGATCGCCCGGCCCTGGCGCAGGGGGAGGTCGCGCTTGTCGGAGGCCTCCAGAGAGAGCCGAAGCATCGTCCGCTGCTGCCCCTCGCCCTCGAGCACCATCGCGAGGAACCTCTCGACGGCCTGGTCGAGCCTCGTGGCCGGGTCATCGCCGGCATCGTCCGACAGCAGGGACGTGGTGGTGATCTCCGGGTGCGCCGCGATCAGGAGTGCAGTCTGGCTGGGGAAGTAGCGGTAGGCCGTGGTCCGCGACACCGATGCCCGCTCGGCCGCCTCCTCCACTGTGGGGGACGGAGTGCCGCTCGCGATCAGGGCCCGGGTCGCCGCGATCAGCTCACCGCGCGTGCGCGCCTTCTGCCGGGTCCGGCCGGACTTCTCGTACGCCGTTGACATGCCTCTTACGGTACCTTAGTGTCGTTATGGGACACGAGTCCCATAAAGAAAAGGAGGCGTCATGGACACATTGACAGCCACGGTCCGGCAGCAGGGCGAGGGGGAGCAGTCCTGGTTCTGCGGCGGCGGCACGTTCACCTGGAAGGTCACCGGTGCCGAGACCGGTGGCGCGTTCTTCATGTTCGAGGACGACCTCGAGCAGGGGAAGGTCACCCCGCTGCACATCCACCCGAACGCCGACGAGACGTTCTACCTGCTCGAGGGCGAGATCCTGCTGCACATCGACGGCGAGGAGACCCGCCTTGGCGCGGGCGGCGTCGTGGCGTTCCCCCGCAACGTGCCCCACGCCTTCATGGTCACGTCACCGACAGCCAGGATGCTGACGTTCCAGAACCCTGCCGCCGGCGAGGCCTTCTACCGGCACGCGAGCGAAGCCCAGCCCACGCCGGTCGACTTCGACCGCATCCGAGCGGCCGCCGAGGCCACCGGCGCCATCGAGATCCTGGGGCCGCCGCCGTTCCGACCCCCGGCCTGATCAGCCCTGGAGAGCCTGGATCGCCTCGTTGATCGACAGCGCGCGCTCGGCCGACTCGACGTGGAGGCTCTCCACCATCTTGCCGTTGTAGGTCACGACGCCGGCGCCCTTGCCATCCTCCCATGCCTGGATCAGCCCGCGGGCGTCCTCGACGGCCTGCTCGCTCGGGGCGAAGGCGGTGTTCGCGCCCTCGACCTGACCGGGGTGGATGAGGGTCTTGCCGTCGAAGCCCATCTGGCGGCCCTGCTCGCACTCGGCGAGGAAGCCGTCGATGTTCTTCACGTCGTTGTAGACGCCGTCGATGATGACGATGCCGGCGGCGCGGGCCGCGAGCAGGGCGAGGCCCAGGCCGGTGATCACGGGCTGGCGACCGGGCACGTGCTCGGCGTACAGCTCCTTGACGAGGTCGTTGGTGCCCATCACGAAGCCGGTGAGGCGCTCGGACGCGGTAGCGATCGACAGGGCGTTGAGCATGCCGATGGGGGTCTCGACCATCGCCCAGAGCTTCGTCTTCTCGGGGGCGCCGGCGGCGCCGAGGGCGTCGACGAGGGCGTGGACCTCCTCGGCGGAGTTCACCTTGGGGACGAGTACGACGTCGGGCCCGGCCGCGGCCGCTGCCTTGATGTCGTCGTCGTGCCACTCGGTGCCGATGCCGTTGACGCGGATGATCAGCTGGCGGCGGCCGTACTCACCGGACTGCACGGCAGCGGCAGCGGCGGCGCGGGCGCCGACCTTGGCATCGGGGGAAACCGAGTCCTCGAGGTCGAAGATGATCGCGTCGGCGGGGAGCGTCTTGGCCTTCTCCAGTGCCCGCTCGTTGGCGCTGGGCATGTAGAGGACGGAACGCAGGGGCTTGAACTCGCTCATGCCGGAACCTCAATCGCGTCGTAGGCGGCCTTCAACTCGGGATCGATCTCGGCCAGCTGTTCGGCCAGCGCGACCAGGACCAGGCACTGCTTGAGGGAGGCGTCGTCCTCCATCTTGCCGTCGATCATCACGGCACCGGTGCCGTCGCCCATGGCGGCGGCGACCCGGCGGGCGTGGGCGATGTCCTCGACGCTCGGGGCGAACACGCGGTTGGCGATCGCGATCTGCTTGGGGTGCAGGCTCCAGGTGCCGACGCAGCCGAGCAGGAAGGCGTTGCGGAACTGGTCCTCGCACGCCACGACATCGGCGATGTCGCCGAACGGGCCGTAGTACGGGTAGATGCCGTGGGTCGCGCAGGCGTCGACCATCTTGGCGATCGTGTAGTGCCACAGGTCCTGCTGGAAGATCGCACGCGGTGCGTCGATCTGGCTGGTGCCGTCGGCGCCCTTCGGCGGGTCCTCCCGGACGAGGTAGCCGGGGTGGCCGCCACCGACGCGGGTGGTCTTCATCTTGCGGTCGGCCGCGAGGTCGGCCGGGCCGAGGGAGAGGCCCTGCATGCGCGGGCTGGCGCCGCAGATCTCCTCGATGTTCGCGACGCCGCGGGCGGTCTCGAGGATCGCGTGCACGAGGATCGGCTTGGTGATGCCGGCCTTGGCCTCGAGCTGGGCGAGCAGCCGGTCGATGTAGTGGATGTCCTCGGCGCCCTGCACCTTCGGAACCATGATCACGTCGAGCTTGTCGCCGATCGCCGGCACGAGCGCGGTGAGGTCGTCGAGCACCCACGGGCTGTCGAGCGAGTTGATCCGGGTCCAGAACTGGGTCGGGCCGAAGTCGGTCGACTGGCCGATCCGGATCAGGCCCTCCCGCGCGGCGACCTTGTTGTCCGCCTTGACGGCGTCCTCCAGGTTGCCGAGGAGTACGTCGACGGTGCCGACCATCCCGGGGATCTTCGCGGCCATCTTCTCGTTGCTGGGATCGAAGAAGTGGATCGCGCGGCTCGGCCGGGCGGGGATCTCGCGGGGCGGCATGGGCGCGCCCACGGCCAGCGGGCGGAAAAAGTCCTTGGCGCTCTTGTGGCTCACGTTTGGACAACTTACCGGCGGGTTGCCTTCGGTGGGTATGACGGATGTCTCGGCGAGACGTACCGATGTCCTATCGGGGCCATCGAGTCATCGACGCCGCCACCAGCGGGCGCGAGGCGCGGGCTCGGGTGCCACCGCCGCTGGGGTCGTACGACGGCGGGCGGAGCGGCGTTCGTGCCAGGCGGCGAGGGTGGCGTCGATGTCGCGGGGCATCGTGATCAGCGGCGGACCGTCGACGGGTGTGTAGCGGGCGCGGATGACGCGGGCGTTGAACTCCTCGATCTCGCGGCGGACCTGCTGCTCGGAGTCGAGGGTGTCGAGGTGCGCGTCGAGGGCGGCGTCGTCCTTGCGGAGCTGGAGGGCCGGTGGCAGCACTGCGATGTGTTCGCGCTCGACGAGTTTCTTGAGCCACCACTCGGGGTCGTAGGTGTCGCCGAGTCCCTCGATCGGCTTGCCGGCGCCGGGCAGGTTGTCGAAGTCGCCACGTTCCATCGCCTGGCGGATCTGCAGGTCGACCCAGGTCTGCTGGTGCTCGATGCGGGCGCGGGCGGCCTTCTTCTCGGCCTCGCGGGCGTCGAGGGCGTCGAGGGCACCGACGGACGGGGTCTCCTGCTGCGGTTCCTGCTGGTCCGCGGACATCGCGATCACCCCCGTTTCGCCATCAAGGGTGCCACGGGACGCCAGCGTCGGTCAGGCCTCGCCGCGCAGGAACCCGGCGACCAGGGGTGCCAGTTCGTCGGCGCTGGTGACCAGGCCCAGGTGCCCGTCGGAGTAGACGTGCAGGCGTGCGTGGGGGAGCAGCCGCCGCATGATCCGGGCGTTCACCAGCGGGATGATCGGGTCGTCGTCGCCCGCGAGGATCAGCGTGGGCTGCCGGATCAGGGGCAGCGCCGGAAGGCTGGACCAGCCCGCACCCGCAAGCAACTGGAGCAGGTAGCCACGGCGCGACCCGACACGGGACTGGTCGTGCATGAACCGTCGTACGTCGTCGGGTCGGTCGCGCATCTGTCCGCCGTACAGCTCGGCCGCGACCTGGACGGCGTAGCTCGCGTCCCGGTACCGCCGGGGAGTGACCATCTTGCGCAAGACCTGCGGACCGGCGGGAATCATCAGCGAGCCGGTGGCGGTGCTGGCCAGTACCAGCCGTCGACAGCGATGCGGCTGCTGGAAGGCGATCTGTTGCGCGAGTCCGCCGCCCCACGAGATCCCCAGGACGTCGTACTCGTGATGGCCGAGCAGGGTCATCAGCTTGCCGATGCCGTACGCGAGGAGCGCGAAGTTGTACGGCGTTCGCGGGTCCGGCGAACCACCGACGCCGGGCACGTCGAAGCGGACCACCTCGATCCGGTGGTCCAGCGCGTCGACGAAGGGTTGCAACAAGTCCAGGCTGGCGCCGATCCCGTTGCACAGCAGGAGCGGCGGCCCCGGCTCGGACCCCGGCCGCACCGAGACCCGGATCGAGTGTCCGAGCACGGTGACCTGGCGCAGTTCGTTCACAGGCGATGCCTCACTTGTCGTAGACGTAGGTGCCCGGGGCGTCGGCCAGAGGCTGCAGGCGGGTCGAGCCGAGTTCCTTGGGGGCCGCCTTGAGGTCGCCACAACGCTCGTTGAGCCACCCGGGTACGTCGTTCCACCAGGTGCCCTGCTGGGTGTCCGCACCGGCGAGCCAGGCCTTCGCGTCGGCGTCGTGGTCCTCGTTCGTGTGGAAGGTCGCCTTCGGGTTGCCGGGCGGGTTCACCAGTGCGGCGATGTGGCCGCTGGTCGACAACACGAAACGGCTCCTGCCACCGAGCAACTGCGTGGTGCGGTAGCAGTTCTCCCACGGCGTGATGTGGTCCGCGATCCCGGCGACGACGTAGTTGTCGATGGTCACCGCGCCCAGGTCGATCGGCACGCCGAGGACCGACAACGCGCCCGGTCGGGTGAGCTGGTTCTCCATCGCCAGGTCGACGAAATCGGCGTGCAGGCCCGCCGTCATCCGGGTGGTGTCGGCATTCCAGAAGAGGATGTCGAAGGCCGGTGGCTTCTTGCCGAGCAGGTAGTTGTTGACCCAGTAGTTCCAGATCAGGTCGCTGGGGCGCAGCCAGGCGAAGACCTCGGCGAGGGCCCGCCCGTCGAGGTAGCCCTTCTTCGCCGATCGGGCCTTCGCCAGCGCCGCAAGACGCGGATCGGTCAGCGCAGAGACCGAGCCCGCCCCGGCGTTGTCGATCACGGTCACGGCGAGCACGAGGGCGGCCAGTCGGTCCTGGCGGCCGATGCCGGCGAGATAGGCCGCCACGATGCTGGCCAGGATGCCGCCCGAGCAGATGCCGGCCAGCACGGTCTTGGCGCTCCCCGTGATCTCCTCGACGGCCTCGAGCGCCTCGAGGATCGCGCGCACGTAGGTGTCGAAGTTCCAGGCGGCGTGCCGGGCATCCGGGTTGCGCCAGGAGATGACGAAGATCTGCCGGTTCCCCTGGGTGCTGAACTCCACGAGGCTGCGGCCGGGCGCGAGGTCGATCGCGTAGAACTTGTTGATCGTCGGCGGCACGATCATCACCGGGATCTCGTAGACCTCGTCGCACTGCGGCGTGTACTGGATCAGCTCGAGCACCTCGTTGCGGAACACGACGGCGCCCGGTGTGGCCGCGACGTTCTCACCGAGCGTGAAGCCGGACGTGTCGACCATCTCCGGGATCCGCGGCGACGAGGCCAGGTCCTTGATCAACTGGGTGCCGCCACGGACCAGGCTGAGGCCGGCAGTGTCGACGACCGCCTTGGCCGACGCCGGGTTGACCAGCGGCACGTTGCTCGGCGCCAGCGCCTCGACGAGGTTCTCGAGCAGGAACCGGACCCGCTCGTGGTCACGGGGGTCGAGGTCGGCGTCGACGATGAGTTGGTCCACGGTTTTGCCCGCGGCGAGGTAGATCTGGACGAGACGGCGCAGCAGGGGGTTGTCGGTCCAGCCCACGTCGGCGAAGCGGCGGTCGCCGCGACGAGGCGTGACGTCCGACGTGCCGGCGACGATCTTCGCGGCCTCGCCGGCGAGGCCGCCCAGGCGTCGTGCCGTCGTCCGCGGCTGGCGGGCCAGGGAGATCGCCCACCGTGCGGTCGATGCGTCGGGCACGAAGCGGCGGACCGCGCCGAGGGCGGCGCCCACGAGCAGGGCGTCGAGCGGTGCCGCGTTCTCGGCCAGTTGGTTGCTGGGGATCGTGCTCATCGCGGGCTCCTGGGTCCTCGGGCTGTCCGCTCCAGCGTCGCCCGGATGATGCCCCCAGCGCATCGGCTGCCTGCACCGGCCTGGATGCGGCGCGCTGTGCACCGGCACAAGCGGGGCGTTACCTTTCGGTCGTGCAACGAGCTGACGTCGATCCCGAGGTGCGCGAGCTCAGCCGCCGCCTGCTCCCGGAAGCCGACCAGCTCGGCGTCCGGATCGCCGAACGGCTGCGGGAGGAAATTCCGTTCTATGCGGGCAACCCGGTGCTCGGGTTCGACGAGGTCGTCACGTCCTGCACCGACAACGTGCGCTACATCCTCGGGAAACTCGCCGGCGACGAAGCAGTGAATCTGGACAGCCCCCGGATGACGGGGGCGGCGCGCGCCGAGCAGGGTGCGCCCTATGCGGCCGTGCTCCAGGCCTTCCGCCTCGGTGGCCGGTTCCTCTGGGAGACGCTCGTCGAGCGCGCTGACCCGGAGGCGCGCGACGTGCTGCTGCTCGCGGCCGCCGACATCTGGGCAGTCACCGACGACCTCGCGGCCTCCGTCACCGACGCCTATCGCAGCGCGCTGACCGACCGGGCCCGCAGGGACGGGCAGATGCGCGCCGTGCTCGTCGGGTCACTGCTCGACGGCGAAGGGGAGGACGCCCCGATCGGTGAGACGGCCGGCCTGCTCGACCTCGGCCGCGGCGGTGAGTACGTCGTCGTGTCGGCCGAGTCGCCGACGCCGGGTGCCGAAGGCCTTCCGGACGTGGAGCGGGTGCTGCGCCGCAGCAACGTCGTGTCCGCCTGGCGCCTCGACCACGACCACCACGAGGGCGTCGTCGGGTTGCGTCGTGGATTCGGGGTCGACGAGGTCGTCGAGGCGCTGGCGCCCCTGGCGTCGGGCCGGGTCGGCGTCAGCCGCGTGCTGCAGCGACTGGAGGACGCCAGGGAGGGACGCCGCCAGGCGCGGGTGGCGTGCGCGGCGGGCACGCCGGGCTCGACGGCAGTCGTCCAGTTCGGTGACCAGCCCATCGCCGTACTGCTCGCCAGCAGTCCGGACCAGGCCCGGGCGCTGGCCGAGGCCGTGCTCGCCCCCGTGCTCGCACTCGCACCGGACGACCGCGCGGTCATGGTCGACACGGCGCGGGCGTGGCTGGAGGGCGGCGGCTCCACGTCGGTCGCAGCGAAGGCGCTGCACGTGCACCGCAACACCGTTCGCTACCGGGTACGACGGCTCGAAGAGGTCACCGGACGGGATCTCGCCCGGCCCGTCGATGCCGCCGAGCTGTACGTCGCGCTGGAGGCGGCCCGGATCCTCGGACTGGGCTGATTCTCGACAGCTGAAGTGGGCCGTAGGGCCGCGGTTCACCAACCGAATTTGTCGTTCCACGGCGGGGGATGCGACAAATTTGGTTGGTACGACGAACCACCGGCTACAGCGGGATGTCGGCGCGCCGGGGGTCGCCCGCACCGGTGGGGAGCGGGGCGCGGGAGAACTGCTCGTCGTACAGGCGCTTGTAGAGGCCGCCGGCGGCGATCAGGTCGTCGTGGGTGCCGCGTTCGACGAGGCGGCCGTCCTCGAGGCCGAAGATCACGTCCGCGGAGCGGATCGTCGACAGGCGGTGGGCGATCGCGATGGTGGTGCGCGAACGGGTGGCGCGTTCGAGGGCTTCCTGCACGAGGCGTTCGGTCTCGTTGTCGAGGGCCGAGGTGGCCTCGTCGAGGATCAGGATGGCGGGGTCCTTCAGCAGCACCCGGGCGATCGCAAGGCGTTGCTTCTCGCCGCCGGAGAGGCGGTAGCCGCGCTCGCCGGTGATCGTCTCGTAGCCCTCGGCGAAGCTGAGGATCCGGTCGTGGATGTTGGCGTCGCGCGCGGCCTGTTCGATCTCCTCGGCGGTCGCGGACGGGCGCGCGTAGGCGATGTTGTCGCGGATGGTGCCGTGGAAGAGGTACGGCTCCTGGGTCACCATCCCGACCGCGTCGGCGAGCGAGGAGAGGGTGAGGTCGCGGACGTCGTGCCCGTCGATGAGTACGGCGCCCTCGGTGACGTCGTAGAACCTCGGGACGAGGTACGTCGCCGTCGTCTTGCCGCTCCCGGACGGACCCACGATGGCAGCCAGCTCGCCCGGCTCGACCACCAGCGAGACGTGGTCGAGCGCCCAGGTCGGCCCTGCTTCCGGGCCCTCCGCGCGTGGATCTGCATCGATCCGCACACCGGTGTCACCGAACCGGTCGCGGTTCACGGTGCCGGACAGCGACCGCGGCTCGGGGTAGCGGAAGCGCACGTCGCGGAACTCGACCCGTCCCCGGAGGCGGTCGGGCTCGAGGGCGATGGCGCCTGGGCGTTCGGTGATCGCGGGCTCGAGGTCGAGGTACTCGAAGATCCGGCGGAACAGTGCCAGTGACGTCTGTACGTCCAGGGAGACCCGCATCAGTTGCAGCAGCGGCATCTGGAGGCGGCCCTGCAGGGTGGTGAAGGCGACCAGCGTGCCGGCGGTCAGCGCGTCCTCGCCGACGGGCAACGATCCCGTGATGATCCAGCCCGCCGCGAGGTAGATGAGCGCCGGCGTGATCGCGAAGAACGTCTGCACGACCGCGAAGAACGAACGGCCGGTCATCGCCTGCTCGACCTGCAGGCGGGTCTGGCGGTGGTTGGCCTCGCGGTAGCGGTCGACCTCCGACTCGGAGCGGTTGAAGACCTTCGCGAGCAGGATCCCGCTCACCGACAGGGCTTCCTCGGTGATGGCGGTCATCTCTGACAGGGATTCCTGCGTCTTGCGGGCCAGCCGCTGCCGGCGCCGGCCGACGCGCATCTGCAGGAACACGAACAGGGGCATCAGGATCAGGGTCAGGATCGTGAGCTGCCACGACAGCACGACCATCGCCACGAACGCCGCCATGACGGTCACGGAGTTCTGCACGATCGTTGTCGCGGTGTCCGTCAGCACGGTGCGGACGCCGGCGACGTCGTTGGCCAGCCGGGACTGGATCGCACCCGTCTTGGTGGCCGTGAAGAACGCCAGTTCCATCCGCTGGAGGTGCTCGAACAGGTCGCCGCGCAGGTCGGCCATCGCGGAGTTCCCGATGGTCGACGTCAGCCAGTTCTGCCCGATCCCGATCAGCGCCGTGACGACCGGGATGACGCACATGCCGACGACGAGCCAGGCGAGCAGGGGCAGCCGTGGTTCGCCGCCGTCGAGGGGGAACAGCGCGTCGTCGAACACCGCCCGGGTCAGGAACGGCACCACCGACTGCAGCGCCGCCGCGACGATCACGGCGACGAGGACGAGGACGATCTTGCCGCGGTAGGGCCGCAGCATCCGCGCGACGCGTGGGAGCACCTGCTGGTTGCCGCGCAGGTCGTCCGGCGACAGGTGGGTGATGTTGGCGCTCGGTCGCACTAGAGCCCGGCCCCCCAGCGGCCGCGGTGCGCCACCTCTTGCCACGGAGTACGACGACGCCGGCTCGCCGATCCCGCAGCACCCGTGGCGCGGGGGGCCGGATGGCCGATCGTGATCGCGCCGATGGGATGGGGTGCTTCCTGCTCGGGGGTGTCCACCAACCCGAGGTGCGTCCGAACGGCGTCGACGCGGTTCGGGACGAGCCCGAAGAAGCAGGAGCCCAGCCCGGCGTCGGTCACCGACTGGAGGATCAGGAGGGAGGCCATCGCGGTGTCGAGGTGCCAGTAGGGCATCGCCCAGCGGGACTCGTCGCCGCCCAGGCCGGCCCGCGTCTTGTCGGCCTCCGAGTAGCGCTCCAGATAAGCAGAGCGGCGACTGCACGGGACGATCACGACCGGGGCGCTCATCATCCCCGCGAGCCATCGATCGGGAGTGCCGGCGACGGCGTCGGGGGCCTGGGCCGTCCAGAAACCGCGGACCGATGCGGGGGTGTCCAGCACGATGAACGCCCAGCCCTGCGAGAAGCCGGCGCTCGGGGCGCGGGTGGCCGCTTCCAGCGCCCGCTCGACCACTCCGGGATCGACCGGGTCCGGGGTGTAGGCGCGCGTCATCCGGCGTCGTCGTACGACCTCGGAGAACTCCACCGCGCCAGCCTATTGCTGCCTCATCTGAGGTAGCTGCGGAGCGTCCCTGCTCAACCCGTCGCGGAACTAAGGCACTTGCCCGATGTGCGGGCCTACCTCAGGGGACGAATCTCTACGACATGAGCAACAACTACTTCCTCAACGCAGAGAACGAATACCGCCGTGAGCGCGTCGTCCGCGGTGTCGCCGCCAGCCGGTCCGGCCGGAGCCGGTCCTCCTGGTTGCGGCGCGTGGCCGCGGCCGACCCCGCTGTCGAGCGCCACACTCGCTGAGCCCCCGCTGAACACGCGCCTGTCGGCGCGGGACGCCATGATGGTGCCCGTGGCCGCACACAGCAGCCTGACCATGGTCGGGCGTGACGACGAGCTCGCCGAGGCGAGCGAGGTCCTCGACGACGCCGTCCGCGCCGCCGGGGAGGGCACGTCCCGACGGGTCGTGCTGCTGTCCGGCGATGCCGGGGTCGGCAAGACCCGGTTGCTGCGGGCGCTGCGCGACCGGGCGCTCGAGCGCGACTGGCAGGTGCTGGCCGGTCACTGTCTCGACTTCGGCGACAGCGCGCTGCCCTACCTCCCCTTCAGCGAGGTGCTCGGCCGGATCGGCACGGCCCACCCCGAGCTGGTCGACGCGGTGGCAGCGCGGCACCCCGCCATCGCCCGCCTGCAGCCCGGCCGCCGCTCGCGCACCGTCGCGGACGACGACGGCGATGGCGACTTCACCCATGCGACCGACCGCGGCGACATCTTCGAGGCCGTGCACGCACTGCTCGAGGCGGCGGCCACCGAGTCGCCCGTCCTGCTGGTGGTCGAGGACCTGCACTGGGCCGACCAGTCCACCCGCGACATGCTCGGCTTCCTGTTCACCCGCGCGTTCACGCAGCCGGTGGCGATCGTGGCGTCGTACCGCTCAGACGACCTGCACCGCCGCCACCCGTTGCGCCGCCAGGTCGCCGAGTGGTCCCGGCTTCCGCAGGTCGCCCGGCTCGCGCTGGGTCCACTGACCGAAGCCGCTGTCCGGGCGCTGGTCCGCGAGCTGGAGCCGACGTTGATCGACGACCGCTCGATCGACCGCATTGTCGAGCGAGCCGAGGGCAACGCCTTCTTCGTCGAGGAGCTCGTCGCGTCCGGGTCGTGCGCTGACGGCGACGTCCCCGGCGACCTCGCCGACCTCCTGCTGGTTCGCCTCGACCGGCTCTCCGACTCCGCCCGCCAGGTCGTGCGCGTCGCCAGCGTGGCCGGCCGTCGGGTCGGTCACGACCTGCTCGCTGCAGCGGCCGGACTGCCGGTCGACGAGTTCGAGGCCGGGATGCGCCAGGCCGTCGAGATGAACGTCCTCGAAGTCGGCGGCGCCTTCTACACCTTCCGCCACGCACTTCTCGGCGAGGCCGTGTACGACGACCTGCTGCCCGGCGAACGCGTCCGGCTGCACGCCCGTTACGTCTGGGCGCTCGTCGACGGAGCCGCCCGCGGCAGCTCCGCCGAGCTGGCCCTGCACGCACGCCGCGCCACCGACCTCGACCGCGCCGTCACGGCGAGCATCGAGGCCGGCGACGAAGCGCTGGCCGTCGGCGGTCCCGACGAGGCGGCCGACCACTTCCAGCAGGCCCTCGAACTGCTCGAGGACCCTGACCGGGTCGCCCGCTTGGGCATCGACCACGCCAAGCTGGTCGTCAAGGCCGCCGGCGCGCTCACCACCGGTGGCGACGCCCAGCGGGCCTGCCAGTTGCTCGCCCAGCAGCTCGACCGGCTGCCTGCCGATGCTCCGAACCCGGCGCGCGCCCGCCTGCTCAGCGAGTACGCCGAAGTCCTCTCCATCACCGAGACCGAACTCGACCCGCGCGAACTGTCGGCCGAGGCCGTCGCGCTGGCTCCCGAGGGCGACAGCATGCTGCGCGCCAAGATCCTCGCGACGCACGCCCGGATCATCGGCTACCGCCACGGCACCGTCGACGAGGCCGAGGCCTACGCCACCGAGGCGCTCGCGCTCGCCGAACGCCTCGCGATGCCGGTGCTCGCCTCCGACATCCGGACCACCCTCACCGGCATGCGGGTCAAGACCGCCGCCGGCAACGACCAGGACACGCTGCGCGCCGCCCTCGAACGGGCTGTGGAGCATGCCGCTGCGGCTGGCGCCTTCCAGGCCGAGATCCGCGGCCGCTGGCTCCTGGGCCGTTCCCACCAGGATGACGGCGAGTGGGAGCAGGCCGTCCGCTGGTTCGGCTCCGCCCTCGACCTGGGCCTCCGGGCCGGACTGGTCTGGGCGCCGTTCAGCATCGACTCCCGGTGGCAGCTCACCTGGATCCGCTACATCCTCGGCGACTGGGACGAGGTGCTCGGCCTCGTCACGCCCCTCGACGCCGTGGCCGGTCCCGCCATCCCGCGCGGTGTCGTCGAACCCGCCCGTCTGTCGGTCCTCGCTGCCCGTGGCGTCGACGTGCTCGACCGGGTGACCGCGCTGCGCGACCTGTGGGAGGACGAGGGCGGGGTCGCGGTCTACAGTGCCGGCGTCGAGATCGAGGTCCACGGTGGTCGCGGCGACGCACCCGCCGCGCTCGCGGTCTACGACGACGTGGTCGAGGTCCTCACCCGCATCTGGAACGAGCGCTTCGGCGCCCGCGTCCGACTGGCCGCGCAGACGCTGCGCGCGATTGCCCGCGCCATCCCCACTGCCAGCGCGGCCGAGCGCCGGACCCTGGCCGCCCGCGCCGACGGGCTCCGCGCCGACGGGGAGGACGTCCTGTCGTGGCTGCGCGAGACGGGCGCGACCTGGGGTCCTGAGGGCCGGATGTGGTCCACGCGCCTGGTCGCCGAGCACCAACGCGTGCGCTGGCTCGCCGGCGTCGACCCCGGGCCGCGCGAGGAACTGCTCGCCGCCTGGGCTGCTGCCCTCGACGCTGCCACGAAGTTCGGCCACGTCCCCGAACAGGCCCGGGTGCGTGCGGCCTACGCGCAGATCCTCCGGCTCGTCGGCGACGTCGCGCAGGCCCGCGAGGAGGCCGACGAGGCGCGGACCCTCGCGCAGCGACTGGGGGCCACCGTGCTGCTGAGTGACCTGAACGAGAGTGGCGGCGGGCGCGGTTCCGCGGCGCCGTCGGTGACCGGTGCTCCGGCGCTGACCGCCCGCGAGGTGGAGATCCTCACCCTCGTCGCCGAGGGCCGGTCCAACGGCGAGATCGGCAAGCAACTCTTCATCAGTACGAAGACGGTGAGCGTCCACGTCTCCAACATCCTCGGCAAGCTCGGCGCCGCCGGCCGCACCGAGGCTGCGGCGATCGCGCGGCGGGACGGTTTGCTCTAGGCGTAGCGTCGTCCCGTGACCACTGAGCTCGAGGACACCCGTGCACTGACGATGCGCCGTTTCGGCCGGTCCAGCGGAACGGGAGGCAGCACGCTGCCGCCGGTCCGGCTCGACCAACTCCCGCCCGGACCCCGCTGGCCCTCGCTCGTACAGACCGCCGCGCTGATGCGGTTCCGCCACCAGTTCCACCCGTGGCTGCACAAGAAGTACGGCGACGCGTACACCGTGAACCTGGTGCCGGGGAACCGGCCGCTGGTGCTCTTCACCTCGGCTGCGGTGACCAAGGAGATCTTCGCCGGCGACCCGGAGGTCTTCCACGCCGGCAAGGGCAACGCGATCCTCGGACCGATCATGGGTGAGCACTCGTTGCTCCTGCAGGACTCCGGCGAACACCACCGCGCCCGCAAACTGCTGATGCCGGCGTTCCTCGGCAACGCGCTGCGCGGGTACCGGACGGTGGTGTCCGAGGTGGCGACCGCCGAGGTCGTGGGGTGGACCGAGGACGAGACCTTCCGGTCGCTCGACCGGATGAACGCGCTGACCCTGGACGTCATCCTCCGGGTGGTCTTCGGCGTCACCGACGAGGACCGGCTCGCGCAACTGCGTCCCGCCGTCCGAAGGATCATCGACATCAACCCCGTGATCCTGCTGGGCTGGGCCTACCCGCGACTCCAGCGCCTCGGCCCGTGGCGCCGCACCATCGAGAACGCCGTCGAACTCGACCGGCTGATGTACGCCGAGATCCGCGAGCGTCGTACCGCCACCGACCTGGCCGAGCGCCCCGACGTACTCTCCCGGCTGCTCGCAGCGACGGATCCGGACGACGAGCACGGCGGGCTCTCCGACACCGAACTGCGCGACCAGTTGGTGACCTTGCTGCTGGCCGGGCACGAGACGACGGCGTCGGCGCTGTCCTGGGCGCTCGTCGAGATCGGGCGGGATCCCGATCTGCGTGCCCGCACGCGACGCGCGGTCGACGAGGGCGACGACGCCTGGCTCGAGGCGGTTTTCAAGGAGTCGATGCGCCTGCACCCGGTCATCCCGATGGTGGTGCGCACGTTGATGAAGCCGACCACGGTCGGTGGCTGGGACCTTCCGGCCGGTACGACGGTCGGGCCGTCGATCATCATGAGCCACCAGCAGGAGTCGAACTTCCCGGATCCGGAGGCGTTCCGGCCCCAGCGCTTCCTCGCCGACGGCGACGAACCGGTGCCCGCGTTGAATGTCTGGATCCCGTTCGGTGGGGGAGTGCGCCGCTGCATCGGGGCCGGCTTCTCCGTCATGGAAGGCGTCGAGGTCCTCCGCGCCGTCTTCGGTGCGTACGACGTCACGACCGTCGGCACCGACGTACCCAAGGTCCGCAACATCACCAGCGTGCCGAGGCGCGGGGCACGGATCCGGGTGCGGCGACGCTGACCGTCGCTGCGACGTCCTCGAACACGTCGCAGTAGGCGGCGTAGTCGTCGCGCGCGACCGAACCGGTGAGGGTGACGCCGACCCCGTCGACGACCCACGCCCACTGTTCGCAGATCACGTCGACCGTCCCGACCCGGTGGGCGAACCGCCGGTAGGAGGCAGGCCGGCCGCCGAGTTCGTAGGCATCGGAGTCCTCCACCTCGAACGCGTCGAGCTGGGCGGCCAGTTCGCGCATCGCGTCGTCCCGCCACGCGTCGAGGTCGGCTTCGACCGGGACCGAGCGCAGGACGATCTCCGGGCCGAAGCCGCTCGGCGGCGCTGTGGGTGCGCGGGCGGCGACGACGATGCCGTGGTCGAGGTCGGCGCGGGTCGCCCAGCGGCGCGGCAGGGCGACGGTGACGTCGTGCTCAGGGTCCATGCACGAGAGCCTGCGTCGGTCCGAGGTCTGGTGAAACAGGCGGCCCTGCACCCTGTGGAGGGCCGCGGGAAATCCGTGCAGCGACGGTCGCAGATCCGGCTTAGGGTCGAGGCATGGCCATCGCACGCAATCCGCAGTTCGTCCTCGACTGCCCGGACCCCGTCGTCCTGGCGGAGTTCTACGGCGCGATCCTCGGCTGGAAGCCGGTCCCCGATCCGGACGGGAGTTGGGCCACCATCACCTCCGGTGACCAGGCGATCCACTTCCAGCGGGTCGAGGGCTTCCGGGCGCCCGAATGGCCCGGACAGGACAAGCCGCAGCAGGTCCACCTCGACGTCGATGTCGACGACCTCGACGAGTCCGAGGGTGCGGTGATCGCCCTCGGTGCCCGCAAGCACGAGCACCAGCCCGGGACGTCCTTCCGGGTCTACCTCGATCCGGCCGGACATCCGTTCTGCTTGTGCCTGGCGCAGCCGAGCTAGAGACACGCCCTAGACGTACCATCTCCGCATGAGCCGGATGGCAGGTGCGCTGATCGCGCTGCTCCTGCCTGCGCTCCTCGTCTCGACCCTGGACTCGCCGACGACCGTCGTGCTGGCCACCGTCGCGGTCGCTGTCGCGGCGCTGCTCCTCATCCAGTCGTACGGCGCCACGTCGGCCGCGCGCCGACCGGCACCTCGTTCCTCCACGGACGACCGGGTTCCCTTGATGGCTGGTCGGGTCACCGACCCGCTGCGGCACCCGCTCCGCCCGCGCGCTCCCGGACTGGTCTGACCCTCGCCCCTACGGCGAGCACGTCCGACCACCCGTCCCGTCCCCAGGAGCACCCATGTCCCTTCTCGACCCGTTGATCCATGCCCTGGCCGCCGTTGTCGCGGCCACCCACGCCGGCCTCACCCACCTCGGCGCCGACCCTGCAGCCGGCTCCACGTGGCTCCTCTGCATCGCCACCGTGGTGGTGACCGTGCGGGTGGCGCTGCTCCCACTTGTCGTCCACGGAGTCAGGAACGCGCACTCCGCGGCCCGGGCCCGACCCCACCTGAAGGAGCTCGCCGACCGGTACCGCCACCGCAAGGACGCCGCCAGCCTGCGCGAGCACCTCGAGGAGCGCCGCAGGATCTCCGCTGAGCACGGGGTGTCACGCCTCGGTTGCCTCCCGGTCCTGGTTCAACTGCCGCTCTGGGTGGCGCTCTACCACCTGCTGGCCGGGGTGGCCGGCGGCACGCCTGTCGGGGCGATGGACACCGATCTCGTGGGAGCGTTGGGCACGGCCACCCTGCTGGCGGTGCCCCTCGCCGCGCGCGGGTACCTCGGCGGCGGTCCGGTCCACCTCGCCGTCGTCGCCGGACTGGCGCTGCTGGCGGCGGGCTTGTCCTTCGTCACCCAGCGCTACTTCGTCGCGACCAACACCGTGCTCGACGGGATGCCCGACGGCATGGCTGCCGTCCAGCAGATGATGCCGGTCATCTCGGCTGTCGGCCTGCTGGTCGCCGGCGGATTCGTGCCGACGGCCCTGCTCGTCTACTGGATCTGCAACTCGACCTGGACGCTCGGCCAGACCTTCGTCGTGTGGCGCTGGTTCCCGACCCCGGGGACGCCCGCGGCGCGGCGCAGGGCCACGCCCGCGTGAAACCTCAGAGGACGAACGCCTCGCGTACCTGCTCCTCGGTGAGGCCGTAGTCGGCCAGGTCGTAGCGGTGCGACGGGCGCGCCTTGCCGGTCTTCGACTCGGCGTCGATGCGGACGACCTCGCTGCGCGCGGCGTCGGTCCAGTCGATGCCGAAGGACTCGTAGATCGAGCCGACGGTGCCGACCGGATCCTGCACGAACTCGCGGTAGTCGACGTCGAAGAACTGGCGGTCGTCGTACTTCTGACGGGAGGTCCAGAAGGTCTGCCAGGACCGGGCCAGCATCGAGAGTTGGGTCTGGCCGATGGTCTCGCCGACGAACGTGGTCGAGGTGTCGACCGTGGCCTCGGCCGACAGGGAGCAGGCGGAGGCGATGGAGGTGATCGGCTCCCGGTGCGTCATCACGATCAGGGCGTCGGGGTAGACCGTCATCAGCGCGTCGAGCCCGACGAGGTGCGACGGGTTCTTGAGCACCCAGCGCTTGTCGGTGTCGTTGAGGCCGATCAGCTGGAGGTTCTGCTTGTGGCGCGCGTAGGCGTCGGTCCAGTCCTGCCCGGCCAGCCACTCGGAGTAGCGCGGCACGTTGGCCAGCGACTCGTAGGAGATCGACTTGCCGGTCTGGCGCAGCAGGCGCCAGCACTCCTCGACCGAGGTGGCATCCATGTAGTGAATGCCCATGAACTCGGGGGCGGAGATGTGGTGGCGCTGGAACGCCGCCTGCATGGCGTTGAAGACCGGGTCCTGTTCCCACGTGTCCCGCGGCGGGCGCGGTTGCGGGAACTCCGTCAGCCACGCCTCCAGGCCCTGGTGGCCTGGGTCGGCGCAGAGCAGGCGGTGCAGCGCGGTGGTGCCGGTGCGGGGGAGGCCGACCACGAAGATCGGTCGCTCGATCTTCACGTCGGCGTGTTCGGGGAACTGCGTGAAGCGGGCCTCGGTCAGCAACCGGCCGACCAGTGCGCTCTTCACCTCGGCGCGGTGGAAGTAGTTGCCGACCGGGGTCAGTCCGGCCTCCGGGGACGCCAGGTCCTCCACGAGGACACGCAGGCCTTCTTCGTGCGCGGTGCCGCCGAAGTCGGTCAGTCCAGTCGTCCGGCTGGCGGCGGCGGCGATGTCCTCGTAGGAGCCGACGTCGGCGCGCTGGCGCGGGCCAGGCTCTTCCGGTGATCGAGCCTGTCGAGATTCAGTCGACATGGAACTCACCGCAGTCCACGTTCAGCATCACGCCGGTCACCGCGGACGCAAGGTCCGAGGCGAGGAACAGGGTGGCGCGAGCGACCTCGTCGGGAGTGGCGAGCCGCTTGAGGTCGGTGGGCTCGGCCTTCTCGGCGTACACCTCTTCATGGGTGCGGCCGGACTCGGAGGCGATCCAGTCGAAGTACGCCTTGTTCACGTCTTCATAGATGTACGACGGCGCGACGCTGTTGACGCGGATCCCGCGCGGACCGAGCTCGGTCGCCAGCGAGGAGGCCATGTGCTTGAGCGTGCCCTTGGAGAGCTTGTAGCCGGCGTACTCGGGCTGGCTGCTGTAGACGACGCACGAGTTGACCATGATCACCGAGCCGCCGACCTTGTCGTCGGTGGCCGCAAGGGCGTCGGCGAACAGGGCGGACAGGCGCAGCGGCGCGAAGACGTTGGTCTCGTTCGCGGCGCGCAGGCTCTCCAACGAGAGCGTGCTGAGCGGGTCCATCGGGGGGATGCCGAAGGCGTTGTTGATCAGGCAGTCGACTTTGCCGAATTCGGCGAGCGCGGCGTCGACGAGGTTCTGCCGCGCCGCCTCGTCCGTGATGTCCGTCGGTACGACGAGGGCTCGGCGCCCGAAGGACCGGACCACCTCTGCGGCCTTCTCGAGTCGCTTGGGCGTGCGACTGGCGAGCACCAGGTCGGCGCCCATCTTCGCGGCCTCTTCGCCGAGCGCCCGGCCGAGGCCCGGGCCGACACCTGACAACACGATGACCTTGTCGGTCAGCAGATCCACCATGGGCACAGACTAGAACGTGTTTCAGTTTTGGTCGAGACCCAGTTTCTACGGGAGCAGTTCTGCTGGGTCGAACCTGACGTGCAGGGGCTCGTCGACCTCGACGATCTCGCCCGCAGTCCAGGTGCCCAGTTCGGCATAGACGCCGTCGCGCAGGGCGTAGGCGATCACCGTGATCGGGTCGAGCTCGACGCGCCAGTAGCCGGGGATGCCGGCTTCGCCGTACTTCTCGGCCTTGACCAGGCGATCTGTGCGCTCGGTCGTCGGCGAGGCCACTTCGACGACGAGGACCGCGGTCGAGGCCCGCTGATCATTGACTGTCCATTCGACCTCGGCGCGCTTCACGATCGAGAGGTCGGGCCCGACCAGTGAGTCCTTCAGGGCGACGCCGATCTCGCGGATGGCGATCAGGTCGTGTGGAATCTGTGTCTTCAGGACGGTCCGCAGTTCGTCCGCCACCGTCTGGTGCAGCGGGTTCGGCTGTGCGTTCACGAACAGCTGCCCGTCGATGATCTCGAACAGGTTCGATTCGGGCAGTGAGTCCAGATCCTCGGGGGTCCAGGACGCGAGCGTGGCCGGATGGTGCCCGACGATGAGGGTGCCGTCGAGGATCTCGACCCTCCACCCGTCATCGCGATCGAAGCGATCGAGGTCCTCGGGCGCCCAAGGTGCGGGGTGGCCCACGAGGAGCGCGAGCATGGCGTCACCGTCCATCCATCGAGTGTGTCACTGGTCCGAGACATGGACCAAGCATCACCTCGATCGGCGACATCGCGGCTGCGACCTGAGGTCGCCTGTGGAGAACCGCCCTACGAGAGCATGCGTCGCGCAACCGCACGCTGCCGCGCGGTGATCCGGGCGGCGTACTCCGCCTCGGTCAGCGCGACCATCGACGGGAGCCGTCCGGCCACTTCGGCCACTGGCACGATCTCGACGACCGGTCCGTCCGCAGCTGTCAGGTCGCGGGTCAACTGCTGCCAGCGCAGCATGATCGGGCCGGTGCGGTGGCCGGTCGTCTCCAGCCAGTTCGCGACCGGGGTGCCACCCGTGCCCGGCGGGCGCTCGGAGATCACGAACCGCAGCACCCCGTCGTCATCCGCCACGGCCTGGGCCTTGGTGAGCGAGGTCTGGTGGGTCTCGTAGTCGGTCGACGCGTACCAGTCCGAGCCGATCTGGATGGCCTGGTAGGTGCAGTCGTCGCACCGAGGGACGGTCACGATCATCGCCTCGTCCTCGGCGAGCTCGTAGTGCCCGATCGAGGAGAACTGCGACGACAGGCCGCCCGGTGTCGAGGTCGGCACGGTGAGGGTGTTGACCGGCTCCTTGAACTGGAAGAAATGCGGGAACGCGAACCAGGTCTGGATCGAACCGACCAGCGAACGGGCCGCGACCTCGTACTTCTTCTTCAGTGTCGCGGCCGAGAGTTCGCGACGAGCGCGACCGAGGGTGTCGGTCCGCTCAATGGTGATCGTCCCGCGCTCCTCGGTGTCCCAGTCGTTGAAGACCTCGCGCACGATCAGCGTCTTCGCGCCCGGTTCCGCGACGTAGGTGAACGAGAACGTCCCGTCTGCGGAGACCTCGAGCTCCCGCTCGTCGAACGCCATCAGTGACGTGGCGGCGGAGTCGGCGCTGTAGGCGCCGCCCATCACCTGGAACGACAGGTCCGCCGACGTCCCGCGCCGTCCGCGGACGACGTACTCGACACCCTCACGGAGGAAGGCGTTGAGGTAGACGGCGTCGGGATTGTCCAGGCCCTGCTTGGAGAACTGGTGCGTCGGGTTCACGAAGAGCGGCTGCTCGAGGTCGTAGTCGAACGCCGTCTGCATCGCCATCCGGATCCGGCCGGCGAGGTAGTCGTAGCCCTCGAGCCGATCGGCCTCGGTCCGGATGAACGGCGCGTTGGCGATCAGCTCCTCCGCCTCGGCGATCGCTGCCTGCAGAGGGCCGGTGAGGCCGAGCGACTCCGACATCAGCCGACCTTGGCGATGATGTTCTCGGCGTACCCCTCGAGGTGCTTGATCTTCGTCTCGAGCGGCTCGGTGTCCGGGCCCTTGATGTACGGCACGCGGAAGCCGACGATGCAGTCGGTGACGCCCTTGTCCTCGAGGCGCTTCACGCCGTCGAGCGTGTAGGCGTCGTACGAGATCACGTGCACCTCGAAGTCGTCGCGGGTGTCGCCCTCCTCTTTGCGGATCTCCGCGAGGCGCACGAGCAGGCGGTCGAGCTCTTCGCCGTCGCCGCCGGCGTGCATCCAGCCGTCACCCTTGCGTACGGCGCGCCGCAGTGCGGCGTCCGAGTGCCCGCCGACGAGCAGCGGAATCTTCTGGGTCGGCGCGGGGCACTGCTGGAGTGGCTCGAACTGGAAGAACTCGCCCTGGTAGCCGAAGAAGGTCGGCTCGTCGCCGGGCTGCATGAGGCCGGTGAGGATGTCCATGCACTCGTCCATCCGCTTGCCGCGCTTCTCCCATGGCACGCCGAGGGCCGTGAAGTCCTCGGGCCACGGCGACAGGCCGACGCCCAGGCCGAGGCGGTTGTCGGAGAGGAAGGCGAGCGACGACGCCTGCTTGGCGACGAGGACCGGCGGGCGCACCGGGAGCTTGAGGACGAACGGCGTCAGCCGCAGTGTCGAGGTCACGGCGAAGAGCTGCGCGCACAGGATGAACGTCTCGATGAACTCCTTGCCGAGCAGGAACTCACGGTCCCCGGTGTCGGTGTAGGGGTACTTCGAGTCCGACTCCTGCGGGTAGATGAGGCTGTCCGCGACCGACATCGACGTGTAGCCGGTGGCCTCGACGGCCTGGGCGAGGGGCGCGTAGTACTTCGCCTGGGTCATGCCTTCGGCGTAGGTGAATCGCATGGGCTCCACACTAGAACGTGTTCTAGATTTCTGCCAGAGTGAGTCCCATGGCAGAACCCAAGGCACGACCGGACGGTCTCGACAAGCCGATCGTCGGCAAGATCATGAAGTACGGCGCCAAGGCCAACGTGTGGATCTACCGGCTCACCAACGGCCGGATCGGCGCGAAGTGGCGCGTCGGCGCGGGCTGGAAGAAGCCGGTCCCGGTGCTGCTGCTCGACCACGTCGGCCGCAAGAGCGGCACGCACTTCACCACGCCGCTGCTCTTCCTCGCTGATGGAGCCAACCTCGTCATCGTCGGCTCTCAGGGCGGGATGCCGAAGAACCCGCAGTGGTTCCACAACCTCGTCGCCACCCCGGACACGACCGTCGACCTGCCGCGCGAACGGCGTCGTGCCGTGCGCGCCCGCGTTGCCGAGTCCGCGGAGCGCGCCGACCTCTGGCCGCGCCTCGTCGAGCTGTACGCCGACTTCGACAATTACCAGTCCTGGACCGAGCGGGAGATCCCGGTCGTCGTCCTCGAACCCCGCTGAGGACCGCCATGGAACTGCAGGAACTGATCGACCGCGCCGAGATCACCGACGCGATCACGCGCTACACACTGTCCGTCGACGAGGGCGACTTCGACCGTCTCGACACCGTCTTCACCCCGGACGCGCACATCGACTACACCGAGAGTGGCGGCGTCGTCGACACGTTCCCGGTGGTCAAGGCGTGGCTGGCCGAGGCGCTGCCCGGGTTCTCGAAGCACCGCCTGCACACCGTCGGCCAGATCGACTTCGCGTTCGCCTCCGGGGACGAGGCCGACGTGACGGCGTACTTCCACAATCCCATGCGGATCTCGGATGGCAAGGGTGGCGAACGGGTCGTCGAGGTCGGTGGGCTCTACCGCCACCACTTCGTCCGTACGGCGGACGGGTGGCGCTCCGACCGCCTGCACGAACAGGTCGTCTGGACCCGCGGGTTCTGAGCTCTCGCTCCGGGGGGTTTGGTTGCGCCGTCCACGTCACGGACAATGGCGAGGTGAGCGACCCCCAGCAGGAGCCCAGCGTCGACCGCCCCGTGCTCAACGGGATGGTGGCCCTGGTTGCCGTCACCCTCGGCGTGGGGCTGATCCTCGCGCTGGTGGCGCTGATGGGGTCGCGCTTCCTCGGTATCGGCGACGGCGGCGACTCGTCGGCGGCTGGCGCGACGGTCCGCGAGTCGATGTACCTGCCGACGCCGGTCGAGACCGCGGGCTCCCAGGGGCCGCGCATCACCCTGAACACCGCGACCCCCGAGGAAACCCAGTCCACGGAGGAGACGGACGTCGAGGAGACCGAGACCGCGGAGACCGAGTCGACCGAGTCCGAGTCGCCCTCCTCCGGCGAGATCTCCCTGCAGGCCGTCGACAACAGCGTCGCGGCCGACGAGCGCATCTACTTCAGCGGTGTCTACCCCGGTGGCGAAGGCGCGATCCTCTGGCTCCAGCGCTTCGAGAACGGCGGCTGGGCGGACTTCCCCGCCAGCGTCGGCGTCACCAACGGCACCTTCTCGAGCTACATCTTCACCGGCCAGGGCGGGCTCAACCGGTTCCGCGTGATCGACCGCGACGACGGCACCGTGAGCAACGAGATCCGGGTCCAGGTCGGCTGACCGACCCCGGACAGGCCTGCGCCGACCCGAGGAAACGCGGGTGTGGCGGGGCTGGTGCCTCGGTCCTGCCGGGGTGACGATGGGATGAGGACGCGACCCCGTCGCGCCGTCGGACTCGGGCCAACCACCTTGTCCCACCTTGTCACCGCCCGTCCGGAGTCGACGATGTCCGAGCCGTCCGCAGCACCTGAGCCACCGGACCTCGAGATGGACATGTGGATCGCCGTCGAGGCCGGTGACTTCGACGGCGCGTTCGCGAGCGTGACCCGGCTGCTGATCATCAGCCAGGACCCCGTCCAGCGCGGCCGCGTGGAGGCCGTGATCGGCCTGATGATGCAGCGCTCGGGCCTGATGGCCGACTCCCGCGACCAGTTCGCCCGTGCCCTCGACTTGATCGGAGACGCCGGCGCCGAGCGCGGCATGGTGCTGGCCGCGTCCTCGATCTCCTGCGTCCTGGCGGGCGACCTCGACCGGGCGGAAAAGGACGCCCTCGAGTCCATCGAGCTCGGCCTCGCGCACGGAGTCGACTTCGCCGTACGCCAGGGGCGGACCACGATGGCCGCCGTCCACCTCGGGCGCGGCCGTCTCGAGGAGGCGCTGGCGTGCGCCGAGACCGCTGCGGGGTACGACGACGACGGGATCGGCCAGGCGGAGTACCGCTCCACTGCCCACGTGCTGCTCGCCATGACCCTCGCGGAACTGGACCGCATGGACGACGCGCACGCGGCCATCGCCGAGGGGGTGCGGATCGCGGAGAACGAGGGCGACACCGGCCAGATCGCGTGGTACCTCGCGTCGCAGGCGATGTTGCACTTCATCGACGGGCACTGGGAAGCGGCGCGGGAAGAGACGGAACGTTCCCTCGAGACCGCCGCCCGGACGGGCGCCCTCGCGGCGCGGCCGCTGGCGTGGGGGATCGCGGCCTGCATCGAGGGCTTGCGCGGCAACGTCGCTGTCGCCCGCGGCCTGGTGGCCGAGGCCCGCAACCACCGGCTCGGTCCCAGTGGCGGGCTCGGCGAGGAGTGGGTCGCCCTCGCCGTCGCGGCGTCCAGTGACGACGTCACGGAGCGCTACGACGCCCTGTGTGAGGCCTGGTTCCGCCTTCGCGGCATGTCGACCCTGCTCGCCTGGAAGGTGTTCGCACATCCGCTGGTGGCACTGGCGGTGCAGCGCGGCGACCGGGTGTTCGCGGAAGCAGTGAGCGCGCGGGTGACCGAGGCCGCAGCTGCCGCCGGCACCGCGAGCGCGCGGGCCACGGCACTGTGCTGCGATGCGGCACTGTCCGGCGATCAGCAGATGCTGGCCGCCGGCCTCGAGCTGCTCCGGACCGTCGGGCGACCCCTTCCGCTGGCCTTCGGATGTGTCGCCGCGGCGGCCACCGCGACCGACCAGGCCCAGCGGATCGAGGCGTTGCGCGAGGCGGTCAGCGTGTTCCACGCTCTCGGAGCGACGACCTGGAGCGCCCAGACGGCGCGGAGCCTGTTCCACACCGCTGGAACGGCCCCGGATCCGGTGTGGTCACCGGACCCCGGGCCGTGGCATCTGTTGACGGCCAGCGAGCACCGGGTGGTTGCACTGGCGGTCGAGGGGCTGACCAACCCGATGATCGCGGCCCGGCTCGGGGTCTCGCCGCGGACGGTCCAGTCCCAGCTCGCCTCGGCCTGCCGCAAGTGCGGCGTCCACGGGCGGGTCCAGCTGGCCGGACTTTTCGCCGGCCAGCCCTGAACGGCGGTCAGGTCAGCAGCCCCTCGACGCTGTTCGACTCGCGGCCGGTGATCCAGTCGACCGTCGTACGGAACCAGCTCGGCGTGGGCGGGGTGGACGGGGTGTCGACCGACGCAAGGATCTGGCTGACCACGGCCGCGGCCTGCGCACTCGTCTCGCCCGCGTGGGCCAGACCGACGGCGTACGCGAGGCGGAGGTTCTCCTGGTCGTTGAGCCGCGCACCCAGCGGGGTCGCGCTCTCCTGGACGATCAGGCGGTAGAGCGCGGGGGCCCGGCGCAGCGCTGCCCGGTGGGCGGCGCGGAGGGTGTCCGCGCCGTCGTGGTCCTGGCCGACCTCGAGGGCGAAGTCGACGCAACCGCCGATCAGGGTCGTCCACTGCTGGAACAGGGCCCGGACCAGCTCGGCCCGGTCGGGGAAGACCGCCTTGATCTCGGGGTCCAGGTCGTCGATCCGGCCGGCGTCGATGACGCGGTGGACGACGGCGTAGCGGCGGTGCATCTGCTGCCAGCGGGCCTGGGTCTCGGACGGGGTGGTGGCGACGGCTGAGTGCTTCACGGTGGGCTCCTCGGGGGGTTTCACGTGGACGTCCCGAGAGCCCCGAGAGTCCCGCGTGGGCCTGTCTGACGGCATCCGCCAACTGGCGGATATCGGATGTGGGCTGCGTCTCAGTCGAGTCCGTGGCGGCGCAAGACCGACGTGAGTTGCACCCGCGAGGCGATCTTGAGCTTCGCGTAGATGTGCGAGGTGTGGCTCTGCACCGTCCGCGGAGAGATGAAGAGCGCTGCACCGATCTCGGGGTTCGTCAGGCCGCGCGCGACGTGCTTCGCGACCTCGCGTTCGGTCGTCGTCAGGTCCAGCCACCCGGCCGGTGCGCCGATCGCCGATCGCAGCACCGGCGCGGCCGTCGGGAGCCGCATGAGCCGCTGGCCTGCCCGTGCCAGCCACGGCGTGGCCCGCAGGTGATGGAAGATGTCCGCCGCCTCGCGCACGTAGGTGACCGCATCGTCGTCGTACCCGCGAGCACGGATCAGGCGGGCTGCATCGAGGCAGGCCGAGGCGAGGGCGAACGGCCGACCGGCCCGCCGGAACGCCTCGACCGATGCGACCGCCGTGTCGGCATCGCCGTCGAGCAGGGCCCGGCACCGCAGTGCGGCGCCGACCGCCGAAGCGATGCCGCCGGACAGGGCGGCGCCGGCTTCGGCATGCGCGGTGGCCTCGGTCGCCATCTCGCGGTGGCCGAGCAGGACGGCGTGATGGACGAGGGCTGGCGCAAGTGAACGCCAGCCCAGGAAGTACGGCGTCCGCAGCGCATGCAGCCAGCCCTCGACGAACAGTTGGTACGCCGCCTCCGCCTCCTGCGCCATGGCGGCGCGGGCCATCGACAGCCACTCCTCGCCGGGGTAGCCGATGGCCGTCAGGGCGCCCTCGCGCGGCGCAACGAGTCGCGCAGCGGTCGTGACGTTGCCGCGTCCGCCTTCGACCAGGGCGACCACCGCCCAGCCGATGGGTCGCGCGATCAGGGTGCCGGTCCGGTCGGCGTCGTCGAGTCCCGCCCGCGCGGCGATGAGTGCCTCGTCCCAGTGTCCCGAGAGGTAGTGCGCCAGTCCGCCCATGCAGTGGTACCAGGTCAACTGGCCGACCGAACCCGCGATCGCGCTGCGGCGCATGCCCTCGGCGAAGGCCGCCTCGGCGTCGGCGAAGCGGTCCATCTCGACCAGGGCAAGCCCGTGATAGAGGTGCGACAACGGCCCTCCGCCGGTGCTCTCCTTCTCCGCCGCCTGCAGGGACACGGCCTGCTTGCTCAACCGGAGGCCGTCCGCGGTGCGGCCCTCGCTGAGGGCGATCCCGGTCAGGGTGTTGAGGGCCTCGCAGACCGCGAACCGGTTGGCGTGCCGGTCGCCGAGGTGCCGGGCCCGCTCGGCCTCGCGTCCCGCACCGGCCAGGTCGCCGAGCAGGAACCGCGAACCGGCCTCGTCGGCGACGTACGACGCCTGCAGGCGGGGGTCGTCGGCGGTCAGTTCCGCGGCCAGGGCAAAGCGATCGCGCGACTCCGCGACTCGGCCGACCCGTTGCAGCAGCAGACCGAGGGCCGCGTGGATCTCAGCCTGGTCGGCCGGCGCCTCGAGCGAGTGGAGGAGGAGCAGGGCGTCGGTTGTCGCGCCGTTGAGTTCGCCGCGACCGATCCGGTCCCACATGGCGTTCCTGCGGGACACCTGCTCAGGCCCCATGGCCGTCCCCCTGGGCACGGCGCTCTCGTTGCGGGCATGCCTCAAGCCCGATCGTAGGCCCGTCCGGACGCCCGCCGACACTGTCGGAAAACCGGTGTCCCGCGAGAATTGGCGAGGTGGGAACAACCCGCCGCCGCCACCCGTTGTGGCCTGTGTCAGACTTGAGTCCATTCGGCTCAACTAACCTGACCCGCAACCGCGTCCCGTGACACACGGGACGGGATCAACGATCAGCTACACGGAGGAACAACACCATGGCACGAGCTGTCGGCATCGACCTCGGCACGACGAACAGCGTCGTCGCAGTCCTCGAGGGCGGCGAGCCCACGGTCATCGCGAACGCAGAGGGCGCCCGTACGACGCCGTCCGTCGTCGCCTTCGCGAAGAGCGGCGAGGTGCTCGTCGGCGAGGTCGCGAAGCGCCAGGCCGTCACCAACGTCGACCGCACCATCCGGTCGGTCAAGCGCCACATGGGCACCGACTGGACCCAGCACGTCGGCGACCCCGTCGACAAGGACTTCACGCCGCAGCAGATCTCGGCGTTCATCCTGCAGAAGCTGAAGCGCGACGCGGAGGCCTACCTCGGCGAGACCGTCACGAACGCGGTCATCACCGTGCCGGCGTACTTCTCCGACGCGCAGCGCCAGGCGACCAAGGAAGCCGGCGAGATCGCGGGCCTCAAGGTCGACCGCATCGTCAACGAGCCCACCGCGGCCGCGCTGGCCTACGGCCTCGACAAGGGCGACGACCAGACGATCCTCGTCTACGACCTCGGTGGCGGCACGTTCGACGTGTCCCTCCTCGAGATCGGCGAGGGCGTCGTCGAGGTGAAGGCCACCAGCGGTGACAACCACCTCGGTGGTGACGACTGGGACAACGCCGTCGTCGAGTGGATGGTCAAGAAGTTCAAGGACGCCAACGGCGTCGACCTGTCCAAGGACAAGATCGCCGCGCAGCGCCTCCAGGAGGCTGCGGAGAAGGCGAAGATCGAGCTGTCGTCCTCGGCCGACACCACGATTCACCTGCCCTACATCACGCACGGCGAGAACGGCCCGCTGCACTTCGAGGAGCGGTTGTCCCGTTCGGAGTTCCAGCGCCTGACCGCGAGCCTGCTCGAGCGCACCAAGGCGCCGTTCCAGAACGTCCTCAAGGACGGTGGCCTCGCGCTCTCCGCGATCGACCACGTGGTCCTCGTCGGCGGCTCGACGCGCATGCCGGCCGTGACCGAACTGGTCAAGGAGATGCTCGGCGGCAAGGAGCCCAACAAGGGCGTCAACCCGGATGAGGTCGTCGCCGTTGGTGCTGCCCTCCAGGCCGGTGTCCTCGCCGGTGAGGTCAAGGACGTGCTGCTGCTCGACGTGACCCCGCTGAGCCTCGGCATCGAGACCAAGGGTGGCGTCTTCACCACGCTCATCGAGCGCAACACCACCATCCCGACCAAGCGCTCGGAGATCTTCACGACCGCTGACGACAACCAGCCGTCGGTCGAGATCAAGGTCGCGCAGGGCGAGCGGGCCATCTGGTCGCAGAACCAGCAGCTCGGCAACTTCGAGCTCACCGGCCTGCCGCCGGCCCCGCGGGGCGTCCCGAAGATCGAGGTCACTTTCGACATCGACGCTGACGGCATCGTCCACGTGTCCGCCAAGGACCAGGCGTCGGGCCGCGAGCAGTCGATGACGATCTCCGGTGGCAGCGCGCTGTCCAAGGACGACATCGACCGCATGGTCAAGGAAGCCGAGCAGTTCGCTGAGGAGGACGCCAAGCGTCGCGAGGCCGTCGAGGTCCGCAACCAGGGTGACCAGCTCGTCTACACGACCGAGAAGTTCCTGGCCGACAACGGCGACAAGATCCCGGACGAGGTCAAGACCGAGGTCAGCGCCGACGTCGACGCCCTCAAGGCCGTCCTCGAGAACGCCGAGGCCGACGCCGAGTCGCTCACCGCCGCCATCAGCAAGCTGGGCGAGTCCAGCCAGAAGATGGGTGCCGCGATGTACGCCGCCGCCGAGGCCGAGTCCGCCGCTGCCGGTGGCAGCACGGGCGCGACGGGCGAGGCCGACGACGACGTCGTCGAGGCCGAGATCGTCGACGACGAGCCCGAGGCCACCGAGGGCGACGCCAAGTGACCGACGACAACGTCGTACCGGAGGGGGAGCAGCCCGACACGGCTGCTCCCTCCCCGGAGGTCCCTGAGGTCGACGCAACTGCGGAGGTCGGCGAGGTCGTGGAGGTCGTCGAGACCCCCGAGGCCGATGAGCTCACCGTGACGAAGATGGCCCTGGAGGAGCGCACGCTCGACCTCCAGCGTCTTCAGGCCGAGTACCTCAACTACAAGCGCCGGGTCGACCGGGACCGCGAACTGCTGCGGGAGAACGCGACGTACAAGGCGCTTGCGCCGATCGTCGACGTCCTCGACAACATCGACCGGGCGCGGGAGCACGAGCCGCTCGAGGGCGGCTTCAAGGCCGTGGCCGAGCAGCTCGAGCGCACCGTCGCCGGGCTGGGCCTGGCCAAGTTCGGCGAGGTCGGCGACGCGTTCGACCCGACGGTTCATGAGGCGCTGTCCCACATCGGGACCGACCCGGAGGTCACGGTCACCACGTGCAAGTTGATTGCCAAGGCCGGCTACAAGTTCGGCGACCGGGTCGTGCGCGCTGCGCAGGTCCTGGTGGTCGACCCGGTCGAATAACTCGGCGCAATGAAAACGGGAAGGGAGGTGTGCGATGAGTGACGACGGGATCCGGTCCGACTGGGCCACGAAGGATTTCTATGCCGAGCTCGGTGTCACGAAGTCGGCGACGACCGACGAGATCAAGAAGGCCTATCGGAAGCTGGCGCGCGCCAACCACCCCGATTCGAACCCGGACGACAAGGCCAAGCACGAGAAGTTCAAGTCCGTCGCTGAGGCCTACGACGTCATCGGCGAGCCCGCCAAGCGCAAGAAGTACGACGAGGCGCGGGACATGTTCCGGCGCGGAGGCTTCCCTGCGGGCGGCGGGTTCGGTGGCGGCGGCGTCAACATGGAGGACCTGCTCCGCGAGCGTGCTGGCGGCGGTGGTGGCTTCGGTGACCTGTTCGGCGACCTGTTCGGCGGTGGCTTCGGCCAGGGCCGACGCGCGCCGCGCCCGGCTCGCGGTGGCGACCTCGAGACGACCGCGACGATCGGCTTCTCCGACGCGCTCGACGGCGTCACGGTCTCGCTGCGGATCAGCTCCGACAGTGCCTGCGGCACCTGCAACGGCACCGGCGGCAAGCCCGGCACCCGCCCCCACGTCTGCGGCACCTGCGACGGCAGCGGCCAGATCACCGCATCCGTGGGTGGGGCGTTCACCATGAACGAGACCTGCCCCGCCTGCGGCGGTCGCCAACTCGTCTACGACGACCCGTGCCCGACCTGCCATGGTTCGGGGCGCGGCCAGTCGGCTCGCACGATCCAGGCGAAGATCCCGGCCGGCGTCAAGGACGGCCAGCGGATCCGGCTGCGCGGCAAGGGTGCCCCCGGTGAGGGCGGCGGTCCTGCCGGCGACCTGTACGTCGTCGTCAAGGTCTCCGCGCACCGCGTGTTCGGCCGCAAGGGCGAGCACCTCACCGTCGACGTACCCGTCTCGTTCGCGGAGCTCGCGCTCGGCGCCGAGATCAAGGTGCCCACGCTCGGCGGTGCTCCGGTGACGTTGCGCATCCCTGCCGGCACGCCCAGCGGCCGGACCTTCCGGGTCCGCAACAAGGGTGCCCTGAACGCCGACGGCAGCCGGGGCGATCTGCTCGCCACGGTGGAGGTCCAGGTCCCCGGCACCCTCGACGCAGCGGCGCGCGAGGCACTGGAGGCCTTCGCTTCCGCGACGTCCGGTACGACGCTGCGGGCGGGTCTTTTCGCGGAGGACTCGTGATGGTCGCCGGATCGACGCAGGGACCTCCCGGCGAGGGCGAGGCCGTCTTCGTCATCAGCGTCGCGGCCCAGCTCAGCGGCCTGCACCCGCAGACCCTGCGTACCTATGAGCGCGTCGGCCTGATCACCCCCGGGCGCACGGGCGGCGGTGGACGTCGCTACTCCTACCTGGACATCGAGCGGCTGCGCGAGATCGCGCACCTGACCGCGGCCGGCATCGGCATCGAGGGCGTGCGCCGGATCCTCGAGCTCGAGAACACGGTGATCGCGCTGCGTGCCCGTAACGCCGAACTGGCGGCGGAGGCCGAGGCGTTGCGCGATGCGTTGGCGCAGGCGATGTCCGCCCGCCCGGCTGCGGCTCGCAGCAACCTGCCGGCGCTTCCCCAGACCCCGTCGGGGCAGTCCGTCGTGGTCTGGCGTCGGAATCATTGACCGTCACCGGGTGTCGAGGTCGTTGACGTTTTCGCGCTGAGGTAAATTCCGTTGCATGGCCGGATCCAGCGAGTCCTTCAAGGAGCGGGTCCACGGCTTGTTGCGCACGTCGATTCTCGACGCGGCCTGGGAGCGCGCCAGTGACGCGTCGTGGGTCCACGTCCGGATCGCCGACATCGCCGAGGACGTCGGCGTCAGTCGCCAGACGGTCTACAACGAGTTCGGCACCAAGGACCAGCTCTCCATGGCGCTCTTCGAGCGCGAGATCGAGCGCCACATGGTGGGCATCGAGGACCTGGTGGCCCGCGCCGACCGGCTGGACGCCGCCCTGCGTTCGATCCTGAACTGGCTGCTCAGCGAGGCCGATCACCACCGACTGCTCAAGCGGATGGTGACGGACAGCCGAGCAGGTGGCGACGTCCTGGTGCCGGTGCTCACCGTGCGGGCAGACCGGATCATCAAGCCCGTCCGTGCGCGCCTCGTCGAGATCGTGCGCGGTCGCTGGCCCGACCTGCGTGTCGATGAAGCCACGATCGCATCGGACTTGCTGGTGCGGTTCGTGCTCAGCCAGATCGTCTGTCCGTCGGACCTCGATCGCTCGTCGTTGATCGAGGCGATGGTCGGCATGGCCGTGGGACTCCAGATCCCGGAGACGGCCAGGTGAAGGACGTCTGGCGCGACATCAGGATCTTCGTCGGCGGCCTGCTGGTCGGCGTCGTGCTGGCCGTGCTGGTTCCTCTGGCGATCCGGGCGATCTCCGACCTGACGCCCGAAACGGGTGACGACCTGGACTACGTCACGGTGGTCAGTGACGTCGATCCACTCACCCCGCGGCTCTCGGTCGTCGCCGCACGACTCGACAGCAGCACGGGGTTGGCGTGGCAGGCCCCCCTGCTGAGCGTCTCGACGATTCCTTCGCAGCCCACGACGCTGACGGCCGACCGGATTGCGCAGTTGGCCGCGGCGGTGACGGTGCCTGATGTCGAGGCCTATTCCGTCGACGGCGTGGTCACCAACCTCCTGTCCGAGGACTCGGTGCGTGCCAACGGGGCGTTCTACCTGGTCTCGGTGACTCGCCTCGGGCCCGCGCAGGACTGGCTTCTCGAGAACAACCGGATCTTCGTCGACGATGCCCAGGAGCGTGCGCGGGAGACCTTCCGCGCGGGTTCGTTGATCTTCTACTACGCCCCGACCGGCGAGGTCGACCACACGGATGCGATCCGTCGTTACGTCAACGAAGTCGTGCGCTGTCCTCGCGCGCTGGGCCCCTGTCCCGGCTGACGTTCAGCTCGCTGGCACCAGCGTCGCGGGGTTGTCGACCTTGCCCATCCGGTCGAAGGGCTGGATCCGGCGGTTCAGGATGGCCCCGATGTCGCTGGCCTTGACCAGGCCGTAGACCCGGGAGTCGTCGGAACCTCCCCAGTTGTCGCCGATGACCCAGTACTCGTCGGCGGGGATCGTCAAGGCCGTTGGCTGGGTGCTCGTGGTGCCGGTGGCCGAACAGCACACCTGGCCGGCGCGATCGCCCCACTGGGACGACCACGCCGGATTGTCGACGCGCATCTGCGTCGATTCGCCCGCGGGCGTCACCAGGACGACCGGCTGCTTGCCGTCGTTGCGCACGATGATCTCGTCGCCGGGGATGCCGATCACGCGCTTCACGATCTTCTGACCGTCGGGCAGCCCGACCTCGATCACGTCGAAGCGTCGTACGTCGTCGCGGCCGAGGAAGTTGACGAGGAGTCGATCGCCTGGCGCGAGCGTCGGCGCCATGCTCGTGCCTTCCACGCGCACCGAGAAGGCGAGGGCGCCGACGGGGACCAGGATCGCGATCAGGACCAGGCCGATGAGGGCCAGTCCGAGGATCCTGCCGAGCGGCCCGAAGTCGCGGGTGGAGTCGGACGTCATCGCATTTCGCTTCCGGTGTGGGCGGTGACCCCCGCCATTCGGCGTCAGGGTAGCGCGCCGTGGTCGATGACACCTGACTTGACGTCCTGCCTTACATGTAAAGCAGTTCAACCGCGCGGAGGAACTGTCGACAGGTGGACGAATCGTGGGGTAACGTCCATCACACGCAGTTTGTGGAGCGTTTTTTCGGGACGCTCTACGCAGGTGGGTTGGGAGCCCCGCCTGGGACGCCTCGGTCAGTCTTTCGTGCTGTCCAGCGACATTCCGTTGCGCGTGTGGCCGGAGGTATGCGAATGCGCCTCCGGAGCAATTCCTTGGGAGGGGAATTCATGAAGGAATCTGGTATGGGACGTACCCGTCTGGGTCGTTTCGCAGCAGTCACGGTGCCTGCCACCGCAGCCAGCCTCGGCCTCGGCTTCGCGATCGTCTCGGGCATGGTGTCCGCGACCGTCTCGTCGGCCGGCGGGTTCGAGGTCGGTGGTGAGCAGGCGCGTGCAGACGGCATGCAGCTCTCGTTGACCAAGACCACGGTCGCGGCCAACGAAGCCGACGCCGTCGGTGCGGACAAGGAAGCCGCTCTGGTGTCCCTGTCCGACGGTTACCTCAACGGCATGTGCCTTGCGGTCAACCAGAAGTTGCCGCTCATCGGTGACGTCAGCCTGATGCTGGGTGTTCCGGAGGGTGTCGTGGGGGTTGGCACGATCGACCTCAACGCCAGCCAGGTCAACTCGGGTGCGGCCTCGCTGCCCTCGACGACCATCGGTGTTGCTGCCGACGAACTGGACCAGACGGTCGACCCGTCCAACGCGGGTGGTTTCGGTCTCAAGACCAACGACACCAGCGGTGTCGCGGGCACCGATGAGGGTGCCCAGTCGGCCGTACAGATCGACGCTCTCGCGGCGACTGCCTACCAGCTCACGCTCAACAACGGCCTCGACGTTGACGCGCTTGAGATCGGCGTCAAGGCAGGCTCTCAGCACTGCTGATCGATTCGGAATCGGGCGGGTACACCGGAGCTCCGGTGTGCCCGTCCTCCCGATCGACCCGCATTGCTGTGGACCAAGGAGAGACCTGTGAGCACACACGAAATCAACCTCATCGCGCAGAGCGGGCCGGACGAATCGGCCTCCCCGGTGACGGAACCTGACCACACCGGGACCGGCCGTTCGCACGTCGGTACGGTCCTGCATGCCGCCAACCGGTGGCGTCGTACGCGTCCACTCGCGGGGTGCGTGATCCTGGCGCTCGGCGGATGGTTCGTCGTCAAGCCGGTCATCGGCTCGGCGTCGATGACGCTCGAGCTCGGTGCCGGTGCCATGGCCGGCTACCTGCTGGGTGGCGGCATGATCCTCGCTGCACTGATCGCGCTCGTCCTGCCCGCGCAGCGCCACTTCCCGGCGTTGATGGCCACCCTGATGTCGGTGGCGTCGCTGCCCCTGGCCAATCTCGGCGGATGGCTGATCGGCATGATCCTCGGGATCATCGGCTCCGGCATCGTGTTCGCCTGGACGCCCTACACCGACAAGCAGTTGGCGAAGTTCGCTGCCCGTGCCGAGCGCCGCGCTGCTGCCCGCGACGCGCGCCGAGCTGGGCGCGTCGAGGCGGGGGCGTAGCCGTGAGCGCACGCAAGCGCACCCGGTCCGTGCGCGCACGGATTCGGGACACCGCCGTGTCGAGCCTTGCGGACGGCGTTCGCGCGGTGCGCGAGCGTTCGGCCGCCATGGCTGAACGCTCGACCGAGGCCCGGATGGGCACCCGCCGCCGGACCCTGCTTCCCCTGATGGGTGGAGTCGTCGCGGTGGCCGGGCTGTTCTCGATGGTCGGCAGTGGCGTCCTGGCCGTGAACTTCACGGCGTCGGACCAGGCACATCAGATCTACACCGACCGCGTCGTCGGGCAGTACGCCGCCGGCTACATCAACGCGCAGGCGCAGAAGTCCGGCTCGACGGCCGTGGCACAGATCGGTTTCCAGCAGGCCGACCTCTTCGGGTTCTGTGCGATCGCCAAGCAGGACCTGGGCGGCGTGCTGGGTACCGTTTCCCTGGTGGTCACCGGCGGGGAGCCGGTGGACGGCACCGTCACCGATCCGACCAAGAAGATCACGGCCAACAAGCTGTTCCTCGCCTCGGACAGCCTCACGGGCAACGGCGAGAACATCGAGCAGATGACGCTGGGTCAGTCGGCGGACACCTTGACGATGGGCACGGGCAACCCGAACCCGGGAGCCGCCGGTGCCTTCGGCCTGCAGGCCAAGCTGATGCAGATCGGCAACCTGGACGGCAAGTCCTACGGGATCGACCTCCAGGGCAACATCAACCTGCCCGATCTGAAGATCCGGATGATTCCGGGGACGGCAACGAAGGCGAGTTGCGTCTCATGAGTGTGGTGGTGGTGGACATGGAGAAGACCGTGCTCGCCCGCACGGCCGGCGGCCTGCGGGCCGTGCGTCTGTGGTTCCGGGCCTTCCGCCGGTCGCGGCCGTTCTGGGGCGCGGTCTGGCTGGGACTGGGTGGTGCGGCGGTGATCCACTTCTCGCGGTCGCCGCTCACGATGGTGGTCGGCGGCGGGTGGAACTCCTCGGCGGGCTACATCCTCGGCGGTGCGATGGTGATGTTCGCGCTGGTTGCGGTGTTCGCGCCGCTGTACCGCGGACTGTGCGGGATCGTCGGCGTCCTGTTGGGCCTGGCGGCATTCATTGCCGCCAACCTCGGCGGCTTCCTGATCGGCACCCTGCTCGCCATCGTCGGAGGTTCGATGATCTGGGGTTGGGGCGAGAAGCGAACGCGTCGTTCGCGCCGCGGGCCCCGGGATGCCCGGGGCGCGCACGCGAACTCATCGGAGGAGGTCCTGACCGGTGGCGATGCGACTCCTGACCAGGCGAGCTGACCGGGCCGACCGTCGGGATCACGCCCTCGGGCGCGGAGTGGGCCGACAACGGCTCCTGGTGCTGTCCGCGGTGCTCGTCTTCAGTTGCGCCGTCGTCGCGGCACCTCCGTTCGGGGCCGGGCCCGGCCGTGCTGACTCCGGTGGGTTGCCGACCGCTGCGGCGGCGATGCCGGCCTGTGCGAAGGACGCCGGAGCGTTGAGCGGCCTGGTCAACGGCAACACCCTGTCGCTGGGCAACGGCACGACCGTCAAGCCGTGCATCCCCAACGCCCCGATCCACATGCGTCTCGGGTACAGCAACGGCGACACCGGTGGTGCGACCGGCAGCAGCACGGCGTTCACGACCGATGGGATCACCTTTCCCGATGGGAAGTTCACCCGGCAATACACCAGTTGCGGCGCCTTCCAGCGCAACGACTCCACGATCGCCCGGCCCACCATCCTCAAGTTCGCCGACGGCAGCCAGTCGGCAGGGCCGAGCAACGTTGCCACCAGTTCGAGGTGGGGTGCCTTCGGTACGTGCCCGTTCGACCGGACGCTGTACCAGGACAACGGCTGGTCCACGTCGTACGAGAAGAACGACAACGCCATGCTCGTTCACATGCGGCTGAAGAACCTGGAGATCCACCGCAACTCCTACATGACGGTCGTTCCGCAGTCCTCGGTGGTCGCGCCCACGTCCAGTGGAACGGGGGACTACAAGCTCTCCTTCACCCCGAGCAACCAGGGCAGCGCTGGCTGGAATGTCGGAGATTCCTGCGTCTTCACCGACCTGTGGCTGCGGGCAGACACCCACATCAAGGTCAACATCTTCGGGATCAACACCACCGTCGGAGACCTGGCCGGGGACGACAGCCTGTGGGGGTCGATCCTTGCCTCCATTGCCACCCAGGACAACATTCCGGGGCTCGAGCTCGACGCCTGGGTCTATTACATGAACACCAACAAGTCGAGCGGCTGCACCGGATCACCCACCACGCTCAACCTGCCCAACACGGTCATCCAGGTGACCCCATGACGTCAACGGAAGGCGCCATGGAAACGGACGCAGTGGCCCGCATGGGTACGCGCTGGCGCCGGGTCGCGGTGATGAACGTCGGTGCGTTCGCCGTACTCGGCTGGATGGTCTCCCAGCTCTGGACCGGCACGGTGATGGGGCTGGGTGCGGGGCTGGTGGTCCAGGGCGAGAAGTCGCAGTTCAGCAGCGCCAAATTGAGCACCACCAACGTCGGCCTCGGGGTCGTGCCGATCACGCTGCGATCCGGGAGCGGGGACAGCACCAAGTACGTCCTCCGGATGGGTTTCGCGAACGGCACCCTGGACGGCTTCTGCGTGTCCCAGACCGAAAGCTTTCTCGGTGTCGACTACACGATCAGGATCACCGCCGGCGGGAACGACATCAACGTCACCGACGTGTCGGGCAAGAACGTCCAGCTCGATGCCACGGCAGTCACGTCGACCAACCTGCCGAACACCAATGGCAACGGTGTCCTCCTGCGCGGAAACGTGGAACTCGGAGTCGCCGTGCAGAGCGTCACGACGTGGCAGTCCGGCGGCGTCGATGTGGTGAACCCGCTGGACGGACCCGAGAGCTACACCGGGATCAACGGCCGACTCTTCAGCGTCGACTCCGATGTCGGCGACCTCTACAACGTCAAGGGCGACCTCTACGACGCCGTCATCGAAGGCCCGGTCAACCTCAAGAAGTTGAAGATCGAGGTCGTCCCTGGCGGTGCAGCGGCCCAGGGCTGCAAGAACCTTCCGATCAAGTACTGATGGGTGCCGCTGACGTGCCACCGCCGGGTATGGGTCGGGTCGATCCCCTCAAGTTCTTGCGGCTGACTGCTCCAGCCACGGTGGCGAGCGTCGCCATCGGCGCTCGCGATCCTCGGGTACATCCAGGTCGTCATCACCTCGGTCCACCCGATCGTGATGGCGACCAGTGGCGGCACCGCCGACGAGATGGTGCTGGGGGTCGACTCCGTCGGCGGGGTGGTCGGTCGCGACGTCGCGGGGGAGGACCAGGGTGCGGCGCTGGTCCGCCTGGGCGAGGGACGGTTCGCTGACCTCTGCCTGATTCCGACCGTCGACGTACCGATCATCGGTCGACGGTTGAGCCTTCGACTGACCACGTCGCGCCCCGTCCACCTGCCCGAGGCCGCCCTGGCCATCACTGACGGGACCGTCCAGAACCTGGGCACGCCGCGGACGACCATCGGCGCCGCCCGGGGCGCCGGCGGATCGCCCGGCGCGTTCACGGTGCTCACGGAGGCCTCGCCCGAAGCGATCCGCCTGGGCAACACGACCATGTCGGCCCACGGCATCGTGCTCGACGGCGGGCTCCGTCTCTCGAGCCTCACGGCGCGGCCGTCCTTCGGGCGGCTGGAGTGCTGACCGGAAAACTTTCCTGCGACACCGTGACTGAGATCCTCGTGCCAATCGCGACAAGAGGCACTAGCCTCAGCCCGTCGGGACCGTCAGTGGCAATGGGGCGCGGCGGGGCCCAACAGGACGAGAGGTGCGTGTGGACGCGATAGGGGACTTCTTCAGGGACTGGGTGAGTGGTGATCTCACCGGAAGCCATGGCGTGGACTGGTTCGCGTTCATCTCGATCCCGTTCTTCACCGGCATCATCGGCTGGCTGATCAACTGGTCCGGCCTGTGGATGCTGTTCTCGCCCGTCAAGTTCCACGGCTTCAAGGTGCCGGGCCTCAAGGAGGTCACCGGTCTCATGCCGCGCAAGCTGCAGGAGATCCCGGGCTGGATGGAGGGTGGCCTCGGCTGGCAGGGCATCGTTCCGGCACGGGCCGCCAAGATGGGCAGCATCGCTGTCGACAAGGTCATCGCCAAGCTCGGCACGCCTGCGGAGTTCTACGCGCAACTCGAGCCCGACCAGATCGCCGAGCACATCGTCAATGTGTTCCGCCCCGATCTCCCGGAGCTCGTTGAAGACGTCATGCTGCGGGAGCACCCGAAGCTGTGGCGCGACCTGCCCCGTCCCGTGCGCACGGCCGTCATTGACCGCGTCCAGGCCCAGTTGCCGGCCGTCGTCAAGACGATCACCGATGAGATCGGTGTCCACATCGACCAGCTGCTCGACCCGAAGATCATGGTCATCGACCACTTCCGGAAGAACCCCGACCTCGTGGTGCGGGTCTTCAAGGACGTGGGCCAGAAGGAGCTGAACCTGATGGTGGCCTTCGGGTTCATCTTCGGCTTCCTGCTCGGTATCCCGGTCGCGATCGTCGACCAGACCTGGCACATCTGGTGGCTGCTGCCGCTGCTCGGCGTCTTCGTCGGATGGACGACCAACCTGCTCGGCATGTGGCTGATCTTCGATCCGCCGGAGCCCAAGCGGATCCTCGGCATCAAGGTGCAGGGCCTGTTCCTGCGTCGCCAGGACGAGTGTGCCGAGGTCTACGCCCGGATCATCGCGGAGGACGTCGTCACGCTCGAACGCATCGGTGACTTCCTGATGGACGGTCCCCGCGGCGACCGCACGCGTCAGATGATCGCCACCGCGATGCGGCCGGCCATCGACAAGGCCGCAGGCCCGCTTCGTGGCGCGGTCAACGTGGCCATGGGCGGCAAGCGGTACGACCGGATCAAGGACTCCTTCGCGCAGGAGGCCGTCGGTCGCACGATCACGCCGTTCCGTGACGCGGAGTTCAGTCGCAAGCAGTCGGAGAAGATCCGGGTGCTGATCGCACGTCGTACCAAGGAACTCCCGCCGACCGACTTCGTCGAGATGATGCGCTCGGCCATCAAGGAGGACGAGTGGATGCTCTACCTCCACGGTGCCGTGATGGGCGCCGCGGGCGGGTTCCTCCACCTGGCGATCTTCAACTGGGGCATGATCCCCGGCTTCCCGCCGTGAGTCGTGTCTCGTGGGTGTGACCAGCAGGGTGCGGGGCGGAACGCCCAAGGCGGTTTTGATGGAGGATGTGACCGTGGCCAGAGAATCAAGTTCGTCGGAGAACCTGGGTGTCGGTGGGGAAGACCTGCCGCGCCTGCCTGCGCTGACCAGTCCGTCCGCGGTCGAATCCCTTCCCGGTCTGGCGCGGGTGGCCGGTTCGGCCGCCCTGCACACCGCCGGTTGGGGCATGCGTACGACGGCCCGCAACTGGATGCGCGTCGGCAAGGCCGTGACGAACCGTGAGGAGGCTGCCTCCCTGATTCGCGAAGTCGGATCCGTCGTCGGTGCCGTGGGCGACCTGGCCCGCACCCTTGCGGACGGAACCCCCATGGGGACTGCCTTCCTGCGCGTCGGCGAGTCGCTCGGCGGCAACGGAAACGGCATCAGCAGCAGTGTCGAGCGTTCTCGCGAGAACAGCTCGTCTGCCCCGGTCGTCGACGGACAGGTGGTCGCGAGCCGACCGCTGTCGCTGCGCGATCGTGGCAACGAACTGCTGGAGAAGTCCCGCGACGTATGGGGTCAGAACGACCGTCACCCGGCGTTCGACCGGATCCTCGACGAGCTCGCACCCGACGAGGCACGCATCCTGGTGATGCTGCTGCGCAACGGTCCCCAGCCCAGTGTCGACGTCCGCACCGGCGGCCCGATCGGCATGATGAGCAGCCAGTTGATCGCCCCGGGCCTCAACATGGTGGGCGCGCGGGCCGGCCTGCGCTACGGCGAGCAGGTGCCGTCGTACCTCAACAACCTGTTCCGCCTGGGCCTGATCTGGTTCTCGCGCGAGGCCGTCCACGACCACCTGGAGTACCAGGTTCTCGAGGCGCAGCCCGACGTGCTGGCCGCGATGCACTCGGTGAAGTTCGCCAAGGTCGTGCGTCGCAGCGTCCACCTCACGCCGTTCGGCGAGGAGTTCTGCAAGCTGGCGCTGGTCGACGAGCAGACCGCCACGAGTGTCGCGCTGCCCGTCCACGAGGCGCCGCCGGAGATCGACGGCGACTGACCGGGGCGATCACCCGACGACGCGACCGCCCGCGTTGATCCACCACTGAGCCGCATCCCGGATCGCCGCTTCGGCGTGGGACGACGCGATCGTCACGAGTTCGGGCTGACCGGCCATGCCGGCGGCGAAGAGCGCGTCACGAGACACTTCGTCGTCGGCGGCCACCAGGTCGGTCAGCGTCGCCGCGGGCAAGGGAACCCCGGCGAAGCCGCAGATCGAGAGCCCGGCGGCCCGGAGGGCAGGGTCGGACGACGCCAGCCAGGGGGCGGGGTCGGCGACCTCGAAGGGCACCATCAGGTTCGCGAACGCGTAGGCCGCACCGTGCCGGGTGGTCTCGTCCGGCCCCTCCAGTGCTGCGATGCAGAGCTGCTCGCGGACCGCCTCGGAGAACGGTGACGCGACGAGGAGGAAGCCCGACGTGACGACGTGGGTCGCGCGGAAGTCGTAGAGCACCTCGAAGAGGAGGCGCGTCAGCACGCTCTCGCCTGCGGTGTTGCCTGCGATCTCCGCGGAGATCCGGGCCGCGTGGGCGAAGTGCCGATTGCGACGGCTGTGCGTCCAGGTGGCCGCCTTGCGGGGCGGCGGTAGGTCGAAGCCGACCGCCGTGCGTACCTCGCGCCGGAACTCGGGCGGGCAGGAGGCCAGTGTCGCGCTGAGGATCGGTCCGCGCCGGGAGTCGTCGACTGCGGCGATGCAGGCGGCCGCGAACGGTGCCACCAGCGGCAGCCAGTCGCGCGTCCGCAGGCCGCCGACGCTGCGCATGTTCTGGATGCCGAGGCAACTCGCGCGAGCGATCTGCCAGGACGGGTGGGCGAGGAGTTCCCCGCACCAGTGCACCAGTTCGGGCGTTGGCCGTTCGGTGACGGCACTCAACAGGTCGTAGGCCCGTTGCATGCCGGGTGCGAGGACCGCGGCTCGAATCTCGTCGGCCACGATGTCGCCGTACGCGCTGCAGCGCAGCTTGGCCAGCGCCTCGTAGCGCAGCTGGTAGCCCGTCCCCGCAGACCGGCCGACCTCGCTGACGAGGTGTTCGATGTGGGGGCGTACGGCGGCTTCGGGCAGTCCGAAGGGGGTGTGCGCGTGGTACTCGGCGAACCGCAACCAGTCGCAGCCGGCCGGTTCGTCCAGCACGGCCACGCAGCTGCTCGAGAAGCCCGCCAGGGTGGCTTCGGGCGTGTACGGCTCGACGTCCTCGGGTGCATAGGAGAAGGTCCGCGACAACACGTCGATCGGAGCGCGGAGCTGGCCGTACGGAAGGCCGAGGGCTCGTTCGTAGGCATCGATCACCGTGCCACTGCGCCGTCCGGCGTTCTCGACACGCGACAGGGTGGCGGGCGAGAGGTGCGCCCCGGCTCCGGCCAGGTCCCCGAACTCCCGCATCCGGACGCCGGCGGCCATCCGGCTGGTGCGCAGCAGCCAGCCGATACGTGCGGCCACGTCGATCCGGGCGCCCGCGAGCGGCGTCCGGTCATCGATGTCGTCCGCCCGCCGCGCCACGGGTCCATGCTGGCAGGGCGCGGGCGTCTGCGGGTCGTTTCGCGTGCGGTGGCACCTGAAACAACGGGTTGCAGGCGGTCGGGCTGTGGGACGGTTTTTGCCGCAGGGACCGCTGACTGCCAGTGATGTGGGGTTACTGGCGGGTTGTGGGGACAGGCGGATCCTGCATCCGTGGTGGGTGGGCGAGGACTCGCCCACCCACCATGAGGCTCCAGGTGAGACGTACCTCGCAAAGTTGAGTGCAATAGACTCAACTTTGCGAGCGTTGGAATGAGTGTCACGATCCATTCCCACGCACCTTCCAGGAGACTCCCCTTCATGAGCGCTTTCGGGTCCGACAAGTTCACGACGCGCAGCCGCGAGGCGATCGAGGCTGCGCAGCTCGCCGCGACCACGGCGGGCAACACGAGTGTCGAACCGATCCACCTCCTCGTCGCGCTGCTGCTGCAGACCGACGGCATCGCGTCCAGCCTCGTCGCCAAGTCCGGCGTCGACGCACCGGCGCTGGTGCACGCGGCGTCCGCGGTCCGCGACGGACTGCCCCGCGCGAGTGGCGCCACCGTCCAGCAGCCCGCGGCGTCGGCCGGGCTGACGCGCGTCCTGGCGTCGGGCATCGACCTCGCCAGCTCGATGAAGGACGACTACGTCGCCTCCGAGCACCTCCTGATCGCGCTCGCGACCGTCGAGTCGTCCGCGAAGACCGTGCTGACCGACGCAGGGCTGACGTCCGACGGGTTGCGGGACTCGCTCACGGCTGTCCGCGGCAACCGTCGGGTCACGTCGCAGGATGCCGAGTCGACGTACGAAGCGCTCGAGAAGTACTCCGTGGACCTCACCGCAGCGGCCGAGGACGGCAAGCTGGACCCGGTGATCGGCCGGGACGCCGAGATCCGTCGCGTCATCCAGGTGCTGTCCCGTCGTACCAAGAACAACCCGGTGCTCATCGGTGAGCCGGGCGTCGGCAAGACCGCCGTTGTCGAAGGGCTCGCCCAGCGGGTCGTCGACGGCGACGTCCCCGACTCCCTCAAGGGCCGGCGGGTGCTCTCGCTCGACCTGGCCGCGATGGTGGCCGGTGCGAAGTACCGCGGCGAGTTCGAGGAGCGGCTCAAGGCGGTCCTGGAGGAGATCAAGGACGCCGGCGGCCAGATCATCACGTTCATCGACGAGCTGCACACCGTGGTCGGCGCGGGTGCCGGAGGCGACTCCGCGATGGACGCGGGCAACATGCTCAAGCCGATGCTCGCGCGCGGCGAGCTGCACATGATCGGCGCGACCACGCTCGACGAGTACCGCGAGCGGATCGAGAAGGACCCCGCTCTGGAGCGGCGTTTCCAGCAGGTGTTCGTCGGTGAACCGACCGTCGAGGACACCATCCAGATCCTGCGCGGCATCCAGGAGAAGTACGAAGCCCACCACGGCGTCCGGATCACCGATGCCGCGCTGGTGGCCGCCGCGACGCTGTCCGACCGCTACATCACCGGGCGCCAGTTGCCCGACAAGGCCATCGACCTGATCGACGAGGCCGCGTCGCGGCTGCGCATGGAGATTGAGTCCTCCCCGGAGGAGATCGACCAGTTGCGCCGCCAGATCGACCGGCTCCGGATGGAGGAGTTCGCGCTCGCCAAGGAGTCCGACGACGCCTCGCGCGACCGGCTCGAGGTGCTGCGCGCCGACCTCGCCGACAAGGAGGAGGCCCTGCGCAGCCTCGACGCCCGCTGGGAGCGCGAGAAGGCGTCCCTGGAAGGCGAGGGCGAACTGCGCCGTCAGCTCGACCAGCTCCGCAGTGAGGCCGACCGCAAGCTGCGCGAGGGCGACCTCGCTGGGGCGAGCGAGATCCAGTACGGCCAGATCCCCGCGCTCGAGGCCCAGATCAGTGCGGTCGAGGCCAGCGAAGGTTCGTCCGACGCGGCCGCCGAGAAGGAGGAGAAGCTCGTCGGTGACGAGGTCGGCGCGCCGCAGATCGCCGAGGTCGTCGAGGCCTGGACCGGCATCCCCACCGGCCGGCTGCTGCAGGGCGAGACCGCCAAGTTGCTCGACATGGAGCAGGTCATCGGCTCCCGCCTGATCGGACAGCGCGAGGCCGTCCGTGCCGTCAGTGACGCCGTACGGCGATCGCGGGCCGGTATCTCGGACCCGAACCGTCCGACGGGGTCGTTCCTCTTCCTCGGCCCGACCGGTGTCGGCAAGACCGAGCTCGCCAAGTCGCTGGCGGACTTCCTGTTCGACGACGAACGGGCCATCGTCCGGATCGACATGAGCGAGTACTCCGAGAAGCACTCGGTGTCACGCCTGGTCGGTGCGCCTCCCGGCTACGTCGGGTACGACGAGGGCGGCCAGCTCACCGAAGCGGTCCGCCGCCGGCCCTACTCCGTGGTGCTGCTCGACGAGGTCGAGAAGGGGCACCCCGAGGTCTTCAACATCCTGCTGCAGGTGCTCGACGACGGTCGACTCACCGACGGCCAGGGTCGCACGGTGGACTTCCGCAACACGATCCTGATCCTCACGTCCAACCTCGGCTCGCAGTACCTCGTGGACCCGACGCTCGACCCCGAGGCGCAGCGCGAAGGCGTGATGGCGACGGTGCGCAAGGCCTTCAAGCCGGAGTTCCTCAACCGCCTCGACGAGATCGTCACCTTCGATGCCCTGACCCGGGATGACCTGGCCACGATCGTCGAACTGCAACTGCGGTTGCTGGAGAACCGGCTGGCCGGACGACGGATCTCGCTGGAGGTCACGCCGGCGGCGCGCGCGTGGCTGGCCGACGTCGGCTACGACCCGGCGTACGGCGCCCGGCCGCTGCGCCGCCTCATCCAGTCCGCGCTCGGCGACCCGCTCGCCCGCCTGCTGATCGGCGGTCAGGTCGCCGACGGTGGCGCGGTCACGGTGGACCACGGCGACGACGGGCTGGTCGTCAAGGTTTGATGGACCGTCTGATGGAATGGGCGCCATGAGCCAGGACCAGCCACGACCGGGACACGCGACGCTCGCGGGTTCGATGATCATCGGCGGCTCGATCATCGTCGTGCTGTCGGCATGGGAGCGGATCTCGACGCTGCACACGCTCGAGGCCCAGGAGAAGCTGCAAAAGGCCCTCGCGGACCCGCCGATGAGCGGCCTCGGGCTGACCGCCGACGGCCTCGCGTCGCTGATCCAGGTGCTCTGCCTGATCGGCGCCGGCGCGGCCGCAGCAGCCGCGATCCTGGGCTTCCAGGTCTTCAAGCGCTCGACCAGCGCCCGGCTTGCGCTGACCCTGCTGGCGCCGCTCCTGCTCGTGGGCGGCATGGCGACGGCCGGGTTCCTGGCGCCCATGGTGGTGTTCGGCATCCTGCTGCTGTGGCTCCAGCCGACGCGTGACTGGTACGCCGGACGGCCGTGGGTGCAGGCCTACGAGGCACGCCGGGCCGAGCGGGTCGGGCTGCTGCGCCCGCCTGGTGCGCCGACGGCGCCGACTGTGCCGGGCGACCCGGCTGCCCTGACTGGTCCGACGGCTGGTGACACGGCTCGCGACACAGCTGGTGACACTGCGCCGGCGGGCCGGCCCTCCGTCGTACGACGGACCCGGCCGCAGCCGCTGACGGCAGCCTGCACGCTCACCTGGCTTTCCTGCTCGCTCGTGCTGCTCGGCATCGGCGTGATGATGGCGGTGCTGCCGTCGCAGGCCGAGGACCTGTTCGCGGAGGTCACCCGCGACCAGCCCAAGATGGTCGAGGCCTACGACCTCACCGAGAACACGCTGCTGGCCGGGATGTACGTCGTCCTCGTCGGGTTCGCGCTGTGGACGGTCGCCGCGATCGTGCTCGCCGGTCTCGCGTTCATCGGGCAGAACTGGGCCCGGATCACCCTCGTCATCTCTGCGTTGACGGGTGCCCTGCCGCTGCTCGTCATGTCGATCGGCGCCTGGCCCTTGCTGGCGCTCGTGGGCGTGTTCGGGGCGACGGCCTGGATGCTGCTGCGCCCCGAAGTGGGTCGCTGGTACCAGCGCTGACGGGTCAGGTCGCCGGGGCGAACACGCGCAGCACGTTCTCGTCGATCTGCTCGGTGCCCTCGTCGGTCGTCAGTGCCAGCGCGCCGCCGATGTCGGCCGGGTCCGCGGTGGACGTCGTGGTCAGGTCAATCCGGGCGCCGGTGGGCAACAGGTTCGTTGACAGCAGCGGCCGGTCGTCGTCGAGCACCCACGTCGTTCCCTCCAGCCGCCAGACGCTCTGTGCGATTCCGGGGCGGGAGGTCGACGTGAAGTCGTCCTCGAACTCGCAGACGTTGGTGGAGCTGCTGAGGCGCAAGGTGCCGTCCCTGTCGAACCAGAGATCGTCGATCGTCTGGTACTCCTGATCGGCGGCGTCGCCTTCCACCATCGCGGACATGTCCGTGGCGACCGACTGGTCCGGGTGGGCCGGGTCGACGACGAACAGCGAGTAGCCGTAGACGCACGCGCCACCGCTGCCGCCCTGGAGTACGGCGGCGCGCGGACCGCCGTACGCCGACTGGGCCGAGAAGGCCTGGCCCTCCCAGAGTGAGACGCCGGACGGCAACTGGTTGTCGAACCGGGTGACTGTTCCCTCAGCGTCGATGCGATGCGCCATCGCGACGGGGCCGCCTCGGTAGCCGTCGGTGGAGTCGTCGTAGCCGAAGGCGAGGAGGCTGTCGCCGGCAGCCAGCAGGTCGTTCCAGGTGATACCGCCGGGCGCGGCCGCCACCTCCTGTCGGTCGTCGAGCGCCGGCAGTGCATGGCTCGCGAGCCGGGAACCGTCGAGGGTGACGACGCGACCGTCCCAGACGGCCGCCTGTGCGCAACCCTCGGGGTCACTGCAGTCGGCAGTCGTGGTGGCTCCGTTGTCGGTGTCGACGACGGTCAACCTGCCGGTCGACACGGCGGCCACGTAGCGGCCGTCCGTGCTCCACGAGGGGTTGCCCGCATCGGGAAGCCGGGTGATCTCGTCAGTCCCGTCCATGACGACGAGGGTGGTTTCGGAGATCCCGTCGCCGTCGGGATCGGCGCCGGTGAGTGTGTAGGCGTAGACGTCCCGCGGCGTCTCGGCTGGAGGATTCGAAGCAGCAGGGTCGTCGTCCTGGTTCAGGAGTACGGCGGCGCCGGCTCCCGCACTGACGACAGCGAAGATGCTTGCGGCTGCGATGGCCCCCTTGGCGCCACCGATCGCGGCCAGCATGCCGCCCCCGGACCCGGCGACCCCCGCTCCGCCCGCGCCCGCTGCTGCCGCGCCTCCGGCGCCGACGGCACCTGCGCCCGCCGCGCCGACTCCAGCACCCGCTCCGGCGCCCGCGGCGCTCACGCCCGCGCCTCCTGCGCCGAGGCCGGACCCGAACCCGACGCCACCGACACCGCCGACGCCCGCCGCGATCCCGCCCGATCCGATCGCACCAGCGGCAGCGTGGCCGGCTGCCAGCGGTGCGGCCGCGGGTGCGGCGCCGAGCAGGCCGAGTGCGGCCGGCGCTGCCGCGAGGCCCGACAGTGCGGCCAGGGTGGAGGCGACGAGCGTGCCGAGCGTTGCGCCTGCGGCGGCCCATTCGGCGCCGTACGACTGGGTTGCGGCGATGTTGAGACTGGTCAGGAAAGCTCGACTGTTCTGGTGGCGTTCGGCCGGGTTCTTGGCGAGATCCTGCGTGCAGAGACCGGCGAGGGCGTCGCTGATCCCCGGGTACAGGCGCTGGAGGTCGGGGATCGGCGACTGCACGTGCAGCAGCGCCGTCATCACCGGGTTCGGGCCGACGTACGGCGGCCGCCCGCAGAGCAACTCGAACAACATCACCGCGGTGGCGTAGAGGTCGCTGCGTTGGTCGATGTGCTGGCCGAGCACGACCTCGGGGGCGAGGTAGGCGGGCGTGCCGATCCAGGTGTCGGGGCCGGTGAGGGCACGCGGCGGTCCGGTGAGGCCGAAGTCGATCAGGCGCGAGGTCCCGGTGGTGTCGAGAAGGACGTTCTCGGGCTTCAGGTCGGCGTGGACCAGGCCCGCCGCATGGACGGCTGCGAGGCCCTGGAGCGCGCCCGTGAGGACCGACAGCGCCTGCGGGCCGTCGAGGGGGCCGGCCTCCTCGAGGACGCGTCGCAGTGACGCCCCTTCGACGTAGTCCGTGACGAGAGCGGCCAGGTCCGGGGTGTCGATGACGTCGCGGATCCGCACCACGTTGGGGTGGTTGACCGAACGCAGGGCAGCCGCCTCGTCGCGGAACATCTGGCGCCGCCAGCCCTGTTCGGGCCAGTCCAGCACCTTGATCGCCACGGGTTCGCCGGTCGCCGGGTCGGCACCGAGGTGGACGGTTCCGAAGCCGCCGGACCCGATGATTCGGGAGACGGGGTAACGGCCGATCTGCTGCATGGCCGTCAGACTTCCCGGGGGCGCTTGCCGAGAAACGGTCGACCGAGTACTTCCGCTGCCACGAGGGCCATGAAGCCGCTGAGCAACTTGTCCTCGACCGACGCCAGCAGGTTGCCGGCGAAGATCGACGCGAACAGGTGGTGCGTCACGGCGCGGATGGTGCCGATGACGTCGTCCGTCGCGTGCTGCGCCGTGCCGCCGAGCATCAGGATGATCGGTGCCGCGAGCGCCGAGCACAGGAGCGCGACGAGCAGGTTGAGCACGAAGAAGCGGGGGAGCGTCCGGCCCAGGCCGAGCCTGCGGACGCCGTACCCCCACAGGAGCGCGCCGCCGACGTTCACGATCCCGAACGGGATGGAGATCCAGCCGCTCAGCGCAGCGCCGCCCAGATTGGTCGTGATGCCGACGAGCACGCCCCACCAGGGCCCGAGAACGATGGCGGCGATGGCAGTGCCGACCATGTCGAGGAAGAGCGTGATGTCGAGGGGGCGCAGGACGTTGTCGACGGTGACCCGCCCCAGCAGGTTGAGGGCGATGCAGCCGACGAGGACGGCAGCGACCCAGCGGCGGGTCGGGCGCGGCAGGGACGGGATGTCGCCGGCCTCGGGTGCCGTCTCGGTGGGGGCCTTGGCGCTGGCGTGCGCCTCCAACACCCGCGCCTCCCAGCCCGGGACGTCGTGCTCGGGCACGCCCAGGGCCCGGACGATGTCACCGACGAGCGCCGCGTCGAGTCGACGCCGGCCGGGGCGGAAGGCGTCGTACACGGTCGTGCGGGCGGGGCGGGCGACCTCGGGGGCCAGGCCGCGACTCTCGCGCTGCAGTCCGATCCGCACCACGATGTCGTTGTACGACGGCATGCCGGCGGTCGTGCGCAGTCGCTTGAGGTCCTCGGCGATCGCGTCGAACGGACCTGTCTCGACTGACCGGTCGGAGTTGTCCGTGCTCACGCGTGCCCCCTGCCCGCGCATCCCCAAATGCGCCGCGCCGCGACGGTACCGGCCCGGCCGCGCGCGTGGGAGCGATTCCACGATGAGGCCGCTGGCAGCAGTCCGTGAGCACCCCCCACAGAACGCTCAAGGACCGCTGCACCACGACGTCTCGGGGATCCAACGAGGTCGGGTGGCGCCGGACCCGCCTGCGGGTGAAGTCCGAACAAGTCCGAACAGCGCTCAGCGGGCCAGGTCGGCGGCCGTCAGGCGGCGGACCGCCTCGGCGATCACCTCGGGCTTCTTGCAGAACGCCCAGCGCACGAGCTGCCGGCCAGCACCGGGCGCGTCGGGGTCGTCGTAGAAGACCTCGGAGGGGATCGCGACGACCCCTGCCCTTTCGGGCAGGGACCGGCAGAAGTCGCCGCCGCTGGCCCAGCCGAGGGCACTGACGTCGGTGGTGGCGAAGTACGTTCCCTCCGGTGTGTACGACGTCAGGCCGGCCGCCGTCAGACCGGCGACGAGTTCGTCGCGGCGCGCCTGCAGGTCGGCCCGGAGCCGCGCTGGGAAGCCCGACGGGCCGTCGAGGGCGCTGTCGAGCGCCTGGGCGACGGCAGGCTGGAGTGGCGCGCCCGAGGTGTAGGTCAGCCACTGCTTGGCGGCCGTGACGGCAGCGACGAGATGGGCCGGTCCGGTCGCCCAGCCGACCTTCCAGCCGGTGACCGACCAGGACTTGCCGGCGCTGGACAGCGTCAGGGTCCGCTCGGCCATGCCGGGCAGGGTTGCGAGCGGCACGTGGACCCGACCGTCGAACGTGAGGTGTTCGTAGACCTCGTCGGTCACCACGGTCAGGTCGTGCGCCTGGGCGACCCGGGCCACGGCCGCCAGCTCCTCGGCGTCGAGGACGCGGCCGGTGGGGTTGTGGGGAGTGTTGAGCAGGATCAGCTTCGTGCGCGGGGAGACCGCGGCTTCGAGCTCGGCCGGGTCGAGTCGGAAGTCGGGGGCGCGGAGGGTGACGGGTCGTCGTACTCCACCGGCGAAGGCGATCATCGCGGTGTAGGAGTCGTAGTAGGGCTCGAGGACGATCACCTCATCGCCGGGATCGACCAGGCCGAGCAGGGCACCGGCGATCGCCTCGGTGCAGCCGGTCGTGACGACGACCTGCGTGTTCGGGTCGAGCTCGATGCCGTAGTGGCGCTGCTGGTGGCGCGCGATGGCCTGGCGCAGGGCCGGGATGCCGATGCCCGGGGCGTACTGGTTCGCGCCTCCGCGCAGCGCGTCGACCGCAGCGCCGATCAGTTCCGGCGGCCCGTCGGTGTCGGGGAACCCCTGACCGAGATTCACCGCACCGGTGCGCACGGCGAGCGCCGACATCTCGGCGAAGATCGTCTCGCCCATGCCGGCGACGCGTCGGGATGCTGGGTGCACGGTCATGACCCTAGGGCCGATCCCGATAACCTTCGACCGTGACGACCACGGACACCGCCCTCGCCGCCGACATCGACGCCACCTGCCGCCTCACAGGCGAGTTCACTCTCCGCTCGGGCCAGGTCAGCAACGAGTACTTCGACAAGTACCTCTTCGAGGCCGACCCGGGCCTGCTTGCCCGGGTGGCTCGCGAGGTCGCCCAGCTGCTCCCCGGTGACGCGGACCTGCTCGGTGGCCTGGAGATGGGCGGCATCCCGATCGCCACCGCCGTCAGCCAGCTCGTCGGCATCCCGGTCGTCTTCGTCCGCAAGGAGGCGAAGAAGTACGGCACCGCCAAGCTCGCCGAGGGCCCTGAGGTCGCCGGCAAGCGGATCGTGCTCATCGAGGACGTCATCACGACCGGCGGCGCGGTGCGCGACGCCACGAACGCCCTGCGCGAGCGTGGCGCGGTCGTCGAGACCGTGGTGTGCGCGATCGACCGCAGCCCGGGCGACGACAACCCGCTCGCGGACGTCTCGCTGGAGCTGCGCTCCGTGCTGACGAAGGTCGAACTGGACGCCGCGCGGGCGGCCGCCCAGGCCTGATCCGAACCTTGCGGGTCAGTCGTCGACGACGGCGCTCGCAAGGGTGATGTCGTTGGCCGCTGCCCACTGCGCCAGGTCCTGCTTCTCGATGGCTGCGGCCATCAGCTCGGGGAACTGGTCCGGCGTGCAGGCGAACGCCGGGACGCCGATGGCGGCGAGTGCGGCGGCGTGGTCGGCGTCGTACGACGGCGCACCCGAATCGCTCAGCGCCAGCAGCGCGATCATCACCGTTCCGGCATCGGTGATGGAGTTGGCCCGGCGCAGCATCTCCTCGGCGATCCCGCCCTCGTAGAGGTCGCTGATCAGCACCAGCACCGTCTCCTCGGGGCGCTCGATCAGCGACTGGCAGTAGGCCAGCGCCCGGTTGATGTCGGTGCCGCCTCCCAACTGGACGCCGAACAGCACGTCGACCGGGTCGTCGATCTCGTCGGTCAGGTCGACGATCTCGGTGTCGAACGCGACCAGGCGAGTGGACACGGTGCGCACTGAGGCAAGGACCGCGCCGAAGATGCTGGAGTAGACGACCGATTCGGCCATCGAACCGGACTGGTCGATGCACAAGATGATGTGCCGTTGGGTCTGTCGGCTCCGGCGGGCGTGGCCGAAGAGCCGCTCCGGCACGACGGTGTTGTACTCGGGCAGGTAGTGCTTGAGGTTGGCCGCGATCGTGCGCCGCCAGTCGATCTCGTGGTGGCGGGGGCGTCGGGTCCGGGCTGCCCGGTCGATGGCACCGCTGATCGCCTGAATGGTGCGGCTGCGGAGTCGCTGCTCGAGGTCGTCGGTGACGGCGCGGACGACCGCACGGGCCGTGGCCCGACTGTGCTCGGGTATGACCTGGTTGAGCCCGACCAGGGTGGTCACCAGGTTGAGGTCGGGCTGGACGGCGCCCATCGTCTCCGGCTCCAGCAGCAGCTGGTGCAGCCCGAGTCGGTCCATCGCGTCGGACTGCATGACCTGGACCACAGAGGATGGGAAGTAGGTGCGGATGTCACCGAGCCAGCGGTTGACGCTCGGCGCCGACCGGCCCAGCCCACCGCCGCGCGGACCCTTGCCCTTGCCGGACTGACGTCCGGTGCCGTCGTACAACTGGGCCAGGGCGCGGTCGCGGACCAGGTCGTCGGCCGACAGCGGTACGTCGTCCGGGTCGGCCTCGTCGCCACCGAGGACCAGCCGCCAGCGGATGACCCGATCGCGCGGGCCGGGCAGGTCGGGGGTCTCGTCGTTCATGCCGACACCGCCAGGCCGAGCAGGGCCGCGACCCGCTGGGCCGCCGGGCGACCCGCCTCGAGGTCGAGACCCGGCACGACGTCGGCGTGATCGCTGCCGAGGTTGCGCACCCGGGTGGCGACCTGGCGTCGTTCGGCGGGCAGGAACCGCGCGAAGGTGCGGCGCAACAAGGGCAGCAGGTCCTCGAACACACCCTCGTCGACACCGTCGAGCCAGGCGTCGATCATGGTCAGCAGCGTCGGGTCGTGCAGCAGCAGGACCGCTTCGCCCTCGAGGAAGCCGTCGAGCCATGCGGCGGCGTGGGCGGGGGAGGCGCCGAGGGAGAGTTGGCGGCTGAGTCGCTCGGCGGCCCGCTCCGAGCTCAACTGGCCCCCGTCGAGCAGGATCCGGTTGACCCGGCCGGCGATCGCGCCGTGGATCCGGTCATCCGCGGCGACGGCGCCGAGGGCCTCGCGCCAGCGCTCGAGGCCGACCCCGACCAGCGCGATGCCGCGCTGCGCACTGTCGATCGAGGCGCGAAGGCTGGCGGCCGCGTCGTCGTCGAGCGCCGCACAGGCCGAGCGGAGCTCCACGGCTGCGCGGATGACCACGGTGTGCAGCACGTCGCGGACCCGCCCCACGTCGGCGCGCCGGACGTCGCCGTACCGCTGGGTCCGCGCCAGCGGCTCGACGGCGTCGAGGAGGGAGCGGGTGTCGTGCTGATGGGCGGTGGCGGCCGCCAAGGTGTCGATCACCGCGGCCAGGGCACCGGGGAGCTCGGCGACCAGGGCCACCTCGACCAGCCGGCCCAGGGTGGCCAGGTCGGAGGCCGACGCGGCGCCCTCCCGGACCCGGGCCTCGGCGGCGCCGAACACGGTCGTCCCGAGGAGGCCGGCCTCCACCAGCCCGACGGCGAACTCGGGCTGCCATTCGAGGTCCCAGACCTCCTTGAAGGTGCCGGTCGTGCGTCCGGAGTCTCCTTCGATGCCCCACGGCACCCCGAGCAGGGCCAGCCGGTGCAGCAGCAGCGAGCGTTCGAGCTGGCTCTCCTTGCGGAGGTCGAGGGTGACGGTGGTCGGTGTCGCGGACGGCTTGAGGCGGAGTCGCTTCTGCAGGCGCGCGAGGTCCTCGGCCAGCGGGACGAGGGGGACGCCCTCGGGCACCTGCCCGAGGTCCTCGCCGATGACGAGGCGCTGCTGGACCAGCACGAGGGGGACCGGGGAGCCGGCGCACAGCGCCGCCTGGCTGGCGTCCATGAGTTCGTCGAGTCCCACCGAGGGTCGACCTCGTACGACGGCCAGTGCCTCGGCCATCCGTACCGCATCCACGACCGTGGCCGGTGCCGCGTCCAGCCCGTCGTCGCGCAGGGCGCGTGCGACCCGGGTCAACCAGCCCGGCACCACGTCGTCGGGTCGGCCCTCGGCCCAGCAGAGGAACAGGTGCTGGTACCACCCGGGCGAGGTGACCCCGGCGCCGTACCCACTGGCGAAGGCGAGGCGTCCCGAGGTCCACGGCGCCCAGGTCGCAGTCACCTTGATCTTCGGGAGCCCGGTCAGCAGCTTGTTGTCCGCGGTGGTGGCGGGGAACGCATCGGGATGCAGCACGGGTGCGTGGAAGGCACCGCACACCACGGCGATCCGTTCGTGGCCCTCCTTGATCGTCGCGCGGAGCACCCGGCGCATGGCCGCCTCCCGGCGGAGGTTGTCGTCGCTGACCGGGGCAGCGTCGCGGGCCTCGGCCATGGCTTCGCGCAGGATCGCGAACCGGGCGAGCGTGGACTCCGCGCGGTGCTCGACGGCGTCCTCCCACCAGCGCTCGGGGTCGTCGTACCCGGCTGCGGCAGCGAGGACCGCGATGGGGTCGCTCCGCTCAGGCGTCGCGGCCGGTTCCTCCTCGACCTCGCCCGTCTCGGCATCGACTGCGGCTGTTGTCTCACCCTTCGGGGCGAGTGCATGGGTCGCCGGGAGGTCGGCGAACCGGACCGGCACCTCTCGCGCGACGGCCCATTGCAAGGCCACCCATTCGGGCGAGAAGGCCGCCATCGGATAGAAGGCCGCACGCCACGGTTCGGCCGTCGCGTAGACCAGTCCCGCGACCGGCGGCACCAGTCCTTCCGTGACGTACGACGTCAGCACGTCGAGCTCCGGAGGTCCCTCGATCACCACGACCGTCGGGTCCAGCTCGTCGAGCGCGTTCGCGACCGAGCGCGCGGATCCGGGCCCGTGGTGTCGAATGCCGAGTACCTCGACCTGCGGCGTCACGGTCAGGACAGCTCCCGGCAGGCGCGGTAGAGGTCGGTCCACTCGGGCCGGTCCTTGACCACCGTCTCGAGGTACTCCTGCCACACGATCCGGTCCTGCACCGGGTCCTTCACGACCGCGCCGGTGAGGCCGGCCGCCAGGTCCTCGGCCCGGATCACACCGTCGCCGAAGTGGGTCGCGAGGGCCACGCCATTGGTCATCACCGAGATCGCCTCGGCCGTCGAAAGGGTGCTGGAGGGCGACTTCACCGTGGTGCGCTGGTTGAGGGTCATCCCACCGCGCAGCTCACGGAAGATGGTCACGACGCGTTCGATCTCGGGGGTGGCGGCGAGGTCGGCGGGCAGTTCGAGGCTGCGACCGATCGAGGCTACCCGGCTGCGGACGATGTCGACCTCCTCGGCCACGGTGTCGGGGAGCGGCAGGACGAGTGTGTTGAAGCGTCGCTTCAGCGCGGAGGAGAGCTCGTTGACGCCCTTGTCCCGGTTGTTGGCCGTGGCGATCACGTTGAACCCGCGCCGGGCCTGGATCTCGCTGTCGAGTTCGGGGATCGGCAGCGTCTTCTCCGAGAGGATCGAGATCAACGCATCCTGGACGTCGGCCGGAATGCGGGTCAGCTCCTCGATCCGGACCAGCGCGCCGGACTCCATGGCACGCATCACCGGGCTGGGTACGAGCGCTTCACGCGAGGGCCCTTCGGCAAGCAGTCGGGCGTAGTTCCAGCCGAAGCGGAGCGACTCCTCGGGCGTCCCGGCGGTGCCCTGGACGACCAGGCCGGAGTTGCCACTGATCGCGGCCGCGAGGTGCTCGCTCACCCAGGACTTGGCGGTGCCGGGCACGCCGAGGAGCAGCAGCGCCCGGTCGGTGGCGAGCGAGGCGACGGCGATCTCCATCAGCCGGCGGGCGCCGATGTACTTCGCGCTGATCTCGGTCCCGTCCTCGAGCGTCCCGCCGAGCAGGTACGTCGTGACGGCCCACGGCGAGAGCCGCCACTGCGGCGGTCGCGGCCGGTCGTCCACGGCGGCCAGCGCGGCGAGCTCGTGCGCGTACTCGTCCTCGGCATGGAGACGGAGTACGTCGCCGGAGGGATCCGGTGCCGTGGTGGTGGGCGACTCGCTGACGGTCATCGGAAGGCCTCCGTGATGGCTGGAAGGAAGGACAGGTACTGGTCGAGATCGGCGGGCAGTGAGCCCCAGGTGTGGTCGGATCGGGCCCACACCGAGAGCTGCGGTCTGACGGTTGGGTGCAGGCCCGCGGCCAACGGCCCGAGCCAGCCGGCGCCCGCACCGGCGACAGGCTTCGTATGCCGCAGGAGGTCGACCACGGCGTTGCTGAGTGGTGCGCTCCAGGGCGCTGGAACTGAGGCGATCACGGCCGCGACCAGGGTCGGCGCGCGGCTGTCGCGCAGCAACTGCACGGCCGTCGCGTCACGTCGTTCCGGCGGCAGGATCGCGAGCAGGGCCGGGTCGCTGGCCACGACGGCTTCCGCCCAGACGTCGTCGTGGCGCACCCGGATCGCGCGCAGGATCCCTTCCCGGGCAGCGGGTTCGGTCACCATCGCCCAGGTGTGGGCGGCGTCCTTGCCGGACACATCGGTCCACACGGACAGGGGCGCGCCCGCACAGATCAACTCCAGCCAGCGTTCCCGCTGCGATCCGGTGCGCGTCGTGGTCAGGCCGTCCCGGATGCCCGCAGCGTCCGGGGTGGTCGGCAGGGTCACCTCCAGGCCCCGGCGAAGGCGACCGGTCATCGCGACGAGCGGGCGCAGCCGCGCGGCCATCCGGGCGGCCCGCTCCGAACCCGGAACGCCGTCGAGTGCCAGGCAGGCCTGGCGTCGTACCTTCTCGGAACGGTCGTCGAGGGCTTCCTCGAGCAGGGCGATGGTGGCCTGGGCGAGGGGTGTCGTGAGGGTGGTCAGCGCGGTGGCTCGGTCGTTCGCGGGTAGCAGGCGCCAGGCGTCCGCGTCGAAGTCGGACGACGGCGCGCCGGTCGGAGTGTCCGGCCGGTCGAGCACCCACGCCCAGTCGCTGCGGAGTGCGGCCAGCCAGTGCCCGCGCTCGCCGAGGACAGGCCGGGTCGCCGCTCGCAGCGGGGTGTCGCTGGTGGCGCGGTCGAGGAGGCGCGGCAACAGGTCGTGGGGGACGCGTGCTCCCCGTTGGGCGCAGGTGTGCAGCCACCAGCCCAGCGCCTGGGCGCGCAGCCGGGCGCTCACCGGCGGTTGGTCGAGGAGCAGGCCGAGCAACTGGACCGCGGTCGGGGGCGCCACGGGCGCGGTCTCCGGCAGCGTGGGCGGCGGCGTCTCGCGGACGGGGAACGGGTGAGCGGTCGCGCGCAGGAGTGCTCCGCCCACGGCCGCGGCATCGAGCAGGGTCGTCTCCGGGGTCGGGTCGGGACGCGGTGCGATCCCGAGCCCCACCGGGATGGCCGGGGGCTCGCGACGCGTGGTGCCGAGGAGCGCGGCGGCCGACGCCTGCTGCCACCAGTCTGCCGTCATGGCGCCCCTGCCGTCACGGTCAACGGTCGGAGGCCGGTCTCCTCGAACTCGCCGAACACGTCGGTCACCGCACCGCCCGTGCGCGCCAGCAGGTCCCACGGCTCGGGGCCGAGGAGCGGCACGGCTTCGCCCCGCTCGTCGACCAGCGCCGCTGGACCTTCGGGGGTCGGCGGCACCAGGTGACCGCGGATCAGGACCGGGGCACGGTGCGCCCACGGATTCTGCAGCCAGCGAGCGGTCAGCGCTGCGCGCGCGTCGGCGACGGAGCCACCGACTGGCAGCGGTGTTTCGACCGCGAGCCGGGCCGGCTCGCCGGTGAACCGGGCGCGTGCGGGTGCCGATCCGGGATAGCGGATCAGGGGTACGTCGAGCACGCTGCCCTCGAGTTGCGCGACGGGCAACGGCTCCGGGCCGCCTGCGAAGTCGAACACCACGACGAGCTCGCCGGTGGAGGTGGAGCGGAGCCAGGTCCGCTGCTCCTTGAGCCGCCCCCTTTCGTCCCGGTGCGCACCGAGGACCTGCCAGCTGTCGGCGTTCGTCTGCTCGGGAGCATCGAGGTCCTCGACGGTCCAGGACCAGCCGAGGTAGGTGCGCAGGTCACCGCGGGTGGCCGGATCGAGGTCGTCCCACCGGCGCCAGGCCTGGACGGCCAGCCACCAGCGCCCGACCTCGGTCAGCAGGTGGTCCGCCCAGTCGTCGCGCCGACTCACCGCCGACGACATGTCCCGCACCCGCTCGGCCAGGCCGGGGAGCTGGCCATCGACCAGACGGGCGGCCGCTGCGTCCCACCACGCCCACGGCTGGCGCCGGGTGGCGGCGGTGCCGCTCCGGGCGATGTCGGCCAGCCACTGGGCGAAGTCGTCCAGCGCCGTCGACATGGTCGCCCGGCGTTCCTCGATCCGTCGGGCACGGGTCTGGGGATCGGCCGGACGCCGCGCCGTCGCCACGCTCTCCTCCGCCGCGCGCCCGGCCCGGGTAGCGGCCCAGTCACCCGCGAAGCCAGCGGGCTCGGCCGCATCGGCCACCGCCCCGTCGGAGCGCACCCAGAGCAGGAGCAGGGCCAGAGCGTGCTTGCAGGGGAACTTCCGGCTGGGGCAGCTGCAGCGATAGGCAGGTCCGGTCAGGTCGATCGAGACCTGGTACGGCGTCTTGCCCGAGCCCTGGCAGCGTCCCCAGAGCAGGGCGTCGGTGCTGCCGGTCTCCGACCAGGGGCCGGGGAGAGCGAGCTTGCGTGCTGCCGACAGGGACGACGCGTCGGGCGCGGCCTTCTCGACGGCCGCGAGGCTCCAACGGGGCGCTGCCATAGTGAGGACATCATGTCTGACGTCCCCGACAGAAGGGACCGGATTCAGCTCACTCGGCGGGCTTCTCGCCCGCGATGTTGACCAGCCAGTCGACGCCGTACTTGTCGGACAGCATGCCGAAGGTGTCGCCCCAGGGCGCCTTCTCCAGCGGCTGCTGGATGGTCGCACCGTCGGCGAGGCCCTCCCACCAGGCACGGAGGGTGGCCTCGTCCTCGTTCGGGCCGCTGATGCTGACCTGCTGGGTCTGCGGCTCGCCGGGCACATGGTTCGGGTGGTCGGCGCCCATCAGGAGCACCGAGTCCGACACGGTCAGGGACGCGTGCATGACCCAGTCGGACTCGTCCTCGGCCTCGGCGACACTCGCCGCGGTGCCGCCCATGTCGGCGAAGGTCATCACCTGGAGATCGCCACCGAGGACGGACTGGTAGAACTCCATCGCTTCGCGAGCTTGTCCGCGCCAGTTGATGTAGGGGTTGAGGTTGATCGCCATCGCTGCTCCCGTGTCTGAAGTGGGTGATGCAGGAGAGACCGTCGCCTCAGTACGGATTCATCGCTCGTCGGTGACGGCTTCGGTGACGGCGGGCTCGGGGGTGAGGGCCTTCTTGCCCTTCGCGCCGGGACGCTTGTGGCGCCACCACTCCCACACCAGCGGGACGGCGGAGAAGGCCAGGATGGCGATGGTGACGTAGTCGATGTTCTCGCCGAGTTCGGGGATGGCCGCACCGAGGAAGTAGCCCAGCAGGGTGATCGAGACCACCCAGAGCACGGCACCGATGGCGCTCCACACGAAGAACCGGCGCCGCTCCATCTCGGTGACGCCGGCGACGACGGTGATGTAGGTCCGGACGAACGGCACGAAGCGGCCGATGACCAGCGCCTTGTTGCCGTGCTTCTCGAAGAACGCACTCGTGTTGTCGAAGTACTGCTTCTTCAGGATCTTGCCGTCGCGGTGATAGAGCGGCGGCCCGAGCTTGCGGCCGATCTCGTAGCCCGCGACGTTGCCCGCGAAGGCGGCGACGATCAGCAACGCCATCGCGATGAGGAGTTCGGTCGGTTCGTGCTCGATGCCCACGACGGAGTAGCCGGTGGTGTTGCTGCCGGCGATGAAGAGCCCCAGGGCGAACAGCAACGTGTCGCCCGGGAGGAACGGGAAGAACAGCCCGCACTCGACGAACACGATCCCGATCGCGATCCAGATGAAGGCGGCACCGTATTCGTGCTGGAGCCATTCGGGGTCCAGCCACTTGATGCCCAGCAGCATCGGCACGACGAAAGGGGTCGCGACCAGCGAGTTCACGGCGCAACGGTACCGGCCGGGTCCCAACGGCGCGGGCAATAGGGTCGGATCGTGGGCGATGATCTGGACAGCACAGACGAGCGGCGGGCGCCGTACGACCCGATGCCGAACGGCCAACCCGAGATCGGGGTCGGCCCGTGGCCGGGTGCTTGGCCCGAGGGCCCCGGTTCCGACGTGTACGACGAAGCGCTGCTCCGTGACGGCGATCGACGCAACGTCGTGGACCGCTACCGGTACTGGAGCCTCGAGGCGATCCGCGCCGACCTCGACCTGCGCCGCCACGGTTTCCACGTCGCGATCGAGAACTGGCAGCACGACTTCAACATCGGCACCATCGTCCGCTCGGCGAACGCCTTCCTCGCGGCCGAGGTCCACATCGTCGGCAACCGGCGGTGGAACAAGCGCGGTGCGATGGTCACCGACCGCTACCAGCACGTCCGCCACCACGCCACGGTCGAGGACCTCGCGGCCTACCTGTCGTCGTACGGCAGTGATGACGGAGGCGGGCCGGTGCCGTTGTTCGGCGTCGACAACCTGCCGGGCTCTGACCACCTCGAGACGATGGAGATCCCCGACCGGGTCTGCTTCCTGTTCGGGCAGGAAGGCCCCGGGCTGTCGGAGGGCGCGCGCGAAGTGTGCGACGCGACGTTCTCGATCGCGCAGTTCGGATCGACCCGTTCGATCAACGCGTCCGCGGCGGCCGCGATCGCGATGCACGCGTGGGTGCGCCAGCACGCCGACCTGGGCAGCGAGGAGAACTGGCGAGGCTAGGGCGCTTCGACGCGGCGCCGCCCCACCAGCACGAGGCCGGTGAGGAGGAGGGTGACTCCGAGACCGACCAGCGCACCGCTGTGGGCGGGCGCCCCGGTGTCGGGCAGGGCGGCGTCGGTGTCGGGTGAGACCCCGTCGTCGGGATCCGGGCCCGGCTCGGGTTCGGGGTCCGGGGTGGCGACGGCGGCGATCGTGGCGTCGTCGGTGGCCGTCACCGCGGTGCTGGAGCAGTCGGCGCAGTCGACGGATCCGGTCGCAGTGGCCACGTTGTGGTGACCGCCGACGCCCACCGTCACGTCGCAGGTGTACGTCGACCGGGCTCCCACGCCGAGGTCGCCGATCCCGCGTTCGCAGCCCGCCACCTGGTCGTCGGTGACCTCGATGCCGTCGACCCGCACGTCACCGGTGTTCTCGACCGTGATGGTGATCGTGACCGTGCTGCCCGGTGTCGTGCTCGCGACGGCCGGGGTCTTCGTGAGGGTCAGGGCCGGGTGGATCACGTCGACGAGGACGGTCCCCGACGAGGCGGACACGACGGCGCCTGTCGGTGACAGTCCTTCGATGGTCGCGGTGTTCACGATGTCGGCCGACCCGGCATCGATCGTGCAGGTGCGTTCCACGGTGGTGCCCGCGCCGAGTTCGGCGACCACGCTGTCGCAGGCCGGGTAGGCCGGGTCGCTCAGTTCCAGGTCGGTGAGCTCGGCCGTACCGGTGTTCGTGACGGTGAACGTGAACGTGACGGGGTCGCCGGGCAGCACGCGGGTGACGTCCACGTCCTTGGTCAGCGTGAGGCCGGTGCGGAACACGTCCACGACGTCCGTGGCGGTGTCCTTGACCTCGATGCCCAGCGACGAGGTGCCCGACGCGATGACGGTGTTGGTGATGTCGTCGAGAGGTGCGGTGACCGTGCAGTCGTAGTCGACGAACGCCCCGACGGCCAGCGGTCCGAGATCGGCTCGGTCGCAGGACGGGAAGGCGGGGTCGGCGACCGAGACCGGGTCGAGGGCGACGGTTCCGCTGTTCGTCACCGTGATCGTGAAGGTGACGTCGTCGCCCTGGTGCACCCGGTCGAGGTCCGCTGTCTTCGTCACCGTGACGGCAGGGTCCTGCACCTCGACCAGCGCTGACGCGTCGTCGGCGACCTCGATGCCGTCGGGCGGCGTACCGCTGACGGATGCGTCGTTGCGGAACTCGGGCTCGGTGTCGGCGATCGTCCCGCACGTGTAGGTGAGGCTCTCGCCGGGGGCCAGGTCGGCCAGGGACCCGGCTGTCCGCGCGCAGTCGGCGGCGGCCGCGTCGGTGACCGCCAGGTCCGTGAGCAGTACGTCGCCGCTGTTGATCACCTCGATCGTGAACGTGACGCTGTCGCCGATCGTGACGGAGTCCGCCGCGGTGGTCTTGATCAGCGTGACGTCGGGATGGATCACGTCGACTGGTGCCTCGGCAGCAGCGGTCACGGGGTCGCCGATGGGCGCGTCGGCGGTCACGCTCGCGGTGTTCGTGAAGTCATCGGTGCCGGCGACGACCGTGCACTCGACGGTGGCCGACGCACCCACCGCGAGGCTGGCGACCAGGCCCGAGCATCCGGGTGCATCCGGGTCGCTGATGGTGATGGCGGACAGCGGCACGTCGCCGTCGTTGGTCGCCGTGACCGTGAACGTCACCGTCGCGCCGGCCCGTACGACGTCCGGTTCGGCCGTCTTGCTGAGGGCGATTGACGGATGGATGACGTCGACCGTTGCGGCCCCCGATGCGCTCAGCGGGGTCCCGTCGGCACCAACTCCCTGCGCGGCAGCGACATTGGTCAGGTCGTCGGTCGCCGTCGACGTACAGGTGTAGGTCTGCGAGCCGGCTGGGGCGAGCGAACCGAAGGTTCGGTTGCAGTCGGGGACGGCGTCGTCGGAGACCGTGACGTCGAGGGCCTGGGCCGTGGTCGGGTTGCGCACCGTGATCGTCCAGGTGAGCGGGTCGCCCACCCGTGCCACCGCGGGCTCGACCGACTTCTCCACGCACAGCGCGGGGACCGGGACCGACAGCATGAGCGACTGCACCATGTACGAGTCACCGTTGGTGAAGGTCAGCATCTCGGCGCTGGTGTCGCCCGGGTCGATCAGGCCCGCCGGCACGTCGAACTTCTTGGCGTCGATGGAGAACGTGTTGGGGTGGCTCGGCTCGAGCGTGTTGTCGGCCGCCGACACGAAGAAGTTGTTCGGACCCAGGGCCGTGGTCGGTTCGGGGATCCCGTTCGTCGTGGTCAGCGTCGCCGGCGGGTTGATGTAGAAGCGGTCGCCGTTCTGGCTGGAGTCGCCTTCGTACGCGACGATCCCGGCACGGACGGGAAGGCCGCTCACCCGGAAGCCGCTCACCGGGATGGACGTGGAGTTGGGGGTCGTGCTCTGGCGGACGTGGCCGTCGTACACGAAGACCTGGCGGCGCTCCGCGCCACAGTCGGCCGCGTCGAGCGTGTGGATCACGGACAGCGACCAGCCGCCGTGGCAGCCCGAGCCGGTGGGTGCGAAGACGTTGCCGACGGTGATCGTGACGGCCTGCCCCGACGCCAGGTCGGCCAGGTCGCCGGTCACGTCGGCGTCCGCGCTGTAGTAGCCGATCGAGGTGGTGTCGAACGAGTGCTCGCCGGGTACGACGTCCCGCGAGGCCGCGCCGCCGACGGTCAGCCGCACGGGAGCGGTCGCCGACGACCCGGCCGGGTAGGTCCCGGGCTGGCCGATGCCGCACTGCTGGCCGTCGTAGTTGCCGCCCCACATCAGCCGGGCCCACGTGACGCGGGCGCCGGCGGGAATGGTCACGGTGCCGGTGGAGGAGTTGTAGGTGTCGGCGTCGTCATCGACGTCGACGTACTGCATGGCGTAGCCGTTGTTGTTGTTGTTCGGGCTGTCGCCCGACGCACGCAGCCGGTCGCGGGCAGCGAGGCATCCGGTGGCGGCGGGGTTGCAGTCGACGACCGTGTTGCCGGTGATCTCGAAGTCGCCATAGACCTGTTCGTCGTGCAGGAGCCCCATCGGCTCGGTCGCCGCCTGGGCAGGTGCGGGCGCGAGCACGCCCACGAAGGTCAGGGACCCGGCGGCGAGCAGCACGGACATGGCAAGGCGATGGGCGTGCTTCACGGCGCTCCCGAGGGCGAGGTGACGAGACAGCTGGGGGGTGGCCGACGCTAGCACCCTGTCGGGCGTCGGCGCGCCTAGATTGTCCCGGCCTGCGCGAGGACCCCGCGCAGCGTTTCGAGGCCCCGCGAGCAGTGGCTCTTCACGGTGCCCTCGGCGATGCCGAGTTCGTTGGCCGTCTCCGCCACCGACAACCCCAGCCAGTGCCGCAACAGCACGGTCGCCCGTTGCTGGGCCGGCAGGGTCTGCATTGCCGTGACCAGGGAGTCGTGGTCCTCGAGGGCGGTCGATGCGGGCGCCACGACCTCGGGCAGTTCGTCGGTTGCCCGCTCTCGTCGGGACGGCCGGCGCGAGTCGTCGATCGCCGCATTCAGCAGGATCTTGCGGACGTAGGCGTCCTCACGGCCGCCGCGCACGACCCGGGGCCAGGCGACGTACAGCTTGATGAGGGCGTTCTGCACCAGGTCGTCGGCCTTGTGCCAGTCGCCGCACATGCCGTAGGCGATCCGGCGCAACTGGTCGCGTCGGGATGCGGCGAATTCGACGTAGGCGAGTTCTCTGTCCGTGCGGTTCATCGCAGACCCTCGCTGCCGCCGGACTCGTTCTCCGCGTACTGGTTCTGCGTGTGGGTGCGGAACTGCTCGAACGAACCGACCTCTGCGTCACGGCGATAGGGGATGGCCTCGACCGGGCCACCCGCGATGCCCCGCACCGCGAGGAAGTACGTCGTCCCGTCCAGCACGACCTCGGCCAGTGCCGTGGGGTCGCCGGGTGGGGCGAAGTTCGCGCCGAGATCCGGGTCCGCCTCCTGCCGGACGATCGTCAGGCCGTCGAGCACCGTCACCAGGTGGGATTCGTTGTCGAAGCGCACCCAGGCGTCGTCGCCGATGTTGCTGCCGTCGACCGTCTGGGCAACCCATTCCCGCAGCGTCAGGCCCTGCGCCGGGGTGGGGAACGAGCTCGCTTCGTCGTCGCCGATGTACGCGTAGTACTCGTCGCCCCTGAGGCGCAGGTGGTAGGTGTCGACGACCGTGCCGGTGTCGGACGTGTAGTCGGCCCGCTCGAGGATCGTGGCGTCCGGATTGATGATCGTCTGGTTGTCTGGCCCCGAGAGCAGGGGCTCGGTGTCGTTCGGGCCAGGGTCGATCGTGACCGTCTCGGTGGGCGTCGGTGTGACCTTCGGCTGGACCGCCACCTCGCTGCTCTCCGGGCCGTTGTCGTCACCCGGAACGACCAGCCACGCGGTGCCGCCGACGACCAGCGCAGCAGCCAGGACCGCCCCACCTGCGGCGATCCGGCGGCGTCGTACCGCCTTGCGGCCGGAGGCCACGGTGCTCGCAATGTCGAAACCGGGTTCCGGCGCCTGGGCGAGCTCTCTCGCCAGCCTGTCGATCATGTCCTGCACGGGTTGCCTCCGTGTGTCGTCGGTGGTCGGTCATCGGGGGATACGCAACGCACTGCCGATCGGTTGCCACGGTAGGTTGATCGGTAATCAGTGACCAACCACACGTCCGTACCGGATCGCGCGCAGGAGCCAGCCAGCATGCCCATCGCAACTCCCGAGAAGTACGCCGAGATGCTCGACGCCGCCAAGGCAGGCGCGTTCGCGTTCCCGGCCATCAACGTGTCGTCGTCCCAGACGCTGAACGCGGCCCTCAAGGGCTTCGCGGACGCGGGTGCGGACGGCATCATCCAGGTCTCGACCGGTGGCGCCGAGTACCTCTCCGGCCCGTCGGTCAAGAACATGGTGTCGGGTTCTGTCGCGTTCGCGGCGTACGCCGCCGAGGTCGCCAAGAACTACCCGGTCAACATCGCGCTGCACACCGACCACTGCCCGAAGGACAAGCTGGACGGCTTCGTGCGGCCGCTGCTGGCGCTGTCGGCCGAGCGGGTCGCCCGCGGTGAGGCGCCGCTGTTCCAGTCGCACATGTGGGACGGCTCGGCCGTGCCGATGGAGGAGAACCTGATCATCGCCGAGGAGCTGTTGGCGCTCTCCGTCGCCGCGAAGATCATCCTCGAGATCGAGGTGGGCGTCGTCGGTGGCGAGGAGGACGGCGTCGTCGGTGCCATCGACGAGAAGCTGTACACGACCCCGGCCGACGCGCTGCAGACCGTTGCCGCGCTCGGGATCGGCGAGAAGGGCCGGTACATGACCGCGCTCACCTTCGGCAACGTGCACGGCGTCTACAAGCCCGGTGGCGTGACGCTGCGCCCGGAGATCCTGCGCGACGCGCAGGCCGCGGTCGTCGCCGAGCTCGGCCTGCCCGCCGGCTCCAAGCCCTTCGACCTGGTCTTCCACGGCGGCTCCGGTTCCTCCGCCGAGGAGATCGCCGCGGCGGTCGACTTCGGCGTCGTGAAGATGAACGTCGACACCGACACGCAGTACGCCTTCACCCGCCCGGCTGCCGATCACATGTTCCGCAACTACGACGGTGTCCTGAAGGTCGACGGCGAGGTCGGCGACAAGAAGGCCTACGACCCCCGCGCCTGGGGCAAGGCGGCCGAGGCCGGTATGGCCGCCCGTGTCGTCGAGGCCGCTGAGAACCTGCGGTCGGCCGGCAAGACCGTCGGCTAGTCCGGTGGTGGAGCGTGTCGAGACCCTTCCCACCGCGGCCGACGTCGACCGGGCGGCGGACCTGCTGGCGCCGGTCATTCCGACGACGCCCCTGCAGCGCGCCGACCGGCTCTCTGCCCTGACCGGGCTGGAGGTCTGGCTCAAGCGCGAGGACCTCACGCCCGTGCGGTCCTACAAGGCGCGCGGTGCCTTCACCGTTCTCGCCGGACTGTCGGAGGAGGAGCGGGCGCGCGGGGTGACCTGCGCCAGCGCGGGCAACCACGCGCAGGGCGTGGCCTTCGCCTGCGCCCGGGCGGGCGTGCACGCCACGATCTTCCTGCCGCGCACCACCCCGCGTCAGAAGCGCGATCGGGTCGCCGCCCTCGGCGGTGACCAGGTCGAGGTCGTCATCGCCGGAGAGGCGTACGACGACGCCGCGGTCGCCGCTGCGGACTTCGCTGCTGCGTCAGGAGCGACGGTCATCCCGGCGTTCGACCACCCCGGCATCATCGCCGGCCAGGCCACGGTGGCCGCCGAGATCCTGGCCCAGTCCTCCTCGCACGGTTGGTCTCCCGATGCGCTGGTGCTCCCGGTCGGTGGCGCCGGCCTGATCGCGGGATGCCTGACGGTCCTGGCCGAGCGCCTTCCGGGCGTGGCCGTGATCGCCGCGGAACCGTCGGGTGCGACGTCGCTGGCGGCAGCACTCGACGCCGGCGGTCCGGTCGAACTGGAGTCGGTCGACCCCTTCGTCGACGGTGCCTCCGTACGACGCGTGGGAGACCTGACCTACGCCGCCGTGGCTGGTGCGCGGTCGGCCGTCAACCTCTCCGTGGTTGCCGTACCGGAGGGCCTGATCTGCGTCGAGATGCTCGACCTCTACCAGGTCGACGGCATCATCGCCGAGCCTGCCGGTGCCCTGGCCGCGTCGGCCCTGCGACTGCCGGAAGTGTCCGGAACGCTGGCCCCCGGCAGCAAGGTCGTGGTCGTCGTCTCGGGTGGTAACAACGACGTCTCGCGCTACGCCGACATCGTTGAGCGCGCCCTGATCCACGAGGGCCTCAAGCACTACTTCCTGATCGAGTTCCCCCAGGAGCCCGGCGCGCTGCGTCGCTTCCTCGACGAGGTGCTCGGGCCGGACGACGACATCACGCTGTTCGAGTACACCAAGCGCAACAACCGGGAGACCGGTCCCGCGCTGGTCGGCATCGAGATGCAGCACAGCGACGACCTCACCGGGCTGCTCGCCCGGATGGAGGAGTCGCGGCTGCGCGTCGAGAAGGTCCCGCCGGACAGTCCGCTCTTTGGTTTCGTCAGTTAACGAACCGCAGCCTTCGGTCGCGCGAAGCACAGCACCGCGGCCAACCCGATCAGGATCACCGCCGGCGCGATCAGCATCGACTGCCCCATCGCGGTGGCGAACGGGTCGAGGGCCTCGGGCGGCAGGGCCGCGCCGCCGGCCGTCCCTTCGGGTGCCTTCGACGGGTCGAAGGTGAGTCCGTTGGCGGAGAGCCGGGCGTCCATGAACAGCGCGATCGCGGCCGAGCCGAGCACGGCACCGACCTGACGGGTCGCGTTGTAGACGCCGGAACCGGCACCCGCCATCTGCATCGGCAGGTTCCGGGTTGCCGTCGCGCCCAGAGGAGCCCAGATGGCGGCGCTGCCGGCGCCCATCAGGCCCATCGGCAGTGCGAGCTCCCAGACCGCTGAGTCCGGGGTGGTCACCATGGACAGCCAGACCAGGCTGATGCCGACGGTGGCGAAACCGACGCTGCAGAGATGACGCGGGTGCACGCGATCGGTCAGCTTGCCGACCGGTGCGGCCAGCACGATCGACAACAACGCCATCGGGACCATCAACAAGGCCGACTCGGTGGGGGAGTAGCCCCGGACCAGCTGGGCGTGGAGCATCAGCGGGAACCCGAGCGCGGTGAAGGTGAAGCTGATCGAGCTGATCGCGATGTTGGCCAGCGAGTAGTTGCGGTCCCGGAACAGGCTGAGCGGCACCAGCGGTTCCTGCTTGTTGTAGTGCTGCCACAGCACGAAGAGCACGAGTACGACGATGCCGCCGACGATGAGCATCGGCACGGTGAGGAACCCGGTGACCTTGCCCCAGTCGTACTGGTGGCCCTCCTGGATGCCGAACACCAGCAGGAACATGCCGACGCCGCTGAGCACGACGCCGAGCCAGTCGAACTTGTGCTGGTGGGTCGGCAGGGACGGCACGTTGCGCAGCGCGAGCGCGATGCCGATGATCCCGACGGGGATGTTGATGAAGAAGATCCACTCCCACGAGAACGCATCGACGAGGATCCCGCCGAGCAGCGGACCGACGAGCAGGGCGACGCCGGCCGTGGCGCCCCACAGCGACATCGCCTGGCCGCGGCGGTCGGCCGGGAAGATCCGGGTGATGATCGCCATCGTCTGCGGCGTGATCATGCTGGCGCCGAAGCCCTGCACGACCCGGGCGAGGATCAGCCCCTCGATCGACGAGGTCAGTCCGCACCACAGGCTGGCGAGCGTGAACACGACCATGCCGATGAGGTAGAGATTCTTCGGGCCGAACCGGTCGCCCAGGCGCCCGGTGATCATCACCGGCACCGCATAGGCCAGCAGGTAGGCGCTGGTCACCCAGACGACGGCGTTCACCTCGGCGTCGAGGTCCTCGATGATCGCCGGCGTCGCCACCGTGACGATGGTCGTGTCGACCATGATCATGAAGAACCCGAGGACCAGGGCCCACAGGGCCGGCCACGGGTTGATGTCCTCGACGGACGAGGTGGGGGTCGGGGTCGCGCTCTGGGTCACGGGAAGAGTCAACACCCGCGCGCCGACAGTCGCCGCTCGTGTGACCACAATGGGTGCATGAGCCTCACCCCTGGCGCCGACCTGATGGCTGGCCCCCCTCCCACGCACCTGCCCGTCGACCCCGCCGCCGAACTGCTCGCCTCGGGTGTCTCCGCCGCGGACGTCGTACGACGCCTGCCGGCCTCGCCGCTCGCCTGGGCCACGTTCGCCCAGGAGGCCCGCGACGCCGGTGCGGACGACGTCACCGTCTACGCCTACTCCCGTGTCGGCTACCACCGCTCGCTCGACCTGTTGCGTCGCAACGGCTGGAAGGGCAACGGCCCGGTCCCGTGGGAGCACGAGCCCAACCGTGGCTTCCTGCGCTCGCTGGCCCTGCTCGCGCTCGCCGCTCGGGCGATCGGCGAGACCGAGGAGTGGGACCGCTGCTCCGGGTTCCTCCGCGACTCGAGTCCCACCGCCGCCGACGAACTCCTCTGATCCCTCGCGTCGTACCTGACGAAACGGTCGTGGGATCGGCCGATTGACGACAGAATCGTCAGGTACGTCGCGTGGGTCGACGAGGAGAGTGACGGACGCCGTGAACAGTTCTCCCGGACCGACGTGGTGCACCAACTGCGGTGCGCCCATGAGTGGGCGCCGGTTCTGCTCCAACTGCGGGCAGGACGGCCAGCCGTCGCCGGGCGGCGGTCCGACGCACGACCCGGCACCGATGACGGTTCCGGTGACTCCCGTGCCGCCGCCGTACGTGGTGCTGCCGAACCACCCACCGGGGCCGCCGAACGTTCCGCCGCCGCTGGCTCCGCCGCCGTACGTCCCGTCCAGCCCACCGCCCCGCCGGCGTACGCCCCTCATCGTCGGAGCGGTGGTGGCGATGGCGCTCCTGCTCGCGACGGCAGGGGTCGGTGCCTTTCTGCTCGTGACCAGCGGTTCGGACGATCCGGACACCGGGGCGCAGGACAGGGATTCGGCCAGCACGTCATCGACCCCGGACCCCACGACTGCATCGAGCACGACCCCGACACAGGAGGCGGTGCCGCTCCGGCCGCTGAACCTCAGTGACGGGAGAGGCGACGCCCTGCTGCGCGGACAAGGTCCGGAGACGAGCTCGGGCGGCGACCTGAGGCTGGTCCACATCCACCCGCAGCAGGACGGCGAGCCCGGCTGGGTGATCGTGGAGTTCGCCGGCAACGCCTCGCCGCCCGTGGGAGTCATCGTGCGGTTCGACGTGGACGGCGACAGCACCCCCGACTTCGTCTCGTGGCGCCACGTGACCACCGGCGCGACCGGGTCCGGGGCGGTCAGCGACTGGGGGCACGGCCGCGACATCCTCGACGGCTCGCAGGCCGACGACCCGCGGTTCCCGGGGGACTTCTCCGCAGCGCCCCAGGACGGTCTGGCCTTCCCGTTCCAACTGAGGCCGGGCGACAGCGCCCGCGAGAAGATCAGGGTGAACGTGCAGATGGTCAGCGACGCGGAGTACTACGACTACGTCCCGGCTCGCCACGCCTGGTCCCCGCGCGTCGACATCGCGACCCGGCAGTGAGGGGTCGCTTCGGCAGGTGGGCGGTCGCGGTCAGCCTCGGTGCAGTCACGCTGGGGGTGGCTTCCTGCAGTGCTGGTGACCCGGATCCGGTGGTGGCGGCGCCGACCAGTTCTTCTGGCTCGACCAGTTCACCCGCTACGACCGAGCCCACCCCGTCGAGCGTCGAGCCCACGGACCGGGCCCACGTCGTCGCGATCTCCGTTGACGGCCTGGCCGTCGAAGCGCTCCTCGAACTCGGCGCGAAGGAGACACCGAACCTGCACCGTCTCCTCGACGAGGGCGCCTCGACCCTGAATGCCCGCACCGCCTACGAGAAGAACGTCACGCTGCCCAACCACGTCGGCATGGTGACCGGACGCCGGATCGACGCCGTCGCCGGCGGTCACGGCGTGACGTGGAACGGCAACCCGATCGACGACACCGTGCAGGCGGCAGCAGGGGAGAAGGTCGCGTCGATCTTCTCCGTCGCGCACCGCCACCACCTGACCACGGCGTTGTTTGCCGGCAAGACGAAGTTCGACATCATGCGGGACTCGTGGCCGAGGTCGATCGATGACTTCGAAGTGCGCAAGCCCCAGGCCCGCCTGGTGGCCGACGCCCTTGCCCATCTCGTGTCCGCGCAGCCGAACCTGACGTTCCTGCACCTCGCCGGCCCCGACGCGGCCGGGCACCGGGACGGCGGCATGAGTCCGGCGTACCTCGACGCGGTCCGCGTGGTCGACCGACTCGTCGGTCTGGTCATCGCGGCGATCGAGAGCACGCCAGCACTGGACGACACCACCACGGTGATCCTCACCGCCGACCACGGATTCGCCGCAGGCACCCGGGACCACGGGGCACTCGTGGCGGAGAACTACACGATCCCGTTCCTGGTCTGGGGACCGGACGTCGCGGCCGGCGACCTCTACGAGAGCAATCCGGACCGCCACGACCCGGGCACCGGGCGGCCGTCGTACGACGGAGCGCAACCGATCCGGAACCTGGATCTCGCCGACGCGGCGATGCGCGTGCTCGGCCTGCCGGCGGTCCCTCCCGATGAAGGACCACCCGACCTGCGCTGGTGACAGAGGCGCGAGGAGGCGGTGAGAGCGCTGCCCTTTCGGACATGGTCTGCGCGTCGCGCACCGCGGGAAGATCAGGGGTGGGTTCCCGGGTCGACTCCTCCACGCGGTCCCGGCGGCCGCGCCGACCACCGCGCCCGAAACCGGCCACGAAGGACGAGACCGAGAAGCCAGGAACACTCGGGCAGCTGCAGCAGACGGCAGGCAACGCGGCCGTCACGCGACTGGTGGGGGCGATGGCCTCCGCTCAGCGGGTGACGGCGACGCCTACCGTGGCCGCGCGCACCCTGACTTCGGTGGGCCCGAGCGTTGCAGGCGGGGAACCGGCGGCGGCGCCGTCACCGGCCATCAGCGCGCTGGGCCGGGTCACCGACCCGACCTTCAACCCCGCGACGCGAGCCAACGACCTGGTGCGTGCCATCGACTCGGCCGACTACGACATCGGGTTCAAGCAGTCCGGGTTCCTCGGCGGGCTCGAACGCGACGTGTCCAAGGAGAAGCGCAAGGTCGACGCCGCGAAGGTGCTGGTCGCCCTCGATGACCTGACGCCCAGCCAGGTCGGGGAGGTGGAGCGCCGGTACAACGCGTGGGAGAAGCGGACCTCGCTGCGCAAGGATCTGTTCGAGGGTGGCGAGTCCGGCAGACCCTCGAACCTGTCGCCCGACGAGCAGGCCCGGATCGCGATCCTGATGAAGGGAACCAGACCCGAGCCGATTCCCGAGTCGGTCCTCGCCGAGCTGGCGACCATGCCGCCGGAGGTCGCCGCCGACATTGCCCGGTCGATGGTGGCCGAGGCCGACAAGGCGGCCGCCCTCAACCGGCTGGAAGGGGAGGCCGTCGAGCTGCACTCCCTGCTGCGGGGGTTCCCCACGAACACCAAGGCTGATCAGGCGCTGGCAATGCACCGGGTCCCGGTGGAGCACATCGTGCGTCGCGACGCCCTCTACGAGCACCGGTTCGGACCCATCGCCGAGGACCTGCGCCGGATGACCGGGACCAGGCGGACGCGGATGGACCTGCTCCGCGGCGGCGACGTGGCGGGTGCCGACGCGATGCTGCTCGAGCAGCAGGCCCGCGAGATCGCGAAGCTCGATGCGGCCGACGCCAGTGCCGACGATTCCCTGTTCGGCGCGGTCGGCACAGAGGAACGGCGCCGGACGCGCAACGCCCTGACCAAGGAGATGATGGGGCTCATCGAGCAGAATCGCCTGGAGGCACTGGCAGATCCCGCCAACGCCACCAGGTCGGCCGGGGCCGCGGTGACCGATCGCCTCAGCAAGCTGCTCCAGCAACGTCCCGGGGCAGGCGGGGAGTCCGTCGGATCGATGCTGGCCAGGACCCTCGGCAAGGGCAACGCGGATGCCGTCGCTGCCCTCGGCAACACCGCCAAGGCAGGAGACAGCACGGCCCTGATCGAGTACGAGGCAGCGCGGCTGGTCGCTGACGAGAAGGCACGCACGACCAGCGCCAAGAAGATCATCGCCACGCTGCGATCGTTCCGCGACCTCGCCAAGCAGGACCTGATTGCGGCTGCGCAGGACCCGTGGGTGCCGGTGGCGACCAAGGAGTCGATCATCGCGGACATCGACGGAGCGATCGACGCCACCACCGGGCGCTACATCGCGCTGTACAAGAGTTCCTACCAGGGTCTCCGCGGGATGAGCGGGCGCTCCTTCGACAGGATCGTGGCCAGCGCCGACGACGCCGACGAGAAGCTGCTCGGCACGCTCGCGAGCGGCAGCGGTCGGGCGGAGGACGTGGCTGAGCTGGAACACGCGATGGGCAAGCGCGACGTCGCGAAGGTGAAGGAGATCCTGAAGCGCCAACCGCACGGTGAGGCCGTCGCGGCGCTGATCAAGGCCTACAACGGTCCCCGCGGGGAGCGGGACCTCAAAGGAGAGTTGTTCGGCCGCAATCTGGACGGAGCGGCACGCACCGAGTCGCAGGCGGCCGGCATCGACAAGCCCGGCATGTTCGAGATCCACGCCGTCAGCCAGGGACTCGTGTCGGGGCGCGACGCGACCCTGGTCGGCGAGCAGCTGGCCAAGCCCTCGAGCGCTGCGCTGAAGGAATCAGGCGGAGCGAGTGAGGCGGCCTGGCTGGTCGGTGGCGGGAAGGCCGAACACTCGGCCACGATGGCGAACCGCGGCATCACCGGCGACCTACGGGCCATCGGCGACGACCCCGAGACCCAGCGCCTGTTGACGGACACTCGCAACCGGATGTTGAAGCTCTCCAAGGACCTCGCGGTGACCCGGGACCCAGCCGCGCGCGAGGCGCTGTTGCTGGAGCTGCGGCGAGCCCGGGCAGCCCTCACCGGCGACGCCGCTGCCTACGAGGAGGACAACGAACGGGTCCGTGCCCAGCTGCAGAGTGCCGTCAGCTTTGCCGTCTCCATCGCCCTCGCCATCGCGATCCCCGGAGCCGGACCCGGTCTGGTTGCCTTCCTCCAGACGGCTGCGATCAACATCGCGGCCAGCGTCGCGACCAATGTCGTGATCAAGGGCGACGCGTACTCCCTCAACGACCTCAAGGCGGACCTGATCGGTGGCGCGCTCGGAGCCGGTGGCGCCAAGTTCGGAGAGGAGCTGTTGGGCCGGGTCGTGGGCAAGGTCCTGGCGCCGTCGGCCAAGGCAACGGGGGCGGCTGCTGAGAAGTTCGGCATGCACACCGTGCTCAGTCGCGAGGCAGCTGAACTTGCCAGCAGCGCCGAGCGTGCCGTGGTCGAGACAGCCGAGCTCGAGGCCAAGCTCGCCGGCCAGGCGACGGCGGCAACCGGTATCGGCGTGGCGTCCGATGCCGCAACGGCCGCGGGACGGCGCAACGCGTTCCTCATCGGAGGCGCCCAGGAGGTGGGCGGTTTCTTCGGCGGCATCTACGGAGGCAAGCTTCCGAGCGGCGACCTGAACCTCACCGTCGAGGAGCTCCTGCAGAACCTGGCCTCGACCTTCGCTGGCAAGGCGGGCCAACGCAAGCCGGTGAAGGCCGATGCCCCTGGCGAGCACGGGGGGCCAAGGACCCACGACGACGGCACCGGGTCGCCGGCGCACGAGGACGGACAGCAGCAGCGACGCGCCGAGGGTGAAGCGCTGCCGCACGACACCGCGTTGCCAGCCGGCGGCGAGTTCATCGCCGACCCGGCGCCGCCGTCGAGCGACGTGTTCGGACCGCGCTCGCCGAAGGAGATGTTGCAGGACGGCGGCATGCTGGAGGACACCGCGAAGGGGTTCCAGGCGGCCAGTGACCAGCTCAACGTGATCATCAAGGTGCGGCGCACGAACCCGGACTCGCTCCCGGTCCTGGAAGCGGGCGGCGTCGCGAAGCCCTCGCTGGTCAAGTCCAAGACGGTCGACCGGGTGGACGGGGTGATCGGCGGCCCGGTCGGTGGCGAGGGCAAGGTCGGCTTCTTCGAGCCGCGGATGCCGAGCGAGGCCATCTTGAAGGCGCTCACTCCGGAGGCGCGGGCTGCCGTCGAGAAGCGATTCACCGACCGCAAGCGCGAGTTCGAGACCATGAGCGCCTACTACGGCGACCTGACCGCGCAGGGCGTGGCCCGGGTCAAGGACGGAGTCGTCCAGGTCGTCGACCCGCTGCGCCCTGGCGCGGACGGTGAGGGGAGCGCCTTCAAGGACATCGGTGGCGACCACGACCTCTACCAGATCACCGGTCCCACGGGCGAGGACCTGACGGACGCCCAGCGGATGGCTGTGGTCAAGCAACTGCAGACGATGGGCATCAACGTCCTGCACCCGGACCACGTCAACTGGAAGAAGGACAGTCCCGAGACCCACGACCCCGAGCAGGACCAGAGGATCCGGGACAAGCACGCGACCGAGGAGCCCCTCCTGGCCTTTGTCCCTCGGCTGGGTCATGTGGAGGTCTTCGCGGGTGAGGTGGTGACCGGGCCGGACCGGACCGAGGGGACAAAGGACCGCTTCATGCCGGCCGAGAGCGTGACCGAGGTCCCCGGAGTCAACGAGTACGGCGGCCGGACCGACGAGATCGACTTCAGTGTCCCGCCCAAGCCGGGAGTCGCCGAACGCCAGGGCGATCCCGACCGGTCGGCCATCCGGGTCGAGGGCCTTCCGGACGACTTCACCTCCGAGGAGCCGACCCGGCCTGACATCAAGGCCAGCGCGCTCGACGACTTCAGCTCCGAGGAACCCACCCGGCCCGACATCAAGGTCAGGTCGCTGGACAAGGACGCCTACGAGAAGGTCAGTGACGCGGCGAAGGTAGAGCTCCACGGTGACCTCGCGAACAAGCCGCGCAAGGACCCGGCGACCGGGCATCCCGAAGGGTTGGTCTTCGGCCTGCTGGATCTCGTCTACGGGCCCTCGGCGGGAGGAAAGCTCCGCGAACTGTCCAACCAGGCAGGGGGACGGCTGCTCAACGATGTCGCCGAGAGCACCGTCTTTCCGAACTTCATGGCCAAGAGCAAGGCCGCCCTGGACTGGGCACGCAACAGTGGCGGCATCGTGCACTTCGACCTCAGCCACATCCCGGACGTGGCCGGGGCACTGGCGGGAACCGGCCCGAAGGCTGATTCGGTCACGTCGTTCGAACTGCGGTACGTGCGCGACCACTGGGCGGGCGACCCCGGGTTCCGAGGCAGGGTGCACTTCTACCTCCATGGCAAACGGCTCGATCGCCCGCCGTGGGAGACGCCGTGATCCGCCGGCAGCTGGGGACGGTGGAGGCGAGCGCCGACGAGGGGTTGGTGACCTTCCGTGCGCGGGACGGCTTCGTGCTCGGGGCCGGCACCGACTGGCGGGTCGCCTCGGCGCTCCTCGCGGCGCTCAGCGACCTCAGCAACACGAGCGGCATGGTCGAGGACGTGCCAGTGCGGGGCGTCTGCATGTTCGACCACACGGAGACCGACCTGGTCACCGGTCTCGACGGCGACCGGTTGCTCCTGGTGTGGCGCGACCCGCACGGACGCACGATCGGCCAGACCCATCTCGTCCTCGACGACATGCCGCCGCTGGTCGCCTGGCTCACGCCGATCGCAGCACCACCGTCAGGGAGTGAGCAGTGAGCGCACGTTCTCCGGGCCCAGGGCCGCGAAGAGGGTGGGCAGCCGCGGGCCGCGCTCGGCGGCGACCAGGAGTTCGTAGAGCAGCTTGAAGAACGCCTTCTGGTCCGCCTTCACCTCATCGGTGGGCGGATCGTCGAGGGCCAGGCCGCGCGCGAGCTTCGGGACGCCGTAGATCAGCGTGGTCAGCTCCTCGGAGTCCGCGAACGAGTCGGGCAGCCGGTCCAGCAACTGGCCGAGCCAGAGCGTCTCGTCCTCGGACAGCGCGCCCAGACGCTCGACGTCGGCCGACTCCCGCACGACGGTGCGGTCCTCGGGGTCGACGTACGCGGTGATCCAGGTGGCGGCCTTCGACAGCCGCGGCTCGAGATCCGCCTCGCTCGCGCCGACGGTGCGCGCGGTGATCTCCCGTGATCCCGCGGTCACGTCCGCCACGGACGACAGCATCCGGAACGGTGAGATGACGGCCGGCGTCGGCAGCGTGCCGGCGGTCGAGGTCGCGGAAGCCCGCTCCCACGCGAGGACCGCGGCATCACGCTTTTCGGGGATCGCGGCCTTCTTCGTCAGCGCGTCCCACTCGTCGTACAGACGGAGGACTTCCTGGCCGAAGTCGACGTTGAACGCCTGCTTCGGCTGACGGCGGACGTAGAGCCAGCGCAGGATCGGTGCCTCGAGGATGCGCAGGGCTTCCTCGGCGGTGGGCACGCCACCCTTGGAGGACGACATCTTCGGCATGCCGGCGACGCCGACGAACGAGTACCCGACGAACGACGGCGCGGAGCCACCGAAGATCGGGCCGACGATCTCCTTGCCGACCGTGTACGACGACCCCGGGCTCGCGTGGTCCACGCCGCCCGGCTCGAAGTGCACGCCCTCGAAGGTCCAGCGCATCGGCCAGTCGACCTTCCAGACCAGCTTGCCCTCGTTCTGCGTGGCGACGTTGGTGACGTAGGAGTCGCCGCACACGTCGCACGTGTAGGCCAGGTCGGTCGTGTCGTCGTCGTACGACGTCAGGGTGACGGTGTCGCGACCGCAACCGCGGCAGTAGGGCTTGTAGGGGAACCGGGCCAGGTCTTCGTTCGCGCCGTGGCCGGCCTCTTCTTCGGCCGTGGACTCGGCGATCTCTTCGCCGTCGATGGCGTCCCCGTCGGTCGAGCTTGTCGAGACCTTCTTCGTCCGGAACCGCGCCATCACGGTCTCGATCTCGCCGCGCTTCGCGATCGCGGTGAGGACCTGCTCGCGGTAGGTGCCGGCGGCGTACATCTCGGTCTGGTCGACCTCGACCATCTCGCAACCGAGGTCCTTGAGGGCTGCACGCAGCGGCGCCTTGAAGCGCTCGGCCCAGTTCGGGAACTCGCCGGTCGGGTCGGGGACTGCCGACAGCGGCTTGCCGATGTGCTCGCTCCACGACGGGTCGACGCCGGCGGGGACCTTGCGGAACCGGTCGTAGTCGTCCCAGCTGTGCAGGTGGCGGACGTTGATGCCGCGGCGCCGGATCTCCTCGGCGACGAAGTGTACGGTGAGGAACTCGCGCAGGTTGCCCAGGTGGATGGGGCCGGACGGGCTGATGCCGGAGGCGCAGGTGACCACCTCGGGCAGGGCGCCGCCGTTGACTGCCTCTGCGTGACGGAGCGCCAGGTCGGCGGTCCGGGTCACCCAGTCGCTGGGGTCCTGCTGGTCTCCACCTTGGTTGCGCTGTCCTCGTGCCACGGCGCGAAGCCTAGTTGGCTGACGGGTCCGACTCCGATTCGACCGGCACGACCATGGCGTACGCCGCCGGCAGCACCCGCCACGAACGGCTCCGGACCGGCCCGTCGATCTCCCCGTCGCTGTTGCACGTGAACTCGCTGCCGCTCACGCGCACGGACATCCCGCGCACGATCTGTACGTCGGAGTGCTCCTCGTGGCGGCCGAACGGCAGGCGCAGTGCGTAGCCGAGGCGGGACAGGGTGCCCACCGGCGTGGCGACGAGGACGTCGATGAGCCCGTCGTGCGGCTCGGCGTCCGGCGTGAGTTCGGTGCCGCCGCCGACGGAGGCTCCGTTGCCGAGCGCGACCATCAGGACCTGGTGGTCGACGTCGACCACGACCTCTCCGTCGACCTCGACCCGCACCCGCAGGGTGGGCGGGTTCAGGGCCGTCTGCAGGGCGCCGATCGGGTAGCCGATCTTGCCGAGATTGACCTTGCCGATGCCGACGGACCCGAGCCGGCTCTTCCAGCGGGCGCCCTTCTCGCCAGCCTCCGCGCCGGCTCCGAGGTGCACGCCATTGACGGTGACGGCGTCGAGGTCGTCGACGATCAGGTCCACCGCGCGGGTGTGGCCGGTGGCGAACGCCTCGGCGGCCTCGGCTGGATCGAGAGGGATGTCCAGGGTGCGGGCGAAGTCATTTCCGGTGCCGAGAGGGATGAGTCCGAGCACGCGTCCGCTGAGTTCGTTGCGGCGATGCAGGGCGGCCACGACCGCGTGGACGCTGCCGTCGCCGCCGACCACGACCACCTTGCGATCGCCCAGGTCGCCGAGCCCGTCGAGGACCTCGTCGAGTTCGTCCGGCGACGACGTCGCGTGCACGTCGACCTCGAAGCTCCGGCGCAACACCTCCAGCGCGGACTCGAGTGCCTCGTCGTCCGCCGTACCGGCGTCGGCGTTGGTGATCACCACGATCGAGTCGCTCACCTGCTCAGACTAGGGACACGCCTAGAGTTCCGGCCCATGGGGACGAGCCGCCGGTGGACCGCGCGTGAACTGATCGACCTGGTGGTGGACGAGGGGACCTACGAGTCGTGGGACTCCGCCGTCGACATCTCCGGTCACAGCGAGGCCTATCAGGCAGCTCTCCGCGCCGCGGCCGACAAGGCCGGCACCGACGAATCCGTCCTGACGGGACGCGGCGATGTTCGTGGACGTCCGTTCGCCTTCGTCGTCAACGAGTTCGCCTTCCTGGCCGGCTCGATCGGCATCGCCGCCGCCGCGCGGATCGCGGCCGCCGTACGACGGGCAACGGCGGAAGGCCTCCCCGTTGTCGCGAGTACGGCGTCCGGTGGCACCCGGATGCAGGAGGGCACCCGCGCGTTCGTCCAGATGGTCGAGATCTCCCGTGCGCTGATGGAACACCGCGCTGCGGGCCTGCCGTACATCGTGCACCTGCGGCACCCCACGACCGGCGGGGTCTACGCGTCGTGGGGGTCGCTCGGCCACGTCACCGTCGCCGAACCGGGCGCGCTGGTGGGCTTCCTGGGCCCGAAGGTCTACGAGGCGCTGGAGGGCGAGCCGTTCCCCGAGGGCGTACAGGTCGCCGAAAACCTCGCCGCGAAGGGGATCATCGACGCGGTCGTCCTCGCCGAGGAACTGCCTGCGCTGCTTGACCAGGCCCTCGGCGTACTCGTTGATCCCGCGACCGCCGCGAGTCTCGAGCGGCGTACCCCGGTCGCAGAGGGCACGACCTCGGACCACCCGGTCTGGGAGGACATCGAGCTGACGCGCGCCGAGGGCCGCGTCGGCGTCCGCGACCTCCTTCGGTACGGCGCCGCGGGCACCTTGCGCCTGCGCGGTACCGACGAGGGGGAGCGGGACGACTCGGTCCTGATCGCCCTGACCCGCCTCGACGGTCAGCCGTGTGTGCTGGTCGGGCAGGACCGGTCGCGCCAGTCGGGCGCCGCCGCGATGGGTCCCGGCGCCCTGCGCGAGGCCCTGCGGGCGATGAACCTTGCCGAGGAACTCGGCCTGCCGCTGGTCACGATCATCGACACCCCCGGCGCGGAACTGTCCGCCGAAGCCGAGGAGGGCGCCATGGCTGGCGAGATCGCCCGCTGCATCGCCCGCCTGGTCACGATGAGCGTGCCGACGGTGTCGGTGATCCTCGGCCAGGGCTGCGGTGGCGGCGCACTTGCCCTGCTCCCGGCCCGCACGGTGCTTGCCACCGAACGCGGCTGGCTCTCCCCGCTGCCGCCCGAGGGCGCCAGCGTGATCGTGCACGGCGACACCAGCCACGCTGCCGAGATGGCCGCCGAACAGAAGGTCGGCGCGCTCGACCTGCTCGCCTCCGGTGACGTGCACGCCGTCATCCCGGAGCGGGCTGAGGACACTCCGGAGACCCTCGCCCGTGCGGTCGCCGCCGAGGTCGCCGCCCGCCTCACCGCTGGTTGAGGTGCGAGCGAAATCTGGCGAGCCCGCTGGTTGAGGTGCGAGCGAAGCGAGCCTCGAAACCCGGCGTGATGGGGCTGGAACTGTGATGCGCATTCGACCGGGTTTCGAGACGCGTCGCTCAGCCCCTCGCTTCGCGCGGGTCTGAGCCGACGCTCCTCAACCTCGATCGCCTTGTCTGCCTTCGCTGCGCTCAGGCAGACGCGATCGACATGTCTTCGCCCGACCAGAACGCCCGCATGCTCAGGATCTTCCCGTCGTCGTCGAAGGTCATCACGTCGACCGGGGCGAGCGTGTAGTTCTGGTCGCCGACCTTGGTCACCAGTTCGAACGCGAAGGCGGCCTCGTTGCCGGCCACTCGCGCGTGGATCATCCGCGCCTCCTGCTCGAGCCCGTCGAGAGCGCCGTAGAACTCGGCGATCGACTCACGGGTGGTGCGCACCTCGCTGCCGACCGGGTCCTCGACGGTTGCGCCGTCGGCGTACAACGCGACGACCTCGGCGGAGGTGCCGTTGGCGACCAGGTCGACATAGCGCTGGACGGTCTCGAGGATGGTTTCCCTGCTGGCGGCCACTTTGCTTCTCCCGGTTGTCGAGCCCCGGCCCGGTTGTCGAGCTTGTCGAGACGTAGAACGTGTTCTTGTTTTCCCGAATCTAGCCTGTCGGTCGCGATTTGGTAACGTTGCGCCGCAAGAGCGCCCCGGTCCTTGCCGGGGCTTCTTGCTTGTCACACCCACCAGCATCATCAGTGGCGCGTCGAGCAGCCGTCTCCGGACGGAGGGACTCCGTCCGAGCGAAGGAGACACCAAATGCCTGCGATCGTGATCGTCGGAGCCCAGTGGGGCGACGAGGGCAAGGGCAAGGCGACCGACCACCTGGGTAGCCAGGTCGACTACGTCGTCAAGTTCAACGGCGGCAACAACGCCGGCCACACCGTTGTCATCGGCGACGAGAAGTACGCCCTGCACCTGCTTCCGTCCGGCATCCTGACGCCCGGCTGCACCCCCGTCATCGGCAACGGCGTCGTCGTCGACATCGACGTGCTGTTCCACGAGATCGACGGCCTCGAGGCCCGCGGCATCGACACGTCGAAGCTCAAGCTCAGCGCCAACGCGCACGTCATCGCCGACTACAACCGTCAGGTCGACAAGGTCGCCGAGCGTTTCCTCGGCAGCCGCAAGATCGGTACCACCGGCCGCGGCATCGGTCCGACGTACGCCGACAAGATGAACCGCATCGGCATCCGGGTCCAGGACCTCTTCGACGAGAAGATCCTCACCCAGAAGGTCGAGGGCGCCCTCGAGCTCAAGGGCCAGATCCTCACCAAGATCTACAACCGCCGCGCACCGTCGGTCGAGCAGACCGTCGAGGAGCTGCGCAGCCACGCTGAGCGCCTGGCGCCCTACGTCTGCGACACGACCCTGCTCCTGGGCCAGGCCCTCGACCGCGGCGAGGTCGTGCTGCTCGAGGCCGGCCAGGCCACGCTGCTCGACGTCGACCACGGCACCTACCCGTTCGTGACCTCCAGCAGCGCCACCTCAGGCGGCGCCTGCACCGGATCGGGCATCCCGCCGACCCGGATCGACCAGGTCATCGCCATCGTCAAGGCCTACACGACCCGCGTCGGCGAGGGTCCGTTCCCGACCGAGCTGAACGATGACAAGGGCGAGTTCCTGCGCAAGCAGGGCTTCGAGTTCGGTACGACGACCGGCCGGCCGCGCCGTTGTGGCTGGTACGACACCGTCATCGCCCGCTACGCAGCGCGCGTCAACGGCGTCACCGACTTCGTGCTCACCAAGCTCGACGTGCTCACCGGCCTCGACGTGGTGCCGGTCTGTGTCGCGTACGACGTCGACGGCGTCCGCCACGAGGAGATGCCGGTCAACCAGACCGACTTCCACCACGCCGTACCGATCTACGAAAACCTGCCGGGCTGGTCCGAGGACCTCACCGGTTGCCGCACCTTCGAGGACCTCCCGAAGGCGGCGCAGGACTACGTCGAGTACGTCGAGGCGCGCTCTGGCGGCCGGATCTCGGTCATCGGCGTGGGTCCCGAGCGCGAGCAGGCGATCGTCCGGCACCCGCTGCGCTGAGCCTCGAGGACCTTCGCCTTCAGTCGATGAAGGCGAAGCTGTCCTCGCACTCGGTCCCGCAGGCGAGGGCGCCCCAGTCCTCAGGGTCGGCGAACTTCGAGCCGTCGGAGATGCGGACGTTCACGCCGAGGGCGGCCTCGTCGGTGTTGAGCAGTTGCACGAGGTCGCTGTCGCCGTCGCCGTCGACGTCGGAGAGGGTGGCGTCAACCAATGCATCCTTGGCGAACTCCTCGCGACGTTCCTCCTTGGTGCGGCTGATGCTCCACCACACCCCCTGCTCGGTGAGGGCGCCGTCGACGAAGTCGTAGGCGATGATCCCCGTGTTGGTGGCCCCGACGATGACCAGTTCGTCGTCCCCGTTGCCGTCGATGTCACCGATGGACCAGTCGGACAGCAGCGGTGCCCGCGGTGCGTTGGTCAGGTCGAGGTCCTTTGTCGCCGTGAAGCCGTCGCCGTCGGCGACCAGCACGCGGATCAGGCCTGCGACGTCCTCGGTGGCGGGATCGGGGTCGCCGGCGCCGTCGTCGAGGTCGGCCGCGTAGAGGACGTCAGCGACGTCGTCGCCGTCGAAGTCGCCGACCCAGATGCTGCCTTGGGAGAGCTCGGAGCGATACCACGGCGCCGGTGCGGCAAAGCCGTCCTTGGTGCCCACGGCGACGTGGATCGTGTCCACGTCCCCGGCGTCCCCGACCAGCACCAGGTCGCCGCGACCGTCTCCGGTCACGTCGCCGATCTGGGCGGTGAAGTCCTGGAGGTCGTAGTCAGGTTCGATGCGGACGTCGGTGTCCCATGGCTCGCCTTCCGCAGGCTCGACGTGCACGGCGAGGATCTCGTCGGAGGTCTCCTCCGCCCACACGATGTCGGGGCGACCGTCGGCGTCCACGTCGCCGCGCGCAGGTGACCCCGCCGCGCTGGCCGTTCGTTGCGCCTTCTGGAACAGCGCGCCCGTCGAGGCCAGGGTCCAGGTGGGCAGGGGGCTGAGCGCGTCGAACCGGGACTGCTGGATCAAGACGTCGCCGTGACCGTCGCCATCGAGATCGCCGGCGATGCCGGGGGCGGTCCGGTCATCGCCGCCGCCTCCGCCGCCGTCGTCGTCGTTGTTGCGGAGCGTGAGCCAGGTGATGCCGCCGATGAGCAGGGCGAGCACGGCTGCGGCGGCCACGAACAGCGGCCACCTCTTGCGGCGCAGCGGGATGGAACTCCGGCCGCCGGGAATCACGGTGGGTGCCACTCCACCCGGCAGCGGCCGAACGGACGTCGGTGCACCTGGCGTCGCCGCGGGTCCGTCGAGGGTGTCGGCCGGCGCGGTCGCGGCGAGGCGTTCGAGGTCGGCGCGGAACGCGGACGCGTCGGTGTAGCGGTCGGCGGGGTCCTTCGCGAGGGCGCCTTCGACGACTGCGTTGAGTTGCTCGGTGAAGGGGCTGTTGCCGGGCAGGCGGGGGATGGGTGCCATCTGGTGTGCCATGGCGACCTGTACGTCGGTGCCCTGGTAGGGCTCGCGGCCGGTGAGGCAGGCCCAGAGCACGCACCCGAGTGCGTAGATGTCGCTGGAGGGTGTGGCCGGGGCTCCGGCGGTGCGGTCGGGGGAGAGGTAGGACCAGGTGCCGGCGACCATGCCGGTCGCGGTCGGCGCGGGTCCTTCGACGCCGTCGGCGCGGGCGATGCCGAAGTCGCACAGATAGGCGTGTTGGTCGGGGGTGCCTGCGCTGCGGATCAGGACGTTGCCGGGCTTCACGTCGCGGTGGATCACGCCGACGCGGTGGGCGTCGGCGAGGCCGCGTGCCAGTTGGGCGCACAGTTGCAGGGCCTGCTTCGCCGGCATGGCGCCGTGTTCGTTGATCTGGGTCCACAGGTCCACGCCTTCGACGTACTGCGTGACGATGTACGGCGTCCCGTCGACCTCGTCGTGTTCGTGGATGGCGATCACGTGCGGTGAGTCGAGGCGGGCCAGGGAGGCGGCTTCGGCCTGGAAGCGGGCCCGGAACTCGGGTGACTGGGCGAGGACGCCGGTGATGACCTTGAGGGCGACGGTGCGGTTCAGTCGCAGGTCGGTGGCGGCGAAGACGATGCCCATGCCGCCCTGGCCGAGGACCCGGTCCAGTCGGTAGCGGCCGAACTCTTCACCCACATTGGGCACGCGCATGTTTCCCCCGAGAGGTTGTGGAACGTCGGGCCCAGTGTGCCCGATCGGTCAGGCGAGCCCGGCAACCCGGCGGGCCGTGGCCCGGAAGTCGATGGCGACGTCGCTGCCGTCGAGGTAGTTGCCGACGAGCATCGCGTCCCGCAGCAGGACGAGCGCGGCAGCCGTGGCGGCCGGGTCCGGCAGTCCGGCGGCGGCGGCCAGATCGGTGAGTGTCTGGCGGAACCAGGTGCGATGACGGTGGACGACCTGGCGGACCGCGCCCGCCGCATCGGGGAACTCCGCACTGGCGTTGATGAACGGGCAACCGCGGGTGTGCAGGCGGGTCGCATCGTCGGCGACGCCGTCGATCACCAGCGCGAGCAGGTCCTGCGGTGCGGCGTGGGTTTCTGCAGCGAGGGTGGCTGCCGTCGCGAACAGGTCGCGGATGACGGCGTCCTCGTGGTCGAGGTAGGCGACGACGAGTGCTTCCTTGCCGGGGAAGTGGCGGTACATGGTGGCCCGGGTGACCCCTGCTTCAGCGATCACCTTGTCGACGCCGACGCCGTGGATTCCCTCTTCGTAGAACAGCCGGGTCGCCGTACGCAGGAGGCGTTCGCGGGGCTCGGAGACGGTCACGAACCCGATCCTACGAATCTTGCCCTTGACGGAATGCACGGCGGGCCTCCATGGTTGAGCCTACAAAGAGAACGAACGTTCTATCTCTCAGGATAGACCATCACACGAGGAGTAGCCATGAACACCACCACCGCCCCCATCACCGTCACCACCCGCGAGGCCGACGAGGTCCGCGCCGCCAATGCCTCCGGGCGCCAGCCGATCGTCTTCGTGCACGGCCTGTGGCTGCTCCAGGACAGCTGGAACCCGTGGAAGGAACTCGTCGAGAGCCGCGGCTATGCAGCGGTCGCCGTCGACTGGCCCGGCGACCAGACGTCCTTCGACGCGGCCCATGCCCACGCAGACTCGCTCGCCGGCACCTCGGTCGCCGACGTGGCCGATCACGTCGCGGAGGTGATCTCCGGACTCGACCGCAAGCCCATCGTGATCGGCCACTCCTTCGGAGGTCTGCTCGTCCAGATCATCGCGGGCCGCGGCCTGGCCGCCGGGACCGTGACCATCGACCCGGCTCCGAGCCAGGGCGTCCTGCCGTTGCCGGTCTCGGCGCTGAAGGCGGCGTTCCCGGTGCTCGGCAACCCGCTCAACCACGGCCGCACGGTCACCTTGACGTTCGACCAGTTCCGCTTCGGCTTCGCCAACGCGGTCTCCGAGGAGGAGGCCCGTGAGCTGCACGCGACGTTCCACACGCCGGCGCCCGGACGTCCGCTGTTCCAGGCCGCCACCGCTAACACGAACCCGTGGGCGAAGACCAAGGCGAAGAAGAAGAACGCCGACCGTGGCCCGATGCTCGTCATCACCGGCGAGAAGGACAACATCGTCCCCTTCGCCCTCGCCAACGCGGGATTCAAGAAGCAGCGCAAGAACAAGCACCACGTCACCGAGATCGTGGAGATCCCCGGCGTCGGGCACTCCCTGGTGATCGACAGCCACTGGCGTGAGGTGGCCGACGCGTCGCTCGAGTTCCTGGGCCGCAACGGGCTCGGCGCCAGGTCTCTCTAGAATCGACTTCCGTGAAGACCCTCGTCATCGGTACCGGCGGCCGCGAGCACGCGCTCGCCCTCGCGCTCTCCCGCGACCCTTCGGTGTCGGAGGTCCACGCAGCACCGGGCAACCCCGGCATCGGTGCGTTCGCGACGCTGCACCCCGTCGACCTGATGGACGGTACGGCGGTCGCTGCCCTCGCCGCCGAGATCGGCGCCGGGCTCGTGATCATCGGCCCGGAAGCCCCGCTCGTGGCGGGGGTCGCCGACGCCGTGCGAGCCCAGGGGATCGCAGTGTTCGGGCCGTCCGGTGCGGCTGCGCAGCTCGAGGGCTCGAAGGCCTTCTCCAAGGAGGTCATGGCTGCCGCCGGTGTGCCGACCGCCGGCTCCTTCGCCTGCACGAGCGCCGAGGAAGTGGCTGCCGCGCTCGACGCGTTCGGTCCGCCGTACGTCGTGAAGGACGATGCCCTCGCCGCCGGCAAGGGTGTCGTCGTGACGCGCAACCGCGACGAAGCCGTCGCGCACGCAGCCGGTTGCGGCCGCGTCGTGATCGAGGAGTTCCTCGACGGTCCCGAGGTCTCGCTGTTCGCGGTCTGCGACGGCGACACCGCCTACCCGCTCCAGCCCGCACAGGACTTCAAGCGCGTCTTCGACGGCGGCCGCGGCCCCAACACCGGCGGCATGGGTTCCTACTCACCGCTCACCTGGGCGCCGGCCGACCTCGCCGCGACGGTGATGGCGGCCGTCGTACAACCGACGCTGGACGAGATGAACCGTCGCGGTGCGCCGTTCGTGGGTTGCCTCTACGTCGGGCTCGCGCTGACCGAGACCGGGCCGCGGGTCATCGAGTTCAACGTGCGCTTCGGTGACCCGGACATCCAGCCGGTGCTGGCCCTTCTCGAGTCCCCGCTGGGCGAACTGCTCTCGGGGGCCGCCAACGGTCGCCTCGCCGAGACGCCGGCACCGACCTTCCTTGACGGCGCCTCGGTGACCGTCGTGCTCGCCTCGGCGGGTTACCCGGAGACGTCTTCGAAGGGCGACGTGATCACCGGCGTCGGCGTCGCCAACGGCGTCACCGATGTCGACGTGATCCACGCCGGCAGCAAGATCTCGACAAGCTCGATCACCGGTGAAGACCAGTTGGTCACCGATGGCGGGCGAGTGCTGGCCGTCCGGGCGATCGGGTACGACGTCGCGGATGCTCGTTCACGCGCCTACGCCGCTGCCGACCTGATCACCTTCGACGGACTCCAGCGCCGCTCCGATATCGCCGCTGAGCCGCTGGGCGTCATCGAAGGCGCCTCGCTCAAGGACGACTGAACGTGACGATCCGGCCCGCCACTGACGCGGACATCGATGGTGTTGCGGCGATCTACGCCCGCGAGGTCCACGACGGCACCGCCACGTTCGACCTCGCACCGCCGCCGCGGTCGAAGTGGGAGGGACTGCTCGCCTCGACCCACCCGGGCGACCACTTCCTTGTCGCGACCGACGGTGATGCCGTCCTCGGGTTCGCCTACTCCTCGGCCTTCCGGCCGAAGGGCGCGTACGACGGCACCCGCGAGGTGACCATCTACCTCGACCCGGCCGCCGCCGGTCGCGGCCTCGGCCGTCGCCTGTACGACGACCTGCTGGCGCGCCTCGCCAGCAGCGGCATGCGCACGGCCCTGGCCTGCATCTCCCTGCCCAACGACGCGAGCGAGGCGCTGCACCGCGCCTGCGGGTTCGAGCGTCAGGGCGTGCTGCGCGAGGTCGGCCGCAAGCACGACCGGTGGATCGACGTCGTGTGGTGGCAGAAGATGCTGGCCGGCGACTGACACCTGCCTGTGGACAGGCGATTCCGGTCGTTTCCCTTGCCGTGCGACGCGGCATTCCTTCCCTCGCTCCAGCCGGGAGCGCAGACTGGAAGGAGGCCGGATGTGTCCATGCCGTTCCCGGGAGGTGCCGTGGAAGCCCTGCAGCGGATCCCCATGTCGTGGGAGGACTACCTCGCGACGCCCGAGCACCCGCGCCACGAGTGGGTCGACGGGGTGGTCGTCGTGAGCCCCGACCCGGTGTGGCGCCACCAACGGGTTGCCAGGAAGTTGGCGAACGTCTTCGACGAGGTCGACGGTCTCTACGGATCGACATCCGGCAACATCAAGCTGCCGCACAACCGGGTCCGGATCCCCGACGCCTACGCGACGACCAAGCCCGAAGGACTCTTCATCGAGCAACCTGTCCTCGTCGTCGAGGTCCTGTCGCAGAGCACGCGATCCGAGGACCTGCTGCGCAAGGCACCGGAGTACGCCGCAGCCGGAATCGAGCAGTACTGGATCGTCGATCCGGAGCACCGCACCCTGGAGGTGCAGACGCTGGTCGAGGGGCGCTGGGAGCTGTTCGTACGTCTCGACGACCACACCCCGACGGGCCAGGTCGCGATCGGAGACCACGGCGTCGTACGGATCGACCTGCTGGACCTCCTCGACGGGTGACGCCGTTGCGGCTGGCAGAGTGGCGCCATGGCTGAATCCGCCGAACAGGTCCATGCCCGGGTCATGGCTGCTGCCGACGAGCAGGGCCGCATGCCGCTGCCCTCCGTCGCCGAGTGGGACATCTTTCCGTGGGACGTCGTCGACGGTGCGCTGGCCACCAAGCCCCTCGCTCCGCCGGCTCCGGAGGCGCCCCGCGAGGGCGAGGATGCTGCCGATTGCCGCATCTGCACGACCGACTCGGCACGGGTCATCTGGTCGAACGAGCGGTGGCGTCTCAAGCACCTGGCGGAGCGCAGTGGGCTGCCGCTCGTCCTGATCCTGGAGCCGCTGGAGCACCTCGACTTCGACGACCTGGACGACGCGATGGCTGCCGAGTACGGCGTGCTCGCGGTGCGGATCGTCCGCATCGTCGAGGGTCTGCCGAACATCGGCCGCTGCCACACGATGCGCGTCGGTGACGGCGCGACCCATCTGCACGTCTGGTTCATGGCGAGGACGGCCGGCCTGCCATCGGTGAAGGGTTCGTTCGCCGTGGACTGGGACGACATCCTGCCGCCCGGGCCGGAGGAGCCGTGGCGCGAGGACCTCGCTGCGGTGGCGCAGCAACTGGCGGCCTTCGATGTCTGACCAGCAAGCAGGCCTGGCCACCACGCGCCTGCGCCTGGTCCTCTGGGACGCAGCCACAGTCGCGGCCATCAAGGCCGGTGACCGCCGGCCCACGTGGCACCCGGACTTCCCGCGCGAGGACGACCTCGGTGCCGCGTCCCTGTGGCACGACGGCGACCCGTGGGGTCCGCGGTCGATCGTGCGCGACGGTGTCGTGGTCGGCTCGATCGGCTTCTTCGGCCCGCCCCAGACCGCCGACGACGGCGTGCCGGAAGCCGAGGTCGGCTACGGCCTGGTCGAGGAAGCCCGCGGTCAGGGCCTCGCGACGGAGGCGTTGGAGGCCGTGCTCGTCCCGATCGACCGGCAGCACGTGCGGCTGCGCGCCAGCATCGAGCCGACCAACAAGGCCAGCCTCCGCGTCGCGGCCAAGGCCGGATTCACCGGTCTCCGGGGTGCCAACGAGGACGGCGAGCTGGTGCTGGTCCGGCCCCCGCGCTGAAATCGGTCCCGCCCGCTGGGCATGGGAGAATGAGGCACGTGACCGTCCCGAATGTCGTGCCGAATGTCTTGGCCACCCGCTACGCCGCTGCTGACCTCGCGCAGATCTGGTCGCCGGAGCACAAGATCGTCCTCGAGCGGCAGCTCTGGATCGCCGTACTCCGGGCACAGAAGGACCTCGGCATCGAGGTGCCGGACGGTGTCATCGAGGCCTACGAGAAGGTCATCGACAACGTCGATCTGCCGAGCATCGCGGCCCGCGAGCGGATCACCCGTCACGACGTGAAGGCCCGCATCGAGGAGTTCGCGGCCCTCGCCGGCCACGAGCACATCCACAAGGGGATGACCTCGCGCGACCTGACCGAGAACGTCGAGCAGCTCCAGGTCAAGCAGTCCCTGGCCCTGCTCCGTGACCGCGCGATCGCGACGCTCGCCCGCCTCGGACGGCTTGCCGCCGAGCACGAGACCACCGTCATGGCCGGCCGTTCGCACAATGTCGCTGCTCAGGCCACCACCCTCGGCAAGCGCTTCGCGACCGTCGCCGACGAGCTCCTGATCGGTGTCGAGCGGATCGAGCAGCTGCTCGCCCGCTACCCGCTGCGCGGCATCAAGGGACCGATGGGCACCGCCCAGGACATGCTCGACCTGCTCGGTGGCGATGCCGACAAGCTGGCCGACCTCGAGCAGCGCGTCGCCGCGCACCTCGGCTTCGACCGGGTGCTCACCAGCGTCGGCCAGGTCTACCCGCGCTCCCTCGACTTCGACGTGGTCTCCGCGTTGGTCCAGTTGACCGCGGCGCCGTCCAACCTGGCGACCACGATCCGCCTGATGGCCGGCAACGAGATCGTCACCGAGGGCTTCAAGGAGGGCCAGGTCGGCTCGTCCGCGATGCCCCACAAGATGAACACCCGTTCCTGCGAGCGGGTCAACGGCCTCGCCGTCATCACCCGCGGTTACCTCTCCATGGTGGGCGAGCTCGCCGGTGACCAGTGGAACGAGGGTGACGTCTCCTGCTCCGTCGTACGACGGGTGGCGCTGCCCGACGCGTTCTTCGCCGTCGACGGGCTGTTCCAGACGTTCCTCACCGTGCTCGACGAGTTCGGTGCCTTCCCGGCGGTCATCCAGCGCGAGCTCGACCGTTACCTCCCTTACCTCGCCACCACCAAGGTGCTGATGGCTGCGGTCCGCAACGGTGTCGGCCGCGAGGCCGCGCACGAGGCGATCAAGGAAGCGGCCGTCGGCACGGCGCTGGCGATGCGCCAGGGCCAGGCCACCAACGACGTGTTCGCCAAGCTGGCTGCGGACGAGCGCCTCGGCCTCACCACCGAGCAGCTCGAGTCCCTGGTCGCCGACCCGATCACCTTTACCGGTGCGGCCGTCGCGCAGACGCAGGCCGTCTGCCGCCAGGTGGCCGCGCTGGTCGACCAGCACCCGGCAGCGGCTGCCTACAACCCGGGCGCGATCCTCTGACGGGGTCAGCCGTCCTCTTCCCGGTCCCACCGGACCGGGCATTCGGCTACCTCGCCGACCCGCGCAACCGGCCGGCGTGGCAGTCGTCCTTGCGTGCGGTCGCCGATGTGGTGCCCGGGTCCGACGGTTCCTTCACGGCTGTCGGCACGTCGTGGACCGACGTCACCGTGGTGCCGGGGGTGCGGCCGTTGCTGCGCACGGTGCAGTCCGACGAACCGGTCCGGTGGGTCGAGGAGGGCCGTTTCGGTCCGACCAACGCGCGGCTCGCGTTGACCTTTACCCCCTGCCCGGAGGGCACGCAGGTGGGCGTCGAGTTCACGGTGACCGCGCTCGGCGCCGGTCGCCTCGTCACCTTGCTCAGCCGTCGGGCCATCGTCGCGGATCTCCGTCGCGCCGCAGGGACCCTTGCCGCGTCTGGCTGATAACCATTTCGACCTACTGGTGAGTAACAGTTCCCGTCGGGCGACGGGTACGGCTACATTCCACCCACCCTGTGATGCCCATCACAGTCGGAGGGAGTCGGGTGCTCGCCGTACAGAATCTCGAGGTCGTGTACGACGACGTCGTACTCGCGCTCCGGGGCGTGAGCCTCGAAGTCCCTGACGGCAAGATCATCGCCCTGCTGGGCGCCAATGGTGGCGGCAAGTCCACGTTGCTGCGGTCGTTGTCGGGCCTGCTCGACATCCACGACGGTGAGATCCGCAAGGGCTCGGTGACCCTGGACGGTGAGTCGGTGGGCGAACTGAAGCCCTCGACGCTGGCCCGCAAGGGCATCAAGCACGTGCTCGAGGGTCGCCGGGTCTTCAAGGAACTCACTGCCGAGGAGAACCTCCGCGTCGGTGGCTACGCCGACCGCCGCAACCTGAAGACCAACCTGGAGCGGGTCTACGGGCTGTTCCCGATCCTGCGTGATCGCCGCGACGGGCAGGCCGGCCTGCTGTCCGGTGGCGAGCAGCAGATGCTCGCGATCGGCCGGGCGCTGATGTCCGACCCGCGCTACCTGCTGCTCGATGAGCCGTCCCTCGGCCTGGCGCCCAAGGTGGTCGAGCAGATTCGCGACATCATCGTGGAGATCAACAGCCAGGGCACGGGAATCCTCCTCGTCGAGCAGAACGCCTCCATGGCGCTGTCGATCGCGCACCACGGCTACGTCCTCGAGAACGGCCGCGTCGTGATGGACCGCAGCGCCGATCAGTTGCGCGACGACGCCGACGTCCGCGAGTTCTACCTCGGTCTGGGGGCCGAGGGCGAGGCGGCGCGGTCCTTCAAGTCCGTCAAGCACTACCGCCGCCGAAAGAGGTGGGCCTCGTGACCGCCGTCCTGCAGTTCGACGACGTCCACCTTTCCTTCGGTGCGGTCAAGGCCGTCAACGGCGTGAGCTTCACCGTCGAGGAGGACGAACTCTTCGCTGTCATCGGCCCCAACGGCGCCGGCAAGACCAGCATCTTCAACGTGCTCTCCGGCGTCTACCGCCCGCAGCAGGGGAGTGTCGTCCTCGAAGGCCATGCGCTGCTCGGCATGCGCCCGCCCGCCATCGCCCGGCTCGGGATGGCCCGCACCTTCCAGAACATTGAGCTCTTCGCGAACCTCACGGTTCTCGACAACCTGATGCTCGGTCGCCACCAGCACCTGCGCTACGGCACGCTCGCCGCGATGCTCTGGGTCGGGCGGGCGCGCAACGAGGAGCTCAAGCACCGGCGCAAGGTCGAGGAGATCGTCGACTTCCTCGAGTTGGAGCAGTACCGCAAGTTCCCCGTCGGGTTGCTGCCGTACGGCGTGCAGAAGCGCGTCGAGCTCGGCCGCGCGCTGGCCATGGAGCCGCGGCTGCTGCTGCTCGACGAGCCGGTGGCCGGCATGAACCTCGAGGAGACCGAGGACATGGCCCGCTACATCCTCGACATCCGCGACGAGCTGAGGATCCCGATGATCATGGTCGAGCACGACATGGGTCTGGTGATGGACATCGCAGACCGGATCATGGTGATCGACTTCGGCACTCCGGTTGCCACGGGGACGCCTGCGGAGATCCAGAGCAACCCCGACGTGATCCGTGCGTACCTCGGCGGCGATGCCGGTGACCTCGGCGGCACCGAGGGGGTCACGGCATGACCCGCACCGTCGTCACCCGGATCCGCGACCGCGCCGCGCAGTCGCCCAAGGGCGTCGCGATGCGCGAGAAGCGCCTCGGCATCTGGCACGAGATCACCTGGGCGACCTACTGGGACACGATCCTCGACGTCGCGCATGCCCTGCTGGCACTGGGCGTTCGCCCCGGCGACCGGGTTGCGGTCCAGAGCGAGAACCGGCCGGAGTGGTTGTTCCTCGACATGGCCACGGTGGCCATCCGGGCCACCACCGTCGGCCTCTATCCCACGAACCCGACCGCCGAGACGTCGTACCTGCTCTCGCACAGCGGCGCCTGCTTCCACTTCGCCGAGGACCAGGAGCAGGTCGACAAGGCGCTCGAATCCGGCGACCTGCCGGACCTGCGCCGGATCGTGTACGTCGAGCCGCGCGGCCTGCGGTCCTACGACGACCCGCGCCTGATGGCATGGGAGTCCCTGATCGCGATGGGTCACGAGCACCGCGCCGCGAACCCCGGCGCCGTCGAGGCACTCGTCGATGCGGCCGAGCCGTCCGACGTGATGACCCTCGTCTACACCTCTGGCACGACGGGTCCGCCGAAGGGCGCGATGCTCACGATCGGCAACGCCGAGTTCGCGCTGGAGACCGTGCTGGAGCGCAGCCCGTTCACCCGTCCGGCGCCCGGGCCCAAGGACCTGACGCTGTCCTATCTGCCGCTGTGTCACGTCGCGGAGCGGGTTCTGACGACCTGGTACAACGCCGGTGGCGGCACCCAGGTGAACTTCGCGGAGTCGATCGAGACGGTCCCGCAGAACCTCCGCGAAGTGCAGCCGACGTTGTTCTTCGCGGTGCCGCGGATCTGGGAGAAGTTGCTCGCAACGGCCCGGATCAAGCTGGACTCGGCGACCTGGGCCAAGCGGCACTGGTCGCGGTTCTGGCTGGGGCGCGCCGACAAGCTCGGGACCCGACTCGCGGCCAACGGTGGTCAGCACACCCTCGGCACCCGTCTCGCGTACGCCGTCGGGTGGCTCTTCTTCTACCGGGCGCTCCGCGACCGGCTCGGCCTGCGCCGGGTGCGGCACGCGAGTTGTGGCGCGGCGCCCGTGGCGCCGGAGGTGCTGCAGTTCTTCATGGGGATCGGCGTGCCGATGCACGAGCTCTACGGCATGACCGAGAACGCCGCGATCGCCACCGCCAACCGGCCCGGACGGGTGCGGCTCGGCACCGTGGGTGAGGCCCACGAGGGCATCGAGGTGAAGGTCGATGACGAGACCGGGGAGATCCTCACCCGGCACCCCGCGGTCTTTGCCGGCTACTGGGCTGACGAGGAAGCGACGGCAAGAGCCGTGTCGGCGGACGGCTGGCTCCACACGGGCGATGTCGGCGAATGGGACGGCACCTACCTGCGGATCACCGACCGGATGAAGGACATCATCATCACCGCCGGCGGGAAGAACATCGCGCCCTCCGAGATCGAGAACGGCATCAAGGCCTCGCCGTTCATCAAGGAAGCGATCGTCATCGGCGACGGTCGCAAGTTCCTCACCGCGCTGATCGGCATCGAACTCGACACCGTCGGCGCCTGGGCCCAGCAACGCAATCTCGGCTTCACGACCTACCGCGACCTCGCGGAGAAGGACGAGGTCCGCACCCTGGTCCAGTCGATCCTCGACGAGGTCAACAAGCGGCACAACCCGGTCGAACAGATCAAGTACTTCCGGATGCTGCCCAAGGAACTCGATCACGAGGACGGTGAGTTGACCGCCACGCAGAAGGTCAAGCGCGCCTCGATCGACGCCATGTTCCACGACCTCGTGGAGTCGATGTACGCCCCGGCGAAGGGAGGTGCGGCATGACGCAGTTCCTCGGTGCCGTTGCCGGCGGAGTCGGCCTGGGCTCGATCTACGCCCTGCTCGCCCTCGGGTTCGTGATCATCTACAAGTCGATGGGCGTGATCAGCTTCGCGCAGCCGTCGTTCCTGCTCGCGGGCACGGTGCTGGTGACCTACCTGTCGCCCGAGATCGGCTTCTTTGCCGCAGTGGTCGTCGGTGCGATCGCGATTGCCGCGGTGGCGCTGATCGTGGAGCGGATCGCGATCCGGCCGATGGTCGGCAAGGCCGTCTTCGTCATCGCGATCATCACGATCGGCATCGACATCATCGTGCGGATCGTGTCCGGCATGTTCGTCGGTTCGGACCAGCGCACGGTCGGCGACCCGTGGGGGCTGGACGCCTGGGAGGTGGGCGGGGTCTACATCGAGCATCGTGACCTGGCGGCCTTTGCCGTGACCACGGTGCTGGTCCTCGCGCTGTTCGCGTTCTTCCGCTGGACGCCGATCGGGCTGGCCATGCGGGCCTCGGCCCTCGACCAGGAAGCCGCGATGGCGCAGGGCGTCAGCGTCGGCACCGTGTTCGCCGTCTCGTGGGGCCTGGCCGGCGCGCTCGCCACCGTGGCCGGGGTGTTCGCTGCGGCCGGTCGCACGGTCGACCAGAACCACTGGCACATCGCGCTCCTGGCCCTGCCCGTGATCATCCTCGGCGGCCTCGACTCGCTCGGTGGCGCAGTCCTCGGCGGCCTCATCATCGGTGTGACGCAACAGATCGTGACGTCGTACCACCGGGACTGGTTCCCGGGCCTCGACACCAACATCGGCTCGATCACGCCGTACCTGGTGATGCTGATCGTGCTCCTCGTCAGACCGTACGGACTGTTCGGCACCAGAGAGGTCGAACGCGTATGAGCACCCTGATGAGCGGCTTGACCAGCAGGTGGGGACGCCCCGAGCTCTACACCAGCTACCGCCAGGACATGGCGCTGCTCAACACGCGCAGCAAGGTGCTCGGCACGGTCGCCGTGCTCGTCGTGGCTGCGCTGATGCCGATGCTCGTCTCCGACAACCTGCTGATCCTGCTCGGCAGCGGTCTGGTGCTCGCGATCGGTGCCATCGGCCTCAACCTCGTGACCGGGTACGCCGGCCAGGTCTCGCTGGGCCACGCGTTCTTCGTCGGCATCGGCGCGTACGCCGCCGCCGTACTCTCCGGCGACCCGGACGGCCGGTACCTCGGCTTCGGCGTCGACTTCATGCCGCTGTGGCTGATCGGCGCGGGCCTGGTCGCGGCGCTCGCCGGTGCCCTGGTCGCGCCCTTGGCGACGCGGCTGCGGGGTCTCTACCTCGCCGTCGTCACCCTCGGCCTGGTCTTCATCGGCCAGTACTTCTTCTTCGAGTGGAACGAGATGAGCGGCGGTCCGCAGGTCGGCCGCGAGGCGGCGAAGCCCGAACTGTTCGGCATCCAGTTCACCGTCGACAACGGGTTCAAGGGTGGCTGGACCGAGGAGCAGAAGCTCTACTGGCTGTTCCTCGGCGTCCTGGTCGTGGCCGCCGTACTGGCCCGCAACATCGCGCGTTCCCGGATCGGCCGGGCGTTCTCGGCGATCCGTGACCGCGACGTCGCCGCCGGAGTGATGGGCGTGAACCTCACCCGCTACAAGATCGTCGCCTTCACGATCTCCTCGTTCTATGCGGGGATCTGCGGGGCCCTGATGTTCTCGGCCAGCGGGCACTTCACGCCGGAGTCCTTCAGCCTGTTGATGTCGGTCCAGTTCATCGCGATCGTCCTGATCGGCGGCGTCGCCACGATCTCCGGCACGATCATGGGAGCGATGCTCATCGCGCTGCTGCCGCGCGTCGCGAGCGAACTGCCGGCCTTCGTGCCGTTCCTGTCGAGCTCGGCCAGCGAGCACCCGAACATCTTCGAGTTCGAGCAGATCATGTACGGCGTCCTGATCGTCGCCTTCCTGCTCTTCGAGCCACGCGGCCTCTTCGGCATCTGGCACCGCATACGCACCTACTGGAAGAGCTTCCCCTTCTCTTATTGACCGCCCAACCGGGGCTGCACCATCACAACAAGTGAGCACAACCACCAGGAGGAACCGTGAACCGAAGGTCGAGATCACTGGGGGTCATTGCGACTGCCCTGACCGTCACCATGGCGGTCGCCGGGTGCGGCCGCGACGACGACTCGAGCGGCGGTGCCGCGCCGGGTGTCACCGACGACGCGTGTCCGAACGCCATCGACAAGGACAAGGGCTGCATCTACCTCGGTACGGTCACCGACCTCACGGGCGTGTTCAAGGGCGTGGGTGAGCCGTTCACCGCTGGCCAGAAGGCCTTCTGGGACGAGGTCAACAAGGCCGGTGGCATCGGTGACTACGAGGTCGACGTGACCAAGTACGTCAAGGACAGTGGGTACGACCCGGAGAAGCACGCCGAACTGTTCAACGAGATCAAGGACGACATCCTCGCGGTCACCCAGTCGTTGGGCACCGCGCACACCAACGCGATCCTCGAGGACGCCACCAACGAGTCGATCCTTGTCGGCCCGGCCTCGCTCGGCTCGAACTGGATCTTCGACGACATCTCGCTGGAGGTCGGTTCCAGCTACTGCACCGAGGCGATGAACATCGTCGACTACGCGGCCGATGAGGGCGCGAAGTCGGTCGCGGTGGTGCACTTCCCCGGCGACTACGGCGACGACGCCATGGTGGGTGCGCGCATCGCGGCCAAGGAGCGGGGCCTCACCTTCACCGACATCACGACCGGCACGGTCGACGGAGGCGACGACCAGTCCGCCGCGATCGGTGCGCTCCTCAAGGCCAAGCCCGACTACGTCGTGATCGCGACCAGCCCCAAGGAGATGGCAGCGGTCGTCGGTGGCAGTGCGGCGCAGAAGTTCACCGGCAAGTTCATCGGATCCATCCCGAGCTGGAACTCCGCAGTGCTGGCGTCGCCGGCCGGTCCGGCCATCAAGGCGCTCTACCAGCAGGCCACCTCGTTCCCTGCGTGGGACGCGGACGTTCCCGGGCTGGAGAAGATGCGGGCCGCCGCGGGTGACCAGGCGCCGAACGACTGGTACTCCATCGGCTACGGCAGCGGGTACGTCCTCAAGGCGATCCTCGAGAAGGCACTCGACGACGACAACCTCGACCGCGAGGGCATGGTCGATGCGGCCAACAGCCTGACCGGGATCGACAGCGAGGGCACGCTCCCGGAGGGGACGGCCAACTACGAGGGTGACCCGAACGAGGCCGCCGTCCGTGTGACGCAGCTGAACAAGGTCGACGATGCCGCGTCGTCGAAGGTGTCCGTCGCCGTCGAGCCCTTCACGGGCAAGACAGCTGAGGCGTACAAGTTCACCGAGCCCTGCTACCTGCAGAAATAGGCACTACCCAGCACGCACAACGGCCCGTCGATCCTCGCGCAGGATCGACGGGCCGTTCTGTGAGGCTCAGGAAGGTCGTACGTCGAGCACGACCTCGAACTCGAGGAGATCGGCGCCGGTGGCGACCGGCTTCTTGGGCGCCTCGCCCGGCTTGTCGGCGTGGGCGGCCTTGCCCTGGCCGTCGCGCCACGCAGTGAAGGACTCCTCGTCGGCCCACTGGGTCACGACGAAGTAGCGCTGGTCGCCGGCGGTCGGCCGGAGCAGCTGGAAGCCGAGAAAACCGGGGGAGTTCTCGACGGCACCGGCACGCGCAGCGAAGCGCTGCTCGAGCTCGGCGCCGGCGCCCTCGGGGACGTGGATGGCGTTGATCTTCACGACAGGCATGGGGATTCTCCTCGGTCGAGTGCTTCGCGTGGTGCGAGCGGGTGGATCAGGCGCGTGCTTCGCCGCCCCAGTTGGACAGCTTCACCGCGATGTCGTGCAAGCGGTCCTCGCTCACACCGGCGACCTCGAAGGTGGCGTTGACGTGCGGCCCGGGCACGCGGCCGATCCGCACCGTGCCGGCGCCGTCGACGTGCTCGAGGATGCGGACCAGGCGGTTCGAGATCCGGCCCATCTGGGAGGCGTGCTCGTCATCGAGCTGGCCGAGCGCCTCGGCTTCGCGGGCGTGCAAGGTCAGGCCCAGGGCAGCACCGGCGTCGTGGCGGGCGAGGACCCAGATCTTGTCCTCCCACACCACTGCGGTCGAGTTCGTGCCCAGGCTGTCGGGGTAGGTCGCTGAAGACTCCGGCATGTCGCCACTCTGCCACCCGCAATCGCAGCCGGATGAGGCACCCCCTTTGTCGACATCCAAAGTCGACTCAAATGGTCGAGTATGATCGGCCCATGACCCTGGATGCGCTCGCCGTTCCGACGTACGACGACCCGCTGGTCGTCGTACCAGCGCCGGCTGCGGGTGCCGGCAACTGGGCGGGAGCCGCCAGCGCCGTCCTGGTCGACGGCACCTACTGGCTGACCTATCGCGTGCGTCGGCCCCTGTCCGAGGGGCGGGGTGTGAGTGTGGTGATCGCGCGGTCCGAGGACGGCGAGCAGTTCACCACCGTGGCCGAGGTCCAGCGTGAAGCGTTCGGCTGCGAATCCTTCGAACGCCCTGTCCTGGTGCCGGTTCCGGGCATCGGGTGGCGGCTCTACCTGTCGTGCGCGACGCCCGACTCCAAGCACTGGTGGATCGACAGCCTGACCGCCGCGACGCCCGAGGAGATCCCCCACGGCGAACGCCGCATGGTGCTGCCCGGTGACGAGACCGTCGCGGTCAAGGACCCGGTCATCGTGCAGCACTCGGACAGTTGGCAGATGTTCGTCTGTTGCCACCCGCTGACCGACCCGGGCCACGAGGACCGGATGACGACGCGTCTGATGCGCAGCTCTGACGGTTTGGTCTGGACCGATCACGGCGAGGTGCTCGCCGGGCAGGCGGGGGAGTGGGACGCGCGCGGCGCCCGCGTCACCGCCGTACTCCCGTGGCGGGTGGGTTCACCCCCAGCCGTCCTGTACGACGGCCGTCCCGATGCCGAGTCCAACTGGTTCGAGACCACCGGCGTGGCCACGTGGGACGGCGACCGCCTCATCCCGCTCGCCGGGCCGCCGCTCTCGTCGCCGCACAGTGATGGTGCGTGGCGCTACGCCAGTGCGGTCGCACTGCCCGACGGGCGCACCCGCTTCTACGTGGAGGCGGCGCGCCCCGACGGCGCCCACGACCTCGTCACGCTGGTGCGTTGATCCCGGACTGGAGCTGCTGACGCGCCTGGCGCTCGGCGAAGGATCCGCGGTCGCGCGTCGACAGCCAGTCGGAGAAGTCCTCGCCGGTGAGTTCGCCGAGCAGGCCGATGTCGTCGGCAAAGGCCGGCAGCAGCCGTTCGCGCTGCTCGGAGGTGAGCGAGGGGCGGTGTGCGTCGCGGGTCTGGAGGCGCGCGATGAGCGGCACGCTCGCGGCGCGCCACACCTCGGGCGCAGCGAACTGGCCGGCCCAGGCGCCGGCCCGGACGAGCGGTCCGACGACCTGCGGTCGCCAGCCGGGTGCGACGTACGGGCGCGAGTTGTCGCGAGGGATCGACGTGACCTGACCCTCGCGGATGCCGAGGAAGCGGCAGGCGCGATCGATGGTCTCCACCGGACGGTCGACGATGTCGCGGTACCGGACGACCAGCACCCGTGACTGCTCCACGAGCTTGAACAGGTCGCGGAACTGCTCGCCGTACAGGCCGAGCTCCTGGTACCGCCAGAACGGCGCGTAGCCGGCGGCGATGCGCTCGTCCTGGCGCGCGAAGGCGGTCTCGAAGTCCGCTTCGGGCTCGAGACCGTCGGACCACAGGTGCATCCAGTTGCTGTAGGCGCGGTCGATCGGATCACGAACGACGGCGATCAGCTTGATGTCGGGCAGGGACTCCGCGATCCGGCGCTGGGCGCCGCGGTGCCAGAGGTAGAACGGCGTGCTCTCGCCGCGCAGCGCGGCGTCGGGCGCGGGCCGGAACAGGTCCGTGTAGGCATCGCTCTGCCAGATCCATTCGCGTTGCGAGTGGCGGTCGCCGGGGCCGCTCCAGTGGGGCGGCGGCGCGTTCTCGCAGAGCCAGTACTTCGGCTCCTTGGGCGTGGTGACGAACACGTCGGGATGGGCCGCGAGGGCAAGGTGCAGCGCGCTGGTGCCGGCTTTGGGGGCGCCCACCAGGAGGAAGTCGGGGCGGGGTTCACGCGTCATGCGAATCCGATCAGAGGCCAATGTCAAGTAACCAAGTGTACTTAAACAACAAGGGGCCGTGCAACGATCCGATGACTGCCGGACATGGGAGGGGTATGACCACCGCTCGCGACGACGCGTTCCGCGACCTCTACGCCGCGCACTTCGACGCCGTCCTCGGGTTCGCCCTGCGTCGTACCGTGCGCCCGGAGGACGCCGCCGACGTCACGTCCGACACCTTCCTGGTGGCCTGGCGCAGGTGGAGCCACGTGCCGGCCGGTGACTCCACCCGGCCCTGGTTGTACGGCGTCGCGCGGCGAACCCTCGCCAACCAGCGTCGCGGCGACGGCCGGCGCACCGCACTCGGTGAACGATTGCGGGTCCAGGTCGCCCTTGCCGTCAGTGATCTGGCAGACGAGGTGGTGCACCGGGCCGACATCACGCAGGCGATGAAGCGATTGAGTGCGCGCGACGAGGAGGTCCTCCAGCTCCACCTCTGGGAGGGACTGGAGCCACGCGAGATCGCCGAAGTGCTCGGCCTGCCCTCGACCGTCGTACGACCGCGACTCTCGCGCGCGAAGGCGCGATTGCGTGACCTGCTCGGCAACGATCCGCCCGCAACCGGACATCTCCCCAGTGAAACCACCGCGATCGGCCCGAAGGAGGAGCTCCGATGAACCGCAAGATCACCGATGCCGGCGTTGCCGGTCTCCCCGTGCACGAGGGCCGCGCCGAACTCCTGGAGGAGATCATGGCCATCACGCCGCTCGAGTCCGTCACGACACCGTCCCCGACCCCGCCCTCGAAGCGTCGCCGGTTGGTCTCGGTCATCGGTGCCGCAGCGGCGGTCGCCGCCGTCCTGGCCGGCGTCGTCTGGCTGGGCAGCCAGGGCGGGGCCCAGACCGCCGAGGACGTCCCGGTCGCGAAGGCGCCGGGCACTGGCGAGATCGCTGTCCTCGACATCGACGGATGGGACATGACGTACTCGTCCATCGACAAGGAGTACGGCGGCGAGGTGCGCTACGAGAAGGGTGAACAGGGCCTGGACATCCACTGGCGTCCCGCCGCTGAGTACGACAGCTACGTCACGGACCGCGAGGACGTCAGCGCGCCCGAGGCGCTCGAGGTCCTCGGCCGGCCGGCCCAGCTGTTCACCTACTCGGCCAACGATCACGCGGTGATCCGCGAGGTCGTCGGCGACTTCATGCTGGAGGTCAGGGGACAGGGCATGGACAAGACGGGCTACCTCGCGCTCCTCGGCCAGCTCGTCGGCATCGAGCCCGCCGATCTGGACAGCCACCTCCCGGCGTCGTTCGTCACCGCCACCGAGCGACCGGCGGCCATCGCTGAAATGCTGGAGCCGATTCCGGTGCCGGACGGCTTCGACAGGACCCTTTCCTCCGAGGAAGTTGACCGCTACCAGCTGGGCGCCGAGGTCACGGGTGCCGTGGTCTGCGCGTGGGTCAAGGACTTCGCAGCGGCGAAGGAATCCGGCGACGCTGCGGCGGTCCGGGCCGCTCAGGCCGCACTCGCCACCAGCCGCGACTGGCCGATCCTCAAGGAGATGGACAGCGAGGGCGACTTCCCGGATGTCGTCTGGGACATCGCCGACCAGGTCGGTCGGGGAGAAGTGCCCGAGGGGACCGAGGAAGGGCTCGGCTGCGACGCCTGACGGTCTGCGCACCGCGGGCGGCAGCCGCTTCAATAGGCTGTCGCCCGTGACGCTCGCCAACATCCCGCCCGCACCCGAACTCCCCGGAGCCCGCCACCTCCACTCCGGCAAGGTGCGTGACCTCTACGAGGTCACCGAGGGACCGCACGTCGGCAAGCTGCTGATGGTGGCGAGCGACCGGCTCTCGATCTTCGACTTCGTGCTCGAGACGACCATCCCGGACAAGGGCGAGATCCTCACCCGGACCTCCCTGTGGTGGTTCGAGCAGCTCGCTGACCTGGTTCCGAACCACATCATCTCGACCGACGTGCCGGCTGAGGTCCGTGGCCGTGCGGTCATCTGCGAGCGCCTCGACATGTTCCCCGTCGAGTGCGTCGCCCGCGGCTACCTCACTGGCTCGGGACTGCTCGACTACCGCGCCACCGGCGAGGTCTGTGGCGTTGCGTTGCCGACGGGTCTCGAGGACGGCAGCCGGTTGCCGACGCCGATCTTCACCCCGGCCACCAAGGCCGATCTCGGCGACCACGACGAGAACGTCTCCTTCGACGCCATCGTGACCACCGTTGGCGCCGACACCGCCAATGCCTTGCGGGACCTCACGCTCCAGGTCTACGGCCGGGCCGAGCAGATCGCGCGCAGTCGCGGCATCATCCTGGCCGACACGAAGTTCGAGTTCGGGGTTTCCGCCGCCTCGCCCCAGATCGTGCTGGCCGACGAAGTGCTCACTCCCGACTCCTCGCGGTACTGGCCCGCCGATGACTGGCAGCCCGGACGAACCCAGCCGTCGTACGACAAGCAGATCGTGCGCAACTGGGCGCTCTCCCCGGAGAGCGGCTGGGACAGGTCGTCGGGCGAAGCGCCGCCGCCGCTGCCGCCCGAGGTCATCGAGCGCACCCGCAGTCGCTACGTCGAGGCCTACGAGCTGCTCACTGGCGAGCGCTTCTGACGGATCGGCATCTTGTGCCGGGCTCCAAAGCGGGGCGGCTCCTTGTGGTCACCTGAACAGTGACGGCAGTCACGGTCGCCGACTACGTTGGCCGCCATGACGAACCTCTCCGGCTTCCTCGAGAAGAGCGCCCAGGACTTCCCCGACCGCACTGCCATCGTTTTCGGTGACACCCGCCTGTCGTACCCGCAGGTCAACGGTGCCGCCAACCAGGTCGCCAACCTGCTGGTCGAGCGCGGCATCAAGCCGGGCGACAAGGTGGCGCTGAGCTGCCCGAACCTGCCCTACTTCACGATCGTCTACTACGGCATCCTCAAGGCCGGCGCGACCGTCGTACCCCTCAACGTGCTGCTCAAGGGCCGCGAGGTGGCCTATCACCTGGCCGACTCCGACGCGAAGGCGCTGTTCGCGTTCCAGGGCACGCCGGAGCTGCCGATCGGTGCCGAGTGCCACGCCGGCTTCGAGGCCACCGAGGGCTGCGAGAACTTCTTCGTGATCACCGCCGACCCGACCGCCCCGTCGCCGATCGAGGGCACCGAGACGTTCGGCCAGGCCGCCGGCACGAAGCCGCCGACGTTCGAGACCGTCGACGTTGATGACGAGGACACCGCCGTCATCCTCTACACCTCCGGCACGACCGGTCAGCCGAAGGGCGCCGAGCTGCGGCACCGCAACATGCGCGACAACGCACTGACGGGTGAGTCGCTCTTCGGTGCGAACTCGGCGAACCCGGACACCTACCTGTGTGTGCTTCCGCTGTTCCACTCCTTCGGTCAGACCGTCATCCAGAACGGTGCCTTCGCCTACGGCGGCACCGTCGTGCTGCTGCCCCGCTTCGAGGCTGCGCCCGCACTCGGCCTGATGCTGAAGGAGAAGGTGACCTTCTTCGGCGGCGTCCCCACGATGTACTGGGGTCTGCTCGGTGCGCTCGACGACACCGTCGACGTCACGACGCTCGCCGCGAACCTGCGGGTCGCCGTCGCCGGTGGCGCCGCGCTTCCCGTCGAGGTGCACCACCAGTTCGAGGAGCGCTTCGGCGTCACGATCCTCGAGGGCTACGGCCTGTCCGAGACCTCCCCGGTCGCGAGCTTCTCGCGGTTCGGCGAGACGCCGCGGGTCGGCTCGATCGGTACGCCGATTCCGGGTGTGGAGATGAAGTTGCTCGACGGCGACACCTGGGACGAGGTCAAGGACCCTGAAGGGATCGGCGAGATCGCGATCAAGGGCCACAACATCATGAAGGGCTACTACAAGCGCCCTGACGCGACCGCCGCCTCGATCAGCGAGGACGGCTGGTTCCGCTCCGGTGACCTCGGCCGCAAGGACGCCGACGGCTGGTACTACATCGTCGACCGGTCCAAGGACATGATCATCCGCGGCGGTTTCAACGTGTACCCGCGCGAGATCGAGGAAGTCCTGCTCACGCACCCGGCCGTCTCGCTGGCCGCCGTCATCGGCGTCCCGCACGACAGCCACGGCGAGGAGATCAAGGCCGTCCTCATCCTCAAGCCGGGCGCCTCGGCCACCCCTGAGGAGATCGTCGCCTGGAGCAAGGACCAGATGGCGGCGTACAAGTACCCGCGCATCGTCGAGTTCGTCGACGCGCTCCCGATGACCGCCACCGGCAAGATCCTCAAGCGCGAACTGAGCTGACCCCGCGACGTACCAACCGTTTTTGGCGTGATTCTCACGGTCCTGCCCCGAAAACGGTTGGTACGTCGACCGGCACTAGACTTCCGGGCGTGGCCCGAGTCGTCGTTTCCGTCATGCCGAAGCCCGAGATCCTCGACCCCCAGGGGAAGGCGGTGCTCGGTGCCCTGCCCCGGCTCGGCTTCACCGGCGCGACGGACGTCCGCCAGGGGAAGCGGTTCGAGATCGAGTTCGCCGGTGAGGTGACCGACGCCGTCCTGGCCGAGGTGCGCCAGATGGCCGAGACGATCCTGTCGAACCCGGTGATCGAGAACTACGCCGTGAGCGTCGAGCAGTGAAGGTCGGGGTCGTCACCTTCCCCGGCTCCCTCGACGACGTCGACGCGCAGCGCGCGGTCCGCATCGGCGGCAACGAAGCGGTTGCCCTGTGGCACGGTGACGCCGACCTCAAGGGTGTCGACGCGGTCATCCTGCCCGGCGGTTTCTCGTACGGCGACTACCTCCGCTGTGGTGCGATCTCGCGCTTCGCCCCGGTCATGACCGAGGTCATCGCCAAGGCCCAGCAGGGCATGCCCGTCCTCGGCATCTGCAACGGCTTCCAGATCCTGTGCGAGTCGCACCTTCTCCCGGGTGCGCTGATCCGCAACGACCACCGCAAGTTCGTCTGCCGTGACCAGTTGCTGCGCATCGAGAACAACAACACGCCGTGGACCTCGTCCTACGACCAGGGCCAGGAGATCCGGATCGTGCTGAAGAACGGCGAGGGCGGCTTCGTCGCCGACGCCGCCACGCTCGCCCGGATCGAGGGTGAGGGCCAGGTCGTGGCCCGCTACCTCGAGATGAACCCGAACGGCTCGCTCAACGACATCGCCGGCCTCACCAACGAGCGCGGCAACGTCGTCGGCCTGATGCCGCACCCCGAGCACGCCGTCGAGGAACTCACCGGCAGCGGCCTCGACGGGGTCGGCTTCTTCACCTCGCTGGTCGAGAAGACCTTCGCCTGACCCGTTGGCCGGTTCAGCCGGTCAGCTGACGAACTTGCCCACCTGCAGGTTCGCCCACGTGGCGGTGCTGACGATCCCCGCCCGCGGCATGCCGATCTTGGCCCGGTAGGCCTGTACGTCGGAAGCCATCTCGGCGTCGAAGATGCCGTCGATCTTGATCTCCAGGGTCGGTACGGCGGCCTGCATGGCGCGCTGCGCCCGTCGTACGTAGACACCGCGGGAGCCGATCTTGAGGACCGGCCGGTGGCCTGCGGACAGGATGGACATCCAGTCCTTCACGCCCCAGGTCGTGCTGGTGCGGAAGCCCAGCGACTTCTGCCACTTCATCGCGGCTGCCTGCGTGGCCGTGTTGTAGAGCCCGTTGATGGCGCCCGTGTAGACGGCCTTCTCGCGGAGCAGGCACTGCAACGCCTTGACCCGGGTCGCGTTCGGCACGGCCGAGGCGGTGGGGGGCTTGACGGCGGAGTACCGCACCAGGTCGATCCGGATGCCGGAGCAGTGTCGCTCGGCCGCCGGCGTGGAGTTGCCCAGGTCGAGGAAGTTGCGGTCGATGTTGATCGTCACGCCGCCCCAGGTCTCGTTGTGTCCGCCCTGGTACTGCTTCACGCGGCGACCGGGCAGCCACGCGGTGGGCGAGAGGTAGGCGGAACTGACCGTGGTGTTGGCGAGGCCGTCCCAGCGGGCGATCCAGAGTTGGTCGGGCAGCGCGACGCCGGGCGAGGTCTTCGCGACGTCGTCGAGCATCTTGATGCCCGAACCGGCGCTGGAGTAGAAGCCGGACTTGTAGCTCAGCCCGTGCACGCGCAGCGTCCACGCGTGCATGAACGCGACGGCAGACTGGCGGCAGCGCGTGTTGCCGAGGTCGAAGCCTTCGAGGTCGTAGAAGAGCGTGCTGGCGGGGGCCAGGCCCAATGCCTTCGCGGCCGTCACCGCACGCTCTGCCTCGAGCTTGCCCTGCGCCTTGGCCTTCGCGTAGCTGCTGGTCGGGTCCGGGTTGATCGTCGGGTCGTCCTTGTACTTCGGGTAGCGCACGCTGCAACTGGCCTGCGGTCCCAGCGTGATCGGCAGCAGGCGCCAGCCCTGCACCAGCTGGCGGGTCACCCAGGCCGGTGTCAGGTTCGGCTGGCTGCGGCAGGCACGGGAGTTGCCGCTGATGTAGATGCCGACCGACAGGAACGGCGAGTTCTCGAGCCAGGCGTCCATCTTCGCCTGGGTCGGAGCAACGCACTGGTCGAAGCCGTAGCCGGTGAAGTTGCCCGGGGTCACCGGGTTGGTGGTGGCGGCCGTTAGTTCGAGGGGCCGCGGCGGGCTGGCCGGAGTGTCCCCGCGGAGTTGTCCGAGCAGCGTCAGCGCGAGGACGGCGGCGAGCACGCCGGTGGCGAGTCGACCGGACTGCGAGCGCAGGCGCGCGTGCGGTGCGGGTCGTCGTACCGAAGTGGAAACGAGCCGGACTGACATGGCGGGACAACTCCAGGGGAAGAGGGAAGGGCCGTGGTGGCCATGTCACGGTAACCCCAACTTTCACACCAGTAACAGCCCTCGGCGATAACTACAGACCTGTAATTCGTCGCGGGCGGAGGCCCGGGACGGTGTCTGCACGCGGGTGAGCGATCTCATGGGGGAGCGGGCGGACTGAACCGCGACCACGGCCGATAGATTTGCCTCCGTGGCCGACTCAGCTCCTGCACCCGCACGTCCCGCGCTCGACACCGTCGCGGTCGCGACCGGCGACCCGGAGCGCGCACAGCCCTGGGCCGACCTCGGGCTCAAGACGGACGAGTACGACCGGATCAAGGAGATCCTCGAGCGCCGGCCGACCAGCTCCGAGCTGGCGATGTACTCGGTGATGTGGAGCGAGCACTGTTCCTACAAGTCCTCCAAGGTGCACCTCAAGCAGTTCGGTGAGATCCCCCAGGAGACGCCGATCGGCCCGATGCTCGCCGGCATCGGTGAGAACGCCGGCGTCATCGACATCGGCCAGGGCTACGCCGTCAGCTTCAAGGTCGAGAGCCACAACCACCCGTCGTACGTCGAGCCCTACCAGGGCGCCGCGACCGGTATCGGCGGCATCGTCCGCGACATCATCGCGATGGGCGCCCGCCCGGTCGCCGTGATGGACCCGCTGCGCTTCGGCCCGCTCGACGCCGACGACACCCACCGGGTGCTGCCCGGGATCGTCGCCGGCGTCGGCGGCTACGGCAACTGCCTGGGCCTGCCCAACATCGGCGGCGAAGCCGTCTTCGACGAGTCCTACCTCGGCAACCCCCTCGTCAACGCGCTCTGCGTCGGCGTACTGCGTCACGAGGACCTGCACCTCGCCAACGCGACGGGCAAGGGCAACCTCGTGGTCCTGTACGGCGCCCGCTCGGGTGGCGACGGCATCGGTGGCGTCTCCGTGCTCGCGTCCGAGACGTTCGACGCGGACGGTCCGGCCAAGCGCCCCAGCGTCCAGGTCGGCGACCCGTTCATGGAGAAGCTCCTCATCGAGTGCACCCTCGAGCTGTTCCAGGCCGGCGTGGTCGCCGGTATCCAGGACCTCGGCGGCGCCGGGCTGTCGTGTGCCACCTCCGAGCTCGCGTCCGCCGGTGACGGCGGCATGCACGTGCACCTGGACAAGGTGCCGCTGCGCGACTCGACCCTCTCGCCCGAAGAGATCCTGATGAGCGAGAGCCAGGAGCGGATGATGGCGGTCGTCGAGCCCGCCGACATCGAGGCGTTCCTCGCGATCACCACCAAGTGGGACGTCGAAGCCGCCGTGATCGGTGAGGTCACCGACACCGGTCGCCTGGTCATCGACTGGCACGGCGAGACCGTTGTCGATGTTCCCCCGCGCACCGTCGCCCACGACGGCCCCGTCTACGAGCGCCCCTTCGCCCGTCCGGCCTGGCAGGACGCGCTCCAGGCCGACAAGGCCGAGGCGCTCGCCCGCCCGACGACCGGCGACGAACTGAAGGCCACCCTGCTCCAGCTGGTCGCGAGCCCGAACCTCTGCGACAAGTCCTGGATCACCGACCAGTACGACCGCTACGTGCAGGGCAACACCGTCCTCGCGCAGCCGTCGGACAGCGGCATGATCCGCGTCGACGAGGAGAGCAACCTCGGCGTCGCCATCGCCACCGACTGCAACGGTCGCTTCGCCAAGCTCGACCCGTACGCCGGCGCCCAGCTCGCGCTTTCGGAGGCCTACCGCAACGTGGCCACCGGCGGCGCCCTCCCGCTGGCCGTCAGCGACTGCCTGAACTTCGGTTCGCCCGAGGATCCCGACGTGATGTGGCAGTTCGCCGAGGCCTGCCGTGGCCTCAAGGACGCGTGCCTCGAGCTCGGCATCCCGGTCACCGGTGGCAACGTCAGCCTCTACAACCAGACGGGCGAGACGGCCATCCTGCCGACGCCGGTCGTTGCCGTCCTCGGCGTCATCGACGACGTACGACGCCGGACGCCGTCGTCCTTCCAGGCGGCCGGCGAGCAGATCATCCTGCTCGGCACGACCCGCGAGGAACTGTCCGGTTCCGAGTGGGCCAACGTCGTGCACGGCCACCTCGGCGGCCTGCCGCCGCAGGTCGACCTGGCGGCCGAGCGCCGGCTTGCGCGCCTGCTCAAGGACCTCGTCGGTGTGGCGACCAGCGCGCACGACCTGTCCGATGGTGGCCTGGCGCAGACGCTGGCCGAGGGCGCGATGGTGAGCGGCATCGGAGCCACCGTGACGCTCGAGGGCGACGCCTTCATCGGTCTGTTCGCCGAGTCGGCGGCGCGCGCCGTCGTCACCGTCGAGGACGTCGACATCGCCGAACTGCGTGCGCTGTGTGCCCGGCACGACGTCCCGATGGCCGAGATCGGCACCACCGGCGGCGAGTCGCTCGTGGTCGAGGGCCAGTTCGACGTTCTCGTTGCTGACCTGCGGGATGCCTGGACGGCGACCCTGCCTGCTGCCCTGGGCTGATCGGTCCCGGGGGGCCGGTCAGCGCACCTTGGTGCTGACCTCGATGGTGGCCGTGAGCTCTTCGGGGGCGTCCGCGCCGCCGTAGATCGAGGTCTGCGTGACGGCGTAGGAGAACGCGGCGCTGAGCCGGGTCGAGGCGCCGTCGGCAAGGTCGAAGACCACGTTGTAGACCGTGGTGCAGCCGCCTTGCGTGAGATCGGGGCACGATCGGGACGCCGTGTCCTCGATGACCGCGGCGGACTTGACCTCGCCCAGCGTGAAGGTGGGCTTGACCTCCGTGGGGTAGTAGACCGCGCCGGACCGGGCATCGGACGACACGGCATAACGGCCCAGCGAGGTGCGGATCGTCACGCCGAGCCACTGGTGGTCGGGTTCGGCCCAGGCGCCGCCGGCGTAGGGCAGCCGCACCACGCGGCGCACGCTGCAGGCGAAGTCCGCCACGACGACCTTCTCGGCGAAGGTCGCGTCCTTCGTGCAGGAACGTGCGTTGTCCTTCGGGGGCTTGAGGTCGTAGAGCGGCTCGGCCGCGCCGGTGTCGCGCTCCCCGGTGCTCAGGTTGACGGTCTGTTTCACGCCTTCGAATTCGACAGCGAGGCTCGGGTCCTTGGCTGACCCGGAGACGAGCACGTAGAACGACGCCGACCCTTCGCCCGTTTCCCGCGGTGCCGGGAGCCGGTACGACGCCCCGTCGGCGACCAGGGTGATCGCAGGCGTGCTCTCGGTGGTGAGGAAGTCGGCGTAGTCGTTGAAGGTGGCGGCGTCGTACTGCCACGTCAGCGGGACGAACATGCTGCCCTCGGGCGCTTCGATCTCCTCCAGCTGCCGGGTGTCGTCGGCGCTGAGCGTGGCCGTCGGCTTGCCGAACGAGACTTCGAGCTTCCCGCGGGGAAGGACCACCGAGGAGGCCGCGCCGCCGCTGAACTGGTCATCGTTGCGGGCGGCCACGACGTCGCCGACCTCGACGCCGGCGTCGTCACCGCAGGCGGAGAGCCCCGGGGCGAGGACCAGCAGTCCGAAGGCGGCGGCAGCACAGCGTCGGAGAACCATGACCCCATTCTGGCCCGGCGCCCCTCAGGACACCGGCAGGGCCCACCCGCGAGCGGTGCGGGACAATGAGGGGCCATGCCTGCCCGCCTCCGTATTGCGTCTCCTGACGACGTCGCCGCCGCCCTTGCCCGCGTCGCTGCGGCGATCGACGGCGCCGAGGATCCGCCCCGCGCGGACCTGCGCCTGCTGACCAAGCACTACCTCGCGTTGCTCGAGGCGATCGCGCCAGGGAAGTCCGTCGAGGTCCGGGTGCCGCCCTACGCCGCCGTCCAGGTGGTCGAGGGCGTCCGGCACACCCGCGGCACGCCGCCGGCGGTCATCGAGACCGACGCGGCGACCTGGATCGCGTTGGCGACAGGTGACCTCACGTGGCCCGAGGCCGTTGCCGCAGGAACGGTGCGCGCCAGCGGCGAGCGGACCGACCTGTCGGCGTACCTGCCTCTTGGGAAGTAGTCCTCAGGGCTTCAGGCCATCGGCGAGTTCCTCGGCCTCGGCCCGGGTGAAGTCTCCGGTGATCTGCAACCTGCCGTCGGTGATGGCGGTCTGGACGACGGGTGCGCTGAGGACGGCGTTGTCGAACAGCACCGCGAACTGTTTCCCGGTGCCCGACAACTCGGTGCTGATCGCTTCGAACGCCTTGGCCGCGTCGTTGTCGAGCTCAAAGGTGACGATCCAGCCAACGCCTTGCGGCGAGAGTCCCGCCGTCGCGCGTTCGACACCGCCGACGATCTCCGCCGGGGACAACCGGTAGACGACTCCGTCGTCGTCGCAGGCGATCACTTCGGCCGTCGAGTCCGGCTGGGCCGCGGATCCGTGACCAGGCACGGTGCTGCAGTCCTCCGGTAGGTCGCCCGGCTCGAGCACACGACGGAACTGCAGGGGATCGTGCGCTTCCTTCACGGCAGCGTCGGGGTCGTCGTTGCAGGCCGTCAGCAGGGGTGTGAGCATGCTCGCCAGTGCGACGGTGGCGAGGACCCGAGAGAGTCGCATGGGCTCGATGATGCCTCATCTTCGTCCACGCGAGGGGCGTCATTTAGGTTGGTGACCATGACCGCACCTGTCTCCACCCATGACCTGCGTACGCGTCTTGCCGAGCTCCTCCCGGGCGTCCGATCGGACCTCGAGGCACTCGTCCGGATCCAGTCCGTCAGCGCCGACCCCGACCGCCTTGACCAGGTGGAAGTCAGCGCCCAGGCGACGGCTGACCTCTTCGCTGCCGAGGGGGTCGACGTCGAGATCGTTCGGGCGTACGACGGCGCTCCGCCTGCCGTGATCGGCCACCGTGCCGGCCCGGAAGGTGCGCCGACCGTGCTGCTCTACGCGCACCACGACGTGCAGCCCGAGAACGACCACGCCGAGTGGGACAGCCCGCCGTGGGAGCCGACCGAGCGCGACGGCCGCCTCTACGGCCGCGGTGCCGCCGACGACAAGGCGGGGATCATCACCCACATCGCCGCGCTGCGGGCGTTCGGCGACGAACTGCCCGTCACCGTGAAGGTCTTCATCGAGGGCGAGGAGGAGGTCGGCTCCGACACGCTCCCCGAACTGCTCAAGGCCTACCAGGACCGTCTCGCCGCCGACGTCATCGTGATCGCCGACTCCGGCAACTGGGACATCGGCGTCCCCGCGCTCACCACCTCGCTCCGCGGCCTGGTCCGCGTCGACGTCGAGGTCCGCACCCTCACCCACGCCGTGCACTCGGGCATGTGGGGCGGTCTGGTGCCGGACGCCCTGATCACCCTGTCCCGCCTGATCGCCACGCTCCACGACGACCGCGGCAACGTGGCCATCGAGGGCCTGTTCAGTGGCCCCGCCGCCGACGTCGACTATCCCGAGGCCCGGCTGCGTGCCGAGTCCGGCGCCGCCGCCGGCATCGAGTGGATCGGCGAGGGCTCCGCCGTCGAACGGCTCTGGACCAAGCCCGCACTGAGCATCACCGGCCTCGACGCCCCCAAGGTCGACGGTGCCTCCAACACCCTCGTCCCGGCTGCGCGCGCGAAGATCTCGCTCCGCGTCGCCCCCGGCGACACCACCGAGAACGCCTTGGTCTGCCTGCAGCGCCACCTCGAGGCCAACGTCTCGTGGGGCGCCACGCTGACCACGACGGTCGTCGACACCGGTGAGGCCACGAAGATCGACGCCACCGGGCCGTCGTACGACGCCGCGCGGGCCGCGTTCGCCGAGGCCTGGGACGGCACCGAGCCGGTCGACATGGGGGTCGGTGGTTCGATCCCGTTCATCGCGGAGTTCCTCGAGACCTTCCCGCAGGCCTCGGTGCTCGTGACCGGAGTCGAGGACCCCGACACCCGTGCCCACGGCCCGAACGAGGGCCTGCACCTGGCCGAGTTCGAGAAGGTCCTGCTCGCAGAAGCCCTCCTCCTGCGCAACCTCGGCGCCTCCTGATTCGCCGAGTTGGGGTTTGTCGCGCCCGAGTTGGGGTTTGTGACGCCCGAGTTGGGGTTTGTCGCGCCTGATCAGGAACCGCGGCGCCAGCGCCGACCCGGCGGCGCCGCCGCCGGGTCGGGTGGCAGTGGCTCGGCGCCATTGCCGGAGAACTCAGCCTTGGCCAACTCCTTCAGGGTCCTGACCGGGAAGACACGTGCCTGGGGTAGGTCGGTCAGGCTGCAGGCCCCGGTGAACACCTCGCCGATGACTGCAGGCAGGTCCAGGATCTCCAGCAACCCGGGAATGTCAGCGACCGGGCGCCGGATGAGGGCGCGCAGGTGCACGGCCTGCTGCTGGTCGAGGCCGAACCGCTTGATCAACTCCGCGCCATCGGATTCGCCAAGGCTGAGGTCGGCGGTCACGACGGCGACGAACTCCCGGAGTTCGTGGCGATGCAGTGACGCTGGCTCAATCACGGTCCAGTCCGGTCCCCAGAGCAGGCGCTGGTGGACATCGCCCTTGTGGAGCAGCGCGGCGTGGGTGAACTCTCCGCGCCGCCACAGAACCAGGGCGGGAGATCGGCCGCCTGCCGCCGCGGCGATCTCCCACATCCGGTCGTCGAGGTTCTCGACGAGGTCCGCCTCCGTGGCGCGTCCGTGCCCCGACACGGCCACCCACTCTCCGACGCGTGCCGCGACCAGGGCCCGCTTGCTGCCCGAGGCGTAGCCCGCGAACTGGTGGTCCGACTGATGGGCCAGCACGGCAAGGGAAGCGTGCTCGCCGCCGAGGGCGAACAAGCCGTTCTCCAGGACCTTCTGGCCGTTCCCCAGGTCGAGTTCGGCGCCGACGAGGACTCCGTCGCCGAACGCATCGACCAGAGCATCGTGCACGGTCTTCCAGGGCAGGAGGAAGGCGGTCGCGTCCTGTTCTGCGTCGAAGTACAGCAGCGTCTCGTCGGCCGTGTCGCCGAGAGTGCGAGCGAACACCCAGCCGGGAGCGCCGACGCGGGCTCCGTCGATGACCAGGCCCGTGACATCGAAGGAGCCGATGATCGAAGCGACGCGTGAAACGTCCGCGCCCGCTGCCCCTGACCGAACGGCGAAGCGGATCTCGCTGACCTGCATCTTGTTTCTTGCCACCGGCGGAGCGTAGCGGCGCCGTACGGATGGATCTGGAACACACCTTGGCTCGCGCTCGGCTGGTGACAACGCACAAGTCGAGGGTCACAACTCACAAGTCGACGGTGACAAACCCCAACTCGGGGGAAATGAGGGATCGGGCCCTCGGCCGGTAGGCTCAGCACCGTGTGCGGAGTCTTTGGTGTGTGGGCCCCGGGTGAAGACGTCGCCAAACTGACCTACTTCGGTCTCTATGCCTTGCAGCACCGGGGCCAGGAGTCCGCGGGCATCTCGGTCAGCAACGGGCGGCAGATCCTCGTCTACAAGGACATGGGACTCGTTTCCCAGGTCTTCGACGAGAACACCCTCGCGTCGTTCCGCGGTCACCTGGCGGTGGGTCACTGTCGGTACTCGACGACCGGCGCCAGCACCTGGCAGAACGCACAGCCGACGTTCCGCCCGACGGCTGACGGCTCGATCGCCCTCGGCCACAACGGCAACCTGATCAACACGGCCGAGTTGGCCGAGATGGTCGCCGAGTTGCCGAGCGACGAGGGTGAGCTCGACATTCACGCCCGCAACCTCGAAGCCGCGACCAACGACACCAGCCTGGTCACCGCGCTGCTCGCGCACCACCCCGACCAGTCGCTCGAAGCCCGCGCCATGGAGCTGCTGCCGCAGGTCAACGGTGCGTTCTCCTTCGTCTTCATGAACGAGAACACCCTGTACGCCGCCCGCGACCCCGAGGGCATCCGGCCGCTCGTGCTCGGTCGACTGGAGCGCGGCTGGGTCGTGGCCAGCGAGGACTCCGCACTGGCGACCGTCGGTGCCAGCATCGTGCGCGAGGTCGAACCGGGCGAGCTCATCGTCATCGACGAGGACGGCCTCCGTTCGCACAAGTTCGCCGAGCCGCGCCGCAAGGGCTGCGTGTTCGAGTACGTCTACCTCGCCCGCCCCGACGCCAACATCGCGGGCCGCAGCGTCCACGAGGCGCGGGTCGAGATGGGCCGCCAGCTGGCCCGCGAGTTCCCGGTCGAGGCCGACCTGGTCATCCCGGTCCCCGAGTCCGGCACCCCGGCTGCTGCCGGTTACGCGCTGGAGAGCGGCATCCCGTTCGGCCAGGGCTTCGTGAAGAACGCCTACGTCGGGCGCACCTTCATCCAGCCCAGCCAGACCTTGCGCCAGCTCGGTATCCGGCTCAAGCTGAACGCCCTCGAGCACATGATCCGCGGCAAGCGGATCGTCGTCGTCGACGACTCGATCGTGCGCGGCAACACCCAGCGTGCGCAGGTGCGGATGCTGCGTGAGGCGGGCGCCCTCGAGGTCCATGTCCGGATCTCCAGCCCGCCGGTGAAGTGGCCGTGCTTCTACGGCATCGACTTCGCGACCCGCGCCGAGCTGATCGCCAACGGCCTCGAGCCCGAAGAGATCGCCGCCTCGGTGGGTGCCGACAGCCTCGGCTACATCACGCTCGACGGCATGATCGAAGCGACCGGCCAGCAGGAGAGCACCCTGTGCACCGCCTGCTTCACGGGCAAGTACCCGATCGAACTCCCCGACGAGAGCCTGCTCGGCAAGCACCTGCTCGAAGCAACGCTCCAGCCGAGCACCCACGGCGAAGCACTCCCCGTCTTCAACAACCCCTGACCCTGGCCGGAGAACCATGAACGACAACGCTTACGCCCGCGCCGGAGTCGACATCGAGGCCGCGGACCGCGCCGTCGACCTCATGAAGGAGTGGGTCGAGAAGGCCCGCCGTCCGGAGATGCTCGGTGGCCTCGGCGGCTTCGCTGGCCTCTTCGACGCCTCAGCCCTGCTGTCCTACAAGCGCCCGCTGCTGGCCACGTCCACGGACGGTGTCGGCACGAAGGTCGCCGTCGCGCAGATGATGGACAAGCACGACACGATCGGCTTCGACCTGGTCGGCATGGTCGTCGACGACCTCGTCGTCTGTGGCGCCGAGCCGCTGTTCATGACCGACTACATCGCCACGGGCAAGGTGGTCCCGGAGCGGATCGCCGCCATCGTCAAGGGCATCGCCGAGGCGTGCGTCGAGGCGGGCTGCGCGCTCGTCGGTGGCGAGACCGCCGAGCACCCCGGCCTGCTCGCGCCCGATGAGTACGACGTCGCGGGCGCCACGACCGGCGTCGTCGAGGCCGACGCGCTGCTCGGCGCCAACCTGGTGCGCGCCGGGGACGTCGTCATCGCGATGGAGGCCAGCGGCCTGCACTCCAACGGCTACTCCCTGGCCCGCCACGTCTTCTTCACGCAGGCCGGCTGGACGGTCGACCGCCAGGTCGACGAGTTCGGCCACACGCTGGGCGAGGAGCTCCTCGTTCCGACGCGGCTCTACACGAAGCCCTCGCTGGCCATTGCTCGCGAGACCGAGACGCACGCGATGGCGCACGTCACCGGTGGCGGCCTGGCCAACAACCTCGCGCGCGTCATGCCGCCCGAGCTCAAGGCCACCCTGGACCGCAGCACCTGGACGCCCGGGCCGGTCTTCGACGTCGTACGCAAGCTCGGCAACGTGTCCCAGTCGGACCTCGAGGCCACGCTCAACTGCGGCGTCGGCATGGTCGCCCTGACCGCGCCCGATTCCGTGGATGCGGCCATCGCCCGCCTCGCCGACTTCGGGATCAACGCCTGGGTCGCCGGCGACGTCGCGGCCGACCCGGAACTCAAGGGCACCGTCGAACTGGTGGGCCAGCACCCCGGTTGGTGACCCGCCTGGTGACCCCGTGGGGGACCCGGTAGGTGACGTGGGCCTCAAACCCGACGGATCGCCGAGACCGGAGTACGGGAACACCCACGGGCCATGTAATGTTGTGCCCACGAGACTCAGATTCAGCAGTCCGGGGCCCTGAGGGCTACCGGCCAAGTGTGCGAGGGGGCTGGACCCTATGGGCCGCGGCCGAGCGAAAGCCAAGCAGACCAAGGTCGCACGCGACCTGAAGTACCAGACGCACGAGACCGATCTGTCGGCTCTCGCGCGCGAGCTCCATGGTGAGCCCGCAAAGCGCGAGGTCGTCGAAAAGGTCGACGAGCGCGACGAGTGGTCGGACTACGCCGACCCTCAGCGCGACTGAATCAACTGCGCGAGAGCGTCTTTGGAGCAGATCCGGGGCAGCAAGCTGCCCGGGGGACGCCTCCCGACGCGCTGCCGCGCTGAATCAACTGCGCGTCTGTCAGCCTCACCGGCTGGCGCGCATCACCACGACATCCCCGTGGGTGCCGTAACCGGCGAGCCGTCCGCCTGCGGGCGTGCCGTCGAACGTCACCAGTGACCATTCGTCCTCGGGCCGGGACTCGTCCGGCGCGATGACGGTCGGCCACGGGATGTTCGTGGGGTACGGCGCCTCGAGGGTGCCGATTTCGCGGAGTGCCAGGTCGAAGACCGGGAACCGGCCGCGGGTGGCTCTCGAGTTGTCCCTGCCGTCACTGGCGAGCACGCACCAGTCGTCACCGAGGCGCACGATCGTGGTGCCCTCGGTCGCCGTGCGGTCGGTTGCTGCTCCCCGGAGCGTGAGGTCGTCGAGCGACGGCCCGGCCGCCAGTACGGGGTGGAAGTCGAAGAACTTCCTCGCGCTGACGTAGCCGACCAGCCAGGCACCGGTTTCCGTGCGCACCAGGTGCGGATCCCACACGCCCACGCTCGGCCCGTCGCTCGGCAGCGCCAGCAACCGCGTGGGCAGCAGGTGCTGCCCACGCAGCAGGTCCTGGGTGGACTCGGCCAGCGTGATCTGGACGCGTGCATCGCGCCGCTCGGCCTTGTCGGCCGGGAAGTCGGCCCACGTGCTCGTCGCCACCAGCCACCGCTCGCCGTCGCGCACGAGGTGGGTGGCGTGGTCGCCGAAGCTGCCGGGCCGGTCCGGTCGCCCGAAGAACAGGTCGGCAGTGTGCGTCAGGGCAGTCCCGTCCAGCCGCCAGACCGACGTGTGAGCGGTGCCGAAGAAGCCCGGACCGGCGCTGGTGGCCGTGAACAGCACCGTTCCTTCGTCACGGTACGGCGACCCGTCGGCGTGCGACACGAGCCGGATGTCGCGCAGGCCGAGTTGCCCGAAGCCGCCGGCCGACCAGGCCGCGACGCCGTGGGTCGAGCCTGTCGAGACCCACGAACTGGTGAGTCCGGCCAGCCAGGCGCCGTCGTGGGTGTCGACGATGCCCGCGAGGTCCACCCGTCCGCGCACCAGCCAGGTGTCGTTCTCGAGGGTCAGCGCAGCCAGGTGGGTGCCCGTGAGCGTGAGCGCGAACCGCGAAGGCGGCGCTCCGACGCGGCCGTGTCGACGGCTCCGGTGGTGCGTCTCGGAGCCGCCGACGGCCACCGAGAGCGACACCGAGAGCGACACCGAGAGCGACACCGCGCCTTCGGTGAGGCTGACCCCGAGCGTGGAGCCGTCTGCGCTGGTGAGGGCCAGGGTCGTCGTACCGGGGGCGGAGGGCAGAACCACCTCGATGGCGGCGTACGGCGCCAGGAAGGGCGTTGCTGCGCTTCCTGAGCGTGGTCCCGTAGCGGCGTCGTACTCCTCGCTGACCAACGGGACTCCGACGATCGCCACCGGTCGGTGCCGGGCAATGACCTTGAAGCGGGGGAGCACCCGCTGACTTTAAGCCTGAATCCACCGATGGCTGGCCACTGCGCGACCCATCGGTGGATTCAGGCCAGGGCTCCCCAACGGGCCCCGGGACCGTCATGATCAGCCCATGGCCTTCCCAGGATCCTCCGGCGGCGCCTGGCAGCCGTCCGTCGCCTCGCCGGTCCGCAAGCGGCGCTGGGGACGGGTGCTGGTTGGTTCGCTGGGCCTGCTCCTCCTTGCGCTGCCCCTGCTGGCCGGTGGCCTCGTCGTCGCCATCGCGTCGTCGGCCTGGAACGCCGGTGACCCGGAAGGCGAGGGCCGCGTGCCCGGCAGCATGTCGCTCGACGCGGAGGACGGCCGCAAGTACGTCGTGGCGCTCGGCAACGGGCTCTTCAACGAACCGGGTCGCCGCCGCGGGTTCAACGAGACCGTGGCCACCGACATCCGGTGCACCATCACGCACCCGGACGGCAGCACGGACAAGGTCCGCGGCGACCGGCAGGGCTCGTCGGTCTCGCGCCACAACTACGCCACGGTCGGCACCTTCCAGGGCAAGGGTGGCGAGACGTCCGTGGACTGCACGTCCACGAGCAAGGACCTCTTCGGCGAGGAGCGCGACCTGCCGATGATCGTGCACGACATCAACGGCACCTGGCGCTGGGTGTGGATCGGGTTGTTGATCGCCGGCGCGGTCGTCGGCCTGCTCTCGGGGGCGCTGCTTGCGTCAGGGATTCGGGGCAGCCCGGTGCCCGCGCTCGACCTTCTCCGCTGACCCGCGTCCGACCTTGCGCAGGAAGAACAGAACACCCCCATCGGTCTCCCGACGGGGGTGTTCCTTGCGTGTGGCCAGGGGCGGGGTCGAACCGCCGACCTATCGAGTTTCAGTCGATCGCTCGTACCAACTGAGCTACCTGGCCAGGCAGTCGCACACCTTACCGGAGGGGGTGCCGTCGTACGAAAGCGAGGGCGACCCTGGCGTTCGGCGGACCGGAAGGCGACCGCAGTTGGGTGCTTCGCGCGTGCTCGCACTATGCTGTCCCGGCCGTGCCAGACTCCGGTCTGACGCGGTAGGGCCCCCATCGTCTAGCGGCCTAGGACGTCGCCCTTTCACGGCGGTAGCACGGGTTCGAATCCCGTTGGGGGTACGGCCTGAGTTCGAAGTGGTTCCCGATTGGATTCCGCGGAGAACCTTGGGTTAGAGTTCCACCGCTTCACCAGTAGCAAGTAAGGCCCTGTAGCGCAGTTGGTTAGCGCGCCGCCCTGTCACGGCGGAGGTCGCGAGTTCGAGTCTCGTCAGGGTCGCCAGTACTGCGAGCAGCCCGGTCCGCAAGGTCCGGGCTTCCTGCTTTTTCGGGGCAGGCAAGAATGGCTCCCGTGCCGGTCGAAATGAGCCCCGAGGACTTCGATGCCCTCGTCGACGCCGCCCTCGACGAGATCCCCGAACAGCTCGCCCGGCTCGTGCACAACGTCGTGGTCCTCGTCGAGGACGAGCCGCCCGAGGGCGAGCCCGACGACCTGCTCGGCCTGTACGACGGCGTCGCCCTCACTGAGCGCGACGGCTCGATGGGCGCCCACCTGCCCGACCGGATCTTCCTGTTCCGCGGGCCACTGCTCGACATGTGCGATGACGCGGCGGACCTCGCCAACGAAATCCGGATCACTGTCGTCCACGAGGTCGCCCACCACTTCGGCATCGACGACGACCGCCTGCACGAGCTCGGCTACGCCTGAGGACTATCGCGCGAGAGCGAAGCCCAGGGCGCAGGCGCCGAGGCCGGACAGGATCGTCACGGCCGCGTAGGCGGCGCCGCGGGCCGGCCCCAGGTCGCGGGCCTGGACTGCCAGGGACGAGTACGTCGACAGGCCGCCGCAGAAGCCGGTCCCGACCAGGCCGAGCGCCGACCCGTCCAGGGACCAGCCCACGCAGGCGCCCAGGAGCAGACTGGCCACGATGTTGGCCACCAGCGTCCCGTGATGCCACCGGTCGTCGTACCGCTGGCCGAGCGCGAAGCGCAGCGGGGCACCGACGGCGCCGCCGAGGGCGACCAGCAGCGCGGTCACCATTCGTCCTCCTCGGGCAGCGCCGGCGCGAGGGCTCCCACAGCGGTCACCGCGACGAGGCAGGCCGCGAGAGTGCCGAGGAGGTAGGCGGCAGCCAGTCCCGTGCGGCCGTCGGCCAGGAGGGCGCGCCCTTGCTCCGAGGTCGCCGAGAAGGTGGTGAAGCCTCCCAGCACCCCGGGGCCGAGGCCCGCGGCCCAGGCTGCGGAACGCCGGGCCAGGGGGAGCAGGAGCAGGCCGGCCAGCAGTGTGGACCCCACGACATTGATCGCGAACGTGGTCCACGGGAACCCGGAGCCGTCCGCGACCGCCTCGCCCGCGCCGAAGCGGAGCAGGGACCCGACGGCGCCACCGGCTGCCACGGCGAGAAGCAGCCGCGGCGGGGGAGTCATGCGGCGATGTTAGGGCAGGGATCAGAGCGCGCGGGACGGTGCGCCGGAGCCGGCGTTGCCCTGCCAGGACACGGGCGGTGCGCCGGCCGACTGGCGGCGGAACTCGCCGAGGAACCAGATCTGGAACGCACGCTGCTCGGGCGTCCGGGGCGCGGTCAGCAGGCGCTTGGCGCGGCTGAAGTCGTCGGCGGCGTCGAGCAGGTCGACGAGCCCGCCGATCTGGCGCGCGGCCTCTCTCGGCATCCGGAGCCGGAGGTCCACGGCGGCGTGGCCGTCCGCGTGAGCGGTGTCGACCTGTTCGCGGCCCATGTTGGCGCGCAGCGGGCGCTCGAGCGCGTCGAAGTGCTCCGACAGCACGCGGGCCAGCGGGTAGTCGTCCTCGTGAGCGAGGGCCAGCAGGCGGATCTCGCGGCGCAGGTCGCGGTGGTGGCGCTGGAACTGCCCGAACTCGCGGACCGGCACCCCGTTGATCTGGACGGCGACCTCGCCGACGCGGGTGTGCTCCTCGGCCATCGGCGCGAAACTGTAGGTGAGTTGGTACGGCGCCCCGCCGGTCTCCGAGAGCTCGGTCGCGGGCTCGAACCACACGGCCTTGCCGTCCTCCTCGATCTCGGCGCCCCAGGCGACCGAGGCGCGGGCCACGATGTCGAGGCCACGGCCGACGGTGGTGAGCGTCAGCAACTGCTCCTCGTCGAGGGCGTCGAACATGTCGAGGTCGAAGGCATCGAGATCGAAACCGCCGGCTCGGGTCACGGGCTGCGGAGCGACCGTGGTCGCGTCGTGGACCTCGAAGCGGGGGTGCTCGGTGGTGCCGCGCAACTGGGTGCGGATCGGCCCCTCGGCGTGCAGGACGGCGTTGGTGACCAGTTCGGAGATGGCCAGTTCGGCGCAGTCGATGAGCTCGTCTCGACCGATTTCCCGGCACGTCTGCACCGCCCAGCGGCGCGCGTCGTGGACGCTGCGCGGCCCGGGGGCCAACTCCAGTGTCTGCCGGTGCTGCACGGGTGAACCTTCCACTGCGGTTTCATTGCCCGAGGTTTGCGTTTGTCGGTCCGTGAGGTGCCGATCCCGAAGGCGATACCCCGTTGAACACGCAACTAAACCAACAGAGTTCTCGGGATTTGGTGACGCCGCTCGACAGACTGTGACCGACCAGACGATGCCCACGTGTTGGGACGTGCGGCCCAAACCCGGAAGAATGCGCGACAGAGGGTCATCGAAGAGGCGTCACAAGCGTCCAGGAGGAAGCCATGGCAGCAGGCGACACCACGCCAGAGATGTCGGATCGTGCGATCGTGCGCAGGTCTGACCGCCACCAGGTCGTGATCATTGGCTCCGGATTCGGTGGCCTCTTCGGCACCAAGGCGCTCCGCAAGGCCGACGTCGACGTGACCATGATCGCGAAGACGACCCACCACCTCTTCCAGCCGCTGCTCTACCAGGTCGCGACCGGCATCCTCTCCGAGGGCGAGATCGCCCCGCCGACCCGCGAGGTCCTGGCGAAGCAGGAGAACGCCCAGGTCCTGCTGGGGACGGTCACGACCGTCGACCTCGAGAACCGCCTGGTCACCTCGCACGTGCTCGGTCGCGAGATCGTGACGTCGTACGACTCGCTGATCGTGGCGGCCGGTGCCGGCCAGTCCTACTTCGGCAACGACCACTTCGCCGAGTTCGCGCCCGGCATGAAGAGCATCGACGACGCCCTCGAACTGCGCGGCCGGATCTTCGGCGCCTTCGAGATGGCCGAGCTCGGTGCCTCCCGCGGCGAGAACGTCGACCACCTGCTGACGTTCGTGGTCGTCGGCGCCGGTCCGACCGGTGTGGAGATGGCCGGCCAGATCGCCGAGCTCGCCCACCGCACGCTGACCCGCGACTTCCGTGCCATCAGCACCCGTACGGCGCGCGTCATCCTCGTCGACGCGGCGCCCCAGGTGCTGCCGCCGTTCGGCGCCAAGCTCGGCAAGTGGACCCAGGAGAAGCTGGAGAAGCTCGGCGTCGAGGTCATGCTCGGCGCTCTGGTGTCGCAGGTCGACGAACGTGGTCTTGTCGTCAAGTACAAGGACGGCACCGAGAAGCGCATCGACGCCGTGGCGAAGGTGTGGGCTGCTGGTGTCCAGGCGAACGCGCTGGGCAAGCAGCTCTCCGACCAGACCGGCGCCCCGCTGGACCGCGCCGGTCGGATCGCGGTCAACCCCGACCTGACGCTCCCGGGCTACCCCGAGGTCTTCGTCGTCGGCGACATGATCGCCCTCGACAACCTGCCGGGTGTGGCCCAGGTGGCCATCCAGGGTGCGAAGTACGCCGCCAAGGAGATCGACGGCCGACTCAAGGGCAAGCCCGCGCAGTCGCCGTTCAAGTACTTCGACAAGGGCTCGATGGCCATCATCAGCCGCTTCCGCGCGGTGGCCATGGTCGGTCGACTGCGCCTGACCGGTGTCATCGCCTGGCTGATGTGGCTGGTCGTCCACCTCTTCTACATCACCGGCTTCAAGAACCAGTTCACTGCCGTTCTCCACTGGCTGATCTCGTTCATCGGCACCGGCCGCTCGGAGCGGACGTCGACCGAGCAGCAGATCTTCGCCCGCGTGGCCCTGCAGCGCCTCGAGCGCGGTGCGACGGACCTCGTGTCCCAGCCCGGTGAGTTCGACGACGCCGAGCGTCGTCGCGCCGAGCTCGAGGAGCAGGCCGCCGAAGAGACTCGCCTCAGCGACGAGAACAAGCGTGGTGTGAAGGTCTGAGGCCCGCGCGTCTCGAAACCCAGTCGGTCACGAACAAGATGGTGCGGCGACGGGTCACTCGAAGATTCTGAGCCCGCGGATGGGTTCGCCGCCCGCTTCGGCGGCAGCCAGGGCCTCGCGGACGCGGCGCGGCAGGATGAAGACACCTTCGGCCTCGGCCGTGACGCCGTTCGGGCCGATGATGTGGCCCTTGGCCCACGTCTTCACGCCCTCCTGGCGTTCGACCCACGCCTCGCAGCGCAGGTCGCCCAGCGGCGTGCCCTGGCGGTAGACGATCGTCAGGGTGCCCGTCATCCCGGGACGCCCGGTCGTTCCGACCGCGTGGCCCAGGACCTGGTCGAGAACCATCGACACGACGCCGCCGTGGACCAGTCCCGGCGGGCCCTCGAAGGCAGCACCGCAGTGGAAGTCTGATTCGACGCGTCCCTCGGAGGACGTGGTCGTGAGGGTTGGAGCCATCGGGTTGCGGACGCCGATCACGGGGTTGCCCCACGGGCGACGCCGTCCGGCCGGCTGGTGGGCGACACCGAGGGTCGCGGTCATCTGCTCCTTGCGGAGACGGGCGACGATCTCCTCGATCTGCGCGGTGGCCGCGATGATCTCGTCCTCGTCGACCGTCGTACGAACGCTCACGTCGATCAGGTCGCGCACGGCCTGCGTGTACGGCGCCCACATCTGGATCTCGCGGTTGAGCGACTCGTCGTCGGACTCGTCGTCGATCGTGAACCAGTTCATGCCCTTGAGGGTAGAACACGTTTCACTTCTGCGGGGCGTGAGTCCCGTTACCTACCGGCTCTCGGCGTAGGCGTCGCTGATGGCGTAGCCGTCCTCGTCGACAGCGCCCGGCCGCAGCTCTGGGCGCAAGCGGTAGAGCGCGGTGGTGAACCAGTGCGGGTCGACCATCGAGGAGTTGATGACCACCAGCGGCATGCCCTTGCGCTCGATCAGCACCGTCCAGTGGCGGTGGCCGGGCTCGCCGACGATGGCGATGGGCGTGTAGGTGCTGCCCACGTCGACCAGTTCGACGTGGCCGCCGCGCTCGATCGACAGCTTGCCGCGGCGGATGGCCATCTTCGTGGTCGTGCAGCCCGCGCGGACCGCCCAGATCACGAGCGTCAGGAACGCCAGGGTCCCGGCGATGCCGAGCGCGGCGACCGTACGGTCCTGATAGGCGACGTACGACGTCACGGCCGTCGCCGCGAGGGCGGCGGCCAGGATCAGCGACAGCACCTTGCGGGCCGTGCCGCGGGCCGGGAAGTCGGCGTCGGTGGTGGCGTGGTTGGCGTTGAGGTGTTCTTCGGGTTCGGTCCACCGGCTCTGCTGGACCTGAGGGGCGGCGGTGGTGCGCACGGCCGGCTCCACGGGGACGGCGGGCGCCTCGGTGGCATCGGCCACGGGGGCCGTGCTGGCCGAAGAGGCAGGTCGCGTCACACGGACGGTCGGACCTCGATCGGAGCGGGGACTGGAGGTCGGCTTGGCCGGCTTGGCCGGCTTGGCCGGCTTGGCCGGCTTGGCCGGCTTCTCGGCCTTGGGCTCCTTGGCTGCCTTCTCCGGCTTGCCTGCCTTCTCCGGCTTGGCGGACCTGGCCTTCGACCTGGTGTCGCGTCGCGGCGCCTCGGTGGGGCTGTGGAGGGCCTCGACGACCGACCGTCCGGCCGCCGTGGTGTCGACGCTCGGGGTGCGGTGGTCGACGTCGGACTCGTCCTCCACGCCGAGCGCAGCGAGGACCGAACGGCCCACGGAGGTGCTGTCCGGACCGGACGGAAGGGTGGGCGTCACGAACTGCTCAGGGGCGGGCTCGACCCGGGCCGTGGGGCTGGCCGCCGCCGGCGCAGGTGCTGTCGCGGTCGCCAGGCCACCGCCGCCGCGAGGTGCCCCGATGACCCGGGCGTCCTTCGCGTAACTGGCGCGTTTGTTCAACCAGGCACGAATAGTTTCTGTGTCCGGTCCGAACTCGTCATTACTCCCCATGACAGAGTCCTCCCTTCCCTCTCCCACGGTCGAGCGTACTCCGCAAGAAGTTCTTCGTCTTGGGTTCGAAGGACCTCTCAACATGGCCCGTTGTGACTAGATGGACTGGTCCTTCGCCGGCGTCGCGGGCCGGGTAGATTGAGAGCGGTTCCCATTTTCTGGAGGTGAGTGATGTCCGAGATCGACGAGCGACCGAGCACATTGCGCCCGACGCGACAGCGCCTGGCCATCACCGATGCCCTGCGGGCCGGGGTCGACTTCCAGAGCGCCCAGGAGATCCACGACAGCCTGCGGCACGCGGGGGAGAAGGTCGGCCTGGCGACGGTCTACCGGACCCTCCAGGCGATGGCCGACGCGGGCGACGTCGACGTACGCCACAACCCGGCGGGCGAGACGACGTACCGCCGGTGCAGCACCTCGCACCATCACCACCTGGTCTGCCGCTCTTGCGGTCGGACCGTGGAGATCACCGGATCGGCCGTGGAGAAGTGGGCACACTCCATCGGCGACGAGCACGGCTTCATCGACGTGAGTCACACCGTCGAACTGGTGGGTCTGTGCGCGGAGTGCGCCGCGCTGCCCGCCAACTGACGAGCAATCTGGCAAAACTGGCACTCGGTAGGCCCCGTGGGACTCGAACCCACAACCAAGAGATTAAAAGTCTCCTGCTCTGCCAATTGAGCTAGGGGCCCCACGGGAGAAACCGCAGGTCAGCGCGGGTTTCGAGTACCATGAGGTATGGCTACATGCCGCCACGTAGGCTGTCATGTTGGCTACACACAGAGGAGAGTCTAGTGGGCGACCGACGGATTCGTGGCGAGGGCAGCATCTACCAGCGCGAGTCCGACGGGCGCTGGGTCGGTGTCGTGGACATGGGATGGGTCGCGGGCAAGCGCGTTCGCCGCACCGTGACCGCTCCGACCCTCAGGGAGTTGCGGCCGAAGTTCAAGCGCCTGAAGCAGCTCGTCGACTCGGGTGTGCTTCCCGATGACGCGACGGTCGAGCAGTGGATGACGCACTGGCTGGACCATGAGGTCGATGGCAAGCTGAGGCCCACGACCGCCGCTGGCTACCGTCGGAACGTCGACAAGTGGATCATCCCTCACCTCGGGAAGCGGCGACTAGATCGACTCCGACCCGACCACATCAAGGCTCTCTACGCGGCGATGAAGGACGCGGGCAAGAGCGACGCCACGAGGCGCCAGGTCCACGCGATCCTGAGACGTGCCCTGGTGATCGCCGAGCGAGAGCAGCGGATCCCGTTCAACCCGGCGGCGAAGGTCGACCCGCCGCCGGTCGGCAAGGGGTCGCACGGCAAGTTCACCCTCGAGCAGGCCAAGACCATCCTGAAGGCGCTCGATCGGCCCGACGTCTCGACGTCACGCTGGGCGTGCGCACTGCTGGCCGGCCTCCGGCAAGGCGAGGCGCTCGGCCTGCGCTGGGAGGATGTGGACTTTGATCGCGGAGTGCTCGTCATCAGGCGATCCATCCAACAGGTTCCGCATCAGGGCCTGCAGGTCCTCGCGCTCAAGTCGGAGAGCTCGTATCGAGCAGTCCCGATGGTCATGCCGGTGCGCGAGGCGCTCTGGGCGGAGCGCAAGGACGACGGGTACGTCTGGGGCGGCGAGCGGCCGACGGCGCCTCGAGGCGATTGGGCGGAGTGGAAGAGACTGCTCCGCCTGGCCGACGTACCAGACCGTCCGCTTCACGCCGCTCGAGCGACGACCGCAAGTCTCCTGATGGAGGCTGGGGTCTCAGAGAAGATCATCGCCGAGATCCTCGGTCACTCGCAGGTCATCATCACCCGAAAGCACTACCTGCATGGCGACGACAGGATGCGGCTGGATGCGATGGATCGGCTCAACGAACTCCTCTCGGGCGAGGTCGAGTAGCCCAAAACGACAGAACCGCCGCCCACCCGAAGGTGAGCGGCGGCCATCGTCGCTGTGAGCCCGAAGCTCTGGCGGCGTTCTCGGGTGCGCAGGTCAGTACCCGCGCCAGACGTGAACGAGCAGTCCAACAGCGCCACCGGCCAGCAGCGGCATGGCGACCTTTCGCGGCACGTACTTGCGGGTGGTCGAGCAGATGGTCGGCAGCCCGACGAGGTGGCAGGCGACGTTGAAACCGAGGGTGCCGGCGAGCGGCAGCCAGGGGTTCACAACTCCACCCAGTTGCCAGCGTCATCGCGCCACGCAACGCCGACCGGCCCGTGCGTCCCGTGCCCATGCGTCGCAGCCATGACGTCAGCCGGACAGGTGGCGCCTTCGATGTGGATCGTCCGCCCCGAGTCGACGACCACCCACTCGCGCATGGCTACTCGCCGTCGAGGTGCTCGAGGTTGATGCGGCCACTCAGCCCACCGCGTGCCACGTTGATGAGCACCGACAGGACCGCGCCACCGAGGGCATAGCCGCCGATGGTGGACCAGTCGAAGGTCAGCGCGTTGGCGGTGACGGTCTCGCCACCGATCGCCAGGATGGCTCCCTGAGCGGCGGTGACTGCGGCCCGGTCGATCAGGTCGCGGGTTCGGTCGTTGATCTTCACGGTTACCTCCGGTAGTGGTCGACGAAGTGCGGCAGCGCGGAAGGCTTGCCGTCGAAGTTGATGAGCGTGGTCGTGAAGCCAGCCCGAGACGCCCGAGCGAGACCAACCCGCCAGTTGAACCCGGCGAGCATCTTGATCTGGACGTGTCGCTGCCAGTCAGGGCCCCAGTTGCGCTTGGCCGCTCGAGCGAGGCGGTTGAGCATCCGCTGCGTGGGCACGAACTTCAGTTCGAACTCGATCCCCGGTACGCCGAGGTCCCTGCCGAGAGAGATCGCGGCGCCGGCACTCTTGATGCGGCGCCCGTTCTTGGTGCGCAGTCGGGCGATGCGGGCGAAGGTGATGCGGCGGAACGGGAGCGCGACCCGTCGCCCGGCCAGCGTGAAGCCCTCGCGCTTGGGGTAGGCCCAGTGCGTGCCGATGAAGATGCCGTCGCTGGACATCTGCAGGTCGCGGTCGATCCACATGCCGAGCCGCGCGGCCTCGCGCATCCCCTGGTCGTCGTTGCCCTCGGCGTAGGGGTGGCTCTGGTGGTAGATGCGCCGCCGCAGCCGGGTAGCCATCGTCAGCCGTCTGCCTTGACGGCCGCGATGATGCGCTCGACGTCAGCGTCGTCGCCAGCAGCGTTGGCCTTGATGAGCGCCACGATCGCCAGCGTGTTCCGCTGGACTCGGGCGTCGATGCGCTTCTCGCTGGCCGCGACAGCCGCCGTGAAGCCCTTGGCGAGCCGCTCTTCCTGTTCGGGGGTCATCTCGTCCTCTTCCTGTTGGTTGGCCCACTCGATGCCCTGACGCCACGTGCGCAGGGGCCAGTGCACGTCCTTGCGCGGGCCGTTGTCCGGTTCGCCGCGGTTGTCGTACAGCGGGCCGGTGCCGTCTCGACCCGCGTTGAGGTCAGCGACCTGTGGTTGCGCGATCGTGTTGTGCGGGCAGCCGTTGAGCCGGATGTGGCAGTGGTAGTTGTTCGCCCACCAGCGGTTCCATGCGGCGCCGCCGCAGTTACGTGCCTTGCGCAGCTCGTCTTCGGTCAAGACTCCGCAGTCGACTGATCCCCCGCCCCTGTGGAAGCCAGCGCTGGCTGGCGCGTCACCTATGGCCTGGGCGATCGGCACGCTTCTGCCAATCAGTGACTCGAATACCGGCCACCAAGCCAAGACGCAGGAACAGCAGGGTTTTCCGTAGAGATATCCGGTCACGGTCATGCCGCCACCCCCGCTGCGAACGGGTAGAATTGGGTGCACCCCGCGACGTGTCGAGCGCCCGGGGTGCTGACCGGAAACGAGGTTCCGATATGACCGATGCTACCTACCGCCGTCCCCAGATCGCCAAGGTCTGCGTGATCTGCAAGGCCGACTATCTTGGGCCGAGGAACGAAAAGGCGAGCAGGACGTGCGGCAGGAGTTGCTCCACGGCCCTGCGCGCATGGGCGGTGCTCGTCGCGAAGGATGGCGTGTCGTCCTACAGCGGAGCGCACCACAAAGTTCGGAAGCGCCGAGGCCCGGCCAAGCACCGCGCCTGCGCCTGTGGTCGCCCTGCGCGAGAGTGGGCGTATGTCGGGCCGCTGCAACCGGGGGCAAGCCATCCCTACTCCTCTGACGTGTCGCACTACCAGGCCATGTGCAAGATGTGCCACAACTACTACGACTGGGCGCGGGTGCTTCGCGACAAAGGCGTGATCTGAACCGAGACAGGTGCAGGCGGGGAGTCCTCGGTACGTGGTCACTGGTTGCCTCCTGAGTTGCCGGGGTTCGCGGATGCGCACGCCAGCGAGACCGAGCCGTCAGCGGCGACACCGAAGCCAGTCAGGTACTCGCCAGCGGGGCAGGCGTAGGTCCCGGGCTGCGCGGTGCCGGGAGCGCCGTCCTTGCCGTCGATACCGTTCGTGCCGTTGGTCCCGTCCTTGCCAGCCGGGCCGCGGCACGCCTCGAGGCCGAGCTCTGCGACGCATGACGCACCGACAGCACCGACGGCACCGGGGATGGGCGCGTCGTCGACCTCGGGCTGCTGCCGCTCAGGCTCCTGAAGTTCCGGCTCTTGGATCTCGGGTTCTTGGATCTCGCCGTCCTGCACTTCGGCGTCGTCCTCTGGTTCGGGGACGCGCACGGGAACACAGTTGGCGGCGATGGCGCAGCGCCGGTTCAGTTCGTCGACCGCGGCTTTGTTGGCGGCGTTGTCGGTGCGCACGTCGTCGAGCTGCGCTTCGAGGTCGCGAACCTGCTCGGCATTGCTGACCTTCTGGTCGTGCTGGGCGGCGACGACACCGAGCAGCGTGGCGATGAACCACGCCGTCACGAAGGTGGCGACGACTGCGGCGGTCCACTTCTGCCAGGTCTTCATGTCGGCGTGCCTCCGACTCGGTCGATGAGGGTGACCAGGGCGATGACGACGCTCACGATGAGACCGATGGCCGACAACGCGAAGGTCCGGGCACGGTTGGCGCGCTCCTCGTTCTCCTTGTCGGCGGCCATTCGTTCGGCGCGTTCGACGGCCAGCGCTGCGGCGTGCCGTTTGCTGTCCTCCATTAGTGCACTGAACTGCTGGGCCGTGAGGAGGTCGCGGGACTGGATCAGGGCGATGAGTTCGTCCTTGGTCGCCAGTCCACCGAGACGAGCCTCGACGCCAGCGACACCGCGCGCGAGGCCGTCGATCCGTTCGGCGAGAACATCGGTGCGGGGCGGCTCGGTCATGGGCGAGACTCCTGCTCGTCGGTCGCTGCGTGGCACGGCGGCCGTGGGTTGATCCACTCGCCTGCGAACGGGTCGTTGGTCACGGGTAGCCGCCAATCACTCGGTTGGCCTTGGGAGGCGGCCAGATGCGGGGAGCAGACGACATGCCGCGGCCGTCGTCGCGGGGGAAGAGTCGGACTGCCGGTGCGACGCTGCTGCCGTCAAAGCCGTAGATGTCGTCGGCCATGACTCGGATCGACCCCGACGGACCACCGGGGCCGCTCTGGTTGGGCTGCATGTTCAGATCCCAGGGCGCGCTGGCCGGGATCAGGTAGGGGTAGTCACCGTGAGCGAGGACCACGTCGGCGTCGACGTCGCGGATGGTCCAGCCGCCGGTGCGGAGCAGGTTGATCTCGAGCCACACGGGCCGCGGGAACGTCCCGCCGAGTACGACGGTGCTGTCGTTGTCGACGTAGGTCACGAGGTCGTCGTAGAACTCGTTGATCCGCAACTCGTCGCCGCGCCGGTCGACGGTGATGGATCCGGCGGCCTGCTCGTTGACGAATCCGATGGAGACGATCAGCGAGGACGAACTGCTGCCGCCGGCGCCTGCCTGGTCGGAGTAGAAGAAGCCGCCGAGACCAGCACAGATTGCGTAGTCGACGCTGAGCGCCCAGGCCGAGGAGCCGGTGAAGGCGAGGCCCTGGTCGCCAGCCACGCCTGGCGGTGCGGGGATGCTCCATGTGGGGTCGGGTAGTGGGCGGTATGTGGGTTGAGCGAAGCCGCTGGTTCGGTTGAGTGCCTGCACCGTCCAGCCATCGCCGGCGGTCTCGTCGTAGAGGTCATCGACCGTGCCGCCCTCGAAGTCCTCGAGGATCGCCACGTCAGTACTCCTCAGCCGAGGGCCACATGATCCGGCCGCCGTCGAGAGTTGCTGACGCTCCGACCCACACGGCGACCCAGAGCACGTTGCCGCGGTCGGTGTTGTTCATGAACGTGAGGAACGGGAACGATGCGGGGTCGTCGTGGATGCCCGTGAGGGTGCCGTCGTCGGACTTGCGGCCGGGGAAGTAGCCGCAGGGGTCCTCGTCGGATCCGGCGACGTAGTTGACGACGTAGGAGCGGTTCAGCTTGTTGTAGACGTTGGTCTCAGTCCAGCGCTTGCGACCAGCCAGCGTGAGCGGGGCGTTGGTGACGGCTCGCAGTCGCTTCGCGGTGATCTCGCGGCCGAACACCGCCATGACGAACTCGCGGTTCGGGGAGAGGCTGAGGCGGATCCGTTCGATGGTCCCGGCCTGCTTGGCGGGAACGGGGAACACTGTCCAGTCGTCGGGGTTCAGTTTGATCGGCGGGATCGTGCCGCCCACCTCGTCGAACGTGTTCTCGCGCTCAAGGTCGGCCGAGCGGCGCTGTGCGAAGAACGAGCGGTGGACGGTGTTGCGGTTCTCGCGGTCGCGCTGGATCGCAGCCCACACGGGCATCGTGTCGCCGGGTCGGGTGTCGACGGCCAGCATCACCGTGTGGCCCTCGTTGCGGACCGAGACGCCAGCGACGTGCACGAGGATGCCGCCAGCGAACAGCGGCAGCCAGATGTTCATGCCCGGGCGGATGTCGCGCGCACGGAGGATGCTGGCAATCGGGTCGCCGGGGGTGTGCTCGCCCGCGATGATCGCACCCGTGTTGATCTCGATGGTGCCGCGCCAGTGCGCGCCGGTCGAGAGCTCGCCCTGTGCCCACTGCCGGATCTGGGTGCGCTTGAAGCCCGCGCCCATCGCGATCGTGCGGTGCACGGCGAGGGTGGAGGCGACGTAGCCAGGATTGCGCGCGATGATCGAACCGTTCGAGGACAGCCGCCACGGGGTGATCTCCGAGGTTGCTGCTGCGGGCAGGATGCGGATCCCGCGCAGGGTGTACCCGGTCTTGGAGACGTCGAACAGCGCAGCCCATGCGGCTTTCGTCATGGTGCTGGTGACGGGCAGTCCGGCCCGTCGCTTGAGTGCGCGGATCGCCTCGCCCATCTCGGCGTCGTAGTCGTTGTAGTTCGGGCGTCCGTCAAGGAAGCCGGTGACGTTGAGCCGCCAGCCCATGACCACGATGCCGTCGCCTGTGTCGGTCTCGGCGTTGGTGGTGCCGATCCCGAAGTCGGAGTTGTCGTTCATCGGGTACGGCGCCGCACCGCCAGCAACGAGGCCGGGGTAGGCGCCGAACTTCACGACCATCCCGTCAGGGGCAACGCCGGACGCGAAGATCTGGTTGGGCTCCTCGGACAGGTCCGAGCGCAGGTCGCCCTTGACCCTGGCGTCGTCGAGGTACGCGGTGCCGTGGATGGTCTCGATGTCCTTGAGGTACGTCGAGTAGACGCCGTCCTCGTTGGGCATCGTGGTCCACTGGTCGCCATCGAGAGTGGTCATCTTCGCCGAGAGTTCGTTGATGTAGTCAAGCAGCCCGCCACCACCCCAGCGGATGAGGCTGATGCCGGTGACCGGGCCGTAGTAGGGGACGTGGGACAACCGGAGTTGCCGGATCGCACCCGCCATCGCCAGCCCGGAGTCGAGGCGGTACTGGATCAGTTGCATCTGCCGGTCCTGCAACGCAGCCCGACCAACGGCGTGACCGCCGCACTCAACGGTCAGGTTGCCGCCGTCGAGGGAGAACGCGACCACGAAGCCGCGGTAGTCGGTGGCGACCACTTCCTCGGTCGCGGTGTCGACGCGCTGCACGATGACCGGTGCGCCCTTCTTGAGCCACGCCAGGTCACCAGTGCCGGGGGTCTCAAACGGCACCACGGCCTGCGGGAGGGAGAACGTCCCGGACGCCCACCCCAGCGGCTGCACGTACTGGTATTCCATCGGCGGCGTCGGGACACCGCGCCAGAACGAGACGTCACGACCGCCAACCAGGAGGCGGTCTCGGTGCTCGGCCTCGTAGGCGTAAGTCGGCTCGATGATCGTGTGCGTGCCGTCGATGACTGGTGTCGTGAACGCCTGAGCCACGACCGCGTTCTGCGGGCCGATGACTGGCGAGGGGACGACGGCGGGGGACCATGTTGCGGTGCCGATGTTGTCGCGTCGCCAGCCACCAGCCCGGTTGACCTGTGACTCGGTGACACCCGCGAGTGCGACCGCGCCGACGACGCCGGGCACTTCGCCAGCGAACGAGATGGGCACGTTGTCGAGGTTGTCCAGCGCGACGGAGCCGACGACCGACGGGATGAGCCCGTCGAACGCAACCGTGCGGGACGGGGCCAGCAGAACCGGGCCGACGACGGCGGGGATGATGCCGTCGAAGCGGGCGATGCGGGAGGTTTCGAGGTCCACCGAACCGACGACCTGCGGGACGAGGCCAGCGAAGTTGACCTCGTTGGTGCCGACTGCGATGCCCGCCGCGTAGTGGGCGGCGACGCGAGCATCGGAAAGCGCGGTGCCGTAGATCGAGAACTCGTCAAACACGCCCGCGAAGGCGGCCTGGCCGAGCAGGAAGCCAAGGTTGACGGCCGAGATATTGATGAGCCCGGACCTACTCGCCCCACCAAGCAGTGCGCCGTCAAGGAGGACGGACATCGAGCCGGTGTCGAACCGCAGGACCACCTGATGGCGAGTCGCGGTCGCAATTAGTCCGGTCGCGCTGGTGAAAGTCGCCGAACCGGTGCCGGTCGGGTTGACGAACCCCGTCACCGTGCCTGTTGCTGGATTGATCGTGACCCGCTGGGAACTCGTAGACCCCGAGACGTCGAACGTCAAGGAGGTCGATCCGAGCGTGTCGTAGAACCAGAGCTCAATCGTCGAGGTGGCCGAACTGGCGAGCACTGTGCCCGAGTAGGTGACCACGTCGTCGACGCCGTCAAACGTGACCGCGGTATCGCCATCGGTGACCAATCCAGCCGTACCAAGCGTCGGCGAGCCTGCGTAGGTGCCGTGGCGCCCGTTGCCCGAGGCGTCGACAGCAGACGTGCCCGACGATTCACCGAGCCGCCACCACAGGACCGGTGAGTCAGCCGCGACCTCGGATGCGTAGGTCACCAGTCAGCCCGTCGCCCCAGCCTCGCGATCAGGCCGCGGGAAGCGTCAGGGTCGAGACCGCCACGAGAGCCACCGTCTGGCCCGAGGTGATCGACGTCGAGTCGATGATGAAGTCCGTGCCCGACGTGCCCACCGAACCGTCCAGCACCGTCGCGCCAGCCGAGTCCTTCAGCCGCGCCCACGTCGCCGTGGCAGTCGCAACAGCGGTCGCCGTGATCGCAGGGGACACGTCGATGGTGATGACACCCGTCGCCTGCACGCCGCCCGGGTCGTTCAGCGTCAACGTCGCCAGGAGCGTGCCCGTCGCGGTCGTGTCGGCATCCGCGGGCTGGGTGCCCGAACGGATCTCCAATGTCGCGCCACCGGAACCGCCGTCAATGGCAAGTTCCAGGGCGTCCATCATGTCCTCGCGCACAGCAACAGCGATTCGGAAAGTCATCAGTCCTCCAAGGGGTTGATCGAGTCAGCGAAACGGGGAGTCGCACGCACGAGAGGGCCAGAACCGGCGCCCGTCACGACGAGCGGTTCGGAGAGAGGACCGGAGTCATCCAGCACCGGGCCGCCGTCGTCGTAGATCAGCGCCCAGTGGTCCGGGTCGACGTCGTACTCGTCCGTCGTGTCCGGCAGTTGCATCAGGTTGGTGGAGATCCCACCGTCGACCGCCGGGTTCCAGTCCGTGTCGCCGTCGATCGTGACCCGTGCATAGCCGCCGCCCGTGACCTCCACGCCACCATCGCGGGGGTCGCCGTAGAACAGGGCGTACTCGTGGGTGCTGGGACGCAGCGGGCCACGGTTGGGTCCGTAGGACGCTTCGAGGTGCGAGTTCATCGCGGGGATGTCCACGGGTCAGGCTCCGATCACGAGCTGCTGCTCGACGAGGACGAGGAACTGCTGGACGAGCTGGACTCGACGCCGCCGAACGACGTCGGCGGGTTGACCGGGATCTGAACGACCGCCGAGGCCATGAACACCTCGGCCATGCCGTGGTCGACGAGACCCCAGCCGGGCACCGAGGGGCCGGCGGGCCACGTGCCGACCTCGATCCCTCCGACGCGGATCGTCACATCGAACGACAACTGCGCGAGGGCGACCAGAAGTTCGTTCTTCAGGGTTGTCAGGTTGGACTGCGAGGTCCCGTTGACGACGAGTTGCAGCGGAATCACGGAGGCGTCCAGTACTGCGCCGAGGACGAGGCGACCGGGCGTGAACAGTGAGTCCGGCGCATACCTCACCCGCATGGTGAAGTTGGGCTCAGCCAGCCCGTCCTCGGGGTACGTGAACGCGCCGTCGTGCGGGTCGTTATTGATGACCAACGGCGGCAGCGTGAGCCCGGTGCGGTCGATGCTCAGCGACGACGCGACCCTCATCCGTAGCCTCCCATTGCCTGACGGCGTGCGATGTCTTGCAGGTCCGCGATGAGGCGGTCGGAGTCGGCGCCACGGATCTCGACGCGACCGACGTTGATGCCGGCCGCGAGGCGGTCCGCGCCGCTCGGGCGGAACGGCCCGTTGAAGCCCTTGGGGACGCCGGACGGGATCGAGGGGACCCGCATCCCGGTCAACTCGCGCATGTAGTCCAGGAGGACCTTCGCGTCGGTCTTGGCCTTGCTCAACCCGAGGATGTTGAACAGGACCTTGTAGTCCTTCTTCGTCAGCCCGTCGACGTTCTTCAGCAGCGCCTTGACGTCGTCTTGGGTCTTGATCGTCGTCGGGTCCTGCAGCACCTTCAGTTTGGCGTCAGGAATCTTGCCGAACAGTTTCGTGACGTCGAGGCTTTCGCCGGCGCCCGTTGGGTTGCCCTGGAGAAGGGGCAGCAGATCCTGGCTGAGACCCTTCACGATCTCGTTCAGGTCGCGCAGTGCGAACGCGGCGTGGTCGCCGTTGGTCTGGATCCACGAGCCGACGACGGGGATCAGGTCGTTGATGTGCTCCCAGGCGCCCTCGTTGGTCTTTTCGAGCACCTTGACGGCGTCCTTGAACTGCTGCGACTGCGCGCCCTGCTTCGAGAGACCTTCGGCGAGCGCGTCGACGTTGATACCCAGGTCCTCGGCGTACTTGCCGAAGTCGGAGGCGTTGAGCGCGTCCTTGATGGAGTTCGCCGAAGTGCCGCCAGCGGCCTGCGGGTCTCGGAATCCGGTCAGCATCTCGCGCGACCCGTCGAGCACTTCCTTGCCGCCGAGGGCGCCGAGCAAAAGGCCAAGGCCGTTCAACTTGCCGGCCCCACCGTCGACGCCAGGCTTGCCGCCTGAGCCGCCGCCGTTGACGACAAACACGTAGGCGGGGTCCGTGATGCTGCCACCCGAGGACCCTCCGCCGAGCAGCCCGCTCGCCTTGCCCTTCACCTTCGCGGCGACACCGAGGCCGAGAGCACCGAGCACGGCGCCCTTCTTGGCCCAGTCAGGCATGTCGTTGAACGCCTCGACGATGTCCTTTGCGTAGGGCGCGGCGTCCTTCAGCGCGTCACGGACAGTTCCGAGCGCTCCGGCAGCGGCAGGCAGAATCTCCTTGGCGAGCGGCTTCATGTCGTCCGCGAAGTCGGAGATCGCCGGGATGCCCTTGTCGTTGAACCAGTCCGAGAACTTCTCGAAGGCCGGCACGCCCTCGTCGACGAGGAAGTTGGTCGCGTCCTCGACAATCGGCAGCAGGCCCTTGCCGAGCTTCGCCTTCGCGTCATCCCAGTTCGCGCCGAGGCGACGGCTCGCGTTTGCCGCGCCGTCGGCCGTCTTGGCGTAGTCGCCCTGCGTCTTGGCCGTCTTCTCCATCAGGAGCGAATAGGTGGCCTGGATCTTCTGCGTGTCAGTGAGATCCTTGCCAGCTGCAGCGATCCCCTTCGCGTAGGCGTGCGCCTCAACGGCTGCGGCTGACAGGTTGATTCCGTAGCGGCGTAGCGGCTCAGCCTCACCGGCGAGGCCGGACTGGAAGAGCCCTGCGGCTTCGGCGACCTCGATGTTGAACACCGATGCGAAGTCACCGGCGCGGGTCGTCAGATCGTCGAGGGTCTTGACCGTCTTGCGACCCTTGCCGCCCGAGATGGTCTCGGCGAACGAGGAGAAGCGCACCGCGAGTTCGTTGAACTCGACGTTCGACAGGGCGTCCTCGGTGTTGCGTCCGAGGCGCTGGACGGCCTTCGCCTGCTTGCCATAGGCCACGGTCACGGCGTTCACGGACTCGCCGAGGTTGGACGCCTGGTCGACGGAATCCTTGCCGAGCTTGAACGCCACGGCGCTGACGCCGATCAATGCGCCCGAAGCCAGCAGCGCAGCCTTCTTGGCGTGCGAGGAGAAAGACGCAGTGAGCGAACGCCCAGCGGAGTCGCCGAACACTCGCCCAGCCTTGGTGCCAGACTGGTCCATCGGGCGACCGATGCCGCGCTCGAGGTCGGCCTTGAAGCCATTCCCGAACACGGGGATGATCGGCATGGCTGCAGAGCCGATTTCGCGCATCGCGGTCACCTCCTCTTGAACAGGTCGAGGGCGTCATCGACGGTGCGGACCTTGGCCTTGGCCTCGGTCTTGGACGCCGCTTCGCGCAGCGCGTCGTGCAAGGCGCAGTCGGGCTTGAGTGACTTGATGAGCACCCACAGGCGGCGGGGACTCAGGGTTTCGCGGTAGAAGTCCGCGAGGTCGACGCCGTGGTCGGACTGCAGAGACGCCTCGATCTCGTCCTCGTAAACCTCGAGGAGGTCTACGAGGTACCGGAGTTTCCCGAGCCTCCAAAGCCGAGCGTCTTGCCGATCTTGTCGCCGAAGTCAGACAGCGCCTGCTCGTCGGGATCGATGTCGCAGAGAGCTTCGAACTGCTCGGCGTCGAGGAAGGTCTCAGCCAGGAGCAGGTCGATGTTGCCGAATGAGCGCCGGCCCTCTTCGCGCATGTGCCGCATGTGGCTCAGGTGCCGCTTGGCCGGGATGGTCCACTCGCGGCCGAAGTGCTCGAACGTGGCGGTCTCGCGGGTGGTCTCGTTCTCAATTGCAGACATGACGGTGCTCCCTTGGGTGCGGATCGGTGCGGATGGACAGAACACGCCGCGGGCCAACCTCCGCACCAGAGATGGCCCGCGGCGTGACTCAGGAGGACGAGCTGGAGGAACTCGACGAGTCGGCCAACTTCGGGCCGAGGTAGTACGAGTAGAGCTCGTCGGTCGACGTCGGCACGATGAGCAGGGTCACCGTGTAGAGCGACTCGTCGTTCGAGGCGTCCCGCTCGGCCGACTCGATGGTCGCGTAGTTCTTGGAGATCCGACGCTCGCAGTGAGTGCCGTTCTCGCGGTGGAACGCGACCCGGTACTGCTTGGTGTAGTCGCGCCGCTTGAGGGTGCCCGACAGGGTGCCCGTGGTGTCCGTGACATCAGAGACGTCGTACAGGATGCCGAGAGTGACCAGGGTCGTCTCCTTCGCGATGAAGGTGACCGTCTCCTTGGCGTTCTTGAACGTCGTGGCGTAGACCCCGAAGCCGGCCGCCGAGTGGTCGGTCGAGTCGACGGACTCCTCGCCGTTGTTGAACGGGCTGTCGGAGTCGAGCGCACCGACCGGGTCCCACTGGTCCGTTGGGGTCGGGTCGTCGTTCAGGGTGAAGGCGGCATTGCCGGTCGGGATGGTGGCCGTGGTGCTGCCGAGAAGTACGGCGTACTTCGACCAGACCGGGGCGTTGGCGGCGGGATCGCCGAAGAAGGGTTCGGGCATGACGGCTCCTCAGCGGTCGGAACGTGCAGGGTGGCGTGCGGAGATCAGAGGGCGACCAGCACGGCGTTGACCGTGAAGGTGCAGAACGGCAGGCCCGTGTCGGGGTCAATGCCAGGGATGCGGCCAGAGCCGCGGTCGACGCGCTGGATCAGCGCGGACGAGTGGTCGAGCAGTCGGGAGCGGATGCCGCCTGCGACGGTGGAGGCTTCGGTGACTTCGCCGCGTGGCGCCCACACGGTGATGCGCAAGGCGACGTCCTCGCGGTTGTCGGCATCGCTAGGGGTGCCGTCCCAGCCGTACTGGATGACGACGTGATCGAGCGTTGGGGCTGCGGGGTGCTTGGTGCCCTTCGCGGTGCCGGCCGGGTGATTCGGAGCATCGGCAACGAGGAAGTCGCGGATGGCTTCGATCGGGTTCGCCATCGCGTCCTCCTTGGATCAAGTCAGCGCGCCTCCGGCGATCGCCAGGGTGAGCCACACGGCGTAGGTCGCGACGCCAACGAGCATCGGAGCGGGGCTGGAACCACGGAGCTTGATGGCCCGGTTGATGAGGTAGGCGGCGGGGGTCAGAAACACCCAGCCCCACGCGACATGCTGGCCGGATGCGGTGATCCCGTGCTGGTCCAGGCTGGTCAACACGAACGGCGAAAGCAGAGCCGCGAGACTGATGATCGTGAGCGCGGCGCCTCCGGTCGCTTGCCCTTGCGTGGCGTAGGCCATGAGGAACACTGCGCCGACGATCACCACGGGCAGGACGGCGAGCGCCCAGGCGTAGGCATCGGTCGGGCGGACGGGGGCGTCGGACATGGGGCAAGGATGCCTCACCGATGTTGGCGGGTCAGGACTTCGAGCGAACCTGCAGGCCGACGTGCGCCGCAGCCTTCGTGAGAACGCCGTGTTTCGCCTGTACGGCCATTCCGGCGGGGTGGTTGATGCCCACGACCTCGCGGGCGCGGTCGGTTGTCTGTGAGTCGATCGTGACGGGCAAGTCGTACTCGTGCTTGCCGCCGTCAGTGTCACCGACGCGGATGCCCTCGCCTTCGATGAACGACTTCATCTCGCCGGCGAGATCCTGCAGCTCCTTGCGGACGTCGTCGCTCTTGAGGATGGCCTCGAGTTCGCGGTGGTTGAGTTTGACGCGCCGGCGAGCCATCAGGACGAGCTCGAAGAACTGGAACTGGACGACGAGGACGAGCTCTCGGCCTTGACGCGCTGGTCGATGCCGAACGCACGCTTGACCGGCACCACGATGCCGGGAGCCCACCCAGTGAACGGGTTCGCGCCCGAGCCAGTGAAGTCAGCCGAGCCGCCATCGATCTGCCATGTCTCGCCGTCGATGATGATCTCGTCGGCTGCGGTGAGGTCGAACGCCGGGCCGTAGATCTCCTTGCCGATCACCACGGGCGCGGCGTTCGGGTTGGTCGTCTCGGTGGCGTAGCGAGGTGCTACGGCACACGGACCCCAGGGCAGGTCGGTCGTGTCGTAGGCGACGTCACCGAGGTCGCTCTCCGTCTCGACGGTGCGCCGGACGGAGAGTGTGACGCCGTGTGGGAAGTCCATCAGGACGAACTCGACGACGACGAACTCGACGACGAGTCGGCTGCGGTCTCGGTGATCTCGTAGCGCGCGCCCACGAGTCCGACTGAGCGCAGGCCGCCGCCGAGGCGATACCCACGCAAGGCCAGTTTGTCGGCGGCAGTCATCCACATGTCGCCAGTGGTCGAGGATGCCGAGTAGGTCACGGAGAACGGTCCGGCCGTCTGCTGCTGGGCCATGCCGCTGCCGACGTTCGACGCCGCAGTCAGTCCGCGAGCAACCATCTTGGCGGTTACGCCGATGACGGCAGACGGATACGGCGCAGGCTCGAAGTCCTGCCCGCAGTAACCGATGACGATCGCGGACGCGTCGTCGAGCAATGCAGGAAGGCGAAGAATTTCGCCCGTGGTGAGTTCCCGGCCGAGGCGCGCCTCGACATCAGTCTGTCCGGCCAGTGCCATGACGCGCCTCCGCTCGGGTGGTTCGATGGCAGGCGGCGACCGAAGTCACCGCCTGCCGATTACTCAGGACGAACTGGACGAGGACGAGGAGCCGGCGTCCGGGGTGACCGCGCCGACGCCGTAGCCGGCAACGCCGGTCTCGGGGGTCGCCGGGTTGCCGAGGACGTAGGCGAACCGTGCCTTGAAGCGGAGCGCGACCATGTCCTTCTCGGCCAGGTTGATCCCACCGACGGTGGCCTGGTCGAGGAACTTCACGGTCACGTCCTGGCGGACGCCGATCCTCACCGTGGACGGGTCCACGATCAGCGCGGTGGCGTCAGCCGGGACCCATGCGCCGTTCCGCGACCAGAAGGTCTCGAAGCCACGGATGGAGTTGTCGACGAGCACGGGGTGGCCGTCGGTGCCGCGGAGGTTGGCGAGCTGGTACTGCAGGCTCCGCTTGGCGATCAGGGTCTCCGGGTCGAAGCCGGCGTCCGCGATCATGGCCGCCACCTGAAGGCTCGCGCCGTAGATGTCGGAGGTGTTGCCGGCGCCATCGACCACGGCCACGGTCTGCGACGTGGCCACGGCGGCCGCGTGCAGGTCGAGCGAGGTCCACGAGACCGGCTTGTTGGTGCCGAAGAACACGGCAGCGTCGAGCGCCTTGCCGATGGCCTGACCGCCGAGCTCGGCGATCTGAGCGAGGATGTCCTCGGTCGCGTCGTCGAGGGTGTTCTCGTGGATCGGGATGATGACCGCGAGTTCCTCGGCGACGAGAGTCTTGTTGGCCCACGTCACCTGCGCAGTGGGCTTGACGCCGGTGTTGTCGACGTCCGTGACCCACTCGGCGGCGGGGATGGTCGCCAGGACGGGCATGTTGCGCGTCTTGGTGCCCATGTTGATGTTCGGGAACGCAGCGAGGGCCGTGGAGCCCTGCGTCGCGGCCTTGATGACCTGCGGGCCGTATTCCTCGCCAATGAGCGAGGCGACCTCGGCGCGGGTGATGTCAGCCATGGCTGATCTCCTTTGTGTTGTGGTTCACCCGCCGAGGTCGATCCTCGCGGGAGTCAGTTGTTGCGCAGTTGCCGAAGGGCGGCCGCGGCGCGCTCCCTGCCGGTGCCCTGGTCGCTGTCAGCGGAGGAGCCGGAGTGGAGTTTCTTGGCGTCGGGCTTCGGCTTGGCCTTGGCTCCGAGGTCGGACAGGAGTTCGTCGGCGTCTGCCGCGAATTCCTCCTTGCTGGTTCCGACGAGGCGCTTGGCCTGCGTCGCAGTGAGGCCCTTCTCCAGCGCGACTTCGAGGCGCGCAACCTGCTGCTGCGTGGGCGTGAGGGCCGTTTCGGCCTTCTCTGCGCGCTCGCGCTCCCTCTGGAGCTCGGTCTTGTTGGCCTCGTCGGCCTGATCGAACTTCGCAGCCTTGGCCTTGATGTCGTCGTAGTCGGCGAACTTGCTGCGTTCGCGTTCCAGCCGGGCGCCGACCATGCGGTCGAACTCCTCCTGGGACGTCGGCGGCTTGAACTCGGCGGCCTTCTCGGCGTCGGTCTTGACTTCCTCGCTCATGCGAGTCCTCCTGCAGCCACGCATTGACCGCTGCGTGTCGGCGTAGCCCGCTGTCTGGCGGGGGCTAGTGGGTGGCGATGTACGCGCGGACGCGTGCCTTGTCGGCCTCGCTGGCCGTGCGCACCGAGGGAGTGAACGGCTTGACGGGGAGTGGCTCCCCGCCCCATGCGGGGACTGCGGAACATCGACAGTTGTCGTGCGACGCAAAGTCGGCAGTGGCCTCGGAGTAGACCGCGCCGCGGCCGATCAACATGTCGCAGAAACCGTCCTTGCAGGCGCCTACGCCCACGCGCTGCCAGCCACGGGCGCCGGGGTCTTCCACGGCCGAGCCGGTCACGGTGTAGCGGACATGGTCGGCGATGCGGCGCTGAGTGCCGCCCAGGATGAGCGCGTGAAGACTGGCGTCGTCAGTGGCCTTGCTTAGTGCCCAGCCAATGAGGGCCTGAGTGCCGCGATCGTCGGCCTCGACCGGGATTGCTGTGAACGGGCTCTTGACCGCCGACTTGGCACGCTGGTCGTCGTACCACTCGGCCGCGATGGCGGCGCCGGCGGCGCCAAACTCTTGAATGATCGATGGGAGCAAGTCGCGCAAGGCGGTCTCGGCTGACGCACCCGAAGCCACGAGGGACCAGAGGCGGGACAGGTCTCGCCCGGCCAGTGTGACCAGATCGGCAGTCTCAGACCGCAGGCCGGTCGCCACTGGCTGCCCTCAGTCGATCCAGAACGCCGCCGCCAGCAGCGCGGCGAACCGCCTTGCGGGCAGTGTCCACGCGCTGCTGCGACCAACCGGGGATGTCCTCGAGCATGGCCTCGATCGGCACATCGGCAGTCGTCAGCTTCACGATGCCGTCGACAACCTGCGCGAACGAGCGCGCCTCGGTCTCGGCCCAGACGACCTCTGCGTCCTCGGGGACCTCGATGTCGTGCAGGAAGGCGTAGTCACGGATCATGAGCTCAACGGACTCGCCCAGCGACGACTGCTTGGCGCCGAGCTTGTCCTGGTAGGGCTTTGCAATCTGGGCGATGGCGTCGGCGCCAAGGTTCGCGAATGAGCCCGTGATCCCGAATGGCGCGACGCCGGCCTTCATGGCGGCATGGACGGTCATCTCGAGCAGGATTGAGTTGTAGCCATCGACGGACGCCTGCGGAAAGGCGCCGACAGCGACCGTCTCCTTGGAGTCCTCGAAGGCCATGAGCGTCTGCGCAGATGCTTTCGCCAGTTCGGCCGGCCCGGACGGCGCCCAGCCGATGACGTACTTCTGCGGGAAGGCGCCGTAGCGCGAAACGACCAGTCGGTCGAAGTTCACGGCGTTGATCGCTCGCTGGTCGCCGATCAACGGCTCAATCTCGCCCTCGACGAGGTCCTCGCAGTCGCGCGTGTTGACGAAGCGGATCACAGGGCAGTGATCGAGGCCGTGGGCCTCTGGCTCCTCGTCGATCGTCAGTGACATGCGACGCTGAGCAGTGCGTGTCTGCTCGGCTTCGTCCTGCTGCTTGCTGATCGTGCCGAGGCTCACGGGGTAGACGTGCGTCTCGTCGAACAGTCGGCCCTTGCGCATGGGCTTCGGACCGGAGCGGTCAACCCAGGTCTCGAGCGCGTACACGGGGAAGTCGTCAACGTGCGCGTCGGCGTACACCGCGAACACCTGACGAGGGGAGCGGAAGCGGATCCCAGACTTCGACACGATCGCGTAGCCCGTGCCGTAAGTGACGGCGGCGCGGTAGACCTCGGCCTGTCGGGCGTCGAGCTTCTGCTGCTGCCACAAGCGCCAAACTTCGGCGTCGTTCTCCGTGGCATCGGGAGAGCGGAAGCCGACCACAAGCAGTGGGTCGGTGAAGGCGTTGCGGACGAGGCCGAGAACGTTCTTGACGGACATCTTGGCGATGTCTTGCAGCTCGTCGCCAGCGCCATCCGGCACATCCGGCACGCCCAGCTTGCCGCGCACATAGCCGTAGACACGGTCATGGGCGGGGAGCTCGTCCCGGTGTCGTGCCCAGAGGTCACGGACGGTGGAGATCACTTCGGCTTCGTCGAGCATCGTGGACCTCCTCTCATGCAAACACGGCACGGCCTGCGGACTTCGGGGATGTAGATGCGCCGTAGTGCGCGAGGGTCACGGCCACCAGCGGCGCGATATTGGCGTCGGGGTCACGGCGGTCCCAGCCCCAGCCGCCGGCCTGACCGATCGCGCGCTTCTTGGCGCCAGTGAGTGCGTCATTGACGGCCGCCTGACCCGCGTGCGTGAGTAGTTGGCCGAGAGCGGCTGCATAGAGCCCGCCGCAGCCCTTTGCCATGTCGCCAGCAGACCCCGCGTTGACCTTGCAGCGGCGATTCTTCAGCAGTGGAACGAGGCGTGCGGCCGGAGACGCGCTGTCGATGGTGATCGGGATTCGGCGGCCGGCTCGACCGGCGATCCAGTCCGCCGCCGCCTCGTCGTCGGCCCAGTTGTCGACCGCCAATAGTTCGACATGGGACGAATCGTCCTCGCGCCAGCAGGCAGCGACCACCAGGACGCCGTCGTGCGAAGCGTCAACGCCAATAGAGGAAGGAGCAGTCCCGTCCGGCGGCCCGTCGGCTGCAAGGTCGGTCCAGGTCGATGCGGGAATGACGGCGAGAGACTTTGCGGTCTCGTCCCAGATGCCCAGCACCTCGCGGAGCACATCCTCGGGCGACATGTTCTCGACCAGACGCTCAATGGCGGACTCGCCGACCCTGAACCCGAACGACGGATTGGCCGTCGCAAGATGCTGCCAGAATCCGTCTGCTTGGATGTCGAGTGGAGCGCCGCGGTCGGCAGAGAACTCGACGAACACACCCTTGTAGGGGCGAGGCTTCTTGACTTCGATCGCACGCTTGCGGCGACGCTTGAACGCCTCGTCGACCCCGAGTCGGGCTTCCTGTGGCCGCGGGGGAGTGCCCATGAAGAACGCCAGTCCAATGTCGGAGACGTTCATCGCCGCGAGCATGTCAGTGAGCGCCGATTCCTTGAGGTTCTGGCACTCGTCGTAGACCTGAATGTCGACCTCGGAGAACCCACGACCGAAGCCTGAGGAGCGGGCGCCGAACAGGATCCGTGATCCGTTGGCGAAGTGGACGCCTCGGTTGTCATCGGTGAACACGACCGGATACTGCGGCCGCATCTTCGGTCGAATCGCTGGCTTCTCTACGATGCCCGCGATCTTCGACAACGTCTCACTCGAGGTTCGGTCGTGGTGGGACGACCAGACGACCGTAGTTCCGGGTCGCGCAAGGCAGATGGCGACGAGGCCAACCATGACGCCCCACGTCTTTCCGGCCTGGCGGGCGATCGACAGAGTGACGCCCATGACGTCGCAGCAAAGCGTGCCATCGAGGCGCAGTCCAAGCGCGATCTCCCAGATGTCCTGCTGCCACTGGTCGAGGGTGATGCCCATCCCCGGCAACTCGGGCGCGATCAGCTCATAGAAACGAGTGAAGGCGATGTCCTCGGGGATGACGCAATGCCGAGCAATCTCGACGAGCGGAGCAGGATTAACTCGAGCGACGGAAGCGGTCGGCATTGAACGCGACCACCTTGCCGAATTGCGCGTCGGCCGCTTCGCTTACAGCCTCTCGTGCGGCGTCGGCAGACTTCTCCGCGCGCAACGACACGATCTTGTGCATGAGGCGGTCGGCTTCGATCGACAGCGCCTTGATCTCGGTGCCCGTGGGTGGGCGTTCGCTCTCACCTAGGATCCGGTTCGGATCCATCATTGTCGCGACGATCTCGTAGCGGCGTTCGGCTTCGGCGAGCAGGTCGCCGGCCTCCATCGCGGAGATCAGGCTGTGGGCCTCGTTGCTTGTCATCGGGTTCCTCCCAAGGTCGCCCGATTGCCGCTCGGCGTCAGCGTTGGTGCGTCGGGAGTGACGCAGTTCGAGGGGCCGCTCAAAAACGGTCCTGGCACACACACGGCCCTATGCCCTGAGGTGGCCGGGCCGTGGTGCGAAGGGGTCTCCCCCCACCCTCACCAGGTGCGCGTGGTGATGAACGAGGTGGGGCGGCGCTTGGCTCGGAGTTGAGCCTTGGTCTCCTGACCTCGCCTGACATTGCAAAGCCGGTGAGCAAGGCGCGCGTTGCTTCGGTCCAATGGATCGCCCCCGAGCGCAACAGGGATGACCTCGTCCACCTCGGGGGATCCGTCAAGGTGGGGCGGCAGGCTCTTATCGACAGGCTGGCCGCAAAGCCAGCAGTTGTCTTCCTCTGCGAGGACAGCGCGCCGGAGTTGATTGCGCCGATGGCCGTTCGCCCGACGGGGATTGGGGGTGGTCATGCGACCAGGGCGGGGTGGTCTCGCTCCCAGTGGCAGGGGGTGGGCCATTGCTCACGCGCCCATGCACCCAGCGCACCGCGCCACGAGTCAGGGTTGCCGCTCAGGTACGGCATGGGGTTGGCGAGCTTGGAGGCCAGCGACTCGGCCTTGACCTTGGCGTTGCCCCGATGGTCACCCTCGCCACCAATGCCGGCCAGTGGGTAGAGCTCGCCAACCGCAAAGGGTTGGCCAGTGGGGTACGCAGCGAGCGCGTCGCGCAGTCGCTTGGTGTCGAACATCAGCGGCGTGTGGCACTCATAGACGAACGGATCGGTGTCGGTGGTCTCGCCGACCCATGTTCCGGTCGCGATGACGGCACGGTGCCAGGCGTTGAGGGTGCGCCCATCCGCCTTCTCGGCTGCTGCCCACTTGGACACGCGGCTTCGGTTGCGGCAGACCACGATCTCGTTGTGCGGCTCGGTGGCGAACATGTCGTCGTTGAGCACCACAACGCGATCGGCGGCGCCGGGAAGATTGACGTAGGACTCGAGCGACTGCCGCTGGTTGCGGAACTTGTCGGCGTGCGGGGTGAGCGGGAGGCGTGCGCCGGCGAACCAGGCTGGCACATCGCCGACGGCCCACACGTCACGGATCTCAATGTTCAGGTTGGCCGCGAACGACCGGAGTGAGTACCGCATCTCCTCGCGACCGGGAGAGTCTGGCTCGCCGCCCACGACGTAGACGAGGTCGGTGGTCATGGCTACCGCGTGCGGACGATGGTGAAGCCGCGCTTGGTGGGCTGCTTGGCCCAGAGGTGAACCTCGCGGCCTTCCCAGTTCCACTTCTCGCGCAACACCTTGGTGCGGGTCAGTGCCAGTCGTGCGCCCTCTTCGACCTCGAACCGCGGGTCGCCAACGTCGTGCAGGACGATGACGGCGTCGTCGGCCATGTTCGGCAGCCACGCCTTGAGGTCATCGCGCACATCCTCCTTGCGGTGGAGGGCGTCATGGAACAGCAGGGCAACGTCGAGGTCGTCGTAGTCCTTGGCGCCGTCGACTCCGGTCGACTGGTGGGCGGTCACGTACTCGCCGGCACCAGTGCGAGCCATGTGGGCGTCGAACGCCTCACGGGTCTCAGAACGCACATACTCAACGATGCTCGGTGCGTGCGTCTCGTAGCCAGCGGGAGTGTCGCCGTTGTCCCACGGGTCGTAGGCATGGACCGCGACTGCATTGCCACGCGAGGAACCGAGGGCCAGGTGTGCGGTCGAGCGGCCCTTGAAAGACCCGAGTTCAACGATGGTCCGGCCGGCCGACACCTTGGATGCCAGCTCGATCAGGGCGTCACGGCACGGGTTCTCGATCAGGCCGGGGGACTGCTTCTGATCGAGGATCATCTCGGCGTTGAGCGTCATGAAGCCGCCTCCCAATCGGTGAGCAATGCGTCGATCCGGCGAATGCGCGGTCACCCACGGCGTGCAGTCGGGGTGGTGCAGTTGATGTGCCGCGTACTTCGCCAGGTGTGTGAGCGCTTCGGCGATGTCTTCGCGGCTGCTGTCGTCAGTGACGAGCAGGATGTCAACGCTCACGACTCACCCCCGAACGACAGCGACCCCGCTCGGCGTGCGAGTCGGGGTCGTGGTGGGAATCCGGGGACGCTTCCGCCACCAGTTACTGCGACAAGGGTAGCGCACGTCACGACGCAACCGCCGTATCTGTCGCATCGTCATTGGTGCGGGTCTGACCCTCGGCGCGCAGCATGTCCATCACGTCGCCCAGCAGGAAGCGCTTCGGCCCGATCTCGTCACCGTCACCATCGGCCCGCCGGAAGACGCTGATCTGCTCACGCTCACCCCACTTGCTAATCCGCTTGTGCAGCCGGATCACGCTCTGCTCGGTGTCGACCATCGCCACCACGGCCTCAGCCAGCGCCTTCGGTCGAGCCACCCAGTCCCGCGCCTCATCAAGGATCGTGTCGAGGTGATCCCTCGCGTAGGTCACCACGCCACAGGCGTTGCACTTCACCCACGTCAGGCCGGGGATCACATAGGTGCCGGAGTTGCACTGTCCGCAGCCACCCGCGTACCAACCGGGTGCGACATCCTCGGTAAGTGCCCGCAGTGCGTCCTCGTGCTCGCTGAGTTCCGCGACGAACGTGCCCGCCCATTCGAGCGTGGCGATGCTGGTCAGGTGCTCGGCCAGGATGCGGCACAGGGCCGCGGTCTGGTCAGCCTCGCCATCCATGTCGGGCAACTCGATGCCTCGGTCATCGGCCAGCGCCATTGCCCAGCCGACGATCTTGGCGCCGATCTCATCCAGTGCGGCACTGACTCGGTCGGTCTTTCGGGTCTCGCCGTCGTACAGCACGCGCGATCCGGGCACTGGTCGAGAGCCGGCGCGTCCTGGTCGCCAGCGTGCGAGGTTGCGGAAGTAGACCGGCAGGTACTCGAGGCACCCAGCCGCCTTCATCTGCGACAGCTCGCACAGCGCGAGTCCGTTGCTCGTCGTGGTTCCACAGTGCAGGCAGTTCATTCGCTCTCCTCGATCGCTTCCATCACTGCATCCACGGCCTGCTGCTGGTCCGGCCCGAGCCAGTCGAGCGCGTCGGTCACTCGGTCTCGCATGGTCATCAGTCCTCGCCCTCCCAGAGCAGTGGTTCAACCTCGGCGTTCAGCCACCAGATGCGGTGTTGGTGCGTGTTCCAGAAGCTCTCGTACCTCGGCATCGAGTCCGGGTAGACGACGATCTGGTCGATGACGCCAGCGACGTAGGTCCCGTGGTTCCCGTTTCCCGACACGTCCTCGGCGCTCGGCAGACGCCAGTACAGGAGCGGTTCATCGACAAGCACCTCGTCGGGATAGGTCGATTCCCCCTCCACATCCCAAGCCTCCCCGGGCACCAACCAACCGACCACCGCCAGCACCGCATCCACCGCGAGTCCGGCGATGCCCGTCCAGGTGGCCCACGCGCGGGTCATGGGGTGGCCTCGCGATACGGGTTGGGCAGCCGCTTGGCGTCACCCGGCAGCCCCGCGGCCAGTCGCAGGATCGCCTTCTCCACGGCATCCACGGCCCGGTCGTAGCCGCGATCCCACGCCACGGCCTGCTGCTCCCGCGCCTCCCCGTCCCCAACCAGCCCCCCAGCAACCAGCGCGTCAGCGAGAGCGTCAGCGAGGTGGGCGCGGTGGGTGTTCTCGCACTCGACCTTGGGCCACGGCAGTTTCTTGCCGCACTGGCAGTGGTTGTCCCACTCGGAGATGCCGGGCGCGGGCGTGGTTCGGCGGCGTTCGGTGTGCGCGTGCTCACTCGCCACCTTCTCCGCCACGGCGGCTGCACGGTCACGCGGTGAGGTGGTCATGGCGTCTCCTTGGTGCGGTAGGGGTTGTGCTTCTCGCAGCCGTCGAGTGATGACGTGATGCCGTCGCAGGTCGTCCCGTGCCCCAGGTCCCACGCCTCGGCCTGCTTGCTGGCAACATGTGCCTCCAGCCAGCGACCGAACGTCACGTACCAACCGGGGTCGCGGCTGTCGGGCCACAGGCTTCGTGCGCCTTCCATGAACGCCCGCTTGACGAACTCGTCGGTCGGCTCGTGCGGCACCTCTGTGCCGAACTTGCGCCGCACCTTCTCAGTCGCCCACCACTCGTCATGTGCGCTCACGGCTCGCTCACCTCCACCCACGGCGAGGGAGCAGGTGAGTACCGGGTCCGCTTGAACAGGTCTTGCGGTCGGCCTCGGGTGTCGTACCGCGCCAACTCCTCGTCGTAGTACCGGGACGTTCCGCCGGGGTCGATGCATCCCGCTTGGATGCCGGACCCGATGCCAGACGGCCCGCCCCGCACGCCCCACTCCACGACGCCCTCACTCAGCCGGGCCTCAGCAGCCTCGGCGCGTTCTCGAGTGCGCTCTCGCAGGACCCGGTCAAGTTCATCGAGCACGCGGTCCCGTTCGGCGGTGACCTCCGCGAGCCGGGCAGACAGGATGCGCTCGACGGCGTGCTTGATGCCGACCGCGAGCAGGTCCCCATGCGGCTGGATCCGATGCGTTCCCAGCACGGCGTAGACCGACGAGGCAACAGTGCTGACCTCGCCCTCCGTCAACCGCACGCCCTCGTCCCCCGCGTCCGCGCTCATGCGTCACACCCCGTGCACAGCCCGCAGTTCTCAGGCAGTCGGTGGCCGTGTGGGCATTCGTCCCGCGCGAACTCCTTCGACCGCGCCACGATCCGGGCCGCGTGCTCGTCGGACACGGTCTCCCGCAGTGCCTTGGCTTCCGGGGTGCCGAGCGAGGACCGCTCGATCAGGGCAGCCGCGTCCGTGTCGTCCGCGCTCATCGTCCGGCCTTCCAGTCGCTCCACACGGCGAACGCGAACAGGCTGGCGATCGCGGCGTACCCGAGCCATGTCCCGGTGTTCATCGGTCCTCCTTGGTGGTGGCGGCGCGCAGTCGTGAGTACGCCGCCATCGCGTACTCCGGCAAGAACTCGAGGTTGACGTGCGGGAGGACCGCCCGGATGTCCGCTCGCAGGGCCGCGTCCGTGTCGTCCGCGTGGACGGGGGCGGGGTGGGATGGCCCTGTGCATCCTTCGTCCGGACCGCAACAGTGATGATCCGTCACGGGGTACGCGTGCGCAGAGCCGTAGGGATCGATCGCACATGTCGCCTTCGCGGCCTGGACGCCGGTGGCGTGCACCCACAACTGCAGGTTGGCGCGGCCGATGCCCTCACCGCAGTTCGTGCACTTGTTCTCGGTCTGGATCATGGCTTCTCCTTGGTGGTCGCGAGTTCGGCCTGGTGGGTAGCGCAGATGGGGACGATCTCGACTCCGTGCGATCCGTCAGCGAGGACGACAGAGGTGGTGGCTTTGTCGGTGCAGTCCTTGACTCGGCATCGGCTCGTGCTCATCGGTCAGCCCATCGACACATGCCTTGGTGGCGAGCGCGATAGAAGTGCTCTCCGATGTGCCCGCGCACGCCCTGACAGGTGTGGTGACGGTGGTAGCCCGGACCGCCCTCGGGTGCCATGCATTGAGGCAGAAAGGGCAAACAGTTGTGGTCGTCGTTGCCGTGGTTCGGGTGCCCACATCCCTCTGTGCCTGGGGTCGTGGCGTCGACACTCAGGTCCCCTAGCGCCAAGAGTGCCTTGATGTCCGCGACTGGCAGCCCATCGAGCGGGATCCAGCAGGAGCACGGGTCGGCCATGCTGGTCGTCTGGCCGCATCCGTCGCAGGTCCATGGCGGACACGATGAGCAGTGGTCGGGGGTCGGGACGTCCGGACCTGCGTCTCGCCCGCAGTTCTTGCAAAGGTTGATAGGCGCGGCGTCGTACTCGGGCCGGACGGTTGGCCAATAGACCGTCACGTCAGCGTCGAGGGCGAACCTTGGACGGTCGCTCCATTGCTCGTTCGCTTGCGCCGTAGTCAACGTGGTCCCCGGCATCGGCCCCGTGCGCTCGAAGATCCGTTGCGCTATCCAATCGCCCCACTCCCGATCCGGCAAGACGATCAGCACGCGGCCATCGACCAGCATGACGTTCCCTGGACCGTGCTCGTGACCGCAGCACGATGCGATGGTTCGCAGCCCGCCGTCGTTGAGCGCCTTGATCAGCGGGGCGATGCACGGGTCGCACCAGGTCTTCTCGTCGAGCACGGTCATGGCCTGTTCGCGGTTCTTGTGGTTGCACATCAGTCGTCGCCCCCACCTTCGTGGCTGTGGCCGGAGTCGTCGTACAGGGCCGCGATCCGCTCGCTCGCCGCGTCAATGCCTTCGGACAGGCGCGCATGTGCGGAGTTGAGGCACTGAAGTCGGGCCGCGTACTCGTTGTAGCCGCCCTCGCTCGCCGCGTCCCCGGTGGCGACGGGAAGGTCGGACGGGGCCACGGTCGGCGGGGTGGGGGCGAGCGCGGCCCGGAGGTCGAACAACGGGATCACGCAGCGGCACGGCTCGTCGGGGAACACGCAGCCCTCCCCGACGTGCCCTTGGTCCAACTGCCGCACCCGGTCCAGCGCCTCGTCCGGGGCGGGGTCCGTGGCGGCGAGGCGTGTGGCGAACGTGTCGGCCAGCACTTCGGCAACCTCATCGGCCCACTCGTGATCGGTCGTGTGCGGCACGAGGGCGGCGAAGAACTCGTCGCGCAGGTCGTCAGGCATGGTCGTCCTCCTTGGACTCGGTGGTGGGAGCAGCGGTGGTGAGGTTGACGTCGAAGCCGAGAGCGGCTGCGAGCAAGCGGAGGTTCCGAAGCGTCGGGCTGTGGTCGCCGCGCTCCACCTCGCACAGGCCACCGCTCGAGAGGCCGGCGCGACGGCCGAGTTCGCGCTGAGAGATGCCCTGTCGTCGGCGCTCCTCGATCAAGGCGGCAATCAACGGGTCAGGCGCGCTCACTTGCCCACCTCGGCGTCAGGGTCAGCCAGGGCGGCGCGGACCCTGCCGAGCAGGTCGACCACGATCCGACCATCAGCAGCGCAGTACGGCATCGGGTGGCGACCGTTGATGACAGCCAACCCAGCCGCGACCCGCGCCCGCTCGGCATCCAGGGCGGCGGTCAGGCGGTCGAGCTCGGCGAGGAGCGCGGGGATGTCGCTGCGGGCGGCAGCGACAAAGTCATCGTCGGCAGGCGTGGCCCACGCTCGACGTTCGTACAGCCGGAAGAATCCCGCGGGCTCGTAGAAGCCGATCCAGTTCGTGTGCGCGATCTCGACGGACTGCCACGGTCCCGGTGTCGCAGCCTCCATGCGCACCCGGATCGCCTCGACGTCCAGATTCGCCCTGTGCGGGCCTACTGGCGTCGCGGTGGCACTCGGGTCCACCTCGGTGCTCGCGGGCCGCTGGTGAATTGCCGGGGTGGCTTCCTCGGCGTCCAGAGGGCAATCGTCGTCGCGCTTCCCACAGGTGTCGCAGTACGAGTGCATCGCACCGCAGCCGCAGACCGTCCGGTCGAACCAGCCAGAGTCGCACTCGTGCTCGGTCATGCCGACACCTCGGGAACCATGCCCTCGACGACGACCGAGAACTGGCGCGGCGGGGTCTCCTCGCCCATGTCGACGACCGAGAACGACCACAGCGGCGAGATCGTGATCATCGGGTCCGGGCCAACGGTGTCGACGCGGGCCATGACGAACTGCCAAGCGTCGGCAAGGCTGTCGACGGTCGTGGCGTATCGGGTGGTCACCTCGATGGGTGCGGTCTCGCTGCTCATGCTCGGGTCTCCTTCTCGTGGCGGGTGGGCTCTGGTGCGGCGGGGGTGGGGTCGGGGTCGATGTCCCGCTTGCGGGGAAGCGGCGGCTTCGGTGCCACGTCTCGGCGTCGGGCTGCGTCGTGGGCGCTGACGAAGTCGTGCCCCGACAGCGACGTGTGGCGGTGGACGGGCAGCGAGCAGATGTCGCACGCGGTGGTGGGGTCGTAGGGCTCAAGCGGCTGAGGACGAGTGCCGCGCTCCTGCCAGTTCGGGGCGCCGAGGTTCGCGATGACTCCGGGCGTCTGGGCCTTCGCGTCATCGGCAGCTCGGATCACCGACAGCGAGACGTCGGCGAGCGCGAGGTGGCGGACCTTGGCGATTGCGGCGAAGGTGCCGGCGTCATCCCAGCGGGGTGAACCTGACGGGCGGCAGCGAATGGCGAGGTGGACGAGTGCGCGGATGTCCTGGTCGGTCAGTGGCATCGCATTGACCTCGCAGCGGCTCGGCTCGTGCAGTAGGTGACGATGCAATGCGAAGGGGAGTTAATACTTCTTTTGGGTCGGGTCGGGTCGGGTCGGGTCGGGGCAGCGTTACGCCCTCCGTTACGCGACGCGTTAGTAACGGCGTTACGCATCACTTCTTGCCCTCCTTCTTCCGACGCTCGCGCCACTCCTTCTGTCGTCGTGCCGTTGCCTCTCGCTCGTCATGGACGTGCGCCTTGGTTGGCTGTCGTTGCTCCCACTCATGGAAGGCGTAGCCGGTCGGGAGGCGATCCCAGAGGCCGACCTCGACGAGCTTCTTTGCCTGTCCGGTCGTGCCGAGCGAGCCGACGATGACGTCGGGCACGAAGCCGTCGGAGAGGGTCTGCATCGACCAGGAGCCGGCGCGGACCCACAGGCCCATCGCGGCGTTTCCTGCCGCGACTGTCTTGTGGTGCAGGGCGAGGGTGTCGTCGACCTTGAACCAGACCATCAGCTTGCGGTCCTCTCTGGTCGGTAGCGGTTGGTATTCCAGCCCGTCAGCCGCTCGAGCTCGGCCAGCGATTTGCCATCGGCTTCCCAGAGGCGCACGACCTCGGCTTTCTCGGCGGGCGACGTATCCAGTCGGTACGCGCCGGCCAGCACCTCTTTGACGAGCACCAGATCGACGCCGACGCGTCTGCTTCCCAGCGTCTCGGTTGTGCGCCGCTCGTTCGGGTCGTCGATGTCGTCCCATGCGAGCGGCGGCACGTAACCCTGCTCGGCCGCGCGCTTGCGCGACAGTTGCGACGGTCCGGGCGAGCCGGACAGCGCTTCGTAGGCGGCATCGACGAGACGCCAGTCGTGCGCATTGATGGCCTTGTGTCGGTGTGCAGCGAGGTGGTGGGAAACGCGACCACCGAGCAGGCTGGTGATGTCCTCATGGCGCCACCCGAGCGCCATGAGCGCCCTGATACGACGGGCGGAGCCGAGGGAAGGAACGAACATCTGGTCTGGCACTGACTCGGGCACGCCGACACTGATCGGCAGGTCCAGGATCGGGGCGAACTTGCGCTCGGCGCGCATGGATCGACCGTTCGCGATCAACAGCAAACCGCCCACTGATGCATTGACGTTGGACGCTGCCAGGATCGCGGGACCCGACCATCCGAGGCCGATCAGTGCCTTGATATGGATGCGCAGGGGAGCGGCGTCGATTGGGGCGATGGGTTCGCCTCGCAGTTGGGCGAGGGCGATCCGCTTGCGTCGATCTGCGGCGACCCGAGCGTTCCGGCGAGCGGCGTCGTAGGTGCTCATGCCGCACCTCGGCCGCGAAACATCCGCAACCCGTACTCGCAGCCTTGCGCGGCACAGACGCCTGAGTGCTCGCCGCGGCTGAACGGGTGGAGTCGGTAGTCGAGGTTCGCCCGTTGTGTCGCCGCCCAGATGGACTCGACCTCGGTGATGAACTCGGGCGTGATGATCGCCTTCATGCCGCACCACTCTCTGGTCGCCGAATCTTCTCGAGGGACAGCCACATAGCAGCCGGGAGTCCCTTCTCGGGTGGGTGGATGCGTTCGGTGGACGCAGCGACGTGGACCCAGGAGTCGTCGCCGAGCACGCCCTCGTCGACCAGTGCGTCGGTGACGACCTTCTTGGTCGCGGCGAGGTTGTCGGCGTCACGTCGGCGCATGTCCGGCACGCGCCAGTGCAGAGTGACCTCGCAGCCGTCGAGCAGCGGCACCTTGGCGGCACGGATCGCCCAGCGTGCTTCGGTGCGCGCCTGTCCGGTCGCGCGTGCCTTGGTGGCCCAGTGGCCGCGATCATTTGGGGAAATCGGGGGCGCTGTCCAGGGCAGTGGGATCTCGTAGCGCTTCATGCGGCACCGCCGAACAGCGAGCCTTGGTCGTTGTTGCGAGTCCAAGCCATCAACTTGGGCAGGTTCACGTCCGGCCCGAAGCGCAAGTAGGTGCCGTCCACTGAGTCGACGCCCGATCGCGTCGGCGTACAGCCACCGCTTCTCGGAGTTCACGCGGCCCATGTGGACCCACTTGCCGCGCGCCTTGGCCTCACGGACCGCAGTGCGTCCATCGGGGCCGAGTTTGAAGGCGTCGTCGCCACCGATGAACAGGACGTCGAACTCATCCCACGGCACGTCGGTCTCGGCGAATCCGTTCTGCGCCACGTAGGCCACCGGGTAGCCGAGCTCGCGGATCTTCGCGAGCCAGGGCAGGGATCGTTCGAGGGTCGCAGCGGCGTCACCAACGACATCAGGCGCGGTGGCGAACATGCAGTCGGCTGCGGCGTGGGCGTTCTTGGTGAGGAAGTCCCACCACTTCGGCTCGTCGAACTTGTCGGAGTAGCAGCCATTGTCGGCGATCCACTGGACGCCGGGTGGTCGACGGTTGCCTTGTGCCGGCGTGTCGATGTAGTGGATCTGCCCGGCGAGCATCGCGGCGATCACGGCGTCACTCGCGCAGGGGTTGGCGTAGAAACGCATCGGACCTCCATGCCGGCCGTGGTCCAGGTGCTTTCGACTGACACGAGTTCGATGCCGTCGACCACGCTCAGGTCGTGGCCGATGCGATCAGTGATCTGCTCGTGAGAGACGCGCGCGTCCTTGAATCCGCGCAGGTACTCGGCGAGCGCGTGAAGCTCCAATGTCGCTCCATTGCACTGCCACGTGATCGTCACGCGGCCCTCGTCGACCTCGTCCACAACGGGGCAGAGGTGAGTCAGTGGTCCGGTCGCGGCGATCCTGACGTCAGCGTCAATCGGGATCGTTTGGCCGGATCGGCTGCGCTCGGTAGACCATTGCTGTCGGGCGAAGATGCTCATGCCGTCGCCGCCTTCCGACTGGACCGAACGACAATCACGAGCGCGACCACGACGGCCGTGACGGCGACCTTGCCGACCATCTGGCCCTGCCATGCGTCGGCGATCGGGAAACCGGCGATCCAGAGGAACAGGACCGTGTCGACAGCCGATCCGACGATGTTGCTCGCCACGGCTGCTCGGATATAGCCGCGCTTCCGCAGTGGTGTGTAGATCGCGAGGTCAGCGAGTTCGGCCGCAAGGAACGCGACCCCTGAGGCCGTGGCGATGAACGGGTCGGACACGAGGTAGGACAACCCGGCGCCGATGACAATCAGGGCTATGACCGCCCACTTGCCAGCGGTGTCCTGGATTGAGTCGCGAAGGACGAAGGTCAGGCCGGCGAAGTAGGTGCCCGCCGTTGCCATGTAGCCGAAGCCGACCGACACCATGCCGTAATCGGTGGTGACGTAGTTGGCGAGCAGGATGCAGGCCAGGAAGCCGATGGCGGCTCCGATGCGGATGCTCACTCGGTCACGCCCTCGGCTGGGAAAGCGTCCTCGGGGCTCACGTCGGCGGCCTTGATCACCGGCAGGTGGGCGAGCACAAGCTGCGCCTCGGCCTCGGTGAGTTCCTTGCTGCTGGCGATGTCGCGGCCGACGACCTCGGACATGAACGCCTTCGGGTCGGCGAAGTGGCCGCCTTCCTCGGCGGCGCGCAGGGCGGGGAAGAACTCGGCCCGCGCCCATCCGCTGCGGTAGTCGAACATCGGCTCGACGTCCAGAGCCTCCCCGGTGCTCGCCTCAACCGTGGCCGGGGCATCGGCCGCGTCGGGAGACTCGGCGCTTGGCGTCGCCTGCGCCGGGGAGGGGTTCAGGGCGGCGCGCAACTGGTTCACCGCGCCGACAGGCTGGTCAACGCGCTCGGACTCGACGCGCTCCATCTGCATCTCTTCGACGGCGTACACGCCATTGAGGACGTCGGGCGCGATCTTGCGGCACACCTCGGACAGAGCCTTGGCGTAGAGCATCGCCTGCGGGTCGGTGCGGTACTTCGCGTTGTCGGTGTAGCCCGCCTTCTTGGCTCGGTCAATGGTCCACGTCGACAGCTCGACGTGGTCGGCACCGCGGCGGCGACCCTCGACAGTGACGGCGGTGTCGCTGGTCTCAACGGTGCGCACCTGGTGGCCAGCAGCCATGACGAGCGCGGCCATGGACCGGGCGTAGAGCGCGGCCTGCCCATGGATCACGAACACCTGTCGCGCTGACTGCATCGGGTCGAAGCCGAGGGTGGCGCCGTAGAGCATCGCGGCGGTCAGGTCGTCGGGCTTGCCCCGGAAGTGCTTTGGCACCATGTCGGTCGAGCACACGGCCTTGGCGATCGCGTTGGCGTCAGCCATGGCTGCGGCGGTGGACCGGATCAGGTCGTAGCCGCTGCGGGCCGTGACGGTGGCGAGTTCGGTGGTCGGGTTGTACTGCTCGATGGTCATGCTGCGGTCTCCTTGCGGTCGGGAAGGTCTGCGGGCTTGGCGACGACGACGAAGGTCACGCCGTACTTGCCGGGTTGGCGGCGGGCGATGCGGACGCCGTTGTGCGTGGCGTACTGAGCGCGGCCCATGGCGTCAATGACGGTCGACTTGGCGAGGCGGTCGGACTTCTTGGTGGACTCCAGCTCGTCATGCCACTCCACGAGTTGCCGTGCGGTCGTGGCGTCGAGTTCGACCTCGGCCTTGGGCTCGATGTCCGGGTGGATCTTGCGGACGGCGTCATAGGTGGCGACCGTGTCGTCCAGCGGGGGCGGCACGTCGGCAGCGAGGGAGTCGTAGAACTCTCGCGCCCGCTGCTCGATCACCAGGGCGTCATCGGCGTAGTCGTCGTAGTCGACGATGAACTCGGTGAACACGAGGCGTGGGCCGATGACGGGCACGTGGCAGCGGTGGATGCCGCTGACATGCATCTGCCAGATGACCTGCGTCAGGTAGTAGGCCGGGAGTTCGTCCCAGTCCTGCGCGGTGGACTTCGCTTCGACGAGGACGTCGTGACCGTGCTCGGGCTCAACAGCGCGGGCGTCAGGTGTGGCCGCTGCCCAGTCCCCGAGGGTGTAGCTCGGCGACAGGTCGAGCACGCCAAGGAACTCGGGGTGTTGGTCGCGCCACCATGCGAGGATCGCGGGCTCGAGGTAGTGCCCCCGTCGCGTCGTGTCGGTCTCGGCGGTGTTCGGGAGGTCGCCGTGCATCTGGTGCCAGAGCGCCCGCGGCGACTGCCACGGGGACAGCCCCAGGATTGCGGCGACCTTGCTGGCGGTGACGACTCGCATCCACTCGGGCGAGCCAGGAGTCAGGTCGCTGCTCATTCCCCCACCGCCTGCTTGTGCTCAGACCACTCCCACGCTCGACACGCGGGCACCCAGCAGTCGGGGACCTCGCACACGGACGGGTGGGGGTGGGGGCCGAACCCAGCCGCGAGTTCGGCCAGCGTCGGCTCGGGGATCCCGGCCGCTCGTCGTTGCTCCCGTGCGCGTTCGGCCTTGCGCTGGTCATGGGCGTACAACTCGGGGTCGGTGTCGGAGAGGGTGACGCGCTCTCCATACTGGTCGTACACGGGGCGGCTGAAGACCGGCATCAGGGCACCTCGATCGGCAGCGGGGCATTGCCCTCGGCGATCAGGCGAACGGTCTCGGCGAGGATCAGCGTGACCTTGCCGTCGTCGTCGAAGTTGCCTGTGTCGCCGTCGTGAATCAGCAGGTAGGGGCGAGGCGGCTCGGGGTCACCGTCAAGCCGCGTGCCCACCCACTGCACGGGGTGCTTGTCGCAGTAGTGGCTGGTCCCGTCCGCGCCGATGCGCCAGTCGGCGTCCTCCATCTCGGTGTCGAGGGCATCCATCTCGCCCCAGCCGCCGTAGTCAGACGACTCCATGACGTCGGCGCCACACTCGGGCCAGTCGCAGATCGCGGTGAAGGTGTCGAATCGCTTGATGCTCATGACGGCATCCCGCCGAACTCGCGGACGCGTCGGATCGGCACCACGGGCGCAACGGACGCGGCAGCCTGAGCACGCATCCCCGCGACCGTCGGCATGAGGAAGTGGCGGTCGATCTGCAACGCCTGGACAGCGATCGTGACCCGCGCCCACTCAAGGTCACCCTTGAGCGCAACCACCTTCTCGTCGGCGATCTGGCGTCGTGCGTCGGCGCGGTTGCTGAGTCCCTGCCAGTCGGCGGCGATCTGCTGCCAGTCGGCGGCCTTCTTGTTGGCGCTGGCGATGTCGGCCACCAGCACCGCCCGGTCGCGCTTGTGGGCGTGGTGGATCGCGTAGGCCAGCAGCAGGAAGCCGGTGGCGGAGAGGGTGAAGGGGATCATGCTGGGACGCCTTCCGAGAGGACGCGGACGTGGTGGAGCACGGGCCACGGGACGGTCATGCCGACGTGCCCATCGGTCAGGCAGACCCAGGAGCCGTCCTCGCTGGCCGCCCACTTGAGCGGGCCGACGCCCTTCCCGTCCTCCCATTCGGCAGTCGCCTCGACCACCGCGCCCAGCCCGGTCGGCTCCTCGGGCTTCGGCGGGGTCGGGTTGGCGAACTCACGGAGCGCGGCCTGCAGCGCGTCGACCGTCTGAGCGCTTCCGACGCGTGCAATCTCGTCGTGGATCGCGTCCTCGCGGAAGGAGTGCAACTGCTCGACCTGCTCGCGGTCCTCGGGGTCGATGACGACGAGGGTCCGCCACCAGTCCGCCGCCTCGAAGCGCTCCGATCGAGAGCCTTCGCAACTGCGCCACTCCTCGATGTCCTCGTCGCCCTTGAAGCGGTCACGGACGCGGAGATAGATCAACGGTCCGGTGTCGTCGTCGTACATCGCCAGGGCAACGTCGCCCGGCTTCCAGTTCTGTACTCTGGTCATTGGGTGGTCCTTCTCTCGTAGGTTCTGTCCTCGCCCGCTGGTTGCCCCCAGCGGGCTTCTTGCTGTCTGGGTGGCCCGCTCCCTGCGCCTTCCCCAAGTCGTCGGAAGCGGGCCGTCCGGTGTCGTCGGCCAGTGGGGTGCCGATGCCGCCGGAGTCAGGTGGGGGTGGCGAACACTTCGTAGCCGCGCTCGTCGACGCGCATCTCGACGCGGCATCCCCATTCGCGAGAGATGGCGAGCGCGAAGTCGAACGCCTCGGGCAGTCGGTAGCCAGTGCTTCCCAGCCACCCGTCGGGGCCGTCGTCGGGGTCGAGTTGGATGCGCGTGCTGGTCATCGCGGAGTCCCGTCTGCGGTGTCGCTGAACGCGAGCGTCTCGACGGTTATCCAGTCGCCCCGCGCGCGACGGACGGTGATGGTGAGGCCGTCGCGCTTGGCGTCGGCATGGGCGTCCTTGAGTCGCTTAAATCGGGCGTCGGCCGCTTCTTTGGCGGTGTAGCCGGACCACTCGTGGACGAGGTGGTACTTCGTTACGTGGCCGTCGTTGAACGTCGTCTCGTAGTGGACGTCAAGCCGAGCCGTGACGCCCGGCGAGGGGACAGGGCAACCGAGACCGGGTGCTCCGATACCGATGCCGCGGCCGACGTCAGCCATGAGCGAGTCCAAACCACCGCACCGCCGCAACGACAGCGACGATCACGACCACCGCGAGGCACAGGACCAGCCACACGGCCGCGCCCATCGCGTCGTCGAGCTCGGACAGGGAGGTGGTGGGGAGGTCGTCCTCGGGGGTGGTCATGAGGTCACCACCACGGCGAAAATGACCTCGACGTACTCGTCATCTGGCTGCATCCCAAACAGGCACAGTTCGCAGGATTCGTCGACCTCGTCGGAGTTCGGGTCCTTGCAGACGCACGTCAGTTCCTCGGACTCCTTGCGCAGCGTGACGACGACGTTGCCGCTGGAGATGTCCGTCTCGACGGCCTCCCACTCGCCATCGGGAGTCCGCATGTCAATCAGCGCGTGGGAGGCGGCGCGAAGGATGTCCTCGCGGCTACTCACGCCACCGCCCCCTTGCACGGCAGCGCTCGCACCCCGAGTTGGGCGAGCGGGATCGGGTGGCAGGCGCAGATGGCATCGGAGCCGCAGAGGTAGGCGTCGACCAGGGGTTCGGCGATGGTGGACGCGTGGAGGCAGGCGGGCTGGGTGCACTTGACGGCGATGAGCGGCATCAGTCCACCGGCCCGTCGTTGCTGTTGCCAACGGCGTCGAGCGTCGAGTGGTAGATATGACCTCGGTTCGGCGTGGGGTCGTGGTCGTCGGTGCGGACGCAGATGAGGGGACCGTCGGCTAGGTGGTGGGTGCAGGTCATGGGGTCACCGCCAGGAGGATGATCGCGACGGCATTGCAGATCGTGGCGAGGGCGAGGAGCAGCACCGCGATCAGCAGATCCCTGCTCACGACCTCACCTCGTCCGGGTCGCAGTCGGCGAGTCCGTGGGTGGCGCCGTCGGTCCAGATGCTGATGACGCCCGACGGGGAGGAGGTGGGCCTCGTCGCAGGCGCAGATGGTGGCGGTGGTGGTCATGCCTTCACCGCCCCAGCGACGCCCCAGACCGCAAGGGCCGGGTTGTCGGTCGCGAGGTCCATCGCCGCGAGATGCAGCGACACGAGGTCACGGAAGGACTCCGGCCGCAACAGGAGTGTTGCCTGCCACGCGCCGACGTTGTACGACTCGCTGGATCGCGAGCACCAGATTGCGAGGGTCTTCGCGTCCTCACTGACGGCGCTGCGATTGAGGTGGGTGAGGGGGCTCATGCCGGCCACCGGCCAACCTCGGCACGGGCACGGACGAAGTCGGCCTCGACCTGCTCGCGACGCTCGGGCTTGAAGAGGGCCGGCGCCTCGGTGATCGCGGCGTGCTCGGCGGCATTCGCCCGAACACGTGCGGCCCATGCTGCGGCCATGTTCTCGGCCAGTCGGGACGGTTCCATCGGTTACGCTCCTTGCTAGATATCTGGTGAGGTCGCGTCTGCTTCGAGGTGGCGCGGCCTCGCTGGTTTGGGTTAGGCGGCGGACTTGCCGTTGTGGTGCAGGGCGTAGAGGCGCATCCGGTCGTCCGCTCGCACGAACGTGATCGGGCCGGTGATCCCGAAGTTCTTCGCGATCCGGCCGGGCACTCGCTCGCGGTCTGCGGTCGGCATCCCGTGGGGGATGGCGAAGAGGAACGGGCTGTTGAACTTCACGAGGTGCTCCTTGCGGTTTGGGCGGCGGTGCGCCAGCGGCGGTAGACGGACTCCTTGTTGCCGTTGCCGCGAGAGACCGACCCGTCGAGCTGCGCGGGGATGTCGGTCTTGTCGAGGTAGCCGTCACGCCCGCACGCCGTGGACCACAGCGCCGAGATGCGACGCGTGTTCACGTCCGGGTCGTTGGCCTTGAGTCGGGCGGTCACCTTGCACGGGTGGACCAGACCGGCGTTCGCTTCGGCTTCCAGTCGGCAGGCTTCGCGGAACTGGTCAGCCAGATCGATGCCGAGCGGGGTCCAGTTGTCGGCTATGAGCGAGAGGAGATCCGGTTCGTCGAGGGGGTGGGTGCTGAGGGTGGTCATCCGAAGTCACCCGCTGCGAGCTTCACTGCCAGAGCGAAGAAGCTGAGGACGACGCCGCCAACGAGGAAGGCCAGCACCAGGTTTCCGAAGCCGAGGTCACGCCCCGCCGCGAAGAGGATCGCCGCCATCGGAATGACGAGCATTGCCGTGCCGAGGATCTGGAGCGCACTCACCACGCACCACCGAACACGCCACTGATCGACTGGCCGGCGTTCTCGACCTGCTCGAGGAGGGTCTGGTCGGGGGCGGCGTTGATGGCCGCCAGGACGCAGGCGATGACGACGGCGAGGAAGAGGAGGGCGAGGAGGAGTTTCATGACACTTCCCCCAGCAGGTCGAGGGAGTAGCGTCGGCGAGCCTCATCCGCGTGCTTCTGCAGCCGCTTGTCCGACGCGCCGTTCTGGATCATCGCGAAGTGGATGTCCTCGTAGTCAGCGGCGGTCCAGAGCGCGCGGTCGCGCCCCTTGAGATTCCAGCGCGGGTTCTCTGTGGCGATCGCTTCGCGCTCCTTGCCGAGCGCGTAGTCCTTGTCGTTGAAGACGACGTAGCGGGTGCGCTCGACCTGGTTAAACCACCACGAGCTGCCGCGGTGCTGGTCCATGCGCTGGCGAGGCGATGCGCTGCATCCGACGTAGATCAGGCGGTCATCGCCGTCGAAGCATCGGTAGACAAAGTGGGGCCGTAGGTCGGACGGCCGCATCAGCCGGCGTGCGTATGCCACCTCGCACTCGGGGCACATCGGCAGTGACTTCGTGTCCCGCGCCGCCCCGGGAATCCAGACGGTTCCGCAGTCAGCGACGAGGGGGTGCTTGTTCTTGCGCGCATCGTCGGTGCCGATGACATTGCAGTTGGCCGCGTAGTGCCTGTGGGTCTGCGTCAGAACGTGCGTGAGACTCACTGGTCGTCCTCCGATCCAACTCGCGTCTGGCCGCGAAGCCAGTCCTTGGCGTCGTCGACGAACACGCGAATTGCTCGCCCGACTCGGAACGCAGGGAGTTCCTGCTTGTTGATGGCTTCTCGGATCGTCGTTTCACTGACGTCCAGGAGGGCCGCGAGCGTCCGGACGGACGCCGCTATCTGCTGCTCGCTCATTCCGTGCCCGTGGGGCGAAGGTGGTGGCCGGGGATGCCGGGCTCGACCGGCTTCACCAGGGGGCCCTGCCAGACGAGGAGCGGTTCCAGTCCGAGGGCGTTGGCCCACGCAGTCAGGAGTCGGTCGCTAGCGGGCTTGTTGCCGTTCTCCACGTTCGAGAGGCCGGCATTGGTGATCGGGACGCCTTGCTCGCGGATCCGCTCAGCCAGTTGTTCCTGGGTGAGGGTCGTGAGCTTCGTCCGGACCTCCTTGAGGCGGACCATCGGTCCGAGGGGTTCGGTTGCTGGCATGTATCGATATTGAACGACAAGTAGCGACAAGTCAAGATACCGAGGTGATAAATAACGACAAGTTATCGATGACCTGCAGTACTACACCGTCGTAACTAGCGACCTGCGCCGACAAGGCATCGGCAACTTGTCGTTACTGGACTGGACTTGTCATGGGTTGTGGGGTCAGGCTCTAGCCATGAACGAGAACGGGTTACAGGCGATTGGCCGTGTCGCGAAGGCTCGCCGAGAGCGCCTGGGGCTGAACCAGGACGAACTCGCCCAGTACGGCGGCCCCAAGGTCGCGACGGTCGGCAAGTTCGAGCGTGCGGCGGCCGAGTCATTCCCGCTGCGGACTCAGCACCAGATCGAGAACGCCCTGGGCTGGACGCGCGGAACGGTCGAGGAGTTCGCCGCAGCGGTCGACGAGGGCGTCCTTGAGATGGGCGACTGGGAACACGAGCTTGTGGTTGAGAACATCCCGGACTTGAGTCGTCCCGTTGTGCCGGCGGGCGCCGACGCCGACCCGCTCGAGGTGAGCCAGGCCGTCGAAGCACTGGCTGGCATCGCGAGGCTGCTCGAGCCGGATCGACTGAGCGACGCGGTTCACGACGCCGTTCTGGCGATGCTTCCCTACCTGTCAGCCACGGGCGCCACCCGCCTCGGCCGCGACCTGCGCGCCGACCACGACCGCAAGGGAGGTGATGGAAATGCCGAGAATCGAGACCCCCGAGGTGCCGCCCCCATGACGTTGGGCGTAATCGACGACTCGAAGATCGTCACTCGACAAGACTCGCTAGAACATGGCGAGACGCCGCGTCCTGATCCTCAGGACTGAGGCTTTCGTCGATCAGGAGTACGCGACTCCTGGTCACGAACAGCCACCCTTCGCTCAGTACGGTCACGAAGATGATGCGGATGCCCTTGTCCGCGAGATCCAGCAAGCACACTGCGATTCCCACCAATCGCGGCGAAGGTTTCCCCGAGTCGCCTCGCATCTCCGACCCCATGCCGGACGATTCCTTTACTTCCCCGTGCCGCGGAGTCTGCCCGATGAGTCCGACACTTAGAAGGGGTTCGCCAAATCAGCACATGCTGAAACCCCTAGCGTCCTTGCGTGCCACGACCGCGCGGCGAGACGCCAGTTCCCGGAACGCGCGCAATCCGTGTCGACGATGCCCTGTGGCGAGAGGCCAAGCGCGTCTGCGATGACATGGGTACCAACCGGAACGCTGAGATCGTGAGGTTCCTCGAGCGCCTGGTCCGGGATCACCCGATCGTCACTGACGCCTGAGGCGAAATCCGACGGCTGGCTACATTTAAGGCTGTCGGGGGCCCTGATTCACGCTCAGGGCACGGGGATTAAAAGTCTCCTGCTCTGCCAATTGAGCTAGGGGCCCGAAATCCGTACCGGGGAACTGTAGCCAAGGGCTCCGGTCGGGCGGGGGAGTGGTCGTCGTCGAGGCAGGCTTATGGTGTCCGGCCGGTTACAGTGAAGATGTCGACACGCTTGTCGGCCACCTCAGGGCAGACGCCTCGTTGACCGTTGGGCACACCGCCCGGCCACGAAGCCCGTCGCCTCCTCTGAGCCTTACCAGAGGAATCGGCCTTGTCCTTGTTCATCAGCGACACCTTCGTCCCCGCGCAGCCCTTCGACCTCCCGGTCGGTTCGACCGCCGTCGTCTACTGCGAGTCGCAGTTCGGTGAGCAGGACGGCAAGACCGCCAACGGCCTCGTCCGGCACTCGGAGAAGTACGAGATCCTGAGCGTCATCGACAGCCTGCGGGCCGGCGCCGACTCCGGTCAGTTCCTCGACGGCACCCCGAACGGGATCCCGGTGCTGGCGTCGCTGCGCGAGGCGATCGCGCACGCCGGCCACGTGCCCGACTACCTGATCTGCGGCGTTGCTCCGGCCGACGGCCTGTTGTCCGACGACCAGCGCGTGGTCCTGCTCGACGGCATTGCTCGCGGGATGCACATCATCAACGGCCTGCACGAGTTCCTCAATGACGACGCCGAGTTCGTCGCGGCGGCACTCCTTGCCGAGGTCACCATCACCGACATCCGTCGCCCGAAGGCGAAGCGGGACCTGCACCTGTTCTCCGGGCGCATCTTCGACGTGACCTGCCCCAGGATCGCCGTACTCGGCACCGACGGCGCGATCGGCAAGCGCACCACCTCGACGCTCCTGGTCCAGGCGCTCAACGCGGCCGGCATCAAGGCCGTCATGGTCGGTACCGGCCAGACCACCCTGATCCAGGGTGGCAAGTACGGCGTCGCGCTGGACGCCCTCGTTCCGCAGTTCTGCTCCGGGGAGGTCGAGCACCAGGTGGTGGCGGCCTTCGAGGGCGAGGACCCCGACGTGATCGTGGTCGAGGGCCAGGGCGCGCTCAGCCACCCGGCCTACCTGACCTCGGGCCACATCCTCCGCGGCAGCCGCCCGGCCGGTGTGATCGTGCAGCACGCGCCGAAGCGCCGTGTCCTGGGCGACTTCCCGATGATGCCGATGCCGACCGTCGAGAGCGAGATCGCGATGATCGAGGCGTTCGCCGACACCCGCGTCATTGGCGTCACCATCAACCACGAGGAAATGACCGACGACGAGCTCACCACGTCGATCGCCCAGCACCGCCTGCACCTCGGGCTGCCGGTCACCGACCCGTTGACCCGTCCCGGTTCCGACCTGGTCGAGATGGTGCTCAAGGCGTTCCCCGAGCTGGAGCGGGCGCGCGTCGCCAGCCCCGCCGCGGTGTGAGCAGTCCCCGACTCGAGATCGACCTCGACAAGCTCGAGGGCAACACCCGCGTCCTGGTGGATCGGCTGGGTCCCGCGGGGATCCGGGTCACCGGTGTCACCAAGGCCGTCCTGGGTTCGCCCGCCGTGGGAGCAGCGATGCTCCGCGGCGGCGCCGAGGGGTTGGCTGACTCCCGGGTCGCCAATCTCGAGCGACTGGCTGGGCTGGACGGACAGACGTCACGCACGTTGATCCGTTCGCCCATGCTCAGTCAGGTCGGGGACGTCGTACGCACGGCGACGTGCAGCTTGAACACGGAGGCCGTCGTACTCCGGGAGCTGGACCGCGCCGCCGAGGCGGCCGGGCTCCGTCACGACGTCGTCCTGATGGTCGAGCTCGGGGACCTGCGCGAGGGCATTCCCGTCGACGACGTGGCCGCCGCCGTCCGCCTGGTACTGGCCGCGCCGTCCCTGCAGCTCGTCGGCCTCGGCGCCAACCTGGCCTGCCAGAACGGCGTCGTACCCGACGACCGGAACATGGGCGTCCTCAGCGACCTGGTCGCCACCATCGAGACGTCGTACGACGTCGCGCTCACCACCGTTTCCGGCGGCAACTCGGCGAACCTCGACTGGGCGGCCTCGTCGGGGAGCATCGGCCGGATCAACGACCTGCGGCTGGGCGAGGCGATCCTGCTCGGCGTCGAGCCCCTCCATCGCACGCCGATCGAGGGCCTGTCCGGCGATGCGTTCGCCCTGTTCGGTGAGGTGATCGAACGCGTCGACAAGCCGTTCCAGCCGTGGGGTAACCGGGCGCAGTCCGCCTTCGGCGGCGTCCCTGATCGGGTCGGCAGCGGCACCGTTCGCCAGGCGATCGTCGCGCTCGGCCGACAGGACACCGACCCCGACGGGCTGATGCCGCCCGAGGGGATCACGGTCCTCGGGATGAGCAGCGACCACCTGGTGCTGGACCTCGGTGACCACGCCGCTGTGGTCGGCGACGAGATCCGTTTCGGCCTCGGGTACGGCGCCCTGGTCCGGGCGGCGACGTCGCCGTTCGTGACGTTGGTTGAACGAATGGGCTGTTAGCAGGGACGTCACGTGTGCGTAGCAGAACCTTCATGCACGAGCGCAAGATCGTGGCATTGGAGAGGTTTCGCGGTCACCTGCAATTGATAGGGTCGATCTCGCAGCGAATGCAGTTCGAAGGTGAACGCCTGCGGAGCAGTGTGGCCGACGGCGTATCTGGTTTGTGGTGTCCCATCACGGGTCGGAGCGACGTGTCATCGCATGAGTTGCGGGTCGCCGAGGTGGCGGCTCTCGCCCCGACACAAGGAGTAACGAGCACAATGGCTCAGGGCACCGTCAAGTGGTTCAGCGCCGAAAAGGGCTTCGGATTCATCGAGCAGGAGGGCGGCGGCGACGACGTCTTCGTTCATTTCTCTGCGATCCAGTCCAACGGCTACAAGTCCCTCGAGGACAACCAGAAGGTCGAGTTCGACGTCACCCAGGGCCCCAAGGGGCCCCAGGCGGAGAACGTCCGTCCCCTCTGACCGGGACCGATCTGATCTGAGAAGACCTCGCGTCTTCGGTGAGGCCCCGCCCGTCGGCGGGGCCTCACGAATTTTTGCTGAACTTTAGGGTTTACGGGAGGTGGTTGGAGGGAAGATGGTGCCTGAAGACCGTCTGGACGAGGCGTGAGGAGGGACCATGGGCGACCAGTTCGACGTGACCCTCGAGGACGGCGACCTCCTGGTGGAGGTCGAACTGACCACGAACCTGATCATCGCCGCGAGCGCCTCCGATGACCGGTTGCCCATGGAGGAGATCGACCGGATCCTGGGCGTCGCTCCGTTGAGCGCCTGACCCTCTAGTTGGCGGAGTGGGCCTTGAACCCACGCAGCCGCAGGCTGTTCGACACCACGAACACCGACGAGAACGCCATGGCCGCGCCGGCGAGCATCGGGTTGAGCAGGCCGGCGGCAGCCAGGGGCAGCGCGGCGACGTTGTACGCGAACGCCCAGAACAGGTTGCCCTTGATCGTGCCGAGCGTGCGACGGGACAGGCGGATGGCGTCGACCGCCACCCGCAGGTCCCCTCGGACCAGGGTGAGGTCGCTGGCCTCGATCGCCACGTCGGTGCCGGTGCCCATCGCCAGGCCGAGGTCGGCCTGCGCCAGGGCCGCGGCATCGTTGACGCCGTCGCCGATCATCGCGACCACCTTGCCCTCGCCCTGGAGCCGCTTGACCACGTCGACCTTGTCGGCGGGCAGGACGTCGGCGAACACGTCGACCTCGTCGATGCCCACTTCGGCGGCCACGGTCCGCGCCACGGCCGCGTTGTCGCCGGTGAGGAGCACGGGTCGCAGGCCGAGTGCGCGCAGTTCACGGATCGCGGTGGCCGAGGTTGCCTTGACCGCGTCGGCGACCACGACGACTCCACGCGCCTTGCCGTCCCAACCGACCGCGACGGCGGTGCCGCCCGTCGACTGGGCGTCCTCGAGCGCCGTCTTCAACTCGGGGGTGAGGTGCTGGGACCACTCCGCGAGCAGTTGCGGGCGCCCGACCAGGACGGCGTGGCTCGCGGTGCTGTCGGCGACGTCGACGAGGACACCCTGGACCCCGAGTCCTTCGATGTTGGTGAAGTCCTCGACCTCGGGGAGGGAGCCGTGCTCGTCCCGGGCCGCGTCGGCGATGGCCCGGGCGATCGGATGCTCCGAGGCGTCCTCGAGCGCGCCGGCGTACCGCAACACCTCGGAGGCGTCCTCGTCGTCGGCCGCGATCACTGCACGCAGGGTCATCCTTCCGGTGGTGACCGTGCCGGTCTTGTCGAGCACGACGGTGTCGACCATGCGGGTGGACTCCAGCACCTCGGGACCCTTGATCAGGATGCCGAGTTGCGCGCCGCGGCCGGTGCCGACCATGAGGGCGGTCGGCGTCGCCAGGCCGAGGGCGCAGGGGCAGGCGATGATCAGGACAGCGACCGCTGCGGTGAACGCCGTTGCCAGGCCGTTGCCGGTGCCGAGCCAGAATCCGAGCGTCCCGGCCGCGAGCAGGATGACGATCGGCACGAAGATGCCGGAGACCCGGTCGGCCAGACGCTGGACCTGGGCCTTGCCGTTCTGTGCGTCCTCGACCAACCGCGCCATCTGCGCGAGTTGGGTGTCACTGCCGATGCGCGTCGCTCGCACGACCAGGCGACCGCCGGCATTGACGGTCGCGCCGACCACGGTGTCCCCGGGGCTGACTTCGACCGGCACGGACTCGCCGGTGAGCATCGACGCATCCACCGCCGACGTACCGCGTTCGATCACGCCGTCGGTGGCGATCTTCTCGCCCGGGCGTACGACGAACAGGTCGCCGGCCGCGAGCTGCTCGACCGGCACGCTCGTCTCGGTGGTGCCATCGGCTCCGAGCACCGCGACGTCCTTGGCGCCGAGCGTGAGCAGAGCCCGCAACGCTGAGCCGGCCCTGCGCTTGGACCGCTGCTCGAAGTAGCGGCCCGCGAGGATGAAGGTGGTGACGCCCGCGGCGGCTTCGAGATAGATGTTGCCGCTGCCGTCGCTGCGCTCGATGGTGAACTCGAAGGGGTGGGTCATGCCCGGGGTGCCGGCGGTGCCCCAGAACAGTGCGTACAGCGACCACCCGAGCGCGGCCAGGGTGCCGAGGGAGATCAGCGTGTCCATGGTCGAGGTGCCGTGGCGCAGGTTGGTCCACGCCGCCTTGTGGAACGGCCAGGCGCCCCATGCCACCACCGGCGCGGCAAGTGTCAGCGACAACCACTGCCAGTTGGTGAACTGCAGCGCCGGGACCATCGCCATCGCGATCACCGGGACCGTCAGGACCGCCGAGATGACCAGCCGTTGGCGCAGCACCTGGAGCGCGTGTTCCTCGGGTGATGCGGCCGCGCCGGTCCCCGGGTCCGCCTGGGGCGGCTGGGGGAGCCGAGCGCCGTACCCGGCCTGCTCGACGGCTGCGACCAGTGCCTCGGGCGCCACGGCGGGGTCGAAGGTGACCTTCGCCTTCTCGGTGGCGTAGTTGACCGTGGCGCTGACGCCTTCGAGCTTGTTGAGCTTGCGCTCGATCCGGTTGGCGCAGGACGCGCAGGTCATCCCGGTGATCGCCAGCTCGATCTGCTGGTCAGTGCTGGTGTCCACTGCTCTCTCCGTGTTCGGTCTCGGACGGTGCGGTGTCCCCGGGGGTCGCGGCTCCGCCGGTGGTGACGGTGAAGGCTGCGGTGCGGACGACGCCGTTGTGCTGGAAGTCCAGGTAGAGGTGGTAGGTCCCTGCGCTGGGGACGGCGGTGTGGAAGACCACGTCGGGACCGGGCTTCGTGGTGCCGTCGTCGGGCTCACCGTCGGGGTGGACGTGGAGGTAGGCGAGGTCGCCGGCGCGCAGCGCGACGAGGTGGCCGTACGCGCCGAGGTACGGCTGGAGGTCGGTGACCGGCTCGCCGTTCCTGGTGACGCTCAGCGTGAGCTTCGCGTCGGCTCCCGCTGTCAGGTCTCCGTCGAGGGTGACCTCGTAGCCGTCGACCGTTGCCGTGCGGTTCTCGGGTGCGGGATCGGCAGGCTGGTGGTCGCCGCTGACGGCCAGATCGGTGCCGAGCGTGAGCGGGTCCGCGCCGCTGGCCTTGAAGTCGGCGAAGAGGCGCCAGGTCCCCGGTGTGAGGTCGAGGTCGATCGACCACACCCCGGTCTTCTCGTCGAGGACGGGGTGGACGTGCTGGAAGCCGGTGAAGTCGCGACGGACGGCGATCAGATGCAGCTGCTTCTCGTGCTCCACGTCGTACGACATCACCGGGTCGCCGTCGGGTCCGGTGATCGTGAACGCGACCGTCCGGTCCCGGCCGGCCGGGGAGCCCGGCTCGGCGAGCGCGAGCGTGTAGCCGTCCTGGGAGACCATGAGTCCTTCTGGGATCTCGGTGCCGCCGTCGCCGGCGGGGGTGAGGTGCACGCGGCCGTCGCCGGAGGCGTGCGCGTCGTCGTGAGCAGCGGGCTCGTCGTCCACCGGGCCGATGGCGCGGCCGACGACGAGGGCGAGCCCGAAGATGGCGGCGATGGCGGCCAGGAAGCCCGCGACCTTGACCGGGGTGCTCATGCGAGCTGGTAGCCGGCTTCCTCGACGGCAGCCCTGACGGCTGCATCGTCGAGGACCTCGGCGCTGGTGATGGTGACGGCACCGGTGGGCAGGTCGATCGCGACGTCCTGGACGCCGGGGATCTCCTGGACCTCCTCGGTGACCGAGGCGACGCAGTGGCCGCAGGTCATGCCGGTGACGGTGTAGGTGGCGGTCTGGTTCATGGCGGGTTCCTTCCGGGATTCAAGTGAGGGGATCGACGGTGTTCATGATGTTCAGGAGCGGACGAGGCGCGCGATCGCGTCGGAGGCTTCCTTGAGCTTGATCTGGGCCTCGTCGCCGCCGGCTGCGACCGCGTTCACGACGCAGTGCGCCATGTGCTCGTCGAGCAGGCCGAGTGCGACGGCCTCGAGTGCCTTCGTCATCGCCGAGATCTGGGTGAGGATGTCGATGCAGTACTTCTCCTCCTCGACCATCCGCTGCAGCCCGCGGGCCTGGCCCTCGATGCGGCGCAGCCGCTTGAGGTAGTCCGCCTTGGTGTTGTTGGCGATGTAGCTGTGCTGGTGGGCCTCGGTCATCGGGCTGTCCTTCTCGGCGAGTGTCTCGGTCATTCTCAGGGTACCCCCCTCCGGTATTTCGTGGTAGCGTCCGCCTTCGTTGGAATACGTTACCCCCCTAGGGTATTTAACGCAAGTACGACGTCCGGAATCGCCCCGCGCGTACTGGCCAGTGTCGGGCCGAAGGTGGCGACGGTGACCGGGCTGGTCCTGCTCGCTGCCGGGCTGGGCTGGCTCGCGCTGATCGATCCCGACGGCTCCTATATGCGGTCGACTCTGTCGCGGAGCGGTCTTCGTCGTACCAACCGAATTCGGGGCCACTAGCCCGAATCCACCCCGAATTTGGTTGGTACGACGCTCAGCCAGCCTGCCGGCGCAGCCATAGCTCCCGCTGCGACTCGTCCAGCGCTCGACGTTTCGCGACCGTCGATGTGTCCACCCACGACGACGGCAGGTCGAGCGTCCAGTTCGTCGTCAGGGGCCGCGCTGCCGCACGGCGATAGGCATTGTCCAGCCGCCACTCGAATGCCGACTTGTCGCGGAGGTCGGTGGACATCATCGAGACCATCTCGAGGCCGAGTTGGCGGCAGATCTCCTCGCGGTTCAGGTCCCGATGACCAACCCTGAGATTGAGGTGGACGGCACCGTTGTACTCGCCGAGCACCCCGGCCACCGGATCGAACAGATCGGGTGTCAGCAGGTGCCGTCCGTTCAAGTCGAAGATCGGGCGATTGCACAGGGGGCGATCAAAGCCGCGACCCGTCCACAGTCGACGCATGGTCACCTCCATCGGTGACCATGCGTTCTCGTCGGCCTGAGCAAGCGCACGTCGCAGCCGACGTACGCCCGGTCGGCTCGGCAGACGGCTCACGTAGTCCTCGAGACCCAGCAGGTCGATCTGATCGCCGGCTGCTGCCATGTCGATGATCTGGGTCGCTTCCTCGTCGCTTCGTGCCCGACGAGCGGCGAAGGTGACAGAGCGATCGGGGCGGGTGATCGGCAGGCCGTCGACCCAGATGATGTCGTCCTCGAACAGCCAATCGGCGGAAATGACGATGCCACGGGCGCCTCGCCAGGTTGCACGCGTCATTGACGGCAACAGGTACGGGCAGGTCGCTCCCATCTCTCGCCCGGCCGTCGAACCATCTGGTCCTGGTCCAGTGCAGGGCTGCCCAGCCGGTGATGGCAGCACCCGGTGGCAGGCCAACGGCGGCCTCGACAATGCGCTGTTCGGTGGTGACGACAATGTTGGCTCTGGTGAACCGCCCCGGAGAGGTCGTCCGACACCGGGGGCCGCGCGCCTGGTCTGGCGTCGGTCCGGTGATCCCCGCCGGATCGGCGCGCACCGGAAGAACGATGCCCGCCCTGGTGATGTGCAGATCCATCGGCCCAGCATCGCTGCGGCCCGCCAAACGTGCTGTTCGTTCTCCACAGGTTGGCTGGCTGGGCGTCGTACCAACCGAATTCGGGGCCACTAGCCCGAATCCACCCCGAATCTGGTTGGTACGACGCCGAACCCAGCTCAGCAGGTGGCGAAGAGGACCGGGCCCTTGTTCAGGTCAGACAGCACGAACGTGCCCTCGGCCGGCTCCAGCTCCATGGTCAGCGTGGTGCCGGTCGCGGCGACCTTCCCGAGCGTGAACCGTTCGGGGAAGGTGCCGCCCTGGCCGGGGGCCGGGCCGGCGGCCAGCTTCGAGCGGCTGTCGGCATCGGTGCGGGCCTGGTCCTCGTTCTCGAACGACATCGCCACGCGTACGTCGCCCGCGGGCTGCGCAGCGATCGCGAAGCCGGTCAGCGGGTGGACCTCGCCGGCGGCTTCGACCAACTCGGCGCCGCGGGTGCGGTCGGCCGGGTCGGCCCCGCTCATCGAGAGCTCCGAGCACGCGTAGTCGCCGGTGTAGGCCGAGGCGCTCAGCGCCGGGCCAGCAGCCTCGACGACCTCGGCGATGCCGTCAGTGCTCTCACCGCGCTCGACGTCGCGGTGCTCTGCGAGGAAGGCCGCTTCGTCGCTGCCGAACACCAGGCCGGCGTCCTCGTCGATCTGGAGGTACGCGAGTTGAGGGGTGACCGGCCCGTCCAGCGTCTCCAGCAGGTCGACCCCGCCGTTCCACACGCCGTCGGCCTGGTCGGGCTTCTCGAAGCCGATCTCCTCGAGGCGCGACCGGAGGGCGTCGACGTCGTAGTCGTCGGGCAATCCGAGGATCGTGAGGGCGCCGTCCTTGCCCTGGGCGAAGAGCTCCCACTCGATGTTCGCGGGGGAGAACCCGAAGGTCGACTGCAGCGTGGGCGCGGACTCGGCGAGGGCCGTCGTCGCGGACAGGTCGCGGTCGAAGGCGTCGAGCAGGAAGCCGGACAGTTCCTCGGCCGAGGACGACGCCGAGAGGTCGGCGTCGAGTTCCTCGCGCACGCCGGCCCAGTCGGTCCAGCTGAACCGTTCGGAGGTCTTCGGGGCGAGCGTCGCGGCTTCGGCGAACCGGCTGGCGTCGTCGCGGGTGAGCCGCCAGGCCACTGTACCGGCCACGGCGACGAGCAGGAGGACGAGGCCGACGACGACCCAACGGGACCTGGCCCTGAAGGCGGTCAGACGGCGCAACACCGAAGGGGTCTCCTCAACTCGGTCGATCTGATGTGAGACTAGGCCACGTGCCCGACATCCTTGCTGCCGGCGTCGTGGTGTTCCGGCCCGGTCGTGAGGTGCTGCTCGTCCACCGTCCCAAGTACGACGACTGGTCGTTCCCGAAGGGCAAGCTGGATCGAGCCGAGCACCCCACCGCCGCCGCGGTGAGGGAAGTGGCGGAGGAGACCGGCGTGCACGCGCGTCTCGGTCCGCCGCTGCCGACCCAGCGCTACCCGGTCGGCAGCCGGATGAAGACCGTCTACTACTGGACCGGCCGCGTGGTCGGTGATGACGACGTCTCCCAGTACCGGCCCAACCACGAGATCGACCAGGTCCGGTGGGTGCCGTTCGACGAGGCGCCGAAGCTGCTGACCTACGACCGCGACCGGGAGACCCTCGCCGCTGCGCTGCGGGTTCGCCGCAAGACCCGGGCGGTCGTCGTACTCCGGCACGCGCAGGCGCGCTCCCGCACTGCCTGGAAGGGCGACGACGCGGCCCGCACCCTGCTGCGCACCGGTGAGCTTCAGGCCGACCGCCTCGTCCCCCTGCTGGCGGCGTACGACGTCACGCGGGTCGTGACCTCGACCAGCACCCGCTGCGTGCAGACCGTCCACCCGTTCGCGCAGATGGCGGGCTACGACCTGGACCTGCGGCGCCGGCTGAGCGAGGAGCACGCCACGGAGCGCGCCGTCACCCGGATCGTCGAGGAGCTCGTGGAGACCGACCAGGGTGCGGTGGTGTGCACGCATCGCCCCGTCCTCGAGTGGGTGTACGACGCCCTCGGGCTGGACAGCGCGAGGGGCACTCCGCCCCTGGAGGCCGCCGAGATGCTGGTGCTCCACGTGCGCAAGGGAGCGGTCGTCGCGGTCGAGCGACACCGCCCCCGTTTCGTGGTCTGAGACCTGGACCACGCCGAAATGCCGCCCCGACCGCCACTGTTCACCATGCGTTCAGATCGGCCGGGGACTTGCGTTACCGACGCTCCCTAACTTCTCAGTTGTCCAGTACGAATCGGGGGGCCCCGACAAGACAAAAGCCCCTCACCTCTGAGAGGCAAGTTCCTTGAAGCTCAACACCATTCGCAACGCCGCGATCCCCGGTATTGCTGCGCTCGCCCTGCTCATGAGCGCCTGTGGCGCGTCCAACGAGGACGGCGGCGACGCCGCGTCCAGCGACCTGAGCGGCAACCTCAAGGGCGGCGGCGCGACGTCGCAGGAGAAGGCCCAGGAGGCGTGGAAGACCGCGTTCCAGGGCAAGAACAGCGGCCTGACCATCGACTACTCGCTGCTCGGCTCGACGGACGGCCGCGGCCAGTTCATCGCCAAGGCGCTGTCCTTCGCCGGCACCGACTCCTACATCAAGGACGAGGAGCTCGCGTCCGCCAAGGAGCGTTGTGGCGGAAACATCATCGAGGTCCCGGCCTACATCTCCTCGATCGCCATCGCTTTCAACCTCAAGGGTGTCGACGAGCTCAAGCTCGACGCCGCCACGATCGCCAAGATCTTCGCGGGCAAGATCACCAAGTGGAACGACGCTGCGATCGCCGCGACCAACGAGGGTGTCGAGCTGCCTGACACGAAGATCACCGCGGTGCACCGCGCCGACGACTCGGGCACCACGAAGAACTTCACCGACTACCTCGGCAAGACGGCGGAGCAGGACTGGGCCTACGAGGCCGAGGACGCCTTCCCGGTTTCCGGTGGTCTCTCCGCTGAGGGCACCTCGGGTGTCGTCAAGCAGATCGCCGACATCGACGGCGCTATCGGTTACGCCGACGCCAGCCAGGCCACCGACCTCAGCCACGTCTCGGTCAAGGTCGGCGAGGAGTTCGTTGCCCCGTCGCCCGAAGGTGCCGCGAAGACCGTCTCGGTCTCCCCGATCGTTGAGGGCCGCGACGAGACCGACATCGCTGTCGACGTCGACCGCAACACCACCGAGGCCGGCGCCTACCCGGTGATCCTGCTGTCGTACCTGCTCGCTTGCGAGACGTACGACGACGCTGCCGAGGCCGCCAACGTCAAGGGCTACCTCGAGTACATCGTCTCCGACGAGGGCCAGGCTGCTTCGTCCGACTTCGCGGGTTCCGCGAAGCTCGCGCCGGAGACCGCCACCAAGGCGCAGGAGATCGTGGCGGGCATCTCCGCCAAGTGATCCATCTGAGGGGTGAGGACGGCGATCCCGTCCTCACCCCTCAGCCCGTGGGGCAGCAGCCCCGCAAAGCCATCCACCCCCCGAACCTGAGGTGAATCCAGTGACAGCCCCCACCGCCGAGATCGAGGAGCAGCCCAACGACTGGGTGAGCGTCCGCGGTGGCGTCGGCGACCGCATCTTCTCCGGTCTGGCCCTCTCCGCGGGTCTGGCGATCATGGCCGCGCTGGCCGGAGTCTTCATCTTCCTGGCCCTCAAGGGTGCCTCGGGCTTCACCAAGTCCGGGGACGTCTATGGTCCGCACGCCGAGAGCTTCCTGGGTTACGTCTTCCCGCTGCTCGTCGGTACGTTCACCGCCTCGATCATCGCGTTGATCATCGCTGTCCCCCTTGCCTTCGGGATCGCGCTGGTCATCAGCCACTACGCGCCGCGGTGGATCGCGACGCCGGTCGCCTACGTGATCGACCTGCTGGCCGCCGTACCGTCGGTCGTCTATGGCCTCTGGGGGGCGTTCTACCTCGCCAAGAAGCTCGTGCCGATGCACGACTGGCTGCACGAGCACCTCGGCTTCATCCCGCTCTTCGGCGAGCCGAGCACGGCCGGTCGCACCGTCCTGACCGCCGGCATCGTGCTGGCCATCATGATCCTCCCGATCATCACCGCGATCTCGCGCGAGGTCTTCTCGCGCACCCCCCGCCTGCACGAGGAGGCCGCGTTGGCCCTCGGTGCCACGCGCTGGGAGATGATCCGGATGACGGTCTTCCCGTACTCCCGTTCGGGCATGGTTTCGGCCGTCATGCTCGGCCTGGGCCGCGCGCTCGGCGAAACGATGGCCGTGACGATGGTCCTGTCGGTCGGCTTCGACCTGTCGTGGAACATCATCGCGCAGTCCAGCCCGACGTCGATCGCGGCCAACATCGCGCTCAAGTACAAGGAGCGCAGCGCCGACCTGCTCAACGTGCTCGTGGCCACCGGCCTCGTGCTCTTCCTGCTGACCTTCCTGGTGAACTTCGCAGCGCGATGGATCATCGGCCGTAGCGAAAGGCGGATGGCGCGATGACGACGCTCGAACAGGCGCCCGCCGACCGGGTCCACATCCCGCTGACCCACCCGCGCCTTCCGCAGCGCGCGGAGCTGATCGTCGCCGGCATTGCCGCGGCCTTCGGTGCCCTGCTGCTGGTGCTCGGTACGTCGACCGTCGGCGCCGCGATCCTTGCCGGGGTCGCCTTCCTGGTGGTCCTCCCGATCTGGTCGCTCGCGGTCGAAGGCCGTCGCGGCGCCACTGACCGGTTGATGACCGGCCTGATCTGGACCACGTTCATCGTTGCGATCGTGCCGTTGGCCTCGCTGCTGTGGCGCGTGATCGACCAGGGGGCAGGCCGGATCGACGGCACCTTCCTGAGCTACTCGTTCTTCAAGACCCAGATCGACCAGCCCGTCGGCATCTATCACGCGATCATCGGCACCCTGCTGGTGACGCTGGGTGCGGCGCTGATCTCGGTGCCTGTCGGTGTGATGGCTGCCGTGTACCTCGTCGAGTACGGCAAGAAGAACAAGATAGCCAAGGTGATCACCTTCCTGGTCGACGTGATGACGGGCATCCCGTCGATCGTCGCGGGCCTGTTCGCCTTCGCGGTGTTCACGCTGATCTTCGGTCCGGCCTACGTGTCCGGCTTCGGTGGCTCTGTGGCGCTCTCGCTGCTGATGATCCCGATCGTCGTACGGGCCACCGAGGAAATGCTGATGCTCGTCCCGGACGAGCTGCGCGAGGCGGCCTACGCCCTCGGTACGCCGAAGTGGAAGACGATCGTCCGGATCGTGCTCCCCACGGCGCTCGGCGGGATCCTCACCGGCATCACGCTGGCGACCTCGCGGGTCATCGGCGAGACGGCCCCGTTGCTGCTCATCGCAGGTGCGACCGACAAGACGAACATGAATCTGTTCGACGGCGCAATGACGACCCTGCCGGTGCTGATCTACGGTCAGAACGTCCGTGGCGACGCGCCCGCGGAGGCCATCGCCTGGGGCGCCGCGTTCATCCTCATCCTCATCGTGATGGTGCTCAACCTGGTAGCACGCATCGTCGGCAAGATCTTCGCCCCGAAAAAGGGTTGAGAGGGAGTTTCATCATGGCCAAGAGCATCGACGTCTCCGACGTCAACATCTACTACAGCGACTTCCTCGCCGTGGAGGGCGTCAACATGACGATCCGCGCGGGTGCGGTCACCGCCTTCATCGGTCCGTCGGGTTGTGGCAAGTCCACGTTCCTGCGGTCGCTGAACCGCATGCACGAGGTCATCCCCGGCGCCCGGGTCGAGGGCAAGATCGTCGTCGACGGCCAGGACCTGTACGACGCCAACGTGGACCCGGTGGCCGTCCGGCGCCAGGTCGGCATGGTCTTCCAGCGGCCCAACCCGTTCCCCACCATGTCGATTGCCGACAACGTGGTTGCGGGCCTCAAGCTCAACTCGGGCCGCATGTCGAAGTCCCAGACCGACGACGTCGTCGAGAAGTCGCTGCGCGGCGCCAACCTCTGGAACGAGGTCAAGGACCGGTTGAACAAGCCGGGCATGGGTCTCTCCGGTGGTCAGCAGCAGCGGCTCTGCATCGCCCGCGCGATCGCGGTCGAACCGCAGATCCTGTTGATGGACGAGCCGTGCTCGGCGCTCGACCCGATCTCGACCTCGGCCATCGAGGACCTGATCCACGAGCTCAAGAAGGACTACACGATCGTCATCGTGACCCACAACATGCAGCAGGCTGCGCGGGTCTCGGACGACACCGGCTTCTTCAACCTCAAGGCGACCGGCGAGCCCGGCCAACTGGTCGAGTTCAACCCGACGAAGAAGATGTTCGCGAACCCCGATGACCCGTCGACCGAGGCCTACATCTCCGGCCGCTTCGGCTGATGGACGCCCGCCGGCAGTCGATCCGCGCTTACCTGCGTCGCTGGACGGAGTCGGCGGGGGCGCAGTTGCTGGTGGTCGATCCGGCTGATGACGAGAGCGGGCTCGCCGAGGCGATGGCCGGTCACGGCGTGCACGTGACCTGGGTGGGCGACACCCTGGACGGACTCGTCGAGTTCGGTCGCATCGACCCGCACGCGGTCGTGGTCGCGCCGGACGCCCCGGGCATCGCGGCCGGTGACTTCGTCACCCGCATCCGTCGCCACGGCTCGCCCTACGTCATCGCGAGCTCGGACGGTCTCGGGGACGGTGCCCGCGGGCAGTCGGACGCGATCGGCCCGCTGATGCTCGCAGGAGCCTCGGCCGTCGTACTCCGGCCGTATGCGGCGCAGCAGGTCTGGGACCTGATGACCCACGCGCCGCGCTCTGTCGCCGATCACGCCACGCTCGAAGTGGGTCCGATCGAGCTGGACGCCACTGCCTTCACCGTGCGGGTGGGCGGTGAACGGATCGCCGACCTGCCCCTGAAGGAGTTCGAGCTGCTCCGGGCCCTGATGCTGGCCTCGCCCGGTGTGGTCACCGACGAGGAACTGCGCGAAGCGATCTGGGGCGCCAGTGAGCGCCGCCCCGGGGGCAACACCATCGCCATGCACGTCACCCGGTTGCGGGCCCGCCTGGGCGACGTCGCCGTCGTACGACGGATCCGCGGGCGGGGCTACAGTCTCACCGTCGACTCAGCCTGACCCGCCTCCTACAACAAGAAGAGCGCGAGGATCTCGTAGCAGGCCCAGGCTGCCAGCGCCGCGGCCGGGAACGTCGAGACCCAGGCGGTGAGGATCGTGCGGGCCATGCCCCACTTGACCGCGTTGAACCGCTTGGTCGCACCCGCACCCATGACGGCCGAGGTGATCGTGTGGGTTGTCGAGATCGGCGCGTGGAAGATGAACGCCGTCGAGTAGAGCACGGTGGCACCGACGGACTCGGCCGCGAAGCCGCGCGGCGGGTCCAGGTCGATGATCTTGCGACCGAGCGTGCGCATGATGCGCCAGCCGCCGGCGTAGGTGCCGGCCGAGATCGCGCCTGCGGCGAGGAGGACGACCCAGATGGGCAGCGTCTCGATGTCGTACGTCGCGGGATAGGCGATGACGAGCGTCAGCAGGATCACGCCCATCGTCTTCTGGGCGTCCTGCAGGCCGTGACCGAGGGCGAGGGCGGCGGCCGAGACCGTCTGCATGCCCCGGAAGCCGCGGTTGATCTTGTGCGGGTTGCCCTTGCGGAAGATCCACATGATCGACAACATCACGATGAAGGCGGCGCAGAAGCCGAAGAGCGGCGACAACACCATCGGGATCAGGACCTTCTGGACGATGGTCTCCCACTTGACGGCCACGCCGCCGGCGATCGCGGCTCCCACGAGACCACCGATGAGGGCGTGCGAAGAGGACGACGGGAGGCCGTAGTACCAGGTGATCAGGTTCCAGATGATGGCACCGAGCAGGCCGGCCATCACGACCACGAGCCCGTGATTGACCGTGAGTCCGGCCAGTGTCCTGCCGGCATCGTCCGTGATCGTGATGACATCAGCCACCGTCTTGGCGACTTCCTGGCCCAGCAGCGCGCCGATGAAGTTCATGATCGCAGCCAGCGTCAGGGCGATCCGCGGTGTGAGCGCACGGGTCGACACCGACGTGGCGATGGCGTTCGCCGCGTCATGGAAGCCGTTGGTGTAGTCGAACACGAGCGCGATGACGACCACGGCGATCACGATCGCCAGGGTGAGGCTCACGCTCAGCCTTCCTTGACGGCGATCTGCTCCACGATGTTGGCGACCCGCTCGAAGGCGTCGATGGCGCCCTCGAGGGACTCCACGATGTCCTTGAGCTTGAGGACCTCGATCGTGGCGAACTCACCGGAGAACAACTTGGCCAGGGTCCGCCGGTGATTGCGGTCACCGGTGTTCTCGAGGCGGTTGATCTCGATCCAGTAGTCGTCGAGTGACTGCATCGACTGGAGGCGCGGCATGGCCGCAGTCGTCAGTTCGGCGCAGCGCTGGAGCACCTCGACCTGCTCGGAGAGCTCCGGCGGCAGCGTCTTGACCTCGTACAGCAGGATCAGGTCGACGGCCTCGTCCATCATGTCCATGCAGTCGTCGAGGCCCGACCCGAGCGCGTAGATGTCCTCGCGGTCGAAGGGGGTGACGAAGGTGCTGTTCACCTTCTTGACGATCGAGTGCGTGGTCTCGTCGCAGGCGTGTTCGGCGGCGCGCATGCGCTCGGCGACGTCGGCCTTGTCGGAGTCGTCGGACAGCATTTCGGCGAGGAGCTCGGCTCCACCCACCAGATGCTGAGCCGACTCCGCGAAGAGTACGTAGAAGGAGTTATCGACCGGACGTAGACGCAGACCCACAAGTACTCCCGTTGAGGCGGAGACGAACGGCTTCATGCTAGGGGGAAACGTTCGGATGAACGCAAACCCCCAGCACCGCAGACAGTGTGGCACGTCCCACGCTCAATGGCGCAACGGTGCACCCTCTCCGTGTTCGGGCAGGTCAGAGGGGGTTTGGCCGCCCGCGCGAGGCGCCCACGACCGCAGGATCAGAGCAAAAGTCGGCGATGCCGCTGGGCCTCGATCAGGGTCTCCTGGAGGTGAATTTCGCCGTCATTGCGCTTCCATTGGCCGTCCGCGCCGAGTTCCCAGGCCTGGGTGGTGGGCGCGAAGGCGAGGTCCAGCAGGCGTCGTACCTCGTCGCGACTCTGCGCGGGGAGTCGGACCAGCACCTCGACCCGGCGGTCCAGGTTGCGGTGCATCATGTCGGCGGAGCCGATCCAGGTGACGGGCTCGCCGCCGCCCTCGAAGTCGAAGATCCGGCTGTGCTCCAGGAACCGACCGAGGATGGAGCGGACCTTGATGTTCTCGCTCAGCCCGGGGACACCGGGGCGCAGCGCGCAGATGCCGCGGACGAGCAGCTCGACGCGCACGCCCTCGCAGGAGGCGAGGTAGAGCGCGTCGATGAGCGGCTCGTCGACGATGGAGTTCGCCTTGATCCGGACACCGGCGGGCCGCCCCGCCTGGTGGTGCGCGATCTCGGCATGGATCTGGTCGATCAGGCCGCTGCGCACGGAATCCGGCGCCACCAGCAGTTCCTCGTACGTCGCCTTGCGTGACCAGCCGGACAGGTTGTTGAACAGGTGGGCGACGTCCTCGCCGATGGCCTCGTTCGTCGTGAGCAGGCCGAGGTCCTCGTAGGTGCGGGAGGTCTTCGGGTTGTAGTTGCCCGTACCGATGTGGGTGTAGCGCCGGATGCCCTCGGGCTCGTCGCGGACCACCATGGCGAGCTTGCAGTGGGTCTTGAGTCCGACCAGGCCGTGGACGACGTGACAGCCCGCCTGCTCGAGCTTTCGGGCCCAGCGGATGTTGGCCTGTTCGTCGAAGCGCGCCTTGATCTCGACCAGCACCAGCACCTGCTTGCCGGCCTCGGCGGCATCGATGAGGGCGTCGATGATCGGCGAGTCACCGGAGGTCCGGTAGAGCGTCTGCTTGATCGCCAGCACGTGGGGGTCCGCGGCGGCCTGCTCAATGAACCGCTGCACGGACGTCGCGAACGAGTCGTAGGGGTGGTGCAGCAGGACGTCGCGGCGCCGCAACGCCTTGAAGACATCGACCGGTGCAGCCGACTCCACCTCGGCCAGCCGGGTGTGGGTGACCGGCACGTACGAGGGGTACTTCAGGTCCTCGCGCGGCAGGTCGGCGATCGAGTGCAGCCCACGCAGGTCGAGCGGACCCGGGAGCCGGAAGACCTCTTCCTCGGTCACGTCAAGTTCGGAGACGAGCAGTTCGAGCACCGACGGGTCGATCGACTCCTCGACCTCCAGACGCACCGGCGGGCCGAACTTGCGGCGGAGCAGTTCCTTCTCCAGTGCCGCGAGGAGGTTCTCGGCGTCGTCCTCCTCGACCTCCAGGTCCTCGTTGCGGGTGACCCGGAAGGTGTGCACCTCGAGCACGTCCATGCCGGGGAACAGCCGGCCGAGGTGGGCGCCGATGACGTCTTCGAGCGGGACGAAACGGGCGTTGCCGAGGGAGACGAAGCGGTCGAAGTTCGACGGCACCTTCACGCGCGCGAAGAGTTCCTTGCCGGACTTCGGATTGCGGATCAGGACCGCGAGATTGAGCGAAAGGCCCGAAATGTAGGGGAATGGGTGGGCCGGGTCGACGGCGAGCGGCGTCAGGACCGGGAACACGCGCTCCTTGAAGAGTCGCTTGCAGAACTTCTGTTCATCGCGTTCGAGATCGGCCCAGCGGACCAGTTCGATGCCCTCGTCGCGCAGGGCAGGCACGATCTGGTGGTGGAAGATGTCGGTCTGCCGGCGGCTGAGGTCGGACGTCTGGGACCAGATCGCCTCGAGCACCTCACGCGGCATCATTCCGCTCGCTGCCCGAACCGCCAGGCCGGTTGCGATCCGGCGCTTGAGGCCGGCCACCCGGACCATGAAGAACTCATCGAGATTGCTGGTGAAGATGGCCAGGAAGCGGGCCCGCTCGAGGAGGGGGAGTTCTTCGTCCTCCGCCAGTTCGAGCACCCGCTCGTTGAAGTGGAGCCAGGAGAGTTCCCGGTCCAGGAACCGGTCAGCGGCCGCCGCAATCGTCTCCTCCAGTGCGGGTGAGGGCACGTAGGAGGGGACGGCCGAGAGGACGGGCGCCTCGGGGGTCGCGGGGACAGGGTGCTGCTCGGTGGACATGAATCGAGTGTGGCAGTTCAGGGTGAACGGAAGGTGACCACGAGCGGGGTGGTCGCAGCCCGATGTCGTCAGTAGGTTGATGCGCGTGAGTCTGCAGACCGCCGTCGAGACACGTTTCCTGAAGTCGATCATGGGGCTCCCCGAGAGAGCACAGCGCGTGCTGTCAGGACGCCCGCTCGTGCTCGACGGACAGACGCTCGCCACCGACCTGCAGTTGATGCTGCGGGTGCAGCGGTTGGCGCGCAAGCCAGCGATGGTGGACGTGCCGGACATCGCGGTCGGCCGCGCCGACATGTTGGCCAACGCGACGATCGTGGGCGGTACCCAGCCGATCGGTGCCGTCCGCGACCTCACGGTCGCGGGGCTTCCCGCGCGGCACTATCTCCCGCATGGCCCGCACTCCGCCACCGCGGGCCGCCCGGTGCTGCTGTTCTTTCACGGCGGCGGCTTCCTGTACGGCGACCTCGACAGCCACGACGCACCCTGTCGCGTGTTGGCGGAGAAGTCCGGCGTCCCGGTACTGGCGATCGAGTGGGGCCTGGGCCCCGAGCGCCCCTTCCCGGGCGGCTTCGATGACGCCGAGGCTGCGGTCCGCTGGTTGTTCGAGCACGCGGATGAACTCGGCGTCGATCCGACCCGGATCGGAGTGGCCGGCGATTCGGCAGGAGGCGCCGTGGCGGCGTGGACGGCCATCGCGGCTGCGCGCGCTGGTCTCCCGCTGGCGTTCCAGTTGCTGTTCTACCCCTGCACCTGGCCGGGGCGCGACACCGAGAGCCTCCGCCTCTTCGGCGAGGACCTCTTCCTCACGGCCGACTACATGGCGATGGTCGATCGCACCTATCTCCCGTCCGCCGCGGACCTGGCGAACGAGCGGGTGCACCTCCTCGGTGCAGAACTGCCGACCGGGCTCGCGCCGGCGTACGTCGTGACCGCAGGCTTCGACCCGCTGCGCGACGAGGGTGAGGCGTACGCGCGCCGGTTGTCCGACGCCGGAGTGAAGGTGGAAATGCGCCGGTACGTCGACCAGATCCACGGTTTCCTCAACATCGTGGGCGTCGGCCGCACCAGTCGCGCCGCCGTACTCGAGATCGCCGACAAGGTGCGCGCGGCTCTGGGCTGAGCCTCAGATCTCGGGGCGGTACTCCCGGAGCTCCCGCAGGAAACCCTGCGGGTCGACCATCGACGCGTCGATGACGAACGGGTCCATGCCGCGACGCGGGAAGTGCACAGCCCAGTCGGACTCGCCGGGGCGGCCGAACACGAGCACCTGGGTGTCCGGCTTCTTCACGTCGAAGCGGTGCGTCGACTCGCCGTGCTTGACGTAGACGACGCCCCGGACGACCTCGACCTCGATGGGCACGATGCGGGTGCGTGCCGCGCCCCAGGCCAGGCCGACGGTGAGCGCGAGCATCGCGAGCCCGAAGATGCTGCCCAGCTTGCCGTTGAGCATCGCCAGCAGCGTCACCATGCCGGCCACCACCGCCGTGGCGCCCAGGATGAGGGACAGCACGCGGGGGTCGCTGCCGTCGCCGGTCAGTCGATCGCCCGCGGCGTCACCGTCGAACAGCGAGAGGGAACCGGCCTCCGACTCGGCGGCCACCTGCGCGGCGATCTGGGCGGCGATCTGGGCGCGCGCGGACGTGAGCTCGTCGCCGAGACGTCGTACCTCTGCCTCGGCGTCGGCGCAGCGGCGTGCAAGAGCGTCCCGCTCCGCCCGGAGCGAGGTCACCGGGTCAGTGTCTAGAGGTCCGGTTTCCACTGTCGCAGAGCCTCCATGAAGGTGTGGGCGTCGACCATCCGCGAATCGATGGAGACCGGGGACATGCTGCGCCGCAGGATGAGGACCCGCCAGTTGCGCTGGCCAGGCGTTCCGGTCTGCTCGATCTTGGTGTTCGGGCTGGTCAGGTCGAACCGGCTGTTCGTGTCGCCGACCGTCACCTTGAGCACGCCGGCCTCGTCGATGTGGACGCTGCGCGAGGTGTTGCTCATCCTGAGCGCGTACATCAGCAGGATCGCCGCGGCCGCGGTCATGGTGCCGCTGAGGGCGATGTCGTCGCGCAGGGTGCCGATGATGGCCATCCGGGCGACCACGGCGGCACAGGCAAGGGCCGCGAGGATCGCGATCGGGCCGAGGCTGTCGTTGCCGCGCTTGGCGTGGAACGGGATCCCCTTGGTGGCCGGGGCGGCGCTGACCGCGGCGATGACGGCGGTCGCGTGATCGGTGCGCTCCGGCTCCTCGATCGGCGCTTCCTCGACGGGCTCCTCGGTGAGCTCGGGCTCGTCGGCCACGACCTCGTCCACGGGCTCCGGCTCGATGACGGGCTCCGGCTCGTCGAGGACGACCTCGTCCACGGGCTCCGGTTCGATGACGGGCTCCGGCTCCTCGACGGGCTCCGGCTCCTCGACGGGCTCCGGCTCCTCGACGGGCTCCGGCTCCTCGACGGGCTCGTCCACCGGCGCTTCGTCGACGGCCTCGGGCTCGGTGGCCGAGGCCCGCCACTGGTCGATCAGGCTGGCTGCGACGGTGGTCTCCTGGTCGCCGTCGTGGTCGCCGTCCTCGGTGTCGACGTCGATGAGTTCGTCGGTCTCGTCGATCGGGCCGAGGTCCGTCGTGGACCCGGCACGCCACTGTTCGACCAGGGAGAGCTGCGCGACCTCGGGCTCGGCGTCGACGATGACGTCGGCTTCGGCGTCTTCAGTGTCCGCGGCGTCAACGACGGGCTCGGCGAAGGCCGCTGGCTCCGCCACGACGGCGGGTTCGTCCGGTACGACGGGGACCGCATTCACCCGGGCCCTGATCTGGGCGACCTGTTCGGCCAGATCAGCGGCCTTGGCCTCGGCTTCGGCGCGGGACGCCGCCGCATCGGCGATGGCCTGTTCGCGTTCCCGGGCCAGCTCGGCGGCATGGGCTTCGGCTGCTTCACGGGCGGCTGCCTGCTCGGCGGCGTTCGCCTCGGCAGCGGCACGAGCGCGCTCGGCTTCAGCGACGGCGCGGTCCCGCTCCTCGGCGAGTTCCGCGGCGCGGGCTTCAGCAGCTTCACGGACGGCTGCCTGCTCGGCGGCGAGTGCCTCCGCCTGGGCCCGGGCCGTCGCGGCTTCGGCCGCGGCCAGTTCACGATCGTGGACGAGTTCGGCGGCCCGCGACTCGTCAGCGGTGCGCGCTGCGGCCCGCTCCGCTGCGAGCGCTTCGGCTTCGGCGCGGGAGGTTGCTGCTTCGGCGACGGCCTGCTCGCGTTCCTGGGCGAGCTCGGCTGCGCGTGCTTCGGCGTCGGCGCGTGCGCGCGCCTCCTCGGCGGCGACGATCTCGGCGTTGGCGCGTGCGGCTGCCTCTTCGGCGGCGTGGGTCTCGGCGTTGGCGCGCGCAGCTGCCTGTTCGGCGGCCAGGGCGTCGGCTTCGGCGCGAGCGAGTGCGGCGGCCGTGACCGCCTGCTCGCGCTCGTGGGCGATCTCGGTGACGCGTGCCTCGGCGTCCGCTCGTGCGCGCACCTGCTCGGCGGCGAGGGCTTCGGCTTCGGCGCGCGCCTGCGTCTGCGCGGCGGCCACGGCCTCGGCCTCGGCGCGGGCCCGGGCGTGCTCCAGGGCGGTCTCCTGCGCCTGGAGCAGTTCGGACTGCAGGCTGTTCACCGCCTGCGTGTGGACGACGGCCGACGCCTCGAGCTCGGCCAGCGTTGCTGCTGCCCGGGTCTCGGCATCGATGCGGGCCTGGGTTGCACCGGCGGCGAACTCGGCCGCGAGGGTCAGCGCCTCGGTCGCAGCACGGTTCTCCTCGGCCAGGGCGGCGGCGGAGGCGTGGGCGGACGCTGCTGCCGCCTGCGCTTCACTGGCCAGCTCGAGTTGCTCGCGGGCAGCCACCTCGGCTAGGCGCCGTGCCTCGTGGGCCTGCTCGGCTCGCTGTGCCTGCTGCGTTGCGGACTCGTCTGCTGCCACGCGGGCCGCGACCTGCACCTCGGCGCGCGCGGCGGCTTCCTCGGCACGGCGTTCGGCCGCTTCGGCTGTCTCGAGCGCGATCCGGGCGAGGTCGGCCTGTTCGAGGGCGGCCTGCTCGGCTGCCCGACGGGACTCGTGGGCGTCCTGGGCGAGGCGCGCGTGGTCCGCGGCAGCTTGCTCGGCAGCGGCGCGGCCCTCGACGGCCTGGCGGGCGAGCGCGCCATGCTCCTCGGCGCTGGCGGCGGCCTGCTCGGCGAGCAGCCGGGCGCGGTCTTCGGCTGCTTCAGCGGCCCGGTGGGCTTCCTGGGCGAGCGCGGCCTGCTGACGGGCGGCGTCCTCGGCGAGGGCGCGGGCCTGGGCGATCTCGGCAGAGGTGCGCTCGGTCGCTGCGCGCTCCTCGAGCATCCGGCGCGCGAACTCGGCGTGTTCGGCGGCGCTGACTGCGGCGGCCTCGGCCATGACCCGCGCGCGGTCCTCGGCGATGGCGCGGTCGTCGTGGGCCTGGCGGGCGGTCGCGGCGTGCTGCTCGGCCGCGGTCTCGGCCACCTGACGGGCGGCGGCGGCCGCGGCGGCGAGGTCAGCTTGTTCGCGGGCCCGGTCCTCGGCGGCCCAGCGCTCGGCGTGCGCGGTCGAGGCCCGCTCGGCCTGCTCGATCGCGTGGCGCTCGGCCTCTTCGCGGCGGGCCGTCTCGGCATCGGCAGACTCGGCGCGTTCACGGGCGGCGCGCTCGGCAGCTTCGCGGGCGGTGAACTCGGCACGGGCGAGCTCTTCGGCTTCGATCCGCGCGCGGTGCGCCGTCGCCGCGGTCTCGGCCTGCTCCTGGGCGAGGCGGTCGGCCTCGGCGCGGGCGACGTTGGCCCGCTGCGCGGCTTCCTCGGCGACGAGTCGTTCGGCGGCTTGTTCGGCCGCGGCCATCTCGGCATCCCGGCGGAGGCGGGCGGCGAGCGCTGCCACGACTTCAGCATTGTCCGGGCCTTCCGGCACGGTGCCGGCTGCTTCGTCGCCGTCCGTCGGTACGACGGTCGGGGTCAGCTCGGCCTCGATCTCGGCGCGGGCGTGCGCGAGCACCTCGGAGGGTCGACGCGGGATCTCGCGCGGACCGTCGGCGTTGGGGATCGGCTCCTCGAGCATCGGGGCATCGACGAAGTCCGGGATGATCCGCGCGTCCGGCTTGGGTGCCGCGCTGGGGCCGGTGCCGCGACGGCGCAACCGGGCCAGGCCCTTGGGCGCAGGGGCGGGGATGGGTTCGGCGAAGCCTCCGTCGACGGCGGCTGCGATCACGCGTTGGCCGGCGACCTCGTCGCTGACACGGTCGCCGAGCGAACGCTCTTCGTGCTCCGGTTCCGGCGCCTCGCCCGCTTCGGGCTCGTGCGTCGTGAACAGATCGACCGCAGGCTCATCGAGAACGGACTCCACGGGCTCCTCGGCCGCAGCGTCTTCGATCGCAGCGTCTTCGATCGCAGCGTCCTCGACCACGGTCTCCGGCGCCAGGAAGTCGATCACGGGCTCAGCGACGACCTCGGGCTCAGCGACGTCCTCGTCTGCTCCGACGTCGGACACCTCGACCTCAGTGGCCTCCCGTTCGACCGGAGCCGTCGTCGGCTCGTCGAGGATCCCGAGGGGCAGCGTTGCGGGCGTGGGCTCCAGCGGGTCGGTGAGCGGATCGCTCGTCGGGCGCCGTGTGGCGCGGGAGATGATCGCGGACCAGTCGTTCGGGTCGATCGGTTCCTCGTCGACGGGCGCCGCAGGCGGGGCCACGTCAGCCGTTGCGTCGTCGGCGGTCGCGGGGCTCTCGACCGGCGGGTCCACCCGCAGGCGCTCAAGGCGCTCCGACAGGCCCCGTCCGGTTGCGACGGCCTCGATGTCGACGGGCTCCTCGACGGGCAGGTCGGCGATCCGACGGCCCACCGCACGGTCGATCACGTCCGCCCAGTCGGCAGTACCGGAGTGCGCACCCGTCGCCGGGTCCGTCGGAACGACCGGCGGTTCGAACTCGTCGGGTTCGGACCCCGTCAGCGCCGCCGGGCTGACCAGCGAGCCCCAATCGACGTCGTCGGTGTCCGGCGTCGCGTCGGCGACAGGGTGGGCCCGGTGAGCGACGCGCGCGACGATGTTGTCCGGGTCCTCGGGGACGAGGCCGTCCGGGTCGTGGAGCGCCGGAGCGCTCGGGTGGGCGTCCTCGCCGGTGTCGAGGACGGCAGCGGTGTGGCTGCGTCGGAGGAGTTCCTGGATCTCGTCGGGCTCGAGTTCAGCGACAGCCGGCGCGTCCTGGTCGTTGCGGCGCCACAGACGGTTGCGTCGTCCGCGACCGCGCCCCGAGGGTGCGTCGGCATGCCCGGAGTCCTCGGACTCGGGCTCGCCGTCGGTGAACGAACTCATGAAGGGTAAATCTACTCATGCCCGTCGGGGTTACGGTGCATGTTCCAGAACGTCCGAGCGGCGGTACTGCACGTGCGTGTCCGTCGGAGCGTGCGTGAAGCCGATTCCGTCGTACAAATGGCGTGCCGCGGTGTTGTCCGATTCGACGTACAGCAGCACCTCCTCGACCCCTCGCGAGGCGAGGTGGTGCAGGCCCGCAACGGTCAGCGCGCGCCCCAGCCCTCGTCCCTGCGCGTCCGGCGACACGCCGACGACATAGACCTCGCCGGTCGACGCGTCGTGCTGCTTGGTCCAGTGGAAGCCGAGCAGGCGCCCGCCACGGTCGACGGCCAGCAGCAAACCAGCCGGGTCGAACCACGGCTCGGCCATCCGTTCCTCCAGGCCGTCGACGTCGAGGTCGCCCTGCTCGGCGTGGTGGGCGAAGGCGGCCGCATTGACGGCCAGGAATGCGGCGGCATCGCCGGAGCCGAAGTCGCGGATGGACACGTCAGCGGGCGGCTCCGCCGCCGCAAGCGGTACGGCGGTCGGTCGGCGCATCACCCAGAGTTCCCTCGTCCGGGCGAATCCCAGGGGCCCGGCGAGCGTGACGGCCGCGGGGTGGTCGCCGTGGGACCACGCCGCCAGCGCCCCCGGCGCAGCGCAGGCGAGGCCGGCGAGCGCACCGCCGGTGCCGTGCCCGCGGGCCTCCGGGGCGACCGCGAGGTCGACTTCCTCCCCGCGGCGCAGGGCGAACCCGTCGCGGGTCACCCAGGCGTCCAGTCCGTTCAGGCCGTGGTGCTTGAGGCGCAGGTGGGCGGCCTCGTCGAGGGGGTCCGCACCGTCGTACTCACGACAGGCCCGGCGCACCTCGGCGATGGCAGCGAGAGCGGTCTCGCCGGTGAGCAGGTCGTCGATGGCCACGTGTCGACGCTATCGCGCAGTGGTGTGCGCCCCGGAACTCGACCGTGACAGACCGTTTACATGCGACACCACGACACGGTAGGACTGCCCCATGAAACTCAGCCACGCGGTGAGTGGGGCAGCCGTGGCCCTCGGCGCGGTCGCCGTACGCGACCTCGTCCAGAAGAAGCACGCTCTTCAGCGCAATTTTCCGGTCGTGGCTCACGCCCGGTACTGGCTGGAGACCATCGGTCCGGAACTGCGGCAGTACATCGTCACGGGCAACGACGAGGAACGGCCGTTCAGTCGCGACCAGCGCACCTGGATCTACGCGTCGAGCAAGGAGCAGAACAGCTACTTCGGCTTCGGCACCGACCTCGACGTCGAGCACACCCAGGGGCATGCGTACATCAAGCAGCGCACCTTCGCCGACAAGCTCCCGAGCGACCAGGACCACAACTGGACGCTGCCGAGCGCGAAGGTGCTGGGCGGACCACGGGGGAGAGCCAAGGCGTTCCGCCCGGAGTCGGTCGTGAACGTCTCGGCGATGAGCTTCGGTTCGCTGTCCTCGAACGCGATCACCGCGATCAACAAGGGCGCGGCGTCCGCGGGCTGCCTGCACAACACCGGCGAGGGATCGATCTCGCCGTACCACCGCAACGGCGCCGACCTGATCGTCCAGATCGGTACGGCGTACTTCGGCTGCCGTGACGATGCGGGCAACTTCTCGCTCGACAAGCTCAAGGCGATGATCGACTCGGCACCGGTCAAGGCGCTGGAGATCAAGCTCAGCCAGGGTGCCAAGCCCGGTCTCGGTGGACTCCTGCCAGCGGCGAAGGTGACCCCGGAGATCGCGGCCATCCGTGGCATCCCGGAGGGCAAGGACTGCTCCTCGCCGTCGCGGCACACGGCGTTCCACGACGTCGACTCGATGCTCGACTTCGTCGAGATGCTCGGCGCTGAAACCGGCCTGCCGGTCGGCATCAAGTCGGCCGTGGGCGCGATGGACTTCTGGGAGGACCTCGCCCGACTGATGTCGCCGCGGGACCGGGGCGTCGACTTCATCACCCTCGACGGCGGTGAAGGGGGCACCGGCGCAGCGCCGCTGATCTTCGCCGACTCGGTGTCGCTGCCGTACCGGATGGGCTTCTCCCGGGTCTACGGCACCTTCGCCGAACTCGGGCTCACCGACGACATCACCTTCATCGGCTCCGCGAAGCTTGGACTGCCCGACAACGCAGTGGTCGCGTTCGCGCTCGGCGCCGACATGATCAACGTGGCGCGGGAGGTGATGCTCTCGATCGGGTGCATCCAGGCGCAGAAGTGCCACACCGACCACTGCCCGACCGGCGTGGCGACGCAGAACCCGTGGCTGGTCCGCGGCCTCGACGTCACGTCCAAGGCGGACCGGGCCGGCGTCTACCTCCGGACGATGCGCAAGGAACTGACCCGGATCTCGGCCGCCGTTGGCGTCGCCCACCCGGCTCTGATCACGTGTGCCGACGTCGACATCTTCAACGGCGACTACGACGCGCGTTCACTGGCGTCGGTCTACGGCTACAAGGAGGGCTGGGGCGAGATCGGCCCCGACCTCAGGGACGAGATCGTCCGGCTGATGCACACCAGCGACCACTTCGACGAGCAGCCCGACGCCGCAGACTAGACGCCGGAGACTAGGCGTCGAGTGTGTTGCGCTCAGCCATCCGCGCTGCGTCGGCCTCGGCGTCCTTCGACGGGAGCACGAAGCGGTAGCCGACGTTGCGCACGGTCCCGATGAGCGTCTCGTTCTCGGGGCCGAGCTTGGCGCGCAGCCGACGCACGTGGACGTCGACGGTGCGCGTGCCACCGAAGTAGTCGTAGCCCCAGACCTCCTGCAGCAACTGCTGGCGGCTGAACACCCGGCCCGGGTGCTGGGCGAGGAACTTGAGGAGCTCGAACTCCTTGAACGTCAGGTCGAGCACTCGTCCGCCGACCTTCGCGGTGTACGTCGCGTCGTCGACGACGACCTCACCAGAGCGGATCACGTGGGCATCGGGGTCGGCGGCGTCGCGGGCGGCGGCGAGACGGCCGATGGCCAGCTTGATCCGGGCCTCGAGTTCGGCAGGGCCACAGGTGTGCAGCACGACGTCGTCCATGCCCCAGTCGTGGTTGACCACGGCCAGACCACCCTCGGTGGCCACGAGGATCACGGGTACGTCGGTGCCGGTGGTGCGGATCAGGCGGCACAGGTCGCGGGAACTGGCCAGGTCGTGACGGCCGTCGACGAGCACCAGATCGGACTCGGGCGCCTCGAGGAGGGCGCTGCCCTCGGCAGGCAGGATCTTGACGTGGTGGCCGAGCAGGGCGAGACCGGGCAGAACTTCGGCCGACGGTTGCAACGCGCTGGTCAGAAGCAGAAGAGTGCTCACTCTGGTCTCCTCACTGGCAGCGCTTGGGCGCGTGCCGGGTGTGAGACCGAAACGCAACGCTGGGCCCCGGCCGGTTTTCCTATGGGGGACGATACCGAAACAATGGTGCAACGGGGAAGGACAGCACGGTGAATGAGATGCAGGTCATCCGGGTCCGCTACTGGGCGGCCGCACGATCTGCTGCCGGAGTGCCCGAGGAGGACATCGATGTCCCGGGCCCGGTCTCGCTGACCGAACTGGTCGCCGAGATCGTGCGTCGCCACCCGGACGGCCGCCTTCCCGACGTCGTCAAGGCGTGCTCGGTGTTGATCGGTGACCGTCCGGTGTCGTCCGGAGACCCGGCCGAGGTCGTCGTACGCCCGGGGGACACGGTGGAGTTCCTGCCGCCGTTCGCCGGGGGATGAACACACTCCCTCGCACGGGGCGCACGCACCGTTAGACTCGCCCCGGTCGTCCCGTGAGACGACCCCCGTGCAGAGGAGACCAGTGCCGAACCAGACAGTCGCGCGGCCGCCGAAGGCGCCGTCCGGTGACGGCACGACCGGCGTCCTCGAAACGCGCCTGGTCACCGGCCTCCTGGTCCTGGTCGCGCTCGGCCTCGTCTACATCGCGGCCCGCGGCCCGATCGCGGCCGTCGCCGCGGGCATGCTGGCTGTCCTCTTGCTCCTGTTGGCCGTGCTCGGCCGGGAGCGGCTCGCCTTCTTCGCGATGATGGGGGCGTTCGCCACCGCGCCCATGAACAAGGGCATTGCGCCCGGCGGCGCGGAAAGCCCCATCACGCCCACGGACCTCCTGTTCGGCCTCGCGGTGATGCTCCTGGTCCCGACGCTCTTGCGGCGCTCCCTGCGACTGCCGCTGGCCTACACGATCGGCATCTCGCTGATCCTGATCACGGGCACGCTGTCGACCCTGTTCTCCCCGGATCCGCTGTTCAGCGCCATTCAGTTCGTGCAGTGGCTGGTCGTCATCCTCGGCCTGCTCGGCCTGTTCGCGTTGTGGGCACCGACCTGGAAGATGATCGACGTCCTCCTCTGGAGCTACGTCGCGGGGCAGATGATCAGCATCGCCTACGCGCCGATCGGCGGTGCGGTCGGCAACCGCTACCAGGGCCTGTCCCACCACACGAACGAGTTCGGTGGCGCCGGCGTGATGGCGTTCGCGACCCTGATGTACCTCTGGCGTCGCAACGACGCGGTCTGGTACCGCGCCCTGGTGGCGCTGGCGATGGCTGCGAGTGTCGGCTCCGTTCTGGCGAGCGGTAGCCGCGCGGCGGCCGCCGTGATCGCCGGACTGGTACTGATGATCCCCTTCGTCGAGCGCTCCGCCCTCAAGGGTTTCGTGCTCGCCATCCTGGGCGCGCTGTTCGTCTTCTCGCTTCCTTTCGTCATCGGCAACTCGGGCGAGGGGTCGGCGCTGGCCCGCCTTGCCGGCTCGGCCGACGCGATCGGCGCCGACCGGGCCCGCACCGAGGCCCAGGACTTCGGCATCAACCTGTTCCTGCAGCATCCGTTGGTCGGCAACGGGTTCTCGGAAGCGCTGTACGTCCACAACGTCGTGCTCGGGGTCGCCTCGAGCGTCGGCGTGATCGGCCTGCTCGGCTATTTCCTGGTGCTGTTCACCTTGGCGCGCCCGATCATCGGCAACCATCCGAACCGGCGTCTGGGGTACGTCGTGTGGGCGTTCATCGCCATCACGCCGACGTTCCCCGGCCTCGAGGACCGGACCCTCTGGGTGCCCATGGCGCCCGCGATCCTGCTTGCCATCCAGGTGCGGATGACCTCCGACAAGAAGAAACCGGCCGCGAAGACCGCGCTCGTGACCCGCTGATCACGCCACCCGATCGGTTCGGCTGACCAACCCTGTCCAAGTTCAGGTGGAGCGGTCCGGCAGCCCTTATGCTTCTGCCGGAAGCGGCGCCCTCCCGACATCGCCGCGCGGAGTGACCCCACATGCCTTCTGCAGTTCAGCGCGCCATGGCGAATGCTCGCCTCAAGTCGAAGGTTGTCATTGCCAAGGTGGGCAGAGACAGCCTCCGGCTGGACACCATCGTCAACCTGCCCAAGATCGAGACGTGGCGCCGTGAGCACGTCCCGGCAGGCACGCCGGCCTTCGACCACCGCGAAGAGATGTACGACCACCTCCACGAGACGCTGATCGGCGACAACCCGGTCGACTACCTCGAGTTCGGGGTGTTCGAGGGCAACTCGCTGCGTCACTGGGCCAACCTCAACAAGAACGCGGATTCCCGGTTCTACGGGTTCGACTCCTTCGAGGGTCTGCCCGAGACCTGGAAGCGGTTCGACAACAAGATGGTCAAGGCGCACTTCGACGTCAACGGCGCCCTGCCGGACATCGAGGACGACCGCGTCGAGTTCATCGCCGGCTGGTTCCAGGAGAGCGTCGACCCGTTCCTGGAGAAGTTCACGCCCGAGTCGCAGTTGATCGTTCACATCGACGCTGACCTCTACTCCTCGGCGCTCTACGTCCTGACCCGCCTCAACGCCCTGCTGGTGCCCGGCACGATCGTGGTCTTCGACGAGTTCTCATCGGTGCTCAACGAGTTCCAGGCCTTGGAGAACTACTGCTCCGCCTACCAGCGTGAGTACGACGTCCTGGCCCACTCCTGGTACTACTTCGGCCAGGTCGCGATCCAGATGCGCTGACCGGCCCACCGGCCGGAAAGCAGAAACGGCGGCGCACCCCTCGGGGTGCGCCGCCGTTCTGTTTCGTCTGGTCGTTGGCCGAGCGGCCCTCAGGCGACGTCGGCCTCGGCGCCGTAGTGCTGGGGCGCCAGGTCGGACATGTGCACCGTCGTGCGCTGGCGGCGCGGGGCCGCGAGCTGGAGGGCCTCGTCGAACGACATCGGCTTGCGGAGACCGAAGGTGACGAGGACCGTGAACAGCAGGATCTTGAAGTCGAGCGCGATGCTCGGGCTGGCTGCGCTCTGACGGGAGTACGCCGACTCCAGGGCCAGGCGCTGGTCGTCGGTCAGCGAGCACCGTCCGACGAGCTGCGGCAGTCCGGTCAGACCGGCCGGGGTCTCCCAGCGCGAGTCGATGTCGGCGTGCTGGTCGGTGAGTGCACCGCGAACGACATCGGTCAGGGGGCGGGCGCCGACGATGCTCATCTCGCCCTTGAGGACGTGCACGAACTGGGGGATCTCGTTGAGCCCGAGCCGGTCGAGCACGCGGCCGATCGGAGTGTAGAGCGGGGAGTCGTGCGGGGTGTTGAGGAACCGGCCGCTGTCGACGGGGGCCGTGACCTTGTGGGCGTCGCGCACCATCACGCGGAGCTTGACCATCTCGATGACGGTCGTCGGGCCCACCCAGCGGCGGGAGCGATAGAAGATGGGTCGACCTGAGAAGAGGAGCACGGCCATGGAGGCCACGGCCACCACGGGTACCCAAACGACGGCGGCCAGGCTGATCACGACGACGTCGAACGCGCGCTTCTTCAACTGATACCTCCTGCCACAGACCAGACCCGAGTTGTGGTCGTCCCGATGCGGGGTGGGGGACCCTGCACCCAGCCCAACGAGCGAGTGGGCGATGGGGTACGAATCACTTGCAGGATTAAAGGTGAGACCTTCAGCTGAGGCGGGACGAACCCGTTCCACGCGCTCGAACATGGGTGCGAAGGAGTCCCTCGAACTTCGTGGCGCAGCCGTCGAGGGCGAACTCCTGCTCCGCGAGATCACGGGAGGCCTCGCCGAGTTCGGTGCGCATCTCGTCGTCCTGGAGGACCTGGACCAGCCAGGCACCGGCCTCGGCCACGGAGGCCCCTTCAGGCGGCAGTACGAGCCCGCCCGCACGGGTCACGAGGGAGGAAGCGAGGTTCTCGGCCGGCATCAGGCCCAACACCGGCCGTCCGGCGCACAGGTAGGACAGGGTCTTGGACGGGACCGAGAACGCCCCGGCCTCCTTCTCGAGCAGGACGACGAGGACATCGCCGCTGCCGAGCACCTCCGGCAAGCGTTCATAGGGCTGGAACGGCAGCAGGGTGATCGGCACGTCCAGCCGCTCCGCTTCCGCACGCAGTACGTCGACCGCGGGGCCGGAGTTCACGACGACCAGTCGGACCGGCTGGCCGGCGTCGGCGGTCGCCTTCGCGAGGTGGACCAGGAGTTCGGGGTTGTGCTTGAGGCCGAGCGTGCCGGAGTAGAGCAGGGTGCGGACGTCGTCGACGTTGTTCTCGGTGGCCCAGTCGTTCTTCCGGTCGACCGGCACGATCTCGTCGAGCGGCGCCCAGTTCGGGATCACGGTGACCTTGTCCGCCGTACCCCACTTCTCGTGGACGGGGACGAAGGACGAGGCGATCACGACGATCGCTGCAGCGCGCCGGGAGCACCAGCGCTCGGCGACCTCGAAGGCCCACGCCACGGCGGCGAAGTGCTTCGGCAGCTTGCTGCCGCTGAACGACTTCACCGCGATGGCGTAGACGTCCTGGTGCCACAGCACCCACGGCTTGCGCAGCACGGCCATGGCGAGCGCGAAGATCACCAGGGTCGGGATCTGCACGTTCGACATCATCGTGATGTCGGGATTCGCCCGGCGCACGTGGCGGACCAGTTCGAAGCCGCGGCGGGTCTCGCGCACGAGGCGCTGGGCCATCCGCTGGTTGTCGATCAGCTTGGCGCCGCCGATGCCCTCGAAGGTGATCGTCTCGCCGGGCGCGGCCTCGAGCTTGCCCTTGCCGGACACGTAGCCCTCGACGTACGAGTGCGTGACGTCATGCCCCCGACGGGCGAGCTCGCGACTGAGCTCGGCCTGGAAGGGATGTCCGCTGTGGTCGTGGACCAGAATCCGCAACTGCTCAGTCCTCGTCAGCCGTGTGCGCGCTTGACCTGGTCGTACACCCAGGCATAGGTCTTGGCCAGACCGTCGGCGAGCGTGATCGACGGCTCCCACTGGAAGACCTCGTTGATCATCGTGTTGTCGGAGTTACGACCCCGCACGCCCTGGGGTGCGCTGAGGTCGTACTTGCGCTCGCACTTGATGCCGGCGATCTCTTCGACGATCGAGTAGAGCTGGTTGATGGAGACCAGCTCGGCCGAGCCGAGGTTGATGGGCTCCTCGAGGCCACTGGCCAGGATCCGCTGGGATCCGTCCACGCAGTCGTCGACGTACATGAAGCTGCGGGTCTGCTCGCCGTCTCCCCAGATCTCGAGCTCGTGGCGGCCGGTGATGACCGCCTCGGCGATCTTGCGGCACACCGCGGCCGGCGCCTTCTCGCGACCGCCGGTCCACGTGCCCTCGGGGCCGTAGACGTTGTGGTAGCGGGCGGTGCGGGTGATGAGGCCGTAGTCCTCGGTGAAGTGGCGGGCCATCCGCTCGGAGAAGAGCTTCTCCCAGCCGTAGCCGTCCTCGGGCTGCGCGGGGTAGGCGTCGGACTCCTTGAGCGCCGTGACGGCGGTGTCGGTCTGCTTGTCCGCGGCGTAGACGCATGCGGACGAGGAGTAGAAATAACGCTCGACGTCGAACTTCTTGGCCGCCTGGAGCATGTGGGTGCTGGTGAGCACCGTCAGCATGCACAGCGCCTTGTTGTTCTCGATGAAGCCCATGCCGCCCATGTCGGCCGCGAGCATGTAGACCTCGCGGGCTCCCGCGGTGGCCGCTTCGGCGTCGGCGAGCAGCGAGAGGTCGCCGACACCGTTCTGCGCGTCCGGGTGCACCTGGTACCACTCGTCGATCGGCTTGACGTCGATCGACCGGACGGTCTTGCCCTGGGCGAGGAGATCAGCGACGAGATGTCCTCCGATGAATCCGCCGCCACCGGCTACCAGGACGTCTACGGGGCCCGAACTCATGAAATTCTCCTCAGGATCTGAATGGTGTGAAACCGCCCCCCAGCGATGACCTACCAACGACTAGACCAGCACAGCGTCACGGCGTCGCGGGAAGGTGGGGGTCGACTCCCGGCAGGTGTGCCGGTTTGTCGTCTCCTACACTCGCGCCTGTGCGCACTGCCCTCGTCACCGGCGTCGCGGGGCAGGACGGAATCTACCTCGCGCGATCCCTCCTTGCGGACGGTATCCGCGTAGTCGGGACCGTCTCCGGTCCTGTCGACAACCAGCCCCGTCACGTCTATCTCGCCGGCGCCGAGTTGCGTTCGCTCGACCTGCGCGACGGAGTCGGCCTGCGTGCGCTCGTCGCCGAGGTCGAGCCCGACGAGGTCTACAACCTGGCGGCGGTGAGCTCGGTCGGGCGCAGTTGGCACGAGCCCGAGCTGACGAAGGCCGTCAACCAGACTGCGGTGGAGATCCTGGTCGAGGCGCTCCTGGCGCAGCGTGACCGCACCGGCCGACAGGTCCACCTGTTCCAGGCGTCGTCGGCCGAGGTCAGCGGAGACGCAACCGCCAGTCCGTACGCACGTTCCAAGGCTGCGGCCGAGGACGTGGTGCGCGACGCGCGGGACCGCGGGCTGGCTGCATCGATCGGTCGTCTCTACATCCACGAGAGCCCGTTGCGCGCAGTCACGTTCGTGAGCCGCAAGATCACCCAGGGCGCGGCGGAGATCGCGCTGGGCCGACGCGATCGTCTGGTCCTCGGCAACCTCGACGTCGTACGGGACTGGGGCTTTGCGGGCGACTACGTCGAAGCGATCCGGCTGATGGTCGCGGCCGACGTTCCCGTCGACCTGCCCATCGGCACCGGTGATCCGCGCCGGTTGGTGGATCTCGTCGAACGCGCCTTTGTTGCTGCCGGTCTCGATGGTGCCGAGGGGTACGTCGACCAGGACCCCTCGCTCGTGCGGCCGGCCGACACTGCGGTGATGGTCGCGGACCCCGAGCCCGCCGCAGCGGCGATCGGGTGGCGCGCGACGAGGACGTTCGAGGAGACCATCGACGCCATGGTCGCCGCGGACCTGGCTCGGCTGCGCTCAGGTGTCGACGAGGCCGAGGCCTACCTCGGGAAGCTTCCGCTCCCCGAGCGCGAGACGCGTTAGGCCTTGCGGGCCCGCACGTCGAGCACGATGCGCGGCGCGACCGGGCTGGCGATCAGCCGGTCCAGCAACCTGGCTGCCGGACGGATCGACCACTTCGGCGGGTTCATCGAGGCGATGTACGCCTCCGACGTGAGCGTGTAGCGCAGCCGTGGCTCCGCGACGATGTCGACGAACCCGAGTCGGGTGAGCTGCGCCGTGATGCTCTCGCGGGTGTGCAGGATCCAGTGGTGCTGGGCGATCCGGCGGTCGGGCACCTTGCTGAACCGACCGAAGGTGGCGCGCTTCGCGGCGTGGGCCATCGTGTCGGCCTTCGTCCAGTGCGGCGTCTGCAGGAACAGGACGCCACCGGGGCGCAGCATCGTGTGGGTGTCGGCGAGCAACTGGTCCGTGTCCGTGACATGCGCCAGCACGCACCACAGTGTGACGGCGTCGACGTCCTCGACGTGGCCGAGGCTGGACAGGTCGCCGAGGTCGAGGTCGACGTCGTGGCGGTCCTTGGCCAGCTTCACCGCACCCGCGACGATCTCGTTGCCGGTGACCGAGAAGCCGAAGTCGTCGCGCGCGACGCTGAGGAACTCGCCGTCACCCGCGCCGACGTCGTACATCACCGGTGCCGTGCCGGCGGGCCGGTTCGGCAGGGCGTCGCGGACCCAGCCGAGCGCCTCGCGCCAGGCCTCCGGTCCGACCTGCTCGCGCTTGATGTCGACCCAGTTGCTGTAGTCGTCGTCCGACCACTCGATCTGGAGCTCGATCGCCTCGAGGCGTTCGGCGTCCTCGTGGTCGTGCCAGAAGTGCACACCACAGTCCTGGCAGGTGCTGATGCGCCGGCCGGTTGCCCGGGAGGCGACTGCCGTGCGGACGCGAGGTCCCGCGCAGGCAGGGCAGTCGTGCGAGTTGGTCATCACGTTCTCCCGATGCGGTGGAATGTCGGACGGTAGTACAGCAGCAGGTCACCGACCCGCGTGCGGCAACCCCGCCCTGATGATTTCGGCGGTACGTCGCCAGGTGAACGCCTGGGCGAACGACTGGCCTGCGGCGAGCTGCTCCGGGGTGAGCGCCAGGGCGCTGCGGATGCCGTCCGCCAGATCTGCGGCCGTGGTGGAGCGGACCGTGATCGCGTGACCGCCCGTGACCTCGGCGAGAGCCGGGTCGGCGGAGATGAGAGTCGGGATGCCGAGGCGCAGCGCCTCCGCCGCGGGGAGTCCGAAGCCCTCGAAGTCCGAGGGGAACACGACCAGGCCCGCGCCGGTGAAGCAGGACTGGAACGCTTCGTCGTCCAGCCACGGCATCAGTTCGACGTGCTCCTCGATGCCGAGACGTCGTACTTCTTCGGTGGCGGCAGCCCGGTCGGCCGATCCCATGCCGACGAGACGGAGCAGCCAGCCCGGGCCCTCCGGTCCGGACGCCGCACAGAACTCCGCCCAGCCGGCAATCACCGCGTCGGCGTTCTTGTTGCTGAAGTGCCCGAACGCGATGGCGTAGGGCCGATCGCCAGCGGGCGGGCGGTTCCACGCGAGGGCATGGTCGGAGCCGAGCGGCGCTGCGACGGCACGGGCGGACAGCACCGGGTGCAGGTCGCGGAAGTCGGTGAGCGTTCGCTCCGAGATGGTGAAGATGCCGTCCGCCATCCGCAGGCTCCATGCCCACGAGATGGTGCGGGCAATACGGGCCTTGCGGGAGAACTGGTCGGGTCGCAGTTCGAAGCGGAGGTCGTAGAGGATCACGCCGCGGGGAGCACGGGTGCCGGCCAGGGCAGAGGCAGGTACGCCGACGAGGACGGCGTCCGCCCGCAGTCGCTTCGCAGCGCGACGGATCGACACCGACCGCAGCCACAGGCCACCGACCGGTCCACGCGGCCGTTCGAGCACTTCTGCACGAACGCCGTCGGGGAGCGGGAAGCGGTGGCTCTCCGGTCCGAACAGGACGGTGATCTCATCCTCGGGGAAGGTCTCCGACCAACCCCTGGTGAGGTGTTCAAGCACGATCGCCACGCTGCCGGGGAGCCCAACGACCGCATCCACGACGAGACGCATGAGACGCGACGATACTGTGCCCCCGTGACGAAGCGCGCACTCATCACCGGCATCACCGGTCAGGATGGTTCCTATCTCGCCGAACTGCTGCTCGGAAAGGGGTACGAAGTCCACGGATTGGTCCGTCGGTCGTCGACCTTGAACCGCAGCAGGATCGATCATCTGCATGGAGCAGCCGACCTGCACCTGCACTACGGCGACCTCACGGACGGGGTCAGCCTGAGCAACCAGTTGCGTGACATCGCTCCGCACGAGGTCTACAACCTCGGCGCCCAGAGCCACGTGAAGGTGTCGTTCGAGCTGCCCGAGTACACCGCGTCCACGGACGCGGTCGGCACCTTGCGACTGCTCGAGGCGATCCGCGCTGCCCGGCTGGATTGCCGGTTCTACCAGGCCTCCACGTCCGAGATGTTCGGCGCCACCCCGCCGCCCCAGAGCGAGTCGACGGTGTTCTACCCGCGGTCGCCGTACGGCGCCGCGAAGCTCTACTCGCACTGGGTGACCATCAACTACCGCGAGGCCTACGACCTGTTCGCGGTCTCCGGGATCCTCTTCAACCACGAGTCCCCGCGTCGGGGCGAGAGCTTCGTGACCCGCAAGATCACGCTCGGTGTGGCGTCGATCAAGCTCGGCATCTCCGACCACCTCGACCTGGGCAACCTGGACGCCGTCCGCGACTGGGGCTTCGCGCCCGAGTACGTCGAAGGCATGTGGCGGATGCTGCAGCAGGACGAGCCGCAGGACTTCGTCCTGGCCACCGGCGTCGGTGCGACCGTTCGCGACTTCTGCGAGGCGGCCTTCTCCCACGCCGGCCTGAACTGGGAGGACCACGTCCGCTACGACAAGTCCTACGAGCGTCCGACCGAGGTCGATGCGCTGATCGGGGATGCGTCGAAGGCGCACTCCGTGCTGGGATGGAAGGCCAAGACCCACGCGACCGAGTTGGCTCAGTTGATGGTCGACGCCGACATCGAGCACCTCGGTCGCCTCGTGCAGCACAAGAAGGAGCTCGGCGGATGATGCGGCCCGATGCGATGGTCTCGACTGCGAAGCGGCGGGTGAGCTGGTTGATCCGTGACCGGTTCCCGTTCCGCCCGGTGACCCGGGAGGTCCAGGGCGTTCAGCTGGTCCTGCCCTGGTCGCACCGCCTGCCGGACTACGCCACCTGGGGCCCGCTGTACGGGCAGAACCTGGTCGAACTGGCGAAGGGGCTCGCCGAGGCGGCACCGCCGCTGACGGTCCTCGACGTCGGCGCCAACGTCGGTGACTCCGCCGTACAGATCCTGAACGCGGCCGACGGCAAGGTGCTGTGCATCGAAGCCGACCGCGCCTACCTGGAGTTCCTGCACCGCAACGTCGACCAGGACAAGCGGGTCTCGGTCGTCGAGGCCCTGCTGGTCGTCGAGGAGGGGAGCAGCGGCGCCACGGCCGTCCGCACCGGCGGCACCACCCGGTTCGTGAAGGGTTCCGCTGCCGACGCGATGCCGACCGTGTCGGCGATGCGACTGCGCAAGGACAACCCCGACTTCGACGACCTGCGGCTGGTCAAGTCGGACACCGACGGCTACGACGTCAACCTGGTGCCGGCGATCGCCGAGGCCTGGGCAGACGCACGTCCGGTGTTGTTCTTCGAGTACGACCCGTACCTCACCCGCCTCGCCGACCTGGACCCGCTCGCGGTCTGGCCGCGTCTTGCGGAGCTCGGCTACCGGCACGTCGCCGTGTGGGACAACGGTGGGGCGCCCCTGGGTCAGGCCACCACCGACGAGATCATCGCGGCGGCCGGGCGGCTCGAGAACCAGCCCGGGCCCGCCCGCGCGCGCACCTACTGGGACGTGGCCGTCGTCCACGAGGACGACGACAGCGGCCGCTCGGTCATCCAGCGACTGGTGCCGGGCTCCCTGACCTGACCTGGCCGGTCCTGGCCTGAACTGACCCGGCGCCTGCCGGCGTACGTCAGGCGGACTGGAGCTGGAGTTCCACGACCTGACGGGCAGCGGCCCGTCCGGCGTCGGTCGGGTGCACCCCGTCGGAGGTGAACTCCGGGCTGTAGTAGCCGTTGGCGTCGCTCAGGGCGTCGGTCAGGTCCAGCGCTTCGATCCTCGGACGGGACTGCTCGGCCTGCGTCACGGCCAGGAGGTCGGACCGCATCAGGCGGTGCGCTGCCAGACGGTCCTCGAGGGTTCCCTCGATCGGGAAGCCCTCGTCGACGAAGATGTCGACTGCCGGCGGCACGGGCACCACGATGAAGGCGTGGGACGCGCCGAACTCCGACACCAGGGACCGGACCCGCTCGATGTACGTCGGGATGAAGGGCAGTTCCGGCTTCTCCTTGACGCGCGGTGCGAGGTGGCACCGCAGGTCGATCTCACCGAAGCTGAAGAACCAGTTGACCCGGTCGTGGCCCGGCACCAGGCGAAGGATCCGCAGTGCGCGGCGCATGCCGGGCTTGAACCCGTCCCGCGAGATCGAGTACATGAGGCGCGGTCCGAGGTGCCAGACCCAACGCCCGTCGTCGCCGCGACCCACGCCCAGCGGGGGGAAGGAACTCGTCACCATCATGACCGCGTTGGAGTCGCCGACCCACACCTGGTCGACCCGACGACGGGCCACCGCCACGATGAACCCGATGAACCCGAGCCAGGCCAGGGTCTTGGCCTTGAACACACGAATGCGGTGCCTCATGCGTTGCCCCCGCTGCCGCCTTCGACGGCCTCCGCGACCGTGGTCGTCTCGCCCGTGGTCACGTCGATGACGGGCAGGTGCCCCATCGTCGCGATCCGGTCCGCCCGGGAGCGGATCCGCGACAACGTGCCGTCCTCGTTGCGTGCCGTGAGGAAGCGACTCTCCCGATACCCCGAGCGTGCTGTCTGCTCCGGGATGTCGCCGGCGACGTCCTCGCGGACGAAGAACGCGTTGGCTCCGTTGCTCGCACAGCCGACGAAGCGGTAGCCCCGGCTCTTCGCGAGGTGCATGAACGCACCCAGCGAGGCGCCGAAGTAGAGCTGCGAATAGTGCGCCGAGGAGTTCACGAACGCCGGGTCGTAGGGCACCGTGATGGCCGCGTCAGGTCCCCAGACGGCGTTGTACTCGACCACGACGATGGCCGGGTCGACGACGGTGATCGCGTCCCAGATCCAGTAGTCGTTGCCGTCGACGTCGACCGACAGCAGGCCCAGGCTGCCGGTGAAACCGCCACCGGAGATCAGGTCGTTGATGTTGTCGGTGGTGACGAACGCGGACACGGGCTCGACGTCGTGGCGCCAGCTCAGCGTGGTGCCGAGCACGAACTTCACGTGCTCCTCGCCGCCGTCGATGATCAGGCCGCGCCAGTTGTTGTTCTGCAGCAGGAAGCGCGTGTTCGACTCGCGGTAGTCGCCGGTCCCGATCTCGACGAATGTCGTGTCCTGGACCTTCGTCTTGCGGGCCAGGTGCTGGATGATGCCGTCCTCACCGAACTGCGAGAACACGCGGAACTCCACGTCCTCGAGGGTGGTGGGTGCCGGGCGCACGTCGAGCAGGTGCGTCTCGAGACGGCCGATGGCCAGGCGCATCTCGTCCTGCTCGTTGCGGAGTCGCTGCACCAGGTGACGTGCACCGGGAACAGTGGCGAGGCGGCGAAGCGATTGATAGGCGAAGTCGGGCGGCAACGGACCTCCATGCCAGATGGAGCTGGCTTTGAGCGGGCCAGCAGTTCATGCGGAGAATAACGGACGGGTGCACCGGGGCGGGGTCAGGTCCAGCGACTACGCGCTGACCGGCCTCCTTCAGTCCTGCAGGCCCCGCACGGTCTTCTCCCCGCGGGTTTCGAACGACGCCACCAACTTCACGCTCCGTGGGTGCCATGCCGGGGGCAGGTCGGCCAGGGCGGCACTGATCTGCCGGCGGATCTCGTTGGTGTCGGCACCGTCGAGGCCGCCCTCGGGCACGATCTCGACGGCCACGATGGCGCCGGTGAGGCGGTTCGGGCGACCGAAGACGCGCGCCATCGCCACCGAGGGGAGCGGCGTGATCCGGTCCTCGACCGGCAGCGGGTGCACCTTCACGCCGCCGACGTTGATCACCTCGGACGTGCGGCCGCGGAACACGACCCGGTCCTCGACCAGGTCGACCAGGTCGCCGGTGGGCTTCCAGCCGGCGTCGGTGTCATCAGCGGTGGCGCCAGCGGTGTCGCCCGGTTCGGGCACGTCACCGGCGTAGCCGAGCATGCCGGTGCCTGCGCGGACCCACAGTTCGCCGTCGATGACGCGCAACAGTCCGTCGGGGTTGGTGTCGCTCCACAGGCTGCCGGCCGAGAGTCCCGGGCGGCCGTCGCGCACCGACGCGATGGAGCCGAACTCCGTGGACGCATAGATCTGGGAGATCCGGGCCGACGGGAACGCGGCCTGCAGATCGGTGAGCAGGTCGGGCGAACTGGCCTCGCCGCCCAGGGTGATCTGGGACAGCGCCGGGAGGCTGACCCGACGACTCCGCGCCTCGGCGAGCAGGAAGCGCCAGTACGTCGGCGTCGCGCTGACGCAGGTGAGGTCGCCGGCCAGCAGGGCGTCGAGTCCGTCGCGGGGCTGGCGCGGGAACGGCGCGACGAGCGTCGCACCGACGGACACGACGTGCTGCAGGACCTGGATGCCCGCGAACTGGTGCGGACCGTAGGCCAGCAGCCACCGCTGCTCGGGTCGCGGCTTCGCGTCGAGGGCCGTGCGGGCCAGCACGCTCCAGTCGTGGCGAGCCGCCTTCGGCAGTCCGGTGGTGCCGGTGGTCCGAATCATCAACGGTTGCGGGCCATCGCTCGCCGGTGCCTGTGCCGGTGACGCGGCGTCGGGGGAGTCGGCGAGCAACTCCTCCGGTCGGATCACCGTGAAGTCGCCGACCAGGTCTGCGCGCCGACTCACCACGAACTCGTGAGCCAGGGTCGCGGCCTGCTCGGCGAACTGGGTGGCGTCGATGTCGGGCTGGTACTGGCACGGTTCGACGCCGGCTGCCGCAGCACCGCCCAGGAGACGCAACACCCACGCGGCGTCGGGCTCGACGATCGCGAACCGGGCGATCCCGCGACGGGTGAGCGCGGCAGCCACCCTGCGTGCTTCGGCGAGCAGGTCGTCGTACGAAACGACGCCTTCGGGGGTGATGACCGCGGGCTGCGAAGGCGTTCTCGCTGCGGCCGCTTCGAGGAGCCGGATCATGCCGACCAGTATCCAAGGAGGGCTGCGGGCGTGACCGGGGGGTCCCCGAACCGTTTCCTTCACGAAGGCGGTCAGCGGCCACGCCTCGCGTGACAGGATGACGCCGCCGCTACCAGCCCCCCAGGAGGAGCGAACCGTGGGTTCCCACCGATCGATGACGGTCGCCGAGAAGTACTACACACTGCTCGACCAGTGCTGGCCGGCCAACGTGTTGATCAGCGCGGACCTCGATCGCTGCTTCGATGTCGAGTTCGTCGCCCAGCGCTGGCAGGAGTTCCGTGCGCGGCGGGTGCTCGCCCGCACCGTCGCTCGCGAGGACCTCACGATCGCTGACGCCGGCACCGACGGGGATTTCTTCTCGACGCGCGAGCTCACCGAGGACCTGTGGGACGCGGTCTTCGACGAGGAAGCGGCCATCCGTTACGACCTCGGGACGCCGCTGCGCCTTCGCTACCTGCGGAGTACGACGGAGGGCAGTTCTCGTGTCCTGTTCGTCGGCCACCACTCCTTCTTCGACGGCCGGATCGGGATCTCGGAGATCCAGACCTTCGTTCGCTTCCTTGACGGGCAGGACATCCCGGAGCAGCAGTCCCTGTCGGAAGCACCGCAGACACGGCAGGACTACCCCTGGCAGCAGGATCGGCGCGAGATGATCGAGGTGCTCCGCGATCTCAAGTCCCGCAGCGTCGAGGTCGGTGCGCCCGGTCCGGACTGGTGGCCGGACGTGTCCGGTGAGCGTCGCTCCCGCCTGCAGTTGATGATCTTCGACGCCGAGCGCGCGAGCAGCCTGGTGAAGGCCGGGAAGGTCCACGGCTCCGGCGCCTTCTCCACCGTCGGTGCCGCCTGGCTGGTCTCGGTGGCACGCCACCTGTGTGCGGCCGACCCGACGGCGGCGCTGCACCTCTCGGTTCCGGCCGACGTCTCGTTGCCCAGTGACGATCCCGGGCGCCCGCCGTCGATGGCGGTCGCCGTCCTCGGTCGGCCCTACCGGGTCGACACCGAGGACGTCTGGGGGCTGGCGACCGAGGTCGCCTCCACGATCAAGGAGGCGCTCGGCCGCGGCGAGGCCGACCTCTTCTTCCACCTCACCCGCGTCGAGCACGTCGTCGACCTCGTTGCCGGTAAGGCCCTGGTCGCGGCCGCGCTCGCGTCCGGACCGCCCTGCGTGGTCGTGAGCAACATGGGCGTCGTCGATCCCGGGACTGATCCCGAGTGGTTGCGGTTCGTCAGCGGCCAGCTGCCGTCTGCCCCGAACCAGGTGGTGTTCGCGGCGACGCTGAACTATCGCGGCCTGCTGGTCCACAACATCTCGACCGACGACAACCGGCTCCCGCCCGAGCAGCTCGCCACGCTCATCGACGGCTACCTCGACCTGGTGCAGACCATGTCGGCGAGCAGTTGATGACCGAATCCACCCCGACGACCGCGGGTTCAGGTCGCCGCGTCGGTCTGATCACGATCGACCAGATCCTCTCCAGCCTCTCCAACATCGGCGCCCTGATCTGGGTCGCGCACGCCTTCGAGCCGGAGGACTTCGGTCGCTTCAGCCTGATCATGATGGTCTTCACGGTCGCGCAGGTGGCGATCCGCAGCCTGATCTCGACCACCGTCGTGGTGCATCCCGAGGACGCCGACACCCGACCCCGCAGCATCCTGGCCTCGACCTTCCTGATCGGACTGGTCGCCGGTGTCCTGTGCCTGGTTGCCGGGCTCGCACTGCTGGCCGCAGACAGCGCCCTGGCGGGGCCGATCCTCGCGCTCGCCGCACCGATGCCGTTGTTGCTCGTGCACGACGTCGGGCGCTATCTCGGCATTGGCCGTCAGCAGCCCGGGAAGTCCATCGTCCTCGATGCGCTGTGGGTCGTCCTGCTCGCCGCCGGCTTCGGCGCGATCATCGTTCTCGATCTCGACTCGCTCACCTGGCTGGTGGCGATCTGGGCTGGCTCGGGTGCCCTCGCCGCCCTCTGGGTCTTCGCTCAGTACGGCGTCCCCTCGCGCGACGGACTGGACTGGGTTCGTGAGCACTGGGGCTTCTCGTGGCGCTCGCTGGTCGGCGGTGTGGCGGCCAGCGGCACCGTGCTGCTGACGGCATCGCTGATGTCGCTCTTCAGCAGTCCGCTCGCGGTGGCCGCGTTCCGGGCAGCCACGCTGCTCGCGGCGCCGAGCACCGCCGTACAGACGTCGGTCTCGACCTCGGCGGCCGCCGACATCGCGCGGGAACGGGACACCGGCGCGAGCTTCTGGCCGCACGTGCGCCGGGCGATGCTGATCTGTTTCGTGGTCGGCGCGCTGACCATGGCGCTGCTGGTGTTCCTGCCCGACTTCATCGGCCACGCCGTGCTCGGCGAGGCCTGGGACGTCGTGGAGCCGCTCATGCTGGCGGTCAGCCTCAAGGTGCTCCTGATGGCCGGGCAGAGCGGCCTGCGGGCAGCACTGATCGGACGGCACCGGATCCAGGTCGCGATGGTGACCGACATCGTCAGCCTGGTGCTCGCTGGTGTGTGCATGGTCGTCGGCGCCGCGCTCGGCGGTGCCGAGGGAGCCCTGTGGGCCATGGCGATCGGCACGGGCGTCACCACCGCGTGCTGGTGGGTGGCCATTGCCTGGAAGGGCGGCGACGTGCCCGCATCGGCTCACCCGGAAATGCGTACCGCCTGACGAGTCACGAATGACCCGTCAGGCGGTAGGGCAGATCAGGCGGTCAGACCACCGTCGACCACGAGGACCTGGCCGGTGATCCAGTCGTTGCGCGGGTCGACGAGGAAGTCGATGGCACGCGCGATGTCCGCGGGCTCGCCGAGGCGACCCGCGGGGGTACGGCGGACGATCTGGTCGAGCTGGCCGCCATCGAGGCCGTGGCTCATCTCGGTGCGCAGGTAGCCCGACGCGATGCTGTTGACCGTGACCTTGCGGCTGCCGAGTTCGCGCGCCAGGGCCCGGGTGAACCCGTCGAGGGCGGCCTTGGTGGCGCCGTAGACCGTCAGTCCGCGGTAGCCGGTCAGACCGACGATCGAGGAGATGTTGACGATCCGGCCGCCGCCGTGGACGAGCATGTTGCGGACCACCTGGCGGGTGACGTGGATCGTCGCCTTGAGGTTGAGGTCGATGACCGTGTCGGTGTCCTCGTCCGAGAACAGCGCGAGGATGCCGTCGCGTGCGACGCCCGCATTGTTGATCAGGACGTCGACGGACTTCCACTCCGTCAGCACGTCCTTGACGAACTGGGTCGACTGCTCGCGATCGGCCAGGTCGGCCTCACGGAACAGGAATCGGTCGGCGTACTGCGGGTCCGACTGCCAGGCGCGCACCGCGTCGGTCTCGGAGCGCGAGCAGGTGGCCACGCGGTCGCCGGCGTCGAGGAACGACTGGACGATCCCCTGACCCAGACCACGGCTGCCGCCGGTGACGATGACAGTGCGAGGTGCACTCATGCGGTGGCCGCGGCCTGGTCGGCGTAGAACGCCATGACCTCGCCGACGGTCTCGGGCAACAGGCCGGCGCCGAACGGGTCGGTGCCCAGCTCGTCCTCGAGGATCGCGGACAGCTCGGCGGTCTCGAGCGAGTCCAGCCCGAGTCCGTCTTCTCCGTGGAGGCGGACGTCGGGGGTGACCGCCAGGTCACCGTGGTCCGACCGCTCCAGGAGGTCCGTGATGATCGCGACGATCCTGGTCTCAACTTCGTTCATTCCGACCTCAACTCAGATGTGGGGGGTTCCGGAGTGCCAACGACGTCACCGGGTCGTTGGTAACGGGCGCGGCCGTAGACATGTGCGGGAATGTCGATCACCGACAGGCGCCGGGCGGGGACGCCACCGCTGAGGTGGCCCGACTTGACCTCCTGGCCGGTCCAGGTGGTCGAGCCCGCAGCGAGCAACGCACCCTCGCCGACGACGGTGCCGGGCAGCATCGTGCACGAGGTCGCGACCACGGCACGGTCGCCGATCGTGACCGGGTCGAGGATGACGCCGCCGTTGGTCGGGTCGAAGGCGTGGGACAGCAGCGTGGACCGGATACCCGTCACCCACGACTGGTCGCCGAGGACCACGCCGCCACCGCAGTCGAGGTAGTGCTGGCTGATGATGTGCGAGTCGTCGCCCATGCGCAGCGTCCGCAGGTTCTCCGTCTGGACCGCCCCCGGCTCGTATCCGGAGTCGCCGACGATCTGGTTGAAGAGCATGATCCGGCAGCCGACGCCCGTCTTCACCAGGCGCAGGTCACGGAACAGGTTGAAGTGGTGGATCAAGGTGCCTTCGCCGAGCTCGAAACGGTCGACACGGCGCACCAGGCAGATGCCGACGACGGCGGTGTCGGGCACGTCGTGGCCCAGCTTGCGGAGCAGTCGGTTCTTGATCCCGCTCGGCGGCAACAGGAACACAAGGGTCGTCAGGGCCTGGCGCACGCGGTGAGACTACACAGCCCTTTGCCGGGGGCCGTGGGGAGTGGCCCAGACAAGCCCCGTCGTGGGGCTAGGGTGTGCGGCGTGTCGCCCTCCCCCCACTGTTGCGCAGACCGTCCATGACCGTTCTCGCACGTCTGACTGACGGATTCGTTTCGATGCAGTGTGACGTCTGTACGCCACCTGTCCTGACGATCAACACCCCGCAGGGCCTGCGCGCCAACGGCTGGACGCTCGCCGCGGACGCGGACGGGCTCGACGCCTGCGCGAACTGCTCGGTGCGGATCCCGGCCCGCCAGCGCCAGGCTCGTCGGGACGCGGTTGCCGTCGATCCCGATCCCGCACGGCTGCCCAATCTCGTGGTCATCGGGGCCATGAAGGCCGGCACCACCAGCGTTCACAACTACCTCGACGTCCATCCGGAGATCGCGGTGTCGGTGGACAAGGAGATGCGGTTCTTCACCGATCCTGATCACCGCTCCTGGCTCGGCGCGTACCAGGACCAGTTCCAGCCGGGCACCCGTTATCGGGCCGAGTCCACGCCGTTCTACACGAAGGCTGCGTGCTTCCCCGGTGTGGTCGACCGGATGGCCGACCTGATTCCGGACGCGCGGCTGATCTACCTGGTGCGGGACCCGATCGAGCGACTGGTGGCGGAGTACGTCGAACAGCTGCAGTGGCGCGCCACGAGCCGCACGCTCGAGGAGGAGCTTGCGGACCCCGAGGAGATCACCAACGGGCTGATCGACTCCAGTCGGTACGCCACGCAACTCGAGGACTTCCTGCGCCGGTTCGACCGCGACCAGATTCTCGTCCTCGACCTCGCCGACCTGGCCAGCGACGTGGTCGGCACGATGGGCCGGATCTTCGACTTCCTCGACCTGCCGCGCCCCGATGCGAGCGCCGACGACTTCGTCCGGTTCAACGTGCGCGAGGACCGGCGTGCCCTGCCGGACTGGCTCCTGAAACTGCGCCGTGGACCGATGGGGCGGGCCACCCAATGGGTGCCGGCCGGGCCGCGGCGCGCCCTGAGCCACCTTGCCTGGAAGCGGACCGGTGCCCGCCTCGAGGTGCCGGTGCTCGACCCGGGCCTGCGCGCCGGGCTGGAAGCAGCGCTCAAGCCCGAGGCCGACCGCTTGCGCCAGCTGACCGGCCAGGCCTTCGCGACCTGGTCGATCTAGCCGGATTCGTTCAGCCGGATTCGTTCAGCCGGACTGCTTGACCTTGCGGAACAGGTAGAAGCGGTCGTGCAGGTCGATGAGCTCGCGGAGCTCGTCGGACTGGTGGATCGGCCGGTCGTCGACCAGTTCGTAGCCACGGTCGAGCACGTCCTGGCGGAACGGCTTCATGGTGCCGTCACGCTCGGTGCTGCGCAGTTCGTCGGGAGTGTTCGGAACGATCAGCAGCCACTCGATGTCGCGCTCGGCGATCCGGTCCAGCCACCACAGGATTGCTTCGTGCGAACACTCCGAGAAACTGTGGATGTTGACCGCGACGTCGTACCGCTCGTTGAGCTTCTGGTGCTGGTCCAGCGGGACGACGCGGACCGACGACGGGAGCTCGCGGAAGCCGGTGTAGTACTCGCACAGGAACGTCGAGGTCGCGACGCCGTCGATGCAGTCGTAGGCCTCGAGGTTCGGGAGTGCGGTGGACATCCGGTGCGCGAGGCGGCCGTAGCCGGCGCCGATGTCGAGCACCCGCAGGCCCTTGATGGAGGCCAGCCCCATCTGGTCGTTGAGGTAGTTGATCTCGTTGATGCTGTCGAGGAGGTCGCGGCTGACCGACGGCCGGTCGCCGAACTCGAACGTGAAGGCACCGAAGAGGCCGTCCTCGGAGACCTTGTCGAACAGGCCGAGGGAGTCGCGCTCCTGGATGTCGAGCATCGCGAGGTACATCCGGATCCGGACGGCCTGCCCGAACTGCCGGAACTGCCAGACGTAGGCGTTGTCGCCGCGGAACCAGGCCAGCGAAAGGTTCTTGTTCAGGAACGAGTTCTGCCACTGCGTGTGGACCGCCGCCGCGACGTCGAGGCCGTCGTACGTCGCCTGCAACTCGACGAGGCGCGGGCTGTCGTGCCGCAGGGCCGCCTCGCTACCAGCGGGAAGGCTGACCGCGTCGTTGTGGCTGACAGCGACCGCCCTTCGACCGTCTTCGTCGATCCGGGTGATCATGAAACCTGCGCGAGCGGCGCTGGACTTGGCGTGACGGCGGAACCAGGCACGGGCAAGTGTGGGGGAAATCTGGGGCACGAGGCGAAACTGTAACTGGACCCGGCCACGAACATGCGCGGGATCTGGTGGAATGTCGTCGTCCGATGGCCCCCCGCACGGATCACGCCCAATTCGAGGACCCGCTTGTTCACCACTCCCGTGGCACTGATCGCCTTCAACCGGCCAGAGCTGACAGCACGAACGCTGGCCGTGATCAGGTCCGCCCGACCCCGCGAGCTCTATCTCATCGTCGACGGTCCGCGGAGTTCCCGGCCGGAGGACGCAGCGAAGTGCGCGGCGACGCGTGCGGTGCTGGACGACATCGACTGGCCCTGCGAGGTCCACCGTCGGTACGCCGACCGGAACCTGGGCCTCGAGGCGAATGTCGAACTCGGCCTGGACTGGTTGTTCGCCCAGGTGGAGAGCGCGATCGTGCTGGAGGACGACTGCCAGGCCGCGCCGTCCTTCTTCCGCTATGCAGCCGAACTACTCGACCGGTACCGGGATGAGCCGCGGGTGTGGCAGGTCTCGGGCAGCGGGCTGGGTGTTCCGAGCCGTCTGTTCGACGGCGACAGCTATGCGTTCACTGCGTGGGCGAGTGTGTGGGGCTGGGCGACGTGGGCCGATCGCTGGCAGCGACACCGCAAGCTGTTCCCCCGCGACCACATCGGCGGCGATGCGCCCGTGCGCACCGTGCCGTGGACGCCCCAGCCGGGGATGCTGGTCACGCGGTCCGGCCAACGCCACTTCGACGACGCGGTCGCGTCGAGCGACACCATCACCCACGGCTGGGACAAGCACTGGTGGCTGACGATGATCAGCCTCGGCGGGTTCGCGATCTCGCCCGCCGTCAACATGGTCGAGAACGTCGGCTGGGGTGAGGACGCCACGCACGGTGTCGCCGAAGGTCGCCGTGACCACGCGGCCGAGGAGCTCACCTTCCCGCTGACGCATCCCCAGTCCGTTGTGCTCAATGCCGAGGTCGAGCGTGAACTCGAACTCGTGCTCAGTCGCGTCGGTGGCCGCGGGGCGATGCTGGCCCGACGACTGATCAGGTCCCCGCGCGTGCGTCATGCGGGTCGGACCTTGATCAACAGTCGCGCGGGGATCGCCACGCATCGGTTCATCAGCAGGATCGGTTCCCGATGAGCCTTCCCTCGGTACTGCGGCCGTGGTGGCCGTTCTTCAAGCGCCTGCACCGGGCGCTGACCCGTCTCTTCGGACATCTCTTCCGGATCGTCTCCCGGCCGCTGGGCAGCCGGGGAGTTCCGTTGCGGGCAACCGAGCGGTCGGTGGACACCGCGGCTGGGGAGCCGGGTGTCGTCGTACTCCATCCCGGCCGGCCGGAGGTGCCGCTCGTCCGGTCCGCGACCCAGGGGCAGCCCGCGGCGCACTGGTTGTTCGAAGCTGTCCGGGAAGCGACCGTGCCGACACCGACCGTTCCGGCCGTGACCGTGCCGGCGACGTTCACCCTCGAGATCGCGGGTGGCCGGCTGACCGGTGACTACGGGGCAACCACCACGCCGGGCAAGGTCCTCGATCACGAGACGAGCACCTACTTCGGGGTGTTCGACTGGCGTGAGCACCCGATCTTCCTGCGGCCCACCCTCGGACCCGTCGAGCACGTCGACGGCACGGTCCTCAGCCTGACCACCCGCGGCACGAGCGAGAACTACTACCACTTCCTGTACGACGCGATCGCGCGCCTCAGCGTCGTCGAGGACACCCTGCCCGGTCAGAAGTACGACGCCGTGGTCGTGTCCCACAAGGCCCGCTACCAGCGCCAGCTGCTCGAGCTCGCCGGCGTGGATGCGCGGCTGATCCAGCCGGAGCGCGGCCGGACGGTCTCCGCCGATCGTCTCCTCGTGCCGAGCAACCCGAACTGGGCGCTGCAGGCACCGCCGGCCTCCGTCGCGTGGCTGCGCGACCGGCTACGACCCACCGCCGGTGCGGGTGGCCCGGACACACCCCGGCGCCTCTACATCACCCGCGGTACGACGCCCCGCACCCGCCGCTACGTCCAGGAAGCCGAGCTGTGGCCCGAGCTCGAGCGCCGCGGCTTCACGATGATCGACCCCGGCACGTTCAGCGTGCAGGAGCAGATCGACCTCTTCCACGGCGCCGAGGTCATCCTGGCGCCGCACGGTGCCGGCCTGAGCAATGTCACCTTCTCGCCCGCCGGCGTGAAGGTGCTCGAGATGTTCCCCGGCACCTACGTCCATCTGGGCCTGTGGGCAATCTGTCAGGCGATCGACGCCGACTACCGCTACCTCGTCGCTGACGGCGGGAACGGTCAGAACGGGCCCAATGCAGGCAATCTGGACGACGTCTCCATTCCACCGGCTCGCGTGCTCGACGCACTCGACGCCCTGATCGCCGGTGCATCTCGATGACCCCCCAGGTCGCGCACCGGCACCGCTTATCCTCGACCCCCCACCTGCGCACCCCTGGTGCGCTGCGAGCAGCGAAGGCAACGAGATGACTGCACCGGACGAGACGTTTCAGCCCGGCCCGACCCTGAGCCGGCTGTACCCCGAGGTGCGGGCGGGTGGCTACACCCGTCACGACGGCTTCATCGAGTTCTACACCCGGGTCAACGCGCTGCTCGAGCCCGACAGCCGGGTCCTCGACTTCGGCGCGGGGCGCGGCCTGTGGGCAACCGAGCCCCTTCCGGCCCTGCACAAGAAGCTGCGTGCCTTCCACGAGCGGGTGGGCGAGGTCTACGGGGTGGACGTCGATCCGGTGGTTCTCGAGAACAAGACCCTGGCCGGTGCCCACGTGATCACGCCGGGCGAGAAGCTGTCGTTCGAGGACGCGTCCTTCGACGTCGTCATCGCCGACCACGTGCTGGAGCACGTGGGCGAGGAGGACGCCGAGCAGGTCGCCAGCGAGTTGCTCCGCGTGCTCAAGCCCGGCGGCTGGTTCGCGGCCCGGACCCCCAACAAGTGGGGAATGATCGGCATCGGTGCCCGCGCGGTGCCGAACGACCTGCACACCAAGGTGTTGCGCAAGCTCCAGCCGGAGCGCAAGGCCGAGGACGTCTTCCCGGTCCGCTACAGCATGAACACCCGCAAGCACCTCAAGCGGTTGTTCCCGGAGCCGAACGAACTGGTCGTCTACGGACACGCCTCGGAGCCGACGTACTTCGGCCACGCAGCGCCGGCCTGGCGGATGGCCCAGTTCGTGGACCGGATGACCCCGCCGCGGCTGGCGCCGACGCTGATGATCTTCGTCAAGAAGGCCTGATCAGGCCTTCCGGCGTCCGCTCAACGAGGACGACGACTTGCCGGTCGCCTGGCGTCCAGCCGGGCTGGACTCCTCGTAGTAGTAGTAGTAATACGAGCCGACCGCACGCTTGGCGACCATGTTGACCACGACGCCGTAGAGGCGGCCGCCGACCTGGCCGAGGCGGTTGATCGCCTCGTTGACCTGGTCCTTGGTGGTCCGGCCGTGGCGGACCACGATGATGACGCCGTCGGCCAGCTTGGCGAGGACCGAGGCGTCGGCCACGGGCAGCAGCGGCGGGGCATCGATGATGACCATGTCGTACGACGACCGCAGGCGCTTGATCAGGTCCTGGGTGATCTTCGACTGCAGGATCTCGGTCGGGTTCGGCGGCTTGGCGCCACTGGCGAGCACGTGGAGCCCACTGGCCTCGTGGACCTGGATGGCGTCGTGGATCTCGGTCTTGCCGACCAGTGCGGTCGTCAGGCCGATGGCCGGGTCCAGGCCGAGCGTGCTGGCCACGCGCGGCCGGCGGAGGTCGGCGTCGATGATCAGTGTGTTGCGACCGGTCTGGGCCAGCGCGACGGCGAGGTTCGTCGACGTCATCGTCTTGCCCTCGCCAGGCACGGCGCTGGTGATGACGATGCAGCGCGGCTGGTGGTCGAGGTCGATGAACTGCAGGTTGGTGCGCAGCAGGCGGAACGCCTCGGTGCGGGCCGCGAAGCCTCCGAGGTCGGTCAGCAGCGGTGCCGACTTGATGTCGCCGTCGAAGCCGATGCTGGCCAGGACGGGCGACTCGGTGAGTTCGGCAACGTCGTCGGCGGTGCGGATCGTGCGGTCGAGCAGGTCGCGGGCCACCGCGAGCGCAACGCCGACGAGCAGGCCGATCAGGCCGGCGACGACCAGGTTCAACAGGACGTCGGGGCTGACCTGCGAGCGGTTGAGGGTTGCCTCGTCGGTCACCTTGGCAACGATCTGTGACGCGCTGCCCTCCGTGGGCGTCTCGAGGTCGGCGACGTACTTGGTGAACTCGTTGGTCACCACGTCGGCGATCAGCTGCGCACGCTGCGGGTCGGTGTCCTTGACGCGGAGCTCGATCAGCGAGGTCGACTCGACGACCTCGGCGTTGATGCGGGACGCGAGCTGCTCGGACGTCAGGTCGAGCCCGAGCTGGTCGATGACCCGGGACGCGAGCTCGGTGCTGCTGGCGAGGTCGGCGTACGAACTGGCGCGACCCGAGGCGAACAGCGAGGCGGCGTAGGCGTCGGTGGTGTCCCGGACGTCGACCGTCAGGAAGACCTGGGAGCGCGACTCGTAGGCGGGGGTGCGAGTGAAGGTGATGGCCGAGCTCGCGGCGAGCGCCACCAGCACCAGTGCCGCGACGCTGATCCAGCGACGCCGCAACACCATCAGAAACTGCTTGAAGTCCAAGACCCCGTCCTTGCTACGCGATACACGCTGTCAACAACGTCGTGATCCTACGTGGACGACGTCCGGGGACCGTTAGGCTGGCCGAGGATCGGTCGGTCGTGCGGTACGCAGGAGGGTTTCCAGATGGCGGATGGGCGGTCCGATGTCGCCTGAGGTGCGCCGTCGTCGCGGTACTCGCCTGCAACGGTTCGGCCGGAAATTGCGCCGGCTCCTGCGGCGCAGGTCGACGCTCGTCGGCCTCGGTGTTCTTGGCGTAGGGCTGCTCTGGAGCGTGTGGGTGGCCGTGTCGGCCGCCCAGCACCTGCAGGAAGTGGACCGCCAGGCGCAGATCCTGCGTGCAGCGCTGATTCGCGGTGACGCCGACGGCGTGCGCCAGGCGACCGAGCGCTACCAGGAGGCTGCCGACTCCGCCGAGTCCCGCACGTCCGGATTCACCTGGACGCTGTTGGAGGCGGTCCCGCTGCTCGGCGACGACGCAGAGGGGGTCGCCACCGTTGCGCGGGTGCTCGCCGACATCGGCCGCGACGGCCTCCCGCCGGTCGCCAAGGCTGCGGAACTGGTCCAGGCCGAATCCTTCCAGCCGGTCAACGGCGTCTTCCCGATCGACCAGATCACGGGGATGGCCGGCCCGGCGGAGCAGAGCGAGGCTGCCTTCGACGACGCTGCCAGCGCCCTAGCGAAGATCGACTCGAGCCACTTCATCGCTCCGATCCGGGAGCGGTACGACGAGCTCAGCGCGCTGGTCATCGATGCGCGGACCACCCTCGGGTCGACGTACCGCGCAGCGAAGATCATTCCGCAGATGATGGGGACCGATCGCCCACGCTTCTACCTGATGGTCCTGCAGAACAACGCGGAACTGCGCAGCAGTGGTGGCCTGCCGGGCGCCCTGTCATTGGTCCGGATGCACAAGGGCAAGGTGGACATCGTCGAGCAGACCGACATGTCCGAACTCGCCGGGGACGGCACCTCGGTGGTGAAGCTGACGCCGGAGGAGCGAGGGATCTTCGGACCGATCCTCGGCGTCGTTCCGATCAACGCCACCCTGACCCCGGACTTCGTCCGCGCGGCGGACATCATCCGGGCGCGCTGGGAGCGTGAGGTCGGCGGCCGTCTGGACGGCATGTTCTTCTTCGATCCGGTGGCGGTGGCCTATCTGTTGCGCGGCACCGGCCCCGTCGAGGTGCCGCGCTACCCGCCGGTCAGCGCCAGGAACGTCGTCAGTGCCGTGGAGAACGACGTCTACCTCCTCACGAACGACCGGGCGGTCCACACCGACTACCAGCAGGCCGTCGCCGAGGCGGTGTTCGACGCGTTCACGGCCGGCCGCGGCAACACGACCGAGTCGATCCGCGGCCTCGTCACCGGGGTGCAGGAGGGCCGGATCCGGATGCACAGCTTCGAGCCGGAGAGCCAGTCCGAGATCGCCGGCACGATGATTGCGGGGGAGTTCTCCGACCAGGCCACCGACGTACCCCAGGTCGGGATCTACATCAACGACGGCGGTCCGTCGAAGATGCAGTACTACCTCAAGTACGACGCCGAGGTTGTCCCGCGATCCTGCATCGGCGGCCGCCAGGCGCTGGCCGGATCGATCAGCTTCCACAGCGACACCCCGGCGAACGCCGAGGACCTGCCGCCCTCGATCACGGGCGAGGGCATCCGCGGGCAACGGACCGAGCCCGGCGACCAGTTGCTCGTGGTCTACCTGACCTCGCCGGTCGGCGGGAAGCTCACCTCGTTGTCGATCGACGGCCAGCGGGTGGTGAACCCCGTGATCGAGGAGCTCGCCGGGCGATCGCTCGCCCGGGTGGGGGTCCTGCTGGAGCCGCAGGGGCGCCATCGCGTCGACTTCGTGATGGATTCGGGTGTCGGCCAGGAGGCCGATGTCGACCTCGCCGTGACCCCCGGCGCCTTCCCGGGGACCTCGAACGCGACCGTTCCCTCCGCCTGCCGGATCCGCTGATCCCAATATGTGGACATGCGTCCCGACATTCGAGACGCGAAGTGTGCCGGGCCGGGGAAAGCGCCTAGGCTCCTCCTCATGTCGACAATCCTGCTGCTGACCAAGCGGCGCGCGGTGGACAACTGCCGCGTCAGCTCGGCACTGTGTCGACCCTGCTGACGGGGCCCTTCCGAGCCTGAGCGTTCAGGGCCAAGCCGTTCTGCCTTTCCTGGCACGGGCTTGGCACCGCCGTACTCACGCAGCCCCGGCGTGTCCTGTCCAGGGCCCCGCCTCCCCGGCCTACGCCGGACCACCAGTCATCAGCCAGTCATCCAGCCATTCGTACATCCGCCTCACATCGCAACCACCAGAAGGAATCAGTCATGAGCCGCGAGAACTCGCTCGTCTCCACCCAGTGGGTTGAGGACAACCTCAACACCCCGAACGTCGTTCTCATCGAGGTCGACGAGGACACCACCGCCTACGACAAGGGCCACATCGCCGGCGCGATCAAGCTCGACTGGACCACCGACCTCCAGGACCAGGTCCGTCGCGACTTCGTCAACAAGGAGCAGTTCGAGGCCCTGCTGTCGGCCCGCGGCGTCTCCAACGACGACACCGTGATCCTGTACGGCGGCAACAACAACTGGTTCGCTGCCTACGCCTACTGGTACTTCACGCTCTACGGCCACAACGACGTCAAGCTCATGGACGGTGGCCGCAAGAAGTGGGAGCTGGACAGCCGCGAGCTGACCGACGAGCTGCCGACCCGCACCGCGACCACCTACGTCGCGCAGGAGCAGAACACCGCGATCCGTGCCTTCCGTGACGAGGTCGTCGCCGCCATCAGCGTGCAGAACCTCGTCGACGTCCGCAGCCCCGACGAGTACGCCGGTCGCCTCCTCGCGCCGGCCCACCTCCCGCAGGAGCAGTCGCAGCGCGCCGGCCACGTCCCCACCTCGGTGAACGTGCCCTGGAGCAAGAACGCGAACGACGACGGCACCTTCAAGTCCGAGGCGGACCTGCAGGCCCTGTACGCCGAGGTCGGCTTCGACGAGTCGCTCGACACCATCGCCCTGTGCCGCATCGGTGAGCGTTCCTCGCTCACCTGGTTCGTGCTGCAGGAGCTGCTCGGCAAGAAGAACGTCAAGAACTACGACGGCTCGTGGACCGAGTACGGCTCCCTCGTCGGCGTTCCGATCGCTCTCGGCGACGAGCCGGGTGTCGCCTGATGTGCGGCGCGGTCATCGGCGGCCTGTCCCTCGAGGGCATCAACGTCACCAAGGAAGCCGTCATCCAGGGCCAGGTCCTGCGGGGCACGGGCGAGGACGCCACGCCGGTCTCCGGTGCCTACGTGCGCCTGCTCGACAAGAGCGGCGAGTTCACCGCTGAGGTCCCGACCTCCGCGACGGGCCACTTCCGCTTCTTCGCCGGCGACGGCGAGTGGACCCTGCGCACCCTGGCCCCGAAGGCCGACCCGGTCGACTCCGCTGTCACGGCGGCGACCGGCACGGTCGCCGAGGTCCAGATCAACATCTGATTCAACTCGGTGGTTGAGGTGCGAGCGTCAGCGAGCCTCGAAACCCGACGGCGGCTTCCGGAATCCGGGAGCCGCCGTCGGCGTTGGAGCCTCTTGTGAACCCCGGTCTGCTGATCCTCGTGCTCGCCGTCCTCGTGGCGGTGGCCTTCGGCCTGCACCGGCGACGGGTCGACGGCCACTTCGGTGAGGCGCTGCCGGTGGATGAGGTGGTCTCGACAGGCTCGACCAGCGAGGACTCCGCCTGGTCCTCCGTCACGGCCGCCCTCCCGTCCGCCGAGCTGGGGGAGCAGGCCACCCTCGTGCAGTTCTCCAGCGCCTTCTGTGCCCCCTGTCGCACCACCCGCGTCGTCCTCGCCGACGTCGCCGACCGGTACGACGGCGTGGCCCACCTGGAGATCGACGCCGAGGAGCACCTCGCACTGGTCCGGGCACTCGACATCCGTCGTACGCCGACCACCCTGATCCTCGACGCTGCCGGCAACGAACTCACCCGTGCAGCCGGAGCACCCCGTCGCGAGCAGGTGCTCGCAGCCCTTCCGTCCAGCTCCCAGGAGACGTCATGACCAGCACCACCTCCACGCGCGTGGTCAGTCAGGGCATTGATCCGCGCGGCCCGCGATTCACCGCGTCGGTGACTCTCGTGATCTTCGCTGTCGCGCTGCTGCTGTCCGAGTCCGCGCCGGGCGTTGCTGCTGTCATCACCGGCGTGCAGGCAGTGTTCTTCGCCATCGGCGCCGGGCTGGGCGTGCAGAAGACGCCGACCGGACTGTTCTTCCGGAGCCTGATCCGTCCGCGGCTCGCACTGCCGACCGAACTCGAGGACCCGACGCCGCCGCGCTTCGCCCAGGCCGTCGGCCTGGTGTTCGCGATCGGCGCCACCATCGGCTTCGCGACCGGTGCCGTGCTGCTCGGTCAGGTCTTCGCCGGGTTCGCTGTCATCGCGGCGTTCCTCAACGCCGTCTTCGCGTTCTGCCTCGGCTGCGAGATGTACCTGCTCGGCCTGCGCGCGACGCGTCGTACGGCCTGATCGGCAGGGCCGGTCAGGCGCCGAGCAGGCGCCAGCCGAGGGCGCGGGATGCGGCCCGATCGAGGGTGACGGTTTCGCTGATGCCGAACAGTTCCATCGATCCCTGGATCAGGGCGTCGGGGAAATCGGCGCCCTCCTCGGCGAGGGCCAGAGCGCGGACGACTCCTTCGCCGTCATCGAACTCGAGGGACTCGGCCTGGATCAGACCACGGATCACCTCGAGGCAGGATTGCTTGTCGAACCGGTAGCGGCTGGAAAGCACCCAGTAGAGCTCGGCCATCGTGACCTGGGCGATGAAGCCTGGCTCCTCCGGAGTCAGTGCTCGAAGGACCTCGCGCGCCAACTCGGCAGTCGCTGCGTCCTCCTCCTCGGCGAAGGCACGGACCAACACGTTGGTGTCGATGCCGATCACTGCGGGTCCTCGTCGTGGACTCCTCGCATCCCGCTCTCGGCGGCTCCTTCGGCGATGCCATCGTTGATCTCTTCGATCGTGAGGGCCCGCTGACCCGGACGGTGCAGGATGCCGAAGAGGTCCTGGATCTTCCCGGTGCGAGCAACCATCCGGTAGTTGCCCGGGCCGAGCCGCACGAACATCACCTTGGACCCGGCCACCAGTCGAAGATCATCACGGATCTCCTTGGGGACCGTGATCTGGCCCTTGCTCGTCATCGTTGCTTGTGACATGCCCGCTCCTTACCTGGAACCGCTTCGCCTTACCTTCACGGTAAGCGACTGACTCGAGCAGGGCAAGGAGATTTCCGTCAGTGCACGCCTGAATCAGGGCGTCTCGAGGACGACCGTGAAGGGACCGTCGTTCACCGACGACACCTCCATGTGGGCGCCGAACACGCCCCGTTCGACGTGGGTGCCAGCGGCCTCGAGGGCTGCGCACACCGCGTCGTAGAGCGGCTCGCTGACGGCACCCGGCGCTGCGGCGATCCAGGTGGGACGACGGCCCTTGCGCGCGTCGCCGTACAAGGTGAACTGCGAGACCATCAGGACCGGAGCGCCGACCTCGCTGACGGACTTCTCGTCGTCGAGGATGCGGAGGTCGCCGATCTTGCGGGCCATCCAAGCGACCTCGGCCGGGCCGTCGTCGTGCGTGACCCCGAGGTACACCAACAGGCCGGGGACGTCGATGGCGCCGACCACCGATCCGTCGACGACGACGGATGCGGAGGAGACCCGCTGCAGGACGGCACGCATCAGCTCATCAGTTCAGTGCGTCGGTCACCAGTTGGGCGATGAGTTCCTGCTCGGGGGCATAGGGGTGATAGGCGAGCCCGTCCTCCTCGGGCTTCGCGCCGGCAACCCACGGGTCCTTGCCGCAGATGTCGTGGCCCTCGGTGGCGCCGAACACGTCGACGTACACGACATCGGTCTGCTTCGCGGCCGACGACAACGCCGTGTTGAGGCCGGTGTTGAAGGCGCGGGCAAAGGCGATGTCGCCGCTCGCAAACCCGAGGTTCACGCACCCCTTGGTGGCAGGGAAGATCTGCGGATAGCCGACGACGAGGATCTGTGCGTCGGGCGCGCGCTCCTGCAGTGTGGTGATGACCCCGACGAGATGGTCCTTCACCTCGAGCAGGCGGCTCTCCACACGGTTCGCACCGGTGAGCGCGTCGAGATCGGTGCACGGCTGCCCGTCGGGGGTCTTGCGGGCGAGGCTGGGGCAGCCGACCACGATCCGGCCGATCAGGTTGAAGTCGTTGGCCCCGATCCCGACGGTGATCACGTCGGTGTCCTCGTCGACGGCGTCGATCTGCGGCTCGAGGGTGCCGATGGCGTTCGTCTGCTGCTCCTCGACGGCCCCGGACGTCGCTCCCGAGCAACTGACGTCGCTCAGCGAGAACTTGAGCTCCGAGGCGACCAGATGCGGGTAGTTGTTGGCCGATCGCAGGCAACCGTCGTCGACGTCGGTGCTGCCGATGCCTGGCGCAGCCGTGTAGGAGTCACCGATGGCGACGTACTTCCGGAGGGGTTCGGTGTCGGTGCCGTCTTCGTCGGGTCCGCAGGCCGAGAGGAGGGCGCCGGTGAGACCGAGGGCCAGTACGAGAGCAGGGAGACGCGCCACGCGCGAAAGCATAGGTGGGCGCGACGGTCAGTAGACCAGCGCCTGTACGCCGTCCCGGGTCACTTCTTCGACGAACACGGGAGCGCCGGCGATCCGGACGCCGTCGATCAGGTCCTCGACCGTGAGGGAACGTCGCGCGGCGCACTGGGCGCACACCGTGACGGAGCCGGCCGTCACCACGGCGTCGAGCAGGTCAGCGATCGGAGTGGCGAGCGGCAGCTCGAGTTCCGCGGCGCGACCGGGCACCGCGAGCCACGCAGCCTCGCCCGTCAACCACAGCGACACGGGGATGCCGGAAGCTGCGGCGGTGGCCGCGACCGTGAAGCCCTGGTTGCACCGCTCGGGCTCGTCGACGCCACAGGTGACCTTCACAACCAACTCGCGTGCCATGCGGACCAGCCTAGAGACCCTGTCGTCGTCCGGACTCCTAGACTGGAGGACGTGGCCTTCGAACTTCCCGAGAACCTGCACCCCAACTGTGGTCCCATCGCGTGGATGCTCGGCACGTGGCGTGGCAACGGCCACGGCGACTACCCGACGATCGAGAAGTTCGAGTTCGGCCAGGAACTGATCTTCACCCATGACGGCCGACCGTTCTTCCACTACATGGCGCGCGCCTGGATCATCGACGAAGCGGGGGAGAAGGTCCGCGACGCGGCCATCGAGACCGGCTTCATCCGCGCCGTCGGCGACGGCAAGTTCGAGGTGCTGCTGACCCACAACACGGGCTTCGCGGAGATCTGGACGGCCGAGGCCAGCAACGGCAAGTTCGAGATGGTCACCGACGCCGTGGCGCGCACCGAGACCGCCAAGGAGTACACCGCCGGTCGACGCCTCTACGGCAACGTCGAGGGCGACCTGCTCTACGCCTACGACATGGCCGCGATGGGCCAGGCCCTGCAGCCACACCTCTGGGCGAGGCTCCAGCGTGCCTGACGGCACTGACAAGGACTGGCGAGCCGCGCTCCGTGATCGCGGATATCGGCTCACCCCGCAGCGCGAACTGATCCTGGCGGCGGTCGACGAGCTCGGCCACGCCACACCGGACGAAGTGCTGGCCAGGGTCCAGGTCACGGCCAGCGCCGTGAATGCCTCCACGGTCTACCGCACCCTCGAGGTGCTGGAGGAGATCGGCCTCGTGCGACACGCGCACCTCTCAGACCGGGCGCCGACCTACCACTCGACGCGCGGCCACGAGCACTTCCATCTGGTCTGCCGCGGCTGCCAGGCGGTCACCTCGATCGACACCGCCGAGGCGGCGCCGTTCGTCGACGCCCTCGCCGCACGCGGCTTCACCCCGGACCTCGGGCACCTCACTGTTTTCGGCCGTTGTGCCACCTGCGAAGGAGAAACCCGATGACCGCCCCGCGAACCGTGCTGACCTATGGCACGTTCGACCTGTTCCACATCGGCCACCTGCGCCTCATCGAGCGGTTGGCTGCGCTGGGGGACCGGCTCATCGTCGCGGTCTCCACCGACGAGTTCAACGCCGGCAAGGGCAAGAAGTCTGTCGTGTCGTACGAGGACCGTTCCGCCATCGTCGGTGCGATCCGCGGCGTGGATCTGGTGATCCCGGAGGGCTCGTGGGAGCAGAAGCGATCGGACATCATCAACCACGGCGTCGACCTCTTCGTGATGGGCGACGACTGGGCGGGGAAGTTCGACGACCTCGCGGACGTTTGTGAAGTGAAGTACCTGCCCCGCACCTCCGGGGTGTCCAGCACGGACATCAAGGAAATGCTGCGCACCCTCGACCCGATCCACATCGAGGAGATGCAGACCGCGCTCGGCACCCTCACCCGACTCCTCGAGCACTACAGGGATCTCACATGACCAGCCCCACCAGCCCGCTCCTCGCCCTTCCGGGTGCCGTCGCCGGCGACGGCATCGACGCCGGCGTGGCCGCCCACTACGGCAGCCTGTTCGGCGAACAGCGCGCACTCGCGGCCGGCGAGGGCTTCGTCGACCTGTCCCACCGTGACGTGCTGCGGATCAGCGGCCCGGACCGGCTGACCTGGCTGCACGCCCTCACCACCCAGTTCTTCGAGGGCCTCGAGCCCGGCCGCTGGATCTCCGCGCTGGTGCTCAGCCCGCAGGGGCACGTCGAGCACGCGTTCACCGGCGTCGACGACGGCGAGTCGTTCACGGCGCACACCGAACCCGGTCGTGCGGCGGCACTGATCGAGTACCTCGAACGGATGAAGTTCATGAGCCGCGTCGAGATGAGCGACGTGACCGGCGACCTCGCGGTGGCCTGGCGCCCGCCCGGCAAGTACGACCTCGTCCCGCGGGAGCAGCTGGCGACGTACGCCGAAGCGGCCGGGCCGGCGGCGGGCTTCTGGGCGTTCGAGGCGTTGCGGATCGAGCGGGGCGAGCCGCGCTTCGGTCTCGACACCGACGAGCGCACCATTCCGAACGAGGTCGGCTGGCTGGCGAGCGAGGAACCGTGGTCGGCCGTCCACATGGACAAGGGCTGCTACCGCGGACAGGAGACGGTGGCGCGCGTCCACAACATCGGCCGTCCCCCGCGCCGGCTGACGTTGCTGCACCTGGACGGTTCGGAGAACCGGCTGCCGAAGCCCGGCTCCGAGATCGTCCCCGCTGACGGCGGTCGTGCGGTCGGGGCCGTGGGCTCCTCGGCGCGGCACCACGAACTCGGCCCGATCGCGCTGGCCCTGCTCAAGCGCAACACGGACATCACCGTGCAGCTCGAGGTCGACGGCCTGCCGGCCGCCCAGGAGGTCCTGGTCGACCCCGAGGTCGGGCTGCACTTCCGGCCCCGGCGGTAACGCCCGCAAAAATGGCACGGCGCCCGCCCCCTCAGGGGACGGGCGCCGTTTGCTGTGCGAGTCAGCCGTTGATCATGCCGGCGCCGACGGTGATGCCGGTCGCCTCGTCGATCAGGATGAAGGACCCGGTGGTGCGGTTCTTCGAGTACGGGTCGACGAGCAGCGGGACCGTCGTACGCAGCGTGACGCGACCGATCTCGTTGACGCCGAGTTCCTTGGTCTCCTGATCGCGGTGCAGCGTGTTGACGTCCAGGCGGTACTGGATGTCCTTCACCAGCGCCCGACCCGTGCGGGTCGTGTGCTTGATCGCCAGCTTCTGGCGGGGCAGCAGCGGTGCGGTCGTCATCCAGCAGATCATCGCGTCGATGTCCTGGGTCGGCGTCGGCGCATTCCGCACGCGAGCGATCATGTCGCCGCGCGAGACGTCGACGTCATCCTCGAGGTGGATGGTCACGCTCATCGGCGGGAACGCTTCGGCGATGTCCTCGTCGAAGAGGTCGATCTTCGAGATCTTCGACGTCATGCCCGAGGGCAGTACGACGACCTCGTCGCCGGGCTTCAGGACGCCACCGGCGACCTGTCCGGCGTAGCCGCGGTAGTCGTGGTACTCGTCGGACTTGGGCCGGATGACGTACTGCACCGGGAACCGGGCGTCGATCAGGTCGCGGTCGGACGCGACGTGCACGTGCTCGAGGTGGTGCATCAGCGTGGGACCGGAGTACCACGGCATGTTCTCGGAGCGGTTCACGACGTTGTCGCCCGACAGCGCCGAGATCGGGATGACCTCGAGGTCCGGCACGTTCAGCTTGGTCGCGAACTGCGTGAACTCACGGTAGATGTCGTCGTAGACCTTCTGGTCGTAGTCGACGAGGTCCATCTTGTTGACGGCCAGCACCAGGTGCGGGACCCGGAGCAGCGACAGGATCACTGCGTGGCGGCGGGACTGCTCGGTCAGGCCCTGGCGGGCGTCGACGAGCACCAGGCCGAGGTCGGCGGTCGAGGCGCCGGTGACCATGTTGCGGGTGTACTGCACGTGGCCCGGGGTGTCGGCGATGATGAACTTGCGGTTCGGCGTCGCGAAGTAGCGGTAGGCGACATCGATGGTGATGCCCTGCTCGCGTTCCGAGCGCAGCCCGTCGGTCAACAGCGCCAGGTCGGTGTAGTCGTAGCCCTTGGCCGTGCTCGTGGCCTCGACGGCCTCAAGCTGGTCCTCGAAGATCGCCTTCGAGTCGAGCAGGAGGCGCCCGATGAGGGTCGACTTCCCGTCGTCCACCGAACCTGCGGTGGCAAAGCGCAGCAGGTCCATGCGGTGCGTGGTGTCCCGCGTGGTGTCGATGCCCATCAGAAGTAGCCTTCCTTCTTGCGGTCTTCCATGGCGGCCTCGGAGAACCGGTCGTCGCCACGGGTGGCGCCGCGCTCGGTCTTCTTCGCCACGGCGACCTCGTCGATGATCTCCGCGATCGTGGAGGCGGTGCTCTCGACGCAGCCGGTCAGGGTGATGTCGCCGCAGGTGCGGTAGCGGACGGTGCGCTCCGTGACGACCTCGCCGTCGCGCAGCGGGTTGAGCGGGGTCTCGGTCATCAGCATGCCGTCGCGTTCGAAGACGCGGCGCTGGTGGCTGAAGTAGATGTTGGGGATCTCGATGTTCTCGCGACCGATGTAGTCCCAGACGTCCAGCTCGGTCCAGTTCGAGATCGGGAAGATCCGCATGTGCTCGCCCTCGTGGAGGCGCCCGTTGTAGAGGCTCCACAGCTCGGGGCGCTGCATCTTCGGGTCCCACTGGCCGAACTCGTCGCGGTGGGAGTAGACGCGCTCCTTGGCGCGGGCCTTCTCCTCGTCGCGGCGTCCGCCACCGAAGGCGGCGGTGAAGCCGTTCTCCTCGATCGCGTTGAGCAGGGTCGGGATCTGGAGGCGGTTGCGGCTGATCTTCGCGGCGTCGGGGATGATCCCGTTCTTGATCGCGTCGTCGATGCTCGCCACCACGAGGTTCACGCCGAGGCGGCTGACCCAGCGGTCACGGGTCTCCATGACCTCGGGGAAGTCCAGGCCGGTGTCCACCTGCAGGATCGAGAACGGGATCTTCGCCGGGAAGAACGCCTTCTCCGCCAGGCGGAGCATCACGATGGAGTCCTTGCCGCCCGAGAACATCAGGACCGGCTTCTCGAACTCGGCCGCAACCTCGCGGAAGATGTGGATCGACTCGGCCTCCAGCTGGTCCAGCTGGCTCAGGCGGTAGTCGGTACGTGTCTGAGTCACCCGCGCATCGTGCCATGCAGCGCCTGTCAGCGAGACATCAAAGCCGTCTCTGTAGACAAATCTACGAGTTTGAGGCGGAAGGCTTCTAGACTTCGGGCCGTGACCGCCGACTTTCTTGCCCGTCTGGGCTCCCGGGCGTCGGTCCCCGGAGAAGTCCGGTCCCGCTGGGGAATCACGGAGTACGTCGACCTGATGGCCCCGCGCGACGGCATCTCGCGTGACCTCCACCGCCTCGCCCACCGCCGGGCGAAGGCGCTGCGGCGGGTGGATCCGGCCCGGGTCCTGGCCCTGGCCACGGCCCTCGCCGACCCGCCGTCCGGCGAGCTCAACAAGGCCCGGGTGGCGGGCGCCGCGGGCATCCCGGCGACCACCCTGTCGCCGTACGTCGACGTCCTCGTCGATCTCGGCCTGGTCCGTCTCGTGCCCGGTTGCCGCTCGCCGGTGGCCAAGCGGGCCATCGGTCGCCCGCGTGTGGTGTTCGACGATCCCGCCATTGCGCGTCACCTCGCAGGGGTGCCGATGGAGGAGCTGGTCGCGTTCCAGGGCCGTAGCCGGCTGGCTCCGATGCTGGAGGGCATCGTCGCGGCCGAACTCCTCCGCCAGCAGCCCGAGAGTGCCGTCGAGCACCGGGTGAGCCACCTGCGTGAGCGCAACGGGCTCGAGGTCGACCTGGTCATCGAACTCCCCGACAACAGCGTCTACGGCATCGAGGTGCGCACGGCGAGCAGCTTCCGGCCGCACCAGTTCGAGGCGCTCGAGGCCCTTGCCGTCCGGGCCGGCTCCCGCTTTCGCGGGGGCATCGTGCTCAACACGTCACCCCGCGGCCACCAGCAACGGCCGGGGATGTGGGGCCTGCCCATCTCGTGCCTGTGGGACTGGGACCAGTCAGGGCCCCGCCGGTGACCTGCCGCTGAGCGTGCGTCTCGTCGCCACGTGCACTTCACGTCGTCGTACACGATCGTTCAGGGCGGTCGCTCACCGTCGGAAGCATGAAGATCACTGTGGTCGGAGCCGGCTACGTCGGACTCTCCAATGCGGTGCTGCTGTCCCGGTTCAACGACGTCACGGTCCTCGACGTCAACGCGGACCGGGTGACGGCAGTCAACGAGGGGCGCTCGCCCATCGTCGATGTCGACCTCGAGGCGTACCTGGCCCGAGGCGACCTGTCCCTGCACGCAACGCGCGATCGCAAGGCGGCCTACGCCGACGCGTCGTACGTCGTGGTGGCGACGCCGACGAACTACGACCCCGAGACCAACTACTTCGACACGAGCACCGTCGAGAAGGTCACCGCCGACGCGCTCGCCGCCAACCCGGCGGCGACGATCGTCATCAAGTCCACGGTGCCGGTCGGCTACACCAACACGCTGCGCGACCTGCACCCCGGAGCCTCGATCCTGTTCAGCCCGGAGTTCCTGCGTGAGGGTCGGGCGCTGCACGACAACCTGCACCCGTCGCGGATCGTGATCGGTTCGGACACCGAGGCCGGTCGGTTGTTCGCCAAGCTGCTGGTGCAGGCGGCACTCGACGAGGACGTGCCCGTGCTGTTCACGGGGTCGACGGAGGCCGAGGCGATCAAGCTCTTCGCCAACACCTACCTCGCGTTGCGGGTCGCCTACTTCAATGAACTCGACACCTACGCCGCGACCCACGGGCTCGCGACGAGCCAGATCATCGAGGGCGTCGGCCTCGACCCACGGATCGGCGGGCACTACAACAACCCGTCGTTCGGGTACGGCGGCTACTGCCTGCCCAAGGACACCCGCCAACTCCAGGCGAACTACCAGTCGGTGCCTCAGAACCTGATCAGCGCGATCGTGGAGGCGAACACCACCCGCAAGGAGTTCATCGCCGACGACGTCCTGCGCCGCAACCCGAAGGTCGTCGGCATCTACCGGTTGACGATGAAGGCGGGTTCGGACAACTTCCGTGAATCGGCCGTCCAGGGCGTGATGAAGCGGATCAAGGCGCGGGGCGTGAAGGTGATCGTCTTCGAGCCCGAGCTCGACCAGAAGCGGTTCTTCAACTCCAAGGTCATCCGCGACCTCGAGGAGTTCAAGGAGAAGGCCGACGTGATCATCACCAACCGCCGTTGCGAACTGCTCGACGACGTGGCGGCGAAGGTCTATACGAGGGACATCTACGGCCGCGACTGACCGCGAAGGACGGGGTCCCGACCCGCCCTAGTACCAAAGAACCATCACAGGACGCACCGTTTGGCTGATGGGTTCCTTCGGATCCCCGGGCTACCTTGGAGGGGAGAGGTGGTCAGCCATGGAGATGTTGTTGGGTATCGGAACCGTCTGGGTCGCTGCTGCGGCCGCGGTGACCTTTGGGCTTGCCCACGCTGCCGCTGCGCAGCCGTTCCAGTTCGAGGGCGACCCTCTCCCGCTGTCACCCGTCACGCACTGACGCGGCCCGTCGTCAGGCGGGTTTCGACGCCCTGTCCTCCGGACGGAGCGCCTCGATCTCGGCGACCGTCGGTGCGCCGAACATCGGCATGCCGTGCCGCTTGCGGATCATTCCCCAGACGAACGGCACCAGCACCAGCATGGCCAGGCCGATGGCCGCGACGAGCATTGCTTCGAGCGTCTCGTGACCTTCCCCGAACGGGTGCAGGCCGGACTTGAAGAGCAGGGCGACGCCGGACATGGTCAGCACGATCACGATGCCGCGCCGGATGAACGACTGAGGCACGCGCGGCGCGAGCCGCGACCCGAGCAGCGTGCCGGGGACCGAACCGATCACCAGCGGGACCAGCAGGGCCCAGTCCAGGCCGTGGATCGCGATATTGGCCAGCGCGGCGCTCAGGACCAGCGGGACGGCCTGGACGAGGTCGGTGCCGACGAGCCGGAGGGCCGACAGCCCGGGGTACATCATCAGCAGCGCGATCATGATGACCGATCCCGAGCCGACGCTGGTCACGCCGACGAGCAGGCCGCCGAGCATTCCGACCAGCAGGGTCGGGAGCGGACGGATGTGCGGGTTGTCGTCGGGCTGGACGCCACCGCGTTCCACCCGCCGCAGGTTGATGTAGATCCTCAGCGCGTACGTCGACGCGGCGAACAGCAGCGCGATGCCGATGCAGAGCTTCAGGGTCGACTCGAGCTGCTCGGGATCATCGGTCAGCGCGTTGGCGAGGTAGGGCCCCACGAACGCCATCGGCACCGAGCCGGCGATCAGCCAGCCGGCCAGGCGGAAGTTCGGTGATCCCTCGCGGGCATGCGTGATCGCGCCGCCGGTCTTGTAGATCGCCGCTGCCGTGAGGTCGGCGGTCACGATCGCCGAGGTGTGGCCGACGCCGAGGAAGATCAGTGCGGGCGTCATCAGGGCGCCGCCGCCCATGCCGGTCAGACCGACCACGATGCCGACGAGGAAGCCGGCGACCATGATCGAGAGCGCCGTCAGGGTGATCCACTCGCTCATGCGTTTCCTGTCGTGGCGCTGGTCAGGCGTGGGAGCACGGCCTGGAGAAGAGAGTCGATCTGGTCGGCCGAGGCCTCTGCGGCCGCGCGGCCCCGTCGGTAGGGGTCGCGGATGTCATGGGCGTCGACGGCACCGGCCCGCCGGTGGCCCACCGCCGTCACCAGCGCGGCGCCGGTGAGCGAGGCGCCGACCCGGTCGATCGACTCGGCGAACTGGCCCAGGGTGAAGACCTTGCGGAAGGCGCCGGGCGCCTCTTCGAGGACGAAGGCACGGTGGGAGGACTCCGCCGTGAGCACCAGGTCGGCCCGGGCGATGAGCTCGCGCGTCAACGGCTGGCTGACGAAGCCCGAGAGCAGGTCCGGTCCGACGCCACGATTGGTCAGGACGGTGGCCATGGTGCGATCCACCTCGTGCGCACGGAAACCGTGGGTGCCGGCGCTGGTGAACTCCACCTGCGTCGACGTGCCCAGGATCGCGCGCGCCCGCAGTTCCATGTACGGCGACCGGCAGATGTTCGCCGTACACACGAACAGGACGCGGAGGGCGTCCCCGCTGGTCGATTTCGTCGACATCCCGCGGATCGACCGCTCGTTGGTCGAGCTTGTCGAGACCCCGTGGCTCGAGACCCCGGTGGTCGAGCGCGCGTTGGTCGAGCCTGTCGAGACCGCCCCGGTGGTCGTGAACCCGGATCCGACCAGGTCGGCCGTGTCGAGACGGACGTCGAGGTGACCGGCCTCGCGGAGCGCGCGGGTGACGTCCTCGAGGGCTTCGTCGATGCTGCGACCGGTGGTGTCGACGCGAACGTCTGCGTCGTCGGGCTCTTCGTACGGCGAGGAGATGCCGGTGAACTCGGGGATCTCCCCGCGGCGGGCCTTGGCGTAGAGCCCCTTGCGGTCGCGTCGCTCGCATTCCTTGAGCGGGGTCGCGACGTGGACGAGGAAGAACGTGCCGCCAGCGTCCTCGACCATGCTGCGGACCTGCTGCCGGGTCTCGTCGAAGGGCGCGATCGGGCTGCACACGGCAATACCGCGGTGGCGAGCGATCTCCGCGGCCACCCAGCCGATCCGGCGGATGTTGGTTTCGCGGTCGGCCTTGGAGAAGGTCAGGCCGGCCGACAGGTTCCGTCGTACGACGTCCCCGTCGAGGCTGGTCAGGGAGCGGTGCCCCTGCTCCAGCAGGCGGTCCATGAGGGCTTGCGCGAGGGTCGACTTGCCGCTGCCCGAGAGACCGGTGAAGAACAGCACCAGGCCCCGGTCGGCGGGTCCGGGGTGCTCCTGGGCGTCGATCTCGGCCAGCGCCTCCAGCGGTCCTCCGCCGGGAACGAGCTCGACCAGGGTGTCGGCGCCGGCGTACGTCGCGAGCACGGATCGGCGCAGGGACGCGTCGGCGTCGGTGCCGTGATCGGTCAGGGGTACGGCGACCACCGCTCCGTCGATCAGGCTGGCGACCTCGGTCGTGGCACGCAGCAGCGCGACCGGGCTGACTGCCGGGGTGCCCTTGCCGACGAGTGCGACGAGCAGGACGGGACCGAGGGTGCGCAACTGCTCGAACTGGGTGTCGGTGATCAGGTCGGTCACCGGGACGACGGTGCGGCCGGCGTAGGTCGCGCGGACGACGTCGGGCTTGAGGTGGAGCCGACGAAACGGTCCGAACTCGGCGTGGGCCAGGGGGCTCACGCTGAGCCCGCGCAGTGTCTGGGCGATCCGCGCCAGGGGGAGGCCTTCGGGGTCGACGAGCTCGACCTCGAGGCCTTCGTCGAGATGCACGGACAGCTCTTCCGGCAGGTCGAGCGTGATCGGGCTGCCCGGTTCGTTGAATCCGACGATCGGCCCTGCGGCGCCGGAGGTCAGCAATTCGAGGTCGTCGAGTTCCCGAGGCGTGGGGCAGTGCTGGGGAACGGGCGGCGTCGACACATCCGTGATCGTACAGAGTTGAGTGAGTTGGTAAGGAAACGACTGTCAGGCGGTCGCCACCGACGCTCGCGGTCTCGGCGGCGTCAGGTCGAAGGGGGCGCGGAAGGGGCGGTGTGAAGGAGTTCACGTCCCGCCTGCTTGCAGTTTGCTAACTATTGCTAGCACTATGGGTACATGGCAAAAGGCAAGGTTGGTAAGACCGTCGGCTCCCTCGGCGACTACCTCAAGGAGCAGCGGCTCTCGTCGCGTCTCTCGCTGAGGCAGCTCGCGGACCAGGCCGGCGTCTCGAACCCGTACCTGAGCCAGATCGAGCGTGGACTTCGCAAGCCGTCCGCCGAGGTGCTGCAGCAGATCGCCAAGGCTCTGCGGATCTCCGCGGAGCAGCTGTACATCCGGGCCGGAATCCTGAACCCGGAAGACGGCCTGGCTGGGTCGGTGGAACTCGCCATTCTCGGCGACACCGTCCTCAGCGAGCGTCAGAAGCAGTCGCTCCTCGACGTCTACGCATCGTTCCTGGCTCTGAACGCAGCCGAGGCTCCCTCCGAAGCTGCCGAAGTGCCTGCCCAAGAAGATTCCAACAACGTCACCAACGAAGGGTGAATGCAATGCCGAAGTTCGAGCTCCCGAAGATCGAGATCCCCACGATCGACATCAAGTCCATCGACCTCCCCGAGGTCCCCGAGGCCGCGCAGAAGCCGATCTACGCCGGTGTCGGCGCGACCGACCTCGCCGTCGAGAAGGTCAAGGGCTACGTCTCCGACGTCCAGGCCAAGGTGACCGCCAAGGTTGCTGACGTCCAGAGCAGCGTCAAGGGCTTCGAGCTCCCCGAGGCGAAGACCCTCCAGGACCGCGCCACCAGCACCTTCGCTGACCGCAAGAGCCAGGCCGAGGCGAAGTTCGCCGAGCTGCAGGCCGACGCCAAGGCCCTCCCGGCCAAGGTGCAGGGCACCGTCAAGGTCAAGGTCGACGAGAACGTCGCCACCGCGACCGCCCTGTACGCCGACCTCGCCAAGCGCGGCGAGAGCGTCGTCGTGAAGCTCCGCAAGAGCACCCCGAAGCCGGCCGCCAAGAAGGCCCCGGCGACCAAGCCGGCCGCCAAGAAGGCTCCCGCGAAGAAGGCTGCCGCCAAGAAGGCTCCGGCCAAGAAGGCTGCTGCCAAGTGAGCTGACGCTCCACTTCCATCACGACCCCGAGGCGAGAGCCTCGGGGTCGTGGTCGTTTTCCAGTGGACGGCTAGGATCGCGACATCATGAGTGGGGGATTCGTAGGCGCCATCAGCGACGTCGAGGTCTGGATCAACATCGGTATCGCCTTTGCGTTGCTGGTGATCAAGATCTTCGCGTTCGTCAGCGCGCTGCTGTACTCCGGCGAGTCCTATGTCGCGGCCGACAAGCTCACCAAGCCGACCTGGACCGCGATCCTCGGCGTCGGCGTTCTGCTGCAGGTGGTGCCGATCAATCTCTCGATCGTGAACCTCGCGATGACCGTCGCGGCGCTGGTCTACCTGGCCGACGTACGACCGGCGCTCGCAGGCCTGCGGCGCCGGTAACAGCCGGCAGCGCGGCGGGAGGCGCCGCTCGCGAGCTTGCTCGCGCCGATCGAGCCGGAGACGCGCTCGGCCAATTGATTCAGAGCAGGTCGAAGAGCTGGCCGGTCTCGGCCCCCGCCGGCACGAACGCCTGGGCGACCTCGCCGGTGCCGAGCACCCGGAGCGCGCCGTCGGCGTCCTCGGCGTACGCCGCGTCGCCGCGCTGCAGGCGGAGGATGTCGCCGCGTGCGTTGACGACCGCGACGGCGCCGTCGGTGCAGACCAGGAGGCGCGAGCCGGCGGCGGGCAGGGTGACGCCCGCCGGGTCGGCGGGTGAGCTCTGGGTGACGGAGAGTGCGAACTCATGGCCGGGGATGAACACGTCGGTCGAGTAGTTCACGACCTGCGGCTCGACCCGCGCGGCCCGCGAGGTGCCCTCCTCGAGGCACTGGACCAGGCCTTCGGCGTCGATGTGCTTGGTCGTCAGGCCGGCCCGCAGGACGTTGTCGGAGGACACCATGACTTCGAGGCACAACCCGCTCAGGTGCGCGTGGATGATGCCGGTGGCAAGGTACGCCGCCTCGCCGGGCTGCAGCGTCAGGCGGTTCATCAGCAGGGCGATGATGACACCGACGTCACCCGGTGAGGTGGCGGCGAGCTCGACCGCGGTGGCGTAGGCGCGCTTGATGTCGAGCCCGCTGTCCAGGGCCCGCTGGCATTCGGCCACGACCTCGCCCACCACCTCGGCGGCGGGCGGGGTGGTCACCAGGCCCTCGATCAACCGGATGATGCCCGCGAAGCCGGGGGCGTCGAGCAGGCTCTCGGTCAGTTCCTTGGTCAGGGGGTGCTCCAGGTTCCGCAGCACGCGCACGATCTCCGACGTACGGCGCAGGCCGACGAGGGTGTCGAACGTGGAGAGGGCGTAGACCATCTCGGGCTTGGGGCGCGGATCCTTGAACACACGGTGGGGGGCGTCCAGCGGGATGCCTGCTGCCTCTTCGGCGGCGAAGCCGGCCTGGGCGCGGTCACCGTCCGGGTGTACCTGGATCGACAGCGGCCGGGCGGCCGCGATCACCTTCATCATGAAGCCGAGGTCGCCGGACACCTCGGTCAGCGGGCGCTCGACGCCCTCGGCGTCGATGATGCGTGCGGTCCCGAGCGGGTGGGTGCCCATCCAGACCTCGGCCACGGGGTTGCCGGACGCGAGCTGGCGCTGGAAGCCGGGGATGGCGTCGGCAGAGCCCCAGGCGTAGTTCTGGGTGTGACAAGAGAGCGCGAACACTTCGACTCCGACTTCGGTGGGGGTGTTCCCAGCCTAGGACGTGGTGCCGTCGAGGTAGGCGGCCAGGGCTGCGTCGGCGTCCGCGCTGGTGAAGCCTGTCTCGTTCAGCTTGGTCAGCGTCAGCGTGCTGTTCAGCGGGCGCGGTGCCATCTGCTTGCCAGCCGAGTAGTCGGCCGTGGTCACCGTTCTGACCCGGCCGGGGTCATGCCCCGTGAGCTCGAAGACGCGTCGCGCGTAGTCCGCCCACGATCGGGCGGAGCCGGAGTTGGTGGCGTTGTAGGTGCCGTACGGCGCTTCCGTGTCCAGGAGGTGCCGCGTCGCGCGGGCCAGTTCGTCGGTGAACGTCAGGCGCCCGACCTGGTCGTCGACGACGGCCGGGTCGACACCGTCGGCCGCGAGCCTCGCCATGGTCCGTACGAAGTTGTTGCCCTCGCCGATCACCCACGACGTGCGCACGATGTAGTGGCGTGGGGCGGTGGCGACCGCGATGTCACCGGCCGCCTTGCTCTGGCCGTAGGCGCCCAGCGGTGCGAAGGGTTCGTCCTCGCGGTGCCCGCCCTCGATGTCGGAGCCGTCGAACACGTAGTCAGAGGAGTAGTGGACGAGCGTCAGTCCGCGCGCCGCGGCGATCCGGGCGAGCGCGGCAGGAGCGCTCGCGTTCGCGGACCAGGCTGCGGCGCGGCCCTCGGCCTCTGCCTTGTCCACCGCGGTGTACGCGGCGGCATTCAGCACGACGTCGTACTCCTCCCACGGCCAGGCGGCGAGGGCTTCGGCATCGGTCAGGTCGAGCTCGGCGAGGTCGACGAGGGTGGCGGTGGGGAACACTGAGGAGAGAGCACGGCCGAGTTGGCCGCGGCTGCCGGTGATGAGGACCTTCAGGGGTGCCATCGGCGTCACGTCCCCGAGGTGTGGGTTCGCGAGGTCCTTGGCGGAGATCTCGACCTCGTCGGAGTCCAGCGGGATGGGCCACGCAATGGCGACGTCAGGATCGGCCAGGTGGAGCGCCGGATAGGTGTTCCCGGCTTTCCAGTGGTCGTTGACGAGATACGTGTAGACGGTGCCGTCGGCGAGCGCCTGGAAGGAGTTCCCGACCCCGCGTGGCACGAACACCGCGATGCTCTCGTCGCACTCGATCGAGAACGTCGTCCCGAAGGTGGCGCCCTCGCGCATGTCGACCCACGCGGCGAACACCTTGCCGGTGGCGACGGCGACGTACTTGTCCCAGGGCTCGGTGTGGATGCCGCGGGTCGCGCCACGCATGGCGTTGAAGCTCATGTTGTTCTGCACCGGACCGAAGTCCGGCAGCCCGAGTGCGACCATCTTCTCGCGCTGCCAGCTCTCCTTGAACCAGCCGCGGTCGTCGCGATGGACGGGGAGGTGGACGACGAGGAGGCCCGGGATGGGCGTGGTCTCGATCTGGAGCTCGCCGGGTTTCGAGGCTCGCTGCGCTCGCACCTCAACCACCGGTCACTGGCCCTTCGCGGCGTACGACGCCTCGGTCGCGTCCTTGTGTGGACGCCACCAGTCCTCGTGGTCCTGGTACCACCGGACGGTCTGTTCGAGGCCTGCCTCGAAGTCGGCGTACTGCGACACCCAGCCCAGTTCGGTGCGGATCTTGCCGGCGTCGATGGCGTAGCGCAGGTCGTGGCCGGCCCGGTCGGTGACGTGCTCGAAGTCGTCGGCGTCGCGGCCCATCAGGGACAGGATCAGCCGCACCACGTCGAGGTTCGACTTCTCGCCCTCGGCGCCGATCAGGTAGGTCTCGCCGATCCGGCCCTGCTGGAGGATCGTGAGCACCGCAGAGGAGTGGTCCTCGGTGTGGATCCAGTCGCGGACGTTCTCGCCCGAGCCGTAGAGCCGGGGGCGGCGGCCGTCGATCACTTCGGTGATCTGGCGCGGGATGAACTTCTCGATGTGTTGCCACGGCCCGTAGTTGTTCGAGCAGTTCGAGATCGTGGCCTGCACGCCGAAGCTGCGAACCCAGGCGCGCACCAGGTGGTCGGACCCGGCCTTGGAGGCGGAGTACGGCGACGAGGGCTGGTAGGGCGTGTCCTCGGTGAACTTCTTCGGGTCGTCCAACTCGAGGTCGCCGTACACCTCGTCGGTGGAGACGTGGTGGAAGCGGACATCCGCCTTCCGGACCGCCTCGAGCAGCGTGAAGGTGCCGACCAGGTTGGTCTGGATGAAGGGGGACGGGTCGTTGAGCGAGTTGTCGTTGTGGGACTCCGCCGCGTAGTGGACGACGGCGTCGTGCTCCGCGACGAGCGGCTCGACCAGCGCGGCGTCGGTGATGTCGCCGACGACGAGGCGGACCCGTTGCTCGGGCAGACCGGCGATGGATTCGCGGCTCGCGGCGTAGGTCAGCTTGTCGAGAACGGTCACCACGGCATCGGTCTGGCTGACGACGTGGTGCACGAAGTTGGAGCCGATGAACCCGGCCCCGCCGGTCACGAGGATGCGATCCACGCGTGACAGTCTAGGGACATGCTCGGGATCATTTCTGGCCGGTGGTAGGGAGCGATGAACGCACAGACGCGTTTCGTCAGGCCTCTCAGGAGCAGGGTGCCTCCTCGGGTTCGCAGGTTCATCAGAGCGTTGGCGCGCGCCGGTCGAGGCCGAAGCGCGGCTGACAAGGGCCTGGATCGCGAGCTCGCCGGTCTTCGTGTGCGGCGCAGCGGTCGTCTTCGGATCGCTGTGATCACCGACGAGACGATCGGCTCCCCATTCCCGCCGGCGCTCCGAGCCAGAACCAGGCGTCGAGAGCGCGTGCTGGCGGCCAAGGTGGGCAGCCAGACAGCGGAGCTGGATCTCCAGCTCGTCGCCGCACGAACCATCGATGCGCTGATCATCGAAGCCCATCCGGACCGTTGGCCGCAGTTGCTGGCCCGGATGATCTTCCACGTTCAGCCGGGCGGGCTGCTGATCTTCCGGGGCACCCCCGGCCGCCCTCGTTCTCCTCTGTCGGACCGATTGCGCAGGCTTGATCTGATCCGGAGCGGCGACCGCAATCCTGACTCTGTCGGCAAGCAGGCCAGCGACACCCGCGCCCGAGCAGCCGCCATTGCGGGCTGGGACCGGGTCGGCCCCCACGTGGTCGTGCACCGCTCCGGCGGTCCCGGTTCCGCCTCGGAGCCCCTGCTCAAGGTGACTCATGGCGAGGCAGACTTGGCACTTTCTCGAAGTGGCTTGCCGCGGGGGCGGCTGGTGACTCAGGTGCCAGGGGTTCGATTCACGCCCCGTTGCGAGGTCGTTCAAACAGATTCAGACGTCCGCCACACGAGCACCGAGCCGATCGAGGCACCAGCCGTCTCCTTGCGGGAGTACGAGCACGTCACCTGCCTCCCGAGGCAGCTGGTTCTGCAGGACGGCATCATCTTGCCTGACTCGTTCCGCCATCCCCATCGCCGTCGGCCGCAACATGTCTTCCTCGAGGACCTTTCCCCACGATTCGCTGCGCTGCACGAACCCATGGAAGAACCAGCTCTTCTGGACGACGTGCCCTATGTCCACCTCGATTCGCACTACCAGGGGCACTACGGCCATCTCGTCACTGACCAGTTGTCACGCATGTGGGCGTGGCCGCGCATTCAGGAAGAAGTCGAACGCCCGCGACTGCTGATGTGCACCGTGACGCACCGCACGGGTGGTCTCCATCCGCACGAGCGGGACTTGCTGGCGGCGTTCGGAATCGACGAGGACGACGTCCTGATCTTTGATCGACCCGTTCGAGTGCCGCGCCTGCTGTCAGCTGCACCGATGCTGTCCAACCCGGCGTATGTTCACCCTGCCATCGACGAAACGTGGAGACGGGCCGGCGCGGCCCTGGCCGAGCACGCACCCGAGCGCCGCTACGCGAAACGGATCTTTTGTTCGCGCCGTTCAACCAAGAGGCGTTGTCGCAATGCCGATGAGGTTGAAGCCCTGTTCGTCGAGGAAGGCTTCACCGTCGTCTACACGGAGGACCATCCGCTGGCCGAGCAAGCCGCGATGTTTCGTCAGGCCGAAGTGATCGCCGGATACGCGGGCGCTGCATTGTTCAACATGTGCTACACCGATGGCCCCAAGGATGTCGTTCTGCTCGTGCCCGAGTCCTACACGGCACAGAACGAGTATCTGATGGCGGCCGTGCAAGGCCACCGTCTGACGGTGGTGTGGTGTCCGTCAGACGTCCCGATTCCCGAATCGGGATTCTCGGCCGCCGCGTACCAATCGGACTACGTGGTCGACCTTGAACGAAATGGACCGTGGCTCCGCCGGCGCCTCAGGGCGATGTGACCACCTGTCAGGCTGGGGACATGCGCGGGATCATTCTGGCCGGTGGCACCGGCAGTCGGCTGCATCCGATCACCCATGCGATCAGCAAGCAGCTGATGCCGGTCTACGACAAGCCGATGATCTACTACCCGCTCTCGACGCTGATGCTGGCGGGCATCCGCGAGATCCTGGTCATCACGACGCCGGGCGAGGCCAGCCAGTTCCGGCGGCTCCTCGGTGACGGCTCGCAGTTCGGCATCGAGATCAGCTACGCGGTCCAGGCCTCGCCCGACGGCCTCGCCCAGGCCTTCCTGATCGGGGAGCAGCACCTCGACGGCGGCGGCGCCGGCCTGGTCCTCGGCGACAACCTCTTCTACGGCCCCGGGCTCGGAACGCGGCTGCGGCAGTTCACGGACCTCGACGGTGCGGCCATCTTCGGTTACCGCGTGGCCGACCCGACGGCGTACGGCGTCGTGGACTTCGACGCCGACGGGAAGGTGCTCTCGATCGAGGAGAAGCCGGCGAACCCGAAGAGTCGCTACGCCGTCCCCGGGCTGTACTTCTACGGTCCCGACGTCGTCGACCGCGCCAAGTCGCTCACGCCCTCGCCCCGGGGCGAGCTCGAGATCACCGACCTCAACCGGCTCTACCTCGAAGAAGGCCGTCTCCAGGTCGAGATCCTGCCGCGCGGCTCGGCCTGGCTGGACACGGGCACCTTCGACGACCTCAACGACGCCAGCAACTTCGTCCGGGCGCTCGAAGCCCGCCAGGGCAGCAAGGTCAGTTCGCCCGAAGAGATCGCCTGGCGACTCGGGTTCATTGATGACGCGCGGCTCGAGGAGTTGGCGCAGGGCCTGTTGAAGAGCGGCTACGGCCTCTACCTGCTGGACTTGCTGGCCGAGAAGCGGTCGCTAGGGTCACTGACATGAAGGTCCTCGTCACCGGCGGCGCCGGCTACCTCGGTTCGATCACGTCCAAGGCCCTCGAGCAGGCCGGGCACACGCCCGTCATCCTCGACTCGCTGCTCAGCGGGCCGCGCGCGTACGTCGGCGACCGCATCTTCTACGAAGGCGACATCGCCGATCGCGCGCTGTTGCGACGCGTGGTCGCCGAGCACCCCGACCTCGATGCCACCATCCACATGGCGGCCCGGATCGTCGTACCGGAATCGGTGGAGAAGCCGTACGAGTACTACCGCGACAACGTCGCGAAGTCGCTGGAGATGTTCGACGAGCTGACTGCGCTCGGCAAGGGCCGGATCGTGTTCTCCTCGACGGCGTCGCTCTACGCGATGACGCCGGACTTCGAGGTGACCGAGGAGGACCCGGTCGACCCGACTTCGCCGTACGCCCGCACCAAGCGGATGATGGAAATGGTGCTCGAGGACCTGTCAAAGGCGAGCGACCTGCGCGCGGTCATCCTGCGTTACTTCAACCCGATCGGCGCCGACCCGGACCTCGAGACCGGCTACCACCTCAAGGACGCGACGCACGTGGTCCCGCTGATGGCGCAGACCGCGCTGGGCCAGCGTCCGTCGTTCACGCTGACCGGCACCGACCACCCGACCCGCGACGGCACGGGCATCCGTGACTACATCCACGTGTGGGACCTGGCGCGCGCCCACGTGCGGGCGATCGAGGAGTTCGACAACGCCCTCGCCAAGGTCGACTCGACGTACACCTACATCAACATCGGCGGCGGTGACGGCGTGACCGTGCGGGAGTTGCTGGCAGCCGTCGAACGCGTGGTCGGCAAGCCGATCCCGGTGACGGAGGCGCCCGCCCGTCCGGGCGATGCGGCCGGTGCGTTCGCCAATGCGGACAAGGCGGCCGAGTTGCTCGGCTGGAAGGCGGAGCTCTCCCTGGATGAGGCGATTGCTTCGGCGCTCGCCTGGGGGGAGAAGCGGAAGGACGTGCTGGGGTACGCGTGAGACCCCGGACCTCGCGTTTCAGACTGCGAGTAGGTGAGGTGGCTCCGCCGCCCGGCCCTGGAAGGCAAGGATCGCGGGGTTGACCACCCGGCCGTCGCGGATTTCGATCGCGCGGCGGATCGTGTCGTTCGCGGCCCACCCGCTGGCACCCTCGAGTACCGGGCGCAGGAACGGGATCAGCGCGTTGCTGTTCTCCCACGTCGCCGAGTTCCACAGGTAGGACGGACTGTGGTCGACCCCGTAATAGAGGACGTTGTCGCCCACCATGAACGTCGGCTCGTCGAACGAAGTCGGACGAGCCCACGTGAAGCCCATGCCCAGGTCGCACGACACGTCGACAATCAGGCTGCCCGGCCGGAACGCGCCGACGTCGTCGGTGCCGAGGTACACGAGAGGGGCGGCAGTGTCCTGCAGCGTGCAGTTGACGACGATGTCGTTCTCGGCCAGGTACGCCGCCAGCGGCTCGCGGCCCCGCTCGGTCATCACGTTGCTCTCGCCATCCGGGCCGTGGTCGAACTGCCGGATCAGGACCGAGTGGATCGGCGAACCCACGGCGGCCACCTCGCGGTTCGTGAGTACGGCGACCCGGTGCACGCCGTGCGCGTTGAGCGCCGTCACCGCGCCCCGGGCGGTAGCGCCGAAGCCGATCACCACCGCGGTCAGTGGCCGCCCGTAGTCACCCGTCAGGCCCGCCAACGCCAGGGCATGCAGCACCGAGCAGTAGCCGGCGAGCTCGTTGTTCTTGTGAAACACGTGCAGACCGAAGCCACCGTCGCTCCGCCAGTGATTCATCGCCTCGAAGGCGATCAGCGTCAGCTTCCGGTCGATCGCGAGCTGGGTGAGCGCCTCGTCCTGCACGCAGTGCGGCCAGCCCCACAATGCCTGCCCCGGGCTCAACGCGGCGACGTCCTCATGCTGCGGTTTCGCCAGCAGTACGACGTCGGACTCCGCCAGGATCTGCTCGCGAGAGGCGAACCCGGCGACGTACTCCCCGAGGGCCGCGTCCGACGCACCGAAGCGCGCGCCGTAGCCGTGCTCCAAGGTGATCAGGGCCCGCAGATCTGCGTCGAGGCCGCGGATGTGGTCCGGGTGGATTGGCAGGCGGCGCTCATTCTCCTTCGTCGAGGAACCGATGACCCCCAACCTCAGGAGCGGCATCGTTGGGCATGACTCGTCGACCATGGACGCAACTCTCTGTGGGGGGCCTGGACGGCCCACCTGTTGACAGTACGCGCGGTGGTCTCGACGCGCTCGACCAGCGGGGACCGAGGACCCCGTTAGGGTGGCAGGCGATGGGTACGCGCTCGAGGTTCCTGATGCGACCGGTGGGCGCGGTGATCGTCGTGGCGCTGGCCGCGGGGTGCTCGGTCTCGCCAGGCTCGACCAACGGCGACGAGAGGTCGACCGGCACTGGCAACACAGGTTCGGCGCCGCCGGTGGTCGAACCTGTCGAGACCCCGGTGGACAAGGCCCCGTTGGCGGGGAAGGTGGTCGTGCTCGACCCCGGCCACCAGCTCGGCAACCGGCACCACGTCTCCGAGATATCGCGGCCCGTCGACGCGGGCGGGTTCGACAAGGACTGCAACACCACGGGGGCGGCCACCAACGCGGGCTACCCCGAAGCCACCTTCACCTGGCAGGTCGCCGTCGCAGCGCGACGGATCCTGCGGCGCCTCGGCGCGCGGGTGATCCTGACCCGGGGCAGCAACTCCGATGAGCTGTGGGGTCCGTGCGTCGACGAGCGCGGACGGACCGGCAACCCGGGCGAGCCCGGGCGTACCGCGGACCTGCGGTTGAGCATCCACGCCGACGGAGTGGTCTCGACAAGCTCGACCACCCAGACGTATCGCGGGTTCCACGTGATCCGGCCGGGTGTCCTCGACGGCTGGACCGACGACATCGCGAAGCCGTCACGGAAGCTCGCCTTCGCCGTACGCGATGCGCTGGAGGCGGCGGGGTTCCCGGGGTCGTCGTACCAGGGGAAGAACGGGATCGATGTCCGGACCGACCTGGGCACGCTCAACCACTCGGACATCCCGACCGTGATGGTCGAGCTCGCCAACATGCGCGACCCGGGCGATGCGGCGCTGGTCGCGAGCGCGAAGGGCAGGGCCAAGTACGCCCGGGCCCTGGTGCAGGCGATCCGGAGCTTTCTGGCGCCCTGACGGTGGGGGGTCGTCAGTGCATCGCGTGGCGGCCGGGGCTGTCCGCGGACTGTGGCTGTGGAAGCGGCTCGGGCCGGAACGGCGCGGGCTGCGGTTGTGGTCGATGTTTGGACCGACGCGTGTGCCGTTCGATGTGCGGGCAGCCGCGCGGACCGTGCTTGAACAGACATCGCATTTTGCGACGCCAACGGCGGAAGGACATATGAAACTCCAGGGGGGAGGGAGCGCCCAGTCCCGAGATGGCTCCGACCGTAACACCGTCTCCCCACGATGGGGAGCAAAGATGGTGAACCTTCACTGCCGGTAGGTTGGCGCGTATGGGGATCCGCGCCGCCCACTGGGACGACTGGAGCCTCGAGGGGCTGCTGGGCCAGAAGATGGCGCTGGGACAGCGCGTCAGCCTCGTCGTGCCGGCCCGCAACGAGGCCGCGACCGTGGGCGCCGTCGTCACGCGAGTCCGCGAGGCGCTGATGGACACCGTCGCCCTCGTCGACGAGATCGTGGTCATCGACAGCGACTCGGTCGACGACACCTTTGCGGTCGCCGAGTCGGCGGGCGCCCGCGTGCACCGGTCCGCCGAGATCCGCCCCGACCTGGGCACCCATCCCGGCAAGGGCGAAGCGATGTGGAAGTCGCTGTTCGTCACCAGCGGTGAGCTGGTGGTGTTCATGGACGCCGACCTCCACGACTGGGACACCCACTTCGTACCGGGCCTTCTCGGGCCGCTGCTGAGCTCGCCCGAGGTGCAGCTGGTCAAGGGCTTCTACGACCGCCCCGGCGCGGAAGGGCCGCTCGAGGGCGGCCGGGTCACCGAGCTCGTCGCGCGCCCCCTGATCGCGTTGTTGTTCCCGGAGCTCGGCGGGTTGGTGCAACCACTCGCCGGCGAGTGGGCCGTACGACGGTCGTGGTTCGCCGGCCTGTCCGTGCCGACGGGCTATGCCGTGGAGCTGGCCGCCCTGATCGACACCGTGCGGGCGGGCGGGGTGGAGGCCCTCGCGCAGGTGGACCTCGGAGTCCGGGCGCACCGGCACCAGGCGTTGCGGGACCTCGGTGGGATGGCCACGCAGATCCTGGCGGCGGCGTTGGCGCGGGTGGACGTTGACGGTCCGGAGGTTTCGAGGCTCGCTGGCGCTCGCACCTCAACCACCGGCGGGGAGGCGGTGTTGCGGCAGTTCCTGCGCGGACTCGAGCCTGTCGAGCACGTCGTACCGATCATCGAACGCCCCCCGGCAAAGGACCTGCTGTGAGCCTTGTTCTCGGTCGCCATGCCTTCGGCGACAACGACGCGTTGATGATGGCCATCGTCAACCGGACACCCGACTCGTTCTTCGACAAGGGCGCGACCTGGGCCGAGGACGCTGCGTTCGCGCGGGTGGCCGAGGTGGTGGCGCAGGGTGCCGAGATCGTCGACATCGGCGGCATCAAGGCTGCTCCGGGCGTCGAGATCTCGGCGGCCGAGGAGAAGGCGCGCGTCGTGGACTTCGTGGCCCGGGTGCGGTCCGAGTGGCCCGGACTGGTGATCTCGGTCGACACCTGGCGCGCCGAGGTGGGCGACGCCGTGTGCGAAGCCGGCGCCGACGTCCTCAACGACGCGTGGGGAGGGGCCGATCCCGAGCTCGTCGACGTCGCCGCGCAATGGGGAGCGGCAATCATCTGCACCCACACCGGCGGCGTGACGCCCCGGACCCGCCCCTACCGGATCGAGTACGACGACGTGGTCGCCTCCGCGGTCGCCGACACCGTGGCCTACGCCGAACGTGCGCTGGCCGCCGGCGTCGCGCGGGAGTCGATCGTGATCGACCCCGCGCACGACTTCGGCAAGAACACCTTCCACTCGCTCGAGATCACCCGCCGCCTGGGCGAGATGGTCGCCACCGGCTGGCCCGTCCTGGTGTCGCTCTCCAACAAGGATTTCGTCGGCGAGACGCTCGGTCTCGACGTGGGGGAGCGGCTGGTCGGGACGTTGGCGGCCACGTCCGTGTGTGCGCTTGCCGGTGCCCGGATCTATCGCGTGCATCAGGTCGTCGAGACGCGCCAGACCGTCGACATGGTGTGGTCGATCGCCGGCCGCAGACCGCCGCTGCGGGCGATCCGGGGTCTGCAGTGAGCGGCCCCGTGAAGCCGGTCGCGCTGGTGCCGGGCGTGCTGGCGCTGCTGCCTTCGTATGCGTCGCTCGAGGACCCCGTCGCATTGCTGCGCGCGTCGTGCCTCGCCGCTGTTGGTCGGCTCGGTCCGCGGGTCCGGGTCGTTGCGTCCGTTGACTCGGGCGGGCGGGTCGGGGCTGCCCTGGTCGCTGCTGTCGGCTCCTCCGTTGCCGAATCCGGGGAGACGGGGATCCTCGTCGTCGGCAACGGCTCGGGTCGTCGTACAGAGAAGGCGCCGGGGCACTTCGACGAGCGCGCCGAGGGGTTCGACGCCGCGCTGCGGGCGGACCTGGGCTCGGCCGACGCCGGCCTGGCTGTCGAGTTGTGGGCCGACGTCGGCGCGCTGGTTGCGCTCGATGGCCGGAGCCTGGCCGACGCGGACGTGCTCTACGACGACCTGCCGTTCGGGGTGCAGTACTGGGTCGCCGTGTGGGGGGCCCGAGACGGTTGCTGAGCAACCTCCTAGATCTCCTGAAAAGAATCATGAACGAGTTGTGTCACAAACTCCGACTTCTCGACGGGGTGCAGGTCAAGAGGGCCGATCGGCCCTCCTGACCCACCTCACGAGGAGAACCTGATGAACACCAACTCTCGAAAGGCCCGCCTCGGCCTCACCGGCCTGGTAGCCCGCGGCGTCCTGACCGGCGTGCTCGCAACGGTCGGCCTGGCCGGCCTGGCTGACGCTCCGGCGCAGGCCGCCACCACGCGAACGGTCAAGGGAACCGTGGTCTGTAAGGGCGGACACGCAGTGACCGGCGTCTGGGTCCAGTCCAGCAACGGCGGCTCGAAGTGGGCGAGCTTCAACCGCTTCGCTGGCGTAGCGCACGCGGCGTACTTCACGGCGTCGATCACGACTGCCAGCTCCTCGACAAGCATTCGCCTCGACATCGGATGCGGTCTCAAGAGCGGCACGACCAACACCTGGTGGTCGAACAATTCCACTCCCAACGCGACCGTCACTGGTTCGCGCATCCTCAACACCCGTTGTGCCGAAGCGTCGGGCAACCGTGCAGTGCGTTGCACCTGGCCGCCCAAGGGGCAGACGGTTTCGTCGAACCTGGGCGCGAAGGGCTGGTGCACCTACGGGGCGCTGGCGCAGTGGAAGGCACGTGCCGGCTACTACCCCCGCACTGCAGGTGATGCCGGCTACTGGGACAACACGACGGCCACTTTCGGCTGGTACGTCTCGAGCGTGCCGCACGTGCGGGCACTGGTCACCTTCGAGCCCAGCTCGGGGAGCAAGTACGGACACGTCGCGTATGCCACGAATGTCGTCCACGTGGGGAACGGAAAGTTCGACGTCACAGTGATCGAGATGAACGCCAACCACAACGGCGGAGGCTTCGGCAAGTACAACACGTTCACCTACCGCCACGTCCCCGGTCAGATGAAGTACGTCGTCTCGACGCTCTGACGTTTCCGCTGTGTGGTGCACGCTCATGCTCTAGGTTGCTCGCCATGAGCCTGGAGCAGTGGGCGTGCGCCACGGGGGGAGACGTGGACCGCTGCCCGTCGTACCCGATGTCGCTGCCGCACTACGGTGAGCTTGATCCGGACGCCGTCCTCGACCACGCCGGCAGGGAGTGTGTCCGGTGCGGCAAGTCGCTCGTGGCCTGCTTTCGTTTGGGGTGCGACGCGCCTGCGTCCGCCTTCCTCGAGCTGATCCGCGGCCCCCTCCTCCGCCACCGGTGGCGAGCCTCGGCCGCAGGACGAGACACGGACGAGTACTGCCAGGACGTCACAGTGAAGGTCATCGGCAAGATCAGAACCGACCCGGCATTTGACCCGCGCGACGGCCAAGGGCGCCTCGAGCCTCTTGCACAGTTGGTGGGGGCGCAGGTCCGGTTCGCTGCCCAGGACGTGCTGCGCGTGGGTCTCAAGGAGGATGCGAAGGAGCGCCGCCGGATTGCCGGTTCGCAGATCGATGTCGAGCGCGGCGCAAGGTCAGCGCTGCCCACCGTGGACGGGGCAGCGCTGACGGTGACTGCTGCCGATCTGCGCGAGGCCTTTGCCCTCGTGCACATCGTGCTCGACGAGTTCCCGTCCACAGTGCGCCCCGAGTTCGAAGCGTGGATGAACTCCGTCCGGGCAGGTCGGGGCCATGGCTCCGTTGCTGACGCCGCACGCGCCGTCCACGGCACCGATGACAACACGACGCGGAAGCGCGTGGGGCGCCACGTCGAGGACGTGGTGGCACAGCTGCGGGACGTGTTCGCCCACGAGTTGCACGACGACGACAACGCGGCACTGCGTCTGCTCCTGCTGTGGGGAATCGCGCTCGACGAGGACCTCGAGTTCGAACCCGGATGGCGGGAGGGAGGAGCAGCATGAATGGTGTCGACCACGATCCGTACGACGAAGGGGCCCTCGCCGACTGGGCCTTGTTGGTCAACGGCGTAGATGTGTCTTCCGCCGACGTGGCTGGCTTGTCCGGTCGCGCCGAACCGGCGGGTTTCCTCGCAGGGCTGTCTGCGTCGTCGTACGCGCTTGTGAGTCGGGTGTCGCGTCTGGGGCCGCGCACGCGAGACGAGGCAATGACGATCCTCGCGGATCAACGCCTGTCCCGGCTGCTCACCCGGCAGTGGGCCGAGACTCCGCCCAGCGACGCGGTCCGGACAGCGTGGGAAGACGATCCTTACGGTCGGTCGCTGCTGTCGCTCGCCCCTGATGCGGCCCCCGCGCCGGCCCCCCTGCACCCGGTGGTTGAGCGTCTGCTTGCTGCCCTGACCAGCCTTCGCCCTGCCGAAATGGGGGCGCTCTCCCAGGCCAAGGCGCTCGACGCGATTCGCTCGGCCCAACATGCCGTCGAGCGTCGCGATGCAGCGATGCTCGACAAGATCCTGCCCACCTTCCCGCCGCAGGCGCTGTGGATCGTCGGTGGTCTGCGCGGTGGGAACGAAGCGGCGACAGAGGTCTCGCTGGACGCGCTCATCGCGGAGCTGCGTGACCTTGCCACAGAGTGGACCGACGAGGGGTCATAGCCGCTCGCGGTGGTGCCAGCGGTCCTTCCCCGTTGGACGCTCCACCTCGAGGAGTTCGTAGATCCTGGCGTGGTCGTCGTTGTGGAGAGTGCGTGCCTCGACCGCGCCGGTGTGGTGCCACACGTCGTCACGCGGATCGATCAACAACTCGGCCAGACTTGGGCTGAACGGGTCCCAGCCGGCGATCCGGCAGAAGCGTCGCGCGACCGGAGTGTCGGACCGGAGCGCCGCTACGAAGAGTGCCTCGATGTCATAGACCGGCGTGCCGAGCTCGGAGGCGATCTGCCGACTCGCGCGGAGTGCCTCCACGAGCGACTCGTCCATGCGGACTGAGTCGGACGTCGATTCCCTCGGCCAGAAGTTGTCGCGGCGACGCCAGGCCCACATCCGCAGGCGAGCCGACGGGCGCAGGCGTTCCTCGTAGCCGTAGGTCCTCAGATAGCGGACCACCGAGTCGACGGTGACGAGGCCGTTGGGCGAGTGCCAGCGCGCGGCGTGGTCGATGCCCTCAACGAGCGCCTCATGGACCCACGTGTTCGGCGCCACCCGGCGATGGGGCGCGACGCCGATCGCTCCGAACAGTTGGAGCCCCGCCCAGTAGATCGGCGCTGACAGGGCGTCGCCTGAACGCCATCGGACGAGCAGGTCCAGCTGAAGCGAACCCAGCGCGGCGGTGAGGCTGATGCCTTCGCGGATGTCGCCCAGCAGCGCCTGGTCGAGATCGGGACGCTCCAGGATTGGGTACGCGGTCACCACTGCTGTGTCCGCGCCCGCTCGCAACAGGCCGACACCGAGTACCGTCCACTCCCCCTGTCGAGCCTCGTGGAGTGCAGACGACTCGCACGCCATCGCCACCACTTGGCGAGGCAGGCGCAAGTCGCCGCTGCTCAGTTCGGCGAAACCGACCGTCGCTGCGGCGTCCCCGGCCCCGAGGAGCAGACCGACCGAACCGTCGACACCGGTCTGTGTGTGGCAGGCGAGTACGAGGGTGCCGTCGTGGGGGAGGTCCGCCAACAGCGCCGACAACTCGGCCAGGGGCCGCTCCATCGGGGCTCCCAAGATCCGCACGGTGTCCGGTAGCCACTGGGCCAGCGAAGCCGCGCCTGGAAGGTCGCCACTCGGATCCAGAACAGCACCGACCAGCGTTGCGGGCACTTCTGGAGCCGGCGCAGCCGGGATTAGAGACACCGGGGGAACGATGACGGTGTCCGCCGCTTCCACGAGTCGCCGCCGGCCGACTGACACCCATGGCCACGGGACCCGGGCCAGTTCGGGCGCCGGGGCGATGCCGAGCCGGGCCCTTCCGGCGTCGCGGTCCAGCGCCTGTCGCAGGCCCAACGGCAACAAAGCGCCGAGGCGAGTCGCAAGCCGAGCTTCAGCCTCAGACGGAGCCGTACCGAGCGGCCCGTCGACCGCGCGCAGCAGGACATCGAGGCTCGACTCTCCCGGTCGGGGAATCGGTAGCGCGGCCGCCAGTTCAGAGAGCTCCTCCTCGGCTGTCCAGTCGAGCCGCCCACCGGTCACCGGCGCCGAACCCTCCGCCGACACCAGCGCCCAGTACAACTGGCCCGCCGACACCCACGTCGACCACCACAGACCGCCTGCACCGACCGCCCGGGCAATCGCGTCCTCCAGATCCACCTCCGGCGGCCGGTCACCCAACGGATAGAACGCCCCCGCGAGAGCCGACCGACCGCGGACTCGAACGCACCGCAGGTCCGCCGCGGTGGTGGCCGCGTCTTCTGCAGGGGCGCTCAACTGCAACCGCGCTGCCTCCAGCAGTTCGGCGAGCAGGTGCCAGTCTTGGCGTCGTACGGCGCCTTCGAGGGCGCGCGCCATGGCGTCCTCGAACTTCTGCCACCACACCCGCCGATCTTCGACCGACTCCAGCCGGTGGCGGGTCACGTTCAAGGTGGCAAGGGCCTGGAGTTGGTGCTGCACTGTCGCGTCCGACACCTGCCCCGTCACCTGCTCGGACACCTCGGCCGCCCACGCCGAGTAGTCCACGATGTCCGCCGCGGAGCCGAAGTGCAGCAGCCCAGGAAGGGTCTCGCCGCGGCTCCCGAGGATCGTCAGGTTGGGCCGGTCAACCAGATCCTCGTCGAACCCGCCAGCGATCAGGACCCGGGCCTGCGCTCGCGTGCCGATCTGCCAGGCCCGGCGTTCGGCATGGACGGACCGGTCGTTGAGGGCGTCGCGATCTGCCAGATCGCGACGAGCCACGAACTCGGCGAGGATGAAGGGCAGAACCCCCATCAGCTGTCCGGCCGTCCGGTTGCTCGGCGCCACCATCCCCGCGAGCAGCATCGCGTGCTCGCACGTGGCATAGAAGTTGGCGCGGCCGATCCATCGGGGCAACGCTTGGGCCATCTGCATCGCTGCGTCGTGCGGGTCCTGGCGCCCTGCTGCACGCAGCACTTCCAGGTGGTAGGCCCAGGCCAGGGGCCCGTTGCGCGGCGCGATCGCTGTCCCGACCGGCGGCAATTCGGCCCCGAGGTCGTTGGCGACCCGAAGGTCGACGTACGACGTGAAGGAGCGGAGGCTCGGGCTGGTGATCCCTGCCGCGAGTTCGCGGGCACGTCCGAGCTCGCCCAGCTCCAGGTGGGCCAGAGCCGCCACGGCCAATGAGGAATCGTCGGTCGGTCGTGGGGCGGCGGGAGGCAGAGCCCCGGTGGGGTGGCCGGTTCCGATCGCCCGGAGGGCCGCGCGGTGGCGTCGGTCGCGTATGAGGCCGGTCAGCGGCGTCATGGGCTTCGGGACCCGCTGCCGGCGCATGAATGCGGCGCCGGCCAGCCCGGTCAACAGCCCCAAACCAGCAGCGCTCCACTCGCCTGACGACCACGCCATCCCGACGAGGGCGGGGGCCGTCAGCCATCCGGTCGTCCAGCCCGAGCGCAACCCCCATTGTTGGGTCACGCAGACTCCGACCACAGCAGCGACCAGTGCCGTCGACAGGACCCAGGATGAACCGAAGGACGCGGCCGCAGCCGCCGCCGCGCCGGCGGCCACGCTGAGCACGGTCTCGCGGGTGCGAACAAGTACCGGGTAGGCCGCGAAGGGACGGATGGCCTTGCGGATCACCATCGGTGGCTTGGACAGCTCGGGCCCGTCCATCGCCGAGAACATCGCACAGGTCAGTTCACCGCCGTGCGCGCAAACCCGGACAACCAGCCAGACCACGGCCACCAGCACGCCGAAGCGGGCCTCGCTGCCGCCGACGCAGGCACCGGCAACGAGCAGCAGCCACGGGAATCTGCTCGGCGCCACGAACGGCCGCGTCGCACCGGTGAATTTGACCTCGTTCAGGTCTTGGACCTGTGTGCTGAACAGGGTCGCGAAGGCGACCAGGGCGAGCCACCACGGGCCTTCCCCGACGCTGGCGGAGAAAAGCACCGTCGACGCGTACAGGCGGGTGGCCACCGAGACGAACGCGAACGTCCTGTCGATACGCCTGCCCAGCGGGTACAGGCCCGCGCCGCCCGCCTCCTCGGTCGACTCGTAGTCGTCGATCAGATCCTCGAGCCGGATCCCGATGGCCTCGGCCAACGCGTCGAACGAGCCGAGGTCGCCGAAGCCGTAGGCGTCGGCCACCGTCGCAGTCCACACAGCCTTGTCCGACTCCGGGACCCTGCTGCCGGAGGTGGCTGCGAGTGCCACCGCGACGCAACCCGGCGTCACGTGCGGAAGGTCGTAGCGGTCGGCGACCACCTCGGCTGCCCGGATCACGTGGTCCAGTTGGTCCCGGGCGTAGTCGGGTTGCGCCGGTCCGAGCAGTTCATCGGCGTCGGCAGGGAGCCCTACAACGATCCGCGTCCAGGCCCCAGGGTCCTGGTCCCAGAGTGCGTCCAGCAACCGCCGCCGCTCGCTCGTCCTCGGACTTGCCTCGTCCACCCGCGCAATGACCTGCCGAGCTGGTTCTCCCCACGCCATCCCCATGTCCTTTCTGACGTGCCGAAGCATGGCATCTGCAGGAGAGCGTCGTGGGCGGTTCCGCAGGGTGTGCTCAGCCGTACGGAACACTGGGCGCATGAGCATCCAAGGCACCGAACGGCCCGCCTGGCAGCTGGCAGCGGCCGGAGCGATCGGGTTCGTCGCCCTGTTGTGGGTCATCGAGGGCATCGACGTGGCCGCCTCGCACCGCCTCGACGGCTGGGGGATCCGGCCGCGGTCCGACGAGGGCCTGCTCGGCATCCTGGCGGCGCCCTTGCTGCACGGCGGCTGGGGACACCTGGTCGCCAACACGGTGCCCGCCCTGGTGCTCGGCTTCCTCACCCTCGCCACCGGCATCGCGCGCGGACTCGCCGCGACGGCCGTGATCTGGCTGGCCGGCGGGCTCGCCGTCTGGCTGGTGGCCGGTGACCACTCGGTTCACATCGGTGCCTCGGGCCTGATCTTCGGCTGGCTCACGTACCTCGTCGCGCAGGGCGTCGTCGACCGCAAACCCGTCGAGATCGCCATCGGTGTCGGCGTCCTCCTCGTGTACGGCGGGGTGTTGTGGGGCGTGCTGCCCGGACAGCCCGGAGTCTCCTGGCAGGGCCATCTGTTCGGCGCGATCGCCGGAGTGTTGGCCGCCCTCGTGGTCAGCGAGCGCGGCCCTGTCGGCCGGCGCCGGTGAAGGCGTTCCGCCTGCCGTGGCTCTGGCTGGGACTGTGGATCGCCCTGCTCTGTGCCGTCGCCTACGCCTCGCTCGGCGCGCCCCGATCCGGCCCGGACGTTCCTGCCAGTGACAAGTGGATGCACCTGGCGACGTACTTCTTCGTGGCGGCGGCGGGCGTCCAGCTCTTCCGGCCCGGTCGACCGCTGCTGTGGGTAGCCGGGTTCGCGGTCTTGTACGGCGTCGCGATGGAGATCGGCCAGGGCACGCTCACCGCGGACCGGACGATGGACTGGCGTGACGCCGTGGCGAACACGATCGGCGTGGGGCTGGGCTTCCTCACCAGCCGGACGCCGGTACGGGACGCACTGCTGCGCGCCGTACCCTCGGGCCGTGACTGACGACCTGCTGATCGAACGGGACCGCCTCGGCCCCGGCGTGCTCGAGGTGACCTTCAACCGGCCCGAGCGTCGCAATGCCTTCACGACCGCGATGTACACGCAGATGCGGGACCTCTGGGAGCAGACGGCCACCGACGGGTCCGTCGGAGTCGTGGTGCTGCGCGGTGCCGGCGGCAAGGCGTTCGCGGCCGGCAACGAGATCAGCGACTTCCTCGAAGCCGACGCGGTCGACTACGAGAACTGGATCCGCGAGATGTTCGACCGGCTCTGGTCGCTGCCCCAGGTCACCATCGCCGCCATCGACGGCGTGTGTGTTGGTGGCGGGCTCGCCGTGGCCACGCACTGCGACCTGCGGGTCGCGACGGCCGCGTCGAAGTTCGGCTACCCGATCGCGCGGACGCTCGGCAACGCGCTGTCCGGCACGGTCCTCTACCGCTGCCAGGCGATCTTCGGCGAACCCCTCACCCGGGAGATGCTGCTCGCCTCCCGCCTGATCTCCGCCGATCGTGCCTACTCCGCCGGAGCACTGGTCGCGTCGGTTCCCGACGCTTCCGCCCTCGATCTGGAGATCACGGCCCTCGCCGAGGGCATCTCGCAGGCCTCGCGGGTGACGCTCGAGGTCACCAAGCAGCAGCTCCGCACCTACGCCGAGGCCCTCGAGGCGTCGCCCGAGGGCGAAGAGGCCCTGCTGCGCGAGGTCTACACCGGCCCTGACTTCAACGAGGGCGTGCGGGCATTCCTGGCCAAGGAGAAGCCGACCTTCGGTCGGTGACCACTATTCCCTGAAATGCATTTATTGGGCAATAATGTAATTGCCGCGTTGGTGAAGTACATTCCCTGCGCAATTAAAATAATGCATAGGGGGAGCCGTGAAGGAATCCGGAGAGTCGGGCGAACTGGTCGCTGGCATGCTCGTGGTGGTGGCGAGATGAGGGTTGCATTCGTCACCGGGGCGGCCCGGGGAATCGGTGCGGCGACCGTCAGTCGACTGGTGTCGGACGGGTACGGCGTCGTCGCGTTCGATTCGTGCGAGGGCGAGCCGCTGGCCACCCGGGAGCAACTTGATCGGCTGGCAGAGACCTTTCCCGGATCGGTGGTGCCCGTGGTGGGCGACGTTCGGAAACCCGCCGATCTGGCCCGCGGGGTCGAGGCCGCCATCGCGACGTGGGGGCGGCTGGACGCGGTCGTCGCTGCTGCGTCGGTGATCCGCGGAGGATGGCCGCTGTGGGAGGCCCCGACAGAAGACCTCGACCTGCTCTGGGAGGTCGATGCCAAGGGAGTCTGGAACACAGCCGCAGCCACCGTTCCCGTCATGCTGGCCGGGCCTCACCCGCAGACCTGCCGATTCGTCGCCGTCGCTTCCGTGGCCGGGACCCATGGACTCCGTCACCTGGCGTCGTACACCGCGGTGAAGCATGCCGTGGTCGGGATCGTCAAAGGCCTCGCGGCGGATCTGGTCGGCACCGGATTGACGGCCTCGGCCGTCTCTCCCGGAGCGACTGACACCCGCATGCTCGAACAGACCGCCGACATGTACGACATGACCATGCAGGATCTTGGCGCGCACCAGCTGATCCGGCGGGTCATCTACCCGGCAGAAATCGCAGCAGCCATCGCCTTCTGTGCTTCGCCGGCCGGGGGAGTGGTGAACGGCACCGTGCTCCACGCCGACGGTGGTGTCTTCGGCTGAGTTCCGCCTGCCCCCGGAACGACCGCGCCGTCAGCCCGGAGTGCCGTCGTACGCGGAGAAGACGTCGTCGCCCCTCGTCAGGACATCGGCCCCGCCGTCGATGCTGATCACCTGACCGGTCACATGCGTGTTCTCCTCGCCGACGAGCCAGTCGAGCAGGTGGGCGACCGCTTCGGCCTCGGCCGGGCCGTGCAGGGGCATCGGCACCATGGTCAGCAGGGCCTTGCGCCCCTCCTCCGTCGCGAGATAAGGCGCGGTCATCGGCGTCCGGATCACGCCGGGGGTGACGGCGTTCAGCGGGATGCCGGCGCCGGCCCAATCGGGTTGCCCCGCGTGGCGGCGTACCCAGCGAAGAACGGCTCGCTTGGAAGACGGGTACAGCAACGAGTCCTGGCCGTCCCGGAGGATCCGCTCGGTCTCGCGATCTGTCCGGTCGAGGTCCTCGGCGAGATAGGCCTCGACGAGTTCGTCATCGACTTCCAGCAGGCCCGCGAAGGACGACACGGCGGCTGCTCGCGGCGCTGGTGATCCGGCGAGGAGCGGCCTGACCTGCTGGAGAAGGTCGATGGCGCCGAAGAAGTTGACCGTGGGTGGGCCACCCGCGACCGCGATGATCACGTCAATGCCCTCCGGCGCGAGCGCAGCGACCTGATCGCCCAGGCGGGAGCGCGCTGAAGGATCAGCGAGGTCGGCAGTGATCTCGGCATCGCGTAGATCGATGCCGATGACCCGGTCGCCGCGTTCGGTGGCCCGGAGGGCGATTGCCCTCCCGATCCCCGACGCCGAACCGCTGATGACGAAGGTGCGCTTTCCCACGAAATGTATTACCTAGCATTTCGGACGCAAAGTCAATTGCATTTCAAATGAATTGTCGTGAATTCCTGTTCACGGTAGTTCGAACGGTAGATCCACAGTGCCGAGCCATGTCCTGCAAGGGCATTCTTCGAGCGCGGGCATCGCAGATATTGCTTGTGCGACGAGCCCCTTGAGTCGATCGATGCTGTCTGCGTGCTGCGGTGGCCGGGGCTCGTCGGCAGGGGCCGTCGAGGCGACGCCGGCGTCACGGTTCGCCACCAGTGCCAGGCTGGCGAAGCACAGGCCGAGCTCGCGCGCCAGGATCGCTTCGGGGTGCCCGGTCATGTTGATCATCGACCAGCCCTGCGCGGCATACCACTCGGCCTCGGCGCGCGTCGAGAAGCGGGGGCCGTCGATCACGACGAGAGTGCCGCCGTCGATGACGTCCTCGTTGAGAATGGAACTGCGGAACTGCGAGCAGAACGGCTCTGCAAAGGGGGCGTGCACGATTCCGGTGTCCATGAAGCTCTGGACCCGGCCGGTGCGGTCGACCAGTTGGTCCGGCACCACGAAGGTGCCTGGCCGGGTCGCCGGCTGCAGGCTGGAAACGGTGCAGGCCGACAGGATCCGCCGTGCTCCGACCTTGCGCAGTGCCCAGATGTTGGCGCGGTAGTTGACCAGGTGGGGCGGGTGTTCGTTGGCCGATCCGTGCCGGGCCAGCAAGGCCACTCGACGGCCAGCCACGTTGCCGATCGCGATGTCTGCGGAGGGAAGGCCGTACGGCGTTTCGATGGTGACGCTGACAGGCTCCTTGAGCAGGGAGTCGAAGCCGCTGCCTGCGATGACGGCGATGTCCGGGATTGCTGATGGCATGGACGGACAGTAATCACCAGGGCCAGCGGCTCCTCGGTCAGCCGGCGTGAGAAGGCCCTTCTAGAGTGGCCGCATGGATGTCGACGTGAACTGGCGCGACTACGACACCGCCGCCTTGCCGCGGGTTCTCGCGGGTGCGCTCGGCGTCTTCGCCGAGCAGGGCTATCACGGAGCGAGCATCCGTCAGATCGCTGCGCGAGCGGATTTGTCGGTGCCGGGCCTGTACCACCACTACGGGTCCAAGCAGGAGATTCTGGTGGACCTCATGCTTGCTGTGATGGGCGACCTCCTGGGTCGTTCCCGGGGGGCGCTGGCGTCGGCCGGGGATGGCTCGCTGGAACGGCTGGACGCGCTGGTCGAGTCGCTGCTGCGCTTCCACATGTTCCGTCAAGAACAGGCGTTCGTCGCATCGAGTGAGATCCGCAGCCTGCTCCCGGAGAACCGGTCGGCCTATGTCGCGCTGCGCGACGAACAACAGCGGATGCTCGAAGACCTGATCACCGATGGCGAGACCGAAGGGGTCTTCGCGACCCCGTCGCCGCGCGAGGCCGCGCGCGCGGTCTCGACACTCTGCGTCGGGGTCGCGTCCTGGTACCGACAGGACGGTTCGATGGAGGTCGACGAGATCGTCGCGGACTACCTGGTGATGGTGCACGGCCTTCTCGGGCATCGCTGACATCACCTCTGCTTGACCGGCGTCGACGGCCGTGTCACGATACCGAGCGAGCGATCGGTCGGCAGGGAGTGAACAGTGGAACAGGAAAGCCTCGTCCGTAGGACGAACGAGTTCGTGCGTGCAGAGGTCGTCGGGATCGATGACGAGTTCGACGGAGACGTCGAGGCTGCCGGCGGCGACGAACTGCGGGTACGCCTGCAGGGAGCGGCGCGTGACGCCGGTCTGCTCTCGCCGCACGGGCCGGTGGACTGCGGCGGGTTGGGTCTTTCGATGACCGAGCGTGCAGGAGTCTTCGAGGCGGCGGGCTACTCACTCTTCGGCCCGATGGCCCTCAACATCAATGCGCCCGACGAGGGCAACATGCACCTGCTGGACCATGTCGCGACAGCGGACCAGCGTGCCCGCTTCCTCGTACCGCTGGTCCGTGGCGACTGGCGCTCGGCGTTCGCGATGACCGAGCCGTCCCCGGGCGCTGGCTCGGATCCGTCCTTGCTGATGACCGGGGCAACGAAGGTGCAGGGCGGGTGGGTGATCAACGGCCGAAAGGCGTTCATCACCGGCGCTGACGGCGCGGGCTTCTTCATCATCATGGCGCGCACATCGGGAGAGCCCGGCGATCTCGGCGGCGCCACGATGTTCCTTGCTCCTGCCGACACACCTGGTATCGAGGTCGTGCGACACATCGGTACTGTCGATCGGTCGATGATCGGCGGTCACTGCGAACTGCGATTCACCGACGTGCTGATCCCGGACACCGGAGTTCTCGGCGGTGTCGATGAGGGTTTCCGCTATGCCCAGGTGCGGCTCGGACCGGCGCGAATGACCCACGTGATGCGGTGGACGGGTGCCGCGCTGCGCGCCCACGAGACGGCAATCCGGTACGTCGCCGAGCGCCGCGCATTCGGCTCGCGGCTCGCCGACCAGGGCATGGTCCAGCAGATGATCGCGGACAGCGAGATCGACCTGGCCGCGACTCGGGCGCTGCTGCTCAACGCCTGCGCCGAACTCGACGCTGGTGGGCGGGCGTCGTTGTCGACCTCGATAGCGAAGACCTTCGCCGCAGAGGCACTGGATCGGGTGGTCGATCGAGCTGGCCAGCTGTGCGGCGGACTCGGCGTCTCTCGGGACCTCCCGGTCGCCAAGATCGCCCGGGAGATCCGCCCGTTCCGGATCTACGACGGTCCCTCGGAAGTGCACCGTTGGTCGATCGCGAAGCGGGCGATCCGGTCTGTGACGGGGACCGCTCAGTGACGGCGCTGTCGTCTGAGGAACTCACTGGCGTCGGTGCGTTCCTGCGCAGCGAGGGGGTTCCCGTCACGGGCCCGCTGCGCGCGTCGCGGATCGCGGGTGGGCGCTCCAATCTGACCTTCCGGCTGGACGACGAGAACTCGCGCTGGGTGCTCCGGATGCCGCCGCGTGCTGGCCGAACGCCCTCGGCACATGATGTGGCGCGGGAGTTCCGGGTGACCCGTGCCCTCAGCGGCGCTGGTGTGCCGGTTGCCCCGGCGGTGGCGTTGTGCGAGGACGAATCCGTGCTCGGCGCACCGTTCGCCGTCGCCGGCTTCGTTGACGGACGGACGGTCCAGTCGAGCGATGACCTGGACCTTCTTGATGACGTAACTCTGGCCGCAGTGGTCGATCGCCTGGTCGAAGCGCTCGCGGCCCTCCATCGAGTCGACCACGGCGCCCACGGGCTCGAGCGGTTCGGCCGTCCCGACGGGTATGCCGCCCGGCAGCTCAAGCGCTGGTCAGGGCAATGGGAACTCGTCGGCAACGACGACGCCACTTCGATGGCTGCCCGCGAGCTCGCCGAGCGTCTGCACGCATCGGTGCCGGACCAACTGAGCACAGGGATCGTGCACGGCGACTTCCGGATCGACAACACGTTGCTGCGCCTCGACGACGAACCGGCCGTGGCCGCCATCGTGGACTGGGAGCTTTCCACGATCGGGGACCCCGTCGCTGACGTCGCGATGATGTGCGCCTACCGGCTGCCCGCCTTCGACTTGATCATGGGTATGCCGAGTGCCTGGACGAGCGCCCGCCTCCCGGGTCCGGACGGCCTTGCGGCGGCGTACGAACTCGCTGGCGGGGTGAAGCTGGCTCACTGGGAGTTCCATCTCGCCCTTGCCCACTACAAGATCGCGGTGATTGCCGCCGGTATCGATCACAGGTACCGAGCCGGTGTCGGCTCTGGCCCCGGCTTCGAGGGGGCCGGCCGGGCTGTTCCGGAGTTCCTTGCCGCCGGGCTCGAGACCCTGGGGGCACAGCGATGAGGACGGCTCTGGTGACCGGCGCTTCGCGCGGCATCGGGCGCGGGATCGCCCGCAGCCTGGCGACGCAGGGCTACGGGATCACGATCACATCCCGGGCGGACGCGGACCTGGTCGAGGTCGCCGAAGAACTGCGCTCGCTGGGCGCACCCTTGGTCGTGCATCGCGCCACCGACCTCGCCGCACGCGACGAGCTGCCAGGGTTGGTCGCGCTGCACGCGGAGACATTCGGATCGATGGATGCCCTTGTCATCAATGCAGGCATCGGCACAGCCGGCCCGGTGGCATCGACCCGGCTCGACCGGTTCGACAAGACCGTCGAAGTGAACCTCGCCTCCGGTCTGGTCCTGGTCCAGGCTGCCCTGCCGCTGTTGCGGACAGCCGCCGACGCCGATCCGAGTCGAGCCTCGCGGGTGATCGCACTGTCCTCCATCACCGGTGTGTACGCCGAGGCCGGCCTCGCCGTGTACGGCGCCACCAAGGCTGCCTTGATCTCGCTGATGGAGACGATCAACCTCGAGGAGTCCGGTCACGGAGTGTGTGCGACTGCTGTCGCTCCCGGGTACGTCGAGACGGACATGTCGGCGTGGACGACGGACACCATCCCCGCCGAGAAGATGATCAGGGTCGACGATGTCGTCGCCGTGGTGGACATGCTGCTCGAACTCGGTCGGAACACGTCGATCACGAAGATCGTGATGACCCGTAGCGGAGCGTCGTCCTACGGCGCCTGATCAGTCCGAGGTCACGGACAGCGCGGCCTTCGGGCAGCTGCGCACTGCACGTTCAACATCTGAGCGACGGTCGGCCGCCGGCTCCGCCTGGAGCAGTTCCAACATGCCGTCGTCGTCGACATCGAAAATGTCTGGTGCGATCGCCATGCACATCGCATTGCCTTCGCACTCATCCTCATGAACGCTGATCTTCACGGTGTTTCTCCATCCCTGTTCCTCGCCGGCTCTCGGCTTGAGGTGTCGATGTCGTCGGTGGTGCCGCGGTCCGGAGCGAAGACCGGGAGTCGGATGTCCGGCGTTCCGTTGTGGTCGACGAAGGTGACCTGGACCGACATCCCCACCGCCAGGTCGTCGTTGGCGCAGTCGACGATTCGGGTGGTGACCAGTGGGCCTTCGGCGAGTTCGACGATTGCGGTGTTGTAGGGCACCTCGTCGGCGAAGCCCGGGTGGTACGCCCGGTGGTAGATGTTGAAGGTGTGCAGCGTCCCGCGACCGGAGACCTCGGCCCACTCGAGAGCCTGGGCGCCGGCGTGGCAGTGGAAGCAGTCGTAGACCGGCGGCACCAGGTAGGTCTGGCACTCGCGGCATCGTTGCAGGAGGTAGTTGCCCTCCCGAGCTGCGTCCCAGTGCGGCCGGGCGTCGTCGAGCAGAGGCAGCGGCTTCGGTGCGGTCGTCACTGATCCCTCCTGAGGATCATGCAGCCGTCGGAGTACATCGCGGAGCTCTCGTTGGTGGTGCCGTGACCGGTGACCAGGCCCATGTCGGCGTTCGCCAGCTGAGTCGCCCCGGCCCGTCCGGTCAGCTGAAGGACCGCCTCGGCCAGTGGCGTGTAGCCCTGCAGGTACGCCCAAGCGGCCTGTCCGCCGCCGGTGTTCACCGGCAACGACCCGTCCAACGCGATGTGTCCGTCAGCCACGAAGGCGCCACCTTCGCCGGGCCCACAGAAGCCGAGCTCCTCGAGTTGGATGACGACGCCGATCGAGAACGGTTCATACAGCTGGAGGAAGTCGACGTCGAGCAGATCGACCCCGGCCCCGCGGAGCGCGTCGTCCTTGGCGGTCGCGGTCGCGTAGGAGCGGTAATTGGTGTTCGTGTAGTAGTTGGCCACCTGGTGGCCCAGCCCGACGCCGGAGACCAGAACGGTAGGCCCAGGAAGATCACGCGCACGATCGGCGGTGGTCACCACGATCGCCGCCCCGCCGTCGGACATCAGGCAGCTGTCGGATCGGCTGAACGGTTCGACGACCGGAGCCTCGGCGAGGTAGTCCTCCAGGCTCAGCGGCCGTCCGTGCAACTGTGCCTCGGGCCGGAGATTCGCATTCGCGCGCAGCGTCACAGGAACGGCACCGAGTTGCTCCTTGGTCAGGCCGAATTCGGCCATGTGTCGGCGAGCCATCAGCGCATGGTCGGCGAGTGGTCCGAAGAAGCCGTAGGCACCCGGCGTACTCGCACTGGCGCTCGACGCTCCGACGAGCTCGGCGGAGGAGAGGCTGTCGCCGCCGCAGAAGCACACCACGTGGCTGGCGAGCCCGGCCTGGATGGCGCCGCACGCAGCAAGGATGCTCGACATGCCGGTGGTGCCACCGGCCTTGAGCGTCCAGAAGAACTTCGGCGACAGCCCGAGCCGACGTGGCAGGTCGCCGCCGCTGTCGAGCACACCGATGTCGGACTGGCTGATCATCCCGTCGATGTCCCCGGGGCGCAGACCAGCGTCGCGGATGGCCTTGCTGATGGCCTCCGCCTTGATGGACTGTGCGTCGCGGCCGGGCAATCGGCCAAGGTCGGTCAACCCGAGTCCGGCGATGGCATAGCGATCACGAAATGTCATTTGATTGCAGCTTCTCCCTGCCAAAACTGTTCTGCCGCCATTTGTATTGGAATGCATTTAGAATAGCATTCCTTTGATCAATTCATGATTGATGAGCAATGAGCGCCATGAGGGCATTCAAAGCCTCTGAAAGGATTTCGATGATTCCGATTCAGCGGGATACCGACACCACCCGCGTCGCGCTCAGCGGGTGGCTGCGAGGAGTGCTGGGCGACGGTGAGGTGGTCGTGTCCGAGCTGGCTGGATTCAAGGCCGGCCAGTCCGGTGAGCTGCTCACCTTCACGGCTCATTGGGGTGACGGGACAGCGCGCCGCCAGGACATGGTGGTGCGGATCGAGCCGACGGCGCAGTACCAGCTGTTCCTGGACACGAATTTCGAGGAGCAGTACCGGGTCATCGACGCCCTGCATCGCAACACCGATGTGCCGATGCCGCAAGCCATCGGCTTCGAGTCGGATCGTTCCATCCTGGGTGACCGGTTCTTCGTGATGGCGAAGTCGGACGGGCGCACGGGTCTGGTGGATCTGGACTGGATGCTCGACCTCGGCCCGGATGGCCGCAAGCAGATGTGGTGGAACGGACTTGGAGCGATGGCGAAACTGCACCGAGCGGACTGGCAGACCCTGGGCCTGGAATTCCTCGACCAGAAGGGCCGCGGCGAGGATGGGATCGCCCAGCAGCTGCACTACTACCGGGACTACTACCGCTGGGCCAACGCCGATGGCGTCACCTATCCGGCGATCGAGAAGGCCTACGACTGGCTGGTGGCCAACAAGCCGTCGTCGGTCCCGAACGGGATCGTCTGGGGTGACGCTCGCCGTGCCAACCAGTTGTTCACTGATGACCTGGCCGTCAGCGCGATCCTTGACCTCGAGCAGGTCTGTCTGGGCCCTCCCGAGGCGGACCTGGCCTGGTGGCTGCGGACCGAGACGGTGATGGCTGACCGGCTGGGCATTGAGTGTCCGGGCATCGAAGAAACGGTTGAAGGATATGCAGAGCTGCTTGGTCGTCCCCTGGAGAACTTCGACTACTACCTGGTGTTCGCGGCGTACCGGATCGCCGTCCTGCTGATCAAGCTCTATCAACTTCGCGACGAGCAGCCGGATCGGGGCGACCCGTTCGCCGCCGACCGTCGCTTGGGCGAGGTCTTCGCGAAGCACGCCCGATGACGAGCAAGCAGGAGTTGGCATGAAGGCTGCATTGAAGACGGAGTCCGGGGCGCCGGTCGTGGTGCGCGACGTGGAGTCGTTGCCGGTGGGCCCACGTGAGGCGCGAGTTCGGGTGGACGCCAGCGGCGTGTGCCACACCGACCTCTTGCGGACCCGCCGGCCCGGGCCGCCGTCGATCATGGGCCATGAGGGTGCCGGGACAGTGGTGGAGGTCGGGCGTCAGGTGAACCGGCTGCGTGTGGGCGACCGGGTCATAGCGTCGTTCGCGCCGGTCTGCGGGAACTGCTTCTACTGCGCCCGCGGTGAGTCCACCCAGTGCGAAGAGACCTCCCGCGTGGCGGCCATTCCTCGAGCCAGGGTGGACGGCGCCGATATCGTCGCCATGTCCGGCCTCGGCACCTGGGCACAGGAGATGGTGGTGCCGGAGATCTCGCTGGTGCCGGTCCGGACGGACCTTCCGGCTGAGCAACTCGCGCTGATCGGCTGCGGCGTCACGACCGGCGTCGGTGCAGCGCTGTGGAGCGCCAAGGTCCAACCAGGATCGACGGTCACTGTGTACGGCTGCGGTGGAGTGGGGATCTTCGCTGTCCAGGGAGCGCGCATCGCCGGTGCTGGGCGCATCTTCGTCGTCGACCCGAACGGTGCCAAGCGTGCCGCGGCGGCGGCAGTGGGTGCCACCGACCTGATCGATCCCGCTGCGGGTGATCCCGTCGAACAGATCCGTGCCCTGACCGAAGGCAGAGGCACGGACTACGCCTTCGAAGTGGTCGGGCTGGCCTCGACGATCGTCCAGGCGTACGAGACCGCACGTCCCCGTGGCATGGCTGTCGTCGTCGGGATGGGGGCGCCGGACGCGACCGTCACGTTGCCCTCGGGGATGATGTTCCATCGGGAGAAGCGCCTGATCGGCAGCTTCTACGGCTCGGCGCAGGTCATGCGCGACATGCCGGTCCTTGTCGAGCTCGCCGAGTCCGGGCGCCTGGACATTGGTGCGGCCGTGTCCCGGTGCATCGGACTCGATCAGGTCGGCGAGGCGTTCGCTTCCCTTGAGGCCGGCGACGTCCTCCGGTCGGTGATCCTTCCGAACTGACGTCGCCGGCGCCGCGTCAGGTGAAGTCGACCTCGAGCGAGCTGATTCCGCGGAAGAAGGTGTTCCTGAAGCGCTCGGGCGCGGTGATCAGCTTCGGTTCGGGGACCCGGCGGATGATCTCGCTGAAGACGAGCTTGAGCTCGAGTTTGGCCAGGTGGTTGCCCATGCAGAAGTGGGGGCCGCCGCCGCCGAAGGCCAGGTGCGGGTTGGGTTCCCGGGTCACGTCGAAGGTGAACGGGTCCTCGAAGACTTCTTCGTCGCGGTTCGCCGACGAGTACCACACCATGACGCCGTCGCCCTTGGACAACTGCTGGCCGCGAACCTCGATGTCCTCCATGACGTTGCGGCGGAAGCGGTGGACCGGGGAGGCCCAGCGAAGGATCTCGTCCACGGCCGGACCGTCCAGCAACGACGGGTCATCCCGCAGGAGTTGGTACTGCTCCGGGTGCTTCATGAGGGCGTACATGCCCCAGGCGAGGGCTGTCCGGGTCGTCTCCGCTCCGGCTCCCCAGAGCATGTGGAAGTTGGACACATTGTTGGCCAGTGGCACCGGCTCGCCGTTGACCTGCCCCAACGCGAGCCTGGTGACCAGATCGTCCGTCGGTTCGAGAGCTCGCTTCCTGAGCAGGTCCTCACCGTAGTTGCGGATGGCCTTGATCGAGTCCTGGGACGTCTTCATGAAGGTCTCGTCCCGGTACAGGTCCGGCGAGGGTGGGGTCTTGTTGTTCTCGACGTGCTCGAAGAGCCAGTGCCGGTCCTCCTCGGGAACGCCCAGGACGTCGGCCACCAGATTCAGCGGGATCTCGCACGCGACCTCGCTGATGAAGTCGAAGCGGCCCTTCTCCATGGCCCGGTCCAGCACGTGGTCCGTGATGGTCTGGATGTCGTCCGTGAAGCGGTCGATGACCCGGTGTGAGAAGCCGGGAGACAGATTCTTTCGATAGGGACCATGCTCCGGCGGGTCCATGTGGATGAACATCTTGCCGGTGCCGACAGCGGCCTTGCGCAGTTGCTCCATCTCGGCCAGGGACATGCCGTTGATGCCGCCGTTGTCCCGGTCGGCACTGAAGATCTCGGGCGTGCGGCTGATCATCCGGACGTCTTCGTGCTTGGTGATCATCCAGACCCCGGGGCCACCGGTCGGGTCGGGGTGCCGCCACACCGGCGCGTGCTCGCGCAGGTAGGTCAGCCATTCTTCGGCGCGGCCGTCCGCAAACGCTTCGGGATCGAAGAAGTTGATGTCCGTAATGCTGGTCATTGAATCTCCACGTCTCACCTTGAATCGCCCGCGGGCGAGTCGACCTGTACGAGATTCACCTTATGCCATAAATGGAATTGCAGAAACAATTCCTATTTCCTTGACAATACTTCAATTGCAATCCAATCATTGCAATATCGTCCATCGACGACATTTATTCGACATTCGTTTCACTGGAAGGTCTCCCCATGGCTGGAAGAGTTCAGGGCAAGGTCGCACTGATCACGGGAGCTGCGCGCGGACAAGGGCGTAGCCATGCAGTACGACTGGCCGAAGAGGGCGCGGACATCATCGCGATCGACATCTGTCGTCCGATGGACACCCTCCAGTACGACCTGGCGACTCCCGACGACATGGCCGAGACCGTGAAGCTGGTTGAGGAACTCGGACGTCGCATCGTGCCGCTGGAGATCGACGTGCGTGACTTTGCCGCACTGAAGGCTGGCGTCGACGATGCTGTGGCGGTGCTCGGCCGGCTCGACATCGTGGCCGTCAATCACGGTGTGTTCAGCTCGGCTCGCCTGGAGGATCTGGACGAGAAGGCGTGGCACGAAAGTATTGACGTCAATCTCACCGGTGCCTGGCTGACGGCCAAGGCCACCGTTCCGCACCTGCGTGCTGCCGGGGGTGGTGCGATGGTGATCACCAGCTCGGTCGCCGGCCTTCGGGGAGCCCAGAATGCCGGCGCCTACGTCGCGGGCAAACACGGGGTCGTCGGCCTGATGCGCAGCCTGGCGCTCGAGCTTGCCGCGGACCACATCCGGGTCAACACGGTGCACCCGGCGATGGTGGACACCCCCATTTTGCAGAACGCGGCCATGTACGAACTCTGGGCGCCCGACCTGGCGCCGGAGGACCGGACCCGGGAGGCGCTGGCAGAGCGGTTCGCGTTGTCGCACGCCCTCCCGATTCCCTGGTTGGAGACGTCCGATCTCTCCAATGCGTTGCTCTTCCTCGTCTCGGACGAAGGCCGGTATGTCACGGGTGTCAGCTTGCCGATCGACGCCGGCTGTCTTCTGAAATAGGCGGGAATCGGTGCTTGATTCGGTACCGATATTCGTATTACTACGACTGTTCCAACTGCTCGGCCCTGTCACGATTTTCGTAAAGCACGACCTGGGTGAAGAAATCACCGTGGGCCTTCCTGAAGGAGTAAAATGACTGTGACCGCCCCCGGGGACGTGAACGCACCTGAGCGTTTCCGCGATGCCATGTCCTCGTTCCCCAGCGGCGTCACCATCGTGACGACCACCGATGCCACCGGCGAGTTCTGGGGCTTCACCGCCACCTCGTTCTGTTCGGTGTCGATGGACCCCGCCCTGGTGCTCGTCTGTCTCGCCGACACGGCCCAATGCCACCCGGCATTCGCGGGCGCCGAGCGGTGGACGATCCACGTCCTGCACCGCGCGCACTCCGAACTCGCGCTCCGGTTCGCCACCCGTGGCGAGAACAAGTTCGCCGACGCTGGCTTCGAGGTCAACGCCGATGGTGTCCCGATCCTCGCGGACGCTTCCTTCCGCCTGGACTGCGTCGCTCACGACAAGATCGTCGCCGGGGATCACACGATCCTGGTCGGTCGAGTTGTCGACACTCATCTGGGTGCTGACGACCCGACGATCTACTTCAAGCGTGCGTTCCACACTCTGGGGTGATCGCCCCTGTCTGCCACCCGGGCTGATCACTCGGGTCTGATCGCCCGCCGTCTCCCACGGCGGGCGATCCTCTGTTGGCGCGGGCCTCACGGCCCGCGCCAACTGGGGTTTTCGACAGTGTGACCGGTGGTTCAGTCCTGCGGGATGTGCGGTGCCGTGATGGGTTCGCCCTGCATGGCCCATTCCTGCCGTCCGCTGTCGTAGCGGAAGAGGGCAACCTTCTCGGCGCCGAGCAGATCGCCCTCACCGTAGGTGACGCCGAACGTCTGCGCCGTGAAGAGGTTTCCAGCCTTCTGGGCTGCTGCGGCATACGTCGCGGGGGTGGCATCGGCCCCCATCAGGGCTCCGATCTGCACGAGCTGGACGACGGCATCGCACCGGAATCCGGCGTTCACGTCGACGTCGATGCTCTTCAGGGCAGGCAGGCCCTTCGCTGCGAAGATCTCGCTGCACAGGTCTGCCCCGGGGCTGTCGGCGTAGTCCAGAACAGTTCCGCTGACGCCGTACGCGCCGTCGATGTTGTCGTTGTTCAGCAGGTTCGAGTTCTGGATCGTCGCCGAGAAGTCGCCGATCAGCCAGGCCGGTTCGAACCCTTGCTTCTGGCCCTGGGCCGAAACCGTCTTCTCGAGCAATCCGCCGGTGCCGGCGATGATCTTGGTGACGTTGGCGGCCTTGAAGCCGAGGAGCGCCTGCGCAGCAGTTGCGCCCGAGGTGACACCGCGGTCGCAGGCGTCCCTGTACTCCACGTAGTCGCCGTCGGAGATGCCCATCTCGTCCAAGAGTGCATAGACGCCGTTCGCGCCGTCCCAGACCTCGTCGGGGTCGCAGCCGTTGCGCAGGATCCCGAGCTTGCCGGGGATCTCGAAGAAGCCCATTTCGGCGCCTCCGCCGATCATGTCACCGGCCTGCTGTTCGAGATCGGCAATGCCGGCCATCATGTTCGGGAACTGGTCCAGATAGTCGACTCCAGCCCCGGGATAGGCGCTCAGCATGAGGGTGTCGTTCTGCTTGGTCACACAGGTGGGTCGTGATCGGTAGACGCTCACGTCGACGACCGCGAACACCTTCTGCTCCTGGGTGAGCTTCAGGCACGCTGCCTGGGGGGAGTTGGGATCGACCGTGGTCACCTTCACCTTGACGGGCTCGATCACGTGGCCACCGAGCCCCCCGTGGGCGTTCGCCCACGCCACGAGGGCGTCGATCTGCTCGGCGTCGTCGTCACGGAAGTCGACCGGGAATCCAGCCTCCTTGAGTGCTTGCCAATCCGTGTAGGGAAACCCGATCTTGATCGGTGAGCCGGTGGCCGCGGACGCGGCCGGGAGCGGTTGGGTGTCCGCGGTGTCGGGATCGGTCACCTTGACTGCGGCGGCGGGAAGCACGTCCCGATCCGACGCATTGCTGCCGCCACATCCGGACAGGATCAGGGCCGCGGCGCACGCGAAAACGGCCAGGCGGAAGTATCTATTTCTCACAAGCTCTCCTCAGGAAATGAAGGACGAAAAGAAGCTCCGCCGAGCGCGCAAAAGCGCCGAACAACGGAGTGCGCCGGAATGGACTCAGAGCGATTCCGTCCGGCGCCGACCCGGCTAGGTGCTGGGAAGCAGGAGATTGCCCAGATCGACGGGCAACACGGTTCCGGAGACGAAACGGGACTCTTCGGACGCCAGCCAGAGCACCGCATTCGAAATGTCCAGCGGTTCGACCCAGGGAACAGGGAGGGCGCTCGTACGCTGGAATCGTTCACCAATGATTTCCCGCGTGCGGTCCGCTTCGTCCAGATCCGGGGCGAACAGCCCGTAGACATAGGGGTTCTGCACCATCGGGGTGTCAACGGTGGTGGGGACCACGGCATTCACGCGGATGGAGTCGCTGGCGAGTTCGAGTGCCCACGTCTTCATCTGACCGATCACGCCGTGCTTGGCTGCTGAGTAGTGGCCGATGTTGCGGGAGCCGCGTATGCCTGCGGTCGAGCTGATCAGAACGATCGAGCCGCCGCCCTCTCTGCGCAGGTGCGGAACGGCCGCCCGGACGCTCTGCCAGACCCCGGTCAGGTTGACGTCGAGCATGTCCCGCCAGGCGGTCTCGTCGAGGTCTTCGAGCCGCCCGACGCTGAAGATTCCGGCATTGGCCACCACGATGTCCAGCCGTCCGAGCTTCGCGACCCCTTGGTTGATCACGTCGGTCAGTGCATCGAGATCCCTGACATCGGTCTGGGCGGCGTGCGCCCGGCGACCGAGCGCTTCGACCATCTGCGCGGTCGAAGCCAGGTCCTCGGCCGTCGACAGTGCAATGGGTGAGCTGTCGATCTGTCGGCAGATGTCGATCGCAATGATGTCGGCGCCCTCTTCGGCCAGCCGAACGGCATGACTGCGCCCCTGGCCCCTCCCGGCACCGGTGACCAGTGCGACCTTGCCCTCGACGCGCGGTCGGCTCATCGGATGCCGCCTGATGCACTATTTCCCATTGCTCGCGATCCGGGAATTGATTCAAGTACCTCGGCATTGTGGGATGTGACCACATTCATGGGAACGGAACGTATCCATCAAACTAAGTCTCGTCAATGAATTGGAATTTCTGGCAAATTGCAGTGGGGTGACCTTTGTCGACAGCGCGGAATGCCTATGATACTTTTCGAAGAATGAAACGTTGAAGTACCGCGTTCGCGTGCGAGGCGTAATTAAATCGGCGCCGGAGACAAAGGTGGAACGTCAGTCATGCTCATCGAAATCGGGGATCTTTCGGACCTGGGCGAGGCTTGGGTCAGGTACAAGGGGAATCGGCGGGTCGAGGATTACCGCGAACTGCTCGAGCGCGGTGAGCGTGTCGACCCGACCCGGGTCCTGACCGACGAGCGTGCACCTCGATTGGTGCACTACTACGACCTGCCGGCCGCGGAACTCGAGCAGTACTCCGTCGGCGGATGCTGGGTGTTCCGGGTCCTGCCACGGTCCCCCTGCCCCACCGCCTTCGCCGAGGTTCCCGAGGCGGACTGACCACGCCCGACCCGTTCGACCGCACTCCCCGCCCCGAGGATCCTGATGGCATATGTGATCACCCAGCCCTGCTGCAACGACGCGAGCTGCATCGATGTCTGCCCGGTCGACTGCATCCGACCGGCACCCGGCGATCCGGCCTTCGCCACCGCTGAAATGCTCTACATCGATGGTGCCACCTGCATTGACTGTGGCGCTTGTACAGATGCCTGCCCGGTCGGCGCGATCTTCCCCGACAACGAGCTGACGGACTTCGACCTGAGGTACGCAGCCATCAATGCGGACTACTTCGCCGCCCATCCGCTCGAACCAGTGTCGCCTCCGCCGACGGCACCACGGTTCCCGGAACGGGAGTCCCCGCTCCGGGTAGCGATTGTCGGCGCCGGTCCGGCAGCGTGTTACGCCGCCGAGGAATTGCTGCGGCTCGGACGACGGTCCGTCGAAGTGGAGATGTTCGATCGGTTGCCGACGCCGTGGGGACTGGTCCGTGCCGGCGTCGCCCCGGACCACGCGGGGACCAAGGCGGTGACGGAGTCGTTCAGGTCGATGCTCTCGAAGCCGACGTTCAACTTCCATTTGAACGTCGAGATCGGCCACCACCTGACCCACGACGAACTGCTGGAACATCATCACGCCGTTCTCTATGCCGTCGGCGCGTCTGCCGATCGCCGGCTGAACGTCCCGGGCGAGGATCTCGCCGGAAGCCACCCGGCCACGGAGTTCGTCGGCTGGTACAACGGCCACCCCGACCACGCCGGCCACACCTTCGACCTGAGCGGCGAACGTGCCGTGATCGTCGGCAACGGGAACGTTGCGCTGGATGTGGCCCGGATCTTGCTCACGGACCCAGACGAACTGGCTCGCACGGACATTGCTGAGCACGCGCTCGCGGCCCTGCGTGAGAGTCGGGTGCGGGAAGTGGTGGTGCTCGGGCGCCGTGGCCCGGCGCAGGCGGCGTACACCAGTCCGGAATTCCTGGCTCTCGGCCGCCTTGCCGACCTCGACGTCGTGATCGATCCGGCAGAACTCTCCGAGGAGAGCGGATCGGGAGAAGGCGGTCTCAAGGTGGAGTTGGCCGCAGAGTATGCGGGCCGGACCCTCGACCCGGCGAAGAAGCGAATCGTGTTCCGGTTCCTGACAACGCCCACCGAGATTCATGGCGCCGACCGGGTGCACAGCATCACGGTGGGCAACAACGTGCTGATGGCCGGACCGGACGGGACGATCCAGGCGCATCCGACAGGCCGGACCGAGGTCATCACCACCAGCCTGGTGCTTCGTTCCATCGGCTACCGGGGAGTGCCGGTGCCGAGCCTGCCCTTCGACGACGCAGGGGGGGTGCTGCCGCAGGCCGATGGACGGGTGCTCGATCCGGTCACGGGCGAGCCCCTGACCGGGGTCTACACGGCAGGTTGGATCAAGCGTGGTGCGTCCGGGGTCATCGGCACCAACAAGTGGTGTGCGAAGGAGACTGTCGCCGCACTGGTGGAGGACGCCCGAGCAGGATTGCTGTCCGACTCGGTCCGGTCCGCCGTCGACCTGGCGGCGCTGGTCGCCGACCGGCAGCCCGACGCGATTGACGGAGCGGGATGGGCCTCGATCGACCGCGCCGAGCGCCAACGCGGCAAGGACCGCGGGCGACCGCGCATCAAGCTCACCGAAGTGGGCCCGATGGTGGCGCTCGCCCGCGGCAGGACGGCTTAGCGGAACTCGTGTCGCTCGGGCGCGATCAGGGCGTCATACCCGGCTTGCCTGCTTCCGCAGGACAGTTCCAGAGTGAGCGCACGCTTGAGGTACACGTGTGCGTCCTGCTCCCAGGTGTAGCCAATGCCGCCGTGGTTCTGGACGTTGTCGGCAGTCGCTCTCCGGGCCCGCGCTGACGCAAGGACGTGCGCGGCGGCAGCGTGGAACGCTGCGTCTGGATGCGCTTCGCTCACTGAGACCGCGGCGGCGAAGACCTGGGCCGTGACGGCGTAGGCGCCGACCGCCATGTCTGCGCACCGGTGCTTGACGGCTTGATGGCTACCGATCGGCTTGTCGAACTGGCGGCGCACCTGGGCGTAGCTCGCGGACATGTCCCTGGTCGCTTCGATGACCCCGAGAAGTTCGGCGGCCGCGAGTACCCGGGCTCGGGAGAGCAGGGCCACGCCAGCGGCTTCGACGACGACTTTGCCGACGCTGGCGCGCGCCAGTCTGACGCCGGGGTCGGTTGGGACAAGGGGCGTGCAGGTATCGATCTCGTAGATGCGCGGGTGTTCATCATCGAGCTCGAGCAGCAGGTCCCCGGGGTGGGCATCGAGTGCCTGGTCGCCGACCTTCAACCCGACCCGCTGCTCGCCGCTGAGGATCGCTGCGAGGACCTCGGTGTTGCCCGTACGGGACGCGAGATAGGCGGCCAGTGCGGTCGCCCGGAAGGGCCCCGGTGTCGCGAATCGGCCGACCTCACGAAACAGCATCACCTCCTCGCCCAGGCCCAGGCCCACGCCCCCGGCCTCTTCCGGGACCGACAGCGCGAACCAACCCATCTCAACGCTCCGACGCCAGGTCTTGTCGTCGACCGAACGCTCTTCGTTCCAGAGGCGACGCACGGTCGTCATCGGCACCTCGGAGCTGAGGAAGTCCGCAACCGACTCGGCAATGTTCTGCTGTTCCGCAGACGGGGCAAGCATCATCTCGGTAGTCCCAACACTCGTTCTCCAATGATGTTCTTCTGGATGTCCTTCGTCCCGCCGGCGATCGTGGCCGAGAATTTGCTCAGCCAGTGCCGACTGTCAGGCACCATCTCGAGCGCCTCGACGCCGACGATGTCGAGGCCAAGCCGCGCGACCTCGATCGTCAGTTCGGTGTAGAAGGTGCGTACCGACGTGGTCTCTGAACTGGGCTGCTCACCCTTGCGGGCAAGCGAGACCTGCAGGTACGCCATGGACCGGACAGCTGCGGCAGCGGCGCGCGCCTCGGCCAGCCGGTTGCGGATCGACTCGTCGCGGAGTTTCCCGGTCTCCTTGGCGTGCGCGACCAGGTCGTCGACGTGGCGCACCAGGCCGAGACGCTGGTCGAGGAATGCCGGCCCGCGTTCGGCGGCCAGTGTCGACAGCGCGACGCTCCAACCGTTGTTCACGCCACCCACCACGTTGGCCAACGGCACCCGGACTTCGTCGTAGAAGACCTCGCAGTTGTGCGGGAACCCGTCGATCGAGGTGATCGGCCGGACGTCGACACCGGGAAGGTGCATGTCCATCACCAGCCAGGTCAGTCCCTTGTGCTTGGGCACCTCCGGGTCGGTACGGACCAGGAGCTCGCCGTAGTCGGACCACTGGCCATAGGACGTCCAGGTCTTCTGGCCGGTGATGACGATTTCGTCGCCATCGATCACGCCCTTGGTCTGCAGACTTGCCAGGTCTGATCCGGCGTTGGGTTCAGAGAATCCCTGGCACCAGGGGGTCTCGCCGCGCAGGATCCTGGGCAGGAAGAAGGATTTCTGAGCTTCGGTTCCGCGGGCGATCAAGGTGGGTCCGGCATGGCCGAACGCCACCGTGAAGACGGTGTCCATCGGCGCACCCGCTCGGACGAGTTCTTCGTACCAGATGATCTGCTCGAAGAGGGACAGGCCCCTGCCGCCGTACTCAGGCTCCCAGTCGATTCCGGACCATCCTCCCTCGAACTGCCTTCGCTGCCATGCCGCGTCGTACTCGCGCAGTTCAGGGCCAAAGGTGGTGGGGCGGGGCTCGGTCGGCTTGTTCTCTTCTATCCAGGTACGGGCCAGGCCGCGGAAAGCGGCGAACTCAGCGGTGTTGTTCAGATGCATCTTGCCCTCCGGACAAGTTGAAATATGGCGAACCCAAGGTATTCATTAATGCCAATATGCATCATATGCTCAATGGAGATTGCAATACACTGGGCATTCTCGAAATGCGACCAAGAATTATCTGGATTGTATTGTCACTGGAATTCCACATTGCCACATTGAAGGGCTATTCGTGAGCGACGTCGTCATCACCAGGCACGGCAGGACAACGGTCTTCACCATCAACCGTCCCGAACACATGAACTCCCTGGGCGGAACCGTCAAGGAGGAGCTGGCGGCCGGGATCGCCGAGTTGAACGCCGATCCGGGCCAGAGTGTCGGCATCATCACCGGGGCTGGTGACCGCGCGTTCTGCGCGGGCGGTGACCTCAAGGAGATGGCGAAGAAGGCGGCCGCGGGATCGTCGATCCCACTCTCGCCCAGTCCCGACATCGGCGGCGTCGCGGCCAGCGAGAAGCCGGTGATCGCCGCCGTCAACGGCCTGGCCGTCGCGGGCGGCCTCGAGTTGAGCATTTGCTGTGACATCAGGATCGCCTCGACCAATGCGTGGTTCGGCGTGTTCGAGGTGAAGCGCGGCATTCTCGCCGGCGTCGCGGTGAATGTGCTGCCGCGGTTGATGCCCATGGGTGCGGTGATGGACATGATGTTGAGCGGCAGCAGATTGAGCGCTGCTGAGGCAAAGAACCTCGGGCTGGTTCAGCAGGTCGTCGAACCCGGTGAACTGATGGACGCCGCCCTGGCCAAGGCCGACATGATCGCGGCGAACTCTGGTCCGGCCGTCTGGGGCACCAAGGCCGTGCTCAAGTTCTGGCGCGACGCCATGATGGCCGAGCAGCAGCGCTACTACGAGGCCGTGCTGCATCGAGTCCTTCTCTCCGGTGCCTTCCTCGAAGGCCCGCGGGCATTCGCCGAGAAGCGCGAACCGGTGTTGGACCACACCTGGCCCGACCCCTTTGAGCAGGTCGGCGCGACCACGGCAAACCCGCCATTCGGATCACCACATGCAGAGCACGGCACGGAAAGGTCGATGAAGTGAGTATCAGCCAGCAACTGGAGTGCCCGGTGCGCTATCCCGATCGCTTCTACATTGGCGGCGAGTGGACCAGGCCCTCGACGGATCGAACCTTCGACGTCATCGATTCGAACACCGAAGAGTTCTACTACCGGGTCGCCGAAGCGGCGGCTGGCGACATGGATCGCGCGATCACCGCGGCGCGGGCAGCGTTCGACGACGGCCCCTGGTCGAAGTTCACGCATGTCGAACGCGCCGAGTACCTGTTCGCCTTCGGCAAGGCGTTGCGCGAGCGCGGCGACACCTTGGCACAGATCTGGCCGCGCGAATCGGGAGCGCTGTTCAGCACCGCGACGACGAGCGGCGAGAAGACGGCGACCATCCTCGAGTACTACGCGAACCTGGCTTCGACGTACCCCTGGGAGGAAGTGGTCCCGCCGACTGCTGGCCAGTTCGGGCTGAAGGTCCGGGAGCCGGTCGGCGTGGTCGGAGCTATCGTGCCGTGGAACGGCCCCCTGTGGCTCGCGTTGTACAAGATCGCCCCGGCGTTGTTGACCGGTTGTACGACGGTCCTGAAGGCCTCCCCCGAGGCGCCCGGTGCGGCCTATGTGATTGCCGAGATCGCCGAGGAGATCGGTCTCCCGGCTGGTGTTCTCAACGTCGTGACCGCCGATCGCGAGGTCTCGGAGGGTCTGGTCCGGGATCACCGGGTCGACAAGATCTCCTTCACTGGCTCCACGGCTGCGGGCAGGCGGATCGGGGCGATCATGGCGGAGCGGGTGGGGCGCTACACGCTGGAGTTGGGCGGAAAGTCTGCTGCCGTCATCCTCGATGACGCCAACCTGGAGGAGGCGGCGCGTGTGATCGCGGAGCAGGAGTGCCGGCTCACCGGTCAGGTGTGTGCCTCGCTCACCCGCGTCATCGTGGGCCGCGACCGCCACGACGAGCTCGTCGGCATCCTGGGGGACCTGTTCGCGAACGTGCGCGTCGGTGACGCCTTCGACCCGAGCTCGCAGATGGGTCCGCTGGCGATGGAGCGGCAGCGCGATCGCGTCGAGGGCCTGATCCGGACTGGCGTGGAAGAAGGCGCCACGCTGGTCACCGGCGGCGGGCGTCCCGCGCACCTCGACCGCGGTTACTTCGTGGAACCGACGGTCTTCGGCAACGTGCAGAGCTCTGCGACGATCGCCCAGGAAGAGATCTTCGGCCCCGTGCTGAGTGTGCTTCCGGCCAACGACGAGGATGACGCTGTCCGGATCGCCAACGACACGATCTATGGATTGAACTCCTCGGTCTTCACCGAGGACGTCGACCGCGCTCGGCAGATCGCCGCCCGGCTCCAGTCGGGAACGGTTGGTCACAACGCCTTCCGCCTGGACTTCGGTATCTCGTTCGGTGGCTTCAAGCAGTCCGGGATCGGTCGCGAGGGAGGCGTCGAAGGAGTACTGCCCTATCTGGAGACGAAGACGGTGGTGCTGGAAGGCATCCCTGAGCGCTACCGCGACGAACAGGCGTGACGCACGAAAGCGGCGCTGAAATCCCGGTAGGGGATTTCAGCGCCGCTTTCGTGCGTCAGACGTCTGTACTGGTCAGGGCGCGGGGGCCGACCCGGAAGACCCAGCAGCCGCCCTCGGAGTAGCCGTCGAGCTCGGCCTCGGTCAGGTCGTAGTACTGAACGACCTGGGGCAGCCGCTCGGGGGTGAGGGCATGCGTCGGGTCGACGGTGTCGCTGTGGCGCAGCAGGTCCCGGTAGTCGTCGATGCGGCGGTTGCCCTTGTACTTCGCCCAGGCTTCGCCCAGATCCGAGAAGTCTCCGATTTCGATCAGCATGATGCTCTCCCACGTCGTTGTGTCAAGGATGCGGGTCGACCACCGGAGCCTCGTGACGCTGTCGGCAGGGGTGATCATCCGTGCCGCAAGCATCGTCACGACCGGGGCCCTCGCCCACGTGGAAAACCCGTAGGCGCGTACCTACGTACATCGGATAGGTACAGATTGCCGATCGGCGCACTCCGGGACCGGATTCGAGCGAAATGCATTTACGTTTGGAATCATGAAAGGCAACGTCGAATTCCGATGATACGCTTTTCTTTCACCATTCGACAATTGCATCAATAGGAGTCAAAGTGTTGGATCCCAGGTATTTCCAGACCTCGGACGAATACGGGACCATGTCTGGGCTCGACGAGTACCTGGTCCACAACAACCCGCTTCCCATTCGCGCGATGTGGACGAGCGATCCGCGTGCTTTCGAGCGGATGTGGTTCGGGATGTTCGACAAGACCGGCGACCTCATGATCATTGCCGGGATCGGGTTCTACCCCAACCTGAACACCGCGGACGCCTACGCGATCGTCAACCATCGCGGTCAGCACACCACGGTCCGCGCGCAGCGGATGCTCGGGACCAACCGGATGGACATGAGCGTCGGCCCGCTCAAGTTCCAGGTCGTCAAGCCGTTCGAGCAGTGGCGGCTGTCGCTGGCTGAGAACGACCACGGAATCAGCTTCGAGATCGACTGGTTCGACGGAGCGAAGCGGCCTGAGTTCGTCGATCGCGGCGACGTGTCGATCAATCTGGCGACGTACCGTCCGTCATCTGGCTATGAGTCGTTCGGTCAGCAGGCCGGTTGGGTGAAGATCAACGGCGAGACCCATGTGCTCACTCGCGGTGACTTCCAGGGAAGCCGCGACCACCACTGGGGTGTCCGCGACAACGTCGGTGGGCCGTCCTTCTATCCCGGACCGATCAGCCGCCACATCCACACCGGAGAGTTCGTCGAGTTCGACGACTTCGCGCTGTTCGCCAAGAGCATCTTCTACAACGAGGGTGACTCTCGCCGTACGTCTGACGTCCGGACGGCACACCGCAAGCTGCGGTTCGATCCGGTCACGCGCCTGCTGCAGGGTGGCGAGGCGGACGTGACCTTCGCGTCCGGTGAGCGCAAGCAGTACACCTTCGAGCGGGTCGGCAACCAGATCGGGTTCCTGCGTTGCGGGATGTACGGGGGATTCGGTGGCAACAGTGGAACTCCGGAAGAAGACATCTGGCACGGACGCTTCTACGGCGAGCTGACGATCACCGGAGAGACCTACGACGCCAACGACCCGGAGGTCCAGATGAGGATCGCCGGCTTCGACGACTGCGTGGCGCGCTTCGAGTGCGACGGTGAAGTCGCGTACGGCTTCACCGAGACCGTCCACCCCGGCGTGTACGAGGCGGCCGTCGAGGGTCGCAACGGACTGTCGTTGCTCGAATAGCCGCATCCGTTGCGCAACGGGAACGGGGCCAGGGTCGCCGCAAGGCGGTCCTGGCCCCGTTCCGGTGGGGCCGGCTTCACTCCGAAGCGGTCGAGACCTCCTGGCCGCAGCAGGTCACCGGGCCGCCGGCGCGACCGGTGGCGACGACGTAGACGCTGCCGCAGGTGTCGCACCCGAGGCGCGGGGGCTGGAACATGGTGGAGAAGTCCGGCTGCCGGTTCTCCACGAACGCACGGGAGCCCACCGTCGAGTCGACGACCACGCCGGGTTTGCCTGCGCCCATCCAGTAGAAGACGTCCTTGCTCAGTTGTGCCAGCTCCGAAGGCGGCACGAACCGGCCGTAGTAGGACAGTTGCTTGTGTCCCCGGACGGCCTCCTGGCCCAGGGTGCAGATGTGCTCAGCCCAGCTGATCGCCTGGCCCAACACTTCGTCGGCCGGAACGACCTTGTTGACGAAGCCGATCTCGTAGGCCCGCTGGGCCGTGATGGGCTCGGCAAGGAGATAGATCTCCGCGCTGATCGCCGCTGTCGGGAACACGCCCATCTCCGCGCCGAACCCGCCAGCCAGGTTCCACTTGTTCTCGGTGATGCCGATTCGGGCCGTCTCCGCGGCCACCCGGAGGTCGCAGCGTTGGGCGAGTTGCCAGCCGCCGGCCAGGGCGAACCCATTGATCGCGGCGATCATCGGCTTCCAGGTGGGGACGGCGGGGTGTTCCCGACGCCGTGCGCTCGGCCTGCCGTCAGGTCCGTGCGGTGACGCTCCCTGGGAGAAGTCCTTGAGGTCCATCCCGGCACAGAACGCCCGGTCTCCAGCCCCCGTGAGGACCAGCACCCAGAGATCGTCGTCCTCGTTGAAGATCTCGAGCTCCTCGTCGTAGCGACGAAGGAGCTCCGGGCTGAGCGCGTTCATCCGCTCTTCCCGATTGATGGTCAATATGTAGATGTGACCACGTTTCTCGGTAAGTAGAACATCCCGGCCATTGATCAAAAGAATCACCTCCACGGCTTTATTGATGACAATAGAGGCTACACTCGTCAATGAATTAATATATCGCGAAAAAAAATGGGCGGAATACGGGGAAATCATGGATTTGAATGATGCTGATCGCCGACTGTGCCTCGATGGTTCGTCAGAGCGACCGTCCCAACGTGCGGCGCTGAAGCGCCTGCTGAACCCGCGCACCGTTGCGTTCGTCGGCGTGAGCGAAGATTCCAAGTACGCGGCCGCGGCGCGACGGACCATGGCTGGTGGAACAGACGTGGTGTTCGTCCACCCGAAACGTAGCCACGTCTTCGACGGCATCAAGACCTTTCCTGACCTGGCCGCGGTTGATCGGCCGGTGGACAACGTCTTCAGTGTGCTGTCGGCCCACGGCACGGTTGAGTTGGTCCGCCAGGCTGCGGCCACCGGGGCTGCAGGCGTCGTGACGATCGCGGGCGGGTTTGCCGAGCAGGGCGAAGAGGGTCGTGCGCTGCAGGACGAGATGGCCGCGGTGGCGCACGCCGCCGGCATCTCCGTGGTGGGGCCGAACGGGATCGGCATGCTCAATGTCCCGCAACGTCTGAATCTCGCCATGTTGACGGCCTTCGAACGACGCTCCGGCGGGTTGTCTGCGGTCACCCACAGTGGGGCGATGCTCGGGGCGATCGCGGCCGCTGGCTGGCGAACCGGTGGTGTGGGGCTCAACCTGCTGATCTCCGCGGGCAACGAGGCCGTCACCGATGTCGCCGACTACCTCGACTACCTGGTCGAGGACGAAGCGACCCGGGTGATCGCGCTGGCCATCGAGAAGATCCGGCGGCCGGAGGCATTCTTCGCCGCCGCGCACCGTGCGCTGGAGGCCGGCAAGCCGATCATCGCGATCAAGATGGGACGCAGCGCACGCGGCGCGAGCATGGCGGCCTCACACACGGGAACCCTGACGGGCGACGCGTGGGTCTATGAGGTCGCCTTCCGGCAGGCCGGCATCCAGACGGCGAACGAGATCGACGAACTCGTTGACCGTGCGCAGTTCCTCGAACAACTGCCCGAGCGCAAGTGGACCCCCGTCAACGGTCTGGCAGTGCTCACCCAGACCGGGGGATTCGCGCAGTTGGCCAGCGACCTCGGAGACGACCTGGGAATGGACATTCCCGACGCACCGTCCGTGCAGCCGTGGGTCAACGACAACGTTCCCGGCGCTCCGCTTGCGAATCCGCTCGACGCGACCGGGTTCGCGAGCAGCATCGCCGGCTTGTGGGAGGGGATCTTGCGGGAGTACACCGCCGCGGAGGAACTCGACACCTTCATCCTGCTGAGCCAGCACGCTGACTGGGACGAGGACGTGGCCCGCAAGGTGGCCGACCTCTACCTGAAGGCTGCCGCTGGGACAGAAAAGCCGTTCGTGATCGCGCCCCTTGCCGGCCAGCCGGGCCGTTGGCTCGAAGAAGCAGCCGAGCACGGAGTCGCAGTCGGCAACGGGTTGCTGGGGAGTTTCCGCGGGCTGCAGACGATGGCGAACTTCGTGCGGACTCGCCCTACCAAGCGAGTTCAACCCACGTCGACGATCCCGCCGATCCCGCGCCCATCGGTGCAGCCGATCCTGGTCGAGGAAGGGTTGATGCTGCCCTTCGAGGCGACGATGCAACTGCTGAGCGAGTCAGGGATTCGGGTCGCCCCCTACTGCATGGTGCCGGCAACGACCGCCCTCGGAGACATTGCTGCGCCCGACTTCCCAGGCCCGTACGTCGTCAAGTTGGCTGACGTGGCGCACCGGACCGAGCACGGTGCTGTCGAGCTCGGCGTGACTGCCGCGGACCTGGCTGGAGCGGTGTCCCGGCTGAGGGCGATCGCAACCCGCGCGGGCTTGCCGGCGATGGTGGCGATCCAGCCCATGCTCAAGGGCCGCGGCGAGGCGTTCGTCGGGATCCAGGGCAACAGCGAGCTCGGTCCGCTGGTCGCGTTCGGGCTGGGTGGCGTCTTCGTCGAGGTGCTCAACCGGATCGGAGGCCGACTCGCGCCCCTGACCCACGAGGACGGGCTGGAACTCCTCGAGGAGTTTGCCGATCTCGGCATCCTCGATGAGTTCCGAGGCCGCCCGGCGTGGGACCGCGACGAGCTGGCTTCGGTCCTGGTCGATGCCGGCTGCCTGGCGGCCAGCGGTGCCGGCTGGATCGACTCCATCGACATCAATCCGCTCATCATCACCGACGACGGCCCCGTCGCCGTCGACGGACTCACACTCGTCCGCGATGCCGATCGCACATCAGGGAGTTCTCATGTCTGAACACGTCCCAGCACCCACCGCGAACCGTCCGCTCGCGGGTGTCCGCGTCGTCGAGTGCGGCGTCTGGCACGCGGGCCCCGGCGCCAGCGCGATCCTGGCCGATCTCGGTGCCGAGGTGATCAAGATCGAATCGATGGACGGTGATCCGGAGCGCTATCACGGAAGCTTCGGCCCGATGGCGCTGGGAATGGCTGACCGCGAGCACTGGAACCTGCTCTTCGAGATGTCCAACCGCAACAAGCGCGCCATGTGCTTGAACATCACCACGGTTGAGGGCAAGGAGATCCTGCACCAGCTGGTCCGGGAGGCCGACGTCTTCCTCACCAATCTGCGCACGAGCACCAAGCCGAAGCTGGGCATCGACTACGAGTCCCTGAAGGTCGTGAACCCCGAGATCGTCCACGTGAACGTCAGCGGGTTCGGCCCGGAAGGGCCCTTCGCGGACGCTGGCGGCTTCGACCCCATGGGGCAGGCGATCTCGGGAATGATGTTCCTGAGCGGCAAGCCTGAGCCGAGCGTGCTCCAGGTGATCGTGCTGGACCAGCTCGCTGCGATCACCGCGAGCCATGCAGCGATCACCGCCCTGTATGCCCGCGAGCGCAACGGTGAGGGCCAAGAGGTCCATGTGTCGCTCTATGGCTCCGCGCTGTGGCTGATGCACGCGAATCTTCTGCAGACGAGTCTCCGAGGTACCGATCTCGACGTCTCCTGGGAACGGCTGAACAATCCGTTCTCGCGCACGACTTTCGAATGCGGTGACGGTCACTGGATCATGGGGACCAATCATCCGGAAGAGAAGTACTGGGCGCGATTCTGTGAGGCGGTTGGTCTTCCCGAGATCGCGACCGATCCCCGCTTCGACACCAAGGAGAAGCGGGTCGAGGTGAATGCCGAGCTGATCTCGCTCTTTGATGCGCAATTCAAGCTCCGTCCCCGGGCGGAATGGTTGGAGATCATGCGCGAGAAGAACGTGCTCTTCGCTCCGATCAACACGACTCAGGACGTGGTCAATGACGAGCAGGCGCTGGTCAACGGGTATCTGACCGACTACGACCACCCGTATCTGGGTCAGGTGCGGATCCCCGGCTATCCGGTGAGGTTCTCCTCCTACGAGGCAGGACCGCGCACGCCGGCGCCGGATCTGGGCCAGCACACCGACGACATTCTCGCGGAGCTGGGTCTCTCACCGGCTGAAGTCACCAGGTTGCGCGGCGCGGAAGTCGTTCGTTGAGCGCCTGAATTTGAATGCACCATTCGCAATTTCTGAGCGCGAATCTCGATTGCATTAAGAAATGGCGAATTCAAGGCGCTGCAAATGTCGAGAAATGGTTGACATTGATTACGCCCAGGTTAGATGATTGCAAAAGTCACTAAAACAATGCTCGAATCGTATTGAGAATCACATTTCCGATCATCGTCTAATAGCCTCAAAAGGCGCCGGCGATGCATCGCACCGTGAATTGACGAGGAGAGCCACCAACGTTTCTGCATGAACGAGGAGCTGGACAATGGACGATGGCACCACTGGAACCGTGGCGCTTGTTGATGGTTTCGTCGAGGCCTACAACAGCGGGGACCTCGAGCGCATCAGCAGTGTCCTCGGCGACGACGTCGAGCTGACCCACCACAACCGCGGAGAGACCCTCAAGGGCCGGGCAGCGGTGATGGGGATGTTCGAAATGGCCGGCCAGATCATGCCGGGCAAGTCGTTCGTCGACCGGCATTCGATCGACGTCCTCGGTCCGGACAAGGCAGTCGTCCGCCACACCTGGACCGCCACCTCCGTGGCCGACATCCCCGGCATGGCTGTGCAGGGCGAGACCATCCGTCTCGACCTGGCCACCTTCCTGACCTTCGCTGACGGCCTGGTCGTCGAGTACCACGACTTCGGCTGAGCAGCGCTCGCCTCCGGTCAACTCTCGTCGAAGAAGGGAACCACCATGCCGCTCCTCCGTTCACGGTCGCGCCAGCGGGCGTCGACCGCATCGTCTTCGGGCTCAGCGCTGCTGAGCATCGAAGGCCTCGAGTTCTCCTACGGCGCCGTCCCGGCACTGTTCGGTGTGTCGGCGAGCATCAGCCGGGGAGAGATGGTGGCGCTGGTCGGTCCGAACGGCGCGGGCAAGTCGACGCTGATGTCATTGCTCGCCGGTATCAACAAGCCGACGGGTGGTCGAATCCTGGTCAACGGTGACGACGTCACCGGACGAGGCCCGGCGCACCTGCTGGGCCGCGGCGTGGTCCTGGTGCCCGAGAACAAGGGGATCTTCCCTGACATGACCGTGGCCGAGAACCTCGAGATGGCCGGCTACACCTTGCAACGCGCCGAGGTCGCCGACCGTACGGCGGTGCTCTTTGACGTGTTCCCGCGCTTGCGCGAGCGACTGAAGCAGCGCGCGGGAACGATGTCCGGTGGCGAGAAGCAGATGCTCTCGATCGCGCGTGCGGTCCTGCTGTCGCCGCAGCTGCTGCTCATCGACGAGCTGACGCTCGGCCTCGCGCCGATCGTCGTCGATGACCTGCTCGGTTCGATCAAGGAGCTCAACAGCGCCGGAACCACTGTCCTGATGGTTGAGCAGAGCCTCAACGTCGCGGCATCGGTTTGTGAACGCGCGCTCTTCATGGAGAAGGGAAAGATTGTGTTCGAAGGACCGACGGCTCATCTACTCGAGCGCCCGGAGCTGGCCAAGGCTGTTCTCTTCGGCGGCCACGTCGGGGGTGAGGTCTAGATGCTGTCTGCTCTGGCGCTCGGCGCCCTCGACGGCCTCACCATCGCGATCCTTGCGGTCGGCCTGGTGCTGGTCTTCCGCGGCAAGCGGTTCGTCAACTTCGCCCAGGCCCAACTCGGGATCATCCCGATGCTGCTGCTGGGCAAGCTGGTCCTTGACCATGGTGCCAACTGGTGGTTCGCGTGTGTCTTCGCGCTCGTTCTGGGGGCGCTGATCGGTGCGGCCACCGAGTTGCTCGTCATCCGGCCGCTCACTGCCCGCGGCCCGTTCACGATGCTGGTGGCAACGATCGGCGTCAGCCAGCTCCTGATCGGTTTCTCCTACTTCACCTGGCTCGCTCCAGATCCGGCCAAGATCTCGTTCGAGGGCTATCCGGTCCCGTTCGTCGCGAACTGGCAGGTCTCCGACTCACTGTCGCTCTACACCGACCGGATCCTGACGCTGATCCTGGTGCCGGTGGTCACCCTCGCGCTGGCCGTGTTCCTGAAATTCACGAGGACCGGAAAGGCGATCCGCGCAGCGGCGTCGAACCCGACCGCGGCAAGCCTTGCCGGCCTGCCGACCGGACGCCTGGCTCTGATCACGTGGGCGATCGCCGGTGCGCTGTCGACCCTCGCCGCAGTTCTCTACGCCCCCAGCCAAGGCAGTTTCGTCCCGCAGTCCTTCGGACCCTCCTTGCTGCTGCCGGCCCTCGCCGCCGCCGCATTCGGTGCCTTCACCTCGATCCCGCTCACCTTCGCTGCGGCGATCGGGCTCGGAGTCGTGCAGGCAGGGACCGTCTACGTGACCCACGACGGCACGTCCGGGTCGCTGGCGTTGTTCGTGGCCGTACTGATCGGTGTGGTCCTCCGGGCCCGGGCGATCGGGGCATCCGGCGCCGGTGGCGCCGACGGCCGTTCGCAGGTTGAGGCCGTGCACGACATGGTGGCCAGAATCCCTGATTCCCTGCGCAACCGGTTCTGGGTCCGTCGCTCGGGCGCCATGGTCGCCGTCGTCACCCTTGCTGTCGCACTGGCGATGCCGTTCCTGTTCAACACTCCCAGCAGCCAGTTCCGCCTGGGCCAGATCCTGGTCACCACCCTGCTGGTGGTCTCGCTCACGGTGCTGGCCGGCTGGGCAGGCCAGTTGAGCCTCGGCCAGTACGCCTTCGCGGGTCTCGGTGGCTTCGTGGCGGGTCAGGTGCTGGTCCAGTACTGGTCGCTGCCGGCCGCCCTGATCATGGCTGGCGTCGTGGGCTTCGTCGCTTCGATGATCGTGGGCCTGCCGGCCTTGCGGTACCGGGGCCTCACCCTGAGCGTGACGACCTTGGCGGTCGCCGTGGTTGCCCCTGCCTGGCTGTTCCAGCAGACCTGGCTCTGGCCGGACGGCTACACGCTCGGCTCTGGCCTGGTGTTGAAGTACCCGGCGATGCTGGGCAACGGCGGCGGGCAGATCGAAGGCCAACGCGCCATCTACTTCGTCGCCCTCGGTGTGGTCGTCGTCGTGGTTGCGGCACTGGCTGCGCTGCGGCGATCGGTCGCGGGAAGCGTCCTGCTGGCCGTGCGCGACAACGAGGACGCCGCTGCCTCGGTCGGGATCCGGCCCGCCATCACCAAGCTGTCGATCTTCGGCCTGGTGGGTTTCATTGCCGGCGTCGCGGGTGTCCTGGACATCCTCGTCAATCTCAATCTGACCGCTGGTCGGTACGTCCCTGACTTCTCGTTGCTCATCGTTTCCATTGCAGTCATCGGTGGGCTCGGCTCGATCAGCGGAGCGATCCTCTCCAGCCTGCTGATCTTCGGGATCCCGCTGTTGATCAGCGACTGGACGACGAGTTGGTTCCCCGCAGGAAACCAACTCCCGCTCCTGCTCGGTGGCGCATTGCTGATCCTGAACCTGCTCGCGCTGCCTGGAGGCCTCCACGGTGAGGTCGTCAAGGCGTGGTCGGCGATCCTGCGGCGTGCCGACCGGAAGGCTCGGCGTGGCGCCGTTGTGTCCGAGGAGTCCGACGCGGCCACGGCCACTTTCGAGTCCGGCGGACTGCGGGCCGGCAGGGTCGATGTCAGGTCGAGGCCGAGCGTCTTCGACGGTGCCCACCGTGGCACCGCGGGGGATGCGGACTCGCCTGCGCTCCGCGTCGAGAACCTGTCGGTCCGCTTCGGTGAACTGACAGCCGTCAACAACGTTTCGATCGAGATTGCTCGCGGCGAGATCGTCGGTCTGATCGGCAACAACGGTGCCGGCAAGACGACATTGATCAACGCGATCTCGGGACGAGTGCGTGCGCATCCCGGCGCTGTCGAGATCCTCGGCGTCGATGCAACCCGGATGTCGTCGAGCCGGCGGGCCTCTCTCGGGCTGGGGCGCACGTTCCAGGACGCGCATCTGTACCCGGGACTGACGGGACGCCAGATCCTCGAGGTCGCCATGGCTGGCCGCTACGGCCGGCCCTCGATCGCCGAGTCGCTCGCGGCCGCCCCCTGGGTGGCCCGACATGGCCGGCTGCTCCGGGCCGAGGCGGACGAGATCCTCGCCCGGCTGGGGCTCTCGGAGTACGCCGACGTGGCTGCCGTGAACCTGTCGACCGGTCTGCGCCGGGTGATGGACCTGGCGATCCAGCTCGCCATCCGCCCAGGGCTGATCCTGCTCGACGAGCCGACGGCCGGCCTGGCGCAGGCCGAGTCCGAAGCCTTCGTCCCGTTGCTGCGCAGTGTTGCCACGGACCTCGGCGCATCGATCCTGATCGTCGAACATGACATGCCGGTGATCCTCAGCGTCACGGACCGGATCTATTGCCTCGAACTCGGACAGGTCATCGCCGAGGGCACGCCTGAGGAGACACGCCACAACCAGCGCGTCATCGAGAGCTATCTCGGCACGGCCGACGGCACCGGCGCCACGCGTTCGGGTCCGCTCGGCGCCGACGCCCTGGTGTCAGCGCGAGGTGCCGAATGAGCACGCGTGCGTTCTCCGACGGACGTGATCAGGACAAGCAATCTGCAGGGGAGTTCCTCACATGAGATTCATTCGGGACTGGGCGAACGAAGTATCGAAGCTCCAGATATTCGGCACAGCGGCCCTTGCAGCAGTGGTTCTCGGAACAACGATCTGGTGCTTCGTACCAGGTTCGTGACATTCGGTATCAGTACCAATCAATCCTTGAGGAGTACGCGTGAACGGCAAGATTCCGAGTTTTCTCGTCGGCACTGTGTGTCTGGCATTGTTGGCCTCGGCCTGCGGTAGTGATGATTCAGACAATCCCGCGGACTCGTCCCCGAAGTCGACGAAGTCGATCACGGTTGCAGCGAGTGACGTGAAGGTCGCCGACCCGGCCGCCGCGAAGACGCAGCCCCTTCCGGGCGAGTCCGAGGCGACCGGGACGCCGATCAAGATCGGCTTCCCCTACACGGACTGGGAGGCGCTGAAGCAGGCCGGCTACCCGTTGGCGTTCCGTACTGATGACGAGGAGCAGATCGACGCCCTGGTCGATTGGGCGAACGCTCACGGTGGCATTGCCGGACACCCGATCGATCCCGTCCCCGTCAAGGTCACGACGGTCGACCCCAACGCCCTGCAGGCGGCCTGTCTGAAGATGACCCAGGAGGAGAAGACCGCCCTCGTTGTCGACGTGGGCGTGTTCATCGGCAACCCGTCCTGTGTGGTGCAGCAGAACAACACCCCGATGCTCACCACGTTCCCGGGATCGGACTCGGAGTACCTGAAGCAGTTCCCGAAGCTGTCCGGCGGCGCGGCCACCCTGGAGCAGGCAGCGACCGACCTGATCGGTGGCGGCGCCGAGATGGGCTTCTTCGACATCCCCGGCAAGTTGGGCATTCTGCGCAACGGCTGCGACCCGGACTCGGTCTGGGACGGACCCAATGGCGTGTATGCCCTGCTGAAGCAGCTGGGCATCACCAGCGATGACTACGTCGAGTACAAGAACGCCTGCGACTTCGCGGTGACGGCGGGCAAGACCGCGACCCAGGCGCTGCTGGCGTTCAAGGCCGCGAACGTCACCAAGGTGATCGCCGGTACCGGATCGGCGATGGAGAAGACCGTCTCCGCGCAGGGCCAGCGGCAGGGCTTCCAGCCGGCCTGGCTGATCGGCGACTTCGCCTCGACCATCCAGAACACGACCCTGTTGAACAACGACAACATTGACGGGGCCTACGGCGTCAGCGGGACGGCACTCACCTATGAGGGCAGCGAGAGCGCTGCTCTTTGTGACGAGATCTTCACCGGCGCCGGGCTGCCCGCGATGAAGGGCATTGATGTCGATCTCAGTGCCGCCTATCACTGCGATGCGGTCGTCCAGATGGTCCAGATCGGGGCCTTGATGGACAAGGACGCCGAGGTCACCACCGAGTCCTATGCCGAAGCGGCCCAGAAGGCAGGGAACCTGTTCTCAGCCCAGACCTACGGGGTGACCTACGGCGAGGGCGACATGCTCGGCGCCGACAAGGTCGGGCTGTTCCGCTACGACGCTGACAAGAAGGCGTGGAAGCAGCAGGGCGAGACCATCGTCGCGCCGCACGTCCCGCAGAGCTGAGGACGCGCGACCGCGCGCACTGAACGCGGTGTTGGCGCGGGAGCCCCGAGGCCCCGCGCCAACGCCGAACAACGCACCTTTCGAAACGTAGACACCAACCAAGGGAGTAGGGACCGATGAGCAGCGAAGATCGCCTGGTCGACGTGGTCATCGTCGGGAGTGGCGGCGGAGCCCTCACCGCGGCACTCCGCGCCGTGACTCTCGGACTCGAGCCGCTCGTGCTGGAGAAGACCGAGTACGTCGGAGGCGCAACCGCCATGTCAGGCGGCGGGATGTGGGTTCCGAACAACCCGCTGATGAAGGCGGAAGGGATCCAGGACTCGTCGGGGGACGCGCAGGCGTACTTCCGTTCGGTCGTCGGGGACGTCGGTCCGCAGTCGTCGATCGAACGCCGCGCGTCGTACATCGCGAACAGCCCGAAGATGGTCGAATTCCTGCAGACGATGGGCGTCAGGTTCAAGCGCGCCGCCGGGTGGCCGGACTACTACTCGGAGTCGCCTGGCGGCAAGGCAGATGGGCGATCGGTCGAACCGACACCTTTCGACACCAGGCAGCTCGGCGCCTGGGAACCGCGGTTGAGGCCGGGGATCACGATGGGGATCGGGATCGTCGCGACCACCTCTGAACTGATGCGCCTCGGCTACTGGAACCGGAGCATCAAGGGCATGGTCACCGGGCTCCGGGTGGTCGGGCGGACCAAGGTGTCGAAGTGGCGGGGCCGTTCGCTGGTGTCGCACGGCGCCGCGCTGATCGGCATGCTGCTGGAGGCCGCGATCGCCCGTGGTGTTCCGATCTGGACCGACTCGCCGGTCGAGGAGCTGGTCGTCGAGGACGGCCGGGTCGTCGGCGTGGTCGTCGTCCACGAAGGTGAGCGGATCACGGTCCGGGCCCGCAAGGCTGTGTTGCTGGCCGCTGGGGGCTATGCAATGAACCAGGAGATGCGTGACAAGTTCGCTCCGCACCAGCCCGGCGGATTCACCTATTCGAACCCCGGGGACACCGGTGAGATGCTCGTCCAGGCGATGAAGCTGGGGGCAGCCACCGCGCAGCTCGACGAGGCCCTGTGGACACCCAACCCGGCGATGCCTGATGGTTCTCCGGCGCTCTTCCAGGCCGCGAGCATGGGCATTGTGAAGACCCGTCCCGGTGCGATCCTGGTCGATCAGGACGGCGAGCGTTTCACCAACGAGGCGGGCTCGCACATGGACATCGGGCAAGCCATGTTCGCCAGGAATGCTGCCGGGCGAAGCGTGCCCAGTTGGGCGGTCTTCGACGACAGGGCCCGGCGCCGGTACACCTTCGACAGGGTGCCGGGGCAGCTCAAGAAGGAGCTGATCGACGGAGGGTTCGTCATCCGCGCCGACACCCTGGAAGAACTTGCCGCCGCCTGCAAGGTCGATCCGACGGGGCTGGCAGCAACGGTTCAGCGCTGGAACACGATGGTGGCGAACGGCCGTGACGAGGACTTCGCTCGCGGCGAGGGTGCCTACAACCGGTACCAGGGTGATCCGCTCAAGCGCGGCAACAACGGCCTGGCGCCGATCTCGCGGGCGCCGTACTACGCCGTGGCCTACGTGCCCGGCGATGTGGCGACGCTCGGTGGGGTACTCACTGACGAGCATGCACGCGTGCTCGACGAGAGCGGTCAGCCGATTCCGGGTCTGTACGCCGCCGGCAACATCGCGGCGACGGTCATGGGCCGTACCTACCCGGGGCCGGGAGCGAGCATCGCGCACACCTGCACCTTCGGAATGGTGGCGGTCGACCATGTGGCCGCCGGTTCCTAGGGCCATATTCATTAATTAATTCACGGCGAGATTCAATTGCATTCTTCTAATGTCATTTAATGCTTGACATTGACTTCTCGCCATTGCAATATTGCCGAAACTTTCCATTTGCGCGACCTGCATTTTCATTCACTTCAGGAATGGACTCGGGGTCGCTGAGGGCAATGTGACCGTCCGCCAGGAATGGCACGAAGGAGATGCAGTGACCACTCAGATCGAGAACCCGGCAGCGCACGGCGCGGGCGAGGTCGACCTGCCCGAGGTGGAGGTCATCCCCCTCCTTCCCGACCCGAGCGTCGACACCTCGGGCGTTCCGTTCCGCATGGTCGACGGGGTGCACATTCCGGCTGACCGGTACTACGACAAGGACTTCGCCAGGCTCGAGAACCGCAAGCTCTGGATGCACACCTGGATGTGGGCCGCCCGCGTCGAGGACGTCCAGATGCCCGGTGACTACATCGAGTTCCAGGTCGCCGAAGAGTCGGTGATGGTCGTCCGGGTGGACGAGAACACCATCAAGGTCTTCCACAATGTGTGTCCGCACCGGGCCACCCAGCTGGCCGTGGACTGCGGATCCTTCAGTGGAAAGCAGATCGTCTGCCCGTTCCACGGCTGGCGCTGGAATCTCGATGGGACCCAGTCCTACCTCTACGCCCGCAACGGCTTCGTCGCGGAGTCGATCGACCCGTCGAAGATCAACCTCAAGGAGGTCCGGTCCGAGATCCGGCACGGCTTTGTCTGGATCAACTTCGACGACGAGGCACCGTCGCTGGGCGAGTTCCTCGGCGACATGGACCGCCACCTCGAGCCGATGTGGATGGACAAGATGCGGGTCCGGTGGTGGAAGTACATCGACCTGGACGCCAACTGGAAGGTCGCCACCGAGGCGTTCATCGAGGCCTACCACGTGATGCAGGCTCACCCCGAGCTCGCCTTCTACGCGGTCGGCGACGACTATGACGCCGACAAGCTGGCGTACCACCCGAAGGGCAACGGCCACTACAACGTGGGCGCCGCCGAGCGTCCAGGTGGGTACACCCCGCCGGTGAAGGACATTCCTTTCGGGCAGTTCTTCCTCGAGCAGAACCGGGTCATGTTCGAGGGCACCGACGCGTACATCACTGCGCGTGAGGAGTTCATCAGCGATCGCGTGCGGCACCAGGACATTCCCGACGAAGCGCTGGTGACGACGTTCTTCGAGCAGTACTACGCCTACGCGGCGGATGCCGGGATCGCGCTGCCGCCCCCGGACCCGGACGCGTCCGGATACGGATTCATCTTCCCGAACATGGTGTTCCTCGGTTTCACCGGCAACCTCCTGCTCTACCGGATCCGGCCGCTCGGTACGGACCCGAACGTCTGCCGGTTCGAGGTCTTCGCGCTGCAGATCCCGATCGAAGCAGAAGGCGAGCAGGCCCCGGCGCGTGCCGAAGGACCACTCCAGGTCTCCGACCTGCCGTTCGTGCTCCGCCAGGACGTGGAGAACATTGCGCGTCAGCAGGCCGGATACCGGAGCAGTGCGTTCACCGAGACCACCATGTCGCCGCGCTTCGAGACGATGATCTTCGGAATGCACAACGAGATCGACCGCTACCTTGCGCAATGACAGCCGCAAGGTCATCGCCGGGACGATGACGGTCGAGCCGGCCGGGCACGTGGTCGACGTACTGGCCGGAGAGTCGTTGATCGAGGCTGCGTGGCGCGAGGACTTCCACTGGCCGACACTCTGCTACGGCGTTGGCAAGTGCACCGCGTGCCAACTCGAGGTCATCGACGGTCTGGACCGGCTGTCACCCCAGACCGAGGCGGAGCGCGCGATGCTGACCGACTTCGCCATGCGCCGACGTCGAGTCCACCCGCAACGGCTCCGGCTGGCCTGCCAGGTGCGAATCAGCGGCGACGTCGTCGTCCGCAAGCCCGGGGTGCGGCCTGCCGACCCAGAGACCACAAGGAGTTCAACATGACCACCCAGATCACTGCCGAGCCCGATGGCGAGATCGGAGTCGGGGCCGAGGTCCTGCTCGAGATCTTCACGACGGCCGCGAAGATCAAGCAGTACGACGACACCTACCGAGCTTCGATGAGCGCCGGAAAGGTCAGCGGGATGTACTACTCGGCCCGCGGCCAGGAGCTGATCCCGTCGGCGATCAACGCGGTCATCGGTGCCGATGACTACGTGCTCACCATGTATCGGGGCGTGCACGACCAGATCGCCAAGGGCGTACCGCTGCCCACGCTGACCGCAGAGTTCTTCGGGAAGGCCAGCGGCAGCTGCAAGGGCAAGGGCGGCCCGATGCACCTCACCGACGTCAGCTCCGGCCTGATCGTCACCACCGGGGTGGTCGGTTCCCAGATCCCGATCGCTGTGGGCGTCGGCCTGTCGGCCCAGATGAGGGGCACCGGTCAGGTCGCCGTTGTGAGTTTCGGTGACGGCGCCGCCAACATCGGCGCCTTCCACGAGGCGCTCAACCTGGCTTCGCTGTGGAACCTTCCGGTGGTCTTCGTGTGCCAGAACAACCTGTACTCCGAGTACACGCCCTTCGCTGACGGCACCTCGATCGACCAGATCGCCAAGCGCGGAGCGTCGTACTCGATGCGGTCCATCCATGTGGACGGCAACGACGCCGAGGCGATGTACCGGGCGGCGCGCGTCGCCGTCGACGCGGCGCGTGCTGGCGAAGGTCCGACGCTGATCGAGGCGGTGACCTACCGCTTCAACGGACACATGATCGGCGACTCCATGGAGTACATGCCCAAGGAGGAGTTGGCGGCGGCCATCGAAGCCGATCCGGTGCTGCGGCTCCGAGCCTCGCTCATCGCCTCGGGACAGGTTTCCGAGGCCGAGATCGTCGAGATCGAACAGCGCCTGCAGGCCGAGATCGATGAAGCCTTCGAGTTCGCGATTGCGGCGCCGTTCCCCGATGTCGCCGAGCTGACCACCGACGTTTACGGGACGGAAAACCGATGACCATTCAAAGCCAGACCCAGGACGACGTGAGCACCGGCCGTCAACTGCGGATGATCGATGCGATCTCTGAAGCGCTCGACGTCGCGATGTCGATCGATGAGACCGTCTTCGAGTTGGGTGAGGACATCCAGGACCCCAAGGGCGGCGGGTGGGGCATCCACAAGGGTCTGTCCACCAAGTTCGGGCTCGATCGGGTGCGCCCGACGCCGATCTCGGAGCAGGCCATCATGGGCGCGGCCATCGGTGCCGCGATCACCGGCATGCGGCCGGTGCCCGAGATCATGCTGATGAACTTCCTGGCGGTCTGCTCGGACCAGTTGATCAACCACGCGGCCAAGCTTCGCTACATGTCGGGTGGACAGACCAACGTTCCCATCACGGTTCGCACGGCAACGGGAGCTGGCGGCGGTTTCGGCGCGCAGCACTCCGACATGCTCGAGGCCGTCCTGGCGCACACGCCCGGCCTCAAGGTCGTGATCCCCTCGACCGCTGCCGACGCCAAGGGCCTGCTCCTGAGCTCGATCTTCGACGACGACCCGGTCGTCTTCGTGGAGATGCATCACCTCTACTACTCCACCGTCGACGCGGTGCCTGAGGGCGACTACCGGGTTCCGCTCGGTGAAGCGAGGATCGCGCGCGCCGGCTCTGACGTGACGTTGATCAGTTGGGGCCGCCAGGTGCACGACTGCCTGGCTGTTGCCGAGACGCTCAGCGCGTCCGGGATCGAGGCCGAGGTCCTGGATCTGCGCACCCTGGTGCCGCTGGACCTGGACCGCATCCTGGCATCGGTCAGCAAGACACGTCGCGCTGTCATCGTTCACGAAGCGGTTCGCCGGGGCGGATTCGGGGCCGAACTGGCCGCAACGATCAACGAAGAGTTGTTCGGGCAGCTGCATGGGCCGGTTCGCCGGGTCGCTGCGCCCAACACCCCGGTGCCGTTCTCCTCGGTTCTGGAGGCGGCGTACATGCCCAGCAGGGCTGCCATCGAAGAAGCCGTACGCGGCTTGTGCAGCTGAGCACCAACTCACGATCCACGGACGCCCACGCGCGGCGGCCCGCTATCTGAAGAAGGAAACGAACGATGGAACTGAGCATCCCCCAGCTGGGCGTCACCATGACCGAGGGCACGTTGGCCGAGTGGCTCGTCGCCGACGGCGCGTCCGTCGGCGCAGGCGAAGCGCTCTACGTGCTCGAGACGGACAAGACCATGACCGAGATCGAGTCGCCCGCCGCCGGTGTGTTGACGATCAAGGTCGAACCCGGCGACTACGAGGTCGGCACCGTGGTCGGCGAGCTCAACTAGCCGTCGAACCGACGAGAAGCCGGAGGCTGGACAGCGATGGACAAGGTGGTCGGCGGTGTCGCCGAGGCGCTCGAGGGAATCGGCGACGGAGCCCGACTCTCGGTCGGAGGTTTCGGACTGTGCGGAATCCCGAGCGTCCTGATCGCGGGGCTCCTGGACAAGGGAGTCCGGGACCTCGTCACCGTGTCCAACAACTGCGGGGTCGACGACTGGGGCCTCGGCCTGCTGCTTCGCGAGCACCGGATCCGACGGATGGTTTCGTCATACGTCGGCGAGAACAAGGAGTTCGAACGCCAGTTCCTGGGCGGTGAGCTCGAAGTCGAGCTCGTCCCGCAGGGAACCCTGGCCGAGAAGTTGCGTGCGGGTGGCTCCGGCGTCCCGGCGTTCTACACCGCCACTGGAGTCGGCAGCCAGGTTGCCGACGGCGGCCTGCCGTGGCTTTTCGGCCCTGATGGTGAGGCTCTCGAACAGAGCCAGCCCAAACCCACGGCGCAGTTCGACTTCCGCGGAAAAGAGCGAACGTTCGTCCTCGAGGAGGCCATCGCCACCGACTTCGGCCTGGTCCGGGCGTGGAAGGGCGACCGCCACGGGAACCTGGTCTTCCACCGGTCAGCGCGGAACTTCAATCCGCTCGCAGCCATGGCCGGGCGGATCACGGTGGCCGAGGTCGAGATTCTCGTCGAGCCCGGTGAATTGGACCCGGACGAGATCCACTTGCCGGGAATCTACGTCCATCGGGTGCTCGCCCTCACGTCGGAACAGTCGGCGGAGAAGAGGATCGAGCGGCTCGTGGTCCGGGACCCGGCTGTCAGCGACGATGGGAACCAGGTCGTGGCCGGGGCTTCCGCGACGCCACCAGGCTTTGGCCTGAGCCGCGACCAGATGGCGGCCCGGGCCGCGCTCGAACTGTCCGATGGCGACTACGTCAATCTCGGCATCGGGCTGCCGACGCTGATCCCGGCGCATGTTCCCGAGAACGTCGAGATCGTGCTCCAGTCAGAGAACGGCGTGCTGGGGACCGGACCGGCGCCGTACGCCGACCAGGTGGACCCTGACGTGGTCGACGCCGGCAAGGCGACGGTGACCCTGCGTCGAGGCGCGTCCATCTTCGACTCCGCCACGAGCTTCGGGATGATCCGCGGAGGCAAGATCGACACTGCCATTCTCGGAGCAATGCAGGTCTCTGCGGACGGCACCATCGCCAACTGGATGATCCCGGGCAAGATGGTCAAGGGCATGGGCGGCGGCATGGATCTCGTCGGCGGTGCCCAGAAGGTGATTGTGCTGATGGAGCACGTTGCCAAGGACGGGACCTTCAAGGTCGTCGAGAGCTGCACCCTGCCGATCACCGGTGTTCAGGTGGTCTCGCGGATCATCACCGACCTGTGCGTCCTTGATGTCGCCGACGGCGGTCTGGTCCTGCGTGAGCTGGCGCCCGGGGTCACCGTCGAAATGGTTCGGGACCGGACCGGTCCACCGTTCACCGTCGACCTGACTGCCTGAGATGAAGCCTGCCGCGGTCGCGGCACGCCCGGCACAGGTGACGGTTCCGGTGTGGGCGCTCGCCGCCCTGATGACGGTGATCGGACTCAACCTTCGCGCCTCGCTGGGGTCGGTGCCACCGCTGCTGGACGACATCACCAGGGACCTCGAGCTCTCGGGACTCGAACAGGGGTTGCTGACATCGCTGGTCGTCGCCTTCATGGGGATCGGTGCGCCCGTCGGGCACCGGGTGGCGGTCCGGGTCGGCGCGGTCAATGGGATGGGCGTCGGTCTCGCGGTGCTCTCGCTCGGCTGCCTGCTCCGGTTGGTTCCTGCCGGCGCCCCGCTGCTGCTCTGCTCATGCGCAATCGTCGGCGCCGGGATGGGGGCGGCTTCGGCGCTCGTGCCCAGTCTGATCGCCAGTCACCTCTCCCGGATCCGGGGGCTCGCGGTTGGCCTCTACACCACCGGTACTGCGGTCGGTGTGGCTCTCGCTGCCTGGATCGCGACACCGGTGGAGGAATCGTTGGGGGGTTGGCGGCCAGCGCTCGCGTTCTGGGGCGTCATCGCGGCGGTGACCGCATTGGTCTGGGTCGCCACGGCACGGAGGCTTCCCGCTGACCCGCCTCCCGAGGGCCGGGTTGAGCGCCGCTTGCCGTGGCGCTCGCCGACGGCGTGGTGGATCACCTGGTTCACGGCTTCGGCGATGCTCATCGGCTTCAGCGGATTGGCCTGGGTGACGCCGCTTTTTCTCCACCTCGGCACCTCCGAACATCACGCGGCGGGTCTCTTCGCCGTCTTCCAGCTCGTCGGCCCTGTATCGATGGTGGCCGTGTCGTGGCTCACCGACGTCGTCGTCGATCGACGTCCGCTGCTCGCCGTGGTGATCACCGCGTCGACCACGGGCGTGCTCTTCCTGCTGGTGGCCCCGCTGACCCTGGCAGTTCCCTCCATGGTCCTGTTCGGCATCGGCGCTGGCGGGTGCTCGACACTCGCCCTGGTCTTGCTCGTTGATGTCACCCGCACCCAGGCGGACGCCACCCGACTCGGGGCAATGGTGATCCTGATCGCCTACCTCGTTGGAGCGACTGGTCCAGCCCTGCTCGGCATCCTCCGCGAAGCGACGGGAGGGTTCACCGCCGGCTACGCCGTCCTGCTCGCCATCGGGATCCTCTCCCTCTTGAGCGTTCCGATGTTCGGGCCCCAGCGCCGCCTGTGAAATGTGAAGCGGCCGGCCCCGAGGGGACCGGCCGCTTGGTGTCACTCAGAGTTGTGGGCGGACCTTCTCGGTGAAGGTCGTCATCGACTGGAGGACCTGCTCCTGCGGCTGGGCCCCGCCGCCGTCGAACCACAGCATCATTCCGCCGAGGCCGGTGTGACTGTGCAGTGAGGAGAGCTCCTCAGCGACGTCGTCGGGGGAGCCGACGATGAGCATCTTCCGCTCGACGTACTGCTCGAAGCTCATCGTGTCGATGTTGAGACCGACCTTGGGTCGGTTGCTCTTCACGTCGGTGAACCACATGTAGCCGTCCTTGAACTCACGCTGCGCCTGCTCCGTGGTGTCGGCCACGTGGATCGCCTTGAACTGCTGGCAGCGCGAGACGAGCTCGTCGATCTCGTCGAAGGAGTAGCCGGCAGTGCGGGCTTCCTCGCGATAGACGTTGACGAGGTCACGCGCCTGGTCGCGCGACGCAGCACCGAGGACGAAGGCGTGGCCCTGACGCGCCGCCTTGCGCAGCGACTCCTCGCTGGAGCTGACCATCACGTAGACCGGGGGAGTCGGCTTCTGGAACACCTCGGGGTAGATCGGAATCTCGTCGATGACCTCACCCGGGCCGGGAACCTGGAGATGCTTGCCCTGGTAGCTGACCTTGCCGGTCTGCCAGGCCTGCATGACGATGTCCAGGGTCTCCTGGTATCGCTCGTCGCGCTCGTCGAGGTTGACGTCGTACGCCTGGAATTCGACGGGGTCATAACCCTTGCCGATCCCGAAGTCGAGGCGGCCGCCGCTGAGTTGATCGATGTACGCGAAGTCCTCGGCGAGGCGAAGGGGGTGGTGCAGCGGCAGACGCGACACGGCGGTGCCGAGCCGGATGTTCTTAGTGGAGGCCGCGGCAGCCGCGAGCAGCATCTGCGCCGAGGACGTGATGCCGTAGATGCGGCCGTTGTGCTCGGCAGTCCACGCTCGTTCGAAGCCGAGCTTGTCGGCGTGCCTGATCTGATCGATCGCCTTGTTCACGATCTCGTTCGGGGTGCTCCCCGGCGGGATCGTGGACAGGACGAAGATCCCGTAGTGAAGGCTGGCTCCAGAGGTCATTGCATTCCAATCGACAATTAGTTGTTCCCGGTCAGGTGACGATCCGGGTTCCTGCCTGGGCAGAGGGACTGCTGTTCTGTGCAGCCGCGGCTGCATGTCCGCCGGCACGGCGGCCGGAGAAGACACCATCGGCCAGCGAGAGTCCGCTGACGTAGCTGTGCGAGCAGAGCCCGATCGCGCACCTGCCGGCGGCGTAGAGACCGGGAATCCGCTGGTTGTCAGGGGTGAGAACGTGGCCGGAGGTCTCGTCGACACGCAGACCGCCGAGGGTGAACACCGTCGCCGGGTAGAGAGGCGAGGCGTCAACGGAGATGTTGATCGCCCGGTACGGGCCCCGGCTGAGCGGCTTGCACAGGTTGGCCGCCTTGTGGGCCGGATCCCCGTCCGCGCTGCGGACGCCCTCGTTGTAGGCGTCGACCGTTGCGGCGAGTGCATCGGCAGGGACGCCGATCCTGGCTGCCAGGTCGTCGAGGGTGTCTGCCTTCTGATGGCCGGCCGTGAAGAGGTACGCCGTCTGCGGGATCTGGAACGCTTGCCGGCACTGTTTCCGGATCTGCCTACGGGCCCGGACCCAGGTCTCGTCGTCCACGATCAGGAAGCCCTTGCCCTGGTGTTCGGCGATCATGAACTCGGCCAGGCGGGCGCCGTACACGTCCTCGTTGATGATCCGCGTGCCCGTCGGCCCGACGGCGACGCCCTCGAGGAAGGCACTCGGCGGCGACAGGAACCTCCAGGCGGCCAGACGGTCCATGTTGACGGTGGTTCCGCCGGCAGAAACGCCGAGCCGCAGCCCGGTGCCGTCGTCACCGACAGTTCCCAGCGGCAGCAACGACTGGTACTCGGGGGCGTGCTCGGCCATCATCTCGGCGTTGAGCACGAATCCGCCGGCGGCCAGGATGACCGACTTCGCGCGGGCCGTGTGCGTGGTCGCGTGTCGTTGCCACAGAGCCTCGGCCTTGCCATTGAGCCGCGCGCCCAGGGGCGGCATCCAGTTGCCGAGCTTGGCACCGACCTTGCTCAGCCGGCGATGGCCGTCGGCGCTGTCGGCATTGACGCTCATGGTCCGGTAGGTCACGCCGACGACGACCCCGTCCTCGATGAGGAGTTCGCTGACCCTGCTGAGCGGCCTGAACTCGACGCCCTTGGCGATGGCGGCCTTCCGAACGGCGAGCGACAGCATCGTCCCGGACTGCACGCCCTTCGCCACCTGCCGGTGACCTCGGGCTGCTGGAACCGCATGGAGCCGGTAAGGCCAGGCGGTCTCGTTGCCTGAGTAGTACAAGTAGTGCGCATCGGTCGTGTACGACGCCTTGTAGGGGCTCAGCGTGCCTTCGAACTTGGCGCCCTGCTCCTCCAGCCAGTCGATCATGGCCGGACTCTGTTCGCAGAAGGCGCGGACGGTCTCGTCGGAAACGATCCCGTTCACTTCCTGACGGAGGTAGTTGAACATGTTCTGCGGGGTGTCGTGCACCCCGGCCGCCTTCTGGTGCCTGGTGCCGCCACCGGCGTAGATGACGCCGCCCGACAACGCAGCCGCACCGCCGCCGTACCCGCGATCGAGGACCAGCACCCGGGCACCGCGCTCGACGGCTTCGATGGCAGCGGCAGCTCCCGCGATGCCGAAGCCCACGATGACGACGTCATGATCAGTGCGTTCCACGTTCGAACTCCTTGGACTGAATGAGCAATTCGGAAAAGTGGAGAATATTCGCCACGCAGCGATTGAATTCGAACCAGGCTGGCATTTATGCAATCTTTCAAGAATTGCCATTGCCTGTCAATGAAATAGTCATTGTCCCTATGAATTCATGCTGGGATCAGAATGATTTCAGCGCGGTAGCCCGAGTACGCGCTCACCGATGATGTTCTTCTGGATGTCCTTCGTGCCGCCGACGATCGTCGTCGCGAACGTGCCGAGCCACTGTCGGGTCCAGTTGTTCCGGAGCAGGGCCTCGGTGCCGAGAATGTCGACCGCGAGGCGACTGATGCGCTGCTCGAGCTGGGTGTGCCAGGTCCTGATCGCCGTGGACTCCGCTCCCGGTTGGACGCCCATCTCTGAGGTCGAGATCTGCCAGTAGGCCATCGACCGGACCGCTGCAGCGTCCGCGCGAGCCTGGGCGAGTCGGTCGGCCAGGGCGGCGTCGGCCAGGAGGCCTCTGTCGCGAGCGATCGAGATCAACTCATCGACGTGGTAGATGTTGTAAAGGCGCATGTCCAGGAACGCAGGCCCGCGCTCGATGGCCAGCGTGGACATCGCCACGCTCCAGCCGTTGTTGACCTGGTCGACGACATTGCTGAGCGGCACCCTGACCTCGTCGTAGAAGACCTCACACGTCTCGTACTCGTCGGGGATCAGGTGAATCGGACGGACGTCGACTCCCGGTCGGTCCATTTCCATGATCACCCACGTGAGGCCCTTGTGGCGGGCCACGTCGGGGTCGGTCCGGACCAGCAGCTCGCAGTAGTCGGCGTACTGAGCCCCGGTGGTCCACATCTTCTGTCCGGTGATGACGAGCTCCTCGCCATCGATGACGCCGGTGGTACGCAGCGAGGCGAGGTCCGAACCGGAGGAGGGCTCGGAGAAGCCCTGGCACCAAGGCGACTCGCCCTTCAGGATCCGCGGCAGGTGGAAGGCCTTCTGCTCGTCGGTTGCCCGGGCGATCAGGGTCGGGCCGGCGTGGCCGAGCGCGACCTGGAAGACCGAGAACCCGGTCGGCGCACCGGCCCGAACCAGTTCCTCGTACCAGATGACCTGTTCGACCAACGACAGTCCGCGGCCGCCGTACTCCTTCGGCCAGTCGACGCCGGCCCAGCCGCCGTCGTACTGGCGGCGCTGCCAGGCGGCGTCCCAGGCACGGATCTCGTCTCGGTTCTTCAGGCCCGGGCCGTCGTGCGGACGGTCGTCGCCCGGGACGTTCTCGTGCAACCAGGTGCGCGCTTCGTCGCGGAATTCCTGCAGTTCCGGGCTGGTCAACAGTTCCATGGTCAGAATCCTCAGATCCGGTCGAAGGGGTTCGGCCACTGGTTGCCGAACTGGGGTTCACGCTTTTCGGCGAAGGCGCGCGGGCCCTCGTGCATGTCCCCGGAGAGCATCACTCGATGGATGACGGCCTCGTAGTAGCGCTGCTGCTCGGCCAGGAGCGCGTCGCGCCAGAACTTCAGCACCTTCTTGGTGCCCCAGACGGCGGGCTGCGAATTGCGTCCGATCATCTCGGCCTTCTCCAGCGCCGTTTCCAGCAACTTCTCGGCGGGGACGACGCGCTGGACGAGGCCCAGGCGATGGGCATCCTCCGCGCTGAGTCGGTCCCCACTCAGCATCAGGTCCATGACGGCGCCCATGGGCATCAGCCGAGGCAGCACGTTGACCGCTACGCCGGCCATGAATCCGCGCTTGGGTTCGAAGACTCCGAACCACGCATTCTCGGACGCGATCCGGATGTCGCAACTGATCGCGATTTCCATGCCACCGGCGATCGCCAGGCCGTTGACGGCCGCGATGGTGACCTTCTCGCAGGCAGCAATACCGGCAATGTCGGGACCGGGTGAGACGGGAAGTGCCGTGCCCGCGTCGGCGGCGACCATGTCCTTGAGGTCGAAGCCGGAGCAGAATGCCTTCTCGCCGACGGCAGTGATGATCGCGACGTACTGCGCGGGGTCCGCTTCGAACTCCCGCAGGCCCGCGGTCAGGTCGGCCATGACGGACCCGCCGACGGCGTTCATCCGATCCGGGCGGTTGATCGTGAAGACGGTGGTGGTCCCGTGCTTTTCGACGAGCAGGTCGGCCACATTTCCTCCTGAAGGCATCTCTGATTCACATTGCCGAAATGTGAATGGCGCGAAAATTGAGGCGCCCATTTCGGTCGGGGTATTGCAGCAATATGCTTCTATTGTGTCATCTAATCAACCATAATCTTAATTTTCCTCGAGATTGTGATTCCAATAGGTGGTAAATATGCTGACACCTGACCCGCAAATCGCAGAAGCGTTTGCCGTACTGGTCGAGAAGTTCACGGGAGCCGTCGCGGCTCCGGCGCGCGGGGATGCCCCGGCCCTGCGCGCGATGATCGATGCTGGCCTCGACGATGCGCCCGTGCCGGAGTCGTCCGGCGTCTCGGTGACGTCGCACCGGGTTCCGACCTCGGACGGGCAGAGCATCGAGATGCGCTGGTACACGCCGGATTCGGCGACCGGACCGGGGCCTGTGGTCGTTTACCTGCACGGCGGCGGCATGATCGCGGGCAAGCCGGACCACGTGGACGGACTGGTGCGCCACTACGCCGAGCAGACCGGAGTCCGGTTCGCGGTACCGGACTACCGGCTCTCTCCGGAACACCCCGGGGAGCGGATGGCACGGGATGCCTTCGAGACGCTCGTCTGGGTACTCGAGCGGAGCGAGACGTTCTCTGTGGACCCGGATCGGGCCGCTGTGATGGGCGACAGCGGTGGTGGAGGCGTCGCGGCGGGAACTGCTGTGCTGGCCCGTGACCTGGGGGTCCCGCTGGCCAAGCAGGTGCTGATCTATCCGATGCTGGACGATCGCAACACGGTCCCGGACCCGGACTTCCCGCCCTTCGTGAGCTGGGACTGGTCCGCGAACTGGACCTGCTGGAACGCGGTCCTGGGTGGGAGGCAGGGCACCGACCACGTCTCGCCGATCGAAGCGCCGGCACGGCTCGTTGATGTCGCCGGCCTGGCGCCTGCGTACATCGAGGTCGGAGAACTCGACATCTTCCGGGACGAGTCGATCAGCTTCGCGCAACGACTGCATCGCGCCGGTGTCTCATGCGAGTTGCACGTGCTGCCGGGCGTCACGCACGGACACGATCGGTTGAGCTTGGAGATCGATGTCTCGAGGCGGTCATTGGTCGAGAGATGTCGAGTGCTGCGCGACCTTTGAAGTATTTGTTCGCCGGCCGTAGGTACCGAGATAGGTATTTCTGGGAATGCCTCCGAAGAGCACACTGGCCAAGGTTGGCGCGTGAGGCAACGACATTCCCGCGGTCTTGAGAGAAAGAGCGGTTCTCGTCGTCGAGACGAAGCCGTCCAGTCGAATCGTTCGGAGTTTTCATGAGCACGGAACTTGCAGGAAAGAATGTCGTCGTCACCGGCGGTGCCAGCGGTATCGGTCTTGCGACCGCGCAGTTGTTCGCTGCTCGCGGCGCCCGCGTGGTGCTCGCTGACCTCAATGACACAGCGGCGAAGGAAGCACTCACCTCGCTCGAGGCCCATGGTGTCGAGCACCTCGCCGTCGCTGTCGACGTCTCGTCGTCCTCGAGCGTCGAGGCAATGCGGGACCGCGTCTCGGAGGTGGTCGGCGACGTCGACATCCTTGCAAACGTGGCCGGCATCTACCCCGATGCTTCGGTGATCGAGACCACCGATGAGATGTGGCGACGCACCATGGCGGTGAACCTCGACGGCACGTTCTACATGTGCCGGGCCTTCGCCCCCGGGATGGCTCGTCGCGGATCTTCCTCGATCATCAACGTGATCTCCGGAGCGGCAAGAATCCCGTACCCGGGTCTCGCCGCTTACTCCGCCAGCAAGGGTGGAGTCGTGTCCTTCACCCGGGTGGCCGCGCAGGAACTGGCCCCGGCGGTGCGGGTCAATTGCATTGGCCCGGGGGGCACGGCTGCGTCCGACGCCCAGGCATCCGACCTCACTCCCGAAGCCAGGGCGCTGATTCCGATGGCGCGCCTCGCGCAGGCCGAGGAGGTCGCCGAAGCAATCGTCTTCTTCGGCTCCGATCGCGCCAGCTTCATCACCGGCCAGATCCTGCACGTCAATGGCGGCCGTTCGATGCATTGATCGATTCAGAACGTCCTCACCACCAACCCAATGACCTTGAATAGATGGGAAGAACAATGAAGTTCGGAATGTTCATGTCGCCGCTGCACGCCCCCGGGCAGAGCCCGACGATCGCGCTGACCCAGGACCTCGACATCGTCCAGCACATGGATCGGCTCGGGTTCGACGAGGTGTGGGTGGGCGAGCACCACTCCGGAGGTGTCGAGCCCGTCTCCTCGCCCGAGATCTTCATCGCTGCTGCGGCGCAGCGCACGCAGGACATCAAGTTCGGCACTGGTGTCATCTCGGTTCCCTACCACCACCCGCTGGTGACGGCTGGTCGGCTGACCCTGCTGGACCACCTGTCCCGCGGACGGGTCATGTTCGGTGCCGGGCCGGGCGCCCTGGTCACCGATGCGCACATGATGGGCATCGACCCGAACAAGCAGCGCACGATGCTGGCCGAGGGTCTGGACGCGATCCACCGGCTGCTCAACGGCGAGACCGTCAGCATGGAGACGGACTGGTTCACGCTCAAGGATGCGCAACTCCAGTTGCTGCCCTACAAGGGCCGGAAGATGGAGATGGCCGTTGCCTCGGTTCGGTCTCCGTCGGGGGTCAACCTCGCTGGCCGGTACGGCCTCGGGCTGCTGTCGATTGCTGCCACCGACTCCGAGGGCGGCTTCGCCTTCATCAAGGACACCTGGCAGCTGATGGAGGAGCGCGCGCAACTGTTCGGACAGACCGTCGACCGGAGCAACTGGCGATTGATGGTTCCGATGCACCTGGCCGCCACCAAGGAACAGGCTTATGAAGAGGCCCGGCACGGGATGGTGCCGATGATGCGCTGGGGATCGACCGGGCCGTTCTCTGGTGGGGACGACATCGAGCAGGTCATCGCCGACACTCCGCATGACGTCATCTGTGACGGGATCAACGATCTCGGCCACGGCGTGATCGGTACGCCGGACATGGCGATCGCCGCGATCAAGCGACTTGAGGAGCAGTCCGGCGGTGGCTTCGGCACCGTGCTGCTGGCAGGGATCGAATGGGCTGACTTCGAGGCGCGCAAGCGGTCGCTGGAACTGTTCGCGCAGTACGTCATGCCCGAGTTCCACGGCACTGTCGCGCCGCTGGTCTCTTCGTGGGACCACCACTACGGCGACCGGGCCAAGTTCGGTGCGGAGTTCCGTACCGCCCAGGACCAGGCGACCGCACAGTTCAAGGCCGACAACCCCGACTCCATGATGGGGGCGTCGCCGCGCCAGGAACCGGTCGATGTCGCGACCTGATGCGAAGGAACTTCTGAACCTCGTCGTCGATGCCGGGAGTTGGCAGTGTTGGGACCAGTCGCCGCTGGACCCGCCTGCCGGTCCCGAGTATCACCAAGAGCTGGCCCGGGCTCGAGAGCTCACTGGCTGTGACGAGGCGATAGCGACGGGGGCGGCCACGATCGCTGGCCGTCCCGTCGTTCTCATCCTGGGGGAGTTCAGCTTCCTCGGCGGTTCGATAGGCATGGTCGCGGCCGACCGCGTCGTTTCGGCGCTTCGCCGCGCCACTGCCGAACGGCTGCCGGTCGTCGCATTGCCGACCTCGGGCGGAACCCGGATGCAGGAAGGAACCGGGGCGTTCTTGCAGATGCTTCGGATCACCTCGGCGGTCAATGCGCACCGTGCAGCTCAACTTCCATATCTCGTCTACCTGAGGCACCCGACGACCGGCGGCGTGCTCGCTTCATGGGGATCCCTGGGGCATGTCACCGCTGCAGAGCCGGGCGCCCTGATCGGATTCCTCGGACCCCGCGTCTACCAGGCATTGCATGGGGAGACCTTCGAGCCGGGCGTCCAGGTCGCCGAGAACCTGCACCGTCGCGGACTGGTGGACGCGGTCCTGGCGCCCGATGAGCTGCGGGCTTACGTGGTACGGGTGTTGTCGATACTGGCACCGGGTGAAGCGATGCCGAGGCGCCTGGTTGCTGCGGACCTCGAGGGATGGGGGATGACGCCTGAGGATGACTCGGCCTGGGCGTCGGTCTCGGCGTCGCGATCGCCGAGCCGTCCCGGCGTCCGGGAGGTTCTGGAACACGCTGCATCGGAGGCGGTTCTGCTCAGCGGGACCGGTGCCGCGGGCACCTTCTCCGGTCTGGTGATGGCGCTTGCGCGCTTCGGTGACGTCTCCTGCGTCCTGATCGGCCAGGATCGCGCTGGCGCGCCGGAAGCGGAGCCGTTGGGGCCTGCGGAGCTGCGTGAGGCCCGCCGTGGAATGAGGCTTGCTGCGGCCCTCGGCCTACCCGTGGTGACGCTGATCGACACCGGAGGCGCGGCGCTGAGTCCGGAAGCCGAGTCGGGTGGTCTCGCCCGCGAGATCGCCCAGTGCCTCTCGGATCTGATCGATCTCGATGTGCCGACCGTCTCGGTCCTGCTCGGACAAGGGACGGGCGGGGCCGCGATCGCCTTCCTGCCAGCGGACGCGGTGATTGCGGCCCGACATGGCTGGTTGTCGCCACTTCCGCTCGAAGGCGCGAGCGTCATCCTCTTTCACGATGCATCGCGAGCACCGGAGATGGCAGACCGTCAGAACATTCGTGCGGCCGACCTTGCCCGCTTCGGCCTCGTTGACCGGATCGTGCCGGAGATGCCTGACGCGGCGGACGAGCCGGAGCGTTTCGCTGTCCGCGTCGGCGCGGCCATCGAGGCCGAGGTACGGCGAGTCAGCGCTCAGGACAGCGTCGGCCGCCACCGGCGCCGCGTCCAGCGCTTCGACCGTCTGGGCGCCAACCTCGTCATGCAAACGTAATTCTGTTCGACAATTAAATAGCAATCATGGTAATTTCGAAATGATAAACAAATCGAATTATGGCGCGGAGGATAATGTGTCCCGGAATGATTTGCAGAATGTCGCTGTGACGGAAACTTTGGACACCCTCTACGTCGACGGCGGCTGGTGCCCGGCCGCCGACGGAAGCACCTTCGAGGTGACCGACCCCGCCAGCGGTGAGGTCATTCATCGGGTCGCCTCGGGTGGCAAGGCCGACGTCCAACTGGCGATCGCTGCTGCTGAGCGTGCTCTTCCCGTGTGGTCGGCCGCGACGGCGTACCAGCGCGCGGAGGTGCTCCTCAAGGCACACCGGCTGATGCTGGAGCGCTCGGAGGACCTGGCGCAGTTGATGACCCGGGAACAGGGCAAGCCGATCAAGGCAGCGCGCACGGAGGTCAAGTACGCGGCGGATTTCCTGATCTGGTTCGCCGAGGAGGCGAAGCGCGTCTACGGGCAGACGATCCCCTCGGCCCGCGAGGACCAGCGGTTCCTCGTCATGCATCAGCCTGTCGGGGTGGTCGGGGCCGTCACGCCCTGGAACTACCCGATCTCGATGATCACACGCAAGGTCGCGCCAGCGATTGCCGCCGGGTGCACGATCGTGCTGAAGCCGGCCGAGCAGACGCCGTTGTGTGCGGTCGCGGTCTTCGAGATCCTGCACGAAGCGGGCGTCCCGGCCGGGGTGGCGAATCTGGTCACAGCCGAAGACCCGGAGCCGATCGGAACCGAGTTCCTGACCAATCCCGCGATCGCGAAGCTGACCTTCACTGGATCCACGGCGGTGGGCAGAATGCTCGCCCGCGAAGCAGCAGGCCAGATGAAGCGCGTGTCGATGGAGCTGGGGGGACACGCACCCTTCATCGTGTTCGGCGACGCCGACCCGGAGCACGCCGCCAAGGGCGCAGCGCTGGTGAAGCTGCTCAACGCCGGTCAGGCCTGCATCTCGCCGAACCGGATCTTCGTGCACCGCTCCATTCGCGATGAGTTCGTGAACGTCCTCACCAAGCGGGTGTCCGGCATGAAGGTCGGCCAGGGCTTGATCGACGGGGTCACCGTCGGGCCGCTGATCGACAGCGATGCCATGGATCGGATGGAGCAGCAGGTCGCCGACGCCGTGGCCAAGGGGGCGACGGTCGAGACCGGAGGCACGCGGCTCATCGACGATGGCCTCGCCGGCGGACACTTCTTCGCGCCCACCGTCCTGACCGGCGTGACCGAGGAGATGCGGATCTACCGCGAGGAGACCTTCGGGCCGATCGCCCCGGTGATCGTCTTCGACGACGATGACGACGTGGTCGCGATGGCGAACGACACCGACTACGGTCTCGCGTCGTACGTCTACACCCAGAACCTGAGCAAGGCATTGCGGACCGCGGAGGGGCTCCGGTTCGGGATGGTGGGAATCAATGACATCAACCCGACGTCTGCGGCGGCTCCGTTCGGCGGGATGAAGCAGAGCGGCCTCGGTCGGGAAGGCGCCCAGGAAGGCCTGCTGGAGTACCTGGAGACGAAGCTCGTCGGGATCAGTGTCTGAGTCGGCGAGGAACACGGACTTCGCCGGTGCTGATGACGTGCAGCGCCGGCTCGGTTCCGTCGACTATCTCGCTGACCACCGGACTGCTACTGCGGTCTATCTGGCCGCGGAACTCGGCAAGCCGATCCTGGTCGAGGGGCCGGCCGGGACAGGGAAAACGGAACTGGCCAAGAGCTTCGCCCGGATGACGGGGGCCGAGCTCATCAGGTTGCAGTGCTACGAGGGACTCGATGAGTCGAAGGCCCTGTACGAGTGGAACTACCGCAAGCAGTTGCTGGCACTGTCTGATCGGCGTGAGGACGGGGGCGAGGGTCTCGACGATGCGGGCATCTTCGGACCTGAATACCTGCTGGAGCGGCCGATTCTCGCGGCCCTGCGCGCCGAGAAGCCGGTGGTGTTGTTGATCGACGAGATCGACCGTATCGACTTCGAAACGGAGGCGCTGCTGCTCGAGGCGCTCTCGGAGTTCCAGGTGACCGTGCCCGAACTGGGGACGATCCGTGCGCGGCATCGGCCGATGGTGTTCCTGACCAGCAACGGCACCCGGGACCTCTCCGAGGCGGTCAAGCGCCGGTGCCTGTTTCTGTTCCTGGGCCATCCGTCGGCTGAGCGGGAACGAGCGATCATCGAGGCTCGGGTGCCGGGGATCGCTCGCGAACTGGGTGAGCAGATCTCGATGGTCGTCCAGTCACTGCGGATGCTGGACCTGAAGAAGCGCCCTTCGGTCTCGGAGACGCTCGACTGGGCGCGGACGCTGAGGTTGCTCGAGGTGGAGACGGTCGATGCCGCCTGTGTGGTCGACACGTTGAATGTGTTGCTCAAGGACCAGTCCGATGTCGACAAGGCCGAGGCGGCCCTTGCAGCAAGTACGCCTCTGGTCGGCGCCTGACGTCCTGCCTGATCAGGCGCCAATGAACGCGAGCGCGAAGTCGATGACCCGGAAGTCCGACGGAGTCGCGACATGATCCAGGCCCGGTACGACGACGAGCTCACTGCAGGGCAGCAGTTCTGCCAGACGGCTTGCCGGCGCGGCGGGGTCGCGATCACCCACGATGACCAACGTCGGCACCGTGATGGCAGCCAACGCTGCCTCCGGGACCGAGAGCGGCGCGCCTTCGAGGAACGCGATCAGGGCGTCGCGATCGTTTCGGGCGGAGTCGGCCATCCGACGGAACAGGGTGGACACCGGATCGGCGTTTCCCGTGAGTGCTGTCACGCTGAGAGCCGCGATGAGGTCGATCGGAGCTGGTGCCTGTCGGAGAACACTGTCGCCGAGGCCGAGGAGCACCAGCCGCCGGAATCGGTGGGGGTGCTCCGATGCCACCTGAAGGAGCGCCATCGCGCCGGCCGAGAATCCGATCGCGTCGCTCGGGACGTCGGGGAGTTGGGCCAGGACGTGCGCCGCGAGGTCGGCGTACTCCCCGGGTTCGTGCGGGCGTTCGCTGCGACCGTGGCCGAGCAGCTCGGCTGGGATGACATCGCGGCCTTGGTCGGCAAGGAGGTCCGGCCACCCGAAGCGGGCCCACCCGTGCTCGAAGCTGGACGCGAATCCATGCAGAAGAACCACCGGCCCGACCATTTTCATGGCGCCATGATAACGGCGGCGAAGCCCTTCAGGAATTCCCATGATTGACGATCTGAATGCATTTGTTGATGAACTCAGAAACATCGGTCTGCCGATTGCGCTGTCCGACCGGATGGCGGCACTGACGGCCGTCGGGCTGCTCGGCACGACCCGACGCGAAACGGTCGAGGCAACGTTGAGCGCCACGCTGGTGAAGAGCGGCACCCACCTTGGTGCCTTCCGCACCGTCTTCGACATCTACTTCGCGCGGGCCGGCGTGACCGCGGGTGCACTCGCTGACGGCGTCACCGCTCTGAGTTCCCTGACCGACGACGACCTGGCCGCGGTCGTCGCGCGGGCGGTGGCGGCTGACGACTCGCTGCTGTTGCGGTTGGTCGCCGCCGAGGCGGTTGCCCGGCACGGTGGGTTCGAGCCCGGACGGCCGGTTGGCGGGACCTACTACGTCATTCGGACGCTCCGGGCACTCGACCTGGGCAAGGTGGCGACTGCCTTGGCGACCTCCACCGCCGAGGCCCGAGCGGAGGGTCGGATGGACGTACTCGCGGCCTACCTGACCGATCGGAACCACGAACGCAGGATCGGGGAGTTCCGGGCCGAAGTGGAGGCCGAGGTGCGACGGCTGGTTGCGGCTGACCGGGGTTCTGAGGCACTCGCTCGGACCCTGCGCAAACCCCTCCCGGAGGACCTGGACTTCGCGAACGCTTCGGGCGCGGATCTCGAGGAACTTCGTGCTGCAGTGGGGCCTCTCGCCCGGAGACTGGCCGTTCGGTTGGGCCGATCGCGTCGTGACCATCGCCGTACTGCTGTCGATCTACGAGCGACGATCCGTCGTTCGTTGGCCTTCGGAGGGGTGCCGCTGGATCTGCAACACCGGCGGCCCCGGGTCGTCAAGACGGAACTCGTCGTTGTCGCTGACATCTCCGGATCGGTCGCGTCCTTCGCGGGGTTCACTCTCGGGTTCCTGCGGGCCCTGGCTTCCCAGTTCGCTGCGGTGCGGTCCTTCGTCTTCGTCGACGGGCTCACCGAGATCACCGATCTGGTGCGTGCGGCGAACGACCTCGAGGAGCTCATCGACCGGGTCAACGCTGAGTCGGAGGCGCTCTGGGTGGACGGACACTCGGACTACGGACATGCGTTCCGCACCCTCGCTGATCGCTGCGCAGGTCAGTTCACCCGCCGTACGACGGTGATCATCCTCGGAGATGCCCGCAACAACTACCACGCGGCGCAGGACGATGCCCTGGCCCGAATCCGCTCGGGGGTGGGCCAGGTGTTCTGGCTCAACCCTGAGCCTCGCGCCAGTTGGGACACCGGTGATTCGATCGTCTCGGTCTACGCACCGCACTGCGACGAGGTCCTGGAATGCCGGTCATTGGCTCAACTGTCGGGAATCGTCGAGGCGCTGGGATGAGGTTTCCAGAAAATGCCCCTTGAGTATTAATTGGAAACAGTCTTAAATGCATTTATATATCTGCCTCGAAATGGTCGAGAGATTTCTGCATTAATACATTCGGAGGGCCACAAATGACGCAAGGCTTGACTCAGATCGAGTCCTCGGGACCCGAGACTCGCTCGTCGCTCGACCGGACCCTGAACCCTCGCTCGGTCGCGGTCGTCGGCATCAGTGACACCTCGATGCTGGGGTCGGGGGTGCGCCGGTCGCTGGCCAGCGACACCGAGTTCTTCTTCGTCCACCCGACTGCGACGAACGTCTTCGGGCACCAGGCGTTTCCCGACCTGGCGTCGATCGGTGCTCCGGTGGACGCGGTCTTCAGCGCTGTGCGGGCCGACCGCACCATCGATGTCGTCGAACAGGCCGCGAGTGTCGGGGCTGGCGGCGTCATCACGATCGCTGGTGGGTTCGCCGAGCTCGGTGATGCCGGCACCGCCCTTCAGAAGCGGATGCTGGACGCGGCCCGCGCCGGGGACCTCCACGTGGTGGGGCCGAACGGCGTCGGGATGATCAACGTGCACCGCAAGCTCGACCTGACCATGCTTGCGAACTTCGAACGGCGCGCCGGCGGGGTGTCGGCGGTGACTCACAGCGGCGCCATGATCGAGGCGATCGCTGCGTCCGGATGGCGCCCCGGCGGCGTCGGGCTGAACCTGCTGATCTCGGCAGGGAACGAAGCCGTGACCGACCTCGCGGACTACGTCGATTACCTGGCCGGGGATCCGGCAACGTCGGTGATCGCCCTGGCGATCGAGAAGATCCGCCGTCCAGACGAGTTCTTCGCCGCGGCACAGCGCTGCCTCGAGGCGGGCAAGCCGATCGTGGCGGTGAAACTGGGTCGCACTGAACGCGCCCAGCGCATGGCCGCGTCGCACACGGGCACCCTGACCGGCGACAGCTGGGTCTACGACGTCGCGATGCGCCAGGCGGGGATCCAGCTCGCCTCTGACATCGACGACCTCGTCGACCGGGTCCAGTTCCTCGAACAACTCCCGGCGGACCGTTGGTCAAAGGTCAACGGCCTGGCTGTCCTGACGGTCACCGGCGGATTCGCGCAGTTGGCAAGTGACCTCGCAGAGGTCGAGGACGTCTCCATGCCGGAGGTCGAACGGCTCAAGGACTTCGTGGCCGAGACGATCCCCGGTGGCACCGTGCCCAATCCGCTCGACGTGACCGGGTTCGTCGGGACCGTCGATGGCCTGTGGGAACGGATCGTCAAGGAGTACGCCGCCGCGCCGGAGTTCGATGCGCTCCTCTTCGCGAGCCAACATGCCGACTGGGACGCTGAATTCCGTGGTCTCGCCGACGGTTTCGTCGAGGTCGGCAAGAGTTTCCCGGGCAAGCCGTTCATCGTTGCGCCGCTGGCCGGGATCGGCGGCCAGTGGGTTGACGAGTTCCGGGCCGATGGCGTCGCCGTGGGCAACGGCCTGCGGGGCACCCTGCGCGGACTCAACACGATGGCCGGGTTCAAGCGGACGCACCCGGACGCGGTGGTCACCTCGGCACTCAGCCGGCGCGCGATTGTGCGCCCCGGCGTGACACCTCTTGCCGTCGCCGAAGGGAGCATGCTTCCGTTCGCCGCCACGATGGAGTTGCTCGAAGCGGCCGGAATCGCAGTCGCGCCGTGGCACCTGATTGGTGCGGACGCAGCGGCGACTCCGCCGCCTTTCGAGGGGCCGTACGTCGTCAAACTGGCCGACGTCGCTCACCGGACCGAACACGATGCGGTCCGGGTCAAGGTCACCCTTGACGGGCTGGAGGCGGCGGTTGCTGAACTCCGCGCGATCGCTGCCCGCGACGACCTTCCTTCGGTCGTCGCCGTCCAGGCGATGATCGCCGGGCATGGCGAGGTGTTCCTCGGGATCCAGGGCGAGACGGAACTGGGGCCTGTGGTCGCCTTCGGGCTCGGCGGCATCTTCGTCGAGATCATGAAGCGGATTGGTGGCCGGATGGCGCCGATGTCTGGCCGCGACGCTGCCGAGTTGATCGAGGAGTTTGCCGACACGGGCGTTCTCGATGGCTTCCGGGGTGGTCAGGCGTGGAACAAGGAGGCGTTGGCGAAGACCCTGATCGCTGCCTCCGAACTCGCTGCTGGAGGACGGGAATGGATCGCGTCAATCGACGTCAATCCAATGATCATGACCAGTGACGGCCCGGTGGCAGTGGACGGTCTCTGCCTGGTCCGCGACGAGGAGATCTGAGCGTGGCAACGGTCCAGACCGTCAACGGCGAGGTCGAATGTGCCGAGCTCGGCCGTGTGCTCATGCACGAGCACGTATTCGTGCAGAACCACGAGTTCCAGGTGAACTACCCAGAGACCTGGGACGACGAGGCGCGTACCGATGACGCTGTCCGCAAGTTCGTCGATCTGAAGGCCTCGGGCATCGACACGATCGTGGACCTGACCGTCCTCGGTCTCGGCCGGGACATCCGGCGGGTTCAGGCTGTCGCAGAGCGATCGCCGGTCCGGATCATTGCCGCCACCGGCTACTACACCTTCGCCGATCTACCGACGCACCTGCGGGTGCGCGGTCCGGGCCGGATGTTCGGCGGCGAAGAACCGTTGCTCGAGATGTTCGTCCGGGACATCACCGAAGGCATCGCCGGGACCGGAATCCGGGCAGGGATCCTGAAGTGCGTCACGGACGCCCCCGGCGTCACGCCGGACGTCGAACGGATCCTCCGATCAGTCGCGCGGGCGCATCTGCAGACCGGGGTTCCGATCTCCACCCACACCGATGCGATCGCCGAGCGTGGTCTGGATCAGCAGCGCATCTTCCTCGAAGAGGGGGTGGATCTGGGGCGCGTCGTGATCGGGCACAGCGGAGACACCGAGGACCTCGACTACCTGCAGCGACTGATCGACGCAGGGTCCTACGTAGGAATGGACCGGTTCGGGCTGGACGGTTTCATGACCTTCGAGAAGAGGGTCGCCACGGTCGCCGCGTTGGTCGAACGTGGCTACGCATCGCGGATCGTGCTCTCCCACGACACCTCGTGTCACAGTGCGAACGTTCCCGACGAATACCGCGAGAAGAACTGGCCCAACTGGCAGTTCCTGCACATCACCGAGGACGTCGTTCCGGCCCTGCTCGAGGCTGGGGTCACCTCGGAGCAGATCGTGACCATGCTCGAGGACAATCCGCGCGAGATCTTCTCGGGCGCCTCGTCGGACTGACGATGTCAGGCGAGATCGTTGACTCGCACTTCCACCTGTTCGAGGAAGGACGGCGGCCGGCGTACCGTCCGGGTGACCTCGACGAGGACGTCGCCGCGGGTGGGCACGCCGTCACGCAGGTCGTGCATGTCGAATGTGGACAGGGCTACAGGGCGAGGGGCCCGGCCCACCTGCGTGCCGTCGGAGAGACGGAGACCGTGGCTGCGCTGTACGGCCGGAGCCGGGGGAGTGGGCCGGATCTCGCTGCGATCGTCGGGTACGCCGACCTGAGCGATCCGCGCTTGCCGGAAGTACTGGACGCGCATGAGGCCGCCGGTGGTGGACGGTTCAGGGGCATCCGTCAGGCAACGGCGTACGACGACGACCCCGCTGTACCGCGGTTGCCGCAGGGCCCGGCTCCAGACCTGATGGCTCGCGACGAGTTCCGTGCGGGCCTGGCTGTTCTCGGTGGCCGGGGGCTCAGCTACGACGCCTACGTGTACCACCCCCAGCTCCCCCAGTTGGCGGAGACCGCCCGCGCCGTCCCGGACACGACGATCGTCGTGAACCACCTGGGATCGCCGCTGTCCATCGGGTCCTATGCCGGGCGACAGGACGAGGTCATGGCCGCATGGCTGGATGGCATCGTTGAGCTCAGTGAATGCGGGAATGTCGCGGTCAAGGTCGGCGGACTCGGAATGCCGATGCTGGGCTTCGGTCGCGGTCAACTCGTGACGCCCATCGCGGGCCATCAACTCGCGCACGCCTGGCATGCAGTGGTGTCCCAGGTGCTGGCTGCGTTCGGCCCGGGGCGATGCCTCGCGGAGTCGAACTTCCCGGTCGACCGGGCGACCTGCACCTACGGGGCGGTCTGGGACGCGGTCAAACTGTTGATCGAGGACCTAGGGCGTGACGACCAGCGGATGGTCCTGGCGGACACCGCTCGACGGCTCTATCGGCTCTGAGGCGGTCGCCCGGTCGGGCTGGGCTGGGTACCACGATTCTCGGCGACCCACGCTGCGATCTGGGCTCGAGCATTGAAGCCGAGTTTGGTCAGGATGTGTTCGACGTGGGCCTCAGCAGTTCGCTGCGAGATCACCAGTTGGGCGGCGATGGTCTTGTTGCTCAGGCCCTCGGCGACGAGTTCCGCCACCTGCTGCTCACGAGGGGTCAACCGGCTGGCCGTTCCAGGCGTCGGAGGTGGTGCCTCAGCCCCCAGGGCGAACCGGATGCCGTCGTCGACCCCCATCCGGGTGCCTTCTTCCAGCGCCGCATTGAGGCGGCGACTGCCGATCGCCTCCTCGATGTCGGCCCGGCAGCGTTGGTCGCGATCAAGGATGTGCGGGAAGAGCTTCCCTCCGGTGCTCAACCACAGTGCGTGCACGACGCCGAGCAGTCGTGCAGCGGACTCGTACGACTGCTGTGACGCTGCGATCCACGCCAGCACCTCGAGGCATTGCGCGGCACCGAGGCGATCCTGGAAGGAATGTCTGATGCGCAGGCTGTCGCGCATGGCGCCCTGCGCGGCTTCGATGTCGCCGAAGTCGAAGTGCATGATGCCCTGGATCCACAGGACCGTTGATCGACCCCAGGTCTCACCCGACTCTTCGCTGAGGGCGAGCGCCTCGGTGTAGTGGACCGAAGCATTCTCGATGTCGCCCAAGCGGTAGGTGGCCATTGCCAGACGTGCCAGCGCAAAGATCGCCCCGAGTTTGTTGCCGAGCACTCGGTACTTGGCTGCGGCGGACCGCGAGTGGGTCGCGGCCGCTGTCCAGTCCTGCGCCAACAGTGCCGCCACGCCCTTGCACTCGACCAGGTGGGCCATCGCGTCGTCATCGTCGACTGCCTCGGCTGCCAATGACCCGAGCTCCAGTTTGGCCACGGCACCATCGATGTCTCCCTGGTGCAGCCGCAGGTAGGCGTCGCACCAGAGCGCCTTCGCCCGCTCGTTGGACGGTTCTCCGGGGACCGCCAGGACACGGTCGAGCCAGTGGCGTCCCTCGGTGAGGAGGCCGTTCATCAGCCAGTGCACCCAGAGGCTTCCCGCGAGATCGAGTCCACCCCGTGGATCGCCGGGCTCGGACAGCGAGAACTCCAGTGCGGTTCGAAGATTGTCGTGCTCGTCGTCGAGTCGGGCGACCCAGTCCCGTTGATCCGGTCCGCACCAGTCGATCTCGGCGGTCCGGGCCAGCTGGAGGAAGTATTCGTAGTGTCGGCGCCGCTGGGTGGTGATCAGTTCCGGGTCGTCACGCTGGGCCAGCCGACCGTACTCGCGGATGGTGTCCAACGCGCGGTAGCGCATGCGCCGCGGCCCGCCGGGTTCCGCGACCAACAGCGACCTGTCCAGGAGCCCGGTGAGGGCATCGAGCACAGCGGCTTCATCCAGACCGTCGCCGGCACAGATGCCGATCGCCGCATCGAGGTCAAAGGCGCCCGGAAACACCGACAGTCGCATCCAGAGGGTGCGCTCCTCGGGTGAGCACAGCTCGAAGCTCCAGTCGATCAGCGCGTGCAGGTTGCGTTGGCGCGGATGGATCGACTGGTCCTGGGACGCGAGCAGGCTGAAGCGGTCGTCGAGGCGCGCGAGGACCTGTTCAGGGGACAGCATGCGCAGGCGAACGGCAGCCAGCTCGAGCGCCAGAGGCATGCCGTCGAGCGCGCGGCACAGCGCAACCACAACGGCGTGGTTGCTGGCAGTGACAGCGAAACTCGGGGTGGCTGCCTGGGCCCGTTCGACGAACAGGATCAGGGCCTCGTACTGCGGGAAGGCCGCGGGAAGCGGGGCCGGCTTGTCGGCGTCGGGGAGTGAGAGGGACGACAGTGACAACACGTGTTCGCCAGTGATGCCCAGGCGCTGCCGGGAGGTGGTCAGGACCCGGACCTGTGGGGCGACCTTCAGCAGGTCCGCAATGAGCAGTGCCGCTGCGTCGATGACATGTTCGCAGTTGTCGATCACGAGGAGCGCCTGTTTGTCGCTCAGATAGTCGAGAAGGACTTCTGCCGGAGAACGGCCGGAGTGATCGCGCAGGCCCAGTGCCAGCCCGACCTGCCCGGCGACCAGATCGGGATCCTCGACCGCTCCGAGTTCGACAAACCAGACGTCACCCGGGAAAGCCCGCCGCAGTTGGGCAGCGACCCTCAGGGCGAGGCGGGTCTTGCCGATCCCGCCGACCCCGGTCACGGTGACGAGCCGAGACACCTCGAGGAGGCGCTTGAGCTCGGAACTCTCCTGGTGTCGGCCGATGAAGCTGGTCAAATCAGCGGGGAGGTTGCCGCGTTGGCCGCGACCACGCGTAGATGGCATTTGATCGACCACGGTAAGAGGTCTTCCGTGCGGGGTCAAGGACCGATGGCTGGGGAATTGCGATTGGCGATTGTTGTGCGCATTCTGAATTACTTGAGAGCATGCGAGATAATGGATAGATTGAATCAATGCATTATTGAGATGTGCCCAGGGAAGGGACAAGGCCGTGATCGATCCCGATCCTGAAGACCCGCTCTCGAGCCGTGCTTTCAAAGCGCTCGGAGACCCGATCCGGCTCGACATGGTGCGACAGATCGCCGCTGCCGGAGAACTCTCATGGAGCGCTCTCGAGGACGCCTTGAGTGTTTCGAAGCCGACGATCTCCTACCATCTCAAAACGCTGGTGCAAGCCGAGTTGATCATCGCTCGAAAGCGCGGTCGTCACCTCCATTACTCGCTTCGGCAGGAGACGCTGCGCGATCTCGTCGACGGTTTGTGGGAGTTGTCGCCTCAGCCACGGCTCCTGCGCGGGGACCAGATCGACCATTCGAGCGCCAAGCAGGGACGTCGAAGCCAAGCGGCTCGGGAGCGTCGCGTTGCTCGCCCGGAGGTGCCAGCTTCGGAACAGAAGGCAGCGGTCGTCTTCACCTGGTAGGTGGTCAGTGCCCCTGGAAAACAGGGGCGCGATTCGTCCGGACCGCCTCGACGCCTTCGTGCAGGTCGGCCGTGGTCATGGTGACCGGCTGGGCCAGCGCCTCCCACTGGATGGCCGCCTCGAGCCCCGCGGCCGCCTGGCTGAGACCGACCTTGGTCAGACGGAGGGCGATGGGCCCCGCAGAGGCGATCCGGCGGGCGACTTCCAGGGCCTGGGTGAGGACGTCCTCGGTCACGTCGGAGACCAGACCCCAGGCAAGCGCTTCGTCGGCGAAGACCTGCCGACCGGTGTAGAGCATCTCCCGGGCACGCGGCACTCCGATGGCCTCGGGAAGGAGCCAGGTCGCGCCCATCCCGCCGTGGGTGCCGAGGAAGATGAAGGGTGTCGAGAAGTGTGCCTCGGGACTGGAAATCCGGATGTCGCAGGCCAGCGCAAGGCACACCCCGGCGCCGACCACGGGACCGTTGACGGCCGCGATCACAGGGAAGGGCAACTCTCGGGGAGCGAGCCAACTCCGGTAGAACGGCAGCATTCGGTCTCGTAGGCGGTCCGTCGTGACGTCCTCGGCTGCGGTCTGGTCGAGCCAGGACAGATCTGCCCCCGAGCAGAACGAGCTACCCGCGCCCGTGACCACGAGTGCCCGGACCTGCCGGTCGGCTGCGACAGCGTTGATCGCCTGGTCCCAGGCGGTGGTCATGTCGGCCGTCATTGCATTGCGGACGTCGGGACGGTTGAGGGTGATCAGGCGGACGCCCGGAGCGGGCTCCGTCAACACGACTGCCTCGGGAGGGGGCGCCATCGGGGCTGCCTTTCTGGTGGGACGGTCGCTGGCAACGGGGCGTAGGTGGCCGGACGACGAGGCCCCGACGGGGAGATCCCGCCGGGGCCTGTTGCGTGCGACGAACTGCGAGGGCTACTTGCTTTCCCAGGCCGTTCGGATGCTGTCCGGAATGCGGCCGCGAGTCGGGACGTCGAAGCCGTTGTCGGCTGCCCAGGCCCGCAGTTCCGCGGGGGACGGTCCGTCCAGCTTCTTGGCCTTCGTGCCGGCCTTGCGGGTGACCTTGCCGGCAACGTCGATGTAGCGCTGGAGAAGCTTGCGCAACTCGGCCGCGTTCTTCTCGGTCAGGTCGACGCTGTAGTCCTGACCGTCCAAGCCAAACGTCACCGGGCCGCCCTTGCCCTGCTTGATCTCGGTGCCGTCAAGGTCGTCCACGTACAGAGTGATCGTTCTGCTAGCCATGGGCGGTAACCCTTTCCTCTTGGTTGGTGGTAACGCATTGAATCATGCCGGGCAGCTTCAGACTTCTCGCCGCTCGGTGAGGCGGCCCGTCCGGAATCGTGGTTCGTAACGACCAGATTAGCCGCTTGGCCTCAAGAAATCTATTCAAATGTTGCGCCATATCGTGATCTGGATCGCACGCACTTGCGTTAATCGCGGTTATTGCGCGAATATTCGAAATGGCGATATCTTTGATATCGCGATAAACGTGGCGATGGATATTGGTGACAGTGAGGGGATGGCATGGCTCGGCAATTCCGAGAGGCGGTCGTGGCCGGCGTCTACCAGACGAAGCAGGGCGACCTGACCGATCGCAACGCAGCGGACGTCTGGTTCGAGTGCGCCAAGGCGGCGTGTGCGGACGCGGGTATCAGCCTCGCTGACATCGACGGCGTCATCGGCGAAGGTCCCCCGGGTGCCGGGATCCGCGCCAACCTGCCGGGCGCTGCCCTGGGTTTCGACCTGCTGGGCAAGCCACTGCGTTACCACGCGTCGACCTCGATCGGAGCAGCCTCGAGCGCGGCCGGGATCAATCTGGCAGTTCACGCGGTGTCCACCGGACTGGCTGACGCCGTTCTGATCTGCACCGCGGCGGCCGGCATGCCCGAAGGGTATGCGAGCGCGGACCGCGATGAGGCGGTCGCCGCCATGGCGATGCTCAGCGGTCCCTACGAATACGTGTATGGCACGACGCGGGTCTCGGACTACGCCGTCCTGGCCATGCGGCACATGGCGGAGTTCGGCACCACGCCCGAGCAGTTGGCAGAGGTAGCCGTGGCCCAGCGCCACGGCGCGACCTTGCATCCGTTGTCGTTCAACGGCCATCGCGGTGAGATCACCATCGAGGATGTCCTCGGCTCCCGGATGATCGCCGACCCGTTGCACCTCCTCGACTGCTGCGCGATCAATCAGGGAGGCGGAGCCGTGGTGGTCACCACAGCCGATGTCGCCCGGGCCAACGGCCGCCGGGCCATCGGCCTCCTCGGGTACGGCGAAGGGCACAGCCACATCGACCCGAATGTGGCCCCCTCACTGGCCGAGTTCGAAGCAGCCACCCAGGCGGCAGACCGTGCCTTTGACCTCGCTGGCGTCGCGCGTGACGACATCGACGTCACCGGAATCGGTGACCACTTCAGTGTCAACGTCTTGTTCGGCCTCGAGGCAGCGGGCTTCTGCAAGCCGGGCGAGAGCGGCCCGTTCGTCGAGAAGGGTGCCCTCAAGATCGGCGGCAGGCTGCCGACCAACACGTCGGGCGGCTTCCTTTCCTTCAGTCATGCCGGTAGCTGCGGCATCTTCACGATGATCGAAGTGGTCGAGCAGCTTCGGGGGACCGCCGGTCCCCGTCAGGTCGACAACGCCCGTTTCGGATATGTGAGCGGTGTCGGCGGCGCGATGCAGAACAACTTCTCGGCGATTCTCGGTGAGGTGTGAGCATGGACCACTACGACAAGTTCCTCCCGCAGGGTGTCCCGGCCTGGCAGCGCCCGTTCTGGGACTCACTCCGCGAGCACGCCATCAAGGTGCAGAAGTGCGACGGATGTGGCGCGTTCCGCTACGTGCCCAAGGAGATCTGCAACCGATGCCTCGATGACAAGGCGACGTGGACCCCGCTTGCTGGCCACGGCCGGATCTACACCTACACCGTCGTACGTCGTGCCCCGACCAAGGCGTATCAGGAGACCGCGCCGTACGCGTTGGTGCACGTGACCATGGCCGAAGGGTTCCGGATGATCGGTTCACTGCGGATCGAAGATCCGGAATCGATCACGATCGGCCAGATGGTGCGGGTCGGCTACGACGACGTCACCCCGGACTGGACCCTGCTCCAGTTCGAGCCTGTCTGAATCTTCTCAACCACCAACGATGCGGACTATCCGATGATGAACCTCGCCCCGTCGCCTGACCAGACCGAAATCGCCGCCTCGACTGCCGGTTTCCTGGCCAAGGAGCTTCCGATCTCCCGAGTCCGCGAGCTTGCCGCAGATCCGCGGTCGGCCGTCATCGACGAGGAGACCTGGTCACGCTGCGCCGACCTCGGCTGGTTGGCCCTGTCGCTCCCGGAGGAGCAGGGCGGAGTCGGCCTGGGCTTGCCCGAAGAGGTGATGCTGTTCCGGGAACTCGGTCGCGGGCTGGCGCCGGGACCGTTCCGTTCCTCGGTGCTCGGGGCTCGAGTTGCAGCGCTCGCTGGCGAGACTTCGCTCGCTGAGGAGATCGCCAGCGGGAACCGACGCGTGGGCATGGATCTGGGTGGCGTCGCCATCGACGCGCGGCCGGGCGACCTCTTGCTCCGGGTCGAGGAGAACGGCGGCACCCTGTCCGTGGTGGTCGACGCAGAGCCGACGCCTGGAGTCGACCCCTGCACACGGTTCTCCCGCGTGACGACCACCGGGACAGTCGTTCAGATCGAGGGCCCGGCGCTGATGGACCGGGCACGGGTGCTGGCTGCGGCAGAACTGCTCGGGATCATTGAGGCCATCTGTGACATGTCCGCTGCGTACGCCCAGACCCGGACCCAGTTCGGCAAGGCGATCGGCTCCTTCCAGGCGGTCAAGCACCGTTGCGCCGACATGGCGATCGCGTCATACGCCACAGTCGGGCAGGTCTTCCAGGCCGCGCTCCTCGTCGAGGCCGGCGCTCCGGACGCTGCGTTCCACGCGTCGTCCGCCTATGTGCTGGCGGTGAACGGTGCCCGGACCAGCGCTGCCGACAACATCCAGAACCACGGCGGTATCGGGTACACGTGGGAGCACGACGCCCACCTGTACCTGAAGCGTGCGTTCCTGCTGGAGCGCCTCCTCGGCCCACAGCGGAACAGCTACCGGGCCATTCTTGCCCCAGAGCGTCACGAATTCTGAGGCGGGAGGCGACGACACGATGGACCAGCCGTCAGAACTGACTGTTTCCAGCAGCGAGCCTGTTGCCCCACACCAGCGCAAGTTGCTGCGTCTGGAGGTTCGTAATGCGGAGACGCCGATCGAACGCAAACCGTCGTGGATCAAGACGACCGCGCGGATGGGTCCGGAGTACACCGCGCTGCAGAAGCTGGTGAAGTCCGAGGGCCTGCACACGGTCTGCCAGGAAGCTGCGTGCCCCAACATCTTCGAGTGCTGGGAAGACCGCGAGGCCACCTTCCTGATCGGCGGTGAGCAGTGCACCCGGCGCTGCGACTTCTGCCAGATCGACACCGGCAAGCCGTTGCCGCTGGACCGTGACGAGCCGCGTCGGGTCGCGGAGTCGGTGCAGAAGATGCAGCTCAAGTACGCCACCATCACCGGTGTCGCCCGCGACGACCTGCCCGACGGCGGTGCCTGGTTGTACGCCGAGACCGTGCGGATGATCCACGAGCTCAACCCCGGCATCGGTGTGGAGAACCTGATCCCCGACTTCAACGGGATCCCGGAGCTCCTCACCGAGGTCTTCGAGTCCCGCCCCGAGGTGCTGGCCCACAACGTCGAGACGGTGCCGCGGATCTTCAAGCGGATCCGCCCAGCGTTCCGCTACGAGCGCTCCCTCGACGTGATCACCCAGGCCCGCACCTTCGGTCTGGTCACCAAGTCGAACCTGATCCTGGGCATGGGCGAGACCCGCGAAGAGGTTTCGCAGGCGCTGCGCGACCTGCACGAAGCCGGTTGCGAGCTCATCACGATCACCCAGTACCTCCGTCCTTCGCCGCGTCACCACCCCGTGGAGCGGTGGGTCAAGCCGGAGGAGTTCGTCGAGCTCGCGGCCGAGGCCGAGGAGATCGGATTCGCCGGAGTCCTCTCGGGACCGCTGGTCCGTTCGTCGTACCGCGCCGGCCAGCTGTACCGGCAAGCTGTCGATTCCCGTCTGGTGCCCTCTCGGCCTGATGGGCAAGGTCTCTGACCGATCGCCCTCAGCTAGCGCCTCCGGCGCCCCAGCGGTACGACGGCCGCGGCGATCAGGCACACCCCCGCCATCGTGAGCGTGGTGGCCCGGAACGCGGTCTCGTGGCCGCCGTACACCGCGAGCAGGGCGACGCTTGCGGCCGAGCCGACGGCGAAGCCGAGGTAGCGGAGCAACTGGTTGAACGCCATCGCGCTGCCGGTCTCCGACGGGGGGACGTGCGGCACGATCAGCATCGGCAGCGTCGAGAACGTGAAGCCGCTGCCGAGCCCGCCGATCGCCATCGCGACCAGGGCCAGCGCGAAGGTGTCGTGCTCGAGGGTGAGCAGGACGAGCGACGAGGCGAAGATGGTGGAGCCGAGCGGCAGCAACACGTGCGCGCCGTACCGACGGGCGATGCGGAGCGCGACCCGGCTGCCGCCGACGCTCATCAGGGCGTAGGGGACCAGGACCAGCCCGGCGCTCAGCGGCCCCCGATCCAGGCCCCAGCCGTCGCTGCCGTCGTTGCGGACCAGGAGGACGACGACTGTCAGGAGTCCGTACATCGCGAACGCGAGCACGAAGCCGACGAGGTTCGGACCGAGGACACCGGGGCGGGCGGCCAGGCGGAGGTCGACGAGCGGTTGTCCGCCGCAGCGGGTCACCCGGACGGTGCGGGCGATCCAGCCCGAGAGCAGCAGCACGCCGGCGGCGGCCAGCAGCAGGACGGGCGCGGACAACCAGCCCCAGCGCTCGCCCTCACTGACGGCCAGCAGCGTGCAGACCATGCCGACGCCGATCAGGGCGACGCTGGGCAGGTCGACGGCCTGCGGCACCCCCTCGGCGTGCTTCGGGAGGTACTTCAGTGCGAGGCCGAGGCTGATCGCGACGAGCACCGCACCGAACCCGTAGGCGCCGCTGATGCCGGCGTACTCGGCGAGGAAGCCGGTGAGGGGATAGCCCAGGCCGGCGCCGGCCACCGTGGCGATCGACAGCAACGAGAGCCGCGACGCCAGTCGGTCACCGGACCAGACGTCGCGCGCGACGGCCATGGTCAGCGGTGACAGCGCCAGGCCCACGCCCTGCAGGGCACGACCGGCGATCAGCGGACCGATCCCCAGCGGTACGGCGGACAGGATCGTGCCGACGAGGACGACGCCCAGCGCACCGAGGATCACGGGCCGGCGCAGCCGCCCGCTGCCCCAGCGCCCGAGTGCCGGGGTGGCGGCCGCCGCAGTGATCAGGGTGGCGGTCAGGATCCACTGAGCGGTGCTGATCGGGACGTCGTACCGACCGGCGATGCTGGGGACCAGTGGCGCGCCCAGGCTGCTGACGATTGCGGTGACGGTGGTGACGGCGGCGAGCGTCGCGAAGAGCCAGCGGTCCTGGCTCCGGGCAGTCGTCACCCGACCAGTCTCGTGGGTACTGGTCGGGTGACGATGTTCAGGCCCGGACTTCGGGCGGTATCAGGCCTCAGTCACTCGAGACCGGGTCCCCGTCGTCGACGGTCAGCGACGAGGTCTCCTCACAACTGGCGGCGATGTCGCGCTGGGCCGGGTTGTCACTGTCGTAACTCACCTGCCACGAGTAGTCACCGGCGGCAAAGGCTTCTGTGTTCGACGTACTCACGGTCACGCCGCTCTGGTCACCAGCGACATCGACCTTTTCGGTGTACGCCACGGCGCCTGTGCAGTCCGACGTGGCGTACAGGTTGAAGGTCACTTCACCGTCCAGGTCGTCGCCAGCCGTTGCGGACACGGTCGCCGAGTCGTTCGGTACCCAACTCTGGGCGGTCTCGATCGTCGACGGGACATCGGTGACCTCGACCATTTCGTCGTCCACGGAACAGTCCGTGTTGTGGTCGGCGGCATTGGTGTTGGGTGCATTGCCGCTGTACGAAGCGACCCAGTGGTACAGGCCGACCGATTCCGGCTCGAAGTCGGGCGTCGAGTAGTCGCCATCGCCGTCCACATCGACCGACGTCGTGTAGACGGGGTCACCCTGACCGCACCCGGTGTCGCTGGGCCCGTAGAGATCGAAGGTGATGGTGCCGCCCGCGTCCGCTGCGCCCACCGGCACCGTGGTGCTGACCCCGTCGCCGACCGGCTGGGTTGCCGTTCCGGACAACGTCGCGGTGTCACTGACGGTGCCACCCGCGGTGGTGTCCTCGCTGGCCACGGTGCTCAGGTCCGGGGTGACTGCGGAGACCTCGAAACACTCTCCCGGCTCGTCATTCTCGGAGACCGCAGGAATGCCGTTCCCGGAGTCGCCGCTCCAGGTGGCACGCCAGCAGTAGGTGCCGGCTGCGGTGATGTAAGCCGTCGGCGAGGTGACGTTGACGGGGAAGGCGTTGCCGGTGAGGTTGGTCGAACCGATGGCTTCACCTTCTCCGGCGCCACAGGTCGCTCCATGGTCGTCCGCGTTGCAGAGCCAGTACGAAACCGACCCGGTCGGTGATGCGTTGCCGCCGGTCAGGCCCACGGTCGCGATGTCCTTGACCTGGACCACGCCGTCTCCGATCGAGACGGTGCCCTCGTCGAGCGCCGTGCCGCTGCCGTCCGCAGGCGTCGTGGTGAGCGTGGGCGTGCAACTACTGAGCGGGTCGATCTTCTTGAGGATCGTGTCCTTGTAGTCGGCCGTGTCGGAGTTGCCGGTCACGGTGCTCGGGATGACGTTGGCGAAGGTCGTGCAGGACTGGCCGTCGGTCAGTCCTGCCGCTGTGAGGTTGATGGCCGCTTCACCGCGGGTCTTGTCCGCGCTGTAGAGACCGGCTGCCTGGGCGGGCGGCAGGCCCACGGGCGCGCTGAGGACCAGCGGCGCGTTGGCGTTCGCCTGCGTCCAGGTCCGCTTCGAGAGCACCGCGCTGCTGCCGCTCTGGTCCCACAGGATCAGGAAGTCGCCGGCGCTGCGGCCGACCTGGACGTTGCCCGCCTCGGTGCCTGTCTTCCACGGATTGCAGGTGGCAATGGCATACGACGTGGCGCACCCGGACGGCAGTCCGTTCTTCATGAACTCGAAGGCAATGAAGCCGCTGCCGGTGTTGGAGTCGCGCTCCCACGCGAAGTAGAGGAAGTCGGCGTTGCCCTGGCGCTTGAGGTTGAGCCACGCCTGCTTCAGGTCGACCTGCGCGTTGGGGTTCGTGAGTTCGAGCATGGGCGGGTTTGCGGTGTGGATCACGGTGATCTTGGTGGGGCTGCCGTTCTTCGGGCCGATCTCCTTGACGTTGCCGGAGTCGTCAGGGAGGTTCTGCGCAGCATCTGACCCGGGAACGATCCCGTCGATGTCGTACGGGCCGAAGGCGGCGGCGTCGGCTCCGGAGCTGACGAGGGTGGTGGCGGCGACGACGGCCAGACAGGCGAAGAAGGCGCCGGAACGGCGAGCGATGCGCCGCCGGAGCGGCCGCGGAAGAGCGCGGGAAGATCGGGAGGCTGAAGGCATTGGGAGCATCCTCAAGGTGGGCGTGCACGGCTGGATGTCGCTGCACCCAACTCCCGGAAAATGCTCCCCAGAAGCAAAGCCGTATGCGGCCGGTCCCACCGCCCATCACACAACGGGTCTCCAAGAACAGCAATGGCACGTCGTAGTCACGTGGCGTGACTAGGACGTGCCATGGTCCAGACCGGGCTGAGCCCGGCCTGTGGTGCTGCTCAGTGCCTTACTTGGAGGCCTTCTTCGCGCGGCTCGTGATCTTCGCGCGCTCGTTGGCGTCGAGGATGATCTTGCGGATCCGCACCGTCTCCGGGGTGATCTCCACGCACTCGTCCTCGCGGCAGAACTCGAGGCTCTGCTCGAGCGACAGCTTCTTCGCTGGGATGAGCTTCTCGAAGTTGTCGGAGGTGGCGGACCGGATGTTGGTCTGCTGCTTCTCCTTGGTGATGTTGACGTCCATGTCGTCGGCGCGGGAGTTCTCGCCGACGATCATGCCCTCGTAGACCTCGGTGGCGGGCTCGAGGAACATCACGCCGCGCTCCTGGAGCGAGGTCATGGCGTACGCCGTCGTGGCGCCCGAGCGGTCCGCGACGAGCGAGCCGGAGGCGCGCGAGCGGATGTCGCCGGCCCACGGGAAGTAGCCCTCCGAGATGTGGTGGGCGATACCGGTGCCGCGGGTCTCGGTGAGGAAGTCGGTCCGGAAACCGATCAGGCCTCGGGCCGGGACGACGAACTCCATGCGCACCCAGCCGGTGCCGTGGTTGGTCATGCCCTCCATGCGGCCCTTACGGGCGGCGAGGAGTTCGGTGATCGTGCCGAGGAACTCCTCGGGCGCGTCGATCGTGAGGCGCTCGAACGGCTCGTGGACCTTGCCGTCGACCTCCTTGGTGACGACCTGCGGCTTGCCGACGGTGAGTTCGTAGCCCTCACGACGCATCTGCTCGACGAGGATGGCCAGCGCCAGCTCGCCGCGGCCCTGCACCTCCCACGCGTCGGGACGCTCGGTCGGGAGGACGCGGAGCGACACGTTGCCGATGAGCTCCTGGTCCAGGCGGTCCTTGACCAGACGGGCGGTGACCTTGTGTCCCTTGACCTTGCCCACGAGCGGGCTGGTGTTGGTGCCGATGGTCATCGAGATCGCGGGCTCGTCGACGTGGATCAGCGGCAGGGCGATCGGGTTCTCCGCGTCGGCGAGGGTCTCGCCGATGGTGATCTCCGGGATGCCGGCGACAGCGACGATGTCGCCGGGGCCGGCCTGCTCGCCGGGCTTGCGCTCGAGACCCTCGGTGACGAGCAGCTCGGTGATCTTGACGTTCTTGACCGTGCCGTCGCGCTTCATCCAGGCAACGGTCTGGCCCTTCTTCAGGGTGCCCTGCTGGATCCGCAGCAACGCGAGGCGACCCAGGAAGGGGGAGGCGTCGAGGTTGGTGACGTGCGCCTGCAGGGGTGCGCCCTCGTCGTACACGGGGGCGGGGATGTTCTCGAGGATGGTGCGGAACAGCGGCTCGAGGTCGGTGCCCTCGGGGAGGGTGCCGTTCTCGGGCTTGGTCAGCGACGCGATCCCGGCCCGGCCGGAGGCGAACACGACGGGGAAGTCGAGGGCGTCGTGGCTGTGGGTGTCGTCGAGCAGGTCCATGAAGAGCTCGTACGTCTCATCCACGACCTCGTCGATGCGCGCGTCGCCACGGTCGGTCTTGTTGACGACCAGGATCACGGGCATGTTGGCGTTGAGTGCCTTGCGCAGCACGAAGCGGGTCTGCGGGAGCGGGCCCTCGGACGCGTCGACCAGGAGCACGATGCCGTCGACCATGGACAGGCCGCGCTCGACCTCGCCACCGAAGTCGGCGTGACCCGGGGTGTCGATGATGTTGATGACCATGTCGCCGTTGGCCATCTCCTGAGCGGAGGGGCCGCGGTAGTGAACGGCGGTGTTCTTCGCGAGGATCGTGATGCCCTTCTCGCGCTCGAGGTCACCGGAGTCCATGACGCGCTCGGCCACGGACTCGGCCTGGTGCGCCGTGAAGGCACCGGCCTGGCGCAGCATCGCGTCAACAAGCGTGGTCTTGCCGTGGTCGACGTGCGCGACAATGGCTACGTTGCGCAGGTCGTGGCGGAGGGATCGTCCATCCTCGGACATGGTCTGGGACATGGGAGTACGGCGTCGCTCTCGTCGAAGGTCTTCGGGGCGGTCAGGACACGCGCTCGCGCGCGGTGACCGCCTGCAAGCCTAACGGCGGGAAAGCATCCTGCTCACATCGTCGACGCCCCGGCCGCGTGTGATCTGACACCCCTAGACTCTGGCCATGCAGACCATCGGGCTCGTCGGCGGCATGTCCTGGGAAAGCAGCGCGGCGTACTACGAGGCGCTCAACCGCGGCGTTGAGCAGCGCCTGGGCGGCTTCCATTCGGCGCGTACGGCGATGACGTCGGTCGATTTTGCCGAAGTCACCACGCTCCAGGAGGCGGAGGACTGGGACGGCGTTGCCGCCATCCTGCGCGACGCAGCCATCTCGGTCGAGCGCGCTGGCGCCGACTTCCTGCTGTTGTGTACGACGACCTTCCACCGCGTTGCCGAACAGGTCCAGGAAGCGGTGTCGATCCCGCTGCTGCACCTGGGCGACGTCGTCGCGGAGGCGTGCAAGGAGCAGGGGGTCGAGAGCGTCGCGCTGCTGGGCACGAAGTTCGCGATGTCCCGGACCTTCTTCACCGACCGGATCGCCAGCCACGGGCTCGGCGTCCTGGTGCCCGAGCCGGCCCACCACGACGAGCTCAACCGGATCATCTATGACGAGCTGGTGCACGGGAAGGTCATCGACGACTCGCGTCGGTCCGTGGTCAACCTGATCAGCGAGTTGTGGGACGCCGGCGCGGGTGGCGTGATCCTCGGTTGCTCCGAGCTGGAGCTGCTGGTGCGCCAGGCCGACTCCGAGCTGCCCGTCTTCGGCTGCACCTCGCTGCACGTCGCGGCGGCCCTGGACCGCGCCCTCGCCTGAGGCTGGCTGATCGACGGCTGATCAGCCCGCCGCCTGCACCATGCCCTTGGTGCGGAGCTGGTCGATGAAGGCCGCGACATCGCCGCGGCACGCCTCGGCGCTGACGTCGTACTCCTCGGCGACGAGTGCGGCCAGTTCGGCGACGTCGTGCGGCTCGGCGAGGTGGCGCCACAGGGCAGCGGCGACGCCCTTCACGGCGTAGTACTCGCCCTGCTCGACGCCCATCATCACGAACTCGGCGTCCATCTCGACGGCGTGCAGGGCGGGGTCGCGGACCCAGCGGCTCTCTGTGGTCTCCGTGGTCTCAGCGGCTCGTCGCATGGTGATCCTTCTTCGTCTGGGACTGGGTGATGTCGGCGAGGATCGCGTCGGCCGATGCGACGACGGAGTCCTCGCCGCGGGGGCGATCGAGGCGGGCGGGCCGGACGGTCGCCACGAGCGCTGCGCTGCGGGCCAGGTGGGTCTGGCGGTGGGCGCCCACCAGGATCTCCTTGCGGTAGCTGTGCTCGTGCAGGCTGGTGAAGATCGCCGCACCGGCGAGGGGAGTGATCGTCAACAGGCCCCTGTGCTTGTCGAGCACGTAGATCCAGCGCACGGGTAGTGGGCCGAGTGGCGGTCGGTCGATGGGCACGTGGAACTTCGCGTGCGACCCGCGGATCCGGTCGTAGCTGCTCGAGTCGATGCCCAGCCGGTCGAGGGCGTCCTGCCACAGCTTGAGGCGTGGCCAGCCGGGCAGGGCACAGCCGTGCGCATCGATGGGGACGACGTCGTCGCTGAGGATGTCGTGGCCGCGCCGGTGCATCTCGGCGGCCAGCGTGGACTTGCCGGCGCCGGAGTGGCCCACCACGACCGCACACGCATCGCCGACGCGGAAGGCGTTGCCGTGGAGCACGAGGTGGCCGCGCTGCACCATGAGGGCGCCGAGCGCCGTGCCGAGCAGGAAGAGCTTGAGCACGCCGGGCTCGACGGCGACCACGGGTTCCACGACGATCCGGGAGCCGCCCTCGCAGACGTAGCGGCCGACGTCGGGGACGTCGACGCCGATCCGGTCGCCGTCGACCCACAGGCCGAGGGGGAGCAGTGTGGCGGTGGCCGAGGGACCGGCTGCCGCGCCGAGCACGATCTCGATGTCGGCAGGACCGGGTGTCGTGATCTCTGCGCCCAGCTCGGGGAGCGCGACCTCGCTCGCCAGCCGCAGGCCGTAGGCGGAGTACAGGGTGGTCATGTCAGCGTCCGCGCGGGGACCAGGCGAAGCTGCCGACGCCGACCCAGGACTGGCCGGTGCCGCCGGCCACGGAGACGCGACCGGCGCTGACCCAGGCGTGGGCCTTCAAGGTGCCGGCGTCGTCACGGCGTACGCCGAAGGTCACGGCATGAGGGACGCGGGCCAGGCGCAGGAGGGCGCGCGCGGTGAGGGCCTGCGGATAGCAGTCCGATCGCCAGGGGGTCCGTTGGGCGGCGGTTCGCACGGCCCAGCCGATCTGCCGGGCGCGGTTCTCGTCGCGCCTGTCAGCAGGTGGGGGGACCGGCCCCGAGGCCGGGTTCGCTCCGTTCGGTGACCGATGCTCGCCCAACAGGTGTCTGATCGCCCGAAAGGGCAGCACCACGGTGAGCAGGCGGGTGAGCCCCAGCAGGGTCCACGCCGCCGCAAGCAGCAGTCCGGAGCGGGGTTTCAGCTGCCGAGCCCGAGCCCGAGGTCAACATCCAGGTCGACTTCGGCGACGGGGTCGACGTCGAGATCGACTTCGATGTCACCGTCGATCTCGTGCGTGGCGTTGAGGCTGAGCGCCTCGAGCACCGGCGTTTCGTAAGCAAGCTTCATGTTGGAGCTCCTTCGGTCGTGACGGAGGGAGGGAGATCCCCGTCAGGCGTTGAACGGAACTGTGGCCCCTGAGGACACGCCTTCGTGGGCGGTTTTGCCTATTTTTTACCTGCCCGGAACTTTCATTCCGCAGGTGAGGGCCTCCGCCGGGTGTCACGCTCGGCGTCGTGAAGGCCGCTCCCGCCGCTCTCGACGTCCTCCGGACGCTCCTGAAGAGCGCGCTGGGAGCCGAGGAAGGGGTGCCGGCGGCGCCGGTTCCGCTCGGCGACGTGGCGCGCCGAGACCTGCTCGAAGTGATCGGCCGGCACCGGGTCTCCGACGTGCTGCGGACGCACGCCGATGCGCTCGGGCTGCCGCACGAGATCACGTCCGTCATGGGCATCTGGCGCCAGCGCAACCAGAAGCGCCTGATGCTCCAGACCTTCGAGACGGTGCGTGCGGTCAAGCTCCTCAACGAGCGCGGCATCGACGTGCTCGTCTTCAAGGGCCAGGCCCTCGCCGTCCAGACGACGGGGCAGTACGACGCCCGCGGACCCGGTGACATCGACCTGCTCATCGCACCGGAGAAGGTCGTCGATGCCCACCGCACGCTGAAGGCCGCGGGCTGGTCCCTGCACGAATGCGGGCAGATCGAACCCGAGATGTGGGCCTGGGGCCACGTGAACAGGTGGGGCAGCGCGCTGACCTATCTCGGTGCCGGCGGCGACGTCGACCTGCACTGGCGTTTCGAGTCGATGCGCGGCGCCCACCCCGAGTTCGCCGAACTGTGGCCGCGCCGCGAACTGGTCGTGATCGGCGGCACCGAGCACGCGACGCTGAGCACCCGTGACGCCTTCCATCACCTCGCCGGGCACCGCGAGGGCTGGATCTGGGCGCGCACCCTGATCGACCTGCGACGGCTGTCCCGCGACCCGGCCGTGTTCGACGGCGACCTGTCAGCGACCGCTGCGGTCTCCCTGGCGGTGGCCCGCGAGGTCGTGGGCCTGTCGGCCGCCGTACCGAGCGAGATCCATGCCCGGCTCGACCGGGTCCCCGACGCCCACCTCGAGCGCGCCCGTCGCCATCACGGCCTTGGCGTGCGGGCGACGTACGGCGGCGGGGCGGGCAGCGCGATCGCGTTCCGCAACAACTTCACGTCGAGCCGGTCACCGGCCGACCTCAGTCAGGCCGCGATGATCCTGGTCCTCCCGGCGCATGCCGCCCTGGTGGTCCGCTCCCGGACGGCCTGGACGGGCATTCCGGTCGCCCTGGCGTTGCGCGTCCGCAACCTGGTGCGGGGCGCGCTGGCTCGGGTCAGACGCGATGCACCTTGTGCGGAGCTGCCTGAGCTCGTGGCTTGATGACCATCTCGTCGATGTTGACGTGCGGCGGACGGGTGGCGACCCAGGTGATCGCGTCAGCGATGTCGTCGGCGACGAGCGGCTCGGCCACTCCGGCGTAGACCGCGTCGGCCTTCGCCTGGTCGCCGTCGAACCGCACCAGCGCGAACTCGTCGGTCCGCACCATCCCCGGCGCGACCTCGCACACCCGCACCGGCTGGGCGACCAGTTCCAGGCGCAGGGTCTCGGTGACGACCTTGGTGCCGTGCTTCGCGGCGGTGTAGCCGGCGCCGCCCTCGTAGGCGACGCGACCGGCGATCGAGCCCACGTTGATGATCGTGCCCGCACCGTTGGCGACTCCACTGGCGATCAGCGCGGGGAGCAGCGCGCGGGTGACCTGCATCAGGCCGACCACGTTGACGTCGTACATCCGGCGCCACTGGTCGGCATCGCCCTCGGCCACCGGCGAGGACCCGAAGGCACCACCTGCGTTGTTCACGAGTACGTCGACCCGGGGGCCCACCGCGGCCGCCAGCGCCGCTACGGAGTCGGCGTCGGTGACGTCGCAGACGACGGCGCGCCCGCCGATCTCGGCTGCGAGCGCCTCGATCCGGTCGGTCCGGCGTGCGGCGCAGATGACCTCGAAGCCGGCGCTCGCGAGGTGCCGCGCGGTGGCGGCGCCGATCCCGCTGGAGGCTCCGGTCACGACGGCAATCGGTCTGCTCATGAACGCCATTCTTGTCGGTCGGGAATGCCGGGCACACTGGGAGGGTTGACCAATCGCCGGTGAAGCGAGAACCAGAGGGGGTGGCATGGGGGAGTCAGCACCGTCCGACATCGGACGCGTCGCGATGATCAGCCTGCACACCTCGCCCCTGGACCAGCCCGGGACCGGTGACGCGGGCGGCATGAACGTCTACGTCGTCGAGGTCGCTCGCCGGCTCGCCGAGCGCGGCATCGAGGTCGACATCTTCACGCGCGCGACCCGGTCCAGCCTGGCGCCGCTCGTCACGATGTCGCCGGGCGTGACGGTGCACCACGTGCACGCCGGCCCCTTCGAGGGCCTGACCAAGGAGCAACTCCCGGGCCAGCTCTGCGTCTTCGCGCGTGACGTGCTCCGGGCCGAGGCTGCCCACCCCGCCGGCCACTTCGACGTCGTGCACTCCCACTACTGGCTCTCCGGCCAGGTCGGCGCCCTCGCGCGCGACCGCTGGGGCGTGCCGCTCGTGCACTCGATGCACACCATGGCCAAGGTCAAGAACGAAGCGCTCGCCGAGGGCGACACCCCCGAGCCGCTCGAGCGCGAGATCGGCGAGGAGCAGGTGGTCGAGTCGGCCGACGTGCTGATCGCGAACACCGACCTCGAGGCCAAGCAGCTCATCAACCTGTACGACGCCGAGCCGGCCCGCGTCGAGGTGGTGCACCCGGGCGTCGACACCGACGTGTTCCGTCCGTTGTCGCCGGCAGAACGCTCTGCTGCCCGGAAGGCCCGCAACCTGGCCGACGACGCCCTCGTGCTGCTCTTCGCCGGTCGCATCCAGCCGCTGAAGGCGCCGGATGTGCTGCTGCGCGCGGTCGCCGAACTGCTGTACCGCCGCCCCGACCTGCGCTCGCGCCTGGTCGTGCCGATCGTCGGCGGTCCGTCCGGCAGCGGTCTGGAGCGCCCCGCAGCGCTGGCCAATCTCGCGGCCGAGCTCCGCATCGACGACGTCGTGCGCTTCGTCCCACCGGTCCCTCAGCATGAGCTCGCTGGCTGGTACTCCGCGGCCACGCTCGTCGCGGTGCCGTCCTACAACGAGTCGTTCGGCCTCGTCGCCGCCGAGGCCCAGGCCGCCGGTTCGCCGGTCGTCGCCGCGGCCGTCGGCGGGCTCACCACCGTCGTGAGTGACGGTCACAGCGGACTGCTGGTCGACACCCACGAGGCCCACGACTGGGCCATCGCGCTCGAGCGGGTCGTGTCCGATGCCGACCTCCGTGAGCGGCTCGCCGCGGGCGCCATCATGCAGTCCGAGAAGTTCTCGTGGGACGCCACGGCCGCCCAGACGTTGGCCGTCTACGAGCGCGCGCACTCCTTCATGCGGCAAGAAGTAGGCTCACCGGCGTGATCGAACCCTCGGACGTCGTACGCACCCATCTGGCGGACAACGACATCGAGTTCGAGGAGTCGACCCCGGGCACCTTCACGTTCTCGTTGCCCGGCGAGAAGAAGCTCCAGACCCCGGTCCGCCTCGACGTCGGTTCGCACGCGCTGGGGGTGCACGCGTTCGTGTGCCGCCGCCCCGATGAGGAGTTCGAGCGCGTCTACCGCTGGCTGCTCGAGCGCAACCTGAAGATGTACGGCGTCGGGTTCGCCCTCGACCACCACGGCGACATCTACCTCGACGCGCGGCTGCCGTTGTCGTCGGTGACGCCGGCCGACCTCGACAAGCTCCTCGGCTCGGTGTTGACCTACGCCGACGAGTCGTTCAACACGATCCTCGAGCTCGGCTTCGAGTCCTCCATCCGCAAGGAATGGCAGTGGCGGATCGACCGGGGTGAGTCGACGGCCAACCTGGATGCGTTCCGGGGCTGGCTCGAACCGGCCGAGACCGACTCAGACGCGTAGCCGTGCCGCCTGCCGCAGCAGGTGATTGACCTCGGGCAGGTTCGGCGCCTTGCCGGCTGCGACGGTGTACAGCCGCGCCGCTTCCGTGTTGTTGCCGGCCTGCTCGTTCAGCCAGGCCGCGACCGCGTCGTAACGCGGCAGGTCGGGGTCGAGTGGCTCGAGGGCGCGAAGGCCCGCCATCGGTCCATCGGCCGCACCGACGGCCACGGCCCGGTTGAGCAGCACCATCGGGCTGGGCGACAACCGGACCAGTTCGTCGTACCACTCCAGGATCTGGACCCAGTCGGTCTCCTCGGCGCGGGCGGCGTCGTCGTGGAGGGCGGCGATGGCCGCCTGGACCTGGTACTCGCCCAGGGCATCGCGGTCCAGCGCGCCCTGCAGGATCCCGACCGCCTCGCCGACCATCGCCGTGTCCCATCGCGAGCGGTCCTGGTCGGCGAGCGGGACGAGTTCCCCGTTGGTGGAACGGCGTGCGGCCCGGCGGGCGTGGTGCAGCAGCATCAGCGCGAGGAGCCCCGCCACCTCGGGATCCGGCGTGGTGGCCGCCAGTTGCCGGGTCAGCCGGATCGCCTCCACCGCGAGGTCGACCTCACCGGTGAAGCCCTCGTTGAAGATCAGGTAGAGCACCCGGAGTACGGCGGTGACCTCGCCGGGTCGCGCGAACGGCTGGCCAGCGATCGTCCGCTTGGCGCGAGAGATCCGCTGCGCCATCGTCGCCTCCGGCACCAGGAACGCCTGCGCGATCTGGGCCGTCGTCAGGCCGCCGACCGCACGCAGGGTCAGGGCGATCGCGGAGGCAGGCGTGAGGTCCGGGTGGCAGCACCGGCTCAGCAACAGCAACGTGTCGTCGGCCTGTTCGGTCGGCCCCGCGTCCGGCTCGAGGTGGTGCTGGACCTCGCGCCGGTTGCGGGCCGACGCCGAGCGGTGCTCGTCGATCATCTTCCGGCCGGCCACCGTGATCAGCCACGCTCGCGGGTCGTCGGGCATCGCGTCCGGCCATCGTCGTACGGCCTCGAGAAGGGCTTCCTGGACGGCATCCTCGGCCGCCGCGAACTCGATGCCGCGGCGCACGAGGATGCCCAGGACCTGCGGGGTCAACTCCCGCAGCAGGTCCTCGTTCACTCGGTGACCACGGGCGGCTCGCCGTAGAACGGGCGCACCTCGATCCATTCGTGGATCGGCTGGCCACCCTTGCCGGGGGCCGCAGACAGGCTGGCGGCCGCTTCGTAGGCCCGCTCCTGCGAGTCCACGTCGATGATCATCCAGCCCGCGATCAGTTCCTTGGTCTCGGGGAACGGGCCGTCGGTGACGGGCGGCTTGCCCTCGCCGTCGTACCGCACGAACGCGCCGGCGGGCTCGAGCGCCTGGCCGTCGACGAACTCACCGCGCTCGGCCATCTCGTCGGCCCAGGTCCGCATGAAGTCGACGTGCGCGGTGATCTCGTCCGGCTCCCACTGGTCCATCGGGACGTTCGTGCCGGGCAGCCAGTCCGGGCCGCTGGTGCGGTTGTAGTGCTTGAGCAAGAGGTACTTCGCCATGGTGGTCTCCTTGGGTCCGAGATGGCCATTCTTGCCACCTTCACTCCAGAGACGGAGCGGTTGGCGGGTTCTCGACAAGGACTGGCAAAAAATCGCTGGGGAGTTGTCGGTGCCGGTCCCTAGGGTGAGGGAGTGACGAACCGCGGTTGGAGCCTGTTCCTGGCGATGTGTCTGATCTGGGGTCTGCCGTACCTCTTCATCAGGATCGCGGTCGACCACGTGTCGCCCGCCGAACTCGTCTTCCTGCGCACGGCGCTCGCGGCCGTCGTCCTCCTGCCGATTGCGCTGATGCGCCGCGAAGTGGCGGAGGTGCTGACCCGCTGGCGTCCGCTGGTGCTGTTCGCGGTCATCGAGATCATGATCCCGTGGGTGCTCCTCGGGCACGCCGAGCAGCGCATCTCCTCGTCGCTCGCCGGCCTGTTGGTCGCGGCCGTGCCGCTGTTCGGTGCGCTGGCCTTCCTGGTGACGGCCCACGCCGAGCGGTTCACGCTCAAGCAACTGGGCGGCCTGATCCTCGGTTTCGCCGGGGTGGCGTGCCTGGTCGGACTCGACCTCGGCCACCTCGACATGCTCGCGGTCGCGGAGATGCTGGGTGTCGCGGTGTGCTACGCCGCCGGGCCGCTGGTCCTGGCGCGCTGGTTCTCCGACGTCTCCGGACTCGGCGTGATGGCGTGCGCGTTGACCCTGACGGCGGTCGTCTACGCACCGTTCGGGATCGCGAACCCGCCCACCGGCCTGCCGACCGAGGCCTGGGTCAGCATCGCCGTGCTGTCCCTGGTGTGCACCGCACTGGCGTTCGTGATCTTCCTCGATCTGATCAAGGAGGCCGGACCCACGCGCTCGACGATCATCACCTACGTCAATCCGGCCGTGGCGATCGTGCTCGGCGTGATCGTGCTCGACGAGAAGATCACCAACGGCATGATCGTCGGCTTCCCGCTGATCCTGGTGGGATGCCTGGTGGCCGCGGGTGGGCGCAGCGCAGCGGTCGCGACCGTCGAACCGGCTGCGGACATCGCCCTCGAGTGCGAGGCCGACCCCGAGCCGGTCTGATCAGACCTCGAGCTTGTAGCCCAGCCCGCGCACGGTGACGAGGTACTTCGGCTCGCTCGGCTCGGGCTCGAGCTTGGCCCGCAGGCGCTTCACGTGGACGTCGAGCGTCTTCGTGTCGCCGACGTAGTCCGAACCCCAGACGCGGTCGATGAGCTGACCGCGGGTGAGCACCCGACCGGGGTTGCGCAGGAACATCTCGAGGAGCTCGAACTCCTTGAGCGGGAGCCGCTGCTCGATGCCGTCGACGGTGACGACGTGGCGCTCGACGTCCATCCGGACCGGTCCGGCCTCGAGGGTGTCGGGGAGCAGTTCGGCCTCGTTGCCGCGGCGCAGCACAGCGCGGATCCGGGCGACCAGTTCGCGCGGGGAGTACGGCTTGGTGACGTAGTCGTCGGCGCCGAGCTCGAGTCCGACGACCTTGTCGACCTCGTCGTCCTTCGCGCTGACCATGATCACCGGGACGTTCGACGTCTGGCGGATGGTGCGGCACACCTCGGTGCCGGGGATGCCGGGGAGCATCAGGTCCAGCAGCACGATGTCGGCGCCGTTGCGGTCGAACTCCTTCAGCGCCTCGTTGCCGTCCGCGGCGATCGCGACCTCGAACCCCTCCTTGCGGAGCAGGTAGGCGAGGGCATCGCTGTAGCTCTCTTCGTCTTCGACGACAAGCACTCGGGTCATGGGGACTTCTCCTGTGATTCGGCGCGCCGGCCCGGTGAATCCGGGTCGGACGCGAGTGGGGCCAGGCGGATGAGCGGCCTGGCCTCGTGGTGGTCGGGGTGTTGGGGGAGGGAGAGCGTGAAGGTCGAGCCCTGGCCCTCGACGGACCAGACCCGCACGTCTCCGCCGTGGGTGGCGGCAACGTGCTTGACGATCGACAGGCCGAGGCCGGTGCCGCCGGTCGACCGGTGGCGGGCGGGGTCCACCCGGTAGAACCGTTCGAAGATCCGGTCGACCTCGGCTTCGGGGATGCCGATGCCCTGGTCGATCACCGAGATCTCGATCGACGAGCCGACCCGCTTGCGGGTGACGACGACGCGTGAGTTCGGCTCGGAGTAGGCCACGGCGTTCGCGACCAGGTTGGCCACGGCAGCACTGACCTGCTTCTCGCTGCCGAGCACCTTCAGGCCCTCGTCGCCCTCGGCGATGATCGAGATGTCCTTGGCGGTGGCATTCATGTTGCTGCCATCGACAGCCGCAGCGACGATCTCGTCGATGGAGACGGGGGTGGGGGAGTCGATCGGCTCGTCACCCTGGAGCCGCGACAGTTCGATGATCTGCAGGATCAGCCGCGACAACCGGTCGCTCTCGGTCAGCATCCGCGAAGCGAAGCGATAGACCGCTTCGGGATCGTCGGAGGCATCCTGGACGGCTTCTGCGAGGAGCCGGATCGCGCCGATCGGCGTCTTCAGTTCGTGACTGACATTGGCGACGAAGTCGCGGCGTACGGCGTCGACCTGGCGCTCGCGCGTCCGGTCCTCGACCAGGGCCAGGACCAGCCGGGAGCCGAGGGGCGCGACGCGGGCCGTGACGTGGCGGGGTACGCCGGCCGCCCGGGGCACGATCAGTTCGGTCTCGCGGATCTGCCCGTCGCGACGGACCTTCCGGATCAGGTTGCCGAGCTCCTCCGACAGCAGGCTGGTGCCGCGCACGAAGCCCATGGCGTACGCCGGCGCGGACGCCTTGAGGACGACGTCGGACTCGTCGACGACGACCGCGCTGCTGCGCAGCACGGAGAGGACGGCGGCGACCCCGTCCGGAACCTGCGGTTCCTCGGGAGCGACGTACTGTCGTTGCTGACGATCACTGAGGTACCAGGCGAACATGGCACCGCCGGACACGAGGGCGCCGAGGACCGCAGCAAGGAACGCCTGCGCAGTCGGATCCACGCTTCGATCGTACGGCGCGGCGCGGTTTGAGCCGGGAATCGGCGAGCCCGACCTTCGCGATGTTCACTCCCCGTTCACCGGCATGCGCCGGTTGGTCACCTCTGTTCCCTACTGTCTCTCTCATGCGTGACGCGTACATTGACCAGCTCGATGCGATCTTCGAGGACCTCGCCGGCATTGCCCGCAAGGTCCAGGTCGCTGTCGGCCAGGCCACCACGGCCCTGATGACCGGTGACTCCTCGATCGCGGAGCAGGTGATCAGCGACGACGCAGCCATCGACCGTGCCCGGGAGCAGGTCGAGGAGAACGCGTTCAGCCTGCTCTCCCTGCAGCAGCCGGTCGCCCGCGACCTGCGCACCGTCGTCGCAGCGCTGCGGATGGTCGCCGAGCTCGAGCGGATGGGCGACCTCTCCGTGCACGTCGCCAAGGTCGCACGCCTCCGGGTGCCGGACGTGGCGGTGCCCGAAGAGGCCCGCGCGACGATGACGCGGATGGCCGAGGTGGCCGAGGACATGGTCGCCCGCGTGTGCGACGTCATCGCCGGTCGTGACGTCGAGGCGGCCATCGCCCTGGGTCGCGACGACGAGGAGATGGACCAGTTGCGTCGTACCAGCTTCTCCGAACTGCTCTCCGACGACTGGTCGCACGGCGTCGAGGCGGCTGTCGACATCGCCCTGCTCGGCCGTTACTACGAGCGCATCGCCGACCACGCGGTCTCGATCGCCAACCGCGTCATCTTCGTCGTGACCGGGCACAACCCGGTGCCGGCCGCCTGAGGCTGAATCAGCCGATCAGGTTGCCGCGTGCTGACGACGCGGTGTTGTTCGCGTCTCCGGCGTAACCGGCGACGTACCCGCCGTTGAGGGTCAACGCGAGTCGCTGGGCGTTGGCGTCGCAGGTGGCGACGCCCTGGGCATCGGTCGTGGCCACGCAAAGAACGGTCTTGCCGGTGGTGAAGCTGACCGGGTAGCCCGCGATCGCCCGGCCGTTGCCCGTCAGCGTGGCGCGCAGGACGGCCTTGGGCAGCAGCCACGGGCTCAGGCCCAGGAACACGGGGGCCGCCGTGAGCGATGTCGTACGACGCGCGACCACCAGGCTGACCCGATCGCTGGACGTGCTGTAGGCGAAGGCGCCGCTGCCCGAGTACGAGGCTTCGATCCGGTGGGTCCCGGTGGCGAGGTCCGCCTTCTCGAGTACGGCGGAGGAGACGCCGTCGCTCGGATCGCCGACCGGCGTCACGGGCACCTCCACGTCACGGCCGTCGATCTCGAAGGTGACCGTTCCGGACGTCGGCGCTCCCAGATCGGTGACGTCGGCGCGCACGACGGCCGCGATCCGCACGGTGTCGCCGTACGTCGCAGAGGCCGGGGTGACGGACAGTTCCGTGATCGTCCCGATCCGCCGGACGTCGTACTCGATCGTCGCGGATGCCCAGCCGTAGCGGGCGTCGCTGGTGTAGATCGCTGACAACTGATGCTCCCCGACGGGGAGGTCGGGCGTGGTCAATGTGGCCGCGCCGTCGGTCCCGACGGGAACGACCGCAAGCTGCGTGCCCTGGTCGCGGAACGTGATGGAGCCGGTGGGCACGGCCATGCCCGACGGGAAGCCGAGGGTGGCCGTGAGGGTCACGGGCCGGCCGGGCCAGGCATGGTCGGGCGACACGGTCAGCGCCAGGGTCGGGTCGGCCTTGGACACGAGCATGACGTCGGTGTAGCTGGACGGCGCGAACCGCTCGTTGCCCGCGTACGAGAGCACGATTTCGTGTTCGCCGACCTCCAGCAACGGGAGCGGGACGACGGCCATCCCGTGGGGGATCCCGTCGTTGAACGGGCTGAGCGTGCCGCCGCCGATGGCCTGACCGTCGATCTGGACCGAAACCTGGCCATCGGGCACCCCGGCTGCGGCGATGACCCGGACCTTCAGCGAGTCAGGCTCGCCGTACTCGGCGATCCACGAGTCCCCGGACATGTAGACGCCCGTCTCCACGGGCGTGCCCTCCGCATGCGCGGGCGCGAGAGGCACCAGGCCCGTCGCCACGAGGGGCAGGGACAGGGCGAGGACCGAGAGCAGACGTCGAAGCACCGTCAGATTGAATCAGGAGGACGGCCTGCGCGGACCGAAACGGCCGACTCGGTGCTGCAGGTTCAGCGACCCTGGTTGGCCACGGCCGCCGCCGCAGCAGCCGCCGCCTCGGGGTCGAGGTAGCGCCCGCCCGGAACGGTCGGTGCGAGGGTGTCCTCGTCGAGTTCGTAGACCAGCGGCATGCCGGTCGGGATGTTGAGCCCGGCGATGTCGGCGTCGCTGATCTGGTCGAGGTGCTTCACGATCGCGCGCAGGCTGTTGCCGTGTGCGGCGACCAGGACGGTGTGGCCGGCGCGGAGATCCGGCACGATCCCGGCGTCCCAGTAGGGGAGCAGGCGGGTGATGACGTCCTTGAGGCACTCGGTGCGCGGCAGGTCCTCACCGAGGTCGGCGTATCGCGGGTCGGCCGACTGCGAGAACTCGCTGCTGTCGTCGAGCGGCGGCGGCGGGATGTCGAACGAGCGACGCCACAGCATGAACTGGTCCTCGCCGTACTGCTCGCGGACCTGCGCCTTGTCCTTGCCCTGCAGGTCGCCGTAGTGGCGCTCGTTGAGGCGCCAGGAACGGCGCACGGGGATCCAGTGCCGGTCGGCTGCGTCGAGCGCGAGCGCGGCCGTGTTGATGGCCCGTCGCTGCAGCGAGGTGTGCAGGACGTCCGGCAGCAGGCCGGCATCCTTCAGCAGTTCGCCGCCGCGGACCGCTTCGGCGCGGCCCTTGTCGGTCAGGGCCACGTCGACCCAGCCGGTGAAGAGGTTCTTCGCGTTCCAGTCGCTCTCGCCGTGGCGGAGCAGGATGAGCGTGAACGTCATCAGTGCGCGCCCTCCGGAGCGGGGGCTTCGTCGGCGCAGTTGAAGCGGGCGTCGCCGCCCTCCTCAGCGTGCTCCTCGTCGGCGTGCTCTTCCTCGGCGGCAGCGTCGGCGGCCTCGCCCTCCTCGGACTCCGCAGCCTCGCTCTCGGCGGCCTCGGTCGGGATCTGGGTGTACTGGAAGCAGTTCTTGACGACCGGAACGTTCAGGCTGACCTTCTCGCCGGTGCTGAAGCCCAGTTCGAGGGTGACCACGTCGCCGGCCGTGAAGTCGCCGGTCACCGGGATGACGACGTCCTTGGCCAGGTTGACCGCTTCGCGACCGGGGATCTGGACGGCCTCGAACTTCGCGGTGGCCTTGCCCTCGGGCGACGTCACCGAATCCAGTGCAGCGTTCTCGTCGAGGTTGTTCGCGAGGGACCCGATCAGGCGGCCCTTGCCCGTGGCGGACGCGAGCAACCGGATGCCGAGGGCGTCCACGGAGGCGTCGCGGTTGTTCTCACCGGCCGCGATCGTGTTGACGCGGTCGGTGGGGTAGTCGAAGCCGCAGGACGACAGGGTCATGGCGGCGGGCACGAGGGCCAGCAGCAGTCCGGCGATCGCAGTCGGGCGCAGGTGGTGCATCTCGGCAGGCCTCCGCAGCTCTCTCTTCATCGGCCGTTGCAACGGCCCCTGGGTCCGGGTCGGTGCTCCCGGTGGCGTACGCCGCGGGAGCGGCCACACTCTAGCGGTCTCCGGCGCCGACGACGTGTCCGGCTCGGACTGCTGCGTGCGGGACGCCCGTCAGCGGCTGAGGCCGACCTTGGCGCCCATGACGACGAGCAGGACGGTGATCACCGCGGTGTAGAGGGTCGCGAGGGCCAGCAATCGCGTGGCGCCGAGCTTGAGCCCCAACTTCAGCGGCAGGTAGGTCCAGCCGTCCTCGTGGTCGGCGACCAGGCCCCACACAGCGCGCAGGAAGTGGATGCCGACACCGAGCAGGGCGGCGAGGACCACGATCGACGTCTCGGGAGCGCTGCCGACCGCTTGGCCGCCCCATCCGCCATAGGAGAGGTACGCCGGCAGCAGCGCGAACGACGCCGCCCACGACCACCACGAGAAGAAGCCGGTCCGCAGCACGATGTTGCCGAGCATCCCGACGGCGACCGCCGCGAGGTACAGGCAGCCGGCGCGGATGCCGGTGGTGATCGCCAGCGGCACGAGCAGCAGGGTCGCGACCACGATGGCGTACCAGACCGTCTCGGGCTGGAGCCGTCCCATCGCGAGCGGTTTGCCCGTGAGGTCATGGGACTTGTCGCGCTGCCGGTCGACGATGTCGTTGTGCCAGCCGAGGATGGTCTGGCCGACCAGGACGGTGAGCAGTACGACGCCCGCTTCGCGGGCCGGGCGGCCGGCGATCGCGGCCACGAGGCCCATCGCGACGGCGGTGCCGATGGCCTGCTTGGTGTGCGCCGCCTGCAGCAACTGCAGCGGGACGACCTCGGCGGGATTGCGGCCGCCGAAGAGAACGCCGATCAGGCCGGTGGCCGGCGGGTAGGCCGGTTCCACGGGGCCGCCGTAGAAGTCGTCGTTCTCGACGTCTTCGACGTCTTCGACGTCTTCGACGTCTTCGAGCTCGTCGACGTCATCGACGTCATCGAGGTCGGTCTCCTCGTCGGGATCGAGGTCCGCCTCGAGTGCGGTGTCCAGTTCGGATGCCGTGTCGGACTCCGTGTCGGGGTCGAGGTCCGCTTCGACGCCTGTCTCGACGTCCCCATCGAGCTCCGCGTCCACGTCCGAGGGCAGCTCCGTGTCCAGGGGGGCGTCGTCCGCCGTCGCCTCGGGTGCCGACTCCTCCGCGGAGTCGACCTCCCCCTCCACTGAGGTGGTGTCCTCCCCGGCAGGGCGGCCGCGTCGCCAACGCTGCGTCTTTGCCATGCCGAGCAGTATTGACCACGGTCCGGCCCCGCGTGTGCGGGCCCGCCGAAACGTCTGTCCCACATCGGTGTCGTCCCGCTGGCCGGTGGGGGGTCGTCGTACTCCGGTCAGGTGATCTGTCTCACGGGGCAACCGTGCTGGCCGAACACACCTCACCCCCGTTGTCAAGCCAGCCATTACGGCCCTGACCTGCGCAAACGCTTTCTGGGACTGGCCCCGGGCGTGGTAGCATAGGTCACCCTAGGAAGGGGCTTTTCACATATGACTTTCACCGTCGGCGAAACGGTCGTCTACCCCAATCACGGGGCTGCGGTCATCGAAAACATCGAGATGCGGACGATCAAGGGGGAACCTCGGGAGTACCTCGTTCTCCGGATCGTCGCCCAGCAGGACCTGGTTGTCCGGGTTCCTGCCTGCAACCTCGATCTTGTCGGGGTCCGCGACGTGGTGGACAAGGAAGGCCTGGACCGTGTGTTCGGCGTTCTGCGGGCCGAGCACGTTGAGGAGCCGACCAACTGGTCGCGTCGCTACAAGGCGAACCTCGAGAAGTTGCACAGTGGCGATGTCATGAAGGTGGCCGAGGTCGTCCGCGACCTGTGGCGCCGTGAGAGGGACCGCGGGCTGTCGGCCGGCGAGAAGCGCATGCTCGCCAAGGCACGCCAGATCCTCGTCTCCGAGCTCGCGCTCGCTGAGCACACCAACGAGGACAAGGCCGAGACCATCCTGGACGAAGTCCTCGCCTCGTAACTGATCCACATCGACGACGTCATACGGTGGGACTCTGATGAGTCCACATCCGTATGACGTCGTCGACATTTACGCCCCTGTCTCGGGGATGGTGGTCGACGAGGGCCGGGGCGCCCTGCCGTACCACCTGATCCACGGTGAATCACTCGTTGCCGCTGCCGCCTGGGCCGCCGGGGAGGCACGCGTTGACCTGATCGACCAGAGCGTGCCGTGGGAGTTCGTCGCCGAGCGCGACGAGGCCGTGTTGTTGCACGATCCGCTGTGCCCGATGACCCCGCCGGCCTTCCTCGCCCGCTGTGCCGACCGGGCTGGGGTCGAGGACCGGGTCATCGTCGGAGTCCGGCCGGTCACCGACACGGTCAAGGTGGTCCGGGACGGAGCCCTGGGCGAAACGGTTGATCGCGACCAGTTGGTGGCGATCTGCTCGCCGATCGTCCTGCCTGCCTCTGTGGTCCAGGACTTGTTCGGCGAGGGCGGCCAGCTGCCGTCGACGGACTTCGTGGAACTGGTCGCCGCCCTCCGGGAGCGGTACGGCGCCGAGCGGGTCGAGTTCGTCGAGGCGCCCCCTGAGGCGCGGCGAGTGGGCTCGGACGAGGACATCGCCGTGCTCGCGGCGTTGACCGATCCGCGCTGAGGTCCGGACTACTGCGCGAGCAGCGTCTCCGCAACGCGCAGGTCCTCTGCGAAGGTGACCTTGAGGTTCCGCGCCCCGGCCGGAACGGCCCGGATCGAGCCGTCGCCGGGTGCGAACTGCGCGAACGCTGCCGCCGTGTCGGTTCCGTCGAAGCCGGCCGCCGCAGCCGCCGCGTAGGCCGCGATCAGTGGCGCGGCCAGGAACGCCTGGGGCGTCTGGACGCCCGCGAGGGTGTGGTCGGAGCGGGGGAACAGGCCCGCCAGTTCGAGGGTGGGTACGGCGCCGCCGTACGCGCGGGCGATGGCGATGACCTGCCCGAACAGGTCGGCGCCGGCGAGGGGCCGGGCGCCGTCGTGGATCGCGATGACGTCGATGTCCCCGGCGGCGACGCGGGGAGCGAGCAGGTCCAGCGCGGCCTGCTCGGAGGCCTGACGCGTGGCGCCACCGTCGATGAGGAGCACTTCGCGCTCCCCGACGTGGGGAGCAAGGGCATGCGCGACGGTCGTGCGCTCACCCGGACGGCAGACCACCACGACCGGGTCGACGTCCGGCAACGACAGGGCGGTCTGGACGGACCAGGCCAGCAGCGGCCGGTCGCGCACGTTGAGCAGGACCTTGTTCACGTCCGCGCCGACGCGGGTGCCGCTCCCGGCGGCGAGTACGACCACTGCAGCAGTTGGCACCGGGCGAGACTAGCCGCCGCGGGGTGTCGGAGGACGGTCGGGAGCCGAGCAACTGGGAGAAAGCGTTTTCCTCCCCGTTACACAGCGAAACGCTGACGAGAACAACCGCGACCTACGTTCACAGGCATGACAGGTCGCGGGGCCGTGGAGGAATGGCAGCCGGTCTGCCGGATGGCCGAGCTCGAGGTCGATCGCGGTGTGACCGCGCTCGTGCATGGGCAGGCGATCGCGATCTTCCGGACGGGGGACGACGCGGTCTACGCGCTGGGCAACCACGACCCGTTCGCACGCCATGCGATCGGCGGCATCTCCAAGGGCATCGTCGGCCGTCGCGGGGAGACCCCGTTCGTCGCGTCGCCGGCCCACCGGCACGCGTTCGACCTGCGCACCGGTCGCTGCCTCGACGACGTCCACGCCGCCGTTCCGGCGTACGACGTCAAGGTGGTCGAGGGCGTCGTCCTGGTCGGACATCGCAAGACCGCCGCTGCCTCCGCCTGACGAAGCGTGACGGTCAGCCGCTGACCGTGATCAGCGCGCTCGCGATTGCCGCGACGCCTTCGCCGCGCCCCGTGAGGCCGAGTCCGTCGGTGGTGGTGGCGGACAGCGAGACCGGCGCGCCGAGCACGTCGCCGAGGGCGGCTTCGGCTTCTGCGCGACGCGGCCCGATCTTCGGCCGGTTGCCAATCACCTGGACGGCGACGTTGATGACGGCGAACCCGGCCGCCTCGACCCGGCGCCGGGTCTCGCCGAGCAGGGCGGCTCCGCTCGCTCCGGACCACTCGGGCTCCGCCGTACCGAAGTTGCTGCCCAGGTCGCCCAGGCCGGAGGCGGACAGCAGGGCGTCGCAGATCGCGTGGGCGGCCACATCGGCGTCCGAGTGGCCCTCGAGGCGGACGTCCTCGTCGGGCCAGAGCAGCCCGCCGAGCGCCAGCGGGGCGTCGTCGTCCGCGCGGGGGACGAGGCGGTGGACGTCGGTGCCGATGCCGGTTCGCAGGCCGGCGAGGGCTGCGGCGACACTCCCGTTGGCGGTTGGGTTCACGCCCTGATCATGCCTGAGGGACAATCGGCCCTGTGAAGACATCCCGCGGTTGGTGGGCCTTCGCCGGAATCCTGTCCGGCGCGGTCGGGCTGGCCCTGAGTTACGCCGCGGCGGCGTTGCTCCACGTGCGGGAATCCCCGGTCGTCGTGGTCGCCGAGGGCTTCGCCGACCTGACGCCCGGGTCGGTCGTGAAGTGGGCCATCGACACCTTCGACAAGGACGACAAGAAGATCCTCGTCCTCGGCATCATGCTGTTCCTGACGGTCACCTTCGCGGTGCTCGGTCGGCTCGCCCGCACCCGCTGGTGGGCCGCGATGATCGGCTTCTGCGCGCTGGCCGGTGTCGCCGTGATCGCGGTGCTCGCCAAGCCGACCCCGAGCCCCATCGACTTCGCGCCCATCGTCGTGGGCCTGCTCTGCTGGATCGTCGCGCTGGCGATCCTGGCCGAGTGGCTGCGCCGCTGGGAGATGGTCGCCGACGGCGACGAACCCGCCATCGAGCCGATGCACACCCGCCGCCACTTCTTCATCGCTGCGGGTGCCACCGCCGGGTTCGCGGCCTTCGGGGGACTGATCGGGCGGCTGGCCGGCAGCGCGCGCCGTCGCGCCGAGGAGAGTCGTCGGCTGCTGCGGATCGAGGGCATCACCGCACCGGACGTCCCCAACGGCGCCAGCTTCGAGATCGACAACGTCTCGCTCTGGCAGACGCCGAGCGAGGACTTCTATCTGATCGACACGGCCTTCATCAAGCCGACCATCGAGCCGGCCGACTGGCAACTGCGGATCCACGGCATGGTCGATCGGGAGATCACCCTGACCTACCAGGACCTGGTGTCCCGCGAGATCACCCAGGACTGGATCACCCTCAACTGCGTGTCCAACGAGGTCGGCGGCGACCTGATCGGCAACGCCTGGTGGAGCGGTGTCCGGCTCGCTGCGATCCTCGCCGAGGCCGGACCGCAGGAGGGTGCCGACGCGGTGCTCCAGACGTCCGAGGACGGCTGGACCTGCGGGACGCCCCTGGGCGCGCTGATGGACGACCGCAACGCCATGCTGGCGGTGGCGATGAACGGCGAACCCCTGCTCATCGAGCACGGCTTCCCCGTGCGCACGATCGTGCCCGGTCTCTACGGCTACGTGTCCGCGACCAAATGGGTCATCGACATGGAAGTCACCCGCTTCGACGAGATCGAGGCGTACTGGACCGGCAAGGGCTGGTCCGAGCAGGGCCCCGTCAAGATCGCATCGAAGATCGAGGTGCCCCACGACGGCGACGAGGTCGCTGCCGGGGAGGTCGTCGTTGCCGGCGTCGCGTGGTTCCAGCACACCGGGGTCTCGGCCGTGGAGGTGCAGGTCGACGGCGGCGCGTGGAAGCCGACCGAACTCGCCGCCACCCCCAACATCGACACCTGGGTGCAGTGGCGGACCACCGTGGACCTCGACGAGGGCGACCACCAGATCCGGGTCCGGGCCACCGACAGGGACGGGAACGCGCAGACGGGTGCGATCGCCGACGTACTGCCCGACGGTGCAACTGGCTGGCACACCATCGACGTCAGTGTGAATGCGTGAGCGCGCCTGACTTCTCCGGCCTCGCAGGCGGGGCCCTGGTCATCGGTGGCTCCGGCGGCCTGGGCCGCGCGATCGCCGAGATGTTGATCGAGCGTGGGGCCCGCGTCGCCGTCACGCATCGCACCCGTCCGGTCGAGGTGGGCGTGGCGTCGTACGGACTGGACCTGGGGGACCCCGAGGAGGTGACGCGGGTCGTCGGCCACGCGGCCGCCGAACTCAACGGACTCCACACCGTCGTCCACGCCGCCGGTCCGCACGTACCGATGGTCCATCTCTCCCGCGTCGCGCCGTCGGACATGGGGGCGCAGTTGCTCGTCGACGCTGCGGGCTTCTTCGCGGTCGCGCACGCCGCCCTGCCGTTCCTCCGGGAGTCGCGCGGCTCGCTGACCGCCGTCACGACCGCCGCGACTTCCCGCTTCCCGGTCCGTGACGGGCTCTCCTCGGCGCCCAAGGCGGCGGTCGAGGCCATGGTGCGGGGCCTCGCCGTCGAGGAGGGCCGGTACGGCGTCCGGGTCAACGCCGTCGGTCCCGGCATGCTCACCGACGGGATGGCCGAGCGACTCATCTCCTCCGGCGAACTCGACGACAAGGCACTCGAGGTGACCCGCGGCAACATCCCGCTGCGCACCTTCGGGACGGCTGCCGACATCGCCGAAGCGGTCTGCTTCCTCGCGTCCTCCCGCGCCGGGTTCATCACCGGCCAGAAGCTGGACGTCGACGGCGGCTACGGCTGCTGACCCCATAGGTGACAATGCGCGGGCTGACCGTTCGAATCCCTAGACTGGCCGGGTGACGATCAGGCTCTATGACACTGCGACCCGCGAAGTGCGTGACTTCGTGCCCCTTGAGGTGGGCAAAGCGAGTCTCTACGTCTGCGGTCTGACGGTCCAGAGCGAGCCCCACGTCGGGCACGTCCGGTCGGGCGTGAACTTCGACGTCCTCCAGCGCTGGCTGCGTTTTCGCGGGTACGACGTCACGTTCATCCGCAACATCACCGACATCGACGACAAGATCCTCGCCAAGTCCGCCGAGCAGGATCGCCCCTGGTACAACCTCGCCTACGCGATGAAGATCGAGCTGGACAAGGCGTACACCGCTCTCAACGTCGCCCCGCCGACGTACGAGCCGGCTGCCACGGCGCACGTCCCCGAGATCATCGTGCTGATCGAGGAACTGATCGCGCGCGGCCACGCCTACGCGGCGCCCGAAGGTTCAGCCTCGGCCGGCGACGTCTACTTCGACGTGCGGTCGTGGTCGTCGTACGGCGAACTGACCCATCAGGGCATCGACGACATGGAGCCCGCGGCCGACGCCGACCCGCGCGGCAAGCGCGACCCGCGTGACTTCGCGCTGTGGAAGGGCCGCAAGGACTCCGAGCCGGAGACCGCGTCGTGGCCGAGCCCGTGGGGCCGCGGTCGCCCCGGCTGGCACATCGAGTGCTCCGCGATGGCCGGCAAGTACCTCGGTCCCGCGTTCGACATCCACGGTGGTGGCGTCGACCTGCGGTTCCCGCACCACGAGAACGAGCAGGCCCAGTCGCGTGCGGCCGGCGGCTCCTTCGCGTCGTACTGGATGCACAACGCGTGGATCACCACCGCGGGCGAGAAGATGAGCAAGTCGCTCGGCAACACGCTCAGCATTCCCTCGGTCCTGCAGCGCGTGCGCGGCGTCGAGCTGCGCTATTACATGGCGGCCGCGCACTACCGCTCCCACGTGGAGTTCTCGTTCGAGGCCCTCGACGAGGCTGCTGCGGGGTATCGACGCATCGAGTCCTTCCTCGAGCGCGCGGCGGCAGCGCTGGGCGAGGACATTCCGCTCGGCATGCCCTGCGCCGAATTCGTGACCGCGATGGACGAGGACCTCGGCACTCCCGCTGCTGTGGGCGCCCTGTTCGACGTGACCCGCGAGGGCAACAAGCTCCTGGCCGGTGGCGACCTCGCAGCGCTGCGCGGCAGCGCCGGTTCGGTGCGGGCGATGCTCGACATCCTCGGCCTCGACCCGGCCGACCCGGCCTGGGCAGCAAGCCGAACGAACACAGACACCGAGGAGAGGTTGACCGTTGCGGTCGACGTCCTCGTCGCCGGACTCCTCGACGAGCGCACGCAGGCCCGCGCCGACAAGGACTGGGCACGCGCGGACGCGATCCGCGATCGAATCAAGTCGGCTGGCATCGAAGTCACCGACACCCCTGATGGACCTACCTGGACGGTCGGTGGTTGAGGTGCGAGCGCAGCGAGCTTCGAAACCCGTCCGGGCGATCCACCGAAAGCAAGGAAACTGACATGGCTGGGAACTCGAGCCGCAAGGGCGCGATCCGCAAGTCGAGCAAGAGGCCGCAGGCCGGGTCCGGTGGCCAGGTGCGCCGCGGACTCGAGGGCAAGGGCCCGACGCCGAAGGCGGCCGACCGCCCGTACCACAAGACGCACAAGGCCGAGGAGTACAAGAAGCGGCAGGCCAAGCGCGCCGGAGCCGGCAGCGGCGGCCGCAAGACCAGCGACGCCGAGTGGATCGCTGGGCGCAACTCCGTGCTCGAGGCGCTGCGCGAGAAGGTTCCGATCACGTCGGTCTACGTCGCCGACAACACCGAGCGCGACACCCGCCTGCGCGAGGTCTTCCGCCTGGCTGCGGAGATGGGTGTGGGCCTCATGGAGGTCAGCCGCACCGAGCTCGACAAGCTCACCGACAAGGCTGTCCACCAGGGCATCGCCGCGCGCATCCCTCCCTACGAGTACGCCGACCCGAACGACCTGCTCGACGCGGCGACCGAAGCTGCCGAGGCACCGCTCATCGTGATGCTCGATTCGATCACCGACCCGCGCAACCTCGGCGCAATCGTCCGCAGCGCTGCCGGATTCGGCGCGCACGGCGTCGTGATTCCCGAGCGTCGCGCCGCGTCGATGACCGCATCGGCCTGGAAGACGTCGGCCGGTGCTGCCGCCCGCTGCCCCGTCGCGCAGACGGTGAACCTGAACCGCCAGATCAAGGCCTACCAGGACGCCGGATGCTTCGTGATCGGCCTGGCCGCCGACGGCGACCTGAGCCTCCCAGAACTCGTCGCTGACACCGACCTCGTCAAGGGTCCGCTGGTGCTCGTCATCGGTTCCGAGGGCGACGGCTTGGCCCGCCTGGTGGCGGAGAACTGCGACCGACTGCTCTCGATCCCGATGGCGGGGGTCCTCGAGTCCCTCAACGCTGGAGTGGCCGCGTCGGTCGCGCTCTACGCCGTCGCGGAGGCCCGGAGCCGGAGGTAACGATTCCTCCGATCTCGCCCCTGCGGGTCCTCAAGGTCCTGACCTATGTCGGGATCTGGATCGTGCTGTCGATCTGCATCGCGGCGACGATCTTCGTCGGCAGCGAGCGCGAGATCGACCTGGCCAGCCACGAAGCGACGATCAGCCCGGACTTCTCGGGTGACGTCGTGCTGCGCACCGGCCCGGTGCTGCCGGACCTGTGGGTGCCCTCGCCCTCGAAGATCGGGGTGGAGGTCCAGCTCGGCAAGAGCGACACGGCGTCCCTGCCCGAACTCACCGCGCGCTATGCCGCCATTGCGTCACAGCCCGACGGCCAGATCGCCGTGGTCGAGCGCGCCGTGACCTCGATGGCACTTGCCGCCCTCGTCCAGGGCGCGGCCATCGGCGCGGTCCCGCTGCTGATGTGGGCGGCCATCGGGCCGGAGCGACGGCGGGGACTGGTCAGCGCCCTGCCCACGCGCAAGGGCGCCATCGGCGCGACCGTCCTGCTCGTGGTGGTGGCCGCGGTCGCCGTACCCACGGGCTGGGGCCAGCAGGATCCGCCGGTCGAGAACTGGTCCTCGCTGCAGGACTTCGTGGGCACCGCCGTACCCCTGCCGGAACAGGCCCGCGACGTGCTGGTCCTCGGCGATGCCTCCACCGGGCAGACCCGTCGGCTGATCGCCAGCGCGGTCAGCAGTTACCAGCAGGGACTGGCGTTCTACTCGAAGGCCACCGACGACGCGGCCGACCTCGAGCTGCGCGAACCGGACGCCGACGAGACGGTCGTCCTGCTGGTCTCGGATCGTCACGACAACGTCGGCATGGACAAGGTGGCCCGCGCCATTGCCAAGGCCGGGGGCGCCACCAACGTCTTCAACGCAGGGGACGACACGTCGACAGGGGAGCGCTGGGAGGCCTTCTCCCTCGACTCCCTCGGCGCCGCGTTCGAGGACTTCGACGGCCGCTGGGCGGTGTCCGGCAACCACGACAACGGCACCTTCGTGCGCGGCCACATGGAGGAGCAGGGCTGGACCTACTTCGACGGCGCCGAGATCGACGGCCCGGGCAACGCGCGCCTGCTCGGTGTCGACGACCCGCGGTCCAGTGGGCTCGGCAACTGGCGCGACGAGACGGGCCTGACGTCGTCCGAGGTGGCCCAGCGGCTCACCGACGAGGCCTGTGACGCCGACGAACGCGGCGAACGGGTCAACACGATCCTCGTCCATGACGCCGACTTCGGCGACGACGCACTGGCCCGCGGCTGCGTCGACCTCGTCGTCGGTGGCCACACCCACGTCCAGGACGGCCCCACCGCGGTCATCGGCGAGAACGACACCACCGGCTACACCTACACCGTCGGCACCACCGGCGGCGCTGCGTACGCGATCGCCATCGGCAGCAAGCTCCGCCGGGCTGCCGGCGTCGCGCTGATCACCTACCGCGAGGGACGTCCCGTCGGCATCCAGTCGGTGACGCTGCAGACCAACGGCCGCTACGACGTCGACGACTGGGTCGAGCTGACCTACTCATAGGCTGCCTGCATGGCCACCACCGTCGACCGACTGCTGCCCAGCGAGGAAGCAGAGGAACTGCTCGCCCTGACCCGCGAGATCGCCACGAAGGAGCTCGCGCCGCAGGTCGCCGAGGCCGAGGAACGGGCCGAGTTCCCTGAAGCCGCGTACCGGTTGCTCGGTCGCTCCGGCCTGTTGAGCCTGCCATTCGCCGAGGAGTACGGCGGCGGGAACCAGCCCTACGAGGTGTACCTCCAGGTCGTCGAGGAGATCGCCACGGTGTGGCCGAGCGTCGGGGTCGGTGTCAGCGTGCATGCGCTCACGGGCACCGTGGTCGCCGCCAACGGGTCGCCCGAACTGCGCGAGACCTGGTTGCCCCGGATGCTCTCGGGCGACTGGCTCGGTGCCTACGGCCTGTCCGAGCCGCAGGCCGGGTCCGATGTCAGCGGCATCCGGACGTCGGCCCGCCGCGACGGCGATGACTTCGTCGTCAAGGGCACCAAGCAGTGGATCTCCAACGGGTCCTGTGCCGACTACTACGTGCTGTTCGCCCGCACCTCCGAGGACCCGAAGCGCGGTCTGTCGGCCTTCGTCGTGGAGGACGGGACGCCCGGGATGACCTTCGGTGCCCCCGAGAAGAAGATGGGCCTGCACTGCGACGTCACCACGCAGGTGCTGTTCGACGACGCCCGGGTGCCCGCAGCCCAGTTGATCGGCGACGAGGGCGCGGGCATGAAGGTGGCCCTGTCGGCCCTCGACGCCGGCCGTCTCGGCATCGCCGCTGTCGCGACCGGCATCGCCCAGGGTGCACTGGCGCACGCGGTTGCGTACGCGCGCGAGCGGGAGCAGTTCGGCCAGAAGATCGGGGAGTTCCAGGGCCTGCAGTTCCTGCTGGCCGACATGGCCGCCGACGTCGAACGGTCGCGGGCGGCGTACCTCCACGCTGCGCGACTGAAGGATGCCGGACGTCCGTACTCGCGTCAGGCGTCCATCGCCAAGCTGACCGCATCCGACGCCGCGATGCGGGTGACCACCGACGCGGTGCAGGTGCTCGGCGGCAACGGCTTCACGCGGGAGTACCCCGTGGAGCGGATGTTCCGCGACGCAAAGGTGACCCAGATCTTCGAGGGAACCAACCAGATTCAACGGATGGTGATCGGGCGTGACCTGCTGCGCTGACGCACTTCAGACCCCCTGCCCTTAGGGTGATCCTGAGAATTCACTGAGGGGGGCTCGGGACCACCCTTTTCACACTCGGAGGGAACCCCCCATGGGCAAGAGCCTGATCGTCAAACTCGGCGGCGTCGGCGTCGCGATCCTGATCGCCATCGTCGCGACATTCGTCCTCAGCAAGGGATCGGAGAAGGTCGCCGAAGCGCAGGCCCCGAAGGTCGGCGAGTGCATCACCGTCACGGGCACCGTCAACGCCAAGACCGAGGACAAGGACTGCGGCGACGCGGACGCCACCTTCAAGGTCACGGGCAACAAGGGTGACTGCGACCCGAGCGAGGACACCCTGTCGATCTCGGTCGGCAAGGCGGACTCGGGCAACGTGGCCGAGCTGTGCCTCGGTCTGAACGCCGCGAAGGGCGACTGCTTCCGGCTGACCGCCACCGAGAGCTCGAAGGTCGAGTGCGCGGCCAACAAGGGTGACGCCGACGTCGCGCTGGTCTCCAGCGTCGGCAAGTCCGGTACCGCCTGCGCCAACGGCGCGCAGCCGCTGGACTACAAGAAGCGCGACACCTTGCTCTGCCTGGTGCCGAACGCCTGAGTCGCATCGCCGTCGTACCTGACGAAACTGTCCTCTCCGCTCGCGGAAGGCAACCGTTTCGTCAGGTACGACGCACGCGCTCTAGGCTTGGCCTCGCAATCCCCGGTTGGTCTGCCGGCAGGGCCCGCCTGACTTTGAATCAGGACTAGCGACGATGGTTCGACTCCATCCCGGGGAGCAAGTTCGTCCAGCACGGATTCCTAACGGCGCTCAGACCGGGTCTGGGGTGGAACCGTGGTGGATCCGGCTCGACGTGCCGTTCAGGGGCTGGCCGGAACCGCCCCAGCGCCCAGCGACGATCTCGGCCGCGATGCTGATCGCGGTCTCCTCGGGGGTGCGCGCGCCGAGGTCGAGGCCGATGGGTGAGTGCAGCCGGTCGAGCTCGGCGTCGGTCAGTCCGGCTTCCCGGAGCCGGGCCATCCGGTCGTCGTGGGTCCGTCGGGACCCCATCGCCCCCACGTAGCCGACTTCGGGCAGGCGCAGCGCCACCTCGAGCAGCGGTACGTCGAACTTCGGGTCGTGGGTCAGCACGCAGATGACGGTCCGGGCATCGAGGCGGCCCGCCTCCTGCTCGGCGCGCAGGTACTTGTGCGGCCAGGTCACCACGACCTCGTCGGCCCCGGGGAAGCGGCTGGTGGTGGCGAAGACCGGTCGGGCGTCGCAGACTGTCACGTGATGGCCGAGGAACCCGCCGACACGGGCCACGGCAGCAGCGAAGTCGATGGCGCCGAACACCAGCATCCGTGGCTTCGGGGCGAACGCCCACACGAACACCCGCATCCCCTCGCCGCGGCGCTCTCCGTCGGGGCCGTAGGTCAGGGTGCCGCTCGTCCCGGTGGCGAGCAGGCCGAGCGCGTCGTCGCGGACCGCGTCGTCGATCCGGCGACTGCCGAGGGAGCCCACCAGGCCGGCGTCGCGCAGGACCGCCCGGCGGCCGACGTACGTCGGGTCCGGGTGGTCGACGATGGCGATCAGCGCGACCGGTCGACCGGCGTCCACGTCGTCGGCGAGTGCGCCGAGTTCCGGGAAGGACTGCTGGTCCACCCGCTCGACGTACACGTCGAGGATGCCGCCGCAGGTCAGGCCGACGGCGAACGCGTCATCGTCCGAGACGCCGTACCGCTGCAGGGTCGGTACGCCGGAGGCGAGCACCTCCTGGCCGAGCTCGAAGACGGCACCCTCCACGCAACCGCCGGAGACCGAACCGACCGCGGATCCGTCCGGGCCGACGAGCATGGCTGCCCCCGGCGGGCGAGGTGCCGACCGGAAGGTGGCCACGACCGTGGCCATGGCGACCGGCTCGCCCGCGCGCCACCAGTCCAGCAGAGCGGGCATCACCTCACGCATGGGCGCCTCGTGGAGCGGTCACCCGTCCACCCTGCCAGCGATTCGAGCCAGGCGACACTGGTCACATTGGGCCATTGAGATCGATGCTCCTCGTAGTTACCTTGGGCACGTCCGCCGGGACCCCAGTGAGCGGACCGGAGACAGCTATGGGGGCTGACTCGTGCCTAACCCTTTGACGCGCAACCTCGAACTCAATGGGCAGCCGGTGACGGTAGCGGTGCCCGACGACACCGAACGACTGTTGTACGCACTCCGTGAGCAGTGCGACCAGATCGGGCCCAAGTTCGGCTGCGGGGTGGCCCAGTGCGGCGCCTGCACCGTGCTGGTGGACGGTGTCATCTCGCGATCCTGCATCGTGCCCCTGGCCGCCGTCCCCGAAGGGGCAACCGTTCGGACCCTCGACGGACTCGGGACCGTGGATGATCCACATCCCATGCAGGCGGCGTTCATCGACAAACAGGCCGCGCAGTGCGCCTTCTGCATCAACGGCATGATCATGGGTGCCGTCGGCTGGATCGAGTCGCGCATGGCGTCGGGCAACAGCTCGGTGCCGAGCAGGGCGGAGACTGCGGACTTCCTGTCCGGGGCGAGCGAGGGCAACCCGTTCAACTACGTCTGCCGGTGCGGAGCGCACAACCGCATCCTCGACGCGATCCACGCCGCAGCCGTGGAGATGACGTCATGACCACCTCCAGCGTGACCCGCCGGATGGTGCTCAAGGGCACCGGCTCGCTCGTGGTGGGCTTTGCCCTCGCGGAGGCGCTGGGGGTGAGTGTCGCCGACGCCATCGCAGCCAACCGCGGCGAACTCCGGATCGACCCGACCACCCACGCCGGAGCTGACGACGCCTGGCTGATCCTCACCGCCAAGGGAACGACGATCTTCAGCGCCCGCGTCGAGCTCGGCACGGGGGTCCAGACGGCTCTCACCCAGATCGTGGTCGAGGAGCTCCGGCTCGGCATGGCGAAGGTCGAGTTCATCCAGGGCGACACGGTGCGCACGCCGGCCGCCGGGACGGTGGGCAGCAAGTCCATCCAGCAAGGTGGTCCCCTGCTCCGTCAGGCCGCCGCGACGGCGTACCAGGCGCTGCTGGCGAAGGCCGCGGCGTACCTCAAGGCGCCGGCGAGCTCGATCACCGCGACCAAGGGGAAGTTCACCGTCAACGGCACCGCCAAGTCGGTGACCTACGAAAAGCTGCTGACCGGGCCCGACGTACTCCTCACCACCTCGGCAACCGCTCCCGTGGTTTCTCCGTCGAGCTACAAGATCGTCGGTACGTCGGTGCCCCGGGTCGACATCCCCGGCAAGGCGCTGGCCACCTTCACCTATGTCTCCGACCTGTCCCTGCCCGGCATGCTGCACGGTCGCGTGGTCAGGCCGAACGGACGCAACGCCCAGTTCTCCGCCATCACTCAGATGGCCAGGGCAGAGGCGATCCCGGGTTTCGTTGCTGTCGTGCAGCAGGACAACTTCGTGGGCGTCGTCGCGGAGACCGAGTACGCCGCCTCGCTGATCGCCGCGCCCGCCACCGGGATCGTGGTCCAGTGGACCGCCGGCGCGGCACTCGCGCCGATGGCGACGCTGGAGAGCGAGCTGAAGGATCCCGCGAACCACTACGGGACCTTCAACGACGACGCCCATGGCGACTTCGCCGCGGCATACGCCGCTGCGGAGCAGCAGCTGACGGCGTCCTACTTCACGCCGTACCAGATGCACGCGGCGATGGGTGCCTCCTGCGCGGTCGCCGACGTGAAGGAGGCGCCGGACCCGGTCACCGGAATCCAGGCCACCGTCTGGTCGGGGACGCAGAACGTCTACAACCTGCGGGGGGCGATCGCCACGCTGCTCTTCGGCGCCGGCAACGCCTCGAAGGTCCATGTGCGCTACGAGGAGGCGTCTGGTTGCTACGGCCATGACGGGGTCGACGACGCCGCAGCTGATGCTGCACTGCTCTCGCAGGCGGTCAAGAAGCCCGTGCGATTGCAGTGGACCCGGCAGAACGAGCACGGCTGGGAACCGCTCGGGGAGGCCGCCGCTCACGACATGGAGGCGGGTATCACCGGTGGAAGTCTGGTGGCGTGGCACCACCGGCTCTATGCCCTGACCGCCAACAGCCGACCCGGCAACAACAACGCCGGCACGCTCCTGGCGGGCACCCTCAAGGGCTCGCTGCCCGCCGATCTCCCTGCGAACTCGAACAACTCCTCGGGACGCAACGCACCGGTGACCTACGAGTTCGCCGACAGCCTCACCGACGCCAAGCTGGTGAGAAGCTTCTCCACGCTCGGGGCCACGTCCAGAGTTGCGGCGGCTCCGTTGACGTACAAGTTCCTGCGCACCACGGCGCTGCGCTCGTTGGGCGGGTTCTCGAACTCGTTCGCCAACGAGTCCTTCCTCGACGAGGTCGCGCACGCCACCGGCCAGGACCCTCTGCAGATCCGGTTGAACGCCCTGGCCGGCGACCCACGCGCCCACGCCGTGGTCGCGGCCCTGCAGAGCGCCTGGGACAGCCGTCCTGCTGGCGGGAACGGCGTCGGCGCAGGCCTCGGCTTCCAGCAGTACGAGGAGGAGAACGCCTACGCGGCGACCTATGCAGAGGTCGAGGTCGACCCGGTCACCGGGAAGGTGCGGGTCACTCGGGTCGTGGTGGCACACGACTGTGGCCTGATCATCAACCCGGACGGGCTGCGCAACCAGATCGAGGGCAACGTCATCCAGGGCATCAGTCGCACCACCCATGAAGAGGTCGTCTACAACGCCAACGGCGTGACCAGCGTGGTCTGGCAGATCGCTCCGCCCTTCAACGTCACCACGCAGTACGAGGTGATCCGGTTCAACGAGGTGCCCACGATCGAGTGCATCCTGATCGACCGGCCGAACGAACCGGCCTGGGGTGCTGGTGAGCCTGCCATCGGGACCATCGGCGGTGCTGTCGGCAACGCCGTCTTCGCCGCCACCGGCAAGCGGGTACGCCAACTGCCGATGACTCCCGAGAGGGTGTTGGGGACGCCCGTCGAATGATCTAGCGGAGGCGGTCGACGTACGCGATCGCGCGGTTGAAGAGCGCGGTGGCTGCCTGCGCCTCGCTGGAGCGCCGCACGGGCGGGTCCGCCAGTTCCAGCGTGAGCCGGTGGGCGGCCGCGTTGCCGGTGTCGGCCGCAACCTGGGCGGCCACGCGGGCGGCGGCGCGCACGGCGTGGGGGTCGACCGTCCAGACGGCCTCGAAGACACGGTCCCGGTCGGGGACCCCGGACTGGCCCGGCAGTTCCCAGGCCGAGAGGCAGGCGGTGCTGTCCTGGGCGTCGCACACGACCGCCCACTCGCGTCGTAGCGGAGCGTCATCGGCGAGGTGGATCTGGACGGGCGTCGTCGCCGATGTCGGCCGGGGTGCATCGAGGAAGACCATTGCGGAACGAGCCACCCGGGCCAGTTCGGACCAGCGGGCAGCAGAGGGATCGTAGAACTCCGCGCGCTGGAAGGCGCCGAACAGGACCGGCCGGTCCGCGGTCGCGCAGCACTCGTCCTCGATCGCGTGGGACAGGCCGAGCAGGGTCGTCTTGCGCAGGCGCTGGGCGACGAGCGTCGGGTGGCGTCGACGGAGCTCGGCGAAGATCGAGGGACTGGTCGGCGCCTGGTGGCTGACGGTCTCGTTGATGGCCGCGTCGAGCCGCACGCCGGCATCCTTGCGGCGCAGGATCTGCTGGATCGCGGCGACGTCGGCCGCTGAGTAGCGGCGGTGGCCACTGTCGAGACGCCGCGGCACGGGGAATCCGTGGCGCACCTCCCACGTGCGGATGACGGCCTGCGTCAGACCGGTGCGCTGCGCGAGGTCGCCGATGGTGAGGTCGAGGTGTGCCCCTGCCGGTGCGATCGCGTCGCTCTGATCCATGCTCACAGCCTAATCTAAGCAGATTGTTTAGGTTTGTGTTTAACTATATTCGTGAACAGCGACCAGCAGGGCGACCTCGCCGGCCTCCTCGCTCGCGCTGCTGCGGGCGACGTCGCCGCCTTCGTGGCGTTCTACGACCACACCAGCCCGATCACCTTTCGCTACGCGCTCGCCTGTCGCCGCGGGGATCGTGATGCGGCCACGGACTTCACGCGGCTCATCTACCTCGAGGCCTGGCGTACGGCGGACCAGCACCCTGCGTCCGGTCTCTCACCCCTTGCCTGGTTGATCGCCGCTGGCCACCACCACCGCTTCCAGCACCCGCCCACCACCATCACGGAGCACGCATGCTGACCACCGACCTTCCTGTCGTGATCATCGGCGCCGGACTCGCCGGCCTGGCCTGCGCGGCGCGCCTGCATGCGGAGCAGGTCCCGGTCGTCGTACTCGAGGCCGCGGAGGCGGTCGGCGGACGGATCCGCACCGATGTCGTGGACGGGTTCACCATCGACCGGGGCTTCCAGGTGCTCAACACGGCCTACCCCGCACTGCAGACAGGCGTGGACGTGGATCGACTCGCCCTGCGCCGGTTGCCTCGCGGGGTCCGGATCCGGCGCCAGGGCGCGTTGCACGACATCCGCCACCCGCTGGCATCGCCCGGTGCGGCTCTCGGCGACCTCACGACGTCGGTCGTCGGTCTGCGTTCGAAGGTCGCCCTCGCCCGCTACGTGGCGAGCAGTGTTGCGGCCCGCCCGTCGACGATCAAGGGCAGGGCCGACGTCGAGGCCCGGGCCGCGTGGGCGCAGTTGCCGGACGACGTCGTCGATGACGTACTCACGGCCTTCTTCGCCGGCGTGGTCCTCGAGGCCGAGATCACGACCTCGCGGGTCTTCACCGACCTGATGATGCGCATGTTCGTGCACGGCAACTCCGCGGTGCCTGCGGCCGGAATGCAGGCCCTGCCCGAGGAGCTCGCCCGCCAACTGCCCGCCGGCACCGTCCGGTTGGGCACCCCGGTGGCCAGCGTTGTCGAGGGAGGCGTCGCGCTGGCGGACGGCCCGGTTCTCGAGGCGCGGGGCGTCGTGGTGGCCGCTGACCCCTGGACTGCGCACGAGTTGCTCCCCGAGCTCGGTGCACCGCCGGCGGCGCGGGCCGTGACGACGTACTACTTCGCCGCTGCGCCCTGGGCCGACATCGACCCGCTCCTCACCCTCGACGCCGACGGTTCGGGTGTCGTCAACTCCGTCGTCCTCACCGCCTCCGCGCCCGAGTACTCGACCGACGGCCGCGCTCTCGTCGCGACCTCAGTCCTGCACGCCACCGGCCGTCCGGTCCTCGACGCCGCTGCCGCCCAGGCCGCGGCACGCGAGCTGCACCAGGCCCCGGGCGGCGACTGGGAGCTCGTCGCCACCCGAGACGTCCCGCATGCGCTGCCCGCAATGACCGCGCCGCACCCGCTCCGCAAGCCCGTGGAGGTGATCCCGGATCGGCTCTGGGTCGCCGGGGACCACCGCGACACCAGCTCGATCCAGGGGGCGCTCGTGTCCGGCCGTCGTACTGCAAACCTGGTGGCGACAGCCCTGCGCAGCGCGACGGCCGGGAGAACCCGATGACGAACGGCAGGGGACCTGTCCTGGTGGCCGGCGGAACCGGTTTCGTCGGGCGGCGTCTGGTGGCGACGCTGGTCGAGGCCGGGTACGACGTCCGGGTGATGACCCGCAAGCCCGATCGCCATGAGGGGCCCGGCACGGCCGTCCGCGGTGACGTCGGCGACCCAGGCTCCCTCGCCGAGGCACTGCGCGACTGCTCGGCCGCCTACTACCTGGTGCACTCGCTCGACTCGGCCGATTTCGAGTCCCGTGACGCCGATGCCGCCACCGCCTTCGGGAAGGCGGCGGCCGGCGCGGGCGTGGACCAGATCATCTACCTCGGTGGTCTCGGCGACGACCAGGACGCCCTGTCCGCGCACCTGCGCAGCCGACGCGAGGTCGAGGGCCTGCTCGCCGATGCCGGTGTGCCCGTGACGGTGCTGCGTGCCGGGATCATCGTCGGCCACGGCGGCATCTCCTGGGAGATCACCCGCCAGCTCGTGGAGCACCTGCCTGCGATGATCACGCCCCGCTGGGTGCGGACCCGCACGCAGCCGATCGCGGTCGGTGACGTGGTGCGCTACCTCGTGGGAGTGCTGGACAACCGCGACGCTCGCGGCAAGGTCTTCGAGATCGGTGGACCCGATGTCCTCGAGTACCTCGAGATGCTCCAGCGCGTCGCCGCGGTCGAGGGCCGTCGACTGCCGATCCTGCCGGTCCCGCTTCTCACGCCCGGGCTGTCCTCGCGCTGGCTGTCCTTCGTCACCGACGTCGACACTCGTGCGGGACGCAACCTGATCGACTCCATGGTCAACGAGGTCGTCGTCCGCGACCGTTCCGTCCGCGACGTCGTACCGTTCGAGCCCATGGGGTACGACGACGCTGTCCGGTTCGCGCTTGCGGAGCGGGCCGCAACACGATGAGTCGGCGATGGCTGCGCAGGCAGCTCGAGTCCCGCCTGCCGATGCCGCTCACGCACGTGGTGGCCGCAGCGGGCCGTGAGTCGAGCGAGGTCGTGCAGCGGCGGCGCAAAGTGGTCGGCGGGACCTCCCTGGTCGGTGCCGGGCTCCTCGGTGCGTCGCTCTCGACTCGTCCCGGCTCGAGGGAGTTCTACCTCTCCACCGCGGCGGTGGCAGGCATCTGGACGGTCGGTGGCCTGGCCTCGGGGCCGCTCCACCTGGGCTGGATCCAGACCCGGGACTCGACGCTGCGCCGGCCCGTCCTCACCCCGGTCGCCACGGGGGTCGGTGCCTTTGCCTTCTTCTATGCCGCGGCCCTCGTCGCGCGCCGGATCCCGCCGCTGGACGCGGCGATCGCGCGGGTGCTGCTCTTCGCCGACGAGGGGGACGACCGTCTGGTTCTCCTCACCACACTGGCCAACGGCCTGGGCGAGGAGATCTTCTTCCGCGGGGCCCTTTATGCAGCGCTCGGCGATCGTCGCCCGGCCCTCGCGTCGACGGCGGTGTACACCGTGGCGACCACGACGACCCGCAACCCCGCGCTGGTGCTTGCGGCAACCGTCATGGGCACGCTGTTCGGCCTGCAGCGCCGCGCCTCCGGCGGCGTCCAGGCCCCCACCATCACGCACCTCACCTGGTCGACGTTGATGGTGCGCTACCTGCCGCCGCTCTTCCGCCGCTCGAGCCTGCCCGACGCGAGGTCTGCCCGATGACGGGGAAGGGCTCCGACACCGGCCTGGACCGCCTGCTCGACCGGCTCGTCGTGCCCGGCTACTCCGCCATCGGCCACCGGCTGCGTCGCCGCCATTGGGTCGGAGATCCCGCTCCCGGTTCCCTGGCCGGCAAGCGCGCCGTCGTGACCGGTGCGGGCGGAGGTCTCGGTGAGGCGACGGCGCTCGACCTGGCTCGGCTCGGCGCCATCGTGCACCTCGTCGTGCGCTCGCAAGGTCGCGCCCGTGAGGCGGTCGAGCGCATCACGGCGACCCTGCGCGAGGAGGGGATCGAGGCGTTGCTCGAGGTCGAGGAGTGCGATGTGTCCGACCTCGACTCCGTCCGTCGCTTCGCCGTCGGGTTCGGTGAGCGACTGGAACGCGACGGCAGTGCCCTGGACGTCGTGGTCCACAACGCCGGTGTGTTGCCCGCCGAGCGCACCACCTCGGCCCAGGGCCACGAGTTGACGGTCGCCACCCACGTCCTCGGCCCGGTGCTGATGACCGACCTGCTTCTGCCGGCCCTGGGCCGGGCCGCGGGCGGTGCGCGGGTTGTCCTGGTCGCCTCGGGCGGCATGTACACCCAGGCCCTGCCGGTCGGCGACCCCGACTTCACTCAGGGCGAATACCGCGGTGCGGTGGCCTATGCGCGCTCGAAGCGGATGCAGGTGGAGCTCGTCCCGCTGCTCACCGAGCGCTGGAGGGCCCACGGCACGGCCGTCCATGCCATGCATCCGGGCTGGGCGGACACCCCGGGCGTCGCCAGCGCGCTGCCGGCGTTCCGTCTGGTCACCCGCGTCGTCCTGCGTGCCCCGGCCGCTGGGGCCGACACGATCACCTGGCTCGCCGCCACGGAACCCGCGCCGACGGGTGGGCAGTTCTGGCATGACCGCGAGGTCCGCCCGACCAGCTACCGATCAGCGACGGTGGCGACACCGGCCGACGTGGCGACGATCTGGGAATGGGTGCGCGAGGCCACAGCGCTCGACCCGCGCTGACGCGGGCCGTTCAGGAGCCGAGGATCTCCGCGACCTCGGGCGAGGCGTAGAACGGCGCGAGCCGCGCACGGATCAGCCGCTCGGCCTCGCCGGACTCGACCGCCTTCGCCAGCAGACCGGGCAGCAGGGCCGTGGCCTGGCCGACCAGTTCGTCACGGGTGAGGCCCAGGTCGTCGACGAGCGTCGACATCGGGTGGTCGCCGTACACGGCGAAGAAGCCGTCAACGAGTGCATCGGCCAGCGCGAGGACCGGCTCCGAGGCAGCGCCCGCGATCGCGATGTCCTGCAGCAGTCCGGCGACACGGTGGATGTCCTCACGCTCGCCCACCTCGTGCAGGTTGGTGAGCGGGTGGTCGGCGTACAGGTCGAAGACCTGGAGGGCGGCCTCGCGGGCCGCCGGGTCGGAGAGTGTCTCGACGAGGAGCTTGTTGAGGCGGCGCATCGCGAACGTCGCACCCTTGCCGGCGGTGTCGCCGAGGAGCGCCTCGAACTGCTTGTCGGCCGCGCCGGCGACGCCGCGCGCGACGCTGCTGCCGAGCGAGACCAGGGAGCCGACGCCGGGGATCTTCTCGGCGACGGCGCGGTTCGTGGCGAGTACGTCGCCCACGATCCTGGTCACGAAGCGGGCGGCCACGGACGCGGCGAGCGGGCTCTCGGCGACCTTGTCGAGGAACTTCGCCGCGAGGTCGGGGCGGGCAAGCAGCTCCGAGAGCAGGGCGTCGACGTGGTCGCGATTGAGCACGTCCGCCACGGCGAACGGCGTCTTCGGGCCGTCGTAGGCGACGTCTGCGGCGATGCCGACCACGGTGCTGGCGGCGGCGCTCGCGGGCACCCGCTGCAGCACGAGCCGGATCAGTTCCTTGACGGGCGCGGGGTCGACCAGGTCGGTCACCGACAGGCGCGACCCGGCGTCGAGCAGGTCGTCGATGTCCTCGGCGACGACATCGGCCAGGCCCGCACCGGTGATCCGGGTCAGGAGCCAGGCGACCTGGGCGTCGAGCAAACGGTCGGCGGTGCTCGCAGTAGGCATGACCGATTGTCTCGTGCCTCGGGGCCGTGCCGACAATCGCCCCCGCGTGGCAGTGGTGGCGACAGGGGTAGGGGAAACCCCACCCCTGCTTGGCGGTTCAGGCCCATCGATCCGGACTCCGGATCTTTCTAGCGTCGTGAGTACCGATTCCGACGAGCTCAGGAGCCCCCATGTCCCACCCCCGCAACGACGCTGCACCGGCCCTCGCCGTGCACGAACTCACCCGCACCTACGGGACCGGCGATGCCGCCATCGCCGCCCTCGCCGGCATCGACCTCGCCTTCCGGCGCGGCACCTTCACCGCAGTGATGGGCCCGTCCGGGTCCGGCAAGTCCACGCTCCTCGCCTGCGCCGCCGGCCTCGACCGACCGACCTCGGGACGCGTCGCCATCGGCGGCGAGGACGTCACCGACTGGGACGAGGAGCGCCGCACCCGGTTGCGTCGGGAGCGGATCGGGTTCGTGTTCCAGGCCTTTCACCTGATGCCCTACCTGTCCGTGACCCAGAACGTCGGGCTTCCCGCCCGGCTCGCCGGCAAGCGCCCCGACCGCGCGCGGGTGCGCGACCTGATCGATCGGGTCGGCCTCACGGACCGTTCCCACCACCTGCCCGGCAGCCTCTCTGGCGGACAGCAGCAACGCGTCGCGATCGCCCGTGCGCTGGTCTGCCAGCCCGACGTCGTCCTCGCCGACGAACCGACCGGTGCCCTCGACTCGGCCACCGCGCGCCAGATTCTCGAACTGTTGCGTAGCAGCGTCACGGATCCTCAGGGGCCCAGCCAGACCGTGGTGATGGTGACGCACGACCCCGTCGCGGCGTCGAACGCCGACGAGGTGGTCTTCCTCGTGGACGGCCGGGTTGCGGGGCGGATGACCCACCCCACTGCCGACGCGGTTGCCGGTCAGATGGCGCACCTCGACGACCTGGTGGTGACCCGATGAACGCCACGACCAGCCTTGCTTGGCGCAGCCTGCGTCACCGTCCGCTCGCCGCCACGGCGACCTTCGTCGCGGTCCTGCTCGGGACCGCCCTCATCGGATCCTTCGCCACCCTCGTCGAATCGGCCTTCAACGCCGAAGGCACCGACGCCGACACCCTCGTCATCATGGGTGCCGTCGTTGGCGGCTGGGGCTCGATCATCGTGCTCTTCTCGGTGGCCTCCACCGTCGGCATCACCGCGACCCAGCGGGCGGCCGAGATCGGCCTGATCCGCACCATCGGCGCCACGCCCCGCCAAGCCAGGAAGCTGATCGTCCGCGAAACCGGCGTCGTTGCCGTAGTGGCGGCCGTTGCCGGTGCTGCGGTCGCCCTCGGCAGCGGCCGGTTGCTCTTCGACCTGCTGCAGTCCGGTGGTCTCCTCACCTCCCGGACCGAGTACGACGGCGGGCCGGTTTCGGTCGCCACCGGGGCCGGACTCGTGCTGCTCGCCTCAGCCGCTGCGGCACTGATCGCCGCCCGCAAGGCAACCCGCGGTCCGGCCGGCGTCCTCGTGCAGAGCAGCGCCGCGGAGCAGTCCCGGATGGCGTGGTGGCGCGTGACGATCGCGCTGTTGCTGGTCGGCTACGGCATCGCGATGGCCGTCATCACCGTCACGGTCACCGCGCACGACGCCGACCCGTACGCGGCGATGTCGACGAGCGGGTCGAGTTCGATCCTGGTCGGTGTCGGTCTCGCCGTGCTGGCGCCCGTCCTGTTGCGGTGGTGCGCCACCCCGATCGGTCGGCTCGTCGCTCCGTTCGGTGCGAGCGGCCACCTGGCGTCGTACAACACCGCCCGGAGGGCGCACCTGCTCGCCGGTGTCCTGGCGCCCGTGATCGTCCTGACGTCGGCTGCGGTCGGCACCCTGATGCTCGTCGACATCGACACCCGCTCGCTGCCGGCGGGCACGCCCGACAGCGACACGATCAACCTGCTCAACAACGTGGTGGTCGGGATGATCGCGCTGTTCGCGGCGATCATGGTGGTCAACGCGTTCGTGGCGACCATCGCCCACCGTCGTGCGGAACTGCACCGCCTGCACCTGCTCGGTGCGACCACGCGACAGGTGCGCGGGTCGGTGGTCGCAGAAGCGGCGATTGTCGCGGCCGTCGGTGTCGTGCTCGGCAGCGTCGCCGCGCTCGCCACGGTGGTCCCGTTCGCCATCGCTCGTGACGAAGGCGTGGTGCCGAACGGCGGCCTGTGGCTGCTGCCCGTCGTCGTCGCCGGGGTCGTCGTGGTCACGCTCGGTTCGGCCCGTACAGCAGCCCGGGGCGCGGGGAACCCGATGGTGTCGGGGGCAGGGCGATGACACACTTCGAACCAATGGACCTTCTCGCGCCGATCCGTCTCGGGCGGCCGTACGCCGTGACCGCGGACGGCATCGTCGACCGGCTTCGCCTGACCCTGATCTCGGCCGGGTACGCCGCGTCCTTCCTGCCGAGCCTCGCGCTCGCGATCCTGACCATGCTGTGCCTCGTGCTCGGCCCGGCGCTGGGGATCGGCGTGCTGCTCGCCCAACTGGTGTTCCCCGCGACGGCTGGCCTCACCGCCGCCCACCGCCGGATCAGCGGCCAGTTGCTCGACGAGGAGATCGTTGCGGGCTACGCCTCGGACCGTGGCGCACCCGTGCTGGTGCGGCCGCTGCGCTGGATGCGGGACCCCGCGCGCTGGCGGAACTTCGGCTTCCTGTGGTTCTCCGCGTCGGGCGGGTTCGCGATGTCGCTGCTCCCCGTCGCCCTGCTGACCCTGCCGTTGACCTGGCTCATCCTCGCGATCACCGCATCGGGCTGGATCTGGTTGTTCCTGCTCGTGGGCAGCGGTCCGGCCTACGTGGCGTGGTGGTTCATCACGCCGCCGCTGGTCCGGGCGCGGGCCCTGGCCGAGCGCGGCATGCTCGGCAACTCCCGGGTCGCTGAGCTGGAGGAGCGGGTGGAGCGGGTCCGGGAGTCGCGTGCGGAGACGCTGGACCACTCGGCGGCGGAGGTGCGCCGGATCGAGCGCGACCTGCACGACGGTGCGCAGGCCCGGATCGCGTCGGTCGGCATGAACGTCGGGCTCGCCGAGAAGCTGGTCCACACCGACCCGGCCGCGGCTGCCGCACTGCTGCGCGAGGCCCGCGAGACCACGATCGATGCGCTCGAGGACCTGCGCGGTGTCGTCCGCGGCATCCACCCGCCGGTGCTCGCCGACAAGGGCCTGGCTGGTGCGATCGAAGCGCTGACCCTCGCGCTGCCCGTCCCGACGTCAGTCGCGATCCAGGTGCCCCGGCTGCCCGCACCGGTCGAGTCCGCGGCCTACTTCGCCGTCGCGGAGTGTCTCGCCAACACCGTCAAGCACGCCCGCGCCGGACGCGCCTGGGTCACCGGTCGGTACGACGGCGAACGGCTCCGGATCACGGTCGGGGACGACGGACGGGGCGGCGCGGATGCCGCCGGCTCCGGCCTGACCGGAGTGGCTCGCCGACTCGACGCGTTCGACGGCGACCTGCACGTGCTGAGCCCGGCAGGCGGGCCGACGCTGGTCGAACTGGAGGTTCCGTGCCGGATCAGTTGAGCGACGGGCCGCCGATGCGGGCGGTCCTCGCCGAGGACCAGGCCCTGCTCCGGGTCGGCCTGACCCGGATCCTCGAGTCCGGCGGCATCGAGGTCGTCGAAGCGGTCGACAACGCTCCCTCGCTCGCCCGTGCGTTGACCCGCGACGACATCGACATCGCCGTGGTCGACGTACGACTGCCGCCGACGTTCAGCACCGAGGGCCTGGAGGCGGCCACCACGGCCCGCCGGGCCCGGCCGGGGCTGCCGGTCCTCGTGCTCAGCCAGTGGGTCGAACCGCTCTACGCCCGTGACCTGCTGGCCAGCGGCGAGGGTGCTGTCGGGTACCTGCTCAAGGACCGGGTCGCCGACGTGGACGCGTTCCTCGCCGCGGTCCGGCAGGTCGCCGGCGGCGGCACCGTGCTCGATCCCGAGGTCGTCGCCGCGCTGGTCTCGGCCCGCAGCCGGCCGCTCGACCGGCTCACCGACCGCGAGCGCGAAGTCCTGACCCTGATGGCCGAGGGACGCACCAACGCAGCGATCGCGGCCCGCCTCGTCGTCACCGAGAAGGCGATCGGCAAGCACACCAACAACATCTTCGCGAAGCTCGACCTCCCGCCCGCGGCCGACGACAACCGGCGCGTGCTGGCCGTGCTCGCGTGGCTCGACGGGCGCTGAACGTCGACACGCGTGCGTAAGGACCCACACCCTAGGGTGGCTCTCGTGACCGACCAGTTGACCGTCATCGTCCTCGCCGCCGGCGGGGGCACCCGGATGAAGTCCAAGACTCCGAAGGTGCTCCACCGGATCGGTGGCCGCAGCATGATTGGCCACGTGCTGGCCGCTGTCGCCAGCCTGGAACCGAACCGCGTGGTGACCGTCGTGGGCCACCAGCGCGAGCTGGTCGCACCCCACATCACCGAACTGCGACCCGACGCCGTGCTCGCCGTCCAGGAGGAGCAGCTCGGGACCGGGCACGCCGTACGGATCGCCCTGGAAGCCCTCGGCGACGTGCCGCGCGCCGGCACCGTCCTGATCGCGTACGGCGACACGCCCCTCCTCGAGGGCGCCACGCTCCGCGCCTTCACCGAGTCCCACCGCGGCGCCCAGGCGGCCGTGAGCATCCTCAGCGGCATCGTCACCGACCCCCACGGCTACGGCCGGATCGTGCGCGATGCCGAGGGTGGCGTCGAGGCGATCGTGGAGGAGAAGGACGCCAGCGACCTGCAGCGCGCGATCACCGAGATCAACTCCGGCATCCTCGCCTTCGACGCGGCGTTCCTGCTCGACTGCATCGGCCGCATCGACAACGACAACTCCAAGGGCGAGTACTACCTGACCGACGCGGTCGGTCTCGCCCACGGCGACGGCCTGACGGTCGCGGCCCACGCCGTCGACGATGCGCTGCAGACCGAGGGCGCCAACGACCGGGTCCAGCTCGCCGAGCTCGGTCGCGAGCTCAACCGCCGGATCGTCACCCGCTGGATGGCCTCGGGTGTCACCGTCATGGACCCCGCCACGACCTGGATCGACGCGGACGCCGTGCTCGCCGCGGACGTCACGATCCTGCCCGGCACCCAGTTGCTCGGCGCCACCGTCATCGCCGAGGACGCAGTCATCGGACCGGACACCACCCTCGAGGACTGCGAGATCGGCGCGGGCGCGCGGGTGGTGCGCACCCACGGCCAGCTCGCCGTCATCGGGGCCAACGCGAACGTCGGCCCCTTCGCGTACCTGCGTCCCGGCACGCTGCTCGGTGCCGACGGCAAGATCGGCACGTTCGTCGAGACCAAGAACGCGCAGATCGGCGCGGGCGCCAAGGTCCCGCACCTGTCGTACGTCGGCGACGCGGAGATCGGCGAGGGCTCGAACATCGGCGCCGGCACCATCTTCGCCAACTACGACGGCTCCGCGAAGCACCGCACGAAGGTCGGTCGGCACGCCAAGACCGGCTCCAACAACACGTTCGTGGCCCCCGTCGAGATCGGTGACGGGGCCGGAACCGGGGGCGGCACCGTCGTACGACGGAACGTCCCGCCGGGGGCGCTGGCCGTGAGCGGTGGGCCGCAGCGCAACCTGCCCGGCTGGGCGCAATCCAAGCGTGCCGGGACGGCCCAGGCGGAGGCCGCTTCGGCCGCCGCAGCGGAGGACAAGCCAGCGGGCGACAGCGCCTGATGGCACGGAGCGGCCGGCGCAAGGCGCCGCAGCCGGGCCGGACCGTCGCTCGGGTGATCGTGGCGAGCCTGCTGTCCCTGGGCGTGCTCACCGGTCTCGGCGTCGTCCTCGTCTACAACCACTGGAACAGCAACGTCGACCAGGTCCCCATCGGAGACCAGGTCAAGAACCGCCCTGCTGCGAAGACCAAGGCGATCAACATCCTGGTGATGGGTTCCGACACCCGTGACGGCAAGGGCAACGGCGTCGACGGGGAGTCCGGCGGTGGCCTGTCGGACACCACGATGCTGTTCCACCTCTCGGCGGACCGGAAGTTCGCCTACGGGATCTCCATCCCGCGGGACTCCGCGGTCATGCGGCCGACCTGCTACCGCGACGACGGGTCGGAGATCGCCGCCACCACGGGCTACGTGAAGTGGAACGAGGCGTACGCCGCCGGCGGCCCGTTCTGCACGATCCAGCAGTTCGAACAGCTCACCGACATCCGGATCGACAACTACCTGCTCGTGGACTTCAACCAGTTCAAGGACATGGTCGATGCCCTCGACGGCGTCGAGATCTGCCTGCCCCAGGACATCGACGACGAGGAACGCAACGTCCACCTCAAGGCGGGCACCCGGGTGGTCGACGGCGAGGAGGCGCTGGCCTACGTGCGGGTCCGCTACGGCATCTCGGGCGGCATCGACCCGAACCGCACCCGCCGCCAACAGGCGTTCATCGGCTCGATGATCAGCCGGGCCCTCACCGCCGGGATCCTGACGCGGCCCGACAAGCTGGTCTCCTTCATGAACGCTGCGACATCGTCGTTGCAGACCAACTTCAAGAACATCGGTCAGATGGCCGACCTGGGCCTCGACGCCCGCAAGGTCGGCGCGGACAACATCAAGTTCGTCACGACCCCGTGGATCTACAGCGACAAGGTCAGTTCGGGCGTCGAGTGGACCGAGGCCGTGGACCGCCTCTGGGCCCTGGTCCGCAACGACGAGCCGTTGTCGGCGGAGTTCCGCAAGGACGCGCTCAGCGCCAGCGACGAGCCCGACGGAGCTTCGACGGACCCTTCGCCCGACGTGTCGGAATCAGGGACGCCGGACGGTTCCTCCACGGGTACGACGGACGAAGCGACCGACCCGGCTGCTCCCGGCGGCTCGGACGGGTTGTCGACGAGCGGGCGCGAAGCGGCGGGCCTGTGCACCTGAGCCCCACCTGACCCGCACCTGACCTGCACCTGGCACGCCCGGCGTCGTCGGTGAACAGTCCCAAAACGGACGGGGACTTGGGGCCGACCCCCACCAGCAGGCAGAATCCTCGGCATCACCTCCGGCGACCCAGGGGAGTCACTCGCGTGAGCGGTCTGAAGAAGACGACCGAGAAGAACATGATGCTCTTCTCCGGACGTGCCCACCCCGAGCTGGCCGATCAGGTCGCGGAGATCCTGGGGCAGGGCCTCGTGCCCACCCAGGCCTACGAGTTCGCCAACGGCGAGATCTACGTGCGCTACGAGGAGTCGGTCCGCGGTTGCGACGCCTTCGTGATCCAGAGCCACACCACTCCGATCAACGAGTGGATCATGGAGCACCTGATCATGGTCGACGCGCTCAAGCGCGCCTCGGCCAAGCGGATCACCGTGGTCATGCCGTTCTGGGGCTACAGCCGCCAGGACAAGAAGCACCGCGGCCGCGAGCCGATCTCGGCGCGCCTGATCGCCGACATGTTCAAGTCCGCGGGCGCGGACCGGATCATCACCGTCGACCTGCACGCCGACCAGTTGCAGGGCTTCTTCGACGGCCCCGTCGACCACCTGATGGCGCTGCCGCTGCTGGCCGACTACATCAAGTCCAAGTACGGCGACCAGCCGCTCGCCGTGGTCTCGCCGGACGCCGGCCGGATCAAGGTCGCCGAGCGCTGGTCTGCCCGCCTCGGCGGTGTGCCGCTGGCGTTCATCCACAAGACCCGTCGTACCGACCGGCCGAACGAGACCGTCGCCAACCGGGTCGTCGGTGACGTGAAGGACCGGATCTGCGTCCTCACCGACGACATGATCGACACCGGCGGCACGATCGTGAAGGCCGCCGAGGCGCTGATGGCCGAGGGCGCGGCCGGCGTGGTCATCGCGGCCACCCACGCGATCCTCTCCGACCCCGCGGTCGACCGCCTCAAGAACAGCACTGCCGTCGAGGTCGTCATCACCAACACGCTCCCCGTGCCCGCCGAGAAGCAGTTCGACAAGCTCACCACGCTGTCGATCGCGCCGCTCGTGGCCCGGGCGATCCGGGAAGTCTTCGAGGACGGCTCGGTCACGAGCATGTTCGACGGCCACGCCTGACGCAGTTCACGCGTCGTCGAGGCCCCGCACGAAGGCACCGAAGCCCGGCAGGGTGAACCGCACCAGGCCGTGACCGACGGGCTCGATCACGCCCTTGGCGATGAGCCGCTCCCGGGGCATGCTGATGGCGCGTGACTCGCGGCCCATGCCGGCGGCGATGTCGGCGCGGGTGACGTTGCCGTCGCCGCAGAAGGCCATCGCGCGGAGGAACTCGCGCTCGATCCGGCCGGCTGCTCCCCAGCGCGCACGGTGCATCGCGGAGAGCTGGTCGCGCGCAGCCGGCAGGCCCTTGCGGACGGCGGGCATCCCGAGCTTGGTGCCGCTGGCCGGCCGGGCGGAGTCCCACGTCGTACTGCCCAGGAGCTGGAGCAGGTACGGATAACCGTGAGCCTCGGCGACAACGGCCGAAAGCGCGGCGGGCGTCCACTCGACGCCCTCGGCGGCCGCGGGGTCGGTCAGGGCTGACGCGGCGTCGACGTCGGACAGGACGTCGAGGGCGATGAAGGAGCTGCGTTCGCCGAAGGTCGCGGCCCGGGTCAGCGCCTCGGGCGTCACGGGCAGGCCGGCGGCGACCGTCGCGATCGGGGTTTCCTCGCGATCGCCGTCGAGGTTCTGCAGTGTGTTGAGCAACACCGAAAGGTCGCTGGACGAGGCCGTGTGCAACTCGTCGAGCAGGATCATCAGGCCGGCGCCGCCACGCTTTCGGACCACGGTTGCGCTGTCGTGGAGCAGCGACTGGAGCAGGCCCACGGCCGCCGGCGGCGGCGTCACCGGTTCGGACCGGCCGATCTCGGCCTGCACCTTCGCGCCGGGGAGTCCGACCTCCAGGGTGACCCGCTCGAGCTGGCCGCGCCACCGGTTGCCCGCGGGTCCGCTGGGGACAGCGTCCGCCTGCTCCAGGGCCCGACCCACACTGTGGACGATCTCGGGGAGGACCGGTCGGTCGCGGGAACAAGCGGTCCACGACGTGACGAAGCCGGCGGCCTCGGCGCGGCGCTGGCTGGCGCGCAGGAGCGAGGTCTTGCCGACACCCCGAGGCGCGTGGAAGACCAGCAGCGGTCCGCCCATCTCGCCGAAGGCCGCTACGCGGCCGAGGAGGTCGTCGATCCGACGCATTTCCTCGGTGCGCCCGGCAAGGATGCGGGGCACCTGACCAGGTGTGTACGGGTTGTTCGGCATCGGACCTCCGAGACGAGATACCAGTTTATACTTCGTCGAAGTATAACTTCGTATCCTGCGTGGCGGCGGTGCCACGCTCGTCGAGAACCATGCCACGGACGTCCGACGGGAACGGGGAGCCCGACGGGTCCCGGCCGGGGAATCCGATCAGTGCACGTGGGCCAGGCCGTCGCCGGTGACGAGCGCCGGATCGGGGGTCCGGCCCGACGCCAACATCAGCAGTTCCTGGATCGGACCGCTGATCGTCGGCCCCTTGCCCCGGTCCCACTCCACGTCGGTGGCGACCATCCGGACACTCCGGACGAGCTTGCCCGTTCCCATCAGGGGAGCGAGGCGTCGTACCCGGTCGGCGGCGACGGCCGCGGCGGCCGGTGGCATCGCGCGGGTCCGGCCGAGCGGGCGCACGATGTCCTGGTGGTGCAGGAGTGCGTCGATGAGCGGCTCGACCGAGGTGGTCGTGGGGACGTGGTGCGTGCTGGTCGCGTAGCGCTCGAAGTCCCCGAGGATGCTGTCGCGGGTCTCGCGCGCGCCGATCCGCTTCACCTCGCGGAAGATCATCGTGTTGTAGCCGCGGCCGAGGTTGCGCGCCATCAGGCCGCCCATCTCGCGCCAGCCGATCTGCGGCGTCGAGATGACGTGCGCGGCGACGTCGTGGACGGTCCATCCGGGGCACAACGTGTCGTGGGACCAGTCCTCGTCGGTGAGTTCGGCGAGCAGGCTGGCGAGGGCGGCGCGCTCGGCGTGGATGTGGCGCCAGAGTTCGCTCCTGTCCATGGGGACGTCCTTCCTGTCTCGTTCGATGGTCAGGCTTCCTGACTGATATGGTCAGGCGAACTGACCGTTCCGTCAAGCCCTTCGAGGAGGCGCGATGACCGATCCCCATCCAGCGCTGCTGATGTTCATCAGTGCGCGGTACGCCGAACAGCGGATCCACGAAGCGATCGTGGCCGCTGGTTTCGACGACCTCACCCCGGCGATGGCGCGCGTCGCGGCCCGCGTCGCGGAGCAGGGGAGCAGGGTCACCGACCTGGCCGAGCAGGCCCGGATCACCAAGCAGAGCGCGAGCGCCCTGGTGGACCAACTCCTCCGGGCCGGGTACGTCGACCGGGTGCCCGATCCGTCCGATGCCCGCGCCCGACTCGTGGTCGGTGCGCCGCGCGGGGACCAGGTGCGCAAGGTGGCCCGGCGCGAGGAGCGCGCGATCGAGCAGGAATGGATCCGCCACCTCGGCCCGGAGGCGATGGCGGCACTGCACGGAGCCCTCGCGTCGTTGCGCGAGATCACCGACCCCTACCGCTGACCGGAATTTCGCCGTACCCCCGGATCGTGGGTAATCTTCTCCGGTTGCCTCGGCGAGGGAGCTCCCGCTTCTATGACTCCGTGATCGACTGGGCCGGCTCGTAGTACGTCACGACGCCGCGCGCCCTGCCGGTCACCGGGTGAGGGAAGCGCGGCGCTCCTGTTTCCGGGGCTCCCACCGAGACCCAGACGATCCAGGAGATTCCCCATGAGCACCGAGAAGATCAAGGCCGAGATCCGCGCCGAGTTCGGCAAGGGCGCTGCCCGCCGCATCCGCCGCGAGAACAAGATCCCCGCGGTCGTCTACGGACACGGCAACGAGCCGATCCACGTCACCCTCCCGGGCCACGAGACCATGATGGCGATCCGCCACGGTGGCGCCAACGCGCTGCTCGAGCTCGACATCGACGGCACCATCCAGCTCGCCCTGACCAAGCAGGTCCAGGTCGACCCGGTCCGTCGCCTCCTCGAGCACGTCGACTTCGTTGCCGTCGTCCGCGGCGACAAGGCCACCGTTGACGTCCAGATCCACGTCGTCGGCGACGCCGAGAAGGACACGCTGGTCGTCACCGAGAACAACACGATCCAGGTCGAGGCTGACGCCACGAACATCCCCGAGTCCATCGAGGTCAACATCGAGGGCGCCGCCGCCGGCACCCAGTTCCTCGCTGGCGACGTCGTGCTGCCCGCCGGCACCACGCTGGTCACCGACCCGGAGACCCTGATCGTCAACGTCACCGGTGCGCAGGACAGCGACACCGGCGACGAGGCCGCTCCGGCCGAGGGCGAAGACGCTGCGGGCGACGCCGCCGAAGCTGGCGACAGCGAGTGACCTTCAGTCGGCTCAGGTGGTTCCTGGGCCGTCTGATCTCCCCGGCACGTTCCATCGTGCCGGGGAGTTCTGCCGTTCCTGACGAGACCGAGGAGGCCCCCGTGGCAGACGACACCAGCGCCGATGTGTGGCTCGTCGTCGGACTCGGCAACCCCGGGCCGTCGTACTCGGGACATCGGCACAACGTCGGCCACCTCGTGGTGGATGAACTCGCCCGCCGGATGGGCAGCGGCTTCCGCGCCCACAAGACCGGCCGTGCGGACGTCGTCGAGGGGCGCTTCGGTGCGCCCGGTTCGGCTGCGCCGCGCGTGGTCCTCGCCAAGGCGCGCACGTACATGAACGAGTCGGGTGGCGCGATCAAGGCGCTGGCCACCTTCTACAAGGTGCCCGCCGACCGGATCATTGCGATCCACGACGAGCTCGACATCGACTTCGGCACGCTGCGCAGCAAGCTCGGCGGCGGCGACAACGGCCACAACGGCCTCAAGTCGATGCGCTCCTCGCTCGGCACCGGCGACTTCTACCGGGTGCGGGCCGGCATCGGCCGCCCGCCCGGCCGCCAGGACGTCGCCGACTTCGTGCTGTCCAACTACTCCGGCGTCGAGCGCAAGGAACTGCCCTTCCAGGTGGACTCCGCTGCCGACGCCGTCGAGTCCCTGGTCACCGACGGCCTCGAGAAGACCCAGCAGCGCTTCAACTCCTAGCGCGAGTTGGGGTTTGTAGCCGCCGACTTGGGGTTTGTCCCCGTCGAGTTGGTGCCTTGTGTACGACGGCGCGGACACAAACCCCAAGTCGCGGGTCACAAACCCCAAGTCGGCGATCGCTAGGGTGACCCGGTGACCTTTGATCCCGGCGTCCCCGCCGCTGATGTTGTTGCCGATGACCACCAGTTCGCGGCCTGGCTGGCCGAGGCTGCGGGCCAGCGTCTGCTGGAAGTCCGCACCGAGGGCCTCGAGGGCAAGGAACTCAAGGACGCCGGTGACCGGGCCGCCCACGTGCTGCTGATGGACCTGCTGGCGACGTACCGCCCTGACGACGCCGTCCTGTCCGAGGAGGCGCTCGAGGACGCCGCCGACAAGGACGCCCGCCTGCAGTCCGACAAGGTGTGGATCGTCGACCCGCTCGACGGCACCCGTGAGTTCTCCGAGCCGCCCCGCGACGACTGGGCCGTGCACGTGGCGCTCTGGCAGGCCGGCACCCTGATCGCCGGTGCGGTCGCGCAGCCGGTCCTCGGCGAGACCTTCAACACCGGCACCCCGCCTGTCGTCCCCGTGCGTACGTCGGCCCGCCCCCGGATCGCCGTTTCCCGTACCCGTCCGCCCGCCTTCGTGCAGGCCCTGGCCGCCGAGATCGACGCCGAACTGGTGCCGATGGGGTCGGCCGGCGTGAAGATGATGTCCGTGGTTCGCGACGTCGCAGACGCCTACGTGCACGCGGGCGGGCAGTACGAGTGGGACTCGGCTGCTCCGGTGGCCGTGGCCCGCGCAGCCGGCCTGTTCACCTCGCGCGTCGACGGCAGCGAACTGGTCTACAACCAGGCCGATGTCTACCTGCCTGACGTGATCGTCTGCCGCCCTGAGTTGTCCGAGCAGATCCTCGCCTTCATCGCCGCGCACGGCACGGACTGATCCGACAGTCCGCCATGGTCGAGCAGAAGGTCGCCCAGGAGGAGGCCCGGTCGCCCATCGACTGGCCGGCCACCTTCGCGGGCGCGGCGGCGGCGGTCACCGTTGCCGTCCTGCTCTCGACCCTCGGTGCCGCCGGAACCCTGATCGGCGCGGCGCTCGGCAGCGTGGTCGCGACCGTCAGTACTGCTCTCTACAAGCAGGGCATCGAGTCCAGTCGCCGTCGGATGGCCGAGGTCCAGGCGGTTGCCCTGCAGAAGGTGAACCTGGCTGACCAGGACCTGCGACGGGCAGAAGGGCACCCCGAAGGGCCGCGGGCCCAGCAGGACGTGGCACGAGCTCGCGAGCGGCTCGACGCGGCCAGCAGTGCGCTGGACCCCGACGCGGATCGGCCGACCGTGGAGCGGCCCGTGGAGCGGCCCGTGGAGCGGCCCGTGCTGAAGGAACCCGGTCGCTGGTCTGACCTGCCGTGGCGGCGGATGGCCCTGCTCGCGGTCGCCGTGTTCGTGCTCGCGCTCGGCGTGATCAGCATCGTCGAGGTGCTGGCGGGCAAGAGCGTCTCGACGATCACGGGCGGTACCGACGACGACCGCACCTCCATCACCGGGATCTTCGGTGACCGCACCGGGACGGACGAACAACCGACCGAGCAGGTCACGCCGACCGACCCCACCACCGGGCCGACCGAGAGCGAGTCGACCACCCCGACCCAGGAGACGTCGGCGACCACGACCGACACCACCGAACCGACTCCCTCGGACACCCCGACCGCGACGGTCACCGTGACCGAGACGGCCACGGAGTCCGTCGACCCGGTGGATCCGACGGCGTCCGCCACCCCCTGACGAGCCGGGCGGAAATCCGGTTGTGGCAACGGCTGGCGCCGGTGAGAGTGGCCGCATGACGTCGTACATCTCGCACACCACCGTCGACAGCCTCAACGCCTACGAGCTCTCGGAGTGGTGGAAGCCCGTCCTCGGCTACGTCGACGTGGACGGCGACCCGAACCTGCCCGGGCACGTCGAGTGCATGATCCTCGACCCCGTCACCGGCCACCAGATCCTCTTCCTTCAGGTGCCCGACGCCAAGACCCCGCTGAAGAACCGCGTGCACTTCGACCTGCGCCCCCGTGAGGTCAACCGGGACGAGGAGGTGGCCCGTCTCCTGGAGTACGGCGCCACCCAGGTGGCCGACCATCGCGGCATCCACGGGCCCGGGTCCGGCTGGGTCATCCTCGCCGACCCCGAGGGCAACGAGTGCTGCATCCTGCGCTCGGACGCCGAGCTCACCGCGCAGGAACAGTAGGGCTCAGAACACGCCGAAGGGGCGGAACTGGACCGAGATCCGCGGTCCGGCTGACGCCACCTTGGGGACCGCGTGCTCCCAGGTGCGCTGGCAGGAGCCACCCATCACGACGAGGTCGCCGTGGCCCATCTCGACCGCGAATCCCTCGCTGCGTCGCTCCGGATCGCGGGGCCGCAGGTGCAGCTTGCGGGGATCGCCGACGGACACGATGGCGACCATCGTGTCGTGGGTCGAGCCGCGCCCGATGGTGTCGCCGTGCCACGCGACGCTGTCGCGCCCGTCGCGGTAGTAGCAGCAACCGGCGGTCCGGAACGGCTCGCCTAGCTCGTCGCCGTAGCGGGTCGTCAGGTCCTCGCGCGCAGCCGTCAACGCCGGGTGGGGCAGGTCGTCGCCAATCATGTAGGTGTGGACGAGGCGGGGTACGTCGACCACGCGGTCGTACATCGACCGGCGCTCTGCGCGCCAGGGGACTTCGTTGACCAGCGCCGCGAAGACGTCGTCGGCGTGGGGGAGCCAGTTGCGGGCGACGTCGACCCAGGCGCCGTCGCTCAGGGCGCGACGCTCGATCGGGCCGGTCTGTTCGGGCGCGACCGTCTCGAACAGGGTGCTCTGGAAGTCCACCGCCATGGGGCCCATCGTAGACCCTGATCGAACAGGTGTTCGTACGACGTGGCCGTGGAGATGTCCGCGAATCCGATGGTTCGGGCAAATAAATCGGAGTTCGCCGGACGCGTCGTCGGCCCCCTCCTAATCTCCGAATTGTGGCAATGGTCGAGGGGGGTTGATGAGCCGCATGCTCAAGCACGTGGAGATCCGCGAGTACGTCCGCGAGCTCGTTCGTGGCAGCGCGCCCGGCACGGCGGCGCCGTCCGAACGCGACCTGGTCGACCGCTTCGGTGTCGCCCGGATGACTGTGCGTCAGGCGCTCGATGCACTGGTCGGTGAGGGTGTGCTCGAGCGGTTCCCGGGACGGGGCACCTTCGTCGCCGTACCGCGGCGCACGCCCACCGGAGTCTCCAGCTTCACCGAGGACATGGCGGCCAAGGGGGTCGTCGCTGAGTCACGCACGCTCGTCGCAGAGCGTGTCTCGCCGACCCCGTCGGTTGCCGGTGCCCTGCGCCTGCGCCCCGACGAGATGGTCGTGCACTGGCAGCGGCTGCGCCTGGCTGACGGCCGACCGGTGTGCCTGTCGGACGCCTTCTTGCCGGAGAGCATGGTCCCGGGCCTCCTCGAGAAGCTCCCCGCCAGCCTGTACGACGACCTGGCCTCTCGTGGCCGCCGACCCACCTGGGCCGAGGACGACGTCGCGGCCCGCACGGCGACGGACGTCGAGGCCGGTCTGCTCGAGCTTCCGGTCGGTGGAGTGGTCCTGCGGCGGGCGCGTCGCGCGCTGTGGCGCGACATCCCGGTCGAGGTGTCGCGGACGATCTACCGCGGCGACCAGCACTCCGTCTGCCTGCTCCTGCGCGACTGAGATCGACCGGGCCAGGCCACCTCAGCCGGTCAGGCCTCCCAGCGGAGCGACCGTCTGGCCGGTCTCCTCGCACACCCACTGTGGGTCCGGGCCACCCAGGTCCGGGTCGATGTGCAACGCGTGGATCGGCCCGTCCTGGCAACCGACGCACACGGGCCAGAGGCCTTCGCGGGTGCCGCGGCCGAACTGATCGGCCAGCGCGTCCTGGAGGTCCTGCGCGATGAGGCCGCCGATGTACGGCGCCCCGTCCGTCCACTGCTCGAGCCACCATCGCCGTTCGGAACAGGCCTCCTCGAGAAGGGTCACCGTGTTCGGCGTCCCGAGGGCACGGGCCTCGAGATCGGCGAGCACCTGCGCCCGGGCCACGAAGATCACGGTGTCGTCCACAGGCCCATTGTGCGTTGGTTTCCCAAGGGCGCTCGGGAGCCGGTCTGCACGGTTCCGTTGGTGGCGCGCGCGGGTGCTGCGGCGCTAGCGTCGGCATGTTGTCACGCCCGGCTCTCGGTGCTCGTCCCGCCGGACCTGTCCTGCCCACTGAACCCGCGCCCCTGGAGCCCCCATGAGCACTCGTCTCCTGCACATCATCGCCACGCCCCGTGGCCTCGCTTCCAACACGGGACGCGTCTCCAGCGTCCTGATCGAAGAGCTGCACCAGAAGTACGACGACCTCGAGGTCACCACGCTCGACCTCTTCAGTGCTGACCTCCCCGCGGTCGCGGGCGTCAACATCAAGTCCAAGTACGCCCTGATGACGGGTCAGCCCGTCGACGAGGCGGCGACCGGGTCGTGGCAGGAGATCGAGCGCACGATCGAGCAGTTCCTCGCCGCGGACCTGTACGTCCTGACCGTGCCCATGTGGAACTTCGGCATCCCCTACGCGCTGAAGTACTACATCGATGCGATCGTCCAGCCGGGCTACCTGTTCACCTACAACGAGCAGGGCCAGCCGGTCGGCCTCGTCGAGGGCAAGAAGATGGTCTGCGTGACCTCGCGCGGCGGCGACTACTCCCAGCCGCCGATGTCCGAGCTGGACCAGGTGCAGAGCTACCTCGGCAGCATCTTCGGGTTCGTCGGCATCAGTGACATCGAGTTCTTCCCCGTGCAGCCGTGCGACGTGACGGTCGAACTGCGCAACGCCGCAGCCAAGGCAGCGATCGCCGATGTGCGGGCCTGGGTGGCAACGGGGGCCTGGGACGCGCAGCCCGCGGTGTCGCTCGCGCCGTAGCGCTACCCGGTGGCCTCGAGGGCCTCGATCTCGCGAGCCAGGTTGGGGCGGGCCGCGGCCTCCCAGTGCGCGGCGCCGTAGGCCGTGTGGAAGAGCCGCGGCTTGCTCGACAGTGCCCGCAGGACGTCGGCGCGGCCCTTGTTGAAGACCTCGTCGGGAAGGTGGGCGTACTCGGTGCGCACCGCCGCGACATACGCGTCGTAGCGCTCCGGCGGCGCCGCGAGGATCGCCAGGTCCGCGTCCGAGAGTGCCGCGCCGTTGGCGTCACCCTCCTCGGGACGGTGGTGCTCGGTCAGCCGCACCAGACGGACCACTTCGGCCACGGTCGCGGCGTCGGCGAAGGCGGGGAGCGCCTCCTCGGCCCAGGTGGCCGACCGCTCCTCGGCGTCCCGCTCGCCGTCGTACACGGCATCGTGGAACCACGCGGCGAGCAGAACCGGCGTGCGGTCGTACGTCGTCTCGTGCTGGCTCAGCGTGTCGAGGTGCGCGAGCACCTCGCGCAGGTGCCGGGTGCCGTGGTGCCCGCGTTGCGGGTCGGCGTACGCGGCGAGGACCTCGTCTCGGAGCGGGTCGGCGCCGGACAGGGGCCAGGGCAGGTCGGGATGGTCGTCCTCCATCGGGACATTCAAACCGACCGCCCCAGCCCCTGTCACGGCGGTGGGTGTCAGTCGCCCTTCACGTTCACGATCTGCCGCAGCGTGTGCCGGATCTCAACGAGGTCGGCGGCGTCCGCCATCACCTGGTCGATGTCCTTGTACGCCGCCGGGATCTCGTCGATGAACGCGTCGGTGTCGCGGTACTCGATGCCCACCATCGCCTCCTGCAGCTGCTCACGCGTGAACGTGCGCCGGGCCCGCGAGCGGGAGTACTCCCGCCCCGCCCCGTGCGGCGCGGAGTTGAGTGCCACCTTGTTGCCGAGCCCGCTGACGACGTACGACGCCGTCCCCATGGAGCCGGGAATCAGGCCGGGCCGCCCGAGCTCGGCGTTGATCGCACCCTTGCGGGACAGCCACACCTGCTTGCCGAAGTGGGTCTCCTGCTCGGTGTAGTTGTGGTGGCAGTTGATCTCCTCGCCGCGCGCCACGTCGTCGACCGACCCGAGCCCGAGCCAGTCGGCGAACTGCCGCACGACCCGGTCCATCATCTCCTCGCGGTTGAGCAGCGCGTAGCGCTGTGCCCACCGCATCTCGCGGATGTAGGCCCAGAACTCGTCGGTGCCCTCGGCCAGGTAGGCGAGGTCCTTGTCGGGCAGCGGAATCCACCACTTCTCGCACAGGTCGCGCGCGACCTTGATGTGCTTCTGGGCGATTTTGTTGCCGACACCGCGCGAACCCGAGTGCAGGAACAGCCAGACCCGCTGCTCCTCGTCGACGGTGACCTCGATGAAGTGATTGCCGGATCCGAGCGTGCCGAGCTGCAGTTCCCACCGGCTCGCGTAGCGACCGGGCTCGAACCCGGCTTCGCTCGCCGCGGCAGCGAGCTGCTCGAGCCGCTGCTCGGTGTGGGGGCGGCTGACCTTGCGGTTGGCCGCGCCGGCCGAGAGCGGGATCGCCCGCTCGATGGCCTCGCGCAGCGGACGCCGATCGCTCGGCAGCTGGTCGGCGGTGAACTGGGTGCGCACGGCGATCATGCCGCAGCCGATGTCGACGCCGACTGCGGCCGGGATGATGGCGCCGAGGGTCGGAATGACCGAACCCACCGTCGCTCCCAGGCCCAGGTGGGCGTCGGGCATCAGCGCGAGGTGCGGGTGGATGAACGGCATCTTCGCCGTCGTCACCGCCTGGTCGCGCGTGCCCTGCTCGAGGATCGAAGCCCAGTTGATGAGCTTCGGCGTGATCTTCTCCATCGTGGTTTCCTCCTCGTCGGCAGCGCGGTGAGAGGCGCGCGTGACGGCAGCTTGCTGCCCCCTTCGCGCCGAAGACGCGCTCGACCGTCGAGCTCAGTGCCCTTCTTGTGTGCTCGGTTGACCAGCGGTTGCGGGCCAACCGAGCACGTTAGGTCCGCGGAAATGCGTTGCGCACTGCATTTCGGCAGCAGTAGGTGGACGGCGTGTTACAGCATCCGGCGCGGGCGGCGATGTGGCGCGTACGGCAGGATGGAGTCCGTGAGTGCAGAAGAAGCGCGGGCCGAGCTCCACCGTCTCCGGTCGAGCATCGACAACCTCGATGCCGCCCTCGTGCACCTGCTCGCGGAGCGGTTCAAGTGCACCGAGCAGGTCGGCCAGTTGAAGGCGAAGGCCGGCATGCCGCCCGCGGACCCGGCGCGCGAGTCGGTGCAGATCGCCCGTCTGCGGTCGATGGCCGAGAGCTCGGGCCTGGACCCGCACTTCGCCGAGAAGATCCTCAACGTGATCATCGCCGAGGTCATCCGCAACCACGAGCAGTTCGCCGAGGACGCCGAAGTCTGATGTGGCTGGTGCCATGAGAAGTCGAGAGCTCCTGCTCGGGCTGGTCGCCGTCGGACAGGCAGCGCTGTTGTGCTGGCTCTTCGCGGTTGCCGACGGGGACGGCGTTGCACTCGTCGTTGCCCGATTCCTGCTCGGGGTCGCGGTCCTGGTTCTGGTGCTGGCAACGCTGCCGACGCTCTTTCCGCGCCTGGGGCTGGGACGGGTCGCGCCCGCCGCCGCCCCGCCAGTGATCCTCTGGTGCAGCGTCGCTTTCGTTGCAGGCTCTGGTGCGGGGCTCGTCGTCGATGGGTGGTCCGACCTCCACCTGCTGGGCCTCGCCCTCGGTTTGGCAGGGTTGGGTGCGGCGGCAGGCGCGCGTCGCCGGACCAAGGCGCTTACGCCGTCGGTCTGACCTGAACGGTCCACCCTCTGTCCACCGGCAGCCTTCTCGAAGGCACCTGTCCACGGCCTCACGGCCGGGTACCTGCACCTAGCCGGCACGGTGAGGTGGGATGAACGCATGACCGCGATCGGGCTCCTTCAATCGCTCCGGGGAGTGAGGCACCATGGAACCCATGACCACACCGACTCTCGGCCCCGGTCACACACGGGACGACTACTACGCATTGCCCGACGACGGACTGCGTTACGAACTGCTCGAGGGTGAGATCACCGTGGTACCCGCACCCTCCTTCGACCACCAGCGGATGTCGGCGGAGCTCCACTTCGTGCTGCGGTCGGTGTGTCCTGACGGCTTGGTCGTCCTGGCTGCGCCGTTCGACGTCGAGCTCGAGGTCGCCTCTGTTGTCCAGCCGGACCTGATCGTGGTGGGACGTCACGTTCCGGAGCAGCGCGGGCTGATGGAGCCGCCACTGCTCGCCGTCGAGATCCTGTCGCCGAGCGGGCGTGGGCGCGACCAGGTGCGCAAGAAGCGGCTCTATGAACGCGCCGGGGTGCCGTCGTACTGGATCGTGGACCCCGAGGTTCCCAGCGTGACGGCGTGGGAGCTGCGCGACGGGCGCTATGCGGTTGTGGCGCTGGTCTCGGGCGACGAGGAGTGGGTGGCGACCGCGCCGTACGCCGTCCGGATGGTGCCGGCCGAGCTGTACGCCTGAAAGTTCCCGGGTTCGCCATCCGCGAACAGCGGAACAGCACGAACCCGGAATGCATTGGAAGGTGCATGACGAACCCTGTGCAGCTTCCCGTGCTGTTCCTCTCCGACGTGGTGGTGCTTCCCGGGATGGTGGTGCGCGTCGAGCTCGACGAGCCGGCCCGGGCCGCCATCGACGCCGCCCAACTGGCCCTTGGGTCGAGCGACGTCTCCGGCGCCGAGAAGGGCAGCAAGCTGCCGGAGGGCGTCTCCCGCCGCGCTGCCGACGTCGCCCGTGAATCCGGCGATCCCGCCCAGGTCCTGGTCGCGCCGCGCCTCGAGGACCGCTACGCGTCGTACGGCGTCGTGGCCACCATCGAGAAGGTCGGCCGGTTCTCCGGCGGCGAACCCGCGGCGGTGCTCAAGGCCGGCGAACGGGCGCGGATCGGGAGCGGGGTGACCGGTCCCGGCGCAGCCCTGTGGGTCGAGGTCGAGACCGTCGAGGCCGGTCCGGTCGATGACGCGGTTCGCGCGCTGGCCGACGAGTACAAGCAGCTCGTCGTCGGTCTCCTGCACCGGCGGGAGGCCTGGCAGGTCGCGGACAACGTCACCCGGATCGAGGACCCGGCGACGCTGGCCGACACGGCCGGCTACGCGCCGTACCTCAGCGACGACCGCAAGCGCGAGCTGCTCGAGACCCCCGCGGTCGCGGAGCGCCTGCGGCTCCTCGTCGAGTGGACGCGCGACTTCGTCGCGGAGTCCGAGGTCAGCGAGAAGATCGAGTCGGACGTGCGGGAGTCGCTGGAGAAGTCGCAGCGCGACTACCTGCTGCGCCAGCAGCTCGCCGCGATCCGCAAGGAGCTCGGTGACGGCGAGGCCGACACCGATGACTACCGCGCCCGGGTCGAGGCCGCCGACGTACCCGATCACGTCCGCGAAGCGCTGCTGCGTGAGGTCGACAAGCTCGAGCGGTCCAGCGACCAGAACCCGGAAGCCGGCTGGATCCGCACCTGGCTCGACACCGTGCTGGACCTGCCCTGGGCGGTCCGCACCGAGGACGACACCGACGTCCGCGCCGCCCGCGCGGTCCTCGACGCCGACCACCACGGCCTGGACGAGGTGAAGGACCGGATCACGGAGTACCTCGCCGTTCGGGCCCGCCGTGAGGAACGGGGCCTCGACGTCGTCGGCGGCCGCGGCTCCGGTGCCGTCATCCTGCTGGCCGGCCCTCCGGGAGTCGGCAAGACCTCGCTCGGCGAATCCGTCGCGCGCGCCCTCGGCCGCAACTTCGTCCGCGTCGCCCTCGGCGGTGTGCGGGACGAGGCCGAGATCCGTGGTCACCGACGGACGTACGTCGGCGCCCTCCCGGGCCGCGTCGTGCGCGCCGTCAAGGAGGCCGGTTCGATGAACCCGGTCGTGCTGCTCGACGAGATCGACAAGGTGGGTTCCGACTACCGCGGCGACCCGGCGGCGGCGCTGCTCGAGGTCCTGGACCCCGCGCAGAACCACACCTTCCGCGATCACTACCTCGAGCTCGACCTCGACCTGTCGAACGTGCTGTTCATCGCGACCGCCAACGACATCGGGCAGATCCCCGCGGCGTTGCTGGACCGGATGGAGCTCGTGACCCTCGACGGCTACACCGAGGACGACAAGGTCGCGATCGCGCGGGACTTCCTCGTGCCGCGGCAGCTCGAACGCGCCGCCCTGGGCCTCGACGAGGTGACCATCAGCGACGAGGCGTTGCGCGAGATCGCGTCGAACTACACCCGCGAAGCGGGCGTCCGCCAGGTCGAGCGGCTGCTGGCCAAGGCCTTCCGCAAGGCCACGGCCCGCCTCGCGTCCGGTGAGGTGGATCGCGTCGACATCGGCCTCGACCAGCTCAAGGACCTGATCGGCCGGCCGCGGTTCACGCCGGACGTCCAGGAACGGACCTCGGTCCCCGGTGTCGCCACCGGCCTCGCCGTGACCGGCATGGGCGGTGATGTGCTGTACGTCGAGACGTCGGTCGCCGAGGGCGAGGCAGGTCTCACCGTGACCGGTCAGCTGGGTGACGTCATGAAGGAGTCGGCCCGGATCGCGCTCTCGTGGGTGCGCTCGCACGCCACCGAGCTCGGCATCCCGGCGTCGGCCTTCGAGCGGTCGCTGCACGTGCACTTCCCGGCGGGCGCGATCCCGAAGGACGGTCCGTCCGCGGGCGTCACGATGGTGACGGCGCTGGTGTCGCTGCTGACCGGTCGCCCCGTGCGGTCCGACGTCGCGATGACCGGCGAGGTCACGTTGTCCGGCCGGGTGCTCCCGATCGGTGGCGTGAAGCAGAAGCTGCTCGCCGCCCAGCGCGCTGGCGTCACCGACGTGTTCATCCCCGAACGCAACCGGCCCGACCTGGACGACGTACCGGCGGAGATCCTGGAACAGTTGACGGTCCACCCTGTTGGCCACGTGACCGAGATCCTGGCGCTCGCGCTGGTGGCCGCAGAGGAGCAGGCGGTCAGCGCCGCCTGATCGTCAGACCTGGTCCGCTGACGCGTCCAGGTCGTCGGCATCGACGATCCGGTACGCGTACCCCTGCTCGGCCAGGAACCGCTGGCGGTTCTGGGCGAAGTCGGCATCGACGGTGTCGCGGGAGACGATCGTGTAGAACCGCGCGACCTTCCGCTCACCGTCGGGGCCGGGCTCCCCGGGGCGCAGCAGGCGACCGAGGCGCTGGGCCTCCTCCTGCCGTGATCCGAACGAGCCGGACACCTGGATGGCGACCTCGGCGCTGGGCAGGTCGATCGAGAAGTTCGCGACCTTCGACACGACCAACAGTCCGACCTCGCCGGTGCGGAACGCCTCGAAGAGACGCTGGCGTTCCTTGACCGGGGTGGCGCCCGTGATGACGGGCGCGTCGAGGGCTTGGGACAGTTCCTCGATCTGGTCGAGGTACTGACCGATCACGAGCGTCGGCTGGTTGACGTGGCGGGCCACCAGGTCGCGGACGACGCGGATCTTCTCCGGCGTGCACGCGGCCAGGCGGTAGCGCTCCTCGGCCTCCGAGGTCGCGTAGACCATCCGGGCGGAGTCGCTCAGGCTGACCCGCGCCTCGATGCAGTCGGCCGGCGCGATCCAGCCCTGCGCCTCGATGTCCTTCCACGGGGCGTCGTACCGCTTCGGCCCGATCAGCGAGAAGACGTCACCCTCGCGGCCGTCCTCGCGCACCAGGGTCGCGGTCAGGCCGATCCGGCGGCGGGCCTGGAGGTTGGCCGTCATCCGGAAGATCGGAGCGGGGAGCAGGTGCACCTCGTCGTACACGATCAGGCCCCAGTCGCGGGCGTCGAAGAGCTCGAGGTGCGGGTAGACGCCCTTCCGCTTCGTCGTCACGACCTGGTACGTCGCGATGGTGACAGGGCGGATCTCCTTGACGGTGCCGGAGTACTCACCGATCTCGTCGGCCGTCAGGGACGTGCGCTTGATCAGCTCGTCCTTCCACTGCCGGGCGCTGACGGTGTTGGTGACCAGGATCAGGGTGGTCGCCTTGGCCTGCGCCATGGCGGCCGCGCCGACGATCGTCTTCCCCGCCCCACAAGGCAGTACGACGACCCCGGAGCCGCCGTGCCAGAACGACTCGGCGGCCTCGCGCTGGTAGGTGCGCAGCTCCCAGCCGTCCTCGGTCAGGTCGATCGCGTGGGCCTCGCCGTCGACGTACCCGGCGTAGTCCTCGGCCGGCCATCCCAGCTTCAGCAGCGCCTGCTTCAGGTTGCCGCGCTCGGAGGGGTGGACCGCGACGGAGTCGGGGTCGAGGCGCTCGCCGAGCATCCCGGCGATCTTCTTGGCGCGCAGCACTTCTTCGAGCACGGGTCGGTCGGTCGACGTGAGCACGAGGCCGTGGACGGGGTGCTTCTCGAGGCGCAGCCGGCCGTAGCGCGCCATCGTCTCCGCGACGTCGACGAGCAGCGCGTGCGGGACGGCGTAGCGGGAGTAGCTGAGCAGCGTGTCGACGACCTGTTCGGCGTCGTGACCGGCGGCCCGGGCGTTCCACAGACCGAGGGGCGTGAGCCGGTAGGTGTGGATGTGTTCGGGGGAGCGCTCGAGCTCCGCGAAGGGAGCGATCGCCTTGCGGCACTCGGCCGCCTGCGGATGGTCGACCTCCAGCAGCAGGGACTTGTCCGACTGCACGATCAACGGTCCGTCTGTCACCGCACGAGTCTACGGGCCAGACCTCTGTGCAGGTCAGCCGACGGGAACGACCCGACTGATCCGATGGACGGCATAGGTCCGCTCGGCGTCGGGGTCGTCGGCGTCGGCGTCCTGGTCGCGCGCCGTCAACCGGCCGCCCTCGACGGCGAGCGGTGCGACGGCGCGTTCGCTCACGACGCCCTGGTTGTCGGTGAAGCCGATGAGGACGACGCCGCGCCGCTCGATCGCTTCGCGGAGGGCCGAGAGCACGCCACCGCCCGGGGCGGACGCGGAGGCAGGCCGGTTGCGGGCTTCCTCGTCGCCCTCGCGCAGGCTTCGCACGGCCGTGACCACGTGGGTCGACTGCCGGGCAGCGGCGCGCGCCGGGTCGGCCGCGTCGCGGGTACGTGGCGACCGGGCGCGGAGCGGTTCGGCGGCTCCGACGCGGACGACGCCGTCCGGTCCCTCGACGACCGGCGCGACGCCGAGGTCGCGCAGTCGGGGGAGCAGGACGTCGATCGGCACGTTCGACACCAGCACCGTCGGCGCGATCCGCTGGAGACCCAGCCCGACGGCGCGCGGGTCACCGATCAGTCCGGCGAGGGCGGCCTCGTCCTCGGACCGGATGAACGAGGAGGCGACACCGACGCGCAGTCGGCCGAAGCTGCGCACGACGTCGTCGATCAAGTAGCTCAGTGGCTGGGGCACGGGCGTGCGGGACGCGGCGAGCAGGAAGGCGTGGAGCTCCGCGGCGGTCCAGCCGACGTCGAGCCCGCGCCGCACCGAGTCGGGCGTGAACCGGTAGACGGTCGCGGCGCCGTGCGACTCGATGTCCGCGACCTGGTTGAGCCGGCGGGCGAGATCGGGCTCGAGGGGGCCGGGAGCGACAGCGGTGAGGTCGGCCTGGATCAGGACGTGGTCGACGGGCGGGGGCAGCACGGAGGCGAGTGCGGGGGCTGGGTCGTCGCCTGCGACCAGCACCCGCCCGAACGGCGCGAGCACGTCGGCCCCAGTGACGCCGATGACCGCGGCTTCCGTGATCGCCCAGGCGACCAGGTCGGGACGGGTGCGGGGACGGCGCGGCCGCTCCCACGCAACCCGGGCCACCAGCGACGGCAGCCCGGTGCCGGCGGCCAGGCCGTGCCCCTCGGGGAGTTCGGCCAGCGCGGCGAGGGCCATCGCCTTGGCTTCGGGCATGCCGGAGGCCGAGAGCTCGGGAGTCAGCGCATTCCATTGCTTCTGGTCCGGGCCACGCTCGCCGACGAGCGACGGCAACCGCGCGCTGGTCAGCCAGGCCCGCGCGAGGACCGACCACTTCTCGGCTGTCGGGAGCTCACGCCACAGGTCGAACTGCTCCGTCGGCACCCACACCGGGTTGCCGTCGGAGTCGGCACGGGTGCCGAGCAGTCCGGCCTCGGTCGCCACCTCCACCAGCAGGGCCGCGACCGCGTCGGAGACCTGGAGGTACGTCGCCGTCGCCTTCAACTCGCGCACGCCGAGTCCCGTGGTGCGCAGCGCGGCCGCTGGCCGCACGCCCCACCATTCGAGCAACGTCTCGGTTCGTCGTACGACGTCCGTCGCAGCACCGACGGCAGCGCCCTGGGCCAGACGGGGCGACCGGGCCTCGGCCGCCAGGGGCGGGGGCTCGTCGATCGGGGTGGTCGTCGTACGACCGCCGCGCAGCACGAGGCCGACTTCGCCGGGCGCCATCAGCAGGCCGGGCTGCAGGGAGCCTCCGGGCAGCAGCAGGCGGTGCGCGATGAGCAGTTCGGCGGGGGTCTCGGTGTTCTCGGGCTGGAGGCCGATGCGGGCGGTTCCGGGCTTCGCCGTACCCCCGCTGGCCACGACGTGGTCCAGAAGGGCGCGGGCCTCCACGGGCAGAGCGGCGATGACCGGTTCGAGTTCCACGAGGTCCCGGCGCCCGGCGGATCGGGGACGCAGTCCGCTGACTCCGGCCTCGCCGCCGCCGAGCATGCTGTCGGCGACACCGGTCAGCGCCCGCAGTCCTTCGGGCGACTCCCAGGCCAGGGCCAGGTCCATCAGACGGGCCACCGCCGCGGCGACGTAGGCGGGGTCGGCCGACAGGATCGAGATCAGTTCGGATTCGGTGGTTTGACCGGCCACCACGAGGGCATCAAGCACGGAGAGTTCGCCCCGGGTGAGTCCATCGAGTGTTCGCGCAATCGAGTTCCTCACCGCGGCGCGCGAGGCGAGTTGACCGAAGTCGTGAGGGGCAGGGGTGGCAAGGTCGGGACGTGCTGCGAGCAGGCGTTGGAGCCGCTCGTCGGGCCACGACCGCAATTGGTCGGCCAACGACCGGTGTCCGTTCGGTCCTGGTCCCACGCTGCTCAAACTACCGACACCGGGTGCGCTCGAAGGACCGGGCGCATGATCGGCGTCAGTCAGGTCGAGTTGCACCACGGCTCCGCGACCGATGTCGGCCTCGTTCGTTCGGCCAATGAGGACGCCTATCTGGCGAACCCGCCGGTCTTCGTCGTCGCCGACGGCATGGGCGGACACGACCGCGGCGACGTGGCCAGCGGGATCGTCATCGAGGAGTTCGCGCGCCTCGCTGCCGACGGGTACGACGCGGCCCGCGGCGCCGAGGTGATCGCCTCCACCCTGCAGGCGGTCCAGGACCGGATTCTTGCCTACGACGCCGAGCAGCGCGCCAACGGTGCGCCCGCGTCGTTCTCCGCCGGAACGACCGCCGTCGTGGCGTTGCTGGTCGATTCCGACGACGGCCCGCGCTGGCTGCTGGCCAACGTCGGCGACTCCCGGATCTACCGTCACACCGACGGGCTCCTCGAGCAGGTGAGCGTCGACCACAGCCTCGTCCAGGAGATGGTCGAGGCCGGCCAGATCAGTGCGGAGGCGGCCGCCGTGCATCCCAGCCGCAACGTGATCACGCGAGCCCTGGGCGGTTCGGCACTGCCCGGCAGCGTGAGCGGGGAGGCCGATTTCTTCCTGATGCCGCTGGCCGCAGCGGAGCGCCTGCTGCTGTGCTCCGACGGGGTCAGCGGGATGGTCAGTGACGAGCAGATCGGGGCGATTCTGGGTGGGTGTGAGGACCCGCGGGACGCCGCCGAACAGCTCGTCGCTGCAGCCCTGAGCGCTGGCGGGCACGACAACGCCACCGCTGTCGTCGTTGATGTGGTGGGATTGACCCACACAGATCCGTATGACTCCGATGCGCAGCGGGTGAGTCTGGAGCAGAAGTTGGGAGCTCTCCCATGAGCGAGATCGCTACGGGCGCCACCGGCGCCTGGTCCTACCGAGCTGGATCCTGGTTCGCAGTGTTCGGCAGCAAGGTCACGATCTTGCTGCCCGAGTCGCAGAAGGACCAGGTCGTTTCCCTCTGGGCCTTGGTCGACGGCGGCGCCGGGTTCGACGAGGTCCTCGACGGTCTCCTCGCCTCGGGCTTGAGCAAGATCCCGGGCTTCGTCCTGGTGAGTACCGAAGAAGGCCCCACCCGGATCCTGCTGCGTGGCCAGGGCGTCACGGCGTCGATCACCGGTGCCGGCGAGGACGTCGAACTGGACGGCGCCGCGAGCCACACCTGGGTGGATCGCGAGGTCGAGGGTGTCACCGCACTGACCGTGACCGTGCCCGGCGACGGCGATGAGGCCTCCACTGACTTCCCGATCCTGGGTGGACTCGTACGGGTCGGCCGGATCGATCGACCCGCCGTGCTGGCCACTCCGGCCGGCGACACGATGGCCGATGCCGGCGCTGACGTCCCGATGGTCGCCGCCGCTGACGAGGCCGCTCATGAGCACGTTGACGAGCACGTTGACGAGCACGTTGACGAGCACGCTGACGATGCCCCGGTCGAGACGCCGGAGGAGATTGCCGAGGAGGACATGGTCGCCGAGGGCGGTCCGGTCGAGGACGCTGCCGACGACGCATCGTCCGGCGACGCCCTTGTCGCTGGTGGCCTTGTCGCCGGTGGCCTGGCAGCTGGCGGCCTCGCGGCCGGAGTCGACGCCCCCTGGGAGCCCCCGCCGCCCCCGTCGTTCGGCGGCGCCCACCTGGCCTCCGAACCCGAAACCACGATGGAACCTGCCGGCGCCGAGGCCGACGTGGAGGCCGACGTGGAGGGCGCCCCGTTGAGGGCGACCCCATGGATGCGTCCCTCGCTGACGCCGCGATGGCCGACGAAGCCGTCGCCGACGACGCGATGGACAGCGCCGAGGCCGACGTCATGGCCGAGGCCTCACCGTTCGACGACGGTCCGGCCACCGAGGTCATGGACCCCGTGGTCGGCGACCCCTTGACCGATCCGCTCAGTGACCCGCTGGCGGGGCCCGCGCCTGTCGACCCGCCCGTGGACCTGCCCGTCGACCCGCCGGCCGCGCCGGATCACGCTGCGCCCGCCGGGTGGGTGACCCCCTGGGACAACCCGGCCCCCAGCGACGTCCCCGTCACCCCGCCGCCGGCGATCGAGCCTGACCCCCTCGCCGAGCCCGACACGCCTGCGGTTCCGCCGCCGCCGTTCCCGCCGCTCGGTGGGGCCACCGAGGTGGCGCCTGCCGGCTGGACGCCGCCCCCGCCGCCGATGGACGCCGGCGTGCCCGACGCGCCGCCGTTGCCCATCGGCTCGTGGGAACCCGTCGGTGGCGCCGTGCCGCCGCCGCCCGGCTTCCCGCTCGAGCACGACGGCCTGACCATCGCCGGTGGTGGCGAGCCGGCGGTTCCGCCGTCGGGGATTCCCGGCCAGCCGCAGGCTCCGGCGATCACCCAGCCGGTCGCACAGCTCCTCATTTCCGACGGGCAGACGATCGTCGTCGACCGGGCCATCCTCATCGGTCGGGCGCCGGAAGCACGCCGGTTCACCTCGACCGAGCAGCCGACGCTGGTCACGGTGCCGAGCCGCCTGCACGAGATCTCGTCCACCCATGTGGAGGTCCGTCCCGGCACCGGTGCCGACCACGGCACCGCCGTCGTGACGGACATGGGTTCGACCAATGGCACCGTTCTGGTGCAGCCGGGGCTGGGGCCGGAGGACCTCAAGCCCGGCATCGCTGTCCAGCTGATTCCTGGCGCCATCATCAACCTGGGCGATGGAGTCACCATCCAGGTCACCCGGCCCTGACGGGCCACCGCTACTCGGAGCACATTCATGTCCCTCGTCCCGCCCACGGCGGAGCCGGTGATGTTTCCACCGGCCGAGCTCGATCGACGCTTCTCGGCGTTCGTGCTGGATCGCACGATCGGCTGGGGGATCGCGGCCGGCATCGGCCTGGCGGTCTGGCGCTTCGCTGCGCGTGACGAGGTCTGGATCGCTCTCGCCTCCTTCCTCGGTGCGGTGATCCTGATCGGCCTCGTGACCGCTGTGGTCGTGGGAACGACCGGGCTCACCCCCGGCAAGGCGGTCGTGGGCCTTCGGGTCGTACGACGGACCACCGGCCGCCCGATCGGTGTCGGGCCCGCCATCGGGCGCTCCCTGGCGCTGGGTGCCGCGGGCATTCCGACTGTCGGGATGGGTCTGGCCACGCTGGCGTGGACCGCCGCCGCTGATCCCACACGGCAGCGCCGTGCCCTGCACGACCAGATCGGCGATGCGGTCGTGGTCGACGTCCGGCCGATGCCGGTCGCGACCGACGAGGTCGATGACCGTCCGCAGCAGATCGTGAACCTCACCGCGATGCGCCTGGTGCCCGTGCCGGCACCCGAGTCGATCCCGGTGCCTCCGCCCATGCCGATGCCCACGCCGGTCGCGGGCCCCCGCCCCCGCACCGGCACCGGCCCCGCTCCGGTCGTGGCTCGGGCCCCGGTCGCAGCGCCGGCCCCGGTACGGCAAGCCCCCGCTCCCGTGCCCCCACCTGCTCCCGCACCCGCATCGGTGCAGCCCCCGGTCGCAGCGCCGGCCCCCGGAGTGCACCGGGCCGCGCCAGCGGCAACGCCGCCGGTTCGTCAGGCCCCGGCCCCGGTGGCCAGCCCGGCTCCGACCACCGTGCCCTCGCCCGTGGCACCGGTTGCGGCCGCGCCTCCGACCAGTCGGTGGCGCGTGTCCTTCGACTCGGGCGAGGCGTTCGTCGTCGAGGGCCTCGCCCTCGTCGGCCGCCGACCCGAGCCGCGTCCGGGCGAGCCGGTCCGCCACGTCGTACCCCTCCGGTCCTCGGACATGTCGCTGTCCAAGACCCATGCCCAGTTCCTGGTGGCGCCCGACGGTGCCCTGGTCGTGATGGATCGTGGGTCGACCAACGGGTCGTTCGTCGTCCGCGGCGGCATGTCGAAGTCGCTCACGCCGGGGCGTCCGAGCACCTTGCTCGCCGGTGACGTCGTCCGCTTCGGTGACCGGATGATGAAGGTCGAACGCGCGAGCTGAGGCCGGGCAGCCGCGTTACAGCGCGGCCCATTCCCGGCGCAGCAGGCCGTAGACGGCTGTGTCGCCCCAGGTGCCGTCGCGGTCGGCGAAGTCCTCGCGGGTGTGTGCCTCGTGACGCATCCCCAACCGCTCGCACAGGGCTGCGGAGGCGACGTTGCGGGGGTCGAGCTGAGCCATCACCCGGTGCAGCGGGTAGTGCCCGAACGCCAGGTCGATGAGGGCGCGCGCGCTCTCGGTGGCGAACCCGCGGCCGGCGTACTCCGGCGCGAACACCCAGCCGAGCTCAGCGATCGACGGCGGCGCGTCGTCGCCATGCCTGGCGCTGAAGCGGAGCATCAGGTCGCCGACGAGCACGCCGTCGAACTCGACGGCCAGCGCCAGGAACTCCCCGACCGTTGAGGGCGCGGTGGCCGCGACGAGGCGATCCAGGCGCTTGGTCAGGCCCTCGTCGTCGAGTGCCGGGAAGGGTAGATAGCGCGTCACCTCGGGCTTCGCGCAGTAGTCGCCGATCGCCTCGCGGTCGCTGGCGACCACCGTGCGCAGCACGAGTCGCTCGGTCCGCAGCGGCAGCGGAGGGGGCAGAAGTTGCGGCGGTGACGGTTCGCTTCCCACGTCCGCGAGGGTACGACGTCGGCCCGCACCCACCGTGCCTACTAGCATGTGCGGTTGCGAGCCGTCGGGCTCGCGGCAACAGCGTGATCAGTGAGGAAGGTCGAGACCGTGCCGAGTGGCAAGGTGAAGTGGTACGACACGGAGAAGGGCTTCGGCTTCCTCTCCCAGGACGACGGTGCGGACGTCTACGTGCGCTCCGACGCGCTGCCCGAGGGCGTCACCACCCTCAAGGCGGGCACCAAGGTCGAGTTCGGGATCGCTCAGGGCCGCCGTGGCGACCAGGCGCTCCAGGTCAAGCTCATCGACGCGCCCGCTTCGGTCTCCCGCAACCAGCAGAACGCCCGCCGCAAGTCGCCGGAGGACATGGTCCTGATCGTCGAGGACCTGATCCGCCTGCTCGACGGTGTGGGCGAGGCCTACCGCCACGGCCGCCACCCCGATCGTCGCGCGGCCCAGCCCGTCGCGAAGGTGCTCCGCGCCCTCGCCGACGAGCTCGAACTGTGACATTGGGTCGAGCGCGTCTCCGGCGTTGATCCGGGGCAGCAAGCTGCCCATCGACGCCTCCCGCCGCGGCTGCCGACCTGTGACATTGGGTCGAGCGCGTCTCCGGCGTTGATCCGGGGCAGCAAGCTGCCCATCGACGCCTCCCGCCGCGCTGCCGACCTGTGACCAACTAGCGCTCAGGCGGGGATCGGCGGGCTCTGCTGGCTGCCCCGCTTGTGCGGCGCGCTGCGCAGCACGAAGACCGCCCAGGCGCTCACCAGCACCGCAGCGAACGCCAGTCCGAAGTCGTTGACCGCGGGGTAGGACAGGATCACGCCGAGGAATCCGCCGACCACCCACGCCAGTTGCAGGGTGGTGTCGCCCTTCGCGAACGCGCTCGCGTGGGCGCGTGCCGGGACCCCGGTCTGGATGGTGGAGTCGAGCGAGACCTTCGCGAGGTACTGCATCAACCCGACCGTCAGGCCGAGGATGACCAGTGGCAACGCGCTGTAGACGATGGTCGCGAACAGCAGGGCAACGATGTCGGCGAGCAGGGCGACGACCACCATCACGACCGGGTTGATCTTGCGCGCGAGGGACGCCACGAAGATGCCGATCGTGTTGCCGAGGCCTGCGCCGCCGATGACCAGGCCGAGCAGCACGGTCGACTTGGTCGTGGTCTCCCAGCCGTCGAGCGGTTCGGTGGCGAGCACGAACGTCATGAACATCGTCAGGAAGCCCGACAACAGACGGGGACCGCAGTTCGCGCGCAGTGCGAACGCCACCTTCGGCGGCAGTCCGGTCGTACGGCGCGCGCCGGTGACGGCGTCGCGGGGAGACTCGACGGACTCCTCGCCGGTCGAGGAGTCGACCTGGTCCGGCAGCAGGATCGCGGCGACCGTGCCGACGGCGAACACGACGAACGCGTAGCGGCAGGCCCACTCGGGGCCGATCCAGTACGCCGCACCCGCGAGCGGGGCGGACACGCACGCGCCCACGACGCCGGCGAGGGCGACGCGGCCGTTCGCCTTCACGAGGGTGATCTCGTGGGGAAGCAGTCGGGGTACGGCGGAGGCCTTCGCGACGCCGTACGCCTTCGACGACACGAGGACGCCGAGCGCCGCGACGTAGAACCAGGGGGAGCCGTCGGCGAGCGTGCCCGCGAGGATCCAGCAGAGGAAGGCGCGCAGCGCGAAGGTCGAGCCGATCGCCCAGCGTCGGCCGTGGCTGAACCGGTCGAGGAACGGTCCGATCAGCGGGGCGACGATCGCGAACGGCACCATCGTCAGGCCGAGGAACAGCAGCACCGGTCCGCGTTCACCACTCGTCGCTCCGGCGAAGAAGACCGTTCCGGCCAGGGCGATGGCGAAGGCCGAGTCGCCGGCGGCGTTGAAGGAATGCAGTTCGATGAGCCGCTTGAGCCCGGATCGCTCCGCGCCCTGGGCGCCGGCGGCCTTGCGGGCCTGTCGGAAGGTCGCCCGACTGGCGCGGCCGGTCACCGCCGCGGTGGCCTTGAGGCCGCGGGCCGTGGCCTTCGCACCGGTCCCGAGGCCCGCGCCGACGGCGCGCATCGATCCTGTTTCGCTCAGATCTGCGTCCGGGACCTCACCGGAACCGTCGCGCGGCGGCGGTGGCGGAGGAGGTGGTGGAGGCGGATAGCTCACGACGTCCATCTTGCCTGCTGGTGTCGAAGCGACACCCCCCGACGTCCCGGCACGGTCCCCCGACGTGACGAGCATCGCCCGAATGAGGGATGCTGTGCCCCGTGTCCACACTCGAGCGCAAGTTGACCGACGCCGTCGCGGCCGACGCCGTTGATGAAGCGCGCACCGCGCTGCTCAACGAGGTCGACGCTGCCGACGTGGGTGACCACCTCGGCCTCCAGGTCGACGGATTGCGGGTCGTCACCCACCTGTTCGGGTGCAACCGCAAGGGCTACCACGGCTGGCAGTGGGCGGTGACCCTGACGCGGGCGTCCCGCCAGCGCAAGGTGACCGTCGTCGAGGTCGTGCTGCTTCCCGGCGCCGAAGCGATCATCGCTCCCGCCTGGGTGCCCTACCGCGACCGCCTCCAGCCCGGCGACCTGTCGCCCGGTGACCTGCTGCCCGTCTCCGACGAGGACCCGCGCCTCGTGCCGACGTACTCCTTCGGCGACGACGCGCTCGACACCGACGAGAAGACCCAGATCCGCGATGTCGCCAAGGACCTCGGCCTCGGCCGGGTCCGCGTGCTCTCCCCGGAGGGTCGCGACATCGCCGCCGAGCGCTGGTACGACGGCGAACCCGGCCCGGACGCGCCGATCGCCAAGTCGGCCCCGCACCAGTGCTACTCCTGTGGCTTCCTGGTCCGCCTCGCCGGCCCGCTGTCGGAGATGTTCGGTGTCTGCGCCAACGGCGACGCCAACGACGACGCTCGTGTGGTCGCCTTCCAGCACGGTTGCGGTGCGCACTCCGAGGTCCGCCTCAGCAAGCGCCAGCAGTCGCAGCCCCCGGCCCCGCCGGTCATCGACACCATCGGCACCGACGACCTGGAAGTGTTCTAGGCGCGATACGCGTCTCGCGCCTGACGTGGACGAGCTGTCTTGCCGCCAGGCCAACCCAGCCATCTACGCGGGACGACCGCGGCGCGGCAGCGCGGCGGGAGGCGCCGACGGCAGCTCGCTGCCCCTAGTTCTGCGCCGGAGACGCGTCTCGCGCCAGACTGAGCACCCAGACGGCGTAGTTGTCGTCGACCGGTCGCAGGTCGTAGCCACCGAACCGGTGGTCGATCCGGAGTCCCGCTGACGTCGCGTCGGCGATGAACTCGTCGGGGGAGTAGGGCCGGGCCGAGCTCGGACCGCCCCGGAGGTGGAAGCCCGCGAGGATTCGTCCGGTCGGTGCGAGGAGCTCGCGCAGACGGGTCAGGACAGCCACCTCGGTGCCGTCCGCGACGAACGTCAACACGTTCCCGACGCACACGATGAGGTCGAACCCGTCCGCCACACCCGCTGCGGCCACGGCCTCGCGGGTGAGGTCGAGGATCTCGAGGGGCACCACGTCCAGCGCGGGATAGGTCAGCCGGGACTGCTCGACGAGCACCGGGTCGGGCTCGGCTGCGACCACGCGATGGCCGTGGGCCTGCAGGTAGCCCGCGACCCGGCCCATGCCGGAGCCCGCGTCGAGGATCCGGGCGCCCCGGTCGACGAGGGTGTCGGCCAGGCGGGCCTCGCCGTCGACGTCCTTGCCCTGGTTGATCAGTTCGGCGAAGCGCTCGCCGTAGCCGCTGTTCTTCGCTCCGCCGAGAGCCCAACGGGTCGGCGGAAGCGGGGCGGCGTCACTCGCCATCGGCGGCGCGCTCGGCGCGGATCCCGCGGCGGCGCTTGCAGTACTCCGTGCCGAGGAGGCCGAGGCCGACGCCCGTCAGGCACATCCACAGCAGCCAGGTCTGGCCCTCTTCCTCGAGGCGGCCCCAGAACGGCAGCAGTCCGAGGAACGCCAGCAGGAAGATGCCGGTGCCGACCTGGACGGTCCGGACTCCGTCAACGTCGAGCGGCTCGACAGGAGCGATCAGGTAGGTGCGCTTGCCGATCTCGTGCTGCGTCGGCTGGTCATCACGGAGCTCCACAACCCGATGGTAGCCCGGCGGCCGGTTCCCGGCGCCGTCCCGGGGAATAGTTACGCAAAGTAATGACTTAGACTAACGACATGCCGATTCTGGAGAAGCACGTGCGCTCGACAGCAGGGCTAGCCACCGAGCTCCGCTTCTCGGTCATGCGCCTGCGGCGCCGGCTGGTGCGCGAGCGCCACCCGGACAACGACCTCAGCCTCACCGCGATGGCCGTGTTGTGGGTGCTGCACGGTCGCGGCGACCAGACCGTGGGTGCCCTGGCCACGCGCGAGCAGGTGCGGCCGCCGACCATGACCCGGACCGTCACCGCACTCGGCGAGCGGGGACTGGTCGAACGGCATGACCACCCCGACGACGGCCGGCAGGTCGTCGTACGCATCACCGACGCGGGTCGCTCGATCGTGCTGGCCGACGCCGCCCGTCGCGACCGCTGGCTGTCGATGCGCCTGGAGGAGCTCACCCCTGACGAGCGCGACATCCTGCGCCGGGCCGCCCCGATCCTCCAGCGGCTCGCCGAATCCGAACAGACCCTGTAACCGAACCGACCCGAAGGAGCCCGCCACGAGCCCCCGATTCCGCTCCCTGGCCCACCACAACTACCGCCTGTACTTTGCCGGCAGCCTGGTCTCCAACATCGGGACCTGGATGCAGCGCATTGCCCAGGACTGGCTGGTGCTCACCATCCCCGGCAACGGTGGTGCCGCGCTCGGCATCACCACCGGCCTGCAGTTCGTCCCGGTCCTGCTCCTGTCGCCGTACGCCGGCGTCGTGGCCGACCGCTTCTCCAAGCGCCGCCTGCTGCAGGTCACGCAGGCCGTGATGGCCGGCGCCGCCCTCACGCTCGGCGTGATCGCCGCCCTCGGCGTCGCCGAGACGTGGCACGTCTACCTGCTGGCGTTCATCTTCGGCATCGGCGCCGCCTTCGACGCGCCCGCCCGCCAGGCGTTCGTCTCCGAGATGGTCGGGACTGACGACGTCGCCAATGCGGTGAGCCTGAACTCCGCCGCATTCAACGCCGCCCGGATGATCGGCCCCGGCCTTGCCGGCCTGCTCATCGGCCTCGGTGGCGGTGGCATGCGCGCGACCGGGTGGGTGATCCTCGTGAACGCCGTGTCCTACGCCGCCGTGATCCTCCAGTTGCGTCGGATGGACGCGACCGAGCTGCACTCACCGCGTCCCGTGGCCCGGGCGCCCGGGATGCTCCGCGCCGGCTTCTCGTACATGCGGAGCGAGCCGAAGATGCTGATGATCCTCGTGCTGGTGTTCTTCGTCGGGACGTTCGGCATGAACTTCCAGATCACCTCCGCGCTGATGGCGACCGACATCTTCGACAAGGGCGCCACCGAGTACGGCGTCCTCGGCTCCGCTCTCGCAGTCGGCTCGCTGGCCGGGGCACTCGTCGCCGCCGGTCGCACCCGGGTGCGGGTCCGGTTGCTCCTGGTGGCCGCCGTCGCGTTCGGCCTGGTCGAGATCGCGGCCGGTCTCATGCCGACGTACCTCACCTTCGTCCTGCTGTGCCCCCTGCTCGGCTTCTCGGTCATCACCGTGCTGAACTCCTGCAACGCCCTGCTCCAGGTCGAGTCCGACCCCGCCCTGCGCGGTCGCGTGATGGCGATCTACATGACCATCGTGATGGGTGGAACGCCCCTCGGTGCCCCCGTGATCGGCTGGATCGGGGAGCAGTACGGCGCCCGCTGGACCCTCCTCGTGAGCGGTACGCTGGTGCTGGTGGGAGTGGCTGCCGCGGTCGCCGTACGCGCTCTGGCGGAGCGCCGGGTGGGTCTGAGCGTCCCCCAGCCCGATCGGGCCGGTGCACCGGCATTTTGACCGGCCCCTGACCGGCCGGTAATCTCGATTCTCGTGTCTGGGGTGACCCGGCACGTCGAGCATGCCCTCAACGCGATCGCACCCTTGAGTTTCAAGTTTCTTGGGGAGCGAACGACCAGAGGCCACTCATTCGGCACGCAGTAACGCAACACATCCGTGCCCGGCAAGGCGCCGGCACGTGAGAGCAAAAGGAAAGGGAACCACCAGGTGCCCACCATTAATCAGTTGGTCCGCAAGGGCCGCCAGGACAAGGTGTCGAAGTCCAAGACGCCTGCCCTGAAGGGTTCGCCCCAGCGTCGCGGTGTTTGCACCCGCGTCTACACCACCACCCCGAAGAAGCCGAACTCCGCTCTGCGCAAGGTCGCCCGCGTGCGCCTGTCCAGTGGCGTCGAGGTCACCGCTTACATCCCGGGTGAGGGTCACAACCTGCAGGAGCACTCCATCGTGCTCGTCCGCGGCGGTCGTGTGAAGGACCTCCCCGGTGTTCGCTACAAGGTCATCCGCGGCGCTCTGGACACCCAGGCCGTGAAGAACCGTAAGCAGGCTCGCAGCCGCTACGGTGCCAAGAAGGAGAAGAGCTGACATGCCGCGCAAGGGCCCCGCGCCGAAGCGGCCGATCGACATGGACCCGGTCTACGGGTCGCAGCTGGTGAGCCAGCTCGTGTCGAAGGTGCTGCAGGACGGCAAGAAGCAGGTTGCACAGCGCATCGTCTACACCGCGCTCGAAGGCACCCGCGAAAAGACCGGTATCGACCCGGTCATCACCCTCAAGCGTGCGCTCGACAACGTGCGCCCCGCCATCGAGGTCAAGTCCCGCCGTGTTGGTGGCGCGACCTACCAGGTCCCGATCGAGGTCAAGGGCACGCGTGGCACCACGCTGTCGCTCCGCTGGCTCGTCGGCTACGCCGCCGACCGTCGTGAGAAGACGATGGCCGAGCGCCTGCAGAACGAGATCCTCGACGCAGCCAACGGCCTCGGTGCCGCGGTGAAGAAGCGCGAGGACACGCACAAGATGGCCGAATCCAACAAGGCCTTCGCTCACTACCGCTGGTGATTTCGTCGGAGCGGGCCCGTTACGGCGGCGCCCGCTCCGGCACCCACCTTCTCCATCCCAAGATCTAAGGAACGCTGACTCACGTGGCAGTCGACATCACGACAGACCTGAACGTCGTTCGCAACATCGGCATCATGGCGCACATCGACGCCGGCAAGACCACCACCACCGAGCGCATCCTCTTCTACACCGGCATCACGTACAAGATCGGTGAAGTCCACGAGGGCGCGGCCACGATGGACTGGATGGAGCAGGAGCAGGAGCGCGGCATCACGATCACGTCCGCCGCGACGACCTGCTGGTGGAAGAAGCACCAGATCAACATCATCGACACCCCCGGCCACGTGGACTTCACGGCCGAGGTCGAGCGCTCGCTGCGCGTCCTCGACGGCGCCGTTGCAGTGTTCGACGGTGTCGCTGGCGTCGAGCCCCAGACCATGACGGTGTGGCGCCAGGCCAACAAGTACTCCGTCCCCCGTATGTGCTTCGTCAACAAGCTTGACCGCACCGGCGCGGACTTCTTCCGTTGCGTCGACATGATGGTCGAGCGCCTCAACTCCAACGTGCTGGTCCTCCAGCTCCCGATCGGTGCCGAAGGCGACTTCATCGGCGTCGTCGACCTGGTCGAGATGCACGCCAAGGTGTGGCGCGGCGAGACCGCCATGGGCGAGGACTACGTCGTCGAGGAGATCCCCGCCGACCTGCTCGAGCAGGCTGCGGAGTACCGCGAGAAGCTCGTCGAGACGGTCGCCGAGGCCGACGACGACATCATGGAGGTCTACCTCGAGGACGGCGACACGTTCGACTCCGCCACCCTCAAGGCCGCCATCCGTCGCGCGACCCTGGCCGACAAGCTCAACCCGGTCCTGTGTGGCACCGCCTTCAAGAACAAGGGCGTCCAGCCCCTGCTCGACGCGGTCATCGACTACCTCCCCTCGCCGCTCGACATCGACGGCATCGTCGGTCACGACCCGCGCGACGAGGAGAAGGAGATCACCCGTCAGCCGTCCGACGACGAGCCGTTCTCCGGCCTCGCCTACAAGATCGCGACCGACCCGCACCTCGGCAAGCTGATCTACGTCCGGGTCTACTCGGGCAAGCTCGCTGCCGGCGCGACCGTGGTCAACTCGGTCAACGGCCGCAAGGAGCGGATCGGCAAGGTCTACCAGATGCACGCCAACAAGCGTGAGGAGATCGCGTCGGTCGGCGCCGGCCAGATCGTGGCCGTCATGGGCCTCAAGGACACCAAGACGGGTCACACGCTGTCCGACCCGAACAACCAGGTCGTCCTCGAGTCGATGACGTTCCCGGCCCCGGTGATCGAGGTCGCCATCGAGCCGAAGACGAAGTCCGATCAGGAGAAGCTCGGCACGGCCATCCAGCGCCTGTCCGACGAGGACCCGACGTTCGTCGTCAAGACGGACGAAGAGACCGGTCAGACCATCATCGCGGGCATGGGCGAGCTCCACCTGGAGATCCTCGTCGACCGCATGAAGCGCGAGTTCAAGGTCGAGGCCACCGTCGGCAAGCCGCAGGTCGCCTACCGCGAGACCATTCGCGCCGAGGTCAAGAACCACTCCTACACCCACAAGAAGCAGACGGGTGGCTCCGGCCAGTTCGCCAAGGTCGTCATCTCGATCGAGCCGAACAAGGACCCGGAGACCGGTCTCGGTGTGGGCTACGAGTTCGTCAACAACGTCTCGGGTGGCCGCATCCCGCGCGAGTACATCCCGTCCGTCGACAACGGCGGTCAGGAAGCCATGGAGTTCGGCGTGCTCGCCGGTTACCCCATGGTCGACGTGAAGTTCTCCCTCGAGGACGGCGCGTACCACGACGTCGACTCCTCGGAGCTCGCGTTCAAGATCGCCGGCATCCAGTCGTTCAAGGAGGCTGCGCGTCGCGCGAAGCCGTGCCTGCTCGAGCCGATGTTCGCGGTCGAGGTCATCACGCCCGAGGGCTTCCTCGGTACGGTGATCGGTGACATCAACAGCCGTCGCGGCCAGATTCGCGCACAGGAGGAGCGTCACGGCGACATCGTCGTGAACGCCCTCGTGCCGCTGTCCGAGATGTTCGGGTACGTTGGCGACCTGAGGTCCAAGACCTCTGGTCAGGCGTCGTACTCGATGGAGTTTGACTCGTACGCCGAGGTTCCCACGAACATCGCCGACGAGATCATCAAGAAGGTTCGTGGCGAGTAGTCTTCCGACTGCTTTCCGCCGCCCTCGGCGCATCACCCAACCCAGTACGAGTCAAGTAACAATCCCAGGAGGAGCCAGCAATGGCTAAGGCCAAGTTCGAGCGGACCAAGCCGCACGTCAACATCGGCACCATCGGTCACATCGACCACGGCAAGACCACGCTGACCGCGGCGATCTCGAAGGTCCTGCACGACAAGTACCCGAACCTCAACGAGGCCTCGGCGTTCGACCAGATCGACAAGGCTCCCGAAGAGCGTCAGCGCGGCATCACGATCTCGATCGCACACATCGAGTACCAGACCGAAGCGCGCCACTACGCGCACGTTGACTGCCCCGGTCACGCGGACTACATCAAGAACATGATCACCGGTGCCGCGCAGATGGACGGCGCGATCCTGGTGGTTGCCGCGACCGACGGTCCGATGCCGCAGACGCGTGAGCACGTGCTGCTCGCCCGCCAGGTCGGCGTTCCCGCCCTGGTCGTCGCGCTCAACAAGTGCGACATGGTCGACGACGAAGAGCTCATCGAGCTCGTCGAGATGGAGGTGCGCGAGCTCCTCTCCGAGTACGACTACGACGGCGACGAGATCCCGGTCGTTCGCGTTGCTGCCTTCCCGGCACTGCAGGGCGACGAGAAGTGGGGCAACTCGGTTCTCGAGCTGCTCGACGCGGTCGACGCCAGCATCCCGCAGCCCGAGCGTGAGGTCGACAAGCCGTTCCTCATGCCCGTTGAGGACGTCTTCACGATCACCGGTCGTGGAACCGTCATCACCGGTCGTATCGAGCGCGGCATCGTCAAGGTCAACGAGGAGGTCGAGATCATCGGCATCCGCGAGGGCGCGATGAAGTCGACCGTCACCGGTGTCGAGATGTTCCGCAAGCTCCTCGACGAGGGTCGGGCTGGCGAGAACGTCGGTCTGCTGCTGCGTGGAACCAAGCGCGAAGAGATCGAGCGCGGCATGGTTGTCATCAAGCCGGGCACGACCACCCCGCACACCAACTTCGACGCGTCGGTCTACATCCTGTCGAAGGAAGAAGGCGGCCGTCACACGCCGTTCTTCAACAACTACCGCCCGCAGTTCTACTTCCGGACCACCGACGTCACCGGCGTCGTCACCCTCCCCGAGGGCACGGAAATGGTCATGCCGGGCGACAACACGGACATGGCCGTTGAGCTGATCCAGCCCATCGCCATGGACGAGGGCCTGAAGTTCGCGATCCGTGAAGGTGGCCGCACCGTCGGCGCCGGCCGGGTCACGAAGATCACCAAGTGATCTGACCCTTCTTCACCAGGTTCCCCCATCGCCTTCGGGCGGTGGGGGTTCCTGCGTTTTGGCTGGCTGGGTGGGCGCTGCGTGCGCCGGCCTCCCCACCCCTCGATGGCTTAGGAGCGGTCCCCGCCGTCGGCGCCCTGGCTTTCGCCATTGCGTGACCTTGGTACGACGGGCGCCGCCGGCACGGACCGAAGCGCCCTCGAGGGGTGGTCCGGCCTGCGCACGCAGCGCCCGGTCGGTCCTCTGGTTTTCGCTCCCTCTCGTCCGGCCGGGAGAATGTCTGTCGTGAATCACGGAGTGCGCCCGGCTCGGCCCCATCAGAAGTTCACCGACGATGGTCGGCGGGAGCGGGAGGTGTTGACCTATGCGCGGCGGGGGAGTCGGTTCACGCCCAAGCAGCAGTTGGGGTGGGACGAGTACGCCGACCGGTGGGTCATTCCGGATGAGGCCGTGGATGCGCCGGACTTCTCCTTCGGCTCGTGGTTCTCTCGGGAGGCTCCGTTGATCGTGGAGATCGGTGGGGGTGTGGGGGAGGCGACGGCTGCTTTGGCGGCGGCGCGCGGCCGACGTACAACGTCTTGTCGCTCGAGGTCTGGCTGCCGGGGGTGGCGGAGAGCCTGGGGCGGGTGGGGGACGCTGGTTGTTCCAACGTGCGGTTCTGTGGGGTCGACGCGGTGTGGACCTTCGAGCACCTGCTGGCCGAAGCGAGTGTTGCCGAGATCTGGACGTTCTTCCCTGATCCGTGGCACAAGGCGCGTCACAACAAGCGGCGACTGGTCAACGCAGAGAACGCGCACCTGATGGCATCGCGGCTGGTGCCGGGTGGGGTGTGGCGGCTGGCGACGGACTGGGCCGACTATGCGGAGCAGATGGAGTCGGTGCTCGGTGCCGAGGGGCTGCTCTCGGGTGGTCCGGTGGAGCGGTGGGAAGAGCGGCCGGTGACCAAGTTCGAACGCAAGGGGCTGGCCAAGGACCGCGAGATCGCGGACTTCGCGTACCGACGCGTCACCTGACATTAACTTCCGCGATGCGGCGTGGCGCCCTCAACAGTTGGATGACGGGCGTACTTTCCGATCAGTGGCAGGTGGGGAAGCCGGCCACATCGGGAGGCCAAACGTGAACCAACACGACTGTGCAACCCGGTCCGTCTACCAGGGATAGGGCCGGGGCCCTCCAGGGGCGCGGTCCGGTGAGGTTTCACGTGTCGAACACGAAGGCCCAGGCCACCATCCGTCGTACTTATGTCCTCGACACCAGCGTGCTGCTGGCTGATCCGGCCGCCCTGCGCCGGTTCGAGGAACACGAGGTCGTCCTGCCAGTGGTGGTGATCACCGAACTCGAAGCGAAACGGCACCACCCAGAGCTCGGGTACTTCGCCCGGAGCGCGCTGCGGATGCTCGACGAGTTGCGGGTCAAGCACGGCCGGCTGGACGCACCCGTCCCGGTGGGCGACGACGGCGGCAGCATCCGCGTCGAGCTCAACCACACGGACGCCTCGTCGCTGCCCTCCGGCTTCCGGCTCGGGGACAACGACACGCGGATCCTCGCCGTCGCCCGGAACCTCGCCGACGAAGGCCACGAAGTCATCCTGGTCTCCAAGGACCTGCCGATGCGGATCAAGGCATCGGCCGTCGGGCTGGACGCGCAGGAGTACCGCGGCGAAACGCTCGGAGACTCCGACACCGGCTACTCGGGGATGGCCGAGATCGAGGTGTCGGCCGAAGCCCTCGACGAGTTGTACGACGACGGGACCCTCGACCTCGCCGAGGCGCGCGAGATGCCCTGCCACGTCGGCCTCGTCATGCTGTCCGAGCGCGGCTCCGCACTCGGGCGCGTGGGACCGGACAAGCAGGTGCACCTCGTCAAGGGCGACCGCGAGGCCTTCGGCCTGCACGGCCGCAGCGCCGAGCAGCGGGTCGCCCTCGACATCCTGCTGGACCCCGAGGTCGGCATCGTGTCGCTCGGCGGCCGCGCCGGCACCGGCAAGTCGGCGCTCGCGCTGTGTGCGGGCCTCGAAGCGGTGATGGAGCGCCAGCAGCACAAGAAGGTCGTCGTGTTCCGCCCGCTCTTCGCCGTCGGTGGCCAAGAGCTCGGCTACCTCCCCGGTTCGGAGTCGGAGAAGATGTCGCCCTGGGGTCAGGCCGTGTTCGACACCCTGGGTGCCCTCACGTCGAAGGACGTGGTGGACGAGATCCTCGACCGCGGCATGCTCGAGGTGCTGCCGCTGACCCACATCCGCGGCCGGTCGCTGCACGACTCGTTCGTGATCGTCGACGAGGCGCAGTCGCTCGAGCGCAACGTGCTGCTGACGGTGCTGTCGCGGATCGGCGCGAACTCCAAGGTGGTGCTCACCCACGACGTCGCCCAGCGCGACAACCTGCGGGTCGGCCGCCACGACGGCGTCGTCGCGGTCGTGGAGAAGCTCAAGGGCCACCCGCTCTTCGCGCACGTCACGCTGACCCGGTCGGAGCGCTCGCCGATCGCCGCACTGGTCACCGAGATGCTGGAGAACGTCGTCGTGTAGCCCTCTGCGAAGCCTGGGGTTGGTGTGACAACTGAGGCGCCCGTGGCGTTCGTGGCAGACGAGGTCTGAAACCACGAACGAAACGGGCGCTTCGGTTTGCTTGAGGGAGATCACTCAGGCATGGTGGTCGCTGGTCGCCGGCGGTGATGACAATGGAGTCGGGCCCGATCGGGCGGTGATCAGGTCCTGCTGTCGAGCCCGAGATTCGAGCACTTGTCGAAGCACGCGAACCCTTCACCGAAGCACCGTGGAGCACCTAAGCACGCTCACCTTGCCCAGGCGCCTCGCAAGGCTGCCCGCAACGTGGTCGTCCTGTCGTCGGTTGCCGTGGCTGTCACGGGCGTGTCCGTGGCCGCCGGTGTCCTCGGCCAGGACGCTGCTCCGCCCGCTGCGAGCGCTGACCTCGACGCCCTCACCGCTGCCCGGACCGCCGACGTCACCGTCGCGACCGAGCGCCGTGAAGTGGTCTCCCGCGACGACCGCCGCCCCGAGGCCGACCCGGCCAAGGCTGCAGGCCTGGACGAGACGGGCCCCGCTGCGCTGACCGACGAGCGCAAGCTCTCCGATTCGGACCCCCGAGACATCGCCCGCGCGCTCCTGGGTGAGTTCGGATTCTCCTCCGACCAGTTCGGTTGCCTCGACTCGCTGTGGACCCGCGAGTCCGGCTGGCGCTGGAACGCCGACAACCCCTCGTCGAGCGCCTACGGCATCCCGCAGTCGCTCCCCGGCTCCAAGATGGCCTCGGCCGGAGCCGACTGGGCGACCAACCCGGCCACCCAGATCCGCTGGGGCCTCGGCTACATCCAGAACCGCTACGGCAGCCCCTGCGGCGCCTGGGCGCACTCCGAGAGCCACAACTGGTACTGAGTTGGATGGCGCGAGCGATGTCGTCGCTCCGCTCCGACACGCTGCCGCGCCGCAGCTGTCTTGGCATGGGCTGAGTTGGCCTGGCGGCAAGACAGTCGACGCTCAGGTACGTCGATTCCTCCACTCCGGTCGCTCCTGCGTCGCTCTCTTCGCTCCGTCGCTCGACGTCCCTGAGCAGCCGACAGCGCGTGTCGCGCTTACGCCGCGCCTTCGCAGGTAAAGGCGCAGGCCGGTGCATGATGCCCCCATCGCGGGACATCGGTGTCCCGCGCGACGGAAGGGGCGCTCCCATGCTCTGGAGCATCATCGTCACGATTGTCGGTGGCACGATCATCGGTCTCATCGGGAAGGCCGTGGCGCCGGGCGACAGAACCAGGTTCCCGCTCTGGTTGACGACCGCATGTGGCATCGTCGGCATGCTGGTCGGCAGTGCCCTCTACTGGGCGATCGCCGGGAACAACAACGGCCCCTTCGACGGGCACGCCGCCGAGATGACCAACGCCACCAACGGCATCGACTGGATCCGCCACCTCTGGCAGATCGCGGTGGCGGCCGTTGCCGTGATTGCCGGGTCCATCCTCACCGGACGTCGCAAGACGACCTGACGGACAACGCGGTGACCCGCTCCGGTCAGGGACCAGGCGTCCCGTCGGGGCGGGTCATGGCATCCAGGTCGAGCGCGGCGTCGAGTGCTTCGAGAGTGAGCTCGCCGCGGTCGACGTACCCCAGGGCGAGCACCGTCTCGCGGATGGTGCTGCCGGTCGCGAGTGCCTGCTTCGCGATCTTGGCGGCAGCCTCGTAGCCGAGGTGCTTGTTGAGCGGTGTGACCACGGACGGTGAGGATGCCGCGTAGCGCCGCATCCGGTCCTCGTCGGCAGTGATCCCGTCGATGCAGCGCCCGGCGAGCGTGGTGCTGGCGGTCGAGAGCAGGCGGATCGACTCCAGGACGTTGCGTGCGATCACCGGCATCGCGACGTTGAGCTCGAAGCTGCCGCTCGCGCCGGCCATCGTCACCGCGGCGTCGTTGCCCATCACCTGCATGCAGACCATCAACGTGGCCTCGGGCAGGACCGGGTTCACCTTGCCCGGCATGATCGAGGACCCCGGCTGCAGGTCGGGGAGGTGGATCTCGGACAGGCCTGTCGTGGGGCCCGAGCCCATCCAGCGCAGGTCGTTGCAGATCTTGGTGAGGCCGACCGCGATGGTGCGCAGCACGCCGCTGAGCTCGACCAGCGAGTCCCGGGTGCCCTGCGCCTCGAAGTGGTTGCGCGCCTCGGTGAACGGCTCGCCCGTCGCGGCGCTCAACGCCCCGATGGCGGCCGCAGCGAACCCGGGCGGCGTATTGATGCCCGTGCCGACCGCTGTGCCGCCCAGGGGCAGCTCACGGACGCGAGGGAGCACGGCCTCCAGCCGTTCGACGCCGTAGCGCACGGTCGCGGCGTACCCGCCGAACTCCTGACCGAGCGTGACGGGGGTGGCATCCATCAAGTGGGTGCGGCCCGACTTCACCAGCGAGGCGAACTCCGTGGCCTTCGCCTCGAGCGACCCGGCGAGTACGGCGAGCGCCGGCACCAGGTCGCGGACGACGGCCAGGCTCGCGGCGACGTGGATCGCCGTGGGGAAGGTGTCGTTGCTGGACTGGCTGGCGTTGACGTGGTCGTTCGGGTGGGCCTCGACCCCGGCCTGCCCGGCCAGCGTGGCCACGACCTCGTTGGCGTTCATGTTGGAACTGGTGCCCGACCCGGTCTGGAACACGTCGATCGGGAACTGGTCGTCGTACCGGCCCTCGGCGACCTGGTGGGCCGCCGCCTCGATGGCCGCGGCGAGGTCGGCCGCCAGAACGCCCAGGTCGCCGTTGGCGCGAGCGGCTGCGGCCTTGACCTCGCCGAGCGCGTGGATCAGCGCGGGCTCGATCGGCGTGCCGCTGATCGGGAAGTTCTCCACCGCCCGCTGGGTCTGCGCTTGCCAGAGTGCCGCTGTCGGGACCCGCACCTCGCCCATGGAGTCGTGCTCGGTCCGGAAGCTGGCGTCGCTCGTCACGCCCACGACGCTACTCGGCACGCCATGCCACGGCCACTGGTGGCGGAGTCAGCCAGCGGCGGGAGCGGGCGTGATCGTCAGCTGGGGTGCCGACCACTCGTGGACGAACCTCGTGGCCTGCGCCGCGGGCAGTGGCCGGGAGTAGTGATACCCCTGGGCGAAGTGGCATCCGAGCCCGACCAGCTCGTCGCGCTGCTGCTCTGTCTCCACCCCCTCGGCAACGACGTCGAGACCGAACGTCTCGCCGAGTCGGACGATGGCCTCGACGAGTGCCCGGTCATCGCTGGAGGTACCGATGCCGTCCACGAAGCTCCGATCGATCTTCAGAATGCTCACGGGGAACCGCCGAAGGTAGCCGAGGGCCGAGTAGCCGGTCCCGAAGTCGTCGATGGCCAGGTGAACGCCCAGTTCGTGCAATTCGGCCATCGCGCGGATGATCTGGGGGTCCCCGCCAGCGAGGATGCGCTCGGTGATCTCCAGCACGAGTGCCTCGTGCGGCAGGCCGTGGCGCTCCAGCGCGGTGATGACGACGTCGACGAATCCCGGGTGGGCGAACTCGTGCGGCGTCACGTTCACACCGATCTTCAGCAATCCGCTGTCGGGCCCGGTGCCCTGCCACTGGGCGGCCTGCTCGATCGCCTTGTCGATCACCCAGGCGCCGACGGAGATGGCGAGCTCACTGTCCTCGACGACGTCGATGAAGTCGCCAGGAGACAGCAGCCCACGCTCCGGGTGCTGCCAGCGGATCAGGGCCTCGAACCCGACGACACAGGCGGTGTCGAGCGCGATGATGGGTTGGTAGTGGAGCACGAACTGGTCGCGCTGCACGGCCAGTTCGAGCTCGCTGACGGTCCGTGCCCGCAGCTGTATGGCATCGATCAGGGCTGGCCGGAAGAACTGCACGCCACCCTTTCCGGCGTCCTTCGCGGCGTACATCGCGAGGTCGGCCTGGAGCAGCAGCTCCGCCGCCTCCTGGCCGTAGGCGCTGGTCGTGACGCCGAAGCTGGCTCCTGCGTGAACACTCTCGCCGCCGATGTCGAACGGCGACCGGAGGTGCTCGAGCAGACGCGCGGCGAGTTCGCAGGCCTCCTCGTTGTTCGACACGCCGTTGGCGAGGACCGCGAACTCGTCGCCGCCGAGCCGCGCGCACGAGTCCGAGGGCCGCAGGGCGGCTTGCAGACGCTGCCCGACGCTGGCGAGCAGTGCGTCACCTGCGGCATGGCCGCGGGTGTCGTTGATGATCTTGAAGTTGTCCAGGTCGATCAGGACGACCGCGATCAGGTCGCGGTCGGGGCCGCTGGGCGCGAGGGCACGCTCGACACGGTCGAGGAACATGGCCCTGTTGGGCAGCTGGGTCAGGGAGTCATGGAACGCCTGGTACGCCAGGTCGCTCTCGAGCTGGCGACGCTCGGTGATGTCGTGGAGCGTGACGACCACGCCGCCAACGCTCGGGTCGTCCATCAGGTTCCGGCAGGAGACCTCGAACAGGCGTACCCGGCCACCGCGATCCACGATCCGCCACTCGTCGCTCGGTCCGCGCCCCGAGCGCCGCTCGCCGAGCAGGACCCGGCCGAGCAGCAGGCGGGCCTTGGAGACGTCGCCGGCGATCACCATCGAATCCACGGTTCGGTCACGTGCACCCTCTGGTTCCCATCCGAGCACGGTCTGCGCAGAGGGTGTGTTGAACCGAAGCCGGAGCTGCTCATCGAACACGAGGATGATGTCGGCTGCGTGCTGGAACAATGACCGGAAGTGCGCCTCGCTCCTCCGCTCGGCGACCTGTGCCGTGAGCTCGATGCTGTCGAGGGCGAGCATCATCTGGGACGCCAGGCTGCAGATGGGGTCGATGCTCTCGGGCCGCTCGACGCCGGGGCCGTGGACCACCAGCAGTCCGCTGATCCGTTCGTCGCGCACCATCGCGGCCAGCAGCACCGTCTCGCCTGCGCCGATGGCCGCGGCGAGGGCGGGACCGCACCCCGCAGCCGTGGTGAGGACGAACTGCTGGCTGAGCAGTTCGTGCTCGTGGCACCGAAGGAGCGGCTCCAGGTCCTCGTCGTCCCTGCTCCGGTGCCTGTCGCTGGAGTCGAACACCACCCGGAGGGGGTGGCCGGTCGCGACGAGGAGGCGGGGCGAGTGGCAGGTGACGTCGGCCAGGGCCGCGAGGCCGACGCGGTAGACGGTGTCCGGGTCCGAGGCGGCGACCAGGGCCTCACCGGTGCGGCGCATGGCGTTCTCCCGGTGGGTCGCTTCGTGGGCGGCGTTGACCAGGCCCTTGAGGCGCAGCGACACCAGGAGGAAGAGCACTGCCGCGGTCCCTGCGGTCTCGAGAATGTGGCCAGAGCCGCCGCGCGAGAGCTCCCACAGCAGCAGGCCAGGAGCAGCGAGCGGGACCAGGGTGAAGAGGAGCAGACGGCGGCTCGAGGTCTGTGGTGGTGTCCGCCGCACCGGCTCGGTCAACCGCGCCATGTCCGGTGACAGAGCCGCCGCGCCCCAGGCTCCGTAGAACAACATCCAGCCGAGGTCGACGAGGCTGCCGGTGGACCAGTTGCCGTTGAGCTGGATCAGCCCGTAGACGGTGTCGGACGCGAGCAGGCCGACGGTGCCGATGCTGAGCAACCACAGCGAGTGCGATCGCCGCTCGGTGCCAATGAGGAGTCGCACCAGGAAGGCGAGGATCAGGACGTCTCCGAGCGGGTAGCTGATCGACACCGCCTTCTGGCCCCAGGTCAGCGTCGCGTCCTGTGTGTAGGGCTCGACCAGGTAGACCCAGACCAGCAGCCCGAGAGCGACGGTGACGATGCTGGCATCGATGGCGGCATGCTTGTCGCCGAGCGGCTTGATCACCCGGACCAGCACGAGCAGCCCACCCGCAACCAGCGGGTACATCGCGAGGTAGAACCCGTCGGCAGCGGAGGGGTAGGGGTTGAGCTGGCCGAACACGCCGGTCAGCAGGTCGTAGGTCGTGTCACCTGCCATGAGAGCGGCCACGCCCAGGGTGGCCAGCCACCACGGCAGGCGCCGCCGCGGCCGGTTCACGATGGTGCCGACGACCAGCCCGGTGAGCGAGAGCAGTCCGATGGCGGTCCACAGGTAGCGCGGTGCGTCAGGCAGCGCGACGTACGACACGTACAGCGGAACCGCGACGAGCGTGTAGAGCATGAGCCATGGCCTGGACCGTCGGGGAGCCACGGCGAACGCCAGCGCGCTGTTGGGAGCAGTCCAGCGGCCCCATGGCTGTTCGAGCATGACGGTCCTTGCGTGACTCGTCGCGACGGTCTTGTCGTGACAGTCCCCAGATCGGCCCGGACGGCGTGGTCAGTCGCAATTGGCCGGAACTCGGGAACAAGGGCCCCGGGCAAGTGGCCCGAACGGGCTACGGCGCTCCGCCAATCGTCGGCGCCTCAATCAAAGAGCTCGGAGAGCCAGGACTCCTTCTTGCGCTTCTTGTTGTAGCCGTGCTGTTGCTGCGGGGCGTACTGCTGGCGGGGCGTCTGGTAGCCGTCGTACTCGGGCTGACGCTGCGGCGGGGCCTGCTGGGCGGCCTGCTGGGGTGCCGGCTCGGCTACGGAACGGTCGATGATCTTGTCCAGTTCACCGCGGTCCAGCCAGACGCCGCGACACTGGGGGCAGTAGTCGATCTCGATTCCGCTTCGCTCGCTCATCACCAGCGTGGTCTCGTCGACGGGGCAACGCATCAGCAGGGTTCCTTTCGCAGGGGGTACACCCGCGTCAACGGACGGCGGTTGCCCGCAGTTCCTGCCCTGCCTGACCAAAGGGTCCCAAAACAAGCAGAAGTGCTTGCTTTGCCGGTGTGACGTGGCTTACGTTCTGCGCGAACCCGTCACCGAGGAGACAAATTGAGCTCGTCCATCACTGTCTGCCAGGCCTTCCAGCAGACCGCCAAGGTCAACCCCGACGCTGTCGCTGTCCGTACCCCGGGAGACAAGGTCTCCGTCACCTGGCGCGAACTGTCCGACCGCGTCCGCAAGGTCGCAGCGGGTCTGGCGAGCCTCGGTGTGAAGCGCGGCGACACCGTCGCCATCATGGTGACGAACCGGCCGGAGTCGGCCTGGATCGACGCCGGCGCGATGCACCTGGGTGCGACCGCCTTCTCGATCTACAACACCTCGGCGCCGGAGCAGGTCGCGTACCTCTTCAGCAACGCCGAGAACAAGGTCATCTTCACCGAGACCGCGCTGCTGCCGGTCGTCCTCGCGTCGGGCGCCCCGCTCGATCACATCATCGTGGTGGACGGGAAGCCTGAGGGCGCCACGATGAGCCTGGAGGAGCTCGAGGCTGCGGGCGACCCCGACTTCGACTTCGAGGCCGCGTGGAAGGCCGTCACGCCCGACGACCTCCTCACCCTCATCTACACCTCCGGTACGACGGGCCCGCCCAAGGGCGTGCAGCTGACCCACGGCAACCTGATGAGCATCCTGGAGTCGGTGACCGCCAACTTCCCGATGCCGTTCGGCGGCCGGATCACCTCGTTCCTGCCGATGGCCCACATCGCCGACCGCGCGACTTCGCAGTACGGCCTGTGCGCCCGCGGCACCCAGGTCACCTACATCGCCGACCCGCGCACCATCGCCGCGGCCCTGCCCGACTGCAAGCCGACCATCTGGTTCGCCGTCCCGCGCGTCTGGGAGAAGATCAAGGCCGGCGTCGAGGCGAAGGTCGCCAACGAACCCGATGCCAAGAAGCAGAAGATCGCGCAGTTCGCCCTTGCCATGGCGGACAAGAAGGCGGACGCCCGTCTTGCCGGCAAGTCGCTGAACCCCATCGACAAGGTCAAGTTCGCCGTGGCCGAGAAGCTCGTGCTGTCCAAGGTCCGCGAGGCCCTCGGCATGCAGGAGTTGACCTGGGCGTGGTCTGGCGCTGCCGCCATCTCCCCGGAGACGCTCAAGTTCTTCATCGGCCTCGGCATCGAGGTCTGCGAGTTGTGGGGCATGTCCGAGACCTGCGGCGGCTCGACGTTGAACCCTCCCGGCAAGCAGAAGCTCGGCACGGTCGGACCGGCGATCCCCGGCATCGAGATCAAGCTGGCCGAGGACGGCGAGCTCCTGGTCCGCGGCCCGGGCAACATGATCGGTTACCGCAAGGACCCCGAGAAGACCGCCGAAGCGCTCGACGCCGACGGCTGGATCCACACCGGTGACATCGGCACGGTCGACGAGGACGGGTACTACTCGATCGTGGACCGCAAGAAGGAGCTGATCATCAGCGCCTCCGGCAAGAACATGTCGCCGTCCAACATCGAGAACACCCTCAAGGTGAGCACCCCGCTGGCCGCCGCGATCGTCTGCATCGGTGACGCCCGGGCGTTCAACACGGCGCTGATCGTGCTCGACCCCGACGCTGCGGCGGCGTACGCCGAGAAGGCCGGCGTCGCCGCCGACCCGGCCGTGCTCGCCAAGGACCCGGGCGTGCTGGCCCTGATCCAGCAGGGCATCGACGCCGGCAACGCGAAGTTGTCGCGCGTCGAGCAGGTCAAGAAGTTCGAGGTCGTCCCGACCTTCTGGATGCCCGGTGGCGACGAGCTCACCCCGACCCTCAAGCTCAAGCGGAAGCCGATCGCCGAGAAGTACTCGGCGCAGATCGACTCGCTCTACGCCTGAGCGGACAGCAGGACAGCGCATGGGGCGCGAACCTCAGCAGGACCGGAGCCGGGCCACCCGGGAGAGCCTTCTCGACGCAACGATCGAGAGCCTCGCCGAAGTCGGGTGGCACGGCACCACCGTTGTTGCTGTGGCGGCGCGCGCGGGAGTTTCCCGCGGCGCCGCCCAGCACCACTTTGCGAGCCGCGACGACCTGGTCCGCGACGCCGTGCAACGCGTGGCCGACGGCCTCGGTGACCGGCTCCGCACGCAGCCGGCCGACGAGCACGACGACAACCCGGTGCTCGACGTGCTGACCCGGTTGACCAGCGTCTGGACCGACGTGGTCGGCCGGGCCGCGTTGAACCTGTGGGTTGCGGCGGCCTCGGACCCGACCCTGCGGGCCCTCGTGGTCCCGATCGAACGCCGGTTCAGCCGCGAGATGGAGGAACTCACCATCGAGCTGCTGCATGCGGACCCGAGCCGGCAGGAGGTGCAGTCGTCGGTACGACTGACCCTCGATGTCGCGCGCGGGATCGGCCTGGGTGCCGTGGTCCGTCAGGACCTGCAGCAGCGCAAGGCCGACCTGGCCCAGTGGGCCGCCATCTTGGGGACCATGCCCGGGATCGGTGGCGGAGTGGGTCTTTGACGCCGGACGGGTCGACTACTCGGCCGAGCGCACCCGGATGGCGCCCAGCGGGACGTTGACGGCGCCCGAGGGGTCGGTGAAGAAGTCGTTGCCCTTGTCGTCGACGACGATGAAGGCCGGGAAGTTCTCGACCTCGATCTTCCAGACGGCTTCCATGCCGAGTTCGGGGTACTCCAGCACTTCCTGGCTCTTGATGCAGTCCTGGGCCAGCCGCGCGGCCGGGCCGCCGATCGAGCCGAGGTAGAACCCGCCGTACTCGTTGCAGGCCTCGGTGACCTGCTTGCTGCGGTTGCCCTTGGCGAGCATCACCATCGACCCGCCTGCGGCCTGGAACGCCTTGACGTAGGAGTCCATCCGGCCGGCGGTCGTCGGGCCGAAGGACCCGGACGCCATGCCGGCTGGCGTCTTGGCGGGGCCGGCGTAGTAGACCGGGTGGTTCTTGAGGTATTCCGGCATCGGCTGGCCCGCGTCGAGGAGTTCCTGGATCTTGGCGTGCGCGATGTCGCGTGCCACGACCAGCGGGCCGGTGAGGGAGAGCCGGGTCTTCACGGGGAACTGCGAGAGCTGGGCGAGGATCTCGCTCATCGGGCGGTTCAGGTCGACCTCGACCACCTCGCCACCGGAGATGTCCTCGGCGACACCGGCGTCGGGCATGTATTGCGCCGGGTCCGTCTCGAGCTGCTCGAGGAAGACACCGTCGGCGGTGATCTTGCCGAGCGCCTGGCGGTCAGCCGAGCAGGAGACCGCAATGGCCACCGGGCACGACGCACCGTGACGGGGGAGGCGGACCACGCGCACGTCGTGACAGAAGTACTTGCCGCCGAACTGGGCGCCGATCCCGAACTCCTGGGTGAGCTTGAAGACCTCCTCCTCGAGCTCCAGGTCGCGGAACCCGTGGGCGCTCATGCTGCCCTCGGTCGGGAGGTTGTCGAGGTAGTGCGCCGAGGCGTACTTCGCGGTCTTGAGCGCGAACTCCGCCGACGTACCGCCGATGACCACGGCCAGGTGGTACGGCGGGCAGGCGGCCGTGCCGAGCGAGCGGATCTTCTCGTCGAGGAACTCCAGCATCCGCTTCGGGTTCAGGACCGCCTTCGTCTCCTGGAACAGGAAGGACTTGTTGGCCGAGCCGCCGCCCTTGGCCATGAAGAGGAACTTGTACTCCGGGCCCTTCTCGCCCTGGACCGTGGAGTAGAGCTCGATCTGGGCCGGCAGGTTGGTGCCGGTGTTCTTCTCGTCGTACGTCGTCAGGGGGGCGAGCTGGCTGTAGCGCAGGTTCAGCTTCGTGTAGGCGTCGTACACACCACGGCTGATCGCCTCGCCGTCGTCGGCGCCGGTGAGGACACCTTCGGACTTCTTGCCCATCACGATCGCGGTACCGGTGTCCTGGCACATCGGCAGCACGCCGCCGGCGGAGATGTTGACGTTCTTGAGCAGGTCGAGCGCCACGAAGCGGTCGTTCCCGGACGCCTCGGGGTCGTCGATGATCTTGCGGAGCTGCTTGAGGTGCGCCGGCCGCAGGTAGTGGCTGATGTCGTGCATCGCCTCGGAGGTGAGCCGCTGGATGGCGGCTGGATCGACCTGGAGGAAGGTGCGGCCGTCAGGCCCCTCGACGGTTGAAACACCTTCGGTCGTGATCAACCGGTAGGGGGTGTCGTCCTTGCCGGTCGGGAGGAGGTCGGAATACCGGAACTCTGCGTCAGCCACGACTACCGAGGATATCGCTGATCCGGAATGACGAAGGGGCTGGGTCGCATAGCGACCCAGCCCCTCAGTTGTCTGCTTCGATCAGGGCGCCGTGAGCTGCGGCGAGATCGCCGTGCTGGCCACGCCGAGCTCGATCACGGCACCGACCGGAAGACCGGCCTGAGCAGTGCTGAGCGTGATGCGCACACCGTCGATGCGGTTGAAGTACGCACCGCCCGGGTGCTTGCGCTGCAGGTTGATCGCGACCTCGCCGAGGCCCGCCACGTTGATGACGGTGTTCGGGGAGACGTTGATCGGGATCTGCTTGCCGGCAATGACCAGGTTGACGAGTTCCATCTTCATGGAGCTGGTCCAGACGCCGTCCTGGAGCTTGCCGGTCGCCGTCACCTTGATGGCGTTCGCCTTGATCAGACCACCGAGCAGGTTGAGCCCGGCCGTCTGGTTGGTGTTGGTGACCTCAGCGTTGCCGAAGGCGTCCTTGGTGGACGTCGTCGTCGAACTCACCACACCGGTGGTGAGCAGGCCGGGGATCTTCACGCTGAGCGTCGAGTTCGTCAGCGTCTTGCCGTTGCTGGAGCCGAACGGGGTGCCGACGCGAGCGGTCGGGTCACTGATGACCTGGATCTGGTCGCTGACGTTGGCCTCGACGCGGGTGCCGTAGGCCGTGCCGGACAGACCAGCGCCCGAGGACGGGTCGACCTCGGAGAGGTACTGGTTGACCGGGTTGACCAGGATCGTGACGCCGGCCGGGTAGCCGCCGGTCGGCTGCAGCAGCGTGACGCCGAGCGCCCAGCCGATGGTGCCGGCGGTGCGGTCGACCTTGCCGTGGATCGACATGTTGAGGCTGATGCTGGCGACGCCGGGGATGGTGACGCCGTAGTTCTTCGGGATGTTCAGCGGCAGGTTGACGCCGACGATCTTGATGCCCGCGAACTGGGTGTTGGCCGTGTGCGAGGCGGTGCCGTCCGCGCGACCGACCGTGGAGATCGTCGTCGTGAGGGCGTCGACCCGGATCAGGCCACCGAGCAGGTCGACCTTGGCCGTGCGTGCCCAGCCGTTGAGCGTCGTGGTCTTCGCGACCGTGTTGACGTTCGCGCTGGTGCTGGTTTCGATGGCGCCGACCGAGAGCAGGCCAGCGACGTTCGCAGCAGCAGTGCTGTTCTTGGAGGAGGACGACTTCGCGCCTCCGGTGACCGAGGACTGGGCCGTGAGGTCAGAGTTGACCAAGCTGTCCTGGACCTTGACGTACGTTCCGCCTGTGCTGGCTGCGTAACTCCAGACCACATTTTCAGCGGCTTGCGCCGTCGTAGGCGTGAGCGTCAAGCCCGCGCCCATGAGGGCGAAGGTGACTACAGAGACAATCTTCCGCGTGTTCACGGGACCCCATTCCCATTGATGACAAGTATTGAGTTGCAAGCTTTGGAGGTAACTCTCCGCCTGTTCGGGAGGAAATCCGAGTACTTTCCGCAGATTTAACGAAGGTTAGCCATAGAAGGTCACGGTTGGTAACCGGGGTTCTCATCGCGGACGGCACAGCGGGCGGCACAGCGGCGGCATAGATGGACGGGGCCGGCTGTTCCACCACCGTGAAGGTGTACGACGTCGTGGTGATCGGAGCAGGCCAGGCCGGCCTGTCGGCGTCGTACCACCTGGCTCGCCTGGGCCTCGACCACGTCGTGCTGGACGCCAACGCGCAGCCCGGCGGAGCGTGGCAGCACCGGTGGGACTCGCTGAGCATGCAGGACGTCCACGGCGTCGCCGACCTGCCTGACGCTGCAGCGCCCGGCGGCTCGAGCGATCGGGCGAATGCGGTCCTGCCCGACTGGTTCGCGCGCTACGAGGCGGAGCGCGGGCTGCCGGTCGTCCGTCCGGTCCGGGTGGACCGGGTGACATCCGAAGGCGACTTGCTCGGCGTGCACGCGGGAGCGCGGACCTGGTGGACCCGCACCCTGATCAACGCGACGGGCACGTGGACCCAACCGTTCCTGCCGTACTACCCCGGTGCGGAGTCGTTCCGCGGCGAGCAACTGCACACCGTCGACTACCCCGGCCCCGAGCACTTCGACGGCAAGCGGGTGCTGGTCGTGGGCGGTGGCGCGTCGGCGGTGCAGTTCATCGGCGAACTCGCACCGCGGACCGACGTGCTCTGGGCGACCCGGCGTCCGCCCGTGTGGCGCTCGGACTGGGACGAGCGTTCTGGTCGCGATGCGATCGAGCTGGTCCAGAAGCGCGTGCGGGCCGGCCTGCCGCCGGCCAGCGTCGTGAGCGTGACCGGGCTCGGCCTGCGCCCACAGGAGCAGGAGGCCGCGCGGCTGGGCGCCTACGAACGGCGCCGCCCGATGTTTGCCCGGATCGAGCCCGACGGCGTGCGCTGGGCCGACGGCACCTTCGAACCCGTGGACGTGATCTTGTGGGCCACCGGCTTCCGACCGGCCGTCGCGCACCTCGCGCCGCTGCACCTGCGCAGCGAGCTCGGCGGGATCGCGCTGCTGCAGACCGGCGCCGATGTCCAGACGGCCACCACGGTCGAGCGCGACCCCCGCGTGCACCTGGTGGGCTACGGGCCCTCGGCCAGCACCATCGGGGGCAACCGCGCCGGGCGTGCGGCCGCCGTCGCCGTACGCCGCCATCTGGCGGAACTCGACGGTCGGCTATCGTCTGCGACATCCATCCCACGGGAGTCCGCAGCAGCGGGCTGAGAGGGAGCTGAAGCTGCTCCGACCGTCGAACCTGATCCGGCTCATACCGGCGAAGGAAGAGAAGGAGCAGCCCATGCGCTTTTCAACGGTCCCGAGGATCACCTGCCTCGTCTCCGAACACGACGACCTCTCGGTCCTGACCCGCCTGGCCGAGCTCGGCGTCGACGGATTCCAGGTCCGGTCGAAGGCGTACGACGCCCGCCGGCTGATCGAGCTGACCCGGACCGTCATCGCGGCCGTCCGCCCGGTCGGAGCGACCGTCATCGTGAACGACCGCGTCGACGTGGCCATCGCGGCGGGCGCCGACGGTGCGCACCTCGGGTCCGGTGACCTGCCGGTCGCGGTCGCCCGCTCCCTCGCTCCCGGCCTGCTCCTGGGTGCGACCTGCCGGTCCCTCGCCGATGTCGAGACCGCAGCAGCGGAAGGTGCCGACTACGCCGGCGTCGGCCCGGTGTTCGCCACGACGAGCAAGGCCGGGTTGCCCGAACCGCTCGGGACGACGGGCCTGCGGAGCGTCGTGGGTCGGTTGCCGGTGATCGCGATCGGGGGGATCACCGCGTCCGGTGCTGCCGACGTGTTCGCAGCTGGCGCGGCCGGCGTCGCCGTGATCGGCGGCATCTGGCACCCACCCGATCCCGTCGTGGCAGCAGAGGAGCTCCTCGCGGCCATCGGGTGAACGGCATGCGCGTCACCGTCCTGGGCGCCGGCATCATCGGCCTGACCGTCGCCGACGAACTGATCCGCCGCGGGCACACGGTGACGGTTGTCGATCCGCACCCGGCCAGCGGGGCGTCGTACGCAGCCGCGGGGATGTTGAGCCCGGCAGCCGAGGTCTGGCACGGGGAGGAGGAGATCCTCCGGCTGGGTACGGCGTCCCTGGCGCTGTGGCCTGCCCTGGCCGGCCGACTCGGCGTGGAACTGCGGGCCGACCCCACCCTTCTTGTCGGGTACGACGCCGGGGACCTCCAGCAGGTCGAACGGCAGGTGTCGCTGGTCGGTGGCCTGGGTGGCGGGGCGACGCTGCTGGACCGTGTGGCGGTGCGGGCGTGCGAGCCGGTGTTGGCGCGGGTCGCGGGTGCGGCCCTGCTTGCGGGGGAGATGAGTGTCGATCCGCGGGCGGTCTGCGGGGCGCTGCTCTCCCGCATCCCTGTGGTGTCCCGCGATCCCGGGGGCGCGGACGTCACGGTCGTCGCCACGGGTGCCCGTCTTCCGAAACCGTGGACCGGACTGGTCCGTGGCGTGCGCGGCGAGATCCTCCGCGTCCGTGCCGACGACCCGCCGACGCACACCGTGCGCGGCTGGGTTGGCGGTGAGCCGATCTACCTGGTGCCGCGCGGCAACGGTGAGGTCGTGGTCGGCGCCACCTCCGAGGAGCACTCGGTACCTCCCGTGGTGACCGCCGGTGGCGTCCACCGGTTGCTCACCGCTGCGCGCGCCCTGTGGCCCGGGCTGGATCGCGCCGAGCTCATCGAGTCGACGGCTCGTGACCGGCCCACCACCGCGGATGGGCGCCCCCTCATCGGTGCCAGTGGCGTCGACGGGGTCCTTCTCGCTGCGGGCCACTTCCGGCACGGCGTGCTCCTGGCTCCCCTCACGGCCCGCCTCGTGGCCGACCACCTCGACGGCGCCCCGGTCGACCCCTCGGTCGATCCGCGGCGGTTCACCACGGGATGCACCCTGCAAGGAAAGGAACGGCATGACCATCACGCACAACGGTGAGGCAACGACCCTGGAGGACCGCGCGACCGTGGCGGACCTGCTCACGATCCGCTTCGACGATCCGCGCCCCCACGGCATTGCCGTCGCCGTCAACGAAGAAGTGGTGCCGCGCGGGGACTGGGCCGGCTGGGTGCTCGTCGAGGGTGACGTGGTCGACGTCGTGGCGGCGGTGCAGGGCGGATGACCACCCCAGCCAGCGATGACCTGGTCATCGCCGGAGAAGCCCTGTCCTCGCGGCTCTTCCTGGGCACCGGGGGGCTTCCGCAGGTCGCTCTCGTTGCTCCGATCCTGGCGGCCGCCCAACCCGCCCTGGTCACGGTGTCGATCCGGCGCACCTCGTCGGTCGCCGACGGCGGCCTGCTCGCGGCAGTGCGGGACGCGGGCGTTCGCCTGCTGCCCAACACTGCCGGATGCCTCTCGGCGCGGGAAGCGGTGATCACCGCGGAACTCGCGCGCGAAGCGCTCGAGACGAGCTGGGTCAAGCTCGAGGTGATCGGCGACGAGCGATCGCTGCTCCCCGATGTCGTCGAACTCCTCGACGCTGCTGCCGAACTGGTCCGTCGCGGATTCACCGTCCTGCCGTACTGCACCGACGACCCCGTCATCGCCCGCCGACTCGTCGATGCCGGCTGTGCTGCGGTGATGCCGCTCGGATCGCCGATCGGCTCGGGCCTCGGCGTGCTCAATCCGCACGCCATCGAGGCCGTCCGCGCGGCCGTCGACGTGCCCGTGGTGCTCGACGCCGGAGTCGGTACCGCCAGTGACGCCGCGCTCGCGATGGAGCTCGGCTGCGACGCAGTCCTGGCGGCCACGGCTGTCACCCGCGCCGACGACCCGATCGCCATGGCCCGCGCCCTGCGCCTCGGCGTGGACGCTGGTCGGCTCGCCCGACAGGCCGGACGGATCCCGCGGCAGGCGACGGCCCGCGCGTCCAGCCCGATGGCAGGGCGGATCGGATGACCGCCCGACTGCTCCTGCTGACCGACCGGACCCTCGTTCCGCCCGGACGCACGCTCGACGACGTCCTCCGCGAAGCCGCCGCGGCAGGGCTCACCCGCGTCGTCCTCCGCGAGACCGACCTCCCCGACGACGAACGCCAGGAGATCGCGGACACCGCCCGCAGTGCCGCTCTCGAGGTGATCGCCGCCCACCGGCCACTCCTGCGGACGGTGGGACTCCACCTGCCGGCGAGCGCCTCCCGACCCGGCCAGGCGCTGCGCTGGGGTCGTTCGTGCCACAGCCGGACCGACGTCGCCCGTGCGGCGAGCGATGGCGCCTGGTGGGCCACCTTGTCGCCGTACACATGGACGGAGAGCAAGCCCGGCTATGGTCCGCCGTTGTCCGACGGCGCGTTCACGGGCCACTCCGTCCCGATCTATGCGCTCGGCGGCGTGACGCCGGACAACGCCGAGCAAGCCCGCAAGGCCGGTGCGTACGGCGTCGCGGTGATGGGCGCCGTGATGCGGGCCGACGATCCGGCAGCCGTCGTGGCCGATCTGCTGCGAGCGGTGGCGCCATGAACCCACCCGTCGTCCTCACCATCGCCGGGACCGACTCCGGCGGGGCCGCCGGCATCGCGGCGGACCTGACCACCTTCGCGGCGCTCGGTGTGCACGGCGCCTGCGTGGTCGCCGCCGTCACCGCCCAGGACACGACCGGGGTCCGCGCGATCCACCCGGTGCCGCTCGACGTCGTGGCCGCCCAACTCGATGCGGTGCTCGAGGACCTCGACCCGGTCGCGGTGAAGACCGGAATGCTCGGCACCCCCGAGGTGGTCCGGCTCGTCGCGGAGCGCTGCGCCGGACGGATCCTGGTCGTCGACCCGGTGCTGGTCGCGACCTCGGGCGCAGTCCTCGCCGACGACTCCGTCGTGCAGGCCTACCGCCAGCACCTGCTTCCGGTCGCGACGGTGATCACCCCCAACGAGGAAGAGTTCCTTGCTCTCGGAGAGCCCGACCACGCCGGCGTGATCGTGACGCGTGGTGGCGACATCGACACCACCAACGACCACGGCACCGGATGCACCCACAGCAGCGCCCTCGCCGCCCATCTTGCACACGGCGCCACCATCCCGATCGCGGCCGAGCGTGCCGCGGCGTACGTCTCTCAACAGCTTCATCTCGGCAAGAACTGGACCCTCGGCCGCGGCCGAGGGCCGGTCGCTCACATCCAAGGAGAACACTCATGACCGTCCACCCCGCCCACACCCGCATCGAGGTCGGCGACCTCGCCGTCCCGTTCACCCGGGTCGCGCTCACCAACGGCGACACCTTCGACCGGTACTGCACCGAAGGCCCCGGCTCCGAACCCGAACGCGGCCTGGCGCCCTTGCGTTCGGCATGGATCGAGGCCCGCGGCGACACGGCGTCGTACGACGGCCGCGAGACCCAGTTGCTCGACAACGGCCGCTCGGCGCTGCGCCGCGGCGAGGCCGTGGGCGAGTGGCAGGGCGAGCGCCGGGCACCGCGGGTCTCGACCGGTGCCACCGTCACCCAGATGGCCTACGCGCGCGCCGGCACCATCACCGAGGAGATGCGGTACGTCGCCGCGCGCGAGCAGTGCGACGTCGAACTCGTCCGCAGCGAGGTCGCCGCCGGCCGCGCAATCATCCCCGCCAACGTGAACCACCCGGAGTCCGAGCCGATGATCATCGGCAAGCGGTTCCTCGTGAAGATCAACGCCAACATCGGCAACTCCGCCGTCACCAGCAGCATCGCCGAAGAGGTCGACAAGCTCACCCACGCCATCACGTGGGGCGCCGACACGGTCATGGACCTGTCGACCGGCGACGACATCCACACCACCCGCGAGTGGATCATCCGCAACAGCCCCGTGCCCATCGGCACCGTGCCGATCTACCAGGCCCTCGAGAAGGTCAACGGCGAGGCCGACAAACTCACCTGGGAGATCTTCCGCGACACCGTGATCGAGCAGTGCGAACAGGGCGTCGACTACATGACCGTCCACGCCGGTGTGTTGCTGCGCTACGTCCCCATGACCGCACGCCGGGTCACCGGCATCGTCAGCCGCGGCGGATCGATCATGGCCGGCTGGTGCCTGGCCCACCACGAGGAGAACTTCCTCTACACCCACTTCGACGAGCTCTGCGAGATCTTCCGCCAGTACGACGTCAGCTTCTCCCTCGGCGACGGACTCCGCCCCGGATCGACCGCCGACGCCAACGACGAAGCACAGTTCTCGGAGCTCAGGACCCTTGCCGAGCTGACGAAACGCGCCTGGGAGTACGACGTCCAGGTGATGGTCGAAGGCCCCGGACACGTCCCGCTGCACCTCGTGGAGGAGAACGTCCGGCTCCAGCAGGACTGGTGCCACGGCGCGCCGTTCTACACGCTCGGCCCCCTCGCCACCGACATCGCGCCCGGCTACGACCACATCACCTCCGCCATCGGCGCCGCGACGATCGCCATGCACGGCACGGCGATGCTCTGCTACGTCACGCCCAAGGAACACCTCGGCCTGCCGAACCGCGACGACGTCAAGACCGGCGTCATCACCTACAAGCTGGCCGCCCACGCCGCCGACCTGGCCAAGGGCCACCCGGGCGCCCGGGACTGGGACGACGCGTTGTCGAAGGCCCGTTTCGAGTTCCGCTGGCGCGACCAGTTCGCCCTGTCCCTCGACCCCGTCACGGCCGAGGAGTTCCACGACGAGACCCTGCCTGCCGAGAACGCGAAGACCGCCCACTTCTGCTCCATGTGCGGCCCGAAGTTCTGCTCGATGAAGATCAGTCAGGACGTCCGGGACCGGTTCGGTGCGGACCTCTCACCCGAGGACGCCGCCCTCGGGATGAAGGAGAAGTCCGAGGAGTTCCTCGAGCTGGGCGCGTCGGTCTACGTGGAGCCGGAAATGAGCGCGACCCGCAACACACCGTAGTTCTCGTCGCTCGACACGCCCCCGACCTGCACGTAGTAGCTCGTGCCGGGAACGGCGTCGAATGTCGTCCTGGCCTGGAGCGTGAGCGTGACCAGGCCGGGCGACAGGGGACGCCACCAGTCGTCGTTGCAGGCACCGTCGACCGGTACGAGAGATCCGGTGTCGTCGACGGCGTGAACGGAGATCGCTGTGTCGAACCGGGTGTCGGCCGTGTCGATCGTGGTCCGGCCGTCGCCCGTCACCGTGAACCAGACGGTGTGGGTCGCGCGATAGTCCGGCTGTTCCTCCCACGGCTCCGTGCACGGATTGGCCTGCTCGGCCTCGAGTGCGGAGCCGGAGGTCTGCACCGTCGTGGTGTCGGTCAGCGTGACGGCGGCTTCCGGGGCGTCGTTGATCGGCGCTCGCGCGGTGGGTGGCGAGCCGCCCCCAGCGGCGACCCTGTGGTGGTCAGCGCTGTACGCGAAGCAGTCGAGCGCGGTCACCCGGCCGTCGGCATCGGTGATGTCGCCGGTCAGCGGACCGCTGGTGACCGTGCTGCGCTGGGTCCAGGTGCCCGACCAGAGCACGGCCGGCGACACCGTCGCGCCGGACCAGGCAAGCGTGATCGTGGCATCGACCGGATCGCCTTGCAGGTCCGTGCCGGCCAGTTCCAGCGACGTTCCGTCCTCGATCTGCTCCAGCGTCACCGTGGTCACACTGGAGTAGAACGCCCCGGTGTCGTCGTCGAAGTCGTCCGGAGTCCCGGCGTCGTCGTACGTCGACAGCGCCAGCCCCCATTCCTCCGTCGCCGTGTCGATCCACACCTCGTCGACCCGGGTGCCCTGTTCGACCGGGTTGCACCAGGCCCCGGAGGTGCTGGCGCTCCTCACCTGCGCCTTCGGGTCGGACTGCCGGTCCATCGTCCGCGACACGACGGAACCGGTGCAGCCGCTGACCTCCGCGGTGCTGCCGTTGTCGAACTCGAGGTGCGCGGTGCCCACGACCTCGAGTGCGCGTGCGACCGTCAGATGCATCTCCTGGTCGTTGCTCGCTCCGGATCCGGTGCCAGTGCCGGTGCGGGTGACGGTCGGGTGCAGCTCGGTCACCTGGGCGGTGAGCGTCATGGTGCCGCGCAGGAAGGGCTGGCCGGGGAGCGGGAGGTACTGCCCCTGGGCGACCAGGCGCACCTGGCCGTCGACGTACTCGACCTCCCACGGGGCTCCCGTCGGCGCGACGAAGTGCTCAGGCACCCAGTTGACGTTGCCGCGGTAGGTGTCGCCGTTCAGGAAGACGCCGATGTTGTGGGCGGGGTCCGCACTGCAACGGAACGACTCGAGGTACGGCTCGCCACCTGATGCAGGCCCGGGGGCGACGGGGGCCGCGGACGTGACCGGGCCGACGAGCCCGGCTGCCGTCAGGGTGAGGGTCGCTGCTGCTGCGCGAAGCGCCCGCGAGAGCACCATGCCTCGACTCTAGGGCTGCCTCGGGCCGATCGGCAGGGGCTGCTCCGTAAAGAAACGGCGGCTACAGGTCCGCAGCCCGGGCGGCCTCCGCCGCTCGCTCGACCCACTTGGGGATCTCGCCGTAGCGCTGCATGGGGATGAGTTGGCCGGCGGCGGATTCCGCCACCAGTTGGGCCATGCGGCGGTCACGGGTGGCTTCCTGCTTGGCGCTGAGCACCCAGTTGGAGCACACCTTGCGGTAGGTCCTCGTGGCGGCTTCCCAGAAGGCGGTGGCGGCCGGGTCGCCGGCGAGTTGGGCGGCGTAGGCGTCGGGCAGGACGATCTCGCCGTCGACCTCGTGCGTGTACGGCGCCGCGTCGGTCTTGCGCTGCGCCCAGATGGCCAGCCCGCTGGGCTGCATCCGGCCTTCGGCCCGCAGTTGCTCGACGAAGTCGAGGTTGACCTTGCTCCAGTTGCTGGTCTTCTTGCGGGGGGTCCAGCGTTGCCGGACGGCGTTCTCGTCGATGCGTTGGGCGACGGAGTCGATCCAGCCCCAGCACAGGGCTTCGGGCACCGCCTGCGCCCAGGTCAGCCCGCCGTCGGGGACGTGCTTCTTGTTGATGCCCATCCACAGCTCGGTCGCGGTGTCGTGGTTCGCGGCCAGCCAGGCACCGAACTCGGCGGCATCCTTGAAGAAGCGGGCGGGCCGCTCGGTGCTGCCGCCCATCCGGCCCGGTGCAGTGTCCTTCGCCATGCCCCCAGCCTGCCACCCGCCGCCGACAGCGGCGATCGGACAAGATGGCGTCATGAGTCTTCCCGTGGTGGCGATCGGTGCCCTCGGCGGCACGATCGCGTCGACCTCGACCGACGGCGCCGAGGTCGTGCCCACCCTCTCGGCTGCGTTGCTCGCTGACGCCGTACCCGGTCTTGCTGAGATCGCGGACATCCGGGCCGAGACGCTGGCCATGTTGCCGAGTCCTTCTCTCGACGAACCCACCATCCTGCGGGCACTTCGCTGGGCGCAGGCCGCGGTCGATGCGGGAGCGACGGGCGTCGTACTCACGCAGGGGACGGACACCCTGGAGGAGGCGGCGTACCTGCTCGACCTGTTCTGGGACCTGCCCGAACCGCTGGTGCTGACGGGCGCGATGCGCTCGCCGCAGGCGGCCGGGGCCGATGGTCCGGCGAACCTGCTCACCGCGGTGCGCTGTGCCCTGGCCCCGTCCTCGCGGGACCGTGGCGTCCTGGTCGCGTTCGATGACGAGATCCACCAGGCGCGGTGGGTGGCGAAGACGGACTCGATGTCGACCAGTGCGTTCCGTTCGGCGGTGTTCGGGCCGATCGGTCGGTGCGTCGAGGCCGAGGTCGCGTACGGCGTCCCGGCCGGCCGTGTCGCGCCGCTGCGCCTGTCCGCAGGGCAGGAGGCCGACGATCCCCGGGTGCCGCTGTTGGCCACCTACCTCGGGGACGACGGGTACGTCGTCGACGCGATCCGCCCCGACGACGTGGACGGGCTCGTGATCGCCGGCTTCGGTGCCGGACACGTGTCGGCGGCAATGGCCGAAGCGGTGGGCCGGATCGCGCGTCAGGTGCCGGTGGTGTTCGCGTCCCGCACGGGCTCCGGGCCCACCGGGCGGGCGATGTACGGCTACCCCGGTTCGGAGATCGATCTCATCGCACGGGGTGCGGTCGGCGCCGGTTGGCTCTCGCCGGTCAAGGCCCGACTGCTGCTCTGGGCACTGGCGTTGGGTGGGCCGCCGAGCCGACAGGACGTGATCGATGCGTTCGAGGTCCGCGGGCGCCCCTAGCTCAGGGTCGGGGTGTCGGACGGCCGGTCCGGCAGCACCGTCGCGACGTAGTCGCGGGCGGAGTCGAAGATGTTGACTTCGTGCCCGGCGATGTCGGACAGCGCCCACCGGTGCTCCATCACCTCGTGGAAGAACTCGGCCGGTGCGATCTTGCGGCGCTGGTCGATCGGCAGGATCTCCACGATCGGCGTGTAGACGGTGGCCAGCCACCGGCGCGCCACCGTCTCGCGGTCCTCGTCGTCGTACCCGCCGTGGGCGGTGAACGCGGCCAGGTCGTTGAGCAGCTTGCGGGCCTGGCTGTCCTCGACGTCGAGGCCGGTCAGTTGGCGGAGTTCGCGGCAGTGGTGGCCGGCTTCGACCACCCGGGGCTGGATCCGGACCCGGTCGGACTCGGCCTGGACGTCGAGCTCGTCGACGTCGAAGCCGAGGTCGTTGAGGCGACCGATGCGCTGTTCGATCCGATACCACTCGTCGTTGCCGAACTCCTCCGCGACGGTCAGTTCGTCCCACAGGGCGTGGTAGCGATCGCCGAGCTGGGTGACGATCTCGAACCCGTCGACGATGACGTCGGTGTCGCCGCTGGCCTGCAGGTCCATCAGCTCCGCGAAGATGTTCTCGATGCCGACGGTGACGTCGTGTTCGCGCAGCGCGTCGGACACCGTCGGGTGGTGCTCGCTGGTCTCGGCGTCGACGAGATAGGCCGCGAATCCCCCTGCACTGCGGCGGAAAAGAGCATTCGACAGGGACACGTCGCCCCAGTAGACCCCGGCCAGGTGGAGCCGCACGAGGAGCACCACGAGCGCGTCGATGAGGGCCGGCACCTGGTCAGGACGCAGGCCGTGCTGGAAGACGGTGCGGTACGGCAGCGAATAGTGCAGGTGCTCGGTGAGCAGCGCGGTCGGCAGTGGATTGCCCTCGATGTCAGTGCGTCCCCGCACCACTCCGCGCGGTACGACGGCGGGCTGGCCGAGGCGTTGCAGGGTCCGCAACATGTCGTACTCGCGCAGCGCGATCGTCTCCTCGGTCTCCTTGACGGCGAGGAACTGGTGGTTGATCCGGACCACCCGGACAACGTGTCGGGACAGCCCGAGGGGGAGTGGGACGACGTACTGCCTGTCCCACTCGGCCAGCGGCGTCGACCACGGTAATTGGAACAGTGCGGGGTCGGTGCGGGCGGCGACGACATGGAGCGCCATGACCCGCAACCTACGCGTAAAGGTTCGGCCTCGACAGCCGTCAACGATGGACAACACCCCCTCGGCTGCGGTAGGCCTGAGTGACGCAGCCCACACTCGGAGGGGGTGGCTTGGTTGAATTTTTCGACACAAGGCAGACGGCGTCGGAGGGTCGCTGTCGCGGCTTCGGCGGTGCTGGCAGCCGGCGCCCTTGCGGCGTGCGGCGGCTCCGACAAGCCGGTGCTGAACTGGTACGTCAACCCCGACGGGGTTCCCGTCTTCATGAAGTACGCCGAGTCCTGCAGCACCGGTGACTACGACATCGAGGTCCAGCAGCTGCCCTCGTCGGCCACCGACCAGCGCACCCAGCTCGCACGGCGGCTCGCAGCGCAGGACTCCTCCACTGACCTGATGAACCTGGACCCCGTCTTCGTGGCGGAGTTCGCCAACGCCGGCTGGCTCCAGGAGGTCAAGGGCGACCTCGCTGCCACGATCACCGAAAGTGCCGGGGGTGAAGGTGCCTACCTGTCCGGCGCTGCCGAGACGGTCACCTGGGACGACAAGGTCTACGCGATCCCGCTGTGGGCCAACACCCAGTTGCTCTGGTACCGGAAGTCCCTGGCAAGGGCGGCCGGACTGGACATGACCAAGCCCGTCACCTGGGACCAGGTGATCGATGCTGCTGCCGACAACGGCGGCACGGTCGGGGTCCAGGCCAACCGCTACGAGGCCTATGTCGTGTGGATCAACGCGATGATCCAGGGCGCCGGCGGCGACATCGTCTCCGACACCGAAGCCGGTCGCGACGCGAAGGTGGGCCTCGACTCGGACGCCGGGCGCAAGGCCGCCGAGATCATCAAGAAGCTGGCCGATTCCGCGGCCGCGCAACCGGACCTGACGGTCTCGAACGAGGGCACCAGCCTCGGCCAGATGTTCCCGGCCGACGGCGCCGGTGAGTTCATGACGAACTGGACCTTCGTCTACAAGAACTACGAGGGCGGTATCGGTCAGCCCGGCGGGCCGGCCGACAAGACGGCCTTCGCGGACCTCGGCTGGGCGCGCTACCCGGCGACCGTCGAGGGCGAGGCCTCCAAGCCGCCGGTCGGTGGCATCGACATCGGCGTCGGCAACTACTCCGAGCACCCGGAATGGGCGATGGCTGCGGCGCAGTGCATCACCTCCACGCAGGCCCAGGTCGACCTCGCTTTGGAGGCCGGCCTGATGCCGTCGACCAATGCGGCGTACGACGAAGTGGCGGCGAGCGGTCAGTACCCCGCGGACCTCGTCACCCTGTTCCGGACCAGTGTCGACGAGGGCGGTCCCCGTCCCGAGAGCGCGTTCTACGCGATGATCTCGGGCGCCGTCCAGGCCCGGTGGCACTCGCCGAACTCGGTTGATCCGGACAGCACACCCGAGGACTCCGCGAAGTACCTGAAGGACGTGCTGGAAGGGAAGTCACTGCTGTGAGTGCCGTGATCACGCCCGAGAAGGGCAAGCCCGTCCTCAGCGACCGGGCCAAGGCAGAGACCAGGCTGGGGCAGAAGCTGGTGGCGCCGGCGATCGTGTTGATGCTGGTGGTCACCGCGTTCCCGATGCTGCGCGCGATCTACCTCTCGACCTTCGACTATGCGCTGACGGCGCCCGATGACCGTAACTTCATCGGTCTCAGCAACTACATCACTGCGCTGTCCGACCCGCTGTTCTGGCGCACCACCGCGGTCACGGTCGTGTACATGGTGGTCACCGTCGCGGTGGAGCTCGTCATCGGTTTCATCTTCGCGATGGTCATGCACCGGGTGATCTTCGCCCGCGGCGTGATCAGGACCTCGATCCTGATTCCCTACGGCATCATCACCGTCGTCTCGGGCTTCGCCTGGCAGTTCGCGTTCTCCTTCCAGAACGGCTTCATCAACGGCTGGCTCCCGTTCATCGGCGACGAATTCAACTGGTTCGGCGAGACGACGCCGGCCGTGATCGCGATCATGGTGTCGGAGATCTGGAAGACCACGCCGTTCATGTCGCTGCTCCTGCTGGCGGGCCTGGCCCAGGTCAGTGAGGACATGCTCGAGGCCGCGAAGGTCGACGGCGCCACGTGGACGCAACGGCTGACCAAGGTGATCCTGCCGAACATGCGCGCCGCGATCATGGTGGCCGTCCTGTTCCGTGCCCTCGACGCCTACCGGATCTTCGACAACATCTTCGTGATGACGGCCGGTGCCGCGAAGACCGAATCGATCAGCTTCCTGACCTACCGACAAACCATCGAGCAGTTCCAGCTCGGCATGGGCTCGGCCCTGTCGGTGCTGCTGTTCCTTTCGGTCCTGCTGATCGCCTTCGGAATCGTCAGACTCTTCCGCGTCGACCTGGCCCAAGCACGGCAGGAGTCCTGACATGAACAGTCGCATCGGAAGTCGCGTCGGGCTCATCGTGGGCTGCACCTTGATCATGATCTGGTGCCTGTTGCCGGTGGCGTGGATCATCTCGCTGTCGTTCAAGTCCGAGGCCGCGATCACCAACGGCAGCCCGGGCTTCTTCCCCGCCGACGGCGGCGGTGCCGGTTGGGCGAACTACGAGGCGGTCTGGGACAACGAGCAGTTCCGCCGCGCGATCTTCAACTCCATCGGGATCAGCCTGATCGCCACGGTGCTCTCGGTCGTGGTGGCCACCCTGGCGGCGTACGCCATCGCCCGCCTGGAGTTCAAGGGCAAGAAGCTGGTGCTGTCCTTGTCGCTGGCGATCGCCATGTTCCCGGTCGTGTCGCTGGTCGGTCCGCTGTTCGACATGTGGCGGGTGACGGGTCTCTACGACACCTGGCCGGGCCTGATCATCCCGTACATGTCCTTCACCCTCCCGCTGGCGATCTGGACCCTGTCGGCCTTCTTCCGGGAGATCCCGTGGGAGATGGAGCAGGCGGCCCAGGTGGACGGGGCCACGTCGTGGCAGGCGTTCCGCAAGGTGATCGTGCCGCTGGCCGCGCCGGGGGTCTTCACCGCCGCGATCCTGACCTTCTTCTTCGCCTGGAACGACTTCGTCTTCGGCATCTCGCTCACCTCGACCGAGAACGCCCGACCGATCCCGGCCTCGTTGTCGTTCTTCGTCGGCGCCGACCCGTTCAACCGACCTGCGTCGTTGCTGGCTGCGGGTGCCGTCATCGCCACGATCCCGATCATCATCATCGTCCTGATTTTCCAGCGCAAGATCGTTGCCGGGCTGACCTCCGGCGCAGTGAAGGGATAGGTGCTGCTGCCATGGCCGCCATCACGATGAACCACATCGTCAAGAAGTACGGCGACGGCTTCCCTGCCGTGAACGACATCTCCATCGACGTCGCTGACGGGGAGTTCATGATCCTCGTCGGGCCCTCGGGCTGCGGGAAGTCCACCCTGCTGCGGATGATCGTCGGGCTGGAGGACATCACCTCCGGCGACATGATCATCGGGGAACGTCGGGTCAACGATCTCGCGACCCGTGATCGCAACCTGGCGATGGTGTTCCAGAACTACGCGCTCTACCCGCACCTGACGGTCTACGAGAACATCGCGTTCCCGCTCCGGCTGGCCAAGATGCCCGAGGCCGAGATCGACAAGTTGGTGCGCGACGCATCCGGCACGCTCGAGCTTGATGAGCACCTGGAGCGGAAGCCCGGCAACCTGTCCGGCGGCCAGCGGCAGCGGGTGGCGATGGGGCGCGCCATCGTGCGGCAGGCGGACGCGTTCCTCTTCGACGAGCCGCTGTCCAACCTCGACGCCAAGTTGCGTGGGCAGATGCGCACCGAGATCTCGCGGCTGCAGAAGCGCCTCGGCATCACCACGGTCTACGTCACGCACGACCAGACCGAGGCGATGACGCTGGGCGACCGGGTCGCCGTACTCAAGCGCGGCATCCTGCAGCAGCTGGCGACGCCCCGTGAGCTCTACGAGAACCCGGGCAACCTGTTCGTCGCGGGCTTCATCGGCTCGCCGCCGATGAACTTCCTGCCGGCGACGGTCGAGGGAACCTCGGTGCAGCTGCCATTCGGCAAGGTGGAGATCCCGGCAGACAAGGCCGAACGGGTCGCCGGCCGCGGCCTGCTCATCGCCGGCGTCCGCCCCGAGCACTTCGAGGACGCGTCGCTGGCCTCCGAGGAGGCGCGCACCGGCTCGACCTTCCGCGCGAAGGTCGACGTCGTCGAGTGGCTCGGCAACGAGACCTACGCCTACATCCCGTTCGAGTCCCCGCCCGAGGTGACCCAGCAGCTCCAGCAACTCGAGAAGGACCTCGACGGCGAGGGCATGCGCACCCAGTTGGTGGTGTCCCTGGACGGCGCGAGCCGGATCAAGGAGGGCGAAGAGGCCGAGATCTGGGTCGACGGCCGCAAGATGCACCTGTTCGAACCGACGACCGGCGAGAACCTGACGGTCGACCTCGCGAACGCCGGGCGGGTGCTCGGCGCGGAGGCGCCGGTCGGCTGACCTGACTCAGGTCCCCGGTCGGGGCCGCGCCGCGTCGTACCTCGCCCAGGCGATCGCCGTCTGGAGGTCGGCCAGGTCGCGGAACCACGTCTCGACCTCGACCTGACAGGCGACCGCCTGCACCTCGGTGTCGTACTCACCGCACTCCGCCGTGGTCTCGGACAGGGTCGGCGGCGAGAGCGCCGTGCCGTCGTACTGGTGGATGGTGAAGCCGTTGTCCGCGTCGCCCTCGACGGCCACGATCGTGTCGCCCGGCGGTTGCCACCGCGGGCCTCGCTCCCGCAGGGCGGTTGCGGCGTCACCGGGCCCGGCGAGCAGGCCCGCCACCAGGCCCGTGACCACCACCGCCAGGGCTCCCGGCACACCGATCCTCTTCAGTCCCATCTGCACTCCTCGGTCATCGTGCGCCGACCTGTCCGGCGCGGGAGGCAGACATTAGGAGCGTGCGACCGGATTTGGCGCCCGCGCGTGCCCGCGCTGTGGAGGACGGATTCCGACGCGGAGCGCTGTGGACGTGGGGTGGCCCTGCGCGGGGCTCAGGAGGCGGGTGGGGTGACGCGGTCGGCGTTGCTGCGGATCGCAGAGGTGTACGTCGGGAACAGGGCAGCCGGCATGTCGTGCCCCCAGCCGCTGATCAGCGTGACGCGCGCGCCCGGGATCGCGGCCGCCGTGGCGCGTCCACCCGAGACGTGCACCATCTTGTCGGCGAGGCCGTGCATGACCAGTGTCGGAACGGCGAGGTCCGCGAGCGCACGGGTGCGGTCGGGCTGGGTGAGCACCGCCATCATTTGGCGCAACACGCCGGCGCGGGAAACGCCCCGGTCGTAGGTGTCGCCGGCGCGCGAGCGCAGCTTCTCCTCGGTCTGGGGGAAGCGCGGGGAGCCGATGATCTTCCAGACCGCGACGCTGCCCGCGATGTAGGCGTCGCGCTCCGGGCCGCGCTTGGCGATCAGGGTCGGTATCAGGCTCGGGTGCTGGCGTCCGACGCTGCGGCGCCCGGTCGTCGACATGATGCTGGCCAGGCTGCGCACCCGCTCGGGCTTCTCCAGGGCCATCGTCTGGGCGACCATGCCACCCATCGACACGCCAGCGAGGTGGGCCGACTCGATGCCGAGGTGATCGAGCAGGCCGAACGCGTCGCCCGCCAGGTCGTGGATGGAGTACGGCGCCGAGGTCGGTGCGCCGACGAACGCGCGGACCAGGTGAGCGCGACGCACGCGGCCGGGGCTGCGCGTCGACTTGCCCGTGTCGCGGTTGTCGTAGCGGATGACGTAGAAGCCGGCCGCGGCCAGTTGGGTGCACAGCTCGGTGTCCCACCACGTCATCGGACCGCCCAGGCCCATCACCAGGAGCAGCGGATCGGCACCCGGATCACCGAACGTCTGGTAGCACAGTTCGACGGTCGGGGTCACTGGTGCGAGCAGTTCATCCGAGATGGTCACTTCGGGTGGGGTCGCGTTCTGCGTGGGGCCAGACATGCCTCCAGTGTGCCCAATTGCCGGAAGTTGCTGTTTCAACCACGTAACATCCCGAAAATGAGCAACACGATGGCGCCCTGGCTGCTGCCCGACGGCTACGGCCGTCCGGCACTGGCGGCGCTCCTGCGCGAGGGCAGCGTGGTCACCGAGGCCGGCCGCTTCGCGGTCCGCCGTGGCGCCACCCGGCACACCCGTCGTCGTACTCCCTTCGCGGGAGGGGCTGCCGCTCGCGCGGCGGAGCCCGTGCTGCTCATTCCCGGCTTCCTCGCCGGTGACTGGACGCTGGCGGCGATGAACAAGGAACTGCGCGAGCGGGGCTTTCGCACGTACCGCTCGCACATCCACGCCAACGTCAACTGCACCCTGAAGTCCGCCCTCGACCTCGAGACGCGGCTGGAGCAGCTCGTCGAGCGGCGCGGCTCCCGCGTGCAGATCGTCGGCCACAGCCTCGGCGGCATGATCGGCCGCGGACTCGCGGCTCGGCGCCCCGATCTCGTGGCCGGTCTGGTCACGATGGGGAGCCCCATGCGCGCCCCGGCTGCGCACCACGCGCTGCTGACCCGCGGCGTGCGCGCCCTGAACCGGCTCTCCGACGCAGGTCTGCCCGGCGTCATGTCGAGCGACTGCGTCGGCGGAGAGTGTGCCCACCTGAGCTTCGTCGAGGTCCAGGAGCCGCTGCGCGCCGACGTACAGATGACGAACGTCTACTCCCGGCGCGACGGCATCGTCGACTGGAAGGCCTGCATCGACCCGGAAGGTCGCGCCGTCGAGGTGCGCGCCTCGCACGTCGGCCTGGCCGTCGACCCGCGGGTCATCGACATCGTCTCGGCGTCACTGCTGCACCAGAGCGCCGCCTTCGCGGGGGACCTGACCGCCGTCGCCACTGCCTGACGGCTGCGGCTGCGGCTGCGCCGACTCAGTCGAAGGCGATGCTGGAGTAGCCGCGCAGCTTCGAGAGCTGGTGCTCCGAGGTGATGGTGCGGATCGTGCCGCTGCGCGAGCGCATCACGAGCGACTGGGTGGTGGCGCCGCCCGCGCGGTAACGCACGCCGCGGACCAGTTCGCCGTCGGTGATGCCGGTCGCGACGAAGAAGCAGTCGTCGCCGGTGACCAGGGTGTCGGTGGTGAGGATGAAGTCCGAGTCCAGGTTGTGGCCGGCGTCGATGGCGCGCTGGCGCTCCTCGTCGTCGGTCGGCCACAGGCGCCCCTGGATGGTGCCGCCGAGGGCCTTCATCGCGCAGGCGGCGATGATGCCTTCCGGGGTGCCGCCGATGCCGAGCATCAGGTCGATGCCGGTGTCTGCGCGGGCGGCCATGATGGCGCCGGCGACGTCGCCGTCGGAGATGAACTTGATCCGCGCACCGGTGGCCCGGATGTCATCGACCAGCTGGTTGTGACGCGGGCGGTCGAGCAGCACGACGGTCACGTCGGACGGGTTGGAGCCCTTGGCCTTGGCAACCTGGTGGATGTTCTCGGAGACGGGGTAGCGGATGTCGACGACGTCGGCCGCCTCCGGTCCGGTGACCAGCTTCTCCATGTAGAACACCGCGGACGGGTCGTACATGGTGCCGCGCGGCGAGACGGCGAGGACGGCGATGGAGTTCGCCATGCCCTTCGCGGTCAGCGTGGTGCCGTCGATCGGGTCGACCGCCACATCGCACTCGGGGCCCGTGCCGTCGCCGACCCGCTCGCCGTTGTAGAGCATCGGGGCGTTGTCCTTCTCGCCCTCGCCGATGACGACGGTGCCGTCCATGCCGATGGTCGAGATCATCACGCGCATCGCCTGCACGGCCACGCCGTCGGCGCCGTTCTTGTCGCCCCGGCCGACCCAGCGGCCCGCTGCCATCGCTGCGGCCTCCGTGACGCGCACCAGCTCGAGGGCAAGGTTGCGGTCGGGGGCGGGCGGCTCCACAGTGAGGGCGTCGTTCATGGGGCGAACCTTATCTGGATCAAGGGCCCAGTCGTGACTTTGCAGGGCGTGCCGGACAACCACTCGCGTCTAGTGCGCGTAGACGTCGACCTCGGTGGCCTTCACCACGAACGTCGCCGCCATCCCCGGCGCCAGGCCCAGTTCCGCCACCGACGCCAGGGTGACGTCGGCGGCGAGGTCTCCGGCCCGGACCCGGACGACGTCACCGATGGGCTCGAGTTCGGTGATCTGCACCGGAATCGCGTTGCGGGGGCTGCCCCCGGGCGCCTCGCGGTGCACGGCGACGGCGGACGGACGGAAGACGGCCACCGCCGCGGAGCCGTTGCTGGGCGCGGGGTCGGCGGCGGTTCCGTGGAGCAGGGTGCCGTCGGGTCGTCGTACTCCCTCGGGAGAGGCGAGGCCGGCGACCAGGTTGAGGCCGGCGAAGCGGGCGGCGAACGCGCTCCGCGGTCGAGAGAGTACGACGTCCGCCGGGCCTTGTTCGGCGATCCGACCGCCGTCCATCACCACGACCCGGTCGGCCAGGAGCAGCGCGTCGAGGACGTGGTGGGTGACGATCACGGTGGTGCGGTCGGCGAGGACCTTGCGGAGCAGTTGGCGCAGCGCGGGGGCGACGGCGATGTCGAGCGCGGCCATGGGTTCGTCGAGGAGGAGCAGGCGGGGATCGGCGGCGAGGGCCCGGGCGACGGCAACCCGCTGGGCCTGTCCGCCGGAGAGTTGTGCGGGCCGCCGGCCGGCCAGGTCGCTGGCGTCGACCTCGGCGAGCCAGTGTTCGGCCGTGGACCGGGCCTCCCGGCGCCCGGTGCCGGTGCTGCGCGGACCGAAGGCGACGTTGTCGAGCACCGTGAGGTGGGGGAAGAGGAGCGCTTCCTGGGCGAGGAGGGCCGTGCGGCGGGCGTGCGGGCGGACCCAGCGGTCCGGACCGGTGACCTCCTCGCCGTCGATGACGACCCGCCCCGTGTCAGGCCGGAGCAGGCCTGCGAGCACGGCAAGCACCGTGGACTTGCCGGCCCCGTTGGGACCGAGGAGCGCGACGGTCTCGCCCTCGGCGACCTCGAACGCGACGTCGAGGCCGCGGTCGGCGACGGTCGCCTCGATCAGGACGCTCATGACGCCACCCGCGGGCGCACCAGGCCGATGACGACGACGGCGACGACCACGAGCAGCAGGGACATCGCGACAGCGGCGTCGGCGTCGGTGACCCGGAGGTTGTAGATCAGCAGCGGCAGGGTCCGGGTGGTGCCTTCGAGGCTGCCGGCGAAGGTGATCGTCGCGCCGAACTCGCCGAGCGAACGGGCAAAGGCCAGGACCGCGCCCGAGGCCAGCCCGGGAAGGACCAGGGGGAGCGTGACGCGACGCAGGACCGTGGTGGGTGCGGCGCCGAGCGAGGCGGCCACGACGTCGTACTTCTCTCCTGCGGTGCGCAGTGCGCCTTCGAGGCTGACCACCAGGAACGGCAGGGAGACGAAGGTCTGCGCCAGCACGACCGCGATCGACGTGAATGCGATCCGCAGGCCGAACGCTTCGAGGTGCTCGCCCAGCAGTCCCTGGCGACCGAAGGTCGCGAGCAGCGCGATGCCGCCGACCACCGGCGGAAGGACGAGGGGGAGCAGCACGACGGAACGGAGCAGGCCGAGTCCGCGGAACTCGCTGCGCGCCAGCACGACAGCCAGGGGGACGCCGAACAGCAGGCACAGCAGGGTGCTCGCCGCCGACGTGCGGATGCTCAGGCCGAGCGCGGACATCGCCGCGTCGGAGGTGATCAGCGACCCGAAGTCGGCCCAGTTGATCCGGGTGGCCAACGAGGCCACCGGGAGCGCCACGAACACGACGGCCAGCAGCGCGGGGATGAACACCCAGCGCGGCAGGCCGACGTGTCGGGTGCGACTCATGAGGAGGGCGGTCCGAATCCGGCGTCGGCGAACACCTGCTGGCCCTCGGTGCTCAGGACCAGGTCGATCCACTCCTGCGCGAGGTCGGCGTTGTCCGAGCCCTCCACCGCGACCAGGGGGTAGTGGTTGACGACGGAGGCGGCTTCCGGGAAAGCGACGCCCTCGACCTTGTCGCCCGCACCCTTCACGTCGGTGACGTAGACCAGTCCGGCATCGGCCTCGCCGGCCTCGACCTTGGCGAGGACGTCGGACACCGACTGCTCCTCGCTGACCGGCTTCAGTGTCAGGCCGGCGCTCTCGGCGACCGTCACCGCGGCGCTGCCGCACGGGACCTCGGGGGCGCACACGACCAGCTGGAGATCCTTCTTGGTGAGGTCGGCGAGCGTCTTCACGCCGGCCGGGTTGCCCGGGGGTACAGCGATGATCAGGGTGTTCGTCGCGAACTCGGCCGGGTCGCCCGCGGCGAGGTCGGCGTCGACCAGCTTGTCCATGTACTTGTTGTCGGCGGAGGCGAACACGTCGGCCTCGGCGCCTTCGGTGATCTGCGCGACCAGGTCGGAGGAGCCGGCGAAGGAGAGCTTGACGTCGACGTCCGGGTGATCGTCCTCGTACTGCTTCTCCAGCTCCTCGAAGGTCTTGGTCAGCGACGCCGCGGCGAAGACGGTGAGCGTCTCCTTCTCGCCGTCCCTGCTGCCGGCGTCGTCGCCGCACGCGGTGAGGGGGAGCAGCAGCAGCAGGGTGAGCAGGCGCCTCATCGGACCGGCCTTTCGACGACGACGTTGGTGGACTTCACCGAGGCGATGGCGCGGACGCCGGGTTCGAGGCCGAGTTCGACGGCGGCTTCGGTGCTCATGAGGGACACCACGCGGTACGGCCCGCAGACCATCTCGACCTGCGCCATCACGGTGTCGGTGACGACGCGGGTGACGATGCCGGTCATCCGGTTGCGCGCGCTGACCGCTCCCGCGCGGGTGCGGTCGTGCTCGGCCTCGTCGACCAGCGAGGTCGCGAGGACGGCGAGGTCGGCGCCGACGATGACGGTGCGGCCTTCGACGGTGCTGCTCGGCACCCGGCCGGCGTCGATCCAGCGGCGCACGGTGTCGGTGCTGACCCCGAGCAGTTCGGCAGCCTCGGCGACGCGGTAGTCGGTCATGGCGCCAGTCTGCCGCATGTGCGTCTGTTTCGAGCCAAAGGGGCCGCATTTGCGGCGACGGCGTCCCCGACTGCCGATCGCTGAGGCGCCGCCGGGATACTTGACCCGTCATGAGCACCCCGAAGACAGAGCCCACCGGCAAGGCCGGCCGCTACCAGCGATCGGCCGCCGGCCTGGTGACCTCGCTGGTCGTGACCGTGATCGGCCTTGGCGCGCTGCTCTACTTCACCGGCGCCTTCCGGCACGACCTCGAGATCAAGCCCGAGGCGATCGACTACGCCGAGACCATCGCGTCGGCGCAGCAGGCCGGGCTCACGCCGGTCTACCCCGCCACCCTTCCCGAGGGCTGGATCGCGACGGGCGTTGACATCGTTCCCGGCGACGACCCGGTCTTCATGGTCCGCCTGCTGACCGACGACGGAGACTTCGTCGGGGTGCGCCAGGAGGACTCCACGATCCCGGCCCTGCTGGCGAAGTGGGTGGACGAGGAGACCCAGGTCGCCGACGCCCATGCCGTTCCGGCCAGCGTGTCCGCCCCCGTCGTGCGCGACTGGAAGGGCTACACCGACGACGGTGGCGACACCGCGTTCGCTGCCGAGTACGGCGACGACTCCCTGATCGTGTTCGGGTCGGCCCCGGCCAAGGACCTCCAGGCCATCGTCGACAGCCTGACCACCGCGCCGATCGGCTGACGGAACCGCTGGCGCCGTGAGAGCGTCGTAGGGCCATGCGCCGCCTGTTGCCTGTCGTCCTTGCCCTGACCTTGGTGGTGCTGTCGGGCTGCGGCGACGAGGACTCCGCACCGTCGTCGGAGCAGGGTGCACAGTCCGACTGGCAGCGGTTGCCCGACTTCCCGCTCGCCGAGCGGGACGGCCCCCTTGTGGCGTGGACCGGCGCTGAGGTGCTCGCCCTCGGCGGCGACACCGGCGACCAGTGCCCACCCAACGCCGACTGCGGCCAGCCCAACGAGTCGGCCGTCGACGGCGCCGCGCTCGACCCGGCCACCCGGAAGTGGCGGCGGATCGCCGACGCTCCGATCCCGGTGCCGTCGTACAGCCCGCATGCCCTGGTCGGAGACCTGTTCTTCGTGCATGTCGACCGGGCCCTGCTGTCGTACGACGTCCGCGCCGACCGGTGGGAGACCGTCCCGCGGGACCTCGAACCGGGGAACCAACTCGTCGCGGACGGCGATCGCCTGGTGCTCATTCGGGGCAGCGACGAGACCGAGGTGCTGCCCGACCTCGCCTACGACCCCGCCACCGGCCAGTGGACCCCACTGCCCGACGACCCGCTCGGACCGTCGTACGACCGGGTTGCCGTGAGTACGCCGCACGGGTTGTTGCTCGGCGCCCACGATCTCGTTGCCCAGCCGGGCGGCGGTGCGAACCCGTCGTACCTCGAGGCTGCGCTGCTGGGTCCGAACGGGAAGTGGCGAGAGTTCGGCCCCAGTGGTCAGGTGGGCGGTTGGGTCCTGTCCGCGGCAGGCGACCGCGTCGTGAGCCTCAGCCTGATGACGACGAACGGCGGCGGAGACCCGCCCGGCGACTACGGCCGTCAGGTCCCGGGGGGCGGCCGCCTCGACGTACGCACGGGCACGTGGTCGGACCTCCCCGCTGCACCGGAGGAGGGCTCCGGCGGCTGGGCCGTCTACGCGCCTGAGGGGCGACTGATGGCCAACGAGGGTTACGTGTACGACGACAGCGCGGGGACCTGGCAGCGGATCGGGCGGCCATCCGACGCGGCGAAGCAGCCGGGTCCGGCCGTGTGGGCGGGTGACACCCTCGTCGTGGTCACGGGGCAGGCGAACCGCGATTCGAACGAGGCCAACCGGAGCAACGAAGTCTGGTCCTGGAGCCCGACTCCTTGAGGGTCAGTCCTCGTCGGCAGCCTCGAGTACGGCGTCCAGCCGGGCTCGGGCACCGTCGATCCAGTCCTGGCAGATGGTGGCGAGCTTCTCGCCGCGCTCCCAGAGCGTGAGCGACTCCTCGAGCGTGGTGCCGCCGGCCTCGAGCTGACGGACCACCTCGACCAGTTCCGCCCGGGCGTCCTCGTAGGACGGGGTCTCGTCAGTCAACTCACTCACGGGTTCTCCTCGATCAGTTCGGTCGTGGTGGCAGTGGCGTTGATCCGGCCGTCGGCGACGCGGACCGTGAGAGCGGCGCCGGTGGCGATGTCCGCGGCCGAGGTGACGACGTGGCCGTTGGCGTCCTGGAGGACGGCGTAGCCCCGCTGCAGGGTGGCGAGCGGCGAGAGCGACTTGACCCGCGCCCGCCGGTGGTCGATGTCGTCGGCGGCCCGGTCGAGGCGGGTCTCGAGCTGGCGGCGGATCCGGACCCGCCAGTCGTCGAGTTCACCTGCTCGTGCGTCGAGAAGCGTGCGCGGGTCGGCGAGGACGGGCCGCGACCGGAGGGCGTCGAGTTGTCCCTGCTCCCGGTCCAGCCGCATCGTCACGGCCTGGCGGATGCGTGAGCGGGCCTCGATCACCCGGCTTCGTTCCTGGAGCATGTCCGGCACGATCAGCTTGGCCGCATCGGTGGGGGTGGAGGCACGGAGGTCGGCGACCAGGTCCAGGAGCGGTGAGTCGGGCTCGTGGCCGATCGCCGACACGACCGGTGTGCGGGCGGCCGCAACCACGCGGATCAGGCCTTCGTCGGAGAAGGGCAGCAGGTCCTCGACCGAACCGCCGCCCCGCGCGATCACGATCACGTCGACCTCGGGGTGGGCATCGAGGCGTCGTACGGCGTCAATCACCTCGGCGGCCGACTTGTGGCCCTGCATCGACGCGTAGGCGATCTCGAAGGACACGGCGGGCCAGCGGCGGGTGGCGTTCTCGACCACGTCGCGCTCGGCGGCGGAGTTGGCCGCGGTGACCAGGCCGACGCGCCCCGGCAGGGTCGGCAACCGGCGCTTGCGTTCGGTGGAGAACAGGCCCTCGGCAGCGAGGAGTTGGCGGCGCTGTTCGAGGCGGGCGAGCAGCTCGCCGAGCCCCACCATCCGGATGTCGCGCGCCTGCAGGGACATGCTGCCGCGGTTGGCGTAGTACGTCGGCTTCGCGTGGATGACCACGCTCGCGCCCTCGGTCACCGGCGTCGCCAGCCCGTCGAACAGGACCCGCGAACAGGTGACGGGCACGGAGATGTCGGCGACCGAGTCGCGCAGCGTGAGGAAGACCGTGGCCAGGCCCGGCCGGCGACTGATCTGGGTGACCTGGCCCTCGACCCACACGGCACCGAGACGGTCGATCCAGCCCGAGATCGCGTTCGCGATCGCCCGGACTGGAGCCGGCTTCTCGAGCGAGGTCTCCAGGGTCACGCCCGCGAGCCTATTTCATGGGGCCGACAAGCGTCCGTCTGCGCCGTCTCGTCGTTTGGAAACCGCTCTGCTGGAGAGGGTCGACATGTGACCTTCCCGCTGTGGCTGCCCTGGGTGATCCTGTTCGTACTGCTCGCCGCCCTCGTGCTGAAGCCCGAGTCGTCGCTGCGGACCTCGGGACCGATCTGGATCGTCCTGATCATCGCCGTCTGGCTCACCTTCGACCACTTCTCGGTCTCGGAGGACGAGTTGTCCCGGGCGACCATCGACGCGGCCGCCGCGGTGGACGGTTCGCTCGGCGGGGTGACCCAGGACCGGATCCGTGTCGAGGTCGAGGACCGACTCGGTCGACCGGTGGTGATCAGCCGGCAGGAGGTCGCGGATGACGATCCCACGGAGGACGCCTACGGCTTCACCGTCACGGTCGGGGACGACGACGAACCGGCGATGTGCGTCGAGGTGGTGGAGTTCTCGTCGTTGACCTCGCCCGGCGTCCGGCCGGCGTACACGTCGACTCAGCCCGGTCAGTGCACCGCATCGAGTGACTGAGGCGAGTCCTCTTCCCTCGCGGCGACGTCGACGGCACAGTGGGGCCGTGACGACAGCCCTGGTGATCGGCGAAGCAGTGCTCGACGTGGTCCAGGCGACGGGCACCGACCCCGTGCAGCGGCCGGGAGGTTCGGCGGTCAACGTCGCTGTCGCCCTGGCCAGGCTCGGGCGCCCGGTGCGGCTCGCGACCTCCTACGCGGCCGATGGGGCCGGCGAACTCCTCGACGGTCACCTGCGCGCCGCGGGGGTCGACCTCGCCGCCGACCCGCACGTCCTGGCATCCACCCCGCGCGCGGACGCCGTCATCGACGCGACCGGCGCGGCGTCGTACACGTTCGAGGTGGGGTGGCAGTTGCCCCCTGACGTGCCGACCGGCCAGGGGACCGATGCGCCGCACGTGGTGCACGTGACCTCGCTGGCGCCGCTGCTCGACCCCGGCGCTGCGGACGTCTTCGCGCTGGTCGAGCAACTCAGGACCACCACCACGGTGTCGTACGACGTCAACCTCCGCCCCGCGATCACCGGCACCGGACCCGAGGTACTCGCGGGCGTGACCCGGATGGCGGCGCTCGCCCACCTGGTGAAGGCCTCGGACGAGGACCTGCTGGCGCTGTGGCCCGACCAGGACCCGGGGGAGTCGGCGGCCCTGCTCCTCGAGCTCGGCGCGGCGGCGGTCGTCGTGACGCACGGCGACGGCGGCGCGTCGTGGCACTCGCGCTGCGGCTGCGACTGGTGCACCGGCGGCATCCACGCCCAGACGGTCGAGGTCGTCGACACGATCGGTGCGGGCGACACGTTCGGCGCCGCACTGATCGACCACCTCTGGTCGTTGCTCGGCGTCGGTGGCGCCGACCGGATCGCGGCGCTGGAGGCGGAGGAGTGGATCGCTGCGCTGGAGTACGCCGCCAAGGCAGCGGCGATCACCGTCGGTCGGGTGGGTGCGGACCCGCCGACCCGTGCAGAACTCGGCTAGGGCTCTACGATTCACGCGTGCGGTTGCGGATCGATCTTGCCTATGACGGCACCGAATTCCGGGGGTGGGCCACCCAGCCGGGGCTGCGGACGGTGCAGGAAGACCTGACCTCGGCTCTGACGACGGTCCTGCGCATCCCTGAGGGCTCGCTGACCGTGACCGTCGCCGGGCGAACCGACGCGGGCGTGCACGCGCGTGCCCAGGTCGCCCATGTCGACGTTCCCGATGACTCGGTGGCGGTCGCGGCTGACCAGCTCTATCGCCTCGGTCGCCGCGTCAACGGCGTGCTCGATCGCGACGTCCGCGTCCACCACATCGGTCCGGCGGCGGAAGGCTTCGACGCGCGTTACTCCGCGCTCTGGCGGCGCTACGCCTACCGGATCGCCGATGCGCCCGCCCTGATCGACCCGTTGCGCCGCCGTGAGGTGCTGCGCTGGGGAAGGCACCTCGACGGTGACGCCATGAACGAGGCTGCGGCCACCCTCATCGGCCTCCACGACTTCGCCGCGTTCTGCAAGAAGCGCGAGGGCGCGACCACGATCCGCACGTTGCTCGAGTTCGACTGGCGCCGGGACGACAGCGGGATCCTGGTCGGCCACGTGCAGGCCGACGCCTTCTGTCACTCGATGGTGCGCGCACTCGTCGGGTGCGTGGTCGCCGTCGGCGAGGGACGCCGGTCGGTCGCCTGGGCGACCGGGGTGCTGACCGGCAAGCAGCGGGACCAGGGCGTCACCGTCGTACCCGCGCACGGGCTGACCCTCGAAGAGGTCCGGTATCCCGAGGACGCCGAACTCGCAGTCCGGGCCCAGCAGACCGCCGCCCGCCGTACTTCCACCGAGGCACCTGCATGAGCGACGAGCACTACTTCACCGCCGACCCGTCGGTGCCCTTCCAGCGCGAGACGGCGTACGCGGCCGTCTGGGGGCTCGAACTCCAGCTCCAGAGCGGTTCGGGCGTCTTCGCGCGCGGCCGCCTCGACAGCGGTACGTCGATCCTGTTCCGCGAGACCGAACCCCCGAAGGGTGGACGGATCCTCGACCTCGGATGTGGGTACGGCGTCATCGGCCTCGCCGTCGCGGCGGCGGTGCCGGACGCGGTGGTCACGGCCGTCGACGTCAACCAGCGCGCGGTCCTGCTGGCCAACGAGAACGCCGCGTCGCTCGGCGTCACCGACCGCTTCACGGCGTCGGTGCCGGAGGAGGTTCCGGCCGGGGCGGAGTTCGACGAGATCTGGTCCAACCCGCCCATCCGGATCGGCAAGGAAGCGCTGCACGAACTGTTGTTGACCTGGTTGCCGCGACTGGCGCCGGACGGTCGCGCGGTGATGGTGGTCGGCAAGAACCTCGGCGCCGACTCGTTGCAGCGCTGGCTCGGCGAGCAGGGCTTCCCGACCACCCGGATCGCCAGCGCCAAGGGTTTCCGGGTGCTCGAAACCCGCCGCGCCTGACCGGTGCGTGTCTAGGGTGGGCGCATGCCCACCGAGTTCACCGTCCGCGGTTCGCACACTGCCTTCCAGAGCCCTGAGCGGGGCACCGTGATGGCCACTCTCGGCTTCGAGGGGCCGGCCCTCAAGCCCGTCTACAACCGCGTCGTCAGCGACCTCGATGCGGTGAAGAAGTCGATCCAGGTGCTGCACAACCCCGAGCACGGTCCGGTCACCTGGTGGGCGACCAAGCACATCCGCACGTGGGCGAACCGCCCGTGGAACCAGGACGGCAAGCAACTGCCCCTCGTCCACCACGCGAGCATCAGCCTCGAGGTGAAGTTCCAGGACTTCACGAAGCTCACCGACTGGGTCGGCCGTCACGTCACCGAGACGGCCGGTTTCAGCCTCGACGGCGTCGTGTGGGCGCTCACCGAGAACAACCGGCAGGACCTCGAGAAGGCCGTCCGCACCCGCGCGGTCCAGGACGCCGCGCGCCGCGCCCAGGAGTACGCCGACGCGCTCGACCTCGGACAGGTCCGACCCGTCGCGGTGGCCGATGCCGGGATGCTCACGATGGGCATCTCGCCCATGGACGGCGGCGGTTCGGCGCCGTACATGCGGATGGCCGGCATGGCCAAGGACTCCGCCGGGGCCAGCGAGCTGGAGCTCTCGCCCGAGGACATCGAGGTGTCCGCGCAGGTGGACGCGCGCTTCGTCGCTGAATGACCTAGGGAACGACGGCTGCCGTCGCCAGTACGTCGGCGGCCGGGCCTTCGACCGGCCGACGGCCCCAGAGCATCAGCAGCAGATCGGCTGCGGGCGCGGCGAGTTCGACGACGGGGTCGGTGTCGCCGAGGTCGAGTGACTGGTCGAGGTCGGTCGCGACGAGCCGCACGGTGCCCTGCAGGGGCTCGGTCCGGCCGAGCTTGATCTGGCGCGGGTAGAACAGGGTCGCCACCTCGTCGACGCCGTCCCAGCCGAGCTCGGGCGTGACCACCCACTCGGCTGCGCGTCCCTGGGACGCGAGGGCGTCGTACAGGTGGATGGTGACTTCCTGGGTCTGGCGGCGTCGCCAGAACGCGCTCATCGGCTCGGGGCCGAAGGTCCACACGTGCTCGTCGGGAGCCGTCCGTCGCAGCGCGTCGAGCAGGGTGCCGGCCGCTGCCCGGTAGCCGGCGACGAGCGACGCCCGGTCGGTCCCGACGGGGTCCGTGGCGCCGTCGGGATTGCCGGCGGTGACGGCGTTGGCCGCCCACGCGTGCACCCACCGGGTGTGCTCGCCGAGTTCGGTCAGCGTCCATCCGGGGCAGTCGGGCACGGGCGCCGCCAGGTCGCCGTACTCCAGCACCTCGGCGAACCGATCAGTTGTCGTTTGCAGCAGGTCGATCCACTCCATGAAGGAATCCTTGCAGCAGACTCGCAACAGGATCGGGACTTGCAGCGTTGGAGGGGTGTGGAAGCAGTGATGGAGTCGAACGGGGCGGACCCCGCGGTGCTCGCCCCGACCTTCGATGACTGGGTCGCGGCGCGTGGCCCGGCGTTGTTGCGTCTCGCCTACGTGTTGACCGGCAACGCCGCCGATGCGGAGGACGTCGTCCAGGACGCCCTGTCGCGTGCGCTGCCTCGTTGGGAGCGGATCGCTCGGGTCGAGAACCTCGACGCCTACGTGCGTCGGATGGTGGTCAACGCGCACACCTCGTGGTGGCGGAAGTTCCGGCGACGCGAGTCGCCGTCGGAGTTCGTCGGCGGCAGCGAGGTCGTCGCCGGTCCGGGCGAGGGTCCGGGGCACGACGAACGGGCGCGGATCTGGGCGGCCTGCCAGGCGCTTCCCGAGGCGCAGCGGACGGCCGTCGTCCTGCGCTTCTACGAACAACTCGAGTACGACGAGATCGCAGCGTTGACCGGGGTCCGCGAGGGCTCCGTCCGCTCACGGGTGTCCCGCGGGATCGCCGTACTCAGGACCGAACTGGGCCATCTGAACGACCAGGACATGGGTGAGCGCGATGAGTGACTTCGAGGAGCAGGTGGGCGCGACGCTCGCCGTCGTCGCCGAGGACGCGCCGGACGCTGGTCGCCTGGCCGCCGGGGCGCGCCGTCGTCATCGGGTACGACGCCAGCGCCGGATCGCCGTGGGGGGAGTCGCGACTACCCTCGTCGTAGCGGTGTCCGCCGTGGCGCTCGTGGCGCGCGACGGTGGGAACCCGGACATCGCCGAGGACGCGACCGAGACGCCGTCGGGTGCCTGGCAGACGATCTCGGAGGGTGACCTCCGCGCTTCGATCCCGCCCGACTGGAAGGCGTACGACTGCAACGACGGCGACACCGTCTTTGCGGGGCCGGACGAGGATCCGTGTGCGGACGGCACCGGCACGCTCTTCGAGGAGCGCGCGATCTTCGAGCCCCGGGATGCTGCGGGCGTGGTGGTGCGGCGGCCGGCCGGTGGGGCCGCGTACTGGACCAGTTATGTGTACCTCGATGATTGGGCGTTTGTCGTGACCTCGACCGACCGCGACCTCACGCGCCAGATCCTTGCCACCGCCCGGCACGACGGGCAGCCGGTGATCGACGGAGGCCTATGGGTGTCGTTCGAGCGCAACGGGATCGGCTATGACGTCCCGGCCTTCTGGGGCGTTGGCCACCGGGGCGACCGGAGCGGCTACTCCGTCTGTGCGGTGTCGGGCGCCCTCGACGAGGGGGTCGGCGAGCAACTCGATGACCGCCTCTACCGGTACGACAGGCCCTTCGGCAACCATCAGGTCACGATCACCGCGCCGACCAGTGCGGTGGCCGACATCGTGTGGGCCTCGCTCAACGAGGCTCCGGACGCGGTCGGAGGCGGGTGCGCCGAGGAAGACTTCGCCGTCGGATTGCTGCCGCCCGAGGGGAGTTCCGGCGCTCCGGTCGAGAGCGAGGAGTCGGCGACGGTCACGACCGCCACCGGTGATGCTGCCGTTGCTTTCGGTGCGGACCTGGCACGCCTCTACGCCAGCGGCGAGGACTATCCGATCGACATGTTCGCTGTGGAGGGCCTCATGGAGGACGGCGACCTCGCACCGTTCGAGCCGGGCCACGGGCTGCACAACTACTTCCGGCTCACGATGCAACCGGGCGTCCTGTTCTGCCTCGTCAACAACTCCACCGGCGAGTACGCCGCCTACGACAGCACAGCAGGTGGCCTGATCGGGCAGGGCAAGGTCGACCCGGGCGAGGCCACCGCGTTCGACAACGCGTGCACCTCGGCCATCAACAATCAGTGAGCGGCAGATGACCGAGTCCATCCGTGTGTACGTCGACATGGTCGGCGATCTCTTCCACGCCGGCCACGTCGCGTTGCTGCGCGCCGCCCGCGAGCTGGGCGACGAACTGGTGGTCGGCGTCCTCTCGGACGCAACAGTTGCGGCCTACAAGCGCCAACCGATCATGACCCTGGCCGAGCGCGTAGCGGTGATCGAAGCCTGTCGGTACGTCGACGAGGTCGTCCCGGACGCCCCCAACCGGCTCACCCCTGAGTTCCTCGAGGAGCACCGTCTTGCACTCGTCGTCCACGGCGACGACGTGGACCCCAGCGCCGCAGCCGATGTGTACGGAGCAGCCGTTGATGCCGGGATGCTCCGCCTCGTCCCTCGGACCGGCGAGATCTCCACGACCGACCTGATCGCGCGGGTGCGCAGCCGGCCCGGGTGAGACCCGGTGGCGGGATGTGATCTGTCCGCGGCAGGTGAGGGCGCTACTGCTCGCGGTCACTCGTCGACGACGGCAGAGCTGGATCCGAACGCGGCGAAGCCTCTGCCGCTCGCAAATGACGGCGGAACCTTCCGGCAACAAGGTGCAGGACCGCCGGCCCAGCCAGCCAACCCACGATTGGCACCACGACGGTGGACGGGTCGGCGCTCTGCCCCTCGATCTGCCCCGACCAACCCAGCATGAACACCGCGATCCACCACAGCGGCACCAGAACCGCGAAGTCGAGCACGACCGCGAACACCCGGCCGGCGGTTCCCGCTTCCGACGAGGCAGTGAGCGCGCCGTCAAGAAGCCCCGCCACCGCACCCAGCGCGGCCGCCGGCACAAGCAACCCCGTCCACACCCATTCCTCGAAGTCCAAGACTGGGCCCCGGTGCAACGGACCCGAGAGGGTCACGAGCAATACCGCGCCCAGCACCGCGAGAACGAGGTGACCGCTCAGGCCCTCGCTCAGTGTCGGAAGGCGCGGAGCGTTGCGTTTGGGAGCGGCCGGGACCGGTGGGCCGCTCCGCTTGGGCTGCATAGGTGGAGCCTCGCGGTCGCGGTGTCCAATGAGCAGGGTTGTGGTACTCATCCCGGAGAAGCCTGGGAAGGCCTGTCAGTCAGAAGACCTGTCGTCGGCACGGCCCGACAGCGACATGTGAGTGCGTCGAGGTTGTGGCGACAGCCCTAGTGCGTTCGCGAGGTACGAGAGCCGTCAGGCTTGACCTCTACCCAATCGATCAGGTGTTGCTGGGGAGGCTCAAGGCCGTCGCCGAGCACCTTCTCCGGCGCGATGCGAAGTTCTCTACAGAAGTCAACGACGTCCATGGTTCGCGCGCGCTCCAGGAGATTGACTGCGTGAGAATCGGCCGGGCCCAGATGGGAGTGTGCGAACACCTGTACTGGCCGGCCATCAAGACGGTCGTAAACGATCACGTTGCACCAGCGCTTCGGGTTGTACTCGATGAGGGTCAACCCGAGACTGGCGAGGCCAACGAAGAACTGGCGTAGAGCTACTGCGAATTTGCGCCATGGAGAGACGTACTCGTATTCGGCGCGGATGCCGAACCACCGCGATGCGGTCACGCCCGTCGATGGAGTGTTCACGACACCACCGTCCTCGTCGCAGCGAGCAGTGCTGCTCACTTCACCGTCGGCCACCCGACCATCATAGGTTGTCTGAATGCGCTCCAACCGTGTTCGCATCACGGGGGTTTCGCACCGTCCCGACAGCGGAATGTGCGGGCCGTTCGCCTCGCTGCGGCAACGTCCGACGCTTCCTAGACTGCAGACGCGCCTTGCTCCGCGAGTGCCAGCCACTCGGGGTAGTCGTGGCGGTCTCCCTCGTCACTGAGGCACAACATGACGTGCCCGTCGGCGGTGTGGGCGCTCCAGCGCGAGGGTTCGCGTAGGAGGGCGCTCGCGTCTGTTGCCGCCAGGACTAGGTAGGAGTCGTTCTGAGTCGCACCTGCGCGCCACGCGGCGCCGGAGAGGGCGACAGGAGGGTCTGCATCAGCGATTAGGTCGATCCAGCCCGCTCGGTGCCAAGGCGTCAGGGCGGCCTGGCACTCGCGTGGCAGCCAAGGGCCGTGCACGACGTCGCGCCCGTCACCGTGAAGGTCGGTGACTTGATGGGTCACCTCGTGCAGGAAGGCTTGCTCCCGCACGAGGCAGTACATCTCCGACACCAGATCGGACCAACGTTGGGAGTCCACAACTTGCAGTCTGCCGCTTCGGCCGAATGCGCGCTCCTCGGCACGGCCGCGCGCTCGGCGGCATGACAGCGCGGATCAGCTACCGACGTCCAGCAGTGAACGCATCGGCGCGATGATGAACGCGCCGTTGTAGTCGCCAGCGACGTAGCGTGCTCGCAGGGCATCGGATGAATCGACCCCCTGGGCGTAGCGGATCACTTGGGCGACGCATCTGGCGATCGCCGCTGCTCGGACTTCATTCTCACCAGCCCAGTCCGGAAACGCCGCGTCCGGGATGAAGGGGATGGCCCCTTCCGTTTCGTCCTCTCCGTCGCCATAAGGCAAGGGCAGGAATAGGTAGCAGTCCTCAGCATTGCGGGGCGCGAGGTCCCCAAGTTGAGGAAGTGACGCGCCCAGAATCAGCCGGTAGGGGGCTCGTTTTCCGCTCCCGTCGACCACGATTGAAATCGACCATTTGAGGTCCTTGTGGACGAGCTGACAACCACCGTTCGCGTACTTCAAGCCTTCGGCGTCGAACGCCGAAAGGAACATACGTCGAAGGGTGCGCCGGTCGATCATGAGTGCACTATTCCGTGCCTAGTACGTTGCGGTGCTGAGCCACGCGAACGCCCCGGACATCGGCATGTGCGTGCGGGTCCGCTGTCTCACTACTGACTTGTCCCGGGCATGCCGCTGGCCCCGCTGGTGGGCGGGGTGCGGGGCGGGGAAGCTATTCGGCGGGGTCGGGTGACCGGGGCGGGTCGAGGGCGCGGGTGCCGTCGGGGCCGACAAGGAAGTGTCGGCCATGCGGGCTGGTCCACAGGTAGTGGCCGGGTAGGACGATCGTGTAGCGCCACCTGCTGTGGGTTTTGGCGCGGTGATGTCGTCGGCACAGCGGGACCAGGTTGCACGGACACGTCGCACCGCCCTGACCGTGCGGTTGCGCATGGTCCAGATCGCACCGGGACGCCCGGTGCGGGCAACCGGGGAACCGACATTGGTGGTCGCGGAGCTCGACCCTGCGGCGGATGCGGTCGGGGATCTCGTAGGAATCGACCGGGACACAATCAGCCAGATCGATGACCGGTCGCACGATCACGGTGGTGTCGCGGGCGCGGAGCCATTCCTTGATCTGCTGAGTGGAGATCGGTGCCCGGCCCTCGTCCCAGCGCCCGACGGGGTTCACGAACGGGTTGTCCTCATCGTCAGAGGTGAGGGTGGTGTCGGTGATGTGGACGCTCAGCTCGACCTTGCGGCCGGGTGACTGGGCCACGACTTCACCGGTTTCCTCGTCGGTGAACAGCAGGTCCAGGGACAGGTCCTGGCGGGCCAGGTCGCCAACGGACTTGGAGCGGCGGACGTCGAAGGAGTCGGTGTCACCGAGCTGCCCGCGGATCTTGGCTCGACGCGACAACGCGAGGTCGAAGTCATGAGCATCCGCGGCGTCCAGAACCGAGTGCGACTCGACCTGCCCGTTCGCGTCGACCTCACCGACATCGACCCGGCGGGCATCGGCGGCGGCCTGGCGCTCGGCTTCGGCGCGTTCGGGGTCGAACCGGATCATCGCTTCGGTGACGAGGCGTTCGAGCTGTGCCCAGCCGACGCCGCCGACGGCAGCGAGCTGGCGGTCGACGAACGCAGCCGCTTCGGCGTTCAACGAGTGGGTGAGGTCGGCGATGCGTTCGGCCCGCCACGGCTCCAACCTGCCCTCAACGACCGAGGTGTAGATGCCGGGGAGGCGCCAGGCGCACTCGATGACCCGGCCGACGTACCCACGTCCACCATCAGGGGACCTGCCGAGGACGGCGATGAGTTCCATCAGGTTGAACTCTGACACCAGCGGTGCACCGGCGCCCGCGATCGGGACACCGGTGTCGATGATCCCGTCGACGATGGTCGCGGCATGCTCGGGGCTGGTGACGATGTTGCGCCTAGCCCAGGTCGCGATGTCGACCCATTCCTTGACCAGCGCAGCCTGGCGGGACTTGACGCCGTTGCTGAGGTCGGACAGCAAGGCCCGATCAGAGCGGGTGTCGGTTCCGAGATCCATACATGTATTAGATCACCGACCTCCGACATGACGAAGCGGCGGAAACCCGCCTGTGGACAGGGCAAAGTCCCCACCAAGCCTGTGGAGAGTTGATGGTCAGGGCCGGGGGTTTCGAGGCTCGCTTCGCTCGCACCTCAACCACCGGGCTCGCTTCGCTCGCACCTCAACCACCGGGCTCGCCAGATTTCGCTCGCACCTCAACCACCGGGGCGGCGTCTCGATACGCGGCTCGCTGGCGCTCCCCGCTACTCGACGAACTTGCGCGGCCTGGCGCTCGCCGCTACTCGACGAACTTGCGCGGCCTGGCGCTCGCCACTACTCGACGAACTGGTGCCCGCTCGCACCTCGACCACTGGGTTACGGTCGCTGCGCGACCTCCTCAGCCACCCGACGCCGTAACCCGTTCGCACCCAGCGACCCGATGCCGGACAATCGCATCTTGTGGGTCACGTAGAGGTTGCAGGTCTCCGGTACGAACTGCCTGACGGGCGGGTCCTTCTCGACGATGTCGCGTTCCGGGTGGGTGAGGGCGCCAAGGTCGCGCTCGTCGGCGCGAATGGCGCGGGCAAGACCACGTTGTTCCGGATCATCACGGGGGATCTGTCGCCGCACGCTGGTGTCGTTACGCGCTCCGGTGGGCTCGGCGTGATGCGCCAGATGGTCGACCGGATCTCGACAAGCTCGATCAACGAGGGATCACCGACCGTCGGCGACCTGCTGCTCAGCCTCGCTCCCGAACGCGTCCGTCGCGCGCAGGCCGAGGTCGATCGGTGGGAGCTAGCGCTCATGGACACCGACGACGAGAAGACCCAGATCGCCTACGCCACGGCGTTGTCGGAGTACGCCGACGCCGGCGGGTACGACGTCGAGGTGCTGTGGGACGTCTGCACGGTCAAGGCGCTGGCGCTGCCGTACGACCGCGCGAAGTACCGCGAGCTCCGCACCCTGTCGGGCGGCGAGCAGAAGCGACTGGTGCTGGAGTACCTCCTCGCCGGCCCCGAAGAAGTGCTGCTCCTCGACGAGCCTGACAACTTCCTCGACGTGCCCGGCAAGATCTGGCTCGAGCAGCGAATTGCCGCATCGGACAAGACGATTCTCTTCATCAGCCACGACCGCGAACTGCTCGCCAACACCGCCACCCACGTCGTCACGGTGGAGCTCGGGGCGGGTGGCGGCGGCAACAGCACCTGGACGCACGCGGGCACCTTCACGTCGTACCACGAGGCGCGGCAGGACCGCTTCGCCCGCTTCGCCGAGCTCCGCCGTCGTTGGGACGAGGAGGAGGCGAAGCTCAAGGCGCTGGTGCTGCGGCTGAAGATCAAGTCGGAGTACAACGACGGCATGTCGTCGCAGTACCGGGCGGCACAGACCCGGCTCCGCAAGTTCCAGGAGGCGGGCCCGCCGACCGAGCAGCCCCGCGAGCAGCAGGTCACGATGCGCCTCTCCGGAGCCCGCACCGGCAAGCGCGCCATCGTCTGCGAGGACGTCGAGCTCACCGGTTTGATGAAGCCCTTCGACCTCGAGGTCTGGTACGGCGACCGGTTGGCCGTGCTCGGATCGAACGGCTCCGGCAAGTCCCACTTCCTGCGGCTGCTCGCCGCGGGCGGGAGCGACCCCGACATCGAGCACCAGCCCGTCGGCGACGCCGAGATCGTCCCCGTGCCCCACACCGGCCGTGCCCGGCTCGGCGCGCGGGTGCGGCCCGGCTGGTTCGTGCAGACCCACGAACACCCCGAACTGACCGGCCGGACGCTGCTGGAGATCCTGCATCGGGGCGACGGATCGCCGAACGGGCGTAAGGGCATGGGCCGCGAACAGGCGGCACGGGTACTCGATCGCTACGAACTCGCGGCGAGCTCGGAGCAGAAGTTCGAGTCGCTGTCCGGTGGCCAGCAGGCGCGGTTCCAGATCCTGTTGCTCGAACTGTCCGGCGCGACCTTGCTGCTGCTCGACGAGCCGACCGACAACCTCGATGTCCAGTCGGCCGAGGCGCTGGAAGAGGGCCTTGCGGCCTTCGACGGGACGGTTGTCGCGGTGACCCACGACCGCTGGTTCGCCCGCGGCTTCGACCGGTTCTGCGTGTTCGGGTCCGACGGCTCGGTCTACGAATCGAATGACCCGGTGTGGGACGAGGCGAGGGTGGTGCGGACGCGATGAGCCAGCTGGAGATCAGCGAACTCGAACGCGGCGACGAGGCAGGAGTCGCTGCCTGGGTCGACACGGCGATCGCCGCGGAGCGTCACGACGTCGGCGACCACGCGACGTACTGGGCCTACGAAGAGCTGCTCCCGATCGTCGGTGACGCCAGCGGGCTGCGGCAGTTCCGGCTCTTCAGCGGCACCCTCGACGGCGAAGTCGTCGCGGTCGCCCGGATGGCGCTGCCGTTGAAGGACAACCTCGACAACGCGGAGTTGCACGTCGGCGTCCGTCCCGAGGTACGACGACGCGGGCTGGGCAGCGCGATGCTCACCCATCTCGAGGCGATCGCCCTGGCTGGCGGCCGCACGAAGCTCGATGCGTTGCCGCCGTGGCCCTATGACGCACCCGAGGACGGTGCCGGAACCTCGGGCGCCGAGTTCGCCCGGGCCCACGGCTACACGTTCACGCTCGGCGAGATCCAGCGCGAGCTCAGCCTCCCGATGCCTGAGAACCTGCTGCAGGAACTCGCGGACGAGGCCGCGCCGTACCACCGCGACTACGAGATCCGGACCTGGTCCGGGCCGATTCCGGACGACCTCGTGGTCAGCTGGCTCGAGCTCTCCTCGACGCTCGCGACCGAGGCGCCGGCGGGCACGGGGGAGCACGAGAACGAGGCCGTCGACGTACCGGCCTTCCGGGAGTCCGAGGCCAACCAGGCCGCTCAGGGCCGCACGATGTGGCACACGGTGGCGCTCGACAACACCGGCACGGTCGTGGCCTACACGCAGGTGGCCGAGACCCACCCCGACAACCCGTTCCTCTTCCAGTGGGGCACCCTCGTCCACCGCGAGCACCGCGGCCACCGGCTGGGACTGGCCGTGAAGGTGGCCAATCACCGCGCTCTCCAGGACGGCGCCGACGTGTCGGGTCGTCGTACCGTCACCTGGAACGCCGGGGTCAACGACCACATGATCGCGATCAACGAGCGCCTGGGCTTCGTGTGCGGAGCCCGCAGCGGCGAGTTCCAGAAGAAACTGACCTGATCGGTTCCCCGTTGTGCGACTACGGTGGAACCGTCACCGTCCGCACGAAGGAAGGAAATGCCCCCATGGCTGCCAGCAACGCGAACGACGACCTCAAGGCCAAGATGCGCGAGGCCCTCGACCGCAAGAACAACAAGGGCAAGAGCCTGACCGAGGAAGTCCCCGGCAAGGAGAAGGCCCACGGCTCCGAAGTCGTCGGTGGCGCTCCGAAGATGCACCGCCGCAAGGCCGGTGGCGGCGGCTCCTGAGCCCTGGCTTTCTAGCCGTCCGACGCGAGCTTCAGGTCGGTTGTGCTCTCCTTGCCGCCCCGCAGGTACGTCACCTTCACGGTGTCACCGGGGCGGTAGGAGCGCACGGTCGCGATCAGGCCGTCACTGTCCTCGATCCGGCGATCATCGATCGCCGTGATCACGTCGCCCGCCTTGAGGCCGGCGTCGGAGGCGGCTGAGCCCTTCTCCGTCTCCTCGATCTTCGCGCCCGACACGGTGGTGTCGCTGGAGCCGGCGGTGCCGGCCGCGTTGGAGACCTGGATCCCGAGTCGCGCGTGCGTCGGGGTCTCCCCGCTGCGCAACTGCTCGATGATCGGCAGCACCTCGTCGATCGGGATCGCGAAGCCGAGCCCGATCGAGCCGGACTCCGCACCCGCTCCCGATCCGGTCGAGCGGATCGAGGCGTTGATGCCGACGAGTTGGCCGTCCATGTTGACCAGCGGGCCGCCGCTGTTGCCGGGGTTGATCGCGGCGTCGGTCTGGATCGCCGGGTAGGCGGTCACGTTGCCGTTGGCGTCGCGCGCCACCTGGACCGGACGGTTCAGTGCGCTGACGATGCCACTCGTCACGGTCGCATCCAGTCCGAACGGGGAGCCGATCGCGACGACCTGCTCGCCCACGTCGAGGTTGCTGGACTTGCCGATCGTGATCGGGGTCAGGTTGTCGACGCCCTCGACCTTCACCAGTGCGGTGTCGGTGAGCGGGTCGGTGCCGACCACGGTCGCCCGTGCCTTGGTGCCGTCGCTGAAGGACGCGGTCACCTCAGCCTGCTGGGAATCGATCTCTCCCCCCAGGGTGACCACGTGGTCGTTGGTCAGGATCAGGCCGTTGGCGTCGAGCACGACGCCGGAGCCGCTGCCGGAGTTGCCTCCACCGCTCACGTCGAGCGCCACCACGGACGGAAGTACGGCGGCCGCAACTCCTTCGACGCTGCCGGAGGCCGCAGCCTTGTTGCCCGTGTCCGCGACCTGCAGCGGCGCGGAACTGCCGCTCCCCCCGGACCCGTCGGTGGCTGCGTCGTAGATCGCAGCACCGCCGACTCCGGCCCCGCCCCCGACCAGGAGGGCTCCGGTCAGCACCAGCACCGCGAACCCGGATCGCTTCGGCAACCGGTTGGGGGGAGGCGGCTGCTCGGGTGAAGCGTGCGGGAAGAACGGCAGCGCTGGCGGCGGGGGCAGGACCTGAGTCATGCCTCCACTGTGCGGAGCCTCCCTGTGACGGCGCTGAGACCCGGTTGAGGACTTGCCCTGAGAGTCCTAGACCTGGCGGTCGCGCGAATCCCAGTAGGGCTTGCGCAGCTCGCGCTTGAGGACCTTGCCCGTGGGATTGCGGGGGAGCGCCTCGATGATGTCGACCGATCGCGGTGCCTTGAAGCGGGCCAACCGCTCGCGGGTCCACTCGATGAGCTCGATCTCGGAGGCGTCCGCGCCCGGCTTCAGCGCAACGACGGCCTTGACCGACTCGCCCCACTGGTCGTCGGGGACACCGATGACGGCGACCTCCAGGACTCCCGGGTGCTCGGAGAGCACGCGCTCGACCTCGGGGGAGTACACGTTCTCGCCGCCGGTGATGATCATGTCCTTGAGCCGGTCGGACACGAAGACGTAGCCGTCCTCGTCGACGTGGCCCATGTCGCCCGTGCGGAACCAGCCGTCCTCGACGAGCACCTCGGCGGTCGCTTCCGGCTTGTTGAGGAATCCCTTCATCAGCTGGGGAGTGCGCAACCAGAGCTCGCCGTGCTCGCCCGTCGCCACCTCCTCGAGCGTGGCCGGGTCGACGATCTTCACCTCGCACTCCGGGACCGGCTTGCCGGCCGACACCAGTCGTTCGGGGTGACCGTCCGTCACGGCGTTGCGGTGGTCCTCCGGCATCAGGTGCGTCGCGACGCCGGAGACCTCGGTGAGGCCGTAGACCTGGATGAAGTCCGTGTCGGGCCACGCCTCCATGGCGGCCCGCAGCAGCGGCGGTGGCATCGGGGCGGCGCCGTACGTGTAGGTCTTGAGGGCGCCGAACAGCTTGACCGCGTCCGGACCGGACTGCAGCACCTGGGCGAGCACCGCCGGGACGAGGAAGGTGCGGTTGGCGCCCGCCATGATCGCACCGGCGAGGGAGGCAGCGTCGGGCTCGCGGGTCATCACGCTGGGGATGCCGTCGTGGATCCCGAACAGGACCCAGGACGACCCGCCGACGTGGAACAGCGGCATCGCGACCATCGTCTTGTCGCCGGGCTCGAAGTCCCAGCCGTCGTGGGCGTTCACCGTGTGCTTGACCATGTTGCGGTGCGTGAGCATCACGCCCTTGGGACGGCCGGTGGTGCCGGAGGAGTACATGATCAGGCAGACGTCGTCCTCGAGCACGTCGGGACCGTCGTCGCACGCCACGGAGTCAGCGAGGAACTGCTCGTACGGATCACCCTCCGCGCCCTCGGGCGCGACCTCGATGATGGTGTGGACGTTCGGGAGCCGGTCACGGATCGCCTCGATCGTCGGCATCAGCTCACTCCCGACGAAGAGCACCTTCGCTCCGGAGTCGTTGACGGCGTAGTCGATCTCGTCGCCGGCCGAGCGCCAGTTGATGATCGCGTTGGCCGCACCGATCGAGCCGGCGGCGAGGCTGATCTCCACGCAGGCCGGGTGGTTCTTGTCGAGGAACGACACGACGTCGCCGCGCGCGATGCCGAGCTCGCGCAGCCCGCCGGCCGCGCGATGCACGCGTTCGTGCCACTGCGCCCAGGTCCAGGTCCTGCCGAGGTACGTCATCGCCTCCGCATCGGGCGTCGCAGCGGCCCAGTAGTTCAGTCGGTCGTCGACGTACGTCGGCTCCGAGGGGCGGGCCGGGGGCCAGGCCCGGGTGGCTGAAGAGGACCCTGATGGTGACGTTGTCGGCGCGCTCACGTCCCGGATTGTGTCCCAGGTCACAAGGATGCACAACGACCTCCTCAAGGTGCGGTCACTCTCCGTTCACCTCCGTCCACCACGATGGAGAGGTGAGCCTCGTGTCGTCGCCCCTGCTCCGCGGGGCTGAGGCACCTGCTTCGAGCACGCTCGTGGAGATCTTTCGTCGTACTGCTGCCGACTTCCCGGACGCGATGGCCCTCGACAGCGGCAACGACACCGTCACCTATGCCGAGTTCGGTGAGGCCGCGGATGCCGTCGCCGACGACCTGGCGGACCTCGGCATCGGCGCCGGCGACAAGGTCGGCGTCCGGCTGCTGTCCGGCACCACGGACCTCTACGTCGCGATCATGGGCATCCTGTTCGCCGGGGCTGCCTATGTGCCCGTCGACGCCGATGACCCCGAGGAACGGGCTCTTCTGGTCTTCGGCGAGGCCGACGTCGCCGCAATCATCGGTGCCGGTCTGGTCATCGAGTCGCGCCGCGAGGGCGCTGTCCGTGAACGTCGCGACCCGACGCCCGAGGACGACGCCTGGGTGATCTTCACGTCCGGCTCGACCGGGACGCCCAAGGGCGTCGCGGTCACCCATCGCAACGCGGCGGCCTTCGTCGACGCTGAAGCCGGGATGTTCCTGCAGGAGCAACCCCTTGGTCCCGCCGACCGGGTGATGGCCGGCCTGAGCGTCGCCTTCGACGCGAGTTGTGAGGAGATGTGGCTGGCCTGGCGGTACGGCGCCTGCCTGGTGCCCGCGCCGCGCGCGCTGGTGCGCAGCGGTGTGGACGTCGGCCCGTGGCTGATCGCCAACAAGGTCAGCGTCGTGTCCACCGTCCCGACACTGGTCAGCCTGTGGCCCGACGACGCGCTCGAACAGATCCGCTTGCTGATCTTCGGTGGTGAAGCGCTCCCGCCCGAGTTGGCCGCTCGCGTGATCCGCGAGGGCCGCGAGGTCTGGAACACCTACGGCCCCACCGAGGCGACCGTCGTCGCCTGCGGTGCCCTGGTCACCGCAGACGGTCCGGTGCGGATCGGCCTGCCGCTCGCGGGCTGGGACCTCGTCGTCGTCGACCCCGAAGGCAACCCGGTTGCCGAGGGCGAGCGCGGCGAGCTGATCATTGGTGGCGTCGGCCTGGCCCGCTATCTCGATCCCGCGAAGGACGCCGAGAAGTACGCCCCCATGCCCACCCTCGGCTGGGACCGCGCGTACCGCAGCGGCGACATCGTCATCAACGACCCGGTCGGCCTGCTCTTCGCCGGCCGCGCCGACGACCAGGTCAAGGTCGGCGGCCGCCGGATCGAGCTCGGCGAGATCGACTCGGCCCTGCTCGCCCTGCCCGGTGTCAGCGCCGCGGCTGCCGCCGTCCGTCGTACGACGACCGGAAACCAACTTCTCGTCGGCTACCTCACCACCACTCCCGAGTACGACGCCGCGTCGGCCACCGCGCACCTGCGGGCCACGATGCCGGCGGCCCTCGTCCCGCGGCTGGCCGTGGTCGACGACATCCCGACCCGGATCTCCGGCAAGGTCGACCGCGACGCACTGCCGTGGCCGCTGGCGACCGCCGACCCGGCCGATGTCGGCCTGCACGGCACCTCGGCCAGGATCGCCGAGGTGTGGCAGCGGGTCATCGGGGCAACCCCGGAGGGGCCGGACTCGAACTTCTTCGACCTCGGTGGCGGCAGCCTCACCGCGGCCCAGGTCGTGACGATCCTGCGCGCCGACCACCCCGAGTTGACCGTCGCGGACATCTACGAGGTGCCGACGGTCGCTGGTCTCGCTGCGCTCCTCGACACCCTCGAACCGTCCGCCCTCGCGGAGCAGAGCCGCAAGGTGATGCCGATTCCGCGCAAGACCCAGCTCGGCCAGGTCGTCGCCGTACCTCTGCTGCGGGCGCTGGCTGCGCCCCGCTGGCTGGCCGGGACCCTCACCCTGTCCCGCCTGCTCCACGACGTGCTCGACGTCGGCTGGCTGCCCGCCGTGTCGTGGTGGGTGCTGGTGCCGCTGCTCCTCGTCTTCGTCAGCCCGGTTGGCCGGATGTTCACGGCGGCCAAGCTGGCTCGGTGGGTGCTCGCCGGCGTCCGGCCCGGCAGCTACCCGCGCGGCGGCAAGGTGCACCTGCGGATCTGGGCCGCCGAACGCCTCGCCGACGAGTTGGGTGCGACCCGGATGGCCGGCGCGCCGTACATCACCTGGTACGCCCGGTTGCTCGGCGCAAAGATCGCTCGTGGTGCGGACGTGCACTCCCTGCCGCCGATCACCGGTCACCTGACCGTCGGCAAGGGCGCCTCGATCGAGCCCGAGGTCGACCTGACCGGCTACTGGATCGACGGCGACACCCTCCACGTCGGCGGCATCCGGATCGGCGATCGCGCCCGCGTCGGCACCCGCTCGATGTTGTGCCCCGGCGCGGTTGTCGGCGACGACGCTGAGGTCGCGCCCGGCTCCGCTGCGTTCGGCGACGTGCCCACCGGCGAGTTCTGGTCCGGCGCCCCCGCCACCCGCGCGAGCTCCGCTGCCCGCGGCCCGTGGGCCGAACGGCCCGCGGCCTCGAAGCGATCCCTTCGCCGCTGGGCGGTGTCCTACGCCGCCGCGGCTGCCGGCCTCGCCCTGCTGCCCTCGATCGCCGTCACCGCGGTCGTGCTGCCGATCCTGCTGCTCGCGAACCTCGACGACACCGACAACGCCGGGGACGCCCTGCGTGCGCTGGTGCCGTGGCTGCTGCCCGGCGTCATTGCGGGTTGCCTCCTGCTCGCCGGCCTGATCCTCGTCGTGGTGCGCCTGCTCGGCCGCGGCGTCCTGCCCGGTGCGCACCCGCTGCAGAGTCGACCGGCGCTGAGTGTCTGGGCCACGATCCGCGTGCTCGACGAGGCGCGGACCTGGCTCTTCCCGCTCTACAGCTCGCAGCTCACGCCGGGTTGGTTGCGGCTCCTGGGGGCGAAGATCGGCAAGGACGTCGAGGCGTCGACGGTGCTGATGATCCCGTCGCTGACCACGGTCAGTGACCAGGCCTTCCTCGCCGACGACACCCTGATCGGCGGCTACGAACTCGGCGGCGGCTGGCTGCGTGCGGGCAACGTCAAGGTCGGCAAGCGCGCTTTCGTCGGCAACTCGGCGATGGCGGCTCCCGGCCGCAAGGTCCCGAAGCGGTCGCTCGTCGCGGTGCTGTCGGCCGCTCCTGCGCGCAACACGATGAAGGCGGGGGAGTCGTGGCTCGGCAGCCCGCCCGCCCCGCTGCGTCGCGCCGCACAGGGCTCCACCGACGAGCGCACCTACGCGCCCCCGCGCCGCCTCAAGATTGCCCGCGCCTGCTGGGAGATCGCCCGTCTGGTGCCCGTCGCCCTCAGCGTCGCCCTGCAGGTGGCGGTCGTCCTGGCCACCGTCGCCGTCTGGGTCGAGTACGGCGCCGTGGCCGGCCTGGTCGCCGTACCGGTGGCGTTGTGGCTGGCCGGTCTCGTGGCCGCCCTCATCGCGATTGCCGCGAAGTGGCTGCTGGTCGGCCGGGTCCGCGCCGGGTCCCACCCGCTGTGGAGCTCCTTCGTCTGGCGCAACGAACTGGCCGACACGTTCGTCGAGGTGCTTGCGACCCCGTGGTTCGCGGGCCTGGCGACGGGCTCGCCCCTCATCACCCTGTGGTTCCGCGCGATGGGCGCGAAGGTCGGCCGGGGTGTGTGGTGCGAGTCCTACTGGCTGCCCGAGCCCGACCTCGTGGAGCTGGGCGACGGCGCGACCGTCAACCAGGGCAGCGTCGTGCAGACCCACCTCTTCCACGACCGCCTGCTCGTCACCGACACCGTGCAACTGCGGCGAGGCGCCACGCTCGGCCCGAACTCGGTCGTGCTGCCCGCAGCGGTGCTGGGCCGGCACGCTACCGTCGGCCCGGTGTCCTTGGTGATGAGAGGCGAGACCGTGCCTGACAAGACTCGCTGGATCGGCAACCCGATCGGCCCGTGGGCCTAGTGCCTGAACTCCCCACCGCAGATCCCTATCTGCCGGGCCACGGCGACCCGTCGTACTCGGTCTGGCACTACGACCTCGACGTCGTCTACGTCCCCGAGGGCAACCGGCTGCGCGGCACCGCTGTCCTCGACGCCGTCGTTGCGACGGAGACCAACCGCGTGGTCCTGGACCTCGCACACCTGCAGGCGAGCAAGGTCCGCGTCGACGGCGCCCGCCTGAAGAAGTGGTCGGCGCGCGACGAGCGGCTGGTGCTCCAACTGGAGCGCCCGGCAGCCGCTGGCGCTGAGCTGCGGATCACCATCGCGTACGGCGGTACGCCGCTCCCCGTCATCGACGAGCACCACGGCGACGCCGGCTGGGAAGAGCTCGCCGACGGTGTGATCGTCGCGGCGCAGCCCCACGGCGCACCGACCTGGTACCCCTGCAACGACCGGCCCGACGACAAGGCGACCTACCGGATCACCGTGTCCGCGCCGAGCGGCTACACCGTCGTCTCCAACGGCACCCTGGCCGACCACCGTCGCAAGGCGAGTGTGGAAACCTGGTGCTACGAGATGAACAAGCCGATGGCGACCTACCTCGCGACGGTGCAGATCGGCCGCTACGTCACCGTGCAGCACGGCTTGACGACCCGCACGATCGCGCCGGCGGACGTCGATCTCGCAGGTTCGTTCGACCAGCAGGCCGCGATGATGGAGTTCTTCGAGCAGGCCTTCGGCCCGTACCCGTTCGATGCGTACGCCGCCGTCATCACCGACGACGACCTCGAGATCCCGCTCGAGAGCCAGAGCCTGTCCACCTTCGGCCGCAACTTCTGCACCGACGACTGGTCGCACGTGCGGCTGATCGCCCATGAGCTGGCGCACCAGTGGTTCGGCAACGCCGTGACCCTCGCGCGCTGGCAGGACATCTGGTTGCACGAGGGATTCGCCTGCTACAGCGAGTGGTTGTGGTCCGAGGAGTCCGGCGGCCCGCGCACCTGCGACGAGTGGGCGCGCCACCACCACGACAAGCTGGTCGACCTCGACCAGGACCTCGTCCTGGCGGATCCGGGTCCCGCGCTGATGTTCGACGACCGCGTCTACAAGCGCGGTGCGCTCACCCTGCACGCACTGCGTGTCGACGTCGGCGACGCCGCGTTCTTCGACGTGCTGCGCGGCTGGGCCGCCCTCCGCGCCGGCGACTCCGTCACCACCGAGGAGTTCCTGGCCTTCGCGACCGACCGCACCGGCCGTGACGTGGCCGCGCTGCTGGAGCCGTGGCTGTACGACACCGACCTGCCGCCGTACCCCGTCTGAGTCGATCAGTTCACTCGTGTTTGCCTGCGCTGTCGCGCGGGAAAGTGCCTGCATTGTCAGCCCAACAATGCACGCGCCCGGGAGCGAACATGACGGTCGAGATCGTCGAACGTGACGTCAACCTTTCTGCCCAGCAGATCGAGGAAGCCGCCGACAGTGCGGCCAGGGTGACCTTCAAGGATCACCTCACCGCCGTCGCGACGGCCCTGTCCGGCAGCACCAGCGGACCCGCGGCGACCAGCCTCGGCACCGACCTCGACACCGACCTGACGGCCTGGGTCACCGCCGCGCACACCCATCACACGGCGACGACGGACGCGGCCGACGACATCACCGAGGCCGACATCCTCGTCCGTACCCGGATCGGACGGCCGATCTGATGGTCACCTACGACGTGTTGATGAGCTGGGACCCCGGCGCCCTGGGCACGGTCGGCGACGACCTGACGACGTCGCGGCGCACGATCCTGGACCTGCAGGACGAACTCGACGACGGCCGTCCGCCGTACACCTGGATCGGCGACAGCGCCGAGACGGCCCGGACCTCCCACACCACCCTGGTGGCTGATCTCAACGACATCGTGTCCCCGGTCTCCGAGGTGATCAACGCCCTCGACGAGGCGTCCGCCACGATCGCCAGTGCGAAGCGTCGGGCGCGGGGTGCGATGGCGACGATCAACGAGAAGGGGCTCGAGGTCTCCTTCTCCGGGGGCACGGTCACGGTCAGGGACCCGGATGCCGACGGGGAGGACCGCCCGGAGACCAGCGAATTGGAGAGCCTGGCGACCACGCTGGCCGACGCGCTCTCCGACGCCGACCAGGCCGACACCGACCTCGCCGCGGTCCTCCGCTCCGCACGGCGCGGTGCGTACGACGGCGGCACCGGCTCCCTGGGTGATGCGGCCCTGCCGTCCGAGCTCCGCGGACTGTCCGATGCCTCCCTGATCCAGCAGTTGCTCGCCCATCCCGATCGGTACGACGGCTACATCAATGCCCTCACCGACGAGCAGCAGGGCGCGCTGGGCACGGCGATCGCTGACGAGACCGAGGGCATCCGCACGGGCGACGAGGAGATCCCGCCCGAGGAACTGGAGCGGGTGACCGATCTCCTGGAGGCCTACGGCACCGACGCCGAGGTCTCGACCGGCTTCCTCAACCGCACCGGCCCCGAGGGGTTGCTCGACCTCCAGCAGCGCGCCGCCTTCTTCGGTCGCGGGGACGACACCGGCGAAGGCCTCGAGAACGGCGACGAACTGCGCGATCTGCAGCGTGCGCTGGGCGCGACGCTCGCAGCCGGCACGCAGAACATCGGCGACAGCGACCCGGGTGCAGCCGACCACGTCTCGACCGAGTGGAAGTGGGACCTGATCGGCGCCGGGCGCGACGTCTTCACCGTGCCGGGCGACATCTCCGACATCGAGGTCCGGGGCTACCAGTTGATCGCCCCGTTGCTGGCCGACGGCAGCGCCTTCGACCCGGACTTCCTGGAGTCCGTGGCCGCGACCACCGTCGACTTCGAGCGGGACTGGGACTGGGACGAGCACCCGGAAGGGCCCTGGGACTTCCCCGGCATCGTCGGCGACGGCGTCCGCTGGGACTTCACGCAGGGCCACGACGACGAGCACGATGCGCTCGGCCACGACCCGATCCCCGGTGTCCTGCGCGGCATCGCGGACAACCCTGAAGCAGCGCGGGAGTTCTTCACCTCCGCCGTCACGTACGACGGCGACGAGCCGTACGGCACCCGGGTCAACTACCTGCTCTACGAGCGCGCTGATGAGTTCCGCTGGCCGAACGACCTGCAGTACCCCAACCACGACGGACCGCCGCCCGGGCTGGCCCTGGTCGGTGACGCACTCCAGGCCGCGACCATCGAGGGGGAGCCCGACGAGAGGTCGGTGCAGGTGGTCCAGGACCTCGTCCACCTCAGCTACGACCGCTTCCAGGACGCGGACGACTCGTTCTCCGGCTCGGACTTCATCCCGCCGTCGCTGCGGGAGGACCTGGCCACCATCACCAGTCACTACATCGGCTCGTTCCACCACGAACTCGGCGTCAACCCGGGCGGAGGCGACCTCACCGACGACTACGTCTTCGACGACGCCCGCTTCGCCGACCCTGACCAGTCGGCGCGCTTCCTGCTCGCCGAGCTCGCCAAGGACGACGTCGGTCGCGAAGAACTCCGGATCGCGAGCAACGCCTGGACGGCCGACCAGCTGACCCGCAACCTGGACGGCATCACGGACCCCGACGACGTACGCGACGAGTTGGTGCCGGTCATCAGCACCAACTACGACGTGCTGGGTGCCATCGACTTCGGTGCCTCGCGGGACATCGCACAGGACAACCTGTCGGCCGACGAACGACACAACGCCGGCGTCGACCTCGGCACCAACATCGTGTCGACGGTGCTCGGCCAGACGCCCGTCGGCGCGAACCCGGTCGGTGGTTTCCTGCTCGACCAGGTGCTCAGCGGCATCGGCGACAGCCTGCACCAGGACAGCACCGGGGCCACGAACCAGGAGGTCGGTGACCTCTACAGTTCCTCGGCACAGACCGCGCAGGAGATCGTCCGCGACACCTACTGGCACAGCCTGCCGGCGGACGCCTACCCCGACGGCCTCGGACCCGACACCAACCTCAACGACCTCACCGCTTCCCAGGCCGACGCCTACGAGGACTGGCTGGACGACAACCCGTGGGGCGAGCGGCTGGCCACCGAGCTCTCCCAGCTCGAGAACGACCACGGCAGCAGCCTCGACCGCTCCGAGCAGATCCTTGAGGACTACGGGTGGTGAGAGCGCGCGGTCCTGCCGCGTGGCTGGTCGCCGTCACCAGCGCCGCCCTGCTGGCCGGGTGCAGTGACGAGCCGGACCCGCCCGAACTGATCGGTGCGTCCAGCATCGACGGTGACCTTACGCCGATCGAGGACTTCGAGCCGACGGCGTGGCCGGTCTGCGACATCGAGTCCGACACCGTGCTCACGGACGTGGACCCGGACAACTTCCGCGCCTGGACCCGGACCGTCGGCGGCCACGAGGAACGGGTCGTGGTCGGGATCTGGCGCATCGAGGAGGACAAGGTGAAGCGCCAGTTCGAGCGATTCGTGGATGCGCGGCAGGCGTGCAGTGACAAGGGACGGGCCGGAGGGTTCGTCCTTGACCTCTCGTCGGCCGGGAATGCGCCGACGTACGGCTTCACGGCCCGCGGTCTGACGAGCGAGGCTCCCTACCGACTCGACCACACCTACACGTGGGCGGAAGGCACCGACCACGGCTACCTGGCCACCGTGTGGCTCGAGCGGTACGACGGCAGCCAGGTCTCGGGCGACCTCGACGCGATCATGGACGACCAGCTCCAGCAGATCCCCGGCTACTGAACGTCGTACCCGAAAACGGCAGACGCCCCGCGTGCATCACGCGGGGCGCCTGGACCGGCAAGCGGTGGGCTCAGGCCCAGCGCTCCTCAGCCGGCACGAAGTCGAGCGTGCGCGGACCGGTGTAGATCTGCTTCGGACGAGCGATCTTCTGCTCCTTGTCCTGGACGAGCTCCAGCCACTGTGCGAGCCAGCCCGGCGCGCGGCCGATGGCGAACAGCACGGTGAACATCTCCGGCGGGAACTGCAGCGCCTCGTAGATCAGGCCGGAGTAGAAGTCGACGTTCGGGTAGAGCTTGCGCTTGACGAAGTACTCGTCCTCGAGCGCGATCTTCTCGAGCTCCTTGGCGATCTCGAGGAGCGGGTTGACCCCGGTGACCTCGAAGACGTCGTCGCAGGCCTTCTTGATGATCGTCGCGCGCGGGTCGAAGTTCTTGTAGACCCGGTGGCCGAAGCCCATCAGCCGCTCGTTGCCGGCCTTCACGCCCTCGATGAAGGCGGGGATGTTCTCCTTGGTGCCGATCCGGCGCAGCATCTTGAGGACGGCCTCGTTGGCGCCACCGTGCAGTGGGCCGTAGAGGGCGCCGATGCCGGCCGCGACAGCGGAGTACGGGTCGACCTGCGAGGAACCGACCGAGCGGACCGCGTTGGTCGAGCAGTTCTGCTCGTGGTCGGCGTGCAGGATGAACAGCACGTCGAGCGCCTTGGCGATGCGCGGGTCAGCGGCGTACTTCGTCTCGCTCATCTTGAAGAGCATGGAGAGGAAGTTCTCCGCGTAGGACAGCTCGTTGTCCGGGTAGACGTACGGCTTGCCCTGCGCGTGGCGGAACGACCAGGCGCCGAGGGTCGGCATCTTGGCGATCATGCGCACGATCTGGATGTGCCGGTTGTCCGGGTCCTCGATGTGGCGGGACTCGGGGTAGAACGTCGAAAGGGCCCCGATCGACGCCATCAGCATCCCCATCGGATGCGCGTCGTACCGGAACCCCTGCATGAAGCCCTTGACGTTCTCGTGCACGAACGTGTGATAGGTGATTTCGTGCACCCAGGCGTCGTACTGCTCCTTCGACGGCAGGTCGCCGTGGACGAGCAGGTAGGCCACCTCGAGGAAGTTCGACTTCTCCGCCAGCTGTTCGATCGGATAGCCGCGGTACTCGAGGATCCCCCGCTCGCCATCGATGTAGGTGATGGCACTGCGGCAGGAGGCAGTGTTGACGAAACCGGGGTCGTAGACAGCCAGGCCGGGGTTTTCCTCATCGGCCTTGATCTTCCCGATGTCGGCGGCCTTGATGGTGCCGTCGACGATCGGAATGTCGTACTCCGCTCCGGTGCGGTTGTCGCGTACGGTGAGAGAGTCAGTCACCCCTGCAACCTAGTCGCCCGCGTCACATCGCGGAAAGGCGGTGTCCCGAGGCGTGGCCTAGGAGACATCTCACAGAGGTTGCTCTCCGGCAGTGACATCTGCGGCGTTTTGACCGGTTCCGAGACCCCGCCGTAGTCTTTCCTGCGCGTCTCCTGCCGCTTCGCGCTGCCGTCCTGTACGGCGCCGAGGCAGTCCCGGATCGCCCAGTGTTCCTCAAAGGCAGTGCCTGGCTGGAATACAGATCGCCGTGAGGCGAGCATGAGTGGGCCGGGCTGAGTTCGTCAGAAGACGTCGCCTGCACGGTGCAACCGCACCGGCGGCAGGCAAGCCCGATCGACATTCGCCGAACGGGTCCACGAACTAACCGAAGAGAGTGAACGCATCATGCGTACCTACGCTCCCAAGCCCGGTGACGTTGAGCGCGCCTGGCTCGTGATCGACGCCACCGACGTCGTCCTGGGCCGGCTGGCCGTCACCGCCGCTGGTCTCCTCCGCGGCAAGCACAAGCCGATCTTCGCGCCGAACGCCGACACCGGTGACTTCGTCGTGATCATCAACGCCGACAAGGTTGCCCTGTCCGGCAAGAAGCGCACCGACAAGATGGTCTACCGCCACTCGGGTTACCCGGGCGGTCTGACCTCGACCCCCATCGGCCAGATCCTCGACAAGGACGCCCGCAAGGCCGTCGAGGCCGCGGTCTGGGGCATGCTCCCCAAGAACCGTCTTGGTCGCCAGATCATCACGAAGCTCAAGGTCTACAACGGCCCGACGCACCCCCACCAGGCGCAGCAGGCCGTTGCGTACGAGATCACCCAGATCTCCCAGTGACCCGAAGCTGACCAGGACTAAGGACTTTCATCGTGACTGAATCGCAGACCACCGAGGTCGAAGAGACCTTCGAGACCGACGACCAGGGCCTCGCCTACACCAGCGAGACCTCGCCGTCCGACGCCACTCCCGCCGTCCCGGCGACGATCGCCCCCGGCGCGGCCACTGGCCGTCGCAAGGAAGCCGTCGCCCGCGTCCGGATCGTTCCGGGCACCGGCACGTGGACCATCAACGGCCGCGCGTTCGAGGACTACTTCCCGAACAAGCTGCACCAGCAGGTCGCCAACGAGCCCTTCGCGACGCTCGGCCTCGAGGGCCGCTTCGACGTGATCGCCCGTATCCACGGCGGCGGCATCACCGGTCAGGCCGGCGCCCTGCGCCTCGGCGTGGCCCGCTCGCTCAACGCGATCGACATCGACGCCAACCGCCCGGCCCTCAAGAAGGCCGGTCTGTTGACCCGTGACGCCCGCGCGACCGAGCGCAAGAAGGCTGGTCTCAAGAAGGCCCGTAAGGCTCCGCAGTACAGCAAGCGCTGATTGCGACGACAGGGCCACGCACCGCACCTGCGGTCCGTGGCCCTGTCGGCCGTTTTCGGCCATGATCGTTTCGCCACCACACGAGGGAGAGCACGTGCCCCGCATCTTCGGCACCGATGGTGTCCGCGGTCTCGCGAACGCCGACCTGACCGCCGAACTGGTCCTGGACCTGTCCGTCTCCGCTGCGCACGTCCTTGCGGAGCGCGGCGCCTTTGCCGGCCACCGGCCCTTCGCCGTGGTCGGGCGCGACACCCGGATCTCCGGCCAGTTCCTCGAGGCCGCAGTGGTCGCCGGGCTGGCGTCGGCCGGGGTCGACGTACTCCTCCTGGGTGAACTGCCCACCCCGGGGGTCGCCTACCTCACTGCCTCGCTCGGCGCCGACCTCGGCGTCATGCTCTCGGCATCGCACAACGCGATGCCCGACAACGGCATCAAGTTCCTCGCCCGCGGCGGGGTCAAGCTCGACGACGCCATCGAGGACGCCATCGAGGCCCGCCTCGAGGAGCCGTGGGAACGGCCGGTGGGCGGCGACGTCGGCCGGGTCACCCCGCACCCCACGGCGATCGACGAGTACGCCGCCCACCTGGTCGCGACCGTCGGCGACCTCGGTCCTGCGGGCGGTGGGCGCCGCCTCAAGGTGGTCCTCGACTGCGCCCACGGCGCCGCGTCGGTCGCCGGACCGAAGGCGCTGCGCGACGCAGGCGTCGACGTCGTGGCGATCTGCGCCGAGCCCGACGGCCTCAACATCAATGACGGCTGCGGCTCGACGCACCTCGACGTGCTGCAGAAGGCCGTCGTCGAGCACGGTGCCGACGTCGGCTTCGCGCTCGACGGCGACGCCGACCGCTGCCTGGCCGTCGACGCCGAAGGCACCATCGTGGACGGCGACCAGATCCTCGCGATCCTCGCCCTGTCCCTGCGTGACGCGGGCCGACTGGTCGACGACACCGTGGTCGCCACCGTCATGTCCAACCTCGGCTTCGTCCAGGCCCTCACCGCGGCGGGGGTCGTCGTGCGGCAGACCGCCGTCGGCGACCGCTACGTGCTCGAGGACATGAAGAACGGCGGCTACTCGCTCGGCGGCGAGCAGTCGGGCCACGTGATCATGAACGAGCACGCCACCACGGGCGACGGCACCCTCACCGCCCTGCAGGTCCTGCACCGGATGGCGGCGACGGGTCAGTCGCTGCGCGAGCTGGCCGGTGTGATGACCCGCCTCCCGCAGGTGCTCGTCAACGTGCCCGGCGTCGACCGGGCCCGCACCGACGACGTCGAGCTGGTCGCGGCCGTTGTTGCGGCCGAGTCCGAACTGGCCGGCACCGGTCGCGTGCTGCTGCGGCCCTCGGGCACCGAGCCCCTCGTGCGGGTGATGGTGGAGGCGCCGACCGCCGAACAGGCCGACTCGATCGCCCACCGGCTGGCTGACGTCGTACGCCTGCGGCTCGCCCTTTCCTGACACTAGGGTGCAGCCCCATGGGGGCTATACCGGCGGCTGGTGACACATTCGGTCGATATCGAATCGAAGGCACGCTCGGGCAGGGCGGCATGGGTGTCGTCCTGCGCGCCCGCCAGATCGAACTCGACCGTGTCGTCGCGCTCAAGTTGATGCTGCCCGAGGTCATCGGGGCCGATGACCGGATCACCCGCTTCCGTGGCGAAGCGATGGCGCTGGGTCGGCTCGAGTCGCCCCACGTCGTCCAGGTGTACGACGCCGGCGAGCACGACGGCTGGCTCTACATCGCGACCCAGTTGATCCCCGACGGCGACGTCGCCAACCTGCTGGCCGCCCAGGGACCGCTCGGCCCGTCCGCGGCGCTCGGTCTCGTCGACCAGGTCCTGTCCGGCCTCGCCGACGCCCATGCCGTGGGGCTGATCCACCGCGACGTGAAGCCGAGCAACGTCCTGCTCCGCCGGGAGACGGCCGGCCCGCGGGCCTTCCTGTGCGACTTCGGCATCTCGCAGGTCATGGACTCCACGTCGCAGACGGTGGGCGTCATCGGCACCTGGGCCTACCTGGCCCCCGAGCGGCTGCGCGGCGCGGCCGCCACGGTGCAGTCCGACCTGTACGCCGTGGGCTGCCTGCTGTGGGAGCTGCTGACCGGTACGGCGCCGTACACGGGAACCATGCCGCAACTGGCGATTGCCCATGAGGCGTCGCCGCTGCCACAGGCCCAGCCGACCGGTCCGTGGGCGGCGGCCGTCAACCAGGTGCTGGTGCGGGCGATGGCCAAGCAACCCCAGCACCGGTTCGCGAGTGCGATCGAGATGCAGGCTGCCGTGCGGGACGCGGCGACCCGGGCTCATCAGGCGGCGCCCGCCGAGGGTGGAACGCCCATCGCTCAGGTCGGTGGAGCGAGCGCCACGGTCTTCGCGTCGTCGGCTCCGGTGATCTCGTCGCCGCCACCCCCGCCGCCGTCGTACGCGGCTCCGTCGTACCCCGTGGCCTTCCCCGGCGCCTTCCCCGTGGCGCCGTCAGTGACGCCGGCCCCGCGCGGCAAGGGCAAGGTGCTCGCGGTGATCGCAGCCTGTGTGCTGGCCGTGGCCCTCGGGGTCGGGGGAGCGGTCGCGCTGGTGCAGTTGACCGGCGACGACGACCCCGCGACGGCCGCGACCGACGACGTCACGACCGGGCCCGCCGACAACAGCCCGGGCACCGACACCCCGGTCAGCGCCGGCCCGACCGACGAGCCGACCTCACCTGCCGCACCTGCGCCCGTGGGCGACGTGACCTGCTGGGACGGGTCGCAGGTGGTGCGGGTCAGCAACTGCGACCCGAGGCCCTCCGGGCAGGCCGGGATGACGTGGGTGTTCCCGTCGATGAAGGACCAGGACTGCACGGGCGGCGACCTGACCGGCGACCGCGCCGAGGTGTGGTCGTGCAGCACTCCGTTCAACGGGGAGGAGGTGCGCCTGACCTACACGCGCTGGGACAGCGTCAAGGTGGCCCGGTCAGCCTTCGAGGCCGAGCTCGGCAGCAGCCACTCGATCCGCGACCCCGAGGACACCGAAGCCGTCTTCGACGAGTGGATCGCGCCGGGCCGTGGGGGCCACGTGTTCGTACGGCTCTTCGTCGGCTTCCCGTACAGCGTCGAAGTTGAGTCGACGATCCCCTACGACGGCCCGGACATCGCCATCGACGGGTTCGACGACAACGGTGCGAAGCTCGTCCGGTTCCGGCCGCACCGCAAGTTCGCCGGGCAGTCCTGACCGCCGTACGGCGTGATCAGCCGAGCTGTCGGTCGAAGTAGGTGACCGCGTTCTGGATCGCCTGCGCCTGCCGTGCGTCGAAGATGTGGCGTTCGCCCTCGTAGAGCTCCAGGTCGGCGTCGACCCCGGCCGTGCGGAGCGCGCCCAGGGTCGTCTGCGACCACACCAGCGGGCACACCGGGTCCGCCGTACCGTGCTGGATCAGCACCGATGCGGTGATCTTCGAGAAGTACGTGCGCGGCGACAGGTTCCGGTAGAACGCCGGGTTCGCCTCCTGCGTGCCGAACTCGACGGGGATGGAGTCGCGGTCCGCCGGCCTGCCGAGGCTCGCCAGGAGTGCCCTGGCCTGGGCGAACGACGAGCTGATCGGTGACAGCAGTACGGCAGCCCGGGCGAGTTCGGGGTGGGTCGTCAGGACGTTCATCGTGATGCCGCCGCCCATCGATCGTCCGAGCACGCCGACCCGGTCGCGGTCGACGTACTCCTGCGTCCGGAGGGTGGCGAGGGCGTTGATCACGTCGCGGCTGTAGCCGACCATCGTCTGCTGGTCGAACGGCCCGAGCGGGTCCGAGCCGGCGTGCCCCCGCAGGTCGCTCTGGAAGACGACGTAGCCCGCTGCGACCAGGGCATCCTGCTCCCTCTCCAGCCCGCCGCCGGTGCGGTAGCTCTTGATCGGCACGCGACCGTGGACGATGACGACGGCCGGGAACGGCCCCGTCCCGCGAGGGCGCAGGAGCACGCCGGTGATGGTCAGGCCGTCGCTGCGGTAGCTCACCGCTTCCCGGGTGTACCGGGTCGTGGATCCGGCGTCGCGCAGGACCACGAGGTCGCCTGCGTCCGGTGCCTTCGCTGCGATCGCCGGGAGGGAGTACGTCGGATCCGGCTCGCTGACCGTCGCGGAACCGGACGCTTCGGGGGTCGGCGTACTGCTGGCTTCCGCTGCCCCGCTGCGCGACGGCCTGGCCTCGGGGCTGGCGGGCGCGTCCGTGCCACACCCGGCGACGGGCAGGGCGAGGGCGATGATCGAGCACAGCGCCACGACGCGGAGTCGGGACGGCCGTCGTGTCATCGCGCCGGGTCAGATCTTGCGCAGGCGCACGTAGCGGACGGAGTGGTCCGCGGACTTGCGCAGCACCAGCGTGGCGCGGGACCGGGTCGGCAACACGTTGCGCTCCAGGTTCGGGCCGTTGATCGAATCCCAGATCCGGCGCGCCTCGTCGACGGCCGTGTCGTGGCTCAGCGCGGCGTACTTGGCGAAGTAGGACCCGGGGTCACGGAAGGCCGTCTCGCGCAGGCGCAGGAACCGGTCGACGTACCAGTCCCGGATGTGGTTGGTGTTCGCGTCGACGAAGATCGAGAAGTCGAAGAAGTCGGACAGGCCCAGGGTGATCCGGCCGTCCTCGCGCACCCGCGCCGGCTGAAGGACGTTCAGTCCCTCCACGATGACGATGTCGGGCCGCTTCACGACCACCTTCTCGTCCGGTTGCACGTCATAGATGAGGTGGGAGTAGACCGGGGCCTCGACCTCGTCCTTGCCGGACTTGATGTCGATCACGAACTTCAGCAGGGCGCGCCGGTCGTAGGACTCCGGGAAGCCCTTGCGGTCGAGCAAGCCGCGCTTCTCGAGCTCGGCATTGGGATAGAGGAAGCCGTCGGTGGTGACCAGGGCGACGTTCGGGTGCTCGGGCCAGCGCGCGAGCATCTGCTGGAGGACGCGCGCTGCGGTCGACTTGCCGACGGCCACCGACCCCGCGAGCCCGATCACGAACGGCGTGCGGGGCGGGGTGAGGCCGTGGAGGAACTCCTCCTGGTCCTGGTGCAGGGCCGAGGCGCTGCTGACCCGCAGGCTCAGCAACCGGGAGAGCGGGAGGTAGACGTCGCGGATCTCGTCCAGGTCGAGCGACTCGCCGAGGCCGCGGAGGCGGTCGAGCTCGTCGGTGGTGAGCGGGCTCTCCGTCTCCGACGCCAGCTTTGCCCACGTCGCCCGGTCGAGCTCGACGTACGGGGACGCCTCACGCTGCGACTCGTCACCGGGATGAGTCGTGGAGAGGTTGTCCGCCGTGGGACCGGTCACCATGGCAGCGATTCTTCCAGTGCGCCACTGCAGGTGTGAGGCCGCGTCCACCGTAGACTCATCGACCATGTGCGGGATCGTCGGATACATCGGGCCCAGGTCGGCTCAGGACACAGTCATCGACGGTCTGCGGCGGCTGGAGTATCGCGGCTACGACTCGGCGGGAGTCGCGGTCGTCAGCGACGGCGACCTGTTCATCGAGAAGAAGGCCGGCAAGCTGGCCAACCTCGAGAAGGTCCTCGACGACGAGCCCATGCCCACGTCCGGAATCGGCATCGGCCACACCCGCTGGGCCACCCACGGACCGCCGAACGACGTCAACGCCCACCCGCACACCGGGTCGGCCCGCCGGGTCGGCCTCGTGCACAACGGCATCATCGAGAACTTCGTCGAACTCCGCACCCGCGTCGAGGACGACGGCCACGAACTGCTCTCCGCCACCGACACCGAGATCGTCGCGCACCTCGTCGAGCTCCAGGTCCAGTCCGGTGTCGACCTGATCACCGCCATGCAGCGTGTGTGCCAGCAGCTCGACGGCGCCTTCACGCTCGTCGCCATCGACAGCCAGGACCCCGACACGGTCGTCGCGGCACGCCGGAACTCGCCGCTGGTCGTGGGCCTGGGCGAGGGCGAGAACTTCCTCGGCTCCGACGTCGCCGCGTTCATCGAGTTCACCCGCGAGGCGCTGGAGCTCGGCCAGGACCAGATCGTCGTGATGACCCGGGACGACGTCCAGGTCACCGACTTCTGGGGCCGCCCGGTCGAGGCCAAGCGCTTCCACGTCGACTGGGACCTCTCCGCTGCGGAGAAGGACGGCCACGACTGGTTCATGCGCAAGGAGATCTTCGAGCAGCCGCGCGCCGTCGCGGACTCGTTGATCGGCCGTCGTACGGCGGCAGGACAGCTGCAGCTCGACGAGATGCGCCTCGCGGACGAGGAGCTCCGCGACATCGACAAGATCATCATCATCGCCTGCGGCACGTCGTTCTACGCCGGCATGGTCGCGAAGTACGCCATCGAACACTGGACCCGCACGCCGGTGGAGGTCGAGCTGGCCTCGGAATTCCGCTACCGCGACCCGATCATCGACTCCACGACCCTGATCGTCGCGATCAGCCAGTCGGGGGAGACCGCGGACACGCTGCAGGCGATCATCCACGCGCGGTCCCAGAAGGCCAAGGTGCTCGCGATCTGCAACACCAACGGCTCGTCGATTCCGCGCGAGTCCGACGCCGTGATCTACACCCACGCCGGGCCCGAGATCGGCGTCGCGTCGACGAAGGGGTTCCTCACCCAGCTGGTCGCCTGCTACCTCCTCGCGCTGTACATCGCGCAGGTCAAGGGCACCCGCTTCGGCGACGAGATCGACGAGATCATGGAGCAGCTCGAGGCGATGCCCGGGCACATCGAGACCGTGCTCAAGGACGCCGCGTCCGTCTACGAGCTCGCGCACGCCCACGTCGACACCCGCTCGGTCCTGTTCCTCGGCCGCCACGCCGGCTACCCGGTCGCCCTCGAGGGCGCCCTCAAGCTCAAGGAACTCGCCTACATCCACGCCGAGGGCTTCGCCGCCGGCGAGCTCAAGCACGGCCCGATCGCCCTGATCGAAGAAGGCCTCCCCGTGTTCTGCGTCGTCCCGCCCAAGGGTCGCGACCAACTCCACGGGAAGATGCTCAGCGGCATCCAGGAGGTCCGGGCCCGTGGTGCCCGCACGCTCTGCCTGGCCGAGGTCGGCGACACCTCGATCGAGCCGTACGCCGACGTGCTGATCCGGTTGCCCAAGGTGCCGGTGCTGCTCCAGCCGCTGGTGGCGATCGTGCCCCTGCAACTGTTCGCCTGCGAACTGGCCACGGCACTGGGCCACGACGTCGACCAGCCCCGGAACCTCGCCAAGTCCGTCACGGTCGAGTAACGCCTCATGGCCGTGGTGGGGGTCGGGATCGACGTGTGCGAGATCGCCCGGTTCGAGGAGTCGTGTCGTCGTACTCCTGCGCTGGTGGAGAAGCTCTTCGTCGAGGCCGAACGCGGTCGGCACATCAGTTCGATGGCCGCCCGGTTCGCCGCCAAGGAAGCCCTCGCGAAGGCGCTCGGCGCCCCGCGCGGCATGGCCTGGCACGACGCCGAGGTGGTCTCCGAGGAGTCCGGACGGCCACGCTTCGTGCTGCGCGGGACCGTGCTCGCCGAGGCCGACCTGCTCGGTGTCCGTTCGGTGCACCTCTCGCTGACCCATGACGGCGGCATCGCCTCGGCGGTCGTCGTCCTTGAGGACTGAGTAGCATTCAGGTAGCACCACATGTGCTACCGGGGTACGATCGTGTCATGAAGCTGAGCGTCAGTCTGACCGACGGCGATGTTGCCTTGATCGATGCCTACGCGCGCGAGTCCGGCCTTGCGTCGCGGTCGGCGGTCGTCCAACTGGCCGTCCGCCATCTTCGGCAGGCGTCGCTCGAAGACGACTACGACGCCGCCTGGCGCGAGTGGGAGAGCTCCGGCGAGGAGGCGGCCTGGGCGGCTGCGACGTCGGATGGGCTGGATCGTGCGGCGCGGTGAGGTTCGCCTCGTCGACCTGGAACCGGCGCGGGGCAGCGAAGCAAGCAAGCGTCGCCCGGCCGTGGTGGTCAGCAACGACCGAGCCAACGCCGCCGCCGACAGACTGGGGAGAGGGGTGGTCACCGTGGTCCCGGTGACCAGCAATGTGCAGCGGATCCTGCCGTTCCAGACCCTGTTGCCATCCGAGGAAACGGGCTTGCGTCTCGACTCCAAGGCGCAGGCCGAACAGGTTCGATCGGTGGCAGTCGAGCGCATCGGCGCCGTGTTGGGGCGGGTGCCCGGTCACTTGATGTCGGACCTGGACGACGCCCTTCGCCTTCACCTCGATCTGTGAGTCCGTTGTGATCCGCGCGCACACGGTCGACCAGGTCCGCGCTGCGGAAGCGTTGCTGCTCGCCGAACTGCCCGAGGGCGCGCTCATGCAGCGGGCCGCACACGGCCTCGCTTACGCGGTGCTCGACTTCCTGGGCTCGGCGTACGGGCGTCGGGTCGTGTTGCTCGTCGGGTCGGGCGACAACGGCGGTGATGCGTTGTACGCCGGCGTGGTGCTCGCGCGGCGGGGCGTGCAGGTCGAGGCGTGGTTGTTGTCGGAGCAGGCGCATGCAGGTGGGGTGGCGGCCTTGCGGGCAGTGGGCGGACGGGTGGTGCGTCTCGATACGCCGCTCGTACCTCGCGGCTACTCGACGAGCTTTCGGCCTGATGTGGTGGTCGACGGAATCGTCGGCATCGGTGGCCGGCCGGGCCTGCGGCCCAACGCTGTCGCCGCACTCGCTGCGCTCGAGGGGATCCCCGTCGTCGCGGTCGACGTGCCGTCGGGAGTCGATGTCGACACCGGTGCCGTGGACGGGCCTCATGTCACGGCCGCGTTGACGGTCACCTTCGGCACCCACAAGGGCTGCCACCTCCTCGACCCGGCCGCGCTGGCCTGCGGAGCGCTCGAGCTCGTCGACATCGGACTACCGGAGGTCGAGCCTGTCGAGACCACCTCAACCACCGAGTGGGCGTCGATGGAAGCGCTCCAGCCGGCCGACGTGGCGGCGTTGCTGCCCCGTCCGGGTCCGGCGTCACACAAGTACACCCGTGGTGTCGTCGGCATCCGCGCCGGCTCCGCGACCTATCCGGGCGCGGGCCTGCTCAGCGTCGCTGGCGCGACCTGCGGCCTCGCGGGGATGGTGCGGTACGACGGCGATCCGGCCGTGAACGACTGGGTCCGTGATCGCCATCCCGAGGTCGTCGGCGCCGGCCGCGTCCAGGCCTGGGTCGTCGGTTCGGGCAGCGACACCGCGGCCGAGCAGGCGTTGCGGGACTCCCTTGCCGACGAGGTGCCGGTGGTCGTCGACGCCGATGCCCTTGCCTTCGCCGACCTGGCGCGCGGACGGCCCGCGGTCCTCACGCCGCACGCCGGCGAACTGGCCCGGATGCTCGGCGTCGACCGAGCGGCGGTCGAAGCCGAATCGCTGTCCTTCGCGCTCCGCGCTGCCCACGAGTACGACGCCGTCGTACTCCTCAAGGGGCGGCACACCGTGATCGCCGAACCGGGCGGGCGGGTCCGCGTGACGACCTCGGGCACCCCGTGGCTGGCGACGGCGGGGGCCGGCGACGTCCTCGGCGGCGTGATCGGCGCGTTGCTGGCTGGTGGCCTCGATCCGTTCGACGCGGCCTCGGTCGGGTCCTGGTTGCACGGTGCCGCGGCCACCCAGGCAGCGGCGGGTGGACCGATCGTCGCGTCGGATGTCGCGGCCGCGCTCCCCTCCCTCGTTGCGGCCCTCATCGCATCCCTCGACACGGAGTGATGGGAGGATCGGAGCCATGTCCAGCACGTCGGCGCCTCTGGGCCCTGCCGAGATCGTCGTCGACCTCGACGCGATCCGCGCCAACGCGCGACTGCTGCGCGAGACCGCCGGCGTCCCGCTGATCGCGGTCGTGAAGTCCGACGGCTACGGCCACGGCATGGTCGAGTGCGCCCGTGCCGCGCAGCAGGGCGGCGCCGAGTGGCTGGCGACGGCCACCATCGAGGAAGCCCTTGCCCTGCGTGCGGCCGGCGTCGACGGTCCGCTGCTGTGCTGGATCACGGCCCCGGGCGCCCCGTACGCCGCTGCCGCCGACGCCGGCATCGAGGTTTCCGCCTACTCCGTCGACGAACTCGACGAGATGGCCGCCGCCTTCGCCGGCCGGACCGAGCCAGCGCGGATCCAGCTCAAGGTCGACACCGGCCTGTCCCGCGGGGGAGCGCCGCGAGCAGCCTGGGCAGAGGTCTTCGACCGGGCGCGCGCCGGCGAGGAAGCAGGCGACTGGACGGTCACCGGCCTCTGGTCGCACTTCGCGTGCGCCGATGAGCCCGCGCACCCGGCCAACGACCGCCAGGAGCAGGCCTTCCGCGAGGCGATTGCTCTGGCCGAGGCACACGGCCTGCGTCCCGAACTGCGCCACCTGGCCAACTCGGCTGCCACGATCCTGCGGCCGTCCTCCCGTTTCGATGCCGTGCGCTGCGGCATTGCGCTCTACGGACTGGACCCGGCCCCGGGCCAGGCCACCGACATCGGACTGGTGCCGGCGATGACCGTTCGGGGACCGCTGGTGATGGTCAAGGACCTCGCCGTCGGTGACGGGGTCTCCTACGGACACCGCTGGATCGCCGACCGCCCGACGACCGTCGCGCTGGTGCCGATCGGGTACGCCGACGGCATCCCGCGCAGCGCCTCGCGACCCGGTTCGCCCGGGTCCGCGGCGCAGGTCGGGATTGCCGGCAAGCACCGCCCGATCCGCGGCACCGTCTGCATGGACCAGGTCGTCGTCGACCTGGATGGCGACCGGCCGGAGGTCGGCACCGAGGTCGTCGTTTTCGGCCCGCCCTCGGCCGGTGGCCCCACGGCGCAGGACTGGGCCGAGGCGTGCGGCACCATCAACTACGAGATCGTGACGAGGATCGGTGGCCGGATGACGCGACGCTACGTGGGAGTCTCGACAGGCTCGACCACCGGGAACACCCCATGAAGCGCGGTCGGATCCTGGGTTCGGTGGCCGGTGCCCTCGGCCTCGCTGCGGCCGGTACGGCGGTCGGTGTCGTCCGCCAGCAACGGCAGATCGGCAGGCGGGCGGGTGAGGACATCCCGTTCGGCACCCTGCGCTCGCCGGAGATCAGCATCGTCGCCGAGGACGGGGTGCGCCTGTACGTCGAGGTCGACGAGGTCGATGTCGCGACGCCGGCCACGGCAGCGACCGGTCCGCTCGAGCGGCTGCTTCGTCGTACCAAGGACGACACACCGCCGGTCACCGTGGTGTTCGTCCACGGCTTCTGCCTCAACCTCGACTGCTGGCACTTCCAGCGCGCCGCCTACCGCGGCTTGGTGCGCACGGTCTACTACGACCAGCGTTCGCACGGCCGGTCCGGCAACTCCGGCCGCGCGCACTCCACCATCGACCAGTTGGGCCGCGACCTCAAGGACGTCATCGATGCCGTCGTACCCGAAGGCCCGATCGTCCTCGTCGGTCACTCGATGGGCGGCATGTCGATCGTCGCGCTGGCCGAGCAGTTCCCCGACCTGATCGGGACCCGCGTGGCTGGGGTCGGCCTGGTCTCGACCACTGCCGGAGGGCTCGACCCGAGCCGGATCCTGCTGCCCATGCTGCCCGCGCGACTGACCGGGCCCTTCGCCAGTGGCGCGGTCCGCACCCTGCACCTGGGCCATCGCGCCGTCGACGTCCTGCGCAGGGCCGGCAGTTCGGTCGCCACGGTCATCACCGACCGGTTCGCCTTCGGTGGCCCGGTCCCGCAGGGGTACGTCGAGTTCGTCGACGACATGCTGGGAGCGACGCCCTTCGAGGTGGTGGCCGACTTCTTCCCGCACTTCGCGAGCCTCGACAAGTTCGACCACGTCGAGAGCCTCGGCCGGATTCCCACCTCGATCATCTGTGGGACCAACGACAAGATCACCTCGATCGGGCACTCGCGCAAGCTGCACTCCCGCATCCCCGAGTCCCGGCTGCTCGAGTGCGAGGGCGCCGGGCACATGGTGATCATGGAGCGCCACGAACTCGTCAACGCCGAGCTCGACCAGCTGATCACCGCCGCGACCGCGAGGACCGCAACGCGGTGAGTCTCGAGGTCATCGTGGTCGGCCAGGAGGCCGCCGCAGAGGTGCTTGCCGTGGTGCGCGCTGCGTTCGCCGCGCGCCCCGTCCTGGACCCGCCTGCCGATGCCCTCAGCGAGACCGAGGCCTCGATCGCGGCCCTGCTCGCGCCCGGTGGCGGTCTGCTGGCGCGTCTGGACGGACGCACGGTCGGCGCCGTTGTCCTCGATCCGGACGGCGACGCGCTCTACCTGCGCCGGTTCGGTGTCGACCCCAGTGCACAGGGCCGCGGCATCGCGCGGGCCCTGGTCCGCGCTGCCCTCGCCGAAGCCGGGAGACGGGACGGTCTGAAGCGGCTGGTCATCCTGGCGCGCGAGGAACTCCCGCTCACCGTGCAGTTCTGGCGCGACATGGGCTTTGCGGAGACTGCCCGCCAGCCGCCGTACGTCGAGATGGCGCGGCCGGTGCCGCGCACCGTCGAGATTCCTACTGCCGATGCGATGCGTTCACTCGGCGAGCACCTGGCATCGGTCCTGCAGGCCGGAGACGTCCTGGTGCTCAGCGGCGAACTCGGCGCCGGCAAGACCACCTTCACGCAGGGACTGGGCGCCGGCCTCGACGTCCGCGGCAGCATCACGTCTCCGACCTTCGTGATCGCCCGGGTGCATCCCTCGCTGTCGGGCGGACCCTCGCTCGTCCACGTCGACGCCTACCGGCTCGGCGGTACCGCTGAACTGGATGACCTGGACCTCGACACCGACCTCGATCAGGCGGTCACGGTCGTCGAGTGGGGGAGCGGACTGGCCGAGGGGCTGGCCGACGGCTGGCTCGAGGTCCGCATCGGACGCGCCACCGGTGACGCCGGCGCCACCGGGATCGACCCGGAAGCCGATCCGCGGATCGTTGAACTGGACCCGGTCGGCGTGCGATGGCTCGGCGTGGAACTCCCCGCTTCGTCGACCCTCTAGGTCCCGGTCTCTGGCGGGCTCCAGTTGGGACCCTCGCCGCAGAAGTCCCGGGACCCAGTCCCAGATTCTCGCCCTTGATGACCATGCGTGGTCCGTCTGGGCGCAGGTGCCGCCGAACCATCTCCCGCTCCTAGCCTCGAATCGAGGGTCAAGGGGAGTGGGAGCGGATGGGTTTCGTGACGCGGTGGCGGGCGCTGGTCGTGGCGTTGTCGTGCCTCGCCGCGCTCGGACTGCCGCTCGATCAGGCGGCCGCAGCACGCCAGAAGTCGCCGGCTCTCGACCGCCCCGTCGAACGGGCGACCTCGGTGCTCTTCACCGGTCGCGCAGCGCCGCGGGCCGTCGTCCGGCTGCAGGTCCGCGGATCGACCCGCTGGGTCACGCTCCGCAAGACGCGCGCCTCGCGCTCGGGCGCCTACCGGATCGCCACCCACTACCCGACGCGGACGAGCAAGTACCGGGTCGTCTCCCGTGGCCGGGCCAGTGCCGTCCGGCAGGTCGGCCCCCGCAAGGTCGTCACGCCCGTGGCAAAGCCGGCTCCTGCCCCCACCGATGCCTGCGGCGTGCGGCCGCGTCGCGCCGACGGGACCTACTACGCCTGCACCTTCCGCGACGAGTTCGACGGGGAGGCGCTCGACACCAGCAAGTGGTTGGTCCAGGAGACGTCGTACAGCGGAATGACCAGCGGCAACCGGGACTGCTACGTCAACGATTCGTCGACGATCGCAGTTGCGTCCGGAACACTGCGGGTGTCGGCGCGCCGGCAGCTCGAGGAGTTCACCTGTCCGAGCCCGTACGGCGACTTCCCGACCACGTCCACGGCCGGCACCGTGACGACACGGGACCGATTCGGGCAGGCCTACGGTCGCTTCGAGTTCCGGGCGAAGATGCCGTCCGGCGCCGGGATCCCCGGTGCGCACTCGGCCCTGTGGCTGTTCCCCCAGGCCAGCGCGTACGGCCGCTGGCCGCTCTCCGGGGAGATCGACGTCGCCGAGTGGTTCAGCGCCCGCCCCAGCAACATGTACCCCTCGGTGCACTACTCCGGCGAAGTGCCCCTGCTGAGCACCGGTGCCAACTGTGCGATGCCGACGTCCGGCAGTGCGTTCCACACCTACGCGGTGGAGTGGACCACGCAGGTGATGCGGTTCTTCTACGACGGCAAGCTCTGCTTCTCGCACATCTGGAACCCGCTGGGCCTGACCCGGCCGCAGCCGTTCGACAAGCCCTTCAACCTCATCGTGACGCAGGTCTGGGGTTCCAGCTGGAACGCCCCGACCGAGCAGACGGCCAACGCAGCGACGGTCGAAGTGGACTGGGTCCGCGCCTGGCAGTGAGGCCGGCCCGGGTGGGCCGGTAGCCTCGACGCCGTGCTGCTCGCCTTCGACACTGCGTCGCCGTCGGTCACCGTCGCCCTGCATGACGGGACCGAGGTGGTCGCTGCCGCGACCTCGGAGATCGGGATGCGGCACGGCGAACAACTGGCGCCGCTCATCGAGCAGGTCCTCGCCGCCGCCGGCATCACGCCGGGCGGCGTGACGGGCATCGCCGTCGGCGTCGGTCCCGGCCCGTTCACCGGGCTGCGGGTCGGCCTGGTCACCGCCCGGACACTGGCGCACGTGCTCGACGTCCCGGTCCACGGGGTCTGCTCGCTCGACGCCCTCGCCGCCGAGGCCGTTGCCACGGGCGTGGTGGACGGCGACTTCCTCGTCGCCACGGACGCGCGACGCAAGGAGGTCTACCTGGCGTCGTACGACGGCAACGGCCGCAGGCAGAGTGCGCCGGTCGTGGAGCGGCCTGCTGTGCTCGCCACGGACCTGCCGGTCGTCGGCGAAGGTGCGGCGCTCTATCCGGACGCCTTCCCGAACGCGCGAACGCCGCTGCGACCGGACGCCGCCTGGCTGGCCCGAGCCGTGATCGCGCACCAGGTGGAGGTGCTCGGGCCCGAGCCGCTCTACCTGCGGCGTCCCGATGCCGAGATCCCGCGTGCCGCCAAGGCCGTGCTGCCCGACGGAGCGCCGGCGAAGTGACGTCGTCGGTCGTCCGTGCGGCTGTCGCCGCGGACGTGCCCTCCATCGTCGATCTGGAAGCCGAGGCGTTCCCGCTCGACCCGTGGTCGACGAACCTCGTCGCCGAGGGAGTCAGCGGCTCCCTGCCCACGGTGTCGTACGTCGTCGCCGACCTCGCGGGCGCGTTCGCCGGCTACGCCGTCGTGAGTGTTGTCGACGTCGCCGAGTTGCAGCGGATCGCCGTACTCCCGACGCTTCGGCGGTCGGGGATCGCCACGGCATTGCTGGCCGCCGTCCACGCGCAGGCTGCGGAGGGCGGCGCGAACCAGGTGCTGCTCGAGGTCCGCGAGGACAACATCGAGGCCCGCGGCTTCTACGAACGCCACGGTTTCACCGAGCTCGGCAAGCGGGCTCGCTACTACCGGGACGGCACCACGGCCCTCGTGCTGACGGCACCCGTCACAATGGTCCCGTGATTCGCGACGAGCCGCTGGTCCTCGGCATCGAGACCTCCTGCGACGAGACCGGTGTCGGCATCGTGCGGGGCCACACCCTGCTGGCCGATGCGGTCGCCAGCAGCGTCGAGGAGCACGCACGCTTCGGCGGCGTCGTACCCGAGGTGGCCAGCCGCGCCCACCTCGAGGCGATGGTCCCCACGATCCAGCGGGCCTGTGACACGGCCGGCATCCAACTGGCCGACGTCGACGCGATCGCGGTGACCCACGGCCCCGGCCTGGCGGGCGCGCTGCTGGTGGGCGTCGCTGCGGCCAAGGCGCTGGCCCTGGGCCTGGGCCTGCCGATCTACGGCGTCAACCACCTCGCTGCCCACGTCGCCGTCGACCAGCTCGAACACGGTCCGCTGCCGGAGCCCTGTCTGGCGCTGCTCGTGTCCGGCGGGCACTCCAGCCTGCTCAGGGTCACCGACATCACCGGGCACAACGGCGGCATCGACCCGATGGGCGCCACCATCGACGACGCCGCCGGCGAGGCCTTCGACAAGGTCGCCCGGCTGCTCGGCCTGCCGTTCCCCGGCGGTCCTCACATCGACCGGGTCGCCCGCGAGGGTGACCGGATCGCCATCGACTTCCCGCGTGGCCTGTCGACCCGCCGCGACCTCGAGCGACACCGCTTCGACTTCTCGTTCTCGGGACTCAAGACCTCCGTCGCCCGCTGGGTGGAGGCGCGCGAGCGGAGCGGCGAACCGGTGCCGGTCGCCGACGTCGCCGCGTCGTTCCAGGAAGCCGTCTGCGACGTCCTCGTACGCAAGGCCCTCGACGCCGCCAAGGCCGAAGGCATCGAGGACCTGATGATCGGCGGCGGCGTCGCCGCGAACTCGCGCCTGCGCGCGATGGCCGAGGAGCGCGCCGGCAAGCTCGGCATTCGAGTGCGGGTGCCCCGGCCCGGACTGTGCACCGACAACGGCGCCATGGTCGCTGCCCTGGGCGCGACGATGGTCGAACGAGGACGTCAGCCGTCCCCGCTCGACCTGCCGGCAGATTCGAGCCGGCCGGTCACCGACGTCCTGGCGGGCTGACGCCTCAACCGAGGACGCCGGGCCCGGTGCCCTCGTCGTCGATCCAGTCCTCGCCGTCGTCGAAGTGGTCCTGGTGCTGCGACGGGTCGTCGTTGCGCTTGCGGCGTGCTCCACCCGAGGTACCGATGCCACCGCGGCCGCCCGCTCCACCGCGTCCTCCACGGGCACCGCCACCGGGTGCCGCACCGCCACTGCGGCCCGTCGCTCCGCCCGGTGCTGCGCCCGAACGCCCGAGTGAGCCGGGTGCGCCCGTACGGCCCGTGCTGCCGATGGCACCGACGCCGCTGGACGGTCCGCCGCGCCCGAGGAGGTTGCGGACACCGTTGATGGCGCCCGGGCCGGCGAGGCCGGCCGCAGCCAGACCGCCGCCGATCACGCCGGGGTGGGTGAGGCCGCCGGGGAGCCCCGGGGCGGTCGGGTCCACCGGGTCCACGGGATCGACCGGATCCACCGGGTCGATGGGCACCGGCTCGATCACCGGTGGCCACACGGGCGGAGGCGGCGGGGGCGGAGGCGGCGGCGGGGGGGGGGGCGGGGGCGGCGGGGGAGGTGGGGGAGGTGGGGCCAGACCACCGGCTTGACGGGGTCGAGCGGATCGACGTTCGGCTCGATGTCGCTGCCGACCACGACGGGCAGCTTGGGATCGCCGTGGATCGTCTTCATGACCAGGATCGCCTCGGAGTACGCGTCGTTGAGCCTGGCGAGCTTCACCGCAGCATCCTGATCCGCGTTGTTGTAGGCGATCACGCCGACGTTGTACTGCGCCGTCGCGACGGCGTACTCGAAGGTGGCCTCGACGGGGAGGCCGGGGAACTGTTCGAGCTTGGGGGGAGTGTCCGAGGGGCGCTCCGGCGTGGCGTTCTGGGCGTTCTGGGCATCGATCATCGCCGTGTGGACGGACAGCAGGACGTCGGCTGCCCGGATCATCTTCGCCTCCTTGTCCTTGAGGCGCCGGGCGACCAGGCGGAACGCCCGGGCGGCAGAGTCGGCGACACCGGACTCCTCGCCGAAGCCGTCGCCGACATCGCGCGCGGCCTTCTTCAACGTCCGTCGGACGTCGGTCAGCGACGCGGCCCCCCGGTGCCACGCGCCGCGCGCCTCCAGCACGTCATCGGTGTCCATGCCCGCGGTCCAGCGCTGCAGGCGGTGCAGGTTCTCGCCGGCCATCAGTTGGTCCCTCCGTCGTTCTGGTGCTCGACCTGGGCGTTCAGGTACGCATTGGCTCCGAGGTCGATGCTCTCGGTCTTGGCCAGTACCAGCTGGATCTCGCCGACCGCTTCCTCGTCCTTGTTGCGGATCAGGTCGCGCGCCTCACGAACCGCAGTACGGAAGTCGCGCAGGTCCTTGCGGAGGTCGACGAGGGTGTCGACCACGACGCGGTGGGCGCGCTCGTGATGATCGGCCAGCAGGGGTGAGGGCGGGCCGCCGCCGAACGCGCGCCCGGAGATGTGTCCCTTCACCGGGAAGTCGACTTCCTTGAGATTGCTCAACTCCTCGTTGAGAACCTTGATCACCTTGGTGATCTCGCTCTCGACGACCCTGAGCTCCCGCGGTCCGGCGGAGGCGAGGTCTGCCTGGGTGAAGCCTGCAAGATCCAGAAGCGCCATGCTGAACGATCCTTCGCCCGAGTTGTGGAGGTGACTGCCTCCATGGCTACCCGGACGACGGCAGGGTGAAACCGATGGCGTCGATAGGCTGCTGCCCATGCACTCTCGGGTCCTCGCTGCATCGTTGTTCATGGTCGTCGCTGCGGCCCTCGGCGCCTGCACCTCCGACGACGAGCCCGCCTCGCCGACGACGCGCGCAACCACGGAGTCATCGAGTACGCCGTCGGCAACCGACGCGACGAAGGGCACCCCCGGCGTCAGCGCCAGTGCGGCCGGCGGCGAGCAGGTCCAGTTGAAGAACACCGTGAAGTTCCGGGTGCCTGCTGAGTACGACTGGCTGATCGACGACAGTGGCGATTCGATCCTCGCCACGGCCGTCATCGACGGGGGAGTGCTGGACATCAGTTCGCACGATGTCCTCTGGGACAGCGGCTCGCTCGAAGAGGCCGCCGACATCACGCTCGACACGTGGAACGAGGACACCTCCGCGACGTACCGACGGACGGCCAACCGGACCGTCGCGGGCGTCGAAGGGTTCGTGATCGGGGGGAAGCGCAATCAGACGCTGTTGCTGGAATTCGGCACCCTGCACAACGGCCGACTGGTGACGCTCGACCTCAACCACCCGGAGACCTTCGACCCCGCCACGGCTGTCGAGATCTTCGACGCGGTGCTCGCCAGCGTGGAGTGGAAGTAGCGGTTGCCGCTCGGCCGCTACGGTGGTGATTCAGCTCATCACCGTGCAGGAGGCATCATGCAGCAGGTCCGCGCCGTCATCGCTCGTAGCAAGGGAGCGCCGGTCGAGATCGCGTTGATCAACGTCCCGGACCCGGGTCCGGGCGAGGCCGTGGTCAAGGTGTTGACGTGCGGGGTGTGCCACACGGATCTGCACTACCGGGAGGGCGGCATCAACGACGACTTCCCGTTCTTGTTGGGCCATGAGGCCTCCGGGGTCGTGGAGGCCGTGGGTCCCGAGGTCACCGGCGTGGCGCCGGGCGACTTCGTGGTCCTGAACTGGCGCGCGGTCTGCGGCGACTGCCGAGCGTGCCGACGTGGGGAGCCGCAGTACTGCTTCAACACGCACAACGCGAAGCAGAAGATGACGCTCGAGGACGGGACCGAGCTCTCTCCCGCGCTGGGTATCGGCGCGTTCGCCGAGAAGACGCTGGTGGCTGCGGGCCAGTGCACGAAGGTCGACCCGCAGGCTCGTCCCGCGGCCGTCGGCCTGCTGGGCTGTGGCGTGATGGCCGGCATCGGTGCGGCGATCAACACCGGAGCGGTGACCCGCGGCAAGAGCGTCGCTGTGCTCGGTTGTGGTGGCGTCGGCGTGGCTGCGATCGCCGGCTCGGCGCTGGCGGGTGCCAGCCCGATCATCGCGGTCGACATCGACGCGAAGAAGCTCGAGACCGCTCGCCGGATGGGGGCCACCCACACGGTGGACTCCTCGGTGGTCGACCCGGTCGAGGAGATCAAGCGGATCTGTGCGGAGACCTACGACGGCGCGGACGGCGCGGACGGCGCCGACGTGGTGATCGAGGCCGTGGGCCGGCCGGAGACCTGGAAGCAGGCGTTCTACGCCCGCGACCTCGCGGGCACAGTGGTCCTGGTCGGCGTACCGACTCCGGACATGAAGATCCCCGAGATCCCGCTCATTGACGTCTTCGGACGCGGTGGGTCCCTGAAGTCCAGTTGGTACGGCGACTGCCTGCCCAGTCGCGACTTCCCGATGCTGGTCGACCTGTACCGGCAGGGGCGCCTGGACCTGGATGCGTTCGTGTCCGAGGAGATCGGCCTCGACGAGATCGAGGCGGCGTTCGACAAGATGCACCACGGCGACGTACTGCGCTCGGTGGTCGTGCTCTGATGGCCGGTCAGGTGCGGGTCGACCACGCCGTCACGAGCGGCACCTTCTCCCTGGACGGGGAGACCTTCGACGTCGAGAACAACATCTGGGTGATCGGTGACGACGAGGAGTGCATCGTGATCGACGCCCCGCACTCGGTCGACGACATCATCGCGGTCGTCGGGACCCGCAAGGTCAGGGCGATCGTCTGCACCCACGCCCACGACGACCACATCCGGGTCGCTCCCGAGCTCCGCGAGCTGGTGATCGCGCCGATCCTGTTGCACCCCGATGACAAGGTGCTGTGGACGATGACCCACCTCGACCACCTCTGGGACGTGGACCTGTCGGACGGGCAGACCCTCGAGGTCGCCGGTACGACGCTCCGGGTGCTGCACACACCGGGTCATGCGCCGGGGTCGGTGTGCTTGTACGCGCCGGACCTGAGGTGTGTGTTCACCGGCGACACCCTGTTCCAGGGCGGGCCCGGTGCCACCGGTCGTTCGTTCAGCGACCGACCGACGCTGGAGGCCTCGATCCGGGCGACGCTGTTCGCGTTGCCGGACGAAACGGTCGTGCACACCGGCCACGGCGCGGACACCACGATCGGTGCGGAGGCTGAGGCCCTCGGCCGCGGGTAGTTTGTCCCGCATGTCTGCACTCAAGGTCGCTGTTGAGACGGTCATCCTTCGCACCGCGCTGAGCTTGCCCGAACGCGTCCAGAGAGCTCTGCTGGGCAAGCCGGTCGTGGTGGATGGCCAGACGCTCGCCGCCGAGACCGAGATGCTGCTCAAGCTGCAGAAGCTGACCCGGCAACCCGGGTTGGGTGTCGGGCTGTCGGCAGTCGATGCCCGGCCCGTCGTGGTGACCCAGGGCAAGATGGTGGCCGGCCAGCAACCGATCGGGTCCGTGCGCGACCTCACCGTCGACGGGGCCGAGGGACCCCTGGCGGCGCGCCTGTTCGTCCCCACCGAGCGCCTGGGCACCGACGCGATCCCGACGCTGATGTTCATCCACGGCGGGGGCATGGCGCTCGGTGACATCGACAGCCACGACGGGGCCTGCCGCGTGCTGGCGGAGCGCTCCGGCGTACAGGTGTTGTCCATCGACTACCGGCTCGCCCCCGAAAATCCCTACCCGGCGGCTGTGCAGGACTGCTTCGCCGCCTATCAGTGGATGGTGAAGAACGCCGACTCGCTCGACGCCGACCCGGACCGTCTCGCTGTCGGTGGAGATTCCGCCGGCGGCATGCTGTCGGCCACGACCGCGATCCAGGTCGCAGAGGCCGGGTTGCCGATGGCTTTCCAGATGCTGATCTACCCGGCCGTCGACTGGGTCCATCGCTCACGGAGCAGGGAGCTGTTCGACGGTGGCGGCTTCTACCTGACGAAGGAGGGGATGGACCGGCTCTCCGACTGGTACTTCCCGGACGAGGAAGCAAGGAGCGCCCCTCTCGGATCGCCCGGTCTCCGGACCGATCTACCTGCGGGGCTGGCTCCCGCATTTGTGGCAACGGCCGGGTTCGATCCGCTGCGCGACGAGGGTGAGGCGTACGCCGCCCTCCTTGCCCAGCACGGTGTCGAAGTCACCTCGCAGCGCTACCCGTCGATGATCCATGGGTTCTTCAACATGGTCGGCGTCGGTCGCGAGGCTCCGGCCAATGTCGCTGACATCGCGGCCCGTTTGCGAGCGGCGCTCGCGTGAACCCGCAGCAGCCGTGATCAGCGCCGGCGTCCGCGGAGCGGCCGGATCAAGAGGTCGTTGACGACGGCGACGAGCGACCGCAGGGAGAGCCGCACCTCAGCCCCTGGTCGCGAGGACTGCGGCCACGATGATCAGGATGATCCCGAGGATGCCGGCGATGGGCAGGCTGGACAGTCGCCGCCTGCGGTGGGCGCCGGCGTTGACGGCGCGATCGGTGATGGGCATCGGTTGTGTCGCGCGGTGCTTGACGGTCGCGTGGTTGGACATCTCTGACTCCTTGGTTCCCGAGGGTTCGAGAATCCAGACGCGTCGGGCGCCGGAACATCACGCGATTTCCGGAGAAGGTTCTTCGTGACCCGGGTCAGAACGGCTGCACGAGGAGCGCGGTGCCCTCGCCGGCGACGCGGGTGAGGACGATCGTGCCCTCGTTGTCGCCGCTCAGGGCCAGCCGCTTGCGCAGCTGTTCCGGTACGACGTCGACGCCGCGCTTCTTGATCGTCAGCCGACCGATGCTGCGCTCGCGCAGTGCCGCCTTGAGTTGCTTCTCGCGGTAGGGCAGTTCCTCGATCACCCGGTAGCCGCGGGCAAAGGGGGAGCGGAACGCCGTGTCCGCCGTGACGTAGGCGATCTTCGTGTCGATCAGGCCCCCGTCGACGCCGGCCGCGACCGCAGTCACCAGTCCTGCCCGGATCACCGCGCCGTCGGGTTCGTAGAGGAAGGCGCCGACCGGTCGGACACCCACGGCTGCCGGGCCGGGGTCGTCCTCGTCGGTGATGCTGGCGAGGCCGCCGGATCCGATGACGGTCGCGCGGCGGGCGACCGTCGCGGTGCGTCCGGCCCACAGGGCGGCTTCCTTGACCTCGCCCTCGTCACTGACCCATTCGCCCTCGACGCCCTCGGGAATCAGCGCGTGCGGAATGCCGGGGGCGACCTTGACGCAGGCGTCGCGCCGGAGCAGTCCTTCGACCCAGGTCCATGGCGGCGTCCAGTCCTCGACCCGGAAACTGCGCCCGGCACCCGTACGTCGCGCGGGGTCGGCGAAGGCCAGGTCGAAGGCCCGGTGGTCGACCTCGGTGGCGTCGGCGACCTGCACCGCACCGGCCAGGCCCAGGGCAGCGAGGTTCGCCTCGGCGACGGCCACCCGCACCGGGTCGAGGTCGACACCGGCGCAGACGATCCCGGCCCGGGACGCAGCGATCAGGTCGCCGCCTATCCCGCAGCCCAGGTCGATCAGGCTGGTCGCCTCGAACGCGGTGTACCGACCGGCCCGGTGCTCGGCGACCCGGAGCCGGGTGGACTGTTCGAGCGCGTCCGGCGTGAAGTACATCCGGGGTGCGAGGTCACCGAACTTCGCCACCGCACGGACACGCAGGTCCACCTGCGTGAGTGCCGTCGCAGCACGCTCCGCGGACGTCGTACGACGAAGGGCGGAGCCCGCAGCCAGGGCGCTCGCGCCGCTGTCGACGAGCGCGGTCGCCTCGGCGAGCAAGGTCTGGCCGTCGTCGGTCAGCAACCACCGGAAGGCATCGATGTCCACCCGGTGATCCTGTCAGGTGGTGAGGGACTCCGGGGTCGGCGCGTCCTCGTGCTTCGTCGCGTCGCCGTGTCCGGGCCACCAGGCGGCATGGCCGAGCAGTGACGTCAGCGCCGGCGTGAAGAACATCGACATCACGAACGAGACGATGAGGATGCCGACGGCGAGCGCGAAGCCCATCGACACGATCAGCGTGTTGCCGCCGAGCATCAGGGATGCGAACGTGCCGGCCAGGATCACACCCGCGGCAGCAATTGTCGGTCCCGCGTGGGTCACCGCCCGGGCTGCTGCCTCGTGCGGATCGCGGCCTTCCTGGGCCTCCTCGCGCAGTCGGGCGATCATCAGGATGTTGTAGTCCGTCCCGAGCGCGGTGACGAACAGATAGATGTAGATCGGCAGCATGAAGATCAGGCCGGACTCGCCGCCGATGAACTGGAACGCGATCACCGTGGTGCCGAGGGTGGCGGCGAAGCCGAGCCCGACGGCGGCCATCAGGAACCACGGCGCGACCAGGCTGCGCAGCAGGAGGGCGAGGATCAGCATGATGACGGCCGCGGCGACCGGGAACACGACCTTGTAGTCGCGGGCCATCGCTGACGACATGTCGGCGAAGATGCCGGGCGTTCCTCCGACGTAGGCCTCGGTCCCGTCGGGCGCGGCCTCGTGCGCGGCGTCCCGGATGGGTCCGCTGACGTTGTCCTGGGCGACATCGGAGACCGGGTCGTCGGACAGCGTCAGGTAGTACTGGTAGGCCGACTTGTCTGCGGACGGGATCGGTCCGGCCACCTCGTCCACGCCCTTGGCCTCGCCGAGCGCCGTCTTGAACGTCTCGAGCTGCGCGGGGGTGACGTCGGCGCCCTTGGTGTCGACGAGCACCGGGACGGGTTCGGCCGCTCCGGCGGAGAAGTGCTCCTGGAAGGTCTCCATCGCCTCGGTCGACTCGACGCCGTCCGGCAGGCTCGAGTTGAAGTCGAAGGACGGGTTGAAGCTGAGCGCGAAGATCGCGAGCACCGCCATCGCTCCGCCCGACACCAGCGCGGTGCGGCCGGGGTGGCGACCGACGGTGTTGCCGAGCTTGATGAAGGTGCCGTGCTTCGGCTCCTTCTGCCAGGACTTCGACGGCCAGAAGAGCGCCTTGCCGAGCAGGGACACGATGGCCGGAACCAAGGTGAGAGCCGCAATCAACGTGACGAACACTGCGATCGCCAGGGCCGGGCCGATCGCCCGGAAGATGCTCAGGGAGCTGAGGATCAAGGCCATGAACGCGACGATCACCGCGCCTCCGGCGGACGCAATCGCTTCGCCGGCCCGGTCGAGACTGTGCACGACGGAGTCCCGCACGGCCGCGCCCTGGCGCATTCGTTCGCGGTGCCGGAAGAGGAAGAACAGGATGTAGTCGGTCCCGACGCCGTAGAGGACGACGATCAGGATCTGCTGCACCGAGGAGTCGGCCTTGAGGTCGAAGATGTCGTTGGCCCAGGCGATCGCGCCGGTGGCGATCACCGACACGAGCGCCACGGTGACCACCGGCAGCAGGCAGATCAGCACGCTGCGGAAGATCAGGGCGAGCAGGCCGACGATCAGGACGACGGTGACGATCCCCACGATCAGCAGGGTGGTCTCGCCGGACTCCTGTGAGTCGAGGCCCTGGGGGACCGAGCCCGTCGTACGGATCTCGAGGTCGGTGCCCTTCTCGAGGTCGCCCAGTTCCTTGCGGAGGTCCTCGGCGTCGTCGAAGGCCTGCGGGTCGTACCCCGAGGCGCCGTCGGCGAGCGGGACGATCCCGAACATCACGGTCCCGTCGGCGGACAGGTTGGGCTTGCCCTCCTCGTTCTGGGTGATGACGACCTGCTGGAAGGTCTTCTTGCCCAGCGTCGACCCGACCTCGGTCGCGACCTCGACGGCCGCGGTCTGGTCGGCGGCCGTCAGCTTTGCGCCGTCCTTGCGCTCGAAGACGAGGATCGCGCCGGGGGAGAAGGCATCGGAGAACTCCGCCTCCTGCAGTTTCAGGGCCTGGATCGACTCGTAGTGGTCGGGCAGGAACTCCGAGTTGTCCTGAGTGGACTCCAGAGCGGGCGCGGTGGCGCCGACGATGACGGCGATCAACACCCACCCGGCGATGACGAACCAACGGAACCGAGTCACGAACCGACCGAGCGCAGCGAACATGCTTGAACGCTAGCGGCGGACAGGTGCGGTGGGTCAACCGACTTTGGTAGGGCCGTGGCAGAAGTTCGGCCATCTCGTCCAGGGGTCGCTCTGGCACTCACTTGCGGAGAGTGCTAGTTTCGTGGTTGGCACTCTCGCATCGAGTGTGCCAATGCTGGCCGGGAAGTCCGCTTCCCGGCGCACGCCCACCGAACCCAAGCAGTCAGCTCAGAAAGTGGAGGTCGACATCGTGTCGGTCAACATCAAGCCCCTCGAGGACCGGATCGTCGTCAAGCCCCTCGAGGCGGAGCAGACCACGGCGTCCGGCCTGGTCATCCCCGACACCGCCAAGGAGAAGCCCCAGGAGGGCGAGGTCCTGGCGATCGGCCCCGGCCGCATCGATGACAACGGCAACCGCGTCCCGCTCGACGTCGCCGTTGGCGACAAGGTCATCTACAGCAAGTACGGCGGCACCGAGGTCAAGTACTCCGGCGTCGAGTACCTCATTCTCTCGGCGCGCGACGTCCTCGCCGTTCTGGGCTGACCTGGCATCCCGCCTGGCTGCGCCGGGGGCGCTCGACGACCGCTTCGCTCAAAGGTCGCCTTCGCGCCCCCGGCTTGCCAGCCGGGCGCCAGATCACCCCAGCCGCAATCCCTGAAAGGCCGTACAAGCAATGCCCAAGATCCTGGAGTTCAACGAGAACGCCCGGCGTGCGCTCGAGCGCGGCGTCGACGCCCTCGCGAACACCGTCAAGGTGACGCTCGGCCCGAAGGGCCGCTACGTCGTCCTCGACAAGAAGTGGGGCGCGCCGACCATCACCAACGACGGCGTGACCGTCGCACGTGAGATCGAGCTGGACGACCCCTTCGAAAACCTTGGTGCGCAGCTCACCAAGGAGGTCGCGACCAAGACCAACGACGTCGCCGGTGACGGTACGACGACCGCGACCGTGCTCGCCCAGGCACTGGTCCACGAGGGACTGCGCGCGGTTGCCGCCGGCGCGAACCCGATGGGCCTCAAGCGTGGCCTCGACCTCGCGACCGCCGCCGTCGGCGACGCGCTCGCGGCTGCCGCCCGTGAGGTCGACGACGAGAAGGACATCGCCTCCGTGGCGACCGTCTCCTCGCGTGACAGCCACATCGGCGACCTGCTCGCCGAGGCGTTCGGCAAGGTCGGCAAGGACGGTGTGATCACCGTCGAGGAGTCCAACACTCCTTCGACCGAGCTCGAGTTCTCCGAGGGCATGCAGTTCGAGAAGGGCTACATCTCGGCGTACTTCGTCACCGACGCGGAGCGCCAGGAAGCCGTCCTCGACGACCCGTACATCCTCATCAACCAGGGCAAGATCTCGGCGATCGCCGACCTCCTGCCGCTGCTGGAGAAGGTCATCCAGGCCGGCAAGCCGCTCTTCATCCTCTGCGAGGACGTCGACGGTGAGGCGCTGTCGACCCTGGTCGTCAACAAGATCCGTGGCACGTTCAACGCTGTTGCCGTCAAGGCGCCCGCGTTCGGCGACCGTCGCAAGTCGATCCTGCAGGACATCGCGGTGCTCACCGGCGCCACGGTCGTCTCGCCGGAGGTCGGCCTCAAGCTCGACCAGGTCGGTCTCGACGTGCTGGGCAGCGCCCGCCGCATCGTCGTCACCAAGGACAACACCACGATCGTGGACGGTGCCGGCGACGCCGCTGCCGTCGCGGGTCGCGTCGAGCAGATCAAGAAGGAGATCGAGACCTCCGACTCCGACTGGGACTCCGAGAAGCTGCAGGAGCGCCTGGCCAAGCTGGCCGGCGGCGTCGTGGTCATCAAGGTCGGTGCCCACACCGAGGTCGAGCTCAAGGAGAAGAAGCACCGGATCGAGGACGCGGTCTCCGCGACGCGCGCCGCGATCGAAGAGGGCATCGTGCCCGGCGGTGGTTCGGCCCTGATCCACGCTGTGGCCGTGCTCGAGGGTGACCTCGGCCTGACGGGCGACGAGGCGACCGGTGTCCGGATCGTCCGCAAGGCCGCCGAGGAGCCGCTGCGCTGGATCGCCGAGAACGGCGGCGTCAACGGCTACGTCATCACCAACAAGGTGCGCGAGGGCTTTGCCGAGCACGGCGCGAGCTTCGGCTACAACGCCGCGACCGGCGAGTTCGGCGACCTGGTTGCCCAGGGCGTCATCGACCCGGTCAAGGTGACCCGGTCGGCTCTGGTCAACGCGGTCTCCATTGCGGGCCTGCTGCTCACGACCGAGACGCTGATCGTCGACAAGCCCGAGGAAGAGGCCCCCGACGCGGGTGGTCACGGCCACGGACACGGACACGGTCACTGATCCACGGCCCTGATCAACTGATCAACCACCGACCCGGTTCGCGCGAGCGAGCCGGGTCGGTGTCGTTTTTGCGTTGCCTGCCGCAACATTGGTGATCGCCTGCTGTCACCTCGGTCCGGCATAGTGGGCACATGTTGTGGCGAGTGCGGGCCGGATTGCCTGACCGACCGGGAGCCCTGGCGGAGCTTGCTGCGGCCTGCGGGCGGGCCGGAGTCAACATCCAGACGGTCCAGGTCTTCCCTGAAGAAGGCTCGGTGACCGACGAGTTCGTCCTGCAGGTTCCTGCGGACTGGACCCGCGACCACCTGCTCGACCTCGTCTCCAGCGCTGGGGGAGCGGCGGTGTCGGCGGTTCCGGTCACGACGGCCGCGCTCGAGGACCAGCCGACCCGGTACGTCCAGGCCGTGCGCGCGATCATCGCCCAGCCGGCGACCTTCCCGGAGGTGGCGGCGCACCTGTTCGACGCCGACGTCGCCGCCAGTGACGCCTCCGCCGACGTCCTTGAAATGACCGTCGGGGAATCCGCAACGATCCAGATCCGTCGTACTCCACCCTTCACGGCGACCGAGCGGGCCCGCGCGGCTGCGCTCGCCGAGCTGGTCGGCGAGGTCCTGGACGCCCAGGCGCCGCCAGCGCCGCACCAGCCGGGCGCCGGAGATCCCGACTACGTGCGCGACGGTTCGGTCGTCTCCGCGATCGCGGGCGGCAAGGTGGCGGGCCGCGCCGAGGTCTCGGCCGGAGAGAGTGCTGACCACCCGTGGCCTGTGGACCTGTGGGTCGATCCGGCCTGGCACCGGCGGGGCGTCGGCACCCGACTCCTGGCCGAGGTGGCCCGGGTCGCGCGGTCCCAGGGAGCCGAGGAGATCGTGCTCACCGCGCCCTCCGAGACCCGCGCCGTGCTCCCGATGGTGCTCGCCGCAGGCATGCGGGGACGGATCCGGATGGCCGGGGATTCGCTCACCGTGCGGATCGCCATCACCGACCTCCGAGGGTGAGCAGCACAACACCGCAGTGACTTTGTGAAAGTATTCACAAGGGAGTAGCGTCGGCTCCGTGTTGACCCCCGATGTCGTCACCAGCGTCCTTGCCGAATTCGCGGTCCATCTCGCCACGGAGGCCGAGCCTGCTGGCCTGCTCCCGGCTCGCCAGCAGATGGCGCTCTCGCTGGGTTGGCACATCATCCTGGCCTGCTTCGGCGTCGCGTTCCCCGCGATGATCTTCGCGATGCACCTGCGCGGCATCCGTCGCAACGACCCGGTCGCGCTGGGTCTCGCGCAGCGCTGGGCCAAGGTTTCGGCGGTGCTGTTCGCCATCGGTGCCGTGTCCGGCACCGTGCTCAGCTTCGAGATGGGGGTGCTCTGGCCCGGCCTGATGGGGACGTACGGCGACGTCCTCGGACTGCCGTTCGCGTTCGAGGGCCTGGCCTTCTTCCTGGAAGCGATCTTCCTCGGCATCTACCTCTACGGCTGGGGCCGGATGCCCCCGAAGCGGCACGTGATGATGGTGCTGCCGATGGCGATCACCGGAATCATCGGCGCCTACTGCGTACTCGCAGTCAACGCCTGGATGAACGTGCCGACCGGCTTCAAGTTGGTCGACCCTTCGACAGGCTCAGGGCAGGTGGAGATCACGGACGTCGAGCCGTGGGCGGTGCTGTTCAACCAGCACGCGTTCCTCCAGTTCGCCCACATGTGGGTCGGCGCCTACATGCTTGCCGGCTTCTCCATCGCCGGTGTGTACGCCGTCGGCATGCTCCGCGGCCGTCGCGACGCCCACCACCGGCTGGGCTTCATGCTGCCCTTCGTCTTCGCGTCGATCGCCGCGGTCACGCAGCCGTTCGTCGGCCACGTCCTCGGCTTCGGCCTCGACGAGCGGCAACCGGCCAAGTTGGCCGCGTTCGAACTGGCCGAGACCACCGAGAGTCCTTCGCCCCTGCGCCTCGGCGGAGTGCTCATCGACGGCGAGGTCAAGGGCGCCATCGACATCCCGTACCTCGGCTCGCTGATCGCCATGAACTCTCCGGACAAGCCCGTCCCCGGGCTCGACACGATCCCCGAGGACGAGCACCCGCCCGTCAACATGACCCACCTCGCGTTCCAGACCATGGTCGGCATCGGCACCCTGCTCGCGGGCGCCGTGGTGCTGTTCTGGGTCCAGCGGCGCCGCGGCAAGGACCTCCTGCAGAAGCGCTGGTTCCTTCGTTTCGCCGCGGCCGCCGGCCCCCTTGCGGTGATCGCCCTCGAGTCCGGGTGGATCGCCACCGAGGTCGGCCGCCAGCCCTGGGTCGTGTACGGCGTCATGCGCACCACCGAGGCCGCAGGTGATTACTCCGCGAGCCTGTGGTGGCTGCTCGGGATCACGACCGTCGTGTACTCGCTGATGACGTGGGGTGCGGTCGTCGTACTCCGGTCGATGGCGCGACGCTGGCGTGAGGGCGCGATCGACCTGCCGAGTCCGTACGCACCGGAGGTGCGGCAATGAGCATCGAGGTGGCCGTCGCAGCGGCCCTGTTCGTCGGGATCATCGCGTACGCCGTCCTCGGCGGCGCCGACTTCGGGTCCGGCTTCTACGACCTGACCGCGGGCGGCAGCCGCAGGGGAGCGGAGTTGCGGACGCTCGTCGACCACAGCATCGGGCCGGTGTGGGAGGCCAACCACGTCTGGCTGATCTACGTCCTGGTGATCTGGTGGACGGCGTTCCCCGAGTCCTTCGCGGCCGCGATGACGACGCTGGTGCTGCCGCTGCTCTTCGCCCTGCTCGGCATCGTGTTGCGGGGCGCGAGCTTCGCGTTCCGCAAGTTCTCCGAGACGCTCGGCCAGGCCCGCCTGTTCGGCATCATCTTCGCTGCGTCCTCGATCATCACGCCGTTCTTCTTCGGCACGATCGCGGGTGGCATCGCGTCGGGCCGGGTGCCGCTCGACGGCACGGGCGATCGCTGGTCCTCGTGGATCAACCCGACCTCGCTCTTCGGTGGCGTGATCGCGGTCGGCACGTGCGCGTTCCTCGCCGGGACCTTCCTCGTCGCCGAGGCCGCGCGGTCCGGCCAGACCCGGTTGGCCGACGAACTGCGCATCCGCGCGCTGGGCGTCGGAGTGGTCACCGGTGCGGTCGTGTTCGCCGCACTGGTGCCGATCGACCACGATGCGCCGACTTTGGCGGCCGGCCTCGAGGGCCGGGCCGCACCGCTCGTCGTGCTCGCCGCACTGGCCAGCGTCGCCACGCTCGTCCTGCTCTGGCGCCGGCGCTACGCCATCGCCCGCCTCACTGCGGTCGTCGCCGTGGCGTCGGTCGTGTCCGGCTGGGGCGTGGGGCAGTACCCGTGGTTGCTCGTCGACGAGGTGACCATCGTGGACGCAGCAGGAGCACAGGCGACCCTGCAGGCGTTGCTGGTCGCCGTCGCGGTGGCGGTCGTGGTCGTCGTACCGCCGTTGGTCTATCTGTTCCGGCTCACCCAGTCGGAGGAGTGGACGCAGCACTGACCGTCAGCGCGTCAGCTCCCGATCGGGTGCGTGGTTGCCCAGGCGCCAGCCGCCGAGCGGCAGGGCGAGCGCCGTCGCGGGCCCCCACGAGCCGGGTTCGTAGGTCTCGGTCGCCGGCCGTCGGTCGAGCACCGGCTGGAAGATCTCCCAGAGCCGGTCGACCTCCTCGGAGCTGATGAACAACGTCCGGTCGCCACGCATCACGTCGAGCAACAGCCGCTCGTAGGCCTCGAGCGGATCGGCATCGGGCACGTCGCACACGAGGTCGAGGCGGAACACGCCTTCCACCAGCGCCATGTCGGGGCCGGGACGCTTGGCCCGCACGTCGATCGCGATCCTCGGCTGGTCTCCCAGTTCGATGACGAGCTCGTTGGGTTCGGGTGCACCGCCGTGGGCCGGCTTGAGCCAGCGGTGCCGCGGATCGCGGAATCGGACCGTGATGGTGCGCCTGCCATCGGCCAGTGCCTTGCCGGTGCGCAGGTAGAAGGGGACGTCACGCCAGCGGTCGTTGTCGATCCAGAGCTCGGCAGCCACGAAGGTCTCGACCGTGGAGTCGTCGGCGACGTCGGGCTCGTCGCGGTAGCCGTCGTACTGGCCAAAGACGACACGCTCGGGGTCGACCGGGCGAAGCGCCGAGAAGGTGGCGGCCTTGGCGGCCCGGATCGCCGAGGCACGGAAGGCGTGCGGATCCTCGAGGGCGACGAAGCCGAGGAGCTGGGTGAGGTGGGTGGTCACCATGTCGCGCAGGCACCCGGTGCCCTCGTAGAAGCTCCCGCGGCCCTCGACCGTCAGCTTCTCCGGTACGTCGATCTGCACGGACTCGATCGTGTGCCGGTTCCACGCGGGCTCGAACAACCCGTTCGCGAAGCGCAGCGCCAGGATGTTCTGCACCGCCTCCTTGCCGAGGAAGTGGTCGATGCGAAACACCTGGTCATCGGCGAAGGCCGAGTCCAGCACCGCGTGGAGGTCGCGGGCCGTCGCGAGGTCGGTGCCGAACGGCTTCTCGGCGACCAGGCGCGACCGGCTGACGAGGTCCTCGCGATCGAGCATCCCGACCATCCCCTTGACGGCGCCCGGCGGCACGGAGAGGTAGAACAGACGGCGTACGTCGCCCAGCAGGCACCGCGCGTCCCCGAGTAGCCGGTCCTCGGCCGCCTCCACGGCGCGCGCCAGCTCGGCGCCGTCGTCCGCGGAGGAGGCGACGAAGCTGATCCGGTCGAGCAGGGGCCCGGAGACGGCCTCGTCGACGTCACCGACGAACTCGGCCAGCGCGTCGCGGACGTGCCCACGGAACTCCTCGTCGGTACCGGGGGAGCGGCGGCCGCTGCCGATCACCGCGAAGTGGGTGGGGAGTCTTCCGGCGGCCGCAAGGCGATACAGGCCGGGGAACAACTTCCGGCTGGCGAGGTCACCGGTGGCTCCGAAGAGCACCAGGACGTGCGGGGGCAGGTCAGAGGTCACGGAGATCAGCCTGCCCGACCCGTCAAGGCCACCCCATGTGAGACCGTGACTCGACATGAACATCCCAGAGACGGGCCGCTCCGTGTGGCGGCCGACGGCCGACGGCCTCGACCCGATGAACGAGGCGCTGAGCGCGATCGACCGTGCGCTCGTCGGCGATGCGAACATTCTCGAAGTCGGCTGCGGAACCGGCGTCATGGCCGAGCGGATCCACGCTCTCCCAGGCGTGACGCTGGTTGCCACCGACTTCTCGACGAGGTTCGTCGAGCTCGCCGCTGCTCGCGGAGTCGATGCCCGTCAGGCCGACATCTGCTATCTGCCGTTCGACGACGGGTCCTTCGACGTCGTCTATGCAGGCTGGATGCTCCACCACATCCGCGACCTGGAGCGAGCCCTCAACCAGGTCCGCCGAGTGCTCCGCCCCGGCGGCACCTTCGTGGCGGTCACCAACGGCAACGAGCACCTCGCGGACCTGCGCATCGCAGCCGGCGGGAAGCGCAACATCACGCAGTTCAGCAGCGAGACCGGCGAGTCAGTCCTTCGACGGAGGTTTGGCGACGTACGGCGCCAGGACCTCGAGACCCGAGCGGTCTTCCCCGACCATGCGTCTGCTCAGGCCCATCTCGACTCCTCCGGCCAGGGTCTGGTGCTTCCGTCCTTCGAGGGCGTTCGGGAGTACACGGGGCACGTCACTGTGTTCGAAGCACGCTGACCCCTTGAAACCCTTGTCTCGACGGGGGTCCTCGGTTCGGACGAACGCCGAGCGGGTCGTAGGATCTGGTCATGGATGAGGTCCCCGACAAGTTCGCAGCCCTTGGTCTCACCTACGACGACGTGCTGCTGCTGCCGGGTCATTCCGACCTGGCGCCGGACGACATCGACACCAGTACGCGCCTGACGCGCGACATCATGATCAAGGCGCCGCTGATCAGCGCCGCGATGGACACGGTCACCGAGTCCCGGATGGCGATCGCGATGGCCCGCCAGGGCGGCATCGGCATCCTGCACCGCAACCTCTCCGCTGAGGAACAGGCCTACCAGGTCGACCTCGTGAAGCGGACCCAGACCGGGATCATCTCCAACCCGGTCACCATCGGACCCGACGCGACGCTCGAGGAACTCGACCGGATCTGCGGTGAGTACCGCGTCTCCGGTCTCCCCGTGGTGGACACCGACAACCGTCTCCTCGGCATCTGCACCAACCGAGACCTGCGCTTCACCCCCGTCGCGGAGTGGGCGACCACCAAGGTCGACGAAGTGATGACGCCGATGCCGCTGATCACCGGCCCCGTCGGCATCAGCCGCGACGACGCCACCTTGCTGCTGCGCCAGCACAAGCGCGAGCGTCTCCCGCTGGTCGACGAGCAGGGTCGCCTCGGCGGCCTGATCACGGTCAAGGACTTCGTGAAGTCCGAGCAGTTCCCCCTCGCGTCCAAGGACGCCAGCGGCCGCCTCCTCGTCGGTGCCGCCATCGGTTACTTCGGCGACGCGTGGGAACGGGCCACCAGCCTGATCGATGCCGGCGTCGACGTACTCGTTGCCGACACGGCGCACGGCCACGTCACGCTGCTGCTCGACATGGTTCGTCGCCTCAAGTCCGACCCGGCCACCAAGCACGTGCAGGTCATCGGCGGCAACGTCGCCACCCGCGAAGGCGCGCAGGCGTTCGTCGACGCCGGTGCTGACGCGGTCAAGGTGGGCTTCGGCCCCGGCTCCATCTGTACGACGCGCGTCGTGACCGGCTGCGGCGTACCGCAGATCACGGCCGTCTACGAAGCTGCTCTGGCCGCCCATCCGGCCGGCATCCCGGTGATCGCCGACGGTGGTCTGCAGCAGTCCGGCGACATCGCGAAGGCGATCGTGGCCGGCGCCGAGTCCGTGATGATCGGCTCGATGCTCGCCGGTTGCGAGGAGTCACCCGGCGACGTCGTCTTCCACCAGGGCAAGCAGTACAAGGCCTACCGCGGCATGGGATCGCTCGGCGCGATGTCCTCGCGCGGCAAGAAGTCCTACTCCAAGGACCGCTACTTCCAGGCCGAGGTCACCAGCGACGACAAGATCGTGCCTGAGGGCGTCGAGGGCCAGGTCGCCTACAAGGGCCCGGTCTCCGGTGTCGCCCACCAGTTGATCGGGGGCCTCTCGCAGTCGATGTTCTACGTCGGCGCCCAGACCGTCCCCGAGCTGCAGGAGAAGGGCCGGTTCATCCGGATCACCTCCGCCTCGCTCAAGGAGAGCCACCCGCACGACGTCGAGATGACGATCGAGGCTCCGAACTACCACCGCTGACCCGGCACCTGCCGGTCAGGTTTCGTCCTCGCGCGGTGCGCGAGCGTGGTAGGACTGGCCCCGTGAGACGTCTGCGCCTGCTTGCCCTGTTCACTGTCCTCGTGGGAGTCCTGACGCTCCCGCTGGTTGCCCATGCGGCCGCGCTTCCGAAGCCCACGCTCACCCTCACGGCAGCGTCTGCTCCCACGGTGGGTGAGGACGTCACCCTCGCCGTGACCTCCACCGGCCTGAGCGCGGGGGACCCCATCACTCTCGAGAAGTTCAACGGCCTCCTGTACAGCGCCGTGGCCACTGCGCCGGCCTCTGCCACCGGCACGGCCAGTTTCGCTGTCCCGGTGGCCAGCACCAAGGCCGTGAAGTACCGCGTGAGTGTCAAGGCCAGCGCTACGCACCAGGCGGCGACCAGTGCTCAACTGACCGTGACAGGAGTCCTGGCCCAACCCGTTCTCACTCTCGCGCTTCAGGGTCATGCGGTCGTCAACACGCCCACCACCCTCGTCGCCACGGGAACGCGTCTGTCGAACGGTGAAGCCGTGAAGCTGGAGAAGTGGGGTGGCCTCACGTGGGGGTCCGCCGGGACCGCTCCCTATGACGCCGTCACCGGGCAGGTTGCCTTCACGATCACTCCTGCCAACACGAAGGCGACTCGCTACCGCGCAACGGTGGTCAAGACGACCACACACGCTGCGGCGGCCAGCCCTGAACTGACCGTGACTGCCCTCGCCACTGCTCCCGGCCCCGGCGCTCCCACGTGTGGCACGACCCCCGTGGCCAAGGCTGACGGCACGCTCTGGGTGTGCTCCTTCGAAGAGGAGTTCAACGCCAGCGCACTGGACCGGACCAAGTGGACTCCTCAGACGAACTTCGTCAACGGCCGCCTGTACAGCGAGGGCCCTCCCTATGCCTACGCTTGCTACATCGACGACCCGTCCGTCATCAGCCAGTCCAACGGCACCCTCAAGCTCACCACCCGCAAGATGTCCTCCAACGTGCTCTGCCCCAAGTCTGCTGACAGCTCGAAGAACATTCCTGACGTGCCTTACGCCTCCGGTCAGGTGAGCACGTACGGCAGGTTCAACCAGGAGCACGGTCGCTTCGAAGCACGCATGAAGTCGCCGGGGATCTCTCCGGACTCCCCGACCAAGCTCCACGAGGCCTTCTGGCTCTGGCCGGCCGTGGAGGCTGGAGAATCGCTCTTCCCGGCGACGGGAGAAATCGACGTCAGCGAGACCTACTCGGAATACCCGACCCTGTCCGTTCCCTTCCTGCACTACGACGCGACCGGACCCACTCCCTACACGGGGAGCAACTCGGGCGTGGCCAACACCGCATGGAACTGTGTGGCCCATCGGGGTGAATGGAACACCTTCACTCTCGAATGGGACGCCACCAAGCTCCAGATCTGGGTCAACGGCAACCTCTGCATGGTCAACACGTCCAAGAGCCCCATGCTGAACAAGAAGTACATCGTGGCGCTCACTTCTGCCATGGGAAGAGCCTCGACCGGCTACGACGGCGTTGACGCTGGCCCCAAGACGCTGGAAGTCGACTACGTGCACGTCTGGAAGTAGATCGCTTCGGTACGAACGGTCGGTGAGATCGGCGCGAGACCCGCGTCACCTCAGGTGAGCAAAAACGGGCGACTTCACGTCGTGTTTCCTTTTACTTCGGGCTTTCGTCCCTAGTTCGCGGACCGCCTGCGCCACAAGACTGTGGCGCAGGGGTCGGCCCATTCTCGGTCCGGCGTGCCCCTCGTCGTCCCGTCACGGCCGTGCCCCAGCCCGGTCGTGATGCGTCCTGCCCGCGCGCCCGCGTGCAGGTCTCACCCGAGATGAGAAAGGTCGGAAATCCCGACATGAAGCTCAACAAGTATGTCGGTGGCTCCATCGCCGCCCTCGCCACCGCCGCGGTCGTCGTGAGCTCGGCTCTGCCGGCCCACGCCGAGCCGGTCCGCCCCTACGCCGCCGCCGGTTCGGACACCACCCAGGACGTGTGGAACGGCCTGACCAACGACGGTGGTCCGCTCAGCTCCATCGCTTCCTACGACGCCTTCGATGGCACGGGTGTCGCCAACGACAACCAGCTCATCAAGTCCAAGTCGACCGGCACCTGGTTCGTCCGCCCGTCGGGCTCCGGCAACGGCGTCAAGGCGCTCTCCGGCACGTGGGACTCGGCCAACCACATCTGGAAGGGCAAGTCGCTCGTCAACGAGGAGATCGACATGGCTCGCTCCTCGTCGGGCCCCTCGGGTGCCAACGACGACCTGACCTACGTCCCGATGGGTCGTGACGCGGTCTCGATCGCGTTCAACACCTCCTCGGGCCTGCCGTCCAGCCTCAACCTCTCGACGTCGCAGATCCAGGAGCTCTACCGGGGCGTCGACGACAACACCAACGACGGCGCCGTCGTCGTTGCCATCACCGGCGGTGTCCCGACCATCAACGGCATCACGGTCGACCCGAAGATCCCCCAGTCGGGTTCGGGTACCCGCAGCTTCTTCCTGAGCGCGATCGGTGGACAGCCCGCTTCGTGGCCGTCGTACATCACCGAGGACAACCTGCCCGAGAACAACGGATCGGCCATCCCCAACGGTGGCGACCTGATCCCGTTCTCGGTGGCGCAGTGGATCGCGCAGCACAACGTGATCCCGGGCATCGCCAACTCGACGACGGCCAGCATGTCCATCTCGTCGATCAACGCCCAGGCGCCGACCACTGGCACCTCGCCGAACCTGGCGCCCGGCGCCCTGTACGGCTCCAACACCCTCGGCACGTACGGCACGCCCCCGGTCCCGGGAACGGGTACGTTCAACCGCGACGTCTACGACGTCATCCCGACCCTGTTCACGCAGGGTTCGGCCACCCCCAAGCAGGGCGTGCTGGTCACCTCGATCACCGCGACGCTCAGCGGCGCGGCGGGCACCACGATCGTCAAGCGGTACGGCTTCGGCAAGCTCGGTTACCTGACGAACGCGTCGAACTACAAGCACGGCTCGTACCAGCACTGATCAGAGACGGCGCCGGTCCCCGTCGCAGGGACCGGCGCCGCACGAGCGTCCGCACCGAGTCAACCGGTGCGGCCGTCGTCCCTGCGCGCACGGACGAACTGCATCACCCATCCCACTGATGAATGACACATCAACCAGGAGAGTAGCAATGCGCTCAACCTTCACGCGGCGTCGCCGCCTTGCGGCCGTCGTCGCAGCGGCTGCGGTCCCGGCCGCAATGCTCGCGATGGCGCCTGCCGCCAACGCAGCGAACCCGACCGGATCCAACTACGAGCTCTTCTTCGAGCAGTCCCTGACGGGCGACCCGGCCAACAAGATCACGCCCGGCGGTTTCTGGGGCCACGAGGGTGCGGGCCGTAACCAGCCCACCACGATCGCAGCCGATCTCACCGACGGCGGCGGCGCGTTCCTCAACGCCTTCGGCATCGATGACCCGGGCAAGCTCCAGCTCGTGTTCGTGCCCACCTCGGCCAACGGCTCCGCCGAGGAGCCGACCATCACGCCCGGCATGACGGTCGCCGACGCGTACCCGTACTTCACCGACTTCGGTGCGCTGAGCTCGTTCCAGGGCAACCTGTCCAACCCGAACCTGGACTCGGTCCTCACCGTGTCGACGCCCTCCGAGTACAACGCCTGGGTGGTCGACGGCAAGCCCGAGCAGATCATCTCCTCGACGGACCTCGTCTCGCACGACGGCCTGCGCGCGGGCAACCCGGTCTCGGTGGCACCCAAGGGCAAGTCGGTCCTCAACCGCTGGCCGGCCGGCACCAACGTCTCCGCTGTCTTCGTGAAGACCACCGGTGCCTTCGACGCCGACGGTCGCGCAATCCTCGACGCCTCGAGCGGTCACGCGGAAGCTGCCTGGATCCCGTTCACCACGGCTGTCGACCCGGCCATCGGCGCGACCTCGGGCATCGCGACCTCAGGTGCCTACAATCTCGCCGTCGCGCCCGCCACGGCGACGACGACCACCCTCGCGGTGACCCCCACGTCGCCGCAGGCCGACACCGCCACGCTCACCCTGACCGCGACCGTCTCGCCGGCTGCTGCCGGAACGGTCACGTTCAAGGACGGTACGACGACGGTCGGTTCGGCCGCCGTTTCCGGTGGCACCGCCGCGATCACCACGTCGCTCCCGGCCGGTACGCACTCGCTGACCGCGGAGTTCGTCTCCGCCGATGCCGCGACCTTTGCCCACTCGACGTCCTCGGCTGTTTCGTTCACGACGACCCACAACGTGACCGCGACGTCGACGGTGCTCACGGTTCCTTCGGGCACCTTCACCGCCGGTGACGTCGTGGCCCTCTCGGCCGCGGTGACCCCGGCCGGCATCCCCGGCACGGTCGCGTTCAAGGACAACGGCACCACCATCGGTACCGACGCTGTCGACGCCTCGGGTGTCGCGACCTTCGACTGGACCTCCACCGTGGGCGGGCACAGCCTGACGGCCGTCTTCACCCCGGACAACATCGCCGACTTCGGTGCGTCCACCTCGGCGCCGCAGACCCTGACCGCCAACCCGGGCGGTCAGTTCGACACCGAGATCGCCAACATCGCCACGGACATCGACGCGGGCACGATCGACATCTCGACGCCGTACACGCCGGCCAACCCGTTGATCGTCGACGGTGACCCGGTGCTCGCCGGCAACCAGCCGCTGAAGCTCAACACCGACAACACGATGTACGTCGGTTCGGCACTGTTCGAGCACATCGTCGTGACCGACACCCGCGCGGGTGGTCTTCCGTGGCACCTGGTCGCGCAGGCCGGTGACCTCACCTCGGGCACCAACGCCATCAACGGCCAGAACGTCGGCCTCACCGGCCTCGAGCTGGTCAGCGGCAACGGCGCCGGTGGCGCCACCTACGGGGTCACCATGACCAACAACCCCGCAGGTGCTGCTCTCGCCGTCGGTGCTCCGGGCAACGCCGGTCTCGGTGGCGGCCTCCACGCCGTCCTCGACCGTGTCGCTCCCGGCACGGGCGCGGTCGAGTACAAGGGCACCCTGACCATCCAGGCCCCGACCTCGACGCAGGCCGGTCACTACACGGGCACCGTGACCTTCACGGTTTCCTGACCCAGACCGCCTTGGGGGCGGAGGAGACCGACGGGCCTCCTGCGCTGGGTCGGGTGCTTCGGCGCCCGGCCCAGCGACACCGCCCCCGAGGTGGGGATCACCACCACCAGAAATGGACGCCCCCAGCATGCGCACTTCCCTCCGGCCGCTCCTGGCCTTTCTTGCCGTTGTCGCGGTCCTGCTCGCCGGGGCCTTCGGCGCGCTGCCGACTCCGGCGGCTTCCGCGGATCCCTCAACCCCGACGGACGCTCCGGCGGACGACGCGACACCTCGCACCGACCTGCCGGACCCTGACGTCGACCGCTCGCAGAACATCACCTTCGGCATCGGGCCCGCCCACGCCGTCCCTGCCGACCAGGTCGTCGATGGCCGCCCGTACCTGCAGTACCTCTCCGGTCCCGGCGGCGCCGTACGCGACACGATCGCGCTCATCAACTACGGACCGAAGCCGATCACCCTGACGGTCTACGCGACCGACGCACTCCAGGGCACGGACGGAGCTTTCGGTCTCAAGGCCGGCGATGAGACTCCTTCGGACGCGGGCTCCTGGTTCAAGCTGCGCGCGCCCGGTTCGAAGAAGCTTGTCACCCGCGCAGAGATCACCGTCCCGGCCCGCAAGGGCGCTGCTTACGGCCGCGTCGAGGTGCCGCTCGAGGCGCGGATCCCGCTGGACGCAACCCCCGGTGACCACGTCGGTGGCGTGATCGCGTCCCTCGAGTCGATCGGCAAGGACGCCGAGGGTGCCCGCATCAAGTTCGACCAGCGGATCGGCTTGCGCACCTACTTCCGCCTCTCCGGCGCGCTCACGCCCGAGGTCACGATCGAGAACCTCAAGGCGTCGTACGACTGGAATGCCGAGGTGCACGGCCGCGACTCCGTCACCGTCACCTACGACGTGCGCAACACCGGCAACGTGCGGATGAATGCCGCCCAGATCGTCAACCTGCAGCGCCTGCTCCGTGACGACGTCATCGTGCGTCCGGCGCCGGTGGAGGACCTGCTCCCGGGCACGGTCATCTCGGTGAGGCAGACGGTCAACGGAAACTTCTCGGCCGGCCCGGTCACCCCGCTGGTCTCGCTCATCCCGGTTCCGGTCGATGACACGGTGCCTGCCGACCGAACGCCGGTGCAGGCGAACGTGACGGTATGGGCCTGGCAGTGGATCGCGGTGGCGATTGCCATCGTCCTCCTGCTCCTCCTGCTGGGTTTCGGCTACTGGCGTCACCGTCGCAACCGGGCCAAGGCAGTGGCGGTGGGCACAAGTGGTGGAACGGCAGGCGGACGACGTCGCGCGGTCCCCGCCAGGGGCAAGCGCCTGAGCAAGGAACCGGTCGCGAAGCCGGCCCAGGCGTCCCAGCCGGTGGGCCGCGTCGTCGCTCTTGCTCTCGCCACGTTTCTGGTGGGAACGGTGACTGCACACGCGCCGGTCGCGCAGGCCGACGTGTCCAAGCCCGAGGGCGGCAAGCTCTTCATCGAGGCCGACCACGCGACGGGCAACCCCGAGCGGGCCATCATCGACGGCGTCTGGGGCCACGAGGGCAAGGACGGGAAGCTCGGTAGCTACGTCTCGGCCGACCTGACCGACTCCAGCGGGAAGACGACCGACGCCTCCCAGGCGTTCTGGATGAAGCGCTTCGCCATCACGGACTTCAACAGCGTCGCTGTCGCGTTCGTCAGGACCAGCAAGGACGGTTCCTCGGAGCGACCGCAGGTCTCCAAGGGTCAGACGGCCGGCGAGGTCTTCGAATGGTTCACCGAGTTCGGCGTGGGCACCGGCCTCACCGGCACCGGTAATCCGTACACCGACCAGGTCGCCGTGGTCAGCACGAAGGCGGAGTTCCAGGCCTGGGTGCGGGCCGGCAAGCCCGAGCAGGTGTACGACGACAAACTGGTGGCTCGCGATGCGCTGGTGGACGGCCTGCCCAGGTCGGCGGCGCCGCGTGGCAAGTCGATCAAGAACCGGTGGCCCGCCAACACCGAGATCAGCCTTGTCGTGTTCCAGTACGACGGGTTCGATGAGAACAACGTGCCCCTCGTCTCGGTCGCCGAGGACGGCAAGGCGCGAGCCGCCTGGCTGACCTTCCGCACGGTCGCGGGCAAGGACGCGCCTTCGGTTCGCACGTCCGCCGGCTACCACGTCGTCAGCGCCAGCCCGCTGCCCAAGAAGCCGTCCGAGGTCTCGGACGACCCGTCGGCGGAGGTCAACGGGAAGGGTGGTTCCGCTCCCGCCACGCAGGGTGCCTCGGCTTCCCCGTCGGACGGTGCGACCGCCGCGGACGGTGAGGCCGAAGCGGCCGGAGCCAACAGCTCCACTGCGGTGATCGACAAGCCGGCGTCGTGGGACACGTTGTGGACCGGGTCGGGCTGGACCTGGGCGATCGTCGGTCTCCTGGTTCTCGTCGGTGGACTCGTGGGCGGCACGGCGCTCCTGCGAGGCCGGGCCGGTCAACCTTGACGGGGAGCCGTCTCGGGTCCCTTGGTCGCGGCCGCGCGGCGCAGTTCGCGTTGATGCTGGTCGTGCTGGCCGGCGCGTGGATGGGTCCTGCGGCGGCGGGGGTGGGTTCTACGGGCTCAGATGGCGAGCTGTTCTTCACGACCAGCGCGGCGGGTGACCCGGCCGACGCGATCGTCGGTGGGGGCTTCTGGGGCCATGAGGGTCCGGACCGTGCCGGGGCGACGGTCGTGTCGAGAGACCTCACCGACGGCGGTACCGACCTGGACCTCGCGAAGCTCGCCCTCGTGTTCACGCCGACCTCGGCCGATGGAACGGCCGAGGAGCCGGTGGTCACCGCGGGCCAGACCGTGGCCGAGGCGTACCCGTACTTCACGAGCGCGAGCCTGCTGACGCCTCTGCGGGGCAACCCGGACGATGCGGACGACGACCAGGTTCTCCTCGTGTCCAGCAGGGCCGAGTGGGACGCGTGGTCCGCCGATGGCAAGCCGGCCCAGGCGGCGTCGTCGGACGACCTCGTCCTGCACGACTCCGAGCGCCCGGGCGCTCCCGTGTCGGTGCACCCGATGGGCAGGTCGATCCTGAACCGTTGGGATACCGGCCAGGCGATGTCAGCGGTCATCGTCGCGACGACCGGTGAGTACGTCGACGGCGTCCCGGTCGTCGATGCGTCGTCGGGCCGCGCCCAGGCGTCGTGGATCACCTTCACCTCCGCGGTCGACCCGGCCATCGGTGACGCCGACCATCAGGGGGTCGCCACCTCCGGCGCCTATCAGCTCTCCGCTGGCGCGGCCCCTGCCGACGGCTCCGCCACGATGACCGTGCTGTCGCTCTCGGCCGGTCCGCTCAGCGCTGGCGAGCCGATTCCGCTGACCGCGGCGGTGACCCCTGCGACCGCCGGCACGGTCGAGTTCCGGGATGGAACAGCGGTGCTGGGGTCGGCACCGGTCGACACCAGCGGTGTCGCCGAGTGGTCGTGGACCGCCACTGCGGGAGACCACGTGCTGTCCGCCTTGTTCACCCCGGAGGACTCCGGGACCTGGTCGGGGTCGAGGTCGACACCGACGCCCGTCGAGGTGCTGTCGACGCGCTCGCGCTCGGCCGACGACCAGACCCTCGCCGCAGACGTGCCCGAAGGAGCGCTCACCCTGTCGACGCCGTACTCGCCCGAGCAGCCGCTGGATCTCGGTCGTCTCGTCCTGACGCCCGACGCGCTCACGTACACAGGATCCGCACCCTTCGCGGAGGTGCTCGTCACCGACACGCGGGCGGGTGCGCTGCCTTGGACGGTGACAGTGATCTCCACCCACCTCAGCGATGGGGCCGGCCACACCATCAACGCGCAGAACCTGGGCTTGGTCGACCTGGTCGCGGACGTCCGCAGTGGCGCGGGGCTGGCCGCCGTGACGGATCGCCCGGGTGCGAGCCCGCCCGTGGCGGCCTCGGACGGCGGGTCGCTCGGGCTCGGGTTCGTCCCGAAACCGGTGCTGTATCTCACCGAAGGACCGGGCACCGTCGCGTTCTCGGGGCGCCTGACACTCGCCGCGCCGGTCTCGACTTCTCCCGGTCACTACACCGCCACTGTCACCTTCACCATCGCGTAACCGTCCATACACCCGGGCATGACTGACTGCTCCTGATCTCGGGTCCCACTGATTTTTCACCGTCCTTGGAGGACCACTTCATGTCCCGCATGCAGCTTGTCGTGCGGCGACCTCGTCGGCTTGTCGCCGGCGCTGTCGCTGCCCTGACGCTGGCGTCCGTCGCCGTCACCGCAGCCGAGCCCGCCGCCCATGCGGCGAACCCGCCCGGATCGAACATCGAACTCTTCCTCGAGCCGACCGTCGGTGACTACGGCAACCCGGCCAACAAGATCGTCGGCGGCGGCTTCTGGGGGCACGAGGGTGTCGCCCGTGACAAGCCGACCGTCTTCTCCGCCGACCTGCTCGACGGCGGTACGGCGTTCCTGAGTGCCTTCAACACTGACAACGCGGACAACTTCGCGGTGGTGTTCGTCCCGACCTCCACGGACGGCTCCGCGGAGGAGCCGACCGTGACGCCCGGCCAGACGATCGCCGAGGTGTACCCGTACTTCACCGACCGTGGCTTCCTTTCGGCGATCCAGGGCAACCCGGCGAACCTCGTGCAGGACTCGGTGCTGACCGTGTCGACGAAGGCCGAGTACGACGCCTGGGTCACCGACGGCAAGCCGCTGCAGCAGACGTCGTCGGCCGACCTGGTCACGAAGGACGTCTTCCACGGCACCGCGCAGCACGACCCGCCGATCGTCGCCGTTGCGCCGAAGGGCAAGTCGATTCTCAACCGCTGGGCAGCGGGCGTCGCGATGTCGGCGGTCCTCGTCAAGACCACCGGTGCGTTCGATGCCCATGGCGTTCCGATCGTCGACGCGACGACGGGCCACGCCGAGGCCGCATGGTTGCCGTTCGTGACGAAGCTCGACCCGGCAGTCGGCGATGGAGCGCATCCGAACATCGCCACCTCCGGCGGCTACGACTTCGCCGGCGCCAAGGTCACCCCGACCCTGCCCACCAGCGTCGCCTGGAGTGGTGCGACGGCGAACCTGACCGCAACGGTGACCGGCAGCGCCGGCGCCCTCACCGACGCCACAGGCACCGTGGAGTTCTTGGCCCGCCCGAAGAACGACTCGGCCAGTGCGTTCGCGTCGGTCGGCAGCGTTCCGGTCGACCCGGCGGGCAAGGCCACTCACGCCGTGACCGGCCTGTTGGCCGGCGAGTACCAGCAGTACAAGGCCGTCTACACGCCCGACACGGCCGCTGGCGCCCTGTATGAGATCGCGACCAGCAACAACCGGACCATCACGGCCAGCAAGGCTGTCGTTGCCGTCACCGGAACGCTCCGCGTCGGCTTCGCCCAGACCCTGACGGCCACCGTCAGTCCGCTCGGCGCCCCCGGCACGGTCACGTTCTACAACGGTTCCACCTCGCTCGGCGCCGTTGCGGTCTCCACGTCGACGGGCAAGGCCATCAAGGCCGTCAAGCTCCCGGTCGGCACCCGGGTGCTGCGGGCCGTGTTCGTCCCGTCCAACGTCGCCTTCAGCGGCGCGACCTCGGCCAACGTCACCAAGGTGATCGCCAAGGCGCTCCCGAGCATCACGGTCGCGCGTTCACCCTCGATCGTCCGCAAGGGCGTTCGCGTGAAGCTGCTCGTCACGGTCAAGGCTCCGGGCCTGGTCCCGACGGGCGTCGTGACGGTCGTGTACGACCCGGCCAAGGGTGCGACCAAGATCCTGCGCGTCGCGCTGCGGAGCGGGAAGGCAGCGTTCCTGCTGCCCGCCGCGGTCAGGGGCAAGACGATCCTCAAGGTCACGTATTCGGGCAGTTCCACCGTCCTTGCTGCGGCGAAGGCCGTTCCGACGTACACCGTCCGCTGACGCGGACTGACGCACCACCAGGGGACCAACCCGCATGAACACCACCGCCACCGGCGGTACGGCGCGCCCGCCGTACCGCCGGGCCCGGATCGCGCTCGTCATCGCTGGACTGGCGCTCGCCGGCTCGGGACTCTCTGGAGCCCAGGCCCCGGCGGGCGCCGTCGGTCCGACCGGCGACGGCTCCGACTGGGGCCCGCAGGGCACCTTGTCGAGCGACAGCGCAGTCACGGTCCGCTGGGACAACGCCAGCAACCCGGAGTCCAGCGTGGTGCCCCGCAACGGGCAGCAGTTGATCCCGCACACCGACTTCAAGACCTATGACGACATCAGCAGCACACTGGTCGACGCCTACAACCAGCACTTCCACGACCTGTCGGTGACGGTCTCCCAGACCAGGAACCTGGTCAACCAGTCGATCAACCTCGACTTCGAGGGCGCGATCGGAGGCCCCGTCACCCCGGGTGCGAGCCAGTCAACCGCGTACTTCCAGGTGTTCCAGTGCTGGGGCGGGGTCACGGGGACCGGCAAGCCCGACCCGGCGGCCGCCAACCCCGACCCGGCCACCTGCCAGGTGGGTGCGGGTGGCCCGGACTTCGTCGATTCCGAAGAGGGCCAGAAGCGCAAGGTCAGCGAGGACCAGTTGGTGCTGGGCGGCGACTGGGACAGCATCTACCGCGCCAACGGCTACGCGCCGTACGTCGGGATCAATGGCGACAAGGTCGACGGCCAGGAAGGCAAGAACACCTTCTACAACCGCAGCGACACGAACGAACTGTCGAACGTCACCGTCAGCGACGCGGGCAGTGCGCAGCGTCAGTTCGAGGTGCAGACGACGGTCGAGTCCTACGGACTCGGCTGCGGCAAGCGGGCTGGCGTGCCGAGCACCCGCCCCTGCTGGTTGGTGGTCGTGCCGCGACTGTTGCCGCAACTGCGCAACGCCGGCCCGATCTCGCCGTCGCTCTGGGCGCAGCGTCTCCAGGTCCGCCTCGACTTCCGGGACGTCGCAGCAGGTTGTCCCGGCGGCAAGGCCGGTACACCGATCGGCGGGTCGGAGATGTTGACCACCGCTGCCGAGTCGTGGGTGCCGGGCGTCTGCGACGCTCGCGACATCGCCGTGCGGTACAGCCAGATCAGCGACCCGGTCGCTCGCTCCCAGTTCGTCACGGGTCAGAACCAGGCCATCGCGGCTTCGGAATCGCCGGCGGCGGCCGCCGTGCCCGTCCCGCTCGCGCTTGCTGCGCCCGTGATCAGCTACCAGCTGACCTACCAGCCGGCGTGCATCGACAACCCCGCGACAACCGACGAAGGTGCGCGGACGAGCTGTGGCTACGACAACCTGGACCAGATGGTCGCTGACCACCGGCGCGCGGGATCGCCCGTGCGCGATCTCAAGCTCGACGCGCGCCTGGTGGCCAAGCTCCTCACCCAGTCCTACTCCAAGGCGATCCTCGACGATGCGGCGCAGCTCCCCATCGCAGCCTGGGGGCGGCCTCCGCGTCCGCAGTTCCTCACCCAGGACCCCGAGTTCAAGCGCCTGAATCCGCACCTCTCGCACCTCGGCCCGGCCGTGGGGCAGTCGCTGGACCACCTGATCGTCGAGGGCATGCGTTCGGATGCCGCCACCCGGGTGTGGCAATGGATCATGGCGGATCCCGACGGCAGGGCGTTCATGAACGGCTGCCCCGACGCCGAGGGGATCAAGGTCAACCCGTTCTACTCGACGCGCACCTACGTGGGCTGCGAGGAGCGGAAGAGCGAGCTCAGCAAGCAAGCGGACGCGGACCGCGAGGAGACGACCAAGGCGGCCACCTACACGGACCAGGTCCCGACGTATCCGCCGCCGGGATCGCCCTACCCGCTGCCGACGTGGCAGGAGTTCCCCGGAACCTCGGACAAGCGCGCCTACACGCTCATCGACCTGTTGCCGCGGGCCGAGAGCATGCCGTCCTCCGGTCGTGAGGTCGGTCGCGGCCACATCCCGATCAACAAGTACGGCGACTGGTGCCCGTCCAACACCGATGACGAGTGCCAGCCCGCGCCGGGCAAGTACAAGGCCGACAAGAAGCGGCAGAACCCGACGCAGTTGAACCTGATGGCGATCACCGACAGCGCCACCGCTGCGCGGTGGCGGGTGCCGACGGCGACTCTTTGCAACAGTGCTGGCGACCAGTGCGTCGGAGCGGACGTCGCGTCGATGCGCAAGGCTGCTGACCGCTTCGAGAAGGACGCCGTCAACTGGTACACCCCGGGTGACACCGACCTGGCTGCGGGCGCCTACCCGCTCACGCTGCCGGTCTATGCCGCGCTGGATCCGGAACTGCCGCTGTCGGATCGCAAGGTGTACGCCGACGCGCTCGAGTTCATCACCACGAAGGGACAGGTCCCCGGATTCGAAGCCGGGGAGCTGCCGCCTGGTTATGCGCCACTGCCGAACACGCTGCGGGACCAGGCCAGGGCGGGCATCGCCGAGCTGCGCAAGGCAGTACCGGTGGTCGTGGCCCCGCCCGGGCCGGGTAACACCGGCGCGGGTGCCGGTGGCACCCCGGAGGCAGTCACGCCGCCGGCCGTCGCGCCCGTCGCCGACCCGAACGCCGCGGCCCCCGTGCCCAATCCGGCCATCGCGACCGACGAGATCATGGCGGTCTCTGCCAGCACTGAGACCTGGGACTGGTGGACGATCCCGCTCGGCCTGGCGGTTGCCATGTTCGCCGGACTCGGTGGCCCGATCATGCGGCTGCGTGGCAGGTTCGTGGTGGGACGATGACCGCGACCGGGACGGTCCTGCCCGACTATCCGGAAGCAGGCCTCGACGACGCCGTCGCCCGCGAGGTGCCGGTCGTGCACGCGCCGATCGACCAGGTGTTCCGTCAGGTGAGCCGGGCCGCCGGCACCATCGTGCTCGCGCTGATGGTCCTGATCGGTGTCTTCCTCACGGTGAACTCGATCGACGCCATCAGTTCGGTCGGTGTCGGCAAATGGGTCACGACTCAGGAGTGGTCGCCGGAGACCAACAACTTCGGCATCGCCGCCGTGCTGCCGGGCTCCGTCGTGATCGCGCTGGTCGCGCTGACGGTGGCCGTGCCCCTGTCCATCGGCACTGCCCTCTTCATCACCGAGATCGCCACGGGCAGGATCCGGCGACTGATGACCAGCATGGTGGACCTGATGGCCGCGGTTCCCTCGCTCGTCTACGGCATCTGGGGCCTGGCCTACTTTCAACCGCACATCGTGCCGTTCGCGGAGTTCCTGGCCAAGTACTTCGGCTGGATCCCGATCTTCGACGTGCGGGGAGCCGATCCGGCGAACCCGCTGCCCAACCCGGCGCTCTACACCTCGTCGTTTCTCATCGCCGGCATCATCGTGTCGCTGATGGTGATCCCGATCCAGACGTCGATCATGGTCGAGTCGTTCTCTCGCGCCCCGCAGGGGGAGAAGGAAGGCGCGTTCGCGCTCGGCGCCACCAAGTGGGGCATGATCCGCAACGTCGTCCTGCCCTTCGGCAAGGGCGGCATGATCGGTGCCGTGATGCTCGGCCTCGGCCGCGCACTCGGCGAGACGATCGCCGTGTACCTGATCATCGCGCCACTCTTCGAGATCAAGTTCCGCATCGTCGAGAACGGCGCGGTCACCATCGCCGCCATGATCGCCCAGCGGTACGGCGAGGCCAATGACTATTCGATGTCGGCGCTCATGTCGGCTGGCCTGGCCCTGTTCATCCTCACGATGGTCGTCAACTTCACCGCGTCGTCGATCATCGCCCGATCGCGCTCCGGCGCCGACAGCGAGGGATGATGACGCAGACCATCGACGCCCGCACCACCGACGGTCCGCAGACCACGACCGCGCCCACGACGGTCCTGCCGCGCGAACTCCTGCCGCCGCTCGAACTCGAGCCGGCCCGGGTCCGGGTCGGTGCTTCTGCGCACGAGCGTTACTCGGTGCCTGGGTCGATCGCGGCGGCCGTCTCGACTGCCCTGCTGCTCGGACCGGTTCTCGGCATGGTCGGCATGGGCTGGGTCCCACTCATGTCCTTCGTGTTCTTCATCGTGTTCTACAGCGTGCTGATCAGCATCACGGAGGACAAGCGAGCCGTCACGGACCGCTTCTGGCAGGTGATGCTGTGGTCGACCGGTGCGCTGGTCACCGGCGTGCTCGCGATGGTCATCGGCTATGTCTTCTTCCGCGGCTGGGGCGTGTACCGCCAGATGGACTGGACGGACCTCAAGCACAACTTCATCGCCAGCGACATGGGCTTGACCGGCCCGTTGGCGCCGATCACGTCCGGTGGCGTCTTCCACGCACTGGTGGGCACCCTCGAGCAGATCGGGATCGCGCTGGCGATCAGCGTTCCGCTCGGCATCGCGACCGCGCTCTTCCTCTCCGAAGTGAAAGGTCGTTTCGCGCGTTTCGTGCGGACGGTTGTCGAGGCGATGACCGCGCTGCCCTCGGTCGTGGCCGGACTCTTCATCTACGCGACGATCATCCTGCTCTTCACCAAGGAGCGGAACGGGATCGCCGCTGCCCTGGCGTTGACCGTCCTGATGCTGCCGATCATGATCCGGTCGGCCGACGTCGTCCTGCGCCTGGTCCCGGGAAACCTGCGCGAAGCGGGCTTGGCGCTCGGGGGCGGCCAATGGGCCGTCGTACGCCACGTCGTCCTGCCGACGGTGCGGTCCGGTCTCACCACCGCGATCATCCTGGGCACGGCACACGGCATCGGCGAGACGGCGCCGGTGCTGCTGACGGCCGGGGCGACGTCCAACACCAACTGGAACCCGTTCAGCGGCCCGCAGACCTCCCTTCCCTTGCAGGCACTGGAGTTCATCAAGGCGCCACAACCGTCGATGGTCACTCGCGGCTTCGCGACCGCGGCGCTGCTCCTGATCGTCGTCCTGATCCTGTTCACTCTGGCCCGCGTCATCGGTGGTCAACGGGCCGGTGAGCTCACCGCCCGTCAACTCCGCCGCCGGATGGCGCGCTCACGCCGCGACCAGAGCCGGGTGGAGTCCAACCACCAGGTCATTCGCGACCAGATCGAGCTGCTGCGCGCCGCTCACACGCTCGACTCCCGAGGAGACCACTCGTCATGAACGAACGCACTCGCAGGCCGCGCTCCCAACGGATCCGTGTCGGCTTCGTCGTCGCCGCGCTCCTCGCGCTCACGGCGGCCGCTCCGGCGCTGGCGATGCCGGTGAAGACTGCCGTTCCCAGCGCCGCGATCTCCGGGTCCGGTTCTTCGTGGGCCAAGAATGCGGTTGAGGACTGGAAGGCCGCAGCCAAAGGCCAGGGCATCACCGTCAATTACAACGATGGCGGCTCGTCGCAGGGTCGCAAGGACTTCGCCAACGGCCTTGCCGACTTCGCCGTTTCCGAGATCCCCTACACGGGAGACACTGCGGATCCGCAGGACAACGTCAAGCCGTCGTTCGGCTACGCGATGTTGCCAGTCGTCGCTGGGGGTACTGCCTTCATGTACCACCTCTACGTCGGAGGAAAGCGCTTCGATGGGCTGAAGCTCGACCAGCTGACCCTGGCCAAGATCTTCAGTGGCGGCATCCAGATGTGGAACGACCCGGCGATCAAGGCGACCAACCCCGGCATTGCGCTCCCGGCACAGAAAATCACGGTTGTCGTTCGAGCGGACGGGTCCGGCGCAACGGCCCAGTTCACGCAGTGGATGCTGCGCCAGTTCCCCGCTCAGTACAAGGCCTTGTGCGACACCACCGGCGGTTGCAAGCCCGGCCGTGCGACCTCGTACTTCCCGACCAAGAACCTTGAGGTTGGCGGCCCGAAGGGAACTCAGTTCGTTCCCCAGTCCAAGTCGGACGGCGTGACGACCTACACCGCGAGTACGCAGTACACGATCAACTACGACGAGTACTCGTATGCGCAGAACCTTGGCTTCCCGTCGGCGCAGATCAAGAACGCAGCTGGCTTCTACACCCTGCCGACCGAGCATGCAGTCGCCGTGGCGCTGACCCGGGCGAAGATCAACAACGACAAGCGCTCCGCCAACTACCTGTCGCAGGACCTCACGGCGGTCTACCCGTACAAGGATCCGCGCAGCTACCCGCTCTCGGCGTACTCCTACATGATCGAGCCGACCCAGACGCGCGGCAACTTCAACAAGGCCAAGGGCGCGACCCTCGCGTACTTCGAGCAGTTCGTGCTGTGTGAGGGCCAACGGACGATGGGTCAACTCGGTTACTCGCCGCTGCCGATGAACCTGGTCCTCGCAGCACTCGACCAGGTACTCAAGGTCCCCGGCATCGGTGCCGACACCAAGGCGAAGATCGCCGCCACGAAGGCCGGTGTGAAGAGCGGCGGAGCGAACCCCTGCAACAACCCGACCTTCAAGCCCGGTGACAGCCCGAACAACAACCAGCTGATCAAGAGCGCGCCGTTCCCGGCTGGCTGTGACGCCGCGTGCCAGGCGCCGTGGATCAACGCGATCGGCACCGGCGGACCGGGGAAGACTCCGGCCGCGCCCACCGGCACCGGCACCGGAACGGGCACCGACACAGGCGCCGTACCCGGCGCGGGAGCGGGCGCCGTACCCACGGCCACCCCGGGTGCCGCGACCAACTGTGATCCGGTGACCGGCCTGTGCACGGGCGACCAGGGTGCGGCGGCCGGCTCGGGGGACCCCAACGCCAGCGCCAACCCGTACAACCTCACCGGCCAGAAGACCTGGGGTACGGCGCAATTGGCGCTGCTCATCAGTGTCCTGCTGCTCGCCGTGCTCGTGCTCGGTCCGCCGCTGGCGGCACGCGCCCTCGACAGCGGCCGCACTCCTCCCCGCGCGGCTGCGGCCCCGCCGGTGACGGCGGAGCCCCCGGTCCCGCCAGCGCCAGGTGCACCGTGACGACGGCGACGGAGGATCGACGCACCGAGGGCAGGGCGCTGCGCGACAAGAGCCCCCGGAAGTTCTGGCCCACCGGGCTGCCGAGGCTGTCCAAGGTCGCGAATCCGACGCCGCCCGACTGGCGAACCGTGGTCGGGTCGTACGCGCTCTCGATGCTCTCGATCATCCTGCTGGCGCTGCTGTTCAACCTGACCGTCGTCAGCCAGGTCCAGCATTTCACGGCGCAACACCGGCTCTACGACCAGGTGCGACTGTCGATCGCCGAGGGCTCGGTGCCGATCGGACAGCGCGACGTCAACGGCGAACTCGTCGAGGCGGGCACCCCGATTGCTGTCCTGGAGATTCCGCGACTCGACATCCGTGAGGTCGTCGTCGAGGGATCGAGCTCCCGACAGACCAAGTTGGGCGTCGGACACCGGCGCGACACGCCCTTCCCGGGCCAGGCGGGCGCTTCCGTGCTCGTTGGCCGTTCGGCGGCGTACGGCGGCGTGTTCCGCTACCTCGAGATGCTCCGCCCGGGAGACACCGTGAAGGTGAGCACCGGCCAGGGGACGTCGGCGTATCGGGTGCTCGGCGCACGGGTGGGCGAGCAGAAACTGCCAGCCCTCGAGCCGGGCAAGGACGGTCGCCTCACCCTGATCACCTCGAACGGGCGGCCCTTCCAGCCCAGCGGGGTGCTCATGGTCGACGCCGAGCTGACCAGCACTGCGTTCCCGCGGCCGCCGGTGGCGATCGCCGAAGGCTATGTCGACCCCCACGAGCGGATGCTCACCGGCGACGACTCCCGGGTCTTCTCGCTGTCCTGGCTCATCCAGCTGCTGGTCGCCGCATCGATCGCTGCGGTCTGGGCGGCCAAGCGGTGGAACGTGATGGCGACCTGGGTCGTCTTCATCCCCGTCATTTCCATGATCGCGCTGGCCTGTGCCGACCGCGTCACCGACCTCTTGCCGAACACCCTCTAGTCCGGCCCGCACGACAGGAATCACCATGACCGACTACGAAGCGCTCAGCTACGCACCGCCAGAAGACGCCACCCAGACCATTCCGGTGGTGCCGCCCCTCGCGGTGCCCGCGACCCGTCCCGGCAAGCGACGCATGTTCACCGGTCGGACCGGCGGTGAGCGACCCGCGCCGGCGGAGGGCTATGCGCCGGTGCCCGACCTGCTGGCCCAACGGGTGGCCGGCGCCAACGCCGCCGAGTTGCGGGCCGAGGACATCACGGCATGGTTCGGTGAGCGCAAGGTCCTCGACCGCGTCTCGCTGACCATGCCCGCAGGCCAGGTGACCGCCCTCATCGGACCGTCCGGCTGCGGCAAGTCGACGTTCCTGCGGATCCTCAACCGGATGCACGAGCTGGTGCCGTCGGCCTCCCTGGCCGGCCAGGTGATCCTCGGTGACGAGGACATCTACGGCCCCGACCAGCGGGTCACCCACGCGCGTCGCCGGATCGGCATGGTCTTCCAGAAGCCCAACCCGTTCCCGGCGATGTCGATCTACGAGAACACCATCGCGTCCCTCGCCCTCACCGGTATCAAGGCCAGCAAGGCCGAGAAGGACTTCCTGGTCGAGGACTCCCTGCGCAAGGCGTCCTTGTGGGACGAGGTCAAGGACCGTCTCCACCAGCCCGGTGGTGGCCTGTCCGGTGGCCAGCAGCAGCGCCTCTGCATCGCTCGGGCGATGGCCATCGCCCCTGAAGTCCTGTTGATGGACGAGCCCTGCTCGGCCCTCGACCCGACCTCCACGCGCCGCGTGGAGGAGACGATCGCCGAACTGCGTGGTCAGGTCACGATCGTCATCGTCACGCACAACATGCAACAAGCGGCACGTGTCTCCGACAAGTGCGCGTTCTTCCTCGCAGCAATGAACACCCCCGGTGTCATCGTCGAGTACGGCGACACCGAGGCCATGTTCAGCAATCCTCGGGACTCACGTACATCCGACTACGTCCATGGACGTTTCGGCTAGACACCCGACTCGACGGAGGCGGCGGATGCCGCGCGACACCTCAACGATTCTGCAGGCAGGCCTCGACGACCGCGTCCTCGAGCGGCTCGTCGGCGCTCCCGTGCACTGGGTCGACGGCGGCCCGGTCAGCGGCTGGCAGCCGGTGCACAGTCGCCACGCCAAGGCGCTGACGCCGTCCGGCCAGCGGGCCAAGTTCGTGCTGACGCGGATCGCGACCCCGGTGGCCGACCCGGTCATCCAGAGTTGGGTGCGCCACCAGGAGGCGTTCGTCGTACCCCGGAAACAGCAGGCGGACGCGCTGGTGTTCTGGCGACTCGCTGTCCGCCAACGGGCCTTCGCCATCGACGCGCGGCCGCGCACCGACGTCGCCACCGCCATCGAGGGCACCCAACGACTGGCGCGCAAGGTGGGCCGACTACGGGTCGCCTTCGCGTTCCTGCCAGGCCAGACGGTGCCGGCCTGGGCGGTGCACGACGGGACCACTCCGGTGTTCCTGGGGCTTCCGAACCACCACCTCGTACGGACCGAAGAGGTCGGCGAGAGCCTGGCCGCGATCGTCTCGCTCGCCCGGCTGAAGTCCCAGGTGCACGACGTGATCGCGGCACCGCTGATGGAGGCCCTCGCCTGAACGGGGCGACCGGTACCCTTCTCCGGTGAGTGACATCGAGATCGGCCGTGCGAAGCGCGCGCGTCGTGCCTATTCCTTCGACGACATCGCCATCGTGCCCTCGCGGCGCACGCGTGACCCGGAGGAAGTCAGCATCGACTGGCAGATCGACGCGTACCCCTTCACGCTGCCGATCATCGCCGCGCCGATGGATTCGGTGATGTCGCCGTCGACCGCGATCGCCTTCGGCCGCCACGGCGGTCTCGGCGTGCTCAACCTCGAGGGTCTCTGGACCCGGTACGACGACCCGGAGCCGTTGCTCGAAGAGGTCGCCGGGTTGCAGGGCGAGGAGGCAACCCGTCGCCTCCAGACGATCTACACCGAGCCGATCAAGGCCGAACTCATCACCGCGCGCCTGCGCGAGATGCGCGACGCCGGCGTGACCGTGGCCGGCTCGTTGTCGCCGCAGCGCACCAAGGAGTTCGCGAAGGTCGTCACCGACGCCGGCGTGGACCTCTTCGTCATCCGCGGCACGACCGTCTCCGCCGAGCACGTCTCCAGCCAGGCCGAGCCGCTGAACCTCAAGGAGTTCATCTACGAACTCGATGTCCCGGTCATCGTCGGCGGCTGCGCGACCCATCAGGCCGCACTGCACCTGATGCGCACGGGTGCTGCCGGTGTGCTCGTCGGCTTCGGTGGCGGCGCCGCCCACACGACCCGCACCGTTCTCGGTGTCGCCGTGCCCATGGCCAGCGCCGTGGCCGACGTCGCCGCCGCGCGCCGCGACTACCTCGACGAGTCGGGCGGCCGCTACGTCCACGTGATCGCTGACGGATCCATCGGTACCTCCGGTGACCTGGCCAAGGCGATCGCCTGTGGGGCGGACGCCGTGATGGTGGGCTCGCCGTTCGCGCGCGCCACCGACGCACCGGGTCGCGGATTCCACTGGGGTGCCGAGGCGCACCACGCTGACCTCCCGCGCGGCCAGCGCGTGCAGCTCGAGCAGGTCGGCACGATCGAGGAGATCCTCTTCGGCCCGTCCCGCGTCGCCGACGGCACGATGAACCTCGTCGGCGCCCTCAAGCGTTCGATGGCCACCACGGGCTACACGGAGCTCAAGGAGTTCCAGCGGGTCGAGGTCGTCTCCAGCTGACCCCTCGCCGACTTGGGGTTTGTCTCGCCCGAGTTGGGGTTTGTCGCCGTCGACTTGGGGTTTGTCACGCAGTCAGGGGCGAAGGCTGCGGATCAGTGTCGCCGACGTCCGGTGGACCCAGGCGTCGTCGAGTTCGCTGGGGGTCAGCAGGAGGCCGGCGAGCACGGCCCCGATCGCCAGGCGCAGTACGTCGTCCGCGCGCGCCTCGGGATGGGCGTCGCCGTTGGCCACGGCTGTGCGCAGGCGGTCCTCGAGGGCCGCGAACACCCCTGCAAACCGCCGCATCATCGCGGCGTGCAGGTCCGGCCACGCGCCCACTTCGGCGAGCAGGCCGGGCAGCGCCGCTGCGCCGATCGGTGAGCAGAGGGTGTCGCGCGTTCCACGGACGACGCCGGTGATGTCGGTGGCGAGGTCGTTTCCCAGCACGAGGTCCTCGGCGAGCTCGCCGGGGAACGCGGCTTCGTGGATCAGGTGGGGGAGCGCGGGCCACCGTCGATACAGAGCCGCCTTCGTCGTACCTGCTCTGTCGGCGACGGCCGCGACGGTCACCGCGGCATAGCCGCCTTCCACCAGCAGGTCGCGTACGGCGACCAGGAGCGCCTGTTCGATGCGTGGATCTCGCGGCCTGCCGGCGCCGCGGACCACTTCGTCGATGTCTTTCCCCATGACCTCTTCCCCTATTACGACACCGAAGGTACCGTAATCCTCCGTTGACAACTAGAACACGTTCTAACAGGCTGAATCCAGGAGGCCCCCCATGTCGCAGTCAGAGTTGCCTGCCGAGATGACGTTGCAGCGCTCGAGCCGCGACCAGTCGGCGGTTCACGACCAGCTCGAAGCCTGGTTGGCCACCGTGCTGCCCGCCGGGTCCGACCCGACGGTGTCCCTGCTCGCCGGGGTCGACAGCAACGGGATGTCCAGTGAGACCGTGCTGCTCGACGTCACGGTGACGGAGAACGGCGAGCGGGTCACCGGCGCGTACGTCGCCCGGGTCGCGCCGGCGCCCGAGGACCTGCCGGTGTTCGAGGAGTACCGCCTCGGCGACCAGTACGACGCCATGCGGCTCGCCGCCGAACTCACCGACGTGCCCGTGCCGGCCGTGAGCTGGCTCGAGCCCACGGGTGAGGTGCTCGGCACTCCGTTCTTCCTGATGGAGCGGATCGAGGGCATCGTCCCGCCCGATGTGCTGCCCTACACGTTCGGCGACAACTGGTTCCACGACGCGACGCCCGAGCAGCAACGGCACCTCCAGGACACGAGCGTCGAGGTGCTCGCGAAGCTGCACGCCATCCCGGACGCGGCCACCACCTTCGCCTTCCTCGACCCGGCCGTGACCGGGGCCGACGGTGCGACTCCGCTGGCGCGAAACCTGGCCCGCACCCGCTCCTGGTACGACTTCGCGCAGCGCGCCGACGCCGACAGCCAGCCCTCACCGCTCATCGAGCGCGGGCTCGCCTGGCTCGAGGCCAACCTGCCTGCCGACGAGGGTGACCCCGTCCTGGTCTGGGGCGACGCCCGCATCGGCAACATGATGTTCCAGGACTTCACGCCCGTGGCCGTGCTCGACTGGGAGATGGCGACGATCGGCCCGCGCGAGCTGGACCTGGGGTGGATGGTCTTCGCGCACCGGGTCTTCGACACGATCGCCACCAGCCTGGGGGTGCCCGGCATGCCCGACGTCCTGCGCGCCGAGGACGTCGCGTCGACGTACACGGCGGCCAGTGGCGTCGAGGTCGGCGACCTGACCTGGTACCAGCTCCATGCGGCCGTGCTCTGGGGCTGCGTCTTCCTGCGGACCAGCGCGCGCCAGATCCACTTCGGTGAGATCGCACGTCCCGAGGATCCCGAGTCCGTCTTCCACCACCGGCCGTTGCTCGAGGCGATGCTCGCGGAGGTCGGCGCATGAGCCTTCACGACGAGTACGTCGGCCTCGGTCCGCTCGACGAGTACCCGATCCACCAGTTGCCGCGCCCCATCGCGTGGGCCGGCAGCAGCGACCGCAACTTCTACGACCGTTGCTACCTCAATGCCCACGACCGCACCGGTGACCTGTTCCTGATCACCGGGCTCGGGTTCTACCCGAACCTCGGCACCAAGGACGCCTTCGTCCTGCTGAGCCGGGAGGTCGAGGGGCGGCGCGAGCAGACGGCCCTGCACCTCGGCGACGCCGCCGATCCGCGTGGCGCGGACCGGATGGCGCAGCAGGTCGGCAACTACCGGATCGAGATCCTCGAGCCGCTGCGGAAGCTGCGCGTGGTGCTCGAGGAGACCGAGGGGATCGCCCTCGACCTGACGTGGGAGGGCTCCTTCGACGTCGTTCAGGAACTGCCGCATGTGATGCGCCAGGGCGCGAACACCATCCTCGACGCCCAGCGGTTCGCGCAGGTTGGTACCTGGGAGGGCACGATCGCTGTCGACGGCGCCGACATCGCGGTCACACCCGACCGCTGGGTGGGTTCGCGGGACCGGTCGTGGGGAGTCCGCCCAGTGGGCGAAGCGGCGCCGGGCGGCAAGCCGGCCGACCCGGCCTTCGAGGGCATGTGGTGGCTCTACGTCCCGATGCGCTTCGACGACTTCTGCGTCGTGATCATCATCCAGGAGACGCCCGACGGCTTCCGCACGCTCAACGACTGCACGCGGATCTGGAAGGACGGCCGGGTCGAGCAACTCGGCTGGCCGCGCGTCGAGATCCGCTACACGCCGGGCACCCGCATCCCGACCGGCGCGACCATCCACTGCACCACTCCCTCGGGCGAATCGCTGGTGCTGGAAGTCAGCTCGAAGTTGCCGGTACCCATCCATGTCGGTGGTGGGTACGGCGGCGATTCCGACTGGACGCACGGCGTCTGGAAGGGCGCCGGCTTCACCGAGCGGCTCACCTACGACATGAACGACCCGGCCGTTGCGGGGCGGGTGATGTTCGGTGTGATCGACCACGTCGGACATGCCGTCGCCCACGGCGCCGGAGTCGACGTATCCGGTGGTGCCGAAGGCTGGGGGCTCTTCGAGCACGGCGCCCTCGGTCGCCATGACCCCAGCGGCTTCGCCGACTGGTTCGACCTCGCCCCCTGAGATCTCGACAAGTTCGATCAAACGAAAACGGAGACCCCCATGACTCTCGACCGCGACGCCCTCTTCATCGGTGGCACGTGGAGCAAGCCCGCGACCGACGCCGTGCTGGAGGTGGTCTCGCCGCACTCGGAGGAGGTCGTGGCGCGGGTGCCGGAAGGTTCGACGGCGGACATCGATGCCGCGGTCGCCGCTGCCCGCAAGGCCTTCGACGAGGGCCCGTGGCCGCGGATGGCGCCGGAGGAGCGGATCGCGATCGTCCAGAACCTGTCGGGTCTCTACGCCGCCAAGCTCGACGAGATGGCGACCGTGATCAGCACCGAGATGGGGTCGCCGATCTCGTTCAGCAGCCTCGCGCAGGCACCGGCACCGTGGATGCAGATCGAGGCGTTCCTCGCGATCGCCCGGGAGTTCCCGTGGGAGTCGACGCGCCCCGGCGTGCTCGGCACCGACGTCCTCGTGCGGCACGAACCGGTCGGCGTGGTGGCCGCGATCCCGCCGTGGAACGTCCCGCAGTTCACGGTGCTGTCCAAGCTGATCCCGGCGCTGCTCACCGGCTGCACGGTCGTCGTGAAGCCCGCGCCCGAGACGCCGCTGGACTGCTACCTGCTCGCCGAGATGCTCATCGAGGCGGGCGTTCCAGAAGGCGTGGTCAGCATCGTCGCCGGTGGTCGCGAAGTGGGCGAGCACCTGGTGCGGCACCCCGGCGTCGACAAGGTCGCCTTCACCGGATCCACCGCTGCTGGGCGCCTGATCGGTGCCATCTGCGGCCAGCAGTTGAAGCGGGTCTCCCTCGAACTCGGTGGCAAGTCCGCCGCGATCATCCTCGACGACGCCGACGAGACCGCCGCGATCGAGGGCCTGAAGTTCCTCGGCGTGATGAACTCCGGCCAGGCGTGTGTCGCCCAGACCCGCGTGCTGGTGAGTCGCAAACGCCACGACGCGTTCGCCGAGGCCCTCGCCTCCGCCATCGGCGGCATGGTCGTCGGCGACCCGATGGACCCGGCCACGGAGATCGGTCCGATGGTTGCGGCGCGCCAGCAGGAGCGCGTGGCGTCGTACATCCGGATCGGCCAGGACGAAGGCGCCCGGTTGCTGACTGGTGGCGACGGTCGTCCCGACGGCCTCGACAAGGGTTGGTACGTCCGGCCCACCGTCTTCGCGAACGTCGACAACAAGATGCGGATCGCGCAGGAGGAGATCTTCGGTCCCGTCCTGTCGGTCATTGCGTACGACGACGTGGCCGATGCCGTGCGGATCGCCAACGACTCGGAGTACGGACTCGCCGGGACGGTCTGGACCGCGGACCACGAAGCCGGCCTCGAGGTGGCCCGCGGGGTGCGGACCGGGACCTACGGGATCAACACGTACACGATGGACTTCGCGGCGCCGTTCGGCGGTTTCAAGGCCTCGGGCACGGGCCGCGAGTTCGGTCCCGAAGGGCTCGCGCAGTACACCGAGATCAAGTCGGTGTACCTGTCTGCGCCGGCGATGTAGCGGCCGTCAGTAGCGGTAGGTGAAGGCGCCGACGTCGTTCAGTGCGTCGGTGGGCACCGCGTCGTCGTTGACCACTCCGGACAGGATGCTCTGGTTGCGTCCGAGCAGCAGGCCCTTGTCGGTCACGGTCATCAACGGCGCGGACGCCAACCCTTCGGCGTACTCGCTGGGGAGGCTCCAGCCCGTCACCTTCTTGCCGGTGGCCGCGTCGAGCAACAGGAACGAGCCGTTGGTGTTGCCGGGGACGTTGACCAGCAGTTGGTTCCCGTCGTCGCTGAGCGGCCCGAAGTGCGGGAACTCGCCCAGGTCGTAGCGCCACAGGACCTCGCCGGTGGCGAGGCTGAAACGGGTGACGGCCTCGCCGTCCTCGGTGAGCAGGTCGTCGCCGTCGAGTTGGACGCTGTACGGGTTCTCGGGGCCGATGGAGTTGGTCCAGACATGGAACCGGTGCTCCGCGTTCCCCTTGATCGCGTCAGCCTGGAGTTGTTGGCTGAACCGGGTTGCGCCCGTCGCCGGATCGAGGAGCCACACGTACTGCCACTCGTCGCCGCCCCGGTAGAACCGCTGGGAGAGGAGTCGGCCGTCGCCCACCATGCCGACGTCCGCGGCGTCGCCCGGCGCGGAGGAGGCAATCTTTTCTGCGGTGCGGATCCACCGCTGTTGTTGGGTAGCCGTGTCGTAGCCGACGTAGGTCTGGGGGCTGCCGTTGTAGGTGCCGAGGGCGATCGTCAGCGACGAGGTCCCCTTCACCGGTGCGAGGTCCTGGATGGAAGCCTGTCCCAGAGTCGTCGGGACGGACCAGACCGATACGAGAATCCCGCCCGCGCTGATCCGATAGACGTTCTCGTCGATGGCGAGGTAGTCCGTGCCGTCCACGTTGATCAGTGGAGCCTTGGGGTACGTGTCGAGTTCGACGTCGTTGACGATCGTGCCGTCCCGCACGTCGATCGTGTAGAGGCGATGGCCGCTCCGGTCACCGGCGTCGAAGGGCTGATAGCTCGTGAAGTGCCAGTGGTGGTCGGCGGTGGCCTTGCTGCCCATCGCGCTCGGGACCTCGCCGCGCAGGTCGATCGGGTTCGACCAGACGGTCGAACCGTCGTCGAGGGAAACGCCCAGCATGGTGTCGTAGGCGGCGTAGACGCCGACGTCGCCGTCGACGAAGAGGGCCTGCTCCTCGGCTTCGTACTCTGTCGACTCGCGGGTTCCGGTCGATCGGATCAGCCATGCCGGGTCGACGCCGGTGGGCGGCTTGTCCGGTGTTGCCTGAGCCGTCGGCTTGCCGGAGGTGTCCTCGGGATCGCCGCTGCATGCCCCAGCGCCGAGAGCCAGCAGTACGACGAGCGCGGCGGCCGAGCCGCGACGCGCCCTCACAGCCACGCCGCCGTCTTGGCCATCAGGTCGCCGAGGTTGCGGGCGCCCACCTTCTTGAACATGGACTGGTCGACCGCGCTGTACTTCGAGTAGAGCTCGCGGATCAGGTCCAGCATCTTCGCCCGGCCGTGGACGTCTTCGACGTAGGCGAAGATCGCGGCGGAGCAGTAGTAGTTGGCGTTCACGTTCCCGCTCTGGAAGTCGCCGGGGCTGAGGCCCTCGTTGCCCTTCATTCGGGCGCGGTAGGACGGGAAGGCGCTGCGGATCGTGCCGCCGTAGCGACTCATCACGCCGGAGCCACCGTCGGACTCCACCCACATGGCGAACCCCTCGGTCGCCCAGGTGGGGTTCTCGAAGCCCCACTGCCCCGCCAGGGCGTGGGCCGTCTCGTGGGCCGCCAGGTCGCTGGCGTACCCGTCGCCGGTGATGAAGGTCGGGTGGATGACGATCCGACCGGTGTAGAAGGGCACCCCCTTGCCGCCGGTCTCGTCCTCGACGGTGAGCTTCTCGGGGTCGAGGTAGTCGGCCATCGAGGCGAACCCGGCGCGGTCGCGGACCACCGAGTCCTTCGCGGCCTTGCCGGCGAGGAACAGCGGACTGTCGGGCTTGTCCATCGTGAGCAGCACCTTGGTGGCGCCACCCGGCGCAGTGATGACCTGGAGTGCGCGGCCAACGCCCTCGCTCAGCGGCTTGAGCCAGCGCTGGGCCGCGGCGCGGTCACTGCTGCGGAACGCCAGCACCGCGTGCTCGGCGGTCAGCACCTGCCAGTCGCCCTTGAGGTCCCACGGGGCGGGGGAGTTGTAGCCGTCGGGACCTTCGACGTCGCTGAGCGCCAGGGCTGCCTTCGGGCCGTCCTTGCTGATCTTCGCGGAGTACTGCTGGACGACCGGGAGGCCGTCGGCGCCCTCGATCTGGTGGATCAGGAACAGCGACAGGTCGGTGTTGAGCGGGCCGCCGCTGGCGTTGCTCTGCCGTCCGAGATACGTCCGGTCGACGCCGAAGCGCAGTTCCTTGACCGGGAACTTCGCGAGCGTGTCCAGCCGGCCTTGCCACACGCTGACGTCGAGGCCGGGGATGAGCGCCGCCATCGCGCGGGGGTCCCTGGCCGTCAGTGCACCATTGAGCTCGCCCATCAGCGCGTCGATGTCCGCGTCGAGGATGACCGTCCCTGCGTCCTGTCCGTGGATGATCGGCCCGGATGACGACGGGCTGGACGAGGCTCCCGCCTTCGGGTCGGAGGAGCTGCCGCTGCAGCCAGTGAGCGTCGTCGCGGCGGCACCAAGAAGCAGGGCTCGCCGCCCCAGAACAGCAGAATCCATGGGGACACCCTTCCCCACGGCCCGGGTTCAAACCCCGGCGGGCCGTAGGCGCAGTCGGAGTGCGAGCGACGGCGCCAGATGATCGTCCACGTCGACGACCGCACGCAGCAGGATCGTGCCCTGCTTCGGGTCACCGTCGTCCTCGATGACCATCAGGCCCTCGACCTTGGCAACCTCGCCGTTGATCAGCGGCAGGGGTAAGACATCTGTGACGACGTCGTTGACGAGCAGCGCCAGCGCGCTGCCGGTGACGGGGCCGTCGTCGATCACGTTGGGGCTGTCCTCGGCGGCGGCGCTCACCAGCACGCTGCCGTCAGGCAGGGCGACGGCGTCGGTGACCGCCAGTCCGATGCCGTGGCTCTGTCCGAGGTCGTAGCTGCGGGAGCTCGTGACCTCGACGGCTTGCGGCAGTAGCTGGCCGGTCATGGCCGCGAGCACCTGTGCGAGGTCGAGGTCCACGCTTCCCGACGGCATTCCGGCCGCCGGCAGGCCGCGGTGGAACCAGCGCAGCTTGCCCCCAACCAGACAACTGCCTTCGAGGTTGAGGACGTCGGGATCGACCTGCAGTTGCTCCGCGACCGTTGCGTACAGCGGCGTCATGTCGGTGACGGTGACCCCCGGTTGGCCGTCCTCAAGGACGACCAGCACCCAGCGCATCCGTGCTGCCGATGAACCGGAGCCCATCATCAGGACGGCGGGCCGGCCGTCGATCTCGAGCGGGCAGGCCGCCTCGAGGTCGGGCTTGAGGTGCTTCGTGCCGGAGTGCTTCTCGAACGTGTCGAGGCCCTCGACCGGATCGAGGAGCCGGACTGCCGTCACCCGGTCGGGCGTGCACCACGCCGCGTGCGTCGCGTCGTCCTGAACGACGAGGAATCCCGCACCGAAGGGGGCGACAGCGGAGGCCGCGCGGACGGGGGAGCCGTCGGGGAAGCGGAGCGGGGTGACGTCCTCCAGTTCGACCTGCACGCGAGGAGTCTTGCGTAACCCCCAAGTTCGTCGAGTTGCGGCGAGTGCGGGGCCGCGCAAGTTCGTCGAGTAGCGGGGAGCGCCAGCGAGCCGCGTATCGAGACGCCGCCCCGGTGGTTGAGGTGCGAGCGGATTCTGGCGAGCCCGGTGGTTGAGGTGCGAACGAATTCTGGCGGGCCCGGTGGTTGAGGTGCGAACGAAATCTGGCGAGCCGGTGGTTGAGGTGCGAGCGAAGCGAGCCTCGAAACCCCCCGGCCTGACCACGAACTCTCCACAGCCCGTTTGGGGACTTTCGCCTGTCCACAGGCGGGTTTCCGCCGCTTCGCGATGTCGGTGGTCGGTGATGTAATACATGTATGGATCTCGGAACCGACACCCGCTCTGACCGGGCCTTGCTGTCCGATCTCAGCGAGGGCGTCAAGGTCCGCCAGGCTGCGCTGGTCAAGGAATGGATCGACATCGCGACCTGGGCCACGCGCAACATCGTCACCAGCCCCGAGCAAGCCGCGACCATCGTCGACGGGATCATCGACACCGGCGTCCCCATCGCCGGCGCCGGCGCACCCCTGGTCAGTGAGTTCAACCTGATGGAACTCATCGCCGTCCTCGGCAGGTCCCCTGACGGTGGACGGGCGTACGTCGGACGGATCATCGAGTGCGCCTGGCGCCTCCCCAACATCTATGCAGCAGTGGTCGAGGGCAGGTTGGAGCCCTGGCGGGCCGAACGCATCGCCGACCTCACCCACCCCTTGAATGCTGAAGCGGCTGCCTTCGTGGACCGCCAACTCGCTGCCGTCGGCGGTGTGGGGTGGGCTCAGCTGGAACGGCTGGTTCAGGAAGCGGTGATCAGGTTCGACCCCGAACGCGCCGAAGCCGAACGCCAGGCCGCCAACGAGGAGCTGTTCGTTGACGTCCATCTCGATCAGATCGACCAGCACGGACGCGTCCGCGTCGACGCGACGGTGGACGCTGCCGACGGTCACGACGTCGACCAGGCCCTCAATCGGCGCGCGATCCAGCGCGGGAAGCTCGGCGACGACTCGTCGCTGGGCGTGCGGCGGGCCCGGTCGCTCGGCGACATCGCCCGCCAGGACCTGTCCCTGGACCTGCTGTTCACCGACGAGGAAACCGGTGAAGTCGTGGCCCAGTCACCCGGCCGCAAGGTCGAACTGAGTGTCCACATCACCGACACCACCCTGACCTCTGACGATGAGGACAACCCGTTCGCGAACCCCGTCGGCCGCTGGGACCAAGGCCGTGCACCGATCTCCATCGCGCAGATCAAGGAATGGCTCCGCGCCCGCGACACCACGATCATCGTGCGACCGGTCATCGACCTTGCTGATTGCGTCCCGGTCGACTCCTACGAGATCCCCGACCGCATTCGTCGCCGCGTCGAGCTCAGGGACCACCAGTGCCGGTTCCCGAGTTGTCCAAAGCAAGCCACCGCTTGCGACCTCGACCACGCGAAACCCCATGGGCAGGGCGGTGTGACGTGTCCTTGCAACCTGGTCCCGCTGTGCCGACGACATCACCGCGCCAAGACCCACAGCCGATGGCGCTACACGATCGTCCTGCCCGGCCACTACCTCTGGACCAGCCCGAACGACCGACACTTCCTCGTCGGACCCGACGGCACCCGCGCCCTCGACCCACCCCGGTCGCCCGACCCTGACGAATAGCTCCCCGTCCCGCACCCCGCCCACCAGCGGGGCCAGCGGCATGCCCGGAGCAAGTCAGTAGTGAGACAGCGGACCCGCACGCCCATGCCGATGAGAGCGCACCAGAGCGGAGACGAGTTAGAGCCGGGTCGGTTCGTCGCGCTCGGGCAGCAGGTACGGACCAGTTTCGTAGAAGATGATCAGGGGGTCCTGGTTGGCGGTCTCCCACCGTTCCGCCATCACGACGGTCTTGGTCCGTCCCTTGCGCTGAGCCTTCTTGAAAAGCCGCTCTCGCTCAGCAGGTTCGATCAGGTGGCGGCGCACATGGGCCACACCATCTTGGTCCACCGGGGTGTCGCTTGACCGTGAGACTCCACCGCCGCACCAGAGAATCGCCCACGGGGTCCCGTGATCGACGGCGCTTAGCGCCTCCTGCGTTCCGACAGCGTCGTGCGTCCGTGTCCACTTCGCTGACATGTGTTCGAGGATATGTCCCCACGTCCGGATCTGCCGCCGAGCGTCCGGCCAAGGAGAGCTGTGTTCAGTCCTGCACAATGAAACTGTGGCGGACAACTCAGGCGGGGAAGAAACCGAGGAGCCCAGAATCGTGCTCACCGCCCTCGGTCCCGATGGGTTCGAGTATGAGGTAACCGTGGCAATGCGCGGCGTGTATGCGCGGGAATGGAATTCGACGACCGTTCTAGGCTTCGTTTTCGATCTGGTGGTCAACGATTTCATCGGACCTCGCATTGGTCGCAAGTCGCCGGTCCGAAAGGTGACGGTGTTCCGCAGCTATCGCGACTGGAGACCGATCCGAAAGCGCTACCGGGCGTGGTATCCGGATCCGGACGAGGCCTTGTTGGCAGCGCACGAAATCTGGGAGGAAATTCAGCGCGGGCACCTGCGCTGGCTTCATCCCCTGCCCTAGGCACCTAGGCACTCGGCTCGTCGCCGGACTGACCACCGCTTTGCCGATGAGCGGGCGGTCAGCAGGGGTGGTCTTCGTCCTCGCCGTCCGTGCGAGTCAGGATCAGCCGGTCGTCATCAGTCCAGGTCGTGCGAAACCAACCGGGGATGCTGAGTTCGCCGTTCCCACTGCCAGCCTCGCTCCACACCCCATCGATGCAGGTGTAGATGCTGACGTTCAGGTCGGCGCCGTCCCCGTTGGGATCGATCAACGCTGCGGCAATGTCACCTTCGACCTGAAGGTCGACTACTCGCGCGTACCGCCGGTCCCAGGCACCAACGTCAATCGCGGCATCGGCGTCGAAATGGTTCATGCGCAGATCGTCGCAGCAGTTGGTCACGTTCAGGACGATGCGCTCGACCATCCCGCGGACCGCGCGGTCGCGTCGATGAGCGGAAGCGCGGGGAGCGCGTTCAGTCCTCGTGCAGTTCGCGGATCTTTCGCCCGAGCTCACGAAGCGCCTCTGCGTCGCCGAGGCCGAACACACGGCGTGGATCCGCGCCTTGCAACCACTCCGCTACCTGACCCGGATGGACGTGGTCGCCGAACAGTTCCTTGGCGTCCACGAGGTCGTCCATGTCGTCATCGTTGCCAACCCTGCACCATCCGAGTCCGCCGTTGTCGGTGTCGTAGATCAACCAGGTCGGAGCATCAGCGCCGTTGTCCGTCACGCAGGCGCAGAACCAGACGGCACGATCGACGACGGCGCGGCGTCCTTGGGTGGGAATCGCCCCTGAGGCCCTTTCGGTCGCGATCGAAAGGATGCGCTCCACGACCGAAACAGAGGGATCTTCTGGAATCGGTGACCGGTGGCGACCAAACATTCGCGAACCGTACCGCCGGACTGCCAGCTCCCCGGACTGCAAGCGCACTGCAAGGCTGTCCCGGCACGCTCGGTCCTGTCAGAATGAGCCGAGCCGAGGAGCCGAACATGTCCCAGCCATCAGCGGTCGACCGCTTCCTGGAAGCCGTTTGCTCCGGCCGGATCGACGAGTGTGACGCCTGGGCGCCGAACGCGACTCTGGACGCCACCGTGCCGAACTGGCGCTTCCACCGCGCCGGCGCGGACCAGATCCGCGACACCTACCGCGGGTGGTTCGCGGACCCCGGCGCGTTCGAGCAGTTGCGCCGCGAGCCCACCAGCAAGGGGGAGGTCGTGGACTACACGTTGTCGTGGACCGAGGGCGGGATCCCGCACGCCGCCCACCACACCCACCTGCTCGACGTCGTCGACGACCAGATCGTCGCCGACGTGGTGCTGTGCGGCGGCCGTTGGCCGGCGTCCCTGCTGGCCGAGATGGAGGCCGCAGATGTCTGACCGCTACCCGGTCCTCGACTCCGTCGATGCCCTCCTCGTCGGTGCCACCGGCCGCACTCCGTTGGACGCGCCTGGCAAGTCCGGTGCCGTGCTGGACCGGGTCACGATCGATGGGGCGTCGTACGTCGTGAAGTACCTCGACCACGAAGGTGACTGGTCGCTGCGGGCGGCGGGTGTGCCCGGCAGTTCGACGGTCGCCCTGTGGCGCCGCGGCATCCTGGCCGCCCTGCCCGACGAGATCGTCCAACCGATCGTCGCGGTCGCCCACGATCGCGAACGGCCGACGCTGGCAGCGGTGCTGATGGACGACGTCGCGGAGACCCTCGTGCCGGCCGTCGACGACCCGATCACGATCGAGCAGAACGACCGCTTCCTCGACCACATGGCCGCCGTGCACGTGGCGTTCTGGGACACCGACCTCGACATCGACGTGGTCACACCGACCGACCGCTACCTCGAGTTGTCGCCACGGATGGCGGCTGCCGAAGCGGCGCTCGGCTCCGACCACCTCGTCCCGAGGCTGGTCGCCCAGGGTTGGCCGTTGCTGGAGACCGTCGCGCCCAAGGCGGCGGCCATCGTCGTACCGCTGGTGCACGATCCGGCGCCGCTGGTGAACGCGCTCGCTGCAACGCCCAGCACCCTGATCCACGGCAACTGGAAGCTCGACAACCTCGGCACCGACAGCGAGGGCCGCACCGTCCTGCTGGACTGGGAGACGCCCGGCCGCGGCGCCGCCACCGCCGACCTGGCGTGGTACCTCGCGATCAACTGCCGCCGGCTGCCCGTCTCCAAGGAACAGGCCATCGCCACCTACCGGGCAGCGCTCGAACGCCGCGGCATTGACACCGCGCCGTGGTGGGACACCCAGATCGGACTGAGTCTGCTCGGTGCGCTGGTGCAGTTCGGCTGGGAGAAGGCCTTCAGCGGGTACGACGACGAGCTGGTCTGGTGGGAACAGCGGGCCATCGAAGGCGCGGCTCTGCTCGCGTGACCGCGATCGGCTCGGCCTACGACCTCTCCGCTGCCGCCTGGCGGAGTGGTCCGGCCGCGCTGTACGCACGGCTCGCCGGCGCGATGCTTGACGACGCACAGTTCCCCCTGGCCGGCGCGACGGTGCTGGACGCCGGTGCCGGAACCGGTGTTGCAGGGGAGCAGGCCGCCGCACGCGGTGCGGCCCGGGTGGTCGCGGTCGACCTGGCGCCGCGCATGCTTCCACGGCCACCGGCGCTCTCCGTCGGTGGCGACCTGCTGCGGTTGCCCTTCCGTGACGGCAGCTTCGACGTGGCGGTGGCCGCGTTCAGCCTCGGCCACGCGCCCGATCCCGTGCAGGCGCTGGCCGAACTGCGGCGGGTGGCCCGGTCGCTGGCTGCCTCCGCGTTCCCCGTGGGGTGGACCCACGTCGCCAAGAACGTGGTGGAGAGCGCTCTCGTGGAGCGGGGTTATCGGGCGCCGGACTGGTACGTCGCGTTCAAGAACAGTGCCGAGGCGCGGGTCGGGGATCCGGACCGACTGGCCGGCCTCGCCTCCGCTGCGGGCTACGCGTCGGCGGGCGTGGGCCGGATCGACGTCGACGGGGGCTTGACGACGCCAGCCGAGATGGTCGCGTGGCGGATGGGTATGGCGCACACGGCGCCCTTCGTGGCCGGGCTCTCGTCCGCTGCAAGAGCGGACCTCACGGCCGAGGTCGAGGCGGCGCTCGTCGGTGCGCCCGCGGTCGTCGTACCGATGCTGGTGCTCAGCGCGCAGTGAGCGTGGCCTGGTGGCGCCAGGCCTCCAGGCGACGCGTGGCGTCGGCGCGCAAGGTGTCCGCGTGGTCGCCGCTACGACCGGCCAGGTCGACGACGAGTTCCTCGGCGCGAGCGAGCCAGCGCTCCTGACCGAGCTCGGCGCCCGTCTGCCCAGCCCACCACCACGCCTCGATCCCGACCGAACGCTCGACCTCGCTGAGGTCCGCCCACGCCTTCTCGAGATCGACCGGTTCGCCGAGTGCGGCCCGCGCCCGGTGCGCGACCAGGTCGGCGCAGGAGACGTAGCGCGGCACTCCTGCCGACGCGGCCGACGCGGAGAGCGCCGTCGCGACCTGGAGCGCCTTCTCGGCGGACCCGCCCAGCAACAGGGCCTGCGCGTCGAGCAGGTGCAGCTTCATCTGCAGCCGCCAGCCGAAGACCAGGTCGCCCACCAGAGCGACCCGCGCCTGGTCGAGCAGGGCCAGGGCGCCGTCGGGATCGCCCGCCCGGATCCGCGCATCGGCGAGGTCCTCGAGTGCGGCAACCAGCACCTCCGGGATCACCACGCCGTCGACGGTGGCGACTGCTTCTTCGTGTGCGTCGATGCCCGCACTCGTCGCACCCAGATTCCGCAGCACCCAGCCGCCGAAGTTGACGCCACGGCCAGCAAAGCGCGGTACGTCGCGTCGCGCGACCTCCGCCGTGTACCCGGAGAAGCAGGCCAGCGCCTCCTCGCCGCGGCCGGCGACGGCAAGGGTGTGGCCGGTGAAGAGCAGCGCGTGCATCGACGCCGGCGTGTGGGTGACGCTGATGCCGGGCCGGGTCACCGGCCGCAGCAAACCGAGCGCCTCGTCGACGTTGCTCCGGTGGGCGTGCAGGACCCCGAGCCAGGCGGCTGCCTCGAGCCGGTCCTCGCCCGTCGCGTCGCGCAACGCGGTCTCGAGCCGTCGCGTGGCGCGAGCCAGATCGCCCTGCGCATGCAGGAATCGCCCCGACGCGACCAGGCAGCGGGTGCGTGTCCGGTCGTCCTCCGCACCCAGCGCCCCGTCGTCCGCGTACGACGTCGCGTCGTCGAAGCGGCGGTCGAAGTACGCCGCCCAGGCCGCTGCCTCCCAGCGCTCCGGCCCCGCATCCGTCGCCGCGAGCGCGTCCTCCTCGGCCGCGCGGTAGCGCCCGCGCCGGATTCGGACCCGCGCCCGTTCGAGCCGGGTGTGGTCGTCGGGCACCAGGGTGAACGACTCATCGAGCAGCTCCTCAGCGGTCGCATGGTCGAACCGCTCGGCCGCCCGGGCCGCGGCCGCGCGCAAGGACACCGACGCGAGGACGCGGTCGCCGCCGAGTCGCGCGTGTTCGGCCACCGCTGAGGGGTCGGCGTCGGCGCGTCGGGCGAGCGCCCGTCCCGCCTCGCGGTGCAGCAACGCAGACCGGCCGGACGTCGTACCCGAGACCAGGGCGGTGCGGACCAGGTCGTGGCGCAACTGGAGTCGACCGGCGTTGTCGACGAGGAGTCCGTGGCGGACGGCGCGCTCGGCGTCGGTGAGGACCTCGAGCGTGCTCCGACCCAGGACGCCTGCGAGCAGGTCGATGTCGAGGTCGCCGCCGAGGATGGCCGCAGTGCGGACGAGGTCGCCGGCCGGGCCGAGCTGGTCGCAGCGGGTCGTCACGGCGGCCACCAGCGACTCGGGGAGTTCGCCGGCAGCCACTGCGGCCAGTTCGGCGAGGAACAGCGGGTGTCCGCCCGAGCGGAGGTAGAGGTCGTCGGCACGGTCGGTGCCGACGATGGCCGCGACGTGCTCGCGATCGAGCGGGCCGAGGCTCACGTAGTCGGTGGCCGGCAGCGGACCACCCTCGTCGGGTCGGCCGCCGAGCACCACGACCAGGGGCACCGGCCGGCGCTGGAGATAGGTGAGCCAGTCCGCCAGGGTCGGGCCGGCCAGGTGCGCGTCGTCGATGACCACGACCGCGCACCGGTCGCCTGCGATCCGGGCCAGCACCCGGGACACCGCCGCGTAGACGACCGACGGTCCCAGTGACGGGTCGATCGCGTGGGAGTTCTCGCCGGTCGTTCCGAGGAGGGACGCGAGCAGCGCGTCGTCCTCGCCGAGCAGGGACGTGGGATCTGCCGACTCCTGGACGTACCGCCCGATGGCCGAAAGTACGACGTCCAGGGGCGCCGCGCGGTCGAGAGCTCCGCACGTGCCGATCAGCACGCGGTCGCCGAGGTTCTTGCGGGCAGCGGCCCAGTTGGTCAGCAACGTGGTCTTGCCGATGCCGGCCTCGCCTGCGACCAGCGCGACCCGGGGGAGTCGCTCGGCCAGCGCCCGGCCGATCAGGGCGTCGAGGTGGGCTACCTGGCTGTCCCGACCGACGAGCGCCGGCGTCAGGGACACTGCGGTGGCGGCCGGGACCTCGCCGCGCAGGATCGACAGGTGCAAGGCCTCGGTCTCCTCAGCGGGATCGGCGCCGACCTGTTCGGCCAGCACCTCCCGCAGGGAGGCGTACGCCGACAGCGCGAGTGCTGGACGACCGCCGGCCGCCTGCGCCCGCATCACGGTCCGCCAGGCCTGTTCGTCGAGGGGATCGGTCCCGGTGTCGGCCGAGGCGATCTCGAAGGCGTCGCGCCACTGACCCGCGTCGAGCAGTGCGCTCGCTGCGACGCGTCGGGCGCGCTGCACCAGGCGGTTCGCGGCGTCCGTCTCTGCGGCAGCCCACGCGGATTCCGCGCCCACTTCCGGGACGGGACCGCGCAGCAGGGCGAGGCCCACGCGCGCCGCCGCGGCCGCGCCCGCGATCTCGCCCGCTGCCTGGCGCCGTTCGATCTCGCCGGCGACAGCTTCGACCTCGGAGAGGTCGAAGCTGTCCGCGCACAGTCGGTAGCCGATGTCGGTGCGTTCGACGCGCTCGCGCCCCAGTTCGCGTCGCAGCCGGCTGGCGAGCACCGCCACCTGGTCGGCGGGACGCGCCGGCGGATGGTCGCCCCACAGGGCATCGACGAGGGCATCGACGGGAACCGGGCGGCCGCGGGACAGGGCGAGGAGCTGGAGCAGGCCGCGGGTCTTCCTGTCCAGCTGCGTCAGATCGGTTCCGTCGACCGTGAGTTCCCCGAGCACTCGCACGGAGAGCGCGCTCACGCGCGTCATGCTACGCCGCAGCGCTCACGGCCGGGCGTAGTTCGACGCGCCGTACCAGTCGACGACCACGGCCGGCTCGTCCCCGACCACCCACGCGTCATGGCCCTCGGGCAGGGAGGTCACGTCGCCGGCGGTGGCGGTGAACTCAGTGCCGTCCGCCATCAGGATCGCGAGGGTGCCGCTCACGTGGTACTGGAAGTGCGGCGCCTCGCACAGGTGCGTGCCGGCGATCGGCTGCACGTGCTCGGACCAGCGCCATCCGGGCTGCAGCGTGAGCCGCCCGATCTCGGCGCCGCCGATCACGACCAGGTCCACGTTGCCGCGTTCGAAGGACCGGGTCTCGTCGGGCTTCTCGAAGCTCTTCTGTTCGGTGATCTGGGTGCTCATCGCGGGTCTCCTCCACGGGGTGGGCGACGCCGGTCGTCGCGTTGAGCAGAGCCTGCGCCCGGCACCTTGCAGAGTCCTTGCAGCCGCCTCCGGGAGGCCCCAAAGGCTCCGAAACGGGCCGAAAACGACACTTGACACACAGAATGGATGTGTAAAGCGGCACATCTGCTACCGATCGGTAGCGTTGGTGACTCGGCTCACCTACTCTCGTCACATGAGCGAAGCCAATCCCGGTTCCGGAGCGCCTGGTGGCGCCGCAGATCCCGCTGTCGGCGGGCCGCACGATCCCGAGCACGACCCGCGGGCGTCGTACGCCCTCGAGCCGGAGTACGTCGCCCGGCTGACCGACCGCGTGCTGGCCACCACGGGCACCACGACCCAGGTGACCTCGCCGATGAACGGCGCTCCGCTGGCGAACATCCCGCAGTCGAGCGAGGAGGACGTCGCCGAGGCGTTCCGCCGGGCACGCACGGCCCAGGTCGCATGGGCGCGGGTGTCGATCGACGAGCGCGCGCGCATCCTGCACCGCCTGCACGACATCGTTTTCGACCGGCAGGCCGAGATCATGGATCTGATCCAGCTCGAGTCCGGCAAGGCCCGCAAGCACGCGTACGACGAGCCGCTGCACATCGCGCTGACCGCTCGCTACTACGCGCGCACCGCCCACCAGCACCTCGACACCGAGCGTCGCCCGGGTGTCATCCCGGCGCTGACCCGGCTCGAGGTGAACCGGGTGCCCAAGGGTGTCGTCGGCATCATCTCGCCGTGGAACTACCCGTTCACGATGGCGCTCTGCGACGGCCTGCCTGCTCTGCTCGCCGGCAACGCCGTCGTCACCAAGCCCGACGCGCAGACCATGCTGTCGGCGCTGCTCGGCGCCGAGCTCCTCGAGGAGGCCGGCTTCCCGCGTGACCTGTGGCAGGTCGTGGCCGGCCCCGGCCGCGTGCTCGGCACGCCGATCATCGAGCGCGCCGACTACATCTGCTTCACCGGCTCGACCGCGACCGGCAAGATCATCGCCCGCCAGGCGGCCGAGCAGCTGATCGGCTGTTCGCTCGAACTGGGTGGCAAGAACCCGTTCCTCGTGCTGCGCGACGCGGATGTCGAGCGTGCCGCCGAGGGCGCCGTACGCGCGTCCTTCTCGAACGCCGGCCAGCTCTGCGTGTCCGTCGAGCGGATGTTCGTCGCCGACCAGGTCTACGACCGCTTCGTGGAGAGGTTCGTCGCGCGCACCAAGGCGATGTCGCTCGGCGCGAGCCTCGAGTGGGGCGTCGACATGGGTCCGCTCATCTCGGCCGACCAGCTCGAGACCGTCGAGGCCCACGTCGCCGACGCCGTGGCGAAGGGTGCCCGCGTGCTGGCCGGTGGTCGTGCGCGGCCCGACCTGGCGCCGTACTTCTTCGAGCCGACCATCCTCGAGGGCGTCACGCCCGAGATGACCTGCTTCGGCAACGAGACCTTCGGCCCGGTCATCTCGCTGTACCGCTTCCACGACGAGTCCGACGCGATCGCGCGCGCCAACGACGGTGACTACGGCCTCAACGCCGCGATCTACAGCAAGGACGGCGACCGCGCCCGCGTGATCGCCCGTCAGGTCAAGTGCGGCACGGTCAACATCAACGAGGCGTTCGGTGCCACCTTCGCGAGCATCGATGCCCCGATGGGAGGCATGCGCCAGTCCGGAATGGGACGTCGGCAGGGCGCCGAGGGCATCCATCGCTACACCGAGGTGCAGTCGGTCGCGCAGCAGAAGTTGATGCGGTTCGGACCGATGTTCGGGATGTCGGACGAGACGTACTCCAAGGTCACCACCGCGACCTTCCGCCTGATGGACAAGCTGGGACGGGCCTGACGCGATGACTGATTTCGACTACGACGTCCTGATCGTCGGCTCCGGTTTCGGCGGTTCCGTCAGCGCGCTGCGCCTGACCGAGAAGGGCTACCGCGTTGCGGTCCTCGAGGCCGGGGCGCGGTTCACCGACGAGACCCTCCCCGAGAACGGCGGCGACCCGCGGACGTTCGTCTTCCGCCCCGAGCTGGGCCTGTACGGCATCCAGCGGGTCGACCTGGTCAACGACTGCTTCATCCTCGCCGGTGCCGGGGTGGGTGGTGGTTCGCTGGTCTACGCCAACACCCTCTACGAACCGCTGGACCCGTTCTACGAGGACAAGCAGTGGGCGCACATCACGGACTGGAAGTCCGAGCTGGCGCCGTACTACGACCAGGCCAAGCGGATGCTGGGCGTGACCGAGTACGCCCACATGACGCCGGCGGACGACGCCATGAAGAAGGTCGCCGACGAGATGGGTGTCGGCGACACCTTCCACGCGACCCCGGTCGGCGTCTTCTTCGGCGCGCCCGGCCAGGCCGAGGGCGAGAAGGTCGCCGACCCGTTCTTCGGGGGCGCCGGGCCGGAACGCAAGACCTGCATCAACTGCGGCTCGTGCATGACCGGTTGTCGGCACAACGCCAAGAACACGTTGGTGAAGAACTACCTCTACCTGGCGGAGCAGAACGGTGCCGCCATCCACCCGCTGACGACCGTCACCGACGTGCGCCCCCTGGCCGGTGGCGGCTACGAGGTCACCGCCCGCTGGACCAAGGCGAAGCTGTCCCGCAAGTCGGCGGTGAAGACGTTCCGGGTCGAGCAGGTGATCTTCTCGGCAGCCGCGCTCGGCACCCAGAAGCTGCTGCACCGGCTCAAGGCCGAGGGCTCGTTGCCCGAGATCTCCGACCGGCTCGGCGTACTGACCCGCACCAACTCCGAGGCGATCCTCTGGGCCACCGCCAACGATGACGACGTCAACTGGTCCGAGGGTGTGGCGATCACCTCGTCCTTCCACCCCGACGAGCACACCCACATCGAGCCGGTCCGCTACGGCCCGGGTCGCAACGTGATGCCGCTGATGGCGACCGTCCTGGTCGACGAGGTGGAGGGCGAGCACCGGGTGAAGACCTGGGCCAAGGAGCTGTGGAAGCAGCGCGGCGGCATCAAGGACCTGTACGCGCTCAACACCTGGTCTCGGCGCACGGTCGTGGCGCTGGTCATGCAGACCCTGGACAACTCGATCACCACGGTCTGGCGCCAGCGTGGTCCGGTCAGTTACATGTCCTCGGAGCAGGGCCACGGTGCCCCGAACCCGACCTACATCGCGCCCGCGTACGACGCCGTACGACGCCTCGCGAAGGTGATGGGGGCCAAGGAGGCCTACGGCAGCCTCGGTGAGCCCCTCAACATGCCGCTCACCGCCCACTTCATCGGCGGTTGCGCGATCGGCGACAGCCCCGCGACCGGTGTGGTGGACCCGTACCAGCGGATGTACGGACACGCCGGCCTGCACGTCGTCGACGGCTCCGCGATCTCGGCGAACCTGGGCGTGAACCCGTCGCTGACGATCACGGCGCAGGCCGAGCGGGCGATGTCCTTCTGGCCGAACAAGGGCGAAACGGACGTACGACCGATGCTCGGCGACATCTATCAGCGGGTCGATCCGGTCGCTCCCCGGAGCCCCGTGGTCCCGGCGGACGCCCCCGGTGCGCTCCGGCTGCCGATCGTCGGGGTCAGCTGAGGGTTCTCAGAGGTGATTTCTGGGCGGTTCGGAGCTTTCCGGGCCGCCCAGAAACATTGGGGAAGTTGTCGAGTGACGGCGTAACCCGGCCATGTCGGACTCGTTGAACCAGCGAGCCCGGAGATTCACGCTCCCTCCCGAAGCCCGGGCTCGGTCCAGGCACTGTCCAACAGCTGCGTGGACAATCAGGGCCCGACCACCCTCCCTCCCCGGTCGGGCCCTGGTGCATTTTTCGAGCATTGCGCGCGTCTCGAGATCTTCAGCGACTCCCTCGCCCCCACCATTCAGGCGTTTCTCCACAGCCCGGAACGTCCCGCTTGACATACATGTATGGGCACATCAAGATTCTCCGCAGTCGGTAGCGCCGCTGCCACTCCATCTCGGGAGGTTCCATGTTCGCCCTGACCCGTTCCACCGCTGCGCTGGCGGTGTCCACCGCTGCCGCCGCCCTCACGTTCGCCGCAGGTCCCGCCTCCGCGGCCTCCTACGACTGGTACTCGGCCTCGGCCCCGCTGATCGCGTGGGAGGACGGCTCCCGCCAGGCGCTCGCGTACGGGACGTCGTACCAGAAGGACGGGTTCTTGAAGAACCACACCAACTACAAGGACCCCCGCCCGGGCGGTGACGACGTCTACACCGAGACGACCTACTCCTACTACAAGTGGTGCAACACGGCGATCCAGTGGTGCAGCGAGGTCGGCAAGGACCAGAGCGCCCGTGACGACAGCGGTCAGTGGAAGAGCCAGTACGACGCCGACGACTACTCCACCCGCAATGCCGAGCGTGGTCGCATCTTCTCGAAGGTGTGCGAGGACCAGAACAACAGCGGTGACCCCTGCAGCCGCAAGCCCTACTTCACGTTCTCCCTCTGACCCGATGAGCGTTGTCGTCGACGACCTTCGCTGCAGCTACGACCGTCGCCGTCCGCCGGCGGTCGAGATCGATCTGCTCGACATGGGGCCGGGGGTCTGCGGGCTGGTGGGCGTCAACGGCGCCGGCAAGTCCACCCTGCTGCGGTCCCTGTCCGGCTCGCGCCGACCGGAGCACGGCAGGGTCCGGGTCGACGACATATCGCTCTACGGTCCCGACAGGCACCAGGTGCTGGGACGCATTGGCTACATGCCCCAGCAGCTGGACCTGCCGGGCGAGATGCGGGTGGCGGATGCGCTGGCGTACGCGAGCTGGGTGCGAGGAGTGCCACCCGGGGTTGCCCGGGCGCGGAATCCGCAGCTCCTGGAGCGCGTCGGGCTCTCTCGTCGGGCAGCTGATCGGGTGGGTCAGCTGTCCGGCGGGATGAACCGCCGCCTCGCGCTGGCGGTGGCGCTGGTCACCGACCCGGACGTCCTGCTGCTGGACGAGCCCACCACCGGGCTCGATCCCGAGCAGCGTGTCGCGCTGCGCGGGATCGTCTCCGAGCTCACCGCGTCCGCGGTCACGGTGCTGAGCAGTCACGTGATGGAGGACGTCGCGATGATGGCGAACCGGATCGCCGTCCTGCATGAAGGCCGACTGCTCCATGACGGCACCGTTGAGGCGTTCGTTGCCGAGCGCGGCGGACCCCAACGCTCGCCGGAGTTCGCCTTCCTCGCGACCATCGCCGCAGGTGCAGCATGAGCGCGCGGCTGGCCTGGCTGGGTGGCCGGTGGGCGCTCGTGGCCCAGTTCGTGGCGCTCCTGGCGGCGGGCGTGCTCTGGGTTGCACCGCGGGCGACGTCCTGGGTCGGTTCGTGGAAGCAGGCCCTCGACTTCGGGGCTGGGGCGACCGCATTCATCGGACCCGTTGCCGCCGGTGCTGCGTGTCTTGCCTACGCCCGTCTGCGCCGCTCTGCCATGAGCGAAGTGATCCTGCAGGGCAGGCGGGACTGGTGGGTCTGGTTGCAGCCATCGGTCGCGGTCTGGGGGCTGGCCTCGGCTGCCCTGCTGATCCTGGTGCTGGGGGTCACCGGCGTGGCGAGCGCGGCCGGTGCGCCGTCGTACTGGGGCAGTTCCTGGATCGTCGTCCCGGCACTCGCGGTCCTTGCGGCCCAGACCGTCATCGGAGCTGGCCTCGGTTTCGCCAGTGGTCGGGCCTGGGTCGCGCCGCTCGTGGCCGCCGGGGTGTTCTCGATCAGTTTCCTCACCTCGTCCCAGGTGATTCCCGAGTTGTTCAACACCGGTGGGGTGACCGGCACCTTGGCGGGTCAGGTCTTCGCGGTCGGCCCGGTGCTGATGCCCGCCGTGGCCGCGCTGGGCATCGTGATGATGGTTCTGGTGGCCGCTGCCCCGAGGCTGTTCTGGGCGACCTGGCCTCGTCGCGGTGTGGTCGTCCTCGGTGCCGCTGCGTTCGTCGTCGGCTGGCTGGGGGCACCCGCCAGCAATGACGACCGGTACGAGTTGCTGCCTCGGCCGCCGCAGACCTGCGCTGGCGCGCGGCCGCAGGTCTGCGTGTTCGAGGAGACGCCGCGACCGCTCGCGGACCTCGTCACCCGCGTCGAGCGCCAGGCCACCTTCCTCTACGACGCCGGCGTCCGGGTTCCCGAGCGCTTCACGCAGCACTACGCGACGCAGGACCACGATCCGTCCGACGGCGTCGTGCAACTGATCGGCGACGACGAGTCGAGCTCCTCGGTCAGTGATGACTCGGCAACCGACACCCTCGTCACGCCGGCCCTCTGCGATCAGGACTATGGCGCAGAGCCGCCCTACCTCGCGATGGATGCTCGCCACCTGCTCGGCCGCTGGCTCCAGGTCAGGGCAGGGATTCGTCAGCCAGCGCCGGGTGACAGCGATCGCGTCTGGCTGCTCGGCGATCGCGAGGCCCAGGAGGCGTGGGTGCGCGACGTCTACCGACGGTTGCAGACCTGCGCGTTCGAGGAGATCACGATCCCTGATGGCGTGGGATAGGCGTCGCGTCGCCGTGATCCGTGCCTGGGGACTCGCTGCGGGTCTGGCGGCGGGGGTGGTCCTGGCGGGGGTGACGTTGGTCGTGAGCGATGTCTACCTCGATCTGCCGACGCTGCGGGACAGGGTCCGAATCGTGCACGTCTTCCCGGGGCTGGCAGCGGTCGTCCTTCCCTTCCCGCTCGTCGACCGCACCCCCGGACTGACGCTCATGTCGGCGCGGCCTCCAGTCGTGCTGGCCCTGTTCCGACTGGGTGGGGTGCTCCTCACCTCTGCGCCGGTCGTGGCCGCCCTCCTGCTGGTGGGGTGGACGCTTCCCGGTGCGCTGGTCGTCGTCGCGTTCCTCGGCATCGCCGCTGCTGCCTGTGCCCTCGCCGGTCTCTGGTACTGGGTGCCGATGATGGGCCTGTTGGTCGTCTGGCTGCAGTGGGGGTCGCGGGAGGAGGTGGTCCATGCGGGCGGCGTGTGGCTCAGCGTGGACGTTGCCCTGTTCGTCGTCGGGAGCGCCCTGTATGTCGCTCTCGAGTGCGGGCGCGTGCGGTCTCTCACCCGGGAGGCAGGCACGAGTTCAGGGAGACGGCGTGGCGCCGATACGATTCGCCCATGACGGCGCCCGGGGAAACCACGAACGAGTCCGAGCACGACCTGGTCCTGGTGGTGGACTTCGGTGCGCAGTACGCCCAGTTGATCGCCCGCCGCGTGCGCGAGGCCAACGTCTACTCCGAGATCGTGCCGCACACGATGCCGATCGCCGAGATGGTCGCGCGCGGCCCGAAGGCGATCATCCTGTCCGGTGGCCCCTCCTCGGTCTACGAGACCGGTGCGCCGGCCCTCGACCCGGCGCTCTTCGAAACCGGCGCCGCGGTGTTCGGCATGTGTTACGGCTTCCAGTTGATGGCGCAGGGCCTGGGCGGGACGGTCTCCGCGACCGGCGCCCGGGAGTACGGCCGCACCCGCGTGCAGGTCACCGAGGGCGGCACGCTGCTCGACGGCCTGCCGACCGAGCACAACGTCTGGATGTCGCACGGCGACTCGGTGACCGCGGCCCCCGAGGGCTTCGCCGTCCTGGCCTCGACCGAGTCGACCCCCGTGGCGGCGTTCGAGAACGTCGAGCGCGGTTTCGCCGGCGTGCAGTGGCACCCCGAGGTGCTGCACTCCGAGCACGGCCAGAAGGTCCTGGAGCACTTCCTCTGGAACATCGCCGGCTGCCGCCAGACGTGGACCATCGGCAACATCGCCGAGGAGCAGATCGCCCGGGTCCGCGAGCAGATCGGCCCGGACGGGCGCGCGATCTGCGGCCTGTCGGGCGGTGTCGACTCTGCGGTCGCGGCGGCCATCGTGCAGAAGGCCATCGGCGATCGCCTCACCTGCGTGTACGTCGACCACGGACTCATGCGCAAGGGCGAGACCGAGCAGATCGAGCGCGACTTCGTGGCTGCGACCGGAGCCAAGCTGGTCACCGTGGACGCGGAGAAGCAGTTCCTCGAGGCGCTCGCGGGCACCAGCGAACCCGAGGCCAAGCGCAAGATCATCGGTCGTGAGTTCATCCGCGCGTTCGAGGGTGCCGAGCTCGAGGTCATCAAAGGCGCACCCGAGGGGACGAAGGTCGGATTCCTGGTGCAGGGCACCCTGTACCCCGACGTCGTCGAGTCCGGCCACGGTGCCGGCACCTCGACGATCAAGTCCCACCACAACGTCGGCGGACTGCCCGAGGACCTCGAATTCGAGCTCGTCGAGCCGCTGCGCGAACTGTTCAAGGACGAGGTTCGCGCCGTCGGTGCGCAGTTGGGCCTGCCGGACGTCATCGTCCAGCGCCAACCGTTCCCCGGCCCCGGCCTCGGCATCCGGATCATCGGCGAGGTCACGCGCGAGCGCCTCGACATCCTGCGCGACGCCGACCTGATCGCCCGCGAGGAGATGACCGCAGCGGGCCTCGATGGCGACATCTGGCAGATGCCCGTGGTGCTGCTCGCCGACGTCCGCTCGGTCGGCGTCCAGGGCGACGGCCGCACCTACGGCCACCCGGTGGTCCTGCGTCCCGTCACCTCCGAGGACGCCATGACCGCCGACTGGGCCCGCCTGCCCTACGACGTCCTCGAGAAGATCTCGACCCGGATCACCAACGAGGTCCGCGAGATCAACCGGGTGACCGTCGACATCACCTCGAAGCCCCCGGGCACGATTGAGTGGGAGTGAGCCGGGGCTTCTGACGCCTCGTTCGCTCAGGCGCTGCGCTCGTCGTACTCGCCGCGGGCGCGAAGGACATCTTCGATGTGTTCTTCGGCCCACTGCCCGAGTGCGCTGAGGGGTCCGCGCAACGTCTGGCCGAGGCCGGTGAGCTGGTACTCGACGCGTGGCGGCATTTCGTTGTACATGGTCCGGGAGACGATTCCGTCGCGCTCCAGGTCGCGCAGGGTCTCGGTGAGGACCTTGCCGCTGATTCCGTCCACGGCCTCGCGGAGCGCGCCGAAACGCAGGGGGTCGCCGTCGAGGGCGATCACGATCATGGCGGTCCACTTGTTCGCGATCCTGGCCAGGGACGTTCGCGAGGGACAGGTCGAGATCATGACGTCCCACGGTGGGTTGGGCATCGAAACTTCTTTCGCCAAGGGCCTTTAGTTACGTTGAGGTAACAGGTTACCAACTGTAACCATAGTGCCTCAATCGATCCTCAAGGGAGACCCAGATGTCCGAGCAGACCCCCGCCGTTGTGGCGACCACCTACTTCGACGCCCTGGGCCGCGGTGACATGCCGACGGTCATGGCGCAATTCGACGAGGCCGTGGTCTGGCACCAGCCCGGTGCCAACCGGTTCAGCGGCGACCATGCCGGCATCGGCGGCGTGGGTGCCTTGCTGGGCGGGATGATGGAGACCAGCCAGGGAACGTTCCAGCTCTCGGTCGCGGGGCCGGCCATGGTCAACGGCGAGTTCGTCGCCGTACCGGTGCGCTTCTCCGGCCGTCGTGACGACGTGTCGATGGACATGGCCGGCGTGGACCTGCTGACGGTTCGTGACGGCAAGATCGTCGAGGTGCACCTCTTCTCCGAAGACGGCGCAGCCGAGGACGACTTCTGGGGACGCCCCTGACGATGTCGGATCAACCGGCCAGCGTCAGCAGGCGAGGTTCTCTGTCGCCGTCCCGCCACGAGCGACCGTCACCTGCTGTGTGTCGAGAACGGTGCCGGCGGGGTTCTCACAGGTGAGGGTCCAGGTCTCGGTGCCCCCCGCAGCCGTCACGGCGGGTCGCGTCGACGGGTTGACGTGCCACGTCCAGGCGCCGCTCGCCGGCACCACCAGGGTGGACTCCAGGGTGTCGGGGAACGCGAGTGCCGGGTTCCAGGGCTCGGTCTGGAACGTCTTCGTCAGCCGGAGCGTGACCCCTGGCGTGGCCGTCCCCTCGATCACGGAGTGCCGGGCCGCGTTGGCGCTGCTCTCCGCGGCGATCAGGAAGGCCTCGCGCACTCCGCCGCCCGGCATCTTCCTCGTCCCGCCGCTGTATGGGCCGACGACACCGGTGGCGAACTGCGGGTGGAAGCCCTGCGTGCCGTGCTCGAACGTGAAGCCGAGACCGCCGGTGGCGGTGTAGGACCAGTCCTCGGTGGTGCCGCTGGTGTTGTAGAGCTCATATCCGCGGATGCTCTGGTAGCTCATCTGCGCGGCCATCTGGTCACCGAGGGACGTCATGAGGGCGTCATCCGCCGGCGTTTCCGCGCCGTTCCAGCCCGGCGGCCGCAGTACGAGGGCGCTGTAGGTGTGGTTGCTGATCATCGTGACCACCTGGCGTGAGGAGATCAGCTCGCGAATGTTCTGCGTCTCGGGTTCGCTGAACGGTCCGGCGCCGAAGTAGGTCTCGTCCGTGGGGAACGGTGACGCCCCCGGGCCGTTCCACAGAGCGCCGTAGTTGCGGTTCGGGTCGGTGCCGAGTGCGCGGTTGGCGCGCAGCGCACACGCGCCGTCCGCGGGGAACTGGCCGTCGGTGAGGCGACAGTTCTTCCGCTTCAGTTCGTACGCGCCGCCCCGGCTGACCTGGAAGCCGTCCGGGTTGACCACCGGCACGATCAGCACCCGGACGCTGTCGAGAATGTTCTGGATCCGCGTGGTCGCGGCGTTCTGCAGGAGGTCATAGGCGAACTCGGTGACGAGCTCCGCGGACGGCCACTCGCGGGCGTGGTGGACGCCCAGCAACAGGTACGTCGGCTTCCCGTCATCGCTGGCGTTGACGCCGTTGCTGATCTCGATCCCCTGCACGTCCCGGCCTTCAAGGCTGTCGTGGTTCAGGGTGAGCATCCGAGCCTGGGTCGGGTACGACGCAGCGAGCGCCGCCATCTCGGTGCCGTAGTCGGCCAGGGTGCGGTACGCCGTACGTCGTGACGGAAGCGTTGATCCGCCGGGCTTCGCCGCGGCGTACGCCTTGTCGGCGGCGACCCTCTCGCGCTCGGCCGCCTTCACGTCCTTGACGACGACCTGCCCCGAGAAGCCGGCCCGCGCCAGGGCGGCCCGGTCTGCACTGGTCTCCACGATGACATCGATCGAGTCGACGCCCACGGTGCCGGCGAGGTCGAGACCCAGGTCGGCGACCTTGTTCCGGTCGGCCCGGGTCGGCGTCTCGACCCGCACGATCTGGGTCGGACCGTCCTCGGGCGGGGTCGGTTTCGGTGCGCCCGCGGCCGAGTGCCCGACGGCCAGGGGGAGCCCCAGGACAAGTGCCGCTCCGGCGCCGACGAGGGCAACCTTCCGCCGCTGCAGATTCATGGTCATCCTGGGCTCCCAAGGGTCGGCGACAGTGCCGATTGCGACCCTAGACCTGCTGATTCGCCCGGGGAACACCTCGAAAAGGCTGGCCGACTCAGTCGATGTGACCGACCTGGGTCTGGCCTGCGCCGGCCGCCGGCTTCGCCATCAGTGCGGCGAAGGTGGGGACGAAGTGGAGGTCGCCCTCGACGACGATGCGACGGGTGAGCGCGGCCTCGGTCGCGTCGATCCGGTTGGTGGCGAGCGCCATCAGGTCGGCCGACGAGAGCATCAGGGTCAGACGTGCGTCCGGGGCGCCCTTGCCGACGATGCCGCGGGCGACGGTCGGTGCGCCCGTCAGGGGCAGGGTCAGGTCGAAGACGTCGACACCGCCCGACTTCGCGTCGGTCACCTTGAACCGGATCAGCGCGTCGACGCCCTCAGCCGCCGCGCGGTTGATCTGGCCGGGCAGCGCCTTGAAGATCGCGGCCGTGACGGGGCGGCCGGCGCGCGAGTTCATCAGGCCGTCGTACGCCGACCCGGGGACTGCCGCGACGGCCCTGGTCGCCGCTGCAGTGGCCCGCTCCTTCGCCGTACGCCCGAAGCGCTGGGCGGCGGCGATGACGGGGGAGTCGCTGTCCTTGGTCGGCACCACGTTGTGGCCCCACTCGATCCAGCCCAGGCCGGTGCGGCCGTCGGAGGTCGTCACCCGCGCCATCGCCCGCGGGAACTCGCAGACCCGGCCGTCGGGCGCCTCGATGCGGAGCGGGCCGTAGGCGATCGGCTCCCACTCGTACGACGTCCCGGTCGGCTCGAGCGTCGCGATGGTGCGCCCGGGCATCCGGCTCTCGGGGATCTGGTAACCGGTGCCCATGCCGTTGATCTCGGTCAGGCCCTTCGGGTCCTGCTCGTAGCCGACGGTCGCGTTGGTCATGCCGGGGAAGCGCAGTTCGATCGTCTGCATCCGGGTCTCGTCCTCGAGGTGGGCCGAAGCCCACGTCCAGTCCATCGACCACCAGTCGCGCGGGCCCCAGGAGTGGTCGCGCTGGCCGGGGCCGTCGAGGGTGAGCACCTCGTCGCCGATCGTGATGGTTCCGGTGACGCGGCAGGGCATCTCGTAGCGGCTGGTCACCTGGTACATGTACGGCTCGCCGTCGGTCTCCCAGACCAGGTCCATCTCGACGTGCACCGGCTCGCCGGCCTCGTCACGCAGTGCGGCGGCCGGGTCGTCGTACGACTGACCGGTGCCGGCGAGGGTGGCGCGCATCTTCTTGAGCGGCTCCTCGACGACCAGGTCCGAGGTGAACTCGTCGGTCTCGACGACATTGCCGACCGTCGGCAGCGGCGCCTCGTAGGCGAGGACGCCGACGGACGGGCGGTCCACGCCCACGACGTAGGCGGTGTAGACGGTGCGGTTCAGCTTCGGGACGAAGCCAGCGCGCACGTAGGCGCCGATCGTGCCGTCGGCGCTGATGGCGTCGAGGTAGTAGCTCTCGTTCCAGTACTGGTCGATGCCCGGCTCGTGGCGCGCCTCGTCGTTCGGGTCGACCTGGATGGCGGCCGTGCGGATCTCGTGGAGCAGGGTCAGGGCGTCGAGGTCGAGGACCTGCTGGCAGTGCCGCGAGAGCATCGTCATGAACATCTTGTCGCCACGCTCGGTCGCCACGACGACCATCGGGGCGCCGATCGCCATCAGCACGCCGGAGAAGGCGTTGAGGCGGTACCCGCGCCAGCACTGGTCGAACGAGAAGTCCTTGACGCCGTTCGCGACGAGTTCGTCGTGGTACGCCGTGACGAGTTCCTTCTCGTGCGCGCGGCGGTCCTCGACGGTCAGGTTGCCGCCGATGAAGAACGACAGGTCCTTGGTGAGTGGGCCCCACTCGAGGGTTGCCCAGTCGACGATGGTGACGTCGCGGGCGGCGCCCTCCTCGCCGAACAGGATGTTGTCGAGACGGAAGTCGGAGTGCGCGAGGCCGCGCGGCTCGCTGCGGTCGGCGGCCCAGGTGTCGAAGGACTGCACCAGCTGGTCGACGACCGGGCGGTGGGTGTCGTCGATCCGGGTGCCGAAGCGCTCGTAGTAGAGCGGCAGCAGCATCTCGAGCATCAAGCCCGTGACGACCGGGTCCTTGGAGATGGTCGCCGCGAGCTCGGGGTCGCCGTGCACCGACGCCTGCAGGCGGGCGAGCTCGATGACGACCTTGCGGGCCTCCTCGGGCGAGCAGCCGACGATCTGGTCGCCGGGGTGCGCGGGGGAGCCGTCCTCGAGCAGCAGCGTGAACCAGCCGTCGACGTCGTCGTATTCCGCGACGTAGGAGCGGGGAAGCGCGGTGCTGGGGAGGCGGCCGGCGATGCCGCCATAGAAGGCAACCTCGCGCTCGTAGATCCCCATCGAGACGCCCGTGGCCCGTACCGATGGGTCGGCGTCGGCGATCTTCAGGACGACGGACGAGGCGTCGCCGTCCCAGTCCAGGACGATCCGGAAGGTCCCGCTCACCTGGCCGGTGCCGATCGGGCCGACCGTGAAGCTGCGCACCGGTGCGCCGAGGGCACGGGTCAGCCAGTCGTGGGTCAGGTCGTCGACGGAGTGCAGGACTTCAACGGAGCTCATCAAGGGGCCTTTCGAGACAAAGTGATACTTGAGTATCACATGAAACCGAAGTCTCGTCACCTTGCTATGCTGGTGCCATGACCACAGCAGCCCCCACGCTGAGGGACCGCAAGAAGGTCCGTACGTCGGCCGCGATCTTCGACGCGGCGGTGGCGTTGATGGCCGACCGTTCCTACGCCGACATCACGGTCGAGGAGATCTGCGAACGCGCCGAAGTGGGGCGCGCGACCTTCTTCCGCAGTTATGGCAGCAAGGCCGGCCTGCTGGGCGAGTTCGCTCGCCAGATGGCCGAAGTGGCGGCTGCGACGCTGGCTGCCTCGTCTGCCGAAACCGCCGAGGCGCGGCTCGGTGTGATCGAGGAAGTCGTCCGCGACACCTGGCTCGAGAGCGACGCCGGGATCCGCGAGATGGGCGCCGAGACGATCCGCGCCGGGATGCCGCGCGGTGGCCTCGACATGCACGCCGAGTTGATCGCCCTGATCGCGGAGATCATGCGCAGTGGTCAGGAGAGCGGCGAGTTCCGTACGACGGCGCTCACTCCCGAACTCCTGAGCTGGATGCTGATCGTCAATCTGGGCCTGTGCGTCATGGACTGGCTCGACCACCCTGAGGGCGCTCCGCTTGGCGAGCGGACCCGCGCGGCGCTCGACGTACAACTGGCCGGCCTCCGGCAACCACCGAAAAACTAGAACACGTTCCTGTATCGTCGGGGCGTGAGCAAGGCCGCGTCGCTGACCCGCGTCGGGATCGCATACGTCGCCGCGTTCGGCGTCGCAACGATCTGGCTGCTGTGGGGCCCGGACGCCCGTTGGCTCTGGCTCGACGGACTGATCGCCGACGTGCTCGCGACGCTCGTGGTCTTCGCGGCGAGCCGGATCCACCGCAACTCCAGTTTCTACGACGCCTACTGGAGCATCCTGCCGCCGTACCTCGCCGTCTACTGGTGGCTGGCTGCGGACGCGCCCGGGGTCAGTGACGGGCGTGCTTGGCTGGTGCTCGCGGTGATCGCCGTGTGGGCGATCCGGCTCACCGGCAACTGGATCTACGCCTTCCCGGGACTGCACCACGAGGACTTCCGCTACCCGCTGGTCCGCGAGCGCGCGGGCCGCCTGGAATTCCTCGCCGACCTGGTCGGCATCCATGTAGTCCCCACGATGCAGGTCTTCCTCGGCCTGCTTCCCGTGTACGCCGCCGTGGCGCTCCCCGGACGTTCGCTGAACTGGCTCGACGGGGTGGCCGTCGTAGTCGGCCTCGCTGCCGTCGCCCTCGCCTTCGTCGCCGACCTGCAGATGTACCGGTTCGTCCGCACACGTCAGCCGGGCCAGGCGATGGACCGCGGTCTCTGGGCGTGGTCGCGCCATCCCAACTACTTCGGCGAGATCAGCTTCTGGTTCGCGATGGGCCTGTTCGGACTCGCCGCCTCACCGGGCGACTGGTGGTGGCTGCTGATCGGCACGGTCGCGATGGTCGCCATGTTCCAGGCGGCCAGCATCCCGATGATGGAGGGACGCAGCCTCGAGCGGCGGCCGTCGTACCAGGACGTCATCGACCGGGTGCCGCGTCTGGTGCCGCGACCGCCCCGCCGGACGGGTGGATCCGCGTGAGCCAGCCGAAGGTCGTCGTCGCCGGGCTGGGTGACAGCGGCCTGCTCACCGCGCTCCACCTCGCGCGTTCCGGTGCGGTGGACGTCGTCGGCATCTCCTCGAAGCCCGGGCTCGTCAGCGGGCAGGAACTCGGGATGCGGCTGGCCCGGCCAGAGGAGTGGACGAGGGATCACTGGTACGGGTTCGGGCGGTTCGCCCGGCTCGACGGCGCCCGGACGGTGCATGGCGAGCTCACCGCTGTGGATGTGGCTGGTCGGGCGCTGACGGTGCGTGACCTCGCGGGCAGTGATCGGCAGGAGTCGTACGACGTGCTGGTGCTCGCCACGGGCGTGACCAACGGCTTCTGGCGGCGCCCGGAACTGCAGACCGCCGACGAAGTGGACGCCGCTCTGGCGTCGTCGCACGGGCAGGTCGCGGACGCGGACAGGGTCGTGATCGTCGGCGGCGGTGCCGCCGCGGTCAGCACCGCGCTCCAGGTCGCGACGCGCTGGCCCGCCAAGCGGGTGGTCCTCTGCTTCCCTGGCGACCGCGCCCTGCCGCGCCACCACTTCCGCACCTGGGACCACGTACGACGACGGCTGCTCGCCGCGGGCGTCGACCTCCGCCCCGGTCACCGTGCCGCGCTGCCCGACGGGTTCGCCTGTGACCGGATCACGGCCGGGCCCATCGACTGGAGCACGGGCCAGGCGCCGACGCCGGCCGACGCGGTGGTGTGGGCGATCGGGCGCGTCCGTCCGAACACGAACTGGCTGCCGTCGTACCTCCTCGACGAGGGGGGCTTCGTGCGGGTCGAGCCGACGCTGCAGGTGCCCGGTCATCCGGAGGTGTTCGCGATCGGGGATGTCGCGGCGACCGACGAACTGCGGTCCTCGGCCCGCAACCGCGCGGACAAGATGCTGGCCGCGAACATCCGGGCCTTCGTCGGCGAAGGTGACCTGAAGACGTTCCGGGCTCCGCGGCGCCGGTGGGGCTCGGTCCTCGGGGTGGAGGCCGACGGGCTCCGCGTCTACGCGCCATCCGGCCAACCGTTCCGGTTCCCGGCCTGGTCGGTCCGGTCGATCCTCCAGCCCTGGATCGTGGAGCGCGGGATCTACGGCGGCATTCGCCGGCGCTGACGCTCGTTCATCGAACCTTCACCGCTCACGGTGGTGGGGTGGGGGTGGTCGGGATTAGCGTCATGGTGTCCGCATTTCCTGCTCGGAGGTCCCATGCGCCGCACGTCCCGCATCTTCGTTCCGCTCGCCACCCTGGCCCTGCTCGCGTCGGGCCTCGGCGCCACCGTTGAGGTCGCCGGCGCGGCACCTCGCGGTGGTGGAGGGGCTGATCCCGTCCGGTTCGCCACCTTCAACGCGTCCCTCAATCGCAGCGTGGACGGCGAACTCGTCGCCGACCTCTCGAACCCGGACGACCCCCAGGCCCGCAACGTGGCAGAGACGATCCAGCGAGTCGACCCGGACGTCGTACTCATCAACGAGTTCGACTACGCGCCCGCTGCAGTGGACCTGTTTCGCGACAACTACCTCGAGGTCTCGCAGAACGGCGCGGACCCCGTGGAGTACCCGTACTCCTTCGTCGCTCCGTCGAACACCGGCGTCCCGAGCGGCTTCGACCTGAACAACAACGGCCAGGTCGGCGGCGGCGACGACGCGTTCGGCTTCGGTCTGTTCCCGGGTCAGTACGGCCTGGTCGTCTACTCGAAGTACCCGATCGACACCGCGGCGGTCCGCACCTTCCAGACCTTCCGCTGGGCGGACATGCCGGGCGCGCTCCTTCCCGACGACCCGGCGACGAGCGCGCCGGCCGACTGGTACTCGCCCGAGGAACTGGCGGTCTTCCGGCTCTCCTCGAAGTCGCACTGGGACGTCCCGATCCAGGTGGGTGGCGACACGGTGCACTTCCTCGTCTCGCACCCGACGCCGCCGACCTTCGACGGCCCCGAGGACCGCAACGGCAAGCGCAACCACGACGAGATCCGGTTCTGGGCCGACTACGTCTCCGGTCCGGCGCGCGGCGGTTACATCTACGACGACAAGGGCCAGTACGGCGGCCTGCGGCCCGGTTCGAGCTTCGTGATCGCGGGCGACCAGAACGCCGACCCCGAGGACGGCGACTCGGTCGACGACGCGATCCTGCAACTGCTCGACCACCCGTTGATCAACAGCCGGTTCGCGCCGTCGTCGGCCGGTGCTCCGGAGGCTGCTCTCCTGCAGGGCGGCGCGAATGTCGCTCAGACCGGCGACCCTGCCCTCGACACTGCGGACTTCGCCGACGGTGCGCCGGGCAACCTGCGCGTCGACTACGTCCTGCCGTCGCGTCGGCTGAAGGTGCTGGGCGGCGGGGTGTTCTGGCCGACGGCCGCGGACCCGCTGTATCGCCTGACCGGCACGTTCCCGTTCCCCACGTCCGACCACCGCATGGTCTGGCTCGACGTGCGGTCCTAACCTGACCCCGTGGAATCACTCGCCCTCGCGTTCTCCTCCGGCTGGGCCAGCGGCATCAACAGTTATCTCGTGGTGCTCGTGCTCGGTCTCTCGGACCGGTTCGGCACGGTCGACGAGATCCCTGACTTCCTCGGGCGCTGGGAGGTGCTGGCGCTTGCGGGCTTCCTCTACGCCTTCGAGTTCGTGGCCGACAAGATCCCGTACGTCGACTCGGCATGGGACGTGATCTCCACGGCGATCCGGCCCGTGGTCGGTGGCGTCCTCGGCGTCCTCATTGCCGGCGACTCGGGCTCGCTCAACGAGATCACGGGCGGCCTGGTGGGTGGGTCGACCGCCTTCGCGTCGCACTCGGTGAAGACCGGGACCCGGATGGCGGTGAACACGTCCCCGGAACCGTTCACCAACATCGGGATCAGCCTCGGCGAGGACATCACCGTGCTCGCGGTCATCGCGTTCGCCGTGCAGCACCCCTACATCGCGGCCTCGATCTCGCTGGTGCTGCTGCTCCTGGGGCTGGTCACGCTCTGGCTGGCCTGGCGGATCGTCCGTCGCGGCTGGCGGCGTTTCCAGGCGTGGCGGGAGCGACGGCGGGGCGGTTCCCCGTCGGCGGATCTGCCGGAAACCTTGACTTAGTTCAAGACTCGTACTAAATAAGAGGAGTGCCGCTCGTCCTCGGTGTGGACTCCTCCACCCAATCCACCAAGGCCCTGCTCGTCGATGCCGACGACGGGGCCGTGGTCGCTCGCGGGTCGGCGCCCCATCCGCCGGGAACCGAAGTCGACCCGCGCGCCTGGTTGCGCGCCTTCGACGAGGCAACGTCGGGGCTGCTGGAACGGGCCGACGCGGTCGCAGTGGGTGGGCAGCAGCACGGCATGGTCGCCCTCGACGGTGCTGGTGAGCCGGTTCGGGATGCCTTGTTGTGGAACGACACCCGCTCCTCTTCCTCCGCCCGAGCGCTGATCGGCGAACTGGGCGGTCCGCAGGCCTGCGCCGATGTGCTGGGCAGTGTCCTGGTGGCCTCGTTCACGAGCAGCAAGTTGCGGTGGCTGCGCGACCACGAACCCGATGCTGCTGCTCGCGTCGCGCGGGTGATGCTGCCGCACGACTACGTCTCAGCACACGTGGCTGCGCCCGGGACGCGGCCGTTCACCGATCGCGGGGATGCGTCGGGGACGGGCTACTTCTCCGCCGGTGCCCGCGGCGGGGTGGGTGAATGGCGGCCCGACCTGTTGTGCTCGGCCCTCGGACGGGAGGCGGAGGTGCCTTCTGTCGTGGGCCCCGGTCTCGTTGCGGCCGAGACGCGTAGCGGCAAGGTCATGGCAGCCGGCACCGGCGACAACATGGCCGCCGCGCTCGGCCTCGACCTCGACACCGAGGACGTGTTGATCTCCATCGGTACGTCGGGCGTTGCATCCGCCGTGGCCGCCCAGTCGGTGGCGGACGGCACCGGCACGGTCACCGGCTTCGCCGACGCCACCGGCCGCTACCTGCCGATGGTCACGACGATGAACGCCGCCGGGATCCTCGACCTCCAGGCCCGCTGGCTCGGTGTCTCCCACGACGAGTTGGCCGCCCTCGCGCTGGCCTCGACGCCTGGTGCCGGCGGGGTCACGCTCTCGCCCTACTACGGCGGCGAACGCACCCCGAACCGTCCCGACGCCTCCGGGACCTGGGCCGGACTGCACTCCGGAACCACGCGGGCCGACCTGGCGCGGGCTGCCGTCGAGGCACTGCTCTGCTCGCTCGCCGACGCGGTCGACGCCCTGGTGGCCCGGACCGGTGTCGAACCGCGGCGGGTGCTGCTCGTCGGGGGAGCGGCCCGCAATCCCGCCGTCCGGGCCATCGCCCCTGCGTTGCTGGGTCGTGACGTCGTACTCCCTCAGGAGGGGGAGTACGTCGCCCGGGGGGCCGCGCGCCAGGCCGCATGGGCGCTCGCGGGGACCTCCACCCCTCCCGCCTGGCCGCTCCCGATCGCCGGCACCCTGACCGGTCCTCCCGACCCTGAAGTCCGCGAGCGCTATGCCGCACTCCGCGACGCCCTCCACCGAGAAGAGGAAACACGATGAACCGCCCCACCCCCACTCCTGCCGACAAGTTCTCCTTCGGACTCTGGACGGTCGGTTGGCAGGCGCGCGATCCGTTCGGTGACGCGACCCGCGCGCTGATGGATCCCGTGTATGCACTGGAGAAGCTCGCGGCGATCGGTGCGTACGGCGTGAACTTCCACGACGACGACCTGATCCCGTTCGGGTCCGACGACGCCACCCGCGACGCCATCATCGAGCGGTTCCGCAAGGGCCTCGCCGAGACGGGGCTCGTGGTCACGACTGCGACCACGAACCTGTTCACCCACCCGATCTTCAAGGATGGCGGGTTCACATCGAACTCCCGTGACGTGCGGCGGTTCGCGATCCGCAAGGTGATGCGCAACGTCGACCTGGCGGCCGAGCTCGGAGCGAAGGTCTACGTCTGCTGGGGCGGACGGGAGGGCGCGGAGTACGGCGCCTCGAAGGACGTCGCGGTCGCACTCGACCGTTACCAGGAGGCGTTCAACCTTCTCGGCGACTACGTCACTGACCAGGGCTACGACATGAAGTTCGCCATCGAGCCGAAGCCCAACGAGCCGCGGGGCGACATCCTGCTGCCGACCGTGGGGCATGCGCTGGCGTTCATCGAGACCCTCGACCGCCCCGAGCTGGTCGGCGTCAACCCGGAGATCGGGCACGAGGAGATGGCCGGACTCAACGCCGCCGCCGGCTACGCCCAGGCGCTGTGGCAGGGCAAGCTCTTCCACATCGACCTCAACGGCCAGAACGGTCCGAAGTACGACCAGGACCTCCGCTTCGGAGCCGGCAACGTGCGTGGCGCCTTCTGGGTCGTCGACACCCTGCTGGCCGGCGGGTACGACGGCCCGGTGCACTTCGACTACAAGCCGGTGCGACCCGAGACGGACGCGGGCGTGTGGGTCTCGGCGCAGGCGTGCATCGACAACTACCTGATCCTTCGGGAGAAGGTGCGGGCGTTCCGCGCGGATCCTGTGGTGCTGGAGGCGCTGGAGGAAGCGGGGCTGCCCGAGCTCGCCGTACCCACGCTGGGGGAGGGGGAGGGCTGGCAGGAACTGCAGGCGTGGCCGCTGCCCGACATCGAGGCGCTGGCCGCGCGCGAGGTCGCGATGGAGCGGCTCGACCAGCTCGCCCTCGAGCACCTGTACGGCGTCCGTGGCTGACGCCACCGAGTCGTTGCGCCGCCGCAATGCGGCGGCCGTCCTCCGCACCCTGCGGTACGACGGCCCGGCAAGCCGTGCGGAGCTGGCTCTGCGCACCGGGCTGGCCAAGGCCACCGTCGGCACCATCGCTGGTGGCCTCGAGGAGGCCGGAGTGTTGCGCGAACTGGAGCAGGTGCGTAGTGGTGAGCGCGGCCGACCGGGCCAGCGCCTGACGCTGGCGGATGGTCGGCCGGTCGGCGTGGGCTTCGAGGTCAACGTCGAGTACGTGTCGGCGGTGGTGCTCGACCTGGCCGGCACGCCTCGGTGGCAGGTCACCCGGCCGGTGGCTCGGGTTGCGGCGGTCGCTGCGTCGCTGGGCGCCCTGGTCGACGAGGTCGCGGCGCGCCTGGCCGCGGAACAACTGCATCCCGTGGGGGCCGCGGTCGCGCTGCCGGGACTCGTCGACGGCGATGACCGCACCGCGGTCTGGACGCCGAACCTGGACCTCACCGGCACGGGCGTGGCCGATGCGGTCGACCGGGCCTTCGGCTGGGACACCCGGACGAGGGTGGTCAACGACGCCGACTGCGCCGCCCTGGCCGAACTGCGCCTCGGCGCCGGTCGCGGCGCCGGCGATCTGCTGTACCTCACCGGAACGGTCGGCATCGGTGCCGGTATCGTGTCCGACGGCCGGCTGCTGCGCGGTGCCCGCGGCTTCGCAGGCGAGGTGGGGCACCTGCCGATCGGCGAGGCCGGTGCGCCCTGTGGCTGCGGCCGGACGGGGTGCTGGGAGGCGTCCGTCGGCCTGCACGCCCTGCTGGCGGCTGTCGGGATGGACGAGTCCGGTACGCCACGAGAGACCGCGGCCGAGGTGGCCCGACGGGCTGCGGATTCCGAACAGGTCCGGGCGGGCGTCGTACGAATTGGGGAGTTGCTGGGCCGCGGACTCGGCATCGTGTCGGGCGTCCTGGACCCCGAGCGGATCGTCCTCGGCGGCTACTTCGTCCCGCTCGGTGACCTCGTCCTCGCGCCCGCCGCCGCCGAACTCGACGCCGCCGTCGCCCTCGGCGGCCGTGGCCGCCCCGACCTCCGCCTCGGCGAACTCGGCACCGAGGCCGCCGCCACCGGCGCCGCCGAACGCGCCCTCGACGACGTCTTCACCGGCACCCTCGACCTCCTGAGTTAGGACGAAGTGCGTGGGTTTCTTGGTCGAGGTGCGGAGGTTTCTGCTCCGAGGTGCGGAGGTTTCTCAGTTGGGTGCAGAAACTGACGCACCTCGAGGGAGAAACTGGCGCACTTCGACCAAGAAACTGGCGCACCTCGTCCTAACCGGCGAGCCGGGCGGGGGCGTCCGTGACAGCGGCAGCGAGGCTGGCGACGGGGTCGTTGAAGACGGGTTCCATGGCCATCTCGGCGGCACCGAGCAGGACCGAGTCGGTGTCCAGGCCGGGCAGCGTCAGCCGCACCGCCTCGTTGGCGGCTCGCAGCGCGCGCTCGTTCAGCCCGGCCGTGACCTCCGCGCGACAGAGCCGGAAGAGCGGACGGAAGTAGCCGCCCAGGATCACCACGCTGGGGTTGAAGACGTTCACCACCGCGGCCAGGCCACGGCCCAGTTCGGTCGCGATCGGGCGCAGTTCGCGCGCCGGCGTCGTCATCTCGTCGAGCGTGACGCCGAGCTGGGCGGCCTGGTCGGCCGGGATCTTGAGCGCCTCGCCGATGGCGTGCGCGCCGACCACGGTCTCCCAGCAGCCGCGGCTCCCGCAGTGGCAGGGGATCCCGCCCGGCGCGTGGCAGAGGTGCCCGACCTCGCCGGCGTAGCCCGCCACACCTTCGAGCCGGTGTCCGCCGGTGATCACGCCGGCACCGACACCGACGTTGCCGGAGAGGAACACCAGGTCGTCGATCTTCTGTGCGGCACCGCGGCGGTGTTCGGACAGGGCGCCGAGGTCCGCGTCGTTTCCGAGCGCGATGGGTACGTCGAGGGCGAGTGCGGCGAGCACGATCGAGCCGAAGGACACGTCATGCCAGCCGAGGTTGGGTGCGTGGCGAATCAGGCCGTCGCTTCGTCGTACCAGACCAGGGACGGCGACGCCGATGCCGAGCAGGGGCGCGTCGGCAGGGGAGAGCGCGACGACCTTGCGGATCAGGGTCGCGACGGTCGCACCCACCAGCCAAGCCTCGGTCTCCACCGGGATCGGGGCGCTGGCGCGTTGCCCGACCCGACCGCCGAGACCGACGCAGGCCACGGTCGCTCGGTCGACGCCGAGATCGACCGCGACGACGTACGGACCGTCGTCCCTGATCCGTACGCCGGCCGAAGGACGTCCCGCGCCGCGGCGCTCGGCCGCGGGGCTGGCGTGCTCGATCAGGCCGAGCGTGTCGAGTTCGCCCACCAGGCCGGCGATCGTTGAACGGTTCAGGCCCATCCGGCCGGTGAGTTCGGCACGCGAAACCTCACCGGTGTCGTGGACGTGCCGCAGCAGGGTCCCGAGGTTGTGGCGTCGGACGGCTTCCTGATTGGTCCCCGTCCCGCGCTGCGCGCCGGCCACCACTAGACCCCGGTGGCCGAGCGACGGCGGCGCGACACGGCATCCACGCTCGCGGCCAGCAGCAGCACGCCGCCGGTCACGATGAAGTTGATGTAGCTGGCCTGGTCGAGCAGCCCGAGCCCGTTGGGGATGGTGGCGATCACCAGTCCACCGATGACGGCGTCGATCGCGCGACCGCGGCCACCGAACAGGCTGGTGCCGCCGATCACCGCTGCGCCGACGGCGTACAGGAGTTCGTTGCCACCGCCGGATCCCGGCGAGACCTTTCCGGTGTACGACGCCGCGAGGATGCCGGACACAGCGGCCATGCCTGAGCAGATGACGAAGGCGGCGATCTTCATCCGCGTGACGTTGATGCCGGCGCGGCGGGCTGCCTCGGCGTTGCCGCCGACGGCGTACAGGTGTCGACCGAAGCGGGTGCGGGTCAGTACGAAGGTCCACAGGAGCAGCAGGGCGATGACGACCGGCGCTACCCACGGGATGCCGCTGATGTTGAAGATGGCCGGGTTGACGGCACGGTTCTGGCTGAGCATGGCGGTCAGACCGAGGACGACGCCGGTGAACACGGCGATCTGGACGAGGACCAGGGCCATCGGCTTGTGGACCAGGCCCTTGGCAACCCGCGAGCGGTGCTGCCACAGGCTCAGCCCGGCGAAGCCCAGTACGAGCGCCACGGCAGCAATCCAGCCGGCGGTGACGGGCACGTTCTTGATGGACAGCCCGCGCAGCACCTCGTTGTTGAAGCGCAGCGAGCCTCCAGGGCCGATCAGCTTCAGCGGCACGGCCTGCAGGGCGAGGAAGAACGCGAGGGTGACCACGAACGACGGGATCCCGAGGAAGGACACCAGCGATCCGATGGTCAGGCCGATCACGACACCGATCGCCAGTCCGGCCAGGACCGCGGCCCACCAGACCCAGCCATGATCGATGATCACCAAGGCGGTGATGGTGGCCGAGGCGCCACCGGCGACGCCGGCGGACAGGTCGATCTCGCCGAGGAGCAGGACGAACACCAGGCCCATGGCCAACACGATGATCGACGCGGACTGGATGACCAGGTTGGTCAGGTTGTATGTCGTCAGGAACTTGTCGTGCGACAGGGCGAACACCGTGAACAGCACGGCGAGGCCGAGCAGCGCAGGCAGGGAACCCATGTCGCCGCCGCGCAGGCGGTTGACGTACTCGCGGGCCGCGTCGCCGAGGGTGGCTGCGCTGTGGCCGTCGCCGGTGAAGTCGGACTCGGGGAGGCCGGGACCCGGGGCGTAGGGGGCGGGGGTCGTGGACTGGGTGCTCATCGCGCTCCTCCTCAGATCGTCGCTGCGGCGACGTCGCGAATGCCGAGGTCGCCGGAGCGCCCCGCAGTGATCAGTTCGACGACCTGGTTGTGCGTCACGCTCGAGGTCGGTACGTCGGCCGCGACCCGGCCGAGGTAGAGCGCCGTGATCCGGTCGGCCACCTCGAAGACGTCGTTCATGTTGTGCGAGATGAGGACGACGCCGAGGCCGCGGTCGGCGAGACGCCGGACCAGGTCGAGGACCTGGCGGGTCTGTGCGACACCGAGCGCTGCGGTCGGCTCGTCGAGGAGCACGATCCGGGAGTTCCAGAGGACGGCCTTGGCGATCGCGACGGTCTGGCGTTGTCCACCGGACAGGCTGGCCACGCTCTGGCGCACCGACTTCACGGTGCGGACCGAGAGGGAGGCGAGGGTCTCGCGGGCACGGTCCTCCATCGACATGTCGTCCAGGACCAGGCCCTTGCGGGTCTCGCGGCCGAGGAACATGTTCTGCACGATGTCGAGGTTGTCGCACAGCGCGAGGTCCTGGTAGACGACCTCGATGCCGAGCGCCGCGACGTCACGGGGACTACTGACGTGGACGGGCGCTCCCTCGAACAGGTAGTCGCCGCTGTCGCGGCCGTAGATGCCGGCGATCATCTTGACCAGGGTCGATTTCCCTGCGCCGTTGTCTCCGACCAGGGCCGTGACCTGCCCGGGGTAGACCGCGAAGTCGACGTCGTGCAGGACGTGCACGACCCCGAAACTCTTGTTCACACCGCGCAGTTCCAGCAGGGGCTGCGCACCGGTCTCGGTGCTCTTGTTGCTCATCACGGCCCTCCGTTGGGCTGAGGATTGTTGTTCGGTCCAACGAACCTTGCCGGACCGTGGGCCCCCGCGCCAGCACCTGGGAGGTGCCGGCGCGGGGATCCAGTGGGGGTCAGGACAGGCCCGCGGCCTTGCAGGCGTCCGCGAAGTCAGCGGTGCAGACGTCGGCGAGCTTCTGCCCGCCGTCGTCGATCACGTCGCCGACGTTGTCCTTGGTGATGGCCTTCGGCTCGAGCAGGATCGAGGGCACCTCGCGGCCGCTCTCGGAGTCCTTCGTGGTGCCGGTGGTCTCGGCGTCCTTGCCGCTGGCCAGGGCGATGGCGGCCTCGGCGAGAGCGTTGGCCTCCAGGGTCGCCGACTTGTAGATCGACATGCACTGCGTGCCGGCGAGGATGTTCTGCAGACCCTCGACCGTTGCGTCCTGCCCGGTCACGGGCACCTTGCCGGCGAGCCCGTTGCCCTCGAGGATCGAGATGACTGCGCCACCGAGGCCGTCGTTGGCCGCGAGCACGCCGTCGACCTTGCCGTCAGCCTGGGTGTAGAGCTGCTGGAAGATGACCGCTGCTTCCTCGTTGTCCCACTCCGGAACGGCCTGTTCGCCGACCTTCTTGTAGGACGTGATCTTGTCCAGGACGCTGTGTGCGCCTGCGGAGAACAGGGTTGCGTTGTTGTCCGTGGGTGATCCGTTGAGGTAGATGATGTTGGCGTCCTTCTCGCCGAGGCAGTCGGCCAGGCCCTGGCCCTGCAGTTCACCGACGACGGTGTTGTCGAAGGAGACGTAGTACTCGGCCGAGCCCTCGAGGGTGAGGCGGTCGTAGTCGATCGTGGCGACGCCCTGCGCCTTCGCCTTCTCCTGGATGGCTGCGCCGGACGCCGAGTCGAGGTTGACGATGGCCAGCACCGTGACGCCGTCCGCGATCATCGAGTCGGCGATCTGCGCCATCTTCTCGGCGTCGCCCTCGGCGTTCTGGATGGTGTGCTCGACGCCGGCAGCCTCGAACGCGGCCTTGAGTGCCGGGCGGTCCGCGCTCTCCCACCGCACCGAGGATTCGGTGTCGGGAAGGATGACGCCGATCTTGCCTTCGATCTTGGCGTCGTTGTCACCGGCGGTGTCCGAGCCGTCGTCCGAGCCACAGGCCGAGAGGGAGAGGGCGAGCCCGAGTCCCGCAGCCACTACCGCGAAGTGCGTGCGCTTCACATCAACCGCCTCCTAAGCGATTCCGGCTCGTATGGCGTCGTCGGTCGGCGCGCACGTGCCAGAGATATGTTGTTCCGAACAACATATGGAGTGACCGGCGTCACGTCCATAGCTAGGGGACATTCTTTTCCGGCGAGGTGCAATCTTTCTCAGGTGGGCGCTTCGGGCGCCGATGGCTCCGTCGTCCAATGGGGAGGAATCCGTCCGCGAGCGGGGGAGCATGACGACGACGGCTGCGCGGCGATTGAGCGTCGAAGAGGTCGAGCATGCCCTCGACACCGGCTGCCTCCAGGTCCACTATCAGCCCTGTTATGACCTGCGGACGGGCGAGATCGTCGCTGTCGAGGCGCTCGCGCGGATCCTGGACCCGGCCAGCGGCGAACTCCTCGCTCCCGACGCGTTCCTCGGCGTGATCGAGGAGACGGGGCTGATCACGAGGCTTGACGCGATGGTCTTCGCGATGGCCGCACCGCAGGTGGCGCACTGGCGAACGCGGCCCGCTGGAACGCGGCTGTGCCTGGCCATCAACCTGTCCGCGGCCGATCTCGACGATCCGGGCCTGACCGATCGGGTCGTGAGTGTCGCAGCCCGTGCCGGCCTGCCCCTCGAGGCCGTCATCGTCGAACTGACCGAGACGCTGCTGTCCCGGACCGACCGGGGGCACGAACAGGTGCTGTCGACCCTGGCCGATCTGGGCTGCAACATCACCCTCGATGACTTCGGCACCGGAAACGCCAGCTTCGACTACCTGCGCCGTTTCCGGGTCGACGGCATCAAGGTGGACCGCTCCTTCGTGCAGTTCCTCGGAACCGGTGCTCCCCAGGAGCGGATGGCCGAATCACTGGTGAGGTTCTGCCTCTCGCTCGGGGTCCACGTCGTCGCCGAGGGCATCGAACGACCCCAGCAGGTGGCTGCCCTGCGTCGCCTCGGTTGTGCGCTCGGGCAGGGCTTCTTGATGAGTCGGCCGCTGGACGTGATTGCGTTCGAGGCCCTGCTGGCCGTCGAGGGCGGCACCTCGAGCGCGCTGGTCCACCCGGCTGCAGCGGTCACCCTCCAGGAGGTGTCGGTACGACGTCCGTCCGCTCGGTCCAACTCGCTGGATCGGGTGGCGACCACCGCGCTGGCCGCCCTGCTCTGCCTGGCGCTCGTCGGCATCGCGGTGATCGCCATCGCTGACCGCCGGGGGAACCAGGCATCGCTCGACGCCTCGGCGCAGCAGCGTCTCGAGGCAGTCGACGCGCTGGCGGCCCGGCAGGTCGACGTGCAGCTCGGAGGGCTGCGCGACGTGGTCGCCGCGTATGCCCGCAGCGATGACGTCCGGAGCGCTCTGACGGAGCGCGACCCCGGTCTCATCACGACCTCGCTGGCGGCCCTCGGTTCGGCCACGACAGGCGTCTTCAGTTCCTCGCTGTACGACGCCTCGGGCGACTTGATCGCCCTGGCTCCCCGGCCGGAACCGGGCCTGGTCGGACGCAACTTCGCCTACCGGGACTGGTATGTGGGTGCCCGGGACGCTGAGGGCGCCTACGTGTCCAACGCCTTCCAACTGCTGGCATCCGGGCGTCCCTGGGCACTGGCGGTCGCCGCCGCGGTCCGGGCGGAGAACGGGCGGATCACCGGGTACGTCGTCGCGACGATGGCGCTGACGGCACTGCAGGCGCAACTGGACGATGTACTGGACCATCACGGCATCAGCGTCACGTTGGTCGACAGCCGGGACGTCACCCTCGCAGCCCCTGACGGTCGGATCGGGCTGCCCACCAGCGACCCGCGCCTCGCCGCACGGCGCGAGGACTCCAGCGACCCGGGGGACGACGCCGTCTGGTCGGTCCACGAGGTGGCCGCGATCGGGGGCTGGCTGCTGGCCGAGCAACCCAGCGCGGCGGCGCTCGGCTCCAGGGACGGGCGGCTGAGCACCGGCATCCTGCTCGTGGTGGTCGGCGCTGCGCTGGTCATGGTGCTCCTGTGGTTGGGAGCCGACGGTCGGCGGCGACGGTTGAAGTCCGATCTGCGCGATGCCAACGACTGGTTGATGTCGATCATGACGGCCACCCCGACGCCGCTGGTGATCACCGACGGCTCCGACCTGGTTCACCTCGCCAACCCCGCCGCGGGCGCGTTGCTGGCGGTACCCCTCGAGTCGCTCGTCGGCCAGGACCTCACCAGCTGGTTGCCCACGCGCGACCAGCCGGAGGTCGAAGGAGGCGGGTTCCAGGCAAGGATCGTTGACGCGAGGGGCGAGGTGCGCCTGCTGGACGTGCGCTCGCAGGAGGTCGGCGGCCCGCTCGGCGAGCTGATGTACCTCCATGCGCTGGTCGACGTCACGCCCCACCGGCAGGAGCAGGACCGGCTGCGCGCGAAGGGTCGCGTCGACCCGCTGACGGGCATCGGCAACCGCCTGGTCCTGGACGATGCGCTTGCCGCTGCGTTGACGCCGGGCGGGTCGACGTACGCGCTGGTGATGCTGGACCTCGACGGCTTCAAGGGCGTCAACGACCTGCTGGGGCATGCCGCAGGCGACAGCCTGCTGTGTGCGGTGGCGGAGTCGCTCAGTGGGGCGACGGCCCGCCAGGACAGCGTCACCCGGATCGGCGGCGACGAGTTCATGCTGGTGGTGCGGGTGGAGCATCCGGACGAGTGCTCAGGCCTCGCCGTCCGGCTGCGCGCCGTCGTACAGCGCGCGATCGACGTCCACTCGTCCTCGGGCCACGTCCGTGTCGGGGTGAGCGTGGGCGCGGTCCTGGTGAGCGACGAGACCGACGCCACCGAGTTGATGCGTCGGGCAGATCAGCTGATGTACGACGAGAAGCGGGCCGGGCGCCTGTCCGCCCGGACTCACCGCGCGGCCGGAACTTCGTAGAGAGTCGTCCGCTCGCGGACGGGGCGGTCGATGCCCGCGCCGATCTCGGTGAGCTCGGCGACGGTCTTGGCGGAGCCGTGCTCGGAGCCGGCCATCCGGGAGATGGTCTCCTCCATGAGGGTGCCGCCGAGGTCGTTGCAGCCGGCGTTGAGCATCGCGCGGGTGCCGTCGACGCCGAGCTTGACCCAGCTGGTCTGGATGTTGCGGATCCGGCCGTGCAGCAGGATCCGGGCCATCGCGTGGACCGCGAGGTTGTCGCGCAGGGTCGGGCCCGGGCGGGCCACACCGGCGAGGTAGATCGGCGCGGAGGTGTGCACGAACGGGAGTGGCACGAACTCGGTGAATCCGGTGCCGCCGTTCTCGAACGCCTTGTCCTGGATGCCCTTGAGGACGTTGAGGTGCCCGACCCAGTGCCGCGGGTTGTCCACGTGTCCGTACATCATCGTCGAGGTCGTCGGCAGTCCGATGCGGTGTGCGGTGGAGACGATCTCGACCCAGGTGCGGGTGGGGAGCTTGCCCTTGGTGAGCACCCAGCGGACCTCGTCATCGAGGATCTCCGCGGCGGTGCCGGGCAGCGACCCGAGGCCCGCTTCGCGGGCCTTGATCAGGAAGTCCTCGATCGACAGGCCGGTGCGGGCGGTGCCGTTGACGACCTCCATCGGGGAGAACGCGTGCACGTGCATCTCGGGCACCCGCTTCTTCACCGCGGCAGCGATGTCGAAGTACGCGTTGGACGGCAGTTCGGGGTCGATGCCGCCCTGCATGCAGACCTCGGTCGCACCGAGGTCCCAGGCTTCCTGGGCACGGTCGGCGACCTCGTCGTAGGACAGCGAGTACGCGTCGGCGTCGGTCTTGCGCTGTGCGAATGCGCAGAACCGGCAGCCGACGTAACAGACGTTGGTGAAGTTGATGTTCCGGTTGACGACGTAGGTGACCTCGTCGCCGACCGTCTCGCGACGCAGGTCATCAGCCAGTCGTACGACGGAGCGCAGCAGGTCGCCCTCGGCGGTCATCAGGGTCAGCGCGTGCTCGTCGGACAGGTTGCCCGGATCGGCCTCGGCGGCACGCAGGGCTGCGTGCGCCTCGGCGGTTGAGGTGCGCGCGCCAGCGTGCCCACCGGTGGTTGAGGTGCGAGCGTCAGCGAGCCTCGAAACCCCGTCGGCGGCTTCCTGGACCGAGGCCCAGTCGCCATAGACCGAGCCGAAGTCGCTGCGCCGGTCGTCGGTGCGGCCTTCGGTGTCGACTGCGGAATGCAGGTCGGTGCGACCCGCCGACTCGAAGCCACCGTCGGGCTCCTGCCACGGCAGGCCGGTCGGCTTGATGCCCGGGATGGCCAGTCCGTCGGGCCCGGCCAGTGCGGCGACGTGCCCGGCGACGCGGGGGTCGAGCCAGGCCTGGCCGTCCTGGAGTGCGCCGACGACGTACTCGGGGTGGATGGTGAGGCGGGCCTTGAGGTCGAAGCCGCAGGTCGCGGTGTTCGAGCGGAGACGCTCGAGGGAGGGCCAGGGGCGCTCGGGGTTCACGTGGTCCGGGGTCAGCGGTGAGACGCCGCCCCAGTCGTCGACACCGGCGTCGAGCAGCGAGCGGCACTCCTCGAGGTCGACCAGGTTCGGGGGCGCCTGGATGCGGGCCTTGGGGCCGAGCACGAGGCGGGTGACAGCGATCGCGGCACGGTAGTCGGCCAGGTCGAGGTCATCGACGTGCCGCATCGCGGTGTCGGGCTTGGCGCGGAAGTTCTGGACGATCACTTCCTGCACGGCGCCGTACGCACGCATGGTCGCGCGCAGCGCGAAGATCGTCTCGGCTCGCTCGGTCAGGGTCTCGCCGATGCCGACGAGCAGGCCGGTGGTGAACGGGATGCCGTGGCGCCCGGCGTCCTCCAGGACGCGCAGGCGGATCTCGGGGTCCTTGTCGGGCGAGCCGTAGTGGGCTTCGCCCTTGGTCTCGAACAGTCGACGCGAGGTGGTCTCGAGCATCATCCCCATCGAGGGGGAGACCGGCTTGAGGCGGTTGAGCTCCTCCCACGACATGACGCCTGGGTTGAGGTGGGGCAGCAGCCCGGTCTCCTCGAGCACGCGGATCGCCATCGCCCGGATGTAGGCCAGCGTCGAGTCGTAACCCTGCTCATCGAGCCAGGCCTGGGCCTCGGGCCAGCGCTCCTCGGGCCGGTCGCCCAGCGTGAAGAGAGCTTCCAGACAACCGAGCTCGGCACCCTGACGGGCAATGTCGAGGATCTCGTCAGGAGAGAGGTACGGCGCCCGGCCCTCGCGTGCCGCCTGGCCCGGCGTCTCGACGAACGTGCAGTAGTGGCACCGGTCGCGACACAGCTTGGTGATCGGGATGAACACCTTCGGCGAGTACGTCACCACCCCCGGACGACCGGCGGCAACCAGCCCCGCATCGCGCACCTTCGCCGCAGCAGCGGCCAGACGGTCGAGGTCCGCACCCGTCGCAGACAACAGCACGGTCGCCTCGTCGAGGTCGAGTGCTGCTCCGCGTTCAGCGCGGGCAAGCGCGCGGCGGATCTGTTGGGGGGTGGGCCCATCTGTCATGGCGAGCCCCACGATACCGGGTGCGTACCCAAACTAGAACTCGTTCTACCCACTGGTTGGGCGGGCGACGTCAGTTCCTGATCCTCGTCTTCAACTTCCCGACCTTCGCGACGAAGGCGCCGTCGTAGGAACGGGGGAAGCTCCAGGTGACCAGCCGGCCGCGGCCACCCGGGGCCACGGTGACCGTGTCCGAGCACGATCCGCTGACGGCCTGGCAGTTGCCGCCGTTGCTGGTGTAGCGCGCGGTGATGCTGGCGAAGTCCTTGTACCCCTCGTAGTGGAGTTCCCAGGCGAGACATCCGGGGGCTGCGGTGCACTTCTTCGCCCGCTTCCACCAGATCCGCCGGGGTTGTGATTTCCCGCAGAACCTCGCCTGCGACTCCGCCGTCGTTCCCCACGGGTAGGTCGCGACTGCCTGTGCTTCCACGCAGCCCTGCCGGTCGCCCTGTTCGGTGTCGATCTCGACACTGGTGCCGCTCAGCGGCGTCCAGCTTCCGGGGCCGCCGGTGTTGATGACGACCTTGCCGTTCGCCGCGTCGGGCTGCTCGGCGAAGATGAACTCGACCGAGCGATAAGCGGCCTTTGGTGTGGCCTTCGGGGGAGCCGGCGCCTTGACGTAGCAGGCGTCGAACGCCTCGATCGCCTTCGCATGGCCCTTCTCCGCGCTGTCGTCGCTGTCCTTGTCCGACAGCGTCAGCGTTTCCTGCGCGAAGTAGGCGCCCACGGTGTTGCTGCCGATGTCGTCGAGGCAGTCGGTGTCGTCGAGCGCCCAGGTCTTGCCGATCTGGTCGGCCCAGTCGTCGGAACAGTCCAGGAGTTTCTCGGAGTACGACGTCGCGTCCGCCACCTGCCACTCGCCGGTGTAGATCCAGCTGCCGCCGTTGTCGCGCTCGATCAGGCCACGCTTCTCGAGGTCACCCGAGCGCGACTCGTGGATCAGGTCGTCAACGGCGCACTCGACCTGGTCCCGGTCGGCCCACTCCGGCACCTCGACACCGTCGACGATGGTCGACACGGCGTCCTTGTCGGAAGCGCTGAGCGGCCCGATGCCGAACCGGCCGGTGAAGTACAGCCAACCGGTGACAGCGACCCCGGCGACCAGCAGCAAGGAGAGCCCGAGGCCGAGGAAGAGGGGCCAGCGCCTCTTGCGGGGCGGCTGACCGAACGGCGGGCCGCCGTAGCCGCCCGGTGGCGGGCCGAAGGGCGGCTGACCGGGAGGAGGTCCCCACGGTGGTGGCCCCGAGGGAGGTGGGCCAGCAGGAGGTGGGCCCGGCGGGTAGGGGCCGCGCGGAGTGGTCGCCTCGTTGGGGGGCCAGCCCGATGGTCCGCTACCGCCACTCACGTCATGCTCCCCTTGCTTCCGTGGGCCGCCCGTTCGGCCCACGGAAGCATGGTAGGAGACGCGTGTTTCGTGGGTGGTGCGGTCAGAGCCCGGCGGGAACCTTCTCCGGCTCGGCAGCGGGCGGGCTGGACACCGAGTTGCCCTGGTCCAGCTTGCTCGGCCACCAGATCTTTCCGCCGAGGTCGAGGTTCAGCGCGGTGACGAGGACCGAGCGCACGATCATCGTGTCGAGCAGCACGCCGATCGCCACGGTGGTGCCGAGTTGCAGGGTGAACGTCAGCGGCATGGTGCCGAGCATCGCGAAAGTAGCCGCGAGCACGAGACCGGCCGAAGTGATCACGCCGCCTGTGGAGGACAGTGCGATCAGCGAACCCCTGCGAGTGCCGTGGACCGCGGCCTCCTCCCGGACCCGGGTCATCAGGAAGATGTTGTAGTCGATGCCCAGGGCGACGAGGAACACGAACGCGAACAAGGGGAATCCGGGGTCGGTGTGCTCGGCGCCGTAGATGAAGTCGAAGATCAGGCCAGAGATGCCCAACGCCGCACCGAAGGACAAGATGACGGTGCCGATCAGCAGCACCGGTCCGACCACGGAGCGCAGGAGCCCGATCAGGATCAGGAGCACGGCCCCGAGCACGATCGGGATGATCACCTTGTTGTCGCGCGCTGACGCGTCCATGATGTCGACGGTCACTGCCGACAGGCCGGTGGTCAGCGCATCTGCCCCCGGCACGCCACTCACCGCGTCCCGAACGTCGTGCACCGCATCGAAGGCCGCATCCGAGTAGGGGTCGCTCGTCAGTTCGGCGATGATCAGCGCGGTGTCTCCTTCCGTTGCCACGACGACGGGGGCTGCGATGCCATCGATGTCGGACATGGCGGCGACCACCGCATCCGATTCTGCGGCATTCGCGACGACCTGGATGGGCGTGCTGGCGTCCACGAGGCCGTGGTCCACGAGGATCGACTGACCGGTCACGGAGTCCTGGTCCTGCGTGTACTGCTCGTCGCTGGGAATTCCGCTGGTGTCGAGCCTCAGGAATCCGAAGCAGAGGACGAAGAGGGCAGCCGCTGTCCCGATCCAGACGATGCGCGGACGAGGTGCGATGCCGCGGCCGACCTTCGCCCAGAGTCCCGAGGCGGTCGGTTCGGTGGTGCCGAAGTGCGGGACGAACGGCCAGAACACCCACCGACCGCAAATCACCAGAAGGGCAGGCAGCAACGTGACCATCACGAGGAAGGTCACGGCGACCCCGACCGCGTTGGCCGGACCCATCCCGGCGGTTGAGTTGAGGTCGGCGAACAGGAGGCAGAGCAGGCCGACGACGACGGTCGCAGCGCTGGCGAAGATGGCTGGAGCTGCGCGATGCAGCGCAAATGCCATGGCCTCGTGGCGGTTCTCGTGACGACGCAACTCTTCGCGGTAGCGCGCCACGAGCAGGAGTGCGTAGTCGGTGCCCGCGCCGATCACGAGCACCGTGAGGATGAACTGGGTCTGTCCATTGACGGTGAGACCAGTGTTCTTGGCCAGGAAGTACAGCAAGCCCATGGAGGCGCCCAGGCCGACCACGGCGCTGATGATGGGCAGCAGCCACAGGACAGGGCTTCGGTAGGTGGCCAGCAGGATCAGGATCACGACACCGAGGGTGATCAACAGCAGGTTGGCGTCGCCTGAGGAGAAGATCGTGGCAGCGTCGGCATTCTGGCCACCGGCCCCGGCGAGGTAGGAGTCCACGCCGTCGATCGCGATGATGTCATCGACCTCCGGTTTCAGATCGGGGAGCTCCTCCCACAGCTTGTCGCCGTAGTTGAGCGTGAACTCGAGCTTCGCGACCTGCCCGTCTTCGGACACGAACGGAGCGGGAATGTCCGCTGCCGCTGCCCGAACCGGGGTCAGCACGTTCTTGATGCCGTCGAGTTGCTCGATCTCTGAACCGTGTTCTTCGATCGCCGCGAGATCGGCATCGGTGAGGCCGGACTCGCGGAAGTAGACGACGGTCGTGCCGACGTCATAGGGGTCCTGGAACGCCTCGAGTTTCTCGAAGGCCTTGGTCGACTCGGCGCTTTCCGGCAGCCAGGACTCGGTTTCGTTGTTCTGGACGTCGATGAGCTTCCCGGCGAATGACGCCAGGCCGCCTGCGATCAGGATGACCGCGACAAGGACGATCCACTTCGTGATGGGGCCGGTGAGCGTTCCGGCGATCTGACGGTGCATGGGGAGAACTCTTCCAGTGAGGACCGACAACGGCATCAGGATTTCTCCGGATCTGACCCTGAGATCACTCCGGAATCATCGCCGGGCGGGAATTTTTCGCCATCCGGCTGCCCACCAGACACCGAACGGCCCACGGATGTGACATCCGGGGGCCGTTCGGTGGTGCAGATCTACAGGCCGAGGAACCGGCCGATGATCTCCTTCTGGATCTCGGTGGTGCCGCCGTAGATCGTCTGGATCCTCGTGTCGGCGTACGCCTTCGCGATCGGGTACTCGAGCATGTAGCCGTAGCCACCGTGCATCTGCAGGCCCTGGTCGACGATCTTCTTCTGCAGTTCGGTGGTCCACCACTTCGCCATCGACGCGAGCGAGGTGTCGACCTCGCCCTTGTTGAGCTGCTCGATGCAGTGGTTGACGAACACCCGCGCGATGTAGGCCTCGGTGGCCATTTCCGCCAGCGTGAACCGGGTGTTCTGGAACTTGCCGATCGGCTTGCCGAACGCCTCACGCGTCTTCACGTAGTCGAGCGTCAGGTCCAGCACGTGCTCAATCGCGGCGATCGCGATGCAGGCGATCGAGATCCGCTCCTGGGGCAGGTTCTGCATCAGGTAGATGAAGCCCTGACCCTCTTCGCCGAGCAGGTTCGCCTTCGGTACGACGACGTTGTCGAAGCTGAGTTCGGCGGTGTCCTGTGCCTTCAGGCCGAGCTTCTCGAGGTTCGCGCCGCGGTTGAAGCCCTCCATGCCGCGCTCGACGACCAGCAGGCTGATCCCGCGCGCTCCGGCATCGGGGTCGGTCTTGGCGACCACGATGACGAGGTCGGACAGGATGCCGTTGCTGATGAACGTCTTCGATCCGTTGAGGATGTAGTGATCGCCCTTGTCGACGGCCGTGGTCCGGATGCCCTGCAGGTCGGATCCGGCGCCGGGCTCGGTCATCGCGATGGCCGTGATGATGTCGCCGGACACGGTGCCGGGCAGCCACCGCTTCTTCTGCTCGTCGTTCCCGATCGCGATGAGGTACGGAACGATGATGTCGGTGTGGACCGAGAAGCCCGGGCCACTCGCCCCGGCGCGGGCCTGCTCCTCCGCCACGACGGCGTTGTAGCGGAAGTCCTTGATGCCGGGGCCGTCGTACTCCTCCGGGACCTCGAAGCTCAGCAGGCCGGCCGCGCCGGCCTTGCGCCAGACCTCGCGGTCGACGATGCCGTCCTTCTCCCACTGGTCGTGGAACGGCTTCACCTCGCGCTCCATGAAGGTGCGGACCGTCTTGCGGAAGTCCTCGTGCTCGGTTTCGTAGATCGTGGGACGGTCGGGCATCAGGCCACCCATTCCTTGATCTGCGCGATGGTCGCGGCGGGGTCGGCGGAGGCGGGGGAGACGGACAGGTTCGTCACGCCGGACTCCTTGAAGGCCGCGATCCGTTCCTTGACGTACGACGCCGGGCCGACCAGGTTGCCGGCTTCGAGCCACTCGAGCGGGACCAGCGCCTCGGCTTCCTTCTTCTTGCCCGAGAGGTAGAGGTCCTGGATCTCCTTGGCCTCCTTCTCGTAGCCGTACTCGCAGGCGAGCTGGTTGTAGAAGTTCTTGTCGCGCGCACCCATGCCGCCGACGTACAGGGCGTACATCGGACGCATGAAGTCCAGGAACGCCTTGGTCTCGGGGCCTTCGCCGATGGCCACCATGCCGCCGGCACAGATCTCGAGCGGCTTGAGGTCGGCCGACCGCTTCGCTGCGCCGCGGGCCAGGGGGTCGCCCCACACCTGCTGGGCCTTCTCGGGGTAGTAGAGGAACGGCAGCCAGCCGTCGGCGACCTCGGCCGTCATCGCGACGTTCTTGTCACCGAGGGCAGCCACCCAGATCGGCAGGTCGGCGCGCTCGGGCTTGTTCAGGAGCTTCAGCGGCTTGCCGAGGCCGAGGCCCTCGCCGGCCGGGAGCGGGACCTGGAGGGTCTTGCCCTGGTAGTCCAGGCGCTCGCCGCGCAGGCCCATCCGCAGCACCTCGATGACCTCGCGGGTGCGGGTCAGCGGGCGGTCGTACGCCATGCCGTGGAAGCCCTCGATCACCTGCGGGCCGGAGGCGCCGAGGCCGAGGACCGCGCGGCCGCCGGACACGTTGTCCAGGCCGGCGGCGGTCTGGAGCAGGGCACCGGGGGTGCGGGAGTACACGTTGAGGATGCCGGCAGCGATCTCGACCGTCTCGGTCTTGGCGGCGAGGTAGCCCAGCAGGGTCGGCGCGTCGAAGCCGTACGGCTCCGCCACCCAGATCATGTCGAGCCCGGCCTTCTCGAGTGCGACGACCTGGTCGGCGGACTCGCGGGGGTTGCCGGCATAGATGAGGGGCATCGAAAGCTTCATGGCGCCACTGTGACAGTATTACTGTCACGGTCGCAAGGGTCTCCCTGAACGAGACGCCTGCGATCCGAACGACCTCCCTTACGTGTTAGGTGGACCTTGTGACTTCCGAGAACGCTCCGCGCGAGACCCCCCGCTATACCGTCGCCGTCATCGGCGGCACCGGCCCCCAGGGCAAGGGCCTCGGTTACCGCTTCGCCCGCCACGGCCACGACATCGTGCTCGGCTCCCGCGCTGCCGAGAAGGCCGAGGTCTCCGCTGCCGAGGTGACCGAACGCCTCGTCGACGTGGCCGGTGCGGGTGTCGCCCGCGGCGCCACCAACGCCGACGCGATCGCTGCTGCCGACGTCGTCCTGCTGGCCGTTCCGTACGACGGCCACGACGACCTCGTCGCGTCCCTCGCAGCCGACGGGGCCCTCGCGGGCAAGACCGTCATCTCCTGCGTCAACCCGCTCGCCTTCGACAAGCGCGGCGCGCACGGTCAGGTCGTCAAGGGCGGCGAGGGCTCGGCCGCCGAATCAGCCCAGGAACTGGCGCCCGAGGCGACCGTGGTCGGTGCGTTCCACAACGTCTCCGCCGTCGGCCTCTGGAGCGACGCCGAGTTCCTCGACGAGGACGTCATCGTGGTCGGCGACTCCGTCGAGGGCAAGCAGGTCGCGATCGACCTCGCCGCTTCCGTCACCGGCCGCGAGGGCATCGATGGCGGCAAGCTCCGCCTCGCCCGCGTGCTGGAGCCCTTCACCGCCGTACTGATCTCGATCAACCGGAAGTACAAGGTGCACGCGGGCATCCGGGTGTCGGGGCTCGACGCGCACTGACGCCGGGAGTCAGCCGACCTCGGCCGCCAGTCGGTCGAGGATCGCCTTGCTGGCGGGGCTGACCGGCCAGGCGAGGTCGTCCTCCATGCTCCAGCGGTCGCCACCGCACAGGGCGGACGTCTGGACCGTGTCGCCCCAGGTGGTCTGCCCGACGATCCGGCCCGGTGTGTAACAGGCCGGGGTGATGCCGGCCGGTTCCGACGTCCGCATGTCCTCGACCAGGACGGCGAGGTCCTCGGCAGGGATGGGTACGCCGGGTCCGGGCATGTCGGAGCAGTAGACCGCCTCGGTCATGTCGGCTGCGCGCCCCACGGGCGACATGCCGATCTGGTCGCAGGTCAGGTCGGCGGCCGGTGTGGTGGCCGGCGGGTCCGACGCGTCGCGCTGCTGGCGGAGCAGAGCGGCGTACTGCGCCCAGAGAGCCTCCGGGTTGCCGCGCACGTCCTCGCCGTCGATCGTCACGGCGCGGCATCCGTAGAGCTCTCCCGTGACCGCGGTCGTCGAGCCGTCCGGGTAGCCGAACACGATCTGGTAGCCGGGACCCAGGTCCATGGTGCAGGCGCTTTCTGCGCTCCACGCCGGGTAGGGGTCGAGGCCGTTGACGGCATCGGTGAGTTCGTCGATGCCCGTGTCCAGGGCATCGAGCGGTACGTCGATCTCGGTGCCCTGGCCCTGGCACAACCGCGCCGTCGTGGCGCCGGGCGGGAGGCCGTCGCCGGCCTTGCCGGTCGCCTTGGACGGGAAGGGCGCTTCCGTCGAGGGCTCCGGACAGGTGACCGACACGTCCTTCGTGCCGTCGGCCGCGCGATCGGGTTCGTCACCGGAGGAGACGGTCCACGCCACGGCCCCGGCCACCACCGCCGCCGCGACACCGAGCACGCCGGCTGCGCGCAACTGCCGACCTCGTCGGGACTTCACGGTCGCGCGGTGCGCGCGGTCGGCCGCCTCCGGCGGCGTGGGTACGGCGGCCGCGAGTCCGTCGCGCAGCCACTGGTCGTCGTACTCGGTCATCAGGAGTCCTCTCGTTGCAGGCGGGGAGAGGTGCGCAGAGCGGTCAGGGCGCGGGAGCACTGGCTCTTCACGGTGCCGACACTGATGCCGAGGACGCCAGCCGCCTGGGCCTCGGACAGGTCCTCGAAGTAGCGCAGCACCACGACTGCGCGCTGTCCGCGGGGCAGTCCCTCGAGCGCGGCCAGGAGGTCGTTGCGCCCGTCGGAGTCTGCGCCGACATCGCGTCCGGCGAGCTCAGGCAGTTCGCCCGTGGGCCGCTCACCGCGCCACTTCCGCCGCCACCACGAGATGTACGTCGTGAACATGACGCGGCGTACGTAGGGCTCGAAACCGTCGATGCCGACCCGGCCGAACGCACGCCAGGACTTGGCCAGCGCGGTCTGGACGAGGTCCTCGGCCAACTGGTGGTCTCCGGTGAGCAACCAAGCGGAACGCCACAGCGCGTCGCCACGGGCGCTGACGAACGCGTCGAAACCGTCCGCCTCACCACCGGAGTCCGCGACTGCCTGCGGCATCGGTCCGTCCACCACCGTTCGCTCCATGACCACCCCTCTCACCAGTCCAAAGCGGTGAGAGGTGAGCAAAGGTTGTCAGTCCTGGCGATCCTTGTCGTCCGACGAGCCGTGCAGCCAGCCCTTCATGTGCGCGGGACCGCCGCCGTGACGCCAACCGTGCTTGTCGCCATGGTGGCCGTGGTGGCCGATGTTGCCGTAGTTGGCGACGTGCTCCACCCAGGCAGGTGTGTCGTGCTGGCGGCGACCGCGGAGGACCGTTGCGAGCAGGCCGAGGGCGCCGGCGGCCAGCCAGGGCAGCGGCAGGATCCAGCGGGCGTTGTCGAACTGGACGGTGTCGCTGGTGAGCAGTGCCCACACGATGACCAGGCCGACGAACGCCGTACCCATCACCAGGTGGCCGGTGTTCACCGCGTGCCAGCCGGAGGGGCGGGCGTCGGGCTTGCGGTCCTCGCGGGGCCGCTCGATCGAGTCGTTGACGTCGTCGGTGCTCATGCCGCTTCCTTCTCGGTCTCGGTGTGGATCTGGATCTGTCCGAGGAACAGCTCGGCGTCGATCGTGAGGGTCGGTTCAGTGGCACCGCCGTGGACGGCCTTGTCGTCGTTCTCGGACTTGTCGCCGAAGAGGATCACCTCGCCCGCCTCGATCTTCGCGTCGGCGTCGACGCGCAGGCCGGTGTCGGGAACGATCACCTCGATGTGGCCGAGCCCGACCTCGAGGTCGAGCGTCTTGCCGTCGAGTTCACCAAGCTCCTTTGCGTCGAGCCTGGTCAGATCGATGATGATCTCGCCGATGCCCACGTCGTAACCGGATGCGAGTTCGGCTGCTGTGTCGGGCCGCTTGACGGTCTGCCCCGCATTGAGGTCGACATTGTCGACCACCGAGGTCGCCAGCGTTGCCACCGCGGCGATCAGGCCGATGAAGATCAGCCCTCCGGCCCGGCCGTAGAACGAGCCGACCAGCAGCATCACGCCGACCACGCCCAGCACGGTCACGGGGTAGGTCGAGGGGGCGACATCGACGCCGGCCAGGTGCAGGGTGGCGACCACGCCGACGGCGAGCGCGGCGAACGCGATCGTGAACGGGAACAACAGCGGGCCACGGCGCTTGGGGTCCACGGGACGCGGCGGCGGGGGCGGCCCCGGCCGATAGCCCGGGTACGACGGCGGCACGGCCGCCTGGCCGGGAACCGGCGGGAACGTGCGGGACTGCTTGGCCTGCTTGCCGCCGAAGATGATCAGGAACACCAGACCGACGAACAGCACCGGCCAGGGGAACTGAGGTCCACCGAACGTGTCGCCGACCATCGAGGCGATCGTGAGGACGCCGGCGATGATCAGGGCCGCGGTCCGGATCCCCTCGTCGACGTTGATCACCGCGTCACCGTCGTGCTCGTCGGGAACGAGAAGCCACGCGACTCCGTACAGGATCAGGCCGCCGCCGCCGAAGAACGTGAGGATCACGAAGGCGACCCGCACCAGAAGCGGGTCGACGTCGAGGTGGCGGGCGACGCCGCCGGCGACACCGGAGATCTTCCGGTCGGTGCGGCTGCGGCGCAGGCGGCCCAGGTCGCGGACCTCGTCACGGGTCACGCGGGGGCCGGTGGGACCGGGCTCCTGGCCCGAGGGGCCGGGGCCGTGCTCGGTGTCGGTCGGTGTGTTCATGGCTCCAAGCCTGCGGTGTCTGGCGCCTGCGCACCATCGGGGACTGCCCTGATCCTGCCGCATCGAGCAGGGGTCGGTGTCAGGGTCGGATCAGGGTCGTTCCCCCTGCTCCCACGGGGTGCGCTGTGTGACGATGGATGCATCATGACAAGCCCTCTGACCACGGCCGGCGCGCCCGCGCCGGGCCCGCTCCCCGCGAACCACGACGTACGGCGCGCGTGGCGCGACCTGCGCAGTCCGGTGCTCGGTGGCGTGGCGTCGGGCCTGTCAGCCCACCTGGGTGTCTCGGTGGTGTGGGTCCGGGTGGCGTTCGTCGCGGCGACCCTCGCGGGCGGCTCCGGTGTCGCTGCGTACGCCGCCCTGTGGGCCATGCTTCCCGCCGGACCGCCGCCCTGGGTGCTCGCCCCCGGACTCGAGAGCGCAACCCGGGACGGGCGTCGTCCCGGCCGGGCCCGGCGGTTGTCGGACATCGGGCCGGTCATCACCCTGTCCGCCCTCGGCATCGGCGCGATCTTCGCGACCGGCGCCGTGCTGGGCAATGGCTGGTGGGTGTGGCCGCTGGGCATCGCGGTCGCGGGCGTGGCCCTGTTGTGGCGCCAGGCCGACGAGGCGCAGCGCGAACGCTTCCTCGACGCGACCGGCAAGGTCGACCCGATCCGGGTCGTGCTCGGTGGCGGCGGTTGGGCAGCCTGGGCGCGGATCGCGGCCGGCGTCGCACTGGTCGTCATCGCCCTGGTCCTCTTCGCGCTCCGCGACGGATCCTTGTCGCTCGCCCGGGACGCGACCGTCGCGATCCTGCTGGGCATCGGTGGCATCGCGATCGTGCTCGGCCCCTTCGTCTACCGGCTGATTGCCGAACTCAGTGGGGAGCGTGAGGAGCGGGTGCGCACCCAGGAGCGGGCCGACGTGGCTGCGCACCTCCACGACTCCGTGCTGCAGACCCTGGCCCTGATCCAGAAGAACCCTGCCGACGCGGCCCGTCTGGCCCGCGCGCAGGAGCGCGACCTGCGGGCGTGGCTGTTCACGGGGGAGTCGCTCGACGAGGCCACGGTCGCCAGCGCCCTGCGCTCGGCGGCGGCCGAGATCGAGGACTCCTACGGCATCGCGGTCGACGTGGTCGCCGTGGGCGACTGCGACTACGACGAGGCCGCTCGCCCGATCGTCGCCGCAGCCCGCGAGGCGACCTCCAACGCCGCCAAGCACGCCGGGGTACCGCGGGTGGACGTCTATGCCGAGATCACGCCCGGCGGCATCGACGTGTTCGTCCGTGACCGCGGCATCGGTTTCGACCCGGACGCCACCCCCGAGGACCGCCTCGGCGTGCGTCGGAGCATCATCGACCGCATGGAGCGGCACGGCGGGCGCGCCGAAATCAGGTCCGCACCCGGCGAGGGCACCGAGGTGCGATTGCACCTGCCCCACAAGGCCGACGCGAGGGCCGACCAGAAGGCCGACCAGAAGGCCGACCAGAACCACGACCAGCACAACCAGCAGGGAGACCCATGAGCCAGCCCGTCCGCGTGGTCGTCGTCGACGACCACGCCATGTTCCGCCGGGGCGTCAGTGCCGAGCTCGGCTCCACGGGCGTCGGTCGCGTCGACGTCGTGGCCGAGGCCGCTGATGTCGACGAAGCGGTGGCGGCTGTGCTCGAACACCGGCCGGACGTCGTACTCCTGGACGTGCACCTGCCCGGTGGTGGCGGGGTCGAGGTGATCCGCCGGGTCAACGACTCCGACATCAAGTTCCTCGCCCTGTCGGTCTCCGATGCTGCCGAGGACGTCATCGGCACGATCCGGGGCGGTGCCCGCGGCTATGTCACCAAGACGATCACCGGCCCCGAACTGGTCGACGCCATCGGCCGCGTGGCCGAGGGCGACGCTGTGTTCTCCCCGCGGCTCGCGGGATTCGTGCTCGACGCGTTCGCGGGTGCCGGCATCTCGGCGGATCTGGCCAGCGTCGACGAGGACCTCGACCGACTCACCGAGCGGGAACGCGAAGTGATGCGGCTGATCGCCCGCGGCTACTCCTACAAGGAGGTCGCCAAGGAGCTGTTCATCTCGATCAAGACCGTGGAGACCCACATGTCCTCGGTGCTGCGGAAGCTGCAGCTCTCCTCCCGGCACGAGCTGACCCGTTGGGCATCGGACCGCAGGCTGCTGTGAGGGGCAGCCTGGTGGCGGTGGTCGCGTCGGCGGCCCTGGCCGCCGGCTGCTCCAGCGGTACGACGCCCCCGACCGCCGATCCGACCACGACACCTGCCACATCGGGCTCGCCGACCCCGAGCGCAACCGACCCCGGGCCGTCGTACTCGAACTGGGAACTCGGCGTGCACCTCCTGCCCGTCGACGCCGACGGCTTCGGCGAGATCCAGCCGACGCCGAAGGCCCTGCGGGTGCGTCGTTTCCCGACCACGGATCTGCTTCCGGCTCCGACCGACGACGTCTTCCACTCGGCCATCGGCCCGATCACCGCAGCGATCCGCACGCGGATGGGGGCGACCTGGTCCGAGGCCTGTCCGGTGGGTCTCGAAGGTCTGCGCTACCTCAACGTCACGTTCCGTGGCTTCGACGGCAAGGCCCACACCGGTGAACTCGTGGTCGCGGCCGACGAGGCCACGGGCGTCGTGTCGGTGTTCAAGACGCTGTTCGCCGCCGACTTCCCGATCGAGGAGATGCGGCTGCCGACCACGGCCGACCTCGATGCGCCGCCCACCGGCGACGGCAACAACACCGCCGCGCTGGTGTGTCGCGCTGCGCGCGGCACCACCACCTGGTCGGCGCATGCCTACGGCCTGGCGATCGACGTCAACCCGTTCCTCAACCCGTACGCCAAGGGCGACCTGGTCCTGCCGGAGCGCGCGTCGGCGTACCTCGACCGCTCACGCAGCCAGCCCGGCATCATTCACTCCGGCGACCTGGTCGTGCGGGAGTTCGCGCGGATCGGCTGGAGCTGGGGCGGGTCGTGGAACTCGCTGAAGGACTACCAGCACTTCACCGCGACGGGCCGCTGACCTTCGCGGGCGGCGGCGCTCGCACGCTCTAGAGTTCGGGCATGGAGACCGTGCGCCTGATCCTGCTGATCGTTCACATCCTGGGCTTCTCGGCCCTGATCGGCGGACTGCTCGCCCAGGTCGGGCCGGGCGAGAAGAAGGTCACCGGTGTCATGCGTGACGGCGTCGGCACCGCCTTCCTCGCCGGCCTGCTGCTCGTTGGCGTCCTCGAGGGCGGCGATGACCCGGTCAACCACGGCAAGGTTGCCGTCAAGCTCCTCATCGGCCTGGTCCTGCTGGTCCTGGTCATGGCGAACATGCGCAAGGAGAAGATCCCCAACGGCCTGTGGGCCGGCCTCCTGGCGCTCGCGATCATCGAGGTCGGCGTCGCCGTGCTGTGGTCGCCCGTGCACAGCTCCTGATTCCCGGTTCACCACCCGAATTTGTCGTGGTTGAGCCGTTCTGACGACGAATCTGGTTGGTGCGTGCGTCCCAGGACCGACTCCGTCGGCAGCGCGCCGTAGGCTGGCCGAAGCATGAGTACGACGCCCCCGGCCCTTACCGCAGACCTTCTCCTCGAGGGCCTCAACGACCCGCAACAACAGGCCGTTCAGCACGAGGGCGCACCGTTGCTGGTCGTCGCCGGCGCTGGCTCGGGCAAGACGCGGGTGCTCACCCGCCGGATCGCATGGCTGATCGCCGTGCGCAAGGCGCACCCCGGGTCGATCCTCGCGATCACGTTCACCAACAAGGCTGCGGCCGAGATGAAGGAGCGGGTCAGCGACCTCGTCGGCAACCGCGCGCGGATCATGTGGGTCAGCACCTTCCACTCGTCCTGCGTGCGGATCCTGCGCAAGGAGGTCGAGCACCTCGGCTACGACCGGCTCAAGTCGAACTTCTCGATCTACGACACCCAGGACCAGAAGCGCCTGATCACCCTGGTCCTCAACGACCTCGAGATCGACCCGCGCCGCTATCAGCCGGGTCCGGTGCTGCACTGGATCAGCAACCACAAGAACGAACTGCGCGACCCGGACGACGTCGCCGCGGCGGCGACCAACTCCAGCGACGAGACCTATGCGGCGGCGTACAAGCAGTACCAGCGGCGGCTTCGTGAGCAGAACGCCTTCGACTTCGATGACCTGATCATGGAAACCGTCCGCCTCTTCCAGCTCAAGCCCGAGGTGCGCGAGACGTACCGGCGCCGGTTCCGGCACGTGCTCGTCGACGAGTACCAGGACACCAACCACGCGCAGTACTCCCTCATCCAGCAGCTCTGTGGCCAGCAGTTCGAGGAGACGGACCCCGACACCCTCGACGGCGTTCCGGCCGATCGGGTGCCGCCGGCCGAGCTGATGGTCGTCGGTGACGCCGACCAGTCGATCTACGCCTTCCGGGGCGCTGACATCCGCAACATCATGGACTTCGAGCAGGACTTCCCCGACGCGCGCACGGTGCTGCTCGAGCAGAACTACCGCTCCACCCAGACCATCCTCAGCGCCGCCAACGCGGTCATCGAACGCAACGAGAGCCGCAAGCCGAAACGTCTGTGGTCCGACGCGGGCGACGGCGAGAAGATCGTCGGGTACGTCGCCGACGACCAGCACGACGAGGCCCGCTTCGTGTCCGGCGAGATCGACAAGCTCACCGATGGCGGCCTGCGCCCCTCGGACGTCGCTGTGTTCTACCGGACCAACGCACAGTCGCGGGTGTTCGAGGAGATCTTCATCCGCACTGGCCAGCCGTACAAGGTCGTCGGCGGTACGCGCTTCTACGACCGCAAGGAGATCCGCGATGCCCTCGCGTACCTGCGGATGCTGGTCAACCCCGACGACGCGATCTCCGTACGACGCATCCTGAACACGCCGCGGCGGGGGATCGGTGACCGGGCGGTGCTTGCGATCACGATGTTCGCCGACCGTGAGCGGATCAGCTTCTGGGAGGCGCTGCAGCGCGCCGACGAGGCGCCGGGCCTGGCGACGCGCAGCCAGACGCAGATCGAAGCCTTCGTGACCATGGTCAACGACCTCCAGCAGATGGTGGCGGCCCGTGAGCGGCCCGACGTGATCCTGGAGACGGTGCTCGACCGTTCCGGGTACCTCGCCAGCCTCGAGGCCTCCGACGACATGCAGGACGAGGGCCGGCTGGAGACGCTCGGCGAGCTGGTCGCCGTGGCCCGCGAGTTCGCCGAGGACCCGGTCGCTGGTCCGTCGGCCGACCCTGCCGACGTGGACGCCGGCATCGTCGAGCCCGGTCTCGGTGACTTCCTGGAGCGGGTCGCGCTGGTCGCCGACGCCGACCAGATCCCCGACGCCCCCGAGGATGACCCGGACGCGCCTGAGGACAAGGGCGTGGTCACCTTGATGACGCTGCACACCGCCAAGGGCCTGGAGTTCCCGGTCGTTTTCCTGACGGGGCTGGAGGACGGCGTCTTCCCGCACTCACGGTCCCTCGGCGACCGTCCCGAGCTCGAGGAGGAGCGCCGGCTGGCCTACGTCGGCATCACCCGCGCTCGCCAGCGTCTCTACGTCTCCCGCGCGGTCGTTCGTTCGGCCTTCGGCGCACCCGCGCACAACCCGGCCTCCCGGTTCCTCGCCGAGCTGCCGATCGACCTCGTCGACTGGCGGCGTACCGAAGCCCAGCAGACGCAGTGGTCGCGGCCGACGTACGCCTCCAGCGGTCGCGAGTACGCCGGCGCCGGTTACAGCTCCAGCAGCACTCCGCTCGGCCAGCCCACCGCGGCCGGCCGGCGCAACTTCAGTTCGGCCGCAGCCCGTGCGGATGCGGCCGCCAAGTCACGGCCCGCGCGAGCGATCCCCGTGCTGGCGCCGGGCGACAAGGTCACCCACGACTCGTTCGGTCTCGGCACCGTCGTGTCCGTCGAAGGAGCGGGCGACAAGTCCGTCGCTTCGATCGACTTCGGATCCGACGGCGTCAAGCGCCTGCTGCTGCGCTACGCACCGGTCGACAAGCTGTAGGGGAGTCGGCGCTGGGTGACACTGTCGGCATGCCGCCAGGCCAACTCAGCCCCGTACGGAAGGCAACGGCGGCGCGGCAGCGCGGCGAGAGCCGCCGCCCGGCAGCTTGCTGCCGTCTCCGAGGTGAAGACGCGCTCGCGCAGTACTACGGCGTGACGCCGTGGACGCGGAGGGCCGCGTCGGGGTCGACCGGGTCACCGCCACCGGGGCGGACCTCGAGGTGCAGGTGCGGGCCGGTGACGTGACCGGTGCTGCCGACGTAGCCGATGATCTCGCCGCTGCGGACGGTGTCACCGGTGGAGACGGCGAAGGACGACTGGTGGCAGAACCACAGTTCGGTGCCGTCCTCGAGGGTGAGGACGGTCTTGTTGCCGTAGGCGCCGTCGGAGCCGGCGGAGGTGATCACACCGTTGGTGACGGCGCGGATCGGGGTGCCGCCGGGAGCGGCGAAGTCGAGGCCGGTGTGGTAGCTCGACCAGAGGCCGTACTCGCCGTACGTCGCCGTGAGGCGGTAGTTGTCGAGCGGGAGCACCCACTTGTTGAGGGCGATCTCGGCGGCTTCCTTCTCGGCAGCTTGGGCGAGCTCGCCGAGCGCGCTGTTGCGCTCCTCGGCGTGGCGCTCGGCCTCGGCGACGAGGTCGGTGCCGGCGGCCTGGGCGAGGGTGTCGCGGTCCGAGTCGCGGCTGACGCTCTGCGAGCGTCCGCCGACGGTGCCGTTGCCGAAGGATCCGGTCATGGCGTTCGAGGCGGTGAGGTGGTCGGTCGCCGACGCGAGCTCGGGCTCGGTCGAGACGACGGCACCACCGATGGCAATGGCGAGGGTGGCCACGCCGACGGCGACGGGCAGCGTGGGCAGGCCGCGGAACAGCGGTCCGCGTGAGCCGGCGTGCTTGACGGCGCGGCGCTTGCCGGTGGGCTGGATGGCCCGCAGCGTGGTGGCTGACGAGTCGGTCAGCGGGTCGAACAGCGCGATGTCGCGGAGCGCGGGCAGTTCCACGGTGGGGGCGCGGTCGGGCAGGTAGGCCGGCGATCCCACGGCCTCGACCAGGGTCAGGGCGGGGACCGGCGTCGGGGCCAGCACCGGAACAGGAACAGGAGCAGGGGCGGGAGCAGCAACCGCGGCCAGGATGATCGGTGCAGCAGGGGGAACGTCGAGCGTCGCGGCGGGGGGCTCGGCGACTCGACCAGCCATGCGCTTACCGACGTACTTCTCGGTGGTCTCGGCGCGGGAGGTCGAGCGGCGGCGCGCTGCGCGGGGATCCGCTCGGTGGTTACCCATCGACTGCTGACTCCTTGGGGGACGATCCTGCAGGCCGTTTCAACCTAGGCCCTGTTCGTCCGAGGCGCCCGAGAGAGGGGCTTCGATCAAGGTGACCGCCGGGTGGCGGCCAGGTGAAACTTGCGTCACCGACCATAACTGATGCCCGGCGGCCTCCGAAATCGTAAGGGGTGTCGTCTGTGGACAATCGCGTAACGGCTGAGTGACTCATGGGTAACCCGCGCGAAGTCCGTGACTGGCGTCACGTCGCTGGGGCCGGACTCGTCCTACTCGCCAGTCAGGACTAGTGTGCCCGACGGGTGCGCCGCAGCGCGCACCACCCTCTGAACCCAGATGTGAGGACGTAGCAGTGGACCTGATGGAATATCAGGCGAAGGAGCTCTTCGCCAAGCACGGTGTGACGACGACCCTCGGTGTGGTCGTCGAGACCCCCGAGGCAGCGAAGGCCGCCGCCGAAGAATTGGGCGGCGTGACCGTCGTCAAGGCGCAGGTCAAGGCCGGCGGCCGCGGCAAGGCTGGTGGCGTCAAGATCGCCAAGACGCCCGACGAGGCGTTCCAGTACGCGACCGACATCTTGAACCTCACGATCAAGGATCTCCCGGTCAACCGGGTCCTGATCACGCCGGCCACCCCGCCGGAGGAGGAGTACTACTTCTCCTTCCTGCTGGACCGGTCGAACCGCCAGTACCTCTGCATCGCGTCCGTCGAGGGTGGTGTCGAGATCGAAGAGGTCGCGAAGACCAACCCCGACGCCGTGAAGAAGATCGCCATCGACCCCGGCAAGGGCGTCGACGCAGTCAAGGCCCGCGAGATCGCGACCGAGGCCGGCTTCCCGGAGCCCGTCTTCGAGCAGGCCGTCGTGATGATCGAGAACCTCTACAAGGTCTTCGTCGAGGAAGACGCCACGCTCGTCGAGGTGAACCCGCTCGCGCGGCTCGCCGGTGACAAGCTGGAAGCCCTCGACGGCAAGGTCTCGCTCGACGAGAACGCCTCCGAGGTCCGCCACCCGGACCACGAGCACTTCGAGATCAGCGACGAGGCCGACCCGCTCGAGGCGAAGGCCAAGGCGCTCGGCCTCAACTACGTCAAGCTCGACGGTGCCGTGGGCATCATCGGCAACGGCGCGGGCCTGGTCATGTCGACCCTCGACGTCGTCGCGTACGCCGGCGAGAACCACGGCGGCGTCAAGCCGGCCAACTTCCTGGACATCGGCGGCGGTGCGAACGCCGAGGTGATGGCCAACGGCCTCGACGTGATCCTCAACGACGCCCAGGTGAAGTCGGTCTTCGTGAACGTCTTCGGTGGCATCACCGCGTGTGACGAGGTCGCCAAGGGCATCGTTGGTGCCCTCGAGCTCCTCGGTGACGCAGCGACCAAGCCGCTGGTCGTCCGCCTCGACGGCAACAACGTCGAGCTGGGTCGTCAGATCCTGGCCGACGCCAACCACCCGTTGGTGACCGTTGTCGACACGATGGACGGAGCGGCCGACAAGGCCGCCGAGCTCGCGAACGCCTGAGGGGACGAGACATGAGCATTTACCTGAACAAGGACAGCAAGATCATCGTCCAGGGCATCACCGGTGGCATGGGTGCCAAGCACACCGCCCTGATGATGGACTCCGGCGCGACGATCGTCGGTGGCGTCAACGCCCGCAAGGCCGGCACCTCGGTCACCCACAAGGACGCCAACGGCGCCGACGTGGAGCTCCCGGTGTTCGGCACCGTGGCGGAAGCGATGAAGGAGACCGGCGCCAACGTGTCGGTCCTGTTCGTCCCGCCGGCCTTCACCAAGGACGCGGCCATCGAGGCGATTGACGCCGAGATGCCGCTGATCGTGGTCATCACCGAGGGCGTGCCGGTCCAGGACTCCGCCGAGGTGTGGTCCTACCTGCAGGGCAAGTCCACCCGGATGATCGGTCCGAACTGCCCGGGCATCATCACGCCCGGTGAGTCGCTGGCCGGCATCACGCCGCACACCATCGCGGGCAAGGGCCCGGTCGGTCTCGTGTCGAAGTCGGGCACGCTGACCTACCAGATGATGTACGAGCTGCGTGACTTCGGCTTCTCGACCGCCATCGGCATCGGCGGCGACCCGATCGTCGGCACCACGCACATCGACGCTCTCCAGGCCTTCGAGGAGGACCCGGAGACCAAGGTGATCGTCATGATCGGCGAGATCGGCGGCGACGCCGAAGAGCGTGCGGCGCTGTACATCAAGGACAACATCACCAAGCCGGTCGTCGGTTACGTCGCGGGCTTCACCGCCCCCGAGGGCAAGACGATGGGCCACGCCGGCGCCATCGTTTCCGGCTCGGCCGGTACCGCGGCTGCCAAGCAGGAGGCCCTCGAGGCCGTCGGCGTCAAGGTCGGCAAGACGCCGTCCGCGACCGCTGCCCTGGCGCGGGAGATCCTTCAGGCTCTCTGAGTCAACGACGAAGCCCCGCCACTCTCGCGAGTGGCGGGGTTTCGTGCGTCTTGCGGACCGATCAGCAACGGGCTTCGGTGAAGACGCACAGTTCACCGATGACGTCCGCAGACTCCGTCGTGATCTGGTCGATGACTTCCTGCTCCCGACCCTGCGGGTTGCCGCCGTGACCGGAGTGGGCCACGACCAGCACCGAGATCCCGACGCGGACGACGAGGAGGGTTTCCCCGAAGGTCGTCGGTGCGCCCTCGAACTCGTCCCAGCCGAAGACGACGAACGACTGCCCGCCGACGTTGGTGTCACGGACCTGCCAGAACGGGGTGTACCCGTCGGCGCGCGTCTCGTCGCTCGGGCAGCCCGCGTAGAGGGCGCGGATCTCGTCGGCGGCCGCAATCGCCTGGTCGACGCTGGAGTACGTCGTCAACTGCCGCGTGCGGTAGTCCTCGATGTTCTGCCAGCCCGCCATGAGCTGGTCGGCGTGCGGAGCGTCGGGCAAGGCGACGTCGCACGCCTCGAGGGGGAGACGGTCGATGTCACGCGCGGGCCCGACGATGCCTTCTTCTCCGGGCTCGGCCTCGCTGTCGTCGGGCAGGCCCAGCGTCAGCGGGAAAGCGTCGTAGATCGCGGGGTTGACGGCGCCGCTGGAGCCGGAGGCGCCGGGGCCCGGCGTACCGGTCGTCTCCGGCGGCTCGACCGTCTCGGTCGTCTCCGGTGCTGCGGGCTGGCCGGTTCCGGGCCGCAGTCGCTCGGCTGCCTTCGGGATCATCCGCTTGACCGGGGTGCCGCCCTCCTCGTCGAGGAAGTTGTAGTCCTGGCCGTTGATCGTCACCGCGATCACCGCGATCCGGTCGTCCTGCAGCACGAGCCCGGTCTCGCTGATGTAGCTGCTGTCGCCGAACGGGTCCTCGGACTCTGGCTCGAGGCTCCAGTTCAGGTCATAGATGACGGCGTCGCCGGAGGGCAGCGCGACGGCCCGTCCCTCGGGCACGACGTTGGTGCGGTCGGCGTCGGTGATCTCGCAGTCGATGATCCACTGCGCGAAGGTGTCGTAGGCCGAGCGAGCATCCGCGGGGGAGTCGAACTCGGCGATCTGCTCGACCAGGCCGGTTCCGCCGAGCGGTTCGGTGTCGCCCCAGGTGAACGCACGGGTGAAGCTGTTCGTCGCGCCGAGGTCACTGAGCGCCTGCTTCTGGCACGGGTTGTACAGAGCCTGGCCGTCGCCCTCGAAGGTCTCGCTGGTGCGCCACGGCGTCTCGTCGGTCGGGGAGTATTCCGTGTCCGCGTCGCGGAGCAGGTCCTCGGCGCTCAGCGACTGGGAGGTCTTGTTGTCGTCGGCGATGTCGTTGTTGCTGTCGGCCTTCGGGTCACCGCCGACGATCGCGAAGATCGGGACAGTCACAGCGGCGACAGCGAGGGCCGAGGCGCCCGCCACGAGGGCGGTACGACGACGGCGGATCTGGTCGCCGCGGCGTCGCACGGCGGCTGCGGGGAGTGGCATGGCACCTCCTGTTCCTGTGCTGAAGTCGTCGCCGAACCGGGACAGATCGTTGATCGGGTCGTCGCCCGTGTAGTGGTCAGACATGGGTCATCCCCCCTCCCGCGAGGCCGGTTTCATCGGCCAGCAGCGCGGCCAGGGCCACGCGTCCCCGGCTGAGCCGGGCCTTGATGGTTCCTTCAGGGACGCCCACCTCGGCAGCAACCTGCTGCACCGGGAGGTCGGCGATGTGGTGCAGGACCAGCGCCTGGCGCTGGGCCTCGGGCAACTGCTTGAGGGCGGCCACGAGGGCGACGTGCGACTCGTCGACCGCCGGAGCGACGCCGCTGTGGCCGACCGCCCGGTCGGGCGAGCGCTCACCGCGCTTGCGACGGCGCCACCTGCTCACCGCGATGCGGTAGGCGGTGGTGCGAACCCAGGCTTCCGGGTACTCGGCCTTGTCCAGCTTGCGACGGTGGGCCCAAGCGCGAGCGAACGCCTCCTGGACACATTCGGTGGCCTCATCGAAGTCCCCGATCATCGCGTAGACCTGGCCGGTCACCCGTCGGAACGACGCTGCATAGAACTCGTCGAACTCGTTCGCTTCCACGTCGACCTCCTCACGGACCGATCTGCGCGCCCCGAGCGGGGCTGTCGGGAGTGATACGCCTGCCCAGGGGGCGGGGTTGCATCCGATCTCGGAATCTTTTTCCGAGGGTACGGCGAGGGTCGGTCAGCCGGCCTTGTACGGCGCCATGGCGGCGAGCCGCTCGAGGGTACGGCGGGCGAGCGCCACGAAGTCGCTCTCGGCGATCCGGGCGCGGGGCGCGGCAACGAACACGAGCAGCGAGACCGACGTGCCGCTCCGGAGCACCGCGACGTCGTACTCGACCGTGCGGTCGCCGGGCAGGGCGGTGCTGAGGCGCCAGGCGGTCAGCGCGCTCTTGCCGCCGCCGCTGTTGGCGAGCCGCTTCACCTCGGTGCCGGCGCTCTTGTCGAGGTCCGGGCAGGCCGCGATCTGCTCGCGGATGCGACTCACGAACGCACGTGCGGTCGTGACCGGGAGCGCCCCGACGGTCTGGGTCAGTCCGACCTCCGGCGGGAGCTTCGACTCGCTCAGGACGAACGTGCGGAACTGGTTGCCCTGGATCTTCGTCTTCCGGAAGGTGCCGAAGAGATGGGCGGTCGTGCAGCCGATCGCGCCGGAGTCGACCCGGTCCTCGGTCAGCGCGGTCGGCGGGGTGCCGACCCATGGGCCCTGGTCCCTGCTCAGCGGCGGCAGGTCGACCTCGGACAGCATCCACGGCACCTTGCCGACCGGGTACGCCGCCCGGTTGACCAGCTTCGGCTTCGTCGATGCGCATGCGCCGCCATCAGCCAGCGCGCAGAGTCGGTTGACGGCAGCGACCAGCAGGGCGGCGACGTTCTCGCGCCGCACGCCTGCGGCCGCGGTCGTGGTTGCGATCGACGTGGTCGTGGTGAACAGACCGGAGCGGGCGACGCCGACGACGTACTTCGTGTTGTTGGCGCGCGAGCGCAGCACCATCAGGCTCGCCTGGTCGCCGACGCCGGGCAGGTCGGCCGTGCTGACCAACTGGATGCGCGGGATCGCGGACGGGTCGTCGGCGGGCGTCGGGCACGACGTGAGCCAGCGCAGGGTGCGCCGATAGGTGCGGATCGCCCGCGGCTCGGCGGCGGACGCCTCGGCGAACTGGATGACCGTGCGGGTAGCGGTCTTGGGCGGGGCGTTGCGGAACGCGCGGACCCAGGCGGCGGTGCCCTGCGGGTCGGCGTACCGCTCCGGCTGGCAGGGGAGGACCCGGCCGTTGCCGGTGGAGTTGTCGACGGTGCCGCTCAGTTGCCAGCCCCGTCCGGGGATTGCGTCCTCGACGGTCTGGAGCTGCACCAGGGCGGTGTCGGGCAGCGTGTTGATGGCGGGGCCGGAGGGCGGTGGTGCCGTCGCCGCGGGGATGTCGTCACGGTGCAGGGTCGGGCGGGCGCCGGTGGCATCCATCGCCACGGCGCCGCTGGCGACGAGCGCGACCACGGCCGTCGCGCTGCCGACGATGGTGTGGGCGCGGCGGCGGGCGATACCGGCGCGGCGGATGATCGTGACCCGCGGCCAGGCGACGCTGCGCGTAGCGGGCGCCAGCGAGTTGAACGACAACGGGATGGCTGAGGTCGGGATGTCCAGCTGGGTGGCCAGTTGCGCCGCGCCCAGCTGGAGTTCACGCTCGGCGGCTTCCAGCGGCAGGCCGATCTCGTGGGCCATTTCATCCATCGAGACCGCCGCGAGCTGGGTGAGCAGCAGCGCCTTGCGCTGGACGAGGGTGAGCGCGGCCAGGGCGTCCAGGATCCTGCGGCTCTGCTCGTCGAGATCCTTGCGGCGGCGCAGGGGGCGGGTGCTGCTGCGGCGCAGCGCCTTGCGCCACGCGGCCGGTCGCACCGACATCTCCGGGTCGGCCAGACGGGACGTCTTGCGCCAGTGGTGCCACGCGACGACGTACGCCTCCCGGACCGCGCTGCGGGCCACCGAAAGGTCTCCGGTGAGGGCGAACGTCTGCAGCAGCAACCGGTCCCGCGCGTCGCGGTAGAAGGCGTCGAAACTCGCGGTGAGGTCCGCGTTGTTGACGTACGACGGCTTGCCGCCGGGCTGGGCGTCGGGCCGGGCGTCGGGCGACGGAGCGGCGTTCGGGCGAGACACGGTCATGACCCGACAACCGTACGACCATCGGGGTTGTTGCGGCGTGGCGACCCGCCTCGGTCAGGGTCGGAGCGTGAAGATGGATGCACCATGACGTCGCTCCAGTCCTCCTCGGCGCGCAGCACCTCCCGGACCGCCTCGCGCGGTCGGACCGATGCCGCGCTGCGTCAGGACCTCGCCACGAGTCGACCGCTGGTTCCTACGGCGAGCATCGGCGGCGCGCTGGCCGCCGGGGGACCGCTCCTGGTCTGCATGGCGGTCGCCGTCGTCGGCTGGTTCCTCACCAATGCAGGCGAGGAAGGCAGCCCGAGCGGTGCCCTGCGCGTCGGCGCCCACAGTTGGCTGGCCGCCCACGGCTCGACCCTTGCGGTCGAGGGCATCCGGTTGACCGCGATCCCGCTCGGCCTGACCCTGCTCTGCGCCTGGGCGACCTGGCGGGTCGGCCGCCGGGTCGGCGAATCGGTCTCCGGGCATGGCCCCGACGCCGCCCGGATCGCCGACGGAGAGCGGGACTGGACGGTCCCGATCGCGGCCGGACTGTTCACCACCGGGTACGCCGTCGTGGGTGTCGTCGCCTGCGCGCTGGCCTCGACCGCCGCGTCGTCGCCGAACCCGGCGCGTGTCGTGCTCTGGTCGATCCTGATCGGCGGGCTGGCCGGCCTGCCGGCCATCGCTCTCGGTTCCGGTCGCGCCTCGATCTGGCTGCCCGTCATCCCGGACGCGGTGCGCGACGTCGCGCTGGTGTCGTGGCGGATCCTGCGCACCTGGTTCGCGATCAGCCTCTTCGCGCTCTTTGCGGCCTTCGTCGTGGACTTCTCGACCGCCGCCAACGTCGTCTCCCAGTTGCACGCCGACGCCGGCGCCATCGCGTTGATGGCGCTCGCCACCGCCGCGGTCCTGCCGAACGCGATGCTGTTCTCCAGCTCCTACGTCCTGGGCCCCGGCTTCACCGTCGGCACCGGCACCACCGTCTCGACGAGCCTGGTCGTCCTCGGCCCGCTCCCGATGTTCCCCCTCCTGGCGGCACTGCCCGACCAGGGACCGACCCCGTGGTGGACCGGTTGGCTGATGGTCATCCCCGTCATCGTTGCCGCGGTCATCGCCGGCCGCGTGCAGCGCGACCGGCCCGTCCTGGCCTGGGATCGCGCCGCGATCCGCGGCTGCGCAGGCGGCATCACCGCGGGCGTCGTACTCGCGATGCTGACGGCGTTCGCCGGCGGAGCCGTCGGCCCCGGCCGGATGAGCGACGTCGGGCCGTACACCTTCGACGTCCTGCTCCACGCGATCACCTCCTTCGGGATCGGCGGCGTGGCCGGGGCGCTGCTCGTCTGCTGGTGGCAGCGCGACGGCGGCGACTGGCTCACCTCGCGGCTCGGTGCTGTTCGCGGCCGACTGCCGCGCATCCCCTTCCGCCGCTGACGCCCTAGACTCCGGGCCGTGCCATCGCCCACCCGCCTCGTCGTCCTCGTGTCCGGCTCGGGCACGAACCTCCAGGCTTTGCTGGACGCGTGCGCCGACGAGTCCTACGGCGCGAAGGTCGTCGCCGTGGGTGCGGACCGCGAGGACATCGCGGGCCTGACCCGGGCAGAAGCCGCGGGCGTGCCGACCTTCACCGCGAAGGTGAAGGACTACACCTCCCGCGAGCACTGGGATCGCGCCCTGGCGGACAAGGTGGGCGCCTTCGAGCCGGACGTCGTCGTACTCGCCGGGTTCATGAAACTGGTCGGCACCACCTTCCTCGACGCCTTCGGCGGACGGACGGTCAACACCCATCCGGCGCTGTCGCCGTCGTTCCCCGGGATGCACGGGCCGCGCGAGGCGCTGGAGTACGGCGTCAAGGTGACTGGGGCGACGCTGTTCATCGTGGACGCGGGGGTCGACACCGGCGCGATCGTCGCCCAGACCGCCGTTCCGGTCGACGACGACGACACCGAAGCGACCCTCCACGAGCGGATCAAGGTGGCCGAACGGGCGATGCTGGTTGACGCCGTCGGCAAGATGGCCCGAGAGGGCTTCTCGGTCGAGGGTCGCCGGGTTCGCTTCGGAGGCTGAGTCAGAAGTAGAATCACCGGCACACGACTGGCGCAGGTGGGCAACCACCAGGGAGTGACGAGTCGGCATCGATCGCCTGGGTGCCCTCATCGACTGGCATCGACCGATGAGGAAACTTAAATCGCCATGACTGACCGGATCGCCATCAAGCGGGCACTGATCTCCGTCTTCGACAAGACCGGCCTCGAGGACCTCGTCCGCGGCCTCCACGACGCCGGCGTCGAACTCGTCTCGACCGGCGGCTCGGCCGCGTTGATCGACAGCCTCGGGCTGCCCGTCACGAAGGTCGAGGACCTCACCGGCTTCCCCGAGTGCCTCGACGGCCGTGTGAAGACGCTGCACCCGCGCGTCCACGCCGGCATCCTCGCCGACCGCCGCTTGCCCGAACACGTGCAGCAGCTCGAGGAGCTCGAGGTCGCGCCGTTCGACATCGTCGTGGTGAACCTCTACCCGTTCGCCGCCACGGTCGCCTCCGGCGCCGGCATCGACGACTGCATCGAGAAGATCGACATCGGCGGCCCCTCCATGGTCCGCGCCGCCGCGAAGAACCACCCCTCGGTCGCGATCGTCACCGACGGCGCCGACTACGCCCGCGCGCTTGCCGCGACGCAGGAGGGTGGCTTCACCCTCGAGGAGCGCAAGGCGCTGGCCGCCAAGGCGTTCGTCCACACGGCGACGTACGACGTCCAGGTCGCCTCGTGGATGGGCAGTGTCCTCACCGACAGCACCGTCGAGGACGGCGTCAGCACCGGCTTCCCGGCATGGGTCGGTGGCACCTACGACAAGTCCGCAGTGCTGCGCTACGGCGAGAACCCGCACCAGCCGGCCGCTCTCTACCGCAACGGCTTCGGCCCCGGCGGCCTCGCGGCCGCCGAGCAGCTGCACGGCAAGGAGATGTCGTACAACAACTATGTCGACACGGACGCGGCCCGCCGGGCGGCGTACGACCACGGCGACGCCCCGACGGTGGCGATCATCAAGCACGCCAACCCGTGCGGCATCGCCGTCGGTGTCGACGTGGCCGAGGCCCACCGCCGTGCCCACGAGTGCGACCCGGTCTCCGCGTTCGGTGGCGTGATCGCGACCAACGTGAACGTCTCGAAGCAGATGGCCGAGCAGGTCGCCGAGATCTTCACCGAGGTCATCGTCGCCCCCGGGTACGACGAAGGCGCGGTCGAGGTCCTGCAGGGAAAGAAGAACATCCGGATCCTCGTCGCCGAGCCGCTCGCGCAGGGTGGCGTCGAGACCCGTCCGATCAGCGGGGGCCTGCTGATGCAGCACGCCGACCGCTTCCAGGCCGACGGCGACGACCCGGCCGACTGGACCCTCGCGACCGGCCAGGCGGCCGACGAGCAGACCCTCGCCGACCTCGCATTCGCGTGGCGCTCGGTGAGGGCTGCGAAGTCCAACGCCATCCTGCTCGCCACCGGCGGTTCGTCGGTCGGCATCGGCATGGGGCAGGTCAACCGGGTCGACTCCTGCAAGCTCGCGGTGACGCGGGCGGGGGAGCGGGCCACCGGTTCGGTCGCCGCGTCCGACGCCTTCTTCCCGTTCGCCGACGGCCCGCAGATCCTGCTCGACGCGGGCGTCAAGGCGATCGTGCAGCCGGGTGGCTCGGTGCGCGACGACGAGACCATCGCTGCCTGTGAGGCGGCCGGGGTCACCATGTACTTCACCGGCACGCGTCACTTTGCCCACTGACAGGATGACCACCGTGACTGCACAGAAGCTCGACGGCTCCGCGACCGCGGCGGCCATCAAGGACGAACTCCGCGTCCGGGTCGCCAAGCTCAAGGAGCAGGGCATCACGCCCGGCCTCGGCACCGTCCTGGTCGGTGACGACCCGGGCTCGCGCTGGTACGTCAACGGCAAGCACAAGGACTGCGCGGAGGTCGGCATCGCGTCGATCCGCGTGGACCTGCCCGAGGTTGCCACCCAGCAGGAGATCGAGGACGCCGTCGCGGCCCTCAACGAGGACCCGGCCTGCACCGGCTACATCGTGCAGCTCCCGCTCCCGCGGGGCCGTGACGAGAACCGCGTCCTCGGCCTGATCGACCCCGCCAAGGACGCCGACGGCCTCCATCCGACCAACCTCGGCTGGCTGGTTCTCGGCAACGAGGCGCCGCTGCCGTGCACGCCGTACGGCATCGTCGAGCTGCTGCGTCGCCACGAGGTCCCGATCGCGGGCGCCAACGTGGTCGTGGTCGGCCGCGGCATCACCGTCGGTCGCCCGCTCGGCCTGCTGTTGACCCGCCGTTCCGAGAACGCCACGGTCACGCTGTGCCACACCGGCACCGTCGACCTGGCCGCCCACGTGCGTGAGGCCGACATCGTGGTGGCCGCTGCCGGCGTGCCCGGCATCATCACCGCCGACATGGTCAAGCCCGGTGCGGCCGTCCTCGACGTCGGCGTCAGCCGGGTCGAGGGCAAGATCGCTGGCGACGTCGCCGACGACGTCTGGGGTGTCGCGGGCTGGGTGTCGCCCAACCCGGGTGGTGTCGGTCCGATGACCCGCGCGATGCTGCTCGCCAACGTGGTCACCATGGCCGAGCAGGCCGCAGACGACGGCCGGAAGGCAGCACACTGAACGACGACCTGGACGGTGCATCCGCGGTTCCGGTCAACCCGGAGCCGCTGCCGATCGGCGAGCGCGCGCCCCGACGCCTGGCGCCGGCCACGATCGGTGGTTTCTGCTACCTCGCGATCCTGGTGGGCACCCTCGCGGGCGTCGTCGTCGCGGCCACCACCGACTGGCGGCTCGGCATCCGGATCATCTCCGGAGTCCTCGGCGCCGCCGCCGTACTCCGGCTCGCGCTCCCCGAGAAGGACGCCGGCATGCTCGCGATCCGCCATCGGTTCCTGGACGTCGCGATCCTGCTGGCCATCGGGATCACCCTGTTCGCGCTGGCCCAGACGATCCCCAACCAACCCGTCTAGCGCGAGTTGGGGTTTCTCGCCCTCGAGTTGGGGTTTGTCACCCGTCCACTTGTACGAAAACGCCTGCACCCCGCGACCAAGATCGCGGGGTGCAGGCGTTTTCGTACAACTCGGGGGCTACAAACCCCAACTCGCGAATCAGATGAGGCCGAGCTCCGTGACGGCAGCCTTCTCGTCGGCGAGCTCGGCGACGGACGCGTCGATCTTGCCGCGCGAGAAGTCGTCGATCTCGAGGCCCTGGACGATGCTCCAGTCGCCGTTCGCGGTGGTGACCGGGAACGAGGACACGAGGCCCTCCGGGACGCCGTAGGAACCGTCGGAGACGACGGCCATGGAGACCCAGTCGCCGGCCGGGGTGCCATTCAGCCAGTCGCGGGCAGCGTCGCAGGTTGCCGAGGCGGCCGAGGCGGCCGAGGAGGCGCCACGGGCGTCGATGATCGCGGCGCCGCGCTTGGCGACGGTCGGGATGAACGTGTCGGCGATCCAGGCCTGGTCGCCCACGACCTCGGCAGCGTTCTTGCCGCCGATCTCGGCGTGGAAGATGTCGGGGTACTGGGTGGCCGAGTGGTTGCCCCAGATCGTGATCTTCTTGATGTCGGTGACGTCGGAGCCGGTCTTGGCGGCCAGCTGCGAGATCGCCCGGTTGTGGTCGAGGCGGGTGAGCGCCGAGAACCGGTCCTTGGGGATGTCGGGAGCGTTGGTCGCGGCGATCAGCGCGTTGGTGTTGGCCGGGTTGCCGGTGACACCGATGCGGACGTCGTCAGCAGCGACCTTGTTCAGGGCCTTGCCCTGGGCGGTGAAGATCGCGCCGTTGGCGGCCAGCAGGTCGCCGCGCTCCATGCCGGGGCCGCGCGGGCGGGCACCGACGAGCAGGGCGAGGTTGACGCCGTCGAAGACCTGCTCCGGGTCGGAGCCGATCACGACGCCGGCGAGGTTCGGGAACGCGCAGTCGTCGAGCTCCATCACGACGCCCTCGAGGGCCTTGAGGGCCGGCTCGATCTCGAGCAGGCGGAGCTCGACGGGACGGTCACCGGCGATGGCGCCGCTGGCGATGCGGAAGAGCAGGCTGTAGCCGATCTGGCCGGCTGCGCCGGTCACGGCCACCTTGAGCGGGGTGGTGCTCACAGGGGGACTCCTAAGGGGATACGTGCGGACGCCAGCGACGCTAGCAGCGCCCGGGCAGGCGTGGGGACCCGGGCAACGATGCGAGACGATGACGCCATGTGGACTCGAGGGTGCTCTCCAGGGTGGACACGACGTCGGTCATCGGTGGTCGCTGTGGCGCTGGTCGCGACAGCCCTCTCGGGCTGTGGATCGGCCTCCGAGCCCAGCCCGCCCACGGGCGTCGACGGACTCGAGATCCCGACGCCGGCCCTGACCGCGTCGGACTTCGTGCCCCGCATCGACAACCCCTGGCTGCCGCTGGTGCCGGGCAACGAGTGGGTCTACGAGGCGACGTCGAGCGACGGCGTGGAGAAGATCACGGTCACGGTCCTCGACGAGACCCGCACGATCGGTGGCGTCACCGCCACCGTCGTCCACGACGTCGTCACGGATGCGGAGGGCGAGCTGGTCGAGGACACCTTCGACTGGTTCGCCCAGGACATCGACGGCAACGTCTGGTACCTCGGTGAGGCCACCACGGAGTACGACGAAGGCGGGACCTCGACCGAAGGTTCCTGGGAGGCCGGGGTGGAGGGGGCCGAGGCCGGCCTGGCGATGGCGGCCGCTCCGCGGATCGGTGACGGCTACAAGATGGAGTACCTGCGCGGCGAGGCCGAGGACCAGGCTGCGGTGCTGGCGCTCGACGCCACGGCGACCGTCCCGGCCGGCACGTTCAAGGACCTGCTCGAGACCGAGGACACCACGCCGCTGGAGCCGGGCCTGGTCGAGCACAAGCTGTACGCACAGGGCACCGGTCTGATCCGCGAGGAGACGATCGCGGGGGGCGACGAGGTCGTCGTACTCGTGTCCTTCACCCGCAAGTAGCCGGAAATGAACACGGGGCCCGTCGTGAACGACGAGCCCCGTGCTGTTGATCTGAGCGTTACTGCGGCGGACGCACCTGCGTCTGGTCGCTGGCGGGGGGTGCCCAGCCGCCAGCCTGCGGTGCTGCGGGTGCGGCCGGGGCCGCGGGCTGCGCCGGGATCCACTGCTGCGAAGCGGGGTCCCACTGCCAGCCGTCCTGGATGATCGGCTGCTCGGCCGGCGCACCCGGGGCGACCTGGCCCTGGTTCCACTGCTGCGTGAACGCCGGGTTGGACGAACCGCCACTGCCGAAGTTCAGGCCCGATCCGGGGACCGGGTCCTCGCCGTGGCCGAAGAGCAGCGGGTAGAGCAGGCCAGCGACCGCGCCACCGATGAGCGGGGCGGGAATGAACGGCCAGAGCTGGACGAGCCAGTCGCCGCCGCTGAAGATGGCCGGGCCGATCGAGCGGGCCGGGTTGAGCGAGGTGCCGGTGAGCGGGATCAGCATGAAGTGGATGACCGCGAGGGTCACGCCGATGGCCAGCGGCGCCAGCATGGCGTTGGCGGCGTTGCGCTTGTCGGTGACGGCGAGGATGACGAGGACGAAGAGGAACGTGAAGATGACCTCGATGAGGAACGCAGCCCACCACGCGTAGTCGTACGAACCGGCGCTGAAGCCGTTCGTGCCGAGTGCGTAGTCGCTGTTGAACACCTCGAAGTCGTCGAGCCCGAGGAGCAGGATCATCAGGACCAGCGCGCCAGCGATACCGCCGGCGATCTGGGCGCCGATGTAGAGGATCGCGTCGCCCCACGAGGTACGACCGCCGAGCGCGGCACCCACGGAGACAGCGGGGTTGAAGTGGCCGCCGGAGATGCGTCCGAAGGCGTAGGCCATCAGGGTCACGGTCAGGCCGAAGGCCAGACCGGTCTGGACGATCTCGCCGCCATTGACCACGGCGACACCGCAGCCGATCAGGACGAGCGCGAAGGTGCCGATGAACTCGGCCAGCAGCTTGTGGACCGTGGTGGGCGGGGCTTCGACGGCTGCGTCGGCCATGGCTACGTCAGTCATATCTCTTCTCTTCCTCGGATCGGGTCCCGAAATACGAGCCGGGTTACGTCGAGCACTCTAATCACTAGTGTGGGGGTCGAACGGGACGCTGGTCCCACGCGTCAGGTATCTTGACGTCAAGAATCCCATCTCACGGCCCAGGAGCGACGCGCGGACATGTCGAGCATCATCTACACCCACACCGACGAGGCGCCGCTGCTCGCGACGTACTCCTTCCTTCCGATCGTCGAGGCGTACGCAGCCAAGGCAGGTGTCGCGTTCGAGACGCGTGACATCTCCGTGGCCGCGCGGATCCTCGCCCAGTTCGGCCTCGCCGACGACGCGCTGACCGAGCTCGGTGAGCTCGCCAAGACGCCCGAGGCCAACATCATCAAGCTCCCCAACGTCTCCGCCTCGATCCCGCAGCTCAAGGGCGCGATCAAGGAACTGCAGAGCCAGGGCTTCGACATCCCGGACTACCCCGAGGCGCCCTCGACCGACGAGGAGAAGGGGACCCGCGCCAAGTACGACAAGATCAAGGGTTCCGCGGTCAACCCGGTCCTGCGCGAGGGCAACTCCGACCGTCGTGCGCCCGCGTCGGTGAAGAGCTACGCGAAGAAGCACCCGCACACGAACAAGCCCTTCCCGGACGGCTCGAAGACCAACGTGGCGACCATGAAGGACAACGACTTCGCCCACAACGAGAAGTCCGTGACCCTCGCCCAGGACGACACCCTCTCGATCGTCCTGGAGACCTCGGCCGGCGACAGCATCGTGCTCAAGGAGGGCCTCAAGGTCCTCGCCGGCGAGATCGTCGACGGCACCAAGATGGAGGCCGCGCACCTGCAGGCCTTCCTCGCCAACGCGCTCGCCAAGGCGAAGGCCGACGACGTGCTGTTCTCGGTGCACCTCAAGGCCACGATGATGAAGGTCTCGGACCCGATCATCTTCGGCCACGTCGTGAAGACCTACTTCGCTGACGTCTTCGCACAGTACGGCGCCGACCTGGCCGCCGCGGGCCTGTCGGCCAACGACGGTCTCGGTGCCATCCTGTCCGGCCTGGACGCGCTCCCGAACGGCGCCGAGATCAAGGCCGCGTTCGACGCCGCCCTGGCCTCGGGCCCGCGCCTGTCCTACACGAACTCCGACAAGGGCATCACGAACCTGCACGTGCCCTCCGACGTCATCGTCGACGCCTCGATGCCCGCGCTGGTCCGCAACGGCGGCCGCCTGTGGGGCTCCGACGGCGGCGAGGACGACACCCTCGCGGTCATCCCCGACTCGTCGTACGCCGGCGTCTACCAGGCTGTACTCGACGACGTGAAGCGCAACGGCCCGCTCAACCCGGCCACCATCGGCACCGTCCCCAACGTGGGCCTGATGGCCCAGGCGGCCGAGGAGTACGGCTCGCACGACAAGACTTTCGAGATCGCCCAGGCCGGGACCGTCCGCGTCCTCAACGCCGCTGGCGACGTGCTGATCGAGCACGACGTCGAGGCCGGCGACATCTGGCGCGCCTGCCAGACCAAGGACATCCCGGTCCAGGACTGGGTGAAGCTCGCGGTCACGCGTGCCCGCGCGTCCTCGACCCCCGCGATCTTCTGGCTCAACGAGTCGCGCGCCCACGACGTCGAGATCATCAAGAAGGTCCGCACCTACCTTGCTGACCACGACACCGACGGCCTCGAGATCCAGGTCCTCTCGCCCGAGCTCGCGTGCACGTACTCCCTCGAGCGCCTGCGCAAGGGTGAGGACACCATCTCGGTGACCGGCAACGTGCTGCGTGACTACAACACCGACCTGTTCCCGATCCTCGAGCTCGGTACGTCGGCCAAGATGCTCTCGGTCGTCCCGCTGATCGCGGGCGGTGGCCTCTTCGAGACCGGTGCCGGTGGCTCCGCGCCCAAGCACGTCGAGCAGCTCGTCAACGAGAACTACCTGCGCTGGGACTCCCTCGGTGAGTTCTTCGCCCTGGTGCCTTCGCTGGAGAAGTACGCCGAGCAGGCCGACGCTCCGGCCGCGCAGATCCTCGCCGACGCGCTCGACCGCGCCACGGGCACCTTCCTCGACGAGGACCGTTCGCCGGGTCGCAAGCTCGGCACCACGGACAACCGCGGCTCGCACTTCTACCTCGCCCTCTACTGGGCCGAGGAGATTGCTGTGCAGACCGAGGACGCCGATCTGGCGGCGCTGTTCAAGCAGCTCGCCGAGACCCTGCGTGCCAACGAGGACACGATCGCGGCCGAGCTGATCGCGGTCCAGGGCAAGCCGGCCGACATCGGTGGCTACTACCGCCCCGACGCCGAGAAGACCACCGCGGTGATGCGTCCGAGCGCGACGCTGAACGAGGCGCTGGCTGCGTTCTGACGCGGTTCTGACGCGTTGATCAGCTGAGTACGCCGCAGCGCCCGGGGTGGGAAATCACCCCGGGCGCTGTGCTTTTCGCCGGAAGATATTCGGAGGCGGTTGTCGGTACCGCCAACTACTCTTGATCCAGTGACGACGACGTTGACCCGGGCCGCTGCGCCCGCCGCAGACGTCAGCGTCGACCCCGCGCGCCGCGTCGACTGGCGACGGATGCGCGGTCGGGCTGCCGGCTACGCCGTGACTGCCGTCGCCATCGGTGCGCTCGCCCAGGCGCTCGGCACGGTGGTGGCCGGACGGCTCGCCGACCACCCGACCGGAGACCTCGTCGCGTGGCTCGCCCTGCTCGTGGTCGGCGCCGCGCTGATCGACACGTCCGGCCGGATCGTCTGGGCCGGGGTGGTCGACCGCGCTGAGGGACGCCTGCGCGGTGACCTGTTGAGCGCCGCTCTCCAGCAACCCCTGGAACACCTGACCGAGCAGGCCGTCGGCGAGGTCCTGGACCGCGTCGACGACGACACCCACGAGGTCGGCACCCTGCTGCGCCAGCAGATCTGGATGGCCATGCGCACCGCGTTCGGTGCCGTGCCCATGTGGATCGTCGCGGGCGTGACGTGGTGGCCGGCGGCCATCCTGTTCCCCGTCGTCGGCGCCGTGACCGTGTGGGTGATGAAACCCTCGCTGATCCAGATCTCCCGGCTGAAGGTGATCGAGGAGGCCGCGTGGACCGACCACGCCGCGGCACTCGAGGAGGGCATCGCGGGGCGCGACGACCTGCGGACGAGTCGTGGCCAGGCCTTCGCCGTACGACGGCTGGCGGCGCTGTCGGCGGACGTGCACGAGAAGTTCCGGCGAGTGTTGATGGTCGAGGCGAAGCTCGCGATCAAGGTCGGGCTCCTGCTCCACGGACTGCTGGTGGCCGTCGCCGTCTCGGGCGTCGCGCTGGTCAGCCACGGCGACCTGGACCTGGCCCGCCTGGTCACCCTGTTCCTCGTCACCACGATCTTCGTCGGCCAGATCAACAACCTCGCCCACCAGCTCCCGGACATCCAGGCTGGACTCGGCGCCGTGCTGCGGCTGCGCCAGTTGCTGGGCGTCGAGGCCGAGCCGGTCGGCGGCGAGCCCGTGCCCACCGGCGCCCTCGACCTGCGCATCCGGGGCCTCGACTTCTCCTACGCTGAGGGCACCTTCGGCCTGCGCGACGTCGACCTGGTGGTCGAGGCCGGACACACCCTCGCGCTCGTCGGTCGCACGGGCTCGGGCAAGTCGACGCTCGCTTCGCTGCTCTCGCGTGCGGTCGACCCGCCGCCCGGCACCATCTTCCTCGGCGGCATCGACATCACGACCCTCGATCTCCACGAGCTGCGGCGTCGCGTCGGCGTCGTCACCCAGCGCACCGAGATCCTCGCCGGGACGCTCGCCGAGAACATCGCCCTGTTCTCCGACACTCCTCGCGAGGAGATCGAGGCAGCGGTCGACGAACTCGGCCTCGCCGACTGGGTCGACGGACTGCCCGAGGGTCTTGACACCCTGCTCGGTCCGGGCGGTACGCGCCTGTCGGCCGGCGAGGAACAGCTCGTTGCCTTCGCACGGCTGCTGGTCCGCCACGTGCAGGTCGTCGTGCTCGACGAGGCGACCGCCCGGATGGACCCGGTCACCGAGAGCCGGGTCGTCGCTGCGGCCGACCGCCTGATCAAGGGGCGCACCGGTGTCCTCGTCGCGCACCGCCTCGGCACCATCGAGCGCGCCGAGATGGTCGCCGTGCTCGACCACGGCCGCGTGATCCAGCAGGGGATGCGTACGGCGCTGGCCGACGTCGAGGGGCCGTTCCGTCGCCTCGTCACCGCCAGCGCCATGACCGATCCCTACGACAGCCCCGTGCCCGAGGAGTCGCTGGACGGCGACCCCGCTACGGCGGTGGGTGGGCGTCGTCGTACAGGGCCACCGCCGGAACGGCCGCCCGTCGGCCCCGGTCCGACGCTGACCCGTGGCACGTGGCACGCCATGTGGGTGCGGCCGATGTGGGGCATCTACTCCGTGCTGCTGTTCCTCGGCGGCAGCATCTTCGCGCCGCTCGGTGCGATCACCGGCCTGCTCTGGGGCCTGGTCGTCCAGCGGCTCGCCGCGGGGCAGACGCCGACCGTGACAACGGGCCTGCTGGTGGCCGGCTTGCTGGTCGCGCCGATCCTGCTCGCCGACGCCTTCCGTCGCTATCCGCGCTGGTGGATCGAGGTGATGCTGCGCGTACGGATGTCGGTGCTGGTCGGCCAGATCCGCACCCACCGCCTGCCGCGCACGCCACCCGGTGAGGTCGTTGCCCGTTCGATGGACGCCGACCGCTTCGCGCGCTACTCCGACCGCTGGGTCGACTTCGTCAACGGCATCCTGATCGCGTTCATCACGATGATCGCCGGTGGTACCTGGCTGGCCGGTGCGGTGCTGCTCGCCGTGATGACCTCGAGCGCCCTCGCCTCGTCGCTCGGCCGCCCGATCGCCGGTCGGTCCGCTGCCCGGTCCTCGACCGCACGCGCGGGCTTCGGTCGGGCGCTGGTGTCCGCCGTCGAGTCGGCGCGCACCGTCAAGCTCGCCGGCCGCACGCCCGACGTCCACGCGCACCTGCGCAAGGTCGACAGCGGCCGGGTCGAGGCGGCGGTCTTCGAGCACCGCGTGCAGGCCTTCCTCGACGGCGTGCCGATCGTGATGGTGCAGGTCGGCGTCGTCACCGCCTGGGCGCTGTTCTGGCTCGACGTGTGGGGGCTCGCGACCGCCCTGCTGGTGGCCACCGCGGTCAACGGCTTCGACTGGTTCGGCCGGGTGGCCGGTGCGGTCGTGACCGAAGCGCCCGGTGTCCGCGCCTGGCAGCGCGCGACCAGCCGGTTCGCCGGCGGACGTGACCTGATGGCGCTGCCCGAGGGCATCGACCTGGTGACCGGTGCGGCCCCCGCGCCGGTCGAACCCGCTCGGGTGCCCCTCGAGCGACTCGAACTGAGCGGCGTCTCCGCCCTGCACGACGACGGCACCATCGGTGTCGCCGGCGTCGACCTCGTCGTCGAACGCGGTGAACTGGTCCTCCTGGTGGGCCAGGTCGGCTCGGGCAAGTCCAGCCTGCTCTCCGCACTGGCCGGTCTGATCGACCACACCGGTGCCGTGCGCTGGAACGGCGAGCAGGTCACCGACCCGGAGGTGTTCCTGCGTCCGGGGCAGGTCGGCCACGTCGCCCAGGTCCCGCGGGTGCTGTCCGGCACCTTCTCCGACAACGTCCGCCTGGGCCACGACCGTGCGTTCGACCGCCCGGTCCAGGCTGCCCGACTGACGCAGGACGTGGAGGAGGCCGGTGGGGCCGACGCGGTCGTCGGTCACCGTGGCGTGCGACTGTCCGGTGGCCAGGTCCAGCGCCTGGCGCTGGCCCGCGCCCTGGCAGCCGACACCGAACTGCTGCTCGCCGACGACGTGTCCAGCGCGCTGGATGCCGCCACCGAGGTCGAACTCTGGGTGGCCCTGCGTGAGCGGCACACCACGGTCATCGGCGCGACGTCGAAGCGGGCCGCGCTCACGCAGGCGGATCGGGTCGTCGTACTCGTCGACGGTGAAGTCGCGGCCGTCGGTCCCTGGGCCGAGCTCGCGTACGACTGGGGCCACCTCGCCGGGTGAGCCCGCGGTCGGCCCTGACCGTCAGGCGTAGAGCCCGAGGAACCCGCGACTCGCGGTCTCGACCAGTTCCTCGGCCGACGCGTCCAGTGCACCGTCCAGCCACGCCGTGACGACCTCGGCGACGCCGCCGATGAAGAGCAGTCCGGCCAGTTCGTCCTCGTGTCGGCGCTGGCCGTGCATCTCGTGGGCCTGTTCGGCGGCCAGGCGGGCGAAGTGGCGGAGCAGTTCGGTCCGCCGGGAACGGAGGGCCGGCATCGCGCCGGCCTCGATGATGGCGACCCGACCCTTGCGCGGATCGGCGAGTAGCAGGTCGACGAACGCGGCGACCGCGGCCCGGATCCGCCGACCGGGTTCGTCGCCGGCCGCCTCGGCGGCCGCGAGGGCCGTCGTCTCGATCTCGGTGGCGACGGCTTCGAGGACGGCGTGCTGGGCCTCGTCGAGACCGGTGAAGCTCTCGTAGAAGTACCGCTCCGACAAGCCGGCCGCGGCGCAGACCGCCGTCATGGTGGTCCGCGCCTCCCGGTCGGCCCACACGGAGAGAGTCGCGTCGAGCAGGCGCACCCGTCGCTCGGCGGCACGGTCCTGCGCGCTCACGCCTCGATAGGTTCCCGACTGGACTGCCACGGGGCCAGCCTCGCACGTCGGTGTCGTCAGGAGAAGGTTGACAGGGCGCCCTTCCTGAATGACGCTGGGCACGTTGAGGTCGTGACGCCCGTCGCGCCAGAGAGGTCGGCGATGACCGCAGGACAGATGACGCGCGAGGTCCCGGCTGTCCAGCGCGGAGACCGCGGACTGCCACTGCTGGGTCGGGTCACCGCCTACGCGAAGGACCCTGCGGCGCTCATGCAGCACCAGTGGGACACCTACGGACCGGTGTCGCCGTTCCCCTTCCTGGGACAGACCTTCGTGATGCTGCTCGGGCCGGACGCCTGCGAGGAGGCGCTGCGCAACGCCGACAAGGCGTTCGCCAACGGACCGGCCTGGGGACGGCTCGTCGGGCCCTTCTTTGGCCGCGGCCTGATGCTGCTCGACTTCGAGGAGCACCACACCCACCGGCGGATCATGCAGGAGGCCTTCACTCGCGATCGCCTGGCGTCGTACGTCGCGCCGATGCATCCCGCCATCGCTCGGGGCATCGAGGCGTGGGAGGTCGGAACGGACTTTCGTTGCTACCCGGCCCTGAAGCAACTCACCCTCGACATCGCAGCCGACACCTTCATGGGCGGAGCCAGCGACACGTCGCCCGACGAGATGGATCGCGTGAACCGCGCGTTCATCGACTGCGTCCAGGCCGCGTCGGGGGTGGTCCGGGCCCGGGTGCCGTTCACCCGGTGGGGACGGGCATACCGCGGCCGGGCCGTGCTCGAGGATTTCCTGCGGCACTACCTGCCCGCGAAGCGGACCGAACGCACGGCTGACCTGTTGTCCGTGCTGTGCCACATCGAGACCGATGACGGCGAGCGCTTCAGCGACGACGACGTCGTCAACCACATGATCTTCCTGATGATGGCCGCCCACGACACGTCGACGATCACCACGTCGACGATGCTGCAGTACCTCGGCCAGCACCCGGAGTGGCAGCAGCGATGCCGGGCGGAGTCGCTGGCACTGGGGGACGAGCCGACCCTGGCTGAGCTCGAGCAGCTGACGGCGCTCGACCTGGTGATGAAGGAATGCCTTCGACTGCGCGCCCCGGTCCCCATGCTCGCGCGGAGCACGGTCAAGGACACCGTCGTCCAGGGCGTCCGCATCCCTGCAGGCACGCAGGTTGCAGTCGGGCTCCAATTGTCGCACCTGATGGCGGATCTGTGGAGCGACCCCACCCGCTTCGACCCTGACCGGTTCGGCCCGGAGCGCCGCGAGGACAAGTCGCACCGCTACGCCTGGTCGCCGTTCGCGGGCGGAGTCCACAAGTGCATCGGGCTCCACTTCGCGGGCGCGGAGGTCAAGGCGATCCTGCACCGGCTGCTGCGCACCCATCGCTGGAGCGTCGATCCCGACTACGTCGCGCCCCTCGACAACCACTCGCTGCCGTTCCCGAAGGACGGCCAACCGATCAACCTCGTCCGTCTCTGAAACCGGAGGAACCACTGTGTCCCGATCCATCGCCGGCCTGTCCGTCATCGTCACCGGAGGCGCGCGCGGCATCGGCCGTGCCACCGTCGACCGCTTCGCCCGCCAGGGCGCGAAGGTCGCGATCGGCGACCTCGACCTGGACCTGGCCAACGAGGTCGCCGGTGCGTACGGCGACAACGTGGTCGCCGCCCGCCTCGACGTCACCGACGTCGACTCCTGGACGAGCTTCCTCGCCGAGGTGGGTCACCTCGGCCCCTGGGACGTGCTGGTCAACAACGCCGGGATCATGCCGCTCGGGTCGGTCCTCAAGGAGACCGAGGGGGTTGCCCGCACGATCATGGACGTCAACGTCCATGGGGTGATCAACGGGACCAAGGCGGTCGTGCCGGGCATGGTCGATCGTGGCCGGGGCCACGTCATCAACGTCGCCTCGGCGGTCGGTCGGGTCGCCGTGCCCCACGGTGCGACCTACTCCGCCTCCAAGTTCGCCGTGGTCGGGTTCAGCGAGGCGATCCGCCAGGAGCTGGCAGGCGACGGCATCGATGTCACGGTGATCCTCCCGACCGTCGTACAGACCGAGCTCGCCGCCGGCGTGCCCGCGGCGCGGGGCATCAAGCCGGTCACCGCTGACGACGTCGCCGAGGTGATCGAGGCGGCGGTGCTCAAGCCGAAGGCCGAGATGTGGGTCCCGCGCTGGACCCAGGGGCTCGGCAAGTCGACGCTGGCGTTGCCGCGCTTCGTGCAGGACGCCATGTCACGCGCGACGAGAGCCGGCGACGTACTGAGCTCGGCCGACCCGGCAGCCAGGGCGGCCTATGAAGAGCGTGCGCGCCGCGCATCGGGCGACGTGGAGGAATAGCCCACCGGCGTCACCGGTTACGGTTCCACGTGACTTCCACGCCGACGACGACCTCCATCGAGGCCAGCCCGGCGGTGTCCCACGCTCGACCCGTGCTGGCGATCCTGGCGCTCGCGGTCGGCGGTTTCACCATCGGCACCACCGAGTTCATGACCATGGGCGTGCTGCCCGAGGTGGCCGAGGGCGTCGACGTGTCCGTGCCGACGGCCGGCCACATCATCTCCGCCTACGCGATCGGCGTCGTGGTCGGCGTACCGATCCTGGCGTTCTTCGGTGCGGCCCTGCCGCGTCGGGCGATGCTCGTCTGGCTGATGGCCGCGTACGGCGCCTTCAACCTGCTCAGCGCGTTCGCCCCGAACTTCGAGGTGCTCACGGTGGCCCGGTTCCTCGACGGCCTGCCGCACGGCGCCTACTTCGGAGTGGCGAGCCTGGTGGCCGCCAGCCTGGTCACGCCCGAACGCCGCGGCCGCGCCATCGCGAGCGTGATGCTCGGCCTCTCGATCGCCAACGTCGTCGGCGTCCCGCTGGCCACCTTCCTCGGCCAGCAGGTCGGCTGGCGGTCGACGTACCTCCTCGGTGGACTGCTCGCCCTGGCGACCATGGCGATGGTGCTGGCAGCGGTGCCGTCGGTGCCGGGCGACTCGGAGGCCAGCGGCCGCAAGGAAGCCCGGGAGTTCTTCGGCAGCCTCCAGGTCTGGCTCACGATGGCCGTCGGTGCCGTGGGCTTCGGTGGCATGTTCGCCGTCTACTCCTACATCGCCAAGACGGTCACCGACGTGGGCGGCCTCGAGCGCGGCACCGTCCCCGTGTTCGTGCTGGCGCTCGGCCTCGGCATGGTCGTCGGCACGTGGCTCGCCGGGGAGCTCGCGGCCTGGTCGGTGTTCCGCAGCCTGCTTCTCTCGGGAGCGACCGGCGTCGTCCTGATGCTCGTCTACTACGTCGCCGCGCCCACTGGCTGGGGCCTGCTGCCCGTCGCCTTCCTGGTCACGGCCACTGGCTCGGTGCTGGTGGTCAACCTGCAGCTGCGGCTGATGGACGTCGCCGGGGGAGCGGTCACGCTCGGTGCCGCCATGAACCACGCAGCGCTCAACATCGCCAACGCGCTGGGCGCCTGGCTCGGTGGCCTGGTCATCGCGGCCGGCTACGGCTATCGCGCCCCCGCGCTCGTCGGTGCGGGTCTGGCCGCCGTCGGCGTCGCGATCCTGCTGGTCTCTGCGGTAGCGCATCGGCGCGCTGGCACAGTGCCCGCCGCCTGACGCGGACACCATCTGGTCGGGCCACTGGGTGGGCCTGAGAGAATGCACCTCATGTCCGCCACGACCGAGCACACGCCTGTGCCGGAAACCGCCCAGCCAGCGGCACCCGAGGGAGCAGCACGCCCGCGGGTCCTCTCCGGGATCCAGCCGACCTCGGATTCCTTCCAGCTCGGCAACTACGTCGGCGCGATCCGGCAGTGGGTGGACCTGCAGCGTGACCACCAGCCGTTCTTCTTCATCGCCGACCTGCACGCGATCACCGTCGAATGGGATCCGAAGGTCCTGCGCGAGCGCACCCTGCGCAGCGCCGCCCAGCTGATCGCGGCGGGCGTCGACCCGGCGAAGTCGTCGATCTTCGTGCAGAGCCACGTGCCCGCCCACCCGCAACTGGCCTGGGTCCTCAACGGCTTGACCGGCTTCGGCGAGGCCCGCCGGATGACCCAGTTCAAGGACAAGTCCGCCAAGGGTGGCGAGGGCGCGGCCAGCGTCGGCCTGTTCACGTACCCGATCCTGCAGGCCGCCGACATCTTGCTCTACCGCCCGCACTACGTGCCGGTGGGTGAGGACCAGCGCCAGCACCTCGAGCTGACCCGCGACCTGGCCCAGCGCTTCAACGGCCGCTTCAAGAAGACCTTCCGGCTGCCCGAGCCGTACATCCTCAAGACCACCGCCAAGATCTACGACCTGCAGCATCCCGAGAAGCGGATGTCGAAGAGCGTCGGCGGCGCCGGTTGCGTGTTCCTGCTCGACGACCCGAAGGCGACGGCGAAGAAGATCCGTAGCGCCGTGACGGACTCCGACACGAGCATCCGGTTCGATCCCGAGGCGAAGCCCGGCGTCAGCAACCTGCTCACCATCTACTCCGCGCTGACCGGCGAGGCCGTCACGGCCCTCGAGGAGCAGTACGCCGGCAAGATGTACGGCGACCTGAAGAAGGACCTCGCCGAGGTGGTGGTCAACTTCGTGACCCCGTTCCGTGAGCGGACCCTGGAACTTCTGGACGACCAGACCTACCTGACGCAGGTGCTGGCCGACGGAGCGGCTGCGGCCAACGCGATCGCCGAGGCCACGCTCAAGGACGTCTACCAGCGCGTCGGCTTCGTGGCCCCGTCCGCTCCGACCCCCGCGGCGGGCGCCTGATGCCGGTCATCGGCGTGGCCGTCGCGGTGCCGGAGCCCTGGGCGTCCGAGCTCTACGACTACCGCCTCGAGATCGGCGATCCGACCGCAGAGGGCGTGCCGAGCCACATCACACTGATCCCGCCGATCGAGGTCGACGGTGACCTGGCCGAGATCGAGGAACACCTCGCTGCCGCCGGGGCCAGCATGGACGCGTTCACGGTCCACCTGCGCGGCACCGGCACGTTCCGGCCGGTCTCGCCCGTCGTGTTCGTCGGCCTCGTCGAGGGCATCTCGCAGTGTGAGTTGCTGGCGGACGCCGTACGCAAGGGGCCGCTGGCGATCGACCTGGGCTTTCCGTACCACCCGCACGTCACCGTGGCCCACCATCTTGATGACCCGGTCCTGGACCAGGCCTTCGACGACCTGGCGGGTTTCGATTGTCGTTTCGGGGTACGGGACTTCCATCTCTACGTCCACGACCAGGAGGAGGGCTGGAAGGCCGCCCGTACCTTCCCCCTGCGATGAAACTCGCTGACCGCGTGAAGGCCCGGATTGCGCAGGTGCGCGCGCGATCGCCGTTCGTCGACCATGCGGTCCGGATGCAGGAGCACTTCTCCGAGGTCAAGGGCGGCCAGCAGGCTGGCGGCGTCACGTACTTCGGCTTCCTCTCGGTCTTCCCGGTGCTGGCCCTCGCCTTCTTCACGGTGGGGTACGTCGCCCGCGCGTTCCCTGACGCCCAGGACGCGCTGCTCGACGCCATCGACGAGGTGCTGCCCGGCCTCGTCGGCACCGGTGCGAACGAGATCCCACTCGAAGACATCCAGAGCGCTGCCGGAGCCGTCGGGCTGATCGGCCTCGCCGGTGTCCTGTACGCCGGGCTGGGCTGGCTCTCCTCGCTCCAGACGGCGCTGATCGTGCTCTTCGAGATGCCCGAGCGGCTGCAGCCGAGCTTCGTCATCGGCAAACTGCGCGACCTGCTCACCCTGGTCGTGCTGGGGGCCGTGCTGCTGCTCAGCGTCGCCGTGTCCGGCGTCCTGACGCGGATGTCGGAGCAGGTGCTCGACCTGGTCAACCTCGGCGGCGGGCTCGGCTGGCTGGTGACCGTGCTCGCCCTGGCCGTGGGGCTGGCGACCTCGGCCCTGCTCTTCTTCCTCATCTTCCGCCTGCTCGCCCGCCCCCCGGTGCCGGCCAGCGCCCTGTGGTCGGGCGCCTGGCTCGGGGCGATCGGCTTCGAGGCCCTCAAGCAACTCTCCGGCCTGCTGCTGGTGAGCACCCGCGGCCAGCCGGCGTTCCAGGCGTTCGGGATCGCGTTGATTCTGCTGGTCTGGATCAACTACTTCTCACGGGTGATCCTCTACGCCGCGGCCTGGGCCCACACCAGTCCGGTGGCACGGGACGAACGGGACGCCCGCCGTGCCGCGCTGCTGCCCGTCGCGGTGGCGACGGTGACGCGGCCGGAGCAGGACGCCGCGGCAGGACCCGGCTGGGCGCCCCCGCTGGCGGTCGGTGGTGTGTTGGGCCTGCTCCTGGGTGCCCGGCTCGGCCGGCGCCGGCGGCACTGAGTCGCTCTGGGAGGATGAACGAGTGAAGTTCGAACGCAAGCACGCCATCCTGCTCCTGACCGTCGCGGTCTGGAACGTCTTCTCCTTCGGCAACTTCGCGAAGAACCTCTACTCCGCGTACGACGCCGGCGAGGACCGCGCCACCGGCTACTGGGTCGCCCACACCGTGCTGATCGTCGTGAATTTCGTGATCGCCGGCCTGCTCGGTTCGTTGGGCTGGAAGGCGCTGCGGGCTTCGAAGGAGTCAGCCCAGGGCGCCGAGTAGGTAGTAGGTCGTCATCGGGCCCTTGCCCTTGATGTCGACCACCTGCGGGGCACTGAAGGTGTAGCGGCTCTCCAGCAGGGCATGGGTGGTCGCCGAGACCTGGATCCGGTGCGGACGGCCGTGTGACTCCATCCGGCTGGCCGTGTTCACGGTGTCGCCCCACAGGTCGTAGGTGAACTTGCGCTGGCCGATGACGCCCGCGACGACCGGTCCCGACGAGATGCCGATCCGCATCGCGATCGGGCTCGGCCAGCCCGCCGCCAGTCGGGTCGAGGCACGCTGCATGTCCATCGCGAGTTCTGCCATCGACGCGGCATGGTCCAGATCGGGCGTCGGCAGTCCGGCCACGGCCATGTAGGCGTCGCCGACGGTCTTGATCTTCTCGATGCCGCGCCCGTCGCAGAGACGGTCGAACTCGCTGAACATCGTGTCCAGCAGCGACACGAGCTCCTCGGCGGACAGGCTCTCGGAGACGGTCGTGAAGCCGACGATGTCGGAGAAAAGAACGCTGACATTGGCGGCCGACTCGGCGATCGCGCCCCGCTCGGTGCGCAGCCGGGTGGCAATCGCTGCGGGCAGGACGTTGTGCAGCAGTTCGTCGGAACGGGCCTGTTCGAGTTCCACCTCGCGTTGCCGCAGGTAGTCGGTGCGGCGCAGCTTCTCCAGCGCGTAGGCGATCAGCAAGGCAATGCCGCTCAGCCCGACGACAGGGGCCAGGTGGCTGGCCAGGGCGTCGGGGCTGCTTCCGAGGCCTGGCAACCCCACGCAGATGGCGGCGTACAGCGCGGCGCAGGCAGTGGCGGCATGCATCCGCAGCCGGAGGAGCCCGATGCCGCCGAGGAGGGTCACCGTGCAGGACGCCCGGACGTACTCGGTCGAGATGTCCGTGACCTGGGCGAAAGCGGTGCCCAGGGAGAGCAGCACCACCGCGAGAAGGACGACGCTGAACAGCTGGAACTGCCTTTGCACCAACGGAAGTCGAAGCAGGAACGCGCTCAGCACGAAGACCGGGAGCACGATGCCGAACCGGATGATTGCTGCGCCGAGCAGGTCGCCCTCGATGACGACGAGGTCGATCAGGCTGTAGAAGAAGGTGAAGACGAGGCCGATCCCGATGGCGAAGCGCCCTTGCTCGACGCCGGCCTTGTCGTCGTACGCGACGAAGTCCTGCTCGACCTCACGCTCGTCGAACTCGAGCATCCACCGCGCCATCGGCATCTGCGCGTGGCGCTCGTGCATCCATGCCCTGATCGGCTTGACCCCCACAGCCGCATCTTGGCAGACCCCGGGACGCAACGACGCCGCATCAGCGAGGCTGATGCGGCGTCGTGGGGGACGTGCTGTGCTGTTGCTACAGGTCAGAGACCCATCTTGAGCGCGGTGCGCAGGTCCTTGTTGAGCTGCGAGATCACGTCGAGCGGGATCTCCTTCGGGCACGCAGCAGCGCATTCGCCGATGTTGGTGCAACCACCGAAGCCCTCGTGGTCGTGCTGGCCGACCATGTCCACCACGCGGGTCCAGCGCTCGGGCTGGCCCTGCGGAAGCTCGCCCAGGTGGGTGATCTTCGCGCCGAGGAACAGCGAGGCCGAACCGTTGGGGCACGCCGCGACGCAGCCGCCGCAGCCGATGCAGGTGGCCACGTTGAAGGCACGCATGGCCTTGTCGCGCGGAGCCGGCACCGAGTTGGCCTCGGGGGCCGAACCGGTGTTGGCGGAGATGAAGCCACCGGCCTGGATGATCCGGTCGAAGGCACCGCGATCGACCACGAGGTCCTTGATGACCGGGAACGGCTCGGCACGCCACGGCTCGATGGTGATCGTGTCGCCGTCGGAGAAGGACCGCATGTGCAGCTGGCAGGTCGTGGTGACCTCCGGGCCGTGCGCCTCGCCGTTGATCATCAGCGAACACATGCCGCAGATGCCCTCGCGACAGTCGGAGTCGAACGCGATGGGCTCTTCGCCCTTCGCGTTCAGCTGCTCGTTGAGGACGTCGAGCATCTCGAGGAAGCTCATGTCCGGCGAGATGCCGGAGAGCTGGTAGGTGTGGATGCCGCCCTTGTCGTCCGGACCGCTCTGGCGCCAGATCTTGAGGGTGAGGTTCATGTCGCCCGCGCTCACTTGTAGGACCTCTGCTTCATCTCGATGGCGGTGTAGATCAGGTCTTCCTTGTGGAGGACGGGGCCGTTCTCGGCACCCCACTCCCACGCGGCGACGTACGCGAACTCGTCGTCGTGACGCAGCGCCTCGCCGTCCTCGGTCTGCGACTCGCCACGGAAGTGGCCGCCGCAGGACTCGCGCCGGTTGAGGGCGTCGATGCACATCAGCTCACCGAGTTCGATGAAGTCGACGACGCGACCGGCCCGCTCGAGGCTCTGGTTGAGGGTGTCGGCCGAGCCGAGCACCTTCAGGTTGGTCCAGAAGTCGGCCTTGAGTTCGCGGATCAGGTCGATCGCCTTGCGCAGACCGTCCTCGGTCCGCTCCATGCCGCAGTACTCCCACATGATGTTGCCGAGTTCCTTGTGGTAGCTGTCGGCACTGCGGGTTCCGTTGATGGAGAGGAACTTCGAGATCCGCTCCTCGACCTGCTTCTTCGCCTCGACGACGGCCTCGTGGGACTCGTCGATCTTGTCGAACGGGCCGTCGGCGAGGTACTCGCGGATGGTGTTCGGCAGGACGAAGTAACCGTCGGCCAGGCCCTGCATCAGCGCCGAGGCGCCGAGGCGGTTCGCGCCGTGGTCGGAGAAGTTGGCCTCACCCGAGACGAACAGGCCCTCGATGTTGGACTGCAGGTGGTAGTCCACCCACAGGCCGCCCATGACGTAGTGCACGGCGGGGTAGATCCGCATGGGCATCTCGTAGGGGTTCTCGCCGGTGATGCGCTCGTACATGTCGAGGAGGTTGTCGTACTTCTCCTCGATCGCATCCTTGCCGAGGCGCTTGATCGCGTCACCGAGGTCGAGGTAGACACCGCGACGGAAGTCGCCGACCTTCGGGCCGACGCCGCGACCCTCGTCGCACATGTTCTTGGCCTGGCGGGAGGCGATGTCGCGGGGGACCAGGTTTCCGAAGGACGGGTAGATCCGCTCCAGGTAGTAGTCGCGGTCCTCCTCGGGGATGTCCCGCGGGTCCTTCTCGCAGTCCTCCGCCTTCTTGGGAACCCAGATCCGGCCGTCGTTGCGGAGCGACTCGGACATCAGGGTCAGCTTCGACTGGTGCTCACCGGAGACCGGGATGCAGGTCGGGTGGATCTGCGTGTAGCAGGGGTTGGCCATGTAGGCGCCCTTGCGGTGCGCGCGCCACGCGGCGGTGACGTTGGACCCCATCGCGTTGGTGGAGAGGAAGAAGACGTTGCCGTAGCCGCCGGTGGCGAGGACGACGACGTCGGCGAGGTGCGTCTCGATCTCGCCGGAGACCATGTCGCGGGCGATGATGCCGCGCGCCTTGCCGTCCACGACGATCAGTTCGAGCATCTCGTGGCGGGTGAAGGACTCCACCGTGCCGGCGGCGACCTGACGCTCCATGGCCTGGTAGGCGCCGATCAGCAGCTGCTGGCCGGTCTGGCCGCGGGCGTAGAACGTACGGGAGACCTGGACGCCACCGAACGAGCGGTTGTCGAGGAGGCCGCCGTAGTCACGGGCGAAGGGGACACCCTGCGCGACGCACTGGTCGATGATGTTCGCCGAGACCTCGGCGAGGCGGTAGACGTTGGACTCGCGCGAGCGGTAGTCACCGCCCTTGACCGTGTCGTAGAAGAGACGGAACGTCGAGTCGCCGTCCTCCTTGTAGTTCTTGGCCGCGTTGATGCCGCCCTGGGCAGCGATCGAGTGGGCCCGGCGCGGGGAGTCCTGGTAACAGAAGGACTTCACGTTGTAGCCGGCCTCGCCGAGCGTGGCAGCAGCAGCGCCGCCGGCCAGGCCGGTGCCGACGATGATCACGTCGAGCTTGCGGCGGTTGGCCGGGTTGACCAGGCGGTTCTCGAACTTGCGGGTGGTCCAGCGGTCCTTGATCGGGCCAGTGGGAGACTTCGGGTCGACGAGCTTGTCGCCCAGCGTGTAGTAACCGTGCGCGTCGTCGGACTTCTGCTCGGAGGGGTCGTTGAGCGGCGTCAGGCCGTCGTGGAGGGTGCTTCCAGCCATGGTGGGGAGCTCCTTACTTCTCGATGATGCCGACGAGGACGGACAGGGGGACCAGCGTGAACCCGCCAGCGATCACGATCGCGACGATCCAGCCGGCCGCCCGAGCGCGTGCCCGGGAGCTTGCCGTGTTGGTGAACCCCAGCGTCTGGAGCGAGCTGAACGTTCCGTGGTGGAGGTGGAGACCGAGCGCGACCATCGCGAGCAGGTAGATGACCGTCATCCACGGAGTGTCGAAGGTGTCGACCACGAGCTGGTACGGGTTGTCGTCACCGGTCGAGCCGTTGCTCGGGTTGATCTTCACGATCGTGAAGTTGAGCAGGTGCCACACGATGAAGAGCAGCAGCGTCACGCCGCCCCAGCGCATGGTGCGCGAGGAGATCGAGGAGCCGCGGTTCTTCTTCGCGACGTACTTCACCGGTCGCGCGTGGTGCGCGCGGATCGACAGCGCCACTGCGCAGGCGATGTGGACGATGATCGCGGCCAGCAGGCCCACGCGCACGATCCACAAGAAGCCCTCGTACGGGAGCATCGGCTCCCCGAGCTCGCGCAGATGGTGCGCGTACTCGTTGAAGGCCTCCTCGCCGGCGAAGGCCTTGAGGTTGCCGTACATGTGCCCCACTACGAAGCCAATGAACAGCAGGCCGCTCAGGGCCATCAGGAGTTTCAGGGCGATGGTTGACCGGGCTGCACGGGAGCCCTTCACCAATTCAGGTCGCGTCGTCGTTGCCACGAGGGGTCACGCTACTCCCGCTACTGACCGGTAGGTGACACGGATCATGTGAGATAGGCACGTAAGGCGAGCCTTACTCGATCGGGGCCCCCGGTGCGGGGGCGTGCCGCCCTGATAACCATTGGTTGTCAAACGATCAAATCTTCATTGTTGACCTGCGGTAGGTGAGCGGACACGCTGGAAAGATGAAGAAGGCCCCGGTCGACGACCCGTCCGACGACCTCAGCGTCACACCGCCCAAGACGTACGCCGCCGGCCTCCCCGGTGTGCGGCACGCATTGGAGTATTCCTTCGAGCAGACCAGCGTGAAGCGCAGCATGTTGACGCTGCTGAGTCTCAACCAGACCAAGGGCATCGACTGCCCGGGCTGTGCCTGGCCGGAGCCGGACCACCGCCACAAGAACGAGTACTGCGAGAACGGCGCGAAGCACATCAACGACGAGGCGACCAGCCGCCGCGTCACCCGCGACTTCTTCGCGAAGCACTCGGTGGAGGACCTCGACGGCAAGTCGGACTACTGGCTCAACCAGCAGGGCCGGCTCACCGAACCGATGGTCAAGCGCCCCGGCGCGACGCACTACGAGCCGATCGCGTGGGACGAGGCGTTCGGGATCATCGCCGATGAGCTCAACGGGCTGGCCTCACCGGACGAGGCGATGTTCTACGTCTCGGGCCGACTCAACAACGAAGCCGCGTTCCTGCTCCAGTTGTTCTCCCGTGCCTTCGGCACCAACAACCTGCCGGACTGCTCGAACATGTGCCACGAGTCGAGCGGCACCGGGCTGGGCGAGACGCTCGGGATCGGCAAGGGCAGCGTCCAGCTCGAGGACATCTACAACAGCGACCTGGTCTTCGTCGTCGGTCAGAACCCCGGCACGAACCACCCGCGGATGCTCTCCGCGCTGGAGCACACCAAGAAGAGCGGTGGCCAGGTGATCGCGGTCAACACCTTGCCCGAGGCCGGGCTGATGCGGTTCAAGAACCCACAGCAGCCCAGCGGCGTCATCGGCAACGGCATCCAGATCGCCGACCTGTTCCTCAAGATCCGCCCGGGTGGCGACCTCGCCCTGTTCAAGATGCTCAACAAGCTGATCCTGGAATCCGACGCTGCCAACGGTGGGGGAGTCGTCGACCGCGACTACATCGCGACGTACGCCGCCGGATTCGACGAGTTCGCGGCGCAGGCCGGCGACATCACCTGGGAGCAGACCCTCGAGGCGACGGGCCTGACCCGTGAGGAGATCGAGGCCGTCCACGAGCAGGTGCTCGCCAGCACGTCCGTCATCGTCTGCTGGGCGATGGGCCTGACCCAGCAGAAGCACGGCGTGCCGACGATCCGCGAGATCGTGAACTTCCTGATGCTGCGCGGCAACCTGGGCAAGCCCGGCGCCGGTGTGTGCCCGGTGCGCGGCCACTCCAACGTCCAGGGTGACCGGACGATGGGCATCTGGGAGAAGATGCCGGACAGGTTCCTCGACGCACTCGGCACGGAGTTCGGCTTCGAGCCGCCCCGCAAGCACGGCGTCGACTCCGTTGGAGGGGTCCGGGCGATGCGCGACGGCAAGGCTCGCGTCTTCGTCGGGGTCGCCGGCAACTTCGTGCGGGCGATGTCGGACAGTGACGTGACCGAGGCGGCTCTGCGCAACTGCAGCCTGACGGTGCAGATCTCCACCAAGCTCAACCGCTCACACACGGTCACCGGCGCGACCGCACTGATCCTGCCGACCCTCGGCCGCAGCGACAAGGACGTCCAGGCGGGCCGTGAGCAGTACGTCACCGTCGAGGACTCGATGAGTTCGGTGCACCGCACTCACGGCAAGCTCTCACCCGCTTCGAAGCACCTGCTGAGCGAGGTCTCGATCATCACCCGGCTGGCGCAGCGCACGCTCGGCGACGCCCCGGCAATCCCGTGGGCCGAGTTCGAGGCTGACAACGACACGATCCGCGACCGGATCGCGCGCGTCGTACCCGGGTTCGAGGACTTCAACGAGCGGATCAAGAAGCCCGGTGGCTTCACGTTGCCCAACCCGGTGAACTCCGGGATCTACCCGACGCCGAGCGGCAAGGCCCTCTTCTCGATCAACGTGCTGGCCTGGCTCGAGACTCCGCCGGGGCACCTGATCCTGCAGTCGCTGCGCTCCCACGACCAGTGGAACACCATCCCGTACGCCCTCAACGACCGTTATCGCGGCATCCACAACGCGCGGCACATCGTGATGATCAACCCCGACGACATCGCCGAGCTCGGGTTCGAGAACGGCGACCAGGTCGACATCGTGAGCGTCTGGGACGACGGCATCGAGCGTCGCGCCCGGAACTTCACGCTGGTGGCCTACCCCGCCAGCCGTGGGTCGGCGGCGTCGTACTACCCCGAGACCAACGTGCTCGTGCCGCTCGACAGCGTTGCGTCGGGCAGCAACACCCCGACCTCCAAGGGGGTCCTCGTGCGACTGGAACCCGCTGCCGAGCAGGTGAGCGGCTGATGGGCCGGGTGACCACCCGGCGGAAGGTGCTGCGGATCCGCGACGGGGTCGTCGACCAGCGCCCGGACACGCTCGCCGCCGAGGAACCGATGGAGATCCGGGTCGGCGGTCGGGCGCTCACCATCACCATGCGTACGCCGGGCGACGACTTCGACCTCGCCGTCGGCTTCCTTGTCAGCGAAGGCGTGGTCCGTACGACGTCCGACGTGCTGTCCGCGCGCTACTGCGCCGGCACGGCCGAGGACGGGACCAACACCTACAACGTGGTGGACGTCGGCCTGGACCCGTCGCTGCCGCCGCTCGACGCGTCGCTGGAGCGCAACTTCTACACGACCTCGTCCTGCGGGCTGTGCGGCAAGGCCAGCCTCGACGCCGTACGCACGGCCTCGACGTGGACCGTCGCGGACGACCCGCTCCGGATCACCCCGGAGGCACTGGCGCTGCTGCCTGAACGCCTGCGCGAGGAGCAGCGGGTCTTCGACCGCACCGGTGGCCTCCATGCCGCTGCCCTGTTCACCGCCGACGGCGAGCTGCTCTGCCTGCGGGAGGACGTCGGCCGGCACAACGCGGTCGACAAGGTCATCGGCCACGCGGCCCGCAACGGGCTGCTGCCGTTGCGGGAGACGATCCTCATGGTGAGTGGCCGGGCGTCGTTCGAACTGGTGCAGAAGGCCGTGATGGCGGGCATCCCGATGATGGCCGCGGTCTCCGCGCCGTCGTCCCTGGCCGTCGACCTCGCCGACGAGCACGGGCTGACTCTCGTCGGCTTCCTCCGCGGGGCATCGATGAACGTCTACTCCGGCGTGGATCGGTTGCAGGTCGCCGTGGAGAGCCTGACCAGTCCAGTCTGATCAGGCACGCAGGGCACGCTGCACGGCCCGGGTCCTGGCGACCTCCACCAGTGCCTGCGCCAGCATCGACTCGGGACCGTGCCCGGCGAGCACCAGGCCGACATGGAACGAGCGCTTCGGTGCCGGCAGCGGGATCACCTTCGTCTGGTCGGGTACGCCGAAGTTCGGCAGCCACGTGTGCGGTACGACGCTCGAGAGCCCCATCGACGTGACGTGGGCGTAGAGCGCCGAGACCGTGTCAGTCTCGACCGTGATGCGTGCCTCGGCTCCGGTGTCCGCCAGGTAGCCGTCGATGATCCGGCGGTTCTGCATGTCGCCGGTCAACTGGCACAGCTGGGCGGTGGCCGCCTCCGCCCACGTGATCGAGGAGCGGTCGCCGTACTCGCCGTCGATCGGGGTGAGGAAGAGGTAGCGCTCCTGGTAGAGCGGGACCACCTTCACGCGACCGAGCGGCTCGCCGTCGACGTAGGTCATGCCCACGTCGATGTCGAAGTCGTTGAGTCGGGTGACGATCTCGCGCGACGACATCGAGGCCAGGTGGAACCGCACCAGCGGGTGCTTCGCGTGCAGCGGCGTCGTCAGCGCCGAGGACACGGTGAGTGCCGTCGGGATGGCACCGATCCGCAACGTGCCGCTGAGCCCGCCGCGCATGTTCGTCAGCGTCTGGTCGAGGGACTCACGCTCGGCGAGGATCCGCTTGGCCCAGCGCAGCACTTCCTCACCCTCGGGCGTGAAGCCCTCGAACCGCTGACCGCGCCGCACGATCTGCACGCCGAGTTCGGACTCCAGTTTGCGGATGCCGGCCGACAGCGCGGGCTGGGTGACATGGCACTCCGCAGCGGCGCGGCCGAAGTGGCTCTCGCGCGACAAGGCGGCGAGGTATTCCAGACGGCGCAGCAGCATGGGGCATCAATACCAGAGCCCGCGGTCCTAGTCTTTCGACATGGCGGACTACATCGCGCTCGAGGTGCCGGACGGCGAGGCCGAGGCGTATGTGACCGGGACGGCTGGTCCCGGGGTGCTGCTCTACATGGACGCGATCGGCCTGCGCCCACAGATCGAGCGGATGGCCGACCGGATCGCGTCGTGGGGCTACGTCGTGCTGGCACCCAACGTCTTCTGGCGGGACGGGAGCGTCGAGGACCTGGCTCCGCGATCCGATCTGCGGGTGCCGGAGAACCGTGAAGCCTTCATGGCATCGGGCGTGATGGACCGCGTGCGCAGCATCAGCGCCGACGTGGTGTGCGCCGACGCTGAGGAGTGGATCGACGCGCTCCGCGGCATCGGCGGCGCAGCGGACGGCCCGATCGCGACCACCGGCTACTGCTTCGGCGGGCGCCTCGCGCTGCGCACCGCGGCGCACCTGCCCGACGACGTCGCCGTGGTCGGCATGTTCCACACCGGCGGGATCGTGACCGACGCCCCCGACAGTCCGCATCTTGACCTGCCCGGTGCCGCGACCTTCGTCCTCGCCGGCCATGCCGATGCCGATCGGTCCAACAGCCCCGAACAGATCGAGGCGTTCGATGGGGCGCTGGATGCAGCGGGCGTCCCGCGCCGCACAGCGGTGTACCCCGGTGCTGTGCACGGCTACACGATGGCCGACACCGCCGCCTACGACGAGAGCAGCGCGGAGCGGCACTACGACGAACTCCGCGAGGCACTCGACCGGGCACTGAAGTCCTCATGAGCGGGGCGCCTCGGGTCAAGCGGCCACCTCTCGTCGCCACCGCGGTGCCGCGGTTGCTGGGTGCGTTGCTGGCAGGGATCGTGGCCGGCGCTGTTGCGGCGGCTGCCGATGCGGAGATCGGCGTCCTGACCGGGATCGCCGTCACGGGCGCGGCGTACGTCGCGGTCGGCTGGCTGGTGCTTTGGCCAATGGACGCCGAGACGACCAAGGTCAATGTGACCCACGAAGACCTGCGACCGGTGCCCACCGAGCTCGTGGTCGCCGGTGCTGCGCTGGCCGGCCTCGCCGGCATCGTGATGCTGATGCTGTCCGGCGGTGACCACGCGGGCCGTGGCCCGGCCGCCCTGGCGCTGGCGGGTGTCTTCCTGGCGTGGGCGTCGCTGCACCTGATGTACGCGACCCGCTACGCCCACCTCTACTACGGCGGGACGCCCGGTGGCATCGACTTCAACGCCGACCCTCCGCCGGACGCGCCGGCCTTCCGCGACTTCTTCTACTTCAGCTACAACCTCGGGATGACCTACCAGGTCTCCGACACTGCGGTCACCAGTTCAGCGATCCGGGCCGTGGTGCTGAGGCACTGCCTGTTCTCGTACGTGTTCGGTGCCGCGATCATCGCGACGACGATCAACCTCGTGGTGGGGATCGTCGCGAGCTGAGGGTCCTGCTCAGGCGACGGGCAGGGGCGCCGGGTAGAAGGAGCCGATCAGCTCGTCCACCGCATCGGTCCAGGTACGACGACCCGCCACCTCGCGCGCAGCGGTACCCAGCAGCCCGCGGTGCGGGTCGGCGGCGACTGCCGTGACGGCCCGGGCGAAGTCGCGGGCGTCCGAGGCGTTGTAGAGGACACCCGTCTCCAGGTGGGACACCACGTGGCGGGCGCCGCCGGCACGGGGAGCCACGACCGGCACCCCCGCCGAGGCCGCTTCGCGCAACGCGTGGCAGTCGGTCTCGTGCTCACCGGGGTGCACCAGCAGGTCCAGCGTCGGCACGGCCACCGTCAGGTCGCCGACTCCCAGCGGCCCGGTGAAGCGGGCATCCGGCAGGCGGCGGGCCAGCCACTCGCGCTCGGGGCCGCCGCCGATCACGACGAGGCGGATGCCGGGAACCGCGGCGAGGTCCACGAGGCGTCGTACTCCGGCAGCCTTGTGGAGACCTCCGACGTAGCCGACGACGACGCGGCGCCCTTCCTTCGACTTCGCCTTCGACCACGACCCGTGCAGCCACTGGTCGCGGAGCGCGGGGGTGAAGGCGGCGGGGTCGACGCCGGGCAGCCACAGTTGCGCCTCGATGCCGAGTTCGGCGGCGCGCTCGACCATCCACGGCGACGTCACCAGGACCTGGTCCGCACGCTCGGCGACCTTGGCGCGCCAGTAGTCGGCAGCGAGGTCGAGCACGGGGGACTGTTCGACGGCGAGGGTCGGCACACCGGCGCGGGCCGCGTGCTTGAGCGCCTTGCGGCCGATGGCGCGGGGCGAGTGCACCTGCACCAGGTCGGGCCCGAACGTGTCGATGGTGTCGCGGATCTGCGCGCCGGTGGGCTCGAGCGGGCGCACGCGGACGACGTCGCAGCCGCGGTAGCTCGCCAGGCCGGGGCCCGGGGCAATGATCCGGACCGTGTGGCCCTGGTCGATGAGACGGTCGGCCGTGGCCTTGAGTGTCGTGGTGGTGCTGTCGACCGCGGGGTAGAAGGTCTCGGTCGCAAGGACGATCTTCATGGTTCCCACCCTGGATGGGCGACGTGGCGCCGGCCTGAGCGTCGCGAGAGCGCCGCGTGTACGTCGGGTGAACCGTTCGCGGTCAGATGACCTCGGTGGACGGTTCCGTGCCGAGGCTCTGGAGCGGGAGGTCGCCACGCTCGATGTCACCGGCGACCTTCCGGATCCGCTCGCCACTGAGGCGCCACGTTCCGGCCTGCTCCTCCCAGAACGGCGTGAAGCCCTCGCGGGCCTCGATCCACCAGTGCTTGCCGAAAGCGATCCGGCCGATCGCCACGAACGGGACGATCAGCCCCAGCAACACGATCTCGCCGCCCGAGAGGAACACAAAGGTCAGTATCGGGAAGATGACCAGCCCGAAGACGAGGGCGAACACGAACTCGGTGATGCTGCCCGCGGACTCCACCCACAGGCGCGGGCCCAGGTATCGGCGCCGCGGACGCCAAGGCACCCAGCGCCGCGTCACCCGCCACGTCTGGCCCTGCGGATCCCGCACCTTCACCCCGTCAACGCTACCGGTCAGTAGCCCGGAGATTGGTCACACCTGGCACTCCGGGTGCGCCGTCGCGGATAGTCTTGTCGCTCGTGACTGAAACGCCCCTGCCGTTGGCGCAGCCCGAGGACGTGCACACGCGCGCCGATTGGGAGGCTGCCACCGCTGCCGTTCTCCGCAAGACCCGCAAGCTCAGCGACGCGGATCCCGACACTGCGGTGTGGGACAAGCTGACCCGGAAGACGCTGGACGGCATTGGAATCACGCCGATCGGAACGCCGGCCGACCTCGAGGGTGTGCAGACCAGTGGGCGCCCGACGCGTGCCGGCGCGTGGGACATCCGCGCCCGGATCGCCGGTCCCGACGCGAAGTCGCTCAACGAGCAGGCACTCGTCGACCTCGACGGCGGTGTCACCTCCCTGTGGGTGCAGGCCGGCCCCGAGACCGACCTCACGGCGCTGCTCAACGAGGTGCTGCTCGACCTCGCCCCCGTCGTGCTGGACCCGACCGGTGACCCCGTTGCCGTTGCGACCGCCTTCCTCGACGCGTTCGAGACCAGCAGCTACACGAATCTGCACCCCGACACGAACCTCGGCGTCGACCCGATCAGCGCCTCGCTGCGGGTCTCGACAGGCTCGACCAACGAGCGGGCCGACTTCGACCAGCTCGTCGCCGTCGCGAAGCTGGCGATCGATCGCGGCATCCGCGGGGTCGTCGTCGACGCCACTGCCGCCCACGACCTCGGCGCCAGCGACGTGCAGGAACTCGGCTTCAGCATCTTCGTCGCCACCACCTACCTTCGGGTCCTGGCCGAGGCCGGCATCGAGCCCGCTGTCGCCGCGGACCTGATCGAGTTCCGCTACGCCGCGACCGACGAGCAGTTCCCGACCATCGCCAAGCTGCGGGCCGCGCGCCGGCTCTGGGCGCGGGTGCTCGAACTGTCCGGGGTCTCGACAGGCTCGACCACCGGGGTGGAGCAGCGCCAGCACGCCGTCACCAGCCGGCCGATGCTCACCAAGTACGACCCCTACGTGAACATGCTCCGCACCACCGTCGCCGCCTTCGCGGCCGGTGTCGGCGGCGCGGACGCCGTGACGGTCCTGCCGTTCGAGACGCCGGTCGGCCAGCCCGACCTGTTCGGTCGCCGGATCGCCCGCAACGTGTCGCACCTGCTCATCGACGAGTCGCACGTCGCCAAGGTCGCCGACCCCGCCGGTGGTGCCTTCGCCGTCGAGAAGTTGACCGACGACCTCGCCGTCGCGGCCTGGGCCGAGCTCGGCCTCCTCGAGACGGACGGCCTCGACGCCTTCCGGGTGCGGATCGAGGACGTCGTCGCCCGCCGTGAAGCCGAGATCGTCACGCGCAAGCGCCCGATCACCGGCCTGACCGAGTTCCCGAACCTCGCCGAGGTCCTGCCGGAGCGTGCCCCGTCCGAGGACGGTGCGTCGGTTCGCCGGTACGGCGCCTCCTTCGAGGCCCTGCGCGACGCGCCCGCCGCGAGCCCGGTCTTCCTGGCCACGCTCGGCACGGTCGCGCAGCACACCGCCCGCGCCACCTTCGTCAGCAACCTGCTGGCCGCCGGTGGAATCGCGGTCGACGTTGCCGGACCGACCGCAGGTGTCGAGGAGGTCGTGGCCGCATTCGGGAAGCAGGCGGTCGTGTGCCTCGCCGGCACCGACGACGCCTACGCCGAGTGGGGCAGCGCAGCCGCTGCCGCGCTGCGCGAGGCGGGCGCCGTACACGTGATCATCGCCGGGAAGGCGACCGACTGGGCTGACGACAGCGCAGCGATGGGCGTCGACGCCCTGGCCTTCCTGAACCGCACGAGGGAGAAGTTGGCATGAGCATCCCCAAGAGTTTCGGAGACCAGCCGCTCGCGTCGACCGGTGCGACCGCCGGTGCGAACGGCACCCCCGGGATCGACCCGTGGCGCAGCCCCGAGGGCATCGACATCAAGCCGTTCTACGGCCCCGATGACCTCGCCGGCCTCGACGCCCTGGACACCTGGCCGGGCCTCAGCCCGTTCCTGCGTGGCCCGTACCCGACGATGTACACCACGCAGCCGTGGACGGTCCGGCAGTACGCCGGCTTCTCGACTGCCGAGGAGTCCAACGCCTTCTACCGCCGCAACCTCGCGGCCGGCCAGAAGGGCCTGTCGGTCGCCTTCGACCTCGCGACCCACCGTGGCTACGACTCCGACCACCCGCGCGTGCGCGGCGACGTCGGCATGGCCGGTGTGGCGATCGACTCGATCTACGACACCCGCACGCTCTTCGAAGGCATCCCGCTGGACCAGATGAGCGTCTCGATGACGATGAACGGTGCGGTGCTCCCGGTGCTCGCGCTCTACATCGCCGCGGCCGAGGAGCAGGGGGTGAAGCCGGAGCAGCTCTCGGGGACCATCCAGAACGACATCCTCAAGGAGTTCATGGTCCGCAACACCTACATCTACCCGCCGGCTCCGTCGATGCGGATCATCTCCGACATCTTCGCGTTCACCAGCCAGCGGATGCCGCGGTACAACTCGATCTCGATCTCCGGCTATCACATGCAGGAGGCCGGGGCGACCGCTGACCTCGAGCTCGCCTACACGCTGGCCGACGGTGTCGAGTACATCCGCGCCGGCCTCGAGTCGGGCCTCACCATCGACGAATTCGCGCCGCGGCTGTCCTTCTTCTGGGCAATCGGCATGAACTTCTACATGGAGATCGCCAAGATGCGTGCGGCCCGCGCACTGTGGAGCCGGCTCGTGCGCGAGTTCAACCCGCAGAACGCGAAGTCGCTGTCGCTGCGCACCCACTCGCAGACCTCGGGCTGGTCGCTCACCGCGCAGGACGTGTTCAACAACGTCGGTCGTACGGCGATCGAGGCGATGGCCGCGACGCAGGGTCACACCCAGTCGCTGCACACCAACGCCCTCGACGAGGCGATCGCGCTGCCGACGGACTTCTCCGCCCGCATCGCTCGCAACACCCAGCTGCTGCTGCAGCAGGAGAGCGGCACGACGCAGACGATCGACCCGTGGGCCGGTTCCTACTACGTCGAGAAGCTCACCCACGACCTCGCCGAGCGCGCCTGGGCGCACATCCAGGAGGCCGAGGCCGCCGGTGGCATGGCCGCCGCGATCGAGCAGGGCATCCCGAAGATGCGCATCGAGGAGGCTGCCGCCCGCACCCAGGCGCGGATCGACTCCGGCGCGCAGAAGGTCATCGGCGTCAACACGTTCCGCCTGGCCGTCGAGGACAAGCTCGATGTCCTCAAGGTCGACAACGACGACGTCTACCGCCAGCAGATCGCCAAGCTCGAGCGCCTCCGCGCCGAGCGCAACAGCCAGGACGTCGAGGACGCCCTGCACGCGCTGACGCGCAGCGCCGACAGCGGCGACGGCAACCTGCTCGAGCTCGCTGTTGCTGCGGCCCGCAACAAGGCCACCGTTGGCGAGATCTCCGACGCGCTCGAGAAGACCTACGGTCGCCACCAGGCCGTGATCCGTACGATCAGCGGCGTGTACCGCGACGAAGCCGACCTGGCCAACGACGGCGCCGGCGACTCACTGGTCGCGCAGACCCGCGCCGCCACCGACGAGTTCGCCGAGGCCGAGGGCCGCCGCCCCCGCATCCTCGTCGCGAAGATGGGCCAGGACGGCCACGACCGTGGTCAGAAGGTCATCGTCTCGGCCTTTGCCGACATGGGCTTCGACGTCGACGTGGGTCCGCTGTTCTCCACGCCCGAGGAGGTTGCGCAGCAGGCGATCGACGCCGACGTCCACATCGTCGGTGTCTCCTCGCTGGCCGCGGGCCACCTCACCCTGCTCCCGGCGCTGAAGACCGCGCTGGCCGAGCAGGGCCGTGACGACATCATGGTCGTCATCGGTGGCGTGATCCCGCCCGACGACGTACCGACGCTGAAGGAGATGGGCGCTGCGGCGGTCTTCCTCCCCGGCACGGTGATCGCGGAGTCGGCGCTGGACCTGCTGGCGAAGCTGCGCGCCGACCTGGACCACTGACCCGCTGGTGGTCGAGCTCGTCGAAACCCTCCTCGAGGGCATCCGTTCGGGAAGCCGTGCGCAGATGGCCCGCGCCATCACGCTGGTCGAGTCAACGGCGCCCCGGCACCGCGAGGCAGCGCGCGAACTGCTGACTCGACTGGCGGAAACCCCCAACTCGGCGGCGACAAACCCCAAGTCGGCGATGCGGGTGGGGATCTCCGGGGTCCCAGGGGTCGGCAAGTCCACGTTCATCGAGGCGCTCGGCAGTCAGCTGACGGCGGCAGGCCACAAGGTCGGCGTACTCGCGGTCGACCCGTCGAGCGTGCGGACCGGTGGTTCGGTCCTCGGCGACAAGACCCGGATGAACCAGCTGGCAGCAGATCCGAACGCGTTCATCCGCCCGTCACCGTCGGCGGGCACCCTGGGTGGGGTGGCGCGCGCGACCACGCAGTCGATGGCCGTCCTCGAGGCCGCCGGGTACGACGTCGTGCTGGTCGAGACCGTCGGCGTCGGTCAGTCCGAGGTGACCGTCGCAGGCATGGTGGACACGTTCCTGTTCCTGACGCTGGCCCGCACCGGCGACCAGTTGCAGGGCATCAAGAAGGGCATCCTGGAGCTCGCCGACGTGATCGCGGTCAACAAGGCCGACGGCGACCGCGAGATGGAAGCGCGTGGTGCCGCGCGCGAACTGGCCGGCGCGCTGCGCCTGGTGCGCGGACACGGGGAGTGGGCGCCGCCCGTCGTCACCTGCTCCGGCCTGACCGGCGACCGTGTCGACGAGGTCTGGGACCAGGTCCAGCTGCACCGCGACCACCTCGGTGTCGAGGGCCTGGCGCGCAAGCGGGCCGAGCAGCAACTCGAGTTCACCTGGGCACTGGTGCGCGATGAGCTCGCCCAGCGACTGCGCCACAGCAAGGCGGTCCGGGCGGTGCAGGACGACGTCCGCGCCGCCGTACTCGCCGGAGACCTGACCGCGCCCCTCGCGGCCGATCGGCTCCTTGCCGCCTACGACACGGAGTAGTCCACCCGTGGCGCTGCTCAGCGACCGAGCAGCGCCTGCGACAGCACCGCCAGGATGTCGCGCGGGTCCTGCACGGGGTAGGCAGCGCCGTTCGTGGCCTGGGCGATCTTGGTCAGCGCCGCCATGTCGGCGTCATCGGAGATCCCGACGGCGATGATGCGCACGGGCTTGGCCGGATTGGATGCACTCCTGAGTTGGGTCAACAGGTCGGCAAGGCGGAGTGAGTCCGGGTCGTCATTGGCGCCGTCGGTCAGGAGCACCACCGAGTTGAAGTACGCCGGGTCGTAGGCCGCGACCGCGCTCCGGTACGCCGCGAGCGCTGTGTCGTAGAGGCCGGTGCCGCCGGTCGTCAGGCGGGGCAGCCGGGTGACCTGGCCGGCCAGGGCAGCCCGTTGGGTGCTCGACCCGACCTCCGCGGACAGCCGGCGCATCGGCACCAGTTCGCGGTGGTCGGTGCCCTTTCCGCCCTGGTCGATGGAGAAGGCCCACAGGCCGATCCGCGCGTTGTCCTGGAAGGCGGCGAGAGCCGCGCGCGAAGCTTCCACAGCCAGGTCGATGCGCGAGCCCTCGGGAGTTGCGAAGTCCATCGAGCCGGACACGTCCATCACCACGAGGATGCTCGACGGAACGCTCAACACCAGCCATTGCCTCAGGTCCGCCGAGACTGCCGTCGCCGGGGGCCGGGGCAGCGTGGCGACCTTGCCCAGGCCGGCGCCACCGGGCTGCGGCGTACCGTCTCCGGAGCGCAGGCCATGGTCGGCCACCAGGGACCGACCATCGCCCTCGGTGAGGTAGGTCGCGAGCTCACGCCCTGCCTCGAGCGCCTCGGACGTGGCGCCGGTCGTGGCCAACAGCGGATAGGACTGGAGCAGGGTGCCCGTTCCGGGAACCACCGCGGTCAGCATCGGGTTGCTCCGCTTCGCGGCGACGTACGCGCTCTCCGTGGCCGGAACGAACCCGACCGAGCTCGCGCTCACCGACGTGAACGGGTCGGCGCCCGGCGCCAACCGCGTGGTGCTGAAGCGCTGCGCCATCGGCACCAGCACCTGGGCGATCTGCTCGTTCGACGATCCGCTCGCGGCCTGCTCGGCGCGCAGGGCGGCGAGGCTGAGCGCGCCGACGCCGGTGGACAGCGGGTCCTGCAGGGTGAGCCGGCTCGATCGGAAGGCGGCCAGCCACGAGGCCGGGGCGTCGAGCGCCGGGCCGCCAACCAACACCACGGGCGTCGTCGCGACCGCCTCGGCGAGGGGCGTCAACTGCGCACCCTGGGCCGTCACCTGAGCGGGCCAGTGAGCGGAATCGGGAATCCACAGCTGCGGTGCGTCGGGCTTGTCGGCGACCAGGGTGGAGACCACCTGGTCACTGCTCACCGCGCGCACGGCGTACGTCGCGCAGCCATCCAGGGCGGACACGGCCTTCTGGACGAGCGGCGCGATGTCCGGCGCGGCCGCCACGGTGACCGTTGAGGGGTCGCCACAGGCGTCCGCGTCGGACGAGTTGTCCGAGCGGATCAGCAAGAACGCGGCCATCGCACCGATCAGCAAGAGGACGACCCCCAGGGTCGCTCCCCGTCCCACTCGCTTCTCTGCGCGCATTGCATGCGAACCAGCACCCATGACGCCTCCCTAACGTCTTGATGCCCAGTAATACGGAAAGGAGGGTATCCGCACCCCGGGCCAACCGGCGAAACGTGCTGCGGCATCATGTGCCGGTTCTGGGCGGGTGACCTCGCCGAGCCGAGCGACGGCGTAGGTTTGGGTTCGTGGAATCACGCAATACCTCCGACCTGCTGGCGCTCGTCGCCTCCGTCGTCGAGAAGTACGACGGCGAGCTGGTCGCATTGCGCCGCGATCTCCACCAGCACCCGGAGCTGTCGTGGCACGAGGGACGCACGATGGATGTCGTGGCGGAGCACCTCGTCCGGTCCGGCTGGCGGGTCACCCGGATGCCGCGCAGCGGGATCCTCGCCGACATCGGCGTCAGCGGTCCGCGGGTCGCGCTGCGTGCCGATCTCGACGCGTTGCCGGTGGCGGACCTGACCACGGACAGCTGGCGCAGCGAGAACGAGGGTGCCGCCCACGCCTGCGGCCACGACGTGCACACGGCGGCACTCGTCGGTGCCGCCCACGCCCTCGGCGAGGTGCACCAGCAGGGCCTCCTGCGCGGTCAGGTGCGGTTGCTGTTCCAGCCGGCCGAGGAGGTCATGCCCGGTGGCGCCAAGCACCTGATCAACCACGGTGCCCTCGAGGACGTCGACCGGATCTTCGCCCTGCACTGCGACCCCTCGGTCGACGTCGGCGCGATCGGCCTGCGCACGGGTCCCATCACCAGCGCGGCCGACCGGATCGACGTACGCCTCGAAGGCAACGGTGGGCACACGTCGCGGCCGCACCTGACCGGGGACCTGACCTTCGCGCTGGCCAAGGTCGCCAGCGAACTGCCGGCTGTCCTCAGCCGCCGGATGGATCCTCGCGCCGGCGTCAGCGTCGTCTGGGGCATGCTCAAGGCCGGTTCGGCCGCCAACGTGATCCCCGACCACGGCATGGCCAGCGGCACCGTCCGGATCCTCGAGGCCGAAGCCTGGGCCTCCTGCGAAGCGGTGGTCCGCGAAGCGGTCCTCGACATCGTGCGCCCCTACGGCGTGACCGCCACGGTCGACTACCTCCAGGGCGTCCCGCCGGTCGTCAACGACCGGCTCAGCGTGGCCATGATCGCTGCGGCCGCCGACGAACTCCTGGGCCTCCACCACCGCAAGGAGGTCGAGCAGAGCCTCGGCGGCGAGGACTTCGGGTGGTACCTCGAGCAGGTCCCCGGCGCGATGTTCCGCCTCGGCACCCGCACGCCGGGTGGCGCGCGCTACGACCTCCACCAGGGGGACTTCCTGGTGGACGAGCAGGCCGTTGGCTTCGGTGCGCGGATGATGGCGGGCGTGGCCATCCACGCCCTCGGCTCCCGCTGAGGCGCTAGCCCTTGCGGTACGGGATCCCGTCGGCGGCGGGCGCCCGGGAGTGCCCGACCAGTCCGGCGACGGCGATGATCGTGACGACGTACGGCAGCATCAGCATGAACTGGCTGGGCACCGGTGATCCGATCACCGACAGCACGCCCGACAGGTTCGTCGCGAAGCCGAACAGCAGCGCCGCGAGGGTCGCGCGGACCGGGTCCCAGCGGCCGAAGATCACCGCAGCGAGCGCGATGTAGCCGGCACCGTCGGTCATCTCCTCACCGAACTGCGGGACCGAGACGAGCGTGTACGTCGCGCCGCCGGCACCGGCGATCAGGCCGGCAATGATCATCGTGGTGTAGCGGGTCCTGTTGACCTTGATGCCGACGGTGTCGGCTGCCTTCGGGTGCTCGCCGACGGCGCGGACGCGCAGGCCCCATCGGGTGCGGTAGAGGGCCCAGGCGACCGCGAAGACTGCGAAGTACATGAGGTAGACGAGGATCGTTTGACGGAACAGCACCGGACCGATGATCGGGATCTCCCCGAGCAGCGGGATCGGGATGCGTTCGAAGTGCGGCGGGCTGTTCAGTCCCTCGGTGTTCTCGGCGAGGATCTGGCCGAACAGGAAGCTGGTCAGGCCGATCACCAGCACGTTGAGCACCACGCCCACGATCACCTGGTCGACGAAGTAGGTGATCGCGAAGAAGCTCAGCACCAGCGCGACGAGGGCGCCGGCGCACATCGCCGCGACCAGACCGCCCCACGGGGATCCGACGATGGTGCCGAACATCGCGGCGGCGAACGCGCCGAAGAGCAACTGGCCGTCGATGGCGATGTTGACGACGCCGGCCCGTTCACCCAGGACGCCACCGAGGGCGCCGAACACCAGGGGCACGGCGAGGGCGATCGAGCCGCCGAGGAGGCCGATCACCGGCACCGCGGCGCCGGCCGCGGCCCAGCACAGGAAGCCGGTCATGGCCAGGACGGAGAACAGCGCCACCAGCCAGATCGGAGTACGACGACCGCGACTCACCAGGAACGCCGAGGCGACCGTGCACAGTGCGAGCAGGATGACGATCGTGGTGACCGAGGGCGTCGAGGGGACGGTGATTTCGGGCAGCTCGAACAGGTCCGTGTCGGTGGCCAGGCGGAACGTGGTGTCGCCCTCGCGCGACTTGAAGGCGACGAGCAGCGAGACCAGCATCGTGACGACGCCGAGGACGATCGGGGCCTTGAGTGCGCCCCGCAGTCCGGCGACGGGGATGTCGTCGTCGATCGGCACAGGAACCTTGACCGGGGCGCTCATGCGACCGCCTCCTTCGGAAGTCGGAACAGCGCTCTCACCAGTGGCGGCGCGGCGATGAAGAGGACGATCAGGGACTGCACGACCAGCACGATCTCGATCGGGATGCCCTCCGACGCCGACATGGCGAAGCCACCCGCCTTGAGGGCGCCGAACAGGATGCCGGCGGCGAGGATGCCGAGCGGTCGGGAGCGCCCGAGCAGCGCGACGGTGATGGCGTCGAAGCCGATGCCGGCGTCGAGGTCCACCGTGACGCCGCTGGTGGCGGTGCCGAGGATCTGGTTGACGCCCGCGAGCCCGACCAGGGCACCCGCGATCAGCATCACCGAGACGTAGGTGCGACCGACGTTGATGCCGGCCGCCTGCGCGGCGTCCGGGTTCTCACCGACGGCCCGGAACCGGAAGCCCATGGCCGACTTGTTGAGCAGCCACCACACGAAGACCACGGCGATCAGTGCGATCACGAAGCCGAGATGCAGGTTGAACTTGTCGCCGAGGAGCTTCGGCAGGATCGCCGACTCCGGCATTGCCTCGGACTTCGGGTTGCCCGAGCCGGGCGCCTGGAGCCAGCTCTGCTGCGACAGGGCGTAGAAGACGAGGTAGTAGCCGACGTAGTTGAGCATGATCGTCACGATCACCTCGTGCGCGCCGCTCTTCGCCTTCAGGAGCCCGGCGATGCCGGCCCACAGGGCGCCGGCGAGGGCGCCGGCGAGGACGGCCAGCGGCAGGTGCAGGCCCATCGGCAGGTCCACGCTCACGGCGACCCAGCCCGCGGCGGCACCGGCGAGCAACATCTGGCCGCGGCCGCCGATGTTGAACAGACCGGCGCGGAACGCGAGACCGACGCCGAGGCCGGCGAGGATCAGCGGGCCGGAGTATTTCAGTGTCTCGGTGATCGGCCGGATCTTCGTCTCGAAGAGTTCTGCGTCCGAGTTGTAGACCGCACCGCGGAACAGCGCACCGTAGGCGCCGGAGATGGCCTCCTGGACGGCGGAGAAGAAGTCGCCGGGCCTCGCACCGATGTAGCCGGCGGCCTCGCGGACGTCGGGATCGGTCACCAGGATCATCAGGGATCCGACCAGCACGGCGAGGAGGACCGACAACACCGAGACCAGGGCGTGGCCCATGGCGATCTCGCGCAGCACCCCCTGCCACTGGCTGGGCGAGCCCCCTTCCTTCTCGGGCTGCTCCGGCTTCTCGGGTACGTCGACATCAACCGCCGCAGGCTCGGGAGCCTTCGGGGTCTCGGGTGCGGCGGGAGCTGCGGCCTTCTCGGGCTGCTCCGGGTTCTCCGGGTTCTCCGGGTTCTCCGGCACGCCCTTCTTCCCGCGCCTCATGCCACGATCCCTTCGGGCCGCTCGCCGGCCATCATCAGGCCGAGGGTCTCCCTCGGGGTGTCTGCGGGCACGATGCCGACGATCCTTCCGCGGTACAGGACCATGATCCGGTCCGACAGGGCTGCGATCTCGTCGAGCTCGGTCGAGACCAGCAGCACGGGGACGCCGGAGTCGCGCGTCGCGACGACCTGCTTGTGAATGAACTCGATCGACCCGACGTCGACGCCGCGGGTCGGTTGCGCAGCGACGAGCAGGCGCAGCTCGCGCGACAGCTCGCGGGCCACGACGACCTTCTGCTGGTTGCCGCCGGAGAGCTGTCCGGCCATCGATTCGATGCCGCGTGCCCGGACGTCGTACTCGACCAGCTTCTCGCTGGCGAAGGTCTCGAGGAGCTTGCGGCGGATCGTGCCGAACCGGACGAAGGGCGCACCGTGGCTGCGATTCAGCATGAGGTTCTCGGACAGCGTGAAGTCGGCGACGAGGCCGTCGACCTGCCGGTCCTCGGGGATGAAGCCGACGCCGGCGTCGAGCACCTTGCGGACCGACTTGCCGACCAGCTGGTGGCCGTCGAGCTCGGCGGAGCCCTTGACGTGGGCCTGCAGGCCCAGCAGCGCCTCGGTCAGCTCGGTCTGTCCGTTGCCCTGGACCCCGGCGACGCCGAGGACCTCGCCGGTGGCGATGGAGAAGCTGATGCTGTCGAGGTGGATGTGGCCAGTGGCGTCGATGACCTGAAGGTCCTTGACCACGAGCGCGTCGGCGCCGGGCTTTGCGGGGTCCTTGTGGACGGTGAGCTCGACGGGACGGCCCACCATGAGGGCGGCCAGTTCGGCGTTGGTGGCGGTGGGGCTGGCTTCGCCGACGACCGCACCGCGGCGGATGACCGTGATCCGGTCGGCGATCGCGCGGACCTCGCGGAGCTTGTGGCTGATGAAGACGATGGAGGTGCCGGACTCCTTGAGCTGGCGCATGATCGCCATCAGCTCGTCGGTCTCCTGCGGCGTGAGGACGGCGGTCGGCTCGTCGAAGACGAGGACCCGCGCGTCGCGCGAGAGGGCCTTGATGATCTCCACCCGCTGCTGGACGCCGACGGGCAGCGTCTCGATGAGTGCGTCGGGGTCGACGTCGAAGCCGAACCGCGCGGAGATCTCGCGCACCCGTTCGCGGGCGGCGTCGATGTCGAGCTTGCCGGCGAAGCCGGTGGACTCGTTGCCGAGCATGACGTTCTCGGCGACGGTGAAGACGGGGATGAGCATGAAGTGCTGGTGGACCATGCCGATGCCGGCGGCCATCGCGTCTCCGGGACCGGTGAAGGTCATCGGCGCGCCGTCCAGCACGATCTCGCCCTCGTCGGCCTGGTAGAGGCCGTAGAGCACGTTCATCAAGGTGGACTTGCCCGCGCCGTTCTCCCCGAGGAGTGCGTGGATCTCGCCTTCCTCCACCGTGAGGGAGATCCGGTCGTTGGCGACCAGGGGGCCGAACCGTTTCGTGATGCCCCGCAGTTCAAGCGTCATAAACGGGATCCTTACCGAGCGGGCGAACAGATACCAGTGAACTCGCCATGAAACTGGCGGGCGATGGTGATGGGAGGAAACAGACCGGGGGAGGCCGGCCCTGTGGCCGACCTCCCCTGGAGCCTGTCGTGCGGTGCTACGCGCTTACTTGTTGAGGTACGACGTGACCGGGATCGAGCCGTCGATGATGCCGGCCTTCACGGTCTCGAGCTCAGCAGCGAGCGTGTCGGAGATCTTGCTCTCGAAGTTGTGGAACGGCGCCAGGCCGACTCCGTCGTTCTCCAGCGTGCCGACGTAGGCGTCAGCGTTGAACTCGTCGTTGCCCGCAGCCAGCACGGCCTCGGTCGTGGACTGCTTCATGTTCTTGAGGATCGAGGTGAAGATGACGTCGGCCGTCTTCGGGTCGGTCTCGAAGAAGTCGGCGTCCACACCGACGAGGGCGATGTCCTTGCCCGAGTCGGCGATGGCGGTCAGCGCGCCCTGGTAGATCGGACCACCGACCGGCAGGATGATGTCGGCGTTCTGGTCGAGGATCTGCTTGGCGGTGTTGGTCGCCTTCTCGTTGGCGTCGAAGCCACCGGTGAAGACGCCCTTGTCGCCGCCCTCCCAGCCGACGAGCTTGACGTCCTTCTGCTTCTCCTTGGCGTAGTACTCCACGCCCTGCTTGAAGCCGTCCATGAAGATCGTCACGGTCGGGAACGGCTGGCCGCCGTACGTGCCGACGACGCCGGTCTTCGTGTAGTCAGCGGCCGCGTAGCCGGCGAGGAACGCCGCCTGAGCCGTGTCGTACAGGATCGGCTTGATGTTGTCGGCGTCCTTGGTGCCGTTGAAGTCGTTGTCGGCCGCGTCATCGATGAGGATGTACTCGATGTCGGGGTTGGCCTTCGCGGACTCGACCGTGGCAGCGGAGAGAGCGAAGCCGACCGTCACGATGGCGTCGCAGCCAGCGGTGACGAAGCCGTCGAGGGCACCGGCGTAGTCGTTCTCGTTCTTCGACTCGAATTCCTTGTACTCGCTGTTGAGCTCCTCGGCCGCGTCCTTCACGCCCTCGTAGCTCAGCTGGTTGAACGACTTGTCGTTGAAGCCGCCCGCGTCGGAAAGGATGCAGGGCAGGAAGTCGCTCTTGGCGTCCGAGCCCTCTTCCGGTGCGTCGCCACACGCGGCCAGGCCCGCGCTCGCCATGAGTGCCACGGCCGCGGCCGCCGACGTCCTCTTCCAGGTCTTCACAAATGTCCTCCAGGTCGACGCCCGCCGCAGGGGCAAGGCAGGGGTATGCATGACTGGTGCTCCGGTGCATCCTCACCCACGGCTTGCCCTGCGGGAAGCACCTTGGAGCAAACGGTTACCAACTTGGGACCATTTCTTGTGGTCCTCCGGGGTTGCGGCCGAAGATCCTCGTGCGGGTGACAGGCAGGGCGCTAGGTTGGCCGGGTGGTCGACTGGGACGCCCTGCAAGCCGCTGCGATCGAGATCGCTGCGCACGCCTACGCGCCGTACTCCGGTTATCGGGTCGGTGCAGCGGGCCTCGCCGAGGACGGGCGCCTGCTCGTCGGCTGCAATGTCGAGAACGCCGGGTACGGCGTCACGCTGTGCGCCGAGTGCGGACTGGTCTCCCAGTTGCACGCGACCGGCGGTGGTCGGCTGACGCACTTCGTCTGTGTGAATGGCTCCGGCGACGTGATCATGCCGTGCGGCCGCTGCCGCCAGTTGCTGTGGGAAGCCGGGGGAGCGCCGCTCGAGGTGATGACACCCGAAGGCGTGCTGACCATGGATCAGGTGCTGCCGCAGGCCTTCGGCCCCGAGAACCTCATCTAGGGTCTGCGCATGTCCGGAACCCACGACGCCGTCGAAGTCATCCTCGCGAAGCGCGACGGCGGCACCCTGTCCACCAGCCAGATCGACTGGATGGTCGACGCGTACACCCGCGGTGAGGTCGCCGACGAACAGATGTCGTCGCTGGCGATGGCCATCCTGCTCAACGGCATGGACCGTCGCGAGATCGCCGACTGGACGGCGGCGATGATCGCTTCCGGCGAGCGGATGGACTTCTCGTCGCTCTCACGCCCGACCGCCGACAAGCACTCGACCGGCGGCGTGGGTGACAAGATCACGCTCCCGCTGGCACCTCTGGTGGCCGCGTGTGGCGTCGCGGTCCCGCAGCTCTCCGGTCGCGGCCTCGGCCACACCGGCGGCACGCTCGACAAGCTCGAGTCGATCCCCGGCTGGCGCGCATTGCTCTCCAACGAGGAGATGATGGCGCAACTCGAGGGCGTCGGCGCCGTCATCTGCGCGGCCGGCGACGGACTCGCTCCTGCCGACAAGAAGCTCTACGCCCTGCGCGACGTGACGGGCACCGTCGAGGCGATCCCGCTCATCGCCTCCTCGATCATGAGCAAGAAGATCGCCGAGGGCACCGGTGCGCTGGTGCTCGATGTGAAGGTGGGCAGCGGCGCGTTCATGAAGTCCGTGGATCGGGCCCGTGAGCTGGCTGAAGTGATGGTCGCCCTGGGCAAGGACGCCGGCGTGAACACCGTCGCCCTGCTCACCGACATGGACACCCCGCTCGGCTTCACGGCGGGCAACGCGATCGAGGTCGCCGAGTCGGTTGAGGTGCTCGCCGGCGGTGGGCCTGCCGATGTCGTCGAACTGACGGTCGCGCTGGCCCGGGAGATGCTCGCCGCCGCCGGCCGCCCGGACATCGACCCCGCGCCGAAGCTCGCCGACGGATCCGCGATGGATGCGTGGCGCGCGATGATCAGCGCCCAGGGCGGCGATCCGGCTGCGGTGCTACCGGTGGCACGCGAGTCGCACGTGGTCGTTGCTCCGGCGGATGGCGTCCTCACCCGCCTCGACGCGATGGCCGTCGGTCTCGCTGCCTGGCGCCTCGGTGCCGGACGCGCGCGCAAGGAGGATCCGGTGCAGGCCGGTGCCGGCGTGGTCTGGCATGCGCGGCCGGGTGATGTGGTTGTTGCCGGGGCACCGTTGTTCACCTTGCTCACCGACACCCCCGAGCGGTTCGACCGGGCGCTGGCCTCCCTCGAGGGCGGGTACGACGTCGCGGCTCCCGGCACGGCCTTCGCGGCCGGCCCTCTCGTCATCGACCGCATCGGATAGGAATGCTTCATGGAAACTGACCTGCTGCGGGCGGCGCCGAAGGTGTTGCTGCACGACCACCTCGACGGTGGGCTGCGTCCCGCGACGATCCTCGAGCTTGCCGCGGAGGTCGGCCACGAACTGCCGGAGTCCGACGCCGACGCGTTGGCGGTCTGGTTCGCCGAGGCCGCCGACTCGGGTTCCCTGGAGCGCTACCTCGAGACCTTCGCGCACACGGTCGGGGTGATGCAGACGGCCGATGCGCTGACCCGCGTGGCCCGCGAGTGCGTCGAGGACCTCGCCGCGGACGGAGTCGTCTACGCCGAGATCCGCTACGCGCCCGAACTCCATGTCGAGTCCGGGCTCGACCTTCCCGATGTGGTCGCGGCCGTGCAGAAGGGCTTCGAGGAGGGCATGGCTGCAGCGGGCGGCACGATCGTCGTCCGCCACCTGCTGACCGCGATGCGCCAGGCCGCGCGGGCCATGGAGATCGCCGAACTCGCCATCCAGTGGCGCGATCGCGGCGTCGCCGGCTTCGACATCGCCGGCCCGGAAGCGGGATTCCCGCCCACCCGGTTCATCGACGCGTTCGAGTACCTCCAGCGCGAGAACTCGCACTTCACCATCCACGCCGGCGAGGGCTTCGGCCTGCCGTCGATCTGGGAAGCCGTGCAGTGGTGCGGCGCCGACCGGCTCGGCCACGGCGTGCGGATCGTCGAGGACATCTCGTTCGAGGATGACGGCACTCCGATCCTGGGGCGGCTGGCGTCGTACGTCCGGGACAAGCGGATCCCACTCGAGATGTGCCCGTCCTCCAACGTGCAGACCGGTGCGACCGCCTCGCTGGCCGAGCACCCGATCAAGCTGCTGGCGTCGCTGCGCTTCCGGGTCACGGTCAACACCGACAACCGGCTGATGAGCCGGACGTCGCTGAGCCAGGAGTTCGGCCTGCTGGCCGAGACCTTCGGCTACGGGCTGGCCGAGATGGAGTGGCTGACCGTCAACGCGATGAAGTCCGCCTTCATCCCGTACGACGAGCGGTACCGGCTGATCACCGAGATCATCAAGCCCTGGTACGCGGCTCAAAGGGTCGTCGAGTAGCCGCGAGGAACGAGCGGCGTATCGAGACGCGCTCAGGCCACGAACCAGACGTGGCTCCACCCGGCGACGTCGAAGTCGTTGTCGACCCACTTCTCCTCGATCACCCGGACCAGCTGGCCGCGGGCGGGGTCGAACACCTGGATCGCGCCGTCCATGGCGGCGACGGCGAGGATGACGTGGCGGGGGAGCCAGCGGCTGCCGATGTAGACGGCGACGGGCCGGTGCGCGAGTTGCTCGCGCACGATCTCGTAGGCGAGCGCCGGACGCGGGCGGGCGAACACGGTGGCGATGTGCTGGCCGGTCAGGACGCGCAGCAAGTTCACGATCGCCCACGGTGGCGTGCCGAGGGCTCGCGGCCAGGGCATCTGGAAGCGGTCGCGCGCGCTGGTCGCGGAGGTGAGGACCCGGTGCTCGTCCTTGATCTCGGTCGCTCCGTCGGCGCCGGCCGCGGGGCGCCAGTCGCTCAGCATCGCCTTGGCGGCAAGGGCGCTGGCCGCGCCGCAACTGCGGGGGTCGGGCTGCTTGAGGGCGGACGGATCGAGGTCAGCTGGCCAGCGCATGGTCATCGCCCTCCGGGTTGCGCAGGTCGGCGAAGGCGCGGTCACCGGTGGCGACGCGGCAGCCGACGGCGACCGCCCGTCGTACGACCTGGCGCTGGGCGCGCGCGAGGGCGAGGCCGCGGCGGAGCAGGACCAGGGGTGGCTTGCGGTGCTCGTGGAGGTCGCGGGTCAGGCGTCGCCAGAAGGTGACCATCGGGTGCTGGGTGATGCAGTACGCCGCCTCGAGCATCCCCGAGCGACGGCACTCCTCGACCACCTCGGCCGCGAAGATGCCCTCGGCGCAGAAGCGGGGGGCGCCGTTCAGGTCGAGGCGTTGGGTGCCGGTGCGCTTGCTCTCGGAGATCGAGTAGACCGGGACCTCGGTCGCACCGGTGGCGCAGAGTTCGCGCAGCGCGGTGAGGGCGTCGTCGCAGTGCCACGTGCCGGGGTGGTCCCAGTCGACGAGGCCGGCGTTCGCGCCCTCGGTGATCTGCGGCAGGTCCGGCTCGTCGCCGTCGCGGTAGAAGTCGTCGAGCCGCAGCGTCGGCCAGCCGTGCGCCTTCTCCAGGCGCTCCGCCAGCCGCGACTTGCCCGATCCCGAGGGGCCGGCGAGGACGATCACACGCGCGGTCATGGGAGTCGAGTCTGCCGCATTTTCTCCCGTCAGCGCAGTCCGCGCACGATGGCGCCGAGCGCTTCGTCGAGTTGGGCGTCCGTGCACCCGCCGAAGCCGATCACCAGGCCGTGCCGGGTGTCCGACCGGCAGTAGTCGGCGAGCAGCGGGACGTCGTACCCCTTTGTGCGGGCGGACTGGTGTGCGGCTTCGGCCTGCCGGCGGGGGAGTTCGAGGGTGGCGTACATGCCGGCGATCGGGCCGGTGGTCTGTGCGTACGGCGCCAGGGCCTTCGCGACACGAGTGCTGCGTTCGGCGTACGTGCGGCGGGCCGAGCGGACCACCTTGTCGACGTACCCGTCGCGCAGGAGCGAGAGGTACGCGCGCTGGACCGGCCAGGACGCCGTGTCGTGGGTGATGGCGCGCATCTGGTTGAGCGGGTCGAGCAGGTGTTGCGGAGGGACGAGCCAGCCGAGCCGCATGCTCGGAGCCACGGCCTTGCTCGCGGTGCCGAGGTAGGCGACGCGGGTGCGGTCGAGGGAGGCGAGCGCGGGCACGGGCGCGACGTCGTAGCGGAACTCGGAGTCGTAGTCGTCCTCGATGATCAGGGCTCCGGACGTGCGGCTCGCGTCGAGGAGGGCAAGGCGCGCGCTGCCGGACATGGTCGGGCCGAGCGGGTGCTGGTGGGCCGGGGTGACGTAGGCGGCGGCACAGGTCGCGAGCGTGGTGGCGTCGGGCGGCGGCCCGAGCGCGGGTACGTCGACGACCTCGCGCCCGGCGAGCCGGACCGTGGCGACAGCGGCCCGGTAGCCCGGGTCGTCGACGGTGACGGGTCCGGGTGGGAGGACGCCGAGGAGGTGGCGCAGTCCGTCGGTCGTCCCCGCGGTCACCAGGACGTCGTCCGGATCGCAGTCCAGGCCGCGGATCCGGCCCAGCCGGGCGGCGATCTCGGTGCGGAGCTCGGGGAGTCCGCGGGGGTCGTCGTACCCGGCGGGAGGGCGAGTGGTGGACACGTCGCGCCAGGCGCGACGCCAGAGTGCGGCGTACCGCGGGTCGATCCACGGCGTGCCGGCGTCGAGGCGGAGGAGGGGCCGTGCTTCGGGTGCTCGGCGGCGGGGCCGATGGGGTGGTGCCTGGGCGGGCGCGCTCGCGGAGACGAACGTCCCGGAGCCGTGGCGGCCCTCGAGCCAGCCCTCGGCGACGAGTTGGCCGTAGGCCACTTCGGTGACGGCGCGGGCGACGCCGAGCTCGGTGGCGAGGGCGCGGCTGCTGGGCAGCCGGTCACCGGCAGCGAGGCGACCGTCGGTGACCTGGCGGCGGATCTCGTCGGCGAGCTGTCCGCCCAGGGGCCGTCGGTCGGCGCGGTCCAGGACGACGGCGAGGGTGGCTGCCATGCGAGTGTCCTGTCATGTTTGCGTCGGATTGGCCCGTGTGCACAGGCCACTTGGTGGGGAGTCTAGAGGCATGAGCACCGAAGCGCCCCTGTCGCCGACGCCCCGCACGACCGTCACCCGTGGCCGCAACCGGATGGTGTCCGACCGTGCCGAACTGCACGCGTTCCTCGCCGACGGTCTGGTCGCGCACCTCGGGGTGACGGTCGGCGACCACCCGCTGGTGCTGCCGGCTGCGTATGCGATCGACGTCTCCGGGCCGGATGCGGGCGGAACGCTCTACGTGCACGGGTCCGTCGCGGCCGGCTGGCTGCGGCAGGCCCAGGGCGGCACGGTCTGCGTCACGGTCACCGAGGTGGACGGCCTGGTGGCCGGCCGCTCGGCGTTCCACCACTCCATGAACTACCGCTCCGCCGTGGTCATCGGCGCGGCGCGCGTGGTCGATGACGAAGAGGAGCGGCAGCACGCCCTCGACCTGATCGTCGACCACATGATCCCCGGCCGATCCGGCACGCTGCGGCCCAGCACCCGCAAGGAACTGGCGGCCACGGCGGTGCTGGCGATTCCGCTCGCCGAGGCCTCCATGAAGGCTCGGGCGGGGGACCCGGTCGACGAGCCCAGCGATGTGGCTGCGGGTGTGTGGGGCGGATACATCCCGCTCGCCCGAGTGGCCGCGAGTCCCGTGTCCTCGGCCGACTCCCACGATCGGGTTCCTGCGGACGTCGTACAAAGGGCCGAGGGGCTAGGGCGGAGTGCTGCAGAACGTGGCGTGGTCGGGCCGGTTGCTGACCTGGTCAGCGCCGACGCACGCGCCTGACCCGAGCGAGGCCTCCGAGGTCGCGGACGCCGGCGACAGTACGACGTCGGCCGGTTGCTCGCTCCCGCTGCAACCAGCGAGGGCGAGGGTGGCAAGGACGGCGATCGCCGCCGCATGAGTGCGGTGCATGGATCCTCCCGAGATCGTCTGCGTCCGATTCGAACGCATCGATGACGCTAGGTGCGTCGGAGACTTTCGGCCACCAAGCAAACTCCAGCCTGTGGACAACGTCCGTTCCTGGTGGTTGAGGTGCGAGCGTGCACAAGCTCGTCGAGTAGCGGCGAGCGCCAGCGAGCCGCGTATCGAGACGCCGCCGCGGTGGTTGAGGTGCGAACAAATTCTGGCGAGCCCGATGGTTGAGGTGCGAGCGGATTCTGGCGGGCCTGGTGGTTGAGGTGCGAGCGAAATCTGGCGAGCCCGGTGGTTGAGGTGCGAGCGAAGCGAGCCTCGAAACCCCCGGCCCTGACCACCAACTCTCCACAGCCCAGTCGGGGACTTTCACCTGTCCACAGGCGGGTTTCCGGCGCTTCGCGATGTCGGAGGTCGGTGATCTAATACATGTATGGATCTCGGAACCGACACCCGCTCTGATCGGGCCTTGCTGTCCGACCTCAGCAAGGGCGTCAAGGTCCGCCAGGCTGCGCTGGTCAAGGAATGGATCGACATCGCGACCTGGGCCAGGCGCAACATCGTCACCAGCCCCGAGCAGGCCGCGACCATCGTCGACGGGATCATCGACACCGGCGTCCCGATCGCGGGCGCCGGTGCACCACTGGTGTCCGAGTTCAACCTGATGGAACTCATCGCCATGTTGGGTCGCTCACCTGATGGTGGACGTGGGTACGTCGGGCGGATCATCGAGTGCGCCTGGCGCCTCCCCGGGATCTACGCGGCAGTGGTCGAGGGCAGGTTGGAACCGTGGCGGGCTGAACGCATCGCCGACCTCACCCGGCCCCTCAACGCCGAAGCGGCTGCGTTCGTGGACCGCCAGCTCGCTACCGTCGGCGGCGTGGGTTGGGCCCAACTCGAACGGCTGGTTCAGGAAGCGGTGATCAGGTTCGACCCCGAACGCGCCGAAGCCGAGCGCCAAGCCGCCGCCGACGCCCGCCGGGTCGACGTCGGTGACGTCGACGCGAACGGGCAGGTCGAGTCCCACTCGGTTCTGGATGCCGCGGATGCCCATGACTTCGACCTCGCGTTGTCGCGTCGAGCCAAGATCCGCGGACAACTCGGCGACACCGACTCCTTCGACGTCCGCCGCTCCAAGTCCGTTGGCGACCTGGCCCGTCAGGACCTGTCCCTGGACCTGCTGTTCGCCGACGAGGAGACCGGTGAAGTCGTTGCGACCAGCCCCGGCCGCAAGGTCGAACTGAGTGTCCACATCACCGACACCGCCCTGACCTCTGATGATGAGGACAACCCGTTCGCGAACCCCGTCGGCCGCTGGGACCAAGGCCGCGCCCCGATCTCCATCGCGCAGATCAAGGAATGGCTCCGCGCCCGCGACACCACGATCATCGTGCGACCGGTGATCGATCTGGCCGATTGCGTCCCGGTCGATTCCTACGAGATCCCCGACCGCATCCGTCGCAGGGTCGAACAGCGTGATCACCAATGCCGGTTCCCCTGGTGCAGCAGACCAGCGGCGAAGTGCGACCTGGACCATGTGGTCCCGCACAACAAGGGCGGCCCGACCTGCCCCTGCAACCTCGTCCCCGGATGCCGACGACATCACCGCGCCAAAACCTTCTCCAACTGGCGCTACGTGATCGTCCTACCCGGGCATTACCTGTGGATCAGCCCGAACGGCCACCACTTCCTCGTCGGACCCGACGGCACCCAAGCCCTCGACCCACCACGCGCGCCCGACCCCGACGAATAGCTCCCCCTCGCCCCGCACCCCGCCCACCAGCGGGGCCAACGGCATGCCCGCTCATGACGAGAGTCGGGCGGTCTGGGATCCGGCCTGACCATTCAGTGAGGCGACGCGGTCATTGTGTGGTCCTGCATTCACTGGGTGAACGCAGAACCACACAATCACTGCCACCACCGTCCCAGCCAGATCCGCCCGACTCAGCCGCGTTCAGGGCGTCGCACCTGCGCGCGCAGTGTGAAGAGCTACGGGACCCGGCAGATGACCGAAACCATCGAGCGCACTCATCTGTCGCGTCGCGCTCTTTGCGCTGAAGAGTGGACGAGTGCGTGTCATGGAGTCAGGACCCGTAGCCGGATACCCGAGCCCGTGTTTCGACAAGTCAACTACCCATGGCGCTCAGGGCCGCGGCCACCCAGAGGATGTTGGCGCCCAAACCGATGAAGCCACCGACCAGGATCGGCATCGCCAATGTCCGATCTCCGCGGACTCTGGTGGCGGTGGAGACCAGGGCGGTCAGTGCCAGCGGGGCGAGGATGACGAACGTCCAGGGGTTGTCCTCGTGCAGGATGTCTGGCTGCCTGACCGCGACGAACACCGCCAAGGCGTTCAGGACGGAACTGACGGCGAGGCCGGTGTACATGGCCCCGGTCCAGATGGGGTCTGAGGGCCGGCGCTCCACGGGCACCTGGTCAGATGCCGATGGGGTGCCAGACCGTCTTCGCCTCGACGAAGGCGGTCATGCCCGAGAGGCCGGGGTCGGCAGTCCAGTCCGGCTCGGCGGCGGGCGCGCGGCGTACTCGCTTGAGGTTGTCCGCGGCCGCCACCTCGAGGGAGGTCGCGAGCTCGGCGGACCCGGCCACGCCCACCAGGTCGATGGCGTTGACGTCCATGTGGGCGGACAGCCATGGGGCGAGTGTGGCGGCGTCACCGGTCAGGATGTTGATGACGCCACCGGGGACGTCGGAGGTGGCGAGGACCTCGGCGAAGGTGACTGCCGGCAGCGGACGCGCGTACGACGACACGACCACCGACGTGTTGCCCGTGACGATCACGGGGGCAACCACGGAGACCAGGCCGAGCAGCGACGAGGCCTGCGGGGCGAGGACGGCCACGACGCCGGTGGGCTCGGGGGCGGTGTGGTTGAAGAACGGTCCGGCGACCGGGTTGGCGTTGCCGATGACCTGGGCGAGCTTGTCGGCCCAGCCGGCGTACCAGACGAGACGGTCGACGGCCTGGTCCACCTGGTTGCGGGCGGCAGCAGCCGTGGCGCCTTCGGACTGGCGGATGGCCTCCTCGAACTGCGGGCGGCGGTCCTCCATCACCTCGGCGATCCGGTAGACGACCTGGCCGCGGTTGTAGGCAGTCCGCGACGACCAACCACGGAACGCTCCGCGGGCCGCGACGACGGCGTCCCGGACGTCCTTGCGCGATGCGAGGGCCGCGTTGGCCACGAACTTCCCCTTGCTGTCGGCCACTTCGTAGGAGTAGCCCGACTCCGAGCGCGGGAACGCGCCGCCGATGTAGAGCTTGTAGGTCTTCCGCACATCGATGCGCGCCATCAGAGGTCAGCTCCCTTGAGGTAGGCAGCCAGGCCCTGCCGGCCGCCCTCGCGGCCGTAGCCCGATTCCTTGTAGCCGCCGAACGGACTGGCCGGGTCGAACTTGTTGAACGTGTTCGCCCACACCACGCCGGCCCGGAGCTCGGACGCCATGTGCAGGATCCGCGAACCCTTCTCGGTCCAGACGCCCGCGGACAGGCCGTACGGCGTGTTGTTGGCCTTCTCGACGGCCTCGGCCGGCGTACGGAAGGTCAGCACGGACAGCACCGGTCCGAAGATCTCCTCGCGGGCGATCCGGTGAGCCTGGGTGACTCCGGTGAAGATCGTCGGCGGGAACCAGAAGCCGGACGACGGCAGGTCGCACGGCGGCGACCAGCGCTCGGCGCCCTCCTCCTCGCCGATGCCGGCGAGTTCGCGGATCCGCGTCAACTGCTCCGAGGAGTTGATGGCTCCGATGTCGGTGTTCTTGTCGAGCGGGTCGCCGACGCGCAGCGTGCCCATCCGGCGCTTCAACCTGGCGAGCAGTTCGTCGCGAATCGACTCCTGCACCAGCAACCGCGAGCCCGCACAGCAGACGTGGCCCTGGTTGAAGAAGATGCCGCCGACGATGCCCTCGACGGCCTGGTCGATCGCGGCGTCGTCGAAGACGATGTTGGCGGCCTTGCCGCCCAGTTCGAGGGTGGCCTTCTTGTCGGTGCCGGCGATCGAGCGAGCAATGGCCTTGCCGACGTCGGTCGAGCCCGTGAACGCGACCTTGTCGACGTCCGGGTGGCTGACGATGGCCTGACCCGTCGAGCCCGCACCGGTGATGATGTTGACGACGCCCGGCGGGAGGTCGGCCTGCTGGCAGATCTCCGCGAACAGCAGCGCCGTCAGTGGCGTGGTCTCGGCCGGCTTGAGGACGACGGTGTTGCCGCACGCCAGGGCCGGGGCGATCTTCCACGCCAGCATCAGCAGCGGGAAGTTCCACGGAATGATCTGGCCGGCGACGCCCAGCGGCTGCGGGTTCGGGCCCAGGCCAGCGTGCTCCAGCTTGTCGGCCCAGCCGGCGTAGTAGAAGAAGTGCGCGGCGACGATCGGTACGTCGACGTCGCGGCTCTCCTTGATCGGCTTGCCGTTGTCGATCGACTCCAGGACGGCCAGTTCGCGGCCGCGCTCCTGGATGATCCGGGCGATCCGGAAGAGGTACTTCGCCCGCTCCTTGCCCGACATCCGCGACCAGCCGCGGAACGCGCGCCGTGCGGCCTTCACCGCGAGGTCGACGTCGGCGTCACTGGCCTCGGCGATCTCAGCGAGGGTCTCCTCGGTGGCCGGGTTGATCGTCTTGAACGACGAGCCACGTCCGTCGACGAACTCGCCGTCGATGAACAGGCCGTACGACGGCTTGATGTCGACGATGCTGCGCGACTCGGGGGCCGGTGCGTACTCGAAGGTGTTCGACTTCTTGGGCATCAGATGGGTCCCTCAGTCCAGGGTGAAGTAGTCGGGACCGCTGTAGCGGCCGGTCGTCAGCTTGGTCCGCTGCATCAGCAGGTCGTTGAGGAGCGTCGAGGCGCCGAAGCGGAACCAGTCCGGGTCCAGCCAGTCCTCGCCGACGATCTCGTTGACCATGACGAGGTACTTGATCGCATCCTTGGTCGTCTTGATGCCGCCCGCCGGCTTCACACCGATCTGGACGCCGGTCGCCTCGCGGAAGTCGCGGACCGCCTCGAGCATCACGAGCGTGACCGGCAGGGTCGCGGCCGGTTGCACCTTGCCGGTGGAGGTCTTGATGAAGTCGGTGCCCGCGAGCATCGCCAGCCACGACGCGCGGCGGACGTTGTCGTAGGTCTGCAGTTCGCCGGTCTCGAAGATCACCTTGAGGTGGGCGTGCGTGCCGTCCGGTCGCGCGCACGCTTCGCGGACGGCGACGATCTCCTCGAACACCTGGAGGTAGTGGCCCGCGAGGAAGGCGCCGCGGTCGATCACCATGTCGATCTCGTCGGCACCCATCGCGACGGCGTCGCGGGTGTCGGCGAGCTTGATGGCCATGGACGCACGGCCGCTGGGGAACGCGGTGGCGACGGCCGCGACGTTCACCTTGTCGCCGACGATCGCCTTCACCTCGCCGACCAGGTCGCCGTACACACAGACGGCGGCGGTCGACGGGCAGGTGGGGTCGGCCGGATCAGGTCGCAACGCCTTGGCTGCCAGGGCCCGTACCTTGCCGGGAGTGTCCTGCCCCTCGAGGGTCGTCAGGTCGACCATGCGGATGGCGAGGTCGATCGCCCACGCCTTCGCGGTCGTCTTGATCGAGCGCGTCCCGAGTCCTGCTGCCCGTGCTTCGGCGCCGACCTGGTCGACGCCCGGCAGGCCGTGCAGGAACCGGCGCAGCGATGCTTCGCTGGCCGTCACTTCGGAGTACGCCGCGAGTCCCGGATGGGGGTCGGTGGGGGCGGTGGTCGGCATCTGCCCAGCATAGGGTTGCCGACGTGCAGAGCGAAGGTGTGAAGAAGACGGAGCGGTTCAGTACCGGCGGCATGGTCGGCGGAGTCGTCGGCATCGTCAGTGTCCTGGTCGTGGTGGTGCTGGCCACCGTCGACCCGACGGGCGACCTCCCGGCCTGGGCCTACGCGGCTGCCGCGTTCGTCGTGGCTGCCATCTGGGCCGTCCTGTTGCGCCCCGCCCTCGTCCTGGGCGAGCGTGAGGTCGAGGTGCGCAACATCCTGCACACCCGCTGGATCCCGTACACCCGGATCTCCGAGGTGAACGTCGAACTGGTGACCACGTTCGAGACCGACGAGGGCTCGTACGTCGCCAGTGGGTTCGGCCGCAGCCGGCGCAAGATCCGGCGCGACGGCCGTGGCCTGGTCGAGGAGCAGCCGAAGAACCCTTCGATGGGCTGGCTCGTCGAACAGAAGTTGCAACGCCGCATCGACGATGCGAAGTTCGCCAGCGGCGAGGACGGTCCGATCCGTCACGAGCGGGCGTGGCTCGAGATCGCCACGCTGTCGATCTCGGCCGTCGCGACGCTCGTGCTGGTGCTCGTCGGCTAGAGCCCTGCTGCGGTGGCGATGTCCGTGCGCAGCGCCAGCAGTCCGGTGGCCGCTTCGGTGCGTGCCGTCGCAACGTCCCCGTCGTGCACCGGTACGACGACTTCGAGGTAGCACTTGATCTTCGGCTCCGTGCCGCTCGGTCGTACGACGACACGACTGCCGTCCGCGGTGCGATAGCGCAGCCCGTCGGTCGGCGGCAGGTCCTTCGACCCGGCGGACAGGTCTTCCGCGGACACCACGGCGGAACCGCCGAGCGTGGCCGGGGGCGTGGCCCGCAACTGCGCCATCGCGGCGGCGATGATCGACAGGTCGGTCACCCGCACGGAGAGCTGGTCGGTCGCGTGCAGGCCGTAGGTGATGGCGATGTCGTCGAGCAGGTCGGGGAGCCCGCGGCCCTCGGCCTTCGCGGCGGCCGCGATCTCGCACAGCATCAGGGCAGCAGAGACGCCGTCCTTGTCGGCGACATGGGTCGGGTCGACGCAGTAGCCGAGCGCCTCCTCGTAGCCGAAGACGAGGTTCGGCAGCCGGCCGATCCACTTGAAGCCGGTGAGGGTCTCGACGTAGGGCTGGCCGTGCGCGGCGGCCATGGTGCCGAGCAGCGAGGACGACACGATCGAGGTGGCGTAGACGCCCTTCTTGCCTGAGCGCAGCAGGTGGTCGCCGAGCAGTGCGCCCACCTCGTCGCCGCGCAGCATCCGCCAGCCGTCCGGTCCGGGGACCGCTGCAGCGGCACGGTCGGCGTCGGGGTCGTTGGCGATCACGATGTCGGCGCCGTTGGCGGTGGCCAGGGCGATGGCGAGGTCGATCGCGCCCGGCTCCTCCGGGTTCGGGAACGCGACGGTCGGAAAGTCCGGGTCGGGGTGCTCCTGCTCGGGCACGATCTCCGGCGCGTCGAAGCCCGCGGTCTCGAGCACTGCAGGCAGTGCACTCGTGCCGACGCCGTGCAGGGGTGTGTAGACGATCTCCAGGTCGCGCGGCCCGTCGCCGGCGATACCGGCGGCGCGATCGAGGTAGGCATCGATGATGCCCTCGTCGAGCACCCGCCCCTTGGCGGACTTGAGTGACGCCCGCGGCACTGAAGCAAGCGAGCCGACCGCGTCGATCCGCTCGGCGATGCCGGTGTCGGCCGGCGGCACGATCTGGCTGCCGTCGCCGAGATACACCTTGTAACCGTTGTCCTGGGGCGGGTTGTGGCTCGCGGTCACCATCACGCCGGCGACGCACCCGAGTTCGCGGATCGCGAAGGCGAGCAGCGGCGTGGGCAGCGGACGGGGGAGCAGCAGCGGGCGCAGGCCGGCCCCGCTCATCACCTCGGCCGTGTCCTGGGCGAACACATCGGAGTTGTGGCGGGCGTCGTACCCGATGACGACGGAGGCGCCCGGCTCGGCGCCCTCGCTGAGGAGGTACGACGCCAGGCCGGCCGCCGCCCGGATCACGACGATGCGGTTCATCCGGTTGGGCCCGGCGCCGAGTTCGCCACGCAGGCCCGCCGTACCGAACTCAAGGGTGCCGCGGAAGCGGTCGGCCAGGTCGGCCTGCGCGTCGGCGTCGCCGCCCTCGACCGCCGCAATGATGCTGGTGAGCTCGGCCTTGGTGTGCTCGTCAGGGTCCTCGGCGAGCCAGGTGCGGGCTCGGGAGATGAGGACGTCGACGTCGGGCGTGGTCATGCAAGGCAGGTTAGTGCTCAGGCATCAATCGTGGTCATGTCGCCATAGCGGGCACCGGCCACGGCGTCGCGCGGTACGGCGGCTGCGAGTGCCGTCAGGTCGGCGTCGGTGAGCTCAACGGCTGCCGCCGCGGCGTTCTCCTCGAGGTACTTCACCCGCTTGGTTCCGGGGATCGGGGCGACGTCGTCACCCTGGGCGAGGACCCAGGCGAGCGCGAGCTGGCCGGGCGTGCAGCCGTGCTGGGCCGCGAGCGCGGTGATTCGGTCGACGAGCACCAGGTTGGCTGCCAGGTTGTCGCCCTGGAAGCGCGGGAAGTAGGCGGTCGAGCGGCTGTCGCCCGCTCCCGGCTCGGCGGTGATCGCACCGGTCAGGATCCCGCGGCCGAGCGGCGAGTAGGGCACCAGGCCGATGCCGAGCTCACGGATCGTCGGCAGGATCTCGTCCTCGATGTCGCGGGTGAAGAGCGAGTACTCCGTCTGCAGCGCCGTGATGGGGTGCACGGCGTGGGCGCGCCGGATGGTCTCGGCCGACGCCTCCGACAGACCGAGGTGACGCACCTTGCCGGCCTCGACCAGTTCCTTCATCGCGCCGACGGTCTCCTCGATGGGGACGGTCTTGTCGACGCGGTGCTGGTAGTAGAGGTCGAGGTGGTCGACGCCGAGCCGCTGCAGTGACGCATCGCAGGCGGCACGGACGTACTCCGGCGTTCCGTTGATCCGGATCCGGGTGCCGTCGGGTGCCCGCTCGTTGCCGAACTTCGTGGCCAGCTGGACCTCGTCGCGGCTGTGCGAACTGCCCGCGATGGCCTTGCCGACGAGCCGCTCGTTGGTGAAGGGCCCGTACATGTCGGCCGTGTCGAGGAAGGTGACGCCGAGGTCGAGGGCGCGGTGGATGGTGGCGATGCCGCCGGCTTCGTCCGGGGATCCGTAGAACTCCGACATGCCCATGCAGCCGAGGCCGAGAGCGGAGACGGTCAGAGGAGAGGTGGTACCGAGCGTGCGTGTCGAGATGGTCATGTGCACCAGCAAACACTCCGGGGCAAACCGGTGGTCGGCCATGATGGAGGTGTGCGCCGGTCCTTCGTCTTCGCGAGTTCGTGGGAGGTCGCCGCGCCCGTGGATGCCGTGGCGGCAACCCTGACCGACCTCGAGCACTACCCCGACTGGTGGCCCCAGGTGCGGGCCGTCGCGAAGCTCGGCCCGGACACGGCGTGGGTGCGCTGCCGGTCAGCCCTGCCGTACACGCTCGACCTGGTGCTCGACGCCGTGACCCGTACGGCGCCGGTCGTGGAGGTGAGGATCAGCGGCGACCTCGACGGGTTCGCCCGCTTCACGCTGTCGGCGACCGGAACCGGTACCCGCCTCGACTTCCGCCAGGAGGTCACCGTCACCGGTGCGCTGGGCCTGGCGTCCGGGGTGGCGCGGCCGCTCCTCACCTGGAACCACGAACGGATGATGGCCGGATGCCGCGAAGGGATGGCGCGTCAACTGCTCAGCGAGCGAGCAGTTGCTCCATCTCCTCGATCTCGGCCTTCTGGGCCTCGATGATGTTCTCGGCGAGGTCGATCGCATCGGGATGCTCGCCGTCCGACTTCTCGTCGTCGGCCATGTCGATCGCGCCTTCGTGGTGCTCGATCATCATCTCGAGCCACAGCGGTTCGAAGTCCTGGTCCTGAGCAGCCTCGAGGCGCTCCATCTCGTCCGCGCTCATCATCCCGGGCATGTCGGCGTCCATTCCGGACCCTCCGTCGCCGTGCGCATTGGCGTGGTCGCGCATGGTCTCGGGGACGGGCTGGTCCCAGTCGGCGAGCCAGCCGACCATCGACTCGATCTCCGGTCCCTGGGCCATCCGGATCTGCTCGACGAGTTCGGCCATGGCCGGAGTCAGGTCGCGCTCGTCGGCGAGATCGGCCATCGACAACGCCTGGGCGTGGTGCTGGATCATGTCCGTCGCGAAGTCGACGTCGGCCTGGTTGAAGTCCTCGTCCTCAGGGATGCTCGAGGACGCCATGTGGTCGCCGTGACCGCCATCGTCGGAGCAGGCGGCCAGGGCGAAAGGGGTGCTCGCAGCCAGCAGCAGCGCGACAAGTCTTCTCCGGGGACGCATTCCGGAAGTGTAGAGGCGCCCCCGGATCCGCTCACGTCGCGAGCGCGCGCTGCTTCGCGATGAACTTCGTGGCGGCCTTGTTCACGAAGATCGGAGCGAGCCGGCCGACCCGCCAGGCCATCCGGGCCTGACGCGGTTCGATGACCAGCGCCCGGTCGGCGGCCACGGCTTCGAGGACGCGCCGCGCCAGCAGGTCCGGGTCCACCGGGTTCTTGATGCCCTGGCCCTCGAGGTAGAAGTCGCGGCCGCGGAATCTGCCGACCTCACCCTTGTCGAGGATCGGGGTGTCGACGGCCGCCGGACAGACGGCGGTGACGCCGACGCCGTACGCCGCCGCCTCGGTGCGCAACGCCAGCGACATCCCGACCACCGCGTGCTTGGTCGTGACGTACGACGTCATCAGGCCGGCCGCCATCAGGCCACCCATCGACGCGGTGTTCACGATGTGTCCCGAGCCTTGCTTGATCATCTGTGGGTACGCCGCGTGGACGCCGTGGACGACGCCGCGGATGTTGACGTCGATGATCGCGTTCCACTGGTCGAGCGTCAGGTCCTCGGTGTTGCCGAGGAAGGTGATGCCGGCGTTGTTGAACATCAGGTCGAGGTGTCCGTGCTCGGCGACCACGGCGTCGACGGCCTGCTGCACCTCGTCGGCGGAGGTGACGTCGACGCGTCGCGCGGTCGCGGAGCCGAGCCCCTGCGCCGCACTCGCGACCGATTCCGCGCCGGCGAGGTCGAGGTCCGCGCACACGACGTGCGCGCCCGCAGCGACCAGGGCGCGGGTCAGGGACGCACCGATCCCGGATCCGCCGCCGGTGACAATCGCGGTCTTGCGGGTGAGGTCGGGGGCGCTCATGCGAAGGCCTTCTCGATCAGCCCGACGAGGTCGGGGTAGCGCTTGAGGTGGGCGCCGCCGTTGATGGCGAGCACCTCGCCGGTGATCCACGCGGCGTCGTCGGAGAGCAGGAAGCGGACCGCGGCGCCGATCTCGGACGGTTCGCCCGAGCGGCCGAGCGGGGTGTTCTCGAGGTAGTCCTCGCGGATGCCGGCGATGTCCATGGCGGGGGCGGTCAGGGGAGTGACGACCAGCCCGGGAGCGACGGCATTGACCCGCACGCCGCGCGAGCCGAGCTCGAGGGCGGTGACCTCGGTGAGCGCCACGAGGCCCGCCTTCGCTGCGCAGTACGCCGCCAGGCCGGTGCCGGGCTGACGGGCATTGAGCGACGACAGCGACACCAGCGAACCACCGTCGGCAACGCGCCGTCCGCCGTGCTTCAGCACCAGAAAGGCGCCGGTCAGGCAGACGTCGACGACCCGCCGCCACTCGGCTGCGTCGTGGTCGACCACCCGGGAGAGCGTGCTCACGCCGGCGCAGTTGACGACGCCGGTGAAGCTGCCGTGCTCGGCGACCACCCGCTCGAACAGCGCCTCGACCGAGGCCTCGTCGGTGACGTCGACATCCACCTCGGCGCCGGTCCCCGGGAGGTCGCCGATCACGACGCGATGGCCGGCGCCAGCCAGCGACTGGGCGGTGGCCGCCCCGATCCCCGAGGCGCCTCCGATGACGACCGTTACCCGCATTGAGCTGTCTCCTGACATTCGTCTGTTGCAGTTGACACGTGTCAACTGCTGGTCCTAACGTGACGCCCATCACCCGAAGTTGTCAAGCAGAACTGTTCAGGAGAAACGCATGCGTGGTTCGACCGTCGCCGTGATCGGGGCCGGCATCAGCGGCCTGACGATGAGCAAGATGCTCGCCGACTACGGGATCGAGTTCGTGACCTTCGAGTCCTCGGACCGGGTCGGCGGCAACTGGGCCTTCGGCAACCCGAATGGCCACAGCAGCGCCTACAAGTCGCTGCACATCGACACCTCGAAGCACCAGTTGTCCTTCAAGGACTTCCCGATGCCCGAGGAGTACCCCGACTTCCCGCACCACACCCAGGTCAAGGAATACCTCGACAGCTACACCGACGCCTTCGACCTGCGCCGGCGCATCGAGTTCGAGAACGGCGTGCTCGCTGCGCGCCGCCTTCCCACCGAGGAGGGCGGCGGCTGGGAGCTCGACACCGAGCGCACCGGCACCCGCCACTTCGACATCCTGCTCGTCGCCAACGGCCACCACTGGGACCCGCGGTTCGCCGAGAAGCCGGGCGAGTTCACCGGTACGACGATGCACTCGCACGCCTACATCGACCCGAGCACGCCGTACGACCTCACGGGCAAGCGGATCCTGATCATCGGCCTGGGCAACAGTGCCGCCGACATCGCGGTCGAGCTGTCGAGCAAGACGCTCGACAACGACGTGATGATCTCGACCCGCTCGAGTGCGTGGATCGTGCCGAAGTACTTCGCGGGCAAGCCGGCCGACAAGTACTACAAGACCTCGCCGCACATCCCGTTCGCGTGGCAGCGCAAGTTCGTCCAGATCATGCAGCCGATGACCGCAGGCCGGCCCGAGGACTACGGCCTGCCGACGCCCAACCACAAGTTCTTCGAGGCGCACCCGACGCAGTCGGTCGAACTGCCGTTGCGGCTCGGGTCGGGCGACCTCAGCGCCAAGGGCGACATCGAGCGCTTCGACGGCCAGACCGTGCACTTCGTCGACGGCACGTCCGCGGACTTCGACGTCGTCATCCACGCGACGGGCTACAACATCACGTTCCCGTTCTTCGATCCCGAGTTCCTCAGCGCGCCGGAGAACCACATCCGGCTGTACAAGCGGATCTTCAAGCCCGGCATCGAGGACCTCGCGTTCATCGGCTTCGCCCAGTCCACGCCGACCCTGTTCCCGTTCGTCGAGTGCCAGACGCGACTCGTCGCTGCCTGGCTGGCCGGTCGCTACGAACCGCCATCGGCGGCCGAGATGGAGCGCGTCATCGACGAGGACACGCAGAAGTACACCGCGCACATGGTGCAGCGGCCCCGTCACACCCAACAGCTCGACTTCTTCCTCTACGAGCACGACCTCCGGGTCAAGGAGATCCCTGCTGGTGGCGTCCGGGCGGGAGCGCGGCCGTGAGCGAGGAGGAGCGCACCTGGGCGCGGATGGTCGACCGGCGCAGCGTCAACCGCGGCGATCTTCGCCGCACCGCGCTGCTGGGGGCCTTCGACGAACTCCTGCGTGAGCAGACCCTCGAGCAGGTCAACGTCGCGGAGATCTCGCGTCGCGCCGGCGTGACCCGCTCGGCCTTCTACTTCTACTTCGAGAGCAAGGCCGTCGCTGTCCTCGCCCTGATGGCGGAGTTGTACGACGACGCGTCGGAAGCCACGGACCTCCTGGTCAAGGCCGAGGGTGATCCGCGCGAACGGGTCCGCAACGTCGTGGCCACCCTGTTCGACTCGGTGGACCGGACCCCGCACACGTACCGCGCGCTGCTCGAGGCGCGGGCCAGCACCCCGTCCGTGCAGGAACTCTGGGACGCGGGGCGCGCGGAGTTCGCGACCATGGTCGCCGACATGATCCGCCGGGAGCGGGGCAACGGCAATGCCGTCGACGGCCCCGATGCGGCAGCGCTCGCCGCCGTACTCCTCGACCTGAACGACTACTCGATCGAGCGGCACGCCCGCGGCACCGGACCGGGCCGGGAGCAACACATCGACGCCATCACCCACCTCTGGATCCAGGGCATCTACGGGAGCACTTCGTGACGACCTTCAGCTTCACCTCTTCGGGCGTGCGTTGTGCCGCCACCCACTTCGTCGGCGCCGCCGGGGCTCCGGTCGTCGTGCTCGCCCACGGGTTGGCGGGCACGCAGGACTCGGGCCTGGCGCCGTTCGCCGAGGCCTTCGCGGCCGCTGGCCTGCACGCCGTCACCTTCGACTACCGCGGGTTCGGAGCCAGCGACGGCGACCAGCGGCAGGTCGTTTCCCTCACCGACCAGATCGCCGACCTGAACGCCGCCGTCGATGCGGCGAAGCGGCTGCCGGGGGTCGATCCCGCCCGCATCGTGCTGTGGGGCATCTCGCTCGGCGGCGGCCACGTCGTGTCGGTCGCCGCGCAGCGGACCGATGTCGTCGCGGTGATCTCGGCGGTCCCGCTCGTCGACGGACTCGCGGCAGCGCGGCTCGCGACGAAGCACCATTCCGCAGGCCAGTTGCTCGCTTCGACGGGCCGTGGCATGGCCAGTGCCGTACGACGCAAGGCCGGCCGCGGACCGACGATGATCCCCGTCGTTGCTCACCCCGGTGAGACCGGTGCATTCACGATTCCGGGCGCCTACGAGGACTACTACGCCATCGCCGGTCCGACCTGGCGCAACGAGATCGCCGCGGACGTCGTGATGGAGCTCGGTGGCCGGGCCCCGGCGAAGGCGGCCGCAGAGCTGTCCGTGCCGTGGCTCGTGCAGGTCGCCGACTTCGATCGCAGCGCCCCGCTCCACGCCGCGATGAAGGCCGCCTTCAGTGGCCGGGCCGAGGTGCGCCACTACCCGGGCGACCACTTCGACCTGTTCCCCGGCAAGGCGTTCCACGAGCCGGCGGTGCAGCACGCGCTGCACTTCCTGAAGCGTCACCTCGGCCTGGCCGACGTGGTCGTGCCTGCGGTGGAGGTGGCCGGTGTCTGACACCGTCCGCGCACTCCTGCTTGAGCATGCCGAACGCGACTCCGTCGCACTGCGGTACGACGACCGCACCTGGACCTGGCGCGACTACATCGCCGGGGCGGCGGCCCGCGCCCACGTCCTGCGCGACATGGCAGAGGCCGCACGGCCGTTCCACGTCGGCGTACTGCTTCCGAACACGCCGGAGATGGCGCTGGCCATCGCCGCAGGCGCGATCGGCGGCCATGTCACGGCCGGCATCAACTCCACTCGTCGTGGCGCGGCGCTCGCCGCTGACATCCGCCGGGCGGACTGCCAGGTGCTGCTGACCGACACTGAGCACCTGCCGTTGCTCGACGGACTCGACCTCGGTGGCGCGGTGGTGGTCAACACCGACGACGCTGGGTGGGTGAGTCGGGTGGCGGCTGCGCCGACGAACACCGACGGGTTCCCCGACGTCGGCACCATGGACACGTTCATGCTGATCTTCACCTCGGGCACCAGCGGCGACCCGAAGGCGGTGCAGGTCGCCAACTTCATGGTCGTGATGGCCGGCACCATGCTCGTCGGCACGCACGGCCTGACGCAGGACGACGTCGCCTACTGTGCGATGCCGCTGTTCCACAGCAATGCCGTGCTGGCGTCGTTCGCCGTGAGTGCGGCATCGGGAGCCACGCTGGCGCTGGCCCAGTTCTCGGCGGGCCGCTTCCTCGAGGACCTCCGCCGCTACGGCGTGACCTACCTGAACTACGTCGGCAAGCCGCTGGCCTACGTGCTGGCCACGCCGGCGCGCCCCGACGACGCGGACAACCCGCTGCGCGTGGCTTTCGGCAACGAGGCATCCGAGCGTGACATCAAGGAGTTCGCCGAGCGCTTCGGCTGCACCGTCGTGGACGCGTTCGGATCGACGGAGTCGGCGATCATCATCCAGCGCAACGAGCACACGCCGCCCGGCTCGATCGGCGTTCCCTTCGAGGGCGTCGCCGTCTTCAGCCGTGCGACCGGGACGGAATGCCCCCGCGCCGAGTTCGACGAGCAGGGGCAGGTCGTGAACCTCGACGCCGCGGTGGGCGAACTGGTCAACACCCAGGGTGCGGGCTTCTTCTCCGGCTACTACAACGACGAGAAGTCGACGGCCGAGCGCCTCGACTCCGGGATGTTCTGGTCCGGCGACCTCGCCTACCGCGACGCCGACGGCTTCGTCTTCCTCGCCGGCCGCACTGGTGACTGGCTACGCGTCGACGGCGAGAACCTCTCCGCGACGCCCATCGAGCAGTTGCTCCTGCGCCACGAGGCGATCTCCCAGGCGGCGGTCTACGCCGTCGCCGATGAACGCGTGGGCGACCAGGTGATGAGTGCGCTGGTGCTGCGGCAGGGCGCCGTACTGACGCCGGAGGACTTCGGTGCGTTCCTGCACGCGCAGTCGGATCTGTCACCGAAGGCGTGGCCCCGCTACGTACGGATCGCCCCATCGCTACCGAGTACGGCGACCAACAAGGTGCTCAAGCGGGAACTGCGGGCCGAGGGCATGACGACCGCTGATCCGGTGTGGGTGCGCGGCGAGAGGGACAGGTCCTACCGATGAGCTTCGACGTGATCGTGAAGAACGGCCGGTGGTTCGACGGGACGGGCGCCGCTTCGGCGGTGCGCAACCTCGGCATCCGCGACGGCCGGGTGGCGTCGGTCAGCGAGACCGACCTCGACGAGACGGGCTGTCCGCGGGTCATCGACGCCGCCGGCCACTGGGTGATCCCGGGCATGGTCGACATCCACACGCACTACGACGTCGAGGTGCTGGTGCAGCCTGCACTCGTCGAGTCGCTGCGCCACGGCGTCACGACGATCCTCCTCGGCTCCTGCTCGCTGTCGACGATCCATGCGAGTCCGTCGGACGCCGGCGACCTGTTCGGTCGGGTCGAGGCGATCCCGCGTCCGTACGTCGTCGGGGCGCTGGACGACATCAAGACCTGGACCACAGCGGGGGAGTACGTCGCCGCGCTGGAGACCCTGCCGCTCGGGCCGAATGTCGCCGCATTCATCGGGCACTCCGACATCCGCGCCGCCAGGATGGGACTCGAGCGCTCGACCGACGCCGCGGTGAAGCCGACTGCGGCCGAGTTGGCGCAGATGGAGGCCGACCTGGTCGACGCACTCGATGCCGGTTTCGTCGGGATGTCCTCGCAGCAGCTGATGTTCGACAAGCTGGACGGCGAGGTCTGTCGCTCGCGCACACTGCCGTCGACGTACGCACGACGCAAGGAGCGGCGCCGGCTCAACAAGGTGCTGCGCGCCCGCGGCCGGGCCCTGCAGGGTGGGCCGGACGTGTCGAAGCCGCAGAGCCTCGTCGGGATGGCTTTTTCCAGCTGTGGCTGGGGATTCAAGCCGGCGTTGAAGGTCAGCCTGCTGTCGGCCGCCGACATCAAGGCGATCCCGATGGTCGCGCACATGTTCCCGTTCATCGCCCGCTGGGTGAACCGGTTCGGTGGCAACTTCCGCTTCCAGCACCTGCCGGTGCCGTTCGAGGTCTACGCCGACGGCATCGCGCTGGTGGTGTTCGAGGAGTTCGGTTCGGGTGCTGCGGCGCTGCACCTCTCGAACCAGGTCGACGAGCAACGAGCGCTTCTCGCTGACGAGGACTACCGCCGTGCATTCCGCAAGGAGTACGGCATGAAGTACGGGCCGCGGGTGTGGCATCGGGACTTCTTCGACGCAGAGATCGCCGAGTGCCCGGACGCGTCCGTGATCGGCAAGACCTTCGGCCAGGTCGGCGTGGACCGCGGCGACGTACACCCGGTCGACGCGTTCCTTGACCTCGTCGTCGAGTACGGCGACAAGGTCCGTTGGCGTACGACGATCTCCAACCACCGACCTGAGGTGCTGGATCGTTTCGCCGCGGACCCCGGGGTTCAGCTGGGCTTCTCCGACGCCGGCGCGCACCTGCGCAACATGGCGTTCTACAACTTCGGCCTGCGGCTGCTGCGGCGGGTCCGCGACGCCGAGCAGGCAGGCAAGCCGTTCATGACGGTGGAGCACGCGGTGCACCGACTGACCGGCGAGCTCGCTGATTGGTACGACGTCGATGCCGGCCACCTGCGCGTGGGGGATCGCGCGGACCTGGTCGTCATCGATCCGGCTCGTCTCGACGCGTCGCTGGACGACTACGCCGAGGACCCGATCCCGGCGTTCGGCGGGCTGTCGCGGATGGTGAACCGCAACGACGCCACGGTCGTCTCCGTGCTCGTGGGCGGTACGGAGGTGTTCGCTGGGGGTGCTGTTGGGTCGGCTGTCGGAGTGCGGCGGACGGGAGAGTTCCTGCGGGCTGGTGCTGGGCGCTTGGGGGTCCGGGGCTAGCGACGCACAGAGGCAAACCGCACGACCGTGGTACCGGCCCTGACCTTGCTGTCACCCGGGTACGACGCCACGACGGCGTACCTGCCGACCCTCAGCCTCGGCAGCCACACGGTCGCGAGGCCGGCCTCGTTGAGCCTGATCCGGGTGGTCCGGAGCACCGTGCCGTTGCTGTTCTTCAACCGCACCGTGATGACCCCGGTTGCGGCGCCGACCCCGCCCCCGGTCACGCGGATCCGGAGGCTGCCCGTGCGCCAGGGGGTGGGCTTGCGGTTCCAGCCGATGCTCCACACCGCAGCGACCCTGGCCACGGTGAAGGTCGTGGAACTGGTCGTCGGGTTCACGTTCGCGTCGCCGGCGTAGGTGGCGACCAGTGCGTAGGTGCCGGGCTGTCGCCGGGACAGGGCGACGGTTGCTGAGTCGTCGGCGTCGAGCGGCGCCGAGGTGGTCGCGAGGACCGCGCCAGCGAGGGTCTTCACCTGGACCAGGACATTCCCCGTGGGGGATCCGACCGAGGGACTGATGAACACCGTCGCGGACCCAGCCACCAGCGGTGTCGGAACCCTGGTCACCAAGATCGAGGCGGTCGAGGTCGCCTTTTCGATCGTGTAGACGAGGGTTCCTTCTGCCTCGGTGATGTCGCCATTGCCCGGGTAGAACACCGTGAGCGTGTAGTTGCCGGCGTATCCGGGGAGCAGGGTCACCTCCACTGTGCCGTCGACCAGAGGCAGCGTGTCGGTGGTGAGTACGACGTCGGCACTGTCGGTGACCGTGGTCTTGACGGTGCCGGTGGCGGGAGTGCCTTCAGCATCCGCGACGGTGATGTTCGCGAGGCCCGCGTTGTCCTGGGTCGCGGCGGAGTTCAACGAGACGGTCACGATGCCCGGCTCGGCTGCGCGCACGCCAGCGCCCACTCCCGCGGCCTGGGACACGGGAGTGCCGGCCGGACTCAGGACGGACGCTCCCGTGACGGCGAGAGCGACGGTGACGAGGCCGGCGATGCTCCGGCGTACGGACTTCATCGGCTTCCCTTCAAGAACGAGCATACGACTTTTGTCGCCAGGGCGGTGCTGTCAGGCAGGGCGCTCGGGGCTGTGGACAAGTCCGCCTCATCTGGGTCAGGTGTCGGTCCTCGGTGATCCAATACTCGTATGGCAATCGGGTGCGGGCAGGGCGAGGTGGTGGAGATGTCGCCTGCTGCTGTTCTGGCGTTCGCCGAGGCCGAGCACGCGAGGCGTATGGATGCTGAGCGGAACCTGTTGAAGGCTGCGTATCAGTGGGCGGTCCTGCATCACCCGGACCGGTTGGCGCCGGGTGAGAAGCGGGGTCGGGAGCGGGCGAAGCGCGCTGGTGGTGCGGGGACTCCGTTGATCACTGAGTACGCCGCTGCGGCGTTCGGTGCCCGGATCCAGACCTCGCCGTTCGGTGCGAAGAAGTTGATCGCGGACGCGGTCGACATCGTGCTGCGGTTGCCGCGGATCCAGGCCGGTGTCGACGCGGGAACCGTGCGCACCGGTCATGCCCGCCACGTCGCGGAAGCGACCCGGGACCTGTCGGAGTCTGAGGCGGCGTGGGTCGATGCCGAGGTCGCGGAGTCCTGTGACGGGCGCCTGTCGTGGGCGCGGTTCGAGGCCCTGGTGGAGGGCAAGGTCGCTGCCGCGGCCCCTGAGTTGGCGCGGTTGAAGGAAGAAGCCGCTGCGCGGGAGGTGTTCGCGCGGATGTCGCGGGTCAACAAGCACGGGATGGCGACCTACACGGTCCACGGTGATGCGTTGACGATTGCCGGGATCAACGCCGCCGTGAACGCGGTCGCCGATTCCGAGGACCTCAAAGCGTTGATGCCTGGCGCGACGGCCAACGAACGTCGCGTCGCCGCCGTGGCGCGGCTGATGAACCCGGCTGCCCACCTCGACCCGACGGTGGGTCCGGTCAAGGTTCGGGTGAAGGTCTACCTGCACCTGTACGGCGATTCGCCCATCGCGCGTCTGGAGGGCCACGGGCCGGTCACTACCGAGTGGGTGCGGCACCGGCTGGGCCTGGGTGGGAACGTGCGGGTGACGCCGGTGGTGGATCTGAACAACCAGGTCCCGGTCGATGCCTACGAGATCCCGGCCCGGATGAGGGAGGCGGTGCGGTTGATCCATCCCGGCGACGTGTTCCCGTTCGCGGCGAACACCGGTCGGCGGATGGATCTGGACCACGCCGTGCCCTATTCGGAGGGCGGGCCTACCGCTGTCGGGAATCTGGGCCCGCTCACAAGGACCCACCACCGGATCAAGACCCATGCGTGTTGGGAAGTGCGACAACCCTTCCCCGGGATCGTCGTGTGGCGAGATCCCTACGGGGCGCACTACCTGGTCGATGCGACCGGAACGAGGAGAGTCACCGGCACCCCCGGCGGCCAGTGCCTCACGCCCGCAGAACTCCACTTCACCCAGACACTCGTCAACTACGTCGCCGCCTGACCGCGGCGATCGGAGAGCGTCGTTTGCAATGATCTGTCCGTGACATCAACCCGTCGGCGCCTTCTGCGGCTCGTGAACGTGCTGGTTGCTGTCGTCTGGGCGGGTCTTGCGGTGAGCCTCGCCTTGTCCGTAGGCGAGCGGTCGACAGCCGCGGGCAGGACCGTCGCGATCCTGCTGAGCATCGGGGCTGCGATGGTGTCCCTGCGTTGCGTGGTCCCGACCCGCCGTACCCGCCAGCCGCGAAGCGTCGCCTGACACTGCCGCGCTGTCTGCCGCAAATGCAGGACCTGGGCGGCGGTCTCGCGACCGGCCACCCAGGCAGCCCCTGCCGATGTGGTCGGACCACTGTTTACGGATCACGGTCGCCACACAGGATCGAAACCTGCCCTAGCCCGTCCGCCTCAGGGGCGAGGCGAGACCGCGAGGCTACCTCGGCACGTGAGCCTTGAGCATGAGAAATATGCCCGCTCCGCTCGCTCGAGCCGGAATCGCGGAGTCAGTAGACCGCGACTGAGAACTCGCCCTGATTGTCGGCGAAGACGACCACTGCAACCCAGCCAATGTCGTCGATGGTCATGTCGCAGATGACGCTGAGGCCGGGGCCTACCTTGGAGGTCTCGGGACACTCGACCATGGTCGGAGTTCCGCCGTCGTCCTCGATCGCTTTCCGAAGCGCCGGTTCCAACGCGCTCTCGGCAACCTGCCCCTGAGATGTCTCGGCGCTGCCGTACAGCACGTAGTTGTCGAAGCCAGTGGCAGCGAAGATCATGAAGGCCACGACAGCGCCGATGATGACGACACCGAGCAACGCAAGCGCGCTGAGCACGATCGCAGTAATCGCAAGGCCCTTGCCTTGGCGCGGAGCCTGGCCGCCAGGGCCGGCGGGGTAGGTCCACGGTGAAGGAGCGGCAGATTCGGTCGAGGTCATGGGCTGAGGCTAGGGGAGGCCTCGCTTGGACAGACCGAACCTAGCCGGGGATCTGGCCGCCGACCTCGGCGCCTGTGTCGAAGAAGTGGTCGAGGTACTCGGGCACGTCCAGGGCGCTCTGCCTCAGCAACGAGTAGACCTCGGTCCCCTGCTGGGGCTTGCCGTCGAAACGGAACGCTTGGGCCAGGCCGGTGTAGGCGCATTCGAGGTCCTTCGCATAGGACTTGGCCTCTGCTTCGGCGAGCGCGATCGCCTTCTTGAAGGACTTCGCCCGCCAGAGAGTGATCCGTTCCTCGTAGAACTTCTCGTCAGGCTGCAGGTCGTGCGGTCCCCAGGGTCCGTTCTGCGCGTCGACGAAGATGCAGCGGACGCCGTACCAGGACTTGCTGCGGGACTTCTTGCTGCGGGATTTCTTCGTCACGCGGCCACCCTACGCAGATGCAGGCGACCAGCTGCCTACGCGGTGCGGTACTCCGCGATCCGCTCGCCCAGCTCGTCGAACAACCCCTGGTTGAGCGAGAAGACCACGCGAACCTCGTCGACCACGCGGGTGACGTCGTCGGCTGACAGGCCGAGGCCGTCGAGGCTGGCGCGGTAGTTGTCCTTGTACGGCTTGGGCTTGGGGATCTCCGGGAAGTCGTAGAACGAGATGCCCTGGCCCTCGGGGAGGTCGAAGGTGCGCTGCAGGACGCGTCCGATGACCTGGCCGCCGGAGAGGTCGCCGAGGTAGCGCGTGTAGTGGTGGGCGAGGAGCAGGCCGCCCCAGGCGCCGCCGGCGCGGATCCGGGCGACGTAGGCCGCGGCGGCGGGGGAGTTGATGTTCTCGGCGTCGACGCCGGGCGCCCAGTACGCGAGGTCGGCGTCGATCGCGGCGAGGCGTTCGAGGGCGGTGTCGTGGACCGCGGCGACGATCGGGTCGGCGGCGTTTGCGGTGACGGTCTCCTCGAGCGCGGAGTAGACGCGGCGCAGGCGGAGCAGCAGGTCGGCGTACGCGGCGGCCGTCAGCTTGCCGTCGAGGAGCTCGGCCATGAAGACCGAGCTCTCTGCGGCCACGTGCTCGGCACGGGAACCCTCGCGCATGGCGGTGGAGAGGGTCAGGTCCTCGTCACGGATGGTGGTGGCCACGGACATGGCGGTGTGCTCCTCGAGCAGAAGATGATCGACAACTTACTGACTAAGTGTCAGCAAGTTGGAGTGCCCTGTCAAGACGACAGCGACACATTTCTTAGGTTTGCCTAACTGGCCGACAAGGGAGCCGACGAGCAGGAGTCAGTTCATGTGGCCGAGGCCGCGCAGGACGAACTCCTCGACCGCGGCCAATGGCAGTTGCCGCGTGGCCAGGGCGGCGTGCAGCAACGACATCGCGGCCTTGCGGTCCGAGACGCGGAACGCGCCGCTGGCGATCCCCTCGTCGAGGATGTCCTCGAGGACTTCCTCCACCGCGGCCACGTGGTCGTGGATCTTCTCCATCGCCTCTTCCGAGAGCAGGTGGTAGAGAATCCCGCCCATGCCGGTGTGGAATTGCTGGCCGGCCTGGAGCTGGTGGCGCAGGTAGACCCGGATCTTCGCGACCGGGTCCGGGACCAGGTCCAGGTCCCGGCGCAGGTCGGCCAGGTAGGTCGCCGTCTCCTCCGTCGCGAAGGAGACGACGACCGCTTCCTTGTCCTTGAAGTGGTGATAGATCGCCGTACGACCGATGCCCGCCCGCGCCGCGATCTGCGCCATCGTGATGGCGTCGAAGCTGCGCTCGTCCATCAGGTCGCCGAAGGCCGTGAAGATCTGCCGCCGCACCATGTCGCGGTGGGCGGGAACGGTGTCTGCGGCGATCTTCGGCACGGTTCCGATTCTAGGTCGGTCAGCGACGTACGGAGGCGAACCGCACGGTGGTGGTGCCCGGCTTGACCTTGCTGTCACCGGGGTACGTCGCCACGACGGCGTACCTTCCCGCCCGCAGCTTCGGCAGCGACACGGTCGCGAGCCCGGCCCGGTCGAGCCTGATCCGCGCGGTCCGGAGGACCTTGCCGTTGCTGTTCTTCAACCGAACCGTGAGGACTCCGGTGGCGGCGCCGACGCCGCCGCCGGTCACGCGGATCCGGAGGCTGCCGGTGCGCCCGGGGGTGGGCTTGCGGTTCCAGCCGGAGCTCCACACCGCGGCAACCTTGGCCACGGTGAAGTTGACGGTCTTGGTCGTCGGGTTCACGTTCGCGCTACCGGGTTGGGTGGCGACGAGCGCGTAGGTGCCGGGCAGTCGCCGGGCCAGCGCGACCGTTGCCACGCCGTTGGCGTCGATGGGGCCGGACGTGGTCCCGAGGACCGCACCGCCGGAGGTCTTCACCTGGACCTGGACGTTCCCGGTGGGGGTTCCGACCGAGGTGTTGACGGTGACCTTCGCGGTTCCGACCGCTAGGGGCGTCGGAATCTTGGTCACCACGACCGCAGCCGTGGCCGTCGCCTTCGCGATCGTGTAGTCGAGGGTGGCCTCGGCCTCGGTGATGTTGGCGTTTCCGGCGTACGTCGCAGTGACGGTGTACTCGCCGGCGTTGCCGGGGAGCAGGGTGATCGGAACCGCGCCGTCGACCAGGGGCAGCGTGTCCGTGGTGAGGACCACGTCGGCGCTGTCGGTGACGGTGACGGTGACATCGCCGGTGGCGGGAGCCCCTTCGGCGTCCTCGACGGTGATCGTCGCGGCGCCAGCGAAGTCCTGGTCCGGAGCGGAGTCCAGGGTGATCTCCGCGACGCCGGGCTGGGCCGCGAAGGTGACCGGGGTGTAGGTCTCGTACGACGCGGCGACGCCGCCGCTCCCCGGGTAGGTGTAGATGCCGTAGTTGACCAGGCTCGGGTCGGTCGCGATCGCGTCGATGGCTGACTTGGAGACGGTCAGGACAGCAGTGAAGGTGCCCTGCGGGGTGAGCTCGACGGCTCCCGCGTTCGCGCCGCCGATGGTGGCCATGTCGGCCGCCAGGACGGCCCACTTCTGCGCGGTGTTCTTGCGGCTGGAACTGGGCGCCGCCAGGGACGGGCGCCAGTTCTCGGCGAACTTGCCGAAGACCACGTAGGTACCGCCCGGCTTGCCGGACAGCGGCGGGCGGGTTCCGGTCGCCAGCGCCGGGTCGAACCCGGTTCCGTTCACCGTCACCGCGTAGCTGCCCGACGGCAGGAACTGGGTCTTGGACACCTGCACGCTCGGGGCGGCGGGCGTGGCGTCGTACGACACCTGGAGCGGAAGCGTGGGCTTGCGGACGTCGGCGCTGCTGCCCGACGAGTACCAGTACGAACTGCCGCCGGTGAGTTGCTGGAAGTCGACGAAGTCCTGCGGGAAGGCGCCCCAGTTCGCGTTGACCTGCGACTGCGGGGTGGCGCCCTCGGGGGCGTCGTACGCGACACCGAGGTAGTCCGGGGTCGAAGTGAAGCCGAGCTGCTCGACGTCGACACCGGTCAGCGTCGCGAGGGTGACCTCCTGCTCTGCGAGGTCGTTCCACTGCGTCGGGTCGGCCTGCGAGGTGGCGTAGCCGTCGACCGTGGCGGTCACCTCGCCGGTGCCGTCGGCAGCGACCGTCAGCTCCGGGTCGGAGAGGTAGAAGAAGGTGAGGCCGGAGTAGTAGAGGATGCTGGCGTCACCGTCCCACTGGATCGAGGCGGTGTTGGCCGCGGCGTCCACCGTGCCGGTGCCGTTGCGGAAGACCAACTGGGTCTCGCCGCTGATGCCGTTGCTGGTCGTGCCGTTGACACCCTCGGTGTTCGCGCGGGTGCCGAGGAACGTGGTCGGTGCGTAGGTGCCACCCGTCTGCAGGTCCTCGATCGTGACGTTGCCGGACTGGTTGGTCCAGCCCGCCGCAGTGGCGTTGGGGCTCCAGGTGGCGCCGTCGTCGGCGCTGTTCAGTCGCTGGCCGCCGGCACCCGGGTTGCCGACCTTGCCGGCAGACGCGAGGTTCCAGTGGCCGGGCGCGAACGCCGCGCTGCTGGCCTCGGTGTTGATGCCCCAGCGGAAGACGGCGTCGTCGACGCTCACCTCCGCCGCGTGGGCCTCAGGGGCGGTGGCCAGGCTCAGGACGGACAGTCCCGTGGTGGTGAGAGCTGCGGCAGCGATGCCGGCGATGCTCCGACGTACGGATTTCATCGGGTTCCTTTCAGGCGGGTCATGCGGGGAGTGAAGACGGTGATTCCGGCTGCCCCGAGCAACAGGAGGAATCCGAGCGACCACTCCCAGGCGTGGTTCGACCCGGCGGGTCGGTCCGTGCTGGAGGTGGGGGAGGAGGTCAGTGCGTAGACGACGGGCGGCGAGTACGACGCCGGTGTCACCTGGGCAGGCGCCGGTACGGGCGGGGCGACAGGTGTCGGCAGCGCCGGCGTCGGACGTTGTACGACGACAGGGGCCGAAGGGACGCGGATGATCGTGGGCGGCGCCTCGCCGGCGGGGTTCACCGGAAGCTGTGGAAGTACCGGAGTTACGGGGGTTTCGGGCACGATCGCGGTCTTCGCGTCCCAGCTCACCGTGACGGGGTGCGGGACCTTGAAGCGGTCGTTGCTGCCGCCGGAGGAGTACCAGTAGGACGTCATGCCGACCTTCTCGAGGAAGCCGAGCATCGACCCCGGGAACGCACCCCAGTGCTCGCCGGTGCGAACCTGCGTGGTGCCGGCGGCGGGGGCGTCGTACCGGACACCGAGGTACTTCGTGGCCGCTGAGAAGCCGTTCTCGGCGGCGAGGTCGGTCTCGTCGACGGTCTCCAGTTCGGCGAGCGTGATGGTGGTCGGGGCGACCGGCTGCCACACCGACTCGTCGTCCATCGAACTGGAGTAGCCCGATCCGGTCGCGGTGATCCGGGCCGAGGTCGGCGTGACCTCGAGCGTCGGGTCGGTGACCGTGAAGAACGACATGCCGGAGTAGTAGAAGACCGTGAAGGAGCCGGTCCAGCGGATCGTGGCGGTGCCGGCTTCCGGGTCGACCTGGCCGGCGCCGCCGGAGAGAACAGCCTGGTGGTTGCTGAAGATCGGGACCGTCGGACCACCGAGGGACTGGCCGTCGGGGCCGGTCTTGAGCCCGGCGAAGGTCGCGAGTTGGGGACCGGAGGAGGTGACCTTTTCGATCCGGACGGAGCCGCTCTGACCGCGCCACGCGGTCGCGCCGGTGCTCGGCCACTTCGCGTCGTTGGAGATGACCTGCCCACCTGTGCCCGGGTCCGGGGCGATGCCCGCCGACAGGAAGTTGTAGGTACCGGGAGCGAACGCGTTGTTGTTGCTCTCGTCGTTGATGCCCCAGCGGAACACCGCGTCGCTGACGGCGAACGGCTCGGTCGTGTCGTCGGCCGCGGCCGGGGACGTGGTGCTCGCGACGAGGCCGAACAGGGCGGTGATCGTGGCAAGCACGGCCCACCCACGGCGGCTCATGCGCGCACTCCGCGACGGCGGCGCAGGAACAGGCCGAGCACGGCCAGCGCCAACACAGCGGCCGCTGCGACCAAGAAGATTCGGGCGCCGCTGAGCGCCTCGTCGGTGTCGTCCGCGACCGCCTTCATGTCGGCTGCGTTGTCCGCCGCGCGGACTGCGAAGCGCTCGTTGGCCGCACTGCCCGAGGCCGCACCGGTCAGCCGCAACTCGTGCGTGCCAGGGGCGAGGTCGCCCGGCAGCGGCAGGATGCCGGCGACCTCGCCCGAGGGCCCCGCGACCATCGGACCGATCCCGGCGACACCGTCGTCGAGGATCCCGAGCACCTGCTCGCCGGGCGTGAACCCGGTCCCGGTGAACGCAAGCGTGTTGCCGACCTTGGCGGTCAGTCGGTCGGTGATGACCCTGGGCGCGCCTGTCTTCACCGGCTTTGCGTCCGTCGGGGTGGCGACGCTGCCCTGGGTGACCGGAGCCTGGTCGGCAGTCGCGGCGGGAGCGTCCTCGTTCGACGACGCGGCCGGCGCGGCGTCGTACACGCTGGTGAACCGGACGGGGGTGAAGGTCTCGTTGGCGGGGTTCTTCACCCCGTGCGCGCCGATCGTGATGACGCCGCAGGTCACCTTGGTGCAGTCGACGGTGCCGACCTTGCCGTTGCGGTCGACGCTCTGGAACGTCGGTCCCGGCACGGTGAGCTTGACCTGGAACCCACCCGACTTCGAGAGGACCGCGTGCGCCTCGGCTGTGGTCGAACCACCGGGGAAGGCAACGAAGCGGAGGTAGCCCTGGTTGCTGGCGTCCTCGGAATCGGGGATGTAGCGGTAGTCGCTGCCGGTCACTCCGCCCTTCGACGGCTTCCACGACCCGCCGCGGGCGTCGTCGACCCAGCCGAACATGACGTAGACCCCGCCGAACCCGCCCTGCACCGACTGGAAGCCGGCGCCGTTGATCGTCAGCTTCGTGCGGTACCTGTTGTCGGCGGTCGCCGTGCCCTTGTCGTTGACCACGCTGATGCGGGCGGCAGCCGGCGCCGGCGCCGGGGCGACGGCGGTCGCGGTGGTGGTCAGGCCGGCGGACATCAGACCCGCCATCAAGGCGATGCGAATCACGCTGTCTCCTCTCGCGAAAGGACGCCGCGACGGTCCGGAAGGACCAGCAGTTCGCCGGTCGCCGGGTGCGGAAGAACATCGATCGGGTGGTCGTAGACGAGGCTCAGCAGCGGCGCCGTGAACACGTCGGCAGGCACGCCCTCGGCGGTCACTCGGCCCCGGTGCAACAGGGCGATCCGGTCCGACCAGGCAGCGGCCAGCGTCAGGTCATGGAGTACGACGACCACGGCTGCGCCGCCAGCGGCCTCGGAGCGCGCCCGACTGAGCACCGTCTCCTGGTGGCCGATGTCGAGCGCCGCGGTGGGCTCGTCGAGCAGCAGGATCCCGGTGCGCTGGGCCAGCGCCCGCGCGAACGAGGTGCGTCCCTTCTCGCCGCCGGAGAGCAGGCCGAACGACTGCCCGGCCAGGTACTCGATGTCGGTGGTGCGGATCGCCTCGGCGACGACGAGATCGTCCTCGTCCTCCTCGGGCAGACCGCGCCACGGGGAGCGGCCCATCCGGACCACGTCGGCGGCCGGGAACGGGAACGAGATCCGGTGCTCCTGCGTCAGGACCGCCCGCTTGCGGGCCATCTCGCGCAACTTCCACCGGGCCAGCGGCCTGCCCTTGAGGAGTACCTCGCCCTCGTCCGGATCGAGGTCTCCGGCAAGAACCGAGAGCAGCGTCGACTTCCCGGCGCCATTGGGTCCGACCAGCGCCAGCACTTCGTGTCGTCGTACCTGCAGGTCGACGGAGTCGAGGATCGGTCGACGGCCGTAGCTGAGGGTGACCCTGCGGGCCTCCAGCGCGACGGGATGCGTGCTCATGCCCAGCCTCCCGACGTCTTGCGGGTGCGGCGCAGCAGCCAGAAGAAGAACGGTCCGCCGACGAGCGAGGTCAACATGCCGAGCGGGAGGTCGGTGTAGGCGATGAAGGTGCGCGCGACCGTGTCGGCGCAGATCAGCACCAGCGCTCCGGCGAGCATGGACGCGGTCAGCAGGACGCGGTGCGCGGGACCCGTGACCATCCGCACCAGGTGCGGCACGATCAGGCCGACGAACGCGACGATGCCGCAGAAGCTGACGGCGGCTGCTGTCAGCAGCGCGACGACCACGATCAGCACGATCCGCAGCGCCTCGACGTTGACGCCGAGGTGGCGGGCCGAGCGCTCGCCGAGGGCGAGCAGGTCGAGGCTGCGGGCGCAGGCCAGGGCGATCACCACGCCGACGAGGGCGATCGGCGCGACCACGACGACGTACGTCCAACGACTTCCGTTGAGGCTGCCCAGTTGCCAGAACACGATGGACTCGCGGGCCTGGGTGTCGCCGAGGAACATCAGCAGGGCGAGCAGCGCGCCGGCCACGGCGTTCACCGCGATGCCGGTCAGCACGAGAGTGACGACCTCCGTGCGGCCGTCGGAGCGGGACAGGGCGTAGACGAGCAGGGTCGTGACCAGGCCGCCGAGGAAGGCGCACACCGGGATCGACCAGTCGCCCGCGAACCGGAGGCCGAAGACGATCGCGGCTCCGGCAGCCACGGCCGCACCGGAGGAGACGCCCACGACGCTGGGCTCGGCGAGCGGGTTGCCGAAGACGCCCTGCATCGCGGCACCGGCGACGGCGAGCGAGGCGCCGACGATGACGGCCATCGCGATGCGGGAGAACCGGACGTTCCAGAGCGTGTACTCGCCGCGCGGGTGGCTGGGCATGGGCCCGACGTCGAGTCCGACCCGGTGGGCGATCGAGCCGAGGATCTCGTTGAGGGGGATCTGCAACTGACCGGAACCACCGGCCACGAGCGTGGCCACGACGAGCCCGACGACCAGGCCGACGTAGAGCAGCGCGACGCGCCGTCGACGGCGGCGATCGAGCAGCGCCGTCTCGCTGACGACCGGCGCGGGTGCGAGGCGGGTGATGGTCACGAGCCACCACCGGGCAGGCGGTCGGGTGCATAGAGGGCGACGGCGAGTGCGTTGAGGACGGCCGCCGTACGCGGGCCGTAACTGAGGACCTGGGTGTCGTCCATCGCGATGACCCGCTTGTTCTCACCGGCCGGTGTCTGCGCCAGCGCGGGGAACTGGTCGAGCAGGCCGTCGACGCCGCCGATCGAGTCCAGGCCGTTGCTCATCATCACGATGGCGTCCGGCTGGGCCTTGATCAGACCTTCGTCGTTGACCGGCTTCATGCCGGACCAGCCGATCTCGCTGCTGACGTCGTACCCACCCACGGCGGTGATGAGGGCGTCGGCTCCGGAGTCCTTGCCGAACATGTAATAGACGTTCGCCTGGCCGCGGACGTACAGGAAGATCATGCGGAGCTGGCCGGTGACGTCCTGCGGAGCGACCTCGGCGATCTCGGCCTGGGCTGCTGCGGCTTCGTCCTCGATGCGCTGGCCGAGGAGCTTGCCCTGCGCGGGCAGGCCGAGGGCGTCGGCCACTTCCTGGGTGAGTGAGGCGAGGTTCGCGAGGTTGCGGTCCGCGTCGACGACGACGACCGGAATGCCCGCGTCGCGGATCTGGAGTACGACGTCCCACGGGCCGAGCGACGTGTCGGTGATGACGACCGTGGGGTCGAGCTCGAGCATGGCCTCGGCGTTGAGTTCGTGGCCGTTCTGGGTGACCAGCGGCCGGTCTTCGATCTCCTCGTAGGCCGAGGAGACGTCGCGCCCGACGATGTTGTCGCCCAGCCCGAGCTCGAACACGGTCTGCGAGAGGGTGCCGTAGATGTCGAGCGCAAGGATCCGGTCGACGTCCGTGACGGTGACCGCGGTGCCCTGCGCATCGGTGACCCGGGCGGGGAGTTGCGGTGTGGGGTTCTCCTCGACCGGGCGGATGTCCGGCTCGGGCAGGTTGATGTCGACGGCGCCCTGCCAGGCCTTCGGATCCGGCAGCGCGGCGACGTCGCTGATCGAGGGAACCTCGGTGTCCGGCGCGTCCTTCCCGTGGCCGCCGGCGGTGTCGAGGACCGCGCCGCAGGCCGAGAAGAGGAGGAGGGCCGCAAGGCTGGCCAGGACACCGGCAGGGCGGCGGCGGGTCGGGGGAAGCATGAGGGCTCTTTGCTGTCAGAGTGTCAACATCTGGCGGACAAAGGTGACCCTAACACGATTGTTAGGCATGCCTAATTGAGAGTCCCGTCACGCGGGAAAACGCGCCTCCTGGCCGTGCGGGCGGGGTGCCAAGGGATCTGACGAGTTGTCAGTCAACCTCGGTCGAGGGTCACGCAGTGGCGTCCGCGAACCGCCGGCCCACCCGGGAGAGCACCTCGACGAGCTCGGTCGGCTCCTCCACGGTGAAGTCGCAGTCGAAGTTCGCGAGGATCATCACCGCCCAGTCGAGGCTGTCGGTGTTGAGCGTCATCACGCACGAGTCGCCGGTCGCCTCGACGTTGCCCCAACGGCCCATGTAGGCCTCGACGTCCGCCGCTGGTGCGGCCATCCGTACCCGCACCTGGTGGCGCTGGGGGCGGCTGCGCAGGCCGTTGCTGACGAAGGCGACCGCGTCGCCACCGGGCACCTCGCGCGGTGCGAACCGCTGCCCGGTCGTGGTCGGCGTACCCGCGATCCGGTCGATGCGGAAGGAGCGCCAGTCGTGGCGGTCGCGGTCGTAGGCGACGAGGTACCAGCGGCGGCCGATGTTGACCATCCGGTGCGGCTCGACGCGGCGCGTGGTCGCGGCGCCATCGGCCGCGGTGTAGCCGAAGGACACCGGTTCGTCGTCGCGACAGGCCTGGGCGAGCGTCGTCAGCACTTCCGCGTCGAGCGTCGGTCCACCGGACCACGGGAGGGCATCGGTCTGCGTCTTGAGGGCGTCCATCCGGCGCCGCAGTCGCGGCGGCATCAGGCCGATCACCTTGGTCAGGGCCTGCACGGCCGTGTCCTCGAAGCCGGGTACGCCGCCGCCGGCCGCCGCGCGGAGGCCGACCGCGATGGCGACCGCCTCGTCGTCCTCGAGCAGCAACGGAGCCATCGCGCCGCCGGCCCGCAACTGGTAGCCGCCGGCCACGCCGCGCACCGCATCGACGTCGTACCCGAGCTCGCGCAGGCGCTCGACGTCGCGCCGCACGGTCCGCTCGCTGACCTCCAGCCGGTCGGCCAGGTCGCCGCCGGCCCAGAACCGGTGGGTCTGCAGCAGGGACAGCAGGCGGAGCATGCGGGCGCTCGTACTCATGGATTCAGAATAGGTCGGATTCAGGACAGAAACTGACCTAAAGCATTCCTAGCGTGGTGGTCATGGAGATGAACCAGAGCAGGAATCAGGACAGTGGCCCGGTCATCCGCACCGTCGGACTCACCCGCCGCTTCACCCGAGGCAAGGAGACGATCGAGGCCGTGCGCGGCCTCGACCTGGAGGTCGCGGCCGGCGAGCTGGTCGCGTTCCTCGGACCGAACGGCGCCGGCAAGTCCACGACGCTGCGCATGCTGACCACGCTGATCGCCCCGACCGAGGGATCGGCCGAGGTCGCGGGCTTCGACGTCGTGCGCGAGCGCGCCGCCGTCCGGCGATCGATCGGGTACGTCGGCCAGGGCAATGCCGCGGGCCACCAGTTCCGTGGTCGGGACGAGGTGATGTGTCAGGCGCGGGCACACGGACTGTCGCGGCGCGACGCGCGGGTGCGCACCGAGGAGCTGCTCGAGGCGTTCGACCTGACCGAGCACGCCGACCGGCCGGTCGCCCAGCTCTCCGGCGGCCAGCGCCGCCGGCTCGACGTGGCCATCGGGCTCGTCCAGGAGCCGCCGATCCTCTTCCTCGACGAGCCGTCCACCGGTCTGGACCCGCAGAACCGGGCCAACCTGCAGGAGCAGGTGCGTCGCCTCAACGCCGACCTCGGCACCACGATCGTGCTCACCACGCACTACCTCGAAGAGGCCGACGCGCTCGCCGGCCGGGTGATCGTCATCGACCACGGCCAGGTGATCGCTGACGACACCGCCGGTGCTCTCAAGTCGGCCCTCGGTGACCTCGTCGCGATGGAGTTCGCCGACGTGCAGGCCGCGCGGGCAGCCGCCGAGCGAGCCGACCGCATCGCCGGAGCGCAGATCACCGTCAACGGCACCCATGTGACCGTGCGGGCCGCCTACGGCCGCGACGCCGCGCCCGGGCTGGTCACCGACCTCGCCGCTGCCGGCACTCCCGTCACCCGACTCGAAGTCGCGGGCCCCACGCTCGACGACGTCTTCCTCAACCTCACCGGCCGCAGCCTGCGTGAGTCCCAGAACGAGACCGCCACCACCGCCACGACTGAAGGAGCGGCAGCATGACCATCGACATCGAGACCCCCGCGGCAACGGCGCCCGCCGTTCGTCGTACTCCTGTCCCGGCGAAGTCGGTCGGCCTCGTCGCCGACATCGTCAACGTCCTCGTCCGCGAACTGCAGCCGGTGCTGCGCCAGCCGGTGTCCGTGCTGTTCGCGATGGTGCAGCCGCTGGTCTTCCTCGGCCTGTTCGCGCCGCTCCTTCCGGACACCGGTGACGGCTCGGCGCTGCAGTGGTTCGTGCCCGGCATCGTCGCCATGACCGCGCTGATGAGTGCGTCCTTCACCGGCGCCAACCTGAGCGAGGAGATCATCAGCGGCTCCTTCGAGCGGCTGCTCGTCTCGCCCGTCCGCCGCTCCGCCCTGATGGTCGGGAAGTCGCTGCGCGAGATGGTGCCGCTGGTCCTGCAGACCGTGATCATCGTGGCGGTCGTGACGCCGTTCAGCTTCGACCTGCACCTGTTCGGCGTGCTCACCGGCATCCTCGTGCTGGTGCCGTTCAGTGTCGGCCTCGGCGCGCTGAGCCTGGCCCTGGCCATCGCAGCCAAGGAGCAGGCGTGGGTGTTCTGGACCGTGCAGCAGACCGCGATCTTCCCGCTGCTGTTGCTCAGCGGAGTCCTGCTGCCGATCGACGGTGCGCCGGGCTGGTTGAAGACGGCGTCCGACCTCAACCCGATGAAGTACGTCGTCGACGCCGAACGCCACCTGTTCGCCGGCTCGTTCCCGATGGACACCGTGGCCGCCGGCTTCGGAGCCTCGTTGCTGGTCGGTGCGTTCGGCCTGTGGGTCGGCGTGCGGACGATGAACCGGGCCAGCTAGGCCCGGCCCGGCGTCAGATCCGCGGGACGATCTCGCCCAGCAATGCGCCCATCCGGGTGGCAGCGGAGCGACCGGCTTCGAGCACCTCGGCGTGGTCGAGCGGTTCGCCGCTGAGTCCCGCGGCGAGGTTGGTGACCAGGCTGATGCCGAGGATCTCCATCCCGGCCTCGCGGGCGGCGATCGCCTCGAGCGTCGTACTCATGCCGACGAGGTGTCCGCCGAGGATCCCGGCCATCCGGACCTCGGCGGGCGTCTCGTAGTGGGGGCCGGTGAACTGGACGTAGACGCCCTCGTCCAGGGTCGGCTCGACGGTCCGACACAGGTCGCGCAGGCGTGCGGAGTAGAGGTCGGTGAGGTCGACGAAGTTGGCGCCGACGATGGGGGACTGGCCGGTCAGGTTGATGTGGTCGCTGATCAGCACGGGGGTGCCCGGCGTCCAGGTCTCCTTGAGGCCGCCGCACCCGTTGGTGAGGACGATGGCGCGGCAGCCAGCGGCCGCGGCCGACCGCACACCGTGCACGACGGCCGGGACACCCTTGCCCTCGTAGTAGTGGGTCCGGCTGAGGAAGGCGAGGAGGTACCTGTCATCGGCGCCGTCGACACCCGGCAGCCGGATCGAGCGGATCTTCCCTGAGTGCCCGACCACTGCCGAGGCGGCGAAGCCCGGCAGGTCGGTCACGTCGATCTCGGTGGTGTTCTCACCGGTCGGATCGAGGGCGTCGGCGGCGGGCAGCCACCCCGAGCCGAGCACGAGCGCGACGTCGTGGCGCGCCACTCCGGTCAGTTCGGCCAGACGGGCGGCGGCCGCATCGGCCAGGGAGTACGGCGAGGTCGACTCGGTCACGGACGCGACTCTAGTCCGTCACCAAGCGGCAGCGAGGAGTTCCGGGACGTACCCGTGACGAACCCGCTGCGGGTGGTTGCCGACGGGCAGGTAGGCCACTTCCTCCATCGTGTCCGTGGAGAGCACCGCGACCGCGTCGTCATCGGACAGCGACACCCAGCAGGTCTCGTTGAGGCCTTCGGTCGTCCAGTACGGCTTGCCGTAGTGGTGGCCGGTGGTGGTCTCGTCGAAGTACGTCGCCTCGCCCGTCTCGGAGTCGACCAGCGCGGCGTAGTCGTCCATCGTGCCGGCAGCGCAGAGGGTCTCGCCGTCGGCGCTGATCGCGAGGCCGTGGTGGGCGGAGTCGTTGACGTACTGCTCGAGCAGCATGTTCGGCACACGGTTCTCGAGTTGTACGACGTCGACCACCGCGCCGGTCGTCGGCTCGGTCTCGCCGCCGAGGGTGTAGTCCATCGTCCCGTTCAGGTCCGCGGCCTGGGTGTCGAAGACGACGTACCCGTGCAGGAAGGAGACCTGGAGGTAGAGGTACCGGCCGGCGGGGTGGACCGCCACGGGGCGGACCGCGCTGCTCATGCCCGGGTGGCCGGCCTCGGCCAGTTCGTGCCCGATGTTCCAGCGCTCGAGGACCTCGAAGTCGTCGGTGGCGACGTACTGCAGCCAGCGGTCTGCCTTGACGGCTTCATCGAGGACGTCCCACGGCAACTTGCTCAGGATGGGGACGAGGCCGCCGAGACCGAACTTGTTGAGAGAGAGGCCCAGCAGGGTGCCGTCGACCGGATTCACGTCGTCGACCGGTGTGTAGACGCGGCCGATGGAGGCGTGCAGGATCCGCTCGCCGTCCTCGGTGTAGTTGCTCTCGTGGGGCGTCTCGCCGGAGGGGAAGGTCCGCAGCCGGTCGCCGAGCTTGATCGCCTTGCCGTCCACGGTCGCGTTGACCATGGAGTACTCGATGACCTGGCGCTTGGTGGAGTCGGAGACCAGGAGGCGGCGGCCGTCGTTGGAGATCTGCATGTGGTCGGTGCGGTAGCCGTCCATCTGCTGCTCGCGCACGATGGAGTCGGTGCGGCCAGCGGTTGCCTTGGCGATGTCGATCCAGACGACGTCGGCGAAGCTCGGCCGGGAGACGGCGAGGTACTTGCCGTCCATCGTGGTGAACATGTCGTCGACGTACTGGTCGTGGCCCTGGCCGGGGCCTGCGTTGATGGCGAGGTAGAAGACCGTCGAGACCGGGTTGAGCAGGATGGCCTGCTTCTCCTGGGCCTTGTCCGGGATCAGGTTCACGCCCCGCTTGAGGACCTCGAGGGAGTTGGCGTCGACGATGCTCGCGGTGCCGTCCCAGTTGTTGCCGACCCACATCACCGAGCGCAGGCCGGGCTCCGCCGGGCGGACGGCCACCGGCAGGTCCTGGGCGACGTCAACGGGCGGGACGTCGTCCGGGACGTTCTGGACGGTGCCGCACGCGGCGACCGTGGTGGCCAGGAGCAGGGAGCCACAGAGGGCGGCCAGGCGGGGCATGCGCATGAACGTGACAACGATTCACGTTCTGCGGGGTCACGCCCTCAGAGGCCGGTGGAGCGGCACGCGCGACGACGCAGCGCGTTCACGTAGTCGGCGGGGGCGTCGGCGGCTTCGGCGGCGTTCGACAGGACACCGAGGTACGACGCCGAGGGCAACCCGCCCTCATAGGCGTCCAGGACGTAGGTCCACGCCACGACCTCGCCGACCAGGGTCGCGATCCGGACCTTCGTGCGGCGGTAGAGGCCGGAGTCGGCCGATTCCCAGCGGTCCAGGTTCGGCTCGTCGAGCGGGCTGACGTCGTACACAGCGACGAAGACCTGCTCGAACGGGTCCTGCACGATCGTGGCCAGGGAGCCGTCCCAACCGTGCTCCTCGCCACCGAACGTGAGCCGCCACCCGGTGAGCCACCCGGTGGTCTGCAGGGGCGAATGGGGGCACCTCTCGCCCATGCGGGCCGGGTCGAGGTTGGTGCCGTAAGCGGCGTACGACGTCACGGCGACAGGCTAGTGCCTGCCGTGGGTGTGACGTCGTACGCCGCGAGGGCGTCAGCTGCCGGTGTAGAGCAGGTGGTTGGCCGGGGTGGCCGCCGAGCAGATGATGAGCAGCACGCAGGTGCGCGCGGTGCCGGTGATCTTGCCCTTGGTGGTGGCGGCGAGGACCGCGGAGTTCACCGTGGCGGGCGAGGCGCCCGGGTGGGTGGCCAGGTAGAGCGCAGCGGCCGCGGCGACGTGCGGGGACGCCATCGACGTACCGCTGATCGTGCTGGTGCCGTTGTTCAGCCAGGCCGAGGTGATGTCGACGCCGGGGGCGAACAGGTCGACGCAGGTGCCGCGGTTGGAGAAGCTGGCGCGGGCGTCGTTGCGGTCGCTCGCGGCGACGGTCAGGGCCTCGGCGACGCGGGCCGGGGAGACACCACAGGAGTCGGAGTTCTCGTTACCGGCGGCGAGGGCCATGGTGACGCCGTCGGCGATCACGCGACGCACGGCGGCGTCGAGGGTCGTGGAGGCGCCACCGCCGAGGCTCATGTTGGCGACGGCTGACTTGCCGGCCTGGTGGTTGGCGACGACCCAGTCGAGACCGGCGATCACGGCGGACGTGGCGCCCGAGCCGTTGCAGTCGAGGACGCGGACGCCGATCAGCTTTGTCTGCTTGGCGAGGCCGTAGGCGTTGCCGCCGATGGTGCCGGACACGTGGGTGCCGTGGCCGTTGCAGTCGGTCGCGTTGCTGTCACCGTCGATCGCGTCGGTGCCGTGGACCGCGCGCCCGCCGAAGTCGGGGTGCGTGGTGAGGATGCCGGTGTCGACGACGTACACGTCCACGCCCGAGGCGGTGGTGTTGTAGGTGTACGCGTTGTTCAGCGGCAGGTTGCGCTGGTCGACGCGGTCCAGGCCCCAGCTGGGCGTGGGGGTCTGGGTGTCGTTGATCCGCAGGGTGCGGTCGAGTTCGATCGACTGGATCCGGGCGTCACCGCGGAGCACCGTGAGGAGCGTGTCAGTCAGCGTGGCCGCGAAGCCGTTGATCGCGTTCTGGTAGACGTGGGTGACCTGGCCGCCCTTGTTCGTCACGAGGGCGTTGGCGGTCGCCTGCGCGTCGGCCGTCGGCTTGAGCGTGACGATCACGTCGAGCAGACCGGCGGACTGGGCCTTGACCGGAGCGGCCTGTGCGGCCGGGAGGGGGATCTGCGTGAGCGTCGCAAAAGCGAGCGCGCAGGCAGCGATGATTCCGAGAATCCGAGACATGCTGGAGCTGCTCCTTGGCTGAAGGGGAGCGGCCCCATGCCGCCCTACCCGAGAGTAGGCGGAACTCTGCCCTGAACGTGATGACGGACACAAGGGTGGGGCCTACTGATATGTAGGGATCTCTTGTCAAGGGCAGGGTGAGGCGCCCGTCCTGGTTGTCCCGGGCGGGCGCCTCGAGCTTCGCTGCTGGTGGGTGCTGGCGAGCGTGTCGTTGGCGACGCGCGGTCAGACTGATATGCGCGGGTTGGTTACCGCAGGACGGTCGGTTCGGCTGGAGCGGGACCGCTTGTCTAGGAGCGAGCATCGCCGCCAGTGACGGCTGCTCATAGTAGTTTCGCGGGTCGCTCCACGCGCTGTCACCAGCCCGGTCTCAGCAACGAAGCAGACTGTGGGATCAGTCCTCCATCACGGCCAAGGACCAGCACCAGCCCGCGAGTTCACGGGCGATTGCGACGTTGGCAACGGTGCTGCGTTTACGGCGATCGATGAACTTGACCCAGCGTTGGTGAAGGCGGTGATTGCCCTCGTCGCCGCGGATCCTGGCGGCTGCTGGGGCCAGGTCCCAGCGATCACGCATCGTCTTCCCGACCCGGTATCTGGTCCGGTGGTGCCAAGCGGCCTCGACGAGCAGCCGGCGTGCATGCCCGTTTCCCGTCTTGGTGATCGAACCCTGCGACCGGGACTGGCCCGAGGAGTGCTCGGACGGCACCAGGCCCACGAACGACCCGATGGTGTTTCCGGTGAACCGGTGCCAGTCACCGACCTCGACTGCCAATGCGAACCCGGTCAGGGTGCCTACCCCGCGAAGACAGCCGAGCCGGTGCACCAGCGGGGTGAACTCGCTGTCAGCGGCCATCTCCTCGATCGCGACGTCGATGCGGTCCCTGCGGGACTTGGTCGCGAGGGTGGCCTCGTAGTCGGAATCGAAGGTCAACCGGGTCGCCCGCATCCCTAGCTGCGGGAGTGCTTCGTTGCGCAGCCACATGTCGTGCTTACCGGTCCACGCGTTGCCGCCGTAGTAGACGATCCCGTGCCTCAACAACAGCTTCGACAAACGATGCCGCGCCCGCATCAGATCACCCCTACAGTCCTCCCGCGCACGAACCAGATCGCGGGCCGCTTCCTGATCGACGGTGGGGATCGACACGGCTGTGACCTCGTCGAGTCGCAGCAGTCGGGCCAAGTGGATCGCGTCCTTGGCGTCAGTCTTGACCCGGTCACCGGCAGGCTTCTGCAGCTTCGAGGGCGCGACGACCTCGCATCGGATTCCTGACTCGCTCAGGTGCCGGTAAAGCCCGAAACCCGTCGGGCCGGCCTCGTAGGCCACAGCGACCGGGCCGGGCAGCTTGGCGAGCCAGGACCGGACATCGTCGTAGGACGGGGTCAGCTTGGTTTGGAACAGTTCGCCCGTGACGCCATCGATCGCCGCTGCCGCAACAGATCGGGCGTGCACGTCGAGCCCAACACTCGTACGCTCGGTAAACACCGGGGCCTCCCACAATTGTCGGATAGGCCGAGCAGGCGGCCCCTGCTCGGTAACCCACGAATCTTGTGAGTGAGGCCCCGGCCCGCAACCCCTCACACCTGGCGAGCGGTCAATCCATACCGTCTAGGCTGGTCGCGTGACCCACTTCGATGTCCTCGTCCTTGGTGCTGGCCCCGGGGGCTACGTCGCCGCAATCCGCGCGTCGCAGCTCGGCAAGACCGTTGCTGTCATCGAGAAGAAGTACTGGGGCGGTGTGTGCCTCAACGTCGGCTGCATCCCGTCCAAGGCGCTGCTCAAGAACGCCGAGCTCGCCCACACGCTGACCCACGACAAGGCCAAGTACGGCATCGAGGGTGACGCGACGATGTCCTACGGACCGACCCACGCGCGCTCCCGCCAGGTGAGCGCCGGGATCGTCAAGGGCGTCCACTTCCTGATGAAGAAGAACAAGATCACCGAGATCGACGGCTGGGGCACGCTCACCGGCCCGAAGGCGGTCTCGGTGGCGCTCAACGACGGCTCGACCGCGGAGTACACCTGCGACAACCTCATCATCGCCACCGGCGCGACCGTGCGTTCGGTCCCTGGCGTCGAGGTCAACGGCAAGAACATCGTCACCTACGAGGAGCAGATCCTCGACGAGAACATCCCCTCCTCGATGATCATCGGTGGCTCGGGCGCGATCGGTGTCGAGTTCGCCTACGTGATGAAGAACTTCGGTGTCGACGTGACCATCGTGGAGTTCCTCGACCGAATGGTGCCGACCGAGGACGCCGACGTGTCCAAGGAGCTCGCCCGCCACTACAAGAAGCTCGGCGTGAAGGTGCTGACCTCGACCGCCGTCAAGGGCGTCGAGGACACCGGCTCGGGCGTCAAGGTCCGCATTGCTCCTGCCGCCGGTGGCGAGGAGACGGTCATCGAGGCCGACAAGTTCCTCGCCGCCTTCGGCTTCGCGCCGCGCCTGGAGGGCTACGGCCTGGAGAGCACCGGCGTCGAGCTCACCGAGCGCGGTGCCATCGCGGTCGACGAGTACTGCCGCACCAACGTCGAAGGCGTCTACGCCATCGGCGACGTCACCGCGAAGATGATGCTCGCCCACGTCGCTGACGCCATGGCGATGGTGGCCGCCGAGACGATCGCCGGCGCCGAGACGATGCCGGTCGACTACGACTTCATCCCGCGGGCGACGTACTGCCAGCCGCAGATCGGCTCCTTCGGCTACAGCGAGCAGCAGGCGAAGGACAAGGGGTACGACGTCAAGACGGCCACGTTCCCGTTCTCGGCCAACGGCAAGGCCCAGGGCCTGGGCGAGGGTGTCGGCTTCGTGAAGATCGTCGCCGACGCCGAGTACAACGAGATCCTCGGCGCCCACATGATCGGACCCGACGTGACCGAGATGCTGCCTGCGCTCACCCTGGCCCAGAAGTGGGACCTCACCGCGGACGAGGTCGGTCGCAACGTCTTCGCCCACCCGACGCTCTCCGAGGCGGTCAAGGAGGCGATCCACGGGATCGCCGGCCACATGATCCACCTCTGAGTCGGACCAGACCATGACGCGCGTCGTGATCGTCGGTGGCGGCCCTGGCGGCTACGAGTCTGCGCTGGTCGCGGCCCAACTCGGAGCCGAGGTCGTGGTCGTCGACTCCGACGGCATCGGCGGCTCGGCGGTGCTCACCGACTGCGTGCCCAGCAAGACGCTGATCGCGACCGCCGAGGTGATGACCGACCTCATCGAAGCCGGCGAGCTCGGCATCGAGGTCGACCACCCGACGGTGGACCTGCGTCGGGTCAATGACCGGGTCAAGGCCCTCGCGCAGGCGCAGTCGGCCGACATCGAGGGTCGGCTCGCCCGCGAGGGCGTGACCGTGGTCCACGGTCGCGGTCGTCTGGACGGTCCCGCGAAGGTGATCGCGACGCTCGCCGACGGCTCCGAGCAGTCGTACGACGCCGGCGCGATCCTGATCGCAACGGGAGCCGCGCCGCGCGTACTCCCGACGGCTCAGCCCGACGGTGAGCGGATCCTGACCTGGGAGCAGGTCTACGACCTCGACACCGTTCCGGAGCACATGATCGTCGTCGGGTCGGGCGTCACCGGGGCGGAGTTCGCCAGCGCCTACCAGGCGCTCGGCATCCCGGTCACCCTCGTCTCCTCGCGTGAACGCGTTCTTCCGGGCGAGGACCCCGATGCCGCCCAGGTGCTCGAGGACGTCTCGACGCGACGCGGAATGACCGTGCTCGGCCAGTCCCGGATGCAGTCGGTGACCCGGTCGGGGGACGTCGTCACGGTGACGCTCGCCGATGGTCGTGAGGTCACCGGGTCGCACTGCATCCTGGCGCTCGGCTCGGTCCCGAACACCGCCGGACTCGGCCTGGAGGAAGCGGGCGTGATCCTCGACGAAGGGGGTTTCGTCAAGGTCGACCGGGTCTCGCGGACCGCTGCCCGCGGCGTCTATGCCGCCGGGGACTGCACCGGCGTCTTCATGCTGGCATCCGTTGCGGCCATGCAGGGGCGGATTGCGATGGCCCACTTCCTGGGCGACGCGGTCAAGCCGCTCGACCTCTCCGTGGTCTCCTCGAACGTCTTCACCGCCCCCGAGATCGCGACGGTCGGTGTCACGCAGAAACAGGTCGATGCCGGCGAGGTCCTCGCCGACGTCGTGATGCAACCGCTGGCCACCAATGCCCGCGCGAAGATGCAGGGCATCACCGACGGCTTCGTGAAGTTGTTCGTCGCACCGGGGTCGCGCAACCTGCTCGGCGGCGTGGTCGTCGGGCCGCGGGCCTCGGAGTTGATCCACCCGGTCGCGCTGGCCGTCACGGAGCGGCTCACCGCCGACCAGCTGGCCCACACCTTCACGGTCTACCCGTCGATCAGCGGCTCCATCGCGGAAGCTGCCCGCCGCCTGCACCAGGCGTGAGACCTGCGAGAATGCGGGCATGCGCGTGCACCTCGGCTGCGACCATGCCGGCCTCGAGCTCAAGTCCCACCTGACCGGCTGGCTCGTCGAGCATGGCTACGAGCCGGTCGACCACGGCCCGTTCGTCTACGACGCCGTCGACGACTACCCGGTCTTCTGCCTGCGCGCCGCTGAGGGCGTCGTCGCCGACCGCGACGCCGGGCTCGACAGCCTCGGCGTCGTCATCGGCGGTTCGGGCAACGGCGAACAGATCGCCGCCAACAAGGTCAAGGGCATCCGTGCCGCCCTCGCCTGGTCCGAGGACACGGCGGCGCTGGCCCGCGAACACAACGACGCATGGGTGGTCGCTGTCGGCGGCCGGATGCACACGCTGGACGAGATGACCCGCCTCGTCGAGGTCTTCCTCTCCACCCCGTTCCCCGGCGACGAGCGGCACGTGCGCCGCATCGGCCAGATGGCGTCGTACGAAACCACTGGCGACCTGCCGCCCCTGCCCGAGTCTGCTCTCGGGCTCGGCGATGCCTGAGGGGCACACCCTCCACCGCCTGGCTGATCGCATCACCGAGGTCTTCGGGGGCCACGTCGTGCGGGTGGGGAGCCCGCAGGGCCGGTTCGCCGACGGCGCCGCACGCCTCGACGGCAGCCGGTTGCTCGATGCCGACGCCTGGGGCAAGCAGCTGTTCATCCGGTTCGACGCGGACCGTCTGGTCCGCGTCCACCTCGGTCTCTACGGCACCTTCGAGGTGGACGACACCGCAGCAGACGTACCTCTCCCGGTGGGGCAGGTTCGGCTGAGGCTGATCCGGTCGGCCAGCGGCACCACCCTGCCGGCGTACGCCGACTTGAGGGGTGCCACGACCTGCGCGCTGGTGACCCCCGAGGAGCAGGACGCGGTCCTCGCCCGGATCGGTCCCGACCCGCTGCGCGCGGACGCCGACCCGGACCGGGCATGGGCGCGCATCGGCCGCAGCGCCGCGCCGATCGGCACCCTGCTGATGGACCAGGCGGTGCTGGCCGGCGTCGGGAACGTGTACCGCGCCGAGGTGCTGTTCCGCCACCGGATCCACCCGCTGCGACCCGGGCGAACACTTCGGGTCTCGCAGTGGCGCGCGATCTGGGAGGATCTGGTGGTGCTCATGCAGGAGGGTGTGGTCACCGGACGGATCGACACCGTCCGGGGCGAGCACCTGCCCGAAGCCATGGGCCGTCCGCCGCGGGTCGACGACCACGGCGGAGAGGTCTACGTCTATCGCCGTACCGGGCAGGCCTGTCACATCTGCGGCAGCGCCGTCCGCGCCGACGTCCTCGCCGGTCGCAACCTGTTCTGGTGTGCCCGCTGCCAGCCGGCCTTCCGCTCCCGGGCGGCCCGATGATCAGGGCCGGTCGCCGGTGGGCCATCTCGGACACGGGCATCGCCGTCATCCTGGGCCTGGTGTCGGTCGCCGTCGTCATCGGCATCGCGCGCGACCCGGTCGACGTACCACTGAACGGCGTCTTCATGCCGCTGATCCTGGGCGTCCTGCTGTTGAGCAGCCGGACGCTGCCCTGGTTCGCGGCGTTCGTCCTCGTCACGCTCAGTGTCGGCACCTGGCTGCAGGAGACGTGGACGACGCGCATGTTCACGGCGGTGGTCGTGATGTACGCGCTCACCATCGCGGTGATCGTGGTGGCGCGCCGTCGTAGCCAGCTCGGGGTGGGCCCGACGCGGGGAGAGACGATGCTCGTCGACCTGCGTGACCGGATCCTCGCCCAGGGCGAGATTCCCACCCTTCCCGATGCGTGGCTGGTCCAGTCGGCCCTCTCCTCGGCGGGCGGCTCGCCGTTCGCCGGCGACTTCGTGGTCGCGACGACCAGTGACCACGGCAAGCGGATCGAGCTGGTCGTGGTCGATGTCTCGGGCAAAGGAGAGGCGGCTGGCACGCGCGCGTTGCAACTCTCCGGGGCGATGGGTGGCCTGGTCGGCGCGCTGTCTCCGCGCCAGTTCCTTCCGGCAGCCAACGACTACCTCCTCCAGCGTCACTGGGAGGAAGGGTTCGCGACCGCCATCCACGTGTCCATCGACCTGGAGTCCGGCGCGTTCGAACTGCGTTGCGCGGGACACCCACCGGCCGTCCAGCGCCACGCCGGCTCGGGCCGCTGGCAGGTGCTCCGTGCCGAAGGGCCGGTCCTCGGCATCGTCGACGATGTCGACTACGACTGCTACGCCGGGCGCCTCGACCCGGGCGACAGCCTGCTCCTCTACACCGACGGAATGGTCGAGGAGCCGCGCAAGGACATCGAGCTCGGCATCGACCGGATGATGGGTACGGCCGAGGCGCTGCTCCGTCACACCTGGGACGGTCTGGCGGACCGACTGGTCGACGCCGTGGGTTCACCCGACGACGACCGGGCGCTGCTCGTCGTGCACCGCCGCCCCTGAGCCCCGCTGTCGGGCGCGTCCACGAGGGCGCCTCGGTTGGGGTTGACACCCGGCAATGTGGCACCATGACTACCGCTTGCGGGAGGTCTTCCGCACGCGGGGATGTAGCTCAATGGTAGAGCCTCAGTCTTCCAAACTGATTACGCGGGTTCGATTCCCGTCATCCCCTCGAAGTGCGGCCGAGAAGGGCCACCGACGGGGCGTAGCGTAGTGGCTAGCGCGCCTGCTTTGGGAGCAGGAGACCGCAGGTTCGAGTCCTGTCGCCCCGACTGATTAGTACGACTGATCATCCCGATCGCACCAGCGGGCACCTGCCCGTGCACCACCCACTGACCAAGTAGGAGAACACCTGTGAAGAGCGCCGTCGAGACCTTGAGCCCGACCCGGGCCAAGCTGACCGTCGAGGTGCCCTTCGAGGAGCTCAAGCCGAGCCTCGACGCGGCCTACCAGAAGATCGCCAAGCAGATCAACGTCCCCGGCTTCCGCCGTGGCAAGGTCCCGCCGCAGGTCATCGATCGCCAGGTCGGCCGTGCCGTCGTCCTCGACGAGGCCGTCAACGACGTGCTCCCGAAGGCCTACATGGAGGCTCTCACCGAGAACTCCCTCACCCCTCTGGCGCAGCCGGACATCGAGGTCACGAAGTTCGAGGACAACGAAGGCCTCGAGTTCACCGCCGAGGTCGACGTCAAGCCCGAGATCACCCTCCCGGCGTACGACGGCCTGTCGGCCAAGGTCGACGACCTGGCTGTTTCCGACGACGACGTCACCGAGCAGGTCGACGCGCTGCGTGAGCGCTTCGCGACCCTGATCGACGTCGAGCGCCCCGCCAAGTCGGGCGACTTCGTGGTCATCGACCTCGTGGCCACCCAGGACGGCGAGGTCGTCGAGGGTGCCGAGATCGCTGGCTTCTCGTACAAGGTCGGCAACGGCGGCATGATCGACGGTCTCGACGAGGCCCTCGAGGGTGCGGCCATCGACGAGGAGAAGAACTTCGTCACCCAGCTCGTCAGCGGCGACCTGGTCGGCCAGGACGTCGACGTCAAGGTCAAGGTCACCGGCGTGCAGGAGCAGGAACTCCCCGAGCTCGACGACGACTTCGCACAGGAGGCGTCGGAGTTCGACACGCTCGCCGAGCTGCGCGAGGACGTCCGTGAGCGCCTGACCCGCGGCAAGCGCCTCGAGCAGGCTGCGGCCGCTCGCGACGCCGTCCTCGAGTCGCTCCTCGAGCAGGTCGAGGTCCCGCTGCCCGAGACCATGGTCACCGAGGAGCTCAACGCTCGTCGCGAGAACCTCGAGCAGCAGCTCGTGATGTCGGGCCTCACCCTCGAGAAGTACCTCGAGGAGGAGGGCCAGACCCAGGAGGAGTTCGAGGCTGACCTCGACCGTCGCGTGCGCGACGCCGTGGCCGCCCAGTTCCTGCTCGACGAGATCGCCGACAAGGAAGAGATGGGCGTCGACCAGGCCGAGCTCACGCAGCACATGATCCGTCGTGCGCAGCAGTCCGGCCAGGACCCGCAGGAGTTCGTGAACCACATGTTCGAGCACAACCACGTGCCGGACCTGGTCCAGGAGATCCGCCGCGGCAAGGCGCTGCAGCTGCTCGTCGAGGGCGCGACCGTCACCGACGAGTCGGGCAACCCGGTCGAGCTGAAGAACCTGCGCGGCGACGGCACCATCGGTGAGGACGAGCCCGAGGTCGCCGACCACGTGGTCGTCGACGCCGAGGACGCTGAGGACGCCGTGGACCCCGCTGTCGAGCCCGCCGTGGACCCGACGCAGGCCTGAGCCGCCCGCAGGACGAACGTCACTACCGCCTTCAGTGCACAACTGTGCACTGAAGGCGGTAGTCTTTCTCCATGAAGCAGGAACCGAGCGTCGTCGACGCCCTCGCGCTGGCGGCCTCCGTGGTCGACGACCTCGTCGTCGCGACCGCGCGTGACACGCACACGGCGATCGCCCGGCGTGCCCACCGCGTGGCGCGCGTGGCCGGTCCCGCCGCACTGCCGGTCGAGACCCTGCACCTGGGCATCTCGGCCCTGGTCTACGGAGCGATCGGACTGTCGGCCCGGGGCGCCAGCGCTGGACTCTCCCGGCTGGGCGAAGCGGGCGTCGGACCGGCCCTGGACGATTCGAGCCGCGGCCGCTTCGTGCGCGCCGCCATCAACGGACTGATCGGCGAGGAGCTGACCCGCGACCACCCCCATCTCGCGATCGAGATGGGCGTGCGCCACGAGGGCCGTGACGTCGTACTCACGCCGGACGGGGTGGCTTCGGCGTTCCCTGATGCCACCGGACAGCTCGTCATTTTCCTGCACGGCCTCTGTGAGAACGAGGCCTACTGGAACCACCACCGCGACCGCACCGGAACGACGTACGGCGAGACGGTGGCCCGGCAGGGCTGGACCCCTGTCTACCTGCGCGCCAACACCGGTCTGGCGCTGCGCGAGAACGGCGTCGCGCTCGCCGCGCTGGTCCAGCGCCTCGTCGACGCGTGGCCCACCGAGGTCACCCGCATCGCCCTGGTCGGGCACTCGCTCGGCGGCCTGATCATGCGGGCGTCCTCGGCCGTGGTCGCCGAGGGCAACGCCCCGGCGGCCTGGACCGACCTGGTCAGCGACGTGGTCACCCTGGGGACGCCGCACCTGGGTTCCTGGTTCGCGGTGAGCGCCGACCGGGCCAGTCGAACTCTCGCGCGGGCACCGGAGGTGGCTGCCTTCGGGCGGATCATCGACCGCCAGGCGCCCGGGATCCACGACCTCATCGAGGGGCTCGCCGAGGACGTCCCGCCGCTGCCCCACGCCCGCTACCGACTCGTGTCGGCGACCCTGGCGCGGACGCCGCAGCATCCCCTCTCGCGGGCGATCGGTGACCTGCTGGTGACCCCGCACTCGGCGACGGGTCGCGACAAGCGCAGGGGAACCAACCTGTTTCCCGGCGCCGAGGTGTTGCGTCTGCCGAACACCGACCACTTCGGCCTGCTCAACCACCCCGACGTGCACACCGCTCTCGAGCGCTGGCTGTGCACTCCGAGCATCGCCTGACCTCCGGTGACCCATCTGGGCCAGTCCGGCTGAGCAGCGCTACTCACGACGCAAGACCCCACCGCCGCGAGGCTTGAAACATGAACGAGCCCGTTCCTGGATCCGCTCCGCGCCCCGTGTCGCCGACCCGCCGCGCTGCCGTCGTGACCAGCGTGATCTCGCTCGTCGTTGGTGCTCTCGAGGTGCTTGCCTCCGTCGTCATCTGGTACCTGACCGCCACCGACACGTCCGACAGTCCGTGGTTAGGCCTGGGCTACGTGCTGGCGCTGTTCGTCGGTGTCCCCGGCGGCGTTGCGGCCACGCTCGGAGCCCTCGGCTGGATGTTCGCCGACCGGACGAGCGGGCTTGTCCTGGGAGTGCTGGCGGCCGTGGTGGCGGTCGTACCGTTTCTCCTGGCGATTCCCTGATCACCGCATCGCAACAACCGATGCGGGCCTCAGTTGTTGCGGTCGTCGGGTTCGTTCTTGTCGGTGTTCAGCTCCGGGTCGCCGCTGTGCTGGAGGCGCTTGGCCCAGCAGTCGCCCAGGCCCCAGCCCTCGTCCTGGCACCAGCGCAGGATCGGCCGGCTCGTGGCCTCGGCCTGTCCGCTCAGCGTGACCCAGTAGTTCTGGCTCGACGGTCCGAAACTGCCGACCCAGTCGTTGCTGTAGACCAGCCACGAGTCCGGGTAGCGCGCGCGGTGCTGCAGGTGCAGGGCGAGGATGTCGTCGTAGGAGTCGTAGATCTTCCCGTCGTCGGCCGTGCCCGGCTTCTTGGATGACAACTGTGCCGTCCAGTTGGTGCCGAGCGCGCCGACAGCTGTGGCGTCCTCGTCAGCGATCCGCTGCAGCGCCTCGAGGGCGGTCTCGTCGCGGTCCTCGTCGGTCGACTCGTCCGGGGCGCCGTCGGCGGTCGTCGGGTCGTCGGGGTCGGCGCCGTACGACGGGTCGTTGGGTACCGCGCCCTCGTGGTTCTCGGGACCCGGTTCGCACGGCACCTGAACCACCTTGCCGGTGCCGTCGTCCTCCTGGATCGCCTGGTCGAACCGCGGTTCGGGGACCTGGGTGTTCTCGAACGGGTAGACCAGTTCGAGGTCCTCGCCGTCCTCCGGAATCCAGTACGGCTCCTCGCTGAAGTCGAAGTAACCCGACGCGTAGGCGTAGCCGCCCACCAGGAACGGCACGCTCAGCTGGCTGTGGTTCAGCCACTGGCCGCCGTCGCACGTGGCCTTGACGGTGTAGGTGATGGCCACGCCGCCGTACTTGGTCGTCGACGCGGTCGGGATGAACTCGGGCGGCGCGCCGCAGGCGGTGACGTACGCCGTGCCGTCGTCGTCATCCGTCCGGCCGGAACCCTTCATGGCAGGGAATTCGGTGTATCCGCGGACCTTGTGGAAGCCGATGACGGAGATGCTCGGCCCGGTGCGGTAGACCGTGCTGTTGACGTAGTCCTCGGCATCGTCGGCGCTGCCTGCCAGGTCTTCGACGCTGCGGCTCCAGGTCGTCTCGCCGGTCTTCCGGTCGATCGCCAGGACCTGGTAGGGGTCATTGGTGGACAGCAGGAAGGCATCGCGGGTTTCGGTCAGGCCCTGGTGGATCCCGTCGTAGGTCCACTGGGTCGTGCCATCCGTGGCGTCGAGGGCCGTCACGTCGCCGTCCCCGTTGACCAGCACCTGCTCCCGGTCCTCGGACCAGTAGAACGACGAGTACTCGCGGGCCTCGAGGTCTTCGCGTTCCCACACGACATCGCCGGTCGTGACGTCGTACAGGGTGCCGTTGATGCCGATGGTGCCGTTCACGATGTTCGGACCGCCCCGGGTGGACCAGAGGTCCCCTTCCCGCTCGAGGACGAGTTCGCCGTTCTGGTAAACGCGAACTGGCTCGTCGTAGGTGGCGTTGATGCGCCAAGGGCCTTCGACGTAGTCGTTGTAGTCGAGGAAGTTGCTGCCGATGATCGTGCCGTTGGCCCGGTTCACCTCGACGACGCGGCCGTCCCCGACGCCGAGGTCCGCGATCGAGACGACGAGGCTGCCGCCGTCGACCAGGATTTCGCCGTCGGGCTCGCTCAGACCCCAGTCGGCCGACCCCGGGACCGGGGTGTTCCAGTGCTCGTCGAGGGTCAGGGGATCGAGCGCGGCGACGGTCACCCCGTCGCCGTACCCGTCGCCATCGATGTCCGAGCCGGCGCCCACGACGTACAGCACGCCGTTGATGATCACGGGGTCGAGCCCGAACAGGGGCTCCAGACGCGAGGAGCCGGTGACGCGCCCGGTGTGCGGATCCAGCATGCGGAGTTCGTCGTCGTCGCGACAGAGCAGGTGCTGGTCGTCGGGAGTCCAGCAGGTCGTCCCGACCTTGCTGCCGGCCTCGTGCCAGCGTACGGAGCCGTCCGGCGCCAGGGCCACGAGTTCCTGGTCCTCGCCGTCGCCGCTGATGACCGAGGTCACGAGCGTGTCGCCGACTGCGAGGGCCGTTGGGAGGAACTGTTCGTCCGTACTCCAGGGGTAGATCGGCTGGAAGCGTCCGCCGTCGACCACGTCATCGGCCTCGAAGTCCCAGACCCGGCCGGGTTCGCCGAGCACGGACACGCCGTTGTCGATGGACGCGGGCATCACGTTGAGGCCGCCCGCGCGATCCGCGCTCGGGCCGCCGTCATCGCCACGGTTGAGCAGCCAGACGGTCAGACCGCCCGAGACGATCGCGAGGACCAGGACCACGACCCCGACGCCGACCAGCAGGGCGGTACGACGACGCGGGCTCGTGGGTGCCGTTGCGGGCAGGAAGGCGGGCGGCGGGGCAGGCGGGGGAGGGGGCGGCGGCGGCGGGAGGAAGGCTGCCTGGGTCACGGGTGCTGCGTTGGGTGCGCCGCAACTGGTGCAGAACCGGTCAGTCGGCGGCAGATCGACGCCACAGTCACCACAGAACCGGGCAGACAAGGGACCTCCAGGGTGCGGCGGTGGGCGCGACCGACCCGGACAGTCACCGACACAACGTCATGACTTCGGCGGAAGTTATTGCCAAGATGGCCTCCATGACGACCGGAGAGGCAGCCCGCGAGCTTCACGCCGAGGCGCTGATCGATGCGACCGCTGACCAGGTGTGGGCGCTGCTCACCGATTTCAAGCAGATGGCGCAGTGGAGTCCCGAGACGATCTCGATGATTCCGCTCAAGCGCGGCGGGCTTCGCCCCGGCCAGTGGTACCTCGGCATCAACCGGCGCAAGGCCGTCGTCTGGCCCACACGTTCGGTCGTGGCCGCCCTGGATCCGGGCCGGCGGCTGGTCTGGGACACCAAGTCCAGTGGGGCGCAATGGGTCTGGGAGCTGGCGGCCGAGGGCGAGGCGACCCGCGTGGTCCACCGCCGGCCGGTGCCCTCGGGCAACACACTGATGAGCAAGGTGTTCGCATCGGCGTTCCTCGGTGGCGGTGTCGAACACGCCGATGAGCTCGAGGCGGGGATGGCCACCACGGTGGCGGGGCTGAAGGCCGCAGCCGAGCGCTAAATCTGCTGTCGGCGAACAGGGGGTGTTATCGCGTGGTTCTGTCCCCCGGGGAGGCTAGTGTCACCGTCGTGACTCAGTTTCCCGGTGGCCCCGAGCGAGGCCCTCAGATGAACGGCGCGGCGGGGATCAGCTTCCTCGACGACAACATCTACAGCCGGTTGCTCCGCGAGCGGATCGTGTTCCTCGGTTCCGAGGTGCGCGACCAGAACGCCAACGCGATCTGCGCCCAGCTGCTGCTGCTGTCGGCAGAGGATCCCGAAGCCGACATCTTCCTGCACATCAACAGCCCCGGTGGCTCCGTGGACGCCGGCATGGCGATCTACGACACGATGAACTACATCCCCAACGACGTCGCCACGGTCGGCATGGGCCTGGCTGCCTCGATGGGCCAGTTCCTGCTCTGCGCCGGCGCCAAGGGCAAGCGGTACGCGCTGCCCCACGCGCGGATCATGATGCACCAGCCGTCCTCCGGCATGGGCGGATCCGCCTCGGACATCAAGATCCAGGCGCAGCAGTCGCTGCACATCAAGAAGGTGCTCCTCGACCTCATCGCCGAGCACACCGGGCAGACCGTCGAGCAGGTCACCAACGACGCCGACCGTGACCGCTGGTTCACGGCCGCCGAGGCGCAGGAGTACGGCCTGGTCGACAAGGTGGTCAAGAGCGCCCGGGAAGCCGTCGACGAGGGCCGTCCGGCCCACAAGAAGGACTGAGCTGATGAACTACTACATCCCCCAGTGGGAAGAGCGCACCTCCTACGGGTTCCGGCGCATCGACCCCTACGGCAAGTTGTTCGAGGACCGGATCATCTACCTCGGCTCGCCGATCTCCGATGACGTCGCGAACGCCGTCATCGCCCAGTTGCTGTGCCTGCAGTCGATGAACCCCGACCAGGACATCAGCATCTACATCAACAGCCCCGGTGGTTCCTTCACCGCGCTGACGGCGATCTACGACACGATCCAGTTCATCAAGCCCGATGTGCAGACCGTGTGCATCGGCCAGGCGGCCTCGGCGGCGGCGATCCTGCTCGCTTCGGGTGCCAAGGGCAAGCGCCTGGCGCTGCCCAACAGCCGGATCCTGATCCACCAGCCCTACACCGAGGGCACGTTCGGCCAGACCTCGGACATCGAGATCCAGGCCAACGAGATCCTCCGGATGCGGGAACTTCTGGAGAAAATGATCAGCGACCACTCGAACCGGTCGATGGAAGAGGTGAGCCGCGACATCGAGCGCGACAAGATCCTCACCGCTCAGGGTGCGATCGAGTACGGCTTGATCGACTCCATTCTTGAGTCCCTCAAGACCCCCGTACTCGTCTGATTTCACGCTTGATCTTGAAGGACCCGATGACCTCCTCGACGTACACCTGGTGTCACGCCCCCTCCGGGGCGCGACAGGGAGTACCGTCGGGGAGTTCACATCTGAGGAGGACCCGTGGCACGCATCGGTGACGGTGGCGACCTGCTGAAGTGCTCGTTTTGTGGCAAGAGCCAAAAGCAGGTCAAGAAGCTCATCGCTGGTCCGGGTGTCTACATCTGTGACGAGTGCATCGACCTGTGCAACGAGATCATCGAAGAGGAGCTCGCCGAGGGCTCCGAGGTCGAGCTCGCTGACCTGCCGAAGCCCAAGGAGATCTTCGAGTTCCTGAACTCGTATGTCATCGGGCAGGAGCAGGCCAAGAAGTCCCTCGCGGTGGCGGTCTACAACCACTACAAGCGGGTCCAGGCGGGCGTCTCGCCCGGCGTCGGCCCCGGTGGGTCGGGCAAGCACAAGGACGAGGTCGTCGAGGTCTCGAAGTCCAACATCCTCGTGATCGGCCCGACCGGTTGCGGCAAGACCTACCTCGCCCAGACGCTGGCCCGGATGCTCAACGTCCCGTTCGCGATCGCGGACGCCACGGCACTGACCGAAGCCGGCTATGTCGGCGAGGACGTCGAGAACATCCTGCTCAAGCTGATCCAGGCTGCTGACTACGACGTCAAGAAGGCCGAGACCGGCATCATCTACATCGATGAGATCGACAAGGTCGCCCGCAAGGCCGAGAACCCGTCGATCACCCGCGACGTCTCCGGTGAAGGCGTGCAGCAGGCGCTGCTGAAGATCATCGAGGGCACCACCGCCTCGGTGCCTCCGCAGGGCGGCCGCAAGCACCCGCACCAGGAGTTCATCCAGATCGACACCACGAACATCCTGTTCGTTGTCGGCGGTGCCTTCGCCGGGCTCGAGCACATCATTGAGCAGCGCGTCGGCAAGAAGTCACTGGGCTTCACGGCCGAGCCGCGTGGCGAGGCCGAGCGTGCTGCGGACGACCTGCTGAGCAAGGTGCGTCCCGAGGACCTCACCAAGTTCGGCCTGATCCCGGAGTTCATCGGTCGACTGCCCCTGATCGCGAGCGTCAGCCCGCTCGACCAGGCGGCGCTCGTGCAGATCCTCACCGAGCCGCGCAACGCGCTGACGAAGCAGTACAAGAAGCTCTTCGACCTCGACGGTGTCGAGTTGGAGTTCTCCGACGACGCCATCCAGGGCATCGCCGACAAGGCTCTCGAGCGGGGCACCGGTGCTCGTGGGCTGCGCGCCATCATCGAGGAGGTCCTCCTCCACGTGATGTACGACGTCCCGAGCCGTGGCGACGTGGAGAAGGTCATCATCACCCGCGACGTCGTCGACAACGACGTGGCGCCGACGCTGATCCTGCGCGAGGCGAAGCCCAAGAAGAAGTCCGCCTGACCTGTTCTGCTTGACCGCTGGTCAGCAGTGGTCGGTGACGTACTTCGCGAGCGCCTGCTCGCCGACGGGGTCGGTCTCGTTGCCGTCGGCCAGGTCGAGCAGGTAGCGGCGCGCCTCGAAGGGCAGGTCCCGGGGCGTCCCGTGATGCACGATCAGGTCGTCGATCCCGCTCTCCCGGAACTGGGTCCCGGTCATGTCCTCGCAGAACTGCGCCTGATCGGCATCCGAGGGCCACTCGGTGGCGCGGCAGCCGGTGGCGGCGACGAGCACCACCGCCACCGCGGCCACGAACCGGACCAGCATCACTCAGCCGGTGCCGCAGGAGCTTCTTCGACCTCGGCGATCTCCGCGGAGACCTTGATCTCGGTGGCGGACTCGTCGACGGTGAAGACCAGGTCGCCGATGATCTTGCCGGCGGCGATCAGGTCGCGCTGGGCGAGCTCGGCGGCACGGACCGCCTTCTCGGGGCCGGTGACCTCGACGCGGGACAGCGGCGTCTTCATGGTGACCTTGGCCTGCGACTTGGCGCCACGGATGCCCCCCAGCGCAGCGGCGACCGAGTCGATGATCGACCCGTCGGACGCGGCCGGCGAACCGAGCTCGTTGACCGTCGGCCACGGGGCGCGGTGCACCGAACCCTCCTGCCACCACGACCACACCTCTTCGGTGACGTAGGGCAGGAACGGGGCGAGCAGCCGGAGCTGGACCTGGAGGGCGAACGCGAGGGTGGCGCGGGCCGAGTCGGAGGCGTCCCCCGCTTCGGCGTACGCGCGCTCCTTCACCAGCTCGAGGTAGTCGTCGCAGAACTCCCAGAAGAACTTCTCGCTGACTTCGAGGGCCGTCGTGTAGTCGTAGGCCTCGAACGCTTCGGTGGCCTTGCGGACCACGCCGCCGAGGCGACCCAGCAGCGCGGTGTCGACCGGCTCGCTGACGCGGGCGGCGCTGAACTCGGTCGCGCCGACGCTGCCGAGCACGAACTTCGAGGCGTTCAGGACCTTCATCGCCAGTCGGCGACCGACCTTCATCTGGGTCTCGTCGAAGGGCGAGTCCAGACCGGGGCGGGCGATGGCGGCACGCCAGCGAACGGCGTCGGCGCCGTACTTCTGGAGGATCTCGTCCGGGACGACGACATTGCCCTTGGACTTCGACATCTTCTTGCGGTCGGGGTCGACGATGAAGCCGGAGATCATCGCGTGCGTCCACGGCGCGGCGCCGTTCTCGAGCTGCGCACGGACGACGCGGGAGAACAGCCAGGTGCGGATGATGTCGTGCGCGTGGGTGCACAGGTCCATCGGGAAGACGCGCGACCACAGGTCGGGGTCGGTCTCCCAGCCGCCGGCGATGTGCGGCGTCAGTGACGAGGTCGCCCAGGTGTCCATCACGTCGGGGTCGCCGATGAAGCCGCCGGGCTTGCCGCGCTGCTCTTCGGCGTAGCCGGTGGGCGCCTGCGTCGACGGGTCGATCGGCAACTCGGCCTCGGTGGGCAGCAGCAGGCGTGCGTAGTCGGGCTCGCCCTCGTTGTCGAGCGGGTACCAGACCGGGAACGGGATCCCGAAGAAGCGCTGCCGCGAGATCAGCCAGTCGCCGTTGAGGCCACCGACCCAGTTGTCGAAGCGGTGCTTCATGTGCTGCGGCAGCCACTCGATCTCGGCGCCACGGGCCAGCATCTGGTCGCGGACGTCGGCATCGCGGCCACCGTTGCGGAGGTACCACTGACGGGTGGAGACGATCTCGAGGGGCTTGTCGCCCTTCTCGTAGAAGTTCGCCATCCGCTGCGTCGGCTTGGGCTCGCCGTCGAGGTCACCGGACTCGCGGAGCTTCGCGACGACGGCCTCGCGGGCCGAGTGGACCGTCTTGCCCATCAGGTCTTCGTACGCCGCCGAGGCCTGCTCGCTCGAGAGCCATTCCGGCGTCTCGCGGGTGAAGCGGCCGTCGCGGCCGATCACGGTGCGGACCGGCAACTGCAGCTCGCGCCACCACGTGACGTCGGTGAGGTCACCGAAGGTGCAGCACATCGCGATGCCGGCGCCCTTGTCCTTCTCGGCGCCCGCGTGGGCCAGGACGGGGATCTCGACGCCGAAGACCGGAGAGGTGACCGTCGTACCGAAGAGGTGCTGGTAGCGCTCGTCGTCGGGGTGGGCGATCAGGGCCACGGCCGAGGGGATCAGCTCGGGACGCGTGGTCTCGATGTGCACCGGGGTGCCATCAGGCTTGTGGAAGGCGACGCGGTGGAAGGCACCGGCGTAGTCGCGGGCCTCCAGTTCGGCCTGCGCGACCGCGGTCTGGAAGGTGACGTCCCAGAGGGTCGGCGCCTCCTGGAGGTAGGCCTCGCCGCGGCCCAGGTTGCGCAGGAACGCGCGCTGGCTGACGGTCTGCGCCTTCGCGCCGATCGTCGTGTAGGTGATGTTCCAGTCGACGCTCAGGCCGAGGGTGCGCCACAGCGTCTCGAAGACCTTCTCGTCCTGCTCGACGAGCTGCTCGCACAGGGCGATGAAGTTCGGGCGGCTGATCGGGATCTGGCGCTTGGGGTCCGGCTTCTCCGGCGGCGTGAAGTCCGCGTCATAGGGCAGCGAGGGGTCGCAACGGACGCCGAAGTAGTTCTGCACGCGGCGCTCGGTGGGCAGGCCGTTGTCGTCCCAACCCATCGGGTAGAAGACCGACTTGCCCTGCATCCGCTGGAAACGGGCGATCAGGTCGGTGTGCGTGTACGAGAAGACGTGACCCACGTGCAGGCTGCCGCTGACGGTCGGCGGCGGCGTGTCAATGGCGTAGACGTTCTCCCGCGGCTGGGTCCGGTCGAAGGCAAAGGTGTTGTCCGCCTTCCACCGGTCGGACCACTTCTGCTCGAGTCCTTCCAGCGCCGGGCGGTCCGGTACGGCGATGGGGTCCGCGGCCTGCGTGCTGTCGAGCTCGGTCATGATCAGGAATCCTAGTTCGGACCGGCCACGGGACTGGAACCGGCGGGTTACCCTCGACGGATGCGCCTGGTCTCGGGAACCCTCCTGAACGCCCTGACGGCCCTCCTTGCGGGGCTCGTCGCGGTCGTGGTGACGGCTGTCGTCGTACCGCCTGCGCAGGCGGCAGGACCCACCTCGCTGACCCTGATCGGTCGCGGCTGGGGCCACGGGCACGGCATGTCGCAGTACGGCGCCCAGAACGCAGCGAGGAACCACGGCCTCCTGGCCGGCCAGATCCTCGACTTCTACTACCCGGGCACGACCCCCGCGACCGCCACTGGGGTGATGGCTGTGCTGCTCACCGCGGACACCTCCAGCAACGTCGTGGTCGGGCACCGGACGGGGTTGACGGTGCGGAGCCTGAAGTCGGGCGCGATCTGGAAGCTCAACTCCAGCACCGCCAAGCAGTGGCAACTGGTCGCCCTGCCCGGCAACCGGTCGACGCGGCTGTCCGTCCTCGCCGACAAGTGGCGAACCGTGCGCGACATCCCCGGCCAGGCCGAGTTCGGGGCGGCCAATGCGCCGATCCGCGTCTACCACCCCGGCGGGTCTGCCACCTATCGCGGACGGATCCGATCGGCGATCCCGGCATCGGGCGTCGGCCGCGACACCGTGAACGTCGTCGGGCTCGAGGACTACCTCAAGGGCGTGGTGCCCGTGGAGATTCCAGCGCTGTGGCACGCGCAAGCCGTGCAGGCGCAGGCCGTGGCAGCGCGGACCTATGCCGCCTTCGCGCGCAGCAACCGGCACCCACCGCACTACTACCTGTGTGACACGAGCGCGTGCCAGGTCTACCGCGGCGTGGCCGCCGAGCACCCGGCGAGCGACGCTGCGATCAAGGCGACGGCCACCGCCATCCGGACGTACGACGGCCAGCCCGCCTTCACGCAGTTCTCCTCCAGCAACGGCGGCTGGTCCTCCGCCGGGTCGCGGCCCTATCTGGCGGCGAAGCAGGACCCCTACGACCTGTGGTCGGGCAACCCGAACACGAGTTGGCAGGCGGTCGTTCCGGCCACCACGATCGAGAAGGCCTGGCCGACGATCGGTGACTTCCTGAAGATCGAAGTGACCAAGCGCGACGGCAAGGGCAGTTGGGGTGGCCGGGTCACCGAGGTGCGCGTCCGCGGGGCGGCCGGAGTGGTCCTCGTCAGCGGCGACATCTTCCGGTCGCGCCTGGGGCTCAAGTCGACGATGCTGGCGTGTCCGGGTGGCGTGGCTTCCTGCTGATTCCGGACCGCTGCAGGAACGCCCGGATCAACAGCCCCACCACGAGTGCCCAGAAGGCGGCACCGATGCCGAGGACGGTCACCCCCGAGGCCGCGACCACCAGCGTCGCAGCGGCTGATTCGCGCTCGGCGGGGTCGGCGAGGGCCTCGGCCAGGGCAGCGCCCAGGGTGCCGAGCAGGGCCAGGCCCGCTGCGGCCTGCATCAGACCGTCCTCAGCGGCCACCACCATGGCGGCCAGAGCGCTGCTCGCGACAGCCAGCACCAGATAGGTCACCGATGCACTGACCGCGGCGATCCAGCGGCGGCTCCGGTCGGGCCCGGCGTCCGGTCCGGCGGCCAGGGCGGCGCTGATCGCGGCGAGGTTGATGGCGTGTGCGCCCGTCGGTGCTCCGACGATGGTCCCGATGCCGGTCACGGTCAGCGACTCGCGCCACGGAACGGTGTAGCCGAATCCGCTCATCACGGCGACGCCCGGCACGTTCTGCGACGCCATCGTGACGACGTACAGGGGGAGTGCGACGCCGATCAGTGCGGACCACGACCACGACGGCGTGGTCCACGCGACCGTCGGGGCCAGGGCTCCGGCGCCGATGTGGGCGGTGGCGAGGACGGTGCCGAGAGCGACAGCGAGGGCGCCCGGCACGGCCCAGCGCGGAGCGAGGCGCAGCAGCACCAGCCAGGTCAGGATCACCGGCGCGATCACCCAGGGTGCATCGACCAGCGCCGTCACCGGCGCCAGGCACAGGGGCAACAGGACCCCGGCGAGCATGGCGCGGGCGAGGCTGTGGGGGATCGCGGCGACCAGGTCGCCGATCCGGGGGATCAGTGCGGTCAGCACGATCAGGACGCCGGTGGCGACGAAGGCGCCGACGACGGCCGGCCAGCCGCCCGTCACGCCGGCGGTGGAGGCGAGCAGCGCGGCGCCTGGGGTCGACCACGCCAGGGTCACCGGGATCCGGTGCCGCAGCGACAGCCACAACATCCCGAGGGACTGGGTGACGCAGAGCGTCAGCAGGCCGGAGGCGGCCTGGTCGGGCGTCGCGCCGACCGCGGTCAGGCCCGCGAACACGACCACGAACGAACTGCTGAACCCGACGACCGCGGTCACGACACCGGCCATCACCGGTCCGTGTGTCGTCTGGGCAGCCACGGCCCGAGACTAGTGACCAGGGACTAGAAGGGCGGGACGCCGGTACCCGTGATGCGGAAACGGCCCCACGGGTCGCGATCGGACACCCGGCCGTCGGCCTCGCCGTGGTCGGTTCGCAGCCGGACGTGGGTGCCGCTCCGGAGCGTGGCGAGTGCGGGGGAGTCCGCAATCCGGCCGTACCAGTGGAAGTGCCCGTCGAGCGGCTGGAAGGCCCCACGGAGGGTCACGGTGACGGCCTGCTCGGTGCCGTCGAGCACGACCGTGGCTGGGCCGTCGTACGACGCCTGCGGCTCGTGGACGACGGTCATGCCTGCTCCTTGCGGATCGGGCGCACGATCGGCTGGACATTGGCGGGCGGGTCGAGGGCGGTGAGGTGGACGCCCTGCTCCTCGGCGGCGCCGGAGAGGGCGTGCCAGATGAAGTCGCTGAGGTACGCCGTGGCCGCTGCGCGGGACATCGTGCGGCGCTCCAGCCACCACTGGCCGACGGAGTTGCCGACGCCGACGATGGCGTGCCCCCACGGCTCGGCCGCACCTGCGTCGCCGCCGAGGTGCCGCAGGGCGTCGCCGAGCAGGCGGGAGAGCTTGGCCGCGATGACCGCCTTGCCGTCGTCGAGCGGGTCACCTCCGGCTGCGTGGTGGCGGATGAGCAGGAGGAAGGCCGCCGGGTGCTCCGCCAGGGTGTCGAGGTACGCCGTCGCGCCGCTGCTGACCCGGTCGCGCGCAGTCGCCGGGGTGAGGACGGCGGTGATCACCCGGTCCAGGACCAGGTCGGCGCACCAGGTGCCGATGGCGGCGTACAACTCGTCCTTGTCGGCGAAGTAGCGGTAGATGACCGGCTTGCTGACGCCGGCCTCGGCGGCGATGTCGGCGACCGAGGCGTCCGGCCCGAGCGCGTCGATGGCGCGGATCGCGGCCTGGACGAACTCTGCTCGACGGTCGGCCCGGTGCTTGTCCCACCGGGTCGTGCGCCCATCACTCTTGACGTTGCCCTTGACGTTGCCGGCCATGAGGAGAACAGTACAGGTAGACGTTACCGACGGTAATACTTAATCTTCCGAAGGACCTGGCCATGACGATCGTGGATCCCCTCGCCGACCGCCTGCTGCGCTCCACGGCCAAGCAGTCCTACGACCCCGACGTCGACCTCGACTGGGACGCACCGCCCGTCCCCGGCCTGTGGTGGATGCAGCCCGAGCGTATCTCCCTCTACGGCACGAAGCTGTGGGACCGGTTGAGCGAGGAGGAGCAGATCACGCTCTCGCGCCACGAGGTCGCGAGCATCGCCAGCGTCGGCATCTGGTTCGAGGTCGTCCTCATGCAGCTGCTGCTGCGTGACGTCTACTCCGCCGATCCGCGGGATGCGCGCACGCAGTTCGCGCTGACCGAGATCGGCGACGAGACCCGGCACACGGTGATGTTCGGTCGCGCGATCGGTTCGATGGGGATGCCCGCGTACGGCCCGCGGCCCCAGGTGCGGCAGTTCGCCAAGCTCGGACCGCTGGCCCTGCGTGGCCCGAGCGCGTACGCGTCGATCCTGATCGGCGAGGAGCCGGTCGACCGGTGGCAGCGCGACTCGATGCGCGACGAACGGATCCAGCCGCTGACCCGGATGGTGTCGCGGATCCACGTGACTGAGGAGGCCCGCCACGTCACCTTCGCCCGTGACGAACTGGCGAAGTCGGTGCGCACGCTCGGCCGCACCGAGCGGGTCTGGCACCAGTGGCTCACCGCCCAGGTCGCCTTCATCACCATGCGGTCGCTGGTGCACCCCGACGTCTACGCGTCGGTCGGGATCGACCCGCGCGAAGGCCGTCGAGCCGCCCTGGGCAACGAGAACTACCGCGAGACGATCGCCTGGATGGGCGAGAAGGTGATGCCGTTCCTCGAGGAGCAGGGGATGGTCGGCAGGGCGCACCGCAAGACGTGGCGCGCGTCGTTCCTCATGCGCTGAGGGCGGCGCGCGCCGCCACCACCGCCTCGTAGATGGTCTGGTCGAGGGCGGAGCCCTCGCGACGGACGTCGGCGGCGTCGAGGACGACGAGGCGGTTGAGGCGGACCTCGCTCTCGCGGCCGCGGGTGTCCCAGCCGCCGGAGCCGACATCCATCCAGACCCGCCCCCGCTGTGCTTCCTGCTCCTCGTCGCGATCGTGGTCCTTGCTCGTCATGACGAGGCAGTCGACGGTCGTCTGGCCTGCTGGGCCGACGCCCTTGCCGATCACGAGGACGGGGCGGTCCTTGCCCTGCTGCGGGTCGTCCTCGTAGGGCACCCACGCCCACACGACCTCGCCCGGATCGGGATCGCCGTCGAGGTGGGGTGCGTAGGTCCCGTCGGTCATGGGGTCTCCTTGAAGAACTGGCTGAGCAGGCCCGGCGTCGCCGCTTCGGCAAGGGCCAGAGCGGCAGGTGTGGGGACGTCGTCCACGTCGATGCGGCCGCCGCCACCTGCGGTGGTCGCGGCGAGATGGACCAGGCCCGCGCGGCGCTGGAACCAGGTGGCGCGGAGGTTCCAGCCGATGACGTGGGACGAGCCGAGGGCCGAACGGGCGCGGGTCAGTGAGCCCGACCGCATCACGACGTGGTCGGCGTGGTGGGCGTGGCCGAGGGACCGCGCGCGATCCGTGGCCAGGGCCAGCGCGATGCCGAGAGGCAGGGCTGAAGCGACGAGGAGCCACGGCGAGGCGCCGGCGGCCACCGCCAACGCCAGGAGTACGACGAAGGGTGATGCGCCGAGCAGGGCGCGGGTGTAGCGGCGCGTGGTTGCCGCGCGGCCATGGGTGAGGAGTGGCCCGTCGATCGGCTCCGCCGTGCCGAGCACGGTGCGCGCGACGTCGTACGCCGTTTCCGCGGGAGCGGGCGGCAGGAGCGCCGAGGAACTGGCCTGGCTGCGGTCCAGGCCGGTCACGATGGCGCTGACCGAGCGGCCGTTCGCGAGGCGCAGCAGCGCCGGCTCGCCGAGGTTCACACCAGCGAGGCGGGCCACGTCGATGCTGGTCTCGCGCTTGGTGAGCAGGCCCCGGTGGACGTGCCAGGCGGCGCCGTGCCGCGACAGCAGGAAGCCGGCGTTGGTGAGCAGGTAGCCGCCGACGGTCACCACGACGGCCAGCAGGGCCACCACCCCGACGATCGTGAGGATGAATCCGGTGTCGATCGCGGCGAGGTCCTCCTCGCTGACCTCGATGTCGAGGCCCTCGGAGAACTGCAGGGCGACACCAGTCAGGGCGCTGAAGGCCACGATTGCGGTGCCGCTGAAGGGTGCGTACCAGAGCCAGCGCGGCGAGAACCGCGCCACGACCTGTTCGACTTCGTCGCTGGGTGCCTCGTCGGCGCCGCCGTACGCCTCGTCCGCTGGTCGAGCCTGTCGAGACCCCAGCAGATGGACCCGCAGTGCGTTCGCCTGCTCGCGGGGGAGGGCGTCGAGGGAGAGTCGCTCGTCGGCATCACTGACCACGCTGCCGGTGCCGATGACGACGGTCGCCAGGCCCAGCATCCGGTGCAGGACCGACGCGGTCAGGTCGACGGTGCGGACGCGGTCGACCGGGGTCGAAAGCGTGTGGCGTTGCAGGAGGCCACGGCGCAGTTCGATGCGTCCGGCGGTGACCCGATAGGTGGTGGTGAAGTAGCGCACGATGCCGAGCGCAACGGGGACGAGGACGCCGAGCAGGGCCCAGGGGCCGGAACCGGAGACGCCGCCGGCGACCACCAGGCCGAGCAGCACGGGGAGGAACTTGGCGCCTTCCTTGAGTGGATGGATCAGCAGCATCCGCGGATCGAGCCGCTCCCAGACAGCGGCGCCGGTCGCTGTCTCGACCTCACTCATGTCGCGCTCATGTCGCGTCGCCCGCCACCAGGTCGGCCTTCCGGGTGAGTTCGTCGATGAGGGCCACCGCGACGTCGCGGTCCAGGCCCTCGATCTGCAGCGGCCCGGCGGCCGACGCGGTGGTCACCGTGACCGTGGCCAGGTTGAAGAGCCGGGCCAGCGGTCCTTGCGCGAAGTCGACGGTCTGCACCCGCGACATCGGGGCGATCCGTCGCTCGCGGGCCCACCATCCGCGCTGCGTGTAGACCGCCGTGGCCGAGACCTCCCAACGGTGCACCCGATACCGCCACTGCGGTACGACGACCGCGGCTGTTGCGAACAGCAGCAGCGGGACGCCGGCCAGCCACCAGCGGACAGCGTCCGGTGCCCAGAGCGCGATCGCGACACCGGCGGCGATCCCGGTGACGGCCGCTTCGATGCCGGCCGTGACGTGCCACAGGGTGAGTGCCCGGGGACTGACCCGCTGGGCCGGATCGCGCAGTTCACTCACGCGACCGACCTTAGCCAGTGGCTGGTTCAGGTGGCGGCGCGGTTGAGTGCGCCGACCTGGGCAACGCTCGCTCGTCAGGACCTTCGTCCCGGCGGTGGAGGTCTCGGCCAGCCCGGAATGACCATGGCGCTGCGGACATCGACCATGATTTGCTGGACGGTCCCTCTTCGGCCCCCATTCGCTCGTCGGGCCGCTCGCTACGGACCTAACGTGGCGACGTGGACACCATCACCCTGCGTGTGGCCTTCGGCCTCGTGGCCGTGTGTGTCCTCGCGCTCTTCTACGGCGTGACCTACCGCTCCACCCGGTCCTCCTACAGTGCCTGGTGGTGCCTCTCGCTGGCGTGCTTCATCCTGAGCGCGTTGCTGTTCGTCCTCAACGGCACCCCGGTACAGGTCGCCGCCAATCCGTTGGGCAACGCGACCGGTGTGCTCGGTGCGGGCTGCGTCTGGGCCGGTGCCCGGTCGCTTCGCGGTCAGAAGGTCCCGTGGTGGCCGTTGCAACTGGTTCCTGCCCTGGTCCTGCTGGTGTCGCTGCTGGATGACCCGGTCCACGACCGGTGGTCCGGTGGCATTGCGTACCTCCTGGCCATGACCTTGCTGATCGGGTGGTCGGCTGTCGAGCTCCATCACCTGCTCCGGGAGCGTGACTCCGGGGACGGCAACGGCGACCAGATCCGCTTCGCGGTGACCTCGATGGCGATCACCTCGGGGTGCATCGCGGGGTACTACCTCGTGCGAGCGGTCGTGTTCGTCGTCGTCGGCCCGGATCACCCGGTCTTCGACGTCGGGTTCGGTGGCCAGACGACGACATTGCTCACCATGGTCCTCCTGGTGGTGGTCACGTTCAGCATGTCGGCGCTCAGCCACGAGCAGCAGACCTCCGACCTGCGGTTGCAGGCCACCCGGGACGCGCTCACCGGTCTGCTCAACCGCGCCGAGTTCTTCCGCGTCGTCGAGCGCGACCTCCGGGGTCGTGGTGGCCGGCCGGCAGCGTTGGTCATCGCCGACCTGGACCGGTTCAAGGACCTCAACGACAGGCTGGGCCATACGGCTGGCGACGAGGCGCTGATCGCCTTCTCCGAGAGCTGCGAAGCCATCGTCGGCAACGGTGGTCGCGTCGGTCGGCTGGGCGGCGACGAGTTCGTGCTCCTGGTTCCCGATGTGGAAGCCGAGCAGTTCGTGGGAGCGATCGCGACCCGTTACGGACGAGGCGGCGAGCAGCGCTCAGCCAGTTTCGGGATCGCCACCATGTCCGGCGGGAGCGACGTCGCCTCCGCCATGGTTGCCGCCGATGCCGCGCTGTACCGCGCGAAGGCTGACGGACGTGGTCGGGCAAGCCGTGCGGCCGATGAATCGCGGCTCGATTCGTAGTCCGCACTTCCATGAGCGATGAAGCGCATGGCACTGGCCCACTGGACGTCACCTTCAGCGAGCCCCTCTGCAAGAGCACCGACAGCCCCAACGCCTGGACCTGCGTGAAGTGGGCGGAGTCCGTCGACTACTTCGGCACGAAGGGCCTGGTGAAGGTTCGCGGCACGATCGACGGGGTGCCGTTCACGACCTCCTTCATGGCGCTCGGCAACGGAACGCACATGCTGCCCGTCGCCGCCGCCGTACGGAAGAAGCTGGGCAAGGGTGAGGGCGACACGGTCGAGGTGGCGCTCAAGGAGCGGTTGTCCTGACGGGGGACCGGGCAGGTGGCGCGCAGACGGGCGTACCTCCGTGGGACGGTCGTGTTGTCAGTACGCCTGGTGTCCCGGCGGAGTGGCGTCCTCGTCCAATGACACTCGGCGAACCTCCAGGTCGGGCAGGCTCAGGAACGACTTGATGAGATGTTCTGAGCCTCCGAGGCAGTACCAGTCGTCGTCCCACAGCCACGACAACAGCCAGGAATGGTCCGTCGGGAAGATCAAGTCAGGGCCGCGACCGTGGAAGTCTGATCTGTCACCGCGCCAGGTCAGGGCCTCGTCCGGCCCGGCCAGAACGAGCACGTAACTCCAGTCTGCGTAGAGCTTCACGCGAGGCGCCTCGGGGAAGACCACGTCCGATGCCCCAGTTTCGAGGAACCCTAGCCACCATTTCCGCCCGCGGGAGTGCTCGCGAAGATGTCGCACGACCGGCAGTGCGTGGTTCTGCTCGGGCACAACGATGGTCGCGTAGGCCTCGAAGACCGGGGGGATGGCTGAGGTGATCTCCAGACCACTCCGCGTCGAGTCCTGGATCCAGGTGACGTCGGCGGCGGTACCGATGCGCCATTCTCGACCCCATTTGCGCAGGCTGCTCGACTCACGATCTGTCGGCTGCGTCATGTGTCGATCTTTGCATCGAAGCGCTCCGCCTTGCGCACGGTTTCGCGCCATCGGCGGCTTGTAGATGCGAAACGCCCCCACCAACCGGCGGGGGCGTTTCGACGAACCTGGTAGGCGTCAGCCCTTGATCTCGCAGACCACTTCGCCGTTACCGATCGTGGCGCCGACCTCGGCGGTCAGGCCGGTGATGGTGCCGGCCTTGTGGGCCTTGAGGGGCTGCTCCATCTTCATCGCCTCGAGCACGACCACGACGTCGCCCTCGGCGACCTCCTGGCCTTCTTCGACGGCGACCTTGACGATGGTGCCCTGCATCGGGCTGGAGACCGAGTCGCCCGAAGCGGCTGCGCCGGCCTTCTTGCCTGCGGAGCGCTTGGGCTTCTTGGCGCCACCGCCGCCACCGGTGGAGATGCCGCCCAGGCCTGCGGGCAGGACGACCTCGACGCGCTTGCCGCCGACCTCGACGACCACGGTCTGCTTCTCGCCGGCCTCTTCGGCCTCGCCAGCAGTGCCAGCGTAGGGAACGATCTTGTTGTCGAAGTCGGTCTCGATCCACGTGGTGTAGACGTCGAACGAGCCCTCCCCGGTGGGGTTCGAGGAGGCGACCCAGGCCGGGTCGTTGGTGATGACCTCGTGGAAGGTGATGGCGGTCGGCATCCCGTCGACCTCGAACTCGGACAGGGCGCGGCGCGAACGCTCGATCGCCTGGGTCCGGGTCGCGCCGGTGACGATCAGCTTGGCGACGAGGGAGTCGAACGAGCCGGGAACGGTCTCGCCCTTCTCGTAGCCACCGTCGACGCGGACGCCCGGGCCCTGCGGCGGGTTCCACGCGGTGAGCGTGCCGGGGGCGGGCATGAAGTTGTTGCCGCCGTCCTCGGCGTTGATGCGGTACTCGATCGAGTGGCCACGGATCTCGGGGTCGTCGTAGCCGAGCTCCTCGCCCGCGGCGATGCGGAACATCTCACGCACCAGGTCGATGCCGGTGACCTCTTCGGAGACGCAGTGTTCGACCTGGAGGCGGGTGTTGACCTCGAGGAACGAGATGGTGCCGTCGGCCGCGACGAGGAACTCGCACGTGCCGGCGCCGACGTACTTGGCTTCCTTGAGGATCGCCTTCGAGGAGTCGTACAGGCGCTGGTTCTGGTCGTCGGTCAGGAACGGCGCGGGCGCCTCCTCGACCAGCTTCTGGTGGCGGCGCTGCAGCGAACAGTCGCGGGTCGAGACGACCACGACGTTGCCGTACTTGTCGGCCAGGCACTGGGTCTCGACGTGGCGCGGCTTGTCGAGGAACTTCTCGACGAGGCACTCGCCGCGACCGAAGGCGGAGATTGCCTCGCGGACGGCCGATTCGTAGAGCTCGGGGATCTCTTCGAGGGTGCGCGCGACCTTGAGGCCACGGCCACCGCCACCGAAGACCGCCTTGATGGCGACCGGGAGGCCGTGCTCCTTGGCGAATCCGACGATCTCGTCGGCGTCCTTGACGGCGTCCTTGAGGCCCGGGGCCAGCGGGGCGCCGGCAGCGAGGGCGATCTGCTTGGCCTTGGCCTTGTCGCCGAGGCCTTCGATCGCCTCGGGGGAGGGGCCGATCCAGATCAGCCCGGCGTCGATGACGGCCTGGGCGAACTCGGCGTTCTCGGCGAGGAAGCCATAACCGGGGTGCACGGAGTCGGCGCCCGACTTCGCGGCGATGTCGAGGATCTTCGGGATCGAGAGGTACGACTCGGCGGGCGTCGAGCCACCGAGGGCGTACGCCTCGTCGGCGAGGCGCACGAACAACGCGGTCGCGTCGGGCTCGGCGTAGATCGCGACACTGCCGATACCGGCATCCTTGGCGGCGCGGATCACACGGACCGCGATCTCGCCACGGTTGGCAATGAGGACCTTGCGCAGCGGCTGCACGGACTGAGACACGGGAACTCCTGTCGAGCGGTCGATGGCGGTGCTTCGCACGCCAACGACGGATTCTAGGGCGTCCTAGCTTTGTCGCCTTGACCGGATCCAGAGACCGGGCAGTAACCCGGCGGCGCGGGCACGACAAAAATCCACTCATCGCGTGGTTAGCAATCGTTAACCTCGTGTTCTAGGATGGCGCCCATGACCCAGTTCGAACTGTCCCGCGAGCACGAGGAGTTCCGCCGTACGGTGCGCGACTTCGCCGACGCAACGATCCGTCCCCACGTTGCGGAGTGGGACAAGGCGCACCACTTCCCCACGGACGTCATCCAGAAGATGGGCGAACTCGGCCTGTTCGGCCTCACCTCTCCCGAGGAGTACGGCGGCGCCGGGCTCGACGCGGAGGACGGCCCGTTCACCTCGCTCTGCCTGGCCATCGAGGAGCTCGGCCGTGTCGACCAGTCCATCGGTGTCACGCTCGAGGCCGGCGTCGGCCTGGGCATCAACCCGATCCTGACCTACGGCACCGACGAGCAGAAGAAGACCTGGCTGCCCGACCTCGTGTCCGGACAGCGCCTGGCCGGGTTCGGCCTGACCGAACCCGGAGCGGGCTCCGATGCGGGCGCGACGAAGACCAAGGCCGAGGTCGATCCGTCCTCCGGTGAGTGGGTCATCAACGGCAGCAAGCAGTTCATCTCCAACTCCGGCTCGTCGATCACCTCCCTGGTGACCGTGACCGCCCGCACCGGGGTCTCGACAAGCTCGACCACGGGTGAGCAGCGTCCGGAGATCTCCACGATCGTCGTACCGGCCGGAACGCCCGGCTTCACCGCCGAAGCCGCCTACGACAAGCTCGGCTGGCACATCTCCGACACCCACCCGCTGTCCTTCGTCGACTGCCGGGTCCCTGAGGAAAACCTGCTCGGTGAGCGCGGTCGCGGCTACGCGCAGTTCCTCGCGACGCTGGACGACGGCCGGGTCGCGATCGCTGCGCTCGCGGTCGGCCTGATGCAGGCCTGCGTCGACCTGTGCGTCGAGTACTCGCTGGACCGCCAGACCATGGGCGGGCCGATCGGACGCAAGCAGGGTGTCGCGTTCCAGATCGCCGACCTCGAGGTCATGCTGCACGCCTCGCGCCTGCTGACCTACCGCGCGGCCGCGATGAAGGACGCCATGCTCGGTGGCGGCGGACCGTCGGTGAAGGAGTTCAAGCAGGCCGCCTCGGTCGCCAAGCTCTACTCCTCGGAGTCCGCGGTCACCGCGACCCGGATCGCGACGCAGGTGTTCGGCGGCTACGGCTTCATGGAGGAGTACCCCGTCGCGCGGTTCTACCGCGACGCGAAGATCCTGGAGATCGGCGAGGGCACCTCGGAGGTGCAGCGGATGCTGATCGCCCGCGGCCTCGGCCTGCCGGTCGAGTAGTCCTAGCGGCGGTGTCGGCCGCGCTTCACGTGGTGGTGGACCCTGTTGAGCACGAAGAGCAGGGCCGCGACGATCGCCAGGCCGCCGGCCACCAGCAACTCGACGGGAAAGCCGTCGTCGGAGACCTTCGGCGGGGTGCGGGCGGCCACGACGGGCGCCTGCAGGGTGCCGTCGACCAGCCGCGATCCGGCCTGCGGCCCGATCAGGCCGTCGAGTTCGGTGTAGGCCGGCACGCCGTCCTGCGCCTCGCCGCTCCGCGCGAGCGTCACGGTCGCGGGCACGCTCAGCGCCGCGTCCTCGGGTGAGGTCGCGGCGGTGCCGTCGGCGGCTGTGCCCGTCCAGCTGATCACGACGTAGTGGATCCCGGCGAGTGACTCGGTGTTGATGCCCGCGTCGTAGGAGTCCCGGTTCGGGTAGGCGACCACGTGGGACTGCGCTCCGGTGCGGAACGACCCGGTCCCTTCGGTCCAGTCGGCCGGTCGGGCGTCGGTGAAGGACACCTGGCTGGTGCCGAGCATCGGGCCGACGACCTGCACCCTGATCCCGTCGGTGGCCGGGGCGCCCTTCGGGAGGACGGCGTCGAGTTGGGCCGCGAGCGACTGGTCCCAGTCGAGCGGGATCGCCAGCACGAGGGTCCGCCCGGGTCGCAGCTCGAGACGGAACGTCCCGTCGCGGACCACGGGCGCGTTCGTCGGTGTGGTCCCGAGCGGGAGCTCACGCGCCGTGGCCGCCGGCACCAGCGGCGTCCACGCGCGCTGTTCGGGCGTCGGCAGCACGTCGAAGGAGTACGACGACAAGGGCGGCTCCTCGAACACGAGGATCTCGAAGGCCAGGTCGGCATCGGCCGCTTCGATGGGTGCCCCCACCGACAGGAAGAGCCCGTCGGCCGTCGCGCATTCGTGGTCGGTCACGTCGGTCCAGGTCGACACGGTGGTGAACAGGACGGGAGCTGGCTCGCCGAGGGTCGGCCGGAACACGCCGCCACTGCCGCAGCCCTGGTCGCCGGGCGTCGTACCGACCTTGAGCCGGAGGCCTTCGCCGATGGAGTTGCCGGAGCCGACGTACAACGCCGCGACGTGGAAGGTGGTGCCCGTTTCGGTGCGGGGGAGCCGGTAGTGGAGCTCGCCCGTGGCCGGCAACCGGTCGAGGTAGCGGCCGGTGGTGAGGGCGGGCGCCTGGGCGGGATCGGCGGTGCCGGCGACGGGGGTGCCGGCCAGCGCGGGACCCGGGTCGTCGTCGGCACCGGACGGCGCCGGGAGAACGAGCGACAGCAGGAAGGTCGCGAGGATCGCCGCCCGGGTCAGCGCGCCCACAGGTCGGTCCACTGGTGCCCGAGCTCCCGGACCAGGCCGCGCACCAGCGGCAGGCTGACGCCGACGACGTTGTGGTGATCGCCCTCGATGCGGGTGACGAAGCCGCCGCCGAGTCCGTCGACGGTGAACGCTCCCGCGACGTGCAGGGGTTCGCCGGTCGCGACGTAGGCGGCGATCTCCTCGTCGGTGACGTCCGCGAAGTGCACGGTCGTCGAGGCGGTGGCGGCTGACTGTTGTCCCGATGCCACGTCGCGCAGGCAGTGGCCGGTGTGCAGCACGCCGGAACGTCCGCGCATGGCCTCCCAGCGACGGACGGCGTCGGCCGCGTCGTCCGGCTTGCCGAGGGCCTCGCCGTCCAGTTCGAGGACCGAGTCGCACCCGAGCACGAGGGCATCGGCGGGCAGGTCGGAGCGGTCGGCCACGGCGCCGCACTTCAGCTCGGCCAGCCGCAACGCGAGCTCGGCCGGTGGGATGCCCACGATCTGCGACTCGTCGACGCCGGACACGATCACCTGCGGGTCGAAACCCGCGCTCCGCAGGGTCGCCAGACGGGCAGGGGACGCGGACGCAAGGACCAGCACAGGCACGTGCCCACACTACTGAGCCGGAGATTTCGCCTGCGACGCAACCTTCCGGGCCTGTCGCGGGTCGTGTGAGTGACAGAATCCGAGCGACCTGGGAGGTGCCGTGGACACTGTGCCCGATGACCCGATCCGTCGGTGTTTCGACGTGTCCTACCGTCGCCTCGTCGGTCAGTTGTACGGCGTCTGCGGCAGCCTGACCGAGGCCGAGGAGGCGGTCGCCGAGGCCTTCGCCCGGGCCGTGGCCGCGCGCCGCACGTTCGAGCGGGTGGCCGAACCCGAGGCCTGGCTGCGCACCGTCGCGGTCAACGTGGCCCGGACCCGCCACCGCCGGCGCCTGATGGGCGATCGACTGCACCGCCGCACCGCGTCGGCCGTCGACGGACGGATGCCTGAACTCACCGATGACCGGCTCGCCCTCGTGGCAGCACTCCGGTCCCTTCCCCAGCAGCAGCGCGAAGCGCTGGCGCTGCACTACCTCGCCGACCTCCCCGTTGCAGAGGTCGCCGAGACCCTCGGAGTGCCGGTCGGCACCGTCAAGGCACGGCTCAGTCGCGGACGCACCGCGCTCGCCGCGGTCCTGGGCACCGAGGCCATCGTCAATGGAGGTTCCCGTGGCTGACATCGAGCAGGTCCTCAACGGCGAGCGCGGCGACGTCGCACGTCTCGCCGCCGACGCCGCGCAGGTGCCGGACTTCGAGTCGCTCGCGCGGCGCGGTCGTGGTCGTCGTACCCGACGGCAGGCGGGGGCGCTCGCGGCAGCCGCGCTGGCCGTGGCCGGGATCGTGGGGGCCGTGCAGGTGTTCGGCAACGGGGACGGCGACGTACGACCCGGGCCGGCCGACACCCCGTCACCGACGGCGCCCGCGTCGGAAGCCTCCGATGGTCCGAGCCAGGCGGAGTTGGCGGCCGTCGTGGACGCGGCCGATGCGTCGATCCTGTCGATGGCCGTCACTCCGGGCGACCCCGAGCGGATGGCCGTCCTGTGGCAGTGGGAGGACCAGCGTTGGGTGCTGGCCTGGACCACGGACGGCTTCGCGACCCGCTCCCTACGAGCCGTGCCGAGCGGCTCGAGCCTCACCGCCGCAGCCGACGGGGCCTTCGTGCTGCGTGAGGGCTGGGAGGGCGCGGTGCTGCGCCTCCTCGACGACGAAGGGGTCAGCGACCCGGTCGCGGTGGCGGACAAGGTGGAACCGGTCGGTGCGGGAGAGGTGCCGGTCGTGCTCGCTCCCGAGGAGGGCGGCACTCCGGTCATCGCGGTGGCGGCCGACGGTACGGGCCACCCCATCCCGGTGCGCGCCGGACTCGACAGCCTCCAGTCGTTCGGCAACCGGTTGGCCGGCTTCACCTACGGCGACGGCCTCACCTACTACTGGTCCGACGACGGTGGTGCGACCTGGCAGGACGCCGACCCGGGGCCGGGCGAGTTCCCGCCGCTGGTGGTCCAGTCGGCCATCGGGCAGGACCACGCGATCTTCGAGGGCGGCGACGGCGCCACGTTGTTCCCCTTCGTGGCGATCCGTACGGCGAGCGCAGCAGCGCCGGACCAGTGGACGCGGACGGAGGCAGAGAAGGGCGTCGACTACTTCACGCTCGGTGGCGCATGGAACGAGGACGGCGAGATCCGTGTCCTCGCAAGCCGCTGGAACGACAAGGACCGGCTCGTGGATGCCGGCGTCTGGCGGGTCGTCGGCGGATCTCTGGAGAAGGTCGCCGGCACCCACCCGGAGGTCACGGACTCTCCCGACGTGGCGCCCCTCGGCTTCGAGTACGTCGACGGGCCGGTCGTGTGGGTCCCGGGCACGAATCCCGGCGAGGTGTGGCGCACGACCGACGGCGGCGCGACCTGGGAGCAGTTCGCGGCGCGCTGACCGGCTCAGGCCTCGGCGGCAGCCTTGATCCGCTCGAGGGTCTGCTGCATGCCGGCGGTCAGCGTCGCGAGGAACGGGTCCTGGCCGCCGAAGAAGCCGTCCGTGAGTTCCTTCGACAGGTCGGACAGGCCGTCCGGGGTGTCGCGGGTCTGGGTCAGCAGGGTGCCCTCGCCGTCGGCCTCCAGGCGGAACGTCCAGATCGCCCAGTTCTCCACGACCTTGAAGGAGAGCTCCTTCTCCGGGTCGAAGCGCACGATCTCGGCGTGCGTCGTCCACTCCAGCTCGCCCTCCCGGTTGCGGTTGGTGAACTCGGCGCCGAGGCCGAGGTCGAAGCCGCTGCGCAGGCGCGTCGAGGTCACCTGCGGGCTCCACTCGGGCATCCGGCAGACGTCGCTGACCAGTTCCCACACGCGGGCCGGCGTGGCGTTGATCCGGATGGACTGTTCGAGATCAGACATGCCGACACCCTAGGTGGCCGATGTCATCATGGGACATGGACAAACCCACCGGGCCCGGCAGTTCGATCTGGAACGACCTGCAGAAGGTGCGCGTCACCAACGGCAAGATCGAGGCCCCGGTCCGCGCGAACAGCACCGACGGGATCCAGATCGGCAGCTACCAGCTGCCGGACACGTCGTCGGAGCCCAAGGGCGAACGCAAGCCCGGTCTGCTGGCCCGCCTCGTCGCGCGGTTCAGGCGCCGCTGAGCGCTGAGGCGGCTCAGGCGGAGCGCGTGGCCTGGTTGTGTGCCCGTCGTACGAGATCGACGACGGAGACGTCCTGACCGAGCGTCCCCGAGTTCGCCTGGCGGTCCATCCACATCGCGGCATCGAGGGTGTCGGTCGCCAACTGGCGGAGGTCGTCGGAGGTCAGTTCTCCGTACGACGACTCGGTCACCGTCGCGGTGAAGGCCGCGGTCGGGCCTTCGAGCCACCAGGTCCGGATCAGGCCGAAGGTCGGGCCTTCGTGCAGGAGGGAGCCAGCCTCCTCATCAGCGTGCTCCTCGGCGCTGGTGATGCACCACGGCGGACAGGTCGTCATGGGCGAACCATCGGTCGGGTCGGCCTGCGGCTGAGTGGAAACGAAGTCGCGATCTCGCGCGGCGTGACGGATACTTGCTCATGCCTTCGTCCAGCCAGTTCGCAGCCTTTGCGATCGCCTCGATCCTGTTCATCCAGGTGCCGGGCCCGAGTCTGCTGTTCACCATCGGCCGCGCCCTCACCGTCGGTCGGCGCGACGCACTGCTCTCGGTGGTCGGCAATGCGCTCGGACTGGTCGCGCAGGTCATCCTCGTCGCGATCGGGCTGGGCGCGGTCGTGGCCGCCTCGGCCACCGCGTTCACGATCATCAAGCTGATCGGCGCGGCGTACGTCATCTACCTCGGCGTCCAGGCGTTCCGGCACCGCGCCGACGCGCGGGCCGCACTCGAGCAGGCGGGTCAGGGCGGTGGTTCGCCGGGCGGTGACCTCAAGGCGGTGCGCACCGGTTTCGTGGTGGGGGCGACGAACCCGAAGACCATCGTGTTCTTCGTGGCCTTCCTGCCGCAGTTCATCGACTCCTCCGCTGCCGCCGCACCCCAACTGGTGCTCCTCGGTGTGCTGTTCGGCGTGATGGCCGTGGCCTCCGACACCTGCTGGGCGCTGGCCGCCAGCCGCGCCCGGGACTGGTTCGCGCGCAAGCCGGAGCGGCTCGACACGCTCGGTGCTGCCGGTGGCGTGATGATGGTCGGTCTCGGCGCCGCACTGGTCACCACCAACAACCACTGACCGCGCCCGATCAGCTCTGCTGCTGGCTCATCCCCATCCGGGCGAGGACGACGTTCTCCAACAACTGGACGAGGTTGTAGAGCACGAGGGTGATCGCGGTGATGATCGCGACCGAAGCCCACAGGTCATCGAACTTCGCGGCGGCGTTGAACTTCTGGATCGACCCGCCGATGCCCTGGCCGGTCGAGAGCCACTCGGCGAGCAGCGCTCCGGTGACCGCGCCCGGCACGGAGACGCGGGCCGCGGCGAACAGGGACGGCAGGGCTCCCGGGATCGAGACCTTGCGGAGTGCGGTGAGGTTCCCGCCGCCGTACACGTGGACCAGGTCGAGGCTCTCCTTGCTGGCCCGGCTCAGTCCGAACAGCGCCGAGGCGAGGGCGGGGAAGAGCACCACGATGCTGCCGATGGTGGCGACCGAGGCCGTCGAGCCGCGGCCGGTGATCAGGATGATGACCGGCGAGATCGACACGAGCGGGACGCTGCGAAGCAACAGGGCCAGCGGCATCACGCTCGCCTCGACGACCTTCGACAGCGAGAAGCCGACGGCCAGCACGATGGCGATCGACAGGCCCACGACGAACCCCAGCGCCGAGTCCTTCAGGGTCTGGACCATCAGCGGCTGCATGGACGCGCGATTGTCGGCCGCCAGCCGTCCGGGCGCCGCTCCGGCCTCGTCCACGAACAGGAACCGGAAGACGTCGAGCGGGCCCTTGGCGACGTACGGCGAGACGCCGGCGAAGCTGACCACGGCCTGCCAGAGCGCGAGCACGATGAGCAGCGTGGCGAGGGCGTTGACCAGGGAGCGGCCGATGGCGCGGGTCATCCGGCACTCCGTCCGGCCACCCACGGCGTGATCAGGCGGGCGATGAGCCCGAACGCGGCGTACCCGATGAGGGCGACCAGCGCGCACAGCAGGAACACGGCCCACACGCGCACCGAGTCGAGCGAGCCCTGGAGCCGGATCAGGGTGATGCCGACGCTGCGGTCGGTGGCGCCGAGGTACTCGCCGAGGACCGCTCCCAGCAGGGACGTGGGTACGGCGACCTGCAGCGCGTTGAGGATGGCCGGGAGGGCCGAGAGCAGGCGGACCTTGAGGAGTTGGCGCACCCGGCCGCCGCCGAACACGCGGACGACATCGAGGCTGGCCCGGTCGGCGGACTTGAACCCGAGCAGCGCCCCGACCACGGTGGTGAAGAAGACCGACAGCGCGGCCAGGAAGATCGCCGTCTTCGACGGGTCGCCGGGGGTGTTCGCGCCGCCGAGCGCGACGATCGCGATGCCGCCGACCGCCACGATCGGCAGGCAGTAGGTCACGACGGCGATCTGGACGACCACGGGTTCGATCCGGGGGACGAGGAGCACCGTGGCTGCAAGCAGCAGGGCGAGTCCGTTGCCCCACAGGAACCCGATGGCGGCCTCGTGGATGGTGACGGAGAAGAAGTCCCAGTAGGCAGAGAAGCCGTCATCGATGATCTGGCGGAAGACCGCCAGCGGGGACGGGACGGGGTCGTACGTGGTGCCGGCGTCCGGGCGGAATGCCAGCGCGGAGAACAGCCACCAGCCCGCGACCAGCCCGACACAGCCGAGGATCGTCGCCAACCAGCCGGGGATCCGGATCACGACCACCTCATGACGCGCTCATGACTCGGCGTCCGCGCGCCCGTCGGCTCCGAAGAGGATCTCCGAGGCCTGGTCGACGAGGGCGTGGAACTCGGGCGTCCGCATCATCTCGGGGGTGCGCGGCCGAGGCAGGTCGACGTCGATGATCGCCTTGATCCGGCCCGGTCGCGCCGACATCACCGCGACCTGGTCCGAGAGGAAGATCGCCTCCGAGATGCCGTGCGTGACCAGCAGGGTGGTGGCCGGCTTCTCGGTCCAGATCCGCAGCAGTTCCAGGTTGAGGTTCTGGCGGGTCATGTCGTCGAGAGCACCGAACGGTTCGTCGAGCAGCAGCACGGACGGCTTGAGCGCGAGAGCACGCGCGATCGACACCCGTTGGCGCATGCCACCGGACAGTTGCGCGGGCAGGCTTTTCTCGAAGCCACGCAACCCGACGAGGTCGATCAGTTCCTCGATGTAGGCCGTGTCGACCGGGCGCCCCGCGACCTCGTAGGGGAGTCGGATGTTCTTCGTGACGCTGCGCCACGGCAGCAGGGCGTGGTCCTGGAAGGCGATGCCCAGCTCACTGCCCCGGCGCAACTCGGCCGGAGTCTTCCCGTCGACCAGTGCCGTGCCGGCGGTGGGCTGCTCCAGGTCGGCGAGGATCCGCAGGATCGTCGACTTCCCGCAGCCCGAGGGGCCGAGGAGGGCGAGGAAGGAGCCGACCTCGGTGTGGAGGTCAGCCCCTTCCAGAGCCGTGATGCTGCGGCCCCGGCCGACCTTGAACGTCTTGGTCAGTCCGGTGACCTGCAATCCGGTGCTCATGATCAGGGCAGGTATCCCTTGAGGTCCGGGTTCTCCTCGTAGATCTCGTCGATGATGCTCGTGTCGAAGAGGTCCTCGACGCTGACCTTCCAGCCGGCAGCGGCGAGCGATGCGACGGTCTGGTCCTTGAGCTCGTCGGTGATGGTGAACAGGCCGTTCGCCTCCGTGTCCGGCGTGGAGATCAGCAGCTTCTGCGCGTCCAGACCGAGACCGGTCTTCTTGGGGTCCAGCGCGCCGAACACGGCCTCGAGGCCCTCGGCGTTGTCGGACGCGGCCTTGTTGTAGAACTCCGTGATCACGCCGACGGTGTCGTCGGTCGGGTTCTTGAAGACGTCGGTCCAGCCCTTGATCTCGGCGATGAGGAAGTCCTTGAGGAGTTCCTTGTTCTCGGCGAGGTACTGGTCGGTGACGCTGAAGGTCTCCGCGACGTACGGCACGCCGTTGTCGGCGTACGGCAGGTTGGTGACCTCGTGGCCGGCGAGCTCGACGGTGATCGCCTCGTTGGTCAGGTACGCCATGAAGCCGTCGACCTTGCCCTCCATCAGCGGCGTCGGGTCGAAGTCGACGGGGACCACCTCGACGTCGTCCTTCGAGATGCCGTTGGCGTTCAGGATCGCCTCGAACACGCTGGCGTTGGAGTCCTGGACGCCGATCTTCTTGCCCTTCAGGTCAGCGGGCGTCTTGATGTCGCCGCCGTCCTTGAGGGACAGGATCGTGAAGGGGTTCTTCTGGAAGGTCGCGCCGATGATCTTCAGCGGGGCGTCCTCGTTGGCGATGGCCGCGCCGATCGAGGCGGCGTCGCTCAGGGCAACCTGGACGGTGCCGCTCAGGAGCTTCGCCACCCCCGTGTCGGGGCCCGAGATGCCGTTGACGGCGCTGAAGCCTGCGTCCTCGTAGTAGCCCTTGTCGTAGGCGTAGAACTCGCCGGCGAACTCCTCGTTCTTGATCCAGGAGTACTGGACGCTGATCTCGCCGTGGCCGCTGCCTTCATCGGCGTCGTCGCTGCCGCAGGCCGCGAGGCCGAGCATGCCGACGGCGGCCACCATCGTGGCCGCCATGATCCGGATGCGCCGGCGTGAGCGCGGGCGAGGGGACGGGTGGGTCATGTGTTCTCCTGCGTGGGCTGGCGTCGGGACCGGTCCGAGATGCAACAGCAGTTGCTGATGAGCGACGCTATGAGCGCAGCGTTTCAGTGCTGTCGCTCTGCGTTTCGGCACGGTTAATTCGTTCCGTCTCGTCGACAAGTGGACCCGGAGGCATGGGGAGCAGGCCTACGGTGGGGGTGATGAGCACCGACCCGGCCGCCAATCTGCCGCAGGCTCCCGTCACCGTCAACGGGACCGTCCGGTCGTTCGCTGCTGCCGGTCCTGCGCTCAACGCCCTCGACTGGTTGCGGGGCATCGGCCTGACCGGCGCGAAGGAGGGCTGCGCGGAGGGTGAGTGCGGCGCGTGCGCCGTCCTGATCGCGCGCTCAGGCGTGGACGCGGCGACGGAGTGGACGGCGATCAACGCCTGCCTGATTCCGGCGGCCGCCCTGGCTGACCAGGAGGTGCTGACCTCGGAAGGACTGGGCACGCCGGAGGCGTTGCACCCCGTGCAGCGCGAGCTCGCCGGCCGGGGTGGCTCCCAGTGCGGCTACTGCACGCCGGGCTTCGTCTGCAGCATGGCCGCGGAGTACTACCGGCCCGGCCGCGTCGAGTTCGACCACCACGCACTGTCCGGAAACCTGTGCCGGTGCACCGGATATCGCCCGATCCTCGACGCCGCAGAGGCGCTGGGCCATCCCGTCGAAGGCGACCGCTTCCTCTCGCGTACGACGGAGCCGACTCCTGCAGCGCCGGCGCGCTGCGCGCCCGGGTGGGTGCGCCCGGGATCTCTCGACGAAGCGCTCGCGGCCCTCGGAGAATCCGGAGCGGTTGCTCTGGCAGGGTCGACCGACCTCGGGGTCGAGGCCAACCTGCGGGGTGCCCGGCCGGCACTTCTGGTCGCGATCGATCAACTGGACGAACTGCGTCGGCTGGACGTGGGCACGGACGTCGTGGAGATCGGCGCGGCCCTGTCGTTGTCGGAGATCGAGCGCGAGTTGGCCGGCCGGATCCCGTTGCTGGAGGAGGTGTTCCCGCAGTTCGCGTCGCGGCTGATCCGCAACGGCGCGACCATCGGCGGCAACCTCGGCACCGGCTCGCCCATCGGCGACCTGCCACCGGCGCTGCTCGCGTTGTCCGCCGAGGTGGTGCTGGTGTCGCCCGCGGGGGAGCGGGTCGTGCCGCTCGCGGACTACTTCACGGGCTATCGGGCGACGGTGCGGCGGGCCGACGAACTGATCGGTCGCGTGCGGATCCCCCTTCCGTTGGCCCCGATGACGGCGTTCCACAAGATCGCCAAGCGGCGCTACGACGACATCTCGTCGGTCGCGGTGGCCTTCGCTGTCGAGGTGGTGGACGGCGTGGTGGCTCGCGCCGCGATCGGGCTGGGTGGAGTGGCGGCGACACCGATCCGGGCGACGGCGACGGAGGCCGCCCTGGTGGGCCAGCCCTGGTCGACCGCGACGGTGCAGGCGGCCGCCCAGGTGTTGTCCGGCGAGGGCACACCGCTCGACGACCACCGGGCGAGCGCGGCGTATCGCAAGGCGATGCTCGGACAGTCCCTCCTTGGCTTCGAGGTTCGCTGGCGCTCGCGCCTCAACCACCAGGAGTCGCAGTGATCGGCCGGCCGCTCCCGCACGAGTCCGCGGCGCTGCACGTCACTGGTCGCGCGCTCTACACCGATGACGTCGCCGCACGGATGCCCGGACTGCTCCATGCGCACCCCGTCCAGGCGTCCCACGCACACGCCCGGATCACCCGCCTCGACGTGTCTCCGGCGCTCGACGTCCCCGGGGTGGTGCGGGTATTGACCGCCGCCGACGTGCCGGGCATCAACGACGCCGGCACCAAGCACGACGAGCCGCTGTTCCCCGACGAGGTGATGTTCTTCGGCCACGCCGTCGCGTGGGTGCTGGCCGACGATCTCGAGAGTGCCCGGCTCGGTGCCCTCGCCGTGGTCGTGGAGTACGAGCCGTTGCCGTCGATCATCGAGGTCACCGACGCGATCGCCCAGCAGAGTTTTCAGGGCGCCCGACCGCGTCTGGAGCGCGGCGACGTGGCCGCGGGATTCGCGGCCAGCAGCCAGGTGTTCGAGGGCGAGATCGAGTTCGCCGGACAGGAGCACTTCTACCTCGAGACCCACGCATCGCTGGCGAGCATCGACGACGACGGCCAGGTGTTCGTGCAGTGCAGCACCCAGCACCCCACCGAGACGCAGGAGATCGTCGCCCACGTTCTCGGGCTCGCGAGCCACCAGGTCACCGTGCAGTGCCTGCGGATGGGCGGCGGCTTCGGCGGCAAGGAGATGCAGCCGCACGGGTTCGCCGCGATCGCGGCGCTCGGCGCGCGGCTCACCGGCCGCCCTGTCCGGGTGCGGCTGACCCGCCAGCAGGACATGACAATGACCGGCAAGCGCCACGGATTCCACGCGTCGTGGAAGGTCGGCTTCGATGACGACGGCCGCCTGCAGGCCCTCGAGGCGACGCTCACGTCCGACGGTGGCTGGAGCCTGGACCTGTCCGAGCCCGTGCTCTCCCGCGCGCTGTGCCACATCGACAACGCGTACTGGATCCCTCACCTGGCGGTGGACGGGCGGATCGCGCGCACCCACAAGACCTCACAGACCGCGTTCCGCGGCTTCGGCGGCCCGCAGGGGATGCTCGTGATCGAGGACATCCTCGGCCGCTGCGCTCCGGCGCTCGGTCTCGCGCCCGATGAGCTCCGCAGGCGGAACTTCTACGTCGACGACCAGCCGACGCCGTACGGGCAACCGGTGCGGCACGCTGCCCGTCTCGACCGGGCGTGGCAGCAGGTGCTCGACACCAGCGACTTCGCGAAGCGGCAGGACGACATCGCGAGCCACAACGCCCAGGACCCCCATTCCAAGAGGGGTCTGGCGATCACGCCGGTGAAGTTCGGCATCTCCTTCAACTTCACGTCGTTCAATCAGGGCGGCGCGCTGGTGCACGTCTACAAGGACGGCTCGGTGCTGATCAACCACGGCGGCACCGAGATGGGCCAGGGCCTGCACACCAAGATGCTGCAGGTCGCGGCCACCACCCTGGGCCTGCCGATCGAGCGGGTCCGGCTGGCGCCGACGCGCACCGACAAGGTGCCGAACACGTCCGCCACGGCGGCCAGTTCGGGCGCCGACCTCAACGGGGCTGCCGTCAAGGACGCGTGCGAACAGATCCTCGGGCGGCTTGCTCCGGTGCGCGAACGCCTCGGTCTGGATCCGTCGGTCGAGCCTGTCGAGACATGGGAGGACCTGGTCCGCGCCGCCTACCTCGACCGCATCCAGCTCTGGGCCGCCGGTTTCTACCGGACCCCCGGTCTCAGCTGGGATGCATCGACGATGACCGGCCATCCCTTCAAGTACTTCGCGTACGGCGTCGCGGCCGCCGAGGTCGAGGTCGACGGCTTCACTGGTGCCTACCGGGTGAACCGGGTCGACATCGTCCACGACGTCGGCGACAGCCTCTCCCCGCTGGTCGACATCGGCCAGATCGAAGGCGGCTTCGTGCAAGGCGTCGGCTGGCTGACCCTGGAGGACCTGCGCTGGGACAACTCCGATGGTCCGTCGCGCGGTCGGCTCGCGACCCAGTCGGCGTCGACGTACAAGCTGCCGAGCCTCTCCGAGATGCCTCTCGGTTTCCGGGTCGCGTTGCTGGAGCACGCTGCGGACGACGGCGCGGTCTACGGCTCCAAGGCGGTCGGAGAGCCGCCGTTGATGCTGGCATTCGCGGTGCGGGAGGCGTTGCGCGACGCGGTCGGCGCGTTCGGGGTCTCGACAGGCTCGACCAGCGGAGCGCTGGGCGTCGAGCTGGCCTCACCCGCCACGCCCGAAGCGGTCTACTGGGCGATCCAGACCGCGAAGGGGCAGGCGTGACATGGACTGGCTCCGCGCGCTCCAGCACCTCCGCGACACGCGGACTCTGTGCGTCCTGGTCACCGTTGCCGAAGTGCGGGGCCACGCCCCACGGGAGGCCGGTGCCAAGCTCGTGGTCACCGCGACGGAGACGTGGGGGAGCGTCGGCGGTGGCAACCTCGAGGAGGCCGCCGTACGACGGGCGCGGGTCCTGCTGGCCGACGGCACCGCGACGCCGGTGACTGAGCGGCACGACCTGTCCGACAAGGCGCCGCTCGAGCACGGGGTGCAGTGCTGCGGTGGCGAGGTCACCCTGCTGCTCGAGCCGGTGGGGGTGCTGCCGTCGTACGCGATCTTCGGGATGGGCCACGTCGGGTTCGAACTGGCGCTGCTGCTGGGGCGCCACGACCTCGACCTTCACCTCGTCGACTCCCGAGCCGATCAACTCGACGACGCCCGACTGGCGCCACTCCTGACGGGACCAGCCGACGTCCACGTGCACCGGGTGTCCGTGCTCCCGGAACTGGTGATCGCCGAACTGCCGCGCGGCACGCACACCCTGGTGCTGACGCACGACCACGCCGAGGACCTCGCGTTGCTCGACGCGCTGCTGCGCTCCGACGTGCCCGGGTCGATCGGTCTGATCGGGTCGTCGGCGAAGTGGGTTCGCTTCCGGTCGAAGCTGGCCGACCTCGGTCACACAGCAGACGAGATCGCCCGGATCCGCACGCCCATCGGCGATCCCGCAGTCACGGGCATCCACAGCAAGAAGCCGGCTGCGATCGCACTCGGCGTCGCGGCGGAACTCCTGTCAGTACGCAGTCCGCTTCTCGTGAGCGAGCCACGCGTCGAACGGTGACGACGCGTTGTCGGGCCGCAGGTTGTCGATGTCCATCGACCACTCGGACCGGGGCCGGTCGAAGAGTTCGTAGAACTCGCTGTCGTCGAACCCGCCCCTGGCCGCGTCCTCGCGGTCGGCGGCGTAGACGACGCGGTCCAGTCGCGCCCACAACGATGCCGACAGGCAAAGCGGGCACGGTTCGCAGGAGGTGTAGAGGGAGCAGCCGGCGAGGCTGAATGAGCCGATCGCCGTACACGCGGCGCGGATCGCCATCACTTCCGCGTGGGCGGTGGGATCGAGGTCGCGGGTGACCCGGTTCTGCCCGAAGGCGATCAGCTTGCCGTCCTGCACGATGACCGCGCCGAAGGGCCCGCCGCCGTCGTCGACGTTGGCGGTCGCGAGCTCGACCGCACGGGCCAGCCATGCTGCGTCACTGTCCAGGCCGTTGTTCGGGTCGCCGGTCACTGGTCGCCTCTCATTCCACTTCGCCGAGTTGTTCGTAAGTCTCGCTGATGCTGCGCACGCGGGCGCTTCCGGTACGACGACACGCAGCGAGCACGCCGTCGGCCAGCACGCTGACGAGCGCCATCGGGGCGGCGTAGCTGTCGAACGCCAGCGCATGCTGCAACGGGCACTCCAGCCAGATGCTCGCGTGGGAGGCGTGCGCCACCGCCGTCGGGTCACCCAGGAGTACGACGGTCGCGCCGGTCGCGTGCGCGGCCGTGAGGAAGGCGCCGAAGTGCTGCGGCCGCCGTCGGAAGCCGACCACCAGGACCACATCGGCCGACCCGAGGCCGACCAGTTCCTCACCGGTCGTCTGGCCCGGCACGGGGGCGATCCGGACGTCGTCGCGGGCCTGGGCGAGCTGTTCGCGCAGGTGCAGGGCGACCGGATAGCTGTTGCGCCAGCCGACCACCAGGACGCGCTCGGCGAGGGCGATCAGGCCGGCGACCTCGGGCACGCGGGGGTGCCCGACGGCACGCAGGATCGCCGCATGCTCGGCCGCGGCCAGCGCCTCGGGCTCCGGAGCCCCGTCGACACGGCGCGGTTCGCCGGTCGCGCGCAGGCCACGCAGGTGCTCACGGACCTCGTCGAAGTCCGCGAACCCGAGGCTGCGGAACAGGCGGCTCATTGTCGCGCGGGAAACCCCGGCGAGTTCCGCCAGTTCGGCGGCACGGTAGGTCGCGAGGTCGTCGAGGTGCTCGAGCAGGGCGCCTGCGGCACGGCGCTCCTGGGGGCTGAGGTCGTCGTGGCGTTCGGCGATCCGCTCGTCGATCCGCTGGCCCGACTGTTCGGCCTGCTCAGTCGCCATGGTCGTCCGTCCAGGTGGCGGCCACCTGCAGCACCGCCTGCTCGAACGCGTCGATGCCGTGCGCGACATCGATCTCGCGGACGCCCTCATCGGGGTGGTGGCTGATGCCGTCGTGGCAGCGGACGAAGAGCATGCCGATGTCGGCAATGGCCGCGATCGCCATCGCGTCGTGGCCGGCCCGGCTCCACAGGCCCATCGGGTTCGGGTCCCCGGTTGCCCTGATGCCTGCGATGACCGCGTTCTTGAGCCAACCGGCGCACGGTGCGGCCGGTGCCTCGTGGTTCAGGACGACGTCGAGGCGCAGGTCGCGCGCCGTACAGATCTTCTCGAACTCTTCTTCCATCTGCGCCCAGGTTGCGTCGCGTTCCTCGTCGGTGGCGGCGCGAAGGTCCAGGCTCAGGTCGGCGCGGCCGGCGATCACGTTGACCGCACCGGGCAGCACCTCGATCCGACCGACGGTCGCGATCGTGCCGGCGGCTCGCGCCAACCGCTCCACCGCCACGATCATCTCGCTGGCGCCGAGGAGCGCGTCCCTTCTCCGTTCGTACGGCGTCCCGCCGGCGTGCCGCGCTTCGCCCGTCACCGTGAGGCGGAATCGCCGGGCGCCCGCGATGGTCGTGACGTACCCGAGCGACGCGTCGGCCGCTTCCAGGTAGGGCCCTTGTTCGATGTGGGCCTCGAGGTAGCCGACGAGCTCCTCGGGACGGCGGGCCGCGTCGCCGACCTGGCGCGGGTCGAGCCCGAACTCGAGGAACGCCTGGTGCAGCGTGATGCCGTCGCGATCGCGCAGGTCCCACCAGTCCTCGTCCCACGTACCGGCCACGGCCTGGCTGCCGAGCAACGCCTTGCCGAACCGGGCGCCCTCCTCGTCGCTGAAGCCGATGACCTCCAGTGCGAAGGGGAGTTCGATGTCGCGGAGGCGTTCGACGACGGCGATCGCCATCACCACGCCGAGCATCCCGTCGAAGCTGCCGGCGTCGGGGACAGTGTCGAGATGGGAGCCGAGCAACAGCGCAGGAAGGCCGGGCGTCGGGCCTTCGCGGCGGCCGCAGATGTTGCCCGCCGCGTCCTGCCAGACGGTGAGTCCGGCGTCCCGCATCCACCTGCCCGCGAGAGCGTTGGCAGCGCGGTGCTGCGGGGTCAGGTGGGTGCGCTCGAGCCAGGTCTCCGACGCGGAGATGACGTCGAGTTCCGAGCAGCGGGCGAGGGCGATCCCGGCGGTCGTCATGGTCGGCCCTCGGAGTAGACCGCCTGGGCTGCGGTGACGCCGCCGCCGGCCGGCACCCCGACACCGGCCGAGCGCAGGGCCTGCTCCAGCGCGGCGAGCGTCGTCAGGACGGCGTCCTTGCGGGCGTTGTAGCCCATCGTGCCGATCCGCCAGACCTTGCCGTGGAGCGGACCGAACGACGTACCGATCTCGATGCCGAAGTCGTTGAGCAGGCTGGCGCGAACCGCGTCGCCACCCGCTGGACCGAGCTTCTCGGGGATCTCGACCGCGACCACGTTGTGCATCTTGTGAGCGATGTCGCCGAAGACGCCCAAGCCCAGGCCCTGCACGCCCTCCAGCATCGCGTTGCCGTGCAGCGCGTGGCGCGCGACGGACGCGTCGAGGCCCTCGGTCACCAGCAGACGCGCGCATTCGCGGGCGGCGTACAACATCGAGGTGGCCTCGGTGTGGTGGTTGAGCCGGCGCGGTCCCCAGTAGTCCATGACCATGGCGAGGTCGAAGTAGTTGGACGCGATCGGTCGGCCCATCGCAACGTCTGCGTCCTCGCGGATGCCTGCTTCGACGTGACGTCGGGCATTGATGACCGCGGCGGCCTTGTCGGAGATGGTGATGGGCGCGCTGCCGGACGGCCCGCCGATGCACTTCTGCAGGCCGGCGGTCGCGATGTCGAGGCCCCACGCATCGGAGCGGAACTCGTTGCCGCCGAGGGACGCGGTCGCATCGCAGTAGAACACGACGTCGTGCTCGCGACAGATCGCGCCGATGTCCGCCAACGGTTGGCACATCGTGGTCGACGTGTCGCCCTGGACACAGGCCAGGACCTTCGGTCGCACCTCGCGTACGGCGGCCTCGATCGCCTCGGGCGCGAACACCTCGCCCCACGGCACCTCGATGGTGTGCACCTCCGCGCCGCACCGCTGCGCGATCTCGGTGAGCAGGTGGCCGAACCGCCCGAACACCGGCACCAGCACCCGATCGCCGGGCTCGATCAGCGACACCAGCGCGGCCTCGATGCCGGCCCGCGAGGTGCCGTCGACGAGGAACGTCTGCTCGTTCGTCGTGTCGAAGACCTCGCGGTAGAGGCCCATCACCTCATTCATCGTCGTCGTCATGAACGGGTCGAACTGGCCCACCAGCGGCGCGGCCATCGCGCGCAGCACCCGCGGGTCCACGCTGATCGGGCCGGGGCCCATCAGCAGCCGGGGCGGGGGAGCGATCTCGTCCATCAGGGCGTCCTCTGCAGTTGTGTTCCGGAGGCATCGTCGATCTGCGGGTCGTCGCCGAGCTGTCGACCGCGCAGCAACGTGTGGGTCACCGCGCCGTCGTACTTCTGTCCGTCGTAGGCCGAGATCGGATTGCGGTGCGCGAGATTTGCGACGTCGACCTCCCAGCTCACGGCGTCGTGGACGGTGAGGTCAGCGGCGGCACCGACAGCGATGCGGCCCCGGTCGCTCAGGCCGACCAGGTCCGCGGTGTTGCGCGCCATCCAGTGGCTCACCTGGTCGAGCCCGATCCCACGCGTGCGCGCTTCCTGGGCAACCGCAGCGAAGCCGACCTGGAGCCCGGAAATCCCGCCCCAGGCCACCTGGAGGTTGCCGTTGCCGGCGCACTTGAGGTCGACGGTGGAAGGGGAGTGGTCGCTCACGATCGTGTCGATCACGCCGGACTGCAGCGCCTGCCAGAGCTCGTTGCGGTTGCCCTCGTCGCGGATCGGCGGGCAGCACTTGAACTCCGGCGCGGCATCGGGGATCTGCTCGGCCGCGAAGCACAAGTAGTGCGGGCAGGTCTCGACGGTGACGCGCAGCCCTTCGGCCCGGGCGTCGGCGAGCAGGTCGAGGGATCGGGCACTCGACAGGTGCAGGACATGCACCCGACAACCCGTCTCGCGCGCGCCGTCGAGGAGATGCCGGATCGCGGTCGTCTCCGCCTCGGGCGGACGGCTGAGCAGGAAGTCGGCATAGGCGCGGCTGCCGTGGTGCGGCGCCGCTTCGAGTACGGCGGCGTCCTCCGCGTGCACGATCAACAGCCCGTCGAAGGCGGCGATCTCGCTGAGTGCCGCGGTCAACTGGAGCGCATCGAGGTGCGGGAACTCGTCGACCCCGGACGGCGCCAGGAAGCACTTGAAGCCGAAGACGCCCTCGTCCCAGAGGGGCTCGAGAGAGCCGAGGTTGTCGGGTACGGCGCCACCCCAGAAACCGACGTCGACGCTCAGTTGCCCGGTTGCGGCCGCCTGTTTCGCCACGAGGGCGTCGACGGTCGTGGTCGACGGGACAGAGTTCAGCGGCATGTCGATCAGCGTCGTGACCCCGCCGAGTGCGGCCGCTCGGGTCGCGGTCGCGAAGCCCTCCCACGCGGTGCGTCCGGGTTCGTTGACGTGCACGTGCGTGTCGACGTTGCCGGGAAGCAGGTGCGCCGTGTCGGGGAGTTCGAGGACGTCGCCGATGACCTCGGCGTCGTACGACGCGATGGCGGCGATGAGGCCGTCCTGGATGAGCACGGTGGCGGGCACGAACGCGTCGCCGACCAGCACCTGCCGGCCGCGGACGGCGTCGTAGGTCACCGGCTGGGCCATGGAGTCAGCCCGCGATCCCGGCCCAGGCCCGCGGCTCGGTGGTGTCGTTGCGCGACAGGGTGGCCGAGATCAGGCCGTAGGGGCGGTCGGCCGCGAAGAAGACCTCGCCGGGGTTGTCGAGTTCGAAGGGCGCGAGGTCGACGAGGAAGTGGTGCTTGTTGGGACAGGAGATCCGGATCTCCGCGACCTCCGGGCAGGCATCCAAGGCGGCCGCGCCCATCGCGTGGATCGTCTGCTGGAGGGCGAGGCTGTGCGTCGTCGCGAAGGCGTCGAGGAGCGCGGTGCGGATCGCCGCGTGGGCGACGTCCCAGTTGACGTCGAGGGGGTCGTAGCGCCACGTCGCCGAGACACTGGTCGCCAGGATCCGGTCGTTGGTCTCTCCGAGCGAGGTGTAGCGGTCGCGGGGGAACCCGTGGAACTCGCTGCCCGTGCTCTTGAGCACGACCAGGTCGCTGAGCCCGGCGAGTACGAAGGTCTCGTCGCCGTACGTCTGCACCCAGGCGGTCCGAGTCGCCTCGCCGGTCCGCACGAACGAGTGCCCGTTGGCGGGCAGCCGGTCCCATGCGAACTGCTCGGCGTGGAACCACGTCCCGGTCACCCACGGCTGCTCGCGCCAGTGGTCGGCAAGCACGAGCAGGAACTCCTCGGGCGACTCCACGCCGTGCTGGCGGGCGAGCGCGAAGACCGTGTTCTTCTGGGTGTCGGTCGCGTGGACGTGGGTGTTGTCGCCCTCGGTGTAGGCGGTCGCGAAGTCGCCGCGCAGCTGGGTGGTGACGTTGAGGTCGTGGAGGACGTGTTGCGCGCTCCCGTCGGTCGAGCCTGTCGAGACCCGGTCGACCTTCACCAGCCGACACTCGGCCTTGCCGTGCTGGAGGTCGGACAGGACGTAGTTGCTGTGTTCGTCAGCCATCAACTGCCCCGATAGGTCGTGTAGGAGAACGGACTGAGCAGCAGCGCCACGTGATAGTGCTCCTGGCCCTGCTCGACGGTGAAGTGCAGCGTCACACCCGGGTAGAACGTCTTGCGCTGCTGCTGGGCGAACCAGGGTCCGGTCGCGAAGGTCAGCCGGTAGTCGCCGGGAGCGAGGTCTGCCTCGAACCGGACCCGCCCGTCCGCATCCGTGACCGCTTCCGCCAGTGCGGCGTCCACCGACGTCAGGAGTACGGCGATGCCGGCCGCCGGTCGCCCGAGGGCAGCGTCGAGCACATGGGTGGAGCAGGTGCTCACGTGGTGGCCTCCGCATCGGGCTTCATCAGGTCGGCGAGGCGCAGCAGCGCGATCTCGCCCAGTTGCTGCCGGGTCACCTCGAGTTCGGTCACGGGGTCATTGTCGAGGCGCTGTTCGAGCAGCGCCAGCATCTCCGCGCCGCTGCGGCCCTTCGCCCGCACCAGGTAGATCCGGTCGAAGCGTTCCTCGTAGCGCGCATTGCCGTCGCGCAGGCGTTCGGCCAGGTCCTGGTCGCCCGCGTCGACCCCCGCCTGTTCGCTGCGCGAGTGCTCTGCGGTGGCGCTGTCCGCGGCCGGGCGTTCGCCGATCCGCGGGTGGTCCGCCAGGGCTGTCTCGACGTCGGCCGGCGCCCACCCCACTACCTGGGCTCGGCCGGCGTCGAGAAGTTGAGTCGTGTCGTCGTACGGACGACCGGAGGCGAGGTCGGTGACCCAGGAATCGATGGACACGCAGGCCCTGAGCGCGGTCGCGACGTCAGCGTCCGACAACGCGTTGAACTCCTCGATCCGCACGCTGCCTCCTGTCCCTGGTTGCCCGGTCCTCGTCCCGTCGACCTGAAACTAGATCCTCCCGGTGACAGGCGCGCGAAACAATCGTTTCAGCGACATTACGTGTCTAGAGAGTGGCGGGGTCGGTGTTGGCGCCGCAGAGTACGACGACGAACCGCTCGTCCCCGGCGGGCACGTAGGCGCCGCTGGTGAGGGCAGCGAACGCCGCCGCGGCCCCGTGCTCCACGACGATCCGGTACCGGTCCCACAGGATCCGCCGCGCGTGCACGATGTCGTCGTCGCCCACCAGTACTGGCTGCACACCCGTGCGCGTGGCGACCTCGAAGGCGATGTCGCCGATTCGACGGGCACCCAAAGAGTCCACGGCGATGCCCGACACCTCCACGTCGGTCGGCCGGCCTTCGGCCAGAGCCGTGTTCAAGGTCGGGATGGTCTGCGGCTCAACGCCGACCACCTTGGCGTGGCCCTCGACTGCCGCAGCGACCCCGGCCATCAGCCCGCCGCCACCGACGGCCACAACGATGGTGTCGACGCCTGCCGGGAGGTCCTCCAGGATCTCCAGACCGAGCGTGCCCGCGCCCGCCACGATCGCCGGTTGGTCGTAGGCGTGGCAGTACACCGCACCCGTGGTCTGCGCGTGCTCGACGGCCGCCTCGTAGGCCATCGCGTACTCCGTCCCGCGGAGCACCACCTGCGCGCCGTACGCCCTCAGCTTCTCGACCTTCACGGTTGGCGCGTTCTCCGGAACGAAGACCGTGGCCGGGACGCCGAGCGCAGCTGCGGCGAAGGCATTTGCCAGACCGGCGTTGCCGCCTGAGGCCACGACCACCCCGACCGCCGGGTCGAGGCTGCCGTCCTCGGCGGCGCTGAGGATCCGGTTGAAGGCTCCGCGCGCCTTGAACGTGCCCGTGTGCTGGAGGTACTCGAGTTTGAACGAGCCCGCGCCGCCGTACCCGTCATCGATGGCGAGGAGCGGCGTACGACGCACCCGGCCCGCGATGCGTTCCCTGGCCGCCTCGACATCGGTGCGGGTGATCATCGCTGCTGCCTTCTGCCGGTCCGGTGGGGTTCTCCTGAGCCTAGACAGAGTTGGAAGCGGATCCGTTTGGGGACGGCCTAGTCTGCACAGGTATGAGCACCGCCTTCCTGCTGACCTCGCTGGTCATCTGCGTAACGCCGGGGACCGGCGCCCTCTACGCCATCGCCGCCGGTCTCACGCGCGGTACCCGTGCCGGACTGCTGGCCGCCTTCGCCGGAACCCTCGGCACGATCCCGCACATGCTCGCCGCGATCACCGGGCTGGCCGCGTTGCTGCATGCGAGCGGCGTGGCCTTCGCCGTCCTGAAGTACGCCGGCGTGGCGTACCTCCTCTACATGGCGTGGTCGACCTGGCGTGACCGCGGTGTTCTGACCGTCGACGAGGATGCCGCCGGCACGAGCTCCACGCGAGCCGTGCTAGTCAGCGGGATCACGTTGAACCTGCTCAACCCGAAGCTCACCATCTTCTTCTTCGCCTTCCTGCCGCAGTTCGTGCCGGCCGGACCGGGCGCAGTGCCCGCGATGCTCGCCCTGAGCGGGGTCTTCATGCTGATGACCTTCGCGGTCTTCGCCCTGTACGCCGCCTTCGCCGCCGCGGTGCGTGATCAGGTGCTGTCGCGTCCGAAGGTCGTGGACCGGATGCGCAAGGCCTTCGCTGCGAGCTTCGCCGTCCTGGCCGGCCGACTGGCGTTCGAATCCCGCTAGGCCCTGCCAGAACCCATCAGCCCTGCGGCTGGACCATGATCTTGAGCCGCTGTCCCGCCGGGTCCGCGATCTCGGTGAGCACGCCGTAGGGGGTGTCGTCGGGGCCGTTGACGACCGAGCCGCCGAGTTCGACGACGCGCGCGATCGCGGCATCCATGTCCTCGACCTTGATGTAGGCGGTCCACGCGGGCTGGAACTCATCGCCCCAGTTCCCGGCGTCCATCAGGCCGGCCTGTGCGGTGTCGGCGGGACCGTTGGTGGCGTAGCGGAACTCGTCGGTGTCGCCGACCACGTCTGGGGTCCAGCCGAAAACGTCGCGCAGGAAGTCCTTCGTGGCGCCGAAGTCCTTCGAGTAGGCCTCGAACCAGATCGGCTCGCCGGGACGACTGTCGGTGTCGATGCCGGTGAAGGGGGCGGCCTGCCAGCCGCCGTGGGCCATGCCCGAGGAGTCGGTGACCACGACCATGGTGCCCAGGCCGGTGATTTCCATGGGCGGCACGGGAGCGGCGCCGCCGGCCTCCACCGCCTGCGCGGCGACCTTCGCGGCGTCGGGCGTGGCGAGGTAGACAGACCAGGTCGGGGCACCCGTCATGCCGGGCACTTCCGGCATCAGGCCGCCGATCGGACGGCCGTCGTGCAGGAACTGGGAGTAGCCGCCGAACTCCGCGACCGGCTCGGTCGTCGTCCAGCCGAAGAGGCCGCCATAGAACGCCACGGCCTTGTCGCGGTCGGCGGTGACCAGTTCGATCCAGCAGGGGTGGCCGAGGGTGGTGTGCTGCATGGGAGTGCCCTTCGCTCGTGAAACGGATGGGATGGCTCTGACGTTGTCAGGAAGGACCGACAGTCCAGGGTGAACTCATCGAAATCCGGTTGAACAGCGAGTTCCGGGACGAGACGATCAACCATGAGCAGTGAGTACGACGTCTGGTTCACCGACGACGCGAGCGCCTTCCTGGCGCGGGCCGGCGAGCATCTCGCCCAGGACCCGGTGACGGGCACCGTCGTGAGCACCACCGCTCAGCGCTTCGCCGACACCGGCGCGCCGGAGGACCTGCCGTACGGCTGGTTCGTGGTCGTCAGCGGCCCGACGGGCGAGATCGATGGTGTCGCGATGCGCACGGCTCCGTTCCCGCCGTACCCGCTCTATCTGCTGGCGATGTCCGATGCCGGGGCAGAGGCGTTGGGTCATGCGCTGGTGGCCCGGAGTGAGGACACCGGCGAGGAGATCGGCGGCATCAACGGGCTCCGGCCCGCGTCCGACATCGTCGCGGGGATCGTCGCCGCCCACGCAGGCAATGAGGTCCAGGTCTCGATGCACTCCCGGTTGCACGAGCTGGGCACGCTGAGTGCCGCCCGCCCGGTGGCCGGCAGCCTGCGCCCGGTCCGGGCCGATGAGGCCGAGCTCGCGCTGGCCTGGATCCGCGAGTTCTTCCTCGACGCCAACGAGCAGGCGGGCAGGGACCGGAACGACGGCCACCACGCCGACCACTTCAGTCGTGCGGACATCGAGCAGAAGCTCGCCGATGACGTCCTCCGGTTCTGGGTCGACGAGGACGATCGTCCGGTCCACCTGACCGGCTGGAACCCGCCCGCCTACGAGGTGGCCCGGGTCGGGCCGGTGTTCACGCCCAAGGAGCAGCGCGGCAAGGGGCTCGCCAGCGCCGCGGTCGCGCAGGTGTCCGCCGAGCTGCAGGAGGCGGGCAACCGGGTCATCCTGTTCACCGACCAGGCGAACCCGACGTCCAACGCGATCTACCAGGCGCTGGGCTACGAAGCCGTCGCCGACACCATCGAACTCCGCCTCGCCTGACCCGTAGGGTGCGGCCATGGCACTCCACCCTCAGGCGCGCTTGGTGATCGAACTCGGCGCGGGGGCGATCTCGGTGACCGACCCCCGGTACGACCTCGATTGCGCCCGGGCCAAGGACCGTGAGACGGCCGCCGCTCAGCCTCGCGAACCGGTCGCCGAGGTGCGCGACGTCGACGCCCACGGTGTGCCGGCGCGGCTCTACCTGCCTGCGGGGCACGACGGCGTCATCGTGCACGCGCACGGTGGTGGCTTCGTGCTCCACGATGTCGACGTCCACGACGCCGTCGCGCGCCGCCTCGCGAATCGCAGCGGAATGGCCGTGCTGAGCGTCGACTACCGCCGCCCGCCGGAGCATCGCTTCCCGGCTGCACCCGATGATGTCAGCGCGGCACTGGCCTGGCTCGACAGCCAGCTCGAGTTGGCGCACCTTCCGACCTTCGCTCACGGCGACAGCGCCGGTGCGAACCTGGCGCTGGTCACGGCGCTTCGACACCCGGGTCGCTTCGCCGGGGTCGCCCTGATCTATCCGTTCCTCGATCCGACAGCGGCGTTCGATTCCTATCGGACTGCTGCAGATGGGTTCGATCCTGCTGATGCTGCCTGGTACTGGCAGCAATATGCCGGCTCGCCGGCCGATCTCGAACACCCGGATCTCGCGCCGCTGCTCTCCGGCCGGCTGGCAACGCTGCCGCCCACGCTCGTGGTCACGGCTGAGCACGACCCGCTGCGTGACGAGGGCGAGCACCTGGTTGCGCTGCTCGCGGAGGTCGGCGTGCGCGTCGTCGGGACCCGCGTGCTCGGACAGCTCCACGGGTTCTGGCGACACGCTGACGTCTTCGACGCCGCCGAGCCGGTGATGCTGCAGGTGGCGAGCTGGATGCGGATGATCGTCGAACGCTAGCCCGGGTCGACGACCTCGAGCGTCCCGTCCTCGCGCTGCCAGAAGCTCGCGATGTGCATCCGCCGGAGTCGACCGACCCGGTCCCAGGCGTGGTAGATCATCCGCAACGAGTTGCCGTCGATGAAGGCGCTGCCACCTCCGGGGCCGAGGTTGCCCGTCGACTGCGTGGACAGCAGGGGAGCGCCGCGGTTCTGGCGCACGCACGGGCCTTCGGGGCCGGCACAGATCGCGTAGCCGGTCGCGTAGTTGGCGTTCTCGTAGTTGTTGCCCGAGAAGAACAGGTACGTCACGCCGCGGAACTGCACCATGTTCGGGTTCTCGATCGTGTCGCCCTCCCACGGCTGCGACAGGGTCAGCAGTTCGCGGGTCTGGGAATGGGCGGCGAAGCCGGTGCCCTCGGCGTTCAGTCGACGGACGAACAGCCCGGCCGGTCGCCGGTTCACCACGCCGGAGAACTTCCACAGCAGCCAGGGCACGTGCTTGTCGTCCACATAGATGTCCGGGTCGATGACACCCAGTTGTGCCTCGCCGTAACAGATCTGCTCGCCCACGGGACGGAACGGACCGCCGGGGGACGAGCCCCGCGTCAGCCCGATGCAGTTGTGTCGCTGGCCGCCGCTCTTCCCGGCCGGGGCGGCGTACGCCGCGGTCCAGCCGTTGCCGATCCGCTCCACGCCGGGCGCCCAGAGGTCCTGGCCGCCGCTCCGGCTGTGCACCCAGCCCGCCGCCTGCAACGGGTCGGCCTTCCCGCCGCCGCGGGTCGCCAGCGGGGTCCAGGTGCGCAGGTCCTTCGAGGTCAGGATCGGGAGGCGCAGGCCCGACGTGTTGGTGGCATACGCGAACCAGCGGTCGCCGTGGCGCAGGATGTCCGGATCGGCGAAGTAGCCGCGGTACGCCGCACCGATCCGCCACTGCTCGCTGCCCGCTGCGACATCGATCGGTTTCGGGCGAGTCTGCTTCGGGAGCTTCTGCGCGAGCCGCTCGGCCAGCTTGGCGAGATCCTGCATCTCGCCGGCCAGGACGTCGCTCGGCAGAGCGGTCGGCAGTTCGGTCTGTTCGGGGATCAATGGCGCTTCGGTAGTCGTGGCATCCGCCTTCGGCTTCGCGGCCTGGCCATCGCTTGCGCAGGCGGAGGCCGCCATCGTGACCGCGACGAGCGCAGCAACGAGCGCGCGCACGCGTCGACCCTCACCCATGTTCACCCCGTGTTTCACTCCCTCTGGCCCGACACCCTAGTTTCCGGCCGGCGCCACTAGACTCCGAATCCCATGACTGAGCCCGTAGCGCGCCCTGCCGAGACCTTCGCCGAGGCCGAGGACGCCCTCCTGTCCCGCTGGCCCGAGACCCGCCTCGAGCCGTCGCTCGACCGGATCCGCGCCTTCACCGAACTGCTCGGCGATCCGAACGCGGCGTTCCGGTCGATCCACCTCACCGGCACGAACGGCAAGACCTCGACGGCGCGGATGATCGACGCCCTGCTGCGCGCGCTCGACCTGCGCACCGGCCGCTTCACCAGCCCGCACGTCGAGAAGATGAGCGAGCGGATCAGCATCGACGGCGAACCGCTGGACGACGACGCCTTCGTGCGTGCGTTCAACGACGTGGCGCCGTACATGGGCCTGGTCGACGCCGCCGGGGACCACCCGCTCAGCTTCTTCGAGGCCGTCGTCGGCATGGCGTACGGCGCCTTCGCCGACGCTCCGGTCGACGTGGCCGTGGTCGAGGTCGGCATGGGTGGGTCGTGGGACGCGACGAACGTCATCGACGCCGACGTCGCCGTGATCACGCCCATCGCGATCGACCACGCCAACTTCCTCGGCGGCACTGTTTCCGCGATCGCCCGTGAGAAGGCCGGCATCATCAAGCCGGGTGCCGTCGTGGTCGTGGCCCAGCAGTCGGCCGAGGCCGCCGCCGTCATTCTCGAGCGGGCCACTGAGGTCGGCGCCACGCTGGTCCGCGAGGGCCTGGAGTTCGGCGTCGTCACCCGGTCACCGGCCGTGGGCGGCCAGATGATCGACCTGCAGGGTCTGCGTGGCCGGTACGACGAGATCTTCCTGCCGCTGTACGGCGTCCACCAGGCGCAGAACGCGGCAGCAGCCCTGGCTGCGGTCGAGGCGTTCTTCGGCGGCGACGAGCCGCTGAGCGATGAACTGGTGCGTGCGGCCTTCGCCGAGATGACGTCGCCGGGTCGTCTGGAGATCGTGCGCCGCAGCCCCACGATCGTGCTCGACGCCGCGCACAACCCGCACGGCGCGGAGGCCACGGCCGCCGCCCTGGACGACTCCTTCCAGTTCTCCCCGCTCATCGGCGTGATCGGCGTGATGGGGGACAAGGACGCCGAGGGCCTGCTCGCGGCGTTCGAGCCGCACCTCGAGCACGTCGTGATCACCCAGAACTCCACGGCCCGCGCGATGCCGGCCGAGCAGCTCGCTGTCACGGCCCGGGAGGTCTTCGGTGAGGACCGGGTGTCCGTCGTACCCGTCCTGGCTGATGCGATCGACGAGGCCGCGGGCCGCGCCGAGTCCGGTGGCGACGACGCCCTGAGTTCCGGTGCGGTGCTGGTGACCGGGTCCGTGGTCACCGTCGGCGAGGCCCGGGTGCTGCTCGGAGGCAACAAGTGAGCGACCAGATCGAGCCGGACGACCAGGCCGAGCCGGTGGACCCCGAGCGACAGAAGTCCCCCCGCCGCGCCATGTGCGCCGCCGTACTCACGCTCGAGGCGATCACCCTCGGCCTCACGATCCCGGTGATGATCGCGCTCTCCGACGTCCGCCCCGCAGTGGCGCTCTCGGTCGGTCTGGGCCTGGCGGTTGCCTGCGTGTTGGTGGCCGGCTCCCTGCGCCGCGAATCGGCCTACTACCTGGGGCACGCCATCCAGGTCGCCGCGATCGGACTCGGGTTTGTGGTGGGGATCATGTGGGCTCTCGGGACACTCTTCGCCCTGCTGTGGGGTGCTGCGTACTGGCTCGGACGCAAGATCGAGCAGGAGCGGGCCGATGCGTTCGCCGATTACGACCGCGGCCGCGAATCTCAGGTCTAGTTCTGCCTAGGTAGAGTGGCGCCGTGCCAGTGATCATTGACAAGCTCCTCCGTATCGGAGAGGGCAAGATCCTCCGCCAGCTCGAAGCCATCGCGAAGGCCGTCAACGCCATCGAAGACGACTTCAAGGCGATGTCCGACGACGAGCTGCGGGGCATGACGGACGAGTTCCGCAAGCGCCTCACCGAGGGCGAGGACCTCGACGACCTGCTCCCCGAGGCATTCGCCACGGTGCGGGAGGCAGCGCGCCGCGTCATCGGCCAGCGCCACTTCGACGTCCAGATCATGGGCGGCGCGGCGCTGCACATGGGCAACATCGCCGAGATGAAGACCGGTGAGGGCAAGACCCTGGTCTCGACCCTCCCGGCGTACCTCAACGCCCTCGAGGGCAAGGGCGTCCACGTCGTCACGGTCAACGACTACCTCGCCAAGTTCCAGTCCGAGATGATGGGCCGGATCCACCACTTCCTCGGCCTGTCCGTCGGCGTGATCCTGCCGAGCATGCGCCCCGCCGAGCGACGCGTGGCCTACGCCTGCGACATCACCTACGGCACGAACAACGAACTCGGCTTCGACTACCTCCGCGACAACATGGCTTCCTCGATCGAGGACTGCGTCCAGCGGACCCACAACTTCGCCATCGTCGACGAGGTCGACTCGATCCTCATCGACGAGGCCCGGACCCCGCTGATCATCAGTGGTCCGACCCAGGACGAGGTCAAGTGGTACGGCGAGTTCGCCAAGATCGCCCAGAAGTTGACCAAGGACACCGACTACGAGGTCGACGAGAAGAAGCGCACGATCTCGGTCCTCGAGGACGGCATCACGCGCGTCGAGGACCACCTCGGCATCGAGAACCTCTACGAATCGGCCAACACCCCGCTGATCTCGTTCCTGCACAACTCGATCAAGGCCAAGGAGCTCTTCCGTAACGACAAGGAGTACGTCGTCATGGAGGGCGAGGTGCTCATCGTCGACGAGCACACCGGCCGCATGCTCGCGGGACGTCGCTACAACGACGGCCTGCACCAGGCGATCGAGGCGAAGGAGGGCGTCAAGGTCCGCGAGGAGTACCAGACGCTCGCGACCGTCACGCTGCAGAACTACTTCCGCCTCTACCCGAAGCTGTCCGGCATGACCGGTACGGCGCTCACCGAGGCCTCCGAGTTCGACAAGATCTACAAGCTCGGCGTGGTCCCGATCCCGACGAACAAGCCCATGCTCCGCAAGGACCAGGCCGACCTCGTCTACCGCACCGAAGAGGCCAAGTACGACGCCGTGGTCGCCGACATCGTCGAGCGCCACGAGAAGGGCCAGCCGGTCCTCGTCGGAACCGTCTCGGTCGAGAAGTCGGAGTACCTCTCCAAGGCGCTGACCAAGAAGGGCGTCGCCCACTCGGTCCTGAACGCGAAGGTCCACGCCGAAGAGGCGAAGATCGTCGCGATGGCCGGTCACAAGACCGCCGTCACCGTCGCCACGAACATGGCCGGTCGAGGCACCGACATCATGCTCGGTGGCTCGGTCGAGTTCCTCGCCGACGCCGAGCTGCGCAAGCAGGGCCTCGAGCCGACCGGTGAGACGGCCGAGGAGTACGACGCCGCCTGGCCCGCGATGGTCGAGCGCTTCAAGCACGAGGTCGAGAAGGAGCACGACGAGGTCCGCGACCTCGGCGGCCTCTACGTCATCGGCACCGAGCGCCACGAGTCGCGCCGTATCGACAACCAGCTGCGTGGTCGTTCCGGCCGTCAGGGCGACCCGGGCGAGAGCCGCTTCTACCTGTCGCTGCAGGACGAGCTGATGCGACTGTTCAAGTCGGACTGGGTCGACCGCGTCCTGCTGCTGCTCAAGATCGCCGATGACATTCCGATCGAGAACAAGCGGGTCACCAACGCGATCGCCAACGCCCAGGGCCAGGTCGAGTCGCAGAACTTCGAGTCCCGCAAGAACGTCCTCAAGTACGACGACGTGATGGACCGCCAGCGCAAGGTCATCTACGGCGAGCGCCGCGAGGTCCTTGAGGGCGTGGACCTCGAGAGCCAGATCCGCACGTTCATCGACGACGTCGTCGCGGGCACCGTGAACGGCTCGATCGACGAGTTCTACGAAGAGGGCGACCTCGACCAGCTCTGGACCGACCTCAAGCAGTTCTGGCCGGTGGGCATCACGCCGGAGGAACTGTCCGAGGACGCTGGCCCCCAGACCGCACTGGACCGCGCGACGCTGATCGAGAAGCTCCAGGCCGACGCCCACGCGGCGTACGACCGCCGTGAGGAAGAGGTCGGCGAGGAGGTTGCTCGCGAGCTCGAGCGCCGCGTCGTGCTCTCGGTCCTGGACCGCAAGTGGCGTGAGCACCTCTACGAGATGGACTACCTCCGCGAGGGCATCTACCTGCGGGCCTACTCGCAGCGCGACCCGCTGGTCGAGTACCAGCGCGAGGGCTTCGACATGTTCGCCGCGATGCTCGACGGCATCAAGGAGGAGACGGTCGGCTTCCTGTTCAACCTGGAGGTCCAGGTCGACGAGGAAGAGGAAGAGGTCCACTACCACGCGGACGGCACCCGTCACGCGGGTCCGATGCACGAGGGCGCGCTCGCCGAGCCGCCCGTGGGCGTCGGCGCTGGTGGCGACGTCGACCTCGCGTCGATCTCCGCGGAGCTCAAGACCCCCAAGGTCAAGGCCAAGGGCCTGGACGCTCCGAAGCAGCCGCAGAACCTGTCCTACTCGGCTCCGGACGAGACCGGCCACGAAGAGGTCCGCGGTCCCGGCACGGTGACCAACGCCGACGACGAGTTCGCCGGCACCAGCCGCAACTCCCTGTGCCCTTGTGGCTCGGGCCAGAAGTACAAGCGGTGCCACGGCGCCCCGGGTGGCCCCAGCGGCCTCACCACCCGCGTCAACGGCTGATTCCGCGAGTTGGGGTTTGTCGCCCCCGAGTTGGGGTTTGTGACCCCTCGAGTTGTACGAAATCACCGACACCCGCCGACCTGCGTCAGGGGGTGTCGGTGCTTTTCGTACAACTCGGGGGTCACAAACCCCAACTCGCGCTACTGCAGGGCCATCCTCGGCTCACCGTTCAGCAGGCCGGTGCTGCTGCGCACGCAGGACCCGCCCTTCGGCGTACCGCCGTTCCAGGCCTGGCGGACGCAGTTGCGGACGGCGAGCTGGCCCCAGTAGTTCGGGTGCAGCGACTCCTGGATGTAGTACGGGCTGTCGCCGGCCGTCGTGACGGTACGGATCTGGTTGACCCACTCGGTCTTGTCGACCGCGCCGGTGCTCAACCAGTTGGCGATGCCGACCTCTTCGTAGAGGCCGACTCCGGTCTCGCACAGCCGGCGACCGTTGAAGGCGCTGGACAGGCTGAGGACCTTGGAGTTGGTGATGCCGGCCTGGCTGATCGCGCCGGTCACGGTGTTGTTGATCGTCGGCAGGGCCGAGTTGTTGGCCCAGGTGGCGTCGTTGTCCCAGAAGCCACAGCCGCCGGTGTTCTGGCGCGTGTAGCCGCTCTGGCTGTAGCGGATGCCACCGCCGTTCGGGATCGGCGAGGGGTAGGTCTGGACGAGCATCGTCCACTGGGTGTCGGCGTACCCGGCGTTGCGCATGGCCGTGCGGACGTTGGTGAGGGCCCCGGCGATCTTCGACTTCACCGCGGTGACGTTGGCGGACGTGAAGTTGCTGGTCACGCTGCTGTCGTCGTTGCAGTAGTCCTTCCACCACGAGGGGGAGGTCAGGAAGTCGGTGACGCACTGCTGGATGATCCCGGCGAAGTTGAAGTCGTTGCCGCCGATCGAGACCACGACCATCCGGACGTTGTTGGTCGTCGCGAAGGTCTGCAGGGCGCGGGCCTGGCCGACGCCGGCACTGCCGCTGTAGAAGTCGAGGCCGGGCTTGAACTCGCTGCCGGTCGCAGTACCGGTCTTGGCGCCCGAGCACGCGAGGTTGAGGCTCTTGACGCCGCCGCCGATGTGGATCTCTGCGCTCTTCGAGCGATGGCAGCGGTTGATCGCCTCACCGGTCCCGGTCGCGTTGTCGTAGTAGGCGGTGGAGCCGAGGGCATCGGCCCGTGCGCTGCTGCTGTTGGACGATCCGGCCCAGCGCCCGGCTTCGCCCGAGATGTAGGAGTCACCGACGGACACCACCCACGGGGTGCCGACCCCGGCTCCGTCGGCGTGGGCAGGTGCAGTGGCGAGGGGCGCGACGAGCGTCGCGCCGATGACGGCGAGTGAGGCCGTGAGGGAACGGATCATGGAGGCAACGTAGTGACTCACGTCACATCTGAACAGGTCTCATGTTCAGGAGAAGTCGAGGGCCGTGCAGATCCAGCGCTGGCCGGTCCGTTCGAAGCGCACCGCGATCGCGCGCGAGCGTTCTCCGTGGCGCACGTGGACCCCGCACTCCACGATGTCATCGGTGACAAAGCACGAGTGGACGCTCTGGACCCGCGGGCGGACCGGCTGGACCCGGGCGAGGCCGGGCTGGTGGCCGCCGGCCCGGGCGACCAGTTGGGCACGCCGCCGCAGGTCGGCGTAGACATCGGGCGAGGTCCAGCGCAGCAGTTGGGACGAGGGGCGATCGCCGCCGACGATCTCGAGCGCGGCCTGAGTGAAACGGTGGGTCCATTCGGCGATCGTGTGCCGCAGTCGGCGGTCGATCGGGACCACGGTCGCGCCGGGCCGGGAGCCGGGCGCCACCATTTCGGGCGGCGCGTGCCGGGGGAGCAGGGCCAGGGCGAGCGTGCCCTGGGTGGCGGTGACCGGCACGGGGAGTCGGACGCCGATGAGTTCGGGTGTGGAGACGGGCATGGGTTCCTCCTGGGCGGGTCAGCGGGTCAGCGGGTCGGCGGGTCAGCGGGCAGGCAGGTGCAGTTGCTGGTCGGGGAGCAGCAGGTCGGGGTCGCTGCCGATCACGTCGGCGTTGGCGGCATGGATCCGGTGCCAGTACGACGTCACCTGGGCCGCCGACGCGCCCGGACCGAGCTCCCGGGCGGCGATGGTCCACAACGAGTCGCCCGGCCGGACCCGCACCACCAGCGCGTCGGCCGGCGCCTCGGCGGGGCCGCCGCCCGTGGCCCGGTCGGGCAGCGGCAGTCCGTCCAGTGCCTCGGTGCCGAGCGGAGCGTCTGGTCCTTCGTGGCCGAACGCGGCTGCGGTGGTGGTCGTCGAGAACGCCGCGACGCCGCACGCGGCGAGCAGGAGGCCGCGCAGGGGCCCCACTCGCCTCGGCGGCGGCTGCGTCGACGTACCCGGGCGAAGGGCGTGGCGCACCACGTCCGTGGTGAGGCACCAGAGCACGGCCAGGGCGACGAGGGCCACCACGGAACAGAGCTGGACGAGCAAGGAGGCGAAGTCCGGACCCGGTGCGGTGGCCAGGGCGCACGCCTCGGTCAGGGCCAGTCGACCGAGCGTCACGGCGGTGGCGGTGACGGCCGTCCAGAGGAGCGCGCCGCGCACGCGAATGCGGGCGTGGCTCAGCGTTTGCTTCATCCCGAGAATCCTTGCGTTTGCTTCTGTTTGCTTCAGGATGCATTCGTTGGACACCGGAGTCAACCGTTTCTCCACAGGCTGAGGCGCGATCAGGCCGGACCTGCTCGCTGTGGGAGGGCGCGGGCGTGGGAGTCTGGGGCCCATGGGCTGGGAGGACGATCTGTTCGCGCTGTTCGACGATCTCGAGGATCAGGCGAGCGCGCTCAACGCGGCCGAGCGCATGGCCCACGTGGCCGACCGCAGCCGGGCTGAGTACCAGCAGGTCTCGCTCGCGAGCCGCCTCATGGCCACGGTCGGTACGACGGTGACGCTCGGTGTGACGGGCGTGGGTCCGGTCACCGGAATCATCGAGCGGGTGGCCGAGGGCTGGTTGCTCGTCTCCGCCGGTGACCACGACTGGGTCATCGACCTCGGAGCGGTCGGCACCGTCGAGGGCGCCTCGGTGCGCTCGGTGCCCGACGTCGCCTGGTCGCCCCTCACCCGGCTCGGGCTCGGTTCAGCCCTGCGCCGGATCGCGGAGGCAGGGGAGGCCTGCGTGTTGCACCTGCGCGACGGCAGCCGCCACGACGGCGTCCTGCGCCGCGTCGGTGGCGACTTCTGCGAGCTCGTGGAGGGCGAGGACCGCCGTACCCTGCTGGTGGCCTTCGACGTGCTGGCGGCCGCCCAGTCCCGCGCCTGACCTGATCGGCTCGATCAGGTCAACTCGGGTCAGGTCGCGTCGACGTCGTACGGCGGCCGTTCGCCGGCGTCGAGGGGTACCTGCTTGGGCGTCTCGTCGTCGCTGCGGATGGCGTCCTCGAGTTCGTCGAGCTCGGCCATCGCGTCGGCGATGTGCTTGCGCACGATGGCCCGCGGGTCCAGGTCGGTGAGTTCGAGGTCGGCGAACTCGGGGCCGAGCTCGGTGCGCAGCTCGTCGCGCGCATTGTTGGCGAACTTGCGGAGCTGACGGACGAACTTGCCCGCCTGCTGGGCGAGCTCGGGCAGCCGGTCGGGGCCGAAGACCAGGACCGCGAGGACCGCGATCACGACGAGTTCGCCGAATCCGATTCCGAACACTCAGCCCGCCCCCTTCAGTCCGTGCCCGGGTACCCGGTCGGAATCAGAACTTGTTGCTCGGCGTGAGGCCGAGTTGCATGCCGGCCAGCCCGCGGCCGCGTCCGTCGAGGCGGTCGGCGATGTCGTTGAGAGCCTGGGCGGCCGGAGCCGTCGGGTTCGAGTCGACGATCGGCTTGCCGGCGTCGCCGCCCTCGCGCAGCGTGATGTCGAGGGGGATCCGGCCGAGCACCGGGACGTCGTACCCGAAGCGCTTCGACAGCGTGTCGGCCACGCGGTCGCCGCCACCCGACCCGAAGATCTCGAGGCGGTGCTCCTTGCCCTCGGGCGTGCAGTGGGGGCAGGGGAGGTAGCTCATGTTCTCGATGACGCCCACCACGCGCTGGTGCATCATCGAGGCCATCGTGCCGGCGCGCTCGGCCACCTCGGCGGCGGCCTCCTGCGGTGTGGTCACGACGACCACCTCCGCGCCGGGCAGGTGCTGGCCCAGCGAGATGGCCACGTCACCGGTGCCCGGGGGCAGGTCGAGCAGCAGGACGTCGAGGTCGCCCCAGTAGACGTCGGCGAGCATCTGGACCAGGGCCCGGTCGAGCATCGGTCCACGCCAGGCCACGACCTGGTCACGCTTCGGCTTGAGCATGCCGATCGAGATCACCGAGACGCCCGAGGGAGTCGGCACCGGCATGATCAGGTCGTCGACCTGGGTCGGGCGCGAGTCCGCGACACCGAGCATGGCAGGGACCGAGTGGCCGTAGATGTCGGCGTCGACGACGCCGACCTTTCGGCCGGCCTTCGCGAGTGCCAGGGCGAGGTTGACGGTGACCGAGGACTTGCCGACGCCGCCCTTGCCGGAGGCGATGGCGAAGACCTTGGTGAGCGAGCCGGGCTGCGCGAAGGTGATCTCGCGTGCGGCCGCGCCGCCACGGAGCGTCGCGTGCAGGCCGGTGCGCTGCTCGGAGGACATCACGCCGAGGTTGACCTGGACGCCGGTGACGCCGGGCACTGCGGTGACCGCGGCCGTCACGTCACGGGTGATGGTCTCCTTGAGCGGGCAACCCGCGACGGTGAGCAGGGCGTTGACCGTCACGACGGATCCGCCGTCGCCGGGAGCGATGTCGACACTCTCGACCATGCCGAGTTCAGTGATCGGCTTCTTGATCTCCGGGTCGTTGACCGTGCTCAGCGCGGTCATGACCTGCTCGACGGACGGGGACTGCTGCGTGGTGCTCACAACGCCCGAGTCTAGTGAGGGTCGGGTTACGCGCCGTCGCCGCCGTCCTCGTGAGACTCGGCACGTTCCTCGGCGCGGTCATCGAGCTCGGAAAGGAGGGTCCGCAGTTCGGAGCGCAGGAAGTCGCGGGTGGCCACTTCGCCCACCGACATCCGCAGCGAGGCCACCTCACGGGCGAGGAACTCCATGTCGGCGTGGGCCCGTGCGTCGGCCTGCCGGTCCTGCTCCCCGATCACCCGGTCGCGGGCCTCCTGGCGGTTCTGTGCGAGCAGGATCAGGGGTGCGGCGTACGACGCCTGCAGGCTCAGCATCAGGGTCAGGAAGATGAACGGGTAGTTGTCCCAGCGCCAGTCGTCGGGTGCCAGCACGTTCCAGCCGACCCACGCGAGGACGAACAGCGTCATGTAGATCAGGAAGGTCGCCGTCCCCATGAAGCGGGCGAACTGCTCGGCGAAGACGCCGAAGGCGTCCCTGTTGAAGGTCGGCTTCTTGACGAGCTGGCGGCGCTCCTCGCGCGGGGTGTCCAGCCGGTCGCGGGTGCGGCGCGTGTCGCTCATCGACCCGTGCCTCCGGGCCGGGGCGCGCGGTCACGCCAGTTCGTCGGGAGCATGTGGTCGAGCAGGTCATCCACGGTGACCGCGCCGATCAGGCGCCCGTTCTCGTCGGTCACCGGAGCCGCCACCAGGTTGTACGTCGCCAGGTGGGCCGCGACCTCGTCGATGGTTGCTTCCGGGCTGAGCCACTGCATGGAGTCGTCCAGGGCGCCGGCGACCAGGGTGGACGGTGGCTCGCGGAGCAGGCGCTGGATGTGCGCGACGCCCAGCAACTTGCCGGTGGGTGCCTCCAGGGGCGGGCGGCAGACGTAGACCAGCGCTGCGAGGGCCGGGGTGAGCTCGGGGTTTCGTACGTGCGCGAGGGCGTCGGCGATCGTCGCGTCGGGACCCAGGATCACCGGCTCGGGCGTCATCATCGCGCCGGCCGTGTTCTCGACGTACTTCATCAGCCGCCGGACGTCCTCGGCCTCGTCGGGCTCCATCAGCCGGAGCAGGATCTCGGCGGTCTCGGGCGGGAGGTCGCGGACCAGGTCGGCTGCGTCGTCGGGCGACATCTCTTCGAGGATGTCCGCGGCCCGCTCGGCCTCGAGGCCCTTGAGGATCTCGACCTGGTCGGTGTCGGGCATCTCCTCGAGGATGTCGGCGAGCCGCTCGTCGTCCAGCGCCAGCGCCACCGCGGTACGACGATCGGCCGGCAGGTCATGCAGGATGCTCGCCGCGTCGGCGGGCCGCATCTCGTTGAGCGCCGCGACCAGATGGGTCGCTCCCTGACGGTCGTCGGTGCGGGTGATGCCGACGACGTCACGCCATTCGACGACATGGGTCTGCCCGCGGCGCCGGAGACCCTTGGACGGCTCGCGGACGGCCACCCGGCTGAGCACCCAGTCGCGGGTCCGCGCGGGCTCCATCGCGACGTCGTACACGGTGCCGGCGATGCCGCTGCTGGTGATGGTGACGGTGCGGTCGAGCATCTGGCCCATGACGAGTGTCTCGGTCGAGCGCTGCTCGAAGCGGCGCATGTTGACCAGGCCGGTGGTGTAGACGTGCTCGCTGTCGATGTTGGTGACGCGCGTCATCGGCACGAAGATCCGTCGCCGACCGAAGACCTCGGCGACGATGCCGAGGACGCGCGGCTGGGTGCCTTCGGTACGCATGGTGACGACCAGGTCGCGGACCTTGCCGACCTGGTCGCCCTGGGGGTCAAAGATCGGGAGTCCGACCAGCCTGGCCGCGAACACGCGGGACGGGGTGGTGCTCACGGACCGAACGCTACCGTCCGAGGACGTCCGTTATCGTTTGCGCAGGCCGAATCGAACGACCAAACCGAGTGGATCGGTGGGGGAGGTAGCGCGACGTGCGTCGCAAGGTCGCGCTGGCTGTCGCGGAACTTCGTGGACTGGCCGCCTCCTCTCGCGGTACGCGGGTGATCGCAGTGGATCCCGTCGGTGTCACGACCGTTGCCCGGGGCGCCGACCGGGTGGTCGACGTCCTCTTCGACGATCGCCGGATCTGGTCCTTCTGGCTGGTCCGGGACACGGTGCGCTTGCCCAACGGACAACGGCAGGCAGCCTGGCCGCAGCGCATGCGCCGCTTCCTCGACGGCCACAGCCGGATCACCGTGCGCGACCACGTCAGCGACGAGGTCCTGTACGACGGCGAGCTCGCGTTCGGCGACGCGGAGACCCGGATCGCGTTCGTCAACGCGGCCGGGCTGGAGATCAGCCTCGACAAATCCGGTCGGTTCAGCCCGACCTTCTCGGTCCGCAGCCCGGAGCAGCTCCTGCCGCTGCTCGACGCGATCGAGCAGGTCACCGAGATGCTGAAGGACATCGGCATCAACGCCTTCCCGGCCTACGGCACCCTGCTGGGAGCGGTCCGCGAGGGCACCTTCCTGGGGCACGACTCGGATGCCGACCTCGGCTACGTGTCGTCGTACTCCACCCCGGTGGACGTGATCCGGGAGTCGTTCGCGCTGCAACGCGCCGTGGTCGAGCGCGGGTTCGCCACCTTCCGTTACAGCGGCGGGGCGTTCCGGATCGACGTCCGCGAATCCGACGGCTCGGTGCGCGGCCTCGACCTGTTCGGTGGCTTCTTCGATCACGGGATGCTCTATCTCCTCGGCGAGGTGGGCACCCCGTTCGAGGAGGAGTGGCTGTATCCCTTCGGCACCTGCTCCCTGATGGGTCGGGAGTTCAGCTGCCCCGCCCGCCCCGAGAAGCTCCTCGAGGCGATGTACGGACCGAGCTGGAAGGTGCCGGACCCGGCGTACAAGTTCGAGACCCCGCAGCCGGTGGTCGACCGGTTCAACAGCTGGTTCCGCGGTACGTCGGCCCTGCGCCGCCCGTGGCAACGCGAACTGAACGCCAGGGGCGGTCGCCCGCCTGGTGCGACACCGTCGGACCTCGCCGAACTGGTGGCCGCCGACGTGGCGCCGGGAACCCGGGTGCTCGACGTCGGCGCGGGCGACGGGCGCGACGCGCTGTGGTTCGCGCGGCAGGGCCTTGCCACCACTGCCTACGACTTCGTGCCCCAGGGCGCACGGGGGGCGCTGAAGGTGGCCAGGGCCGAGGGCCTGCCGCTGGAGGTCCGCACGCTCAACCTGACGGAGTGGCGCTCGCCCCTTGCAGAGATTGCGCGGATCTCGCGGATCGCCGAGCCCCGGGTCATCGTGGCCCGGCACCTGTTCGACTCCACCAACAACGTCGGGCGCGAAGCGCTCGCGCGGTTCGCGGCCGGAGCCCTGCGGGGAGGCGGCCGACTTTATGCTGACGTCTGGACCGGCGCCGGCGAGCCCGACTTCGGTCTCCGCCCCCTCGCGCTGGGCCGTCTCGTCGCGCTGATCGAGGCGCAGGGTGGGACCGTGGTGTCGACCACGGAGTACGAAGCGGGCGCCGACCGGCCCCGTGCAATCGGACGACTGGTAGCGGAGTGGGCATGAGCAAGCGGGACGAACTCGAGCAGCTGCGGACACGCGTGACGGGTCTGGAGGCCGAGATCGCCGAGTTGCGACGCCACCACCTGCGTCTGGCCGAGATCGCCGACGTCGTCCAGGAACTGGTCATCCCGATGGCGAGTCGCGACGAGGCCCGCATCGCCGAGGCCATCGAGAAGTTCCAGCGCGCCCAGTGACCTGCCAGTGACCTGCCGGTGACTTGATGGCCGAACGCGTCTACGTCCACCTGGGACTGCCGAAGACGGCGACCACCTACCTCCAGGACATCCTCTGGGGATCGCGTGACCAGCTGGCTCGTGACGGCGTCCTGCTCCCCGGCACGGAACGTCGCGACCACCTGTGGTCCACCCGGGTCGTCTGCGAGGACCCCCATCTCGGGAGGCACCCACGACGCGCTGACGACGAACGCAGTTCCTGGGACCGGCTGCGTGCGGAGATCGCCGCCTGGCCCGGCGCCGCACTGATCAGCCACGAGTTCTTCGCTGCTGCCAGCGCCGACCAGGCCCGGCGCATGGTCGAGCAACTTGCGCCTGCACAGGTGCACCTCGTCGTGACCGCCCGCGAACCGCTCGGTCTCTTCACCGCGTCCTGGCAGGAGAGCCTGAAGAACAAGGCCCTCGCCTCGATCGAGGACTACGCCCGCGACGAGTCGCCGCGGTCGACGGACATCTGGAACTGGCGCACCCTGGACTTGCGGCTCGTCCTCGAGCGATGGTCCGAAGCCGTGCCCTTCCCACGCATCCACGTGCTCCCGCTCGACACGTCCGCGCCTCGCAAGGACATCTGGCACCGGTTCGCCCACGTGCTCCAGTTGACGGACGACGCCTACGGCCTCGTCGACGCGTCACCGAATGAGTCCATGGGCGTCGTGGAGGCCGAGACGCTGCGCCGGGTCAACGCCCACCTGGACTCGTTCAGCAACGCCTTCGACAGGGGTGTGTACGTGCGCACCCTGCTCGCCGACGAACTGCTCGTGCCGCGCGGGGGCGAGAGGTTCTGGCCCTCCGCCGAACGCGTCGCGGAATGCCGCGTGCGCGGCGACGAGGCCCTTGCCTATCTCCGGGCCCACCCGATCGACGTGGTCGGGGACCTCGAGGCGCTGCGTGTGCCGCAGGACGTCCCCGCCCGACGAACGCCCGACTCGGTCACCGACGCGGAGGTGGCTGCGACGGCGACCGAACTGGTCGCGGCGTTGCTCGACGAGGTCCGCACCCTGCGCAATGCCCTGGGCAATGCACTCGGCAGCGCGCTGGGCCAGTCGCTCGAGCGGTCAGTTCTTGGAGCCGACGAGCGTCGCGTTGGCGACGACGATCGGGTGGTCGCTGATCCGTCGGTGCTCGGCGGAGAAGTCGTCGACGTACCCGCTGAAGCTCACGCCGCCGTAGCCAGTGATCCAGTCGACGGGCCGCATCCGGGGCGCTGAACCGCAGGTGCCGCCGCCGCCCTGGGCCGCAACCAGCCCGGTCCGCGGAATCACCTGGCAGTAGAAGTTGCCGCGGTCGTTCATGTCGCCGATCAGGAAGATCGGCACCTTCTCGGACTTCAACGAGTTCACGTAGTCGGCGGCGATCCGGAGACCAGCGTTGCGACTGGCGGTGCGGGATCCGGTGCGCCCCGACGTGGTGTGCATGTTGAGGACGTAGAACTCGCGCCGGCTCTCCTTGTGGCGCAGCCGCACGATGCTCTGGGCCCGGTGACCCCCGTTGTAGGGGATCTGGAAGTTGTCGGCGGCGACGAGTTCGAAGACACCGGGGTTCCACATGATGCCGTTGTCGGTGTCGCCGGGCTTGGAGTAGGCGTCCCAGCCGAGCCCGCCCTTGACGGCGGCGTACTGCGGCGCCCGCGCCTCCTGGACGCCCACCAGGTCCGCGCCGTGGGCGCGGATCAGGCCGACCGTCATGGACGCACGAGGACCCGCGTCGGGCCAGCTGGCCCGCGAGCCTCCGGGGGCGGTGTAGTTGTTGCCGAGAAGATTGAAGGTGGCGATCTTGAAGGTCGCCGTCTCCATGCGGACCTTCTTGACCTCGGCCTCGGCCGCCTTGACGTCGCGAAGGAGGGCGGAGTCCTCCACGCCCTCGATGATGCTGCCGTCGGTGGCGCGTTCCTCGCGGTCGTTGCGGGGCCGGGTCTCGTCCGAGGTCTCCGGGTCGAGTGCCGCAGCGGCCGCCGCCGGGTCCTTGGCGGCGTCGCTCGCCGAGTCCGGCAGCCCGCCGTCCCACAGCGTCGCGATGCCGAGCATCAGGGCTCCCAGGAGCACGACAGCAAGGACGGGCAGGAGATCTGCCCGTCGTGAGTGCCGGTGCTTCCCGGAGTCATCGGGCATAGCGGGTATCGTACCTGAGGCTTCACTCCGAACTGGCCTCGTCGAAGGCGTCGGTGGCCGCTGCCCACGACCGACCGCGTCAATCCGATGCCACCCGAGGAGGACCGCTGTGACCGAGTCGCGGGCGTTCCGCTCCGACATCCAGGGCCTGCGCGCGCTGGCGGTCGGCCTGGTCATCCTCGCCCACGCCGGATTTCGTACGGCGTCCGGCGGTTTCGTGGGCGTCGACGTCTTCTTCGTGATCTCCGGATTCCTGATCGTCGGACTGCTCGTTCGCGAGGCGGGGGAGAGCCGGCGGATCTCGATCGTCGACTTCTACGCGCGTCGTGCGCGCCGGGTGATCCCGGCTGCCACCGTGGTGCTGGCCGTGACGGCGTTCGCGGCGGCGTACTTCTTGCCGTTCGTGCGGAGCATCGAGGTCATCAAGGACGCGGTGTGGGCGGCGTTCTTCGGCGCCAACATCCGCTTCTCCCTGGTCGAGACCGATTACTTCGCCGAGGGCGAACCGCCCTCACCCGTGCAGCACTACTGGTCGCTGGCCGTCGAGGAGCAGTTCTACGTCGTCATCCCGGTCCTGTTGCTGCTGATCGCCGTCGCCCTGCGGCGCTGGGGGCACGCGCTCCCGGAGAATGCCGACCGGGCGCTGCGCCGGGCCGTGGTCGCGGTGCTCGGCGCCGTGACGCTCGGGTCCCTCGCCTACTCCGTGTGGGTGACCGAGGCCAACCCGACCGCTGCCTACTTCTCGACGCCGGCGCGCGCCTGGGAGCTCGGGATCGGTGGGCTCCTCGCCACCCTGTTGTGGGGGCGTCGCCCGGCCCTGCCGCGCTGGCTCACCGAACTGGCGGGTGTCGCTGGTCTGGCCCTGATCGCCTACGCCACGTTGACGTTCAGTTCCGCGACGCCGATGCCCGGCACTGCTGCGCTGGTGCCCGTCGGCGGCAGTGGCCTGCTGTTGGCGGCCGGCGCGAGCACGAGCGCCCCGTCGACGTACTGGTTCCGGCTCTTCTCACTCCAGCCGATCCGGGTGCTGGGGGACTGGTCCTACTCGCTGTACCTGTGGCACTTCCCGGTGCTGCTGATCGCGCAGGCGCACTGGCAGGAGCCACGGCTCAGCCGCCCGCACCTCGCGTTCGCGCTGGTGCTGATCGTCGCGTTGAGCGCCGCGTCGTACCACCTCATCGAGGAACCCTTCCGTCGTGGCGTGCGCTGGAAGCCGCGGATGCGCGCGATCGGCCTCTACCCGATCAGCCTCGCGCTCGTCATCGGCTCTGCCTTCGGAGCGCACGCGTGGGTGGACCACCAGATCGCCGGCCTCGCCGACAACCCCGAGATCTCCACGACCGACTACCAGGGCGAGGCCTTCAGCGACGACCCGACGGTCGCGCTGGTCCAGGCCTCGGTGCTGGCCGCGGAGGACGCGCGACCGGTGCCCGGTGGCCTGAAGCCCGACCTGGGCCGTCTGCGCGACTCGGTGGCGCCGCTCGGTGACTGCGACTACCGCCTCGAGACCAAGAAGCTGTGTCCCTTCGGTGACACCGACGCCGACCGGTCGATCGTCGTCATCGGGGACTCCCACGCCCGGATGTGGGGCCCGGCGCTCAGCACCATCGGCAAGGCCCAGGGCTACGTCGTCTACCAGTTCGTCTTCAGTGCCTGCCCGGCCAACGCGGCCCCACGCGTCCGCAAGGACGGCGGCGCGTTGTCCGATTGCGACGCGTTCAAGGAGTGGGCGCTGGAGCAGGTCGCGGACCTGCATCCCGCCCTGGTCGTGGTGGCCAACAACTTCTATCGCCCCCCGGCCATCGCCGGGGGAGCCGCCGGTCAGGATCGCGGACTTGCCGAGGAGTTCGCGTTGCTGAAGGCCTCGTCGGACCGCGTCGTGATGCTCGGCAACGTGCCGAAGGTCAAGCAGTCACCGGGCGAGTGCCTGTCGCGCCGCGACGTCGATCTCAGTGACTGCCTGTTCGAGCCCAACCCCGGGACCGTGCGCGGCCAGCACCGGTTCCGCGACGTGGCGAAGGCGAACGGGGTGGAGTTCATCGACGTGCTGCCGTGGTTCTGCGCCGACGGCCAGTGCCCGCCCGTCGTCGGCAGGATCGTTCCCTTGCGCGACCGCGAGCACCTCACCGTCGAGTACTCCGAGTACCTCGCCGGGCCGCTGGCCGTCGCGCTCGGCTGGTAGCGGCCGTCAGGTGCGCTGCGTCAGGCCCTTGCCGGCCGCGACGCCGCGCTTGACCGCGGCACTCGCCACCTGGCCGGCCAGTTGACTGGCGACCTTGATCTGGTCGCCGACCTGCTGGGTCGCGGCGAGGGGCGCGAGGGCGACCTCCGCGCGAGCGACGAGGGCGTCGGCGCGCTCGATCACGGTGTTGAAGTCGATGACCGCGTGGTGAAAGCTCTCGATCGTCTTCGAGAGCTGTAGCAGCGCCGCGGTGAGCTCGGTCACCTGGGCGCCGGTCGCGTCGGGCGTGGGCGAGGCGTCGTACGAGGTGGTCATGGCGGGATGCTAGGCCACCACGGTGACCGGGAGTACTTGCCCGGCGCTTGCCCGGCGCTCGTTCGCGGGTGGGCGCGTGACCTTGTTCACGTGGGGATCTCAGCGGGCGGCTGAGGCCCCTACCGACGGGTACAGTGCCGTCGGTCGTACCAGCGAAAGGGAACTTTGATGCCGAAGCTTTGCCAGACCGAGGGACTCAACGAGGACCAGGTCGAGATCCTGAAGGCCGTCCGTGTCTTCGTGGACGAGCAGATCATCCCGGTCGCGCAGGAACTCGAGCACGCCGACGAGTACCCGACCGACATCATCGAGGGCCTCAAGGAACTCGGCGTCTTCGGCCTCACCATCCCCGAGGAGTTCGGTGGCCTCGGTGAGTCGCTGCTGACCTACGCCCTGGTCGTGGAAGAGATCGCCCGCGGCTGGATGAGCGTCTCGGGTGTCATCAACACCCACTTCATCGTCGCCTACCTGCTGATGCAGCACGGCACCGACGAGCAGAAGGCCAAGTACCTCCCGAAGATGGCGACCGGCGAGGTCCGCGGCGCGTTCTCGATGTCCGAGCCCGGCCTGGGCTCCGATGTCGCCGCCGTGTCGACGAAGGCCACCAAGCTGGAGGACGGCTCGTACTCGATCACCGGCCAGAAGATGTGGCTGACCAACGGTGGCACCTCCACCCTGGTCGCCCTGCTGGTCAAGACGGACGAGGGCGCCGAGAGCGTCTACAAGAACATGACCACCTTCCTCGTCGAGAAGGAGCCGGGCTTCGGCGAGACCGCCCAGGGCGTCACTGTCCCCGGCAAGATCGACAAGATGGGCTACAAGGGCGTCGAGACGACCGAGCTCATCCTCGAGGGCCACCTCATCGGTGCCGACCAGATCCTCGGTGGCGAGCCGGGCAAGGGCTTCTTCCAGATGATGGACGGCGTCGAGGTCGGCCGTGTCAACGTCGCCGCCCGTGCGTGTGGTCTGGCCTGGCGTGGCTTCGAGCTCGGCATTGCCTATGCCCAGCAGCGCAAGACCTTCGGCAAGTTCATCGCCGAGCACCAGGCCGTGCTCTTCCGCATCGCCGACATGGCGACCAAGGTCGAGACCGCGCACACGATGATGGTCCGCGCCGCTCGCCTCAAGGACACCGGCCAGCGGATGGACGTCGAGGCCGGCATGGCCAAGATGGTCGCCGCCGAGCTGGCCAACGAGGTCGTCGAGGACTCCTTCCGGATCCACGGTGGCTACGGCTACTCCAAGGAGTACGAGATCGAGCGCCTGATGCGCGAGGTCAAGTTCATGCTCATCGGTGAGGGCACCTCCGACATCCAGAAGATGATCATCGGCCGCTCGCTGTTGAAGGACTACAAGCTCAAGTGACCAGCAAAACCAACCCGGGCAACTTCTTCGAGGACTTCACCGTCGGGCAGGTTCTTCAACACGCCACGCCCCGGACCGTCACCGAAGGTGACCGCGCCGTCTACGGCTCGCTCTACCCGACCCGGTTCGCCGTGCCGTCCTCGGCCGCATTCGCGGCATCGGTCGGTCTCGACCCGCACCCGGTCGAAGAACTGATCGCGTTCCACATCGCCTTCGGCAAGACCGTCCCGGACGTCTCGCTGAACGCGATCGCCAACCTCGGCTATGCCGAGTGCCGGTTCCACCAGCCGGTGGTCCCGGGCGACACGTTGAGCACCACGTCCGAGGTCATCGGCCTCAAGCAGAACTCCAACGGCAAGAGCGGCGTGGTCTACGTCCGCTCGACCGCCACCAACCAGCGCGGCGAGGTCGCCCTCGACTGGGCCCGATGGGTGATGGTGCACAAGCGGGTCTCGACAGGCTCGACCGCCGGGGATGATGGCGCACCCGAGGCCGTCGTACCCGACCTGGCCCCGGCGGTTGCTGCGGCGGATCTGGTGCTCCCGGCCGGGCTGGACTTCTCGTCGTACGACTTCGCGGCCGCCGGTGAGCCGCACCGGTTCGACGACTACGAGGTCGGCGAGAAGATCGATCACGTCGACGGCGTGACGCTCACCGACTCCGAGCACCAGCAGGCGACGCGCCTGTGGCAGAACACCGCCAAGGTGCACTTCAACGTCCAGGCTCGTCCCGACGGCACCCGCCTCGTGTACGGCGGCCATGTGATCTCGCTGGCCCGCGCGCTGTCCTTCAACGGCCTCGCGAACGCGCAGCTGATCGCCGCGATCAACGCCGGTGCCCACACTGCTCCCGCGTTCGGTGGCGACACCATCTACGCGTGGTCCGAGGTGCTCGAGAAGGCCGAGACGTCGATTCCGAGCGTGGGTGCGCTGCGCCTGCGGCTGGTGGCGACCAAGGACCGCGACGAGTCGATGACCCTGCGCGATGCCGAGACCGGGAAGTACGCCCCCGGCGTCCTGCTCGACCTCGACTACTGGGCGCTCATCCCTCGCTGAACGTGACGTCCTTGATGGCGTAGGTGACTTCGTCGTCGGTCGCCATCCTGAGCTGGTCGAGGACCACCTCTGAGGGGTGGTCCTGGCCGGCGGGCCACGTCACCTCCGCCTCGTCGACCCGCGGGTCGTTGGCGCGCGCGATGATGTCGTTGATCGACAGGCGCGCGAACTCCGGTGCCGGCTGACCCTGGGCCTCGCCGGTGGTGGAGACCGCGTCGATGACCTTGCCGTCCTCGACGGTGACCCGGACCGCGCCGACCTGCGGGCAGTAGCAGAGCACCTCCAGGAGATAGGTGTAGTCCTGCGGGGCGAAGTCCGGATAGTCGCGCGCATCTGACGGCGGGTTCTTCGTGGCCGACGGCTCGCTCTCCACCTGGGCGTCGTCGCTGGCCCTGTCGTTCTCGTGCGTGCAGCCGACCGCACCCAGGGCAAGACCGGCCGTCAGGACGATGGCGCCGAGTCGGGAGGCGGGGCGGGTGCGGCGGCGCAGGAATTGCATGGACCTCATGATGCCTGCGACGTCCGGCGCGACGAAACGGTTCCTCCCGCGTGCCGGACGCCGGTTGTGGATAAATGAAACTTGTTCTAGTTTTGCCGGGCTTTGGCATGACGTTGGTCACAACGCGTCGTTGCATTCGCGAGGCCTTGCCAGGTCTGGCCAACTCTGGAGGAGTCGATCTTGTCCGTCGTACACGTCGTGCGCCTGGTGGGCGCAACACTGGTGGCCCTGCTGCTTGCCGCCTGCGGTTCCCAGCTCGACCCGGGCACGGTGGCCGATGTCAACAACAACGGCGCCGAGGCCCAGGCCGGCGCGCCTGGAGGTGACGGCGCCGGAGTTGCCCCGGTTGACGGCGCGAGCGTCGACGGCGCGGCCGGTCAGCCAGGTGCCGATCCCGGCGCAGCTGGACCGGGCAACGCGCCGGGTGCTGGCAACGGCCCGGCCGGCTCAGGCGGAGGTGGCAGCAAGGGTTCGGGTTCGGCGACCGGCGGCATCAAGGCAGGGTCCTGCGCCGGCTTCAAGAACCAGAAGGGCATCACTGACAAGACGATCACGCTGGCCAACATCTCCGACATCTCCGGACCGGTCCCCGGCATCTTCGAGTCCGCTCAGCAGGCCACGCGCGCCTACATCGAGTACTTCAACTCCCAGAACACGCTGTGCGGCCGCAAACTCGAGCTGGTCAACCTCGACAGCCGGGCCGACGCCGGTGCCGACCAGCAGGGCTATGTGAAGGCCTGCGACCAGGCCTTCGCTGCGGTCGGTTCAATGTCCGCCTTCGACAGCGGCGGCGCAGCCACGGCCACGAGCTGCGGCATCCCTGACATCCGTGCGGTCTCCGTCAACCCCGAGCGAGCGGCCTGCAAGTCCTGCTTCGCCGCGTACGCGATCCGCGCGAACCTGATCCCGGACTCAGCTTCGAAGTGGTTCGCGCAGAAGTTCCCCAGCTCGGTGAAGAACGCCGCCGTCCTGTACATCAACGCCGGCGCCGCTCCGGTCAACTCCAAGAGCATGGCCGCCGGCTATGAGAAGGGTGCCGGCTGGAAGGTCACCTATCTGCAGGGAATCGACGTCGCGGAGTTCAACTTCGCGCCGTACGTGCAGCAGATGAAGGACAAGGGCGTGAAGGCGGTCGCCTACCAGGGTCCGTACCAGAACAGCGTGAAGCTCCAGCAGGCCATGCAGCAGCAGGGCTTCAAGCCGGACTTCTTCCTCCAGGACCCGACGATCTATGACAAGCGCTACATCGAGCAGGCAGGCAGCCTCGCCGAGGGCTCGTACATCTACTCGGCCAACGACCTGTTCGAGAACAAGAACAACGCCGAGATCCAGCTCTACCTGTCCTACCTCCAGCAGGTGAAGCCCGGTGCGATCCCGAACTACTACGGCCTCTACGCGTGGTCGGCCGCCCGCCTGTTCGTCGAGAAGTCGCTCGCGCTCGGTGGGAAGCTGACCCGGGCCTCCCTCGTGCAAGCCCTGGACGCCACCTCGAACTGGACCGGCAACGGTGCCCACACACCGATGAACATCGGTACGTCGGCCACTCCGCCGTGCTTGAAGGTCGCCCAGTACAAGGGTGGTCGCTGGCAACAGGTCTCTCCGGGCAACTACATGTGCGGCCGCGTGGTCAACTCCGGTATCGGAGGCTGACCCGATGGGCTCACTGTTCGCCTTCACGCTGCTCGGGCTGTTCACCGGGGCCGCCTACGCGATCATGGCGAGCGGACTGGTGCTCACCTACACGACCACCCGGGTCTTCAACATCGCCCACGGTGCCTTCGGCATGGTGCTTGCGTTCACCTTCTGGGACTTCAGCCAGCGCCAGGGCCTGGCTCCCTTGCTGTCGCTGTTCCTCGTGCTGGGCGTCGTCGCGCCGGCCATCGGCTGGTTCATCCAGCGTTTCGTCACGCGCGGCCTGGGGGAGGGGCCGGTCTCGGTCGCGCTGGTCGTCACCGTGGGACTGCTGGTCGGACTCATCGGCCTGGCCCAACAGATCTGGCCACCGGAGCCGCGGGTGCTCCTGCCGTTCTACGCGGAGACCGGATGGCAGGTGGGGGACACCTACATCACGGCGCACCAGCTCATCACGATCATCTGCTCGATCGCCGTGGCGATCGGCCTCTACCTGCTGCTGAACCGGACCCGCATCGGCACGGCCATGCGGGCGTCTGTCGACAACCCTGAACTCCTCAAGTTCTTCGGTGGCAAGCCGGACACCGTGGCGGCACTGGCGTGGGCGATCGGCATGTCGTTGGCGGCGCTCGCCGGGATCCTGCTGACACCGGTCGTGGGCCTGGACTACTACGCGCTGACGTTGTTGGTCATCAATGCGTACGCCGCAGCGATGCTCGGTCGACTCAAGAGTCTTCCCCTCACCTTCGCCGGTGCGATGGGCCTGGGCATTCTGGAGTCGTGGGCGGTGGCCTACCTGCCCACCGACGGCTTCTGGTCGACCATCCGCCCGGTCATCCCGGCGATCTTCCTGTTCGTGGTGGTCGTTGCGATGCCCCAGACCCAGCTGCGGATCGGTCAGGTCAAGGGCCTCGTGGCTGCACCTGTGCCCACCCTGCGCAAGAGCCTCGGCGCCGGCGGAGTGCTGCTCGCCGTCGCGTTCGTGCTGATCGGGATCGTGTCGCGATCCGACGTGTTGTTGATCGGTGTCGCGGCGACGTACGCGATGGTCATGCTCTCGCTGGTCCTGCTCACCGGATACGGCGGCCACGTCTCGCTCGCACAGTTCACCTTCGCCGGCGTCGGCGCGCTCGCCTACGCCAAGCTCGACCAGCCCAACCTGCTCGGGCTGGTCCTCGCGGCAGCGATCGCGGCGGGCGTGGGTGCGCTGGTCGCACTGCCCGTACTGCGGCTCACGGGTCTCTATCTGGCGCTGTCGACGATGGCCTTCGCCGTGCTGATGGACAAGATGATCTTCCAGGCCGAATACGCCTTCAAGTTCAACGGCACACTGGCGACCGAGCGGCTGTCCGTGTTCGGCGTGAAGATCGCGAGCGACACCGCCTATGTGTGGTTCATGGTCCTGGCCTTTGTCGTGATGGGCCTGTTCCTGCTGTGGCTGCGGCGCGGGGCGATGGGCCGGATCCTGATCGCGACCCGCGACAGCCCGTCCGGATGCGGCACGCTCGGGCTGGACCTGCGCTGGTTCCGCGTCGGACTGTTCTCGCTGTCGGCGGGCATCGCGGGCGTCGCCGGTGCCCTGTTCGCCGGCCTGCGGGGAACCGTCGGGGCTGCGGACTTCCTCTACTTCCAGTCCCTGTTGGTGTTGCTCCTCGCCGTCGTCTTCGGCGTCACGTCGGTGACCGGCGCGCTGCTCGGCGGTACGGCACTGATGCTGCTGCCCGTGTGGCAGTCCTCAGCTCCCGAGCTGGCCGGCCTCCTCTTCGCCATCCTGGGCTTCGGTGCGGTTCTGCTCGGCCGCGACCCGAACGGCATCGCCAACCATCTCTTCAGGCTCGGTCGTCTCGGCTCGAACAAGCTCCTTCCGCGCTGGGAGGAACAGTTGCGCCAACGGCTCGACGGCCTGCTCAAGCCCGGCCGGCCCGAGCCTGCCCGCTCCGTCGACGCACCGTTCGACGCAGGAATCGAAGAGCCCATCGAAGAGCCCATCGAAGAGCCGCAGGGGGTGGCCTGAGATGGCACTGCTCGAAGTCGACGACGTGATCGTCCGGTTCGGTGGGGTGACGGCCGTCAACCAGGCGTCCTTCACGGCCGAGCGGGGGCGGATCACCGGGCTGATCGGTCCCAACGGCGCCGGCAAGACGACCTGCTTCAACGTGATCACCGGACTGCAGAAGCCGACCAGCGGGCGGGTTCGCTACCGCGACCGTGACGTCACCGGTTGGCCGGTCCATCGCCGTGCCCACCAGGGCATCGGCCGCACCTTCCAGCGACTCGAGGCCTTCGGCTCGCTCTCGGTGAAGGACAACGTCCGGGTCGCTCGCGAGATCCACGGTGGGCCGAAGGCGTGGTTCCGCTCGGAGGGCAGGGCCGCGCTGGAGGTCGAGGTGCTGCTCGACCGGGTGGGGATCGGCGAGTACGGCGACGAGCGTGCCGACTCCATCCCGACGGGCGCCGCCCGACTGCTCGAACTGGCGCGGGCGCTGGCCTGCGACCCGATGCTGCTCCTGCTCGACGAGCCGTCCTCGGGTCTCGACGAGACAGAGACCGACTCGTTCGGTGCGCTCCTGTCGGAACTCGCCAGCGAAGGCGTCGCGATCTTGATGGTCGAGCACGACATGGACCTGGTGATGACCGTGTGCGACGAGATCCACGTGCTCGACTTCGGCGAGATCATCGCCTCGGGTGCCCCTGCCGACATCCGGTCGGACGGCAAGGTGCAGCGCGCCTACCTCGGCTACTCCGACGACGATGACTCCGGGGCGGACCACACGAGCGAGCTGGAGGCGGTCACCCCATGAGCGTTCCGATTCTCGAGGTCATCGACCTGCACGCGGCGTACGGCCGGATCGAAGTCCTGCGCGGCGTCGACCTCGCCGTACCCAAGGGCGCGGTGATGGCGCTGCTCGGCCCCAACGGTGCCGGGAAGTCGACGCTGGTGAAGGTGATCAGCGGTCAGAAGGAGGCCACTTCGGGTGACATCCACCTGGCGGGCGTCCACGTGAAGGACGCGAAGGCCGAGGACCTGGCCCGGGTCGGGCTGTGCACCGTCCCCGAAGGTCGGTCGGTCTTCCCGAACCTGACGGTCGAGGAGAATCTCGTCCTGATGTCCTACGCAGGAGTGCCGAAGGGCGCCATCCTGGAGACCGCCTACAACTACTTCCCCCGGTTGCACGAGCGCCGCAACCAGCTGGCGGGGACGATGTCCGGTGGCGAGCAGCAGATGCTCGCCATGTCCCGCGCGTTGACCTCCGACCCTGCGCTGCTGCTGCTCGACGAGCTGTCGATGGGGCTGGCGCCGCTGATCGTCGACGAGCTCTACGACACCGTCGCCCGGATCGCCGAGTCCGGCGTCTCGATCCTGTGCATCGAACAGTTCGCCCGGACGGCACTGAGGGTCTCCGACTACGCCGCGGTGATGAGCGGCGGCCGGATCGTGGCGACCGGCGAACCGGGCGAAATCCTCGAAACCATGGCCGACGTCATCCTTGGAGGTGCCGCATGAAACGCAACACGGAACACGACACCCGGCGCAACGACCGGGCCCGCATGCTCGTGGCCGGCGGCCTGCTCGCCTCGATGATGCCGCTCACGACCAGTGCCGCTTCGCCGGCCGCCGGTGCCGTGGCCGTGGCGGAGTACGGCGGCTTCACCGCCACCTCGTGGTCCAGCCCGATCCGGATCGAGGTCTTCGAGCCGAGCCTCCCGATCCCGGTCGACGCAGGCAAGGCGCAGCTCGAGTTCTTCCTGGGCTACAGCAAGGTGCTGGCCGACTCCAGCACGTCGTCGGGACGCTCGAGCCTGTTCTGGCCCGGCGACCCTGTCGGTGAGGGGCTCAAGACCTTCGCCGAGCAGCTCGGGCTGCCCTCGACCCCGCTGACCGCCAACGGCTACCCGGTCCAGGTGAACTCACAGTTCCCCGGCGACCAGACCACGCAGGCGGACAACAAGATCCCCGGGTCGATCCAGCAGACCACCTCCGGCGACAACACCGCGATCGCCGAGGTTGGCTTCTCCCCGGACGGTGCGGTGAACGGTCCCGATGCCGGCGGCGAGGGCGGCGGAGCATCGAACCCGCTCTCCGGATTGACCGACCAGCTCAAGAATCTCCTGGGCGGCGGGTTGCCCGGTACGACGAAGGCGGCCGCACCGGCCAACCCGCTGGCGATGCTCGTCGACGTCGACGGCTACGTCTCGGTGAGCCGGATGACGGCCGTCGACGGCCCTGTCGTCACGGCGTCGCGGTCCACGCTGGGTGAGGTCAAAATTCTCGGCGGCCTGATCACCCTGGGCGGCATCGAGACGGTGGCGCGAGCCTCGACGGACGGGGCGAAGGGCGTCGGTTCGGGCAAGGCCACCTACGGCAAGATGGCGATCGCGGGCCAGCAGTTTTCGATCGGTCCGGACGGCATCGAAGCCGCCGGCACCACCTCGCCCATCCCCGGGCTGAGCGACCTCCCCGCGGATGCCCTCGAGCAGCTCGGCATCTCCATCGTCGTGCCCGAGCAGGTGCGCACGGTCGACGGTGACGAGGCCCGCACGTTCTCGGCCGGTTTGCAGGTCGTGATCAACACCAAGGTCCTCTCGCCGTTGCTCAAGGCCCTGCCTACCGGGGTCCTGGCTGAACTGATCCCGGCCGAGGCCGGCCCGTTGAAGGGCGTGGTCGCCGGGTTGTCGACGCTGGCGCCGAAGATCGTGCTCACGCTCGGTGTCGCGTCGGCGACCGTCGACACGGTGCCACCCATCGCCGCGGTGGCTCCCGCCGGTGCGCCCACCACCGAGGTGGCCGGGCCGCCCCAGGCTGGCACCGTCGGCGTACCGCCGGTGGCAACGGGCGGAGCCGCTCCGGTCAATGCCGTGCCGCCCGCTGGCACCGCTCCTGTCGCGGACCTGGTGGGCGCGGCGCCGGCCAGCGCCGGCCTCCCCGACCTGTTCTCGATCCCCGGGATGCTCCTGATCGCAGCGTTCGTGGCGGCCGCGGTCGCAGGCAGCTGGTTCCGGCGACTCGGTGTTGCTGCCCTCGGCATCGGCGCCCCGTGCACCCACGGCCTCGAAAGCGGCCTTCCCGATCTCCGAAAGGCGTGACCCGATGACCACTGTGCCCCGTTCTGCAACCGCACTTCCCCGGGCTGGAGAGTCCTCGCGCTCCGGCATCGCTCCGCTCAAGGGCGACCATGCCGCCCTGCTCCAGGTCGTTCTCTTCTGGGCCGGCGCGATCATGCTGCCGCTCGGCTTGGTGGTGATCGTGCTGGGTTGGTACGGCGCGGCGAACACGCCGTACCAGTACGACCAGTTGTCCTACCTCGTCTCCGGCGGCCTGCTCGGCCTCGGACTGACGTTCGTCGGTGGCTTCCTCTACTTCGGCGCCTGGCTGGCGCGGATCGCAGCCGACGGCCGTGAGTCGACGAAGCGGCTCGCCGACACGCTCCTGCTCCTCGCCGATGTCACGGCCAACTCTGCCAACGCCACCGGCGGGGGCCGGGGTGTCGAGGTCGGTGCCATCCCCGTCATTGCCGGCAGCGGCACCACGATGCACCGCCGCGACTGCTCGCTCATCGCCCACCGTGACGACCTCACCTCGGTGGGCGAGGACAATGGGCACCTGGTCATGTGTCGGGTGTGCCAGCCGGGATCGCGCCCCTGACCTCGCCCCGGTCGACAGGACTGAACCACCGCGCGATCGGGATCAGGGTGAGCACCAGCACCATCGGGACGACGAAGCCGAAGCGCAACTGGTCCTGGCCCACCACGCCCGTCAGGACGGCGCCGAGCAACCCGCCGACGTAGTTGAACTGGTTGAACCGGGCGATCACCGCATCGACGCGCTCGGTCGAACCGCCCGCCAGCTGTGCTGCGGCCGAGAAGCTCAGCGGGGCGACGACCGAGACGCCGGCGCCGACGATCGTGAAGCCGAGGACGGCGATCGGCCACGTCGGCGCGAAGGTGACCACCGCCAGCCCGGCGCACGCGACGACCGCGCCGACGCGCAGCACCGGCGGGGCGCCGTACTGCTGGACGAGGCGGTCGCCCGCGAGCCGGACGGCCAGGCTCGCGACGAGGTACGGCAGGGTCGCCAGCGCGAACCAGCGCGACGGCGCATCGAGCACCTCGTCGACGTACACCGCGCCCCAGGTCTGGGCGGCGGTGTCGACCATGTAGAAGACGACCATGCCGAGCCCGACCATGAGGATCGGCCGCCACGGGATGCCGAGCGCTGCGCTCGGGTCGCCGGCCGACCGGTCCTCGGCGGCGGTGGCCTCGCGGGGCAGGAAGGCGCCCGCCGTCATCAGGATCGGTACGACGGCGATGATCGCCGCCCAGCCCAGGTCCAGGTGCGCGGTGGCCAGGGTGGTCGCGGCGCCGAGCAGCCCGCCGAACGTCCAGCCGCCGTGGAAACTCGGCAGGATGGGTCGCCCGTAGCGGTGCTCGAGGGCGACCGCCTGCATGTTGGTGGAGGCATCGACGATGCCCAGCCCGACGCCGTACACGGCGACACCGGCGAGGTGGCCCGGCCAGACCGGCGAGGCCAGCATCAGGGCGGAACCGACGGCGATCAGGACCAGACCGGCGCGCAGCAGCGCGGCGCTCGGCGTGCGCGCCGACAGCTTCTCGGCGAGGACCGAGCCCGCGCCGGCGAGCAGCACGATCCCCAGCAGGACGCCGGAGATGCCGAGCTCGGTGAGGTCCCAGCGGTCCTTGATGTCGGGGAGGCGCGTGGTCAGCCCGATGAAGACGAAGCCCTGGGTGGCGAAGGCTCCCGCAACGGCGAGGCGGTGGCGCGCGAGCGGGCGCTGGTCGGGGGGAACCATGGTCGGATCCTGCCACCCGCGCCCGTGCGCTGGCAGGATGTTGGCCATGGCCGATTCCGCGTACCTCGTCCGCCACGGAGCAACCGAATGGAGCGTGTCTGGCAAGCACACGTCGTCGACCGACCTGCCGTTGCTGCCCGAGGGCGAGGAGGGGGCGCGGCTGTTGGCCCCGCGGCTCGCGTCCATCGAGTTCGCCGAGGTGCTGACCAGCCCGATGCAGCGGGCACGTCGTACGGCGGAGATCGCCGGGTTCGGTGGTGCCGAGGTGTGCCCCGACCTCGTCGAGTGGGGGTACGGCGACTACGAGGGCCGTACGACGCCCGACATCCGCGCAGAGGTGCCGGGCTGGAGCGTGTGGACACACGGCTGCCCCGGCGGTGAGAGCGGGGCCGATGTCACGGTTCGCTGTGACCGTGTAGTCGAGCGGATTCTTGCGGCGTCCGGTCCGGTGCTGCTGTTCGCCCACGGACACCTGCTCCGGGCACTGGCTGCGCGCTGGATCGGGCTGACCGCCAGCGACGGCCGACTGTTCCGGCTGGACACCGCCACCGTTTCGGAGCTCGGGCACGAGCGCGAAACGCCGGTCCTGTTGCGCTGGAATGCTTGACTCGCGCGCCGTGGCGCAGGACGGTTGCGTCCATGTCGAGCGTTGAGCCCGGCCCCGGCGCGGGCGCAGAGGTTCGGGTGGAGTGTCCGCGCTGCCCGGCTCCCGTCGCGGAGGTCGGCGACGGCACCTGGTCGTGCCCCGAACACGGGGTCATCGAGCCGTTGTGGCGGCCGCTGACGCCCTCCTACGAATCGTTCGCCGGACACCTGCGTCGCGTCGGTGCCTTCCCGACCTACCTGCCCTGGCCGCTCGGACCGGGGTGGACGGTCAGTGACTTCGCTGCGGTCGGGCCGACGGACGGCCCGGCGTCGGCAACGTTGACCTGCGTGTCGGGCGCGAGCCAGCTCGACGGTCCGGTCGACGTGATGGTGATCAGCGAGGAGCCCGGCACCGGGTTCGGTGCGCGGGTCGCCGGACTGACGGGCAACGGCGAGGCGGAGCGCCTCGACCCCGGACTCGAGATCGGTGACGGTCCGCCGCCCGTGCGGGTCCGCGTCGACCAGCACCCCGTCGGCCTCTGGTCGGTGTCGATCAGTTCGTCGCCGGGGGACTGGGACCGATCCGTCGTCGCCGGCGAGGCCGGTGGCCGCTGGTTGTGGCTGGTGCTGCGTCCGGCTTCCGCGATCCTGCTGCTGCGCGACGACTGGATCCTGCGGGATGTCTCAGCGACGGGGCCGCAGTTGGTGGCGCTGCCCTTCGGCGGCGCGCCGCCGGCGTGGTGACGGGAATGACACTGTCGTCGGATCGTTGTCAGACAATCCTCGGCACTAGCCTTCTTCAGTGACGACAGATCTGCACACCCACTCGCGCGTGAGCGACGGCACCGAGTCGCCCGCCGACCTGATGCGTGCCGCTGCGGCCGCCGGACTGCACGTCGTCGCACTGACCGACCACGACACGATGGCGGGCTGGGACGAAGCCGCTGCCGCTGCCGAAGAGGCCGGCGTCGCGCTGGTCCGCGGCATCGAGGTCAGCACCTGCTTCCGTGGTGTCGGCGTGCACCTGCTCGCCTACCTGCCCGACCCTGCCGACGCGGCGCTGCAGGCCGAACTGGACCGGATCGTCGTGGGCCGCGAGCAGCGGGTGCCCGCGATGCTGGCCCGCCTGCGCGACCTCGGGATCCCCGCCACCGAAGAGGCGTTGGCCGAGGTCTCCGGCGGCAACGAGGTCACCGGTCGCCCCCACATTGCCGACCTGTTGGTGCGACTCGGCGTCGTGGCCAACCGGGACGAAGCCTTCGCGGGCTACCTCACCGAGGGTGGTCCGGCGTACGTCGACCGGTACGCGCCCGACCTGCTGGACATGATCGCCCTGGTGCACGGCGCCCGTGGCGTCGCGGTGGTCGCTCACCCATGGGGACGCGGCTCGGCCGGTGTGCTCGATGAAGCGGCCTTCGTCGTACTCAAGGAGGCGGGGCTGGCCGGGATCGAGGTCAACCACCTCGACCACGACGCCCACGCCCGCGACGGGCTGCGCCGCATCGCCGACCGCCTCGACCTGATCGTCACCGGATCCAGCGACCACCACGGCGAGGGCAAGGTCGGCCACGACCTCGGCTGCGAGACCACCGCGCCCGACCAGTTGCAGCGGATCATCGACCGGGCGGCCGCACTCGGTTCCCCAACCACCGTCATTGGTGGCGTCATCGGAGAGGTGCGCTGATGCTCGAGTACGTCCTCCTCGTCGAGGTGTTCGTGACGCTGTTCGTGATCATGGACCCCGTCGGCACCGTGCCGATCTTCCTGTCCCTGACCGCCGGTCGTAGCCCGTCGAGCGCGAAGCGGCTCGCCTGGCAGGCGGTCGCGGTGTCGTTCTTCGTGATCACGCTGTTCGCGTTCTTCGGCCAGCAGATCCTCAACTACCTGCACATCTCCCTGCCCGCGCTGCAGTGCGCCGGTGGCCTCCTGTTGCTGCTCGTCGCGCTCGAACTGCTGACGGGCAACGAGAAGGAGCAGAAGGCCAGCGGTGACACCAACGTCGCGCTCGTGCCGCTCGGCACCCCGCTGCTCGCCGGCCCGGGTGCGATCGTCGCGACCATGCTGTTCGTCGGGGACATCGACAGCTGGAAGAGCGGACTCTCGGTCGCCCTTGGCGTCGTCGCCGTCCACCTCGCGCTCTGGGCAGCGATGCGCTACTCCCTGCCGATCCTGCGCCTGATCCGCGAGGGCGGTGTCCTGCTGGTCACCCGCATCGCCGGTCTGCTGCTGTCGGCGATCGCCGTGCAACTCGTCGCAGACGCCGTCCGCGCCTTTATCGCCGGCGAAGGCTGAGTCGCGGCTACCTCCAGCTACTTGCGCCCGAGGCCCTGCAGTCGCTGGAGGGCGCTGCGCGGGACGACACGGGTGGTCGTGACGATCGCCTTGTAGCGCTTCGAGGGAATCGACATCGGTCGGCCCTTGTCGAAGTCGGCGAGGGCGTCACGCACCAGGCGGTCCGGCTCGAGCCACAGCACCTTGGGGGCTGAGGAGTCGCGGTCGACGCCGAGGCGCTCGTGGAACTCGGTCTTCACGAAGCCCGGGCAGAGCGCCATCACGGTGACCCCGCGGTCGGCGTACTCCGCATGCGCCCACGCGCTGAACGAGTTCACCCAGGCCTTGGCCGCGCTGTAGGTGCCGCGGGGCAGGAATGCCGCCACGCTGGAGACGTTGATGACGCCGCCGCGACCGCGCTCGACCATGCCGCCCAGCGCCGCGTGGGTCAGCCGCAGGACCGCCCGCACGAGCACGTCCTGCTGGGCCTGCTCCACGTCGATCGGGTTGTCGAGGAACGCGTTCTTGAGGCCGAAGCCGGCGTTGTTGACGACCAGGTCGACGGGTCGGTCGCGGTCGGCCAGGCGCTGCTCGACGAGACCGAGCTGCTCGAGATCGGTGAGGTCGGCGGACAGTACCTCCACCTCGATGGAGTACGACGAACGCAACTCGGCTGCGACGGTCTCGAGCCGTGCGGCGTCGCGGGCGACCAGGATCAGGTCGTCGCCGCGATCGGCGAGCTGGCGGGCGAACTCGTGGCCGATGCCGGCCGTCGCGCCGGTGATGAGTGCGGTGGGCATGGGCGCCAGTCAACCAGCCGACGCGAAGTTCGTCCCCGGCCCGTGCACCCGTTGCGTGCCCGAGTCCGGCATGATGGTGCCGATGAAGAACGACAAGGGTGCCCGCACGACGATTCTCGCCGTCGCGAACCAGAAGGGCGGCGTCGCGAAGACGACCAGTGTGGCGTCCGTCGGTGCCGCTCTGGCCGAGCTCGGACAGTCGGTCCTTCTCGTCGACCTCGACCCCCAGGCGTGCCTGACGTTCTCCCTCGGCATCGACCCCGAGGACCTGGACCTGTCGATCCACCACGTGCTGACCAAGGGCACGCCGATCGCCGAGGTCATCATCGCGACCGAGGACGGCGTCGACCTGCTGCCGGCGACGATCGAGCTCGCCCGTGCCGAGGCCGACCTGCTGACCCGGACCGGTCGTGAGCACGTCCTGCGCGGCGTCCTCGAGGACCTCGCCGCCTCCGGCACCCACTACGACTGGGTGCTCCTCGACTGCCCGCCGTCGCTGGGGGTGTTGACCGTGGCCGCGCTCACCGCTGCCACCGGCGTCCTGATCCCGCTGCAGTGCGAGACGCTGTCGCACCGTGGCGTCGGCCAGTTGCTCGACACCGTGCACGACGTACGCCGGTTCACGAACCGTGACCTCGAGGTCTGGGGCGTGCTCCCGACCTTGTACGACGGCCGCACCAACCACGCACGCGCCGTACTCGACACCATCTCGGAGACCTACGACCTCGAGGTCGTCGAGCCGCCGATCCCCAAGACCATCAAGTTCGCCGAGGCGCCCGCTGCGGGCCGCTCCATCCTCGCGACCAGCCGCACCAGCAAGGGCGCCCAGGCGTACCGTGACGTGGCCGCATCGCTGCTCAAGCGGGCGGCGCGCTGACCCGTGAAGCACGTACGTGAGACCGGCGGGCGCCACCGCGCCCCGGGCAAGCATCGCGCTCCCGCGAGCCCCCGCTACGGCCGGATCTCCGCACTCGCTGCTTCGCTCGCAGTCATGGCGATTGCCGTGGCGGGCGGGTTCGGCCTGGTTCCAACCGGCCCCGATCGTTCCGCCGCCGCCACGTCGCTGACGGCGTCCGGGGCCCGCAACGCGGATCCCGTCGAGGCCACCAAGGACAAGGCAGCCACGGCCGATCCGACGGAACCGACCGAGGAGGCCGTCGAGCCGGCCGCGGACGACGCGCTCGAGACGCTGTCGACCTCCGGCCTCGCCGATGCCGACGGCAGCAGCAAGATCGCTGCCTCGACCGAGACGAGCGGCCTGCCGCCCCGCTCGGGCAAGGGCCGGCGGGTCGTGTTCAGTGAGAGCAGCCAGCGAGTGTGGCTCGTCGACAGCGACGGCGACGTCCAGCAGACCTACCTCGTCTCCGGCAGCATCGAGGACAACCTCGAACCCGGCACCTACGCCGTCTACTCGCGCAGCCGCAACGCCGTGGGCATCGACGACTCCGGCACGATGGAGTACTTCGTCCGGTTCACCCAGGGCACCCGGGGAGCGGCGATCGGCTTCCACACGATCCCTGTCGATGACGGCGCCCCCGTGCAGACCCTGGGTCAACTCGGTACGCCGCTCTCGCACGGCTGCATCCGCCAGAAGCGGTCCGACGCGATCGACCTGTGGGACTTCGCCCCGATCGGTACGACGGTCGTCGTCACTGCCTGATGGCCGACCAGCTCTGGGTCGAACCGGCTGAGCCGTCGGGCCGGGGAGTCCTGGTGGTGTCCGGTTCGAGTGGCCGGCTGGACGAGCAACGCGCGCAGGCGCTCGCGGGACTGGGCGCTGTCGCGATGACGATCCGCTGGTTCGGGGGCCGGGGCCAGCAGCCGGGCCCGTTCGAGGTGCCGCTGGAGACGTTCTCCGACGCGCTGGACCTGCTCGCCGAGCGCTGTGATCGTCTGACGGTCGTCGGCACCTCCTTCGGTGCCGAGGCCGCGCTCCTCACGGCGTCGTACGACGACCGGGTGTCGTCGTGCGTGGCGTTCGCGCCGTCCTCGCTGGTCTGGGCCGGCTTCGACGGACCGCGGGAGACCTCGCACTGGACACGGGGCGGAGCAGCAGTCCCGTTCGTCCCGTTCGCCGAGGACTGGTCGCCCGACGAGGATCCGCCGGCGTACCGCTCGCTCTACGAGCGGAGCCTTGCCGTGCACCGTGACGAGGTGGCCGAAGCCGCGATCGAGGTCGAGCGGATCCGCGGCGACCTGGTGCTCGTTGCCGGTGGCGACGATCGGGTGTGGCCGAGCGTGTGGTTCGCCGAGCGGATCGCTGACCGGCGTCGCGAACACGGGCTGGAGACCACCGTGGTGACCCACCCCGCCGCCGGCCATCGCACGGTGTTGCCGGGGGAGCGGCCGGTCGAGGCGGGGCAGGTCATGCAACGCGGAGGCACGCCCGAGGCAGACCAGGCGCTCGGCGAGCGCTGCTGGCCCCACGTCGTCCGGGCGCTGGCGTGACCAGGCGCCCGGACGACGAGGCTCAGCAGGTGACGGTGCCCTTGCGCAGGGCGTGACCGCTGGTGTTGCTGTCGTCGGCCCAGAAGACCGGCTTGAACCCGCCGACGCACTCCGCGGCGGCCGCAAGGGAGAAGCCCTCGTTGTTGATGTTGGACATGCCCGAGGGGCGGTCGTACGTCGCTGTCACGGCGAGCGCGCCCGAGGCGTTCACCGCGAACGTCTTGTGCTTGCCGCTGCAGGTGTCGTCGCAGACGACCCACAGGCGCGAAGCCTGCGGCTCCCACTGGAGCTCCATCACACCGGCGAAACCGCTGCTGATCGACGCGACGCGGGTGTAGGTGCCGGAGTCGAGCAGCACGTAGCCGTAAATCATGCCGGTGCCCTCGACGCCCACGAAGAAGACGCCTCCGGCGTGCGCGGCGTACGCCGCCGGGTTGTATGGCACCCCGGTGGACTCGTCCTTGAAGCCGGCGCCAGTCAGGGTCGCGTCGGGCACGAAGGTGATCGCCTCGAAGCCGGCGTTGGAGCTGACGGACGGGAGGTTGGAGGTCAGGTTCCACTCGCGGGTGGCGGTGAGGGAGCTGCCGGTGCCGCTGACGTCGTACCGCAGGACCGAGAGGCGGCTGGTGCCAGACGCGTCGCCGTTGCGCTCGCTGGCGACGTACACGTTGCCGCCGGTGGCGGTGACGCCCTCGGCGTCAGCCGTGCCGGAGCCGCCCGTGAAACGGAGGGACTTGCCGCTGGTCCAGCCGTTGCTGGTGTCGGGAGTCCAGCCGCCCGAGCCGTTCGGGAGCAGGCGCCACAGCTTGCCGCTGTTCTGCGCGGCCCACATCACGGTCCCGTCCTGGAAGAGCCCACTGACGTCGGAGCCGAAGACGTTCGACGCATCGGCGTTCGCGATCGTGCTGCCGCCGGGCCAGGCGCTGCCGGAACCGGAGCCCGAGCAGGAGTTCGCGGCGCCGAGCGTCAGCGTCGCCGGACCGAACGCGCCGGTGCCGTCGGGGCACCGCGACCACGACGGGTTCGAGTGGCTGGTCCAGGTGAAGGTGTCGACCAGCGTGGAGCCGTTCGGCAGGTAGACGCGTGCCTTGTCCGAGGAGCCCAGTCCGAACTTGCCGTCCACGTCGAAGGCGCGGAACGCCCCCGGGGCCAGCGTCGTACCGCTCGCGATCTGGAACTTCGAGCCGTTGTCGTTGTCCTTGAGGATCCAGCCCGAGATGTCGACGGTGGCGGTGCCCTTGTTGACCAGTTCGATGCTGTCGTCCACGGAGCCGGTGGTGACGACCTCGTTGATGCGGATGTCGTCGGTCGGGGCAGCCTGCGCAGGCAGCACCCCGAGTCCGAGCACGGGGGCCGCGCACGCGGCGAGAAGCATGAGGGAGCGACGAAGAGGGGTCACGGTTGTCCGTCCTGGGTCAGGTGAATCGGTCGCCCATGACCCTTCCGAGTCCGTGGGAACGAGCCCACGCCGACAGGCTGAGCACCGTGTGAACGGGAAACGAAACTGGCGCGCTGTCCGACCGAAGTCGGACAGCGCGCCAGCCCTGTCAGTGCAGTGAGACCTCAGGCGGTCTGCGACTCCGCGCCGCCCGTGGCCCCACCAGCGCCACCGCTACGGCGACGACGGCGACGGTTGCGGCTCGCGCCGGCTGGACGCTCGGCGCCCTCGGCCGTCGTACCCTCGGCTGCCGGAGCAGCAGAGGAAGCAGCAGCGGGGGCAGCAGCGGGGGCGGTGCCCTCGGCGGTCACGCCGCTGCGGGTGCGCGTACGGGTGCGCTCGCCGCCCTCGCGGGGCTTGCGCTCGCCACCTTCACGGGAAGCGTCACGGGCACCGTCACGAGCACCGTCACGACCACCGCGCTCGCCACCACGACCACCACGGTCGCTGCCACGGCCACCGCGGTCGCCACCACGGCCACCACGATCGGCACCGCCGTCGATGCCGCGCTCACGGTCCGCCTTGGAGACGTGCGGCGGGGCCGGGATGAGCCGACCCTTGGTGCCGGGGGCGATGCCCTGGTCGTGGTAGAGGTGCGGCGAGGTGGAGTAGGTCTCGAGGGGCTCGTCGAACGGCAGGTCGAGCGCCTTGTTGATCATCTTCCAGCGGTGCACGTCGGTCGCGTCGACCAGCGTGATCGCGATGCCCGAGGCGCCGGCGCGGCCAGTGCGGCCGATCCGGTGGACGTAGGTCTTGTCGTCCTCGGGGCAGGTGTAGTTGACGACGTGGCTGACGCCGGAGACGTCGATGCCGCGCGCGGCGACGTCGGTTGCGACGAGGACCTGGATCTTGTCCTCACGGAACTTGTTGAGCGCCTTCTCGCGCGCCACCTGCGCCATGTCGCCGTGCAGCGGGCTGGCCTTGAAGCCGCGCTCGACGAGCTCGTCGGCAATCCGCTGCGCCTGGCGCTTGGTGCGGGTGAAGACGATCATCTTGTCGGCGTCCTCGGCCTGCAGCAGGCGGCCGATGATCTCCGGCTTGTCGAGGTCGTGGGCCAGGTAGATGAACTGGGCCGTGGCGGGCACCGTCGAGTTCTCGTACGACGACTCGGCACGGATGTTCATCGGGTGACGCATGTGCATGCGGGCCAGTGCCACGATCGCCGCGGGCATGGTGGCCGAGAACAGCATGGTCTGGCGGGTCTCGGGGGTGAGGCGCAGGAGCTTCTCGACGTCCGGCAGGAAGCCGAGGTCGAGCATCTCGTCGGCCTCGTCGAGGACGAGCGCGTGCACGTGGGACAGGTCGAGGACCTTGCGGTTCGCGAGGTCGATCAGGCGACCGGGGGTGCCGACGACGATGTCGACACCGGCCTCGAGGGCATCGATCTGGGTGTCGTAGCCGACGCCGCCGTAGATGGTGAGGACACGCAGGCCGCGGTCGGCGCTGGCGAGCTCGAGGTCGCTGGACACCTGGATCGCGAGCTCGCGGGTCGGCGCCACGATCAGCGCCTGGGGCTTGCCCTGGGCGATCTCGGTGTAGTCGGGGTCCTTCGTCGCAATGCTGCGCTGCAGCACCGGGATGCCGAAGGCGAGGGTCTTGCCGGTGCCCGTGCGGGCCTGGCCGATCAGGTCGGTGCCGACCAGCGCGACGGAGAGGGTCATCTCCTGGATCGCGAAGGGGTGCACGATGCCGCCGCGCTCGAGCGCGGTGCAGATCTCGGGGTGGACGCCGAGGTCGCGGAAGGTGATCCCGGGGACCACCTCGACCTGCTCCTCGGTGAGGGTCTCGATGCCGGCCGCGACAACTTCTTCGGCCGTGACGTCGGTGGTGGGATCGTTCGTGGAGGTGCTCAGGGTCGTGTCGCTTTCGTGAGTGTCGTCAGCCGCGGTGACAAACGCCATCAATCAATGCGGCTGTTTCACACTCAGCCGCGCACATACGTGGGCAGGTTGCCCGGCGGGCCGTCTCGGATCGCCACCACGAGGACGTGGGGCGGGTCGGGCAGGCGCTCGCGCCCGCCAGTCTACTTGTAGCCTGCCTCCATGGCTGAATCCGTCGACGCGCCCGCGCCCGTGGCCAATCCGGTGCCCGACACCGATCCCGCCTACCGCGAGGCCGTGGTGGACCTGCTCGGCGCGATCTCGTACGGCGAGATCTCCGCCTTCGAGCGGCTCGCCGAGGACGCCAAGCTCGCGCCGACGCTCCCCGACAAGGTGGACCTGGCGACGATGGCGAGCATCGAGCTCGCGAAGGTGCACCGCCTGCATGACCGGATCCGGTCCTTCGGTGCCGACCCGTTCGTGGCGATGGCGCCCTTCAGTAGGCCGATCGACGAGTTCCACGGCCACACGGCGCCCGCCGACTGGTACGAGGGCCTGGTCAAGGCGTACGTCGGCGACGGGCTCGCCAACGACTTCTACCGCGAGATCGCGGCCTACCTCGACCCCGAGACCCGCGACCTCGTCGTGTCCTCCATGGAGGAGGGCACGCATTCGGCTTTCGTGGTCGACCGCGTCAGGGCCGCCATCGTCGAGGACCACCGGCTCGGTGGCCGGCTCGCGCTGTGGGGCCGTCGCCTGATGGGGGAGGCGCTCACCCAGGCGCAGCGCGTGGCAGCGGATCGCGACGCACTCTCGGCCCTGCTCGCCGGTGGTGTGGATCGCCCGGGGCTGGACCTCGCGGCCCTCGGCCGGATGTTCACCCGTCTCACCGAACGCCACATGGCACGGATGGCCGAGCTCGGCCTCGAGGCCTGAGTTTGTCCGACGACGGCCGCCGGATCGAGAAGCTGCTCTTCGCCTACGCCGACGGCGTGGACGCCGGCGACCTCGCGGCGGTGGGGGAGTTGTTCCGCCACGGCCGGGTCTGCGGCGAGACGCCCACGGGACCGGTCACCCTCGCGGAGGGACCGGCCGCCGTGGAGGCGTTCTACCGCTCGATCATCCGTCTGTACGACGACGGCACGCCCCGCACCCGACACATCACCACCAACGTGACGGTCGACGTCGACGACGCTGCGGGCACGGCGAGCGCCGCGTCGTCGTACACGGTCTTCCAGGCGACGCCGGACCTGCCGTTGCAGGCGGTCATCATCGGGCGCTACGCGGACACGTTCCGCCGGGTCGACGGCACCTGGTGGTTCGAGACCCGCACCATGCGCGCCGATCTGACCGGTGACCTCAGCGCGCATCTGCTGCGTCGCCCCTGACCGTAGCCAGGGGTTCGACCCGGTCCGTCAGCGGAACGCCCGGTGGGTGCTGCCCGGTCTGGTGCTCTGCGCGGTCTAGGCTGCGGTGGACGACACCGTCCACCGTCAGCACCCCGTCAGCACCGTCCCAGCACCTCAGGAGCAGTACACGTGGCAGCGATCGAAGCCGTCGGAGCCCGCGAGATCCTTGATTCGCGCGGCAACCCCACCGTCGAGGTCGAGGTCCTTCTCGACGACGGATCCTTTGCGCGTGCGGCGGTGCCGAGCGGCGCCTCCACTGGCGCCTTCGAGGCGGTCGAGCTCCGTGACGGCGGCGAGCGGTACGCCGGCAAGGGCGTCGAGCAGGCCGTCCTGGCCGTCATCCAGAAGCTCGGCCCGGCCATCGAGGGACTTGATGCAGCCGACCAGCGCCTGATCGACCAGACCATGCTCGAGATCGACGGCACGCCGAACAAGGCGAACGTCGGCGCGAACGCGATCCTCGGCGTCTCGCTGGCCGTGGCCCGCGCCGCCGCGGACTCCGCGCAGCTGCCGCTCTACCGCTACGTCGGCGGACCGAACGCGCACCTGCTGCCCGTGCCGATGATGAACATCCTCAACGGTGGCGCGCACGCCGACACCAACGTGGACATCCAGGAGTTCATGATCGCGCCGATCGGCGCTCCGACCTTCCGCGAGGCCCTGCGGATGGGCACCGAGGTCTACCACGAGCTCAAGGCCGTGCTGAAGAGCCGCGGACTCGCCACTGCCGTCGGCGACGAGGGCGGCTTCGCACCCGACCTCGAGTCCAACCGGGCGGCGCTCGACCTGATCGCCGAGGCGATCGGCAAGGCCGGCTACGTCCTGGGCAAGGACATCGCGCTCGCGCTCGACGTCGCCGCGTCCGAGTTCTGCGAGAACGGCTCCTACACGTTCGAAGGTGCGCAGAAGACGGCAGCCGAGATGACGGCCTACTACGCCGAACTCGTCGCCGCGTACCCGATCGTCAGCATCGAGGACCCGCTGGACGAGGACGACTGGGACGGCTGGAAGGCCATCACCGACGAGCTCGGCACCAAGACCCAGCTCGTCGGCGACGACCTGTTCGTCACCAATGTCGAGCGGTTGCAGCGCGGCATCACCGGCGGCCAGGCCAACTCGCTGCTCGTGAAGGTCAACCAGATCGGCTCGCTCACAGAGACCCTCGACTCCGTCGAGCTCGCCCAGCGCAACGGCTACCGCTGCATGATGAGCCACCGCTCCGGCGAGACCGAGGACACCACGATCGCCGACCTCGCGGTCGCGACGAACTGCGGCCAGATCAAGACCGGCGCCCCGGCCCGGTCCGAGCGGGTCGCGAAGTACAACCAGCTGCTGCGCATCGAGGACGAGCTCGGTGACGCTGCCCGCTACGCCGGCGCTGCCGCCTTCCCCCGCTACCAGGGCTGAAGCCGGACTGACCGATGGCTGACGAGCGCCGAACGTCCCGCAAGCCGGGCCGCCCCACTTCGGGTCGGTCCGGACCGCGGTACGCCGAGCGCCTGAAGGTCGAGCGCAAGCTTGCTGCGCGCGACCGTCAGGCCGCGCTCGATCGCGCTCGCGCCGAGCACCAGAAGAAGTCGCGGCTCACCGGCCGGGCGGCGATCCTGGTGCTCGTCCTGGCCGTGCTGGCCGTCTCCTATGCGTCGTCGCTGCGGGCCTACCTGCAGCAGCGCACCCACATCGAGGCGCTCGAGAGCCAGATCCTCGAGAGGGAGTCGAACATCGACGACCTCGAGAAGGAGAAGGAGCGCTGGCAGGACCCGTCGTACGTCGCCCAGCAGGCGCGCGCCCGCTTCGGGTACGTCGCGAAGGGCGAGACCCCGTTCGTGGTGGTCGACGAGAACGGCGACCCGCTGGATGCCTCGGCTGAACTCGGCGACACCTCGACGCTCGAGGACCCGGACGCCCAGGTCTGGTACGAGGACGCGTGGGACTCGATGAAGATCGCCGGCAACCCGCCGACGAAGGTGCGTGCGCCCAAGGACGAGATCCAGGCGCCCAAGGAGGACCTGGACGAGTGAGCAGCACCGACGCCGATGTTGCGGTCATCGCGGCGCAACTCGGTCGGACGCCGCGCGGGATCCACGCCATCGGGCATCGCTGCCCGTGCGGGAACCCCGACGTGGTCAGCACCGAACCGCGGCTGCCGAACGGGACTCCGTTCCCGACGACGTACTACCTCACCTGCCCGCGGGTGAACTCCCGCATCGGGACGCTCGAGGCGTCCGGGTTGATGAAGGAGATGCAGGACCGCCTCGGCACCGACCCCGAGCTCGCCGCCGCCTACCGCGCCGCGCACGAGGCCTACCTCGCCGACCGCGAAGCGGTTCGTGTCTCCTGTGACATGGAGGTCCCCGAGATCGAGGGCATCTCTGCCGGTGGCATGCCCGATCGGGTCAAGTGCCTCCACGTGCTGGCCGGCCATGCGCTCGCTGCCGGTCCGGGGGTCAACCCGCTCGGTGACGAGGTGCTCGGGATCCTCGGCGACTGGTGGGCCAAGGGGCCCTGCGTCACGGTGGAGCCCGCCGGTCCGGTCGTCGAGTAGTGCTCGCGAGGAACGAGTGAGCACGTATCGAGACGCCGCGCCGATCGCCGCGATCGACTGCGGCACCAACACGATCAAGCTCCTGGTCGGCGACCCGGCGGGCAACCCCGATGGAGTACGCCGCGAGAGCCGGATGATTCGGCTCGGGCAGGGCGTCGACGCGACCGGCCGGCTGGCGCCCGAGGCGCTGGAGCGGGCGTTCACGGCCATCGACGAGTTCGCCGCGATCATTCGGGACGCGGGTGTCGAGCGGATCCGGTTCTGCGCCACCTCGGCCACCCGCGACGCCGAGAACTCGGCCGAGTTCACCGACGGCGTCGTGGCCCGCCTGGGGATCGAGCCCGAGGTGCTCTCTGGTGTCGAAGAGGCGCGACTGGCGTTCGGGGGAGCGGTGCGCGGCCTTGCGGGCGCGGACCTCGCCTCGCCGGTGCTGGTCATCGACGTCGGCGGCGGTTCGACCGAGCTGATCCTCGGTGACCCGGCGACCGGTCCGACGGCTGCGCACTCCATGGACATCGGTTCCGTGCGCCTCCACGAACGGCACGTCCGCCACGACCCGATCACCGCCGAGGAGATCGCCGCGATCGTCGCCGACATCGACACGGCCCTGGACGCTTCTCCCGTTGACCCGGCTGCTGCAGCCGTCGTGATCGGTGTCGCCGGCACCAACACGACGATCGCGGCCGGAACCCTCGGGCTGGCTGCCTACGACCGCACCCTGATCCACGGCCAGGTCCTCGCCAGTACCGACGTGCAGGCGCTCGTGGACGGCCTGCTGGCCATGACGGTCGCGCAGCGCCGCGAGCTGGGCTGGATGCACCCGGGTCGCGCCGACGTGATCGACGCTGGCGCCCTGATCGTCTCCCGCGTACTGGCCCGGATCTCCGTCGACTCGATGACGGTGGCCGAGACGGACATCCTCGACGGCATCGCCTGGTCGCTGGTCTGAACCGACCCAATCTGGGCGTTCCTCTGACGCCGGGGCGCTGTCGTCCTAGCGTGCATTTCATGGCCCAGTCCATCAACGGCATCGTGCTGGAACGCATCCTCGCCTCGGGTGCGCGGTTCAGTGAACCGCAGCTGCTCGGCGTCGCGGACGGCATGCTCACGGGCCTGGCCCAGATGCACTCCACCGGCGCTGTCCACGGTCGTCTCGGACCACACAGCGTGCTGCTCACCGCTGAGGGCGGCGTGTGGATCTTCGGTGCAACGGAACCGAGTCAGGCCTACGCGGCGCCGGAGCTGCTCGTCGGCCAGCAGGCGGGACCGGCCAGCGATGTCTACGCCGCGGCAGCAGTCCTGGCGCAACTGGTTCGCGGCACCGTGGTCCTGCCGCCGACGGCCGCGGACCTCGATCCGGCGTTCGGCTGGTTGCTCGGGCCCGCGCTCTCCGTCGATCCGGCGGCGCGACCGACAGCGGGCGCTGCGCTCGAGGCAGTGCGTTCCCTCGCCGAGTCCCGCCACGGTCCGGACTGGCGCCGACTGGCCGTCCTCGGAGGCCTCGGTACCGGTCTGGCAGCGACCTCGGTCGTCGTGCTCGCGGGCACCAGTTCGGCAGCAACGGGTGCGGCCGCCGCGAGTGGTCTCGCCGCGGGTGGTGTCGCCGCGACGGGGATCGCCGCCACCGGCGTCGGTGGTACGACGGCGGGCGGTGTGGCTGCTGGCGGCGTGGCCGCGAGCGGTGCGGTGGGCGGCGCGACGGTCGGCGGTGGTGCGGGCCTGTCGACGGGCCTGATCGCCACCGTGGGCGGTGCGATCGCCGTCGGCGTCGTGGGCGCGACCGCCGCGGTCGTCGTCCTCACGGGTGGCGGGTCGACGGAGAAGCACGACCTGACCGCCACCGCGGACATCTATCTGGCCGGGGTGAGCGAGGACGTCGAAGCGACGATGAGCGATCCGGGTACTCGCCCGTTGCGCATCGACCTCGACGGCGCGGGCACCGTTTCCTTCCCGTCGGTCTCCGGTGAGGCCGGCGCGTGCAGCGGCTGCGAACCGGAGTCGATCGACGGCGGCAACCTGACCTTCCCGTCCACCAACCTGTCGGCACTCAACGGCATCTCCGGGGTCATCCACGAGGACCGGACGCTCTTCGTCGTCGGGGTCTTCCTCGGAGACGACGACCCTGACCAGCAGGACCAGGCCGACCTCAGCGGGGCCGAGTCCGAGGAGACGCAGGAGCCGGAGATCGGTGAGGTGTTCTTCATCGGGGACGGACAGACCGAGGACGGCACGACCCAGGAGGTCGTCGTACCGGACGGAGCCCAGACGCTCTACCTGGGCTTCGCGGACGGCTTCGCCTTCCAGGGCGCCCCGGGCGCGTACGGCGACAACTCGGGCACCGTCGACATCGAGGTCACGCTCGACTGAGGCCCGGCTACTGGAATGATGCGCGTGTGAGCACCGACCTCTTCGCCGTCACTGTCCTCGGCCACGACCGCCCCGGCATCATCGCGGCCACCACGGCCGGCCTTGCCGAGCTGGGGCTCAACATCGAGGACACGACGATGACCCTGCTGCGGGGGCACTTCTCGATGATGCTGCTGTGCCGCGGTGCGGCCAGCGGCGCCGAGATCGAGGCGGCCCTCGCGCCGTTGGCCGACAGCGGCGACCTCGACGTCGCGGTCCGTCCGGTGACCGACGAGCCGTCGCACGCCAGCGGTGGCAGCCAGTGGGTGCTGACCGTCCATGGTGGCGACCGCTCGGGCATCGTCTCCGCGATCGTGGCAGAAGTGGCAGCCGTGGGCGGCAACATCACCGACCTGACCACGCGCCTGGCCGGTGACCTCTACCTGCTCGTCGCCGAACTCGACCTGCCTGCCGGCACCGACGCCTCCGGCCTCGACGCGACCGTCCGCGCGGCCGCCGCGGAGCTCGGCGTGACCGCGACCCTGCGCCCCGTCGAGGCCGACGAACTGTGAGCCCCGAAGAAGGGACCGCGCGACTCGCCGCGTGGTCCGAAGCAGAGCTCGGCATCGAGGGCAATCTCCTCGAGGTCGTCCGAGCGCCGGCTGGCGTGTTGTCCGCCCGCGGTGCCGACGTCGACCCGACCGCACCCGAGATGGTGCAACTGGCGGCCGACTTGGTCGCCACGATGCGGGTCAGCCCCGGTTGCGTCGGCCTGGCCGCCAACCAGGTGGGTGTCGGCGTCCGCATGTTCTGTGTCGACGTCACCGACCACCCCAAGGCCCGCACCCTGCACGGCACGTTCGTGCTCTGCAACGCCGAGGTGATCGAGGCCAGCCGCAACGAGAAGGCCCGCGAGGGCTGCATGAGCGTCCCCGACTTCACCGGGGACGTGAAGCGCGGATCGCGGCTCACCGTGCGCGGCCAGCTGCCCCTCACCGGCGAGGAGGTCGAGTTCGCGACCGACGCCTTCGAGGCGCGCGCCCTCCAGCACGAGATCGACCACACCGACGGACTGTTGTTCCTGGACCGCGTCGCCGGTGCTCACGCGATCTACCCTCGCCAGACGTACTTATAGGCCCGCGCCTGCGCGGCCCCCGTATCCCAACTGGCAGAGGAAGCCGACTTAAACTCGGCACAGTCTGGGTTCGAATCCCAGCGGGGGCACCAGTTTCAGAACGCGCGATGCTCGATCAGTTCGTGCATCGTCGGTGGCGTGTGCCGGACCAGGTGTTGCTGTGACTGCGGTGTCGCCCACACCTTCTGCAGCGCGACGCTGAAGGCACCGGCCTCGTCAGGGGAGTCGAAGTCGAGGTCGATCATCACCTCGTGCGCGTCGTCCGCTCGGCGAGTGACGCGGTAGGAACGGACGCCCTGCTCGGCGCGGAATCTGTCGAACTTGTCGAACACCTCCTTCCAGGCAACGAAGTCGTGGACGGTGTTCTCGATGTGGAGTGTGGTGGTCATGGGACAAGCCTGCGCGGCGGCAGCGCCCCGCAACATCCCCGAACTCGGGGATCCTGCGCGTCCCTGAACGGACCTACGCTGCAGACGTGGACCTGATCGCACGTGCCGAGCAGCACTGTCGTGCCGGCCTCTCCGACCGTGTGTTGCGGGAGCGTCTGCTCGAGGCCGTCCGCTCCGCCGTGCCCTTCGACGCCCACGTCTTCGCCCTCACCGACCCGGTCACCGGTGTGGGGAGCTCGCCCCATGCCACGGTCCCGCCCGAGGCGATGGCCCAGTTGCGGGACGTGATCCGGCGGCGATACCTGGACCCCGACCCCGACGAGTGGTGTGGGTGGCTCGGCAGGTTCGGGGTCACCGACGTGGCCCGGGTGAGCTTTGCCGACCGGTACGGCGCCTGGGGCTGGCTCGAGCTCTGGCGGACCGGTGGGCAGCCGTTCGGGGCCAGCGAGCGGGTCGCGCTCGACGCCCTGGGGCCGGTGGTGACGACCGGGTTGCGCGCCGCCGCGGCCCGCACCTTCGTCGATCCGCCGGAGGGCCAGGTGTCACTGGAACCGGGCATCGTGCTTCTCGACGCCGACCTGCAGGTGCGGTCGCAGACGGATGCGGCCGCCGAGGCATTGTTGCGCCTGCTTCCGCCGGAGGAACCCGTCCCACCCGTGCCCGCGGCGGCGTACAACGTCGGCGCGGCTCTGCTCGCTCGCGAAGAGGCTGGCCGCCCGTGGGAGCCCTCGGCGCGGGTGCACCTCGGAGCCAATCGCTGGGTCAGCGTGCGCGCGGCCCGGTTGGGTGCGGACATCGCGGTGTCGATCGGACCGGCCACGGGTGCGGAGCGGACGGACCTCCTGGCCCGGGTCCACGGCCTGTCCCCGCGAGAGACCGAGGTGCTCGGACTGGCCGTGCACGGGCTGGACTCGCGTGCGATCGCCGAGCGCCTGACCATCGCTCCGACAACCGCCGAGGACCACCTCCGTGCGCTCCTCGCGAAGACCGGCGCCGCGTCGCGCCAGGTCCTCCTGTCGCGCGTGCTCGGCATCTGATTGCGTCCGCTTGACTTCATGTTGGCCTGAAGCGAGAGAGTGTTCCCATGCGCCATCACGATCACCGGCACGACCACGGGCACTCGCACGACGAGGGCCTCGAGACGCTCCGCCAGGCGCTGAGCGCCGAGGCCTGGAACGAGCGGTACTCCGGCAGCGACCGCGTCTGGAGCGGCAAGCCCAACCAGCGCCTGGTCGAACAGGCCAAGGACCTCGATCCCGGTACGGCGCTCGACGTGGCCTGCGGCGAGGGCGGCGACGCCATCTGGCTCGCGCGGCAGGGCTGGGAGGTCACCGCGGTCGACGTCTCGGAGGTCGCCCTGGAGAAGGTCGCAATCCACGCGGAGGAAGCGGGCGTCTCCCGCCACCTCAGGATCGGCCTGTACGACGCCCTGAGTGACCCGCGTCCTGCGGGCCACCGCACCTTCGACCTGGTGACCGTGAGCTTCCTGCACGTCCCGATCCCCGACTTCAACGACATCTACCGCGGCATCGCCGAGGCGGTCGCTCCGGGAGGACGGTTGCTGGTCACGGCGCACCACCCCCACGACGTCGAATCGGGCGCTCGCCACTCGCACGGCGACGGGTTGCTGTTCGAGCCCGAGCGGGTGCTCGAGGCGCTCGGCGTCGGCACGGACGACAGCCCGTGGGTGATCGAGGTTGCCGAGACCCAGGACCGCGAGCAGGCGATGCCGGAGGGCCCGATGAAGGTGCGCGACACCGTCGTGCGACTGCGCCGCGAGGGCTGACCGTCCAGCGGGAGGGTCACCTTCCGGCGCCCGCGTCGTTGAACGAGCGTGCGGACTGGAACACGTTCTACCGTCCTGGCGGCTGCGGTCGCCCTGCTGGCCGGCGCGCTGACGGGCCTGAGCCCGGCGCGCGCCCAGGAGTCGGCTCCGCTCGCGCAGCCAGCGGTCGTCGTACCGGCTCAGGCGGCGGGTGAGCCCGAGCCGGTTCCGCAACTGCGCCGCCAGGGGCGCTGGCTGGTGGACGAGCGCGGCCGGGTCGTCATCGTGCACGGCTTCAACCTGGTGTGGAAGCTCGACCCGTACGTGCCGCCGGACAGCGCCGAGGGCTTCACCGAGGCCGATGCGGCGTGGCTGGCGCAGTACGGGTTCAACGGCGTGCGCCTCGGCACCTTGTGGGCAGGCCTGACTCCGGACGCGCCCGGCGTCGGTGACCCGGCGTACCGCGACGGGTGGCAGCGGGTGATGGACCTGTTCGCCGACCGCGGCATCTGGATGCAACTCGACATGCACCAGGACCAGTGGCACGAGACGTACGGCGGCGAAGGGGTGCCGGACTGGGCGCTCCATCGCCCGAAGCTGTTGAGCCTGCTCCCGCCGATCAACCTGCCGTTCCCGATGGGTTACTGGACGCCGGAGAACTCACTGATCTTCGACGAGTTCTGGGCCAACCGGCACCGCGGTGTGGACGACTGGGCGGCCGCCTGGCAGGTCGCGGCGGGTTGGTGGAAGGACCAGCCGCACCTGATGGGCTATGACCTGATGAACGAGCCGTGGATGGGTCTGGAGTGGCTCGCCTGCTTCACCGGCGGCTGCGAGAACTCCTACGTCAAGGAGCTCCAGCCGGCGTACGAGAAGGTCACCCGGGCCATCCGCCAGGTCGATCCCGACAACGTGGTCTGGTGGGAACCGCAGCAACTCGCGGCCGGCCGACAGGTGCCGACGTACCTCAAGCCGATGGCAGGCGAGGACCAGCTCGGCTACTCGTGGCACAACTACTGCCAGGACGTGTTCCTGGAGTCCCAGGGCCTGCCCTTCGGCAACGTCGAGAACTGCTGGAAGTTCAGCCAGGAACGGTCGACGACGGCGCTCACCCAGGCCCGGCGGATCAATGCCGCGCCGATGATGAGCGAGTGGGGCGCGACCGACAACCTCCGCGCGATCGAGATCGACTCCGCGGTGGCCGACCAGAACCTGATGGGCTGGTCGCACTGGGCCTACAAGCAGTGGCAGGACCCGACGACCGCTGACGACGCGCAGGGGATGTTCCACGACGACACGGACTTCTCCACGGTCAAACAGGAGAAGCTGCGGCTGCTGGTGCGGACCTATGCGCAGGCGACCGCCGGCGAACCGCTGGCGATGAGCTTCGACGCGACGACGGGAGCCTTCTCCTATCGCTACCGCGCCAGCGCGATCGAGGCGCCGACCGAGATCTTCGTCAGCCCCCTGCACTACGCCGACGGCTACCGGGTCGAGGTCACCAACGGCGCCTGGGAAGTTGGTCAGGCCGGCCGGATCCTGGTGCGCCCGGTCGTCGTCGGCGCGGACGTGGTCGTCCAGATCACGGCACGCTGAGGCGCAGCGCGGGAACGTTCCTGCCCGGTTGAGCGTTTTCTCTTCATCGAGCCGCCTAGACTGGCGGTACAGACGACAGCGTGACCAGGGCAGCCACCGTGGCGGTCCGGCAGACGCCCAAGCCTGCGGAGGAGATCATGCGCAGCAACAACCCGGTGTTCAACCGCTCGGAGGAGTTCAACCGCTCCGGTGGTGCCGCCTACCAGGACTTCGGCCAGCAGTACGACGGCTACGCCCAGCCGGGCAGCCCCACCACCGAGTCCCGCACCCAGGGCCGGATGACGATTGACTCCGTCGTCCAGTCCACCGCCATCACGCTCGGCATCACGATGATCGCGGCGATCGCAACCTGGCTCGTGACGCCGGAGATCACCCCCGAGACGGGTATCCCCAGCAGCCTGCTCGCTGCGGTCACCCTCGGCAGCGGCGCGGCGTTCATCCTGTCGCTGGTCAACTCGTTCAAGCGGGTCATCAGCCCCGCGCTCGTCATCGCGTTCGCGGTGGCCGAGGGCGTCGCGATGGGTGCGCTCAGCGAGCTGTTCAACGCCGTCTACGGCGGCAGCATCATCGTGCAGGCCGTGCTCGGCACGTTCGCAGCCTTCGCTGGCACGCTCGCCGCCTACAAGTTCTTCGACATCCAGGTCGGCAACAAGTTCCGCACCTTCGTCATCGCGGCCATGTTCGGCATGGTGGCGCTGAGCCTCCTCGAGGTCGTGCTCGGCATGTTCGGCGGCAACAACCTCGGACTGTTCGAAGACGGCATGCTCGGCCTGGTGTTCGCCATCGCCGGCCTGGTGCTCGGTGTGTTCATGCTGATCCTCGACTTCGACTTCGTCGAGCGGGGTGTCGCAGCCGGCATCCCCGAGCGCGAGTCGTGGCGTGCAGCCTTCGGTCTGCTCGTCAGCCTGGTCTGGATCTACACCAACCTGCTCCGGATCCTCGCGATCCTGCAGTCCGACTGATCTGATCGTCGTACGACGGCCCCGGCCCTCCACTTCGGTGGGGCCGGGGCCGTTGTGTTTGCGCGGGGGTGGCGGTTCAACTACCGAATTTGCTCTGCTGAGCGCCTGAGAAGAGCAAATTCGGTAGTTGAACCGCCACCCCGCGCACTACGGTGCGACCTCACGACGCGAGTCGGCGCAGCCAGATTCGCCGCGACTCGTCATCCAGGGAGCGGCGCAGGGCCACCGTCGAGGTGTCGGTCCACCAGTGCGGCTGCTCCAGCGTCCATCCGGTGGACCTCGGCCGTCGCGCCGATCGACGGTACGCCGCTTCCAGCCGATGGTCGAAGGAGCCCAGGTCGCGCAGGTCGCGCGAAACCATGGACACCACCTCGAGTCCGAGGTCGCGGCAGAGTTCCTCGGCCTCGAGATCGCGTCGGCGGACCCTGAGTTCGGTGTGAACGATCCCGTCGTACTGCCCGATCACCCCGGCCGCGGGATCGAACAGGTCGGGAGTCAGCAGGTGGTTGCCTTGCAGGTCGAAGATCGGGCGATTGCACAGCAGCCGAACGCCGTCGCGTTGGCGCCGCCACCTCATCAGCATGGTGACCTCCTGGGGTGACCACACATTCTCGTCCGACAGATCGATCGCGGCGTTGAGCCTGCGGGTGTGGGGCCGTCCCCGAATGCGGGCCGCGTAGGCGCCGATCTCCATCAGATCCGCCAGATCGTTGGCCATGGCCATGCAGATGATGCGAACGGTGTCCTCGAGAGACCTCGCTCTCAGCGCCGCGGCGCAGATGGACCGTTCCGGGCGAGTGACGGGCAGGCCATCGACGTCGATGATGTCCCCGTCGAACAGCCAGTCGCGCCACAGTTGGACACCGGTACGGCGAACAAGGTGCGCCCGGTCGCCGATCGCCAAGGGGACGGGGAGCGGCTCGCCCCGCGCGGTCCGGCCGGGGAACCAGCGGGCACCTTGCCAGTGCAACGCAGCCCAGCCGGTTGCGGCTGATCCCTCGGGGGCGCTGGCGACTGCTTCGACGATCCGTTGTGGTTCGGCGTCTCCGCAGACGTGGGACGGGACGAACATCCCGGTGCCTGCGCCACCAGTGCGGCGCCAGCGCGGTCCGCGCGCCTGTCCCGGGGTCGGGCCGGTGAGTCCGCGAGGGTCGACGCGCACCGGAACCGTGATGTCGGGTCGGCGGATGTGCAGGTCCATCGCCCCAGCATCGGTGCCGTCGGCGTACAGGCCGGAGGTTCTCCACAGGGCCGCTCCGGGGGTGGCGGTTCAACTACCGAATTTGCTGCCTCCGGGGGCCGGACACGACAAATTCGGTAGTTGAACCCGAGCCAGACCAGCCACGAGCCAGACCGGCCACGAGCGAGGTCAGGGCGCAGCCGGCGCGTTCTCATGCTCCTCGGGTGCCTCACCGGGCACGTGCTGGCGACTGCGGCGGTGCCGCAGTTCGACCCAGAGGCCGCGGACGCCGGCGCGCAGGCCGCCGATCTCGGTGCCGTCCAGCTCGGTACCGGGCTCGTTGACGGCCTGGATCGCGGCCCGACTGACCGGGAGCACGCCCTCGCCACGGACCGCCTCGAGCTCGGTCTCGGCAGGCGGCACCTGTTCCAGGGCGGCCAGGACGGACGGGATGAGGACACCGGCGAGGGCCCGGTAACCCTCCACCGACGGGTGGAACTGGTCCGGGCCGAACAGCAGCGCAGGGGCGGCCGCGAACTCCGGGCCGAGCACGTCGCCGAGCGAGACGGTACGCGCGCCGGCCTGGATGACGGCGATGGTCTGCGCGGCAGCGAGGCGGCGTGACCATGCCCGGGCGACCTGGCGTAGTGGGGGAGCGATCGGCTGGACGGTGCCCATGTCGGGACAGGTGCCGACGACGACCTTCGCGCCGGCATCCATCAGGCGTCGTACGCCCTCGGAGAGGTAACGCACGGACTGGGACGGTCGCATCGTGTGGGTGACGTCGTTGCCACCGATCAGGATCACGGTGACCTCGGGCTCGATGGGCAGCGCCCGATCGACCTGGGACGCGAGGTCGGAGGACTTCGCGCCGACGACGCAGAACTCCTTGAGATAGACCCGCCGGTTGGCGTGTTCGGCGACGGCTGTGGCAATCAGCGCACCGGGCGTCTCCTCGACCCGGTCGACGCCGTAGCCGGCCGCGCTGGAGTCACCGAGCAGGGCGACCTTGATCGCCGGACCGGGGCGGCCGCGGCCGTACCAACCGGTCGCGTCCGGCGGCGGCTCTTCGCGAGCAGGACCGATGGTGCGGCGGGCGAGCTTGGCCTCGGCGCTGAGGACGCCGTAGAGACCGGCGCCCAACGCGGACAGGCCACCTCCGCCGTACAGGGCGGCGGCGGCCAGCTTGCGTGCTGCAGCGGCTTTGCTCACGCGCCAACCTTACGGAGCGGCGGCTACGGTGAGCGCATGGAGTACGTCGAGTCACTGCTGCAGCTCATCGGGAACACCCCGCTCGTCCGGTTGAACAAGGTCCTGGACCTGCCCGGCGACGGACCGTTGGTCCTCGCGAAGGTCGAGTACCTGAACCCCGGCGGGTCCGTGAAGGACCGGATCGCGAGCCGGATGATCGAGGCCGCGGAGGAGTCCGGTGCCCTCAAGCCCGGTGGCACGATCGTCGAGCCGACGTCGGGCAACACGGGCGTGGGCCTGGCGATGGTGGCCCAGCAGAAGGGCTACAAGTGCATCTTCGTGTGCCCCGACAAGGTCAGCGAGGACAAGCGCAACGTGCTCAAGGCGTACGGCGCCGAGGTCGTCGTGTGCCCGACCGCTGTCGCACCCGAGCACCCCGATTCGTACTACAACGTGAGTGACCGGCTGGCCTCGCAGCCCGGCGCATGGAAGCCCGACCAGTACTCCAACCCGCACAACCCGCGCTCCCACTACGAGGAGACCGGTCCGGAGATCTGGCGCCAGACCGAGGGGCGGATCACGCACTTCGTCACCGGAATGGGCACCGGCGGCACCATCAGTGGCGTCGGCCGCTACCTCAAGGAGCAGAACTCCGCCGTCAAGGTGGTCGGCTCCGACCCGGCCGGTTCGGTCTACTCCGGTGGCACCGGCCGCCCGTACCTCGTCGAAGGTGTCGGCGAGGACTTCTGGCCCGAGACCTACGACCGCGACGTCGCTGACCGGGTCATCGAGGTCTCCGACGCCGACTCGTTCGCCTTCACCCGGCGACTGGCCCGCGAGGAGCAGATGCTCGTCGGTGGCTCGTCCGGCATGGCGGCCTTCGCTGCCCGACAGTTGGCGCACGAACTGGCCGCCGAGGGCAAGACCGACGCGATCATCGTGGTGCTGTTGCCTGACTCCGGCCGCGGCTACCTCAGCAAGGTCTTCAACGACGACTGGCTGGCGCAGTACGGCTTCAGCACCGGTCAGCCCGCCCCGGCCCGGACCGTCGGCGAGATCCTGCACGGCAAGACCGGCGGGCTGCCCACCCTCATTCACACGCACCCGAACGAGACCATCGCCGAGGCGGTCGCCATTCTGCAGGAGTACGCCGTCTCGCAGATGCCCGTCGTCCGCGCCGAGCCGCCGATCGTGGCTGCGGAGGTCGCGGGATCGGTCTCCGAGCGGGCGCTGCTGGACGCGCTTTTCACCGGAAAGGCCAAGCTGACCGACCCGGTCGAGGCGCACATGTCGCCGGCGCTGCCGACGATCGGATCGACCGAGGACGCCACGGACGCCGTGCCGCTGCTGGAGTCCGCGGACGCCGTCCTCGTGCACGAGGACGGCAAGCCGATCGGTGTGCTCACGCGGCACGACCTGTTGATGTTCCTCGCCCGCGGCTGACCCGATGCAGTTGCCTCACGGTGTCCGCGAGGCCACGCCCGCGGACGTCCCCGACATCCTGCGCCTGATCCGGGAACTCGCGGCCTACGAGCGGGAGCCGGACGCGGTCGCGACCACCGAGGAGTACCTCCACACGTGGCTGTTCGGGTCCGACCCGGTGGCCTCGGTGCTCGTCGCCGAAGCGGCCGAACGGGTGGTCGGGATCGCCCTGTGGTTTCGCACCTACTCGACCTGGACCGGGGTTCCGGGGATCTACCTCGAGGACCTGTACGTCGAACCCGGTCAGCGCGGCAGTGGCCTCGGCAAGGCGCTGCTGGCCTCCCTGGCCCGGATCGCCGTCGACCGCGGCTACCAGCGCGTCGAGTGGGCAGTGCTGGACTGGAACACGCCGTCCATCGAGTTCTACGAAGCGCTCGGCGCGAAGCCGATGCAGGAGTGGACGACCTACCGGTTGACCGGGGACGCGCTCGCAGAACTGTCGGGGCTCGGCGGCGCGTAGTACCGACAGGCGTGGTGCGGGGCCAGGCCCAGCGCCGCCCACAACGCCTGCGCGCCGGGGTTGTCGGTCTCGACGTGCAGCCACGCCGTCATCGCACCCTGCTCCGCCCCCCATTCGAGCAGCTCCGCCACCACGGCCGTGGCGAGCCCGCGGCGGCGATGGGTCGGGTCCACGGTCACCCCGTGCAGGCCGACCCAGTCCCCGTCGATCGCCGCGTGCCCCTCGGCGAGCGGATCGCACCCGGCGCCCACACTCGCGATGGCCCGCGGGCCATTGACCACGAGTTCGACCGGCCGGGCGGACGGCGGGAGCTGTCGTCGTACACGGGAGACGGAGGCGAGCCAGAGCTCGGACTCGCCGTGGTCGAGGGGCAGCCAGCCGGCATCGCGGAAGGCGTCCTCCTCGGGGGATCCGGCCTCGACCTGTGCCAGCGGTTCGCGGCCGCGTTCGGCGTAGAACGCCTCGATCCCGGCGAGGGCCTGGGGGAGAGGGAGGCCGGGCCCGCCCATGGCCAGGCAGGAGTTGGCGCGCTTGAGGACGCGGCCGACAGGCGCGGGGTCACAGCGCAATTCCCAGCCGCCGAGTGCGACGCGCTCCACCGCGGGCCAGAGAGCACCGGTGTGCGCTTCGGACTCACGGGCGCTGACGCGTTGCCTGATCGAGGGGCGCGGCGGCACGGGCTTGCCCGAGACGATGTCGGCGAGTGCGATGGAGACGGCCTCGCCGGTCTCGGGCTGGACGACGCAGACGCCGTCTCCCCACGCGATGCAAACCCCCAGGAGATCGGTCATGGCCGGGCCGCCGGTCGGCCCGGTCTCACCCCGGACGAGGCGTCGTACGACGACCCGCTGGCCGACCACGTGCGGCCCGAGAGCGTGGCCGGTCGGAGGGTCTGCGGATGGATCTTGTCCAGAAGAGGAGGGTCTGCGCACGGAAGGCACGGTGGGGATACTAGGCTGACCCCCTGACACGAAAGTCTTTCGTGTCACCCCCGCAGTCTCCGAAGTTGAAGGCCCTGGTCCAGGAGGAACCCCGATGACCTACATCATCTCGCAGCCGTGCGTTGACCTGAAGGACCGTGCGTGCGTCGATGAATGTCCGGTCGACTGCATCTACGAAGGCAAGCGGATGCTCTACATCCACCCCGACGAGTGCGTCGACTGTGGTGCCTGTGAGCCCGTGTGCCCGGTGGAAGCCATCTTCTACGAGGACGACGTCCCGGAGGAGTGGAAGGACTACTACGACGCCAACGTCAAGTTCTTCGACGACCTCGGTTCGCCCGGCGGTGCCGCCAAGATGGGCGAGATCGACAAGGACGCCGAGTTCGTTGCGGCGCTCGAGCCGCAGATCCACGACGAACACTGAGTAGTTCGTTGGTCGAGCTTGTCGAGACCCCTGTCTCGCGACGGCTTCCTGACTTCCCCTGGGACCAGTTGACGCAGTACGCCGAACAGGCGCGCGCCCATGCGGACGGGATCGTCGACCTGTCGATCGGTACGCCGGTCGACCCGACGCCCGAGGTGGCTCGTGCCGCGCTGGCTGCGGCAGCGGACTCGCCCGGTTATCCGCTGACCATCGGGATTCCCGAGGTACGGCAGGCCGTCGTCGACTGGCTCGCCGGCACGCACGGCGTCACCGGTCTCGGCCTTGACCAGGTGCTGCCGCTGATCGGCTCCAAGGAGTTCATCTCCACCCTGGCCGTGTACCTGGGCCTCGGTCCCGGCGACGTCATCGGTTATCCCGCGCTGGCCTACCCGACCTACGAGGTCGGCGCAGCGCTGGTGGGCGCGACCGCCGTGGCCACGGACTCCCTGACCAGTTTCGGGCCCGAGACGCCCAAGCTGCTCTGGATCAACTCACCGTCCAACCCGTCCGGCCGGGTGCTCCCGAAGGAGCACCTCAAGAAGGTCGTCGACTGGTGCCGCGAACGTGGCGTGCTGCTCGTCTCCGACGAGTGCTACCTCGACTGCGTCTGGGAGGGCGAGGCCGTTTCGGTCCTGCACCCCGACATCTGCGGTGGCTCAGCCGACGGCATCCTGATCGTCCACTCGCTGTCGAAGCGCTCCAATCTGGCCGGTTACCGCTGCGGTTTCGTCGCCGGTGACCGTGCGGTGATCGCCGAGTTGCTCGCCGTCCGCAAGAACCTCGGCCTGCTGATGCCCGGCCCCACGCAGCGCGCGATGGCGGCCGTCCTCGGCGACGAAGCCCATGTCGCTGAGCAGCACGAGCGCTACCGCGCCCGTCGTACGAGGTTGCGCGCAGCGCTGGAGACCGCCGGCTACACGATCGAGCACTCCGAGGCCTCGCTCTACCTCTGGACCACCAAGGGGCCCGACGGACCGGACTGCTGGTCGATGGTCGCTGACCTGGCCGCGCAGGGGATTCTCGTCGCGCCGGGTGCCTTCTACGGGAAGGCCGGCGCGAAGCACGTACGGGTGGCGTTGACGGCCACCGACGAGCGGATCGATGCCGCTGTCGCTCGCCTCACCTCATCGGTCTGACGACGTCAGAGTCCGGACTCCCAGTAGAGGAATCCTTCGGTCCCGCCGACGTGATAGCTGACCCGTTCGAGGGTGGACCCTTCGCGCATCAAAATGATCGAGCAACCCTTGACCGATTCTCCTGCCGCCAGGGTCTGGGGCACCTTGGGGCAGGGCGCGAAGCCCGGGCCACTGCCGAGATCGAGCAGGATGAGTGAGCTGATGAGGGTGCCGTCCTGGTCGCGACCCGACGGCGACCGGAGATCGACCGGAGCATCCGCGTTGTTCTGGAACGTGACGTCGACGTAGAACGGCGTGGTCGCCGCCTCTTCCGGATCGAGTTGGTAGCCGGCGTCGGTGAGGTCCTTGATCGCTCCTTCACGCACGGCGGTGATGGTGACGGTGCCGGGGCCTTGTACGGCGTTGCCGGCTTCGGACGAGAGGAACTCGATGTCGACGGGGGTGCCGAGGGCAGCGGCCTCGATCTCGGGAACTCCACCACCACCTCCGCCGCCACCTCCCGACCCGTCCGTGCCGTCGTCACCGCCGCAGCCGACGAGGACGGGCGCCAGGAGGGCCAGCGCAGCAAGGGCGACTCGGGCCGTGGAGGTGTCCATGGTGGGTGTCCTTCCGGAATGCCCGAGATCCCTTTCGATGGTGGCACCAACGACGCTCGCGCGCATCAGTCCGGCGCCGAATTTCTTCACGCCGGGATGGTCGCGAGCTTCTCGAGCATGTGGTTCATCACCTGCAGGTGCTCGTGCTGGGCGCTGAACAGGATCACGTCGGCGTCCTCCTCGACACGCACCGAGTGGCCGGCGGGCCAGTAGAAGACGTCGCCGCCGCTGCAGAACTCCTGGGAGTCGTCGGTGTAGGTGACGACGACCTTGCCGTTCAGCATGTAGCCCCAGTGCTCGGCCTGGCAGGCGTCATCGGGCAGTCCCTGCAGGAGTGGCGCGATGTCGACCCCGGCGGCGAGGGTGAAGTACTCGGCCGCCAGCGGGCCGGACCCGATGCCGAAGTTGGGCAGGTGGCGGGCGGTCGCGCCGAGGGCGTTCATCTTGATCGGGAGATCGGTCTTGGGGAGGTGCATGACGGGCTCCTGGTGGCTGGAATGTCGGGTTTGTGCTTCACCCCTGAGGCGTGACAAGCGGTGTCACAATGCGACAGTGACGCCCGTCGACGCCCCTGCTGCGCTGGAACTGCGCGCGATGGAGGCGTACGGCGCCGGGGAGTTCGAGGCGTCGATCGCCGCCTGGGAGCGTTTGTACGACGTCCAGTCGGCTGCCGGCGAACACGTGGATGCCGCTCGGGCGGCTGCGATGGTCGCCCTGAACCTGCTGTGTGAGACCGGTCTGCTGGCGCCCGTCCGGGGTTGGGTGGTGCGTTCGAAGCGATCGCTCGGAGACGCACCGGTGGGCCCGGTGCACGCACTGCTCGCAATCACCGACACCTACGAGCGGTTCCTGTCCGGCGATCCCGAAGCGGCGCGGGAGCCCGCACTGGCGGCGGTCGAGCTCGGCAAGCGCTTCGGCGTCGACCCCGCCCACGGCCTGGGGCGCACGGCGCTGGCCCGGTTGGCGATCCATGCCGGTGACATCGATCGCGGGATCGCCATGCTCGACGAACTGGCGGTCGACCTGGGCGCTGGTGCGTTCGATCCGCTGACGACTGGCAATGTCTACTGCGAGTTGATCTGCGCCGCGCAGTGGCTCGGACGCCACGACCGCGCGCAGGAGTGGACCGAGGTGATGGACCGCTGGCGGGAGGGGCGCGCGTTCGGCGGGACGAACGGCCGGTGCCGGATCCACCGCGCCGAACTGTTGCGTGTTTCCGGCCCGGCTGCTGCTGCCGAGGAGGAAGCGCTCGCCGCGTGCGTCGAATTGCGGCCCTGGATGCGTCGCGAGTTCGGGTGGCCCCTGGTCGAGCTCGGCAACATCCGGCTGCTCCGCGGTGACCTGGTTGGCGCCGAAGAGGCCTACCTGGAAGCCCATGAGCGGGCGTGGTCGCCGCAGCCGGGGCTCGCGCTGGTGCGGCTCGCACAGGGTCGTGCCGACGTCGCCGAGCAGATGGTCCGCGGCGAGATCGAGCACCCGATGGAGGTGCCGTGGAAGGAGCGACCGCCGTTCGGTGACCTGCGCCTGGTGCCGTTGCTGGTGGCACGGTCCGAGATCGCGGAGGCCCGTGGCGACCGGGTCGGCGCCGACGAGGCTGCCGAAGGCCTCACCGCGATCCAGGCCCGCTACCCGAGTCCGGTGGTGCGCGCCCAGGCGGCGCTGGCGCGGGCCCGCGCTGCGCTGGTTGCTGGTACCCCGGACGCTGCTGTGGAGCCGGCTCAGACGGCTGTCGCGTGCTGGGCCGACCTCGGGGCGCCGTACGACGTCGCGACCGCGCGGGTCGTCCTGGGCCATGCCCGTCGTGGTGTCGGGGCGGAGGACCTCGCAACGATGGAGTGGCAGTCGGCGGTGACCGGGTTCCGGGAGTTCGGGGCCGAGCATCGGGCGGTGGCGGTCGAGGCGCTCCTCGGTGCCGAGCGGGCGTCGTCAGCGCCGGCCGGGGCGACCGGTCCGACCGCGGCGTTCTTGGTGCGTTCCGGTGACCGGTGGCAGGTCGGCTGCCGTGATCGCCACGCCTGGGTGCCGGACCTGAAGGGTGTGCGCCTGCTGGCCACCCTGATTGCCGCGCCGGGCAAGGAGTTCCACGTCCTCGACCTCGCGGGCGCCGGGGTCGTGGAAGCGGGGCTCCCGGTGCTCGACGATGAGGCACGGGCGACGTACCGCCGTCGGCTCGCCGATGTGGAGGACGACCTCGCCGAGGCCGAGCGCGACTGCGACGAGGCCCGCCGCATCCTCGCCGAACGCGACCGCGACTATCTGATGGCCGAGTTGTCCAGCGCCGTCGGCCTGGGCGGGCGCGCCCGCACGTCGGCCGGCACGGTCGAACGTGCCCGCACCAGCGTGACCCGATCCCTGCGCTACGCACTGGCCCGGATCACCGACGTCCTGCCCGACCTGGGCGGCCATCTCGACACGGCCGTCCGCACCGGCACGTCCTGCAGTTACCGCCCCGATCCGGTTTCCCCGCTCGACTGGCGGGTCACGACCTGACCCCGGATCAACGCCGGAGCCGCGCTCGGCGAAATTCAGCTGAATACGTCGACGTGGACGTGGTCGCGGTGCTCGAGGATCTTGATGTCGCCCGGTGAGTCGGGTGGCTCGTAGTCGCGCCAGCCCTCGCGGCCGGCGGTCCAGATCCGGTCGTCGAAGATGACGGTGCGGACGTCGAGGCGGGCGGCGTTGGCCACCAGGTAGTGCGCCATCGCCCAGCCGCGGATGTTGTTGGCGTTGTTGATCGGGCGGACGAACACGTCGATGGCGCGGCCCTCGTAGTGCGCGGAGCCCTCGATGTGGCCGCTGTCGACACCCTCGGGGGCGTAGCCGCCGAGCTTGAGGTTGCCGAAGCGCTCCATCAGTTCCTTGCGCGTGGCATCGGCTCGCGCCGTCAGCCCGTTCGGCATCAGTTCGTCGCTGACGGACGGTGCGCCACCGTCGAGGTCGCAGGTGAAGGTGGCGGGGGAGTGACCAGCGAGCGCGGAGGCCAGGGCCCGTCCGTCGGCCTCGTGGTCGGCGTACGCGTCGGGGAAGGCGGACCGCTGCACCTTCTGCGCAGCGACCGTGATCTCCATGTCCTCGTAGCCGTCGACCTTGACCAGGGCGTCGTAGAACGCGTTCGTCGAGTAGATCGGGTCGAGGATCTGCTCGCGCGTTCCCCAGCCCTGCGACGGGCGCTGCTGGAACAGGCCGATCGAGTCGCGGTCGCCGTAGTCGATGTTGTCGAGCTTCGACTCCTGGTAGGCGGTGGCCAGCGCGATCGATGCGGCCCGCGCGGGCAGGCCCCGTCGTACGGCGATCGAGGCGATCAGGGACGCGTACTCGGCCTGTTCGGCGTCGATCTTGACGGAGTGCTGGTCGACGGTGACCTTGCAGTCACCGTCCGGGCCACCGACGAGGTCGTCGGTCACCTTGAGCACGGCAATGCCCACGCCGACGACGGCCGCCAGGGCGGCGACACCGACGACGACCGACGTTGCTCTGCGCTTCACGGCTCCCAGTCTGCGTGAGTGCTGGTGACGGACCGGTGCCGTCAGTTGGCGTGGAGGGCGGCGTTGAGGGCAATGCCCTCGCCCTGCCACGGCACGGCCTCGATGGCGCCGGAGACCGAGTTGCGGCGGAAGAGCACGTTGCTGGCGCCGGAGAGTTCGCGTGCCTTGATGACCCGCGCGTCCTTGCCGGGTTCGAGCACGGTGACCTTCGTGCCGGCGGTGACGTAGCAGCCGGCCTCGACGACGCAGTCGTCGCCGAGCGAGATGCCGATGCCCGCGTTGGCGCCCAGCAGGCAGCGCTGGCCGACCGAGACGACCTCCTTGCCGCCGCCCGACAGCGTGCCCATGATCGAGGCGCCGCCGCCCACGTCGGAGCCGTCACCGACGACGACCCCGGCGGAGATCCGGCCCTCGACCATCGAGGTGCCGAGCGTGCCGGCGTTGAAGTTGACGAAGCCTTCGTGCATGACGGTGGTGCCCTCGGCCAGGTGCGCACCGAGGCGGACCCGGTCGGCGTCGGCGATCCGCACGCCGCCGGGGATGACGTAGTCGACCAGGCGCGGGAACTTGTCGATACCGAAGACGGTGACGTGCTTGCCGGCGGCCTGCAGGCGGGCGCGGGTGAGCTCGAAGCCCTCGATCGCGCACGGGCCGGCGGAGGTCCACACGACGTTGGTCAGTAGACCGAAGACACCGTCGAGGTTCTGCCCGTGCGGCGCCACGAGACGGTGCGAGAGCAGGTGCAGGCGCAGCCACACGTCGGTGGTGCCCGCGGGGGCGGTCGCCAGGTCGGCGATCTCGACGAGCTCGACCTTGCGGGTCACCCCGCGTGCCTCGTCGGAACCCTCGAGGGCCAGAAGGTCGGCCGGAGCCGCTGCGTCGGCAGGCTTCTCGCCGAGGGCCGGGGTCGGGAACCAGACGTCGAGAACGGTCTGGTCGGCGGTGTACGTCGTCAGGCCGAAGCCCCATGCGGAAGTCACGTGGAGGAATCCTATCCGTTGGCGAGGATCGCCAACTGCCGGCTCTGCGCGATCAGCCGTCCCTGGTCGTCCCACAGCTCGACGTCCTCGTCGTGGTAGCCGGCGAGGACGTGGCGGGTGACGACGTGGCCGAGCGCCCAGACGGTGTCGGGGCGGCGCCGGAAGTGCACGGTGAGCTGGATGGTTGCCGAGGCGAGGTGGCCGATCTCCGCGGTGACGGGCGGGAAGGCGTCGGTCATCGCACCGGCGAGCAGGGCGTCGAGCGGTCGTTCGTCGGTCGTGCGGATCCAGCAGAGCGACTCGGTGTTGCCCGAGGGCTTGCCGGTCAGCCAGCCGGGTACCTCAGGCGCGCGGTAGGTGTAGCGGTCGAGGATCGGCGCCCTGCCCAGTGACATCAAGGGGCTGATGTCCTGGCAGTCCTCCGGCCGCGGTACGACGGGCGCCTGGTGCGGAGCGTGCTCGAAGGTGCCGGCGGCGTCCCAGTCGTGGGTGCTCACCACCGCGTGAGCGATCTCCTTGCCCGCCTGGACCAGCACGGCGTCGTACGTGGAGACACGGCGTCCGACGCGTACCTCGCGAACCGTGATGTCACCCGGACCCGGGAGCCCGGGCCGGAAGTAGGTGATGGCGATGCTGAGTGCGTCGGGGTGGACCGATTCCTGCAGCACGGCGTGCAGCAGGAGGGCGAGGATGTAGCCGCCGTTGGGCGTCTGGTTGGCGGTGTTCCAGTCCGCCGTCAACTGGACCCGGTGCACGCCGTCGGCGGTGCGCTCGGAGGCGACCGCGGCGTCGAGGAGGTGACTCACCCGGTCATTCTCCCGTGCGGCCGTCGATGCACTCGCGCAGCAGGTCGGCATGGCCGGTGTGGCGGGCGTACTCCTCGATCATGTGGACGAGGATGTCGCGGACGGTGGACGTCTCGCGATCGCTGTTGAAGACGACCTCGGCGCCCATCGACACGTCGTCCTGGGTGTCCAGCCACTCGTCGGCGCGGGCGACCTGGTTCCGCCACTCGGCGAAGGCCTCCTCGACGCACTCGACCGTTCCGACGGCCGCGTTGAAGTCGAAGTCCCGGTCCGAGGGATCGGTGAACGGACGCGGCTCGTCGAGGTTGCCCTGCAGCGCGCGCTGGAACCACGCCTGCTCGACGTACGCCATGTGCCGGACCAGGCCCACCAGGCTCAAGGTGCTCGGCGGCACGGACCGCGTGGCCAGCTGCTCAGGGGACAGGTCGTCGCACTTGCGGCTGAACATCTTGCGGTACTCGCCGAGGTAGTCACGGTAGTTGGCCAGTTCGCCAGCGGCATCAGACATGCGCCCACCGTAGGAGGTCCGCGCAATCCCATTTTCCCAACCACCCCCGGCCGCCGTACGCTGTGGGCACCAGCGTTCGAGCCGTCATCAGCGGTGAGCTCCGGGAAGAACGGGTTTCGACAAGCTCAACCACCGAAACCTCAGTAGAACCCGGCGGGTGGCCCGTCACAGCCATGAATGAGCGGTCGTCCCCTCGGGGTCGGCAAGCGAGGTGGTACCGCGGCACACGTCGTCCTCGTGGTTTGGACAAGCTCAACCACCGGACGCCCCGCTCAGGAGACCCACCGCATGACCTATCCGAAGGTCACCACCGACCCGACCGCCGACCCGAGCAACGGGCAGGGCGCCGTTCCCGGCTCCCCGAAGTTCCCCGCCATCGAGGAGGGGGTCCTGGCCTACTGGGCCGAGGACGACACCTTCCGGGCGTCGGTCGAGCAGCGCGACCCGGGCGCGTCCGGTGAGAACGAGTTCGTCTTCTACGACGGCCCGCCGTTCGCCAACGGTCTCCCGCACTACGGCCACCTGCTGACCGGCTACGTCAAGGACATCGTGCCGCGCTACCAGACGATGCGCGGCAAGCGCGTCGAGCGCCGCTTCGGCTGGGACACCCATGGCCTGCCCGCCGAGCTCGAGGCGATGCGCCTCAACGGCATCAAGACCACCGACGAGATCGTCGAGATGGGCATCGACAAGTTCAACGATGCCTGCCGCGCCTCGGTGCTCAAGTACTCCGGCGAATGGCGCGAGTACGTCACCCGCCAGGCGCGCTGGGTCGACTTCGACAATGACTACAAGACGATGAACCCCGAGTTCATGGAGTCGGTCCTGTGGGCCTTCAAGGGTCTCTTCGACAAGGGCCTGGTCTACGAGGGCTTCCGGATCCTGCCCTACTGCTGGAACGACGAGACCCCGCTCTCCAACCACGAACTGCGGATGGACGACGACGTCTACCAGGACCGCCAGGACCCCGCTCTCACCGTTGGTTTCCGCCTCGACTCCGGTGAGCTCGCGCTGATCTGGACGACGACGCCGTGGACCCTGCCGTCCAACATGGGCGTCGCCGTCGGCCCGTCGATCGAGTACGTCGTCGTCGAGTCCGACCTGCCCACCGGCTCCGTGGAGCGGTACCTCCTGGCCAAGGCCCGGCTGGCGTCGTACGCGAAGGAACTGGTCTCGACAGGGTCGACCGACGACCTCAAGGTTGTCGAGACGCTGACCGGCGCCGACCTCGCCGGCCGCAGCTACACACCGCCGTTCTCCTACTACGCAGGCAGCGACAACGCCCACCGCGTGCTGGTCGCGGACTTCGTCACGACCGAGGACGGCACCGGCCTCGTGCACCTGGCTCCCGGCTTCGGTGAGGACGACAAGGCGGTCCTCGACGCTGCTGGTGTCGAGACCGTCGTACCCGTGGGCAAGGACGGGCGCTTCACCTTCCCCGTCACCGACTACGAAGGCATGCAGGTCTTCGACGCGAACCCGCAGATCATCGGTGACCTGAAGGCCGGCACCGCCTCGGTCAGCCCGGGCACGGTGCTCCTGCGCCGCGAGTCCTACAACCACTCCTACCCGCACTGCTGGCGCTGCCGCGAGCCCCTCATCTACATGGCGGTCTCGTCATGGTTCGTCGAGGTCACCAAGATCAAGGAGCGGATGGCCCAGCTCAACCAGGACATCCGCTGGACCCCGGACCACATCAAGGACGGCCAGTTCGGCCGCTGGCTCGAGAACGCCCGCGACTGGTCGATCACCCGCAACCGGTTCTGGGGCAGCCCGGTGCCGGTGTGGAAGAGCGACGACCCGACGTACCCGCGGATCGACGTCTACGGCTCCTTCGACGAGATCGAGCGCGACTTCGGTCGCCTGCCGATGAACGCCCAGGGACTGCGCGACCTGCACCGGCCGTGGATCGACGACCTGACCCGTCCGAACCCGGACGACCCGACGGGCAAGTCGACGATGCGTCGCGTCTCCGACGTCCTCGACGTGTGGTTCGACTCGGGCTCGATGAGCTTCGCCCAGGTGCACTACCCGTTCGAGAACACCGAGTGGTTCGAGCAGCACTTCCCGGCCGACTTCATCGTCGAGTACATCGGCCAGACCCGCGGCTGGTTCTACACGCTGCACATCCTGGCGACCGCGCTGTTCGACAAGCCGGCGTTCTCCTCGTGCATCAGCCACGGCATCGTGCTCGGCTCCGACGGCAACAAGATGTCGAAGTCGCTGCGCAACTACCCCGACGTCTCCGAGGTCTTCGACCGTGACGGCGCCGACGCGATGCGCTGGTTCCTGATGGCCAGCCCGATCCTGCGCGGCGGCAACCTCGTGGTGACCGAGCAAGGCATCCGCGAGGCCGTGCGCCAGGTGATGATCCCGCTGTGGAACACGTGGTACTTCTTCGCGCTCTACGCCAACGCCGAGCACTACGACGCCCAGGGCTCGACGGACTCGACCGACCCGCTCGACCGCTACCTGCTCGCCAAGACCCGGCAGTACGTCGAGAAGCTGACCGCCGAGCTCGACGAGTACGCCATCGCGGACGCCTGCGAGACCACGCGTGCGTTCTTCGACGTGCTGACCAACTGGTACATCCGCCGCTCCCGCGAGCGGTTCTGGGAGGGCAAGCCGGAGGCGTTCGAGACCCTGGCTGCGGTGCTCGACGTCGTGTGCCGGGCGATCGCCCCGCTGCTGCCGTTGACCACCGAAGAGATCTGGCGCGGCCTGACCGGCGAGCGTTCGGTGCACCTGGCCGACTGGCCCGACGTTTCGGCGCTGCCGGCGGATGACGCCCTCGTCGCCGCCATGGACCAGGTCCGCGAGGTCTGCTCGGCGACGTCCGCGCTGCGCAAGGCCGGCAAGCTCCGCAACCGGCTTCCGTTGGCCCAGCTCACCGTCGTCGCGGCCGACCCGACCGCCCTCGAGGCGTTCACCGAGATCATCGCCGACGAGTTGAACGTGAAGTCGGTGCGCCTCGTGGCCGCCGACTCCGAGGAGGCCCAGGGCTACGGCGTCGAGCAGAAGCTCACCGTCAACGCCCGTGCGGCCGGTCCGCGCCTCGGCAAGGACGTGCAGCTCGCGATCAAGGGCTCCAAGTCGGGGGACTGGTCCGTGGCCGAGGACGGCACCGTCACCGCGGGTGGCCTCGCGCTGGTCGAGGGGGAGTACTCCCTCGAGACGGCCGCCGGTGACGCCGCCGAGGGAGCCGCGACCGGCATGTTGCCGACCGGTGGCTTCGTCGTGCTCGACACCGTCGTGACGCCCGAACTCGCTGAGGAGGGGCTCGCCCGTGACCTCGTCCGTGCGGTCCAGCAGGCTCGCAAGGACGGCGGTCTCGACGTGACCGACCGGATCGAACTGGTCGTTTCCGGTTCGGCGGCCGTGCTCGCGGCAGCCACCACGCACGAGGCGCTGATCGCGGGGGAGACCCTCGCGACGTCGTACACGGTCAGCGAGAGCGACGTGGATGCCGACGGCGTCACCGCCGTCGTGGTGGGTGACGGCGAGCAGGCGACGATCCGGGTGGAGCTCGCCTGACCCGGCTTCGAGTCAGATGCCTCCGACGCCCCAACCGTCGTTGGGACGCTGCCTCGGCGGAGGCGGCGGCGGGACGTAGGGGTCCTGCCAGCCGAGCTCGGCGCCCTCCAGCTCCTTGTAGTTGGCGCCGAGCTTGTCCTTCGCCCAGCCGTCGCTGTCGCGGAGGTACCCCGCGGCCTCGGCCAGTGACTCACCGGCGCCGACGACCTCGGCGCCGGTGTCGTTGAGCAGCGGCGTGATCTGGTAGGCGAGGTCGCGCCACGCGAAGTAGCAGCCGTAGGTGCCGGCCCCGACGATCCCGGTGCGGATCCAGGCGTTGATCTGGTTGCTGCTCTCGACCTGGTCGGCGGCCTGGAGGAATGCCCGCGCCACGGTCGGCATGGACTCGTAGCCGATGTGCTCGAGCGTGGAGTACTTCACGTTGATGGTGTCGCCGAGAGGGGCCTGGCCCTCACCCGGGTGGACGTGGAAGTTCCGCCGGTTCACCGGATCGGCGACCGCGGTGAGCATGCTCTCGAGCACTGCTTCGAGGCCCTGGTCCTGCGCCTTGGCCTTCTCCTCGAGGGTGCTGAAGGCCTTCTTGAAGTCGTTGTAGACGTCGTTGGGTGACGAGCCGCTGTAGGGCAGCTTCGACTCGGTCGGCTTCGGGAGCAGGCCCAGCGCCGTGCTGAGGAACGAGGTGCCCGCGCTCAGCCCGCCTATCGCCGCCGTACCGACACCGGGTCCGAGGAAGACACCGAGCAGGCCGGTCGACGCGTTGACGACCGTCAGCACGGTGGTGATGGTCTGGAGGTTCGAGTAGTCCTTGCGGGTCTGCCTGAACGCCTCCTTCACGTTCCCGACGAGGTTGGCGACGTCCTCACGGCACGTCTCGAACAGCTTCTGCGTTCCGGTGATCGCCACCCCCAGGGCGGCCACGGCCTCGCAGTGTCCGTCGAGCACCGTCTCCAGGCGGTCAGGCCCGTAGTTCGTGTAAAAAGCGCTGATGGTCTGGCCGGCCTGGTCGGGGCTCGGGATGAAGCTCCGGATGTAACCGATGGCCTCGAGGTCCGGGTTGCCGAACTGCGACCCGCCGTTGCCCGTGCCGCCGGCCAGTTTCTGCACGCCGAGCAGGCATTGCGTCTTGGCGTCGTCGAGGATCGAGGGCTTCGGTACGCCGTCCCAACCGGACACGGTCTGGTCGAGCTTGCTGCGCCAGCCCGACACCATGCCGGCGTAGTCCGCAGCGAGCGACGGGAACGGCTCGGTCGGACTGGTCGCCCCGATGTTGTAACCACCGAGCGTCGCGCGACCGTCGAAGTAGACCGTCTGGACGCTGGAACTCTCGCCGTAGTTCTCGGTCTTGACGACATAGTCCTTGCCGTTGTCGTAGTCCCAGCCGTCCCGCCGGGTGAGGTCGGCGAATGCGGCTTCGCGCGCTGCATCGTCGAGGAGTGAATCGAGTTGTTCGTAGTCGTAGGCCATCCTGCTTCTCCCGAGATCGACAAACCATTCTGGTGACCCTTCTGGGGTACCCGGGCAGATTTTCGCGAAACCATGAGTGAAGCCGGGCCCGGATGGGTGGGCGCCGAGGGCTGGCCTGCTTGACTGGTCAGGTGAGTCCGCCGCACCCCCTCGACCTCTCCACCGATGTCGTCTCCCTGACCCGCGCGCTGGTCGACATCGAGTCGGTCAGCCGCAACGAGCAGTCGATCGCCGACACGGTCGAAGCGGCGCTCGTGGCGCTGCCGCACCTCACCGTCAGTCGGCACGGCAACACTCTGGTCGCGCGGACCGGCCTTGGTCGACCGTCGCGGGTCGTCATCGCGGGGCACCTCGACACCGTGCCCCTGAACGACAACCTGCCGAGCCGCCTCGAGGACGGGCTCCTGCACGGACTGGGCACCTGCGACATGAAAGGGGGCGACGCCGTCATCCTGCGCCTCGCCGCCACCGTGCCCGAACCGGTGCACGACGTGACCTACGTGCTCTACGACTGCGAGGAGATCGACTCCGCGCTCAACGGCCTCCGGCTGCTCAGCGAGTCCGACCCGGCATTGCTGGAGGCTGACTTCGCGATCCTGATGGAGCCGTCGAATGCCGTGGTCGAGGCCGGGTGCCAGGGCACCTTGCGCGTCGACGTCCGCACCCGCGGCGAGCGTGCCCATTCGGCCCGCAGCTGGAAGGGCGTCAACGCGATCCATGCGGCGGCCGCCGTACTCACCCGGTTGAACGAGTACGACGCCCGCAGGCCCGTGATCGACGGGCTGGAGTACCACGAAGGGCTCAACGCGGTCGGGATCAGCGGTGGCGTCGCCGGCAACGTCATTCCTGACGAATGCGTGGTCACCGTGAACTTCCGGTTCGCGCCCGACCGCTCCGAGGCCGAGGCCCTTGCCTTCGTGCGGGAATTCTTCGACGGCTTCGACATCACCCTGACGGACTCCGCTCCCGGCGCGCTGCCGGGACTCGAGCAGCCCGCGGCGCGGGCCTTCGTGGACGCGGTCGGTGGCGTGGTCAACCCGAAGTTCGGCTGGACGGACGTCGCCCGGTTCACCGCGTTGGGCGTGCCGGCCGTCAACTACGGACCGGGCGACCCCCTCCTTGCCCACAAGCAGGAGGAGTTCGTCGAAGTGGCGCAGATCGAGCAGTGCGAACAGCAGTTGCGGCAGTGGCTCCTCACCGATGTTCGAGCAGATGTGTCAGTCGACCCGACACGAGAGGTTCAGCGATGACGAAGCGAAACGGTCCAGGCCCGCGCCCCAGCAAGGGACGCCCCGAGGGCTCCACCACCGACCAGCGGCTGCTCGACAGTCGTGGCGACGGCGGCTGGGTGCACACCGACACCTGGCGAGTGCTGAAGATCCAGGCGGAGTTCGTCGAGGGCTTCAACGACCTCGCCGAACTCGGGCCGGCGATCTCTGTCTTCGGTTCGGCGCGCATTGCCCCGAACCACCCCGCCTACGACATCGGCGTCCGCGTGGGCGCTGCGCTCGTGGAGGCCGGCTTCGCTGTCATCACCGGCGGTGGCCCCGGCGCCATGGAGGCGGCCAACAAGGGCGCGATGGAGGCCGGCGGAGAGAGCGTGGGCCTCGGCATCGAACTCCCGTGGGAGGCCAAGCTCAATGACTACGTCGGGTTCGGGCTGAACTTCCGGTACTTCTTCGTCCGCAAGATGATGTTCGTGAAGTACTCGCAGGGCTACGTGGTGCTGCCGGGCGGCATCGGCACCCTGGATGAGTTGTTCGAGGCGATGACGCTGTCCCAGACCCTCAAGATCACCCAGTTCCCGATCGTGCTGATGGGCGTGGAGTACTGGCAGGGCCTGATCGACTGGATGCAGGGCTCCATGCTCGCCGACGCCCGCATCAAGCAGACAGACATCGACATGCTGACCCTGACCGACGACGTCGACGAGGCTGTCGCGCTGATGGTGGCCGCCCGCGAGCGGCACGCGTGAGGAGACACGCCCTATGTCCCATCCGATGATGTGGGTCTTCGCCGTCCTCATCGTGCTCGCCATGGGTGGCGTAGCGATGCTGGCCGCCGGACACGGTGAGCCGATGGCTCCGGCGTACGACGACCGCCCCGATGCGCTGGTCCCTGCCGACCGCCGGATCGAGGCCGGTGATCTCCGCAAGGTTCGCTTCTCCCTGGCTTTCCGCGGCTACCGGATGTCAGAGGTCGACGCGTTGCTCACCCGGTTGGCGACGGAGATGGAGCCCCGCGCGAAGGTCAGAAGCCCCGATTATTGGGGGCATTCGGAGGTCGAGGAGCCCGAGGACGTCACCGAGGAGCCTTCGGACTGAACTCGAGCCCACGAGGCGACACCCACCCGTGGCTGCGCGGTTTGTGTGGCATGGGCGATAATGGTGCAGCGCACAAGTCGGGTGCACAGGGCGCACGACAAACTCGCAGAAGTTAGTGGAAGAGGGGTGCCGCATGGCGGCAATGAAGCCTCGGACCGGCGACGGTCCGCTCGAGGTCACCAAGGAGGGACGCGGCATCGTGATGCGCGTTCCGCTCGAGGGCGGTGGCCGACTCGTGGTCGAGCTCAACGCCGAGGAGGCCTCTGCGCTCGGCGACGCGCTCAAGACTGTGGTCGGGTGACTTCACCCGCTGCCCCCAGCACCCAGGAGCAGGTCCTTCCGGGCCAGGTCTCACCTCCGGAGTTCGCGCTCAGCGATCTCCTGCCCGGCGCCATCATCGGCGTCGATGTCGTCGCGCTCCCGGTGTTGCCGGGTGACGACGAGGTGCCCTTCCTGCTGGGTCCGGGAGCAGCGGAACTCGCCGACGAGCTCGATCTCGACCTCGTCGGCATCGCCGAGGTGCACGGACTGACCGGAGCGACCGCCGAAGTCGCGACCGTCCCGGTCCCCGGCGGTACGACGACCAATCCCGACCTGCGTCTGGTGATCCTGGTCGGCGTCGGTGCCGGCCTGCCGATCGACCTGCGCAGGGCGGGCGCCGCTCTGGCGCGCGCGACCTTCGACCGCGACGCTGTCGCCACGTCGATCCCGGTTGTTGCCGGCGCCGGAATGTCCGACGTGCACGCGTCCGTCGAGGCGTTCGTGGTCGGCACGATGCTCGGGAGTTTCGTCTTCCACTGGCGTTCCCGGGGCCCGGAGCGACTGCCGGTGCGCCGCGTCGTCGTCGCAGGCCCGGAGGTCGCTGGTGACCGGGCCGTTCTCGAACGTGCGGTCGCGATCGGCGGCGCCGGGTGGCGCTCGCGCCTGCTCGCTACCGTCCCGGCCAACCTGAAGAACCCTGCGTGGCTGGCCACGCAGGCCGAGCAGATCGCCGCGGCCGCCGGTCTCGACCTGCAGGTCTGGGACGAGCAGGACCTCGCCAGCGACGGTTTCGGCGGCATCCTGGCCGTCGGCGCTGCGTCGGCCACCCCGCCGCGACTGATCCGGCTCGACTACACACCCCGCGGTGTCAGTGCCCGCGCGGCGAAGAAGCTCCCCCTCGTGGTGCTGGTCGGCAAGGGCATCACCTTCGACACCGGCGGCCTGTCGATCAAGCCGGCCGCCTCCATGGCGTCCATGAAGCGGGACATGATGGGCGGCGGTGTCGTCCTGGCCACGATGGCTGCCCTGGCGGACGTCGACTGCCCGGTCCGCGTCATCGGGCTGGTCGCGGCAGCCGAGAACGCCATCTCCGGCAGCGCGCTGCGCCCCGGCGACGTGGTCCGCCACTGGGGTGGGCGCACCACCGAGGTCGGCAACACCGACGCCGAGGGCCGTCTGGTCCTCGCGGACGCCCTCGCGTACGCCGTCACCGAACTCGCCCCGGATCTCATCATCGACATCGCGACGCTCACCGGAGCCGTCAAGGTCGCGCTCGGCCAGCAGGTGGCTGGTCTCTTCGCCACCGACGATGCGCTCGCCGCTGCCCTGGCGGCTGCCGGCGAACAGTCAGGCGAACCGCTCTGGCGGTTCCCCCTGTACGACGGCTACGAGGACAAGTTGGCGTCGAAGATCGCCGACGCGAGCAACGACCCCGGGGGAGCGGGCGCGATCACCGCAGCCCTTTTCCTGCGCCACTTCGTGGGCGACGTCCCGTGGGCGCACCTCGACATTGCGTCGGTGGGCGATGTCGAGAAGGAGTGGCACGAGTGGACGGTCGGGCCGTCCGGCTTCGGTCCGCGCTTGCTGCTGACCTGGCTCGGGTCGACGGATCCGCTCGACGGAATCGTCGAGTCATAGGCCGGCAGCGCGGCGGGAGGCGCCTCCAGGCAGCTTGCTGCCTCGCTTGAGCCGGAGACGCGCTCGGCCAGAAGAACTAGTCGGTCTCGGGGATCCATTCCTTCTTGGCCAGCAACAGACCGTCGCCGACGGGCAGCAACACGGGCACGAGACCCTCGGTCGCGGCCACCTGCTGCACGAGGTCCCGGATCGCCACGGTCTCTTCGTCGCGGACGGCCGGGTCAGCGACCTTGCCGTGCCACAGCGCGTTGTCGAACGCCACGACGCCACCGGGACGCAGCAGGCGCAGCGCTTCGGTGAGGTAGGCGCTGTACTCACGCTTGTCGCCGTCGGCGAAGACCAGGTCGTAGTGACCGTCGGTGAGGCGGGGCAGGACGTCGAGTGCGGAGCCGGCGATGGTGCGAGCCCGGTTGGGGGCGACGCCGGCCTCCTTGAAGGACTCGCGGGCGAGGCGCTGGTGCTCGGCCTCGATGTCGACGGTGGTCAGGACACCATCCGTTCGCATGCCGCGCAGCAGCCAGACGCCGGAGACACCGGTGCCGGTGCCGATCTCGACCACGGCGCGCGCCTCGAGCACGGAGGCGAGGAAGCACAGGGCCGCGCCGCCGCCGGAGCCGATCGGGGTGACGCCGACCTCTTCGGACCGTGCGCGGGCAGCGGTCAGGACGTCGTCCTCGACGACGTAGGTGTCGGCGTACGTCCAGCTGGATGCGTTGATCGGTGTCGGAGCCACGGTTCTCACCCTAAGGCTGCCAAGGGCCCAGTCGGCGGACCCGACGCCGGGGAACACAGGATCCTCGCCAATCGTTGTGGCCAATGTTGGGGGAGTTCACAGGGAACACTCAGGACCCGGCTCTACGGTGAGAGGACCAGACCACCTTGGTACTGACGCAGCGGAAGAAGGCCACGATGAAGGAGCCCGTCGATCCCCAGGTCCTCGAACAGGACCTGAACTGGGAAGCAATCGTCGAGCAGCACTCCGATCGCGTCTACCGCCTTGCGCTCCGCCTGACGGGCAACCGCCACGACGCCGAGGACCTCACGCAGGAAGTGTTCGTGCGGGTGTTCCGCTCGTTGCACACCTACTCGCCCGGCACGTTCGAGGGCTGGCTGCACCGGATCACCACCAACCTCTTCCTCGACCAGGCCCGCCGCAAGCAGCGGATCCGGTTCGACACCCTCTCCGACGAGCGCGCCGCGCGGCTCCCGAGCGCTTCCCCCGCGCCCGAGATGGCGTACGCCGACCTGAACTTCGAGGACGACGTCGAGGCCGCCTTGGCGGACCTGCCGCCGGACTTCCGTGCGGCGGTCGTGCTGTGCGACATCGAGGGCCTCAGCTACGAGGAGATCGCCGACATTCTCGGCGCGAAGCTCGGCACCGTCCGCTCGCGCATCCACCGTGGCCGCGCGCTGCTCCGCAATGCCCTCGCGCACCGGGCGCCGCAGGGTGACCGCACCCGTTACCTCGGCCCCGCCACCGTGTCCCTCGCCGGTGGAGCCACGGGATGATCGGGCACCTCGGCAACCGCGTCAGTGCCCTGCTCGACGGACAACTCTCCGCGAAGGACACCGAGGAGGCGTGGACCCACGTCTACGCCTGCCACGCCTGCCGCGACCTCGTCGAGCGGGAGGGCTGGGTGAAGACCCGCCTGGCCGGCCTGTGCGGCGGCGAGCGGATGGCCCCCTCGAACCTCAAGGGTTCGCTGCTCAGCATGCCCCCGGGTGACGCGCTGCTCTCCGAGCATGGTCATGGCCAGCGCCGTGGCGCCGGAGTCGCGATGATCGGCGGCGGCGCGCTGGGTGCGGCGATGCTGGGTGTGCTGGCCTTCGGGCTCACCCCCGGTGGCGTGGCGCCCGCAGACCGCCGTCCGCCGGCCACCCAGATCGACTCCGTCGTCCCGACGGCGCCCACGTCGACCCCGATCGCCGGCAACGGTGCGGGCACGGTCTCCACCACCCTCACCACGGTGCTGCGCATGCCTGTGCGCGGGATGCTGCCGTAGGCCGGATCCGGGCCCGGCTGGGTGGATCAGACATGATGACAACGTGAACGACGAGTACGACGCCGACCGGGAACCCACCGAGCCGATCGAGGGAGCCGATCTGGTCCCGCCCGGCCCCGTGGGTCAGGAAGCCCCGATCGACGCCACGGCGCAGTGGGCGCCGCCGCCCCCGGGCGCCACACCTGCGCCGGTGGACGTCCGTCCCGACTCGACGCCGGAGCCGACGCTCCCGATGCCCACCCTCGCTCCGTCACTGATGCCTCCCGCGCCGGCGGCGCCGCCGACGCCGGCCGACCTGTCGGTCCGGCGCCCCGTGCTGCCGACGCTGCCCGTCGAGCCCCGCACCGGCCCCTCGCGCCGCATCTGGCCCGCCGTGGCCCTGCTGTCGCTCCTGGTCGGTCTCGGTGGCGGCTTCCTCGGTGCCCTCGCCCACGACAAGGTTGCTGATGACGATGGCGGCACCGGATTCGCCGACGGTGGCCTGAACGACGTCGACCTCGAGGAGTTGCCTCCGCTCGAGGCGCCCGGATCGATCGCCGCCGTGGCGCAGGCCGTGCTCCCCAGCACCGTCCAGATCCTCGCCGAGTACGACGGCCAGGAGGCAGGTGCGACCGGTTCCGGCTGGGTGATGGACGGCAACGGCCACATCATCACCAACAACCACGTCGTGGCTTCTGCCGCGAAGAGCAAGGGCCCGATCGTGGTCGTCGACCACGATCGCAACCGCTACGAAGCCACCGTTGTCGGACTCAGCCCGGTCTACGACCTGGCCGTCCTGTCGGTGAAGGACTTCAAGGACCTGGTCCCTGCGAAGCTCGGCTATTCGAAGAAGTTGCGGGTCGGTGAGCCCGTGGTCGCCATCGGATCTCCGCTGAGCCTGCCCGACACGGTCACCTCCGGCATCGTGAGCTATCTCCAGCGTCCGGTCACGACCGGTTCGTCGACCGACCAGTCGTCGTACATCAATGCGGTGCAGACCGATGCGGCGATCAACCCGGGCAACTCCGGTGGCCCGCTGGTCAACATGCAGGGCGAGGTGATCGGCGTGAACTCCGCGATCGCCACGGCGGGCGGCGGGTCGATAGACTCCGACGCCGGCAACATCGGTGTCGGCTTCGCGATCCCGGTCGAGCAGGTGCGGGTCACCGCCGACCAGATCCTCAAGACCGGCAAGGCGCAGTACCCCGTGATCGGCGCCAAGGTGAAGACGGGCGGCATCCCCACGGGTGACGGCGCCGTCCTCGACGAGATCCTCGCTGCGAGCCCGGCCAAGGACGCCGGTCTGCGCAAGGGCGACCTGATCACCCACATCAACGGCGATCGCGTCAGTGACGGCATCGCGCTGATCGTCGCGATCCGCAGCTATCAGCCCGGCCAGACCGTCGAGTTCACCGTCAAGCGCGGGAACAACGACAAGACGGTGAAGGTGCTCCTCAAGGGCGAGGTCGACGGCAAATAGGTCAGTCCGCGTCGGAGTCCACGAACGGGTGGTCGGCGACGTACTGCTCGGCTGACCTGTACTGCTGCTGGATGTACTCCTCCAGGCGCGAGCCCTCGACGCGCCACTGGCCGCGGCCGCCGATCTTGATCGCGGGCAGGTCGCCGCGGCGCACAAGGGCGTAGACCTGCGCGCTGGACGTGTTGAGCACCTCAGCGACGTCGGCGAGCGTGAGGAAACGTGGCGTACCGCTCATGGCTCCATCGTTGCACTCCGCACCACCGTCCGCACCGGCGGCGCGACGGGCTGTGGATGACGAGGTGACGATCGGCGTTCGGCACTGCATGATGTTCGCGTGTCCAGAGATCTCGGGATTTCTCCGGGCGCGTCCGTCCCGCCCCAGGCCACTCGCGTGGCCCGGCCGGGCTGGCGTGACCCCAGGTTGTGGATCGGCATTGCGCTGGTCACCGGTTCGATCGTCCTCGGCGCGCGCCTGCTCGCGGCCGCCGACGACACGGTGCAGGTCTGGGCGCTCGCCCAGGACCGCGGCAGCGGGTCGCCGGTCGTGGCCGACGACCTGCGTGTGGAGCGGATCCGGTTCACGGACGACTCGGCGCTGGGCCGCTACTTCCCGGCCGACGAACCCGTGCCGACGGACCTGATCCTGACCCGCGCGGTGGGTGCGGGGGAGTTGCTCGCGCGATCGGCGGTCGGGGAGGCCGACGCCGAGCAGGTGCTGCGGGTGCCGCTGGAGGTCGACCCGAACCGGGTGCCGCCAGACGTCGAGACCGGCTCGGTCGTCGACGTCTGGGTGAGCGACGGCGCCGGCCTCACGAAGGGCTCGACCGCCGGGGACGTCAAGGTCGACGGGCCTGCCCTCAGCGAGGTGACCGTGGTCGCGGCTCCGGAGTACGACGACACGTTCGCCGTCACGGGGGCACGCCAACTGGTCGTGGCCGTCGACGATCCGCAGGCAGTCGAGTTCGAACTCCTGCTGAGCTCCCTGCAGGACCCGGTCATCCGGATCCTCCAACGGTCCTGAGGTTGCGATGATCGTCGTACTGCTGGTGTCGAGCGGCGCCGCGTGGGAGTCGCGTGGCCTGGCCGCCCTCCAGGACCATCCGGGGACCGTCGTCCTGAAGCGCTGCGTCGACGTGGACGACCTGCTTGCCGCGGCGAGCACCGGCCAGGCGGAGGTCGCCGTCCTCGGCGTCGACCTGCCCGGGCTGGACCAGGGGGTCGTCGACGATCTGACGCGGTACGGCGTCCGTGTGGTCGGGATCGCGACCGGACCCGACGTCACCCAGCCCCGCGCCGCCCGGATCGGGATCACGACGTTGCTCGACGCTGCGCGGATCGACGAGCTCGGTGCCCTGGTGACCGACCTCCCTGCCGACGCGACCCTTCCGGCTGCGCCGCTGCCGCTGCCCGGCGAGGACCCCGTGCCGCCGCTCGACGGTGCCCTCGCAGGCCGGGTCATCGCCGTGTGGGGGCCGGGCGGTGCGCCGGGACGGACCACGTTGGCGTCCGGGGTCGCGGCAGAACTGGCCCGCCGCGGGCTCTCGACGCTGCTCGTCGACGCCGACCCCTACGGCGGCGCCGTGGCCCAGCAACTCGGGATCCTCGACGAGGTGTCCGGGCTGCTCGCTGCCGCGCGTCTCGTCGCGTCCGGAACACTCGAGCAGCGCTTCGTCACCGTGCAGCGGCGGTTGTCCGACCAGTTGCGGGTCATCACGGGGCTGCCGCGCGCCGACCGTTGGGTGGAGGTTCGACCCGGGTCGTTGACCGAGATCGTCGAGGCCGGGCGCCGCGGGGGACAGGTGGTGATCGACACCGGCTTCAGCATCGAGCACGACGTGGCGAGCGACCTGGGCCGGCCCGGACGCAACGACCTCACCCGCGAAGCCCTCGAGATCGCGGACGAGATCCTGCTGGTCGGCTCGGCCGATCCGGTCGGCCTGGCCCGCCTGGCGCGGGCGATGACCGAACTCAGCGAACTCGTCGTGAACCCGCCGGTGCGCATCGTGGTCAACCGGATGCGAGCGACCTTGGGCTGGCGTGAGCCGGACGTCGTGGCCATGCTCAACGGCTTCGGAGCCAGCCTCGGGGTGCACTTCCTGCCCGACGACCAGCCTGCCGTCGACAAGGCACTCGTCGCCGGGCGGCTGCTCGTCGAGTCGGGTGACTCGGCGCTGACCCGCGCGATCGGTGCTGTTCTGGACGACATGGCCAGCACGCGACCGCGAGGTCTTGCGGGCCGTCCGGCAAGATAGGGGCCGTGTTGACCGTCCGCCGTACGCCGCGCACCCGCGTGGCCGTGCCGGCGACGATCGGCAGCCTCGAGAGCGTTGCGGCGCTCGCCCTGGCCCACGTCGCGGCCGGCGGAGAGGTGCCGGGAGCGCTCTGGCTGACCGCCTTCGGCGGTCTCGTGTACGCCGCCAGCGTGGTCGTGCTGCGCCGCAAGGCCGGGATCCGGGTGGTCCTCCCGGTGCTCGTGGCCGCGCAGGTCCTCGGCCACGCGTGGCTGGTCGCCCTGAGCCCGGGCGTGCACGCGACCCACGGCCACGACGCCGGTGGGTTCCTGGGCCTGACGCCGGGCATGCTCGCCGCGCACGCCATCGCGGCCGCGGTCACGGCGGTCATGTGGTCCGTGCGGCGCCGCGCGGTCGTCGTACTCATTGCGTGGTCGGACCTCGGGCGGCTGCCTGCGCCGGTCCTGCGCTTGCCGGCCGTCCGGCAGACCGTCATCACGCTCGTCTCCCGCCGTTTCCTGGCGATCGCACCGACGCGCGGCCCACCGGTCGGCGCCGCCGCGATCGCCTGATCTCTCCCGTCCGGGGAGGTGTTCGGGCAGTCGCTGCTGCCCCGACCCACCTCACCGAACGACAGAGAGAACTCATGAACGTCCGACGCTTCACCCTGCCCGCCCTCAGCGGCACCGCCGCCCTCGCGATCGTCGCCCTGTCGGCCGGCGCCGCCAGCGCGCACGTCACGGTCACGCCGAACGTCACCTCGGCTGGTTCCTACGCCGTGCTGACCTTCAGCGTCGGCCACGGCTGCGAGGGATCGCCGACCACGAAGATGACCATCGCCATGCCGGAGGAGATCCCGTCGGTCACGCCGACGGTCAACCCGAACTGGTCGGTCGAGAAGGTCGCCCAGAAGCTCGACAAGCCGATCAAGGACGCGCACGGCAACGAGATCACCGAGCGGATCGCCCAGGTCGTCTACACGGCGAAGACGCCGTTGGTCGACGGCTACCGCGACACCGTTGAACTGTCCGTGCAACTGCCGGACGCGGTGGGCGAGACCCTTGCCTTCCCCGTGGTGCAGACCTGTGCCAAGGGCGAGACCGGCTGGACCGAGACCGCTGCTGAAGGCCAGGACGCCGAGGAGTTGGAGCACCCGGCTCCGACGGTGACCATCACCGAGGCGTCGGCCGAGGGCCACCACGGTGGCGCGGCGTCTGACAAGAAGGACGCCGACCACGAGGAGACCAGCAACGGCAAGGTCTCCGCCAACGACCGGGGTACCAACGACAACGGCGGTGTGGCCGTCGTCGGCCTGGTCGCCGGCCTTGGTGGGCTCGCCCTCGGCGGACTCGCGCTCGCGCGCACCCGCAAGGCCTGATCGATGAGGCGTGTGCCGGCGTTCATCGTTGCCCTCCTGATCGCCGCCGTCGCGGTGGTCGGGTGGGCGGCTCCGGCGTCGGCGCACGCCACCCTCGTCTCCACGGACCCTGCCGAGGGAGCGGTCCTGGCCGAGGCGCCGACCGCGGTCACCTTCACCTTCGACGAGTCGGTGCAACTGGTCCCGAAGGGGTTGCTGGCGTTCGACGCGTCCGGTGACCCGGTCGAGATCGACGCGTCCGCCAGCGGCAAGGAGGTGGAGGGCGACCTCGCCGACGGCCTCGACGACGGCACCTACGTCATCACCTGGCGCGTCGTGTCCGCCGACGGGCACCCGATCGCCGGCTCGCTGACCTTCCACGTCGGCGCCCCCAGTGCGAAGGTCGAGGCGCCCAAGGTCGGCCCGACCGACCCCGGCGCACTGCCCACGATCCAGGCGATCGTCCACGGCCTCGACTACGCCGCCCTGCTGCTCGCCGGAGGCCTCGCCTTCTTCCTCGCGTGGACGGCACGCGGCGTCCGCCTCACCGATGTCGTACGACGACGGCTGGTGCGGATCCTGCGCGGCTCGGCGGTCGTGGCGGTGGCGGCAGCCGCGGTCGCCGTACCGCTGTCGGGGGCGTACCAACTCGGCTCGGGACCGGGTGGCCTCTTCGATCCGGCATCCCTCGACCCGGATCTCGTGCGCGAGGACCTGATCGTCCTGGCCCTGCAGGCGCTCGGTCTCGGCGCCGCCGCATGGTCCGCGACCCGGGAGAAGTCCGCGCTGACCACCGATCTGGCCACGGCGCTCGCGGTCTGGTCGCCCGCCCTGGTGGGCCACACCCGTGCCTACGAGCCCGGGACCCTGCTCGTCGTCACCGACGCGCTCCACCTCACGGCGGGTGCGGTCTGGCTCGGCGGCCTCGTGGGACTTGCCCTCACGCTGCCGGCGATCGCCGGACGCCCGCGGGACGCCGTACAACTGCTCAGTCGGTTCTCGACAGTCGCTGCGGCGCTGCTCGTGGTGCTGTCGGCTTCCGGGGTGCTGCTCGCCTGGCGGATCGTCGGTTCGTGGTCACGCCTGTTCGGGGAGACCTACGGACGCCTGATGCTGATCAAGGTCGCCCTCGTGCTGGTCGTGGTCGCGATCGCCGCGTGGAACCGGTATCGCCTCGTCCCGCAGGTGACCGCCGGCGTCGGCCACGATCGCCAGCGCACGGCGACCGGTCTCGTCCGCCGGGTCGTCGTGGCCGAGGCTGCGGTGCTCGTCGCGGTGCTGGCCGTGACCGGCTTCCTCACCCAGAAGCCGCCCGGTGGGGAACCACCGGCCCAGCCCCCGACCGCCGACACCGGCGTCGTCACCGGCATCGCGAACGACGACCTCAAGGTCCTCGCCGTCCTCGACGCCGGAACCGGCCTGCAGCGCCGTCTGATCGTCCAGGTGCAGGACACAGCCGGCGAGCCCCTCGACCTGTACGACGCCCCCGCAGTTGCCCTGCGATCGAGCGACGTCGACCTCGGCGAGATCCCGGTGGTGCCGACCGCGACGGGCACCTACGTCGCCGACGTCGTGTTCCCGACGACGGGCACGTGGGTGCTCCAGGTCAGCGTCCGGGTGGACGAGTTCACCAGCCCGGTGACCACGGTGGACCTGCTGGTCGACTGACCAGCAGGTCCACCGTGGTTGAGGGGCTCAGCCCTGGCTGAGCTCGGAGTACTTGATGGTGTCGGCGTCCTTCGGCGTGGTGATGTCGAGGTCCACGCCGTAGTCGGTGTACGTCTGCACGCTCTTCGAGGTCATGCCCTGGATGTCGAACGAGATACTGAACTTCACCGGCCGGTTGTCCTCGTCGACCCACATGTCGAACGGGAGCTTCGGCGGCAGGATGGTGCTCACCTCTGCGGGGAGACCGAGCTCCTTGGCGTAGTTGGACGTGACCATGACCGCCTTGTAGTGGGTGGTCTTCACGCCGTCGACCGTCTCGGGGCCGACCTCGTCGAGTGCGTCCAGCTCGCCCATGGCACGAAGCGCGACCTCGGGGTCGGCTGCCGCGGCGATTCCGGCGAGCGGGTTGTCGGCGTTCTCCGGGTCCTTCGGGTCGAACTTGAGCCACTTGCCGGCGGGAACGCCCAGGCCTTCGCCCTTGAGGTAGATGACGCCGTCGGAGATGACGGTCTCGATCTGCTGGGGGCTGGCGGCCGTGCTCTTCGCGTGGCCCCGGAACCCGCCGTCCTCGTAGATCGCCTCGGACTCGAGCTCCGTGGTGACGCCTGCCGCCGACGTGGTGGACGTCGACCGGAAGCTGCCCGCGCTCTGCTGTGCACGGATCACGGTCTCGAAGAAGCTGTCCTTGTCGAGGTCCGAGGAGTCAGCACCACCGTCGGACGAGGCGGCAGCCCCGGACGTCGCACCGCTGGTCCCGTCGCTCGCGCTGGTGTCACTCGAGGAACCGCCGAGCGGCTTGCTGTCCGACTTGTCACCGTCACCGTCGTCACCGCAGCCGGCGAGGAGCAGGGTGGACGTCAGAAGGACGGCGATCGCGGTACGTGTGGGCCTGAGGTTCATGGGTCTCCTGCGGTCGGGCCTGAGGTCGTGCCTGAGGTCGGGTTGGGCGGAAATCTACGGGGCGGTGACGGTGGCCGTCACCGCTACCTGGTGCAACAGGCCGTCCACGCGCACCTGCACGAACATCCGGTAGTCGCCCGGCTCGGTGAAGGTCGTGTGGAAGGTCAGCACGGTGCCGTCGTCGGTGATCTCGGGGGCGCCGTACGGATGCACGTGCACGAAGCCCTGCGAGTCGAGGGCGAATCCGGTGAGGTGCGCAGCGGCACCCAGGAAGGAGCCGAGGGTCAGCGGCTGGTCGTCGAGGTTGGTGATGGCGAGGCGCAGGCGGCCGTTCTCGCTGACTGTGCCGGTGCCCAGCAGGCGCACCCGGGCCACGCCGTCGTCGCTGGTCGTGGCTGCTTCGCCACGGGGTACTGCGACCTGCTCCCAGTCGCCGGGGACCTCGACGGTCGTTCCGAGCACCAGGGGCTGCGCCGCACCCTCGGGCGTGAACTCGGCGACCACGCGCCACGGGCCGGCGTCACCGAGGTCGGCGCGGGCACGCCACGTGCCGTCCTCGCCCAGCGCCGGATGCAGGTGCCGGAAACCGCTCAGGTCCGACCGGACGACGTACAGATGGAGGAGCTTGGTCTGCTCGGGGACGTACTTCGTGACGGCAGCCCCCGACTTGTCGAGGATCCGGAAGGAGACGTCGCCGGGCTTGCCGACGGCGGGCACGGTCACCGCGGTCATCCGGTAACCGCCGGCGGTCGCGGTGGTGCCGTCACCGATCGGTGCGGCGCTCGCGTGCCCCTGCCCGGGGGCGTGCGTGTGGTCGGCACCCCCTTCGCCCTCGGAGGGAGGGGAGAGCACGATCCGGTCGGAGTCGGCCGGTGCCTCGTCCGAGCACCCGGTCAGTGCGAGCGCGACGGTGACGGCGGCCAGCGCCGCGAGTGCCCGTCGGGTCATGGCGCCACGGTGAGGAGCAGGAACGCGGCGAGCAGGACCAGGTGGACCACGCCGTTCATCGGCTTCGCGCGACCGGGTACGACGGTCAGCACGCTCACGATCGCCGACAGGATCAGCAGCACCAACTGGATCGGCTCGAGACCGAGCGCCAGTTCGCCCTCCAGCCAGATCGACGCGACCGCGATGGCCGGGATGGTGAGACCGATCGACGCCATCGCCGACCCGTAGGCGAGGTTCAGGCTGATCTGCACGCGGTCGCGCCGGGCGGCGCGCACGGCGGCGATCGTCTCCGGAGCCAGCACGAGCAGCGCGATGACCACCCCGACCACGGCATGGGGGAAGCCGAACCAGTCGACGGCGTCCTCGATCGAGTAGGACTCGACCTTGGCCAGACCGACGACGGTGAGCAGCGAGAGCACCAGCAGTCCGACGCTGATCCAGGCTTCACGAGTCGTCGGCGGGTCGGCGTGCCCGTCGCCGTCGATGTCGTTGTCGGCCGTCCAGCCGGCCGGTGTGGAGACCGTGTTCGGGAGGAAGAAGTCGCGGTGCCGGACGGTCTGGGTGAACACGAACGACCCGTAGAGGACGAGCGAGGCGAGCGCGGCGAAGGTCAGTTGGGACCCGGTCAGGAACGGTCCGGCCTCGCTGGTCGTGAAGGCCGGGACGACCAGCGTCAGACCGGCGAGGGTGATCACGGTGGCCAGGGCGGAGCCGGTGCCCTCGGGATTGAAGGTCGCCAGGTGGTGGCGCAGCGCGGCCACCATCAGGGCGATGCCGACGATGCCGTTGAGCGTGATCATCAGGGCGGCGAAGACGGTGTCGCGCGCCAGGGTCGCGGTCTCGCCGTTCCCCGACGCCATCAGCATGACGATCAGGCCGACCTCGATCACCGTCACAGCGACGGCGAGCAGCAGCGACCCGAACGGCTCGCCCACCTTGTGGGCGACGACCTCGGCGTGGTGAACGCCCGCGAGGACGGCGCCGATCAGGGCGACACCGATGAGGGCGGCGGCGACGGGCGGGGGATGGGTGCCCCAGGAGAAGGCAAGCACGATCGCGGCAACAGGCGGCGTGAAGACCGTCCACCCGAGTCGTCCCGTGGTGGAGGCACTCATGGTGCGGATCCTACGGGCGCGACCCAGCGCTCTCGCCACGACGATGCCTGCAGCACCCGGGGCGGACCGTAGAATCGGCCCCATGTCCGTGGAGTCCGTCTTTCCCCAGTTGGAGCCGCACCTGCTGTCGGTGTCCAAGCCGATCCAGTACGTCGGCGGCGAGCTCAACATGGTGACGAAGGAGTGGGACGACGTCGAGGTGCGCTGGGTGCTGATGTACCCCGACGCCTACGAGCTCGGCCTGCCCAACCAGGGCGTGCAGATCCTCTACGAAGTGCTCAACGAGCGCGAGTGGATCCTGGCCGAGCGCACCTACTCGGTGTGGCCGGACATGGAGAAGCTGCTGCGCGACAAGCAGATCCCGCAGTTCACGGTCGACAGCCACCGTCCCGTGGGCGCCTTCGACCTCTTCGGCATCAGCTTCTCGACCGAGCTGGGCTACACGAACATGCTCAACGCGCTCGACCTGGCCGGCATCCCGCTGCACGCCGTCGACCGCAGCGAGGAACACCCGGTCGTCATCGCGGGCGGCCACGCCGCGTTCAACCCGGAGCCGATCTCGGCCTTCATCGACGCCGCCGTGCTCGGCGACGGCGAGGAGGTCGTGCTCAAGATCTCCGAGGTCGTCCGTGAGTGGAAGGGCGAGGGGCGTCCGGGAGGGCGCACCGAACTGCTCCGCCGGCTCGCGGTCAGCGGCTCGGTCTACGTGCCGCAGTTCTACGACGTCGAGTACGACGACGCCGGCGCGATCGCGGCCGTCGTACCCAATCACCCGGAGGCTCCCGAGCGCGTCCGCAAGCACACGCTGATGGACCTGGACCAGTGGCCGTACCCGCGCAACCCGCTGGTGCCGCTCGCCGAGACCGTCCACGAGCGCTTCAGCGTCGAGATCTTCCGTGGTTGCACCCGCGGTTGCCGGTTCTGCCAGGCCGGGATGATCACCCGCCCGGTGCGCGAGCGCTCGATCGAGACGATCGCGGCGATGGTCGACAACGGCGTGAAGAAGACCGGCTTCGAGGAGGTCGGGCTGCTCTCGCTGTCGAGCGCCGACCACACCGAGATCGGTGAGGTCGCGAAGGGCCTGGCCGACCGCTACGAAGGCACCAACGTCTCCCTCTCGCTGCCTTCGACCCGTGTGGATGCCTTCAACATCACGCTGGCCAACGAGTTCTCCCGCAACGGCCGTCGTTCCGGTCTGACGTTCGCGCCCGAGGGCGGCAGCGAGCGGATGCGCAAGGTGATCAACAAGATGGTCACCGAGGAAGACCTGATCCGCACCGTCGCGGCGGCGTACAGCCACGGCTGGCGCCAGGTGAAGCTCTACTTCATGGTGGGCCTGCCCACCGAGCAGGACGAGGACGTCCTGCAGATCGCCGAGCTCGCGAAGCGCGTGATCGCGACCGGCCGCGAGGTCTCGGGTCGCAATGACATCCGCTGCACCGTTTCCATCGGCGGGTTCGTGCCGAAGCCGCACACCCCGTTCCAGTGGGCTGCCCAGCTCGACGTCGAGACCACCGACCGTCGCCTGCGCGAGCTGCGCGACACGGTGCGCGCCGACAAGCGCTACGGCCGCGCCATCGGTTTCCGCTACCACGACGGCCAGCCCGGCGTCATCGAAGGACTCCTGTCCCGCGGTGACCGCCGCGTCGGCGCGATCATCGAGGAGGTGTGGCGCGACGGCGGTCGCTTCGACGGCTGGAGCGAGCACTTCTCCTACGAACGCTGGACCGCTGCCGCCGAGCGCGGCCTCGAAGGCACCGGCGTCGACCTCGACTGGTTCACCACCCGTGAGCGCGAGTACGACGAGATCCTGCCGTGGGACCACCTCGACTCCGGCCTCGACAAGGACTGGCTCTGGGCCGACTGGGAGGACGCCCTCGCCGTCGGTGACGGCTCCTCCGACGTCGAGGTCGAGGACTGCCGCTGGACGCCCTGTTACGACTGCGGTGTCTGCCCCGAGATGGGGACCGAGATCCAGATCGGCCCGACCGGCAAGACGTTGCTGCCCCTCAGCGTCGTCTGACCTTCGGATCGTGGGTGCGGTTGCGTGCTCGCGGCCGCGTGGCTGTAACACGCTGTCGGCCTGACTACCTGTCGGTTGTCGTACCTTGCACGCCGTTGCAGCACGTCATTTCCGACGACAAGCGCCGACCAGTGGGGCGGACGACGTGTTACAGCAGCGCCTAGCCTGACGTCGTGATCATCATCGCCGGCCACCTGCGGGTCGCCGCCTCTGAACGTGAGCGCTACCTGGCAGCGACTGCTAACGCTGCCGTGCAGGCCCGTCAGGCACCCGGGTGTCACGACTTCGTGCAGTCGGCCGACCCGATTGATCCGGAGCGGATCAACATCTTCGAGCGCTGGGACACCGACGACGCACTGATGGCGTTCCGCAACTCTGGTTCCGACGAGAGCGAACAGCCACCGCCGCCGGACCTCCTCGGAGCAGACGTCGCGAAGTATCGGATCTCTGCTGTCGAGAGTCCGTAGACGTCGAACCCAGGCTGCGCTGGGACGCCTTCCCCGCGCTGAGCACTCACGTGGTGCGGGCCGAGCGCGGGAAAGACCGCGTCAGGGCAAGTCGATCGGTGCTGCGTGGACGAACCACGCGAGTGCCGCGCAGTTCACGACAACGGTGAGCCAGAAGATCGTGCGGAACGGCTGCTTCGAGACCTTGTGGCGGAAGTACTCCTGCGCCACGAGAGCCCCCGGCCAGCCGCCGACGACGGCAATCGTGTGCAGGGTGGATTCCGAGGTGCGCCACTTGCCTTGCTGGGCGGCAGACTTGTCGCCGCCGTACGTCGTGAACGCGATCAGGCTGAACGCGGCGTACAGGGCGACCACCACGATCGACAGTCGATCGAGGGCGACGAGCATTCCGAGGATGCCGAAGAACATCGCCGCGATGGCGAGGGCCAGTGGAACTTCACCGGGGCCCGACTTGCTCGTCGGCCCGCGGCCGACGTAGCGAACGTCCGAAGCCTGCGCCCGGTTCCGGTCGTCGCGCTTCGGGGCGTAGGTGACCTCGCAACCGGCGACAGGTCGGCGTCCACGCGGGAAAGCGCTGACGTGGACGAAGACCCGTGGTCCGCCGTTCGCCGGCGTGATGAAGCCGAATCCGCGTTCGTCGTTCCAGTCCGCGATCACGCCCGTGAGACGTCCGGCTTGCTCGGGGGAGGGCATGCCGTCAGCGCTTCGTGTTCTTCGCGCTGCGCTTCAGCGGCTTGAGTTCGGGGTTGGCCAGGATGCAGGTGATCGTGCGGTCGGCCAGCACCCAGCTGTCCGCGCTCGGGTAGTAGCTGAACCCCTCGTAGGTGGACTTCCGGTACGGCACGCCGACGTACTTCCGGAAGAGGGGGAGGCAGCGATCCGTCTTCTTGATCATCGCCTTCTCGCCCGGGAAGGCGCCGTCCCCCTTGACCTCGAACGCTCCGTAGACCTCGAAGTCGTGAGGTTCGGTGCAGGGCAGCACTTCGAGTTCGCCCAGGGCCTTGCCCGGTTCGTCCGGCTTCAGACCGCGCAGGACCGGGTCGTTGAAGCAGTCGCCGACCGTCACGTCGTCGGCCATGACCGGCCGGTCCGCGTCGGTCCCGGTCGTGGAGTCGTTGACCTCGTCCTTGACCGAGTCCACCAATGCCACGCCCAGGGCGGCCTGACCTGCGGTGAAGAGCAGTCCCAGAACCAGGGACAGTACGGCGATCCAGCGTGGCTGGAACCGCCCGCGCACCAGCGCGACCAGGGAGGCGCCGGCACCGAACAGCGGGAACAGCGGCATGCAGAAGGCCATTGTCAGGCCGAAGCCGGTCCAGCCCAGCGGCTTGTCGCCGCTCATGCGCCCGTCGACGAACCGGAGGCCGGCAGCGCCCCCTCGTACTTCTCTCCGTCGACTCGCTCGACGTAACAGAAGAACCAGTCACCCCCGTCGGGATCGTCCTCGTCGAAGGCGTCGATCGAGATCCCGAACTTGAAGTCGCCGGTTTCCACGGCGTCGAGGTACTGACCGTCCGGTTCGAGGCTTTCGCAGAAGTCCGCGACGGACTGGTTGTCGAAGCGGTCGGCCTGCTCGGTGGTGAACCGGGCGGCCGACGAGATCTCGGCGTAGTGCGGGTCGGCGCAGGTGGACTTCTCCGGGTCGTTGAACAGGTCCCGGCCGAAGCACTGGCCGACCGAGGCCTCGTCCTCCCAGACGGTCTTCGTCCCCATGATTCCGGCGAAGACTATGAAGGCCAGGCCGAAGACCAGGACCAGCGAACCGAACACCAGTCCGGTGATCGCTGCCCAGCGACCGGAGCGCTTGCCGCCGCTGGTGCGGACCAGGCCGGCGATGCCGAGACCGATACCGACCGGCGCCGCGCAACAGGTCAGCGAGCAGACCAGTGCAGCGATCGACACGCCGTCCGTCGAGGTGGGGGCAGCGTTCCCGGCGTACGGGGTGCTGGCCGGGTTGTTGGAGCCGTACTCGCCGTAGGAACCACCGGTCGGCGGCTCGTACGGCGGAAAGCCGCCACCGTAGGAATTGCTCATGCTCACCCTCAGATCTGTGTGTTCTTCGCGCTGCGGGTCCGCTCCCTGACGTCAGGGTCGGACAGGACGCAGGTGACCGTACGATCGCCCATCGACCAGCTGTCCTCGCTGGGGTGGTAGCTGTAACTCTCGTAGGTCGATCTCGAGAACGACCGACCGACGTAGTCCTTGAACAAGGGTAGACAGCGGTCTGTCTCCTTGATGATCGCCGCATCGCCGGGGAACTTGTCACCCGTGATCACGAACTTGCCGTACACCTCGAATTGGTGCGGTCCGTTGCAGGGGACCCGATGCAACTGGCCATCCGCTGCACCGTGCTGCGCAGACTCAAGGTCGCCGAGGACCGTGTCGTCGAAGCAGTCGCCGGTCACAAGGTCGATGACCTCGATTGACTGGTCTGACGTGTACTCGGGGTCGGTCCTGGCTGGTTCGCCACCGGTCTCGGTCAGTCGACCTTCCATCTGATTGCCGTCGGCGCGTTCGACGTAGCAGAGGATCCAGTCACCCTCCTCGGGTTCGTCGAACGACTCGATGAAGATCTCGACGGTGTAGTCGTCGCCTTCCAGTGCGGTGAGGTGCTCGGGCGTGAGTGCTCGGGCGGCGCAGAAGTCCTCTGACGAGTGGTTGCGCCACTGGTCCACGAGGTTGGCGTCGAGGCTGCTGACCCAGATCACCTCGGCGTCGTGTGGCTCGCCGCATTCGCCCTCGGCGAGGCCGTCGAAGACGTCGAAGTTGATGCACTGGCCGACCTGGGTCTCTTCGACGTACAGGGCGCGCACGCCCAGCAGGGTCGCGAACCCGACGAACCCGATGATGAGGACTGCGCCCAGGATCAGGCCGGTGATCGCGGCCCACCGGCCGGATCGCATCCCGTCCCGGGTGCGGACGATGCCGGCAATGGACAGGCCGACACCAATGGGCGCAGCGCAGCAGGTCAGCGAGCAGACCAGGGCGGCGATCGAGACACCGTCTCTGGAGACCTGCACGGATTTCGGGTCGCCCCAGGGGACGCCGGAAGGCGTGGGCGAACCACCCGCCGGCGGCTCGTACTGGGGGAAGCCGCCGTACGGGTCGGTCACGTGATCAGAGCAGCGGCTTGTCGAGCTTGTCGTCCGGGTGGACGTAGCAGACGAGGGTGTCGCCGACGGAGACGTCGTTCGGGTCCTCGATGACGGCCTCGACGTCAGCGAGAGATGCCCCGAGCTTGGCGAGGTCTTCCTGGTCGATGGCCTCGGCGCAGTACGTCGTCATGCCGGTCTCGACCGCTTCGAGGTTGTCATTGGTGACCTCGGCGACGCCCACGATCTCGGCGTCGTGCTCCTCGGTGCACTCCTTCTTGTAGAGGAAGATCGATCCGTCCTCCTCCTTGATGTTCACGCACTGCCCGACCTCCGCGTTGGCCGGCGTCACGACCTTGTCGGCGAAGATCGCCAGGGCCGCGATGCCGGCACCGGTGGCGAGGCTCATCAGGATGCCGATGACGATCGCGGCGATCGCGATCCCGCGGCCCTTGCGCTTGCCGCCCTTGGTGCGCGACAGGCCGACGAACCCGAGGATCACGCCGACGGGGGCGAAGCAGCAGAGGAAGCTCACGACCAGGGCCGCGATCGACAGTCCGTCGGTCTTCGGCGGCAGGGGATCGGACCCACCCGTGTAACCGCCACCGGCCGGCGGGCCGTAGCCGCCACCGCCACCGGGCGCGCCGTAGCCGCCACCGGCGGGTGTGCCGTAGGGGTTCGGCTGTCCGCCGGGGGTCTGGCCGCCAGGGTTCTGGCCGTACGGGTTGTTGCCGTAGGGATCGCTCACCCGCACACCCTAATGGGCAACGATGGTGGGGTGCTTCACATCACCGATGCAGATCGCCGCCGTCGTCTCGCGGTTCGGCACGGCCTCGCCCGACGGCTTCCTTCCGTCGATGAAGCGGCCCACGCGATGACCGTTCTGCACGCGACCGAGGCAGCGACGGTCCACCTCGCCCTGTGGGCGCGGGTCGAGGGCGTCACGGTGGCCGACGTCGACGCCGCGTTGTACGACGACCGGAGCCTGGTCAAGCAGTTGGCGATGCGGCGCACCCTCTTCGTGTTTCCACGCGACCTGCTGCCGGCGACGTGGGGGAGTGCTTCGGCGCGCGTCGCGGGGCAGCAGCGCGCCCAGCTCGCCAAGAACGTGGCTGCGGCAGGCCTTGCGGAGGGGCCGGAGGCGGTGGCTGCGTGGATCGACGAGGCGGCGGCCGCCGTACTCGCGGTCCTCGCCGACGGCCAGCCGCGCACGACGCGGGAGGTGCGCGACCTGGTCCCCGTCCTCGACGACCGGATCAGCATCGGTGACCCCGGGAAGAAGTGGGGCGGCAACTTCCCGGTCGGTTCGTGGGTGATGATCATGCTCGGCGCGGAGGGACGCGTCGTACGGGCGAGCAACGCCGGACACTGGCGGCGCAACTTGCCGACCTGGACGACCACTGCCGCCTGGCTCGGTGCCGACGTGTCGCCCGTGCCCGACGCGGAGGGGTATGCCGAACTCGTCCGCCGTTGGCTCACGACCTTCGGCCCCGGCACCGAGAACGACGTCGTCTGGTGGCTCGGGGCGACGAAGACGATCGTGCGCCGCGCCCTCGCCGACGTCGGTGCGGTCGAGGTCGGGCTCGACGGGGGCGCGACCGGCTGGGTGCTGCCCGACGACACCGACCCCGCCGAACCGGTCGAACCGTGGGCCGCGCTGCTGCCGACACTCGATCCGACGGTCATGGGGTGGAAGGAGCGGGCCTTCTACCTCGACCCCGCCGACACGCCGTACCTCTTCGACAGCAACGGCAACGCCGGCAACACCGCGTGGTGGGACGGCCGGATCGTGGGGTGCTGGGTGCAGGACGACGACGCCCGGGTGCACCTGGTGCTCCGCGAGGAGGTCGGAGCACAGGCCCGCGCTGCGCTGGAGCGCGAGGCGGAGCGGCTGACCGGGTGGCTCGACGGCGTCCGGATCACCAACGTCTATGCCTCGCCGCAGATGCGCGGCGCCGTCCTTCCCTGACCTAGCATTCGGCCCGTGAGTCGTCAGCAACCCGAGCAGCAGGCACCCCCGGTCCAGAAGGTGCGGATCAGGTACGCCAAGCGCGGCCGGTTGCGCTTCACCAGCCACCGCGACGTCAGCCGTGCGATCGAGCGCGCCGTGGTGCGTGCCGGGATCCCGATGGCCTACTCGTCCGGGTTCCACCCGCACCCCCGCATCTCCTACGCCGGCGCGGCGCCGACCGGTTCGGCCAGTGAGTCGGAGTACGTCGAGCTCGGACTGTCGATGGCCGGGGACCCCGCCGACATCGGCCGCGAACTCGACGCGGTGCTCCCCGACGGACTGGACGTCGTCACGGCCGTGGACGGCGCGAACACCATCCCCGGGTCGCTGTCGGACCTGCTCACCGCCAGCCACTGGCAGATCGACCTGCCGGACGCGCCTGCGGACCTCGCCAGCGCCGTCGCCGCTTTCCTCGCCACCGAGTCGGTTCTCGTCGAACGGATGACCAAGAAGGGCGTGCGCAGCTTCGACTGCCGCGCGGCCGTGGTCCGGCTCAAGGTCACCGCCGAGGGGGGCCTGGACCTCGTGCTCGAGCACTCCGTGCCCGCCGTACGACCCGACGACCTGCTCACGGGTCTGGCTCAGGTCGCCGGCTTCGACACCCCTCCGACGGTCCTGCTCACGCGGGTCGCCCAGGGGCTGCTCGACCGGGAGACCGGCGAGATCGGCGACCCGCTCGCATCTCGTTGATACCTCCCGGGTGAACCCTGTGTGCGATACTCGCCACAGGATCCACCCCGTGCGCGTCCTACAGGAGAGCGCAGGGAGATCTGACGACGTTCTCGCCGCCCGGTAGGTGTGACTGCCGGACGGCACGGTGGAGATCAGACCCCGCCCGACGCGACGCACAAGGCGACCGCGGCAGGTGAAGGTCCGAATTCCAGTGACGCTGTGCGGAGGGTGTCGTCCCACGAAGGCTTACGACACGACCCCCGGGTGCGTGTCGATGACACCCCGGGGCGCGAGAGCGGGCCCGGGTGAGGAGTACCGCAATGACGGACGCGCCCACCAACAACCCGATCGACACGCCGGGCGACACGCCGGCAGAGGCTCCCGCCGAGGCGGTCGCCACGGTCGAGACCCCGGCCGAGGCATCTGCGCAGAAGCCTGCCGCGAAGACCGCGGCGAAGAAGACCGCCCCGCGCAAGACGGCGGCGAAGAAGACCACCGCCAAGAAGACGGCCGCGAAGCCCGAGGCTGACGCTGGCGAGTCCGCAGGCGAGAAGCCCGCGAAGAAGACGGCCGCCAAGAAGACGGCTGCGAAGAAGACCACGGCCAAGAAGACGGCCGCGAAGAAGACCCCGGCGAAGAAGGCCGCGGCTCCCACGTCGGAGCAGTTGCTCCTGACCGACGAGCCCGCCACCGAGCCCGCCTCCGAGCCGGCCACCGAGCCGGCTGCCGAGACGGCACCGGTCTCCGAGGCGCGCACCACCACGGTGACGACCCGGACCCGCTCCTCGCGGCCGGCCCGCAACACCGCTGTCCTGTTCCAGGCTCCTGACACGACCGCTGTTCCCGCAGCGACCGACGAGGAGACCGAGGAGGACGAGGAGACCACCGACGCCGTGGTCACGCCCGCCGACGCCGAGGCGCCTGCCGCCGAACCGGACGAGGACTCGGACGACGACGAGGGTGACGAGGACGACGACGAGGGCACCGAGGGTGGCTCGACGTCGGCCAACGCTGCTCGCCGCCGCCGCCGTCGCGGCGGCCGCCGTCGCCGCAAGCCTGCTGGTGCGGGCAACGCCGGCGGCGAGGGCGACGAGGACTCCGACGACGCCGAAGGTGCCGAGGGCTCCGACTCCAACGAGTCCGACGAGACCGACGAGTCCGGCGAGAGCACCGACGCCGACCAGGAGAAGGCGCCCGCTCGCGCCGCGAATGGTGGCAACAACGGCCAGCGCCAGCGTCAGCGCCAGGGCGGCGGCAACGCCCAGGCCCGCGCGAAGGCCGACGCCGATGCGGCTGCGGCCGCCGAGGGCGACGACACGTCCGACGAGAACGACGAGAACGACACCGACGGTGAAGGCGGGGGACCGGGCGGTTCGACCTCCTCGCGTCGTCGGCGTCGCCGTCGTCGTACCGGTGAAGGTGGCGGCGGCCAGGGTGGCGACGGCGGGGATGACCCCGAGAACACCGTCACCCGTGTCCGCAAGCCGCGCTCGGCCGAGGACGAGATCACCAGCATCGCCGGGTCCACCCGCCTCGAGGCCAAGAAGCAGCGCCGCCGTGAAGGTCGCGAAGCCGGCCGCCGCCGCGCACCGATCGTGAGCGAGGCCGAGTTCCTGGCCCGCCGCGAGTCGGTCGAGCGCGTCATGGTCGTGCGCCAGCGCAAGGACCTCACCCAGATCGCCGTTCTCGAGGACAAGGTCCTCGTCGAGCACTACGTCGCCCGCGAGTCGCAGACCTCGCTCATCGGCAACGTCTACCTCGGTCGGGTGCAGAACGTCCTGCCGTCCATGGAGGCCGCGTTCATCGACATCGGCAAGGGCCGCAACGCGGTCCTGTACGCCGGCGAGGTCAACTGGTCCGCCCTCGGCCACAAGGACGGCCAGCCCCGCAAGATCGAGTCGGTCCTGCAGTCCGGTCAGACCATCCTGGTCCAGGTCAGCAAGGACCCGATCGGTCACAAGGGCGCCCGGCTCACCAGCCAGGTCAGCCTCGCGGGCCGCTTCCTGGTCTACGTGCCCGACGGCACCACCTCAGGCATCTCGCGCAAGCTGCCGGACACCGAGCGGTCGCGCCTGAAGGCCCTGCTCAAGGAGGCCGTCCCCGCGTCGGCCGGTGTCATCGTGCGTACCGCCGCCGAGGGTGCGTCCGAGGACGAGCTCACCCGCGACGTCGAGCGCCTCAAGGCCAAGTGGGACGACATCGAGGCCAAGGTCGCCAAGGGCAACGCCCCGCAGCTCCTGCACGGTGAGCCCGACCTGACCCTCAAGGTCGTCCGCGACCTCTTCACCGAGGACTTCTCCAAGCTCGTCATCCAGGGCGAGGACGCCTGGAGCTCCGTCAAGGAGTACGTCGACCAGATCGCTCCCGATCTCTCGGACCGCGTCGAGCGCCAGGACCCCTCGGCCGCCGACCTGTTCACGGTGCACCGGATCGACGAGCAGATCGCCAAGGGCCTGGACCGCAAGGTCTGGCTGCCCTCCGGTGGCTCGCTCGTCATCGACCGCACCGAGGCGATGACGGTCGTCGACGTCAACACCGGCAAGTTCACCGGCTCCGGCGGCAACCTCGAGGAGACGGTCACCAAGAACAACCTCGAAGCGGCCGAAGAGATCGTGCGCCAGCTCCGCCTGCGCGACATCGGCGGCATCATCGTGGTCGACTTCATCGACATGGTGCTCGAGGCGAACCGTGACCTGGTCCTCCGCCGCATGGTCGAATGCCTGGGCCGCGACCGCACCCGCCACCAGGTCGCCGAGGTCACCTCGCTCGGCCTGGTCCAGATGACGCGCAAGCGCATCGGCACCGGCCTCGTCGAGGCGTTCAGCGAGACCTGCTCGCACTGCCAGGGCCGTGGCCTCATCGTCCACGACCTCCCGGTCGCCCCCAAGGGTGGCGGCGGTGGCGGTGAGCCCGAAGAGGGGCGTCGCAGCAACAACCGTCGCAAGGCCAAGCCGAAGGGCCAGGGCGACGCTCCGGCGGACAACGGTGCGGCCGCCAAGCCGACTGTTCCGTCCCCGAAGGACGTCGCAGCGATGGCCAAGCACGCCGACGAAGGCCAGGACGACGTGACGGACGAGGCCCCCGTGGTGGTTGACGAGGCCCCCGTGGTGGTCGAAGAGGCCCCCGTGGTGGTCGAAGAGGCCCCCGTGGTGGTCGAAGAGGCCCCCGTGGTGGTCGAAGAAGCTCCCGTGGTGGTCGAAGAAGCTCCCGTGGTGGTCGAAGAGGCTCCCGTGGTGGTCGAAGAGGCCCCCGTGGTGGTCGAAGAAGCCCCCGTCGAGGAGCCGGCGCCTGCGCCGGTCGCAACGACCAAGGTCGTCACGCGGACCCGCCGCAGCTCGGCCAGCCGTCCGGCTGGACCGCCTGCCGCCGCCGTACCGGCTGTCGAGGCGCCTGGTGCAGACGCCGAGGAGCCGCACGTGGCCCACGTGCCGATCAAGAAGAAGGGCGCTGGCAAGCGCTGACAGGACGGGGCGGGTCCATCGTTTTGGTGGATACCGGCCCGAACCGTAGTATTGACCGTCGGTGCGCCGCAGGTGCGCCGTTCTGCTGGCGCCCGGCGAAACCTAGCTGTGTGTGCCGCAGACCCGAACGTTGACGTGAGAAGGAGCCCGCGGTGGTGTACGCGATCGTGCGCGCAGGCGCGAAGCAGGAAAAGGTCGAGGTCGGCGACGTCTTCGAGATCGACAAGTGCGCTACGCCGGTCGGCGACACCCTCACGCTGCCGGTGGTCCTCACCGTCGACGGTGAGACCGTGACCAGCACTGGCCTCGAGAAGGCGTCGGTGACGGTTGAGGTCCTCGGTGCCACCAAGGGCCCGAAGATCATCATCCAGAAGTACAAGAACAAGACCGGCTACAAGAAGCGCCAGGGTCACCGCCAGAAGTACACCCAGGTCAAGGTCACCGACATCTCTCTCTGAACCCTGCGGGTTCTCTCCTCCTAAAGGACTGAAACATGGCACACAAGAAGGGCGCAGCGTCCACCAAGAACGGGCGCGACTCCAACGCTCAGCGCCTCGGCGTGAAGCGCTTCGGCGGCCAGGTCGTCAGCGCCGGCGAGATCATCGTTCGCCAGCGTGGCACCCACTTCCACCCGGGCTCCGGCGTGGGTCGCGGTGGCGACGACACGCTGTTCGCGCTGATCCCCGGTGCCGTCGAGTTCGGCAAGAAGCGTGGCCGCAAGGTCATCAACATCGTCCCGGGTGAATGAGCTGACGCTCATCTGACCTGGTTTCGAAGGGCGTCCCGTCACGCGGGGCGCCTTTCGCCATTTTCTACTGAAAGACTGATCCCATGGCTGTTCCCTCCTTCGTCGACCGCGTGACGCTCACTGTCGCTGCCGGCCGGGGCGGTCACGGGGTCGCGTCCGTCCACCGTGAGAAGTTCAAGCCGCTCGGCGGCCCCGACGGCGGCAACGGCGGGCCCGGCGGCTCGGTGATCCTGCGGGTTGACCCCGACGTCACCACGTTGCTGGAGTATCACCACAGTTCCAAGCGCCAGGCCGAGCACGGCGCCATGGGTGCCGGTGATCACAAGAATGGCGCGCACGGCGCGGACATCATCCTGCGGGTCCCCGACGGCACCGTCGTCAAGCACCGCAACGGCGAAGTCATCGCCGACCTCACTGGCGCCGGAACCGAGCTCGTCGTGGCCGAAGGTGGCCGTGGCGGTCTCGGCAACGCGTCTTTGGCATCGAAGTCGCGCAAGGCGCCCGGCTTCGCTCTGCTGGGTGAGCCCGGCGACGAGCTCGAGATCGTCATGGAGCTCAAGGTCGTCGCGGACGTCGGGCTGGTCGGGTTCCCCAGCGCGGGCAAGTCCAGTCTGATCGCCGCGATCTCCCGGGCCCGGCCCAAGATCGCCGACTACCCCTTCACCACACTCATCCCCAACCTCGGTGTCGTCACCGCGGGTGACTTCACCTTCACTGTCGCCGACGTCCCCGGCCTGATCGAGGGGGCCGCGGAGGGTCGTGGCCTGGGGCACGACTTCCTGCGCCACGTCGAGCGGTGCGCCGCACTGGTGCACGTCCTGGACACCGCGACACTGGAGCCCGGCCGCAACCCCGCCGATGACCTCGACGTCATCGAGGGCGAGCTGAGCCGCTACGGCGGCCTCGAGGACCGTCCCCGCCTGATCGCGCTCAACAAGGTCGACGTCCCCGACGGCCGCGGCATCTCCGAGATGGTCGTGGAGGACCTGCGCGCGCAGGGACACCGCGTCTTCGAGATCTCCGCCATGTCGGGCGAAGGGACCCGCGAACTCATCTTCGCGATGGCCGAGATCGTCCAGGAGTCGCGCAAGGCCCAGTTGGCCGAGATTCCGACCCGGATCGTCGTGCGCCCCAAGGCGGTCGACGACGACGGCTTCACGATCACGCAAACCAAGGCCGGCTGGCGGGTCATCGGCAAGAAGCCCGAGCGCTGGGTGCGCCAGACCAACTTCAGCAACGACGAGGCCGTCGGCTACCTCGCCGACCGACTCAACCGACTCGGCGTCGAGACGCGCCTGCTGCAGTTGGGGGCCGAGGCTGGTGACCCCGTGCTGATCGGGCCCACCGACAACTCGGTGGTCTTCGACTTCAAGCCCGGTGTGGATGCCGGTGCCGAGAACCTGTCTCGCCGTGGCGAGGACGATCGATTCCAGGACGACCGCCAGGCGGCCCTTCGCCGTCGTGAGATCCAGGCCAAGCTCGGCGAGCGCGCCGAGGGTGAGACGCGTGCCGACGTGGCCCGCCGTATCGACAAGCCCGAGGTCTACGGGCCGACCTCCTACGAGATCGGCTCTGAGGAGGACCCGGACGTCGCTCCGGCCGTGCCCGAAGACGAGGCATGGCTCGAGGAAGACCCCGGTGAGTGAGACCTCGACCCGTGAGGTGGTGACCGGCGCCCGCCGGATCGTCGTCAAGATCGGGTCCTCGTCGCTGACCACCGCTGCCGGTGGGATCGACCCCGACCGGGTGAGCTCACTGGTCGACGTCCTGGCCGCCGCGCGCGCCCGGGGTGCTGAAGTCGTGCTCGTCTCCTCGGGAGCCATCGCGGCCGGCCTGGCACCGCTCGGGCTGAAGAAGCGTCCGCGTGGCCTGGCTGCGCAGCAGGCCGCCGCATCGGTCGGGCAGGGCATCCTCGTCCACCGCTACACCGAGGAACTGGCACGCCACGGTCTCACCGCCGGCCAGGTGCTGCTGACCCTTGACGACGTCACCCGTCGCGCGCACTACCGCAACGCCCACCAGACCTTCGCCAAGCTCCTCGAGTTCGGTGTCATCCCGATCGTCAACGAGAACGACACGGTGGCGACCAGCGAGATCCGGTTCGGAGACAACGACCGCCTCGCGGCGCTCGTCGCCCACCTGGTGCACGCCGACCTGCTGGTGCTGCTCTCCGATGTTGATGGCCTGTACGACGGCCCGCCGTCCCGCCCCGGCGCGAAGCTGGTCACCGACGTGCGCAGCGACGACGACCTCGCCGGCATCACCGTCGGTTCCGTCGGCGCCGCCGGTGTCGGCACCGGTGGCATGGTCACCAAGGTCGACGCGGCAGCCATCGCCACCGGGTCCGGGATTCCGGTGGTCCTCACCTCGGCCGACGGTGCCGCCGCGGCCCTGGCCGGCGAACCGGTCGGGACCCTGTTCCACGCGACCGGCAAGCGCCGGCCGATCCGGCTGCTCTGGCTGCGCCACGCGACCGAGGCCAAGGGCTCACTGGTGCTCGACGCCGGTGCCGTCCGTGCCGTCGTCGAACGACGTGCCTCGCTCCTCGCTGCCGGCATCACCGGAGTCCAGGGCGACTTCGTCGCGGGCGACCCGGTCGACCTGCGCGACCCCGAGGGCGCGGTCGTCGGCCGTGGCCTGGTCAACTTCGACGCCGCCGAGTTGCCGCCCCTGCTGGGCCGGTCCTCGAAAGATCTCAAGCAGGAGCTCGGCGCTGCCTACGAGCGCGAGGTCATCCACCGCGACGACCTGGTCGTCCTGGCCTGACCGCCCAGGCGCCTTCGGCGCCTCCCGGCCCGACCCCCGCCGGCTTGAGCGGGGGCCCCGCCGTCGGCGTCGTGCACCGAGCACGAAAGAGGAACCGCCGTAAAGGACGCCGACGGCACCCCGAGTCGCCGGCGGGGGTCGGCCGTCCGGCGCCTACGGCGCCCGGCCGCTCAGGTCCGGCACCGAAGGCACCCGGACGATCAGTCCCCGACCGCATCGATCCCGCGCTGGACGATCTGCGGGTCGGGGGTACCGACTGCGGCGTGGTCCTTGCCGTCGTACTCGAACTGGGACAGGAAGTGGCGCATGGCGTTGATGCGGGCGCGCTTCTTGTCGTTGGACTTCACCGTCATCCAGGGCACCACGTCGGTGTCGGTGCGGCGGATCATCGCTTCCTTCGCGACCGTGTAGGCCTGCCACTTGTCGAGCGACTCGAGGTCCATGGGGGAGAGCTTCCACTGCCGGACCGGGTCGACCTGGCGGATGATGAAGCGGGTGCGTTGCTCGGACTGGGTGACTGAGAACCAGTACTTCGTCAGGGTGATGCCCGACTCGACGAGCATCTCCTCGAAGTAGGGCACGTGGCGCAGGAACGTCTCGTACTCGTCGTCGCTGCAGAAACCCATCACGCGTTCGACGACCGCGCGGTTGTACCAACTGCGGTCGAACAGGGCGATCTCGCCGGCGGTCGGCAGGTGCTGGACGTAGCGCTGGAAGTACCACTGGCCCTGTTCGCGGTCGGAGGGCTTGGTGAGCGCGACGACGTGGGCGTAGCGGGGGTTGAGGTGCTCCATGAAGCGTTTGATGGTGCCGCCCTTGCCTGCGGCGTCGCGACCCTCGAACACGATGACGTGCTTGGAGCCGTTCTTCTTCGACCAGGCCTGGAACTTCAACAGTTCGACCTGCAGCAGGTACTTCTGTTCGTCGTACTCCTCGCGGGCCAGTCGCTCCGGGTATGGGTAGTTCTCGCGCCACGTGTCGACGGCCTTGCCGAAGGGATCGATCAGGACCGGGTCGTCGTCATGGTCCTCGCCGATGGAGTGCCCGGTGACGTCGAGGCGGTCGATGTATTCACGTACGTCGTGCAGCATGTTCGCGACCGTAGGGGGCCGCGGTGAACGGTTGGTGACCGTCAGGTGCCCGGAACTGGTGACCGGAACTGGTGGCCGGAAGTGGCTGCCCTGTACAGCGGCGCCGTACCCTTGACACGACATGAAGGACGCCCCGACGGTCTACCTCGACCACGCCGCAACGACGCCGATGACCGACGTCGCCATCGAGGCGTTGACGGCGCGACTCCGTGAGGTCGGGAACGCGAGTTCGCTGCATGCCTCCGGACGCCGCGCGCGACGCATCGTGGAGGAGTCGCGGGAGACCATCGCCCAGGCCCTGAACTGTCGTCCGGGCGAGGTCGTCTTCACGTCGGGTGGCACCGAGGCGGACAACCTGGCGGTGAAGGGCCTGCACTGGTCGCGCCGCGCCACCGACCCGCGCCGCCTGCGCTTCCTCGCCTCGGCCGTCGAGCACCACGCCGTGCTCGACCCGCTGGAGTGGCTCGAGGAGCACGAGGGTGCCGCGGTCAACCTGTTGCCGGTCGACAGCCTCGGCCGCCTGTCGGTCGACGCGCTTCGCGCCGCCGTCGAACTCGAACCCGCTTCCGTCGCAGCAATCACCGTGATGTGGGCCAACAACGAGGTCGGGACGCTCCAGCCGATCGACGAGGTCGTCGCCCTCGCCGCCGAGCACGGCATCCCCGTCCACACCGACGCAGTCCAGGCGATTGGTTCGGTCCCGGTCGACTTCGCCGCCTCCGGTGTCGACGCGCTGTCAGTCTCGGGTCACAAGGTCGGCGGTCCGCAGGGTGTGGGTGCCCTCGTCGTACGACGAGAGGTGGACCTGACCGCGCTGCTGCACGGCGGTGGCCAGGAGCGGGATGTCCGCAGCGGCACGCTCGACGTCCCGGCGATCGCGGGTTTTGCGGCTGCGGTCGAACTGGCCGTCAAGCAGCAGGCGGACCACGCCGCACGGCTGACCGTCCTGCGCGACCGTCTCGTTGTCGCCGTACGACGCGAGGTGCCTGACGTGGTGCTCAACGGTGACCTCGACAACCGGCTCCCCGGCAACGTGCACCTCGGTTTCCCCGGCTGTGAGGGCGACTCGCTGTTGATGCTGCTCGACGCCCGCGGCATCGAGTGCTCCACGGGTTCGGCCTGTTCGGCCGGCGTCCCGCAGCCGTCACACGTCCTGCTCGCGATGGGGCGCAACCCCGAGGACGCACGCAGTTCGCTGCGGTTCAGCCTCGGCCACACCAGCACCGACGCCGACATCGAGGCCGTCGCGGCCGCCATCGCTCCCTGTGTGGAGCGGGCTCGCGCGGCCCGCGCATGACCGGCGTCGGGGGAACAAGGTGATCGTGCGATGAAGGTCGTTGCCGCCATGTCCGGTGGGGTGGACTCCGCCGTCGCAGCCGCGCGCGCCGTCGAGGCCGGCCACGATGTCACGGGCATCCATCTGGCGCTGTCGCGCAATCCGAAGTCGTACCGCTCGGGTGCGCGGGGTTGCTGCACGATCGAGGACTCCAACGATGCGCGCCGGGCCGCGGACGTGATCGGGATTCCGTTCTACGTCTGGGACCTCTCCGACCGGTTCCACACCGACGTCGTCGAGAACTTCATGGACACCTACGCCGCGGGGGAGACGCCCAACCCCTGCCTGCGCTGCAACGAGAAGATCAAGTTCGCCGCGGTCCTCGACCGTGCCCTCGCACTCGGCTTCGACGCGGTCGCAACGGGTCACTACGCCACCGTCGTGACCACCGACGCGGGGGTCGAACTGCACCGCGCTGTCGACAACGCCAAGGACCAGTCGTACGTCCTGGGAGTCCTCGACGAGCAGCAGCTGCGGCACTCGATCTTCCCCCTCGGTGACACGACGAAGGATGTGGTCCGCGTCGAGGCTGCGCGCCGCGGCCTGCTCGTCGCGGACAAGCCGGACAGCCACGACATCTGCTTCGTCGCCGACGGCGACAACGCCGGCTGGTTGCGCGAGAAGCTCGGCGATCGCGCACCGAACCACGGCGGCGAGATTCGCGACGAGGCGACCGGAGAGGTGCTCGGCCACCACGAGGGCACCTTCGGCTTCACCATCGGCCAGCGCAAGGGTTTGCGCATCGGCACCCCCGCCGCCGACGGCCGCCCCCGCTTCGTGCTCGACATCGAGCCGGTCTCCGGCACCGTGACGGTAGGCCCGCGCGAACGCCTCGCCGTCGACCGCGTCGAGGGTGACCGGCTGCGCTGGTGCGGAACGCCGCTGCCGTCCGGGACGGTCCTCGACGGTGATCGGGTGACGGTGCAGATGCGCGCGCACGGCGCCGAGCATCGCGCCGTCGTACGCGTCACCGACGACCGCTTCGAGATCGACCTCATCGACATCGCCGAGGGCATCGCCCCCGGCCAGGCCGCCGTTGTGTACGACGGCACGCGGGTCGTCGGTTCGGCGACGATCACCGCGACGCAGCGGGTGCCTGCGTGACGGTCCGCGCCACCGGCATCGGCTCCTTCCCCGGCGACACCCAGCGCGACTTCGACGAAGCCGTCGCGCTCGTGCTCGGAGAGCTCGGAGGCGACGAACACGGGTTGCCGTTCCTGCCCGAGGTCCCCGGCCGCGGTGCGCCCGCGGGAATGATCGGCCGGACGCTCGGCCTGGTCACCGGCCTCGATGTCGACCTCCAGCCCGGAGGTTGGCGCCTGACCGGGACCAGCGGGGCGCCGGCCATCGATCAGCGTCGGGCCCGCAGCCAGTTCGCCCAGGACCTCGACGGGCTGGAGGAGCGGGCGTCGGACCACGCCGGTCCGTTCAAGGTGCAGGTCACCGGTCCGTGGACCCTGGCTGCGAACGTAGAACGCCCGCGCGGTGACCGGATCCTCGCCGACCACGGTGGTCGCCGGGAGCTCGCCCAGGCGCTGGCCGAGGCCGTGACCGATCACCTTGCCGACGTACGACGCCGGCTGCCCGCCGCGACGGAACTGATCCTGCAGATCGACGAACCAGCCCTGCCGGCCGTGCTCGCTGCCGCCGTCCCGACCGCATCGGGTTTCGGGCGCCACCGCGCGATCCATCCGCCCGAGGCCAGCCAGGCGCTGGAGTGGGTGATCGCCGCCGCGACCGAGGCCGGGGCAACGCCGTGGGTGCACTGCTGTGCGCCGGACGTGCCGATCGGCTTGCTCCGCGGTGCCGGCGCTCGTGGGGTCATGGTGGACCTCGGTCTGCTCGACGCCACCGGCCACGACGCCGCGGGGGAGGCTCTCGAGGCCGGCGACACGATCGCTCTCGGCATCGTCCCGACGACCGACGACGCCACCGGAGACGCGCCCCTCGTTGAGCGGGTCCGGCGCTGGCTCGACATGCTCGGGCTCGACCCGGAGCAGGTGGGCGGCTCGTTGGTCATCTCGCCGGCCTGCGGCCTTGCGGGCGCGACGCCCGGATGGTCACGCCGGGCGCTCGAACTCTCTCGTCTGGTGGCGCGGTCGCTGGACGGATGACCCGAAAAGGCGACGAGGCCCGCCGGAGCAGTGCTCCGACCGGCCTCGCGCCTGGGGGGATCTGATCAGCCGACGTGGACACCCTCCGGGGCGTCGGTCGCCAGTTCGTCGTGCTTGACGTCCAGGAACGTCCAGATCACGGCGGACGCCGCGAGCATCAGGATCGCTGCGGCCAGGAAGGCATGGGTGGCGCCTTCCGGGAAGCTCGAGCTGAAGATGGCGGCCTGGAGGAAGGACGGGTCGACCTGCCCGCCGTTGGTGCCGATCGCATCCGCCATCGGGCCAGCCACATCGGTGGCCTGCTTGTTGGTGAAGTGGAGCGCGACCGTGCTCAGGGTCGCGAGACCGATGGCGCCACCGACCTGCTGCATGGTGTTGAGCACGCCGGACCCGATGCCGGAGTCCTCCGCCCGCACGTGGTGCACCGCGGTCAGGGTCAGCGGCACGAAGACCAGGCCCATGCCGACGGCCATCATGATGATGAACGGGAAGATGTGCGTCCAGTAGTTGACGTCGGCGCCACCGTCGGCGATCGCGGAGAGCACCGCCTTCGGGGACTCGTCGATCGGGATGCGCGAGAACATGAACAGGGCGACCGCTGCCAGCAGGGTTCCGGTGCCGGCGAGGAAGCGCGGGTCGACCCGGGAGATCAGGTTCGACGAGAGCGCGGCGCCGATCACGATGCCGAACGAGAACGGCAGGAACGCGAAGCCGGCCTCGAGCGAGCTGAAGCCCATGATCTGCTGGATGAAGAGGCTGAGGAAGAAGAACATCGAGAACATCGCGGCGGGGGCGATCATCATGGCTGCGAAGCTGGTGGCCCGGGTGCGGTTGGCGAAGATCCGGACCGGCAACAGCGGGTGCTCGACCCGCGACTCGATGAAGGCGAACGCTGCCAGCAGGGCGAGACCCGCAATGAGCGGGATGATCGTCTGGGGGTCGTCCCAGCCGTAGGCCTCCTCGCCCGCACGGGACAGGCCGAAGACGATGCCGAGCAGACCGAGGGTGCCGGTGATGGCGCCGGGGATGTCCATCTGGCCGGGGTGCGACTCGGACTCGGTGAGCACGCGCGGCACCATGAACGCGGCGATCAGACCGATCGGCACGTTGATCAGGAAGGTCATCCGCCAGCCCTCGACGTCGAGCCCGACGAACGAGTCGAGACCGGTCAGCCAGCCACCGAGGATCAGGCCGATCGCTGCGCCGACGCCCGACATGGTGGCGTAGGCGGCCATCGCCTTGTTGCGCGCCGGACCGGCCGGGAAGGTGGTGGTGATCAGCGCGAGGGCAGCAGGTGCAGCCATCGCGGCACCGACTCCCTGCAGCGCCCGGGAGGCGAGCAGCAGGGCCTCGTTGGTGGCCAGGCCACCGAGGGCCGAGGCCACGGCGAACGTCACGAGGCCGATCATGAACAACCTGCGTCGTCCGTAGAGGTCGCCGAGGCGGCCGCCGAGGAGCAGCAGGCCACCGAAGGCGAGGGCGTAGCCGGTGACGATCCAGGTCAGGTTCGCCTGGGAGATGTCCAGGTCCGCGCCGATGAACGGCAGGGCGATGTTGGCGATGGTGGAGTCGAGCACCACCATCAGCTGGGCGGTGAGGATGAGCACGAGCGCGAGGCCGGCGTGCTTGCTGGGAGTGGAGACCTCGGCGCCTGCGGACGAGGTCGTCTCCGCAGGGTCGAGGGATTCGACGTCGGTCATGGGTGGTTCCTTCGTGAGGTGGTGATGGTGCGTCGGGTCAGCCGCGGGTGGCGGCGGGAAGAATGATCTGGTCGATCACGCGAGCGATCAGATCCGGTGTGGGCGGATCGCCCAGCAGGAACATGCGGTGCAGGATGATGCCGGGCAGAGCCGTCGAGAGCAGGTCGATGTCGGCGTCGTCACGCAGCTCGCCGCGATCGCGGGCCCGTTCGTAGATCTCTCGGCCCACCGCGGCCTTCGGCGCGATGAAGCGGTTGCGGAACTGAGCAGCGAACTCGGCGTCGCGGCCGATCGCCGTGATGACACTGCCCAGCAGGTCGGTCTGGTGCTTGTCGGTGAGGCCGCCGGAGCCGCAGAACACGGACAGCAGGTCACCGCGCAGGCTGCCGGTGTCGTCCTTGACGACCAGCGGTGCCTTCTGTGACATCAGGGCATCGATGACGAGGGCGGCCTTGCCGTCCCACTTGCGATAGAGCGTCGCCTTCGACGCCTTCGCCCGGGACGCCACCGCGTCCATCGTCAGCCGGTCGTAGCCGACTTCGGCGAGCACCTCGAGCGTGGCCTCGAGCAGTTCCTGCTCGCGGTCGCCCTCGACGCGAGGACGGGTGCCCGCCTCCGGCGAGGTGGGGCTCGTTCGCGGTGACATCGTGGTCGTTGCTCCTGACGGGGTGGATCTGAACCGGGGTGGATCTGCATGGAACGGTACGGTTCCGTTTCACTACGATAGTACGGAACGGTTTCGTTTCGCAACCTATTCCGTACGACGAAGTCGGGGTCGCTCGACGAGCCTGACAGCCGCCACCGACAACGGTCGTGGGTCGCGGAGCGGTTGTCGGCGGGGCGCGGCATCATGGTCCCCATGAGCGACGCCACACCCCCCGTCGTACCCGCTGAGGCGCGCGAGGAGCACGCCACCGTCGCCGAGGAGCTCGAGGACGCTCGCTGGCGCTACTACGTCCTCGACGACCCGACGTTGTCCGACGCGGACTTCGACAAGCGGATGCGGCGCCTGGAGGAGCTCGAGGAGCAGTACCCGGAGCTGCGGACCCCGGACTCGCCGACACAGAAGGTCGGGGGCGCGGTGTCGACCGACTTCACTGCCGTCGACCACCTGCAGCGGATGGAGAGCCTCGACAACGCCTTCTCCTTCGAGGAGCTCGGTGCCTGGCATGCCCGCCTGGGCCGCGACGGGATCGAGAGCCCCGCGCTGCTGTGTGAGCTCAAGGTCGACGGCCTCGCGATCAACCTGCTCTACGAAAAGGGGCGCCTCGTGCGCGCCCTGACCCGTGGGGACGGCCGCACGGGTGAGGACGTCACTCCCAACGTCAAGACGATCGCGTCGGTGCCGCACCGGCTCACGGCCACGGCCGACTTCCCGGTGCCCGACCTGGTCGAGGTCCGGGGTGAGGTCTTCCTGCCCGCCGTCGCGTTCGAGCGACTGAACGTGTCGATGACCGAGGCGGGCAAGCCCGCGTTCGCCAATCCCCGCAACGCAGCAGCCGGTTCGCTGCGCCAGAAGGATCCACGGGTCACCGCGACCCGTGACCTGGGCATGGTCTGCCACGGCATCGGGGCGCGCCAGGGCTTCGAGCCGACGGCACAGTCGGAGGCCTATCGCGCCCTGGCCGCCTGGGGCCTTCCGGTGTCCGAGGCCGTCAAGGTGCTGCCGACCCTGACCGACGTCGAGGGCTACATCGCGCACGCCGGTGAACACCGGCACACGATCGTTCCCTACGACATCGACGGCGTCGTGATCAAGGTCGACGACGTCAGCCTGCAGCGCCGCCTCGGCTCGACCAGCCGGGCGCCGCGCTGGGCGATCGCCTACAAGTACCCACCCGAAGAGGTGAACACCAAGCTCCTCCGCATCGACGTCAACACCGGCCGCACCGGCCGGGTGACGCCGTTCGGCGTGATGGAGCCGGTGAAGGTCGCTGGTTCGACGGTCGAGATGGCCACGCTCCACAACGGCTACGAGGTCAAGCGCAAGGACGTCCGTCCGGGCGACACCGTCATCCTGCGCAAGGCCGGCGACGTGATCCCCGAGATCGTCGGCCCGGTGCTCGCGCTGCGGCCCGAGGGCTTGGCCGAGTGGGTGATGCCGACCGCGTGCCCATCGTGCGACACCGCACTGGTCGAGCAGAAGGAGGGCGACAAGGACCGGCGTTGCCCCAACCACGAGCACTGCCCGGCGCAGGTCCGCGAGCGGGTGCACCACGTCGCCGGTCGCGGCGCCTTCGACATCGAGGGCCTCGGCTACGAAGCGGCGGTCGCGCTCCTCGACTCCGGTGCGATCCGCAACGAGGGCGACGTCTTCGACCTGTCGGTCGAGCAGTTGCTGATCACGCCGCTGTTCACGCGCACCGCCAAGAAGGACGAGGAAGGCCCGCAGCTCAGCGCCAACGGGCAGAAGTTGCTCGACAACCTCGGCGAACGCAAGGCGACGGTGCCGCTGTGGCGGGTCCTCGTCGCACTCTCGATCCGGCACGTCGGTCCGACGGCCGCCCGCGCGCTGGCCACCGAGTTCGGCTCGATGGAAGCGATCCGCGCCGCCAGCGAGGCCGACCTGGCCGCCGCCGAGGGTGTGGGTCCGACCATCGCCGACGCCGTCATCGAGTGGTTCGCGGTCGACTGGCACGTCGCGATCGTCGAGAAGTGGACCACGTCCGGCGTCGCGATGGCCGACCAGCGCGACGAATCCGTCGCCCGCACGCTGGAAGGCCTCACCATCGTGGTGACCGGATCGCTGCAGGACTTCTCCCGCGATTCGGCGAAGGAAGCGATCCTTTCCCGCGGGGGCAAGGCCGCCGGCTCGGTGTCGAAGAAGACCGACTTCGTGGTGATCGGTGAGAACGCCGGCTCCAAGGCCGAGAAGGCTGAATCGTTGGGCGTTCCGATCCTCGACGAGGACGGTTTCAAGCGACTCCTGGCCGAGGGGCCGCCGGAGGGCACACTGGAGTCATGAGGCGGTGGATCCCGGCGGTGCTGCTCGGACTCCTCGCGACGTCCTGCTCGGGCGCCGACGAGTCCGGTGACGCTGACCCGGGCGCTCCCACGTCCGGTGGCACCACCACGGCCGCCCCCTCCACCGGGGCGACGGAGGCAACCACCAGTGCCGCCGCCGTACCGAACCGGGTGTCCTTGCCCGCCCTCCGCCAGAAGACGTACGACGGCGACGGGTTGACGCTCGGGGCCGAAGTCCTGCGGACGGCCAGCCACACCCAGTACGACGTGACCTACCGCAGCGGCAAGCTCACCATCTCGGGGCGACTCGCCGTCCCGAACGGCGACGGGCCGTTCCCGACGGTGGTCCTCGCCCACGGCTACATCGAGCCTTCGGTCTACAAGATCGGGCAGGGGATGACCCGCGAGCGCGCCTGGTTCGGGGACCACGGGTACGTCGCGCTGCACGTCGACTACCGCGGTCACGGCGGCTCGGACCCGGATCGCACCCAGGGCCTCGACATGCGGATGGGCTACACCGAGGACGTCATCAACGCGGTCCATGCGCTGCGTGCGTGGGACGGCCCCGTGGACGACGAGCGGGTCGGTCTGGTCGGCCGGTCGATGGGCGGGGGAGTCGTCCAGAACGCACTCGTGGTCGCCCCCGGTCTCGTCGATGCGGGCGTCGTCTTCGCGTCGGTGAGTTCGATCGCCGCCGAGAACTTCAACCACTTCATCCGCTCCGACGGAGCCCGTGACGGCATCACCAACGCGATCCTGAACGCGTACGACGAGCCGAAGGCCAACCCGGAATTCTGGGGCGGCATCAGCGCGCGCACGTACTTCGGTGACATCGCCGAACCGGTGCTGGTCCTCCACGGCACCGCCGACGACACCTGCCCGATCCGGTGGAGTCGCCAGACCACGCGGGCGATGCGGCGGGCGGGGGTCGACGTGACGCTGGAGACCTACGCCGGCGAGGGCCACGCCTTCGGGCCGCAGTTCGATCGTGCGATGCAGGACACCGGCGCCTTCCTCGCCCGACACCTTTCCTGAGACGACTGTCTGCCGCCACTACGCTGGTGCCTCCAGATCACCCTCGAAAGGCGCGACGTTGGCACGCATTCCCGGTGTGGGCGACCTGCTCGGTCCCTACCGGATCACCCGCGAACTCGGTGCGGGCGGCATGGGGATCGTGTTCGAGGCGATCGAGGAGGGGCTCGGGCGTCGCGTCGCGCTCAAGGTCCTCTCGCTGCAACTGGCGTCCGAGCCGGAGTTCCGCACCCGGTTCAAGCGCGAGGCGTCGGTGCTGGCCCGCAGTGACAGTCCGCACATCATTCAGGTCTACAGCCACGGCGAGCAGGACGGCTGCCTCTACCTCGCCACCCAGTTCGTCTCGGGCGGTGACCTGGCGGCTCGCGTCGCAGGCGAGGGGCTGCCGGCTCCCGACGTGTCGCTCGACATCGCGGCCCAGGTCGCCTCCGCCCTCGCGGACGCCCATGCGGTCGGCGTGATCCACCGCGATGTCAAGCCGCACAACGTGCTGCTGCGCTCCGGCCAGGGCCAGGTGCATGCCTACCTCTGCGACTTCGGCATCGCCCGCGACGGCGACTCCTCGCTGACCAGCAGCGGCGTGGTCGCGGGCACCTACGCCTATCTCGCGCCCGAGCGGTTCCGCGGCGAGGCCGCCACCCCGGCGAGTGACACCTACGCCCTCGGCTGCCTGTTGTGGTTCCTGCTCACCGGTCGTCCTCCGTACGACGGAGGGCTGGTCCAACTTGCCCACCAACACGAGTTCTCACCGATCCCGCAACTGCCTGGCGCGTCCGACCAACTCAACGGATTCCTGCTGCGCGCGATGGCCAAGGACCCCGCGGCACGACACTCCAGCGCGGCGGCGGCCGCGGCCGCGTTGCGCGCCATCCGGGCCAGCGGTCGGGTGCCGGACCAGCACTTCGTCGTACCGCCTCCGGCGACGCCGCCGTATCCGTCGTACCCGTCAGGCCCTTCGTACCCGTCAAGCCCGTCGGCGCCGTCGGCCCCGTCCTACGTCGTCGCGGCGTCGGTGCCACCGCCGCTGGCCGCGCCGATCGCTCAGCCGGCATCTCCGCCGCCGTCGTACGCCACCCCCAACCTGCCGACGCCAGTCCCGCGCTCGCGTCGGGGCCCGCTGGCCGCGGTCATCGCCGTGCTCGCCGCCCTGGTCATCGGCGTCGGTGGCGGGGTCGCCTGGCACTTCCTGCGCGACGACGGCGGTGGCACGGACAGCACCAACCCGACCCTGAGCCCCGAGCCGCAGGAGACGCCGACCGACGGCGAGACCGTCGATCCTCCGGGAGCGCGCGTCGGGCCCGTCACGCCCGCCGACGTCAACGGAGACGGCAACGACGACACGATCCTCATCGACAACAGCGCCGACCAGACCCTGGTGCTGACGTCCGACGAGGCGACCGACACCGGTTTCGGTGACTTCGAGACCTGGGCGGGGACGGCGTACGGGTCCGCCAAGGTGGTGCGGGGCGACTTTTCCGGCGACGGCTGGACAGACCTCGCCCTCGTCGAGACGGACCGGGTCCAGGTCGCGCGCTCCAACGGCGTCGGCTTCGAGGCGCCCGAGGACTGGGGCGACGTCCAGTTGCCCGCCAGGTTCAAGGTCACTGCTGGTGACTTCGACGGAGACGGCGTGACGGACCTCGCCTACCTGACCGGTGCAGGGGAGGACTTCATCGCGATCGACGTGGCGCTGTCCGACGGCTCGACCTTCGGCACCGCCAGCAACTGGGCGGGCGTCGAGGGCTGGAAGTTCGACGACATGAAGATCGGGGCCGGCGACTTCGACGGCGACGGTGACGCCGACCTGATCGAACTCGGCAAGCCGTCCGAGGGCGGCGTGGACCTGCGCCTCTTCCGCTCCGAGCGCGACACCTTCGCGGACAACGAGCTGTGGCTCTACTCCGCCACGTGGGAGTGGGGCCGAACCCACCCGGTCATCGGGGACTTCGACGGCGACGGTGACGCCGACGTGGTGGTGATGCTGGACGAGGGCAACGCCCGCTTCGTCCGCATCCTCTCGGAGGGCACCACGCCCGAACTCGAGAGCCAGCACGTCGACGTCGACGACGTCGCCTACGCCGATGCCCGTCCGGTTGCCGCGGACACCGACGGCGACGGGACGACCGACCTGGTGCTCCTGGACCGATCGACGGCGACGGTGCGGCTGTTCCGCTACGGGAGCGACGGCCTCGAGGACACGGGCCGGCTCGCGGCCGGGATCGACGCCGAGAACACGGTCGTCGTCGGCATCACGCGCTGACGGCCGCCAGCCACGCCTCGGACGCGGTCGGTCCGGCGAGGTGCACGAAGCCGACCTCGGGGTGGGTCTCGGTGATGGTCGCGAGCCACGTCAGGTCCGGCTCGGAACCGTCGGCGCGCATCCTGCGCACGGTTCGCCGCACGAGGCCCCGGAGTGTGCCCGGCTCCTCGTGGGTCACGTGCACCACGAGGTCGGCCCGGTCGAGCAACAAGGCCCGCGTGGCGTCGTACTCACTGGTGGTGACCCAGCCGTCGAAGGACGCCAACTGGTCGGCATCGGACGGATCTGTGAGTTCGGCCAGGGGTACGAGAGGCACGTCGAGGGCGGCAGCGAGCCGCTCGAGGAAGCTCGCCATGGCTGGTCCGGCGGTCCCCGCGGTGATCACCCGCTGCGGGATCCGCGGCGGAGTGGGAGTGGGCGGGTGCACCCGGCGGATTCTAGGCACCTGCCCGCGGCCCCGGGACACGGGTCGGAATCATTGCCTCGCTGGAGCACCCTCGGCACGCACCTCGCTGCGTTGCCGTCGGTCGACGGGCCACGGCCCGCCTTCCCTCCGGCGCCTTGCGAGGCACGCACCGAGGGCACCCCAGCAAGACAAGCATTCCGAACCGTGGCCCTAGAATCACCGCCATGTCTCAACTCTCCCGCGACGAGGTGGCCCACCTGGCCGATCTCGCCCGGATCGACCTCGATGCCGCCGAGCTGGATCACCTGGCGCCCCAGCTCAACGTGATCCTCGAGGCGGTCGCGTCCATCAGCGGAGTGGCCGGTGACGACGTCCCGCCGATGTCGCACCCCATGCCGCTCACCAACGTCTTCCGCGAGGACGTCGTGGTGCCCGGCCTGACCGCCGAGCAGGCACTGTCCGGCGCGCCGGAGGCCGAGGAGCAGCGCTTCCGCGTGCCGCGGATCCTGGGGGACGAGCAGTGAGCAACTGGATCACGAAGACCGCCGCCGAACTGGTCGACGCCCTTGCTGCGGGCGAGACCACCTCGGTCGAGCTGACGCAGGCGCACCTGGACCGGATCGCTGCTGTCGACGGTGACGCCACCGCCGGCGTGCACGCCTTCCTCCACGTCGACGCCGAGGGCGCGCTGGCCCAGGCCGCCGAGTCGGACGCTCGTCGGGCTGCGGGGGAGACCCGCCACCTGCTCGACGGCATCCCGATCGCCGTCAAGGACGTGCTGGCCACCCAGGGGCTCCCCACGACGTGTGGGTCGAAGATCCTCGAGGGCTGGATTCCGCCGTACGACGCCACGGTGGTCCGCAAGGTCAAGGCCGCCGGTCTGCCGATCCTCGGCAAGACCAACATGGACGAGTTCGCGATGGGTTCCTCGACGGAGCACTCCGCCTACGGCCCCACCCGCAACCCGTGGGACCAGACCCGCATCCCCGGTGGCTCCGGCGGTGGCTCCGCTGCCGCTGTCGCCGCGTTCGAGGCGCCGCTGGCCCTCGGCACCGACACCGGTGGTTCGATCCGCCAGCCCGGTGCCGTCACCGGCACCGTCGGTGTGAAGCCGACCTACGGCGGGGTCTCCCGTTACGGCCTCGTCGCGCTCGCCAACAGCCTCGACCAGGTCGGCCCGGTCACCCGGACCGTGCTGGACTCGGCACTGCTGCACGAGCTCATCGGCGGGCACGACCCGCTCGACTCCACCTCGGTCAACCAGCCCGTCGGTGCCTTCGTCGAGGCCGCCCGCCAGGGCGCCGCCGGCGACCTGGCCGGCCTGAAGGTCGGTGTCATCAAGGAACTGGCCGGCGACGGCTGGCAGCCCGGTGTGATGACCCGCTTCGCCGAGACGGTCGAACTGCTCACGAAGCTGGGCGCGGAGGTCACCGAGATCGCCTGCCCGAGCTTCGTGCACGCGATGGCGGCGTACTACCTGATCCTGCCGGCCGAGTGTTCCTCGAACCTCGCCAAGTTCGACGCCATGCGGTACGGCCTGCGCGTGGTCCCCGAGGGCGACCCGTCCGCCGAAACGGTCATGCGCGCGACCCGCGACGCCGGCTTCGGTGACGAGGTCAAGCGCCGGATCATGATCGGCACCTATGCCCTGTCGAGCGGCTACTACGAGGCCTACTACGGCCAGGCGCAGAAGGTCCGCACGCTCATCTCGCGCGACTTCGCGGCTGCCTTCGAGCAGGTCGACGTCCTCGTGTCGCCGACGTCGCCGACGACGGCGTTCCCGCTCGGCGAGAAGCTGGACGACCCGCTCGCGATGTACCTCCAGGACCTCGCCACCATCCCGGCCAACCTGGCCGGCGTCCCCGGCATCTCGGTGCCGGCAGGTCTCGCCGACGAGGACGGCCTTCCGGTCGGCTTCCAGGTGCTCGCACCTGCCCTGGCCGACGACCGGCTCTACCGCGTGGGTGCGGCCGTCGAGGCCGCGCTGTCCGCCACCTGGGGCGGCATCCTGCTCAACCAGGCCCCGGCGCTCGAAGGAGGGTCCAAGTGACCACGGTGACCAAGCTCGTCGACTTCGACGAGGTGATCGAGAAGTTCGATCCCGCCCTCGGCCTCGAGATCCATGTCGAGCTCAACACGAACACGAAGATGTTCTGCGGCTGCCCCGCGGTCTTCGGCGGCGAGCCGAACACGCAGGTCTGCCCGACGTGCCTGGGCCTGCCCGGCGCCATGCCCGTCGTGAACGGCAAGGCCGTCGAGTCGGCCATCCGGATCGGCCTCGCACTGAACTGCGAGATCGCGGAGTGGTGCCGGTTCGCCCGGAAGAACTACTTCTACCCGGACATGCCGAAGAACTTCCAGACGTCCCAGTACGACGAGCCGATCGCCTTCGAGGGCTTCATCGACGTCGACGTGGAGGGGGAGACCTTCCGCATCGACATCGAGCGCGCCCACATGGAGGAGGACACCGGCAAGTCGCTGCACGTCGGTGGCTCGGACGGCCGGATCCACGGCGCCGACTACTCGCTGGTCGACTACAACCGCGCCGGCATTCCCCTGATCGAGATCGTCACGAAGCCGATCATGGGCACGGGCGACAAGGCGCCGGCGGTGGCGAAGGCCTACGTCTCGGCGATCCGTGACCTGATCGTCGCGCTCGGTGTCTCCGACGCGCGCATGGACCAGGGTTCGATCCGTGCCGACGTGAACCTGTCGCTGGCCCCCAAGGGCGCCGGCGGTCTCGGCACGCGTTCGGAGACCAAGAACGTCAACTCGCTGCGCTCGGTGGAGCGCGCGGTGCGCTATGAGATGGCCCGCCACGCCGGCATCCTGCTGGACGGCGGATCGGTGCTCCAGGAGACCCGCCACTTCCACGAGAACGACGGTTCGACCTCCTCGGGCCGCGAGAAGTCCGACGCCGAGGACTACCGCTACTTCCCCGAGCCCGACCTGGTGCCCGTGGCGCCGAGCCGCGAGTGGGTCGAGGAACTGCGGCTGACGCTGCCCGAGAACCCCGCTGAGCGCCGCGTGCGCCTGCAGGGCGCCTGGGGCTTCGCCGACCTCGAGATGCGCGACGCCGTCGCCGCCGGCGCGATCGAACTGATCGAGGAGACCGTTGCGCAGGGCACGGCACCGCAGTCGGCCCGCAAGTGGTGGGTCGCCGACCTGCTGCGCCGTGCGAACGATGCCGGCGTCGAACTGGCGGCGGTCGGAGTGACGCCGACGCAGGTGGCGGCGGTCCAGGCACTCGTCGACGCCAAGACGATCAACGACAAGCTGGCCCGTCAGGTCTTCGACGGCCTCATCGCAGGTGAGGGCACGCCCGCGGAGATCATCGAGAAGCGTGGTCTGGCCATGGTCTCCGACGACGGTCCGCTGCTGGCTGCCATCGACGAGGCCCTCGCCGCTCAACCGGCCATCGCCGAGAAGATCCGTGGCGGCAACCTCGCTGCGGCTGGGGCGATCATCGGTGCAGTCATGAAGGCCACCCGTGGCCAGGCCGATGCCGGCCGGGTCCGCGAGCTCATCCTGGAGAAGCTGGCCTGACGATCACCCCACCGGCGTCTCGGGCGCCGCGGGGGTGCACGGACTGGGGTTGCCGGGCAGGATCGGCCGGACGCTGGCGTCGACCGATGTCGTACCGATCGCCCAGGTGTGTTCCAGTCGGCCTTCGTTGGTCAGCCCTTCGAGGGTGACGACGTCCTTGCCGGTGACCTCGATGCAGGGATCGCCGAACTGGGTCGACCCCTGCTGTGTGTTCGCGAAGGGCCGCTCGAGCGGCCACTCGAGTTGGCCCGGTTCGTCGTCGGGACGCAGGACCAGCGCCACCTTTTCGGGGCGGTACGACGCCCGCTGGGTCGCGATGTCCCCATCGGTCGTCGTGGCCGCGGTGTCGGCGAGGTCCTCCAGTTCACCGATCGCGCCGAGCAGTCGGTCCCATTCGTGGTCCTCGATGTCCTCGTCGTGACCCAGTCCGTAGACGGAGACCGATTCGGGGCTCCCACCGAGCGTCGTGAAGACCGACGTCACCGGCTGGTCGGTCCACTTGCTCTCCTCGTAGTCGTGCTCGCCGAACGCGACCGTCCGGAACGCTTCGCGGACGCGTTCGATGCCGGCCGGTGTGAGGGTGAAGGTGTCGACGCCGAGGCCGTCCGCGCCGTTGAGGTAGACGGTTCCGTCGGTGCGCACCTCCGCGTCGGGGACGAATGTCCCTGGCGCCCCGCTGCCGCCGGTCGAGTAGACCGACACGAGCACGTCGGCGGCGTGCGCGCTGACCACCTGGGGACTGGCGAGGGTGCCGTGCCCGGGGCCGTTGGGGGTGACGTCGATGGGCGGGTCGGAGGAGTCGCCGCAGGCGGTGAGGCCGAAGGCGAGCAGGATCCCGAGAGCCGCGGCGTTGTGTCGTCGCATGTCACGTAGGACGTGCGGGAGTGCGTCAGGGTTCCCCGGACGCCACTCCTACTGCTCGATCAGCATCCGGTCGTCTTCGTGCTCGACGGCGCACAGGTTGGTGAGGGAGATCCAGCCGCGCCGCCCGTTGGAGGTCTCGACCGAGGCCCATGCGCGCTGGCCGTTGACCGCCTCGCCACGCTCGGTGATCCAGCCGGTGTTGAACTCCTTGCCCCGGATGAAGGTCGCGATCGTGCGGTCCTTGGTGCTCGGGCCCTGGCGGACGTTGGTGGTGGTGCTGACCCGGAAGGTCCAGTCACCGGCGGTGCCGGCGTACGGCTCCCTGCCGATCGTGGAGACGTAGCGGGCCGTCGACCGGCGGGCCTTGCCGTAGATCGTGTGCCAGTGCGCGTGCTGGGCCATGGGGTGACCTTTCCCGAGGGCTTTGAAGGAAGACGTTCTGAACAACAGACGTTGCAGACCGCCAGAAGGTTGCGTCCGGGGCCGAAAGGGCACAGGCAACGCGCCCAGAACTGGTCAGTTCGGGCCATGTCACCGCAGGTAAAGCGGTCTAGCGTCGAATGTCGACGGACCATCATGGGGGTGGTTCGCGCCCGCCCACGGGAGTGCCCGATGCAACGCTTGAAGAGAACGCAGAGGGCCGTCGTAGCCCTCGTTGTCGGGATCGGGGCCGTGCTGGCCGCGTCCCTGGTCGTGGTTCCGGCCGCCAGCGCCGCGAGCCACTCGGCGGCCCTGGTGGTGAAGGGGCCGAACGGATCCGCCTACACCGCCGGCCACGTGGTCAGCTTCGTCGGGAAGGAGGGGGCGACGGCCACCTACACCTTCCAGGTCCGCAACACCGGCACGACGCTGGCGCAGTACCGCATCAACATCGCGGACTGGACCGGCGCACAGGCCCAGCTGTACGACGGCACGCTGCTCCTCAAGCCGCTGGCCAGCAGCGCGGACGGTTACTACACGAAGGCGCTCCCGCCGGGCGGCAACCAGACCCTGACCGTCAAGATCCCGATCCCGGTCGGGACCGCCGCCTACGAGCACTACTCGACCATCCGCTTGTCCGGAACCGACGGCTTCTTCATCGACGACGCCTACCTCGTCGCCGAGGAACCGTCGGTTCTCACGGGGGCCACGCCCGCTGACCTGTTCCTCAAGAACGGCAGCCAGCTCGCCGTCGGGGGACCCGGACGGGCCTACCAGATTGCGACCGCGCCGACCATCGCAGGCACCCAGGTCGCGACCTACACCGTGACTCTCCAGAACTCCACGGGTCCGACGGGGAGCATCGGGTTCTCTCTGTCGGCCTCCATCTCCTGTGGTGAGGTCGTCATCGTCAAGGACGGCGCCGTCGACGTGACCACGGCCGCCCGCAATGGCACGTATCTGAGCCCGCCACTGGCCAGGCTCGGCAAGCGCAACCTGACCGTCACGGTCAAGAACCTCACCTGCCACTTCGTGCAGCTCATCGCAGCGGCCAAGGAGCCGGGCGGCTTCTTCGTGCAGCAGTCGGTCATGGAGGTGAACAGGGCGTACTGAGCCCACCCACCCCGGGGACGGCCTACGGCTCGACGAGCAGGATCCGGTCGTCCTCGGGGGCGGGCGTGCCGCGGCCGTCCTCGTTGCTGGTGGTCAGCCACAGGCGGCCGTCCGGTGCCCGGGCGACGGTCCGCAGCCGGCCATAGTCGCCCGCCGTGTCTCCGTCGAAGTACGACGCCGGGTCGCTGACCTGACCGCCAGCGACCTTGATCCGCCACAGGCGTTCGCCTTGCAGGGCTGCCATCCAGAGGTACCCGCCGGCGTACGCCAGACCGGAGGGAGACGCCACGCCCGTCTTCCAGGTCAGGTCGGGCTGCGTGAAGCGCTTGGGGCCGCCCGTGCCCTCGACCTTCGGCCAGCCGTAGTTCTCGCCGGGCAGGATGCGGTTGAGCTCGTCGGCCTTGTCCTTGCCGAACTCCGAGGCCCACAGCGAGCCGTCGGCGTCGAAGGCGAGGCCCTGCACGTTGCGGTGACCCCACGACCACACGGCCGTGTTGAACGGGTTGCCGGGCGCGGGCTGGCCGTCGGTCGAGATCCGCAGGATCTTTCCGGCCAGCGACTTCTTGTTCTGCGACAGGTTCTCCCGGCCGCCCTCGCCGGTCGACACGTAGAGGTAGCCGTCCGGTCCGAAGGCCAGCCGACCGCCGTCGTGGATGTCGCCGGTCGGGATGCCGGTCAAGATGGGCTCGGGCTCACCGAGCTCGTTGCCGTCGAGCCGCGCGCGGACGACGCGGTTGTCCTCGGCGGTGCACACGTAGAAGTAGAGAAGCTTGTCGGTCGCGAACGCGGGGGACACGGCAACGCCCAGCAGGCCTGCCTCACCGCGTGGGTCGACCTCGGGGATCCGGCCGACCTCGACGACCTTGCCCTGCTCCTTGGTGGGCTCCTTGCCGATCTTCGGCGACGTGACGACCAGGACCCGCGCGCTGTCGCGCTCGGTGACCACGGCCCGGCCGTCGGGCAGGAAGTCGAGGCCCCACGGCGTCGCCAGTCCAGTGGCAATGGTGGCGACCACGTCCGGGACGCCGTCCACAGCGAAAGTGATCTCGCCACCCTGGACCGTCCCGGTCGGTGCCGCTGTCGCCGTACCGGACACGTCGATGTCGGTCGTGTTGCCACCCTGGCCGCAGCCGGTCGCCACCAGCCCGATCACGAGGAGTGATGCTGCCGCGCGACGGTTCAGGGGTTGCGTCATGCGACGCGCTCCAGGAAGTCGAGCAGCAGTTGGTGCACGCGGTCGGGCTGTTCGAGCTGCACGAAGTGCGAGCCCCGCAGTTCGACGTACTCGCTCTCCTCGCCGCGCTCGGCGAGCCGTCGCGAGGCCGAGGCCATGTCCCGGGCCCCTGCCAGGACGTCGTACGTCGCCGAGACGAACATCGTGGGGACGTGGATCTGGCTCAGCCGGACCCGGGGGTGGCGTGAGGTGCCGATGGCCAGCCGCGCGTACCAGTCGATCGGCGTGGTCAGGAACTCCTCGAGGCCGATCGCAGTGGCCTCCAGGTCCTCGACCGGAAAGATGAAGCCGGTGCGGGTGATCAGCTTCACCGTGCGCGGTCCCATCGGGATGCGCCGGGCGATCGGGTTCACCACGAGCCCGGCGTGCTGAGCCACCCGGCAGGCGTTGATCGTGACGGCCCGGGCAACGAAACGCGGCAGGTGGAGGGGCGCGAGCATCGTGGAGAACGTGTCTCCGGGCACGCCACACATCGCGAAGATGCCGCGGACGCGCTCGGGGTGCCGGTAGGCCAGTTCGAAGGCGGTGTTGACGCCCATCGACCAGCCCATGAGGACGGCGTTGTCGATGCCGAAGTGGTCCATGACGGACAAGCCGTCCTGCACGAAGTGCTCGATCTCGACGTGCTTGCGATTGCGCGGCCGCTCGGAGCCGCCGACGCCGCGGTGGTTCCACGAAACGATCCGCACGCCGCACTCGGGGTCCAGCAGCCACGGCCAGAGGTACGGGTTGGTGCCCAGCCCGTTGCAGAGCACCACCGTGGGGCCGTCGATGACGCCGTCGGGGTCGTTCGTCCACGCCCGGACGGTCGTGCCGTCGTCGGACAGGATGTCGCGGAAGGCGATCGACGACGGCCGGACGCGCTGCTCAGGCCTGGGTGCGGGAGTCGACATGCGGTCGATTCTGCCCGAACCGGCGCAGCACGGGGCGCGTCTCAGCCGTGGCGCGAGTCAAGGGTCTCGGCGGGCGCGACCTCGGGCTCGGGGTAGCGGCCCGCGAAGAACCGGTCGACGTCCTCGCGTTCCGCCCGGCGCTGGGTGCACTCGGTGAGCGCGATCATTGCGTTGCGGCGTGCGTGCTGTTGGGCGGCAACCGGCCAGGCGCGGACGGCGGCCAGGGTGCGAAGCAAGGGGAAGAGGGGAGACACGGGTCTGCCTTCGAGAGCTGGGGAAGTGCTCCGACCCTAGCGATCCCAAGGTGTTCGCCGGGTCACCCTGAGGTGACATCTTCGTGAATCGGGTGTCGGGTCGCGCGGGTCGCCCCGACGCTCGCCACCACGACGCAGACGATGGCTGCCCACTGCACCGGTGCCAGTTCCTCGCCCACCACGAGCAGGCCCGCCAGGGCGGCAGCGGCGGGCTCGAGGCTCATCAGGACCCCGAAGGTCGCGGCCGGCAAGGTGCGGAGCGCGGCGAGTTCGGCGCTGTAGGGGACCACCGAGCTGAGCAGGCCTACGGCCGCACCGATCACCAGCACCCGCGTGTCGAGCAGGTCGCCACCATCGACGGTGAACAGCAGCAGGGGACTCAGCAGCACCACCGCGACCAGGCTCGCGACGGCGAGGCCATCGATCCCCTGCCAGCGTCGCCCGGTCGCGGCGCTGGAGAGGATGTAACCCGCCCAGGCGGCCCCCGCCAGCAGGGCGTAGGCGACGCCCACCGGGTCCAGGTGGCCTCTCTCGAAGCCGAGCAGCAGGACGCCGACGGCAGCCAGCCCGACCCACACCAGGTGCCGCGGGCGACGGAAGCCGACCGCCGCAAGGACGAGTGGGCCGATGAACTCGATGGTCACCGCGACACCGATCGGGATGCGCGAGAACGACTGGTAGATGCCCCAGTTCATCGCGCCCAGGCAGGCGCCGTAGCGAACGGCGACCAGCCAGTCCTCGCGGCTGCGGCCGCTCAGCTTCGGCCGCGCCCACAGCAGGAGTACGACGGCGCTGGTCGCCAGGCGCAGCCACACCACGCCGTTCGGCTCGAGGTCGTCGAACAATCGCTTGGCGAAGCCGGCCCCCAGTTGCACCGAGCCGATGCCGAGCAGGACCAGCGCGATCGCCACCCCGAGCGGAGGGCGGTGGTGGCCCTGGTGCTGCTCGGCATCGGGGGTGGTCGTGGGCACGGGCAGACGGTACCGGCGGCACCGGTGACTTTTGTCGGCCCCGTCGGTCAGAGTGAGGAGAGGCAGTTATTCGACCGCTACCTGCACGGAGGAACGATGACGACGATCCTGATGGTCGGGACGCGCAAGGGCTTGTGGATCGGTACGTCGGAGGACCGGCAGGACTGGTCCTTCACCGGCCCCCATCACGACATGGAAGAGGTCTATTCGGGCCTCGTCGACACCCGCGGCGCGACGCCACGGCTCTTCTCCGGTTCCTCGTCGAGCTGGCTCGGCCCGCAACTGCGCTGGTCCGACGACCTCGGCGCGACCTGGCACGAGACCCCGAACGGCGCGATCCGGTTCCCCGAAGGTGCCGGGGCCACGGTCGAGCGGATCTGGCAGATCGTGCCGGGCGTCGGGGACGGCGTACTGCATGCCGGCACCGAGCCGGGCGCCGTCTTCACTTCCACCGACGGCGGAGCGAACTTCGCGCTGGAGGAGGGGTTGTGGAACCACCCGCAGCGTCCGGAATGGGGTGAGGGCTTCGGCGGCCAGGCCTTCCACACCGTGCTGCCGCACCCGACCGATCCCAACTCGATCACGGCCGCGATCTCCACCGGCGGCGTCTACCGCACCACCGACGGGGGAGCGTCCTGGAACGCGCGCAACCACGGAATCCGGGCGGACTTCCTGCCCGAGGACCAGCGGTATCCCGAGTTCGGCCAGTGCGTGCACAAGGTCACCCGACACCCGAGCCGCCCCGAGCGCCTGTACCTCCAGAACCACGGCGGGGTCTACCGGTCCGACGACGAGGGCGGTTCGTGGACGTCGATCGGCGACGCGCTGCCCAGCGACTTCGGTTTCCCGATCGTGGTCCATCCGCACCGTCCCGACACGATCTGGGTGTTCCCGCTGGCGGGCGGCGAGGAAGGTCGGTACCCACCTCAGGGCCAGGCCCGCGTGTGGCGCTCCGACGACGCGGGGGACTCCTGGTCGTCGTACGACGTGGGCCTGCCGGCGGACTTCTACGTCGGCGTGATGCGCGACGCGATGTGCGTGGACAGCCACGATCCGGCGGGCCTGTACTTCGGTGCCCGCAACGGATCGGTCTGGGCGTCGTCGGACGACGGCGAGACCTGGAGCCAGATCGTGGCCAATCTGCCGGACGTGATGACCGTCAAGGTCGGCGTGGCCTAGGTTCGCCGTCATGCCTGCCTTCGCCCAGACGCACGAGACCACGATTGCGGCGCCGCCGGCGACCGTGCACGCCCTCATCGCGGACTTCCACGAGTGGATCAAGTGGTCCCCGTGGGAGGGCCTCGACCCTGACCTGAAGCGCACCTACGAAGGCGAGGGCGTCGGTGCCCGTTACACGTGGGCCGGCAACAAGAAGGCCGGTGAGGGCGCGATGACGTTCGCCGGGATCACGGCCTCGGAGGTCAAGGTCGACCTGCAGTTCCTCAAGCCGTTCAAGGCCGAGAACGACATCACCTTCGCGCTCACGCCCGCGGGCGAGGGAACCCACGTGGCCTGGACGATGTACGGCAACCGCAACCTCGCGTTCGCGATCATGGGCAAGCTCTTCTTTGACAAGGCGATCGGCAAGGACTTCGACAAGGGCCTCGCGTCCCTGAAGGTGGCTGCAGAGGAGGGCTGACCCGTCCCACCTGAGATATGGCGCGTGGTCACCAGAGGGGCCGACTAATCTGTGCACATGACCGATGCCCCCGACATCAAGCCCCGTTCGCGCGACGTCACCGACGGCCTGGAGAAGGCCGCCGCCCGTGGCATGCTCCGCGCGGTAGGCATGGGGGACGAGGACTTCAAGAAGTCGCAGATCGGTGTTGCGTCCAGCTGGAACGAGATCACCCCCTGCAACCTGTCGCTCGACCGGCTCGCGAAGGCCGTCAAGAACGGCGTGCACGCCGGTGGCGGCTACCCGCTCGAGTTCGGCACCATCTCGGTCTCCGACGGCATCTCCATGGGCCATGAGGGCATGCACTTCTCCCTGGTGAGCCGCGAGGTCATCGCCGACTCGGTCGAGGTCGTGATGAGCGCCGAGCGGCTCGACGGCTCCGTGCTGCTCGCCGGCTGCGACAAGTCGTTGCCCGGCATGCTGATGGCCGCTGCCCGCCTCGACCTGGCCAGCGTCTTCCTCTACGCGGGCTCGACCATGCCCGGCAGCGTCGACGGCAAGGACGTCACGATCATCGACGCCTTCGAGGCTGTCGGTGCGTGCCTGGCCGGCAAGATCACCCGTGAGGAGGTCGACCGCATCGAGCGGGCGATCTGTCCGGGTGAGGGTGCCTGCGGTGGCATGTACACCGCCAACACGATGGCCGCCGTCGGCGAGGCGTTGGGCATGTCCCTGCCCGGATCGGCTGCTCCGCCGGCCGTCGACCGCCGCCGTGACGGCTACGCCCACAAGTCCGGTGAGGCCGTCGTCAACCTGCTGCGTCTGGGCATCACTGCGCGCCAGATCATGACCAAGGAGGCGTTCGAGAACGCCATCACCGTCGTGATGGCACTCGGCGGCTCGACCAACGCCGTCCTGCACCTGCTGGCCATTGCCCGCGAGGCCGACGTCGACCTGACCCTCGACGACTTCAACCGGATCGGCGACAAGGTCCCGCACCTGGCCGACCTCAAGCCCTTCGGCAAGTACGTCATGAACGACGTCGACAAGATCGGCGGCATCCCCGTCGTGATGAAGGCGCTGCTCGACGCTGGCCTGATGCACGGCGACTGCCTCACCGTGACCGGCAAGACGATGGCCGAGAACCTCGCCGAGATCGACCCGCCGGACCTCGACGACGACGTGATCCACAAGCTCGACCGCCCGATCCACGCGACGGGTGGCCTGACCATCCTCAAGGGTTCGCTGGCGCCCGAGGGTGCGGTCGTGAAGACCGCCGGTTTCGACGCCTCGGTGTTCCGCGGCACCGCGCGGGTCTTCGACGGCGAACGCGCCGCACTCGACGCACTGGCCGAGGGCAAGATCGTCGCGAACGACGTCGTGGTCATCCGCTACGAAGGCCCCAAGGGTGGTCCGGGCATGCGCGAGATGCTCGCGATCACCGGTGCCATCAAGGGTGCCGGGCTCGGCAAGGACGTCCTGCTGATCACCGACGGACGCTTCTCCGGCGGCACCACCGGCCTTTGCGTGGGACACATCGCCCCCGAAGCGGTGGACGCCGGACCGATCGCGTTCGTGCGTGATGGCGACCCGATCGTCCTCGACGTCCTGAACCGGACGCTCGAGGTCGAGATCGACGACATCGAGGCCCGCAAGGTGGGCTGGGAGCCGCTCCCGCCGAAGTACACCCGGGGTGTGCTCGGCAAGTACGCCAAGGTCGTGCAGTCCGCGGCCCACGGCGCCGTCACCAGCTGAGGACGCGATGGGCAAGGTCCACGACCAGGTCGACGGACGGCTGCGTGCCTTCGTCGAGAAGCAGCAGGTGTTCTTCGTCGCGACCGCGCCGCTGTCCGGCGACGGTCACGTCAACCTTTCCCCGCGGGGCATCGTCGGCACTTTCGGGCTGATCGACGACCAGACGTTCGCCTGGCTCGACACCACCGGCAGCGGCAGCGAGACCATCGCGCACCTGCGCGAGAACGGCCGGATCACGGTGATGTTCTGCGCCTTCGAGGGACCCCCGAATATCGTCCGCTTCCATGGCCGCGGCCGGGTCGTGTCGCTCTACGATGCCGAGTACGCCGACCTGGCGGCCCGTTTCGAGGACCAGCCCGGCGCCCGGGCAGTGATCGTGGTCGACATCGAACGGATCTCCGACTCGTGCGGCTACGGCGTCCCGTTGATGGAGTACGCCGGCCAGCGCGACCTGCTGCGGCCGTACTTCGAGCGCAAGGGCGTCGCGGGCTCCGCTGAGTACCGCCGCCAGAAGAACCGGACCAGCCTCGACGGGTTGCCCGCCTTCGACTTCGATCCGACCGACGAGCAGTACCAGTAGCCGAGCAGGATCGCGCATGTGCGCGATGTTGGTCGGTTCAGCAGCGCTCAGGGCGACCAGAATCGCGCAGGTGCGCGATCACGTTCAGCCGCGCACCGGGAAGTGCGCCCGCCATGCGCAGCCTCGACTCCATCGGCGAGTCCACCCGCGAACGCACGAACGCGAGGGCAGCCCGAGCCTGGGCGGCGCCGGGACCGCAAGCCTCGGCACAGTGCTGACGGAGCTCGTCGAGCCCGATCATGCGTCGGACCATGGCGTCCCCGACGACGACCAGATCGACGAGCGGGAGCTTCTGGGCGAGTTCGATGAAGGTCTCGGGTAGGGCGGACACCCGGATCCCGTCGACGATGACGGAGCGGCCGCTGGGGTCGACGTGGCACCGGACGCCAGCGCGAGACCGGCGCGCCGCGGCGGTGGGAACGGTGACGTGTTCGTCCGGATCGATCGGCACCGGCAGCCGCCATGCCCGGGCCGCGGTGCTGTGGCTGCCGCGGGCCGCGTCGCCGAAGGGCAGGAGTGCCGCCCGGGCGAGCAGGGCCGGTGTCACCTCGACGTCCGCGGCGACGTAGATGCCGGTCAACAGCCTCCGGTAGCGCTGGGACCGGAGCTGGCGCGGCGTGATCCCGGCGGCGAGCGCCTGCTCCCGGGTGAAGGGCTGACGGACGTCGATCTCCGTCGTGCGGGCGGTCGCGGTCATGGGATGAGGATGTTCCAGATCATCGGGCGGCGTCGGTGCTCATCCACAGACCACAGCCCACTAGGGTCGGCAGGTGCCTGACGTCAACGAGTTCGGCCAGCAGGTCGGCGCCGTCGTACCCGACTGGGAACCCCGGCCCTTCCCGGAGCAGGTGACCCTGCCGGGGCGCTACGTCTCGGTCGAACCGCTGACTTCCGCGCGCTACGCGGACCTGTTCGCATCGACCTGTGGTCCCGACGACGGCGCACTGTGGGCCTACCGGCCGGTGCCGCGACCGACGTCGCTGGCCACCTTGTGGATGCACCTGGCCGGTTTGCTGGAGGCGCCCGACTGGGTGACCTACGCGCTGATCCCGCTCGAGGGTCCGGGTGCCGGCAAGGCGGCCGGCATCGCGTCGTACATGCGCATCGAGCCGGGCCACGGACAGGTCGAGGTCGCGGGCGTCCTGTTCGGGTCCGCCCTCCAGCGCACCCGCGCTGCGACGGAGGCAATCCACCTGCTGATGCGCCACGCCTTCGACGACCTCGGCTATCGCCGGTTCGAGTGGAAGTGCGACAGCCTGAACGAGCCGTCCCGACGCGCGGCGTCGCGGCTGGGCTTCGTCGAGGAGGGCCGGTTCCGCAACCACATGGTGACCCAGGGCCGGAACCGCGACACGGACTGGTTCTCGGTCATCGACAGCGAGTGGCCGGCTGTCCGGACCGCGCATGAGCAGTGGCTGGCAGCGGACAACTTCGACGCCGACGGGCAGCAACTGCGCGGGCTTCGAAGTTTTCTCGGCGAATGATGTCGTAACCCGGTTTCCCGTTCGTGGAGAGGGTGAGAGGCGGTCACCGGATCGCCACCATCCGAAGGGAAACGGCAATGTCTGCCATCACCACCAGCACGACCAGCACGACCCCCACCTCCTCCGTCCGCACCGCCCCCGCCCGCCGTGTTCCGGTCGGCGTGTACGCCTTCGGCGTCGCGTTCGTCGGCGCCGTCGTCACCGGCGGTTTCGAAGCCGTCACCCGCGCCGTGGGCGTGCCCTACGAGTTCGCGTTCCCGGGTGCCGAGCCGGCCAGCATGCCCGTCAGCGGCCTGTTCTTCGCCGTCCTCGAGTTCGGCGTGATCGGCGCGATCATCGCGGCCTGCCTCGCGCGGTGGGCCCGGCAGCCGCGGTCGACCTGGCGCCGCACCACGGTCACGCTCGTCGTGTTCTCGGTGGTGCCGTCGCTGGTCGCGGCCACGACGACGTACGCCACCAATGTCGCTCTGGCGGTCAGCCACGTGGTCGCCGCCGTCGTGATCATCCCGCTCGTCGCCCGGCGCCTGTCCGAGACGAACCCGCGTCGCGCGTGACCCTCGCGTCGGACGATGTCGGCGCAGGGTGATGGAGTGGATCCATGGACCAGCGCATCAGCTTCATCACCCTCGCCGTTGCCGACCTGGACGCCACCCGCCGCTTCTATCGCGACGGACTGGGCTGGACTCCGGAGATCGACGTGCCGGGCGAGGTGCTCATGTTCCGCGCGGGTGAGCATCTCGTCCTGTCGCTGTGGGACCGCGCCTCGTGTGAAGCCGAGGTCGGCACGCTGATGAGCGGTCCCGGCATCGCGCCGCTGACGATCTCGCACAACATGCCCTCGCCCGAAGGTGTCGACGAGGTGCTCGCGACCGCGAAGGCTGCCGGCGCTCCGCACGTCCAGCCGGGGATGCAGCGCGACTGGGGCGGCTACTCCGGCTACTTCTCGGACCCGGACGGCTTCCGGTGGGAAGTCGCCCACAACCCGAGTCCGGTCGGCGACATCGTGCTGCCCTGAGCGTCAGCGCTCGATCTGCTGCAGCACGGATCGCGCCTGGGACCGGGCGCCTGCCGCGTTCGGGTGCGCCGGTACGGCGACCGCGAGATCGTTGAGCGAGATGACGCCGAGGCCTTCGACGTACCGGGTCAGCGGACCCGTGCACACGTGATGGCCGGTGCTCAGCGGGTGGGTGTCCACCAGTTCCGCACCGCCGCGCCGTGCGGCCTCGGCCAGCATCGCGTTGAGCTTGACGAACACGGAGTTCAGGTACGCCATGTCGGTGTTGGTGATCGGCACGATCGGCCAGCAACCGCGGACCGGGATCGCGTCCAGGTAGTTCACCAACAGGACCCGTGCGCGGGGTGAACGGCGCTTGATCTCCTTGAGCGCGGCGACGACCTTGTCCTCGGTTGCGGCGACGTTGTCGGCGAGTTGGTCGAAGCCGCCCGCGGTGAACCGCTCCTTGCACCCGCCCAGCGGCAGAGAGGACTCGTCGATCAGCGGGATCACGTCCGGGAAGGGCAGCACGGGCGTCGGGATGCTGATCGGCGATGCGGAGATGCAGGAGACCGCGCCGGACGCCACCTCTGCGTCATTGCCGCCGATCCCGACGGTCACCAGGTCGGTCGTGGGCGTCAGCCGGTCGAACTGCGGCGGGTTGGTGCCACCGAGCGGCAGCCCGGTCTGCGGCTGGGCGAAGTGCTCGGTGGTCGCCGAGCCGCAGGTCGCGTCCCGGAACACCGGGATCGCCAGGGTGCGGGCCACGAGCTTCGGGTAGTTGGTGTGCGACTGGAAGCAGTCCACCGGCGCATGCGTCGAGTCCGGCACGCCGTTGCGGTCGAAGAGCACCACATCGGCCGACCACGAGTCGCCGAGGGCGACGTACTCCTGATAGCGCGGGGTGGCCTCGGCGTGCGCCACCGGAGCGGCGCCTGAGGAGATCAGGGGAGTGGCAGCCAGTCCGAGCAGGGCAGCAACGAGGGCAGGCACGGCGGTACGACGGCGCATGCGGGTCCAACGAGCGACTGTGGCGCGCGTCACACGGCCTGCCCTGACGCCGGGTCAGCCGACGAGAGCGCTCATCTGCCGCACCACTTCGAGCAGTGGACCCAGGGCGGGTGACGCATCACCCGCGCGATGCACCGTCGTGAGCGGGCGATGGATGGGCGGATCGAAACTGCGGACGACGACGCCCGGCACCGGCGCCCGGGCGGCTTCAACGCTGTGCCAGATGCAGGACGCCAGGCCTGCGGTCACGGCAGCCAGCCAGACGTTGCGTTCGTCGGTCTCGACGGCCACCTCCGGCACCACTCCGGCGCGGGCGAAGAATCCGTCCAGGGCGGCCCGTCGCTTGCTGCCGGCGGTCGGGAGGACGAGGGGCAGGCCGGCGAGGTCGGCCATCCGGACCCGATCCGGCAACTCGAGCGCAACGGGGGAGTAGAGCCGGATCTCGGCGCGGCCGATGGTCACCTGCACCAGATCGGACGTCACGGCGCTGTCGCAGATCCCGAGGTCAGCCGTCCCGGCGGTGACCAGGTCGACGACTTCGGCCGAACTGCTGCAGCCGACCAGTCGTGACGGCATCGCGACACCGTGGTCCCGCAGGGCCGCAAGGATCGGTACGGCGAGCGCGGCCTGCAGCGTCGGCGACGCGGCGATGACCAGCGGTGCAGCGTGATCGGTGGTGCTGGCCACCGACTGCAACGCGTCGATGCTGGCCAGGACGCCGCGGGCACGGCGCACCAGTTCGGCGCCTTCGGGACTCAAGGTCACGCCGCGACCGGACCGCTCGAAGATCGTGATGCCGAGCTCGCGCTCGAGGTGGCGGATGGCCCGGCTCAGCGCTGGCTGGGCGACGAACACGGCCGCCGCCGCGGCGGTCATGCTCCCGTGGTCGACCGTCGCGACGACGTACCGCAACTGCTGGATGTTCATCGCGTGCCTCCTGGGTCCTGCCGGTGCTCATGCCGAACGGGTCTTGGACGCCCGACCGTGTCGCCTCCGAATGTAGAACCTGTTCCACTCGGGCACATCCCCATCGAGGAGTAGCAATGCGTTCTGTTCCCTCCATCCCCGCGAGCATCCCCATGGTCAGGCGGCTCGCCGCAGTCGGCCTGACCCTCGTCGCGGCTCTCGCCGGCTCGGTCGCGTCGGCTCCGGTGACGGGCGCCGCGCCCGTCGAAGCCGCGGCCTCGGCTGCGCCTGCCCTGGCCGGCCTCAAGGTCGTGTTGACCAACGACGACAGCGCCCGCGGTCTCGACGCCGGTTTCGGTACCGACGGCAAGGGCCTCTACGAGCTGCGCCGCGCGCTCTGCAACGCCGGTGCCGACGTCCTTGTCGTGGCGCCGTGGGCCCAGCAGAGCGGCGCCGGCGCGCGGATGACGTCGCCCGGCTTCTCGCCGATCGCCATCACCGTCCAGGCCGTGACGCCCCCGGCGGCGTACGCCGGTGACTGTGGCGCTGCCTCGACCGGTGGTGCTGTGTTCGGTGTGTGCGTGGCCGTGGCGCCCTGCACCTCGACGTCACCGTCGGCCTCGCCCGCTGACGCCGTGAACGTCGCACTCAGCCGCTTCGCCGCGAACTACTGGTCCGACGGGCCGGACGTGGTGCTCTCCGGCACGAACTTCGGACAGAACATCGGGACCACGCTGAACCACTCCGGCACCGTTGGCGCCGTCGTCACCGCCCATGAGTACGGCGTCGCCGCGATCGCCTTCAGTGCTGAGGTGCCGCGGGACCTGGCCCAGATCCCGAACGTGCCGTTCACCGCCACCGCGAACTTCGCGGTCCGCCTGCTCGGATCCCTGGTCAAGTGGGACGCGCTCACGAGTGACCTGGTCCTCAACGTGAACCACCCGTTCGTCGGACCCGGCGAGACCATCGGTCGCGCCGTCAAGGCTGATGTCGGGTACAGCAACGACCTCGGTCTGAGCTTCATCGACAACGTGCCGGCCACGGGGGGCACCTATCGCCTGACTGTGGGCGCACCGGTGGCGGAGACCCGCCGCAACGCCGACACGACTGCCCTGGCGCGCAACGACATCCCGATCACCGCGCTCGACGGCGACTGGGGCCGGTCCATGCCGATCCAGATCGCCCTGCTCATCGCGTCACTCCGCTGACGCGCCGCCCGTCCGGTGACACGATGGGTCCGTGACCCACGCGTTGCCGGACGGGCAACCGGCCTTCTCGGGCGGCGACATGCTGACGGCTGTCGTCGTCGACCTGAGCCGGATGATCACGGACCGACGAGGACCGGCACTCGCTGACGAGTCGGATGCGGTGCACCAACTCCGGACCTCGGTCCGCCGGATGCGCAACGTGCTCGCGGCCTTCGGCCCCTGTTTCGACGAGGATCTGGCCGAGAAGTTCGCCGTCGTGCTCGCGGCCTACGGCGGGCTGCTGGGGGAGTGCCGCGACCTCGAGGTGCGGGCTGCCGATGCTGCTGCGGCGCTGGAAGCGACCGGGCAGGGCGACCTGTACGACAGCGTGGTCGCTCCGCTGCTGGCCGATCACGACCGGGCCCACGCCGCGCTCGTCGTCTGGCATCGGGCCGGTGGTGCGGAAAGCCTCGACGCCCTTCTTGCGCACTGGTCCGCCGAGCCGCCGCTGACGAGTCGGGCCGACCGGCCCGCCACGAAGGTCGCCGTGAGAGCGGTACGCCGCCAACTCAAGCGGGTGCTCGACCGGGTCGACCGGCTCGGCGGCGAGGACACCGCCGAGGCGGAAGAGGCTGTGCACGCCCTGCGTCGCGCGGCCCGGCGACTGCGGCACACGGCCGACGCCGTCGAGGGAGTCGATGGCGTCGACGGCGCGGCCCGGGTCGGCGACCTCGGCCAGCGCATCCAGGGTCTGCTCGGCGATCACCGCGACGCGGTGTTGCTGGCCGACCACGTGCGGCAGTGCGCTGCGGGTGTGGCCGACCGGACGTCGTACGACCGGGTGATCGGGCACGCAGTGACCCTCGCGGACGACGCGATGGCCGGGCTCGATGGCGCCCTGGCGGACCTCCGTGGGGTGGTCGTCCCGTGAGACGGACGTCTTGTATCCTGAGACGAGGGGGCACCCTCATTCGACGGTCGATGGGCGACGGCGTACGGTGGGCCCATGCATGAACAGCTTCTCGTACGCACCGGACGCGCCGCCTGACATCGTCAGTGTGACGCGTCCCGCCCCTCGTTGCCCGGCAACCGAGGGGTTTTTGCTTGTACGACGAACGTGAGCCAGAACATGAGCACAGACAAGGAAGAACCGGATGACTGAGCAGCAGGGCTCGGGCGAGACCATCACCGGCGCGCAGAGCCTGATCCGTTCGCTGGAGGCGGCCGGTGTCACGGACATCTTCGGCATCCCCGGCGGCGCGATCCTCCCCGCGTACGACCCCCTGATGGACAGCAGCATCCGGCACATCCTCGTCCGCCACGAGCAGGGTGCCGGCCACGCGGCGCAGGGCTATGCCTCGGCGTCCGGCCGCGTCGGCGTCTGCATGGCCACCTCGGGCCCCGGTGCGACGAACCTGGTCACGCCGATCGCCGATGCCCACATGGACTCCGTGCCCATGGTCGCCATCACCGGTCAGGTGGGTGCCGCGATGATCGGCACCGACGCCTTCCAGGAAGCCGACATCCGCGGCATCACGATGCCGATCACCAAGCACAACTTCCTGGTGACCGACCCGGCCGAGATCCCGATGAAGATCGCCGAGGCGTTCCACATCGCCTCGACCGGTCGTCCGGGCCCGGTCCTGGTCGACGTCACCAAGTCGGCCCTGCAGGCGATGACCAGCTACCAGTGGCCGACGGAGCTCAACCTCCCCGGCTACCGCCCCGTCACCCGTCCGCACGCGAAGCAGATTCGCGAAGCCGCGCGCCTCATGCTCGAGTCGCGCAAGCCCGTCCTGTACGTCGGCGGCGGCACCATCCGCTCCGGCGCCTCCAAGGAACTGCTGACCCTCGCCGAGCTCACCGGCATCCCGGTCGTCACCACCCTGATGGCCCGCGGCGCGTTCCCCGACAGCCACCCGCAGCACCTCGGCATGCCCGGCATGCACGGCACCGTGGCCGCAGTCGGTGCGTTGCAGAAGAGCGACCTGATCATCAGCCTGGGCGCCCGCTTCGACGACCGGGTGACCGGCAACCTGGACTCCTTCGCGCCGCACGCCAAGATCATCCACGCGGACATCGACCCGGCGGAGATCGGCAAGAACCGCTACACGGACGTCCCGATCGTGGGCGACGTCCGTGAGGTCCTCATCGACCTGGTCACCACGCTGCGCACCGAGCAGGACGCCGGCAACACGGGCGACTACGAGGGCTGGGTGGCGTTCTGCGCCGGCATGAAGCAGCAGTACCCGGTCGGCTACGACACCCCCGAGACGGGCCTCTCGCCGCAGTACGTCATCGAGCGCCTCGGCGTGCTCTCGGGCCCCGACACGATCTACACCGCCGGCGTCGGCCAGCACCAGATGTGGGCCGCGCACTACGTCAAGTACGAGCGCCCCAACACGTGGATCAACTCCGGTGGCCTCGGCACGATGGGCTTCGCGGTCCCCGGCGCCATGGGCGCCAAGGTCGCCATGCCCGACCAGACCGTGTGGGCGATCGACGGCGACGGCTGCTTCCAGATGACCAATCAGGAGCTCGCCACCTGTGCGATCAACGACATCCCGATCAAGGTCGCGATCATCAACAACGAGTCGCTCGGCATGGTGCGGCAGTGGCAGACGCTGTTCTACAACTCGCGCTACTCCAACACCGACCTGCACTCGAAGCGAATCCCCGACTTCGTGAAGCTCGCTGACGCCTACGGCTGCGTGGGCCTGTCCTGCGACAACCCGGGCGACGTCGACGCGACCATCGAGAAGGCCATGTCGATCAACGACCAGCCGGTGGTCGTCGACTTCCGCGTGTTCCGCGACGCCATGGTGTGGCCGATGGTCGCCGCAGGAACCAGCAACGATGAGATTCAGTACGCGCGTGACCTCGCGCCCCAGTTCGATGAGGACGATGTCTGATGGCGCAGCACACCCTGTCGGTCCTGGTCGAGAACAAGCCGGGCGTCCTGGCCCGGATCTCGGCACTGTTCAGCCGTCGCGGCTTCAACATCGAATCGCTCGCGGTCGGCCCGACCGAGCACGCCGAGATCTCGCGGATGACGATCGTCGTGAACGTCGACGAGTCGCCGCTCGAGCAGGTCACCAAGCAGCTCAACAAGCTGGTCGAGGTGATCAAGATCGTCGAGCTCGATGCGGCGTCCTCGGTCACCCGTGAGCTGGTCATGGTCAAGGTCGGCGCGACGGCGGACAACCGCGGCGAGGTCCTCGACATCACCCAGCTGTTCAAGGCCAAGGTGATCGACGTCGCTTCGGACGCGATCACCATGCAGGTCGTCGGCAACTCCGACAAGATCGCAGACCTGCTGCGCGTGCTCGAACCCTTCGGGATTCGCGAGCTCGTGCAGTCCGGCATGGTGGCCATCAGCCGCGGCTCGCGGTCGATCTCCGAGCGTGGCAAGCCGGTCGCCGTACCGGTTCCGCCCGCTGCCAACGCCTGACAACCCACCCACCCGAGAAACAAGGAGAGCCCCCAGTGGCTGAGATTTTCTACGACGACGACGCCGACCTGTCCCTGATCCAGGGCAAGAACGTCGCCGTCATCGGTTACGGCAGCCAGGGCCACGCCCACGCGCTGAACCTCCGCGACTCGGGCGTCGACGTCCGCGTCGGCCTGAAGGAGGGCTCCAAGAGCCGTGCCAAGGCCGAGGAGCAGGGCCTGCGTGTCCTCTCGGTCGCCGACGCCGTCGAGGAAGCCGACGTCATCGTCATCCTCGCGCCGGACCAGTTCCAGCGCCACATCTACGCCGAGTCGATCGAGCCGCACATTGCTGAGGGCGACACCCTCGTCTTCGGCCACGGCTTCAACATCCGCTTCGGCTACATCAAGCCCCCGGCCGGCGTCGACGTCATCCTCGTCGCCCCGAAGGCCCCGGGCCACACCGTGCGTCGCGAGTACGTCGCCGGCCGCGGCATCCCGGACATCATCGCCGTCGAGCAGGACGCGTCGGGCACCGCGTGGGAGCTCGCCAAGTCCTACGCCAAGGGCATCGGTGGCACCCGCGCGGGCGTCATCAAGACGACCTTCACCGAGGAGACCGAGACCGACCTGTTCGGTGAGCAGGCCGTCCTCTGCGGTGGCGTCTCGCAGCTCGTCCAGTACGGCTACGAGACCCTGACCGAAGCCGGCTACCAGGGCGAGATCGCCTACTTCGAGGTCCTCCACGAGCTCAAGCTCATCGTCGACCTCATGTGGGAGGGCGGCATCGCCAAGCAGCGCTGGTCGGTCTCCGACACCGCTGAGTACGGCGACTACGTCTCCGGCCCGCGGGTCATCGACCCGTCGGTGAAGGAGAACATGAAGGCTGTCCTCGGTGACATCCAGAGCGGCGCGTTCGCCGAGCGGTTCATCGGCGACCAGGACGCCGGCGCGCCGGAGTTCCTCGCGCTGCGGGCCAAGGGCGCTGCCCACCCGATCGAAGAGGTCGGCAAGACGCTGCGCGGTCACTTCTCCTGGAAGCAGACCGACGACGACTACACCGAGGGTTCGGCCGCGCGCTGACCTGACGTCGTACGTTGCGGGGCCCCTGGACCGACTGGTCCGGGGGCCTCGTGCGTTCGCCGGTCAGAGTCGCGCCAACTGGTGGTCGAGTCGCTGCCACAGGTCGAAGGCGGCCTTCTCGGCGAGGACCAGGCGCGGGTGACGAGCCTCCAGTGACTCGATCACCACCCAGGGTGTTGCTTCGCCCACGTGGCGGCCAATGCGAATGGTCAGCGTCAGGGGCGTCAGTGAGGCAGTCAGCGGAACCTGGTCGCCGGCGCCGGCGACGCCGGCGAAGAACGACGGTTCGCTCTGGTGGTAGCGGTCCTCGGGGTGGTCGTCCTCCAGGTGAGCGCGCACGCACCAGGGCGGGCAGGGCTCGTCGAGCCAGGTCGGAGTACTACTGCCCGTCACCTGTCACCCCCAAGTCGTCGTCGAGATCTGGAACCTACGGGGGACCGGCGACATCGGTGCCGTCGGAGTGCCCGTTGTCCACAGGCTTGTCCGCCTCAAGGTAAAACCATACGCGTATGGTCGCAAACAGGTGGGATGGTGCGAATGATGATGCCGTGGCGGCGAAGCGTTCTGACCTCAGCTGGGAGACCTATGCCCGTGAACTCGGGCACAACCTGCACCGGGCCCGGATGGCGCGGGATCTCAGTCAGGAGCGTGTCGCGCACCTGGCCGGGTTGGCGGGCTACACGTACCAGAAGTTCGAGAAGGGCGAGTCCCGCCCGGGCACACCGATGAACCCGCGACTGAACACGTTGATCGCGCTCAGCCAGGTCCTCGAGGTCCCGCTGGTCGAGCTCCTGCCGGACTTTGATCCAGAGGTCCTCGAAGGCCAGCGTTGATGGCGCGCAGCGTCTACGTCACCTCCCCGGAGGGCCACACCGGCAAGTCGTCGGTCGCCCTCGGACTCGTCGAACTCTTCGCGCCCCAGGTGCGGGTCGGGGTCTTCCGGCCGATCGCCCGCGCCGATGAGCACAGCGACTCGGTGCTCGCGCTGCTCCTCGGGCACGACGGCGTCGACCTCGAATACGACCAGTGCATCGGCGTCACGTACGACGACGTCCATGCCGACCCGGAAGCGGCGCTGGCCCGGATCATCGAGCGCTATCGCCGCATCGAGGACCTCTGCGACGTGGTGGTGATCGTCGGATCCGACTACACCGACGTCGCCGGTCCCGCCGAACTCGCCTACAACGCGCGGATCGCGGCCAACCTGGGCTCGGCCGTCGTGCTTGTCGTCTCGGCCGTGGATCGCCACGCCGGCGACGTACGCCAGATGGTCGACATCGCGACGGCCGAACTCCGCGCCGGACATGCCGAGGTGGTGGCCGTGGTGGCCAACCGGGCTGACCCGGCCGAACTGGAGGCGGTGCAGGCGGCCCTCGAGGGCGTCACCGTCCCGACCTGGGTGATGCCGAATGTCCCGCTGCTGTCGGCGCCCACCCTCGGCGACCTGGTCGAAGCGGTGGACGGCGCGTTGCTCGCCGGGGACCCCGAACTGCTCGAGCGCGAGGCCGAGCACATCATCGTCGGCGGCATGACCATGGAACACGTCCTCGACCGGATCGTCGACGGCGCCGTCGTGGTGGTGCCGGGCGACCGCTCGGACGTCGTCCTGGCGATGGTTGCGGCCCACGCAGCCGAGGGCTTCGCGTCGTTGGCTGGCCTGATCCTCAACGGTGGCTACCTCCCCTCCGATTCGGTACGACGCCTGATCGGCGGGCGGGGCCAGCGACTGCCGATCGTCACCACCTCGCTCGGCACCTTTGACGCGACCCGTCGCGTGGCGGAGACGAAAGGACTGCTGTCGACCGGCTCGCAGCGCAAGCTCGACACGGCCCGCTCCACGTTCACCCAGCACGTCGATGGTGCGGCCCTGCTCGCGGCCGTGAACGTGCCGCGCGCGGAGGTCGTCACGCCGCTGATGTTCGAGTACGACCTCATCGAACGCGCCCGCGCCGACCGGCGCCACGTCGTACTCCCGGAGGGTGACGACGACCGGATCCTGCGCGCCGCGAGCACGCTGCTCGCTCGCGAGGTCGCGGACCTGACGATCCTCGGCGACGAGGCCGCGATCCGCGCTCGCGGCAGTGAGTTGGGCCTCGACCTGGCCGCCGCGAAGGTGCTGTCGCCGCTCGACCCCGAACTGCGTGACCGGTTCGCCGACGTCTACGCCGAACTGCGGGCGGCCAAGGGAATGACGGTCGACCGGGCCCGGGAGATCGTCTCCGACGTCTCCTACTTCGGCACCCTGATGGTGCAGCTCGGCCTCGCCGACGGGATGGTCTCCGGTGCCCGGCACACGACGGCGCACACCATCAAGCCGTCCTTCGAGATCGTGAAGACGATCGAGGGCGTCTCGATCGTGTCGTCGGTGTTCTTCATGTGCCTCGAGGACCGGGTGCTGGTCTACGGCGACTGCGCCGTCAATCCCGACCCGACCGCCGAACAACTCGCCGACATCGCGATCTCGTCGGCAGCGACAGCCGCCCAGTTCGGCGTGACGCCGCGGATCGCGATGTTGTCCTACTCGACGGGCGAGTCCGGCTCGGGCGCCGACGTCGACAAGGTGCGCAAGGCCACCGAACTCGTGCATGCGCGGGCGCCGCACCTGGTGGTCGACGGCCCGATCCAGTACGACGCCGCGGTCGACGTGTCGGTGGCGAAGTCGAAGTTGCCGGACTCCGAAGTGGCGGGCAAGGCAACGGTCTTCATCTTCCCGGACCTCAACACGGGCAACAACACCTACAAGGCCGTGCAGCGCTCGGCGGGCGCGGTGGCTGTCGGCCCGGTGCTGCAGGGCCTGCGCAAGCCGGTCAACGACCTGTCGCGCGGCGCTCTGGTCCAGGACATCGTCAACACGGTCGCGATCACCGCGATCCAGGCACAGGGCACCTCGTGACGACCCGGGTGCTGGTGATCAACTCCGGTTCCTCGTCGCTGAAGTACCAGGTGGTCGACGCCGCCGACGGGGACGTCCTGGCGACGGGTCTGGTCGAGCGGATCGGCGCCGCGGGTGGGGTGATCACGCACGAGGTCCAGGGGGAGAAGCACGTCCTCGACCGCGTCGTACCTGACCACGATGCGGCGATGGCTGCGATGACCGAGGCGTTCGCCGACCACGGACCGCAGTTGCACGAGGTGGGGTTGATCGCCATCGGACATCGCGTGGTGCAGGGCGGTGAGGAGTACGGCCGCCCTGTCGTGATCGACGACGACGTCGTGCGGGTCGTCACCGAACTGGTCGACCTCGCTCCGCTGCACAACCCGGCCAACCTGGCGGGGATCCGGGTGGCCCGGGCGGAGTTCCCGGACCTGCCGCACGTCGCGGTCTTCGACACGTCCTTCCACAGCACGATGCCGGCCCGTGCCTACACGTACGCGATCGACGCCGAGGTGGCGCGCGAGCACCGGGTCCGCCGCTACGGCTTCCACGGGACCTCGCACGCCTACGTCTCCCGCGAGGCCGCCCGTCTGTTGGGTCGCACGCCAGAACAGACCAACGTGATCGTGCTGCACCTCGGCAACGGTGCGTCCGCGACCGCAGTCCGCGGCGGCGCGTCCATCGACACGTCGATGGGCCTGACGCCCCTGGAGGGGCTCGTGATGGGCACCCGCAGCGGCGACGTCGACCCGGCGATCGTCTTCCACCTCGCCCGCACCGCCGGCATGGACATCGACGACATCGACGACCTGCTCAACAAGCGCTCGGGCGTCCTCGGCCTCTCGGGTCGCCAGGACATGCGCGACCTGGTCGCGGCCGCCGAGAGCGGTGACGCCGCAGCCGAGCAGGCGCTCGACGTCTACTGCTACCGCCTGCGAAAGTACGTCGGCGCCTACACCGCCGCGCTCGGCCGGGTCGACGCGGTCGTCTTCACCGCCGGGGTGGGGGAGAACTCCGCGCCGGTGCGGGCACGGGCGCTCGAGGGGCTGTCGGTCCTCGGGATCGAGTTGGACGCCGGGGCGAATGCGGCGCCCGACCGGTCCGCGCGCGACATCGCGACCCCCGGCTCGCGGGTGCGGGTGCTCGTCGTACCGACGAACGAAGAGCTGGAGATCGCCCGGCAGGCGGCCGAGGTCGTCAGTCGCTGACCCACCAAGGTGGAGCTACTTCACCTCGGACCGCCGCAGGAAGAAGACCCCGATGATCAGGGGAACCACGATCCAGATGGCGGTCGTGGAGCCGAGCATCGCCCATTCCTTGGCGGTGTCCGTGGCGCCTTCGAAGAGGTTCACCTGGCTGGTGTTCCAGTCGACCCACGGCTGCAGGTCGGAGAACCAGTCGCGCACCTCGGCGAGCAGCACCAGGATGCCCGGCATCACCAGCGACACCACGAAGTAGCCGACGATCGCTGCCGGGGAGCTGCGCAGCACGACGCCGAGGGTGAACCCGATCGCCATCCCGACCAGGTTGCCGAGGACGATCTGCGGCACCGTCGAGAAGGGGATGTTCCAGACCGTGTCGACGCCGACGATGGCGGATCCGACGAGGTTGCCGAGGGCACCGACCGCGAAGGCGACGGCCATCGACACGACGCCGACCAGGAAGGTCGCCGTTGCCTTGGCTCCGATGACCCGGCCACGACCGGGCACCAACGTGAACGTCGTGAGCCCGCTGCGCTGGCTCCATTCGCTGGTGACCGCGAGGATCGCGATCATCGGCAGGATGATCGACATGGGGAGGCCGATCGAGGTCGCGAAGTTCTCGTAGGTGATGTCGCTGTCCGACGCGAAGATGATGACCGCGGCGGTCGCGATGACCGAGAGTGCCCCGATGCTCACCATCAGCCAGAAGCCCGAGCGGGTGTCGAACATCTTGCGCAGTTCCACGTTCAGCACGCGGCGGAACGGGGTCGCTGCCGGGACGGCACGGGCGGGGACGGCGGCGGTGGGCGCGGCGCCCACACCCGTGCGGACCTCGACTTCCGAGGTGGTCATGGCTACTTCACCTCGGAGCGGAGTACCAGGCGCAGGCCGATGGCGAGCGGCAGGGCGATCCAGAGCAGCGAGGTGAGGCCGAGCTGTGCCCACTCCTGGCCGGTGAGGGTGGTGTCGAACAACAGGAAGCGGGTCTGGTTCAGGTCGAACCAGCCGGCGTTGTCCGCCCACCACTCCTGCGCCGCGCCGAGTGCACCGGACAAGCCGGGCAGCACCAGGTTGACGACGAAGTAGCCGACGATCGCGGCCGGCGAGTTGCGGAACAGCAGGCCGAGCGCGAAGCCGAGCAGCATGCCGAGCTCGTTGGCGAGCACGATCTGGGCGAACGTCGAGAACGCGATGTCCCAGACCGGGTCGGTGCCGTTGATCGCGGACGTGACCAGGTTGCCGAGGGCGCCCACGCCCAGGGCGACGAGCATGGAGATCGCGCCGATCACCAGGGTGTTGAGCAGCTTCGCGCCGAGGACGGTACGACGGTGCGGCACCAGCGTGAAGGTGGTCAGTGCCGTGCGCTGGCTCCATTCGCTGGTCACCGCGAGCACGCCGATGATCGGCAGCAGGATCGACATGGGGCTGCCCACCGCTGCGGCGAACGAGTCGAAAGTGAGGTCCTCCCGGTCGCCCAGGATGATCGTGAGCGCGGTGGCGATCACGGACGCGATGACGATGCTCGCCATCAGCCAGAAGCCCGAGCGGGTGTCGAACATCTTGCGAAGTTCGACGTTCAGCACGCGGCGGAAGGGGATCCGCGATGGCGCGGGACGGACGTCGGTGCGGCTGGGCGCCACGACGTCCCGGGGGGCGAGGGTCGTGGCGGTCATGCCGCTGCTCCTTCAGGATCGGTGTGGCTGGCGACGTCGCGCTGGCTCTCGGCCGTGAGCGACAGGAACATCTCCTCGAGGCCCGCACCTTCGGCGGCACGGAGCTCGGTGACGGCGATGCCGGCGGCGAAGGCGGCCTGTCCGACGCGGGCCAGTTCGCCTTCGGCGAGCACGGCACCGCCGGAGGTCGGGCGGGCGGTGATGCCGGCACTGGTCAGGGCGGTGGCGAGGGCGACGCCGTCGGTCGCCCGGACCAGGGTGCCGGCGCCGGCGAGCAACTCGTCCTTGGTGCCCTGGGCGACGATCCGGCCGTTGCCGATCACGACGATGTCGTCGGCGATGACCTCGATCTCGTGCAGCAGGTGCGAGGACAGCAGCACGGTGCCGCCGTCGTCGGCGAAGCCGCGGAGCAGGTCACGCATCCAGCGGATACCGGCCGGGTCGAGGCCGTTGGCCGGCTCGTCGAGGATCAGCACCTGCGGGTTGCCCAGCAGGGCGGTGCCGATGCCGAGGCGCTGGCGCATGCCGAGGGAGTAGTTGCGGACCCGGCGGCTGGCCTCGTCCGGCGTGAGGCTGACCCGCTCCAGCATCTCGTCGACGCGGGTGCGGGGCAGGCCCATGGTCAGGGCGGCGATGGTGAGGATCTCGCGGCCGGTGCGACCGGCGTGCTGGGCGGAAGCGTCCAGGAGGACGCCGACCTCGCGGCCCGGGTCGGGCAGGTCGCGGAACCGGCGACCGAGCACGTGGACGTCGCCGCTGCCCGGGGCGGTCAGGCCGACCATGACGCGCATGGTGGTCGACTTGCCGGCACCGTTGGGGCCGAGGAACCCGGTGACCCGGCCCGGCAGCGCGGTGAACGACACGTTGTCGACGGCCTTGAAGCCGCCGTAGGACTTGGAGAGTGACTCGACAGTGATCATGTCGAGAAGACTCGCGGAGCACGGCGGTCCGCCGCGTCGGGCAGATCCCCTGATCCACCCCTGACCGGACCCTGAGGTCTCTCGGGGTCGGAACAACCCGGACCCTCATGTTGTTCGACCCCACGTGCGTATCGAGATCTGGGCTGACGTCGTGTGTCCGTGGTGCTACATCGGCAAGCGCCGACTGGAGAAGGCGCTGAAGAATCTGGCAGAGACGGGCTTCGAGCACGGCGAGGAGATCGAGCTGGTCTACCGCTCGTTCGAGCTCGACCCGTTCGCACCCGAGGTCGGGACCGAGAGCATCGCGCAGGCGCTGGGCCGCAAGTACGGCAAGGACGAGGCCGGCACCCGGGCGATGATGGCGAACGTCGAGGAACTCGCCGCCGCCGAGGGGCTGGAGTTCGACTACGCCGACGCCACGCACACCCGCACCCTCAACGCCCACCGGCTGCTCCACCTCGCGAAGGAGCACGGACTCCAGCACGCGCTGCTCGAGGAGCTCCTGGCGTCGTACTTCTCCCGTGGGGAGTCGCTCGGTGACTTCGACGTGCTGCGGGCCGCGGCCGCGAAGGCCGGGCTCGACACAGCTCGCGTGGATGAGGTGCTCGCGAGCAAGGAGTACCGCGACGACGTGATGGCCGACATCGCGCAGGCGCGGGCCTACGGCGCCAGTGGCGTCCCGTTCTTCGTCATCGACGAGCGGTTCGGGATCTCCGGGGCGCAGCCGACCGAAGTCTTCGAGCAGGCCATCGACCAGGCCTGGTCGACTCGCTCCACCGCTGGTTGAGGTGCGAGCGCCAGCGAGCCTCGAAACCTAGGGCAGCAGCAGGACGACGGTCTCGGCGACGCAGGCCGGCTTGGCCTCGCCCTCGATCTCGATCGTGTGCTGCACGGTGAGCTGCTTGCCGCTGGGGATGTCGACGACGTCGCCCATCTTCACGGTCAGCCGGACGCGCTTGCCGACGAGGAGCGGAGTGGGGAAGCGGACCTTGTTGACGCCGTAGTTCAGCTTCGCGCCCGGGGTGCGCAGCGTGAAGACCTGGCTGCCGAGCCACGGGACGAGCGACAGGGTCAGGTAGCCGTGGGCGATGGTGCCGCCGAACGGGCCGTTCTTGGCGCGCTCCATGTCGACGTGGATCCACTGGTGGTCGCCGGTCGCGTCAGCAAACTGGTTCACGCGGCGCTGGTCGATGGTGACCCACTCCGTGGTTCCGAGCTCGGTGCCTGCTGCTTCGGCAACCTCTTCGAACGTCGTGAACACCCGCATGGCTGACTCCTTGTCGACTGACGTACTCCTGCGTGGCCGACACTAGTGTCCCGCGCCGAATCGCTTCCAGCGACCCGCCAACCAGGGCAGTGCGCCTGTCGAGATCAGCGCCAGACCGAGCACCACCGGCGGTACGTCGACCCGCCCCGTCGTGACGCCGGCGACCGCCGCGAGGACGACGGTCAGTGCTCCCACCTGGGCGATGCGCGCCACCACACCTCGGAGTACTGCGGCGTCGTCGTCGCGTCCCGGAGGGCCGAGCGCGGCATGGCCGGCGGCGACGTGGAAGACGAGCAGGGACAACGCAACCACGACCGTCGGCCCGAGCCGCACGTCCTCGACCGTCGCGATCCACCAGCCCGCCGTCGCCAGCACGGTCGAGAGCGGGAACATGCTGTCGGGGAGATCGGCCGTGGCCACGGCCAGCAGGACGAGCACCACGGCCGGCCACCACGGCGAGGCCGGAGCCGCCGTGCGGATGACCTGGGCGGCGATGACGATCGGCGCCACGATCGCCAGCCACGCCAGCACATTCGCCACACTCAGGGTGCCGATGCGATGGCCTTGCCGGTCCCGAAAGGTGAGTCCGCTGGTGGTGCTCATCGGCGCCCCAACCGGGGGACTGCCGAACGGCGGGTGAGGTCGCGGAGCACCTGGTCGAGGCTGTGCGGACCGGTCCACGTGACGACGGGGATGCCGAGGGACGCCATCTGGTCGCGTTCGAGTCGGCGCTGCAACATTCGCAGCCGCCAGGCGAGGGCTTCCTGTTCGGTCGTGCCCGGCCCGACGCCCTCGACGAGCTCCTTCGGCAGGGTGTCGATCACGACCACGTCGATCCCGGCGCTGGTCAGCATCGCGACCTGCCGCGTCGACGCTGGTTCGATCAGGGGCGACAGCATCAGGGCGAGCGTCCCGGCGCCCAGGGCCTGCCGGGCAGCGAGCGCATCCTCGCCGCGAGCCGTGCCCGGCTCGATCAGCGACAGCGTGTCCAGCAACCGGCGCAGTTGCATCCGGCCTGCCGCGGACGGCACGAAGCTCACGCCCCAGGCCCCGAACACCCGCATCCCGACCCGGTCGCCGCGCCGCAGGAAGTGATCGGCGAGCACGGCTGCTGCGCGCACCGTGAGGTCCATGCTGCTGTGGGCTCCGTAAATCCCCTCGCTGTCGCCGACGTCGTTGACCGCGTCGACGAGCACCACGACATGGGCGTCCTGGTCGGCGTAGGTGGCCGTGACGTGCAGTCGCCCTGTCCGGGCCGACGTCGGCCAGTGGATCCGGCGCAACCGGTCGCCCGGCTCGAAGGCCCGCACCTTCGCGAACTCCGTACCCTCGCCCGGTCGGCCGGCTCGCTCCATCCCGACCAGGCCGTGGGGGTGGGGTGCCGGCGCCGACGAGTCGAAGGGTTCCGTCGCGGGCAGCACCGTCACCTGGAGCCCGGGGAACGGATCCGGCGTCCAGCGCCAGGCGCCCCAGGCGTCGTACACCGTGATGACGGGGCCGCCGAGGCGACGCCGTCCCCAGCGGGTCGCCCGCAGCGCGACGTCGGCGGTCGCGGTGCCGTCGGGTGCAGCGGCCAGTCGACCGTCCTCCGGTTCGATGTCCAGCCAGCGCTGGCCTGGGTGAAAGGCAGCCAGGGTGCCGCCCGGAGGCATGCCCGTCACGACCGTGCGCCAGCCGAACTCCTCGCTCTCGTGGACGGTCAGCGCGCCCTCGGTGGCGCGCGCGGTCGGCGACTCGTCCGGCCGTGACGCCTGGCCGGCCATCGCGATCAACACCAGTGGCGAGGCCAGGAGTACGACGTCGACCCGGCCGAGCACGAGGCCGGCCACCAGCAGGCCGAAGCCCGCGACCGCGGCGCGCAGGTGGGCATGGGTTGCGCGCCAGTCGCTCACCGGATGCGTTCCCTTGACGTCGACGCAGCGGCGGGCGCGGCCACGTGGCCGAGGACTGAGGCGACCACGGATCGTCCGGACACGTCGCTCATCCAGAGTTCGGGGCGGATCGTGATCCGGTGGGCGAGCGCCGGGACGGCGACCGCCTTCACGTCCTCGGGCGTCACGTAGTCGCGCCCGGCGATCACCGCGAACGCACGTGCCACGAGCATCAGCGCGAGACCTCCACGCGGCGAGGAGCCGACGAGCGTGTGGTGGTGGCTCCGGGTCGCGCCGGCCAGCGCCACGCAGTAGCGGCCGACGTCCGGGTCGACGGTGACGGTCTCGACCGCACCCTGGATGGCCATCAGGCCGGCGGCGTCGATCACGGTCCGGACCGTCTGTTCCTCCTGTCCGCGCGCGAGGCGACGGCGCAGCACCTCCCACTCCTCGGCGGCCTCGGGGTAGCCGAAGTCGACCCGCAACAGGAACCTGTCGAGCTGGGCCTCGGGCAGGGGATAGGTGCCTTCGTACTCGATCGGGTTCGCCGTCGCCAGCACGTGAAAGGGCGCAGCCAGCTGGAAGGTCTCGCCCTCCACCGTCACCTGCCGCTCCTGCATCGCTTCGAGCAACGCGGCCTGCGTCTTCGGTGGCGTGCGGTTGATCTCGTCGGCCAGCAGCAGGCCGGTGAACAACGGCCCGGCCCGGAACTCGAACTCCGAGGTGCGCTGGTTGTAGATGAACGACCCCGTGAGGTCGGCCGGCAACAGGTCGGGCGTGAACTGGGCGCGCTTGAAGTCCAGCCCGAGTGCCTGCGCGAACGATCGCGCTGCGAGCGTCTTGCCGAGGCCGGGGAAGTCCTCGAGCAACACGTGTCCGCCGGCCACGACAGCCGCCAGCACCAAGGTGAGCGCATCGCGCTTGCCCACCACTGCGGTCTCCACCTCGTCGAGGACCTGCTGTGCCAGGCGTGACGCCTCGGCCGGACTCACAGCGCCTCGAGTGCGTCGAGGGCGGTCGCCAGGTCGCGCCGGTAGCGGTCGGGCGAGTCGAGGGGTGGTGCCTCCAGGAACCGTCGTACGGCGGCGGGCAGGGCCGCCCGCGGGTCGACATCTGCAGGTCCGGCGAGCACGGACGTCGTACTCAACAAACGGTCGACGATGCCGAACAGTTGGGCGTGCACGGTGGCCGGGTCACGGGCGCCCAGCAGTCGCGCGAGGTGCGTGAGTTCGAGGTCGTGGGCCCGGTTGTCGCGGACGTGGAGGGGCTCGTCCTCCGGCCAGGCGGGCGACACGACATCGTTCGCGACGGCGATGGCGTAGACGAGCAACCCGCCCACCGCCACGGCGGCGCAGACCCAGGCAACGATCATCGGTGGCCTCCCGGCGCTCGGGTGCGAAGTCCGTCGAGCAACGTGGCCAGGCAGGCCGCTGCCTCGTCGCGTTGCCGATCGGTGATCGGGTGGGAGGAGAAGCGCGCCTCGCGATAGAGGCCGGCCAGTCGACCGATCACCTCTCCATCAAGCGTGTACGACGACAGGACCCGCTCCACGAATTCGCTCGGGGTGTCGGCGGGATTGCGTTCGAACCAGTCCGATTCGGAGGCCTGCTCGAGTCGCAGCCACGCGGCCACGATGCTGTTGCGCGCCGAACCGTGGGTGAGGTCGTCGAGGGCTCCGCCGAGTGCCTCGGCCAGGACCTCGTCGGTGTCCTCGTCGGGATCGGGCTGCGGCGAGGGGAGCAGTGTGGGGCGCAGATGGTCGCCGGACAGGCGGCGGCGCCGTAGCGACACCCGCAGGCGGGCGATCAGGCCGATGACCAGGGCGATGAGGGCGGCCAGCAGGACGAGCGCGGCGAGCCGGCCCGACAGCAACGAGGTCGGTGTGGCGTCGTCCTGGTCGTTCTCCTCGAACTGGTCCCGCTCGACGGCTTCCTCGTTGTCGCCCTCGGGGGCGGAGGGCGCGTCCTCGTCACGTGGCTCAGCGGGGGCGCGGTCGTCGCGCGCGATCGACTGCAGGCCTTCGCCGGACGCGGTCACCAGCACGCAGAGAGCGAGGACCAGCGCGCCGAACGCCAGCAACGCGCGCGACCCGTACCCCATGACGGGAGTCCCCATGAACGGAGGTTACGCCGGTCCCGTGATCCCGGAAAGCGGCCCGGTTAGGTGAGGCTAAGCAAAGGGGCGTAGATTGCCGGTTCGTGCTCGCCAACTTCCTCATCGGACTCCGCGAAGGCCTCGAGGCCGCGCTCGTGGTGAGCATCCTCATCGCGTACCTCGTGAAGACCGATCGGCGTGAGCTCCTTCCGCGGATCTGGCTGGGCGTCGGCATCGCAGTCGCGATCTCGCTGGCCTTCGGTGCCGCCCTCACCTTCGGCCCGCGCGGACTGACCTTCGAGGCGCAGGAGGCGATCGGCGGACTGCTGTCGCTCGTGGCGGTCGCCTTCGTGACCTGGATGATCTTCTGGATGGCCACGGCGGCCCGCGGGCTGGGCGCGGAATTGCGGGGCCAGATCGATCGAGCCGCCTCTGGCAACCGCTGGTCCCTCGCGCTCGTTGCCATGCTCGCCGTCGGGCGGGAAGGTCTCGAGACGGCGCTGTTCCTCTGGGCAGCGACGCAGGCAGGCACCCGCGAGGCCACCGGTGTCGTCGCCCAGACCTGGGAACCCCTGGTCGGTGCATCGCTCGGCATCGCCTGCGCGATCGTCCTCGGTTACCTCATCTATCGCGGCGCGATCAGCCTCAACCTCTCCGTCTTCTTCACCTGGACCGGGGCGTTCCTGATCCTCGTGGCGGGCGGCGTGCTCGCCTACGGCATCCACGACCTGCAGGAGGCGGGCATCCTGCCGGGCCTGCACGACATCGCCTTCGACGTCTCCGCCACGATTCCGCCCTCCTCCTGGTACGGCACCGTCCTCAAGGGCGTCTTCAACTTCTCGCCGGTCACCACGAAGTTCGAGGCCGCCGCATGGCTGGCCTACGTGATCCCCGTCGGCGCCCTGTTCCTGCTGCGCCCCCGACTCATCCAGTCCCGACTTGTCCGATCCCAACGCTCACCCCAGGAGAACTGACTCCATGCGCAAGACCCTGCTCGCCTCGCTGGCCACGCTGGCCGTCGTACCCGCCCTCGCTGCATGCACCGAGAACGCCTCGCCCGATTCCGAGAGCGGCGATGCCCGCACGCTGGCTGTCGCGTCGACCAAGGACGCCTGCGACGTCTCGGCCAAGACCGCTCCGGCGGGCACGATCAGCTTCGACGTCTCCAACACGGGCTCCGACGTCACCGAGTTCTACCTGCTGGCCGAGGACGGGCTCCGGATCGTCGGCGAGGTCGAGAACATTGGGCCGAGCCTCACCAAGACGCTCACCGTCACGGTGCCCGAGGGCGAGTACGTCACCGCATGCAAGCCGGGCATGGTCGGCGAAGGCATCCGCGCCGACTTCAAGGTCACTTCCTCCGACGAGAAGGTGACGGTCAGCGCCGACGAGGCCGAACTCATCGAGCAGGCCACCAACAACTACCGCGCCTACGTCCAGGACCAGACCTCGCAGCTGCTGGTGAAGACGAAGGAGTTCGTCGAGCTCTACAAGGCCGGCGACTCCGACGACGAGGCCCGCGCCCTCTACCCGGTCGCCCGCGAGCACTGGGAGCGGATCGAGACCGTCGCCGAGTCGTTCGGTGACCTCGACCCGAAGATGGATGCCCGCGAGGCCGACGTCGACTTCGCCGCTGGCGAGAAGTGGACCGGCTGGCACGCGATCGAGAAGGACCTCTGGCCGGCCCGTGCAGAGAAGTACGCTGCGTGGACTCCCGAGGAGCGCGCGACGTACGCCGACGACCTGCTCGCCAACACGGTCGAGCTCGACAAGCGGGTCCAGGCCACCGGCACCGGCGCGCTGGAGTACCCGCTCGACGCCATCGCCAACGGCTCGCGCGGCCTGCTCGAAGAGGTCGCGACCGGCAAGGTCACCGGCGAGGAGGAGTTCTGGTCGCGGACCGACCTGTGGGACTTCCAGGCCAATGTCGACGGCGCGCGGATCGCCTTCGAGGGCGTGCAGCCCGTGCTGGAGACCAAGAACGCCGAGCTCGCCGAGCAGCTGACCACCCGCTTCACCGAGCTGAACGAGCTGCTCGACGGCCACCGCAAGGGGGACGGCTTCGTCTACTACGACGAGCTGACCAAGGACGACGTCGACCAGCTGGCCGCCGCCGTCAACACGCTCTCCGAGCCGCTGTCCCACCTCACCGCTGCGGTCGTCTCCTGACGATGACAACAGGGGCAGCAAAGGTCAGCAGGCGCGGGCTCCTCGGCGGTGGCATCGGTGTCGGGGCCGTCGCCGGGGTGGCCGGCGCGTTCGTCGCGGGGCGCGGCACCGCCGATGAGGACGCCGCCGCGGCGGTCGTGTCGTCGTACGCCTTCCGTGGGGAAAGGCAGGCGGGCATCGTCACGCCCGCCCAGGACCGACTGCACTTCGTCGCCCTGGACGTGACCACGGAGGACCGCGACGAACTGATCGGCCTGCTCCAGCAGTGGACCGAGGCTGCTGAGCGGATGACGCAGGGTGGCTCGGCCGGACCGGTCGGCCCGGTCCGGGGGGCGACCGACGTACCGCCCGACGACACCGGCGAGGCGATCGGCCTGCCGGCCAGCCGGCTCACGATCACGTTCGGATTCGGGCCGACGCTGTTTCGCACCACCGACGGCAAGGACCGGTTCGGGATCGCCGATCAGCGACCCGAGGCGCTCGAGCCGTTGCCGCACTTCCGCGGTGACATCGACGACCCGGCCCGTAGCGGCGGGGACATCTGCATCCAGGCGTGCGCCGACGACCCGCAGGTCGCCGTCCACGCGATCCGCAACCTGGTCCGGATGGGCTTCGGGGTCACCGCCGTGCGCTGGTCCCAGTTGGGCTTCGGTCGTACGTCGACGACCTCGACCAGCCAGTCGACCCCGCGCAACCTGTTCGGGTTCAAGGACGGGACGGCGAACGTCAAGGCCGAGGAGGCCCAGGCGCTCGCCGAGCACGTCTGGGTCGGCAAGGACGACGACCAGGCTTCGGGCTGGCTCACGGGCGGGTCCTACCTCGTCACCCGGCGCATCAACATGACCATCGAGGTCTGGGACCGGCAGCCGCTCGGCGACCAGGAGCAGTTCGTCGGCCGCACCAAGGACGCTGGTGCACCGCTGTCCGGTGGCGACGAGTTCACCGACCCCGACTTCGAACTGCCCGGGCGCAGCGGACCGATCATCCCCACCGACGCGCATGTCCGGATCGTCCACCCGGACCAGAACGACGGCGCCCGGATGCTCCGCCGCGGTTACAACTTCGTCGACGGCAGTGATGACATCGGCGGGCTCAACGCCGGCCTGTTCTTCATTGCCTACGTCCGCGACCCGCGCACGCACTTCATCCCCGTGCAACGTCAGATGGCGTCCAGCGACGCGCTCATGGAGTACCTCAAGTTCACCGGATCCGCGCTGTTCGCCGTACCTCCTGGCGTGGCTGCGGGGGAGTACGTCGGCCAGGGACTCTTCGGCTGATTCGACCCGGTCCGGATCTCGTTCACAAGTTAGTAACACGCGATCCGGACGGGTACTGTTGGGCTTCGCACAGCGCCGTGCCCACCCTTTCACCCGCACGATCCTGTGAAGGACCTCGCTGTGACTTCTCGTCCCGTCGTACTCATCGCCGAAGAGCTGAGCCCCGCCACTGTCGAGGCGCTCGGCCCGGACTTCGAGATCCGCCACTGCAACGGTGCCGACCGCGCCGAGTTGCTGCCCGCCATCGCCGACGTCGACGCCATCCTGGTGCGGTCCGCGACGAAGGTGGACGCCGAGGCGCTCGCCGCGGCGAAGCGGCTCAAGGTCGTCGCGCGTGCCGGTGTCGGCCTCGACAACGTCGACGTGAAGGCAGCCACCCAGTCGGGCGTCATGGTCGTCAACGCGCCCACCTCCAATATCGTCTCCGCTGCCGAGCTCGCCGTTGCGCTGATGCTCGCCGCGGCCCGCCACGTGTCGCCGGCCCACGCCGCGCTGCGCAACGGGGAGTGGAAGCGCTCCAAGTACACCGGCATCGAGCTGTTCGAGAAGACCGTCGGCATCGTCGGCCTCGGCCGCATCGGCGTCCTCGTCGCGCAGCGCCTGTCCGCCTTCGGCATGTCCGTCATCGCCTACGACCCCTATGTGCAGGCCGGTCGCGCCGCGCAGATGGGCGTGCGCCTCGTTGACCTCGACACGCTGATGGCCGAGTCGGACTTCATGTCCGTGCACCTGCCCAAGACCCCCGAGACCGCTGGCCTCATCGGCGCCGAGCAGCTCGCGAAGGCCAAGTCCTCGCTCGTGCTGGTCAACGCCGCCCGCGGTGGCATCGTCGACGAGGCCGCGCTGTACGACGCCCTCAAGACTGGCCGCATCGCTGCTGCCGGCCTCGACGTCTTCGCCAAGGAGCCGTGCACCGACAGCCCGCTCTTCGAGCTCGAGAACGTCGTCGCGACGCCGCACCTCGGTGCGTCCACCGACGAGGCGCAGGAGAAGGCCGGCATCGCCGTCGCCAAGTCCGTCCGCCTCGCGCTCTCCGGTGAGCTCGTCCCCGACGCCGTCAACGTCCAGGGTGGCGTGATCGCCGAGGACGTGCGTCCCGGTATCTCCCTCACCGAGAAGCTCGGCCAGATCTTCACCGGTGTCGCCGGTGAGGTCGCCCAGCAGCTCGACGTCGAGGTCCGCGGCGAGATCGCCGAGCACGACGTCAAGGTGCTCGAACTCGCTGCCCTCAAGGGTGTCTTCAGCAGCGTCGTCGAGGACCAGGTCTCCTACGTCAACGCGCCGCTGCTCGCCGCCGAGCGCGGCGTGGCCGTCCGCCTGATCACCGAGAGCGAGAGCCCCGACCACCGCAACCTGATCACGCTCCGCGGCACCCTCGCCGACGGCTCGCAGGTGTCGGTCAGCGGCACGCTCGTCGGTATCCACCAGCGCGAGCGCCTCGTCGAGGTCAACGGCTTCGACATCGACATCGAGCCCACCGACCACCTCGCGTTCTTCACCTACGTCGACCGCCCGGGCATGGTCGGCACCGTCGGCCAGATCCTCGGCCAGGCGCAGGTCAACATCGCCGGCATGCAGGTCTCCCGTGAGACCAAGGGCGGCGAGGCGCTCGTCGCCCTGTCTGTCGACTCGGCCATCCCGGCCGAGACCCTCGCCGAGATCGAGACGGCCATCGAGGCCACCTCGATCCGCGCGGTCGACGTCGTCTAGGCGCGAGTTGGGGTTTGTAGCGCGCGAGTTGGGGTTTCCCTCCTCCGAGTGGTGACTTGTCGTCGTACGGCGCTGCGGCAAACCCCAAGTCGGCGGTCACAAACCCCAAGTCGGCGGTCACAAACCCCAAGTCGCGCTCAGGCGACGAGAACGCTCGCCTTCCCGCTCCGCTTCGTGGAGCGGGGGGCGGCGGTTCGTTCGACGACGGCCCAGGCCGCCGCGATCCGGTTGACCGCCTCCACCAACTGGGGTGCGTCAACGGCGTAGGGGATGCGCAGGTACCGGTCCAGGCCCCCCTCCGGGGCGAACGACGGACCGGGCGCCAGGAGTACGCCGTGTCGCTCGGCTTCCACGGACAGGGCCGTCGCGCCTGCTGAGGGAAGCTGGAGCCACAGCGCCATCCCGCCTGCCGGCATCCGGAAGGTCCAGTCGGGCAGTGTCGTCGCCACGGCCGTGGCGAGGGCGTCGCGCTGCGTCCGCAGTCGGTCGCGCTGCAGGGCCACCATGGCGTCGTGGTCCCCGTTGAGCAGGCGGGTCAGCACCAGTTGCTCGAGCACCGGGGCGCCGAGGTCGAGGCCGACCCGGGCCCGGGTCAGGCGGTCGACGAGCGCGTGGGGTGCGCGGATCCAGCCCAGTCGCAGGCCGCCCCACACGCTCTTGCTGGCGCTGCCCACCGTGACGGCGTCCTTGCTGAAGCACGCGAACGGACGCAGCGCGGGCGCATCGTCCAGGCGAAGCAGGTGGTGGGCCTCGTCGACCACCGCAGTGGCGTCGTTGCGGGCCAGTGTCTTCGCGTACGTCGCGCGCTCGGCCTCCGTCATCACCAGCCCGGTCGGGTTGTGGAAGTCGGGCATCACGTGGACGAGACGCGGACTGGTCCGACCCAGCACCTGGGCCACTGCGTCGAGATCCCAGCCCGACGGATCGAGGGGGATCGACGTGAGTCGCCCGCCGCCGGTCCGCAGTGCCTGTACGGCGTTCGGATAGGTGGGTGACTCGACCAGCACCCGGTCCCGGGGGCCGACCAGGGCGCTGCCGATCACTGCGGTCGCGGCCAGCGCGCCCGGTGTGACGATGATCTGTTCCGGTGCGGTCGGCAACCCCCGGGCGTCGTACGACGCAGCGATAGCGGCTTGCAGGGCGGGCATGCCGGCGGGGTAGTAGCCGTGGCCGCCGAGATGGGCGGGTAGTTCGGCCGCGGCTTCGGTGTAGGCCGCGGCAATGCCGGGCGGTGCGGTGGCGGCGGCGCAGACGAGGTCGATCACGCCCTCGCTGACGTCGGTCGGCCACAGGGCGCGGTCGAGGGCGCGGGTCGGCCCACCCGGCAGGCGGGTGAAGGTGCCGCTGCCCTGCTGGGCCTGGGCGTAGGCGGTGTCGCGGAGGACGGCGTACGCACGCGTGACGGTGGTCCGGGAGACGCCGAGCGCGTCGGTGAGGTCGCGCTCGCTGGGCAGACGGGTGCCATAGGCGATCCGGCCGTCGCCGATCAGTTCGCGCAGGGCGTCGGCCAGGCCGACGTACGCGGGGGAGCGGTCGAACCCTTCGACCAGGGTGGCGAGTCGCGAGGCTGCGAGGAAAGTGGACTGCTCCATGCAGGCCACTGTAACTGGATTGGCTATTTGGCAACAGTCCAATCCCGGGGAGAGTGGAAGCATGTCCTTGGCCGTCCACCCCTCGCCCACGCCCTCGCCCACGCCCGCACTCGTCGACCTCGGCCCGATCGCGCAGCTGCGTGCCGGCCGTCTCGTACGACGCCTCGCGCAGCTGTTCCTCGGGCTGGCGCTCTACGGGGTCAGCCTGGCGATGATGGTGTTGGGCGACATCGGCCTGGCGCCGTGGGACGTGCTGCACTCGGGCTTCATCCGCCACGTGCCGATCACCCTCGGGCAGGCGGTCGTGCTGTTCAGCTTCGTGGTGCTGGTGTTCTGGATCCCGCTGCGGGAGAAGCCGGGCGTCGGCACCATCGCGAACGCGCTCGTCGTGGGCATGTCCGCGGACGCGACGCTCGCCGTGTTCGACGCGCCCGACAACCTCGCGGCCCGGATCGGCCTGATGGTCGGCGGCGTCCTGCTGTGCGGCCTGGCCACGGCGCTCTACATCGGTGCGCAGTTGGGCCGCGGCCCCCGTGACGGCCTGATGACCGGGCTCCACCGCCGTACCGGCCTCTCCATCCGGCTGGTCCGCACCGTCCTCGAGGTCGGCGTGGTCGTCATCGGCCTGGTGCTCGGGGGCACCTTGGGCCTCGGCACTGTCGTCTTCGCGTTGACCATCGGTCCGATCGCCCAGTGGCTGATGCCGCTGTTCCTCATCGAGCTGCAGGCGGACCTGCAGTCGGGGATGCCCGGGGATGCCCCCGAGACTGCCCCTGAAATCGTCGCCTGACCCTGCATGAAGCGGGGGGTGGCTGGATAGGCTCCCCCTCATGACCACCGACGGTTCCCAGGCCCCTGCCCCCGAGCCCAGTCCGCTCGCACCCCCCGAGGCCGTTCTGACGCTGACTGCGCCGGAAGCGGCCGCGCCCGTCGTCGAGACCGCAGCGCCGAAGATGGCGCCGCAGGTTGCGGCTGCGATGGTGCCCGAACTGGATGCCAAGGTCGACAACTTCCTGACCGCGCTGACCAGCACGAAGGCCGGCAGTCCGGAGTTCGCGGCACAGGCCGAGAACGTTCGCACCATGGGTGACGCGGACATCCGCAAGGCCGCCGAGACGTCCAACCGGATGCTCGACAAGCCGGTGATGGCGCTCAAGGAAGGCGGCATCGCGCAGGGTTCCAAGGTCGGCAAGACGCTGCTCGAACTGCGTCGTACGGTCGAGGACCTCGACCCCGGGCAGGCCACCGGTGTCAAGAAGTGGTTCGACAAGCTGCCCTTCAACGACAAGATCGAGGACTACTTCCGCAAGTACCAGTCCTCGCAGAGCCAGCTCAACGGCATCCTGCACTCGCTGCGCAGCGGGCAGGACGAGCTGACCCGGGACAACGTCGCGCTCAACCTCGAGAAGACGAACCTGTGGTCGGTCATGGGTCGCCTCAACCAGTACATCTACGTCGCCGAGAAGCTCGACACGAAGCTGTCGGCCCGCATCGCCGAGCTCGAACTCAGTGACCCGGACACCGCCAAGACGCTGTCGCAGGACGTGCTGTTCTACGTCCGCCAGAAGCACCAGGACCTGCTGACGCAGCTCGCGGTGTCGATCCAGGCCTACCTGGCGATCGACATCATCATCAAGAACAACATCGAGCTCATCAAGGGTGTCGACCGGGCGTCCACCACGACGATGTCCGCGCTGCGGACTGCCGTCATCGTGGCGCAGGCGCTGAACAACCAGAAGCTCGTGCTCGACCAGATCACCGCGCTCAACACCACGACGTCGAACATGATCCAGCGCACCTCGGAGATGCTCAAGGAGAACTCCGCTGCGATCCAGGAGCAGGCGGCGTCCTCGACGATCGGCATGGAGCAGTTGCAGGCGGCGTTCGCCAACATCTACGCCACCATGGACTCGATCGACGAGTTCAAGCTCAAGGCCCTCGACAACATGTCGACCACGATCGGTGTCCTCGAGACCGAGGTGCAGAAGTCCAAGGCCTACATCGAGCGGGTGCAGCAGCACGACTCCCGCAACGCCGCCGGCACGCTCAACATCTCCTGACTCGGGCGACGAGCAGGCAGGACGATCATCGCGTGGGAATGAAGTCGTGGTGGCAGCGTGCCCGGGGTTCCGGGAAGGTGGTGGAGTCGGGGTACGTCGTCCCGCCGGCGCCGACCGAGCAGGACATCCTTGCTGCGCTGAACCGGGTCAACGCCATGCTGCGCGAGGGCAACGCGCCGCCCGTGGTCATCTCGCGGGTGGTCCGGATCGCGCAGACCATCCACCAGACGCTGCCGCGGCTGCGGCAGCTCGGGCTCGGCAGCATGGAGAGCTACTCCGTGGTGGCGACCGCGACCGACTACCTGCCTGAGGCCGTCGGTGGCTACCTCCGGTTGCCGCGCGACTGGGCCGACACCCGGCCGATCGACGGCCACAAGACCGCCTTGGTGATCCTCATCGAGCAACTCGAACTGCTCGGGTCCACCATGGACAAGATCTTCGATGCCGCGAACCGCGCGGACGCCCAGGCCCTGGTCGCCCACGGGCAGTTCCTCGCCGCGAAGTTCGGCCACGCGTCCGACGGTGGCCCCGACCTCACCCTGGGAGCACCGTGAAGAACTCCGGTACGACGACCCTGGCCGCCGCGCTCGCCGCGCTCGTCGCTGCGGCCCGCGCTGCTGGCGTCGACGAGACGGCCGCACGCGCTGAGGGCGAGGCCGTGGCAGCGACCGTGTCCGAGCGCTCCCGCGGTGCGTTCGTGGTGTGGTCGGAGCAGACCGGTCGCGCGGTCTCGGCCGAGGAGCACGCCCAGGCGGCCAAGCGGGGCAACCGGTTCCGCGCCGGCCCGACGCCGCTGATGGCGCAGTTGCTGCTGGCGAAGTCGACGCACTCGGCTGACTACGCCGGCGCACTGGCCGACGTGGCCCTCGCCGGGAGCGCACTGGGGGAGCCCGGTCCTGACGCGATCGGTGCCGCAACGACGGTGACGACCGCGCAACTGGGTGGCGGGTTCACCGTCCGCAATCTCGAAGGTCCCGCGTCGGGCAGGGGAGCGTTCGACCTCCCCGAGCGCCAGCCGGTCCCCGGTTTCGGTGACGACATGCTCGACCAGGTCCGTCGCGTCGGTGAGCAGGTACGACGCCAGCTGGGTGCGCTGGACGGCGCCGTGCCGCCGGACCCGTCGCTGGTTGAGGTGCGAGGTGCGCCAGCACCGAGCCTCGAAACCACCGAGGGGACACAGGCCCAGGCCGCCGAACCGGAGACCCCGGTCGTCGAGGAGCCCGAGCCCGAGGAGCCGACGAAGAGCGTCGAAGAACTCCTCGCCGAGCTGGACGCCCTCACCGGCCTGAAGAACGTGAAGGGCGAGATCCACCGGCAGGCCGCCGTACTCCGGGTGGAGGGGCTGCGGAAGAAGGCCGGCCTCGAGAGCCCGACCATCACGCGGCACCTCGTCTTCAACGGCAACCCCGGCACCGGCAAGACCACGGTCGCGCGACTGGTGGCCGGCATCTACCGCGCCCTCGGGCTGCTCTCCAAGGGTCAGCTCGTCGAGTGCGACCGGTCCGAGCTGGTCGCCGGCTACCTCGGGCAGACCGCCCAGAAGACGGCCGAGCTGGTGAAGTCCGCCGAGGGCGGTGTGCTGTTCATCGACGAGGCGTACTCGCTCTCGGGTGACCAGTACGGCAAGGAAGCCATCGACACCCTGGTGAAGGAGATGGAGGACAAGCGCGACGACCTCGTCGTCATCGTCGCCGGCTACCCGCTCCCGATGGCCATCTTCATCTCGGAGAACCCCGGCCTCGAGAGCCGGTTCCGCACCACCATCGACTTCGCCGACTACACCGACGACGAGCTGGCCGAGATCTTCGCCGGCATGGCCAAGGGCGCCGATTACGACGCCGGTGACGACGTGGTTGCCCGGCTGCGCGAGATCCTCGGCGAGGCCCACCGCGGCCCGTCGTTCGGCAACGCGCGCTTCGTCCGCAACCTGTTGGAGGCGGCCATCGGCCACCACGCCTGGCGGTTGCGGGAGATCACCGAGCCGACGCTCGAGCAGTTGCGCACCCTCGAACCGGACGACCTCGTGGTCGACCCGAACGAGGCGTCGGCCGAGCCTGCCGTCGAGGACGGCGTCGTCGTACCGCCCGAGGACGCCGCGCCGGCCGAACCGGTCGACCCGTTCGGCGACGACGCCACGGCCGCCCGCCCGGCCCCTGAACCGACCCCGTTGGTCGAGCCTGTCGAGACCCAGGAGGAATCGTGAGCCAGACCGCCACCCCCCAGGCGGCACCGCCGCCCCCGGCTGCCGCACCGGCACCCGCGCCGGCGCAGGCGACCGCAGTCCAGCCCGCACCAGGTCTCGTCGACACCCCCGCGCTGCTGAACCGCTGGCAGTTGATCGGCATGTCCGTCGCGATCCTGTTCGGGATCCTGAGCGCACTGATGCAGTTCCTTGGTTGGCAGTCCGACGGTCGAGCGGCCGACGACACCGAGCAACTGGTGCGGGTCCAGGAGATCCAGTCCTCGCTGCTCCGCGCCGACGCCCTCGCGACGAATGCGTTCCTTGTCGGTGGTCTTGAAGACCCCGACCAGCGCAAGGAGTACGACGACGCGATCGCGTCGGTGCTGCGCAACATCACCGATGCCGCCGATGCCCAGCCCGCTGATCGCGCGGTCCTCGCGGACCTCAATGTGCAGGTAGCCAACTACGCCACAGCGGTCGCCCAAGCCCGCGACAACAACCGGCAGGGCTTTCCCGTCGGTGCGGAGTACCTCGGCGGTGCGAGCAGTGCCCTGCGGGGCGAGGCACTGCCAATCCTCGACGCCTTGGTGAAGGCCAACACCGATCGGGCGGAGGGCGCCATGGCCGGGCAGCACCCGTTCTGGCTGTTCGTGCTCGGGATCCTCGCTCTGGTGGCGCTCGTCTGGCTCAACCGTCAGTTGGCGCAACACTTCCGTCGTCGGATCAACAAGGGCCTCGCCATCGCGGCGGTGATCGTGCTTGTCGTCACCGTCGTGACGGCATTCGCCGCACTGCTGCGCGATAATTCGAATGACAGCTTGCGCGGCGGTGACCTTGCCGTGGCGATTGATCAGGCGGACGCGCGTACTGCAGCGAACGACTCCAAGGCAATCGAGAGCCTGCGGCTCATCAAGCGCGGATCTGGCCCGGCATTCGAGGCGCAGTGGGGGGAGTCCGCGAAGTCGGTGGAAGCATCGCTCAGGCGTGACACCGGGGAGTCCTGGACGGACTACAAGGCTGTCCATCAGAAGATCGTCGAGCTCGATGACAGCGGCGACTGGGCCGCGGCACGCGACCTCGCGACGACTCCCGATACGGAAGGATCCTCTGCTGCGCTCGACCGGTTCGACAGCGCATCGAAGGAGATCGTGGCCACCGCGGGCGAGAACGTCACCGACGACCTTCGCAGCGGCCGGACTCTGGCACTGATCCTGAGTGGCGTCACGCTGCTGCTCGGTGTGCTGGCGGCCGCGGCTGTTACTCGAGGTATCGGCGAGCGTCGGAGGGAGTTCTCATGATCTGGATCCGGACACGACGCGCCCTACTCGGCGCCGCTGCCGGGGTGCTGTTGCTCGGCGCTTGTGGGTACGACGCGACGGTGGTTCCCAAGCCAGACGTTGAAGAGTCCAGTCAGGCGGCTCCGGCGGTACCCGTCGAGTGTGACAACGCTACGGAGTCGTACGCGTCGAGCGGCGATCGCACTGCGGCCCTGCGTGAGCTCACGGATCGTGGTCAACTCGTCGTCGGCGTCTCGGCGGACACACTGAAGCTCGGGTCTGCGAATCCGTTCAACAAGAGCACCATCGAAGGTTTCGACATCGATGTCGCAAAGGCGATCGCCGGTGCGTTGGGCGTCCAGCTCAAGCTGCGCGTCATTGTGGCGGCCGATCGGATCAAGCTGCTGAAGTCCGGTGACATCGACATCGTCGCCCGCAACATGACGATGAACTGCGCTCGTTGGACGGAGATCGGGTTCTCCGCGGTCTACTACAACGCCACGCAGAAGGTGCTGGTCCGAAAGGACGCCGACGGGCGCTACCTCAAGTACAAGGGTCCTCAGGACCTGGCCGGCCTCCGCGTCTGTGCGCCGGCCGGCTCGACGAGCATCGACAACATCACCAGGATCGAGCCCGACGCGGTCCCGGTGGCCGCCGCCAACCACACCGGCTGCCTGATCAAGTTCCAGAACGGTGAGGTCGAGGCGATCACCGGTGACGACACCGTGCTGGCCGGCCTCGTCGCGCAGGACAAGTACGCCGTCGTACCGGATCAGCAGAAGCTCACCGATGAGCCCTACGGCATCGGAGCCAACAAGGACGACGTCGACCTGATCAGGTTCATCAACTCCGTCCTTGACGAGCGTCGGAGCAACGGTGCGTGGCAGTCGTCGTACAACACCTGGCTCAAGCCCTATCTGGGGGACGCTTCGGCACCCGCGCCGAAGTACGGCCGGTGATCGTGGAGCAGGTGACCGCGATGACCGCCACTGCGCCGACCGCGCCCGGCAAGCTCGGGGACGCGCTGGATCCTGCTGCGATCCAGCGCTACCTCGGCGAGCTGGACGCGTGGTTGCGGGCGCGGCGCTCCGAGCTCGACGAGCTCGACCGGGCCGCCCTCGGTGCGGGCCGGGGTGCCGAGCTCACCGGCGACATGTCGCTGGCGCTCGCGTTGTGGAAGGCGACGTCGGACCGGTACCAGCTGGTTTCCGCGACCTGGGACGGCGGCCGCGTGCTCACGCAGGAACGGGAACGGATCTCCGCGCTGATCTGGGGACGCCTCGACGGCGCCACCGAACTGCCCGGCGGGTTGGCGGTCTCGCTGCCCGAAGCGGGACGGCTGTGTGACGCGCTCACCGGCCAGTTGCGTAGCCGCCTGGCGCTGGTCCCGGGTGCTGATGAGTCGGCTGCGCGGGTGCGTGAACTGCGCGCCCAGCTGGAGCGGATCCGGGACCAGGTCGGCCTCGAACCGGCCACCCGCCGCGACGACGCGGTCCACACGCTCGCCGGCCTGATGAGTCGGCTCCAGGAGATCGCGGCCCGTGCCGAGCGCGGTGCCGACGTCGGTGGCCTGCTCGGTCCCATCGAGGCCGAGGCCACGACGTTCGAACGCGACCTCATCGTCGGCAACGCGCGCCGCCGTGACGCCCGCAGCCAGGTGCTGTCGGCCCGCGAACTGCGCGCCGACCTCGAAGCCCGTGAAGCCGCGCTCGAGAAGCTTGCCGCCACCTGCGTCGCGACCGTCGACCCGGCGCCGCGGTACGCCGTCCCCGACGTCGAACTTCTCGGTCCGGTCCCGGTCACGCCGGACGAGATCGGCGCCTATCTTCAGCGCCTGGACCGGGTTTCCCAGGCATTCGAGGTCGTCCAGCACGCGTACTCCGACGCCCTCGAGGAGCACGCCCAGCTCGTCGCGCTGCTCGATGCGTACGTCGCCAAGGCCCGCGCCGCCGGCGTGGCTGATCACCCCGACCTCGTCGAGAGCGAGCGCGCCGCCCGCGGGCTCCTCGAACGACGCCCGTCGCCGATGGCCGTCGCCCGGCAACTCGTCACCACTTACCAGACCTGGCTAGCGAAAGAGAGCACCTCATGAGCTCAGGAGCCTGCACCCAACCCGGTTGCACGGGCAGCATCGTCGACGGCTACTGCGACGTGTGCGGCATGGCCGGAACCGGCGGGGTCTCGACAAGCTCGACCAACGGGGGAGGTGCTGCTCCGGCCGCGTCCACGCCCGCAGCCTCCATGCCCGCCGCGACCGGTGCCGCCAACACCTGCCAGCAGGCGGGCTGCACCGGCCGGATCCTCGACGGCTACTGCGACGTCTGCGGCTCGCCAGCCGTGCCGGGTGCCAAGGTCGCCGAGGTCGCCGCGCTGCAGGAGTCCCAGCCGCTGTCCGGCCGCGAGGGTACGGCGGCGACGGCCGCCAGCCGCGTCCAGTCGGCCGCGATCGGCTCGAAGCGGGCCGGGTCGACCGGCAGCCTCGCCACTCGCCGCACCCGCACCGGGTCGCAGCGGATGCGGTCGGCCCGCCTCGGCGCCGGCCTCACCGTCGTACCGCCTGCGCCGCCGGTGGATGCCGCCAAGGCGATCATGGCCAACCCGCAGGTCCCCGAGGACAAGCGGAGTTGCTCCAAGTGCGGCAAGGCCGTGGGCCGCGCCATCGACGGCGTGCCGGGCCGGAGCGAGGGCTTCTGCCCCAACTGTGGCCAACCGTTCTCCTTCACGCCCAAGCTCGTCTCCGGTGACCTGGTCGCCGGCCAGTACGAAGTGGCGGGCGCTCTCGCGCACGGTGGCCTCGGCTGGATCTACCTCGCCCGTGACCGCAACGTCTCCAACCGGTGGGTCGTGCTCAAGGGCCTGCTCAACTCCGGCGACCCCGACGCGCTGGCCGCAGCGATCGCCGAGCAGCAGTTCCTCGCGCAGGTCGAGCACCCGCTGATCGTCGAGATCTACAACTTCGTGACGCACGAAGGTGCCGGCTACATCGTCATGGAGTACGTCGGCGGCAAGTCGCTCAAGCAGATCCTGAAGCAGCGGATGTCGGCCAACAACGGCGCCTACGACCCGTTGCCCGTTGACCAGGCGCTGGCCTACATCCTCGAGCTGTTGCCGGCCTTCCAGTACCTCCACGACCTCGGTCTCGTGTACTGCGACTTCAAGCCCGACAACATGATCCAGGTCGGCGACGCGATGAAGCTGATCGACCTCGGTGGCGTGCGCCGGATCGATGACCAGGAGTCGGCGATCTACGGCACGGTCGGCTACCAGGCGCCCGAGGTGGCCGAGGTCGGGCCGACGGTGGCGTCCGACATCTACACGATCGGTCGCACCCTCGTCGTCCTCACGATGGAGTTCCGCGGCTACCAGGGCACCTACCTGCACAGCCTGCCGCCCGTGGACGCGACGCCGCTGTTCCAGCAGTACGACTCGCTCTACCACCTGCTCGCGAAGTGCTGTGCGCCCGATCCGGCCGACCGCTTCGCCTCGGTCGACGAACTGCGCACCCAGGTGCTCGGTGTGCTGCGCGAGATCGTCGCCCGCCGCCGCCAGGGTACGGCGACCACGTCGGCTGCCTCAGTGCTCTTCGAGTCGCCCGCCACGGCCCGTCCGATCACCGAGTGGAGCCAGCTGCCGAAGCTGCGCGAGGACACCACCGACCCGCAGTACAGCTGGCTCTCCACGATCAGCTCGGACGACCCGAAGCAGCGCCTTGCCGACCTGCTCCAGGCACCCGAGGACAGCGCCGAGGTGTGGCTGGCACGGTCCCGTGCCTCGCTGGACCTCGTCGATCCGGTGGCCGCGAAGTCCCACGCGCAGGCGCTGCTCGCCGACGACCCGTGGGAGTGGCGCGCACTGTGGATCGAGGGACTCGCCGCCGTACAGGCCGAGGACTGGGAGATCGCGAAGGCGTCGTTCAACGCCGTCTACCAGCAGGTGCCCGGTGAGCTCGCGCCCAAGCTCGCCCTCGCCTTCGCGTGCGAGCGCGGGGGACTGCCCGAGGTCTCCGAGGGGCTCTACCAGGTGTGTGCGTCCACCGACGCCGCCTACGTCCCGCCAGCCGCCTTCGGTATGGCGCGGGTGCGTGCCGGGCGCAAGGACACGGCCGGCGCTGTGGCTGCGCTGGACCTGGTGCCGACCACGAGCCGCGGCTACACCGAGAGCCGCCAGCAGCGGGCCGAGGTGTTGCTGTCCGGTGGCGGCCAGGACATTGCGGTGCTCGACCAGGCGATGCGCACCATCGAGACCTCCAGCGTCGACGGCCAGACCCGCCAGCGCTTCACCGTGCGGATCCTCGGCGAGGCACTGCCCGTCGTGTCCGGCGCGGCCAAGGTGCCGGCCGGTGCGAAGATCGGCTCCGTCGCCGCCACCGAGGCCGGGGTGCGTGACGGACTCGAGAACGCCCTGCGTTCCCTTGCCCGTGACAGCATCGACCTCAAGGAGCGGGTGGCCCTGGTCAACCAGGCCAACGCCGTCCGGAACTGGAGCCTCACGTGACCTGTCCCTCCTGCGGTGCCTCGGTCGCCGCCGGTGCTCGCTTCTGCGAGAGCTGCGGCGCGCAGATCGGCCAGCCGGACGCCGTACCAGCTGCGCCCGCGGCCGTCGACGACCACCCGCTGGGGGACGCTCCGATCAGCGCTCCGACGCGCAAGCCGGCGTCGTCACTGCCCGACCCGCCGCCCGTCGGCCGCCGCCCTTGCGTTGAGTGCGGGGGAGAGGTCGGTCCCGATCTCTATTGCCTGAAGTGCGGCACCAAGGCACCGAGCGAGCGCGACCACTTCCGTGAGCAGCCGGCGCCCTGGGTGGCTGGCGTCTGCGACAAGGGTGTCGGCAAGGCCCGCAACGAGGACTCGATGGCACTGCTCGCCGGTGCCGAGCCCGGCTCCCGTGCGGTGCTCGTGGTGATGGACGGTGTCTCGAACTCCGTCGACTCCGACGTCGCCTCCATGGCCGGCGCCCGCGCCGCACGCGAGGTGCTGCGGATGCCCCTCCCTGCCGGCATGGGTACGACGGGAGGCCGGCAGGCTGCGGGCGCGAAGGTGTTGGCGGATGCTGCGGCAGCCGCGAACACCGCGATCATCGCCGTCACCGACCCGGACTCGACGAACCCCGCGTCGGCGACGTTCAGCGCCGCCGTCCTCGAGGGAAACCAGGTCAGCTGGGCCAACATCGGCGACTCCCGCACGTACTGGCTGCCCGACGCCGGCACCCCCGTGCAGCTGAGCGTGGACGACTCGGTCGCCCAGGAGCAGATCGCCGGCGGCATGGCCCGCGAAGCGGCTGAGACCGGACCGCAGGCCCACGCGATCACGAAGTGGCTGGGCCGTGACTCGGAGGACTTCGTCCCGACGGGCGGCACCCTCGAACTCACCGAGTCCGGCTGGTTGCTGGCCTGTTCCGACGGCTTGTGGAACTACTGCTCCACGCCCGAGGCGATGGCCGAGCAACTCCGCGCGACGGCGGCGACCGATCCGGCAGCCATCGCGCTGGCCCTGGTCGCGTTCGCCAACAGTTGCGGCGGACACGACAACATCACTGCAGCGCTTGCCCGGGTCGATTTCCCTGTGCTCGGGCACAATGACCAGACCCCAACGCCCGCTGTGCCGGGCACCCCAGGAGGAGAGCCGACCGATGGCTGAGTTCACCGCCGCCGTCTACCAGAACGAGTTCCTCGCTGACGGAGGGACCGACGTCAACGCGATCGTGACGATCACCTGCAAGGGTGCCGGCACGGCCGGGCAGTCCGGATCGGGTGGTGCCGGCGAGATCATCATCGTCGACACGTCGGGATCGATGGGGCCGGCCACGATGGCTGCCGCCAAGGATGCCGCGCAGGCCGCGGTCGCCGAGATCGTCGACGGCACCTGGTTCGCCGTCATCGCCGGCGCCGACCGCGCGATGCTGGCCTATCCGCAGGTCGCCAGTGGCCCCGGCATGATCCGGATGGACGAGCGCGCGCGGGCCGACGCCTCCGCCGCCATCGGCCGTTTCGTCGGAAGCGGTGGTACGGCGATCAGCACCTGGCTCGACCTCGCCGGTCAGCTCTTCAACTCGGTGCCCGAGGCCACCCAGCGCCACGTCCTGCTGCTCACCGACGGTGAGAACCGCGAGCGTCCCGGTCGACTCGACGAGGCCATCAACCGGGCGACCGGCTACTTCCAGGCCGACTGCCGTGGGGCGGGCACGGACTGGCAGGTCGCGGAGATCCGGCGGATCTCGCAGGCCCTGCTCGGGACCGTCGACATCATTCCGCGGCCCGACCAGATGAAGGCCCAGTTCCAGGAGATCATGCGCGCCGCCATGTCGCGCGGTGTCGCGGACGCCTCGCTCCGGGTCTGGACGCCGCAGGGCTCGCAGGTGCTGTTCGTCCGCCAGGTCTCGCCGACCGTCGAGGACCTCACCAACCGTCGGACGCCGGTCAACCCGCTCACGGGCGACTACCCGACGGGTGCGTGGGCCGACGAGTCCCGCGACTACCACGTCGCGATCCGGGTGCCGGCCAAGGCGATCGGTCAGGAGCAGCTGGCCGCTCGCGTGCAGCTCGCGCTCGGCGACGACGTCGTCACGCAGGCGCTGGTGAAGGCCACCTGGTCCAACAACTCCGAGCTCACCGCCAAGATCGACCGGCAGGTCGCCCACTACACCGGGCAGGCCGAGTTGGCCGACATGATCCAGGAGGGTCTGGCCGCCAAGGCTGCTGGCGACGAGGCGACCGCAACGACCAAGCTCGGCCGTGCGGTCCAGCTCGCTGCCGAGACCGGCAACGACGAGGCGACCAGCAAGCTGAAGAAGGTCGTCGACGTCGACAACGAGAAGGAAGGCACCGTGCGCCTGAAGCGGGCGGTCGAGAAGGCCGACGAGATGGCGCTCGACACGGCTTCCACGAAGACCACACGGATCCGCAAGGACCCCTCGTGAGCACCTGCCCGTCCGGGCACGACTCGGCGTCCGACGACTACTGCGACGTCTGCGGCCTGCCGATCCCGGCGGACGGCGGATCCAGTACTCCGTCCGCGCCCGCCGAGGCACCGGCCGACGACGCGCCTGCTGATGCCGGCGCCACGGCCTGCCCGCACTGCCAGGCCACCAACCCGCCGAACGCCCTGTTCTGCGAGGCCTGCGGCTACGACTTCACCACCGGGTCGATGCCGCGACCGTTCACGCCGCCGTCGATCCTCGACCTCGGCGCCCCGGACGCGGGTACGGCGGAAGCGAAGCCTGCCGCGCCCGCTGACCCTGCTCCGGCGGCTCCCGCGGCCACCCCGCTCGCGCCGCCCCTGAAGGGCTCGTGGGTGGCGGAGATCTGGATCGACCCGGACTGGTACGCCGACCAGGAGTCCACGGACCCGCTCCCGTCCGCGGGGGTGCCGACCGTCGTACAACTGAAGACGACGTCGATCCTGGTGGGTCGGACCTCGCGCAGCCGTGGCATCCACCCCGACATCGACCTCGTCGCCGACAATGGCATCAGCCGCCGGCACTGCCAGTTGACCACCGACGGCACGCGCTGGTGGGTCGAGGACCTCGGCTCGTCCAATGGCACCTACCTCGGCACCATCGGCTCGCTGCCCAAGGACCCGATCCCGGCGGGGGAGAAGCGCGAGATCGGCCCCGACGGCCGGGTCTACCTCGGTGCCTGGACCCGCATCGTCGTCCGCAAGGCGACCCCCGGCGAATTCTGACGATCTCTGTCACGATCACCGCATGGCGATCAACGAGCAGGTCATCTTCATCACCGGCGGCGCCCGTGGCATCGGGCTCGAGACCGCGAAGGCGCTGGGGGCACGTGGCGCGAAGTTGGTCCTGACCGACCTCGACACGCCTGCTCTCGACGCCGCCGTCGAGGCCATCGGCGCGGACCGCTGTGTCGGGATCGTCGCCGACGTCTGCGACCTCCCAGCGATGGAGGCGGCCGTCGCTGCGGCCGTCGAGAGGTTCGGCCGCATTGATGTCGTCCTCGCGAACGCGGGCATCGCCAGCTACGGGTCGGTGCTGACGATCGATCCGGCTACGTTCCAGCGGACCATCGACATCAACATCGTCGGCGTCTTCAACACCGCCCGTGCGTCCATCCCGGCACTGGAGCAGAGCAAGGGCTACCTGCTGGTGGTCTCGTCCCTGGCCGCCTTCGCCGCGTCGCCGGGACTGGCGGCGTACAACGCGAGCAAGGCCGGCGTGGAGCACTTCGCCAACGCGCTGCGACTGGAGGTGGCGCACAAGGGAATCGCGGTCGGGTGCGCCCACATGTCGTGGATCGACACCCCGCTCGTCCAGGACGCCAAGGCGGACCTGCCCACGTTCAAGGAGATGATCAGCAAGCTGCCACCGCCGATCAACCGGACCACCAGCGTCGACGCGTGTGTGAAGGCGTTCGTGAAGGGCATCGACAAGCGTGCCCGCCACGTCTACTGCCCGGGCTGGGTCCGGGGGATCGGGCTCAACCGCAACGTCATGAACTCCGCGGTGGGTGCCCGGCCCATCCTGAAGCTGGTGCCGGACCTGTTGCCGCGGATGGACGCCGAGGTCCGGGCGCTGGGGCGCTCGACCAGTGCCCGCAACGTCGCGAACGACGAACGATCAGTGGCGGGTGGCGATCAGGGCTGACGCGTCGGCCGCAACCATCACCTCGACGGTCGTGAACCGCTCGTCGGTGAGCCACTGCTCGCGCAGGGTGTCGACGCGACCGCCGGTGATCGGCGGCCACATCTCGCACGGGAAGAAGTCGTCGAGGACGACGATGCCGCCCGGCTCGACCAGGTCGGCGATCTTGTCGACCGCCACGGCCGACGGGTCGCCCGAGTCGAGGAAGAGCAGCGAGAACGGGCCCTTGTCCATCAACGTCGACCAGTCGGCGGCAAGGACGTCGACCAGCGGGTCGTCGACGAAGATCTCGGTGGCTGCGGCCGCGAGCTTGGGGTTGAGCTCGGCGGTGATGATCCGCGCCTTGTCGTTGCGGACGCCGGAGCGCAGCCACGCCGTACCGACGCCACAACCGGTGCCGAACTCGGCCATCAGGCCCTCGCGGGTTGCGGCGAGCGTGGCCAGGAGCCGGCCGGTCTCGTTGCGGCAGAACGCCACGTAGCCCGCCCGTCGGCACACGTCGAAGGCGCGGCTGACCACGTCGGGCAAGTCGGGGGGCGCGCTCATGCATCGAGTCTTACATCCGGTGTCTCAGATGTTGTGACCGCGATCTCGCATACCGAACATGACCGGATCGTGGAATCGGCCTGACACACGCCGCGACGTACGGCTATCGTTCTTCCATCATGCGTGGCGCCCTTCTCGTAATCGGCTGCCGCGGCGAGGCCTGAAGAAGGCCACCTCGCCGCGGTGACTGCGGCGATCCCTTGATCCAGCTGCCTGGCCTTCGATCATCAGAATCGAAGCCTTGGCGCATCTCCGACGCACCGCGGCGGGACACACCGATCGGTCTCTGTCACCTGACAGGCAACGCGATCCGTTGATCCGACGCAGTCGACTCCCGTGAGATCCACGAGCTGACGCCCACCCGCCGCGGTGGGAGACGCCAGGGCGAACCCACCCGGAAGTAGACCCGCCATGTTCACGACCACGCACCGCACCTCGACGCCCAGCGACCTGTCGGCCGCCGAATGGGGTCCCGCTCGCCACGATCCGGAACACCCGCTGCACAGCGCGCTGCTCGACGGCGACCCGTTCGCAGCGGTTGCCCTGCGAGACGGGGACGACGCTCGTCCTGACGACAACTAATCTCTAGTCACATGACCGAATCCTCTGCTGCTGCCGGCTCCGTCACCCCCACGACCGGCCAGGTCAACCTCGCCGTCATCGCCGGTGACGGCATCGGTCCCGAGGTCACCGCCGAAGCGCTCAAGGTGCTCGAGGTGGCCGCGCCGGCCGAGGTGAAGTTCGCCCGGACGGCGTACAACCTCGGCGCCGAGAACTACCTCGCCACGGGCGAGGTGCTCCCGGACTCCGTCCTCGAGGAGATCCGTCGTCAGGACGCGATCCTGCTCGGCGCTGTCGGCGGCAAGCCGAACGACCCGAACCTGCCCCCCGGCATCCTCGAGCGTGGCCTGCTGCTCCGCCTGCGCTTCGAACTCGACCACTACGTCAACCTGCGCCCCTCGCAGCTGTTCCCCGGCGCCACGTCGCCGTTGTCCGATGCCGTGCTCGGCAAGGGCGACATCGACTTCGTCGTGGTCCGTGAGGGCACCGAGGGCCCGTACACCGGCAACGGTGGCGCGCTGCGCGTCGGCACGCCCGCCGAGGTCGCGACCGAGGTCTCGGTCAACACCGCCTTCGGTGTGGAGCGCGTCATCCGCGACGCCTTCGCCCGCGCCCAGAAGCGCCCGCGCAAGAAGCTGACGCTGGTCCACAAGACCAACGTGCTGGTCAATGCCGGGTCTGTCTGGTGGCGCCTGTTCGAAGAGGTGGCCAAGGAGTTCCCGGACGTCACGACGGACTACAGCCACATCGACGCCGTGATGATCTACCTGACCACGGACCCGCAGCGCTTCGACGTGATCGTCACCGACAACCTGTTCGGCGACATCATCACCGACCTGGCCGCCGCCATCACCGGTGGCATCGGCCTGGCTGCGTCCGGCAACGTCAACCCCGATCGCACTGCGCCGTCGATGTTCGAGCCCGTCCACGGCTCGGCACCCGACATCGCCGGTCAGCTGATTGCGGACCCGACGGCCGCGATCCTGTCCGGTGCCCTGCTGCTCGACCACCTGGGCCACCCCGAGGCCGCCGCCCGCATCGAGAACGCCGTGCTTGCGGACCTCGCTGCGCGCACGCCGGGCCAGTCGCGTCGGACGCCCGAGGTGGGCGACGCGATCGCTGCCCGAGTAGCCGGCTGACCGCCGAGGCCCCAGCTCAGTGAGCGTTGCCTCGGCGGAATTTGCACTCCGGCGAGCGCAACCAGGTCCTCGCCGTTTCGCGCTGAGTTAATGAGGACTAACCTGATGACCATGCAGATCACCACCACTCTTTCTGCGGAACAGACCGACGACGCGCGGCTGGCAGAGATCCTGTCCAATCCGGGCTTCGGCGTGCACTTCTCCGACCACATGTTCACCGTCGAATGGACCGCCGAGAAGGGTTGGTACGACGCCCGCGTCACGCCCTACGGTCCGATCACCCTGGACCCGGCTGCGGCCGTCCTGCACTACGCGCAGGAGACCTTCGAGGGCATGAAGGCCTACCGCCACGGCGATGACTCGCTCTGGCTGTTCCGGCCCGAGGCGAACGCCGAGCGGATGAAGCGTTCGAGCCACCGCCTGGCCCTGCCCGTTCTCGAGCCGGCCGACTTCGTCCAGGCTGTCGAGGAACTCGTCAAGGTCGACGCCCGCTGGGTGCCCGGCAACGAGGACGGCGGCGAGAAGAGCCTGTACCTGCGGCCGTTCATGTTCGCCTCCGAGAAGTTCCTCGGTGTGCGACCGGCCCAGCACGTCACCTTCATGGTGATCGCCAGCCCCGCGGGCGCGTACTTCAAGGGCGGCATCAAGCCCGTCACGTTGTGGCTCACCGAGGAGTACACCCGCGCCGGCCGCGGTGGCATGGGTGCGGCCAAGACGGGCGGCAACTACGCCAGTTCGCTGGTCGCACAGCAGGAGGCCTACGCCCAGGGCTGCGACCAGGTCGTCTTCCTCGACGCCCAGGAGGGCAAGTACGTCGAGGAGCTCGGCGGGATGAACATGTACTTCGTCTACGACGACGGCTCCATCGTCACGCCCGAGACCGGCACCATCCTCGAAGGCATCACCCGCGCCTCGATCATCGAGCTCGCCGGGAAGATGGGCCACCAGGTCACCGAGCGTCAGTTCGGCATCGACGAGTGGCGTGCTGACATCGCCAGCGGCCGGATCACCGAGATCTTCGCCTGCGGCACGGCCGCGGTCGTCACGCCCGTGGGTTCCTTGAAGACCAAGGACGGCGACGTGGCGGCGCCCCCGAGCCAGGACCTCACCATGCGGATCCGCGAGGCCCTCGTCGGCGTCCAGCTCGGCCGAGCTGACGACACCTTCGGCTGGATGCACCAGATCAGCTGAGGAAGTCGGCGATCGCACCGGCGACGTCGGCCGGGTGCGTGACCACCAGTCCGTGATCGGCACCGGGTACGACGACGTCGGTGGCGCCCGGGAACCAGGCGAGCACGGTGGTGCGGACCTCCGCCCACCACGGACCACTCTCGGCCGCGCCGACGTGCAGCACGGGCGTCGCGATCCGTCGGGCGTCGTCGGCGGTGAAGGTCCACCCCAGCAACGCAGGAAGGTCCTGCTCGAAGAACGTGCTGGCGTCGCGGCGCATCTGTGCCCGCGCGTCAGGCACGTGCCGTTCGAGTGCCGACCACCAGTCGGGTGTGGTGGTCCGGTCCCAGAAAGCCTCCAGCGCTGCCGTAGGTCCCAGCTCTGCGCTGACGGACATCAGGTCGGCACAGACCGCGACGAATTCGTCGCGGTGGCTGGTGATCAGCGGTGGCGGTTCGATGAGCGTGATGCTGCGGACCATGCTGGGCGTCTGCGCGGCGACGGCGAGGGCGACGGCGGCTGAGTAGGAGTAGCCGACGACGTCGACCGCCGGGAGGTGGAGGGACTCCACGAGCGCGACACAGTCGGCGGCGTCCCGGACGATCGAGCCGGGGAGCTCGGGTCCGGTGCCGGTGTAGCCGCGACGGTGGGGGAGCAGCCGTCGTCGTCCCGCCAGGGCGGGCTCCCTGGCCAGGGGCAGCAACTCGTCGGCACCCAGTCCGGTCTGGATGAACAGCACGGCGTCGCCGGCGCCGAGGTCCAGGAGCGACATGGCTCATCGTCCCACGGCCGGCGCCAAGGGGGTGTCCGTGGGAAGTGCTTCACTGGCGGGCATGGCGCACCCGATCATGTTCAGCGACGACGACCCGGGTCTCCGCGAACTGCGGAAGATCTGCCTGGCCCTGCCTGGCGCCGAGGAGAAGGTCAGCCACGGCCGGCCGACGTTCCGTGCGGGCAAGATCTTCGCCGTCTTCGGGGGGTCCGAGAAGATCCGGCCCGGCGAGCACCGGATGGTGCCGAACGCGTTCATCTTCACCCCCGACAGCGTCGACCTGCCGGCCATCGACGAGGACGACAGGTTCTTCGTCCCCGCCTACTACGGTCCGTACGGCGGCCGGGCAATCGACCTGGCTGCCCCCGACATCGACTGGGCCGAGATCGCGGAGCTGGCCGACGCGTCGTACCGCCGGGTTGCGACGAAGCGGCTGGTCGCCGAACTCGACGCGCGCGGCTGACGCCTGCAGTTGACGTTGAAGTCGCGCGCCGCTGGGTAATCTCATTTCGTGACGATGCGACCCGAGAGTGGCGCGCCCACTCGCGTGGGCGACTACACGCTGCTGACCCAGCTCGGCGAGGGCGGCATGGGCATCGTTCATCTCGCCCAGGGCTCCGACGGTCGCCGGGTGGCGCTCAAGGTCCTGCGGCCGCAGATCGTCGGCGACAAGGAGGCCCGCGGTCGCCTTGCCCGCGAGGTCAGTTCGCTGACCCGGATCCGCAGCCCCTGGGTCGCCGAGATGCTCGCCGCCGACCCGTGGGCCGAGATCCCCTATGTCGTCACGCGGTACGTCCCCGGACTCACCCTGCACGAGCACATCGCGGCCGAAGGACCGATCGAGGGCCGCGACCTGCACTGGCTGGCCGGCTGCCTCGCCGAGGGACTCGCGGCCGTCCACGCCGTCGGCGTACTCCACCGCGACATCAAGCCGGGCAACGTGTTGATGGAGGGGCGCACGCCGATCCTGATCGACTTCGGCCTGGCCCGGGTGGCCGACGACATCCGCCTCACCCAGACGGGTTGGCTGCTGGGCACGCCCGGCTACCTCGCCCCGGAGATCCTGTACGGCGACGACGCCACCCCCGCTGCCGACGTGCACGCCTGGGCAGCGACCGTGGCCTATGCCGCGACCGGGCGGGCGCCATACGGCCGTGGACCGGCGATGGCGATCATGGACCGCACCCGTCGCGGTCAACACGACCTGTCCGGCATCGAGCAACCGCTGGCCGACGTGCTCGCGCTGGCGCTGCACCCCGATCCGCTGGAGCGTCCGCTGCTCGAGGAGTTGCTGGCCTGGGTGCGTCCGTTGAGCACCCGCCCCGAGTTGCCGCCGGTGCCGCCGCCGGGTGGCGTCTTCGCCGGTCCAGCCGCTGTCGAGGACGACTTCACGCTGCCGCTGGCCCTCGCGGGTCAGGCGTCTCCGCCTGCTCCGCCGACGCCAAGGACGATCGCGGACGTGTTTCCTCCGCCGCCTCCGCCGCCCGTCGTGGGCACCCGCGCCCTGCCCACCGAGATGGGGCTCCCGGCAGCCCTGCCGCCGACCACCCTGCCGCCGACCGCTCCGGGGCCGGCCGTCCACCTGCCGCATCCGCCGCCTCCGCCGACGGCGATGGACCGCATCGAGCGGGAGTGGGACCAGGCGCACGGTTTCGATCCCGACGCGCCGTTCGCGCCGCAGCCCCAGGCGCCTCTGGGCGAGCGTCTCCGTCGCTGGACCGCCATCGGCGTGGCCGCGATCGCGCTCGGTGCCGGGTTCGCGGCGGCGCCGTGGATTGCCACCCTTGTCGTGGTGCTGGCTGTGTGGCTGCTGCGCGCCGGTTCGCTGGCTGCGTCGGCGGTCGCCGATCGCCGTACCGTCCGGGGCATCAAGTGGTACGACGGCCTCCGACTCATCACGACCAGCCCCTGGCACCTGGTCCGTGCGATCACCGGCACCGTGGTGCTGGTGGCGTGGAGCGCAGGACTCGGACTCGCCGCCGGGCTGATCTGTTACGCCTTCGCCCTCGACGTGCCGAGCACCCTGATGGCGTGCGGCGCGACGCTGGGCGTGGCGCTCTGGTCGGGGCCGGGTGCGAGTCGGTTCCGCTCGCCGATCGCGCGGGTGCTCTACCCCGTGTGCCGCCCGACGTTGCCCTGGTTGTTCTGCTGCGCCGGACTGCTCGCGGTCTCGGCGGTCCTCGGCGTGCTGGTGGCCGGTCAGGGCACCCACTGGATCCCGTGGTCGAACGGGCCTTTCGGACTCTGATCCGCTCCGCCCGCGATTCGTGGCAGACTTGGCTGCGTGACCAGCACCACGAGCATCCCCAAAATCATTATCGTGTAGCGCGTCCGCACGCCGGACGCGCCAGCCTCTCGTTCTCGGGAGGCTTTTGTTTTGCCCGGGGTCTCGACAGGCTCGACCACCGAATGGACAGAAGTATCTGATGAACCAGTTCGACCAGCCGCTCGACCTGCACGGCGCGTTCCACGTCTACGACACGACCCTGCGTGACGGCATGCAGCAGGAGGGCCTCAACCCCACCGTCGCTGACAAGCTCGCGATCGCGCGTCACCTCGATGGACTCGGCGTCGGCTTCATCGAGGGCGGCTGGCCCGGTGCGAACCCGAAGGACACCGAGTTCTTCCGGCGCGCTGCCCTCGAGCTCGACCTCAAGCACGCACGGCTCACGGCTTTCGGCGCCACCCGCAAGGCTGGCATCCGGGCTGCCGACGACCCGCAGGTCGCGGGGCTCCGCGACAGCGGTGCCGGTGTCGTCACCCTCGTCGCGAAGTCCCACATCGGCCACGTCGAGAAGGCCCTGCGGACCACGCCTGAGGAGAACCTCGCGATGGTCCGCGACACCGTCAGTCACCTGCGCGCCGAGGGGCAGCAGGTCTTCCTCGACGCCGAGCACTTCTTCGACGGGTACCGGCTCGACCGGTCCTACGCGCTCGAGGTCCTGCGGGCGGCGTACGACGCCGGGGCGGAGGTGATCGCCCTCTGCGACACCAACGGCGGCATGCTCCCCGGCTGGGTCTCCGACGTCGTGCACGACGTCGTGCAGTCGGCCGGCGTCCGCGTCGGCATCCACTGCCACAACGACACCGGCCTGGCCGTCGCGAACACGCTCGCGGCCGTCGATGCCGGTGCCACCCACGTCCAGGGCTGCATCAACGGCTACGGCGAGCGCACCGGCAACGCCGACCTCGTCAACGTCGTCGCGAACCTCGAGCTCAAGCTGGACCGCCAGGTGCTGCCGCCCGGCCTGCTCCGTGAAGCCACCCGGATCGCGCACGCCGTCGCCGAGGTGACCAACGTTCCGCCGGCCGCGCGCCAGCCCTATGTGGGGACCAGCGCCTTCGCCCACAAGGCCGGGCTGCACGCCAGCGCGATCAAGATCGACCCCGACCTCTACCAGCACATGGACCCCGCTGGCGTCGGCAACGACATGAGGTTGCTGGTGTCCGAGATGGCCGGTCGCGCGTCGATCGAACTCAAGGGCAAGGAGCTCGGCTTCGACCTGTCGGACGCGCCCGACGTCGTCAACCGGGTGACCGCACGGGTCAAGGAGATGGAGTCGCGGGGCTACACCTTCGAGGCTGCGGACGCATCGTTCGAACTGCTGCTCGTCGAGGAGGCCGAGGGCCAGCGGCCGTCGTACTTCGAGGTCGAGAGCTGGCGCGTCATCACCGAGACGCTGACCCACGCCCAGCCGGGCGAGGAGGCCGTCTCCGAGGCGACCGTCAAGCTGCAGGCGGCGGGGGTGCGTTACGTCGTCACGGGCGAGGGCAACGGTCCGGTCAACGCGCTGGATCACGCACTGCGGACGGCGATCGGGCAGGCTTTCCCGGAGATCGTGAAGTTCGAGCTGATCGACTTCAAGGTGCGGATCCTCGACCAGGGTCACGGCACGGACGCGATCACGCGCGTGCTGATCGAGACCACCGATGGTGCCTCGTCGTGGGTGACGGTCGGTGTCGGCGCCAACATGATCGAGGCGTCGTTCGAGGCCCTCGCCGACGGACTCACCTACGGCATCCTGCGCCACCACGCTGACTGACGTCAGGCGACGATGCGTCGTACCAGCTCTTCCCAGCCGGCCATGACCTGCTCCTCGGACATCTGGGCCTGGTCGAACTGCTGGCGCAGGACGGGCAGGGCGAGCGGCGCGACGAGCGCTGTGGCGAGATAGGGCAGGTTGCCCTCGACGCCGAGTTCGGCCAGCAGGATCCGTACGTGCATGGTGACGAAGCCGGTGACGGCGTAGTTGTCGCCCCAGGTGCGGCCGGCGGCGTCGATCAGCGCGCCCTGCTGGAGGTGCAGGTGCATCCGGGACGCTCCGAAGGCCAGGAGGCGCTCCATCGGTGGGGCGCCCGGGCCCAGCGGTGGCGGCCCGCTGATGACAGCTTCCTGCCAGGCTCTCTCGGCGTGGTCGAGGAGCGAGGCCATCAGTCCCTCGCGGCTGCCGAAGCGCCGGAACACGGTGCCCTTGCCGACGCCGGCCTTCGCGGCAACCGCTTCCATGGTCACCCCGTCCACGCTGCAGCCCTGGATCAGTTCGCTCGCGGCGCTCAGCAGGGCCTCGCGGTTGCGGGCGGCGTCGGCGCGTTCGGTGGGCGGTGTGGCGAGAAGAGGGAGGGGCTTCGACATGGCTTCCTCAGCCTAGTTGGCGAAAGTTTTCGCGGCACTGGAATAGAAACGGACCGTGGTCCGTTTCGACCGACATGACTGACACCAAGAACACCCGCGTCGCCGTCCTCGTCGGAAGCCTCCGCGCCGATTCCGTGAACCGCCAGATCGCCGAGATCCTCCGCGACCAGGCTCCCGCCGGTACCGAGGTCGACATCATCGACGGCCTCGACCAGGTCCCGTTCTACAACGAGGACCTCGACGCCGGTTCGGCTCCCGCCACCGCGGCTGCGCTCCGTGACCGCGTCGCCCTCGCCGACCGCGTCCTCGCCGTCACCCCCGAGTACAACGGCACCATGCCGGCCGTGCTCAACAACGCCATCGACTGGCTGTCGCGCCCGTACGGCGCCGGTGCCATCGTCGGCAAGCCGTTCGGCGTTGTCGGCGCCACCCCGACGCCGTACGGCGGCAAGTGGGCGCACGCTGACACGGCTCGCTCCGCCGGTATCGCCGGTGCTGTCGTCGTCGAGGACGTCACCGTCTCGCAGTCCGCGATCGGTATCGACCTGGGCACCGACGCCGACGTGCAGGCCAAGCTCCTCGGTGCGCTGAGCACCCTGGTCGACTTCACCCCGGTCGTCACCGCAGCCTGACCACTACGGATTCGCCTTGATGGCTAGGGTCGGGGCGTGGAACTCCACGACCTGACCGCCCTCGAGCAGGGGGAGTTGATCCGCTCCGGCGAGATCAGCCCCGTCGAGCTCACCGAGCACTACCTCGAACGCGCCGCGCGTCTCCCTCAGGAGTACGTCGACGGCGCGTTCGCCTTTCGTGACCCCGATGCCGCGCGGCTGCGCGCCCGCGAGGTCGCTGCCGTCGGGCCGGTGGGTGACGGGGCGTCGCCGCTGGCCGGCGTACCAACGGCGATCAAGGACCTCAACCTGACTCGCGGGGTGCCGACGTCGTTCGGCTCGCCGGCCTTCGCTGGTTACGTGCCCGAGGTGTCGGACGCGGTGACGCTGTCGATCGAGGCGGCGGGCATGGTCAGTCTCGGCAAGACCAGCACGCCCGAGTTCGGGTCGCCCTGCTACACCGAGCCCGAGGGTCGGCCGCCTGCGGTGACGCCGTGGGACGTCACCCGGATGGCCGGCGGATCCTCAGGCGGTGCGGCCTCAGCCGTCGCGGCCGGGCTGGTCCCGGTCGCGCAGGGCTCCGACGGCGGTGGCTCGATCCGGATCCCGGCGTCCTGTTGCGGACTGGTCGGGCTCAAGCCCACGCGCGGCCGGATCAGCGGTTTCCCGATGTACGGCGACCCGGTCGGCCTCGCCGTCTCCGGACCGATCGCGCGCACCGTCGGGGATGCGGCCGCGATGCTCGATGTCCTCGCTGGCCGCCGGGCCGGCGATCCGTCGTGGGCACCCGAACCGTCCGGCACCTTCCTGTCCGCGGTCGGGCGCGAGCCCGGGCGGCTGCGGATCGCGTGCTTCGACGAACCGGTGATCGCCGACATCGAGGTGCACCCGGACGTGCGCCGCGCGTACCAGTCGGCCATCACGCTGCTGACGTCGCTCGGCCACTCCGTGGAAGGTGTCGAGGTGCCGATGCCGCGGGAGGCCGTGCCGGTCTTCGAGACCTGCTGGGCCGTGCTCACGGCACTGTCGACGGTTCCGCTGGACGCCCAGAAGAAGGGCATGCTGCGGCCGCTGACGCGCTGGCTCGGCGACCGCGGAGCGGCCGTCACCGCGCCGGAGTTCGGGCTGGCACTCGGCCAGTTGCGGCGGTACGCGGCCGAGGCGTTGGTCGCCCTGGCGCCGTACGACATCGTGCTGACGCCGACCCTGGCCACGCCCCCGCTCGCCGTCGGGGCGCTGCGCAACGACGCCGACCCCGCCGCGGACTTCGAGGCCCAGAAGCGCTTCACGCCGTGGACCTCGGCGTGGAACGTCACCGGCATGCCCGCGATCTCGCTCCCGCTCCACCACACGCCGGATGGCCTTCCGATCGGCATCATGCTCGCGGCACGTCCCGCCGAGGAGGAGCTGCTGCTCTCCCTCGCCGCGCAGGTCGAGGCCGCAGCGCCCTGGAAGGACCGCCACCCGCCGCTCTGGTGAGTCAGGCGAACCAGGACGGCGCGGCGGCCAGGAAGGCCGACTGGGGGAGGGAGCCGGAGTTCTCGGGGATCACGGCAACCACGGGGACGCCGGTGATGCGGGAGAGGTCGGTGCGGTTGCACTCCTCGGCCAGCGCGGGGGCGTCCGGCCACGATCCGATGACGAGACCGGCCGGCTCGACCTGACAGGCGCGCAGCGCGGTGACGGTCAGCTCGGTGTGGTTGAGGGTGCCGAGACCGGCCCGGCACACGACGAACACCTCGACGGGCGATGAGACGACGTCGCCGGTACGGCGGCGCAGGGCGAAGGTCAGGTCGCGCGCGATGTCGAGCAAGGTGCCGCCCTCGGCATCGATACGGACCAGGAGCCCGCCAGCGCCCTCGACCAGCACGACGTCGTACGACGGCAGGAGCTCGCGAATGCGCAGAACGTGCTCGCGCACGGTCGGAATGGCCACGCCCTGGCGTCGGGCGGCGGTGTCGGGCGCGAGCGGCTCGTCGAGTGCGACGAACTCCAGCACCTCCACACCGCTCAGCGCAGCGACGGTGTCCGTGTCATGGGGATCCGGGTCCGTGCCGCCGACCCCGGTCTGCACCGGCTTCACGACGAGCACGCGCTGTCCGGCCGCGGCCTCGCGTGCTGCGAGTGCGGCCGTTGCGACCGTCTTGCCGACTCCCGTGTCGGTGCCGGTGACGACGACGACTCGGGTCACTGGTGTTCCTTCACGAGGGCGACCAGGGTCGCGACGGCGCGCGCCCAGTCCTCCTCGGGGATGCCGGCGCTGGCCGTGATCCGCAACCGGGAGATCCCGTCCGGGACCGACGGCGGACGGAAGCAGCCGACGCGCAGGCCGGCTTCCAGGGCGGCGGCCTGGGCGGCGACAGCGGCCTGCGGTGAGGACATCGGGACCGACAGCACGGCGCCGGTCGGAGCGACCACACCCAGGGCATCGGCCAGGTCGGCAACGCGGGTCCGCACGGTCTGACCCAGTTCAGGGCGCGCGACGATCTCCCGAAGTGCGGCCAGCGCACCGGCGGTCGGCGCGGGAGCCAGGCCGGTGTCGAAGATGAAGGGACGCGCCCGGTTGACCAGGTGCTCGCGCACCGCCGCGGAGCCGAGGACCGCGCCGCCCTGACTGCCCAGCGACTTCGACAGCGTCGCGGTGACCAGGACGTGGGGGAGTCCGGCGAGTCCGAGCGTGGCGACGAGTCCCGGCCCGTGCACGCCCACGCCGTGCGCTTCGTCGGCGATGAGGAGGGCGTCGTACAGCTCGCACAGGGCGGCGAGTTCGCCCAGCGGAGCGGCGTCGCCGAGCACGGAGTAGACCGACTCGACGAGCACCATCGCCCGCTCGCCGGCCGCCTCGGCCGCAATCAGGGCGATGCGGACGGCGTCGACGTCGCTGTGCGGCACGACCGTCAACTGCGCGCGCGACAGCCGCACGGCGTCGACGAGCGAGGCGTGGATGTGGGCGTCAGAGATGACTCGCGTGGTCCGGTCGGCCAGCGCGGTGACAACAGCGAGGTTGGTGTGATACCCGGTCGAGAACACCAGCGCAGCCGGCTGTTCGAGATAGGCGGCCAACTCGGCTTCGAGTTCGGCGTGCACCGCCAGGGTGCCGGTCACGAGTCGCGAGGCGCTCGCGCCGGAGCCCCAGGTCAGGGCGGCGTCGGCTGCGGCGCGGCAGACCGCGGGGTCGCGGGCGAGACCGAGGTAGTCGTTGCCGGCGAGGTCGATGGTTGCGTCGTCGAAGGCCCGCGCGCGCAGCCGGCGGGTCAGCCCCGCGTCCTCGCGGCTCGTCGCCTCGGCGTCGAGCCATTCACTCCACTTGCTCATCCGGCACGCACCGCCGCTCCGATTCCGGCGATGAGGAGATCGAGTTCCTCGTCGCTGGTGACGTACGGCGGCATGGCGTAGACGAGGTCGCGGAAGGGCCGCAGCCACACGCCCGCCTCGATCGCGGCGTCGGTCGCCGCCGCGACGTCGACGGGGTGGTCGAGCTGGACCACTCCGACCGCGCCGATGGTGCGTACGTCGACCACGCCCGGCAACGCCCGCAGCGGCTCGAGGCCTGCGGCGAGGCGGGTTCCGATTCGCTCGACCGTGCCCGCCCAGTCCTGCGACAACAACAGGTCGATCGACGCGGTGGCAACCGCGCAGGCGAGCGGATTGCCCATGAACGTGGGGCCGTGCATGACGACACCGGACTCACTGGCAGAGATGCCGCGCGCGACCTCGTCGGTGGTGAGGACGGCGGCAAGGGTCAGGTAGCCGCCGGTCAGCGCCTTGCCGACGCAGAGGATGTCGGGGGTGACCAGTTCGCTGACGAACAGATGACCGGTGCGGCCGAAGCCGGTGGCGATCTCGTCGAACACCAGCACCAGGCCGTGCTCGTCGGCGATCTCGCGGAACACCTGCAGGCAGGCGGCCGGGTAGGGGTGCATGCCGCCCGCGCCTTGCAGCAGCGGTTCGACGATGATCCCGGCCAGTTCGTGGTGGTGCTGGTCAGCGATGTGACGCAGCGTCGTTGCCCAGGCAGCGATCTCGGCCTCGGTGGCGTCGGCTGCAGGCGGCTGGGGTGCGAACACCTGCTGCGGCAGCAGGCCGGCCCACATCGAGTGCATGCCGCCGACCGGGTCGGTGACGCTCATGCAGTCGAAGGTGTCGCCGTGATAGCCGCCGAGGACGGTCAGCATCCGCGTGCGGTCGGGGCGCCCGACGCCCCGCTGGTACTGCAGCACCATCTTCATCGCGACCTCGACGGAGACCGATCCGGAGTCGGCGAGGAACACTCGCTGCAGCGGTTCGGGAGTGATCGAGACGAGGCGCTTGCCGAGTTCGACGGCCGGCTCGTGGGTGAGCCCGCCGAACATCACGTGCGAGAACGAGCCGATCTGGTCGACGACCGCAGCGTCGAGCACCGGGTGCCGGTAGCCGTGGATCGCCGACCACCACGACGACATCCCGTCGACGACCTCGCGACCGTCGACCGTGAGCACCGCACCGGACGCCTCCGTCACCAGGCGCACCGGCGTCGGCTCGGTCATCGACGTGTAGGGATGCCACAGGTGCTCGCGATCGAACGCGAGGGTTTCGGTGGCGGCCAGGGCAGTCATGCGGGCGACTCAGGCGTTCGCCGGAACCTCGGTGCCGGCGCCGCGCTGGCGGATCACCGGCTTGTGGTCGTCCTCGACGACAGCGGTGTCCGAGAGCCCGGCCGCGCAGCCACCGCAGCTCGAACCGCATCCGGTCGTGGCCGAACCACACGGCGTGGTCGCCACCGCGTGCGCCGCAGCAGCGGAGGAAGGTGCGTTGAAGACGTCGTCGAACGTGCCGTCGTTGAAGGCGTTCTCCTGGCCGAGGATGACGAAGCCGTTGTCGCGCATCATCTCCAGGTCCGACTTGGCGTCCTGGCCTTCGGAGGTCAGGTAGTCGCCGAGGAAGATCGAGTTGGCGACGTGCAATGCGGTCGCCTGCAGGGTGCGCAGGTGCATCTCGCGGCCACCGGCGATGCGGATCTCCTTGTCCGGGCACACGAAGCGCGCCATGGCGAGGATCTTCACGCAGCGCGTGGGGGAGAGCTCCCAGGTGTTCTCGTACGGGGTGCCGTCGAAGGGCATCAGGAAGTTCACCGGGATGGAGTCCGAGCCGAGCTCCTTGAGGGCGAAGAGCGCCTCGACGAGCTGCTCGTCGGTCTCGCCCAGTCCGGCGATCAGGCCCGAGCACGGCGACAGGCCGGCGGACTTCGCCTTGCCGATGGTGTCCACGCGGTCGTCGTACGTGTGGGTCTGGACGATGTTGTCGTGGTTGGACTCGGCGGTGTTGATGTTGTGGTTGTAGGCGTCGACACCGGCGGCCTTGAGGCGCTCGGCCTGGCCGTCCTTGAGGAGGCCGAGGCAGGCGCAGACCTCGACGCCGTCGTACTCCTCCTTGAGGGCCTCGGTCATCTCGACGACCTTGTCGATGTCGCGGTTCGAGGGGCCACGGCCCGACGAGACCATGCACACGCGGGAGGCGCCGCCCTTGAGGCCGGCGCCGGCCTGCTTGATCGCGTCATCCTTGGAGAGCCAGGAGTACTTGAGGATCGGCGCTTCCGAACCGATCGACTGCGAACAGTAGTTGCAGTTCTCGGGACACAGGCCGGACTTGAGGTTGACCAGGTAGTTGACCTTGACCCGGTTGCCGAAGTGCTCGCGGCGCAGGCGGCCGGCGGCGGCGACGATCGACATCAACTCGAAGTCGGGTGCCTGGAGTACGGCGAGCGCGTCAGCCTCGGTGGCAGCGCCACCGTCGAGGATCCGGGTGGCCAACTGGTCGAACTGCGCGCTCATGGGTCTCCTTGACAAGATAAGTTGAACACTGTTCAGGTAGTCAGGATAAGCGAAGAAGACAGGAGGCGCCACATGGGCTATCGCCGTGGAGAAATCGTGGACCGCGCGATCGCGTTCCTCGACGACGTCGGGCTCGACGCGCTCTCCATGCGCAAGCTCGCCGCCGACCTCGGGATCCAGGTGGGGGCGCTCTACCACCACTTCGAGAACAAGGCCGCCCTGTACGCCGCCGTCTCCGACGAAATCCTGCGCCGCGGACGCCGCCCCGCCGAGATCGTCGCGTGGGATGCCGAGTTGAGCCTGCTCTGTTTCGAACTGCGCGACGCCATGCGCCGCCACCGCGACGGCGCCGCCCTCATTGCCCAGGTCCACCGGTACGACGCCGAGGTGCTCGAACGTCCGCTGCGCGCGGCCCTCGAGCGGGGCGGTGCGGACGCTCACCTGGCCCGCGTCGGGGCGCGGACGTTGGTCCGGTTGACCCTCTCCCACGAGGGCGACGACGCCGACGACTTCAGTCTCGGACTGGGCCTGGTCCTCGACGGATTGCGTCACCGGCTCAGCTCGCCCGCGTGATGGTTCGATGGCGTTGAGCCTGCAGCCACCGATCTCCGGCTACTGCGCGCCCCCATTCGGGCGCCCCGGACGGCGTTGTCGCACCTCGACGGGCCTCCGGCCCGCCTTCGGCACTCCGCCTTGCCGGGACACCCGACTGGAGACGCTCGCTACGCCGGAAATCGGTGGCTGCAGGCTAAGGTCCACGAAACATCCGGGAGGCACGATGGACGACATGGCGATGAATCCAGTGACGGTCGTGCTGTTCGGCGCGACGGGCGACCTGGCGCGGCGCAAGCTCCTGCCCGGGCTCCTCCATCTGTTCGAGACCGGCCTCATTCCGGACCTGCAGATCGTCGGCACCTCGCTCGACGAGCACACCACCGAGTCCTTCGTCGCGTTCGCCCATGAGGCATCGACGGAGTTCTCCGGTACTGACGGGGACATGGCTGCGTGGCCGGAGTTCTCCAAGCGCCTGCACTGGGCGCCGGGCGCCGAGGGGGCCGCGGGACTGCGCGCCGCCGTCGAGAAGGCGGAGGGTGGCGCCACGGGCGATCGCACCCGGTTGCACTACCTCAGCGTGCCGCCGAAGGCCGCGCTGGCGGTGGTGAAGACCCTCGAGGACGCCGACCTGGTGCGTGGCAGCCGGATCATCATGGAGAAGCCGTTCGGCGTCGACCTGGCCAGTGCGAAGAAGCTCAACGGGGAGCTGCACAAGACGTTCGACGAGTCGCAGATCTATCGGATCGACCACTTCCTCGGGAAGGAAGCGGCGCAGAACATCCTCGCGTTCCGGTTCGCCAACGGGCTCTTCGAGCCGATCTGGCACCGCAACAACATCGACCACATCCAGATCGACATCCCCGAGGAACTCGGGCTCGACCAGCGCGCGAACTTCTACGAGTCGACCGGCGCCTACAAGGACATGGTGGTCACCCACCTGTTCCAGGTGCTGGCGTTCATCGCGCTCGAGCCGCCGACGGCGCTCACGCCGCACGCGATCAACGAGGAGAAGAACAAGGTCTTCCGGTCGATGTTGCCGATCGACCCGGCGGACGTCGTACGCGGTCAGTACCAGGGGTACCGCGACATCAAGGGCGTCGCGCCCGAGTCGGAGACCGAGACCTTCATCGCGCTCAAGTGCTACATCGACAACTGGCGCTGGGCCGGCGTTCCGTTCTACTTGCGCACCGGGAAGCGGCTGGCCGAGGGGGCGCGGATCATCTCCATCGCCTTCAAGGAGCCGCCGAAGTCGATGTTCCCGAAGAACTCCGGCGTCGGCGAGCACGGCCCCGACCACCTGACCTTCGACCTCGCGGACAAGGCGAAGATGTCGCTGTCGTTCTACGGCAAGCGCCCCGGGCCGGGGATGAAGCTCGACAAGCTCTCGATGCAGTTCGCGATGGGCGACACCACGTGGGCCGGCTCCGTCCTGGAGGCCTACGAGCGCCTGATCTACGACGCCGCGCGCGGCGACCAGACGCTGTTCACCTCCGCAGAGGGCATCGAACGGTTGTGGGAGGTCTCCGAGCCGCTGCTCGACAACCCGCCGATCGTCCGGCCCTACCGCCAGGGCAGTTGGGGACCGAACCAGATCCACCAGCTCATCGCGCCGTACGCCTGGCGCCTGCCGTTCGAGCGGCAGTGGCGCGACCCGAACACCCTGGGAAGTTGACCGGCCTCACGTCGTACTGAAGGCGTAGTCCTCCAGCGGGAACCGGACTGCTTCGCGGTGCGCGGACACGGTCGACGTCGGCCGCAGCAGCACGGCCTCGCCGTGCTGGTTGAAGTAGTAGCTGCGCGCGGTCGAGCAGTCGCCGGCGTTGAACACCGAGTTGCCCATCAATCCGGTCATCCGGTCGAGGAATTCCTGGTTGGCTTCCTCGGAGACCTCGAACACGTCGGCGTCCCGCTTCTTCATCGCCTTCAGTAGTCGCGCCATGTGCGCCATCTGCGTCTCGATCGTCGTGAAGTACGACAGTCCGGAGTAGGAGTACGGGCTGTTGAGCGAGAAGAAGTTGGGGAAGCTCGGCACCGAGATGCCCTCATAGGCGCTGAACCGGTTGTCCCGCCACCACTTGCCGAGGTTGCGTCCCTCACGCCCGATGATCTCGATCGCCGGGAAGTTCACGTCCCACAGGTTGAACCCGGTGGCCAGGACCAGCACGTCGAGGTCCGCGCGGGTGCCGTCGACCGTGACGATCCCGTCGGCATCGACATGGTCGATCGTCGTGGTCTCCAGGTCGACGTGCGGCTGGGTGAACGTCGGGAAGTAGGTGTTGCTGAACGTCGGGCGCTTGCAGCCGAAGTCGTAGTCAGGCGTCAGTTTCGCGCGGAGCTCACGGTCCTTGACCTGGCTCCTGAGGTGACGTTCGCACACCTGCTTCCCGATGCGGTTGGCCCACGGCAGGTCCTTGAAGTGCAGGACGCCGGCCACCATCAGCAGCTCGAGGATCGAGGCGCTGACGAGGCGGGTGGCCTTCTGGGTCAGCGGCACCCTCGCGAACGCGCCCCGGACGACGCCGGGGACCGGGCCGTCCATCTTCGGGCTGACGTAGATCGGGGTCCGCTGGTAGACGGTGAGGTGGTCGGCGACCTTCGCCAGCTCGGGGATCAGCTGGACAGCGGTCGCCCCGGTGCCGATGATGCCGATCCGCTTGCCCTCGAGGTCGATGTCGTCGTTCCAGCGGGTGGTGTGGATGACCTCACCAGCGAAGTCATTGATGCCGGCGATGTCGGGGTTCTTCGGCTGGGAGAGGAAGCCGGTGGCCGTCAACAGGAAGCGTCCCCGAACCGTCTCGCCACCCTCGATGGACACCGACCATGCCGAGTCGTCCTCGTCCCAGTGGGCGCCTTCGACGACCGTGTCGAAACGCATCATTCGACGCAGGTCGTACTTGTCGGCGACGGTCTCGGCGTACTGCTTGAGCTCGGCCCCGGGCGCGAACAGCCGTGTCCAGTGCGGGTTCGGTTCGAACGAGTAGGAGTACGTCGACGACGGGATGTCGACCGCGAGACCGGGGTAGCGGTTGACGTGCCAGGTGCCGCCGAGGTCATCCTCGCGCTCGAGGATCACCAGGTCGTCGTACCCGCTCCGGCGAAGCTGGATGGCGGCTCCCATGCCGCCGAAACCTGCTCCGACGATGACAGCGTCATGGATGTGGGTGCTCACGGGTGGCTCCGATCGGTGGTGGCGGCTGCCGCGTCGAGGCGGGCGGTGTAGGCGGCGCGGGCGGTGTCATCGGGGTGCAAAGCGCGGTCGTCGCGCACGACCCGGCGGATGCGGTCGAGGACCGGTACGGGTACGAGCTGGCTGCCGACTGAGAGGGCCCCGACGTAACGGGGCACCGCGATCTCGGCCGCGCGGTTGTTGACGGAGTCGACGACGGCGCTGGCGATCCGGGCCGGGGTGACCTTCGGGATCGGCTTCATGTCGACGCCCGACGCGAGGTCGGTGTCGACGGCCGAGGGGAGGACGGCGGTGAGGGTGACGCCGTACGGCGCCATCTCCAGCCGGGTGGCGGCGGTCAGTCCGACGACGGCGTACTTGCTCGCGTTGTAGACCGCGAGCCCCGGGATGGGGAACTTGCCCGCGAGCGAGGCGACGTTGACGACGTGGCCGCGGCGCCGCTCGGTCATGCCGGGCAGCACCCGGCGCATGCCGTTCAGGACGCCGAACACGTTGACCTCCATGGTCAGTCGGTCCACGGCAACGCTCTGGTCGAGGAAGGCGCCGTTGGGCATCACGCCGGCGTTGTTGACCAGGACGTCGACCGGGCCGTACTCGGCCTCGGCGCCCGTCACGAAGGCGTTGTACGACGACGCGTCGGCCACGTCCAGGAGGTGGGCCGAAGCGCCGGTCGCCTGTGCGGTTGCCTTCGCGACGTCGAGGTCGAGGTCGCCGAAGGACACGCGGGCACCCCTTGCGAGGAAGGCCTCGACGGTCGCGCGGCCGATGCCGCGGGCGCCGCCGGTGACGACGACATGGGCGTCCTTGAGGTCGATATGCGTGGGGCCCTTCGACAGGCTCAGGACGGCGCGCTTCATCGGGCCACCTTCGGGGTCGTGAGGCTACGGGTGACGAGGTCAGGCGCCTGGGCGCGGGCGACCTCGCGGACGTGGTCGCGGCGCGAGCCGTCCATGAAGTTGGCCCCCATGGCAGCAAGGTCCGCGGTCGTGGGTTCGATCCGACGTACATGGGCACCTGCGCGGCGAAGCGCCTCGACTTCGTCGTCGACGCGGCGGGTCATCGGCTTGCGCAGTGCCCGCTCGAGGCGCTGCAGGCCACGAGCAGGGGCGCCGTCTTCGTTGGACATCGGCGCGACGATGACGACCTCGTCGATCCGGCCGTCCTCGACGGCAGGGAGGAGCAGGTCGGCGGAGGTGGGGGAGATGGTGCCGCCGTCGAGGTACGGACGGCCGCCGATGTCGACGGGCGGGAACCAGCCCGGGATCGCCCAGGAGGCCGCGATGGCCTGGCTGAGCCGGGTGGCGGGGGAGTCGGCGCGGCCGAGTGGGACCCGGTGGCCGGTGCGGGCGTCCGCGGCGATCAGCCAGGTGTCGGGGTGGTCGACCCAGCCGCCGGGAGCGAGGGCGTCGCCGAGGCGGACGAGCCAGTCGGCGTTTCCGCGGCCGCGGGGCAGCAGGCCGGCGATCCCGGCGAGCGGGTCCACCTTCCCGGTCAGTGCGGCGCGCGCGATCCCGAGTCCGGGAAGACCCAGGCCAGGCATCCCGGGCAGCGAGCCCGGAGCGCCCGGCGAGTGCAGATGCGAACGCACGCGCGGATCGGACTCGGAAGCGATGGCCCCGGCGGTGATCCCCGCACCGAGCATCGCGACGAGTTCGGCACCCGCCGACGTACCGACGAGGACGTCGGCAGTCGTGGGGTCCCACCCCTGTTGTTCGAGCTCCGCCAGCACCTCAGCGGTCCAGGCGAACCCGAGCGTGCCTCCGCAACCAATGACCAGTGCGCGCCCCATCGGACCCCCTGAAAGCAAAACGGAATGGAATGTCAGTTACGGAACGTATCGTCAGATTGGCCGCGAGGCAATAGGATGTCCGTCATGACGGCCGAGGTGGAGACCAGCGAATCAACCGCTGTGCGTCCGCCTTCGCGGCTCGAGTTGCGCAAGGCGCAGACGCGGCGCGAGATCATCGACGCCGCCTTCACCTGCTTCGCCGAGCAGGGTTATCACCCGACCGGGATCGCCGACATCGCCGCGCGGATCGGCATCGGCCACGGCACCTTCTACCGCTACTTCGAGAACAAGCGCGACATCGTCGAGCACGTCATCAACGACCTGATCGAGCGGATCGTCGAGACCCTGGGGGCCGAGAACGCCCCCGACGCCGTCGACACGCTCGAGGACTACCGTGCGCAGTCGGCGCGGATCGGCGAGGGGCTGGCGCGGATCTTCAGCCAGGACCCCCGCGTCCCGCAGTTGCTGCTGTCGGCAGCGGGCATCGATGACGCGATGCGCGAGAAGATGCTCGACCTCTTCGACCTGACCACCCCGCTGACGGCTGCGTATCTCGTTCACGGTGTCGAGGGCGGCTACCTGCGCAGCGACCTCGACGTCGAGCCCACGGCGCAAGCCATCAACGGGATGATCCTCGGCTCCGTTCTCGCCGCCCTGCGTGACCCGACACCCGAACGCCAGGCCCGGTTGAGCGCCGCCATTCGGGCTGTCATGTACGACGGCATCTCGGCCCGATGACGCCTGCGGGAAGGGCTGGCCTCAGGCCGCCATGTCCCGTAGTGCGTACTCGGCGACCGCAGCCCTGCCCGGGCCGGTCCACCTGAACACGAACACGCCCCGGGCGATGTCGAGGTAGAGGTCGAGTGCCATCGTGCCGAAACGGTCGAGGAGGACAGGCGCGTATTCGTTGCGGAAGTCGACGGGGTTGGCCACGAGTAAGCGGTCCTCTCGGGGATTGACTTGGTCGTCCGGGCGGTCAGGGGTGCGCCGCCGTCGGTCCCGCCGGTGCGGGTGTGGCGACAGAGCCTCTGAAAGGGCTATCGGCCGCGCCGGACCTGAAGTGAGATCTGTGTTCTCGCACCTGGGAGTTGGCAGGCCAGCCGATCAGCCCGTGACGAGCCACCCGGTTGCCTAGACTCTCGGTATGTCAGGGGCTGCTGCGCGAAGGTCGGGTGACCGCGAGTGGCGACCTAGTCCCGGCACCCGGATCACCTATGTGGCCTTGGTCCTTGCTGTCGCCGGGTGCACCCTGTGGCTAGGCAGCGAAGGTGCTCTGTCGATGAAGGAGCGCATTCTCTACGGCACGGGCGCCGTCACCTTGTTGTCCTTGCTTCCCGTGGTCCTGTTCCGCTGGCGAATCGTGGTCGAGCGGGACGATTTGCTCCTCGTGTTCCTGCGCGTGCGGCGGGTCTCTCTCAAGGAAGTCGTCGAGGCCAAATCTGTTGCACGCGAAGGCTTGGTCTTTGTCTGCCGCGACGGCTCGGAGCATTCCTTCGGTGGGCTCGGCAACTCGGCGTGGGCGCACCGGCGAAAGTGGCCGACTCACACGGATCTCGTTGCGCGGGACGTGTTGCAGGCCGCGGCAGGAGCCCGCGGCGAGGAAGGGCCGCTTGACTATCGCCTTCCGCCGGTGCGGGGGCTGATGGCGGCGGCGATGCAGTGGTCCGTCGGCGCCGCCATCGTCGGGTTCTTCCTGCGCGACTGACAGGGATCTCTGCGAGGGCATCACGGCACTCGCGCCTGAAGCACATCAGGCGGCGAGGTAGTTGACGAGTGTCTGTGTGAAGTGGAGTTCTGCGGGCGTGAGGCACTGGCCGCCGGGGGTGCCGGTGACTCTCCGTGTGCCGGTCGCATCGACCAGGTAGTGCGCCCCGTAGGGATCTCGCCACACGACGATCCCGGGGAAGGGTTGTCGCACTTCCCAACCCGCATGGGTCTTGATCCGGTGGTGGGTTCTTGTGAGTGGGCCGAGGTTCCCCACGGCGGTCTGACCGTCTTCGGAGTACGGGATCGCGTGGTCGAGGTCCATGCGTCTGCTGGTGTTGGCGGCGTAGGGGAACACGTCGCCGGGATGGATCAGATGGACCGCTTCGCGCATCCGATCGGGGATCTCGTACGCGTCGACCGGGGCCTGGTTGTTCAAGTCGATCACGGGCGTGATGCGTACGTTGGTTGAGGTGCGAGCGCCAGCGAGCCTCGAAACCTGGTGTGGCACCCAGTCGGTGGTCACGGGGCCGTGGCCTTCGAGTCTCGCGATGGGTGAGTCGCCGTACAGGTGGAGGTAGGCCTTCACCTTGACCTTCACCGGCCCCACGACAGGGTCGACGTGCGCGGCGGGGTTCGCGAGCAGTGCGATCGCTGCCACACGGCGTTCGTTGAGGGTCGCGTCGGGCATCGCCTCCTTCAGCTCCTCTGAATCGGCAACCGCGTTCACCGCGGCATCGATCCCCGCAATGGTGAAGACGTCGCCGTGGACCGTGTAGGTGGCCATGCCGTGCTTGTTGACCCGCGACATCCGCGCGAACACCTCACGCGCGGCAGCTTCTTCCTTCAACCGCGCCAGCTCAGGTGCAGCAGCGGCGACCTTGCCCTCGACCAGGGCCTCGAACCGGGCCCACGCCAACCTTCCGTCGCAGGACTCGGCGACCTCGGCATCGACCCACGCCGCCTCGGACTCCGACAGTTCACGGGTCGCCTCGGCGACGTGGCGGGCGTGGCGGCTGCTGGCCTCACCCGTGTCGATCAGCCCCTGGATCCGCGGCAACCGCAGCACGATGTCGACCGCGTCCGCGATCAACTTCCTCGCACCGAACGGCGAGGTCTGGATCCGGGCCCCGAACGCTGCGGCGGCGTACTCAGTGATCAACGGAGTCCCCGCACCACCAGCGCGTTTCGCCCGCTCCCGACCCCGCTTGTCCCCCGGTGGCAACCGGTCCGGGTGATGCAGGACCGCCCACTGATACGCAGCCTTCAACAGGTTCCGCTCAGCATCCAGACGCCTCGCGTGCTCGGCCTCGGCGAACGCCAGAACAGCAGCAGGCGACATCTCCACCACCTCGTCCTGCCCGCACCCGATTGCCATACGAGTATTGGATCACCGAGCACCGACAGTTCGAGTCGATCGGCCCGAGTTGTCCACAGGCGGTCCCGACGGTCAGGTCAGCGAGACCGTGCCCCTACACCAGTTGCCGTCGCCGCCAGCAACTCGGAGCGACACCAGTCGGCTCGGCCCATCGTCCGTGTCGCCGTCAGCCAGTTGCAGGGGTCGGTAGCTGCCATCGGCAAGCGGCTCCAGATCGGTCCGGGAGTAGTAGGGGGATTCCATCAACTCCCACCCCCGATGCTGGTGGTCGGTCAGTGACAGGTGGACCTGGACGATCCCGTCATCCAGTTCGGCGACGGCGACAACCTCGGCACCGCTGCATTGCCAGATGGCCGCGCCCGGATCGGTCTTGCTGTAGGCCTCTGAATCGAGTTCGGCCCTCACCGCCTGCACTCCTATCGTCGCCCCGGTGCCCACGGCAAGGCCCAGGCACAGGGCAACGGCGACGGTCGGGCCGAAGTGCCAGCGCTTGTTGGTCACCTCCGGACGATATCCGCGCCCGCAGTGACAGGTCCCCCTGATCGGGGGATCGGTGCTGCCGACGTCGTTTTGTGACCTGCATCGCTCGCCGCCCGAGCAAAAGTCCATAAAGTCAGTCGAGTAACATCGGTAACTCGAGTGGGGGAAGCTCCGGATGATCGAAATCGCCGGACTGACGAAGTCCTATGGCGCGACGACCGTGCTGGACGGCATCGACCTGACGGTCGGCGAGGCGCAGATCGCCGCCGTTGTCGGGCCGAGTGGTGCCGGCAAGAGCACCCTTGCTCGTTGCATCAACCTCCTCGAGCGACCGACCAGCGGGACCATCGCCGTCAACGGCCAGGACCTCACCCGCCTGTCCCGTCGCGACCTGCGTCAGGCTCGGCGCCAGATCGGAACCGTCTTCCAGTCAGCCAACCTGCTCCGTCGGCTGACCGCGGCCCAGAACGTCGCGCTGCCGATGCGTCATGCCGGTGTGTCCGACACCGAGATCCGTTCGCGTGTGGCCGACCTGCTCGACCGCGTGGGCATGCTGCACCGCGCCAACCACTACCCGTCACAACTCTCCGGCGGCCAGCGGCAGCGGATCGGCATCGCGCGCGGCCTCGCGCTGCAACCGGCAGTCCTGCTCTCGGACGAGGCGACCTCCGGCCTGGACCCCGACACCACGCGGTCGATCCTCGACCTGCTCACCGAACTCCGCGACGACCTCGGCGTCACGATCCTGGTGATCACCCACGAGATGGACGTGGTACGTGCCATCGCCGACATCGTCGCCCAACTCGACCATGGCCGGATCGTCGAGCAGGGCTCGGTCGCCGACGTCGTACGACGAAGCGACTCGCCGCTCTCGAGGGCACTCCTGCCGATGCCGCCCGTCCCCGCCGACGCCGCGCTTCGTCCGTGGAGCGTGCGTTACCGGCACGAGCAGGTCTCGCCCGTGTGGTTGGCGAAGGCCGGTCGCGAACTCGACACCGACATCGCCGTACTCGCCGCGCTGGTCGAGGCTGCGGGGGAGACCCGGGTCGGTCGGCTCACCCTCGGACTCGATCCCCGGCTCGACGACCGCCGAGTGGTCGAGGTGCTGGGTCGCCACGGTGTCGTTGCCGAGCCCGTCGATCGGGCGGTGCTCCGTCCGGTACCGGCCGCTGCCGACGAGGAGGGCGTGGCATGACCGTCCTGCTCGGTACCCCGTGGCCCGACGTACCGGACCTGCTGCTGCCCGCCCTCGGTGAGACCCTGCGCATGGTCGTCGTCGTGATGTCGGTCGTCGTCCTCCTCGGCGGCCCGCTCGGCCTCGTCATCTTCAACACCTCACCGCTCGGGCTCACGCCGAACCGGGCCGTGCACGTGTCGATCAGCTGGATCGCGAACCTTGGTCGCTCCCTGCCCTTCCTCGTCCTGATGGCCGCGGTGATCCCGGTGACCAAGCTGGTGTTCGGCACGACGATCGGCTTCAAGGCGGCGCTGATCCCGATGTCGATCGCCGGCATCGCGTTCTTCGCGCGCCTCACCGAGAGTGCCGTGCGCGACGTACCGCGCGAACTCCTCGACGTCGGCCTCGCCGCCGGCAGCAGCAAACGGCAGATCATCACGTCGATCCAGTTGCGCGAGGCACTGCCCGGACTCGCCGGCGGCCTGACCCTCAACGTCGTCGCAATGATCGAGTACTCCGCCATCGCGGGCGCCATCGGCTCCGGTGGCATCGGCTACCTGGCCGTCAACTACGGCTACCGACGCTTCGACGACAACATCATGATCGCCTGCATCGTGCTGCTGATCGCGATCGTCCAGCTCATCCAGTTCTCCGGTGACCGGATCGTCCGGGCTCTCACCCACTGAAAGGAACCAGCATGTCCACCACCCAGCAGCCCGGTAAGAAGATCGCCGAAGAGGTCGGTGACCTCATCGACCTCGGCGGCGCCCGCAAGAAGTGGCTGTGGCCCGCGGTCGGCGCGGTCGTCGTCCTCGCCCTGGCACTCTTCCTCATCTTCAAGGTCACCGGCGATGACGAGAAGGCCGTGGCCGGCAGCCACTTCGGCAACGACTTCGAGATCGCCTACCAGGCGAGCAGTGCCAGCGAGAAGGCGTTCCTCGACTACCTCAACAAGGAGGTCGCGCCCGACTACGGCGTGACCATCAAGGGCGTCGGCATCGAGGACGGCAACCAGCTCGACCAGGCCACCGCCGACGGCAAGTACATCGCCAACATCTACCAGCACAAGCACTGGCTCAAGCAGGTCACCGACGCCACCGGCATGAAGCTGTCGGCACTCGGCGAGGTCTTCCAGTGGTCGTACTCGGTCTACTCGAGCAAGTACTCCTCGCTCGACCAACTCCCCAACGGCGCCGAGGTCGCACTCCTCAACGACCCCGCGAACACCGCGCAGGCACTGTGGATCCTCGAGCGGGCCGGCAAGCTGACCTTCAAGGACGGCGTCGACCCGTGGGCCGCCACCGAGCAGGACATCGACAAGAACATCGGCGGCTACAAGTTCACCTACATCGAGTATGGCGCAGGCCCGCGCACCCTCGATTCCGTCGACGCGGTCATCGACTACAACATGTCCTTCGTCGACGCGGAGACGCCTGAGAAGTACCGCATCTTCGAGCCGGACGCCCCCAAGGAGTTCGCCGGCCAGCTCGTCATCGGCAGTGAGTACGCCGACGACCCGCAGATCGAGAAGCTGAAGAAGGTCTTCTTCGACGAGCGGGTCCAGCCGTACCTGGCCGAGAACACGGACCCGAACCTGTCGGGCCAGTTGGCCCCGGTCTCGGCCAGCTGAGGCTCGACGTACCAACCGGATTTGTCGCGATCGCTCCCATTTCGCAGCAAATTCGGTTGGTACGTCGCCCGTTCAGGCCAGCAACCGCTCGCACTCGGCGACCAGCCGCTCCCGCAGCGGCGCACCCCGCTCCGCGAACCCACGCTGCGCGTCGACGTACTCGGACTTGCCCTCAGCGGTCTCGATCCGGACCGGCTCGAAGCCCAGGTCGGCGAGGTCGTACGGCGCCGCGCGCATGTCGAGCGTCCGGATGTCCCAGGCGAGCTCGAAGCAGTCGGCCACCAGGTCCGACGAGACCATCGGTGAGAGCCGGAAGGCGTGCTTGTAGAGGTCCATGCCGGCATGCAGGCAGCCGGGTTGCTCGAACGACGGTCGGTCGTCGGGGCCGGGGGTGAGTGTGTTCAAGGGCCGCGCCGGCGGGGTGAAGAAGCGGAACGCGTCGAAGTGCGAGCAGGCGATCCGGTGCTCGGTGACGACCTGGTCGGTCCCAGATGGGCCGAGGCGCAGTGGCCAGTCGGCGTGCCGGGTCGCGTCCTCGGTGAGGCGGTAGACCATCGCCCACTCGTGCAGGCCGAAGCAGCCGAAGTGCGGGGCGCGGCCGGCGGTCGCGGAGAGCAGGCGGTGGAGGGTCTCGATCAAGGGCTGCTGCGAAGCGACGTACTCGGCAGTGACGGCGGGACCGGGCCCGTAGCCCTTGAGGCCGGCGTACTCCTCGGCACCCTCCAGCGCGACGCCGTACCCCGGGTGCCAGCGGCGCAACTGTGCCGGGCGGTGCGAGTAGTAGGTGAACAGGAAGTCGAAGACCGGATGCTTCACGCCGGTGTCGCGGCGGACCAGGTGCGGGGCGACGTACGCATCGATGCGCGCCGCGTGGGCCGTGGCCCGCTCCCGCCATTCCTCCGCATTCACGACGAGCAAGCCTAGGTCGATAGTCTCGACCAGTGCGCATCGTCAGATTCACCACAGGCGAGGAGCCGTCCTACGGCGTCCTGACCGGAGACCTCGACGAGTACGGTCAGCCGGACGAGGACGCGGTTGTCGTCGCCCTCGTCGGCGACCCGCTCTACGTCGGCATCAAGCTGCTCGAGAAGGAGCACCGGCTCGCGGACGTCCGCCTGCTGGCGCCCGTCCTGCCGCGCAGCAAGGTCGTCGGCATCGGCAAGAACTACGCGGCCCACGCCGCCGAGATGGGCGGTCCGGTCCCCGACGAGCCGCTGATGTTCCTCAAGCCGAACACCAGCGTGGTCGGCCCCGGCGACGCGATCCAGTACCCCCGCCAGTCGAAGTTCATCAGCTTCGAGGGCGAGGTCGCCGTCGTCATCGGTCGCATCTGCCGCGACGTCCCGGCCGAGCAGGCCACCGACGTCATCCACGGCTACACGATCGCCAACGACGTCACCGCCCGCGACCTGCAGAAGACCGACGGCCAGTTCACGCGCGCCAAGGGGTTCGACTCGTTCTGCCCGCTCGGCCCGTGGATCGAGACCGACCTGGACCCGCAGGACTTCATCGACGGCCGCCGGATCCAGACCTACCTCAACGGCGACCTCAAGCAGGACGGCTCGACCGCCGACATGATCCACGACATCCCGGCGCTCATCGCGCACGTCTCCAGCGTGATGACGCTGCTGCCCGGTGATGTCATCCTCACCGGCACCCCCGAGGGTGTCGGTCCCATGGAGGTCGGTGACGAGATCGAGATCTCGATCGAAGGCCTCGGCACCCTCACGAACAAGGTGGAAGCACGCGCATGACGAACGTACGGGTCCGGATGGCTCCTTCTCCCACGGGCAGCCCCCACGTCGGCCTGGTCCGCACGGCCCTCTTCAACTGGGCGTTTGCGCGCCACCACGGCGGCACCTTCGTGTTCCGCATCGAGGACACCGACAAGGAGCGCAGCACCGACGAGTCGCTCCGCTCGATCATCGACCTGTTCCGCTGGCTCGGGCTCGACTGGGATGAGGGCCCCGAGGTCGGCGGCCCGCACGCGCCGTACCAGCAGAGCGAGCGCAGCGACCTGTACGTCGACGCGCTGGCCAAGCTGAAGGGCAGCAGCTTCACCTACGACTGCTACTGCACGACCGAAGAGGCCACCGCGCGCCGCAAGGCCGCCGGCTCCAAGGTCCAGGGGTACGACGGCTTCTGCCGCGAGCTCGCGCAGAGCCAGGTCGAGACCTTCCTCGCTGAGGGGCGCAAGCCCGTCGTGCGCTTCCGGATGCCCGACGGTGCGATCACGTGGACCGACCTGGTCCGTGGCGAGGTGACCTTCGAGACGGAGTTCGTCCCGGACTTCGCGCTCTGTCGTGCCAACGGCGACCCGCTCTACACGCTCGTCAACCCGGTCGACGACGCGCTCATGGAGATCACCCACGTCCTCCGGGGCGAGGACCTGTTGTCCTCCACGCCGCGCCAGATCGCCCTCTACGAGGCGCTCAAGGAGGTCGGCATCGCCAAGGCGACGCCGGAGTTCGGCCACCTTCCCTACGTCATGGGCGAGGGCAACAAGAAGCTGTCCAAGCGCGACCCCGAGGCGGATGCACTGGGCTACCGCGAGAAGGGCTACCTGCCCGAGGGCCTGCTCAACTACCTCGCCCTGCTTGGCTGGTCGATCGCCGCGGACCGCGACATCTTCAGCCTCGAGGAGATGGTCGAGGCGTTCGACATCGCCGACGTCGTCCCGAACCCCGCGCGCTTCGACCTCAAGAAGGCCGACGCCATCAACGCGGCGCACATGCGGCTGCTCTCGGTCGAGGAGATCACGCACCGCGCGCTGCCGTTCCTCAAGGCCGCGGACGTCGTGTCCGATCCCGTTTCCGACGCGGACGCGCAGCTCCTCGAGCTCGCGATGCCGCTGGTCGCCGAGCGGATCAACAAGTTGTCCGAGGCGCCCACGATGCTGGACTTCCTGTTCGTCGACGAGGCCGACTTCGCGCTGGACCCCGAGGACGCCGAGAAGCTCCTCGGTGAGGCCGGGCTTCCCGTCATCCAGGCGTCGTACGACGCCGTGAAGGATCTGTCGACGTGGTCGACCGAAGCGATCCAGACGGCCCTCCAGGCCGCGCTGGTCGACGGCCTGGGCCTCAAGCCGCGCAACGCCTTCGGGCCGGTGCGTGTGGCGATCACGGGTCGCCGGATCTCGCCGCCGCTGTTCGAGTCGATGGAGCTGCTCGGTCGTGACCGCAGCCTCGGGAGACTGCAGCGTGCCCTTGCCTGATGCAGCAGTGGAGCCAAGTGGAGAGCGCCAGTCGGCCGTGACAGTGCGGTACGACCAACTCCAGCGGCTCGGTCCGCGGGGAGTCTGGCGGCCGTGGGTCGGCATTCCGATGCTGGTCGTCATGGTCATGGCGGCCCAGCTCGTCATGGCCGTCGTGGTGAGCCTGTTCCTGGCCGTCAGTGGCACCTCGGGCGACGCGATCACCGCCAAGCTCGACGGAGACCCGGTGACGCCGAGTTTCCTGGTGCTGGTCAACCTGGGCTGGGCCGTCGCCATCCCGGCCGTCTGGCTGGTGGCGCGTGCCCTGCACGGGCAGACGCCGGGCTGGATCGCCTCGGTCGTGGGTGGCATCCGCTGGCGCTGGCTGCTGACCTGCCTGGGCCTCTCGGTGCTCGCGTTGGCGGCAACCGTCGTGATGGCGAGCGTGCTGCCGGACCAGGGTGCGTCGGGCGTCGAGATGAGTGGGGAACTGAACCCCTGGACCTCCGCCGCTCGTGACTTCCTGCTCGTCACCCTCCTGCTCACCCCGCTGCAGGCGGCCGGGGAGGAGTACGTCTTCCGTGGGTACCTCGCGCAGGCGTTCGGCGGCGTCGCCGCCCGCTTCGGTCCCCGGGTGAGCGCGACGGTGGCGGTCGTCGTACCCGCGCTGTTGTTCGCGCTGGCCCACGGCCTCGGCCAGGACGTGCCGACGTTCTTCGACCGCTTCGCCTTCGGCCTCGTGGCGGGCGTGCTGGTGCTGCTCACCGGTGGTCTGGAAGCCGGCATCGCGATGCACGTCCTCAACAACTTTCTGGCCTTCGGACTGGCGTTGTCGTTCGGCGACATGACCGAGGCGCTGAACCCCTCTGGCGGCACCTGGTGGTCGATCCCGGTGACCCTCACGCAGTCCTTCGCGTACCTCGGTCTGGCCGTCTGGGCAGCTCGCCGGATGGGTCTGACGACCCGTGCAGACAGCACCCTGTCCGGGCCAATGGGTGGGGCCATTTTGGAGGCCCGGCAGGGCCGCGTGTAATGTTCCCCCTCGGCTCGCTCCCTCGGGAAACGGGCTGAAAGCAAGCAGTTCTGCAGTGGCCTATGGTGTAATTGGCAACACGACTGGTTCTGGTCCAGTTATTCTAGGTTCGAGTCCTAGTAGGCCAGCGAGTTCTTCCGAGAACCGCTGAAGCGGGGCCTGAATTTGGCCCGGTCGAAGCGTGATCGCTAGAGTTCACGTCGTTGTCAGCGGCCCCGCAAGGGATCGCGAACGACACGAGATGCCCCCGTTGTGTAGCGGCCTAGCACGGCGCCCTCTCACGGCGTTAGCGCCGGTTCGAATCCGGTCGGGGGTACAGAACAGCAGGGCCCGGTCCACCAGGACCGGGCCCTGCTGGCCTTTTGCGTTCTTGGCTCATCTTCTTGCATTGCGCTTACTCGCAGGTCCCGCTCCATTGACGCCGAATCAGCCGGGCAACAGGTTTACCTGTGGTCGGCCCTGCATTCATCCTCGCCGGGTTGGCCATCGGCCGGCTCGCCTGACTTCCCTGACCCGGGGAGCGACGAGCCCAACTCTCAAGAGGAGTGTGGGTTCAGAAGTGAAACGCAATTTGATGGGCGGCCTCGTCGCCACCCTTGTGACCGCCTCGGCACTTGCCGTGGCACCTCTCGCAGTTCAGTCCGCGAACGCGGATTCCGTCGTCGCCTCGGCGCCCGGCAAGGACGACCCTCACAAGCGGGCGCACCAGTCTGCGCAGGCGCTGGTCAGCAGCCGGGCCCCGCAGCTCAAGGTGAGCGGTAGTGAGAAGTTCGTCGCCGAACCCGTGATCAGCGGTGGAGCCGGCCTGCAGTTCGCGCCGTACACGCGGACCTATGAGGGCCTTCCCGTCCGCGGCGGCGACTTCGTGGTCGTCACCAACCGGGACGGCCAGATCCTCGACACGACCGTGGCGCAGAAGCGCGCGATCGGAGACCTCGCGGTGACGCCGAAGGTGGCTGCGGCATCGGCCACCACGACGGCGAAGGCGACGTTGAGCAAGGGCGAGCTGCGCGGTACGCCGGAGCTCGTGGTGCATGCGCTGACGACGCCCCAGCTGGCGTGGAAGGTCACCATCAGTGGCCTGACGACGGACGGCGACCGCTCGGTGCGGGACATCTACGTCGACGCCGTCCAGGGCGACGTCGTCGAGGCGGACGAACTGGTGCACTTCGCGACCGGCACCGGAAACGGCCACCACAACGGGCCGGGCCTGGCGCTCGAGACCACCCAGGGTTCCGGCACGTACTCGATGGCCGACCCCAACACCCCGGGCATCGACTGCCGCATCGACAACAACGCCACCACCAACGTCCCGGTCCTCTCGGGCCCGGACAACGTCTGGGGCGACGGCACCGGTCTCAGCAAGGAGACGGGCTGCGTCGACGCCCTCTATGCCCTGCAGACGCAGGACAAGATGCTCAGCCAGTGGCTGGGCCGCGACGGGTTCAACGGGACCGGCGGCGGCTGGCAGACCCGCGTCGGCAAGGACGAGGTCAACGCGTTCTACTGCCCGCCGGGCCTGAGCGAGCCGGGCTACTGCAACGGCACCGAGTGGGTCCGGATCGGCCACAACCAGGCCAACACGGAGTGGGTGACCAACCTCGACGTCATGGGCCACGAGTACGGCCACGGCATCGACCAGAACACGCCGGGCGGCCACTCCGGTGGGCAGAGCAGCGAGTTCGTCGGCGACGTCTTCGGTGCGTTGACCGAGCACTTCGCCAACGAGTCCAGCACGTACGACGAGCCGGACTACCTCGTGGGCGAGGAGGTCAACCTCGTCGGCGACGGCGAGATCCGCAACATGTACAACCCGTCGGCGAAGGGTGACCCGAACTGCTACTCCAGTTCGATCCCGAACACCGAGGTGCACTCGGCCGCCGGACCCGGCAACCACTGGTTCTACCTGCTCGCCGAGGGCACCAACCCGGTCGGCAAGCCGTCCAGCACCACCTGCAACAGCGGCGGCACGCTGACCGGCATCGGCATCCAGAAGGCCGGCAAGATCTTCTACAACGCGATGCTGATGAAGACCAGCAGCTCGAACTACCTGAAGTACCGCACCTGGACGCTCACCGCCGCCAAGAACCTCTACCCGGGTTCCTGCGCGGAGTTCAACGCGGTCAAGGCGGCATGGAACGCCGTCTCCGTCCCCGCCCAGACCGCTGACCCGACCTGCACCACGGCCGGCAACACGGTCACCGTCACCAACCCGGGCAACCGCACCGGCACCGTCGGCACGGCCACCTCGTTGCAGCTGACCGGTTCGTCTTCGGGCGCCGGCCAGACCCTGACCTGGTCGGCCACTGGCCTGCCGGCGGGCCTGTCGATCAACGCCAGCAGCGGATTGATCTCGGGAACGCCGACCACGGCGGTCACGGCCAGCGTCACGGTCACCGCCCGGGACACCACCGGTGCGACGGGCTCGACGAGCTTCACGTGGACGATCAGCGGTGGCGGCACGCCGTCGGGCAACCTGTTGAAGAACCCCGGGTTCGAGTCGGGATTCGTTGACTGGACCGGCACCAGCGGGCCGATCACCAACAACACCGGTCGTCCCGCACGCACCGGCACGTGGAAGATGTGGCTCGGCGGCAACGGCTCCACGTCGACGGAGAACGAGAACCAGTCGGTCTCGATCCCCGCGACGGCGACCACGGCGTCGCTGACCTTCTGGGTCAGGATCGACACGGCGGAGACGACGGGCTCGACGGCGTACGACACGGCGAAGGTGCAGATCGTCAGCGGTACGACGACGAGCACCCTGGCGACGTACTCCAACCTCAACAAGTCGAGCAGTTACGTCCAGAAGACGTTCGACCTGTCGGCGTACAAGGGCAAGACCGTCACCTTGAAGTTCCTGATGAACGAGGACTCGTCGCTCCAGACGAGCTTCGTGATCGACGACACCGCGATCAACGTCGGCTAGTCGAACGCACCACGAATCGGGCGGTCATCGGGGAACCGGTGGCCGCCCGTCGGCGCGCATCGATCAGGTGGGCGCCTTCCGTCGCTAGCGTGGGGATCGATGACCGCGGTGGCTCCCGACCCGGAGGTACTCGACGACGCCAGCGTCGCCGGGGGTCCCGTGCTGCGGGTGCGCGTCGGCTCCGCCCTCCATGTGTACGACGACGCGCGGGCCGCGCTCGGCAGGCTGACGTTCATGCGCCGCGACGCCTGCTGGTCGCTCGTCGACGACGGCGTCCGGGGCGGGGTGTTCCTCGACGGATGTCGCGTCCAGCAACTCCCGCTCTTCCCCGACCGACCGGTGAGCGTGCGCATCGGTGCGGCCGACGGGCCGACCGTGGACCTGGCGGTCGACCTGCCCGTGGAACCGGTCGTCGAGCCGGTCGTCGAGCCCGCGCCGATCGCCGTACCAGCGCCCATCCAGGGCCGTCGCGCCCTCGTCGCCGAGCACCTCGTGGTCCGCACGGCGACCGGACGTGTCCTGCTCGACGACGTCGACCTCGTCCTCGGCCCGGGCACCCTCACTGCGCTGATCGGACCCTCGGGTGCGGGCAAGTCGACGTTGCTGCGGGTCCTCACCGGCCAGCAACATCCCGCCGGCGGCTCGGTGCGCTGGCGTGGCGTCGACGTCCACCGTGACTACGACGCGGTGCGTTCCCAGATCGGCCTGGTGCCCCAGGAGGAGATCCAGCACCCGCAGCTGGAGGTGCGCCAGTCCCTGGAGTTCTCGGCGCAGTTGCGGCTCCCGTCGGGCACCACCGAGAGCGAGCGGGACCGTCGGGTCGAGGAGGTCATCAGCCAGGTCGGACTCGACCGGCTGCGCGGGCACCGGATCGGCAGCCAGTTGTCGGGCGGGCAACGCAAGCGGGTGTCGATCGCCACCGAACTGCTCACCGCTCCGCCGCTGCTGTTCCTCGACGAGCCGACCTCCGGCCTCGACCCCGGCATGGACCGATCGGTGATGCAGGAGCTGCGCGGCCTGGCGGAGGCCGAACGCGTCGTTGTCGTCTCGACTCATTCCGTGCTCGGGCTGGAGGCCTGCGACAACGTCGTGGTGCTCGCCCGTGGCGGTCGCGTCGTCCACGTCGGCCCGCCGGACGGCCTGCTCGAGCACTTCGGTGTGCCGGACCACCCTGCCCTGTTCGACCTCCTGGATTCCTCCCGGCCGCAGCCCCGCCACACCGAGGCGAAGGTGCGCACCCCGATCGTGGGGGCCGCGCCGTTCCGGCCGGTGGCGAGGTCGGCACAGGTCGCCACCCTGATCCGTCGCAATGTCGCGCTGCTGCGCGCGGACCGTCTGCACCTCGGCATGCTCGTGCTGATGCCGCTCGTCCTGGCCGGTCTCAGCCGGCTCGTCCAGGGCTCGGCGGGCCTGTCCCTGCAGGTCGCCGAGCGACTGCCCGGTGGCGCCGCGGACGGCACCGAACTCACCCAGCGCCTGACCCTGCTGGTCATCGCAGCGTCCCTGATGGGTGCTGCGATGACGGTGCGCGAACTCGTCGGGGAGCGTGCGATCTTCCGACGCGAGTACGCCGTCGGCCTCTCGCCCGGCGCGTACGTCGCCAGCAAGGCCCTCGTCCTCGGCCTCGCCTGCTTCGGGCAGGGCGTGCTGGTCACCTGGCTGTCGCTGATCGGTCTGCCCGAACAGGACCACGGTGGGGGAGTCCGTGGTTGGGGTTGGTGGGAGATCGCGCTCCCGATCGGACTGCTCGCTGCGGTCATGGCGCTCGCCGGACTCTGTGTCTCGGCGGCCGTGCGCACGGTTGAGCAGACGGCACCTGCCCTCGTGGGCCTGGTGATGAGCCAGATCGTGCTGGCCAGCGCCCTCGTCCAATTCGCTGGTCGACCGGGGCTCGAGCAACTCTCCTGGCTGGCGCCCAGCCGCTGGGCCTACGCCGCGATGGCGTCGAGCACCGACCAGCAACGGACGTTGAGCGGTGACACGGACGCGGTACGCGACCCGCTCTGGTCCTACGGCGCCGCGCAGTGGGACCACGCGATCCTGGCGTTGCTGGCGGCCGGCCTCGTCCTGTGGCTGGTCCTGCTCCGGACCGTCGGGCGGTCGCGCTCGGCCTAGGAGTCCTTCGGCGTTTCTCGGGGAGCAGTGGCCTTGCTCGGCTTTGCCCGGGACGCGCGGGTCTTCGGCGTCGTCGGCTCGGTGCCGACGAGGGCGAAGACCGGAGCAGTCACCTTCTCGAGTGCGCTGACCGCCTCGGCATGGCGCTCGGCCAGTGCCCGGACGACGCCCGCGAGGTCCTCCTGCGCCTCGGCCAGGGTGGCGACGGTGTCGGCCAGCTCGCGCTGGCGCACGATGAAGTCCTGGAGCGGCTGGGCCGTGGATCCGGCCAGACCCGTGACGGCGGTGGCCATTCCGGCGACGACGCCGGCGAGGTCGCCGACCTGGCGGGCGAGTTCGTCGGGCTGCGTCACACCGGTGATCGCGGTGTCGCGAACGGTGCGCAAGGTGTCGGCGGCGAGCTTGATGGCCAGCTGGTTCGACTTGATCAGCAGGTCCAGCGGGTTGAGCGGGGATTCAGCCATGGCGACAGGGTGGCAGACCGTTGGCTCGATGGGGAGGGAATGCGCTGCGCCGCGCCGAGAACGCCCCGTCCACCGCTGTGTCCGATTTCCGCGAGTCGTTGTCGGTGGCGGGAGGCAGGATGGACGCATGGAGATCACCACAGGGACCGAGCGGCTGGACTTCGACGGGTGCTACGTCGCCGTCCAGTCGCGGGATCGCCGGTTCGACGGGGTCTTCTACACCGCGGTCCGCACGACGGGGATCTACTGCCGTCCTTCCTGCCCGGCCCGCACGCCCGCTCCCCGAAACGTCTCGTTCCACCGGACCGCCGCGGCCGCCCAGACGGCCGGCTACCGAGCCTGCAAGCGGTGCCTGCCCGACGCCACGCCCGGCAGTCCGGACTGGGACCTCGCCGCCACCGTTGCCGGTCGCGCGATGCGCCTGATCGCCGATGGTGTGGTCGACCGCGAAGGGGTCAGCGGGCTGGCCAACCGGCTGGGCTACACCTCGCGCCACCTCTCACGCCTGCTCACGACCGAGCTCGGTGCCGGCCCTCTCGCCCTGGCTCGCACCCAGCGAGCGCAGACGGCCCGCGCTCTTGTCGAGAGCACGGCGCTGAGCCTGACCGACGTTGCGTTCGCGGCCGGCTTCTCCAGCGTGCGGCAGTTCAACGAGACGATGCAAGAGGTCTACGCCGCGACGCCGAGCGAGTTGCGGGGCCGGCGGGCCTCCAGCGGGAGCGCCGCGACCACGGGCGCCATCGAACTCCGGATCGCCGTCCGCACACCCTTCGCAGGCCGCGCCCTGTTGCGCTTCCTCGCCGACCGGGCGGTGCCCGGCATCGAGGTCACAGAGGTCCGCCCGGACGGCACCGGCTGGTACGCCCGCACCCTCGACCTGCCGCACGGCCCGGGCACTGCCCGCGTCGAGCTCGCCGACGTCGACGGAGTCGGGTCGTCGTACGTCGCGATGGTGCTGCGGCTCGACGACCTGCGCGACACGGCCGCCGCCGTCGCACGGATGCGGGCGCTCCTCGATGCCGATGCTGATCCCGTCGCCATCGACGCCCACCTCGGAGCCGACCCGGTGCTCGCACCTCTCGTCGCCCGACGTCCCGGTCTGCGCGTGCCCGGCCATGTCGACGGCACCGAGCTCGCGGTCCGCGCGGTCCTTGGCCAGCAGGTCACGGTGGTCGCGGCACGCACTGCCGCGGCCCGGCTCGTCGCCAACCACGGTCGACCGATCACCACACAGGTCGACGGTCTCACCCACCTCTTCCCGACGGCCGCCGCGGTGGCCGCCATCGACCCGGAGGAGTTCCGGATGCCACGGGCTCGCGCGCGGGCGTTGATCGGACTCACCGCTGCGTTGGCGGACGGCACGCTCGTTCTCGATCGCGGCCCGGACCGCAACGACGTCCGCCGGAACCTGGTGGCCCTCCCCGGCATCGGACCGTGGACGGCCGACTACATCGCGCTGCGGGCGCTCAGTCACCCCGACGTGTGGCTACCGACCGATGTCGGCGTGCGCAACGCACTGGTCGGCCGCGAGCCGGTCGACCCCGAGCGCTGGGCGCCCTGGCGCTCGTACGCCCTGCTCCATCTCTGGACGTCCCTCGCGGACGCTCCTGTCGCCCAGCTGTGACACCGACTGGAAGAATGAGGAACACCATGTGGACTGTCGTCGAATCGCCCATCGGGCCGCTGCGCATCGTGGAGCAGGCCGGTGCCATCACTGCGATCGAGTTCTCGCCCTTCCGTGACAACGACGGTCGGCCCCGCGGCCCGCAGGCCGACGAGGCACCCGTGCTGAAGAAGGCGGTCGGCCAGTTGGCGGAGTACTTCGCCGGCGACCGCACCGAGTTCGACCTGCCGCTCGCACCTTCAGGAACCAGTTGGCAGCGTTCGGTGTGGGAGCAGCTCGAGAAGATCGCGTACGGCGAAACGGCGTCGTACGGCGAGATCGCGCACCGGCTCGGCAAGAGCAACGCTGCGTCCCGGGCCGTCGGCACCGCCAACGGTTCGAACCCGATCCCGATCGTCATCCCGTGCCATCGCGTCATCGGCGCGGACGGCACGTTGACCGGCTACGCCGGTGGGATCCAGCGCAAGCAGGCCCTGCTCGAACTCGAGCAGGACGCCCTCTTCTAGGCCGACTTGGGGTTTGTGACCGTCGAGTTGTACGTAGTTACGCGGGTCGCCGAACACAAACCCCAACTCGGCGGTCACAAACCCCAAGTCGGCGGTCACAAACCCCAAGTCGGCTATTCGGCCGCAGCGCGGCGCAGCGACTCGGACAGCCGCTCGGCGGCCGCGAGCACGGCCGGTGCGTGCATCCGGCCGGGCTGGCGCGAGAGGCGCTCGAGCGGACCGGACACCGACACGGCGGCGATGACCTTGCCGCCGGGGGAGCGGACCGGGGCGGAGACCGAGGCCACGCCCTGTTCGCGTTCGCCGACGGACTGGGCCCAGCCACGGCGACGGATCGCGGACAGCTCGGCAGCCGAATAGGCGGCGTTCTGCAGGCCACGGTGGATGCGCTCCGGGTCGTCCCAGGCGAGCAGCACCTGCGCGGCGGAACCAGCGCGCATGGTCAGCTGGGAGCCGACCGGGATCGTGTCGCGCAGGCCGGAGGGACGCTCGGCGGCCGCGACGCAGACACGGTGGTCGCCCTGTCGGCGCCAGAGCTGGGCGGATTCGCCGGTGATGTCGCGCAGTCGCGCCAGCACGGGGCCGGCGGTCGCGAGCAGACGGTCCTCGCCGGCCGCAGCGGAGAGCTCCGCGAGGCGCGGGCCGAGCACGAAGCGGCCCTGCATGTCGCGGGCCACCAGCCGGTGGTGCTCGAGGGCCACGGCCAGACGGTGGGCCGTCGGCCGGGCCAGGCCCGTGCCGGCCACCAGGCCGGCCAAGGTCGCCGGGCCGGACTCCAGTGCCGTGAGCACCAGGGCCGCCTTGTCGAGTACGCCGACGCCGCTCGAGTTGTCCATATGGCAATACTGCCGTCTCGGATGATGGGATGCAAGTTGTACAGTGGTGCCATGGCAAAGACGCTCAGTGAAAAGGTCTGGGATGAGCATGTCGTCCGATCGACGGCAGGCGAGCCCGACCTCCTCTACATCGACCTCCACCTCATTCACGAGGTCACCAGCCCGCAGGCCTTCGATGGCCTGCGACTCGCGGGCCGTCCGGTCCGTCGTCCTGACCTGACGCTTGCGACCGAGGACCACAACGTCCCGACGCTCGACTGGGACAAGCCGATCGCTGACCCGGTCAGCAAGACCCAGGTCGACACGCTGCGCAAGAACGCTGCTGAGTTCGGTGTCCGCCTGCACCCGCTCGGCGACATCGAGCAGGGCATCGTCCACGTGGTCGGCCCGCAGCTCGGCCTGACCCAGCCCGGCATGACCATCGTCTGCGGCGACTCGCACACCAGCACCCACGGTGCCTTCGGTGCGATCGCGTTCGGTATCGGCACGTCCGAGGTCGAGCACGTGCTCGCGACCCAGACGCTGATGCAGGCCAAGCCCAAGACCATGGCCGTGACGATCAACGGCAGCCTGCCCGACGGCGTCACCGCCAAGGACATGGTGCTCACCCTGATCACCCACACCGGCACCGGTGGCGGCCAGGGCTACATCGTCGAGTACCGCGGCCAGGCCATCGAGGAGCTCTCCATGGAGGGCCGGATGACCGTCTGCAACATGAGCATCGAGTGGGGCGCCAAGGCTGGCCTCATCGCTCCCGACCAGACCACCTTCGACTACATCGAGGGCAAGCCCGAGGCGCCCAAGGGTGCCGACTGGGACGCTGCCGTCGCGCACTGGAAGACGCTCGTCACCGACGAGGACGCCGTGTTCGACAAGGAGATCGTCCTCGACGCCTCCGTCATGACGCCGTTCGTCACCTGGGGCACCAACCCGGGTCAGGGCGTTGCGCTGGGTGGCGTCGTGCCGACCCCGGCCGACTTCGAGGACGAGCAGGACCGCATCGCGGCCGAGAACGCCCTGACCTACATGGGCCTGGTCGCCGGTACGCCGATGCGCGAGGTCAAGGTCGACACCGTCTTCGTCGGCTCCTGCACCAACGGCCGGATCGAGGACCTGCGGCTCGCCGCCGACATCCTCAAGGGCCACAAGGTCGACTCGAACACCCGACTGCTGGTCGTTCCGGGCTCGGTCCGGGTGCGGATGCAGGCCGAGGCCGAGGGGCTGCACGAGATCTTCATCGCCGCGGGCGCCGAATGGCGCGGCGCCGGTTGCTCGATGTGTCTGGGCATGAACCCCGACCAGCTCACGCCGGGCGAGCGCAGCGCGTCGACGTCGAACCGCAACTTCGAAGGCCGTCAGGGCAAGGGTGGCCGTACCCACCTGGTGTCCATCCCCGTCGCTGCCGCCACTGCTGTGCGCGGCACCCTGTCGTCACCTGCTGACCTGGTCTCGACAAGCTCGACCACCGGATTTGGAGCCTGAGTCATGGAGAAGTTCACCAACCACACCGGCATCGGCGTGCCGCTCAAGCGCAGCAACGTCGACACCGACCAGATCATCCCGGCGGTCTACCTCAAGCGCGTCACGCGCACCGGCTTCGAGGACGGGCTGTTCGCCGCCTGGCGCAACGACCCTGACTTCGTGCTCAACAACGACGTGTACGCCGCCGGGTCGGTGCTCGTCGCCGGTCCCGACTTCGGCACCGGCTCCTCGCGGGAGCACGCCGTGTGGGCGCTGCAGAACTACGGCTTCAAGGCCGTCATCTCGGCCCGCTTCGCCGACATTTTCCGCGGCAACTCCGGCAAGGCCGGCCTCGTGGCCGCGCAGGTCGACGAGAAGGTCATCCAGCGTCTCTGGGACCACCTCGACGAGAACCCGGGTGCGCAGATCACGGTCGACCTCGAGAACAAGACGGTCAGCACGCCGGGCGGCGAGGTCGAGGACTCCTTCGACATCGACGACTACACCCGCTGGCGTCTGCTCAACGGTCTCGACGACATCGGCATCACCTTGGGCAACAAGGACGACATCGCGGCCTACGAGGCCGGACGGCCGTCCTGGAAGCCGGTCACGCAGCACGCCTGAGCGGCCCCAGCAAGCCTCAGCAATACGCGAGGGCACCCGGTGAACACGTAAAGTTCACCGGGTGTCCTCTGTCGTTGAGCCCCGTGTGACGGAGGGGTCTGCGCCCGACGACGAGCGGACCGCGTCCGGACCGGCACCGCTACGAACGGTGCTGCGCCGTGGCGTGATCGGCAGCCTCCAGGCCGCGGTGGCCGTGGCCGTCGTACTCGAGGCCTCGACGCTGGGCCTGTTCTACCCGCGCTGGTTCAAGGACCAGTTCTTCGACGGCGGTGCGTTCTACCTCGACACCCTGGTGATCTGGATCCTCATCGGATTCCTCTGGGCGGTGCTCGGGCGGCTGTGGTGGTCGATCGGACTGGTCATGGCGCTGGCGTTGGCCGTCGGCATCGGCAACCTGGTCAAGATCCAGATCCGCGAGGAGCCGGTCTACCCGAGCGACCTGGACTTCGTACGCCAGCCCGAGTTCCTGACGTCGATGGTCTCTCCGGTGTTCCTGGTCGTCGCTCTCGCGCTGATCGTGGGTGTCTTCGTGGCGGCCGTGCGGATCGGGCGACGGATGAGCGTGCGCTATCCGCGTCCGCGCCTTCGCTCCCTGCCGCGCGAGCACGCCCTGCTCGTCCTGGGCCTGCGGCTGGGCGTCGGCGTGATGGCGGCCCTCCTGTTGATGCAGACCACCCAGTTCAACCAGCCCGGCAACGTGTGGCGCGGCCTCTACGAACTGCGCGGCAACGACTGGCGCTACTGGAGCCAGAAGACCAACTACCGCTCCAACGGCTTCGTGGGCGGGTTCCTGTTCAACATGCCGGTCAGTGCCATGGCCAAGCCGCAGGGGTACGACGAAGCCGAGATGGCGCGGATCGCGGACCGCTACACCGCGCTGTCGAAGGACCTCAACGCCGAACGCACCGGCAGCCTCGATGACGTGAACATCGTCCTGGTGCTCAGCGAGTCCTTCACGGACCCCACCGAACTCAAGGGCTTCGACCTCGAGCGCGACCCGATCCCGCGCACGAGGGCCCTGATGCAGGACACGACCTCGGGCCACATGCTCGCCCAGATGTACGGCGGCGGCACGGCCAACATGGAGTTCGAGACCCTGACGGGCCAGTCCCTCGGGCTGTTCCGTCCGCAGATGCTGTCGCCGTACCAAATGCTCGTACCGGGGAAGGCGAACTACCCGTCGGCGGTGGGCTGGTTCAAGAGCCACGGGCACGACGCGATTGCCGTTCACCCCTATCGGGTGGGGATGTACAAGCGCGAGCAGGTCTACGAACGCTTCGGCTTCGAGTCGTTCATCCACGACACGACCATCGGCGAGACCGACACGATCGACGACAACCCCTTCATCTCGGACAAGGCGGCGTTCGACGAAGTCCTCACCCAGATCGACGATCACGACAATCCGTTGCTGGTGAATCTCGTGACCATGCAGAACCACATTCCCGTCGATCACAACTACGACGACCCGATCAAGGTGCACGGCGCCGGCGACAACGGCAAGAAGATCGGCCAGTACGCACGCGGCCTCGAACACACCGATGAAGCGCTGGCTGCCTTCCTCGAGAAACTCACGACGAGTCCCGAGAAGACGATCGTGCTGTTCTACGGCGATCACCTGCCGGGCATCTACGGGTCGAAGGTCAAGAACGACAACGCCGGTCTGTCGCTTTACCGAACGCCTTTCCTGATCTGGAGCAACGAGCCCGGACGCAACGTGGCGCGTCAGGTTCCGACGACGAGTCCGTCCTTCTTCCTGCCGTTGTTGTACGACGTCGCGAACGCGCCGATGCCGCCGTACCTCACCTTGCTCGACCAGGTGCATCAGCACGTCCCCGCCATCCAGCAAGGGCGCCTTCTCGACACCAGTGGTGAGCCGATCAAGGAGTCCGAACTGGACCCCGAAGCCGCGCAATTGCTGGCAGATCTTCGTCTCGTGCAGTTCGATTTCTCCATCGGTGGGCGTTTTGCGTTGGACCGGATGTGGCCCGGTTCGGCCTCCTGAAGGGCCAAATCGGCCGAAATACCGTGGTTTCAGGGAAAAAACAGGGCCAAACACGGCGTGGTGATTGTGAGTGTGGCCACTAATGCCTAGCGTGCCCTGAAAGGACGGCTGGGCGAGGGCTCGGCTGCAACAGCCCAAGGGACGCCCGATGAGGCGCGTTTCGGAAGGACAAGTAGTGAACAAGTCTCAGTTGATCGACGCGCTGGCCGACCGATTCGAGGGCAGCCGCAAGGACGCTTCCCACGCGCTTGACGCGGTTCTCGACACGATCACCCGCCAGGTTGCCAAGGGTGAGAAGGTCGCCATCACGGGCTTCGGCTCCTTCGAGAAGGCCGTGCGCAACGCGCGTTGGGTGCGCAACCCGCAGACCGGCGAGCGGGTCAAGACCAAGAAGAAGGCTGTTCCGAAGTTCAGCGCTGGCGCTGACCTGAAGAACGTCGTCTCCGGTGCGAAGAAGCTCGCGCCGCTTCCGAAGAAGGCCGCCGTCGCCACGAAGGCTGCTGCGACCAAGAAGGCTGCTCCGGCGAAGAAGGCTGCTGCTCCGGCCAAGAAGGCCGCCACCGCAGCGGTCAAGAAGGCTGCTGCTCCGGCGAAGAAGGCCGCAGCTCCCGCCAAGAAGGCGGCGGCTCCGGCCAAGAAGGCTGCCACCACGGCGGTCAAGAAGGCTGCTGCTCCGGCGAAGAAGGCGGCGGCTCCGGCCAAGAAGGCTGCCACCACGGCGGTCAAGAAGGCTGCTGCTCCGGCGAAGAAGGCCGCAGCTCCCGCCAAGAAGGCCGCTCCGGCCAAGAAGGCACCGGCCGCCAAGAAGGCACCGGCCGCCAAGAAGGCTCCTGCCAAGAAGGCTGCTGCTAAGAAGGCCTGACTTCACGCAGTTCCTTGATCGGGCCGTCCTCCTTCAGGAGGGCGGCCCGATTGCCTTTTCGTGCGGTCAGTCCCGGGTCAGTTGTACGACGGCCAGGGCCCGCGCGGTCGCAGGTCCGACGCCGAGCGTGACGGCGTCGCGCAGGTCGGCGAGGTCGTCGACGTCCCGCCGAAGCGTGGGCACTGCGCCAGGGACCTCCTGCGCATCGGAGCCATGGCGTTGCGCGGACTCCGGACCGAAGCGCGGGTCGAAGTCGTCGTACCCGGCGGAGTAGAAGGTGGTGCCCGTTCCGTCGGCATCCCTGACGAAGCAGGCCGTCGTCGTTGCTGCGAACTCCAGGGCTGCGGCGAGGTCGATCGGCGCGAGGGCGGGGAGATCGGCGCACAGTGCGACGGGTCGCAGGTCCGGCCGTTCGTCGTGGATCACCGTGGCTGCATGGCGCAGGGCAGCGTTGAGGCCGCCGCCGGGATCGGCGCAGGTCGTGGCGCCCCGATCGGCCAGGGTGGCCGCGAAGCCGGCGTCGTCGCTGACCACCAGGACCCCGGCGACACCGGGGGTCTGCAGGCAGGCATCGACCGCATCGGTGGCAAAGGCGCCGGCCAGCAGTCCGCGGTCCGTGTCGCTCAGCGTGGCCATGCGGGACTTCGCAGTGCCCGGGGACTTCACGGGCAGCAGGATGACGAAACCGCCCGGACGCGAGACCACGGCGTCCATCTTCGCAGGCACGTGAAGCGGCGCGTGTCGCGCCCTGAAGTGGTCGGGGTCACTGACCGGTAGCCTGCGTCTCGTGAAGGTGCGCAAGTTCCAGGAGAAGCGTGGCTGGGCGTTGAACGTGGCAGTCGCAATCGTGAAGCCGACGATGCTGGCCACCACGCGTCGGACCTGGCTGGGGAGTGAGAACTTCCCCGAAACGGGCGGCTACCTCATCGTGCTCAACCACCTGTCGCACGCGGATCCCCTGACTGCGGCCCACATGGTCTACGACCACGGTCGCCACCCGCGCTACCTCGCCAAGGCCAGCCTTTTCAGCAACCGCGTGCTGGGCACCTTCCTCACCTCTGCTGGCCAGATCCCCGTGAAGCGCGAGACCAAGGACGCCGTCGGCGCCTACGCCGCGGCGGTCGAAGCGGTCAACGCCGGCCAGGTCGTGGTGATCTACCCGGAGGCGACCATCACCCGCGACCCCGACCTGTGGCCGATGAAGGGCAAGTCCGGTGCGGCACGGATCGCCCTCGAGACCGGCTGTCCGGTGATCCCCGTCGGCCAGTGGGGCGCGCAGGACCTGCTGGCGCCGTACGACAAGCGGCCGCATCTGTTCCCGCGCAAGAAGGTCGAGATGCGGATCGGGTTGCCCGTGGACTTCACCGACCTGCGTTCCCAGCCGCGGACCCCGGCTGTCGTCAACGAGGCGACCGCCAGGATCATGGCCGCGATCACCCACGAGCTCGAACTGATTCGTGGCGACAAGGCTCCCGCCGAGCGCTACGACATGGCGGTGCAGGGTGACCGGTTCAAGAAGCAGAAGAAGACGAAGGCGAAGGGCGCGTGAACGGACTCGTGGGGAATCTGTCGGGCAACAAGGTTGCCGTGCTGGGTGCTGGTTCGTGGGGGACGGCGTTCTCCATCGTGCTGGCCGATGCCGGCAACGACGTGAGCATCTGGGCCCGCCGTGAAGAGGTGTCCGCCTCGATCAACGAGGGACACGAGAACGTCGACTACCTCCCCGGGATCGAGTTGCCGCGCACGATCACCTCGACCCCCGACCCGGAGGAAGCGCTCGCCGGTGCCGACATCGTCGTGCTGGCCGTGCCGTCCCAGTCGCTGCGGGAGAACCTCCCCGCCTTCCTGCCGTACGTCGACAACGACGCCGTTTTCGTCTCCCTGATGAAGGGCGTCGAACTCGGCACCCTGAAGCGGATGTCGGAGGTGATCGCCGAGGTCGGTGACATCGGTGCCCACCGGATCTCCGTCGTCAGTGGCCCCAACCTCGCCCGCGAGATCGCCCGTCGTGAGCCGGCGGCATCCGTCGTGGCGTGCGCGGACGAGAACGTCGCGACGCTGCTGCAGAACCGGATGCACTCGTCGGCCTTCCGCCCCTACACGAGCGTCGACGTCCTCGGCTGCGAGTTCGGTGGCGCCTACAAGAACGTCGTGGCGCTGTGCGTTGGCATGGCCGTGGGCCTCGGCTTCGGTGACAACACGACTGCCTCGCTGATCACCCGCGGGCTGGCCGAGACGGCCCGGCTCGCGATGAACCTCGGTGCCAATCCGCTGACGCTGATGGGTCTGGCCGGACTCGGCGACCTCGTCGCCACCTGCTCCTCGCCGCTGTCCCGCAACCGGACCTTCGGCGAGAAGATGGGCCAGGGCATGACGGTCGAGGACATCTACGCGTCGACCCGACAGGTCGCGGAGGGCGCGAAGTCCTGCTCGTCGCTGCGGGCCCTGGCGGCGCAAATGGGCGTCGATGCGCCGATCGTTGACGCCGTCGACGACGTGGTCGCCGGCAACCTGACGACGTCGGGCCTGATGGAGGCCTTCATCGCCCGCGACACGAAGTCCGAACTGTCGTAGCCGTCAGGCGTTGATGCGGTCCAGCGCCTGCACCAGGTCGTCCCAGAGGTCCTCGACGTCCTCGATGCCGACGGACAGTCGCACCAGTCCTTCGGGGATGGTCGTCGCCTCGAGCTTCCAGCGACGGCGCCGCTCGAACGTGGACTCCACGCCACCCAGGGACGTGGCGTGGACCCACAAGGACGTCGCACGGACCAGGAAGTCGGCTGCATCGGCACCGCCCACGATGACCGGGGCGATGATCGCGCCGAAGCCGGGGTAGCGGACCTCTTCGACCAGCGGGTGCTCGGCGAGGCGCCGGGCGAGCTCGACGGCATTGGCCTGGGCGCGCTCCAGACGCACGTGCAGGGTGCGCAGGCCCCGGAGTGCCAACCAGGCCTCGAACGGCCCGGGAACGGCCCCCATGAGGTCGCGGCGGCCCTTCAGGGCGGCGTACACGTCCTCATCGGCCGTGACGACGGCGCCCATCAGGACGTCGCTGTGGCCGGCGATGTACTTCGTCGCCGAGTGCACCACGATGTCGGCGCCGAGGGAGAGCGGCTGCTGGAGCAGGGGAGTGGCGAAGGTGTTGTCGACGATCACCCGGATCCCGAGTTCGTGCGCCGCGGTCGCCAAGGTCGCGATGTCGGCGATCTCGAGCGCGGGGTTGGTGGGCGACTCGAGCCAGAGCATCGCGCAGTCCTCGTCCGCCTCCATGGCGGCGATCACGGCAGCCGTGTCGGTGATGTCGAGGAGGGTGGCGTGCAGGCGGCCGCGTGACTCGAAGTCGGCCAACGCCGCGATGGTTCCGCTGTAGGAGTGGCGCGGTGCGATGACGCCGCCGTCCTGTCCGACCAGGTCCAGCAGTGTGGTGGCCGCAGCCATGCCCGACGCGAAGGCCAGGGCGCGGCCGCCCTCGAGTGCGCCGAGCGCTTCCTCGAATGCGGACCACGTCGGGTTGCCGTACCGGCCGTACTCCAGGTCGCCCGTCGCGACGTACGTCGACGTCATCGTGATCGGGACATTCAGCGGCTGGTCGGGGTCGTGGGGCGGACGGCCCGCGGTCACCGCGATGGTCGCCGGGTGGAGCCGTGACGTGGGAAACGACATACCTCAAAGGTAGGGTCAGCCGCGATGAATGCTCCCACCGGCCGCCGTATCCGCGTCGCCATCGTCTTCGGCGGTCGCTCCACCGAGCACGCCATCTCGTGCGTGACCGCTGGCAGCGTGCTGCAGGCGATCGACCGGGAGAAGTACGACGTCGTCCCCATCGGCATCGCGACCGACGGCCGCTGGGTACTGGAGGCCGACGACCCCGACCGGCACCGGATCACCGGTCCGGGACAGCTGCCGGCGGTCGACGGCGAGCGCGCCACGGTCAGTCTCACTCGTACCTCCGCGGGCACGGGTCTGGTGGTCAGCGAGCCCTCCGCACCGCCGCAGGCGTTCGGCGAGGTCGACGTCGTGTTCCCGTTGCTGCACGGTCCCTGGGGCGAGGACGGCACCATCCAGGGACTCTTCGAGATGTCCGACGTGCGCTACGTCGGCTCCGGGGTGTTGGCCTCGGCCCTGTGCATGGACAAGGCCTTCATGAAGGTCGCCCTCCAGGCCGCGGGTCTGCCCGTCATGCCGGGCACCACGATCACCGCACGCGAGTGGGCAGACCAGCAGATGGTCGTGCACCTGCGTTGCCAGGAGCTCGGCTACCCCCTCTTCGTCAAGCCGGCGCGCGGCGGCTCCAGCATCGGCATCGCCAAGGCGCACGGTCCTGACGACCTCGCCGCCGCGATCGAAGGTGCGCTCGCGCACGACCCGAAGGTGCTGGTCGAGGTGTCGGCCGAGGGAGCCCGCGAGATCGAGTGCGGTGTGCTCGAGGACCTCGACGGCAGCGTCGAGGTCAGTGTTCCCGCCGAGATCCGGATCACCGGCGACCACGAGTTCTACGACTTCGAAGCGAAGTACCTCCCCGAGGAGGCGACCGAGCTCGACGTCCCGGCGATCCTCGACGAGGACACCCGGCTGCGCATGCAGACGCTGGCGGCCGACGCCTTCCGTGCGGCCGGCTGCGAAGGCCTCGCGCGAGTCGACTTCTTCCTGATGCCCGACGGTTCGCTCGTCATCAACGAGCTCAACACGATGCCCGGCTTCACGCCCTTGTCGATGTTCCCGCAGATGTGGGCCGCGACAGGTCTGCCGTACAGCGATCTGATCGACCGCTTGCTGACCCTGGCCCTGCAGCGTCCCACCGGACTCCGCTGACCTACGCGCAGTCGTCGACCAGGGTGAAGTGCGCCTTGATCAACGGCGCGAGCACCGCCATGGCAGCCGGTCCCGCGTTGGGCCGGTACGTCGCCGGGATGCTGATCTCCACGCGCGGCTCGTAGCCGGCGGCGGTCAGCGTCAGGTCGAGCCCCTGGTCGTCGTACTGCTCATCGGGGATGAAGTAGCCGACCCCGTTGGCGGTCTCGCAGGAGGCGGTCAGGTCGAAGCCGTCGGGCGTGGGTACGCCGCAGCGCACCACGATGGCGGGATCGCCGTACGCGGCAGCCGGTGCATCCGCCGGCTCGATGTCGACGCGCATCTGTTCGGCCAGGGACTCCGGCAGTTCGGCCGCGAAGGCCTCGCACGCCTCGCGGTCGGCACCCGACAGGTCGGGTACGTCGACCTCGACCGGACCGCCGCATGCCGCCAGGACGACTCCGGCGGCAACCAGAACGGTCGCCAGCCGGCGTCGACGCAGATGCACTCGTCAGATGTGGACGACGGGGCAGGTCAGCGTGCGGGTGATCCCGTCGAGGTTCTGCACCTTGGAGACGACCAGCTTGCCGAGCTCGTCGACGTTGCGGGCCTCGGCGCGCACGATCACGTCGTAGGGCCCGGTGACGTCCTCGGCGAGGGTGACGCCCTTGATGTTGCCGACCTCGCGGGCGACATCCGCCGCCTTGCCAACGTCGGTCTGAATAAGGATGTAGGCCTGAACCACCATGGGTCATAGCTCCCGTCGACGAGATGATGAACGCTTCAACCTACATCGCGCAGGCGCCGCAGCAGAACCGGCGAGCACTCGGGCCGATCGGTCTGGTGGGATGGACCCATGACATCGGGGATCGACCGCGACGCGACGCTTTCCGACCTCGGCGAATTCGGGCTGATCAACAAGATCACCGCGATCGTCTCCAGCACCGCTCCGGGCGAGGACGTCCTGGTCGGTCCGGGCGATGACGCGGCCGTGCTGCGGGTCCGCAAGGGCCACGTCGTGGTGTCCACGGATGTGATGGTCGAAGGCCGTCACTTCCGCCGCGACTGGGCCGAGGCGGCCGATGTCGGCCACCGCGCCGCGGCCCAGAACCTCTCCGACATCAACGCCATGGGCGGACGCGCGCAGTGGCTGACGGTTGGCCTGGCCGCACCCGCCGACCTCCCCGCCTCGTGGGCCCTGGACTTCACCCGCGGCTTCGCCGAGGAGTGCGCCCTCGTCGGTGCCGGCCTCGTCGGTGGCGACGTGAGCCGCTCCGACCAGGTCGTCATCTCCGTCACCGCGATCGGCGCCTGCACCATCTCGCCCGTACTGCGCTCCGGTGCGTTGCCCGGCGACGTGGTCGCGATCTGTGGCCGCCAGGGCTGGGCCGCAGGCGGCCTGGCCGTGCTCGGCCGGGGCTTCCGGTCACCCCGCGTGCTGGTCGAGTCGTATCGGCGCCCCGCGCCGCCGTACGACGCAGGGCCGAAGGCCGCAGACGCCGGCGCGACCTCGATGATCGACATCTCCGACGGCCTGCTGTCCGAGGCGGCACACCTGGCCAGTGCTTCGGGTGTCAGCCTCGACATCGTGACCTCCTCGTTCGAGATCCCCGAGCCGCTCATCGCTGTCGGGGCCGCACTCGGCGCGGACCCGCTCCAGTTCATCCTGGGCGGGGGAGACGACCACGCGCTGCTCGCGACCTTCCCGGCCGGCGTCGCCCTCCCGGACGGCTGGACGCGGATCGGGTCGGTCAGTGCGCTGCCCGCCGGTGGGCAGTCCACGGTCACGGTCGACGGGGCGTCGTACGACGGCCCGACCGGCTGGTCCCACTTCTGATCTTCTCGCTACGGGTTCATACCTTGATGAACCGGCAGGGCGAGTGAAACGACGAAGGCCGCCACCGGTGAGGGTGACGGCCTTCGACGAAAACTGTGGATCAAGGTCAGCGGGAGACCTTGCCGGCCTTGAGGCAGCCCGTGCACACGTTGAGGCGCTTGGGGGTGCCGTTGACCGTCGCGCGGACGCGCTGGATGTTCGGGTCGAAGCGGCGCTTCGTGATCTTTCGCGACCACGGCCGGTTGTTACCGAACGAAGGCTTCTTGGCGCAGATGTCGCACACGGCGGCCATGGTGAACTCCTGAGGATTGCGGATCAAAGTCTGGTGTCGACCGGGCGCGCAACGCACTCCAGACAACCGGAAGAGAATAGCCGACGGGAGGCCGTGGGCAGAAATCGTCAGGTGGTCCGCGCCAGCCACTAGTGTGACCCCCGATGGACGAGGGGACGGGGCAGGAGACGGCCGGCAAGCCCGGAAAGAGCATCTCGCTCGACACCGTGGTGCGCTTCATCGACATCGCGGTCGACGCCCTGGCACAGGCCCGCGAGGAGATCGACGCCCTCAACGTCTTCCCGGTGCCGGACGGTGACACCGGTACGAACATGTACCTCACCGTCGTCGCCGCGCGCGACGCGCTCAAGGCCGCGATCGCCGACACCTCCGACGACCCGCCCCATCCGCTCGTGGCCTTCGCCCGCGGCGCACTGCTCGGTGCCCGGGGCAACTCCGGGGTGATCCTGAGCGAGATGCTCGGAGCGGTCGCCCGCCGGATCAGCGCTGCCGCGCCCGATGAACGCAATGCCATGGTGCTGGCCGATGCGCTGGCCCAGGCCTGCACGGCAAGCTATGCCGCCGTGGGGGAGCCGGTCGAGGGCACGATGCTCACCGTCCTCCGCGCCGCGTCCGAGGAGGCCGTGCAGTGCGCGGCCGACCCGGCGGCACGCAGCAGCGACGTGCTCGCGGCGGCCGCGGCGGCTGCGCGCGAGGCGCTCGGCCACACGCCCGAACAGCTCGAGGCCCTGGCCATGGCGGGCGTCGTCGACGCCGGCGGCCGCGGTCTGTCGGTCATCCTCGACGCCGCCGTGACCGTGCTGACGGGCCACCGGCCGATTCCGGTCACCGTGCCCCTCGGCAGCCATGTGATCCCGGTGCCGCTCCGGCCCGCCGCGGACCACGACCTCAGCGAGGACGGTCCGTCCTACGAGGTGATGTACCTCCTCGACGCGCCCGACCCGGCGGCCGGTGACCTGCGCGGGCGCCTCGGCGAGCTCGGTGACTCGGTGGTGGTGGTCGGGGGAGACGGCCTGTGGAACGTGCACGTCCACACCGACGACGTCGGGGCCGCGATCGAGGTCGCTCTCGAGATCGGACGACCGCACCGGATCCGGGTCACCCACTTCGCCGAGCAGATCGCTGCCCAGAACGCCCAGCCGGGCGAGCCCAGCATCCCCCTGGCCGGCCGCTGCATCGTGGCCGTCGCCGCCGGTCCCGGACTCGGCGAGCTCTTCGCCGAAGCAGGAGCCGTCGTGGTGCTCGGCAGCCCGACGCGTCGCCCGTCGACCGGTGAGTTGCTGGCCGCGATCACCGGCAGCGGGGCCAGGGAGGTCGTCGTACTCCCGAACGACGAGCCGACCGTCCGGGCCGCGCTCGCCGCCGCCAGTACGGCGGAAGCCGACCACCGGGCCCAGGGCCTGCGGGTCTCGGTCATCCCCACCCACGCGCAGGTCCAGGGCCTCGCGGCCGTCGCCGTCCATGAGCCCGGCCGGGCCTTCGACCAGGACGTCACCGAGATGACGGCCACCGCCCGCCACGTGCGCCACGGCGCCGTCACGATCGCGGCCAAGCAGGCCATCACCACGGGAGGTCCGTGCGAGCCGGGCGACGCCCTCGGCGTGGTCGCCGGCGACTTCGCGGTCGTCGGGCAGGAACTGGGCGCCGTGGCGATCCAGGTCCTCGAACGCCTCCTGGCTGCCGGCGGCGAACTGGTGACGATCGTGAGCGGCGAAGACAGCGACGGCCTCGCCGAGCGCACCGCCGCGTGGGTCGAGGAGGTCCACCCCGGTGTCGACGTCATGGTGTACGACGGTGGTCAGGAGCGATACCCGCTCCTGATGTCCGTCGAATGAGCTGAGGCGTAGGTGGCGATTACCTTCGATTCGTCCCTGACGACCGTGCTCGGCGCCGCGACGCCAGCCAAGCGCAAGAAGTTCAGCGACGGTCTCGGGCTGCACACCGTCGGCGACCTGTTGCGGCATTTCCCGCGGCGCTACCTCGAGACCGGCTCACTGACGAAGATCGACGACCTCCGGGTCGGCCAGATGCTCTGCGTGGTCGGCGAGATCACCGACTGCCGCACCGTCACCTACAACGACCGACGGACCGGCCGCCCGGCCGCTCGTGTCGAAGCAGTGCTGCGCACCGGCGGGCCGAGCCTGAAGATGACCTTCTTCGCCCGCAACGCCGGCACCGCGGCCTGGCACGCCAAGCGGGTCGCCGTCGGCAACCGCGGCGTCTTCCTCGGCAAGGCCGACCAGTTCCGGGACCAGTGGCAACTGGTCAACCCGCAGATGACGATCTTCGGCCAGGGCGACGGTGCTGAGGGCGACGAGGGCGAGCTCTCCGAGGACGTCCTCGACCTCGGCGCCTACTACCCGATCTACCCCCTCACCAAGGGCCTGGAGTCCTGGGACGTCGCCCGCGCCGTGAAGTTCGCACGGTCGGTCGTCGACAGTCCCACCGAGGTCATCCCCGAGCCCATCCGGGAGAAGTACGACGTCGTCGGTGTCGAGCGCGCCTACGACTGGGTGCACCAGCCGGAGGACGAGGACCAGGTCGAGCAGGCGCACCACCGGTTCCGGTTCGAGGAAGCGCTGATCACCCAACTGGTGCTCGGCCGGAGGCGCCGGGCGACGCGGTCCCTGGGTGCGACGGCCCGCGACGGCGGCGACGGGGCCCTGCTCGCGGACTTCGACGGGCGGCTGCCCTTCACGCTCACCGCCGGCCAGGTCGAGGTGGGTGCGCAGATCGAGGCCGATCTGGCCGCACCCCACCCGATGAACCGGTTGCTCCAGGGTGAAGTCGGATCGGGAAAGACGCTCGTCGCCCTGCGCGCGATGCTGCGGGTGGTCGACTCCGGCGGCCAGGCGGCCCTGCTCGCACCGACCGAGGTGCTCGCCCAACAGCACTACCGCTCGATCGTCACGATGCTGGGCGATCTCGCCATGGGCGGCACCATCTTCGGCTCCGGCGCCGGCACCCACGTGGAACTGCTCACCGGCTCGATGAACAAGACCCAGCGCACCGCGCCGCTCTCGCGCATCGCCAGCGGCGAGGCAGGGATCGTCATCGGCACCCACGCCCTGCTCCAGGACAACGTCTTCTTCGCCGACCTCGGCCTGGTCGTGGTCGACGAGCAGCACCGCTTCGGTGTCGAGCAGCGCGCGGCGCTCACCGACAAGGCGATCAACCCGCCGCACCTGCTGGTGATGACGGCAACCCCGATCCCGCGCACCGTCGCGATGACCGTGTTCGGCGACCTCGAGTCCTCCACGCTGACCGAACTGCCCGCCGGACGCGCACCGATCCAGACCAATGTCGTGCCCCTGGTCCAGCAGCCTGCGTGGATCGACCGGGTCTGGGCCCGGGTGCGCGAAGAGGTCGAGAAGGGCCATCAGGTCTACGTCGTGTGCCCGCGGATCTCCGGCGACGAGGCGGAGGCCGGTCAGGTCGACGCGGTGAACGTCGTGATCGACGAGGACGGCGAGGCCGTGGAGGTCGCCCCTCCGCCTGCCGCGGCAGCGGTCGAGGAAGTCATCGAACAGCTGGGCCACGGCCCACTGGCCGGGCTGCGGATCGGCCGTCTCCACGGCCGCCTCGCCAGCGACGAGAAGGACGCGACCATGCGCGCCTTCGCCGCCGGCGACCTCGACGTGCTGGTGTCGACCACGGTGATCGAGGTCGGCGTCGACGTCGCCAACGCCACCGCCATGGTCATCCTCGACGCGGACCGGTTCGGTGTCTCCCAGCTCCACCAGCTGCGCGGTCGGGTCGGTCGTGGCGGATTCCCCGGCCTGTGTCTGCTGGTCAGCCACACCGAGGTCGGCACGCCCGCACGCGAACGCCTCGACGTGGTCGCCTCCACCACCGACGGGTTCCTGCTCAGCCGGTTCGACCTCGAACAACGCCGCGAGGGCGACGTGCTCGGCGCCTCGCAGGCCGGACGTCGCTCCAGCCTCGAGAACCTCCGGGTGCTCCGCGACGAGGACACCATCGTGGCCGCACGTGAGGCCGCGGAAGGGCTGCTGGACCAGGACGCCGATCTCGCGCACGCAGCGGAACTGGCGGACGCCGTACTCGATCTGGAGCGGTCGCAGCAGGCCGGCTTCGTGGACAAGTCGTGAGGACACGCCCATGACACGCATCATCTCGGGAGTGGCCGGCGGGCGCCGCCTCCAGACGCCCAAGGGCGACCAGACGCGGCCGACCAGCGACCGGGTCCGCGAGGCACTGTTCTCCAGTTTCGAGGCCTGGGCCGGCTCGCTGCAGGGCCTGCGCGTCCTGGACCTGTACGCCGGATCGGGGGCCATCGGGCTCGAAGCCTGGTCCCGTGGCGCCGCAGCGGTGACGCTCGTCGAGTCCGACAGGAGCACCGCCGAGTTGATTCGCGGCAACGCCCGCAGCATCGGCTGCGAGGTGGCCGATGTGCTGGCGCGCAGTGTCACGGCTGTCCTCGCCGAGCCGCCTCGGGCGCCGTTCGACCTGGTCTTCTCCGACCCGCCGTACCCGCTCGACGACGCGACGGTGGCCGAGGACCTGGCCCTGCTCGCCGTGCAGGGGTGGCTTGCCGATGACGCGCTCGTGGTGGTGGAGCGTTCGCGGCGCAGCCCGCAGCCCTCGTGGCCCTCTGGCGTCGTACCGCTGTCGGGCAAACGGGGGCAGAAAAGGTACGGCGAGACGACCGTGTGGTTCGCCGAGCACCCGGGTACCACTAGCCTCGCCCCATGACCCGTGCGGTGTGTCCCGGTTCCTTCGACCCCGTGACCAACGGGCACGTCGACATCTTCCGGCGCGCGTCGGCGCTGTTCGACGAGCTGATCGTCGCCACCGGCACCAACATCTCGAAGTCGCGGCTCTTCGAGCCCGACGAGCGGCTCGAGATGCTGCGTGAGGCGTGTGCCGACCTCCCCAACGTGACCGTGATGGGCTTCACCGGCCTGATCGTCGACTTCTGCCGCGAGATGGACGCCCAGGCAATCGTCAAGGGCCTGCGCGGCGGCAACGACTACGAGTACGAACTGCCGATGGCGCAGATGAACGCCCACCAGACCGGGGTTGAGACGGTGTTCATCCCGACCACCGCGTCGCTGGGCTACGTCTCCTCCAGCCTCGTCAAGGAGGTCGCGGCACTCGGCGGCAACGTCTCCGAACTGGTGCCGCCGGCCGTCCACAAACGGCTCGTCGAGCGCCTCGCAGAACGGACGGGTCAGGAGTGAGCATCGACCGCGTTTTGCCCGGTCAGAGCGCTGACCCTAAGATTGATCCGATCTGTTGTGCCCGGACCTGGAAGTGATTCACCTGAACGACCTGGACCCGAGAGCGCCGCTCGTGCTCGATACACGCGAGCTCGGCCGCCGTCCGGGGTCCCAGCGTGAGGTGTTGCTGACAGTGCCGGCTCCGGCAGATCTGGGCATCGAAGTCCTTGCCGTACCCGAAGGCGCGCCGGTTGAACTCGACTTGCGCATGGAAGCGGTCATGGAAGGTGTGCTCATCACCGGTACGGCGCAAGCCGGGCTGGAGGGTGAGTGTGCGCGGTGCCTGGAACCGATCCGCGAAGACCTCGTGGTGAATTTCCAGGAACTGTTCGTCTACGACGACATCCGGGATTCCGCTGACGCGGAAGAGGACGACGAGGTCAGCATGCTGCGGGACGACCTGGTCGACCTGGAGCCGCTGCTGCGGGACGCGGTGGTGCTTGCACTGCCGTTCCAGCCGCTGTGTGAGGACGACTGTCCGGGGTTGTGTGTCGAATGTGGCGCACGGCTGGCGGATGACCCGGACCACACGCACGAGGCGGCGATCGACCCGCGTTGGACGGCGCTGACAGCGCTGACCGAAGAAGCCCACGAAGACCACAAGGACTAGCGCTCACCCGAGCGTCGACGTTCCCCGATTTCAAGGAGAAGACATGGCTGTTCCGAAGCGGAAGATGTCGCGCAGCAACACGCGGCACCGTCGTTCTGCGTGGAAGGCCGTCGCCCCGGTGCTGGTCACCTGTGCCAACCCGGCGTGCGGTGCCAAGCACCTCCCGCACCGTGCGTGCGGCACCTGCGGCCAGTACGGCGCGCGCGCCGCCCGTCGCCAGGTCCTCTGAGGCCTGCAGCATCACCGACTACGTCGAGCTGCGTCGAGCGCTCGGGGATCCCACGCTGGACCCCGAGCTGCTCGACCGCGCCCTGACGCACCGCTCCTACGCCTACGAAAACGGTGGTCTTCCGACCAACGAAAGGCTGGAGTTCCTCGGTGACTCGGTGCTCGGCGTCGTCGTCACCGAAACGCTCTACGTGATCCACCCGGACCTCTCCGAGGGCCGGCTCGCCAAGCTCCGTGCTGCGGTCGTCAACGCCCGCGCGCTGGCCGGTGTGGCCCGCGACATGGGTCTCGGCAAGCACATCAAGCTCGGTCGCGGCGAGGAAGCCACCGGCGGTCGCGACAAGGCCTCGATCCTGTCCGACACCGTCGAGGCCGTGATCGGCGCGATCCACCTCAGCGGAGGCGGCATCACCACCTCCTCGGAGGTCGTCCACCGGCTCTTCGACCCGCTCATCGAGGCTGCCTCGGCCCTCGGTGCGGGCCTGGACTGGAAGACCTCGCTGCAGGAACTCGCGGCCGAGCAGTCGCTGGGCGTGCCCGAGTACGTCATCGAGGACGACGGCCCGGACCACCTGAAGACCTTCACGGCGCAGGTCCGCGTCGGCGAACGGCTCTACGGCAACGGCACCGGCCGCTCCAAGAAGGAAGCCGAGCAGGGCGCCGCCGAGACGGCATACGGCGAGATCGCTGCCGACCTGGGCCTCGACGCCCACGGTCGTCCGATCGCTGCCGGCAGCTGATCCACCGCCGGTTCCACCGTGCCTGAACTTCCCGAGGTCGAGGTTGTCCGCGCCGGGCTCGAGCGCCACGTGGTCGGCGCAACGATCACCGCGATCGACGTCCTGCACGACCGTCCCGTACGACGCCACCCGTCCGGCGCTGCGGGCTTCACCGCCGCGCTGACCGGCCGCCGGATCGACGGCGCTCGCCGTCGCGGCAAGTACCTCTGGCTTCCTCTGGACAACGGCGACGCCATCTTGGGCCACCTCGGAATGAGCGGCCAGATGCTCGTGCAGCCCGTCGACGCCCCGGTCGAACGGCACCTGCGGGTCCGTTTCCGGCTGGACGGCGCGGCCGAGGGACGTGAGCTTCGCTTCGTCGACCAGCGCATGTTCGGTGGCCTGTCCGTGTCGCTCGGCGGTGCTGAACTGCCGCCCGAGATCGCCCACATCGCCCGGGACCCCATGGACCCGGAGTTCGACGACGAGCAGTTCATCGCCCGCCTCCGCAAGCGCACCTCCGGCGTGAAGCGCCTGCTGCTCGACCAGGGCCTCATCTCCGGCGTCGGCAACATCTACGCCGACGAGGCGCTCTGGCGCGCCGGCCTGCACGGCGAACGGCCGGGGGACCGGCTCACCCGCAAACAGGCGGTCGACCTGCTCCGCCACGCCCGCGAGGTCATGGGCGCTGCGCTCGCCCAGGGTGGGACGTCCTTCGATGCGCTGTACGTCAACGTCAACGGCGAATCGGGTTACTTCGACCGCTCGCTGCACGCCTACGGGCGCGAGGACGAGCCCTGTGACCGATGCGGCACGGCGATCCGGCGGGTCGCGTTCATGAACCGGTCGTCGTACTTCTGCCCACGATGCCAGCCCACTCCTCGTCGTAGGCTCTGAGATTGACCCGCGCACGCTGAAGTGGGACTCTTGTAGACGGCCCCCACCCCTCGGGCCGACCCTCGAACCGGAAGGCTCAACTTCATGGCCAAGGCGCTGATCGGACACCTGAACAGCGACCTCCGCGACCCCCGCCTCGCGCTTGAGAATTCTCGCCTGCGCAACCGGGTCGCCGAGTTGGAGTCCCTCGTCCTCCGTCTGTCTGAGGAGAACGACAAGTTGGTGTCGGCGCGGGCTGCCGAGATCCTGACCGGCGACATGCAGCCGGCGTGACTTGTAGCTGACTCCTGACGGCAGGTTTCCTGCCATTCAGGTGCACCACCCCGGACCACCCTCGCTCCAGCGACGGTGGTCCGTTTCATTTGTCGACATCCGACGACACCCGGATGCACGAATCCGACGGGGTCGCGGGGTAGCCTGAGTCCGCCGAGCTTCCCCCGCGACGGTCCGTTCCTGCACGAGGTGACAGGATCGACCGCCTGTGTCCGGCACACCGACACGTGTGCACTGGAACAAGCTAGGGAGATTGCGTGTATCTGAAGAGCCTGACCCTCAAGGGGTTCAAGTCCTTCGCGTCCGCGACGACCCTGCAGCTGGAGCCGGGGATCACGTGCATCGTGGGCCCCAACGGCTCGGGCAAGTCGAACGTCGTCGACGCCCTCGCCTGGGTGATGGGTGAGGCCAGCGCCAAGAGCCTGCGCGGCGGCAAGATGGACGACGTCATCTTCGCCGGTACGACGGGGCGCCCGCCGCTCGGTCGCGCCGAGGTGATGCTGACCATCGACAACTCCGACGGTGCGCTCCCGATCGACTACTCCGAAGTCACGATCAGCCGCACCATGTTCCGCACGGGTGGCTCGGAGTACGCCATCAACGGCACGTCCTGCCGGTTGCTCGACGTCCAGGAACTGCTGAGCGACTCCGGTATCGGCCGCGAGATGCACGTCATCGTCGGCCAGGGCCAGCTCGACCAGATCCTGCACGCGACGCCGGAGGACCGGCGCGGGTTCATCGAGGAAGCGGCCGGTGTCCTCAAGCACCGCAAGCGCAAGGAGAAGGCGCTCCGCAAGCTCGACTCCACCGAGGGCAACCTGACCCGCCTCAACGACCTGCTGAGCGAGATCCGTCGCCAGCTCAAGCCGCTGGGCCGCCAGGCCGAGGTCGCCCGCCGGGCCGCCACGGTCCAGGCCGACGTCCGTGACGCCAGGGCACGCCTGCTGGCCGACGACCTCGTCACGGCCCGTACCGCGCTCGAGCAGGAGCTCGCCGACGAGAGCGTGCTGGTCACCCGGCGCGCCGAGGTCGAAGCCGCGGTGGCCGTGGCCCGCGAGCAGGAGGCCGTCCTCGAGGCGGCCCTGCGCGAAGACCTCCCCGCCCTCTCCGTGGCGCAGGAGACCCTGTCGTCGCTCAACGCACTGCGTGAGCGGTTCCGCGGCACCCACAGCCTCGCGACCGAACGAGTGCGCAACGCTGCTGGAGCTGACGCCGACGGCACCCCGGACGGACGCGATCCCGACGAACTCGAGGCCGAGGCCGCGCGTCTTGCCGAGCAGGAGGCCGGGATCGTTGCCCAGGTCGCCGAGCAGCAGACCGCTCTCGAAACGGCGGTCCAGGGTCGTCGTACCGCTGAAGAGGCGGCAGCCGCCGAGGAACGCCGGGTTGCCGGCCTGCTCCGCGCTGCTGCAGACCGACGTGAGGGGCTGGCTCGCCTGCACGGCCAGGTCAACACGCTCCGCTCCCGCGCCAGCGCCGCTGAGGAGGAGATCGGTCGCCTCTCGACCGCCCGCGCCGACGCGACGACGCGCGCCGACAAGTCCCAGCGCGACTTCACCGCCCTCGAGACCCGCGTCGCTGGACTGGACGCCGGCGAGGAAGGCCTCGACTCCGAGCACGAAGCCGCGGTCGCCCAACTCGACGACCTGGCCGAGCGTCTCGGCAAGTTGCGCGAGGAGGCCCAGCAGGCCGACCGCGACAAGGCGGGACTGACCGCTCGCAAGGAAGCCCTCGAACTCGGCCTCGCCCGCAAGGACGGCGCCGGAGCACTGCTCGCGGCCAGCGACACCGTCTCCGGCCTCCTCGGCTCCGTGGCCGCCCTGATCAACGTGCGCTCCGGCTACGAAGGCGCGGTGGCCACCGCGTTGGGTGCCGCCGCCGACGCCGTCGCCGTCACCGACGCCGACACCGCCCTTGCGGCGATCGACCACCTCAAGGCCGACGACCTCGGCCGCGCCGGTCTGTTGCTCGGTGGGGGAGAGGCCGAGGACGTCAGCCAGTGGCCCGGGTTGCCGGCCGGGGCGTCGTACGCCGCCTCCGTCGTCGACTGCCCGGCCCAGGTCCGCCCGGCGCTGAACCGCCTGCTGCGCAAGATCGCCGTCGTCGACGACCTCGCCGCTGCCCGATCGCTGGTCGCCGACCTGCCCGACGTCGTCGCAGTGACCCGCGACGGTGACCTGCTCGGTGCGCACTTCGCGTCTGGTGGCTCGAACGCCAGCCAGAGCCTGATTGAGATCCAGGCGGCGGTCGACGAGGCCACCTCGTCGCTGGCCGAGGCCATCGCGTCGTCCGAGCGGTTGTCGTTCGACCTCGCCCGGATCGAGAACGAGAAGTCCGCTGCCCAGCAGCGGGTCGACGTGGCGCTGGCGAAGCTCCACGAGTCCGACGCCACCCTCGCAGCGGTGGCCGAGGAGCTCGGCCAGCACGGTTCGCTGGCCCGCGCCGCGCGCGCCGAGGCCGAGCGGATGACCGAGGCGATCAAGCAGGCCGAGACGTCCCGCGAACAGGCGCTCGTCGGGCTGGCCGAACTCGAGCAGCGCCTTGCCAGCGCCGAGGAGGACGGCGAGGAAGAGCCCGACACCACGGAGCAGGAACGCCTCGTCGAGGTCACCCGCGCCGCCCGCCAGTCCGAGATGGAAGCGCGGCTCTCGCTGCGCACCTCCGAGGAGCGCGGCCGTGCCCTGCACGGTCGGGTCGACCAGATGCGCAAGGCCGCGCAGGCCGAGCGGCAGGCACGTGCGCGTGCCGCCGAGCGTCGCTCCCGTCTGATTGCCGAGGGACGTGCCGGACAGGCCGTCGCCACCGCAGTGACGTTCGTGCTCGCGCGGCTCGAAGGTTCGGTCGAGCAGGCCTCCCAGCGTCGTCAGGCCGTCGAGGACTCCCGCCGCGGCCGCGAGCAGGAACTGATGACCGTCCGGCAGTCGCTGCGCGACCTCGGTCGCGAGCACGAGGAGCTCGTCAGCTCGGTGCACCGCGACGAGATGGCCCGCACGCAGCAGAAGATGCGGATCGAGCAGATCGAGATCAAGGCGCTCGAGGAGCTCGGACTGGAAGCCGACGGGCTCGTCGCCGAGTACGGCCCCGACCTGCCGGTGCCGGTGCTCTACGTGCCCGAGGACGAGGCCGCCGAGGCCCCGGCTGCTGCAGCCGAGTCCGAAGAGGAGGCCGAGCCCCGCACCGTTCCCTACGTGCGCGAGGAACAGATCAAGCGCCTGCGGTCGGCCGAGCGCGCGCTGAACATGCTCGGTCGGGTGAACCCGCTCGCCCTCGAGGAGTTCACCGCGATGGAGGAGCGCCACCAGTTCCTCTCCGAGCAGCTGGAGGACCTGCGGGCCACCCGCAAGGACCTCCTCGACATCGTCAAGGACGTCGACGTACGCGTGGAGCAGGTCTTCACCGAGGCGTTCGCGGACGTCACCAAGGCCTTCGACCAAACCTTCGCCCGCCTGTTCCCGGGCGGTGAGGGCAAGCTGGTCCTGACCGACCCGTCCAACATGCTCACCACCGGCATCGAGGTCGAGGCCCGTCCGCCGGGCAAGAAGGTCAAGCGGCTCTCCCTGCTCTCCGGTGGCGAGCGCTCGCTCGTCGCGGTCGCCTTCCTGGTCGCCCTGTTCAAGGCCCGTCCGTCGCCGTTCTACATCCTCGACGAGGTCGAGGCGGCGCTCGACGACACCAACCTCGGCCGCCTGCTGGAGATCTACGAGGAGCTGCGCGAGAACTCCCAGCTCCTCGTGATCACCCACCAGAAGCGGACGATGGAGGTCGGCGACGCGCTCTACGGCGTCACCATGCGCGGCGACGGCGTCTCCGCGGTCATCAGCCAGCGCCTGCGCGAGGCCGAGAGCGCGTGACCCTGCCACTCCGGATCCGGTTCCCCTTGGGGCTCGCGATCGGCTTCCTCGCGCTCGGACTGCTGCTGCTCGTCTGGGGCCTGGTCAACGACCGGATCCCCAACGCGGTGCTGGGCGCGATGTTCCTCGTGCTCGGCGGCCTGCAGTACACGGGGGTGGCAATCATCGTCGGCGCCAAGGAGGTCCAGGTGAAGAGCGCACTGCGGACCACTGCCCGACGCGTACCCATCGAGGGCCTCGCGGACCTGAAGATCGATGGACTCAAGTTGCTCCGGGCCAGCGACGGCCTGCGGATCACCAGCATCAGCGGTGTGGCCGCCCGGTCCTCGGACGTCGAGGAACTGCGCGCCGCCATCACCGAGGCCGGAGGCACAGCATGAGTGTCTCGACAGGCTCGACCACCGGAAAGGAGCGGCCCGACCGGGCATCGTACAAGGCGTGGCGGACCGCGACCACGCGCTGGTCCGACGACGATGTCTACGGGCACCTCAACAATGCCCGGTACTTCGACCTGATCGACACCGCGGTCAACGCGCATCTCGCCGACGCCACGGGCATCGACATCCGGAACCTGCCAGCGATCGGCGTGGTGGCCGAGGTGTCGTGCCGCTACTTCGCCGAGATGGGCTACCCGCGACCCATCGAGATGGGTCTGGCGGTGGAGCGGCTCGGCAACACGTCGGTGATCTATCGGGTGGGTCTGTTCCAGGGTGACCCCGACGGCGAGGGCGCGTTCGCGTGCGCCGAGGGCCGCTTCGTCCACGTGTACGTCGACAACACCGATCCCGCACGTCCACCGACGCCGATTCCGGACATCGTCCGCGAGGCCGTTGCGCCCTTGCTGGTCTGACGGGTGGTGTGACGCTCGCCTCCCGGGCGCCTTTCCGGCGCTGTCAATGCCGGATTCCTTGAGCGCTCCGTGCACGATGGGGGAGGAAGCGATCCCTACTCGGAGGAGTCGAAAGTGCTGTTCGTCGTGCTGGCCATCCTGCTCAGCCTCGCCATCTCAGGTGTCGTGGTCCTCTACGTCGCGTATCCGCACCGCGGCGAGGCCGTCCCGTACGCCCCTTGGCTCGGCGACGCCCTCGGCAAGGCCGTCGACGCCGCGCCCGTGATCGCTGACGACGAGCGGGACCTGCTGCGCATGCAGTAACTGCCGCGTGAGCGGAGCCTGATTGGATGGGCCCATGCCTGAGTTGCTCTATCTCATCATCGGGATCGCCGTCGTCGGCGTGCTGGCCATTGTCGGCTTCGTCGGCACCCGTGTACGACGTCCCGGTCGGCTGCCCGACAAGGCACCGACCGACGTCCTCGCGCCGCCGCGCGACGCGCCGGTGGTCGAGCCTGTCGAGACTCCGACCCTCGAGGTCGAGGAACCGAGTGAGCCGACCCTCGATCGCCCCGAGAAGCCGTCGTCGCGCCTGGTTCGCCTGCGCCAGCGGCTGGCCGGCTCCAATGCGCTGGGCCGCGGCCTGCTCGGGCTGCTGAGCCGGGAGAAGCTCGACGAGGACACCTGGGAGGCCATCGAGGACCTCCTGATCGGTGCCGACATCGGCGTCGCCCCCACCCAGGAACTGGTGGAGAAGCTCCGCACCCGGCTCCGCGTCGAGGGCGGGCAGGTCCCCGACGCCCGCGCCGTCCTGCGTGAAGAACTGATCAACCTGGTCGACCCGACCATGGACCGCGCCCTGCAGGTCACCGGCGCGGACGGTGCCCCCGGCGTCGTACTCGTCGTCGGCGTGAACGGCACGGGCAAGACCACCACCGTCGGCAAGATCGCCCGGATCCTGGTCGCCGACGACCGCACCGCGCTCCTCGCGGCCGCCGACACCTTCCGTGCAGCCGCCACCGAGCAGCTCGCCACCTGGGGTGACCGGGTGGGCGTCGAGGTCGTGCGCGGCCCGGAGGGTGGCGACCCGGCCAGCGTCGCGTTCGACGCGGTCAAGCAGGGCATGGACCGCGGCGTCGACACCGTCGTGGTCGACACCGCCGGCCGCCTGCAGAACAAGCAGGGCCTGATGGACGAGCTCGGCAAGGTCAAGCGCGTCATCGAGAAGCAGGCGCCCGTCACCGAGGTGCTCCTCGTTCTCGACGCGACCACCGGCCAGAACGGCCTGATCCAGGCCAAGGTGTTCTCCGAGGTCGTCGACGTCACCGGCATCGTGCTCACCAAGCTCGACGGCTCCGCCAAGGGCGGCATCGTCATCGCCGTCCAGCGCCAGCTCGGCGTACCGGTCAAGCTGGTCGGTCTGGGCGAGGGCCCCGACGACCTGGCGCCGTTCGACGCCGCTGCGTTCGTCGACGCGCTGCTGAGCTAGCAACTGTGGGTGACCGCGCGGCTCGTCATGAGCCGCGCGGCCACCACTGCTTCATGCCCGTATCAGCCGGGTGTCAGCCGAGCCCCACGTCGTCGACGTAGAAGCTCGTGACCAACGACGAGTCGCTGCTGAACTCAAAGCTGATCACGACCTGCTGGCCCGCGTAGGCCGACAGACTGACGGAGTCCGCGACCCACGCGTTCCGGCTGGCCGTGTTCGAGCGGGTCCGCACCGTCGCCAGCAGGGTGCCGGCCGTGTTGCGGACGCGGACGTACATGTAGTCGAACGCGGTGGTCGTGCCCTCGCTCGAGTTCATCCACCACCAGTACGTCAGCGTGCCGGTGCCGCTGACCACGACCGGCTGCGAGATCCGCTCGGTGCCACTGTTGTAGCCGAGCGCCCAGACGGAATAGCTGCCCGTGCGCGGCTTCGAGGTGGTGATGAGGGGATAGCCGGCAGCGGAGTACTGCGTCCAGCCGGTGGTACCGGACTCGAAGCCGCCGTTGATCAGACCGCTCGGGGGCGGCGGCGGGGGGGCGGAGGCGGCGGGGGCGGCGGCGTCCCGCCGCCGGTGATGAACGCGGTGTAGAGCAACCGGTTCGGTGAGCCCGTGCCGGCAGCCGTCACCTTGCCCTGCGTGCTCTGGTTGACGAGTGCGTCCCGGACCGCAGCAGGTGTCGCGGTGGGGTTGGCCTTGAGATAGAGCGCCACCGCGCCGGCGACGTGGGGCGAGGCCATCGACGTACCGCTGATGGTGTTGGTGGCCGTGTCTGCCGTGGACCAGGCACCCGGGATGTTCTGACCGGGGGCGAAGATGTCCAGGCAGGTGCCGTAGTTGGAGAACGAGGCGCGTGCGTCGGTGTTGGTGGTCGCGCCGACCGTGATCGCGGCGGGCGTCCGTGCGGGCGAGACGTTGCAGGCGCTCTGGTTCTCGTTGCCGCCCGCGACGACGAAGCTGATGCCGCTGTTGATCGCGTTGGTGACGGCCGTGTCGAGAGACGAGCTCGCGCCACCGCCCAGGCTCATGTTCGCGACGGCCGGCTTGGTCGCGTTCACGCGGACCCAGTCGATTCCGGCGATCACGCCGGCGTTGCTGCCGCTGCCGTTGCAGTCCAGGACCCGCACCGGGTGGACGATCGCCTTGTCGGCGACGCCGTACGTCGCTCCGGCGACGGTGCTGGCGACGTGGGTGCCGTGACCGTTGCAGTCGTTGGCCGTCCCGCCCGACGTGACGGCGTCGAACCCGTTGCCCACACGACCTGCGAACTCCGTGTGAGTCCGGCGGATGCCCGTGTCGACGATGTACGCGTGGACCCCGGCGCCCTCGTTGATGTCGTTGTAGGAGTTGTTCAGCGGGAGGTCGCGCTGGTCGATGCGATCCAGACCCCAGGTGGGCGCTGGCGTGACGATGTCCTGCGGCCCGACGTAGTAGTCCTGTTCGACGTATGCGACGTTCGGATGGTTGCGGACGTTGTCGATGCGGTCCGGCGGGATGACCGCGGCGAAGCCCTCCAGCGCGTGGCCGTAGCTGAACTTCACCGTGGCGTTGTTCTTCGCCACCATCTCCTTCTCGGTGTCCTTCGGGGAGGCGAGCCCCGGCTTGAACACGACGATGTACTGGTTCGGCACGGGTTGGCCGGCGTTCGGGTTGCTGATGCGCGCGGACTCGGCGTCGTAGTCCGGCAGGTCGCCGGGGTGCTCGGCGCCCGGAACGCGCTTGCCGCGCGGACCGTCTGCGGGTCCCGGGCGAGAGGGATCGTCGGGCTTCGGCGCGGCCGACGCAGGGTCGGCGCCGAAGCCGGTGACGATGAGGGCGAAGAACAGCAGTCCGATGGCCGAGGCTCGGCTGCGTGATGGTGAATGCGCGGCCGCGCTACGCGCAGCCCGAACTGAGACGTGCATTGAGAAACCGCCTGTCATGGGGAGTGAGGTTCCCTCCCTGCTCCCTCCGTTCGTGACGCTAGGCCGGTGCACCGCCAGGGGCAATGGCACATCAGCACTACGTGCCAGCACGGGTGCGTCATCGCCACGCCATCGCTTCGGAGAACTCGTTACACGGCCGTAACGCGACCCCACTCCGACCGAAACCAACGGCCAGCAGTGTTCGGAGCATGGAAAACGGCTACTACACCTGGATGCTGGTGTCGGCCTCGCTCGTCCTCTTGATGACCGCGCCCGGCCTGGCGCTCTTCTACGGCGGCATGAGCCGGACCAAGTCGGTCCTCAACATGATGATGATGTCGTTCAGCGCGCTCGGCGTCGTCGGCATCGTCTACGCGTTGTGGGGCTGGTCGATGTCGTACAGCACCACGTACCTCACGGCCGACGGCGAAGCGGGCAAGGAGATCGGGAAGCTGTTCTCCAACCCGTTCAAGCAGTTCGGCCTCGAGACGACCGACCCGACCAACTACGTCTTCGTCGCGTTCCAGTTGACCTTCGCGGTGATCACCGCAGCCCTGATCAGCGGTGCGATCGCCGACCGGATGAAGTTCTCCGCCTGGCTGGTCTTCCTGCCGATCTGGGTCACCCTGTCGTACTTCCCGCTCGCCCACATGGTGTGGGGCGGCGGCTTCCTCAGTGGCGTCGAGGGCGGCCTGGCCGACCTCATCTTCTCCGGTCCCGAGGGCGCCGAGGTGGCGCCGATCGACTACGCCGGTGGCACGGTCGTGCACATCAACGCCGGTGTCGCGGGCCTGGTGCTCGCCCTGCTGATCGGCAAGCGCATCGGGTTCGGCAAGGAGCCGATGAAGCCGCACAACCTGACGCTCACGATGATCGGTGCCGGCCTGCTCTGGTTCGGTTGGTTCGGCTTCAACGTCGGCTCGATCGTCAACCTCGACGCCTACACGACCGAGACGGCGCTGGTCTGGCTCAACACCACGCTGGCCACCAGCGCCGCGATGATGGGCTGGCTGCTGATCGAGAAGATCCGCGACGGCAAGTCCACCTCGCTCGGTGCCGCGTCGGGTGTGGTCGCCGGTCTGGTCGCCATCACGCCCGCCTGCGGCAACCTCGTGCCGTGGAGCTCGATGGTGCTCGGCCTGTTCGCCGGTGGCCTCTGCGCCCTGGCGGTCGGCCTCAAGTACAAGTTCGGGTACGACGACTCGCTCGATGTCGTGGGCGTCCACCTCGTCGGTGGCCTGGTCGGCACGATCGGCGTCGGTTTCCTGGCCTCCAACGAGGGCGGACTCCTCACCGGCGGCGGCGCCCAGCAGCTCGTCGTCCAGATCGCGGTCGCGCTCTTCGCGATCGTCTGGTCGGCTCTAGCCACCCTGATCGTCGGGCTGGCGATCAAGTACACCCTGGGTCTCCGTCTCGAGGACGAGGACGAGGTCGAGGGCATCGACTTCGTCGAGCACGGAGAGTCTGCCTACGATCTGGGTACTGGCGGCGGCGCCCGTCGTGCCTCGGTCCTCACGTCGTCCACCGCATCGGAGGGAAGCGCATGAAGCTCGTCACCGCAGTCATCAAGCCGCACAAGTGGGAGGACGTCCGCGAGGCCCTCGAGGCCTTCGGCGTCACCGGAATGACCGTCAGTGAGGTCAGCGGCTACGGCCGCCAGAAGGGCCACACCGAGGTCTACCGCGGCGCGGAGTACGACATCGCCCTGGTCCCCAAGATCCGGATCGAGATCGTCGTCGACGACCCCGACACCGAGGACGTGGTCGGCATCATCACCAAGACCGCCCACACCGGCCGGATCGGTGACGGCAAGGTCTGGGTCAGCCCGGTCGAGACCGTCGTACGCGTGCGCACGGGGGACAAGGACTCCGAAGCACTCTGAGCTCGGACCGCCGAGCCAGATAGACCCTTCACGTCGGCGTAACACGTGAAGGGGGTCCTGTTACGCCCGCGAAACATTTCGACCTCAGAGTTGGCGGATGCCTGATCTGCTCCTGGTGGCCCTGTCCAATGGCACAGCCGCCGAAACCGTGTCCACAGCGGACGGCGACACCGCCTGGCTGCTCGCTGCCGCTGCGCTCGTCCTGCTGATGGCGCCCGGCCTGGCCTTCTTCTACGGCGGCATGGTCCGCTCGAAGAGCGTGCTGAACATGATGATGATGGTCTTCGGTGCACTCGCCGTCGTCATGATCGTCTGGGTGCTCATCGGCTACTCGATCGCCTTCGGTGACGACATCGGTGGGGGACTGCTCGGCGACCCGTTCCAGTACGCCGGCTTCAAGGGCATGCTCGAAGAGGTCCCCGGGGCGCCGTACCCGATCACCCTCTTCGCGGCCTTCCAGGGCCTGTTCGCGGTGATCACGGTCGGCCTGATCGCCGGTGCGATCGCGGACCGCACCCGTTTCGGCACCTGGCTGATCTTCGCCGGGCTCTGGACCGTCCTGGTCTACGCGCCCGTCGCGCACTGGATCTTCGACTTCAGCGCCGGTGACCACGTCGGTGGCTGGATGGCCAACGAACTCGGCGCCCTCGACTTCGCCGGTGGTACGGCGGTCGAGATCAACTCCGGCGCCGCCGGCCTCGCCGCCGCGCTGGTCCTCGGTCGCCGGGTCGGCTTCGGCCGCGACCCGATGAAGCCGCACAACCTGACCCTCGTCATGGTCGGCTGCGGCCTGCTGTGGTTCGGCTGGTTCGGCTTCAACGCCGGTTCGGCGCTCGGCGCCAACAACACCGCCGCCATCGTCTTCGTGAACACCCTGCTCGCCGGTTGCACCGGCCTGCTGGCCTGGCTCGGTGTCGAGCGGATCCGCGACGACCACGCCACGTCCTTCGGTGCCGCCTCCGGCGTCGTCGCGGGTCTGGTGGCCATCACGCCGTCCTGTGGCTCGGTCACTCCGATCGGCGCCATGCTGGTCGGCCTCGTCGCCGGCGCGGTCTGCGCGCTCGCGGTCGGCCTCAAGTTCACCTTCAAGTACGACGACTCGCTCGATGTGGTGGGCGTCCACCTCGTCGGTGGCCTGGTCGGCACGATCCTGATCGGCTTCCTCGCCTCGTCGTCGGTCACCAGCGTCGACGGCCTGTTCTACGGCGGCGGCGCGGACCAGCTCGGCAAGCAGTTGATCGCGGCTGGCGCGACCCTCGCGTTCTCGTTCACGATGACCGCGATCCTGGTCTACGTGCTCGACAAGACCATCGGTTTCCGGATCGATCCCGAGCACGAAATGGCGGGTGTTGACCTGATCATCCACGGTGAAACGGCGTACGACCTGAACATCACCGGCGGTGCTCGCCCCCACTTCGGTCACGGGACTGGCACCCTGCAGTCATGAAGCTCATCAGCGCGGTCGTCAAGCCGCACAAGTGGGAAGACGTCCGACAGGCGCTCGAGGCCGTCGGCGTGAACGGAATGACCGTCAGTGAGGTCAGCGGCTACGGCCGCCAGAAGGGCCACACGGAGGTGTATCGCGGTGCGGAGTACGACATCGCGATGGTGCCGAAGGTCCGAATCGAGATCGTCGCCGACGACGCCGACGTGGAGCAGATCGTCGAGACGATCACCAAGGCTGCGCAGACCGGCAAGGTCGGCGACGGCAAGATCTGGGTGACGCCCGTCGAGTCCGTGGTGCGCGTGCGCACCGGGGACACCGGATCTGCTGCGGTCTGATCGGAGCTGATCAAGCCGGATGACTGCCGCTGACCGCGTTGTACGCACCGAGGCCGCCGACGCCCTGTGCGGCAAGGCGTACGCCGACGCGGGCGGCCCGGACAGCGGCGTGGCCCTGGTCGCGGTCGGAGGGTTCGGGCGCGGCGACATGGCGCCCTACTCCGACCTGGACGTGGTGCTCGTCGCCGAGGACGACGTCCAGCAGGACTGGTTCGGCGAGTTCGCGGCGCAGGTCTGGTACCCGCTGTGGGACTCCGGCAGCAAGCTCGACCACTCGGTCCGCACCCTGTCGGAGACGATCACCGCGGCGCAGAACGACATCCGCGTCGCGTCCGGCCTGCTCGACATCCGGCACATCGCGGGTGACTACAGCCTCGCGCTCCGGCTGCGCGCCACGGTCCTGGCCCAGTGGCGCCGGCAGGCGCGGCAGCGGTTGCCGGAACTCCACGAGATGGTGCGCACCCGGCACCGCCTCATCGGTGAGCTCGCGCACCTGTCGATGCCCGACCTCAAGGAGTCCGAAGGCGGGCTCCGTGACGCGACGGTCCTCAAGAGCCTGACCGCGACCTGGTTGGTCGATGTGTCTGCCGCCGACCTCGAACGCTGCCGCGGCCAGTTGCTCGACGTCCGCGACGTGCTGCACACGGCCGCCGGACGCGGCACCGACCGGATCGCGCCCGAGCACTGGGGCCCGGTCGCCGAGGGACTCGACCTGCCCGACGAGCGCGCCGCACAACGACACGTCCGCGAACTCGGTCGCCGGGTGACCCACCTGTCGCGGCTCGCCTGGCGCCGGACGGACGACGCCCTTCGTCGTACTCCTGCGGCGAAGCCGCGGCGCCCCGAGCTCACCCGACTGGCGCCGGGAGTGGCGCTGTCGCAGGGCGAAGTGGTGCTCGACAAGGGCGCGCGGCCCGCGAGCGACCCGGTGCTGCTGCTGCGTGCTGCGGCCGAGGCGGCCACCCGCGACGTGGTGCTCGCACCGCCGACCGCGGCCCGCCTGGTCCGGGAGTGCCCGCCGCTGCCGGTGCCGTGGCCCGACGAGGCCCGCCAGCAGATGGTGCGCCTGCTCGCGGCCGGTCACGGACTGCTCCCCGTGTGGGAGACCCTCGACGAGACCGGCGCGCTCGCGATGATCCTTCCCGAGTGGGAACGGATCCGGTTGCTGCCCCACGCCTCGGTGATCCACCGCTTCACCGTCGACCGCCACGTCGTCGAAACCTGCGTCGAAGCGGCCTCGCTGATCCGCGGCGTCTCGCGCCCGGACGTCCTGGTCGTCGCTGCCCTGCTGCACGACATCGGTAAGGGGGACCTGACCGAGCACAGCGTCGCCGGAGCTCCGATCGCCCGCGAGATCGCGGGCCGGATGGGCTTCGACGACGACGAGGTCGACCTGATCAGCCAGCTGGTGCGCTGGCACCTGCTGCTCGCCGACATCGCGACCACCCGCGACCCCGACGATCCGGCCACCCTCGACGCACTCACCGAGCACATCCGGACGCCCGAGGCGCTCGCCCTGCTCACCGCGTTGACCGAGGCCGACGCAAAGGCCGCCTCCCCGAAGGCCTGGTCGTCGTGGCGGGCCGGTCTGGTCCTGGACCTGTCCCGCCGTGCCCGCGCCTCGCTGGAGCGGGGGAGCGTGCCGCCCGCGTTCCGGGTCGAGGAGATCGAGATCCCGGCCGCGGCGACCCGCGGCGAACTCGCCATCTCCATCGAACCCGTCGCCGACGGGTCCCGCGTCACCACCGTCGGCCCGGACCGGGTCGGCCTGCTGGCCAGCGTCGCCGCGACCTTCGCCCTTCGCCGGGTCCCGATCCGGGCCGCGCGCATCTGGTCCCAGGGCGAGTACGGGGTTTCGGTGTGGGACGTGGCCGACGAGTTCCTCAACGCCGGCGCACTGCGCGACCAGTACGACGCGATCTCGGAGGGCCGCGTCGACGTCGCCACCCGACTGGCCCCGCGACCTCCTGCCCCCGGCGAACTCGCGCCCACGGTCGTCGTACGACCGGAAGCGAGCGACCACGCCACGGTCATCGAGGTGCGCGCGGCCGACCGGCTCGGCGTGGTCTTCCAGGTCAGTTCGGCGCTCGCAGCGATGGACATGACGGTGCGCTCGGCGCACGTCTCCACGCTCGGGCCGCAGGCGGTCGACGTGTTCTACGTGCAGGAGGCGTCGGCCGGCGCACTGTCGGAGACCCGATCGGCCGAGGCTGCGCACGCGGTGCGTGCGGCGATCACCGGCGCCTGATCCGCGCCGTCCCCTTCACCAGGTCGACCTTGACCGGCAGGTCGTCGTCATCGGGGCTCGGGATGACCGGGCCCTGGTTGTTGTGCGACTTCAGGTCACGATCGGCGCGGGCCCGGGCGGGGTCGAACACGTCGATGAAGTTGCCCAGACCGTCGGCCACGCCGCCGCCGACACCGTTGTCCGAGCGCAGGATCCGGTGGCCCGCCGCGATCACCAGCACCAGGACCAGAAGTCCGGCGATGGTGAAGACGGCGATGGTCATGCAATCGAGTCTAGATCCCTGAACTAGAGTGGTTTCCGGCCTGCAACGGCCGCCCCTGCACTTCGACCCGGCTCATTTCCCGTCTCCGCGAGGACCCGCTCTTGTTCGCCACACTGTCCGACCGCCTCACCGCGACCTTCAAGAACCTCCGCGGCAAGGGCCGGCTCTCCGAGGCCGACATCGACGCCACCGCCCGGGAGATCCGGATCGCGCTGCTCGAGGCCGACGTCGCCCTGCCCGTGGTCAAGGACTTCGTGGCGGCGATCAAGGAGCGCGCCCGCGGCGAAGAGGTCAGCGGTGCGCTGAACCCGGCGCAGCAGGTCGTGAAGATCGTCAACGAGGAACTGGTCCAGATCCTCGGCGGCGAGACCCGTCGCTTGCGCTACGCCAAGACCGGCCCGACCGTGATCATGCTCGCCGGTCTCCAGGGTGCCGGTAAGACCACGCTGGCCGCGAAGCTCGCGCTCTGGCTCAAGGAGCAGGGCAAGACCCCGCTCCTGGTGGCCTGCGACCTCCAGCGCCCCAATGCCGTCCAGCAACTCCAGGTCAACGGCGAGAAGGTCGGCGTCCCCGTCTTCGCGCCCGAGGTCGGCAACGGCGTCGGTGATCCCGTGTCCGTCGCCCGTGCCTCGATCGAGGAGGCCAAGCGCAAGCTGCACGACGTCGTGATCGTCGACACCGCGGGTCGCCTCGGTGTGGACAGCGAAATGATGGCGCAGGCCATCGGCATCCGCGACGCGGTCCAGCCGGACGAGACCCTGTTCGTCGTCGACGCGATGATCGGGCAGGACGCCCTGACCACCGCGCAGGCGTTCCTCGACGGCGTCGGGTACGACGGCGTCGTGCTCACCAAGCTCGACGGTGACGCCCGCGGTGGTGCAGCGTTGTCGATCCGCCACGTCACCGGCCGCCCGGTCATGTTCGCCTCCACGGGCGAGAAGCTCACCGACTTCGACGTCTTCCACCCCGATCGGATGGCCTCGCGCATCCTCGACATGGGTGACGTGCTGACCCTGATCGAGCAGGCGGAGAAGGCCTTCGACCAGGAGGAGGCGCTCAAGACTGCGCAGAAGCTCAGCGACGGCGACTTCACCCTCGATGACTTCCTGTCGCAGATGCAGCAGCTGAAGAAGCTGGGCTCGATGACCAGCATCCTCAAGATGCTCCCCGGCATGGGTCAGATCCGTGAGCAGCTCGACAACTTCGACGAGCGCGAGATCGACCGCGTCGAGGCGATCATCCGATCGATGACCCCGGCCGAGCGGGCCAACCCCAAGCTCATCGACGGCTCGCGTCGCTCCCGCATCGCCAAGGGTTCGGGTCGCTCCGTCACCGAGATCAACGGGCTGGTGGACCGTTTCTTCGAGGCCCGCAAGATGATGATGCAGATGGCCCGCGGTGGCGGCATGCCCGGAATGCCGGGGATGCCCGGCATGGGTGCCGGTGCCGGTGCCAAACGCGTCACGGCCAAGCAGAAGGCGAAGACCAAGGCCAAGGGCGGCCAGCGCAAGTCCGGCAACCCGGCCAAGGCCGCGCAGGAAGCTGCCGCAGCCAAGGCAAAGGCAGCCGAGGCCAAGCCGAACCCGTTCGGCATCGGCGAGGACATCGACTACGAAGCCGCCGCGGCCCAACTGGAACTCCCGAAGGACTTCTCGAAGTTCCTGAAGTAGGCGGCGCCGCGACATGTCGACCGTGAGCCGGGCACTCCGCCTGGCAGGCGAGAACCCCGGGAGCCCGGTGCCGTGTCCGGTCTGCGTCGCCGGCGTGAAGGGTGCGAACCTCGAGCGTCACCTCGGCAAGGTCCACCAGGGCGTTGCCGAGGCCGATGGCGCGCACGGGTCGCGTTGGGGAGGGCCTGAACGCATCGGCTCGCGTTGGTTGCTCGGTGTCGCCCTCCTGGCGGGTGCCGCGGCAGCCGCGTACACCGTGGCGTCGGGGAACCAGGACGACCGGATCATCCTCGGTGGCATCGGCCTGGTCGCCGTGGCAATGATCGTCTGGGGTGCCGTGGCCTGGGGTGCGCCGTTGTTCCCCGGCCGGTTGCGCGTCGACGAGCGTGGCGTCGTACTGCGGCACTCCTACGGGCTGGGTCGGCGTCGGCTTCGCACGATCGACCGGGTGGTTCTCGGTGGGGCCTGGGAGAGTCGGCCGACGGGCAACTCCGGCAATGACGACACCTACGAGAGTGTTGACGTCCGGGTCGGCAGCTACCTCCAACTGGTTGCCGGGCGTCGGCGGATCACGGTTCACTGCCGCACCGCGGGCGTCGTACGCACGACCTGGACCGGCTGGCAGCAGGGCGCGAAGCGCAAACGCGTCGACATCACCCTTGACCCCGCCGAGTTCGTCGCGCTGCAGTTCGCGCTCTGGGAGATCGGTGTCCTCGCTCCCCGCCCGGCCGGCGGAGCAGACGGGGATTCCCGATGACCGCCACCCTGATTGTCGACGGCGCCAACGTCGTGGGCGCTCGCCCTGACGGTTGGTGGAAGGACCGCGCCGGCGCGGCCCTTCGGCTGCACGACCAGTTGCTCGTCGCCGACATCGAGTACGACGTCGTCGTACTCGTGCTCGAGGGGCAGGCCAAGGGCGGCGTGCGCGCAGGCCGGGACGCCCACGTACGCACCGTCCACGCCCCCAAGGACGGCGACGCCACGATCGTCGAGGAAGCGCGCAAGGCAGTCGAGAAGGCCGCCGCGAAGGGTGGCCGGGTCGTGGTGGTGACCGCCGATCGCGCCCTCGACGCCCGCGTCCACGGCGCGGGGGCCACGACGCTCTCACCCACCTGGCTGCTGTCCCGCCTCTGACGCACGCGAGGTGCGGAGGTTTCTCTGTCGAAGTGCGCCGGTTTCTCACTCGAGGTGCGGAGGTTTCTCCGTCGGGGCAGAAACCCTCGAACCTCGAGTGAGAAACCCTCGCACCTCGAGTGAGAAACCCCCGCACCTCGTGCATTGGTAGCGTCGGCCGGGTGAGTGCGCTGAGGTTCTCCGGACCGGTCCTGCCCGACGGTGACGTGCGGGAGGTGTACGTCGTCGACGGCCTGATCACCTACGAACGGCCATCGGGCGCGGAGACGGTCGGCGAGGGGTGGATCGTGCCCGGTCTGGTCGACGCGCACAACCACCTCGGTCTCGAGGACGGGGGAGCGACGTCCGACGAGGTCATCGAGGAGCAGGCGCTGGCCGACCGCGCCAATGGTGTCCTGTTGGTGCGTGACTGCGGCTCACCTGCGGACACCCGCTGGGTGCACGAGCGCGAGGACCTGCCGCGGTTGATCCGCTGCGGTCGCCACGTCGCCCGGACACAGCGCTACATCCGGAACTACGGCCACGAGGTCGAACCCGATGGCCTGCCCGACATCGTGGGGGAGCAGGCGCAGGCCGGCGACGGATGGGTGAAGCTGGTCGGTGACTGGATCTCCCGTGACGCCGGCGACCTGGTGCCGTCGTTCCCCGACGATGCCGTTGCCGCAGCGATCGGCGTCGCCCATGCGCACGGCGCGAAGGTGACGGCCCACTGCTTCGGCGAGGCGGCCCTGTCGCCGCTGCTCGATGCCGGGATCGACTGCATCGAGCACGGCACCGGCCTCACCGAGGCGCACATTGCCCGGATGGTCGCCCAGGGCGTCGCGCTGGTGCCGACCGTGTTGCAGACCGACAAGCTCTCCGGGTTCGCCGACGCGGGCCGCAGCAAGTTCCCGGCCTACGCCAGCACGATGGAATCGCTGCACCGCACCCGTCGCGACGTCCTCATGAATGCGTACGACGCCGGGGTGGCCCTCTACGTCGGCAGTGACGGTGGAGGGTCGACCCGCCACGGAGTCCTTCACGAAGAGATCCGCGCGATGGTGGAGATGGGCCTGCCGGCCGAGTACGTGCTGGGCGCCGCGTCCTGGCGGGGCCGGGCCTGGCTCGGCTGGAACCCTGGCCTCGACGAGGGCGACCCGGCCGACTTCGTGGTCTACCCCCGCGACCCCGTCGCGGACCTGTCGGTGCTGGCCGAGCCGGCGTACGTCGTACTGCGCGGCAAGGTCGTCAGCTGACCCCTTCGGGCAATGATCCGAAAGGGATGTATCAGGGCGGTCGGTAGCGCCTCCTCAGGGTGAGTGGCACAAGTCACTCTCATCCTCGGAGGAGAACACCATGCCCAGCTTTCCCGACAACCTGGTCCACCCGTCTGGTGTGCCGCTCTCGCTGAACCCCGACCGCGTCCTGCTCGCGCCGCGGTCCACGCCCGTGGCCGGTGGCCAGGGCGACGTCCTCGCCTCTCTCGGTCTTGTTGCCGAAGGTGCTGAGGGTGCTGAAGGCACCGCTGGCGGCGCTGTCGCGGATGCCGCCGATGGCTCGGTCGCCGACAAGCAGCCCGTCAACGCTGGCCAGGACTTCGTCTTCGCCCGGACAGCGGACGGTTCGGCCGTCGACACCGACGCCCTCGACGCCGCGACCAGCGGCGGTTCGGTCGCCTGGTCCTCGCCGGTCTACACCGCCGACTTCGGCGCGGGTGCCGAGGAGCTCTCCCCGGCCGCGGACGCCGTCGTCCTCCTGGACGCCGACGTGGCGACCCCCGAGGACCTGGCCGCGGTCGAGGCTCTTGGCCTCCAGCGCGACGAGGTCCGTTCCTCGCTCCTCGGGGACCTCGACTACTTCAAGGTCGTGGACCCGGCAGCGACGCCGGCGTACGACCTGTCGGACCGGATCACCGCAGCCCTCGGCCGCGAGGTGGAGGTCCGGCTCGAATGGGTGCCGCTGCGCGTTCCGGTGGCCCACACTCCCAACGACCCGATGTACGTCGACCAGTGGGGCCTGCGCCAGATCGGGGCCGGTGGCCCGGGCACGACCGGATGGGACCTGACCATGGGTTCGCCCTCGGTCACGGTCGCGATCCTCGACGAGGGTGTCGAACTGGGTCACCCCGACCTGGCCGGTGCGTTCCTGCACAACGGCATCAACCTCGGCACCATGTCGGGCACCGGTGCTCCGACCGGAAACCACGGCACGCCGTGCGCCGGCATCGTTGCTGCGCGGACCGGCAACGGGGTCGGTGTGGCTGGTCTGGCCGGCGGCTGCCGCCTGCTGCCGATCGCCTTCGACCGGTGGACCGACACCGAGGTGGCGGCGGGTCTTCGCTACGCCCGACTCCAGGGTGCGCAGGTGGTCTCGATGAGCTTCGGGTGGAATGCCTGGAGCCACGCGGTCATCGATCCCGCGATCCAGGAGGCCCACAACGCGGGGATGATCATGTGCGTCGCCACGCACAACCACAACACCCTCAACGGCATCACGTACCCGGCGACCAACCCGCTGGTCATCGCGGTCGGCGCCAGCGACCAGGCCGACAACCGGAAGTCCCCGAGCAGCCCGGACGGTGAGGGTTGGGGATCCAACTACGGCCCGCAGATGTCCGTCGTCGCTCCTGGCGTCCGGATTCCGAGCACGGACCGTCTCGGCAGCGCCGGTTACACCGGCACGGCCTACACGGGCACCTTCAACGGGACCTCGGCGGCGACCCCGCACGTCGCAGCCCTGGCGGCGCTGATCCGTTCGCGGAACTCCTCGCTCAGCAACGTGGCGGTCCGCAACATCATCGAGAAGACCGCGGCCAAGGTCGGCACGGTGGCCTACGCCAACGTGTCGGGTCACCCGAACGGCACCTGGAACAACCAGATGGGCTACGGCCGGATCGACGTCCACGCCGCCCTGATCGCCGCCCGTCGGATCCCCAAGCGGTACTTCGAGAACGACCTCGTCAAGCACGTGCGGGACAACGTTTTCGTCGAGAAGCGGGTCAAGGAGATCCGCGAGATCGACGACTACAAGCTCGCCGGCCGCGAGATCGACGACATCTTCAACCCCGGCGAGATCCTCGTGAACCCGGTGCACGAGGAGTTCGACGGGATGAAGGAGGTTCTCGAGCGCCTGGACCGGATCGAGAAGCGAGTGGGCAGCCTCGGCAGCCCGTTCGTCGACGCCGAGGACCGGCCGGACGTGTCCGGCGAGGTGGTCGAGGCGGCCCTCGCCTCGACCAACGGCAACGGACCGTCGTGATCCTGATCCTTGCCTCCCAGCAGGACCCCGGCGCGGCAGCGCTGGTCGCGGGGTGGGCGGGCGCACGCCTGCTCACCCCGGCGGACCTGTCGCTGCCGGGCTGGGCGCTCGCTGCCGGCCCGTCCTCGGGGACGGGCCCGGCGGCCGGCCGCGGGATCGCCGACGGCGAACCGTTCGGGACCGATCAGGTGCGGTGCCTGGTCAGCCTGCTCGCGAGCGTGGAGGCAGCCGACCTCACCTGGATGTCCCCGGAGCACCGCGAGTACGTCGCCTCGGAGATGACGTCCTTCCTGGGCCACTGGCTCACCACCCTCGACCACCGCTGCCTGGTCGCGCCGTCGTACGCGAGCCTGGCGGGACCCTGCCCGCCCACCGCCGCATGGGCCGCAGCGGCCGGGGTGCCGCTGGCCACCGATGATGACGCCGACGCGCCGCGTGCGCTCGTGACCGTCGTGGGCGACCAGGTCTTCCGCGTCGGGGGATCGCAGACGTGCAAGATCGACGAGGCATTGACCCGACGGCTGTGCCGGATGGCCGCTTCGCAGGGCGTGGCCCTGCTCTCGGCCGTCGTCACCCGTGAACCGGGCGATCCGCTGGGGCGACTGGAGGCCGTTCTGTCGGCACCGGTCGTTCGAACGACCGAGGTGCGCCTGGCCGTCCGAGACCTGGTCGCCGACCGAGACAGGAATGCGCTCATGGAGGTGGCGTCGTGATCGTGCTCTACGGACTTCGCACGGACGAACCCCTCGAGAACGTCCGCCGGGTGCTCGCCGACCGCGGCACCCCCCATCTGTTCCTCGACCAGGCCTCCTGCGATCGCGTCGCGGTCGAGCCGGTCGGGAACCGGCTCGCGCTGCGGGTCGGTGACCTCGAGGTCCCGGTCCAGAACCTGCGTGGTGTCTACCTGCGCTCCTACGACCTGGGCGACGCCGTCGATGCCGCCGAGCACGACCGTCTCGCCCGGCTGTCCTTCGGCCTGAGGGAATGGGCCGAGGGAGTGCCCGAGCACGTCCGCGTGGTCAATCGGCCGTCGGCGGGACTGAGCAATCACTCGAAGCCGCGCCAGGGGACCGTGATCGAGCGGGTCGGGTTCGCCGTACCCGAGACCCTGCTGACCACGGACCCGGAGGCGGCGGCGGCGTTTGTCGCCCAGCACGGCCGGGTGATCGTGAAGTCGATCAGCGGAACCCGCAGCATCGTCCGGATCGTCGGGCCCGACGACGACCTGGGCGCCGTGCGGTGGTGCCCGACCCAGTTCCAGAGGTTCATTCCGGGCGTGGAGTACCGCGTCCACGTCGTCGGTACGCGCCTGTTCGCCCACCGGGTCCGTTCGCAGGCCGTCGACTACCGGTACGGCGGCTTCACCCTCGAACCCGTCGACCTCCCTGCACCCGTCGCCGAGCGCTGCCGCGCCCTTGCGCAGGCCCTGGACCTGGAGTTGGCCGGCATCGACCTCCGGTTCGGGAGTGACGGTCGCTGGTACTGCTGGGAGGCCAACACCTCGCCGGCGTACACGAGCTTCGACGGCCCCGACCACGAGATCGCCACCGCCCTGGCCGACCACCTGTCAGCCGATTCGTGAAGGGCCCGGGTCATCTGGCAGACTTGGCGGCTGAGTTCTGCAACGTCGGTCCCTCTCAACCGTCTGCGTGGAACCCATCCGAGTCCGGGCCCCGGTGTCCCCACCTGGTAGCCCGCGCCTCACCCACCACAAATCGTCAAGGAGACACCACAAACGTGGCCGTCAAGATTCGTTTGAAGCGCCTGGGCAAGGTCCGGGTTCCGCAGTACCGCGTCGTCATCGTCGACTCGCGCAAGAAGCGCGATGGCGCCGTGATCGAGGAGATCGGCAAGTACCACCCCAAGGAAGACCCGTCGTACATCGACATCGTCTCCGACCGGGCGCAGTACTGGCTGACCGTCGGCGCGCAGCCGACCGAGGCCGTCGAGGTCCTGCTCAAGATCACCGGTGACTGGCAGAAGTTCAAGGGCATCGATGGCGTTGAGGGCACCCTCAAGGTCAAGGAGCCCAAGCGCGCCAAGCTCGACATCTTCAACGAGGCCCTCAAGGAGGTCGCCAGCGAGCCCAAGGCCGCTGCCACGACCGCCAAGAAGAAGGCTTCGAAGAAGGACGAGAAGGTCGAGGAGAAGGTCGAGGAGGCCGCCGCTGAGGCGCCCGTCGAGACCCCTGCTGAGGCCCCCGCCGAGGAAGCTCCGGCCGCTGACGCTGCCGAAGCCACCGAAGAGGCCTGAGTAGATGCTCGCCGACGCGCTGGAGCACCTCGTCCGCGGAGTGGTTGACCACCCCGATGACGTCGTCGTGCGCGACAAGCAGCTTCGCCGTGGTTCGGTGCTCGAGGTCCGGGTCCACCCCGACGACCTCGGCAAGGTGATTGGTCGGAGCGGTCGCACGGCGACTGCCTTCCGCACGGTCATCTCCGCGATCTCCGGCAACAGCGGCACCCGGGTCGACTTCGTCGACACCGACCGCCGCTGAGTTCCACCCAGCATCATTCGAACGGGCGTCTCCCCTCGGGGAGGCGCCCGTTCGGCGTTCCCGCCCCTACCGCCTAATCTCTGACCCGTGGACAGCATTGAGGTCGTCGTCGGCCGGATCGGCAAACCCCACGGCATCCGTGGCGAGGTGACCGTCGACGTACGCACCGACGAGCCGGAGCGTCGGTACGTCGACGGCGCGGTGCTCGAGGTCGAGCCGCCCAAGGGTTCGGCCTTCTCTGGCCGCAAGCTCACGGTGTCCCGTACGCGCTGGCACCAGGGCGTCCTGCTCGTGACGTTCGCCGAGCTGGCCGATCGCAACGCCGCCGAGGCGGCCCGCGGATCGGTGCTGCGCGCGTTCGTGTCCGCCGACGAGGTGCCCGAGGACCCCGAGGAGTTCTACGACCGGCAGTTGATCGGCCTGGCGGCGCACAACCTCGAGGGCGAGGAGATCGGCAAGGTCTCCTCCGTGGTCCACGGCGCCCAGGACCTGCTCCAGATCCGTACGCCGGACGGCCGCAACACGCTGGTGCCGTTCGTGTCGGCGCTGGTCCCGGAGGTCGACGTCGCCGGGGGTCGTGTCGTGATCGCGGACCGTCCCGGACTGGTGACGCCGTTCCCCGATGACGCCGACGAGGCCGACGCTGCACCGGAGGCCACGGAGGCCGACGCGTGAGGCTCGACTACCTCACGATCTTCCCGGACTTCTTCGCGCCGCTCGAGCTCTCGCTGCCCGGCAAGGCGGCCGACAAGGGGTTGCTCGAGTTCCACGTCCACGACCTCCGCTCCTACGCGCACGACAAGCACCGCCGCGTCGACGACACCCCCTACGGCGGCGGTGCCGGCATGGTGATGAAGCCGGAGCCCTGGGGCGAGGCGTTCGACTCGCTGGTCTCGACAGGCTCGACCGACGGTCCAGCCACCACGATCATCTTCACGACGCCCTCGGGCGAGCCGTTCGACCAGCGCCTCGCGGAGGACCTCGCCACCCGCGAGCACCTCGTCTTCGCCTGCGGCCGCTACGAGGGCATCGACCAGCGCGTCATCGACCACGCCCGCGAGCGGGCGGAGGTGCGCGAGGTCAGCCTCGGCGACTACGTCCTCAACGGGGGTGAGGTCGCTGCGCTCGCGATCACCGAGGCCGTCGTACGTCTGCTGCCCGGTTTCATGGGCAACGCCCAGTCCCTCGTCGAGGAGTCGCACACCGAGGGCGGACTGCTGGAGTACCCCGTCTACACGAAGCCGGCCGAGTGGCGCGGCCGCGAGGTGCCCGCAGTCCTCCTGTCCGGTGACCACGGCAAGGTCGAGCGCTGGCGCCACCAGGAGGCGGTACGACGGACCGCGGAGCGTCGCCCGGACCTGCTCGCGCCGTCGACGCTCGATGACGGCACCCCGATCGTCCGTGCCAACGCGGGTGACGCGGCCGAGTTGCTGACGCTCCAGCGGGCCTGTTGGGTCCAGGAGGCCCTGGCCAACGACTCCCTCGACATCCCGGCCCTGCACGAGTCGCTCGACGACGTACGTGCGTGGCTGGGGGAGTGGGACACGTGGGTGGTGCGCCGCGCCGGGCGACTGGTGGGCGCCGTGCGCGGGCGTCTCGAAGGTGACTCGGCGTGGGACATCGGCCGGATCATGATTGCCCCCGACCTGCAGGGTGCGGGCCTCGGACGGGTGCTGCTGGACCACATCCAGGCCGTGGCTCCGGCCCGGGCGACGTCGTACGTCCTCTTCACGGGGGCCGACAGTGTGCGCAACCAGCGGATGTACAAGAAGGCCGGGTTCCGGCTGCGGGCGGATCTCGAAGCACCCCCAGGGGCCGTCGTCCTCACCAAACGACGTGCGTGAGCCTGCGTTCACGGCGATGACACACACCTGACGAACCTGTAACAAACCCGAAACGCGAGCCGGGGCTCGGTGAAACGACGGCACTTCAGGATCGGCGTCAGACGCGGCCCACCAACGACGGTGGCCTCAGTGGGTCGCAATGCTGGCCCGATCTCCCGAGGAGTTAGTTTCCATGAGCCTTCCTGTTGTCTGGCTGCTGATCACAGCAGCCCTCGTGCTCTTCATGACGCCAGGTCTGGCGTTCTTCTACGGCGGCTTGGTGAAGTCCAAGAGCGTCATCTCGATGATGATGCTCAGCTTCGGCTCGATCGGCCTCGTCGCTGTGCTGTGGATCCTGTTCGGCTTCAACCAGGCGTTCGTCGACGGATCGTCGGGCGACTGGATCCCCGAGGTCCTCGGCAACGCGTTCTTCGACTTCGGCATGAACGACGCCGCCAAGGCTGCGTTCGCGGGTGAAGAAGGATCGGGCCTCGTCATGGCCTTCGTGATCTTCGGCGGCACCTTCGCGATCATCACGGTGGCGCTGATCTCCGGCGCGATCGCCGACCGCGCCCGGTTCTGGCCGTGGATGCTCTTCGTGGGCCTGTTCTCGGTCCTGGTCTACTTCCCGGTTGCTTCCTGGGTGTTCTCCTTCGTCACCAACGAAGACGGTTCGGCCACCTTCACCGGCTGGGTGGGTCAGCTCGGCACGCACCTCGGCTACGACACCAGCACCATCGACTTCGCGGGTGGCACGGCCGTCCACATCAACGCCGGTGCTGCTGCCCTGGCCCTCGCGCTGGTTCTCGGCAAGCGCAAGGTCGGCTTCTCGAAGGAAGAGGCGCAGCCGCACAACGTGCCGCTGGTCCTCATCGGTGCCGCCATCCTGTGGTTCGGCTGGTTCGGCTTCAACGGCGGCGCGGCCACCTCGGACGGCCAGGCCGGTCTGATCTTCGTCAACACGCTGGTTGCTCCGGCTGCTGCGCTCGTCGGCTGGATCGTCGTGGAGCACTTCAAGGAGGGCAAGGCGACCGCTGTCGGTGCCGCCTCGGGCATCGTGGCCGGTCTGGTCGCGATCACCCCGTCCTGCGCCAACCTGACGCCGATGTGGGCGATCGTCCTGGGCCTCGTGGCCGGTGCGGTCTGCGCCGTCGCCATCGAGCTCAAGTACAAGATCGGTGTCGACGACACCCTGGACGTCGTGGGCATCCACCTCGTCGCCGGCATCATCGGCACGCTCTACCTGGGCTTCTTCGCCATCGACACCGGCCTGTTCACCGGTGGCAACATCGAGCAGCTGGTCGTCCAGGCCATCCCGGCGTTCGCGATCGGGGCGTACTCCTTCGTGATGGCCTTCGCCATCGGAACCGCGATCGAGAAGACGATCGGCTTCCGTGCGAAGGAAGAGGACGAGGTCGCCGGTATCGACCTGGCCCTGCACGGCGAGGGCTACGCCATCAACTGATGCGCAGCTGATCGAACCTGCTTCACGTCGCAGGCCCGTCCCGGTTCACCGGGGCGGGCCTGCGGCCGTTCAGGCCTCGCGCATCCGGCGACTCGACGCCTGGATCCGGACGCTGAGGTCGTGCACCTCGTCGAGGACGCCCTTGGCGAGCCACACCGGCGCCTGGCGCGAGCGCGCCGTACGGGTGAGCACCTCAGCATCGACGAGGGTGTCGATCGTCGTCCGCGCCGTTTCCTCCGACGCATCGATGCGTTCGGCCACGAGGGGAACGTTGATGATCGGCTCCTCGGTGAGCAGGTCGAGCAACCGGTGGACCGGCGTGCCCGCCCGCGGCTTCGCGAGTGCGTCGTGCCATTGGCCGCGTATTGTCTGGACGTTCTTCGCCGTGGTCCACGACTCCGCCGTCGCGATCCGGACGGCAGTGGAGAGCATGGCGACGAGGGTTTGCGCGTAGCCGTCGCGGTAGTCGTTGAGGGCGGCGAAGTACCGCTCGCGGTGCGAGACCAATGCCGAGGCGATCGGCACGGTCAGGTGCCGGGTCGCCCGCCGGCGCCGCAGCACCGCATGGATCAGCGCGCGCCCGATCCGTCCGTTGCCGTCGACGAACGGGTGGATCGACTCGAACTGGGCGTGCACGACCGCGGCCTGCACCAGGGGCGGTACGTCGTCCCGGTGGGCGAAGGCGAACAGGTCCTCCAGGTAGCCAGGCACCGTCTCCGGTGGCGGGGGCACGTGGAGGGCGCCCGTGGGGGAGTAGTCGCTCCCGCCGACCCAGTTCTGGCGGGTGCGGAACTTCCCGGCCCGCTCGGCCTCGTCGGGGTTGCGGCGGAACAGGTCGTGGTGCGCCTTGAGGATCGCCTCGGGTCGGATCTTCCGGGTGGTGTCGGCGTCATGGATCATCCGGGACAGCGCAGCCGTGGCCGAAGCCATGGACACGGCCGACGCGTTGGCGCCGACCCCGAGCAGCGCCCGCCCGTAGTCGGCGAGGCTCGCGTCGACGTTCTCGATCTTTGACGAGTCGACCGACTCGGTGCGCAACTGCAGGTGGTTCAGCGCCTTGAGCGTGCGTCCGTGGACGAGATCGAGGTGGCCCAGGTCGCCGGCGCTGGCCATCACCATCGCGGTGAGCGGTCGGTCCATCGCGTAGTTGAGGTCGCGGATGTACGGCGGCAGCGACACCGTGACCTCGCGTACCTTGCGCTCCGCTCGCGGTCCACGAGGGACGCTCTGCCGCCAGGGGCGGGTCTCCTCGGTGTGCGGCGCCCAGTCGCGGCGGGCCGGGGCGTCGGTCATGGGCGCCATTGTCGCAGCGGTCCGCTCTGGATTTTCGCGGTCTCGCTTCCTTGTGGGAGGATCGGAGGTCGGTGCAACGAACGCTTCTGCCACAGGGGAATCGCCGATCGCGCACCACCTTCCATCCCGATGATCCGTCATCACTATGTTCCGCGGCTGACCTGTGTGCATTCGCGAGGAGAATCATGACCAAGTTCAGCCCCTCCCTCGTCACCGACCTGGGCAACGCCCTCAAGCGTGACGACGTCCCCGCTTTCCGCGCCGGTGACACCATCAAGGTCCACGTGAAGGTCATCGAGGGCAGCCGCTCGCGTGTCCAGATCTTCCAGGGCGTTGTCATCCGCATCCACGGTGGCGGCATCGGCGAGACCTTCACGGTCCGCAAGGTCTCCTTCGGTGTCGGCGTCGAGCGGACCTTCCCGCTCCACTCGCCGATCTTCGAGACCATCGAGATCGTGACCCGCGGTGACGTGCGTCGCGCGAAGCTCTACTACCTGCGCAACCTCAAGGGCAAGGCCGCCAAGATCAAGGAGCGCAGGGAGATCTGACATATTGCGCGAGCGCGTCTCCGGCGTTGATCCGGGGCAGCAAGCTGCCCGAGGACGCCTCCCGCCGCGCTGCCGCGCTTGTCTTTCGCGAAGGCCCGACCGTTCAAGGTCGGGCCTTCGTGCATTTCACACCCACGGCGTGCCTAGACTCGACCATCGTGACCACCGAGCAGCCGGACGACATCGCCGACGCGCCTGACACGGGCGCCACGGGTGCCGACGAGCCCCGTCGCGGCCACAGGGCAGCGGACAAGGACGAGCGCAAGCACCTTCCGGTGTGGCAGGAGAGCATCCTTCTGCTGGCCGTCGCCCTCGGCCTTGCGGTGCTGATCAAGGCCCTGTTCGTGCAGGCGTTCTACATCCCCTCGGAGTCCATGGAGCCGGGGCTGGTCAAGAACGACCGGATCCTGGTCCAGAAGGTCTCCTACTGGTTCGGCAAGCAGCCCCAGCGCGGCGACGTCGTGGTCTTCGAGGACCCGGGCGAGTGGCTCGGCCCGACCGACAACGTGGGTCCCACCGGCATGGCGAGCGTGCTCTCCAAGATCGGCCTGTATCCCACGGGCGGCCACCTCGTGAAGCGTGTCATCGGTACGGCGGGCGACGTGGTGGTGTGCTGCGACGAACAGGGCCGGATCTCGGTCAACGGGCAGGTCCTCGACGAGTCCAGCTACCTCGGCCCCGACCCGGGTGCCTGCAACGCCGTGGTCGACGAGTGGATCACCAAGGAGAAGACCGCTCTCGGCAGCTCGTGTGGCTGGACCATCGGCCCGATCCCGGACGGCAAGCTGCTGGTTCTCGGCGACAACCGCGGTCACTCCGCAGACTCCCGCGCCCACCTGTGCGGCCCGGACGAGGACCCGTGCACCCAGAGCCCGTGGGTCGACACGGACCTGGTGGTCGGCAAGGTGTTCACGCTGATCTGGCCGCGCGACCGGTGGACCTGGGTCAGCCGGCCCGAGGTCTTCAAGGATGTTCCGGACGACCCGCCGGCCGACGTCCGCGAGCGAGCCGAAGAGCTCGCCACTCCCTGAGCGAGGTCGCAGATGTCGAGGCTTCCCACCGGAGCGACGGTACGACGCGACGCAGGTCTGTATGGCTACGAGCGGGCACTGCGACGCCACGGTCTCGAGCCGATCGCCGGCGTCGATGAAGCGGGTCGCGGAGCCTGCGCGGGACCGCTCGTCGCCGGTGCAGCGATCCTGCCTGCGGGCAAGGCCGGTGTGATCCCCGGTCTCGCCGACTCCAAGCTGCTGACCGCGGCTGCTCGCGAACGCTGCTACGACGAGGTCGTCAAGCGCGCGCTGGCCTGGTCGGTCGTGGTGATCTCCCACGACGAGTGCGACCGGCTCGGCATGCACGTGGCCAACGTCGAGGCGTTGCGCAGGGCGGTTGCGAAACTGGCCCTGCCGCCGGCGTACGTGCTGACCGACGGCTTCCCGGTCGACGGACTCGGTGCCCCCGGACTGGCGGTGTGGAAGGGCGATCGCGTGGCGGCCTGTGTCGCGGCCGCGTCCGTGCTGGCGAAGGTCACCCGCGACCGGCTGATGGTCGAGCTCGACAGCGAGTGGCCGTCGTACGACTTCCGCACCCACAAGGGCTACATCACTGCGACGCACACGGCAGCGCTCGAGGAGCACGGCCCTTCGCCCGTGCACCGGATGCGGTTCGTGAACGTGCGGCGCGCGGCGGGACTCGAGCCCTTTCCCGAGTCCTTTCCCGAGTCCTCTCCTGGGTCACTGCCGGACCTCGAACCATCCGAGGGCTAGGGTTGCCTGCGTGAGTGCCGAGGAGCTCGAGAAGTACGAAACCGAGCAAGAACTGAACCTCTACCGGGAGTACCGGGACGTCGTCGGCATCTTCAAGTACGTCGTCGAGACGGATCGCCGGTTCTACCTGTGCAACACGGTCGATGTGAAGGCCCGCTCCGAGGGGGGCGACGTCTTCTTCGAGGTAACGATCGCGGACGCCTGGGTGTGGGACATGTACCGCCCGGCGCGCTTCGCCAAGAACGTCAAGGTGCTCACCTTCAAGGACGTCAACGTCGAGGAGCTCGCGACCTCCGACATCGAGCTCCCGAAGATCCCGAAGCCCTGAGGACCTTCGTCCTGACTTCGTCCCGAGTACTGGATTGCTGGCCGGAATCGGCCGAACCTGCCTGTAGAGGGCGGTAAGCACTGCCCTCGTTGCACCGGTAGCGGGGGAGGCACCATGCAGCTGTCGCGTGGTCGCGGGCGTGAGCGGGACGAGCGCGGATCAACGCTCCTGTTCGCCACGGTGTTCCTCGCAGTGCTGATGATGAGCGGCGCGTTCGTGGTGGACCTCGGCATGCAGCGGGTCGCCCGCGCCGACGTACAGGCCGTCGCTGACGTCATCGCGCTCGACCTGGCGCGCCAGCTCGATGGGCGCACCGTCGCCGAACTGGAGCCGGTGCTCGACGCCCTGAGCGAGAAGAGCCTGTCCCGCAACGCGGGGATCATCGGTCCCGATGCCCCCGGCCTCGACTACGAGCTCGGCACCATGGCAGCCGGCGAATTCGTTCCCATGAGCGAGGGCGTCCCCACGGCGGTCCGGGTCGTCGCCCAGGCCGAGGTTCCGTACGCGTTCGCCGGAATCACCGGCGAGAACAGTGGCACCGCGACCCGGTCGGCGGCCGCGGAGAGCTCTTCGACCGCCTGCTTCAAGCTGGGGTCCTTCGTCGCTGCGATCCGTGGTGGCGACGAGACCGTCCTGGACCCGCTCAACGACCTGCTCGGCGTGAACCTCGACCTCGTGAGCTATCGCGGTCTGGCAGATGCCGACGTGCGGCTGTCCCAGCTGACAGCCAACCCCACCATCGGTAGTCCCGAGGCGCTGTTGCAGGGCTCGATCCTCTACAGCGACCTGCTCGCCGTGATGCTCGATGCCCTCGCCAAGGAGTCAGGCGGCAACAACACCGTCGCGATCACGGCACTCGGCAAGCTCATCAACTCCTCGGTGACCACCTCTGTGGGCGAGATCAGCCTGTCGAATGTCCTGCACATCTCGCCGACCGACCGCGCCGCGCTGGAGGTCGAAATGAGCGTGCTGGACCTGATCGGGTCGGCTCGCCTGTCCGACGGGCAGTACTTCGTCGGGGTCCCGAACATCCAGGGTGGTGTCCCCGGGGTCGGGTGGCAGTACACCGGTGCGATCTACCTCGTGTCCGCCGCCGAACTCGCCTGCGGCGCACCCAACTCGCCGGGCGCGACCGCCGACACCGCGCAGCTCGACGGGACCCTCGGCATTGAGTTCACCAACCTGCCCAGCATCAGTCCACCGGGTCTCGGCACGTTGCAGACGCCCAAGGGTGCCGGGTTCCTCGAGATCGAGGCCGGCAGCGGCACCGGGGCGCTGGTCTCGCCCCCGCCGGTGCATTGCGGGGTGAACACAGTGGCTGACCCCTCCACGTTCAGCGTCCGCGTCGCGAGCGCCCTGGCGTCGTACAAGTTGAATGCGAACGTCACCGTCAGCGCGGACGTCAAGCTCACCGACCTGGTCGGGCTCGGGCTCACCTCAGTGATCACCAACCTGCTCGGCAACATCTTGTTGCTCGGGACCAAGCTGTCGCTCGATGTGGAGGTGACGCTCAGCGTCGGTACGCAACTCTCCCCGTCGACGTCGACGGTGGGGCTGTCGTTACCGCCGAACGACGTCACGCCGGTGACGACAGGCGGCTCGATGAGCCTCAGCATGGCGACCCTCATGCCCACGGTGACGTCGGTGAAGATCGGCGGCAAGGCGGCCAACCTCGCTTCCGTCACCGCGGTCACGAACCTGATCGCCCACGAGCTGGTGACCGCCGGGCACGGGTTCGTCGAGAAGACCCTGACGCCGCTGGTCAACAACATCAACACGATGTACATCGGGCCCGTTTCCCGCATGATCGGACTCCGTCTCGGCGGGGCTGACGTGTTCGCCGTCGAGGCCACCTGCGGGCGTCCGAGACTGGTCGGCTGAGCGTCCCGAGAGCGACTAGTCAGAACGGACTACGCCATCTCCTTCGACCGGGCAGAATGACCCGGGATCGGTTCCGTCGTTGTACAGAAGACGATTAGTGTGTGCCCAACGCCGTTCGGGGGGCGTCATGGGAGCGATGGCGGGGAGGCCGGCCGATGAGGCGTTGTGTGTCCAGGGGGTTCGCTCGTGCGCGCCGTGACGTACGAGGGGCCGCGGCGGTCGAATTCGCCCTGCTCCTTCCAGTTCTGATGGTTCTGGTCTTCGGAATCATCAACTACGGCGACATGCTCAGCGTGCGCCAGTCGGTCAGCCAGGCGGCCTCGGAAGGTGCGCGTGCCGCGGCGGTGAACCCCGGTGACAACGCTGCGAAGCTCGCTGCCGGCAAGAAGGCCGTCGACGCGGCACTCGCCGCCCAGGACCAGAAGTGCAGCGCCTCGGGCTGCACGATCACCATCGCCCCGTGTGCGGGCGAAGGCACCAAGAGCTGCGCGACGGTCGTCGTCGAGATCGACTACGAAGGGATGATCGCCGGGTTCGGGCTCGTCCTGCCGGAGACGTTGACGTACACCGCCGTTGCAAGGGTGAGCTGACATGGCGACCCGCCGGCGGGACGAGCGCGGGGTCACTGCGGTCCTGATGGCCGTGATGATGAGCGGCGTCCTCCTCATGTCCGCAGCCTTCGCGGTTGACCTCGGGCAGCAACGGGTCGTGCGTCGCGACATGCAGGCCATAGCCGATGTCGTCGCGCTCGACCTCGTGCGCCTGCTCGACGGACGCACGGCGGCTGCCTACGACAAGTCTGCCTTCGACGCAGCCAAGAACAAGAGCGTCGCGCGCAATGACACGGCGCTGGGCGGAACTCTCGAGGAGAGTGACGTCAACTGGGACTTCGTCGTGCGGGATGCCGCCGACACCAAGTGGGACGTCATCGACAAGTCGTCCAGCATTGCTCCTGACGCCATCAAGGTCACCGCCAAGTCAGACACCGCGTTTGCCTTTGGCGGTGTGTCGGGGCTCGCCCGCGGCGGTTCGACCCGGGAGGCCGTGGCATCGCTCGAGCCATTCGTCTGTTTCTCGGTCGGCGCCAACCTCGTTGATCTGGACACCTCGTCGAACGTGCTGGTCCAGGCGTTGCAGACCTTCCTCGGCATTGATCTTCTTGCCGTTTCGCTCAGTGCTGTGGGCCCGGACGGGATCGCGAGCCTCAAGCAGGCCAAGGTGCCGCTCCTGGACCTCGCGGCCGCGCTCGACGTCGGTACCGTGGATGCGCTGGTCAGTTCCCCCACTCCGATCACGGTCGGGCAACTGCTCACCGCGAGCGCCGAGGTGCTGAACAACAAGGGCACCTTGGCCGACGCCAACGCGGCCCTCCTCCTCAATGCCCTGGCTGCCAAGGCGAACCTCGCCACGCCGACACTGCTGGTGTCGGACATCCTGACGCTCGGCCCCGGTGGCGGTTCGGCGCTCAATGCTGACCTCAGCGTCGCGGACCTGCTGGAAGTGCTGGTCTATGTCGCGGGTGATCACGCCGTCGGTGTCACGGTTCCGCTTGCCGTTCCTGGAGTGGCCAACATGTTGACCACGGTCGAGATCATCGAGATCCCCAAGGTCGCCTGTGCGCGCCCGAATCAGACGCCGGCGGTGGAGGCTGAGTCAGCCCAGATCAGGCTCACGTCCACCATCGACCTCGGTGCGGCGACGTTGGTGACGAATCTCCTGACGGAGTTGAACAACACGTTGTCGGCCCTGCTCGGTGCGCTGCTTTCGACGCGCGAAGAGCGGGTCAAGCCCGGCACATTGGCGAGCACACTCACGTTGTCCGTGACGTCCGCTCAGGCAAAGGCGAAGCTCAAGAACCCCGGCGGGCTGCGTTGTTCAGACCCTGCAGGTCAGACGGCGTCCTTCGACGTGACCACCTCGTTGGCGAATGTCGACCTGGCCCTGCGCCTGGGCTACGTGGTGCAGCGGCGCACGCGGACCCTTCCGCTCCTTCCCTGGGGTCCTTGGACCGACATCAAGACCGTGTCGGACACGATCCTCGGGCTGGGCGCGAATCTGGGCGACGCGACGCCGCGCGACGTGGACCTGGTCTACCCGGCTCCGCCGGACGAGACCATGCCGTTCAACTCCCACGACGCGGCGCTGGCGTTGACTCTGGCAGTGACGACGTCCCAGCAGAACGGCATCCTCGCGATCGTCGGCAGCCTGCTGACGCCCGTGATGAACACGTTGGTGAACCCGTTGGTGAGCAGTCTCAACGCCGGCCTGCTGCCGGCGCTGCGCACCACTCTCGGCACCTTGGGCATCAAGTTGGGCAACACGACGCTGAAAGCCAGCGGCCGTCCCGGCTGCAGCCCCCGACTCGTCGGCTGACCTACCGCGTCACTCGCGTCACAGCGGTGGCCACGAACTGACAACAACCCTGTGGATGACTCCGGTCGTCCACAGGGTTGTTTCGTCGTACTCCCGCGGAGTCGGGGCGCTCGTCGACGCTGGCACGCATGACAACCACGGCACAGGCGAAGCAGGCGCTCGGCGCGTACGGCGAGGAGGTGGCCGCGCGGCATCTGGGTGACCTCGGGATGGCGGTCCTCGAACGCAACTGGCGCTGCACCGAGGGCGAGGTCGACATCGTGCTCCGCGACGGCACGACCCTGGTGGTGTGCGAGGTGAAGACGCGCACCAGCCTGGTCGCCGGGACGCCCCATGAGGCGATCACCGACGCCAAGCTGGCCAGGCTGAAGCGGCTGGGTGAACGCTGGGCTGAGGAACGCGGCATCCGCCCGGCCGGCATCCGGGTCGACCTCGTCGCCGTGATGCGGCCGCGACGCGGACCGGCGCAGGTCGATCACGTCCCGGGGCTGTGCTGATGCCGTTCGCGACGGCGCACTGTGTGGCGCTCAACGGTGCGCTCGGACACCTGATCGACGTCCAGGCCGACGTCTCGCCCGGGCAGGCCAACGTCATGGTCGTCGGCCGGGCCGGTGCCGCCCTCCGCGAGGGCCTCGACCGGGTGCGGATGGCCATCATCAACAGCGACCTCGACTGGCCGGCGTCCAAGCGCACCACGATCCTGCTGTCGCCGGCCGACCTCCCGAAGTCCGGCACCCAGTTCGACCTGGCGATGGCGCTCACGGTGCTCGCGGCCGATGGGCAGCTCGAGCACCGCGACATTGCCGACACCGCCTTCATCGGCGAGCTCACGCTGGCGGGGGGACTGCGGCCCGCCATCGGCGTGCTCCCGATGACCCTGGCCGCGGCAGCCCGCGGCGTCCGACGGGTCTACGTCCCCGAGCCACAACTCGAGGAGGCCGCGATGGTCCCCGACGTCGACGTGATCGGTGTGCGGTCGCTGGCCCAGGTGGTCGCGTCGGTGCGCGGACACGCGGTGCCAGATGCGCCGCCCGTCGCGGAATCGTCCGGATCGCGACTGCTCAGCTGGCGCGGCGACGAACGTCTCGACGAACTGGACTTCGCTGACCTGCGGGGGATGGTGGACGAGAAGTACGCCGCAGAAGTAGCGGCTGCCGGCGGGCACGCCCTGTTGCTGTCGGGCGCCAAGGGATGCGGGAAGACCAGCATCGCCGAACGGATCCCGACCATCCTTCCGGACCTGACACCCGGGGAATCCCTCGAACTGACCGCTCTGCATTCGCTGGCAGGTGTCCTGGAGCCGGGGCAGGGCATGGTGGTGCGCCCGCCCTTTGCTGCTCCGCATCACGACGCGAGCAAGGCGAGCATCATCGGGGGCGGCCTCGGCCGCGTGCACCCGGGCGAGATCAGCCGGGCCCACTGTGGCGTGCTCTTCCTCGATGAATTCCCCCTGTTCAGGTCCGACGTCATCGACGCGCTGCGCCAGCCGCTGGAAAGCGGCGACATCACGATCGCCCGGCGCGACGAGTCCGTCACCCTCCCGGCCGGCGGAATGCTCGTCCTGGCCAGCAATCCGTGCCCCTGCGGCAACTGGGCTGCCAGCGCGCGGGCGAATCGGTGCACCTGTGCGCCGCCCGTTCGGCGGAGCTACGAGAGCCGGCTGACCGGACCGATCGCTGACCGGATCGACGTGCTCCGGCACGTGCAGCCGGCGACCGCAGCGAGCCACGATCCGTTCCGGCCGGTCGAGACGTCGGCCGATGTTCGGGTCCGGGTCACCGCGGCCCGCCTGCGCCAACAACGTCGCTTCGCGGACGCCAGTTGGCGTCTGAACAGCCAGATCCCGAGTCCACGGCTCAAGGACACCTGGCCCGTCGCCGAGAAGGCCCAGCAGATGCTGGACCAGGAGACCTACCGCGGCAAGCTCAGTGCACGCGGAGCAGTGCGCGTCCTGCGAGTGGCGTGGACGGTCGCCGACCTCGCGTCGGTGCGCACGGGCCGCGACGTCGTACCCGGACCGGCCGAGGTCGACACCGCGCTGCGCCTGCGCCGCGGCGAGGCCCTGGACCTGCGGGCGATCCACGGTGCGTACGACGACCTCGACGATGCGGAGCAGGCCGGATGACGACCGATGACGAGCGCCTTGCCCGCGCCACGATCAGCCTCGTCGCCGAGCCCGGCGATCTCCGCTGCCTCGGCCTGACCCGGGAGCTCGGGGGAGTGGAGTTCCTGCGGGCCCTGCACGAACATCCCGACCTCGGTTCGGTGCTCACCGCGGTGACGGCCCGGCTTGCCGACGTACGCCCCGAGCGCGAACTGGAGCGAGCGGAGCGGCTCGGCGTCCGCTTCGTGATCCCGGGCGACGCAGAGTGGCCCGTCCAGCTGGACGACCTGGCGCATCGTGCGCCGTTGCACGAACGGGGCGAGGTGCCGGTCGGACTCTGGGTGAAGGGCCCGCTGCGCCTGAACGAGCTCGACGGGTCGGTTGCGGTCGTCGGAGCGCGCGCCTCCACGACCTACGGCGACCAGGTCGCCGCCGAACTCGCCGCTGTCGTCGGAGCCGCCGGCCGACCCGTGGTGTCCGGCGCGGCATTCGGGATCGACTACGCCGCCCACCGCGGCGCGCTCAGTGCCGGTGCACCGACCGTGGCCGTGCTCGCCTGTGGCCCCGACCGCGCCTATCCCGCTGCCCACCGGGAACTGCTCGCCCATCTGGCGCAGCACCATGCGGTGATCTCGGAGTCCCCGCCGGGGGCGTCGCCGTTCCGGATCCGGTTCCTGGCGCGCAACCGGCTGATCGCGGCACTGGCGCGCGGCACCGTCGTGGTCGAGGCCGCCGTGCGCAGCGGTGCCCTCAACACCACCAACTGGGCAGAGCGCCTCAACCGGGTGGTGATGGGGACGCCCGGCCCGCTCACGAGCGTGGCATCCGTTGGCGTGCACCAGTTGATTCGCAGTGGAGCGGCGACGCTGGTGTCCAGCGGCGAGGAAGCCCTCGAGTTGCTCGGGTCGGCCGGCGACGATCTCGTGGTGGAGCCGCGCGGTCCCGAACGGGAGCGCGACCGGCTGCCGATCCGGGCGCAGCAGGTCCTCGATGCGGTGCCGGTGGTCGTGGCCGCGTCGACCGAATCGATCGCCCTGGTCGCGGGCCTGGCTGTGGCCAGCGTCGGCGAGGTCCTCCGTGGCCTGGCCGACGAGGGCTACGTCGAGCAACTCCCCGTCGGCTGGCGGTTGGCCGAGCGTGCGCGGTGCTGACGTGCGTGGCACCTCCGGGGACGACGGGCGGCGACCTACGATCGATCAGTGACCGCGACCGCCGACAGCCGCGATGCGTTGCCCGAGGGCTTCGCACGAGTGCTGGGTGACTACGAACGGCACCTCGTGTCCGAACGCGATCTCGCGGCACACACCGTGACGGCGTACCTCGGCGATCTTGTCGGGCTGCTGGACCATGCGGCGCGCCTGGGCCTGCACGACGTGGCCGACCTCGACCTGCGGACCCTGCGGAGTTGGCTCGCCAAGCAACAGACCATGGGCCTGTCCCGTACGACGCTCGCCCGTCGCGCCACCGCAGCGCGGGTCTTCACGGGCTGGCTGGCCCGGACCGAGCGTGCCCCGACTGATGCGGGCTCGGCGCTCGGCTCACCCAAGCCCCACCACACCTTGCCCTCGGTGCTGCGCGTCGATGAGGCCAACGAACTGATCGCCGCCGCCGCCGCGCTCGCCGACGACGGCAGCCCGATCGGCGTGCGGGACGTCGCGATGCTCGAACTGCTCTACGCAACCGGCATGCGGGTGGGGGAGTTGTGCGGGCTCGACGTCGACGACGTGGACCGGGACCGCAACGTGGTCCGGGTCTTCGGCAAGGGGCGCAAGGAACGGACCGTTCCCTTCGGGCATCCGGCAGCTGCGGCGATCGACCGCTGGGTCAGGACCGCCCGGACTGATCTCGCCCGACCGGGGTCAGGGGCTGCGCTGTTCCTGGGCGCGCGAGGTGCCCGGATCGACCAACGCGCGGTGCGCACGTTGGTGCACCGACGTCTTGCCGATGTCCCGGGGGCGCCGGACCTCGGGCCCCACGGCCTGCGCCACACCGCCGCCACCCATCTGCTGGAGGGCGGTGCGGACCTCCGTTCGGTCCAGGAGGTGCTCGGGCACGCGTCGCTGGCGACCACGCAGCGCTACACCCACGTCACCACCGACCGACTGCGAAGGGCCTACCAACAAGCCCACCCGCGGGCCTGATTTCCTGGTCCCGCCACAGCGGCAGCAGGCGGACGGGTCCACCGCCGACCAGGCGCAACGGATCGAGGTAGGTCTCGCCCCGGAGCCAGCCCCAGTGCAGGCACGCCCGCGGGAAGCAGTGTGAGCCGACCACCTCCAGATGGCCGATGGCGTCGCCTGCAACGAGCGCGTCCCCGGCTGCGACGTCCGCGGTCACCGGTTCGTACGTCGTCCGGGTGTCGCCGTGGCTGACCACGACCACACCCCGTCCGGCAATCCGCCCGGCGAACGCCACGCGCCCCGGCAGGGCGGCGCGGACCGGTTGGGCGGCGCGGCCGAGCAGGTCGACGCCTCGGTGTCCGGAGCCCCAGGGATCGGTCGGTGGGTCGAAGCGCTCGATGACCTCAGGGACAGGGGCCAGCGGCCACACCCCGACCGGATCGTCGGCTGCCCGGACGGGGCCGGGGCTGCCCAAGAGGGCAACGAGGGTGGCGACGGCGAGCATCAGGACTCGGGTCGAAGACCGCGGGGATCGGCTGGACATGGCGCTCAGGGTGCCCCGCGGCCCCGCAGAGGAGCCCTTTGGGGCCACCCGCCTGTGGACAAAATGCTGCCCGATTTGTCGTTGTGTCTGACAGAGGGACAATTTTCCGCTATGCAGGGAATCGAGGGTTTTCCCTGTATCGGGACAGGAGCCCTTGCCTGAATACTTCTCGCGGGACAGCGAGGACATGCCGGTCGGTGGCGTGACGGATGTCCCGCTGTCGACGGGACGACGAAGGAGGCGGGTGATGGGGCCGGGACTACAGGCTGAACCCACGCCCACCGCACCCGCGACCCCCGGGGCGGTCGTGCTGACGGCCGCCGACCGGATCAGTCTTCCGGGCCGGACGCCCCAGCGCGTCGAGCGCCCCGAACTCACCGGTGTGCCGGAGGTTCCCGGCCTCGTCAGGGCGCGCCTGAACCGTGCCTTTGACACCTTCCTGCGGGCCCGGATCGGCGCCGTGATCGCGCCCGCCGGCGTCGGCAAGACAACCGCGCTGGCCCACTGGGCACGCACATCTCCTGTCGACATCGCCTGGTGGCGCGCCACCTCACGCGACGAGGACCGGATCGCGCAAACCATCCGTGGCCTCGCGGATGCCGTGCACCTCCTGGCCCCCAGCCATCCGCGGGCGACCTGCCGCGAGTCCCTCATCGATCGCCTTGCCGAGTACGACGGCGCGCCGGTCATCGTGATCGACGACTTCCACCACGTCGACCACCCCGAGGTCGGCCGCCTGATCGAGGACATCCTCCAGATGACGACCACTCGGGTCGTGGTGGTGTCCCGGGCCGAACTGTCTCTCAACCTCGCGCGCTCGGAGTTCCCCAGTGTGGTCGTCGGCATCGACGCCCTGCGCTTCCGGCAACCCGAGACCGACGAGTTGTTCCGGTCCGTGCACGGGGAGCCGCTGACCAATGACGACGGCTGGCTGCTCACCCGTCAGACCGACGGCCTCGCTGCGGCGTTGCACATGTTCAACCAGGCCACGCATGGCTCGGGCGACCACGCCCGCCGGCACGCGTTGCAGGACCTGTCCGGCGGCGCCACCTTTGCGATGGGGTACGTCGCCCGCGAGATCCTCTCCGGCCTCGACGCCGCGGACGTGCGTCTCCTGCGCCAGACCGCGCCGCTCGAATTGCTCACCGCTGACAGGTGCCGGGACCTGACGGGTGCGGACTGTGGCGCCTGGCTCCAGCGCCTGGTGCGCCAGGGGCTGGTCCGGGGCGTGCCCGGTGGCTATGCCCTGGCCCGGGTGGTGCGCCGCCAGCTCCTGGACGAGCTGTGCGACGAGCTCGGCTCCGACGACTTCGATGCGCGGGTGCGGGCCTGTGCCGAGCGGATGGCTGCCGACGGCCAGCCCGCGTCGGCCGTGCGCACCTACGTCTCGGCGGGCGCATGGGATGCGGCGGCCGCCGTACTCGAAGCCAACGCGCGAGCGGTGCTGTCCGACCCCGACCTGGACTGGGTGGGTGCCGCGTGTGTGAAGGGTCCGTGGCGCCAGGTCGCACTCGCCGTGCGCGAACTGCGCGCGGGCCGACTGGAGTCGGCGCAGGACGAACTCGGTCCTGCTGAGTCGCACTCCTCGCCGGCTCTGACGGCGGCAGACGAATGGATGCGTCGTGCCCTGCGGATGTGGATCGAGGGCGACCTCACCCCGGGCCGTCCCTGGTTCGAACGGCTGCGTGCCACGGTGCACCGCCCGAATCCGCTGCGCTACTCCGGGGGAAGCCACGGGCACCAGGACCTGGATCACCGGTTGCTCCAGGCCGTGGACTGCGCCGTTGCAGGCGACCTCGTGTCGGCGCGCCGCCTGGCCGACGTACCACCGTCGGAACAACCCGTTGCCCTGGCGCTCTCCGCGCTGACTGCCCTCCTGTCCGGGCCGGCCGGGGTCGAACGCCTCGTCGACGAAGCCGAGCGCGGTGGCGTTCCGTGGGTCAGCAGGCTCGCCGGCGGCATCGCGGACCCGGTGAGTCTTCCGCGGCGCCGGGACGAGGCTGACGCGATGGGGGACCGGTGGGGAGCACTCGTGCTCGCCGGTCTGCACGCCGTCCTCAGCGCCCGCGCCGGCCAGCCATCGGTCCCCGAGTTCGACGACCTGGTCCGCCGTTGCCGACTGCTCGGTGCGCCCGCACTCGAAGCCTGGGCGCGGGGCGGCCTGGCGCTCGCCGGAGCCTGGACGGGTTCGCCCGACGCTGCCCGTGAGGCCGAACTGGCCGTCGGCTTCGCCCACACGGCCCAGGTCCCCGGAGCCCTGGCTCTGGCGTGGGGCGTACTCGGCACGCTGCGTCGCGACCCCAACCTGCTCGCGGACGCCACTGCGGAGGCCGATCGGGTCGGATTCGACTGTCGCCCGTGGGAATGGATGGAGAAGAGCGCCGACCGACGGCCCGACGTCGTCGTGACCGACCGTGCGGCCCCGATCGAGGTCCGTTGCTTCGGTGGCTTCGAGATCCTGGTGCGGGGCGTTTCCCCCAGTTTCGACGGCGTCCGGCCGCGGGCCCGTGCCCTGCTCCGCGTGCTCGCGTTGCACGCCGGAACCTCGGTCCACCGCGAAATGCTGGTCGATGCGATGTGGCCGCAACTCGACAGCAACGCAGGAACCCACAACCTCCACGTCTGTGTCTCCAGCCTGCGGGCCGCCCTTGAGCCCGGCGTTGCTCGCGGTGCGAGCCATCTCGTCGTCCGCGACGGTGATCGCTACTCCCTTGCCCTGCCGGACGGGTCGGTTTCCGACCTGCGCGACTTCGACCTCCGCACCCGTGAGGCCGACGAGTGGCGGGCCCGGGGCGACGTCGGTCGGGCCGCGATGGCCCTCGACCTCGCCCTGCAGATCTACACCGGAGACGTCCTTCCCGAGGACGGACCGTCGGAGTGGGCCGTCGGCGTGCGGGACCGCTACCGGGTGCGGGCAGCCCAGGCGGCCGCACTGCTCGGTGAACTCCGCCTCGCCGAAGGTCGTCCGGCCGACGCCGCCGAGGCCGCCCAGCGCAGCATCGAGATCGAGCCCTGCCGCGACGCCTCCTGGCGTCTCCTGGTCAAGGCGTACGACGCCGCGCAGGATGTCGCGGCAGCCGAGCGCGCCCGACGGTCCTATGCCTCGGTGCTCGCCTCGCTGGGCGTGGTCGAATCGACCGCCGACCTGCTGAAGGGCGCCGGGATCTCCCGGCCCTGACGCCCCTCGCGGTCTTCAGATCAACTGGCCGGCACCGACAGTTCGCCCCCGAGCAGGGCCGACGTGTCGCACCGCGTCGCCGGCGGGGCGTCGGGAGGTGTCCCCGGCGTCCGGCAGGTCACGACCAGACGGATCTGGTCGGTCGCGACGATCGGTGAGACGAAGTGGAAGTCGAGGTCGCGGAAGTTCTCCAGTGCGACGTCCATCTGCACCTCGCCGTCGACGGACAGCACCGCGCGGCCGAAGTCGCCCTGGGGATTGCTGAGCACCACGTCGGTCAGGCGGTAGACGCCGTCCTCGACGATCGGGTACGTCGCGGCTTCCGTCGCATTGTCCAGCGGGTCGGCGAAGAGCCGCCGGGACACGTCCGTGACGATCACCTTGGGCGCGGGCTTCGCACCGGCAACCGCGTCGGCCTTGTCCGCAGACTTCTGGGCATTCGTCGCAGCACCGTTGGCCGCTTCGGCGTTCTTCTTGGCTTCTCCCGCCGCCTTCTCCGCGTCGGCAGCGGCTTCCTCGGCGGCTTCCTTGGCCTGTGACTCGATCGTCGGCTTCAGGAGCGTGAACCACAGCGCGGTGAGCAGCGCGAGCAGCGCGATCAGGCCGATCAGCGCCCAGATCAGCCACTTCGGGATGACCGGCGTCTGGACGTAGGAACCAGCGAGCTCCACCGGGGTGCTGTTCTCCGGGGTGACGTCGACGACGAAGTTGTGGGTGACGGGCTGACCTCGCCAGATGGCGCGACGACCCTTGGCGCGGACCTTGGTGAAGCGGGCCTCGCCCGGCGGGATGATGAGTCCGACCGGATCGACGCTGAGTCGGGCCCGGTTGCCTTCGGAGGAGGCGTTGACCAGGACGTTCACCGGCACGTTGCCGCGGTTGTCGATGGCCACCTGGTGCTTGCCCCGCCGGCCCTGGGAGGTCCGCGGGACCAGCTCGGCCGTCGTGTCGAGGAACGGGAGGATCTCCAGGACCCCTTCGGGCACCACGGCGTTGTTCGGGTTGTCCCGTGGCGTGATGACGACGCCGAAGCGCTGGGAGCCCACGGCCGTGCTCGCGGAGCGGGGCGGCCGGAACGTCACGGTCGCCGTCGTCGCCGTACCGGGGTAGAGCGAGACCTGTGCGGGCTCGACCGTCGCCCAGCTGGCAGGCCCGCCGACAACGGTGATGTCGTAGCCCTCTACGACGCTGCCGTTGTTCTTGATCTGGAGCGGGATCACTGCCTCCGACCCGGGGTCCAGTTGGACCGTCGGGGATTCAAGGCTTGCAGTAGTCGTCACGCTGGCAACGCTAGGACCTCTGGACGATCCGGCCACCCGTCGCAGGGGAGGACTTACGGGCAATCGGATGTGCCCGTTGAGCCACTGTTGAGTGCACAGAGAGTGCCCTCTGGTGTGCTCCTCAGGACCGTCCCTCCCAGCGGTCATGTTCGAGCCGACAGGAGTGCATCCACATCATGGATCGTCACGTCAGAGTCCACGTTCACGCCATCGACCCCATTCTCAAGGCGGGCGTCGTCAGTCACCTGCGCCCGCGTCCCGAGGTGCGGATCGTCACCGAAGAGGAAGCCGGGCAGGCCGCGGTCGCCGTGGTCGTCGCGGACCGTGTCGACGAGGAGTCGTTGCACCTGTTGCGCAAGTTGCGCCGGGACAGCACCGGCCCGAGCACCGTGCTCGTCGTCGGGGGTCTGGACGACACCGACCTCGTCAACGTCGTCGAGGCCGGAGTGGTCGGTGTGCTGCGGCGGCCCGACGCCAGCGCCGACCGTCTGGTCAATGCCATCCTCGCTGCCGCCCGCAACGAAGGAACGGTCCCGCCGGACCTCCTGGGTCGACTCCTGGACCAGGTCGGTGCGCTCCAACGCGGCGTCCTGGGGCCGAAGGGGATTGCCTTCAACGGGCTCGCGGCACGCGAGATCGAGGTGCTGCGCCTGGTGGCGGACGGCTGCGACACCGGCGAGATCGCCTGCCAGCTGGCCTACTCCGAGCGGACCGTGAAGAACGTCCTGCACGACATCACGTCGCGCCTCCAGCTGCGCAACCGTTCGCATGCGGTGGCCTATGCGTTGCGCCAGGGACTCATCTGAGATTGCCCGAACAGCCGGAGGGGTCGCCCCTCCTGCTGCCCCGGCGCGCACCCGCGCGTCCTTCGGGCGTACGACGATCGATCCATCGCGATGAGGAGACGACTGGTGAAGAGCAAGCGCCTCACGGCGGTGGCACTGGCATGTGCGGTGTCACCGGTGGTCGTGCTGCCTGCACTCGTCACCGGCGCGCTCCCGTCGCCCGCAGCACAGGCCTCCGCCGCTGCGGCGCTCCCGCCCGAGTCGCGCCTTGCCTTCACCGACGAGCGGGACCAGGTCTATTCGCGCGGCGTGGAAATGAGCACCTTCCACGGCGGCTTGTCGGGCGACACCGGCACCGTGGAGTCCTTGGGGCTCGTGGACGAGCCGGAGTTGGGGTACGTCGACCGGCCGGTCCACGAGGGTGAGCTGTCGAGGACGCCAGGCGAGTCCGCTCTGGCCTGGGTGAGCACCGTGGACACCCCCGAGGGCGAGGTGTACCACGAGGATTCCGACGGCGGCGTCACGCGGATCACCTGCGACAACGACGACGTGGAGACCCATCCCGTGCCCGGCACGGACGGGGACCGGGAGGTCTTCTTCGCTTCGGACGCCGACGGTGACTGGGACATCTATGCGGCCATCCGGTCCGACGACGGCGACTGCAACTGGACCATCTCGAACCTGACCCTGGATTCCCCTGGCGACGACCTCTGGCCGAGTCCGTTCGTCGAGGAGAACTTCGATGGCGGCGGCACCTACGGGATCGTCTACAGCACCGCGGAGGAGGGGGAGTTGCCCGACCTGGCGGTGATCAGCTTCCAGTTCACGGCCAGTTCTCCTCAGTGGGACGGCGACCCGGCGGCGTTCGGCCCGCCCGAGGTGATCACCTTCACCCCCGGGCACGCAGAGACTCAACCGGCCGTCGCTCCGGACCTCACGGGCGCACTCACCGTGGCCTTCACCTCGGACGAGGACCGCCCAGAGGGCTCGATCCGGCTGCTCGAGGTGTTCAACCCCGAGAACAACTGGAACCCCTGGACCGACGAAGAAGTCCCTCCGGCGTCGAGCGAGGCGGCCTGGGTCCAGAACTTCGGGGAGATCAACCCCTACATCGCCTACACCCGCCGCGAAGAGGATCCCTACGGCGACATCGCCACCGCCCGCTATGACCCGCCCGACAGTCTGGAACCGGAACCCCACTTCTTCCGCGACAGCCCGGTCTTCACGACGCCTGGGGTCGCGGAGACCCACCCGACCTGGCTCGACGGCTTCGTCGGTGGATCCACGAGCGACACCGCCGGCGAGATCGCGTACACCGCCCGCGCCCTGCACATCAACATCGACCCGACGGACAGTCGGGTGCTGGATGCCGACATCTCCGACGTCCGTGTCGACGGCACCGAACGCACCGTGCTGGTCGACGAGGTCGTGGAAGACGACTCCGGACCGATTCGCGCCGACGAAGCGGGGCCGGACTACTCACCGGACGGCTCCAGGATCGCCTACAGCCGCCAACTGGGGGTGAGTGACAACACCGTGCCCTTGCCTCGTGAGATCTGGATCGCGAACGCGGACGGAACCGACCCGGTGTCGCTGGCCGACGTCACGGCCCATCAGCCGACGGATCGCGATCGAGATCCCGTCTGGTCTCCGGACGGCACCCGGATCGCCTTCGTGCGCGAGTCACTGCCCGCTTCGACGGCGTCGACCACCACCCCGAGGGTGTACGTCGTCGACCTGGTCGCAGAGAGCATCTTCGTGGTCACGCCGCGCCTCGACTTCGACGCGGTGGACCCCGAACTGGACCACCATGCGTGGGCGGACACGGACCCCGACTGGTCGCCCGACGGCACGCAGCTGGTGCTCCGCAGAACCATTCAGCCGTGCTGCAATCCCGATCCCGGGCCGTTCCTCAACCGCCCGGCTCCCGGCTGGGCACCGGACGGCGACCTGCTGCCGGCCCGCGGCGAGACGCTCGCCACCAACGACGACGGAATCTGGGTCGTGCCGGTGCAGACCGAGAGCGTCGGGGTCCGGGCGAGGACCTGCCCGGAGTTCTGCGACGACCTCGTCGGCCGGCATCCGGCCTGGGCGCCGGACGGTTCCGCCATCGTCTTCGTCAATTCGGGTGCCCTCGTCCTGGGCACGATCCAGGACAACAGCCTCAACGAGTTCACCGTCGAGACCGAGGGGCTCACTCGTCCCGGCTGGAACGGCAACACCACCGAGTCGCAGGCGACGCTCGCTTGGGCCGACAATCCAGCCTGGGCACCGGACAGCACCGAGATCGCGTTCAGCGGACAGCCGATGGGCCAACCCGACCAGCGGGGGATCTACAAGATCCTGCCGGATGCGACCGGCCTGGCCGTGATCACCGACGAGCGCGGCCCGGAGACCGAGCCGACGTACCAGCCCACCCCCCGCGCTGATGTCGCGGTGACGGCTGCCGTGGCCGGGTCGCCGGCCAGCGTCAATGCGCCCCTGACGGCCACCTTCACCGTCACCAACCTGGGACCCGAGACCGCGCTGGGCGTGACGCTCGCAACCGCTCTGGCGCCCGGCGCGACGATCATCTCCGCGACCACCGCCAGCGGCCCGCCGGTCGTGTGCGCGGCCGACGGCACGGGTTGCACGATCCCGTCGTTGCCCGTGGACGCGTCGGTCACCTATGTGGTGATCTTCAGCCATCCCGTGCCGGTGGCCGCAGGCACCGCCACGGCGATCGTGACGACCTCGACCGTCGATCCGGCCGAGGGCAACAACACCGCCACGGCGACGTACCAGGTGATGCTGGTGGCGCCCCCCAAGGCCGATCTGGCCGTCTTCCTCGGGATCGACAAGCCCACCGGGTACGTCGGTGGGAAGCGCACCGTTCTGGTCCGGGTCCGCAACCTCGGTCCGCAGATCGCGCAGGGTGCGAAGTTGATCGTCACCTGGCCCGCTGGCGTCGGTGCGGGGGTCCCGACCCCCGGCCCGGACCCCCTGACGCCGCCGCTCACGCTGACTCCGCCGTGCCTGCCCGGCGGCGTCCTGTGCTCGCTCGGGAACATCCCACCGGGCACTGATGTGGTGTTCCACGTCGTCCTCAGCACTCCGACCGAAGGCGACTTCACCCTGACGGCCAAGGTGAATGCCACCACGATCGACCCGGCGCTCCCGAACAACAAGGACACGCTCGAGCTCCCGGTCCTGCAGCCCGCTGTCCGACTGGTGCCTGCGGTGGCACGGCCCGGCCAGGTCGTCCTCGCGTACGGCGAGAACATGCCTCCGGGCACGGAGGTCGTCCTGAATTGGGGCGTGGGTGAGGGCCTCCCGATCGACGCTGCTCCGATCACGGTCCTCGCGGACGGCACGATCCGGCGGCCGGTGCTGATCCTGCGCCGCGAGCAACTGGGCGATCGGGTGATCACCGCGACCAGCACCACCGAGGAATTCTCTCCGGTCACGGGTGACATCCTGATCGTGCTGCGCTCCCTGTCCCCACCGGATCTGGTCGGACGGGGGTAGCCGTGATCTCTCAGGTCGACGACGCGCTGCGGGAGATCGTCCGTGCGGATGCGGTCGACGGGGACATCGATGTGGTGTTCGACGCGCCCACCAAGGACTGGGCCGCGCGTCGGAACGCACCGACGGTGAACCTGTACCTCTACGACATCCGTGAGGACCTGAAGCACCGGGCTGCGGGCTTCCTCGACACGCTCGACCCGGAGACCGGCCAGGTCATCGGCCGGGTTCCGGCGCCGCGGTTCTACAAGCTCAGCTACCTGCTCACGGCGTGGACCCAGCGTCCCGAGGACGAGCACCGCGTCCTCGACTCCCTCCTCCGTGCCTTCCTGCGGTACGACGCCCTGCCCCAGAACCTGGTCGTCGGACCGCTGGCCGAACCGCGCGAGCCGGTGAAGGTCACCATCGGTCTGCCGCCTCCGGAGGATCGTGCGTTCGCCGACGTGTGGTCGGCGCTGGGTGGCGAATTGAAGCCCTCCCTGGACCTCGTCGTGGTGGCTCCGATGTGGACCGGTCGGACCTTCGCTGCGGGCCCGCCCGTCGAGGGCGGCATCACCATCGACACCACCGACGTGGTGTTCGGGGGCAAGGACAGGCGCCAGGCCCACGACGCGCCGGCTCCCTCGAAGGAGGCCGCCGCACGGCTGGGGCTCGAACTGGACGAGGACGGCAAGGTCGTCGGAGGGCTGGCCTTCGAGGGCAGGGCGGCCGCGTTCCGGAAGGCCGGCGGCGGGTCCCTCGTCGCGAAGACGCCCTCCGGTGGCGGCGGTGGCGGCGGCGGTGCTGGAGGGGCTGGCGGTGCCGGCGGCGCAGCCGGCGGAGGTCTGATGAACCTGGGCAACGCCCGCGCACGAGGTCGAGGCAAGACCTGATGTCACGCCGCAGTCTGGCCCACGTGCTGGGCCGTCTCGCCGTGATCGAAGAGCGGATCCGGGCGCTGGTCGAAGCCCGGCGCGGGGTCGACCCCAATCCCGATGACCCGTTCCGGGGCCTCTACCTCGATGACGCCGCGGTCGACCGTTTGTTGGCCGGACCGCGCCTCCTGGCGGACTGGTCGGCGTTGACGAGCGTCGCGGCGGTCGAGACCGCAGCCGACGAGGCCGAGGACGCTGGCGTCCCCCTGCGGTTGCGGGACCTGGCGGCGAACTTCGCTCTCGACACGGTCGACATCGACCTGCTCCTGATCGGGATGGCGGCCGACGTGGACCCGCGCTTCGAGGGACTGTTCGGCTACCTCAACGACGACGTCAGTCGGCGCCGGCCATCGGTGGCCGTCGCGCTCGAACTCGCAGGCGTGCCGCTGGGTACCCCGGAGGGCTACGCCCACCTGCTGCACGGACCGCTCGTCTCCGGCGGGCTGGTCGAACTCGACGAACCCGGTCGGCCCTTCGGTGGGCGGTCGGTCGGGGTGCCCGATCGCGTGGTGTCCCACCTCCTCGGCGGCGATGCGGTCGACGTCGCCCTGGCTCCCGTCCTGATCGAGGTGCCCGACGTCCCGTGGGGTGACCCGTCCCCGCTCGCCCGCGCCATCGAGAAGACGGTTCCCCTCATCTACCTGCGGGAACCGGAGACCGGGTCGGGGCGGGTCCTCGCTGCGGAGGCGCTGCGGCTCACGGGGCATCGTGCCCTCCACCTGGACCTCACCCGCCTGCTGCGTCAGCCCGATCCCGACCGGCTGGCCCGGATCGCGGCACGTGAAGCGCGGCTGTCCGGAGCGGGCATCGTCGCCGGGCCCGTCACGGTCCTCGAGGAGCGCCCGGTCCTCGCGACGCACCTCCTCGCGGAGCCCCGTCCTCTGATCATGGTCGGTGCACGGGTCTGGGACCCCGAATGGTCGGTCCAGTCAGTGCTCCAGCTGGCGGTTCCGGACAGTACGACGTCCGAACGCCGCGAACTGTGGCGCTTCGCGCTCGCGGGTGCGGGTGCCGGCGCCGACGTCCTCGCCGCCACCGACCAGTTCCGGCTTCGTCCCGAGGACGTCCTGCGGGCGGCGAAGTCCGCCCAGCTGCAGGCGTCGGTCGCCGGCGGTGCGATCGGTCCCCATCACATCGTGCTGGGTGCCCGGGCGGAGAACGGATCGGCACTCGACCGGCTGGCCCGGCGCGTGGAGCCCGCTGTCTCGTGGGCCGATCTCGTCGTACCCCCGACGGTGCTGACGGCCCTGCAGGAAGTGGCGCTGCGATCCCGGCATCGCGAGAAGGTCCTGGTGGAATGGCGGATGCGGCCCGGGGGAGGGCGCGGCATCGGTGTCGCCGCTTTGTTCGCCGGCGACTCCGGAACCGGCAAGACGATGTCCGCCGAGGTGATCGCGCATGACCTCGGGCTCGAGTTGTACGTCGTCGACCTGGCCACCGTCGTGGACAAGTACATCGGCGAGACCGAGAAGAACCTGGAGCGCATCTTCACGGCGGCGGCCGGCGTGAACGCCGTACTCCTGTTCGACGAAGCCGACGCGGTCTTCGGGAAGCGGTCGGAGGTCCAGTCCTCCCACGACCGCTACGCCAACGTGGAGAGCGCCTACCTGCTGCAGCGGATGGAGTCGTTCGACGGCCTGATCATCCTGGCCACCAACCTGCGCGCGAACATCGACGACGCGTTCACCCGGCGCCTGGACGTCGTCGTGGAGTTCCCGGTGCCTGACGAGAGCGGCCGGAAGTCCTTGTGGGACAGCTGTCTGGGCCGCACCATCCGGCGCGAGCCGGACGTGGACATCGCCTTCCTTGCGAAGTCCTTCGAGCTGGCCGGCGGGTCCATTCGTTCCTCCGCGGTCACGGCGGCGTACCTCGCTGCCGCGGACACCGGAGTCATCGGGATGAAGCACCTGGTGACGGCCGTGCACCGCGAGTACCGCAAGCTCGGCCGCCTCTGTCTCGAGTCGGAATTCGGCGTCTACTGGCAGGTCCTGCGCGAGAACGGCTGACGCGTTGCCCGAACGGGCAGCAGCGTCTGCCCCGGGGGATCGTGGCTCCGACCTTGGCGAGAGGGCGTCATCGGAGCAACGTGGACACCAGTCCGACCTGGAGGCAGCCATGCACCTGCACGATCACGAACATGCCGACGATCTCGCGGGCGCCGAAGCTGCACGCGCCAAGGTCGAAGGCCCCGATGCGATGACGATGAAGGCGGCGATGGCCGGCCGTCAGGACGTCCTGGGCCGGAGCGGGGTGATCGGTCTGCAGCGCGCCGCCGGCAACGCCGCGACAGCGCAGTTGATGGAGGACGAGGGGCCATCCGTGCACGACGTCGTGTCCGGCAGCGGCAGCCAGCTCGACACCGGCGTCCGCAAGGACATGGAGTCGCGGATGGGACACGACTTCAGCGACGTCCGTGTCCACACCGGCGACAACGCCGACGCGTCCGCGAAGTCGGTGAGTGCCCACGCTTACACGGTCGGCTCGAACATCGTCTTCCAGCGTGGTGCCTACGACCCGGAGTCATCGGCCGGAAAGACGATGCTCGCTCACGAGCTCACGCACGTGGTGCAACAGCGCAACGGTCCGGTCGAAGGGACCCCCGTCGGTGGCGGTGTCTCGGTCAGTGACCCGTCGGACAGGTTCGAGCGGGAAGCGTCCTCCAACGCCGAGGCAGTGATGGCGCAGCCGGTCCAGCGCCATGCCGAGGACGAGGACGTGCAGACCGCGCACGACGCCAGTCTCGGGCCCGTGGTGCAGCGTGAGGAGGCCGAGGAGGAAGAGGCCGTCCAGGGCTCCCACGACTCGAGTCTCGGCCCCGTCGTACAGCGGGACGAAGAGGGCGAAGAAGAGGAAATGACGTCCTGAGCCGGACCAGTCCCCGGTACCTGCCTCATCGGGCACGAGACGCTTCCTGACCGGGCGGCCTAGGGGACCTGCCGGTGCTGGTCAATCAGGGCCACGCTGAAGGCAGTCGATAGCTCAGGAGGCACCATGCCGAACTACCTCTCGCCCGGGGTCTACGTCGAGGAGATGCCGGCGGGGACACGGCCGATCGAGGGTGTGGGGACCTCGGTCGCCGCATTCGTTGGTCTGGCAGCCAAGGGACCGGTCAACGAACCGACCCTTGTGTCCAACTGGTCGCAGTTCTCGGAGAACTTCGGAGATTTCGTCGAGAACTCCTACCTCGCCCATTCCGTGTACGGCTGGTTCCTCAACGGCGGAGGCAACTGCTTCGTCGTACGGATCGCGCCGAACAGCGGACGCAAGGGCGGCCCCAACATCCCCAAGGCCATTGCGGCCCCCAAACAGGCCGCGCTCGGCGGCTACAACGTCACCTCCATCGCCAAGGGCGCCCAGGCCGACAAGTCGATCGAGATCTCGGTCGAACCGGCCAGCGGCGAGAAGGCGGCTGAGGGTGAGTTCAAGCTCGTCGTGAAGGTGGACGGAAAGCCCACCGAGACCTACGACAACGTGACCACGATGGGCTCGGACAACAACGTCGCCACCAAGGTCAACCAGGCGTCGAAGGTCATCACGTTCGAGGAGATCTCCCAGGGCAGCGCGCTCACGCCGATCGCCCAGGGCAGTGTCGAGTTGACCGAGCCCAAGACGGCCCCGGTGCCTCCGACCACCGAGAACCTCGGTGCCGGCGACTACGTCGGCGACGTCGCCCAGCGAACAGGATTCGGCGGCCTCGAGGCCATCGACGAGGTCACCATGATCTCGGCACCCGACCTGGCCGCAGCACTGGAACAGGGCGCCATCGACCTCGACACCTTCAAGGCCGTGCAGTTGGGCATGATTGCCCACTGCGAGTTGATGGGTGACCGGATAGCGATCCTCGACACCCCGCCGGGTCTCAACGCCCAGCAGGTCCACCAGTGGCGGGTCCACGACGCGGGCTACGACTCGAAGTTCGCGACCATGTACTGGCCGTGGGTCGAGGTCTTCGACCCGGCCGCGGGTGCCAACACCTTCGTGCCTCCGTCGGGCCACATGGCCGGCATCTGGGCCCGCAGCGACAACACCCGGGGCGTGCACAAGGCGCCGGCCAACGAGGTCGTTCGTGGTGCCCTCCGGCTCCAGACGGCGATCACGAAGGCCGAGCACGACCTGCTCAACCCGGTCGGCATCAACTGCGTACGCACCTTCCCCGGACGTGGCGTCCGGGTGTGGGGAGCGCGCACCCTCTCCAGCGAGGCGGAATGGCGGTACCTGAACGTCCGCCGGCTCTTCAACTACCTGGAGGAGTCGATCCTGATCGGCACCCAGTGGGTGGTGTTCGAGCCGAACGACCCCGACCTCTGGGCCCGGATCCGTCGGACGATCTCGTCGTTCCTGGTCAACGAATGGCGCAAGGGTGCCTTGTTCGGCACCACTCCCGACGAGGCGTTCTTCGTCAAGTGCGACGACGAGACCAACCCGTCCGAGGGAATCGACGCCGGCCAGGTCGTCTGCCAGATCGGCATTGCTCCGGTGAAGCCGGCTGAGTTCGTCATCTTCCAGCTGTCGCAGTTCTCCGGCGGCACCAGCCTCGTAGCAGAGTAGGTAGGAACCAGTAATGGCACTTGCAGACGCCCTTGACTCCGCGCCAGCGCATTCGTTCAAGGTCACGATCGACGGGATCCAGGTCCCGAAGGTCAATCAGGTCAGTGGTCTCAAGCAGGAGGTCGACAAGATCGAGCTCAAGCAGCAGACCAGCGACGGCAAGTACGTCGTCCGTCAGCTGATCGGGCGGCCCAAGCCCGGCGAGTTCACTGTGACGCGTGGCCTCACTGACTCGAAGACGGTCACCGACTGGCTCAAGTCGGTCAGCCAGGGCGACGTCGCCGGATCCCGCAAGACGGCGTCGGTGGTGCTGCTCGACTACATGGGTGCACCGATCAAGACCTACAGCTTCACGAACTGCTGGGTGCGCACCGTCGAGGTCAACGAACTCAAGGCCGGCGCCGCCGAGCAGGCGACCGAGAAGTTCACGGTCTGCTTCGACGAAGTGACGGTGACCTGATGCAGCGGGGTCCCGCGCTCGCTGACGCCTCCCCGGAGGTGTCAGCGGCCGTGCGCCCCGCGGCCCAGGAGGCACCGTTGCGCACGTCGTTCGACTTCGAGCTGCCCCGCGGTTTCGTCGACGCCAACGGAGTCACCCATCGGCAGGGGACGATGCGGCTCGCGACGGCACGCGACGAACTGCTGCCGCTCTATGACGAGCGGGTCCAGGAGAACGCGGCCTTCACGACCGTGGTCCTCCTCGGGCGCGTGATCACCCGGCTCGGCGGACTTCCCGTCATCGACGCCAATGTCGTGGAGAACATGTTCGCCAGCGACGTGGCGTTCCTGCAGGACTTCTACCGGCGGATCAACGCCGAGGGTCACACCCGCGCGGCGGTCACCTGCCCCGAGTGCGCGCACCGGTTCGCGATCGATCTGTCGGGCGGGCGCCTGGGGGAATCGTGACGTACGGGGCCGACCGTATCTACGCGGAAGTCTCGTACGTCGCCTATCACTTCCACTGGCCGCCGGACGCGATCCTCGACATGGAGCACGCCCAGCGGTTGCGGTACGTCCAGGAGATCGCCGCGATCAACAACCGGCTCAACGAGGAACGCTGAGCGATGGCCTGGTCATGGCCCTGGAGTCGGGACAAGGCTCCTGCGGCGCCGCCGCCTTCCGAGGCACCCGGCGCGACGTCTGTTGCGCCATCGGCCCAGCCATCAGCCCAGCCACCTGCTCCGTCCCCGATGGGGTGGGCCTTCCTGCCACCCATCCAGCGCCAACTGGCCGAGCCGATCAGGCCGCTGAGTCGTGGGTTCGAGCCGGGAGCGTGGGCGTCGCCGATGTTCACCGGGGCGATGACCCACGCCGTGGCGGACGGCGCACCGCACGGGCTGATCGACGGCGACGGCCGTGGCCTCGGCACTCCGATCCAGCGCTCTGCTGCGGGTCCGGAGCTCACCCTGCTGCCGCCGCCCCGACCGCGCGCCCAGCGATCGATCCAGCGCGCGACGGATGCGGAGGTCGCCGAGATTGACGCCGCGAGTGACGCTCCGCCGCCCGAGACCTGGTCCACCGACGACTCGGCTGGAGGGGCGGACGGGGGTTCCGGCGGTGGCGCCGAGACTCCGGTGACCGTCGCCCGGTTGGCGGCGAGCGGTGCCCCCGCAGCGGTCCCCGAGCCACCGCGGTCCCTCGTGCGGGCCAGTCCGGTCGGCCTGCCCTTCGTGCAGCGCGCTGCGATCGCCGAGCCCGCATCAGCGCCTGCGGTGGCGCACGAGCACGCGGACGAGCACCAGCACGCGCACGAGTCGGCCACGTCCGGCCCGGCCGCGCCCGCGGCCGCCGAACCCACGTTCCCCGTCACCTCGACCCTGGCGCCCGGAGCCCCTGCCGCTGAGCCGCTGGGAGGTGCGGGTCCTCCGTCGGCGATGCCGTCGACATCGGCCGCCGCGCTGCCGATCCAGCGGATGTCGTCGGCCGCGACAGCAACCGGCCGACCCGTCGCCGGGGAGCGCCCACGCCTGGGGTTCGGTGCGCCGATGTCCCAGGTGCCGTTGACTGCCCAGGGCTCGCCGCCCGACGACCTGCCCGGTCCCGCACTCCAGGCGCAACGGGCGGGCGACAACGGCTTCACCGAGGTCTCGTTGCCGGGTGTGGGTGCCGGTGAGCCGACACCGAGGCCAACACCGAGGCCAGCGCCGGGCATGCCGCTGCAACGTGCCAGCGCGCCCGACGCGCCGCCGATGGAGGTGGCCGCCGTCGCTGCGGAGTCCTCGGCCGAGCCCGCCGAGCACGCCGAGCCCGCCGAGCCCGCCGAGCCGGCGGAGGCGATCCACCCGGAGGACTGCGCCGACCCGGGCCACGGGCATCCCGCCGCCTCCCCGACCGTCGTCGCGAGCGCAGGCCCACCGGACGTCGTACCCGCGACGGAGGCGGAGGTCCCGATCTCGCCGACGATGCGCGGCGACGTCGCGCCCCTGCACGTCGGCGGCCTCAACACCTCGATCCAGCGCTCGAGCGTGTTGCCGGGTCCGGGACTGCCGTTGCAACGGCTGGCAGTGCGTCCGGCAGGTGTCCCGACTCCTCCCGCTGCCCGCGTCGTGCGGGTGCAGCGGGTGCCGTCGGCGATTCCCTCGGCATCGTCGGCACCGACGGCACCATCGACACCGTCATCCTCGGCCTCGCTCGCGCCCTCGACTCCTTCCTCAGCGCCACCCGCGCCGGCTCCGTCGACGTCGTCCTTCCCGGCGCAGTTCGCCGCGCCAACTGCTGCTGCCGACACCGTGGACCCACCGCCCTCCCTGGTGGACGCGGCACAGGGCGCCGCGCCGTCGCCGTTGTCGGCGGCAGCAGTCATCCCCGCGTACGACGTCCCGGCCACCCCCGTTCTCCAGCGGAGTACGACGACCGGCGGGCCGCTGTCGGTGCCGGCTCGTGCTTCGGTGGCTCCCGGCAGCCTGGCGCGAGCGGACGCCATGCCCGTGGCGGTCGAATACGCCACCATCCCGCTCGCGGTTGATCGAGCGACGAGCCCGCCCGTGTCGGACGGCGCCGTTCCAGGTTCGTTCCTCCAGCGGTCGGCCGTGTCGATGCCGAGCGCACCGGCGCTGCGTGCGCCCGATCGGGTGGCCCCGCCGGCCCTGGTCCTGCCGCAGCGCGCCAGTGCCGCCGAGGTCGCGGACACGCAACCGGCGATGGTCCAGCGCGCCGAGATGGAGGAGCCGGCGCCTGAGCCCGAAGTCACGCCACCTGCCGCTGATGCAGGTGCGACCGGTTCGACTGCGGCTGCTCCCGCCGCACCGGCCGCCGCCGGCGGGGCCCAGTCGCCCGAGCAGGCCGAGGCGATGGCCCGGCAGCTGTTCCCGTCCTTGCTGCGGATGCTGCGCGGCGAAATGGTTGTCGACCGGGAACGACGGGGGGTCCGTACCGACCGCTGGTGAGTGCCTGCTGAGTGAACAGACGGACCGTGTCCTTGAGCGCGGTCGAGACGACGAAGGGAGCGGTATGCGATGAGCCAGTTGCAGGACGTCGACACCGCCGTCAGCGTCTCCTACAAGGTGAAGATCGACGGTCGCGAACTCGGCGACTTCACCAGTTGCGAGGGCCTGGGCGTCGAGGTCGTCCTGGAGAGCCGCGAAGAGGGCGGCAACAACGGGTTCGTGTGGCAGTTCCCGTCCCGGTTGAAGTTCTCCAACGTGAAGCTGTCCCGTCCACTCGGCAAGCAGACCGAACAGATCACGAACTGGATCGGGGAACTGGTGTCCGGCTACAAGCGCTACACCGCAACGATCGAGGCGCAGACGGCGAACGGCACGGTCGTGGCGAAGTGGTCGCTCAACGAGGTGATCCCGGTCCGCTGGACCGGGCCCCAGATGACACCCGACCAGCCCAAGGTGCTGACCGAGACCCTCGAGATCGCCCACCACGGCTTCCTCCCGAGCGGCTGAGGAGACGCGAGATGAGTAGTAGTCCGGTCGGATTCCAGGCTGCCGGCGCCGGCGGCGGTGGGGGAGCGAAGCTCGAGCAGGCCTACCTGCAGGTCTACGAGCCGTCGAAGGACGGGTCGCTCGCTGCGCCGGGCCCGAAGCTGGAACCGATCACGTTCCAGTTCAACCCGAAGGAACTGTCGCTGCAGAAGACGGCGAACTGGAAACGGGAAGAGGCCAAGGGCAACAAGTCCGCCTCGCCACCCGAGTTCAAGGGAGCGCAGCCGTCCAAGCTGACCCTCGAGTTGTTCCTGGACTGCAAGGGCGAACACGACACCGCCGTGGTGCAGACCGTGGAGAAGCTCTTCATGTTGACGGTGCCCCTCGAGAAGACCCTCACGTCGAAGAAGCCGTCGCCGCCCTGGGTGGTGTTCCGCTGGGGTTCGCTGACCGGGTTCCTGGGCTACGTCAGCCAGGTTCAGGCGAAGTACACCTTGTTCACCAGTGGGGGAGTGCCCATCCGCGCCACCTGCACGATCACCCTGGAGGAGCTGTCCGGCGGACCGCCGAAGCAGAACCCCACGTCCGGTGGGCTCGTGCCGCATCGCGTACACCAGGTCGTCGAGGGCGATTCGTTGCCCGCCATTGCGTACGCCGAGTACGGCCAGCCCTCGCTGTGGCGCCCGATCGCCGTCCTCAACCGGATCGACGACCCCACGCGGCTGCGCCCCGGCACCGAACTCCTGCTCCCGGCCCTGGAGGAGATCGAGGAGTCCCGACCTCGCAGGAAGGCGCTGGGGCATGCCTCACGGTGAAGAGTTCAGCAACACCCTCCTGGTGAAGGTCAACGGAACGTCGTTGCCGTCCGACATCGCGACCCAGATGGTGTCCGGGCTGATCGACGAGAGCACCCGGGTCCCCGACCTGTTCGTGCTGCGTTTTCGCGATCCGGACGGGACCGTGCTGGCCAAGGGTCACTTCGAGATCGGCGCGAAGGTCGAATTGACCCTGCAGAACACGGCGCCGGGTGGACCCGAACCCTTGCACGTCGGTGAGGTCACCGCGCTCGAGGTGGAGATCGGCGAGGCCGGTCTCCACACGGTGGTGCGTGGCCTGGACGTGGCCCATCGCCTCTACCGGGGAACCCGGGTGCTGGCGTTCCTCAACATGACCGCCTCGGACATCGTGCGCAAGGTGGCAGGGACGGCCGGGGTGCAGGTGCAGCAGATCGACCCCACGACAGCGATGCTGGAGCACACCACCCAGGCGGGGGAGTGCGACTGGGACTTCCTGTCCCGGCTCGCCACCGAACACGACCGGATGCTGACGGTCACCGCGGGCAAACTCCACTTCATCGAGCGCCCCGAGGCAGCCGGGGCCCCCTCCGGGACGGACTCCCGCTCGGACCAACTGGTGCTCCAACAGGGCGTCAACCTGGTTGACCTGCGGGCCACGATCACCGCGTCTGGCCAGGTGAAGGACGTCAACGTCCGTGGCTGGGACCCGGCAACCAAGGCGGCCGTGATCGCCACCAAGCCCTGCGCGACGCCGAGTGCGCAGACCGAGGTCGGCATCACTCCGGCGAAGATCGCTTCGGCATTCCCCAGCCCGTCGTACGTCGTCGGCGATGCCCGCCTGGCCAACCAGGATGTCGCCACGGCGTCGGCGGCCTCCCTCGCCGACCACGTCGCCGGCGGCTTCGCCGAGGTCGAAGGCATTGCCAAGGGCAATCCCGCGCTGCGTGCAGGGTCGGCGGTCAAGCTGGCAGGAGTCGGCGCCCCGTTCGTCGGTCGCTACGTGCTGACCTCGACCCGCCACGACTTCCGGCCCGCGACCGGGTACCGCACCCACTTCACGGCGAGCAACACCTCGGAACGATCGCTCTACGGCACCCTCCAGGATTCGCCGGCCAACGACCCGCGCATCGTCGGCGTCGTACCGGCTGTCGTGACCAACGCCAAGGATCCCCAGAACCAGGGTCGGGTGAAGGTGAAGGTTCCCTGGCTCTCGGACGACTACGAGTCGGGCTGGTGCCGCACGGTCCACGCTGGCGCAGGATCCAAGCGTGGTCTGGTGATCCTGCCCGAGGTGGACGACGAGGTGCTGATCTCGTTCGCCCACGGCGACCTCGGGCATCCCTACGTCCTCGGCGGAGTGTTCAACGGCAAGGACCTGCCCAAGCAGGCGTGGTCCGGCCAGGTCGACGGGAGCAACGGTGAGATCACCACCCGGGCCTGGGTCTCCCGGACCGGAATGCAGGTGGTCTTCCTGGAGAAGGCCGGTGCGGAGAGTCTGGAAATCAGCACCAACAACGGCGCCCAGAAGGTGCTGCTCGAGCAGACCACCAAGGGCATCAAGATCATCTCCGAGGGCCCGACCGAGCTCACGGCGAAGCAGGACGTGACCGTGAAGTCGAACACGACCGTCAAGGTCGAGGGCATCAACGTGGAGATCACCGGTTCGGCGGGCGTGAAGATCAAGGGAGCGACGGTCGAGATCGAGGCCAGTGGCCCGCTGAAGCTCAAGGGTGCGGTCACCCAGGTCGAGGCCAGCGGCCCGTTGACCGTCCAGGGCGCGATCGTGAAGATCAACTGATGCCGACGCCCGCTGCCCGCGTGGGGGACCTGTCGCCCCATCCCGGGGTGATCACCGGACCGGGCGTCCCGACGGTCCTGATCGGGGGCCTGCCCGCCGCGACGATGGGAGACCTGCACACCTGTTCCTGGGCGGTCGGGACGCCGCACCCCCCGTCGCCCATCGTCAAGGGATCGGTGACCGTCCTGATCGGCGGCAAACCGGCGGCCCGAGTGGGAGATCCCATCGGCTGCGGCGCAGTGATCATTCCCCCGGGTTGTCCGACCGTGCTGATCGGAGGTTGACGATGGGCTCGGAGTTCGTCGGTTCCGGATGGTCCTTCCCGTTGCGCACCGACCCGACCGGCCGGGTCGCCCTGGTGAGCGGGCGCCGGGAGATCGAGGAGAGCATCCGGCTGATCCTGATGACCGCGCCGGGCGAGCGCCCGATGCGGCCCGAGTTCGGTTGCGCGGTGCACGACTACGTCTTTGCCCCTGCCGACGCGTCGACCGCGGGCGACATCGCCTATGCCGTGCGCGTTTCGCTCAATCGCTGGGAACCGCGGGTGGACGTCGAGGACGTCGCGGTGCGCTTCGACGCGGTCGACAAGGGCGTCCTGTACATCGACATCTCCTACTCGCTGCGCGGCGAGAACGACCCGCGCAACCTCGTTTTCCCGTTCTACGTCATTCCGCCCCATGAGGAGGACGCATGACCCTGCCGGTCCCGAATCTCGACGATCGCCGGTTCCAAGACCTCGTCGACGACGCCAAGCGCATGGTCCAGCAGCGCTGCCCCGAATGGACCGACCACAACGTGTCGGACCCCGGCGTGACGCTGATCGAGACCTTCGCGTTCATGACCGATGAACTGCTGTACCGGCTCAACCGCGTCCCGGATCGGCTCTACATCACCTTCCTCGACCTCCTCGGTGTCACCCTGCACCCGCCGACCCCCGCACGGGTCGAGGTCACCGCGTGGCTCTCGGCCGCCGCGAAGGAGACGACGGTGCTGCCGGCCGGTGCGGAGGTGGCGACCCTCCGCACGCCCCAGCAGGAAGCGGTTGTCTTCGCGACCGCGAAGTCGTTGACGATGCCGCCCCGCGCCCTTGCTCACGTGATGACCCACAACGCTGGCGGTGAGCCCGAACGCCGCGACGACGAGTTGAGCCTCGGCACGGAGTTCCCTTGCTTCACCGAGCAGCCGGCCTACGAGGACATCCTCTACATCGGCCTCGACGATGCCGCCCCGTCCTGCGCCATCGGCCTGCGGATGACCTGCCACCTCCAGGGAGTCGGCGTCGACCCGACCCGGCCGCCGATCGTGTGGGAGGCCTGGGACGGCAAGGCGTGGACGGCCTGTGACGTCGACCGCGACACGACGGGCGGTCTGAACCGTCCGGGCGACGTGATCCTGCACGTCCCCGAGACCCACGCGGCATCGGTGGTGTCGCAGGTGCGAGCCGGCTGGCTGCGCTGTCGCGTGGTGGCGCCGGGGGAGGGCTACCCGTTCTACAGCTCCTCGCCCACGATCACCGAGATGTCGGCGTACACGATCGGAGGGACGGTGCCGGCGACGCACTCCGAGACGTTCACCGACGAGATCCTCGGACTGTCCGAGGGCGTGCCGGGCCAGGTGTTCACGCTGGTCCGCGGCCCCCTCGTTGCCGACGGTGACCCGTTCGTGGTCGAGGTGGCGTCCGGTGCGGGCTGGGACGAGTGGGAAGAGGTGTCCTCCTTCGCGGACTCCGGACCCGACGATGCGGTGGTGCGCGTGGATCGGGCGACGGGCGAGGTGCAATTCGGCCCTGCGGTACGCGAGGCCGCGGGCACCATGCGCCAGTACGGCGCGGTGCCGCCGAAGGGCGCACCGATCCGGGTGCCGTCGTACCGGATCGGCGGTGGTCCGTCCGGCAACCTCGCAGCCGGTGCCATCAAGATCCTGCGGACCACGGTGCCCGGCATCGACCGCGTCGAGAACCGTCGCGCTGCGGTCGGTGGCGTCGCACCCGAGACCGTCGATGAGGCCAAGCTGCGCGGACCACTCGCCCTGCGCACGCGCGACCGGGCGGTCACCTGCGAGGACTACGAGCAGCTCGCCAAGGCGGCCGCCCCCCAGGTCGCCCGGGTGAAGGCCGTGCCGGCGGGCGCCGGCGGGGAGGAGAGCGGCGTCCGCGTACTGCTGGTGCCGGCCGCCTCGGCCGACGTCGAGGGCAGCCTTCGTTTCGAGGACCTCGTTCCGACGGCCGCCACGCTCCAGACGGTCACGTCCTTCATCGAGCCGCGCCGCACGGTCGGCGCCCGCGTCGTCGTCGAGCCGCCGTTCTACCAGGGCGTCACCGTCGTGGCGACCCTCGTCGCGCGGGCCAAGACCGCGTCGGCCGAACTGGAAAAGGCCGCCCGGATCGCCCTCAACCGGTACTTCGACCCGCTGACGGGCGGGATCGACAGCAAGGGGTGGCCGTTCGGTCGTCCGGTCCAGGCCGGCGAGGTGTACGCCGTCCTCCAGCAGGTCTCCGGGACCGAACTGGTCGAGGAGGTGCTGCTGTTCGCCGCCGACCCCATCACGGGCAAGCGGGGTGAGCCGGTGCAACGCATCGACCTGGACCGCTTCGCGCTCGTCTTCTCCTACGACCACCGGGTCCGGGTGATCCGTGGTGGCTGAGATGACCACGACCAGCCACCGGGGCATGCTGCCCGGCCTGATCTGCCCCGCGCCGCTGGCCCATCGGCTGCCCGGGGTGCTCCAGGACGACGACTTCCTGGTGCGGTTCGTGGGTGCCTTCGACGACGGCTATGCGCCGATCCACGCGACGCTCGACTCGCTCGCCGCGTACTTCGACCCGAATCTGGCGCCGGAGGACTTCCTCGGCTGGCTGGCGATGTGGGTCGGCGTCGAACTCGACGACGCCTGGTCGACGCCCGACCGGCGCCGGATCATCACCGACGCCGCGCGACTGCACCGCCAACGGGGGACCGTCGCCGGCATCCAGGCCGCCCTGGAACAGGCGCTGGGCGCCCAGGTGACCGTCAGCGACACGGGCGCCTGCGACTGGTCGCAGAAGCCGGGGGCCGATCCGGGCGGCACTGCTCCGCCCGCTGTCACGGTCACGGTCACCGTTCCCGACCCGGCCGCCGTCGACGTACGACGGGTGGAAGCACTGCTCGAGGACGTGTGTCCCGCGCACGTCGCCCGGCAGTACAAGGTCGTCCGCGCAGGAGGTGGGAAGAAATGAGCCAGTCGTGTCCGGTCTGCGCCGTCGCCCTCGAGGAGGGGGAGCGGTTCTGCGGTGAATGCGGTGCCTACGTCGACTGGTCCGACAGCGCGCACGCGGAGCACCCCTCAGCCGTCGCCGAACCCGATCCCGTGGCGGCGCCGAACCTCACCCTGGTGCCCTCCACTCCGCCTCCGACCGGCCCGCCGACCGGCCCTCCGACCGGCTTGCCGTCGGGGCCGCCGCCGTCGGGCCCGCCGCCGTCGTCCGGTCCGCCGTCGCGTCCGGTGGCTCCGACGGAGGTGCCGAAGGTGTCCACGGCGGAGCGGCCCGACGAAGGGCCGGCCGCCGCTGCCGGGGCCGCTGCGCCACCCCCGCCTCCGCCGCCCGCCAAGCCCGGTGCGGAGTGGAAGCCCCGCCTCCCCGCGACGCCCTGCAGGCCATGGTCGTCCCGGTCTCGGACAAGCAGGCGGGACGGCAGCCCGGCGCGCAACAGCCGGCCCCCCAGAAGCCCGGTGCACCGCTGGCGAAACCCAAGCGCCCCCGCCCGCCGGTCGACGACCCGATCCAGCAGGGCGACCTGGTCTGCGGCAACTGCGGCATCGGCAACAAGCCGACCCGGAAGTTCTGTCGACGCTGCGGTACGACGCTCGCCGAGGCCGAGGTCGCGAAGTTGTCGTGGTGGCGCCGCTGGCGGAACAAGCGGCGGCTCCGCAAGGTCAAGCACGCTGGCGCGCGGCCGCGGGAGGCACGCACGGGCGGGTTCCGGTTCCGGTTCCCGACGCGACTGCTCACGATGATCCTGGTCATCGGTGCGTTGAGCATCGGTGGTTTCGCCTTCCGCGACGTCCTCGGCGGCCTCTACGGCACGGTCCGCGACCGGATCGCCGGGACGGTGGAGGTCAACCCGACGGCGATCGAGGCGTCGAGCAGCCAGCGAGGTCACGGCGCGGAGGAAGCACGCGACGGGGTGTCGAACGAGTACTGGGCGCCCGCCAAGGCCGGCGACGGTCGGGGCGAGAAGCTCAATCTCGAGTTCGAGGACCCGATCCGGCTGGTCTACGTGATCATCACGCCGGGGATCACGGCCGTGGACGAGGAGCTGTTCCTCACCCAGGGTCGCCCGAAGGAGATCAACGTCGTCGTGAAGCGCAGCGACGGCACGACCGAGATCAAGGAATTCACCTTCGAGGACAAGCTCGGTCCGGCGAAATTCGGGGTTGGAGTGAGCGACGTCGTCGACATCACCTTCGAGATCCGGTCCGCTTACAAGGGCACGGCTGCGGGCAGTCACACCGCAATCGCGGAGGTGGAGTTCCAGGCCCGCAAGTGAGGGTGCAGCTGGTGGCCGTCTCACGATTGGCTCGCGGGGCGGCGGAGGTCGTACGCTGACCTCTACCGGTCCGTCCTGGGCCGGAATTCGCACGTCCGCAGACCACGACGGGGCCAACGCATCAACTGGCCCCGATCGCCCGTGGGTGACTTGCCTTCAGTCCTGGGAAATCAGGTCAGGTGAGCACGCAGGCGTCAGGACCAACTGAAAACACACAGGAGAACCATTATGGCTGTCGTGACCATGCGCCAGCTCCTTGAGAGCGGCGTCCACTTCGGACACCAGACCCGTCGTTGGAACCCGAAGATGAAGCGATTCATCCTCACGGACCGCAACGGCATCTACATCATCGACCTGCAGCAGTCGCTGGCCTACATCGACCGCAGCTACGCCTTCATCAAGGAGACCGTGGCCAAGGGCGGGACGATCATGTTCATCGGCACGAAGAAGCAGGCGCAGGAGTCGATCGCCGAGCAGGCGACCCGCGTCGGCATGCCGTACGTGAACCAGCGCTGGCTCGGTGGAATGCTCACCAACTTCCAGACCATGAGCCAGCGGATCGCCCGGCTCAAGGAGCTCGACGACGTCGACTTCGACACCGTTGCCGGTTCGGGTCGTACGAAGAAGGAACTGCTCCAGATGCGTCGCGAGCACGTCAAGCTCGAGCGCACCCTTGGTGGCATCCGCGAGATGACCCGGACCCCGTCCGCGGTCTGGATCGTCGACACCAACAAGGAGCACCTCGCCGTTGAGGAGGCCCGCAAGCTGCGGATCCCGATCATCGCGATCCTCGACTCCAACTGCGACCCGGACCTGGTCGACTTCCCGATCCCGGGTAACGACGACGCCATCCGCGCGGTCGGCCTGCTGACCCGCGTGATCGCCGACGCCGTGGCCGAGGGCCTCATCTCCCGTTCGGGTGCCGGTTCGTCTGCTGCCCCGACCGCCCAGGAGCCCCTGGCCGAGTGGGAGCGCGAGCTCCTCGAGGGTGACGCTGCCCCCGCCGCTGACGCTGCCCCCGCCGCTGACGCGCCGGCTGCCGAGGCGCCCGCCGCCGACGCTCCCGATGCTGACGCAGAGGTCGTCGAGGCGCCTGCCGCCGAGGCCGCCGAGGCCCCTGCTGCTGACGCCGCCGAGGCGCCTGCCGACGCTCCGGCCGAGGCCTGAGAGTCACCAACTCGACATCGAGGGGGAGTGTGACGCCGGATCGGCGTCACGCTTCCCCTCACCCACGATCTGATCCGAGGGAGGATCCCCATGGCTTTCACTGCTGCTGATGTCAAGAAGCTCCGCGAGCTCACCAGCGCCGGGATGATGGACTGCAAGAAGGCGCTCGACGAGACCGACGGCGACTTCGACAAGGCCGTCGAGCTGCTCCGCGTCAAGGGTGCCGCCAAGGCTGCCGCCCGTGGCGCCGAGCGCGAGGCCTCTGCCGGCCTGGTTGCCAACGCCGGTGGCGCGCTCATCGAGCTGAAGTCGGAAACCGACTTCGTCGCGAAGAACGAAGACTTCATCGCTGCCGCCCAGCAGATCGCCGAGGCGATCAACGCGGGCAAGGCCACCGACACGGAGGCCGCCAAGGCCCTGCCGCTCGGTGACAGCACCGTCGGCCAGGTGGTCGAGGGCCTCGCCATCACCATCGGCGAGAAGATCGAGCTCGGCCAGGTCGCGTACTTCGACGGCCCGGTTGCGGTCTACCTGCACAAGCGCTCCGCCGACCTGCCGCCCGCCGTGGGCGTCATGGTTGCCTACGAAGGCGACGAGGCTGCCGCCCGCGGCGCCGCGATGCAGGTTGCTGCCCTCAAGGCGCAGTACCTCACGCGTGACGAGGTCCCGGCCGACGTCGTCGCCGCCGAGAAGAACGTCCTCACCAAGAAGACGATCGAGGAGGGCAAGCCCGAGGCTGCCGTCGCGAAGATCGTCGAAGGCCGCATCGGCGGCTTCTTCAAGGAGATCGTCCTGCTCGAGCAGGAGTCGGTTTCGGAGTCGAAGAAGACCGTGAAGGCCGTCCTCGACGCTTCCGGCACCACCGTGTCGCGGTTCGCCCGCTTCGAGGTTGGCGCCTGACGCAGATCCACCCCGAACGGCCGGTCCCCACGCATCGTGGAGGCCGGCCGTTCGTGCGTTTTGTTGAGCGGGCGTTAAGTCGTGGGGGTAGGTTTGCGCTCGCCGGCAGCGGACATCGTCGGTGACGTGCGTGCGCACCAGTGCAGGCGCTTTCGGATCGGTTGAAGGAGAGCTTCAGTGGGACTCATTCAGGCTGCGATCGGCGCCATCGGCGGCACCCTCGGTGACCAGTGGCTCGACTTCTACGGCGTTCCGGACGGCATCGGCTCGACGGTGGCGATCTTCCCCGCCGTGGCCAAGGGTCAGAACGCCGGCCGCGGCAGCAACACCAGCGGATCCGAAGGCGTCATCACCAACGGCTCCAAGATCATCGTGCCCGAGGGCTACGGCCTGGTCCTGCTCGAGGACGGCGCCTTCACCGGGTTCGCCGCCGAGCCCGGCGCCTACATCTGGAACTCCGAGGACCCTGCCTCGAGTTCGGTGTTCTCCGGCGGCGGACTGGTCGACTCCCTGATCAAGCAGAGCTGGGAGCGGTTCAAGTTCGGCGGTCGTCCCTCGGCCCAGCAGTCCGCCGTGTTCGTGACGCTCAAGGAACTGCCCAACAACAAGTTCGGCACCCAGTCGGAGATCTACTGGGACGACTCCTTCCTCAACACCCAGGTCGGCGCGATCACCCGAGGCACCTACACCCTCAAGATCACCGACCCGCTCACCTTCATCCGCAACTTCGTGCCGGCCGAGGTCATCAGCGGACACGCGACCTTCGACTTCACCGACATCGACAACCCCGCGGGCGAGCAGCTGTTCAACGAGGTCGTCGGCTCCCTGGCGCCCGCGTTCTCGATGTACACCAACGACCCCGCCAAGGGGAACCGGATCACCAAGCTGCAGCAGGACTCGATCGGGTTCGCCCAGTCGCTGTCCGCGGCGGTCGAGGCGAACTACCAGTGGCGGTCCGACCGCGGTATCGAGATCGTGAAGACGGCGATCATCTCCATCGAGTACGACGCCAACACCCGCGAGCTGCTCAAGAACGTCCAGCGTGCTGACGCCCTGTCCGGCTCTCGCGGCAACGCGAACCTGCAGGCCTCCGTTGCGGCCGGTATCGAATCGGCCGGTGAGAACGCCGGCCCTGGTGGCCTGATCGGCATGGGCATGGCGACCGGTGGCATGGGCCTCGGCGGCCTGCAGCAGCCGGTTGCACCCGCGGCTCCGGCTCCGGCTCCGGCTGCTCCCGCCGCTGCTCCGGCTGCTCCCGCCGCGGACGACGCGATGACCGTCCTCAAGCGCGCCAAGGAGATGCTCGACGCTGGCCTGATCACCCAGGCCGACTACGACGCGGCAAAGGCGAAGGCACTCGGGCTCTGACATGGCCGAGGAGTCTGGGGATCCACAGCAGCCCACCTTCGACGGGCCCCCGTTGTCGCTGGAGGAGGAGCTCGCCGCAGCAAAGGCCGAGCCCGAGGCGGGGCCGAGCATCGAGACCGTCAACGAGTCCCTCAAGGACGGCCTCAACCGGTGCCCGAAGTGCGGGTCGACCGACGTCAAGTTGCGCGGGTCGACCGGGAATCTGGTCTGCCTCTTCTGCCGCAACGAGTGGCACGAGGCGCGGGTCGAGGAGGAGTTCGGCCTCGGTGAAGGCATTGACACGCTCGAGGGCACGGTCATCGCCAGCGGCGCGGAGGAGATCCTCGCCGATGCCGCGGACGTGCTCACCTTCAAGTGCGAGTCCTGTGGCGCCGAGGTGGTCGTCGACACCGCGCACGCGCTCAACGCGCGCTGTCACTGGTGCCGCCACACGCTCAACGTCAACCAGCAGATCCCCAACGGGGCGGTGCCCGATGCCGTCCTGCCCTTCAAGTTGACGAAGGACCAGGCGGTCGAGGCGATCCGCGGATTCGCCTCCAAGCGCCGGCTCTTCGCGCACCGCCAGTTCAAGAAGGAGTTCGTGCCCGAGAACGTCCTCGGCGTCTACCTTCCCTACCTGGTGATCGATGCCCGCGCCGAGTCCCAGTACTGGGGCAGGGGGGAGGTCCAGACCCGGCGCTGGACCGAGAAGCAGGGCGACAACACGGTGACCTACTACGCCGCCGACGTCTACCAGGTGTCGCGGCAGGTCAACTTCACGGTTGACGACCTCACCGTCGAAGGTGCCTCCGAGCGCGCCGACTTCAGCGGCGCCAAGACCAACAACATCATCAACACGATCCTGCCGTTCGACACGAAGAATGCGGTCAAGTGGAACGCGAACTATCTCGTGGGCTTCACCAGCGAGAAGCGCGACCGCAACGTCGAGGGACTGCAACCGGTCCTCGAGGACCAGTTGCTCTCGATCGGTCGGTCCCAGGTGAGCGGCTCGCTGGGCAAGTTCGACCGCGGCGTGCGCTGGGAGCAGGAGAAGGTCGACGTGGGCGGGTCTCGCTGGGTGTCGATGTATCTCCCGGTGTGGCTCTACTCCTACCAGCAGGAGAGCAACGGGATCCTGCACTACATCGCGGTCAACGCGAGGACGGGTGAGACCATGGGCAGCATTCCGGTGTCGCAACCGAAGTTGCTGCTGGCCGCCTTCACGGTGGGCACCTTCCTCGAGGGCATCGCTGGCGCATTCCTGGTGGCGACAGCATGAGCATCGACGTGATCGCGGCGTTGGCCCAGGTCGTCCCCGTCCTGGTGCAGGCCTCCAGCGACGACGGTGCCCTCTGGCTGCTCGCTGCGGGACCGGCTGGTGGTGCGGCGACGTACTGGGCCTTCTTCCGTTACTACCGCAACACCGACAAGTCCCATGAGTTCGAGCGCGACACGATCATCGCGGCGCAGCCGGTGCAAGGTGGCGAGCAGATCGTGGACACGATCGAGCGCACACGTGACTCGAACATCGACGGCGACAACAGCCGAAAGCATCGTGGGCGGGTGCAAAGGGTCCGTTGACCCGCCGACACGGTAACCTCGGCAGCGCTCCCTGCAGGTGGGGACGCATGACGTGGCGATCGAGAAGGAAGGACCCAGGTGGCCGGCTACAAGCGAGTCCTCCTCAAGCTCTCCGGTGAGGTTTTCGGCGGTGGCAAGGTCGGGGTCGATCCCGATGTGGTCCAGGCGATTGCCCATGAGATCAAGGCAGTCGTCGATGCGGGCGTGCAGATCGCCATCGTCACCGGCGGCGGCAACTTCTTCCGCGGCGCCGAGCTCCAGCAGCGCGGCATGGACCGCGTCCGCGCCGACTACATGGGCATGCTCGGCATCGTGATGAACTGCCTCGCGCTCCAGGACTTCCTCGAGAAGGCCGGCGTCGAGACCCGTGTGCAGACCGCCATCACGATGGGCCAGGTCGCCGAGCCGTACATCCCGCGCCGTGCCATAAGGCACATGGAAAAGGGCCGCGTCGTGATCTTCGGCGCCGGCATGGGCATGCCCTACTTCTCCACCGACACGGTGGCAGTCCAGCGTGCGCTCGAGAGCAAGTGCGACGTCGTACTCGTGGCCAAGAACGGTGTCGACGGGGTCTACTCTGCCGACCCGAAGGTGGACCCGACGGCGACGAAGTACGACGAACTCACCTATGACGTGGCCATCGCAGAAGGCCTGCGCATCATGGACCAGACCGCTTTCGCCCTCTGCGGCGAGAACAAGCTCCCGATGATCGTCTTCGGCATGGAGCCGGAAGGCAACATCCTGCGCGTCGTGCAGGGTGAGAAGATCGGTACCCGGGTCAGCGCAGGATGATGCGCGGAACGATGCGCAGAATGATGAAGGAGAACCGGTGATCAACGACACCCTCAACGAGGCCGACCAGAAGATGGGCAAGTCGGTCGACGCGACCCGCGAGGAGTTCGCAGCGATCCGCGCCGGTCGTGCGCACCCGAGCATGTTCTCGAAGATCATGGTCGACTACTACGGCTCGCAGACCCCCATCCAGCAACTGGCGTCGTTCACCGCCCCCGAGGCGCGCATCATCATCGTCGCGCCCTTCGACGTGGGCGCGATCGGCAACGTGGAGCGCGCGATCCGCGACTCCGACCTGGGCGTGAACCCGTCCAGCGACGGCAAGCAGCTGCGCATCGTCTTCCCCGAGCTCACCGAGGAGCGCCGCAAGGAGTTCATCAAGCTCGCCAAGGAGAAGTCCGAGGGCGGCAAGATCGCCGTGCGTCAGGTCCGCCAGAAGGCCAAGCAGAACCTCGAGAAGCTCGAGAAGGACGGCGAAGTCGGCAAGGACGACGTCAACGGTGCCGAGAAGAAGCTCGACGGCCTCACCAAGAAGCACACCGAGGCGATCGACGAGCTGTTCAAGGCCAAGGAAGCCGAGCTGCTCGAGGTCTGAGACCTCGACCCTCGCCCTGACATGACCTCGACAACGCCGTCGACGGACCCTGCCCCCAAGAAGGACCATGGTCGCGCCGGCCGTGACCTGAAGGCCGCGGTGACCTCCGCCGTGGTGCTGCTCAGCGCCATCGCGGCCTCGCTGGCCTTCTGGAAGACGGCCTTCATGGTGATCGTGGCGATCGCCGTCGCGGTGGCTGTGTGGGAACTGCGCAAGGGCCTGCTCGCCAAGGACATCGACCTTCCCGAGCAGCCGCTCATCATCGGTGGCGTCACGATGGTGGTCGTCGCGTACTTCTGGGGCTCGGCCGCTCTGGTCACGGCGACTGCGGTCAGCGCGCTGGCCATCATGTTGTGGCTGCTGCGCCGGGGCATCGACGGCTACGTCCAGAACGCCACGGCTGCGGTCTTCGCACTGATCTACGTGCCGTTCCTCGGCTCGTTCGTCGCGCTGATGCTGGCGGAGGGCGGGCACACGGGCGGCGGCTTCGACGACGTCGGGGTCAAGGGCATCCTGACGTTCATCGGTGTCACCATCGCCTCCGACACCGGCGGCTACATCGCGGGTGTCCTGTTCGGCAAGCACCCCATGGCACCGGTGATCTCGCCGAAGAAGTCGTGGGAAGGCTTTGCCGGGTCCGCGATCGCCACGGTCGCTGCGGGCACCGCGCTGGTCGTCTACCTGCTCGAGGGCGACTGGTGGGTCGGCGTCTGCCTGGGCCTGATCGCGGTCGTGATGGCCACCCTCGGCGACCTGTGCGAGTCGGTCATCAAGCGCGACCTCGGCATCAAGGACATGAGCCAGGTGATCCCCGGCCACGGTGGCCTGATGGACCGCCTCGACTCACTGCTGGCCACGATCGCCCCGATCTGGCTGCTCCTGCACTACGGCGTGTTCACGCGCTAGTTCCGACCTCGCCGAGGGCAGCCATGGCTGCCCGCAGTTGGTCGTCGGTGAGGTACGGCGCCGGGCCGAACCTCAGGTGCGGACCGCGACTGTCGGTCAGCACCCCGCGCGTGGCCAGGGCTGCCTGCAGGGTCGCCGCCTCGGGAGCAAAGAGCGTGAGGAAGCCGCCGAAGCCGTCGGCGGGCGTTTCCCGGTCGCGGGTGACGACGTGGTCGGGCAGGTCGAGATCGTCGAAGGCCTGGGCCAGGAGGCCGCGCTGGTGCAGGGAGATCTCGCGCAGTCGCGGGGGCGTGAGCCCCTGTTCGGCGAAGAAGTCGAGGACCCGGCTCGCGCGATAGTGGCTGCTGGGGTCGTACGTCGACCCGGCGAAGCCCGCAGCACCGACCGCGTAGCTGACGGTGCCGGGCGCGGCATGCTCGAGGTCGCCGAACTCGGCGTACCACCCGGTGACCACCGGCCGCAGCCCCACGGCGTGGGCGGGGAGCCGGAGGAAGCAGTTGCCCTCGCCGAGCTGGAGGTACTTGTAGCCGCCACCCACGACCCAGGCGTGGGCCAGGCCCGCGGCGTCGAGGGACAGGGGGACCACGCCGAGCTGGTGGTAGGCGTCGACGAGCAGTTCGGCGCCGTGGCGCGCACAGGCGTCCGCGACGATGCGGAGGTCCGGTACAACCTGCGAGGTCTCGAAGAGCACCGAGGAGGCCACCACGGTCGCCGTACGGCGGTCCACGGCGGCGGCGAGCCGCTCGGAGAGTGTCGCGACGGGTTGGGTGGGGACCTTCACGACCTCGATGCCGGCTTCGGCCAGTCGGTCGAGCTGGCGGCGAGCGGAGTGGAACTCGCCGTCGGTCGTGACCACGCGAGGCCGGGCGCGCAGGTCGAGAGCGGAGAGGAAGCGCACGACGAGCTCGTGGGCGCTGGCGCCGAGCGCGATCTCCGCATTCGGGTCGCCGAGCAGCGACCGGACTCCGTCCCGCACCCGGTCAGCGCGGGCGAAGGCCCGCTCCCACTTCTGGTCCACCGCGAGGGCCGCGTCGTCGTACGCCTCCAGAAGACCCTCGCGAGCGACGTCGGGCCATGCTTGGTGGGAGTGGCCGGTCAGCAGCAGTCGGTCGGCGACGCGGAAGTGGGTGTAGTGCTGAGCGAGGGTCACATCTCGCTCCGGATCGCCCACAGGTCGGGGAAGAGCTGGTGCGTCACGGTGCTCCAGAGGTACGTCGCGCCCGACGAGCCGCCGGTGCCCATCTTGGCGCCGATGGTCCGCTCGACCATCTTGACGTGGCGGTAGCGCCACTCCTGGAGACCCTCGTCGAGGTCGACGAGCCGCTCGGCGACCTGTGCGGCGCCACCGTCGTCGGCGTACAGGGCCAGCAGCAGGGTCTGGACCTCCGCCGACGGCTCCCAGGGCGTGGAGAGGTCACGTTCGAGGGCGGCCGACGGGACGTCGTACCCCTGCGTGACGAGGTAGCGCAGGTACGAGTCGAACACCGACGGCCGCGACATCGCGGTGGCAATCCGCTCGCGACCGGCGCTGCCCTCGGGGTAGTGCTCGAACACGCGGCGGTCCCGGCGCCCCAGCGTCGCCTCGAGCTCACGGAACTGCTCCGACTGGAAGCCGCTGGAGGCGTCGAGGCGGCCACGGAAGCTGGTGAACTGGCGGGGTGTCATGGTCTCGAGGACGTCCACCTGGGCGACGGCCACCTTGAGGATCGCCAGCACCCGCCCGAGCGTGTGGAGGGACCGCGGCGTGTCCCCGTCCTCCAGCCGGTGCTGGAGTCCGGTGAGCTCGTGGAGCATCTGCTTGAACCACAGTTCGTAGACCTGGTGGATCACGATGAAGAGGAGCTCGTCGTGCTCGTCGGAGCGCGGTCGCTGGGCCGCGAGGACCTCGTCGAGGGCGAGATAGTGGCTGTACGTCAGTGACGGATGCGGTTCGTTCACGGGACCACTGTCACAGAGCGGTCAACCCCTCATCACTCGGTGGTGACGGTGACCCTCAGTCCGACGTCGTACCGCTCGGCGCCCGACGACATGGTTCCCGTCAGATCGAGGCCCTGGGTGCCGGACTGGCGGTTGCGCAGGACGCCGACGGCGCGCAGTTCCGGAGGCAAGGAGAGGGCTGCACCGAGATACCCGACGACCTCGGCCTCGTCGGTGATGAAGACCGTCGTCTCGCCGTCGACGAACTCCGCATCGCGCAGGCTGAGGTCGATCGGTGCGGTCCCGCGCGACTCCACGGTCAGCATGACGGGGCCGTCGGCGCCGGACTGCCGGGCAGAGAGGGCGGCCACGGCAACGGCGTCCCGCGCGACCTTGGAGCACTCGGACTGGAGCGAGCGCAGTGCAGCGCCGATCTCGTCCGTCGCGCCCCACAGCCCACGTCGTCCGCCGGCGCCGGTTGCCGACCACGCGGCCGCCGCGGGCGGGCGGCTGGCTGTGATGTCGGGCCACGCCGAGGTCGCCAGCGACTGGGCCAGGGCGAGCACGGAGCCGTCGATCGACCCCTGCCACCAACCCACCTCCGGATTCTCGGTGTCGCCGGGCCGTGCGTTCACGCGGCTGACGACACCGTCGTCGCCGAGCACGATGGTCTGGTGGACGGTCGAGGTGACGGTGAGGGTGAAGGTCAGCAGGACCTGGCTCATCGGGTGACCTTGGCAGTGAAGTTCTCTTCGTCGGCCTTCTTCAGCAGGGTGTTGAACTGGCCGACGACCGGGGCAATGAGATCGGAGCGGAACCCGGCCTGGCTGATGTCGTTGGAGCTCATCACCGAACTGCTGCTGTGCCGTACGTCGGTGCCCGCACCTCCCGTACCCGGGTTGATCTCGCCCACCTTCGGATCGTAGTTGGCCTTGTTCTGCTGCGCCTGCAGCATCGCGTGCAGCTTCGTGGCGATCGCAGTGACGTTGGGGTCCGGAGGCCCCTTGGCCGCCAGGGCGCCGGCCTTCATGCCGAGGGTGCTGCTCACCTCGGTCTCGATCTGGGCCTTGAGCTCGGAGAACTGCGCGTCGACCTTCTCCCGCACCGCACCGTCCACGAAGGCCAGGGCCGCCTTGTTGGCACTCACCTTCGCCGTCGAGTCGATCAGCCGCCGGAGGCGGATGTAGAGCTGGCCGGTGCCGTTGATCTTGGGGAAGATGCCGGCCGCGACCGCGGCGTCGACGGCGGCCGTGACCTGAGGGGTGACCACCGCAGGCGTGTACGCCGAATCGAGACCCTTCCCGGGTTCCGACCACCGCTTCGGGATCTCCTCGAGCTGTCCCAGCAGCGTCGTCGAGGGAGCGATCTTCGGCAACCCGGGACCACCGATCATGCTGTCGGCGAGCTGGGCCGCTTCCGACTTGCCGCCCCCGGTGGTTCCGAACTCCTTGACGTTCGCCGAAAAGCTGGTTCTGATCTTCACGTCGGAACCGTCGGCCCCCGTGGCCTTGAAGCTGCCGTTCATGGAGCGCTCCCAGTTCGAGAACGTCCCCAGCACCAGGTCCGCGAGGTACTTCGTCGAGGTCGCCGCGAGGGCATCCGTGGCCCGGGTCAGGTTCGACAGGTTCTGGCCCGTCTGGAAGTCGACGACGGACGCCAACTGGTGCTTCATCGACTTGGACATCAGGTGCGGCTCGATCTGGGACACGATGCCGGACCGCAGGCCGCTGTCGGCCCATGTGGTCCGTACGGCGCCGGTCAGCTGCTTGCGCAGGGTGGGGAACGACTTCGCGAACGTCTCCGCGATGGAGCCGATGTTGTCCGTCATCCTTGCCTCGATGACGGGCATCAGCGCGGCGGTGACCATCCGTCGTACGGTGTTCTGGTCCAGTTCCTTGTCGGCGGTCGCGGCGCCACCGCCCATCTTGTGCAGCATCTGGTGGGTCTGGTCGTCGCTGCGGAAGTACTCGTCCTGGAGACCGAGCAGGTGGCCATACTCGTGGGCAGATGTCTTGATCATGTCCAGCTTGGTGGAGTCGCCGTAGTTCTTCTTGGTGTTCATGTACCAGTGGCCCGAGTCCACGGGGTGCGCCCCGTCGCGATCGGCGTCGATGTTCGGACCGAACACCCGGATCGTGGCGTGGACGCCCTTGGCCGTGAGGGAGTACTCCGGCTGTGCGACGAACTTGAGCGGCAGGTTGATCGGGGTGGGCGGCGGCGCGGGAGCCGCCTTGCCGTCCGGCCCCGGTGGTCCGGCCTTCGGCACGGTCTTGCTGTTGAGGTCGAAGTGGTTCCACGCCGCGGTGATGCCCTTGACCTGGGCGCCGATGAAGGACCGGCGCTTGTCGCCTGCCGGGATCTCCTTGGGTGTGCCGATGTCCTGGGTGAAGGTCGGGTCCGGGATCCGCTTGCCGGCCTTGTCGAGCGCGATCCGGCCCTTCGTGTCCTTCATCCACTCGTTCTGGCCACGGTTCTGCTGGATGAACAGGATCTTGACGGTCACCAGGGCATGGTCGGCCTTGCGGTCGATCTCGTACTCGACGTTGGGGTTGTCGTTCGCATAGGGGGACGAGACGAATTGCTTGGCCGCGGCGGTCGGCGCCGTGGTGACGGAAGGGTCCTGCTCCGGGGGGTTCTCGTACAGCGTCTCGCCCGTGTCGGCGTACTTCACCGGCACCCGCTGGAGGACCTCACCGGATTTCGCGCCCATCCAGCTGGTCAGACGGGTGTTCCCGAGGTCCCTGCCGAGGCGTTGCATGGTGGTGGGGCCCATCGGTCCAGTGACCGGGGTCTGTTCCGGAGGTTGGAGGTGGGCCTTCGAACGCAGGTCGTCCTCGCGGTGGACGGGTTCCGCGCGGGTGGGTTCGGGTTCCCGTGCCCGCTCCCTCATGTCGGGGCCTGCTCCAGCCCCGCCGCCTTGCGCCACGACGCTTCGATCTGCGCCCGGGTGTCGTCGACGGGGGCGATGGTCGCGATCTTGCCGTTCTCGTCGACCACGATGCACTCGGTGAGCGCAGACAACTCGTCCAGACGAACTCGCACGCTCGCGGTCGGGCGGGGTTGCAGGTACTTGTCGCGGTAGGTGCACTTCCAGGCGTCGTAGTAGCGGCAGAACAGCGGGCGCTCAGGCTGCCCGTAGACACCGCAGCGCCCGTCGGTCAGGTGGCGGCAGGTGGTCTTGATCGCCAGGGACCACCCGGCATCCGACACGGACAACTCGACGCCCGGGAAGCCGAGGCAGAACTGGAAGAAGTCGAGCGAGCTCTTCGTGGTGGGGAATCCCTGGGCGAACTCGAGGGTCTCGCAGCAGGGAGCCGAGCAGGTGGAGCACGGGCTCGGGTTGTCGGCGAACGGCAGGAGGCGCCGATGGGCGGGCGTCGGGTCCTCGGCGCCGACGACCTCGGCCTGCCAGCGCTCGTAGGCGTGATCGGAGGGGACCGGTGTCGCTTCGTCCCACGGCACCTCGTCGCTCACGCTCGCGAGCGCGTTCACCAGCTCGTCCCAGTCCGGAATGCCGATGACGTTCCTCGCCTCGTCGAACTGGACCCGTTCGGTGATGAAGTCGAGACGCGCCCGGTCGACGAACACGAAGTCCTCGGTCACCGACTTCGTCATCGATCGCTTGTACCAGCACTGGTAGGGGCTGTAGTTCTGGCAGATGTTCGGCTGCTTGTCCGTGGCGTGGACCGTGCAAGCCATCCGCTCGGTGTCGAGGAAGCGGCATGGGTTGACGTAGTAGACGCTCCACTCGCCGACCCGGGTCACGCCGAGCCGGATTCGGTCGAAGTTGAGCAGGTAGGCGGCGTACGACAGGTCGCCGACGGTGCTGACGCTGAAGGTGTGCACCGGGAGGTGCGTGCAGCACGGGGAAGTGCTGCAGGTCGCGCAGGGCGATTCGAGTGCTTCGCCATAGCTCAGCGTGCGCGCAGAGGGATCCACGACGCCGGCCGCGATGCTCCGCCACGGAATGAACACGGGGGCCTGCGTCATGAGCTGACCGCCCACCACGACATGGCGAAAATCTAGGCCGGGAGCGACCTGCGTCGCGACGACCGGGCGGCGGACGATCGGGCGCCCTGCATTGCCCCTTCGGGCAGTTGGGCGCCATGTGGTCGGCACCGATACGATCGCTCAGACATGGATGAGGCAGATCAGGCGCGCGACGCCGGCACCCAGGCGGAGGACCGCTCGCGGCGACCCGACTGGTTCCACCGCGGGCATCCGGTGTTCTTCCCGCTCGCGGGCTTCTTCACCGGCATGGTCTCGATCATCGTGGTCCCGGGCCTGTACGCCGCCGTCCTCCGCTGGCTGGTGGGCTACCACCGCGCCGAGGAACTCTTCCCCTTCGTGCTGCTGCTCCTGGTGGTCCCCATCGGGCTGCTCGTGCCCCGCCACACCCGCCGCTTTGCGCGCTACATGCTGCTCGGCACCCTGGCGACCCTCATCGTCGCCGTCGGGGTGGCTGGCGCCGTGTTGTGGTTCCTGCTCAAGCGCGACGCCTGACCCCTCCCGGTCGCCTGATCTGACGTTTCGGCATCCGTCGGCGCAGGTGGGACAATCGATCCACCATGACCGACCAGCCCGAGTCCGGCCCCCGCCCCCTTCCCCTCGTCTTCGACGAGCCGCGCGGGCGCAAGAAGCCGCCGCAGCACCTGGCTGACCTCGATCCCGCCGGGCGCAAGGCGCTGCTGGTCGAGATGGGCCTCCCGGGCTTCCGCGCCAAGCAGGTCGCCACGCACTACTTCTCGCGGCTCGCGGACGACCCGGAGCAGATGACCGACCTGCCGGCCGCCCAGCGCGCCGAATTGGTCGCGGCCCTGCTGCCCGACCTGATGACGCCGCTGCGCACCCTCGAAGCCGACAAGGGCACGACCCGCAAGACGCTCTGGAAGCTCTTCGACGGGTCCCTCGTGGAATCCGTGCTGATGCGGTACCCGGGCCGCGTGACCATGTGTGTCTCGAGCCAGGCCGGCTGCGGCATGGCCTGCCCGTTCTGCGCCACCGGCCAGGGCGGCCTCCAGCGCAACATGTCAACCGCCGAGATCGTCGAGCAGGTGCTCGCCGGGGCGCGTTCGCTGGAGCGTGACGAGGTGCCCGGCGGCAAGGGTCGCGTCAACAACGTCGTCTTCATGGGCATGGGCGAGCCGATGGCCAATTACAAGGCTGTCATCGGCGCCGTACGACGCCTCACCGAGCCCGCCCCCGACGGCTACGGCATGTCGGCGCGGGGCATCACCGTCTCCACCGTCGGCCTCGTGCCGCGGATGAAGCAGCTCGCCGACGAAGGCATCCCGGTCACGCTCGCGCTCAGCCTGCACGCGCCGGACGACGAGCTGCGCAACACGCTGGTCCCGATCAACACCCGGTTCTCCGTGGCGGAGACGGTCGACGCCGCCTACGAGTACTTCGTGAAGACCAAGCGTCGCGTCTCGATCGAGTACGCCATGATGCGCGAGATCAACGACCAGGCCTGGCGCGCCGACCTGCTGGCCGACGTACTCAACGAGCGCGGCCACGGCTGGGTCCACGTCAACCTGATCCCGCTCAACCCCACGCCGGGGTCCAAGTGGACCGCGTCCGACCCGAAGGACGAGCGTGAGTTCGTCCGCCGGCTCGAGGCCAAGGGCGTGCCGACGACGGTCCGCGACACCCGTGGCTCCGAGATCGACGGCGCCTGCGGTCAGCTCGCCGCAGTCGAGTAGGTCTCGAGACGGTCCGTCAGAGCGGGTTGCCCACCAGCAACTCGACGTTGCGGTCGTCTGCTGTACCCAGGCCACCGCTGTGGTCGTGCCAGTCGTTCGCCGCGAGCTCGCGGGCCAGGCCGGCCAGTTGGGTCGGGTTGTTGAGGTTCGCGTTCGACGCCGGGCCACTGTGGTCGACCATCGTCGTGAAGATCGACAGGGAGCCGTCGGTGTTGTCCGCGATCTCGATGATCCGGGCCTGCTGTGGCCAGTCGATGTGCGAGGCCGTGGTGATCTCCCACAGGCCACCGCCACCCGTGCGCACGCGCGGGGTGATCTTGTTGGTGTGGGTGTGGCCGTTGATCCACGCGATGACCTGCGGGTGCGAGAGCAGCGTGGTGAGCACCGTCCCGCCGGTGACGCGCGGCTCGAGGCTGCCGCCGGTGGCGACGAGCGGGTTGCCCATGGTGTCGGACGTGTGGTGGCTGAAGACCATCACGATCTTGTCGGCCGAGGCGGCCAGCAGGTTCGAGAGCCAGGTGAACTGCGTCTTGTCGAGGGAGCCGTCGGCGTACCCGTTGGGGTTGACGGTGTCCATGACGATGAAGCGGAAGTTGCCCTGGTCGAACGAGTAGTACGCCGTGCCCTGTTGCCGGTTCGTCGTCGTGAAGCCGTGGCCGAACGGGGCGCCGCCCATCGAGAAGTGCTGCTCGACGACCTGCTTGCGCGTCAGCAGGCGACGGTTGAGGTCGGGGGTGACGACGCGGATGCCCGCGTTGGTGACGCCGGAGAGCAGGTTCGTGATCACCGCAGCCGGGTCGCTCATCAGGTTGTCGAGGACCTCGGCCGGGTTGATCCCGGTCGGCGGCGACACGACCTTGAGCGTGCCGAGGGCGAGCAGGTTGAGTTGGAGGGTGCTGGTGGGGAAGTTGCCCTGGACGAGACCGTCGTGGTTACCGAAGACGGAGTACCACGGGATGTCGAGTCCCTCCGCCTGGAACGGGGCCCGGGCAGCGGTGAGCAGGCCCGGAACGACCGGGAAGCCGTACTCCTTGCGCGGGCGGTCGACCGGCTTGCCGGCGGGTGCGCCTTCCGGGTGCCAATAGGCAGTGTCGTACGTCAGGGCGTTGCCATCGGCGACGCCTTCGTACCGCGTCAGGTTGCCGGAGTCGAAGCGGACCTGACCACCGTTGAGGACGCCGATGTTCCAGCGGACCTCGTTGAGCTGGGAGTTGTCCGAGTTGTCACCGGTCTGGATGGCCAGCGCGAGCGACTTGCCCGTGACGGGGCCGCTCGCGACCTGGTTGATCGCGCGGACCATGGAGTCGGCGACCTGGCCGGTCAGCATCTCCTGAGGGCGGTACGACGACGAGAGGAGCCCCGTCGCGACCGGTGAGCCCGGGTCCTCGAGCCGGTCGACCCACTCCAGCCGCAGCGGCGACTGGGCGTCGACGATGTGGACGTCGCTGAGCTGGACGAACGCGAGCAGGCCTTGGCGCGCGGCCGCGCGACCGTCGCCGGCAGCGACGCCGAGCGCGGTGCGGGTGCCGTGGGGCTCACCGGCGACGGCGAGCACCTTGCGGTAGCCGAGCGCGTTGGGTGCACCGGTCGTGAACGTCTGCTGGAGCGTCGCAGCAGCGTTCTCGACGGGGGCAGAGGCGGCGGCCGTGGTCGCGGCTGAGGCCGCGCCTCCCCGCATCACTCCGGGCAGCGCGGTGGCGGCTGCGGCGAGCCCTCCGGCGGCGATGGTTTGGCGGATCAGGTTACGGCGAGAGATCTCCACGGGACTCAAACGACGTGGGGGTGACCGGGGTCACGTCGTCTTCAGTCGTTCATGAGGCGGTTGCCGGACACTCTCGCGCCTGTAGGCGTGTGTTGCGGAAGATTCTTTACCGTCCGAGCCATGAACAAGCTGCGCGTGATGGTGGTGGCCGAGTCGTTCCTTCCACAGATCAACGGTGTCACGAACTCCGTGCGCCGGGTGCTCGAGCACCTCTCCGCCCAGGGGCATGAGGCCGAACTGGTCGCCCCGACCGGCCCCGACACGTACGCCGGCTTTCGGCTGCGCCGCGCCCGCGGTGCGAACCTGCCGTTCTACCCCGACTTCCGGGTGGGCCTCGAGACGCGTCGCCGCCTGCGGGCGATGATGCTGCAGTACGGACCCGATGTCGTCCACATCGCCTCGCCGGCCACCCTCGGCTACCAGGCCGCGCGCGCCGCGGAGGAGCTCGGGATCCCGACCGTCGCGATCTACCAGACCGACCTCGTCGGCTTCGCCGAGCGGTACGACGTCCCGGGCGGGGTCCGTGCGGCAGCCAGCCTGACCCGCCGGATCCACCACCACGTCGACCGCACCCTCGCGCCGTCGACCGCCAGCATCGCCCAACTGGAGGAACTCGGTGTCCCGGCCGTGCACCGCTGGGGCCGCGGCGTCGACCTGGCCGCCTTCCACCCGCGTCACCGCGACGGTGCGCTGCGCCGCCTGCTCGCTCCCGAAGGCCAGTTGCTCGTCGGCTACGTGGGTCGCCTCGCTGCCGAGAAGGAACTGGACCTGCTCACGCACATCGCCGACGACCCCCGCTACCAGTTGGTGCTGGTGGGCGGCGGCCCCGAGGAGCAGCGGCTGCGTGGTGTGTTCGGCAACCGAGCGACCTTCCTCGGGCTGCTGCACGGCGACGACCTGAGCCGGGCGTACGCCTCGCTTGACGTCTTCGTCCACACCGGTCGCTACGAGACCTACTGCCAGTCCGCACAGGAAGCGCTCGCCTCGGGCGTGCCGGTCGTGGCGCCCGCCCAGGGCGGTCCGGTCGACGTGATCGCCCACGGAGCGACCGGCCTGCTCTACCAGCCGGGCAACGGTGCCGACCTCGCCGCGTCCGTCGACCGCCTCGCGACCGACGGCGCGCTGCGACGGGCGATGGGTGTCACGGCCGTCCGCGCCGTCCAGGAGCGGTCGTGGTTCTCGATCAACGAGCAACTGCTCGGGCACTACCGCGCCGTGCTCAGCGAGCGGGTCGGTGCCCAGGTCGCCTAGCGACGAACAGGGCGGCTGCTTCGTCGATCGTCTCGACGAGGTGGATGTGCTGCTCCATCGGCCGGCCGCGCGCCAGCGCCTGGAGCAGCGGCCACGCCGGCAGGTCCTCGGTCCAGTACCGCCGCCCGACCAGCACCATCGGTGCCACTGCGTCCTCGGCCGCGTAGTAGTTCTCGCAGGCGTCCTGGAAGATCTCCTGCACCGTGCCGCCCGCACCCGGCAGGAACACGATGCCGGCGTCGCAGACCTGCAGCAGGATCGCCTCGCGCAGGGCGTTGCGGAAGTACTTCGCCACCGCGGTCGCGAACACGTTCGGTGGCTCATAGCCGTAGTGCCAGGTCGGCACGCCCAGCGTCGGCGCCGGATCGGGACACAGCTCGAGGGCCTGCCGGGCCGCGGTCGTCCACGCATCCACCGAAGGCAGGAACGACGGCACGGTCGCCACGGTGGCGAGCGCGGCCAGGAGGGCTTCGGTGGATCCGTGTGCGAACCGGCCGCCGAGGTTGGCCGCCTCCATCGCGCCCGGACCGCCGCCCGTGGCGATCACGTGCGTGCGACCGAGCAGGGCGCCGAGGCGAGCCGCGTCGTCGTACTCGGTGCTGCCGCGCTGGGCCGCGTGTCCGCCCATCACGCCGACCAGGGTCTGCTCCCGGACCCAGGTGGCGAGCGCGGTGTCGATCGCCTGGTCGTGGAGGACCTCGGCCAGGGCCTCGGCGGGGCCGGAGGTGGATCGCGCCCACAGGTCGGCACGGGCATCGAAGGACGCGGCGTAGGTGGGCTGGTCGAAGAGTTCGTCGGGGGAGTAGAGCGTCGTTCGCTCGAGGTCCAGGCCGGCGAGGTGGGCGCAGGCGACTGCCGAGGCATCGGCTTCGAGTTGGCGATCGGTGTCGGTCCGGGACGCGACGACGACGGACCGGGCGCGGGTGCTCCTCACGGGCGGTGACGCTACCGGTCCGAGGAGTGGACGTCGCCTGCTCAATAGTGGATTAACTAACTAGACTTTAGAGAGAAAGCCCACGCCGCCGACGGTGGCATCTCGACAGGAGTCAACGATGACCTATCGCCCCGAGACCCTCGCGGTCCACGCCGGCCAGGAAGAGGCCGATCCCGCGACCAACGCCCGCGCCGTCCCGATCTACCAGACGACGTCGTACGTCTTCAACGACACCGAGCATGCCGCGAACCTGTTCGCCCTGGCCGAGCCGGGCAACATCTACTCGCGGATCATGAACCCGACGCAGTCGGTCTTCGAAGATCGTGTCGCGCAACTCGAGGGTGGCGTCGGCGCCCTCGCGGTGGCATCCGGGTCCGCTGCGATCACCTACGCCGTGCTCAACCTGACCTACGCCGGCGACAACATCGTCGCGATCTCCACGCTCTACGGCGGCACCTACGCGCTGTTCGCCCACACGCTGCCCCAGTACGGCATCGAGGTGCGGTTCGTGAACCCGGAGAAGCCCGAGGACCTCGCGAAGCACGTCGACGAGAACACCAAACTGGTCTTTGCGGAGACGATCGGCAATCCGAAGATCAACGTCGTCGACACGCGGGCCTGGGCTGACGCGGCCCACGAGCACGGTCTGCCGCTCATCGTCGACAACACGGTGACGACGCCGTACCTCGAGCGCGTCTTCGACCACGGCGCCGACGTCGCGGTCCACTCCGCCACCAAGTACATCGGGGGGCACGGCACCTCGATCGGCGGCGTCATCGTCGACTCGGGCAACTTCGACTGGGCCGCACACTCAGAGCGGTTCCCCGGTCTGACGGGACCGGACAAGGCGTACCACGGCGTCGTGTGGACCGAGGCCGTCGGCAACCTCGCCTACATCATCCGGGCGCGCACGGTGCTGCTGCGCAACACGGGTGCTGCGATCGCCCCGCTCAACTCGTTCCTGTTCCTCCAGGGCCTCGAGACATTGCACCTTCGCCTCGAGCGACACAGCGCCAATGCATTGGCCGTGGCGCACTACCTCCAGGGACACGACGCCGTCGCGTGGGTGTCCTACCCGGGCCTCGAGGACAGCCCCTACAAGGCGCTCGCCGACCGCCTCTTCACCGGCAAGGGGTACGGCGGCCTCGTCTCCTTCGGGCTCAAGTCCGGACGTGACGGAGGCAAGCGCTTCATCGAGTCGGTGGAACTGTTCAGCCACCTCGTGAACATCGGCGATGCCAAGTCGCTGGCCGTCCACAACGCCACCACGACGCACTCCCAGCTGACGCCCGAGGAGCTCGAGGCGGCCGGTGTGACCGAGGACCTTGTCCGACTCTCGGTCGGCATCGAGAACATCGAGGACATCATCGCCGACCTCGAGCAGGCCCTGATCGCAGCGAAGTAGGGGCCGCGTGTCCGACTCTGTTGGCGTCGTTGCGACCCAGCGGGCCGTCCTCACGCAGGGCGGCCCGCTGGAGCTCGCGTCCGGGGAGATCCTTCCGGAGGTCGAGGTTGCGTTCGAGACGTACGGCGTCCTGTCGCCAGAGCGCGACAACGCGATCGTGGTGTGCCACGCGTTGACGGGGGACGCGCACGCCGCCGGCTGGCACGACGGTGCGCGCCGACCCGGCTGGTGGGACAACCTGATCGGCCCGGGCAAGGCGGTCGACACGAACCGGTTCTTCGTGATCTGCGCCAATCTCCTGGGCGGCTGCTCGGGCACGACCGGTCCGCTGTCAACGGATCCCCGGACCGGGTGGGCCTACGGTCCGGACTTCCCGTTGCTCGACATGGCGGACTTCGTGGCGGTCCACCGGCTGCTGCTGGACCATCTCGGGATCGACCGTCTCCACGCGGCTGTTGGTGGCTCGCTCGGGGGCATGCAGGTGCTCGAGTGGGCGCTCGAGGAGCCGGATCGGATCGACCGTGCCGTCCTCGTGGCGGCGAGTTCGCAACTGACGACCGAGAACATCGCGTTCTCCTCCGTCGCTCGCAGCGCGATCCTCGAGGACCCGGACTACCGCGAGGGGCGGTACGCCGACCACGGCGTCACGCCGCGCCACGGACTCAAGGTCGCCCGGATGCTGGCGCACATCACCTATGTCTCAGGGGCCTCGCTCGGTGCGAAGTTCGGTCACCTCCGGGACACCCATGGCAGCGGCAAGCGGCTGGCTGCAGATTTCGAGGTCGAGCAGTACCTCCAGCACCAGGGGGACAGCTTCCTCGAGCGATTCGACGCATTGTCCTATCTGCACCTGACCCGGCCGATGGACTACTTCGACCCGTTCGCGGACCACCCGGGAAGCCGCCCGGCGACGCGTTTTCGGCTGATCTCCTTCGACTCCGACTGGCGATTCCCGACGGCCCACTCGTTGCGGATCCGCGAACAGCTCGAAGCGCGCGGCGTCGCGGTCGACCACGTGGAGGTGGCCTCGCCGTGGGGGCATGACTCGTTCCTGCTCGAGCCCCCGGGATACCACGACTTGGTGCGCGCGCACCTCGCCTCAGGGCAGGTCGGGCGCCCAAGCCACGCCGTTGATGTGTGACCCGCCGTCGGCGTACAGGGTGTTGCCGGTCAGGTAACGACAGTCCTCGGAGGCCAGGAAGACCGCGATCGGTGCGATGTCGGCCAACGGATCGCCGAGCCGTCCCATCGGGTTGGCTGCCTCGGCGGTGGCGGCGATCTCGGGATGCGCTGCAGCCATCCGGTGGAAGGCCGCGCTCTTGGCGCCGGGGCAGATCGCGTTGACGACGACGCCGGTCGGCGCCCATTCCCGGGCAGCGGTCCGGGTCAGCGTGCGGAGCGCCTCCTTGGCGGAGTTGTACTCCAGGGTGCCCATGTGTGCGTTGACGCCGTTGAGGCTGCACATGTTGATGATGCGCCCCCAGCCGGCTGCCTTCATGTGCGGGAAGGCGGCTCGCATTGCCCAGAAGGGCCCGTAGTAGCCCATCGCGAAGCCGCGCTCGAGCATGGTGTCGGTCTTGTTCTCCACGCGGCCGACGTCGCCGGCGCCCCAGGCATTGTTGACGAGGACGTCGACCGACCCGAGTTCATCGACAGCGGTCGCGATCATGGCTTCGACCTGCACCCGGTCGGTGACGTCGACGCGCAGGAACAGGCCGTTGATCTCCCCGGCCAGTGCACATCCCTGGTCCTCGGACACGTCGGCGACCAGGACGCGGGCGCCCTCGGCCGCGTACGCCCGGGCGATGCCGGCCCCGATGCCGTCGGCGGCACCGGTGACGACGGCGACCCGGCCGTCGAGTCGCCCGTTGCCGGTGGGCTTCATGATCGGCCGGTCGAGGCGAGCAGGGTGCGGGTCTCGGCACTGCCGTCGAGTCCGCGGGTCGTGCGCCGGGTGGTGCGCCAGCCGTCCGACGTCCGGGTGAGCTCCCAGTGGTTCACGCCGATCCGCGCCGGGAACACGCGGTCCTTGTGGCGCACGAGCAGCACGGACTCGCAGACCGCGACGGCGGTGTCGCCGTCGACGGTCACGTGGGCGGGGCCGAGGAAGTGGCTGCAGCCGGCGCCGATGAGGCCCTGGTGGGCGTCGGAGCGCACCATCGCCTCGATCTCGGGCCGGTTGCCCATGTAGTACTCCTCGACGTCGTACACGCCGTCCTCGGTCCAGAGTGCGGCGACGCGCTCGGCCTCGCCGGCGTCGACGAGCGGTCCGTACGACGCGACGAGCTGGCTGATCGCCTGCTGGTCCTCGAGGAGCTGGAGGCGGGCCTCGAGTGCTTCGAGCCGGTCGGTCATCGGTTCTCCTCCAGTGCGGCGAGCGCTTCGAGCTGTTCGACGTAGTGGTCCGCCGAGGTGGCGGCGATCTGGACGTTGACGATGGTCGCGCCGGCATCGCGGGTGCGGTCGATGGCGCGGCGGGTGCGGTCGGCCTCACCGATCGGGTCGATCGGGCGCCCGGCGCCGAGGACGACCTCGAAGCCGTCCGGCAGGGGAGCCGCGTCGAGCATTTCCCGGAGCTTGTCGTGGGGCAGTCCGAACGGCACCCAGCCGGTACCGAGTTCGCGGGCCCGGCGCAGGCTGCGCGGGGTGAAGCCGCCGATCCAGAACGGCACCTGCTGCTGCACGGCGTGCGGGTCGATGACCAGGCCGTCGTACGTGAAGTGCGTGCCTTCGTACGACGGTCGTTCGCGCGACATCGAGGCGCGGAGAGCGGCCAGTGCGTCGTCGGCGATGGCGCCGCGGCCGGCGAACTCGCCACCGAGCAGGTCGAACTCCTCCTCGATGGAGCCGACGCCGAAGCCGAGGACCAGGCGGCCGTTGCTGATCAGGTCGAGGGTGCCGTAGCGCTTCGCGATGGCGAGTGGATGGTGGTAGCCCAGCACGAGGACCTGCGTCACGAGCCGGATGTTCGTCGTTCGCGCGGCCAGGAAGCTCAGCGTGGCCAGCGGGTCCCAGTAGGTCCCGCCGCGCTGCTCGGCGATCTCGACGGGCACGGCGACGTGCTCGGAGCAGGTGAGGTGGTCGAAGCCGAGACGGTCAGCGGCCTCGGCGATCCGCGCCAGTTCGTCGATGCCGGCCGTGCGTTCCCAGGGGGAGTGGAAGCCCGGGACGGCGGTGACGATCGGGCTGGTGATGCCCAGCAGCATGTGGACTCCTTCAGGGGGTACGGCCCCGTTGCGAGGTTGCCGTCCATCCAAGCCGACGCGGCTCCCGGGGAGGTCGGGCCGTCCCGGTCAGCGGCAGTAGAATGAATTTCAGAAATGGTCTTTTCAAGACCTGTGACGGGTGTTACCTTCAGAACTAGAATTCATTTCAGTTCTGAACCACGGAGGCAGATCATGTCGGCGCTGACGATCGAACGGACCGAGACGACCACCGAGCGGGAACTCCCGCCGTCGATGGTCGAACGGATGACCCTGATCCTCGACCTGTTCACCTCCCGCGAGTCCCGCGAGACGCTCGAGCAGATCGCCCGCACCACGGGCCTGCCGCGGTCGACCGCGCACCGCATCCTGGACCAGTTGGTCCGCCTCGAGTGGCTCGAGCACTCGGCACAGGGCTACGGCCTGGGGCGACGCTCGCTCGTCCTCGGCGGCGGCAGCGACGACCACAGTGACTTGCGGTCCGCGGCGTCGCCGTACCTCCACGACCTGCTGATCCGTACCGGTGCGGTCATCCACCTCGCCGTCCTCGACGGCGACCAGGTGCGCTACCTCGACAAGTTCGGTGGCCGCTTCGCCGCCACCGTCCCGTCGCGCGTCGGCGGTACGGCGCCCGCCCACTGCACCGGTCTCGGCAAGGCGATGCTCGCCTGGCTCGAACCGGAGTACGTCGACGAACTGGTCGGGGAGCAGATCCCCGTCCGCACGCCCGCCACCATCTCCGAGCTCGACGCCCTGCACCGCGAGCTCGGCCGGATCCGCGGCCGCGGTGGCCTCGCGCTCGAGCGCGGCGAGTGCTTCCCCGACATCGCCTGCGTTGCTGCCGCGATCCGTGGTCCGCGCGGCCCGGTCGGCGCCATCTCCGTCGTGGCCGCCGCCGGCACGGCTCTCGAGCGGGTCGCTCCGCTCGTCGTGGACGCGGTGCGTCGCATCGCCGCCGACCTGTACCCGGACATGCCGCAGCGCCCGGCCCACCGCAGTGGCCGTGCCGCGACGGTGACCCGGATCCGCAACGCTGGTTGAGCGTCAGTGCTGGGGGACCAGCATCCGCATGACCTTCTCGGTCCCGGCGACGAGCCGGGCACGGTCGGTGCTCATCCGGCGCTCGACCATCGGCTCGTTGCCGCTGATCACGTGCACGGGGCCGTTCGCCAGGGCGGCGAGGCCTTCGCGGGCAACGTCCGCAGGCTCGGAGACGTGCATCCCGGGGACGTCGAAGTTCAGCCCCGCGCGCTCCATGGCCGGGGTGCGGGTGACGCCCAGGACGAGTTCGAGCACGTCGACGTCGTACTCACGGAGTTCGGCCCAGAGGCCCTCCGCGAAGATCCGGCCGAACGCCTTGACGCCGCCGTAGATCGCCTCGGTCGAGGTGCCGACGTAGCCGGCCAGTGAGCCGACGAGCAGGATGCCGCCGCGGCGACGCTCCCGCATCGGGCCTGCGTAGTGGTGGGTCAGCGCGAGCATCGCCGTGATGTTGAGGTCGATGACGCCCTGGAAGCCGGGCAGTTCGCCGGCGGTGAAGGCGCGGCCGTAACTGTTGGCGCCGGCGTTGTAGACGAGCAGGCCGATCTCGACGTCGGTGGTCGCGTCGGTGATCGCCGCGATCGCGGCCGGGTCGGTCAGGTCGGCCGCGATGGTGCGGACTTCGACGCCGAGTTCGCAGATCGCTTCAGCGGTCGCTTCGAGCGGCCCGGGCTTGCGGGCGATCAGGACGAGGTTGAAGCCGTCGGCCGCCAGGTGCTGGGCGAACTCGGCGCCCACGCCCTCGGAGCCGCCGGCGATGACGGCCCAGGGGCCGTACTTCTGGACGTCGACCATCAGCGCGCCTCCGGGTTGGTGGGGAGCGGCTCGTCCGACTGGACGTCGAGAGCACCTGCGACAGCAGCCGCGCGGATCGCGGCCGTCAGCGCCGAGCACCCCGTGAACGCATTGCGGTTGGGTCGCTCGGAGCTTTCGGCCGCCGTACGACGCTCTGCGCAGGTCGCCAGTGCATCGGTGCTCCACTGCAGCGTGGTCTGGTCCCAGCTGCTCTTGCGAGCAAGGACCGTGGCGCCACAGGCGCCGCAGTCGACCGGCTGCATCGGTGCGGCCTCGAGCCGCACGTCGGGACGGACAGACATGCCCATCAGCCCGGCCATCAACCTTGCGCTGGTGCTCGGGCGGCGAGGTTCTGCTCGACCTCGGCACGCCAGGCTTCGTTGGGCCGCGTGGTGTCGATCTCGAACTCGAAGCGGTCGGTCATCTCGGGTGTGACGTCGTCGACGTCGACGTAGAACTGCTGGTACCAGCGACGCAGCTGGTAGACCGGGCCGTCCTCCTCGCACAGCAGCGGGTTGTCGATCCGGGCCTTGCTCTTCCAGATGGCGACGTCCTGCTCGAAGCCGTACTTGATGAACTTGCCGGTCTTGGCGGCCATCAGGTCGGCATCCTCGTCGGAGATGCCTTCCTTCTTCTCCACGATGATCCCGTACTGGAGAACGAACGAGTTCTCATCGATCGGGTAGTGGCAGTTGATCAGGATGGTGTCCACGTCGAGGTCCTCGTAGTGGTACGTCACCTCGTCGATCATGAAGCTCGGGCCGTGGTACGCCGCGACGCTGGTCGTGCCGAGCACCGTCGGGTTGGTCTTCGACGGGGTCACCGGACGGACGTCCTCACGTCCCGCGCCATCCATGTACTGGTAGGCCGCGGTGCCCTCGAAGACGTTCTTGAAGTACGTCGGGAAGGAGTAGTGGATGTAGAAGAAGTGGGCCATGTCCACGACGTTGTCGACGATCTCGCGGCAGTTGGCGCCTTCGATGACCGTCTCGTACCAGATCCAGTCGGTCCACTTGTCGGAGTCGACCTGCGGGATGCGGGGGATCGTCACGTCGGCCGGCGGCGGATTGCCCTCCGGGTCGTTCCAGACGAAGACCATGCCGTCCTGGACGAGCGTCGGCCACGCTGCGGTGCGGGCGCGCAGCGGGACGCGGCGGGCGTAGGGGATCTGCTTGCAGCGACCGTCGCCGCCCCAGCGCCAGTCGTGGAACGGACACGCGATCTCGTTGCCCTTGACGGTGCCCTGCGACAGGTCGCCGCCCATGTGTCGGCAGAAGGCGTCGAGCACGTTGATGGTGCCGTCCTCGCCCGTGAACACGACGAGCTTCTGGCCGAACGCGTTGATCTGGTGGGGCTTGCCGTCCGCGAGGTCGCGGGCGAGTCCCAGGCAGTGCCAGCCGCGGGCGAACCGCCGCGGACCTGCGTCCACCTCGATCTGGCGGATCTGGTCGTTGGTCGTCATGGTCCGAGTCTGCGACGTCTGGTGCGATGAGCGCCGGATCCGGTCCCACTCAGCGGTAGCCTGCCAACGCCCGGGGTGGACGCCGACCGAGGATGATCAGGCCCGCTACCCGGGCTCCACGACAGAGCAGGAGAGACGCGTGCCGCGAATCGCCGAGGCCCGGCAACCCGCTGAGCCCACCTCTGACGAGCAGAAGGACCGCTACCGGCGGATCCTGAAGGCCGCCAGCAAGCTCGGGGCCGTCCACGGTCTCGAGCGGATGCAGATGGCCGACGTCGCGAAGGAAGCCGGCGTCGCGATCGCCACGCTCTACCGCTACTTCCCGTCCAAGACCGACCTGTTCGTCGCCGTACTCCACGGCCAGGTGAACACCCTGAGCGCCTCCGCGGTCAAGGAGCCGGACAGTGTCGGGAACGCCGGGGCCGTCGCGGACGTCCTGATCGCCGCCGGCCGACGGCTGCTCGAGCGGCCCCAGCTCGCGACCGCCATGCTCCAGGCCAACAACGCCGCCCAGTTGCAGGGCGGACGGGAGTACACCGAGGCGAACGCCGCCTTCCACCGTGTGCTGCTCGACGCCCTCGGTGTCGACGAGCCCGTCGACGAGGACCTGCGGATGGTCCGGATCATCGAACAGACCTGGTACGGCGTCCTGATCTCCGTGCTCAACAAGGTCATCAACATCGAACAAGCCGAGGAAGATGTCCGGCTCGCCGCGCGTCTGCTCCTCGGTCCGCGCTACGACGAAGGACAGACCTCATGAGCCGTGTCATTGCCGTCACCGGAGCAGCGTCCGGGATCGGAGCCGTCACTGCCGGCCTGCTGCGTGACCGCGGCGACCGGGTGATCGGGGTCGACCTGAAGGACGTCGAGGTCTGTGCCGACCTGTCGACCGTCGACGGCCGTGCGGCTGCGGTGGCGCAGATCGGCGAGCTTGCTAGGGGGCAGCTCCACGGGCTGATCACCTGCGCCGGCCTCAGCCGCGCGGGAGCCCCTCAGGTCAGCGTCAACTACTTCGGTACGACGGACCTGGTCACCGGGCTGCAGCCGGTGCTCGCCGCTGCGTCCGCTCCGCGGGTCGCCCTGGTCGGCTCGATCTCCGGCACCCACCCGAACGACACCGCGATCGTCGAGGCCTGCCTGGCCGGCGACGAAGCCGCCGCACTCGCTGCCGCTGAGGCGGCGGTTGCGGCCGGTCGCGCACACGAGATCTATTCCTCGACCAAGGCCGCCCTGGCGCAGTGGCTGCGACGCATCGCCGTCACGCCCGAGTTCGCCGGAGCCGGGATCCCGGTGAACGCCATCGCGCCCGGCGTCGTCCTCACGCCCATGACGGCGGAGCTCGTCTCCGACCCGCAGTGGAAGTCGATCATGGACGCGGCCGTCCCGATGCCGCTCAACGGCTACGCCGAGCCCGAGGTCATCGGCAACGCGCTGCTCTGGCTGATCGCCCCCGAGAACTCCCACATGGCCGGTCAGGTCGTGTACGTCGACGGCGGCGCGGAAGTCGTCACCTCGGCTGGCTGAACCACCCCGTTCGCGAGGTTGATTGATGTCAATCAACCTCGCGAGGGCACCTCAGAAGTGCGCCTGGCCGCCGTCGAGGGGGATGGTCGCGCCGGTGAGGTAGGCGAGGTCGGGGCCGACCAGGGCGACGACGGCGCGGCCGATGTCGGCCTCCGGGTCACCGATCCGCTTCATCGGGATGGCGGCGACGAACTCGGCGGCTTCCTCGGGGTTGTTCTCGGTCCACCACTTCAACCCGGGGGAGAGGGCGTGCGGGGCGATGCTGTTCACGCGGATCCCGTCGCCGGCCCACTCGACCGCAGCGGAGCGGGTCAGTGAGCGCAGGGCGGTCTTCGCGGCGGCGTACCCGCCGTAGGTCGTCGGGTCCCAGCGCACCATCGCTGAGGTCACCAGGTTCACGATCGAGCCGCCGCCCGCAGCGACGAGGTGCGGGTGCGCGGCCTTCATGAAGGCGAACGCGGCGAACGGGCCGGAGACGAAGCCCTTGGTGAAGTTCTTCATGCTCATGTCGAGCAGGGGCATCATCGAGCCGGAGTACGCGTTGTTGACGAGCAGGTCGACGCGGCCGAAGTCGGCGGCGATCTGGTCGACCAGCGGGGCGATCGCATCGGTGTCGAGGACGTCGAGACCGTAGGCCTCGGCGCGCACGCCACGCTCGCGCAGGAGCGCGCAGGTGGCCTCCAGCTTGGAGACCGTGCGGCCGACGACGGCGACCGAAACGCCCTCGCTGGCGAGGGCGAGGGCGATGCCCTGCCCGACACCCTGACCTGCGCCGGTGACGATCGCGACCTGTCCGTTCAATGCGTTCATGCAGACATCCTGAGCGCGTCCGACGGTGCCCGGCTGGCGGTGATCCCGGTCACCGGGAGCGTGCGCGGCCCGGCCGTCGCTGCTTGCGAATACTCGATGACATGACCACCCAGACTGACCCTGTGGCGTCGGCGCACGCTGCCATCGCGGCGATCTCCGGCCCCGGCGGCCCGAGCGAGATGCGGATCGAAGAGGTCCTCGGCGCCCCGATTCCCGTGTTCACCCACCGGTTCCGTGCCCTGCACGAGGTTCTCGCCGCTTCGGTCCAGTACGGCGATCGCACGTACCTCGTCAGCCTCGAAGGTCGTCTCACCTTCGCCGAGCACGCCAGCCGGGTCTCGTCGCTCGCCCACGCCCTCCGGGAGGAGTACGGCGTCCGGCGTGGCGATCGCGTCGCGATTTCCGCTGCGAACTCGGCCGCCTGGATCGAGTCGTTCTGGGCGGTGGTCTCGATCGGGGCGATCGCGGTCGGTTGCAACGCGTGGTGGTCTCCCCGCGAACTGGAGTACGCGCTGGAACTGACCGACCCGGTCGTCGTCCTCGCGGACGCGAAGCGGAAGGCCGCCCTGGGCGACCGGGACATCCCCGTGATCGAGTTCGGTGCCGAGCACGAGCGTCTCGCCACGGCCCGTCCGGACGCGCCGCTGCCCTCGGCGGACGTCGCCGAGGACGACCCGGCGGTCATCCTGTTCACCTCGGGCACCTCGGGCCGCCCGAAGGGCGCGGTTCACACGCACCGCAACCTGTGCTCCGTCATCGGCTTCCACCGCTACAACGACGTCCTTGCGGCGACCTTCGGTGACCCGGTGGCGCCCGAGGACAAGGTGTACCTGCTGGCGATGCCGCTGTTCCACATCGGCAGCCTGCACAACCTCGCAGTGCCGCGCCTCGCCAACGGCAGCACGGCTGCCCTGCACCTGGGTGCCTTCAACCCGGCGACCGTCCTGGAACTCGTGCAGGGCGCTCGCGTCACCCACTGGGGCGCCGTACCGACGATGGCCAACCGGCTGCTGGAGTTCGACGGGGTGCGGGACTACGACACGTCGTCGCTCTCCGCGTTCTCGCTCGCGTCCGCGCCGTCGTCGGCGGCCTTCAAGAAGAAGCTGCGCGAGCACCTGCCCTTCGCGGGGGCCCTGGTCGACAGCTACGGCCTGACCGAGTCCTGCACCGCGGTGGCGCTGGCGACTCCGATGGACCTGGCGGAGTCGCCGGGCACCCTGGGCCGGCCGATCGTCGGCGTCGAGATGGAGGTCCGCGGCCCGATGGGCGCCGTCCTCCCGGCCGGCGAGGAGGGCGAGATCTGCGTCCGCAGCGCTTACAACATGCTCGGTTACTGGCAGAACCCGCAGGCCACCGAGAACGCGATCGACGCGGACCGCTGGCTGCACACCGGTGACATCGGCACGATGGATGAGCAGGGCCGGATCCGGCTCGCGGCCCGTCGTTCCGACCTGATCATCCGCGGCGGCGAGAACGTCTATCCCGCCGAGGTCGAGGGCGTCCTCGTCGACCACCCCGCGGTCAGCGAGTGCGTGGTGATGGGCGTACCGCACGACGACCTCGGGCAGGAGGTGGCAGCGGTGATCGTCCCGGCCGACGCCACGGCCGACGCCGACGAGTTGATCCAGGTGCTGCGGGAACACGTCGCCACCGAGCTCGCGCACTTCAAGGTGCCGAGCCGCTGGCGCGTGGCGCCGCAGCCGTTGCCGCGCAACGCCACCGGCAAGGTCATCCGACCGGCGGTGCAGCCGTGACCGCCCCGACGGTGGTGCCCGATGTCTTCTCGGCCGGCCGGATCGGCCCGGTGCAGTTGCGCAACCGGGTGATCAAGGCGGCGACGTACGAAGGGCTCGCGCATCGCGGGCGCGTCACCCGTGACCTCGTCGACTTCCACGTCGCCTACGCGAAGGGCGGGGTCGGCATGACGACCGTCGCCTACCTCGCCGTCGCCAAGGACGGTCGCACCGACCGGCACCAGGTCCTCTGGACCGACGAGGCGATGCCCGGACTGCGCACGCTGACCGACGCCGTCCACGACGCCGGCGCCGCGGTGTCGGCCCAGATCGGCCACGGTGGACCCGTCGCCGAGGCCCGGAGCAACAGGTCCCCGGCGTTGGCCCCCAGCCGGCGCGTCAACGCGATCGCGATGAACACCTCCCAGGAGGCGACCGTCGCCGACCTCGACCGGATCGTTGCCGCGCACGCGCACGCCGCGGGTCGCGCGGCGGAGGCTGGCTTCGATGCCGTCGAGGTGCACCTCGGCCACAACTACCTGGCCAGCGCGTTCCTGAGCCCGAAGCTGAACAAGCGCACCGATGAGTACGGCGGCAGCCTCCGCAACCGTGCCCGGCTGGCGCGGCAGATCATGCAGGCTGTCCGCGACGAGGTCGGCGACCGGATCGCGATCATCGCGAAGATGAACATGGACGACGGCGCCCCCGGCGGCTTCTGGCTCGACGAGGCGATCCCGGTCGCCCAGTGGCTCGAGGCCGACGGCACCCTGGATGCTCTGGAGATGACGGCGGGCAGTTCGCTGCTCAACCCGATGTACCTCTTCAAGGGTGATGTCCCGCTCGACGAGTTCGCGGGCGTCATGCCGCAGCCGATCAAGGCCGGCGTGAAGATGATCGGCCACCGGTTGCTGAAGAGCTACCCGTACACGGACGGCTACCTCCTCGAGGACTCCCGCCAGATCCGGGCCGCGGTCAACCTGCCGATGATCCTGCTCGGTGGTGTCACCGATCGCCCGATGATGGACACCGCCATGGCGGAGGGCTTCGGCTTCGTCGCCATGGCCCGCGCCCTGCTGCGCGAGCCCGACCTGATCAACCGGCTCCAGGCCGACGCGGCCACCCGTTCGCTGTGCAACCACTGCAACAAGTGCATGCCCACGAACTACACTGGCACGCGCTGCGTCCTGGTCGACCGCCGTACCACCCGTGGAACGGACTGGGGCAAGCCCGCCGGCTATGCGGGACCGAACGGTGTCGACCCCATCCGGTGAGTGGGATCGGTCACAACGCCGCTCCCACCGAAAGTGCGAGATTGTCCGGGTGGCGCGCCGCATCCTCCTTCCGATCCTCGAGCTGATCGCAGTTCTGCTGCTGGTCAGCCTGGGTGTCTTCCTGCTGCTGTCGCTCGTCCCCGGTGACCCGGCGATCGCCGTACTCGGTGAAGGCCGCACACCGCAGGAGTACGACGCCCTGCGTGAGCAGCTGGGGCTGAACGACCCGCTGCTGGTGCGGTACGGCGACTGGCTGGGCGGTGTTCTCCACGGAGACTTCGGCACCTCGCTGGTGCCGCCGCAGACCTCGGTCCTCGACCGGATCCTGTCGGCCCTGCCCGTGAGTGCCCAGCTGGCCGCGATGGGCCTGGTGATGGCCCTGCTCATCGCGATCCCGCTGGCGATGTGGTCGGCGTACCACGAAGGTGGCCGGGCGGACCGGGCCATCAGTGCCGCGACGTTCGGACTGCTCTCGATGCCGTCCTTCCTCGTCGGACTCCTGCTGATCGCCGTGCTCGTCAACTCGCTCGACCTGTTCCCGCGCAACGAGTGGGTGCGCCTGGGCGACGGCATCGGCGGCAACCTGCAACACGCCTTCCTGCCGGCGCTGACGATCGCGCTGATGGAGGCGGCGATGTTCACCCGCATCCTGCGCAACGACCTCGTCACCACGCTGCACGAGGACTTCATCCTCGCGGCCCGTGCCCGGGGCATGTCGCCCCTGCGGATCATGGTCAGCGACGCGCTCCGCCCATCGTCGTTCTCGTTGGTGACGGTGCTCGGCCTGAGCATCGGTCGGCTCGTCGGCAGCACCGTGATCGTCGAGTACCTCTTCGCGCTGCCCGGCATGGGCAAGCTCGTCATCGACGCCGCCAACCAGGGCAACTACCCGATGGTGCAGGGCGCCGTCCTGGTCATCGCCGTCATCTACGTCGGCAGCAACGCCCTGATCGACCGTTCCTATGGCTATCTCGACCCGAGGACCCGCCGTGCTCGCGCCTGAACCGACCCGTCGCCGCGACGGTCGCACCCTGCTCGCCCTGACCGGGGCCGCAATCCTGGTCGTCGGTCTCGGCTTCGCCGGCTGGGCCTTCACCACCGACGTCGTGGTCACCTTCGTCCGGATGGTGCTGCTCGCCGCCGGCATCCTGCTCGCGATCACCGGTCTGGGCCGGTTGTGCCGCGGCCTGCTCGGCCGCAAGGTCGACGTCGTGTTCTGGCTCGGGATGACCTGGCTGGTACTGGTGCTGGGCGCTGCCCTGTGCGCGCCGCTGCTGCCGCTCGGCAACCACAACGACTCCGTGGCCGGTCTGACCGAGCCGATCTTCGCCCGCCCGGACCTCGGTTCGAGCCACCCGTTCGGCACCAACAACTACGGCCTCGACGTCCTCTCGCGTGCCGTGTACGGCGCCCGTACGTCGATCCTGGTTGCGCTGCTGGCGGTCCTGATCGGCACCGTGGTCGGTGGCCTCGTCGGCATGGTGTCCGGCTTCGTCCGCGGCACGACCGACCGGGTGGTCGGCATCTTGTCGAACGCGCTGCTCGCCGTACCGCCGCTGATCCTGCTCATCGCGCTGGGCTCCGTGCTGGAGCCGAGCGTGCGCAGCATCGCGTTCGCCCTGTCCCTGCTGACGATTCCGAGCATGGTGCGACTGGCGCGGGCGAACACGATCACCGTCGCCGAGCGCGAGTTCGTGCTCGCAGCGCGGGCCCTGGGTGCCGGCCGGGTGCGGCTGTTGCGCCGCGAGGTGCTGCCGAACGTCGTACTCCCGGTGCTGTCGCTGGCCGTCGTGATGATCTCGGTGCTCGTGGTCGCGGAGGCATCACTGTCGTTCCTCGGCATCGGCATCGAGCAGCCTGAACCGACCTGGGGCAACATGATTGCCGAGGGCCAGAGCGGCGTGATGGAGAAGCACCCGTTCATCGTCGTCGTACCGGGCGTCTGCCTGTTCCTGACCGTGTTCTCGTTCAACTTGTTGGGGGAGAAGGCGCAGAAGCGCTGGGATCCGAGGAGTGCCAAGCTGTGACCACCTCATCTGCTGCGGCTGCTGCTCCGCTGCTGGTCGTCGACGACCTGCACACCGTCTTCCACACCCCGCGTGGTGACGTCCGGGCTGTCGACGGCGTCTCGTTCCAGGTGGCCCCGGGCGAGACCCTCGGCCTCGTGGGCGAGTCGGGCTCGGGCAAGTCCGTGCTCGGCCGCACCGTGATGGGCCTGATCGCCAGCGGCCCCACGACCACCGTGTCCGGCAAGGTGCTGCTCGACGGCCAGGACGTGCACGCCCTCAAGCCCGGTCAGCGGCGTCAGTTGTGGGGACCCGAGATCGCGATGGTCTTCCAGGACCCGATGACCTCGCTCAACCCGGTCAAGCGCGTCGGCACCCACCTCACCGAGACCCTGCGCCGCCACCTCAAGTGCTCCCGCAAGGAAGCCACCGAACGCGCCGTCGACCTGCTCAACCAGGTGGGCATCCCCGAGCCGGTGCGCCGACTCACGCAGTACCCGCACGAGCTGTCCGGTGGCATGCGGCAGCGTGTGGTGATTGCCACCGCGCTGGCCTGCGACCCGCGCCTGCTGATAGCCGACGAGCCCACCACGGCGCTCGACGTGACCGTGCAGAAGCAGATCCTCGACCTGCTGGCCACGCTGGTCAGTGAGCGCACGATGGCGATGATCCTGATCAGCCACGACCTGGGCGCCGTTGCGGGACGCACCGACCGGGTGCAGGTGATGTACGCCGGACGCACCGTCGAGGCCGGACCGACGCGCGCCGTGTTCGACACCCCGGACCACCCCTACACCGACGCACTGCTGGCCTCGATCCCGCAACTGTCCGACGCCCCGCACACGGTGCTCCGGGCGATCGAGGGCAACCCGCCCGACATGACTCGTCCGCCCCGGGGCTGCCGTTTCGGCCCGCGGTGCGGGCGCTCCAGCGACACCTGTACGGACCTGATGCCCGGGTTGGTCGACGTACTCCCTGGTGGAGCGGTGGCCACCGGTCCGGCTCGTCAGGTCGCGTGCCACCACCCCCTCATCCCCATCGAGCCCCTGACGGAGGTCGGTCATGGCCGGTAGCGGCACCGCCCATCTGCGGCCCGGGCAGACGCGCGCCCTGGCTGTCGACGACCTCGTCGTCGAGTTCCCTGTACGACGCGGCACGGTGCACGCCGTGTCCGGTCTCAACCTCGACCTGCTGCCGGGGGAGACTCTCGGCATCCTCGGCGAGTCCGGCTGTGGCAAGTCCAGCGCCGGACGTGCAGTGATGCAGTTGCCGCCGCCGACCAGCGGGTCCGTGCGGTTGGGCGAGGTCGAGCTCACCGGCATGAAGGCACAGGAGATGCGGCGGGCCCGTGCCCGGATGCAGTTGATCCTGCAGGACCCCGTGTCCGCGCTGAACCCGCGCCGCAAGGTCAAGGACCTCGTCGTCGAAGGACTCGAGATCTGGGGCTGGGGCGACCGGGACCGCGCGACCTTTGTCGACACGCTGTTGACGTCGGTGGGCCTGGACCCCGAGGCGGTCCGCGACCGTCGTCCGCACGAACTCTCCGGCGGCCAGTGCCAGCGGGTCTGCATCGCGCGGTCGCTGGCACTCGAGCCCGACGTCCTCATCTGCGACGAGCCCGTGTCGAGCCTCGACGTGTCCGTCCAGGCGCAGATCCTCAACCTGCTCGAGAAGGCGCGCGAGCGGCTCGGGCTGAGCATGGTGTTCATTGCCCACGACGTCGCCGTCGTGAAGAACATCAGCGACCGGGTGATGGTGATGTACCTCGGCAAGACCTGCGAGGTGCTGCCGTCGACCGACCTCGAGAACGCCGCTCTGCACCCGTACACCCGGTTGCTGCTGGCGTCGGTGCCGAGCGAGGCGGACGCCGACCGGGCGCCCGAGCCGACCAAGGCCGTCGAGATGCCCTCGCCGCTCGACCCGCCGTCCGGCTGCCGGTTCCGGACCCGCTGCGTGCTGGCGACCGAACGATGCGCTGCCGAGGAACCGCAGTTGCGCGAGATCCGTCCGGGCCAGTTCGTGGCCTGCCACCACGTTGAGGAGTGACCAGTGATCCAGTACGACGACGCCATCGCGACCGCTGAGGCGATCCGGACCGGCGAGGTGTCGGCGCGCGAGGTGGTCGAGGACTCGATTGCGCGCATCGAGAAGCACAATCCGGTGCTGAACGTGGTCGTGGCCGAGCGGTTCGAGAAGGCGCTCGCCGAGGTCGACGCCGGCCTCCCGCGCGGACCGCTGCACGGTGTCCCGACGCTGATCAAGGACCTCGGCATGCAGGTCGCCGGGCTGCCGTTGACCCGTGGCAGCAAGTTGTGGGCCGACGACATTCCCGCTGTGGACAGCGAGCTGGTGCGGCGTTACCGCCGGGCCGGCATGGTCGTGCTCGGGATGAGCAACAGCCCCGAGCTCGGCAAGAACGCTTCGACGGAACCGCTCCATCACGGCCCGACCCGCAATCCGTGGTCACTGGCGCACTCGTCCGGTGGATCGTCCGGTGGATCGGCGGCTGCCGTGTCGGCCGGCCTGGTCCCCGTGGCCCATGGCAATGACGGAGGTGGCTCCATCCGGATCCCTGCTGCCATGTGCGGCCTGTTCGGCCTGAAGCCGAGCCGGGGGCGCATCACCGCCTACCCCGCGGCGACGTCGCTCGCCGCTCCGTTGTCGGCCAACCACGTCGTCAGCCGCTCGGTCCGCGACAGCGCACTGTTGCTCGACCTCACCTCCGCGCCGATGTCCGGCGATGCCTTCGCCGCGCCCACGCCTTCGGTGGCGTTCGGGGAGCAGGCGTCGCGGGCTCCGCTCTCGTTGCGGATCGGCCTGGCCACCCGCCGCGCAGACGGTGGCGTCGTCGACCCGGCAGTCGTGGCCGCCGTACGGGCGACAGCGGAGCTGTGTGAAGAGCTCGGCCACGTCGTCGAGGAGACCGAACTGTCGTACGACGCCGAGCTGATGATGAGCGGCTTCGGCACCCTGATGGGTGTCTCCTTGCTGGCCGATGTCACGCACCGCCTCGCCGCGCTGGGCCGCGACCTGCGCGACGACGACCTCGAGCCGTTCACCCGGATGCTGTTCGACCACTACTCCGCGAACATGACGCCGGTGCAGGTGTACGACGCCCACGCCGCCATCCAGCAGGTCGGTTGGCAGCTCGGCTCGTCCTTCGACCAGTTCGACCTGTTGCTCACCCCGACCCTGCCGCTGCCGACCCCCGAGCTCGGCGTCCTCGACACCAGCCGCCCCGAGGTGATGTGGGAACGCGGCGGCGACTACTCGTCGTTCACCGCCGTCATCAACGCCACCGGCATGCCTGCGATGTCCCTCCCGTGCGGACTGGATGCGGCCGGCCTGCCCCTCGGTGCCCACTTCGTCGGCCCCCTCGGCGCCGAAGGCACGTTGCTCTCCCTGGCCACCCAGCTGGAATCCGCCAACCCCTGGCCCCTCCTCGCCCCCTCGTACTGAGGGTTTGCGCGAGGTGCGTGGGTTTCTTGCACGAAGTGCGCCCGTTTCTTGGTCGAAGTGCGGGAGTTTCTCCCTCGAGGTACGGCGGCTTCTGTCCCATCAGTCTCATTGCGGGCCACGACGGGGGGTGCAGGTTGTGGACCATGCCGGGCCGTCCACAGGCCTGAGCTGGCGGGGGCACGTGTGCTGATCCGCTGACCGACGCTGTCGCGATGACAGCTCTGGAATCGTTCGACGGACGCCCCTTCACCGCCTCGATGGCCCGCGACGCCGGGATCGACCGCAATCGACTGCACCTGTTGGTGAAGTCCGGTCGCGCTCGACGTGTTGTGTACGGCGTCTACGTGGCGGCGTCCACACCGGACTCGTTGGACCTGCGCGCCCACGCCGCGGGCCTGGCGCTGCCGGCCCACGCCGTGGTCGCTGACCGCTGCGCCGCCTGGCTCCACGACGTCGACATCCTCGACTTCGAGGAGCACGACGTCATCCCCGAACTCGATGCCGTGTCCCGCGGCGGCAAGGGCAGGTCGACCCGCAAGGGAGTGTTCGGAGGGAAGCGGGATCTTGCTGGTTCGGAGGTGATGACGCTCCCCGGCGGCGTCCGCGTGACCACACCGCTGCGAACCGCCTGTGATGTCGCGTGCCTGTTCGGCCGTTACCGCGCCATCGCGACGCTGGACGAGTTCCGTCGAAAGCACCGGATCTCGCAGCTGGACCTCGCGTTGATGCTGCCCCGGTTTCGCGGCCGACGCGGCGTGATCCAGTTGCGCGAGCTGATCCCGCTCTCGACCGATCGAGCAGACTCGCAAGCCGAGTCCTGGGTGCGGTTGATGATCCACGACGAGGGACTGCCGATGCCCGAAGCGCAGGTCGACGTGGTCGTGCCCGGCTGGGGCGCGGCGCGGATGGAGAACGCCTACCCCCACCTGCGCATCGCTGTTGAGTACGACGGCGAGAAGGACCACACGTCGGAGCGAGACCGCGATCGCGACGAGACGCGGAGGGCTGCGTTGGAGGCCGCGGGGTGGATCATCTTCGTGGTCCGCAAGGGCGACCTCAAGGCGGCGAGGCGGGCGATCTGGCTGGCCCAGCTCGCGCAGGCGATCACCGAGCGCTCGCCCGGTCGGCCGTCGAAGCGGATCTATTCGCGCGGGCCCGACCAGCCGTCGTACCGCTGGCGCCGGAGGCAGGACTAACCCTGCCTGAGCGAGAAACCAACGCACCTCGAGGTAGAAACCAACGCACCTCGCGTCAGAAACCAACGCACTTCGACCAAGAAACCAACGCACTTCGCGCAAACCAAGACACCCCCCGCCCGGTGGGGCGGAGGGTGTCTCGAGGTGGAGCAGGGGGAGCAGGTGATGCGGTGAGGGGAGAGGGGAGGGGGTCAGCCCTTCCAGGCTCCGCCGAACAGCATCAGGGTCTCGGAGGTGCTGGTGATGCCGTGCACGTCCTTGTTCCAGGGCTGGAAGAAGGCGCCGGCGCCCATGGCGACTCCGGGGACCGTCTCCTGCCACAGCTCGTTGATCTGGGTGAGCAGCTTGGTGGCGTCGTCACCCTCGGCGGCCTGGAGCTGGACGATGAGCTTGTCCATCTCCGGGTTGCTGTAGCCCGTGGGGTTCTGCGGCGACTGGCCGTTGAGGGTCGTCGAGATCCGCGAGTATGGGTCCTCGTCGGGGATGCTCATCGCGGACACGGCGAGGTCGTAGTCGTGGGTGACGTAGATCCGCTGAGTCTGGTCCGCGATGTTGCGGAGCAGGTCGGTCTTGACCGTGAAGCCGGCCGCTTCGAGCATCGCCTGGATGGTGACGGCCGCGGTCTGCGACGCCTGGTCCGACTGACCGATGTAGGTCAGCTTGCCGTCGTACCCGTCGGCCTTGGCCTCGGCGAGGAGGTCCTTGGCCTTCTGCAGGTCGTAGTCGGCCGTCTTCACGTCGGTGAAGTACGGCGCGCTCGGCGAGTAGATGTTGCGGCTCGGGAGACCCGAGCCACCGCTGACGCGGTCGAAGTAGACCTTCGGGTCGATGGCGTAGTTGATCGCCTGACGGACGCGAACGTCCGAGGTGGCGCGGCCTTCACGGTTGTTCAGCCAGAACATGTTGGCCAGGCCGGACGGCGCCATGATGCCGGCGAAGCCGTCCTTACGGGCCTTCTCGAGCGTCTGGGGTGCGCGCAGGTTCGCTGCATCGACCGATCCACCCGCGAGCGACTCGAGACGGGCGTCGTCACTGCCGAGCCAGACGAAGCGGAGCGCGTCGAGGTGCGGCTTGCCGTCCCAGTAGTCCGGGTTGGCCTTGAGGACGAGCTCCTCGGCCGGCTTGTACGTGTCCTCGACGAACGGACCCGCACCGATCGGCTTGAACTTCTCCGGACCACCGGCGTACGCCGCCGGGGCCATGATCATGCCCGGGCCGCTGGCCAGCATGTTGGGGAACTTCACCCACGGCGCGTTCAGGGTGAACACGACCGTGTCGGTGCCGGCCGGCTTCATGTCCTTGATGTTCGTGGCGAGCAGCAGGGTGTTGAAGCCGACGTTCTTCATGTAGTAGCCGAGGCTGCCCATGACCGCGTTGGCGTCGAGGGGCGTGCCGTCGGTGAACTTCACGTCCTTGCGGAGCTTCAGCGTCCAGGTGGTGTTGTCCTCGGACGTCAGCGACTCGGCGAGCCACGGGTCGAAGGAGTTGGTCTCCTGGTTGTAACGCATCAGCACGTCGTAGATGGCCGCGGTCGCGTTGCCGCCGGCAGCACCGTTGCCGTAGGTCTTGGTGGGGTCGAGGCTGCGGGCCTCGGAGTAGTCGGCCAGGGTCAGCGTGCCGCCGTCCTTGGGGTCGCCCTCGTCGCCCTTCACGCCGACGACGCCAGCGGTGTAGATCTCGTCCTTGGTCAACGACGAGCTGTCGCTGTCCTTGTCACTGTCGCCGCCCGAGCTGGCGCATCCCGCTGCCAGCAACGTGGTCGCCAGGAGTGCGGTTGCGACACGTGTCCGTGTCGTGATGCGGTTCCTCACTGATCCTCCAGGTGGTAGTCCGGGACCGCTGAGGGCCGCTCCGGGGGTGTGTCTTCGATCACGCTAGGAGGCAGCGCGCCGCTGCCTCCCAGCCGATCCCGCTCACCGGGAGGCCCTGATCAGAAGGCGTGCGCGACCAGGTCCCCGAACAGTTCTTGCGCGTCGACGGCCAGCCCCCGCCGCTCGAACCATCCGCACACATTGGTGCAGTCTCGCTGCAGGAAGTCGAACCCGCCGGCATTGCCCACCAGGTCGACGAGCTGCGGCAGATCGATGATCACGAGGCGCTCGCCCGCCGCGAGGATGTTGTACGCCGACAGGTCGCCGTGCACGATTCCTGCCTGCGCGAGCGTCATCATCGCCGAACGAAGTTGTTCGAAGTAGGACGCGAGCAGCGCCGGATCGGGTCGCGTCTGCGCCAGGCGCGGAGCCGTCTGCGGCCCGTCGTCCTCGTCGCCGTCTGCCCCGGGCACCGTGATCCATTCCATCAGGATCTCGGTGCCGTCGATCTGGACCGGATAGGGCACGGGGAGACCGAGCTCCCAGCAGCGTTGCAGCGCACTCCACTCGGAGATCGCCCACTCGGCCGCGGCGACCTCGCGACCGAAGGTGCTCTTGCGCTTGAGGGCGCGCTCGTCCCGGGACCGCTTCATGCTGCGGCCCTCGGTGTAGGTCGCCGAGCGGTGGAAGGTGCGGTGCTCCGAGGAGCGGTACCGCTTGGCGGCCATCACGACGGACTGCGCCGGATCGTGGGGGTCGGTGCGATCGAGCAGGAAGACGTCCGCTTCCTTGCCGGTCTTGAGGATGCCGAGATCGGTGTCGATCGCACCCTGGGACGTCACGACCCAGTCGGGGCGTGGCTCGGGTCCGCGGGACAGTGGCTCGATGTCGAGCCAGCTGGACCAGCGCTGGCCGGGACCGAGGTCGTCGTACGCCTGGAAGTCGAAGACGAAGCGGGGGTCCAGATCAGCGGTGGGGTCTGCAGTGCGGTCAGGTGTGGAGAGGTTCTCCGGAAACACTTCGGGTGCTCCTGTGGGTCGAGGGGATTCGGTCTGCGGGCAGGCCGGCAACAGTCATGGACATGTCACGCTCCTCTCGACGAGCTCCGCGGAGGCGCGGAGTCAGATCCAAGGCTGACTCACGTCGGTGGGCGGAATCAACCGAATATTGCTGACGTAGATTGGGCCAATGCGCTGGCGAACCGTTCTCGTGGTGTTCCTGCTCCTGCTGGTCCCCGGGCTCTCGGGTGCCGCGGCCACCGTCTCCGGTGCCCCGGCGACCGTCTCGACACTGACCAGCGCGCCGGCTCCGGGCGGGATCAGGGGCCCCGACTCGTACTGGCCCTACGACGGCAACGGCGGCACCAACGCCCTGCACTACGACGTGCGGATCGCCTACAACTTCAGTGAGCGGATCCTGCGCGGACGCACCGTCGTCACGATGCGGGCGAACCGGGCGCTCAGCAGCTTCTCCCTCGACCTGTTGCTGCCGGTGAGCGCGGTCAAGGTCAACGGCTGGACCGCCCGGTTCACGCGGCCCAATCATCACGAACTCAAGATCATTCCGCGCAGTGCCATCAGTGCCGGCAAGACCTTCAAGGTCGAGGTCGTCTACCGCGGCAAGCCGTCGCAGCGCGGCTACGCGGGCGAGCGCAACTGGCTGGCGGACCGCCACGAGTTCGTCACGATGAACCAGCCGCACATGGCTCCGTGGTGGTTCCCGTCCAACGACCACCCCAGCGACAAGGCCACGTTCGACATCCGCGTCAACCTGCCGAAGGCCAAGCGGGTGATCAGCAACGGCATCCGCGTCTCGCGGAAGGTGATCGGTACCCGCGCGGTCACCCACTGGCGGATGTCGGACCCGATGGCGACGTACCTCGCCGTCGTGGCGGCAGGTGACTTCTTGATGGAGGCCAGTCGGACCTCCTCGGGGATCCCGGTCTACAACGCCGTTTCCTCGCGCCTCTCGTCGGCCGAGCGCCGCAGTTCGCTGCGGGCCCTGCGTCGTACGGCGGGCATCACCGAGTGGCTCAAGGGCCAGTTCGGCCCCTATCCGTTCTCCTCCATCGGCGGCGTGGTCACGAACCTCGACGTCGGGTTCGCGCTGGAGAACCAGACCCGGCCGACCTACGGCTCGTGGATCTACACGGGCGTGATCGTCCACGAGGTCGCCCACCAGTGGTTCGGGGACAGTGTCTCGGTGCGCAAGTGGCGCGACATCTGGCTCAACGAGGGCTTCGCCACCTATGCCGAGGTCCTGTACGACGCCACGCACGGCGGCAAGAGCGTCGAGGCCTGGCTGGACGGGGTCTATGCCAGTGCCTGCCAGTCACCGACGTCGTCGTTCTGGACCCTGAAGCTCGACAACCCCGGTGCGGCGCACATCTTCGACGGCGCGGTGTACGACCGGGGCGCGATGGTGCTTGCGGCCCTCCGCAACCGCATCGGCGCGGCCGAGTTGCAGCGGGTGCTGCGGTTGTGGGTCACCGCGCACCGCGACGGCAATGCGTCGGTGGCGCAGTTCGAGGCGTTCACCGAGGCCCGGACGGGGGAGGACCTCGACGGCTTCTTCGACGCCTGGCTCCGCGGTGCGCGAGCCCCGGCCGGAACCGCGGAGAACGGGCTGCGGCACGCCTGTCCGTGACCGCCGGGTCGCCGTCTTGGGCGCGCCTCCCGCCCCACGGGTGGGGCATTTGGTACCAATGTGTCGATCTGTGTCCTCGGGGGCACAACCACACCAGGATGGAGACACCCACGCATGGACGCCAAGAAGTTGATCGGTGTCGTGGTGATCGTGTTCCTCGGCTTCTGGATGTTCACCGATCCCAACGGCCTGGCCACGACCGCCAAGAGCACCGGCGCCGACGTCTGGTCGCTCACCGAGCAGGCCTTCACGGGGATCATCGACTTCCTCGGTGCCCTCGGCTAGTGCCGCTGTCGTGATGAGTCCCAGGTGAGTTTCGTGTCGGGATTCATCGCGCGCCTCGGTGACCCCCGGATCGGCAAGCACCTGCTCCGCGAGGAGGGTGAGGTCGTCGTCGACGAGGTCACCCACCACTGGTTCGCCTATCTCCGCCCGGGCGGCGAAGCCCTGCTCGCGCTGGTCTTGTTGATCGCGAGCTGGTTCGTCGCGATCGCGGTCGCCTGGTTCTTCATCATCGTCGCGGCCGGCCTGCTGCTGCACGCGTCCTGGGGTGGGCTGGCCGTCCTGCGCGACCGGTTCGTGATCACCAACATGCGGGTGTTCCGTGTCCACGGCGTGCTGTCGCAGAGCCTCGCGACGATGCCGTTGAGCCGGATCCTCGACATCTCGGTCAAGAAGCCGCTCCACGGCCGGATCCTCGGCTTCGGCCACTTCTGCTTCGAGTCCGCCGCCCAAGAGCAGGGCCTGCGCGACATTCGGTACGTCGGCCGTCCCGACGACCGCGATCTCTCGATCCAGCGCGTCGTCCAGCGGGCCGGCCTCCGCGGCCCCCGCGTTCCCAACTGACGGGCGTCCGTAGGATTGCGTCCATGACGCAGCAGCCGTTCTCCCGTCCCGGCGCCATTGATCTCTCGGCGCTGAAGCAGCGTCCGGCCCCGGCCGGCGCGCCCGCCGCCCCAGCTGGTGGTGGCGCGAGCGGTTCCGGCGGTGGCCGGGCCTCGTCGGCGTACTCCGTGGCCGTCGACGAAGCGAACTTCCAGACCGTCCTCGAGGCGTCGATGAACGCCCCGGTCGTGCTGGTGTTCCACTCGGCCAGCCAGGTGCCCGAGAGCGTCGACATGGCCGCGGACGTCATCCAGGTTGCCAACGAGTACGACGGCCGGTTCCTCGCCGCAACGATCGATGTGGACGCCAACCCGCAGATCGCGCAGGCGATGCAGATCCAGCAGGTGCCGCTGATGCTGGTGATCCTCGACGGTCGCCCGGCCACGCAGCCGATTCCCGGCGCGGCCCCGATCGACGACATCCGCGCGCTCTTCAACCAGCTCGCACAGCAGTTGACCGCGCAGGGCATCGCCGGTCGCCACCAGCCCAACGCCTTCGGGGCCCCCGTGGCCGCGGTCGAGGGTGAGGAGGGCGCCGAGCCCGAGGTCGACCCGCGTTACGCGCCCGCCCAGGACGCACTCGCCGACGGCAACATCGACCAGGCCGTCGCGGAGTACCAGAAGCTCGTCGACGGCAACCCCGCCGACCACGAGGCCGCGGCCGGTCTCGCCATGGCCAAGGTGCTGCAGCGCACGCAGGGCGTCGACCTCGATGCCGCCCGTGCTGCTGCGGCCGCCCACCCCGACGACGTCGACGCCCAGACCCTCGTCTCCGACCTGGACATGCTCGGCGGCCACGTCGAGGACGCCTTTGCGCGCCTCATCGAACTGGTTCGCCGTACCGCAGGCAAGGACCGTGACAAGGCCCGCGAACACCTGCTGGCGCTGTTCGGTGCGGTCGGCAACGACGACCCGCGGGTCCTCAAGGGACGCGCCTCCCTCGCCTCTGCCCTGTTCTGAGTCGGCGGATCGTGATGGCAGGCGCAGCGCGGGGCATGGGGTTCGGGCAGGGCGCGGGCTTCCTGCTCCAGGGGATCCGGTTGTGGCGCACGCGCACCCGCCTGATGGCGCTGGGCATCGTGCCTGCAGTGATCGCGATGATCCTGCTGACGGCGGCGTTCATCGGGCTGGTCCTGGTCCTCGACGACCTGATTGCCTGGGCGACCCCGTTCGCGAACGACTGGGCCGACGCAGCGCGCTCGACCTTTCGAACGGTCGTGTTCATCGGCGTCCTCGCCGGCGCGGTGATGCTCTCGATCGTCACCTTCACCGGACTCACCCTCGCTGTGGGTGATCCGTTCTACGAGAAGATCTGGAAGCAGGTCGAGATCTCCCTCGGCGGCGAGATCCCCGAGCGGGGCGTCGGCTGGATCCGGGGTGCGCTCGACGGACTGGTGCTCGTCGCGATGGGCCTGGCGACCGCCGTGATCGTCTTCGTGATCGGCCTGTTGCCCGTGATCGGCGCGATCATCGGAGCAACGCTCGGCCTGATCGTCTCGGGGCGCCTGCTGGCTGGCGAACTCGTCTCCCGACCCCTCGAGGCCCGCGGCATGGACCGCGCCGCCCGCGCCGACCTGATGCGCCAGCACCGCGGCGCCATGCTCGGCTTCGGTGTCTGCGTGCAGGCCTGCTTCCTGGTCCCGTTCGGCGGCATCCTGGTGATGCCCGCCGCGGTCGCCGGGGCGACGTACCTCGCCCGCCAAGCGCTGGAGTCTCAGCCCAGCTGACCGCGACTTGGGGTTTGTCGCCGCCGAGTTGGGGTTTGTCGCGCGCGAGTTGGGGTTTGTCGTCGTTCAGCAGGACTCCAGGACCTGACCGCCGAAGGTGCCGGAACCCTCGTCGATGGTGGCGTCGTTGATGGGTCGTGCCCGTCCGATGTGGCCGTCCTCGTCCACGGGCACTGCGACCGTTCCGGCGGAGGTGTCGACGATCAGTGATCCGCCTGACCAGGCCAGCCGCTCTAGTGAATGCCCGTCGCCGTTCACGCAGCCAACGGTGAATCGCCGGTTGAGCAGTCCTCGATCGGTCTGCTCGACGCGGATCTCCCAGTAGGGATCCACGAATCCGCCGAGAAGGACATGCGTCTGCATCGTGCCGTCAACGTCCGCGATCCCGGAGAAGCCGGCGAACTCCTCGGACTGAAAAATCTCGATGGACCACACGCCACCGACCCAGAAGAGAAAGATCCCGCCTGCGGTCAACCCCGCCAGCACCTGTTGCCAGGTACGGCGCGGGATCAGGCACCCAGCGATGCCCACGAGGGACCAGCCCACGGCGCCGAACATCATGGGGTGATCGAGGAGTCGTGCAGCCCAGACATAGCTGTACTCGAGGCCGGCGGCCGGCAACGCGATGATGGCAAGAAGAGTCCCGGCAGCCAGCAGGGCCCACCCGCAGAGCCGGCGCGTGGACCGCGCCGCTCGCTGCTGCGAGATCGCTGTGCCGGTGCTCATTCCCCGACGGTAGTGCCGACGTGGTCGAACGCGTTGAGAACCGCCTGCACGGCCGGTGAGTCCGCCATCGTCCGGCGGTGCAGGGCGTCGATGAGCCGGATCGGTTCCGGATCGGTCACGGGTACGGCGACCAGTTGGTCACCGAGCGGGGCGCGACCCATCCGCGGGACGAGGGCGACGCCGAGCCCTGCTGCGACGAGGGCAAGGTGCGAGTCGAACTCTGCTGACACGTGCGCGATCCGGGGCGGACGGCCGGTGCCGTCGTACATCCGGGACAGCCACTGGCGGCAGATGGTGCCTTCGGGGGTGGCGATCCAGTCCACGTCGATCAGGTCGTGCGGCGTGACGCTGCGGCGCCGGGCGAGCGGGTCGTCGCGGTGCACGATCAGGTCCGCGACGTCGCCCGGCAGGGGAGTGGCGACGACGTGGTCGGGGATCGGCTGCGGCACGCCGCCCCATCGGTGCACGATGCCGAGTTCGACCTGGCCGCTCGCGACGAGGTCGACGACGTCCCACGGCTCGCCCTCGCGCAGGGTCAGGGTCAGGTCGGGGTGGGCGTCGCGCAGGCCGCGGGCGACGGGGGCGACCAGGCCGCGCATCGCGGTGGAGAACGCGGCGAGACGGATCCGGCCGGCGACGACTCCGGCGCGCTGCTGGAGGTTGGTCTCGAGGAGTTCGAGGTCGGAGAGCACCTGCTGGCCGGCGTCGACGAGGTGGTGGCCGTGGCTGGTGAGCATCACGCCGCGGCCGACGCGTTCGAGCAGCGGCACCCCCGTCTGGCGTTCGAGGCGCTTGACCTGTTGGGAGATCGCACTCGGCGTGAAGCCGGTCGCGGCGGCTGCGGCAACGACGGAGCCGTGGGTGGCGACGGCCTGCAGTCCGGCGAGGGCGTCCAGATCAATCATGTAGCAATGCTACATCAAATGGCACACATCTATTCGCTGGTGCTTCATGGTTGTGGCGGCAATGCTGGTCACGTGAATCGCAAGGACCAGTCCCTCGCCGCGCTCGTCGCCGTCATCTGGGGCTTCAACTTCGTCGTCATCGACTGGGGCATGGGCGACGTACCGCCGTTGCTGTTCCTCGCTGCCCGCTTCCTCGCGGTGATCGTCCCGGCCGTGTTCCTGCTCGACCCGCCGCCCGTGCCGTGGCGCACGGTCGCGGCCGTCGGTGTCTTCATGTCGCTCGGCCAGTTCGGCTTCCTGTACGTCGCCATGGATGCCGGCATGCCGCCCGGGCTCGCCGGTCTGGTGCTCCAGGCCCAGGTGGGCCTGACGATCCTGCTCGCCACTGTGGTGCTCCGGGAACGCCCCACCGGCCCACAGATGGTCGGCGTCGCGCTCGGTGCCGCAGGACTGGTCGTCGTGGGTTTCGGCCGCGGCGGGCACGTGCCCCTGATCGCCCTCGTGCTGTGCCTGATGGGCGCGCTGATGTGGGCGATCGGCAATGTCATCTCGAGAGCCTCCGGAGCCACGGGCGGCCTCGCGCTCACCGTCTGGTCAGCCCTGGTCGTGCCGATCCCGCTGATCCTGCTCTCGATGATCCTCGACGGGCCGGGGGCGCTGGCTGACGGTGTCGCTGCATTCGGCTGGAAGGCGGCCGTGTCCACGCTCTACACCGCCGGCCTTGCCTCGCTGGTCGGTTACGGCATCTTCAACGGGCTGTTGTCGCGCAACACCTCGGCCTCGGTCGTGCCGTGGATCATGCTGGTGCCGCCCGTCGCGATCGGGTCCGCGTGGCTCCTCCTGAACGAGGTGCCGTCGACGGGCGAACTGGTCGGCGGCGCGATCCTCGTGTTCGGGGTGCTGGTGGCCTCACGCACCAACCGAATTCGTCGTGAACCGGCCCGTCAGGCAGCAAATTCGGTAGGTGAACCGAACCTCAGTGACCCGACTCCGTGTACGCCGGACCTTCCCCTGCCAGGGACGCCAGCGCAGCCCGCACCCGCCGTGCCGTGAAGTCGGCCGCACGTTCGTCGACCTCGGCCAGCGTGAGGAACGCAGCAGTGCGGATCTCCCGCGCCTGCGGCACGACCTGATCGGTGATCGTCGCTGGATGCACGCCGCCGTCGAAGACCAGGCAGATGGCGTCGTCCCAGCCACCCCACGGCGGCAGCCAGTCGGTGAGGACGAGCGATCCGGCCTCGATCTGCAGGCTGAGCTCCTCCTCGACCTCGCGGCCCACGGCCAGGCGCGGTGACTCGCCCGGCTCGACCACGCCGCCGGGCAGGTCCCAGTCGTCCTTGTAGGTCAGCTGGCACATGAGCACGCGCGGCCCCGATGGATCCGGCGAGTCGTCGCGGATCAGCATCTGCCCGATGCCGCGCTTGCGGGGGAGGAACGAGTTGAGGAGCGCGCGGAACCCACCGGGCTCGTGCACGGGGGTGTCGTCGGCGAGCCGGGCGTACACGACGACGTCGCCGGTCCGTCCGCGCTGCACGCCTTCGCGGCGCATGCCGGACCACGTCGCGATCCGCTGCGCCTCGGCGTCGTTGACCGCGACCTTGACCTCGACCCGCTCGTGGTCGAGCAGCGCGGTGGCCACCTGTCGTCGTACGACGTCGACGGCGGCCTGCCAGCCGCGCTCGGTCAGACCGGAGGTCCAGGTGAGCCTGGCGATGCCGTCATCGACAGTCGTGTGGCGGATCTCCGGGTCGGACACAGGATTACCTTATGGGGGACCTCAACCACAGCGTCGCAAGTGGTGGCAGGACGAGCGTTGCGTACGCCGGACTGCCGCCCGGAGCGTTCGCCTCGAGCGGCCCGGCGGCGATCGCCTCGACGGTGCCGAGGTTCCCCACTCCCGTTCCGCCGTACGACGTCGCGTCGGTGTTGAGCACCTCGGCCCACGCGCCGGCGGACGGGAGGCCCAGGCGGTAGTCGTGGGGGATCGCAGCGAAGTTGGAGACGCACACGAGATCGGGCACGCCCGACCCAGCAGCAGCGCGTCGTACGAAGGAGAACGTGTTGTGACCGGCGTCCTGGGCGTCGATCCATGCGAAGCCGGCGGGGTCGTTGTCGAGGCGCCACAGCGCCGCCTCGTCGCGGTAGCGGTGGTTGAGGTCGCGCACGAAGTCCTGCATGCCGCGGTGGTCGGGCTTCGCGAGCAGCCACCAGTCCAGCTCGCGGGACTCGGCCCACTCGGTCTCCTGCGCGAACTCGCAGCCCATCATCAGCAACTGCTTGCCGGGATGCGCCCACATGAACGCCAGATAGGCCCGCAGGTTGGCGAGTTGCTGCCAGCGGTCGCCGGGCATCTTGCGCACCAGCGAGCCCTTGCCGTGCACGACTTCGTCGTGGCTGAGCGGCAGCACGTAGTTCTCCGAGAACGCGTAGACCATCGAGAACGACATCTCGCCGTGGTGGTAGGCGCGGTGGATCGGGTCGTGCTGCAGGTAGCCGAGGCTGTCGTGCATCCAGCCCATGTTCCACTTGAAGCCGAAACCCAGCCCGCCGCCCGAGGTGGCACCGGTGACGCCGGGCCAGGCCGTCGATTCCTCGGCGATCGTGACGACGCCGGGCATCCGCTTGTAGGCGGTGGCGTTGAGTTCCTGCAGGAAGCGGACGGCTTCGAGGTGCTCGTGGCCGCCGTACTGATTGGGCGTCCACTCACCGTCCTTGCGGCCGTAGTTCAGGTAGAGCATCGATGCGACGCCGTCGACGCGGAGCCCGTCGACGTGGAACTCCTCGAGCCAGTACAGCGCGTTGGCGACGAGGAAGTTGCGCACCTCGGGCCGGCCGAAGTCGAAGATGTGCGAGCCCCACTCGGCATGCCAGCCGCGCTGGGGGTCGGGGTGTTCGTAGAGCGCGGTGCCGTCGAAACGGACCAGCGCCCAGTCATCGGTCGCGAAGTGGCCGGGCACCCAGTCGAGGATCACGGAGATGCCCGCTGCGTGCAGCGCGTCGACGAGTCGCCGGAACCCGTCGGGGTCGCCGAACCGCGCGTCCGGCGCGAAGTACGACGTCACGTGGTAGCCCCAGGACCCGCCGAACGGGTGCTGCATGACGGGCATCATTTCGACGTGCGTGAAGCCGAGGTCGCTCAGATAGGCGGGGAGGTCCGCGGCGAGTTCGTCGTAGGTCCAGAACGAGCCGTCCGGGTGCTTCTTCCACGAGCCGAGATGCATCTCGTACGTCGCCATCGGCTCGTTGACCGGCTGCCGTCCGGCCCGCTCGGCCAGCCACGCCTGGTCCTGCCACACGTGCGAGGAGGCGAAGACGCGCGAGGCCTTCTCCGGCGGCGGCTGGGCGTGGAAGGCCATCGGATCGGCCTTGTGGCGCCACACGCCGTCGGCGCCCTCGATCACGAACTGGTACGTCGCGCCCGCTCCCACACCGGGGACGAACGTCTCCCAGAGCCCCGAACCGATCGGCGCCATCCGGTGGGTCGAACCGTCCCAGCCGTTGAAGTCACCCGCGACGGCGACCTGGCGTGCGTTCGGTGCCCAGACCACGAAGTTGGTGCCCGCTACCGGCTCGATGCGGATGTGGGCGCCGAGCACCTGCCAGAGCTGCTCGTGACGGCCTTCCGCAACGAGGTGGAGGTCCATCTCGCCGAGGGTCATCCCGACCACTCTAGCGAGCGGTGGCTCGTAGCAGGCAGGTCTGCTGCGGCTTCATCGCCGGCACCTGCACGCCAGCACTGCCCAGCACCCGTCCCGGCAGGCGCACGCCCTTGCCGGCCAACCAGCTGGGCACGGCCCACGGCGGCTCACCCGCCCCGTCGGGGCTGAGCAACCGGACGTCGTACGACGTCGACGGGTCGAGGCCGGGCAACCGGACCCGGCCACGGGGCGAGGTGGCGGGCTTGCCGAGCGACGTCATCGCGAACACCGCATCGCGCTGGTCCTGCGCGACCACGCCGTGCACCCACAGGGTCGGATCCGGGTGGTCGGCCACGACGACGCGACCGCGGTGCAGCAACGGCCGCAGGCTCTTGTGGAGCTCGACCCAGCTGCGGACCACGGGGAGGTCTTCGGGCGCGAGCTTCGCGAGGTTCCACTCGATGCCGAAGTGGCCCCACAGCGCCGTGGCGGCGCGGAAGTCGAGCGGCTGGGTGCGTCCGGTCGAGTGCGCGGTCTCGGGGCCGAGGTGCGTGCCGACGAGTTCGGGCGGGACCAGCAACTGCGTCCAGCGCTGCACCTCCTGCCGGTCGAGGGCGTCGATGCAGTCGCTGGCCCAGATCCGGTCGGTGCGGGCGAGGATGCCGAGGTCGATCCGGGCGCCGCCGCTGGCGCACGACTCGATCTCCAGGCCCGGGTGGCGCTTCTTCAGTTCGTCGATGAGCCGGTAGACGGCGAGCGTGTGGGCCCGGACGCCGGGCGTGTGGGTCGGGCCGTGACCGGCCTCGGTGACCGGGCGGTTGTGGTCCCACTTGAGGTAGCCGATGGGGTGCTGGTCGAGCAGCTTGTGCAACGCCTTGGCGACGAACCTGTACGCGCCGGGGTTGGCGAGATCGAGGACGTACTGGAACCGCGACGGCAACCCCAGCGAGTCCGGTCCGTCGCCCGGTCCGGGCCGGAGGATCCAGTCCGGGTGGGCGCGCGCGAGGTCCGAGTCGGGATTGACCATCTCCGGTTCCACCCAGATGCCGAACTCCATGCCCGCAGCGGTGACCTTGTCGACGAGCGGCTTCAGTCCGTCGGGCCACTTCGTCCGGTCGACCTCCCAGTCACCGAGTGCGGCGCGCGCGTTGTTGCGGCCGCGGAACCAGCCGTCGTCCACGACGAACCGCTCCACCCCGACGGCCGCAGCTGCGTCGACGAGCGGCATCAGTCGCTCGGGGGTGGCCTTGAAGTACACGGCCTGCCAGGTGTTGAGCAGCACCTTGCGCTGGGCCTTCGGGTGGGTGGAGCGGGCGCGGATCTCCTGGTGCAGGCGGCCGGACAGTTCGTTGAGGCCGTGGCCGTGGCTCGCCCAGATCTCGGGCGCCGTGTAGGTCTCACCGGGCGCGAGGCTCACTTCGCGGGGGAGCAGGAGTTCGCCCGAGGCCAGCACCGCCTCGCCGTGGTAGAGCCGTTCAGCGGCCTGGACCTGATTGCCGGACCACGCCAGGTGTACGCCCCACACCTCGCCCGACTCCCAGCCGAACCCGCTCTCGCCGGCGACCAGGACGAGCGGCGAGTCGTGGCCGGGGCGGCCCTTGCGGTTCTCGCGCACGTGCGCGCCGACGCCGAGCGGGAGCCGTTGCGGGACGCGCTCGTGGCCCTGGCTGCCGGCCAGGCTGAGCACCTCGGTCGCGTGGCTCGGCACCGGCAGGGACAACCCCAGATGATCCAGTTCGTACGACGTCCGGCCGGTGTTCTTCAGTTCGGCACCGAGTCGCGCCACACCGTGCGGGGACAGCGTGACGGTCAGGTCCAGCGAGATCTCCGCCGCCTCGTCGACGACGTGGAACCGGACGCCCTGCGGGATCGTCTCGTGGCCGGTGACCGCCAGCCGGGTGACGTGGCCCGCGCCCTGGCGGCTGCCGATCAGGCCGGGACGGCCCAGCCAGCCTTCCGACTCGACGGGAACCAGCGACGGAATCCCCGGGACGCTGAACGCGCTGTTGCCGCGGCGGGGACGGGCGGCCTCCGCCAGATCGGCCAGCTGGCGCGAACCGAGGCGCCCCAGGTCATCGCCCCAGTGCAGGACGCGGGGCAGACCGTTGGCCCAACTGGCGTCGTACTCGAGAACGAGGCTGACGCCTCCGTCGCGCACATGGATCCGCGTGGCCGTCATGGCGATCACCCTAGGGCTCGAGTCCCTTGGCCGACTGACGCTCGCGGCGGCAGGAGTGATGTGATGCGGGGGTGACCGCGACCCGAGAAGCCACGTCCGCCCGGCTGCTGGTCGTCGTGCCGATCGTGCTGGCCTGCCTCTCGATGATCGGGCCGTTCAGCATCGACACCCCGTTTCCGGCGTTCCCGGAGATGCGCGACGACTTCGGCGTGGGATCCGGCGCGCTGCAGCTCGTGGTGACGGTCTACCTCGCTTCGTTCGCGGCGATGAGCGTGCTCCACGGTCCGATCTCGGATGCCGTCGGCCGGCGACCGGTCATGGTCGTCTCCCTCGTCGTGTACGTCGCCGCGTCGATCGGCTGCGCCTTCGCGCCGAGCCTCTCGTGGCTCCTGGTGTGCCGCGCGTTCCAGGGCCTGAGCGCCGGCGGCGCCACCATCGTCAGCCGTACGGTGATTCGCGACCTGTTCGAGGGTGCCACCGCGCAGCGGTTGATGAGCCGGGTGGCCGTCATCTTCGGCATCGCACCGGCGATCGGCCCGATCATCGGCGGACTGGTCCTGCAGCTGGGCGAGTGGCCGCTGGTCTTCGTCTTCCAGGCGGCTCTCGGCGTGGCCCTGATCCTCGCTGTGCTGGTGCTGCTGCCCGAGACCCTGCCGCGCGAGCGCCGGGTCGAACTGCGCGTCGGCGCGGTCCTGCGCAGTCTTGCGGCCGTCGCGAAGGAGCCGGCATTCCACCGGCTCGCGTGGGCGACGTCGCTGATCTTCGGCGCCCAGTTCCTCTACATCGGTGGTGCGGCGATCTTCGTCGTCGACGTCCTCGGTGAGGGCGAGCTCGACTTCTGGAAGCTGTTCGTCCCGATGATCGGCGCGATGATGCTCGGCTCGTGGCTCTGCGGTCGCGCGGCCGGCCGGATCACGGCGCGCCGCCTCATCTCCATCGGCTGCACGATCTCGTTCATCGGCGGTGTGGTGGGCGTCCTGATCGCGGCGTCGCCTGTCGCGGCTGACCTGCCCTGGGCCGTCATCGGCGTCAGCCTGATCGCCCTGGGCAACGGCCTGACCTACCCGACGATGCAGCTGATGCTGCTCGACCTGTTCCCCGCACGCCTCGGCGCCGTCGTGTCCCTGTCGTCGTTCTTCGCGCTGGTGCTCAACGCCATCACCGCCGTTGCTGTCACCCCGTTCGTCGGCACCTCCGCCATCGGCTTCGCGACCGCAGCCCTTGTCGGGGTCGGTGGCGGCCAACTGCTGTGGGCCTGGCACTGCGCCCTCGAGGACCGCGACTGCGCGGTGCAGGGGCACGCCGTCGATCGGGAGCCGATCGAGCTCCTGTAGCGCGAGTTGGGGTTTGTGACCGTCGAGTTGGGGTTTGTCACCCTCGAATTGTTCTCACCACGGGCGAGGGCGACGAGGCGAGAGCCGCGGCGATGGGCGAATGGGAATGCCGCTGAGCACCGGAACGCGCCATGATCGCCAGATGTCGTCCTTGTCGATCTGTCCGTGCTGTGGCTTCCGCACGCTTCTTGACGAGCCGGGGTCGTACGAGGTGTGCGCAGTGTGCCGCTGGGAGGACGACGGCGCGCCTGCCTGGGCCTGCGGGGGACCGAACGTGGTCAGTCTTGTCGAGGCGCAGCACGAGTTCCTCTCGCTCGGACCCATCGGGAGACTGCGTCATCGGGGCCGCCGACCGCGCACGGGCGAGGCACGAGAGGCCGGCTGGCAGCCGTTTGCGCGAACCGACGAACTTCTGGGACTCGTCGCGTCGGCGAGAGCTGAGCACGAGCGTGCGATTGCTCGGATCGAAGAACGTGAGGACCTCGATGAGACCCGGTTTGTGGACGCGTTCCATGCCTTCAGTGCGGGGATGGACGCGCTTCGTATCCAGGCCCGATCGATTCCTTACCCCGAAGTTGAGCGGCGGTTCCGTGCGCTGTGCCTTGCTCACGGGCTGGACATGCCCGAAGCCGAGCTCGAACTCATGGCGCGCATGCTGTGGGACGGCCACTGGCAGTTTCGTCACCCGCTTCAGGCAATCGGGTGGGTATGGCGGCATCGCCGTTCGCGGCCGGTCACCTTTCGGGTCCGACAGGTGGTGACCGGGGTTGTTCGCTTCTCTGGTTGACCGGCCGGCTGATCAGTTGGCGCGCCGGGCTTGCCGAGGTGCGAACCCGCTCCTCCGCAACCAGTGCTCGGTGTAGAGGATCCGAATCGAGTGGCGGGGGTACCTCCGCCCCTGCGACGATCCGCCGGTGACCAACGCCCTTGTCCGCGCCCGCGCCGACCTCGAAGCCGGCCGTGCATGGAAGGCGCGGGACCGGCTGACGAGCGTGCTCGTGACCCGTCAGGACGACGAGGTTCTCGAACTCCTCATCCAGGTGCACCTGCAGATGGGGGATCTGCCGAAGGCCGGTGCGCTGCTGTTCGTCCTGGGCCGTGAGGACGACGTGGCCCAGGAGGCCATCGCGGCCTGGCGTCAGCGCTTCGGTGATGGTGACGCTCGGTGGCGCAGCATTCCTGCGCCGGTGCGCTACTCCCGCGCCGACCACCTGTACGCGCTGCAGGACGAGGGTCTGGCTGAAGGGCGCGAGCCCGACCTTCCGCCACGCAGAGACGTGGACCCCAGCGACAACAGCGAGCTCGCCGCCTGCCTGTTCGCCGGGTTGGTGGGCGCAGTCCTCCTGGCGCTGGTGGTCATCGGCCTGATCACCGTGGTGCGCGCGGTTTTCTGACCACCGGGGTGCTTTCATGGCTGCCATGGGAGCCAAGTGCTGGATGGTCGTGTACGCCGATGGCCCGGTGCCGCAGTTGTTGCGCGCGGAGCCGAGCATCGATGACGAAGCAACCGAGGCGCTGGTGGCCAGGCTGCACCCAGGCGTGCCGTTGACCGATCTCGGGTACGGCGACCTGCTCGACAACGCGAACCCCGCGGACAACGAGGTCTACGCCGCTGTCTATGACGGCGTCGCCATCGTCTGCACCTCGAAGGTGGCGCGCGACCGGCCCTCCGAGATCGACCCGGCCATCATCGGAGCATTCCCCGGGCGCACGACGTACGTTGCCTCGATGCACAGCGTGGTCGACTGGTTCGCCTACGCGATCTGGGGCCCGGACGGGGAGCTCGTGAGGTCGGTGAGCCTGTCGCCCGACGACGGCATCATCGAGAACGTGGGCGAGCCGCGTGCGTTCGAGGCGCCGTACTGGGCGGGCGAGCACGCGGAAGAGGACTACCCGCTGCCGTTCCATCCGCTCGACTTCGGTGAGGATGCGCTCGTCGACCTGTTCGGGTTCTGCTTCGAGGGCATCGTTCCTGCCGACCCCATCGACCTCGAGGAACTCACCCTGCTCGGGTTCCGGACGGGCCGGGGCTGACCGGACGGGTCAGCCAGCGACCAACCGCGCGACCCCCGCCAGCGGGATCGGCAGCCAAGCCGGGCGGTTCCGCGCCTCGTAGACGCACTCGTAGACGGCCTTGTCGACGACGTACGCCGTCAGCACCGTGCGGTCGGCGTCGCTGAGCCCACCCTCCCCGCAGTACGACGCCAGGAAGGCCTTGCGGTTGCGGCGGGCCCATTCCTCGGCGCGGATCGCCCGCTGATGGGCCACGTCGGGGTCGTCGTCGGGCAGCGAAGCGTCCACGGCATGGGGTGCGTAGTCGAACGAGCGGGTCATCCCGGCGACGTCGCGCCACGGTGAGTCGGGGAGCAGCCGCTCGGCGAGTGACTTGGCAGGCTCACCCTCGAAGTCGACGAGCTTCCAGCCAGCGACCGTGCGCAGCGTCTGGCCGAGGTGGAGGTCACCGTGCACGCGCTGCACGGGGAGATTGCCGAGTCCGGCCATGGCGGCGAACACGGCCCGTGCCCCGTCGGCGTACTCACCGAGGTCGGGGACGACCGCGATGGCTTCGTCCAGGCGGCGGGACATCGTGCGGGCCACCTCGGCAGCGTCGATCTCCGTGGTCGGGAACGCCCCGCGCAACTGGCCGTGCACCTCGGCGAGTGCTTCGCCGAGCCGGCTGGCCTCGCTGGCGAAGTCGCCGCCCACCTCCTCGGCGTGCAGGTCGCCCTCGGCGAACAGGTCGCGGACGCTGGCCAGCGCCTGCTCCCAGCCGTCGCTCGCGGTCCGCAGGAACTGTTGCAGCATCGCGAGGTGGAGGTCGTCGGACTCGACCCAGCCATACAGCGCGGCGACATGCGTGGAGCCGGCCTCGGTGAGGACCTGGTGGGTGGTGATGTCGGGGTTCTCTCCCGGTGTCACCTTGCGGAAGATCTTGAGGACCGAGTCGTCGCCGAACAGCACGGACGAGTTGGACTGCTCGCCGCTGAACAGCGCCGGCACCGCGTCCAGGTCGAGGTCGTGGCCCTCGAGTCGGACGAAGTCCAGGCCGGTGTGCGGGCCGTCGAAGGCCCGCAGGTAGGCGGACATCGCGGCCCGGTCGTGGACGGCGTCGTACGCGAAGGCGCCCTCCTCCGACCCCTCGAGGCCCTCCGGCCAGCGCCCTACCAGGGCATGGTCGAGCCGGTCCTGCGGGGCGTCGTACAACGAGAGCGGCAGCTGGTAGAGATCGCGGTCGCCCTCCGCGTAGGTGACCTCGACGAGCGCCACGACCACCTCGGGCTCGCTCCCGACAGAACCGACCTGGCGTACGCCGGTCACCGTGAACGTGCGGCCCTTGCCGCCGAACCAGCGCCTCTGGGCAAGGAATTGCTCGATCACAGCACCGGCCTCCCCGAGGTCTCGGGGTTGGTGAGGCGGAACCAGTAGAACCCGTGTCCGCTCAGCGTCAGCAGGTACGGCAGTTCTCCGATCCGCGGGAAGGGCACGCCGCCGAGCAGCTCGACGGGCACCCGGCCTTCGTAGCGACGCAGGTCGAGCTCGACCGGCTGGGGGAAGCGGGAGAGGTTGTGCACACAGAGGATCACGTCATCCGAGCCGTCCGCGGCGACGTGCTCGCGGACGTAGGACAGCACCGTCGGGTTCGACCCGCCCAGGTCGGTGAACGTCCCGAGCCCGAAGGCATCGTGGCCGCGGCGGATGTGGATCATCCGGCGCGTCCAGTGCAGCAAGGAGGACGGGTTCTCCAGTTGGGCCTCGACGTTGACGCTCTGGTAGCCGTAGACCGGGTCCTGGATCGTCGGCAGGTGCAGTTTGCCGGGAGTCGCGGCGGAGAAACCGGCGTTGCGGTCGGGTGTCCACTGCATCGGCGTACGCACGCCGTCACGGTCGCCCAGCCAGATGTTGTCGCCCATCCCGATCTCGTCGCCGTAGTACAGGACGGGGGAGCCGGGCAGCGACAGCAGCAGGGCGGTGAACAGTTCGATCTGGTTGGTGTCGTTGTCGAGCAGGGGAGCGAGCCGGCGCCGGATGCCGATGTTGGCCTTCATCCGCGGGTCCTTGGCGTACTCGCCCCACATGTAGTCGCGGTCCTCGTCGGTCACCATCTCGAGGGTGAGTTCGTCGTGGTTGCGCAGGAAGATGCCCCACTGGCAGCCCGACGGAATGGCCGGCGTCTGCTCCATGATCTCCGAGATCGGGAAGCGGGACTCGCGTCGCACGGCCATGAAGATGCGCGGCATCACCGGGAAGTGGAACGCCATGTGGCACTCGGTCCCGATGACCTCACCGTTGTCGAGCAGTTCCGGTCCGAAGTACTCCACGACGTCGGTCGGCCACTGGTTCGCCTCGCACAGCAGCACCCGGCCGGGGTACTTGTCGTCGACGAACTTGCGGACCTTGCGCAGGAACTCGTGGGTCTCGGGGAGGTTCTCGCCGTTGGTGCCCGGGCGCTCGTAGAGGTAGGGGACCGCGTCGAGCCGGAAGCCGTCCAGACCCATGTCGAGCCAGAACGACATGGCCTCGATCATCGCGTCGTGCACGGCAGGGTTGTCGAAGTTGAGGTCCGGCTGGTGGTGGAAGAACCGGTGCCAGAAGTACTGGCCGCGGACCTGGTCCCACGTCCAGTTCGACGGCTCGGTGTCGACGAAGATGACCCGCGCGTCCTGGTAGAGCTCGTCGGTGTCCGACCACACGTAGAAGTCGCCGTAGGGGCCTTCGGGGTCGGAGCGGGAGGCCTGGAACCACGGGTGCTGGTCACTCGTGTGGTTCATGACGAAGTCGATGATCACGCGGATCCCGCGCTCGTGCGCCGCATCGAGGAACGCGTGGAAGTCCTCGGCCGTGCCGATCTCGGGGAGTACGCCGGTGTAGTCGGCGACGTCGTACCCGCCGTCGCGCAGCGGCGAGGGGAAGAACGGAGGCACCCACAGGCAGTCCACGCCGAGCCACTGGAGGTAGTCGAGCTTCTCCGTCAGCCCGCGGAAGTCACCGGTGCCGTCGCCGTTCGAGTCGCGGAACGACCGGACGAGCACCTCGTAGAAGACGGCGGTCCGGAACCACTCCGGCTCGTCGTTCAGGACGACCTGCCTGTTGGCCGAGCCCGTCGAGACCTCCGTCATGCGTTTCCCTTCACGATCAGGATGTGTGCCGGCTCGGTGGGATCGAGCCGGACGTAGTTGTCGGCGCCCCACGTCCAGTCCGCGCCGCTGATCTCGTCGTGCACGCTGAACGAACTGCCGGGCGGCAGCCCGAGGGCGGCCAGGTCGAGATGCACCATCGTCTCGCGCACCTGGTGGGGGTCGAGGTTGAGCACCACGATCACGGTGTCCGTGCCGGCCCTCTTGCTGAAGCACAGCACGTGCTCCTCGTCCGTCGGATGCACCGTCAGGTTGCGCAGCAACTGCAGCGCCGGATGCGCTCGCCGGATCTCGTTCAGTCTGGTGATGTACGACGCCAGCCCGGTGGCGTCCGTACCCCACTCGCGCACCCGGATCTGGTACTTCTCCGAGTCGAGGTACTCCTCGCTGCCCGGCTTCACCGCCACGTGCTCGCCGAGTTCGTAGCCGGCGTACATGCCCCACGTGGGCGACGACATTGCCGCGAGCACGGCCCGGATCCGGAAGGCAGCCGGGCCGCCGTACTGCAGGAACTCGTGGAGGATGTCGGGGGTGTTGACGAAGAAGTTCGGCCGCATCCGGTGCGCGGACTCGTGGGACACCTCGCGCAGGTAGTCCTCGATGTCGACCTTCGCGGTACGCCACGTGAAGTAGGTGTACGACTGGTGGAAGCCGATCGCGCCGAGGGTCTGCATCATCGGCGGCTTGGTGAACGCCTCGGCCAGGAACAGCACGTCGGGGTCGGTTCGTCGTACCTCGGCCAGCAGCCACTCCCAGAACGCGACCGGTTTGGTGTGCGGGTTGTCGACACGGAAGATCCGCACCCCGTGGGCCATCCAGTGCCGTACGACGCGCAGCACCTCGGTGGCGAGGCTGTCCGGGTCGTCGTAGGGGTGCGCGTCGAAGTTGACCGGGTAGATGTCCTGGTACTTCTTCGGCGGGTTCTCGGCGTAGGCGATGGAGCCGTCCGCGCGGGTGGTGAACCACTCGGGGTGCGCGGCCACCCACGGGTGGTCGGGGGCGGCCTGCAGGGCGAGGTCGAGGGCGACCTCCAGATCGAGCGCGGCGGCGGCAGCGACGAAGGCGTCGAAGTCCGCGAGCGTGCCGAGGTCGGGATGGACGGCGTCGTGGCCGCCGGCGGCGCTGCCAATGGCCCAGGGCGACCCCGCCCAGTCGTCCGGCAGAGGTTCGCCCTCGGCGAGCACCGCGTTGTTCGGGCCCTTGCGGTTGACCTCGCCGATCGGATGGATGGGCGGCAGGTAGATGACGTCGAAGCCCATGGCCGCGACGGCCGGCAGCCGCTCCGAAGCGGTCCGGAAGGTCCCGCTCACCACGGTGTTGGTCTGCGGGTCGTAGGTCGCACCTTCGGAGCGCGGGAAGAACTCGTACCAGCTGCCGAAGAGCGCGCGCGAGCGGTCGACGTGGACGGGGAACGGGCCCTCGACGGTGAGCAGGTCGCGGAGCGGGTGTGCGCGCAGAACCCCCACCAGGTCAGGTGATTCGAGCTGCGCGAGCCGGGCCTCGGCTGGGCGCTTCTTGTCGCTGGTGGCCTTGATCGCGGCGCGGAGCACCTGAATGTCGGCTTTCGGCATTCGTTGGTCGAGCTTGTCGAGACCCGCGACCACCCGCTCGAGCAGCAGTCGCCCTTCGGCGAACATCAACTCCGTGTCGATGTCGGCCCGGATCTTGATGCCGGCCGCGTGCTGCCAACTGGCGATCGGGTCCGACCAGGCCTGCACCTCGAAGGTCCAGGCACCGACGCTGTCGGCCACGACCCACGCCTCGTACCGGCTGACCAGGTGCCGATCGGTCGCCGGGAGTGCCGTCATCGCGACGGGTGGGCGACGGGTGCCGTCCGGGGCGATGAGCACGACCTCGGCGCCGAGCCGGTCGTGACCCTCGCGGAACACCGTCGCACTGACGGGGAAGGGCTCGCCGACGCTCGCCTTCACGGCCAGCCGGCTGCCGGTGGCACCGGCCTCCAGCAGCGGCTTGACGTCGATCACGGGGATGCGTCCGACCATGGTTCGAACCTAACTGAAGCTGAGATCCCACACGTCGACGGCATCGCCGGCCTGCAGGGGGTTGCCGTCGGCGGGCAGGTCGATGAGGGCGTCGGCACCGGCGAACCAGCCGAGGAAACCGGAGCCGGGCGGACCCCACGGAGTGACGGTGCCGGCGGTGCGGTCGAGCCGCGCGCGGCGCATCTGGCGCTTGCCCTTGAGCGGCGTGAGGGGTTCGGTCAGGGTCGCGCGCACGACGGGGCGTTGCGGGTGGGGATGGCCGGACGTCGTACGCAAGGCCGGGCGGACGAAGACCTCGTACGACGTCAGCGCACTCACCGGGTTGCCGGGCAGGCACACGACGGGGACTCCGCCGACGACGCCCGAACCCTGTGGCATCCCGGGCTGCATCGCGACCTTCACGAACTCCACGCCGCGCGGTCCGAGTGCGTCCTTCACCACCTCGTAGGCGCCGGCGCTGACGCCGCCGGACGTGAGGACCAGGTCGACGTCGCCGGTCGCGGTCTCCGCGTCGAGCAGGGCGAGGAACGCGGGCACGTCGTCGGCGACCCAGAGCTTGCGCACGGCGATCGCTCCCGCTTCCTCGACGGCTGCGGCCAGCAGGGCGCCGTTGGCGTCGCGGATCTGCCCGGACCCGGGGGTCGGGTCCTCGGCGAGTTCCGAGCCGGTCGAGCAGACCAGCACCCGCAACCGGCGTCGTACGGCGACCTCGCGGACGCCGAGCGCCGCCAGCACACCGATCTGGGCCGGTCCGATCACCGCACCGGCAGCGAGGACCTCCTGACCGACCGCGACGTCGGAGCCGGCCGGACGGACGAAGGAACCGAGGGCACGGGCCTCGCTGATCGCAACCTTGTCGGTGCCGCCGTCGGTGATCTCGACCTCGACGATCGCGTCCGCGCCCCGGGGGACCGGCGCGCCGGTCATGATGCGCAGCGCCGTACCGGGTGCCAGTTCGCCCACGGTGGCTCCGGCCGGGATGTCGCCGGCGACCGGGATCAGGGCGGGGGAGTCGGGAGTGGCATCGGCGATGTCCGCGGCCCGCACGGCGTAGCCGTCCATGGCCGAGTTGTCGAAGGCGGGCAACGCCTCGGGTGCGGTGACCGCGGCAGCGAGGATGCGACCGCGGGCCTCGGCGAGAGCGACGGTCTCCTGCCCGGCAGCGCGCGGTGCGAGGAGCGCAGCGACGTGCTGCTGGTGCTCGGTGACGGAGCGGAGGGCGGGCATCGTGGTCATTGGTTCCACCCTAGGACCCCGGGGCGAAAGCGCGCTCGCGCAGAACGGCTTCGCAAAAATCAGCAGGCGAGGTGGCCCCCATGACCGCCCCGCCTGCTAGTACCAGTTCAACGGAGTGGCGGCCCGATCGTTACGGGCCGCCGACTCTTACCGCCAGCGCAAGGTGAGTCCTGCACAAGCCAACTGCGGGCGCGGCAGCGCGGCGGGAGCCGCTCCCCGGCAGCTTGCTGCCCCGAAGGCAGCGGCGAAGACGCGATCGCGCCAACACTTGGAACGATCCATACGGGTTGGCTACGGTCGGAGCATGCGTGCGATCCGAAGGTTCACGGTCCGCCCCCTCCTCCCCGACGCGCTTGCCTCCCTGGGCGAGCTCGCGGCCAACCTGCGCTGGTCATGGCATCCACCCACCCAGGAGTTGTTCGCGACCGTCGACCCCGACCTCTGGCTGAGCACCGGGCAGGACCCGACGCGGCTGCTGGGCGAGGTCTCGGCCGAGCGCTGGGCTGAGCTGGCCGCCGACGAGGCCTACCTGGCGCGGGTCGCCGAGGTGCGCGCCGACCTGTCGTCGTACCTCGACGGGGAGCGCTGGTACCAGCGCGCCAGCGCCGCCGAGCCGGATGCCACCTGGCCGGCCGCGATCGCGTACTTCTCACCCGAGTTCGGCATCACCGCCGTGCTGCCGCAGTACTCCGGCGGCCTCGGCATCCTCGCCGGCGACCACCTCAAGGCCGCGAGTGATCTCGGCGTCCCGATCGTCGGCGTCGGTCTGCTCTACAAGCACGGTTACTTCAAGCAGGCGCTGTCGCACGAGGGTTGGCAGCAGGAGAGCTACCCCGTGCTCGACCCCGACGGCCTCCCGCTGTCGCCGCTGGTCGAGGCCTCCGGCGAACGCGCCACCGTGTCCCTCCGGATGCCCGACGGCCCTGACCTGCTCGCCCGGATCTGGGTCGCCTCGGTCGGCCGGGTGCCGCTGCTGCTCCTCGACACCGACCTCGAGGAGAACCCCGAGCACTACCAGCTGATCACCGACCGCTTGTACGGCGGCAACACCGAGCACCGGTTGCGCCAGGAACTCCTCCTCGGCGTCGGCGGCGTCCGCGCCCTGCGTGTGCATGCCCGGATCACCGGCGCCCCGGCTCCCGAGGTGTTCCACACCAACGAGGGCCACGCCGGGTTCCTCGGTGTGGAGCGGATCCGTGAACTCACGGTTGGCGAACAGGGTGCCGGTGACCCCGACGCCGTCGACTACGCCACGGCGCTCGAGATCGGCCGTGCGTCCACGGTCTTCACCACGCACACGCCTGTCCCGGCGGGCATCGACCGCTTCCCGCGGACCCTCGTCGAGCAGTACCTCGGTGACCACGGCGCCACGCCCGGTGTCCCGGTCGACCAGATCCTCGCGCTCGGTGCAGAGGACTACGAAGGCGGCGACCCCGGCGTCTTCAACATGGCGGTGATGGGTTTCCGGCTGTCCCAACGCGCCAACGGCGTCTCGCAACTGCACGGCCACGTCAGCCGCGGGATGTTCAACGGACTCTGGCCGGCCTTCGACGAGGCGGAGGTGCCGATCTCCTCGATCACCAACGGCGTGCACGCACCCACGTGGGTGGCGCCCGAGGTGCTGGCTCTGGCCGCTGCCGAGGGCGGCGACTCCGAGGACGACGACGCTGAGGCGTTCTGGGCAGCGTTCGCGAAGGTCTCCGGCCCCGACGTGTGGCGCACCAAGCGCGCGCTGCGCGAGCGACTCGTCGTCGACGCGCGGCGTCGTCTGCGCCGGTCGTGGGAGAAGCGCGGCGCAGCACCGGCCGAACTCGGCTGGATCGACGAGGCACTCGACCCGGACGTGCTGACCATCGGGTTCGCTCGTCGCGTGCCGTCGTACAAGCGACTGACGCTGATGTTGCGCGATCCCGAGCGGCTCAAGGCCCTGCTGCTTGACCCGGAGCGACCGATCCAGCTGGTCGTCGCGGGCAAGTCGCACCCGGCCGATGACGGCGGCAAGCGGCTGATCCAGGAACTGGTGCGCTTCGCGGATGCCGAGGACGTGCGGCACCGGATCGTGTTCCTGCCGAACTACGACATCGCCCTGGCGCTCCCGCTCTACCCGGGCTGCGACGTGTGGCTCAACAATCCGCTGCGCCCGTACGAAGCCTGCGGTACGTCCGGCATGAAGGCCGCGCTCAACGGCGGCCTCAACCTCTCCATCCTCGATGGCTGGTGGGACGAGTGGTACGACCCGGAGTTCGGCTGGCCGATCCCGTCCGCCGACGGACTGGAGGACTACTCCGACAAGCGCGACGACCTCGAGGCGTCCGCTCTCTACGACCTGATCGAGTCCGAGGTCGCACCGCGGTTCTACGACCTCGACCACGAGGGCGTCCCGGCCCGTTGGGTCGAGATGCTGCGCCACACCTGGACCACCCTCGGCCCCAAGGTGCTCGCGACCCGGATGGTGCGCGACTACGTCGCCCAGCTCTATGCGCCGGCCGTCCGCAACGCCCGCGCACTGGCCGCCGCCGATCACGGCGCCCGCGACCTCGCCGCATGGAAGGCCCGCGTGCGTGCGGCCTGGCCGCAGGTGCGCGTCGAGCACGTCGAAGCGCAGGGCGTCGAGGACGCCGCCGAGGTCGGCGCCACCCTGGCCGTGCATTCGTACGTCGCCCTCGGCGAACTGTCACCCGAGGACGTCCAGGTCCAGCTGGTCCACGGCCGCGTCGACGCCGAGGACGACATCGTCGACGCGACCACGACACCCCTCACCCTCGTCGAGTCGTACGACGGCGGGCGGCACCGTTTCGATGGCGAGCTCGAGCTCGGCCGCTCGGGCCCGTTCGGCTACACCGTGCGGGTGCTGCCGACGAACCCGTTACTGGTCGCAACGGCCGAGCTCGGCGTCGTGGCGCTCGCCTGAGCGCCCCGGCTCAGCGTCCCGGCGGGCGCAGGTAGTCCGGCGCCCGGTCGAGCGACGGGTGGCGCTGGGGGCGTGCGCCCGCAGCGTCGAGGCCTGCCCACGCCCGGATCTGCGCAGTAGCGCTCACACGCTCCGCCTCCGGCAGTTGGGCGATGCGGGCGCCGTGGGTGCCGCCCTCGACGACGTGCACCGAGCACGCCCGTTGCGCGGCGCGTCGGCCGCAGTCGAAGGCCTCGGCGCCCCACGGGTCGTTGCCGCCGTACACGTAGAGCATCTCGGTCGAACGGGTCCGGACCCAGCGGTCGATGTCGGCCATGGCCCGGCGGTCGAAGTCGATCGGCTTCAGCTCAGCGGGGACGAAGTTTGCCCCGCCCCAGCCGCCCGGGTGCTGGAGCACGTCGGCCAACGGCTCCTCGTACGCCTCGTACCAGCCGAGCTGGTAGGCCGCCTGGTAGTAGTACGGCAGCGTTCCGAGCAGGCCCTGGTCGAGGTATCCGGTCAACGGAACGACGCCCAGGGTCCAGTCCCAGACCTCCTCCTTGGTCGCGTCGGCCTGCGGGACGGCCGCACATGCTGACTGTGGCGAGTACTGCCAGAAGGTGAAATAGAGGTCGATGACGGCGATCTCCATGCCGCGGTCGAGACTGCCGAGTACGTCCCAGGTGTCGCCGGTCGCCTCCGCGTCCTGGCGGGTGCGTTCGAGGAACCATGCCCGGTCCGGACCGAGGATCCGGCGCTGGACGGCGGTCAGATCGGTGCGGCACTGCGGGTCGGTGCCGACGTTCGCCAGGAACTCGTTGTACGAGTCGTCCTCGTTGTCGACGTCGTTCGGGGCGACGTAGGGCACCGTGCCGTCGACGTCGTCGGGGAAGAACCGTCGGTGGTACGTCGCGGTCATGCCGCCCTTGGAACCGCCGGTCGTGAGCCAGTTCTCGCGGTACAGCCGCTTGAACGCCTTGATGATGCGGTGCTGGTCGGAGGCCGCCTGCCAGATGGTGAGCTGTTCCGACCAGTTGGGCTGCGCCGGGATCGACGTCGAGAAGAAGCGGTACTCCATGCTCAACTGGTTGCCGTCGACGATCTGGGTCGGCTCGCTGCGGCTGGGGTTGCTGGAGACGTTGTAGCCGCTCGTGTACATCACCATCGGACGTGCCGCGTCCTTGTGCAGCAGGGTCAGGCGCTGCTCGAAGGTGCCCGCCTCCGGGTCACGGTGATCGACGGGCTGGCGGAAGGTGAGCTTGAAGAACCGGTAGCCGGCGGGGGCGGTGGCCTCGATGACCGAGGTGACGCCCGGCAGGTTCTGGACGGCTTCGAGGATGTCGCCCTGGGCAGCGGGCGAACCGGACGGGCTGGATGACGCCGATGGGCTGGACGTGGCGGGCGTGACCGCGAGGGTGGCGGTGAGCCCGGTCGCGACTGCCGACGTGAGGATGGCGCCGACAAGGGACCTGAGGCTGGGCATGGGTGAACCTCCCGAGAGTTGGTGAAGCGTTCCCACAACCTAGTCACGGTCTCCGAGTGGGGGAAGGGTCAGCGCCCGGCAAGCCGGGAGCGGACGAACGCGGTGAACGCTGGGTTGAAGTCGGGCCAGTCGGGGTCCTGGTCGAACGCGAGGAGCATCGCGTCCAGCTCCGGTGACGGCCCTTCTGTCGCAGCGAGCAGGGTGGCGACGACCACCGCGCGGCGGCTGCCGAGCCCAGGGAGGTACGGGTTCGAGTGGACGTGGGTGAGCAGGGCGGACGGTTCGAGGAAGGACACGGCGGTGTGCGCCAGCTGGGCCAGTTCCTCGGTGAGCGAGGCTCCGGCCTCGAGGTCGCCGAGGTCGAAGGACCAGTGGTCCCGCATCGTTCCCGGTGCACCGGGAACCAGGACGCGTTGACTCCAGAGGTGCCAGTCGGGGTCGCGACCCTCGAGCGCCATGAAGTCGCGCCAGACACGCGGCTGGGCGAAGAAGTCGACGTGGAACTCGGCGTCGTTCCTGCCGAGGGTGAACGGGCGGACGGTCGCGACGGCCCGGGCGCCGTCCGGCCGCTCGAACGTGAACCTCCGACCCTTGCGGGTGAACCCGAGGTCCTTGAGGGGTGGGGCGATCCGGTTGCGGACCACCTGGTCCAGTGCCTTCGCGGGCCGCACCATGTCAGGCCTCGGTCTCCTGCATGACCACCACACTCCGCGGCCCGATGACCAGTTCCTCGCCGACCACCAGCTTCGTCCCGGACGGCAGGCCGGTGTCGGTCGAGAGCACGACCTTCCCGGCGCGCACCCAGTCGTTGTCGGGCAGGAACACCGTGACCGGGTCCGCGCCGGCGTGGAACCACAGCAGGAACGACGTGTCGATCTGCTGTTCGCCGCGGGGTCCGGGGGAGCGCAGGGGCTTGCCGGAGACGAACATTCCGATCGTGTCGAGGTCGGCGTCGTACCACTCCTGATCGGTCATCTCGCGCCCTGACGGGTGCAGCCAGGCGAGGTCCTTGGGGCCGCCGATGATCGTGGGCCGTCCCTCGAACCAGTGCCGTTGGCGCAGGGCCGGGTGTTCGCGGCGCAGTTGCAGGGCAGTCCGGGTCACGTCGTAGACGTCGAGCCATGCGTCGTCGCCGCGCCAATCGATCCACGAGATCTCGTTGTCCTGGCAGTACGGGTTGTTGTTGCCGCCCTGGGTGCGGCCGCGCTCGTCGCCGGCGGTCAGCATGGGCACGCCATTCGACAGGCACAGCGTTGCCATCAGGTTCGCCGCCTGCCGCCGTCGCAACGCCACGATCTCCGGATCGTCCGTCTCGCCCTCGATGCCGTGGTTCCAGGAGCGGTTGTTGTCGGTGCCGTCGCGATTGTCCTCGCCGTTGGCCTCGTTGTGCTTGTTGTCGTAGGAGACCAGGTCGCGCACGGTGAAGCCGTCGTGGGCCGTCACGAAGTTGACCGAGTTGTACGCCGACCGGCCGTCGTCCGCATACAGGTCCGCCGATCCGGCGAGCCGGGTGGCGACCGCGTGCGAGCCCTGGGTCTGGCCGCGCCAGAAGTCGCGGATGGTGTCGCGGAACTGGTCGTTCCACTCCACCCACGGCGGCGGCATGCCGCCGACGAGGTACCCGTCCATCGACACGTCCCACGGCTCGGCGATCAGCTTCACGTGCCGCAGCACGGGGTCCTGGCCGATCGCGATGAGCAACTTGCACGCCATGTCGACGCGGATCGCGTCAGGCCCGGCGGTCCGGGTGATCGCCGACATCAGGTCGAACCGGAAGCCGTCGACGTGCATCTCGCTCACCCAGTACCGCAGCGAGTCGAGGATCAGCCGCAGCGCCAGCGGGTCCTCGGAGTTCACCGTGTTGCCACAACCGGTCACGTCCCAGTACGTGTCGTCGTACACGCCCTCGTTGGCGCTGCCGGGTGGGACCCGGCGGTAGAAGCCGCGGTCGTCCAGTCCCCGGAAGGAGTACGTCGGTCCGTCGGGCCCGGCTTCGGCGGTGTGGTTGTAGACGACGTCGAGGATCACTTCGATCCCGGCTGCGTGCAGATCCTTGACCATCTGCTTGAACTCGGTGACCTGCTGTCCGCGGTCACCGGACGCGGAGTAGCCGGCGTCCGGGGCGAAGTAGCTGACCGGGTTGTAGCCCCAGTAGTTGGTGACGCCGCGCTCGACGAGCGCCGGTTCGGAGAAGAACTGGTGCACCGGGAGCAGTTCGACGGCGGTGACGCCGAGGTCGCGCAGGTAGTCGGTGACGACGGGGTGCCCGAGCCCCGCGTAGGTGCCGCGCAGGTCCTCGGGGATCCGGTCGTGCAGCTTCGTGAAGCCCTTGACGTGGAGTTCGTAGATCACCGAGTCGAGCCAGCGCCGACGGTGTCGGGTGTCGCCGGACCAGTCGAAGGACGGGTCGACCACGACGCTGGCGGCGTTGCCCGCGGTTCCGGACACGGCCAGGCCGTACGGATCGAGCAGCAGGATGTCCGGGTCGAACCGCATGCCTTCGGCTTCATCGCTCGGCCCTTCCGTGCGATAGCCGTAGCGAGTGCCCGGGGCGATCTCGGGCAAGGCGCCGTGCCAGATGCCCAGGGACTGCTCGGTCAGGGCGAAGCGCTGCTCCCCGTCGCCGGGGGCGTCGTCGAGCAGGCACAGCCACATGCCGGTCGCGTTGGGGGAGTAGACGGCGAAGTTCGTCGACTCGGCCGACCAGGTTGCACCCAGTGGCCAGTTGCGACCGGGCCACACCGCGGCACGTTCATCGAGGGATCGCCAAAGTCCGGGAGTCACGCCGTCATTGTGCCGTCAATGTGTTCAAGTCCCGGGGTTCTGTACCTCGACGGGGTGAGGAGCGGCACAATGCGGGAGGGGGAGCCCCAGTAGAGCGTCACCACACGAGAGGGAGCAGATGACCAGCGAGTTCGTGCGCCTGGAAGTTGCCGACGGCGTCGGCACGATCCGACTCGACCGCCCGAAGGCGATGAACGCCATCAGCATCCAGGTCCAGGACGAGCTGCGTGACGCGGCTGCCGAGGCCGCGGGACGCGCCGATGTGCGGGCCGTGGTGGTCTGGGGTGGCGAGAAGGTCTTCGCTGCCGGCAACGACGTCAAGGAGATGTCGACGATGTCCTACGCGGACATGGTCGACCGGGTCGAGGCGCTGCAGGGTGCGGTGAACGCCATCGCCCGCATCCCGAAGCCCGTGGTCGCCGCGGTCAACGGCTACGCCCTTGGCGGTGGCTGTGAGCTCGCGCTGGCGGCCGATGTCCGCTTCGCCGCCGAGAACGCCGTCCTCGGTCAGCCCGAGGTCCTGCTCGGCATCATCCCGGGAGCCGGCGGCACCCAGCGCCTGCCGCGTCTGATCGGCCCGAGCCGGGCCAAGGACCTGCTCTACACCGGTCGCTTCGTCAAGGCGGAGGAGGCGCTCGCGATCGGCCTCGTCGACTGGGTGATCCCGGCTGCCGATGTCTACACCGAAGCCGTCGCCTGGGCTGCGCGCTTCGCCACCGCGGCGCCGTACGCCCTGCGTGCCATCAAGGAGACGGTCGACCGTGGACTCGAGTCCGACCTCGAGACCGGCCTCCAGATCGAGCGTCAGCACTTCTCGTCGATCTTCGCGACCGAGGACAGCCGTACGGGGATGGCGTCCTTCATCGAGAACGGGCCGGGCAAGGCCACCTTCGAAGGGCGGTGAGCGACATGTCGGACGACATCGAGGGGACCGGGGCGGCGACCGTCGACCCGGCATCGTCGAGCCGCGCGTTGACGGCGGCCCGCTGGCGGGATCTCGGAGCGCGGGTGATCTGGGGGGTCTGCGTGACCCTCGCCCTGATCCTCGCTGCCGCTGCCTTCACGTTCGCGCTCGAAGCCAACGCCAACAACGACCTGGTCAAGATCGTGCGTGACCTGGCCAATGCCTTCGATCTCGGATTCTTCGACCTGGACAACCCGGTCAAGGAGTTCACGGGCAAGAACGACCTGGTCAAGACGGCGCTGTTCAATTACGGGATCGCCGCGGTCGTCTACCTCGTCGCTGGGCGGCTCGTCGAGCGGATCGTTCGTCCCTGACCGCCACTTGGGTCAGGGACATGTGAGGTAGTCCACTGCCATGCGGTTTCCGCGGCGGGGTACCGGACGGTAGCCTGCCGAACGCTGTCCTGAACAGGACCACACAGTTGTTCCCTGCGCCAACTACGGCGCGGGGCTCGTTGCACAGGAAGGGGCCGGTCCGGCCACAACCATGACTCTCTCCAACATTGTCGTTCTTGTGAAGTACGTTCCCGACGCGACGGGCGACCGGAAGTTCGAGGCGGACAACACTGTTGACCGCGTCGGCGTCGACGGTCTCCTCTCGGAGCTCGACGAGTACGCCGTCGAGCAGGCTCTCCAGATCAAGGAGAAGCGCCCCGACGAGGAGATCACCGTCACCGCGCTGACCGTGGGTCCCGCCGCCGCTGAGGCCGCCGTGCGTAAGGCGCTGCAGATGGGCGCCGACAAGGCCGTCCACGTGCAGGACGACGCCATCGCCGGTTCGGATGCCATCGCCACGTCGCTGGTGCTCGCCAAGGCGATCGAGAAGATCGGTGTTCCCGAGCTCATCATCGGTGGCCTCGCGTCGACCGACGCCGGCCTGAGCGTGGTGCCGGCGATGCTCGCCGAGCGCCTCGGCCTCCCGCAGGTCACCCTCGCCGCCGTCGTCGAGTCGCAGGGCGACCAGGTCCGCATCAAGCGTGACGGTGACTCCGCGACCGAGGTCGTCGGCGGCACGCTGCCGCTGGTCCTCTCGGTCACCGACCAGTCGGGCGAGGCGCGCTACCCGTCCTTCAAGGGCATCATGGCTGCGAAGAAGAAGCCCCTCGAGGCGCTCACTCTTGCCGACATCGGCGTGGACGCTTCCGAGGTCGGCATCGACGCTGCCTGGACCAAGGTCGAGACCGTGACCGAACGCCCGGCGCGCACCGCCGGCGAGATCGTCAAGGACGAGGACGGATCGGGCGCCACGGCGCTGGTCGAGTTCCTTGCGTCCAAGAAGTTCATCTGAGGAGCCTGAGCCATGTCTGAAGTTCTCGTTCTCGTCGACCACGTCGACGGTGCTGTCAAGAAGCCCACGTACGAGCTGCTGGCGATCGCCAAGCGGATCGGCTCCCCGTCGGCCGTCTTCATTGGTGGGGCCGACCAGGCCGCTGCCGCTGCTGACGCCGTCAAGGCCTACGGCGCAGACAAGGTCTACGTCGTCGACGACGCGGAGATCAAGGGCTACCTGGTGGCCCCCAAGGCCGAGGTGCTCGAGCAGATCGCTGCTGCGTCCTCGCCCGCCGCGATCCTGATCCCGGCCTCGGCCGAGGGCAAGGAGATCGCCGGTCGCCTCGCGATCAAGCTCTCCTCGGGCCTGATCACCGACGCCGTGGACGTCCAGGTCAACGGTGACGACATCGTCACGACCCAGTCCGTCTTCGCCGGTAACTTCACCGTCGAGGCCAAGGTCGTCAAGGGCACGCCGATCATCGCGGTCAAGCCCAACGCTGCCGCTCCTGAAGAGGGTGCCGGCGCCGGCGCTGTCGAGCAGTTCGCTGCGACGATCTCCGACGCCGCCAAGACCGCCCAGATCGTGGCCTCGCAGCCGCGTCAGGCCACCGGTCGTCCCGAGCTCACCGAGGCCGCGATCGTGGTCTCCGGTGGTCGTGGCACCGGCGGCGACTTCACCGCGGTCGAGGGCCTCGCCGACGCACTCGGCGCAGCCGTGGGCGCCTCGCGTGCCGCCGTCGACTCCGGCTGGAAGCCGCACGCCTTCCAGGTCGGCCAGACCGGCAAGGTCGTCTCGCCGCAGTTGTACGTCGCGAACGGCATTTCCGGTGCGATCCAGCACCGCGCCGGCATGCAGACGTCGAAGACGATCATCGCCGTCAACAAGGACGAAGAAGCCCCGATCTTCGAGCTCGTCGACTTCGGCGTCGTGGGGGACCTGCACTCCGTGCTGCCCGCCGTGACCGCCGAGATCGTCAAGCGCAAGGGCTGACAGTTTCGTTTCGACCGAGGGACGTCGTACTTTGGTGCGGCGTCCTTCGGTTTTGTCCGGCGGTTTGTATGGCCGCGTATGACCACGCCTGTAAAACTTCTCGGTTAGGGTTCTCTCCATGAAGATCGTTGCTGCAGCTTCCCTCCTCGTGCTCGGCCTGCTCACAGGCTCGGGGCAGGTGGCGGGCGCCAGCGCCGCGCCCGAAGCGTCGGTCGCATCTGCGACGGCCGCCTCCGTCCCCACCTGGCTCCCGCCCGTCGGTCCGGTCTTCAACACGCCGAACGGCACCTACGAGGGTCGTACGGCGATCCTGAAGCGCGTGCACGACGGCATCCGCAACACGCCGCCTGGTGCGACGATCCGGTTCGCTTCGTACAACATCGACCGCAGCGACACCGCCACCCTGCTGAAGGCGGCGAAGGACCGCGGGGTCAACGTCCAGATCGTTGTCAACGCGAACCTCATCGGCCCGGTGGAGAAGGGCCTGCAGGCCAAGTTCGGCAAGAACCCGAGGGCCAAGAGCTTCCTGATCATCTGCCGCAAGGCGTGCCGCAACGGTTCGCGTGGCGGCAACATGCACATGAAGACGTACACGTTCAGCCGGGCGGGTGCGGCCACCAGTGTGGTCATCAACAGCTCGGCCAACCTCAGCGGTGGCGCCGTTCGCGGACAGTGGAACGACGCCTACACCGTCTACGGCAACCACGACCTGTACCGAAGCTTCCTGGCGATCTTCAACCAGTTGAAGTTCGACCGGGCCGTGTCGCCCCGACGAGTCACCTACCGCACCGAGACCCTCGGCGTGTTCTACCAGCGCCTGTCGGCCCCGCGCGAGAGCGTGCGGTTCACGAGCTCCGGAGATGCCGTGCTCGACCGCGTGCGCCAGATCCACTGCCGGACCAAGCCCGGCTACGGTGCCAGCGGCAAGACCGTGGTCCGGATCGCGATGTACGCCTGGTACGGCACGCGCGGGAACCGGATCGCGAAGGCCGTCGCCGCGCGCAAGCGCGAGGGCTGCACGGTCGCGGTGATCGGTTCGGTCATCAGCAAGGAAGTCGTCCGGATCCTCAAGGGCTCCCGCATCAGCGTGAAGGCTGCCGACTGGGACTTCGGGATGAAGCTCTCGACCGGTGGCGAGAAGCAGGTCTACGGAACGCGGTGCTACTCCCACCTGAAGGTGATGACGATCGACGGCACCTTCCGCGGCCGCGCCGACAAGGTCGTCTTCACCGGCTCGGAGAACTGGTCGGCGCCCGCACTCGGTAGCGACGAGGTCACCTACGAGATCCACGACCCGGCCGTGCTCAGGACCTACAACCTCCGTTGGCGCGCGATGTGGGACAACCGCAACGTCACGCACCGGACCGGCATCGAGCCGAAGCGTCGTCCCTGCGCCTGACGCTCGACACTTCGATAGGGCCTGAGACGCCGTCCGTGTGACGGCGTCTCAGGCCCTAATCTCTTCCAGTGAGCAGTACTCCCGAAGTCCCCGGCCGGTTGTCGGTCATCAGCGCGGCCCAGCGTTCGCGCGTTGCCAGCCGAGGGCTGGCACTCGCCACCAGGGCGGCCAAGGACGCCGCGTTGCAGGCCATGGCCGACGCGCTCCTGTCGCGGTCCGGGGAGATCCTCACGGCCAACGCGGAGGACGTCGCTCGGGCGGTCGAGGGCGGTACGCCGGACAACATCATCGACCGCCTGCGACTCACCGACGCGCGCCTGGCCGACATGGCCCAGGGCCTGCGTGACGTCGCCGGCCTGGCCGACCCCGTCGGCGAGGTGGTGCGCGGTGGGGTGCTCGCCAACGGGCTCGAGTTGCGCCAGATCCGGGTGCCGTTCGGTGTCGTCGGCATGATCTACGAGGCCCGGCCCAATGTCACCGCGGACGCGGCCGGCATCTGCCTGAAGTCCGGCAACGCCGTGCTGTTGCGCGGCAGTTCCTCGGCTCGGTCGAGCAACGCCGCCATCGTGGCGGTGCTCCGGGACGCGGTCGAGGCCTCGGGGCTCGACCCCGACGTCATCCAGCTGGTCCCGGGTGACACCCACGACAGCGTCAAGGCGCTGATGCGGGCGCGCGGCCTGGTGGACGTCCTCATCCCGCGTGGGGGTGCCGGCCTGATCCAGTCGGTGGTGAACGAGTCGACCGTGCCGGTCATCGAGACGGGCGTCGGCAACTGCCACGTGTACGTCGACGCGGCCGCCGACCTCGAGAAGGCGCTGTCGATCGTCCTGAACTCCAAGACGCACCGCACCAGCGTCTGCAACGCCGCCGAGTCGCTGCTGGTCCACGCCGACGTGGCCGCCGACTTCCTGCCGCGCGTGGTCGCTGCGCTCCAGGCTGCCGGCGTCGTCCTGCACGGCGACGACGCGTTCGCGGCCCACGACGGAGTCCTCCCGGCCACCGACGCCGACTGGAGCACCGAGTACCTGTCGCTCGACATCGCCGCCCGCGTCGTACCCGACCTGGACGCCGCCCTCGAGCACATCCAGACCTGGTCCAGCGGTCACACGGACGCGATCGTCACCGAGGACCAGGGCGCTGCACGCCGGTTCGTGGCGGAGGTCGACTCGGCTGCGGTGCTGGTCAACGCATCCACCCGTTTCACCGATGGCGGCGAGTTCGGCTTCGGGGCCGAGATCGGCATCAGCACGCAGAAGCTACACGCGCGCGGTCCGATGGGGCTGCCCGAGATGACGTCGACCAAGTACGTCGTCATCGGCGACGGGCACACCCGCTAGCTCCTCCAGGCGTGCCAGGCGCCACAGGCCCCACGCCATCGCCAGCAGTGCCGCAAGGGACGTCAGAGCCGACCCCGGGGTGTGAGCGGGGACCTCGCGGAAGACGACGTGGGCGAATCCGAGGGTGAGCAGACAGTTCACGACGTTCAGGACCGGCATCGAGGCGGACAGCCGGGCCGAACGGTAGGCGAGCTGATTGACGGAGATGCCGCCGAGGCCGGCCGCGACGAGGGCGTAGGGGAGCCAGGTGGCGGCGAGTCCGACCCAGCCGTGTTCGTCGCGGTGCAGTTGGCAGGCCTCGATCAGGACGGCCATGAGGCCGAAGAGAACGCCCGATGCGCAGCCCAGCACGAAGGCCCGGGGCACCGGTCGGGTGAGGGCTCCGGCGATCACCAGGGCCGCGAGAGCGGCCATCCCGCACGCGCAGGACGCGACCAGCAGGGTGAAGGGGTCCGGCCCGCTGGCGGTCTGACGGACGTCGGAGGCGAGGAGCAGTACGGCGATGGCGAGCGCCGTCACGGCCACGGCGCCGAGTTCGGCGCGCGCTGGCCAGGTTCGTGCGAGGGCGGCCCGGATCGGGACGGCGAAGACGATGCCCATGATGGCGATCGGTTGCACGATGGCGATCGGCCCGTTGTCGAGCGCCAGCACGTGGAAGGTGAAGCCGACCGGCCCCAGGGCAAGGGCGAGCAGCCATTCGGGTCGTCGTACGAGGAACCGCATGAGGCCTGTCGCGCCGGTGCCGGAGGGTGCCTTTCCGGTGGCGAGGTGCTGGGTCGAGGTCGACACCGCGGTGGTCGCAGCGCTCGCGAGCGCGAAGACGACAGCCAGCCAGATCACGTTGCGACGCTAGGCAACGGAGGTGGACGGTCGATGAATCCCGGGAACTACTGGGGGTGTGTCGTCGGACGTTCTTCGGGCGCGCGGTAGGTTTCGCGACATGGCAGGCTCCCCGGACCGGATCTACGCGGATCCGTCCGTTGAAAGGCTCTTCACCGGAGCCACCATCATCACGTTCATCCGGACGGTCATCACCCTGGCCATTGCCGTTTGGGCGGCGTACGACGAAAGCCTCACGCTGATCGTCGTCGGACTCGTCGTCTACTGGGTGGGCGACAGCATCGATGGCGAGTGGGCGCGCTGGTTCGACTGCGAGACCCGGATGGGTGCGGTCGTCGACATGATGTGCGACCGCCTCAGTTGCGGTGCGCTGTACGTCGGGCTGATCTGGCTCGAGCCGACCGGCTACCTCAGCGACGAACCGATGACGTGGATCGGGATCCCGATCGCGATCTACCTGTTCGAGTTCATGGTGATCGACATGTACCTCTCGCTGGCGTTCCTCGCCTGGCCGATTCGCAGTCCCAACTACTTCCACGTCGTCGACCGCCGGATCTACCTCTGGAACTGGTCGCGGATCGGGAAGGCCGCCAACTCCGGCGCCTTCGCGGTGATCCTGCTCGTGACCGGCTGGGTGTGGCTCGGCATCGTGATCGCGGTGGCCCTGCTGGTCCTGAAGTGCGTTTCGCTGGGCTGGCTGTTGAAGCTCGGGGTTCCGATTCCCGCGCGCGAGCAGGTCGCGGACCAGTGACGCGGGGGCCGGCATGATCCTGTGGCTGACGACCTTCGCCTTCAGCATTGCCTCGGCCCTGCTTCCCTTCCTCCCGATGGAGGTCTACATCGTCGGCGCCGGCGCCGCCGACGGTGGTACGGCGACCGCGATCGCGCTGGGTATCGCGGCCGGCGCGGGCGCGACCGTCGGCAAGGTGGTCTGGTACGAAGCGGCCCGTCGCGGGGCCGATTCGGCCTGGGCCCAGAAGAAGTTGTCCTCGCCGAAGGTGAAGGCCGGCTACGAGAAGTGGGTCGCCCGGATGCAGGGCCGCCCCTGGTACGCGATCTTCGTGATGTTCGTGGCGGCCTCGGTCGGCATTCCGCCGCTGCTGGTGATGGCCGCGGTGGGCGGACTGCTCAAGATGCCGATGTGGGCGTTCATTCCGACGGTCTTCATCGGTCGCACGATCCGTTTCACGCTGTTGTTCCTGGGCGTCGACTTCGCCCTGCACTGACATTGGATAGGATCCGGCCATGCTCAGCCAGATCAGCACCCTTGCTCTCGTCGTTGCCAGTGCCGCCGAGGAGCACGGCGAGCCCGCCGTCAACCCGTGGCTCATCGGTGGCGGCGTCCTGGCGCTCCTCCTGCTCCTGTTGATCGGTCTGGTCGCCTTCGGCGGCGGCCGCGAACACAGCTGACCTGCCGGTGACGCCCACCGAGCCCGGACGCCGCGCCCGGGTCGGGGTGATGGGCGGCACCTTCGACCCCGTTCACCACGGCCACCTCGTGGCGGCGTCGGAGGTCCAGGGCTGGTTCGACCTCGACGAAGTCGTCTTCGTCCCGACCGGCCAACCGTGGCAGAAGGCCGACCGCGAGGTCGCGCCAGCCGAGCACCGCTACCTGATGACGGTGATCGCCACGGCCGCGAATCCGCGGTTCACGGTGAGCCGGGTCGACATCGACCGGGACGGGCCGACGTACACGATCGACACGCTGCGCGACCTCCGCAAGGAGCGCCCGGAAGCCGATCTCTACTTCATCACCGGCTCGGACGCATTGACCGACATCTTCAGCTGGCGCGACGCCGAAGAGCTCTTCGAACTGGCCCATTTCGTCGGGTGTACCCGCCCGGGCGCAGAGATGGACCCTGCGACGTTGGCAAAGATTCCGTCTGAGCGCGTCACCATGGTGGAGATCCCCGCACTGGCGATCTCCTCGACCGACTGCCGCGAGAGGCAACGAAGGGGCCAGCCTGTCTGGTACCTCGTGCCTGACGGCGTCGTGCAATACATCACCAAGCACGGGCTCTACCCACGTCCCGTGTCACACCAAGTTCAGTCCGGAGACTCATGACCGCCACCGACCACGCCGTCGAACTCATCCGCGCAGCGTCCCTCGCCGCTGCCGACAAGCTCGCCACGAACCAGCTCGCCTTCGACGTCAGCGAGCAGCTCGCCATCACCGACGCGTTCCTGCTCGCCTCGGGCGCCAACGACCGCCAGGTCCGCGCCATCGTCGAGGAGATCGAGGACAAGCTGCGCGACCTCGGTTCCAAGCCGATCCGCCGTGAGGGCCACCGCGACGGCCGCTGGGTCCTGCTCGACTTCGGCGAGATCGTCATCCACGTGCAGCACAGCGAGGAGCGCGAGTTCTACGCCCTCGAGCGCCTGTGGCGTGACTGCCCGGTCATCGAACTGCCGGCCGAGATCGCGGGCCCTTCGGTCGTCGAGTAGCGCTGGTGGGGAACGAGACGCCTGCGCGTCGGATCGTGCTGCTCCGGCATGGCCGGACGGCATGGAACGCCGCCCACAGGATCCAGGGACAGATCGACGTCGAACTCGATGACGTCGGGGTCGACCAGGCACGCTCGGTCGCCCCGCTGATCGCGGCGCTGGAGCCCACCCTGGTCTGGTCCAGCGACCTGGCCCGGGCCCGGATGACCGCGGACGAGGTCGCCAAGGAGGCAGGCCTCGTGCCGTCGTACGACGCCCGGCTGAGGGAGTTCACGCTGGGGGAGTTCGAGGGGCTGACCCACGACGAGCTCCGCGTGCGCGACGCGGGCGCCTTCGACCGGTTCCGTCGCGACGAATGGGTCGGCATCCCCGGAGCGGAATCGCCCCTCGAGGTGGCTGATCGCATCAGTGCCGCGCTCCACGACCTGGCCGACGCGCTGGGGCCGGGGGAGACGGGTGTCGCGGTCACCCACGGTGCGGCTGCGCGCGCCGGACTGGTCGCTTTCCTGGGCTGGCCGCTCGCGACCGCACGGGATCTGCGGGCGATCGGCAACTGCGGACGCGTGTTCCTGGAGCAGCGACCGACGGGTGACTGGCTGCTCGCGGCGTACAACCTCTGACCCCGATTTCACCTCCTCGGGCAGGGTTGGTTAGTATTCCGCAGGTTGATCCGCTCCGGCGGAGAAACTGAGTTTGGGGCTGTGGCGCAGCTGGTAGCGCACCTGCATGGCATGCAGGGGGTCAGGGGTTCGAATCCCCTCAGCTCCACCGAAATGCAAGATGCCGTCCCTCGGGACGGCATCTTGCATTTCAGCGTGGTGTGAACCGCAGCGGGACGGGTTCGGCCGCGGTGAGCGTGGCGCCCAGCGCGAGGGGGAAGCCTGGCCGCACCGACTTGATCGCCGTCGAGCGGACCACCGTCGCCAGGGCGAGCGTGGCCTCCAGCATCGCGAAGTGGTCGCCGATGCAGCTGCGGGGACCACCCCCGAAGGGGAGGTACTGCCAGCGATCAATGCCCTTGCGGCGCTCGGGCGCGAACCGGTCGGGGTCGAAGGCCAGCGGTGCCGCCCAGGCCCTCGGATCGCGGTGCAGCGCGTAGATCGGCACGATCACGGTGTAGCCCTGCGGCACCCGGAAGCCGTCGACCTCGACATCGCGGGTCGCGGACCGGGCCACCCCGGGAACGGGCGGGCACAGTCGCATCGCCTCGTGGATGACCTGGACCGTGTACGGCAGGTTCGACACGTCGTCGGTGGTCAGCGACCGCTCGCCCAGCGCGTCGACCTCGGCATGCAGACGCGTCTGGATGTCGGGGCGGTGGCCCACCTGCCACAGCACGTAGGCGAGCGTCGTCGACGTGGTGTCGTGACCGGCGAGCAGGAAGGCGAGCAGGTCGGCGCGGCGTTGTTCGTCGCTGAGAGCCTGCCCGGTCTCCGGGTCCACAGCCGCGAGCAGTTGGCGAATCAACGGCGCCTCGTGATCGGGATCCTGTCGGCAGGTCGTCATCGCTTCGTTGCTGAGCTCGTCGATCGCTGCCCAGGCCTCGAAGAACCTGCCGCGCACCGGCGTCGGGAGCCAGTACGGCGCCCGAGCGGGTCGCACCGCGCGTTCCAGCAGGTACGTCATGATCACGTCGACGTGCGGGGCCAGCACCTCTGCGCGATCGCCCAGATGCAGCCCGAACACGGAACGGCCGAGCACTTCCAGGGTGAGTACGCGAGTGGCTCTACCGACGTCGACCTCCACTGCCCTTGCCCACCGCTGCACCTGTTCCTCGGCGATCGCCGCCATGCCTCCGCCGTACGTTGACACCTGCGGCTTGGTGAAGACCGGCTGGAGGGCACGCTTGCGGCTGAGCCACGGTTGGTAGGTCATGTGGAACAGGTCATCGGACGGGCGTCCGCTGTGCCTCCCGAGAAGCCGTCGCTGCACATTGAAGGGCGTGTTCTTGTCCAGGGCGTCGTCGTGCCGTCCGAGGACGTCGTGAGCGGCGCGAGGACTGACGGCGAGGGCGACCTGGGGCACGAGCCCGGCCGGCCCGAGCCGCATGTCGGCCACCCGGAGCCCCTGGTCGCGGACCCACTCGCCGCCCGTGTGGTATTCCGCGACAGCGGCGAGGCGCTGGCGCCAGGTTCCTTGCGCGCGGGGGAGCGTCGCCGTACCGACGACCGACGGGGTTGTCATCGGTGCGCCGACGCGGGACGGGGCTCGGTCCCGTCGTCAGTGAGCGCGCCCAGGACCGCGCCGAGGCCGCCGACGACGATGCCGATGGCGCCGCCCTCCTCGTCGGCGACGATCGCCGCGACACCAGCCACGACGTTCAGTGCGCCGACCCCGATCACGGCGAGCCGGCCCCAGGACTGGCGGAAGACAAGACCCAGGACGGCGGCGATCCCGAGGACGGCGAGCACGCCGCCGGCGGCCTGGACACTGTCGGCCTGTTCCGGGTCGATGGCGGCGCCGAGGTTCATCAGGACGAAGAGTGCGGTGACGGCGATGGCGGCCCAGCGGATGATCTTCATGACGTGCTCCTTGGGGAGAGAAACGGTTGGTTCTCCGACCGTGCTCCGTCCGCGGTTCCCGCGAACAGGGAGACGTCTCACCGGCGCACCGCCCGGTTCCCGGAACAGCGGGAAGGTCTTCCCGTACGGGCGGGAGCGTTGGCCATTGCCGCGCCGTTGAGCAGGGTGCAGGCTCGGCTCATCGTGCGAAACTCACTGCGGCAACTTGCTCTGCGCCAGGCCAACGGGCTGGCGATTGTCGTGCTGCTCTGCACGGTCGCCGGCTTCGCCGCTTTCCTCCTGCTGGCGCGCAACGTCGATCCATCGAGCGGTCTGGCGTCCGCGGAGTTCGTCTACAGCGCCTGCCAGGTCCTTCCCTATGGACTGATGGGCGCTGTGTTGATGGCCCGCCGTCCCGACCTGCCGTTCGGTTGGTTGCTGGCACTGGCGGCGATGTCGCTCGTTCTGATGTTGGTGGTGGTCGGGCCGTCGTACTGGGCGCTGGACGAGGGGCACGGCGGCGAGCTCGCGCTCTGGGGGCTGACGTTCGGCTCCCTGGCTTTCGTGCCGGCGGCGCTCGAGGGCCTGATCAACGTGCGATTCCCCTCGGGGCGTCCGACGGGACGCTGGGGTCGCTGGCTCGACCGGGTGCTGATCTGGGGGATCGGGGTCGTGCTGGTCGGCGGCTTGCTCGGGGACTCGGCGATCCGTTCGATCCAGCCCGACAGTGACGCCGATCCGAACAGGTTCATCGACGGCACGCCGATCGTCGACATCGGGAACGCCCTCGGCTTCGCCACGCCCCTGGTGATCCTGCTCGGCGTGCTGGCCGGGATCGGCGTGGTCATCCGCTGCTTCCGCTCGAGCGGCCTGGAACGCAAGCAATTGCAGTGGCGCGCTGCCGGTGTCGTGGGGGCCCTGGCGCTGTTCCCGTTCGCGGTCGCCGAGACCTTGCCCGACTGGGCATCGGGGCTGGCCCCCTTGCTGTTCGTCGTGACGCTCGCGGTCCCCGTGCTCCGCTATGACCTCTGGGCCATCGACAGCCTGATCCGGCGTTCGGCTGGATACGCCCTGAGTTCCGAGGGCTCGGTCGTGGAGAACCTGGTCCGGTCAGCGGCGGAGATGCTGAAGCTGCCGTACGTCGCCGTCCTGCGCAACGACGTCGTCCTCGCGTCGTACGGCGAGCCGACGGATCTGGCTCAGACGTGGCCGTTGTTCCATCAGGGCGAGCAGGTCGCGTTGATGGGAGCGGCTGCACCGCACGGCCTCGCCGCCATCGGTGACCGGGACCGTCAGGTGCTGGCGACGATGGCGCAGCTGATCGCCGGCTCTGTCCACGCCGAAGCGCTCAATGCCGACCTGCTGACCACGCGTCATCAACTGGTCGCCGCTCGCGAGGAGGAACGACGGCGGCTTCGACGCGACCTCCACGACGGACTCGGACCGCTGCTCACCGGACTCGGGCTCAATCTCGATGCAGCCCGGTCCAGCATCGCTCAGGACGCTGACCGCGCCGGCACCTATCTGGACCGGGCGAAGGACGCATCGAGTCAGGTCATCAACGACCTGCGAGGTCTGGTCTACGGGCTGCGCCCACCGGCCCTCGACGACCTCGGCTTCATCGGGGCAGTTCGGCTGCACGCGGAACGGATCGCCGACGAAGGCGGTCTCGCCCTCGACCTTCGGCTGCCCCGTGAGGTCGTCCTGCCGGCTGCGGTCGAGGTCGCGGCCTTCCGGACCGTGGTCGAAGCGGTCACCAACGTGGTGCGTCACTCGGGCGCCTCGTCCGTGACGGTGACGGTCGCACCCAGTGAACGAGATGTGGTGGTCCTGGTGACCGATGACGGGGTTCCGGCCGGGGAGTGGCAGCCGGGCGTGGGGCTCAGCGGCATGCGGGAGCGTGCCGAGGAACTGGCGGGGACGTTCACCGCCGGATCGTCACCTGGTGGCGGCCGTATCGAAGTTGTCTTCCCCTTGCGGACAATGACGCCATGACGACCGTGGTCCTGGCAGATGATCATCCGCTGGTCCGGCAAGGACTCCGCGCGGTGTTCGACAGCACCACCGACATCCAGGTCGTGGCCGAAGCCGAGGACGGCCTCGAGGCGGTCCGGCTCTGTGTGGAGCACCGGCCGGACGTCGTACTGATGGACCTCCAGATGCCCGTCCTGCACGGCCTCGAGGCGACCGGGCAGGTTCGCGCGAAGAGTCCCGGGACGGCTGTGCTGGTGCTCACCATGTTCGACGATGACGACACGGTCTTCGCTGCGGTCTCGGCCGGCGCTGCGGGCTATCTGCTCAAGGGGTCCGACGGCGGAGACATCGTGGCGGCCGTGCGGGCAGCAGCCGCAGGTCAGGCTGTCTTCGGTGCAGCGCTCGCCCAGCGTATGCAGTCGTGGTTCGCCCGGTCGGCGGAAAGGTCGGACAAACCGCCCTTCCCGGAACTGACGGCGCGTGAGCGCGACATCCTGAACGGCGTCGCCGGTGGTCTCACCAATGCCGAGATCGGAGCGAGCCTGTTCCTGTCGCCGAAGACCGTGGCCAACAACGTCACCACGATCCTCGACAAGCTGCACGTCGCCCATCGGACCGAAGCGATCGTGAAGGCCCGTGACGCCGGCCTCGGACGAGGCGTGCGCGACGACGGCTGAGCTGCCGTTCGCCGGCCGTGGACCAGTCGGGTCATCGATCCGTCGGGTCTGCGACGGACCGGTGAAGTCTCACGGCGGCGTGATCACCGCACGCAGCATCTTCATCAGGAGCGCGCCGCCGCTCTCGAGTTGGCGGGCGGCGGCACCCGGGTCGTCGGCCAGCACCTGCACCGTGGCCTTCAGGCCGTCGAAGGCGCCGACGAGGAGGGTGGCCACTTCGACCGGGTCCACCGGGGGATCGGCCGCGGCGGGCAGGGCGTCGCGGACCAGGGCCGCGACGTCGTCGATCCAGCGCCGCGTCAGTTCGGCCGCGAGGGAACGGGTGGCGGGCAGTTCGGAGAGGTTCTGCGTCAGGCGCGCGACCGCCCAGGCGTAGGGGTCCTCCTGGTGCAGGCCCAGCATCGCTGGCAGGAGGGCTTCGAGACGTTCGGTACCCGGCGGTGTGGCGGCCAGCCGCGAGCGAACCTGGTGGAGCCAGGACGCATGCTTCTCGGTGAGTACGGCGACCGCCAGCGCTTCCTTGTTCGCGAAGTGGAAGTACACCGAGCCCTTGGTCATGCCGCTCGTCTCGACGACGTCGTCCATCCGCGCCTTGTCGTACCCCATCTGGGCGAACACCGCCGCCGCGGCGTCGAGGATCCGCCCACGCGAAGCGGCGCCGTGCTGGGTGGGCCCGGGTGGGCGGCCGACGCGTCGGGGAGCCGGGGGCGCTCGAAGACCTTGTCATGTGCCTACCCTACTGCTATTAATTAAACCGACGAGTCGGTTTAATTAAGGAGTGAGATGGCAGGCTATTTCGAGAAGCAACACGTGCTGGTGACCGGGGCCTCGTCGGGAATCGGGCGCGCCCTGGCCGAGCGGGTCGCTGCCGAGGGCGGTGACCTGGTGCTGGTCGCCCGGCGGGAGCCGGTGCTGCGGGCGCAGGCCGAGGACCTCGAGAGGCGCTTCGGCGTCCGGGTCGACGTCGTGCCCGCTGACCTCAGCGTGGCTGGGGCGGCGGCAGGGATCGTCCGGGCGCTGTCGGAGCGGGGTCTTTCTGTCGACGTACTGGTCAACAACGCCGGACTCGGCATCCACGGGGACCTGGCGGGTGCGCGCCTGGTGGACGTGTCCACGCAGATCGCGGTGAACATCACTGCGCTCAGCGAGCTCACTGCTCTGCTGCTGCCGCCGATGGTCGCTCGTGGGCATGGGGCGATCGTCAACGTGGCCAGCACGGCGGCGTACCAGCCGGTTCCGCACATGGCCGTGTACGCCGCGACCAAGTCCTACGTGCTGTCGTTCACCCGTGCCCTGTGGTCCGAGACGCGCGGCACCGGAGTCCGGGTGCTCGCTGTCAGTCCGGGTGCCACGGACACCGCGTTCTTCGATGTCGCAGGCGACGACGCATCGGTGGGGAACCGCCGTACGCCCGAGCAGGTCGTCGACGTCGCGATGAGCGCCCTCAGGGCCGACCGCCGCGAGGTGGTCGACGGCGCTGCGAATGCGCTTCTCGCCCGCGTGGCAGGCCGTCTGCCCACGCGATGGGCGATCACCCTGGCCGAACGCTCGGTTCGGCCGCAATCCACCACCACCAACTGATCCAGGAGCCACCATGTTCATCAACGACTTCGCCGCCGCAGCGGCAGCCGCCGTCAACAACCACGACGTCGAGGAGATCCTCGGGTTGTGGCGCGAGCCGGCCGCCTACGACTCGCCCATGACCGGTCCCCAGCAGGGTCTCGCCGCGCTGGCCGAGCGCGAGACTGACCTGTTCGCGGGATTCAGCGACCTCGCCGCCACCGTCCAGCCCCTTGGCCAGGAGCAGTCCACGGGCGTCGCGCTCGTCCGCTTCACCGGCACGCATGACGGCTGGTACGCCGGCTTGGCGCCGAGTGGGAACACGATCTCCCTCGAGATGGTCGCCGTCATCACCTTCGACGACGACGGCCGCGTCGTCGGCGAGCGCGTCTTCATCGACAGTGCGACCGTCGCCGCTCAACTCACCGGGTCAGGTGTCGCCACGCGGTGAACCCGTGAGGACGGGCAGGTGAAGTCTCGATACTTCGCCTTCCACGAGACCGAATCGGGTGTTCAGTCCACCTAGCCTCGACAGGTGGACTCTCCCCGCACCGCCCGTCGTGTGACCGTCGCCCTCGCCGTCGGTGTCGGGCTGTGGTGTGCCCTGCTCGCCTGGCGCTGGGACTGGTTCATCGACCTGCGGGTCTACGAACTCGGTGCGAGTGCGCTGTTCGGGGGAGACCTCTACGACGTCCGCTTCCACGTGGCTGATCTGCCGTTCACCTATCCGCCGTTCGCGGCCGTGTTGATGCTGCCCGTGGCCGTGCTGCCGCTGTGGCTGACGGCGGCGCTCTGGTCGGCGGCGTGCGTGCTCGTGCTGGCGTGGGCGATCAACGCGACGCTCAAGGCCTGCGGGTCGACGTACCCGGCTGTCGTCGTGCCGATCCTGACGGCCGTTGCGCTGCTGAGCCAGCCCGTGTGGTCGACACTGTCGTACGGCCAGGTCAACCTGTTCCTGATGGCCGCGATCCTGGCCGACGTCCTGCGCCCCGAACGGCGGCACGCGGGTTGGCTCGTCGGGATCGCCGCCGGCATCAAGCTGACGCCGTTGTTCTTCGTGGCGTTCTTCCTGGTGATCGGCCAGCGTCGCGCTGCCGGGGTCGCCCTGGGGAGCTTTGCGGCCACCGTGCTCGTCGGGGCGGCGTTCGCGCCCAGCGCGTCCGTCGCGTACTGGACGGAGATCCTGTGGGACCCGGGCCGGATCGGCGGTGTCGAGTACGCCGGCAACCAGTCCGTGCTGGGCACGCTGAGCCGGCTCCTCGGCCACGAGGCGCCCACCTCGCTCTGGTTCGTGGTCGCGGGTGCGATCGCGACCCTCTCCCTGCTCGCAGCCGCCCTCCTGTGGCGCTCGACGTCGCCCGCTGCCCGGCCGCTGGCCGTGGGCATGGCTGCCCTCGGCATGGTGCTCGCGTCGCCGATCTCGTGGGACCACCACTGGGTCTGGTTCGTGCCGATCACGCTGGCGCTGTGGTTCAGCGACCTGCCCCGGGCCCGGGTGGTCGCGGGCGTGGTTGTCGTCATCGCGGCGTCACGAGCGATCTGGTGGGCACCGTTCCGGAACGGGGTCGAGTACGACTGGAACTTCTGGCAGGGGATGTCGGGCAACCTCTACGTGCTGACGGCCGTCGCGCTCATCCTGGCGGGCGTCGGCTGGGGTGGCCGGGTCCACCATGTGAGCAATGAGGGACAATTACTACACAAGTGAAGCAAGTGGACGTAACGTCGGCGCGACCTGCTGGTCAGCCAAGGAGAGACGTATGCGCACACGCTCGATGAGGTCGGCCACGGCCCTGTTGGCCTTCGGTTCGTTGATGTCGGCCACGGCTGCCGTCGCTCTGGTCACGGGCCCGGCGACCGCGGACTCGCCGGTGGATCCGGTCGAATACGTCAATCTCGGGGACAGCTACAGCGCGGGCAGCGGGGTCTTCCCGATCGCACCCCGCACCAACCCGATCTGCTGGCAGTCGTCGAACAACTGGGCCCATGACATTGCCTCCGAGCACGGGTACCAGCTGATCGATGTCAGCTGCGGGGCAGCGCAGACCAAGGACTTCTTCACGTCGCAGATGCAGGGGCTCGCGCCGCAACTGGACGCCCTGTCCGCGTCGACGGACCTGGTCACGATGACGATCGGCGGCAACGACAGCGACACGCTCGCCAACGCGGCGATCTCCTGCGGGGCACTCGCCGTGGCTTCCCTCGGACAGGGGAGTCCGTGCAAGGCGAAGTACGGCTCCTCGTTTGCCGACACGGTGCGCACCACCACCTACCCCGCGCTGGTCAATGCCCTGGGTGCGGTGCAGGCCAAGGCGCCCAATGCCAAGGTGGCCATCGCCGGCTACCTCTGGCTGCTGCCGCCCACGGGCGGATGCTTCCCGCTGATGCCGATCGCCCGGGGTGACGTGCCCTATCTGCGCGACCTGCAGGCCACCTTGAACGACGCCGTCCGCCGCGCCGCCGAGGTCACCGGCGCCACCTACATCGACGTCTCGACGATCTCCGAGGGCCACGACGCCTGTCGACCGATCGGCACGCGCTGGGTCGAGCCGGCGCTGGGTTCGGTCCAGCTCGTTCCTGTCCACCCCAACCTCCGCGGCGAACAAGCCATGGCCGACCAAGCGGTCGCTGTCCTCGGCCTGGGCCAGTGACCTACCTGCTCAGAACGTGATCCCGCGGTCGGCGAACCGGCTCTTGACTGCGGCGGCGAACGCGGGACCATCAGCCAGCGCCTCGGCGTACGTCGCGGCGGCCGCAGCTGAGAAGGACGTGTCGGGCGCGTAGTTGAACTGCGAGGCCACCAGGGTCCGGTCCCAGTCCCTCGTGGTCCCGCCGAGCGTCACGTAGTCGCTGCGGATCTCCCACAGTGCCTGGGACCAGATCTGCCCGTCGTGATGGACCTGGTCCTTCTTGTCGGCCACGGTCAGGTTCGTGTGGAAACTGCGGATGCAGTGCGGCGCGTCCGTGTACGACGTCGCGTCCCAGTCCATCGGGCAGGACGGGTCAGCGGCGACCGGCCAGCCTTCGGTGGCGGCTGCATCGAGGCCGACCGTCACGGCGAGGTAGTCGCCGAAGGACTCGCCGATCGACCCGGCCTCGAGGCTCTGGCCGTAGCCGGGGACCTGCGACTGGTGCACGGCGTGGCCGTACTCGTGCACGATCACCTCGGCGTCCTCCGCGTCGTCGACCCCACCCTTGCCCAGCCGCACGCGGAAGGGCTTGTCGGTCTGGTAGCTGTTGTCGCCGCCGTACTGGTTGATCTTCACGGGGAACGGCGCGTGCAGGATGTTGTCGAAGCCCAGGGACTGCAGGTACTCCTGGGCCTGGTTGACCCAGAAGTACGCCATCACCTGCTCGAACTGGTCCTGCGAACGGTCGTAGAGGAACGTGTTGGTGCGGCTGAAGGCGGGCGTGCCGGTGCTCGACTCCACCGTGACCCACGCGCCGCGCAGGTAGCCCGAGCCGTCGAGGTTACGCAGTTCGGCGTCGGCGTACGCGCTGTCGGGTACGGCGCCCGCGGAGTCCTTCTGGTCGGTCAGTCCCTGGTCGTTGCTCGACTGGACCGGGTTGACCATGAAGATCCGACCCGTACCGGTGTCGCTGTTGCTGCCGCCCTTGTCGGCATCGGCCGGACCGGTCGCGACCACGGTGGTGGCCAACGACAACGCACCGACGAACACCATTGCTGACTGACGCAACCGACTCACGAGGGACCTCCTGCTGGGCTCTGGACGACCTTGCGCACAGTACGCCCGTCCGGCCCACCTGGTCACCCGTCACCACGCGTGCCAGTCGCCCGCTCTCGACCAGTCGCCGGAGTAGCGATGCGTCCTGATCCGGTGCACGAGGGCCTTCGGTACCGGCACCTGAATGCCGTGTTGCACTGCGTGGATCTGTTCGTCGCCCACGGGCGGAGCGCCCGTGTTGGTCATCGCCGACACCGGCCGACCGTGGGTGTCCAGGCGGATCACGACGGTGCGTGGAATCGTCGCCGAGAGGTTCCCGCCCGACGTCGTGACGTCAGCCGGTGTCGGTTGCGCGGAGACGGGTGTACTGCGGACCTGCTCGGTCCTCGCGTCGTGCCGCGCAAGAGCCCACTGGCTGCCGCCGACGGCGATGGCTGTCACGACGCAGCCGGCGACGATGGTCGACCGAAGTGCCATGCGAGTGTCCCGTCCCTGGGCGCGCAGCGGGCGCTGCGTACGGACCTCATCGGCCGGGCGGCGGGTGCTCCTGAGGGATCACTCCGGCTGTGCGGAGCTGCGCCCACTCGCCAGTCGGAGCGCGAGAATCCCTGCACACACCGGCGTGATCACCAGGTTCGGCAGCAGGATCGGCAACAAGTCGTTCGCGGCGCCGTACACGATCCAGGCGGCGCCCTGGACCGTCGCGATGGTCCAGGTCCACACGCTCAGGCCGCTCATCGCATGCACGTCGTGCCGCTTGTCGATGGTCCTGCGTGCGTGCGGCATGAACTGGGCGACGTCGATGACGCCCACCAGCAGGCCCAGGGCAACGCTCATGCCGTCCGCCTCCTCGCCCGCTGGAGCAGGCCGAAGATCAGCGTCGCGCAGACCAGATTGAGCACCCCGGCGGCCACCACGGGCACCGCGTGGGCACTGTGCCCGTAGACCACCAGCAGGGCGTTGAACACGATCGCAATGGCGTACGCCGACGCGCTGATCGCCGCGAGGGCGTCGACGTCGCGCCGCAACCTCACGACCCGCACGGCCTGCGGGGCCCACATGCTGGCGGAGCCCACCGCGCCGACGTACCCGATGGCTTCGAACATGGGACAAAGCCTGACACGGGGCCTGAAGCCCCGACTCGTCAGTCCGTGGCGTTCTCCTCGCGCAGTCGCGGCTCGGTGCGGTTCTCCGGACGAACGCCCAACTTGTCGGCGTAGAACTCGCGCACGAAGTCCATGTCCTTGACGACGTCGTCGGACGGGCTGAAGGTCGGGCCCATGCCGAGGGTTCGGGTGGGGGAGTCGATGAAGCCGAGGCTGATCGGGAGACCGGTCTGCTGGGAGATCTTGTAGAAACCGGGCTTCCAGTACTCGCCCTTGCCGCGGGTGCCCTCGGCCGCGATCACGAGCAGGAAGGGCTGGTCGCCCTCGGCCTCCTGGAGCAGGGCGCGGATCGTGGCGCCGGGGTTCTTGCGGTCCAGCGGGATGCCGCCGGTCTTGCGCATCAACCAGCCGACGGGCCCCTTGAAGAAACTCTCCTTGATCAGGACCTGGGGGCTCCTGCCCCCGGACCACGCGATCAGCAGCATCGCGACCCAGTCCCAGTTCGACGTGTGCGGAGCGCCGACGAGGATGCCGGTTTCCGGTACCTCGCCGACGAGGCGCCACCTCGTCGTACGCAGTGCGCCGCGGGCGAAGGCGCGTCGGACCCTCATCTTGTGTGCCATGTCGCGACGCTATCGGCTCGCGCCGTCGGCAAGGAGATCGGGGACTCGCCGAAACTAGTCTTGACTCATTCAAGATTAGTGGCAGACTGGCCGACATGACCCAGCCCGACTTCTCGCACCAACTGCGGGACGTCGCGCTCCGGGTCACCCAGCCGCGGCTGGCCGTGCTGCAGGCGGTCCACGCGAACCCGCACGCCGACACCGAGTCGGTGATCGCCGCCTCGCGCACCCTGCTGCCGGAGGTTTCCCACCAGGCCGTCTACGACTGCCTGCGCACCCTCACCGAGGCCGGCCTGGTGCGCCGGATCATGCCCGCCAACTCGGTGGCGCGCTACGAGACGCGCACTGGCGACAACCACCACCACGCGGTCTGCCGCTCCTGCGGCGAGATCGCCGACGTGGACTGCGCGGTCGGCCACGTGCCCTGCCTCACCGCATCGAACTCCCACGGTTTCGTCATCAACGAGGCCGAGGTCATCTATTGGGGCCTGTGCCCCGACTGTTCCATCGCATCTCCCCGCCCCTGATAGGTCTCCCGAAAGGAAACCCATGTCCGACGAGTCTGCCCCCCTGGTCACCGATGAGCCCCAGGACGGTGGCGGTGCTGCGAAGTGCCCCGTGATGAACGGTGGTCTCACCCACCCCACGCAGGGAGCTCCGAACCACCAGTGGTGGCCGAACAAGCTGAACCTCAAGATCCTGGCGAAGAACCCGACCGTCACCGACCCGTACGGCGGTGACTTCGACTACAAGAGCGCCTTCCTTGCCCTGGACCTGGCGGCCGTCAAGGCCGACATCGCCGCGACGCTGACCGACTCGAAGGACTTCTGGCCGGCCGACTTCGGCCACTACGGCCCGCTCTACGTGCGGATGGCCTGGCACTCGGCCGGCACCTACCGTGCCCAGGACGGTCGCGGCGGCGGCGGCACCGGCCAGCAGCGCTTCGCCCCGATCAACTCGTGGCCGGACAACGGCAACCTCGACAAGGCCCGTCGCCTGCTGTGGCCGGTGAAGAAGAAGTACGGCCGCTCCCTCTCGTGGGGTGACCTGATGATCCTCGCCGGCAACGTCGCGATGGAGGACATGGGCTTCCCGACCGCAGGCTTCGCCGGCGGCCGTCCCGACGTGTGGGAGGCCGACGACGACATCTACTGGGGTCCGGAGTCGGAGTGGCTCGAGGACGAGCGCTACACCGGTGAGCGCGACCTCGAGGACCCGCTCGCGGCGGTCCAGATGGGCCTGATCTACGTCAACCCGGAAGGCCCGAGCGGCAACCCGGACCCGCTGGCCTCGGCCATCGACATCAAGGACACCTTCGGCCGGATGGGTATGACCGTCGAGGAGACCGTCGCGCTGATCGCCGGCGGCCACACCTTCGGCAAGACCCACGGTGCGGGGGACGCCGACCTCGTCGGTGCGGAGCCGGAAGCCGGCTTGATCGAGCAGCAGGGCCTGGGCTGGAAGTCGGAATACGCCTCGGGCAAGGGGATCGACGCGATCACTTCCGGCCTCGAGGTCACCTGGACCTACCACCCGACCCGCTGGGACAACGAGTTCTTCCACATCCTGTTCGCCTACGAGTGGGAGCTGTTCAAGTCCCCGGCCGGCGCGAACCAGTGGCGCCCGGTCAACGGCGGCGGCGCGGACCTCGTCCCCGAGTCCTTCGGTGACGGCAAGCGCGAGCCGCGGATGCTCACCTCCGACATCGCGTTGCGGGTCGACCCGGAGATGGAAGCCATCTCGCGCAAGTTCAAGGAGGACCAGGCCGCGTTCACCGACGCGTTCGGCCGCGCCTGGTTCAAGCTGACCCACCGCGACATGGGCCCGAAGGCGCGCTACCTCGGCCCCGAGGTGCCCGCCGAGGACTTCATCTGGCAGGACCCGATCCCCGCCGGTGCACCCCTCGACGACGCCGCCGTGGCCGCGCTCAAGCAGGCTGTCGCCGACTCGGGCCTCACCGTCTCCCAGCTGGTCTCGACGGCCTGGGCGTCGGCGTCGACCTTCCGGACCTCCGACAAGCGCGGTGGCGCCAACGGTGCCCGGATCGCCCTCGAGCCGCAGAAGTCGTGGGCGATCAACCAGCCGGCCGCGCTGGCCACCGTGCTCGCGAAGCTCCAGGAGATCGCGACCGCGAACGGCGCCTCGCTGGCCGACACGATCGTGCTCGCCGGCTCGGTGGGTGTCGAGCAGGCAGCCCGTGCGGGTGGCGTCGAGGTCGCCGTCACCACGACGACCGGCCGTGGGGACGCGACCCAGGAGCAGACCGACATCGAGCTCACGAACTTCCTCGAGCCGAAGGCGGACGGCTTCCGGAACTACCTCGCCAAGTCGAGCAAGTTCCCTGCCGAGTTCACCCTCATCGACCGGGCGAACCTGCTCGGCGTGAGCGCTCCGGAGCTGACCGCCCTCATCGGTGGCCTGCGGATGCTGGGCACCAACTGGGACGGCTCCGACCTGGGTGTGTTCACCACGACGCCGGGCGCGCTGACGAACGACTTCTTCGTCAACCTGCTCGAACTCGGCACCACGTGGACCGCCACGGACGACTCGCAGGAGGTCTTCACGGCCACCACCGAGTCGGGTGCGACCTGGACCGGCAGCCGCAACGACCTGGTCTTCGGCTCGAACTCCGAACTGCGCGCCCTCGCCGAGGTCTACGCCAGCGACGACGCGAAGGAGAAGTTCGTCAACGACTTCGTCGCCGCGTGGGTCAAGGTCATGGACGCCGACCGGTTCGACCTGCGCTGATCCACCCTTCCTGAAAACGGTGCTGGCATGCTGGGTGCATGACCGAGGCTCCTGACAACAGCACCATCAGCTACGTCCACGTCCCGGATCTCCGTCGTTACGAGATCCGGGACGTCGACGTTCTGGCCGGTTTCACGCAGTACCGGCTGCCCGACGACGTCCACGTCGACTTCGTCCACACGGAGGTCGACGACGCGTACGGCGGCCGCGGCCTTGCCGGCGAGCTCGTGGCGTTCGCGCTCGCCGACGTACGCGCCCAGGGGAAGCGGATCATCGCGCACTGCCCCTACGTGGCGCGGTGGCTGACGAAGCACCCGGAGTACGACGACATCACGGACCCGGTCGCGTGAGGAAGGGCTTCTATCTCGACAAGGCCGCACCAGCGGTCTACCAGGCCGCCACCGGGCTCTCCCAGGCTGCCGGTGACGCAGCAGAGGCTGCCGGGATCGGTCGGGTCCTGGTCGAACTGATCAACATGCGGGTCTCCCAGATCAACGGCTGTGCCTACTGTCTCGACCTGCACCACCGCCAGGCCGTGGAGGCCGGCGAGACGGAACGGCGCCTCGCTGTCCTGTCGACCTGGTCGGAGACCAGCCTGTTCACCGAGCAGGAGCAGGCCGCGTTGCAGTTGGCGGAATCGATCACTCAGTTGCCCGAACTCCTCGAGCGTCGCTACGTCGAGGACGAGGCGCGTGCCGTGTTGGGCGATGCGGCCTATGCCGCGGTGGCCTGGGTGGCCATCACGATGAATGCCTTCAACCGGATCTCGATCACCAGCCACCATCCGGTCAGATGAGGACGTGGGCGACGCCCACCAGTGCACCCGCGGCGATGAACCACACGCTGTTGAGTTTCGTGCGCCACAGCAGCCCGAGGGTGGCGAGGAACAGCGCGATCGTCAGCGGATCGACCAGTGAGGTCCGTCCGAGCTGAAGCGAGACGCCTGCCATCAGCGCCAGCGCAGTGGCGTTGACGCCATCGAGCAGCGCCGACGTCCAGGCGCGGGAACGCAGCCAGTCGGTGAGCCGGGTGAGCAGCCCGACGAACACGAACGACGGCAGGAAGATCGCCACGGTGGCGAGGAACGCGCCGGGGAAGCCTGCGACGACGTAGCCGAGGAAGGTCGCAGCCGTGAACAGCGGCCCGGGGGTCACCTGCCCGATCGACACGGCGTCGATCAGTTGTTGCTGGGTGACCCAGCCGAGGCGGTCGACGAAGTCGCCCTCGAGGAACGTGAGCAGGACGTAGCCGCTGCCGTAGAGCACCGAGCCGATCTTGAGCATCGTGAAGAACAACTGGGCCAGCTGGGTGCTGCTCGGATCGGTGAAGACGGGCGAGCCGGCGAGCAGCGGGATTCCCAGCAGGTGGTGTCGCTCGCCGCGGCCCTGGAACAGCGTCTGACCGGCCCTGGCGACGGCGGCCAGCACGGCACCGGCGAACAGGACGATGAGCTCGTTCACCCCCAGCAGGTACGACGCCAGGGCGGCCGCCGCGAGCAGGACCAGCCACGGCGACTTGAGCACCGTCTTCCCGAGACCCACGAGCGCCCACGCGATGATCGCGACGACGACTGGCACGACGCCGTACAGGACACCCTCGATGGCAGGAGTGTCGCCGTACTCGACGTAGGCCCACGCGAGCGCGGTGACCATCAGCGCCGCCGGGAGGATGAAGCCGAGGCCGGCCAGGACCAGTCCGCGCCAACGGGCCCGCTCGTGGCCCAGGTGCATGGCGAGCTCGGTCGAGTTGGGCCCCGGGATCAGGTTGGTGGCGCCCATCAGGTCGGCGAAGCGCTGGTCCGTGACCCACTTTCGGCGGCGTACGAATTCCTCGCGCATCAGCGCGACGTGCGCCGCCGGACCGCCGAACGCGATGACGCCGAGCCGCAGGAAGACGCCCGCCACCTCCCGCGCCGAGCCGGTGGGTCGGGGGTCCATGGGCGCCATCATGCCGTGCCGCGCCGGGTGATCAGGCACGGCCTTCCGTGCTTCACCGACACGCAACCTGCTGGCCCGGAGGGGTTCACCGGCGACTGGTCGGCTGCGCCCATGACCTCCGTCGTTCCCGAGAACCGGCCCCTGCTCGCGCTCGCCCCGATGGGCAACCGCCACGGATCCCGGTCGCACCTGACCTGCTTCTTCCGCTGCGGCAACGCCTGTGACCAGCCCGAGCCGAACACGACCAACCACGCCCACATCCAGGACGAGATCGCCAAGGCCGTCGGCCGTCGCAGCGTCCTGCGTGGCGGCGCCGTCACCGCGGGCGCGCTCCTCGTCGGTGGCCTCGTGCACTCCGCCGGCCCGGCCGCCGCTGGACCCGGCGCCCAGCGCCCCGGCGCTCCGTCGGGCCGCGGCTCCCTCGGCCAGGCGCTCTTCACATCGGTCGAGCCGAACAAGCGTGACGCGTTCACGACCGCCAAGGGCTTCGACCACAGCGTCGTCATCCGCTGGGGTGACCCGGTGGTCAAGGGTGCGCCCGACTTCGACGCCCACGCCCAGACGGTCGAGTCCGCCCGGTCGCAGTTCGGCTACAACTGCGACTACGTCGGCCTGCTGCCGCTCAACGACGACGAGGCCCTGCTGGTAGTCAACCACGAGTACACCGACGAGAACCTGATGTTCCCGACGGGCGAGTACACCGCGGACGAGGTCAAGCGGATCGCGATCGCGAACCACGGCATGTCGGTCGTCCGCGTCCGCCGCCACAACCTCCCGGGTTCGTGGAAGCGCGCCGGCCTCGGCCAGGCGAAGGAGAACCGCCGTATCCACGACGCGACGACCTTCGAGCTCGTCGGCCCGGCCGCGGGCGACGCCCGCCTGAAGACCACCGCGGACAGCGAGGGTCGCTGGGTCCTCGGCACCTTCAACAACTGCGCAGGCGGCACCACCCCGTGGGGCACGGTCCTGTCGGGCGAGGAGAATTTCAACCAGTACTTCGACAAGGGCGCCGGCCTCGACACCCGCTACACGGCGCAGTACGCGCGCTACGGCGTGAACGGCTCCGGTCGCGGCTGGAGCAGCGTCGACCCGCGCTTCGACCTGTCGAAGGAGCCGCACGAGCCCCACCGCTTCGGCTGGATCGTGGAGATCGACCCGTTCGACCCGAGCTCCACGCCCAGGAAGCACACGATGCTGGGCCGCTTCAAGCACGAGGGCGCCAACATCGCCATCTCGGACGAGGGCTACGCCGTCGCCTACATGGGTGACGACGAGCGGGGCGACTACCTCTACAAGTTCGTCTCGGCCGAGAAGTACGACGGCGCCGGCACCAAGGCCGCGAAGCAGCACAACCTGACGCTGCTCACCCAGGGCACCCTGTACGTCGCCAAGCTGGTCGGCGACGGCACCGAGGACGGTCTCTTCGACGGCACCGGCACCTGGCTGCCGCTCACGACGGACACGCAGTCCTTCGTGCCCGGCATGTCTGTCGCCGACGTACTCCTCTTCACGCGGCAGGCCTCCGACAAGCTGACGCCGACCAAGATGGACCGTCCCGAGGACGTCGAGGCCAACCCGATCAACGGCAAGGTCTACGCGGCGCTGACCAACAACTCGAACCGCGGCTCGGGCTCGATGCCGGTCGACGAGGCCAACCCGCTCGCGACCTCGCAGGTCCGGGCGAGCATCGCGGCGCCGCTGACGAATGCCAGCGGCAACCGCAACGGCTACGTCCTCGAGATGACGCCGGATGGCAGCGACCACGCGTCGCTCACGTTCACCTGGGACCTGTTCCTGGTGTGCGGTGACCCGGCCGCGCCGGAGACCTGGTTCGGTGGCTTCGACAAGACCAAGGTCAGCCCGATCAGCTGCCCGGACAATGTCTCGTTCGACACCGTCGGCAACCTGTGGATCTCCACCGACGGCAACGTCCTCGGCAGCAACGACGGCGTCTTCCGGGTGCCGGTCGCCGGCCCGAACCGTGGCCAGGTGCAGCAGATCTGCACCGTGCCCAAGGGCGCGGAGGCCTGCGGCCCGCTGGTCACCGACAACGACCGCTCGCTGTTCGTCGCGGTGCAGCACCCCGGCGAGATCGACGGCGCCACGTTCGAGGACCAGGCCAGCACGTGGCCGCACACCGACGCGTTCCCGCGTCCGTCCGTCGTGGTCGTCTACGCGAGTCGTTGATTGATCAGGTGATCGTCATCCCGCCGTCGACGGCGAGTGTCTGGCCGGTGATGTAGCCGGCCGCGTCGGAGGCGAGGAAGACCGCCGTTGCCGCGAGTTCCCGCGGGTCGCCCTTGCGGCCCGCGGGAATCCGCGGTGCCTGGGATTCGAGGTAGCCCGGGGGATAGGTGTCGGTCATCTCCGACAGGAAGAAGCCGGGTGCGATCGCGTTGACGCGGATGCCCTTGCGTCCGGTCCACTGCTGCGCGAGGTCGCGGGTCAGGCCGATGATCGCGGCCTTCGAGGCGGCGTAGGCGGCCTGGGGGAGTCCGGCGGTCGTGAGACCGAGGACGGACGAGATGTTGATGATGCTCGATCCGGGCTGCATCACCCGGCCGCAGGCCTGGGCCATCCAGTAGCTGCCGTTGAGGTTGATGTCGATGACCTGGCGGAACTGCTCCGGGGTCTCGCGTGTCGCGGGGACCGCTGTGCCCACGCCTGCGTTGTTGATGAGGATGTCGACGCGACCGAACTCGGCCATCGCGGCGTCGATCAGGGCCTGGCAGGACGCCGGGTCGGCCACGTCGGTCGCCACGCTCAGGGCTCGGCGACCGGCCGCCTCGATCAGTGCGGCGGTGTCGGCGAGGCGTTCGACGCGACGGGCACCGATCGCGACGTCGGCGCCGGCCTCGGCCAGCGCCTTCGCGAAGTCGACGCCGAGCCCCGAGCTGGCGCCGGTGACGACGGCAACCTTGCCGTCGAGCCTGAACATGGAGGAGAGATCGCTCATGAACGGCACGGTAGCCGTTCCATGGGCCGGGAGACCGGGCGCGGGCGTGCAGACGCGCGACAGTAAGGTTCACCTAACCAGTTGTCGAACCCGGGAGCGCCGTGCAGCCCATTGATCGTCCGCTCCGCGCGTTGTGGAATCGCTACGACCGACTCCGTGGGCGGTTCCTGCTCGCCGTCCTGATGTCGACGATCAACAAGGTCGCCGACGTGATGCCCGAGTTGCTCATCGGAGCGGCGGTCGACGTCGTCGTACGCGGGTCGGATTCGTTCGCCGGTGAACTGCTGGGCGTGGAGTCGCGGTACGCGCAGTTGGCCTGGATCGCGGCCTTCAATGTCGTGGTCTGGGTCATCGAGTCCGCGTCCGAGTACGTCGCCAGCCTGCTGTGGCGCGGACTGGCGCAGACCGTCGAGCACGAGTTGCGGGTCGACGCCTACGACCATGCGCAGCACCTGCACCTGGGCTGGCACGAGTCGCGGCCGCAGGGCACCACGCTCGCGACGCTCAACGACGACGTGAACCAGTTGGAGCGGTTCCTCGACGTCGGGTTCCCGGCGATCCTGCAGACCTTCCTCAACATCGTGCTCGTCGGTGCCGTGTTCGCGATCGCGTCGTGGGAGTTGCTTCTCTACGCGTTCCTCCCGATCCCGATCATCGTGCTGGGTTCACTGGTCTTCCAGAAGCGCCTGGAGCCTCTCTACGACAAGGTTCGAGGGGCCGTTGCCGACCTGTCCGGCGCGCTCAGCGCCAACCTCGCCGGTATCGCCACGATCAAGGCCTTCACTGCCGAGGACCGCGAACGCGAGCGGATCGAAGGCGTGTCAGCGGCGTACCGCGACGCCAACGTGCGGGCGATCCGCTCGTCGGCGGCCTTCGTGCCGCTGGTGCGGATGGCAATCCTCGCCGGCTTCACCTGCACCCTGCTGCTGGGCGGATGGGCGACGCTCCGTGGAGACCTCGAGATCGGGCTCTACTCCGTACTGGTCTTCATGACCCAGCGCCTGCTCTGGCCGATGACCGACGTCGCCGAGGTGCTCGACCTCTACCAGCGCGGTCGCGCGTCGACCGCCCGCATCCTTGCGCTGCTGCACGAGCCGGTGACCGTGCCGGCCGGGACCGCGACGTTGACCAAGCCGGTCGGTGGCCGGGTCGAGTTGAAGGGTGTCCGGGCCGGGTACGCCGACGGGCCGGACGTGTTGCACGGCATCGATCTCGTCGTCCCTGCAGGGGAGACGCATGCGATCGTCGGTTCCACCGGTGCCGGCAAGTCCACGCTGTTGCGACTGGTGCTGCGCTTCGACGACGCGCGGGAGGGCCAGGTGTTGCTCGACGGCGCCGATGTGCGCGATCTCGACTGGGACTCGCTCCGCGGTTCCATGGGGTACGTCGCCCAGGACGTCTATCTCTTCTCCGGCACCATCGGCGAGAACATCGCCTACGGCCGCCCGGGCGCGACGCAGGCCGAGATCCGCGAAGCCGCCGACGCGGCTGCCGTGGCTGACTTCATCGAAGGCCTGGCCGAGGGCTATGACACGTGGGTGGGGGAGCGCGGGATCACCCTGTCCGGTGGCCAGCGCCAGCGGATCGCGCTGGCCCGTGCCCTGCTGCGCGATCCGGCCATCCTGGTGCTCGACGAGGCCACCAGCGCGGTCGACAACGAGACCGAAGCGGCCATCCAGTCATCCCTGCGGCGGGCGGCCGAACGGTGCACCACGATCGTGGTCGCCCACCGGCTGTCGACCGTCAGGCACGCCCACCGGATCTGGGTCCTGGACGGCGGCCGGGTCGCCGAAGCGGGCACCCACGATGAACTGGTCGCGCTCGGCGGCAGCTATGCCGCCCTGTGGCGCGTCCAGACGGGTGAGGCCGTGGCCTGACTCAGGCCTCGTCACGACTATCCTTTGGCCGTGAGTGAAACGGTCGCGCCCTCCCCTTCGCCCTCCTCCAATGTGATGGCAGAAGTCCACTACGACGTCCATGCCGTCGAGGAGAAGTGGCTTCCGGTCTGGGAAGAGCTCGATCCCTTCCGTGCCGACGACGCCGCCGTCCTGTCCGGTGAGCGGGAGAAGCGCTACGCGCTGACGATGTTCCCGTACCCGAGCGGTGACCTGCACATGGGCCACGCCGAGGTGTTCGCGCTGCACGACGTGATCTCCCGTTACTGGCGGTTCCGTGGCTACGAAGTGCTCAACCCGATGGGCTGGGACTCCTTCGGCCTGCCCGCCGAGAACGCCGCCATCAAGAACAACGAGCACCCGGCGACGTACACCTATGCCAACATCGAGACGCAGTTCGAGTCGATGAAGCGCTACGGCATCAGCTTCGACTGGTCCCGTCGGCTGCACACCTCGGACCCCGAGTACTACAAGTGGACCCAGTGGCTGTTCCTGAAGTTCCGCGAGAAGGGCCTGGCCTACCGCAAGAACAGCCCGGTCAACTGGTGCCCCAACGACCAGACCGTGCTGGCCAACGAGCAGGTCCTGGCCGACGGCACCTGCGAGCGCTGTGGCGCCGAGGTCACCAAGCGCGAGCTGACCCAGTGGTACTTCAAGACCACCCAGTACGCCCAGGAACTGCACGACTCCCTCGATGACATGCAGGACCGCTGGATCGGCAAGGTCATCAACGCTCAGCGCAACTGGATCGGCCGTTCCGAGGGTGCGCACGTCACGTTCCCCGTGGTCGGCACCGACCAGGAGATCGACGTCTTCACGACCCGCCCGGACACGCTGTTCGGCGCGACGTTCATGGTCGTGGCGGCCGACGCCCCGCTGGCCGCGACGCTGGTGACCGACGAGAACCGGTCGGCGTACGAGACCTACCTGGACGGCATCCGCAAGGCATCCGACATCGACCGGCTGGCGACGGACCGACCGAAGACCGGTGTCTTCCTCGGTGTCCACGCGGTCAACCCGGTCGACGGCCGGGAGATCCCGGTGTGGGCGTCCGACTACGTGCTGGCCGACTACGGCACCGGCGCGATCATGGCCGTGCCCGGACAGGACCAGCGCGACTGGGACTTCGCGACGGCGTATGACCTGCCGATCATCCGGACCGTGCGGCCGCCCGAGGACTTCGAGGGCGACGCGTTCACCGGCATCGGTCCCGCGATCAACTCGGCCAACGACGAGATCTCGCTCGACGGGCTGGCAGTCGCCGAGGCCAAGGCTGCGATCATCGACTGGCTCGAGGCCAAGGCCAGTGGTGAGCGGACGGTCAACTTCCGGCTGCGTGACTGGCTGCTGTCGCGCCAGCGCTACTGGGGTGCGCCCATCCCGATCATCCACTGCCCGGTGGACGGCGAAGTGGCGGTCCCCGAGGACCAGCTGCCCGTCGAACTGCCCGAGCTGCGCGGCGCCGACCTGAAGCCGAAGGGCACCTCGCCCCTCGGTGCGGCGACCGAGTGGGTCAACGTCAGCTGTCCGACCTGTGGCGGTCCGGCCCAGCGGGACACCGACACGATGGACACCTTCGTCGACTCGTCCTGGTACTTCTTCCGCTACCTGTCGGCCCACGACGCCACGCAGGCGTTCGACACGACGCTCGCCAACGCGTGGGGTCCCATCGACCTCTACATCGGTGGGTCCGAACACGCCGTCCTGCACCTGCTCTACGCGCGCTTCTTCACCAAGGTGCTGCGCGACCTGGGCATGATCGACTGGGACGAGCCGTTCTCGGCGTACCTCTCCCAGGGCACGGTCATCAACGACGGCCACAAGATGAGCAAGTCGCTCGGCAACGGCGTCAACCTCGGTGAGCAGCTGGAGAAGTTCGGCGTCGACGCGGTGCGCCTGACCCTGGTCTTTGCGAGCCCGCCCGAGGACGACATCGACTGGGCCGACATGTCGCCGGCCGGTTCGGCGAAGTTCCTGCAGCGCGCCTGGCGCCTGTCCGGCGACGTGACGTCAGCTCCGGGTGTCGACGCCGCGGGTGGTGACGTCGCGCTGCGCAAGGTGACGCACAAGACCGTCAACGAGGCGGCGATCCTGCTCGAGTCGTACCGCTTCAACGTGATGGTCGCGCGCACCATGGAGCTGGTCAACGCCACCCGCAAGGCCATCGACTCGGGCTGCGGCCCGGCCGACCCGGCGGTGCGCGAGGCGGCGGAGACCGTCGCGATCCTGCTGTCGCTGGTGGCGCCGTACACGGCCGAGGAGATGTGGGACCGGCTCGGCCACCAGCCGTCCGTCGCCCAGGTCGCGTGGCCGGTCGTCGATCCCGCGCTGCTGGTCGAGGACTCCGTCACTGCCGTCGTCCAGATCCAGGGCAAGGTCCGCGGTCGCCTCGAGGTCTCGCCGGACATCAGTGAGGCCGACCTCGAAGCCCTCGCCCTGGCCGACGACGCGGTGATCAAGGCCATCGACGGCCGCGAGGTCCGCAAGGTCATCGTCCGGGCGCCCAAGCTCGTCAACATCGTGGTGTAGCCGTGGGTTCGTCCATCGCCATCGTCACCGACTCGACGGCTCACCTGCAGCCCGGCGCCGAAGAGGCGTGCGGTGTCACGGTCGTGCCGTTGCAGGTCGTCATCGACGACGAGGTGTACGACGAGGGGTCGCCCGAGGCGACGCCCGCGAAGGTGGCGGAGGCGCTGCGGGAGAAGCGTGCGGTCAGCACCTCGCGACCGCCGCCGGCCGTGTTCTCCGACCTCTACGAGAAGCTCGCGGCTGACGGGGCGACGGAGATCATCTCCATCCACCTCTCGGCCGAGGTCAGCGGGACCTTCGAGTCGGCGGTCGTGGCCTCGCGGAACGCGCCGGTGCCCGTGACATGCATCGACACCCGTCAGGTCGGCATTGCCATCGGCTACGCAGTGGAGTCGGCGGCGGCAGTCCTGGAGGCCGGCGGTACGGCGGCAGCCGCAGCCGAAGCGGCCCGCACGCGCGCGGCGGCGGCAACCTCGCTGTTCTACGTCGACACCCTGGAGTACCTCCGCCGGGGCGGGCGCGTCGGCGGCGCGGCAGCCGTCTTCGGTGGCGCACTCGCGGTCAAGCCGTTGCTCGGGATCGTCGACGGTGTGATCGCACCTCGCGCAAAGGTCCGCACCTCGGGCAAGGCGATCGCCCGCCTGGAGGCGATGGCGATCGAGGCCGCCGGTGACCACTTCGTCGAACTGTGCGTGGCCCACCTCGAGGCGGAGGACCGCGCCGCGGCCCTCGCCGAGCGACTCGCGGATCGCCTCGGCGAGCAACTGGTGCCGACCCGCGACGGCCGCCGGGTGCGGCGCATGGAGTTCGGCGGGGTGCTCGGCGCCCACGTCGGCCCCGGCATGCTCGCGGTCTGCGTTGCCCCGCTGACCTGACGGCCATCTGTTGTCCACAGCCCGCTGGTTCCGGCGGAGTTGTCCACAGGGGTGAGGGCGCGGGCCGCAGCGGTCGGTGAATCCTGCCTACCGTGCGGGCATGCATCCTCGACTCGCGTTGATCGCCGACGGACTCGCGCCGGACGGTCCGCCGTCTCCGCAGGTCGAGCCGGTCGAGCCGGTCGAGAACTGGTGGGCCGACCACACCCGGGTGGCCGAGGAGGCCGCTCCGTCACCTCCTGCCGGTGACCTGCCGCCTGCGCTTCCCGTGCCCGGTCGGCACGCCGCGCGGCGGCGCGTTCGGCTGGTGCCGCGCGGGTTGCCGGTGCTCGCTCCCGTCCACGTCGCGGTGGTCGCCGTGATGGTCGCGGTCGCGCTTGCGGTCACGACGTGGTGGGTTGCCCGGGATCAGCCCGTGAGTTCCGGCCCGCCTGCCGCGGCGGGGGAGTCGGTGGAACCGCTGCTCGCCGCCGCGACACCGACCGCGACACCGACCGGGTCGCCGGGAGTGGCCGACGGCACGGTGACCGTGGATGTTGCCGGCAAGGTACGACGCCCCGGCATCGTCGTACTCGACAAGGGGGCGCGGGTGACCGATGCGCTCTCCGCTGCCGGCGGTGCCAAGCGGGGCGTCGACGTGACGCCGCTCAATCTCGCGCGGGTGCTTGTCGACGGTGAGCAGATCGTGGTCGGGGCGCCTGCCGGTGCCGCGCCTGCCCCTGCGCCAGGTGGTGGTGCGGCGGCGCCGGGTGCGGCCGGCCCGCTGGTCAACCTGAACCTGGCGAGCCAGACCGAGCTGGAGGGGCTGCCGCAGGTCGGGCCGGTCACTGCACAGTCGATCATCGCGTGGCGCGAGCAGCGGGGCGGGTTCACCAGCGTCGACGAGCTCCTCGAGGTGGACGGCATCGGCCAGAAGACCCTCGAGCGACTCGCTCCCCACGTCACGGTCTGATCGGGTGGTTCGCTCAGGTGGCGCCGAGCAGGGCCCGGTGCAGCACCGCGATCAGTTCGCCGCGGGTGATCATGCCGACCAGACGCCCGTCGTCGTCGACGACCGGCACGTTCTTGTAGCCCTCGCTGGTCATCACCGGCACCAGGTCGGCGACCGGGGTGCTGGCCAGGATGGTGGTGACGTCGGGGCGCATGATCGAGTCGACGGTCTCGAGTTCGACCAGGTCGCGGGTGAAGAGGTCGATGATCGACAGCACGCCGATGACGCGGCGCTCGCTGTCGATGACGGGGAGCGTCTTGACCTGGCGCTGCACGATGAGGGCGCGGGCCCGGTAGATCGACTCGAACGGGTGGGCCACGGCCACGTCGGTGTTCATGATCCGGGAGACGGGGATGGAGCCCAGCCGCCGGTCGAGGGCGTGCGTCTCGGCGTCGCGCACGATGGCGACGATGTCGGCGGGGAGGACGTCGAGACGGTCGGCGAGCCGCTTCATGGCCTCTTCCACGTCGGGGGTGGTGATGCCGAGTTCGCTCGCCGCGGAGGCCGGTGTGGGTGCGGGCGGTCGGTGGGGGTAGCGGCGGCCGGTCAGGTTGTTGACCACCAGCGCGATCACCAGGAGCGCGAGGGTGTTGACGGCAACCGGGGCAAACACGAACAGCGGCCCCTGGTCGGCGATCGCGGGGGTCGCGGTCGCTGCGAGCAGCGCGCAGGCGCCGCCGGGTGGGTGCAGGCAGTTGAGCAGCATCATCACGCCGATCGCGGCCCCGACGCCGACCGCCGCGGCGATCAGGACGTCATCGATCAGCCAGTACGCCGTGAGGCCCACCGCGGTCGAGATCAGGTTGCCGCCGACCACCGGCCACGGCTGGGCGAGCGGGCTCGCCGGCACGGCGAAGAGCAGCACGGCGCAGGCACCCATCGGGGCCACGATGAACGGCAGCAACTCCGGTCCGCCGGGCACCGCCCGCGCGGTCGCGCCGGCCACCGCGATGCCCAACAAGGCCCCCGCGGCACCACGGGCCATTTCCGACGTCGAGTAGCGGCTCACCCGGGGAACCCTAGGTGGTGACCGCGGACCCCGCGGTGACGGCCGAGCCCCGACCGGTGCGCCACGACTTCCGGATGCCCGCGCTCGCTGCCGCCGCCTGGGGCGCCGGGGTGGCGGCTGCCGGGTTGGACACGTCGGCCGTCTGGCTGCTCCTGGCGCTGGTCCTCGGGGTGGTCGTCGCCGCGGTGGGTGGCTCCCGGTTCGCGACCGCGGCGCTGCTCCTGGCCGCTGCGGTCGTGACGAGCACCCTGCTGCGCCACGCATCGGTGTCGGCGAGCCCGCTCCACCACTGGGCGGCGGACCGGGCCACTGCGGAACTGGTGGCGACCGTCGTCTCCGACCCGCGGCGGGTCGAGGGGCAATGGGGCGACCAGGTCGTCGTACGACTGCGGGTGGAGGAGGTGACCGCGCGCGGGGTCCGGCAGCGACTCGGTGGCACGGTGGTGGTGCTGGGCGATCCGGCGTGGGCGGAGGTGACGCTGGGGGAGCGTGTCGAGGCCAAGGGCCGCCTGGCGCCGTCGGACCGGGCCGAGGAGGCGGCTCTGCTGACCGGAGCCCGCCCGCCGGTACGGATCCGGGGCCCCGACGTCTGGTGGCGGGCGTCGGCCGCCTTGCGGGCCTCGATCCGGGAGGCCGTGGCGCACCGTCCGACTGATCAGGCAGGTCTGGTGCCCGCGCTGGTCGACGGGGACGACGCCAGCCTGCCCGCTGCGGTCGAGGAGGACTTCCGGACGACCGGTCTGACGCATCTGACCGCGGTCAGCGGAACGAACCTCACCCTCGTGGTGGGCGCATTGCTGTTGCTCGCCCGCGCTCTCGGCGTACGACGACGCTGGCTGGTGCTCGTCGGGTTGCTCGGGATCGTGGGCTTCGTCCTGCTCGCCCGGACCGAACCGAGCGTGCTCCGTGCGGCCGCCATGGGCACCGTCGGGCTCTTCGCCTTCGGACCCGACGGACGACGCCGCGGCCTCCGCGCGCTCGGGGTGGCCGTGACTGCCCTCGTGCTCGTGCAGCCAGCGCTCGCCGTGTCCGCTGGCTTCGCCCTGTCCGTGCTGGCGACGGCCGGCATCGTGCTGCTCGGTCCGCCCCTGTCGGAGGCCCTTGCGCGCTGGCTGCCGCGGGGCCTGGCCGAGGCGATCGCCGTACCCACTGCGGCGCAACTGGCCTGCACGCCGGTCATCGCGGTGTTGTCCGGACAGGTGAGCCTGGTGGCGGTCGTGGCCAACCTGCTGGCCGGGCCACTGGTGGGGCCGGCGACGGTGCTGGGCCTGCTCGGCGGCCTGGTCGGCCTCGTCCTGCCCGTCCTGGGACGGCTGTGCGGCACGGGCGCCGGTTGGTGCGTCGGCTGGATCATCGCGGTGGCCCGCCACGGGGCTGCGCTGCCGGGCGCCACGATCGGGTGGGGCACGAGCGCGCTCGCGATCGCGCTGCTCGTGGTGCTGTGCGTGCTGGTGGCCGTGGTCCTGCCGGCGGTCCTGCGTCGACGCGGGCTGGGGGCTGCCCTCGGGGTGGGCCTGCTCTTGATCGTGCTGGGCGTCCCCGGCCGGATCTGGTCGGCACCCGGCTTCGGGTGGCCGCCCGAGGGCTGGGTCCTGGTGGCCTGCGACGTGGGGCAGGGCGACGGGCTGGTTCTGTCGGTCGCACCCCGCACCGCGATCGTGATCGACGCGGGGCCCGACCCGGATGCGATCGATGGCTGTCTGGACCGGTTGTCGATCGACCGGGTACCACTGGTGGTGCTCACGCACTTCCACGCCGACCATGTCGACGGGCTCGAGGGGGTGCTGCACGGCCGACGTGTCTCCGCGATCGAGACGACGCCCGTCCTCGATCCGCCGGAATCGGTCCGCGATGTCCAGCGGATCGCGGATGCAGCGCGGATCCCGGTCGCGCCGGCGTCGTACGCGTCCACCCGGAGGTACGGCGCCGCGGTGCTCCAGGTCCTGCACCCCGACATTCCCGTACCGGTCAACGGTGCGGGCGACGGGAGTTCGGCCAATGACGCCAGTGTCGTGCTGCTCGCGGAGGTGGCCGGCGTACGGATCCTGCTCACCGGCGATGTGGAGCCGCCCGGTCAGGCGGAGCTGTCGCGACGGGTCCCGGACCTCGACATCGACGTCCTCAAGGTCCCGCATCACGGCAGCGCCCACCAGGACTACGCCTGGCTGGCATCCCTGGACCCCGAGTTCGCGCTCGTGTCCGTGGGTGCCGACAACGACTACGGCCACCCGGCGCCGCGGGTCCTGGACACCCTCGACCACGCCGAGGCAGAAGTCCTGCGCACCGACACCGGTGGCGACGTCGCGATCGTGGTCGGACCTGACGGCACGATCGCCACCGCCACCCGGAGGTGACGTCGGAGGCGTATGGGAAGGTGGGCGCATGCGGGCCGAGGACGTGTTGGGACGGGTCATCCTGGTCACCGGCAAGGAGGAGTTCCTCGGCGCCCGGACGGTCGATGACGTGAAGGCTGCTGTCCGTGCGTTCGACGCCGAGACCGAGTTCGCGGACAGCGCTGCCGCCGACCTGACGCTTGCCTCGCTCGGCGAGATGTCCGCCCCGTCGCTGTTCTCGGCGATCCGCTGCGTCGTGGTACGCGGGTTCGAGAATCTCCCCGACGAGTCCGTCGAGGGCGTGCTGAGCTACGCCGCCGCACCCGTCGAGGACGTTGCGCTGGTGCTCGTGCATGGCGGTGGTCCCAAGGGCAGCGGCGTGCTGACCAAGCTGCGCAAGCTCCCCGCCGTCACCGAGCACAAGTCCGAGGAGCTCAAGCCGGGGGACTTCCCCGCCTTCGTCGCCAACGAGGTACGACGATGGGGCGCCACGATCGAGCGCGACGCCGCCGACGTGCTGATCGAGTCGATCGGCCGCGACCTGCGCTCGCTCGCCGGCGGCGCCCACCAGTTGGCCAACGACTTCCCGGGGGAGCGGATCAGCGAAGCGCAGGTCCGCCGCTACTTCGGTGGCCGGGCCGAGGCCAAGTCCTTCGCCGTCGCCGACGCTGCGTTCGCCGGCCGCGACCGGGCCGCGCTCGAAGAGCTGCGCTGGGCCCTCGACGCTGGCACCCCGGCGGTGCTGGTCACCTCGGCGTTCGCGGGCAGCGCCCGCGGACTGGCGCGGCTGGTGAGTGCGCCGCGCGGCATGCGGGAGGCGGACCTGGCCCGCGAGGTCGGCGTACCGCCGTGGAAGCTGCGCTCGCTGCGCGATCAGGCTCGCGGCTGGAACGAACCCGGACTGGCCCGCGCGATCCGCGCGGTCGCCCAGGCCGACGCCGACATCAAGGGCGCGGCCAGCGATGCGTCGTACGCCCTTGAGCGACTGGTGTTGACCATCACGTCGCTGCGTCGGGGCTGACCCGAAGGTCAGGCTTCAGGAAAACGGAAAGGGAGCCCTCGCACAGCGAGGACTCCCTTGAACTCCGGACCGGAGTGGATCAGAGAGAAGCAGCCTTCTTGGAGATCGAGGACTTGCGGTTCGCGGCCTGGTTCTTGTGAATGACGCCCTTGGACGCGGCCTTGTCGAGCTTCTTGGTGGCCTCGCGCGCGGCGGCGATGGCCTTGTCCTTGTCGCCGGACTCGGCGGCCTCACGGAACTTGCGGATCGCAGACTTCAGGCCGGTCTTGACGGCCTTGTTGCGCTCGTGCGCCTTCTCGTTCTGCTTGTTGCGCTTGATCTGGCTCTTGATGTTCGCCACGGTTAACTGCCTCTGTGTCGTATGGAAATGCTGGTCTGGTCCGGAGTGCGTGCCCCGGTGGGCCGTGCCCGAGGGGCAGGCGACAACACAGGAGACGCGACCAGTAAGGCTAACAGCGGGGGAACACCGCCCCCAAATCGGGCGAGGCGCTCGTCCGGCGTGGCTGTTGTGCCCGACCGGCCCAGTCTGCGAGATTGCGCGCGTGCCCGCACCATCGCCGCCGCCGTTCCCCCTCGGTGCCCTCATGATCCTGCCCGGCACCCTCTTCTGGGTCCTGGTGATTCTCGGCGCGACGCGGGAGGACAACCGGTACGTCGCGGCCGCGTTCGTGGTCGGTGGCGCCGGCCTGGCCGTCTTCGCCGTGCTCAAGGTGCGTGAGTCCCGCGCCAGGCGGGTGCACCGCGACCGGGCCATCGAGTCCGGCACGCGCACGACGGCCAGGATCGCCGCCACCCGGGTGCGCGGCAGCCTCAACAACGACCCGTACGTCGTCTTCACCCTCGACGTGAACGCTGAGTCGGGGGATCCGTACCGCGTCGAACTCACCGAGCTGGTCTCCCAGCTCGCCATCCCGCGGATCCTGCCGGACACCGTGATCGACGTGTGGGTGCACCCGGAGGACCGGGAGTACGTCGTCATCGACCCGGCCGCGCTCGGCCGTGGCTGAGCGCGGCCAGGACGGTCAGCTCGGGAGGCCGAACGCGTACAACTTGTTGTTCGGGGTGCCGAACCCGAAGTTGCTGTAGCCCGAACCCAGTAGACGGTTCCGTTGGAGATCGCGGCGCCGGACAGGCACGAGCCGCCGCTCGCGAACTCCCACAGCACTGCACCCGTCGCCCCGTTCATCGCGTACATGTAGCCGTCGGGGTCGAGGGAGCAACCGAACACGATGCCGTTCGCAGTCGTCACCGGACCGGAGGCGCCACCTCCGTGCGGCGGGGTCGTCTGCCACAGGATCTGGCCGGTCGCGGCGTTGAGCCCGGTCCACACGCCGTTGGTCGTCACCGTGTCATCGGGGAGCGTCCATGGCACGAGGTTGCTGTTCGCGTTCGCGGTGTAGATCCGCCCGGCGTCCACGGCCGAGCCCCACTGCAGGCCTCCCGCCGTTCCTCCGGGGCCGGCCTGGGTGACCCAGCGAACGGTTCCTGTGGCCGCGTCGAGCGCCCAGTACTGGCCGCTCTTCTGCCCGGCTCCGACGACGTCGACCGATTTGCCTCCGCTCGTCTTGACGGTGAAGAGCGCGGGCGCCTGCCCGAAGTCGTAGTCGGGACCTGCCGGGTCGGGGCAGAGGTCGCCGTCTCCGAAGAACGGGATGCAGTCGACGGTCCAGGCGTCGTAGGGAATGGCCCGGGTCGCCCACTTCACCGCGCCGGTGTTCAGGTCGAGCGCCAGGATCGAGTCGAAGAAGTCGTTGGCAGGCAGGCACGCCGCTTGCTCCGTGCTGCTGCTCGCGTCCTTGACGCACTGGAGCACGTCCGGGGGCACCGAGTAGTTGTTGCCGGTGGCGATCAGCACCTGCTTGCGCTTGGTGTCGATGGCCGGCGAACTGCCCCACAACGCGTTGCCGGTGTAGCCGTCCGGTGCCATGTAGGTCTTCCAGACAATGGCGCCGGTGGCGAGGTCGATCGCCAGCATGCTGCCGCGGAACGAGAGCTGATAACCCGGTACGAAGGCAGCGAGCGCCTCCTCCTGGGACGCGACGCCGACGTACAACAGACCACCGAAGGCGGTCGGGGACTGCGTGATGATCGCCGCGGGATGCGCGTCGGCGACGGTGCTCCAGACGAGTTCACCGGTGGCGCGGCTGAAGGCCATCACCTTGCCGCCGGGACCGCCGCCGGGTACGAGGATGCTGCCCTGCGTGCCCACGATCACCAGCGACTCGGTCACTGTCGGCGTCGCCCGCACCTTGTCGAACGGAACACCGCTCGCCGCCGCGATGCTGACCTGCCACTCCTGCAGACCTGTCTTCGCGTTGATCGCGTACAGGTTGCCGGCCCAGTCAGGCACGTAGACGTGACCGTTGTAGATCGCGGGCGTCGCCGACACGTCGCCCCCGGTCGTGAACTCCCATTTCCTCGTCAGTCCACTGACGTTGCTGACCGTCAACTTCGACTCGGACGGCTGCGACCTCGTGTTCCGGTAGTCGCCACCAGCGTTGGTCCAGTTGGCACCCCCCGGTGCGGCATCGGCCACCGTCAGCGGGATGAGCAGGAGCGCCGCCGCTGCGGCGCCCATCGACATCAGACTCTTCTTCATGGTCCATGGCTCCCTCGGTTGGGATCCCCCGACGGGGGACCCTCGGGCCCGAGATCCTCGGCGCCGACCGAGGCGTTTTGACACGACGCCGCATCGAATCGAAAGGAAGGTCCTCACAAACGACCACGGCTTGGCACGGGCGAGGCCGCGGACCGGGCGCGACGTCGTACTGCGATACCTCGCCGATGAGCTGACGGCTTCTGAACGCGGCGCGACCTACACTGGATGTGTGGCGTCGCGATCCGAAAGACTCGAACTGGCAATCGCTGTCTCAGCGCTGGTTCTGGTCTTCGCAAGCTGGGCAATAAATGGCTTCGAGAGTGATTGGCTGTACCTGTACGCAGGGCTCACAACCTTGTTGATCCCAGGTTTCTGGTTTCTCAGGAAGAGGGCCAAGAGCTTGCGCGGATAGGCGGTCGGTTTCGGCTCGATGAGTTTGCCTGCCGCGTCCGGTCTCCCCGCGTATGACTGAGCAGACCAGCCCCCAGCCGAACGGCCCGGCGTCGTACTTCCCGTCGATTGAGAAGAAGTACGGCCGATCGATCGCCGACTGGCAGCAGATCCTGCGGACTCATCCCGAGTACGGCGCCGGCGCGCGGCACACCGATCTCGTCGCGTTCCTCAAGACCGAGCACGAACTGGGGCACGGACATGCGAACGCCCTGGTGGCGCACACGCTCCGCGAGGACGCCTGAGCGCCCACCCCCTCAGTACTGCCAGCCCCGCCGCTCGGCCAGCCAGTCGTCGATGACGTTGCGCTGCCACGCCTGGGCCTGGCGGATGTACGGCGACGTGGACGGCACCGGTTGCGCGGCCGACACGGAGAAGTAGGCGAGCACGAGGGCCAGCACCACATCGATGTCCTCAGCAGGCACGAGGGACAGCAGGGGGTGCGCGGCGATGTGGGCCTCGACGTCGAGCCCGTCGCCGCGGGGGCCGATCAGCAAGAACAGCGAGTCGAGCCAGGCGGCGCCGACCACGGGCCAGTTCCAGTCGCACAGCACCGCACGGCCATCGGACAGAACAAGGATGTTGTCGTCGCGGATGTCGGTGTGGACGAGCGTGTCTCCACCGACCACCTCCAGGTAGCGGTCAGCCAGCACCTTGAGATCGGCAGCCCGCGGGTGGTCGATCTGGTCCCACAGCGCCGGCCAGTCGCCGAACTCCTCCGCCGCACTGCTCAGATCGCCCGGAGCCGGGGTCAGCACCTTCGCCATCGTCATGGCCATGGCCGATGCGGCAGCCAGGTCGTCCTCAGTCCAGGGACGCAGCGGCGCCCGCCCGTCGACGTACTCGGTCGAGAGGAGGACCCACTCACCGTCGTCCTCGGCCCACAGGAGTCGCGGCGCCGGCACTTCCCGAGGCAGCAACCGCAGCTTCCGCGTCTCCTCGCGGTACGACTCGGCGAACATCCGCTGGGCCTTCGTCGACGCAGCCTTGACGAAGTGCACGGACCCGTCGGCGCACGTCAGAACCGACGCGAAGCCCGGTGTGAATCCGCCGCCCTGGGAGACGTCTTCGACGACTGCGGAGCCGAGGTGGCCCTCCACCATTGACCGGATGTACGGCGGCAGGTGGACCCAGTCGAGGCGTCGGGCCGTCCGGCCGTGGGGGATCCGGTTCGGAATCACCCGCACATCATGTCGCCCGCGGTGGGCTCAGCGCGGCGCCGGGTCCAGCGTCCGCGTGTACAGGGCCACGCCGGAGACGTCGCGAAGGTGCACCGTCAACTGCCCCGACGAACCCGAGATCTCCACTTCGCCGAAGTACTGGTGTCCCAGGGCCGGTGACGTGTTCGCGGTCGGCGGCGCTGCGACGAAGTCCGCGACCGGCCCGAACGTGCGGTCGAGAGCATTCGGTCCGAAGGCGCCAGCGTTGAGTGGACCCGACACGAACTCCCAGAACGGGTCGAACTCCTGGTAGGCAGCGCGGTCGGGGGAGTAGTGGTGCGCTGCCGTGTAGTGGACGTCGGCGGTCAGCCAGACGTGGTTGCGGATCCCGGCCCGCGACAGGGCCGTCAACACGCGGGCGATGTCGATCTCGCGGCCCAGCGGAGCGCCGGGATCGCCCTGTGCGATGCCCTCCTGCGCGGCAGAACCGTCGGGCACGATCAGTCCCAGGGGCAGGTCGGCGGCGATCACCTTCCACGTTGCCCGCGACTTCTTGAGTTCCTCGATGAGCCAGGAGGTCTGACGGTCGCCGAGCACGCCACCGTCGCCGACGGGCTCCTTGTCGGCGCTGTTCGCGTCCTTGTGGGTGCGCATGTCGAGGACGAACACGTCCAGGTGCGGGCCGTAGTGGATGACCCGGTAGACCCGGCCCTCAGGATCCGGCGAGATGTCGGCCACCGGTACGTACTCGTGGAACGCCCGGCTCGCCCGGGCAGCGAGGACGTCGACCCGCTTCTCCGTGTAACGCGCGTCCTCGAGGATCTCGCCGGGGTACCAGTTGTTGGTGACCTCGTGGTCGTCCCACTGCCCGACCTGTGAGGTCTCGGCGAGGAATGCCCGCCAGTTGTCGGCCATCAGGTTGTAGCGGAATTGGCCGCGGTACTCGTCCAGCGTCTCCGCGACCTTGGTCTTCTCCGGGATGACCAGGTTGTGCCAGGTGGAGCCGTCCGGCAGCGCCACCGACGACTGCACCGGCCCGTCGGCGTACACGGTGTCGCCGCTGCAGAGGAAGAAGTCGGCGTCGCGGGCCCGCATCGCGTCGGCGATCCGGAAGCCGCCGTACTCCGGGTTGACGCCCCAGCCCTGGCCGGCGATGTCGCCGGACCACAGGAACCGGACGTCGTCATGGTCGGCGGGGGCAGTCCGGAACCGGCCGACGGTCGGGGCGCTGGCGACGTGACTGGAGGAGAGGTCGACGGCGCGGATCCGGTAGTGGACGTCGGTGCCGGCGGGCAGGCCGCGCAGCGGGATCGTGCCGGTGAGGTCGGTCGCCGGCGTCACCACGGGTCCGGGGACCCGGCGGACGCGACGGAAGTCGGGGTCGCGGCTGATCTCGGCGACCAGGCGCGAGGGCCGGTCGGCCTTCGACCACAACAGGGCCGAGCCGGCGCGGACATCACCGGACTGCACGCCGAGCGGCAACACGGGCCGACCGCTGTGCACGAGCAGGGGTGCGGCCGCGGAGCGGCTGCTGAACAGCGCAATTCCACCGGTGACGAGACCGGCTCCGGCTGCTCCGCGGAGCAGCGTGCGGCGGTCGGTACGGGTAGGGGCGGGGGTCTGGGGGATGGCCGAGTCCATGGCTCCAACCTGACGTCGTACGACGAACGCGGAGCCGCCCTGCAGGCGAGGGCGGGGTGAACCGGCGGCGAACGGTTGAGGCGCCGACGCACTGGGTAGCCTCGCGGCTGTGAATGACCAGCAGTCGTCCGGACAAATGCCAGCACCGCCCGTGGTCTACCTGCCCGTGGAGACCGATGCCGACGGCAAGGTCACGGACTTCAAGATGCTCCAGCTCGGCGACGGCCGCATTGCCCTGCTGGGCTACACCGCACTCGACCGCTTCATCGACGCGTGGGGCGACTACCAGTCCTGGTTGCTGTTCGAGACCAGCAAGGTCGACGAGATCAAGGAAGCGAAGCACTTCGACGTGAAGCTGCTCGATGTCGAGGTGCCTGCAGAGTTCCGTCCCGGTCCGCCGGCGGAGGCCCAGGCATGACGCTGCGTCTCGACGCGGGCGCCGCGGCCACCATCTCCGGGGGTCACGACGACGCCGCCGCCAAGATCGACGAAGCGGCCACGGGCGCGCCCGCAGAGGTCGACGCCGGCTACGGCGCTGCCCACGTCGCCGACATCCTCGCTGCCGTCAGTGAGACGGCGGGCGAGATCGCGGTGATCAACACCGGCATCGCCCTGCTCGTGCGCGACTGTGCCGACGACCTCGGCCTCACCGAGGAAGCGATTTCTGCTGAGTTCGACCGGATGGGCAGGCTCGCGTGAGCCTGGACACCAAGGTCGAGGGTTCGCCGGCGGCGGTGACGACCGCGGCCAACTGGCTGCGCGACACACTCGCGAGCAAGCTCGAGAAGGCTGGCGACGAGCAGCAGGACGCCCGCAACTACGCCCAGGGCGCGTGGGAGGGCGAGACCTATTCGTCGTACCGGAACGTCTCCGGCGACATCATGCGCGCCAACGACAAGCACGAGGACCGCGTCAAGCGGGCCGCGACGGCTCTCGACGACTACGCCGCCAAGCTCAAGCGCCTCGAGAGCGACATGAAGGCGATCCGGACCCGTGCGACCGAGGGCGGGTTGACGGTCACCGGCACCGTGATCTCGGAGCCGGCGGCTGCGCCGACGACTCCGTACGAGGTCGGCTCGCCCGAAGAGACGGCGTACAACACCGCGATCGCCCGGATCGAGGTCTGGAACGGCCTCGTCACGGACGCGGCCGAGGACTACCAGACCTTCGTCGACTGGGTCGACGCGAACATGCCGGCCGACGTCGCCGACGCCAAGAAGAAGGACGCCTCGGACACCCTCTTCGAGGCGATCGCCGCGCTGTTCCCCAACTTCGCGGGTGGAGCAGGAGCGGGCCTCGCAGGGGGCAAACTGCTCAACAAGGCCAACGACTACAAGGCAGCCGCGACCGAGTTCCGCCGCAAGACCCGGGTGTCGGGCAACCCGGCGATCCGCAACCGCCTCAAGACGCCCGCGGGACAGTCCCAACTTGATGACCTGCTCAAGAACGCAGACCTGTTCGGGAAGGGCGCCAAGTTCCTGGGCGGCCCGGCCGGCATCCTGATCGACGTCGGCTTCGGCATCTACGAGGGGACGCAGACGGGCGACTGGACCCGCGTCGCGGTGACCACCGGGACCAGCATCGCCGTCGGGGTCGGGGTCGGCCTCCTCGTTGCGGCTGGCGTCGTGACGGCACCCGCGTGGGCCGTCGTCCTCGCCGGCGGCGCGCTGGCCGCGGGCGCCTCCTGGGTGGCCGGCACGGTCTACGACAACTGGGACGACATCACCGACTGGACCTCGAACACCTGGGACGACGCGACGGGCGCCATCGGCGACGCGTGGGACTCGGTGACTCCGTGGTGAGCCAGGCGCGACTGATTCCCCGATGGTGGGTGGCGATCGTGGTCACAATGCTGTTCCTGGCGACGCTGGTCGGTCTGGTCATCACCCTTGTGGCCAACGGTGCGCTCGCCTGGTCCGGCGCGAGCATGTTGGTCGCCTTCGCTGCCCTCCTCGTCGCGGCCGTCTCCGCGCTGGTTCGTCCGCGGCGACGTCGGGAGCCTGAGGTGGCGGTCGACGGCACCCGGATCTTCCGTGCTCCGATGCTCACCGTGGTGGGACTGCTCGTGGCCTGGTTGATGCTCCTGGCGACGGCCGCGCTGTGGGCCTACCTGGCGCTGACGGACTTCGCGGCCCTCGAGTCACCCGGGTTCTCCCTCGTGACGATCGTCGCGGCGCTCGCCTCGCTCCCCGACGTCCTCCGTCTGGTCACCGGCCGACTTCACCGCTGGACCCTCGAGTTGGGTCCCGAGACGCTGACCTACCGCGGCTACCGGGCCGATGTCACGGTGCGTTGCCGCGACATCCGTGGCGCCGCGATCCAGCAGCGCAACCCTGCCGGGGTCCGGATCGACCTACGCGCGAGCGCCGACGACATCGTGGTGCCGATCACCGCGTTCGCCGTCCCGGCCGAGCAGTTGGTCGAGGAGATCCATCGCGCCCGCAAGGCGGCCTCGGCCCGCTGAGCCCCGAACCGGGTTCCACGGATGCAGCGTGGAATTAGCGAACCCGCCAGCCTCGGCGACAATGGGTGGACCATGGCAGCCTCCACTCCGAAGCCCGGTCGTACCGACCCCGCGATCATCCGCAACTTCTGCATCATCGCGCACATTGATCACGGCAAGTCGACCCTCGCGGACCAGATGCTCCGGCTCACCGGAGTCGTCGACGCGCGGGCTGCCCGGGCGCAGTACCTCGACCGGATGGACATCGAGCGCGAGCGCGGCATCACGATCAAGAGCCAGGCCGTGCGGATGCCGTGGACGGTTCCGGACGCCAACGAGGAAGGCGCCGAGCCCGGCACCTACATCCTCAACATGATCGACACCCCTGGCCACGTGGACTTCACCTACGAGGTGTCCCGTTCGCTCGAGGCGTGCGAGGCCGCCGTACTCCTCGTCGACGCGGCGCAGGGCATCGAGGCGCAGACCCTCGCGAACCTCTACCTCGCGATGGGCGCCGATCTCCACATCATCCCGGTGCTCAACAAGATCGACCTGCCGAGCGCCAACGTCGAGAAGTACGCCGCCGAACTGGCCGGACTCGTCGGCTGCGACGTGTCTGACGTGCTGCTCACCAGCGCCAAGACCGGCGTGGGCGTCGAGACGCTGCTCAACGAGATCGTCAAGCAGACACCGCCGCCCGTCGGCGACGCCGACAAGCCGGCTCGCGCGCTGATCTTCGACTCGGTCTACGACACCTACCGCGGCGTGGTCACCTACGTCCGGGTCGTCGACGGCAGCCTCAGCCACCGCGACCGGATCAAGATGATGTCGACCGGTGCCGTGCACGAGATGCTCGAGGTCGGCGTGATCAGCCCCGAGCCCGTGAAGTCCGGCGAGATCGGGGTCGGCGAGGTCGGCTACCTGATCACCGGTGTGAAGGATGTCCGTCAGTCGCGGGTCGGTGACACGGTCACCTCCCAGCACCACGGCGCGACCGAGGCGCTCGGTGGCTACAAGCACCCGAACCCGATGGTCTACGCCGGTCTGTACCCGATCGACGGCGACGACTACCCGGTCCTGCGTGACGCCCTGGAGAAGCTGCAGCTCAACGACGCTGCCCTGACCTTCGAGCCCGAGACCTCCGGCGCCCTCGGCTTCGGCTTCCGGGTCGGCTTCCTCGGCCTGCTCCACATGGAGATCACCCGGGACCGCCTCGAGCGCGAGTCCAACCTCGACCTGATCTCGACCGCGCCCAACGTGGTCTACGAGGTCGTGATGGAGGACGGCAAGAAGATCGAGGTCACGAACCCGAGCGAGTACCCCGACGGCGGCAAGATCGCCGAGGTGCGCGAGCCGGTCGTGCGGGCCACGATCCTGTCGCCGTCCGACTACATCGGCACGATCATGGAGCTGTGCCAGACCAAGCGCGGCACGCTGCAGGGCATGGACTACCTCTCCGAGGACCGCGTCGAGATGCGCTACGTCCTGCCGATGGGCGAGATCGTCTTCGACTTCTTCGACCAGCTCAAGTCCCGCACCAAGGGCTACGCCTCGCTCGACTACGAACGCACCGGCGAGCAGGCCGCCGACCTGGTGAAGGTCGACATCCTGCTGCAGGGCGAGCCCGTCGACGCCTTCTCCGCGATCATCCACAAGGACGCTGCCTACGCGTACGGCGTGATGATGGCCGGCAAGCTCAAGGACCTCATCCCGCGCCAGCAGTTCGAGGTGCCGATCCAGGCCGCGATCGGTGCCCGCGTGATCGCCCGCGAGAACATCCGCGCGATCCGCAAGGACGTCCTTGCCAAGTGCTACGGCGGTGACATCACCCGTAAGCGCAAGCTGCTCGAGAAGCAGAAGGAAGGCAAGAAGCGGATGAAGATGGTCGGCCGCGTCGAGGTGCCCCAGGAGGCCTTCGTCGCTGCGCTGTCCACCACCGGTCCTGCCGGGGACAAGCCGAAGAAGTAGGCACAGTGACCGAAGAGGCGCGCCGGTGGCGCAGTGCTGCCGTCGTGGTCGGCCTGACCGGCCTGGTCGCAGCGAGCTTCGTCAGTTGCGAGGACAACCCCGACAACCGGGCTGTCTGCGTCGACCCGACGGAGCAGGTGCGGGTCGATGACGCCCAGTGCGACGACTCCGCCGATGACTACGACGGCCATTCGACCGGTCACTACTGGTACTACCTGCGCTCGGGGAGCACCGCCCCCGGCGTGGGCGACAGCTATCGGCCCGGCGCCGGCACCTACGACTCGTCGTCGCTGAGCGGCTCGGTGGAACGTGGTGGGGTGGATGCCAATGGCGGCACCATCAAGCGCGGCGGTTTCGGCGGCTTCCACTTCTCCGGATCCTGAACGGCTCGGCTTCGGACAAACGAAGAGACAAGGATTCCCATGGACGATCTCCTTCCCGCCCTCGGGTACGGCATGGCGTACGGCCTTCTCGGCACGATCGTGCTGACGGCCGGCTGGTTCGTGCTCGATCTGCTGACCCCGGGCCGTCTCGGAGAGCACCTGCGGGTGTCCCACAGCGCCGGGCTCGTCGCGGCCACGTGGATGGTGGCGCAGGGAGCGATCATCTTCACTGCGATCTGGACGAACGCTTCGTCCGGTTTCGGTGACGCGCTGGTGTGGACCTTGGCGTTCAGCGTGCTGGGGGTCCTGCTGCAGACCGCGGCCTGGCGCCTCGTCGACCTGGTCACGCCGGGCAGCCTGGGCGAGGAGATATGCGTGGCGGGGGAGACCCAACCCTTGGCGAAGGTCACGGCGGGGGTGGTCGTCGCGGTCGCGCTGGTCGTCATCGCGAGCATCGCCTGATGTGGCGCCACGTCACGAGTCCGCGTGAAGGGTGGCAGGACACGGTGATCGGGCAGGGCCTGGTCTTTCCGATGACGCCGTTGGCGGACGGTTCCGGCGAGGTCGTCTACTGGAACGAGTCTGCCTGGTACGAGTTCACCTCTGCCGAGATCGAACGGCTCGAGGCCGTCACCGACGAGCTCTACGCGATGTGCCTGCACGCCGGAGCCGTGATGGCTGAGCGCTTCACTGATCAGGAGCTGATGCTGCCCAGCGGCACCATGGAGCTGGTCCGGGAGTCGCTGCGCGCCGAGCAGCCGGCCGCGCACGCCCGCTTCGACCTGTCGTACGACGGCGAGCTGCCGGCGAAGATGCTCGAGATTAATGGCGACACGCCCACAGGCCTCATCGAGACGGCAGTGGCGCAGTGGAACTGGCTCGAGGAGGTGTTCCCCGACCGCGACCAGTGGAACTCGGTCCACGACCGGTTGGTCCGCTGGTGGCAGGAACAGGACGCACGAGGGCTGTTTCCCGACCACGCTGTGCACTTCTTCCACTCCGCGACCGACACCAGCGGGGAGGAGGAGATGACGACGACCTACATGCGCGACACCGCAGCGATGGCGGGCCTGCGCACCTACGGCCACGTGATCGAGCACGTCGGCTGGGACGAGGCACCCGAGGCCCAGCGGTTCGTCGACATCGAGGACCTGCCGATCCGTGCGGCCTACAAGCTCTACCCCTGGGAGAGCATGTTGGCCGAGGAGTTCGGTCCGCACCTGCTCGAACGCCACGAGCGCGAGCCGGTCCGGTGGGTCGAGCCCGTGTGGAAGCTGATGCTGTCCACCAAGGCGATCCTCCCCGTGCTGTGGGAGCTCTACCCCGACCACCCGAACCTGTTGCCCGCGTACCTCGGTCACCCGGGGGACCTGACCGAATGGGTTGCCAAGCCGTTGCAGGGTCGCGAGGGCGACAACGTCTGGATCCACACGCACGACGGTGATGACCGACGGCCCGGTCACTACGACGGCCAGACCCTCGTCTACCAGCAGTGGAACCCGGTCCCCTCGTTCGACGGGAACCGGGCCGTGATCGGTTCCTGGGTCGTGGGTGGCGTGTCAGCGGGATGCATTGTGCGCGAGTCCGACGGACCGGTCACCGACTACTTCTCGCGGGTTGTCCCGCACGTGATCACCGACGCTGATCGTCCCGACGAGGCACAGGTGCAGCGGTGGCTGGACGAGTGAGGTAGCGGGTCAGGACCAGTCCCCACGCGGTCGCGAGCACGAACATGACGATCGAGTAGACCGCCGCCGGCACCGAGATCTCGGTGCTGTCGAGGATCTCGACCGCCACGAAGATCGCCAGCGTGCCGTTGTGCACCCCGATCTCCATGGACGACGCGATCGCCTGGTCGTCGCGTACGCCGAGCGCCCGCGGGACGACGTACCCGATGACGAGGCTGAGCGCGCAGAACAGCGCTGCAACGATGCCGACCTCGGCGAGGTAGTCGGCGACATTCTCGCGCTGGTCGAGCAGGATTCCCAGCACCAGCACGGCGAGGATGACGGCCGAGCCGATCCGGACAGGTCGGTCCATCCGGTCCGCGAAGGTGGGGCGCGTGGCCTTGACCGCCATGCCGATCCCGACCGGGATCAGCACGATCGCGAAGACCTGCAGCACCTCTCCGAAGGGCAGGGACACGGAGTCGCCCTGGTCGAAGTGGTCGATGGCCGCGTTGGTGATCAGCGGCAGCGTGAGCAGCGCCAGGATCGAGTTGATCGCGGTGAGGCTGATGTTGAGCGCGACGTCGCCTCGGAACAGGTGGCTGAACAGGTTGGCCGTCGTCCCGCCCGGGGAGGCCGCGAGCAGGATCATGCCGATGGCCAGCAGCGGATCGAGGTCGAAGGCCTTCACCAGGCCGAAGCAGATCGCCGGCAGCACCACGATCTGGCAGACCAAGGCGATGGCGACGACCTTCGGGTTCTTCCCGATGCGCTGGAAGTCGGCGACGGTCAGGCCGAGCCCGAGGCCGAACATGATGATCGCGAGCGCGATCGGCAGGCCGACGGTGGTGAGTGCACTGTCCATGGATGTCCCTCCCTCAAGGGTGAGAGCACCGTAGCCGAGGATGTCCCGGTGAGTGTTCGGATCCCTGAGGGCCTGCTCGACGAGTGGGAACTCGTTGCGGGCGACGACAGGTGGCACGGGGCCTGCTCCATCGTGCTGCCCGTCACCACTCGTGAAGGACGACCTGCCGCCCTCAAGATCGCGCTGCCTGACGACGAATCGGAGCACGAGCACCTTGCCCTGCGGCGCTGGCAGGGCGACGGGACGGTTCACCTGCTGCGTGCCGACCCGTCGCGTCGTGCCCTGCTGCTGGAGCGGCTGGACCGCGAGGACCTGTCGGACGTCTGGGACGAGGAGGCGTGCGTGATCGTTGCCGGCCTGTACGGCCGTCTCCACGTGCCGCCGATGCCGCAGCTCCGCGATCAGGCGTCGTACGTCGCCCGCTGGGTCGACGCGCTCCAACGGGACGCGGCGACGGTGCCGGTGCCGCGACGCCTCGTCGACCAGACGATCGCGCTGGCGCGCGAACTCTGCGCCGAGCCGGCGTCGGCGGTGCTGCACGCTGATCTCCACTACGAGAACGTGCTCCGCGGCGAGCGGGCGGGGGAGCCGGCGTGGCTTGCGATCGACCCGAAGCCGACCAACGGTGACCCGCACTACGAACTCGAGCCGATGCTGCGCAACCGGTTCGAGGAGTACGCGCTGCCCGGTGCCTTCGGATCGGTGCGCGACGGCATCCGTCGGCGCTTCCACGCCCTGGTCGACACGGCCGGGTTCGACGAGGCCCGCGCCCGCGACTGGGTCGTCGTCCGGTCGGTCATCAACGCGCACTGGGCCCACGAGGACGCCGTACACGCCGGCCGCAGGCCGACTGCGGAGGAACGCGAGCACGTGACTGCCTGCATCACGATCGCGAAGGCCGTCCAGGACTGAGGGCGGTCAGGCAAACTGGATCCATGCCACGTGTTCTTTCCGTCAGCGTCGGTCGTCCGCAGGACAAGGAGTGGGCCGGGATCGGCCGCACTTCCATCGACAAGCGCAACCTGGACGCGCCCGTCGTCGTCCACGAACTCGGGATCGAGGGAGACCAGGTCTCCGACACCGAGCACCACGGCGGCCCGCACCAGGCCGTCTATGCCTACGCCCGGGAGGACCTCGACTTCTGGGAGGCCGAGCTGGGCCAGACCATCCGCAACGGGCAGTTCGGGGAGAACCTCACGACCGAAGGGCTCGACCTCACGCACATGGAGGTCGGCACGCGGCTCCAGGTCGGAGGGCCCGACGGACCGCTGCTCGAGGTCGCCCACGTGCGGACGCCGTGCAACGACTTCAAGGGCTGGATGGGGGAGAGCGGCTACGACCCGAAGGCGTGGGTGAAGCGCTTCACCGCCGAGGCCCGGCCCGGCCCGTATCTCCGCGTGCTCCGGCCCGGAACGCTCGCGCCCGGCGATCCGGTCGAGGTGGTCCACCGGCCCGGACACGGCGTCACGGTGCGCGACATGTTCGTTGCGTTGAACACCGATCGGGCCCGCCTGCCTGAACTCGCGGCGGTCGAGGTCTTGCCGCCGAAGGTCCGCGAGAAGGTCCAGCAGTTCGTCCGGGACGCCGGGGTCGGGTACCAACCGGCTACCGAGTGATCTAAGTTACTAACCAGTCACCGCCGGTCTCGGAACAGTTTTTCAGGAGCGACATGCCCGTCAACCATGACACCAGTTTCCTCGAGCACCTTCCCCAGAACTGCGCCGTGCAGTTCCTGGACCGGGTGAAGGCGAGCAGCTCGCGCGAAGCGTTCCGCTTCCCGGTGGGCGACGCGTGGGAATCGGTGACGTGGGGCGAGGCCGGTGACCGCGTACGACGTCTTGCGGCCGGTCTGCTGGCCCTAGGCCTCGAGCGGGAGCAGCGCGTCGCGATCGCCTCGTCGACCCGCTACGAGTGGATCCTCGCGGATCTCGCCGTGATGTGTGCCGGTGGCGCGACCACCACGGTCTATCCCTCGACCAACGGTGAGGACACCGCCTACATCGTCAGTGACTCCGGCAGCCGCGTCCTCTTCGCTGAGGACGAGACCCAGCTCGCCAAGCTCCGCGAGCACCGCGACGAGCTCCCCGAGCTGGGCAAGGTCGTCTCCTTCGACCCCGCCCTCGCCGATGGCGACTGGGTGATCTCGCTCGACCAACTTGGCGAACTGGGCGACGCGCACCTCGCGGCCAACCCGGACGCAGTGGACGCCGTCGCACAGAGCATCCAGCCCGAGGACCTCGCGACCCTGATCTACACCTCCGGCACGACCGGCAAGCCCAAGGGCGTGCGCACCCTGCACAAGGCCTGGGTCTTCGAGGGTGAGGCCATCAAGGCCCAGAACATCCTCAACGAGGACGACCTGCAGTTCCTGTGGCTGCCCATGGCGCACTCCTTCGGCAAGGTGCTCCTCTCGACCCAGCTGGCGTGCGGCTTCGCCACCGCCATCGACGGCCGCGTCGACAAGATCGTCGACAACCTGGGCATCGTGAAGCCGACCTTCATGGGCGCCGCGCCGCGCATCTTCGAGAAGGCGCACGCCCGGATCGTCACCATGCAGGCAGCCGAGGGCGGCCTGAAGGAAAAGATCTTCAAGACGGCCTTCTCCGTCGGCACCAAGGTCGACGCCCTCAAGCGTGAGGGCAAGTCGGTCCCGCTGCTGCTCAAGCTCCAGCACGGCCTCTTCGACAAGCTGGTGTTCAGCAAGGTCCGCGACCGCTTCGGCGGCCGGGTCAAGTTCTTCATCTCCGGCTCGGCCGCCCTCAACGCCGAGATCGCGCAGTGGTTCCACGCCGCGGGCATTCTCATCCTCGAGGGCTACGGCATGACCGAGAACGCTGCGGGCGCCACCGTCAACCACCCCGACGGCTACAAGATCGGCTCCGTCGGCCAGCCCTTCCCGGGCACCGAGGTGCGGATCGCTGCCGACGGCGAGGTGCAGCTCAAGGGTCCGCACGTCATGGCCGGCTACCACAACCGTCCCGAGGCGACCGCCGAGGCGCTGACCGAGGACGGCTGGCTGCGCACCGGCGACAAGGGCGAGCTGGACAGCGAGGGCTACCTCAAGATCACCGGCCGGATCAAGGAACTCTTCAAGACCTCCGGCGGCAAGTACATCGCTCCGCCGGCCATCGAGGCCAAGTTCAAGGCGATCTGCCCCTACGTCAGCCAGTTCATGGTGTTCGGCGCCGAGCGCAACTTCGTCTCCGCGCTGATCACGCTCGACCCTGACTCCATCGCCGGCTGGGCCGCGGAGAACGGCAAGGAGAGCACGTCCTACACCGACCTGGTGCGCGACGACGCCGTCCTGGCCATGGTGGGCGAGTACGTCGACGCCCTCAACGCGCAGCTCAACCGCTGGGAGACCGTGAAGAAGTGGCGTCTGCTCGACCACGACCTCACCATCGAGTCCGGTGAGCTCACCCCGTCGCTGAAGGTGAAGCGCAACGTCGTCGAGGCCAACAACAAGGCCCTGATCGACGGTTTCTACACGGGTTCGTAGAGAGCACACAGGAGACGCACAGACTGCCCGTCTTCACTGAGGACATGAGCCACAGTGAAGACATCGAAGACCACGACCTCGGGCTGTCCCACGACCTGCCGCGCATCATGGCGCGTCGTGGGCTGCTCGGCCTCCTCGGCGGCGTCGGTGCTGCCGCTGCACTGACCGCCTGCGGCTCGGACGCTGGTACGACGGACAGTGCATCGAGCACGACCTCGGCTGCCACCGGCGGCGGACCGGGCGGCGCACCGCCTGCGGGCGGGGCTCCGGGCGGCGACTCGAACGTCACCGTCGCCGATGGCGAAATCCCGGAGGAGACGGCTGGTCCTTATCCGGGGGACGGCAGCAACGGCCCGAACGTGCTGACCGAGTCGGGCGTCGTCCGCAGCGACATCACCAGCAGCTTCGGTTCGGCCTCCGGCGTGGCCGCCGGTGTCCCGACGACCGTGAAGCTCAAGATCTACGACCTCAACGGCGACTCGATCACGGCACTCGCCGGCGCGGCCGTCTACCTGTGGCACTGCGACCGGGACGGCTACTACTCGCTCTACGACGACGAGATCTCCGGCGAGAACTACCTGCGCGGGGTGCAGGAGGCCGATGCCGACGGCAACCTGACCTTCACCACGATCTTCCCGGCCTGCTATTCCGGGCGCTGGCCGCACATGCACTTCGAGGTCTACGAGAGCCTCGACGCGGCCACCAACGCGAGCAACAAGTTGCGCACCTCGCAGTTGGCGCTGCCGGAGGACGTCTGCAACGACGTCTACAACAACGCGGACGGCTACGACAGCAGCGTGTCGACCTTCCAGGGTGTCTCCCTGGACTCCGACAACGTGTTCAGCGACGGGCACTCACTGCAACTGGCCACGGTCACCGGTTCGATCGACGACGGCTACACCGTCACCCTCAACGTGCCCGTGTAGGCAATCGGTCGATGGCTCGGGGAGACTGGGCGCATGCCGTCCGCGCTCCCCGAGGGGGACCTTGCCCCCACCGACGGAGCGCTCCCTGCTGCAGCGCTCGTGGAGTTCGGCACCCGCCCGTTCGGTGTCTATGTCCACGTTCCGTTCTGCCGGGTGCGGTGCGGGTACTGCGACTTCAACACCTACACGGCCGAGGAACTCGGCGGCGGCGTCTCCCGGTCGTCGTACGCCGACCAGGCGGTCGCCGAGATACGGCTGGCCCGCACGGTGCTCGGTCAGACCGACGCTCCCGTCGAGACTGTGTTCCTCGGCGGCGGCACGCCCACCCTGCTGGCACCCGAGGACCTCGGCCGGATGCTGGCTGCGATCGACGACGAGTTCGGCCTGGCGCCGGGCGCCGAGGTGACGACCGAGGCCAATCCTGACTCCGTCGACGCCGACTCGCTGGCGCGGTTGCGGGACGCCGGCTTCACCCGGATCTCGTTCGGCATGCAGTCCGCAGTCCCGCACGTGCTCGCGGTGCTCGACCGCACCCATGACCCCGAACGGGTGCCGGTCGTCTTCGAGGCGGCTCGCGCTGCCGGGTTCGACCAGATCAGCCTGGACCTGATCTACGGCACACCGGGGGAGTCCGCGGCCGACTGGTCGACGACCCTGGATGCGGCGCTGGCCTGCGCGCCCGATCACGTGTCGGCGTACTCGCTCATCGTGGAGGACGGCACCGCCTTGGCACGGCGGGTCCGCCGCGGCGAACTCCCGATGCCGGACGACGACGACCTCGCGGACAAGTACGTCCAGGCGGACGAGCGCCTCAGTGCCGCCGGCCTCGGCTGGTACGAGGTCTCCAACTGGGCACGCGATGACGCCGCCCGGTGCCGCCACAACCTCGCCTACTGGCGCGGCACCGACTGGTGGGGGATCGGTCCCGGTGCGCACTCGCACGTCGGAGGTGTGCGGTGGTGGAACGTCAAGCACCCGACGGCCTACGCCGCACGACTCGCCGATGGGCTCAGTCCCGCCCACGCGCGGGAGGTGCTCGACGAGGAGACCCGTGCCGTGGAGCGGGTCCTGCTGGAAGTCCGCCTGAGGGAGGGCCTCTCGCTGGACGTCCTGGGCACCCGAACCGGCACGGAAACGGTGCTGCACGAGCTCGTCACCGATGGCCTCGTGGAGGATCGATCCGACCGTGTGGTGTTGACGCGTCGCGGCAGATTGCTCGCCGACGGCGTGGTGCGGCGCCTACTGGGATAGGCAGTTTTCGCTAGGCTTTCGATAAGGTTCTGCAACGACGAACAGGTGGAGCGCCGACAGTCGGCGCCTGTGCAAGAGGAAATGAGGGTCCTGGTGGGAAACGTGATCGGCTACGTACCCGGGGCCTTCGACCTCTTCCACATCGGTCACCTGAACGCCCTCCGGCAGGCGCGCCAGTGGTGTGACGTCCTCGTCGCCGGCGTCGTGGCGGACGACATCTGCCTGCAGACCAAGGGCGTCGAGCCGACCGTTCCGTTGGCCGAGCGCATCGAGATCGTCGAGGCGATCGGCATCGTCGACGCCGTCTACGCCGAAGAGACGGTCAGCAAGACCGACTCGTGGCGCGACATCGGCTTCCACCAGATCTTCAAGGGTGATGACTGGAAGGGCACGCCGAAGGGCATCCGCCTCGAAGCGGAGATGGCCCTCCTCGGTGTCGAAGTGACCTACTTCCCCTACACGTTGCAGACCTCGTCGACCGCGTTGCGCAAGGCGATCGCGCACCGCGGGGTCTCATGACTGCGGTCGTTTCGGACGACGGTCTCCTTCTTCCTGCCGACACCCGGCCGCTCCTGGTCGAGATCGATGGCCACTACGTGTGGTCGACGACGCCGGTGCGTGACGGCGAACCCCGCGAGGGTGGCGTCCTGGTCCCGTGGCCCGGCGTGCTGCGCCCGTTCTTGAACGGCCGTGGCCGGATCCGGGTCACGGACACCTCCGGTGATGACGTCCTGTACGACGACGAGGTCGGCCTGGGCGACGGGGAAGGCACGCTCGCTGTGGTCGACAAGGCGGGCAACCGCCTCTCGGTCGACAAGGTCGGCCACCTGGCGCGTTCCTTCGCCGACACCGGTGAGGCGATCCGCGAAGAGATCATGGCCGGCACCAGTCGGGCGATCGAGGACCTGCGCACCTACGCCAAGGTCGACGCCTACCTCAACTACGGTGCCCTGCTCGGAGCGATCCGGGAGGGGCGGATGCTCGCGCACGACTCCGACACCGACCTGTGTTACCTCTCGCCGCACTCCTCGCCGGCCGACATCATCACCGAGTCCTACAGGATCGGGCGCGCGATGCGTGCGCGCGGCTGGAACCTGCTCCGGATGTCCGGTGGCGACATCAAGCTCCTGTTGCCCCTGTCCGACGGCCGGACCTGCCACATCGACGTGTTCGTGGCCTTCCACGTCGGCGACACGTTCTTCCAGCTCGGCAACCGCAGCGGGGACCTGCCCCGCGACACGATCGTCCCGTTCTCGACGATCGAGCTCCACGGCTACGAGTTCCCGGCGCCGCGTGACACCGACGCGATGCTGTCCTTCCTGTACGGCCCGCAGTGGCGCACGCCGGACCCGTCCTTCCGCTACGCCGACCCGGCGGCCGGCGTACGACGCCTCGACGGCTGGCTCCGCGGTTTCCGCGCCGAGATGGGTCGCTGGACGGAGTTCTTCGCCAGCCCCGACGTCCGGAGGGTGCCGAACACGTCATCGTCCTTCGCGCACTGGGCAGAGAAGCGCTTCGGGGACCTGCCCGTGGTCGAACTCGGCCCCGGGACCGGTCGCGACGCCCTGTGGTTCTCGCGCCGCGGGCACCGGGTCGCCGCTCTCGACTTCTCGCGCGGTGCGCTCGGCTTCATCCGGCGCCGCAACCGCAAGCGCGAACTCACCGTCAAGGTCGATCAGCTGATCCTCGGCGAGCTCCGATCCACCCTGATGCACGGCACCCGGCTGGCTCGCGATCCCCACCACCTCTATGCCCGACACCTGATCGGTTGCCTCGACGAGCCGGCGCTCGACCAGTTGTGGCTGCTGGCGCGGATGGCGCTGCGGCCCGGAGGTGGCCGGTTGTTCCTCGAGTTCTCCGCTGCTGCCGCGGGAGACGCGGCCGAGGACGGTACGCCCGGTGAACCGCACGGACTCGTGCGCCGGGTGGCCCCGGCCACGATCCAGGCAGCCATCGAGCGCGCCGGAGGTGTCGTCGAGCACCTGTCCGTCGATCCCGGTGAAGACATGTACGACGCGCCGGATCCCGCCGTGTGCCGGATCCGCGCCCACTGGCCGCAACCGAAGGAGACCACATGAGCGAGCGCAAGAACCGCCTGCGTGCCCAGGCCAGGGACAAGGTCCCGGAGCCCGTGGCGAAGCGACTTCGTGACCCCAGCGGCCTGCGCGCCCGCGTGGCTGCGCTCGAGATCGAGGTCCAGGAGAACCGTCAGCTCAACCGACGGATCGCCGAACTCACCGATGTCGTGGCCGAGTTGCTGATCCCGCTCGAGGCCCGTGACCAGGCCCGCGTCGACGAGGTGCTCAAGCAGTTCCGCGCGGGTCTCTGACCCCTCAGGGGCCGGCGACGAAGTCGATCAGTTCCTCGACCCGGCCCAGCAGGGCGGGTTCGAGGTCGGCGTACGAGTCCACCTTCGACAAGATGTGCTTCCACGCGCGGGCGATGTCGGCCTGATCGCGGTGCGGCCAGCCGAGGTGCTGGCACACGCCCTTCTTCCACTCGATCGAGCGGGGGATGGTCGGCCATTCCCGGAGGCCGATCCGGTCCGGCTTGACCGCCTGCCACACATCGATGAACGGGTGGCCGACGATCCGGACGTGCTTGCCGTTGGGGCCGCGCGCGATGGCGTCGGCGATCCGGGACTCCTTGGAGCCACGCACCAGGTGGTCGACGAGAACGCCGACCTTGCGTTGCGGACCCGGCTTGAAGGACACCAGGTGGTCGGCGAGGTCGTCGACGCCGCCGAGGTACTCGACCACCACGCCCTCGATGCGCAGGTCGTCGCCCCAGACCTTCTCGACCAGTTCGGCGTCGTGGCGTCCCTCGACGAAGATCCGGCTGGCCCGCGCCACGCGGGCCTGGGCGTCGTGGACGGCGATCGATCCACTTGCGGTGCGCGTCGGCTTCGCCGGGCCGGACGCGCCGGCCCGTAGGGGAGCGGTGAGGATCACGGGCTTGCCCTCGAGCAGGAAGCCCGGGCCGAGCGGGAAGGTACGACGCTTGCCGCGTCGGTCCTCGAGGGTCAGCGTGTCGAGGTCGCGGTCGACGGCCACGATCTCGCCGCACCAGTCGGTGGTCACCTCTTCGACGACCAGGCCGATGTCTCCGGCTGTCTCCACGGCGCGGCCCCGTTTGGGGACCTTCCAGTCGCCGGCCATCACGTCGGTCCCGTAGCGATCCACGACAGACGAGCCTAAGGCGGTCAGGCCATGGGGAGGTGGCGCCGCGCCCGGGGGAGTTGCGCATAGCCCCGCGGTACGGCGTGCTTCAGTGCCTCGGCAGGGAAGGGCCACTCCGCAGCGGCGATCGCCTCGGCCTCGGGGACGCCGCGGCCGGCCAGGTCGCGGATCGTCTCGGCCACTGCACGCAGTTGGTCGCACTGATCCTCGACGAAGCGGCGATCGACGATCGCACCGTGGCCGGGCACCACCACCGAGCCCGGCGTCAACAGCCCGACCACGAGGTCGAGGGTGCCGGGCCAATCCATCGGCCAACAGTCCGCGCCGAGCCCCGGCGGGGCCGATTCCTCGATCAGGTCCCCGGCCAGGAGGACGTCGGCGTCGGGGATCCGGACGACGAGATCGCCCCCGGTGTGGCCGCGTCCCGGGTGCACCAGTTCGACCTGGCGGTCGCCGAGGTCGATCACGGCGGCGCTGGAGAACGTCTGGTCGGCCGGCCGGATGCTGGTGCCCAGCACTTCCTCGGCGCGTGGCTCGTCGTCGGCAGCGCGGTAGATGCCCTTGATCCGCTCCCCGGCGGGGACGGTGCGTTCGGCCGCCTCTTCCGTCGCGTGGATCGGCAGGTCGCCGTACTCCTGCAGGAAGGTGGCGTTGCCGAAGGTGTGGTCGAAGTGTTCGTGCGTGTTGACGACGGCGACGAGGTCACCGCGGTCGAGCTTGCGCAGTTCGCCGATCACCTCGGTCGCGGCGACGGACGAGGCGTGCGTGTCGACGACCACCAAGCCGCGCTCGCCGCCGACCACGGTGACGTTGAGGTCGAACCAGGGGTGGCGCAGGACCCAGACGCGGTCGGCTACTTCGGTGAAAGGCACTCGGTCAGGCTAGTCCGACCTCAACAGAGACCCGCGTGCAGTTCGGAGCGCAGGAGCTCGCCGAGGTCCGCGGCGCTCGTGGCTGCGCGGGGGAAGCTGAGTGCGGCGTCGTGGGCGCCGTCGATGTCGACCCACTGCAGCGCCACGGCGGTGGTCTGGAGGTCGGCGAGGCTGACGCCGACGATGTCGCCGAGGCGCGTGTTGGTCCGGGTCGCGATCGCACGGCGGAGTTCGTCCTGGTGGCAGACGTTGGCGTGCTCGACCGAGCGCTGGAGGAAGCCGCGGTTGAGGTCGTGGGCGCGCGAGCCGAAGGCGGCCAGCGGCACCCGCAGCCGGGTCTCGTCGGGGGCGACGTCGGGGGTGCTCTCGCGGGCGAGGACGGCGAAGTCGAGGTGCAGGCTGACCCGCAGGCGAACCTCGCAGCAGCACTCGCACTCCTCGAGCCCGCTGGCCTCGAGCCGGCCGGACAGGGTGAGGGTCGCGTCGCGATCGGAGGAGCCCGGGCGGCCCAGCCCGCTGCGCAGGGTGAGCAGGGCGCCACGCCGGTCGTGGGCGGCGAGCGCGAGGTCCGAGTCGGCCGGGCAGGCGAAGACCGGACGCCCGCTGTGGTCCTGCATCTCGAGGTGGTCCTGGTCGAGTCCCGCGGTGATGTCGTCGATCCCGTCGACCACGAGGGTGACGTCGTCCGGGCAGGCCAGGATGCTGCGGGCCGCGGCGGCGAGACGGTGGACGTCGACGCGACCAGCGTCGATACCGGTATCGAGGGACACGGTGGGGTTCTCCTTCGACGATCTGATTTAGGTGAGCCTAACCTACATGGGAGACCGGATGCGGGGAAGGTCTCGGTCCGGCGGTCCGGGCTTTCGGGGTCTCCACGGGTAGCATTGGCACTCGCCGGAGTGGAGTGCCAGACGAAACCGACGCGACAACACCAGGGACGACAGGGAGGTGGGGCATGCAGGAGGACCGCAGGCTCGCCGTACTGCGCGCCATCGTCGAGGACTACGTCGCGACCGAGGAGCCCGTGGGCTCGAAGGCGCTCGTCGAACGCCACCACCTCAACGTGTCCCCGGCGACCATCCGCAACGACATGGCGGCACTGGAGGACGAGGGCTACCTCGCCCAACCGCACACCAGCGCCGGCCGGGTGCCGACGGACAAGGGCTACCGACTCTTCGTCGACCGCCTCTCGACCGTCAAGCCCACGTCGTCCGCAGAGCGCCGCGCGATCGCGACCTTCCTGGACGGGGCGGTCGACCTCGACGACGTCGTCCACCGCTCGGTGCGGGTGCTGGCCCAGTTGACCCGTCAGGTCGCGGTGGTGCAGTACCCCTCGCTGTCGCACTCGACCGTGCGCCACGTCGAGATCGTCGCGCTGACCCCGACGCGCCTGCTGGTCGTGCTGATCCTCAGCTCGGGTCGGGTCGAGCAGCGCCTGGTCGAGCTCGAGAGCGACCTGGCCGAGGCCGACCTCGCCGCACTGCGCTCGCGCGTCAACCTGGCCGCGACCGGCGAGGTCATCGCCGAGGCGGCGGCCGCCCTCAACGGCCTGATCCGTCCCGAGGAGGGAGCCCCGGCTCCGTCCGCGGTGACGGTCTCGGTCGTCGACACCCTTGTCGACGCGATGAGTGACCACCGATCGGATGAGCGGGTGGTCGTCGGCGGTACGGCGAACCTCGCCCGCTTCGGTGACAATTTCGACACCTCGGTCCGTCCCCTCCTCGAGGCGCTGGAGGAGCAGGTCGTCCTGCTCAAGCTCCTCGGGGAAGCCACCGGCAGTGGCGCAGTGACGGTCCGGATCGGTGCCGAAGGGCCCTACCAGGAACTGGCGTCCACCAGCGTCGTCGCGACGGGCTACGGCCCCGACGACGCGCTCGCGTCCCTCGGCATCGTGGGCCCGACCCGCATGGACTACCCCGGATCGATGGCGGCGGTGCGCGCGGTTGCGCGCTACATGTCGCGCATCCTCGACGAGAACTGATGGCGCTCCCGGCGCCTCAGGAATGATGGAGAAGAAGTGAGCACGGACCTCTACGAACTGCTGGGTGTTGCCCGCGACGCGGACGCCGACACCCTGAAGAAGGCCTACCGGCGCCTGGCCCGGCAGCTCCACCCGGACGTCAACCCGGACCCGGAGAGCCAGGAGCAGTTCAAGCTGGTCACTGCGGCCTACGAAGTCCTGTCCGACCCACAGAAGCGCGCGGCGTACGACCGCGGCGGCGACCCGTTCAGCGGCGGCTTCGGCGGCGGTCAGGGTGCCGGGTTCTCCTTCACCGACATCATGGACGCCTTCTTCGGCGGCCAGGGCGGTGGCGGCCAGGGTGGCGGCCGCGGCCCGCGCCCCCGTGTGCGCCGTGGGCAGGACGCCCTCATCCGGATCGAGATCGAGCTCGCGGAGGCCGCCTTCGGCGTCTCGCGTGAGCTCAAGGTCGACACCGCCATCCGCTGTACGACGTGCAGCGGCGCCGGTGCGGCTCCGGGCACCCAGCCGGTGCCCTGCGAGACCTGTCGCGGCGTCGGCGAGGTCGCGCACGTGCAGCGCTCGTTCCTCGGCGAGATCCGGACCCTGCGCCCCTGTGCCGCGTGCCGCGGCTTCGGCTCCGTCATCGCCGACCCCTGCCGCGACTGCGCGGGCGACGGTCGGATCCGGTCGCGTCGCAGCCTGACGGTGAAGATCCCCGCGGGCGTCGACACCGGTACCCGCGTCCAGCTCACCGAGCAGGGCGAGGTCGGCCCGGGCGGCGGTCCCGCCGGAGACCTCTACGTCGAGATCCACGTCGCGCCGCACGCCACGTTCGAGCGCAACGGCAACGACCTGCACTGCACCGTGTCGGTCCCGATGACCGCAGCGGCCCTGGGCACCACCATCGCGCTCCCGACCCTCGAGGCCGACCTCGAGCAGGACGAGGACTCCGGTGTCGAGACCAGCTTCGACCTGCCGATCCCGGCCGGCACCCAGTCCGGCCACCAGGTGCTGTTGCGTGGTCGCGGTGTGCCCGGTCTGCGCGGTGGCCGGGGCGACCTCGTCGTCTCGATCGCGGTCGAGACCCCCGGTCGCCTCGATGCGCGGCAGGAGGAGTTGCTGCGCGAACTGGCGGCCATCCGGGGCGAGGAGCAGCCGACCGGTGACGTGCGACCGACCCACAAGTCGATGTTCGGCCGACTTCGCGACGCGTTCACCGCGCACTGACCTGGTCGTTCAATGACGCTTCCGCAGCACCTCGTCGCCTCGCTGGCCGGCGTCACTGCCGGAGCGACCGTGACGGTCGAGGGTGACGAAGCCCACCACGCTGTCGTCGTACGACGACTGCGGGTGGGGGAGCCGCTCCAACTGTCCGACGGTGTCGGTCGGGTGGCCACCGGTGACGTCAGCGCGACCGCGAAGCGGGAGTTCTCCGTGCTGGTCCGCGACGTCGCGGAACTCCCCGAGCCGTCGCCGCGCTTCACCGTCGTGCAAGCCCTGCCCAAGGGTGAGCGTGGCGAGCTCGCCGTCGAGGTGCTGACCGAGATCGGCGTTGCCCGGATCGTGCCGTGGGCCGCGTCGCGCAGCGTCGCTGTCTGGAAGGGCGAGCGCGCCGCGAAGTCGCACGCCAAGTGGCAGGCGACGGCGCGCGAAGCGGCGAAGCAGGCGCGTCGCGCCTGGCATCCCGACGTCGACCCCCTGGCCACGACCGACGACGTGGCGGGCCTGATCGAGGGTGTCGACGTGGCTGTCGTGCTCCATGAAGAAGCCACCGAGCCGTTGTCCGCGCTGGCCCTGCCGCGTGACGGCGACATCCTGGTCGTGGTCGGACCCGAGGGTGGGCTCACCGACGACGAGGTGGCCCGCTTCGTCAACGCGGGTGCCGTGGCCGTGGGTCTGGGCGCCGAAGTGCTCCGGACCTCCACGGCCGGCCTGGCTGCGGTGTCGGCGTTGCTCGCGCGCACGCCACGCTGGGGCGGCTAGCGCGCTCAGCGCGCCAGCAGGGCCTCGGTCCGGGCGATCTCCTCGTCCAGTTCGGCCTTTTCGGTCTTCGTCAGCGGCCGCAGGACCTCCCCGACGACGATCCGGTCGTCCTCGATCCGCCACAGGCCTTCGAGCCACCCGTCGACGTACAACGACATCATCTGGGCGCCGTTGACGCCGAACCAGGCGTTGCGGCGTTCGGGTGCGGTGACCCGGTCGCGCGATGCGTGGGAGAGCCACACGTTGTCGTAGGTGCCGAGCAGGCGGACCGGCGCGGGCGCGTCCTCGTCGGCGATCGGCGCATCGGCGAGGTCGTAGAGGGTGCGGCCGTTCTCGTCCTCGTGCTGCACGAGGTCGTCCATGCCCTTGACGATCGGCACCAGGCGCGTGATGCCCGACCAGGTGGTGACATCGGCCGCCGTCGCGGGGCCGAAGGCCCGGAGATAACGCCGAATCAGGTCAGGGACGTCGGGCTCGGCGAGCGGAGCATCGAGCCAGCGGTCCAGGAAGTCGTAGGCCACGGCGGTCGAACCGGTGGGCTTCCAGCAGCCGCGCGGTGGCAGTTGCGCCAGCACCTCGGCGACGCGTGCGACCTGGCCCAGTTGGCCCGACGTGAATGCGGGGAAGCGCTCGGCGAGGCCGGCGCCCAGGGCGCGCTGAGGAAGGGGGCCGTCGGCCAGCACCTCGCGGATGGCCGCAGCGAAGGCGCCGCGATCGACGGTCCGTGCCGACCCGATCGTCTGGCTCTGTTTCATCTCGCGCTCGCGAACGGGGGCGGCCCAGACCGGCAACCGCAGCGCATCGGCGGGGACATGCAGATGGACCGTGTCGCGCAGGCTGAGCACACGCGCCAGGCTGCGGTCCTCGATCGCGCCGCTGACCGCATGCGGGTCGACGTCGGTCAGCCGCGCCGCCAGGGAGAGGTACGGCGGCAGGGACTCCTGCGCCTGCAGGCCGATCAGGTGCTCGACCATCGCGGCCGGCGTGCTGTCCACCCTGGCCAGCAGGTGCTGGCGGAGCAACAGGGTGCGGTTGAGTCGCTTCCGGCTGAACTTCACGCGTCGGTCGTCCTCACTCGACAATGATCCGTTTCGTGTCCTCGGTCGGGCCGCCGCCTTCACCGCCCGAGGGATCATCGGTGCGGGCGATGAACGTGTACGAGCCGGCGTCCAGGCTGCTGACGTCGATCTTCGTCGTCCACGGGTAGAGCTTGTCGATCCAGCCGTCGGCGGTCGTGAATCCTTCGAGGACCACCGTGCCGGTCGAGTCCTCGATCGTCCACCCCACGGTGGCTTCGAAGGAGCTGGCGCGGCCGTTCGCGGTGAACGAGTCCGGCACCGTGGTGCCTTCGGCGGGTTCGGTGACGTTCATGAACGCGAGCACGTCGAGCTGCGGCGCTGCCTTGAGACCGCCCGCTGTGCTGACGCCGAGCAGCGTGTCGGCCGGCCGGCCGTCGTACTCGACGGTGACGGGGAGCCGCTTCCCGATGGTGCCCTGGAGCGTGTAGACGAGCTGTTGGACGGCGAGTTCGGCCAGGGCCGTGTCGAGCGAACCGGCCTCGAGCCAGCTCTCCTCGGCCACCTCGACCACGATCGCCGTGCTGGTCTGCGTGATCGACACGAAACGGCCGCTGGGCCACGGCGTGCGGTAGTCGGGGTCGACCGGGTCGCCCTCGGTGACCGCGGCGCCGGCGGCGACGAGCGGTGCGACGCCCGAGGACTGCGTGAACTCGCGGTACAGGCGGTCCCCTTGGGGGGTGTCGCCGACGTAGTAGACCGGGATCACCTTCGGTTCGGCGGTGCCGCTGGATCCGTCGGTGCTCGGATCGGACGCCGTCGCACCGCTCGTCGGCGTGCCCGGGCTGCCCGGACTGGTGGTCGCGTTGGCGTCGTCGACATCGGAGGGAGCGTCGTCGCCGCAACCGACGAGCAGACCCAGGCTGAGCACGGCGCCCGCCAGGGCGGCGAGGGTACGGCGGGGGGAAGCGGGGTGGGTCATGACAGCGATCCTTCCGTGAGTGGCCGGTGGGTCAGCGGACCGTGACGGTCCGCGTGTCGGTCGTCGTGCCGGTCGTCGTGCCGCTGTCGAGATGGGCGTTGCTGACGGTGAGGACGTAACGGCCGGGGGCGAGGGAGTCGATGTTGGCGGTCGTCTCCCAGGTGGTGCCCGTGGCCGGGGCGACGCCCGAGAGCGCGAGATCGCCGTCCGTGGACCGGAGTGACCAGGGGACGTCGTCGACGTCGTTGGTCCCGGGCGACCGCACCGTCCCGCGCATCGTGAGAACGCCGCTGACCGAGTGACCTTCCGCAGGATCGGAGATGTTGACCGGCGTGAGGACGGTGTTGTCGCGCGCCACGCTGTCGCGGACCATGCGGTCAGCGGTCATGAACGAGACGGGGAGGGTCTCGCCGACCGCGGCCTGCGCAGTGAACACGGCTTGCTGAAGGCCGTTCGTGCCCATCGTGGCGGCGTCGTTCGACGCCTCGTCGCTGATGGTCAACCGGATGCCGTCGTCGTTGAGAGCAACGTCGAGGAAGGAGTCGTCCGGCCACACAGTCGCGTAGTCGGGGTCGTTCGCACCGGCACTGGATTCCAGGAGCCGGACCGCCTCCAGTGTGCGGGAAGCGGCGTCCTCGGTTGCCTCGACGGACTGGAACTCGCGGTAGAGCCGGTCGCCGTCGGGCGTCTGTCCGAGGAAGTACGCCGCCACGGCCGTCGGCTGATCACCGGGGCCGGCGACGTCGTCGCCCTTCGGCAGGCCGAACTGGCTGAGGGCGGCTCCTGCTCCCACGACGGCTGCCGTCGCCGTACCAGCGGCGAGGACGAGGGCCCAGCGGCGCGGCTTGCGGGCGGCACCCTGTGCCGTGGCACGACGGATCTCGCCCAGACGGTCACCGGGTACGACGTCCGAGACGGTGTCCTCGAACAGGTTCTTGAGGTCCCGGTCGGTCGGGCGGTCGTTCATCGTTCGCCTTCCTTCAGGTCGCGGGACTCCAGCAGTGGTCGCAGCGCAGCAGCGCCGCGGGACGCGTGGCTCTTCACGGCTCCCTTGCTGATCCCGAGGGTCTCGGCGATCTCCGCTTCGGACAGGTCGAGGTAGTAGCGCAGCGCGAGAACCTCGCGCTGACGCCGAGGCAGGTGCTGAAGGGCGTGGAGCACGGCCTGGCGGCGGCTCGCGGCCAGCACCGGTTCGTCGGCCGGGGGAGCGGTGTCGACACCGTGCTGCCGCGCCAGGTGACGTTGTACGACGACGCGGTGGCGCAGCGTCGAACGGGACCGGTTGACGACCGTCTGCCGCAGGTAGGCCAGCGCCTTGTCGGGGTCCTCGAGCCGCGACCACCGCCGGTGCAACTCGATGAACGCGTCCTGCACGACCTCCTCGGCCTGGCCGCGGTCGCGGACCAGCAGCACGGACAGCCGGACGAGACGGTCCCAGTGGTCGACGTACAAGCGCTCGATGGCGGTGTCGGCATCGAGCGAGTCGTTCATCGCGTGCTCCATCACGACACCCGTACCGGGGGTCGGGAAGGGCGAAGCGCCGAACACCGCATGGATGGTCACGCTAGTTCCACGCGCGAGACCGCCGACGGGTTGACACGAGATCGTGACCACAATCTTGAGGCGTCTATCTTGGGCTTCGTGACTGCCGATCCCGACTGCCTGTTCTGCAAGATCATCGCCGGTGCCATCCCGGCCCAGATCGTCCACGACGGCGAGCGCACCTTCGCCTTCCGCGACATCCATCCTCAGGCGCCGCTGCACGTGCTCGTGGTCCCGCGTGACCACGCTCCGAACGCCGCGGCCACGGCAGAGAGTGACGCAACGGTGTTCGCCGAGATCGCCCTCACTGCCCGCGCCATCGCTGCTGCCGAGGGGTACGACGACTACCGCCTCGTGTTCAACACGGGACCGGGTGCGGGCCAGACCGTGTTCCACACGCACGCGCATGTCCTCGCCGGTGGACCGCTGCCCATGTCGGCGGGCTGACCACCGCCTGGCCAGTACCCACAAACCGGGTGGGCCGAGCGCAGGCGCTCCCGTAGCATGGAGGGGTCATGACAGATTCCCCTTCCGCAGAGTCCGCAGCGCCCATCCGGCACACCGTCGTGGTGCCCAACAGCATCGACATGGTCACCCTGTTCGGGCCGGGTGACGAGCACCTCGGGCTGATCGAGAAGCGGCTCAACGTCGAGGTCCACGTCCGCGGCAACCGGATCACCCTCGCCGGCGAGACCCGGGACGTCACCCTCGCCGATCGCGTCATCGGTGAACTCGTCGCGATCCTCCGCACCGGCCAGGGCATCACGCTCGAGGTCGTCGAGCGGGTGGAGGCGATGCTGCGGGCCGAGACCGCGACGTCCGAGCGACCGGCCGACGTACTCTCCCTCAACATCTTGAGCAACCGGGGCCGTTCGATCCGTCCCAAGACGCTCAACCAGAAGCGCTACGTCGAGACCATCGACCAGCACACGATCACGTTCGGTATCGGGCCGGCCGGTACGGGCAAGACTTATCTGGCCATGGCCAAGGCCGTGCAGGCGCTGCAGGCCAAGCAGGTCAACCGGATCATCCTGACCCGCCCGGCGGTCGAGGCCGGCGAGCGACTCGGCTATCTCCCCGGCACGCTGAGCGAGAAGATCGACCCGTACCTGCGCCCGCTCTACGACGCCCTGCACGACATGCTCGACCCCGACTCGATCCCGAAGCTGCTGGCTGCCGGCACGATCGAGGTCGCGCCGCTGGCCTACATGCGCGGCCGCTCGCTCAACGACTCCTTCATCATTCTCGACGAGGCGCAGAACACCACGCCCGAGCAGATGAAGATGTTCCTGACCCGCCTCGGCTTCGGTTCGAAGATCGTCGTCACCGGTGACGTCACCCAGGTGGACCTGCCGTCCGGCACCACGTCGGGGCTGCGGATCATCGAGGGCATCCTCGACGGCGTCGAGGACCTCGCGTTCGTCAAGCTCACCAGCCACGACGTCGTCCGTCACAAACTCGTGGCGCGGATCGTCGCCGCCTACGAGGAGTTCGACGCGACCACCCAGCAGAAGGGCCACTTCACCAAGTGAGCATCGAGATCCTCGACGAGTCCGGCTCCGGACTCGACGTCAAGCACTTCTCCAAGCTGGCCCGGTTCGTGATGGACCAGATGCGCGTGCACCCGCTCGCTGAGCTCTGCATCAAGGCGGTCGACGAAGCCACCATCGCCGAGCTCAACGAGAAGTGGATGGAGAAGGAGGGCCCGACCGACGTGCTCGCCTTCCCGATGGACGAACTGCGGCCCGGACTGGTCAACGAGGAGCCCGAAGAGGGCATGCTCGGCGACCTGGTCCTGTGCCCGACCATCGCCGAGCGCCAGGGCGCGACGGCCGGCCACGGCACCCTCGCCGAGCTCGAACTGCTCACCACGCACGGGATCCTGCACCTGCTCGGCTACGACCACGCCGAGCCGGACGAGCACAAGGAGATGTTCGGGCTCCAGGACCAGTTGCTCGCCCAATGGCGCGCGCTGTAACCCGATGATCGCCGGCAGTCTGTGGCCGCTCCTCGTAGCGGCGGTCCTGGTGGTGCTGGCGGGTCTCTTCGCGGCAGCGGATGCGGCCCTCGCAGGGTTCTCGCGCGCTCGCGCGCAGGAGATGCTGCAGGACGGTCGCAGCGGTGCGCGGCGCCTGGTCGCCGTACTCGATGACGCGCCGCAGCACCTCAACACGGCGCTGTTGTTGCAGTTGTTGTGCGAGATCGCGGCCGTCGTCCTCGTCACGCTCTACATCGACGAGCGACTGGATGCGTCGTGGTGGGCGCGCGCCGGGCTCGCGCTCGGCGTGATGCTGGTGGTGACCTTCGTGGTCATCGGCGTCGCTCCGCGCACGGTTGGCCGGCAGCACGCCGAGACCGTCGCCATCTGGTCGTCGTGGCCGCTCTCGGCCCTGACCACCGTGCTGGGGCCGCTGCCCAAGCTGCTGATCCTGGTCGGCAACGCGATCACGCCTGGTCGTGGCTTCAGCGAGGGTCCGTTCTCGACGGAGACCGAACTGCGCGAGATGGTCGACATCGCCGAGGCCTCCGAGCTGATCGAGGCCGAGGAACGGCGGATGATCCATTCCGTCTTCGAGTTCGGCGACACGACCGTGCGCGAGGTGATGGTGCCGCGCGGCGACGTGGTCTACATCGAGTCGTACAAGAACCTGCGCCAGACGATGTCGCTGTTCCTGCGCACCGGCTACTCCCGCGTGCCTGTCATCGGCGAGAACCTGGATGACGTCCGCGGCATCGCCTATCTCAAGGACGTCGTCCGCCGTGACTTCGAGGCGCCTGACGTCGAACTGACGCAGCGGGTCGAGGAGATCATGCGCCCGGCGCTGTGGGTGCCCGAGTCGAAGCCGGTCGACGACCTGCTGCGCGAGATGCAGGTCCGCCACCAGCACGTCGCTGTCGTCGTCGACGAGTACGGCGGCACGGCCGGCCTGATCACCATCGAGGACCTGCTCGAGGAGATCGTCGGCGAGATCACCGACGAGTACGACGAAGCCGAGATCGAGGTCGAGCACCTCACCGGGTCCGGCGACGGAGTCGTCCGCGTCTCGTCGCGCTACCCGGTCGACGACCTCGACGAGATCTTCGGCTTCCACATCGAGGAGGAGGACGTCGACTCGGTCGGCGGCCTGCTCGCCAAGCACCTGGGCAAGGTGCCGATCCCCGGCTCCATCGTCGAGGCCTACGGCCTGCGCTTCGAGGCCGAGGAACCGTCCGGTCGTCGCAAGAAGATCGGCACCGTGCTGATTTCCCGGATCAGTACGTCGTCCGGGCCGCCAGGCTCTTGAGGAACTCCTCGAGGTCGGTGCCGTGGTCGGCGTACTCGCCGTTTCCGCACAGCGCGATCGCCCGCAGCGCGAAGTCGCCCGCGCGGTAGCCGTAGGACTGGCCCTCGAGGCCGCCGGTACCGGTGAAGTGCACGCCGGCGAACTGGCTCTGGACCTGCAGTTCCTCGCTGTTGACGTGGTTCGTGAACAGCTGCTGGGTCGCCGGTTCGAGGTCCGCGGTCGCGCCGGTCTGCTTCACGCTGATCCCGACGTAGTCCTTCGCGACGTCCTCCGAGGTCGGCGTCGGGCCGGTCCCGAGACCGGCAGGCTGGTTCACGGTGACGATGCAGCGCGAGTCACCAACCTGCCACTGCCGCGTGCCCGCCTCCGTCTTGAGCTCACGCCAGTCCGAGGGCGCGGGCTGGACCACCCAGGTCAGGTCCTTCGGCGGTGCGCCGGTGACGATCTTCGCCTGGAGCTCCTCCTCCGACAGCCCGCCGGAGTCTGTTCCGGTGCTGTCGGTGGACTCGGTGGACTCGGTGGAGTCGCTGGAGTCGCTGGAGTCGCTGGAGTCGCTGGAGTCGCTGGTCTTGGTGTCGGTGCCGCCTGAGCCTCCGTCGTCCTCACAAGCCGTGAAGGTGAAGAGCATGCTGGCAGCGAGGACCCCGAGAAGTGAGCGATTCATGGGGGAGTCCCTGCCCTTGCGTGCGCTGGCCAAACGGACCGAGGCCGACCCGGTGGTTGAGGTGCGAGCGGATTCTCGCGAGCCCGGTGGTTGAGCTGCGAGCGGATTCTGGCGGGCCCGGTGGTTGAGGTGCGAGCGAAGCGAGCCTCGAAACCCCCGGGACTGACCACGAACTCTCCACAGCCCGGTCGGGGACTTTGCCCTGTCCACAGGCGGGTTTCCGCCGCTTCGCGATGTCGGTGGTCGGTGATGTAATACATGTATGGATCTCGGAACCGACACCCGCTCTGATCGGGCCTTGCTGTCCGATCTCAGCAAGGGCGTCAAGTCCCGTCAGGCTGCGTTGGTCAAGGAATGGGTCGACATCGCGACCTGGGCCACGCGCAACATCGTCACGAGCCCCGAGCAGGCCGCGACCATCGTCGACGGTGTCATCGACACCGGTGTCCCGATCGCCGGCGTCGGTGCTCCGTTGGTGTCCGAGTTCAACCTGATGGAACTCGTCGCCGTGCTCGGCAGGTCCCCTGATGGTGGTCGTGGGTACGTCGGGCGGATCATCGAGTGCGCCTGGCGCCTCCCCGGCATCTACGCGGCAGTGGTCGAGGGCAGGTTGGAGCCCTGGCGGGCCGAACGGATCGCCGACCTCACCCGGTCGTTGAATGCTGACGCGGCTGCGTTCGTGGACCGCCAACTCGCTGCCGTCGGCGGCGTCGGCTGGGCTCAACTCGAACGCCTCGTCACCGAAGCGGTGATCAGGTTCGACCCCGAACGCGCCGAAGCCGAACGCCAGGCAGCCGCCGACGCCCGGCGGGTCGACGTCGGTGAGGTCGACACGAACGGGCAGGTCGAGTCCCACTCGGTTCTGGACGCCGCGGATGCCCATGACTTCGACCTCGCGTTGTCGCGTCGAGCCAAGATCCGCGGACAGCTCGGCGACACCGACTCCTTCGACGTCCGCCGCTCCAAGTCCGTTGGCGACATGGCCCGCCAGGACCTGTCCCTGGACCTGCTGTTCACCGACGAGGAAACCGGCGAAGTCGTGGCCGAGTCACCCGGGCGGAAGGTTGAGTTGAGTGTCCACATCACCGACACCGCCCTCACCTCGGACGACGTGGACAACCCGTTCGCGAACCCCGTCGGCCGGTGGGACGAGGGCCGTGCACCGATCTCGACGGCGCAGATCAAGGAATGGCTCCGCGCAAGGGACACCACGATCATCGTCCGGCCCGTGATCGACCTTGCCGATTGCGTCCCGGTCGATTCCTACGAGATCCCCGACCGCATCCGCAGACGGGTCGAGCTCCGCGACCATTCGTGCCGGTTCCCCTGGTGCAGCCGGCCAGCGGCGAAGTGCGATCTCGATCATGTGGTCCCGCACAACAAGGGCGGCCCAACCTGCCCGTGCAACCTCGCGCCCGGATGCCGACGACATCACCGCGCCAAAACCTTCAGCAACTGGCGCTACGTGATCGTCCTACCCGGGCATTACCTGTGGATCAGCCCCCACGGCCACCACTTCCTCGTCGGACCCGACGGCACCCGCGCCCTCGACCCACCCGGCCTCGTCGACCCCGACGAATAGCTCCCCCGCCCCCCGCACCCCGCCCACCAGCGGGGTCAGTGGCATGCGCGCTCATGTCGATGTGCGCGCTAGTCCTGAACCCTCATGACTTGCGTACGTTGAGCACATGCCAAGCACTCGCACCATCGTCATCGATGGCGACCTAGATCCGCTGCCCGTCGTGTTCGAGATGCGTGGGCCGACCATCACGGTGCAGCCCGGGGAGCGGTTGCGCCTGGTCGTTAGCGGGCCAGAGGACGCGGAACTGACTATCGGCGTCGGTCGCAACGGCATCTCTGTGTTTCGAGGCCAGGCTCTGAACGTCGACGTGTACGGACCCGACGGCACCCGCGTCGAAATGGACGGCTTCGCCTGACCTCGAAAGCTCGCCCGACTCTGCCGCGATCCGCTCAGTCGTGCCGATGTGCGGTCAGGTCACCGCGGTCGCCAACTCTTGACGGCCGTCGCGGCAAGGCTCGCGGCCGTGATCCCGATCGCTGCTAGCGAGACCAACCAAACGAAGGCATCCCTATCGACGATGGTATCGACATTTCTCAGTACCAGCGTTGCCAAGATGCCTATCCCGATGAGCCCCCAGAGCGACTGCTTCGACCCGCCCTCCTCGCCCTCAGCCTGCGAGCTGCGAACCATCGCCCTCAGATACAGCCCGAACACGACCAATAGAGTCGCTGCCGACAACGCGACCATCCAGAAGTTGCTCAGGTCGATCTCCGAGCGAGTATTCACCGCGACGAAGATCGCCAACGCTCCGCCCGCGATCGCCCAGGCGACATCAGCTGTACGCGTTCTGGCCGACGCACTCACCTGTGAAGGGTCCCATGACAGCAGGTGCAGAACGCACGATCATGCCGTGCCGCTCGATCGTGCCCATGTCCGCACGGCCTATTGGTCCGTGAACCAGTCCGGTTGAGGCGCCGGGTCGAACGCACGGGCCGGACATCCGGGATTGCGGCATGCCACGTCAGGGTCTCGCGACGAACCTTCTAGCTCGTGCTCGAACTCGTAGTGGAAGCAACTCCAGTGCATGCGCTCGAACGTCTCGTAGTCACTCGCATGCCGGATGACGGGCCGCTGGCAGCGAACACAGATTGAGGGTTGATCCGTCACATAGCCATCATGCCAACGTCAAACAGGAACTGTGGGGCACTACTCGTGCCAGCGCGTGCGAGCATTCACTTCGTGAACGAGTTGAGTTTCGTCGTCGCTGACAATGAAGGCAGCGTCGAACTCGTCCCCGTGGTTGACGGCGTTTCACTGGTACAGCTTGTCGGCGAGTACGAGTCGGCCCACGGAATGAGGCCGTCAGGTGGCTACGGCGGTCTGATTCCCGCACACTTCAACTTCGGTGACCTGAGGACCTACTACCTTGGGCAGAGCGAACGCCAATGGCCAGGCACGGGCCGCATGTGGCTGCTGGGCTGTGACTGCGGTGAAGTTGGGTGCTGGCCCCTCGAGGTCACGACCACGGTCGAGAACGGTCAAGTCACGTGGACAGACTTTCGGCAGCCGCACCGGCCCGCTTGGGACTTCGCCGAGTTCGGCCCCTTCACTTTCGAGGAGAACCGGTACCGGGATGCCGTCGCGGGTGCCGCCTCGGCTGCCTCGACCCGAGTGCGCTCATCTGTCTCTAAGTAGCCGCTGTCGGGGCGGGACGCCGGACCATGCCGCGTTTCGCGCTGTCGTGTCGAGTCGAGGGCGTTGGCCGTTCGGTTTAGTCGGTCAGTTCCGGAGCACGAGGCGCTGGCGGAAGCGACCCGCCGAAGTGCGGGAGTACGTCAGTCGGGACGCCTTCGGCAGGTTCGCGAGACAGCAGGCGCATGACGCCGACAGCCAGCACTCGGAAGGCCTCCCAACTGCTGTCGACCTCGTGGACAGCTCCCCAAAGGAACCGCACGGACCCGCTGCCAAGGCGCAGAGATTCCTGCGACGCCCCAGCGAGAACTCCGCCGACGTACTCGTGGGGCAGACCAACTCTTGCCCCATTGAACGGATGCGGACCCTTGGCCCCAAGATCAGCCGTCGCGGCGACCGATACCCGGAGGAAGGGGTAGTCGTGAGGCTCATAGGTCGCGCCGAGCACGCCGTATGACCCGCTTCCGCCATGTCCGACTCTGTAGCCCCAGGCAGCGGAACTGGGAAGCATCGGCGCGGGTGCCTCCGAGTCGTCCCACCGCAGGTAGGTATCCACCAAGCCGACAGGTTTTACCGCTGCCCAGTTCGGCACCTCGCCGAGCCAGACGTGGCAGTCGCGAGCAAATCCGGAAAGGCTTCCATGCATTTCGCCATCATGCCCGCCCGCGTGCCTTGCAGGAGGTAGGTGAGCGGATCTGCCGCGGAGCGCGCTGTCGCGCCGATGACCACGTTCGCCTGTGGCGTGGAAACTGACCAGCGGTCGACACGCTGGCCTGCCAAACTGCCCGGCATGGGTATGTCTCGAACGAAAGTTGTGCATCGACTGACAAGAGCTCAAGAGCGGCAGCGACCCGTGACGATCCACCGGAAGCACCTCGACACCGATGTCACCTCAGGCTTCGTGCTCGCTGCCCTTGACGAATGGGTCGTCATCCAGGACCTGCTCGTAGGTGCTCACCTAGATGCCGTGGTCCTCCTGCGTCTGGATCAAGTGACGAAGGTTGAGAAGCACGACAACTGTGCTTTCGTGCGTCGGGCGGTCGCGGGTCACGGAGTCACGCCGGCAGGATTTGAGTGTCCGCAGGACGCGACAACTGGCGACCTGCTTCGCCTGGCGGACAACCGGTCCGACCTGATCTGCACTTACCTCGAGACTCGTGACAGCTACTGGCTCAACATCGGGAAGGTTCTGCGTATCGGCAACAAGCGTCTTGACCTTCACTTCATTGGCAAAGATGGTGTGTGGGCTGACTTCGCCGAATCTTGGAAACTGACCGACATCACGCGAATCGAGTTCGGCGGTCGCTACATCCAGGCGCTCGAAGAGTTCGGCGAGCCGGCGCCCGAAGTCACCAAGACTGTGAGGCGATAGAACGCGGCCGTGCCGCACCGCAAGCTGCCCGCTTCTGCCGCTGTCGGGGTACTCAGTCGGTACGGCAGCCGGCAGGGTGAATCGCATGGCAGGGTGACGCGCATGACGAGGTTCGGCAGGAGGTCCGCCATGAGCAACGGGGCTTCGCTAACGATCTACAGGAGATCCGACGCTTACTACCTGGTGGTCTCGGCGCAGACAACTACGGGACTCTGGCAGCACGTCCCAGAGCCACCAACGGTGCTGAGCCGTAAATCTCTCGCGCCGGACCTCGGGAGCTTGGCTCTCGATTGCTTGAGCGAGCACCGCCCGATCACGCCCCACCCATCTCGCGACGAATCGGTGCAAGTACGCCAATTGAGCATCGACCCGATTCTGAAGTCGGCCAATGTTCGTAGCTGGCGAACGTTCATCACCTCGGCAGTGCAAGTCGACGTGAGCCGAGCCAACCAGAGCTTCACGATCACCCCGATGATGGCGATATCGAAGCCTCAGGGCGCGTCTGTGCCAGACCCCAGCGCGGAATCGGAGTTGCTTTCGCCGTCGGCGCTAGATCTGGGTCGCGCCCTCCTTCAAGCGTTTGCATCGAAGGACGCGTCCGACTGAATCGCCCTAGCCATTCCGCTGTCGGAGCACTGTTCGCTATCCGACCGAATGCCGCGTTGGGTCAGCAGTCTGAGGTATCGATTAGCAGAGTTGCTGCACCGTCGCCAGCACTCGATCGGTAGGCCGTCACTCGATGTTCGTGGGTGGTCGCGACCTGGATGCCGAAGTCGGTGGGGGTCACTTCGACGACGGGTGTGCCGTATGCGCCGGTGGAGAGGAATCGTCGACGGGACGCTGTCAGTTCAGACACCTCTTCCGGGGTCAAGTAGTAGCCGCTTGTTCGGATGCGATCCCAGCGGACGCCGTCCTCGTCAATGAGTCCGCTGCCGTCCTGGAGGATCCTGATGCCCCGTGCTCGGCCGTTGCTCTCCCCCATGCGGTCAAGTTACTCGGTCTACCCAGATGACTGGGGGCCCGTCACTTGAAACATCCGGACATGCCGCTGTCCGGCCTCTTGGTCGACCAGCCGCCGGGAAGGCTGAGCGGCCAGGCAAGGTTGATTGAGCCATCGAGCAGCCGATGCCGGTCAGGCGATCGCCGAACCCTTCGTCGAACTCGCGATCCGGCAGCCCGTGAGACTGCGAGACTGCGGCCATGAGCTACGACTTGGCCGTTTGGGTTGGCGACCGACCGCCCGACGACGACACCGCATCGCGCGTGTTCGAGTCGCAGATCGAACGTTCCCGTAGCAGCAGTGAACCTCCCAGAGTTGAGATCCAAGGGTTCGTGGCCGCCCTCACCAGCGTCTACCCCGAAGGCACGATGGACGGGATCTGGGCCTTCGAGCCGCTGCTCGACGGGGCCATAGGCGGGCTCCTGATTCTGAACATGACCACGAGCGATCACCTCGACGATGTGGTCACCTACGCGACGCGATTGGCCAAGCAGCACGGCTTGGTCGCGTTCGATCCCCAGTTCAGCGAGCTGAGTGAACGGCAGAGCAAACGCAGCGAGCCAGCGCAACCACCGCCCGACGCGTGGCAGCAAGCCCAACAAACACCACGGAGCCGAACGACCGTCTTGGTTCAAATGCGCGTTGAAGGCCCGCTCGGGTCCTGTGGCATCGAAGACGAGTCCTCCCAGGAGTTTCTGCAGTTCCGCCCTGCCGACCACTGGACCACCACCTGGTGCGGCCCCGAGGCCGAGAAGTCCAACACGGGCATTGCGACCTGGCTGCAGGTGCCCGATGCAGAGATCCTTGAGTTCGTGGTGACGAGGGGCGAGGCCCCTGCAGCCCCATCGATCTGTGTCGCCAGCACAACGCTCGTGGTGCCCGAAAACTCCGGATACCGCGCATGGGCCGGAACGCGCACAGACATCGGCGACGACGCGGCCGTATGGAGCGCATTGACCCGATTCTCTCTAACGCCTGGCCAGTACCCGCTAGAAGTGTGGGTCGACGCCGATCGTCGTGAACATGTTCGGCGCATCACTTATGTCCTAGCGGATCCGGTGCTCACCAACCCAGAAGACTGACCGCCAGCTCCTGGCCCACCACTCAGATCGCAAAACAAACCGCAGTTTGCGCCTCCCGCCGAGGCCGGCAGTAGGTAGCGTCGGCCCATGTCCAGCAAGTCGGAGCGACAGGCCGCACGCGCGACGGTCGCGGCGTATCACGAGAGTCAGTTGGCCGACCTCGTACATCGCGTGGGTAAAGCGGTTGACCGGTTTCGCACAGGCGAGGTCGATGCCTTCGACACCGACGCGACGATCTTTCAGTACAGCCGGGCTGCGAAGGAACTCTGGAAGTTCTGCAACCTTGGCGACGTCGAGGTCGTCGCGCGAATGATTGGTGACGATGTCCCGGCCGACTGGTGGGAGCGTGGCGAGCCGAGGCGCCCATGAACCCGTCCCGCGGAGCCCGGCTCAGGCGCCGGGAACGATCCGCAGGTCGCGGAGCGCGCCACCGTCGAGCGCGGCCAGCGCTGCCTGGTACGCCTCCGAGTCGTGCGCAGCCCGGGCGGCCTCGACGCTCTCGAACTCGATGACGATCGTGCGGGTGTTCAGACCCGCTTCGTAGACCTGTTCGGGCAGGCCGCGGGCCAGGAAACGGCCGCCGGCGCCGGTGAGTGCGGGGCCGGCAAGGGCGGCGTACGCCGCGACCTTGTCCGCGTCGTAGACCTCGGGGTAGGTGCTGATCCAGTAGGCAGGCATGAGGTCCATCATGCCGTCGGTGATACTCGACCCATGTCCGACCTGTCGTCCGAGGATCAGAAGCTCGTCACTCTCGCCCGCGCCACCCGCGCTCGCATCAATGCAGCGGAGGGCGCAGCCGTGCGTGACACCGACGGGCGCACGTACACGGCGGCGACCGTCGACCTGCCGTCGCTCCACCTCACGGCTGTCCAGACCGTGATCGCCATGGCCGTGGCATCGGGCTCGACCGGTGTCGACGCCTGCGTCCTGCTGGGCGCTGCCGAGGACCTGACCGAGCCCGACGAGGCCGTGTTGCAGGACTTCTCCGGACCGGACGGCGTCGCGATCCACCTCGGGGATGCGCGCGGCATGATCGGGAATTCCTTCACGTCCTGAAACCCGACTGTCACCGGCCGGGGGTAGCCTCGGAATGTGGCAGATCGCGGCTGGCACCAGCACCAGAACGCTGTCGAGAGGCTCGCGTCGTCGTACGCCGCCATCCCGACGGGCAAGCCTGTGCGCCTTGCGAAGCGCACGACCAACCTTTTCCGCGCCCGTACGGCGACCACAGCACCTGGTCTTGATGTCGGCGGCCTCGACGGCGTGATCGAGGTCGTGGCCGACGGCCCGGACGGACCGGTGGCCGAGGTGCAGGGCATGTGCACCTACGAGTCCCTCGTCGACGCGACGCTGCCTCACGGCCTCGTGCCGTACGTCGTTCCGCAACTGCGCACGATCACCCTCGGCGGCGCCGTGACCGGTCTCGGCATCGAGTCCACGAGTTTCCGGCTCGGCCTCCCGCACGAGTCGGTCCTCGAGATGGACGTGTTCACCGGCGGCGGCGAGGTCGTCACGACACGTCCCGGCGACGACCTGTTCGATGCGTTCCCCAACTCCTACGGCTCGTTGGGCTACGCCACGCGACTGCGCATCAAGCTCGCGCCGGTGCCGTCCTTCGTCGCGCTGCGTCACCTCAAGTTCGACGACGCGGACCTGTTGGCGAAGACCATGGCCGAGGTCGCCGCCACCCAGGCGTACGACGGCGAGCCGGTCCACGGACTCGACGGTGTGTCGTTCGGGCCGGGCGAGCACGTCCTCACCGTCGCCCGCTGGACCGACGAGCCGGGCCCGACCTCCGACTACGCCGGCCAGGACATCTACTACCGCTCGCTGCTGAGTTGCGATCGCGACCGGCTGACCACCTACGACTACCTCTGGCGCTGGGACACCGACTGGTTCTGGTGCTCGGGAGCCTTCGGTGCGCAGAACCCGCGGATCCGCCGGTTCTGGCCCCGCCGCCTGCGTCGCTCCGACGTCTACATGCGTCTGCTGCACCTCGACCGCCGTTTCGACATCGCCGACCGCCTCGACCGTCGCGCGGGTCGCCCGCAGCGGGAGCGGGTCGTGCAGGACGTCGAGGTGCCGATCGAGCGGCTGGGGGAGTTCCTCGCGTGGTTCGACGAGGAGGTCGGGATGCGCCCCGTCTGGCTGTGCCCCTTGGTCTCGACAGGCTCGACCGGCGGCGCCCAGTGGTCGTCGTACCCCCTCGAGCCGGGACGGCTCTACGTCAACATCGGATTCTGGGGCACCGTCCACGTCGGCCCCGAGGCGACCGATTCCCCACGCAACCGCGCGATCGAAGCGAAGGTGCACGAACTCGGCGGCCACAAGTCCCTCTACTCCGAGGCCTTCTACGACCGCGAGACCTTCGACGCGCTCTACAACACGACGCACCTGGCCGCGGTGAAGCGCCAGTTCGACCCCGATGACCGCTTGACCACTCTCTATGACAAGGCAGTGAGGAGCCGATGAAAACCACCACGCCCCTGACCATCGCCGACGCCTTCGGAATGCTGATCGCCGACGAGTTGCCGCTGCGCTTCACTGCGTACGACGGCAGCGTGATCGGTCCCGAGGATGCGCCGTTCCACTTCCACCTCGCCACCGAACGCGGACTCTCGTACCTCGTGAGCACCGTGGACCCTGACCTCGCGCTGGCTCGCGCCTATGTCGCCGGCGACCTGATCCTCGAAGGGGCTCACCCGGGTGACCCGTACCCGATGCTGGTCGCACTGAAGGAGGGCATCAAGTTCCGCCGGCCGTCGCCGACCGACGCCCTGATGCTGGTGCGCACGCTCGGTCTCAGTCGTTTCCTGCCACCGCCCCCGCCGCCGCAGGAGGCGCCCGGTCGCGTCCGCCGGGTGATCGATGGCGTACGGCACAGCCTGGGTCGCGACGCTGAGGCGATCAGCCACCACTACGACGTGTCGAACCGCTTCTACGAACTGGTCCTCGGTCCGTCGATGACCTACACCTGCGCGGTGTACCCGACCGACGAAGCCACCCTCGAGGAGGCGCAGTTCGAGAAGTACGACCTGATTGCCCGCAAGCTCGACCTGAAGCCCGGCCAGCGCCTGCTCGATGTCGGCTGCGGCTGGGGTGGGATGGTGCGCCATGCGGCGCGCGAGTACGGCGTGAAGGCACTCGGCGTCACGCTCTCCGAGGAGCAGGCGTTCTGGGCGCAGCAGGAGATCAAGCGGATGCGCCTGGATCACCTCGCCGAAGTGCGCTACCTGGACTACCGGCTGCTCGAGGAGACCGGGTTCGACGCGATCAGCTCGATCGGACTGACTGAGCACATCGGGATCAAGAACTACCCGTCGTACTTCGGTTCGCTGCGCGACCGGCTCGCGCCCGGTGGCCGGCTGCTCAACCACTGCATCACCCGCGCGCACAACCGGCCGACCGACACCGGGGCCTTCATCGACCGCTACGTCTTCCCGGACGGTGAGCTGTCCGGTTCCGGCACGATCGTCGCTGCGATCGAGGACGTCGGCCTCGAGGTCCAGCACCACGAGAACATCCGCGAGCACTACGCCCGGACCTTGGCCGCCTGGTGCCGCAACCTCGAGGACAACTGGGACGAGTGCGTCGCCGAGGTCGGAGAGAACACCGCCCGCGTGTGGGGCCTCTACATGGCGGGATCGCGGTTGTCGTTCGAGCGCAACGAGATCCAGCTCCATCACGTGCTGGCCACGAAGACCGACGAGGAGGGGGCGAGCGGCTACCCGCTGCGGCACCGTTTCTAGTCGGGGCTGCAAACCCCGATAACCTTCGCTGGTGAGCACCAGGGCCCAGCAGTACGACGCCGATGTGGTCGCGCGTGAGCAGCTGACGCCGCACCTGGTGCGCATGACGCTGGACGTGCCCGGCTTCGTCTCGACCGGCATCGCCGACGAATGGGTCGGGTTGATCGTGCCGGGGCAGTTCCAGAGCCGGTACTACACGGTCCGCTCGGTCGAGGGCAGCACGCTGGTGCTCGACATCGTCGTCCATGAGGTCGGACTGGTGACCGAATGGGCGCTGACCGACCCGGTCGGCCAGCGGGTGACGATCACCGAGCCGAAGGGCTCCTTCCTTCCCCCCGTCGACGCCGCCTGGCTGCTGCTCGTCGGTGACCTGACGGCCCTGCCGGCCATGGCCCGGATTGCCGCGACCCAGGGGGCGGCGCTGGGATCGGCGCTGCCGACCCGGATCGTGGCCGAGGTGCCCGCCGACTCGCGGATCGAGGGGTACTTCCCCGAGGGAGCCGACGTCACCTGGCAGCCCGCTGACGGCGAGAGCCGCCTGGCCGAGATCGTCGAGGGCCTCGACTGGCCCGAGGGCGACGGGTACTTCTGGATGGCGGGAGAGTCCGCGCAGATGCGGGCGATCCGCAAGCACGTGATGCGCGAGCGCAAGCTCCCCAGCACGCACTACGACGTGATGGGCTACTGGCGGGCGGTGACCCGACGGCAGCCGCGTGCCGTCGATCCCGGTCCGATCTGGCGCGCAGGCAAGGCCGCAGGGAAGTCAGACGACGAGATCTGGGCCGATTACGACGCAGCACAGGGAGCACAGCAATGAGCGACGACGACATCGAACTGGATGACGACGACTTCGACGAGGACTTCGGCGGCCTGCCCGCTCCGGCCCCCGCCCCAGCGATGTTCGGCTCGCTGAACCTCCCGGACAACTACCGCAGCGGGTTCGCCTGCTTCGTCGGCCGCCCCAACGTCGGCAAGTCCACGCTGACGAACGCGCTGGTCGGCCAGAAGATCGTGATCACCTCCGACAAGCCGCAGACCACGCGCACGGTGGTCCGCGGCATCGTGCACCGCGAGGACGGGCAACTCGTTCTCGTCGACACCCCTGGCCTGCACCGGCCGCGCACCCTGCTGGGGGAGCGGCTCAACGACCTGGTGAAGACCACGTGGTCCGAGGTCGACGTGGTGGCCGTCTGTTTCCCGGCCGACGAAAAGATCGGCCCCGGCGACATGTTCCTGGTCAAGGAACTGGGCAAGGTCCGTCGTACGACGAAGATCGCCGTGGTCACCAAGACCGACGTCGCGACGCCCGAGCGGATCGCCGAGCACCTCGGCGACATCGCTGCCCTGGGCGCCGAGACCGGTACGGACTGGGCCGAGATCGTGCCCGTTTCGTCAGTGAGCGGCGACCAGATCGACCTCCTCGGCAACCTGCTCGTCGCGCTGATGCCTGAGGGGCCGCCGCTGTACCCGGACGGCGACCTCACCGACGCACCCGAGGAGATCCTCGCTGCCGAGCTGATCCGCGAGGCCGCACTCGACGGCGTCCGCGACGAACTCCCGCACTCGATCGCGGTCGTGGTCGAGGAGATGGGCCTGCGCGAGGGCCGCGACGCCGACCGGCCGCTGCTCGACATCCACGCCAACCTGTACGTCGAACGTGACTCCCAGAAGGGAATCATGATCGGCCACAAGGGCGCCCGCCTGCGCCAGGTCGGCACGGTGGCCCGCAAGCAGATCGAGGCCTTGCTCGGCACGCCGGTCTACCTCGACCTGCACGTCAAGGTCGCCAAGGACTGGCAGCGCGACCCCCGCCAGTTGCGAAAGCTCGGTTTCTAGAGGGCCATCAGCCAATCGCCCAGCAGCGGCCGAACTTCTGGCCCATCGCCCACTGCTCGGCGGTCGGCCACTCGTAGCCCCACTCGAAGACGAGGGGGTCCTTGGCGATGTCGGCGGCGGCGTCCTCGCACTGGCCCCGGCCGGCCGCGCGGACCTTCTTCTCGCCGGGGTACTTGCCCTCGTCGAAGACGACGACGTCGATGGCCCGCCACTTGTGCTTGGCAGAGCACGGCACCCGCTCGAAGTTCTTGGCATCCGGGGCAGCGGTGCCGCACATGGCGAAGCGGTCGTTGACCTTGGCCTGGCCCAGGACGCCCTTGAGGCTGGCCTTGAGTTGGGCGAGGGTGGACGTGCCGGCCAGGACGACCGCATCACAGCGGTACCACTCGGCCCCGGCATCGGAGTCCTTGACGGTCGGGGTGAACCAGACCGGTCGGATCATGCTCAGCCGCAGGCGCTTGCGGGTACCGCCGACGTACTCGATCAGGGCCTGCGGGCACGCGGTGGCGACCTGGGCCTGGACCCGCTCGGAGTCGACGGCGACCAGGTGGCCGTCCACCACGGAGTTGATGGTGCCGACCGCGACGGTCTCGCTGGTGTGGTTGGCCGTGCAGGCCACCGCCGCGATCTCGGAGGTGGGTGCGACAGCCGTCTCGAACGGCAGCGGGTAGCAGGCGCCCGGCTTCGGTGCCGCCGGTGGCGGTGCCGCGACGGTCTGGGTGGCCGTCGGTTCCTTGGCGTCCTTGTCCTTGCCGTCGTCACTGCAGGCCGTCAAGGCGGCCGCGAGCACGAGGACCGATGCCACCAGGCCGCCCCGGGCACTGCTGCGTCGCGTCACTTGGCGCTCCTTGCCCAGCAGACCGAGCGTCGGATCCCGGCCTTCCACTCGGCACCGTGGAAGAAGGTGAAGCCGAACTCGAACTCGGCCGGGTAGTTCAACCAGGCCTTGACGGACTGGGCGCAGAAGGAGCGGGTGCGGCTCTCCATGACGCGGTCGCCGGGGTATTCATCCGCTGGTGTGCCGAGTTTGACGGTCGTGACGGCGCGCCAGTCGTGCTTCTGCGAACACGGCACCTTCTCGCTCTGGGCGACCGTTGCCCCGCGTGCGCAACTGAGCCACGCGTCCTTGGGTCGGCCCGCCAACATCCCCTTGGCCGTTTCCGGCAGGGGGCGGTAGGCGGGCATGGACTTGTTGCCACCGATCACGTCGCAGCGGTACCAGCGGGCGCCCTTGCCCCAGGCCTTCTCCGACGGCCGGAACCACGCCCAGCTGATGGTGGTGCGCAGGACCAGGCTCTCGTCGGCGCCGACGAAGGCAGCGAACTGGGTCGAGCAGGTGGTGTAGGCGAAGGTGGCCAGCTCGGGGTCGTCGTACTCGACGTCCTTGAAGGTGGCGGGCAGTTCCCCGGTCGCGAACGTCTCGGCGGTGTGCTCCATCGCGCAGTCCGTCGTCTCGGTCGCGTTGGCCGGCCGGGCCACGTCGTCGGGACTCAGGTTGCGGCACACACCGTTGTTCGGAACCGCGGTGGCGTCGACGAGATCGGGGTCGGCGTTGCCGCCCTGGTCCTCGGCGCCGCAGGCAGTGAGCGTGCCGCTGCCGAGGGTGAGCAGGCCGAGCAGGAGTACGGCGACGGCGCGTCGCTGCGACATCGCGTGGGCTCCCTTCTCAGGCGGTCAGCAGTGCCGCGATGGTAGCGCCCAACGTGTAAGCGGCCTCGTTCGCGGCGTCGTCGAGCTCGCCCAGGACGCCGAGGACGTCGTACCCCTGACGCCAGCCGAGGGCACCGACGATCGATTCCACCGAGCGCTGGGCGCCGGTCAGGTCGTAGCGGCCGTGCAGCCAGAGGCCGTAGGGCCGTCCCGCGGTGGAGCCTCCGTCGTTGGTCGAGCCTGTCGAGACCCCGCCGCTGGGATCGAGGGATCCGCCGATGGCCAGGAAGGTCGAGTCGAAGAAGTGCTTGAGGGCGCCGCTCATGTAGCCGAAGTTTGCGGTCGTGCCGAGGAGATAGCCGTCGGCCGCCAGGACGTCCTCGGCGGTCGCCTCCAGCGCAGGTCGTACGACGACCTCGACCCCGTCGCCCGCTTGCACGTCTTCGTCGTGGGCGCCGGCGAGCACCTGGTCGAGGAGTGCCTGCATCGAGCGGGTGGGGGAGTGGTGCACGATCAGCAAACGGGCCACGAAGCGAGACTAGTCCCGACGGCAGTGGCACCCGATCCTGTTAGAGTGAGCGCATCATGATGATGCGAGCCCTTCTCCTTAGCGGCCGCAGCGAGGTCTGATAGAGCCGGACCCCTCGTTGCGGAGCGAGTTGCGCGCCCGGCGCCCCTGCAAGACCAGCCGAGGAATGTCATGACGAACCGCATCACCATCCCGAACCAGCAGCCGAGCGGCATGCCGTTCGAGCGTTACCGGGCCTTCGAGCCCGTCACCGTGCCGGACCGCACCTGGCCGGACCAGAAGATCACCCACGCGCCGCGGTGGCTCTCCACCGACCTGCGTGACGGCAACCAGGCGCTCATCGACCCGATGAGCCCCTCGCGCAAGATGAAGATGTTCGAACTCCTGGTGAAGCTGGGCTACAAGGAGATCGAGGTCGGTTTCCCGTCCGCGAGCCAGACCGACTTCGACTTCGTCCGTCAGCTCATCGAGGGCGACAAGATCCCCGACGACGTTCGCATCTCGGTGCTGACCCAGGCCCGCGAGGACCTGATTGAGCGCACGGTGGCCTCGCTCGTCGGCGCCGACAAGGCGACCGTCCACCTCTACAACGCGACCGCGCCGCTGTTCCGCCGCGTCGTGTTCGGCGTGACCGAGGCCGAGTGCATCGCGATCGCGACCCGGGGCACCGAGTGCGTGATGAAGCACGCCGAGGAGATGCTGAACGGCACCGACTTCGGTTACCAGTACAGCCCGGAGATCTTCACCCAGACGCCGACGGACTACGCGATCGAGGTCTGTGAGCGGGTCTCGGACGTCTGGCAGCCCGAAGAGGGGCGCGAGATCATCCTCAACCTGCCGGCGACCGTCGAGATGTCGACGCCGAACACGTACGCCGACCAGATCGAGTACTTCGGGCGCAACCTGTCGCGCCGCGCGCACTCCGCGATCAGCCTGCACCCGCACAACGACCGCGGCACCGCGGTCGCGGCGACCGAACTCGCCCTGATGGCCGGCGCGGACCGCGTCGAGGGTTGCCTGTTCGGCCACGGCGAGCGCACCGGCAACGTCGACCTGGTCACGCTGGCGATGAACCTGTTCAGCCAGGGCGTCGACCCGCAGATCGACCTGTCCGACATCGACGAGGTCCGTCGGACGGTGGAGTACTGCACGCAGCTGCCCGTCCACCCGCGCCACCCCTACGCCGGCGACCTCGTTTACACGGCGTTCTCGGGCTCCCACCAGGATGCGATCAAGAAGGGTCTCGAGGATCTGGACCGGATCGCCGCCGAGCAGGGCGTTTCGGTGCGTGAGGTCCCGTGGGAGGCGCCGTACCTGCCGATCGACCCGAAGGACGTCGGCCGTACGTACGAGGCTGTGATCCGCGTGAACAGCCAGTCCGGCAAGGGTGGCGTCGCGTACGTCCTCAAGGCCGAGCACAGCCTCGACCTGCCGCGTCGGGCCCAGATCGAGTTCAGCCGGGTCATCCAGCAGCGCACGGACGCCCAGGGCGGCGAGGTCACCCCGGACGAGATCTGGGCGATCTTCCGCGCCGAATACCTCGACCGCGAGGCGCCGTACAGCCTGGTGGCGTTCTCCTCGACGACCGACCAGGACGGCGACGACCGCCAGGAAGTCACCATGGTCGTCCGCGGTGAGGAGCAGTCCTTCACCGGCATGGGCAACGGCCCGGTCGCCGCGTTCGTCGACGGCATGCGTCACGCCGGGGCCGACATCCGCGTCCTCGACTACGCCGAGCACGCGCTCTCCTCGGGTGGCGACGCCGTCGCTGCGGCCTACGTCGAGTGCGAGGTCGCCGGCGAGATCGTGTGGGGCATCGGCATCCACCACAACATCGTCACCGCGTCCCTGCGGGCCGTGGTGTGCGCAGCCAACCGGGCGCAGGCCACCACCATCCCCGTAGGGGCCACGGGACTCGGTGGTTGAGGTGCGCGCGCAGCGAGCCTCGAAACCCGCCGCGTTGGCCTCCGAGATGGTCGGTCAGTGCTTCGTCGAAGGCCGACGCGGGCGCGACCGCCTCGAGTTCACCGAGTACGGCGGCGGCGACGCCTGGGTCGTCCTCGTTCCGCCATTGCTGGTGCCGCGACGGGTGCACGCCCACACGGCACGGACCCTTGCGTCCTCGGGCCTGCATGTCGTCGTACTCGACCCGTTGGGGCACGGCCGGTCCGACCGCCCGGAGGACCCGCTCGCCTACTCGGTGACGGCATTCGCCGAGCAGGTCATTGCCCTGCTCGACCACATGGGAGCGTCCCGCGCGGTGATCGGCGGCAGCTCGCTGGGCGCCAACGTCGCCCTCGAAGTCGCCGCCATTGCCCCCGAACGAGTGTCCGGTCTGGTGCTCGACGGTCCGGTGCTCGACAACGCGCTGGCGGTCCAGGTGTCCGTACTGACACCGGTGCTCCTCGCGGCGCGCTATGCGCCGTTCACCGTGTCGCTCGCCCGCGCGGCGACCCGTCCGGTGCCGCGGCGGATGCTGCCGGAGTGGCTGCGCCTGAGCCTCGAAACCCTGGACCAGCGCCCCGGTGCTGTCGCCGCCGCGGTTCACGGCGTGCTCTTCGGCCGCTTCGCGCCGTCGTCCGACGAGCGGGCCGCCATCACGGCCCCCACGTTGGTCCTTGCCCGCACCGGTGACCCCTTCCACCCGGTCTCCGATGCGAACCTGCTGGCCGGCGAGATCGCCGGATCCAGGGTCGAGTACGCCGCGATGCCGCTCGAGTGGCGTCGTCGTCCCGAACGCCTCGACCTGGTGGTGACCCGGTTCGCGCGGGAGTGCTCGCGCCCGGGCCTGCGGACCCGTCGTACCCGCTCCTCCTGAGGATCAGCAGCCGGCTGCGTAGACGTAGCAGCGCAGCGCCGGCTCCTTCGGGAGCATCGGCGCGCCCGTGAGGGTGACGTTCGGTGCGACCGTGAGCAACAGATTCGGCAGCGCGCTCAGGACCGGGGCGAACGACAGGAGGTCGAGCGGGTTGATGCCGGGCATGAAGAGCTTCGAGCACCACGATCGGTCGATGCGGGTCAGCTTCGCCGGGCCGGCGTTGTTCAACGCGTCCGTCACGGCGGCGTAGACCGCGGGGCTGACCGTGCCCATCAGGACGTGTTCGTAGGGATCGCCCTTGCACACGTCCTGGACGGCGACATTGGCCTTGTTACCCGCGCCGGTGGTCAGGCCGGAGGACGGCGGAGGGACGACGACCTCGTCGAGCTTCGTGTAGATGCTGGTGTAGTCGATGCCGGCGAACGTCTCGGCCCCGCTGTTGAGCGCCTTCATGAACTCGGAACCGGCCCGCTGCTGCCAGATGGCCGGCGCGCAGGTGGTGAGTCCGACGACGCATCCGGCCAGGACGACGGTGCCGTGGTTGGACGGCGCCATGCCGATCACTTCGGCGACCTTGGCGCGCACGTCGGGCCAGAACCGCAGCGCCCATCGGGGGTTCATGCCGCCCTGGCTGTGGCCGAGGATCGCGATCTTCCGGCCGGTGCGCTGGTACATCGTGCGGATCGCGTTGACGTGGTACTCCGCGGCGACCTGGATGTCCCCGACGGTGTGGAACGGCATCGTCACCAGGCAGTGGTACCGACCCTGCTGGGCGAAGATCTTCGCCCAGTTCCAGGAGTAGTTCTCGACCGGCGTCACGCTGGTCGCCGGGCTGAGCAGGATCGGCTGTGGACCCGCCTTCGGGTTGCCGTGGCAGGACAACGCCGCGTTGAGAGTCGCCGCCGGCACCGAGAGTTGCGGGCCCGGCCGGTTCAGCGGTGCGTATGACGGCGAGGTGGTGTCAGCTCGTGCCGGCGCAGCGATCGGGCCGGCGAGTCCGATCGTGAGTGCAGTGCAGAGCAGGAGCAGGCCGGTCAGGAGTCGACGCATGGGGGTTCAACGGGGTGGCGCCCGGATTCGTCACGCCCGGCCGTCACAATGGGGGAGTGCCGCTCTACCGTGACGAAGCGATCGTCCTGCGCACCCACAAGCTGGGTGAAGCGGACCGCATCATCACGCTGCTGACCCGCGAGAACGGCCGGATCCGTGCGGTCGCCAAGGGCGTTCGTCGTACGACGTCCCGGTGGGGCTCGCGACTCGAGCCCTTCACCCACGTGGACCTCCAGTTGGCCGAGGGTCGCAACCTCGACACGATCACCCAGGCCGAGACGCGGGGCGCCTACGGGGCGCAGGTCGGGCGCGACTACGACCGCTACACCGCCGGCACCGTGATGCTCGAGACCGCCGAGCGGCTCGTGGTCGAGGAACGGGAGCCGGCGCGCCAGCAGTTCGGCCTGCTGCTCGGTGGCCTCAACGCGATGGCAGCGGGGGAGCGCGGTGCCCACCACGTCCTCGATTCCTACCTGCTGCGCGCCCTGGCCATCGCCGGCTACGCGCCGGCGTTCGTCGAGTGCGCCCACTGCGGCCGCCCGCCGGTGCTGGCGACCGGCGAGCTGGGCCACCACCGCTGGTTCAACCCGTCGATGGGTGGCGTGCTCTGCTCGACCTGCCGGATTCCCGGCTCGGCCACCCCCGCCCCCGAGACCCTCACCCTCCTCGGCGCCCTGCTGGCCGGTGACTGGCCGACCATCGAGGCCGCCGACATCCGCCACGTCCGTGAAGCCAGCGGCCTGGTCGCCGTGTTCGTGCAGTGGCAGCTCGAGCGAGGGCTGCGTTCGCTGGCCTACGTCGAGCGCTGACAGACTGCCCCTGTGACTCGCTCCACCCGACGCTCCCGTGCCGCTGCGGCGACCGCCGCTCGTCGTACCGAAGTCCGGCCGCCGACGCCGCACCCCTCAGGTGCCACCCCGCCGGCGATCCAGCCCGAGCTCGTTCCGCATCACGTCGCGATCGTGATGGACGGAAACGGACGCTGGGCCAAGGAGCGGGGCCTGCCGCGGACCAAGGGCCACGAGGAGGGCGAGTCGAGCCTGTTCGATGTGGTCGAGGGCGCGATCGAGATCGGCGTGAAGGCGATTTCGGCGTACGCCTTCTCGACCGAGAACTGGTCCCGCAGCCCCGACGAGGTGAAGTTCCTGATGGGCTTCAACCGCGACGTGATCCGGCGCCGCCGCGACGAGATGCACGAGCTCGGCGTCCGGGTGCGTTGGGCCGGTCGGGCGCCGAAGCTGTGGAAGTCGGTCATCACCGAGCTCCAGGTCGCCGAGGAGATGACGAAGGACAACGACGTCCTCACCCTCACCATGTGCGTGAACTACGGCGGCCGCTCCGAGCTCGGCGACGCGGCTCGCGGTCTCGCACGTGACGTCGCGGCGGGGAAGGTCAACCCCGAGAAGGTCGACGAGCGCACGCTCGCCCGCTATCTCTATGTGCCCGAACTGCCCGACGCAGACCTGATCTGGCGCACGTCGGGCGAGCAGCGGCTCTCGAACTTCATGCTCTACCAGGCGGCGTACTCCGAGTTCGTCTTCACCGACGTGCTCTGGCCCGACGTCGACCGCCGCCACCTCTGGCAGGCCATCGACACCTACGCCCGCCGTGACCGGCGGTACGGCGGCGCGGAGCCGAACTCGGTCGGCTGAGATCGCGCGATCCGAGTCTGTGGGTTCTCCGGCACCTCGCAAGTAGAACTGGCCGGTCGATCGGGAAAGCCGTCCGGCGAGGCGTAGGGAGCGCAGCGACCGGAGACGAGCGCGGGTGGGTTTCCCGATGCCGGCTGTCTTGCCGCCAGGTCAACTCAGCCACGTACGGAGGCCAACTGCGGCGCGGCAGCGTGTCGAGCGCAGCGCTGACACGCTCGCGCAATCCGACTCAGTGTTCGTCGTAGTGTGCGCCGTGCTCGGCGTGCCGGTGCCCGTCGTGGACGTAGTCGACGTGGTCGTCGTGGGGGACCGCGAGGTGGCCGCAGCCGGGGCCGTGGGCATGCGGGTGTTCTTCGCAGGACTCGTGCAGCGGGATCTGGCCTTCGGCGAACGGCTCGCGCAGGCGGGCTCGATGACGGGTCCAGATGCCGATCGGCCACGCCACGACGTAGCAGGCCAGCGCCAGCAGGACGATGGTCGGCCCCGGGGCGACGGTGGCTTTGTACGACGCGAAGGTGGCCAGCACGAGGCCGCCCACCGAGGCGAAGGCGCCGAGCACCATCGCTGCTCCGATGGTGGTCCGGAACGAACGGGTGAGTTGCTGTGAGGTCGCGACGGGAACAACCATCAGCGCCGACACGAGCAGCAGGCCGACGGTGCGCATGGCGACCGTGACACTGACGGCGGCGAGGACGGCGACCAGCAGGTTGTAGGCCCGCACCTGCAGTCCTGCGACCCGGGCGAACTCCTGGTCCTGCGCGACGGCGAACAGTTGCGGCGCCAGCCCGACGCTGAGCCCGATGACGGCGACGGACAGCACCATGGTGACGATGACGTCGCCCGCGGAGATGGTCGTCAGGGACCCGAAGAGGTAGCGATTCAGGGACGAGGCACTCTGCCCGTCGATGCCGCTGACGAGGATGCCGCCGGCGAGGCCGCCGTAGAACAGGAGCGCGAGAGCGACGTCGCCATTGGTCTGGCCCCGTTCGCGGATGGTCTCGATGAGCACGGCGCCCAGGACCGCGACCACGACGGCCGCCCAGGTGGGCGAGGTGTTGGTGACCAGGCCGATGGCGACGCCGGTGACGGCGACGTGGCCGATCCCGTCGCCCATCAGGGCGAGGCGGCGTTGCACCAGGAACGTCCCGATCGCGGGCGCCGCAAGGCCGGTCAACAGGGCCGCGATCAGGGCGCGCTGCATAAAGGGGAGCGCGAACAGTTCGGCGGGACTCATCGGTGCTCACCTCGCGGACGGTCGACGGGGGAGCCGACGTGCGGAACGTGGTCGGTGGGCTTCGGTGCCGCGTCGTGATGGTGGTGCGTGTGCGGCTCGGCGAACCAGGGCTGGTGCACCTCGTGATCGGCCAGCGGTGCGCCGTCGTACACGGTCCGCCCGTCGCGGAGTACGACGGCGCGGTCGACCAGCGGCGCGAGCGGACCGAGTTCGTGGGCCACCAGCACGATCGTCGCACCGCGGGACTTGAGCTGCGCGAGGGTCGCGGCGAGCACCTGCTGGTTGGGCAGGTCGACACCGGCGGTGGGCTCGTCGAGGAAGAAGAGTTCGGGTTCGCCGGCGAGGGCGCGGGCGATGAGTACCCGCTGCTGCTGCCCGCCGGAGAGGTTGCTGACGGCTTCGCGACGCCGGTCAGCGAGTCCGACGATCTCGAGGGCGTCGTGGATCGCGGCGCGGTCGGCGCGGGAGAGCGGGCGCAGCAGGCGGCGGCGCGTCAGCCGGCCAGCGGCCACGACCTCCCAGACCGAGGCCGGCACACCGGCGGCGGCGGTGGCGCGCTGGGGCACGTAGCCGATCCGGCACCAGTCGTCGAACTGGTCCAGCGGCGTTCCGAACAGCCGTACTTCGCCCGCGACGAGCGGGCGGAGGCCGACCAGTGCGCGGACGAGGGTCGACTTGCCGGAGCCGTTGGCGCCCATCAGCGCGACGAACTCGCCGGCCGCGACGTCCAGGTCGATCCGGCGCAGCACCGGGCGTCCGCCCAGGGCGACGCTGCCGTTGCTGATCGCCACTGCGGGAGCGGCGCTGTCGTCGGTCGTCATCGACACCCGTTGGCGGAGACGAGGGTCGCCAGGTTGGTGTCCATCAGGGAAAGGTAGTCCGAGCCCTTCGGGGCATCGGCGGTCAGTCCCTCGATCGGGTCGAGCACGCCGTTGGTGAGGTCGAGGTCCGTGGCCAGGTCCTCGCCGAGCGCGGGCTCGAGGGGCTCGCTGAACACCGTGGTGATGCCTTCCGTCCGGATCAGTTCCTGCAGTTCACCGAGCACCGCAGCGGTCGGCTCGGCCTCGGGGGACAACCCCACGATTGAGGCGACGTGGAGGCCGTACTTCTCCAGGTAACCGAACGCGTCGTGGGACACCACGATCGTGTCACGCTCGCAGTCGGCGAGGCCAGTGCTGAAGGCCTTGTCGAGGGCCTCGAGGTCCTTGCGGAGGCCGGCCGCGTTGGCGCGGTAGGTCTCGGCGTCGTCGCCATCGATCTTCGCGAGCTCGTCGGCCATGGCGTCGCCGAAGTCGGCCAACCGCAGCGGGTCCTGCCAGAAGTGCGGGTCGACGCTGCCGTGATCGTGCTCGTGTTCGCCCTCTTCCTCGTCTGCGTGCTCTTCGTGCTCGGCGGCCGACTCATCGACGGGCAGCAGGTCCACGACGTCGGCCACGTCGAGGGTGGCACCCTCGGCATTCTGCTCGACGGTGTCGTCCACGGCGGGCTGGAAGCCCGACTCGAAGACGACGAGGTCGGCGTTCACGATGGTGGCGGTCTGGCTCACGTCGAGCTCGAGGTCGTGCGGCTCGGTGCCCGGGTGGGTCAGCAGGTCGACCTCGGTGTCGGTGCCTTCAGAGATTCGCTCAGCGACGAAGGCGAGCGGATAGAAGGCCGCTGCGACGTTGGTCTTGCCGTCGTCCGCGGCACTGTCGCTGAAGGCCGAGCAACCCGTGGCGAGAAGGGCGACGGTGGAGAGCGTGGCAAGACCGGAAGAGAAGCGCATGAGAATCATTCTCAACTCTCGATTGGCTCCGGTCAAGTTGGCGCGCGTCAGGCGAGGTGGCGGACCAGCTCCCGGCCGACGGCCCGCAAGGGTGCGTCGGTACGACGGGCGCGACTCACCAGGAGTGCGCCCTCGATGGCGCTGACGATGAGCGCGGCCCGGTCGGCGGCTGCAGCAGGAGGGATGTGGCGATCCACGAGTGCTTCGGCGAGCGCCTGCTCCCAGGTGCTGAACGCGACGCCGGCCGCGTCCCGGGCCGCCGCGGTGTCGTCGGGGGAGAGGGCCGCAGCCGCGACGGGGCAGCCGGTCCCGAAGTCGCTGCCGAGCAGGACGCCCGACCAGTGGTCGACCATCGCCTCGACGGCAGCCACGGGTTCGGCGCTGTCGACGACCTTCGTCACCAGTCGCGCCATCAGGTCGCCGGCGCGACGGGTCGCGTCCTCGGCCAGTTCGGCCTTGCCACCGGGGAAGTGGTGGTAGATCGACCCGCGCGAGGCGCCGCTGTGCGCCACGACGTCGCGCAGCGAGGTTGCGGCCACGCCCCGGGCGCCGAACAGCGCGATGGCGCTGTCGAGCATCGCGTCGCGCGGTGACCGGCTGGTCATACGGTCTCCAGGCGGGCGGGGACGTACTTGTGCCACGGCGTTCCGGCGAGCCAGTCGCGGTGGTGCAGCGAGGTCAGCTCGTTCGGTGCGACGCCGGGCGTGCCGTCGGGGTGGTCGATGCCGAGTCCGTTGGGGAGCGAGACGTGGCCGACCTGCAGTGTGTCGGTCACCTCGACCGAGGCTTCGGCGCTGCCGCGTTCGGTCACCACCCGGAGTCGATCCCCGGTCGCGACGCCCAGGCCCGCGGCGTCGGCGGGGCTGATCCGCAGTGCCCCGTCGGCGTCGCGTCGTCGCCACGACGGGTCGCGGATGATCGTGTTCGCCGTGAACGCGCGTCGCTCGCCCGCGGACAGGACGAACGGGAACTCGTCTGTCGTCCAGGTGCTCGGCTGGTCGCCCAGTCCACTGAGATGCTCGAGCAGTTCGGGGATCTCGACGGTGAAGCGCCGGTCCGGGCGTCGGACGTAGTCCCAGGCGTTGTCGTAGTCATCGCGGGTGAAGACGACAGCCGCGCCCTCGAGGATCCGCTCGAACAACTGGTTGCCGGGTTCGAAGCCGGTGCCGGTGAAGCCGGCCCGCGCAACCGAGGCGGCCTGGTTCATCGCGCACAACTGGGAGACGCCCCACAGTGCGGCTGCGCCCCGCGCTGTTCCGAGGGTGGGGCCGAGCGTCTCGTACAGGACGTGCGCGGCCAGACCCATCAGGCGGGGATCTGTGGTGGCGGCCGCGAAGAAGGCGTCGGCGTAGGCCGCCAGTCCGTTCTCGGCGGCTGCGCGCAACGGGGCGAGCGCGTCGTCGTCCAGGACGCCGAGGGCCCGGATCACGCGCGCATAGATCTCTGGCTCGGCGAGGGTTCCGGCCAGCGGTTCCATCAGGGGGGCGCGCAGGTGGAAGACGTTCTCCGGGAAGTCGACGTTGAAGAACGTGCACTCCCACTTCTCGAACTGGGATGCCGCTGGGAGGACGTAGTCGGCCTCGCGGGCGGTCTCGGTCATCGCGATGTCGATGACGACGCTCAGCTCGAGCTTGCTCATCGCGCGGCGGAAGCTGGCCGAGTCGGCGAGGGAGTGCGCCGGGTTCACCGCATCGACCCACATCGCCCGGAAGCGGTCGGGGTGGTGGGTGTCGATCTCCTCGGCGATCGAGTTGCACGGCACGAGGCCGGAGATGATCCGGGCGCCGGTGACAGGGGTCAGGCGCGACCCACCACCTCCGCCGGGTCCGCCGGCCAGTGCGGCGAACATGGAGTGCAGGAACATCCCGCCCTCCTTGGCGAAGTTGCCGGTCAGGATCCACAGCATCTTGTTCAGGTAGGAGTTCAAGGTGCTGTGCGGCGCCTGCTGGATGCCGAGGTCCTCGTAGGTGCACACGCTCTTGGCTGCGGCGATCCGCCGGGCCGTCGTACGGATCAGGTCGGCGGGGACCCCGCACCGCTCGGCGAAGTCGTCGACGTCGATGTCGGCGTAGGCCGCAAGGACCGTGTCGGCGCCGGTGGTGTGGTCGCGCAGGAAGTCGTGGTCGACGAGGTCTTCCTGGATCAGCACCGCGCCCAGCGCCGCCAGGCACCACGCGTCGGTGCCGGGGCGTACCTGCAGGTGGATGTCGGCCATCGCGGCGGTCTCGCTGCGCCGCGGGTCGATCACCACCATGGTGCGGGCCGGGTCGGCGGCCATCTCCTTGAGCACCGGCCGGGCGCGGGGGAAGGAGTGGGACTGCCACGGGTTCTTGCCCACGAAGACGACGACCTCGGCGTGCTCGAAGTCGCCCTTCGTGTGGCCGCCGTACAGCCGCCCGTCGACGTACATCTCGCCCGTCTTCTCCTGGGCGAGGGCGTTGGACTTGTACTTCGCACCCACTGCCGCCTGCAGAGCCTGTCCGTAACCGGCGCCGAGGTGGTTGCCCTGCCCGCCGCCGCCGTAGAAGAAGATCTTGTCGCCGCCGTGCTCGTCGCGGATCGATGCCAGCTTGCCCGCAATCTCGCTGATGGCGGTGTCCCAGTCGATCTCCTCGTAACTGCCGTCAGTGCGACGCCGCAGAGGAGTCGTCAGCCGCGGAGTGCCGTTCTGGTAGCGGTCCAGTCGCAGGGGCTTCTCGCACGTGTAGCCCTCGGAGCTCGGGTGGTCCTTGTCGCCGCGGATCTTCAGCAGCCGACGGTCCTCGACCTGCACCTCGATCCCGCAGTTGCACTCGCACAGGATGCAGGCGGTCTTCTGCCAGCCGGTACCGACGGGGGTCTCCGGGGTGGTGGTCACGAGGGCTCCTGTCGATGCGGAATATGACGACTGTCATAGTCCGCCGCGGCGGCGCTCCCGTCAAGCATGTCGCCGCGTAGAGTTCGGCCGTGCTCGTCGTGAATCGCTTCCGGGTCCCCGCCGCCGAGGATCCCGACCTCCTGAGGGCGGACCTCGAGCGCGTCCACGGGCTCCTCCTCGACAAGCCCGGGTACGTCGCCGGGTGGGTCGGGCGCAACGTCGACGAGCCGGACCTGTGGGTGCTGACCACCCGCTGGGTCAATGTCGGCGCGTACCGGCGAGCCCTGTCGTCGTACGAACTGAAGCTCCACGGTGTGCCCGTGTTGATGCGTGCGATCGACGAACCCGGCGCCTATGAGGTCGTCGAGCCGAATACCGTGCTCAACGTGGCCGAGGCTCGCGTAACCTAGGACATTGCTCCCGCGAGTAGTTCGACAGCAAGCAACAGCACCGACAAGCACCGCCCGGCAGCCAGCCGGGCTCGTTCCCATAAAGGAATCCCCCTGTGGCCAAGCCGCCCCCGTCCACCGTTGACCAGGTTGTCTCCCTCGCGAAGCGCCGAGGCTTTGTCTACCCCTGCGGCGAGATCTACGGCGGCACCCGCTCCGCCTGGGACTACGGCCCCCTCGGTGTCGAGCTCAAGGACAACATCAAGCGCCAGTGGTGGAAGTCCATGGTGCAGATGCGCGACGACGTCGTCGGCCTCGACTCCAGCGTGATCCTGCCGCGTCAGACCTGGGAGGCCTCCGGCCACGTCGCGACCTTTGCGGACCCGCTGACCGAGTGCCAGTCGTGCCACAAGCGCTATCGCGCGGACCACCTCCAGGAGGCCTACGCCGAGAAGAAGGGCCTCGACAACCCGGACGACGTCGACCTGGCGACGCTGGCGTGCCCCAACTGCGGCACCCGTGGCGCCTGGACCGAGCCGCGCAGCTTCTCCGGCCTGCTCAAGACCTACCTCGGTGTGGTCGACGACGAGTCCGGCCTGCACTACCTGCGCCCCGAGACCGCGCAGGGCATCTTCCTCAACTTCGCCAACGTGGTCACCAGCCAGCGGATGAAGCCCCCGTTCGGCATCGCCCAGATCGGCAAGAGCTTCCGCAACGAGATCACGCCGGGCAACTTCATCTTCCGCACCCGCGAGTTCGAGCAGATGGAGATGGAGTTCTTCGTCAAGCCGGGTGAGGACGAGGAGTGGCACCAGTACTGGATCGACGCCCGCACCGCCTGGTACGTCGACCTCGGCATCGACCCCGACAACCTGCGCCACTACGAGCACGCGCAGGAGAAGCTGTCCCACTACTCCAAGCGCACGGTCGACATCGAGTACCGCTTCCGGTTCGCCGGCTCGGAGTGGGGCGAGCTCGAGGGCATCGCCAACCGCACCGACTTCGACCTGAAGACGCACAGCGAGGCCTCGGGCACGGACCTGTCGTACTTCGACCAGGCCAACAACGAGCGCTACACGCCGTACGTCATCGAGCCGGCAGCCGGCCTGTCGCGCAGCCTGATGACCTTCCTCGTCGACGCCTACAACGAGGACGAGGCACCCAACACCAAGGGCGGCGTCGACAAGCGCACCGTGCTGCGGCTCGACCCGCGGCTCGCGCCGATCAAGGTCGCCGTGCTGCCGCTGTCGCGCAACGCGGACCTGTCGCCGAAGGCCAAGGACCTGTCCGCCGAACTGCGCCGCAACTGGACCGTCGACTTCGACGACTCCGGTGCCATCGGCCGGCGTTACCGCCGCCAGGACGAGATCGGTACGCCGTACTGCGTCACCGTCGACTTCGACACCCTCGAGGACCACGCCGTCACGGTGCGCGAGCGGGACACCATGTCCCAGGAGCGCGTGTCCCTCGACAAGCTCACCAGCTACTTCGCTGAGCGGTTCGTCGGATGCTGATGCGAGTCGTGGCCGGCGTGCTGGCCCTTGGCCTGCTCGCTGGCTGCGGCTCGAACGACGACAGCAAGGCGGACGACAAGGAGTCGGTGAAGTCGACCCCGTCGGCCACCACGGAGGCGCCGAAGTCGTACTACGACGTCCCGCTCGGCGTGACGCTCACCGAGCCGGGCACGGACCTCGCGCTCGGCGAGGAAGGCGTGATCGCCTTCGAGCGGCGCCAGAAGGAGATCGGCGTCCTGTCCGTGAAGGTCGACCGGATCGAGCGCACCTCGTTCCAGGAGTCCTTCCCCGGGTGGAACGTCGACGACGTGACCGCCGCGCGGACGCCGTACTTCGTCCGGCTCACGGTGACCAACGTCGGGACCACCGACCTGGGCGGTCTCAAGCTCGCCAACGTGATCTGGGCCGACGACGGCACCACCCTCGAGGCCCCGAACCAGTACACGAAGGTGCAGCTCCCGGCGTGTGCGGGCGACCCGCTCCCAGCGACCTTCCGGCAGTCCGCAACGGCGCAGATCTGTCAGGTGTACTTCATTGCGCCCGCCCAGACGCTCCAGACGATCAGCTTCATCCCGCCCGCCGGACTCGACCCGATCACGTGGTCCGGCGAGATCAGCAAGATCATTCCGCCGGTCAAGAAGAAGACCAAGAAGAAGCCCGGCCAGGCGGCCACGTGAGCGTCGCGACGTCCGGCCTGCGCCTCGGATCGCTGGAGGTGCCGACCCCGGTGGTGCTGGCGCCCATGGCCGGCATCACCAACGCCGCCTACCGGCGCCTGTGTGCCGAGTACGGCGCCGGGCTCTACGTCTGCGAAATGATCACCAGCCGCGGTCTCGTCGAAGGCGACGACACCACCAAGCGGATGCTGGTCTTCGACGAGGCCGAGACGGTGCGGTCGGTCCAGCTCTACGGCACCGACCCGACGTACGTCGGCAAGGCCACCCGGATCCTCTGCGAGGAGTACGGCGTCGCCCACGTCGACCTCAACTTCGGTTGCCCGGTCCCCAAGGTCACCCGCAAGGGGGGCGGCGGCGCGCTGCCGTGGAAGCGGAACCTGCTCGGTCGGATCCTCGAGGAAGCAGTGGCCGCCGCGGCGCCGTACGACGTCCCGGTGACGATGAAGACGCGCAAGGGCCTCGACGACGACCACCTGACGTACCTCGACGCTGGCCGGATCGCGCAGGAGTCCGGGATCGCCGCGATCGCGCTGCACGGGCGCACCGTCGCCCAGGCCTACTCGGGCCAGGCCGACTGGGAGGCGATCGCGAACCTCGTCGACCACGTCGACATCCCCGTGCTGGGCAACGGCGACATCTGGGAGGCGGCGGACGCCCTCCGCATGGTCGAGCAGACCGGCGTCGCGGGCGTGGTGGTCGGGCGCGGCTGCCTCGGTCGGCCCTGGCTCTTCCGTGACCTTGCCGCAGCCTTCGGTGGGGAGGCAGTGACCACGCTGCCGACCCTGGGTGACGTCCGCATCATGATGCGTCGGCACGCCGAGCTGCTGTGCGAGCACATGGGGGAGGAGCGCGGTTGCAAGGAGTTCCGCAAGCACATCGCGTGGTACCTCAAGGGCTTCCGCGCCGGCGGCGAACTGCGCCGCTCGCTCGGACTCGTGGACTCGCTGGCGACCCTCGACACGCTGCTCGACGAGCTCGACCCGACTGAGCCGTTCCCGGTCGGCGAGCTCGGCGCACCCCGCGGACGCCAGGGTGCACCGCGCAATCGGGTGGTCCTGCCGGAGGGTTGGCTGGACGACACCAACGGCCTCGACGAGGGGGGCGGAACACTACTGGAAGAGGTCAACGAGACCACCGGCGGGTGACCCGGAACACCCTGTTGATGTGATCTAGGGATTATTGAACCGGCAATTACCTATGCTTCACTCGATTGATACGCCTGACCCGGCAACGAGTCAGGCGTCGTCATGTCCGCAACAGCAAAGGATCAGCGCGTGGCAAACAGCCACAAGCGGGAAACCGCGCGACGTAAGCCCCGAGCCGCAGCATTTGCCGGCTCGCTGGCAGTTCTGGCGACTGGAGCAGTCGTCACCGCTGGAGTACTCGGAAGCTCCCCGACGCCCGACAACACCGACGTCATCGCCGTGGACCGCACGATTGCCGCCAACTCGGTCAGTGCAGCCCGTGAGCTCCCCGTCCTTTCCCGTAACAGTCCGCGTGGGGACGCAGCCTCGAGCCAACTGGCCCGGCTGCTCGCCGCTGACGCCGTTGCGAAGGCCATCAAGAACGCAGACACCCGCCGCTGGACGACCGCCCCGCTGAACCTGTGGGCCCGGCCGGACAAGAAGGCCAAGAACGTCGGCGAGCTGGAAGAGGGCGAGAAGGTCCTCCTCACTGGCCGCAAGTACGACGGTCGCTCCGAGATCGTCGTCGACGGCAAGGCCCGCTGGGTCACCTCCGGCTACTTCAGCAAGGAGAAGCCCCCGGCCCTGGGTGGCGACTGCACCAACGGCACCTCGGTGCCGGGTGGGGTGAGCCCGAACATCAAGAAGGTCCACGCGGCCGTCTGTGCGAACTTCCCCGAGATCTCCGTCTACGGCACGTTCCGTGGCGACGGTGAGCACTCGCAGGGTCTCGCCGTCGACATCATGGTGTCCGGTGGTCGTGGCTGGGAGGTCGCCGAGTTCGTTCGCGCGAACTACGCCGCCCTCGGCGTCAACTACCTCATCTACTCGCAGAAGATCTGGTCGCTCGACCGGGCGGGCGAGGGATGGCGTGGGATGTCGAACCGTGGTTCGGCCACCGCGAACCACTACGACCACGTGCACGTCACGGTTTACCGCTGATTCAGCGCTTTGCCACGAAGGTCCGGACAGTCGTCCGGGCCTTCGTGCTTTTCAGGGGCTAGTCTCCGCCACGTGGACGAGGTCGAGCAGCGGTACGACGCGCAGGCGCGGGAGCGCATCGTGCCCGAGCCGCCGAAGCGGGTGGAGGCGCCGGAGCGACTGGCGTTCGAGCGGGATCGGGCGCGGGTGGTCCACGCTGCGTCGTTCCGCCGACTGGCGGCCAAGACCCAGGTCGTCGGACCGCAGAGCGACGACTTCGTCCGCAACCGGCTGACGCACAGCCTCGAGGTCGCCCAGATCGCACGCGACCTGTCGCGTGCCCTCGGAACGCATCCCGACATCACCGAGACCGCGGCCCTGGCCCACGACCTCGGGCACCCTCCGTTCGGACACAACGGCGAACGGGCGCTCGCCGAACTGGCGGTCGACTGCGGCGGTTTCGAGGGCAACGCCCAGACGTTGCGGCTGCTGACGCGACTCGAGGCGAAGACCGCCGACGCTGCGGGGGAGTCGGCGGGACTCAACCTCACCCGGGCCACCCTCGACGCGTGCACCAAGTACCCCTGGGGCCGCAGCGAGGCACCGGCGAGCGCCGCCGGCAAGTTCGGTGTGTACGACGACGACCGGCCCGCGTTCGAATGGGCACGGGCGGCAGCGCCGGCCGGACGGCGCTGCGTCGAGGCACAGGTGATGGACCTCGCCGACGACGTCGCGTACTCGGTCCACGACGTCGAGGACGGCACGGTCGCCGGGAAGCTCGACCTGACCCGGCTCGACACGGCAGCGGTCTGGCCGACCGTGCGCTCGTGGTACCTGCCCGACGCGACCGATGACCGGCTCGATGAGGTGCTCGTGGGTCTGCGATCGGTCGGTAGTTGGCCGCAGGCGTCGTACGACGGGCGACGGGGGAGCCTCGCGGCGTTGAAGAACCTGACCAGCGACCTGATCGGGCGGTTCTGCGGGGCCGTGCAGCAGGCCACCTTCGCCGCCTCTGAGGGCCCGTTCGTCCGCTACGCCGCCGACCTGGTCGTCCCGGAGGACACCTGGCTCGAGATCAGCGTGCTCAAGGGCATCGCTGCGCACTACGTCATGCAGGACGCCACCCGGATGGCGCTCCAGGTCCGGCAGCGCGAACTGCTCACCGAACTCGTCACGCTCCTGCTCGAGCGCGACGGTGACGACCTGGACGAGTCGTTCGCCAGTGACTGGGCCGTGGCGGCCGATGACGCTGCCCGGACCCGGGTCGTGATCGACCAGGTGGCCTCGCTCACCGACGCCAGTGCCGTCGCCTGGCACCACCGCCTGGTCAAGGTCGTCGAGTAGCCCGAGCCGCCAGGCGAGTTCCAAGGTCGTCGAGTAGCCCGAGCCGCCAGGCGAGGGCGTATCGAGACGCGGCGAGATGCTGCAGCGACTCGGCCCACGTGACCGACCGGATCTCGATACGCGCGTCGCGACCTCGTGCCTCGGCCGCGGCGCTACTCGATCTCCCCGTCTGAGCCGTTGCTCTTCTCGTTCCTCGAAGCGCAACGGACCGGTGAAAAACGACCAACCGGCCGGAGCTCGTGGCTCCGGCCGGTCAGATTGCCGACAAATGATGTGCCGAGAAGGGTGACCCGTCAGGGTCGGTTGGCCAGGATCAGCCGGTGACCGGGACGTGCGACTCGATCGGGGTCGGGCTCGGCGCGTCGCTCGGGTCGTCGGTCTCCTCGTCGCCACTGACCTGGCCGCAGGTGGCCGAGGCAACCGTCAGTTGGATCTGGCCGAGCAGTTCGAGGTACAGGCCGTCGACGGTGAAGGTGCCGTCGGCGTTGTTCGTCTGCCGGTTGGCGACGATCTTCACGACGCCCGGGATCTCGACGGTGCCGTTCGGCTCGGTCGGGATGGTCAGGGGCAGGCCGAGGGCCGTTGCGTTGCCGACGAGGTCGAGGTCGCCGGTCTTGCCGGTGCAGGACGCCACGACAGCGGGAAGCTGAACGAGCGCGGTCTCGCCGGCGAGCACGTCGCACAGGCCGCCGAGCTGCAGGCCGGTGAGGTTGGTCAGGTCGATCGCACCGAGCAGGCCGAGGTCGATCGGCGAGTCAGCGGTCGAGTCGGCGATCGTGTCAAGGAGGGTCTGGAGCCCCGGCAGAAGGGTGTTCTGCAGCGCCTCGTCGAGCGGCCCGGTGACGGCTCCGAGGCCATCGGTGAGCGTGGTGCAGGCAGCACCGAGCTGGGTGGTGAGGTCAGCAGGCAGCATGGCGAGCAGGCCGTCGCCGACGCCGAGGCCGGTGACGTTGGCCGACGCTGCGCCGTTCTGTGCGCTGACCTGGACGACACCGCCGGACAGCAGCGGGTTGAGCGCGTCGGCGTCGATGAGCTCGTCGGTGACGTTCGCGCCGGTGGTCGAGACGACCGAGGGCATCTTGTCGATCGCGGCCGTGCCGGCAATGACCAGCTCGAGGCCGAACGCCGAGGACGGCTGTCCGGCAGCAACGGCGGTGCCGCCACCGCCGAGCAGGGCGAGCGAGGCGCCTCCGCCGACCAGCACGAGGGCGCTGGCCACTGAGGCCAGGGTCCGTGTCTTCTTCATGGGGATTCCCTTCATCTTCATCATTTGTAGGCAGTTCATGGTGTCACGGGTAGGTCAGGTCTTGTCGACGATCACGGGAGTTCCGGTCGGGACGGTTCGGAGCAGGGCGAGGGCCTCGTCGGGCACCCGCACACATCCGTGGCTCACGGCCTTGCCGAAGACGGACGGGTCCGTCCATCCGTGCAGGGCCACCGTGCCGGGGCCCCCGCCGTAGGAATCGAGTGTCGCGCTGTGGCTGCCGAGGGGCAGGATCACCGGCGAGAACGGCTGCTTGTCGTCGATGATCTGGCCGAGCACGAAGGTGCGGCCCGTCGGTGTCGGTGTCGCATCGGCGCCGATGGCCACCGGCCAGGAGCCGACCGGCTCGTTGTTCTTGAAGATCTCGAGTGTGCGGTTGCCGAGGTGCACCTTGATCAGGAAGCGACTGTGGGCCTCGGCCAACTCCGACGAACGGATCCATCCGGTCGAGTCGTTCGGCTTCGACGGCAACATCACCTGCACCCAGTCGCGGTTGCGGGTGATGACCGGAAGCCAGGTGTCGCCGAACTGGCGCGGTCCGATCTTCGCGAACGGCTTGCCGTCCGGGGCGTCGTACAAGGCCACGACCCGCTTGGGGTGCACGACCGTCCCCTTGGGGATGCCCTTCGGTCGCGGGTCCTTCGGGGCGGCCTTGATCGTGGTCTTCGTGGAACTGAGCGGGAGCTTCTTCAGATCGACCGGCGCAGACACGGGGGCGGTCTTCTTCGGCGAGGTTCCCTGGTCGCCGTCGCTGTCGCCCCGGCCGAACGCGAGGTACCCCGAGATCACCAGGATCACGACGATCAACGGCACAGGCCAGGACGCGCCAGAGCGCGCAGCCGTCTGCCCCATCGTCGGTCCCTCCCCGATTCTTCATCCCACAACCCCTGCTCGCGGTTCTCTCTCCCACAGAGACAACGAGCATGGTGCGACCGAGGTCACGCTCGCGAGGATAGCGTGACGTGGCTCTCTTCTTGTTCTCGGGTTCCTGTGGATGGACGTCACGCGCCCCACCGGCCGTCAGTAGGATCGGACACATGGTCGGACGGATTCGTGACGAGGACATCGCCGCGGTCCGTGAACGGGCGCGGATCGACGAGGTCGTGGGCTCCTACGTCACGCTCCGCAACGCGGGTGGCGGATCGCAGAAGGGGCTGTGCCCGTTCCATGACGAGAAGTCCCCGTCGTTCCACGTCACGCCCAGCCGCAACTTCTTCCACTGCTTCGGCTGCCAGGAAGGCGGCGACGTCTTCACCTTCCTGATGAAGATCGACGGGCTGAGCTTCAGTGAGGCCGTCGAGCGGATGGCGGACAAGTACGGCGTCCAGCTCCGCCGGGACGAGTCGGGCACCGATGATCGCCCCAAGGGGCCGCAGCGTCGTCGCCTGATCGAGGCCCATGCTGTGGCCGCGGAGTTCTACGCCGAGCAACTCGGCACCCCGGAAGCGATCGCCGCTCGCCAGTTCCTGGACCAGCGCGGCTTCGACCAGGCTTCGGCCCTCACCTTCGGAACCGGCTTCGCGCCGCGGGACGGCGAGGCCTTGTGGCGCCACCTCAGTGGGCGCAAGTTCACCGCGGAGGAGGCGATTGCCGCGGGTCTCGTGGCGATGGGGCGCTCGCTCTACGACAAGTTCCGCGGCCGGCTGCTCTGGCCCATCCGCGAATCGACCGGCGACACCATCGGCTTCGGCGCCCGCCGGATCTTCGAGGACGACCGGATCGAGGCGAAGTACCTCAACACGGGCGAGACCGCGATCTACAAGAAGAGCCACGTGCTCTACGGCATCGACCTCGCCCGCCGCGAGATTGCCCGCACGTCCCAGGCGGTGATCGTCGAGGGCTACACCGACGTGATGGCCTGCCATCTCGCCGGCGTCGGCACCGCCGTCGCCACCTGCGGTACGGCGTTCGGTGATGACCACGCCCGCGTGCTGCGTCGCTTCCTGGACGACCACGAGCAGTTCCGCAGCGAGGTCGTGTTCACCTTCGACGGCGACGAGGCCGGCCAGAAGGCCGCGTTGAAGACGTTCGCGGGGGATCAGCGCTTCGTGTCCCAGACGTACGTCGCGGTGGCGCCCGAGGGCATGGACCCCTGTGACCTGCGGATGAAGCACGGTGATGCCGCCGTCCGCGAGCTGATCGCGACGCGACGCCCGCTGTACCGCTTCGTCCTGGAGAATGTCGTCAGTCGCTACGACCTCGATCGCGCCGATGGCCGGATCGACGCGGTCCGCGCTGCCGCCAAGCTCGTCGCGTCCGTCCGGGACCAGTCGAAGGTCACCGCGTTCGCACAGGAGGTGTCGCGGATGATCGGGTCCGAGGTCGACACCAACCGCGTCCTGGCCGAGGTGCGGCGTGCCGCCGCCCGCGGCCCCGAGCCCACCGTGACCCGCGAGCGCAGCGGCGCCCAGCCAACGCCCGAGACTGCGCCGCCGCCGCGGGCCTCCTACCCGGATCTTCGCGACCCCAGGTTCAGCATCGAGCGGGAAACGCTCAAGTTGGTGCTGCAGCACCCGATCGCGATCGGTCGTACGACGGCCGACATTGGCGCCAACGACTTCAGTCACCCGACGTACCGCGCGGTGTGGGAACTCATCGCCGGTGCCGGCGGCACCGTCGTCGGGCAGGGGGATCCGGCGTGGGTGTCGCACATCCGCGAGGCATCGACCGACCCGTCGGTGTCCTCGGCTGTGAGCGCGCTGGCTGTGGAGCCGATTCCGGCGACGCGCGAGGTCGACGCCGGCTATGTCGCCCACCACGTGCACCGGTTGCAGGAGCTGACCGCGCTGCGCCGCATCGACGAGGTCAAGACCCGGCTCCAGCGCACGAACCCGGTGGACCACGCGGCCGACTACAACAAGATGTTCGGCGAGCTGGCCGCCCTTGAGCAGCATCGCCGGATGCTGCGCGAGAAGATCGTGACGTCGAGTACGTGAAGTTCCCGACCCTGCCGCCGTTGCCGTCCCGACGACCTTCGATCGAGGTCGGTCCGGGGGAGCGGCTGCTGGCCTGGGCCGACGTGCCCCATCCGCGCCCCGGCGGGCCAACGGCTGTCGGCGGCACCCGCGACGCGCTGTACCTGCCCGGCCGACTGCCCTGGGAACAGGTCGCCAGCGCCGACTGGGACCAGCAGGAGTCCACCCTGCGCGTGGTCGAGGTGGGCCGGTTCGGTCAGCCGAGTCCGGTGCACGTGGTGCGGCTGGACGATGCCGGTCGGCTCCTCCAACTCGTGAGGGAGCGGGTCACGGCGAGTATCGCCGTCCAGCGACACGTCCCGGTGGAGGGTCGCAAGTCGGTCCGGGTCCTTGCCCGACGGGCTCCGGGCGCCCGCGGGGAGCTGGCCTGGTTCGTCGAGTACGACGAAGGGCTGGACCCGTCCGACCCCCGGGTCGACGCCGTCGTACAGGAAGCACTGGCCGCTGCTCGCAGCGACGTGGGCCACTGACGGGGTCTCGATTTCTGGCGCGCGGCAGGGGCTTGCTAGTGTTTCCCCGCTGCCCGGCACCTGTGGGTGCGCGCGCAGATGTGATCCCCCGTAGCTCAACTGGCAGAGCATGCGACTGTTAATCGCAGGGTTATTGGTTCGAGTCCAATCGGGGGAGCCAGAGGAACCCGTCGACACGTGATGTCGACGGGTTTCGTCGTCTCGGGCTCTGGTCCACGACACGCCACTGCGGGGCTGGCTCTGACCTCATCTACAAAGATGATAAAGTTAGTGCAGATTCAGTTCGAGGTGCGTCTCGGTGGCGCGGAATGAGGGAGTACGCGCGTGGAGACGTCGATCGTGAAGGCGTGGTTCAGGGTCGTCGTTGTCGGTGTCATCGTGGCGCTCGTGGGCAGCCTCGTGGTCGTCGCACTGATCCACGCCCCGGGGAGTGGTGCTGGCAAGGACCCAGTTGTCGAGCCCGTCGTCGCAGGCCCCGTGGCCACGGCTGCTGCCGACGAGCCGGCCCGCCCCGTGGCCTTCCCGAAGCAGCCCAACGTCGTCCTGGTCATGGCCGACGACATGCGGGTCGATGACCTCGCGTTCGCGCCGAACCTGCGCAAGCTGATCGCCGAGCACGGCGTCACCTTCGAGAACTCGTTTGCGCCTTTCCCGCTGTGCTGCCCGAGTCGCGCGTCGTTCCTGACGGGGCAGTACGCGCACAACCACAAGGTCTTCTGGCACGACCCGCCCTACGGCTACGGCGCCTTCGACGACTCGAAGACGATCGCCACCTCGCTGCAGGCCGCCGGTTACCGCACCGGCCTGATCGGCAAGTACCTCAACCGGTACGGCCTGGCCCGGTCGAAGGTCACCGGCGAGCCGTCGGCGAGGTACGTCCCGAACGGCTGGGACGACTGGCGGGGAGCCATCGAACCGCCGGGTGAGTCCGACGTCCACGGCAGCACCTACGACTACATGGACACGCCGTTCAACGTGAACGGCACCATCGACAACAACTATCGCGGCGTCTACCAGAGCGACGTCATCGGAGACATGTCGGTGGACATGGCGCGCCGGTTCGCCAAGGCGCGCGATCCGTTCTTCATGTACGTCAACTACGTCGCACCCCATCACGGCGGACCGAACCCCGCGGACGAGCCGGTCGACATCAAGGACGAGGCCGGCCACGAGGTCAGCCTGGCCACCCCCGCGGTTCCGGACTGGGTGCGGGGCAAGTTCGACGACCTGATCGACCGCGGATCGGGCGTGGCGAAGACCGGCGAGGCGATCGAGACCGACGTCAGCGACAAGCCGCCGGCTCTGCGCAAGCGCATCCAGCCGCTCGGCGACGAGGCGAAGGGCGCCCTGCTCGACGTCACCCGCCGACGGGCGGAGGCGATCTACGTGATGGACCGCAACATCGCCCGCCTGGTGGCCGAGTTGCAGCGGTCCGGCGCGTGGGAGGAGACCGTCTTCGCCTTCACGTCCGACAACGGAATGCTCCTGGGCGAGCACGGACTGGGCATGACCAAGGTCCGCGCCCACGAGCCCTCGCTCCGGGTGCCGATGCTGGTCACCGGCCCGGGCCTGCGCACCGAGCAGAAGCGGTACGACCCGATCTCGACCGTCGACCTGACGGCGACGATCCTCGACGTCGCCGACGCGAAGCCGTCGCACAAGCCCGATGGCGTGAGCCGCGCCGACTCGCTGTTGTACGGCGACCAGGGCTGGTCAACGCCCGTCGTCACCGAAGCCGTCTTCACGTCGCGGGGCACGGACCCGGCGTTCCTCGACATGCGCAGCACCATCGGGATCCGGGTGAGTCGCTACTCCTACACGCGCTACAACGACGGCGCCACCGAGCTCTACGACCTGGTCGAGGACCCGCGTGAGGACCAGAACGTCGCCGACGATCCTCGGTACGCCGACGCGCGGGCCGCGCTGGACGAACTGTGGCCCCGGGTCAAGGACTGCCGGGGGAAGGCATGTGCGCCCGATCTCGATCGCGTGCTGACGGCCGACCCGAAGCTGAACGCGTCGAACACCGACGCCTACTGGGACGAGATCGTCGCGGCGTACGGCTGGGGCAAGTAGCCGGACTCAGCTCGACGACGTCGCGTTGTCCTGGGGCATGTTCTGCCCGCCACTCGGTCCCCCCGGCCCCGGGAAGTTGCCGCGGTCGCCCGGCCGCTCGATCCGTTCGTGGCGGCCCGGCCGGTCGTCGTCGTGACCGAACACCAGGGTGCCGAGCACGCCGGCTCCCGCGCCGAGGATGACCGACGCGAGGGCGACGGCCAGCACGGCCCGGAACTGGAAAAGGCGATCGCGCCAGCGCGGGGCCGGCGGTTCGGGATCGGGCGTCGGCGCGGGCTGGTCCGGGGTGTTCTCGTTGTCCATGCGCTCACCGTGGTCGCCGGTGCTGTGAGCCGACTGTGACCGCGCGATGAGGGACCGATGTGATCCTTGTGGATCCCACAAGGCCCTCACAGGAAAGACACAGATTGGTGGCACAGTCTGATGTCATGACCGAAACCGCCACCCGCCCCGACGGCACCCCGCTGCGTGCCCTGGTCGTCGATGACGAGATCAACATCGCCGAACTCGTCGCGATGGCGCTGCGCTACGAGGGCTGGGCCGTCGAGACCGCCCACACCGGTGGTGAGGCCGTGGCCGCCGTGCGCGGACAGAGCCCCGACGTCGTCGTACTCGACATGATGTTGCCGGACTTCGACGGCATGGAGGTGCTGCGCCGGATCCGCGCGGACGATCCGTCGGTGCCCGTGCTGTTCCTGACTGCCCGGGACGCTGTGGAGGACCGTGTGGCCGGGCTGACCGCCGGCGGCGACGACTACGTCACCAAGCCGTTCTCGCTCGAGGAACTGGTGGCGCGGCTGCGTGCGCTGGTCCGACGTGCCGGTGCGGCCGTCGAGCAGGACCGTTCGACGCTGGTGGTCGGCGACCTGCTGATGGACGAGGACAGCCGCGAGGTCACGCGTGCCGGTGAGCAGATCTCGCTGACCGCGACCGAGTTCGAGCTGCTGCGGTACCTGATGCGCAACCCGCGCCGGGTGCTGAGCAAGGCGCAGATCCTCGACCGCGTCTGGAACTACGACTTCGGCGGCCAGGCCAATGTCGTCGAGCTCTACATCTCCTATCTGCGCAAGAAGATCGACGCCGGCCGTGAGCCGATGATCCACACCATGCGTGGTGCGGGGTACGTCCTGAAGCCGGCGGCCTGATGGGCTTCGCGTGGCCGCGTTCGCTCACGTCGCGGCTGGTCGTCACGGCCGTCGCGCTGGTCGCGGTGGTCTCGCTCCTCATCGGCACGGTCACCACGATCGGCATGCGGGCGTGGCTCACCGACCGGTTGGACGGCGACGTGCGCTCCGCACTGATGCGCGTCACCCGGGTCGCCGACGACCTCCCGGCGCCGGGCCCGATCGGTGGTGCGCCCGGGCCTGGTGGCGGCTTCTTCAGGGAAGTCGGGATGGTCACCGCGGCCTACTCTGCGGCGGGGGAGCAGACCGGATCGGTCGTCCTGGACGGCTCCGGTGGCCGCGTGAACCAGGTGGCGCTCGACGAGGACGCGCTCGCGGCCCTCAAGCAAGCAACGAACGGACACGCACAGACGATCGACGTGCCGGGAGTCGGCAGTTACCGCGTGCTCGCGACCCGGCTGAGCGACGACACGACCGTCGTCGTGGGCCTGCCCACCGACGACGTCGACGAAGCGACCATGTCGCTGGTGCGGTGGGAGCTGGTGCTTGCCCTGCTCGGCATCCTCGCCGCCGCCCTCGCCGGCTCTGCCGTCGTACGACGACAATTGCGCCCCTTGCGCGAGGTGGCTGCCACGGCGCACGCCGTGGCAGCGCTGCCACTCGATTCCGGCGACATCGGCGTGACCGAGCGGGTGCCCGAGCACCTGACCGACGTACGCACAGAGGCCGGCCAGGTGGGTGCGGCCCTCAACCAGTTGCTGGCCCATGTCGAGTCGTCGCTCTCTGCGCGGCACCGCAGCGAGCTGCAGGTGCGGCAGTTCGTCGCGGATGCCTCGCACGAACTGCGGACGCCGCTGACCACGATCGCCGGCTACACCGAGTTGGCGCGCCGTCGCGGTGATGTCGAGACCTCGACGATGGCGTTGGCCAAGGTCGAGGAGGAGGCTGCCCGGATGACGGCCCTGGTGGAGGACCTGCTGCTGCTCGCCCGACTCGACGCCGGTCGTCCGCTGGCTGTCGAGAACGTTGACCTGACCCGATTGCTGCTCGAGGCCGTCGACGACGCCCGCGTCGTCGCGCCCGGTCATCGCTGGCAGATCGTGCTGCCCGACGACGGTGAGCCGATCGAAGTGACCGGCGACGAGCACCGGCTGCACCAGGTCGTGACCAACTTGCTGACGAATGCCCGCAAGTACACCCCGGCCGGCACGACGGTGACCGTCACCGTGCGGCACGGTGGTTTCGACGTCCACGACGACGGCCCGGGGTTCCCGCCGGACCTTGCCGCGACGGCGTTCGAGCGCTTCACCCGCGGGGATGCGTCCCGTCACCGGTCCGACGGCATCGGGCTGGGCCTGGCCCTCGTGCAGGCGATCGTGGCGGCACACGGCGGCACGGTCGAACTGGCAACGGAACCGGGCAGCACGAGGGTGTCCGTCCGCCTGCGCTGACGATCATCCGGGCGGCCGGTTACGCCTCGGTTGACCATCGGAAACGAGGGCATCGAGTTTGTGTGATCCACGCCACCTGGATGAGACAGGTGCGCCAATGTGTCCTCGTCAGAGCCATGCCCCCCAGGCTCTCGGGGCCTCCTGCTCCCAGGAGACAACATGTCCAAGCACCGCCGGCGTCGTCAGGCGCCCACCCCCCACTCACCACGCCGGTTCGCCGGCATCGCCCTCACCACGGCGCTCCTCGCAGCGCTGACGGCATCCGTGCTCCCGGCCGAGGCTGGGACGACGGTCGTCACGCCGACCGAGGTCGGAAGTCCCCCCGTCGTCCGCGACAGCACGGTCAACGTGGTGGTCGACCGCGCCGCCATGAACTACACCCGCTCGAGCGCTTCGGCCAACTTCACCCAGTCGTCGCTCGCGGCGGTTGCCCTGGGCGGCTGCCGGGGTGACAACCCCGCTGGGACCAACAACTCCCCGCGGACCCAGGTGACGGTCACCGACCCGGACGGCACTGTCGTGCTCACCACGCTGTCGCAGGTGCGCGACCTCTCGTTCGGCGGCTTCCTCACCAACCCGGCCAACCAGCCGTTGGCCACGCAGCCGGCGCCGGGCAACACCAACTACCGCGGCGGGGCCCCCAACAGCGGCGGCGGCTTCTCGGCCACCGTGAACCTCGCCGGCAAGCCGGCGGGGGTCTACACGGTGACGACCACCGAGACCAACATGGTCAAGACCGGCTTCGGTGCCTGCACCGTCGGTACGCCGGCTTCGGTCGGCACGGCCTTCGGCAACACCTTCGTCGCGGGCCCGAAGGTCTCGACGCAGACCTTTGAGTACCGGCCGTGGACCGTCCAGTTCAAGGACGTGTTCGGGAACGGCAGCGTCCGGGCCAACATCGAGCCCGCGGAGTACCAGTACGTCGTGGACACCGCCACGTCGCCGGTCACGGCGAACGCGCCGACCCCCGGTGGCCCGACTCAGCAGTTCTACGGCTTCGACGGCGCCTTTGCGTTGCCTTCGGACCCGGCTGACTGTGTCGCCGACCCGTCCACGTGCCTTCCGGACGTCGCCGCACCTTGTGTGCCGTCCACGGGCTGCACCCCGCGGGTGATGCTGATCAACCGTCCGACGACGGAGACCAGCACCGACGCTCTGGTCGGTGTGTTCGATCTGGACACCAAGGCGTTCATCGCGTACGCGTCGCTCAACGGCAAGACGCGCACCCTGATGTCACTCGGCACGGTCAATGACGCGTTCTACCACGACCTCCTCACCAAGCTGTCGACCAGCGCGGCGGCCCAGGGCCTCGACCTGGGCTCGATCCTCGCGACCGAGGTGAGCGTCGGCAACGGTCAGAAGAAGGTGTCCCTCAGCCTCCTCAACGGGCTGCAGATCGACCCGAGCAGCTCCCCGGGTGGTGTCCAGATCACGACTGACGCAACGGTTCAGGCCGGCGTGATCCTGGACATCTACTCCTCGCTGCGGCTCACCGGCGGCGCGTGTCTCGCCAACAGTGCCGACTCGAGCACGGAGCCGAATCGGTACACCCGCAACGAGAACAACGGCTACACCGTGACCAAGTCCGACCTGCTGCCGGAGGTCCCCGCCGTGGGCCCGCTCGGCGTTCTCGTGGGTGGACCGCTCTACCACATCACGGGCAAGTTCAACTCGGACGCACTGGTCAACACGGCCACCGCGGCGATCGGGGTCGACACGGCTGCTGGAAACCCCAACGGCCTCCCGGTGTGGATCTCGCCGTTCCTCGGTGGCATCCACACGGCCACGCCGAAGACGATGGACTTCCTCGGCACCGGAACGTGGTCGGCGAGCGAGTCGCCGGTCCTCGCCGGTTGCCTGGTCGTCGACTTCCTGCTCGGGACGGGCGTGGCGGTCTACAACAACCCGCTCCCGGTTGGCTTCGGCACCATCTTCGACCCGCTGGCGACACCGAGCCCGGCTGCTGAGCAGCTCACGGACGCGGTGAACGACGCTGTCGACCAGGTCGTGGGTCAGGCCAGTGCCAACCCGACGGTCAGCGGCCTGCTGGCCCAGGTGACGGCGCTGTTGCCGCTCGGCTGATCACCAGGCCGGGCCGAGTGGGGCAACGCCCCACCCGGCCCGGTTCTCGGCTTTTCCGGTGGCGTGCGGCTCACAGCACCCGCACAGGCGCACCTGAGTGACCGCACAGTCCGCGCTGTGAAGGTCGGGCTCGTGAAACGACTGCTCCAGCGCGTGCGCCCACCGTGGCGCCGCCCCCGCCGACTCGTGCTCGTCCTCACCGCGCTCGTCGTGCTCTCGGGCGCCGCCGGAGCCTGGCTGCTCCTTCGCGACGATGCGCCGGCCGCCGCTGCGTCGAGTACCGCAACGGTCGCGACGCAGACATTCAAGGAGACGGTGACGGCCAGCGGGACGGTGGCCGCGGCGACCACCGCTGACCTGTCGTTCCCCGTCAGCGGCACCGTCACTGACGTCTTCGTCGAGCCAGGGGACCAGGTCCGCAAGGGCCAGAAGCTGGCCGCCATCGACGACACCGTCCTGCAGGCCGAACTGGCCGCCGCGGAGAGTTCGCTCGATGCTGCGCAGACGGCGCAGTCCGAACACCTCTCCGATGGTTCCTCCGACGAGCAGACAGCAGCTGACGAGGCGGCCGTGGTGGCCGCCGAGTCGAGCCTGGCCCAGGCCGAGGAGGCGGCCGCGGACGCCGTACTCCGCTCGACGACGGCTGGCACCGTGACGGCCGTTGGCCTCGAGGTCGACGACACGGTCGGCAGCACGGGCGGTGCCGGTGGCAACACCGACACGTCCGACACCTCCACCGGCACCATCACCGTGGTCTCCACGGGACGCTTCGTGGTCGAGGCGTCGGTCGCGAGCGGCGACGTCGAGAAGGTGTCCAACGGTCTCCAGGCCGAGGTCACCGTCAGCGGCATCGATGGGACGGTCTACGGCACCGTGCAGGAAGTCGGACTCGTCGCCGAGACGGACTCGAACGGTGCCGCCGTCTTCCCCGTGACCATCGCGATCACCGACGCGCGCGACGACCTGTTCGCCGGTACGTCGGCCGACCTCTCCGTCATCGTCAGCCAGCGCGCTGACGTGCTGGCGGTGGACAGCCGGGCCGTGCAGAACGACGGCGACATGACGTACGTCGACAAGGTCACCGACGCAGCCACGGGCGCGTCCACGCGGACCGAGATCGAGATCGGCGAGGCGAACGGCATGGCGACCGAGGTCATCTCCGGACTCGTCGCCGGCGACGTCGTCGTGGTGCCCGGCTTCACCGGCCCCGGCGGCGGTGGCGGCAACCAGGAACTGCAGGAACGCATGCAGCAGCGCATGGAGCAGGGTGGCCAGATGCCGCCCGGCGGCTTCATCCAGGGTCCCGGCGGCGGCCAGTGAGTGCGCTGATCGAACTCGACGGTGTCCGCAAGACCTACCGCTCCGGATCGGTCGAGTTCGAGGCACTGCGGGGGATCGACATCACCGTCGCGACGGGGGAGTACGTCGCCGTGATCGGGCCGTCCGGTTCCGGCAAGTCGACGCTGATGAACATCCGCGGGTGCCTCGACGTGCCGACCGAGGGGCACTACGTCCTGGCGGGGGATGACACCTCGCAGCTCGACGAGGCGGCGCTGGCAACCATCCGCAATCGACGGATCGGCTTCGTGTTCCAGCAGTTCCACCTGCTCGCATCGATGCCGGCTTGGCGCAACGTCGAGCTGCCGCTCATCTACGCAGGAGTGCCGCGTGCGGAGCGGCGCGAACGGGCCGAGGCCGCCCTGGCGCGGGTCGGGCTCGCCGACCGGCTGGCCAACCGGCCCGGCGAACTGTCGGGTGGCCAGCAACAGCGGGTCGCCGTCGCGCGCGCCCTGGTCACCGAACCGGACCTGCTGCTCGCCGACGAACCGACAGGCAACCTCGATTCCGCCTCCACCCGCGACGTGCTCGGGCTGTTCGACGAACTCCATGACGCTGGCCGCACGATCGTGCTGATCACCCACGAGCCCGATGTGGCCGCCCGTGCGGGTCGCAACCTGGTCATCGACGACGGGCTCATCACCAGCGACGGCGTCCGCTCCACCCTCCGCGGAGTGGGTGTGCGATGAGCTGGTGGGAAACCGTCCGGTCCGGCCTGGCCGCCATCCGGTCGCACCGGCTGCGCTCGGCCCTCACCGTCCTCGGCATCGTCATCGGCATCTCGTCGGTGATTCTCACCGTCGGCCTCGGGCAGGGCGCGCAACGCGAGGTCGAGGACCAGATCGACGCGCTCGGCTCCAACCTGCTGATCGTCTCCCCGGGCAGCAGCACCAGCAGTTCGGGCATGCGCGGCGGCTTCGGCTCGGCCTCGACCCTCACCTTCGCCGACGCCACCGCGATCGCTGACTCCGACGTCGTGCCCGACGCTGCGGCCGTCGCACCCGCGACCACGAGCTCCGTCGCGCTGGTCAACGGCAGCACCAACTGGACGACCTCGCTGGTGGGTACGTCGACGGCGTGGCCCCAGGTACGCAGCAGGGAGCTCTCGGCGGGCCGGTTCTTCACGGCTGCCGAAGCCGAACAGGGCGCAGCGGTCGTCGTACTCGGGCCGGACACGGCGTCGGAACTGTTCGGACGACTGAGCCCGGTCGGTCAGCAGGTGACCGTCAACGGCACCCGGCTGACGGTGATCGGGGTGCTCACGTCGTCCGGTGCATCGGCGAGCGGCACCAGCGAGGACGACCTCGCCGTCGTCCCGGTGGCGACCTCCAGCAGGCTCACCGGCAGCACCGCCGACACCGTCTCGACCATCTACGTGGAGGCGGCCAACGAGTACGTCCTGTCGGCGGCCTACCAGGAAGTGCAGGCCCTGCTGGCGAACCGGCACGGCGTGACGACGGCCGAGGCGGACTTCTCGATCGCGACCCAGGCGTCGCTGGTCGAGACGGCGAACGAGACCAACCGGACCTTCACCGTGCTGCTCGGCGGCGTGGCCGGCATCTCGCTGCTCGTCGGCGGCATCGGTGTCATGAACATCATGCTCGTCTCCGTCACCGAACGCGTGCGCGAGATCGGCTTGCGCAAGGCGCTCGGTGCCGCGCCCCGCGTGATCCGGCGCCAGTTCCTCGTCGAGGCGTCGCTGCTCGGACTGACCGGTGGTGTGGTCGGAGTGCTGATCGGCGTGGTCGGAGCCCAGGTGCTGCCGCACTTCATCGACCAGGCCGTCGCGATCTCCGCGGTCGCCACCATCGCGGCCCTCGCCACCGCCCTCGCCCTGGGCGTCGGCTTCGGCGTCTATCCGGCGACCCGGGCCGCACGGCTCACCCCCATCGACGCACTCCGTAGCGAGTGAGCACCGTGATTGATCTCCGAACTCCGCAGAAGAAAGCGACGCCCATGTCCCTGAACTCCCTTGCCCTCCCGCTGCGACCGATCGGTGCGCTGGCGACCGGAGTCGCCCTCGCGGCGTTGCTGGCCGGTTGCGGGGGAGACGACGCGGCCGCCGATCCCGCGGCAGGCGTGACCACCGACGCCGCCGGCAACGCACCATCCGGTGCGCCTGCGGGTGGACCCGGTGGGATGCCGGGCACGTCCGGCGAGATCGCTGCCGTCAGTGGCGACACACTGCAGGTCCGCAGCCAGTTGGCCGGCCAGGTCGCCGTCACGGTCACCGACGCAACGACGGTCACCGACCAGGCGGCCGGAACGCTGGCTGACGTCGCGACCGGCGTGTGTGTCGTCGTACGAAGTGCCGCGTCAGCGGACGCGTCGGCGACCGAGAGCGCTGCGCCGACCGAGATCGATGCAGCGATGGTGTCGATCGTGGCCGCGGGTGACGACGGGTGCGAAGCCGGCGGCATGTTCGGCGGCGGTCCGGGCGGCGGTGAACGTCCCTCCGGCATGCCCACCGATCTCCCGAGCGACCTGCCCACCGATCGTCCGTCGGGAATGCCCGGCGGGGGCCGGATGGGCGGGTTCGGTGCCAACGGTGAGGTCACCTCGGTGACAGCCACCGGGTTCGTCGTCAAGGGGAACGACGGCGAGGTGTCGGTGACGGTCGGGACCGACACCACGTACACGAAGCAGGTCGCCTCGGACGCGACTGCACTGACGGTCGGCCGCTGCGTTCGCGTCGACGGCGATGCTGACGACGCCGGCGCAGTGACGGCCAGGACGATCCAGGTCAGTGACGCGGTGAACGACCAGTGTGGGCGTTGATTCGGACCCGCCGCGTGGCGCTGCCCCTGGCAGCGCTCGCCCTGGCGGGCACAGGAATGGCCGCGTACGGCGCCGTGGCTGACGAAGCGGCGCAGTACCGGACCGTCGCGGCCGGGGTCGGCGACGTCGACCAGGTGCTGAGCCTGACCGGCGTGATCGAGTCCAGCGGCCGGTCCGACCTGGCCTTCGGTACCAGCGGCACGGTCGCCAAGGTGCCAGTCGCCCAGGGTGATGCGGTCGAGAAGGGTGATGTGATCGCGGTCCTGGACCGGTCCGCACTCCGGGCAGCGGTTGATCGGGCGAAGTCGGATCTTGCGAAGGCGAAGGCACAACTCGCTGACGACCTCGACGCGCAGACCAGCGCGGTGTCGACGGCGACCGCGTCGATGACCGACACGTCCTCGGCATCGACGCCGGCCAGGAAGTCGGCGCAACCTGCGGATGAACGCGGTTCGTCCGAGCCCGGCAATGCCGCCCTGCTCGCCCAGTTGCGCGCGCAGCAGGAAGCCGTGATCGCTGCCCAGAAGGCAGCGAGCGTTGCGCTCGCCACGGGTGCCGAAGCGCTGGCGACCCAGGAGCAGGTGTGCGCGGAGACCGAGACACCTGTCGAGCCGACGGACTCCGCGACGGAGGGCTCCAGTGAGGGGCCCGCGGACGACCCGGGTACGTCGAGCGGCGTCAGCGACGAGTGCCAGGCGGCGCTGGCTGCGGTGCAGTCGGCCCAAGCCGCGACCGCGACCGCACTGTTGGCGCTCCAGACTGCGCTCGAGACACTCGGCGGGACGCTGACCACGGCGCTCGGCGCGGTGGCGACGCCGGACCAGCGCGACGCAGGCGCCGACGAAAGTGCCGATGCGAGCGCCGCGGCGACCGAGGGCGACAACAGCGGCTCGTCGGACGGGCAGGCCGGACCCACCGTGACGGCCGCGACGCTGGCGCAGGACCAGGCCTCGATCGACCGCTCTGCGGCCGAGCTCGCTTCGGCTCGGGCCAGCCTGCGTGCGGCCGTGGTCCGGGCGCCCGCGGCCGGCAAGGTGGTGTCCCTCGCGGTCGCGTCCGGTGACGCGATCTCCAGCGGCGACACCGTCGCGATCCTCGTGGCACCCGGCCTCACCACCGTGTCCCTCGCGGTCACCGCCACCCAGGCGGCTCAACTGACGGTCGGCACCGAGGTCGACGTCACGCCTGCCGGTGCGAGCGAGGCGTTGAAGGGTTCGATCACCCGCGTCGAGAACATCCCGGTCAGCTCGACGTCCGAGGAGGACCCGACCTACGGCGTCGAGGTGACTCTCGACGAGCGCGACCTCTCCCTGCCCGACGGCATCCCCGCTTCGGTGGCCGTCGTCGTGGGGAGTGCCAACGACGTCGTCACCGTGCCAGCGTCCGCGGTCGTCGACGGCACGGTGACCGTGATGACGGCCGGTCAGCCCCAGCGAACCCGCGTGACGACCGGAATCGTCGGCAGCACCGAGGTCGAGATCGTCGAGGGGCTCGATGCCGGCGCAGAGGTCGTGCTGGCGGACCTCGGCGCCGATCTGCCGTCGGCCGACACCGAGGACCAGGGCGGCGACCGCATCCAGTTCGGAGGCGGCGGCCCGGGCGGCAACTTCACGGGCGGCGGGCCGCCTGGCGGCGTGCTGCCCGGCAGGTGACCGGCGACTCGCGACAGCCACAGAGCGCAAACCGGTGGCGTCCGGCGTCGGCGTGGGTCACGCTGCGCTGGTGAGCACGTGGACGAGCGCCGTGTGGGGAACCGAGGAGTTCCTTGCCGAGTTGTGCGCGTTCATCGGTGCTGCGGTCGGCGTTCCTGACCGGGTCGAGCGCCTGGCTGACCGGCCCTGGTCGGCGGTCTGGCGCGTCACGGCAGGCGGCAGGACGTCGTACGCGAAGCAGAACTGTCCGGGCCAGGCCCACGAGGCAAGGATCGTCCAGGGCCTCGCGCAGGTGGCGCCCGAGTACGTCGCCCCGGTGCTCGCCGCTGACCCCGAGCGGGACCTGTTGCTGACCGGTGACCTCGGCCCCACCCTGCGCGAGCAGGGGCGCCCGACCGACGTGGATCAGTGGTGTCGGCTGGTCGCCGATGCGGCTGTCCTGCAGCGCCGTGCGACCGCGACGGCCGACAGCTGGGGTCTCGCCGTGCTTGCTCCCGCGGACGCGACGACGTACGTCGCGAATGCGGTGGGCCGACTGGCTGCGCTGGAGGCCGGTGACCCGCGCCGACTCGAACCCGCCATGGCCGCGCGACTCCAGGCCCTGCTGCCCTCGGTCGAACGGTGGGCGGACGTGGTCGAGGAGGTCGACCTGCCGTTCACGCTCGTCCACAACGACCTGCACCCGTCCAACGTGGTGCTGACCGACGGCACCACGCGGTTCTTCGACTTCGGCGACGCGGTCCTGGGTGAGCCCCTGGGCAACCTGCTCGTGCCCCTGGACACCGCCCGCGACGAACTCCACGCGACGCCGGACGACCCGCGACTCTGTCGGATCGCCGACGCGGCGCTCGAAGTGTGGAGCGACGTCGTGCCCATCACCGCGCTGCGCGCGGCTCTGCCGTCCGCGCTCCAGTTGGCCCGGCTCGCCCGGGTGGAGTCCTGGCGTCGGTGCGTGGCGACCATGACGGCCGACCAACGCGCGGTCTGGGGTTCCGCCCCGGCGGCGTGGCTCACCACACTGCTGGAGGTCTCGCCCGTGGGAACGGCACCGCGGTCACGCGTCAGGGGATGAGGAGCCAGCGGCCTCGCGACCCCGTGCCTGCCCCGGCTGCGTCGTAGGCGTCTCCCGCGTCGGACAGTGAGGAGCGCCCAGCGATGCGCGTGGTGACCGCGCCGTCGGCCGCGAGCGGCAGCAGGTCGGCCAGGGCGTCGCCGTCCGGGACCACCTGCACCGTGCTGATCGCGATGCCGCGCTCCGACGGCTGCGGTTGTCCGGGCTTGAACCCGACGTACCGTCCGCCGTCGCGGACCACCGCGAGCGCGGGGGCGTGCAGCGCAGCGGCATCGAGCACGGCGTCGTACGTCCCCGACAAGGACGTGATCACGCTGCCGGACGCCACCTGTCCCTCGGTCCCGGGCCGTACCAGCGACGTGACCGACCAGCCCTCACGTTGCGCGAGCTCGATCAGCCAACCGCCGATGGCGCCGGCTGCTCCCGTCACCAGCAGGCTGCCGCGGTCCGGGCCGAGCAGGTCGAGCGACTGACGTGCGGTCAGGGCGCTCAACGTCACCGCTGCGGCGACGTCCAGCTCCAGTCCTACCGGTACGACGGCCACGGCCGTGGCAGCCACGACGACCTCCTCGGCGTGCGCGCGAGCGGGTGCTGTGATGTCGTCATGGAGTCCCGCGACCCGGTCACCGACGGCGATGCCGTCGACTTCGGCGCCGACCTCGGTCACGGTGCCGCTGAAGTCGAAACCCAGGCCCACCTCGTCCGGCAGGCCGAGCTCGGCCCCGTGGGCGGAAACGAATGCGTCGAAGTAGGTGAAGCCCGCGGCCGCGACCGCGACGCGGACCTGGCCGTCGGTGAGTTCGGCCCCAGCGACGTCAGCGAACTGGGGCTTGTGGGAGCCGCGCTGGGCAATGAGTGCCTTCATGATTCCTCCTGGTGTGGGTTGTCCACCCAGTGTTGGAGAGTTACTCTCCATTGGGAAGTAGGCACTTTGAAGTCGGCACCGCACCCGGAGGTACGTCATGGCCACCCAACAGGTCGAGCACCCGTACGACGCGTTCAACGCGAACTGTCCCAGCCGGAGGCTGCTCGACACGATCGGCGACAAGTGGGCCAGCCTCGCGATCGTGGCACTCGGCCTGGAGGGGCCGTTGCGCTACACCGAGCTCTCGAACCGGATTGCCGGCGTCAGCCAGAAGATGCTGACCCAGACCCTCCGCAACCTCGAGCGAGACGGACTGCTGACCCGCACCGTCACCCCCTCTGTCCCGGTGCGCACCGACTACGAGCTCACTCCGCTGGGCCATTCACTGCTCGTCACGATCAGCCACCTCAAGGACTGGGCCGAGGAGCACATGGGCGAGGTGGACAGCGCCCGGGCGTCGTACGACGCGCGGGACGCTACGCCCCGCGCGGTGCGTACATGATCACGGCGACCCCGACCAGGCAGATCAGCGCACCCGCGACGTCGTACCGATCGGGACGGAAGCCGTCCACGACCATGCCCCAGGTGAGCGACCCGGCCACGAACACCCCGCCGTACGCGGCCAGGATCCTGCCGAAGTGGGCGTCGGGCTGGAGCGTGGCGACGAACCCGTAGATGCCGAGCGCGATCACGCCGGCACCGATCCAGACCCAGCCCTTGTGCTCGCGTACGCCCTGCCACACGAGCCACGCCCCGCCGATCTCGGCGAGCGCGGCGGCCGCGAAGAGCGCCAGTGACCGCACGGTGTCCATGCGTGCATGGTTCCAGAGAACCTGCGGTGGGGCTGAACAGCTTCGGTTGATGGGTGACAGATCAATGTCGGTTGATCGTTGACACTCAGTCTTGAACTTTACGGCGGCGTTGGCCGCCGGGGACTTGGGCTCGTTTGACTCTCACCTCCCCTGTGTTGGTCCGGGCTTGGGTGCGCAGGAGGTGGTCGCCGTCGTAGAACTGCAAGACGTCGTCGGTGACCCAGACGTCGATGTTGCGACCTGCGGCTGCGACGCCGAGACAGACTTGTTGCCAGTTCACGCAGACCACGCCGAGCTTGCTGGCGCGCCGCGCTACCCAGGTCCCCTCACCGCGTCCGGTGTCGGGATGACCGGATTCCCTGGTCGTTCGGGTCGGACGGATCGTGATGGCCGGTGCGACCTGCTCACGGAAGAACCGCGACGAGGGGGTGGCCATGTCGAGTGCCTGATGTGGCCGGTTGGCGTTGTAGTCAGCGACCCACTCGTCCAGTTCGCCTTGGGCTTGCTCGAGGCTGGCAAAGGTCCGGTCGGTACGGAACTCGGTGCGCAACGCGCGGTGGAACCTCTCGATCTTCCCTGTGGTCGTGGGGGAGCGTGGCTGGGTCAGACGGTGGGTGATCCCGTTCTCGCGACAGATCCGGTCAAAGAGCACCTCGACCGGCGGCCGGTTGAACCGGCCGGTGAAGACCTTCCCGTTGTCGGTGAGGATCTCCTCAGGAACTCCGTAGGTGCGCAGGGCTAGGGCCAGGCCGTCGCACACCCGTTGGGAGGACTCGCGCAGCATCAAGAACGCGCTGACACAGAACCGGGAGTGGTCATCGACCCCGGTCAGTGCCTTTGCCCGGCGGCCATCGGCCAGCGCGAAGCCGCCGACCACGTCCATCTGCCACAGCTCCATCGGCTTGCCGCGTTCCCACCGTTTCCACTTCCGGTCCCGCGGACGTCGGGCGGCCGGGTCGATCAGCGACATCCGGACCAGTGCCCGGTAGACCGCTGAGGCAGAGGGCAGCGGTTCCACGTCCCTCTTGTCGAGTTCGTAGACCAGCCGTTTGGGTCCCCAGGTTGGATGCAAGCGCCGTAGTTCGGCGATGGCGACCTCGACGACTCCTGGCATCTGATGTGGGCATGACCTGGGTCGGTGCGAGGCATCGCCGAGGTTCTCCAGCCCGCCGGCTTCGTACTTGCCCAGCCAGGCATGCAGTGTCTGCCGCGAGACCCCGAACCGGGCCGCGACGTCCTTGACCGTTTCGCCGTCGCTGATCACTGCCAGCACGGCCTGATAACGCTGTTCAGCCACACTCATCTCCCGCATTCCGGGAGTGTCAAGCCTCAACCGGAGCAGCCGTCAAGCATCAGCCGAACATGTGTAAGGCCTCAGCCGAAGGCGAACTGTCAACCTTCAACCGATGCAACACAAACCTGCGGTGGGGCGGGTGGGGCTCGAACCCACGACCCAAGGATTATGAGTCCTCTGCTCTGACCGACTGAGCTACCGCCCCAAGGTGCGGCATCACCCTAGAGGAGTTGGACCGCTCACTCGCCCCAGCCCAGCGGGAACACCTCGAAGGGCGCAGCGAAGGGCACGCCGAGTCGCGAGCCCGTGGCCCGCGCCATGCCCTCGAGGAACTCGCGCGGGTCCCAGTTCTCCCACCCGAGCCCGTCGATGTACGCCGCGTGGGCCTGGAGGGACTCGACACCGGCGTCGAAGGTGGCGGTCGTGTCGACGGCGTGGGTCGACTCCGGCGAACCGAACGCCCACACCTCACGGACGCCGCCCCACGGCTCGAGGCCATTGGCCACCTGCTCGGCGAAGATCCACCGGTTACCGGCGTCCCGCGCCGCGTCCAGGACCGCTCGCCCGACGGCGATGTGGTCGGCCTGGTTCAGGTTCCGTCCTCCCCACGTGGGGTGGAAGTTGCCGGTGATCACGATGTCCGGCCGGTGCCGTCGTACGACGGCCGCGAGATCACGACGCAGGGCCGTTCCGTACTCGAGCACTCCGTCGGGCTGGCGCAGGAAGTCGACGACATCGACGCCCACGATCTCCGCAGAGGTCACCTGCTCGGCCTCACGCACCGTTCGGCAGGCGTCGGGATCGAGTCCGTCGATGCCGGCTTCGCCGCTGGTGACCATGCAGTAGACGACGGTCTTGCCCTGTCCGGTCCAGCGCGCGACAGCGGCGGCGGCCCCGAACTCCATGTCATCGGGGTGGGCGACGATGCACAACGCGCGCTGCCAGTCCTCGTCCAGGGGCTGGAGCGGCACAGGGGTTTCGGCCATGGATCGAGCATGCCACTGAGGACGGACATGGCACACCGCCCCGGCCGACCTCGCGTGGGCCGACCGGGGCGGTGGTGGTGCAGACTGGCTGCCGAGGCAGCCGGAGGTCACTTCCAGGTGACGGGCTTGCCGTCGTTCTTGTCGTAGGTGTCATCCGGGCCACCGCTGAAGATCACGGCATCGACCTTGGAACCCTTGGTCACCAGGGCGGGCACGCAACCGGGAGCGGTGTCGCCGACGGCGGAGTCGTACTCGAAGCCACCGTCCTCGCACGGCGCGAAGTCACCGAAGGTGATCAGGCTGCCGGCCCGTTGGCTGCCGACCAGGCCGTCGAAGTCGCTGCCCGGCGTGTATCCGCCGAAGCCGTTGGGGCCGACCTCGAGGATCTTCATCTCGAGCTTGATGTAGAAGGGCGTGTAGTCGGCGGCGTCCTTGACCTTGGCGGCCTCGAGGTCGGCGCTGGTGCCCTCGGTGATTCCGACGACCTTGACCTCGACCGTGGCGGTTCCGTCGGTGCCGTAGGTCAGGGGGAGCACGGCCGTGTCGCCGATGGCGAGCTCGGTGCCCGGCGCGGTGACATCGCCGCTGAGGGCTCCCGGGTCTGCGGCGCCGGACGTGGTCTCCGTGGCGGCCGTGGGGTCGGTGGTGGCCTCGGTGGTGGCCTCGGTCGTGGACTCGGTGGTCTTGTCGTCCGACCCCGAGGTCGCATCGTCGTCATTGCAGGCGCTGAACGCGAGGACCGCGAGCAGAGCTACAGGCAGGGCGAGCTTGACGGACATCTGGATTCCTTCTGTTGGCGATCAGTGCTGCGGGCGACTTCCCCGCGCCGCGCGCATTCAACCCTCGGTGGAGGAGATCTGGCCCACGTCCACCTACGCTGCGGCTGTGATCAAGTACCTCGGCTCGAAGCGCACGCTGGTGCCGACGCTGGGGGAGATGGCGGTCGCGACGGAGGCCCGCACCGCGGTTGATCTCTTCACGGGCACGACCCGGGTGGCCCAGGAGTTCAAGCGCCGGGGGATCGAGGTCACCGCGGCCGACGTGGCGTCGTACTCCGAAGTGCTCAGCGACTGCTACATCGCCGCCGACGCGGACCTCGTCGACATCGACGTCCTCGATGCCGAGTTGGCTCGCCTCGGCAATCTGCCCGGCACGCACGGCTACTTCACCGAGACGTTCTGCGAGCAGGCCCGTTTCTTCCAGCCCAAGAACGGACTGCGGATCGACGCCGTGCGCCAGGCGATCGAGCGGGACCACCCGCCGGGCAGTCCGCTGCGCCCGATCCTGCTGACCAGCCTGATGCTGGCCGCCGACCGCGTCGACTCCACCACGGGCGTCCAGATGGCCTACCTCAAGCAGTGGGCGCCCCGGTCGCATGCCGAGCTCGACCTTCGCCGCCCGGACCTGATCCCCGGTCCGGGCCGCACGGTCACGGGCGACGTCATGGACACCGTCGAGCAGATCGGCCCTGTCGATCTCGCGTACGTCGACCCGCCGTACAACCAGCACCGGTACTTCGCGAACTATCACATCTGGGAGACCCTGGTCCGCTGGGACGAGCCGGAGCACTACGGCATCGCGTGCAAGCGGGTCGACACCCGCGAGCGCAGCAGCGTCTTCAACAGCAAGCGTTCGATGCCGGCCGCTCTGGCCGATGTCCTGGGCCGGCTCCGGGCCGAGGTGGTCGTCGTGTCCTACAACGACGAATCGTGGATCACCCCGGAGGAGATGACGACGTCCTTGCAGGCAGCCGGCCATGCCGAGGTGGCGCTGCTGGCCTTCGACCGCAAGCGGTACGTCGGCGCGCAGATCGGCATCCACAACCGCTCCGGGGAGCGGGTCGGTGCCGTCGGCCGTCTGCGCAACGTCGAGTACCTCTTCGTCGCCGGCTCCGCGGACAAGGTCGCCGCAGCCGTCAGCGCAGGCGACCCGACGCGCCGGCAATGAGCAACTGCTCGCCCTGCTGGACCAACCGCAGCGTGACGTCCTCGGTGCGCCGGGCGCCGTTGAGCCGGTACGTGTACGTGTAACTGACCGACAGCGTCTCGGGGTCGCCCGTCACCTCGATGATCTCGGGGTCCTCGATCGCGCGCCACACTTCGCGGTACCGCGGGCTGGAGTCCTGATAGGTCGGAGTCAGCAGGTCGAACCCGCGGCCCGGGTTGTTGCTCGCCGTCGCGACATAGGTGCGCGCGAACTCCTCGAGGTCGGAGGCCGGGACCGGCTCCGCCGAGGCCGTGGCCGTTGGTTCGTCGGTGGCTGGTTCGTCCTCGACGGCTGAGGTGCTCGCGGTCGGCCGGGGTTCCCGCTCATCGTCCCCACCGAAGAGGAGTGCGGCGCCGATCGCGGCCAGGCCGAGGATGACCGCCCCGCCGACGAGGAGCATCGCGGCTGGGGAGATCCGGCGTGGATCCGACGCGGGCGCGACCTGTGCCCGCAGGTAGTCGGCCACGTCGGACATGGTCGGACGGTCCCGGGGGTCGGTCTGCATCGCCAGTTCGACGAGAGGGGCCAGCCAGCCGACGTGGCGCGGGTCGGCGTCGCCGATCGCGGGCTGACGGCCGGTCGTCACGTGCAGGAGGACGGCGGCGAACGACCACACGTCGTCGGCCGCGGGTTGCGGGCGCAGGCCCCAGATCGGGTCCTCGTGAACGAAGGCGGAGTCAGCGGCCACCGCCCCCGGTTCCAGGAGCGTCGCATGACCGGCTGCGTCGATCCTGATGGACGCCGGCGAGATCGCGCCGTGGGTCCGCCCGCCCTCGTGCAGGGCCACCAGTGACTCCGCGACGGGCAGCAGGACGTGCGCGGCATCGTCCGGGGAGAGCGCGCCGCGTGTGCGTACGCGGTCGGCCAACCGGGCGTCGTACTCGCTCACCTCCGGGAGGCTACCCACATTTGCGCCCCAAGCGCCGGTGTTGCGAAGGGTTCGCCACAGTTACGGGGCGCCGGCGATGAGGAGTTCGCCGTCCTGCTCCTCGAGTTTGAGCGTCACCCGTTCGGTCTGCCGGCCTTTGCCCGGGAACACGTACGTATAGGTGTAGGTGACCGTCATGGCTGCCGGGTCCGCCGCGATCTCGAGGATCTTCGGTGACCGCAGCGGTCCCCAGAACGCGTCGTAGCCCGTGCTCTCGGCCTGGTACGCCGGCGTGAGCATCTGGAAACCGGCCGCCGGATCCTCATCAGCCGTCCGGACGTACGTCTCGGCGAACTCCTCGAGCTCGGCGGCAGTCCGGCTCGGTGTCGTCGTGCCTGTGGGTGACGTGGAGGTCGCGCCGTCGGCCGTGTTCCGGCCCGGATCGTCGTCACCCCGACCGAGCAGCAGGACGGCCGCAACGAGAGCAGTGACGATCAACGCGGCAGCGAACACCAGCGGAGCCGTCCGGCGGCGTGACTGTGCGGGCGTCGGGGCGAGAGCAGGCGGGGACTGGGGCGGCGGGGGCTGGGGCGGCGGGGGAGCCATGACGGGTAGGGCGGCTGTGGCCGTCGCTTCGTTCCCTGCCGATCCGGCGCGACGGAGGTAGTCGCGGACCGCCGCCATCGACGGCCGCGCTGCCGGTTCGGCCGTCATCGTCATCGCGATCAGCGGACCCAGCCACCCGGCCTCGACCGGTCGGGGCGGATCGCCGTGGACGATCCGGTAGACGACGGAAAGTGGCCCGTTCTCCCCGTTCTCGAGGTGGTACGGCGGCCGGCCGGTCAGGACGTGGACGAGGGTCGCGCCGAACGCCCAGACATCGCTCGCCGAGCTCGCGTGGACGCCGGTGGCGACCTCGGGCGCGAGGTACGCCGGCGACCCGGTCACCAGGCCTGCCTGGGTGAGCGTCGCGTCCTGCTCACCCCGGGCAATACCGAAGTCCGAGAGCTTTGCACCGCCCTCGTCGCTCACCAGGATGTTCGACGGCTTGACGTCGCGGTGGACCACGCCCTGTTCGTGCGCGGCCAGCAACGCGTCCGCCACGGGTTCGAGCAGGCGTGCGGCGGCCGTGGGGGCGAGCGGCCCGCGCTGCGCCACCATCGCGGAAAGGGAGGGCCCGTCGACGTACTCCATGACCAGCCAGAGCGCGTCCTCGGTCTGCACCAGGTCGAACACCGACACGACGTGGGGGTGATTGATGCGGGCCGCGAGCCGGGCCTCCCGCGCTGCGCGCTCCGGGTCGCCGGTGTGGCCGGGCAGCAGTCCGATCCGCTTCACGGCGACCTGACGTCCCAGGACCTCGTCGCGACCGAGCCAGACCGCGCCGCCGGCTCCCCGCCCGACCTCGCGGTCGAGCGTGTAGCGCCCGTCCACCCGTGTGCCACTCATGATGTTCAGCAAGGTACCCACTGGTCGTGCCTCGAACCCAGTGGGCGTCTTGCCGTCGGATGGGGCAGGCTTGCTTCCACCAGCTCCCTGATTCCCACCCGGAAAGGACCGACGTGCCCGTCGACCCCACCCTCCTCGACGATCTCGCGTGGCGCGGCCTGCTGGCCGAGTCCACCGACCGCGACGCGCTCGGCGCGGCGCTTGCGGAGGGCAGTGTCCGGTACTACGTCGGCTTCGACCCCACGGCGCCGAGCCTGCACATGGGCAACCTCGTGCAGATCGTGACCGCCATGCGCCTGCAGCGCGCCGGCCACACGCCGTTCGCCCTCGTCGGTGGCGCAACCGGAATGATCGGCGACCCGCGGGACTCGGGGGAGCGGACCCTCAACTCCCTCGACACGGTCCAGGACTGGACCGACCGGGTCCGTCGCCAGATCGAACCGTTCCTCTCGTTCGAGGGCGACAACGCCGCGACGATGGTGAACAACCACGACTGGACCGCTGGTCTCTCGGTGATCGACTTCCTTCGCGACATCGGCAAGCACTTCCCGGTGAACCGGATGCTGGGCCGGGAGACCGTGAAGCGCCGGCTCGAGTCCGGCATCAGCTACACCGAGTTCTCCTACGTCCTCCTGCAGTCGATGGACTTCCTGACCCTGTTCCGCGACCACGGGGTGACGCTCCAGTTCGGTGGCTCCGACCAGTGGGGCAACCTCACGGGCGGCGTCGAACTCATTCGGCGAGCCGAGGGCGGTCACGCCCATGCGTTTGCCACGCCCTTGATCACCAAGGCCGACGGCACCAAGTACGGCAAGACCGAGGGTGGCGCGCTCTGGCTGGATCCGGAGTTGATGGCGCCGTACGCCTTCCACCAGTTCTGGCTCAACGTCGAGGACGAGAAGGTCATCGAGCTCATCAAGACCTTCACCTTCGTGTCTCGTGAGGACATCGAGGCGCTCGAGGTGCGCCATGCAGAGAAGCCGTTCCTCCGTGAAGCCCAGAAGCTCCTGGCAGACGAGGTCACCACGCTGGTCCATGGCTCGGTCGAGACCGAGCAGGCCAAGACCGCAGCCGCTGCCCTGTTCGGGGGCGGCGACATCACCGCGCTGTCGGCGGTGACACTCGGCGCTGCACTCGGAGAGGCGGGCACCGTCGAGGTGGATGGCGCCGCCGGGATCCCCGATGTCGTCGAACTGCTGACCCTCACCGGGCTCGCCGCGTCGAAGGGCGAAGCCCGCCGCACGGTCGCCGAAGGCGGGGCCTACCTCAACAACGTGCGGGTCGACGACCCCACTTTCACGCCGACAGCGAGCGACCTGATCGGGTCGTCCTGGCTGGTTCTCAGGCGTGGAAAGAAGCGTTTTGCAGGCGTACGCGTGCGCTGAGAAGGCCCTCCGGAGGCAGTGTGGCCCGCGTCACGCCCCCCGGATTTGTGCTCTCTGGGGGAGTGTCGTAATGTTCTGCATGTCGCCGGGTGCGGCGGGAAGCAAGGAGCCGATCGGCTCCGGGCTACCGGCCCCAGCGAACACCATCTCGATCGCAGTCAGATCGGGTACCAGTCCGAAAAGCAGGCCTTGTGGGCCTGGTACAGACTGGGATCCGGATTGTGATGAGATAACCATCAGCGCGAAGACAGACCGGTAACGGCGAGCTTCGCAGTGTTTGATGTTTGAGAACTCAACAGTGTGTCATGCATATAGATTGTTGTGACTGTTTTGCGCTGGTCGCCTCTTCGGGGGTGGTTGGTGTGTGGTTTCGGCAATATGATTGATTCTGATTAGTAGTGATACTTGTCAGGGTTTGTTGTTTGTCAGTATTGGATTTTCTTATGGAGAGTTTGATCCTGGCTCAGGACGAACGCTGGCGGCGTGCTTAACACATGCAAGTCGAGCGGAAAGGCTCCTTCGGGGGTACTCGAGCGGCGAACGGGTGAGTAACACGTGAGTAATCTGCCCTGCGCTCTGGGATAGCCACCGGAAACGGTGATTAATACCGGATATGACATGTCCCTGCATGGGGGTGTGTGGAAAGTTTTTCGGCGCAGGATGTGCTCGCGGCCTATCAGCTTGTTGGTGAGGTAATGGCTCACCAAGGCTTTGACGGGTAACCGGCCTGAGAGGGTGACCGGTCACACTGGGACTGAGACACGGCCCAGACTCCTACGGGAGGCAGCAGTGGGGAATATTGGACAATGGGCGGAAGCCTGATCCAGCAACGCCGCGTGAGGGATGACGGCCTTCGGGTTGTAAACCTCTTTCAGTACCGACGAAGCGAAAGTGACGGTAGGTACAGAAGAAGGACCGGCCAACTACGTGCCAGCAGCCGCGGTAATACGTAGGGTCCGAGCGTTGTCCGGAATTATTGGGCGTAAAGGGCTCGTAGGCGGTTTGTCGCGTCGGGAGTGAAAACCATGGGCTTAACTCATGGCTTGCTTTCGATACGGGCAGACTAGAGGTATGCAGGGGAGAATGGAATTCCTGGTGTAGCGGTGAAATGCGCAGATATCAGGAGGAACACCGGTGGCGAAGGCGGTTCTCTGGGCATTACCTGACGCTGAGGAGCGAAAGTGTGGGGAGCGAACAGGATTAGATACCCTGGTAGTCCACACCGTAAACGTTGGGCGCTAGGTGTGGGACCTATTCCATGGGTTCCGTGCCGTAGCTAACGCATTAAGCGCCCCGCCTGGGGAGTACGGCCGCAAGGCTAAAACTCAAAGGAATTGACGGGGGCCCGCACAAGCGGCGGAGCATGCGGATTAATTCGATGCAACGCGAAGAACCTTACCTGGGTTTGACATATACGGGAAGCCTGCAGAGATGTGGGTCTCATTGATACTCGTATACAGGTGGTGCATGGCTGTCGTCAGCTCGTGTGTCGAGATGTTGGGTTAAGTCCCGCAACGAGCGCAACCCTCGTTCTATGTTGCCAGCACGTAATGGTGGGGACTCATAGGAGACTGCCGGGGTCAACTCGGAGGAAGGTGGGGATGACGTCAAGTCATCATGCCCCTTATGTCCAGGGCTTCACGCATGCTACAATGGCCGGTACAAAGGGCTGCGATCCCGTGAGGGGGAGCGAATCCCAAAAGCCGGTCTCAGTTCGGATTGGGGTCTGCAACTCGACCCCATGAAGTCGGAGTCGCTAGTAATCGCAGATCAGCAACGGCGGTGAATACGTTCCCGGGCCTTGTACACACCGCCCGTCACGTCACGAAAGTCGGCAACACCCGAAGCCGGTGGCCTAACCCTTGTGGAAGGAGCCGTCGAAGGTGGGGCTGGCGATTGGGACGAAGTCGTAACAAGGTAGCCGTACCGGAAGGTGCGGCTGGATCACCTCCTTTCTAAGGAGCACACCCTGCTCGGTGGCCGAATGTGTCATTGAAACTTTGGGTTGTTCACTAGTGGAACACAACATTTCTTACTTGCCTGGTCGACAGCCTCTTGGTTGTTGGTTGGTGTGGGTGTGCTGACACGCTGTTGGGTATCTGAGGCATCAGACGAGCCTGGACTGGTACGTCTTCCTGCTTGAGCTTCGGCTTGGGTTGGGGGGTGGGTTCAGGTGAGCTGGTTGGGCTTCTTGGTTGTTTGATTTATTCATAGTGGACGCGAGCATCCGCCCGCACGATGTGTTGTTCAGGCTCCTTGTTGTTAGAGGGGGTGGACGGCATCTGGTGGTGGGCGGTTTTGTTTGTGTTGTTTCGTGATTGTTTTAGTGTTCTTGAGAATTTGAGTTACCACGAGGACGATCCGATGCGCATGATGCACTGTTGTTTGGTGGTTGTTGTGTGTGTTGGTGGTTTGTTGTGGGCAAGTTATTAGGGCACATGGTGGATGCCTTGGCATCGAGAGCCGATGAAGGACGTGGAGCCTGCGAAATGCCCTGGGGAGTTGGCAACCGAGCGTTGATCCGGGGATGTCCGAATGGGGAAACCCAGCTGGAGTTATGTCCAGTTACCCACATCTGAATAAAATAGGGTGTGTGGAGGGAACGTGGGGAAGTGAAACATCTCAGTACCCACAGGAAGAGAAAACAACCGTGATTCCGAGAGTAGTGGCGAGCGAAATCGGATGAGGCTAAACCTATATCGTGTGATAGTCGGCAGACGTTGCGGTGTAGGGGTCGTGGGAATGTCGTTGTTGGGCCTGCCGGTTCAGCGCACAGTCAGAAACCAGTGTTGAGGTCGAAGTCCGTTGGAAAGCGGTGCCGTAGCGGGTGATAGCCCCGTAGACGATAGATGCTGGCTGTGTTCGATATCTCCCAAGTAACACGCCACTCCTGGAATGGTGTGTGAATCTGGCGGGACCACCCGTTAAGCCTAAATACTCCTCGATGACCGATAGCGGACAAGTACCGTGAGGGAAAGGTGAAAAGTACCCCTGGCGGGGAGTGAAATAGTACCTGAAACCATGTGCCTACAATCCGTTAGAGCCTGAACTTGTTTGGGTGATAGCGTGCCTTTTGAAGAATGAGCCTGCGAGTTTGCGGTGTGTGGCGAGGTTAACCCGTGGGGAAGCCGTAGCGAAAGCGAGTCTGAATAGGGCGCTTTAGTCGCACGCTCAAGACCCGAAGCGGAGTGATCTACCCATGGGCAGGTTGAAGCGCCGGTAAGACGGCGTGGAGGACCGAACCCACTTAGGTTGAAAACTGAGGGGATGACCTGTGGGTAGGGGTGAAAGGCCAATCAAACTCCGTGATAGCTGGTTCTCCCCGAAATGCATTTAGGTGCAGCGTTGCGTGTTTCTTGCCGGAGGTAGAGCACTGGATAGCCGATGGGCCCGACCAGGTTACTGACGTTAGCCAAACTCCGAATGCCGGTAAGTGTAAGCGTGGCAGTGAGACTGCGGGCGATAAGGTTCGTAGTCGAGGGAAACAGCCCAGACCATCGGCTAAGGCCCCTAAGAGGCGGCTAAGTGGAAAAGGATGTGGAGTCGCAGTGACAACCAGGAGGTTGGCTTGGAAGCAGCCACCCTTGAAAGAGTGCGTAATAGCTCACTGGTCAAGTGATTCCGCGCCGACAATGTAGCGGGGCTCAAGCCGCCCGCCGAAGCCATGGCATCGACGTATTAACCCAAGCCGCTGACTTGATCAGTTGGTTCAGGGGCGTCGATGGGTAGGGAGCGTCGTGTGGCGAGTGAAGCGGCGGAGTGATCCAGCCGTGGACGCCACACGAGTGAGAATGCAGGCATGAGTAGCGAATCACGGGCGAGAAACCCGTGCGCCGAATGATCAAGGGTTCCAGGGTCAAGCTAATCTGCCCTGGGTAAGTCGGGACCTAAGGCGAGGCCGACAGGCGTAGTCGATGGACAACGGGTTGATATTCCCGTACCGGCGAAATGGCGCCCATGATGAGCCCGGTAATGCTAACCACCCGAAACTTCATCTACCAGAGCCTTCGGGCCGAGGGGTTGGAGCGGAGCGTGGAACCCGAACCGGTAGTAGTCAAGCGATGGGGTGACGCAGGAAGGTAGCCCAACCGCCGCGATGGTAGACGGCGGGTAAGCGTGTAGGGGACGTGGTAGGCAAATCCGCCACGTAGCCGTTTGATCGGTGACCTTGAGACGTGATGCCGACCCCGTATGGGGGAAGTGGGTGATCCTATGCTGCCGAGAAAACCTCTAGCGAGCCATGAGCCGCCCGTACCCCAAACCGACTCAGGTGATCAAGTAGAGAATACTAAGGCGATCGAGACAACCATGGTTAAGGAACTCGGCAAAATGCCCCCGTAACTTCGGGAGAAGGGGGCCCGGATCGTGAACCCACTTGCTGGGGAGCGTGAAGGGCCGCAGAGACCAGGCCCAAGCGACTGTTTACTAAAACACAGGTCCGTGCGAAGTTGTAAGACGATGTATACGGACTGACTCCTGCCCGGTGCTGGAAGGTTAAGAGGACGGGTTAGACGCAAGTCGAAGCTCAGAATTTAAGCCCCAGTAAACGGCGGTGGTAACTATAACCATCCTAAGGTAGCGAATTCCTTGTCGGGTAAGTTCCGACCTGCACGAATGGAGTAACGACTTGGGCGCTGTCTCAACCATGGACTCGGCGAAATTGCACTACGAGTAAAGATGCTCGTTACGCGCGGCAGGACGGAAAGACCCGGGACCTTTACTATAGTTTGGCATTGGTGTTTGGTTCGGGCTTGTGTAGGATAGGTGGGAGACTTTGAAGCGGCCACGCCAGTGGTTGTGGAGTCAACGTTGAAATACCACTCTGGTCGTACTAGATGTCTAACCTAGGGCCATGATCTGGTTCAGGGACAGTGCCTGATGGGTAGTTTAACTGGGGCGGTTGCCTCCTAAAGAGTAACGGAGGCGCTCAAAGGTTCCCTCAGCCTGGTTGGCAATCAGGTGTTGAGTGTAAGTGCACAAGGGAGCTTGACTGTGAGACAGACATGTCGAGCAGGGACGAAAGTCGGAACTAGTGATCCGGCAACTGCGAGTGGAAGCGTTGTCGCTCAACGGATAAAAGGTACCCCGGGGATAACAGGCTGATCTTCCCCAAGAGTCCATATCGACGGGATGGTTTGGCACCTCGATGTCGGCTCGTCGCATCCTGGGGCTGGAGTAGGTCCCAAGGGTTGGGCTGTTCGCCCATTAAAGCGGCACGCGAGCTGGGTTTAGAACGTCGTGAGACAGTTCGGTCCCTATCCGCCGCGCGCGTAGGAAACTTGAGAAAGGCTGTCCCTAGTACGAGAGGACCGGGATGGACGAACCTCTGGTGTGCCAGTTGTACCGCCAGGTGCATGGCTGGTTGGCTACGTTCGGAAGTGATAACCGCTGAACGCATCTAAGCGGGAAGCACGTTTCAAGATGAGGTTTCCCACCCCCTTGTGGGGTTAAGGCCCCCAAAAGATTATTGGGTTGATAGGCCGGAGGTGTACAGCAGCAATGCCCAGCCGACCGGTACTAATAGGCCGAAGACTTGCCACAACAAATCCCCAACACACTTAACAAACACGCATCACACACAAACACGCGTCCACTATGAAGACCAACCCCAACACGGGACCCAGGTCAGAACCCCCACCAACACGGGGACAACTCTCACCACACGGGCACCCCGAACAGAGGGTTAATAGAGTTACGGCGGCCATAGCGGCAGGGAAACACCCGGTCCCATCCCGAACCCGGAAGTTAAGCCTGCCAGCGCCGATGGTACTGCAACCGAGAGGCTGTGGGAGAGTAGGACGCCGCCGGACATACATTCAGGTAGAGGCCACCCTCGGGTGGCCTCTACTCTGTTTTGTACCCAACACTTTTCAATAGCGATTCGACACCAGGAGACTGCCGTGGCAGACCAGCGTGGACGGCGCGATGACGCGCCGAAGAAGGGTGGCCCCCGTGAGGGTGCCGCTCCCCGCAAGGGCACCTCGTCCCGTGGAACCAGCGGCGCGCGCAGCGGCGCCGGCTCGGACCGGGACCGCGCTCCCTACGACCGCAGCCCCCAGGGCCGCGGCAAGCCGTCGGATCGCTCGGGCAAGCCCGCTGAACGCACCGGTGGTGCGCAGCGGCGTTCGCCCGACCGCACGTCGGTGCCTCGCAAGGACCGCGTCGTGGACCAGGCGACCTACGACGGTCCGCCGCTTCCCGACGACGTCAACGGGATGGAGCTCGACGCCGCGGTGCGAGCCCACCTCAAGGACCTTCCCGACAAGCTGGGCTCCCGGGTCGCGCGGCACCTCGCCGCGGCCGGCCGCCTGATCGACGACGAGCCTGAAGTCGCCTACCAGCACGCACTTGCTGCCAAGGCCCGTGCGCCCCGCCTGGCTGTCGTCCGCGAGGCCGTCGGCGAGGCCGCCTACGCCGCGGGGCACTACGCCGAGGCGCTGTCGGAGCTGCGTGCGGCCAAGCGCATGAACGGCGCGACGGCGTACCTCCCGATCATGGCGGACTGCCACCGTGCACTCGGTAACCCGACGCGCGCTCTCGAGCTCGCCAAGAGCCCGTCGGTGGTGCGGTTCGCTGCGCCGGCCAAGGCCGAGATGACCATCGTCGAAGCCGGCGCTCGTCGTGACCTCGGTCAGATGGACGCTGCTCTGCGCACCCTCGAGGTCTCGCCGCTCAACCACAAGGGCCGCGAGCCCTGGGTGGTCCGGTTGCGGTACGCCTACGCGGACACGCTCGAGCACGCGGGTCGGTTGAATGACGCGCTGGCCTGGTTCCACAAGACGAACGCGATCGACGCCGACGAGGACACGGACGCGGCCGACCGCGCCGAGTCGCTCGAGAAGCGCGTTGACCGGGGCTGATCGCTACTCGGTTGCGGACTCATCGTCCGTCCCGGTCTCGGCCGGGCGGCCGGTGACCGTGACGATGGCCTGTTGGTGCCCAGCTGGCTGGGTGTCCCACCGGACGTCTTCTCGGTAGGCGATCTGGATCTGGTCGATCACGGCAACCACGGGCTCCTCGGAGACGATCTTCAACACGATCGAGTCGCCGCCGACCATCCGTTCGCCCTCCGGGTTGACCAGTTCGGCGCAGAACTGTTCGGGCTGTGTGGTGACCCCGACCGTGCCCCGTCGGCACAGGACCGGCGTGACCTCCATGTCCGCGCTCGTGGTCGCGTGCACCCGGACCCCGGAGATTCGCAGCGTGCGACCGAAGTCGTCGGGGGCGCTGAACATCCCGACGTACAGCGGAGTACTGACCACGCCGCTGGCGCTCGTCGTCTTGGCGTCCGTCGGCAGGTCTTCCGGCGTGGTGGCGTACCAGGCGAACCAGCCGAGCAGCATCAGTACGGCAACCGAGATCATCGCAATGCGCCACGTCTTCGACTGGAACGACGGACGCGGCACGCGGGGAGCACCCAGCGAGCCGAAGGATCGCGAACGCACCCGCTTCGTCGGTTCGGCCCTGCGTCGTCCCGGCCCCTGCTTCGGCGCCGACTCGGTTCCCCCCACGGTCATGGTCGAACCATAGGACACCGCTGGCTTGGTGCCGGGGACCTGCCAGACTCCGGTGCATGAGTCTCCGTGGTCGAACTGCTGTGCAACCCAGGCGGCCGACGCTGGAGGGCAGCGTCGCAGTCCGTGACGGGCGACGCCTGAGCTTTGCCGAGTACGGCTCTCCTCGTGGCCCGGCGCTGGTGTGGATGCACGGGACGCCTGGCGCTCGCCGCCAGATCCCCATCGACGCACGCAGGTACGCCGCCGAGGCCGGGCTGCGGATCATCGGCATTGACCGTCCCGGGATCGGGTCGTCGTCGCCGTACCTCTATCCGAACCTGCTGGACTGGACCCAGGACCTCGAACTGCTGCTCGACGCACTGGCCGTGGACAAGGTCCGCGTGATCGGGCTGTCCGGAGGCGGGCCCTACGCACTGGCAGCGGGCGCCGGCCTGGCGCACCGCGTCGAGGGCGTCGGCGTGCTGGGGGGTGTGGCCCCCACCAGGGGACCTGACGCTGCCGCCGGCGGCATCATCCAACTCGCGGTCCACGCCGCCCCGCTGCTCGCGGCGACCCGGGTGCCGCTCGGCGTCGCCCTCACCGGCGCGATCCGCGCCGTACGACCGCTCGCCGGTCCCGGACTGGACCTGTACGCCGCCGTACAGCCGGCGGGGGACAAGACGTTGCTCGGTCGTCCGGAGTTCAAGGCAATGTTCCTCGACGACCTGCTCAACGGCAGCCGCTTCCAGACGTCCGCGCCGATCTCTGACCTGGTGTTGTTCACCCGGGACTGGGGCTTCGCGTTGGCCGACGTCGACGTGCCGGTGCGCTGGTGGCACGGCGACGATGACCACATCGTGCCGTTCCGGCACGGTCAGCACTGCGTGGACCGGCTCCCGAACGCCACGATGACCACCATCGATGGCGAGAGCCACCTGGGCGGCCTGGGCATCGCTCATCAGGTGCTGGACGAACTGATGGCGCTCGGGCAGGCTGCCGAGTAGCCGAGGACACGCGTCGAAACTCTGGTGTAGCGGCGCCTCATGGGCCACAATGGTGTTCACAACTTCACACGCGTCACTCAACTGAGAAGTTTCCATCAGTTCCGAGACAGACCACCTTCGAAGAGAGACCGCTGGGGAAGGCGTAACTCGCGCCGGAGGTAGGGAGTAGTCGAGGAGTTCGTGGTGACCGGAAGCATGAGTGCAACCAGGGGCGTTTTCTACGTCCACTCTGCGCCGTCCGCGCTGTGCCCTCACATCGAATGGGCCGTGGGCGGTGTTCTTGGCGTTGCCGTGAGCCCGAACTGGACGCCCCAGTCGGCCCAGTCCGGCAGCTACCGTTGCGAGTTCTCGTGGGCGGGCAAGGCGGGTGCCGCGGCCGAGATGGCCTCCGCGCTGCGCGGCTGGAACCACCTGCGTTTCGAGGTGACCGAGGAGCCGACTCCGTCGACCGAGGGCGCCCGCTACTCCTACACGCCCGACCTCGGCGTCTTCCACGCCGTCACCGGCATCCACGGCGACATCATGATCCCCGAGGACCGGCTCAAGGCCTCGGTCGTGCGTGCAGCGCTCGGCGAGGTCACCTTGGAGAACGAGATCGACAAACTGCTCGGCAAGCCGTGGGACGACGAGCTCGAGACCTTCCGGCACGCCGGTGAGGGCGCTCCTGTCCGCTGGCTCCATCAAGTCGTCTGAGACGCAAACACAACGGCCCGGCTGGGTACTGGAACCAGCCGGGCCGATGTGTTTTTGACCCTCAGAGCGGGATGTTGCCGTGTGTCCCGCGCTTGACGCCGTGTGCGTGCACTTCTTCGAGGAGGGCCGCGGCGAGCGCTGACCGGGTCTGCGCCGGTTCCACGATCTCGTCGACGACGCCGATCTCGACGGCGCGCTCGACGCCGCCGGCGATCCGCTCGTGCTCGGCTGCGAGCTCGGCCTCGACCTGGTCGCGCAGGTCGGGCGGGACCTCCGCCAGGCGGCGACGGTGCAGGATGCGCACGGCAGCCAGCGGACCCATGACGGCGATCTCGGCACCCGGCCAGGCGAACACCTTGGTGGCGCCGAGCGAGCGGGAGTTCATCGCGATGTAGGCGCCGCCGTAGGACTTGCGGGTGACCAGCGTGACGCGGGGCACCGAACACTCGGCGAACGCGTGCAGGAGCTTCGCACCGCGTCGTACGACGCCGTCCCACTCCTGCCCGACGCCGGGGAGGTAGCCCGGGACGTCCACGATCACCAGCAGGGGGATGCCGAACGCGTCGCACATGCGCACGAAGCGGGAGGCCTTCTCGGCCGACGGGGAGTCGAGGCAGCCACCGAGACGGAGGGGGTTGTTGGCCACGATGCCCACGCTGCGGCCGCCGAGGCGGCCGAGGGCGGTGACGATATTGGGTGCCCAGCCGGTGTGCAGTTCGACGACAGTGCCGTCGTCGAGGATGCCCTCGACGAGCGGGTGGACGTCGTAGGCCCGCTTGCGGTTGTCGGGGAGGATCGCCGCGAGATTGCGGTCCTCGACGGCGGCCGCGTCGAGGCGGCCCTGGGCGCCGACGAGAAGGGCGACGCTGCGGGCCTGGGCGAGCGCCTCCTCCTCGGACGTGGTGACGATGTGGACGACGCCGGAGCGACGTCCGTGCGGCTCGGGGCCACCGAGACGCAGCATGTCGACGTCCTCGCCGGTGACGGAGCGGACCACCTCGGGGCCGGTGACGAAGATCCGTCCCTCGGGGCCGAGGATCACGACGTCGGTGAGCGCGGGGCCGTAGGCGGCGCCACCGGCGGCGGGGCCCAGCACGACCGAGATCTGGGGGATGACGCCCGATGCGGCCGTCATCACTTCGAAGATCCGGCCGACGGCGTGCAGTGACAGCACGCCCTCGGCGAGACGCGCGCCGCCCGAGTGCCAGAGCCCGATGATCGGGATCCGGTCGGTCAGCGCGCGGTGGTAGGCGTCGACGACCACGGTGCAGCCGTCGTTGCCCATGGCGCCACCCATGACGGTGGCGTCGGAGCAGAACGCAACGACCCGGGCACCGTCCACGGTGCCGGTCGCCGCGATCATGCCGCAGTCAGGATCGCCGGAGGGGAGGAGCTCCAGCGATCCCGAGTCCAGAAGTGCTGCCAGGCGGTGCAGCGGGTGACGAGGGTCGTCCTCCCGCGCCGGCTTGGCCGGCGCGGGAGTCGAGGTGACCGTCATCAGCTGAAGGAGCCGAAGAGCACGGCGACGTTGGCGCCGCCGAAACCGAACGAGTTGTTCAGCGCCGCGATGTCACCGGCCGGGAGGTCCGTCGGCTTCGTCGCGATGTCCAGCTCGACCTTCGGGTCCTGGTTGTCCAGGTTGATCGTCGGCGGGGACAGTCGGTGGTGCAGGGCCAGCACGGTGGCGACACCCTCGAGGGCGCCGGCGCCGCCGAGCAGGTGCCCGGTCATCGACTTGGTGCTGGTGACGACCAGATCACTCGCGTGCGCACCGATCACGGCGTGCAGCATGAGGGACTCGGCGACGTCACCCTGCGGCGTCGAGGTCGCGTGCGCGTTGACGTGCGCGACATTGGCGGGGGAGATGTCGGCATCCTGGATGGCGAGCCGGATGGCCCGCGCTCCGCCGCGACCAGCCGGGTCGGGCTGGGCGATGTCATGGGCATCGGCGGTGATGCCGGTGCCGAGGACCTCGGCGTAGATCCGGGCTCCACGCGCCTGGGCGTGCTCGAGGGACTCCAGGACAAGTGCCCCGGCACCCTCACCGAGCACGAACCCGTCGCGCGCGGTGTCGAAGGGCCGGGAGACCGTGGTCGGGTCGCCCGGGTTCTTCGACAGCGCCATCATGTTGGCGAACGCAGCCATCGGCAGCGGGTGGATCGCTGCCTCGGTGCCACCGGCAATCGCGACGTCGACCCGGCCGAGCCGGATCTGGTCGACAGCCAGCGAGATCGCTTCGTTGCCCGAGGCGCAGGCGGACACCGGGGTGTTCACCGGGCCACGGGCGCCGAGCTTGAGGCTGACGGTGGCGGCCGGAGCGTTCGCCATCAGCATCGGTACGGCGATCGGGGAGACCCGTCGTACCCCCTTGTCGCGCAGTGCGTCGTAGTTGGAGAGCAGCGTGGTGACGCCGCCGATCCCGGACGCGAAGGCGACGCCGAAGCGATCACCGTCCACGTTGCCGGCCTCCATGGCCACGTCCAGACCGGAGTCCGCCCAGGCCTCGAGTGCCGCCACGAGGGCGAACTGCGAGGACCGGTCGAGACGACGGGCCACGACTCGGTCGAGGACCTCTGACGGGTCGACAGCGACGGGTGCCCCGATGGTGACGGGCAGGCCCTCGGCCAGCTCACCGAGCTGGCGTACCCCTGAACGCCCGGCGAGGAAGCCCTCCCAGGTGCTGGCGACGTCACCACCGAGCGGGTTGGTGGTGCCCAACCCGGTGACGACGACGCGTGTGCGCGACATGGCTTTGTTCACCGTCCGGTTCAGGCTGCGCTGTTGCGCTCGATGAAGGCAACGGCGTCGCCGACGGTCTTGAGGTTCTTGACCTCGTCGTCGGGGATGGTGACGCCGAACTTCTCTTCAGCCTCGACCACGACCTCCACCATCGACAGCGAGTCGACGTCGAGGTCGTCGCTGAACGACTTGTCGAGCTGCACGTCGTCGGCGGGGATACCGGCGACCTCGTTGACGATGTCGGCGAGGGCGGCGCGGATCTCTTCGGTGCTCATGTTTTCTCCAGTGCTGACTTGTTGGGTTGGTGTGGTGATGCGGTGAACTCTGGGCGGTTCGATCAGGGGAGGACGACGACCTGGGCGGCGTACGACAGTCCGGCGCCGAAGGCGATCAGCAGGGCGATGTCGCCGGAGCGGGCATCACCCTCCTCGATCATCCGGTCGAGGGCCATCGGAACCGAGGCTGCCGAGGTGTTGCCCGCGTCGATGATGTCGCGCGCAATCTTGACCGACGGGGGCAACTTCATGGCGCGGGCCATGGCGTCGGTGATCCGGTTGTTGGCCTGGTGCGGGACGAAGCAGTTCAACTCGTCGACGGTGACGCCGGCGCGGTCGAGCGCCTGCTGCGCCACCTTGGCCATTGCGAACGACGCCCAGCGGAAGACCTCGCTGCCCTTCATCGAGAGGAACGGCATGTGGGGCTGGTCCGAGGCGACCAGGTCACTCAGATCGGGGGTGCGGATGTGGTCGTAGTGCTCGCCGTCGGAGCCCCAGACGACCGGGCCGATCCCGGGTGTCTCGGACGGTCCCACGACGACCGCGCCGGCACCGTCGGCGAAGATGAACGCCGTGCCGCGATCGGTGGGGTCGGTGATGTCGGAGAGCTTCTCGACGCCGATGACCAGCGCGTAGCGGGCGCTGCCGCCGCGCACCATGTCGTTGGCCAGCGCGACGCCGTGGCAGAAGCCGGCGCACGCGGCCGAGATGTCGAAGGCAGCAGCCTGGTCGGTGCCGAGCTGGTGGGCGATCGCCGTCGCGGCGGACGGAGTCTGGAGCAGGTGGCTGACGGTCGCGACGATGACGCAGTCGACCTGACGGATGTCGATGCCGGCGCTCTCCACGGCCTTGCGGGCTGCGCCCACTGCCATCGAGATGACCGTCTCGGACTCATCGGCGAAGCGGCGGGTCTTGATGCCGGAGCGCTGCTGGATCCATTCGTCGCTGGAGTCGATGGCGTCGACGACGTCGGCGTTCGGGACCAGGCGCGAGGGGCGGTAGGCGCCGACGCCGAGGATCGCGCTGTGTGCCGAACCGCTCTCGGCCTTGAGGGTCGTCATGCGGGCACCGCTTCCGGGTGCAGGCGCAGCAGGGGCTGGCCGGGGGCGACCGGGTCGCCGTCCTCGACGAGCCACTCGACGATGAGGCCGCCGTGGGCGGCGGTGACCGCGATCCGGTCGCGCAGGCTGGCCACGTCACCGATCCGGACGCCGGCGGTGAGCAGGTCGGCTTCGTCGGTGCCTTCGGCGCGGTGGAAGATGCCCTTTGCCGGGGAGACCACCATGCGCCAGGTCGGGCTGGCGTCGATCGCCGACGCTTCTCCGTGCTTCATGCAGAACGCGCGGGCGTCGTCGAGTTGCTCGGGACCATTCAACGAGAAGGTCTCGACAGTGAGGCCGCGGTCGCGGAAGTAGCGCTTCGCAATGCCGGTGAGGGTGCCGGCGGGCGGCATCTCGAGGAAGCCGGTGATGCCGATGTCGACCATCGACTCGAGGCACAGGTCCCAGCGAACGGGCCGGGCGATCTGGCCGACGATCCGGCTCAGCACCTCGCGACCGTCGTGGATCACGGTGCCGTCGGAGTTCGAGATGAAGCGGGTGCGCGGGTCGTGGACCGACACCGACCTGGCCAGCTCGGTGACGTGGTTGACCGCGGGCGCCATGTGCTCGGAGTGGAATGCACCGGCCACCGGCAGGGGCCGCAGGCGCGCTCCCTTCGGGGCGTGGGCCGCGAGCTCTTCGAGCTGCTCGAGCGTGCCCGCCGCGACGATCTGGCCGGGGCCGTTGTCGTTGGCCGCGGTGAGGCCGCACTGCGTGAGTGCGGCCAGCACCTCGTCCCGGTCTCCGCCGAGGATGGCGGTCATGCCGGTCGCCGTGACGGCTGCGGCATCGGCCATGGCCTGGCCGCGCTCGCGGACCAGCACCATTGCCTGTTCGGCGGTGATGACGCGGGCGCCGACGGCGGCGGTGATCTCACCGACGCTGTGGCCGGTGACGGCACCCAGGCGACTGAACGCGTCGGCGGGGTGCGGGTACAGGGAAAGGGACGACACCAGGCCGGAAGCGACCAGCAGGGGCTGAGCGATCTTCGTGTCGCGGATCGTGTCCGCGTCGGCGGCGGTGCCGTAGTGGGCCAGATCGAGACCAGCGACGGTCGACAGCCAGTTCAGGCGCGACTCGAAGACCGGGTCCTCCAGCCAGGGGGTGAGGAATCCGGGGGTCTGGGCCCCTTGTCCGGGGGCAACGATGACGAGCACAAGAACAGCCTGCCTGTCGGACCCAGCCGGGTGCGCCTGCGCTGCCCACGAAACTGTCGACCAGACCTTGTGGGACCCCTACAAGTTTGGATCGGCCGAGCGCGTCAGACGCCTTGGCGGCCGAGCACGAGCGCCAGTTGGAGGACCAGCGCATCGCGGGGGACCGACGGGGTGAGGCCGGTCAGGTCGCCGATCTGGCCCAGTCGGTAACGCACGGTGTTGGCGTGGACGAACAGCGAACGGGACGTCGCCTCGATCCCCCCGCCGTTGGCGAAGTACGCGACCAGGGTCTCGACGAGCTCGCCCCGCGCGTCGTTCAACGGCGCGTAGATCTCCTCGATCGCCTCGAGCCGCGCGGTCTCGTCACCGGCGAGGATGCGTTCGGGGAGGAGGTCGTGGGCCGACACGGGTCGCGGGGCGTGCGGCCAGCCGACCGCCGCGCGCAGGGCGCCCAGGGCGACGCTGGCCGAGAGATGGGCGTGGGAGAGGTCGGACGCCACCGGTCCGACCACGACGGCACCCTCACCGAACAGGTGGACGACGGAAGCAGCGTCGGCCTCCGGCGCCGTCACGCCGCCGAGGATCACCACGAGGAGGTGTCCTTGGACGGCACTCAGCGCATCGAGGCCACCTTCCTTGGCAGCCCGTCGTACGTCCTCGAAGACCCCGGTCTGCTGGCCGGACGCCTCGGCGGGGGCGGTTCCGACGACCACGGCCACCTCGCCGCGTGCCGTCCAGCCGACGGCGCTGGCCCGTGAGAGCACGGATTCGTCGGTCTCGGCGCGCAGGACGGCGTCGACCGCGAGCGCCTCCAGGCGCGCGTCCCAACGACCGCGGACCTCGGCGGCCCGGGCGTAGACCTCGGCGGTGGCGAAGGCGATCTCGCGCCCGTAGCGAAGGATCGCTGCGTGGATCTCGGCCAGCACGTCCGGGTCGACCAGGCGGGCGATGTTGGCCTCGACCTCATCGATGGTGAGCTTGATCAGGTCGACGGTCTGGTGCAGGTCGACGACGCCCGCCATCGCCCGGGGAGCCACTCCGAAGACTTCGATCACGACGTCGTCGTCGCCGATGTCGCTCCCGCCGCCGTCGGCGAACCAGTCCACGAAGCTCTTCACACCGGCCTGGACGATCATTCCGACCCACGAACGGTCCTCGGCGCTCATCTCGCGGAACCAGGGCCGGTCGGCCTCCATGCGAGCCATCGCCGCCGTACCGAGCGACCCGGTCGCGGCTCGCAACTGCTGGGTTGCGCTGGCCCGTGCTGCGGGCCCGGTGGGGGACATGCGCCCAGCCTAGGGCTCGCATTTGTTAACGGGACCGTCACATCGGGCAGGCGGGCCTCGTGATTGAATCGTGGATCACCTGCAGGGCTGTCGGCGAGGGGGACGCGATGACGGATCAGTCGAAGCACGAGGTCCAGTTCTTCACCTTGCACGGCAAGCGACGTGCGTACGTCAAGGCGGGTGAGGGACCCGTCCTGCTGCTGTTGCACGGTCTGGCGTGCGACCACCGCACCTGGTTGCCCGTCATTGATGAACTGGCGAAGAAGTACACCGTGATCGCGCCCGACCTGCTCGGGCACGGCGTCTCCGACAAGCCCCGTGCCGACTACACGCTCGGTGGTTACGCCAACGGAATGCGTGACCTGCTGACGGTGCTGGGCATCGACAAGGTCACCGTGGTCGGCCACAGCTTCGGCGGCGGCGTCGCGATGCAGTTCGCCTACCAGTTCCCCGAGCGGACCCAACGGATGATGCTCGTGGCGACCGGAGGCCTGGGTCCCGAGGTCACGCCCCTCATCAAGTTCATCCAGGCGCCGGGCTGGTTCCCGGCCATGGGCGTCCTCACCCTGCCCGGCATCCGGCACGTCGAGACGCTGGCTCTCCGGTCGGCGGCGGCGTACGGCGGCGGTCCGCTGCGCAAGTACACCCGCGACCTCGCCGAGGTCGCCGACATCCTCGAGTCGTGGAAGGACCGACGAACCCGTTTCGCGATCCGGCACCTGGTGCGCGCGGTGATCGACTGGCGGGGCCAGATCGTCACCATGTCCGACCGGGCCTACCTGACCGAAGCCATCCCGATGGCCGTGGTGTGGGGGCGTGAAGACCAGGTGATCCCGGTGCGGCACGCGAGCAATGCCGCGGCCCTGGCGCCTGAACTGCGGGTCGAGGTGATGGCCGACTCGGGCCACTTCCCGCACAAGGACCATCCCGAGCAGTTCGCGCGGATCCTGGACGACTTCATCGTCACCACCGAGCCGGCGACGTACAACCGGGCGCGGTTCCGCCGGATGCTGAGGTCCGGCATGGCCAGGGCCGATACGACCCTGGCCAGCGTGGACACGGCCCTCACGACCGCTTAGGCGTCGCCGCCCTCCTGGAGGACGCCGGCGACCGACGTCGGGTCGGCGATCTGGTAGCGGTCCAGGGCTTCCTGGACGCGCGCCGGGTCGATCTCTCCGGCGTCGGCCAGCGCAGCGAGCGCCTGGACGACGACCGACTCGGCGTCGATCTGGAAGAACCGTCGTGCGGCCGGGCGGGTGTCGGCGAAGCCGAACCCGTCCGCGCCGAGCACGCGGTAGTCCTCGGGCACCCAGCGGGCGATCTGCAGGGGAACCGCAGTCATGTAGTCCGACACCGCGACCACGGGACCCTGGCCGCCGCTCAGCGCGTCGCTGACGTACGACGTCCGGTGGGCCTCCTGCGGGTGCAGGAGGTTCCACTTGTCGGTCGCGATCCCGTCGCGTGACAGTTCGTTCCACGACGTGACGGACCAGGTCTCGGACTGGACGCCCCAGTCGTCGGCGAGGATCCGGCGGGCGTCGTCGATCCACGGGAAGCCGACACCCGACGCGAGCAGGCGGACGCGGGGTCCTTCTGCGCCGGCGTCCGGTGTGGAGACCCGGTACATGCCCTTGAGCAGGGCTGCGACGTCGAGGTCCGCGGGCTCGGCCGGCTGCGGCACGGGCTCGTTGTAGACGGTGACGTAGTAGATGACGTCCTCGCCGCGCGGGTGCTCCTCGCTGGCGCCGTACATCCGCTCCAGGCCGGCGCGCATGATGTGGCCGACCTCGTAGGCGAACGCGGGGTCGTAGTGCACGACGGCCGGGTTCGTCGCTGCGAGCAGCGGGGAGTGGCCATCGGCGTGCTGCAGGCCCTCACCGGTCAGCGTGGTGCGCCCGGCGGTCGCACCGATCAGGAAGCCGCGGGCCAGCTGGTCGGCCATCGCCCAGATCGAGTCGCCCGTGCGCTGGAACCCGAACATCGAATAGAAGATGTAGAACGGGATCATCGGCTCGCCGTGTGTGGAGTACGACGACCCTGCTGCTGTCGCGGACGCCATCGCGCCGGCCTCGGAGATGCCCTCGTGCAGCATCTGGCCCTGCGGCGACATCTTGTACTGCAGCAGCATGTTGCGGTCGACGGACTCGTAGGTCTGTCCGTGCGGGTCGTAGACCTTGGCCGACGGGAACATCGCGTCCATGCCGAAGGTGCGGTACTCGTCGGGCGCGATCGGCACGATCCGCTGGCCAATGCCCGGGTCCTTCATCCAGTCCTTGAGCAACCGGACCGCGGCCATCGTGGTGGCGACCTTGTTCTTGCCGGCGCCCTTCTTCAGGTCGGCGTAGACCGAGTCCCCGGGGAGGGTCAGCAACTTCGACCGGTCCTCGCGCTTCGGCAGCGATCCGCCGAGCTGGCGACGACGTTCGAGCATGTACTCGACCTCGGGGGAGTCCGCTCCGGGGTGGAAGAACGGCGCACCACCCGTTGCTTCGTAGGACGTCTCGAGGTCGCGGTCGCTGATCGGCAGGTAGAGCCGGTCACGGAACTTCTTGAGGTCGTCCTTGGTCAGCTTCTTCATCTGGTGGGTCGCGTTCTTGCCCTCCAGCGAATCGATCGTCCAGCCCTTGACGGTGTGGGCGAGGATTACGGTCGGCTGGCCGACGTGCTTCGACGCGGAGTCGAAGGCGGCGTACACCTTGCGGTAGTCGTGGCCACCGCGCGGCAGCTTCTCGATCTGCCGGTCGCTCATGTGCTCGACCATCGCGCGCAGGCGCGGGTCCGGTCCGAAGAAGTGCTCGCGGTTGTAGGCGCCGCTCTCGACCGAGAACGTCTGGAACGCGCCGTCCGGCGTCGTGTTCATCTGGTTGACCAGCACGCCGTCGACATCGCGGGCGAGCAGGTCGTCCCACTCGCGGCCCCAGACGACCTTGATGACGTTCCAGCCGGCACCACGGAAGTTGGCCTCGAGCTCCTGGATGATCTTGCCGTTGCCGGTGACCGGTCCGTCGAGCTGCTGCAGGTTGCAGTTGATGACCCAGGTGAGGTTGTCGAGCTCCTCGCGGGCTGCGATCCGGATCGCGCCGAGCGACTCGGGCTCGGCCATCTCGCCGTCGCCGAGGAACGCCCACACGTGCTGGTCGCTGGTGTCGCGGATGCCGCGGTTCTGCAGGTAGCGGTTGAACCGGGCCTGGTAGATCGAGTTGATGCCGGTCAGGCCCATGGAGACGGTCGGGAACTCCCAGAAGTCCGACATCAGCCGCGGGTGCGGGTACGACGGCAGGCCGGCGCCCTTGCCGTGCTGGACCTCCTGGCGGAAGCGGTACAGCTGCTCCTCGTTCAACCGACCCTCGAGGAACGCGCGGGCGTAGATGCCGGGGGAGGCGTGTCCCTGGATGAAGAGCTGGTCCGGGCCGCCGGCGCCCTTGATCGCGGGCGCGTCCTTGCCGCGGAAGAAGTGGTTGAAGCCGACCTCGTAGAGGCTGGCGCTGGACTGGTAGGTGGCGATGTGGCCGCCGACCTCGAGTCCCTTGCGGTTGGCGCTCGACACCATGACCGCGGCGTTCCAGCGGATGAACGCACGGATCCGGCGCTCGACGTCCTCGTCGCCCGGGAACCACGGCTCGCGCTCCGGCGGGATCGTGTTGATGTAGTCGGTGCTCCGCAGGGCCGGCACGCCGACCTGCGCCTCTCGGGCCCGTTCCAGCAGGCGCAGCATGACGTAGCGGGCGCGTTCGCGGCCGCGCTCGTCGATGAGCGAGTTGAACGATTCGATCCAGTCCTGGGTCTCGTCCGGATCGATGTCGGGCAACTGGGTCGGCAGGCCTTCGTGGATGACGGTGGGTGACGTGATCACGCGGTCGGCGGGGGTGGTGCCGGACGGAGTGGCGTCAGTGGTGTCGGAGGTCACGGACCCCATCGTGGCACCGATCAGGTGACCAGAAAATCTACCCAGGAGTAGTTGTCATTGAGTCCGTTCAGTGGCGCAGGGTTGCGCCGCGGTACCTGACTCCGCTGGACTGTTCCCCAACCCGCGCGATGCGGGACCTTTGTCGTACCCCTTGAACAGCCCAAACCTGGAGGACTCACCGTGACTTCGACCGCCGCCGGCGGCACCACCCCGACCGGACCCGCAGAGCGCATGGGTCTCAATCCGGGGATGGTGGTTCAGGAACTCGGCTGGGACAACGACACCGACGACGCGCTACGCCTCGCGCTCGAGGACGCCATTGACGGCGACCTGGTGGACGGTGACTACGGCAACGTCGTGGACGCCGTCCTGCTGTGGTGGCGCAACGACGACGGTGACCTCGTCGACGGTCTCGTCGACGCGTTGACCGACCTCGTCGGTGGCGGCGTGATCTGGCTGCTCACCCCGAAGATCGGGCGTCCTGGCGCTGTTGATGCCGCCGACATCGCCGAGGCGGCGCCGACGGCGGGGCTGTCGCAGACGACCTCCGCGACCGTCAGCAAGGACTGGGGCGCGACCCGCCTCGTTGCGCCCAAGACGATCGCCTGACAATAGGCACATGCAGAAGCTCACGACGCGCATCAAGGGAGCCCGCACCAGCCTGAAGATCCTCACGGACTCGGGCATCGTGCGGCCCTACTCGCCGGTGGTCCTCGCCGGGATGGTCAACGCCCTGCGCCAGTGGAGCACCACGCCTGCCGGCGGGTTCAAGACCATCGCGCTGCGCCGGCCGAACGAGACCGCGATCATCGACGAGCGTGGCTCGCTCACGTGGTCGCAGGTGCAGACCCGCACCAACGCCCTGGCCTACGGTCTGCGCGCCCGGGGCGTGAAGTCGGGCGACGGCGTGGCCGTGATGTGCCGCAATCACCGCGGATTCATTGAGGCCTCGATCGCCGTCAGCAAGCTTGGCGCCGACGTCCTCTACCTCAACACCGCGTTCGCCGGCCCGCAGCTGGCTGACGTGCTTGCACGTGAGAAGCCGCGGGTCGTCATCCATGACGAGGAGTTCACCCAACTGCTCGCCGGCGCCGACATCGAGGACAGCGTCCTGGGCTGGACCGACGGAGAGCCCGGCGACGACAGCCTCGACGGCATGATCGCCGCCCGTACCGCGGCCGGCGACACCGCTGACCTGACCCCGTCGGGTCGCAGCGGCCGCACGATCATCCTGACCTCCGGCACGACCGGTACGCCGAAGGGTGCGCCCCGTCCGCAAGGCGGCATCCCCGCCGCCGTCTCGATCCTGTCGCGGATGCCGCTGCGCAGCGGCTGGAAGTGCCACGTCGCCGCCCCGCTGTTCCACACCTGGGGCTTCGCGCACTACCAACTCGCGATGATGCTCGGCACCACACTCGTGCTGACCCGTAAGTTCGACCCCGAGAGCGCCCTGAAGGTCCTGCGCGACGAGGACTGCGACTCGTTCGCCGTCATCCCCGTGATGCTGCAGCGGATCCTCGCGCTGCCCGAGGCCACGCTCGACCAGTACCCGCTCCCGAACCTCAAGGCCGTGGCCTCCTCGGGCTCCGCCCTGCCCGGTGACCTGCCCACGCAGTGGATGGATCGGTACGGCGAGAACCTGTACTCCATCTACGGATCGACCGAGATCGCGTGGGCCTCGATCGCCTCGCCCCAGGACCTCCGTGAGGCCCCCGGCACCGCCGGGCGGCTGCCGCACGCCACCGTCGTCCGGATCTTCGACGCCGACGGAAACGACGTCCCGACCGGGCAGTCCGGCCGGATCTTCGTCGGCAACGACCTGCAGATCGAGGGCTACACCGGTGGCGGCGGCAAGGAGATCATCCAGGGCCTGATGTCCTCCGGTGACGTCGGCCGCTTCGACACCGAGGGTCGCCTGTACGTCGAAGGCCGCGACGACGAGATGATCGTCTCCGGTGGCGAGAACGTCTTCCCCAAGGAGGTCGAGGACTGCCTGGCCGGTCACGACCGCGTGGCCGAGGTGGCCGCGATCGGGGTCGAGGACGCCGAATTCGGCAAGCGGCTCAAGGCGTTCGTGGTCCGCGTCCCCGACACGGAGCCGGTCACGGTCGACGAACTCAAGGACATGGTGAAGGCGAACCTCGCCCGCTACAAGGTCCCGCGCGAGATCGTGTTCCTCGACGAGCTGCCCCGCAACGCCACCGGCAAGGTGCTGAAGCGGGAGCTGGCCGCGCACGAGTCCCAGGAGTGAGGCCCTCGGCAGATGGCTCTCCGCCCGCCGCGGAGGGCATCGCGCTCGGTGGCCTCGCCCCCGACTTCACGCTGCGCGACCAGTTCGGCCAGGACATCTCCCTGGCGTCGTACCGCGGGAAGAAGGCGGTGGCGCTGGTCTTCTACCCGTACGCCTTCAGCGGCGTGTGCACGGGGGAGATGGGCGGCATCCGGGCCCGGCTCGACGAGTTCCTCACCTTCGACACCGAGATCCTCGCGATCTCCTGCGACCCGGTCTACGCGCTGCGCGCGTTCAGCGACTCCGACGGCCTGAACTTCGGCCTGCTGAGCGACTTCTGGCCCCATGGTGAGGTCGCTCGCGCGTACGGCGTCTTCGACGACGCCGCCGGTTCTCCGCAGCGGTCGTCGTACGTCGTGGACAAGGACGGGCGCCTCAGCTGGGCCGTCCATCACCGCAATCCGGACGCCCGAAACCTCGACGATCTGCTCGTCGCGCTGCGCAACGCCGCCGGCGAGTAGGCCATCCGGACTGTTCGCGTAGTCATTTCGGATCATTTTCAACGAAATTTGCCGCGATGGGTTGGAACCGCCGGAAACGGCCGTTAGAGTTCACCTTGTTGAACCGCTGGAGACCCGAGACTCCGGCGGTTCAGCTCATTTTTGGCTGAGCGTGTCTTCGCCGAAGATGCGGGCGAGCAAGCTCGCCGGTGGACGGCTCTCGACACGCTGCCAGCCCCGCAGTTGGCTTTCGTAGGGCTCGCCTTGGTCTGGCGGCAAGCCTCCTGGTGCGAGCGCAGCGAGCCTCCCGGTGGTTGAGGTGCGAGCGCAGCGAGCCTCCCGGTGGTTGAGGTGCGAGCGCAGCGAGCCTCGAAACCTCCGGCGTCAGATTCGCTCGGTGCAGTTCGCCAGGATGCCCGCCAGTTCGGCGGGCTTGGTGAACATCGGCCAGTGGCCGGAGTCGATGTCGGCGAAGTCGAGGCGGGTGGCCTTGGTGAGGGCGGGGATGTCGCCGGACTCGAGCCACTCCTTCGCCTCGGCGGGCGAGAACTCCGGGCAGACCAGTGTCACGGGCACGTCGTAGCGGCGCTCGTCGGTGAGGCGGACGATGCCCTGGGTGATGGCGGCCGGGACGGCGATCGCACCCGCGGCGACCGTGGCCTTCATGTCGTCGGGGATGTCGTCGGAGTCGGGGCCTGCGAACGGCTCCCAGCCGGGGAACGGTACGACGCCGTCCACGGGCTCGAAGAAGCCGAAGTACTTCTCGCCGTCCTGACGGGGCATGCCGCCGATCAGCGCGACGTGGGCGACCTGCTCCGGCCGCGTGTCCACAGCGGCCCACGCCAGGGCGCAGGCAGCCGAGTGGCCGACCACCAGGGCCGGGCCGTCGGCGGCGTCGACGGCCGCGACGACAGCGGCCACCTGGTCGTCGTACGTCGCGTCGGCGTTGCCGTCACCCTGTCCGGGCAGGGTCAGCGGGATCGGGCGGTGGCCGAGCTTCTCCAGCTCGGGCACGACGGCGTCCCAGGCCGATCCGTCGAGCCACATGCCGGCGATGAGCACGATGTCCATGTCAGTTCTCCTTCTCAAGGGGGTTCGGCACCAGCCTACGAAGGGTTCCGGACATTCCCCTTCCGGATTGTTCCCAGCGCTGTCAGGGTGTTCCGATGAGCGAGATCAGTCCGACCGCGCGAGCGCTGAGGACGCTGGAGATCCTGCAGGCCCGACCGGGGTGTACCGCTGACCAGCTTGCCGAGCGACTGGGGGTGACCGATCGGGCGGCACGTCGCTACGTCGCCATCCTGCGCGAGGCCGGCATCCCGGTCGAGTCCGTCCGGGGGCCGTACGGCGGCTACCGGCTCGGACGCGGAGTGCGGCTGCCGCCCCTGGTCTTCAGCGCTGCCGAGGCGCTCGGACTGGTGATGGCGGTCCTCGACGGCCGCCATGCCGCCGCGGACAACGAGGATCCCGTGGGCTCCGGTCTGGGGAAGATCATCCGTGCCCTGCCGGTCCACGTGGGACGGCAGGCCGCAACGATGCGCGAGCACGCGCGCGCCGTACCCGCCCCCTGGGCGAAGCCCGATCCTGAGGTGACCAGCGCACTGGTCGAAGCCGTGGGCGAGCAGCGACAGGTGCGGATCGGCTATCGCAGTGCGGCCGGGAACAGTCACACCTTCGAGGTGGACCCGTGGTCGGTGGTGGTGCGCTACGGGCGCTGGTACCTGCTCTGCTTCGCCCACCACGCCGACGCCGTACGCACCTATCGGATCGACCGGGTGACGTCGGTGGGGAAAGGCACCCGGACCTTCGAGACGCCCGAGGGGCTCGATCCGGTGGCTGTCCTCGAGGAGAACCTCGCTTCGGGGTGGGACCACGACACCAGGGTCGTGTTCCACGCCCCCGCCTCTGAGGTGGTGCCCTGGCTGCGGCCGACGATGGGCCGGATCGAGCCGTTGGACGAATCGCGCTGTGTCGTCGTGGGCAGCACCAACAACCCGACGATGTACGCAGGCGAGTGGCTGGCGGGGATGCCCTTCGACTTCACGGTCGAGGGCGGGCCGGAGTTGCGGGCGGCGGTGGCCGCGGTGGCGGCGAAGCTTGCGCGCGCCGTGGGGGAGTGACGGAGGCCGCCGTTTCGGGCCTGAGGGGGCGCCTTCGCTACGCTGATGCGGCTTCTGGGGCGTATAGCTCAGCGGTAGAGCGTCCGCCTTACACGCGGATGGTCGGGGGTTCGATCCCCTCTGCGCCCACAAGTTCTGCGCCCACCAGTACGACCCGTGTCACTCCGTGATCCGCAGGCCGGCGAGCCCGTGCCCCTTGCTGGCCATGCCGAGTGCCACGAACCAGCCGACGACGGTCCAGCCCAGCGCGAAGTTCATGACTCCGATGGCGTCGGCGTTCGCCTTGCCGCGGGTGGTGGCGACGGCCCAGGGAAGCAGGTACCCGCAGGTGCAGAAGGTGGCGAGCCAGGTCAGCAGGACGCGCCGGAAGCGGCGCCGGTGCTGGTCGCTGACCAGTTCGAGGTACATGGCGGCACGGTAGTGGATCCCGGTGTCGGGCAGGGGCGAACCGCTCAGCGCGTATCGGCAGCCGCTGGGCGACCTGCCCGGTCGGAGGGCAGCGGTGACCGGGTCGTTTCTCCTAGGGTGGGCGTCGTCACATCCCTGTCGCCAGGAGGCACCTGTGTTCGTCCCGTTCAGCGTCAACGACTTCCTCGACCGCGCAACGGCGGTCTACGGCGATCGGATCGGCGTCGTGGACGAGCCCGACCAGCCCGCGGCCAGTCTCGGCGAGCTGACCTATGCGCAGGTCGGAGCGCTCGCGCGTCGCCAGGCCGCGAAGCTCGACGAACTCGGCATCGGCGTCGGTGACCGCGTCGCGATCGTCAGCCACAACAGCAGTCGGCTGCTGACATCGTTCTACGGCGTGAGCGGTTGGGGCCGGGTGCTGGTGCCGGTGAACTTCCGGCTGAGTCCCGACGAGGTGCAGTACATCGTCGAACACTCCGGGGCGCGGGTCCTCTACATCGACCCCGAACTGGAGGAGTCGCTCGCTGACGTGAAGTGCGAGCAGAAGTTCGTGATCGGCGACGACGATGCGCTCTACGCGGCCGAGGGCGCAGAGCCGCAGCCGTGGGAGTACGACGAAGGGGCGACGGCCACCATCAACTACACCTCCGGTACGACGGCACGACCCAAGGGCGTCCAGATCACCCACCGCAACATCTGGATCAACGCGCTCACCTTCGGACTGCACGCGCAGCTCAACGACCGTGACGTCTACCTGCACACGCTGCCCATGTTCCACGCGAACGGCTGGGGGATGCCGTTCGCGATGACCGGTATCGGTGCCCAGCACATCGTGCTGCGCAAGATCGACGGTGCCGAGATCCTGCGCCGGGTCCGTGATCACGGTGTCACGGTGATGTGTGCCGCTCCGGCGGTCGCGGCCGCCGTACTCGAGGCGGCGCAGACGTGGGAGGGCGAGATCCCCGGCCGGGACCGGGTGCGGATCATCATGGCCGGTGCCCCGCCGCCGACGAAGACCGTCGTGCGGGTCGAGGAGGATCTCGGCTGGGAGTTCATCCAGATCTACGGCCTCACCGAGACCTCGCCGCTGCTGACCTTCAACCGCACCCGCGCCGAATGGGACGACCTGACGGCACCGGAGCGCGCGGCGAAGCTGACGCGTGCGGGTGCTCCGGCCCTGGGCGTCCGGCTGAAGACCGATGAGTCCGAGGAGGGCGCGGGCGAGGTGCTGGCCCGGTCGAACGTCGTGCTCGAGGGGTACTGGGAGCAGCCGGAGGAGTCGGCGGCCGCGCTGAAGGACGACTGGTTCCACACCGGTGACGGCGGCTACCTCGGCGACGACGGCTACCTGACGATCGCGGATCGCAAGAAGGACGTGATCATCACCGGCGGCGAGAACGTCACGTCGATCGAGGTCGAGGACACGCTGTTCTCCCACCCGGCCGTGGCCGAGGTCGCAGTGATCGGCGTCCCCAGCGAGAAGTGGGGCGAGACGATCAAGGCGCTCGTGGTCCTGACCGCCGACGCCACCGCGGGCCCCGAGATGGAGGCCGAACTGATCCGCTGGTGCAAGGACCGGCTGGCTGGCTACAAGTCACCGACGTCGGTGGAGTTCCGCGACGAACTGGCCCGCACGGCGACCGGCAAGTTGCAGAAGTTCAAGCTGCGCGCGCCCTACTGGGACGGGTTGAACCGCCAGGTGAACTGAGCGGTCGGGACGAGCGAGGCAGTCCAGCCGGCAGCCTGCCAGGCGGCGACGGTCTCGCCTGCCCAGGCGGACACCGCGGCGTCGGCCGAGTCGATGACGTCGATCTCGGTCGTCACCGGCGCTGCTGCGGGGACGAGCGGCTGACCACTGATCGGGTCGGTCAGGTCGGGTCCGCCGTCGACGCAGGTCGCGCGGACCAGGCCGATACCGAGGCGCCGCTGGTTCAGGGCGAGGCTCAGCGCGGCGATGCCGGCGTCGCCGTACCCGACGACCGAGAGGCCGTCCGGCGGGTGCACCGAGGACTCGCGGGCATAGCGAACCGAACGCAGCAGATCGCCTCCGTCGGCCCACGTCGGTACGACGACACGAACCTTCCCGCGGGTGGCGATCCGGCTGGCGAGCGCCGCCACGGCGTCGGGGTCGGACCGCACCGCCGGATGCCACAAGAGGAGGGTGTCTGCGTTCGGGTGTCCGTGTACCGCGACCTGGATGCCGGGCGACTGCTGTGTGACCACGGGACCACCGTAGGCTGAGCACCCACATGTCCGTGGCACAGGAACCCGGTGCGAGACCGGGGCGGTTCCGCCACTGTGATCCCAGCTGAGCAGATCGGCACGGGTGAGCCAGACACTGGTCGCGGACATCAGCCACCGATCGAGGGGCGCGAACCCCGAGGAGGAACCTGTGCGCATCGCACTCCTGTCCACGTCCGACACCGACCTGCTCTCTGCCCGATCGAGCGGCGGCGACTACGGCTGGGGCAACCCCAACCGCTCGGACCTTGCTGATCTGGTCGCGCTGGCCGAGGGTGCCGACCTGGTCGTCCTGCGCCTGCTCGGCTCCCCGCAGCAGTACGACGCCGAGCTGGCCGCGTTGCGCGGCACCGGGCGTCCGCTCGTGGTGCTCGGCGGCGAGCTCACGCCGAGCGCGGAACTGATGGAGACCTCGACGGTCCCGGTCGGTGTCGCCGCTGAGGCGCACCGCTACCTCGCCGAGGGTGGCCCGCGGAACCTGGCGCAGTTGCACGCCTTCCTCTCCGACACCGTGTTGCTGACCGGTGAGGGGTTCGAGGCGCCAGAGGTGATTCCGGCGTGGGGGATCCTCGAGCGCCCGGAGGTTTCGAGGCTCGCTGACGCTCGCACCTCAACCACCGGGCACCTCGCGAAGGTGGGGGTGCTGTTCTACCGGGCGCACCACGCGAGCGGGAACACGGACTTCGTGCACGCGCTGTGTGACGCGATCGACGCGACGGGTGATGCCATCGGCGTGCCGGTGTTCGCGGGTTCGCTGCGCGCGGCGCCGGACGAGTTGTTCACGGCCCTGGGTGACCTCGACGCGCTGGTCGTCACGGTGCTGGCTGCCGGTGGCAGCACGCCCGCTGCTGTCAGCGCCGGTGGCGACGACGAGACGTGGGACGTGGAGCGGATCGCTGCGCTCGACGTGCCGGTCCTGCAGGGCCTGTGCCTGACCAGCAGCCGCGAGGAGTGGGAGGCCTCCGACGACGGCGTCACGCCGCTCGACTACGCCAACCAGGTCGCCATCCCCGAGTTCGACGGCCGGATCAGCACCGTGCCGTTCTCCTTCAAGGAGATCGACCCCAACGACCCGGCCGGCCTGCCGTCGTACGTCGCGGACGCGGAGCGCTCGGCCCGGGTCGCCGGCCTCGCGGTGAACTACGCCCGCCTCCGCTCGGTGCCGCAGAACGAGAAGAAGCTCGCGCTGATGCTCAGCGCCTACCCGACCAAGCACGCCCGCATCGGCAACGCCGTCGGCCTCGACACCCCGGTGTCGACCGTCCGCCTGCTGCTTCGGCTGAGGGATGCGGGCTACGACCTGGGGTCGGACAATGTCGTGACCCGCGTACTCGGGGATTTCGAGGCTCGCTGCGCTCGCACCTCAATCACCGAGGCGGAGACCGAAGCCGGTGATGCCCTCATTCACGCCCTCATCGCGGCGGGTGGGCAGGACGAGGAGTGGCTGACGCAGGCGCAGTTGACCGACGCGCACGTGCGGATCACCAAGGCCGACTACGACGCCTGGACCACCGACGTCCCGGCCGACCTGCGCGACGCGATGGTCGAGGCCTGGGGCGAGTCCCCGGGCTCGCTGTTCATCAACGACGCGGGCGAGATCGTGCTCGCCACGCTGCAGGCCGGCAACATCGTGCTGATGATCCAGCCGCCCCGCGGCTTCGGCGAGAACCCCGTCGCGATCTACCACGACCCGGACCTGGCTCCGAGCCACCACTACCTGGCGGCGTACCGCTGGGTCCAGCACGGTTTCGGCGCCCACGCGGTCGTCCACCTCGGCAAGCACGGCTCGATGGAGTGGCTGCCGGGCAAGAACGCCGCCCTGTCGGCGTCCTGCGCGACGGACGCGGCGATCGGCAGCATGCCGCTGATCTACCCGTTCCTCGTCAACGACCCGGGCGAGGGCGCGCAGGCCAAGCGCCGCGCGCACGCGACGATCATCGACCACCTGGTGCCGCCGATGGCGCGTGCCGAGAGTTACGGCGACATCGCGCGACTCGAGGGCCTGCTCGAGGAGTACGACAAGATCTCCGCGATGGACCCGGGCAAGCTCGCGGCCATCCGTGGCGAGATCTGGCAGCTCATGCACGCCGCTGAGATGCACCGCGACCTCGGCCTCGAGGAGCGCCCGGACGACGAGCAGTTCGACGACTTCCTGCTGCACGTCGACGGCTGGCTGTGCGAGATCAAGGACTCCCAGATCCGCGACGGCCTGCACATCCTGGGTCAGGCGCCGGAAGGCGAGGCCCGGGTCAACCTGGTGCTCGCGATCCTGCGCGCTTCGCAGGTGTGGGGCGGACAGGCCCAGTCGGTGCCCGGGCTGCGGTCCGCCCTCGGGCTGGCCGTCGACGCACCCACCACGGACGTCGACCGGGTCGAGGCCGAGGCCCGCGAACTCGTCGAGGCAATGGACAAGGCGGGCTGGGACCCGGCCCGGGTCGAGGAACTGACCGCCTCGCCGGAGGTCCGTCAGGTCCTGACGTTCGCTGCGACCGAGGTCGTCCCGCGGCTCGCCCGCACCACCGACGAACTCGACAACACCCTGCACGCCCTCAACGGCGGCTTCGTGCCGGCCGGTCCGTCCGGTTCGCCGCTGCGCGGCCTGGTCAACGTGCTGCCGACCGGCCGCAACTTCTACACCGTCGACCCGCGAGCGGTCCCGTCGCGCCTGGCGTGGCAGACCGGCCAGGCGATGGCCGACTCGCTGATCCAGCGCTACCTCGACGACGAGGGTTCCTATCCCGAGTCGGTCGGCCTGTCGGTCTGGGGTACGTCGGCCATGCGCACCTCCGGCGACGACATCGCCGAAGTCCTTTCCCTGCTGGGCGTCCGGCCCGAGTGGGACGAGGCCTCGCGTCGCGTGACCAACCTGGTCGTCGTACCGCTGGAGGAGCTGGGGCGTCCGCGCATCGACGTCACGGTTCGGATCTCCGGGTTCTTCCGGGACGCGTTCCCGCACGTGGTCGCGATGCTGGACGACGCAGTGAAGCTGGTTGCCGCTCTCGATGAGCCGGCCGACAAGAACTTCGTCCGCGCCCACGCGCAGGCCGACCTGGCCGAGCACGGGGACGAGCGCCGTTCGACGACGCGGATCTTCGGCTCCAAGCCGGGGTCGTACGGCGCCGGCATCCTGCAGGCCGTCGAGTCCGGCACCTGGCGCGACGACGCCGACCTCGCCGAGGTCTACACGGCGTGGGGCGGCTTCGCCTACGGCCGCGGCCTCGACGGGGTGCCCGCTGCGGAGGACATGCGCAGCAACTACAAGCGGATCAAGGTCGCCGCCAAGAACATCGACACCCGCGAACACGACATCGCGGACAGCGACGACTACTTCCAGTACCACGGCGGCATGGTCGCCACCGTGCGTGCGCTGTCGGGCACCAATCCGAAGGCGTACGTCGGCGACTCGACCACCCCCGATGCGGTCCGCACGCGCACGCTTCAGGAGGAGACCAACCGCGTCTTCCGGGCCCGCGTCGTCAACCCGCGCTGGATCGGCGCGATGCAGCGCCACGGCTACAAGGGCGCCTTCGAGCTCGCGGCGACCGTCGACTACCTCTTCGGCTTCGACGCCACGGCCGGCGTCGTCCACGACTGGATGTACGAGTCGCTGGCCAAGGAGTACGTCCTCGACGAGACCAACCAGGAGTTCCTGCGCAAGTCGAACCCGTGGGCGCTGCGCAGCATCGTCGAGCGACTCCACGAGGCGAAGGACCGCGGCCTGTGGGCCGAGCCGGACCCGGAGATCCTGGCCGCGCTGCAGCAGGCGTACCTCGACGTCGAAGGCGACCTCGAGGACCGATGAGCGTGAAGGTCAGGATCCTCGGCTTCGGAATGGGGCCGCAGCACGTCACTCCTGAAGTCGCCGAGGCGCTCCGGGGCTGTGACTACGCGCTGGCGGTCCAGAAGGGGGACGACGACTCCCTGCTCGCCGTACGACGGGCCGTGTGCGAAGCGCATGGTGTCGAGCTGGTCGTGGTGCGCGATCCCGAGCGGGACCGGTCTCCGGGCCTGGATCGCGCGGGCTACGAAGGCGCCGTGGCCGACTGGTACGACGCCCGGCTCACGGCCTACCGCGACGTGCTCGAGGAGCGCGGAGGAGTCGCTGCCTTCCTCGTGTGGGGCGACCCCTCGTTGTACGACGGCACGATCCGGATCGTCGAGGAGCTCGGCGCAACGATTGATCTCGAGTTCGACGTGTTGCCGGGCATCAGCGCGCCGCAGATGCTGGCCGCGCGCCACCGCATCGTCCTGCACCAGGTCGGCAAGCCCGTCCACGTCACGACCGCACGGCGACTGCGCCACGACGTCACGTCCGGACAGAACAACCTCGTCGTGATGCTCACGTCCGGGGTGGATCTCGACGGCTTCGAGGACTGGCACATCTGGTGGGGCGCCAACCTCGGCGGCGTCGGCGAGCACCTCGTCAGCGGTCGCGTCGGAGCCGTGCGATCGGCGCTGGTCGAGGCACGCGCGAAGGCGAAGGCGGAGGCCGGCTGGGTGATGGACCTGTTCCTGATCCGTGCCCCGGAACTGCCGCTGGAGGACTCCGATGGCGCTGCCTGACCGCGACGTCCTGCTGTGCCGCGACTGCTGCTGCGGTACGACGAAGAAGCACCCCGCTGTCGACCACAGCGCCCAGCGCGACGCGATCGAGGCACTCGATGACCCTGCCGGCCGCCGCGGACCGCGGATCCGGGTGCGGGTCGTGGACTGTCTCGACGAGTGCGACCGCAGCAACGTCGTGCTGGTGCGCGACTTCACCTACTTCCCGGGCGGTCGCCGTCCCAAGGACACGTGGCTCGGTGGCGTGCTGTCCGAAGGGACCACGGAGGACGTCGTGGACTGGGTGCGCGAGGGTGGCGCCGTGCCGCCGTCGCTCGCGCCGCGGGTCTTCCGGGGACGCCGACAATGAGTGCCCTGCTGGTGGCCGGCATGACCTCCGACGCCGGCAAGAGCGTGGTCGTGACCGGGCTGTGTCGGGCGCTTGCGCGGCGTGGCATCTCGGTGGCGCCGTACAAGGCGCAGAACATGTCGAACAACTCGATGGTCGTGACGTCACCCGACGGCACACCGGGAGAGATCGGCCGCGCCCAGTGGGTGCAGGCGCTCGCTGCTGGTGTCGTGCCCGAGGTCGCGATGAACCCCGTGTTGCTGAAGCCGGGCAGTGACCGCCGCAGCCACGTGATCCGGATGGGGCAGCCCGACGGCGAGGTGTCGGCGCGTGACTGGCAGACCGGTCGACAGCGGCTCGCGGAGAGCGCGTTCGCGGCGTTCGACGACCTGCGGTCGCGATTCGACCTGGTCGTCGCCGAGGGGGCCGGCAGCCCGACCGAGATCAACCTGCGTTCCAGCGACTACGTGAACATGGGCCTCGCGCAGCACGGCACGGTTCCGACCGTGGTCGTCGGCGACATCGACCGCGGTGGCTGGTTCGCCTCGGCGTTCGGCACCCTCGCGCTGCTCGACGAGGCCGACCAGCGGCTGATCGCGGGCTTCCTGGTCAACCGTTTCCGTGGCGACGTGGACCTGCTCCGCCCCGGGTTGGACGACCTGGAGCGCCGTACCGGACGGCCGACGTACGGCGTCCTGCCGTGGCACCCGGACCTGTGGCTGGACTCCGAGGACGCGCTCGACCTGCAGGGCCGTCGGGCACCCGTCGAGGGTGCGTTGAAGGTGGCTGTGGTGCGCCTGCCCCGGATCAGCAACTTCACCGACGTCGACGCGCTCGGCCTCGAGCCCGGCCTCGATGTCTCCTTCGTGTCCGACCCGTCGCGGCTCGCGGACGCCGACCTGGTCGTGCTGCCCGGCACCCGCTCCACCATCGCCGACCTCGCGTGGCTGCGCTCGCGTGGCCTCGATGCGGCGATCCTGCGGCATGCCGCGGCCGGCCGGCCCGTCCTCGGGATCTGCGGCGGCTGCCAGATGCTGGGGACGACGATCTCCGACCCCGAAGGTGTCGAGGGATCCGCAGGCGCGGTCGTCGAGGGTCTCGGCCTGCTCGATCTCGTCACCGACTTCGACGCGGTGAAGACCCTGCGCCTGCACGAGCCGGCCGGCTACGAGATCCACCACGGTCGCATCACGGGGGAGCGCACCCGCGGTTCCGTGACCGGAACGATGGTGCACGGCAGCCTCGAGGACGACGCGGCCCGCAGCGCCTTTCTGTCCGGCGCACTCGGCATCGCGTCGACGGTTTCGTTCCCGGAGGCCCGGGCCAGGCGGCTCGACCTCCTCGGCGATCTCGTCGAGGAACACCTCGATCTCGACGCACTGCTCAACCTGGCGCAGGACGGCGTGCCCGCCCTGCCCGTGGTCACCGGAGGACTGGCATGAAGGTCTTGTTGCTCGGCGGCACGGGCGAGGCCCGCGACCTGGCCGAAGCCCTGGTGGCTGACGGCATCGACGTGACCTCCTCGCTCGCCGGTCGGGTGGCCCGGCCGCGGTTGCCCGTCGGCCCGGTCCGCATTGGCGGCTTCGGTGGCGTCGAGGGCCTGCGCTCTGCGCTGGCGGAGTACGACGTCGTGGTCGACGCCACGCACCCGTTCGCCCTCGGGATGAGCACCAACGCTGCAGCGGCCTGCGCGGCCGAGGACAAGCCGCTGCTGCGGCTCGAGCGCCCCGGCTGGGGCGACCGCGCGACGCCGTCGTGGATCTGGGTGGACACCCACGAACAGGCTGCGACCGTGGCCGGCGAACTCGGCCACCGGCCGTTCCTGACCGTCGGTCGACAGGAACTGGCGCGCTTCGTACCCAAGCTGCGCGACCTGCACGTGCTCGCGCGGGTCGTGGACGAGCCCGACATCGAACTGCCTGAAACGTGGGAGTTGTTGACCTCCCGCGGTCCTTACACGCTCGACGGCGAACGGGCCCTCATGGTCGACCGCGACGTGCTGGTCACCAAGGACTCCGGTGGCAGCTACACGTGGCCGAAGATGGAGGCCGCTGCCGAGCTCGGCATCCCCGTGGTCGTCGTACGACGGGCGGCGGGGCCGGCGGGCGTCGTGACCGTCAGCTCCGTGGCCGACGCGATGCGCTGGTTGCGGACCCGCTGACCTCAGCTTCTGCGGATCGCCTTGGTGACGATCCGCGCCTGTGCGTCGGCTCCGAACTGGTTGGGGTGGAACGGAAACGCGACCAGCGTCGGGTTGGCCAAGGAGAGCGGGACCAGGCCCTCGACGTACGCCTTGCCGGGGCGCTGGCACATGTCGTGCCCGATCGTCGGGGTGTAGGTGTCGATCAACCGCGTGTGCTTGTCCGCCTTCGCCACCCGCTTCAACATCGCGTTGAGCCTGAGGAAGGTCTTCTGGATGTAGGCCACGTCGGCGTCGGCGATCGGAATTATCGGCCAGCAGCCCTTGCCGGACGCGGGGATGCCGTTGAGGTAGTTGACGAGGAAGATGTCGGCTCGCGGAGAGCGGCGGTGGATCTCGCGCAACCGCTTCCGGAGTTTCGGCTCGGTGGCCGTGATGCGCTCCACGAACCGATCGATCCCACCGGCGGTGAAGGACTTGCTGCACGGACGGCCGAGCGGTGCGGGCAGGCCGAGGTCGACGGGCAGGAGGTTGAGACAACCCGTGATGGCCTCGGCCAGTCCGATGTCGTTGCCGCCGATGCCGACCGTGACGAGGTCCGTGGTCCTCGTGAGTTTGTCGAACTGGGGCGGGGCCACGCCGCCGAGAGGGAGTCCGCGTTGCGGCTGCACGAAGTGGTCGCTGGTGGCGCTGCCACAGGTTGCGTCGCGGAACGTGCGCACGCCGAGCGCTGCGGCGACCTGGCGCGGATAGTTGGTCGACGACTGGGCACAGTCGAGGGGAACGAACTTCGTCGCCGGGGGGAACGTCGTGAGGACATCGGCGCTCCACGAGTCGCCCAGCGCGACGTACTCGCGGTAGCGCGGCTGGTGGCCGGACGCATCGGCCTGCGTCTGCGTGGGCACGGCGGTCAACAGCGCGGCAGCGAGGGCGGCGGTCACGATCTTCGTGGTCCTGGTCACGCCGCAAGGTTCGGGCTTGCGACCCCTCGCTGTGAAACACCTGGTTCTGCGCGGATCAACAAGCGAAGTGGGTCAATGCCGCGAGAACTGGATGTTTCACCTCTGGCCCGCACGATGTGACGGTGGGGGTGCGACGCAACGGCGTCGTGTCCACCCGGAAGTTGAGTGAGGCTCCATGCGCCCCCTTCGTCGCCTGATCGCGGGCCTGGTCATCCTGGTCGTCGCGAGTGTGTTCGCCCCGGTCGTGAGCGGCCCGGTGGTCGACCCGGCCCGCGCCGGAGCCGCGGTCCAGTCTGCGTCGGGAACGCCGTACCTCGTGGGACGCGGCATTGCCGATGTCACGGGACAGTCGGCCAACAACGGGATGATGGGGTACGGCGACATCACCCAGATCTCCAGCGGATTGCACATGCGCCAGCGTTCCCGGGCGTTCATCGTCGTCGACCGGGGTACGGGCCGTCGGGTCGTGCACGTGGTCGCCGACATCGGAATGGTCTTCCAGAGCGTGCGCGACGCCGTTCTGGCGCGGCTGCGGGACCGGTACGGAGCGACGTACGGCGAGACGAATGTGATGCTGACGGCCACCCACACCCATGCGGGGCCGGGCGGCTTCTCGCACCACCAGCTCTACAACCTGACGACTGCCGGCTACCACGCCAAGACGTTCGACGCGATCGTCGCAGGCATCGTTTCGTCGATTGCCCGCGCTCACGCGGACCTGGCGCCCTCAGCGCTCAGCCTGCGGTCCACACGGCTGACGAACTCGAGCGTCAACCGGGCGCGCAGCGCCTTCAACCGCAACCCGGCCGCCGACCGGGCTGTCTTCCCCGATGCGATCGACTCGCAGAGCACCACGATGCAGGTGCGCCGCAACGGCGGGCTCGTCGGCGCCATCAACTGGTTCCCCGTCCACGCGACCAGCATGTCCACGCACAACACCCTGATCAGCCCCGACAACAAGGGATACGCGGAGTACCACTGGGAGCGCGAGGTGCGCGGCGTCGACTACCTCCGCCACACCGACCCGGCGTTCATTGCCTCGTTCGCGCAGACCAACGCTGGCGACATGTCGCCGAACCTCAACCTGCACCCCACCGACGGCCCCACGACCAACGAGTTCAGCAACACCCGCATCCTCGGCACGCGTCAGTTCGCCGCTGCCCGGAGCACGACGGACACCAGCGGCACGGTGGTCGCGGGCGGTGTCGATTCACGGATCATCTACGTCGACATGTCCGATGTGACCGTCAGCGGGAAGTACACCCCTGACGGCCAGCAGCACCGGACCTGCTCGGCCGGTCTCGGCGTCGGCTTCACGGGCGGCAGCACCGAGGACGGCGGCGGCGGGCTGCCGCTGTTCGAGGAGAACGACGGCCTCCTCAACCCCGTCGCCGACCTGCTCATGTCCGCGGTCTACACGGTGAGCCCGGCGTTCAAGGCCTGCCAGGCACCCAAGCGCATCCCGCTCCCGGTCGGCGACCTCGACCTGGTCCAGCAGAAGCTCCCGGTCCAGTTGATGCGGATCGGCCAGCTGTACCTGATCGGCATCCCGGGCGAGGTGACCATCGTGAGTGGTCTGCGCCTGCGCCGTACCGTGGCCGCCATCGTGGGTGCCCCGATCAAGAACGTGCTCGTTCAGGGGTACGCCAACGCCTACGCGCACTACGTGACGACGCCCGAGGAGTACACGGCCGACCAGTACGAGGGGTCGAGCACCCTGTTCGGCCGTTGGGAACTCCCGGCGTTCATGCAGGTCGCCGCAGGTCTGGCAACGGCGATGCGGGACCGCCGTCCGGTCGCCCTCGGAGCCAAGGAACGGGACCGCAGCCGTGAGCAGATTCGCAGCCCCTTGACCCTGCCGGCCCCCGACGTCCTCCCGCTCGGGCGACGGTTCGGACAGGTGACGCTCGCGCCCGAGCGGACGTACCGGCGAGGGAAGCTGGTCATGGTCGGTTTCGCCGGAGCGAACCCCAACAACAACCTTCGCCTGGGCGGCAGCTACCTGGCCGTCGAGCGCAGGAACGGTGATCGCTGGATCCGGGTGGCCGACGACGGCGACTTCTCGACCCGCTTCGTGTGGAAGGGCTTCCCGCTCGGCAACGGTCAGGCAACGATCGCCTGGCGCACCGATGCGAGGACGCCGCCGGGCACCTACCGGATCAGGTACTTCGGTGACGCCCGGGGCCTGGGCGGTGCGGTCACCCCGTTCACCGGCACCAGTCCCGGGTTCGTCATCCAGTGACGCTGGTGGAGGCCGCAGCGGATCGCACGGCGTCGGTGAGCGACGTCGCCGGGCGGCCGAGCAGAGCCTCCAGGTCGGTCGTCTCGACGTAGAGCTCTCCGCGCGCAAGTCCCTGGTCGGCGTCGGCGAGGATCGCGGCGTACGGCTCGGGGAGACCGGCACCGACGAGGACCTCGGTGAGAGCCGGGACCGGCAGGTCGTTGTAGCTGACCTCCTGGCCGGTCACCTCGGTGACGGTCGCGGCGAGCTCGGCCATCGTGAAGGCGGCGCCCCCCAGTTCGTAGACCCGCTTCGGCTCCTCGGCCAGGAGTGCGACCGCTGCGGCCTCCGCGAAGTCGGCCCGGGTGGCTGCGCTGACGCGCCCTTCGCCTGCGGCACCGAGAACGGCGCCGTGCTCGAGGTACGTCGGGAGCTGGCCGGTGTAGTTCTCGGTGTACCAGCTGTTGCGCAGCAGGCTGTGGGGGAGACCGGAGGTGACGATCGCCTGTTCGGTGGCGATGTGCTCGGTGGCGAGCGCCAGGCCGGACGTGTCGGCGTTGGCGACGCTCGTGTAGGCCAGCAGTTCGATGCCGGCCTCCTGGGCTGCGTCGATGACGTTCTGGTGCTGGGGAACCCGCTGTCCGACCTCGCTGCCGGAGATGAGCAGGACGCGGTCGGCGCCGGCGAAGGCTTCCTTGAGGGAGGTCGGGTCGGTGTAGTCGGCGTGGCGGACCTGGACGCCGCGGTCGGCGAGGTCGCTGAGCCGGGAAGTGTCGCGGGCCGTGGCGACGATCCGTTCGGGGGAGACGCCCTTCTCGAGGAGGGATTCGACGACGAGGCGGCCGAGCTGGCCGGTGGCTCCGGTGACGACGAGGGACTTGCTGGACATCGTGGTGCCTTTCGGTGGAGGAACGGTGATGTCGGCCTCAACCTGCCCTCGGTGAAGTTACTTCCCAAAAGTTAGTACGCACTTTGAGGTAAGGTACTGGCGTGGCAGTAAGTAAGGTGTCCGAGTCGATCTTTGAGCAGTTCCCCGGTGGGGTGTTTCCCGCGGCCTGTTCAAGCCGGGTGCTGCTCGACCACGTCACCAGCAAGTGGGGTGTGCTGGTCCTGGTCTCGCTGACCGACGGGCCGCAGCGTTGGAGCGAGCTGCGCCGTCGCGCCCAGGGCATCAGCGAGAAGATGCTGGCCCAGACCCTCAAGACGCTCGAGGCCGACGGACTGGTCGATCGCGACCAGAAGCCGGTGATGCCGCCGCGCGTCGACTACAGCCTCACGCCGTTGGGCGAGGAACTGGCCGCCGTGCTGGTACCGCTGCTGCGCTGGGTCGGCCGGAACTCCGAGGAGATCATCGGAGCAACGGGACCGGCCCTGCCGGCCTGACCCGGAGGTCACGCCGACAGGGCCGGTACGAGGATGCTGCTGTTACTGCGGCGGCGCGGGGACCAGGCAGTCCACCGGTGCGGCGGTGTTGCCCGAGAAGTCCACGGCGTACAGCTCGGCGTCACCGGTACCGGTCAGGTGCAGGATGTCGCCGGGCATTGCCTTCTCCTTGGGGCCCGAGTTCGCCTCGGTGTACTTGATCTTCTGGCCGCTGGCGAACGGACCCCACACGTGGCCACTGCCGCTGTCGCGCAGGTACACGTCCGGGTCGGTGTCGACGATGTCGGTCGCGTCGAGCCGGTAGAAGCCGTCCTGGTTCTGGCCCTGCGGGTTCGGCCGGGTCTGACCCGCGAACGGCACGTGGAGGCCCGGGTTGGTCGACTCGGCGCAGGTGACGGTCGGCGGGGTCGTGTCGACCACCTCGATCGTGCCGGAGCCGTAGCCGGTGTTGCCGGCAGCGTCGGTGGCCTCGCAGTCGACGGGGGTCGTCCCGAGCGCGAACTGCGAGCCCGAGGGCGGAACGCAGGTGGGCGTGAGCGGTCCGTCGACGTTGTCCACCGCGCTGGCGTCGTAGTCGACGACGGCGCCGTCAGGGCTGGTCGCCTCGACGACCTTGCTCTCGACGGTGACGACCGGCGGGGTCACGTCCAGGACGTCGATGTCGACGGTCTGCACGAACTCCGGGCCGGGGACCGAGCCGTTGACCTTGAACGACACCGTGCAGGACACGGTCTCGCCCTGGGGCGCGTCGCTGGCGAGGGTGATGGTCTCCTCGAAGGTGGTCGAGGCCCCGCTGGTGACGGTCTGCGAAGCAGGCGTCAACGTGGCCGTCACGCCCGGGTCACAGGAGACCTCGTGGGTGACCTCGGCCGGCAGGTTCTGCAGCTGGCTGAGGATCACGTCCGAAACCTCGTCGGGGTTGGCGTTGGTGAGCGTGCCGCCCGTCTGTGAGGTGACGTACGAGGCCTGGCCGGTCGTGTTGAGGCCGTCCCACAGGTAGCCGTCGGTGCCGGGGACCGAGATCGCGATGACCCGGATGCCCGCCGCCTGCAGGTCTGCGGTCGCGGAGGCCAGCGTGGCGCCGGCCGACGGGTCGTGGCTGGTCGAGTCACCGAACATCACGACGATCGGGCTGCCGTTGTCACGGAAGTCGACCGCGGTCGGGATGTCCGCCAGCGCGCCGATCCAGTCCTCAGCCGCGTCGCTGCCGCCACCGGAGAGCGGGGTCCATTCGCCGATGCCGTCGGTGACGTCGGCGGCGTTGCCGGTCAACTGCTGCCGGAGCAGGAAGTGACCACTGGCGTCGGCGGTGTCCTTGTAGTCGGCGACCGCGAACTGGGCCGTCGGCTGCGCCGCCAGGATCTGGCTGACGATGCTGTTGGCATTGGCCTGCACGTTCCCGATGCTCGCGGTCATGCTGGTGGTGGTGTCCGCCAGGAAGACGATGTCGGGGTTCGGCGGGATGGGCGGTGTCTCCACCGTCTTGGTGATGGTGACCGAGGCGCCGGGGGCGAGTGCATCGGTGTAGTGCTGGGGGCTCACGCCCGGGTCGCCGAGTGCGGCGACCGTGGAGGCCGCAGCGAAGGCGAGGGCAATCGCGCCGGCCGGGACGGCTCGGGCAATTGCACTGGAGGGTTGGAGACGCATGGTCAGGTTCCTTTCCGAGGGGTGTGACTGACCCTCCTCAGAGTCGGGACCGGACCCGGTGATACCTGATTCCCGAATATTCCTGCGTCAGTTTCGCGAGCGCACGGCCAGGGCCACGCCGGCAGCGGTCGCTGCCGCCGCCCATCCGATGCGCCGCGCGAGCCTGCGGGCGTTGTCGAGGTCGGCCCTTCGGGGCGCGGGGCCATCGCCCATCACCGCCCGGTGCTCGATACGCCCGGCGTAGTCATTGGTGCCGCCGAGGTGGATGCCGAGGGCGCCGGCGAAGGCTGCCTCGACGGGACCGGCGTTGGGGCTGGGGTGGCCCGCGGCGTCGCGCTGCCAGGCCCGCCATGCGCCGGCGTGGTCGTCGCCGAGCGCCACGGCCAGGAAGGCGGTGAGCCGCGAGCCGGGCAGGTTGAGCAGATCATCGAACCGCGCCGCGGCCCAGCCGAACCGCTCGTAGCGCGGACTCCGGTGGCCGACCATGGCGTCGAGCGTGTTGGCGGCCCGGTAGCCGATCAAGCCCGGGACGCCGGCGACAGCGCCCCACACGAGCGGAGCGACCACGGCGTCGGAGGTGTTCTCCGCGAGCGACTCGAGAGTCGCGCGGACGATCTCCGGCTCCTCCAGTTGCGAGGTGTCGCGGCCGACGAGATGCGTGAGCTGGACCCGCGCCTCGGGCAGCCGGTCGTCGGCGAGCAGTCCGCTGACGGCGGCTGCCTCCCGGTCGAGCGAGGTGCCGCCGAGGACGGCCCAGGTGGCCGCTGCGGTCAGCAGCGTGTGGGGGAGCGGGTGGGCGCGGGTGGCGCGATCAGCCACGACACCGATCGCCACTGTGCCGCCGACCAGCACGGCGACGTACCCGACACCGGTGGGGCGGTCATCGCGCCAGACGCGCTTCTCCAGTGCTGCGGCCACCTGGCCGAAACCGGCGACCGGATGGCCACGCCGCGGGTCGGCCAGGAGGCGATCCGCGGCGAAGCCGAGCACCAGCCCGATGGCGGTGCTGAACATTCAGTGTCCGATCAGATGCTGGCGGCGAGCTCGCGCCGGTTGGCCTCGGCGACCGCGCGGTCGTGGAGGCGTCCGACGAGCGCCACCAGCAGTACGCCGATCGTTGCCCACATCGTGGCGAGGACGAGCAGCGAGGAGCGGCGGAAGTACCAGAGCGTGTCCGCCGGGAAGTCGCCGAGCTCGTTGACCGTCGGGAGCAGGAACGCGGTCACCGCAACGATGACGACGTAGCTGAGTGCCGCGATCGTGGCGGCGGTCCAGGCCTCGAACCGGCCGCGCAGCTTGTTGGCCAGGACGACCATCGCGATGGCGGCCAGGACCGACACCAACTGCAGGGCGAAGTACGACGCCGTACGGCCGCCGATCGTCTCGCCACTGCCGACAGCAGGAGGCGTGGCGGGGTACTTGGTGAACGGCACGAGCGCGATTGCTACGAATCCGATCAGCGCGACCAGTGCAGTGGAACCGCGGGCCGACAGGTTGCCGAGGCGACCGACGACGGCTGCGACCGCGAGCGAGACCAGTCCGCCGAGGGCGGTGCCGACGACGAGCGTTCCGGTCAGCAGGCCCCAGCTCTTCTGGTTGTCGCGCGAGATCTCGACGATGCCGGCTTCGTCTTCGTCGGCGTGGTCGGCCGGGTGCTCCTCGGCGGGCGCCTGTGCGGCAGCGGCCTCTTCGAGGGCGATCGCGTCGTCGACGTACGGCTCACCGAAGGCGAACGCCACGATGAAGGCAAGCAGGCCGGCCACGAGACCCGCGGCAAGGCCGCGGATCAGGAAGGCGCCCGGGCTGAGGACAGACTTGTCCTTAGAGGCGGTGCTCACGAGCTCAGTGGCAGGGGTAGCCGAGGAGGTGGCGGGCGTCGTGAACCCACTCGTGCACGCCGTTGCCGGCGAAGAGCGAGACAGCGCCCTGGTCGCTGCTGACGAAGAAGATCGCGAGCATCGCGAGCAGGCCGAAGAAGACAACCCACGTCCCGAGCTTCAGCAGCGGGACCACCGGGACGGCAACGGCGCCTGCGGTGGGGGTGGCGGTGATCTGAGACATGTGTCCTCCTCAGGGATTCTGCGTCCCTGCTCGGTTCGGATTGAGGTGAAGGGCCTCGGGTCTGACTTCACCGCTCCGATCAAGGGGCGGTGTCACAGTAGCGCGACTGTGCCGGACTCTCACCGGCTTCCTGGACCTACGGGGCTGACTTTAGGGCATCCTGCGCCGCCACGGACAGGGGTACCGCCGCCCGGACCGCGACTATCGTCACAGCATGGGCGTTGCCGCTGATCTGACGTTGATCTCGATCGATCCCGCGACCGGCAAGAGCCTGCTCGGCTCCACCGAGTCGGAGCCGGTGACGGGCGGCGCCGCGTTGGTCGACCTGGTGCTCGCGGAGCGCTGTGACGTGGCGGGCGAGGGCAGGAAGGCTCGTGTCCGTTTGGTTGGCGACGCTCCGTTGGGCGACGCCGCGCTCGACCGTGCGTTGTCGCGGATCAAGCCCGACCGCGATCACAAACCAGCCTCGCTGGTGCCTCGGATCGGCAAGGGCACGCGCGCGCTGGTGTTCGAGCAGTTGGTGGCCGAAGGTGCTCTGGCGCCGCGCCGCGAGAGGGTGCTCGGTCTGGTGCCCGTCGTCCGGTACGACGTCGTCGACTCCGCCCGGCGCGATGCACTCGTTGCGAGGGTGATGGGTGTGCTCCTGGGCGACGCAGAACCGGACGACACCACCGGGCCGTTGATCGGACTGTTGTGGGCAGGCAACGCGATCAAGCGCATCGCCCCACGACCCGAGCGCTCCGCGGCAGTCAAGCGCGCCAAGGTCATTGCCAAGGGGGAGTGGGCCGGTACGGCGGGCAAGGCCGCCGTCGCTGCCACACACGCCGCCGTCACTGCGGCTGTCACCGCTGCCGTGATTGCGTCGTCGGTGGGTGCGGGCGGGGCGTAGCGCGGGTCAGGTGCGGAGAGCCCGCGCGTAGCGGAAGCGGTACCACCGCTGAGCGACGAGCGCGGCTGGAAAGGCGAGGCGCCAGGTCCCGCGCGCCGGACGCGTCAGGGAACGCAGCGTCAGCCAGACAGCGCCGTCCGGTGTGCGGTGGACGATGAACGCCTCCTCGCCTGAGACCGGATGTCCGTCGCGGGTCCCGTACGCGAATCCACAACGGTTCGCATCATCAATGACCGCGACCACTGTGACGGGCTCCCGCAGTTCGAACGGTCCGAGGGACGCGACCAGTGTGCGGTCCTGGCTCTCCCGGACGCGCAGCTCCTCACCCGGCTCGGACAGGACCGCGAAGCCGCTGCGTGTCTTGACCGACCACCGCAGCACCGCCGTCGACGCCTCAAGCCACAACTGCTCGCCGTCCCCGAGGTGCGTCGACTTCTCGTAGCGGCGGTAGCCCGCTGGCGTGGAAGCCCAGTTGTCGTCGGCTACGTGGGTGTGCCCCACGGCGTCGTAGCTGAGTTCCGTCGACATCACACGATTGTGTCGGAAGCTCAGGGTCCCGCCATCACGAGCGTGGAAGCGGCGGTTTTGCCAGAGCTGCTGCCACCCGGCAATCGGCCGCGTCATCCATGCGAGTCGTGATGGGGAGGCCGTCAGTCATTGGGACGGTCAAGACCGGACGTTCGCCCCGTGTCAGCGCGTCAGCGTAGGCCTCGCGCAGGTCAATCAGGATCTCCCAGTCGGCGAGCCAGGCCTCGGCCGGATGGTCGCCCGCCAGCTTGTCGGTTCCGATCGACCGGATGTCGCCGATCATCGCGGTGATCGCAGTGTTCTGGTTGCGCATCGCTGCGGCGACGGCGGTTGCTGAGTCGTTCGGCAGCGGGGCTGATGCGCGAACAGACTCCTCCATTCGACTGCATGCGATGTCGATTGCCTCTACTACGTCGGGGTCGTCGAGCACGCCGAGATGGTCGGTGCTGGCGTAGTGATAGAACGCCATCGCCGCGACGACGGCGCTGCCGAGCAGCAGAGCAACTGTCAGGGCGATGGCGATGGGCAGCGCTCGAGACGGGGTCGGCTCTGGACTGGGACGGAGTTGCGGCGCCGCGGGTGGATCCCATCCACGAATACTCACCTGAGCAGCGTGCCCGATGGTCATCACGTTGGCAGGCGTCGACACCACATCGTGATCGAGGTGTCGGTGAACCGCGCTCCTCGGCAGGTTCGAGCGCTGTCTGCGGAATGACAGAGCGAATCACGCGAAGACTTCAGCGATGTTCAACTGGGCGCCGCATGCAGGGCAGTTCGATGAGCCGAAGCAGAAGCGAAGGCTCTCGGCCACCGCCGCCCGGTCGTGGATGGTGGCGAGGCTCCAGAGCCGAGCCTCAGGCGTCCCGGCGGGCGCCTCGATGGCCACGACGTCTCGCTTTCCATCGGCTGCGTGCCAGGTCGCAACCTTGGGTGGGACGTCATCCAACTGAACGAGTAACTCGTCTCCGCACTGGTTGCAGGTGAGGGGCGCTTCGCCGTCTGCGAGGTAGTTGAGCGTCTGCTGCCAAACGCCCAAGTCCTCGAAGGCCGCCAGCGCTTCAAGTGCGTAGATGAACTCGGTGTCGCTCTCCGCCAGCGGCAAAGCGGCTTCCGCGATGTCCCGCAGTTGAGAGATCTCGGCGGCGAACGACGCGCGCACCTCCGTCGGGTCTCCTGGGCCGTCTGTGGAAGCGAGGATCGAGCCAGCCAACTGGAGTCCTGGCATGTAGCCGCGAACCGGGAGCCGCGAACACATGTCAGCTAGAAGCGGGACCGCCGCATAGCTCGCGCTGTACACCGTTCCTTGGTGGCACAGGTGACTCCACACGTCATCCCACGCCGGCCCGAACACGACGCCAGATTCCTCCGCAGCAGCAAGCAGCGCCGGAACGAGCTCAGCGGAGCCGTAGGCATCGCGAAGCTCCTCCCAATTGGTCATTCGCCGATGGAACCACGAAGCGCCCGATTCTCGGCACGAGCGCCCGGGTTGCGCCATGGGCGCTCACCTCAGGGCGTGCAAGCATCACCATGTGCGCGATGATCGAATGACGATTCGGCTCATGACCGACGACGTAAGTGGAGTGGCTCTCTGGCTCGATTCGGGTCAGGACTACCCAGGCTCCAAGTTCGAATACCTCTTCGTGTCGGAGCGCGAGCCGGAAGATCTTCTTCCGATCACGCCTGCGCTCCGCGACCGCATCCGCGCCTGGGTCGACGAGTACACGGCGTCGATCGGCTATGGGATGGGTTTCAATCACCTGGATCACGATCGGCGTGGATACGCGCTCAGCCAGGATCTGCAGACCGAACTCGGCCTCGTCGAGTTCAAGGTCAAATACGTCTTCGACACCGACGAGGTTCGTCGAGAAGTGAAGGCCGCTCGCGAGCTCCGCTGAGACAGGGGGCGACCGCTGATCGGCACGACCGAGCGGGTCGCGGCATGAGCGAACTCCGACGCTTTGCCCGACTGGCGGCAGTAGCGGGCGATCTCTGATCGCTGGTCCCAATGATTGTGTGGTCTGGCGTTCACCCAGTGAATGCACGACCACACGATGTCCGCGTCGCCTCGCTGAACGGTCTCGCCGGATCCCGGACCGCCCGACTCTGGAGCCATGAGCGGGCATGCCACTGGCCCCGCTGGTGGGCGGGGTGCGGGGGCGGGGGAGTTATTCGTCGGGGTCGACGAGGGGGTGGGTCGAGTGCGCGGGTGCCGTCGGGTCCGACGAGGAAGTGGTGGCCTTTCGGGCTGATCCACAGGTAATGCCCGGGCAGGATCACCGTGTAGCGCCAGTTGCTGAAGGTTTTGGCGCGGTGATGTCGTCGGCATCCGGGGGCGAGGTTGCAGGTGCAGGTCGGGCCGCCCTTGTTGTGCGGGACCACATGATCGAGATCGCACTTCGCCGCTGGCCGGCTGCACCAGGGGAACCTGCATGTGTGATCCCGGAGCTCGACCCGTCTGCGGATGCGGTCGGGGATCTCGTAGGAATCGACGGGGACGCAATCAGAAAGGTCGATCACCGGGCGGACGATGATCGTGGTGTCGCGGGCGCGGAGCCATTCCTTGATCTGCGCGATGGAGATCGGGGTGCGGCCTTGGTCCCAGCGGCCGACGGGGTTCGCGAACGGGTTGTCCTCATCGTCAGAGGTCACGGCGGTGTCGGTGATGTGGACGCTCAGCTCGACCTTGCGGCCGGGTGACTCGGCCACGACTTCACCGGTCTCTTCGTCGGCGAACAGCAGGTCCAGAGACAGGTCTTGGCGGGCCATGTCGCCAACGGACTTGGAGCGGCGGACGTCGAAGGAGTCGGTGTCGCCGAGCTGCCCGCGGATCTTGGCTCGACGCGACAACGCGAGATCGAAGTCATGAGCATCCGCGGCATCCAGAACCGAGTGGGACTCGACCTGCCCGTTCGCGTCGACCTCACCGACGTCGACCCGGCGGGCATCGGCGGCGGCCTGGCGCTCGGCTTCGGCGCGTTCGGGGTCGAACCGGATCACCGCTTCGGTGACGAGGCGTTCGAGTTGAGCCCAGCCGACGCCGCCGACGGCAGCGAGTTGGCGGTCCACGAAGGCAGCCGCTTCGGCGTTGAGGGGCCGGGTGAGGTCGGCGATGCGTTCGGCCCGCCAGGGCTCCAACTTGCCTTCGACCACTGCCGCGTAGATGCCGGGGAGGCGCCAGGCGCACTCGATGATCCGCCCGACGTACCCACGTCCACCGTCGGGTGAGCGGCCGAGCAAGGCGATGAGTTCCATCAGGTTGAACTCGGACACGAGCGGTGCACCGGCGCCGGCGATGGGGACGCCGGTGTCGATGACGCCGTCGACGATGGTCGCGGCTTGCTCGGGGCTGGTGACGATGTTGCGCCTGGCCCAGGTCGCGATGTCGATCCATTCCTTGACCAGCGCAGCTTGGCGGACCTTGACGCCGTTGCTGAGATCCGACAACAAGGCCCGGTCAGAGCGGGTGTCGGTTCCGAGATCCATACATGCATTAGATCACCGACCTCCGACATCGCGAAGCGGCGGAAACCCGCCTGTGGACAGGGGAAAGTCCCCACCAAGCCTGTGGAGAGTTGGTGGTCAGGGCCGGGGGTTTCGAGGCTCGCTTCGCTCGCACCTCAACCACCGGGCTCGCCAGATTTCGCTCGCACCTCAACCACCGGGCTCGCCAGATTTCGCTCGCACCTCAACCACCGGGGCGGCGTCTCGAGACGGTCGCAGAGCGACCTCCTCGACCTCTGCGCCCGGTCGGATCAGAGGCCGGCGAGAGCGGTGAGGAGTTGGTCGGTGACGTCTTCGGGGCGGACGGCGATGCGGACCCAGGAGTCGTCCAGACCGGGGAAGGTGTCGGCCCGTCGTACGGCGATCCCGGCGGTGCGGAGGCGTGCGTGGACGCCGTCGCCGACCTGCGCCAGGACGAAGGATGCGGTCGACGGGAGGTGGTGGACGCCGAGGTCGGCGAGGCCCTTCTCGAGGTGCTCGCGCCAGTCGCGGATCTCTTCTGCCCGACGGCGGCCCTCGGTGACGGCCTCGGGGGAGGTGCAGGCGAGGACGGCGGCTGCGGCCGTCGTACCGACGGACCAGGGGGCCTGGTTCAGGGCGAGGCCGGCGACGACCATCGCGTCGCCGACGAGGTAGCCGGCGCGGATGCCGGGGATGCCCCAGTGCTTGGTGAGGGAGCGGATCACGACGAGCCCGGCGACGCGGAGACCGGCCAGTGACTCGGACTCGTCCGGGTCGCAGTCCATGAATGCCTCGTCGACCACGACGACCCGGCCCGGCTTGAGCAGCGAGCGGATCACCTCGGCGGGGTGGAGGGCGCCCGTGGGATTCGTCGGGTTGCCGATGATGACGAGGTCGGCGTCGTCGGGGATGAGTTCGGGGTTGAGCGCGAAAGGCGGGGGGAGGACGACGGACCGGACCCGGTGGCCGGCCTGCTCCAGTGCCGCGTGCGGCTCGGTGAACTGCGGGTGCACGACGACGGGTCGACTCCACGGCCGCAGCCGCGCGATGAGGGTGAACGCCTCGGCCGCGCCCGCCGTCACCAGGACGTTGTCGAACGGACGCCGGTGGTGGGCGGCGACGGCACGCTGGGCCTTCTCGGCGCTGGGGTAGACGCCGACCTCGTCGAGCGAGGCCCGCAGGGCAGTGTCGAGCCAGTCCGGGCGCGGCCCCGGATACACATTGACCGCGAAGTCGAGCGCGGCCTCGCGGGCCTCGGAGTCGCCGTGGTGGCGCAGCGGGTCATCCACGCGCGTGCCTGTCGTGTACGGCGGCCGCGAAGCGTGCGGCGAGCTGGGGATGTCCCGCCCAGTGGGTGTGCAGGTACGACGCGTGCAGGGTGTCCGACGCGAAGCCGACCTGTTCGCCGTCGACCTCCCACGCGGGGGTGGCACCGGATGTCGGCGCGACCTGGGTGCGGTGGAACTCGTGTCCGGTGACCTGCTCACCCGCGCGGGTCAGCAAGGTGTCGGCGACTCCGGTCGCGACCGGGTAGCGAAGGGTCAGTCGCTCGTTCATGGCGGCGTCGGCATCGATGACACCGGCCATCGGGACGTCGTCGAGCGTGCGGCAGAGGTACAGCAGACCGGCGCACTCCGCGACCGTCGGCAGGCCGTCGGCCACGGCCGCGCGGATCTCCTCCCGCAGGGCTGCGTTGTCGGTCAGGTCCTTCGCGTGGACCTCGGGGAAGCCGCCGCCGAGGTACAGGCCGGCGGTGCCGGCCGGAAGGGTCGAGTCGAGGGCCGGGTCGAACGGGACGACCTCGCAGCCGGCGGCTTCGAGGAGTTCGGAGGTCTCGGCGTACTGGAAGGTGAAGGCGCGGCCGGCGGCGACGGCGACGACGGGGCGGCGCGCGGGGGTTTCGAGGCTCGCTGGCGCTCGCACCTCAACCACCGACGGGCTCGCTGGCGCTCGCACCTCAACCACCGACGGGGACCAGGCGACCGCGTCGATCGGCGGGGCGGACCGGGCGATCTCCAGGACCGCTTCCAGGTCGACGTGCTCGGTCACGACCTCGGCCAGTCGCGCAACCACGTCGGCCGACTCACCGCGCTCGGCAGCCGTCACCAGGCCGAGGTGGCGGGAGGGCGTGGCGATGTCGGGGTTGCGGGGGATCACCCCCAGCACGGGCACCGAGATCGAGGAACGCACCTCCTCAGCATGCCTTGCGGATCCCGCCTGGTTGAGAATCACGCCTGCAATCTCGATGGTCGGATCCCACGTCGCCATGCCGTGGACGACCGCGCCAATGGACCGCGACGACTTCGAGATGTCGACGACGAGCACGACCGGGGTGCGGGTCAGCCGGGCCACGTGGGCGGTCGAGGAGAAGCCGTCGCCGCCGATCCGGCCGTCGTACAGGCCCATCACGCCTTCGATGACTGCGACGTCCGCCGGGACCGGCACAGCGGCCCCGTGCAGCAACAGCGGAGCGACGAGCGATTCGCCGACGAGGTGCGGGTCGAGGTTGCGACCGGGCCGGCCACACGCGAGGGCGTGGTAGCCGGGGTCGATGTAGTCGGGGCCGACCTTGTGGCCGCTCACGACATGCCCGGCGCGCACCAGTGCGGCCATCAGTCCCGTGGCAACCGTCGTCTTGCCCTGACCGGTGGCCGGGGCAGCGACGACGATGCGCGGAATCTCGACAGGCTCGATCACCGCGCTACCACTCGATGCCTCGCTGGCCCTTCTGGCCTGCGTCCATCGGGTGCTTGATCTTGGTCATCTCGGTGACCAGGTCGGCGACCTCGATCAGCTTGGGGTCCGCGCGGCGGCCGGTGATGACGACGTACTGCCGTCCCGGACGGTTGGCCAGCGTGTCGGTGACGTCGTCGATGTCGACCCAGCCCCAGTTGATCGGGTAGGTGAACTCGTCGAGCACGTAGAGATCATGGCGTTCCTCGGCAAGCGCCCGCTTGATCTCGGCCCAGCCCTCGACGGCGTCGGCGGCGTGGTCCTCGGCGGTGCCTTCCTTGCGGGACCAGGACCAGCCCGAACCCATCTTGTGCCAGGCGACGGGGCCGCCCTCGCCGGTCTCCTCGTGGAGGGTGCCGAGACGTTCGAGCACGGTCTGCTCGCCGATGCGCCACTTAGCCGACTTCACGAACTGGAAGACGCCGACGTTCCAGCCCTGGTTCCACGAGCGGATCGCGAGGCCGAAGGCGGCGGTGGACTTCCCCTTGCCGTCGCCGGTGTGCACCATCACCAGCGGCCGGTTGCGGCGCTGGCGGGTGGTGAGTCCGTCGTCGGGGATGACGAGTGGCTGGCCTTCAGGCACGGTCGCTCCAGGTGTTGTCGTGGATGGCGTCGGCGAGCGGACGGCGGTTGCGCCATCCGTGCCGTTCGAGGTCGGGAACGGTTTCGAGGTGGCTCACGGTGCCGAGGCACAGCCACGCGATCGGGCGGATGTGCGCGGGGATCCCGAGCAGTTCCTGCAGCCAGGCCTCGCGGTAGAACGACACCCAGCCGAGGCCGAGACCTTCGGCGGTGGCCGCGAGCCACAGGTTCTGGATCGCGAGGACGGACGAGAACAGGCCGGCATCGGCGATCGCGTGCCGACCGAGGACGTGCGTACCGCCCCGACTCTGGTCGTGGGTGACGACGATGCCCATCGAGGACTCGCAGATGCCCTCGACCTTGATCTTGTCGAAGGTCGTACGACGCTCCGGAGGCAGCGACGCGGCGAACGTGTCCCGCTCGGTGGCGACGTGGTCGCGGAAGGTACGACGAAGTCCCGCATCCCGCACGACGACGAAGTCCCACGGCTGGCTCATGCCGACGCTCGGGGCACGGTGTGCGGCACCGAGGACGCGCAGCAGCGTGTCCTCGTCGACCGGCTCACCGGTGAACTCGGCGCGCACGTCGCGACGACGCTCGATGACGTCGTACAACTGGGTGCTGAGGGTGGTCTCCGTGGCGATCACGCTGCCCAACTCCGGGCTGCGGAGATCAGGTCCTCCGCGCTGACCTCACCGATCGGGACGTGCTCGGCACCGAGGTGCTCGGCCAGCGTTGCGGCCAGGCCCAGGCGCATCGGGCCGCTCTCGCAGTCGATGACGACGGCGGTCACGCCGGTGTCGGCGAGCAGCGCGGCGGCCATCCGGGAGCGGGCAACCGCGTCGGCGCCGGCGGTCGCGCGACCGTCGGTGACGACGACGAGCAGCGGACGACGCTGCGGGTCGCGGGTCTTCTCGACGGCCAGCAGGTGCGCGGCCTCGAGGAGTCCCTCGGCGAGTGGCGTGCGTCCGCCGGCAGGGAGTTCTTCCAGTCGGGTGGCGGCGGCGTCGACCGAATGGGTCGGCGGCAGCGCCACCTCGGCGCTCTGGCCGCGGAAGGTGATCAGGCCGACCTTGTCGCGGCGCTGGTAGGCGTCGAGCAGCAGGCTGAGCACGGCGGTCTTGACCTGCTCCATCCGGCGCCGCGCAGCCATCGAACCGGACGCGTCGACGCAGAAGAGCACCAGGTTCGACTCGCGTCCTTCGCGTACGGCGATCCGCAGGTCCATCGCGCGCAGCAGCAGGCGGCCGTCGATCCGACCGCGGGCGAACTGGTGCGGCGCGGCAGCACGGATCGTCTCGGTCAGGTGGACGGCGCCGCCCTGCCCGGTGGGGAGGGTCGCGCCGATCCGGCGGCCGCTCGTGGTGCGGGCGCGGCTCCGGCGACCGGCCGTGCCGGTACCGACGCCGCGGACCGTCAACAGGCGGGTGCGGTACGTCGACGTGGTGCCGGCGAGGCTGGTGGCGCCGGATCCCTTGTCGGGCACCGGCGAGCTCAGGTCGCTGGGTGCCGGGACGTCCTGGTCAACGGCCTCGACCTCGTCGCCAGTGTCGGCGGTGTCACCTTGGTTGTCGCCGGTGTCGTCATTGGCCTCGGGGCCCTGGTCGGGCGCATCGTCCGGCCCGTCCTCCGGTCCGTTCTCCAGCCCGTCGTCCTGGCTGGGCGGATCCGTCGGGTCCTCGGGGTCGGTCGGGTCCTCGGGCGGGAGTTCCTCGTCACCGAGCACCTGGTCGAGCAGGTCCTCGTCGAGACCAGGGGCGTCGAACGGCTTGCGGCGACGACGGTGGGGGAGCGCGAGGGTCGCGGCGACCCGGATGTCGGCGAGGGTGACCTCGTCGCGACCGGACCACGCCGCGTGCGCGACGGCGGTGCGGGCGGTGACGATGTCGGCACGCAGGCCGTCGACGTCGAAGGCCGCGCAGACCTCGGCGATCTTGAGCAGCGCCGCGTCGGTCAACCGCACCGCGCCGACGAGCGACTGGGCCGACGAGATCCGGTCGCGCAGGGCCTGCTCCGATTCGGCGTACCGCGCTGAGAAGGCGGCCGGGTCGGCGTCGTACGCCATCCGTCGGCGGACGACCTCGGCTCGCAGCGCGGGGACCCGCGGTGCGGCGACCTCGACGGTCAGGCCGAACCGGTCCAGCAACTGCGGCCGCAGTTCACCCTCTTCGGGGTTCATGGTGCCGACGAGTACGAACCGCGCGGCGTGCTCGACGGAGACACCGTCACGCTCGACGGTCGAACGGCCCATCGCGGCGGCGTCGAGCAGCAGGTCGACGAGGTGGTCGTGCAGCAGGTTGACCTCGTCGACGTACAGGATGCCGCGGTGGGCGCGGGCCAGCAGGCCGGGCTCGTACTCCGCCTTGCCCTCGGTCAGCGCGCGCTCGAGGTGCAGCGAGCCGAGCACGCGGTCCTCCGTCGCGCCGACGGGCAGTTCGACCAGGCGCACGGGGCGGGTCTCGACGGGCGCATCGGCAGCGAAGGGGCCGTCGGGCGAGGAGTCGGGGTCGTGCGGGTCCGAGGAGAACCGGTCGCCGGCAATCACGTCGATCGGCGGCAGGACGGCGGCCAGGGCCCGCACGATCGTGGACTTCGCGGTGCCCTTCTCGCCACGCACCAGGACGCCACCGACGTCGGGCGCGATGGTGGTGAGGATGAGGGCGAGCGCCATCGGGTCGGGACCCTCGGGCCCATCCGCGCCGACGACGGCCCCGGCGGCAGCCCCGACAACAGCAGTGAACGGGAAGTGCTGGGTCATGTGAGACGTGCCTTTCGCTGGACGCGCTCGGTGGAGTAGAGGTACGACTCCGCATCGGAACCCGACGCCAGGGCCGGGCCGACGAGGATCACGGCTGCCTGCCGGAGTCCGGCTTCCTCGACGAGATCGGCGATCTGGCCGACGGTGCCGCGCAGCACCTGCTGTTCGGGCTGGGACGCGCGGGACACGACGGCCACCGGGCAGTCGGCCCCGTAGAACGGCTCGACCTCGGCCATCAGTTCGCGGGTCCGGGTGATCGCGAGGTGCAGCACGAGCGTCGCGCCGGTGGCGGCGAACGCGGCCAGCGACTCGGTCTCGGGCATCGCCGTGGAGCGAGCCTGGGTGCGGGTCAGCACGACCGACTGCGCGACCAACGGGACGGTGAGTTCCCGCCCGACGATGGCGGCCGCAGCGGCGTACGCCGGCACCCCGGGCGTCACGTCCCACGGCACACCCGCGGCGTCCAATCGCTTCGTCTGCTCGTGGAGCGCGGAGTAGAGCGACGGGTCACCCGACGTCAGGCGTACGACGTCGAGGTCGGCCGCGTTCGCCTCCACCATCACGGCCGTCATCGCGTCGAGGTCCAGCTCCTGGGTGTCGACCAGGTTGGCGTCCTCCCGGCAGTGCGAGAGGACGGCAGCGTCAATGTAGGTGCCGGGGTAGAGCACCACGTCGGCGCTGGCCAGCATCGAGGCCGCGCGCAGGGTGATCAGGTCGGCGGCGCCCGGGCCGGCTCCCACGAAATGGATCGTCATGACTTCTCCCAGGTCCACTGGACAACGGCCCGGGAGGGAGTCCAGCCGGTGAACCGGCCGCCCAGGGGAGTGACGTGCTCGACGGACAGCCGGGTGAGCTCGCCCCCGTGTTCGTGGAACGACGCGATCAGCAACTGCTCGGTCTCCAGCGTGACGCCGTGGATGACCAGGCGGCCGTTGGGTGCCAGGCGGTCGAGGCAGAGCTCCAGGAGCCCGGGTGCCGTGGCGCCACCGCCGACAAAGATGGCGTCGGGACGAGGGAGGTCGGCGAGTGCGTCGGGCGCGCGGCCTTCGACGACCCACAAGCGAGGAACCCCTAGCTCGGCGGCGTTGCGATTGATCCGCTCGACCCGGGCAGGGTCGGACTCGACGGCGATCGCGTTGGTGCGCGGATGAACACGGAGCCACTCGATGCCGACGGAACCGGCGCCCGCGCCGATGTCCCAGAGCAGTTGCCCCGGCTTCGGCTCGAGCCGGGAGAGCGCGCTCGCCCGCACATCGCGCTTGGTGAGTTGGCCGTCGTGCTCGAAGAGGTCGTCACGGATCCCCGTGGCCCACGTGTTGATGTCCGGCTCCGAGGCGGGAATCTCGATGGCGAGCACGTGGAGTCTCGGCAGGTCGCTGGACCAGGCGCCGTAGTCGTGCGTCGTGCCGTCGTAGCGGTACTCGTCGGGCCCACCGAGGTTGCCGAGGATGGTCATCCGGGTGTCGTCGTAGCCGTCGGTGTCGAGGAGTTCGGCCACGGCCATGGGCGTGGTCTCGTCGGAGGACAGCACGAGCAGTCGTTGTCCTGCGGCCAGTTCCCGTCGGAGGGCCGCGGGGTCGCGGCCCACCAGCGACACGACCGTCGTCTCCTCGGCCGACCAGCCCATCCGTGCTCGGGCCAGCGCCACCGACGACACGGCCGGAACGACCGTGACGGCGTCCGGACCGAGCAGACGGATCAGGGTGGTGCCGATCCCGCTGACCAGCGGGTCGCCGGAGGCCAGCGCGACGACCCGCCGGTCGTCGTACTGCTGCAGGAAGGTGGGGAGACCGGTCATCGGACGCGGCCACGGGGTCCGCACCTGGCCTTCGACCGCGGGCACCAGATCGAGGTGCCGCTCGCCGCCGAACAGCACCTCGGCGGCTTCGACGAGAGCACGGGACGACGGAACGAGACCGTCCCAGCCGTCCGCGCCGATACCGACGACGGTGATGTTCACTCCACCCATCGGGGGGTCCAGACCGAGCCGTTGGGCTCCACGCGGGTGGAGGAGGCGCCGATGATCAGCAGGCACTTCATGTCGATGGAGTCGGTGTCGAGCTCGCCCAGGGTCGTCACGACGATCGACTCCTCGGAGCGACCGACGTCGCGGCCGACGATGACGACGGTGTCGGGGGAGCGGTGCTCGAGCAGGATCTTCTGCGTCTCCACGACCTGCTCGCGACGCGAGCGCGACGCGGGGTTGTAGATGCCGAGGACGAGGTCGGCGTCGGCGATCGCGCGCAGGCGCTTCTCGACGACGGCCCACGGCTTCAGTCGGTCCGACAGGCTGACGATCGCGAAGTCGGCACCGATCGGAGCACCCGCACGAGCGGCCACGGCCTGGACCGCGCTGACGCCGGGAAGGACCCGCACGGGAACGGTCGCGTGCTCAGGGTGAGCCGGATCAGCGGCGGCTTCGAAGACCGCGGCGGCCATGCCGAAGACGCCGGCGTCGCCGCCCGAGACGACAGCGACGCGTTCGCCCTTGAGGGCGAGGTCGAGGGCGAACCGGGCCCGGTCCACTTCGACGGTGTTGCCCGACGCGTGGCGGGTCAGCCCGGCGCGCTGGGGGACACGGTTGACGTACGGCGCGTAGCCGACGACGTGCTCGACCTCGGCCAGCGCTTCGCTGGCCTCGGGGGTGAGCCAGCCGTCCGGGCCGGGGCCGAGGCCGATGACGAGGAGTTCAGTAGGTGCAGGAGCTGCGGAGGTTTCGAGGCTCGTCGCTTGCGCTCCTCGCACCTCAACCAGCGAGACATCGCCGGTGGTTTCGAGGCTCGTCGCTTGCGCTCCTCGCACCTCAACCAACGAGCGCAGGCGTGACGCCGTCGGGCGGTGCGCGGAGTCACCGGGCACGACGATCAGCGAGAAGTACGGGACCGAGTCCGCGTCGACGTCAGCCACGGGCAGCCAGCGCTGCTCGGGCTGGGACGCACGTTCGACGTACCAGGCGCCGTCGAGCCGGCCGGCCTGCTCGAGCGCCGATCGGACGGCGGGGAACGTGCGGCCGAGCTTCATGATCACGGCGCCGTCGGTGTCGGCCAGGCGGCGGGCGAGCTCGGCCTCGGGCAGGGTGCCGGGCAGCACAGTCAGCACGTCGGTCTGGCGGACCAGGGGGGCCGGGATGGCGGCGGTCGCGGCGGCGAAGGCCGGGATGCCCGGGACGACCTCGGTCTCGAAGCGGTCGCGGAACCGGTCCAGCAGGTACATCGAGGAGCCGTAGAAGAGCGGGTCCCCCTCCGCCAGCAGTACGACGTCACGACCCGCGTCGAGGTGTGCGGCAAGCCGCGCTTCGCACTCGTCGTAGAAGTCGGCCAGTGCGCCGACGTACCCGCCGGGGTGGTCGGTGCTGCCGGTGGTGACGGGGTAGCGCAGTTCCTCTTCGATCGCGTCGGTCGGGATCAGGTGTGCGGCGATGCGGCGGGCATGCGACTGCTTGGTGACGCCGGCGTGGAACGCAACGACGCTGGCGGCGCCGATCAGGCGCTCGGCCTTGCGGGTGATGAGTTCGGGGTCACCGGGTCCGATCCCGACGACGTGGAAGGACGCGGTCATTCCTCCTCCTGTGCCAGTGCGTTGACGGCGGAGGAGGCCATCGCGGAGCCGCCGCGGCGACCGCGGACGGTGACGAACGGGATGTCGATGCCGTGGTCGGTGGCGAAGGAGGCGAGCGCGTCCTTGGACTCCGCGGCGCCGATGAAGCCGACCGGGCAACCGACGATCGCGGCCGGGCGGGGACCGCCGTCGAGGATCATCTCGAGCAGGTGGAAGAGCGCGGTCGGGGCGTTGCCGATGGCGACGACGGCTCCTTCGAGCAGCGGCTCCCACAGGGAGACGGCCGCCGCGGTGCGGGTGGTCGACCACTTCTTCGCCAGTTCCGGCGTGCGGGGGTCGGTGAGGAAGCAGTGCACCGGGTTGTCGGCGGGCAGGCGGCCGGCGGTGATGCCCATGGCGACCATGCGGGCGTCGCAGAGGATCGGTGCACCGTTGGACAACGCGGCTCGAGCGGCCGGGACCAGGCCGGGGTGGACGACGAGGTCGCGCACGAGGTCGGTCTGGCCGCTGCCGTGGATCATCCGCACGGCGACCTTCTCGGCCTCGGCCGGGATGCCGGTGAGGTCGGACTCGCGGCGGATGGTTGCGAACGAGTCGACGTAGATCGCGGGGCCGTCGGCGATGTACTCGTAGCGGCGCGGCGGTGCCGTCAGGGCGCTCAAGCCCGACAGGTCGATCTCAGTCATTGCGGTTCTCCTCAGGAATCAGCACACCGTGCCACGGCGTCACGACGACCAGGTCGCCCCGGCCGGTCCGTGACGCGAGCATGGAAGCGACCATGCTGGCATCGATGCCGGTGTCGTCCACCGGCACGTGCTCGCCGCCGGCCACGGGGCCGAAGTCGAGGGGTGCGCTGGTGATGTCGGCGCCGGGCGCGGGCGCGACCGGGTCAATCAGGGGTTCGGGAAGTTCGGTCACGTGCCAGGGCGCGTCCGGCCCCTCGCCGCGGGCAGCGAGGAACAGGCGGGCCAGGTCACCGATCGCGTCGGCGGCATCGGCGAGCGGGACGACCGGACCGAAGGAGGTCCCGACGACCAGTTGTGCGGAGTCGGTGGACAGGGCGACGAGGCCCAGGTCCCGATGCCGGTCGGCGAGGTCGCCGCGGCCGTCATCGAGGGTGAAGAGGAAGCGGCCGGGCAGCCCGGCCAGGGACGGGTCGCTGAGCAGCAATCCGTCGAGTGCGGCCACGACGGGACGGAGGTCGGCCCGCCCGCCGGCGATCCCAGTCTGTGGTGACGCCAGCACGTTGCGGATCCGGTCGTGCTCTCGCGAGGGCAACAGTCCGGTGGCTTCGAGGGCGACGAGCGCCGGCTCAGCCAGTCGGTCTCCCGCAGCACTGTCGACGGGCATCGAGCGGATCTGCAGGTTGGCGCGCGCGGTCAACCGCACCCGCCCGTCGCCGTACTCATCGGCCACGGCAACCAGCGCCTGCAGCGCCTTCAGGGAGATCCGACCGCCGGGGATCCGGATCCGGACGAGACCGCCGTCAGCGGCGAGCCACGGGTGCACGATCCCCGGGCAGCGGTCCGGCCGGCTGCGGTTCGTGGCCATGGCGGTGCGGTCCTTCGAGGTCCGGGGGCTCGTCGCGTCGCCCCTGCAAAATTCCTTGGTGACCTCGCGACGGTTGTCGCAAGGGCCAGCAGGTCTTCGGACTCGGGATCCTCCGGTGCGAAGCGCCTTCCCGGACCCGAAGATCCAGTGGCTGTACCGATTTCCCGGTGCTTCGCCCGTCACCCATACCGCTGCGCGTCAGTCCCGGACTCTCACCGGGTTCCCTGACTTCCACATGTTCGCACTTCCGTGGAGGTCGACTGGCCCGAGCAGGGTATCAATCCCGCTCTGCACCGCACCTGCGTGCCCACGGCGACCCCAGTAGCCTGAGCGTCATGCCCACGCTCCAGGACGTCACCGACCTGATCCACGGCTGGTACCCGCCCTCGACCGCGGACAGTTGGGACGCCGTCGGCCTCGTGTACGGCGACCCGGGCCAGTCCGTGAAGAAGGTTCTCTTTGCCGTCGACCCGACGCCGGCGGTCGCGGCAGAAGCGGCCGAGTGGAAGGCCGACCTGCTGGTCGTGCACCACCCGCTGTTCCTCAAGGGCGTCACGGGATTCGCCGCGACCACGCCCAAGGGCCGCACGCTGCACACCCTCGCGAAGGCCGACTGTGCCCTGCTGACCGCGCACACGAACGCCGACCAGGCCGTCGGGGGAGTGTCTGAGGCGCTGGCCCACGCGCTCGGCCTCACCGACCTGACGCCGATCATCCCGGCGTCTTCCGAGCCGGTCGACAAGCTGACGGTCTTCGTCCCGGCCGACGCCGCTGCTCCGGTGCGCGCTTCGATCGCCGAGGCCGGCGCCGGCCGGATCGGCGACTACGACTTCGCCTCGTTCACCAGTGCGCCGGGCCAGGGGCGGTTCCGTCCGCTCGACGGCGCCAACCCGATGATCGGCACCATCGGTGACCTCGAGACCGTCGAGGAGGTGCGGATCGAGGTGGTTCTCGCGCGCTCGCTGCGGACCGCCGTGGTCCGCGCGATGCTCGCCGCCCACCCCTACGAGGAGCCCGCGTACGACGTCGTCCAGCTGGCCGACAACGGGCTCACCACGACCGGTACTGGTCGGATCGGGACCGTTGCGCAGGTGACGCTGACCGAGTTCGCCGAGTCGGTCGCGAAGGCACTGCCCGCCACGTCCCACGGCGTGCGGGTCGCCGGGGATCCGGAGCGCCCGATCAAGCGCGTCGCTGTCTGCGGTGGGGCCGGTGACTTCCTGCTCGACCGCGTCGCCGGGCTCGATGTCGACGCCTACGTCACCAGCGACCTGCGGCACCACCCGGCCGCGGAGTTCCTCGAGAAGGGCGGACCGGCCCTGGTCGACATCGCCCACTGGGCGGCCGAATCGACCTGGTTGCCGGTCGTCGAACAACGCCTCGTCGATGCGCTGGGAGACGCCGTGGAGACCCGGGTGAGCACGATCGTCACCGACCCTTGGACAATGCACCTGTGAGCGCACCGATGAGCACCCGATGAAGGCCGACCCCGCCGCCCAATTGCGCCTGCTCGACCTGCAGGCGCTGGACGCCCAGATCGATCAACTCCGCCACCAGCGCACCCATCCTGCCGAAGGTGCGGAGATCGCCGAACTGCTCGGCAAGCGTTCCGATGTCGACGGCCGGATGCGTGACCAGCGGATCGTTGTCGACGACCTCTCCGTGGCGCAGGCCAAGGCTGACGCCGACGTCGAGACCGTCAAGGTGCGCCGCAAGCGCGACCGCGACCGGATGGACTCCGGTGCGATCGCCAACCCCAAGGACCTCGAGCGGATGCAGCACGAGCTCGACACCCTCGAGCGCCGGATCACGGTGCTGGAGGACGAGGAGCTCGAAGTCATGGAGCAACTCGAGGAGGCGCAGTCCGCGCTGGCCGAGCTCACCGGCGCGATCGAGACCATCGACGCCCGGCTCGGCGAACTGACCGCAACCCGCGACGCCCGCGGCGCCGAGCTCGACGCCGAGGCCGCGACGGTGGGCGCCCCTCGCGCCGGCATCGTTGCCGAGATCCCGGCCGACCTGCTCGCGCTCTACGAGAAGCTGCGCGCCAACCAGGGCGGCGTCGGCGCCTCCGAACTGCGCCAGCGCGCCTGTGGCGGTTGCCAGATCCGCCTCGACGCCGCCGAGCTCCAGGTCATCCGGGGCGCCCCCGTCGACACCGTCGTGCGGTGCCAGGAGTGCCAGCGGATCCTGGTGCGGACGTCGGAGAGCGGTCTCTCGTGACCGGAGCGGGTCGTCGTACTGTCCTCATCGAGGCCGACGGCGGCTCCCGGGGCAACCCCGGGTCGGCGGCGTACGGCGCCGTTCTCAAGGACGCCGTGACCGGCGAGGTCCTGGCCGAAGACGGTACGACGATCGGGTTCGCGACCAACAACGTTGCGGAGTACTCCGGCCTGATCGCGGGCCTCAGGCTCGCTGCGGAGTTCACTCCGGACGCGAAGGTCGAGGTCAGGATGGACTCGAAGCTCGTCGTCGAGCAGATGGCCGGCCGCTGGAAGATCAAGCACCCCGACATGCGGGTGCTCGCCGACGAGGCGCTGGCGCTCGCCCCGGCCGGGACCGTCTACACGTGGGTCCCGCGGGAGCAGAACGGTCACGCGGACCGGCTCGCCAACGAGGCGCTCGACGGTGTGCGGTCGGGTGTCACGGCGGCCATCGAACCGGCTGTGGTTCGGGTTGCTGACAGTGCTGGCGACGGTGCTGGCGACGGAATCGCCGACGAGCCCGAGTCGCTGGTCGAGGAACTCGAATCGCCTGCCGCCACCCCGGTCGCCCCGCCCGGAATGGGATCGCCGACGACCCTCGTCCTGGTCCGCCACGGCGTCACGCCACATACGACCGGCCGCAAGTTCTCCGGCGGACTCGGTGGCGACAACCCCGCCCTCTCCGCGGAGGGCCGCGCGCAGATCACCGAAGCAGCCGAGTGGCTCACCGAGCTGCGCGACCACATCAGCGTCGTCGTCTCCTCGCCCGTTCGTCGTACCCGCGAGTCCGCCGAGATCATCGCCGCGAAGCTGGGCCTCCCGGTCGAGGAGGAGCCCGGTTTCGCCGAGATGGAGTTCGGTGACTGGGACGGGATGACCTTCACCGAGGTCGGCGAGAAGGACAAGGCCGGGCTGGAGGCATGGTTCGCCGACATGGCCGCCTCGCCGCCGGGCGGGGAGTCGTTCCTGACGGTGCAGGCCCGCGTCCTGGAAGCCCTCGCGCGCCTGCTCAAGAAGCACGCCGGCAAGACGGTCGTCGTGGTCAGCCACGTGACGCCCATCAAGACGCTCGTCGCGCACGCCGTCGATGCCCCGCTGGAGTCGCTGTTCCGCATGGAGCTCTCGCCCGCAGCGGTGTCGGTGCTCTCGTTCTACGAGGATCTGGCCACGGGGGAGCAGAAGGGCTCGATGCGGTTCTTCAACGCGCTGCCTGCTGGCCGGCGGACGTTGCTCGACACCGGCCGCTGGTAGTCCTGGGAGTGACGGCTACAGCTCGCTGACGACCACGTCGAGCTGCGTGCCCGTCTTCCCGGGCGCACCGATCTCGACAGTCCAGCCGAGGCGCTCCAGCGTCGCGGCGAGGGCCGCAGGGGTGCGCGGGTCGGCGCCGTCCTCGAGCAGTTCGCGGACGATCCGCCCCTTGGTGGCCTTGTTGAAGTGGCTGACGACCTTGCGGGTGCCGTTGTGCTCGTGCAGGACGCGCACGGTCGCGACCCGGCGAGCGAGCTCGGGCGCGGGACGCCAGAAGTTCGCGTACATCCCCGAGCGCAGGTCGACCAGCAGCCCGCGGCCCAGCGCTGCGGTCATCACCGGCGGCAGCGCTTCGCGCCAGATCGCGGCGACCGGCCCGACCAGCGGGAGCGAGGCATCGCCCGAGAGGCGGTACGACGGAATGCGGTCGCCGAGCCGAACCATCCCGAAGAGGCTGGACGCCACAGCCACGCGGCTGGTCGCACGCCGCTTCGCAGCAGCGGACAGGGTCTCGAGGTCGAGGGCGTCGTAGAGGACGCCGGTGTAGATCCGGTCCGCGCGGGCCGTCGGCGCGTCCACCAGGTCGGCGTTGCGGTCGATCAGGTCCAGTTGCCCCGGTGAGAGGCCGAGCACCGCGGCCGCCTTGTCCGCGTCGTCCCGGCACAGTGCGACGAGTGCGTCGAGCACCTCGCTGCGTGCGGCGGTCAATTCGGGCGAGGAGAGCGACGCGAGGTCGAGCGCCTTGCCCCGGGTCGGAACGGACTTGCCCTCACTCGGCGGCAGCAGGATCAGCACCGGGAAAGGATAGGGCCCTCGCCCCGTGTTCTAGTCTCGGCCGCATGCCGAGCAACGTCGTGGTCCGGGTCAAGGCGAGCTCTCCTGCGCTGACGCAGGGGCTCGAGGAGATCGCCAAGGAACTGGAGTTGCCGGGGGAGTTCCCCGCCGACGTGACCAGCGCTGCCGAACGGGCAGCGGCGGACGTCGTACTCCCGGAACTGGACCGGACGGACCTGCCTTTCATCACGATCGACCCCGCCGGCTCGATGGATCTCGACCAGGCGCTGCACATCGAACGCGCCGGCCAAGGAAACGAGTCCAGTGGTTTCGTCGTGCACTACGCGATCGCCGACGTGGCTGCGTTCGTGAAGCCCGGTGACCCGATCGACCTGGAGGCCCATCGCCGCGGCGAGACGCTGTACGGCGCCGGTACCCGCATCCCGCTGCACCCGCCGGCACTCTCGGAGGGGGCGGCGTCGTTGCTGCCCGACCAGACCGCGCCCGCGTTGCTGTGGACGATCGACGTCGACGCCGCCGGCACCCCGACCAAGGTTCACGTCGAGCGGGCGCTGGTGCGTTCGACTTCGCGACTGTCGTACGTCGAGGCCCAGGCGGCGCTCGATGACGGAACGGCTGGTGAGGTCCTCGTCCTGCTCAAGGAGGTCGGCCTGCTGCGCCAGCAGCAGGAACTCGCGCGCGGCGGCATCTCGCTGCCGTTGCCCGAGCAGGAGATCGAGGAGACCGCTGACGGCTTCGAACTCGCCTTCCGCAAGCAGTTGCCGGTGGAGGAGTGGAACGCCCAGATCTCCCTGCTGACGGGCATTTCGGCCGCGTCGCTGATGGTGGGCGCCAAGGTCGGGATGCTGCGCACCCTGCCGCCAGCCGACCCGCGCGACGTCGCCCGACTGCGGCGCGTCGCGCACGCCCTGAAGATCGACTGGCCCAAGGCGACGGACTATTCCGCGTTCATCCGCTCCCTCGACCCGGCGAAGTCCGAGCACCAGGCGATGGTCGTGGCGTGCACCCGGTTGCTGCGCGGCAGCGGGTATGCCGCGTTCAACGGCGACCTGCCCGAACTGACGTTGCACTCCGCGATTGCCGCCGAGTACGCCCACGTCACGGCTCCGTTGCGCCGCCTCGGCGACCGCTACACCGGCGAGGTCTGTGTCGCGATTTGCGCCGGACGGCCGGTCCCGGAATGGGTCACCGCCGCGCTGCCAGATCTGCCGAAGACGCTCCAGGCCTCCGCCCGTCGCGCCGGCTCCTACGAACGCTCGGTGCTCGACCTGCTCGAAGCCGCTGTGCTGTCCGACCGTGTCGGCGAGAAGTTCGCAGGCGTGATCACCAGCCTGCGCGACGACGACCCGAAGTCGGGGGTCGTGATGCTCGCCGAGGTCGGCGTCGAGGCGCCGGTGACGTCGCCGCAGCCACTGCCGCTCGGCGAGGAGGTCGAGGCCACTCTTGCCACCGCAGACCTCGCGGCCCGTAAGGTCGCGTTCACTGTCGGCTGAGGAGGCGCACGTGAAGGTACTGGTCACCGGGGGAGTCCGCTCCGGCAAGTCGGTGCACGCCGAGCACCTCGTGGCGTCCGCACCGTCGGTCACCTACGTCGCCGCCGGTCCCGTGTACGACGACGCCGACTGGGTCCAGCGGATCACGGCCCACCGGGTCCGGCGCCCCGATTCGTGGACCACCGAGGAGACCAACGACGTCGCCGGTGTGCTACGTGCCGCGACGACGCCGGTGCTCGTGGACTGCCTCGGCACCTGGCTGACGACGATCGCCGACAAGGCGGACCTGTGGGAGCGACCGATCGGGGACGCCGAACTGGTCGTCGGTGAACGGGTCAGCGAACTCGCCGCCGCGCTCGCCGAGGTCTCGGTGGACGTGGTCCTGGTGACGAACGAGGTGGGCCTTGGCGTCGTACCGGCTCACCGGTCGGGGCGCTTGTTCCGCGACCTTCTCGGCATCGTGAACCAGGGCGTCGCGGCGGCCTGCGACGAGGTGCACCTGGTCATCTCGGGCCGGGTGCTGAAGCTCTAGAGGCCGGACGCCAGTCCGACCAGCAGCACGGCGAGCGCGAGTTCGATCCCGGCACCGAACACGTCGCCGGTGACACCACCGAACCGCCTGATCGTGTGGGCGACGAGCGCGACGACCACGACGGCAGCGACCGCAACGGTCACCGGTCCGCGGACCGGGTCGACGAGGGCGGCCAGCGCTGCGAGAGCGATCCAGCCGACCACGGTGACCGCGACCGGGATCCGGCGAGTGAACGTGACGCCCAGGCCGTCCTCCCTTGCCGGCGGCGCGAGGGTGGAGCAGGTGATCCAGAGCGCTGCGCGGGAGGCGCACACGGCCGCGCCCGCGATCACGGCGGAGCGCACGCCGTCGTCCCCGCCCACGAACCAGGCCAGCCCGGCGGCCTGCGCGCCGAGGACGAGCACCAGCGCTCCGACACCGGCCGGGCCCGCCGTACCGCTCTTCATGACGGCCAGCGACCGTTCCCGGTCGTACGACGACGTGAGGCCGTCGGCGACGTCGGACAACCCGTCGAGGTGCAGGGCGCGGCTGCCCACGGCCAGCAGGGCGAGCGCTGTGAAGGCGACCGCGAGGGCGGGCAGGTCGAACTGACCGCCGCACCAGAGGACCAGCGCGACACCCACACCGAGCGGCAGCACGGCCAGCGGTGCCAGCAGCATCGCGCCGGTCGCGTCTCCCGGCGTCACTCGCAGGACGGCAGGCACCCGTAGAGCGGTCAGCGTGCCGATGGCGAGCCGGAGGCTGCGGCCGACGAGGGCTGGGTTCACGACGGGTTCACGCCGGCGGCACAAGGTCTGCGAGCAGTGCGACGTCGCGGAGCAGGGCAGCGGCCGACCGAAGGACCGGGACCGCGGCGACGGCGCCGGAGCCTTCGCCCAGGCGCATGCCGAGGTCCAGGACGGGCTCGAGGCCGAGTTTCTCCAGCGCGAGGGTCTGGGCGGGCTCGGTGGACCGGTGGCCGGCGGCGAACCACGCAGCGGCACCGGCGGCGATCCGCTCCGCGGTGAGGGCACAGGCGACCGACATGAGGCCGTCCAGGAGCACCGGGACGCCCTGTTCAGCGGCTTCGAGGAGGTAGCCGACCGTGGCGGCCAGGTCGGCGCTGCTCACGGCCTGCAGGGTCTGCATCGGGTCGTCGAGACGGTCGCCGGCGCGGTCGAGCGCCTGCTGCACGACGATCTGCTTGTGGACGAGGGCGGCATCATCGACGCCCGTGCCCCGACCGGTGACCTCCACGGCCGGGAGGCCGAGCGCGGCGGCGACCATCGCGGACGCCGGCGTGGTGTTGCCGATGCCCATGTCCCCGGACAGCAGGAGCTGGGCGCCGGCCTCGATCTCCTCGCGGGCAACGGCGCGGCCGGTCGCGATCGCGCGCTCCGTCTCCTCGGCCGTCAGGGCGTCCTCGACGTGGATCGCGCCGCTGCTGCGGCGGATCTTGTGCGACTGGACGTCGGCGGGCACGCCCTCGAGGTCGTCGTCGACGCTGATGTCGAGCACCCGGACCTGCACACCGTGGGCGTTGGCCAGGGCCGAAACGCCGGCCTTGCCGAGAACGAAGGTGCGCACCATCAGCGGGGTGATGGCCGGGGGATAGGCCGACACGCCGTGCTGCGCCACGCCGTGGTCGCCGGCGAAGATCACCAGGCGGACGTTGTCGAGCGGGGCGGGCGGGCACACCCCCTGCGCGGCCGACAGCCAGACGCCGAGGTCGCCGAGGCGGCCCAGGGCGCCGGCGGGCGTCGCGAGCCCCGCCAGGCGCTCGGCAGCAGCGGTCCGTACGGCGGAATCGGGTGCAGCAATCACGTTCATGGGGCCGAACGCTACCGCCGTTGCCGCGCCCGGACTGCGCCGTACCAGCGCTGACGTCACCGGGTGGGGGTCGGATCGTTCAACCTCCGTGCGCACCCCCGTGAAGACCGTCACAGCCCTGCTGGCCGGAGCGGTGGCGGCAACGCTGCTGGCGACTGCTCCGACACCGCAGGCCCAGGCAGTGCCGACGACCGCCTGCGACCTGGCGAGCTACCCCAGCGTGGAGTGGGCGGCCTGCGAGGCCGCGAACGTCGGGGTCACGGGACAGAACCCGACGCGGCACCTCGACCTGTTGCCCGGGATTCTCGCCAGCACCAGCCAGTACCAGTTGGCCCGGTTCCGCACGATGCTGACCGACCCCGAGCGCCAGCCGAACGTGAACTCTTGCACCGCGATCGTGCTGTGCCCGATCGATCCGCGCGTGCAGGGCTGGACGACCAAGGGCGGGTTGGTCGAGCCGGTGCTCTACACCTCGCGCTCCGGCGCGACGATGTCCGGCCATGTGTGGGCCACCCGGTCCGGCCCGGCGAAGCGACCCGGCGTGGTGGTGATCAACGGGTCGATCGTCGGCTTCGAGGAGATCTACTGGTTCCTTGCGCAGACCCTGGCCCGGAGCGGCTTCGTGGTGATGACGTTCGACGCCCAGGGCGAAGGGATGTCCGACCAGTTCGGCGCGAAGCCCGACCAACTGGAGGACGCGTTCGCCGGCATTCCGTTGCTCGGCCTGTTCGCCCCCCAGGGCTCCTCCGACGGTCCGATCGGACTCGGCGGCAACGGCCTGACCTTCTACGACGGCGGGCAGGACGCCCTCGACTTCTTCCTGTCGACCCCGGCCAAGCCGTACGTCCCCCGGTTGAGCCGGATCTCGGGTACGTCGCACGCCGCCAAGCAGGCTCGTCGGGTCGCTGCCGGGCGCAACGCCGCCCACAACCCGCTCTGGAACCTCCTGGACACGTCGCGGATCGGACTCACCGGACATTCGTACGGCGCCGTGGCCACGTCCTGGTTGACGCAGAAGGACGCAAGGGTCTCGACCGGGGTCGCGCTCGACAACCTCTGCATCCCGGTCTCGCCGGCACCTGATGAGCTCGCCGCCTTCTCCGCGCCGAACCCGGACTTCGCCGGTGCGGCGGGGATCGTGAGAGGTCTGCCCACCGAGTGCTTCGAGGCGCCGCCCGGTCCGGCGCCCCGGATCACGAAGCCGGTCCTGGGCATCACGGGCGACTATCTGCTCGGCCCGCTGCCGTTCCTCCAGCCGCCCAACCCGCTCGGGAAGTCCCGGGCCTCGCTCGCCTGGACCCAGGCGGGCGTCGACACCGGCGCGATCATCATTCGTGGCGGCACCCACTTCGACTTCAACGACGTGCCCGCCGGACTCCCGGCCAGTTTGAGGGGCATCGACCTGGTCGCCTGGTACACGAGCGCCTGGTTCGACAAGTATCTTGCCGACGACCCGACGGCGGACGCGCGCCTGCTGACGCAGCGCTGGCAGTCCGACGCGCAGGCCCGGGCCGCGGACCCAACCGGGGACGGCAACGTGTTCTCCTGGCACTTCCGGTCGCGACTCGACATCCACACGGCGAGTGGCACGCGCTACCGCTGCGAGAACCTCCGGGCCGGATGTGCGGGCATGTCGCCGGCGTCGGCCGACGGCTGGACCGGTGCCTACGACTTCGTTCAGGGCTCGATCCGGGACCGCTGACGAGCTCTGGGCACGCTGCGATCTGGAAGATTGATCAACTCTGTTGTGCGCCGATCCTTGCGCTCAGCCACTCCTGCACTACGGTTCTGTGTTAGGGAACGTTCTAGTCTGGATGTTCCTGCTTTACACAACAAGGAGAAACATCATGGCTCAGGGAACCGTCAAGTGGTTCAACAGCGAGAAGGGCTTCGGCTTCATCGCCCCGGCCGACGGCAGCCCGGACGTTTTCGTCCACTTCTCGGCTATCCAGGGTGACGGCTACAAGTCGCTCGAGGAGAACCAGCAGGTCGAGTTCGACGCTGCGCAGGGCCCGAAGGGTCCGCAGGCGGAGAACGTTCGCCCCGTCTGACTTTCAGAGAGCGAAACCCCGGTGCTTCGGCACCGGGGTTTCGTGCTTTTCACTCAGGGCCGCGGGCGCAGGCAGACGATTCCCAGGGCCACGCCGAGCCCGGCGACCAGCGGCCCGACCACGCTGAGCGACTTGGACTGCTCGCCGCCGATCACTCCCCACGAGACCAGCGCCAGGTAGCCGCCGCCGATGACCAGCAACGCGGCCACCGGCAGCCCCAGGAAGAACTTCGGCCAACTGGGTGCCTTGCCATAGCGGGATTCGTCCATGGGGATGATTGTGCTGCACGACTTCGGCGTGGCTCGGGCGCGTGGATAGGTTGGGGCGGTGCCTCGGTCCTTCACTCTCGATCCCCACTCCAACGCCGCGCCCAACGAGGTCGTGGTCACCCACATCGCGCTCGATCTCACCGTCGACTTCGAGACCCGGTCGCTGACCGGCAGCGCGACCTTCGACCTCGACCATCGCGCGCCCGATGCCACCGCGGTGGTGCTCGACACGTGGCAGCTCTCGGTCGATCGGGTGACCGGGGCCGACGGCGCTGACCTGCCGTTCACGCTCGGCGAGCACGATCCCGTCCTGGGCAGCGCGCTGACGATCGCGGTCGGTACGGCGGACCGGGTGGTCGTGCACTACGCGACGAGCCCCGAGGCCCGTGCCGTGCAGTGGCTGGCGCCCGAGCAGACCGCGTCGGGCAAGCCGTTCCTGTTCACGCAGTCGCAGCCGATCCTCGCCCGCACCTGGATCCCGTGCCAGGACAGTCCGGCCGTCCGGGTCACCTACGACGCCACCGTGCGCGTGCCCGCGGACCTGATGGCCCTGATGAGCGCCGAGAACCCCGTTGAGCGCACCGACGGGACCTACACCTTTGCGATGCCGCAGCCCGTGCCGTCGTACCTCATCGCCCTGGCGGTGGGCGACCTCGAGTTCCGCGAGATCGGCGGGCGCAGCGGCGTCTACGCCGAACCGTCGGTGGTCGAGGGGGCCGCGTGGGAGTTCGCCGACACCGAGCAGATGATCGAGGCGGCCGAGCGGCTCTACGGTCCCTACCGCTGGGGCCGTTACGACATCCTCGTGCTGCCGCCGAGCTTCCCCTACGGCGGCATGGAGAACCCGCGCCTCACCTTCGCGACGCCGACCATCCTCGCGGGCGACCGCTCGCTGGTGACCCTGATCGCGCACGAGCTCGCCCACTCGTGGTCGGGCAACCTCGTCACCAACTCGACCTGGAACGACATCTGGCTCAACGAGGGCTTCACGGTCTACTTCGAGACGCGCATCGACGAGGAGCTGTACGGCGCCGCGTACACCAGCATGCTGCTGCGGCTCGGTCGCCAGGACCTCACGCGGGCTGTCGCTGACGAGGCGCCGCGCGACACCTGGCTCGAGCTCGACATGGCCGGCCGCGACCCCGACGACGGGCCCACGAAGATCCCGTACGAGAAGGGCTCGCTCTTCCTGCGCCTGATCGAGTCGAAGGTCGGTCGCGAACGGTTCGACGAGTTCCTGCGCGCGTACTTCGACCGCTTTGCGTTCGAGTCGATGGACACCGCCACCTTCCTCGCGCATCTCCGAACCGAACTGCTCGACCCGGCAGGAGTGTCCGACGAAGACCTGCAACTGGAGGCGTGGGTCCACGGCCCCGGCGTGCCCGACAACGCGCCGGAGTTCACCTCCGACGCCTTCGACCGGGTCGATGAGCAGGTCGCTGCGCTGACGTCGTCGGTCGAGCCTGTCGAGACCACCCTGGGCTCGCTGGCCACGGGGGAGTGGGTGAGCCAGCAGTGGGTGCATTTCGTCCGCGCGCTGCCTGTCGACATCGACCATGCCGTGCTCGCTGCTGTCGACAGCCAGTTCGGCTTCAGCACCAGCGGGAACATCGAGATCGCGACCGCGTGGCTCGAACTGGCCGCCGAGTCGGGCTACGTGTTCGAGGAGCCGGCGGTCGACGAGGCCCTGGCCGGGTTCCTGACCCGGCACGGTCGGGCGCTCTACATCAGCCGCGTCTACGAGAAGCTCGCCGGCACCGACCGCGGCCTGGCCCGGGCCCGGGAGATCTACGCGACCGCCCGGCCGACGTACCACTCGGTGTCGCAGTCGGTGGTCGACCGCATCGTCGGCGGCCCGTGACCCGAACTGTCATCATGACGGGGTGCCTGTAGCGAACGTCTCCGTACGACGAGGTCGGCTCGAGTTCTCTGTACGTGACCACCGGCCGGCGACGGAATGTCGGGGTGTGGTGCTGGCGCTGCACGGCTGGCCCCAGGACGGCCGGTCCTGGGACGCCGTGGCGGAGCGACTCGTCGCCGCCGGCTATCGCGTCGTGGCTCCGGATCTCCGTGGGGCGTCGACCGGTGCCGCGCCGCGCGGTCGCTGGGCCTACCGCTCCAGCGAACTGGTCGCCGACGTCGAAGCGATCCTGGAGTGGATCGGCGAACCGGTCCACCTGGTCGGGCATGACTGGGGCTCGGGCCTTGCCTGGCAGGTCGCGGGGGTGCGGCCGGACCTGGTGCGGACGCTCACGGCGGTCTCCGTGCCCCATCCCGGCGCGTTCGTCCGGGCGATGCTCATGAGCACACAGCTCCCCAGGTGGTGGTACTCCCTCGTCTTCCAGGTGCCGGTCCTGCCCGAACTGGTCCTCGGCAATCGCGATGGATTGCAACGCGGTCTGGAGAAGGCCGGCCTCCCCGTCGACGCGGCCCGACGTGACGCCGACCGGCTCACCGATCGGCGTGTACGACGCGGCGGGCTCAACTGGTACCGCGCCCTTCCGTTCACCACGCCGGGTCTCGGCTTCCCGAGAGTCGTGGCACCGGTGCTCCAGGTCTGGGGTGACCGGGATCCGGTGATCCTGCGCCGCGGTTGCGAGGGATCCGCGCGCTACTGCTCCGCGGGGTTCGAACTGGTGGTGCTGGAAGGCGTCGCGCACTTCATCCCCGAGGAAGCGCCCGACCGGCTGGCTTCACTGATCGTGTCCCACGCCGGTTCCGTCGCCTGATCGCGGCTCGCCCGGCGACGGCGGTCCCACCACGACCAGCCAGCCATCACGACCACCACGAGGAGCGCACCGGCGATCTCGTCGACCACGTAGTGCTCGGCGTAGTAGACCAGCGCGAACAGCATGCTCGCGGGGTAGAGCAGCACGGTCCAGCGCCACGGGGTCCGGAAGTGCGTCACGACCCACCAGGCGATGAAGATCGCCAGAGCCGAGTGCAGGGACGGCATTGCAGCGACCTGGTTGCCGATGGAGGACAGGTCCTGTTGGGCCGTGGTCTGCGCGCTCGCCGTGACTGATCGGCTCGACGCGGTGAGGTCGAACCAGCCCCTCCCGGTGATGCGGGCGACGTCGTCGGTCAGGTAGCCGTCGCGCGCGGCCATCCACGGCGGCGCCATCGGGTAGAGGATGTAACCGGCGACCGACAGCAACATGATGGCCAGGTAGCGCCGCATGTAGCCGACCCAGGCAGGGCGATTGCGCTTCCACAGGATGGCGCCGATGCCCAGCGCGGCGAAGAAGTGGGAGTAGTAGACGGTGGTCAGCACGACGTCGTACCAGCGTGGCGTCAGGGACTGACGGCAAGGCACGCCGCACAGGTGGGCCTGGAGGTACTCGGTCGGCAGTGTCCCGCCGAACAGCCAGCGGTCCGCCTCGATCGGCCACGTGAAGCTCACATTGAGGATCCCGAGGTTGTCGGAGACGCCGCGGCTGTAGAGGTAGAGCAGGAGTACGGCGAACGGCGGCCACCAGTCGCGCAGGAACGCGAGGTGCTCCCGCATCGGACGGCGAACGTCCCAGGCAACGGTGGCCAGCCAGAGGATGATCACGACCTGGTAGCCCTGCCGGGGCAGGCCGTTGACCTGTATGTAGGCGACCAGTCCGACAACGAAGAGGACCATGCCCGCTGCGCGAGCCAGGACGCCCAAGGGCAGGCCGGGGCGCAGCGCTTCTGCTTCACCGCCGGTCATTGGAAACCTCCCGGAAGGGAGGGTAGCGGGAGGGTGGCGACAGCAAGACCAGTGGACGTCGTACGATCGTGTCCTGTACTCGGACATGGGGAGACACAGATGAGCAGGACCTGGTTGGTGCGCGGTGCCGTCGCGGCCGTACTCGCTGTTCTCGCCGCCGCGTGGGTGCTCGGCATCGCTGGCCTCGGCAGCGGTACGACTGCCAAGGGCAAGGACGAGGCGGACGGCCCCAAGCCGGCCGACGTCTCGACGACCTCGGATGTCGACCCGTTGGTCGTTGTGGAGACAACTGACCCCCAATCGGCTGCTGACGAGACGAGTCCGTCCGCGAACCCGTCCGACGAGCCGACCTCGGCTGCCGGCGAGGAGTCCTCGGACGAGCCGTCCACGGTGCCGGTCAAGGCAACCCCCACGTCGAAGCCGAAGCCCAAGCCGTCCGGTGCAACGCCGAAGCCCTCGCCCTCTTCGAAGCCGTCGCCGACGCCCACGCCGACGGAGCCCGCCCAGGAGTGCACCGACCTCGTCACCGTCGTCGACTGCATCCTGGCCCCCATCACCACGCGGCCCTGACCTTCTCGGGGTCGGGTCAGGGGTGATCCTGATGTGCTGGGCCCTTCGCGCGCCCTAGCGTCGATCTGTCAGCCGGACTCGCCGGCTCCGGTCGAGGGGAACCCATGAAGGCGCTGGTCCAGGATGTCTACGGCACGTCCGATGTACTCCGGTTCGAGGACGTCGATCGCCCCGCCCCGGGGGCCGATGAGGTGCTCGTCCGGATTGCCGCGGCCTCGGTGAACGCGGCCGACTGGCACATCATGCGCGGTGAGCCCAGGGTCGCCCGGCTCATGGACCGCAAGATCTTCGGCCGCAAGGCACCGCGGGAGCGGATCCGTGGCCGCGACTTCGCCGGAACCATCGAGGCCGTCGGGTCCGGTGTCACCGACTGGCAGGTCGGTGACGAGGTGCTCGGCGAGCACGAGGGGACGCTGGCGGAGTACGCCGCGGTGCCGCACGCCTGCCTGGCCCGGAAGCCGGAGACGGTGTCCTTCCAGGACGCTGCCGCTCTGCCGCTGGCGGCGACCACCGCCGACCTCCTGCTCACCGCAGGACAGGTCGTGCCCGGGCACCGCGTCCTGGTGATCGGCGCGTCGGGTGGAGTGGGCACGTTCGCCGTACAACTGGCTGGTGCGCGCGGGGCAACAGTCGACGGCGTCTGCAGCGCCCGCAACCGGGATCTCGCGCTGTCGCTCGGTGCCGCGAACGTCATCGACTACCGGAGCGAGGACTTCGCTCGCAACGGGGAGAAGTACGACGTCGTACTCGACCTGGTGGGGAACAGGCGACTGCGCGACCTGCGCCGTGTCGTCGCTCCCGGCGGCACGCTCGTCCTGTCCGGCGGCGGCAACCCGGGGGAGGGCAAGATTCTCGGGCCGGTCGGGCTGATGGCCAAGGGCGGCCTCTTCGGCCGGCTCCTCGGCCTGAAGGTGAAGATCCCGATGGCCCAGCCTGACGGCGCTCGTCTCGCCGAGCTCGTCGCGATGGTGGATCGCAACGAACTCCGCCCAGTGATCGAGCGGACCTACCCGCTCGCGGACGCGGCTGCGGCCATGCGGCACCTCGAAGTACTGCACGCGCGCGGCAAGATCGTCGTCACCGTCTGACACGCGGACTAGGTTGGCTGCATGCCGGAGGCCACGCCACAGCCGGTGCCGGTCGACTCGATCCTGCACCGCCACTACGGCGACTGGCGAGGACTGCTGGTCGGCCCCGGCACCGGCATCCTGCAGCTCATGCACCCGGGCCTCGGGGCTGGCGTCATCCAGCACTCCAGGTTCTTCGACGAACCCTTCGAGCGCGTGTTCCGTTCGCTTCCGCCGATCATCGAGTCGAAGGTGGGCGGCGCCGCGGCGCCCGCAGCGGCCGAGAAGATCCGTGAGTACCACCGCGACATCAAGGGCGTGGACGCCCACGGGAACCGCTATCACGCACTCGACCCCGAGATCTGGTTCTGGGCGCACGCGACGTTCGTGATGGCGGACATGACGTGGATGAACCTCTACCACCACCCGTTGAGCAGGTCCGAGCGTGAGGAGATCTGGGAAGCAGGCAAGACCTGGTACCGGCTGTACGGCGTGAGCGACCGCCCGATGCCCGACACCCTCGACGAGTTCGACGCCTACTGGGAGCACATGTGTGAGCACGTGCTGGAGGCAACAGAGGCGGCGATGTGGTCCGTCGGGGCCTTCGATCATCCCGAGCGCACCCCGCTGCCCGGTGTCCCGCTCTGGCTGTGGCGCCTGGTCGGACCTCGTTTCCTGGCGGAGCAGAAGCTGGGGACGGCAGCGATGCTGTCGCCCGTCGTACGCGACAAACTGGGGCTGACCTTCACCGACCGTGACCGGCGCAGGTTCGCCGCGCGGGTGCGGTTCCATCGGTGGACACGGCCCGCGGTGAACCCGGTCGTCATGTTCGTGCTCGGCCGGTTGCCCTACGGCCGAGCCCAGGTGGCGCGGAAATGACCAGTGACTACGACGACTTCGCGAACGCCTACACGGTGGAGAACGAGGCCAATCTCTTCAATGCGTACTACGAGCGGCCGGCGATGCTCGATCTCGCTGGCGAGGTCACCGGCCGTCGGATCCTGGACGCGGGCTGCGGTTCCGGGCCGTTGACGGCAGCACTTCGCGACAGGGGTGCCGTCGTCACCGGGTTCGATGCGAGTGCCGCCATGGTCGAGCTGGCCCGCCAGCGGCTGGGTGACGACGCGGACCTCCACGTCGCCTGTCTCGGCGAGCCGTTGCCGTTCGCCGACGGTGAGTACGACGACGTCGTCGCGTCCCTCGTCCTGCACTACCTGGAGGACTGGACGGGCGCGTTGTCGGAGTTGCGACGGGTGCTGAAGCCGGGCGGGCGGCTGCTGGTCTCGGTGAACCACCCCGCTGCCTACGCGATCGTGTATCCCGAGGCCGAGTACTTCGCGGTGACGAAGTACTCCGAGGACTACACCTTCGACGGACAGGTGACCTGGCTGACCTTCTGGCACCGGCCACTGCATGTCATGACGGACGCCTTTTCTTCTGCGGGCTTCCGCATTTCGACGATCAGCGAGCCCCCTCCGGCACCGGACACGCCGGCGGAAGTGCTTCCGCCGGGCCTGGAGCCGGGCCAGTCCTTCATGTGCTTCCTCTTCTTCGTGCTGGAAGCGGTCTGAAGGACGGGCGAAGGTGGTCGGGGCTCAGGCCTCCCGTTCCACGAGCCGTTCCGCTAGCGTCCGACGGAGGACACCACGTCCCCTCGGGTCTCACGCATCGCGGAGGTCGCAATGGAGCTCTTGCCCAACATTGACGTCGTCTTCAAGGCCATCGACAAGGTCGGTTCGATGGGGGACATCGGGGTCGACCGGGTCAGGCAGAAGTACGAGCCGCTGCCGGACTACGGGTTCTTCGGACCGGGGTCGGTGGCCTGGAAGGTCTGGTGTTATCCGAGCTCGGCGATCATGGGGTTTCAGCGTTCCGTGACGATCGAGTTCCTCGACCCGAACCTCAATGCGTCGGTCGTGAACTCGGGTGGCGTGAAGTCGCGTCCACGCAACCGCTACGAACGCACCATGCGGTACTTCGCCCTCGTGGCTGCGGGAGACACGGCCGCTGCCACCAAGGCCGCCGACATCCTGGTCAAGGTGCACTCGCTGGGCATCGGGAACGATCCCGTGACCGGGGGACGCTACGACTCGAACTCGCCGGAGTCGCAGCTGTGGATCCACATGACGGCCTGGCACTCGATCCTCTACTGCTACGAGATGTTCGGACCCGGCAAGCTCCCGGCAGCAGAGGAGGCGGAGTACTGGGAGCAGTGCGCCATCGCGGCGCAGTGCCAGACGATCAATCCGGACGACGTACCCCGAACCCGGGAGGCCGTCGTCGCCTACTTCGAGTCCTGGAAGCCTCGCCTGGCCGCGTCCCAGACAGCCCAGTCCATGGTGCGGATGATCCTGCACACCGAGGTCGCCCTGCCGCAGGACCAGCCGGAGTTCGTCAAGCCGATCATGTTGCTGATCGCCCGCTTCGCGACCATGGCGACCATCTCGACGTACCCGCAGTACATCCGTCAGCTTTTCGGTCTCAAGCAGTCGGCCGCAGAGGACGCCATCGTGCAGCCCGCCATGCGCGCCCTCATGACGGCCATCAACAGCAACATCCACCTGTACGACGCGGTCTGGTCGTACCTCGTCCCGGGCGTCGCGGACATCCTCATGCCCGCGGTCCTCGGGATCCCGGCCACCAACCCGGTCACGATGACTCCCCGTGAAGCACAGAAGCTCTACGGGTACGACCCGCCGGCCGAGGCGCACCTGGACCTGCGGCGCAAGCAGGAGCAGAAGGTGTTCGGCGAGCACGTCGCTCCGAGCCTCGAAGGGCTCGAGGAGTCGGAGGAGTTCTTCGGTCACATGCGGGGGGTGCCGCAGTAGTTGGCGTGCCGGGAATCGCCGCCGCGAAGGCTCTCCATCACGGATGCGTCAGCAAGGGTCGATGCGTCGCCGATCTCGCGGTTCTCGGCCACGTCACGAAGGAGTCGGCGCATGATCTTGCCTGAGCGTGTCTTGGGTAGCTCGGGGACGACCGTGATCTGGCGGGGCTTGGCGATCGGGCCGATCTCCCTGGCAACGTGGGCGCGGAGATCGGCAACGACGTCCGTGCCGTCGTCCGCAGCGGACTCACGAAGGATGACGAAGGCCACCACCGCCTGGCCGGTCGTGTTGTCGGCTGCCCCGACCACAGCGGCCTCGGCGACTTTGGGGTGTGACACCAGCGCGGACTCGATTTCGGTGGTCGAGAGGCGGTGGCCGGACACGTTCATGACGTCGTCCACGCGCCCCAGGAGCCAGATGGCGCCGTCTTCGTCCCGTCGGGCACCGTCGCCGGCGAAGTACATCCCTTCCCACCGCGACCAGTAGGTGTCGCGATAGCGCTCGTCGTCGCCCCAGATGGTGCGGAGCATGGCGGGCCATGGTTCGCGGATCACCAGATAGCCGGAGTCACCGTTGGCGACGGACTGACCGGCGTCATCGACGACGTCGGCGACGATGCCGGGAAGGGGAGTCATGGCGGAGCCGGGCTTGCCCTCGGTCACCCCGGGGAGCGGGCTGATCATGTGGCCGCCGGTCTCGGTCTGCCACCAGGTGTCGACGATCGGTGCGTTGCTGCCGCCCACGTGCTCGCGGTACCAGTGGTACGCCTCCGGATTGATGGATTCGCCGACCGAACCGAGAATCCGCAGCGTCGAGAGGTCGTACTCCGCGGGGATCTGCTCGCCCCACTTCATGAACGTCCGGATGGCGGTCGGGGCGGTGTAGAGAATCGTCACGCCCTTGTCCTGGATGATCTCCCACCACCGGCCGCGGTGGGGTGCGTCGGGTGTGCCTTCGTAGAGGACTTGCGAGGCGCCGTTGGCGAGCGGACCGTAGACGACGTACGAGTGGCCGGTGACCCAGCCGATGTCGGCGGTGCACCAGTAGACGTCGTCGGGCTTGTGGTCGAAGACGCTCCAGAAGGTCGACGTCGTCTGCACGAGGTATCCGCCCGTCGTGTGCAGGATTCCCTTGGGAGTGCCGGTGGTGCCTGAGGTGTACATGACGTAGAGGGGGTGCTCGGAGTCGAAGGCCTCCGGTGTGTGGTCGGGGGAGGACCCGTCCACCACGTCGTGCCACCACACGTCGGTTGCGTCGTCGAACGGGACGTGCTGGCCGGTACGACGGACGACGACGACATGGTCGACGGGACTGTCGCCGCCGAGCTTCGAGAGAGCGTCGTCGACGGCCGGCTTCAACGCTGAGGTGGCTCCGCGTCGGTAGCCGCCATCAGCGGTGATCACAATCCTCGCGTCGCAATCGACGATCCGGCTCGCCAGGGCGTCGGCGCTGAAGCCCCCGAACACCACTGTGTGCGGCGCGCCGAGACGGGCACACGCGAGCATCGCCACCACGGCCTCGGGAATCATCGGGAGGTAGATCGCCACCCGGTCCCCAGCCCGGATGCCGAGGTCGGTGAGGGCGTTCGCGGCCCGCGAGACCTCGTCCTTCAGTTGCGCGTAGGTGATGTCGCGGGTGTCGCCCGGCTCCCCGATGAAGTGCAGGGCCACGCGGTCGCCGTTGCCGGCTTCGACGTGCCGGTCGACGCAGTTGTACGCCGCATTGAGGCGGCCGCCGACGTACCACTTGGCGAAGGGGGGATTGGACCAGTCGAGCACCTCGGTGAAGGGCTCGGCCCACGTGATCCGACCAGCCTGATCGGCCCAGTATCCGAGCCGATTGGCGGTAGCGTCCGCGTAGGAATCGGCGGTCGCATTGGCCTGCGCAGCCAGCTCGGTCGGCGGTGCGAAGGACGTTCGATCCGGGGCCAGGATCGTGGGCTGCTCAGACATGGGGGATTGCCTCCGATGGGTGGGGCGGCGACAATGACGCGTCGCCGAAGTGGTGTGCGCCACATGATGCGGTCGCTCGCGCGGCGCCGGCACGTCCGAAAGTAGGTACGCGATGTCTGTCGATCTGATGCGACCTGACGACGTCGCCCTGCTTCGGCAGACCAGCCGTGAGGTTCGTCAGGCGCTCCGGGGAGCTGTGTCATTTGGTGGCCTCAGCGAGAACGGCCGCGTCCGGGTGACCGCCGTTGCCGGCGCAAGCAAGCGCCTCACCTCGATCGTCCTGTCGCCGTCGCGGGGGCTCGGGGGACGGAGTTGGGAGACCGGGCAACCGTTGGCGGTCGATGACTACGAGAACGCCGAAGACATCACGCACGACTTCGATGACCAGATCCTTGGCGAGGGCATCGTCGGTCTCGCTGTTGCTCCGATCATCGTCCGTCGTCACCTCCGTGGCCTGCTGTACGCCGGCACCCGATCGCCCGCACGGGCGTCCGAGGTTCTGCGCCTGCTGGAGCGGCAGGCGGGCCGGGTGGCGCACGAACTGAACATCCGCGACCAGGTCGACCATCGCGTGCGGCTGATCCTCGCGGCCGCCGGCGGGACCGGACAACCGCCGGTTGGTGAGCAGGTCGATCCCGGCGCCGACGCCCTGACGCCGCGTCAGGTCGACATTCTTCGGCTGGTCAGCCTCGGTTTGAAGAACGCCGAGATCGCCGCCCACCTGGGCCTGTCGGTCCCGACCGTGAAGAGTTATCTGCGCACCGTCATGGCCCGGCTTCATGCATCGACGCGGCAGGCCGCCGTCGTCGAGGCGCGGCGCCGCGGTCTCCTCCCGTAGCCGCGTTCGCACCGCCCTATGGCTGCCATAGGCCAACACGGGGTTCCTCGATGTGACGTGCGACACGACTCTTGGCACAGGTCATCCGACCCGAATCCCAGGAGGAGAAAACTGTGAGCACCACGTTCACCGTGAACGATCGCACCTACACCACTCCGGACGTCCCGGTGGTGGTCATCTGCATCGACGGCAGCGAACCCGACTACCACCTCGAGGCCATCAAGGCCGGTCGGATGCCCTGGCTCGCCAAGGTCATCGAGAGCCAGCAGGCCAGCTCCTGGGAGGCGCACTGCGCCATGCCGGCGCTGACCAACCCCAACAACGTGTCGATCGCGACCGGCCAGCCGCCGGCCGTCCACGGCATCAGCGGCAACTACATCTTCGACACCACGACCGGTGAGGAGGTGCTCATGAACGACAAGAAGTTCCTGCGTGCACCCACCCTCTTCGCCGCGGCGAACGAGGCCGGTCTCGACGTCGTGATCGTCACCGCCAAGGACAAGCTCCGTCGCCTGCTCGGCGCCGGCGTCGTCGAGGACGGCCCGAGCCTGGCCGGTACCGGCGAGTTCGTACCGCCGACCCGTCGCGGCATCTGCTTCTCCGCCGAGAAGGCCGACCAGGCGACCGTCGCGGACAACGGCATCGAGGACGTGCTCGAGCTCGTCGGGAAGCCGCTCGCGAGCGTCTACTCCGCCGACCTGAGCATCTTCGCCCTCGCGGCCGGTGTGGAGATCCTGCGCACCAGGGGCGCCGACCTGATGTACCTCTCGCTCACTGACTACATCCAGCACAAGAACGCCCCCGGCACCGAGGCTGCCAACGACCTGTACGCCGAGATCGATCGCTACGCGGCGGAACTGGAAGCACTCGGCGCGATCGTGGTCCTCACCGCCGACCACGGCATGAGCGCCAAGACCGGCGCCGACGGCAAGGCCAACGTCCTGTTCGTCGAGGACGAGGTTCGCCGGATCCTCGGCACCGAAGGTGTCGAGCCCGACAGCGATGGCCTGCGGGTGATCCTGCCGATCACCGACCCGTACACCGTGCACCACGGCGCACTCGGCTCCTTCGCCAGCGTCTACCTGCCCGAGGGCGTGGACCGGGAAGCGACGATCGCTGCCCTCCGTACCGTCCCCGGAGTGCAGGCGGCGTACAACCGTGAGGAAGCGGCCGGGACCTTCTCCATGCCCGCCGACCGTATCGGCGACATCGTCGTCCTCGGCGAAGAAGGCACGGCCGTCGGTCGCTACGCCGCCTGGCACGACCTCAGCGGCCTGGACGCCCCGCTGCGCTCACACGGCGCGCTCGGCGAGCTCCAGATCCCGTTCATCATCAACCGGCAGTTGCCGCAGCCCGAGCAGCTCGACGAGCCCTACGGCCGTCCGGCGTTCGTGCACAACTACGACGCGTTCTGGGTCGCCACAACCGTCGTCTCCGAGCAACTCACTCACTCTTCCGCCGTCTAGCCCGGCGCCCACGATCGGAACATTCCCATGACTCTCATCGACAAGGCCGAGACCCTCGACCCACCCGCTTCTGAACACAGCTTCCGCAAGATGGCCTGGCGGATGCTCCTGGCCGCCATGTTCTGTTACCTCTTCTTCTACACGGGCCGGCAGGCCTTCGGCTTCGCCATCGCCGGCATCCAGGACGAGTTCGGCTGGAACAAGGCGACCGTCGGCTCGATCAGTGCCGTAGCCCTCTGGTCCTACGCCATCGGCCAGATGGTCAACGGCAACCTCTCCGACAAGTTCGGCGGCCGGCGCCTGATGGCACTCGGTGCGATCCTGTCGACCTTCTTCTGCCTCGTCGCGAGCTTCCAGACGTCGTACCTCGGCATGGTCCTTGCGCTCGGTGCCAACGGCTTCGTCCAGGCCATGGGCTGGTCGGCCGGCGGCCGTGTCATCTCGAACTGGTGGAGCCACAGTGAGCGGGGCAAGAGCTTCGGCTTCTACACGCTCGCCGCGGGCTCGTCGTCGGTGCTCGTCTACGTGACGTCGACGCTGACGATCGACACCTTCGACCTCAGCTGGCAGTGGCTGTTCCGCATCCCGGTCCTGCTGATGCTCGTCGGCGGTATCACCTTCTACCTCGTCGCCCGAGAGACCCCCCGCGACGCCGGCATCACCCCGCCGCGTTCGTTCACCCACGACGCCGACGGTGTGGCACACGACAGCGCCGGCCCGGCCCTCAGCTCCAAGGCCCGCTACAAGGCGGTCCTGAGCATCCCGAAGATCTGGCAGACCGGCATCGCGATCGGCTTCCAGAACTCCGCCCGGTACGGCCTGCTCATCTGGGTCCCGGTCTACTTCCTCGGCGACACCTGGAAGGACACCCCCGGTGGCCTGTGGATCTCGCTGGCGCTGCCTTTCGGCATGGCCGTCGGAGCGATGACCAACGGCCAGCTCTCGGACCGGGTGTTCGGTTCACGTCGCGACCTCCCGATCATGGTCTTCATGGCGCTGGGTGCACTGTCCTCGCTGGCCATGTGGATGATCGACCCCGGTCCGGGCCTCGGCATCGTGCTGCTGTTCCTCTGCGGCTTCTTCGTCTACGGTCCCCAGTCGTCCTTCTGGGCGCTGTGCCCCGACTTGGCTGGCAAGGTCATGGCGGGTACGGCGATCGGTGTGGTCAACTTCTTCGCCTACCTGTTCGCGGGTGCCGCGGAACCGATCATCGGGCACATCATGGACAGCAACGGCGGCGACGCCGGGCTGATCTTCCCGATCGTCGCTGCCTGCTGCACCGCCAGCGCCCTGGTCGCAAGCACGATCCGCCGATGACCGCGACAACGGCAGCCGATGTGCTGCACGGAAGAGAGGGTTCGATGACGCAGACCACGGGCTCGGCCACGGCAGCGATCTGGGACGGCACTGACAAGGGCTTCGCGCTCCAGTCGGTCCCGCTCCCGACGCTTCGGGCCGGCGAGGTCCTGGTCCGCACGGAGCTCGCCACGATCTGCGGCAGCGACCTGCACACCATCAACGGTGACCGGCCGACCCCGCTGCCGACCGTGCTCGGGCACGAGGCGATCGGACACGTGGTGGCCACCGGTGGGGAGGTGATCGCCGATGGCCGGCCGGTGACAGTCGGGGAGCGGATCACCTGGACCATCGGAACCTCCTGCGGCACGTGTCGCCGGTGTCTCCGAGGCATTCCGCAGAAGTGCGCGACCGTGCGCAAGTACGGGCACGAGGCCATCGACGACCACTGGCAGCTCAACGGCGGGTTCGCCGACCACGTCCACCTCGCCGCAGGGACCGGCATCGTCCGGCTGCCTGACGACCTGCCCGCCTCGGTCGCCACACCTGCCAACTGCGCCACGGCGACGGTCACCTGCGCGGCACGCCGTGTCGACCTCACCGCCGACGACGTCGTCGTGGTCCTCGGTTGCGGCATGCTCGGGCTGACTGCCGTGGCGTATGCCCGTGACCGTGGTGCGACCACGGTCATTGCCTCGGACGTCGACCCGGCCCGCCGGGCGCTGGCCGGGCTCTTCGGGGCGACTCAAACGGTCGGCCCGGAGACGCTGGCAAAGGTGGTGGCGGAGCAGGGTGCGGATGTCATCTTCGAACTCTCCGGCAACAGCCGCGCCGTGCAGACGGCGTTCGACATCGTCGAGATGGGCGGCCGCATCGCCCTGGTCGGTTCGGTGTCGCCGGCACCGCCGATTCAGTTCGAACCGAGCGGCTACGTCAAGAACCTGACCACGGTCGTCGGCAGCCACAACTACCGGGTCGACGACCTGGTCGAGGCTGTCGCCTTCCTGCAGAGGACCCCGTACCAGTCACTCTTCTCGGACCTGGTGCCCGAACCCTTCGCCCTCGACGACATCGTTGAAGCGGTCGCCATCGCCAACCACGGGAGTGACCCGCGCATCGCCGTGCGGTTCCCCTGATCCCTCTTCCAGCAAGGAGCAGTTCCGTGTCCACTCTGGACTTCAAGGTCAAGCCTGATCATCTCCTCAACTTCGTCGACGGCGTCTGGGCGCCCAGTTCGAGCGGCGAGACGAGGTCGAACCACAACCCGGCCGACATCGACGACATCATCGGAGAGTTCACCGAGTCGGTCACCGACGACGTGACCCGAGCGATCGATGCCGCGCAGGCAGCACAGCACGACTGGGACGCCATCGGACCGATCGAGCGGGCCAAGGTCCTCACCAAGGCAGGCCGACTCATCGAAGAACGAATCGACGGGATCGCCGAGGCAATCACACGCGAGCAGGGCAAGCGCCTGTCCGAGGCCCGGGGCGAGGTGACCCGAAGCCTGGCCATCCTCGACTTCCACATCGGCGAGGCCCGCCGGATGAACGGCGAGACGACGGCCGCGGAGGAGCCGCGGACGATGGTCCTCACGTTCCGCCGTCCGATCGGCATCGTCGGCCTCATCACGCCGTGGAACTTCCCGTTCGCCATCCCGGTGTGGAAGGTCGCGCCGGCGCTGCTCTCGGGTTGCACCGCCGTACTCAAGCCGTCGCCACTGACTCCGCTGACGTCGGCCCTTCTGGTCCAGGCCTTCATCGATGCCGGTGTGCCGGCCGGTGTCCTCAACCTGATCCAAGGTGACCGGGAAGCAGGGGAGGCGTTGGTCAACGACCCCCGGATCGCGGGGATCTCGTTCACTGGCTCGCTCCCGGTCGGCCAGGCGATCAACCGGGCGGGTGCCAACCGGTTGATGCGGGCGCAGCTCGAACTGGGAGGCAAGAACGCACTCATCGTGCTGGAGGACGCTGACCTCGACGCGGCGGCCGACGCAATCATCCATGGTGCGTTCGGCCAGTCCGGTCAGCGTTGTTCGGCGACCAGCCGGATCATCGTGGACGCGAAGGTCCACGACGCGCTGCTCGACCGCCTGGTGCCGCGAGTGCGCGCCATGAAGATCGGTCCCGGCAGCCAACCGGACGCCGACATCGGGCCGGTCGTGAACGACGAGCGGTACCGCGCCTGCCTCGACGCCGTGACCAAGGCCGTGGCTGATGGTGCGACGGTCGTTGCCGGCGGCGCGGCCGCCGAGCTCGACACCACGGGCTACTTCATCCAGCCGACGGTGCTGGACCAGGTGGCCTGGGATTCCGAGCTTGCCCAGGAGGAGGTGTTCGGCCCTGTCCTGTCGGTCATCACCTGCAACGGGTACGACGACGCGATGCGGATCTCGAACTCGGTGAAGTACGGCATGTCGGGCACGATCTTCACGCAGAACCCGGCGTACATGTTCCAGGCGCTGCAGGACTTCGAGGCCGGCATGCTGCACGTCAACCGTCCCGGTGTCGGTGCTTACTCACACCTTCCGCACATGGGGGCCAAGGCTTCCCAGCTCGGCGCACCCGAGTGCTCGGCGGACGTGTGGCAGTTCTACACCGACCTGCGTTCGGCCTGCATCCGGTACTGACCAAACCTCCCGCCCCACCCCGCGCTGTGGGGGCCAGGCCGCCTCCCTACTTCGGCCAGGCTCCCACAGCGCGAAGCATTGTGACGAACGCTTCCTCGGGAGGTGTCAGCGCACGGTCGCCCCGGCGGACCAACGACACGGTCCGCGCCGGAGGCACTGGCTCAACAGTGAGCGCCACGAGCAGACCGCTGTTCCGCTCCCGGGCGGTGGCGTGTTCGGACAGGAGCGTCACGCCCAGGCCTGCCTGGACGGCCTCCTTCAGGGTGTCTGGTCCCCACAGCTCCCAGCGCGGCGCGTCCATGAGACACCACAGGTTCAGGACGTCCTCCTGTTGCTTGCGGGTCGCCGACCCCTTCTCCCGCATCAGAAATCGTTGCCCGCGGAGTTCGGCCGGTTCCAGCACGCGTCCCGCCAGAGGGCTGTCGGGAGCCGCGACCAGCACGAGCTCCTCCCGGAACAGCGGCTCGGCGTCCAGGTGCTCCCGTGGTTGGTCAATACACAGACCCAGAGCGACCTCGCCCTTGATCAGCCAGTCCTCGACCCGCTCTTCGTTCCCGACCCGTATCTGGCACTCGACGTTCGGGGCTCGCCTGGCGAAGTCCGCCACCAGCCGCGGCAACAGGTAAGTGCCCAGGGACGTCGTGCCGGCCAGGGAGAGGATGCCGGCATCGAGTCCCTGGAACTGCGAGACCCGGTTCTCCAAGGTCCGGAGCTGGGCAAAGATCAGCCGCGCATGCTCGAGGACGGCGTCGCCGGCCGGCGTCGTACGCGCCCCCTGGGTCGTCCGTTCGACCAACTGCACACCGAGTGAGCTCTCGAGGTTCCGTACGTGGTTCGAGACCGACGGCTGGCTCATGTAGAGGGACTTGGCAGCGCCTGAGAACCCGCCCGCTTCCACGACGGCAACGAACACTTCCAGTTGGTTCAGATTCACCATTTGTCCGGTCCCTTGGCGTGAGGATCTCCGAGCTCAGATGCTAGCGGTCAGTCGGACCGCGCCCGCAGCGATCTCCGGGAGACGGGGTGGGTAGAACACGAGGCCCGACGAAGCCAGCTCCTCGATCCCGAACCATCGTCCGCCCAGGAGCACAGCGCGCTCAAAGGCGGTCCACGCCGTGAAGGTGACCTCGGCCGGTTCGCCCCGTACAGCGAAGAACTGCTCGGTCTGGCGCACTTCGCGGCCCTTGTAGGTCATGGTGAAGCTGTTGGTGGCGATCGGGCCCACCAAGGAATCGGAGCAGAGTCCCGTCTCCTCGCGGAGCTCACGGGCAGCGGCCTCAGCGAACGATTCCTGATTCTCCAGCGCTCCTCCCGGAGTGATCCACCAGGTAGGCCGATCGGGTTCGGCGGGGTCCTGCTCCTCGAACAGGAGGATGCGGTCGCATGCGTCGAGCACGACGACCCGCGCAGCCAATCGTTCAAGAGACATGGGCCAAGGGTAGGACCGGATGGACCGCGCATCGCCGTGGCGAAGCGCTCGCGGCCGTGAATCTGGCTATGGCTCGCATAGCAACAAAGGGGGTTCCTCTTTGCCGGTGTCCAGCCCGGTGCAAGCGCGCACGAACTGGACTGATTCGAAACGGAGAACCGCACGTCTGCAGCGAATGGGGGACGGGCTGGTCTGTAAGCCGGGTTCTGTCCCTGTTGCCAGGGGGCGACCATCCATCTACGGCTGCCGTTGCCGACAGCCTCCAGCAACCTACCCGCACGCTCGGGCGAGCAGCCCTCAAGCGCGTGCTGTCTGGTCTTGCTCCGGGTGGGGTTTGCCTAGCTGCCCCGGTCACCCGAGGCACTGGTGGGCTCTTGCCCCACCGTTTCACCCTTACCGATTCTCCGAAGAGCGCCGGCGGTCTGTTTTCTGTGGCACTTTCCCGCGGGTCACCCCGGGTGGGTGTTACCCACCACCCTGCTCTGTGGAGCCCGGACTTTCCTCGGGACCTGTCGCCTCACGGCGGAGATCACGCGGTCGCCCGACCAGCCCGTCCGTGGGTCACCCTAGTGGGGTGGGGGCGTTCTGGGGGTTTCGAGGCTCGCTTCGCTCGCACCTCAACCACCGGCGGGAACATCGATCAGGGCCGGAGGGTTGGTACGACCATGACCGAGTTCCGCCTCCAGGCTCCGGCGATCGTGTTCCCGGGCGCGACCAGCGACCACGCGTCGGCGTACCGGACCGCGCACGACCTGCTGAGCCGCAACGCGCCCCGCGAGGCCCTCGAGGTGCTCGAGCCGGCGCTGGTCGAGGAGCCCGCGAATCGCGGACTGCGCTCACTTCGCGCATGGGCGTACTTCCAGCGCGCCCATCTCCTGAAGGCCACCGCCGAACTCACCGCGCTGGTCGAGGAGGACCCGACCGACACGTGGTCCCGGCACACCCTGGGGCGCACACTCGAGCGGCAGTCGAAGTACGACGACGCGCTGCCGCACCTACGCCTCGCGGCGGTGATGACGGGCGACCCCGAGCACGAGTACGACGTGCTGCGGGTCGAGCGGAGCGTGGGCCGGGTCAGCTGATCCGGGTGACCTCGACGAGGACGTCGAGTTTGGCCGTCTTCGCGCCCGAGTAGATGCCGCGCAGGGGCGGGACGTCGGTGTAGTCGCGGCCGTGGCCGATCGCGACGTACCGGTTGCCCGGTGCCGTGTTGGTGCCCGGGTCGAAGCCCTGCCAGCCGTCGTCCCACCACTCCACCCACGCGTGCGAGTCACCGGCGACGGTCACGCCGACGACCGGATCCTCGACGGGGTGCACGTAGCCGGAGACGTAGCGGGCGGGGATGCCGAGTGTGCGCAGCCCGCCGATGGTCAGGTGGACCATGTCCTGGATGACGCCGGCACGTTGTGCCCATGCCTCGGCGGCCGGTGACTCGACGTCGGTGGAGCCGGGCAGGAAGTTGATCTGTTCGTGCACCAGGCGGCAGACCTCGAGGGCGGCAAAGCCCGGCAGTGCGGACGATTCTCCGATCTGGCGGACCTGGTCAGCGAAGTCGGCCGGCGGCTCGACGAGGTCGTTCACCACGAGGAACTCCGTCCAGCGGTCGCTCACCTCGCGTTCGGTGTACGACGACCAGGGGGTCGTGGCGACGGGGGAGCCGGTGCGGTTCACCTGCACGGTCGAGGTCGCCGTCACCGTCATGACGTCGTGCGGGTCGACGACCTCGAACGCTGTCACCTGGCAGCCGAAGTAGTCGGTGGACGTGGAGCTCCACGGCTTCGGCGTCACCTCGAGCCGGTTGTGCACGACGATCTGCTCCGGCGTGGTCACCGGCGTCATCCGGGCCTGGTTGTAGGACGCGGCTGCCCGGCCGTCGTACTCGTACTTGGAGGTGTGCACGATCCGCAGTTGCATGCTCATACGCCGACTCCCTTCCAGGCGACGGCTTCGGCGCCCGCGAAGTATCGGTGGCTGATCGCGTCGGTGGCCGCGGCGCAGGTGCGCTGCAACCGTTCCATCTCGTCCGGTACGTCGGCGACGAGATCCGCGAGCGAGCGGTACTCCAGCTCCGCCCGGACCCGGCCGATCAGCCGGTGGGCCTCGTCCTGGAACCCGGCGCGGTGCGGGTCGCCGCCGATCCTGTCCATGGACTCCTCGGCGAGGTTGAGCGCGAACACCACCGATCGCGGGAACAGCCGGTCCAGCAGCAGGAACTCCGCCGCGGCCCGGTCGGTCTCGATGCCGCGATAGGTGCGCAGGAAGGCGTCGTACGCACCCGACGCACGCAAGGCGGAGGTCCATCGGTCGGCGGCACTCGACAAAGCCGTGGTGGCCACGAGTCGTGAGGTCATGTCAGCGCGCTCGATGCTGCGGCCGAGCATGATGAACTGCCAGCTCTCGTCGCGGGTCATCGTGGCGTCGGCGGTACCGGTGATCAGGGCGGCGCGTTCGCGCACCCACTGGAAGACGTACGGCGGCCGGAGGGTCTCGAAGTGTCCCGTCGGAATCGGGCGCCAGGTGGTGTTGATGACCTCCCACAGCGGCACGGTCAGCGTCTCGCGCGCACCGCGCGCCGACTCCCGTGCGGAGGAGAAGATGGCCGCGATCGAGTTGGGGCACTGCGGGTCGTAGGCGAGCAGGCGCAGCACCTGTTCGATGGTCACCGGGCCGTGCATGTCGACGCCGAACTCAGCGGCGATGTCCGGCTCGACGCCCATGCAGGCCAGCAGGTCGCGGCAGGTCTGGGTCTCGTCGACTGATCCGTCCTCGAGCAGCAACTGGGTCTGGACGTCGAGGATCCGCGCGGTGTCGTCGGCTCGCTCGATGTAGCGGCCGATCCAGAAGAGCGACTCGGCGATCCGGCTGAGCATCACTCCACCTCCTGCGTCTGCGTCTGCGTCTGGGACTGCGTCTGCGAATCGGGCTGCGCGAGCTCGGCACTCGTCGGCCCGGCCAGCACCCAGGTGTCCTTGGTGCCTCCACCGCGCGAGGAGTTCACGATCAGCTCGCCCTTGCCGAGTGCGACCCGGGTGAGGCCGCCGGGCAGCACCCACACGCGGTTGCCGTCATTGACCGCGAACGGCCGCAGGTCGACGTGCCGCGGCCCGAGCTCGCCGTCGACGAAGGTCGGGACGGTCGACAACTGCACCACCGGCTGGGCGATCCAGGCCCGTGGGTCCTCGATCACCTTGGCGCGGAGTTCGTCGAGCTCGGCGCGCGTCGCACGAGGCCCGATGACGATGCCCTTGCCGCCGGACCCGTCGACCGGCTTGATGACCAGTTCGTCCATCCGGTCGAGCACCTCTTCGCGGGCCGCGGCATCACCGCAGCGCCAGGTGTCGACGTTGCGGATCACCGGCTCCTCGCGGAGGTAGTACCGAATGATGTCGGGCATGTAGGTGTAGACGAGCTTGTCGTCCGCGACGCCGTTGCCGACCGCGTTGGCCAGCGTCACGTTCCCGGCGCGGGCCGCGTCGATCAGGCCCGGGCATCCGAGCATCGAGTCCGCCCGGAAGTGCACCGGGTCGAGGAACTCGTCGTCGATCCGGCGATAGATCACGTGCACCGGGGCCAGGCCTTTGGTGGTCCGCATCATCACCTCGCCGCGCTTGCAGACCAGGTCGCGTCCCTCGACGAGCTCGACGCCCATCGTCCGCGCGAGCAGCGTGTGCTCGAAGTACGCGCCGTTGTAGACCCCCGGCGTCAGTACGACGACCGTCGGGTCTGCGACGCCCGCCGGCGCCGCAGCCCGCAGTGCCGCTAGCAGCCGCTGCGGGTAGCTGGCCACCGGCCGGATCCGGTGCTGCGCGATCGTCTCGGGCAGCGCCGCGGAGATCGCGCGCCGGCTGGTCATCACGTACGACACCCCCGACGGCACCCGCACGTTGTCCTCGAGCACCCGGAACTCGCCGAGGTTGTCGCGGATCAGGTCGATGCCGGCCACGTGCACCCGCACCCCGTTGGCCGGCCGGACCGTCGCGGCCTGCCGGTGGAAGTGGGAGCTGGTCGTGATCACGGCGCGGGGGATCACCCCGTCGTCGAAGACGTTCCCGGCGTCGTACACATCGGCGAGGAGCATCTCGAGTGCCTGGACCCGTTGCTGCAGGCCTTTCTCGATCACGGACCAGGTGTCCATCTCGATCACGCGCGGCAAGATGTCGAGCGGCATGGCGCGCTCTTCGCCGCCGATGTCGAAAGTGATGCCCTGGTCGAGGTAGCTCGCCTGGAGCGCCTCGACCCGGCTGATCAACTCGGGCGTGCTCATCTTGTCGAGCGAGTCACGCATCCGGAGGTACGGCGGCCGCAACTGTGCGCCGTCGAACATCTCGTCGTAGGCGGGTCCGTTGGTCCCGTAGCCCTCGAACATCGTGCTCATGTCCGGACACTACTGAATCATTCGCCCGAGCGCGTTTCCGGCGTATTTCGGGCAGCAAGCTGCCAGGCGACGCCTCCCACCGCGCTGCCGGGCAGTAGTAGGTTTCTTGCCATGGCGTACTGGTTCTGCCTCACCCATCACACCGTCGAAGGCGCCGAAGGGTGCCCCAACAAGGATCGTCTCGGGCCTTATGACACGGAGGCCGAGGCATCGCGCGCGGTAGAGAAGGCTGCGGAGCGTACGGAGGCCTGGGACGAGGACCCGGTCTGGAACGACGACGTCGAGCCCGAGTGATCGGTCGTTAGGTGCCTTTCTCCCGCCGCCGCCGGATCCGTCCGGTGGTCATTGACCCTGCCACGGGCAAACAGATCACCGCGGCACCGTTCATCGGCCTCGGCCTGGTCGTCTCGTCTGCGTTCCTCTACGGCGTGGCCTTCTGGCTGGTCCCGATCTGGGTCGCCGCCTTCTTGCTGCTGACGTGGGTCGTGATGCTCCTGTCCTGCTTCGCGTGGTGGACGCCGGTCCCGCAGCGACTGGTGCCCCTCGGTGTGTTCGCCTTCGTCTGGTGGTTCGTGGCCGTTGCCGCGGCCGGGGTGCTTCTCGACTGGAAGCCCTGACGCTCCGCCCGTGTCCTAGGGTTGAGGCGTGCCCGCCCGTCAACGCTCCGAGGGCCCCGGGCCCCGGCGTCGCCTCGCACCCGAGGCGCGTCGCGCTCAGCTCCTCGCCGTCGCCGAGGACGTGTTCGCGCGGCTCGGTTTCCAGGGCACGGCGGTCGACGACATCGCCGCGGAAGCGGGCGTCACACGCACCCTGATCTACAAGTACTTCGCCGACAAGGACGAGATCTACCTCGAGTGCGTCCGGGTCGCTCGCGAGGCGCTGGACGGGGCGATGGTTTCCGCGGCAGCGCAGCACGATGCTCCTGAGCAGCAGTTGCGCGCGGGTTTCCACGCCTACTTCGGGTTCGTCCGTGACGGCGGTTCCAAGTGGGACGTGTTGTTCGGCGGAGGTGCCGCTGCCACGGGTTCGGTCGCGGACGCGGCCGCCGCCTTCCGCTACCAGACCGTCGAGGTCATCACCGCACTCCTGCGCGCGGGGGCTCCGAAGCTGGCCGAGGACGCCGCGATGACCTACGCCCACGCCATCTCGGGCGCAGCCGAACAGGCGGCGAAGTGGTGGCGGCGCAACCCGGACACGTCGATCGACACGCTCGTCGAGCGGATGATGGACGTGCTGTGGGCCGGCCTGGAGAAGATCGCAGCGCAGCACGCCTGACCTGCTGGGGTCAGCCGCGCTTCTCCCGGAACGCGCCGGGGCCGTTGCGCAGGCCCAGCATGATGGCCGTCTCCAGCCACGAACGGTCGAGGTCGGGCTCCTTGCCCGCGCCCATCCGGTGCAACTGGTCGGTGTGCCACGACAGGTCGATGGCGCTGTCCATGGTGCGGAGGTTGGTGACCTTGCCGAGCACGGCACGGAGACCCGCGCGAACCTGTGCACTGGGCAGTGAGGTCCGGCCGTTCTCCAGGATGGAGCGGGGTGCGTCGGGAACGATGCACGTCGGACGCCCGAGACCAACGATGTCGCAGTCCCCGGACGCGACCGCCTCTTCCATGGCTGCGGTCGAGCGGAAGCCACCCGTCACCGCAATGGGTACGACGCCCGCCAGATGCCGCACCGAAGCGGCGTACTCGAGGAAGTAGGCCTCACGGGCAGCCGTCGACGCGCGCATCGCGCCCATCATCGCCGGGGCCTCGTACGACCCGCCACTGATCTCGATCATGTCGATCCCGCGGTCGACCAGTGCGGTGACCACGTCACGCGACTCCTCTTCGGTGAAACCGCCGCGCTGGAAGTCCGCCGAGTTGAGCTTGATGCCGACGGCGAAGTCGGGCCCGGTGGCGGCCTTGATCGCACTGACCACCTCGAGGGCGAATCTGCGGCGGCGTTCGGAGTCACCGCCCCAGGCGTCGTCACGCTGGTTGCTCAGCGGCGAGAGGAACTGGGTGACGAGGTAGCCGTGCGCACCGTGCACCTGCACGCCGCTGAAGCCTGCTGCTTCGGCAATCGCGGCGGTCGTTGCGTAGCGCTCGATGATGTCGCGGATCTCGGCGTCCTCGAGCGCGCGGGGCTTCACCGCTCCGGGGACCTTCGCGGTGATCGCACTGGGCGCGACCGGGCGGTTCCGGGTGATGAGCGCGTTGGCCTGCCGCCCGGGGTGGTTGATCTGCATCCACAGGGGAGTGCCGCTGTCCTGGAAGCCACGGGCCCAGTGCCGCAGCTGGTCGAGGTGTCGGTCGTCCTCGACCGCGACATTGCCGGGCTCGCCGCGGTGACGGCGATCGACCATCACGTTGCCGGTGACGACGAGGCCGTAGCCGCCGTCCGCCCAGCGCGCGTAGAGCCGCTCGAGCCGATCCGAGGGACTGCCGTCGCGATCGCCGAGCGACTCGCTCAGCGCCGACTTCATGAACCGGTTGGCCAGTCGTTGGCCGTTGGGGAGGTCGATCGGTGCGGCGAGGTGGTCGACGACCGGCGTGATCTGGCCCGTGCTCATGCCGATGCCTTCTTCAGGGAGCCGGTGAGGCGACGGGACACCGCTGCGAACGGCCGCTGGTACGCCGACCCGAGGACCCGCACGACGAGGTCGACCGCGATGGCGTCCGCTCCGATGAGGACCTTGGCCCGCCGACGGGTCACGCCGCGCAGGATCGTCCGCGCAGCGGTCTCCGGCGACGTACGGGTCAACTTCTCCTCGAAGAGACGCGACAGCCCGGCGGTGTCGCCGTCGTTGCTGGCCGTGGCGTTGTTGACGATATTGGTCTTGATGCCGCCCGGGTGCACACAGGTGACGCCGACCGGGTGACCGGCCACGAGCATCTCCTGGCGCAGCGCCTCGGTGAACCCGCGGACCGCGAACTTGGCCGCGTTGTAGGAGCTCTGCGTCGGAACGCTGAACAGCCCGAAGATGCTCGACACGTTCACGACCTGGCCGTCGCCGGAAGCGATCAGGTGGGGGAGGAAAGCCTTGGTTCCGTTCACGACACCCCAGAAGTCGACGTCGATGACCTTCTCGATGTCCTCGTACGGGCTCTCCTCGATGGTGCCGAAGATGGTGATGCCGGCGTTGTTGATCACCATGTTGACCGTGCCGAAGTGGGCAGCCACGGCGTCGGCCCAGGCGTGCACGGCGGCCCGGTCCCGCACGTCGAGGACCTGGGTGTGGGGAGTCGCGCCGAGTTCCTTGCAGAGGAGTTCGGTCTCGGCGAGGCCGGCAGAATCCCAGTCGCTGAGCGCGACGCGAGCGCCCTCGTCGACGAGCTGCAGCGCCAGCGCGCGGCCGATGCCTGATCCGGCGCCCGTCACGGCGACGACGCGGTCCTGGAAGTTCTTCATGTGACTCCTCCTGTGTGGTGGGTCGACAGTAGTTGCCAGTCAGACGACTGGCAAGTCACCTGACTTGCAAATGTTGCGAGACCTGCACCACGATCGGCGCATGTCCCCGACCGCGCCGCGCCGCCAGGTCGATCGCCGTTCGGCGACGACCGACAAGCTCCTCGACGCCACGATCGAGTGCCTCGCCGAGCTCGGCTACGTCGCGACCACCACGCGGCGAGTGGCCGAGCGGGCGGGTGTGAGCCAGGGCGCGCAGCAGCACTACTTCCCGACGAAGGCAGCCCTCGTCGATGCCGCGATGGTCCGGCTGACCGAGCAGTTGATGGCCGACGCCATCCAGCGTGGGGTCAAGGGAGGCGACGAGCTCGAACGTGCCGGCGAACTGCTCGACATGATCTGGGAGATCCACAACCTCCCGGTCACGCCGGCGGTGCTCGAACTGTTCACCGTTGCGCGCACCGATCCCAAGCTGGCCCGACGGGTGGCCGAACTGGTCGGGGCCGGTATGGCCGGCCTGCAGTTCGTCTCGGCGCAGGCGATTCCGACGTACGCCGCCCGTCCGGGGTTTGCCGATCTCTTGCAGATCGTGATGGCCACCCTTCGCGGCACGGTGCTCGTCGCGGCGATCCCCGGAGCCGAGGCGTCCCATCCGTCGTGGCCGGCGGTGCGGGCGCACCTGATGGCGAGCCTCGAAGCCCTCTGATCTGCGGTTGCCCAGCCCACCCCGCGCCTGATGGGTGTGGTGCAGGATTGCCCCATGGCCATCCACATCACCGACAACCCCGAAGCTGACGAACTGCTGTCGACCAACCCCTTCGCCCTTCTTGTGGGCATGATGCTGGACCAGCAGTACCCGATGGAGCATGCCTTCGCTGGTCCGCAGAAGGTCGTCAGCCGGTTCGGCCCGTTCGACCCCGCGGCGATCGCAGCGGCCGATCCGGAGGAGTTCGCGGCGCTCTGCTCGACCACTCCGGCGATCCACCGGTTCCCGGGTTCGATGGCGGCTCGCCTCCAGGAACTGGCCCGCATCGTGGTCGACGAGTACGACGGCGATGCCTCGCGGATCTGGACCGAGGCCGCCGACGGCAAGGACCTCGCCAAGCGCATCAACGCCCTGCCCGGCTTCGGTGCGCAGAAGGTGAAGATCTTCGTCGCGCTCGTGGCCAAGCAGCTCGACGTACGACCGGCTGGCTGGGAGAAGGCGGCGGGGGACTACGCCCTCGACGGATTCCGCTCGGTGGCCGACGTCGTCGACCCGGTGTCGCTGCAGAAGGTGCGGGACCACAAGAAGGCAGCCAAGGCAGCGGCCAAGGAAAAGTAGGAATCACCTGCTTCCGGGAATCGCATGATTCCTGTATGGTCGTCGCATGCCCAGCGCGACGACCTCGACCGACGTTGATCCGGATGCCCCCGCCGGACGGCTCTGGCAGGGCCAGACGCCCGACGCCCGTGAGGCCGACCGCCGGCATCGCCTGGTCGAGGCCGGCCTCGAACTTGTCGGTACCCAGGGCGTTGCGGCGCTGACCATGCGGGCCGCGTGTCGTGACGCATCGGTCGGGCCGCGCTACTTCTACGACCTGTTCGCCACCCGCGAGGAGCTCCTCGAAGCGGTGTACGACGAAACTGTCGACCGGGTCCGCGAGCCGATTCTCGAGGCCGTCGTCGCCGTCGCAGAAGGTGGCACCACGACCGCCATCAAGACAGCCTTCGAGACCGCCGTTGACGTGGTCGAGGCTGACCCGAGGCTCGGGCGCATCCTCTTCCGCGAGTCGGCTGCCGACGACACCTTGCGCCCCCGATCGCAGGCCGCGATGCCGGATTTCGTGCTGACCGTGGTGGCGCAGGTGGCACCGGAACGTGCCGAAGCATTGCGAGGTGCGGCAGGCGGCTGGACCCTGATCGGCTTGTCCGCCGCCATCTTCTCGCTGTTCCTCGCATGGAGCGAGGGCGTGCGCCACACCTCCCGCGAGGAGTTCATCGACCACTGCGCGAGCCTCGCGGCGGACACCCTCGGCCTGGACGTCGAGCGGTGACCGCGATCTCGCACGACCGGCGCGGCGCCGGTACCCCGATCGTCCTGGTGCACGGCATCGGCAGTCGCTGGCAGTGCTTCGAGCCGATCCTCGACCGACTCGCTGAAGAGCACGAGACGATCGCGATCGACCTGCCCGGCTTCGGCGCGTCGCCCCTCGCTGACGGGGTGCGGCCCGGTCCGCGCGGGTACGCCGACTGGCTGGCCGGGTGGCTGGCCGAGAACGGCATCGAGCGACCCCATTTGGTGGGAAGTTCGATGGGTGGCGGTGTGGCCCTCGAGCTCGGGCGGCGAGGCATTGCTTCGGGCGTGACCGCGTTCGCGCCGGTCGGTTTCTGGGGCGCCCCGGGTCTGCGCTGGACCCAGGGCATGCTCACCGGCATGCGTTCCACAGGCATGGTCGCCGGGCCGGTGCTGGGTCGGCTGGTCGACCACCGGGCGGCACGCATCGCCCTGCTGGCCGGCTTCTTCGGTCACCCGAGCCGGGTGGACCCCGACGTCGCACGCGCCGACCTGGCGGGGCTCGCGGCGGGCGCCGCATTCCCGGCCGCGCGCAAGGACTTCGCCCGCTACGTCCTCAGCGCCGACGACGACCCCGGCGCACTTCCCGACATCCCGGTGACTGTCGCTTGGGGCACTCGTGACGTCGTACTCATCCACCGGACGCAGAGCGCCCGCGCTCGCGTCGCCCTTCCTTTCGCCCAGCACGTCGACCTGGCCGGATGCGGCCACCTGCCGTTCAACGACGACCCCGCCACCTGCGCCCGACTGGTTCTGTCGGACGCCGCACTCCGTAAGGACGCCTGAGATGAACTCGATGAACCCGTCCGTCGCTGTCATCGGCACCGGATTTGGTGGTCTGGCGGCGGTGATCGAACTGAAGAAGCAGGGCTTCGACGACATCGTCGTGCTCGAGAAGGCCGACGACGTCGGGGGAGTGTGGCGCGAGAACACCTACCCGGGCGCGGCCTGCGACGTGCCGTCGCCGTTCTACTCGTACTCCTTCGAGCCCAACCCGCGCTGGCCGCACCGCTTCTCGCGGCAGCCCGCGATCCTCGACTACATCCGCCACGTCGCCGACAAGTACGACGTACGGCGCCACATCCGGTTCGGCACCGAGGTGACCGGGGCGGCGTACGACCAGGCCACCGGCAAGTGGACCGTGGAGCTCAGCACCGGCGATCCGGTCGTGGCGGACGTGCTCGTGTCCGCGGTCGGCCAGTTGTCGCGGCCCTCGATTCCCGCCATCGCCGGCGCCGATTCCTTCGCGGGTGACAGCTTCCACTCGGCCGAGTGGGACCACGACGTCGACCTGACGGGCAAGCGGGTCGCGGTGATCGGCACCGGAGCCAGCGCGATCCAGTTCGTGCCCGAACTCCAGAAGCAGGTCGAGCACCTGAGCCTGTTCCAACGCACGGGGCCCTACCTCCTGCCGCGGCCGGACCGCGAGTTCAGCGAACGCCACCACAAGGTGTTCGAGAAGGTTCCGGTGACCGAGCGCGCTGAACGGCTCACCTGGTACGGCGCCGTCGAGGCCCTCAGCATCGCGTGGGTCTACTCCCGACCGCTGGCCGCCGCGCTGAAGGCGAGGTCGAAGCGGCACATGCGCAAGCAGGCCGAGGCCAAGCCGGGACTGTTCGAGAAGGTCTGGCCCGACTACCCGGTTGGCTGCAAGCGGATCCTGTTCTCCGACAATTACCTGCCCGCCCTCGCGCAGCCCAACGTCGACGTCGTCACCGACGCGATCACGGGAATCACCCCGAACGGCGTAGTGACAACCGACGGCCGGGAGCACGAGGTCGACGCGATCGTGTGGGGCACCGGCTTCAAGGCGACCGAGTTCCTCGCCCCGATGTCGATCAAGGGCGGCGACGGCCGCGACCTGCACGCCGAGTGGAGCGCCAACGGTGCGCGTGCCTACTACGGCATGACGGTCCCGCACTTCCCGAACCTGTTCATCATGTACGGCCCGAACACCAATACCGGTGGCGGCTCCATCATCTACTTCCTCGAGGCGCAGGCCGCGTACCTCGGGAAGTACGTCGCCCGCCTCGCCGAGGTCGGCCGACCCCTGGCCATCAAGCCCGAGGTCGAGCAGGCGTACGACGACCGCATCCAGACCAAGCTCAACGACAGCGTCTGGAGCCAGTGCTCGTCGTGGTATCGCACCGCGAGTGGCCGGATCACGACCAACTGGCCGTTGCTCGGCATCCAGTACAAACAGCAGGCGAAGTTCGATCCTGCCGACTACGAGGTGGTTTCCTGATGAGCAGTGACAAGACGCACGACTACGACGTCATCGTCGTCGGCTCCGGCTTCGGCGGGAGCGTGACCGCGTTGCGCCTCACGGAGAAGGGCTACCGGGTCGGCGTACTCGAGGCGGGCCGACGCTGGAACGCGGAAGACCTCCCGAAGACCAACTGGAACCTCCGCAAGTCCATCTGGGCGCCGCGGCTCGGTCTCACCGGGCCGCAGCGGATCAGCCTGCTCGGCAAGTGCCTGGTCTTCAGCGGCTCGGGCGTCGGCGGCGGCTCCCTGATCTACGGCAACACGCTCTACGAGCCGCTCCCCGCGTTCTACGACGACAAGGCATGGGCGCACATCACGGACTGGCAGGTCGAGCTGGCGCCGTACTACGACCAGGCGAAGCGGATGCTCGGCGTCGTCGAGAACCCGCGCACCGGGCCCAAGGACGACCTGTTGCTGCAGGTCGCACGGGACCGTGGTGTGGCCGACACCTTCCACAAGACCCAGGTCGGCGTCTTCTTCAACGAGGGCCACGAGGGCGCGGAGGTCGAGGACCCGTACTTCGGTGGCGCCGGTCCCCGCCGCTCCGGCTGCATCCACTGTTCGGAGTGCTTCACCGGCTGCAAGCACAACGCCAAGAACACCACGGACAAGAACTACCTCTACCTGGCCGAGCAGAACGGCGCCGAGGTGCACCCCCTCACCACGGTGACCTCGGTTCGCAAGGACGGTGACGGCTACGTCGTCGAGACCGAGCGGTCCAACGGCAAGCTCCGCAAGGGGCGTCGTACCTTCACCGCCCAGCAGGTCGTCTTCGCAGCGGCGGCGCTCGGTACCCAGAAACTGCTCCACCAGCTGCGCGACGACGGCACCCTGCCCGAGTTGTCGCCGCGCCTGGGCGAGCTGACCCGCAGCAACTCCGAGGCGATCATCGGCGTGCAGAGCCAGAGCCGGCACGACTTCGCGCAGGGGGTGGCGATCACGTCGTCGATCCACCCCGAGGAGCAGACGCACGTCGAGGTCTGCACCTACGGCAAGGGCCAGAACTCGCTGTTCGCCCAGACCGTCCCGATGGTCGACGGCGGCGCCTTCCGCTTCCTGCGCTTCCTGCTGACCGTCGTCCTGCACCCGGTGGTCATGCTGCGCTCGATGGACCTGCGACGGGCCTCCGAGCGGTCGGTGATCCTGCTGGTCATGCAGTCGCTCGACAACTCGCTCACGTCGTTCCTCAAGGGCGGTCGGTTGACGACGAAGCAGGGAAGCGGCGAGCCGAACCCGGACTGGATCCCGCTGGCGCACGAGATAGCTCGTGAGTACGCCGCCAAGGCGGATGCCGATCCCGGCAACATCGCCGCCGACATCTTCAACATCCCGGCGACGGCGCACTACATCGGTGGCTGCACCATCGGCGACTCGTCGACAACCGGAGTCATCGACCCCTACCAGCGGGTCTATGGCTACCCCGGCCTCCACATCGCCGACGGCAGCGCCATCACCGCCAACCTCGGTGTGAACCCGTCGCTCACCATCACCGCCCAGGCCGAGCGGGCCATGGCGTTCTGGCCGAACAAGGGCGAGCAGGATGCGCGGCCTGCGCTCGGGGCGGCGTACCAGCGGATTGCGGCGGTGTCCCCGAAGGCACCCGTCGTTCCCGCCACCGCACCCGGTGCGCTGCGGGTGTCGGCATGAGCGCCGGGACGAACGCCGCCGCGACGCTCGCCGAGCTCGAGCACGGGACCGACCCGGAGACGGCGCTCGCCTTCTTCGACTCGCTGCCCGCTGTGAGCTGCGACGAACTCCGCGGGAGGTATCGCGGCCGCGAACTGCTGACCGGTCACCCGATGGACGGCCTGCTCGAGGCGTCGGGTTGGTACGGCAAGCAGTTCGACGACGCCGACCACGTGCACCCGCTGCTGTTCCAGGGGCGTGGGGGAGAGGTCTTCGCGGTCGAGCCGCGCAAGGTGCCGCTCGGCATCGCGCCCCGGATTCCCTCGGCAGTCGTCGACCGCTCCCAGGGAGCCGTCGGTGCGCTCAAGGCGGCCCTGCGGACCAAGAAGCATCGGGCCCGGCTCCGGGCCGTGGAGTACCGCGGCGTCGTCACCGCGGCCATGGTCTACGACCACCTGCCGATCATCGACGTCTTCCGTCGGGTCGACGCCGACACCCTGCTGGGCGTGATGGACCTGCGTGACTCTGCGCCGTACGTCTTCGTTCTTCAACTCGACGTCCGGAACTGACCTTCCGGGCTCGCAAGGGCCCCGCATGTCAGCGGGTGCCCGGACCCGTGGCAGAATGACGAAGCGGTCTTGACGCCTCCGGGCTTCGCCGCGCCCAAGTTCCGTTTGAATCGAGAGGTGTTCGTGTCTTCGAACCATCGTTCGGTCCCGCCCGTCGTGCTCACGCACCCGTCGATCGTCGCGCTGATTGAGCGTGGCGCGCCGTCGGGGAGTGTCGCCGCGGAGGACGTCCGTCAGGCCTGTGCTGCTGCTGACGTCGCACCTGCCCACCTGAAGGGCCTGATGGGCCACCTGTCGGGCCTCGGCATCGCGGTGGAGCTCGGCTCGCCCGTCGAGCAGCGCGCGGTGGCTGCCACTGCCCGCAAGACGGCCGCGACCACAGCTACCACTGCCAAGAAGGCGCCGGCCAAGAAGGCAGCTGTTGCGCCCGTCGCTGCCGCGGCTCCGGTTGCTGCGCCTGCCAAGAAGGCCACGGCCAAGAAGGCGGCCGCGAACAGGGCTGCTGCCGCCGAGGTCGTCGCTCCCGCGGTCGGCCCGGACGGCAAGAAGATCCTTCCTGACATCCCCGACGACCAGTTCGAGGCGGACGTCAAGACCGACCCGACCATCAAGGCCGACGAGGAAGAGGCCACGGCCACGTCCTCGTTCGTCGTGTCGTCGGCCGACGACACCGACGAGCCTCCCCAGCAGGTCATGGTCGCCGGCGCGACCGCCGACCCGGTCAAGGACTACCTGAAGCAGATCGGCAAGGTCCCTCTCCTCAACGCGGAGATGGAGGTCGAGCTCGCCAAGCGCATCGAGGCCGGTCTCTTCTCCGAGGAGAAGCTCGGCAAGGGCGGCAAGATCAGCCCGAAGATGACCGAAGAGCTCGAGTGGATCTCCGAGGACGGCCGCCGCGCCAAGAACCACCTCCTCGAGGCCAACCTGCGTCTCGTCGTCTCGCTGGCCAAGCGCTACACCGGCCGCGGCATGCTGTTCCTGGACCTGATCCAGGAGGGCAACCTCGGTCTGATCCGCGCGGTCGAGAAGTTCGATTACACCAAGGGCTACAAGTTCTCGACGTACGCCACGTGGTGGATCCGTCAGGCGATCACCCGCGCCATGGCCGACCAGGCCCGCACCATCCGGATCCCGGTCCACATGGTCGAGGTCATCAACAAGCTCGCCCGCGTCCAGCGCCAAATGCTGCAGGACCTCGGTCGCGAGCCCACTCCGGAAGAGCTCGCCAAGGAGCTCGACATGACCCCGGAGAAGGTCGTCGAAGTCCAGAAGTACGGCCGTGAGCCGATCTCGCTGCACACCCCCCTGGGTGAGGACGGCGACTCGGAGTTCGGTGACCTGATCGAGGACTCCGAGGCGATCGTCCCGGCTGACGCGGTGTCGTTCACGCTGCTCCAGGAGCAGCTGCACGCCGTCCTCGACACGCTCTCCGAGCGTGAAGCAGGCGTCGTGTCGATGCGCTTCGGCCTGACCGACGGCCAGCCGAAGACGCTGGACGAGATCGGCAAGGTCTACGGCGTGACCCGTGAGCGGATCCGTCAGATCGAGTCGAAGACGATGTCGAAGTTGCGTCACCCGTCGCGCTCGCAGGTCCTGCGCGACTACCTCGACTGATCGATGCCGGTTTCCCTCGCACGCAACGTGCTCGGTGCGCTCGTCGGCGGGCGCGCCGACGCGGCGCGCCACGACCTGCGTGAGGCAGTTGCGGACGAGCGGATGCTGCTCGGCCCGGTCGCGGCCCACTACCGCGGGTCGACCGGCGGACACCCGCGCGCGAAGGCGAGCGGCACGCTCGTGCTCACACCGACGCGGGTGCTGTTCCGTCGATCGGTGGGTGGACCGCTCGACGTCGACCTGAGGACCGTCACCGGCGTGAGTTCCGTGCGGACCTTCGCCGGCTCGTTCTCCGAGGGGCAGTCGCACCTGGTGCTGCACACGGCCGACGGTGACCTGGCCTGGTTCGTGCCCGATGTCGCGCGCTGGCGCAACACGGTGGAGGCCGCAATCTCCCGCTGATGCTGGCGACCCAAGGATCGACCGGGCTCAGCACCAGGTCCAGATCCCGACGTGCGCCTGCTGCGCGGCCTGCTCCACACGCTCGTAGGCAGCCCGCTTCGTGAACCGGCCGTTGCGATAGACGTAGACCTCCGCGAGCCCGCGGCTCAACTGGTCCTGCGCGACGTCCAGCCGGTCGGAGGACCTGCGGACGTAGCGCAACAGCCGGTCGTAGCGGTCGACACGAGGCTGGTGGGGGTCGGCCCGCATCACGATGCCGGTGCCGCGCGGCAGCAGGGCCTTCATGCGCTTCGATGCCGTGGCACCACCACATTCGTGTGCCCCCAGGATGGTCTCCGGGGTGTCGATCCCGAGGATGCGGACGTAGCGGACGGCACCGTTGCGCAGTCGCACGACGACGGTGTCGCCGTCCTGGACCCGGAGCACCCGCGCATCCGGTCGGACCGGCTGGACCGGCCGGACGGCCGCCACCGCAGTGGCAGCCGGCGTCGCTGCCGGGACGGCGAAGTCGTGGGTCACGGCCGCGAGCGGTTCGGCGGATCCGTGGTGCGTCAGGCCTGCAGTGAGGGTGCCGGCGGCGACGGTGGTGATCAGGAACAGTCGGAGCAGAGGGAGTCTCACGGCTCCATGCCACAGGGCGCGGATGGGCTGACAGCGTGCACCGGGTGGCTGTCGTGCGACAGCCCCGTGAACAGCAATCCAGCCGGACGCAGGGCCCGGTTCAGTCCCCGGAGGGCACGATCATCGGGGTCCCCGCAACGGGGTCGGGTACGACGACACAACCCAGTCCGAAGGCCCGCTCGACGAGCGCGGCGGTGACGACCTCGCCGGGGGCGCCTTCGGCCAGGACCTCGCCGTCGCACATCACCACGAGGTGGTCGCTGTAGCGACAAGCGAGGTTGAGGTCGTGCAGCACGGTCACGATCGTGCGGCCGGTCTCGCGGTTGAGCGTGCGCAGGAGGCGGAGCAGGTCGACCTGGTGCGCGATGTCGAGGAAGGTCGTCGGCTCGTCGAGCAACAACAGGTCGGTTTCCTGGGCCAGGGCCATCGCGACCCACACCCGCTGGCGTTGGCCGCCCGAGAGCTCGTGGAGGGGACGGGCGATCAGCGAGGCCGTGTCGGTCGCGTCGAGGGCAGCGGCCACGGCGTCGTCGTCCTGGGCGGACCAGTGACGGAACCAGCCCTGGTGCGGGTGCCGGCCCCGCGACACGAGGTCCCCGACGGTGATGCCGTCGGGCGCGACGGGGGTCTGGGGGAGCAGCCCGAGGATCCGGGCGACCTCGCGCGAACCCTGGGTGAGGATCGGGGTGCCGTCGAGCAGCACTTCGCCGCCCCGCGGACGCAACAGGCGCGCGAGTCCGCGCAGCAGGGTCGACTTGCCGCACGCGTTGGCGCCCACGATCGCGGTGACCCGGCCATCCAGGATGTCGAGGTCGAGGTCGCGTACGACGGTCCTGTCGTCGTACCCGAGGGCGAGGCTGCGGGCCGCGAGGCGGGCAGGGGCACGTTCGACGACAGGGGTCTCGGTGGTGGGCACGGTCATCCGCCCACTCCTCTCCGGTTGGTGGTGGCCAGCAGCCACAGGAGGTACGGCGCCCCGACGGCTCCGGTGACGACACCGGTCGGCATCTCGACGGGAAGGACCTGGACGGCGACGTAGTCGGCGACCAGGCACAGGATCGCGCCGACCGCTCCGGCGGCCACGATGCCGCCGCGCGCCGGGCCGAGCAGTCGGTCGGCGACCGGGCCTGCCACCAGGGCGACGAACGCGATGGGTCCGGCGACGGCGGTGGCCAGCGCGGTGAGCAGGACGCCGACGCCGAGCAGGGCCAGCCGCGTGGGCTCGAGACGGGTCCCGAGCCCACGGGCGGTGTCGTCGCCGAGTTCGACGTTGCGCAGCATCCGCTGCAGGACGGGCACGGTCGGCGCGAGCAGGAGCAGGACCACCAGCAGCACGTTGTTCTCGGCGTCGCCCGCCTGGCCGATCGATCCGGTCAGCCAGTGCAGGGCTTCGCGCGCTTCGGTGAGCGAGGTCCGGGTCAGCAGGTACCCGGTGATGCTGGTGGCGAAGGCCGACATCCCGATGCCGATCAGGATGAACCGGTAGCCCGAGACGCCATCGCGCCAGGCAAGCAGGTACATCGCGATCGCGAAGACCAGGGCGCCGACGAGCGCGAGGACCGGGATGCTCAGGCCGGCAAGCGCGGGGACCGCGAGGCCGGCCACCGCGAACACGCTGGCGCCCGCCGAGATCCCGACGAAGTCCGGTGAGGCCAGGGGATTGCGCAGCAGTTGCTGGAAGATCGTGCCGGCGGCGCCGAGGGCGAGGCCGACACCGATCGCCGCCTTCACCTGCGGTACGGCCAGGTCCTGGACGATGAAGTCGACCGCGGCGTTGTCGCCGGTGCCGAGGAGCGAGCCCAGCACCTGCCCGAAGCTCAACCGGACCGAGCCGAAGCACAGGGTCAGCAGGCCCAGCACCAGCGCGACACCGAGCAGCGCCGCCGGTACGACGATCGCTCGCCGACGCCGCATCCGCCGGTGCCGTCGTACGACGATCGCGGCGTGTGTCGCCGAAAGGGGCGCTGCACTCGTCGTCGTGCTCGACGTCGTGCCCGTCGCCGTACTCACAGCTCCGCCAGGCGGCTGTAGCGCACGAGCAGGATGAAGAACGGGGCGCCGAGCATGCCGAGCACGATGCCGACCTGGAGTTCACCGTCGCCGCCGATCACGCGGCCGAGGATGTCGGCGCCGAGGAGGAGCAGCGGACCGAGCAGCAGCGAGTACGGCAGGATCCAGCGGTAGTCCGGGCCGCAGATCGCCCGGGCGACGTGGGGCACGACGAGGCCGACGAACACAATCGGGCCACAGGCAGCGGTCGCGGCACCGCAGAGGACGGCCACCACCGTGAACAGGCCGATCCGCGTGCGCATCAGGGAGACTCCGAGCCCGCGGGCGGCGTCGTCACCAAGGGCGAGGGCATTGAGTGGGCGGCCGCAGAACACCCCGACGACGAGTCCGAGGATGAGGACGGGTGCGACGCCGGTGACGATCGGCGCGTAGCGGCCGGCCAGGGAGCCGACCTGCCAGAAGCGGTACTCCTGCTGCGCCTGCAGGTCGGTCAGCAGCAGGCCGGTCGTGACGGCCATCAGTCCCGCGGTGATGGCGGCGCCGGCGAGCGCCATCTTGACGGGGGTCGCGCCTTCGCGGCCGAGCGAGCCGACGGCGTACACGAGGGCCGTGGCGGCGAGGGCGCCGAAGAAGGCGAGCACGACGTGGAGCTGGATGCCGCTCACTCCGAGCACGGTGATCCCGGCAACGACGGCCAGGGCGGCGCCGGCCTCGATGCCCATGATCGACGGATCGGCCAGGGCGTTGCGGGTCAGGCCCTGGAGGACTGCTCCGGAGAGACCGAGGGCGGCGCCGACGAGAACGCCCAGAATCGTGCGTGGTACCCGCAACTCGATCGTCACCATGTCGTCGGTGGTCGCCGTGGTGAAGTGGCGCAGGGCGTCGATGACCTCGGAGAGACCGATGGATCGTGAGCCCTGGGTGACGCTGAGGAAGCCGGTCACCAGGAGCAGTGCGCCGAGCACGAGGAGTCCGGCGACGAGCGCGCCGGGACGCCGGGTGCGACGAACCGCACCCGGCGCCACGGTCGCGGTGGCTACCGCCTGATCAGTCACCGATGGAGTCATCGAGGCCGGACAGCTCTTCGGTGAGCTTGTCGAGCGCAACGGCGTAGTGGCCGTAGGTGTGCAGCCAGAAGCCGGGCCACTCGACGATCTGACCGGCCTTCGCCGCGCGGATGGAGTTCCACGTGGGCTGGTCCTTGACCGTCTTCGAGTCGGTCGTGAAGCTGCGGCTGTCGAACATCAGCACGTCGGGCTGGTACTTGTCGGCCTTCTCCCAGCTCAGGTTCTCCCAGTACGGGAAGCCCTTGTCGGGGGAGTCGGGCTCGACGATGTCCAGGCCCCAGCGGTCGAAGTCGAGGAGTTCGGGTGCGAACTCCGGGTTGGCGACGTAGAGCAGGTCGCTGGCGGGGGAGACGGCGAGCGCGGTGAAGTCCTTGTCCTTCATCGCCGCGATGAACGCGTCGCGCGACTTCTCGAAGGCCGCCTTGTCCTTGTTGCCCTGGGAGTTCTCGATGTCCGCTCCCAGGCTCTCGGCCAGGTCTTCGTAGCCCTCGGCGAGGTCGAGGATCGAGTCGCCCTGGGCTGCGCCGACGACGGGCGCGAGCTCCGCGAGCTTCTTGCTCTTGGCCTTCACGCCGTCCTCGAAGCCCGAGTGGGCCTTCTCGGCGGGCCACCAGTCGGCGACGATCAGGTCGGGGGTCAGGGTCGATGCCTTGGCGACGTCGATCGAGCCCCACTCCTCGCCGAGGATCGCGATGCCGGTCAGGTCCAGGTCCTTGAGGTTCGGGTCGGTCGTGACCGGCTCGTCGGCGTAGATGCCGACCGGCTTGATGCCGTACGCCATCAGGGCGGCGGCTTCGGCGCCGTGGGCGATGATCCGGGTCGGCGTCTTGTCGAGCTTGACGACCTCGCCGGAGCCGTCGGTGAACTCCCACGGCCCGTCAGGGACCTTCGAGGAGTCCTTGGCGTCGGACTTGTCGGCAATGTCGGAGCTGCAGGCCGCGGTGCCGAGCGTGAGCACGGTCGCGAGCGCAAGGGCCAGAGTTCTCTTCACAAGCAGGGAAGCCTAACCTAACCTCGCCGACCATGGTGAACCGCCCGCCTGATGGAACGCGAAGAGCCCCGGCGCAGGACGCCGGGGCTCTTCGATCAAGCAGGGGTGACTCAGTCGTCGGCGAACGCCGGCTTCGTGGTCAGCTTGTGGGTCTCGTCGTGGACGTTCGCCGCAATCTCCTTGAGCTTGTCACCGTGCTCGCGAGCGTGGTGGGCACAGAAGAGCAGTTCGCCACCGGAGGTGAGTTCTACGCGGAGGTAGGCCTGGGCACCACAACGGTCGCAGCGATCCTCCGCAGTGAGCGGGGCGCTGGGAGCAACGATAGTTGTCATCTCGGCCTCTCTTTCTTCGTCTTCACCCCTATCGGGTGTCGACGTGATCAACGTAGCGACTGGATCAAAGATTCCCGTCTTCGTGTGGTTCATTCCACTTGCGTGGTTTCTTCATCCAATCACCTGATGGGTGTCTGCTGGTTGATTTTCCACCGCTTGAAACATGCTTGTGATCATCCGATCGATCAGGCTTCCCTGGTCCGACCGGTGACCCCTCCCGTTGCGGGGGGAGTACCTGGCATCGTCTCGCCGCCTCTGCCCGTGTGCCTGCACCGGACTCCGGCGTGTCGCCGGTAGATTCGTACCTCTACCCGCCCCGCAGAGGGCGTCATCAACCGTGTCATTGCTAGGAGCAGGTCATCGCCGACAACACCTACAACGCAGCGCATCTGCTGGTCCTCGAGGGCCTCGAGGCGGTGCGGAAGCGTCCGGGGATGTACATCGGCTCCACCGACACCCGTGGGTTGATGCACTGCCTCTGGGAGATCATCGACAACGGCGTTGACGAGGCGCTCGCAGGCGCGGCCCACAAGGTCGAGATCACGCTGCTCCCCGACGGCTCCGTCGAGGTGTACGACGACGGGCGCGGTATCCCGACGGACAAGGAGCCCAAGAGCGGGCTGACCGGTGTCGAACTCGTCGCGACGAAGCTCCACGCGGGCGGCAAGTTCGGCGGGTCGTCGTACGCCGCCACGGGTGGACTGCACGGTGTCGGCCTGTCCGTGGTCAATGCGCTGTCGAGCCGGATGGACATCGACGTCGACCGTTCCCCGGCCACCCAGGGAATGAGCTTCCAGCGCGGTGGTCCCGGAACCTTCGCCGGCGACGGCCCGGACGCGCCGTTCACGCCGGCGACCGGCCTGACCCGCAAGGGCGGTCGCGTCGCGAAGGGCAAGTCGGGCACCCGGGTGCGGTTCTGGCCGGACCGCCAGATCTTCACCCGCGACGCCAAGTTCGAGCTCGACGGCCTGATCGGGCGCGCCCGGCAGACCTCGTTCATCGTGCCCGGCCTGGAGTTGGTGATCCGTGACCAGCGCTCGGTCGACGCTTCGGAGTGGACCGAGGAGAAGTTCCGCCACGACGGCGGCATCGCCGAGTTCTGCGACTTCCTGGCCACGGGTGATCCGGTCACCGACGTACTCCGCCTCCAGGGCAGCGACACCTTCACCGAGACGGTGCCGATGCTCGACGACAAGGGTCACATGACGCCTCAGGACGTCGAGCGGGAGCTGAGCGTCGACGTCGCGGTGAGGTGGGGCACGGGCTACGAGACCGAACTGCGCTCCTTCGTCAACGTGATCGCCACGCCCAAGGGCGGAACGCACGTCTCCGGGTTCGAAGCGGGACTGACGACGACCTTCAATGACGCCATGCGCGCCACCAAGGCGCTCAAGGTCAACGATGACAACGTGGTCAAGGACGACATCCTCGAGGGGATGACCTCGATCGTGACGGTCCGCCTGGCCGAGCCCCAGTTCGAGGGCCAGACCAAGGAGATCCTCGGCACCCCCGCTGCCAAGGCCGTCGTCCGCAAGGTGGTGTCGCAGCAGCTCAAGGAGTTCCTGACCTCCACCAAGCGTGTCGAAAAGGCCCAGGCCAAGCTCCTCATGGAGAAGGTCGTCGGCGCCTCGAAGACCCGGATCGCCGCCCGTCAGCACAAGGAGACCCAGCGCCGGAAGAACGCGCTCGAGTCGTCCTCGCTTCCGTCGAAGCTGGCCGATTGCCGCGCCAACGACAACGAACGCACCGAGCTCTTCATTGTCGAGGGTGACTCCGCCCTCGGTACGGCGAAGCTGGCCCGCAACGCGGAGTTCCAGGCGCTGCTGCCGATCCGGGGCAAGATCCTCAACGTCCAGAAGGCCTCGGTCGGCGACATGCTGAAGAACACCGAGTGCGCCTCGATCATCCAGGTGGTCGGCGCCGGCTCGGGTCGCACCTTCGACCTCGAGGCTCGTCGTTATGGCCGGATCATCTTCATGGCCGACGCTGATTCCGACGGCGCCCACATCCGGTGCCTGCTGGCGACCCTGTTCTTCAAGTACATGCCTGAGCTGGTCGCCGAGGGCCGGGTCTACACCGCCGTGCCCCCGCTGCACCGGATCGAGATCTCCAACCCGCGCAAGGGCCAGGAGAAGTACGTCTACACCTTCTCCGACCCCGAGTTGCAGCGAAAGCTCGCCGAGCTCAAGAAGAAGAACATTCGCTGGAAGGACCCGGTCCAGCGCTACAAGGGTCTCGGCGAGATGGACGCCGACCAGTTGGCCGAGACGACGATGGATCCCCGTCGTCGTACCCTCCGCCGGCTGACCGTCGACGACGCCGCCGTCTCGGCCGAGGTGTTCGAGTTGCTGATGGGTAGCGACGTGGCTCCGCGCAAGGAGTTCATCGTCCAGGGAGCGTACGAGGTCGACATGGAATCGCTCGACGCGTGAAGGGACGTGTGTATGCTTATTTGCATGCACAGCACCAGTGTTCGCATCGACTCGGTCACGCATGACGAGCTCAAGCGGCTGTCTGGTGCTCTCGGTCTGACGGTCGGGCAGACCGTGACGGCGGCGGTGCGCTCGCTGCGACAGGACCGGATGGGCCAGCAACTGCGGACACCGTTGACTGATGACGAGGCGGCCTGGCTTGACGCTGACCTCGGGTGATGTCATCAACCTCGATCTGGGAGTTCCGCACGGGCACGAGGCCGGGTTCCTGCATCCAGCGATCGTCGTCACGTCGCAACGTGTTCTTGATGCGGCGCCGACGACGGTGCAGGTGGTTCCGCTGACCTCGACCCTGCGCGGCTTCGAGTCCGAGGTGACGGTGCCGGCCAACCACGGCTCAGGTCTTCAGCGACCGTCGGCCGCGCAGTGCCAGCACCTTCGTTCGGTGGCGGTCGGCCGACTTTCCGCTCCCATCGGGCGAGTCGGACCCGTCGAGCTGATCCAGGTCAGGGAGACGATCGCTGCGCTGCTGGACCTTCCGCTGTGACCACTTTGGTCGTAGCTGTCGGGCGCTCGATGCGCGCGCAGAGCCGGTCTCAGTGACGGTGGCCGAGGGGCGCGCCAAGGACCGGTACCAGGCGGCGCTTGTCATCGACGAGTTCGACTCCTTCGGGGCCGTTGGCATCGCTGTTCTGTCCGTCATCACCTTCGGGTGGTACGGCGCGATGACAGATCCGCGCCACCGGATCGAGATCCGCCGAATGGAGTCAGGTGAGGTGGTGGCCACCATCGCCTGGGTGCGCAGGCACGCGAAGGCCACGCTCGTACTGGGCGACGTGCAGAGGGATCTGATGACCCTGTCGGTCGGCGAGTTCCGCGACCGCTACGAGTTCGAGGACCCTGTGGACGATGCGTGAGGAGGCGCCGGATGGACAGCGAAACGCTCGACGCGTGAGAGTGGCCCCATGACGGTCTCCGACACACGCACCGCGGTGGTCAAGGTGCTCAAGGCGCGGGGAGCGAAGGCCCGACGTGGTCACCTGCGACTGCAGGTCGGCGACCTGTTCTGGTACGTCGACCCACGGGTCACGGGCGTCGGCCAGCGCGCGACGCTGGCGCTCGAGGTCGGCTGCTGGCTGCCGGCGTTGCCGCCCGAGCCGGACGGCGGGGCAGTGGACTGCCCACTCCTGTTCGACTATCCGGTCGGGGACCCCGCAGCGGACACCGCGACGTTGCTCGACCTGGTCGGCTCGATCGGCACGGTCGCCGAACTCGGGGTGCGGCTCGACGAACTGCCGGGTGCCCTCGTGGACAAGTCGCTCCGGGCGTTGCTCGACGGCTGAGGTCGGCCCAGAGTTGGTGGCCAGAGCTGGTGGTCAGACCTGCTGGGACAGCAGGCCGGTGTCGACGTCGTAGATGAAGCCGCCGATGTGGATGCTCTCCGGGATCAGCGGGTGCGACCGGACGCGTCGAATGTCCTCGGCCAGCGCGGTCTTCTGGTTGGCGATGACGTGGAACGGGTGCCACGACACGTCCTGGCCGGTCGCTTCACCGATCTTGGCCTGAATGTCGGCCTCCGTCGAGGACGCCATCGCGCAGCGGGTGTGCGGGATGACCAGGATCCGGTCGACGTTGAGCAGGTGCACGCCGAGGACCAGCGCCTCGAGGGCAGCCTCGGTGACGCGGCCGCCGGGGTTGCGGAAGATCTTCGCGTCGCCGTACTTCAGGCCGAGCATCTTCAGTGGGTCGATCCGCGAGTCCATGCAGGTCACGATGGCCACGCCCGCATGGGCCTTGCCGTCGAAGCCGCCGAACTCGAACTGGTCCGCAAACGTGCGGTTTGCCTTCAACAGATCGTCGAATTCACCCATGAGGGCAGCCTATCCGGCGGTACGGAGCACTTCGGCCGTGTCCACTTCGCGAGTACCTGCGCGGGCGAACAGGATCAACGCGAGTACGGCGGCCGCGAAGGCCGCCACGGAAGCGCCGACGAACACGGCGTGCTCCTGGACGATGCCGAGCTCGCGGATGCCGAGCGAGGGATCGGCCTCCTGCGTGGCATAGAGCCGGCGCAGGCCGATGGTGGTCAGCGCGGAGATGCCGACCAGCATGCCGATCATCCGGGCGACCACGACGAGCGCACTCGCGAGGCCGTGGGCGTCGTCGTCGGTGTTGGCGAGGATCGCGGCGTTGACCGGCGCCAGGGCGAGGCCGAAGCCGAAACCGCCGAGCACGAGGGGCACGTTCGAGCCGAAGCCGTCGAGGCTGGTGGCGTCCCACTGCGCCATCGCGAGGAACGAGACGCCTGCTGCGGCCATGCCGATCGCCGTCAGCACTCCGGCGTTGAGGCGGCGCAACAGCCACCCACCGACGATTGCGCCGAAGGGCAGGGCGGCGAGGAAACGGAGCAGGACCAGTGCCGCGCCCAGCTGGGAGTCCGGATGGGTGGTGGTGCGTGCAAAGAGCGGGATGTCGACGAGCGCCGCGATCAGCGCCCAGCCGACCAGGAAGCTGACGACGAGCGCCCCCCACGCCGGCGTTGCCTTGAGTGCGCCGCGCGGCACGATCGGGTCGTCGGCGCGACGCAGGTGCACCAGCAGCAGGACAACGGCCACGCCCGAGCCGACGAGGAACCACGGTCCCTGCGGCGAGAAGACCGCCACCTCCGGGTCGGCCGTGGCGAAGGCCAGCACGATGCCGCCGAGGGCTGCGGCGAGCAGGCTGGCGCCCAGCAGGTCGGCAGCCAGCAGGTGACCGAACCATCCGCGCAGGTCGACCAGGGGTCGGGGCAGGAACCAGCAGCAGAGCAGGAACGCGACGCACGCGCCGATCGTGATCAGGCCGATCGGGGTGATCCAGCGGCTGCCTCCGTCGACGTACGGGATGAAGAGCTGGCCCCACGTCAGGTCGCGCTGGATGGAGGCGGGTTCGAGGAAGGTGATCACGCCGGCGGCGAGGGTGACCGCGAGGAGGAGAAAGGTGAGGACCCCGGTGGTTGAGGTGCGAGCGAAGCGAGCCTCGAAACCTCGGGACTTGCCGATGTGAGCTGCCCCGGGGGTTTCGAGGCTCGTCGCTGACGCTCCTCGCACCTCAACCACCGGGCGGGCGAGGGCGGTGACGACGAGGAGCAGGACAACCCCACCGGCCAGGTTGATCGCGAAGATCCCGCGCCACGAGGTGAAGGAAAGCACCAGCGCACCGAACAGCGGCCCGAGGACGCTCCCGAACTCCTGGACCGCGGAGACCAGTCCGAGGGGAAGGCCGCGGCGTTCGACCGGGTAGAGCGCGGCGACCAGCGACATCGTCGCGGGCACCAGGCCACCACCACCGACGCCCTGCAGGAACCGGCCGGCGACCATGCTCGGCAGGTCGTAGGACACGGCGGTGACCAGCGAGCCGATGGAGAAGAGCACGAGCGACATGGCCAGGACGGGCACCTGGCCGCGCAGGTCGGCGATCCGTCCGATCAGCGGCAGCATGGCGACGTACCCCAACAGGAAGCCGGAGACGATCGGTGCCGCGCGCTGCAGTTCGTCGATCGGGATGCCGACGCCGGCCATCATGTCCGGCAGTGCGAGCACCACGACGTACGTGTCGACCGCCGCGAAGGCGACGGCGACCGCGCAGAACGTGAGGAGAAGCCGGTCCCTGCTCATTCCGGTCATGCGGGTCATTCCGGTGCGGAGATGTCCTTGGTGACGTCGTACTTGGTCACGTCGATCGTGTAGGTGACCTCGTCGGAGTCGGGGAAGAAGACGCCGGTCAGGCGGGCGGAGCGGAGGTAGCCCTTGTCGTCGACGCGGTACGTCGCGTCGAAGGCGTCACCCTCGGCACACGGCAGGATCCCGCGGATCGAGTCGCCCGTGGCCTTGCCGGTGTAGGTGCTGAAGGTTTCCTTGTTGTCCTTGCCGCCGCGCTCGGTCTTGCCGGCGGAGACGTCCTCGGTGCTGGTCAGGACCGAGGAGACGCCCGAATCGGGGTCCAGGAGCAGGGCCGGGTCGGGGGCGCAGAGGTCCTCGGGCTGGAAGCGGTCGCTCCAGCCGCCGAGGAGGGCGTGGTTGATGTACATCGTGCCGCCGACCGAGATGACCGGGACGCCGGTGACCGGGATGCCCGACACGTTGCCGTTGGCGGAGCCCTCGAACGCCGGCGGTTCGGCGGTGATCGTTCCGCTCGCCGCCGAGAGGTAGTCGACGCCCGGGTCGTCGCCGGTGGAGATCGACAGCTCGATGCCGCTGGTCTCGTCGAGGAACTTCTTGGCCTTCACGCCGGCGTCGGACCAGTCCGCACCAGCCTTCGGGTCGTCGCCCGAACAGGCGGCGAGGCCGGTCACTGCAAACAGGCCCGTGAGCAGCGCAGCGGCCACTCGGGTGCGTCCGATCGTCATGGGATCACCCTGACACATCGGCGGTCAGGCCGGCGGTCAGGAGGGCGGCCAGCGGACCCGCGGCGGCAGCGAGCGCCTGACTTCCCGGCACTCCCGATCCGTCGCGGCGTCCCGTGGCTTCCGGCAGGTCGATCGGAGCACCGCTCGCTGCAGCAGCCCGCGCAGGCGACGCGCCGGCCCAGGCGAAGACGAGGGTGTCCTCGCCCTTGAGGAAGCGGTGGCAGCGCACCCCACCGGTGGCGCGGCCCTTGGTGGGGTACTCGCCGAAGTCGGTCACCTTCACCGCACCCGGCTCGGTGCCGGGCAGCGCGGTCGACGAACCGGAGGAGGTGACGACGACGGCGGGGGCGGCGAGGTCGAGGACACCGAACCACGCGACGCTCTCGCCGGCGGTCAGCTTCACGCCGGCCATGCCGCCACCAGAGCGTCCCTGCGGACGGACGCCCGCGGCGCCGTAGTGCAGGAGTTGGGCGTCGGTGGTGATGAAGCAGAGCTCCTCGGTGCCGGTGATCAGTTCGACCGCACCGACGACCTCGTCACCGTCGGCGAGCCGGATGACGTCCCACTCGTCCTTGCTGATGACCTCGGGGTTGACCCGCTTCACGACGCCCTGCCTGGTGCCCAGCGCCAGGCCGGGTCCTTCGGTCGCGAGCGAGGCCAGGGCCAGCGCGCGTTCGCCGGGCGCGAGCTCCAGCACCTCGGTGAGCGGCAGGCCGCCCGAGAGGTTGGGCTCATTGGCCGACGGCGGGATGGCCGGCAGGTCCAGGACGCCGAGCCGGAGCATCCGCCCGGTCGAGGTGAGTACGCCGACGTCGGCGCGGGCCGACGTACGGATGGCGGACACGATCACGTCGTGGTTGGCGCGTCCACCGCCGGTGCCGATGTCCTCGGCGTTGGTGGTGCGGGCGAGCAGGCCGGTCGAGGAGAGCAGCGCGAAGCAGGGCTCGTCGGCCACCTCCAGCGGCGCAGCGGCCGCGGTGATGGCGGTGGAGCCGGCCGATTCGAGAAGGACGGTACGACGCGGCGTACCGAACGTCTTGGCGATCTCGGCCAGCTCGTTGGAGACGACCTTCTTCAGCAGGCCCTCGTCGGCGAGGATCGCGTCGAGCTCCTCGATCTCCTTGCGCAACTCGGACTGCTCCTTCTCCAGGTCGATCCGGGAGAAGCGGGTGAGGCGGCGCAGCTGCATCTCGAGGATGTACTCGGCCTGGGCCTCGGAGAGGTCGAAGACGCTCATCAGGCGCTCGCGCGCGGTGGCCGCGTCGTCGCTGGTGCGGATCAGCTGGATGACCTCGTCGATGTCGATCAGCGCGAGCAGCAGGCCGTCGACCAGGTGGAGACGCGCGGCCTTCTTGTTGCGCCGGAACTGCGAGCGACGACGGACGACCTCGTAGCGGTGCTCGAGGAAGACCTCGAGCAGTTCCTTCAGGCCGAGCGTGCGCGGCTGGCCGTCGACGAGCGCGACGTTGTTGATGCCGAAGGACTCCTCCATCGGCGTCTGCTTGTAGAGCTGCTCGAGCAGGGCCTCGGGGACGAAGCCGTTCTTGACCTCGATGACCAGGCGCAGGCCGTGCGACCGGTCGGTGAGGTCCTTCATGTCGGCGATGCCCTGGATCTTCTTGGTCTGGACCAGGATCTTGATCCGCTCCATGACCTTCTCGGTGCCGATGTTGAACGGCAACTCGGTCACCACGATGCCCTTGCGGCGACCGATGGTCTCGATGCGGGCGGTGGCCCGCATCTTGAAGACGCCCCGGCCGGTCTCGTAGGCATCGCGCACGCCGTCGAGCCCGACGATCTTGCCGCCCGTCGGCAGGTCGGGTCCCGGGATGAACCGCATGATCCCGTCGAGGTCGGTCTTCGGGTGCACGATCAGGTGGCGCAGCGCCTGCACGACTTCGATCAGGTTGTGCGGAGCCATGTTGGTCGCCATGCCGACCGCGATGCCGGTCGTGCCGTTGACGACGAGGTTCGGGATGGCCGAGGGCAGGACGGTCGGTTCGTACTCGCGACTGTCGTAGTTCGGCTTGAAGTCGACGGTGTCCTCGTCGATCGAGTCCGTCATCGCCACCGCAGCAGGCGCCATCCGGGCCTCGGTGTATCGCATGGCCGCCGGCGGGTCCTCGCCGCCGGGCGAACCGAAGTTGCCGTGTCCGTCGACCATCGGCAACCGCATCGACCACGGCTGCGCCGTACGGACGAGCGCGTCGTAGATGGCGGTGTCGCCGTGCGGGTGCAGGCGACCCATCACCTCACCGACGATGCGGGCGCACTTGGAGTGGCCGCGGTCGGGGCGCAGGCCCATGTCGTTCATCGTGTAGTAGATCCGGCGCTGGACCGGCTTGAGGCCGTCGCGCGCATCGGGCAGCGCCCGGGAGTAGATGACGGAGTAGGCGTACTCCAGGAAGGACGACTGCATCTCGTCGCCGATGTCGGTGTCGAGGATGTGCTCCTCGAAGTCCTCCGGGAGGGGTTCCTGCTTGGTGCGACGTGCCATGGGAGTCATTGTCCCGGTCGGTCCTGACCATCGGTGACCGGCCACGCCGGACGGATGCGGCCGGGACCGATAGATTTACCGTGTGAGCGCTGGCGACCCGACCCCGACCGAGGAGATTCAGGCACCGCCCGCGCACTGGGAGGGCGACGTACTCCTGCGTGACGGGCGTACGGCGCACATCCGGCCGATCCGTCCGGAGGACGAAGAACTCATGGTCGAGTTCTACGCGCGGGTCTCCGACGAGTCGAAGTACTACCGCTTCTTCTCGCCCATGCCGGTCCTGTCCGACCGCGACGTGCGGCGCTTCACCCACGTCGACCACCGTGATCGCGTCGCGCTCGTGATGATCCTGCAGGAGCGGATGATCGCCGTCGGTCGGTACGACGTCGTGGCCGACAACGAGGCCGAGGTCGCCTTCCTCGTGGAGGACGGGCACCAGGGACGTGGCATCGCGCAACTGCTGCTCGAGCACCTCGCCCAGGCCGGCCGCGAGCGTGGCGTCGAACGGTTCACCGCCGAGGTGTTGCCCGACAACAGCCGGATGATCCACACCTTCCGCGACGCCGGCTACCGCGTCGCCAGTGGTTACCACGAAGGCGTGATCACCCTCGAGTTCCCGATCGACCCGACCGACACCGCGATCGGGGTGATGCGCGACCGCGAGCACGCGGCCGAGGCTGCTTCGATCCAGCGCTTCTTCCACCCCAAGTCGGTCGCGATCATCGGCGCCAGTCGGCGCCAGGACACGATCGGCCAGGTGCTGGTGCGCAACCTGGTCACCGCCAACTTCACCGGCCGGGTCTACGTCGTCAACCCGAGTGCGCCGGCGGTCTCGGGCATGCCGGCCTACAAGAACGTCAACGAGATCCCCGACGACGTCGACGTCGCGATCGTGGCCGTGCCCGCCGATTCCGTCACCGACGTCGTCCTCGACTGCGCCAACAAGGGCGTGCACGGACTCATCGTGATCTCCTCCGGCTTCGCCGAGACGGGGGAGGAAGGGCGCAAGCGCCAGCGCCACCTCGCGGGCTTGTGCCGCTCCTACGGCCTGCGCCTGATCGGCCCGAACTGCCTCGGTGTCATCAACACCGACCCGACCGTCCAGGTCAACGCGTCGCTCTCCTCGGTCATGCCGACCCGTGGTCGTGCCGGCTTCTTCTGCCAGTCCGGTGCGCTCGGCTCCGCGATCCTCGAGAAGGTCAAGAACCGTGGTCTCGGTATCTCCACCTTCGTCAGCGCGGGCAACCGTGCCGACGTCTCAGGCAACGACCTCCTGCAGTACTGGGAGGAGGACGACGCCACCGAGGTCGTGATGATGTACCTCGAGTCGATCGGTAACCCGCGCAAGTTCTCGCGGATCGCCCGGCGGGTGTCGCAGCGCAAGCCGATCGTCGCGGTCCGGTCGGGCCGCACGACCCAGGGTGTCCCGATGGGCCACGCGGTCCGCCGGATCGGTGCGCCGCAGGCCGCCGTCGACGCGATGTTCCGCCAGGCCGGCGTCATCCAGGTCGACACCCTCGACGACATGTTCGACGTCGCGCAGTTGCTCGCCCACCAACCGCTTCCGCGCGGACGCCGCGTCGCCATCGTCGGCAACTCCGACGCGCTCGGCCTGCTCGCCGCCGACGCCGCTTCCGCGGTCGGTCTCGTGGTCAACCGCTCCGTGGCGCTCGGTGCCTCCGCGACCGCCGAGGACTTCGAGGACGCCCTCGACAACGCCATCGACGACCCGGACGTCGACTCGGTGATCGCCGTCTACATCCCGCCGCTCGACGTCACCGGCGAGGAGGTCGCGAACGTCCTGGCTGCTGTCGGCGAACAGTCCGACAAGCCGCTCGTCTCCTCGTTCCTCGGTGCCGAGGGCATCCCCGAGTTGCTGCGCGTGCCCGACGTCGCCGGATCCTCTGCCGGACGAGGCTCGGTTCCGTCGTACCCCGCGGTGGAAGCGGCGGTCCGCGCCCTCGCGCGCGTCGTCGAGTACGCCGTCTGGCTGCACGCACCGGATGGGCCGGCCGCCGATGCGGGCGAGGTGGACCTGCCCGCCGCGAAGAAGCTGGTCGCCCGGGTCCTCAGGTCTGCCGAGGGCGAGGTCGGTGACCGCGAGATCGAGCTCGACCAGTCGCTCGTCACCGAACTGCTCGGCCACTACGGCATCGACCTGTGGCCCACCCGCCCGGTGGCCGACCCCGAGGCTGCCGTCGCTGCAGGCGAGGAGCTCGGCTGGGACGTCGTCCTCAAGTCGACCCTCGACTCCCTGCGCGAGCGGCCGGACCAGACGCACGTGTGGCGCAACATCAGCGACGCCGAAGACATGCGTGACGCCTGGGAGACGCTGACCCAGCTGATCGACCCGACGATGGGCCGGTTCGTCGTCCAGCGCAGCGCACCTCCGGGTGTGCCTGTTGCCATCCGTTCGTTCGAGGACCCGCTGTTCGGTCCCGTCGTGTCCTTCGGCATCTCCGGGCCCGTCATCGAACTCCTCGGCGACTGGTCCTACCGGATTCCGCCGCTCGGGCAGCACGAGGTCGCCTCGATGGTGCGCGAGGTGAAGAGTTCGCCGCTCCTGTTCGGGTATCGCGGCGCCGATGCCGTCGACGTGGCCGCGGTCGAGGACCTGATCACCCGGGTCGCTGCCCTCAAGAACGACCTGCCGAACGTCAGTTCCCTCGAGCTGACCCTCGTCCTGGCGGGCGTCGACGGCGCCCAGACGCTCACCGCCACTGCCCGGGTCGCGACGATCAAGGACCCGCGTCCCGATTCCCTCGTACGACGGATGCCCGACCTCGAGAACACGATCCCGGACTGAGGCGTCGACGCCCCTCGCCGCGCTGCCGCGCGGGCCGTCCGAGGGCCGTCCGCGGGCCGTGCGAGGATGCGTGCATGCCGAATGCACGTCTTCGCGGTGGCGACGAACAGGACCGGATCACCGATCTCCACACGGCGATCGACCGCACCGGCTACTACCCGGAGGTTGTTGCCGACGCCGTGACCGGCGCGCTCGGTGGCGAAGTGGTCGTGTCGTACTACGTGCACCACGAGCCGACCTTCGAGCGCGACGAGGTCCGCCGCCACCAGACGGTCGTCGTCCTCACCCCGACCCGGCTGATCCTGGCGCACACCGACGAGCACGCCGGCGACGACCTGCTGCCCGAGCCGTACACGTCGACGTCCACCGAAGCCGTCAGCCTGCGCGCCGTCGCATCGGTCGTGGTGACCCGGATGACGACCAACCCGACCGCAGGACCCACGCCGCCGGCCGAGGCCGTGCTCACGATCGGCTGGGGCGCGGTGAGCCGACTCGACCTCGAACCGGCCGGTTGCGCGGACCCGCAGTGCGACGCCGACCACGGCTACACCGGGAGCCTCTCCTCCGATGACTTCTCGCTGCGGGTGTCGGCCGCCGCCGACGGCAAGGACGCGGTCGAGGGGCTCCTGTCCTTCGCCGCGTCGCTCTCCGCGTTGACCCGGGGCTGACCGACATGGTCGTGGAGCAGACGGGCGTGAGCGGTTTCTGCGAACCCGCGTACGGCGTCCGCTCCCTGGGCGACGTCGTGCCTGCTGCAGCCCACGCGCTCGGCAGTCCGCTCGGACCGGCCCCGACCGGCCTGACCCTTCCGGACGCGGCGTCGTACGTCGTGTTCCTCATCGACGGACTCGGCGCCCGGTTGCTCGAGCGCTACGCCCACGCGGCGCCGTACCTCTCCTCGCTGCTGGCGGGCTCCTCGCCGATGACGGCGGGCGTGCCCTCGACGACCTCGACGTCGCTGACGTCGCTGGGCACCGGGCTGACGCCCGGCGCGCACGGCCTCGTCGGCTTCACCACCCGGATCCCCGGCACCAACGAACTCCTCAACGCCCTGATCTGGGACGGTGACGTCGATCCGACCCAGTGGCAGCCCCACCAGACCGCGTTCACGTCACTGCAGTACGCCGGCGTGCGGGTCACCGTCGTCAACAAGCGCGAGTTCGACGGCAGCGGCCTGACCGTCGCTGCTCACCGCGGCGCCGACTACGTGGGGGTTGACCGGGTCGGCGAACGGATAGCAGCCGTCGTGGCCGCTTCCCGTCCCGCGCCGCGGCAGCCCGCCCTGACCTATGTCTACGACGGTGACCTCGACTGGACCGGCCACCGCTGGGGCGTCGCGTCGAGCCAGTGGCTCCAGCAGTTGGCGATGATCGACCACGAGGCCGAACAGTTGCGCGACGCGCTCCCGCGCGACCGCCGACTCCTCATCATCGCCGACCACGGCATGGTCGACGTACCCAGCACCGAACGCATCGACGTGAACCACGACGACGACCTTCGTTCGGGCGTGGCCATCGTCGGCGGTGAGGCGCGTTTCCGTCACCTGTACTGCAAGGGCGGCGCGGTCCCCGATGTCGTCGACACCTGGCGATCGGTCCTGGGCGAACGGGCGGAGGTGATGACGCGCGGTGAGGCGATCACGCGTGGCTGGTTCGGGCCCGTGGATCCGTCGGTCCTGCCGCGTATCGGCGACGTGGTCGTCGCGTGCCGGGGTGACTTCGCCGTGCTGTCGACCGAGGGATTCCCCTATGAGTCCAAGCTGATCGGCATGCACGGATCGCTCACGCCGGACGAGATGCTCATCCCGGTCCTTCTGGACTAGAGGAACGGCAGCGGCTCGGGGGAGAGGCTCACGGCCCGCGCCCGCGCTGCGGTCAGTCCGCGCCGGTGGTGCTGGCGGCACAGCACCTCATAGGCGACATCCAGGTCGTCGTGCACGTGCGTCGGGGTGTCGCCCTCGACGTCGCCGACGACGATGACCTCACCCTCGGTCACCATCACGCCGTTCTCGGTGCGAGCGTTGTGCGTTGCCCGTCGGCCGCACCAGCACAGGGCTTCGACCTGCAGCACCTCGGTGCGATCGGCGATCTCGACCAGGCGTGCCGATCCGGGGAACAGCCGGGTGCGGAAGTCGGTGAGGATCCCGAAGCAGAAGACGTCGATCTGCAGTTCGTCGACGATCTTGGCGAGCTGGTCGACCTGCTCGGAGGTGTAGAACTGCGCCTCGTCACAGATGAAGTAGTCGATCCGGGCGCCCTGGGTCAGCGCATCGACGGTGTAGCGCCAGAAGTCGAACGCAGGCTCGACCTCGAGGGCGTCGGCCGTCAGGCCGAGTCGGGAGGAGACCTTCGCGGCCCCCGCCCGGTCGTGGGACGTGAACAACCGCCCGATCCGGCCGCGCGCGGCGTGGTTGTGATTGGTCTGCAGCGCAAGGGTCGACTTCCCGGCGTCCATGGTTCCGGTTCGGAAGGTCAGTTCAGCCACGCGCGCATCTTCTCATCCGGTGGCGGAAGGTGGACGGGCGATGCCCCTGACACGGCGCCGAGGGGACCGAAGGGTAAAGATCGCTGCTTGAAGGGGCAGATATCCCGGAATCGCGTGCACATCGGCGCCGACAGGCGAACACTGGTGAACTCCGACCGGACTGAGGAGGGTGACAATGGGGGTCGCCACCAGGCTCATCCAGCGGCGCCGTCATCGTGCGTCGCGGTGGCCAGGGCGCGTCACGGCTGCGACGCTCGCAGCCGTCCTGATTGTCGTACTGGCCGTCGTCCTGTCACAGACCAGTCTGGTCAGCCGGATCACCTCGGACGACACCTCTCCTGCCGCCGCCCCGGCCGGGCCGACCGCGTCGGTGCCTGCGGTGGAAGTCCAGATCCCGGCCGCCGTCGAGCCCGCTCCGGCCTTCGTGGAACCGATTGCCCTGGTACGACGCGCGCCGCTCGCCGCGCGGTACCCGGGTGCGCTGCTGGACGCCCCGCTGGGTACGTCGGCCGCCTATCAGCGTGCAGCCGCCATCATCAATCTCACCGCCGACTGCCACCTGGACTGGCTGACCCTCGCCGCCATCGCGCGGATCGAGTCCAATCACGGACTGGGCGAGGACGGGACGCACAAGGTCGACGTGAGTGGACTGGTCACTCCGGCGCTCGTGGGGCAGCCCCTCGACGGCAAGGGTGGCCGCGGAACCGTCGATGACACCGACGCAGGCAAGCTCGACCGCGACCTTCGGTGGGACGCGCCCGTCGGGCCGTTCGGACTGATGCCGGCCACGTGGGCTGCCGTGGCAGTCGATGCGGACACCGACGACGTACGCAATCCGCAGGACGTGGACGATGCTTCGCTGGCGGCGGCCGTGGTGCTGTGCGCCGGCGGCCGGGACCTGGCTGACGAGAAGACCTTGCACAAGGCGTTGACGGCCTTCCACAACACGCCGGGCTTCGCCGCGACCGTGGTCGAGTTGTCGGCCGTGTACGCCGTCGAGATGGCGACCGTGCCGGTTTTCCTGCCCTTCCCGGGCACCATTCCGATTCCCGAGAACCTCACCGAGATCTGCGACTGTGCCCGCCCTGCGCGTGCGGCGGCCCCCAACGGGTCGACCCAGCCGGCGCCGTCGAGTGAGGAACCCGCGGGCGAGGAGGCCACACCGCCGCCCGCCGACCCGGGTGACGACGGCGCTGACGGAACGGTCGACCCGAGCGACCCGGGCGACCCTGTTGACCCGCCCTCGGAGGAGCCCAACGAACCGGCGCCGTCCACCGAGCCCGAGCCGGAGCCGGAACCCGTTGACCCGCCCGCACCGGAACCCGCTCCGGAGCCGGCACCCGAGCCCACGCAGGAGCCGACGGCCTCGGCCGACCGGGAACTTGCGCAGGAGGAACCTCCGGCGCCGAGTCCCGAGCCGACCACAGAGCCGGCCGTCGAGGCTGCCGCGCCGACTCCCTGATCAGGCCCGTCGAGCGACGGACCGCCAGCGCCGTTGCGGGCGCTGCGCTGCTGCAGGTGGCGGTGACGGTTCGGAGTCCGCCTCGTAGACGCGCCACTCGCCGTCGTACGGCGTCAGGCCCTCGTCGGCGATGCGCCGGCGCAGTTCGGTGACGGCGGCCCGCGGGTCGTCGTACGGCAGGCCGGCCAGCTGGTTGGGACTGAACCGCCACCACTGGACGTCGAGGAGCTCGGCAATCAGGTCCTCGTCGAAGCGCGGGCGCAGCACCCGGGCAGGTACCCCACCCACGATGGCGTACGACGGCACGTCCTTCGTCACGACGGCGCCCGCCGCCACGACGGCACCGTCCCCGATCGTGACACCGCGCAGGATCACGGCATTGGCCCCGATCCACACGTCGTTGCCGATGACGGCCGGTCCGCGGGGGAAGCCATGGGCCTTGACCGGGATCCCTTCGGCGGCGTCCGGATGCCACCCGAACCGCCCGACGTCGTACTGGAACGGAGACGTGGACATCCAGTCGGTCGGGTGGTCGGGCTCGCCGATCCGCACGCCGGCAGCCACGGAGCAGTAGCGGCCGATCTCCGAGCAGAAGTCGATGACGCCGCCGACCAGGTAGCTGAACGCACCGATCCGCAGCGCGGTCTTGGTCACGGTCGGGGCCATGAACCAGACGGGCCCTTCGACTTCGACGCGGGAGACCCTCTGGTGCTTGAGGTTCTTCCGCGAGCGGACGTGCTGATCCTCGGCGTGCATGTCGGGATCGTGCCACAGGCCTAGAGTGGGCCCGTGACCTCGGACGCACTTCTTGGATCCAGTGACCTCCCGCACCAGCTGCCACGCTTCGCGGAGATCTCCGACGACGACTACGGGCCGGCGCTCGAAGTCGCCATGGCCGATCAGATCGCGGCGATCGCGGCCATCACGGGCAACCCGGAGCCGGCCACCTTCGACAACACCCTGGTGCCGCTGGAGCGCAGCGGGATCGCCCTCACCCGGGTGCTGCGCGTCTTCTCGAACAAGGCCAGCGCCGACTCCAGCCCGGCAGTCGACGCCGTGCGTGCGGAGTTCGCCCCGCGCCTGGCGGCCCACAGTGACGCGATCCTCCTCGACGCCGATCTCTGGGCCCGGTTGCAGGTCGTGGACGGGCAGCGCAGCACGCTCGAGCCCGAGGCGTCGTACCTTGTCGAACGGTATGTCATCGAGTTCCGCCTTGCCGGCGCTGCTCTGGGCGAGGACGAGAAGCAGCGGCTGCGTGTGCTGAACGAGGACATCTCCAGCAAGGAGACGGCGTTCGAGCTCGCCCTCCAGGCCGACAGCAACGACCTGGCCGTCGTGATCGACGACGTTGCCGACCTCGACGGCCTGACGCCCGGTGAGATCTCCGCGGCCGCTGCCGCCGCGGACACCCGGGGCCTGTCGGGGAAGTACCTGCTCACCCTCGTGCTGCCGACCGCCCACCCCCATCTGGCGGCCCTCACCGATCGCGACGTGCGCCGCCGGTTGTCCGCGGCGCAGCGGACGCGGGGGAGTCGCGGCGGCGACCACGACACCCGCTCGATCGCCCTCGACATCCTCCGGTTGCGCGCCGAGCGCGCGCAGTTGCTCGGCTTCGACAACCACGCCGCCGTGGTGACGGCGGACAACACCGCAGGTACGCCCAAGGCGGTGCGGTCCCTCCTCGAACGACTGGCCGCGCCCGCCGCCCGCAATGCGCGCAGCGAACAGGACGCGCTCTCCGCACAGGCGGGCTTCCCGGTCGAAGCAGCCGACTGGGCGTTCTACGCCGAGAAGGTGCGTTCCGCTCAGTACGACGTCGACCTGGCCGCGCTGCGTCCGTGGTTCGAGGCCGAGCGGGTCCTGCAGGACGGGGTCTTCTTCGCCGCCGAGCGGTTGTACGGGCTGACCTTCGCCGAACGCACCGACCTGCAGGGCTACCACCCCGAGGTCCGGGTGTTCGAGGTCAGCCAGGACGGCAATCCGATCGGCCTCTACCTGCTCGACCTCTACACCCGCGACTCCAAGCGTGGCGGGGCGTGGATGAGCAGTTTCGTCAGCCAGTCCGAGCTCCTGGGCGTCGACACGGCCGTGGTCGTCAACAACCTGAACGTCCCGAAGCCGGCTGCCGGTGAGGCCACGCTGCTCACCTGGGACGAGACCCGCACCCTGTTCCACGAGTTCGGCCACGCGCTTCACGGCCTGCTGGCGCGCGCCACCTACCCGAAGTTCTCCGGCACCGCGGTCTTCCGCGACTTCGTCGAATACCCGTCCCAGGTCAACGAGATGTGGATCCTGTGGCCCGAGGTGCTCGCCAACTACGCCGTGCACCACGAGACCGGCGAGCCCATCCCGGCCGACGTCGTCGAGCGGATCAAGGCTGCGGAGACCTTCAACGAGGGGTTCGCGACCAGCGAGTACCTCGCCGCAGCACTCCTCGACCTCGCCTGGCACGAGCTCGCACCCGAGGACGTCCCCACCGACCCCGCCGCTGTGCTCACCTTCGAAGAGCAGGCGCTGGCGGCCGTCGGGCTGGACAACACCGCGGTGCCGCCGCGGTACGCGACGTCGTACTTCGCCCACAGCTTCAGCTCGGGCTACGCGTCCGCGTACTACTCCTACATCTGGAGCGAGTTGCTCGACGCCGACACCGTCGCCTGGTTCAAGGACAACGGCGGCCTCACCCGCGAGAACGGTGACCGCTACTGCCGCCACGTGATCGGCATCGGCGGCACCCGCGACCCGCTCGAGTCCTACGAGGAATGGCGCGGCAGGCCCGCCCCGATCGAGCCGTTGCTCGCTCGGCGCGGACTCGCCTGACCCCTGACCTCCGAGTTGGGTGGGTGAGAGTGACCCCTGGGTCACCCTCACCCACCCAACTCAGGGCTGTGGAGGAGCGCGCGCAGGTGTCCGGGCTTCCGGCAGGCTGGCCTGCATGTCTCGGGAGGACTGGAAGCGACGTGCGCTGACGCAGGGTGGTCTGCTGACGCGTGCTCAACTCGCTGAGCACGGCATCGACCGCTGGGCCGTTCGTCACCGCATCGACACCGGGCGGTGGGTCGATCACACGCCGACCGTGATCGGCACGACGACAGGGGAGTTGTCGCGGGAGCAACTCATGTGGCTCGGGGTGCTGCACGGTGGTCCGGACGCATTGGTGGGCGACCTCACGGCAGCGGAGGTCGCTGGTCTGCGGAACTGGCACCGCGACGACGTGACGATCCTCGTTCCGCACAGTGCCGACGTCGGCGCTGGGCATCCGGGGACGGTGTTCGTGCGATCCCGCCGGCCGCTCACGGACTGGAAGCGGTCAGTTGCTGGTCTGCCCATGTGTCGGGTCGAGCCAGCGGTGCTTCGGTTCGCGTCTGCGCAGCGTTCGGCCAGAACGGCCGAGGGCGTGCTCGCGGCCACGGTCCAGCAGAGGCTGACCTCACCAGACCAACTGCTCGAATGGGTCGACCGGATGCGACCGCTTCGCGGTGCTGATCGGTTCCGGCGCGTGATCCGGGAAATTGCGGGCGGCGCGCATTCGGTCGCGGAGATCGACGTGAGGCGGATGTGCAAACGGTTCGGGCTGGCTCCGCCGGTGCGGCAGGTCAGGAGAAGGGACTCCTCGGGCCGGCTGCGCTTCACCGACTGCGAGTGGCTGCTCGCCGACGGCCGGATCCTGGTGCTCGAGGTGGACGGCGCGTTCCACATGGACGTGGAGAACTGGGAGGACGACCTTGCTCGTCAGCGCGCTCTCACCTCACCGAACCGGGTGGTCGTGCGTTGCACGGCGAGGGAACTTCGCGACGAGCCGGATCGCGTGGCCCGCGATCTCCGGCTGCTTGGCGTTCCTGCCGCCTGAGTTGGGTGGGTGAGGGTGACCTATGGGTCACTCTCACCCACCCAACTCTGTCAGAAGGTGTGCTCGGGCGCGGGGAACGCGCTCGACTTGACCTCGGAGTCGTAGGCGCGGGCGGCGTCGAGCAGCACGGAGCGGACGTCGGCGTACTGCTTGACGAAGCGGGGGAGTTTGCCGGTGCGCAGGCCGAAGGCGTCCTGCCACACCAGCACCTGGCCGTCGCACTGGTTGCCGGCACCGATGCCGATGGTGGAGATCTCGAGCTTCTGGGTGATCTCGGCAGCCACGTCACCGGGCACCATCTCCATGACGACGGCGAACGCGCCGGCCTCCTGGACGGCGAGAGCATCGCGCAGGACGCGCTCGGCCGCCTCGCCACGGCCCTGGACGCGGTAGCCGCCGAGGGTGTGTTCGGACTGAGGGGTGAAGCCGATGTGGGCCATCACGGGGATGCCACCCTTGACCATCTTCTCGATCTGGGGAGCCATCTCGACGCCGCCCTCGAGCTTCACGCAGTGCGCGCCGCCCTCCTTCATGAAGCGGACAGCGGTGAGATAGCCCTGCTCGGGCGAGGCCTGGTACGAGCCGAAGGGGAGGTCCCCGACGACCATCGCGCGGGAGACCGAGCGGCTCACGGCGCGGGTCAGCGGGATCAGTTCATCGACCGTGATCGGCAGCGACGTCGAGTTGCCGAGGACGTTGTTGGAGGCGCTGTCGCCGACGAGCAGGAGTTCGATCCCGGCCTCGTCGAAGATCTGTGCCGTCACCTGGTCGTAGCTGGTCAGCATGGAGATCCGCTCGCCGCGCTGCTTCATCTCGCGCACGTGGTGGGTACGGATCCGCTTGATCGGCGCCGGACCGGTGGCCGGAGCTGCCGCGGTGGCTGCGGGGGCGCCGCCGTACGGAGCGGTTTCTTCGGGGGTGCTGCTCATCGTCGAGCTCGCTTTCTTCGGACTCGCGGCCCAGTCTGGGTCCACGTTCGTTGAAGGACAACGATGAGGCTAGTCGCGTCCAGTCCGTCCGCGCGCTGTGTGTTGAGTCACCCTGCCGACGGACGTCGTACGGCGGCGTCGACGGCCGCCTCCAGATCGGTCACGATGATCCGGCGCATGCCGAGCATCGCCTGCGTCGCGGCGGCTGCGCGAGCCGGGTCGGGGTCGGTCACCAGTTCGTAGAGCCGCGCCGGGACGATCTGCCAGGACAGGCCGTAGCGGTCCTTGAGCCAGCCGCACACCGACTCCTGGCCGCCGTCGACCAGGGAGTCCCAGTAGTAGTCGACCTCGGACTGGTCGCGGCACGTGACCGAGAACGAGACCGCCTCGGTGAACGGGAACGCCGGTCCTCCGTTGATGCCGCGGAAGGTCATCCCGTCGAGAGTGAACTCGCCGGCCATCACCGTGCCGGGCTCGCCGGGACTGCCCTCGGAGTAGCGGCTCAGGTGTCCGATCGAGGAGTTGGGGAAGATGCCGGTGTAGAAGCGCGCGGCTTCCTCGAGGGTGTCGTCGAACCACAGACAGGGCTGGATGTGGCTGCTCGCAATGCTCATGGCAGGACAGACCGGTGCGCGCGCGGCGACTCATCGGTTGGTCGCGACGACGTCGGGATCATCGCGGGGTCGGCGGCTTGTTCATGATCCGCTCGGCTTTCGCCTTGACGCCGGTTTCGTGCAGGACCTCCTCGCGCACCAGCCGCATGATGTCGTCGAACTGCTGCTGCGCTGCGGCGGCAACGGCCGCAGGTCCGGGGCTCGGTGGCTCGTTGCCGCGGCGCTGGCTGTTGGTCTTGCTCTTGCCGGGCTCGGTCATCTGGTTCTCGTCCTGGATGGCGCGGTTGGTGCGGCCGACAGCGTCCTTGCGGGCGTAGTCCACCGCGCCCTGGATCTGGGCGATCGCATCCGTGGCATCCGCGTCAGAGAGTCCGACCGCTCCCGTGGTCCGGCCTCGGCGGATGCGTTCGATCAAGCCGGAGTTGAGCAGCAACTTCTTGACCGTGGAGCTCATCGCATTGTCGGCCGATGTCTTGATGCGGGCGGCCCGCTCGTAAATCATGATCGTCGTCTGATGGTTGTCCGCTCGCGAACCGCGCCACGGCATGTACTGCTCCAGTGCCGCCCAGACCTGCTTGCCCACCGCGAAGGGGATCACGTGCTCGGACTCGGTCCAGTGCAGCCAGTGTCCGCCGCGGTTGCTGGGCGGCTTCGCGCCGTGCTTGCCGATGGTGGGCGGACTTATTCCGGGCGCGCTCTTGCCTGGATCCTTCCCCTTGGTCCCGCCAGCCTTGGTGGTGAAGTGGGCCCTGGTCGCGTCGACCAACTGGTGAAAGAGCTGGTCGGCTCGGGTCTTCAACGCTTCCGCCCGACCCTTGGCAGTCGGATCGGTCTCGATCCGCTTCACCGTCGCCACGTAGTCGTCGATCGTCGCGCGGTACTGGCGGTCGATGTCCTTGACTGTGGGTGTCGGCGCGGCGGTCGCGCTCGGGGTGGGGGTGGAGGCCGTGTAAAGGACGTTGGGGGCGCCCTTCTTGGAGTAGACCGAGTGCTTCTCGCCGTCCGCGTCGAACTCCTGCCGGAAGGTGATGCCGAGCATCCGGTCCTTGAGCTTCTTCAGTCCCGCACCGGCGGCCGCCGCTTTGTCCTTGACCCAGTTCTTGCCGGCGGCTGCCTTGCCCTTGACCCATGCCTTGCCGGCGGCGACCTTGCCCTTGACCTTCGCGCCGATCCCCTTCAGGCCGCGGATGACCGGGCCGGCGAGCTTGAGGCCGGTCTTGATCACGAAGTCGATCGCTTTGTTGAAGGGCTTCTGGATGGCCTGGATGATCGACTTGATCTTCTCGCCGATGCCGCCGATGCCGAGCACGCTGGCGATGAAGCCGATCAGGATCGGCACCATCTGGCCGAGCGCGTCTTCGATCTTGTTGACCACCGAGGACACGTTGCCCTTGGCGATGTCGACGACTCCGTCGATGACGGTGTTGACGAACTTCATGATCCGGGCGGCGTTGTTGACGAAGAACATGACCACGTCGTAGATCAGCTTGCAGGCCTTGATGAACGCGGCGGCCGGGTTGAGCAGTGAGACCAGCCAGGTGATGCCGGCGGTGATGATCTTGGTGATCACGAAGTCCTGGATCTGCTCCATGATCATGTTCTTGATGTCGCCGAGCTTCTCGACCAACATCTCCCAGATCGCGCCGATGCCGCCGCTGGCGATCTTCTGGAAGATGTCGACGCCCTTCTCGACCGCCGCCATCGCCTTCTCGCCGATCTGCTTGACGATCCGGTTGCGGATGTTGGCCCAGGTGAGGCCGAAGATCGACGCGAGGAGCTTGATGATGCCCTTGACGTCGAAGGTGTCGGGGATCTCGATGCCGGCCTCGCCGAGCTGGCCGAACAGCCAACCCATCAACCCCTTCTTGAGGTGGGTGCCGATGTTGGCGAAGAACTTGTTGATGCCGCCCTTGATGGCGCCGATCAGGTTGCCGAGGAATCCGATCGGGTCCTTGATGATGTCGCCGATCGCGGCGGCAGCGCGGGCCAGGGTGTTCTTCAGCATCGCGACCAGTTCGCGGATGGTGTTGATGACTGCCTTGATGGCGCCGATCGCCTTGTCGACCAGGCCCTTGTTCTCGGCCTGGAGTGCCTCGATCCGCTCGTCGAGGCCCTTGCGCGCTTCGACGTACTTGGTCGCGAGCGACTCGACGACCTCGTTCTGCTTGTTGTCGACGTCCGACTCGAGCTGCTCGAATTTGTCGCCGATCTCCTTGGCCGCCTCCGAGCCGACCTTCCGCAGGTCCGGGGACAGAGTCTTGACGTACGCGGCGATCTCACCGCGTCCCTTGGCGATCCGCTCCTTGGCAGCCTTCAGGTCGTTGCCCACGATGTCGGCGACATTGGCGATCACGCCGTCCATCTGCTTGAGGTAGATCTCGCGGCCGGCCGCGTAGAACTCGTTGACCTTGTCGGGCATTCCGAGCAACTTGTCCTTGGCCCAGCGCAGGCCGCCCAGCCAACCGCTGTACCGATCCGCCTTGTACGCCGACATCTTGGCCGAGACGTACGACTCGAACGCCTGCTTGGCTCCGGCCTCGCCCTTCTCGAACGCCGCATCCACCTTCGGGTCGATGCCCTCGAGAGTCTTCTTCACGTCCGCCTCGGTGGCGGTGAAGATGCCCTGGATCTTGGTGGTGACCTCGGCGCGTTTCTGCTCGTCCTTCGACTTGGTCGTGCCCTTCGCAGCCATCAACTTCGTCATGGCCGCGCCCTTGGCACCCTGCATCGCCCCGACCCCGGCCTTGGTGTCGGCCTCGGCCTGCTCGTGGCCTTGGGCGAGGGTGGCCCGCTCCTCCTGGCGGTACTCAGCCGGGGCGGTCTTGGCATGCTGGGCGGCCTGCTGCTTGTCCGCCAGCGCACCCTCGAACTCCGGCTCGTTGGACTTCGCGAGCTGCTCGTCGGTGACGTTCGCGTCGGCCATCTCCTGGTCGGCCTGGTGCTTGCCCGCTTCGAGGTTGGTCTGCTCGGCAGGTGCCGGCTTGGGCACCGCGCCGCCTGCGGGGATCGCTGGGGCCGCGCCCGGATTCTCCTGGGACATTGGCGTCACGGGCTTGGCGACTGCCTTGGACTGGTCAGGAGCAGCCTCGGTCGACGCTTCGATTTCGTGGGCGGCATCGTCCTTGCCCTGGCTGACCATGCCCTTGACCTCGCCCTTGACCTCGCCCGCCTTGCTGGCGGACGGGTCACAGGCCTCTTTCAGGGTCTTGGGCGCCTTCGCCTCGATCGCGGTCTTGACCGCCGCGATGAACGCCTTCTTGTCGAAGGTCCCGGCCTGCTGGGAGTCCATCTTGTCGACCTTGGCCGCTTTGGCCTGGCCGGCGATGTCGTCGGTCGGTGCCAGCGCGGCGCCCTGGGCCTCCTGCGCCTTCGAGGCGGCCGTCGGGTGTGACTTCTTGTCCTTCGCCACGCCCTTCATGCCGCCGGTGACCCGTACGAACGCCGGATCCTCCTCCGGCCGCGTACCCACGGGCGCGACAGGCGGCTGGAGGAGCATGTCGGCAGCGATCGGCACCGGAGCTGCGGCGCCCGCTGCACCGCCACCCTTCGCCGGAATGGGGCCAGCGGCCTTGGCTGCGGGAGCGCCGCCGGCCACCTTCGGCTTCGCGGCGCCGGCCTTGGCCGCAGCCGGGACTGCCGGGACCGACTTGGGCGGCGGCACCGGCTTCTTCGCCGCCACCGAGCCCGGTCCGAAACCGGTCTTGGTCACCGCGAGTGCCGAGGCGGGCGGCTTGGGTCCTTCCAGCTCGACCGGCACGCCGAGGGACTTGGCCTGTTTGAGACCCGTCTCCACCACGTCGATGGACGGCTCGTCCTTCTTGATCTCCCTGAGCGCGCCATCGATCTCGACCACGGCCCGTTCGCTCGGCCCCTTGCCCTTGGCCGCCATCAACGCAGCAACAGCAGCGTTGCCTGCGTTGCGTTGAAGGGCGAGTACGGCGCCGGCACTGCCGCCGAGAGCGGGCCTCGATCCGCCGGCGGCACGACGGCGGCCGTCATCGAGGGCATGGGACGCCTCGGCCTTGACGGCTTCGGCTCCGTGTCGGGCGCCGGCCATGGTTCCAGCGTCGCCGACGCGAGGTGGCTGCGGCCGCAGACGGGGTGCACGTGCAAGGGCAACGCCACCTGCCCGATGGGGCGCCACCCGGGTGCGCTCGAAGCAACCAGCATCGCGTGGGAATCGGCACTCCCTAGACTCGCCTCGTGGACTTCTACTCGGCCTATGCCCACGGGTTCGCCCGGGTTGCCGCGGTCACCCTGCCGGTGGCCATCGCCGACCCCGCGACCAATGCTGCCCGCACCATCGAGCAGGCCCGGGCCTGCCACGACGAGGGCGTGGCGGTGGCGGTGTTCCCCGAGCTGGGACTGACCGGGTACGCCGTCGACGACCTCTTCCTGCAGGACGTACTCCTGGACGCGGTGCTCGCGGCGATCGGCGACATCGTCGAGGCCAGCCGGGACCTGCTGCCGGTGCTGGCGATCGGCGCACCGATCCGCAAGGGCAACCGGATCTTCAACTGCGCCGTGGTGATCCACCGAGGCGAGATCCTCGGTGTGGCGCCCAAGTCGTTCCTGCCGACCTACCGCGAGTTCTACGAAGCCCGCTGGTTCGCCTCGGGGGAGGACCAGCGCGGCGAGGTCATCACGCTCGGGGGGACGGACGTCCCCTTCGGCAACGACCTGATCTTCCAGGCATCTGACGTTCCCGGTCTCGCGCTGCATGTCGAGATCTGCGAGGACATGTGGGTGCCGATCCCGCCGAGCGCCTACGCCTCGCTCGCTGGCGCCACGGTGCTGGCGAACCTGTCGGGCAGTCCGATCACGATTGCCCGCGCCGAGGACCGGCACCTGCTCGCCCGCAGTGCGAGCGCCCGCTGCAATGCGGCCTACGTCTACGCGGCTGCGGGTCAGGGTGAATCCACGACCGACCTGTCGTGGGACGGCCAGACCATGGTCTACGAGATGGGGGATCTGCTCGGCGAGAGCGAGCGGTTCCCGGACGGCCCGCGACGCACGGTCGTCGACGTGGACCTCGATCGGTTGCGCCAGGAGCGCCAGCGGCAGGGCACCTTCGAGGACAACGCACGCGGGGTTGCAACGACCGGCGCGGGCGACTTCGACGTCATCGAGTTCACCCTCGACCCGCCCGCGGGAGACATCGGCCTGCGTCGCAAGGTCGACCGCTACCCGTTCGTGCCCGACAACCCCGAGCGGCTCGCCCTCGACTGCTACGAGGCCTACAACATCCAGGTCTCCGGGCTGGAGCAGCGACTCAAGGCCATCGGCAACCCGAAGATCGTGATCGGGGTCAGCGGCGGTCTCGACTCGACGCACGCGTTGATCGTCGCCGCCAAGGCGATGGACCGGCTGGGTCGCCCGCGCAGCGACATCCACGCGTTCACGATGCCGGGCTTTGCAACCGGGGACACCACGAAGTCCTACGCCACCCGCCTCGCGACTGCCCTCGGCTGCACGTTCGCAGAACTCGACATCAAGCCGGCCGCTCGACAGATGCTCGAGGACCTCGATCACCCGTACAGCGACGGCGAGCCGGTCTACGACATCACCTTCGAGAACGTCCAGGCCGGGCTGCGCACCGACTACCTCTTCCGCCTCGCCAACCACCGCGGGGGCATCGTGCTCGGCACCGGCGACCTCTCCGAGCTCGCGCTCGGCTGGTGCACCTACGGCGTCGGTGACCAGATGTCGCACTACAACGTCAACGCGGGCGTCCCGAAGACGCTGGTCCAGCACCTGATCCGCTGGGTGATCGACACCGACCAGCTCCACGACGGCAAGCACTACGACGACGAAGCCGACGTGGTGCTCCAGGAGATCCTCGAGCAGGAGATCACTCCGGAGCTGATCCCGACCGAGGACGGCAAGAAGCCGCAGGCGACCGAGGACTCCGTCGGGCCGTACGCCCTGCAGGACTTCACGCTCTACCACGTGATCCGGCGCGGCTACCGGCCGAGCAAGATCGCCTTCCTTGCCTGGCACGCCTGGCGCGACCAGTCGACCGGGGAGTGGCCTCCGGGCTTCCCCGAGGAGCGCCGGGCGTCGTACGACCTGGCGACGGTGCGCCGGTGGCTCGAGGTCTTCACGAAGCGGTTCTTCAGCAGCCAGTTCAAGCGGTCGGCACTGCCGAACGGCCCCAAGGTCAGCGCCGGCGGCACGATGTCACCGCGCGGTGACTGGCGGATGCCGTCGGACGCCAGCCCGGCCGCCTGGCTGGCCGAGCTGGAGAACGTCCCGAAGGCCTGAGGCCGCAGGGGAGTACGACGGCGGGGCCCGAACCCCCGCCGCCCCATGTCCTCCGGGCTACGCCTCTCTTACGTGGTTCCCGCGGGCCATCCGGGCCAGCGCGAAGCAGCAGGCGGCGAGCGCGAGCATGCCCACGCCGAGGTGCGCCATGTTGTCGACGCTGAACACGTTGATGGCGAGGATCACCAGCCAGATGCCGAGCACGTCGGCACCGAAGTGGGGCGCGGCCGCCACGAGCAGGCCGAGGGCAACGGTGAGGGCACCGATCCACATCGTCGCGTCGCTCGCGTCACCGGGCAGGAAGTTGTTGGCCCACACCGAGACGTAGCTGTCCCAGGTGTCGGTCATGAACGAGAACATCATGTCCAGCCCCCACACGATCGCGAGGCCAGTGAAGGTCACCCAGAGGGCTACCCGTCCTTGCCGATCTGAGTCGATGCTGGAGAAGTTGGCGAGGTCATGGAGCTCTTCGCGCATGTCGTGCGTGAGGTGCTCGCGCTGGTGGGTGGTGGCCATGGCGTTTCCTTTCTCGTGCGGCCCATGAACGGGTCGTCACCTTTGACGGTAGACCTGCTTCGGGGCCCGCGCCATGGTCCGGGTGGAACGAGAATTCACGCCTGATTCGAGGTGTTCGGGAGGCCTTCTGGCCACCGGCCCCGAGGCCGGTGACCAGCGGGTTGTCAGTTGAGCGGGGTGGCGGTGATCGTGGCGCCGATGACGTTGATCTCGCCGCTGCGCGCGTCAGACGTGTCGCTGGCGTAGCCGAACGCCAGCAGGCCGACGTAGGTCGGGGCGGACAAGGTGATGACGCTGGATCCGCTGACCGAGATGTGACGGTTCGCCGCGTTCGGCATCAAGGCGTTGGGGCTGATGTCGCCTTCGGGCGCAACCGCATCCCACTGGAAATCGCCGTCGTCGTTCTTGTCGAGCCACAGCGAGAGCTGCGGGTAGACGTCGATCGCCGGGGCGCTCGAGGCCGCGCCCTTGAACGCGCCGTCGACGGTGACGAGGTACTTGCCCGCGGGCAGCATCAGGCCGGTCTCGAGGTCGGTGTTGTTGGCGTTGATCGGGCCGCCGATGTGTGTAATGGGCGTCGAGGTGCCGAGGGTGTCGACCAGCACGCCCGTGGTCCCCTCAGCCGGGGCCAGACCGCTCTTGGCGGCGGGGGACAGGTCGCCCAGGCCGATGGTGCCGTCGACGATCTCCGACGTGCCGACGCCACCGGTGGCGATGTCGGCCGAGCGGATGGATCCGTCGGCGATGTCGATGCCCGTGAGGGTGCCGTCCGCGATGTCGCCCCGGGTCAACGTGCCGTTGCGGACGTCGACGGACTGGATGGTGTCGTTCTTGATGTCGAGCGAGGTGATCAGGCGGGCGGCGGTGGCCCCCGTGGCGCCGAGGCCCACGATCACGACAGCGCCGGCCACGACGGCGGTGGTGCGGTTCTTCCAGACGGACATTGTGTTCCCCACTGATTGGTTCATCCCGGATGTACTGCGACCGGGGGAGCCCGGCCAGCGGCCATCCTGCGCAGAAGGTCCGACAGAATGCAGAGGATTCACCAAAACAACGTGACCGACTCCCATCGAGCCGCACCAACGCCACTGCGCAGGACCCCCTACGCTGACGCCATGGGTAAGCAAGAAGACTTCGTTCTCCGCGCACTCGAAGAGCGCGACGTCCGGTTCGTCCGGTTGTGGTTCACCGACGTGCTCGGGTCCCTCAAGTCGGTCGCGGTCGCGCCCGCAGAGCTCGAAGGCGCCTTCTCCGAGGGCATCGGCTTCGACGGCTCGGCGATCGAGGGCTTCGCCCGCGTCTACGAGTCGGACATGCTCGCGCTGCCCGACCCCACGACCTTCCAGATCCTGCCGTGGCGCAGCAGCGAGGGTCCGTCGACCGCTCGCATGTTCTGCGACATCGTGATGCCGGACGGCTCGGCGTCGTACGCCGATCCCCGCAACGTCCTCAAGCGGACCCTGAGCAAGGCAGCCGAGCAGGGCTTCACGTTCTACACGCACCCCGAGATCGAGTTCTACCTGTTCAAGGGTGAGCCGCAGCCGGGCGAGGAGCCGGTCCCGATGGACCGCAGCGGGTACTTCGACCACGCCGCCCATTCGCACGGCTCGGACTTCCGCCGCGAGGCGATCACCATGCTCGAGGCGATGGGCATCTCGGTGGAGTTCAGCCACCACGAGGCGGGCCCGGGCCAACAGGAGATCGACCTTCGGTACGCCGACGCGCTGACCACCGCCGACAACATCATGACGTTCCGCACGGTCATCCGGGAGGTCGCGCTCAGCCAGGGGCTGTGGGCCACCTTCATGCCGAAGCCGTTCACCGAGCACCCCGGTTCGGGCATGCACACGCACGTCTCGCTCTTCGAGGGCGACCAGAACGCCTTCTACGAAGCGGGCGCCGAGTACCAGTTGTCGAAGACTGGTCGGCAGTTCATCGCCGGTGTCCTGCAGCACGCCAGCGAGATCAGCGTCGTCACCAACCAGTGGGTCAACTCCTACAAGCGGATGATGTTCGGCAGCGAAGCGCCGTCGTACATCTGCTGGGGGCACAACAACCGCTCGGCGATGATCCGGGTGCCGATGTACAAGCCGTTGAAGGGGCAGTCGACCCGCATCGAACTGCGCAGCCTCGACTCGGCTTGCAACCCCTACCTCGCCTACGCCGCCGTACTTGCGGCCGGGCTCAAGGGCATCGAGAACGGCTACGAGATGCCGCGCGAGGCCGAGGACGACGTGTGGGCCCTGACCGAGCGTGAGCGGCACAGCCTCGGCATCCAGCCGCTCCCGAAGAACCTCAACGAGGCCATCAGCATCGCCGAGAACTCCGAGTTGCTGGCCGAGACGTTGGGGGAGCAGGTCTTCGACTTCTTCCTCCGCAACAAGCGCGCGGAGTGGGACGAGTACCGCGGCCAGGTCTCCGCCTTCGAGCGTGACCGGATGCTCCCCGTCCTGTGACCCCGGCGTGAGGATGGTTCCGTGACGCCGGCCGACCTTCGACGGACCACCCGCAGCGACCTGCTGCGGCTGGGGTTCGTCGAACTCGACCGCGCCGTCACGGAACTCGAGGAGCTCGGGGCGGGTGGGGTGGACCTGCTCGCGTTCCTCGGTCAGACGGCCGACCCGGACGCGGCACTGACCGCGCTGTGTCGGCTGGCGGCCGCTGTCGACGATCGCGAGGCGCTGCTGACCGCCCTTCGCGACGACGAGGGTACGGCGATGCGCCTGCTCTGCGTGCTCGGCGCGAGCACCGCCCTGGCGGATCACCTGTGCCAGCATCCCGAGCAGTGGCGCGAGCTCACCGATCCGGATCTCGGGTCGACCCGCCCGGCGGCGTGGGCAATGCGGGCGTCACTGCTGGCGGCGGTCGGCGCCGATGCCGCGGACGCCTCGCCGGTCGCGACGGCACCTGATCACGAGGCGATCGACGCGCTGCGCGTCGAGTACCGCCGCCAGTTGCTGCGCCTGGCTTCCCGGGACCTGGCCCACCACCTGGGTGTTGACGACGCGGCGGCCGAACTCTCGGACCTCGCTGCGGGAACGCTCGACGCAGCGCTCGCCGTCGCGCGCCAGCGGGTCGGTCCCGAGTCCGCCACCGTGCGGCTCGCGGTGATCGCGATGGGCAAGTGCGGTGGCCACGAACTGAACTACGTCTCCGACGTCGACGTGATCTTCCTCCACGAGCCGGCCGACCCCGATGCGGACGGGGCCATCGTGTCGGCCGCCGGGAAGATCGCGTCCCGCCTCGCGGCCCAGTTGATGCAGGTCTGCTCGCAGCACACGGCCGAGGGCACCATCTGGCCGGTCGACGCCGCCCTGCGGCCGGAGGGCAAGGCGGGCCCGTTGAGCCGGACCCTCGCCAGTCACCAGAGCTATTATGAGCGCTGGGCCGAGCAGTGGGAGTTCCAGGCGCTGCTCAAGGCCCGGCCGGTCGCCGGGGACCTCGCCCTGGGCCGCGCCTTCGTCGACATGGTCGCTCCGATGGTGTGGTCGGCGGCCGACCGGGAGGGCTTCGTGGATGCAGCCCGCGCCATGCGTCGACGGGTCCTGGAACACATCCCCGCGAAGGAAGCCGATCGCCAGCTCAAGCTCGGTTCCGGTGGCCTGCGCGACGTCGAGTTCGCGGTCCAGTTGCTGCAACTCGTCCACGGGCGCGCCGACGAGCGGATCCGGCCGTCCACCACGCTGAGCGCCCTGGCCGAGTTGAGCCGCGGTGGCTACGTCGGCCGGGAGGACGGTGAGGCGCTCCATCGCGCCTACGGCTTCCTCCGCCAGTTGGAGCACCGCATCCAGCTCTACCGGATGCAGCGCACGCACGTCGTACCCTCCGACGCGCCGTCGATGCGGCGCCTCGGGCGCAGCCTGGGCTTCCTCAAGGAGTCCGAGAAGAGGCTCGACGACACCTGGCAGGACTACCGCCGCGAGGTCAGTCGGCTGCACCAGAAGATCTTCTACCGGCCGCTGCTCAGCGCCGTTGCCAGGATCGGCTCCGACGAGGTCCGCCTGTCCTCGGAAGCGGCGGGGGCGCGGCTCGCGGCCTTGGGGTACGCCGACCCGCAGGCAGCGCTGCGCAACCTGGAAGCGCTCACGTCCGGTGTCAGTCGGACCTCCGCGATCCAGCGCACCCTGCTGCCCGCGATGCTGCAGTGGTTCGCGGAGTGCCCGGATCCCGATGGGGGACTGTTCGGCTTTCGGCGGATCAGCGAGGAGCTCGGGCGGACTCCGTGGTACCTCTCCACGCTCCGCGACGAGGGCGAGGTCGCCGAGCGACTGGCGCACCTGCTGGCGACCTCCCGCTACTGCACCGACCTGCTCGAGCGCGAGCCGGCCGGGGTGCGCCTGCTCGCGGGCGACCTCCGGCCGCTGGGCTCGGACGCCCTCACCGAGGAGATGCTCGCGAGCGCTCGTCGCCAGGAGGGGGAGAAGGCGGTCCGTGCCGTGCGCGCCGTACGACGACGCGAACTGTTGCGCATCGCGGCCGGTGACGTGCTCGGGCTGGTCACCGTCGACGAGGTCGGCTTCGCGCTCTCCCGACTGACCGACGCGACGTTGGGGGCGACCCTCGAGGTCGCCGGCCAGACCGTCCGGCGCCAGCGCCACCTCGAGGACGCGCCGACCCGGATCGCGATCATCGCGATGGGCCGATACGGCGGTTTCGAGCTGTCCTACGGCAGCGACGCCGACGTCCTCTTCGTGCACGATCCGGTCGAGGGGGTCGACGCCCACGAGGCCGGTACCTACGCCCGTGCCGTTGCCGAAGAGGTACGACGAGCGCTGGGCGCGCCAGGTCCCGACCCCGCGCTCGTGGTCGACGCCGACCTGCGCCCCGAAGGACGCCAGGGGCCGCTGGTCCGGACCCTCGATTCCTACGCGGCGTACTACGCGAAGTGGTCGCACGTGTGGGAGGCGCAGGCGCTGCTCCGCGCGGACGCCGTGGTGGGTGACGCCGACCTGCGCGCGCGCTTCACGGCGCTGATCGACCCGTTGCGCTACCCCGAAGGGGGCCTGAGCGATGACGACATCGTGGAGGTCCGCCGGATCAAGGGGCGGGTGGACAAGGAGCGGTTGCCGCGTGGCGCCGACCCGACCCTGCACTTCAAGCTCGGCCGCGGGGGACTGGCCGACATCGAGTGGACGGTGCAGTTGCTGCAACTGCGGTACGGCGCCCGCGTCGAGGGCTTGCGCACCGCGCAGACCCTGGCCGCGCTGACGGCGGCTGCCGACGCCGACCTGCTCACCCACGAGGACGCCGAGACCCTCGCGACCTCGTGGCGGATGGCCTCGCGGGTGCGCAACGGACTGCTCCTCGCTCGCGGCCGCGCGGGCGACCAGTTCCCTCGCGCGACGATCGAGAGGCGCGCGACGGCGGGGATCCTGGGCTATCAACTGGACGAAACGGACCGGGTTCTGGACGACTATCTGCGGATCACGCGCAGGGCCCGCGCGGTGGTGGATCGGGTCTTCTGGGAGTGAGTTGAAACCGGGATGCGGTCCTGCCCCAGATGGCCCAAGCGAACCATTGGTATGACATGATGGACGGCGTCGGGCCGCGACCGACCCCCCCAGAGGTCGCGGCCCGGCGCCTCGCTTTTTGGCGGACTGAGGCCGCTCGCTCATGGAACGGAATCGTCAGTGACCACCCTCGAACTCGTCATCCTTGCCTTTGCCCTGGCCATGGATGCGGTCGCTGTGTCGCTCGCCGAGGGGCTCCAGTTGCGCCGCCCCCGGTGGCGCGACGCCCTGTTGATGGCCGGCATGTTCGGGCTGTTCCAGGCGCTGATGCCGGTGCTCGGCTGGGTGCTGGCGTTCTGGTTCGCCGACGCCGTCGAGACCGCGACTCCGTGGATCGCGTTCGGTCTGCTGAGCCTGATCGGCGCGAAGATGCTGTGGGAGTCGTTCGGGGATGACGCGGACGAGCACACGACTCCGACCGTGACCGTGCGTTCGGTGCTGCCGCTGGCCATCGCCACGTCGATCGACGCCGCGGCCGTCGGTGTCACCTTCGGCGTCCTCGAGGTCAACGTCCTGCTGGCTGTCGTACTGATCGGCGTCATCACGTTCGCTCTCGCGCTGGCCGCGGTGTTCATCGGCGCCCGGGTGGGGGAGCGACTCGGTCGCTGGGCAACCCTGGCCGGTGGCCTGATCCTGATCGGGATCGGTGTGCGCATCCTGCTTTCCTGACGGTCCACCCCGTGTGGGAAACTTAGGTTATGCATACCTTGGATGAGGCCGCGGCGCTGGCTCCGGAGCGTGCGCTGGTCACGTCCGGATCCACCTCGCGTGCGCTGATCCTCGTGGGTGCGCTGGTGCTGGTCCTGTTCGGCGTCGTCCTGAGCCTGGCGCTGGGGGTGCGTGAGGTCGCCATCGGTGAGTCCTGGCGGGCACTGACCGATCCGGTCGCCGGCAACGTGGACCACGCGGTGATTCGCGGGCAGCGGGTGCCGCGCACGATCATCGCGTTGCTGGCCGGTACTGCCCTCGGACTGGCCGGCGTCCTCGCCCAGGGGATCACCCGGAACCCGCTGGCCGACCCCGGCCTGCTCGGGCTCAACGCCGGCGCCGCCCTGGGCATCGTCGTCGCCGCGACGGCGTTCGGCGTCATCTCTCCGGTCGGTGCCGTGTGGTTCGCCTTCCTCGGTGCGGCGATCGCTGCGATCACGGTCTTCGCCATCGGCCACGGCCGTCCGGTGCAACTGGCGCTCGCCGGCGCGACGTTGACGGCGCTGCTCACCCCCATCTCGAACCTCGTGCTGTTCCGCGACATCGACGCCTTCAACAGCCTCCGGTTCTGGGCGGTCGGCGCCCTCAACGGACGCGACCTGGCCGCGGTCGAAGTGCTGTGGCCGTTCATTGCCGCGGGTGCCGCCATCGGGTTGTTCTCGGCGCACCGTCTCAACGGCCTGGCGCTCGGCGACGACGTTGCCGCCGCCCTGGGCCAGAGCGTGGGCACCACTCGCGCGATCGCCGGACTGGCCATCATCTGCCTCGCCGGTACGGCGACCGCCCTGGCTGGCCCGATCGCCCTCGTCGGTCTCGCGGTCCCGCATGCGGCTCGTCGCCTCGTCGGCACGGACTATCGCTGGATCGTTCCGCTGTGCGCCCTTCTGGGGCCGGTCATGCTGCTGACCGCCGACATCATCGGCCGCCTGGTCAAGGCCGACGAACTCGAGGCGGGGGTCGTGGCCGCCCTCATCGGAGCGCCTGTCCTGATCGCCGTGGCCCGCGGTCGACGGGTGGCCGGCCTGTGACCGCCACCCTCGAACTCGGCACGATCACCCGCATCCGTCGTCGGCACCGCCTGCGCACCCTCGTGGTCGTCGCGGTCGGTGCGGGCCTGTGCCTCGGCCTGCTGCTGATCACCTTCGGGCTCGGCGCGGCGGGTGTGCCGCCGGAGCGCTCCTTCCCGGCCTTGTTCGGGGTGGGGGACCGGTTCGACCTGCTCGTCGTCCAGGACCTGCGCCTGCCGCGTGGACTGGCCGCGATCATCGCCGGCGTCGCGTTCGGCCTGGCAGGCGCGCTGTTCCAGTCGACGCTGCGCAACAACCTCGCCAGCCCTGACATCCTCGGCATCTCCGGTGGCGCCTCGCTCGGTGCGGTCACCGCAGTGGTCGGGTACGGCGCTGCCGGTGTCACCGTGAACCTCGCCGCCGGAGCCGGTGCGCTGGCCGCCGCAGTGGCGATCTGGGTGCTGGCCTGGCGCAACGGCCTGCACGGCATTCGCTTCGTTCTCGTCGGCGTCGGCATCGCCTATCTCTGCGGCTCCCTGATCTCCTGGCGCCTCGCGGAAGCCGATGAGCGCGAGGGCGGGACCGTGCTGCTGTGGACCATCGGCAGCGTGGCCGACGTCCGGGACGGGACGCTCGGCACCCTCGCCGTAGGCGTCGCGGCGTTGGTCCTGCTGACCGTGCCGATTGCCCGGCACCAGCGGGCGCTGGCCCTCGGCGACGAGCACGCGCAAGGACTCGGCCTCGGGCCGACGCGGTCGCGCGTCCTGGCCTTGCTGATCGGTGTCGCCCTGGTGGCGCTGGCCACGGCCGTGGCGGGTCCGATTGCGTTCGTTGCGCTGGTCGCTCCCGCGATCGCGCGGCGCCTGGTCGACGACGGCGGCCCCGCGCTGGTCGCGTCCGCCGTCGTCGGTGGAGCGCTGACGATGCTCTCGGACGTCGTGGGCCAGTACTACCTCCCTGGCGGACTCACTGCCCCGGTCGGCATCGTGACCGGGCTCGTCGGCGCGCCGTACCTGCTGTGGCTGTTGGCCCGAAGCGATCGAAAGGCGACCTCATGAGCACTGCCATCACCGCCGAGGGTGTGTCCCTCGGCTACAAGGGTCACCCAGTCATCGAGGGCCTGGACCTCGAGCTGCCGCCGGGCAAGGTGACCGCGATCGTCGGCCCCAACGCCTGCGGCAAGTCGACGCTGCTGCGCGGCCTGGCGCGGTTGCACCCGCTCTCGGGCGGAAGGGTCAGCATCGATGGCAAGGACATCGGTGCGCTGTCGCGTCGTGACCTGGCCCGTCTGGTGGGCGTCCTGCCCCAGACGTCGATCGCGCCCGACGGTGTCCGGGTTGCAGAGCTCGTCGGGCGCGGCCGGTTCCCGCACCAGGGCTGGTTCGGTCGGCACAGCAGCGACGACGACGCCGTCGTGATGAGGTCGCTGGAGGCAACCGGCCTGGCCGACCTGGCCGATCGGCGGCTCGAGGAGCTGTCCGGTGGGCAGCGCCAGCGCGTGTGGATCGCCATGGTGCTCGCCCAGGAGACTGACGCCGTCCTGCTCGACGAGCCGACGACGTACCTCGACGTCACCCACCAGCTCGAGCTGCTCGACCTGCTCAGCGACCTGAACGAGGAGCGCGGCACGACCGTGGTGATGGTGCTGCACGAGCTCAACCACGCCGCGCGGTACGCCGACCACATGGTCGTGATGTCCGGCGGCCGGATCGCCGCGCAGGGAGCGCCGGGCGACGTCCTGACCGTCGACTCCGTGCGTGAGGCGTTCGGTCTCGACGCCGAGGTGATCGCTGATCCCGTGACCGGGGGACCCCTCGTCGTGCCCAAGGGCCGGACCCGACGTGGCGTGCTCATTTAGTTAGGTTAGGCTTTCCTCATTCCAACCCCGAGAGATTGAGGAGAGACACGTGCGTACACGTGCCTTCCGCCGGACCACTGCGCTCGTCGCAGGTCTGGCAACCGTGCTGGCTCTGGCTGCCTGCGGCCAGGAGAGCGACGACAAGGACTCCGGCACCACCACGCTGGACGTCACCGACTCGTTCCCGATCACCATCGAGCACGCCTTCGGCAAGACCGAGATCAAGGACGAGCCGAAGCGGGTCGCGACCTGGGGCTGGGGCTCCACCGAGGCGGCCATCGCCTCCGGCGTCTACCCCGTCGCGATCGCCGAGCAGCTCTGGACCGTCGGCAAGGGCAACCTCCTCCCGTGGGTCGAGGAGGCGTACGACGCCAAGGGCGTCGACCACCCGACGCTGCTCCCCGACGACGGCTCGGGCGCGACCGTGCCCTACGACGAGTTCATCGCCGCAAAGCCCGACCTGATCCTGGCGCCGTACTCCGGCATTACCGAGGACCAGTTCAAGAAGCTCAACGAGATCGCCCCGACGGTCGCCTACCCCGAGGCCGCCTGGACGACGACGTGGCAGGACACCATCAAGATCACCGCGAAGGCGCTGGGGCGTAGCGCACACGGCGACACGATCCTGGGCGACATCGACACCTTCCTGGCCGACGAGGCCAAGAAGCACCCGGAGTTCGACGGCAAGAAGATCGCCGCTCTCTACCCCGCACCGAGCACCCTCTCGCTCTACACCGAACTCGACCCGCGCCTGGCGATCCTGACGAAGCTCGGCTTCGACGTCGCGCCGAGCGTTGCGAAGCTGGACACCTCCAAGGGTGGCTTCTACTTCGACATGAGCTACGAGAAGGTCGACGAGATCGACGCCGACGTCGTCGTGACGTACTTCGACGACGACACGCAGGCTGCCGCCTTCCTCAAGGACCAGAAGGCGCTCGCCATCCCCGCCGTCAAGGACGGTGGCGTTGCCCAGGTTGTCGGCCGGACGCGGATCTCGGCGGTCTCCCCGCCGACCGCGCTGAGCTTCCAGTGGGCCGGTGGCATGCCCGAGCTGATCAAGCTGCTCGCGGAGGCTTCCGCCAAGTAGTCGCCGTCGCTGGTTGAGGTGCGAGCGAAGCGAGCCTCGAAACCCGAGCGAACCCACGTGAAGTGGGCCGGAGGTTTCGAGGCTCGTCGCTGGTGCTCCTCGCACCTCAACCACCGGAGCGGTCAGCTCGGGGCGTCGGGGTAGATGCTCCGGGTCTCGGCGCGGGCGTAATTCCGCGGCAGGTAGTCGCCGAAGTAGATCTTCGGCATCGCCTTGGCGACGGTGAGGGCGACGTAGATGACGGTGTTGATCGCCACGAACGCCGCGAGGATCGCGAACGGGTGCGAACGCACGAGCGCCTCGGGGAACAGGATTCCCAGGGGGGAGAGCAGGGCGTTCATCAGACCTCCACCGCTCGGTGCGTCGGGGTCTGGACGACGGAGCCCCAGCTGGCTGCGCGACCGAGCGACATGTCGATGATCCCCTTGAGATAGACGAGGTCGAGGAACAGTGCGTAGGCCAGCTCCGGGAAGAGCGTTGCGGCGAGGACGCGGGCGCGCCACCCGCCCGGCCACACGGTGATGATCCGCTCGATGGTGAAGATCATCCCGGTGCCGAGCCAGAACGGGAACCACACCCAGGAGTCGAACGACAGGGTCATCAGCACCATCATCAGCAGGTAGGACATCAACGCGATGACGCCGTACCCGATGCCGAGTTGCTGGGCCCAGTAGCGGAATGTCGCGGGCCGCATCCCGTATTCGCCGAGGTTCTCCAGGGCGCCGCGCTGCCACCGCAGGCGCTGGACCCACAGGCCGCGCCAGGTGGGCATCACCTCGGTCACGACGGTGCAGTCAGCCGGAGAGATGACCAGCCCACCGAGGGTCTTCAGGGCGAGGGTGATCTCGTTGTCCTCGGTCAGCACGAGAGTGTCGTAGACGTCGCCGGGCACGCCCGGCAGCATCTGACCGCGTTCTGCGGCAACGGTGCGCAACGCGCGCGGACGGAACACGGTGGCGGTTCCGGTGAGGACGAAGACCCGGCCGCGGCGGCGGCGGAGGTCGCGGCCGTACCGGAGGTACTCGTTGCGCTGGAACTGACCGATCAGGCCCTTGCCGTCCTCGCCGTAGAACAGGCCGCCGATGGCCATCAGGCCTCGGTCCCCGGTCATCCGGCGAACAACTGCTTCCAGGAAGCCGGCGTCGAGGGAGGTGTCCGCGTCCATCACCATGACGAGGTCGTTCTCACCCTGGTCGGGAAGCACCCGGGCCAGTGCCTGGTTCAGGGCTCCGGCCTTCTTGTGCACGTTGCCCTGGCTCTCGAACACGTCCGCGCCGGCTCGGCGGGCGAGGGCGACGGTGTCATCGGTGCAGTTGTCGGCGACCACGATCACGCGCTGCGGCCGATAGGACTGTGCGAACAGCGCGGCCAGCGTGCCCGTGATGGCTTGCTCCTCGTTGTGAGCGGGGACCAGGACCGTGAGGGTGACCTCTCCGTGGAACTGGCCACGGGTCTCGGCCATCACGTGGCGAGGGGAAAGGGGGAGGCGTCGGCCGTCGTCGCTGCGGCGCGCCCGGTTGGCGATCCGGCGCTCGAGGAGCGCGACGCCGGCGGCAAAGAGCAGTGCCAGGCCGGCCGCGGCCGCGAGGGTCGAAACGCTGGGGACCTCCGTGTCGTAGAGCAGGTGCCAGGCGCCCAGGACGAGGCCGTCCTTGGGTTCGGCGGTCCCGCTGGCGGTGTCCGAAACCGACCACCACAGCAGGCCGGCCCCAGCGGCAGCGGTGCCGAAGATCAGCGCGCCGACGGCGCGCTGCAGTACGTGTGTCCCGGATTTCTCCATGTCAGGGACCCTAGGACGCCGCGTCCCTCGCTCGCGGGGCTTCCACGCGACCCTGACCGATCGCTGAGGAATCCGGGACCGAGGTCCCAACTTGCTTTGCCCGGCGCGTCGTCGGCCGATGGGACAGTCAGGCTGATGGGTGTCGACGGGATGCCCTGGCCGGACGATACGGAGTAGTGATGGGTTCCCGAGCCGAGGAAACTGCGCCGACGACCTGGATCCACCGTGACTGACCGGCTGCGGCTGGTCATCGACGCCGCGCCCAGTGCCATGATCGTGGTCAACGGCGCCGGGCAGGTGGTCGTGGCCAATTCCGAGGCTGAGCGGTCCTTCGGCTACACGCACGACGAGTTGCTCGCACTGCGGGTCGAGGACCTGATTCCGAGCCGCTTCCGGGGGCACCACGACGCGAAGCGCGAGGCCTACTTCGTGCACCCCGACCGACGGGGCATGGGCGTGGGTCGTGAGCTGTTCGGCCTGCGCAAGGACGGCACCGAGATGCCGGTCGAGATCGGGCTCAACCCGATCGAGATCGATGACGAACGATTCGTTCTGGCATCGATCATCGACATCACCGAGCGGCTCCGCGGCCAGGCCGCCGAGAACGCCGCCCGGGATGACGTCCTGCGCCGCTCGATCCTGGACACGATTCCGTTCTGCATCATCGCCACCGATGCCCAGGGGCAGGTGGTGACGGCGAACCCTGCCGCCGAGTCTCTTCTCGGGTACCGCCAGGAGGAACTCGTCGGGCGCAGCATCACCGAGATCGATGCCGTCGAGCGCGCCCGTTACAGCGACGGGACACCTGCGCTGAGCCGCGTCGACGGCGACGAGGGTGAGTGGACCTACCGGCACAAGGACGGACGCACGATCCCGGTCTGCGAGGCCATTGTTCCGCTGGAGGGTGACGGCGGATTCATCCTGGTGTCCTATGACATCGCGCACCGGATCGAGGCGCGCGAGCGGGTTGAGCACATGGCCACCCACGACGGGCTGACCAACCTGCCGAACCGGTCACTCCTGTTGCGCCATCTCGACCACGCCTTCGAGGCTGTCGGCGAGGCCCAGGGGCAGGTGGCCCTGTTGCTGCTGGACCTGGACCACTTCAAGCGCGTCAACGACTCGCTCGGCCATCACATCGGTGACGAGTTGTTGGTCGTGATCGCCGAGCGCCTGCTGATGTGTGTCCGCAACGACGACATGGTGGCGCGCCTCGGTGGCGACGAGTTCGTCGTCGTCATGCACGATCTCGACCCGGGTGCCGACCTCGACCAGCGCCTCGATGAGTTGCTGAAGGCCGTCGTCGTGCCGGTCGTCGTCCACGGGTACGAGCTCGCCGTGACGGTGAGCATCGGTGCCACGCTCTACCCGGCCGATGGGGATGATCCAGCCTCGCTGCTGAAGCATGCCGACATTGCGATGTACGCCGCCAAGTCGACCGGCCGCAACCGTGTCAGATGGTTCGAGCACCGGATGCTGGACGACAACAACGGCAAACTGTCGCTCTCTGCCGCGTTGCGCCAGGCCATTGACCAGGATGAGCTCTCGCTCGCGTACCAGCCCCAGGTCGATCTCGCGTCCGGCCTGGTGGTCGGCGTCGAGGCCCTGGCTCGTTGGAACAGTCCCTCGCTGGGGCCGGTCCCGCCAGATCAGTTCATCCCCGTTGCCGAGGACGGGGGCATGATCGCCGAGCTCGGCGACTGGGCACTCCGAACCGCCTGCACGGCGCTGGCCCAGGTGCAGGCAGAGCTCGGTCGTCCCCTCCGGCTGGCCGTCAACGTCTCTCCTCGCCAGCTGCGCGGGGAGGCGTGGTTGTCCGAGATCGCCGACGCGCTCGAGGCCTCGGGCCTCGAGCCCAAGCAGCTCGAGGTGGAGATCACCGAGGGCATCCTGATCGAGGACCACGGCGACGTCGTTGCCATGCTGGACTCACTGCGATCCCTCGGGGTCTCGATCGTGGTGGACGACTTCGGTTGCGGCTACAGCAGCCTTGCGTACCTGACGAAGTTCCCGATCGACAAGATCAAGATCGACCGGTCATTCGTCCAGGAGATCACGTCACCGCACGACGAAGCGGCGATTGTCGACGCGATCATCGTGATGGCGCATGCCCTCGGCATGGCCGTGGTCGCGGAGGGCGTCGAGACCGAGATCCAGGAGACCTACCTCCGCGAGCGCGGTTGCGACGAAGTGCAGGGCTACCGCTACAGCCCCGGAGTACCGGTGGCCGACGTGGTGCGGATCGCCCAGCAGGTCGGCTGTTCCTGAGCGCCGGCTCAGACGAGCCGAAGATCAGACGAGCCGAAGATCAGACGAGCGCCGGCTCAGACGAGCGGTAGCGCTGCCTCGTCCAGGGTGATGCGATCCTTGCCGCCCTGCTTGGACTGGTACATCAGGTGATCGGCACGCTTCAGCAGCGTCGTGGAGGTGCATCCGCGCTCGGCGAGCGCGACCCCGATGCTGCCGGTGATGCCGTTGAACTCGTTGCCGGACTCGAGCGGATAGGGCTGGCCGACAGCGAACCGGATCCGCTCGGCGAGTGCCTCAAGGTCTCCGGGGTTCGCGACACCGAGGCACAGTACGGCGAACTCGTCGCCGCCGACCCGTGCGACGGTGTCATCGGGGCGGACCACGCTGCGGATGCGTTCCGCGACGCCGATCAACACCCGGTCGCCCTCGCTGTGGCCCCACGTGTCGTTGACCAACTTGAAGCCGTCGAGGTCGAGGAAGATGAGCCCGACCCGCGCGGCCTGCTTGCTGGTGAGCGCCTCTTCGGCGCGATTGGTCAGCAGTGTGCGGTTCGCGAGCCCGGTGAGTGGGTCGTGCAGTGCGAGATGGTGGAGTTCGGCTTCGGCACGCTTGCGTGCCGTGATGTCCGTCGCGATCCCGATGTAGCCGGTGGGGACGCCGTCGACGAACCGCATTGCGCTCACGGTCAGGCTGACGGACAGCCGGGTCCCGTCGCGGCGGATGTAGGTCCACTCACGCTCGTCCGCCGACCCCGGCCGCACATCGTGGACGAAGACGTCGAAACCGGGTTCGATACCGAGCTCCTCGGCCCGGGCGACGACCTCCTGCGGATCGTGGACGTCCGCCGGGCTGCGACCGAGCATCTCGGCACTGGTCCACCCGAGCATGTGTTCGGCGCCGACGTTGAAGACGGTGATCACGCCGTCAGGGTCAGTGCCGATGATGGAGAGCTCCGACGCTGCATCCAGGACGGCTGCCAGCAGGTCGGCCTCCTCGCTGGCCTGACGTCGTGCGGCCTCGAACTGCACGATCAGGCGATTCCGGGAGTCGCGGAAGAGCGCCAGGGCCAGCACCACCAGGATGAGGCTGCCGACCATGCCCTGCGCCAGCAGTGCTTGCTGGTGAGACTCGATGCCCTGCAGGGCTCCGCGGTCGAGCAGGGTGGCCCAGACGATGGACGTGCCGGATGCACCGATGAACAGCATTCCGACTGTCGTCGTGTAACGGAGCGACACCCACATGGCCGGAAGCATGATGGCGAAGGCGGTGGGCAGTCCGGGGTTGAACCAGAACACCCGCGCGAAGATCGCGACGGAGACGGCGATGCACCCGACAGCTTCCAGCAACTGTGCGGGTGAGGGGTGGGGCCACTCCCAGCGGACCTCCTTGAAGTGCAGCACCAATGCCAGGCCGGCAAGCGCCGCGACCGCGTTGCGAACAGCGAACAGCACGAAGGTCAGCACCGGGTCGCCCTCGTCAGCGTGGGCGAAGTAGGCCACGGCGAGGGCGGCGGAGACGAGGCTGCCGGCGCTGACGGCCACGACGACTCGGCGCAGGTCCGTCGGGTCGCGCAGGGCGACCGGGCGGCCGCCGTACTGAAGGACGACGGCGGTGATGGCTGCCAGCGCGACGTTGACCACCGCGAACCAGAGCGCGAGGCCGGTGCTGCCACCTGTGGCCAGGTTGACGAGACACGTCAGGACAGCGAGGAGAACCCAGTGGGCTGCCATGGCGGCGGGACCCAGGGTCAGGGCATGCAGACCCCACACGACGGCGACGGCGGCCGCGGGCCAGATCAACGAGACCTCGCTGCCCTCCACCCGGGTGGCACGCCCCGCGAAGGTGGCCAGGGCGTACGCGACGCCGAAGCCCGTCGCGGGCATCGTTGCCCGAGCGAGGCGTCCGGCCACGGCCTGCTCCAGTTCTGTCTGCGGGTGTGCCTGTCCCATCGACACGAAGCGGTGCGATCGGAGGATTTTCCCGCACGATCTGGCTGGACCGTTGACCAATCGTTGTCGGTCGTGTTGCAGTGATGGTCGTCACATCTCGGGGGACATCATGGGGAATGAAGAAGCGCGGGAGCCTGCCGCGAAGTTGAGCCGACGCTCATTCGTCGGGTACGTCGTCGGTGGCACCAGCCTGATGGTGATGGCCGATCTGACGCTCGGAGCAAGTCCAGCGAGCGCGATTCCCATCCCGTCGCTGCCGCAGATCCCGGAGGTCTACGACCTCAACGACTTCCTGGTGCACTGCACCCTGCCGACGTCCAACCTGATCGCGATCCACGTCGACGAGAACGGCGACGCGCACTTCGCCCTGCCGAGGATGGAGGTCGGCCAGGGCATCACCACGGCCATCGCCATGCTGATCGCCGAGGAGCTCGACCTGCCGATCGAACGGGTGCACGTCACGCTCGCTCCGGCCCGGCCGGAGCTCTTGTTCAACCAGCTCACCGGTGGATCGAACACGATCATCTCGATGTACACCCCCGTCCGGGTGGCGGCCGCCGTCGCACGCAAGGCGCTCGTCGAGGCAGCCGCGATCCAGCTCGGCGCGCTGGCGACGACGCTGGTCACCAAGGCCGGCGTGATCACGGCACCCGGCGGTGGCTCGGTGACCTACGGCGAGGTGGCCACGAGTGCTGCGTCGCCGACGACCAAGCAGGTCCGGGTCCGGCTCAAGACTGCCGGCGCGCGAACCCTGGTCGGCACGCCGCAGGGGCGCATCGACGCGCTGGACGCCGTGACCGGCCGCAAGCAGTTCGCGATGGACCTCGACGTACCGGACGCGTTGCCGACGATGGTCTGCCGCGCTCCTGACCTCAACGGCACCGCGAAGTCGATCCGCAACCAGGCTGACGTCGTCGCGATGCCCGGCGTCACGCATGTCGCGATCATCGCGACCGGCGTCGCGGTCCGCGCACAGACGTTCGGCCAGTGCATCGATGCCATCCGGGCTCTCGACGTGGAGTGGAGCGCCGGCCCGGTCGCCGGCAAGTCGTCCGCCGACATCCTCAAGGAGTTGCGGGCCGCTCAGCTGCCGCTGGTGGTGCCCAAGATTGGTGCGGCGTCGCTCGACGGCGACTTCGTCTTCCACTTCCGTAGTGGCTCGGCGCTCGAGCCGAACTGCGCCATCGCCGATGTCCGCGCCGACTCCGCGACCATCTGGGCCGGGCTCAAGTCGCCGATCACCGCACAGGGCCTGATCGCCAAGGAGTTGGCCCTGCCCCAACGCAAGGTCACCGTCAACGTCGTCCAGGGCGGCGGTTCCTTCGGTCGGAAGCTGTTCAGCGACGCCGCGATCGAGGCCGCGCGGGCATCGAAGGCATTCGGTGCGCCGGTGAAGTTGATGTGGCACCGCGCCGACGAACCGCGCCAGGGCCGGGTGCACCCGATGGCGGTCTCCCGGATCCGCGCGACGGTGCTGGCGGGGAGCGTGATCAGCTTCGAGCAGCGGCACACCGCGGTGCCCACCGATTTCCGGCACGGCCTCGGCGAGCGGATCACTGCGGAGGTGGCGGCGCTGCCGACCGGGCTGGGCAACCTCGGGTTCTCCGAGACGGTGTTCCTGCTGACCCAGGAGTTGCCCTACAACTTCGGTGTCATCACCCAGTTGCTCAACGAGCCCAAGCCGGCGCCCGACCGGTTCAACACCAGTTCGGTGCGCAACATCTACTCGCCCGACGTCGCTACGGCGAACGAGCTGATGGTCGACCAGCTCGCGGCGCGGCTCAAGCAGGACCCGGTCGCCTTCCGCCGTACACATCTCAAGAGCCGCGTCGTGAAGAGGGTGCTGAATCGGGCCGCGGAACTGGGCAACTGGGGCAAGGCGATGCCGGCGGGCACGGCTCAGGGGATCGCGATCCACAAGGAGTACAAGGGCGCGACCGCTGTGCTGGTCGAGATCGACTGTCGACCGGAGACCGTCAACCGCAAGGTCAGGGACGCCGTCACCGGGCCCCGCATCACGAAGGCGATCGTCGTGATCGACGCGGGTGTCGTCATCAATCCCGCCGGCATCAAGGCCCAGATGATGGGCGGCTTCATGGACGGCATGGCGCAGACCCTGACGTACAGCAACCATCTCGTCGACGGACATTTCCTGGAAGCGAGCTGGGACAACTCGGCGTACACGCGCCAGTGGAACACCCCGTTCGACTTCCAGTGCGAGGTCCTCGAGTCCGAGAGCAAGGAGCCCGGTGGGGTGGGTGAGGCCGGTGTCGCCGCGTCGATGGCTGCCGTCGCCTGTGCGTACGCCCGGGCCACCGGGAAGATGCCGACCGAGTTCCCCATCAACTTCGGGGCGCCTCTCCACTTCGAGCCGAAGTCCTTCGTCCCCTCCGTCCCGCAGTCGCCGACCGACGGCCTCTCCCACACGTTCTGAGGTCCTGATGCCCACCCACACCTTCCAGCTCAACGGCGAGACCGTGACGGTCGACGTCGAGGACGACGTCCGCATCCTCTGGGTACTGCGCGACATCCTCGGTGTTACCGGTCCGAAGTACGGCTGCGGCATCAACGTGTGCAAGGCCTGCACCTCGCACATCAACGGCAAGGCGTTCAACCCGTGTTCGGTGCCGGTCGACGCGATCGGGCCGGACGACGAGATCACCACGATCGAGGGCCTGGCCGACACGGCGGACGGCGACGGCCTGCACCCGATGCAGGAGGCCTGGCTGGAGCACGACGTCGCGCAGTGCGGCTACTGCCAGCCGGGCCAGATCATGACCGCGGTGGCCCTGGTCAACAAGGTGCGGGAGGAGGGCCGAGCGATCACCGAGGACGACCTCGACGCGATCCGGAACGTGTGCCGGTGCGGGACCTACTCCCGGATCCGGGACGCAGTGCGCACGGGCGCCGAGATGATGGGCTGAGACAGCCCGGACCGTACGATTCGCCGGTGGAACGGATCGACCCCGACGAACTCGCCATCACTGTCAAGGTGCTCAAGCAACTTCACCAGTTGCCGCCGGAGCACGAGGACGTGACGACGGTCAAGCGCGCGGCGTCGCACATGTACAAGGCCCTCAAGCAGACCCGTCGCCTGCTGAAGCGGGAGGCCGAGGCGGCTGCGGATCGGGCCGTCATCGAGGCCACCGCGACCGGTTCAGCGATGCGGATCGACGACGAGACCGCCGGTATCCCGCTGGTCTCGACCGCGAAGGGTGCGTTCGCCGGCGAGTTGCTGAAGGCCCGCGGCTGCTACATCTGCAAGCAGGACTTCACCCTGGTCGACGCGTTCTACCACTGGCTGTGCCCCGAGTGCGCGGCGATGAGTCACGCCAAGCGCGACCAGCGCGCCGACCTCACCGGCAAGCGCGCGCTGCTGACCGGTGGGCGGGCGAAGATCGGCATGTACATCGCGCTGCGCCTGCTCCGCGACGGTGCGCACACCACGATCACGACCCGGTTCCCGAAGGACGCCGTACGACGGTTTGCCTCGATGGAGGACGCGGACGACTGGCTGCACCGGCTGAAGGTCGTGGGCATCGACCTGCGCGACCCCACCCAGGTGATCGCCCTGACCGAGGACGTCGCGGCCGATGGCCCGCTGGACATCCTGATCAACAACGCCTGCCAGACGGTACGACGGTCGCCGGGCTCCTACTCCCACCTGGTCGAGGGCGAACTCGCCCCGGTCCAGGCGCCGTTGGGCCGCGAGTTGCCGGAGATGGTCACCTTCGACCGGATCTCCGAGGCGCACCCCGCGGCCATTGCTGGAGCTCTGGCGGCGCATCCGCTGCCGCACCACGACGGCGTGAACGATGGTCTCGACAGGCTCGACCAGCGGGCGACCTCCGCGGCCGCGATGACCTCGCTGGCCCTGTCGGCCGGACACGCTTCTCTCGAACGGCACCTCGCCGGTACCGCGGTCGACGCAGGTGGCCTGCTACCGGACACCCAGACCAACAACTCCTGGACCCAGGTCGTCGACGAGGTCGACCCGCTGGAGTTGCTCGAGGTGCAGTTCTGCAACTCGATCGCGCCGTTCCTGCTGGTGTCGCGTCTTCGGCCCTCGATGCGTGCGGCGGTGGCCGCGGGTGCCCGTCGGGCCTACGTCGTGAACGTGTCGGCGATGGAGGGCCAGTTCTCCCGCCGTTACAAGGGTCCCGGCCACCCGCACACCAACATGGCCAAGGCGGCGCTGAACATGATGACCCGCACCAGCGCGGGGGAGATGTTCGAGACCGACCAGATCCTGATGACGGCCGTCGACACCGGCTGGATCACCGACGAGCGCCCCCACCAGGAGAAGCTGCGGATCGCCGCCGAGGGCTGGCACGCGCCGCTCGACCTGGTGGATGGTGCCGCGCGGGTCTACGACCCGATCGTGCGGGGCGAGGCCGGCGAGGACATGTTCGGCTGCTTCGTGAAGGACTACAAGCCGTCCCCTTGGTGAACCGCGAAGTCGGTAGGGTCGCTGCATGAGCCGCGACATGGTCGACGCGTACGTCGAGCGCCTGCTGGAGGAGTTCACGGGCAACGAGTCCCTGACCCGCGACGACCAGGGCGGGTTTCCGTTCCGCTACAAGGACTGTGCCTACACGGTGCGCGTCGTGGGTCCGGACGACCGGCCCGCGGTGCGGGTCTGGTCGATCACGGTCACCGAGGTCGAGAAGACGCCGGAACTGCTCGACTTCCTCAACGACATCAACCAGCGGTTGCTGCACGCCCGGGTCTACTGGACCGAGAAGGCCGTCGTCTTCGAGGACGCGGTCACCGGCCTCGCGCTCAACAAGGGCACCCTCGAGGCGTCCCTGACCGACGTGATGGAGGCCAGCAACTTCTTCGCCCAGCAACTGGTGGAGAAGTTCGGCGGCCAGCTGACCGTGGAACCTGCTCAGTCCGAAGGGGCCAAGGACCCGTCCGCCGAGCCGGCCGCCGGCGACGGGATGTACCTCTGACGCCGTCCGGCTGTCAGCCCTGTCGCTGGTGCTGTTGCCAGTCGCGTGGCGACGCGTCGTACTGCTGGCGGAACCAGCGGGAGAAGGCGCTGGGTGCGGCGAACCCGAGGCGTTGCGAGATCTCGGTGAGGCTGTAGCGCGAGCTGGCGAGATAGCGCTCCGCGAGCCGGCCGCGGGTGAGGTGGAGCATCGAGGTGAAGGTCTCGTCGTGCGCGGCGAGGTGGCGGTGCAGCGTGCGTCGGTCGACGCCGAGGGTGCGGGCGACCTGGTCGACCGAGGCGCGCCCCATGGGCAGCAGCAACTCCAGTCGTTCGCGGACCTGGTCGGCGGTGGTCTGTGGCCGGCCGGGCCGCAAGGAGCCGAGGATCTGCTGGGCATAGGGACGCAGGGCCGGGTCCGATTCGGCGTTCGGTCGGTCGAGATCGGCCGAGGGCAGCACGATCCCGTCGAAGCCGTGGTCGAAGGTGCATCGGTCTCCGAACAGCCGCTCGTGCGTGCCGAGGTCCGCGGGTGCGGCGTGGCGGAAGCAGACCGACAGCGGCTGCCAGTCGACCCCGAGGAAGGTGCGCAGGATGCCGATCAGGGTGGCGGTCGCGAGGTCCAGTGCCTGCTCGACGGGGGCGGGTTGCCCGATCTCCAGGCGTAGCCGGATGGTCGCGAGGCCGCTCGACTCGGCCAGTTCGAGATGGAGCGCCTCGTTGTAGCTGCGTTCGTAGCGGAGCAGCAGGCCGACGGCCGAGCGCACGTCTGGCTCCTCCCGGAGCACCACGCTGAGGGGACCGAGCGTCGACAGGCGGCGGCGCTCGGAAAGCAGCAGACCGACGTCGCTGCGCCCGGTCTGCTCGGCCGTGAGGGCCAGCAACCGCGTGACGCCGAGGGCCGGGATCCACGTGTCCGCGGTCGCAAGGGCGGCGATGTCGAGCCCGGCATCGGCCACCAGTTGCGGCGCATCGACGCCGAGCGAGGTCGCCAGATCGACGTACCCGTGGAGCGAAGCGGCGCGCACCTCAGCCAGCTGCATGTGACGGGCCTCTCGTTGGTGTCCCGAAAAGATAAGAGATCTGTCCCAATCCGTAAAGCGCTGACCTGAAATGGTGCCTAGCGTTGCCTGCATCACACCAGACGGGCACCAGGCCCGGCACGTAGCGAAAGAGGGCAGAGCGATGGCCAAGGGCATCCGCTTCCATGAAACCGGTGGACCGGAGGTTCTCCGCTGGGAGGAGCTCGAAGTCGGCGAGCCGGGCCCCGGCGAGATCCGCATCCGGCACCACGCGGTCGGCCTCAACTTCGCGGACACGTACTTCCGGACCGGCTACTACCCGGCACCGCTGCCGAACGGCATGGGCGTCGAAGCGGCAGGAGTCATCGAAGCCGTCGGTGCCGGCGTCACCGACTTCGCCGTGGGCGATCGGGTGACCTACACGGGCAGCCCCCTGGGCGCCTACAGCACCGCGCGGGTGATGGACACGGTGGCGCTGATCAAGCTCCCCGACAACATCGACTTCGACACCGCGGCTGCGATGACGATGCGCGGGCTCACGTCGGCGTACCTGCTCCGTCGGATCGCGCCGGGCCTGAAGGCCGGCGACACCGTCCTGCTGCACGCCGCTGCGGGTGGTGTCGGCCAGATCTTCAGCCAGTGGGCTCGCGAGCTCGGGATCAACGTCATCGGTTCGGTCTCGACCGACGAGAAGGCAGAGATCGCCCGGGCACACGGCTGCACCCACACGATCGTCTACACCCGCGAGGACGTGGCCTCCCGGGTTCGCGAGATCACCAACGGCGTTGGCGTACCGGTCGTCTTCGACAGCATCGGTGAGCGCACGTACGAACAGTCCCTGGACTCCCTCGCGCGTCGCGGCCTGCTCGTCTGCTTCGGCACGGCGTCCGGCCCGATCCCGCCGATCGACGCCCTGCAACTGGCGATCAAGGGCTCGCTCTTCGTGACGCGACCTGCCCTCGCCGACTACATCGTCGACCCGGCCGAGCGCGCCGAACTGGCCGCCGAGCTCTTCGACCTCGTCGGCTCCGGCCGGATCAAGGTCGAGATCAACCAGCGCTACTCCCTCGAGGATGCCGCGCACGCCCACGCAGAGCTGGAGACGGGCCGCAGCGTCGGCTCCTCGGTCTTCAGCCTCGAGAACTGACCCACCGTCGAGCACGTCGAGAGGACATCGCCATGACCATCACCGCTGACACCAAGGCGACCGTCGGCCGCGTTCAGCACGGATCGATCGCCGTGCTGCCGCTGACGGCCAGCATCGGCGCGGAGCTGACCCATGTCAGCCTCGCCGAGGCATCGCGGGACGCGGACCTGTTCGCCGAGATCCAGACCCTCCTGCTGCGCTACAAGGTGCTGTTCTTCCGGGACCAGGACCTGACCCGCGCCGAACACGTCGCGCTCGCGGAGCGGTTCGGACCGCTCGAGGACCACCCCGTCGCGGGCAGCGACCCCGAGCATCCGGGGCTGGTCCAGATCTACAAGGACCTGGACAGCCCGGCCGAGCAGTACGAGAACGCCTTCCACTGCGACGCGACCTGGCGCGAGTGCCCCCCGATGGGTTCGGTGCTCCGTTGCGTCGAGACGCCCGAGGTCGGCGGCGACACGATCTGGGTCAACATGGTCGAGGCGTACGAGCGCCTGCCCCAGCACGTCAAGGACCAGATCGCCGATCTGCAGGCGAGCCACAGCATCGAGTCGACGTTCGGCGCTGCCATGCCGGCCGAGCAGCGCCTGGCGCTCAAGGAGCGCTTCCCCGACGCCGAGCACCCGGTCGTCCGCACCCACCCGGAAACGGGGGAGCAGGTGCTCTTCGTCAACGCCTTCACCACCCACTTCGTGAACTTCCACAACGCCGAGCGGGTGCGCTTCGGCCACGACTACAGCCCGGGCGCCAGCGAACTCCTCAACTACCTGATCCGCCAGGCGTCGGTGCCCGAGTACGCCGTCCGCTGGCGCTGGACCGCCAACAGCGTGGCGATCTGGGACAACCGCTCGACCCAGCACTACGCCGTCCAGGACTACTGGCCGGCCGTTCGCAAGATGGACCGCGCCGGCATCGTCGGCGACCGGCCCTTCTGACCTGCCGCCTCCCCACCACCCTCATCCCACTGTCAGGAGAACCGACATGTACTTCCACGACGACTCCCTGTTCCCCGAGAACCAGGAAAAGCTGATCATCACGGCGGCGCCGTACGGACCCGAATGGGAGCCCGCGGACTTCCCCGAGGACCTGCCGCTCACCATGGACCAGCACGTGCAGCAGGCCGTGGACTGCTGGAACGCCGGAGCCACGGTGCTGCACATCCACGTCCGTGAACTCGACGGCAAGGGCTCCAAGCGGCTCTCGCAGTTCAACGAACTGCTGGCCCGGCTGCGTGTGGCCGTTCCGGAGATGATCCTGCAGGTCGGTGGATCGATCTCGTTCGCTCCCGAGGGCGAGGGCGAGGCCAAGTGGCTCGAGGACGAGGCGCGGCACCTGCTGGCGAACCTCGACCCGGCCCCCGACCAGGTCACCATCGCCATCAACACGAACCAGATGAACATCATGGAGTTGATGACCGACGACGACACCCGCGGTACGTCGCTGGCGCGTCCCGAACTCGTCAAGGCCTACCAGGAGATGGTCGTGCCGGCCGGGCCCGAGTGGGTCGCCGAGCACCTGCGTCGACTCACCGCCAACGGCATCCAGCCGCACTTCCAGCTCGCGAACACCGCCCAGCTCGAGACCGTCGAGCGGCTGATCCGGCGCGGCGTCTACAAGGGTCCGCTCAACGTCACGTGGGTCGGCATCGGTGGTGGCTTCGACGGCCCCAACCCGGCCAACATGATGGAGTTCATCCGCCGCGTGCCGGACGGCGCGAACCTCACGCTCGAGACGCTGATGCGCAGCGTGCTCCCTGTCAGCACTATGGCGATCGCGCTCGGCCTGCACACGCGGGTCGGCAACGAGGACACGATCTGGGGGCGTCGCCGCGAAAAGATGACGTCGGTCCAGCAGATCGAGCAGTTGGTGCGCATCGCCAACGAGCTGGACCGCCCGGTCGCCACCGGCAAGGACGCGCGCGAGATGTACAAGCTCGGCGAGACCTACGGCTCCGCCGACGAGACGCTGGCCAAGCTCGGCTACGCGCCCAACCGCAAGCCCGGCCAGGTCGGCTTCACCTTCCACTCCTGAGCATCCGCCCAGCGATCCGAACGACTCAGGAGCCATTGCCATGACACTGCACATCGACGAGGGTGCAAGCACGATGCTGTCCTCCGAGGTGTCCTCGGACCCTCCGCGCCCCACCCTGACGTCACGGGCCTTTCCGTGGGTCGTCTTCGCGCTGACCTTCGGACTCCTGCTCAGCGACTACATGTCGCGGCAGGTGCTGTCCGCGATCTTCCCGCTGCTCAAGTCCGAGTGGGGGCTGACCGACACGCAACTGGGCAGCCTCACCGGCGTCGTCGCACTGGCGGTCGGCGTGCTCGCCGTACCGCTGTCCATTCTGGGTGACCGGTTCGGCCGGGTGCGGGCGATCCTCGCGATGGGCACGGTCTGGAGCCTGGCCACCCTGGGCTGTGCCATCGCGTCCAGCTACGGACAGTTGATGCTGGCTCGCCTGCTCCTCGGCGTCGGCGAGGCAGCCTTCGGCAGCGTCGGACTCGCGGTCGTCCTGGCGGTGTTCCCGGCCAGTCGTCGGGCCGCTCTGACCGGTGCCTTCATGGCCGGCGGCGTGTTCGGTGCGGTCTTCGGCGTCGCGATCGGCGGCCTGCTGGCCGAGCGGATGGGCTGGCGCGCCTCGTTCGTCGCGATGGCCGTCATCGGCTTCGTGCTCGTTGCCTTCTACCGGCTGCTCGTCTCGGAGGAGAAGCTCGCTGCGCACCGGGTCGACGTCGATCCGGCCACCGTGTCGTCGTACCGCCCGAAGCTGTCGACGTTGTTCGCCACGCCGGCCGTCCTGCTGGCGTACGCCGGCAGCGGGGTCCAGCTGTTCGTGGCCGGCTCGCTCTACGGATGGCTGCCCAGTTACCTGCACCGGGCCTACGGGCTGGAGGTGGATCGCGCTGCCGTGTCGGCCGCCGGATTCTTCCTGCTGATGGGTGCCGGGATGATCCTCTGCGGGGTCCTGACCGACCGGCTCTGTGCCGCTGTGCCGGTCCGGAAGTGGACCACTTCCATCGTCTACGCGGCGATCACGCTCGTCGCGCTCGGACTGGCCTTCAGCCAGTCACCGGGGGCCTGGCAGTTGGTGCTGATCGGCGTCGGTGCGTTCTTCTGCGCTGGTACGGCGGGGCCGGCTGGTGCGATGGTCGCGAACCTGACGCCCGAGCCGCTCAGGGCCACCGCCTTCGGGACGCTCACCCTGGCCAACAACCTGCTCGGCCTGGCGGCCGGACCGTTCGTGATGGGCGTCCTCGCCGATCGCTACGGTCTCGCGACGGCGTTCCAGACGCTGCCGTTCGTCTGTGCCCTCACCATCGTTCTGCTGTGGGCCGGCCGGTCCTGCTACCCGGCGAGCCTCGCCCGTGGGCAGCGGAAGGTGGAGGTCGAGCGATGAGCGCGCGACCGACCGTCGTTCTCGTCGCCGGCCTGCGCGGCCCGGTGGCGACCCACTGGCAGACCTGGCTCGGGCACCGGCTCGATGACCGTGGCGAGCCGAACGTGACCGTTCCGCTCCTCGGTCGCGAGCACATCGACCTCGACGAGCGGGTCGCAGCGCTGGACGCCGTGGTGCGCTCGGTCGCCGGTCCCGTCGTCCTCGTCGCGCACAGCGCCGGCGTGATCACCACCGTGCACTGGGCGCGCCGCAACGCGGCGGCCGCCCGGCGCGTGGTCGGTGCGCTGCTCGCGACGCCGCCGGACCTGGTGTCGCCGTTGGGCGCGGAGTACCCGTCGCTCGATCTGCTCGGCGAGCAGGGCTGGACGCCCGTCCCGGTCCGCCTGCTGCCCTTCCCGAGCATCGTTGCGGTCAGTACGACCGACGACCTCGCTGATCCACAGCGGGTGCTCGCGCTGGCGCTGGCCTGGGGGAGTGAGGTCGAGGTGCTCGGCCCCGTCGGTCACCTCAACCCGGCCTGCGGCTTCGGCCCATGGCCGCGCGGTGAGGAACTGCTCGCGCGGCTCGTCGAGCAGGCCATGGAGCTGGGCTCGTACGGCGCAGTGGAGGTGGCGTCGTGACGTCGCCCGGCTCCTGGTACGGCTTCACCACGGCCTTCATGGCCTGGCGCGCCACCCGCACGACGATGACCTCGAAGCGGTGACCGCCGTCGTCGTACCCGCCCCGGAAGCCGAGGCGGGCAGCCCGTCGCGCCCGCGTGGCTCTGCAGATCTGTCCGCAGTGCTCGCCCTCGGTCTGGGGCTGGCCGGTGCTTTCGTGGGCCACGCCCTGGTCCCGAGCGTCGGCGTGCTGACCTGGGCGGTCGGGCTCGGCGTGGTGGCCGCGAACACCGGCCTGCTGCCGGCATCGAGCACCGCGTGCCTGGGCTGGACCACCCGCCGCTTGTTGCGTGTCGGGGTGGTGCTGCTCGGGTTCTCGATCTCGCTGGCTTCGGTGGTCGCGCTCGGCGTCCCCGTGGTCGCGCTGACGGCCGGGACGCTGGTCGCCACCCTGCTCTTCACCATCTGGCTCGCCCGCCGGATGGGCGTCGGGCACTCACGAAGCCTGGTGCTGGGCGCCGGGTTCGCGATCTGCGGCGCGTCCGCGATCGCCGCGATGGAGCGGACCGCGGATGCCGACGACGAGGACGTCACGGCCGCCATCGCGATGGTCACCCTGTGGGGCACCGTCGCGATGATCGCGCTGCCAGCGCTGCAGGCTCCCCTCGGCCTCTCGGATCGTGACTTCGGGATCTGGGCGGGCGCCAGCGTCCAGGAAGTCGGTCAGGTCGTCGCTGCAGCGAGCCCCGCCGGCGCCGCGGCACTGGCCGTGGCCGTCGTCGTGAAGTTGACGCGGGTGCTCCTGCTGGCGCCGGTCGTGGCCGCGGTCAGCGCCGGTCGCCGGTTCCGTCCGGACGCACCGTCTCCCGTTGGCGGAGTACGACGACCGCCCCTCGTGCCGCTGTTCGTCATCGGCTTCGTGGCCTGTGCGGTGCTGCGCACCCTCGGCCTGGTGCCGGAAATGATGCTGGGACCGATCGCCCAGATCCAGATCGGTGCGCTCGGTGCCGCGCTGTTCGGCATGGGCGCGAGCGTCCGGCTCGGCTCGCTCGTCCGGGGCAGTGGGCCGTTGATGCTGACCAGTGCCCTGGCGACCCTGTTCGTGCTCGGTGTCTCGCTGGTCGGCGTCGCTGTCTGACCCCGGGGCTCACCCACCGTGCAAGCCAACCGTGTAAGAAGGTAGGTGATGCGTGACCTGGAGGTCCCATGACGAACCTGAGCGAGAAGCAGGTGTTCGACCTCGACGCCTGGTGGCGCGCGGCCAACTATCTGAGCGTCGGACAGATCTACCTGCTCGACAACGCCCTGCTCCGTCGCCCGCTGGAGCCGACGGACATCAAGCCACGCCTGCTCGGGCACTGGGGGACGACACCTGGGCTCAACCTGGTCTGGGCCCACCTGAACCGGATCATTCGCGAACGCGACGTCAACGCGATCGTCCTCGCCGGCCCGGGTCACGGTGGTCCGGCCGCCGTCGCAAACGCGTGGCTGGAGGGCACCTACTCCGAGGTGTACCCGCGGGTGAGCCACGACGAGGAGGGCATGCGCCGTCTCTTCCACCAGTTCTCGTTCCCGGGAGGCATTCCCAGCCATGTGGCTCCGGAGACGCCCGGATCGATCCACGAGGGTGGCGAACTCGGCTACGTGCTCTCGCATGCGTACGGTGCCGTCCTCGACAACCCCGACCTGGTGGCGGTGGCGGTGGTCGGCGACGGAGAGTTCGAGACCGGGCCGCTCGCGGCGTCGTGGCACAGCACCAAGTTCGTGGACCCGGTGCAGGACGGCGCCGTCCTGCCGGTGCTGCACCTGAACGGCTACAAGATCGCCAATCCCTCCGTGGTGGCGCGGATTCCGCGCACCGAGCTGCACGACCTGCTGCGTGGCTACGGGCACGAGGTGCTGACGGTCGAGGGTGACGACCCGGCCGACGTCCACCGTCAGATGGCCGCAGCCATGGACACCGCGCATGACCGGATCCGCGAGATCCAGCGTGCGGCCCGCGAGCACGGTGACGTCGTACGACGACCGTGGCCGATGATCCTGATGGTGACGCCGAAGGGGTGGACCGGCCCGGGCATCGTGGACGGCAAACAGGTCGAGGGCACGTGGCGTGCCCACCAGGTGCCGCTCGCCGGCACTCGCGAGGACGCCGGACACCGCGCGATCCTCGAGGACTGGATGCGTTCCTACCGCCCCGAGGAACTCTTCGACGCCGAGGGACGGCCGGTCGCGCATCTCCGGGCGCTCGCGCCCCAGGGGGCCCGACGTACCAGCGCGAACCCGCATGCCAACGGCGGCCTGCTGCGCCGGCCGCTGGAACTGCCGCACTTCTCGACCTCCGCGGTCGCCGTCAGTGCTCCGGGGGCGTCGATCCACGAGCCCACCCGCGTGCTGGGCCAGTACGTCGCGGAGATCATGCGCCGCAACGTCGACAACTTCCGGGTCGTCGGCCCCGACGAGACGGCGTCCAACCGGCTCGACGCGGTGTACGACGTGACCGACAAGGTCTTCCAGGGTGAGATCCTCGATTCCGACGAGCACCTTGCGCACAGCGGTCGCGTGATGGAGATCCTCTCCGAACACACCTGTCAGGGCTGGCTCGAGGGCTACCTCCTGACCGGGCGACACGGGTTGTTCAGCTGCTACGAGGCGTTCATCCACATCGTCGACTCGATGCTCAACCAGCACGCCAAGTGGCTCACGACGACCCGCGGGATCGGGTGGCGTCCGCCGATCTCGTCGCTGAACTACCTGCTCACCTCCCACGTGTGGCGACAGGACCACAACGGTTTCTCGCACCAGGACCCCGGCTTCATCGACCACGTGGTCAACAAGAAGGCCGAAGTGGTGCGGGTGTACCTGCCGCCGGACACGAACACCCTGCTCGCCACGATGCAGCACTGCTTCGCGAGCAGCCACTACGTCAACGTGGTCGTGGCCGGCAAACAGCCTTCCTTCGACTGGCTGGATGCCGAGCAGGCGGAGCGGCACTGCGCCCGCGGGGTCGGGATCTGGGACTGGGTGTCCTCCGGCGGTGAGCCGGATGTCGTGCTCGCGTGTGCCGGCGACGTACCGACTCTCGAAGCGTTGGCGGCAGCATCGTTGCTGCGTGAGCACCTGCCCGACCTTGCGGTCCGCTTCGTCAATGTCGTGGACCTGATGCGACTCCAGGACGAGCGCGAACACCCCCACGGCTTGTCTGATCCGGCCTTCGACGAACTCTTCACGGTCGACCGTCCGGTCGTGTTCGCGCACCACGGGTACCCGACGCTGATCCACCGGCTGACCTATCGCCGTACCAACCACGAGAACATCCACGTCCGCGGATACCTTGAGGAGGGCACCACCACCACGCCGTTCGACATGGTGATGATGAACGACCTCGATCGCTATCACCTGGTGATGGATGTGATCGATCGGGTTCCCGGACTGGCGGAGCGGGCGGCGGACGTGCGTGCGTCGATGGTGGAGACCCGGAGGCGGGCCCGAGCATGGACCCGCGAGCACGGGGAGGACATTCCCGAGGTCCGGGAATGGGTCTGGCGCTAGGTCGTCATCAGGCCGGTGCGGCCGCGAGGTCGTCGCGGCAGGCGGCGCCCATCATCTGACCCCAGCGCTCGGCGCGGGCCAGTTCGCCCTCGGCCAACGGGCCGCGGGTCCGGTCGACCAGGAAGGCGACGGGCTTGCGCAACATGCGGAACCCGTGTCGTCGCAGCAGTCGTGCGGCCGTGACGCCAGCGGCGAGGGGCAGGCGGCGTACCCGGGCAACCCGGGTGTCGAAGATGACCAGTCGATCGGTTCCGAACCGCTCGGGGGTCGCGCTCACGATCCAGTCACGGAGCCCGATCGTGGCCCTGGATGCCGGTGCGCCCTGGTGGACAGCGTCCTGCCGGCTCTGCGCGCGGCTCAGGGTGAAGGCGTGGGTGGGCGCTCCGGCCACCAGGAGGTCGACGTTGATCGGACCGGTGGCCGCGAGCGAGGTGACGGGAACCGCATGGGCCTCGAAACCGGCACGCTCCAGACCGCGGGCGATCGCCTCGGCGACGCGTGCGGTGTTGTCGAACATCGACTCGTAGACCACCAGGGCACTGCGGTCCGCTCCGGTGTTCACGGGAGCTGTCCGCCCCGGGGCTCCGGGACCACACCGACGACGGTGTCGGCTCGCTCGACCACGGCGGTCGCGATCGATCCCGTCACGAGACGCGTCACGGTGTCGACCGGGTGCCGTCCGACGACGACCAGGTCCCACGCAGCGGTGCGCCCACTGAGGACGTCGTCGACCAGTCCATGCGTGACGCGAATTGAGACGGGGACGTCGGGGTACTTCTCGCCGAAGCCTGCGATCGATTCCGCCAGCAGGCGGTGCGGGTCGTCGCCGGTGCCGAGGTCGACCCCTTCCAGGGAGACGTTCCGGTCGCCGGACACGGCTGCGACCACGTCCCAGATGCAGTGGACGACCGTCAACACCATGTCGCGCATGGCGGCCTGGGCGAAGGCGAACTCGATGACAGCCCGGGATTCGGGGGTGCCGTCGGCGCCGACCAGCACACCGCGTCCACGGTGACCTTCCGCCTGCGGTCGGCACACGATCACCGGGCACCAGGACAGCCGGCTGACGGTGGCGCTGACCGAGCCGAGCAGCATGCTCTGAACGGCGCCGCGGCCGCGCGACCCCAGGACGAGGAGGTGGGCGTCGTGGGACAGCTCGACCAGGACCGAGCGGGGGTCGCCGGCTGCGGTCAGCCCCACGACGTCGATGCCGGGTGCTGTGTCGGAGGCCAGTCGCACGGCGTCCTGATTGACCCTGTGGTTGTGCCCGTCGACGGTCACGACCACCAGGCTCCTCCGTTCGAGGTGGGCCTGCTCGGCCGCCCAGACGACGGCTCTGTCTGCATGCTTGGAGCCATCGGCGGCGACGACGATGCTGCCGGGGTGCTGGAGACGGTTCATCTCTCGACCTCTCTCAACGCTCGAGTGCGGGTTCGGACTGGGGTACGACGACCACGGTGGTGTGGGCTCGTTCGACGACGGCAGTCGCGATCGAGCCGGTGAACAGCTGGAAGAGCGTGTCGACGGGGTGTCGGCCGACCACGATCAGGTTCCAGTCGCCGCTTCGAGTCGTCAGGCAGTCCTCGGCGAGGCCGTGCGCGAGGCGGAGGTGGACGGTCACCTCCGGGAACTTGGCGGACATGCCCGCAACGCTCTCGGCGAGGAGCAGGCGCTGCTCTTCGAGCCCGGACTCGCCGGGTGCCGCCGGTGCGACGCCGTGGACCGCCGCGATCTCGTCCCAGACGCAGTGCACCACCGTCAGCGGCAGGTCGCGCAGGGAGGCCTGGAGGAACGCGAACTCGATGATGGGCACCGATTCCGCCGTCCCGTCGGCACCCACGAGGACACCGAGCTCAGCTTCGTGGCGCGGGGGGCGACACACGATCACCGGACAATCGGCGTCCCGGCTGACCGCAGCGCTGACCGAGCCCAAGACCTTGCTACGGAACGCCCCTCGGCCGCGCGAACCGATGACCATCAGATGGGCGTGGCCGGAGATGTCGACGAGCGCCTGGCGCGGGTCACCGTGGAGCACCCTGGTCTCGACCTGGAGCGCCGGCCGGAGGTGGTGCGCGATCGCCACCGCCTCGTCGGCAATGGCCTGACCGTGCTCGGCCATCTCGTGGGGTTGGTAGGCGTACCCCGCGCCCACGCCGGCCCAGGTGATCGCGGGGACTCCGGCCGTGCCCACTGCCGTGACGACGGTCAACGGCCGCCGCTCGAGGTAGGCCTGTTCAGCGGCCCACTGAACGGCGCGGTGTGCGTCGTCCGAACCGTCCGTCGCGACGACGACGGTGTGTGGATTGATCGTGGTCTTCATGAGACCAGCCTGTGGCTGTGCGGCTCGGAACGACACGGGCCGTGGCCCCTGAACTCATAGGACTTTTGGCCCCCGGAGGGACCGCCGGGGCCAGCGCGATGGTGCGGTCGACAAGGTCCAGGCCCGGGCCGCCGTGGGTGATCCACAGCACCGACCTGGACCGGTCACCCGTGAGGACCTCGCGCGCCAGCGCAGAGGCCGTTGCCTGGTCCAGGTGGGCGGTCGGTTCGTCGAGGACCAGGACGGGTTGGTCGGCCAACAGGGACCGGGCGATCCCGATCCGGGCGCGCTCCCCACCGGAGACGGCCGCGTGGCCGTCGCCCAGCCAGGTGTGGACGCCCTCGGGCAAGGTGTCCAGCCAGGGGCCGAGACGAGCCCGCCGAAGGACCGCCTCGACCTCCCGGTCCGTCGCCGTTGGCCGGGCCAGCCGGACGTTCTCGAGCAGGGTTGTCGCGAACACGTGGGGGTGGTCGTCGACCAGACCGACCTGTCGTCGTACGACGTCAGGGGCGACGTAGGTCATCAGGGCACCGCCGAGCCGCGCCTCTCCGGTCACGGGATCGAGGAACCGCATCAGGACCGCGGCCAGCGTGCTCTTGCCTGACCCGGACGGGCCGACGACCGCAACCCGGTCGCCCGGGGCCAGGTCGAAGGAGACCGGGGCCGTCATCGGGCCCTGCAGCCGCCATCGGGAGCTGACGTCGCGCACGGTCACGACGTCGCCGATCGGGATGGCCCGCCCCGGGATGTCGGCCACCGCTGGGGGCGTGTGCTCGAGGGCCCTCAGGCGCGCATCGGCCGAGGCGGTGCGGGCAGCGAGGACGCCCGCGTCGGTGCAGGGGAGCGCGACGTCGACCAGCGCGAGTGGGAGCAGCACGAGCAGCGCCATGACCGGGCCGGAGAGGCGGCCCGCGGCGGTGTCGGCGGCGGTCGCAGCCGCGATGGCAGCGGTGGCGGCACCCGAGCTCACCAGGACCAGGACGCGCGCGGAGGTCAACCAGCCGGCCGCGGTCGACGACACCGAACCCATCCGGGCGCTGGTCCCCGCGATCCGGTCGGCGACGTCCACCGTGCGCTGCCACATCAGGATCTCGTCGGCAATCTGGACCGCCTCGACGACCTCCCGTGACAGCACGGCGCGCAGGCCCACGAGCTCGCGTTCGGCCCGTCGGGCCCCGTTCCGGGCCAGCAGGTGGGCGGCTCCGGTGAGAAGTGCCAAGGCCGCCACGACCAGACCGCTCACGGGGTGGAAGAGCGCGGCGACCGTGGTCGTGAGTCCGGCGACGAGGACGAACTGCACCAACGGCATCCGTACCCGCAGCTGGCGGTCCACCACGCTGTCGACGTCGTCGACGATGGAGCTGAGCAGGTCACCACGCCGCGGCCCGAGGATGGCCGGAACGAGGGGCACGAGGGCGTCGTACACCTCGACCCGGCGACGTGCCAACAACCGCAGCGCGGCGTCGTGCCCGCGCAACCGCTCGACGTACCGGAGGACGGGGCGGGCCAGACCGAACGTACGAACGCCGACGATCGCGACGAGCAGGGTCAGGACGGCGGGTCGGCTCGATGCCTGCACGATGAGCCAACCGGCGGTGGCGGTCAGTGCCACACCCGAAGCGGAGGCGAGGGCGCCGAGCACCGTGGCACCGGCGAACGCCCGTCGCTCGTCGCCACTCGCCGGCGCTTCGAGCTGGACCGGAGCCGGGGCGACCACTGGTGTCGCCACCGCGGCAGGCGGAGCCGCCGCGAGAGCAACCGACGGCTGGGGCGCCGGGAGACGGATCTCGTGGTCGGCGAGGTCGACCAGACGGGGCCGGTGGGCCACGACCAGCACGCTGCTCCGTCGGCCCAGGGCGACGATCGTGTCGGCGATGACCTGTTCGGTCAGGTCGTCGAGGTGCGCGGTCGGCTCGTCCAGCAGTACCCACGGCCGGTCGGCCAGCACCACGCGCGCAAGGGCCAGTCGTGCGCGCTCGCCGGCCGACAGGCTGGTGCCGTCCTCGCCCAGTGGAGTCTCGAGGCCGGAGGGGAGTTCATGCACACGGACCTCGAGGGCGACCTCCCGCAGGGCCGCCCACAGGTCCGCGTCGGACGCGTCCGATCGCACCAGTCTGAGGTTGTCGGCGACGCTCCCGGTGACGAAGCGCGGCTGCTGGGGAAGCCAGGCGATCTGGGCCTGCCACGCCGGTCCGCCGACGGTCCGGCCCCCCGACGCGACGACTCCGTCGGTGACCGGGAGCAGGCCGGCGATCGCGGCCAGCAAGGTTGACTTCCCGCAGCCCGAAGGGCCGGTCAGGGCGGTCACGCCCCGCGCGGGAATGAGGGCGCTGATCTCGTGGACCGCCGGCGTCGTGCGGCCCGGGAAGGTGACGGTGACGTGGTCCAGCAGGAGCGGCGCGCCGGTAGGTGCCGCTTGGTCCACAGCCGGATCGGCGGCCGCATCGAGCAGGTCATGGGCCGCGGCAAAGGTGGTCGCACCTTCGGCCGCCGCATGGAACTCGGCACCGACGCGGCGCAACGGCCAGAACGCCTCCGGGGTCAGGAGCAGGACGACGAGGGCGGTGTGCAGGTCGAGGGAGCCGGACGCGAGACGAACGCCGACGGTCACCGCCACCAGGGCGACGGACAGCGTGGCAACCAGTTCGAGAACGGCTGAGGAGGCGAACGCGATCCGGAGGGTCCGTAGGGACGCCCGACGGTAGCGATCAGTCACCTCGGCGATCCGGGTCGACTGGGCGTGTGCCCGGCGGTGAGCGACGAGCGTCGGCAGGCCGCGGACGACGTCGAGGAAGTGGCCGGACAAGGAGGCCATCGCGCGCCACTGCTCCTCGGCACGGTCCCGCGTGGCGAGGCCGACGAGCGCGCCGAACACCGGAACGAGCGGCAGGGTGCACACGACGATCAGGGCACTCAGCAGGTCCTGGGTGGCCAGGGCCACCACCGTCAGGGGCGGCAGCACGGCCGCAACGACGAGGGCAGGAACGTACCGCGTGAGGTAGGGCTCCGCCGCAGCGACGCCGCGTGTCGCCAGGACGGCCACCTCGCCGCTGGCCGGTTCGTCGGTGCTCCCGCCGGGACGGGCGAGCGCGGCCCGGACCAGTCGGTGGCGGAGCACGGTGCCGACCACGGACGCGGCCCGGGCGGCGCAGATGTCGCTCACCGCACCGTTGAGTCCCCGCAGTGTGAGGACGGCCGCCACGGCGATCGCCCACCCCGTCAGCGGGTCGTCGTGGAGCACCGCGATGATCAGGCCGGTGACCACCCATGCCTGGGCGATGACCAGTGCGCCGCCCACGACGCCGGCGGACACCACGCCCGCCAGGCTGCTGCGGGCCGGTGCAAGGAAACGGCGCACCCGCGGGTCGGACGGCTTCATCGGCCAGAGGGCGCAGGGGCCGGTGCGGCCGTCGGGATGTGGTGCACGGCGATCCGCTTGCGGAAGACCCAATAGGTCCAGCCCTGGTAGGCCAGCACGACGGGCGTGAAGATGACGGCCACCACCGTCATGATCCCGAGCGTGTACGACGTCGCGGCGGCGTTGGTCGTCGTCAGGCTCGTGCCGCCGGACATGGTCGTGGGCATCACGTCCGGGAACAGGGCCAGGAACAGGCCGCCCACCGCCAGCGCGATGGCGAGGAAGGTGCTGGTGAATGCCCAACCCTCCCGGCCGGCGTGAGCGAAGAGGCCCGCGCCGACCAGGCCGACCGCGGCCGCTGCGTAAGCGACGGCGGAACTGACGGTGCCGGTCTGCTGCTGGGTCCAGCCCAGGAAGACCAGGGCGAGCACAGCCGTCACGGCCACGCTCGGCACGGCGAGGCGCCGTGCGCGGTGCCGGATCTCGCCGTCGGTCTTGAGAGCGATGAACAGGGCGCCGTGCGTGACGAACAACCCGAGCATGGTCAGACCGCCCAGCAGGGCATAGGGGTTCAGCAGGTTGAAGAACCCGCCGACGTACTCGAGGTCGGCGTCGATCGGGACGCCGCGCAGGATGTTCGCGAACGCCACGCCCCACAGCAGGGACGGCACGAAGGAGCCGATGATGATGGCCAGGTCCCAGCGCGCGCGCCAGCGATCGTCGTCCCGCTTCGCGCGGTACTCGAAGGCGAGCCCGCGGACGATCAACGCGATCAGGATCAGCAGCAGCGGCAGGTAGAACCCGCTGAACAACGTGGCGTACCACTCCGGGAAGGCCGCGAAGGTGGCGCCGCCAGCGACCAGGAGCCAGACCTCGTTGCCGTCCCAGACGGGGCCGATGGTGTTGATCATGACTCGTCGTTCGGTGTCGTTGCGCGCGAGGATCGGCATCAGCATGCCGACGCCGAAGTCGAAGCCCTCCAGGGTGAAGTAGCCGATCCACAGGACGGCGATGAGGATGAACCAGACGGTGGTGAGTTCCATGGTGGTGTCCTCGGTCAGTAGGCGAAGGCGAGCGGACGGTCGTCGTTGTCGCCTGCCGGATCGTCGGGTGCGGGGAGGGTCTCGGCGCCCTTGGCGATCCACGTGAACAGCAGCCGAATCTCGATGACTGCGAGGACGGCGTACACGGCGGTGAGGGCGAGCAGGGAGGTCCAGGCCTCGGCGGTGCTGAGACCGGGCGAGACGGAGTGCTCGGTCGTCATCAGGCCGAAGACGGCCCACGGTTGGCGACCCATCTCGGTGAAGATCCAGCCGAAGGAGTTGGCGAACAGCGGGAGGAACGGCAGGGCGATCGCCGCGACGAGCACGCTGCGGCCCTGCGGGGACCGGTCTCCGCGGGTGGCCCACAGGACCCAGGCGGCGACGACCGCACCGGCCATGCCGAGGCCCATCATCAGTCGGAAGGTCCAGTAGGTCAGCGGGATGACGGGGGTGTAGTCGCCGGGGGAGTAGTAAGCGGCACCCGGGTCGGCGCCGTACTGCTCCTGATAGCGCTCGCGGAGCTGGTTGATTCCCTCGACCTCACCCTTGGGTGCGCCCGTGGCGAGGTAGGACAGCAGGCCCGGGATCTTGACCGCGAACGTCTCCTCCTCACCATCCAGCGTGCCGAGCTGGAAGAGCGAGAAGTCCGCAGGGTTCTCCGTGTCGTAGAGCCCCTCGGCTGCGGCCATCTTCATCGGCTGCACCTCGGTCATGATCTTGCCCTGGAAGTCGCCGCTGATCATGACGCCGAGAGCAGCAACGAGCACGACGCCGGCGCCGCCGCGGACCGCCTTGCGATACATGGTGCGATCGGTGGTCGTCGTCGCCCGCCGCAGGTGCCACAGGGCGATGCCGACCACGAACGCGGCGCCGGTCATGTAGGCCGACAGCACGACGTGGGGGAACGTCACGAGCTGCACCTTGTTGAACATGACGGCGGCGAAGTCGTTCATCTCCGCCCGGCCGGTCTCTGGGTTGTAGGCGAACCCGACCGGGTTCTGCATCCACGAGTTGGCCGCCAGGATGAAGTACGACGACAGCAGGGTGCCGATGTGGAAGAGCACCATGCAGGCGGCGTGGAGCTTCGGGGGCAGCCGGTCCCAGCCGAAGATCCAGAGTCCGAGGAAGGTCGACTCCAGGAAGAACGCGAGCAGGCCTTCGACGGCGAGCGGTGCACCGAAGACGTCCCCGACGAAGCGGGAGTAGTCGCTCCAGTTCATGCCGAACTGGAACTCCTGCACGATGCCGGTGACGATCCCGATCGCGACGTTGATCAGGAAGAGCTTCCCGAAGAACTTCGTCAGGCGAAGCCACATCTCATTGCCGGTCCGCAGCCAGGTGATCTCGTAGCCAGCAATGATCGCCGACAGTCCAATGGTGATCGGGACGAAGAGGAAGTGATAGACGGTCGTGATGGCGAACTGCCACCTCGCGATGTCGGTCGGATCCACGGGAACTCCTGGCGCAGGCGGGGGCTGACTTCAACCACGCTAGGGACCGGACTGCGCCTCGCCCACGGTCGGAATCCCCGCTCCGTCGGGACCTTTGGCCCCCCGGAGCGCACGGTGGTTCAGTACCTCCTGCAGCGGACGCCGCGGGGTGCGTGCGAGTTCGCGTCGGCCCATTGCTTGCCATCCCACCCGCAGCAGGATGTGGGGAACGAACGCGCTGCCGAGGACGTCCCGGGTGATCTCGGCGCGAGCGTCGGCATCCTCGATCGGCTGGCTCATGGGGACGACCGACAGGCCTTGTCGCGCCGCCTCCAGCCACACCGCACTGAGAGCCTGGCCGGCAACGATCCACCCTTCGACGTCGTCGGCAGCACTGCCGATGGCGATGACGCGGTCGCAGCCGTGCAGCGCGAGGCGAGCATCCTCGAGGAGCCCCGGCTGGAAGCGGGAGCGGGCCTGAAGCGGATCAGGGTGATGCGGGAGCAGGGCGTGGGGGATGCCCGCGGCGTCGGCGCGATCGATCCAGCTGTCCTGCTCGGCGCGTTGTTGCCGGTCGAACTCCATCGTCGTCAGCGCCTGGTTCGCCAGGAGTTCGAGACGGAACCGGGACGCCTCATCGGTGACGGCCTGCGCCTCAGCCCCCCAGAGTGCGGCCGTCCGGCACAGGGTGTCGAGCCGATCACCGGGCACCGGCCAGGCAGTGAAGCGTCGGCGATCAGTGCATCGCTCACGCAGGAGACGGATGGCCTCGGCATCGACCGGATGGGGGCCGGTGCGCCCCACCACCACCTCGGCCAGGACCCCACGGTCCGAGGGCACCGGCAGGTGATGCACCGCTGTCTCCCAGCCGAGTGCGCTGGCCGCGAACTCCAGATGGTGGAGTGCGGCGCCGCAACTGATGGTGAGATTCCGACCGGACGGGTCCTCGGCCGCCAGCTGGCGCCGGTGATCGGCATGGAGGGTGAGGCGCTGGTCGACGTACTCCCACAGCCAGGGCTGGGTGTTGTGGACGCTCGGCGCGAGGCCAGCGAGGGCGACCAGTCGCTCGACCACAGCGGCTGGCGCATGGTCGACGCGTGCGGTGCGTACCTGGGTCACGATGGATGCTCCTCCTGATGGTCTTCTCACGATGACCGCTCGTCGGTGGTTCCGGCAGGGCCGAAGGTCCTTCCCGGTGCGGGGCGCACGGTCCTGCTTCCAACCCACTGAATCGGGGCTACCTTGGAAGCGTGAGTGATGAGACAAGCCCTTCGGTCCCGCAGCAGATCCGGGTCTACCTCCTCGACGACCACGAGATGATCCGGCGCGGGATCCGCGACCTCCTGCAGAGCGAGGGGGACATCGTCGTGGTGGGGGAGTCCGATTCAGCGGTCGAAGCAACCAGCCGGATCCCGGCGCTGCGTCCGGACGTGGCCATCCTGGATGCCCGGCTCCCGGACGGCTCCGGCATTGACGTGTGCCGCGACGTGCGGTCCGTGGATCCGTCGATCGCGGCACTCATCCTGACGTCGTACGACGACGATGACGCGCTGTTCTCCGCGATCATGGCGGGCGCCGCGGGGTACGTCCTGAAGCAGGTGCGGGGCAACGACCTGCTCGACATGGTGCGCCGGGTCGCGGCCGGCCAGTCGACCCTCGATCCGATGGTGACGGCGCAGGTCCTGGAACGGATTCGCTCGGGGCCGCCGGTCAACAAGGAACTTGATTCGCTGACGGATCAGGAGAGCCGAATTCTCGACCTGATCGGCGAAGGCCTGACCAACCGGCAGATTGCCCGCGAGTTGAGTCTGGCCGAGAAGACGGTCAAGAACTACGTCTCGTCGCTGCTCGCGAAGCTGGGCATGTCCAGCAGGACGCAGGCGGCGATCTACGCCGTCAGGAACACGTCCGGGACTCCCGACTGACGACCGACGATTGACGATTGACGACTGGCCAGGGTTGCCGGTCAGTGCCTGGACGGCGGTTCCACACGCCGCCCAGACACCGACCGGACGTCGATGCGCATCCCGAGGATGCGGGGTCCGGTGACCCACGGCGCCTTGCCTTCCGACAGGCGTTCCTCACGCTCGCAGCGTCCCCGAAGCAGGACGCTCCAGCCGCCGTGGACAGTTTCGTCCAGGTCGTCGACCTCGAACGCGACCTCGCGGTTAGGGCAGTCGCGGGCCAAGAGGGAGTACGGCGTGGTGCGGAGCAGGATCTGCCCGTCCACGACGGCGTAGTTCACCGGCACCACGGACACGCCGTCGACCCCGGACCACGCCACCCTGCCGACGGGTCGGCTCCGGACCAGGTCCCAGCACTCCGCGTCGCTGAGGACGACGAGTCGTCCGGGCTGTACGTCGGTTTCCGGGGAGATCAGTTCCTGGGACATGGAACGATTCTCGGCCGCGAAGCCATCCGCCGGGCAGGGTCCGGGTGCCTGTTGCTTCGGGTCTTTCGGCCCCCTGCTGGTCGGCGCGCTGCTAGCGTGCGGAACGAAGCAGCAGGGATGGAGCGGTGACGATGGACCTGACCGGCGAAGACCGCGGAGAAGTCCCCGAACGGACCGATCTCGAGGCGGTCGACTTCGAGGACCTGGTTCGAGCCGTGCTCGACCGCATGCACGACGCACTGGACCAACAGGCCCGACTCCAGTTGTTGCTGGACGCGGTCGTCACCATCTCGGCTGACCTCAGTCTCGATGGCGTGCTGTCGCGGATCGTGGCGATCGCGAGCCGACTGGCCGGTGCACAGTACGCCGCTCTCGGGGTTCTCAGCGCCGGCAACCAGCGTCGTCTGCGCACGTTCATCCACCACGGTATTTCCGACGAACTCGCCGTCCAGATCGGCGAACTGCCGACGGGACACGGGCTGCTGGGGTCGATCATCGACCGACCCGAACCGCTGCGCCTCCACGACATCGCCGAGCACCCGGCGTCGTACGGCTTTCCCCCGAACCACCCGCCGATGAGCTCGTTCCTCGGGGTGCCGGTCCGGATCCGGGACCGGATCTTCGGGAACCTCTACCTGACGGAGAAGATCGGTGACGGTGACTTCACCACCGAGGACGAGGAGATCGTGATCGCCCTCGCGGCGGCGGCCGGTGTTGCGATCGAGAACGCCCGTCTGTACGAGGAGACCACCACCCGCGAGGTCTGGGCGAGGGCCACCGCCGAGGTGGCCGCCCTGCTCTCGGACCCGGCCTGCCGGGATCCGCTCGAGATCGTCGTGAACCGGGCCCGCGAGATCTCGGGTGCGGACTCTGCCTGGGTGGTCGACGACGCGCTCGAGGTCGTCGCTGGCGAGCCGGGGTCGCCGGATCTCGGTCCGGTGCTCGAGGTGCCGTTGAACTCCTCGTCGCGAGCGAAGGGGTCCCTGTTCCTCGGGTGGTCCTGGCAGCAGGAGGACCGCTACCACGCGCTCGACCAGCAGTTGGTCACGTCGTACGCCGAACAGACCTCGTTGTCGCTCCAGCTCGCGGAGGCCCGGGAGGACCGGCGTCTGCTCGCGGTCTTCGAGGACCGCGACCGGATCGGTCGTGACCTCCACGACCTGGTCATCCAGCGACTGTTCGCTGTCGGGTTGGGGCTGCAGGGGGCGACCCGACTCGTGGACCGGCCGGAGGTCGCGGCCCGCCTCGACCAGGCCGTCGATGATCTCGACGCCACGATCAAGGACATCCGTCGGGCGATCTTCGGACTCAGTTCCCTCGACACGGCGGGTGACGTGCAGGCCGAGGTCACACGTCTGGTCGACCGGGCTGCGTCGACGCTGAGTTTCCGGCCCTCGCTCCGGTTCGAGGGGCCGGTCCGGACCCTGGTCACGGCCGACCTCGCCCCTGACCTGCTGGCCGTTCTCGCCGAGGGGTTGTCCAACGCCACTCGACATGCGGAGGCGAACGCCATCGAGGTGGTCGTCGACGTGAGCGGGCACGACGTGGTGCTCACGGTGCGCGATGACGGCCGCGGCATCTCGGGCACCGGCTCGGAGAGCGGGCTGGCCAACATCCGGGTCCGGGCCGAGCAGCGCGGGGGGACACTGGCCGTCGATTCGGCGCCCGGCCAGGGCACCGCGCTCACCTGGACAGTGCCGCGTCGTCGAGAAGGCGACGGTCCAACTCCTCCGTCTTGACGTGGACCTGGCGAGGGAGGTGAGGCCTTGCGCCGAGGGACTTTCGGCCCTGTCGCCGGGGCCCCTCCGCGCAGAGGATGGCCCCATGCCTGCAATGACGGATCTGACGACAGACGAGTGCGAGGACCTGTTGCGGTCCGGGGTCTTCGGGCGCCTGGTCATGTTGGCCGGACCTCGCGAGGTCGAGGTCTTTCCGGTCAATTACGTCACGGTCGACGACGCCGTTCTCGCGCGCACCGCGGCGGGCACGATGCTCGATCGGTACGCCGACGGCGCGGTGTTGTTGTTCGAGGTCGACGACGTCGACTACGAGCGGGGCCACGGCTGGTCCGTGGTTGCTCGTGGATACGGCGAGCGGGTGTCCGGCGTGGAACGGACCGAGACAGAGCGCCACGTCCCGGGGCCACCCCGCTGGCTGCGACGCGAGGACGACGTGTGGATCCGACTGCGGTGGGACGAGTTGTCGGGTCGCCAACTCGGCACGGGCTGGGATCGCGCGGCCGAGATGCCCGTGCGCCGGGCGTGGCGCTGACCCTCGTCAGTCGCCGGTGGGCCGGTTCAGCAGGGAGTCCTTGCGCGACACCATGTCGAAGCGCTCCGCGGGCGTCATCGCGTTGAACGGCGCCAGCATCTCCAGACCGTGACCGGTGACCTCCGGGCCGTCCATGGCCGGAACGACGGAGTGCACGATGCGGTCCTCGTAGAGGTGGAGCATCGTGAAGGCCTGGCTCGCGTCGACGCCGGAGAGCAGGCGCTGGTTCGGCAAGACCTCGGAGGTGTAGCACGTCGCCGAGGCCACCGAGACCGGCACGCCCGCGAACGTCGAGAACGACGTGAAGTGGAAGTGGCCGCCGAGGATCCCGCGCACGTCCGTCCCGGCCACCACGGCAGCAAGCCGCTCCTGGTCGTGCAACTCGATCAGCTCGGCCAGGCGCAACATCGGCACCGGGATCGGTGCGTGGTGCATCGCGAGCAGCGTGCCGTGCGGGGCCGGTTCGGTGAGGACGTCGGTCAGCCAAGCGAGTTGGTCGTCGGAGAGTTCGCCGTGGTGCCAGCCCGGGACGCTGGTGTCGAGGGCGACGATGCGCAGGCCGTTGATGTCGTGGACGCGGTCCTGCGGCGCGTCGCTCTCCGCACCGAAGAGCTCGCGCGAGTAGACCTCCCGTTCGTCGTGATTGCCCATCACCCACACGACTTCGGCGCCGAGTGCCTCGGCCGCCGGCTCCACGATCTCGCGCAACTTCGTGTACGCCGCCGGCTCGGCTTTGTCCGCCAGGTCGCCCGTGAACACGAGCGCCTGCGGCGGCATCGGCAACCGGGCCAGCCGCTCGAGCGCGCGTTCCAGGTGCGCGGCGGTGTCCACGACGCCGTACTGCAGCGAGCTGGCGAGCAGGTGCGGATCGCTGAGGTGCGCGACGACATGGATCGGATCGGGGTACTGGCCGAGAGGCTCCACGGCACGAGCGTAGGCGCTGGACCGAAGGGGTGGTGTCGACGCGCGTGCCCGGTTAGCGTCGCGCTGTGACCAGCGACCAGAACCCGGCCATCGACGTCGACGCAGCGCCCAGCGGGACCGGCTGCCAGGAGTGTTCCGAGTTGAGTGGCTGGTGGGTGCACCTGCGTCGGTGTGCCGCCTGTGGCCACGTGGGTTGCTGCGACTCGTCGCCCGGGCAGCACGCGACCGCGCACTTCAAGCAGACCGGTCATCAACTGGTCCAGACGTTCGAACCGGGCGAGAACTGGTTCTGGGACTACGTGGCCGAGGACTACTACGACGGCCCGCCGCTCGCGGAACCGACGGCGCACCCCGAGGACCAGCCCGCGCCGGGCCCGCGGGGCGCCGTACCGCTGAACTGGCGCGACCTCATCCACTGAGCCTTTCGCCGGTCATCCGGCGAGCCACTGGCCGGATCGGGGCGCTCGCGCCAAGATGGCACTCGTGCCGACGACGAACGAAGAAGCCCACCGGATCGCGCGCGAGAAGGGTGTGAGCGGACCGCTCTACCTGATCGTGAAGTACACCGCGGCGCTGATCCTGCGGATCGTGTGCGGCTTCACCGCGACGGGCAAGGAGAACGTCCCCAAGAAGGGGCCGGTCGTCATCGTGCCCAACCACAAGAGCTTCTGGGACCCGTTCTTCGTGGCCATCGTGCTGCGTCGGCCGGTGCACTTCATGGGCAAGGCCGAGCACTTCGAGGGACCCCTGGCGGGCATCTTCCTGCGCCTGGGTGCCTTCCCGGTGCGCCGGGGCTCGTCCGACGAGGAGGCCCTCGAGACGGCGCGGGCGATCCTGGCCCGCGGCGACGCGCTCGCCCTCTTCCCCGAGGGCACCCGGGTTCGTGAAGAGGGCCTCGGTGCGCCGAAGCGTGGCGCCGCCCGACTGGCAATCGAGGCCGGTGCGCCGCTGATCCCGACCACCATCACCGGCACGGAGAAGCGCCGCTGGCCGCTGCCGCGCAAGGTGCGGATGGTCTTCGGGACGCCCGTCTCGGTCGAGGGCCTGAAGGCAACACCCGAGGACGCGGCAGCCGTGATCGGTGAGGCCTGGCCGCAGGTCGCCGACGAGTACACCCGCTGGCAGAACCGGCCGGGCACCATCGCGGCCGGCGCGGCGGCGCTGGGCCTGGGTGCCTGGCTCATCAAGAAGAAGCTCGACAAGTAGCTCAGCCGCGCGGGGCGGCCCGCTGCAAGGTCGCGACGATGACGGCGCGGGTCTCCGCGGGGTCGATCACGTCGTCGATCTCGAACATCCGCGCGGCGTTCAGTGCCTTCGCGTGGTCGCGGAGCTGGGCGGTGTGCTCGGCCACGGCGGCCTCGCGCTCCTGCTCGGGCATCGCGGCCAGCTCCTTCGCCAGCGCCAGCCGTACGGCGCCCTCCAGCCCCATCGCGCCGAGGTGCGCGCCCGGCCAGGCCACGGTGAGCAGCGGGCGGTGGGTGCTGCCGCCGAGCATGGCCTGCGCGCCGAGGCCGTAGCCGCGGCGCAGGACCACGCCGATCAGGGGCACGGTCAGCAGGGCACCTGCCGTCACCATCCGCGAGGCGTGCCGGACCAGGCCGGTGCGTTCGGCCTCGGGACCGACCATGAAGCCCGGGGTGTCGACCAGGGAGACCACCGGCAGTTCCCAGCGCTGGCACAGCTCCAGGAAGTCGGCAGCCTTCGCCGATGCGTCTGCGGTCAGGGCGCCGGCCAGGTGCGTGGACTGGTTGGCGACGAAGCCGGCGGGGATGCCACCGATGCGGCCGATCGCCGTCACCAGTTCGGGCGCCCAGCCCTCGCGCAGCCAGGTGAGCGTGTCCGTGTCGGCAAGGGTTTCGATGACCGGGCGGACGTCGAAACCCTCACGGTCGTTCTCCGGCAGCAGCGTGCGCAGGACGTCCTGGTCGTCGGCGCCCCCGTCGCCCGCCGCGTCGGTGGTGGGACCACGCAGGCAGGAGAGCAGTCGTCGTACGACGTCGACGGCCTCGGCCTCGTCGTCGACGACCACGTCCAGCACGCCGTTGGCAGCCTGCTCGTCGGCGGGTCCGATCTCCTCGGCGGCGAACTGGCCCAGGCCGCCCCCGGCGATCATTGCGGGCCCGGCCATGCCGAGGTTCGCGTCGGGGGTGGCGATCCGCAGGTCGGCGCATCCGGCCAGCACCGCATTGCCGGCGAAGCATCGGCCGGAGACGACCGCGATCCGCGGAACCACGCCCTGGAGTTCACCCCACAGCGCGAACGACCCGACGTCGAGTGCGGACACGAGAGGCAGGTCGGTGTCGCCGGGACGACCGCCGCCGCCCTCGGTGAAGAAGACTGTCGGTAGTCCCATCCGGCCGATCAGCTCGATCAGCCGGTCCGACTTCCGGTGCCCGCGCATGCCCTGGGTGCCGGCCATCACCAGGTAGTCGTAGGACAGGACCGCGCAGGGGTGGCCGTCGATCGTTGCCGTGCCGCCGATGATCCCGTCTGCGGGCGCTTCGACGACCAGTTCCGCGAGCGATCGGCGGGACTCCTGTGCGGGGGTGACGAAGCGGCCGTACTCGACGAAGGATCCAGCGTCGACCAGATCGGCGATGTTCTCCCTGGCCGTACGACGACCGCGGCCGTGCCAGCGGTCGACCTTCTCGCTCCGGGCGGCATCGGTGGTGAGGAAGCGCCGGGCGAGCACCTCTGTCAGTCCCTGCGCGGGCGCGTCCTCGGTCATCAGTTCATCATCTCCCGATCGAGGCAGGGTCGCCGGTCAGCACCCGCAACGCGAGTGCGGTCGTCGCCTCCATGTTGAGGTGACCGACCACGCGCTCGACCCGTTCGATGTCGAGCGGCAACAGGCCGGGTGTACCCGGGATGTCCGGGGTGAGGCCGAGGTCCAGGTCGGTGCGCCCGGACATGATCCGGACGTTGAACTCGAAGCGCTCGCGCGCACCGTCGGCCGTGAGGCGCTTGAGCAGACTCGCGCCGATCCGGCGGGCGCCCGTCTCCTCGGCCCAACTGTCGAACGCCGCCAGCAGCGCATCGCCGTTGTTGTGCTCGATGTCGGCCCACGCCGCCTGCATGGAGCCCATGTGGGACAGCAGCGCGGACGCCGACTTCTCGCCGATGCCGGTGACGCCGGGGAGGTTGTCACTGGCATCACCCCGCAACGCGGCGTACTCGAGATAGTTCTCCGCCGCGACGCCGTACATGATCCTGAGCCGGCTGGGCGTGAGCAGGGGCGAACCGTTGATGCCGCCGTCGATGAGCCGCAGGATCGAGGTGTGGTCGCTGATGTGGGCGAACGCGTCCCGGTCGGACGTGATGATGACGCAGTTCCAGTCGTTCTCCTCGGCCCAGGTGGCGGCCGAAGCGTTGACGTCATCGGCCTCGAGGCCCGGGGGAGTGAGCGTCGCCAGGCCGAGCGCGTCGAGGAGCGACCCGGCGCGGTCGAGCTGGTCGACGAGCTGGTCGTCCTTCTCCGCGCGCCCGGCCTTGTAGTCGGGGTAGAAGTCGCGGCGCAGCGAGGCGGCACGGTCGTCGAGACCGAAGATCACGGCGTCCGGAGCGAACGAGTCGATGGACTCGATGATCTGCCGCAGCATCCCGTGCAGCGCCCACGCAGGTCGGCCCGATCGGTCGGCGAGCCGGGTGTGTGCCCGCGCGTGGTGGTTGCGGTGCAGCAGCGACGGTGCGTCCACAGCGAGCAGCAACTTGCGCTGGCGCGGAGGCGAGGAGGACGTGGTCATGGTGATCGTCGTCATGCTATCGAGGGACCTAGTCCGTTCGCGCCATTCCCGGTGCCGTACGACGGTGCCATGCTCGGGACATGACAGAGGTGCAGAAGCCTCCCGAGACGCTGCCCATGAAGATCGTGGTGAACATCCTGCTCGCCGTGGTCATGATCTTCCCGCTGGTGCTGGTGGGAAGCGGACTGTGGCTGCTCGGGCAGCGACAGTTCGGGGAGAAGGTCGAGGCCGAGGTCCTCCACTGCGACATCGACATCGGCTACAAGGCCTCCAAGCAGTACTGCACCGCCCGCTGGACCCAGGACGGCGTGGTGCACACCGGTCCCATCCAGGGCTCCGGCGACAACGAGGTCGGCGACACGGTCACGGCGACCATTCGCGGCGACGAGCTCTACAGCCGCTCGCTCGGTCTACCCCTGATCCTGCTGGGGCTCGGGCTGCCGTTCTGCGTGCTTCCGTACTCCTTCGTACGACGGAAGCTGCGCCGTACCTAAGGTGCCTCGACGGTGACATCGACCGTCGCGGTCGGCGCACTGGCGGACGACAGCGAGACCGTGGCGAGCCCAGCCGCCACCCCGTTGATCGTCACCGACTGGGGGACGTTCCAGTTCCCCGGTGTGAAGGTCAACGTGCTGGGCCCGACGGTGGCGGTGTCCGTGTCGCTGGAGCCGACGTTGACCGTGACGTTGCTGGTCGGCTGGAAGGCGAGGGACACGTCGACGATCTGGCTGCCACTCTCCGTCATGGTCACCGTGTCGTCGGTCAGGACGAGCGCCTGGGTGTCGTCGTCGTTCACGGTGACGGTGACCTGCTTCGTCTGGGTGCCGTAGGTGAGTGTGATGATCGCCGGCTCGTTGGTCAGGTTCGCGTCCGCGACACCGTTGATGGTCACGCTGGCTGACGACTGCCCTGCCTGAATGGTGACCGTTGACGTCGTGGGAACCGCCACGTCGGAGTCCGACGTCGACACCTGGATCACGGTGTCGTTCTGGACCACCGGGTCGAGGGTCACCTGGAAGGAACCGCCGGCCCCACCTTCGGTCACCTGGATCGCCGAATGCGACGTGCTCAGGACGTACTGGGGCCGTGTGGTGACCTCGTCGAACACCCACGTGCCCGAGCCGTTGGCGCCGTTCGCCACGACTCGGTACTTGTAGGTGGTCCCGTAGTCGGCGGTCTCGTCGACATAGGTCGTGTCGGCGGTGGGAGCGAACACCGTCCAGGTGGTGTCTTCAGGTGTTGCGGCCACATCGGTGGTCCGCGAGACCGTGTAGTCGTCGGGGGTGGCACCGGCGGGGGTGTCCCAGCCGAGGGTCACGCTCGCGGCGGTGTCATCGCTGGTGTCCACGGCGTCGAGGCTCTGGACCCCACCGGGAATCGGACCGATGGTCGCCGAGTACGGACTGCAGTCGATCTCGTCCGGACCGTTGCAGGCCTTCACCCGGAAGTTGTGGTCGAGTGCTGCTGCGTCGACGGTTGTCTCGAGGGTGGATCCGTCCCCAGTCGTGAACGTGTCCCGGTCCTCTGGATCGGTCCAGTACTCCACGACGTATCGGGTGAGGTCGATGCCGCCATCGGACTCCGGCGCATCCCAGGCGAGGACGTTGCCCTCATCCAGGCGCCAGTTCAGGGTGAGGTTCAGGGGTGGGGTCGGTGCGCCGATCGGTGTTGTCGCTGTCGTCTCTGTCGCAGGTCCGAACGGCAGGTTCGTGATGTTCGTTCCCGCCGTGACGCGGAACTTGTAGGCCGTCCCGTTGGTCAGGCTGGTGGCGGTGTACGACGTGCTGCTGGTGTTCGGCCCTGCCGAAGTCCAGTTCGTGCCACCGTCGGTGCTCTTCTCGACCTTGTACGTCGACGCAGCCGGGACACCCGTATTGGCGAGGTCGCTGCCGGGTGCCGTCCAGGTCAATGTCACTTGCCCGTTGCCGGCCACTGCGTTCAGCCCAGTAACGGCGTTGGGGGTGGTGTGAGCACGGTAGGGGCCAGCGCCGGTCCCGACGCTGTAACCCGCGGCATTGTGGGCGCGGATGCGGAAGTAGTACTGATCGCCTCCGATGAGGCCGGTGAACAGCGGCGCGGCGGTGTCGATACCCGGACGCCACTTCTTCGGCGTGGTCCACACAGCGCCGTCGGTGGAGATCTCGACGAGGTAGAAGTCGATGGGTGCGCCACCGTTGCTGGTCGGCGCATCCCAGCCCGTACTGAAACTCAGGAGGCGCGTGGTCGCAGCGGGGTTGCGCGGCGACAAGGGGACAGTGCGTGGCGTCGCGGCCACCGTCGTGCTGGCCGTGCCGTACCCGCGCCGGTTGTGGGCGAGGACGCGGAAGTAGTACTTCTTGCCGTTGGTCAGACCCGTGTTCGTCCACGACCGCGCGGAGCCGGTCGTGAACTTCACCGTCACCCACGATGCCGTCGTACTGGCCCGTCGCTGGACGGCGTACCGGTCGATGGCCGCGCCGCCGTTCGAGGCGGGTACGACCCAACTGACCTTGACCGCCTGATTGCCAGGCGTTGCCTTCACCGCCCGCGGTGCGGACGGTCGGGTGGCCGCCTCCGCCGCCGTGGCGTCGACCGCCAGGGTGAGGAACAGGATTGCCGCCACCAGGCGCGCCAGGAATCGCATCATCACGAGGCCCCCTTCTGGTCGGGACGTTAGTCCCGGTGGGGGTCATCTGGAGGCGGAACGGTGGAAGTTCCCGCGGTCGCCGCGTCAGGAATCGAAGCCCAGGCCCCAGCGGTCCAGGGTGCGCAGCCACAGGTTGCGCCGTCCGGTCACGTCGGCGCGGGCCGACGCCCACCGGGTGAGCTGGATTCCGATCCACGCGAAGGGCTCCGGCGGGAAGGGCACCGGCTTCTCGCGCACCATGGCGAGCCGGGTGCGCTCGGTGGGACGACCGTCGAGCAGGTCGAGCATCACGTCGGCGGCGAACCGGGAGGCGCCCACTCCCAGGCCAGTGAAGCCGGTCGCGTAGGCCACGCGGCCCTGGTGGGCCAGGCCGAAGAAGGCACAGAACCGCGAGCAGGTGTCGATCACGCCTCCCCAGCGGTGGGAGAAGCCCAGTCCCTCGAGTTGGGGGAAGGTCGTGAAGAAGTGCTCGGCCAGCAACCGGTGTGTTTCCGGGCGCTGTTCGTGGCTGGCGTCGATGCCCTTGCCGAAGTGGTAGACGGCGTCGTAACCGCCCCACAGGATCCGGTTGTCCTCGGTGAGCCGGTAGTAGTGGAAGAGGTTGCCGCTGTCGGCCACGCCGAAGCGATCAGTCCAGCCGAGCGATTCGAGTTGCTCCGGCGACAACGGCTCGGTCGCGAGCACGTGATCGTAGACCGGCACGACCCGCTGGCCGAGGCGCCGCAACAGCGAGGTGAAGACGTTGGTCGCCAGGGCCACCTGCCGGGCCCGGATCGTGCCGTGGGGGGTGCGGACCTCAACCAGTTCACCGCGGCGACGCATCCGGGTGACCGCCGTGTTCTCGGCGATCCGGACGCCCAGGGTCTCGGCGGCATCGGCCAGGCCCCAGGCCAGCCGGGCCGGATCGACCATCGCGCAGCCCTCGGCATCGAGCCGCCCGGCGAGGTACGTGGGGGAGTCGAGCAGCGTGCGTACGGCGTCCGCGTCGAGGAACCCGTCGACGTCGGGCTCGAGCAGGTCCACTTCGTGCGGTCGGGTGGCGACCTCGAGCTGCCCGGACCGGCGGAAGTCACAGTCGATTCCGTGGCGTCGTACGGTCTCCTCGATCTGGTCGAGGTTCTCCTGGCCGAGGCGTTCCAGTTCGTCGTACTCGTCGGGCCAGCGGTCCCTCCCGTTGGCCTCGCCATGGGTCAGGCTGGCCTCGCAGAACCCGCCGTTGCGACCGGTCGCGTGTTCGGCGATCCGGTCGCGTTCGACCAGGAGCACCGACCGGTCCGGGTCGCGCTCCTTGGCCCGCAACGCCGTCCAGAGCCCGGTGAAGCCGCCGCCGATGACGAGGAGGTCGACGACCTGGTCGCCCACGGAGGGCCGGGCAGCCGGGCGGAGGGGAGTGTCGAGCCACAGCGGACGCGGAGCCGCCGCGTCGGCCCGTGCGTGCGCGGGATGCGTGGTCATTGCTCCCGCTGGCCCCACGGCGAACCGTAGGCGGTGAGCAGGTCAAGGAAGGGCACGGCGTCGAACGCCTCTGGCCCCAGCACGCCAGCGCCCTGCCACACGCCGGTGGCCAGCAGCTCGAGCGCGATCACCGGGTTGATCGCGGTCTGCCAGACCACGCACTGGTGGCCGTATTCCGCCATGGTCTGCTCGTTGTCGACCACGTGGAAGAGGTACGTCGACCGCGGGCTGCCGTCCTTGCCCGTACCCGTCACCCACAGGCCGGCGCAGGTCTTGCCCGTCATTCGTGGCCCGACCGTCGCCGGGTCGGGCAGCACGGCGGCCACGACGTCGCGGGGGCTGACCTCACAGAACCCACCGCTGGCCTTCACCTTCACCTTCTCGGTGCGGTCGAGGCCGAGCGTGTGCAGCACCTTGAGGATGGTGATGAACTCCTCGCCGAGTCCGTACTTGAAGGTGGCCCGTTTGCAGTCGATCCAGCGCGGCATGAGGAGCACCTCCTCGTGCTCGACGTTGACGCATTCGACCGGCCCGATGCCCTCGGGGAAGTCGAAGATCTCCGGTTCGCTGAACGGCGCAGTGGTGTGCCAGGCACCGCCCTGCCAGATCACCGGCGGGTTGAGGCATTCCTCGATCGTGGTCCACATCGAGAAGGACGGCGCGAAGATCTCGTTGCCGGCCTCGTCGGTGACCACGAGGTTGGCGCCGTCGCGGGTGCCGAGCTCGTCGATCTCGGAGAACAGGTGGTCGGCGGCGTACCGCGCGAAGACGTCCGACAGGCCGGGCTCGACGCCCATCCCGACCAGGGCCAGCCGGCCGGCGGTCTCCCAGTCGGCGGCCACGGCGAACTGTTCGTCGCCGAGCTTCACCCCCGTCTTCTCGTACGGCGTCTCGGGGTGGGGCTTCGACAATGACATTGCCATGTCGAGGTAGTCGGCACCGGCCGCGAACGCCCCGTTGAAGATGGCCATGTTGAACACCGGGTCGACGGCGTTCATCACGTGCGTGATGGCGTGGGCTCTGCAGAGCGCGGTGACGGACTCCGCCGAGGAGGCGTCGACCTGCGCGGTGACGTACCGCTCGTCGGTGGCTGCGGCCTTCTCTGCGCGAGCGAGGTCGTAGTCGGCGACGACGATGGCCTCGAAGAAGTCGCGGCGGGCGGCGATGGCCGCGAAGGCACCGCCGACGCCGCCGGCTCCGACCAGCAGGATCCTCATGGTTTCGAGGCTCCTCGCTGCGCTCGTCGCACCTCAACCACCGGCGGGGCCGATGTAGGACATGACGTGCTTGATCCGCGTGTAGTCCTCCAGGCCGTACATCGACAGGTCCTTGCCGTAGCCGGAGTGCTTGAACCCGCCGTGCGGCATCTCAGAGACGAACGGGATGTGGGTGTTGATCCAGACCACGCCGAAGTCGAGCTTGCGTGACATCCGCAGGGCGCGGCCGTGGTCCTTGGTCCAGACGCTGGAGGACAGGCCGTACTGGACGCCGTTGGCGAAGCGGAGCGCCTCGGCCTCGTCGCCGAACCGCTGGACGGTGATCACCGGGCCGAAGATCTCGTGCTGGACCGCTTCGTCGTCCTGGCGCAGGCCCGAGACGACAGTGGGTTCGTAGAAGTAGCCACCTTCGCCGCCGGTCACCAAGGCGCGTGCCCCGCCCGCGTTGATCGAGGCGTGGTCGGGGAGGCGGTCGACCATGCCGCTGACCCGGGCGAGCTGGTCGGGGTTGTTCAGGGCGCCGTAGAGGACGTCGGCGTCGTCGGGCATTCCGGTGCGGGTGTTGCGCGCCTGCTCGGCGAGGGCGGCGACGAACTCATCGTGGATGCCGTCGGCGACGAGCACGCGGGTGGCCGCGGTGCAGTCCTGGCCGGCGTTGAAGTAGCCGGCGGTCGCGATCGACTCCACCGCAGCGGCGATGTCCGCGTCGTCGAAGACGACAACCGGGGCTTTGCCGCCGAGCTCGAGGTGGACCCGCTTGAGGTCGGTCGCTGCAGAGGCGGCCACCTCGGAGCCCGCCCGCACGGAGCCGGTGATCGCGACCAGTTGCGGGGTCGGGTGCTCGATCAGTGCGCGTCCGGTGTCGCGGTTGCCGCACACGACGTTGAGGGTGCCGGGCGGCAGGAACTCGCTCGCCAGTTCGGCGAGCAGCACGGTGCTCGCCGGGGTGGTGTCACTGGGCTTGAGGACCACCGTGTTGCCGGCGGCGAGCGCGGGGGCGATCTTCCAGATCGCCATCATCAGGGGGTAGTTCCACGGTGTCACCTGGGCGACGACGCCGATCGGTTCACGGCGGACCCACGACGTGTGGTCCTTGAGGTACTCGCCCGCGCTGCGGCCCTCGAGCACGCGCGCGGCACCGGCGAAGAAGCGCAGTTCGTCGACGCTGGGCGGCAACTCCTCCTCGGCCGTCAGCCCGAGCGGCTTGCCGGTGTTCTCGCACTCCACGCGGACGAACTCGTCCGCCCGGTCCTCCAGTGCCTGCGCGATGCGGAGCAACGCCTCCTGGCGCTCGCGCGGGGTCGTGTCGCCCCAGACCTCGAAGGCGGCATCGGCCGCGCGCATCGCCCGGTCGACGTCCTCGGCCTCGCTTGCGGGCGCGCTCGCGTACGCCGCCCCCGTGGCGGGGTTCACGACCTCGTAGGTGGCGCCCGAGGCCGCGTCGACGAGTTCGCCGTTGATCAGGTTCCGCAGGGTGCTCATGGCCGCGAGCCTAGCCAGCATCTCCGCCGCGGGGAAGCGCTCAAGCAACGAAATCCGTTGCGATTGAGTGAACTGGCGACGGATTCACTTGCCCGCTGCGGCCGAACGAGTCAAGATGGGCGGGTGGCCCACGACTCCGAACAGCACGCAGCCCTCCAGAAGTCCGCCCGCGACCACCTCTGGATGCACTTCACCCGCATGTCGTCGTACGACACGGCGGAGGTGCCCGTGATCGTGCGGGGCGATGGCGCCTACATCTGGGACGCCCACGGGCGGAAGTACCTCGACGCCCTCGGCGGGTTGTTCGTCAGCCAGCTCGGGCACGGGCGCACGGACCTGGCCGAGGTCGCGGCGAAGCAGGCCTCGGAGCTCGCGTTCTTCCCGCTGTGGTCCTACGCGCACCCCACCGCCATCGAGCTGGCCGCGAAGGTCGCCAGTTACGCGCCCGGCGACCTCAACCGGGTCTTCTTCACCTCGGGTGGTGGCGAGGCCGTCGAGTCCGCCTGGAAGCTCGCCAAGAACTACTTCAAGCTCGTCGGCAAGCCGATGAAGCACAAGGTGATCTCGCGGACCATCGCCTACCACGGCACCACCCACGGTGCCCTCTCGATCACCGGGCTGCCCGGCCTCAAGCAGCAGTTCGAACCGCTGGTCCCGTCGACCTTCCGGGTGCCGAACACCAACTTCTACCGCGCGCCCGAGCGCTTCCAGGCCGACGGTGGCGACCCGGAGGCGTTCGGCCGCTGGGCCGCGGACCAGATCGCCGTACAGATCGAGAACGAAGGCCCCGACTCGGTGGCCGCGGTCTTCCTCGAGCCGGTGCAGAACGCTGGCGGCTGCTTCCCGCCGCCTCCCGGCTACTTCCAGCGGGTCCGCGAGATCTGCGACCAGTACGACGTCCTGCTGGTCTCCGACGAAGTGATCTGCGCATTCGGGCGGCTCGGCCACATGTTCGGCGCCGAGCGCTACGGCTACCAGCCCGACATCATCACCTGCGCGAAGGGCATCACGTCCGGCTACGCACCGCTCGGCGCGATGATCGCCAGCGACCGGCTGTACGAGCCGTTCGCGCACGGCGCGGAGATGTTCGCCCACGGCTACACCTTCGGGGGCCACCCCGTCTCGACCGCGGTGGCGTTGAAGAACCTCGAGATCTTCGAGACCGAAGGCATCAACGAAGGTGTCCGTGCCCGCGAGGGTGACTTCCGCGCCACCCTGGAGAAGTTGCTCGACCTCCCCATCGTCGGCGACGTCCGCGGCGACGGCTTCTTCTACGGCATCGAGCTCGTGAAGGACAAGGCCACCAAGGAGACCTTCAACGAGGACGAGTCCGAGCGCCTGCTCCGCGGCTACCTCTCCAAGGCGTTGTACGACGCCGGCCTCTACTGCCGCGCCGACGACCGCGGCGACCCCGTCATCCAGCTCTCCCCGCCGTTGATCTGCGGCCAGGAGCACTTCGACGAGATCGAGCAGAAGCTCCGCGGCGTGCTGAGCGGAGCGCTCGAACTCCTGTAGGGGACGGGGTGCCGGGAGTCCCGTGGGGCGACTCCCGGCACCACCCCACCCCGTGGTTGATCAGCCCGGTGGTTGAGGTGCGAGCGCAGCGAGCCTCGAAACCTCCGGCGGCTACGCCACGGGCTTGGGCTTGCGGGTGGCGAGCATGTTGCCGAGAACCAGGAACATCGAGATCAGGAACATCGCGGTGCCGACGACGTTGACCTGCATCGGAATACCGCGCTGCGAGACGCCCCAGACGAACATCGGGAACGTGACCGTCTGGCCGGCGTTGAGGTTGGTGATGATGAAGTCGTCGAAGGACAGCGAGAAGCTCAGCAGCGCCGCTGCCGCGATGCCGGGGAACACGAGCGGGAAGGTGATCCGCCAGAAGGTGGTCGCCTCGTTGGCGTAGAGGTCCATCGCCGCTTGTTCGAGGTTTTCGTCCAGCCCGGCCAGGCGTGCCTTGACGGTCACGATGACGAAGGACAGGCAGAACATCACGTGGGCGATGAAGATCGTCCAGAACCCGAGTCGACCGCCGAAGCCCGCTGAGACGAACAGGGCGAGCAGCGAGGACCCCATCACGATCTCGGGGGAGGCCATCGGCAGGAAGATGATCGTGTTGATGGCCGAGCGCCCGGCGAAGCTGTGCCGGACGAGCGCGAAGGCCGCGAGCGTCCCGAGGATGGTGGCGACGACGGTGGCGAGCAGCCCGATCTCGACGCTGCGCACGACCGCGGCGCACATGCCATCGGGCTTGCAGGGATTGGCCCAGTTGTCGAGCGTGAAGCTCTGGAACGCATAGACGTTGCGGGACTTGCTGTTGTCGTTGAAGCTCATCAGCATCACGACGGCGATGGGGACGAACATGTAGACGAGGACGAGCGCCCCGGCCGCCATCACCAGGTGGTCGCCGATCCATCGTCCGGCTCGTTGCAGTCCGGTCACAGCAGGTCCTCCGTCCCGGCCTTGCGGATGTAGACCATGACCATCACCACGATGATGGCCATCAGGATCACCGAGAGTGCACCGGCTGCCGCGTAGTCGCCGGTGCTGGTGAACAGGTCCTGGATGACGTTGCCGACCATCCGCTGGTTCGGGCTGCCGAGCAGCCTCGCGTTGATGTAGTCGCCGGCTGCGGGGATGAAGGTGAGCAGGGTCCCGGCGACCACGCCCGGCATCGACAGCGGCAGGGTCACCTTGAGGAAGCCGCGGGTCGGGGAGGCGTAGAGGTCGCCGGCCGCCTCGATCAGCCGGCCGTCGATCTTCTCCAGGCTGGCATAGAGGGGGAGCACCATGAAGGGCAGGAAGTTGTAGACCAGCCCGGCGATCACGGCGACGGGCGTGGCCAGCAACCGGCCGTCCTCACCCATCAGGTGCACCGTCTGCAGTGCGTCCACCACGAACCCGTCGTCGGCCAGGATCAGCTTCCACGACAGGGTGCGGACCAGGAAGCTGGTGAAGAACGGTGCGATCACCAGGACCAGCAACAAGGTGCGCCACCGGCCGGCCTTGAAGGCGATCGCATACGCGAGGACGTAGCCGAGCACCAGGCAGATCACGGTCGCGACGCCGGCGTACCAGAGCGAGCGCCACAGGGGCTGCCAGAACTCCCCGAGCGCGTCGGTGAAGTTCGCGAAGCGGTACGTGACGTCGTACCCGGTCAGGACGGAGCCCTCGGGGTCGTAGAGGCTGGTCGCGAGGAGCGAGAGGAACGGGATGACGAAGAAGAGCCCGAGCCAGACGACGGCCGGCAGCATCAGCCAGTAGCCGGTGAACCGCCCCCTTCGCATCAGGACTCCTCCACCGCGCCGGCGTTGACGTCCTGGCTCGCGGGCAGCAGGAAGGAGAACTCCGGGCGCCACGACACGTCGACCTTCGTGCCCCGCGCGATGATGCCGCGGGCGCCGGTGTTCTGCTCGAAGGACATCAACTCCTGGCCCCATGGCATCCGGACGAGGTACTGGGTGCTGACCCCCACGAAGCTGACGTCGGTGACCACCCCGCCCTGCATGTGGTTGCCGGGTGCGTCGATTGGTTCGCCCTCGGGGGCGATGAGGACCTTCTCCGGCCGGATGCCGACCCAGCCCGCACCGCTCTGCACGTGGGCCCGCCCCGCGGGGATCGAGACCTGGGTGCCCTGCATGTCGACCTTCACCACGTCGCTGCCGGCGTTGCTCACGGTGCCGGCGATCAGGTTGGACTGGCCGAGGAAGTTGGCGACGAAGGTGGTGCGCGGGTTCTCGTAGAGCTCGGCCGGCGAGCCCATCTGCTCGATCTCGCCGCTGTTCATGACCGCGATCGTGTCGGCCATGGTCATTGCTTCTTCCTGGTCGTGCGTGACGTGCACGAAGGTGAGGCCGACCTCGGTCTGGATCCGCTTGATCTCGATCTGCATCCCTCGTCGCAGTTTGAGGTCCAGGGCACCGAGGGGTTCGTCGAGGAGCAGTACCTCGGGTCGGTTGATCAACGCCCGGGCCAGGGCCACCCGCTGCTGTTGGCCGCCCGAAAGCATTGGCGGCTTCTTGCGGGCCTGGCCCTCGAGTTCGACGAGTTCCAGCATGGCCTTGACCTGTTCGTCGACGTCCTTGGCCTTGCGCCGGCGCAGGCCGAAGGCGACGTTCTCGTGGATGTCGAGGTGCGGGAACAGGGCGTAGTTCTGGAAGACGGTGTTGACCGGGCGCCGGTACGGCTTCTCGTAGGTGATCTCGTCGTCGCCGAGGTGGATGGTGCCCGAGGTCGGTACGTCGAGGCCGGCCACCATGCGCAGGGTGGTGGTCTTCCCGCATCCCGACGGGCCGAGCAGGGCGAAGAACTTCCCTGCGGGGATCTCCAGGTCGAGAGCCTTCACCGCGGTGAAGGTGCTGAACTCCTTGGTGAGCGCGGTGAGCCGGAGGCTCCGCGAGCTGTCAGCCGCCAATGACATCAGCGAAATCTCCTTCGTAGGCGCGGATCTGGAACTCCTCGAGGGCCATGAACGAGTGGGTGGTGGCCAGCGACTCGGCGGTCGGGAAGATCAGCGGGTTGTCGACGAGGCTCGGGTCGACCTTCTCCATGGCTTCCTGGGCGCCCTTGACCGGGCAGATGTACCAGACGTACGCCGCGAGCTTCGCCGCCACTTCGGGCTCGTAGTAGTAGTTGATCCACTTCTCGGCGTTGCCCTTGTGGGCGGCGAGGTTCGGCACCAGCATGTTGTCGGCCCAGATCATCTGGCCTTCTTCGGGCGTGACGAACACGAGGTTCTCGTCCTCGGCCGCGGCGACGTCGCCGGACCACGCCTCGCAGGCCACGACATTGCCGGCGGCGAGGTCCTGGATGTACTCGTTGCCGGTGAAGGCCCGGATCTGCCCGTCCCCGCGCGCCTTGCGCAGCCGCTCGAGGGCCGTGTCCCAGTCGCCGTCGGTGAACTTCGCGGGGTCGGCGCCCTCGCTGAGCATGATCAGGCCCATGGTGTCGCGCATCTCGGTCAGCAGGGAGACGCGGCCCTTGAGGTCCGGGCGGCTGAGCAGCTCGGAGAAGGAGCGGACCTCCTTGACCTTCGACTTGTTGTAAGCGATGCCGGTGAGCCCGCTCTGCCAGGGCGCGGAGTAGGTGCGGTCGGGGTCCCAGCCGACTCCGGCGAGGGAGTCGATCAGGTTGGCGTGCAGGTTCGGGACCTTCGCCTTGTCGAGGGGCTGGATCCACCCGACCTGGATCATCCGGGCGGCCATCCAGTCGGTGAGCATGAACAGGTCACGCTTGGAGGACTGGCAGGAGCCGAGCTGGTTGACGACCTTGGCGAAGAACTCGAGGTTGTCGTTGACGTCGGCGGTGTAGCTGACCTCGATGCCCATCGCCTTCTGGAAGTCGGTGAGCGTCGAGGTGTACTCACCGTCGTCCTCGTCGAGGTAGCCCGGCCAGTTCGACACGACCAGGCGCTTGTCGGACTCCGACAGGTCGCGCGTCGTGCACTGCGAGGGGTCCTGCTTGCGGTCTGGGGTTCCGAACAGGGGGAGTGCTGCCAGGCCGCCCGCGCCGAGGAGCAGCCCGGAGCCGCCGCGCAGCATGGTCCTGCGACTCAGTTGGGGAGAGACCAACGGATGCCACCTCCGAATCAAGATGTGCGCATCGTGACACGACCGGCCACCCGTGACAAGTGATTCCGTGGTCAGTTGACATGATCGCAACGGAATCCGTACATGCGTGTTGCGTGGGGTGCCTGAACCCTGTGAGGATCGTGCCCGTGAACAAATCCCGCCCGGTCGTGCTGGACGACGTCTCGAAGGCGATCATCGCCGAGCTCCAGGAGGACGGCCGCCGTTCCTATGCCTCCATCGGCAAGGCCGTCGGGCTCTCGGAGGCCGCGGTGCGCCAACGTGTGCAGCGCCTCGTCGACGGTGGCGTCGTCCAGGTCGTGGCGGTCACGGATCCCACCGAGATGGGTTTCGCCCGCCAGGCGATGATCGGCATCAAGGCGACCGGCCAGCTCGAACCGATCGCCGACGCGCTCGCGGCGATCGACGAGATCGACTACGTCGTGATCACCGCCGGGTCCTACGACCTGCTGGTCGAGGTCGTCTGCGAGAGCGACGACCACCTGCTGGAGATCGTGTCCGGGCGCATCCGCACCATCAAGGGCGTGGTGTCGACGGAGACCCACGTCTACCTGAAGCTGCGCAAACAGACCTATGCCTGGGGAGTCCGATGACCACGTACGACGAACGCACCGCCGCGTTCCACGAGCTGCACCTCTCGGGCTGTTTCGTGATGCCGAATCCCTGGGACATCGGCAGCGCCCGGGTCCTCGAGCAGCTGGGTTTTCCGGCGCTGGCCACCACCAGTGCGGGCGCGGCCTGGACGCTCGGTCTCGCGGACAACGAACTCTCGCTCGAGCAGGCGCTCGACCACCTTCGCGCGATTGCCGGTGCGGTCAAGATCCCCGTGAACGCGGACTTCCAGGGCGGTTTCGCGGTCGAGCCCGAGGGCGTCGCAGCGAACGTGAAGCTGGCGGCAGCGACCGGGATCGCCGGCCTCTCGATCGAGGACTCCTCGCAGGACGACGCCGAACCCCTGTTCGCCTTCGACCTCTCCGTCGAGCGGATTCGCGCCGCACGCCAGGCGATCGACCAGTCGGGGACCGGCGTCGTCCTCACTGCTCGGTCCGAGGGTTTCGTGGCCGGACGCCCTGACATCGACGAGACCATCCGTCGATTGATCGCGTACGCCGACGCCGGAGCCGACTGCCTCTACGCGCCTCGGATCGAGCTGGTCGAGGACATCAAGGCCGTCGTCGCGGCGGTGGCTCCGAAGCCGGTGAACCTGCTGATCAACGCGCCGTTCCTGACCGTTGCCGAGGCGGCGGACCTGGGCATCCGCCGGATCAGCGTCGGCGGCACGCTCGCCAAGACGGCGTGGAGTGGTTTCCTCCACGCCGCCCGGGAGCTTGCCGACGCAGGAACGGTCTCGACGTTCCACGACCTGCCGAACGTCGACGCGTTGCTCAGCTGAGGGTCGCGAGCTGCGCCCGGGTCGGGACGTACGGCTCCCACAGGAGTCGCATCCCGGCCTCGCGCGGCGTCCGGTTGCCCTTCTTGCCGTTGCACGGACCGCAGGCCGCGACGCAGTTCGTCCACGCCCACCTGCCGCCGCGCGATGCCGGCAACACGTGGTCAACGGTGGTCGCGCGGCCGGAGCAGTAGGCGCAGCGGTGGCCGTCGCGCACGAGGACGCCGCGACGGGTCCAGGGAGCCGGTCGGTACATCCACTTCGTGGCGACGTACCGCACCAGACGGATGACGCGAGGCCACGGGTGCGGGCCGATGGTCTTGTCGTCGTGGCCCTCTTCGACGGTCGCGACCTCGCGGAAGAGCATCCGGACGGCGTGGTTGAACGACACCTTGCCGAGGGGCTCGTAGGAGGCGTTCAGCAGGGTCACTGTTGTCGCTGACACCGCTGGCACCTCCTCTCTGGTTCGTTTCTACGCCTCTTTCGTATCGAGCGTTCATCAATTGGGTGACGACGGGGAGTCGATTCCCGGCCTGCTGGACCACGATCAGGTGTCCAACCGTCGTACACAGGGGCCTCGATGGCCTAACGATTTACTGGGGCGTGGTCGTCCGGAGTTGGGTGGGTGAGAGTGACCCAGGGGTCACTTTCACCCACCCAACTCCGATTCAGGCAGGCTGGGGTCGTGCACCCGGACCTGTTGCTCTCGCGCCGTGATCTCGACTTCCTGCTCCACGAGTGGCTCGAGGTCACTGACCTCGTGACGCGTGAGCGCTTCGCCGAGCACAGTCGCGACACGTTCGACGCCGTGGTGGACCTGGCGTCGTCGCTGGCTGGTGAGTACTTCGCGCCCCACAATGCGACGAGCGACGAGCAGGAGCCGCAGTTCGACGGCGAGACGGTGACGATCATCCCGGAGGTCGCGACCGCGCTGCGGGCGTACGCCGACGCCGGGTTGATCTCTGCGGCGATGGACGCCGAGGTGGGTGGCGTGCAGGTCCCGTACGTCATCCAGCAGGCGTGCTTTGCCTGGTTCGCGGCCGCCAACACGGCGACTGCCGGCTACGCGATGTTGACGATGGCCAACGCCAACCTGCTGGTAGCCCACGCCTCGCCCGATCAGGTGCAGCGGTTCGTGCCGCCGATGCTGGACGGTCGCTGGTTCGGGACGATGTGCTTGTCCGAGCCGCAGGCCGGCTCGTCGCTGGGTGACGTCGCGACGCGCGCCGTGCGCCAGCCCGACGGCACCTTCCGGATCTTCGGCAACAAGATGTGGATCTCCGGCGGCGACCACGAGATGGGCGACAACATCGTCCACCTCGTGCTGGCTCGGATCGAGGGTTCCGCTCCCGGGGTGAAGGGGCTCTCGCTCTTCGCGACCCCGAAGTTCGTGGTCGGCGAGGACGGTCGTCGCGGCGAGCGGAATGACGTCACGCTGGCAGGCATCAACCACAAGATGGGCTACCGCGGCACTGTCAACACGGTCCTCAACTTCGGCGAAGGCACGCACCTTCCGGCGGGCTCTCCAGGCGCGGTCGGCGAGCTGATCGGCGAGGAGGGCCGCGGCCTGGCCGTGATGTTCCACATGATGAACGAGGCGCGGATCGGTGTCGGCGCGGGCGCCGTGGCGCTCGGCTACACCGGCTACCGCCGTGCGCTCGACTACGCCCGTGGGCGCGTCCAGGGCCGGCCGCTGGGTGGCAAGGACCCGGCCGCGACACCGGTCGCGATCATCGAGCACGCCGATGTACGACGCATGCTGCTCGCCTCGAAGTCGTACGTCGAAGGCGGCCTCGCCCTCACGTTGAAGGCTGCGTTGCTGCTGGACGACCAGCGCACCCACCCGGACGAGGAGGCCCGGTTGCGTGCGGGCGCACTGCTCGACGTACTCACTCCGATCGTGAAGAGCTGGCCGTCGCAGTGGTGCCTGGCGGCGAACGATCTGGCGATCCAGGTGCACGGCGGGTACGGCTACACGCGTGAGTACGGCGTCGAGCAGCTCTATCGCGACAACCGGCTCAACCCGATCCACGAGGGCACGCACGGCATCCAGGCCCAGGACCTGATCGGCCGCAAGTTCGTGCTGGACGGCGGCCGCGGCCTGCTCGTGCTGCGCGAGGCCATCGACGACACGATCGGACGCGCAGGTGACGCGCGCGATGCGACGTTGAAGGAGTACGCGTTCCGGCTGTCCGGGGCGGTGGAGTCGCTGGTGCAGGCGGTCGGTTCGGCGTGGGAGACCGGTGACCCCCGGGTTGCCCTGGCCAACGCGACGACGGGGCTGGAGGCTGCGGGCCACGTGGTGGTCGCCTGGATCTGGCTCGAGCAACTGTTGGCCGCGCAGGGCAAGACGGGGGAGTTCTACGACGGCAAGCGTGCCGCTGGCCGGTACTTCCTCACCCACGAGCTCCCGAAGGTCGGGCCGATGCTCGACCTGTTGGCGGGCGGGGACCAGTTGTTCAACGAGGTCGAGGGCGACTGGCTCTGATGGGACACGACTGCGCGATCGCCGCGCTGGCCGGCGGTCTCGATGACTTGACCCGGCTCGGTGTCACGACCACTGGCCGCACCACCACGGGCGACGAGGCGTTGTCGGAGGAGCAGCCGCACGTCGCCGTACACGATGGGCAGTTGCTGTTCGCGTGTGCGGACCCGCGCCTGGTCGAGTCGGTGGAGGCGGTCGCTGCGGAGCTCGGCGCGCGGATGGCAGGCGTCGTGCTCGGGAGTACGTCGGACTTCTACCTGCTGCACCTGCGTGAGGGTGACCGCGTGCGGGAGCGGCTGGTGCACGAGGGCGAGACGGTGGAGTCGTCGGGGGAGCCGTGGGCCGAGGAGGCCTTGTTCGATGCTGAGCAGTTCGCGGAGGACGGGATGCTCGCCGTGTTCCGTGGGGTGAGTGGCGTGGGGCTCGACGAAGCATGGATGAATCTGGAGTTTTACCAGTTGCAGTGGGCGTTCCCGGGTGACGCGTCAGACGAGGAGCCGGTCGATCCGGATGAGGAGTCAGCCGATCCGGATGACTCCCGGTACGTCCCGATCACGCCCATCGCTCGGTCTCTGAAGTTGGCTCAGGTTGCGCTGATTGTCGGTATCGCCTTCGAGGTCCTGTTCGGCGTGCTGGTCCTGACCACGGATGCGGACTTCGGCCCGCCCGTCGTGCATTTCCTCTTCGTCGTCCTCGCTGCACTGGCCCTGTTCCGCGGCCAGATGTCGATCGGCGCGATGCTGTGGACGGCCGCAGAAGCCGCGGTCCTGCTGGTGGCGGTGGTGGTGACGGCGATCCGCACGGATGACAACGTGGCGCTCCTCGGTGCCTTCGCGGTCTACCTCGTTGTCCTGATCGGCATCCTGGGGCTGCACAGCCTGCGACTCCGTTCGTTCGAACGGGCCTTCAACCTCGGTGGTTGAGGTGCGAGCGAAGCGACCTTTCCGGTGGTTGAGGTGCGAGCGAAGCGAGCCTCGAAACCTCAGACCGGGTTGCCGCTGAGGTCGGTCCGCTTGCCCCCACCGCTGCCGACGACGGTGAGCCACGCTCGGTCGCCGGCGAACGGCCTGCCGATCACAACGGTGCAGGTCTCCAGGACGCCGCCACACAGCCGGGCGAGGACGTTGCCCTTCACCTCGGTGAAATCGAACGGCTTGCGGACCGACATCGACTCCGTCAACGACGTCAGGGTCCCGTCCCACTGGTAGACACGCGCGCCGTCGGGGGCGTCCTTGTCGGGGACGGTCACGACGGCGATGTTGCGGAACATCGCCACCTCGAACACCCTCGTCGAGCCGGTCTCCTCGCGCAGTGCCGCGGCCAGGTCGGCCACGCCTGCCGTTGTGAACAGTTCGACGGTGCCGGAGCCACTGACCTGGACCTCCGCCTCGGACTCGGTGACCGTGCGGGTGGTCGTGGTGGTCGTCGTCGGTCGGTCGCTGTCGTTCACCGCTTCAACGACCGCCCAGACGCCGGCCCCTGCGCCACCGACCACGACCGCGGCTCCGGCCAGCAACAGGCCGATCCGGCGTCGTACCCGACGGCGCTCGGCGGGTGCGTTGTACGTCGTGAAGGTGCCGGCGTTCGAGTACGGCGACGTGGGTGTCGGCGTGGGGCCGACACCGCGGGTGTCGTCGTGGCGCGGCTGATAGGCCTGCCAGTTCGGGGGCTGGTCTGCCATGCCGCGATCTTAGGACGACCACGGAATATCTCCGGTACGACGCCGGTTCGCCCCAGTGTGTGCAGAGAGCCGAGGACCGAGGGTGAGTTGCTGACGCGACGCCTCGTGGTGGACCTCCAGCGGACGAAGAGCACCCGCTGTCGTTGAGGACCCGCGCCCTGCTGGCGCGTCCCGACCTGCCGATTCCGGCAGGCAACCCCTCTCGTCCCCAGCGATCCTCCGCGATCCCCACCGATCCCCAGTCGGTCCGCAGCGCCACCGGTGCGCCGTGCGGCCGCATCGAAAGGCTTCTCCCCATGAGCTCCACCCGTACTGAGCCCGCCACCTGGCGCGACCGGCTCCCGTCGTTCGGCGTCCAGGTCCTGATCGGGCTCGCGCTCGGCGTGATCCTCGGCCTCGTCGCCCGATCCATCGGAGCCGACGGCACCGACGCCGCGACCGGCGAGGTCGACCCCAACTGGCTGACCGAGACACTGACCACGGTCGGCGACACATTCGTGACGCTGTTGCGGACCGTCGTACCGCCGTTGGTCTTCCTGGCGATCGTGGCCTCCATCGCCAACCTCCGTGAGGTCACCGGCGCTGCGCGTCTGGCCTGGAAGACGCTGGTCTGGTTCGCCTTCACGGCGTTGATCGCCGTCAGCATCGGCATCGTGCTGGGGTTGGTGCTGCAACCGGGCAACCACACGAGCGTCTCGGCCGACGCGGCCGCCGACCCGAGTCGTACCGGATCGTGGCTCGACTTCCTGACCGGACTGGTGCCGGAGAACGTGCTCGGACTGCAGGCCACCGCCGGCGGCGACGGCTCGGTCGGGCTGTCGTTCAACGTGCTGCAGATCCTCGTCGTGGCCATCGCCATCGGCATTGCCACGCTCAAGGTCGGCGAGGCAGCAGAGCCGTTCCTTGTCTTCGTCCGGTCTGCGCTCGTAATCGTGCAGAAGGTGCTCTGGTGGATCATCCTGCTCGCGCCGATCGCCACGGTCGGGCTGCTCGGGAACGCCGTGGCGTCGTACGGCTGGGACGCCCTCGGCTCGCTGGCGACCTTCTCGGCCGCGATCTACGTCGGCCTCGCGCTCGTCGTGTTCGTGGTCTATCCGGTACTGCTGCGGACCAATGGGCTCTCGATCAAGCAGTTCTTCTCCGGTGCGTGGCCGGCGATCTCTTTGGCGTTCGTGTCGCGTTCCTCGGTCGGGACGATGCCGGTCACGCAGTCCGTCACGGAGCGGAACCTGGGTGTCCCGCGTGCCTACGCGTCGTTCGCCGTACCGCTCGGTGCGACCACCAAGATGGACGGTTGCGCCTCGATCTATCCGGCGATCTCGGCGATCTTCGTCGCCCAGTTCTTCGGGATCGACCTGGGCCTGACCGACTACCTGCTGATCGCGTTCGTGTCGGTGATCGGTTCGGCCGCGACCGCCGGAGTCACCGGTGCCACGGTGATGCTGACCCTGACGCTCTCCACGCTGGGCCTGCCGCTCGCCGGTGTCGGCCTGCTGCTCGCGATCGACCCGATCCTCGACATGGGCCGTACGGCGGTCAACGTGGCCGGGCAGGCGCTGGTGCCGACCCTGGTCGCGAAGCGGGAAGGCATCCTCGACGAGGACGCCTACAACGCGCCGCGCGCCGGCAAGGCGTGGCGCGAGGACGAGGTCCCGGTCGCTGCCTGAGCTCCGGTGGTTGAGGTGCGAGGAGCGTCAGCGACGAGCCTCGAAACCCCGCGGTGCGCGAGCGCGTCAGACGCGTTCGCGCCCGTGGGGCGTCTGCCACCCCGCCAGGTCCGGCCCCTTGGGCACGACGCCCGTCGGATTGATGTCCTCGTGGACGACGTAGTAGTGCCGCTTGATCTGATCGAAGTCGATCGTCTCGCCGAAGCCGGGCGTCTGGAACAGGTCGCGCGCGTACCCCCACAACGCCGGCATCTCGGTCAGCTTGTTGCGGTTGCACTTGAAGTGGCCGTGGTAGACGGGGTCGAACCGCACCAGCGTCGTGAACAGGCGTACGTCGGCCTCGGTGATCGCGTCGCCCATGAGGTACCGCCGGTCGGTGAGTCGTTCCTCGAGCCAATCGAGCGTCTCGAAGAGCCGGTCGTACGCCGCCTCGTACGCCTCCTGCGATCCGGCGAACCCGCACCGGTAGACGCCGTTGTTGACCTCGGTGAAGACCCGCTTCATCACGGCCTCCATCTCCTCGCGTACGTCGTCCGGCCACAGGTCCGGCGCGTCGGGGCGGTGGTGCTCGCGCCACTCGAAGTAGAGGTCGTGGGTGATCCACGGGAAGTCGTTGGTGACGACGGCCTTCGTTGCGACGTCGACGACCGCGGGCACGGTGATCCCGCGCGGGTAGTCGGCGTACCTGGCGAAGTAGGCGTCCTGCAGCCGCTCGTACCCGAGCACCGGGTCCACGCCACCGGGGTCGAGGTCGAAGGTCCAGCTGCGCGCGTCGTGCGTCGGCCCGGTCAGCCCGAGCGAGATCACGTCCTCGAGCCCGAGCAGCTTGCGCACGATGATCGCCCGGTTCGCCCACGGACACGCCGCGGCCGCAACCAGCCGGTACCGACCCGGCTCGGCCGGCCAGGTCGGCGCCTCGATCGCGCCGCCGCCGTACGGGTCCTGCGACTTCTCGGGCTCGCGCGTGATCCGGTCCGGGATGTAGTTCATGTCCCGGTCGAACGGCTTGCCCTGCTCCGTGTACGTCGGCATGCGCACACCCTAGTGAGCGGCCGTCAACGCCGGCGCGATCCATTTCCGCAACCAGTCCCGCAGTTCGTCGTCGCTGCGGGCGGGATCGCTCGGGTTCTCCAGCAACGAGGTCAGCAGCCGCATGATCAACTCGGCAAGCCCTTCCAAGTCGTCCTCGCCCAGGCCTGCCTCGCCCCAGTCCACCGGAAACCGGTGCAGCATCTCGGCGCCGTACTGCACGGCCAGGGCTGATGTCGCACCGCGGCCGAACGCGCCTTCGTCGTTGATCTGCAGCAGCAGGCTGAGGCGCGGCTCGGTCGGGATGGTGCGCACCGAGTAGAGGATCCCCTCGACGACGGCTTCGGCGGGGCTCGCGGCGCCCTGAAGGTGCTCGACCATCTGGTCGACGAAGGTCTCCGCGCCCTGGGCAGCGACCTCCGCGACGATGTCGCTGAGCTTCGGGAAGTACCGGTAGACGGTCTGTCGGATCACGCCGAGGTCGGCGGCGACGTCCGACAGCGTCGTCTTCTGGATGCCGACGCGGTCGATGCACGCAGCGGTCGCGTCCACGATCCGCTGCCGCGCCTCGAGTTCGGTCGCGGGCGGTCGACCTCCCCAGCCGTGTTGTGCCATGGGTTCAGGCTTTCACGGGCTCCAGTGCCGGCTGCTTCGCGGTGGCCCGCAGTGCCGCGCCGATGATGCCGAGCGACGCGACGGTGCACGCGATGACGTACCAGAGGCTGCCGATCGGTGTGCCGTCCTCGGTGATGCCGTTGGTAGCTGCGAAGTACGCCGGCAGGGCGCTCACCCACAGCACGACATGCACGCCCAGGTAGATCGCCGGATAGACCCGGGCGAACGTGGGAGAGGACACCGGAGTGACCTGCCCGGCACTGATCGCGCGCCACGCATCCAGCAGCAGCCACAGACCGATCGCCCAGACGATGCCGAGTTCGACCCAGAGGATCGCGCGCTGGATGTCGATCTGGTCGTCTCCGCGGAGCGAGCCGGTGGGTGCGCTGACGACCATCATCGCGAAGGGGGTGAGGATGCCGGCGACGACGGTGCGCCAGGCAACCTGTCCGCCGCCAAGCGGCGTACGACCTTCTCGCGGGCCGACGAAGCGGATCACGATCCACGCCATTGCGGCGAACGAGACCGAGGCGAAGAGCAGCATGCTGTTCATCGGCACGGAGTCCAGTGCTGGTTGGTTGATCATCCGGTTGTCGGTGTTCCACGCCCACCACTTCAATTGCGGGCCGAGCTGGTCGAAGATCTCGTAGAACACCTGACACACGAACGCGACGGCGAACGCCGCAGCGAGAGCTCCGCGGCGCTCGAGGACGCGGAGTGCGCGCACCAGTTCCCAGGCCAGCGTGGTGATCGCCGGGTAGAAGGCCACGATGTAGAGCGGCAACCGGTCGTACATGAACTGCACCGTGAACACGTTGTGGCTGAAGATGAAGCCGACGTGCTCCTCCAGGCCGAACCAGCCGGGGAAGTAGAGCGGCGGCTCGACCACGGCCAGGTAGACGAGCGATGCGAACCACAGCGAGATGCCGATCGGGTCACCGTCGTGGCGCCACCGCCGCCACGAATGAAGGAGGGCCCAGATCGCGCCACCGATGATGAGGAGTTCGAGGAACGGCATGGTGGCGTTCTCGAGCCCGAACGGGTTGCGCAGGCTGGCGAACGGGTTGCGGTCGTGGCAGTCGAAGCCCAGACCGGCCGCGACCTTCTCGGCGACGGAATCGCAGGTGTAGCTCATCGAAGGGCTCCAGTCGTTGCGGGGGAGTGCTCCACCGGACGGGCGGGGTCGGACCAGTCGGTGCCGGGCGGATCCAGCAACTGGTCGAAGCCCGCGGGTACGACGGTCCGGCCGAGCTTCTCGCGGATCCGGTACCGGACGATCCCGAACCAGAAGCGCGGGTCGCGCATCATCTGCGCGAGCGACTTGTCCAGGTTGAAGACCTGCGCGAACGACTCCTCGACGTACGTGTCCTCGCGGCTGGCCGCATTGATCGCGTTGAAGATCGGCCAGCTGAAGCGGGCGACGAGCTTGCGCCGCCAGGGTGCGACGGTCTCGGTGCCGGTCGCGAAGTCGTAGGCCTGGTCACGAGCCATCGCCAGCATCCACGGCACGTCGAGCGATGCCTTCTGGCGGGTGAGGAAGTCCTTGTGGAACGTCAGGTCCAGCGCGGGATCCGACGCCAACATCTCCTTGAGGATCAGCGCCGAGCGCGCTGCCGAGCTCATGCCCTGCGCGTAGAACGGGTTGAAGGCGCAGATCGAGTCGCCGATGGTGAGGAGACCGATCGGCGGTACGTCGAGCAGGTCGAAACGGCGCCACTTGTTGCCGGTGGATCGCGTCAGGTGCACCTCGGAGGTCGGCGTACAGGCGCGCATGGCGTCGCCGAAGGCGGTCGCGCGGACCCGGTCGACGGAGGCCTCGAAGGTGTCGACCTTGCGCGGCATCTCGATGCCCCACGACCCCATGCAGACGATGGCGCGCTCTCCCTCGATGGGGAAGAAGTTGCTGAGGAACTCGTGCTCCTCGGGGTGGTCGCCGGTGTCCTGGGTCGGGGTGATGACCAGGTGCTTCCACCACCAGTTCGCGGGTCGTTCGTCGCGCGGCGGGAGGTCGTACCAGCGCGAGGTGTAGGTGACCTTCGCGTCGAGGGTGTTCTCCTCGGGGGCGGTCCAGCCCGCGGCAGCGAGCCAGTCGATGACCGACGAGCCGCGGCCGAGACAGTCGACCACCAGGTCGGCGGCAACGTACTGCTCCTCGCCGTCGGGGGTGCGGAACTCGACGCCCTTCACTCGACCCTGCGCCGTTCCGCCGTTGACAGAGTGCAGGCCGGTGACGGTGATGCCCTCGCGGACCTTGATGTTGCCGACGGCCCGGACCTTGTCGCGGATCACCCGCTCGATGAGCACGCGGGAGCTGTAGACCATCGTCATCGAGCCGGACTTCCGCGGCGCCCAGCCGTCGTCCTCGCAGTAGGCGGCGTCCATCGACGGCATCAGCTTCATGCCGCCGGCGGCGATGAGGGACTCCTCGAAGCCAGGGAAGATCTCGCCGATCGCGCGTCGCCCGGAGTTCAGCAGGAAGTGCGGGTGCTTGCTCTGGGGTACGCCGCGTCGGTGCTCGGCGTCCGCGGGGAGCAGGTCCCGCTCCAGCACGATCACCTCGTCGAAGTGGTCGGCCAGCACGCCCGCCGTACACAGTCCCGCCACGCTTCCGCCGAGAACAACCGCTGTCCTGCTCCGCATCCAAGTTCCTCTCAGCCATACAAGTTATGAGTGAATGTATGGTTGAACGGATGGGTCGTCAAGAGTCGTACCCTGCTGGAAGGAGGACCGCGATGTTTGGACGACGCAAGCGCAAGCGCGAGGTGGTCGTGGTGGACGCGCCCGACCAGTGGCCCGTCTGCGGTCAGGTGTACTTGTTCAATCGCGAACGCGAGGCGCGGGAGCGCGCTGAGTCGCCACCGCAGATAGCGCCCTCCACTGACCCAGGCAATAGCCCGTTCGGCTCTGATGACGAGTCCTGAGGTCCGAAACAGTCCGTCGTAGGGAGGACCTACGAAAGGACATCGAAATGCCGGACAAGAGTTATCAGGTCGTTTGCACAGGGCTCTGGGTTGGTGAGGAACAGGACTGGGACCAGAGCACGCCGTCCGATGAGTACTACCTCGTCATCACCACCATGGTTCGTGACTCCAAGGGCGTCCTGGCGCAGAAGACCGTCACCGTGCCGGGGGCCGGCGAGTTCGAGAGCATGGACACCGGAGACTGGAAGAAGTTCGAGGTGTTGTGCTGGGACGGTCCGATGAACCGCTTCGGCACCTTCACCCAGCTGTACGAATCGGACGAGGGTCAGAAGAAGGAGAACAGGAAGCTGATCAACGATGCGGCGACCCAGGTGGTCCAGCTCGGGACGGGCACGATTCCCGAAGGCCTGCAGAAGTTGAGCACCGACATCTTCATGAAGCTCCTTGACCTCGATGACGACATGATCGACGCGCAGGTCACCCGGGTCTTCAACTCGGCGGCAACAGAGAAGCTGGTCAACAGCCCTCAGAAGAAGAGCGTTCCGGAGGGCATCCCGTATCGGTTCCGTACCGATCACTGGGGTGGCGGCGGACGGGTCCGGATGTACTACGACATCCGCCCGAGCTGAGCCTTCGATCGACACTCGGCCAGGTCAGCTGACCTGGCCGAGTGTTCCGTCGGTTCCGACGAACTCCTCCAGCGCCACCCCGTGGACGAGCGCCAACGCCCAAACCTGCCGGAAGGCATCAGGCGCGCGGCCTGATGACCAGTCGCACCCGCACCTTCGTGGCTGTACCGACCCAGCTCGTGGACGTGCGCAGCTTGAGGACGAAGTAGTACGTCCCGGCCGCACGCGGTCGGCCGTAGATCGTTCCCCGGGTCGAGATGGCGAGTCCGCGCGGGAGACGCCCTGACACCAGGCGCCAGCTTTGGGGAGCGACTCCCCAGATCTTGATCGGCTGTGCGTAGCGCCTGCCCACGCGACCCGACGGCATCCGCACGGTCTGGATCGGCCCCAGGTTGACCGTCAGGGTGAACCGGCGGGTCGCCACCTTGCCGGCACTGTCGATGGCCCGGAGGGCGAAGCTGCTCGTGGTGGCCAGGATCGGGGTGCCGGTCAGCGTGCCCCTCGTCTGCAGGGCGATCCCCGGAGGCAGCTTTCCCGAGACCAGCGACCACGCCACGGGGCCGGTCACGGTCGGGGTTGCTGCGAGACGGGTCGCGTACGGCTTTCCGACGCCGCCCAACGGCAGCGTGCTCGTCGTGATCTGCATCGTCGGCACCGGAGGGGGTGGCGTCACGGTGACAGCGGTCGGAATCACCGGATCGACGATGACGCCGTTCACGGTGCCGTCGGCGTCGCCGAATCCGCCGTCGGTCAGGTGCAGGACGATCGTGTTGCCGGAGATCGTGGCGTGGCTGGTCGCATCCGTCGTCGTACCGTCGGCGGCAACCTTGAACACGCTGGTGGGTTGGCTGCCCTCCGGCAGGGTCAGGGTGACGTCGGCGGTCGAGCCCGGGGTGATGTCCGACAGCTCGTAGGCCACGTCGCCGACGAGCGCCGTCTGGCCGTCCGGGGTCGAGGTCGCGGGATGCGAGGCGAGCTCGGACAGGGTTGCGTCGGGCGGCCCGGCGATCGTCACCCGGCCGGCGTTCGTTCCGTACGACGGCACCGACCCCACCCAGCTCATCGGGATGACGGTCGGGGTGTCCGCGGACGGCACCTCGGTGTCGAAGGGGAAGGTGTAGCCGTCCGGTTGCTTCAGCTGGCCCCAGACCCTCGAGCCGGGCAGCGCCAGCATCGGCAGGTTCCCCGCGGCGTCGCTGGTGGAGCCGTCGATGTCGCTCCCGACGATCCGGTACTCGACGCCACCCATCGTGCGGTTCAGTTCGGAGACCCCGTACATCAGGCGGATGCCGGGCACGGCACGGTCCGAGGCGTCCAGCACGCGTGGGGTGAAGACGACGGGCGTGGGGAGGTTGACGTCCCGCGTTGCCGTGGTGGCGACGTCGAACGAGCCCTGGGCGTCGACGGTGTAAGGGGCCGCGTCGGGTCCGGCGGTGCCGTCGTGGCGAACCGTGAGACGGACCTCCCCAGGGACGACGTTCGCGCTCCAGGATCCGTCGGCGTCGGTCTGGGTGGTCTTGAACGTGTTCGTGTCCACTGACCGCACCGACACCGACGCCCCACTCACCGGCTGGCCGTCGTCGGTCCGGACCACGCCGGAGACCGTTGCGGATGCGGCGGCCATCGTCATGGTCATCTCGGTCGGATCGGTGGCAACGTCCGTGACGCCCGTGATCGTCCCGAGGCCCGGTACGAGGACGCTGACGGTCGTGGTCGTTCCGAGCAGGGCCTGGGTGACGACCAGGTCGTCCTCGTCTGGATACGAGGTGTAGCGGTAGCGCGAGGAGTAGGTCATCGGTGTGCCAGCCGATGACGTCAGCGTGGTCGTGCTCTCCGTGCTGGTCACCGAATCGCCGGTCGCCGGGCTGCCGTCGGCGTGCTTGAGACGGACGCGAAGCTCCGCTGGCACGGGGGTGGTGACGTTGAACTCGGTGTCACCGGACACGGCGACGCTTCCGCTGATGTTCGTGTCGTCGAATCGGACGGTGGGAAAGTTGCCGGAGCTCGCCTCGAAGGAGTACGACCCGGTGGGCAGGTCGAACCAGTAGCTGCCGTCGCTCGCCGTGTCCGCGTGCACGAAGGAGTTGTTGTTGTCGTCGATGGAGATGCCTGCACCCGCCATGCCGCGACCAGCGGTGTCGGAGAGGCGGCCGTGGAGCCGGTCCATCACGGGCAGCTTCACGGTCGCGTTGGTCGGGTTGGACGTGATGGCGACCGGCATCTTCACCGGGAAGGTGTGGGGGATCGCGGCCTGGATGGTTGTCACCGAGCCCTGCAGGGTCGAGACCGTGATCCGGCCGGCGCTGTCCGTCACGAGCGGCGGATCGCTGACGAACCGGTGTGGCAGCCCCCTCCACATCACTGCGGTGCCGTCAGGCTGGTTGACGAAGGCGATCGCCTGCGGCACCTGGATCTGGGACGTGGCTGCCGGGCTGCCGTCCGACTTCTGCAGGTTCAGGTTGAGCGGCACCAGAGCCGGCAGCGTGAAGTTCGCAACCCTGTCGCCGTTCACGACGACCCGCGCGGCTCCCATGACGAAGTACCGGCCCGGGCCGTCGGGGACGAGCGCGGAGATCGCCACCGTGTAGGTGCCGGTGGGAACCTGGACCGAGTACGACCCGTCGGCTGCGGTGGGCGAACCTCCGATGAGCCCCGTGTAGCTCACGTTCACGCCTTCGAGCGGCTGGCCCGCGGCATCACGGACGACTCCGGTGACGAGTGCTCCGGTGACCGCCGTCGCTGGCTGTGCCAGCGACGACATCAGCAACGCCAGCGTTGCCACCAACGCTGCTCCGAGCATGCGCATCGATCAGACCTCTACCCCATGAGCGCTTCACCACGGGCGCGTGGCTGACTCATGCTAGGTGACCGGATGACTCGCCGAACCCGGTTTGAGGCAACTGTCGGCCCGTTGGTCCAGAGGGCTTCGCCGGATTGAACGGTGTGCCTACGGTGGCGCCATGTTCCTGGAGAACGTCGTCTTCGACGCCACGGCACCACAGGCACTCGGTCGGTTCTGGGAGGCCGCGCTCGGCACCGAGCGGCTGACCGACGTGCCCGAGGGCTTCGAGACCCGGCTGAGCGTGCCGGACGGCCCGGTGCTCGACCTCTGCTTCCAGCGGGTGCCCGACCAGCCGGTCGAGCCCCAGCGTCTCCACCTCGACCTGCACGGCGGAGCGGACCAGGCTGCGGTCGTCGAGCGACTGATCGCGCTGGGCGCGAGCCGCGCGGACGTCGGGCAGGGGGACGTGCCGTGGGTGGTGCTCACCGACCCTGCGGGCAATGCCTTCTGCGTGCTCGAGGAGCGGTCGTCGTACGACGGCACGGGGCCGGTTGCTGGCCTGCCGCTCCAGGTGGCTGATGCCGAGCGGGACGGCGCGTTCTGGGAGTGGCTGACCGGCTGGGTGCCGGTCGAGGGGAGTGGGTTGGTGAGCCTGCGGCACCCCTCGCTGCGTGGCCCGCTGCTCGACCTGTCCGCCGAGGCCGGCCCGAAGGGTACGGCGAAGAACCGCACCCACCTCGACCTGCGGCTGGAGGCCGGCGACGACGCCGACGAGGTCGCTCGCGGCATCACCGACCGCGGCGGTCGTGAGCTGCACTTCGGCTGGGGCGAGCTGCCGTGGCGGCACTTCGCGGATCCGTCGGGCAACGAGTTCTGCGTGCTGCCCGCGTCGACGCACTGAGTGGAATCAGGTCCCGTCGAACGCAGCGGAGGGGCGCTGGTCGGTGCTGGAAAACTTGGGCGAGTGTGGTCTGACAAACTCCGCCAATGACCGCTGAGAAGCCACCGTTGGTCCTCCTCCACGGCGTCACCATGTCTGCCCGGGCGTGGGACCAGGTGATCCCCCTGCTCACCGACCGTCACGAGGTCGTAGCCCTCACGGCCCTCGGGCACCACGGTGGCCAGGCTGCTGACGGTCCGGTTCGGGTGAGCGATCTCGTCGACAATGCCGAGCGGCAACTGGACGACCTGGGCTGGGACCGGCCCCATCTCGCCGGCAACTCCCTGGGCGGATGGATGGCCGTCGAACTGGCTCGGCGAGGCCGCGCCAGCTCGGTCTGCGCATTGTCGCCAGCTGGATTCTGGGCCACCGGAACGTCTGGGCAGATCCACGGGACCAAGGTGCTGCGCCGGGAGGCGCGGATCACGGGGCTCACCCGCCCCGTCTTGCCTGCCCTGTTCAGGTCGGGAGCCGTCCGGCGGTTCGGGATGCGAAACATCGCCGTTCACGGGAACCGGCTCACGGCCGAGCAGGCGCTCGCTGCGGCTGACGACCTGCTCGGGTGCACGGTCATCGCTGACATCCTGGGCACACCCGAGGAGATCGCGCCCATGGACCCGCTGCCCTGCCCGATCACGCTGGCCTGGTCGGAGCATGACGCCGTTCTGCCTGTCGCGGTCAATGGGCAGGTCGCCCAGAAGCGCTTGCCCGAGGCACGGTTCACTGTTCTGCCGGGGGTGGGCCATGTGCCCATGATTGACAATCCGGGACTCGTCGCCGAGGCCATTCTGGAGAGCACGCGGGTCTTGCCGTGAAGCCCTGACCGTCGCAGTACGACCTGCGCAGACCGGGACGGTACGCGGCGGAACCGGGCCTGCCCCGGGCTTGGACGCTCCTTCTCTGGAGAGAGCACCTGTCCTTTACTTCGCGTCGATCGCCTCGGAGAGTCGTGCCAGTCTGCGTTCCGCTGTCGGGTTCTCAGCAATGGCTGCTGGTAGTGCCAGGGTGGCCGTGATCATTTTGCGGAGGCGCTTGCGGTCCTTGGAGTCGAGCAAAACGGTCCCCGTGTCGCTAGCGGCAAGGATCGCGGCCAAAGCGGCGAAGTCGTGGCAGTGCCGCTTGCGACCGGACCCGGTGGTTTCGGAGTACGCGGCTGCTTTGAGAATCATGGCGCTGAGCAGTGTCGGCCGTGGGACACGGCCCGTTCGGCTGCCGATCTGGACTTCGACGATTTCCGTGCGCTTGAGAGCCTGGCTCCCGCCCGGAGCGGCGACGGTCGGGAAGCCGCTCGCGCTTTTCCGTCTAGAGGTGCGTTCTCCAGTTCCTTCGGGGATGAGTACGTCAATAACGGCGTCGCCGTTGATCCATCGGTGCTGTACGTCGTCTGCGCTCGGGTCTGGTTCGAACTTGAGCTCCTTGAGCGCCGCGGTCACGGCGCCGAGAGCTGAGGGGATCCGGGCGTTGACTACGGCGTCTGCGTCGTTGGTGGGGCGCTGTGGTGAGTAGCCGCGTTCGGCGCAGTGCAGATGGACGAGTTGGCCGCCGATGAGAGTCCAGTCGTCTGGATGCTTGTCGTAGAGGTCCAGTAGCGCGTGCCAAGCAGCTTCCTGCGCGCGGTCCATTGCAGGCAGGACGATCACGACTGCTCTACACGGTCGGCGATGACTTCATCGAGGAGTTCGTGTGCTCGGCGGAGTTCTCGAGGCCCGCCGTGTTCAGCAAGATCGGCGGCGAGGAGTAGCCAACTGATCCGTGGCGGCTTGGCGGGGACGGCATGCAGGATGACGTTCGGCTTGTCGTCGAGCGAGACAGCTTCGAGCCAATGGTCTTGGACGAGCGCCCCGAGGTCGGCTTCGGCAACGTACCCCTCGGCCACACTGGGGTTGCTCATCTTCGAGTCGGGATGGGACAGGCCTGATGGGACCAGTCGCTCGTCGTCACGGAGCGGCTTCAGGTCGGCTTCGGCGGCGATGTAAAGGTGCCGATCGCCACGGTTTCGGAGCCATGCGAGGAGCGCATCGTGATCTTCGCGTGCCAATGCTGAGGCCAGCCGGTGGACGGCGCGGTTACGTGAAGCTGGGCTAATGGACTTCACCTGTGCGACGCCGCTCGGCCACTCAAGGTCGATGCGTGCGAAGTCGATGTTGGGCACCTGCATCTTGGGCATCTTGGGCATCTTGGGCACATCGACGTGCACGGACTGGATCTTCGGGAGTTCCACACTGGGCACGTTGACGAGGGAAGCAGCGTCAAGCGCGAGCATCGAGTACCAAACCGAAAGCGGCGAGATCGGACGCCCGCGGGCCGGCCGTTTTGCAGCGTCGACTGAGCTCAGCTCGAGTAGCCAGCGTCCGCCGACCTTCTCTGCGACCAGCGAACCGTCGTCGATACGCTGGCGCACCCTGGCTTCGGTCACGCCCAGGTGAGCGGCCGCCTCGGAGGCTGACATCCTTGCCATGTTCATAATCCTATCGTTACCGAAAGTATTATGAAAGCGGAGGAAGTTCAGGCGAGGTCGATGTACTCGATGTAGCCGGTCCCGCTGATCGGCTTGCCCGCGAAGGTGCCGTCGAACTGGTAGCTCCCCACGAAGCCGGCGCCGAGGCCGTAGGCCCAGTCGCTGTGGGGGTTTCCCTCGAGTTCGAGCAGCGGTTGCCCGGCTTTGTCGCGCGTGGCCAGCGTGAACTGGCTGGGCATCCGCATCCGGCGACCGCTGGGCGTCGGCAGGGAGATGTCGTCGTACTTCGTCACCGCGAAGGTGCTGTCCGGGTAGGCCGAGCCGTGGTCGTCGAGTCCGCGGACGTACGTCGACCGGGCGATGACGATCCCGCCCGGACCGTGGACCTCGGTGAACAGGATCTGCGTCGAGTCGTCCACGTTGAGCACGTGATAGGTGAAGAACCTGGCTGGGATCGACGGGTGGATCGGTGACGGGAGGGCGTGCATGCCGACCCCGCGGGCGTACTCGAAGGTGCACAGCCCGCTCGCGGCTTCGCCGGCAACGGTCCCTTCGTACTCACACAGCAGGCTCCAGTGCGAGTAGAGCCCGCCGCGCAGATCGATGAAGTGGCTGACCTTGTCGGTCGCCGCGATCCGCAGGACGACGTCCCCACCGGGGTGGCGCCGGGTCAGGTCGAAGTTCGGGTAGGTCCCTTCGATGAGGAGGTCGTCACCGAAGCGCAGGCTGCTCCCGTCGTCGGCGAACGCGCACTCCCTCTCGATCGAGTAGGTGTGAAAGGTGTCCGCCGACATCGCGGACGTTGCCGACACCAGGTACGCCGTGTCCCGCGGCGAGGTCGTGATGCCTTGGTCGTTGGCGAAGATCGCCACCCCGGGCGTGCCCACGATGGCCATGACGCCGAACGTCCGGTGCGGCGCCGGCAGACCCGGGACCATGACGCCGTAGTGCACCCAACTGGATCGCGGGCCGTGCGGGGGAGCCAGGGATGTGCTTGGGTCGAACGGGCGCCCGATCCGCGAGGAAGCGCGATCGATCAGGTTCAGCGGGAACGCCACCATCAGCGCGGAGCCAGTACGACGATCGGCAGCGGCCGCGTCGTGCGCTGCCGGTACTTCGCGAACGTGCCCCGGTTGGCCTTGTTGCAGAGCGAGAACATCCGCTCGTAGTCCGGGTCATCGGTCCGCACGGTCCGGGCAGTCCCCACGACCTTGCGGACGCCGACCTGGAACTCGACGTCCTTGTCGGCTTCCAGGTTGAGGATCCACGCTGGGTCGCGGCGCGCGCCGCCGTTGGACCCGACGACGAGGCGGTTGTTGCCGTCGGTCGCGTAGACCAACGCCGTCGTACGACGAAGGCCGCTCTTGCGCCCGGTGGTCCGCAGCAGCAACGTCGGCATCCCCATCAGCAGGCGGTGTCCGACGAGCCCGCGGGACGTCTCGTAGATCTTCTGGTGAGCGTCGAGCGTGGCGAGGAACAGGTCGCGCTGGGACGGGAGTTTCATGGGGGAGAGCATGCCAGCCCGGGAGACCGACGGAATGGCGTCAGGGCAGTACTGGGGTCACCGAGCGCAGCGCCTCGTCCAGGTAGTCGCCGTAGGAGCTGCCGGGGTTTGTCCGCCAGTGCTCCTGCGCCGCATCCAGGCAGGCGATCGCGCAGGCGGCAATGGCAACCCGCGCCATGGGCGTGAGCTCAGGGTGTCGGGCGCCGACCAGGGGAGCGAACAGGTCGATCCAGCGCTGGCGACGCTGCTCGACGAAGGCCCGGGTCGACGCCGGCTTGAGCATGTCCAGCACCTGGGCGGCCAGGCTCGGCGAATCGTCCGCGACGCGAGCCAGGTCAGTCAGCACTGCGCTCAGCGCGGTCCACGCCGACTCGGTGGCCGGTCTGGCCTCGATCTGGTCGGCGAGTTGCTGACCGACGTCGGCCAGGAATTCGCCGAGCAGCGCGTCCTTGCTCGGGAAGTAGCGGAAGAACGTGCGTCGCGACATGCCCGAGGCCGTGGCTATCTGCTCGACCGTGACCTGGTCGAACCCGTGCTCCGCGAACAACGACCACGCCTGCGCGAGCACGTGACCTCGGATCGCTCCGCGCGCGAAGGTGCGCAGGGTGGAGTCGGCGGGCTCGGACATGGGGGTCACCGTACCGGCGGGTCGTGGTGCTCGGAACGGACATGCCCTAGCCTGTGCTGACACTGAGTGCCACTGAAGTCACTTGATGCCAAATGCTCCCCGCCTCTACCTCCCTCGGAGACTTCATGCACCCCTCTCGTCGTACGTTCCTCGCAGGTGCCGCGGCCGCAGCCGTGGCCGCCACGGCCAGCTCGGTGGCCCCTGTCCCGGCCCGCGCCGACGTGGGATCGGTGCCCGTCAGCCACGAGCGACACCGCGTCATCGTCGTCGGATCCGGCTTCGGTGGCGGCGTGAGCGCGCTCCGACTCGGCCAGGCGGGCGTCCCTGTGACGGTGCTCGAGCGCGGCCGCTGGTGGCGGACCGGGCCGAACTCGACCACGTTCCCCAACGTGCTCGCGCCCGACAAGAAGCTCCTCTGGCACGGCACCACCCCGGAGGCGGTGCAGGCCACGCTGCGACTACTCGGTGGCGCCCTGGGGCCGGCCACCGGAGGCCTGCTCGACGTGAGTCCGTACGTCGGACTCGTCGAACCGGTCCTCGGCAAGAACATGCTCGCCATGTGTGCCGCAGGCGTCGGCGGCGGCTCGCTCGTCTACCAGGGCATGACGCTGCAGCCGGCAGCCGAGGTCTTCGAGCAGGTGATGCCCGGTGGTCTCGACTTCGGGCTCATGGACAGCACCTACTACCCGCGGGTCGCGCAGATGCTGCAGGTCGAGACCGCGCCCGACGAGCTGATCAACACCTCCAACTACAAGGCGCCGCGGGTGTTCAAACGGCAGGCGGAGAGGGCCGGGTACGGCGTCGAGAAGATCCCGATGCCCATCGACTGGGACTACGCGCTGGCCGAGCTCCGCGGCGAGATGAAGCCGGCTTACACCAACGGCGCAGGCGCCATGGGCGTCAACAACGGCGGCAAGCACAGCGTCGACGTCACCTACATCGACAGCGCGATCGCGACCGGCAACGTCAACGTCCGGACCCTGCATGAGGTCACCGGGGTCGCCCGGTCAGCGGACGGGTCGTGGGTGCTCAGCGTCAACCGGACCGACGAGTCCGGCAAAGTGCTCGAGCGGATCGAGATGACCACCGGTGCGCTGATCATGGCCGCGGGCACCATGAACACGACCCGACTCCTCGTCGAGGCCCGGGCCCGGGGAACGGTCACTGACCTGCCCGACGAACTCGGCACCGACTGGGGCACCAACGGAGACCGCATCTACGTCTGGACCGATCTGATCGACAACTTCGGCGCAGCCCAGGGTGGCCCGGTCGTCTACGGCTCGAAGGAATGGGCCAACCCGGCGCTGGCCAACACGATCATCCAGGCCTCGATCCCGCCGGTGCCACTGGCGACCAACGTCGCCACGATGCTCGTCGGCTTCGGCGTCAGTGAGGGTCGCGGACAGTTCCGGTACGACAACCTGACCGGCCGCGCTGTCCTCGACTGGCCGGCGAACGGCGACACCGCAGTGCACCGGCGGATCGGGCAGCGGATTCGGGCGACTGCCGGGCTCACCGGTCCGGTGTTGGACACGCACCTCGTCGTACCCAGCACGTGGCACCCGCTCGGCGGCGCCTCGATGGGCACGACGTGCGACCTCGACGGCCGCGTGCTGGGCCAGCGGGGCCTCTATGTCCTCGACGGTGCGCTCATCCCGGGCACCACCGCCGGGTGCAACCCCTCGATGACGATCGCCGCCGTCGCCGAACGCGCCCTCGACAACATCGTGCGCAACGACATCGGCACGCTGATCTGACCTCACGCTACGGCGATCGACGTAGGGCAAATTCTACTTGCGTTCCGGCCAGATCGCGGCTGCACTCCAGGGAGCCGCGCCTACCGGTACGCTTCGAACATGCGTTCGGGCCGGCGGGTGGACGGGGTGCAGGATCATTTGCCGTTCGACCTCGCGTCGACGGCCGAGACCGGCGACCACCCAGAGCGAGCACGACGCCCGCGGGTCGCACCGCCGACCGACTCCAATCGCTTCCGACTGAGGAACGACGCCCTGGCCTCGCACGGCTGGCCGGCCGGCACCGAGTTGATCGTCGATCCCGCCCAAAAGCCCCGTCGCGGCCAAGTCGCGCTCGTGACCGAGGGCGGTCGGCTCAAGATCGGTGTCTTCGACCTGCAACTCGGCCGCGGCGTCCTCCGCACGGATCGCGGCTCGGTCTGGCTCGGGGCGTCCGCCCGCTTTGTCGGTGTCGTGACCCTCGTCGGTGCGCCGTTCGAGGGGATGCCGGACGCGGCGACCTGATCGCGGATCGGTGTAGAACATGTTCTACTTCTGCTCGTGACCATCACCCACGACATCCTCGGCCAGACCGTGACCATGCCCGTCGACGTACGGGATGGGTCCAATGCCACCGTCATCTTCGACGTCGACCTCGAGGCGGCACGGGCCCTGGCCCCGGCTGGCTTCGAGGTCATTGAGAGCGCGCCGGGCCGCGCGCAATTCGCGCTCGCGCTGATCGACTACAAGGACAACGACCTCGGTGCCTATCTGGAGGTCGGCACCATCCTCTTCGTCCGTCCCGAAGGTGGGGGCGAGGACGGCACGTTCATCACCCACCTCCCGGTCACTGAGTCGTTCACCTGCGCTGCCGGCAACCAGATCTGGGGCTTCCCCAAGTCCGTCGAACAGATCGAGGTGACCAACACCGAGACCGCCACGCGCTGGGTGCTCACGATGGATGGCGAGCTCGTCGTCGACGTCACCCTGCCGCGAGGCGGCGACGACGAGATGCCGCCGATGGCGCTGGCCGCCTACACCGTCATCGACGGCCGACCGCACGTCACCGGCTTCACCCAGGGCGGCAGCGGCAGCGGGATGTACTTCGATGGCGAGGTGTCACTGACCCTCGGCTCACACCCGATCGCCAAGGAGCTCGCCTCCCTGGGCCTGTCGCCGGACTCCGTGGTCCTGAGCACGTGGACCGAGCGGATGCAGGCCCGGTTCGACGAGCCCACGCCGCTCTGACCGCGGGCCACGCACGCAACATGAAAGACGGGACTTCGGGTACTGCGGGTTTCAACAACCGCTGTCTGAACGGAGTCAGAAAATGGTCACCCTGGGCGTCATCCTTCTCATCGTCGGTCTCGTGGCGAGCATCTCGATCCTCACCACGATCGGAGCGATCCTCGTCGTTGTGGGCCTGGTGCTCAACCTGGTCCCGATCAACGGCAACCGTCGGCTCTATTACTAGCTGTCACTGATCCGCTACCGCGAACAGCCCCGCCAGGTGCCGAACTGGTGGGGCTGTTCGGTGTTGCCGCGGAAGTGGCCCGCGCCGTTCACGTCGACGCCACCACGACGTCGACCGGCCGTTGGGTGCGACTCCTAGCGTCGCGCCATGCGCCTTCTTCCCGCAGTCGCCCTGCTGACTGCAACCGGCCTCGTTGCCGCCCCTGCCCTGGCCGCCACCACGCCGTACGTCGACAAGCGGACCACCCTCGACGCGCTCTCTCTCGAGGACTTCCAGGGGACCGTCGTCGATGACCGCGGCGTCGAACTGGGCGGCATCGGCAGCGGGCTTTTCGCCCTGGGGAGCAACGAGTACTGGACCGTCACGGACCGCGGCCCGAACGGCGAGATCGGCGACACCCGCACGTTCATCGTCCCGGAGTTCACCCCGTCGTTGGTCAAGGTCCGCGCGCGCGGCACCCGGCTCGACGTACTGGAGTCCATTCCGCTCGTGACGCCGGCCGGTGACCCGGTCACGGGGCTCCCGAACTTCGCGGTGCCCGGCGACCCGGCGCCGTTCGCCGGCGACGGCACGACGCTGCTCGACTACAACGCCAACGGCGTCGACACCGAGGGTGTCGTGCGCACGGCGGACGGTCACTTCTGGCTCGTCGATGAGTACGGCCCGTCGATCGTCGAGGTGGACCCGACCGGTCACGTGATCGCGCGCCACGTCCCCGCGGGGCTCGAGGATGACTACGCCGCTGCTGGTGTCGACTACCCGGTCAACGGCTCACTGCCCGCTGACCTGTCGAAGCGCCGCGCGAACCGCGGCTTCGAGGACATCGCCCTGCTGTCCGACGGCAAGACCATCGTGGTGGCGCTGCAGAGCTCCGTCGTGGTGTCGGGCGACCGGGACCGGATCATCACCGAGCTGGTTTCCTTCGATACGACGACCGGCACGACGCTGCACCGCTACGGCTACCGCTTCGACGCCGCCTCTACCTTCGCGGCCGGCACTCGGGGACGGGACCTGAAGATCTCTGCGCTCATCCCGGTCGACCAGACGCACCTCGTCGTCCAGGAGCGCACCGACACCGAGGCCCGCTTCTACACGATCACGCTCGACCCGACCGACCCGTTGGTGACCGAGGCCGACAAGGCTCTCCTGGTCAACCTGGCCGGTGTCGCGGGCGTTCCTGGCAAGGTCGAGGGCGCTGCGTTGAAGAACAAGTCGACGCTGGTGATCATCAGCGACAACGACTTCGGCTTCGTCCCGCGGGCGTACGCCGCCGGTGAGGACGTCGACCCGTCGGGTGTGAAGACGGTGCTGGCTGAGGTCAAGCTGCCGTAGGCACGTTTGCTGTTGGGAGGTTCGCACTGCGTCGTACGACGCGTCGACGCCAGACGACGACCAGGAAGCCGACGCTCAGGGCGAGGGCCGGCGCGGTCAGCAGCATGCCGACGTAGGCGTCGTACGTGGTGAAGGGCAGGTCGTACAGGGCCCACAGCACGACTCCGGTGGGGGCGCCGGCGAGCAGGGAAAGGCCGATGACGCGCCACTCCTCGGCGGCCAGGCTGTTCCCCGCGCGTCGGGCGGCTACGTGGTTGGTCACGGCAATCGCGATGCCGGCGGCGGCGCCGATGAGGCCCGTCGTCGTCACGCGGTCGAGTCCGTCGAAGGCCGCCGCGTAGCGCCCTGCGAGGACCGCTGTCGCGACAACGGCCGCGGCGAGGACACCGATGTCGAGGGCGCGACCGGGCAGTGGGCCGATCGCCGAGGTGCGCCGCTGGCGGGTGTCCAGTGCGCGGGCGGCGAGGAAGGCGCCCAGCGGTGCCCACGTTGCGAGGAAGGCGGCTCCGGCGAGGTTGGTCTCCAGTTGGGTGGTTTCCGGCCAGAGGTTGCCGAGCAGGAGGTAGCCGACGCGCAGCAGTGGCGCGGTCAGCAGGAGGGCGAACGCGTAGGCCATCAGGGCCTGGTGCATGGCGATCTGTCGCTTGACGGCAGCAGCGAGGCCGAGGGTCACGCCGATCGTGGTGCCGAGGGCGAGAGCCCAGAGCTGGAGGTAGAACCCGGGGCCGTCGAAGATTCCCTCGGGGCCGACGGCGAGCAGGTAGCCCATGGCGCCCACCATGCCGATCAGCGCGATGGCGATGGCGGACCGTCCGATGGCGCGGTGGCGGGCGAGGTTGCGGCGCACGCGTGCGGAGAACTGCGCAGCGAAGAGCACGATCGCGATGCCGCCGGCGGAGGTGTGGAGGAGCAGGACGTAGCGGTTCTCGGAGTAGTCGACTGCCTTCTCGGCGTGGATCGACCCCGGACCGTAGACCTCGTCATGGTCGACAATCGCGCCGAAGGTGTGATTCCAGAGCTGTGGCGCATCGGGGTTGAAGAAGCGCCACATGTACTCGATCGCCATCGGCCCGTAGAGAACCGCCAATGCCGTGATGGCTCCCCAGCCGAGCAGGCTGGCTCTTTTTCTGGCGGTGGTGCTCACGGGGACTCCTTGCTATAACGACTGTTATTACAAGTGTGATGGATACTGGAGAACATGTCGAGCGATGTGAGTGCACTCACGGGCGGACCGATGCGGGAGCGTCTGACCGCGGCGGCCGCGCGCCTCGTCGCCTCGGGCGGCGCAGCGACGCTGAGCGTCCGCCGCGTCGCCAGCGAGGCGGGGACCTCGACAATGTCCGTCTACAGCCAGTTCGGATCGATGGACGCGCTCGTCGACGCCGTGGTCGACGACGGCTTTGATCGTCTGGAGAGTCGGTTCGTCGCGATCGAGCCCACGGACGACCCGATCGGCGATCTCGGTCGGCAGACCGCGGCGTACGTCGACCATGCGCGCGAGAACCCCGAGTTGTACGCCGTGATGTTCGGCGTCGCCCGCGTCGGCTCCCACCAGGCGGTCACCCCTGATGAACTCGCCGTCGGCCGTGCCGGAACCCTCGATCGCGTGGGGGCAACCCTCCAGCGAGCGGTCGAGAAGAAGCGACTGCGCGAAGCCGGCGGCTCCGCACTGGCGTTCCGTTGGTGGACCATCGCCCATGGCTACGCGATGCTCGAAGGCTCGGGTTACGTCACGCGCGAGAAGGGCCCCATCCGCATCCTGGCGCCGCTCCTGATCGACTTCGTCGTCGGCGAAGGGTGCCCACGACGAGGCGCGGAACAATCGATCCGACGGGCTCTGGACCTGCCGCTGCCCTGACCCGACCGGCTCGGATTGTAGGAGCCGACCGTCGCCCGGTCGAGACCCGAATGGGCCATTGTTCTGGCGGCCCGATCTGATCACCGTGGATGCATGAGGCTCGCATCATTCAACGTGGAGAACCTCTTTGCGCGCCCGAAGGCCATGGACGCCAACGAGGCCGACAGTGACACCCGGAGCAGGATCCTCGCGGCGCACGCGAGGGTCTCGACGCTCTTCGAGCTGGCCGGCTATCAGGGCGTCGAGGCGGAGATCCTCGACCTCCTGGACCAACTGGGGGTGCTGAACGACGACGAGGGCACCTTCGTGCGTCTGCGCAAGCTGCGCGGGTCGCTCCTGCGCCGCCCGACGACCGGCGCCGTCACGCTGATCGCCAAGGGCCGGGCCGACTGGGTCGGCTGGGTCGAGCTCAAGACGGTCGCGGTCAGCGTCCGTGCCACCGAACACACCGCGATGGTCATCGACGAACTTGCTGCCGATGTCCTCACCGTGATCGAGGCGGACAACCGCCCGGGCCTGGACATGTTCAGCCGGGCCATGCTGCCCGCGGTGGGCGGGACGCCGTACCCACAGACGATGGTGGTGGAGGGCAACGACTCCCGCGGGATCGACGTGGGGTGCATGGCGGGCGCGGGGTACCCGCTGGTCCAGATCCGCACCCACATCTTCGACGAGGACGCGACGGGGCCGGTCTTCTCGCGGGACTGCTGCGAGTACCACTTCGACACGCCCGCCGGCAGTCGCCTCGTGGTGCTGGCGAACCACTTCAAGTCCAAGGGGTACGCCTCGCAGGGCGACCCCATCGGTGCGAAGAAGCGCAAGCGCCAGGCCCGCCGGGTCGCCGCGATCTACAAGGCCCTGCGACTTGAAGGGATTGAGTACGTCGCCATCACGGGTGACCTGAACGACGACCCGGCCAGCGATTCGCTCAAGCCACTCATCGGGTTGGCCGGCCTCACCGACATCAGCGCGCACGCGGCGTTCGACTGGAACCACCGCAAGGGCACCTACGGGTCGGGCAACGAGAAGGACAAGATCGACTACATCCTGCTGTCGCAGCCGCTCTTCGACCTGGCGACCGGGGGAGGCGTGTTCCGCAAGGGCGTGTACCGCGGCAACCGCACGAAGGACCCGTGGGAGATCTTCGCGACGCTGGACAAGAAGGAACACGAAGCGTCCGACCACGCGGCGATCTACGCGGACATCACCGACTTCTGAGATCACACGGCGAGAGCAGGGCCCGGGGGTGCGGTGTCCCAGCTCTGCATCATGTCTGCTGTGTTGCTGTACCCGAGCAAGCGGTACGCCTCGAAGTCGTACTCGCCGTAGGACTGGTTCGCGGTTGCCGTGATCGGGAACGCCGGGTTGTCGGCGGCGTACCCGTCCAGTCCGATGCCCGCTGACTTCGTGAGGACGTTCTTCACGAAGTAGATGTCGCAGACACGTGTCGTTGGATCGTCCACGGTGCTCGCCTCGAGGTGGATCCAGCCTTGCTCCGGAGCCTGATACTCGCCCGAGTCCTTGTCGACATGCCCCTTGATCCTTGAGACATCCTCCTCGTGCACCGGCTTGATCACGAGGCCGAGGTCCATGCGTGCGGTCACGATGGCATCACCCAGCGCATCCAGGCTGTCTCGGCGATCTGCCGACGCGTCGAGAACCACGAGGCGTCTGGGCCGGACGCGGAGGGCTTCCACCATCCCGGTGTTGTCGTAGTGGCCTCCGTCGGTGACGTAGATGCGATTGTCGTAGATCGACAGTGCTCCGAAGGCCTCCTTGAAGATCCGGAAGGGGCCTGGCCGCAGGGTGCGGATCAACGCCCACTTGATTCCCTGGCCCACGCCGGGCTTGCCGTCCGGCGCCAACGACTTCACTTCGTCCGGTACCAGGTAGGGATTCGGGAGCCACACGCCCAGCCGAGCGTTGACCAGTGCAAGGAGCACGCGATAGGGCCGCAGCCGTCCGCTCTGCCTCCCTGCCAACGGTGAGAATGCCGCGCCACTCGTCGCCATCGCCGCGGCGATCGTGGTGTCCACGCCTTGTGGATCGGACTCTGCGGAGTACCGCTCGGCAGCTTGGAGACGTCCCCGCGGTAGCCGGGCATCACTGATGCCAATTCGCCCGCCTCCCGCATTGGTCTCGAAGAGGAAGGAGGCGCAACCGCGTGCTGCCGGGATGTACTCGCGATCGCTCACATTCGCAACGCAACAGACCGTCAACTCAGGCCCCGGTTGGAGAAAGACTTTCGGAGGCGAGGACTGATGGACGTGGGTCGGCTCCGTGTACGGCAACGCCTCGGCTTCTGTCGCCGTCGCACTGCGCCGGATCAGGAAGGTGTCGGAGAGCCGCTCGCGATAGTAGGGATGCAGCGACGACTGAATGGCATCGGTCAGCAGGCGGATCCCGGCAATGAGCGCCGGGATCCACAACCAGTGGGCGTCCGGTGTGAGGCGGTCAGGATCGACCAGATTGTCACGGACCTGCGTGATCAGCAGGACGGCGACAACAAGGCCCAGCAGGACCACCGCCGCCCACGGCAGCACGGTTCGGACGATGGCGTCGAAGATCTTGGCCAGTCGCGAGGGCTTCTCCGAGGACGCACCGCCGCCGGCAAGCCCGCGCGCCAGTCCGCGCGCGGTTGCGATCAGGGCACCGGCAGCGGCGAGCCAGGCGCCGAAGCGTTCCCAGGCCGAGATGCCCTCGTCCTCGCGATCGTCGCAGTACGCCGGCCGTGGGCCGGTCGCGTCCGTCTTGCACAGGGCGTTGTCGCTGGCATCGATTGCCGACCCCTTCGGGGCGAACACGACGCTGTCGTCGGTCCACTCGTCGCCGCAGGCGCCATAGGTGAAGGTGACGCCCTTGGAGCGGTCGGAGGTGGTCAGCCAGGACTGCGCAGCTTCGCGTTCGAAGGACTCCTCGATCGCGTCGCGGCAGGCTTCTGGCGTGGCAAGTCCCGCAGTGCTCATGGCCTTGGCGACGACCTTGGTCGGCTCGTTGGCGATGGTCGCGTTGCTCAGGTTCACGATGAGCCACGGCATCACGACGCACACCACACCAATGACCGAGCCGCTCGCCACGAGCAGGCGGCTCAACTGGGGCAACGGGAACGGGTGCGAGCCCAGCAGGCGGAACTTCGTGAGGGCCTTGTCAGCAACGAACGCCGCCAACCCAAGGCCGAGCAAGGCAAGGCCACCGATCACCCACCACATGTCCGGGTTCCATCCGGCCACGTTTCCGTTGACGAGACAGGTGGCCGTGGTGATCTCGTCAGAACTGCCGCACACCCCGCCCATGCGAGTGTGCAGCCACCCGGCGTACCAAGCCGCCAGGAACAACGTCAGGCCGATCAGTACGACGTTGACGGCGATCCCGTACAGCAGCGCCAGTGCGCCCGGAACGATCGAGCCCGACGGCAACAGGTACTTCGAGCGCCGTCGCAGCCATTCCTCCTCTGGTGAACCCGGCGCGAACAGGTTCGCCTGCACTTCTTGTCTGCTGTTGATCCTGGCCAGGTGCAACGAGGCGGCTATGTAGCCCCCACCGCTGACGCCGAAGACCCGCTTGGAGCCGTCGTAGTACGTGGGTTCCTGTCCGGTCGAGGTGCGCAGCCGTTGCACACCGCCCAGGCAGAATGCTGCCGCCCTGATGCCACCCCCTGAGCACGCGATGGCATCGCCCTCGAACTCGTCCGGTGTACCGATGGACTCCGGGTAGGCCGATGGCTGAGAGATCGCTGGTTGGTCCATGCTGCGGATGGGGTCGGCGATCGTCAGGGCCGTGATGTTTGCAATGGCGGCGACGAGAAGGGCTCCGGCAATGGCCCACATCGCGGGTTCGGCGTGCTTGCAGAGAACCCACACCATGGCGGCGAACGCGACGACGCACGCTCCGACGCTGGGGATGGCGAACCGCGGCCAAAGCGGGGTGACTCGGCTCAGCTTCCACTGTGCGTAGGCCAGATTGCCGGCCGAGACACTGCCCAATGCCACGACAATCCATCGGTCGGCACCGTTCTCCAGCCCACGCACCAGCACCGGGAGCAGAAGGAAGAAGAACGCGATACCTCGCAGCGCCGGGCGCTTGAACTCGGTGTAGCGGATGCGACTTCTGAGTGCCGCGGCATCGTTCATGTTCCTCAGCCCCGCCTTCGATGCGAATCCGATCCGAGTGCCACCAGGTCACGCTTCTCACTCACTGAAGCACTCCGGCGCCTCGGGTGTGAGGCAATTCGCGCAAGAGTTGGGGCACGCTGACGGCGGACGGGGGCACCAGGCGGCTGGCCGTCGCGCGGGCACCCCTACGCGGGAGCCCGGGCGTCCAGCCAAGCCCGCCAGCCGCCGTACGCCGTGATCTCACGGTCGGGGTCGACACCGTCGGCGGTGCAGACGAACCCGAGCACCTGGCTGCCGTCGGCGAGCTCGACAGGACCGATCGCGAGAGGTGGTGCGATGGTTCCCATGAAGCCCGCCAGTGCGTCCGCGGGCAGGCGCCACACCTCGACCTCGATGCCCTCGCCGGCTGGCTTGCCGTCCGTGCGGGTGAGGCCGGGGCGGGGGAGCGGGCCGTCGACGACGTACATCCGGTAGTCGGTGGCGGTCCGGGTCGTGGTGACCAGGCTGCCGCCGCGGCGGACGAGATCGGCGTTGAGGGGTTGTCCGGTCAGGTGGGCGCCGGCCACGGCGACCAAGGTGCCTTCCCGTTGCTCGACCCGGTGCTCGACGAGGTCGAGCAGGGCGTTGTCGCAACCGGCAGGAGCCAGCAGTTGTACGCCGAACGGCAGCCCGTCACTCCGCACCGGACCGGGGAACGCCACGGCGCACAGGTCGAGCAGGTTGGTCATGTTGGTGAACTGGCCGAGCCGCGTGTTCACGCCGATCGGGTCGGCCGCGACCTCCGCGAGAGTCGGATGGGTGGCCGTGACCGGGAGCAGCAGCGCGTCGATCTGCTCCCAGATCGGCTCGGCGTCGCGCGCCAGCTCCGCGAGCCGGTGGAAGCCCGCGAAGGCGTCCGCTGCGCTGAGGTCGCGGCCCTTCGTCACGATGGTGCGGACCGTCGGGTCGACGGCCGGATCGTCGATGAGCGCTGCGCCGAAGGCCAGCCAGCGCTCGGCCAGCCACGGGCCCGAGTAGAGCAACGCAGCCGCTTCGAGGAGGGGTGAGATGTCCACCCCCACGGCGCCGTCAGTCTCGGCGATGGCTTGTGCCCACGCCTCCTGGTGCAGCGGATCGAGGTCCAGCCGGTTGGTCGGGATGCCGATCCGGGGCCTGTCGCCGAACGCGCGTGGGGTGATCCTTCGCGCGTAGGCGTCGGCTGGATCGAAGACGGCGATCTGGTCGAGGACCTTCCTCGCGAGGGGCAGGGAGCGCGCGAGGACCGTCGTACAATCCAGGGACCGGCAGGCCGGGACCACCCCGGTGGTGGAGACCAGGCCGCGCGTGGGCTTGACGCCGATCAGCCCGTTGAACGCCGCCGGGACCCTGCCGCTGCCGGCGGTGTCGGTGCCCAGGGCGAAGTCGACTTCCCCGGACGCGACGGCCACGGCGCTGCCCGAGCTGGAGCCTCCGCTGATGTGCTCGTCGGAGTAGACCGAGCTGCAGGCGCCGTACGGCGAACGCGTGCCGACCAGTCCGGTGGCGTACTGGTCGAGGTTGGTCTTCCCGACCGGCACGGCACCCGCCTCGATCAGCCGCTGCACGGCGAAGGCGCTGGCCACCGCTGGCGCCGAACGGCGCGGATCCCCAGCGGTGGTGGGGATTCCGACCAGGTCGATGTTGTCCTTGATGGCGAAGCGAAGGTCCGCCAACGGCCCCGGCCGGCCCTCGAAGGCCGCAACCTGTGCGGCCGACAATCGCGAGATGAAGGTCGTCATGACACCCACCGCTGCCTTTCTGCATCGAAGGCTGCGCGTCGTTGCGCGCGCAGCGTGGCGATCTCTCCGGCGGCCTCGGCCTCCAACTGGTTGACCTCGGCCATCGAGAAGGTCGCGGGCCGGGTCACCAGGTCGGCGCGACCGGCCTTGATGTCGGCGCGTTGGTGCGCGAGTTCGTCAGCACTGACCGGGTGGAAGCGGATCCGGTCGAACTGGCGGAGCAGCCACGGTTGCTCGTCGCGTTGCTCCTCGGCGAGTCCGGGCAGCCGCCAGACCGGCAGTGTGCGGCCGACCAGTTGGTAGCCGCCCGGCCCCTCCATGCCGTAGATGCAGAGGTAGATCCCGCCGATGCCCACGGCGTTCTGCGGGGTCCACGTGCGGGCTGGGTTGTACTTCGTGGTGACCAGTCGGTGCCGTGGATCGATGGGTACGGCGACGGGCGCTCCGAGGTAGACGTCGCCCAACCCCACGACGAGGTACGTCGCGGCGGCCACCACGTCGAAGACGTCTGCACGATCCGTCAGGTCGTTGACCCGGCGGATGAACTCGACGTTGTCGGGACACCACGGGGCGTCCGGTCGGACCGTCGCTGCGTAGCGGCGCATCGCCTCGTGGGCTTCGGGGTGGTCGAACGCCATCGGGAGCGAGACCTCGCGCGCGGGGATCGTCACGGTGGCCGGATCGGCCAGCCCGCCCGCCAGGACCGCCAGGTGCTTGGCCAGGGTGTCGAGCCCGAGTCGGGCGTCGTCGACCTGGACCAGCAGCGACCGGACGCCTTCCACGATCTCGGTCACGCCGTCGGGACGGTCGCTGCGCAGGGCCTGGGCCAGGAGGTGGATCCAGACCCGGATCCGCAGGTCGAGCTCGGCTGGTCCTGCTTCGACGAGCAGGTGCCGGTCGCCCGACCTGCGGATCGTGTACGACGGCGCGGTGCCGTCGGCGTCGTACGACTGCAGTTCGAGGGGGCGTGCAGCCGGTGCCGCCTTCGTCTCCTGCACGGGCTGCGAGTGGAGCGACGCGAGCAGTGCCCGACGGTGCTGCATCGCCTCGGCGGCGTCCTCCGGTGTCGTGGGGACCAACCGCACGGAGTCGCCGGGCCGCAGCTGTCCGAGGATCCACCGATCGGCGCCGATCACCACGGCCGGTACGACGAAGCCGCCGAGCGACGGGCCGTCCTTGCCGACGATCACCGGGGTGTCGCCGGACAGCATGATCCCGCCCACGGGGTACGCCGAGTCGTGCAGGTTCGACGGGTGCAGGCCGGCCTCGCCGCCGTCCTCGCGGGCCCAGCCGGGCGTCGGGCCGACCAGCCGCACACCGGTCCGGTCGACGCGGTGGTCGACCGTCCAGGTCTCACCGAAGAGGGCTTCCACGCCTTCGAAGGTGAGGTGGGTCGGTGCGCCGTGCGGCCCCGGGATCACCCGGAGTGCCCAGTCAGATGCCAGGTCGGGGAGGAGGGCCGAGACGTCGGCAGGTGCCGACTGGTTGCCCAGCCGTCCCAGCGGAACGGCGTCTCCGTCCACCAGCGGGCGGCCCTCGAGACCGCCGAAGCCGCCGAGGATGAAGGTCGCCCGGCTGCCCAGCACGCGGGGTACGTCGAGTCCGCCCTGCACGGCGACGTAGCCGCGGAAGCCGGGACCGTCGAGCGGACCCACGTCGAGGACCGAGCCCGCGCGCAGCCAGACGACCGTGCCGGGGGGCAACGGGCGCCCGTCGATCGTGGCCTGCGTGGCAGCGCCTCCGACGCACACCTGCCGATCGGTCGAGACTGTGAGGACCGGCCCGCGCACGACACATTCCAGGCCAGCGGCACTCCACGAGTTGCCGACCGCCGCGTTCACCAGGGCGAAGCTGAACTCGTCGAAGGCCCCGGACGGCGGGACGCCGACGTCCCACAGGCCAGTGCGGCCTTCGAGGTCCTGGATCGTGGTCTGGATGCCGGCGCTGATGACGGACAGGCCGCTCACGACTCCCACCACCCGAGCAGCTGCACCGCGGTCGGGTCCCAGCCGTTGCAGGGGTTGTTGAGCTGCGGGCAGTTGCTGATCAGCACCAGGATGTCGCGGCTGGCGACGATTTCGACGTACTTCCCAGGAGCGGAGACGCCGTCCTCGAAGTTGAGGTTCCCCAGGGAATCGACAGGCACGTTCATGAAGAAGTTGATGTTGTGCCCGAGCTGCCGCTGCCCGATGCCGGCCGCGGCGCCGTACGCCAGGAAGGTCTGGCGACACGCGTGCTGGTGGCGCACGTGTTCGCCGTACCGGATGACGTTGGACTCCTGCGCGCACGCGCCGCCGATGGTGTCGTGGCGACCACAGGTGTCGTCGCTGATCACGGCGAGCTCGTCGAGCCTGGTGCTCAGGAGCCGCGAGCCGGTGGTCAGGTAGACCGCACCCTGCTCACGGATCGTGTCGAAGGCGGAGTAGCGGTTGTCGATGTCGTCGGCGTCGTAGAGCAACGTGTCGACGGCCTGGTTGCCGTGGGTGTCGACGATGCGCAGCCGGCCGCCCGCGGGGACCCGGATGAGTGCGCCGTCGCCGGCCTGGACGACCGTGTCGAGCACGGTCGCCTGGAGTGTCGTGGTCATGCCGCGAGCCTCCTGGCCTGCTCGAGGGCGCGGGCGCTCTCGTCACGGAACTGCCAGCTCGGATCGTCGGAAGTGACGGGCTCCGCGATGGCGACGTCGATCCGGACTCCGGCGGGCGCGTACGGCGTCGTCGACAGCGGATGCGGCGCCGTCGCCAAGACGAGCAGTACGTCGACCTCGGTGCGGAGCGTGACCGTGTCGCCCTCGTGGGAGACACCGGTCAGCAGGCCGAGCGTCCCGTGGGGGTCATCGGTGATGCCGACCTTGCTGAAGAAGTTCACGCTGCCGTGCAGGTCGGCCTCGCCGAGCCCGTGCTTGGTCAGCTCGCTGACCAGGCCGGTGCGGGCGGAGCGCTTCCAGTCGTTGCGGTCCACGGCGTATGACGACGGGCCGAACCTCGCCAGGTGCGCATCGGACCCGAACCCGGTCAGGCAGTCGTGCCAGTCGAGGCTGGAGGAGACGACCGATGCGAGGGCGACCCCGCGGTCGGACATCAACACCATCGGGGCCTTGATGCACGCCGACATCTGCGCCTTGAGGGTGTCGGGGACGTTCAACCGGTCGAGCCGATCGGGTCCGAACAGCAGGGTGCTCACGCAGGCGTCATCGCCCAGCGCCGTGAGCGTCACCAGACGCCCGGCACGGATCGGGAACGACCAGGCCGCGCCACCGGGGACCTCATGGGTGAAGTCGCTCATGCCTCCTCCTCCGCGGTCCGCAGGCCCGGGAGGGCGAACGAGAAGGACGGGACGGGCTCGCCGAGGCTGCGGTGGTAGTCCTTGCGCTGGACGAAGTACGCCGCCATGCCGCCCAGACCGACCACGGCGAGCGTGATCAGCGGCAGGTAGTGCAGGTACCAGCCCTCGCCGGCGGGGTCGTAGACCTCCGCGCGCGGCATCGCCAGGTTGATCGCCATGGCGATCCCGTAGACGACCGCGATGGCGTTGACGAGGATGCCGAACCGTCCGAGCGAGAAGAGCTTCTTGCCGTTCTCGTCGAGGCCGTCGAGCAGGGGAGTGCCGGTCAGGCGGCGGTAGAGCAGCGGCGTCGTCACGAGCAGGTAGGCGATGTAGAGCAGCATGATGCAGACACTCGCCAGGCCGAGGAAGAGACCGGCGTTGCCGACGTTGACCACGAGGCAGAGGGCAGCGAGGACACCGGGCACGACGGTGGCGAGCACGGGGGTGCCCGTCTTCGCGGAGACCTTCGCGAGCTGCTTGGAGTAGGGCAGCACGTTGTCGCGGGCCATCGAGTAGATCATCCGGGCGGCGGCCGTCTGGATGGCGAGCGTGCACACGAAGACGGCGACGGCGACGTCGAGCAGCAGGAGCTTGCCGGTCGTCGTACCGAGCTGGCTGGTCAGGACGTAGGGGAGACCTCCCAGGCCGAGGTTGCCGTCGGTGACGCTGGGTGCGGCCATCAGCGCGGCGATGATCAGGAACGCGCCACCGAGTCCGGAGGCGACGACCGCGCGAATGATCGTGCGCGGCGTGGTCGCCCGCGGCTTGTGGGTCTCCTCAGAGAGCTCACCAGCGGCGTCGAAGCCGACGAGCACGTACGCCGCCATCAGCGCCGAGATCAACAGCGGGACGACGTAGCCGGTGGTGTTGTCGAGGTTGGTCGTGTGGAGGACGACCGACGGTCCGCGCTCGGCGTGGCCGAACAGGAGGATCACCAGCAGGACGATGCCGACCAGCTCACAGGTCACACCGACCGAGTTGACGATCGCGGTGATCCGGACGCTGACCGCGTTGAGGGTCGTGGTGGCCGCGAGCAGGATGACGCCGAGGAGTACGGCGTTGCTGGCGCCCGACTTCGACGACAGCGTCGGGTCGCTGCCGATGATCTGGAAGCCGCTCCACACCGCGGGGAGCACGACCTGGAGCGCGATGGCCGCAGCAGCCACGGTGATGATCTGCGCGATCACCATCGTCCAACCGGCGAACCAGCCGACGATCGATCCGCCGAGCCGTCGCGACCACTGGTAGATCGCGCCGGACAGGGGATAGCGCGCCGCGAGCTCGGCGAAGCAGAGGGCGACCATGAGCTGACCGGCGAAGACAGCGGGCCAGGTCCAGAAGAACGCCGTACCGCCGAAGCTGAAGCCGAGGCCGAACAGCTGGAACACGGTGGTCAGGATCGAGACGAACGAGAAGCCGGCAGCGAACGACGCATAGCTGCCGACGCGACGGGAGAGCTGTTGGGTGTAGCCGAAAGTGCCGAGATCTACGGCGCTTGAGTCGGGAGATGTGGACACTGTGCCTCCGATGGGTAGGCCCAGAACGCGCACGGCAGCTCGGGGCCAGTCGGCCTCCCGGGCTTTTGTCCCGCCGTGGAACGGTCGTACATCTCTGTGCGACCGCCTCCCCTCTCGGACCAGGCCCTCCGTTGCCGGAGACGGAACCCTAGGGGCGCCCCGCCGATGTCAGCGGGTCGAGAACAGTTCAGACGGCCGTGGTTTCACCGCGGCACTTGTCGAGTAACGGTTCTGTTTCCAGTCGCTCACGTCGGGCTCGGTGTGGCCGTCCTTCGGCAGGAGGTGCCGAGCGCATGGCGATCGCTGGTGACTTGAGCGTGTCGCTTCCACCTCGGTTCTGATGAAGGGGCGACGGACCACGACGACGAGAACGTGCGCCACTTTGCGGCGGAAAGACGCAACTGTCGGCCGGCAACTCGCGAACGGTCGGGCGGTCCTAACGCTCGGCCTGTGGCGGTTGAGCAGCGGTCCATTTGGACCGACTTCACCAACCGGTCGAGGGCAGCTTTGCCCTCGCTCAGAGGTTCGCGTCCTTGGTGTCAGTCGAGTTCAAGCACGATCTCGCCGTATTTCGTCAGGCCCGGCGCATACTCGCAGTCAAGATGTTGCCAGCGGGTGTTTCGACCTCTCGATCCAGCCAGAGACATGCGCCTCGGTAAATCCGATCCGCATGGCCGCTACGACCACCGCTGGCGCGATGTTGTAGATCGCGACTTTGATCTGGTCATGTGCTTCGGAGACGAAGGCAGTCACCTTCGCCCGTCCGTCGGGTGATTGGAAGTCACTGCCGTGCTCGCGCATCAGTCGATGGACGACCTTGTCGCGATACCCCAGTGCGTCGTTGCAGAGCGCCTCGATCGCTTCCGTGATGAGTCCCTGCTTCCGTGCATTCGTAAGGTGTGCTCGCGCGCGAGTCCGGTCCTCGATCCGGGCCAGTTGTTCCTCCTCGGTCGTACTCCGACCATTCTTAACGTCATCGAAGAGGAGGAGGTACTTCAGGCCCTCTTCCAAGCGCTGCGACTCGAATACGACCCTGCCGACCATGTATACGGTGGCATCTGGGACGAACGATTCATCCATTCGGCAAGACTTGCATGGACCGTCGGGCAGCCGCAGACGATCAGGGTCCCTTCGGTCGATCGATCGAGTGGATAACGCGGGGATAGGACGCATGAGTGGCCTGGTCGACCTGTATCGAACACTTGGGGCTGCGGATCTCGGTCGGACATACGAGAGGTGTCGTGGCCGCTCGCGTGGACTGGCGCTTTGAAAGCGTTGCCCGTCCGAATCCGGCACGGCTACGTTGTTGACGCGGGGGAGGGGTCCTCGATCCCAGGAGAAATGTCATGGCCGACGAGCTGAGCGTGACCATCGAACCAGCGGGTGCGGAACTCGATCTGGTGCCCGGAGAGACGCAGACCCTACTGGCCAAAGCAACGCTGGCGGGTGCAACGTTTGCCTGGACCCGCAACGCCGGCGAACCAACGCCGGGGCCCTCGATCCAGGTTTCCGGATCCGAGTCGGGCATTGGGCAGTACGAGGTGACAGCCACAGTTGCGACCGGTGCAACCACTCGCACAGCGAAGGCCGCCGTTCACGTGAAACTCGCTCCCGAGGAAAAGCCCGCTTTGTGGTTTCCAGACTTTGCACGCTGGTCTGCGGCAGTGATTGCGGGCTTGGTGGTGGTCTTGTCTCTACCTGCCTATGTCATCGCGTGGCGCGCTGCATTCGGCAAGGACACCGGGACACAGGTGGTGGCGATGTTCCTCGTCCTTCCTGGTCTGTTGGCGCTGGGAGCTGGGATCTTTGTGCTCTTACTCGACTACCGAGGCCGAATGCTGAAGCCTTCACAGCTCGGGCCAGCGGGACGAGCCATCACGGCTGATGGTGCCGCCAAGGTCCTTCAAGCGCTCGCATTGGCGCTGAACACCATGAGCAAGGCCACACGCGGCGCCACGGTGTTGGTCGTCGCCGCCGTTGCGATCTTCGGGTTCGCTGCGTGGGCCGCGGTCGGTGGTGACGGACCAGCCAAGCCGTCCGACGATCCCACGACACCCGCGCCGAGCACGTCGACGACGCCTACCGAGGGAACTTCGACATCTCCGTCGCCGGGTCAGCCAACGAGTTCTGGAGGCAACTAGTCTCGCCAACCGAGGGGTCTACTGCTCGAAGGGGTGACCGTTCTGCTTCGTTACCCGTGAAGCCGTGTCGCGGCGGAATGGGCTGATATAGGTCGGCCGGCACCGATTCGTGCAGCAGACGCATGAGTTGAGGGAGTGGCTTCGGCTGCCAATGAGCTGCGGCGTTGGCGAGCGCTGTCTGCTTACACCGCTGCGCAACGGGAGCGATTCGACGAGAGCCCCCGCATACTTCGCAGCGTGCGGGCAGAGGCGTCAGAAGCCGACTCGTCGACCGGCGAAGGCGATCCGCATCGCGGGTGGGTCTAGCCGAACAGCGAAACGAGGCCTAACTCGCCGTCCTCGAACTTGAGGGCCGCGCGGAGCCGGACCTTTCGCCCCATGTGCTTGAACTCGATCATGGTGGCGAAGTTGGAGTAGCCCTTCTCCGAGTTCCACACCAAGTTGTAGATGTAGTTCGCGGCGATCTTCTCTTTGATCTTCGACGCTATCTCGTCCGCTGAGTGGCCGCTCAGACCAGCCTTCGCCAGACTGCCGCCTTTTTCGTCTTCTAAGTACTTGCGCTTTCCCTCATGGACGGAAAGCGGCAACGTTCGCGGGTCCGCCCAGATCCCCGTGACGGCCGCAAGCGAGAAGTGACCATCGTTGAATGCCGACCCAGAGAGCACGCTCTCGACCTTGTACCTCAAGAAGAGATCGAAGTAGAGGTCAGCGATTGAGCAGTACGAATATCCGTGCTCGGCGAACGGCCACCCAGCGGCATTCTCATTGGCGTCCTCGTCGGCGTCGAACGGATGCGAGTTCACGAAGACCGACCCAACCTTGACGTATCGCGTCCCGATGCAGGTCGACAGGATCGTCTTCGTCACCCCAGCGTACGTGCAGTCGACGTAGCCGATCGCGCCGCGGCTTGACCGAACGCCGTCAACAAGCCGATCGAAGCCGCCGTCGCTCAGGTTGGTGATGTAGACGACGTACAACTGCTGACTGACCGGGATCGACGTCTCACGCCAGAACTCGCCTTCGGCATTTAGCGCCGTGAGCAGGAAGTCCAGATCCTTGAAGATGATGTCTCCAGCCAGGATGCTGTGGTTCGACTTCCGATCCAGGTGCGGGAGTACGGCTTCTGCCGCTTCGCCGCCGTACCAGCCGTTCATAACGGTGGAGTCGAAGAGGAGGGCAAGCTCCCTCTTGTCTACCTGCGGCGTGAGCGCAGTACGCAACTTCGCATACTCCACCCCGCGATCACTGAGTTGCTTGATCGCCGTATCGAGAGCCATCGCAATCTCTCGCCGAATCTCTTCGCCCCGGCCCTCAGGATTCTGGAAGGTGACGTCGAGCATGGCGTTGTCGCGGGCCTCGACTGTGTGGATCGAGATCATCTGTTGGTTCCCCTTGCCCGCTGTCGCCCCTTGCCTCTGGCGAGTGTAGGTAGCGGCTAACCGGGCGCGCGAACGAGATTCCGGGTGCCCGTCCGGACTTTGTGCCTAGATCTGTCCCGACGTCGGCGACGCACCCTTGGCGCGGTTGCACGGTCCGCAGTGCAACTGGATGTTCTCGGGCTGATTGGTCTGACATGGCCGGCTCCACGGCGAGAATCTCCTCTGGCCCTGGGGCCGCCTTGCCTCCGCGTCTTTGTGTCGGGGCTTGGTGCGACGTTTCTCGGCTGGCCAGATGGTCTGTCCAGTAGGAGGTCTGCCATGTCGACCCACGATGACCCGTCCGTCACTAGGGTTAAGGACGTGATCACGGGAGAGTTGAAGAGCAAGATCGATCGAGTTTGGGATGCGTTCTGGTCCGGCGGCATTTCCAACCCGCTCGAGGTGATCGAACAGATCACGTATCTGCTCTTCATTCGCCGTCTCGATGACCTGCATGTCCTGGCGGAGAGAAAGGCTCGGGTCACCGGTGGAGAGCTTGAGGCTCCGGTGTTCCTCCCGGGTCAGCTGCACCTCCGGTGGAGTCGCTTCAAGAATGACGACCCCGCTGTGATGCACAGGGTGGTGGCCGAGGAGGTCTTCCCGTTCCTTCGGGCCGCTGGTGGGGACGATTCGACTTACAGCGACCACATGAAGGACGCCCGGTTCACGATCCCGACGCCGGCCTTGCTAAGCAAGGTTGTCGACATGCTCGACGACATCCCGATGGCCGACCGAGACACCAACGGAGACCTGTATGAGTACCTGTTGTCGAAGATCGCGGCCGCCGGCGTCAACGGACAGTTCCGCACGCCGCGCCACATCATCGACCTGATGGTCCAGATGACAGCGCCGACCCCTGGGGACGAGATCTGTGACCCGGCCTGCGGTACGGCGGGCTTCCTTGTCGCGGCCAGCGAATACGTCCGCGACACCCACCCGACGGCCCTCACCGATGCCACCCAGCGCTCGCACTTCCACAGCTCGATGTTCCACGGCTATGACTTTGACTCCACCATGCTGCGTATCGGCAGCATGAACATGCTGCTCCACGGCATCGAGGCACCCGACATCCGCTACCGCGACTCCCTCTCTGAGGGCGCCAGCGAGGATGCGGAGAGGTACACGCTGATCTTGGCCAACCCGCCGTTCGCCGGCTCCCTCGACTATGAAGCTACGTCGAAGGACCTGCAGCGGGTAGTGAAGACGAAGAAGACCGAACTCCTATTCCTTGCGCTCTTCCTCAAGCTCCTCAAGCCCGGTGGCCGCGCTGCGGTGATCGTCCCCGAAGGTGTGCTTTTCGGATCGAGCGTTGCTCACAAGGCGCTGCGTAAGACTCTGGTTGAGGGACAGAAACTCGACGCCGTGGTGAAACTCCCCTCCGGCGTCTTTCGTCCGTACGCCGGTGTGTCTACCGCGATTCTGTTCTTCACTAAGACGGACTCCGGGGGTACCGACGACGTCTGGTTCCACGACGTCCAGGCTGACGGCTTTTCCTTGGACGACAAGCGCAACCCGGTTGACGCCAACGACCTCCCGGACGTACTTGCCCGGTGGCAGGACCTAGATGCTGAGAGGCAGCGCGCCCGCACCGAGCAGTCCTTCTTCGTTCCCAAGGTCGAGATCGTCGCCCAGAGTTACGATCTCTCGCTGAACCGCTATCGGGAGATCGTCCGTGACGACGTCGAGCACCGCTCGCCACTCGAGATCATCGCCGACATAGCGCTGTTGGAAGAAGAGCTCGCCGATGGCCTCGCTGGCCTGAAGGCGATGCTCTCGTGACCACGCTTGGCGACGTCATGGTCACTCGAGGGGGGTCGGTCAAGCCGAGCGACTTTCCCGATGAAGAGTTTGAGCTCTATAGCATCCCGGCGCACGACCGTGGCGGACCCGAAATAGCGCTTGGTGCCGAAATCGGCTCATCGAAGCAGATCGTGCAGCCGGGTGACGTGATGGTGTCCAAAATTATCCCCCACATCCGACGCGCGCGGGTTGTGGGCCAGTTGGCCGGGCGACGGCAGATCGCATCGGGAGAGTGGATCGTGTTTCGCGGCAGCGCATTCGATCCGGCCTACTTGCGGCACTTCTTGCTAAGCGACGGGTTCCACAGCCAATTTATGAACACCGTGGCTGGCGTCGGCGGTTCGCTCGTGCGAGCGCGGCCAGCTCACGTGAAGTCAATCGCCCTCCCCGTTCCGCCCCTTCCTGAGCAGCGCCGGCTCGCCGCGATCCTCGATCATGCCGACACCCTCCGTTCGAAGCGCGGCCAAGTTCTCGCCCGCGTCGACTCCCTCACTCAGTCGATCTTCCACGACATGTTCGGCGCCCAATCAACAGCTCAGCGGGTTGAGTTGAACCAAATGGCTTCGGTAGTCACAAAAGGAACGACGCCAACGACAGTTGGTCTGAACTTCTCCAAGGCTGGGGTGCCCTTCCTCCGGGCCCAAAACCTGCAACGCGGAACCGTCGCCTTCGCGAAGGATGATCTCTACATCCCTACTGCGGCGCACGAAACCCTGAAGCGGTCTTGGATTGAGCCTGGCGACCTCCTCATTTCGATCGCCGGCACCATCGGTCGCGTTGCATTGGTTCCCGCCGGTTCGATGACGATGAACTGCAACCAAGCGGTCGCAATTGTTCGCCTCAGATCGCCGGAAGTCGCGCCATGGCTCCTCGCATGGCTGAACTCGGCCGATGCAAAGGCCCAAATCGGTGCGTCAGCGGTCACTGCGACCATTTCCAACCTAAGTCTCGGCCAAATTCGTCAGCTGAAAGTTCCCGCGGTCTCCGACCATGCGGTCGAGGTCTTTGTTGAAAGATCTGCGGCGGTCTCGGCTAAGCAGGCCATCTTGGCAAAGGCAGTTTCAGCCACCGATGAACTCTTCGCCTCACTCCAGTCGCGCGCGTTCCGAGGGGAGCTTTGACTAGTGCCGGTTGAGATGAGGATGTGGCGCATCGATGGTGACGAGCCGCGCCCGTTGAAGGCCATGGTGCTGCCTGCAGAGAAGGAACTCCACCAGTTCCTGCTACGGGACCCGTCGCTGCTCGGCGTACGTCTGCTGGTCATTGGCAGCGAGGTTGCGACGCCATACGGGAAGCGTCTCGACCTGCTGGCTATCGACACCGACGGCAACCTTCACGTCTTGGAGCTCAAGCGCGACCGGACGCCGCGAGAGGTCGTTGCGCAGATTTTGGACTACGGCTCGTGGGTGTCGACGCTCTCGCGCGATGAAGTCATCGACATCGCCGACAAACACCTTGGCCAGCCGTTCGAAGCGGCCTTTGAGGATGTCTTCGGCAGCGCTCCGCCCGACGAGCTCAACGGCGAGCTCCAGTTGACGGTTGTCGCTTCGGATCTCGACAACAGCTCTGAACGCATTGTGAACTACCTACGCAGCTTTGGTGTCCCGGTTAACGCGGTCTTCTTCTCCTACCTAGAAGATGACGAGCGCAAGTACCTCGCCCGGTCCTGGCTCGCGGCGTCCGATGAAGGCAGTCCGGCGGCAACGTCATCGGCGAAGAAGGGCAAGCGGGCGGCCTGGAACGGATTGGACTGGTACGTCTCGTATGGCGGTAACCGGCCTTGGGAGGACGCCCAGACGTATGGCTTCATCGCCGCCGGAGGCGGGAAGTTCTACTCGCAGACGATGAGGACCCTCCCCGAGGGTGCTCGCGTATGGGTCAACGTCCCCGGCACCGGATACGTCGCTGTTGGCAAGACACTCGCCCCCGCACGCCGGTGGGCAGAAGCCCTCGTCAAGGTCGGCGACGACTGGGTGAGGCTGTCTGAGCAGGATCTTGTCGGCACGCCGCACCCGCACTTCGATGACGCCGACGATGACATGGCTGAGTGGGTCGTTCCGGTTGAGTGGCTGGATGCCCGTCCCGAGACGGAGGCCTACTGGCAGAAGGGCATGTTCGCTAGCCAGCACAGTGCCTGCAAACTGCGTCAGGAGTTCACCCTGGAGCGCCTCGCCGATCATTTCGGCATTGAGAACAAGGGCGAGTGACCGGCCACCATGGGCAACTTCGACTTCGTCCGGCAGACGCTGCCGTCATTGCACGACGACTGTGGCCGGGCCGAGTCCTATCTTGCGTCTGATCCCCGCTCGGCATGCTTCTACAGCCGTCGCGCCGTTGAGGAGCTCGTCGGACACCTATACGACCTCCTCTCGTTGCCGGTGCCCTACCAGCCGGACCTGGCTGCGCGGATCAACGCTGCCGAGTTCAAGGCCAGGACCGGGACCGGGATCAACCAGAAGCTGAACCTGATCCGCAAGCTGGGCAACACCGCTGTCCACGAAGTTCGCCCGATCCCACCCCAGGCCGCGCTTCAGGTCCTTCGCGAACTGCACCACGTGGTGGTGTGGGCCGCGTTCCACCACTCCGCCGACCCCGGTGCCGTACCGACGAAGGCCCTGTTCGACCCGGCCCTCGCCGTGAAGGCGGTGCCGCTGTCGCGCGACGATCTGGTGAAGCTCGCAGCGAAGTTCAAGGCACAAGACGACGCTCTGACGAAGGCGCTGGCCGACAAGGACGAACTTGCCGCCGCCAAGGACGCCGAGATCGCCAAACTGCGTGCACAGATCAAGGCCGCACAGGCAGCGAAGACCGCGGTCGATGACCACGAGTACTCCGAGGCCCAGACCCGCGACCTGTTCATCGACGTCCTTCTCGGCGAAGCAGGCTGGGCGTTGGCTGAACCCCGCGACCGCGAGTTCGAAGTTGCCGGCATGCCGAACAACCAGGGCAAGGGGTATGTCGACTACGTTCTTTGGGGCGAGGACGGCCTCCCGTTGGCGGTGGTGGAGGCCAAGCGCACCACCCGCTCAGCCCAGGAGGGCCAGCAGCAGGCCAAGCTTTACGCCGACTGCCTCGAGCATCAGTTCGGACGCCGCCCAGTCATCTTCTACACGAACGGCTACGAACACTGGCTGTGGGACGACGCCGCCGGGTACCCGCCGCGCGAGGTGCAGGGCTTCTACACCCGGGCCGAACTCGAACTGCTCCTCCAGCGCCGCCACACCCGCCTGCCGCTGGTCACCGTTGGCATCGACACCGACATCGCCGGACGCCACTACCAACAGCGCGCCATCCGGGCGATCGACGAGGCGTTCACGAAGAAGCAACGCGAGGCTCTACTCGTGATGGCGACCGGGTCTGGGAAGACCCGCATGACGATCGCGCTCGTCGACCAGCTGATGAAGGCCAACTGGGCCAAGCGCGTCCTGTTCCTCGCCGACCGCACCGCCCTGGTCACCCAGGCCACCAACGCCTTCAAGGCCCACCTGCCCGCAGCAACTACCGTGAACCTGTTGACCGACAAGGTGGCCGATGGGCGGGTCTACGTCTCGACGTACCCGACGATGATGAACCTCATCGGCGACACCGACGGCGGTCTGCGCAAGTTCGGGCCTGGCTACTTCGACCTCATCGTGATCGATGAAGCCCACCGCTCGGTCTACCAGAAGTACGGCGCGATCTTCTCCTGGTTCGACTCACTCCTCGTCGGGCTCACGGCCACCCCCAAGGACGAGGTCGACCACAACACCTACCGCCTCTTCCATCTCGAGGATGGCGTCCCCACCGACGCCTACACCCTCGACGAGGCGGTGAGCGAGGGCTACCTCGTTCCACCTGTGGGTGTCTCGGTCGGCACCAAGTTCCTGCGCCACGGCATCAAATACGCCGACCTGTCCGAGGACGAGAAGGACGAGTGGGACAGCCTCGACTGGGGCGAGAACGGACCACCGGACGCAGTGGACTCAGAGGAACTCAACCGGTTCCTCTTTAACATCGACACCGTGGACAAGGTCCTGGCCACGGTGATGGACAAGGGCTACAAGGTCGCCGGCGGCGACCGGCTGGCCAAGACCATCATCTTCGCCAAGAACCGCGACCACGCCCAGTTCATCGCTGACCGGTACGACGCCCAGTACCGCGACAAAGCTGGCCACTTCGCCCGCGTCATCACACACGGCATGTCCTATGCACAGAGCCTGATCGACGACTTCTCCATCGCCGACAAAGACCCGAACATCGCGATCAGCGTCGACATGCTCGACACCGGCATCGACGTCCCCGAAGTCGCCAACCTCGTGTTTTTCAAGATGGTCCGCTCGAAGTCGAAGTTCTGGCAGATGATCGGCCGGGGCACCCGACTGGCCCCGGACCTGTTCGGCCCCGGCGTGGACAAGAAGAACTTCCTGGTCTTCGACTTCTGCGGCAACCTCGAGTACTTCAGCCAGGACCTCCCCGGCTCCGAAGGCTCTAACCAGAAGTCCCTCAACCAGCGACTCTTCGAAACCCGCCTCGCCCTGGTCGCCGCACTGGACCACGTCGACCAGGAACCCGAGCTTCGCCACTCGACCGCCAACACACTGCACGAGTACGTCGCGGGCATGAACCTCGAGAACTTCCTCGTCCGCCCCCACCGACGCTGGGTCGAGAAGTACGCCGACCAGAAGGCATGGGGCTCCCTGACCCCCGAGGCCGCCGCAGAGGTTCTCGAATACCTCGCGGGCCTGCCGTCCACCGTCAAGGACGACGAAGAGACCGCCAAACGCTTCGACGTACTGGTCCTGCGCCGCCAACTCGCCCAACTCGAGGGCGACGCGCTGGCCGCTGAACGGATCCGCGCCACCATCCAGGACATCGCGCACGGCTTGCTCACCAAGACTGCCATTCCTTCGGTCGCGGCCCAGGCTGAACGACTCGAAGAGGTCGCCAGCGATGAGTGGTGGGTCGATGTGACCCTGCCGATGCTGGAACTGGTCCGCCTTCGCCTCCGAGGCCTGGTCCAGTTCCTCGACAAGGCCCAGAAGACGACCGTCTACACCGACTTCAAGGACGAACTCGGCGAAGAGATCTACGTCGACCTGCCCGGTGCGACACCGGGCACCAACATGGAACGCTTCCGCGCCAAGGCCGCGTCGTACCTCAAGGAACACGAGGACCACGTCGCGCTGCACCGACTGCGCCGCAACAAGCAACTCACCCCCGACGACCTCCAGGCGCTGGAGGAGATACTGCTGGCCAGCGGCGCCGGAGCAAAGGTCGACATCGTCTGGGCCTCCGAGCAGTCCGGCGGCCTTGGACTGTTCATCCGCGGACTCGTCGGCCTAGACCGTGCCGCGGCCGCCGAAGCCTTCGGCGCCTACCTCGATGAAGGGAACGCCACGGCCGATCAGATCCGCTTTATCAAACTGATCATCGACGAGCTCGCCACCAACGGTGTCGTTGAACCGGGCCGCCTCTACGAGTCGCCCTACACCGACCACGCCCCGACCGGGCCAGACTTCGTCTTCCCTGAAGCCGACGTGGACGTCATCGTCGACATTCTCCGCGGCGTCAAAGGCCACGCCGTGCCGACCGAGGTTGCCTGACCTACCGCCTGACACATGTTGTGAGCCCACAGATTGGGGCTGGGGTGCGCCCGATCGCGGCGGAAAGACGCATCCAGCATGTTCGATGCGAGCACAGCTTCGCGGTCGCTACAAATCCGTCGCGGCAGCGCGATTTCGCCCGTTCGACCACCAACACGGGTGGGACCTGCCAAAGTCGCGCTGACCAAAGGAGTTGGTGTGAACGACGCTGTGCCACCTGGTGCCGGACGAGTAATAGCGAGTCGAACAGGTTTGAGGGCCACTCTTCAGCGGTGGTGGGCTGGTGGGCCCCTTGACGACGATTTTGGACGGATCGCGGCTCTTCTTGATCTTCGAACCGACACGCTCGTCCATGCGATGGAGAAGTTGGAGAACTCGGCTCCCAAGCGCTTCGACGGCGACGACGACGCGCTGTTTCGACTTGCCGCCGTCGACCTCTTCGTTGAGAAGGCACAGGCGGTTCTGACAGCGAGAGCACGGCGCATGTCACGAGCCGGCGCGCTTTCGTCACTCGTCGCTGTCGCAGCTTTGACCGGCCTTAGCGGATACATCGCGATCCAGGCCGCCCAGCCAGCGGAGCAGATTTCGCAGAACGAACTCATTCTTCACGTGGTTTCTGCGATCTCCTTGGGCGCGATCGTCCTCGTTGCGGTCAAGTACTTGATTGCCCTGGCGCGATCGTTCTTTCACGAGAGTGTGACGCTCCTGTCTCGGCGCCACGCTCTCCGCTTCGGGCGGATGTATCTCTACCTCAATCCGGGCGACGTGGAGCTGCAGCACCTCCTGGACGCGTTCGACTGGAACCGCGGCGGAGAGTCCTCGTTCCTTGACATCAAACCAGGGGAGATCGGACAAACGCCGTACTCGACGCTCGCGAAGAGTCTCGGCGATGCGCTCGCCCATGCGATCGAGACTGCCAAGTCAGGCGGGAAGGACAAGGCCTAGTGAACAGGGCACGACGTCTGCCGCAATGCCCCCGCGAAGCTGCCGCTCTTGCGGCGGATTGGGTCAGGCCCAGGCTGACGCGAAGCAAACAGCGTTGTCACGCAAGCCGGTCCGTCCGGCTACTTACGAGGATAGAAGTCGAAGGCGGACGAGCTCGAGAGCGTCGGTGCACGACATACAAACAACCACGCCTCTTCCAGTGGCCTGATGGCTTGTGCGATGAGGGGCGCCGGAATGGGTCCGGGCCGGCGACATGCCCCGCTACGGTGGAGATTGTGATTGATCGGGAACACCCCTCCTTCGATGTCCCTGCGGATGACGTTGTTATCTGGCGGTACATGGACCTCGCCCGCTTCATGTCGCTGCTTCAAACAGGTTCGCTGTGGTTGGCGAGGCTGGACCTTCTTGGCGATCCTCACGAGGGTGCGTTCAGCTACCCAACGGTCCAGGCTCGAGAGGTGTGGGTTGACTCATTCCTTGCCCTAGCCAGGAGTAACGGCGCAGTTGCGGGGCCGGGCCGCGAGGAGATGCTCGCTCAACTCGGAACGCGAAAGTCGACTTCGGTGAGCGTCAACTGCTGGCACATGAACCCCAATGAGTCAGCGGCAATGTGGCGCATCTATCAGCAGGAGGGTAGAGGCGTCGCGGTTCGGTCGACGGTTGGGCGCCTTGACGCAGCGCTGCGCAATGACGAGAAACAGCCGCTCTATCTCGGCAAAGTTGAGTACATCAACTACGCGACGACTTTCATTCCTGACAGGAATGTGTTCGACCCCATCGTACGCAAGCGGCTCAGCTTCGAGTACGAGCGAGAGGTGCGGCTCGTCACAATGAGCCCCCCGACGTACGTTGCAAATACAAAGGACCCGGATGGCCCACCAGCGTGGGATTGGGAGGCTCCAGTGCCGCCAGGGGTATCGGTTCCCGTCGATCTGGAGATTCTTGTCGATACGGTGTATATAGCGCCGGACACGCAAGATTGGTTCGCTCAGGTCGTGAAGAACGTCGTGACGACGACTGACATCAGCTGCCAAGTCATTCGAAGTTCGATGGATGACTCACCGCTGTTCTAGGAGGTCTGTGTAGGCGGGCCATGTTGTTGTCGGTTGGGCAGGTGCCGAGGGATCCGGGACTGTTGCGGCACAATGACGCGGCCGGTCCACCCGGCTCGTCTGTCAGCTCATCTCATCGACGAGTACGGCGAGTTCGTCGGGCTTGATGGTTGCAACCCCATGTCGAGCTGCCGCTTCCTCGACGGCGCCATCATTGGTGACGATCACCCAGTGGTCGCTGAACAACGCATCCTCGTCGGCCGTAATCGCATCGAGTGCGGATGCGATGAGTCCTGGGTCGGCTGTGCCCTTGTTCCTGTACAGATCGACCAGGCCAATGTCGCCGACTTCGACGCTCGCCATCACGGTCCGAACATTTTCCAGCACTGCGGGCGTGAGCGGGTACGCTCCCGCTTTCAGTTGGCTGAGGTGGGGGTGTTCGCTCGCCTCGTGCAGGACGTCGGTCGTTACCTGGCAGTGGGCACGGAAGAAGGCGCTGGCAACGAAGTCACGCTTCAGCGCGATGAGGGCGTTGTTATCGACGAGGTAACGGGTGCTCATCCGACCGCCGCCCGGAAGTCGCTGATCTGAGATGCAGCGAGCTTATTGAAGAACATCACCCGCCGGAACTCGGCCCGGTTCACATGCTTGGCATCGAGGAGCCCGAGCATTCGGCGTGAGCATTCGGTCCCGTTGTATTTGAGTAGTGCCTTGACTGGAGCGGGGCTCTGCATGACGGTCTTGGGTCGATGGTTGTATTCCTCCTCGAGCTCGTCCATGAAGGCGACGAACTCGTCTCGCTCGATGCAGCGCAGGTGCCGGGCGCGCATCGCGACGGCGCTGGGTGTGACTTTGAATTTCATCGCCGCTTCTTTCACAGCGTCGAGGTCCGGGAACGTCATGTCTCTCAGTTCGATCCGGGGCATGAGGATTTCGCCGGCTATCTCGTGCGCGCGAGGGTAGTGCTCATCCTTCGTGTGGCCGTCGTAGTTGACTGGCGTGAAGGTCTCCTGGCCAATGAGCACGGTGAGAAGCACCAGCGTGAACAGCCGTCGGCCCGCCGGCTCGAGGTGGTCTCCTTCGTTGCCGCTGGCGAGGAAGATGAACGGGACTCGCTTGTCTTTGATGGTCATGCCGCTGAACTTGGCTCGCGGTGGCATCTCCTGCGGCATGTGGTGCTGGGCGCTGCGTGAGACAAGGACTTGCTTGGCCTCCAGTCGGCTGATGAGAAGGTCAACCGCCGCCTCCTTGGTTCTCGCCGCCCTGATCTCGGGAAGACTCAGCCCCACGACATTGAGCAGTCGAGTGGCGTCTTCATCCACGGAGCGCCTTGACTTCTTCACCACCCCGACCAGCGTGTTGGGTCCCAGCGTGGGGTCATAGCGGCGCAACATCTGCTGCTTGCGCATCAAGTCCTTGATGATGAGTTCGACATCGCAGAGCTCAACCTTGTGACGCGCGTGCATCGAGAACGACTGCTTGGTGAATCCAGCCATCAGTTTCTCGGTCTTCATCCGCACCTGCTCCTCGACGACATCAAGGGGAGCGAAGAACAGCGGGTATGGGATCTGGGCCTGGTTGGCGAGTTTGAGGAACGTCTTGAATGGCATCGATCGTCCGTCCAGGGCCTTGCGAATGTCGGCGTAGCTGGCAACGACGGAGTTGTGGAAGAGGGAGACGAAGACGTCCCGATCGATGGGTACACGGACCCCATTGAGCACGACCACGACTGCCGTCGACGATGCTGTCATTCCACGTCCCTCCGAGTTCACTCGCACCGTAGGCCACAGCCGGCGCGGTCGTAGGACATTCGTGCAGGTCAAAGCCGGATCGGAACAAGCGCGCGGTTGTCGCGGCGGATCGGTGCGTTTGCTGCTGCCGTTGGACAGCCGCATTCGCAGTCGCTCCTTCGCCGTGCTGCCCTGAGGGCGCTGCCGCCAACACAGGGGGTGAGGCACCGCTACGAGTGATTGGCGCAGATGGATTCTCGGATCTGTTCCCGGGGCGGTGACCGGCAGATCTGGATGTGTCGGTGGACACCGTTACGGTCAGCGGGTGATCGAGACCCTCCTCGGCCAGACCGACACCGCGCGCGTTCTCGCCGCATCAGCCGCGCTGCAGATGGACCTGGAGAACGTGACCGAGCTTCTGATTCTGGAACGCCTTTCACTGTTCGCTGCCCGGCAGCCAACCGCGCCGGGCAAGGTGCTCTCATCATCCACGATCCGCCGCCTACTCAAGGCTGACGAGGTCGGAGGTGAATACATACTGTTGCAACTGGATCCCTACGAGGGTTTCCCGGTCGGCGAGGTCCTGGTCCCGCCGTCGCGCTATTTGGCGCTCAACGGGTTGGCATCCGAATCGGCTTCGATAGCCGATCGGCTATTGCGGGCGGTGTTCGCGCAGTCCGAAGTGCAGTTTCCCGCGATCTTTCAGCAACGTGTCAGGTGCGCGGCACGCTTCATTCTCTCGCTCAGCGACACGCTTTGTGGTCGCTTCGAACGGTCACTGGCTGAGGAGGCGCCGCCGTTGACACGATCTGTGAACGTTCCCGGGGCTTCTACTCTCGCTCGGCAGTCTGAGTTGGTGATCTTCGATCCGGAGGAGTTGTTCGGCTCCTACCCTGACCATCAGGCCAGATTCCTCGCATCTTGCTTCGTTCAAAGCCACGGAGAGACAGGCGCATTCGTTCGCCGTAGCACTGCAAACGACGAGCCCGCCAACGATCGGCTGAGTGCGCAGTCGAACCGTCCCGAGTGGCTTGAGAGCATGGCGACTAGCGACGATTCCCTGTATCCGTGGGAAACGGTTGGACCGGGCACGGATGGTCTCGTCGACAATGGACTCCTTGCGACACGCCCGTTGGTCTCGACCCACCTGGGCCTCGTTGTCGCCGCGCCCACCGCGCTGGCCGCATCCCTTCGCCACCTAGTCGTCACCGAGGCGCGTGAGCACGGGTGTCTCAATGATCTCGTCGCGGCCGTCAAGGCAATCAGCGTGTTGGATGTTCGCTTCTGGTTGGAGCCTCTCGCCGATGATTCATTGAAGGAGGTTGGCTGGAAGCAACCTCGAGGCGAGGGGTTCGCTCGCGATGCGGAACGCCATTGGCGTTCGCGCTTCGTTGCACCGTTCGATGGAGACAAGCTCATGGACGTACGCCTCGTTGTCGATGACCTGAGCGAGTACGACGAGCTGAGCATCTGGGGCCACGCTCAGACTCCGCCGATCGACGTAGACCCCGTCGAGCATCCGGCAGACAAGGTGCTGACCATCGATCTGCTGGTCAATCTGGGCCGAGATTGGGCATTCCTTGCAGAGCACTCCGAAAGCCCTGGCCTTCACAGCACGATCGACGAACTCAGGACTCTCGCCGCGGCGCCGGGTGTCGATTCGCTGGCACTTTGGTACTTCGCCAAGGCCTACCAGCGTCTGCACGAGCATGCCAACGTGACGGTCTTCTCGATCTTGGATCCGTTCAGCGTGTTTCGCGACTACCGCGAGAGCTTCTACCTCTCGGACGATGGTCTACCGACTCATGTCTCGCTTGGCGTGGGGACAGCACAAGACCTGCGTGCCGAAGTAGCACGAGAGGCCGGGCCGCCCTACGTGTTGTTTGACAAGGGGGTTGCCCGCGCGCTCGCTTGTCATGGTGACGCGAGCCCAATCTCAACGGTGCTGGCTGATGAGCGGGTGTGCATCGCCAGCATGAGTGGACGAACCGTTTGGACACGATGCCGGACACAGACTGCGGGCGCCACAGGGCGAAGCGAAGTTGTCGAGCTCGCCTCAGACGAGCGGCGTCGTGAGGACGAGACCCGGCCAAGAGTGCACGACAATGCGAATACGAATCATGTCGCGATCGCCGATACTCCAACGGAGCTCGAGAGTCACCTCGCTCAATCGATCGCGTACTGGCTGTGGCAGCTGAGTCTGGCCGCCCCCGATCTCTTTGACGCAATCCCGCGCGGCGTTGACCTCGTTGTCGACGCTGACCTAAGGATCGAGGACCTAAGGGTGTCCGTTGAGGGCGCGACGACACCGAGGGCCGACGCGGTGCTCGTGGGAGCGGCCGTCAAGGGTTGGGCCAAGCTGATCCGCGGTTCGTCGTCTACCTCCCCACTTGATGACAAGCCAGCGGTGGGCTTCACCTTGCGATTGCGACCGCCCGCGCAGACAGAGGATGGCGAACCGCCCAACGTCCGCGATCGCACGCTCGTCGGCGAGCTCATCGACGGGCTTTGCGCGCTTGCTGATGAGCCGCAGGAGCCGGTGGGGGGCATCGCGCAACCAGTCGTGTGGACCGCAGCGGAGAAGTGCCGACTCCTAGACGCTGTCGCTCCGCCTGGACACAAGCAACTGACGCACATGATTTCCTCAGACGATAACCCGCTGTACTGGCCAGGATGCCTCCCGCCCGCCCGGCGCGTCCGAGACGCAGCAGTGGCGATCGTGCTGGATCGGGTTGGCGAACATCTAGCCGAACTCGGCATCCCAGTCGGGCCGATCCCGAGCACGGAGCGAACCCGCTTCTTGAACCAGAACGTGACTGCATTCCTCATCGACTGGCTCACCTCGGAGATCGACCAACTGGACGCTGCGAGCGCCTTGCCTCGGTTCGCGATGCTTTGGGAGGCGCTCATACACGAGACCGCCACCGAAGCCAGGCAACTGCCATCGCGAATCGCCTGCTTTGGACAAGATGCGGGCAACATCAAGCAGATGCAGGAGCGGCGAAACAAGACTGCCGAGACAAGCATCGCACTCCGATTCTTGGTCGAACTTCTTTCGGCCAGGCGACCGCGCGGATCTACGCCACTGACGCGCGAGCGAACGGACCTCATGATCGCGCTCGCAGCTGAGATCATCAGCAAGGGACAGTTGTCTGACACGCTCCAATTCAACCTTGCCGATCACCAAGTCAGCCGACTGCCGTCCGGCAGACTCGGCATCGACTGGGACGACGAACACTACGGCCCAGCACGAGACGCGTTCAGCGAAGCGCTAGCGAGCGAGGCACTCACTGACGCCCGGCTGATTGCACAAGAAGACTGGCAGCCAGACTCGCACCTTCTCGACGACGCGCCGGCCTTCAGCAGTCCGCCCGTAGATGAAGCCGCGAGCGATCCCAGCGCTGTTGAGGTGCGTATCGCCGACGAGATGGACGAGTTGGCCAGGATTGAGTACGGGTTCAGTTACACCGATCTCGTCAACGCTTGCGCAGCGCTCATCGATGCCTCACGCAGGCTCGGCCAGGAAGACCTTGGCGTTCTGGAACATGCCGTGGCGGTCGAAGTCGTCAGGACGGCATTGGATACGGATGACACGAGCGCGATTCACTTGCTCGAAGCACTTTCCCTCAAGCCCATGGAGGACTATTGGGCTGCTCAGAGAGACGTTTTCCCATGGACCTTCAACCGCAACAGGTCCTATCTTCGCCAACCGCTCGTCTTCGCGCCTCTGACACGGATGTCGAATGGCGACGGCGACGGCGACGGCGACGCTACCCACCCCGACGCGATCCTGTTCGGCCATCGGAACGTCTTCCTCACGGCTCAACATTGGTATGAACGACACGCGACTGGCCGGTTGCGCGCACGAACCCAACCGATGAGAAGGGCCATCTCCGCCGCACTCAACGCCAAGGGCGACAGGTTCGAGATCATCGTTGAGAAGAGCGCCCGTGAAGCCGGCGCCGTTGCAGTCAGAAGGCGGTTCAGGCGTGCTGGCACCCTGAACCTTCGCAATGTTTACGGACAGGACCTCGGCGACGTCGACATCCTCGCTGTCAGCCAGTCCGGCGACGTCGTCGTGATCGAAGCTAAGGCACTCGAGGCCGCGCGAACGCCCCATGAGATGGCTAACGAAGCCAAGGGACTGATCGACGGCCCGAAGTCGGCGGTCGTCCGCGTCCAAGCGCGATCCGATGCCCTGAAGGAACACTGCCGCGAAGTCGAACGTGCGTTAGGCCTCGAGACGGATCCGGGCCGACGGTTCCGACCCCTGGTCGTGACCGACCAACGTCTGCTCGGTAGCTACCTAAACACGACGGATGTACCGATCATCATGCTTGACGACTTGAGCGCCTTCCTTAGCTCGACCTGACCTTCATTGGACACGTCCCGAAGTTCTCGCCGCCGCCGCCATCAATAGCCTTCGCGACTGTCTATACACCTGTGAGGTTCCAAAGCTTGTCGCTCTCAGCCGCATCGCCTGGCTTTCCTCGCTGTGGTCGACGGCCGCGATCAGTGTGCACTGAACCATTGCCCGCGCAGGGCATTGCGATGTGAGGACGCCATCAGTGCGAGTTTTCCGCAGCCGTCGGAGCGGAGACCACGTTGGTGCTTGGTCAGCGGATGGATTCGTAGTCTCCAACCCCAGCGCTGGTCAGCCGTCGGGTCGGCGGTACTCGTCGGGGGTCCTCGCTAGGGTCGGGTCTGCAACGGTCAGCGCCCTCGGGTCTTGGAACTCCACCAAGTCGATTGGGGCGTCTGCGTGGCCGACGGGTCGCACACCCACGACGAAGGAAATGGCGCTTGTGGAACGTGAACGAATGACCATCTCGGCCGCGTTTGCCGGCACTGGGTCACGCCGTTGAACCTCACGGAACCCGGCGATCTGCTTGAGCAGCTCCGTCACCGTTGGGCAGTTGCTTCCCGGCGACTCGGAAGCACGTCAGCAACGGCGTTCAGCGGCACTCGCGGACCGGGCCCGCACATCCAGCGAGTCTTCGTGATCAACCTCGATCGGAAGGCCGACCGCTGGAGTCGCATTCGGTCCGAACTCGGTCGGGTCAGAGGCGCTGACGGCTCCCCCCTATCTGACCTAACCCGCCGGTTCTCTGCCGTGGATGCCCGGCATCTCGACCTCCCTGCGAACGCTGATGTAGTTGATCCGACGTACACGCTCGCCGAGCAGCTCTTCGTGCAACCAGACGCCAAAGTCAGCACGGACGCCGCGACTCTGGCCCGAGAAGTGACGATGTCGCCTCAGGAAGTGGCTGTTGCTCTCTCGCACATCGGTGTGTGGCGGCGCGTCGCCGAGGGAGACGTCGACTACTCCCTTGTTCTCGAAGACGATGGATTCTTCACACGGAGATTCGGCCGTGACATGTCCGCCGCCTGGGCTGATGTCGTCGCGTCGACGACTGCGGCCAAGGGAGGTCACGAGTCGCAGACGTCTGCAACACCGGAGTCGATGTTTGATCTTCTCTACGTGTCTTACAAGAAGGCGCACAGGACCGGCGTGGTCCACGACGTTGCACGACAGGTCTTCGCGCCCCGCACCGGCTTGTGGCAACTCTCCGGCTACGTACTTTCAAAGTCTGGTGCGAAGCGGCTGCTGGCTAGTCTCCCCGTGCGCGGCCCTGTGGACCTGTGGATCAACCACCAGTTCGATGGCCTGAGAGTTCTCGCCACGCGCGAATCGATTGTTGGCCAACGAGGGGCGGACGCTTCATCGAATAGCTACTCGATTCTTCCGCTCTTGGCGCAGGTCGGCGCCATCGCGCATGAGAAGCCGCTTCTGCCTGCACGCCGCGCATTGCCAGGTCCTGTCTTCGTGGCCGGATCCGCTGGGACGGGCGTCGCGGCGATCGGGGTTGCGCTGTCCATGCTCGGATATCGCGTTCTCACAGACTTGCAGCAACTCCCGGCACAAGAGCGCGGGCGCCTTAGGGGCGATGGTAAAGGCAGGATCTTCAATGCATACGTCAACATTGCCGAGGTCGCACCGGACGTCTGGCCGGCACTCTCAACCCGGATCCCGACTGCCAGGTTCATCACCACCACAGCCTCGAACTTGGGTGAGGTACCCGCATCGGCATCACTCCTGCTGGACCCTGAAGCACCAGACAAATGGGAAGAGTTGACGGCGTTCCTCGGGCAGGAATACCCCGCACACTCGTGGCCGTCAGGAGCCCTGGAATCGGTCCCGCGGGATCTGCCGCGCGGCTTGGATTCGAGTGAATCCGTGGCCGTCACCGGTGCAGATTCTGCGGCCGTACATCGGATGCGCTGGGACAACATGCCTTGGATCGTCCCGCACCGCGACTGGCAAGGAGTGCGCGCAGCGGCAGCCTCGGCCGTCCGGAACGACGACGGCCCCTCCGATCCGACCGCGTCCGCCCTCGTACCTAACTCTGCGGACCACTTCTGGCGAACGCGCGACGACACGTTTCCAGGAAACCTCGCGGTCTTCACGCCCTCGAACGTACGTTGCGTCGACGACCTGCTCGTACTCACGGTCCGCCAGCAGTCGAGTCCCGCGCGCGACTTCTCTGCCGCCGCGATCGCAAGTGAAGCCACCTACAGATATGGCACATTCTCCGCCGAGATTCAGCCCGCGGCAGCACCAGGCATCGTGACCGGGTTCTTCCTGCACCGGAACAATCCGCGTCAAGAGATCGACGTTGAATTCCCAGGTCATCGGCCACGGCACATGCTGGTAAATGTCTTCTACAACCCCGGGCTCCCGGGGGACAAGTTCGAGTACGGCTACCGAGGAACGCCAATGCTGGTCGATCTCGGTTTCGATGCGTCGAAGGACCTGCACCTATATGAGATCGAGTGGCAGCCCGAGATGATTCGCTGGCGCGTGGATGGTCGGATCGTTCATGAGCGAGTCACTTGGGCGCCCACTCCGATCCCGCAGTATCCGATGGAACTGAACATCAATGTGTGGCCGACCCGGTCGCGGGAGCTAGCCGGGAAGATCAGTCGTATTGCCCTCCCCGCCGAGGCGCTGGTTCGCACGATGCGGATCGACGGGCACCAGTGGCTTGGCTCTCCCGAGGAGCGACAGGTGGCTGCACCGTGATTAGGCCGCTCTGGCAGATCTGCCGCCGAGAAACAGTGGGCGCTGTGATCTCGGCCAAAGTGGGCGGATCGCCCTGACGGCAATCTGACTCAACCGGCGGCTGTTACTTGGGACCTACGACCTGTCGCTCAGCTCGTGAAAGCACGATCCTCGGCGTAGTGCAGGTGGGTGATGCCCTCGTCCGGGTCAGCGCTGCGGTCACCGAGTTCGATTGTGATGAGACTGTCACCTTGATAAGCGGGGCTTAGTTCGAGCGCGAGGTACTCGAACAGCTCCCGTTCGTGTACGGCGATGACGACCTGACGGCCCTCTTGCTTTGACAACGTTCGGATGAGGGCCGCGAACTGAGCGACATGCACCTCATCCATGGCCTGCACCGGGTCATCGAACACCAGGCAAGGAACGAGAGGCTCGACGGCGAGATGGAGCGCCAGGAACAGCGACAGGGCTGCGGTGTTGAGGTTTCCGGCGGACAGCATCATCTGGGGCGGGCCACCGGGGTCGCCGTTCGGAAGGTGGGTTTCGAGGGTGACCTCAAGGGCGGTCTTTGTCGCTGACGGAACGCCGAACGCGGGAACGAATTCCTCGCTCGGCGCCAGCCGAGTGAACAGGTCCGCCCACACGTGATTCAGAGAATCCGTGAACACGCTCTGCACGATCGTCGTGCGCGCTTTGGATGCCGCGTCAAACACTTCGCGGGCAACCTTCTGACGACGCTTCGCCTCGTTGACGTACCCGTCCCAGACAGTTCGCCGGTGGACCGTCTCGGCGACCCGAGTGGTTGCCCGGTCGAATGATTCCTTCGCGGCGCCAAGGCGACGTGATGCGTCGGCAACGTTCCGGCGGGCGGTGTCTTCACGTTGCAATTTCTCGATCGCGGCAGCAGACGCGGCCACCAGGCGCGCGCAGGCGGCCGTCGGCGTATCGCTCTCCTTGATTGGGGTGTTGAGCAGATCAGCGAGGCGCGCAAGTTCGGTGCTGATGTATTCGTGCTCGGTGTCGGCAACCTGAAGTGCTTCGAGGGAGCGCGACGCCGCGGACGCGTGAGCCTCCGCTTCCTCGCCCTCCCGCATCGCGGGGCCGAGGTTGTCGAGGCGCACACTTAGCGCCTCCAGCGCCGACTGACGTTCGCTTAACTCCGCCACTCGCTCCGGCGGCAGAAGCCGGCCGTCGAACGCATCGAGTTCCCGCCTCGCCTTGTCGACCTGTTGGTCAATCTGGCTTCGCCGATCGTGCAGGCCAACCAGTTTCGTCCCCTGCTCCGCAAGTCGGGTGATCTTGCTGTCGAGGTGATCTGATAGGTGGCCGGTTGCCACTTCGCCGAAGTCGCGGTCGCAGACTGGACAAATGTCATCGGTGACGACGGAACGGACTGCGGCGAGTCCTTCGACCATCGATGTTGCTTCAGTTTGGGCTTCGGACAGTTCGACTTCGAGCTCGTCCAAGGCCGACTGATGGCTGGTGAGGTAGTCCACAGCTTGCGCGCGTTGCAGGCGCAGCGTGTCCTGCCGAGTGAGCGCGGCAGCGTTCCCCTCAAGCGCTGCCGCCATCCCGTCTGCAAGCGGGCCGTCGGTGCTGATGCCGGCGGCGCGTGCGTCAGCAATCCACGCATCGATAAGGGGCCGCTGGTGCAACTTCCACCCTTGGAAGCGAGCAGAAGCGGCCTCGAGCGCTGTTTGACTGCTGGCACGTCGCTGCGCTGTTGGGCGGTCAGCCACTACCTCAATCCGCCCCCTGAGGGCCGCGAGTTCCCGGTCAACCTCTAAGCCGTGAGGCACCCGAGGCACATCCGCCGGTTCGATTCGACGAGCGCCTTCGAGCAGCGCATTTACATCGGTGTTGACGGCGGCGATGCCCGCGCTGGCGAGGAGGTGAGACGTCTGGGTCGCTGCGTTGTCGAGTTCGACGCGTGCGACGTCCCGTTGCGCGGAAACATCGACTTCCTCGCGAGAAATGCGCTTGGCCTCCTCGTCGGCCTGGGCCAGACGGTCAGCGACCTTCTTCAACTGCGTAAGGTGAGTTGAGGCCTGCAGCCCGCTTCGTAGTGAGTCGAGATCTTCAAGGCCTAGCAGTTCGTTGACGAACCGTGCGAGGAGCGACTCCTGCTTACCTTCCCGGAGCTGATACAACTCCAGGAGCCGACCCAGAGACGACTGGTCGAGATAGCAACGTTCGCTGTAGAAGCGGGCCTCCTCTGGGTCGAGAGCGGGCTGGCCTGTGACCCGGGCACCCGCAATCGTCATCCGCTCCGTTGGTTCCGGACGGACCGACCCTTCGACGCCCGCCTGGACCATCGCGAACGGCTGGCCCTTATAGGGCAGGTGCGCCGTGTACGTCTCGTCTTGTCTCGCCATCGAACTAACACGCCCAGTTAGCGCCATTTCTAGCGCCGACAGCAGGCTCGTCTTCCCCGTGCCGTTGGGCCCGTGGATCAAGACGACGGGCGCGTCGAGCGGGAACTGGCGGAGTCCTTCAATGCAACGGAAGTCCGCAACCGTGAGGCTCCGCAGTGGGCGTTCATTCATCGACGTCAGCCCCATCCCTGACAGCAGCATTTACGTACTTCCGCAGCGCTGTCTCGACGTGGGCCGCACCGCCGGCCGCGGACCGGATCAGCGCTACGTGCTCGTCGGTCAACTGAACGCTGAGAATCTCAAACACTTCGCTGATCGGGTCCCGCCCAGCGACACTCACCGATGGCAGGCTGAGCGGAAGCAGTACTGAGGCCGCGTGTCTGACTTCCTCGATTGTGGGTTCGTTCGTGCCGAGCACGAGGATCCGGGCGTGCCGTTCCAGTTCGGCCTTTTCAGTAGGACCGATGCTCCCGAGAATGAGAACGGTCACTGGCCGCCTTGAGTTCATTACGTCGAGGCTGCGAGCGAGAACCGCGACGAGGCGGAGGAGACGACGTGGGGGCAGTTCTCGGCTCGCGACGATGACGAGGTCCTGGGACTTGTCCGTACCGGAAACGGCGGCTTCGAACTCAAACTGTGTGCCCGCAACCGTCAACGGCTTAGGAAGCCGTTTGTAACCGTTGCTCTCCAACACGCCGAGTACCGTGTCGATGCCGCTCACCCGAACGCTCCTGCCATCTTGAACTCCTCGTACAGATCATCCGCAGAACCAGCGTCGTCGCAGATGCTCTCAATGCTGAATCGAATGGCGCCGACCCGTCCGACACGTCCATAAGAGCCGCGAGGCGATCGCGCTAATCGAGCGACCTGACGGTCGGCGTAGATGACGACGTTGACATCGTCGTCAGGGTCAAAGTCTTCGGCCTTCTCCAGTGCGAGCGCTTGCCGGCTGTCGCGGACGACGAAGACACGCTTTGCATCTGCCGCAGAGCGAACCACGACGGCTCCGCTTGCCGGGTCCGGTTCCACTTCCCATTCAGAGGCGTGATGGCCGCGACTGAGCAACGAGAGTGCCGCCGCGAATCGCCCGAACTGTGCCGCCGGAAAGTCCGGATCCGCCAAAGCCTCTGAAGCTGGCACTGCGGTCACTGGCTCGTAGCCGCGCGGCCCATCGGCCGGCGAGCCATGTCTGAACATCGACATGGTTGCCTTCACGTTCGCGAGAACGAGTTCAAGGAACTGCGTCGGATCTGCAGCCAGAGATCCAACGGTCGTTCTGGCGGCCCGGAGGTCAGTCTTCAGACGACTCCTGTCCGTATTGCTGAGAGCCGCGGCGCCGATGGAATCGACGAGCGCAACCAACTTCTCAGTCAAGGTCCACATCAGGAGGCCCAGTAAGGTCTCCTTGCCGTACGACCCGAGGACCGCCCCGCGCACGATGTCTTCTTCATGGCTGTCGTAGTCGTCGCCGTAGATAAGTTCGAGCGCGAGTTGGTGCCGAGAATGCAGGCCTCGCTCGCTCAGGACCAGCGCTGGAGGTTTGCTGGGCCAGTGCCGGGCGAGGTCGCGCGCCGACGCCGCAAACATGGAATGCATGTTCGCGTCCTGAACCGAGAGCCCGACCACGAGCGTATTACGGCCCGAAAGTAGGGATTCAAGTTGGTTTCGCATGTACCGATTCGCAGGGTCCTCTGACCAAGCCGAAATCTGCTGCTCTCGTGCGATCAGCAGGTCCCGGTACTGGCCTTCATTTTCCACGGCCCGGATTGCACACCCGTGGAACTTGATGAGGACGCTACGGGTTGCGGCTCCCCGAAAGTCGTCGCTCTTCACGACCACGCGGAGCAAGCGGTCCGCATCCGGTGTGAGGTCTTTGACGGCTTTCTCGATCAATCCATCCCAATTGGAGGTTGCAGCTCCGTCGACCACGCCCTCGAGCATCAGAACGCCAATGCAGTAGTGCTCCACGTCGGGGGCGATATCGGGGTTGCCATAAGTGCCTGGGACGTTAAGTCCGGTCCAGGTGAGGAAGTCGCGGGGTTCGCCAGGGACGCGAACGTTGAGTACTTCGGAGTACTTGCCAACGAGCGAGCGCACAACATCGCCGCGGCCAGTCCACTCATTTACGGGCGCGTCGTAGTTGATTGCTGCTCGCGCCTCGTTTGAGAGAGAGGTCAGGTCGAGCACTCTTTCAAGAGCAAGGTTGAAACGGCATGAGGGGTTGCTGCGGTCTGCGTTGTTTCGAAGGAGTTCGACAACGTCCTCGACGAGAGCGTCAACGGGAGGCATCCGCTCCCGTGAGATGCCTGAGCCAAGCCACAGCACGTATTCACCATTGGCGAATCCGTCCGCGAATTCAGTGAATCGATTCTCGAACGCGGCCAGGACCTCGGACACCGTGTTCAGCGGAGTCACCGTCATAGTGCCGGAGCCGTTGCAGCGGCTGCGGGGAACGCAGGGGGGTGGTCCACCCGCACATGCTCCCACGTGCGAGTCGTCCGTCTGCGTGGAATCGCATCCTCATGGGGAGGCGAGCGAGTTTGGTCGCCAGAGGAGGCACAGCGCCTGGCCAGTCCTTGTTTCCCTGAGCGCCGTCTCATTCGGCATTCTCCGCCGCAAGCGGGCGGTCCATAGGGTGTCTCCCCATGTCGTCGTGGACGGACTGGGGCGCCCAAGGTGGGCGAACTGGGGCGCCCAAAGTGGGCGAACTGACGCACGTCCTCCACTCAGTTTGAGTTGCCCGTACAGGCCTCACCGAGCCGCCGTCGTACCCCTCTGGAATGCTGACCCTCCGGTCAGAACGCCAGGGGAGGCACGACAGCAGTGAGCGAGATCGCGGGGGAGTTGGCGCGGGTCAAGGGTGCGTTCGCGCAGCCGACCCTGACGTTGCTCCACCAGCGGCAGGCGCCGGTGGTGATCACGATCTTCCGGGCGGCGTTCGGGCGGAACAACAAGCCGATCCCGACGGCCCGACTGCACAGCCAGGTCGAGGAGCACCTCGCCGCGATTCGTGCTGCGGGGGAGAGCGACGTACCGGCGGGCAGTGGGCGGGACATCTGTCAGCGGTGGATGCGCGGGCAGTGGCTGGTGCGATCGCTCGACGAGGTCGGCAACGAGGTCTACACGCTGACCTCGCACGCGCAACAGGCGCTCGAGCTGGTGAAGTCCATGACCCGCGACCGGGCGACGCTCAGTGAGCACCGGATCGCGACCATCCTCGGCACGGTGCGGCGGTTCAACTCCGAGGCGAACCCTGACCGTGGCGCTCGGGTCACCCTGCTCAACGAGGAGATCGCGCGGCTCAAGGCCGAGCGGGACCGGTTGGTCGACGGGGCAGAGATGGTCAGCGCCACCGAGGACTACATGCTCGAGGGGTACACCGAACTCCTCTCCCTGATCTCCGCACTGCCCAGTGACTTCGCCCGGGTCGAGGAGCGGTTCGCGACCATCCGCGGCGAGATCCTGGCCGCATTCCGGGCTGAGGACCGGCCAGCCGGTCAGGTCATCGACGACTACCTCGCCCGCGCCGACGCGCTGATGACCGCCACCCACGAAGGGCGGGCGTTCGAAGGGGCGTTCGCGCTGCTGCGCGACGACGCGCTCGTCACGCAGCTCCGCGAGGACCTCACCGCGCTGCTCGACCACCCGCTGTCCGACGGGATCCTGGGCGACGCCGACCGTGCCGAGCTGCGGGGAACCGTCCGGCTCGTGCGGGACGGACTGGACCGGGTGCTCGCCCAGCGGTCGCGGGTGACGGCGACGTTGCGGGAGTACATCGTGTCCCACGATGCCGCGCGCGATCGCGAGCTCGAGCAGACGCTGCGGCAGGTCGAGTCCGAGCTGATGGGCTGGATGGCGACCACTGGGCCGCGCGCCACCCACGACGTCTCCTTGTTGCCGTTGCGGACCAACCTGGATCACCTCCGCGAGCGGTTCTACGACCCGGCGGACGACGTACTGCCGGAGCGGCTTGGTGTTGCGGAGTCTGACGACGGACCCTCGTTGTCCCTCGCTGAGCTGATGGCGCAGGGTGGGCCGCAGCTTTCGGTTCTGCGGCAGCGGTTGTCGGATGCGCTGGGTGCGTTGTTGCCTGCTGGCTCGTTGGGTGAACTGTTCGACGGGCTCGAGCCGTCGCTGCGCCGGCCCGTGGAGATCTTCGGCCTGCTGCACCTGGCCGCCGACCATGCGTGGGAGACCGAGGACGTGGCGGAGGAGTTCGCCGCCGTACGACCGGATGGGTCGAAGCGGACGTTCTCGGTGCCGCGGATGGCGATTCCTGACCCTGACCTGACTGAGAGTGAGTCGCGCCGATGACCGAGTTGGATGTAGAGCCCGGGGGTTTCGAGGCTCGGCCGCGGGCGGCCTCGCACCTCAACCACCGGGACGAGGACGGGGGGCGTCTCGATACGTCCTCGCCTGGCGGCTCGGACTACTCGACGAACTTGGCTGACGCTGGCGGCTCGGACTTCTCGACGAGTTTGGCGGACGATGGTGAGGCCGGGGGTTTCGAGGCTCGTCGCTTGCGCTCCTCGCACCTCAACCACCGGGACGAAGGCGAGTTCGAGGACGACTCGGTCTCGTTGTTCGAGGGGGATGAGGGTGGGCTGGAGTACGGGCAGCGGCACGCGCTCGTGACGCTCCTCAAGCAGCGCTTCATCAGCGCGCGCACCCACCCGCGTGACTGGCAGGTGCTGGTCGAGAACGAGCGCGTCCTGCGGTCGCGGCTCAACGACCTCTTCCTCGACCTCGCCATCGACCGCGGCCGGGAGGTGGCGTGGAAGCGCCAGGCGATCTCCGAGACTGCCAGCCGCTTCCCGACCCTGTTGTACGACGCCGCGTGGACCCGCGAGGAGACGCTGGTGCTCGTGCACCTGCGCGACCGGTTGCGGGCCGGGGTCGCGAGTGGGGACGTGCGGGTGTTCATCGACCGCGAGGACATCGTCGACTACATCGCGACGTTCCGCCCGATGCACGCCACCGACGAGGCCGGGGACGAGAAGCGGGCGCGCAATGCGGTTGCTTCGGTCGTGAAGTCCGGGCTGCTCATCGGTGCGGTCGGGGATGACCGGTACGAGATCAGTGAGGCCGTGGAGCCGTTGATGCCGCTGGAGCTGCTGGCCGAGCTGCTGGAGGCGTTGCAGAAGGCGAACGGAACCGAGGTCGTGGCTGAAGAGGATGCGGACCTTTTCGAGGAGGGTCTCGGGCGTCTCGATACGTCCTCGCCTGGCGGCTCGGACTACTCGACGAACTTGGCTGACGGCTCGACGAACTTGGAGGGCCAGTGAGCATCGATCAGGAGCGTCTCGATACGTCCTCGCCTGGCGGCTCGGACTACTCGACGAACTTGCCGGAAGACGGGTTGTTTCTTGAGGACGTCGTGGCGACGCCGGCGGACGACACGGTGCAGTGGCGGGCGTCGTTGTTGCAGTTGGTCAACTGGGGTGGGTTCGGGGGACTGACCGTCGTCCCGCTGCGCGGCGACACGACCATGATCTCCGGCGCCTCGGGCGTCGGGAAGAGCACGATCCTCGACGCCTACACGGCGCTGATGATGCCGTCGGACACCAAGTTCAACGGTGCCTCCAACGACGCCGTCGCCGGGCGGGCGCGGAGCGTCGGGCAGCGGAACCTGCTGTCGTACCTGCGCGGTGCCGTCGATGTGATCGACAACCCGAAGACCGGGCGACCCGAGGAGCAGTTGCTGCGGGGCAAGGGCACCGACACCTGGGGTGCCGTCGCGATGACGTTCGTCAACGACCAGGGCGGCCGGTTCACGGCGCTGCGGACCTACTACGTCCCGCGCCGCGCCACCCGTTCCGGTGAGGTGCAGATGCAGCTCACCACCCACGAGGGGGCGCTCGCGCTCGACGCGCTCGAGGTCGCCGTACCCGAGCGTTTCCACGCGAACACCCTCAAGAAGCTCTTCCCCGGCATCCGCGTGCACCGGACCTATGCGGAGTACTCCGCCGTCCTGCACGCGCGGCTCGGCATCGGTGCGAACGGGGACGGCGCGAAGGCGCTGCGGCTGCTCGCGCGGATCCAGGCCGGCAACCAGGTGCGCAGCGTCGACGAGCTCTACAAGGACATGGTGCTGGAGCGGCCGGCGACGTACGCCGCTGCTGACCGGGCCATCGAGCACTTCGACGACCTCGACGCGGCGTACGTCGCAATGCGCACCGAGGAGCAGAAGCTCGAGCTGCTCGAGCCGATCACCGACCTGCACGAGCGTCGGGTCGTGGCGACCCGGAGGCGCGCAGAGCTCGATTCGTACGGCGTCACGCTCGCCGGTGACACGCCCCTGCGGCTCTGGTTGCTGCGCACCCACCGGCGCCTCCTCGAGGCCGAGGTCGGCAGCAACCGGGCGGCCCGCAGCGCGACCACCGGGAGCCTGACCACCGCGCGGGCGCTGGAGTCCACGCTGGCCAGCGACCTGGAGGCCGCCAAGGAGGCGCACCGGGCGGCCGGCGGGGGAGACCTGCAGGCGCTTGCCGCGCAGATCGACCACGAACGCGTCATCCGCGAGGAACGCGGCAACCGCCTCGCCGAGCTCGAGGAGCGGGTCTACCCGCTCGTCGGGCTCACCGACGCCGACGCCCCCGACCTCGAGGTCGCCCTCGACTCCGCCTCGGCGTTCGCCGAGCTCCAGGTGCAGGCGCGCAAGCGGCTCGCCCACGGCGACGAGCAGCAGGCCGCTCTCCGCGCCGAGCGCGACAAGGTGCGCGACGGGTTGGTGCCGCTGAAGAACGACCAGGGCAGCCTGCGCCGCGAGCGGGACTCGCTGGAGTCCCGCGCCGGTCGGGTGCCGGCGCACCTCCACGAGCTGCGTGCCGAGGTCGCTGCGGCCAGCGGGCTCAGCGTCGAGGAGCTCCCGTTCGTCGCTGAGTTGATCGACGTCGCGCCCGAAGAGGCGCGGTGGCGGACCGCCATCGAGACCGTCCTCGGCGGTACGGCCCGGATGATGCTGGTGCCGCTCGACCGGCTCAAGGACTTCTCGTCCGCGATCGACGGGGTTCGCCTGCGCGGTCGGCTGACGTTCCAGGGCGTCGAGCTCGACCTCCCCGAGACCGGGCCGTCCGACCCCGAGCGGATCGCCGGCAAGCTGCTCTTCAAGGACTCGCCGTTCGCCGGCTGGGTGCAGCAGCACGTCGAGGAATCCGCCCGCAACGCCCTGTGCGTCGAGACCGCCGACGGCCTCGACGGCGGCGGCTTCCGGGTGACCGCGTCCGGTCAGACCCGTAATGGCCTGCGCGGTACGCACGGGCGCAACGACCAGCGCAGCATCATCGGCTTCTCCAACGGCGACGCCATCGCCGAGATCGACGCCCAGCTGGCCGCGAGCGAGCGGAAGCTCGAGGAGCTCGACGTCCGGATCGCCGAGCTGGACCGGCGGGCGAGCCTGCTGGAGTTCCAGCGCAAGGCGTACGACGCCATCGCGATGGTGCGCTTCGACGACGTCGACGTGACGGGCAGTGACCGGCGGATCGCCGAGCTCGAGCAGCGCCGCTCCGACATCCTCACCTCCGACGACCAGCTGCAGGTGCTGCAGGCGCAGATCGACGACCTGGTCGTCCGCCTCGAGTCGACCCGGCAGCAGCGGTTCGGGCTGGAGCAGGCGCAGAAGGACCTGAACTCCGCGCACGGCGAGCTCGTCGAGTCCGAGGACATGGTCAATGACCGGCTCCAGGCGATGGAGTCTGGTGGTGCGGTTGAGTTGACCGACGAGCAGGCAGCCGCACTGGCGGCCGACTTCGCGGCTGCTGCGGCACCCGCGGACCCGGAGGACCTCGACCGGTTCAGCGACAACGCGCACCGACTCGGTGAACGCCTGCGGGGCGCCGTCGGCGAGGTCGAGGCCGAGATCCGCCGGTGCGAGGAAGACCTCGCCCTGATCTTCAAGCACTACAAGTTCCAGTGGGACTCGCCGAACCTCGGCGGCACCGCCGACTCCTACCCGGACTACGCGCGGATCCTCGACGAGATCCGCGGCAAGGGCCTCGCCGACCGGCGCTCCGAGTGGCGACGCCGGCTCACCGAATGGAGTGGCCAGGACCTCGTGCCTCTCGTTGGCGCGATGGCCGCCTCGATCGAGGAGATCGAGGACCGGCTCGAGCCGATCAACGCGATCCTGCGGCGCCTCGAGTTCGGTGGCCTGTCGAGTGACCGGCTGCGGATCCGGTTGCGGCGACTTTCGCCGGCGCATGTCCAGGTCTTCATGAAGGACCTCCGTGCGCTGTCCTCCGGCGTCACCACCGAGCTCGCCGAGGCCGACCTGGAGAAGCGGTTCACGCTGCTGAGCGGGTTCATGAACCAGCTGCGCAAGCCCGCCCAGGCAGGCGAAGCCGGCCCGGTCACGAGTGACCGCGATCGGCTCCTCGACGTGCGGCGCCACGTGGAGATCAGCGCCGAACGCTATGACCACCTGACCGGCGAGCTCCGGGCGACGTACCGAACGCTGGGGGAGAAGTCCGGCGGCGAGAGCCAGGAGCTGGTCGCCTTCATCGTCGGCTCGGCGCTGCGGTTCCGGCTCGGCGACGAGATGCGGCACCGCCCGCGGTTCGCGCCGGTCTTCCTCGACGAAGGCTTCGTGAAGGCCGACTCCGAGTTCGCCGGGCGTGCCGTGCAGGCCTGGAAGGGCCTCGGGTTCCAGCTGATCATCGGCGTCCCGCTCGACAAGGTCACCGGCCTCGAGCCGCACATGGACGACCTGCTCGCGATCACCAAGAACTCCGCGACCCACCAGTCGTGGATCACGCCGATCACCGATGCGCCCGACGACAGCGGCGACACCGGCGATGAGTGAGGCCACGGCCGTCTTCACCCGCGAGGGGGAGACGTGGCTGCCCAGCGTCCTGTCCCGCGGCCCGTGGGACGAACGCGCCCAGCACGGCGGCGCCGCCGGCGGCTTGCTGGCGCACCTCGCCGAGTCCGCAGTCGACGAGCCCGGTTGGCAGCTCTCGCGGCTGACCATCGAGCTGATCAAGCCCGTGCCGGTCGCGCCGCTGACCACGAGGACCGAGGTCCATCCCGCCCGCTCCACGACCCGCGTCACGATCGAACTGCTCGCCGGCGACGTACTCGTGGCGCGGGCGCATGCCCTGCTCATCCGGGGACAGGCGTTCGACCTTCCGGACGTCCCGGGCTGGGAGCCGGCGCAACTCCTGCCCGGCCCCGACGACTGCACCCAGCGCCTGCTCATCCCGGGCATGCCCCGCGGCATCTCCTTCTACGAGACCGCCATGGAGATTCTGGTCGCGCAGGGTGACACCACGCAGCCCGGGCCGGCCGCCGCCTGGTTCCGGCCGTCGGTGCCGCTGATCGAAGGCGAGGCGACCTCGGCCGCCATGCGCGCCGTCGCCGCAGCCGACTTCGGCAACGGGCTCAGCTGGGTGCTCCCGCCCGACAAGTACCTCTTCTCCAACGCCGACCTCAACGTGCACCTGCACCGCGCACCCGTGGGCGAGTGGATCGGCCTGTCGTCGGCGACGCAGCCCGACGGCAGCGGCGTCGGTACGACCCTGACCCGCCTGTACGACGCCCACGGCCCCATCGGCGTCGCGATCCAGACGCTGGTGATGCGCGAACGCCGCGACCCCTCGTAACGAAGGGATCCCGGGAGCGACCGCCAGCCGCTATCTTCGGCAGATGACGACGCTGGCGGACATGGGCGGCCGCGCCGAGTTCTACGGCCCGGTCGCGCACGAGCCCGGGGAGCCGGCCTTCCACGCCGACTGGGAGCGCCGCGCCTTCGGCTGCACGGTCTTCGTCAGCGGGGTCCTCAACCCCACCGGACCGGACCTTGACTCGGCCCGCTGGGCGATGGAGCAGATCTCCCGCGAGGACTACCTGGCGCCGTACTACTGGCGTTGGCTGCGGGGGCTCGAGCTGCAACTGGAACAGCTGGGCTGGCTCAGGTCGGGCGAGGTGCAGGCCCGCATCGACGGCGAACCGTCCCTGCCCGGACGCCGGGTGCGGAAGTTCCAGACGGCCATGGCAGGCACCGCCCTGAAGCTGGTCGCCCACCCGACTCTCCCGCGCTTCATGGCCGCACAGGTGATGCCGCGCCTCATCGGCGGCCGTCGTACGACGATCCGTCGGCCTCGCTTCAAGGTCGGGGACGCCGTCCGGGTGCGCTCGGTGCGCATCGAGACCCACACGCGCCAACCCGGCTACGTCACCGGGAAGCCCGGCACGATCGTCGCCGCCAGCGGGGCCGCACGGTTCTCGGATGCGCGGGCGGTGGGCCGCCGGAGCCGACCCCAGCACGTCTACACGGTGGCGTTCGACGGCCGTGACCTGTGGGGCGAGGCTGCGGAGCCCGACACCGAGGTCCGCATCGAACTGTTCGAGTCCTACCTGGAGGCACGATGACCGCCGACGACGCGCGCGCGATCCGGGTCGAGGCGGTCGAGTCGTTGCTCGTGGAGAAGGGGCTGGTGGACCCCGCGGTCGTCGACAGGATCGTCGAGCACTACGAGACGAACGTCGGCCCGCTCAATGGCGCGAAGGTCGTCGCCCGCGCCTGGACCGACCCCGCCTTCCGGGAGCGACTGTTCGCCAACGGCACCAAGGCGATCGCCGAGCTCGGCTTCGGTGGTCCCGAGGGCGCGATGATCGTCGCGGTCGAGAACACCCCCGAGGTCCACAATGTCGTCGTGTGCACGCTCTGCTCGTGTTACCCGTGGCCGGTCCTGGGGCTCCCGCCGACTTGGTACAAATCGGATGCCTACCGGTCGCGGATGGTCGCCGAGCCACGCAAGCTCCTCGGCGAGATGGGCCTCGAGGTGCCGGCGACCAAGAAGGTCCGGGTGTGGGACAGCTCGGCCGAAGCGCGCTACCTCGTGATCCCGGAACGCCCGCCCGGCACCGAGGCTCTGGGCGCCGAGGAGCTGGCTGCGCTGGTCAGCCGGGACTCCATGATCGGCGTCGCGGTCGCGAAGGTGCCTGCCTCATGACGGGACAGGCTGAGCAGGCGACGATCGACGTCGATCTCGAAGGACCCGTCTCCCCGCCGCGCGACAACGGCGCCATCGTGTTCGATGCGCCGTGGGAACGCCGCGCGTTCGGCATCGTGCTGGCGCTGTGCCAGGACGGACGGTTCGCGTGGGAGGACTTCCGGCAGCAGCTGATCGCGCAGATCGCCGCCGACGAGGACCGGCCCTACTGGGAGAGCTGGGCGGCCGCGCTCGAAGCCGTCCTCAGCGCTGGTGCAGCGCTCAGCACCGTCGAGGTCGAGGAGCGGGCGGATGCCTTCCTCGCCCGACCGCACGGCCATGACCATCGCGACGACGAGCACGGCCACGGTCACGGCCACTGAGGCGGGTCAGTTACCGCCGGCCGGCAGCTCTTCGAGCATCACCGTCGGGTTGTCCCGCGCGGTGACCTGCGCCCGCCAGCGGTCGACGAACAGCGCCAGGTAGGAGCCGTCGCTGCGCTGCAGCACCTCGACGCCACGGATCCCCGAGAGCGCGGAAGCGCCGTCAGCGTCGGTCAGGCGCGCGACCTGGTAGTCGAGCCGCGAGAAACGGATCGGCGAGTTGAACTCGTTGAGCATCCGGTCCTCGACCACCTCGAACTGCATGGGCCCGACGGCTGCCAACACCGGCGACTGGTCGCCACGCAGGTCGGAGCGCAGCACCTGCACCACGCCCTCCTGGTCCAGCTGCTCGATGCCCTTGCGGAACTGCTTGTAGCGGCTGATGTCGCCCGCGGTGGCGGTCATGAAGTGCTCCGGCGCGAACGAGGGCACCGGCGGATACTCGATCGCGTCGCCGACGTACACGGTGTCGCCCACCCGCAGCGCCTGGGCGTTGACGAAGCCGATGATGTCGCCGGGCTCAGCGGTCTCGACCGAGGTGGTGTCGCGGCCGAACACGGCCTGCGCGAACTTCGTCGCGAACGGGCGGCCGCTGGCGGCGTGGGTGACGATCATGCCGCGCTCGAAGGAGCCGGACACGATGCGCGCGTAGGCCAGTCGGTCGCGGTGGGCGTTGTTCATGCCGGACTGCACCTTGAACACGAACGCGCTGAAGTCGTCGTCGACCTGGCGTACCGAGCCGTCGACACCCGGGGTCTCGTGGGGCTCGGGGGCGAGGTCCAGCAGCAGGTCCAGCAGTTGCGCGACGCCGAAGTTCTGCAGCGCCGAGGCGAACATGACGGGCGTCGTCTCGCCGGCGAGGAAGCGCTCCTGGTCGTGGTCCGCGTCGTCGAGCGAGAGCAGTTCGTGCTCCTCGACGGCGTGCGCCCACACCTGGGCGTCGTTCTCCTCGACCTCGTCAGCGCCCATCCGCTTCTCGGGTGCGCGGGTCGCGCCACCGGCGGTGCGGGTGTACTTCACGAACTCGCCCGTACGACGGTCCAGCACGCCCCGGAAGTCACCGGCCTCGCCGACCGGCCAGGTCAGGGGAGTGGGACGGAGCTTGATCTTCTCCTGGATCAGGTCCATCAGTTCGAGCGCGTGGAGGCCGGGCCGGTCCCACTTGTTGATGACCGTGATCACCGGGATGCCGCGCAGCGCGCACACCTTGAACAGCTTGAGTGTCTGCGGCTCCAGGCCCTTACCGGCGTCGACGAGCATCACGGCCGAGTCGACCGCCGAGAGCACCCGGTAGGTGTCCTCGGAGAAGTCGCTGTGGCCGGGGGTGTCGACCAGGTTGATGACGTGGTCGCGGTAGACGAACTGCAGCGCGGCTGAGGTGATCGAGATACCTCGGGCCTTCTCCATCGCCATCCAGTCCGACACCGTGGCACGGCGGTCACCCTTGCCGTGGACCGCTCCGGCCTCGGTGATCACCCGCGCGTGGAGCGCCAGCGCTTCGGTCAGCGTGGACTTGCCGGCGTCGGGGTGGCTGATGACGGCAAAGGTACGGCGGGGACGAGTGTCGGACACTGGCCGAAATCTACCGGTTCGCCGGGCGGTCCCGAGAATGCCGGCGTCTCGATACGCCGCTCCTTCGTCGCGGCTACTCGACGACCTTGGACTCGCCGGGGTCTAGCCACGTGACCCGGTCAGCCAAGGGTGACTGTCCCAGGACTGCCTCCGCTGCGCTGCGGCCCTGCTGGAAGTGTGACCAGCCTTCGTAGTGCACGGGTACGACGTGTGCCGGGTCGACGAGCTCGATCAGCTCTGCGCCCTCGCGGGCGTCCATCGTGTAGCGGAACCAGCCCGAGAGGTAGCGGAAGCGGACCGACCCCAGGTGGAGCAGGATCGTGCCGATCTTCAACCGGGAGGGGACTTCGCGCAGGGCCGAGTAGAGCACGGTGTCGCCCGTGACCCAGAGCTCGCCGTGCTCCTGACCTGCCCAGGCGAGGGAGAAGCCGATCACCGGCCCCGTGATGGGTTCGCTGCCGACCGGTCCGTGCCGACACGGCGTGGCGGTGACCGTGATGCTCTCCTTGCCCGGTGCCTCCAGCAACGTGGTCTCCCATGCCGCGAGCCCGACGCAGTTCCCGCCCAACTTCGCTGCGGCCTTCTTCGTCGTGACCGTCGTGCCCCAGGTCGGGAGCAGCGCCTGCGCCGACGGGTCGAGGTTGTCGCCGTGGTGGTGATGGCTGACGAGGACGGCATCGATCGGGCCGAGGTCCGCCGCGGCGATCGACGGACCCACGAGCTTGCGCGACGTCGTACCCCAGCCGAAGAAGTAGCGCTTGCCGGGCGGATCGAACGTCGGGTCGGTCAGGATCCGCCAGCCGCCGACCTCGATGAGGGTCGTCGGACCGCCGATGTGGGTGATCTTGGTGGGAGCCATGACCAGAATCTAGGGGCGGGCAGCCCAGAAATGCCCGGATATCGTGGTGGCATCTGACTACAGGGGGCGGCGATGGCTGCGATCACGATCCGAAATTTGTCCGACGAGACCTACCGGGCGTTGAAGGCTCGGGCAGCAGCCCACGGGCGCAGCGTCGAAGCCGAGGTACGCCAGATCCTCGACGCCGCGGTGGCTGAACAGACCGACCTCGGCATCGGGGGACGCATGGTGCAGATCGCCGCCGCCGTGGGCGGGTTCGACCTGGGGGTCGAGCGAGACGGGACAGCTTCCCGGCCGGTCGGCCTCGGCTGACACCTAGCAAGCCGATTTCTTTGCGGCATGCCGCAGTTGGAGGGTCAGTCCTTGGCTCGCCCGGACGACGCAGCGGCGGGCGAGATGCTGACGCCCGTGGTGGCCCGTGCGTAGCTGGCCAACTGCTGCTCGGCGCGGGCCAGGGTCATCGATGAGTTGTTCGCCAGCAGGTGCAGGCCGAGGGCGTCCTCGAGGGCCACGAAGTTGCGGGCGATGACGTCGGAGGAGTCGGTCAGCTCGAACTCACCCAGCGCCGCCCCGACGTCGAGGACGGCGGCGTAGAGCGAGACCTCGCGGTCGAAGAGCAGGGTCATCAAGGTGGCGTGCATCGGGCTGCGGCTCGCGCTCACCGACATCTCGTCCAGCACCTGGCTGAGCAGGAGGTCATCCCCACGGGGGAGTCCGGAGTGCATGAGGCGTGCGAGTTTCGCGGTGGGGGAGAGTTCGCCCTCGATGTCGCGCTGCCGGGACCAGTAGTAGCGATCGGTCGCTGCCTGGTGGGTGGCCTCGATCAGGTCGTCCAGTTCGGGGTAGTAGTAGGCGATCAGCCGAGGGGAGATGCCCGCTTCCTCGGCGATGTTCTTCATCGACGCCTCGGCCAGTCCGTGCGTGGCGATCGTCTTCAGGGTTGCCGAAATCAGGTGCTCGCGTCGAGCGGTCTGGTCCTTGCGTCGCGCCATGGCCTCACGGTAGCGCCCTGCTCCCCAAATTCGGGTCAGGCATTGACAGCAAGTGTGGGCTGGGTCATATTTGCGGTGAAGCGCAAAGAAAGGATCACTCGTGCGTTCACATCAGGACTGGGTCCAGGAGGCGGCGAAGGCCACCCTCCACACCCGCCCGTTCATCGGCGGCCGTTTCGTGGAGGCCGGGCAGGCCACCTTCGAGAACCGCAACCCGGCCACGGGCGAACTCCTCAGCGAGGTCGCCGACACCGGCGCCGCGGGAGTCGACGCCGCCGTACGAGCCGCCCGGTCGACGTACGACTCCGGCGTCTGGAGCCGCGCCGGGATGCGCTTCCGCCGGGAGCGGATGCTGCGCTTCGCCGACCTGCTCGCGGACCACGCAGCAGAGCTGGCGGTGCTCGACTCGCTCGACATGGGCAAGCGCGTCGCCGATGCCCACGACCTCGACCTGCCGTTCTCGGTCGACCTGTTCCGCTATTACGCCGAAGCGATCGACAAGATCAACGACGAGGTCGCGCCGACGCCGCCCGGAACGCTCGGACTGATCCGCCGCGTCCCGCTCGGCGTCGTGGCCGCGGTCATCCCGTGGAACTACCCGGTCGACATGCTGGCGTGGAAGGTCGCGCCGGCGATGGCGGTCGGCAACAGCGTGGTCCTCAAGCCCGCCGAGCAGTCGCCGTCCTCGGCCCTGCGGATCGCGGAGCTCGCCGTCGAAGCCGGTATCCCCGAAGGCGTCCTCAACGTCATCCCCGGACTCGGCGAGACCACCGGCAAGGCGCTCGGGCTGCACCCGGACGTCGACGTCCTGGCCTTCACCGGCTCGACCGAGGTCGGTCGCTACTTCCTGCAGTACGCCGGCCAGTCGAATCTCAAGCAGGTGTGGCTCGAGTGCGGCGGCAAGAGTCCGCACCTCGTCTTCGCCGACGCCGTCGACCTCGCCGAGACCGCGAAGCACACCGCAGCCGGTATCTGGTTCAACCAGGGCGCCGTGTGCTCGGCGCACTCCCGGGTGCTGGTCGAGCGGTCCGTGCACGAGGAGTTCGTCTCGCTCGTCGCGGCCGAGGCGGCGTCGTACGCACCGGGCGACCCGCTCGACCCCGCAGCCGGTATGGGCGCGATCGTCTCGCCCGAGCAGACGGACGCGATCATGCGCTTCGTCGACGAGGCCCGCGACTCAAGCGCGCGCCTGGTCACCGGTGGCGAGCGGATCACCCGCGACGGCAGCGACAGCTACGTGCAGCCCACCGTCTTCGACGACGTCGACCCGACCTCCACCCTCGCCCGCGAGGAGGTGTTCGGTCCGGTCCTCGCGATCACGCCGTTCGACACCGAGGCCGAGGCACTGGCCCTGGCGAACGACTCGGCGTACGGCCTCGCGGCATCTGTCGCGACCGGAAGCCTCGGGCGCGCCCACCGCCTCTCCGAGCAGATCCACGCCGGCACGGTCACCGTCAACGGCGTCGACGCGTTCAGCGCCTGGACCCCGTTCGGTGGCTTCAAGGGATCCGGATTCGGCCGCGACCTCTCCCTGCACGCGCTGGACAAGTACGTCGGTCTGAAGACCGTCTGGATCAACCACTGAGCTTCGTCCCGACCCATCGAGAACCAAGGACCACCATGACGCAGAACAACCGACCGACCGAGTTGGCGGCCGAGCAGCATGCCCTGCTGCACAAGACCCTGGGCCGCTTCGACATCGTCTTCCTGATGATCGCGGCCGTCGTGGGTCTCGAGACCCTCGGCCAGGTTTCCCTGTACGGCGCGGAGGCGTTCACCTGGGCGCTCGTCCTCGCCGTCTTCTTCCTCGTGCCCTACGGCCTGATCTTCGCCGAGACCGGCGCGGCCTTCAGCGAGGAGGGCGGCGCCTACACGTGGGTGCGGGACGCGTTCGGTCGACCGGCCGCCGCTGTCGCGGCGATCCTGACCTGGATTACCCAGCCCGTGTGGGTCGGTGGCTCGATGGCGTTCCTCGCCGCCGAGACGATCAGCTCCTACATCACGCCGCTCGAGCACGGCTCGTTCGCTGACTACGTCTTCAAGATCGTCTTCATCTGGATCACCGTCCTCGCCGCGATCGTCAGCCTGCGCAAGGGCAAGTGGCTGCCGACGAGCGGTGCGCTGCTCAAGATCAGCCTGCTCGTGTTCTTCGTCTTCACCACCGCGATCTACGCCGCGAAGAACGGCGTGGTCGGCATCAGCCCCGGCGACTTCAGCCCCTCGTTGCTCGGCCTCTTCGGCTCCGTGCCGATCCTGCTGTTCGCCTACCTCGGCTTCGAGTCCTCCAACAGTGCCGCCGGCGAGATGGAGAACCCCGCCCGCGACGTACCGATCTCGATCTTCCGCTCCTGCGCGACCGCTGCGGCCTGCTACCTGCTGCCGATCTTCGCGATCCTGCTCGTCGTACCGACCGAGGACATCACCGGCATCGGTGGTCTCCTCGACGCCGTCGGCACCGTCTACTCCGTGTACGGCGGCGCGGCGGATGCGCTGCTCAAGCTCACCGCGATCGTGTTCGTCTACATCCTGATGAGCCAGGGCGCCGCGTGGATGATCATCTCCGACCGGATGCAGGCCATGACCGCCGCTGACGGCTCGTTCTTCGGCGGATTCTTCGGCCGGTTCCACCCCGGCCTCGGTACGCCGGTCCGCGTGAACCTGCTCTCGGGCGTCGTGTCCACGACCTTCATGCTCGTCGCGATGCAGGTGACCGGTTCGGGTGCCTCAGTGTTCGGTGTCGTCCTCACCATCTCGATCTCGACCTTCCTGCTCAGCTACCTCCTGGTCATCCCCGCCGCCATCCGGCTCCGCACCCTCTACCCCGACCGGGTGCGCCCGTTCCGGGTGCCCGTCTCCGACCGGACCTTCGCGGTGCTCGGCTGGTCGGCGTTCGCCTGGGTGCTGCTCGGTTCCTGGGTCGCGGTCTTCCCCGGCACCCTCGAGCGGCTCTTCGGCGAGGACTACCCGTTCAAGGACATCTGGGGCGTCAGCCAGACGACCTTCGAGGTCTTCACCCTCGGCACGCTCGGTTGCCTGATGGCCCTGTGCGCCGTCGGCTACGTCCGCGGTGCCCGCGTCCGCAACGTCAAGATCGAGGAGTCCACCCATGTCTGAGCAGCCCACCGTGGCCGCGCCGTACGACGTCCTGTTCGAGCCCGTCAAGATCGGGCCGCTCACGACGAAGAACCGCTTCTACCAGGTGCCCCACTGCAACGGCATGGGCTACCGCGACCCGAGCGCCCAGGCCGCGATGCGCAAGATCAAGGCCGAAGGCGGCTGGTCGGTCGTCTGCACCGAGCAGGTCGAGATCCACGCGACGTCCGACATCGCGCCGTTCATCGAGCTGCGGATCTGGGACGACCAGGACCTGCCCGCGCTCAAGCGGATCGCCGACGCGATCCACGAGGGCGGCGGTCTGGCCGGCATCGAACTCGCCCACAACGGCATGAACGCACCGAACCAGATCAGCCGCGAGACGCCGCTCGGGCCCGGCCACCTGCCGGTCGCCCCCGACACCATCGCGCCGATCCAGGCACGGGCGATGTCGAAGCAGGACATCGACGACCTGCGTCGGTGGCACCGCAACGCCGTACGCCGTTCGATCGAGGCCGGCTACGACATCGTCTACGTGTACGGCGCGCACGGGTACAGCGGCGTCCACCACTTCCTCTCGAAGCGCTACAACCAGCGCACCGACGAGTACGGCGGCTCCCTCGAGAACCGGATGCGCCTGCTGCGCGAACTCCTCGAGGACACCATCGACGAGTGCGCCGGCCGTGACGTCGCGGTCGCGTGCCGAATCACGGTGGAGGAGGAGATCGACGGCGGCATCACCCGCGAGGACATCGAGGGCGTGCTCCGCGAACTCGGCGAACTCCCCGACCTGTGGGACTTCGCGATGGGCAGCTGGGAGGGCGACTCCGTCACGTCCCGCTTCGGGCCCGAGGGTCAGCAGGAGGAGTACGTCGCCGGGCTGAAGAAGCTCACCACCAAGCCGGTGGTCGGAGTCGGTCGCTTCACCTCGCCCGACGCGATGGTGCGCCAGATCAAGGCCGGCATCCTCGATTTGATCGGTGCGGCACGCCCCTCGATCGCCGACCCGTTCCTGCCGAACAAGATCCGTGACGGCCGCCAGAACCTGATCCGCGAGTGCATTGGCTGCAACATCTGCGTGTCGGGCGACCTCACCATGTCGCCCATCCGCTGCACCCAGAACCCGAGCATGGGGGAGGAGTGGCGGCGCGGCTGGCACCCCGAGAACATCCGGCCGAAGTCGAGCGACTCTCGAGTGCTCGTCGTCGGCGCCGGTCCCTCCGGGCTGGAAGCGGCTCGTGCGTTGGGGGTGCGCGGGTACGACGTCGCGCTGATCGAGGCGCGCCGCTCACTGGGCGGACGGGTCGCTCAGGAATCCCTGCTGCCGGGGCTCTCCGCCTGGAATCGGGTCACGGAGTACCGCGAAGCCGCTCTCGCCGAGCTCCCCAACGTGGAGATCTTCCGCGAGAGCCCGATGACCGCCGACGACGTAGTGGAATCAGGGTTCGGCCACGTGCTGGTGGCGACGGGCTCGACCTGGCGCACCGACGGTGTCGCGCGCTTCCACACCACCCCGCTGCCGATCGCCGAGGGAGCGCAGGTGCTCGGCCCCGACGACCTGTTCGCCGGACACCTGCCCACCGGGAAGAAGGTCGTGGTCTACGACGACGACCACTACTACCTGGGCGGCCTGGTGGCAGAGCTGCTGGCCTCGAAGGGGTACGACGTCTCGCTGGTGACCACTGCGTCGCAGGTGTCCGCGTGGACCAACAACACCTTCGAGGTCAACCGGATCCAGCGACGCCTCATCGAGAAGGGCGTTGCCCGGATCACGGATCACGCTGTGGTGCGCGTCGGTGTGGGTGGCGTCGAGGTCAAGGACGTCTACGCCGGTCAGATTCGCGAGATCGAGTGCGACGCCGTCGTGATGGTGACCGCCCGGTTGCCGCGCGAGGAGCTCTACCTCGACCTGGTGGGCCGCCGCGACGCCGGCGAACTGCTGTCCGTGCGCGGCATCGGCGACGCCTGGGCCCCGGGGACGATTGCTGCCGCGGTCTGGTCCGGACGACGCGCGGCGGAGGAGTTCGACGTCGTACTGCCGTCCAACGACGTGGTGCCCTTCCGTCGTGAGGTGACCCAGCTGGCGTGAGGCGCACTCTGCTGGCTGCACGCCGCACCCCCGGGACTCGATGAGTCCCGGGGGTGCGGTGTTTTTGGATCCCGGTGGTTGAGGTGCGAGGAGCGCCAGCGACGAGCGCTCCCCGGTGGTTGAGGTGTGAGGAGCGCTAGCGACGAGCCTCGAAACCTCCGGGCCTACCTACGCGAGGTGGGTCCGGGGGTTTCGAGGCTCGCTGGCGCTCGCACCTCAACCACCGGACGAGGTGGGTCCGGGGGTTTCGAGGCTCGCTGGCGCTCGCACCTCAATCACCGGACGAGGTGGGTCCGGGGGTTTCGAGGCTCGCTGGCGCTCGCACCTCAACCACCGGACGGCCTGCGCTCGCACCTCAACCACCGGACGGCCTGCGCTCGCACCTCAACCACCGGACGGCCTGCGCTCGCACCTCAACCACCGGCGGGAAATGCACACTGGCCCGAACCCCTCCGGGGTCCGGGCCAGCGGCTTGTTGGTGTCAGTTGCCGTAGGTGAGGTAACTGCGCTGGGTCGCGATGTGGCCGGCGACGTGCTTGGCGTCGTGCCAGACGCCCCAGATGAAGCTGGAGCCGCGGCGCGAGAGCCAGGGGAGACCGATGAAGTAGACGCCGGGCTCGGTCGAGACGCCGCGGTTGTGCTGCGGCTTGCCGGACTCGTCGAACGCGTCGACCTGGAGCCAGCTGTAGTCGGTCGCGAAGCCGGTGGCCCACACGATGGACGTGACGCCGGCTTCGGCGAGGTCGAGCTCGAGGCGCGGGTTGATCGCGTCCTCCGGGTCCGGGCCCAGGATGCGGGCCTGCGGCTCCTCGGGCAGGTCGAGGCCGTTGGCCTCGACGTACGCGTCGGCGGCGTCGAGCAGGGCCAGGTAGTTCAGGTCGCCGCGGGTGATGTTGTCGGCGAGGTCGTTGCGGAACCGCAGCACACCGTCGTCGTACGCGTCGGTCAGTCCGACGAGGTTCACGCCCAGGGCGGCGAGGGCGCGGAAGTCGACGGTGTGGCCGCCGCGCGCACCGCTCACGGCGATGGTGACGTGCTCGGCGCCGGCGGCGGGCGTCTCGAGGTCCCACAGGCCGAGGACGCCGAGCCACCAGCAGAAGTCGCGATCGCGGTAGCTGCGCGGGGGACGGTCGTGCGCGCCGACGGAGAGGAAGACCTCGCGGCCGGAGCGACGGAGCTCGTCGGCGATCTGGACGCCGGACGAGCCGGCGCCGACGACGAGGACGGCACCTTCAGGCAACTGCTGCGGGTTGCGGTAGCTGCTCGAGTGGATCTGCACGGGTACGGCGCCGTCGGGAACGATCGGCGGAAAGACTGGCCGCTGGAACGGGCCGGTTGCCGCGACGACGTAGCGCGCGTCGATGGTGCCGTCCGAGGTCTCCACGCGGAAACCGGGTCGACCTTCGTGGCGCGTCACCGAGGTGACCTCGACGCCGCACTTCACGGGGGCGGCGATCTTCTCGGCGTACGCCTGGAAGTAGTCGGCAACCTGGTCCTTGGTGGCGAACTCGTCGGCACCGACGTCCTGGAACTCGAGACCGGGGAACCGGTCGTGCCAGGCAGGGCCGTTCGCAACGAGGGAGTCCCAGCGTCCCGTGCGCCAGCGCTCGGCGATCCGGTCACGCTCGAGCACGAGGTGCGGGACGCCGTTCTCGCTCAGGTGCTCGCTCATCGCAACACCGGCCTGGCCGGCGCCGATGACGAGGACCTCGATCTGTTCGTTCGACATGCGAGAATCCTCCGCCGCCGGGATTCCCCTGTCCAACAGATGTTGTCGGCCTTCTAGTTCTGTTCTGTTGATGCAATCAGAGCTGGTGTTGCTGCAGGGCCACTGCATCGGTTTCATCGATGAAGGTAGTCAGAAACATCTGTTGGACACATGGCTCCCGGTGGAGTGGACTGTTCCCCGTGGAGATCAACAAGAGCATCGTCGCCGGCGGGCACACCCGCATCCGTCCGTTCAACACGGGCGTCACCTATCCCGAGCAGAACCTCGACAACGACCTCTGCCAGGCCGTCGTCGCCGGTAGCACCGTGTACGTCCGCGGCCAGATCGGCCAGGACCTCGACACGAGTGAGTCGGTCGGCATCGGTGACGTCGAGGCGCAGACCGAGCGCGCGATGGCGAACATCGACATGCTCCTCAACGAGGCCGGCGCCCGGATGGAACATCTGGTCAAGCTGACCATCTACATCATCGACCCGCGCTACCGCGAGACCGTCTACCGCACCATCGGTCGCTGGACCAAGGGCGTGCACCCCATCTCGACGGGCATCGTCGTCTCGGCGCTCGCTCGTCCCGAGTGGCTCGTCGAGGTCGACGCGATCGCCGTCATCCCCGAGGACGCACAGTGACCTTCTCGGTCCTCGCCACCGACGGCCGCGGCGCTGTCGGCATCGCCGTCACCTCCTCCAGCCCAGCCGTCGCTGCCCGGTGCATCCACCTGCGCCCCGGCGTCGGCGGAGCGTCCTCGCAGAACATCACCGACCCGCGCCTGGGGACCGAACTCCTGGACGCGCTGGAGTCGGGTCTGGACGCGCGCAGCGCACTCGCTGCGGTCGTGGACGACCGCGAGCTGGTCGAGTACCGCCAGCTCACCGTCCTCGAGGTCAACGGGAACGGCGCCGCCTTCTCAGGCTCCGAGTCGCTCGGCGTGCACCACCACGTCGTGGGCGCCGGTGTCGTGGCCGCGGGCAACATGCTCGCCGGCACCGAGGTCATCGACGCCGTGGCGAAGGGATTCGAAGCCGCCGACGGCGAGCTCGAGGAGCGGCTGCTGGCCGCACTCGTCGCTGGCCTCGAAGCCGGCGGCGAAGCCGGGCCGGTCCACTCGGCCGGCCTCTCCGTCGTGCGTGACGTGGCCTGGCGAGTGACCGACCTCCGGGTGGACTGGAGCGAGCAGCCGATCGAAGACCTCGCTGCCCTCCTCGACGTCTGGCTCCCGCAGCGCGACGACTACGTGACCCGCGGGCTCGACCCGACTGCCGCGCCGTCGTACGGCGTCCCCGGGGACGAGTGACGATGTCCCTCACCGCGCACGACCAGGTCGCCAGCACGATCGCTGCCGACGCCGACAGGTTGATCGACCTCTCCGAGCTGCTGCACGCGAACCCGGAAACCGCCTGGGAGGAGCACAACTCGTCCCGCTGGGTCGCCGATGCCCTCGACGAGGCCGGCTTCACCGTGACCCCGTCGTACCTCGGCCTGGAGACGGCGTTCCTGGCCACCTACGGGAGCGGCCCCTTCCGCCTCGGCCTGTGTGCCGAGTACGACGCCCTTCCCGGACTCGGGCACGCCTGCGGCCACAACCTGATCTCGGCCATCACGGTCGGCGCCGCGCGGGCACTCGCGCCCCTGGCGGATGCGGCGGGCCTGACCATCGAGGTCTACGGCACGCCGGCCGAAGAAGGTGGTGGCGGGAAGATCGAACTGCTGGAGCGTGGCGCCTTCGCCGGGCTGGACCTGGCGATGATGGCGCACCCGGCACCGGTCGACGTCGCCGAGGCCGAGCCGTTCGCGGTGTCGCACTCCCACATCACCTACCAGGGCAAAGGCGCCCATGCGGCCGCCTACCCCGAGCAGGGTGTCAACGCCGCCGATGCGTTCACGATCGCGCAGGTCGCCGTCGGCCTGCTCCGTCAGCAACTGCCGTCGACCGTGCGTGTCCACGGCGTGATGACCAACGGGGGAGAGGCGCCCAACGCCATCCCCGCCCGCACCGAGGGTCGCTGGTACGTCCGGGCCGAGTCCCTCGACCAGCTCGCCGCCACCGAGGAGAAGGTCTGGCGGTGCTTCGAGGCCGGAGCGATCGCCACCGGCGCGGTCCTCGACATCACCCCGGAGAGCAAGCCCTACGCGGAGTTCCGCGCCTTCCAGCCGGCAGTCGACGCCTATGTCCGCAACGCCGAACGCCTCGGTCGGGTCTTCGACCCGGGCACGCCGGCACGCCGCATGAACCGCGCCTCCACCGACATGGGCAACGTCTCCCAGGTCGTGCGGGCCATCCACCCCTACATCGGCATCGGGTCCCTCCCTGCCCTCAATCACCAACCCGAGTTCGCTGCCCACTGCGTCGGCGGTGACGCGGAGAAGGCGTTGCTCGACGCCGCGACCGCGCTCGCCTGGACCGCGATCGACATCTCCCAGGAGAACCAACGATGACCCGCACCGAGCACGACTCCCTTGGCCCGCACGAGGTACCGACCGACGTGTACTGGGGCGTCCACACCGCCCGTGCGCTGACGAACTTCCCGATCAGCGGCACACCGGTCGGTGTCCACCGCGAGCTCGTCGCGGCCCTCGGTGCCGTCAAGCTCGCCGCCGCGCGGGCGAACCACGAGCTCGGTCTCCTCGATGACCGCCGCTTCGAAGCGATCGCCGCGGCAGCGGACGACGTACGCACGGGGAAGCTGGACGACCAGTTCGTCGTCGACGTCATCCAGGGTGGCGCCGGGACCTCGACCAACATGAACGCCAACGAGGTCATCGCCAACCGGGCCCTGGAGATCCTCGGCCTGCCGCGAGGCCGGTACGACGAGATCCACCCGCTCGATCACGTGAACCGCTGCCAGTCGACCAACGACGTCTACCCGACGGCGGTGCGCCTCGCGCTGTTGACCGTCATCGACCGGTTGGCCGTGTCCACGGCCGACCTGGCCGCGGCCTTCGCGGCCAAGGCAGCGGAGTTCCGGACGGTGCCCAAGATGGGGCGGACCCAGCTCCAGGACGCCGTACCGATGACGGTCGGGCAGGAGCTGGGCGCGTACGCGGTCACCCTGCTCGAGGAGTTGTCGCGACTGCAGGACTCCAGCGAGCTGTTGTGCGAGATCAACCTCGGCGCCACGGCGATCGGCACCGGCATCACCGCGCACCCGGAGTACAGGAAGCGCGCCGTCGCGCACCTGGCCGAGATCACCGGGCAGCCGGTGATCAGCGCCGGCAACCTCGTCGAGGCCACCAGCGACACCGGCGCCTTCGTCCAGGTGTCCGGCGTGCTGAAGCGGGTCGTCGTCAAGGCATCCAAGATCTGCAACGACCTGCGACTGCTGTCCTCCGGACCGCAAGCCGGGTTCGGTGAACTCCAGCTCCCCGCTCGTCAGGCGGGTTCGAGCATCATGCCCGGCAAGGTCAATCCGGTCGTCCCGGAAATGGTCAACCAGGTCGCCTACTGGGTGATCGGCAACGACCTGACCGTCACCATGGCCGCCGAGAGCGGCCAATTGCAGCTCAACGCCTTCGAACCGGTCATCTGCCACAGCCTGCTCCAGGGGTTCACCTGGACTGCCGCCGCGTTCGACTCGCTGCGCGAGCTGTGTGTCGACGGCATCACCGTCGATGCGGCCAAGCTCGCCGCCGTCGTTGCCGGGAACGCCGGCCTGGTCACCGCCCTGACGCCCCTGCTGGGCTACGCGCGGTCGGCCGAGATCGCCAAGGCTGCGCTGAGCGGAGCCGGCGACGTACGGGAACTCGCCCTCGCTGGCGGCGGCGTGGAGGCCGACGTCCTCGACGCCCTGCTGCACCCGGAGACCCTCGCGAACCTGGAGCCGGGAGCGCTCCAGGCCTGACCTGCGGCAGGATGAGCTCCATGGCGGAGGTCGGCTTCACCCTGACACAGTTGCGGTACTTCGCCGCGGCCGCAGAACTGGGCAGCATGACGGCCGCGTCGCGGCAGCTCATGGTGTCCCAGTCGGCAATCTCCACCGCGGTTGCGCAGCTGGAGAAGGAGCTCGGCGTCCAGCTCTTGCTGCGCCACCACGCCCGCGGACTCACCCTGACCGCGGCTGGCGAGGAGTTCACTCGCGAGCTGCGCAGCTACCTCGTGCACACCAACGAGCTGGCCGAGGTCGCCCGTTCGGCCGGCCAGGCGCTCGTCGGCGATCTCGCCATCGGTTGCTTCACGACGCTGGGGCCCTTCGAGCTGCCCCGGCTCCTCGCCGCCTGCGCCGACGAGCACCCGGGCATCCACGTCTCGGTCGTCGAGGACGAGCACGCTGCGCTGAAGCAGGCACTCCGCTCGGGCGCCTGTGAGCTGGCCCTGATGTACGGGTACGACCTCGACGAGGACATCGACCACGTCCGGGTCGGCGTCGCGGCGCCGTACGTCCTGGTGGCCAAGGGGCATCGTCTCGCGCGCCGCAAGAAGGTTGCGCTCAAGGACCTGGCCGAGGAACCGATGGTCCTGCTGGACCTCCCGCACAGTGGTCAGTACCTCGAGCGGCTGGTCGAATCGGCCGGCTTCCACCCCCAGATCCGGCACCGTACGGCGGGCTTCGAGACGGTCCGCGCGATGGTGGCCAACGGGCAGGGCTGGTCGGTGCTCAACCAGCGCCCAGCCAGCAACATCACCTACGACGGAGCCGAGGTGGTCACCCTCGAGATCTCCGACCCGCTCGAACCGCTGGAGGTCGTCCTCACGTCGATGAAGGGCGTGCGGCTGACCGCTCGCGCCCAGGCGTTCGTGCGGTCGTCCTCCCGGGCGGCGCGCCAACGGGCAGGTCGCTGAAAGCAACCTGCCCGTCGGGTCGAACGAATCTCAGACAGAGACCGGTGCTGCCACCTCGCTCGCGGCGAGCTTCCGGCCGCGGGCCAGGGCGTAGTACACCGGGCCGGTGACGACCAGGCCGATGATCCAGCTGAGGTCGGCGCCGTTCAGCTCACCGGCCACCGGGCCGGCGTACAGCGGGGTGTTCATGAACGGGATCTGGACCAGGATGCCGATCGCGTAGGCGATCAGCGCCTTGCCGTTGAACCGGCCGTAGATCCCGCCGTCGGCGGCGAAGATCGAGGCGAGGTCGTACTTGCCGCGGTGGATCAGGTAGAAGTCGATCAGGTTGATCGCGGTCCACGGAACCAGCACGACGAGCAGGGCGAGCACGATGTCGACGAAGTGCGAGATGAAGTCGCCTGAGACACCGATGGCGAAGTACGTCGACGCGATGATCACGGCCACCGAGAGCACCACGCGGGAGCGGGCCGTCGGGATCCACTGGGCGACGAACGTCTGGACGCAGGTGATGACCGCGAGGACGGTGCCGTAGAGGTTGAGGGCGTTGTGGCTGATCACCGACAGCAGGAACAGCACCAGCAGCAGCGGGCCGAGCAGTCCGGTGGTGTCGCGGACCCCGGTCATCACGTCGGAGCCCGACGTCATCGCGAGAGCAACGATCGCACCGAAGACGAACGGCAGGATCGAGCCGAGGGTGCAGCCGAGGTAGGTCGCGTTGAAGGTGGCGCGCACGCCCACGTCAGCAGGCAGGTACCGCGAGTAGTCCGAGACGTACGGCGCGAAGGCGATCTGCCACAGCGCAGCCAGCGACACCGTCGCCAGGAAACCGGCCGTGGTGTAGCTGCCCTGGCTCCAGAAGGTGGCCGGGACGCCCGAGGCGAAGATCGCGACCGTGCCGAGCACGATGCCGATGCCGAGGACCCACGTGGCGATCTTGTTGAGCGCGTGGATGAAGCGGTAACCGATCACGCAGATCAGGCCCGATCCGAGGGCGCCGATGACGATGCCTGTCGAGACGGGCACGGGCTCGGCAATGCCGTGCAGTGACTGCCCGGCGAGCACGATGTTCGAGGCGAAGAACGCCAGGTACATCACGGCGGCGATCACCACCACGATGAGGGCGCCGTACGAGCCGAACTGGCCGCGGCTCTGGATCATCTGCGGGATGCCCATCTGCGGGCCCTGTGCGGAGTGCAGCGCCATGAAGACACCGCCCACCAGGTGGCCGACCACGATGGCGACGATGCACCACAGCAGGTCGAGTCCGAAGACGGTGACACCGGCGGCGCCGGTGACGACGGGCAGGGGAGCGATGTTCGTCCCGAACCACAGCGTGAAGAGGTCACGCACCTTCCCGTGGCGGTCCTCGGGCGGTACGTAACCGATGGTGTGTTTTTCGACGACGGTCTGATCATTCATGGTTCTTCTCCAAGTGTGAGGCGCACCACCATGGTCGTGAACACCTCAGTCACCTGGCAAACGAATCCTTTGGGCGCAAGTCATCGATTCAGCAGATGACTGGCAGGTTGCCCACGTCCTCACGGCACCCGCACGAGCACGTCGGCCTTGAGGTCGGCGATCGACCGGTACCCGTTGAGGCCCATCGTCAGGTCGGCTTCGGCTAGCAGGCACCTGAGCACGTGCTCGGCGCCCGCGGCGCCGCCGACCGTGATGCCCCAACCGTAGGGACGACCGACGGCAACCGCGGTGGCCCCGAGGGCGAGTGCCTTGACCACGTCGACTCCGGTGCGCACACCCGAGTCGAAGATGACCGGCATCCCCTCAGCCGCTGTGACGACGGCTGGCAGGAAGTCGAGCGCAGGCGCGCTGGCGGCCTGGCGACCGCCGTGGTTCGAGCAGTAGATGCCGTCGACACCGCCATCCCGCGCACGCCGTACGTCGTCGGGGTGGCAGATGCCCTTCAGCAACACCGGCAGGTCGGTGAGTCCGCGCAGCCAGGCCAGGTCGTCCCACGACAGGGCCGGGTTGCCGAAGGTCAGCGCCCACGCGAAGGTTGCGGCCGCCGGGTCCTCCTCGGGCGACTTCTCCAGGCGACTGCGGAAGACGGGGTCGGAGAAGTAGTTGGCCAGGCAGAGCCCCTGCAGTTGCGGCATCGCCGCGTGCTGCAGGTCCCGCGGCCGCCAACCCAGGGTCCACGTGTCGAGGGTGACCACGATCCCCGCGTAGCCGGCCGCCTCTGCCCGTCGTACAAAACTCTCGGTGAGCTCGCGGTCGTTGGGCGTGTAGAGCTGGTAGAAACCGGGCGTCTCACCGAGCTCGGCGGCGACGTCCTCCATCGGATCCTGCGTGAGGGTCGAGGCGATCATCGGTACGCCGGTCGCGGCCGCAGCCTTCGCCACCTCGAGGTCGCCGTGCTGGCTCTCGTGCATGATCCCGACGACGCCGATCGGCGCCATCAGCAGGGGAGTCGGGTAGGTCCGTCCGAACAGCTCGACCGACAGGTCCCGCTCGGCAGCGCCGGACAGCATCCGCGGGATGATGCCCCACCGTTCGAACGCCGTGATGTTGCCCCGCTGCGTGCCCTCGTCACCGGCACCGCCGGCGACGTAGTCGTAGAGGACCGGATCGAGCAGCTCCTTCGCCTGCGCCTCGAGCTCGGCGAACGTCACCGGGTACGGCGGCTTCTGGCCACTCAGCCCGGCGAGGTAGATGCCCATGTTGAAGTCGGAGAAGTTCGGCATGGCGCGAGCATGCCAGAGCGCCCCCTCCAGGAATCGAACCTGGATCCTCGCCTTCGTAGAGCGATGTCGTGTCCGTTGGACCAAGGAGGCTGGGTGCCCCTGTGACGCCGGGGCTCGCGGTCAGGCGACGGCGGCCTTCTTCGGCCGACCGCGGCGCCGTACGGTCTCGATCTGCTTGCCGCCCTCGAGAAGGACGCCACCCCAGACACCCCACTCGCCCCGGCTGGTGCCGAGGGCGAGGCAGAGCGTCCGGACCCCGCACGGGTCGCAGATCTCGAGTGCGGCAGCGAGGGCTTCGTCGTCGCAGGGATCGAAGATCTCCGGGTCCTCGTGTCCCTCGCACCGCCACGCGATACCCGGCGACCGAGGGGTCGGGTGGGAGAAGGCGATGGTGACGCCCTTGGTGTTGAGGTCGCCCCGCTCGTCCGCGGAGTACGACGCCGGGGTGGTGGCCGTGTGCGGCCACCCGTTCTTCGTTTCCACGCCGGTTCACCTCCTTGGGATTGTGCGGGGCATGGTCATGGGGATGGGGTCGGTACACCGTCTCGGACTCGAACCGAGGACCTTCGACTTAAGAGGACGCTGCTCTCCCAACTGAGCTAACGGTGCGTAGCGGGGCCACGAGTCGAACGTGGGCCGACGGGCTTATGAGACCCATGGCGTCTCCCGACACCCGCTTGGTCCCGCCGGAGCGGGAGTTGCTGCTCGACCAGGGCTCGAACCTGGGACCTCCCGGGTAACAACCGGGCGCTCTGCCAACTGAGCCATCGAGCATCGTGCCTGTCGTGCCCGCCCCGGGATTCGAACCCGGACGCCCTGGGGACACGGCGTCCTGAACGCCGCGCGTCTACCGTTCCGCCAGGCGGGCGTCGTGCTCACCGGGGGAGTCGAACCCCCACGTCCCGAAGGACACGCGGCCCTCAACCGCGACCGTCTACCAGTTCCGGCAGGTGAGCAGGGCAGGCCGTACGGCGCCGGCGCTGCCTTGATGCTGTCCACTATTGAGTTGGCCCGTGTGAGTTGGTCCGTGGCCCGCACATGCAGAAGGGCCGCTCCGATGAGGCATGTCCCAGGTCGGTGGTGACCTGTGGACGTTCGCCTCGCTGGAGCGGCCCGGTGTTCCCGGTGCGTGATGGCACCTAGAGGGGCGGCTCCAGCTGGCCCAGCAGCTGATTGCGCTTGGGCATGCGCGACTGTGCGCAGCCTTCAAGTCGCGAGCGGAGGAGGGCAGCGTCGAGCGCACGGGTCGCACAGCGACTCGTGGCAACGGGGAGATGGTGGATGCCCACAGCCCTGCCCTTCCTGCTCGTACTCGGTCGACCGGCCGGGTGACTCGGTCGTGCCCAAGGTTAGGGGTGGTACTCCGCCACGGCCTAACGATTTACGGCGTCGGTCTCGTTTGGGCGCGAGTTGGGGTTTGTGACGCGCGAGTTGGGGTTTCCGACCTTCGAGTGGTGCCTTGTCGACGTACGTCGGCGGGGACAAACCCCAACTCGGCGGGGACAAACCCCAAGTCGCGCGTCACAAACCCCAAGTCGCGATGGTCAGAAGGCGTTGATGCCGGTGAGTGCCCGACCGATCAGCAGCTTCTGGATCTGCGACGTGCCTTCGTAGAGCGTGGTGACCCGCGCGTCGCGCAGGGCCTTGCCGACGGGGAACTCGTCGACGTACCCGTAGCCGCCGAAGACCTGGACCGCCTGGTTGGCGGCCCGTACCGAGGCCTCGGACGCGAACAGCTTGGCCATCGACGCGGCCGTCCCGAACGGCTCGCCGCGCTCGGCCAGGTCGGCCGCCCGCCACACCATCAGGCGCGCGGCCTCGGTGTCGACGGCCATGTCGGAGAGCATCTCCTGGACCAGTTGGTACGACGCGATGGGCTTGCCGAACTGGGTGCGCTCGCCGGCGTATGCGACGCTCGCCTCGAGGCAGCCACGGGCGAGACCGACACAACCGGCGGCGACCGAGATGCGGCCCTTGTCGAGGGCGGTCATCGCGATCTTGAAGCCGGAGCCTTCCTCGCCCAGGCGATGCGAGTCCGGCACGCGCACGTCGGTGAGGATCAGTTCGGCGGTGGCCTGGCCACGCAGGCCGAGCTTGCCCTTGATCTCCCGGCGCTCGAACCCGGGGGAGTCGGTGGGTACGAGGAACGCCGTGATGCCCTTCCCGCCCGGCCCGCCGGTGCGCGCGAAGACCAGCGCGACCGTGGCCCAGGTGCCGTTGGTGATGAACAGCTTGTTGCCGGTGATCAGCCAGTCGTCGCCGTCGCGCACGGCGCGGGAGACGAGCGATCCAGCGTCTGATCCGGTGCCGGGTTCGGTGAGGCCGAAGCAGGCGAGGCCCGCACCGCTGCACAGATCGGGCAGCCACTGCCGCTTCTGCTCCTCGGTGCCCCACGCCTGGATGCTCTTGCTGACCAGGCCCAGCGAGACGCTGACGATCCCGCGGATGGAGGTGTCGCCGCGGCCGAGCTCCTCCATCATCAGGACGTAGGACAGGAAGTCGCCGCCGGAGCCGCCGTACTCCTCGTTGATGCCCATCCCGAGGAACCCGACCTCGGCCAGTTTCCCGACGATCGCCCGGTCGACCAGTTCCTCGCGGTCCCAGGCGGCCGCGTTCGGCACCACCTCGCGGTCCACCCAGTCGCGGGCGAGGTCACGCAGCGATTGCTGGTCGTCGGTCAACGTCAGGTCCATGCCGCCATCGTGCCCGATGGTGGCGGCGGTTGGGTGTCTCCCTTGCGGGGGAGCGCTGTCTGGGCCAGCCTCAGCCCATGGGACTTCGTGACAAGTTCAGCGCCGGACTTGCTCGTCAGCTCGGACATCCGTCAGGGCCTGCCGGCAAACTCGTCGCTCGCATGCTCAACAAGGGCAACCGCAACGACGTTCATGGGGCCGTCGATGCCGCGGATCCGCAGCCGGGTCAGTCGGTGGCGGACTTCGGATTCGGCGGTGGTGTCGGCATCCGTCGCCTCCTGGAGCGGGTGGGTTCCACGGGCCACGTCCACGGCGTGGAGATCGCGGACACGATGCTCGACGTGGCGCGGCGGCGCTTCGCTGGCGAGGTCGAGGACGGCCGACTCCAACTGCACCGCGGCGACCTGACGGCACTGCCGCTCGACGCCGCCTCGCTCGACGCCGCGATCACCACGAACACCATCTACTTCATCGAGGACCTCCCCGGCGCCTTCGCCGAGGTCGCGCGCGTGATCCGTCCCGGCGGTCGCTTCGTGGTCGGCATCGGCGACCCGGAGGAGATGCGCAAGTACCCGTTCACCGCGCACGGGTTCCGCCTCCGACCTGTCGACGAGGTCGCGGCGCTCCTGCGGGCAGCCGGTTTCGCAGAGCCAAGGCGTCGTCGCACGGGTGACTCGGCCGGGGCCTTCCATCTCCTCGTCGCCGAGCGCGAAGGTCGGGATCAGTAGGCTCGTCGCATGAGCGCTGACTGGCGGACCGAGACGGTCACCACCCTGCGAGCCCTGATCGTGAAGGCCGAACCCGACGTGGCCGAAGAGGCCAAGTGGAAGAAGGCGTCCAACCCGGACGGCGTCCCGACCTTCTCGGCCGACGGCCTGATCTGCACCGTCGAGACCTACAAGGACAAGGTGAAGGTCACCTTCGCCAAGGGCGCGTCCCTCGAGGACCCGTCCGGCATGTTCAACGCGAGCCTGGACGCCGGCACGCGGCGTGCGCTCGACATCTTCGAGGCCGACACGTTCGATCAGGACGCGTTCGTGGAGCTGATCGCCGCGGCCGTCGTACTCAACCGCGGCTGATCAGCTGACGCCGAGCTGGCGTCAGGCCATCTCGGGGACGTGCAGGTGTGCGTAGGCGAGGTCGAACTCGTGAACCTCGACCACCATGCCGTTGGAGTCGCTCGCTGCCCGGGTGCGGAGGTCGTCGGCTGCTGTGCGGCTGGCATCCATCGCTGCGCTGGACTCCCACGCCGTGGTCACGCAGCCAAGCCCGGCCAACCGGTCGATCAGCATGCTGGCGCTGCAGAACCCGTCGATCTCCTCGAGCCGGGGCATGATCGCGACCCGGAACGTCTCGGCCATGGCGTCGAGGTCGCCCTCGATCCAGCTCACCCGGCAGCACTCGCCGTGGTGGTTGCGGTGCATGACCGTGATCTCCCACGAGTCGACCTGCAGGGACGCACCGAGAATGTCCTTGCCGCGGTCGCGGATCGAGCGCAAGGCGTCGTCGCTGGCGGCCATCGCTTCCTCGGAGTCCCACGAACTGGTGGCGATGCAGTACCCGGTGTCGCGGTCGACGAGGAGCGAGAGGCCGCGACAGCCCTCGATCGCGTCGAGCAGGGGAGATACTTCGTCCTGGACGAACCTGATGCCCGCATCGATGTTGTCGGGCCTGCCGTGGAAGGTGCTGGAGCGTGCGAACACAGCCCACTCCTCTCGGAGACGGGACGGCGCCCGGCCGGCACCGCCGGTTGTTCCCTGCTTACTCCTCCGGACGCTCCTGCGCCATAGCTGCCGGGGTTTCGAGGCTCGTCGCTGGCGCTCCTCGCACCTCAACCACCGGACCGCGCCCTCCTGCGGTGTTGCTGCGGACTCACCCCGCGCACCCGCTTGAACGCCGCACTCAGCGCGAACCCGCTGCCGTACCCGACCTGGCGTGCCACCCGGTCGATCGCGTCGTCGGTGGCGACCAGGAGGTCGGCGGCGAGAGAGAGGCGCCAGTGGGTCAGGTAGGTCATCGGAGGTTCGCCGACGAGCTCGCCGAACCGTCGGGCCAGCGCCGCGCGCGAGACGCCGACCTCGCGTGCCAGGGACGCGATCGTCCAGGCGTGTTCGGGGTGGTGGTGCATCAGGCGCAGGGCTTCGCCGACGGTCGGGTCGGCGTGGGCGAGGCCGCGGGTGACCTGTTCCTCGCTCGCCAGCCAGGAGCGCACCACCGTGACCAGCACCAGGTCCAGCAACCGGTCGAGGACGACTTCCTGGCCGAGGTCCTCACGCAGCATCTCGGCGGAGAGCAGGTCGACCAGGGGTGAGTCGTCCTCCTCCCGACGTCGTACGACGACCGGTGGCAGCGCTGCGAGAAGGGGACGCCCGGCCTCGGTCTCGGCCTCCCACGTGCCGACGAGCATCACCGTCGAACCGTCGTGGCTGTTGCCCCACGTGCGCACGCCCAGCGCCATCCGCTGCGCCAGCAGTTCGCCGTCCGGGTCGACGCAGATGTTGCCCTTGAGGATGGTCACCTTCGGGGCCGTCGCCGGGTGGTCGGCCACGGTGTAGACCGGGCCGCCGCGGATCACGGCCACGTCACCCGCCTGCAACTCCAGAGGCTCACCGAGTTCGCCCGTGATCCACGCGGAGCCGCGGGCGACGGCCATCAGCGTCAGCGCCGGGTCGTCCTCGATCCGGACCGCCCACGGCGGCTCCATGACCATCCGCAGCAGGAACGCCTGGCGCGCCCGGGGACCGGAGAGGAGGTGTTCGAGTCCGTCCATGACTCCACCATGCAAGACGATCACGTATGGAATCAAGACATTCACCTATGGAAAGTCTCATCGAGCCGCGATGGACTGAGGTCGTGACAACGAACCTGATCATCGGCGGCACCGGCAAGACCGGTCGCCGCGTCGCGTCCCTCCTCCAGGGCCGGGGCCTCCCGGTCACCTCCCTCTCCCGTCCCGAGTTCGACTGGGCTGACCCGACCACCTGGTCGTCGGTCGAGCGGCCGGCCGCGTCGGCGTACCTCACCTTCGCCCCCGACCTGACCTTCCCCGGCGCCCCCGAAGCGGTGGCCGAGGTCGCCGAGCGGATGGCCCGCTCCGGCGTACGACGGATCGTGCTCCTGTCGGGCCGAGGTGAGGCCGAGGCGCAGCGGGCCGAGCAGCTCGTCGCCGACGTGGCAACGAAGCACGGCGCCACCTGGGGCGTCGTCCGGTGCGCCTTCTTCATGCAGAACTTCGACGAGAGCCTGTTTGCCGAACCGCTGGCGGCCGGGCACCTGGCCTTCTCCGCCGGCGCCGTCCGTGAGCCGTTCGTCGATCTCGACGATGTCGCCGAAGTCGCCGTCGCGATGATGACGGACGAGGCGGCCAGCAACCGGGTCTACGAGCTCACCGGCCCGCGGCTGATGACGTTCGCCGAAGCAACCGCCGAGATCGCGACTGCTACCGGGCGCGAGATCGGCTACGAGCAGATCACCAACGAACAGCTCGTCGCAGACCTGATCCACGTGGGTCTGCCCGCCGAGGAGGCCGGGGGACTGGGGGAACTGTTCGCCCACATCCTCGACGGACACAACGAGCACCTGGCCGACGGCGTCCGTGAGGCGCTCGGCCGACCGGCCCGCGCGTTCGCCGAGTACGCCCGACGGGCCGCACGCTCGGGCGCGTGGCCGCAGGCGGCCGCGTCATGAACGAAGTCATCGGGGACGCGGCGCTGGTCACCGGCACGATCGGTGCCGGACTGGTCGCCGGACTGTTCTTCGCGTTCTCCACGGCGATCATGCCGGGCCTGGCGCAAACCGATGACCGCACGTTCGTCGATGCGATGCAGCAGGTCAACGTCGCGATCCTCAATCCGCTGTTCCTGCTGGTGTTCGTCGTGCCGATCCCGGCCCTCGGCATCGCCACTTTCACAGGTCCGTCGCGGCCCTGGGTGGTCGCTGCGCTGGTCCTCTACGTCGTGATGTTCGCGATCACCATGGCCGGCAACGTGCCGCTGAACGACGCGCTCCTCGCCGTCGGCCAACCGGACGGCGAGGCAGCACTCCGCTCCGCACGCGAGGCCTTCGAAGCGCCGTGGAACCGGCTGCACCTGGTCCGAACGGTGAGCGTGGTGGCGGCGTTCGGGTGCTGTGTGGGCGCTGCGATGACGGGGTGAAAGGCGGACGCGCGCGACCGGCCCGTGAGCTGGCTGCGATCCGGCACGGCGCCCATCCCGCGATCGACGGTCGTGACGACGACATTCTCGTGTCCGGACCGGCAAGGTCCTCAAGAAGGTGCTCGCTGAGCACCCCGCGACCTGATCCTTGAACGCCTCACCGTTCTATCAAAGAATAAGTATCTATCCTTTGATAGAGTGGGGAGGGGTGAAAGGAAACGACTGATGGCCACCTGGGAAGACGCGCACTGGGAGTCCAGCGTCGATTCCGGCGTCCCGCACCGCGATCAGCGGTCCGGCCGTTACCAGCGCTACGTTCCCGACCCGATCGACGGCGTCGCTCTGGCCGTCGGAGGTGAGGTCTCCCGGCAGGTCGCGAAGGTCGAACGCAGTATCCGGGCGCTCAATGGCCCTGGGGCCGAAGGCCTCGCCGGTATCGCTCGCTTCCTCTTGCGGTCCGAGGCCATCGCCAGCTCCCGGATCGAAGGCATCGCGCCGTCCGCTCAACAGGTGGCTCTCGCAGAGCTCGGCCAGTCCGAGACCATCCGTGGCGTCAGCAACCAGGCCCAGCTGGTCGCCAACAACATGACCATTGTCCGCGCAGCGACCACGGAGCTCGTCGAGACCGACGTCCTCACGGTCGACCACATCGTCGAGCTCCATCGATCGCTGCTGCCCGACGAACCCAGGCACCACGGGCTGCGTACCGTGCAGAACTGGATCGGCACATCGAGCTGGACACCGATAGGTGCCAGCTACGTCCCGCCCGACCCGGCGCAGGTCCCCGCCCACATGGCTGACCTCGTCGACTACATGAACGGGTCGGCGTACGCGCCCCTGATCCAGGCTGCGGTGGTCCACGCCCAGTTCGAGACCATCCATCCCTTCACGGACGGCAACGGCCGGGTGGGCCGCGCTCTCGTGCACACCGTGCTCGCTCGTCGAGGGCTGACCGAGCACGCCGTTCTCCCGATCAGCCTCGTGCTCGCCACGCTGCGGGACCAGTACGTCGCCGGCCTCACCGACTTTCGGCACAGCTCTCCCGCCGGAAGCGCAGCTGCGAGCGCATCGACCAACGCATGGCTCATCACGTTCGTCGACGCTGCAGCGCTCGCAGTCGAGCAGTCCGAGGCACTCATGGCCAGGATCAACGAGCTGCGAGGAGTGTGGCAGGACCGGCTCACCGCGCACCGGACGGCATCGGGCATGCGGTCGACCCCCCGCGCTGACTCGGCGGTGGCTCGTCTGCTGCGGCGACTGCCCGAAGCGCCGGTCCTGACTGCGACGACCCTGGCCAGGATTCTCGATGTCTCGTTCCCGGCTGCAAGTGCCGCACTCGACGAGCTGCACCGGGCAGGAATCCTGACGACGAAGTCGATCGAGCGCGGCGCCCGGGCCTATGTCGCGCGTGAGGTCCTGGACCTGATCACGCTGTCCGCGCGGCCCCGGACGTGATCGCCGGAGCCGCGCCGGGTGGTCCCTGCTTCGTTACTGGGTGTGCGCGTCGCTGTGGGCCGACACCACGATCACGTCGGTGGTGAGCAGCCCGACCGCGGAGAACAGCCGGACATGGACGGCATTGACCGTGCCAGACGTGTCCTTCCCGCCGGCAGGCGTGTTCGTGACCTGCTCGTTGAGCACGATGTGCGCGATCCCGCCGCCGTACAACAGGTCGATGGTGAAGTTGGGCGTCACCTGGCCGTTGATCGTGAGCGTGCCGATCCTGAGGTTCACGAAGTTGGCGCTCAGCGTGGTGCTCGCAGTGGTGCCGTTCGCCGTGCTCGTTGCGGCCACCTGGATCAGGTCGGCCTTGATGAGGCCGGCCAGGACGTCGACGGCGGCGGCGCTGCTCGTGCTGGTCGCGGTGGGCGGCGTACCGATCGAGCCGGTGCTCGAGTTGGTCAGCGCCGACGCGGTCAGCACGCCCCCGAGAAGGGGAGGCACCGTTGCGGTGTTGGCCGTCGACGTACCGCCCAACGGGGCGATCTCCGCCTTGTTGACGTAGAGGTCGTCGAGCAGCACGTTGTCGACGAACGCGGTGAACGCCTTGCCCGACACGGTGTTGGGCCGCGTGCCGCATGGTGCACCGCTCGGGTACGTCGCGTCGGACTCCGTGTGACCGACGATCACGTGCGTGTTGAGCGGGACGATCAGTAGCCCGGTCAGGGTCACGTCGATCATGTTCACCGTCGCCGTCGTCACGTAGCGGCCCTGGCCGTCGACGACTGCCGTGATCTTCGGGGCCCGCAGCTTCACCGACCCGATCCCCAGCGGCAGGTTGATCACCGTGTTCGGTGCGACATTGTTCGGGATCGCCTGGCCGGCGATCACCAGGTCGGTGAAGGTCGACCCGTCGGTGTTCGAGGACGCGCCCAACGGACCGGCCACCGAGGTCGAGACGCTGCGCACGGCCTTCGCCGTGATCAGGCCGTTGAGCAGGTTGAGGTTGGCCACCGTCGAGGTGGACGTCGAGCTCGCCGAGCCGATGTCGACCTTCGAGTGCGAGGCCGCCGAGAGGACCCCGGCGTTGACCACGCCGGCCACGGTGAGCGTCGCCAGCGGGCCAGCCGCCGCGTCGTTCGGGCCACCGGGGTCGTTGGAGCTCGCCTTGACGAACTTGTCGATCAACGTGAGCCCGAGGGCCCGGACGTCGATGCCGTAGGCGCTGCCGTGCGTGGAGGCGCCCGTCCCGTTGACCTGCGTGTACGCCGTCGCCGTGGTGGCGCTCGCGTTGTCAGCGCTCAGTGTGGCGGTGTTGAGCACCTGGGTGCCGCTCTCGACGCTCACCTCGACCGTCAGGGTGCGGGTGCCTTCCTCGTCCGGCGACAGGGTGCCGAGGTCCCACACCGCGGTGTTCTCCTCGACGTCGATGTCCGCATCCGGCGCGGCCGAGATCCGCTGGCCGGCCGGCGGGGTGTCGGTGAGCGTGGCGCCGGTGGCGGGCGCCGTACCCTCGTTGGCGAAGCCGAGCGTGTAGGTCTGGAATCCGCCCGGCACCACGGTGGCCTGGCAACCGATCTTCGTCAGTGTCAGCCGCGGCTGGTAGTCGACGTCCGTCGAGCACGCCTTGGAGTCGTTGCTGGTGTTGATGCTGTTGCTGCTCGTGGTGCTGATGGCCGCCGTGTCGGTGAAGGTCTTCACTCCCGCGGAGGTTGCGGTCGCGTCGAGCGTCACCTCGTAGGTGATGACGCCGGAGCCACCGGCGGCGACGGTGCCGAGGTTGAAGGTGAGCACCTGTCCGTTGACGGACGGCGTCACCGCGGAGCCGTTGACCTTCGCGGAGCCGGTCTTGAAGGCCAACCCTGCCCCCAGCGTGTCCACGACCACGACGCCGGCGGCCGACTGGTTGCCCACGTTCGAGTAGGTCACCGTGTGCGTGACCGTCGCCCCGGGTGAGGCGTTCGAAGGACAGGCCTTGTCGACGGCGACGTCGGAGTACGCCGCCCCGGCCGTGCACTCGGCGCTGTTGTCCGTTGCGTCGGCATCCGGCTGGTCGGCCGAGATCGTCGCGACGTTCTTGTACTGGCCGGGAGCGGCGACGGTGACCTGATAGGTGATGGTCACCGGCGCGGAGCCGGCCGCGACGCTGCCGATCACCCAGGTGATCACGCGTCCGTTCACCGATGTCGGGGCCACCGAGGCGCTCCCCGAGACGTAGCTCATCCCGACGGGAAGGGTGTCGACGATGGTGACGCCTGTCGCCGTGGCCGTGCCGCCGTTGCGGTAGGTCACCGACTCCTGCGTGGGCGTGTTGGCGGGCAGGGTGCCGGGGCACTGCTTGCTGATGCCCAGGTCGACCGCGAAGGTCACTTCGACGATCTCGGTGTCGGTGTCGTCCTCGGGATCCGGGTCGCCGGTGGTGCGCACCGTCGCCGTGTTCTTGTACTCCTGCGTGCCGGCAGGTCCGGTCGCCGGGACCCGTTCCTGGTAGGTGATCGTGTCGCCGTCGCCCGCAGCGACGTCGCCGATGGTCCACACCAGCGGGTTGCCCGAGGGCTGGGGTTCGCCGGCGACCGCGACGTAGGTCAGGCCCGGGTCGAGGACATCGGTGATCGTCACATTCTTCGCGACGGCGTCGCCCTCGTTGCGGTAGGTCAGGGTGCAGGTCGCCAGACCGCCGGGCGCGACGACGTCGTCACAGTCCTTGACGATCGACATGTCCGGAGCGCCGGCCGTGAAGATCGGCACCGTGTCGGTGGAGGGCACCCGGGTCTTGTCCGACGACGTGATGGCCAGGTTGGTGCACGAGCCGATGCTCACGACCACCGCATCGAACGCGACATTCAGCGTCGTGCCGTTCTTGACGTTCGTGAAGGTCCAGACGACCTCGCCGCCGGGTGGGATCACGCCGCCGACCGCGGTCGGCGCGGAGGCAGGAGCCGGGGTGGCGTTGCCGGCGTACCGCAGGCAGGTGGGGAGCTGGTCGGTGATGGTGACGTTCTGGGTGCCCTTGGCCGGGCCGACCACCTTGGAGGCGATCGTGACGCGCACGCGCTGGCCCAGCGTCAACGGGCTGTCCGCGGTGATCGCTTCCTTGCCGTCGATCTTCTTGTCGGTCTCGGTCGCGAGGATCGCGTTGACCGGGATCGGCACGTCCTTGCTGCCGAAGCTGATCGAACCGGCGCTCGTCGTGGCCGCGCCCACCGCCATGTGGAGGGCCGAGCCGTTGTACAGGTGGGAGCCGATCGCGAGCTCCGCGCCCCACCTCAGCACGAGGCCGCTGGCCGGGATGACGACGTTGCGGAAGGTGTAGGAGATCTGCTCGACCCCGGCGCTCACCGGGTTCGGGAGGTCACGCGTCACCGTCAGGGTCGTCTGGTCCGGGGCGTTGCAGCCGGTTGCGCCGGCCGGCGTGGTCGTCGGGGCGCCCGTGCAGACCTGGAAGCTGTTGAGGTCCTCGATGCCCTTCACGCCACTGCGCTTGTGGTCGGCGAGGATCTGCAGGGTGTTCAGCGTCCCTGGCCCCGTCAGCACCAGGCGGAAGGGGATGCTGTCGCCCTCGGCGTAGCCACCCGTGTTGCCGGGCGTCCACGACTTCGAGAGGGCGTCGTACCCCTGGATCTTGACGCCGATGCCACCACCGGAGCCACCTCCGCCGCCGGGCCCGGGCCTTGCCGCCTGGGTCGGCAGTGGCGACCCGAGGGACAGGGCCACCAGGGCGGTGACTGTCAGTAGTGCTTGGAACGCGCGGCGTGAATTCATGGTGGTCTCCCCGTCAGGAATGGACGAGGCTCACCCCGGGAGAGGTTCCCTCCCCATTACCCGTGGGCCGACCCAGCCGACGCTACGCCCGGGTTGCGATTGTGTGGAGCCCTCAGATCCGCTGGTCCACGCGGTGCGACCGGTGCAGAGCGCTCGTCGTGGTCGTGACGGGGTCAGCGGACGACGGCCACCGGGCACTGGGCGTGGTGCAGGAGGTGCTGGCTGACCGAGCCGAGGAGCAGCTCGGCGAACGCGTCGCGACCGCGCGTGCCCACCACGACCAGGTCGGCCGCAGCGCTGGCATCGACGAGTACCTGACCGGCCCGAACGGGGATGGCCTCGGGCTGGATCTCGACGCCGGGGTACTCGATGGCGAGTCCGGCACAGATGTCGGCGACGAAGGTGTCGGCCTCCGCAATGCGCCGCGCGATGGAGCCCGTGCCGGACGGGTCCAGAGTCAACATCCGGGTGCTCAGCGAGGTGTAGCCGTGGATCGCGGTGATCGACTCGCCCGTGCTCAGGGCCCTTTCGCAGGCGAACTGCAATGCCCTTCTGGACTCCGCCGATCCGTCGACCCCGACGACGATCCGACGCGCGTGGGGTGACCGCTGCGGGCGTACGGCGACCACCGGGCAGGCGGCATGCCGTGCGACGTGCTGGCTGACCGAACCGGTCAGGGTGCCGGTCGTCAACCCGTGGCCGGTGCTGCCAACGACGAGCATCGACGCGCCCGTGGACGCCCGGATGAGCTCGGGTACGGGAGCCCCGTGGCAGATTTCCACGCTGCTCTCGGCGACGTCGAGATCCTCGAGACGCTGGAGAGCAGCGTCGCGTCGCTGTGCTGCAGCCTGGTCGTCCTGGGCGCGGTATCGACCGATGAGAGGGTCCAGCTGGCTGGCGACGATCACGACGTCGACGGGCTGCTTCTGTGCGCGGGCTGTCTCGGCGGCCCAGGCGAGTGCCGCCTCGGCATCAGCGGAGCCGTCGTATCCGACGACGATGCGGGGGGAGTGGGTGGTCATGGTGCCCACGTTCCTCGTTGCGTCCGGGCGTCGGTAGGGAACTGGGGCCCGTGCGAGGGGGCCATAGGACCCGCGGGGCCAGGAGTTGGCCGTCGACGCCTACGGTTCACCCATGACCCTGCGACCGCCACTGCCGGCATGGGTGCGCGGCTACCGCCGTCGTTGGCTGCGCGCCGACCTGCTGGCCGGCGTGACCGTGACGGCGTACCTGGTGCCCCAGGTCATGGCGTACGCCGAACTGGCCGGCCTTCCGGCCGTGGCCGGGATCTGGGCCTGCCTGGGCGGGATGGCGCTCTACGCCCTGGTCGGCACCTCGCGGCTGCTCTCCGTCGGGCCCGAGTCCACGACCGCGCTCATGGTGGGCGCGGTGATCGGATCCGTTCCGGCCGCGCGAGCCGACCCGTCGAGCTTTGCAGCGACCCTGGCACTCGTGGTCGCCGGGATCTGCGTGATCGGCTACTTCTTTCGCGTGGCGGTCGTGGCCGATCTCCTGTCACGCCCGGTCCTGGTCGGCTACATGGCCGGCATCGCGGTGCTGATGGTGGTGTCGCAGTTGGGCACCCTGACCGCGTTGACGGTGACCGGCGACGGGATCGTGCCGGAGATTCGCAGCCTCCTCGAGCAACTGGATGCGGTGCACGGCCCGACGTTGGCCCTGGGGGTCGCGACGGCGGCCACCATGATCGTCGGGTCCCACTTCTTTCCCCGCGCCCCGGTCTCGCTGATCGGCCTGATCGCTGCGACGGCGGTGGTCGCTGCCGCCGGGCTCGACGAGCACGGTGTGCTTCTCGTCGGCGCGATTCCCGCGGGCCTCCCGGTTCCGGGCATCCCGCACGTGGACGGGGCAGCGATCCTGGCGATGGTGCCGGCCGCGCTGGGTGTCGCGTTCGTCGGCTACACCGACAATGTGCTCACCTCCCGCGCCTTCCCGGGCGAGACCCGTGAACCGGTCGACGCCAAGCGGGAGCTGCTCGCGCTCGGGGGCGCCAACCTCGGTGCCGGCCTGATGCAGGGATTCCCGGTCAGCAGCAGCGGGAGCCGCACCGCGATCATCAACGCCGTCGGTGGACGCACGCAGATGACAGGAGTCACCGCGGTTGCGGCAACCCTGGTGGTCCTGCTGGCGCTGCGGCCGTTGCTGGAGATGGTTCCAGCGGCGGCACTCGGCGCGGTCGTGGTGTACGCCGCGACGAAGATCGTGTCGGTCGGGGAGTTCCGGCGGTTCGCCCGATTCCGCACCAGCGAACTGGTCATCGCACTGGTGACGCTCGTGGCGGTGCTGGCCGTCGGCGTGCTCTGGGGCGTGCTCGTCGCCATCGGCCTGTCGGTGCTCGACCTGCTCCGCCGGGTCGCCCGCCCCCACGATGCCGTCGAGGGGTTCGTCCCCGGTCTCGCCGGAATGCACGACGTCGATGACTACCCGCAGGCCGAGGTCGTCCCCGGCCTGATGATCTACCGCTACGACTCGCCGCTGTTCTTCGCGAATGCCGAGAACTTCCGGGTCCGGGCCCTCGATGCGGTGGCGAACGCGGCGACACCGGTGCGCTGGTTCGTCATCAACGCCGAAGCGATCGTCGAGGTCGACGTCACCGCCGTCGACGTACTCGAGAGCCTCATCGACGACTTGGCCCGCAGGGGAGTGGTGGTCGGCATTGCGCGGATGAAGCAGGACCTTGCCGCCCAGCTCGAGGTGGCGGGCCTGCTTGACCGGGTGGGTCGCGCCATGTTGTTCCCGACCCTGCCCACCGCGGTGGCAGCATTCCGCGAAGCCAACCCGGCTGACTGACGGTCTGCCCCTCGGCTGAGGAGACGGTTCCGGGCGGCACGTCTTCCGCAACCACACCTGAACATCCGCGATGATGGCGACGTGTCGGAGTTCAGAGCCAGCCCAGCGTGGCCGCCTGCGTCGAACCGCATCCGGATCCTCGACGCCGTCACCACGCTGTTGGCGGAGAACCCCTGGCCTTCGATCTCGCTGACCAAGGTGGCCGACGAGGCCGGCGTCTCGAGGCAGACGATCTACAACGAGTTCGGCGATCGCTCGACCCTGGCCGACCTGTACGTCGAGTTCCTGGTGGACCGTCTCGTCGACCAACACGTGCCGGTTGATGACGAGGCGTTGCTCGTCGAAGGCGACGTGATGCACGCGCTGGCCCTGGTCCTCGGCTCGTGGTTCGCGTCCGTCGTGAGCGACCCCGTCCTCGGCCGCGCCTTCGACCGCTCCGCATCCGGTGGACTGTTCGGGGGACTGGTGGTGGACGAGGCGGCGCTCGTGGAGCGGACCTCCCGCCGCCTCGCCGAGCGGTACGTCGTCCTGGCGCCGGGTCTCCCGATCGACCGGGCCTTCCCGATGGCGCGCGTGGTCGCGCGGCTCTGCATCAGTTACCTGCTGGTGCCCGCGCCGGCGGGCCAGGACCCGGTCGCGGATCTGGTCGCCGTACTCGGGCCGCACGCGGTGAACCTGTTCAACGAGACGTGAGGCGGCAGTGGAGACGGTCGAGGAGTTCTTCTCGCGCTCGGTGCGTTCGTGGCGCGCCGATCCGTCGGACGGCGGCGCGCCGCCGGGTGATCCGGCAGTCCTGCAGCGACTGTTCGACGCCCAACTGCAGAGCCGGCATCTCGACTATGCGGCGCGATGGCTTCAATCGCAGGGGCGTGGCCACTACACGATCGGATCCGCGGGGCACGAGAGCAACGCGGCGCTGGGGCTGCTGACGCGCGTCGACGACCCGGCGCTGCTGCACTACCGCTCCGGCGGGTTCTACGCGGCCCGCGCGGCACAGGCAGGGACGACCGATCCGATCCGGGACGTACTGCTGAGCCTGACGTCCTCGGCCCGCGACCCGATGTCGGGTGGGCGGCACAAGGTCTGGGGTCATCCCGACCTGCACATCATTCCGCAGACCTCGACGATCAGTTCGCACCTGCCGCGCGCGGTGGGGCTGGCCTACGCGTTGGGCCTCGCTCGCTCGGTCGGCCACACCACCCCCTGGCCCGATGACGCGATCGTGGTCTGCAGCTTCGGCGATGCATCCGCGAACCACTCAACCGCCGTGGGTGCCATCAACGCGGCGTCGTACCTCACCCAGCGTGGTGTGCCCTGTCCGATCCTGTTCGTGTGCGAGGACAACCGGATCGGCGTCAGCACGCCCTCGCCGGACGGGTGGCCCGGTGCGATGCTGCAGAGCATCCCCGGCATCGAGTACGTCCACATCGACGGGGCGGACCCCATAGCGCTCCTCGACCGCACCGCGGCGGCCGTTGCTCGGGTCCGGGATGCCCGTCGGCCCGTCGTACTCCACCTCGACACCGTCCGCTTCCTCGGCCACGCCGGCTCGGACACCGAGATCGCCTACCGCACCCAGAGCGAGATCGTCGGCGACTACGAGCGGGATCCGTTACTCGCCACGGCGCGGTGCCTGATGGATGCCGACCACGCCACGCCGGAGGAGATCCTGGCGGCGTACGAGGGAATGCGGACCTGGGTGATGGACGCGGCGCGCACAGCGCTGGACGAACCCCACCTCTCGGATCGGGCACAGGTCATGGCGCCCCTTGCCCTGCCGACGGTCTCACCGCGCATCCCCACACCCGAGGCTCCTGAGGGCGAGCAGGACGGCGCTCGACTGACCCTCGCCCAGTCGATCAACCAGACGTTGGCCGAGTTGCTGGCCACCCACCCGGAGGTGCTGGTCTTCGGTGAGGACGTCGCCGTCAAGGGCGGCGTGTACGGCGTCACGCGGGGCCTTCGCAAGCGGTTCGGTGCCCAGCGGGTCTTCGACACCCTCCTCGACGAGCAGACCATCCTCGGCGTGGCACTCGGTTCGGCGCTGGCCGGGTTCGTCCCGGTCCCGGAGATCCAGTACCTCGCCTACCTCCACAACGCAGAGGACCAGTTGCGCGGCGAGGCGGCGTCGCTCCGGTTCTTCTCCAACGGTCAGTACCAGAACGGCATGGTCGTCCGCGTGGCCGGACTCGCCTACCAGCGCGGCTTCGGCGGCCACTTCCACAACGACAACTCCGTGGCCGTCCTGCGTGACATCCCCGGACTCGTGCTCGCGGTGCCGAGCCATCCCGCCGACGCACCGGGCCTGCTGCGTACCTGTGTGGAACTGGCCCGCCAGGACGGGCGCGTGTGCGTCTTCCTGGAGCCCATCGCGCTCTACCACGCACGCGACCTCGGGGAGGGTGACGGCGCGTGGACGGCTCCCTTCGCGAATGCCACGAGCGAGGATTCGAGCCGACCGCTCGGCGAGGTCGGCGTGTACGGCGACGGGGGTGACCTGTTGCTCGTGACCTTCGGCAACGGCGTGCCGATGAGCCTGCGCGCCAGCGAGCAACTCCGTGAGCACGGCATCGCGACCACCGTCGTCGACCTCCGCTGGTTGTCGCCCCTGCCCCTGGACGCCTTGCGCACCGTTGCCGAACGCTTCCCGGCCGTGCTCGTGGTCGATGAGACGCGAGCCAGCGGGGGAGTGTCCGAAGGGGTCGTGACCGGCCTGCTCGAGCGCGGCTACCGCGGCCGGCTGTCGCGGGTCGCCAGTGCGGACACCTTCATCCCGCTCGGCCCTGCGGCCGCGACGGTCCTGCTGTCCGAGGAGGACGTGGTCGCCGCTGCCCTGTCCGGGCGGTGACGCTCCGCCCGGTCGTCAGTCGGCGAGGACGTGCCGCGCGCCGGCCTTGGTGAACAGGTCCTGGTTCTTGGCGTACCACTCGACCGTGCGGTTGAGGCCCTCTTCGAAGTCGATCTTGGGCGTGAAGCCGAAGTCGTGCAGCTTCGAGGAGTCGAGGAACTGGTCCGGGATCTCGATGAAGTTGTCCGGCTTGGGGATGGTGACCGACTCCAGCTTGTTGTCGAGCATCCCGCCGATCTGCTCGATGACCTGGCGCACGCTGCGGATGTTGCTGAACTCCTTCGGCTCCTTGCCATCAGCCGTGGTGAAGCTGCCGACGTTGTACGCCGCCCAGCCGTAGGTCGCACGACCGGTGCTCGGGATGTCGGTGCTGTAGTGGCGCTCGACGTTCTCACCCAGGAACAGGTAGGAGTCGACCAGGTCGTCGATGTAGACGTACTCGCGCAGTACGTCGGCGTTGCCCAGGTTGATCACCGGCGCCTTGCCGTTGAGCATGCGCAGGCTGGTCCGCGGGATCAGGCGCGAGAAGTTCAGGTCGCCCGAGCCGTAGATGTTGCAGCTGCGAACGATCAGGGCGGGCACCTTGAACTGGAACCCGTAGGTCTGCGTGATCATGTCGGCGCAGGCCTTCGAGGCGCTGTAGACGTCCATGCCGCGCAGCGCGTGGCCCTCGCGGTACGGCAGCGGTTCCGGGTCGTCGAGGTCGGCGTGGTCGCCGTACGACTTGTCCGTCGAGGCGATGAGCACCCGCGGGATGTTGTTGATGCGCGCGGCCTCGAGCACGTTCATCGTCGGCAGGATGTTGTTGTGCAGCGTGCTCATCGGAGCGTTCGCTGCGTCACCCACGATGGCCGAAGCCGCGAGGTGGAAGATCGTGTCGATCTGGTGGCGGTTGCACAGTCGCTGGACCTGCGCGAAGTCGTCCATTTCGCAGACCTCGATGTCCGGCCGGCCGTCGAAGCCGAGCAGGGCAGCGGTGGGCACGGGGCGGTTGTGCCGCACGGTGATGGTGACCAGTGCGCCGCGGCGGATGAGGGCCTCGGTCAGGTTGCTGGCGACGAAGCCGTCGCCGCCCGTGATGAGGACGCGCTTGCCGTACCAGAAGTCGTTCATGGTGGGAGTATTTTTCCTGTCGGACTCATTGGGCGCCCTGCCGCACTTGCGGCGACATTTCACCCACGCAGACTGCGAATTTCGGCGTGGGGGCGGCCGAATTCGGTGACCATAGGTCGAGCGGGCGCGACTCTATCAGCGGCAGGATCGATATGGTGGCGACTGCCAGATCTCGCTCACGAAGGAGTGTCGTTGCAGACCCCAGTCGTCATGTTCGTGTTCAACCGACCGGACCTGACCCGGCGCACGCTGGCCGCCATCAGGGGCGCGAAGCCCGAGAAATTGTTCGTGATCGCCGACGGTCCACGGGCCGGCAACGAGAACGACGAGCGGCTCTGTGGCGAGGTGCGCGCCCTCTTCGATGAGGTCGACTGGCCCTGTGAGGTCCTGCCGCGGTTCGCCGAGACGAACCGTGGACTCGACCCCAACATCGAGGCCGGCGTCGACTGGGTCTTCTCCCAGGTCGACCAGGCGATCTTCCTCGAGGACGACTGCATCGCCGACCCGACGTTCTTCGTGTACTGCGAGGAGCTCCTCGAGCGCTACCGCGACAACAAGGACGTCTGGCTGATCTCGGGGGACACCCACGAGGTGCCCGAGGCCTACTTCGGCGACAACAGCTACGACTTCGCGACGTGGGCCAGCATCTGGGGCTGGGCGTGCTGGGCCGACCGTTGGCAGGCGCACCGGGCTCTCTTCGACCGTCAACACGTGAGCGTGGACGAGCCGGGGCGCCTGATCCCGCCGCACCGCGCCGTGCCGGCCCCGCCGCACCCGGACGCACTGGTCTCCGAGGCCGGCAAGCGCCACTTCACCAAGGTGGCCGACGACGTCGACCCGTCGTCGTACTTCTGGGACCACCACTTCTGGGTCACGATCATCAACCAGAAGGGCCTGTCTGCCGTCCCGCGGCACAACCTGATCGAGAACGACGGGTACGGCGAGGGCGCGACCAACGTGCGCGCGAAGAAGGACTCGATTCCCGCGCGTTCGCTCGAACTGCCCATCCGGCACCCCGCCGAGGTCGTCCTCAACCGGAAGGTCGAGGAAGAACTCGAGCTGGTCATGGTGCGCACGGACAGCCTGCTGCCGCGCATCGTCAAGGCGATCATCCGACCGCTGTGGCTGCGGGCGATCGTCCGCAAGATCATCACCCAGCCCCTGATCTGGCGGCTGGTGCGGAAGGTCCTCCGCTAGAACCTCGGGGCTAGACCTTCGTCGCGTCCGAGCGGGGATCGACCAGGATCTTGGCGTGCTTCTCGGGGTCGCCGAGCGCGGTGAACGCGCCGGCGACACCGGCCAGCCCGACGGTGCCGGTCATCAGCGGTGTCGGGTCGACCTTGCCGTCGGCCATCAGGTGCAGGGCCTGGCGGAACTCGGTGGGCGTGTAGCCCAGCACGAACCTCAGGTCGATCTCCTTGTTGATTGCGATCGCCGGTCGGATCGAGTCGGCGCCCATGCAGACGCCGACGACGACGACGCGGGAGTGGATCGGCGCGCTGGCGATGACCTGGTCGATGATGCCGGGCACGCCGACGCACTCGAAGACCACCGGACCTTCGGGCATCGCGCCCAACTTCTCGGCGGTTTCCATCGCCTTCCACCACGGCAGCAGCGGTACGGCGCGGAGCTTGGCCATGGAGTCGATGGCGAGGTCGAACAGCCCGGATGCGGTGATGAACTTCCCGTGCTCTCCGGCTCGGTCGTACGGCGAATCGGTGGCTGGGTTGACGACGACGTCGGCGCCACACTGAGCGGCCAGCGCCCGGCGTCCGGCCGAGAAGTCGCTGGCGATGACCGTGCGGACCCCGGACGCCTTCAGCAGCGAGATCACGGCGAGCCCGATCGGTCCGCAACCGATCACGACGGCGACCTGGCCCTTCTTCACCTGTCCACGGCGTACGGCGTGCAGCCCGACCGCCATCGGTTCGGTCAGCGCTGCCTTGTCCGAGGGCAGGCCGTTGGGCACGGGCATCGCGAGCGCTGCCTGCACGAGGACCTGCTCGGCGTAGGCGCCGGGGGCGTGCGGGGAGAGGCCGGTCGTGTGGACCGCGCCGTCCGTGCGCAGGATCGGCATCGCGACGACGCGGGTGCCGACCTTGATCTCCTTGCTGGTCCGCGGCCCGCGGTCCACGACCTCGCCGCAGAACTCGTGGCCGAAGACGACGGAGTCGCCGGCCCGCATGAAGCCGTCGTAGCCACTCGCCGCAGCTGCATCGGCCATGTCGTCGGCGTGCATCCGGGCGTGCAGGTCCGAGCCGCAGATGCCGCAGTGGTGCACGTCGAGCAACAGGTGCCCGCGTCCCGGCTCGGGAGCCGGGACGTCGGCGACCTCGAGCTTGGTGTCGTGACAGACGACGGCCTTCATGGATTCTCCTCGGTTCGTGGTCAGTGGAGGTCGGCTCGTACGACGAGCCTGTCACCCTGCGCCCGCGAGACGCACGGCAGCAGGCAGCCCGCGGCGCGTTCGTCGGCGGTGAGGGAGCCGTCGCGGTGGTCCGCGTCGCCCTCGATGACGGTCAGCTTGCAGGTGCCGCAGAAGCCCTGTCGGCAGGAGTAGGGAATCGCGGGATACGCCTCGGCGAGCACGTCGAGCGGCGACCGGTCCGCCGGGACCTCGAAGACCTCACCGGTGTTCTCGAGTTCGAGGGTGAACGCTCGGCCGTCGACGACCGGGGGAGCCGAGAAGCGTTCGGAGTGGAACTCCACATCGGTGCGATCGAGGAGGCCTGTGCGCAACACGTCGATCATCGGCACCGGTCCGCAGCAGTAGACGGCCGTGCCGGTGTCGACGCCGACGAGGAGGTCTGCAGCGGTCGGCAGGCCGTCGGTGTCGTCGGTGCGAATCACCACGCGCTCGCCGTACGCCGCCAGCTCGTCGAGGAACGGAAGGGTGTCGCGGCGCCGACCGACGTAGACCATCGTCCAGTCCACATCGAGCGCGTCGGCGAGCCGCACCATCGGCAGGATCGGGGTGATGCCGATGCCGCCGGCGACGAAGTGGAGGCGCTCGGCGGGGGAGCCGTGGCCGGGGACGGCGAGCGGGAACGCGTTGCGGGGTCGGCTGACCTGGAGCGTGGACCCGACCGGCAGGTCGTGCATCTCGACCGACCCGCCGAGTCCGCCCGACTGGGCGGGGATCCGCCGTACGGCAATCCGGTACGACGTCCGGTCGGTCGGGTCGCCGCAGAGCGAGTACTGACGCTTGCGGCCCGAGGGCAGGTGGACGTCGAGGTGTGCGCCCGGTCGCCACTTCGGCAGCCGCTCACCGTCGGGGGCAGCGAGCTGGAAGCTGACCACGTCCTGGTCGGTGGCGACCACGGTGCGATCGGTGACGACCAGGTCGAGGCCTGCGTCGTGGGCTCGCGGGGTTGCGGGGACCTCGGAAGGACCGACCCGCGTCCACGCCCGGAGGACCAGGTCGGCGGCATGGAGCAGCGGGTCGGAGGCAGTGCTCCCCATCAGCTGGCGGCCCGTGCCGCCGGGCTCTTCGCGAGGTAGGCGACGGCCTGTGCGGTGTTGCCGATCCACTCCGGGGTGAAGCGCGGGTGCAGGCCGAGGGCGGCGCTCCACCCGACGCTGCGCAGGGTGGGCAGGGTGCCGCGGCGGCCACCGCGCACGAGCTCGAACCAGACGCGGGCATAGCTGTGGTCCGGCATGTCGGGGTCCTGCTTCACCAGGTCGTGTGCGACCCGGCCGAGCAGCAACAGGAAGCCGGCGTAGGCGATGCCGAGGGCACCGGCGCGCTGGAAGTAGCCCACGCCGAAGTACTCCGCGACGTCGTGGGCCACCATCCGGTGCTCGACCTCTTCGGCGCCGTGCCAGCGGAACAGGTCGAGGACGGCCGGGTCGGCGTCGTACTCCTCGAGAGGGGCGGTGAGCACCCAGTCGCCGAGCAGGGCGGTGAGGTTCTCGATCCCGCCGATGAGGGCAAGCCGGGCCACCAGGTGCTTGTGGCGGGCGGCGGCCGTGGGCAGGTTCCGCGGCCCGAGCATCTGCTGGAAGATCCGTTCGGCGATGGCGACCATCGGCGCCGTGTCGATGCCCTGGGAGCGGAAGAGATCGGCGAGGACTTCGTCGTGTGCCTGGGCGTGCATGGCCTCCTGACCGATGAAGCCGCGGACCGCCTCACGGAGTTCCGGGTCCTCGATCAGCGGGAGTGCCTCGTTGAAGGTCTCGCAGAACCAGCGCTCGCCCTCGGGCAGCACGAAGTTGATCGCGCTGATGATGTGGGAGGCGAAGGCGTCCCCACGGATCCACTGGATGGGGGTGCGGCTGACGTCGAAGGCGACGTTGCGGGCGTGCAGGGCGACCACGCCCGGGTCGGTCAAGGTCTTAGGCATCGTTGCCTCCTCGGCTCAGGACGTAGCTCGTCACCAGGTCGGCGACGAGTTGGGGATCGGTGACGGGCAGCCAGTGCCCGCGGTCGAGGTCGACGCGGGTGAGGTCGACGGTCCAATCCGCGGCGTCGGCGAACATCGCCGGCGTCATCGCGATGTCCTTCGAGTTCACCACCAGCTGGAGCGGGACCGTGCTCCGCTGCGGGTTCGGGCGCAGGACGGACCGCAGCATGTTGGCGCGGTAGAGACGGACGCCCGCGACCATGTCGTCGGTGAACGTGGCCGCGGGTTGCGGTGCGTCGATGCCCTCGGTCGCCTTGAACAGGCGCGGCCACAGCCGTGGCCCGACCTTCGGGAGCAGTGCTTCCGGCAGCCGCGGCGTCAGGAAGAAGTAGATGTACGACGACGAGGCCGCCTGGCGCGCGAGCGTGGCGAGGTTGCGGGGCGTGGGCCGCTTGGCCAACCCGCGCAGCCAGATCGCCGCCTGGTCGATGTTCGGGCCGGAGATGGACGTGAAGCTCGCGAACCACTCGGTGGCCGACGGTCGGCAGACGACCTGCCAGAGCTGGATCGAGCCCCAGTCGTGGGCGACCAGGTGGACGGGACGGTCCGGGCTCACGGCCCGGGCGACAGCGATGGCGTCGTCGCCGAGCAGTTCGAGGGTGAACAGTTCCTTGGGGCCCGGCAGGGGAGAGGCGCCGTGGCCGCGGGTGTCGTAGGTGACGACGTGGAAGTTCTCCGCCAGCAGGGGTACGACGGCGTCCCACACCGCGTGGGTGTCGGGCCAGCCGTGCACGAGCAGGATCGTCTCGGCGGTCGGGTCGCCGTACTCGAAAACGGCGAGGCGGACGTCGCCGCTGACGACGGTGGTGGTGCGGGGTTCGTGCTGGGTCTGCCGAGTGGCGTCCATGGCATCTCGCTTTCACAGTTCACCTGAACAGTAACCGTACTATGGGTGCCACGACCGGAGGATGACAACGGAAACGGGACTTGATGAAGGTCACACGAGCGGCTCAGCGTCAGGCGACGCGGCAGGCCATGCTCGAGTCCGCCGTCGAGCTGGTGTCGTCCGAGGGCCTGGCGGCGGTGACCACTCGCCGGATCGCGGACGCGGTACGTGTCTCGCAGAGCGCCGTGATGTACCACTTCCCGACCCGCCTGGATCTGCACTCGGCTGCGGTGCGGCACCTCGCCGACGCCATCGAGGCCGACGCCCGCCGCTCCGTCCGGGACGTCCTCGACACCGACGCCGTCGACGCCGAACAGATGATCGACCTCGCCTGGCGCATGCTCGCCACCCCGCGGGCCCTCGCCGTGGCACAACTGTGGATGGCGGCCGGGTCCGAGCCGGCGTACGTCGAGACGGTGCGGGAACTGGAGGCGAAGATCGTCGAGATCGGGCTCGAGGCCCTGCGTCCGTTTGCTGACCGGTTCGAGGACGAGGCCGCGCTCTTCGCGTTCATGGACACGGTGTTCTCCGTGATCCGTGGCCTCGTGATCTCGGTGCCGGTCTGGGGGATGGACTTCATCGAGGAGCGGTGGCAGGGCAGCAAGAAGGTGCTGCTCGGACTGGTGCCGCCCGCTCCGTGACGTCCGTCGATGATCAACCGATTCGGCCCCGTCGGGCACGTTCGGCGAACGCATCGAGTGCATCGGTGACGTCGGTGGCCACCCAGACGACGTAGCGCTGGATGCCTGCAGCCTTGGTGAGGATCCCCGCTTCGCGGAGCTGGTTGATGACCCGATCTGCGGCGGGCTGGGTGAGGCCTGTTGCTTGCTGGACGATCGCCGACGTGACGGCAGGATGGCTGAGCAGCAACGGCAGCACCTGCCAGATCGCGGAACGCCGCCGAATGGTGATCGACTCAGACCACCTCTGGTGGACGGCCGTCAGCTCGCCAGCGAGCTGGCGGCCATTGCCGATGGCTGCGAAGGACGCGTCGGCAAGCCGCTCGACGATCGGGCTTGCATCGCCGGCACGGTATGCGGTCAGCGCCGCGAAGTAGGACCCGGTGTCGGCAAGAAGGCCCGCAGACACCGGCACCGTCGCGCGCGTCGTCGCACCGCCGTGCTTGAGCATCGCGTGGACCAGGGCGCGCCCCGTACGGCCGTTTCCGTCGTTGAACGGGTGGATCGTTTCGAACTGCGCATGTGCGATCGCCACCTGGGCGACGAGAGGTACGTCGGTGCGCGCGATGTAGGTGCACAGGTCGTCGATCGCTGCGGGGACCCGGGAGTGATGGGGTGGCACGAAGGCGGCGCTGTGCGGCGAGGCACTCGAGCCGCCGATCCACACCTGTTCAGTACGAAAAAGGCCGGGATCGGCGTGGTCCTGCCCGCGCATCAATGCTTCGTGAATGGCAAGGATCGTTGCCGGGGTGGTGCTCTCGGCCAACGCGCACGCACGCGTCATCGCATCCACGTTGGAGGCGACGAGGGAGGCGTTGCTCCCGTACTTCGCGACGCCGAGTTCGGCGATGGCGAGGGCCTTGGCGCGCGCCGTGATGTTCTCGATCTGCGACGAGGAAGCCGATTCGGTCCGCAGCAACACCGCCGCCAGGGGAGCGATCTCGGACCCCGGGAGCATGGTCGACAGTTCGGCGTCGAAGCGGGAGATCTCAGCACGCGCGTCGTCCGCCGCGGCCAAGACGTCGGGTCTGACATCGGGGCGGAGAGATGCAAGCGCAGCGGGAATGGCCGCCGCGTAGTCGCGGCCGGCGGTCGTACGCTCGGCGCGGTTGAGGGGATGAGCACTGGCGCGCGGCACCCAGGGCAACCGCTCCCAAGTCACTGCCGTCGTTGTCATCTGCGCACCTCCCTCGGTGAAGTCAGGACAACGTTAACATAAGCCAAGAAGTATTCACTTATGTTAGAAGTGAAAGGCCGACGGCCGCCTTCCCGGTGTACCGCCGGAGCGCGAGTCGTTCTTCCGGGGATGCCGGCGATACCTTGAGGTGTGTTCCACGTGATGTTCCTCGAACCCCGGATCCCGCCCAACACCGGGAACGCGATCCGGATGGTCTCCGGAACGGGAGCCACCCTGCACCTGGTCGAACCCCTGGGCTTCGACCTGACGGAACCCAAGCTCAAGCGCGCGGGACTGGACTACCACGACCTCGCGTCGGTGACGGTGCACCCGGACCTCGATGCCGCGCTGGGCAGTGAAGCGTTGGCCGAGTCGAGGGTCTTCGCGTTCACCGCGCATGCGACCCGCTGGTACACCGACATCGAGTTCCGACCGGGGGACGTACTCCTCTTCGGTCCGGAGCCGACCGGGCTGTCCGACGAGGTGCTGAGCCATCCTCGAGTCACCGAACGGATCCGGATCCCCATGCTGGAGGGCCGCCGGTCACTCAACCTGTCGAACTCTGCGGCCGTGGTGACCTACGAAGCCTGGCGCCAGCAGGGCTTCCCGGACGCACGGTAGGCGTCAGGCGTCCTTGAACACTCCGTGGACCGCCTTGCCCATGAAGGCGCCCAGGTCGTCCGGACCCCAGTCGTTGCTGGGGTCGAGGAGGGATCGCACCGCTGACTCGCACGAGGCGAGGAAGAGGTCGATCAATACCGGGAGCTTGCGGTCGAGGTCCGCGGTCTGCCACCAGTGCGCCATGGCCGGTCGAATCCACTCCACGGTCCGCGCCTGGACGAGGGCCTTCCCGGCGCGAAAGCGTTCGGCGATGGCCGGGTCGGGTTCGCCGGCGAAGACGAGGCGCCAGGTGTCGGGGGAGTTCGTGGCGGCGTGGAGCAGTGCGCGGAAGCCGTCGATGAAGGCCCGCTCCGGATCTTCTGCGTTCGCCGAGCTGTGCAGTGCGGCGAGGATCGCTTCGACCAGGGTCGTGGTCTCCCGGTCGAGGAGTGCGTCGACCAGTTCGATCCGGTCGGAGAAGCACGCGTAGACGACGGGGCGGGTGACGCCCATCGCGGTCGCCACGGAGCCCACGGTCACGGCACCGATCCCGTCGCGTACGGCGATGGTGAGCGCTGCGTCCAGGACCTGGGGGCGGCGGCGCTCGGGGCCGAGGTGAGCAGCGCGCTGCCGTCCTGCGTGCGTCGTCGTACGGGAAGGCATGGGGGTGAGCGTAGGTGATCCCGCGATTTCCTGCACTGATGTAGCAATTTCCTACACCGGTGTATTAATCTCGTTCCACCCCTTCCGGATGGAGAGCTGTCAGATGAGCCTGTTCAACCCGCACAAGCCCGACTTTGCCGAGTACGACGCCGAGACGCGTCGCATCTTCGAGGCGACGATCGACTTCTTCGAAGGCAAGGGCAAGGAGTGGCTGCTCCAGCAGGACCGCGACCGGGTCTGGTTCGACGACTTCCTCGAGTTCCAGAAGCAGGAGAAGGTCTTCGCGACCCTCCTGACGCCGTCGGCGCAAGCAAACGGCGACCCCAACAAGCGGTGGGACGAAGCACGCGTCACCAAGTACAGCCAGATCCTCGGCTTCTACGGGATGTCGTACTGGTACGTCTGGCAGGTCACCATCCTCGGGCTCGGGCCGATCTGGCAGACAGGCAACGAGGCGGTCAAGCGGCGCGCTGCGCAGTTGCTCGACGACGGTGAGATCTTCGCGTTCGGCCTCTCGGAGCGCGACCACGGCGCCGACGTCTACACCTCCGACATGGTGTTGACCCCTGATGGCAAGGGCAGTTACAAGGCCAACGGCGGCAAGTACTACATCGGCAACGGCAACAAGGCCGGCATGGTGTCGGTCTTCGGTCGGGTCGAGGGGCTGGCGACCGGTGCGAAGACCCAGGACGGCTATGTCTTCTTCGTCGCCGACAGCAAGCACCCGGCGTACAAGCTCCGCAAGAACGTCGTCAACTCGCAGATCTACGTCGCAGCCTTCGACCTCGAGGACTACCCGGTCCGCGAGGAGGACATCATCCACGTCGGCTCCGAGGCCTTCGACGCGGCGATCAACACCGTCAACGTCGGCAAGTTCAACATCGGCTTCGGTGCCGTCGGTGCGACCCAGCACATCTGGCACGAAGGCCTCACCCACGCCGACAACCGGGTGTTGTTCGACACCAAGGTGACCGACTTCGCCCAGGTGCGTGCGAACTTCACCGAGAGCTGGGTCCGGCTGCAGGCGATGGACCTCTTCTCGGAGCGTGCTGTCGACTACATGCGCTCCGGCACCGCCGATGACCGCCGCTACCTGCTCTTTGACGCCATCGAGAAGATGACCGTCAGCCGCCAGGGCGCCCGTGTCTACGAATTGATCGCCGACTGCATCGCGGCTCGTGGCTTCGAGAACGACATGTACTACCCGGTCGGCGCGATTGCCATGATGGGCCTGCCGAGGCTCGAGGGCACCGTCCACCTCAACATGGCGCTGTCGCTCAAGTTCCTGCAGAGCTACATCTTCAGCCCGACCGACCCGAGCCTCGCGCTGCTGGCGGTCCGCGGCAAGGCGGGCAGGGTGCCCGACGCGGCGTTCGCCCCGGCGTTCAAGGCCACTCGTGCCGCGATCCGCGCCGCGAAGCCGATCGGTGCGCGGCTCGCCGCCGCATCGCCGGACCTGCCGCCTCGTCGTCGCGACACGGCCGACGACACCTACCTGTGGAACCAGGGGCCGACCGAGGGCCTGAGCAAGGTCGTCTTCCACGACTGGCGCGCGGTCTACGCCGAGTGGGCGGAGCTGCCGAACGTGAAGCTCATGCTCGAGCAGGTCGACGCATTCCAGGCCCTGCTCGGCGCGACCCCGCTGAGCAAGGAGCAGATGCGCGACCTCGACCTGTTGCTGGTCGTCGGCGACATCTTCACCACCGTCGCGTACGGCGACCTCATCCTGCAGCAGGCCGGGATCTCGAGCATCGATGACGACCTGGTCGACAGCATCTTCGAGGTACTGGTCGGTGATGTCTCGGCCCACGCGCTGACGCTCACCCGGAAGCCGTCGCTGACCAACGCCCAGGTGAAGGGTGCCAACGCGATCCAGCGGCGCCCTGCGTTCGACGCCGGCCGATCCGAGCGGGTGTGGGCCGACGCCCGCGCCACCTCCGGCACCTACTCGATGAACCCGTGAGGACTGCCATGACGAAGCACAAGAGCCGCCGCGAGATCACGCCGCACGAGGACCACGGGTTCTTCGGACCGGACTCCATCACCCACAAGGTGTGGGGCCATCCGACGACTCCGCTGATGGGCATCGTCCGCGCCGTGACGATCGAGGAGCTCGACCCGAACCTGCTCGCTGCCGTGCACAACACGGGCGCGAACTATGACCGGCTCGACACCCGCTACGCCCGGACGGTCCAGTACTTCGCCGCGGTTGCGTTCGCGGACAGCCGGAGCGTCTCGAAGATGGCCGACGTCCTGGTCAAGATCCACTCGAAGGCGATCGGCATCGAGCCGGTCAGCGGCAATCGGTACGACGCCAACGACCCGGCCTCGCAGCTCTGGATCCTCGTCACGGGCTGGCACTCGGTGCTCACCGCCTACGAGCGGTTCGGGCCGGGCAAGCTCAGCGAGGCCGAGGTGAACCAGTTCTGGGCCGAGTGTGCGATCGCGGCGGAGTTCCAGACCTGCGACCCGGCCGACGTACCTCGCACGCGTGAGGAGGTCCGTGCCTACTTCGAAGGGTGGCGCCCGCGGCTCGCCGCGAGCGAAGCCACGCAGCGGATGATGCATCACCTGCTGAACGGCGCCAACGAAGTCGTTCCCCGCGGGGGACTGCTGGGTCTGACCCGGCCGTTCGCGAACTGGCTGATCCGCACGGGAACGATCGCGACGTTGCCCCACCACATGCGCCAGCTGGCCGGCATCAATCAGTCGCGCGTCACCGACTTCGCGGTGACCCGGCTCCTGAAGTTCATGATGGCGGTGCTTCACCGGAGCCGGCCGCTGCAGCGCTGGATGCTCGGCATCCTCGCGCCGAAGACGCTGCCGATCGTGGAGCCGTGGTGGCAGGGAATCGCGCCCCTGAACGCAGAGGTGCTCACTCCGGCCGAGGCACGCGAACGCTACGGGTACGTCAAGCCCGCGGAGGCACACCTCGACCTGCGCGCTCGCCAGTACGCGCGTGTCTTCGTCGATCAGCAGCCGCCGAGCGACGAGGGCCTCATCGAGTCGCAACCGATGCTCGGCGCGCTGGGCTGACCCCTGACGCGACGAGGTCGATCACCGGGTCAGTCGGGCGATGGCGGTGTGCACGCGGTCCGTGACGTGGTCGACGCGGCCGATTCCGTTGACCGACGCCAGCAGGCCCCGGGCGTCGTACTCTGCGAGGAGCGGAGCGGTCTGCTCGGCGTACAACTCCTGGCGTCGGCGAATGACGTCCTCGGTGTCGTCGGCGCGCCCTTCTGTGCGTGCCCGTTCGAGGAGCCGCTTGAGCAGCTCGTCGGCGTCGGTGTCCAGGACGATCGCGCCGTTCAGTTGTACGTCGAGCTCGGCCAGCATCTCGTCGAGTTCCTTGACCTGCTCGAGGGTGCGTGGATAGCCGTCGAGCAGGAATCCCCTACGGCAGTCCTGCTGTGACAGGCGATCGCGCACCATCGCGTTGGTGACTTCGTCGGGCACGTAGTCGCCGGCGTTCATGTAGGTCTGGGCCTCGATTCCGAGGGGAGTGCCTGCCGAGACGTTGGCCCGAAAGATGTCTCCGGTGGAGATGGCCGGGATGCCGTAGCGGTCGCAGACGGCCGCTGCCTGTGTGCCTTTGCCGGCTCCGGGCGGGCCCATGAAGATCAGTCGCATTGCGGGTGGTCCTTTCGGGGTTCCATTGGTTGCCGGCGCGACGCTGCGCCAGTTCAGGCGGTCTTGTCGAGGGGCGTGTGGGTGATCCGTGAGGCGTGCAGGCGCGCGTGCTCGATGGCCTCGGGGGTGGTGGCGAAGAGGTGGTTCTCGTGCGCGAGTCGGCCGTGGACGCCGAGTTGGCGCAGGACCTGTTCGTGGTGCGGCTGGACACCGGACAGCAGGACCGTGACGTGGCGGTGTTCCAGGCGACTGATGGTGTCGGCGAGGACCTGAGCGCCGGTGGCGTCAATGGCGGTGACCCGTGACATGCGCAGGATGACCACACGTACCCGGGTCACCTCGGTGAGTTCGAGCAGGAAGTCGTGGGCGGCCGCGAAGAAGAGAGGGCCATCCAGGCGATAGGCGACGATGTGCTCGTCCAGGAGCGACTGCTCCTCATCGCCGTGGTCGGCCTCGTCGAGCGGCATCTCCTGGAGGTGGGCGGACCGCGCGGTCTGCTGGAGTGCGAAGAAGCCGGCGACGACCAGGCCGATGAGCACCGCGGTGACCAGGTCGAAAGTGATCGTGGCGACGGCGGTGATGGACAGGGCGATGGCGTCGCCCCGCGTCGAACGGAGCAGAGCCGTCAGGCTGGAGACCCGAACCATCTGCACTGCGGTGGCGATCAGGACTCCCGCCAGGGCGGCGCGTGGGATCTGCCCCACCCACCGTGCCGCAACCAGCACGATGACCAAAAGCAGGGCCGCATGGACCAGTGCAGCAAGTCGCGATGTCGCGCCCGACCGGACATTGACCGCGGTGCGCGCGATCGCAGCGGTGGCCGGGATGCCGCCGAACAGCGGAGCAACGAGGTTGGCCAGACCCTGACCTGCCAGCTCGCGGTCGGAGTCGTGACGTTGACCGACGCGCATGCCGTCCGCGACGGTCGCTGACAGCAGGCTCTCCAGTGCAGCCAGGGCCGCCACGGCGACGGCCGGCAGCAGCAGGGCATCGAGGTCGCGCCATGGAATGGCGGGGAGCGACGGGCTCGGCAGGCTGCCCGGGATGTGACCGATCGGGGCGGCGCCCCAGGCGAAGACCGAGTTGGCGACCGTGAGTGCGACCACCGCGATCAGCGAACCCGGAAGAAGGGGCATGAACCTGGACAACACCAGGACCAGCGCGATGACCGCGGCGGCGATGCCGAGGGGCACCCACTCAGGATCGGCGCCCCAGGCGCGAGCGCCGCGGGCAGCCAGGACCAGCACCTTCTCTGCGTGTACGTCGACGCCCAGGGCGGCCGGCACCTGCTGCAGCGCGATGATGACCGCGATGCCGATGGTGAATCCCTCGACGACGGGGACCGGGACGTAGCGGATGAACCGCCCTGCTCCGGCATACCCGAGCCCGATCAGCATGATCCCGGCCATCAGCCCGACGACGAGGACACCGTCAGGTCCGTAGGTCGCGATGATCGGCACCAGAACGACGGTCATCGCTCCGGTTGGTCCGCTGACCTGGACCCTGCTTCCACCAAAGATTGCAGCCACTGCGCCCGCCACGATCGCGGTCACCAGGCCGGCGGTGGCGCCCATCCCGGAGCTCACGCCGAACCCCAGCGCGAGGGGAAGCGCGACCAGACCGACCATCACTCCCGCGGTCAGGTCACGCGTCGGCCGGGCATGCGTCCAGTCGGCGCGACGGGGGAGGAGTTGCCTGGTTCGACCCAGGGCTGCCCGTCTGGCCGCGGCCGTCTTCGTCACCTGGGGGCAGTTCGGGTCAGTTCGTTCTCGAGCTCGCCGTTGGTCGCGATGATGCCCGACAGGATGCTCCGAGCGGCGAGGAGGAGGTCGCGCACCTCGGGAACGCTGATCGAATAGATCACTTCACCGTTGTGTCGCTGCGAGATCACGAGCGACGTGCGACGCAGCAGGGCCAGTTGCTGGGACAGGTTGCTCGGTTCGATGGCGATCTTCTCCAGCAACTCGTGCACGGCGTGATCACGTTCGGAGAGGAGCTCGAGGATGCGGATCCGAGCGGGGTGCCCGAGGGTCTTGAAGAACTCGGCCTTTGCTTGGTACAGCGGGACACCCATGACATGAAGACTACATGACTTGATAATATCTTCAAGTCGCGTAGGGTTGCCGATGAGCCAGCCCCCTAGTGAAGGACGACCTGTGAATGACCACCGAGCCCCGATGATCGCCGCGCCGGCAGAGCTGCGGATCGAGGAGGGCCGGGTTCAAGGTGCACTGGTCGTGAGCGTGTCAGGGGCGTTGAAGTTCCCGGCGGCCGTGCAACTCACGCACGCCGTCGAGCAGCTCATCACCGAGGGCGTCGGCGCGGTGACGGTGCTGGACCTCACGGCCCTCGACAACGGAACGGACCACACCGGCATCGCTGTCCTTGTCGCGGCCGCGCGGGACCTCAAGGCTGCCGGCAGCCAGGTCCGCGTCGTGACCGCCGACCGCGCGATCCTGGCGCGACTGCCCTACACCCTGGGCCTGCGGCGGCTGTTTCGCAGTCGCGCAGACGCGCTCGACCTCCAGCTCTGAACGTCAGGGCCGCACACCACGGTTCTTCGGTACGGCGTCCCGGACGAGAGGGAGGACTGCCGTCAGTCCCCAGCCACCGGCCGCGGTCGGACCTGACGTCATCGATCCGCCGAGCACGTCGATGCGCTCGCGGACGCCGCGCAGCCCGTTCCCGGTGCCCTGAATCGGCCGGGTGAGTCGTTGGGCCGGAGGTCCGTTGGTGACCTTCAGGATCAGTTCGCGGGGAGGGGAGGCACCCTGCACGAGGACTTCGACCCGGGCGCCCGGAGCGTGGCGCAGGGCATTGGTGATTCCCTCCTGGACGATCCGGATCGCGGCCTCCGCGACGTCGACCGGAACGTTCTCGCGGTGGCCCTCGAAGCGGCACGACACGTCCAGTCCGGCCCGGGCCGCGTGGTCCGCGATGGCTTCGACGACCGACAGGTCAGGGGTGGCGACCTCGCCACCGCCGAGCATGTCGACCAGGCGTCGCAGGTCGTCGCGGCCCTGGCGCGCCGACTCGGCGATCGTGCGCAGTGCTTGGCTGGCCAGTTCGGGGTTTGCGTCGGCCAGTCGTTGACCTGCCGCTGCCTGGACCACCATGACGCTGATCGCGTGGCCGACGATGTCATGCAGTTCCGCGGAGATCCGGGCCCGTTCGTTGCGCACCGAGACCTGGGTGAACAGTTCCTGCTCGGTCTCGACCTCCTGGGCGAGGGCGGCGAGTTCATCGGCCAGTTCCCGGTGTCGGCGCAGGCTGACGCCGGCGATGAAACCGGGAAGTGACCACCAGAGGAAGTCCGGTGAGTCGACGCCACCCAGGGTCATCAACGCCACTTCGCAACCGATACCGACGCCGGCCCCGACGCCGACGCGTCGCCAGGTGCGGCCGAGAAGGAAGCCCAGGAGGGCGCCCGCAGCGGTCATGACGGGCATGCCGATCGGCCAGAGCGACGTCGTACTGACTGCGCAGGCGACTGCCAGCAGCACGACGGAGCCGATGATCTCCACCGGCTCTCGTGCGCGCTGCATGCTCACGCCCGGACGGGCAGGTGGGCGACCACGTGCGCACGCCCGCGGGTGAGTTTCGCCTCGAAGGTCCCCTGCTGGACCAGCGCGCGCTCCCGCGCGCGGGCGACTGCAGCCCGGACGTCCGATGCGCGTCCCGCCCGACCCGACACCGTGACCTCAAGAGCGGTGTCGTCGAACCGCAACACGACCGACAGGTCCGGGTCGGACTCGAGTGCCTCCAGCAGGTGTTCGACGATGCGGTAGGCCGAGAGCTCGACCCCTGCGGGCAGGGACCGCGGGTCGCCCTGAACAGTCACCGGGGCCGTCGAGTGGCGGGCGAGCAGGCCGTCGATGTGTGCCACCGTGGGCGCGGGGCTGAGGGCGATGTCGGTGCCGCGGAGTTCCCCGACGATGGTCCGCATCTCGTCGAGGGTGCTCCTGCTCTCCTCCTCCAGGAGGGCGAGAACATCCCTCGTCGGAGAGGCGACGCCCTGATCGGCCACCCGGGCGAGCTGATCCAGACGGGCGTCGAGGAGGCTGTCGAGCTCGGCAGAGAGACGGGCGCGGTCATCGCCGACGGCAAGCCGGGTCCGCTCGTCGCGGAGGTGGCGGAGTTCCCGGGTTCGGGTGCGGAGCTGGGTGGCGATCTGGCTCCGTTCACGGGTCAGCAGCCCGGTGCCCCACACCACTGCCGCGATGAGAGCGGCCGCAGGCAGCACCGCGAACGGCGCCGCTGAATCCTTGACCAGAACCAGCGTCTGCATCCCGACCACGGTGACCAGCCCCCAGGCGGCTCGTCGGCGCGGTTCGCCGTACCCAACCAGGAAGGCGAGGGCGAAACTGAGGGGGAGACCGGAACCGCAGCGCACCACCCAACCGAACGCCAGCACGTGGATCCCGACGATCACCGCGACGGCCAGGCACATGGACAGGGCGCCGCGCCGCCACCACAGCGGCGCTGCACACGCTGCCAGCCAGACAGGGACCATCAGCCAGGAGTGTGCATCGATCGTGTGCCGGTAGTCAGGAAGCAGGGCGCTGGACGCGTTGACGTTCTCGACCATCGCTGCGGTGCCGAGCACGACCATCAGCACCACCAGGATGACCTCACCCCACCGGATGCGCGCCTGTCGCTCCATGACTCAATCCTCCCGCTGCCCGACCGGAATGAACAGGCGTGCGGCGGGTGGCTGCTCCTTGCGAGCGCTGCGCAGCAGCGCGATTCCGAGGATCAGCGATGACGGGAACAAGGCAATCGGAGGCAGCGGGTCCTCGAAGCCGGAGGTGAACGTCCCGGCGAGCCCGGCCACCAGCAGGAAGGCCGCAAGGGCGGACGCGATCCTGGCGGCCCTGCGAACCACCCCGGCCTTCCTCAGCCCTTCGGCCGCAGCGATCACGGAGACGAGGGCGAAGGCGGACGCCGCAGCCACGAGGGGCACGGTCAGTACATCGATGTCCCGGGTCAGGGGAGGCAGGTTGTCGGGGCCGAGGTAGCTGCCGGAGTCGATCAGCAGGTAGGCCCACCAGATCGCCGCGGAGACGACGGCCGTGCGCACGGACCACGTGGCGAACGCGGAGGGCCAGTGCTTGCGTACGGCGAACGCGGTCATCAGCATGATGGCCGGGGCCGCGAACAGGATGGGTAGTCCGACCAGGCTCCCGGCGGTGTGCTGTTCGAAGACCTGGGCGATGGCCTCAGCCGGCAACTTGTTGTCCGACACTCCGAGGTCCTCGGCAGCCTCGACGAGTGCCTCCTGGTAGTCGGCGGCGAGGGTGAAGGCGATGACGAGGTAGGCGAACCACACTGCGGCCATGGCGATGAATGCGTGTCCGGTTTGCTTCATGGATGTGTTCATGGCGACGACGCTAGGGACGCGGGACGGTCGGCGCGTCCTCCGTGTGAGCGAACTTCCCGCCCGGAGTCGTCCTCAAGGATGAGAGACAAGGACCGGGCGGGGCGGGACACTGGCGGGCATGACCATTCGCGTCCTGATCGCCGATGACCAGCAGCTGTTGCGCGCTGGCTTCGCAGTGATCGTGGGCTCGGAGGCGGACATGACGGTCGTGGGGGAGGCCTGCGACGGGCGTGAGGCGGTACGACGGGTGCGCGAGCTCCGCCCGGACGTCGTACTGATGGACATCCGGATGCCGGAGCTCGACGGACTCGCTGCGACCGAACAGATCATGTCGATGCCCGACCCTCCGTCGATCATCGTCCTGACGACGTTCGACGCGAACGAGTACGTCTACCGGGCGCTCCGGGCAGGAGCCAGCGGTTTCCTGCTGAAGGACGCACCGCCCTCGCGACTGCTGGACGCGATCCGGGCGGCTGCACACGGTGACGCGCTGATCGAGCCGTCCATCACCCGGCGGTTGCTGGAGCGTTTCGCTGCGACCGACGGGGTCGAGGCGGTGCCGGCTCCTGTGCTCGAGGAGCTGACCGAACGCGAAGCGGCCGTGCTCCAGCAGATGGCGCGGGGGTTGTCGAACCTCGAGATCGCTGACGAGCTCGTCGTGGCGGAGACGACCGTCAAGACCCACGTCGCGCACATCCTCGCGAAGCTGGGTGTGCGCGATCGGGTTCAGGCGGTGGTGCGGGCGTATGCCAGTGGCTTCGTGCCCACAGGTACGACGACCCCGGGTGTCGTCAACCGGCAACCCGCGGTGGGCGGCCCTTCGCAACCTCCCGTCGACCGGATCCTCGCCACGATGCTGTTCACCGACGTGGTCGACTCGACGAACCATGCGGTGACGCGTGGCGACCGGGACTGGACCGAATTGCTCGAGCGCCACCGCGAGGTCGTCCGGCGTGAGCTGAAGCAGCATCGCGGTCGAGAGATCGTGACCACCGGTGACGGATTCCTGGCCACGTTCGACGGACCCGCGCGAGCGGTGCGCTGCGCTCTCGCGATCGTGGAGGGAACCCGAGAGCTCGGTATCGAGATCCGCGCCGGCCTGCACACCGGCGAGATCGAGCTGATGCGGGGCGACGTCGGCGGTATCGCCGTCCACATCTGCGCCCGTCTCTCTGCGCTGGCCGGCGCGGGCGAGGTGCTGGTGTCGAGCACCGTCAAGGACCTCGTGACCGGCTCGGGCCTCCACTTCGAGGACCGCGGCGCACGCGACCTCAAGGGCGTCCCGGACCCGTGGAGACTCTTCGCGGTGAGAACGTGACGCCGAACCGCTGACGCTTCCAACGCCTGGCTGCCATTCGGTGCACGAACGTGCACTGTAGTGAGCGTCACGCCTGCTCGGCGTGGCGCCAACTGCCGGAATGGCCTAGCGTGTTCAGTGCACAGATGTTCACTGAAAGGAAACGGGCATGTCGCTCATCGCTCAGAAGCTGACGTCGTCAGCGGTTGCTCGTCGCGTCCTGAACTCCTCCTTCGCTGCCGCGATGACGACGCCCCACGGCGTCGACCGCTACGTCGAGATGTTCGATCCACTCTGGTCCAGCAACGAGATCCGCGCCGAGGTCACCGCTGTCGAGCGCAAGACCGCTGACAGCGTCACGCTGACCATTCGGCCCAACAACCTGTGGACCGGCTTCAAGGCCGGCCAGTTCGTCAAGCTGTCGGTCGAGATCGACGGCATCCGTCGTACCCGCTGCTACTCGCCGGCGAACTCGCAGTTCCGCCGCGACGGCCACCTCGAGTTGACCATCAAGGTCGACCCCAACGGCCTCGTCTCGCCGTGGCTGCTGGCCAACGCCCAGCCCGGCATGGTCGTGCAGATCTCCCAGGCACAGGGCGAGTTCCACATCCCGCTGCCGCACCCGCGCAGCATCCTGCTGATCAGCGGCGGCTCCGGCATCACCCCGGTCATGTCCATGCTGCGCACGCTCACCGAGCGCGCCTACATCGGCAAGGTCACCTTCCTGCACTACTCCTTCACCTCGGACGACGTGATCTACCGCAAGGAGATCGCCGAGATCGAGGAGAAGTACGAGGGCGTCCGCATCGTCCGCGCGTACACCAACGCTGACAACGGTGACCTCCAGGGCTTCTTCAGCCGCGAGCACCTGGTCGCTGCCGACAAGCACTTCGCCGAGGCCGAGACCTTCCTGTGTGGCCCGATGCCTCTCATGGACGGCGTCCGCGCCGTCTTCGAGGCCGAGGGCATCTCCGACCGGCTCCACCTGGAGCAGTTTGCAGCACCGACCCGCACGGTCCCCACCGACGAAGCGACCGGCTCCCTGGTGTTCGGCGCCTCGGAGATCGAGGTCGAGAACAACGGCCAGACGATCCTCGAGCAGGCCGAAGCTGCCGGCCTGACGCCGGACTACGGCTGCCGGATCGGCATCTGCAACACCTGCGTCTTCAAGAAGGACACCGGTACGACGCGCAATGTCCTGACCGGCGAGATCAACAGCGACGAAGACGTCAACATCAAGACCTGCATCTCGGCGCCCTGCGGCGACGTGTCCATTGCCCTCTGACCCGACCCACCGACCTCCGGGAGATCTCATGACCATCACGCAGGAAACCCCCGCCAAGACGGCCGCCAAGACCGCACCCGCCAAGACGGGCAAGAAGCTCAGCCCGGCCAAGATCGAGGCCTTCGGCAAGGAACTGGACGAGTTGCGCGCGCGCATCGTCGCCGACCTGGGCGAGAAGGACGCGGCGTACATCCGCGACATCGTCGCCAAGCAGAAGAAGCTCGAGCTCGCCGGCCGCGGCCTGTTGTGGGCCGGCTGGTTCCCGCCGGCGTGGCTCGCCGGTGTCACCGCCCTCTCCCTGTCGAAGATCATCGACAACATGGAGATCGGCCACAACATCATGCACGGCCAGTACGACTTCATGAACGACCCGCAGTACACCTCGAAGAACTTCGACTGGGACAACACGATCCACGCCGACAGCTGGCTGTACACGCACAACTACGTGCACCACACGTTCACCAACATCATCGGCAAGGACCACGACGCCACCGGCTACGGCGTCATGCGCCTGACCGAGGAGCAGCCGTGGCACCCGATCTGGCTGCTGAACCCGGTCTTCTGCGGCCTGCTGCAGACGTTCTTCCAGTGGGGCACCGCGATCCAGGAGCTCGAGTCCGAGAAGTTCATGAAGGGCGAGAAGACCTGGTCGGAGATGAAGCCCGGCCTGCGTCGCTTCCGCGACAAGGCTGGCAAGCAGGCGCTGAAGGACTACGTCATCTTCCCGCTGCTCTCCGGTCCCGGTGCGCCGTTCACCTTCGCGGGTAACGCCGCCGCCAACCTGGTGCGCAACCTGTGGGCCTCGTCGGTCATCTGGTGTGGTCATTTCCCGGAGGACGTCGAGACCTTCTCGATCGAGGAGACCGAGGACGAGAGCCACGCCGAGTGGTACTACCGCCAGATCCTCGGCTCGGCGAACTTCACCGGCGCGAAGTGGATCGACGTGCTCTCGGGCAACCTCAGCTTCCAGATCGAGCACCACCTGTTCCCGGACGTCCCGGCGTACCGGTACAAGGAGATCTCGGTCGAGGTGCGGGCGCTCTGCGAGAAGTACGGCATCGCCTACCACGAGGACTCGATGGCCAACCAGCTCCTGAGTGTGTGGAAGAAGGTCTTCAAGCTCTCCCTGCCGGACAGCTTCTACACGCAGTCCAGGAAGGCCGGGATCGCCGAGATCGTCACCTTCCCGATGCGCAGCAAGAAGCAGCGCGCCGCCGCCTGAATGACGCGTTGACAAGGCCCTGCTGCACAAGAGTGCGGCAGGGCCTTGTGCCGTCTGCCAAGCCTTCGCCGACCGTCCAGGACGCACTGGCGGATCACCCCCGATGTCTGGTTTGTTGCAGTCATGAGTGTTCTCGACCAGGTCATCAACAAGGCCCAGGCGACCATCCCGATGCAGCGGCAGGTCCAGGGTCTGCATCTGTTCCAGAAGGCCAAGCGGCTGGTGCTCGGTGACAGGCAACCGGTTTTCGTCGATGAGAAGATTCCCGACGTCGATGAGCTCGCACTGACCGAGATCGACCTCAGCAACCCGTTCCTCTACCGCCAGGGGCAGTGGCTGCCCTACGCCAAGCGGCTGCGGGATGAGGCACCGGTCCACTACCAGGCGAACAGCGCCTTCGGGCCGTACTGGTCGGTGACCCGGTACGACGACATCGTCACGGTCGACAAGGACTTCGAGAGGTTCTCCGCCGAGCCGCAGATCGTCATCGGCACGCCGCCGGAGGGCCTGGACATCGAGATGTTCATCGCCATGGACCCGCCGCGCCACGACCAGCAGCGCGCCGCCGTCCAGGGCGTCGTGGCCCCGCAGAACCTCGAGGAGATGGAGGGGCTGATCCGTTCCCGCGTGCAGGAGGTCCTCGACGACCTGCCGGTCAACGAGCCCTTCGACTGGGTGGACAAGGTCAGCATCGAGCTGACCTCGCGGATGCTGGCCACCTTGCTCGACTTCCCGTACGACGAGCGGCGCAAGCTCGTGCACTGGACCGAGCTGGCCGGCTCCAGCGCCGGGGCCACCGGCGGAGCGGTCGACATGGACGAGCTGTACGCGGGCGTCGCCGACATGGCGAAGAGCTTCAGTGCGCTCTGGCACGACAAGGCTGCTCGCCTCGCCGCCGGCGAGAAGCCGGGCTACGACCTGATCACCCTCATGCAGATGTCCGAGGACACCAAGGACCTGATCAACCGCCCCATGGAGTTCCTCGGCAACCTGATCCTGCTGGTCGTCGGCGGCAACGACACCACCCGCAACTCGATGTCCGGCGGCGTGTACGCGCTCAACCAATTCCCGGACGAGTTCGAGCGGCTCAAGGCGAACCCCGACCTCATCCCGAAGCTCGTGCAGGAGATCATCCGGTGGCAGACGCCGCTGGCCTACATGCGCCGGATCGCGACGAAGGACACCGTCCTGGGCGGCCAGTTCATCCGCAAGGGCGACAAGGTCGTCATGTGGTACGCCTCGGGCAACCGCGACGAGCGAACTTTCGAGAATCCCGACGACTTCGTCATCGACCGCCACAACGGACGCCACCACCTCTCGTTCGGCATCGGTGTCCACCGCTGCATGGGGAGTCGCGTGGCGGAGATGCAGCTGCGGATCCTGTGGGAGGAGCTGCTGGCGCGGTTCGCGGACATCGAGGTCGTCGAGGAACCGGAGTACCTGCAGTCGAACTTCGTCCGGGGCTACACGAAGATGATGGTCACCCTCACGCCGGTCGGTCAGGAGCCGCGGCCCCGGACCCGCAAGGCTGCGGCGCCCCAGCCCGCACGGATCGCCTCCCGCCAGGGCTGGGTCACGGGCACCTCGGAGAGCGAGGTCGACCTGCAGGTCCAGGCGCGACGCGAGGTGGCCGAGGGGGTCGTCGAGCTCACTCTCGCCGACCCCACGGGGGCACCCCTTCCACCGTGGACCGCCGGCGCCCACATCGATCTCGTCCTCGGCCCATCGCTGACACGGCAGTACTCCTTGTGCGGCAGCGCGACCGACGAGTCGACCTTGAAGGTCGGCGTGCTCCTCGACCCGAACAGCAGGGGCGGATCTGCGTACGTCCACGGGAAGCTCGCGGAGGGCGCGACCGTCCGCGTGCGCGGCCCGCGCAACCACTTCCCGCTCGTCGCGTCGCCGCGCTACCTGTTCATCGCCGGCGGCATCGGCATCACCCCGATCCTCGCGATGATCGAGGCAGCCCAGGCGCGCGGCGCCGAGTGGAGCCTGTTGTACGCCGGCCGCACACGCGCGTCGATGGCCTTCCTGGACCGGTTCGAGGGGGACCAGCGGGTGACCCTCGCGCCGCGCGACGAGGGTGACCGATTCGACCTCACCTCGCTCCTGGCCACGCCGCAGGCAGGCACCCTGGTCTACTCCTGTGGTCCGGGCGCCCTGCTCGATGCGGTCGAGGAGGCGTGTGCCGGCTGGCCCGATGGCAGCGTGCACCTCGAGAGATTCGCGGCCAAGGAGATCGTGGCGTCGGAGGACGCGCTCGACTCCTTCGACGTGGAGTGCTCGCGCTCGGGAGTGACCGTGACGGTGTCCGAGGGGACGTCGATCTTCGACGCGGTCGAGAAGGCCGGTGTCGACGTACTCGGGTCCTGCATGGAAGGCATCTGCGGTACCTGCGAGGCCGACGTGGTCGAGGGCACGCCCGACCACCGTGACTCGATCCTGTCCAAGGCGGAACGCGAGCGCGGCGACACGATCATGCTCTGCGTCTCCCGCTCGCTCTCGAAGAAGTTGGTGCTGGACGTATGAACTACCCCAGGGACTGCTGGTACGTCGCCGCCACCAGTGACGAGATGGACGAGGTCGGCGACGGATTCACCGCTCGCCGCATCCTCGACAGGCCCGTCGTACTCTTCCGGCTCACGGACGGATCGATCGCCGCGCTCGAGGACCGCTGCGCGCACCGGCCCTACCCGTTGTCGGCTGGCCACCGCGAGGGCGACCTCGTCGTGTGTGGCTACCACGGCTGTACGTACGACGCGACCGGTCGCTGCGTACGGGTGCCTTCCCAGGACACCCCGCCTTCGGGTGCGCAGGTGCGCGCCTTCCCGGTCGTCGAGCGCGCACCGTTCGTCTGGGTCTGGACCGGCACGCCCGGTGGTGAACGGCTGCGGCCGCCCCCGCCGACGCCCTGGCTCCAGGGTGATGGCTGGAGCAGTGTGGGGGAGCGGCGGGACGTGGCCGCCAACTTGTTGCTGTTGCACGAGCACTACCTCGACCTGACCAACGTCTTCGAGATGCACGCGGAGATGGTGCCGCCCGGCATCGACGCGCTGCCCCCGCTGGAGGAGGTGGAGGTCTCCGAGGTGTCCGTGTCGTACACCCGCGAGTTGCCCAAGGCTCCGCTGGCCCCATGGGAAGCCGCTGTGTCGGGCCTGGACAGCGCCGAGTCGTTCGGCCGCAAGGAGACGGGCGCATTCGTGACCCCCGGGCTGCACAAGCAGACCTACACGATCACCGGCTCTGGTGGTCCCGAGTTGGAGCTCGTGCGGACCCACGGCTTCACGCCCGAATCGTCGGGGGCGACACACGTCTTCCTGCAGATCTCGTGGCGCGGTTCCGCGGTCTCGCCCGACGCGGGCGCTCAGCTGGCCGCCGTCTTCCACGAGATGGCCAACCGCGACATCGCCGTGCTCGAGACCGTGCAGCGCTGCCTCGACGAGGACACGACGCCGCGGCGCTACGTCAACGTCAAGGCCGACCGTGCCGCCGTACGCGCTCGTCGAATCCTGACCTCGATGGTCGAGGACGAGCGGGGGCTCTTGCCGTGAACTGCGTCGAGCCGGACCCGATGGGGTCCGGCTCGACGAAGGTTGATCAACAGGTGCGGATCAGGTGTCGTAGATCTAGTCCGAGCCGGTGTACTTGAAGATGTAGATCCCGAAGTCACGGTCGCTGGCTGCGACGTACTCCTGACCCTCGTGCTCGAAGACCTGGACCCCCCAGAAGTTGTTGCCGCCCTCGTCGATGAAGTGACCCACCTCCTGGATCTGGTCGTCCACGGTCTTGATGATCCGCAGACCCGCCGCGTAGTACGAGACGTAGGCGAGGTCGTCCCGCTCGTGTGACGCCGCGATCTCGTGCACCGACAGGTCGCCGTGCTCGGCGGCGTTCTCCTCGTCGAACGCCTCGGGTACGGCGTAGGTGTCGAGCTCGGTGAACTTGCCCGGCTCGTTCTTGTAGAGATGGACGTATCCCCAGCCGTCGAAGTAGGACTCGAAGCGGACGACGTCGCCCAGGGTCCCGACCGCCAGGCCCGACTCCTGCGCGGTCGCGTCGCGGCACGCAGCGTTGTCGTAGCTCAGGTCGAAGAGGTCGAACCCGACATCACGGGCCACGAACATGGCTGGAATCTCGCCGCTGACCTGCATGTTGAGCAGATCGGCACAGGCGCCCACATCTGCGCCTTCGCGGTTGAACACCAGCATCGCCTCGTAACCGCCGGCCGCCTCGACACTGGCGATCTTCTCGGTGAAGGTGCAGATGCCACGCTCGACCACCGCGATCTGGCCCTCACCGGTCGCGGCCGGGACCGCAGGTGAGAGACCACCGGGACAGGCAGTCCCGACGAATACGGTCTGGAAGTCGAACGCCTCGCCCGCGGGCAGGGCGGGGGTCGCGTCTCCGGTCGTGTTTGCGAACGGGGTGCCGTCCGTGACGTTGGAGGAGCGGTTCTTGTAGGGGCTGAAATCCTCGTCCGCGGCGATGATGTACTCGTTGTCGCGGCTGAACTCCGCCTGGTGGGCGTTGCCCTCCGGGTCCACGTCCAGGCCGTACTCGGTGGCTCCGGAGTCCGGGAACGCGAAGTCGCTGTCGCCGACGTACGTCGCAGCCAAGGGGTTGGTCACGTCGAGGGTGACATAGCCACCGTCCCAGTACGAGACGAGCATGATCTGGCGGCCGTCGATCTCCTTCACGATCATGTCGTGGTGGAAGACCGAGTCGAGCCCGACTCCGGACTGCAGGATCTGCGGGAAGTCCGCGGCCAGGTCGTACTCGGCGATCAGTACTGGTTTGCGCGGGTTGGAGATGTCGAAGATGTCGACGTCCTCGAACTCGTGGTTGTCGACGGTCACGGCGTAGGCCTTGTCACCGGCGTCCCACATGAAGGCGCTGTGGATCGTGTGGAACCTGCCGTCCGCGCCGACGTCGCCGGCGTGCTTGACCAGTTTTTGTGGGTTGGTCGGGTTGGTGACGTCGACAAGTGTCATGCCGCCGTTCGCCTGCCTCGTGCCGCCAGCGACGGCCTCGCAGATCTCGTTGTTGAAGGCCAGCAGGTCACCGTTGAAGTACGGAGTGGAGATGCTGATGACCTGGGAGCCCTCGCCCGCGTAGGTGTCCTTGCTCGTGGGCACGAAGCCGACCTGGTGCGGGTTGGTGGGGTCCTGGATGTCCATGATGTAGACGCCGCCCTGCTGGCAGCGCGGGTCACGGAAGGCGGTCAGGTAGGCGTAGCCGTTGTGCACGCCGACGTCGGCGATACGGCCGGTGCCGAGGTTGCCGACCGTGCCCTTGCCGACCAGTTCGACGTTCTCGCTGCCGGCAGGCAGGTGGCCGCCCGGCCCTTCGTGTTGCTCTTCGTGGCTGTGGTGGTGGTGCGTGGCCTCGGCATTGTCGATGACCCCGTCGTCAACGACGATGATGTCGTCGTGAGCGATGGCCGTCGGCCCGAAGCACAAGAGGCTGGCCGCCACCACGAAAACTCCTGCGCGGCGGATCCGCACCCGCGATCCAATGTTCATTGCTCCTCCAGGGGATGCAAGAAATGGGGGGATATCTGCATCGTGAACCTGGTCGAAGCGGACGGCAAGTGGGTGGACTGGACTTTCGAAAACACTCGGGGTGTTAGACGCTCCGGCATGGGTCAGTCGAAGTCCTAACTGACTGACCCATGCTGACCTGTACAAAACATCCCGGATGGCCGGCCGTCTGTACTGGATGGGTAGCAGATTTTCGGCGGCCTTCAAGATCGGGCGACTTGACGGATAACTTCGTGTAAGCGAACATGTATGTCATGTCGTTGCTTGCCGTCTCCGAGGCCGCTGAGCGACTCGGTGTCTCGACGCGGCAGATCCAGCACCTGGTCGCGCGGGGTGAGTTGCGTTCACTGGCCAGGGGAGTGGTCGACGAGACCTCAGTCGAGCGGCTGCTGGCCGTTAGGCGGGGATCACATACACGGCCGTGGGCTGAGTCGACGGCATGGGCCGCCGTGGCCGTGCTGTCCGGACGTGAGGCGAGGTGGCTGGGCGAGAGCCAACGTTCCCGGCTCAGGGGACGACTTCGTGGCCTCGGCTCTGAGGAACTGGTCGAGCGCGCGCGTGGGCGTGCCAGCGTGAGTCGGTACGTCGCGCATCGCAGTGCAGGGGAGCGGCTGCGTTCGGAGTTGGTTGACACCTCGTCGACGGTCGAGCGATTGGGGTTGGCGACGACGAACGCGATAGACGGCTACCTGGCCACGACCGACGTGAAAGCGGTTGTGTCTCGTCATGGCCTGATTCGCGATGACATCGGAAGTGTGACCCTTCGCGCGACTTCTGTTGATCTCGATGTGGTTCGCGACCTCGTAGGCGCAGGCGACGTTCTGGCCGCGCTCGACCTGGCCGAGTCCCTTGATGTCCGCGAGCGCCGGACAGGAATCGATGCGCTAGACCGAGCACTGGGGCACTTCCGTGGCTGACCGTCGGACCATCGACGTCGCCACCCCTATCGGTGGCTGGGGTGCGCCATGGCCGAACGTCGCCGAGATCGAGGCAGCGCTGCCCCATGACAAGTGGACGCTGGTCGGCGGCCTGATGGCTCAACTGCACGGCATCCATGCCGGAATCGATGCCGTGCGTCCCACGAACGACGTCGACATCGTCCTCCACGTCGAAACCACCCGCGGTATCGCGTCGGAGACGGCACGCATTCTCGAGTCGCTCGGCTATGCACTGGCGCCGTCGATCGACGAGCGCAACAACACTGCTCATCGGTTCAAGCGAGGGGCGTCGACGGTCGACGTAGTGACCAGCGGTCTCGACGTGGTCGACCTCCTCGTCGCTGACCACGCCGCGCCGCGGGTGGTCGAGAAGCTTCGTGGTCGCACCATGGTCGCCATCGAGGGCGGCACCCAAGCTCTCCGCCGAACGATCAACGCGCGACTCCAGATCGCCGCGGGACTGACCACCACGGTGAGCGTGCCATCGCCCTTCGGTGGGCTGATCCTCAAGGCCGCTGCGTATCAGACCGACTCCCGTGACCGCGAACGACATCTCCAAGACGCCGCGCTCCTGCTGGCGGTCATCGAGGATCCCTACGCCGAGCGGGAGCAGTTCGCTGGCTCGGATCGATCCCGACTCAAGGCGTTGGCTCGCGTGCTCCCCGACTCCGCCGCTCAATGGCGAACGCTGCCCGCCGACGTTCGTACCGACGGTCAGACCGCTCTGCGAATCCTCAACGCCTGAGCAGTGGCGGGCACGTCACCCGCGGCAAGACGCGGGTCATGTGACCGCCGGCTCGCGCCGCCCCTTGAGCTTGTCCTCGAAATGACGATGGCCCCGGAAGACTCCCGGGGCCATCGGATCAAACCGTAGTAATTCGATCAATTCACGACCTAAATGTCGTAATACAACTCGAACTCGTGCGGGTGCGGCCGCAGCTGCACGGGCGCGATCTCGTGGACCCGCTTGTAGTCGATCCACGTCTCGATCAGGTCGGGCGTGAACACGTCACCCACCGTCAGGTAGTCGTGGTCGGCCTCGAGCTCTTCGAGCACGGCGCCGAGCGACGTCGGCACCTGGGCGATCTCGGCCATCTCGTCCGGCGGGAGCTCGTAGATGTCCTTGTCGATCGGGGCGGCGGGCTCGATCTTGTTCTGGATGCCGTCCAGGCCGGCGAGCAGCAGGGCCGAGAACGCGAGGTACGGGTTCGCCGACGGGTCGGGGAACCGGGTCTCGATGCGCTTGGCCTTCGGGTTGGTGCCCGTGATCGGGATCCGGACCGACGCCGAACGGTTGCGCGAGGAGTAGACCAGCGAGATCGGGGCCTCGTAGCCCGGCACCAGGCGGTGGTAGGAGTTCACCGTCGGGTTGGTGAACGCCAGCAGCGAGGGAGCGTGCTTGAGGATGCCGCCGATGTACCAGCGCGCCATGTCGGAAAGGCCGCCGTACCCGGTCTCGTCGTAGAACAACGGCGAGCCGTCCTTCCACAGCGACTGGTGAACGTGCATGCCCGAGCCGTTGTCACCGAAGATCGGCTTCGGCATGAACGTGACGGACTTGTTGTTCTCCCACGCGGTGTTCTTGATGATGTACTTGAACTTCATGACATCGTCGGCGGCCTTGAGCAGCGTGTCGAAGCGGTAGTTGATCTCCGCCTGGCCGGCCGTGCCGACCTCGTGGTGGGCGCGCTCGACCTGGAGACCGGAGTTCTCGAGGTTGATGACCATCTCGTCGCGCAGGTCGGTGTAGTGGTCGTACGGCGCCACGGGGAAGTAGCCGCCCTTGAGGCGGGTCTTGTACCCGAGGTTGTCGCCTTCCTTGCCCGAGTTCCACCAGCCCTCGACCGAGTCGATGTGGTAGTAGCTCTCGTTCACACCGGTCGAGTAACGGACGTTGTCGAAGATGTAGAACTCGGCCTCGGGGGCGAAGAACGCGGTGTCGGCGATGCCGGTGCTCGCGAGGTAGGCGAGCGCCTTCTTCGCGATGTTGCGTGGGTCGCGGGAGTACGGCTCACCCGTGATCGGGTCGTGGATGAAGAAGTTGACGACCAGCGTCTTCGACTTGCGGAACGGGTCGATGTAGGCGGTCGTCGGGTCCGGGAACAGCGCCATGTCGGACTCGTTGATGGCCTGGAAGCCACGGATCGAGGAGCCGTCGAAGCCAAGGCCATCGTCGAAGACCGACTGGTCAAAGGACGAGACCGGCACGGTGAAGTGCTGCATGATGCCCGGCAAGTCGCAGAAGCGGACGTCGACCTGCTCGACGGATTCATCCTTGATGAACTTGAGCAGGTCTTCGCTGTTGTTGAACATTCGTTCCTCCTCGGCTGTGGCGGAGCCCCAGCCATCGGTCAGTCAGTTCGATCTCTCCGGCAACCTACCGAATGGCTCCATGCGCACGCATCACCCCCAACGTTTCGTCCATGTAAACAAAACCGGGAACGCGAACTGCCCCCGTCTCCCGAAGGAGACGAGGGCAGTTCGGAGACCGCAAGGTGTCAGCGGATGAAGAGCATCTCCTGGTACGTCGGCAGCGACCACAGGTCGTCGGCGACGACGGCCTCGAGCGCGTCGGCCGCCTCGCGGACCTTGAGCATGGCCGGGAGGATCACGTCGCGGTGGTACGTCGCCTCCTCGAGACCCTCGCTGGCGTGTGCGCCGGCCTGGGCCGACGTGAGCTCGGTGAGGCCGACGCGCAGCGCGGACACCAGCTCGGAGACAGCCAGCAGGTCGGTCGTGTCGGCGTCGACGCCGGCAGCCTTGAGCGCGGCAACGTTGCCCGCGAGTTCGGTCTGGTAGCGAACCGCGGCCGGGAGGATCGTGGTCTTCGCGATCTCCTCGGTCAGGTTGGCCTCGACGTTGACGACCATGACGTACTGCTCGACGCCCACCTCGAAGCGCGACTCGAGCTCGGCCTCGTTGAGGACCGAGTACTTCGTGAACAGTGCGCGGGTCTCGGCGGTGAGCCACTCCGGCAGCGAGTCGACCGTCGTACGCAGGTTCTTGAGGCCACGCTGCTCGGCCTCGGCGTGCCACTCCTCGGAGTAGCCGTTGCCGTTGAACACGACCGCGCCGTGGTCCTCGATGATCTTCTTCAGCAGGGCCTGGACGGCGTCGTTGAACTCGGTGCCGGCGGCAACCGCGGTCTCGAGCTCGGTCGCGCAGAAGTCGAGCGCCTCGGCCATGATCGTGTTGATCACGGTCATCGGGGCAGCCACCGTCTGGTTGGAGCCGGCCGCGCGGAACTCGAACCGGTTGCCGGTGAAGGCGAACGGCGAGGTCCGGTTGCGGTCGCCCGGGTCCTTGGTCAGGTCCGGCAGCGCGTCGACGCCCACGGACAGGACGCCCTTCTGCTTCGACGACGTGGCGCCGCCACCCTTGGCGATCTGGTCGAACACGTCGGCCAGCTGGTCACCCAGGAAGATCGAGATGATCGCCGGCGGGGCCTCGTTGGCGCCCAGGCGGTGGTCGTTTCCGGCCGAGGCGATCGACAGGCGCAGCAGGCCGCCGTACAGGTGGACGGCGCGGATGATCGCGGCGCAGAACACGAGGAACTGGGCGTTGTCGTGCGGGTTGTCGCCAGGGCTGAGGAAGTTGCCCTGGTTGCCGTTGCCGAAGGAGAAGTTGACGTGCTTGCCCGAGCCGTTGACGCCGGCGAACGGCTTCTCGTGGAAGAGGCACTCGAAACCGTGCTGCTTGGCGATCGAGCGGAACGTCGACATCAGCAGCTGCTGGTGGTCGGAGGCCAGGTTGGCGCGCTCGAAGACCGGAGCGATCTCGAACTGGCCGGGGGCGACCTCGTTGTGGCGGGTCTTGGCCGGAACGCCGAGCTTGAACAGGGCGCGCTCGGTGTCGTGCATGAAGCCGAGGACGCGCTCCGGGATCGCACCGAAGTAGTGGTCGTCGAACTCCTGGCCCTTCGGCGGCTTCGCGCCGAACAGGGTGCGGTCGGCGTTGAGCAGGTCGGGGCGCGAGTTCACGAAGGACGTGTCGACCAGGAAGTACTCCTGCTCCGGACCGCAGAAGGACACGACGTTGTCGATGTCCTTGTGGCCGAACAGGCCCAGCACGCGCTCGGCCTGGGCCGACATGGCGGCCTCGGCACGCAGCAGCGGGGTCTTGTGGTCGAGGGCCTCACCGGTCATCGAGACGAAGATCGTCGGGATGCACAGGGTGTTGCCGTTCGGGTTCTCGAGGATGTACGCGGGGGACTGGACGTCCCAGCCGGTGTAGCCACGGGCCTCGAACGTCGCGCGGATGCCACCGTTGGGGAACGACGACGCGTCGGGCTCGCCCTGGACGAGGGTCTTGCCGGAGAACTCCCACACAGCGGTGCCGTCGCCGACGGGCTCCATGAACGAGTCGTGCTTCTCAGCGGTCAGGCCGGTCAGCGGGTAGAAGACGTGCGCGTAGTGCGTCACGCCCTTCTCCATGGCCCAGTCCTTCATCGCCTTCGCGATGATGTCGGCCAGCGCGGGGTCCAGGCGGTCGCCGTTCTGGATGGTCGCGAACACCGCCCGGTAGACGGACTTGGGGAGACGCTTCTGCATCACCGAGAGGCCGAAGACGTTCTCACCGAAGACCGCACCGGTCTCTTCGGCGACGTCGAAGAACGCCGTGGGCGTCTCGTTGGCCTCGATCTCGCGGATCGCACCCAGGCGGGTCGGGTTCGCAGTCATGAAACACAGTCCCTTCGCATTGGCGGCGCAATGCCGCCCGATCATCGAAGTCCTCAAACTACGGACCTCTCGTTACGTGCGGACGCCCTTATGTTTCCGTCGTGTTACAGGGTGTGTGACGTAGGTCGCACGAGGGGTGCGGCTAGCGTTGAGGCGTGATCGAGACCGCTTCGTGGGGCCGCCGCATCCTTGCCCTGCTCGTTGACTGGATGCTGTGCACGCTGGTGGTGATCGCGATCTTCGGCCTCGACGAGTACACCGAACCGGGGTCGATCGCCTCTGCGCTGGTCCTCGTCGTGTACGTCGTCGAGACCGCTCTACTGACGTGGCTGGCCGGCGGTTCCATCGGCAAACTGCTGACCGGCCTGTGCGTCGTGCCCGCCGACGGTCACCTGCGCAAGCTCAACCCGCTGAAGGCCCTCGGGCGACAGATCCTGGTGGCCCTGGTGATCCCGCCCCTGGTCTTCCGCTCCGACGGCCGCGGCCTGCACGACCTGTTCGCGGGTACGTCGACGGTCACCTTCGCGACACTGCGCTCGCTGACCAAGTAGCCGCCGTCGACGTACCAACCGATTTTGCTGCGGTTGGGTGCAATGAACGCCAATTCTGGTTGGTACGACGCTCAGTAACCGACGAGCTTGGGTTGGGCCTCGATGGCCCGCAGCGCCTGACCGGCGCCTTCGATCGTGACGGTTCCCGGAATCTGACGCCACGGCCCGCCGCCCACCCGGAACCGGCCGGTGAAGACCGTGGCCAGGCTGGGTTGGTACGTGCCCGTGCGGAGGTAGTTGTGGGTGACCGTGAGGTCCGGGTACGGCGCCCCGGGCTCCGTGGTGGCGAGCGCCTGGCCGTCACCGAAGGTCCAGTGGAACTCGGCGGGTGTCGCCTCGAGCGTGACCTGCTGGCCCAGGAGCGTGACCGTGCGGCTGATCGGCCGGGTGCTGGTCGTGTAGAAGTTCGTGTCGAAGTTGACCAGGGTCAAGCCGTCCGGCGGCTGGATGACGAGCTTCGCGGCCGGGAGCTTCAGTTCCGCGAACGCGGTGCGGACGATGCCCACCGTGAGGACCGGCGCGTTGGGCTCTGGTTCGGAGCAGAAGGTTGCACTGGACGAGCCGAGGATCTCTTCAGAAATCTGGTCTGTGCTGACGCAGGTCTGTGGCTGGAGGACGATCTGAGGTGTCTCGGGCTCCTTGAGGGGCGCCGCCGGTGAGTCGTCGATGGCACCGCCGCGCTCGTCGGCTTCCTTCTGGACAAGCTCGGCCCAAATTGAGTCGTCGGTCGTACCGCTGTCATCGTCGAATGCGTGGGCAGGTGAAGTGAAACTGACGAGCGCCAGGATCAGTACCGGGACTGATCTGCGGTTCATTGGATTTCCATGACGTCCAGGCGCCATCGCTCTGCATCGACCCACAGAAGGTAGACAGTGAACTCGTCCGTGCCAGGGTCTCGCTGATCTTGAGTTCCATCGCTGGCAACGATGGTCTGGGCATCGTGGCTGGCGAAGACCGTTGCTTCGAAACCGAATGCAGACTGCGACTTGGTTGTCAGTTCGGTGACGTTTTCAACCTCAACCTGATGCGTGCCTCCGACGACGCGGCCACCATCGCGGTAGTGCTGGCCGATACCTGTGATGCCCGCGTTGCAGCCTGCGCAGTTCGGCCCGGATACGCCTTTGAGGGGCTTCACGTCGCCGGTGACCTGGGCGTAGTTGATCAAGTCCCAGTAGTACGTGATGAACGCCCTGGCCCCGGCCTCGGTGGCCTTCGTGGCCGCTTCGGGGAGCACCGGCTCGGTCGGCTTCTCGGTCGGGGGCGCCGTACTCGGCGCTGACGAGGAGTCGGACGGCTGAGCCGTGGGCGTGGGGTCGGTGGGGTCGCTGCCGCCGTCACAACTGGACAGGGCAAGCACGGCCACGAGTGCGGTGGCAGCAGCGCGGAGTGGGCGCAAGGGGTCCTCCCGAGAGTGCTGCGCCCGGACCAGGGCGCGGAGCGACGGTATCCCGACGTGGGGGAGGGTCGCTACTCGGAAGGTGGAGCCTGTGGAGAACCTGCGGCGTCTCGATACATCTTCGCTCGTCCCTCACGACAGATCGCCTGGCGGCTCGGGCTACTCGACGAGCATGGCCGGGCCGGCGCTCAACGCAAACTGTCCGATCCGAGTCACCCAGTGACTCGGATCGGACAGTACGTTGCAGCGAGCGAGGAAGGGTCAGCGGCCGCGGAGGTTGCCGCGCTGGCCCTTCATCGAGTTCGGGACCGGGCCGCGGGGGATCGGGACCTTGGGGCGCTGGGCGTCCAGGGCACGCAGGCGCTGGCGGATCTCGGTGATCTCGGCGGGCTTGACCTGACGACCGAGCTTGCGGACGTGGTTGACCAGCTTCTTGAGCGGGATCTGTCCGGCGTCGTTGCCGACGATCACCTCGTGGACGGGGTACTCACCCACGACGCGCTGGTGCTTCTTGTGCTCGCTGACCATCAGGGGCTTGACCCGGCTGGGGTTGCCCTCGCCGACCAGGACGATGCCCGGAGGGCCGACCACGCGGTGGACCATGTCCTGCTGCTTGGTGAAGCCGACGACCTCTTCGAGGACCCAGCCGCGACGCAGCATCGACAGGGCACGGGCGGCGGCGCCGACCTGGCCCTCGAGCTGGGTGAATGCGGCCTTCTGGGCGCGGCGGCCGAAGACGATCGTGACGGCCAGCAGGCCGACCAGGAACGTGGCGAGGCCGGCAAGGATCCAGCTGAAGACCGAGTCGTTGTGGGGCAGGACGAACCGGAACAGCGCCATCGCGAGGCCGCCGGCAACCACGAAGGCGCCGATCATCCACCACAGGATGGGCTTGTCGACCTTGCGGGCCATCTTGTACGTCTCGACGATCTGCTTGCGGCGGCTCATCGTTGACGGGTCGAGAGGGGTGTTCGACATGGGGTGCTGCTGTCTCCTCAGGCAGTGGCTTCTGCGGTCGCGCTACGCGCGGACATCGCCTGACCGTACAACCGACCGGCCCGGTACGACGAACGGACCAGCGGTCCCGAGAGGACTCCGGCGAATCCGATCTCCTCGGCCTCGGCCGCGAGCTCGACGAACTCCTCGGGCTTGACCCACCGCTCGACGGGGTGGTGACGCGGTGAAGGACGGAGGTACTGGGTGATCGTGATGAGCTCGCAACCGGCTTCGTGCAGGTCGCGCAGCGCCTGCGAAACCTCCTCGCGGGTCTCGCCCATGCCCAGGATCAGGTTCGACTTGGTGACCAGACCGAAGGTGCGGGCCTGGGTGATCACATCGAGCGAACGCTCGTAGCGGAACGCCGGGCGGATCCGCTTGAAGATCCGCGGCACCGTCTCGACGTTGTGGGCCAGCACCTCGGGACGGGACTCGAAGACCTCGGTGAGGAGCTCCGGGATCCCGTTGAAGTCGGGGATCAGGTTCTCCACACCGATGCCGGGGTTGAGCTCGTGGATCATCCGGACGGTCTCGGCGTACAACCAGGCGCCGCCGTCGGGCAGGTCGTCGCGCGCGACACCGGTGATGGTGGCGTACTTGAGCTGCATCTTCTGGACCGACTCGGCGACCCGGCGCGGTTCGTCACGGTCCAGCGGCAACGGCTTGCCGGTGTCGATCTGGCAGAAGTCGCAGCGCCGGGTGCACTGCTCGCCGCCGATGAGGAAGGTGGCCTCGCGGTCTTCCCAGCACTCGAAGATGTTCGGACAGGCGGCTTCCTGGCAGACCGTGTGCAGGCCCTCGGACTTCACCAGCTTCTGCAGCGCGGTGTACTCCGGACCCATCCGGGCGGTGGTCTTGATCCACGACGGTTTGCGTTCGATCGGCGTCTCCGCGTTGCGTACTTCGAGTCGCAGGAGCTTCCGGCCATCGGGAACAGCAGTCACCTCGTCAGGGTACTCCGCAGGGGGTGGCGAGCAGGCATCGCGAGCGGTCCTACGGGACGTCGCGACGACGGAACCAGAGCAGCGACCCGAGGCTCGCGCCGACGACCGCCGTACCGAGGAAGCCAACGCCCTGCCCGAAGGTCAGTGTGCGCTCCTCGGTGCAATAGACGCCCCCTCCGAAGTCATCACCCATCTCCTCGAGTTGCTTCGGGGAGCAGGTCGTCTCGGCGTAGTACTGCACACCGTCGGCGACGACTGCGCCCACGTTGTGGGCGGGGTTCCACCGGTCGCCGATGCCGAAGACGCCGAGCAGGATGCCGCCGGCCAGCGCGATGCCGAAGAGGATGCCGAGGGTGGCCACGGTGCTGCGGAACAGCATGGTCAGCGCGAAGCCGAGCAAGGCCGCGACGCCGGCGACACCCGCCGCGCGCCAGCCCATCTGCAGGCAGTCGAGGAGTACGCCGTCGCCGAGCCGGTCACGGGACCGGGCCACCGCGCCGATGGCCAGCCAGTACGACGACATGACGACCGTGGCGAGCAGGGTCGCCGTACCGGTGACCACGAGTGCCTTGGCGAACCAGACGCGCAGGCGGCGTGGCTCGAACAGCAACTGGTTGCTCACCGAGCCGCTGGCCCAGTCGTGGCCGGTGAAGGTGGTGCCGAGCAGCATCATCGCCATCGACAGGAGCAGCGTGATCGCGATGCCGGAGCCGTTGTCGCGCTCGCTCCTGATGTCGAGCTGCGGGGAGTAGAGGTACCAGTCGAGCCGGGGTTCCTGGTCCGCAAGGCAGGCCTTCTCGGCCTCCTCGGCGGTGAGGTCATCCGGGTAGCCGCCCCAGCCCTGCGGGTCCGCGATGCACTGCCGGATGTTCTCCTCGAACGACGGGTCGTTGCGGGCTTGCTCCATCTGCTCCTCGGCCTGCGCCAGGTCGCTCGCCGAGGGCGGCCGGGTGTCGAGGACGGTGGCAACACCGATGATGACCGGGACGATCAAGCAGGCGGCGATCAGGACGAGCGCAGCGCGGCGGTGCAGCAGCCGACGCAGCTCGACGCGGGCGAGGCGGAGGAAGGCGCTCATGCCTCGGCCCCCAGTCGCTCGGCGTCCGTCAAGGCGAGGAAGAACGTCTCCAGGTCGGGCCGCAGCGGGGTCAGCTCCGTCAACCAGACGCCGGCCTCGCCGAGCACCTGGGTGATCCGGGCGGCGTCCTCGGTCTCGACGCGGATGGTGTCGTCGTCAGTGGCAGCTTCCAGCCCCGCCGCGCCGAGCACCTCGAGCGCTCGCGCCTGTTCGGGTACGACGACCCGGAACGCCGTACTGCTGCCGAGGAGGTCCTCGACCCGGCCGGAGGCGAGCAGCTTGCCGTTGCCGATGATCGTGGCCGACGTACAGACCTGCTGGACCTCGGCAAGGATGTGCGAACTCAGCAGCACGGTCACGCCGGCTTCACCGAGGCTGCGGATGGTCTCGCGGATCTCGCGGATGCCGGCGGGGTCCAGGCCGTTGGTGGGCTCGTCGAGGATCAGCAACTGCGGGTCCTTGAGCAGGGTCGCGGCGATCGCGAGGCGCTGCTTCATGCCGAGGGAGTAGCCCTTGTAACGGTCCTTCTCGCGACCGTCGAGCTGCACGGTCGCGATCGCCTCATCGACGCGGGAGCGCGGTGCGCCGATCGCGTCGGCGAGCAGGCGCAGGTTGAACTGGCCGGTGAAGTTGGGGGAGAACTTCGGGGATTCGACCACCGCGCCGACGCGGCCGATCACCTGCGGCAGCTTCTCGGGCACCGGCTCGCCGAAGAGCCGCATCGTGCCGCGCGTCGGGCGCGCAAGACCGAGCAGCATCCGGATGGTCGTGGTCTTGCCGGACCCGTTCGGGCCGAGGAACCCGTGGACGCCACCACCGGCGGGAACCGCCAGGTCGAGGTTCTGTACGGCGACCCGCAGGCCGCCCTTGCGCGTGCGGAACTCCTTGCGCAGTCCGCTGGTCTCGATGACGAGATCACTCACGTTGGCCCCTTGGGATCCGTTGGCCCGAGCGGCCAATAGATACCGAGTATAGGGTCAGCGTGCGGGGTAACTCAGGAGCGCCACGCCGCCGGTCGCGCGGGCCTTTGCCGGGTCCGGGCGCGCCTCGTAGTCGGGTGTCGCGTCGTAGGAACCCCACGCCAGCAGGTCGCTCAGGTGCCGTTGAACAGCATCGAGGACCTCGGTGGCAGGGACGTCCCGCCCGAGCTCGCGGCTGAGCGAGGTGACGCCGGCATCGTTGATCCCGCACGGGACGAAGCGGTCGTACCAACCGAGGTCGACGTCGCAGTTCAACGAGAATCCGTGCATCGTGACGCCGCGCCGGACCCGAATGCCCAGGGCGGCGATCTTGCGCTCCGGGCCGCGGTCGTCGGCCCGGAGCCAGACGCCGCTGCGACCGGGGACGCGTGCGGTGGTCACTCCGAACTCGGTGCAGACGGCGATCAACGCCTCTTCGACCCGACGGACGTAATCGACCACCTTGACGTGGTTGGGCAACCGGACGATCGGGTAGCCGACGAGCTGACCGGGGCCGTGGAAGGTGATCTCGCCGCCGCGGTCGACGTCGATGACGGGCGCGCCGCCGGGGTCGGCGGGCCGGTCCTGGGGCTGTGTGCGCCTGCCAGCCGTGAAGACCGGCGGGTGCTCGAGCAGCAACACCGTGTCGGGTGTGGTGCCTGCGACCACCTGCTCGTGGATCTCCCGTTGGAGTTCCCAGGCGGCCATGTACTCGAGCGCGTCGGCGCCGAGGCCGACCTCACGGAACTCCACGCTGCTCAGGTTACTCCGTTGCCTGTGGATGACCGGGTGCACGTCCGCCCGATCTGACGTAGGAACGGGGCATGCGGATCTCGGGATCGCGATGGCTCCTCGCGGGCACGGCTGTGCTGGTGCTGGTCGGTGCGCTCGTGGCGGGAGCGGCCTTGCGCGGTGACGATCCGGCGCCGTCCCCTGCTGGTGTGCCCGCCGCGGTGATTGCTCCCGAGGCTCGCACCGTGAGCGTGGCCGGGGCGGTCAGTTCGCTGGCGGTGCTCCGCGAGTGGGACCGGTCCCGGGCGGCGGCGTGGGCCTCGGGTGATCCGGCCGCGTTGGGTCGGCTGTACGTCCACGGCTCGCGTGCAGGTGTTGCCGATGTTGCCATGCTCCGGGCCTGGCGTGAGCGCGGGCTGCGGATCGAGGGCATGTCGATGCAGGTGCTCGAGGTCGAGTTGCGGGCACGGACCGAACGGCGGCTGGTGCTGGTCGTGACGGACCGGTTGGTCGGGGCGGAGGCGGTCGGGACGGGCGAGCGGCGGATGTTGCCGCAGGACCAGGCGACCACCCGTGAGTTGGAGTTCCGTGCGGTCGGCGGGCAGTGGTTGCTGGCCTCGGTTCAGGAGAGCCCGGTGGCGAGTACGGCGGCGACGTCCGGGTCCGCGAACTGATACCCCAGGTCGAGCAGTGCCTGCGGACGCAGGTTGAGCGAGCCGAGCACCTCGTCGGACATCGCCCCGGCGGCCAGTTTCAGCACGGGCGACGGGACCGCGAAGAATGCCGGCCGGTGCACGAGGTCGGCCAGGGTCCGCGTGAAGTCCGCGTTGGTCGGCGTCGTGGGAGCGCAGACGTTCACCGGGCCGGCAGCGGTCGGGTGTTCGACGAGGAACGCCACCGCGCCCACCCAGTCCCGCCGCGAGATCAGCGGCATGTGCTGCTGCCCGTTGCCGAGGCGGCCGCCGAGCCCCGCCTTGAACTGCAGGCGCTGTTGCTGCAGCGGCGGATTGGTGCGGTCCTGCACCGGCGCTGTCCGGAGCAGTACGACGCGAGCGCCGGCGCCGATCGCAGGCTGGGCCGCCGCTTCCCACTCGCGGCAGACCCGGGTGAGCAGGGCGTGGCCACGGGTGTCGGAGGACTCGGTCAGCAACGCGGAGCCGTGGTCGCCGTACCAGCTGACGCCGGAGGCGTTGACCAGCGCGGGCGGCTTCGCGAGGGCCGCGATGGTGGTGGCGAGGGTGCCGGTCGTCGCGACCCGACTGGTGCGCACCGCCTCGGCCCAACGCTTCGAGTGGGGGTTGCCGATCAACGGTGCGCCGGCGAGGTTCACGACGACGTCGGCCGCGCCGATGACGGAAGCGTCGACCACGCCGCCCTGCGGATCCCACGTCGACTCACGTGGTCCTTGTGCGTCGCGGCGGACCAGTCGGGTCACCTCGTGGCCGCGGGACTCGAGTTCCGTGCACAGGTGGCTCCCGAGAAAGCCGGATGAGCCGGCAACGACGACGGACAGTCCTGTGGGCGTGGTCATGGTCAAACCCTCCCACCGCACTGGTGAGCGTGGCACCCTGTGGCGGCACCCACCCCGAGGAGATCCATGCCCGTCGCACGTCCCCGTCGTTCCCTGGTGATCGGAGTCGTCGCCGTTCTGGCCCTGGCGGCGTGCAGCGACGCCGACGAGCCGAAGGCCGAGCCGAGCGCGACGGCCACCAGCGCCGTCGCTGCGCCGGTCGTTCCGGCCGTGGTCACCCTGGTGGACGCGGGCGTCGCACCGCGGCGAGTGGTCGCCCTCGACGTCGAGAAAGGGCACTCGGAGACGAGCACCCTCGCACTGACCTCGACCACCGATGACGACTTCCTGTCGTCGGAGCCAACCACCGTGCCGATGGCCATCCCGTTCACGACGACGATCGTCGACGTCTCCGACGAGGAGGTGGTCACCGACGTCGTCTACGGCAAGGCCACGATCTCCGGAGGCGGACTCGACGAGGCCTCCCTGACCCAGGCGCGCCAGGCGCTGGCGAACCTCGAGGGGGTGACCATGCGCGTCGTCCATGACCGGACGGGGCGGGTCGTGTCCCGCGAGACCGACCCCGGCGACAAGGCCGCCGACCTGGTGGCCCGGATCCTCGAGGACGTGATCGGACTGGGCTTCGTGCTCGCCGTGCCCTTGCCCGCCGAAGAGGTCGGCGTCGGCGCCCAATGGAAGGTCGCGTCCGAGATCGGCACCAGCGGCAGGCGCGCGAAGGTCGTGTCGACGTACGAACTCACCGAACTCACCGACGGTGGATACGCGATCGAGGTCGCGTCCACCCAGACGGCCGAGCCGGGGGACACCCCGGCCGGGAAGATCATCGACGGCATCAGTACGGCGACGGGTGTCGTCCGTGGGAAGAGCGGCCTCCTCGGGCCGATCCGTGCGACCTCGTCGAGCAAGGGATCGACGACCGTCGAGGTCGGTGGTCAGCGGGTCACGACCACCTTCGACGTCGCCCTCGACGCGACCACTCGGTAGGCGACGACGAAGCCCCCGGTCCGCTGTCGCGGACCGGGGGCTCGTGTTGTCAGAGGGACCTCAGACTTCGAACTGGCCCGACTCGAGGCGCTTCTTCAGGTCACGCAGGAAGCGACCGGCGTCGGCACCGTCGACCACGCGGTGGTCGTAGGTCAGCGCGAGGTAGACCATGTGGCGCACCGCGATGGTCTCGCCGAGGTCGTCGTCGTCGATGACGACCGCACGCTTCACCACGGCACCGGGGCCGAGGATGGCGACCTGCGGCTGGTTGATGATCGGCGTGTCCCACAGGGCGCCGAAACTGCCCAGGTTCGTGATCGTGAACGTGCCGCCGGACAGTTCGTCCGGACCGATCTTGTTCGTGCGGGTCCGCTCGGCAACATCAGAGATCTTCTTGGCCAGGCCCGAGATCGACAGGTCGCCGGCGTCCTTGATGACCGGCGTCAGCAGGCCACGCTCGGTGTCGACGGCGAACGCGACGTTCTCGCGGTCGTAGTAGGTGATCTCGCCCGCGGGCAGGTCGATCGTGGCGTTGAGCGACGGGTGCTGCTTGAGGGTGTCGATCGCTGCCTTGGTGAAGAACGGCAGGTACGACAGCTTCACGCCCTCGCGGGCCAGGAAGTCGGCCTTTTCGCTCTCGCGCAGGCGGGCGATGTTGGTGACGTCGACCTCGACGACCTGGGTGAGCTGGGCCGACACGTGGAGCGAGTCGACCATGCGCTCGGCGATGATCTTGCGCAGGCGGCTGACCTTGACGGTCTGGCCGCGCAGCGGCGACGGGCTGGCCGACGCGGCGGCGGGAGCAGCGGCCGCCGGAGCAGCAGCGGCGGGTGCCGGAGCGGCAGCCTTGAGCGACGCTGCGGCGTCCAGGACGTCCTGCTTGCGGATCCGTCCACCCACGCCCGAGCCGCTGACCCGGGCGAGGTCGACACCGTGCTGGGCGGCGAGCTTGCGGACCAGGGGAGTGACGTAGCCGGGGCCGTCCTCGGAGGCGGCGGGTGCCGGGGCGGGTGCAGCCGGCGCGGGAGCCGGGGTGGCCGGGGCCGGAGCGGCAGGAGCCGGTGCGGCAGGAGCCGGTGCGGCAGGAGCCGGTGCGGCAGGAGCCGGTGCGGCAGGAGCGGGAGCAGCCTCGACCGGGGCCGGAGCAGCAGGAGCCGGAGCAGCAGGAGCGGCGGGCGCGGCCGGAGCAGCGGCCGGCGTACCGGAACCGATGATGGCCAGCTCGGCGCCGACCTCGACCGTCTCGTCCTCAGCGGCCTTGATCTCGAGCAGCGTGCCCGCGACCGGAGACGGGATCTCGGTGTCGACCTTGTCGGTGGAGACCTCGAGCAGCGGCTCGTCGACAGCGACGGCGTCGCCGACCTGCTTGAGCCAGCGGGTGACGGTGCCTTCGGTGACGGACTCACCGAGCGCGGGGAGCGTGACCGCCGTACCGGTGGCGGCACCGCCGGCGGCGGGAGCTTCAGCGGCCGGTGCTTCCGCAGCGGGTGCCTCGGCGGGAGCCGGGGCGGCGGGCGCCTCTTCGACCGGAGCAGGGGCGGCGGGCTCCTCGGCAGCCGGAGCAGCCGGAGCCTCCTCGGCGGGCGCAGCCGGCGCCGCGGCGGAACCCTCGCCGGCTTCACCGATCACTGCGAGAACGGCGCCGACCTCGACGGTTTCGTCCTCGGCGGCCTTGATCTCGAGCAGCGTGCCCGCGACCGGAGACGGGATCTCGGTGTCGACCTTGTCGGTGGACACTTCGAGCAAAGGCTCGTCGATCGCGATCTGGTCACCGACCTGCTTGAGCCAGCGGGTAACGGTGCCTTCGGTGACGGATTCGCCGAGTGCGGGGAGAGTGACTTCGGTCGCCATGGACCTCATCCTTGCACCACGTACGAAGCATCTGGCAACAGGCCACCCATCGATCGGGCAAACTGTTCCCATGGCTTGGTTCGACCGATTCCGCAGGGGATCGAAGGTACGCATGAGTAACCCGACGGCGGAGGCGCGCACGGGTTCCACTCGCGTCCGCGCATCGGACCGCACCGATGAGCAGCACCTGCAGACCTGGGTGGGTGAGCGCCGTGGTGTCGAGGGTTTCGTCGAGCCGCGCACCGCCGTCAGCGACGTCACGCTGCTTCTCGTCGCGCACGACGGCGAGTGGACCCGCCGACGGGTGCCGTCGGTCAAGTGGGCGCACGACTTCTGCAACCGCCACCAGATCCCGTCGTACGACGCCGCCGTGGTCGGTGTGCCGCAGCGGATGCGCGACTACAACTCGCGGGTCAGGCAGCAGCAGAAGCAGCAGCGGCCGCCGACGCCCTGAGCAGTTCGACGAGGGTCGCGACGCCGTAGCCGGTCGCGCCCGAGGTCCAGTGGCCGTTCGGGCCACCGCGGTTGTACGTCGGACCGGCGATGTCGAGATGCCCCCACGGCAATCCGCCGTTGAACTCGCGCAGGAACGCAGCGGCGAAGAGTCCGCCACCCCAGCGGATGCCGTCGTACTGCGACAGGTCGGCGATCTTGCTGCTGCGGATCCGCTCGTTCATGAAGTCCGGGATCGGCATCGGCCAGGCGTCCTCGCCGACGGCCTCGGCCGCGGCGAGCACCTGGGCGACGACGGCGTCGTCGCCCATCACCCCGGCGATCTTGTCGCCGAGCGCCATCACCATGTGGCCGGTCAGGGTCGCGATGTCGATGACCAGGTCCGGCTTGGCTTCGACCGCCCGGCCCATCGCATCGGCCAGCACCAGTCGGCCTTCGGCGTCGGTGTTGCCGATCTCCACGGTCGTGCCGTCGTACATCGTCTGCACGTCGCCGGGGCGCATCGCGGCGGCGCCGATCATGTTCTCGGCCAGCGCAGTGAAGCCCGAGATCTGCACGGGTAGGTCGAGGCGGGCGGCGGCGATCATCGCCTGCACGACGGCGGCGGCGCCGGCCATGTCTTCCTTCATCGTGCCCATGCTCGCGGAGGGCTTGATCCACAGGCCGCCGGAATCGAACGTGATGCCCTTGCCCACCAGTGCGATGTGCAGCACCGCGCCCTTGGGCCGATAGGTCAGTTCGACCAGCCGCGGCGGAGCGGCCGAACCGGCACCCACGCCGAGGATGCCGCCGCAACCGAGCTCGGCCAGCCGGACCTCGTCCAGGACGTCGACCTTGATCTTGGTGCCCCCGCTGAGGACCTGCTTGTTGCCGGCCTTCACCGCTGCCGTGATGGCGTCGGCGAACATCGGCGGCGTGAGGTCGGCCGGGGGAGTGTTCACCCAGTCGCGGGTGGCGACGACGGCGTCGACCACGATCTGGGCCGGTTCGACCGCGGCGATCACCTCGGACTTCCGGGCGGCCGGGGTCAGTACGACGATCTCGGCCGGCGTGGTCGGCGTACCGGGCCTGGACTTGTAGGTGGTGAAGGCGTAGCCGCCGAGGCGGTAGCCCTCGATGACGGCGCGTACGAGTTCAGGGGTGTCGGCCGGCAGGGCCAGCGCTACCGACGCCGCGTTGGTCACGGCGCGCGCGGCGTTGCCGGCTGCGCGTCGTACCTCGGCCGGACCGGGATTGCTCCCGAGACCGACCAGCACCAGCAGGGGCGACGAGATGACGCCACCGGTCGGGACCTTGGTGACCTCGCCCGGCTTGCCCTTGGCGCCGACGGTGGCGAGCAGGCCCGAGAGCTTGCGGCCGTACGCCGCCGCGACGTCCTCCGCACCCGGCGCCAGGACACCGTCCGGCAGCACTCCGACGACGACAGCCTCCGCGCGGGTCTTGGCGGGACTGGCAGTTCGCAGTGCAAAGGACGTCACCGGCTCAGGCTACCGATGCGCAGATGCAATAGATTCCGGACATGGCCGATCCGACCCCACTGCAGTCCCTCCTCCACGATCGTCACGTTGCGCTCGGTGCGAAGTTCTCCGAGTTCGGCGGCTGGTCGATGCCGCTGGAGTACCCGACCGGTGTCGTCAAGGAGCACGCAGCCGTGCGTGAGGGCGTCGGCATCTTCGACGTCAGTCACCTCGGCAAGCTCGTCGTACGCGGCCCGGGTGCCGTCGAGTTCCTGAACTCGACACTGACCAACGACCTGCACAGGATCGGCCCCGGCAAGGCGCAGTACAGCCTCGTCGTGGACGACGCGACCGGCGGCATCATCGATGACGTCTTCACCTACTACCGCGACGACGAGCACGTCCTGGTCGTCCCGAACGCCTCCAACAACGAAGAGGTACGACGCCGGCTGACCGAGGCCGCGCCCGAGGGCATCAAGATCGTCGACCACCACCAGGACTACGTCGTGCTGGCGATCCAGGGCACGAAGTCGGACGACGTCGTGGCGGCCGTCGGACTGCCGGTGGGCCACGACTACCTCACCTTCGTCGAGGCACCGTTCGAGGCCGACGACACCGACCCGGACCCCGACGCGCTCGTCATCGTCTGCCGCACCGGCTACACCGGGGAGCGCGGCTATGAACTCATCGCCTCCTCGAAGGTGGCCGTCGCACTGTGGGACCGGTTGATGGCTGCGGGCGAGGCGTTGGGCCTCACCCCGTGCGGCCTCGGCGCCCGCGACACGCTGCGCACCGAGATGGGCTACCCGCTCCACGGCCAGGACATCTCGTCGTCGATCACCCCCAACGAGGCGCGCCTCGGCTGGGCAGTCGGCTGGAAGAAGCCGGCGTTCTGGGGTCGCGACATGTTGCTCGCCGAGCGCGAGGCCGGCCCGCGCCGCAAGCTCGTCGGCATCGTCTCCACCGGCCGCGCCATCCCGCGTCCGCACATGAGCGTCCGGTTGCTGCGCGACGTGCCTCTCGGTGAGGTCACTTCCGGCACCTTCTCGCCGACCCTGAAGAAGGGCATCGGCCTGGCGCTGGTCGCCAGCGCGGTCAACGACGAAGCCGAGGTGATGGTCGACGTACGCGGCCGCAACGAGGTCTTCCAGATCACCAAGCCGCCCTTCGTGACGCCCTCGGTGCGTGAGTCATGACGCTTCCCGAACAGCCCCCGACGTTCCGTCCGCCCGCCGCGCCCGACCAGCCGTGGTACTGGCGACTCGAGGACGCGTCCGGTGCCGAGGTCACCCTCGCGGGCGAGGCCGCCGAGGAGTACGGCGACAAGACCTTCCCCAGCCAGGGCGACGCCGAGTCGTGGGTCGGTGAGATCTGGGCCGAGCTCGCTGAGCACGGCGTCGCGCAGGTGACCTTGTTCGACGTCGACCGCGAGGTATACGGCCCGATGTCCCTCAGTGCCTGATCATGGGCCTGCCGGCATGACTGAGGGACGACACTTCCGCCAGGTCGACGTCTTCAGCGCCGAGCCGCTGCTCGGCAACCCGGTGGCGGTGGTGCACGACGCCGAGGGCCTGAGCGACGAGCAGATGCAGGCATTCGCGCGCTGGACGAACCTCAGCGAAACGACCTTCCTGCTCGCGCCCACCGACCCTGCCGCCGACTACCGGGTGCGCATCTTCACCGCCACCAGCGAACTGCCGTTCGCCGGACACCCGACCCTCGGCACCGCCCACGCCTGGCTCGAAGCCGGGGGAGTCCCGGCGGGCGAGGGCGTGGTGCAGGAATGCGGCGTCGGGCTCGTGCAGTTGCGGCGCACCGATGGACGCCTGGCCTTCAAGGCGCCAGGCCTGATCCGCTCCGGTCCGGTCGAGCCGGCCCTGGCCGCGGACATCGCAGCGGCGCTCGGGGTCGGGCGTGACGAGATCCTCGACATCGCCTGGGCCGACAACGGACCCGGCTGGGTCGGGGTCCAGCTCGCGTCTGCTGACGTGGTGCTCGGGTTGAAGCCGGACTTCGCCGCGATGCCGGTCGACGTCGGCGTCATCGGGCCGTACCCGGAGGGCTCCGAATGCGCGGTCGAGGTGCGCGCGTTCTGCCCTCACGCGGCCGGCACGACGGAGGACCCGGTGACGGGTTCGCTCAACGCGTCGCTCGCCCAGTGGCTCGCGGGCGGGGTGCTCCCGGCGTCGTACACAGCCAGTCAGGGGACGGTGCTGGGGCGGCGCGGACGGGTCCACATCGAGACCGACGAGGCTGGTTCGATCTGGGTCGGCGGCGACACCCTGACCACGATCCTCGGGACTGCCGCACTCTGAGCGGTTTGCCCGACTAACCTGCACTTGTGCGCGCCTACCTCGACCTCGTCCAGCGGATCCTCGACGAAGGTGTGGAGAAGGGTGACCGCACCGGCACCGGCACGCTGAGCGTCTTCGGGCACCAGATGCGGTTCAACCTGGCCGAGGGCTTCCCGATGGTCACCACGAAGAAGATCCACACGCGGTCCGTGTTCGGTGAGCTGTTGTGGTTCCTCCGCGGCGACACCAACGTCAAGTGGCTGCAGGACCGCGGCATCTCGATCTGGGACGAGTGGGCCGACGACAATGGCGACCTAGGGCCGGTCTACGGCTACCAATGGCGGTCATGGCCGACTCCGGACGGCGGCCACGTCGACCAGATCAAGCAGATCGTCGAGCAGATCCGCCGCGACCCCAACAGCCGCCGGCACATCGTGTCGGCCTGGAATGTCGCCGACATTCCGCAGATGGCGCTCGCGCCCTGCCACACGCTCTTCCAGTTCTACGTCGCTCCGGCCGTCGACGGCGGTCCGGCGCGGCTCAGCTGTCAGCTCTACCAGCGCTCGGCCGACGTGTTCCTCGGCGTGCCGTTCAACATCGCGTCGTACGCCCTGCTCACCCACATGGTCGCCCACGTGACCGGGCTGCGGGTGGGGGACTTCGTGCACACCCTCGGCGACGCGCACCTCTACTCCAACCACCTCGACCAGGCCCGGCTCCAGCTGTCGCGGGACACACGGGAGCTGCCGACGTTGTGGCTGGACCCCGCGGTGACCGAGCTCGATGCATTCGACCTCGAACACATCCGCATCGACGGCTACGACCCGCACCCCGGGATCAAGGCGCCGATCGCAGTATGAGCACTCCCGGAGGCAAGCGCGTCACCATGGTGGCGGCCGTGGCCGAGAACGGCGTCATCGGTTCGGACGCCAACATCCCGTGGCACATCCCGGCGGACTTCGCGCACTTCAAGGCGACCACCACCGGCCACGTCCTGATCATCGGACGCACCACGCACGAGGGCATCGGCAAACCGCTGCCCGGCCGCCAGACGATCGTGCTCACCCGCGACCCGCACTGGTCGGCCGAGGGTGTCCGGGTCGCCCACGACGTCCCCAGCGCGCTGGAGCTCGCCGACCAGCTGCTCGCCGACAGCCCGCGCGGCCAGGTGATGATCGGCGGCGGCGCCGCGGTCTACACCGCGGCCCTGCCGTACGCCGACGAGCAGATCCTCTCGGAGATCCCGCTGTCGCCCGAGGGGGACACCCACTACCCGAAGTTCAGCCGCAACCGCTGGCGGGAAGGTCGTCGCGACCAGCGCGAGGGCTTCACCGTCGTGTGGTGGGAGCGGGTCTTCGCCTGCGGCTGAGTGATAGCACTGGTGCTAGCATCGGTGTCATGCCGGCGCTTCACATCCGTGACGTACCACCTGAGACCGTCGCTGCGCTCAAGGAGCGCGCCGCCCGTCACGGGCGATCGATGCAGCAGGAGTTGCGCGAAGTGCTGGACCGCGCAGCCGCGGAGCCCGTCGTACGACGTCGGCGTGGACCCCTGCGCCTGACGACCGTCACGACCGGGGTCAGCGAGCCGTGGTCGCGTGACGAGATCTATGACGACGACGGACGATGAAGCCCGTGTCGAGCGCGTCCTGCTCGACACCAACGTGTTCCTGTCGGCGACTGACACGTCCCGCAGGTCGCACGCCGCCGCGCTGAGCCTCCTGGAGAACGACGGGCGCGCCCTCGTCGTCATCCCCCAGATCATCCGCGAGTACCTCGTGGTGGCGACGCGGCCTCTCGATGTCAACGGGTACGGCTTGCCGGGACCGGTGGCGGCAACGAACCTCGACGAGTTGCTCGTGGGCATCGATGTGTTGCCGGAGACCACGGAGGGTTCAACCTTGCTTCGCGCCCTGGTCGTCACGGGTCGGGCGACGGGAAAGCAGGTGCACGACGCGAATCTCGTGGCGATGGGCCTGGTGCACCAGGTCGATGTGATCGTCACTGACAACGCCCGTCACTTCGAGCGGTTTGCGTCGACGATCCGGATCGAGTCGCTGGCCGATTGACGGGCGTCGAATGACCGGGCGACTGGCAGGGTTGGCGCATGACTGTCGAACTCCGTGTCTTCACCGAACCTCAGCAGGGTGCAACGTACGACGACTTGCTGGCCGTGGCCCTCGAGGCCGAGCGGCTCGGCTTCGGTGCGTTCTTCCGCAGCGACCACTACCTCCACATGAGCGGCGACGGGCTGCCCGGCTCCACCGACGCCTGGACGACACTGGCTGGCCTGGCGCGGGAGACCAGCACCATCCGGCTCGGGACGCTGATGACCAGCGCGACCTTCCGGCACCCGGGGGTACTCGCCGTACAGGTGGCGCAGGTTGACCAGATGAGTGGCGGCCGGGTGGAGCTCGGCATCGGCGCCGGCTGGTTCACGCAGGAGCACACCGCTTACGGCATCCCGTTCCCGGACACCGGCGAGCGGTTCGAGCGCTACGCCGAACAACTCGAGCTGATCACCGGTATGTGGGCGACGCCGGTCGGGGACCGGTATGCGTTCACCGGCAAGCACTACGAACTCAGCGACAGCCCGGCGCTGCCGAAGCCGACCCAGACGTCCGGGCACCGCGGCGGTCCGCCGGTCCTGATCGGCGGCAAGGGCGCGAAGAAGACGCCGGCCCTCGCCGCGGCGTATGCCGACGAGTTCAACCTGCCGTTCGTCGACGAGGAGTTCACGGCCCTCCAGTTCGGTCGCGTCCGGCAGGCCGCGGAGGCCATCGACCGTGACCCCGCGAGCATCATCTGGTCGAACGCGCTGGTGCTGTGTGTCGGCAAGGATGACGCGGAGACCGCCCGCCGGGCGGCGTACATCGGTCGCGACGTCGACGAACTGCGCGCCAACGGACTGGCCGGGACGCCCGCCGAGGTCGTGGAGAAGATCCAGCGGTTCGCGGCCCTCGGCGCCCAGCGGATCTACCTCCAGGTCCTCGACCTGGGCGATCTCGATCACCTGCGCCTCGTGGCGGCCGAGGTCATGCCTCACGTGTGAGGGACGGCGACGCGGCCCTGGCGCCGCGTGGCGATAGGCTCTGACCATGACTTCCGCACCTTTCGGGACGGTGTTGACCGCGATGGTCACGCCGTTCCACGCTGACGGCTCCGTCGACCTGGACGCGGTGCAGAAGGTCGCCAAGCACCTCGTCGACAACGGCAACGACGGCATCGTCGTCTCGGGCACCACCGGCGAGTCGCCGACCACCACCGGCGCCGAGGACGGCGAGACCCTCGCAGCCGTCAAGGACGCGGTGGGCGACCGGGCGAAGATCGTCGCCGGCGTCGGCACCAACGACACCCGCCACTCCGTCGAACTGGCCCGCCAGGCCGAGAAGGTCGGCGCGGACGGCCTGCTGCTCGTGACGCCGTACTACAACAAGCCGAGCCAGCCCGGCGTGCTCAACCACTTCCGCCAGGTCGTCGAGGCCACCGGCGTGCCCGTCATGTTGTACGACGTCCCCGGCCGCACCGGCACCAAGATCTCCCTCGAGACGTATGTTGCTGCCCGCCAGTGGGAGACCGTCACGACCGTCAAGGAAGCCACCGGCGACCTGGCCCGCACCGCACAACTGGTCGACCTCGGTTACGCCGTCTACTCCGGTGACGACGTCAACACGCTCGGCTACCTCGCCTACGGCGCCACCGGCCTCGTCTCCGTCGTCGGCCACGTCGCGGGCGTCCAGCTCAAGACGATGATCGAGGCGTTCCTCGCGGGCGACCACGCCGAAGCGTTGCGGATCCACACCGGTCTCATTCCGGCATACGAAGCGATCATGGGCGCAGCCAACTACGGCGCCACCACGGCCAAGGCCGCGCTCGAGCTCAAGGGCGTGCTCGACAACCGGATCGTGCGACCGCCACTGCTGGCTCTCGACGACGACGAAGTCGCGGACCTCCGGGCCGGACTCGTCGCGGCGGGCCTCCTCTGATGTCGCACGCGCACCCCGAACTGTCGGCACCGCCGGAACTCCCCAAGGGCGGGTTGCGCGTCACCCCGCTCGGCGGCCTCGGCGAGATCGGTCGCAACATGACCGTCTTCGAGTACGACGGCCGCCTGTTGATCGTCGACTGCGGCGTGCTGTTCCCCGACGAGCACCACCCGGGCGTCGACCTGATCCTGCCCGACTTCACCTCGATCCGGGACCGGCTGGATGCCGTCGAGGCACTGGTGCTGACCCACGGCCACGAGGACCACATCGGCGCGGCGCCGTACCTCCTGCGCGAGCGTCAGGACATCCCGCTCGTCGGCTCCGAGCTCACCCTGGCCCTGCTGAACTCCAAGCTCCGCGAGCACCGGCTGCGCCAGACGCCGTTCTACACGGTCAAGGAGGGCGACAAGATCTCCTTCGGTCCCTTCGACCTGGAGTTCGTCGCCGTCAACCACTCGATCCCGGACGCGCTTGCCGTGGCGATCCGTACGGGCGCGGGTCTGGTGCTGCACACCGGTGACTTCAAGATGGACCAGTTGCCGCTGGACGGCCGGATCACCGACCTCCGTGCATTCGCGCGGCTGGGCGAGGAGGGTGTGGACCTGTTCCTCACCGACTCCACCAACGCCGAGGTCCCCGGCTTCACCACCCCCGAGAAGCGGATCACTCCGGTCCTCAACCAGGCGTTCCAGGAGTCGAAGCAGCGGATCATCGTCGCCTGCTTCGCCTCCCACGTGCACCGCGTCCAGCAGATTCTCGACGCCGCCGTCCTGCACGACCGCAAGGTCGCCTACGTCGGGCGTTCGATGGTCCGCAACATGGCCATCGCCCGCGACCTTGGCTATCTCCACGTCCCGCCGGGCGTGATGGTCGACGCCAAGCAGCTTGCCGACCTCGCGCCCGAGAAGCAGGTGCTGATCTCGACCGGCTCGCAGGGCGAACCGCTCAGTGCTCTCGCCCGGATCGCGCAGCGCAACCACCACTTCGTCCACCTCGAGGAGGGCGACACCGTCATCCTCGCCTCGAGCATGATCCCCGGCAACGAGAACGCGATCTACCGCGTGATCAACGGCCTGACCCGCCTCGGCGCCCGTGTTGTCCACAAGGGCAACGCGCTGGTCCACGTGAGCGGTCACGCCAGCGCCGGCGAGCTCCTGTACTGCTACAACATCGTCAAGCCGCGCAACGTCCTGCCCGTCCACGGCGAGTCCCGGCACATGCTCGCCAACGGCGAGCTCGCGAAGCAGACCGGCGTCGAGAACGTCGTGTACGCCGAGGACGGCGTCGTCGTCGACCTCGTCGACGGTGTCGCGTCGGTCGTCGGCAAGGTCGAGTGCGGCTACGTCTTCGTCGACGGCCAGTCCGTCGGCGACGTCACCGAGTCCGAGCTCAAGGACCGCCGGATCCTCGGCGAAGAAGGCTTCGTCTCGGTCATCGTGGTCGTCGACTCGGTCAGCGGGAAGGTGTCCGCCGGCCCCGAGATCCACGCCCGCGGCCACGCCTGGGAGGACTCGGACTTCGAGAGCATCAAGCAACCGATCCTCGACGCGGTCAACCGCGCGCTGAGCGAGGGCAGCACCGACACCTACCAGTTGCAGCAGATCATCCGCCGCACCATCGGGCGCTGGGTCAGCGGTACGCACAAGCGCCGCCCCATGATCATCCCCGTCGTCGTCGAGGCGTAGACCTCAGGCGGGCTGGGCTGCCGGCTCGCCCCCGAGCGCACCCACCAGCGGGCAGGCGGCGTTCGGGTCGATGCACTGCTGCTCGAGCAGGCCGGCCAGCGCTGAGCGCACTCGCGTGAGGTCGGCGATCCGCTCGTCGATCTCGGCGAGCTTGGCCTGGCCGACGCGGGCGATGTCGCCGGTCAGCAGCACCTCCTGGCCAGAGAGGGCGGTGAGTTCGCCGAGCTCGGCAAGGCTGAAGCCGAGTTGCTGGCCGCGCCGCAGGAACCGGACCCGGGCGATCTGGTCGTCGGGGAACTCCCGGTAGCCGCCGGACGTGCGCGACGGGACGGGCAGGAGCCCACGCCGCTCGTAGAAGCGCACGGTGGAGACCTTCACTCCTGCCCGGGCGGCCAGTTCGGAGATGTTCACGTCGTGAGGGTACGGCGCCGCAGCGCCGCCGCGACGGCAACGCCCTGCACCAGACCCCACAACACCTCGGGGACCAGGAAGCCGACGATCACCGTGCTGGCGCCTTCGGTCAGGGCCACCACCATGCCGAGGCAGAACAGTGCCCGAGCCACCGTGTCGGCCGCACCCACCAGCAGCGTGGGCCGGACGATCCGCACCACCGACCAGACGAGGACGAGTCCGCCCATCAGGCCTGCGAACAGGACCGTGAACGGGTCGTCGGGGTCGGGGAGGGAGCCGGTGAGGTCGAGCTCGCGGTGGATCGAGCCGAGGGTTCCGAAGGTCGCGGCGGCGAGCCAGGGGAGGGCGAAGCCGGTCGTCACGACGGCGTCGTAGATGGCCGATGCGCGCACGATGCGCAGGGGAGTGGAGGTCATGGAGAGACCGTGGACCCTGCACCTTGGTGCAAGGTCAAGCCCGACACACCAGCCTGTGGTCCCTGTGGCTGGTGTGACTTGTGGGTAGGTTGTGAGCATGGCGACCCGTACGTCTTCCCCGACGGCGTCGCGAAGCCGGACCACCCCTTCTTCACGCTCGGGCGCGAAGAAGACAGCCAGCTCGCGATCACGTAGTACGACCAGCAAGAAGTCACCGGCCAAGAAGACCGCGGCCCGGCGACCGGCCCCGCGCGCCGTTCGCAATGGGCCCGGACCCGTGGCCCGGGCGTTTGTCGCGCTCGGACGCGGAGTGGTTGCGATCTGGCTGGCGTTCGCGCACGCCATCGGAGCGGTGGCCCGCGGCATCGGCCACAGCGCCCGCGAGATCGAGCCCGAGCAGCGGCGCGACGGCTTCGGCCTGTTGCTGTGCGGCCTGGCGCTGATCATCGCTTCCGCCGTGTGGTTCGAGGTCCCCGGTGGCGTCATGGACTTCACCCGCGCCGCGGTTTCCGGCACGGTCGGCAAGATCGGCTGGTTCGTCCCGCTACTCGTCCTGCTCGCCGGCTGGCGAGTCATGCGCGACCCGGTCAGCAACGGTCCGGCGGGACGCCAGATCATCGGTTGGGCGGCGTTCGCCTTCGGCCTGCTCGGCATCGTCCACATCGCCAACGGCAGCCCTGAGCCCGTCCAGGGCGACACCTCCGCCCTGCGCGAGGGCGGTGGCGCCATCGGGTACGTCGTCTCCGCGCTCCTGCTCGACCTGCTGCGCTCACCCGCGCTCGTCGTACCCCTGCTGGCCCTGGTGGCCTGCTTCGGCGTGCTGGTCATCACGGCCACGCCGCTCTACCGCGTACCCGACCGCCTGCGCGAGCTCGGCGACATGCTCACCGGCCGTCACCACGACTACGACGACGCGGACGCCACGCAGCCGATCCGGCTCAGCGACACCTTCGAGCGGACGGGCGACCCCGCCTACGACACCCCGCTGCTGGCCGAGGACGGCAAGAAGAAGCGTCGCGGCAAGAAGTCCGCTGACGAGCTCACCGTCGAGGAGTCGATGGCGCTCATGGAGCCGATCGACATCCCGCTCGTCGACGACGAGCCCCTCGACCCGGAGGCCGGCTCCAACGCGCTGATCGCGCGCCGCCTGGCCAAGTCGGCAGCTGCGGACGACGACGGTGACGTCGAGCCGCCCCCGCATGCCGACCTGCCGCAGCGCGTCGAGCAGCTCGCGCTCTCGGGCGACATCGTCTACACGCTCCCGGACGCCGCGGCCCTCAAGCCCGGCGACCCGCACCGAGCGCGCTCCAAGGCCAGCGACGACGTCGTGATCCGTCTGCAGACCGTCCTCGACGAGTTTGGTGTCGACGCCCAGGTCACCGGCTACACGCGGGGACCGACGGTCACGCGTTACGAGATCGAGCTCGGCATCGGCGTCAAGGTCGAGAAGATCCTCGGCGTCCAGCGCAACATCTCCTACTCCGTCGGCTCCGAGGACGTGCGGATTCTCAGTCCGATCCCGGGCAAGTCCGCGGTCGGTGTCGAGATCCCCAACACGGACAAGGAGATCGTCTCCCTCGGTGACGTGCTCCGCTCCAACACCGCGCGCAACGACCACCACCCGCTGATTGCCGGGCTCGGCAAGGACGTCGAGGGCGGATTCGTCGTCGCCAACCTCGCGAAGATGCCGCACCTGCTGGTCGCCGGTGCGACCGGCTCCGGCAAGTCGAGCTTCATCAACTCGATGATCACCTCGGTCCTCATGCGCTCCACGCCCGACGAGGTGCGGATGATCATGGTCGACCCCAAGCGGGTCGAGCTGAACGCCTACGAAGGCGTTCCGCACCTGATCACCCCGATCATCACCAACCCGAAGAAGGCCGCCGAGGCCCTCGAGTGGGTCTGCCGCGAGATGGACATGCGGTACGACGACCTGGCGAACTTCGGCTTCCGCCACATCAACGACTTCAACAAGGCCGTTCGCGAGGGCAAGGTCGAGGTACCCGCCGCCAGTGAGCGCGTGCTGACGCCGTACCCGTACCTGCTGGTCATCGTCGACGAGCTCGCCGACCTGATGATGGTCGCGCCGCGCGACGTCGAGAGCTCGATCGTCCGGATCACCCAGCTCGCCCGTGCGGCCGGTATCCACCTGGTGCTCGCGACGCAGCGGCCCTCGGTCGACGTCGTGACCGGTCTGATCAAGGCGAACGTCCCGTCCCGACTGGCGTTCGCGACCTCCAGCCTCGCGGACTCCCGCGTCATCCTCGACACTCCCGGTGCCGAGAAGCTCGTCGGTCAGGGTGACGGTCTCTTCCTCCCGATGGGTGCATCGAAGCCGATACGTGTGCAGGGCTCGTGGGTCACCGAGAAGGAGATCGCGCAGGTCGTCAAGCACTGCAAGGGCCAGCTCGAACCCAATTACCGCGAGGACGTCACCGCCGCCCCTGCGGCCAGCAAGGTCCTCGACGACGACATCGGCGACGACATGGACTTGGTCATCCAGGCGATCGAACTCGTGGTGTCCACGCAGTTCGGCTCGACCTCGATGCTGCAGCGCAAGCTCCGCGTCGGCTTCGCCAAGGCCGGCCGGTTGATGGACATCCTCGAAAGCCGGGGCGTCGTGGGACCCAGCGAGGGCTCCAAGGCGCGCGATGTCCTCGTCAAGCCCGACGAGATCGACGCAGTGATCATGACCATCCAGGGGGAGGCGTGAGCCAGATGACCGACAACCTCGACCAGACCGACGACAACGACCGTTCGGACTCGACCGCATCCGACCTGGAACAGCAGGTCGAGGTTCGGCGCAACGTCACCCTGTCCGCGCTGATCGGCGGGCTCGCGGCGCTGCTGACGGTCGCCTTCGCGGTCCGTGCCTTCACCGACGGCACCGGTCTCGACTGGTTGCTGTTCGGCATCCTGGCCCTCGTCACGATCGTCCACCTCGGTTCCCTTGCGGACAGCCGCGCGCCCCTGCTCGTCGCCGACCCGCGCGGTGTGCGGGTGCGCGAAGGAGCCCGCTGGCGCGGGATTGCCTGGCCCGAGATCGACTGCCTCGAGCACCTGCCCCGCCGTGGCCTGCGCGACGGCCACCTCCTCGTTGACGGGTACGACGACCGCCAGCTCGTCGTTCCGCTGACCCTCGCCACCCGGATCGCCGGGGCACCGCTGGCCTCGCTCAGTGACGTTCTCGCCGAACTGGCTGACGGCCGCGCCGACGTGGTGGAGGTCGTTCCCGGCCTGGACGACCAGCCGCAGACCCGTCGCGACGTGATCCCGAACCTCAGCGACCTGTACCGCGATGACGACGAGGTCGGCTCGGCTGCCGAGCGTCACGGGATCGCCGCTCGTGTTGCGGCGGGACTCGCTGGTGTCGTGCCCGGCACGCGCAGCGACGAGGAGTCCGACGACGCCTTCGACCAGGACGGCGGCCTCGCCGTGGACGACGACGACGATGCCCGCGCCGTGACCGAGGTGCACCCGGCCGAGTCCGACGTCAGCCGTCTGCGCTCGCGCCTGGCCCAGATCCGCGGATGGTCGGCCCCGTCCAACGACACCGACGACGACACCGATGTCGAGAGCACCGACGAGATCGTGCTCGACGAGGACCCCTCGGACGTCGAGAACACCGACGAGATCGTGCTGCCCCCCGAGGAGTTCCGCCGCGACCCGCGCGACGGCCTGCGCGGTGACTGGCACGACGACGAGGGTGGGGAGCCGCCCGCACCGGGTCGCCCGACCGTGCTGTCCGCGCGCGTCGAGGTCGACCGGCCCGTCACGGCCCGGATCCCGCTCGAGGACTCCGCGGCGTCGTACGCAGCGCCGGGCGACACCATGACCGTCGTCCTGGACGACCTTGCGGTGCGACCGTCCGCACAGCCGATCATCGGCCCGGACCTGGCTGCCGCCCGGGAACGCCTGCGGCTCACGATCGACCAGCTCTCCGACCGCACCCGGATCCGGCCCCACGTCATCGAAGCGATGGAGGTCGACGACTTCGGCCCGTGTGGCGGCGACTTCTACGCCCGTGGGCACCTGCGCACCCTGGCCCGCGTCCTGGGTGTCGACGCAGCGCCGTTGGTGGCGTCGTACGACGAGACCTACGCCCACGCTCCCGTCGACCCGCGTCGGGTCTTCGAGTCCGAGCTCGCCACGGGCGCCGGTGGCGCGATCCGCAGCACCCGTGGCGGACGCAACTGGTCGGTGCTGATTGCGGCCGTGATGGGCGCGATCCTGATCTGGTCGATCGCCCGGCTCGTCATGGACGGTCCGGCCCCGGTCGGCGACACCCCGGTGCTCAACCAGAGCGGCGGGGTCTCCGACACCGCGGCCGCCAAGGGCGACCCGGTGAAACTGACGCTGACAGCCGCCGGCGGCGGCGCGACCCTCAATGTGCGTGACGGTGCCGGCGAGATCGTGTTCGACGGTGCTCTTGCGTTCGGTCAGACGACCGAGCTCAGGGTCGTGCCGCCGATCCGGATCACCAGCTCTGACGGCTCAGTGACCTACGCCCTGGGCAAGAACAAGGCCAAGGCGCTGGGGGAGACCGGCGTCGACGTCGCCAAGACCCTCGTGGCCAGGTAACGACGAATCCCGGCCGGGGGCGCTCCGCCGGTAGGCTCGGGCGGACATGACCAGTACTCCCGCCCCCGTCTCGGTTGCCCTGCTCACCCTCGGGTGCGCCCGCAATGACGTCGACTCCGAGGAGCTTGCCGGCCGCCTGGCGGCCGACGGCTTCGTCCTCGTCGACGACCCGGAGGACGCGGACACCGTCGTCGTGAACACCTGCGGGTTCGTCGACGCGGCCAAGAAGGACTCGATCGACACGCTGCTTGCCGCCTCGGACCTCAAGACGTCCGACGGCAACGGCAAGGTCAAGGCCGTCGTCGCGGTCGGTTGCCTGGCCGAGCGGTACGGCGAGGAGCTTGCCGACTCGCTGCCCGAGGCTGACGCCGTACTGGGCTTCGACGACTACGAGGACATCGGCGGACGCCTGCGCTCGATCCTCGCCGGCGACAAGCAGCACCCGCACACGCCCCGGGACCGGCGCCTGCTGCTCCCGATCAGCCCTGCTGACCGCCAGGCCGTTGTCGAGCGTCCCGCCGACGCCGGCCAGGAAGTCGCGATCCCGGGCCGCTCCGCGCTGCGCAAACGGCTCGACGGTGGCCCGATGGCTCCCCTCAAGCTCGCCAGCGGCTGCGACCGGCGCTGCACGTTCTGCGCCATCCCGATGTTCCGCGGTTCGTTCGTCAGCCGCCGGCCCTCCGACGTACTGCAGGAAGCGATGTGGCTCGCCGAGCAGGGCGTCAAGGAGGTCTTCCTCGTTTCGGAGAACTCCACGTCGTACGGCAAGGATCTGGGCGACCTGACCCTGCTCGAGACGATGCTCCCCGAGCTCGCAGCGATCGACGGCATCGAACGGGTGCGGGTGTCCTACCTGCAGCCCGCCGAGACCCGCCCTGGCCTGGTCAAGGCGATCGCGACGACGCCTGGCGTGGCGCCGTACTTCGACCTCTCGTTCCAGCACGCGAGCGCCTCGGTCCTGCGCCGGATGCGCCGGTTCGGCGACCCGGAGAGCTTCCTGGGCCTGCTCGACCAGGTACGCAGCCTGTCCCCGGACGCCGGAGTGCGCTCCAACGTGATCGTCGGGTTCCCCGGCGAGACCGAGGAGGACCTGCAGACCCTGTGTGACTTCCTCGTCGCCGCCCGTATGGACGTCACCGGCGTCTTCGGGTACTCCGACGAGGACGGCACCGAGGCCGAGACGTTCGACGGCAAGCTGGACGACGACGAGATCCGCGCCCGCCTGCAGCACGTCACCGACCTGGTCACCGAACTGACCACCGACCGCGCCGAAGAGCGCATCGGCACCGTCGTCGAGGTCCTCATCGAGGAGGTGGACCCCGATGGCACCGGTGACGGCACCGTCGAGGGCCGCGCCGCCCAGCAGGGGCCCGAGGTCGACGGCACCACCCGTGTCCTCGGAGTGCCGGACGCGCGGGTGGGTGACTTCATCCAGGCGATCGTCGTTGCAAGCGATGGCGTCGACCTGATTGCCGAACCCGTTGAAGGAGTGGCATGAGCGAGTCCAACGCCCCGGTCGTGCCGGCCGCAACGAAGCCGAGCAACTGGAACGTCCCCAACGCGCTCACCACGCTGCGGATCATTCTGGTGCCGTTCTTCGGCTGGGCTCTCCTGTACGACGGCGGCGACTCCGTCCTGTGGCGCACCGTCGCCTTCGGGATCTTCTTCGTCGGGATGGTGACCGACAAGGTCGACGGCGACATCGCGCGCAAGCACAACCTGATCACCGACTTCGGCAAGATCGCCGACCCGATCGCCGACAAGGCGATCACGGGGATGGCCTTCATCGGCCTCGCGATCATCATGGACACCTGGTGGATGTGGACCATCGCCATCGTCGTCCTGGTCCGGGAGTGGGCCGTCACCCTGCTGCGCCTGTCGGTGCTCAAGGCGGTCGTCATCGCTGCCGCGCAGAGCGGCAAGTGGAAGACCGTCGCCCAGGCGTTCGCACTCGGCTTCCTGAGCCTGCCCCTGCTCGAGGTCGATGGCTGGCTCGACGTACCCGGCGAGATCACCTACGGCGTCGCCCTCGTGTTCCTCGCGGCGGCGTTCCTGCTGACCCTCTGGTCCGGCTACGAGTTCTTCCGTGACGTCTGGAAGCAGCGCCACGACATCCGCAAGGCTGTTTAGCCGGTCGGGAAGTCCTCCGCGCAGGGGGCGGTGGGTCGGGGATCCCTCCGGTTCCACCTGAGGGTTTGCACCGATTCTTCACCAAATCGTTGCGTGAGTTTTCCTCAGGTGCTTGTCAGGTGACGGGGTTCCCGGTTTAAGGTCGGGGCTTCTTCCCCCCGTATCGCCAGCTTTCTCGGGCAACGCGTTGCGGTCTTGCCGCTTTGACGACCCCACCCTCGGAAGTAGCGCGATGCGTTCAGCGAAGCAGTTCTTTTTCGGATCCCTCGGCACGGCCCTGGCCATTTCGGGCCTGACGGCCCTGGTGCCCACTCCCGTGCAGGCGGACGTGTCGACCGGGATCGGTTCGTTCCCGTACACCCAGAACTGGTCGGACGGCGGTCTGATCACCGTCAACGACAACTGGTCGGGCGTCGCTGGGGTTCAGGGATATCTGGGTCAGGACATCACGACCACGACAGCTGCCGACCCACAGACGCTGCTGGGCGAGAGCGCTCTCCCCAACGACACGGACGTGACTGCGAACGCGACAGCGACGGCCACCGCTGGCGGTGTCCTGGAGGTCCAGGGAGACTCGATCGCGATCCAGGGCAGTGGCTCTGCAGACGCGCCCTACGTCGCCTTCCGGCTGAACCTCACCGGCCAGTCCGGCGCGAACTTCGCGTTCGACGCGCGTGACCTCGATGCGGGCGCGGACAACGCGGTCCAGCAGATTGCCGTGCAGTACCGCATCGGTGGGACCGGCTCGTTCACCAACCTTCCGAGCGGATATGTCGCGGATGCCACCGACGGGTCTGCGGCCACGAAGGTCACGCCGGTGGATGTCGACCTCCCGTCGGCCGCAGATGGGCAGGGCGAGGTCTACGTCCGCGTCATGACGACGAACGCTGTCGGCAACGACGAGCTGGTCGGAATCGACAACATCAGCATCACGACGGGCGGTGTGGTCGTGCCGGACCCGCTGGTCGCCACCGACCCGGGCGACAAGACCTTCACGCTCGACACCCCGATTGCTCCGATCAACCTTGCCGCCACGGGCGGCACGTCGCCGTACACGTGGGCGGTCACCTCGGGTGTCCTGCCCGCCGGTCTGACGCTGACCGGCAACCAGATCTCCGGTACACCGACCGCGATCACCGAGTCGCCGGTCGAGATCACGGTGACGGCGACCGATGACGCCGAGCCCGCCGAGAGCGCCACGGCGACCTTCACGATCACGGTCAACGCGGCCCTCGAGATCACTCCGATCGCCACCCTCCAGGGGACCGGCGCTCGTTCGCCGTTCGCGGGCTCCGACAACAACTCCGGGACGGAGATCAAGACCACCGAGGGCGTCGTGACCGCCGCCTACCCGGTGGGTGGATTCAACGGCCTCTACATCCAGACTCCGGGTGCCGACACCGAGGGTGCTTCGGATGGCATCTTCGTCTACGGCGGCTCGACGAACGCCAACATCCCGGCGGGCGTCCAGGTGGGCGACTCCGTCCGCGTCACCGGCCCGATCGCCGAGTTCTTCAGCCTGACCCAGATTGTTCCCGCGGCCGGGGGAGTCACCGAACTTCAGTCCTCGCTCGGCACGATCACCCCGCGTGCGGTTGCGTACCCGACGGCTGTTGCTGACCGCGAAGTTCGCGAGGGCGAGCTGCTCGCTCCGACCGGGAACTTCACGATCACCAACGCCTTCCAGACCAACAACTTCGGTGAGGTCGGCCTCGCGTACGGCGACGGCCCGCTCAAGCAGCCCACCGAGTTCGTCGACGACGACGACATGGCCGGACTGACGGCCATCGACGCAGAGAACGCGTCCCGTGCGGTCACCCTCGATGACGGTTCGACCACGAACTACCTGGGGACACAGGCGACCAAGGCACTGCCCGTCCCGTGGCTCACCCAGGGTGCCGGCGCCAACCCGTCCCCGCCGCGCGTCGGTGCCGGTATCACCTTCCACGCACCGGTCGTCCTCGACTTCCGCAACAGCGTGTGGAAGTTCCAGCCGCAGGGCCAGGTGACCACCAACGGTGCCGCCGTGGCGACCTTCGAGGACACCCGCGCCCAGAACCTGGCGCCCGCTGCCGTGGGTGGCGAGATCAAGATCGCGACGTTCAACGTCCTGAACTACTTCAACACGACCGGTGAGGCGTACGTCGCCGCCGGTCCGCTGCAGAACCCGCCGCTGAACCTGCACTGCACGTACTTCAGCGACCGTGGCCCGGGCGGTGACAACGGCACCGACGCCAGCGACCGCATCGGCAACAACGAGTGCGGCACGATCGGCGTCGACGGCGTGAAGGTCGGCAACGGTCCGCGCGGCGCCGCGACCGCGGCCAGCTTGGCTCGCCAGGAGGAGAAGCTCGCCAAGGCCATCGTGGCCATGGACGCCGACGTGATCGGCCTCGAGGAGGTGGAGAACTCCATCAAGCTGCCCGGCGAGGCCAACCGCGACGACGCGCTGGCCCGCATCGTCGAACTCATCAGCGCCCTCGAGCCTGCTGCGGGCTGGAAGTTCGTGAAGAGCCCCGGTGAGGCCGTCACTGGCGCGGCCGTCGGCGAGCAGGACGTGATCCGTCCGGCCTTCATCTACAAGTCCACCGCGGTCGCCACGGTCGGCCAGTCCGACATCCTCTTCGGCACCACCGAGTTCGCCAATGCCCGTGAGCCGCTGGCGCAGGCGTTCAAGAAGGTCGGCGGTCTCGACTCCGACGCCTTCGCCGTCATCGTGAACCACTTCAAGTCGAAGGGTGACAACGGCAGCCCCGTGCCGCCGGCCACCGGTGACAACGCGAACAGCCCGTACTTCGGCGCGTTCAACGGTGACCGGACCCGTCAGGCGACTCGCCTGGTCCAGTTCGCCAATGATTTCGCAGCGGACCGGGACATCGACGCCGTCTTCCTCGCGGGTGACTTCAACTCGTACACGATGGAAGACCCGATCCACGTCCTCGAGACCGGCGGCTTCACCCCGGTCGAGTCTGACGACGCATCGGACGAGAGCTACTCGTTCTCCGGCTTCTCCGGCTCGCTCGACCACGTGCTCGCCAACGAGGCAGCCGAGGCCTTGGTGACCGGTGCGGACATCTGGGAGATCAACGCCAACGAGGCGATTTCCTTCCAGTACAGCCGCTACAACTACAACGTCACCGACTTCTGGCAGCCGAACCTGCCGTTCGCGACCTCGGACCACAACCCGGAGGTCGTCGGGCTCGACCTGCCGGACGGTACGGAGCCGGACTACAAGGAGATCCAGGTCCTCGGGACCAACGACTTCCACGGGCGCCTGCTGCCCGACGGCGGCAACGCGGCCGGTGCGGCGCCGTACGCCACCGCGATCGAGGAACTGCGCACCGAGAACCCGAACACGATCTTCGTGGCCGCCGGTGACCTGGTCGGCGCCTCGACGTTCGAGTCCTTCATCCAGGACGACGAGCCCACGATCGACGCACTGAACGCCATGGGTCTGGAGGTCTCGGCCGCCGGTAACCACGAGTTCGACCGTGGTTACGCGGACTTCGAAGGCCGGATCCGGGACCGTGCGGACTGGGAGTACATCGCCGCCAACCTGGACTACGCCGACTCGATCGCCGAGCCGGACCAGCTCGCGGAGACCTGGAAGAAGACCATCGACGGTGTCGAGATCGGCTTCGTCGGTGCCGTCACCGAGGACCTCCCCGCGCTGGTCAACCCGGCCGGCATCCAGGGCGTCACCGTGACGGACGTGGTCGACGCGACCAACGCTGCCGCGGCCACGCTGAAGGCCGAGGGAGTCGACCTGGTCGTCCTGCTGGTCCACGAGGGCTCGGCCACGACCGAGTGCAACTCGCCGACCTTCACCGACCCCGCGACCGTCTGGGGCAACATCACCCAGAACACGTCGGCTGACGTCGACGCGATCATCTCGGGTCACACCCACCTCGCCTACAACTGCAAGTACACCGTCGACGAGTGGGTGACCGACGGGCGCGACGTCACGATGCGCCCGGTCGTCTCGGCCGGCCAGTACGGCACGAACCTGAACAAGCTGGTCTTCAAGTTCGAGGGCGACGACCTCGCGGTCGTCACGCAGGAGGTCCTGCCGACCGCCGGTGTCGGCTACGCGGCCGACCCGGACGTGCAGGCGATCGTCGACGCCGCTGTCGACTTCGCCGACGAGGCCGGCAGCGAAGTCCTGGGCCAGATGAACGGCCCGTTCAAGCGGGCGTCGTACAACCCGTCGGGCAACCCCACCGAGAACCGTGGCGGTGAGTCGACGCTGAGCAACCAGGTCGCCGAGGTCCAGCGCTGGGCCACCGATGCAGCCGGCATCGAGACCGACATTGCCTTCATGAACCCGGGCGGCCTCCGCGCGGACATGGCCGGCACGATCAACGGCGACCTGCGCGACCTGACGTTCCGCCAGGCCGCCGACGTCCAGCCGTTCGCCAACACGCTGGTGAACCTGAAGCTCACCGGCGCCCAGCTCGAGACGGTGCTGGAACAGCAGTGGCAGCGCACCGCTCTGGGTGGCGTGCCGTCGCGACCGTTCCTGCGTCTCGGCGTCTCGGAAGGCTTCACCTACACCTACGTGGAGAGCCCCGAGACGGTGAGCGTCCCGAACTCCGCCCCGGTCCAGACGTTCCGTGGCGAGGTCACCGGAATGTGGCTCAACGGTGAGCCGATCGACGCTGCGCAGGTCTACTCGATCACCGTGAACTCCTTCCTCGGAGGCGGTGGCGACAACTTCTGGGAGCTCGCCAACGGCACCAACAAGGTGGACACGGGCAAGGTCGACCTCGAGGCCATGGTCGAGTACATGGACCAGTACGACGCCGCGAACCCGCTGCCGGTCGACCACAGCCAGCGCGCCGTCGAGATCGACCGCGGTGACCAGGCCGCGGCCGTCTACGTGCCGGGCGACACGGTCACCTTCGACGTCGGGTCGTGGGCCATGTCCGCCTCCGGCGACGCGCAGGACGCGAACCTGCAGGTCAAGCTCGGTGACGAGGTGCTCGGCAGCTTTGCGGTCAACAACACCGTGGGAAGCACGCCGTACGACAGCTACGGCACCGCATCGGTGTCGTTCGTCCTGCCCGAGAGCATCGGTAACGGCGTCCAGGAGCTGACCGTCTACGGTCCCACCACCCAGACGTCCGTCCCCGTGTTCATCGAGGTCGACGACGTGGAGGACATCCAGATCCTCGGGACCAACGACTTCCACGGTCGCCTGCTGGTCGACGAGTCTCCGGCGGATGCCACCTGTGCCACCGTGCTCTGCCCGGCGTCGGTGCTCTCGGGCACCGTCAAGCAGTTGCGCAGCGAGAACCCGAACACGGTCTTCGTGGCCGCGGGCGACCTGATCGGCGCCTCGACGTTCGAGTCCTTCATCCAGAACGACGAGCCCACGATTGACGTGTTGAACGAGGCCGGCCTCGATGTCTCGGCCGCGGGCAACCATGAGTTCGACCAGGGCTACGAAGACCTCGTGGGACGAGTCCAGAGCAGGGCCGACTGGGAGTACATCGCCGCGAACGTCGACGAGCCGGAGGGCCGCGACGACCTCGCGGAGACGTGGACCAAGGAGTTCGGCGACGTCAAGGTCGGCTTCGTCGGTGCCGTCACCGAGGAGCTGCCGTCCCTGGTGAGCCCCGACGGCATCCTGGGCGTCACCGTCTCTGACATCGTCGACGCCACCAATGCGGCGGCCGAGGCGCTCAAGGCCGACGGTGCGGACCTCGTGGTCCTGCTGGTGCATGAGGGATCGGCATCGACGACCTGCACCTCGCCGCAGTTCACTGACGAGAACACGGTCTGGGGAAACATCACCCAGAACGTGTCGGCCGACGTGGATGCCATCGTGTCCGGTCACACCCACCTCGCCTACAACTGCTCGTTCCCCGTGAGCGAGTGGCAGTCCGAGGGCCGGGCGGTCACGGAGCGCCCGGTGGTCTCGGCCGGCCAGTACGGCCAGAACATCAACAAGCTGGTGTTCTCCGTCGACGGCAGCACGGGCGACGTCGTGGCGAAGACCCAGTCGATCATGGCGCTGACTGCCAGCTCGCCGAAGGACCCGGCGGTCGAGGCGATCGTCAACGAGGCCAAGGCTGTCGCCGAGGTCCAGGGCGGGGTCAAGATCGGCGAACTCGAGGCACCGTTCAACCGGGCCCGCATCACCGGTAGCACCGATCCCAACCGCGGCGGTGAGTCCACGCTCAGCAACCTCGTGGCCGAGGTGCAGCGCTGGGCGACGGAGAAGCCCGAGTCCGGCGACGCGCAGATCGCCTTCATGAATCCGGGCGGACTGCGATCGGACATGGCCGGCCAGCTCAACGGAGATGTCCGGGAGCTCACCTACAAGGCTGCCGCCGTGGTCCAGCCGTTCGCGAACACGCTGGTCAACATGAACCTGACCGGTGCCCAGATCGAGACCGTCCTCGAGCAGCAGTGGCAGCGGACGACCGGCGGAACGGTGCCCACGCGCCCGTTCCTCCGTCTCGGTGCATCGGACGGCTTCACGTACACCTACGTGGAGACGCCGGTCACCGTCAGCGGTGTGGCGACCTTCCAGGGTGAGGTGACCGGGATGTGGCTCAACGGCGAGCCCCTCGATCCCGCCACCAGCTACTCCGTGACGGTCAACTCGTTCCTGGGTTCTGGCGGTGACAACTTCCGGGAGTTCGCGAACGGCACGGGCAGGGCCGACACGGGCAAGGTCGACCTCGCAGCGATGGTCGACTACATGGCAGCGTTCGCTGCTACGGAGCCGCTCGCCGTCGACTACCGCCAGCGCGCGGTCGAGGTCGAGTTCCCGGTCGACGCTCCGTCCGGCTACGAGCCGGGGGCGACGGTGAACTTCGCCGTCGGGTCCTGGACCATGTCCAACCCCGACGACGTCAAGGACACCGCCGTCACGGTCAAGTTGGGCGAGGACACCCTCGGGACCTTCCCGCTCGACAACACCATCGGGACCGAGCGGTACGACCCGTACGGCACGGCAGCGATCGCTGCGACGCTTCCGGGCGACCTGGCAGCCGGCAACGTGGACCTCACGCTCGTCGGGGCCCAGACCGGCACCTCGATCATCGTGCCGATCACGGTCGTCGAACCGGAGCCGACCGAGGTCGTCAACAACACCGTTCCTGTCATCACGGGTACGGCGAAGGTCGGTGCCCAGCTCACGGGTACGGCGGGCACCTGGACGCCGGCTGATGTCGAGGTCGCCTACCAGTGGCTCGCCGGCGGAGTCGAGATCAACGGTGCCACGACGTCGACGTACACGCCGGTGGTCGCTGATCTCGGCAAGGTGATCACCCTGCGGGTGACCGCGTCCGCCGAGGGCTTGCTCGATGGCGTGGCGACATCCGCGCCGACGGCGGCGGTGGCTCAGGGCACGATCGTCAACACCTCCCTGCCGACGGTGTCGGGGACGGCCAAGGTGGGCAACAAGTTGATCGCAACGGCGGGCACCTGGACGCCGACGCCTGCTTCGGTCTCCTATCAGTGGCTTGCCGATGGGGTCCCGATCTCCGGTGCGACCGGCTCGATTCTGCAGTTGAAGGGGCCGCTCGCCGGCAAACGGATCTCGGTGCGCATGACGGCCAGGGCCACGGGCTACACCGATGCACTCGCTGTGTCGGCCGCCACGGCGCCGGTCGTCAAGGGCAAGGGCAACTGACAACTTCTGACGTCCCGGCGTGCTCACGCCGGGACGTCAGTGGGCCGTGCCACGATCTCGGCATGGGATCTGCTGCCGAGTCGCTCGTTGCCGCCCTTCGTGATGCGCAGGCCACGGTGGGGACCGCCGAGTCGCTGACGGGCGGTCGGGTCGCGGCACGGATCACCGGGGTGCCCGGGGCGTCGCAGGTGTACGTCGGCGGCGTGGTCAGCTACCAGACCGAGGTCAAGGTCGTGGTGCTCGGCGTGCCCGAGCAGACGGTCGTCGACCACGGGGTCATCTCCGCCGAATGTGCCCGGGCGATGGCCGAGGGAGTGCGGCGGCTCCTCGGGACGACGTACGGCATCAGCACCACGGGTGTGGCCGGTCCCGACCGCCAGGAGGACCAGCCCGTTGGCACGGTCTTCGTCGGCATCGCCGGTCCGGACGGAGTGCACGCCGAGGCGTTGTCGTTCACGGGGGATCGGGCCACGATTCAGGAGGAGAGCGTCGAGGCCGCACTGTCGGCGCTGGCTGCGACCATCTCAACGACCGGTCCGGCACCGGAAGATTCGCGGCTCGGGTAGCGTTGAGCCAAGGTCCCCGCACAATCACCCATGAGAGGAGATCGAGATGGTGCTCTTCCGCCGCTCACTCGGTGACATCCTGCGCAGTCGTCGCACCGAGCTCGGTCTGACCCTCCGGGAGGTCTCCGGGTCCGCCCGCGTCAGCCTCGGCTACATCTCCGAGATCGAGCGCGGCCAGAAGGAAGCGTCCTCCGAGTTGCTCTCGTCGCTGTGCGACGCGCTCGAAATGCCGCTGTCCGACGTGCTCCGCGAGGTTGCTCACCACGTCGCTGTCGAGGAAGCCGCCCTGATGGCGATGGCCCCGACGCCGATCGCTCCGCGTCGTGCGGGCGAGGTCGTGGCTTCCGCCGCTTAAGGGTCTCGACCCTTCGACAGGCTCAGGACGGCGCAGGCTCGACCAACGAGACGTCAGCGCGCCATCGCTTCGAGGCGCGCGATCCGCTCCGCCATCGGCGGGTGGGTGGCGAACATCCGCGACAGGTCCGCGGCGCGGAACGGGTTCGCGATCATCATGTGGCTGGCGTTCTGCAACTGCGGCGTCGGCGCGAGCGGTGCCCGGGCGGTGCCGTGCTCGAGCTTGCGCAGTGCTGACGCCAGGGCGAGCGGGTCGCCGGTGAGGCGCGCGCCGTCTTCGTCGGCGTCGTACTCCCGGGTTCGGCTGATCGCCATCTGGATGATGCCGGCCGCGAACGGCGCGAGCAGGGCGGTGCCGATCATGACGAGAGGGTTGGGTCGGTTCTCGCCGTTGCCGCCACCGCCGAAGATCGACGAGAACGCCAGGAACTGGCCGATCGAGCTGATCACACCGGCCAGCGCCGCAGCGACCGAGCCGGTGAGGATGTCGCGGTTGTAGACGTGCATCAGTTCGTGGCCCAGCACGCCGCGCAGTTCGCGCTCGTCGAGCAGGCTGAGGATGCCGTCGGTGCAGCACACGGCGGCGTGCTGCGGGTTGCGGCCGGTGGCGAACGCGTTCGGTGCCTGGGTGGGGGAGATGTACAGGGCCGGCATCGGCTGGTTCGCTGCCGTGGAGAGCTCGCGCACGATCCGGTACATCTCAGGTGCCTGCTGCTCGGTGACCGGGTAGGCGTGCATCGCCTTGATCGCGAGCTTGTCGGAGTTCCAGTAGCCGTAGGCCGTCGTGGCCAGACCGATCGCCGCGAAGATCCAGATGAAGACGGAACTGCCGGTGGCCGAGGCGACCAGTCCACCGATGACGAGGAGCAGGGCGAAGATGCCTGCGAACAGTCCGGCGGTCTTGAGCCCGTTGAAGTGGCTGTGCATGTCATGTTCAACGAATGGCTTGCGCGGGCGTTCCCGAAGCCACGGAGACCATGGTCACGCCGGTTACACCTGGTCGGAGGGTTGGCAGGTCGGACACCAGTACGTCGTCCGCTGCCGTGAGGGCGCGCCGAGGGCGCCGGCGACCAGGGGTGTGCCGCAGCGCCGACACGGCTGGCGGGTGCGCCCGTAGACCCACATCGGCTCGCGTCGATCGCCGGTGGTGATCGGCTTGCCGTGCTGCAGGCTGGCCTGCAGCATCTGGCGGGCGCGGGCCAGGAAGCGCGCGGGGTCGTCGAGCTCGCCGGTCGGGGCAACGGGGCTGATGCCGTGCAGGAAGCAGGACTCGGACACCCAGATCGTGCCGAGGCCGGCGACCACGGTCTGGTCGAGCAGGGTCTCGCCCAGCGCGCGCTCAGGGACGGCGGTCAGGCGACGGATGGCCGTTGCCTGGTGCTCCGGCGTCCAGGCCCCGAGCAGGTCGGGGCCGAGGTGGCCGATGATGTGCGCCTCCTCGGCGGTCGCGACCAGTTCGACGATGCCGAGCAGGAAGCCGACGGCCTCGACCTCGTGCGCCGTACGGAGCACCACGCGCGCATCGCTGGCCGGCTTGGGCCATCGGCTCCCCGTGCGGGCGACCTGCCAACTGCCCTCCATCTTGAGGTGGGTGTGCAGGGTCAGCCTGGTGCCTCCAGCGGTGGCGAGTCGGGTGAGCAGGTGCTTGCCGTGGGTGGCGGTGCGCCCGATCCTGGCGCCCGCCAGGTCCGTGGTGGCGAGTTGGGGCACGCGGAAATCGGAACTCTGGAGGGTCTGTCCGGCGAGCGCCCGGTCCAACCGGTCGGCGGTACGGCGGACTGCGTCGCCTTCAGGCATTGCCGGCCCTGTCGGCAGCGAGGCTCGGCCAGTTACACAACCACAGCACGGATGCGGAGCCCCCTCGGCGTTGCGATGAAGCCCGCGGCTGCGAGCGCGTCGCGAAGTGGACTGCCACTGCCGAGCAGGGCAGTGCCGTCGGCCTTCTCGACCGTCAACTGCCCGAGGCTACCGCGCCGCACGGTGGTGGAGAGTGCCTCGGCGGCCGGCGCGAGCAGGTCGGGGTCGTCGGTCCAGGTGAGGAGCGTGCGGCCACCCCGCTCGACGTAGAGCACGAGCGCGCCGTCCACGAGGACGACGATCGCACCGGCCTTGCGGCCCGGCCGGTGTCCGGACTCGTCGGTGCCTGCTGCCGGCCACGGCAGCGCGGCGCCGTAGGGATTGGCCGGATCCGTGGCAGCGACCATGACGGCGGACGGCTTGTCGGAACCCTGCCCGTCGGGCATGAAGGTGCGCAGGCGGTCGATGGCGCCGGCTGTGCCGAACTGCGCGGCGCCGAGGCCCTCGACGAAGTACCCCCGGCGGCAACGGCCGGCCTCCTCGAAAGCGCTGAGCACCTTGTAGACGGCGGCAAACCCGCCGACCACCCGTTCGTTGACCGCCGCGCCGCGGGTCACGACGCCATGGCGATCGAGGAGTTGCTCGGCCTGGGCATGGGCGCGCCGGGTCGGGTCGGCATCGATGGTGGGGAGCACCGACCAGCGGCCCGCGGTCTCCGGAGGGCCGGAGCGGGCGACCCGGCCGGGGCGGGCCGGCGCCCGACGGGTGCGGTGAGCCGCCTTGCCCGAACGGGTCAGTGCCCGCAGGGGCGCGAGGGTGTCGTTGGTGAGGTGACCGGACCAGACCAGTGCCCACAGTGCAGCGCTCACGGCATCGTCGAGGGGCGCCACGTCGTCGTCGGCGAGGCAGGCGCGGACGACCTGGTCGGCGACCTGCCGGAAGAACCACGCGCCGCCCGGTGCCAGGACGTCGAGCACTCGCTGTTGCAGCGGATCCTCCACCGGGCCCGGTGTCGGCAAGGTCAGGTGGGCCTGGTCGGCGAGGTGCAGCGACACCCAGCCGTCACTGCCCGGCAGCGCGTTGTGTCCTGCCCAGAGCACCTCGCCGGCAGCGGTCAGTTCGTCGAGCAGGGCCGGCTCGAAGTCACGGACCCGTGAAGCCAGGATCAGGGGTTCGACGGCGCTGGCCGGCACCGCTGCTCCGGCCAGTTGTTCGACCGCACGCAGGACCCCGTCGGTGCCGCGCAGGCCCTTGCCGGTGCTTCCACCGCTGGTCGAGCCTGTCGAGACCGAGACCCCGTGCCACGCCAGGGAGAAGCGGGCGAGCGTGGAGGGTTCGACCGGCTCGATCTCGTGGCGCAGTTTGGCCAGGGACCGTCGGCGCAGGCGGCGAAGGACCTCGAGGTCGCACCACTCTTCGCCCGCCCCCACCGGACGGAACTCGCCGCTGAGGATCCGCCCCTGTGCCTCGAGTCGCTGCAGGGTGTGCCGGACCACGGCGACGCCGAGTCCGAGTCGCAGGGCGACCTGGTCAGGGGTGAACGGTCCATGGGTCCGCGCGAAACGGCCCACGAGGTCGGCGAGCGGGTCGTCGACGGGTTCGGTGAAGGCGGCCGGGGTGCCGGGCGGTGCGGGGATGCCCAGCCCGTCGCGGAGGCGAGCGATGTCCTCGACGGCGGCCCACGCGTCGCCGTACGGCATGCGGACGGGGACGACCCGGCGGGCGGTGGTGAGATCGGCCAGCCACTCGCCGACGGGAGCGTCGTCGCGGGAGCGCGCCGTGACTTCGTCGAGGGTGAGGGGCCCGAGGAGTCGGAGCAGGTCGGCCACGCCTTCGGCGTCGCGGGCCCGGCGGTCCGGCACCGTGCGCTGCAACTCGGACTCGACCTCGGCCAGCACGTCGGGGTCGAGGAGTTCCCTCAGTTCGGCGCGGCCGAGCAGTTCGGCGAGCAGTCCCTGGTCGAGCGTCAGTGCGGCGGCGCGTCGTTCGGCCAGCGGGGAGTCGCCTTCGTAGACGAACTGGGCGACATACCCGAACATCAGGGTCCGGGCGTACGGCGACGGTTGGGTCGTCTCGACCTCGGCCACCGTGATGTCGCGCTGGTCGACGCGGCGCAGCAGGGTGGTCAGACCGGGCAGGTCATAGACGTCGTTGAGCACTTCACGGACCGTCTCGAGCACGATCGGGAACGACGGATAGCGCGAGGCGACCTCGAGGAGCGCGGCCGCGCGCTGGCGCTGCTGCCACAGCGGGGAACGGCGCCCCGGATCGCGCCGCGGCAGGAGCAGGGCCCGGGCTGCACACTCGCGGAAGCGGGCGGCGAACAGCGCTGATCCGCCGACCTCGCGGGTGACGATCTCGGCGATCTCGTCGGGTTCGAACGCGATCAGGTCCGCGCCCGGTGCCTCCGCATCGGTGTCGGGGATCCGGATCACGATGCCGTCGTCGGACGCCATCGCCTGGCCATCGACGCCGAACCGCTCGCGCAGGCGGGCATTGATGGCCAGCGCCCACGGCGCGTGGACGGCTGTGCCGTAGGGGGAGTGGACGGCCAGTCGCCAGTCGCCCAGCTCGTCGCGGAACCGTTCGACCAGGATCGTCGCGTCGCTCGGGAGCACCCGGGTGGCCTCGACCTGCTCCCGCAGGTAGGTCATCAGATTGGCCGCGGCGTTCTCGTCGAGGCCGACCGCCCGGGCGCGGGCCAGGGCCGCCTTGTCCGTCATCGCAGTGAGCTCGCGGGTGAACGCACCGATCGCCTCACCCAGCTCGGTCGGCCGCCCCGCGGTGTCGCCCTTCCAGAACGGCAGGCGCCCCGGGACACCCGGCGCCGGGGTGACGATCACCTGGTCGTGGGTGATGTCCTCGATCCGCCAGCTGGTCGCGCCGAGCGCGAACACGTCGCCGACGCGGCTTTCGTAGACCATCTCCTCGTCGAGCTCGCCCACGCGGGACTTTCCGGTGGTCGAGCCTGTCGAGACCCCGGCGAGGAAGACGCCGTACAGGCCGCGATCGGGAATGGTGCCTCCACTGGTGACCGCCAGTCGCTGGGCGCCGGGCCGGCCGGAGATCCGCCCGGTGACGCGGTCCCAGGTGATCCGGGGGCGCAATTCGGCGAACTCGTCGCTGGGGTACCGCCCCGCCAGCAGGTCCAGCACGGCGTCGTACGCCGACCGGGGGAGGTGGGCGTAGGGAGCACTGCGACGGACGGTGTCGAAGAGTTCATCGACGTCCCACTCGTCGATCGCGGTGGCCGCCACGACATGCTGGGCGAGGACGTCGAGCGGGTTGGCGGGGACCCGCAGAGCTTCGATGCTGCCGCTGCGCATCCGGTCGACCGCGACGGCCGCCGGGGCGAGGTCACCGCGGTGCTGCGGAAAGAAGACGCCGTGCGACGTCTCGCCGACCTGGTGGCCGGCCCGGCCCACGCGTTGCAGGGCGCTGGCGACGCTGGGCGGCGAAGCGATCTGGAGGACGAGGTCGACGGCGCCCATGTCGATGCCGAGCTCGAGGCTGCTGGTCGCGACGACAGCGGGGAGCCGACCGGCCTTCAGGTCGTCCTCGACCATCGCCCGTTGCTCCTTGGAGACCGAACCGTGGTGGGTGCGCGCGAGCAGGGACGGAGCGCCCGCGGCCGCGCCGGACTGGGCCATGATCTGCGCGGGCGGCTCGATCCCGTCGGCGGAGACGCCCGCGGCGATCTCGTTGAGCCGGGCCGTCAGCCGCTCCGCCGTACGGCGTCCGTTCGTGAACACGATGGTCGAACGGTGCTCGCCGATCAGCTCGGCCACCCGCTGCTCGACGTGGGGCCAGATGCTGGCGCGGGCCGGGGGAGCGGTGGGGTCCTCGAACTCGTCGTTGGCTCCCTGTCGAGACCCCAGTTCGGTCATGTCCTCGACGGGCACCTCGACCCGCAGGTCCCACAGCTTGTTGGCCGGCGGCGCGACGATCTCCACCGGTGCGGCACCGCCGAGGAAGCGTGCGACTTCTTCCGTCGGACGCACCGTGGCGGACAGGCCGATGCGCTGGGCGGGTGACGGGAGGAGGGCGTCGAGGCGCTCGAGGCTGACCGCGAGGTGCGCGCCGCGCTTGGTCCCGGCAACGGCATGGACCTCGTCGATGATGACCGTCTCGATGCCGCGCAGGGTCTCCCGCGCCTGACTGGTCAGGATGAGGAACAACGACTCGGGCGTGGTGATGAGCACGTCGGGTGGTCGCGTCGCCAGCTTGCGCCGGTCACCCGCCGCGGTGTCGCCCGACCGGAGTCCCACGGTGACCTCGGGGAACGGCCGTCCCGGATGGAGCCGCTCGGCGGTCTGCCGGATGCCGATCAGCGGTGCACGCAGGTTGCGCTCGACGTCGACGGCCAGCGCCTTCAGCGGGGAGATGTAGAGGACCCGCGTGCGGAGGAGCTTGTCGTCGGGCGTCGGCGTGGTGAGCAACCGGTCGATGCCGGCGAGGAAGGCGCTGAGGGTCTTGCCCGAACCGGTCGGCGCCACGACGAGCGTGTGGCGCCCCTTGCTGATCGATGCCCACGCACCAGCCTGCGCCGGGGTGGGTTCGGAGAAGGCCGCCCGGAACCAGGCCCGGGTCGCCTCGCTGAACCCCGCCAGCGCATCCTGGGGCGGATCGATCTCGGGCATCTGCCCATCCTCCCGCACCGCGCCGACAGCGGGTCCACAATGGGCAGGTGGCAGGGAAACGGCAGCGCACGGCGCTCGTGACGGGGGCGGCCGTCGCGCTCGTCCTGCTGGCCGCGCTCGTCGGTTGGTGGCTCCTGCGCGAGGACCCGGTTCCTGAGCGCGCCGCCGAGCCACGCACCACCGTTACGCCGACGACACCGGTGCCCGTGCCGCAGACGATGTGCGACCGATCCGCCCGGGAGGGGTTTGTCCCGACGGAGATCAGCGTCGAGGGCGTCGTACGACGCGCGCCGGTGATCGGCGTACCCCGGGACTCGGCGGGGGTGCCGGGGGTGCCTCCGGTCAGCGAGAAGAACGTCTTTGCGTGGGATCTCGGTGGCGTCGAGCCCGGGTCGGCCATGGGCCATGTGTTGCTGAACACCCACACCTACCCGGACGGCAGCGCGATGGGCAATGCGCTGCTGGGGGCCCTCGACGTGGGCGACCAACTCGTCCTCCGGGCCGACGGGAAGCACGCCTGCTACCGGGTGACGGAGCGGGTCGAGGTGCGCGAGTCGGAGGGCTTCACGGGCTACAAGGCGACGGACGGACCTCCGCAGGTCGTGATCATCGTGTGCTCCGGTGAGCGGACCGGCCCCGGCCAGTGGACGCACCGGACACTGTGGTTTGCAGACGCAATCGGAGAGGACTCCAACCCGACACCGGTGTCGTGACATCAGGAAGGGTGAAAGGAGGGGACGATGACCACTGGAAACCCGGACCCGCGACGCTCCTTCGAGGAGTACGTGACAGCCCGCTGGGCTGCGCTCTACCGCACCGCACATCTGCTGACCGGCAACCCCACGGCCGCCGAGGACCTGCTGCAGACCACGTTGATCAAGGTCCTCGCCCAATGGAACCGGGTGCGGAACGCTGATTCCCCCGACGCCTACGTGCGAAAGATGCTGCTCAACGAGATGCTCAGCGAGCGCCGCAAGAGCGGTCGTCGAGCCGAGAAGGCCCACCTGGTACCGGTGCCGGACTCGCCAGGCGACCCGGCTGCAGACAGCTCGACGCGGCTCGACCTCTGGGCCCAGGTCCAGGTGCTGCCTCCCCGACAGCGGGCCGTCCTCGTCCTGCGCTACTACGAAGACCTCTCCGAAGCCGAGATCGCCGACGTCCTGGGCATCTCCACCGGGACCGTGAAGTCCCAGGCCTCTCTCGCGCTGAAGACCCTTCGTTCCCACCAAGCCCGCCACTCCACCAAGGAGGTCTCGTGATGACTGATCAGCTCGAACGTGACCTGGCCCAGATGTTCGCCCGACAGGCCGACGAGACCGACGTGCCGCCGGTCCCGCTCGACCTGTTCACCGCCGAGACCCCCACGCACTGGGGGCGACGGGCCGCCATCGGACTGGTCGCCGCCGCCGCGGTGGCCGCGATCGCCGTACCCCTCGGGCTCAACGCCCGCAACGACGACGATGTCGCTCCGCCGACCAAGGACCCGGATCCGGTTCACGGTCTCGAGCTCCCCTACATCAGTCAGGGGGAGCTGCACATCGATGACGTGAGCCTGCCGGTCGACCCGAACTCGTGGCTCGAGATCGCGGGCAGTTCGGTTCTCGTGGCGACGTCCGAGTCCGACGGGACGAACATCCGGTGGCAGCGTCTGGTCGGCCAGGCGCTGGAGGACCTGCCCCACCTCGACGCGGTCAACTCCATCGAGCAGTCGTACGACGGGGCACTGGTCGCCGCGCCCACAGGGGGACAGGCGGACTCGGTGCGGGTCTGGGACACGGCATCCGGTGACGTGGTGGACACCTTCGAACTCGCCACGCCGCCAGCGCTCGAGGATCCCGTGATGGTGGGCTTCGACGCCGCCGGCTTCCTCTACTGGCACGACGGCGCCCTGCTGAAAGCGCGCACCCCCGCCGGCGACGTGGTCACCGTCGACACCGGGGCAGGCAACTTCGCTGGCATCGCCCCGGGCGGCATTCTTGTCCGCTTCGGCAACAGCGACACGGTCACGATCGGTGCAGTCCGGGAGGACGGTTCGGTGTCCTTGGGCGAGCAGGTGCCGGTGAGCGCGAGCGCGACCTGGCGGGACACCACGACCGTCGCCTACCAGGGTGTCGGCACCGGAGGCGTCTACGTCTTCGACGCCACGACCGGAAAGCAGACCGAAGTCACGGTCCCTGATCGGCCGTACGTCCTGCCGGTCGGCTGGAGCGGTGACGAACTGGTGGTCACCGCCTACGGCGAAGGCACCGCGATGGACGTGGTGGCCGTGGATCCCGCGACCGGTGACCAGCGCAGGGTGTTCAGTTTCGGTACCGACGTGCCGTACCCGTTTGCCTCGATCGGCGGGACCGGCGCCCTTTAGGGAGTCTGCGTGACGGTCGGAACCGCGGGGTTCCGGCCGTTCGCGCTGTCGGGAACATGGCGCTCGAGCGCGAGCGCCATCCCGGCGATCGCCGCGCAGCCGAGGACCATCAGCCCGACGTAGATCGAGCCGAGGTCGTGCTCGAGCAGGAACCCGGCCACGACCGGGCCGGCGATCGCGCCACCCTGGAAGGCGCCCGCGCTGAGCGCGTTGTAGCGACCACGCGTGTGGTCGGCCGCGAGGTCGTTGCTCATGGCGGGGACGGTCGGTTGCAACAGCGTCTCGCCGAGCGCGAACACTGCCATGAAGCTGAGCACGCCGACCACGGCACCTGCACCACCGGGCGCCATGCCCGATGCGCCCAGCAAACCCCACGCCGCGGCCCAGATCACGGCCATCACGATCATCACGCGGGTACGGCGGTGACCGCTGATCTTCTTCAGCACCGTGAACTGGAGGAGCACGATCACGGCGGTGTTCACCGCGAACGCCAGCCCGACAGTCCGGGTGGAGACTTCGGCGATCTGGCGGGAGAACCCGGGGAACCCGGCCTCGAGTTGGCCGTAGCCGATGAACATCGCCACGAAGGTGAGCGCGGTGAGCCAACGAACGGCCGGCTCCCGCAGGATCTGGAGATAGCCGACCGTCGCGTGCGCCGATCCGTCCTCGGGTTGTGCGGCCCGGCCGTGCACGTGGCGGAGCGGACCGAGCAGCAGGGCCAGCGGGATCAGCCCGGAGGCGGCGTCGCCGAGGAAGATCACGGTGAAGGTGTCGGGCCGGTCCACGTTGGCGAAGAGCCCGCCGATGATGCCGCCGACACCGATGCCGAGGTTCACCAGGGCGAAGTTGATGCCGTAGTACTGCTGGCGGAGCTCGCCTTCGACCACAACAGCGATGAGCGCGTTGAACGCCGGCCAGGAGACGCCGAAGTTGAGGCCGATCAGGACGAGTGCGATCGCGGCGGCGGCCGGGGTGGTGGCGAAAGCCAGCAGCGCGTTGCCGGCGATCATCATGACGATGCCGACCAACAACACGGCGCGAGCGCCGTAGCGGTCGGTCAGCACACCGCCGGGCCCGGTGACTGCCAGGCCGACGATCGCGATCAACGCCATCAGGGTGCCGGACAGCCCGAGGTCGAACCCGCGCACCTCGTGGAGATAGATCAGCGTGAACGGCAGCGTGAGTCCGCGGCCGAGGGTCTGGATCGCGACGGTCGAGAGCAGCCAGCGTCCCTCGGTGGGCAGCGCTGCCCAGAAACTCCTCACTTCGGAGGAAGGGTCGCGGCGTACGACGACCCGAGGTCGACCCAGGTGCGCAGCGCGCTCTCGGTGGCGCAGTCGGCAAGGTCGACGTGCAGCCAGCCGTTCATCGTGCGCTCGCCCATGTGCATCCGGGTGGCAGCGGTGTCTGCGATCAGCTGCTCGGTCTGCGCAGGATCGACCCGCACCATCAGCCCGCCCTTGCTGTTCGCCGCGACGGCCATGTTGCCGCCGATGAGGAAGCCCAGTCCGCCGAACATCTTCTTCTCGGTCAGCTCATGGCCGGCCAGCGCCGGATCGTCGTCCAGCAGTTCGCGGAGCCGCCCGGCCAGCCCTTCGTCGTACGCCATGGAACGAGGCTAGGCGTCAGCACCGACAACTCTCGACCGGGTTTCGGTCGAGGTGCCGCCGTCAGCCCAGTGCGAGGTACTGGTCGGCCCAGGCGCTGATGATTCGGGCGGCCCGCTTCGCCTGGCCGGGTGCCGTCAGGAAGTGATCGGCTCCCTCGAGGGAGATGAAGTTCCGCGGGTGCCGGGCCGCACGGAAGATGTCGCTGGCGTTGACGATGCCGACGGTGTTGTCGGTGGGGGAGTGCATCACCAGCAGCGGCCGCTTCAGTGCGGGGATGCAGGCTGCGAGGTCGGCCTTGCGGACATCCTCGATGAAGGTCCGTCGCAGGATGAGCGCCTTGCCGCCGATCAACCACTCGGCCTCTCCGTCAGCCATGACCCGGTCGAGGATGGCGTCGAAGTTGTGCTCCACATGGGTCGGCTGGAAGGGCGCACCGATGGTGGCGACCGCACGGACGGTCGGTGTCTCCAGGGCTGCGGAGAGCACTGCGGCGCCGCCGAAGGAATGGCCGACGAGGATCTCGACCGTGCGCCCGGCGGCGTTCATGAACTCGACCGCCCGAACGGTGTCCGCCACCTTGTGGGTGAACCCGCCGTCGCCCCAGTCGCCCTCGGAATCACCGAGGCCCAGGTTGTCGAAGCGGAGCATGCCGACACCTTCGGCGGCCAGTTGCTTGCAGATCCGTGACGCGGCCGGCGAATCCTTGCCGAGGGTGAAGCCGTGGGCGAAGACGCCCCATCCGCGCAGCTCGCCGGCGGGCGGGTCGATGATCCCGGCCAGCAGTTCGCCGGTGACACTCGGGAACTGCACGCGCTCGGCCATGGCGTCATCGTGCCACCGCGCGGCAGGTTGCGGGGCGATGCTCAGGGACGCCACTCCGGGTCGCGGCCGATGAATCCGATCAGCTGCGCCTGGGCACCGGCGTCATCGGCAACGGGCACCCGGGCGCCGTACTGCCCGCTCTGGCGCAGCATCTCGTCCATCGGCTCCATGCCCTCGAACATCGACTGGCAGCGGTCAGCGTCGAGCCGGTCGTCCTGGCCGGTCGCACGGGCGAGGTCCCAGGTGTGCATGAAGACGTCGTTCGTGTAGAACTGCGCGACCGCCTGGGGGAGTGGCATCTCGGGCAGGTGCGGATGCGCGAAGGTCGTGTCTGCTGCCGTCGGATCGTCGAGCACGGCCTGCACTGCGGCTGCGTGGTGGTCCCAGGCGGCGACCGGGTCGTCGTCGACCGACGGGCCGACCGGGAGGTTGATGTCGGAACCGCCAGCGAGGAAGCCGGGGAACCACTCCACCAGATGGCGTACGACGTCGCGCGCCGACCATTCCGGGACGGGTGTCGGCGCGTCCCAGCCGTCGGAGGCCACGCCGCGGACCTTCTCAGCGAAGGTGCCAGCGATGCTCGCGTGCTCCGCGGCGGGCTCGGCGGGGATCATGCCTTCTCCTGCAGTGTTGCGAGCAGGGCGTCGAGGGCGACGTAGCCTTCGTTGACGCCGACCTCCATGCCACTGGCGAGCATGCCGGCGCGGGACTCGAAGTCGTAGACGACCGACAGGATCTCCAGCCGGGTGCGGCCATCGGGGAGGTCGTGCAGGGTGAGCGTGTCGAGGCTGACCGCCTCCGGCATCTCCTCGAACCCGAAGGTCTGCACGATCTTCTCGTTCTCGGTGACCCGGTGCACGGAGCCGTAGAAGTGCGCGATCTCTTCGCCGTCACGGGTCGCGGTGTAGCGGTACTCCCCGCCCGTGCGCATGTCCCAGACGTCGATGCTCATGCCGATCGAGTGCGGTCCGAGCCACTGCTTGATCAGTTCCGGGTCGACGTGGGCGCGCCAGACGAGCTCACGAGGAGCGTCGAACTCGCGGACGAGCCTCACGGTGGGGACGTCCGGGTCGGCCTCGATGACCGTGTCGGGGGTCGTGGTCTGCGTGTTCATCCTGCTTCTCCTTCTCGTCGGTCCTGCTCGTCAGCGGGGGAGGCCTTGCCCTGCAGGCGGGCCAGCACCGCGTCCAGTCGCTGGTAGCGCTCCTCGGCCTGCTGCCGGTAGCGCTCGATCCATTTCGTCATCAGGTCGAAGACCTCCGCGTCCAGGTGCACCGGCCGCCGCTGGGCGTCGCGACTGCGACTCACCAGCCCGGCCTCCTCGAGCACCTTGAGGTGCTTGGAGACGGCCTGGAGCGAGACGTCGTACGGCGCCGCCAGCTCGCTCACCGTCGCGTCGCCCGCTGCCAGACGGGCGACCATGTCGCGCCGGGTCGGGTCGGCGAGTGCCGAGAAGACCCGGGACAACCTGTCGTCGTACTCAACCATGAGGTTGAGTAAACGCCCGGCTGAGCCCGTTGTCAACCGTCAGGTTGATAAAAGGCCACGGCGGGCACGCGGTGCGGGCGACACGTCGGGAGTACGGCGTGTCGTGGCGGTCGACGTCTCCGTGGCGGCCTCACGCGGCGCCGAGTTCGGCGTACAGCTCGCGGAGGCAGGCGCGGACGTAGTCCGGGTTGAGCATCACCTCGGCCCAGGTGAAGCGGAGCACCCGCCAACCCGTCACCACGAGAGCGGTGTAGCGCTCGCAGTCGGAGTCGAAAGCGCGTTTCTCCTTGCCGTGCCACTCCCAGGACTCAGCCTCGATCGCGACGCCCGCGATGGGGTCGACGAGGTCGGGATGGACCACCAGGCCGCGGGCCTGGATCTCGTACTGAGGCACGACGTTCAGGCCGCACTCGATGGCGAGTGCTCTCAGCGCCGATTCGAACGGATTGGCGGCGCGCCCATCGGCGTACAGCAGCACCCGCCGCACGCGTGAACTGGTGGCCTTGACGCACTGGAGGTCGTCGTAGGCAAGGTCGCCATGACGTAGCGCCGAATCGGCCACGGCCAGCGCGTCGGGGAACGGCAGATCCTGTGCGCACTGAAGCACGGTCGTCAGGGGATCGGTGGCCCACCCGCGAGTCCCGGCACTTCGCGGCAGTCGACGTACGTCAGCGGCGGTCGCCTTGGGGAGTGGGCGGCCGTGAGGTACGGCGATCTGCGGGCGGGCAGGGGCAACGCGCACCTCCCAGCCCCAGTGCATGGCTGCGCTGAGATGGGTGATGTGCCCGTGGTAGAGCACTGCTGTGCGCCGGGCCTGGTCGGCTGCTGGCAGCGCGTACCGGTTGCGCGCGGCCTTGCGGATGAGTCCTTTGGAGAGCGCGGTGCGGATACGGCGACGTGTGGTGAGGGCAAGCAGCGCGGACACAGGCGCAACGCCACCCAGCCTGTCCAGCGCCTCGACTGCATCCACCCCGCAAGGCTGCCGCGAACAGCCCGGACGTGCAGCCGCCATCCACAGGCCATGTCGGACACGGCTGCGGTGCGACGCGCCGAGGAGTCCGGCGAGTCGCGGTGATCTCGTGCTTGTGGTGGCCCCTCAGCCCCGCACCATCGGCGGTTGTACGACGACCGCCGGGCCGCGTCGGTAGAGCAGGGCCGGGCGGCCGCCACCCTCGGTGCCCCCGCCCGTGGTGTCCGTGGCGACCACGAACCCCTCGGTGCCGAGGATCTTGCGCCGGAAGTTGCCGAGGTCCGGGGGAGTGCCCCACACGGCCGCGTAGACGCGCCGCAACTCGGGCAGCGTGAACGGTTCGGCGACGAACTCGGTCGCCAGGGTCGTGTACTCCAGCTTTGCCCGCACGCGCTCGCGGGCGTCGATCAGGATGTCGCGGTGGTCGAACGCCAGGGTGGGGGCGTCCTCGCCGGAGAGCAGGTCGTCGACCACCCACCAGCGGGCGTCGGCGGCGTCGGTGCCGGCCTGCGGTTCGGGCAGGTCGGGGGCGAGGGCGACGTGCGCGACCGACACGACGCGCATCCGCGGATCCCGATCGGGCGCGGAATAGGTGCGCAGTTGCTCGAGGTGACCGGGGAAGCGGTCGACGCCGGTCTCCTCCTGCAGTTCGCGCCATGCGGCCTGCTCGGCGTCCTCGTCCGGTTCGACGAATCCGCCGGGCAGTGCCCACGAGCCCGCGAACGGGTCTTCGCCGCGTTCGACCAGCAGGACCGAGAGGGCCCCGTCGCGGATCGTGAAGATGGCGAGGTCGACGGCCACGGCGAACGGCGGCCATTCCTTGGTGCTCATGCGGTCACCTCCACGCCGGCCGCAGCCATCTCCTCGAGCGCGGCGGCCGAACTGTCCGGTGCCACCCCCGCGTGCAGTCCCGGCAACAGGCGCACCACGAACCCTTCCTTCACGGCGTCCAGGGCCGTGGCCCGTACGCAGTAGTCGGTCGCGATCCCGGTGACGTCGACCTCGGTCACGCCTGCGGCACGCAGCAGGTCGGCCAGTCGTGCGCCGTCCTCGGTCACGCCCTCGAAGGCCGAGTAGGCGGCTTCGCCCATGCCCTTCACGACGTGGTGGGTCACCGCGTCGGTCACCAGCTCCGGGGCATAGTCCGACCCGGCGTCGCCCTGCACGCAGTGCACCGGCCAGGTGTTCACGAAGTCGGGATCCTCGCCGGGCGCATGGAAGTGCCCGCCGTTGGTGTCGTTCGCGTGGTGCCAGTCCCGTGACGCAGCGACCAGTGCGTAGTCACCGGCCGTTGCCGCGAGGTGCGCGCTGATCCGGCCCGCGACCTCCCGGCCGCCGGTCACGCCGAGCGAACCTCCCTCCACGAAGTCGTTCTGGACATCGACGACGATCAGGCCTCGCTGCACGGTGCTGTCCTCTCGGTGGGTCGTGGTCAGGTACGACGGCCCGGCGGCCACGCCGCGCGCGTCGGTCGGCAACGTGGCGAGTGCCGCAGCCGCGAAGGTCCGGATCTCGTCGAGGGTCGGCGTGTGGACGACGACTCCGTCACGGATCAGTGGGACCTGGACCGGCCGCGCATCGGCGTCCGGGGCGGGGTCGCCGTCGCGGGTGATGAACTCCGCGACGAGGAGTCCGTTGTCGTCGTACTCACGGAAGGCGGTCTTGTGCCCGCCGACCGACGCCTTGTCCTGCGACTTCTTCGCGACCGGGCGCATCTGTTCGCCGGGTGCGTCGGCGATGGCGACGAGCTTGTAGACCATGCTCGCGGTCGGGTGGCCCGAGCCGGTCGCGACGCGGGTGCCGACGCCGTACCCGTCGATGGGTGCGTCGGCGAGCGCGGCGATCACGAATTCGTCGAGGTCGCTGGTCACGACGATCCGCGTCTTGCTGGCGCCGAGCGAGTCGAGGAGGGCACGTGCCTTGTGCGCCTCCTCACTGAGGTCGCCCGAGTCGAGCCGCACGGCGCCGAGCGACGTCCCGGCGACCTCGACCGCGGTCCGGATGCCTTCGGCGATGTCGTAGGTGTCGACCAGGAGTGTCGTCCCGACGCCGAGCGCTTCCACCTGGCTGCGGAACGCGTCTGCCTCGGTGTCGTGCGCGAGGGTGAAGGCGTGCGCGGCGGTGCCGGCGGTCGGTACGCCGAAATGCCGTCCTGCGGCGAGGTTGCTCGTCGAGCCGAATCCGGCGACGTAGGCAGCCCGCGCGGTCGCGATCGCCGCTTCCTCGTGGGTACGACGTCCGCCCATCTCGATGATCGGCCTGCCCTGCGCGGCGTCGACCATCCGTGCGGCCGCGCTGGCGATGGCGGTGTCGTGGTTGAGGACGCTGAGCACCAGTGTTTCCAGTACGAGGCACTCGCCGAGGGTGCCGGTGGCGGTGAAGATCGGGCTACCGGGGAAGTAGAGGTCGCCCTCGCGGTAGCCGTCGATGTCGCCGGCGAACCGGAAGTCGCGCAGGTACGCGACCGTCGCGTCGCCGATCACGCCCTGCTCCTGCAACCAGGCGAGGTCGTCGGCGTCGTAGCCGAAGTTCTCGATCAGGGTGAGGAGCCGGCCGAGGCCGGCGAGCATCCCGTAGCGACGGCCCTCGGGCAGGCGACGCGAGAACGCTTCGAACACAGCCGGGCGTCCGACCATCCCGTCGCGCACGAAGGAGTCGAGCATGGTGAGTTCGTAGCGATCGGTCAGCAGTCCGGTGCGGTCCATCTCGACTCCTCGATGTTGTAGTCAGAATGACTATAACAGGTTGATCTACGCTGCGCTCGTGGTCGACGAGCGTGAGCGAACGACGGTTCTCGCTCAAGCCTATGAGCAGGAACTCGCGGTCGACCGGCCCGCTGAACGGCGCAGGCAGGGCGCGTTCTACACGCCGCCGCACCTGGTGGCGTGGGTGCTCGACCATGCGCTGCCGGCACAGGGAACGGTCCTCGACCCGGCCTGCGGAACCGGCCACTTCCTCGTCGCTGCGGCCCAGCGGCTCGGCGTCCGTGCGGTCCACGGATCCGACCTCGATCCCGAGGCGGTCCGGATCGCGCGGGAGCGGTTGCATGCCGAGGACCCGTCCGTCTCTCCCGAGGAGATCGCGCAGCGAGTGATGGTCGCCGACGGACTCACCGCCTGGGAGGGACGCACCTTCGATGCGGTCGTCGGCAATCCGCCGTTCCTCGGGCAGTTGCGGACGGACACGGCTGGCCAGTCCGACCGCCGCGGGCTCGGCGCCTACACCGACACGAGCGCGGTCTTCCTGCACCGCTCGCTCGACTTGGTTGCTCCGGGCGGAGTGGTCGCTCTGGTGCAGCCGCTGTCCGTGCTCGCCACGCGCGATGCCGGGCCGGTCCGGGCGGCGGTTGCCGCCCGTGGAGACGTCACCGACTTCTGGTGCTCGGATCGGCCGGTCTTCGACGGGACGCCGGTGCTGACCTGCGTGCCGGTGGTGCGGGTGGGCACTCCTTCGTCGCTCGAGCCGGACAACTGGGGGAGTCTCGCGGCGTCGTACTTCGGGATCCCGAGGACGTCCCTGCCGACGAGCGCCGGGACGGTCGGCGACCTCGCCACCTGCACCGCCGACTTCCGCGACCAGTACTACGGCCTGCAGCCCTTCGTTCGCGAAGGGCTTCGTGACGGCGACGCCCGCCTGATCACCAGCGGCCTGATCGACCCGGCCGAACTGCGCTGGGGCACGACCACGACCCGCTTCGCGCGTCAGCAGTACGACGCCCCGTCGGTCGATCTCGCAGCGCTGCGCGTCGACGGCAAGCTGGCCGGTTGGGCCGACGCGCGTCTGGTGCCCAAGTTGCTGGTGGCCGGGCAGGGCCGGGTGATCGAGGCCGCTGCGGACGCAGATGGCACCTGGTTGCCGTCCGTGCCCGTCGTGACGGTCGCACCCCATGACCCGGCCGACTTGTGGCGGTTGCTGGCATTGACCCTTGCGCCGCCGGTCGTCGCGCACGCCGCGGCCCGCTATCTCGGCACTGGTCTCTCGCCCGGTTCGGTCAAGGTCAGCGCGCGACAGTTGGCGGCGCTCCCGTTGCCGGTCGACGCGGACGCGTGGAAGGAAGGCGCCACGCTCGCCCAGCGGGCGCAGGCGGCAGACTCCCGCGACCGGCCCACGGCCCTGGCTGAGGTCGCAGAGGTGATGACCGCCGCCTACGGCGGCACGGAAGAGGTGTTGGCCTGGTGGCTGGCGCGCGCTACTCGACCTTGAGGCCGATGCTGGCCGCGAGCAGCGGCGCGATCGTGACGAGTTGTTCGTGGCTGATCGTCGCGCCGCGCAAGTCGGCCAGCCCGTCGATCGACGTCAGGGTGGCGCCGCGCAGGTCGACGTCCTGGAGCTTGGCCTGACGGACGTTGAGACTGCCGATCCGGGTGTTCTCGAACCGGACCCGGCGCGCGGACGCGCTGATCAGGTCGAGTTCGTCGATCGTGCAGTCCGTGAAGGCGACGTCCATCAGCTCTGCTCCGCGCAGGTTGACGAAGCTGAGCTTGCAGCCCACGAAGTGCACCGACTTCCACTGCGCTTCGTAGGCCTCGAGAGACCCCAGGCGGCCGTTGACCTTCACGTCGCGCCATTGGCTCCGGGCAGCGCGGACAACCGGCAGGTTGACCCGGTCGAGCTCGACTTCGTGCAGGCGGGCGCCCTTGAGGTCCGTCTCGTCGGCGTTGACGTCCTCGAACCGCGAGGTGGTCACGAGCGCTCCGCCCAGCTTCAGCCGGGTGACCCGCAGGTCGGCGTACCGGACCGATTCGAGGTCGGCGTCGTTCGTGAGGTCGAGCAGATCCCCTTCCGAGAGCGAGCCGAGCCTGATGGGGTCGATCTGCGGTGCCAGCACGCTGCGGACTCTAACGAGCAGTACCGATGAATCCCCGGCCACCTCGAGGTCGGCACCAGCATGACCGAATTCCTTGGCGACGGACTGGAACTGTTCGCCGGCATCTGCGTGCGCGACTACGACGCCGCGCTGCCCTGGTACGAGGCGCTGCTCGGCATGCCGCCGACCTTCGTCGCCCATCCGACCGAGGGGGTGTGGGAGGTGGCGCCCCACCGCTGGCTGGTGGTGGAGCAGCGCCCCGAGCGCGCGGGGTTCGCGGTCCAGACGCTGTTCGTCGACGACCTTGATGCGCGGGTGGCCGCGATGGCCTCGCGCGGGATCGAGCCGGACAACGAGGAGACCTACGAGGGCGGCACCCGCAAGGTGATCTACCTCGACCCTGACGGCAACGAGATCGGCTTCGGCGGCAATCCCGGCTGAACTCAGCGGCCGTGGAGGCGGCGGGAGAGGGTCGCGGCAGTCGCTACGACGGCAGCAGCCAGCCGCTCCGGTTCGGCTTCATCGACCGGGTACGTGATCGCGACTCCCGCGACCGGCAGTCCGTTGTGATCGAGCACGGCCGCAGCGACGCTGGCCAGCCCGGCCGTCACCTCGCCGTCCTCGATCGCGTGGCCGCGGCGACGGGTCTCGGCGAGCACCGCCCGCAGGGCAGTGGGGGAGCCGGGGCCGACGCCGGTGCGGTCGACGAAGGCCTCGCGATCGGGATAGAGCGCGCGCACCTGGCTGGCCGGCAGGTGGGCGAGGATCGCCCGGCCGCTGGCGGTCAGGTGTGACGGCAACCGGACGCCCACGTCGGTGACGAGGGACGGCCGGCCGGGTGCGCGCTCCTCCAGGACGTAGAGCACGTCGCGCCCGTGGGGCACCGCGAGGTGTGCGCTGTGGCCGGTCCGGTCGACGAGTGCGGCCAGGGGGCGACGGGCGATCCGTTGCAACGGAGCCTGTCGGGCGTAGCCACTGCCGACCTCGAACGCTGCCACCCCGAGTCCGAACCGCCGGTCGTCGGCGAGATGCACCACGAAGCCTTCGGCCGCCATCGCCTGGAGCAGGTGGTACGTCGTCGAGCGCGGGATCCCGAGTTCGCGAGCGATCCGGTCGACGGCCACCGGCTCCGGTTGCGCGGCGAGGAAGCGCAGGACGCGCAGCGCACGGGTGGCGGCAGGGACCTGGCTCATGTCGAGAGCGTCCCACGACCAAGGTCCAATGTCTCGTATCCCAGACTCGCGATGCCGCTCGGCTCTGGTCAGAGCCTCCCCGGGAGAGTGGAATGGCGACATGCAGACGGTGACGGTCGGTACAGGTGCGGTTTCGTTCGAGGACGTGGTGGCGGTCGCTCGCCACGGCGCGGCAGTGGCGCTCAGCGAGGAATCGGTGGCGGCGATCGACCGGGCCCGGGCGGTGATCGTTGACCTCGCGGCGTCACCCACGCCGTCGTACGGCGTCTCGACCGGCTTCGGCGCCCTCGCCACCCGCCACATCGCGCCCGAACTGCGCGCCCAGTTGCAGCGCTCGCTGGTGCGTTCGCACGCGGCCGGCAGTGGCCCCGAGGTCGAGCGCGAGGTCGTCCGGGCGTTGATGTTGCTGCGCCTCTCGACGCTGGCGACTGGCCGCACCGGTGTACGACGAGAGACCGCCGAGCTGCTCGCCGGGCTCCTCACGCACGGCATCACGCCCGTGGTCCACGAGTACGGATCGCTCGGCTGTTCCGGCGACCTGGCGCCGCTCGCGCACTGTGCGCTGGCCCTGATGGGCGAAGGCCCGGTGCGCAACGCCGAGGGTGATCTCACCGACGCAGCCACAGCGCTGGCAGCCGCGGGCCTCACCCCGGTCGCCCTGCAGGAGAAGGAAGGCCTCGCGCTGATCAACGGCACCGACGGCATGCTCGGCATGCTGGTGCTCGCCATCGACGACCTCACCGACCTGCTCCGCGTCGCCGACGTCTCTGCGGCCATGTCCGTCGAGGGCCAGCTCGGCACCGACCGCGTCTTCGCCCCTGAACTCCAGGCGATCCGGCCGCACCCCGGCCAGGCGCTCTCCGCTGCCAACCTCACCGCTCTCCTGAAGGACTCGGGCGTTGTCGCCTCGCACCGCGGACCGGACTGCAACCGCGTCCAGGACGCCTACTCGCTGCGCTGCTCGCCGCAGGTCCACGGCGCCGCTCGTGACACCGTCGACCACGCCGCCACCGTCGCTTCGCGGGAGCTCGCGTCCGCGATCGACAACCCCGTCGTGCTCGACGGACGCGTCGAGAGCAACGGCAACTTCCACGGCGCACCCGTCGCCTATGTCCTCGACTTCCTCGCGATCGTCGCCGCCGACGTCGCCTCGATCGCGGAACGTCGTACCGACCGGTTCCTGGACAAGAACCGCAGCCACGGGCTGCCGCCGTTCCTGGCGGACGACCCGGGCGTCGACTCCGGACTGATGATCGCGCAGTACACCCAGGCCGCGATCGTCTCCGAGCTCAAGCGACTGGCCGCCCCGGCGTCGGTCGACTCGATTCCGTCGAGTGCCATGCAGGAGGACCACGTCTCGATGGGTTGGTCGTCCGCCCGCAAGCTGCGCCGGTCGGTCGATGGCCTCACCCGCGTCCTGGCGGTCGAGTTGATGACCGCCGCACGGGCGCTCAACCTGCGCGCACCGCTCGAGCCCAGCCCGGCCACGGGCGCCGTCGTCTCCCTGTTCCGTGACCACGGCGTCCGCGGCCCGGGCACGGACCGCTTCCTCGCCCCCGAGATCGAATCCGCCTACCAACTCGTCCTCGGCCGCAAGGTGACTGCGGCCGTCGCCGACGTGATCGGAGAACTCGCATGACCAACCCCCGCCTGCCCATCCACGCCGCCACCGGCACCGAGCTGACCGCGAAGTCGTGGCAGACCGAGGCGCCGCTGCGGATGCTGATGAACAACCTCGATCCCGCGAACGCCGAACGCCCCGAGGACCTCGTCGTCTACGGCGGGACGGGTAAGGCCGCCCGCAACTGGGAGGCGTACGACGCCCTCGTCCGCACCCTGCGTGACCTCGAGGATGACGAGACGATGCTCGTGCAGAGCGGCAAGCCGGTCGGCGTGATGCGCACGCACGAGTGGGCCCCGCGCGTGCTGATCGCGAACTCCAACCTGGTGGGCGACTGGGCCAACTGGGAGGAGTTCCGGCGGCTCGAGGACCTCGGCCTGACCATGTACGGCCAGATGACCGCCGGGTCCTGGATCTACATCGGCACGCAAGGCATCCTGCAGGGCACGTTCGAGACCTTCGCTGCAGTGGCCGACAAGAAGTACGGCGGCACGCTGGCCGGCACGATCACGCTGACCGCCGGCCTCGGCGGCATGGGCGGTGCCCAGCCGCTCGCGGTCACCATGAACGACGGTGTCGCGATCTGCATCGAGTGCGACGACGCCCGGATCAAACGGCGCATCGAGCACAGGTACCTCGACGTCCAGGCGTCCTCGCTGGACGAAGCCGTCGCCCTCGCGATCGAGGCGCGCGATGCCCGAAAGCCCCTGTCCATCGGGGTTCTCGGCAACGCGGCCGAGATGGTGCCGCTGTTGCTGGAACAGAAGGCGCCCATCGACATCGTCACCGACCAGACGTCGGCCCACGACCCGTTGTTCTACCTTCCCGCCGGCACCGCGTTCGAGGACTGGGAAGCCGAGCGCACTGCCGACCCGGTCGGTTTCACCAAGCGGGCGCAGGAATCCATGGCCACGCACGTGCGGGCGATGGTCGAGTTCCAGGACGCCGGCGCCGAGGTCTTCGACTACGGCAACTCGATCCGCGACGAAGCGCGCAAGGGCGGCTACGACCGCGCGTTCGAGTTCCCCGGCTTCGTGCCGGCGTACATCCGGCCGCTGTTCTGCGAGGGCAAGGGCCCGTTCCGCTGGGCCGCGCTCTCCGGCGACCCGGCCGACATCGCCGCCACGGACAAGGCGATCCTCGAGCTCTTCCCCGACAACGCACGCCTGCACAAGTGGATCACCATGGCCTCCGAACGCGTCGCGTTCCAGGGCCTGCCCGCGCGGATCTGCTGGCTCGGGTACGGCGAACGCCACCTCGCCGGCCTGAAGTTCAACGAGATGGTCGCATCCGGTGAACTCAAGGCACCCGTGGTGATCGGCCGCGACCACCTGGACTGCGGGTCGGTCGCGTCGCCGTACCGCGAGACGGAGGCGATGCTCGACGGCTCCGACGCCATTGCTGACTGGGCCCTGCTCAACGCTCTGGTCAACACTGCATCGGGTGCGTCGTGGGTGTCGATCCACCATGGCGGCGGCGTCGGCATGGGACGCTCGATCCATGCGGGTCAGGTCTGTGTCGCCGACGGCACCGAGCTCGCCGCGCAGAAGATCGAGCGCGTGCTCACCAATGACCCGGGGATGGGCGTGATCCGTCACGTCGACGCCGGTTACGACCGTGCGGTCGAGGTCGCTGCAGAGCGAGACGTTCGCATCCCGATGCAGGAGAGTTGATGACGTTCGAGCAGATGTGGACCGATCTCTCCCCGGTCGGCCGCTCGTCCACCTCCGGTGGCTACTTCCGTCAGCCGTGGGAGTCCGCCGAGCTCGAGCTGCGCGCGTGGTTCCGCGAGGCAGCGAAGGCTCGGGACCTGGAGATCGAGGAGGACCCGTTCGGCAACCTGGTCGCCTGGTGGGGTTTCGAGGCTCGCTCCGCTCGCACCTCAACCACCGGGAAGAGCGTCCTCACCGGATCGCACCTCGACTCCGTCCTCGACGGCGGCGCGTACGACGGCCCGCTCGGTGTCGTCTCCGCCTTCGCGGCCGTCGACGTGATGCGCGAGCGGGGTGTCGTACCGACCCGACCGCTCGGCGTCGCGGCCTTCGTCGAGGAGGAGGGCTCCCGCTTCGGGCGCGCTTGCCTCGGCTCCCGATTGGCCGTGGGTGCGGCGTCCTGGGACGACGCACGCGAACTGACCGACCGCGACGGCGTACGCCTCGGCGACGTGATCGAGGGCGGCACCTCCACGATCCTCGAGGGGGTCGACACCTACGTCGAACTCCATGTCGAGCAGGGCCGCGCGCTGATCGACCACGACACCGCCGTCGGTGTGGCGAGCGGGATCTGGCCCCATGGTCGCTGGCGGTACGACGTCGCGGGCCGCGCCGACCACGCCGGCACCACGCGGATGGAGGACCGCGCGGACCCGATGTTGACGTTCGCGATGACGGCGCTGGCCGCCAATAAGCAGGCGCGACTGTCCGGACAGCGGGCCACGTTCGGCCGGATCGACGTCCGCCCCAACGGTACGAACGCGGTGCCCTCGCACGTCACCGCCTGGCTCGACGCGCGGGCGGAGAGCAGCCCTGCCCTGGCCACGTTGACCGCGGCCATCGAGCGCCAGGCCTCCGAGCGGGCCGAACGCGACGGGACCCAGGTCACCGTCACCCGGGAGTCGATCAGCGGCGAGGTCGTCTTCGACGCCGCCCTGCGTGACCTGATCGGCGCCGGCGTTCCCGTTCTGCCGACGCAGGCGGGACACGACGCCGGCATCCTGCAGGACGCCGGCATCCGCTCCGCGATGCTGTTCGTCCGCAACCCGTCGGGTGTCTCGCACTCGCCGGAGGAGACCGCGGAGACGGCCGACTGCCTCGCCGGGGTGACCGCACTGGCCGACGCGCTGACGGGACTCGTCACATGACCGTCCTCCAGGTGCCGGCCATGGCCAACGCCCACTCGCACGCCTTCCACCGCGCCCTGCGCGGCCGGACCCAGCAGGGCACGGGGAGCTTCTGGACCTGGCGCGAGCAGATGTACGACCTTGCCGACCGCCTCACGCCCGACCTGTACTTCGACCTCGCCCGTGCCACCTACGCCGAGATGCTCGCGGGCGGGATCGGCGCGGTGGGGGAGTTCCACTACCTGCACCACCAGCCCGACGGGACGCCGTACGACGACCCCAACGAGATGGGTCGCGCGCTGATCGCGGCGGCGGACGACGTCGGCATGAGGATCCGGTTGCTCGACACCTGTTACCTCACCGCCGGCATCGGTCAGCCCGCCGAGGGTGTGCAACGCCGGTTCAGCGACGGGACTGCGGAGGCCTGGGCCGAGCGGGTTGCCGCGTTCGACGATGACCGGGTCGGTGCCGCGATCCACAGTGTCCGGGCTGTGCCGCGGGACGAGATGAGCGCCGTGGTGGCCGGAGCGGCCGGCGGGCCGGTGCACGTCCACCTGTCCGAGCAGCCGGCGGAGAACGACGCCTGCCGGGCGGCGTACGGAATGACTCCGACGGAGGTGCTCGCCGACGCGGGTGTTCTCGGGCCGCGCACGACGCTGGTCCACGCCACCCACCTGACCGACTCCGACGTCCGCACCATCGGCGACTCCGGTGCCTTCGTCTGCATGTGCCCGACCACCGAGCGCGACCTCGCAGACGGTCTCGGCCGGGCGCTCGACCTGCGTGCCGCCGGAGCCCGGATCTGCCTCGGCTCCGACAGCCACGCGGTCGTCGACCTCTTCGAGGAGATGCGGGGCGTCGAGATGCACGACCGCCTCCGGACCGGCGTCCGCGGCCACTGGTCTGCCCAGGCCCTGCTCGACTGCGCGACCGTCAACGGCCACGCCTCCCTGGGGCTCGACGACGCCGGCATCGTGACGCTCGACCCGACCAGCCCCCGTACGGCGGGCACCGGCGCCGACGTGCACACCGCCGTGTTCGCCGCGGCCTCCGCCGACGTCACCGAGGTCGTCATCGACGGCCGGGTCGTGTTCGACGGCGACCACGGGCGCGTCGGCCGCGACCTTGCCTCCGCAATCGACAAGGTGTGGTCATGAACTCACCCCGCGAAGTTCTTCGCTTCCCCCGCTGCGCTCCTCCAGCGAACAACTTCGCGGGGACCCCGAGATGAGCACCCTGATCACGAACATCGGTGAGCTCGTCACCAACGACCCCGCGGCCGACGACCTGCTCGGCCTGCGCACGAACGCGGCGGTCGTGATCGAGGACGGCGTCATCGGGTGGATCGGCGACGCGTCGGAGGCACCGGCCGCCGATGACGTCGTCGATGCCGACGGCAAAGCCGTCATCCCCGGCTTCGTCGACAGCCACAGCCACCTCGTCTTCGCCGGAGACCGCGCCCGGGAGTTCCAGGCCCGGATGGCGGGGGAGTCGTACGCCGCCGGGGGGATCCGCACCACGGTTGCGGCAACGCGCGCCGCCTCCGATGCCGACCTCGAGGCCGGCGTTGCACGGCTGGTGGCCGAGATGCGCCGCCAGGGCACCACGACCGTCGAGATCAAGTCCGGCTACGGACTCACCGTCGATGACGAGGCCCGGTCCCTGAGGATCGCGCAGGCCTTCACGCCCGAGACCACCTTCCTCGGCGCCCACGTCGTGCCGCCGGAGTACGCCGACGACCCGGCCGGCTACGTCGCGCTGGTCACCGGTCCGATGCTCACCGCCGCGGCGCCGTTTTCCCGCTGGATCGACGTGTTCTGCGAACGCGGCGCATTCGATGCCGACCAGGCCCGCACGATCCTCTCCGCGGGCGCGGCGCTCGGGCTGCGCGGTCGGCTGCACGCCAACCAGCTCGGCCCCGGCCCCGGCGTCCAGCTCGCCGCGGAGCTCGGTCTCGCGGCGGTCGACCATTGCACTTTCCTCAGCGACGACGACGTCCATGCACTCCGCGATTCCGGGACGATCGCGACCCTGCTGCCCGGCGTGGAGTTCAGCACCCGCCAGCCCTATCCGGACGCACGGTTGCTCGTCGATGCCGGCGTCACGGTGGCCCTGGCCAGCGACTGCAACCCCGGGTCGTCATACACGAGTTCATTGCCGTTCTGCATCGCCGTCGCCGTCCGCGACATGGGGCTCACGCCCGCCGAGGCCGTGTGGGCCGCGACGGCCGGTGGTGCGGCTGCCCTGGGACGGTCCGACATCGGAACGCTCGTGCCGGGAGCACGGGCGGACTTCGTCCTCCTCGACGCCCCGAGTCACGTCCACCTGGCCTACCGACCGGGGGTCCCGATCGTCGCCCGCACCTGGGTTTCAGCCTGACCTTCCGCGGCTAGGCTGGAGGAGACCCTGGAGGTGGGATGAGTCGCAAGCGCAGGATCTGGCTGACGATGGGCGGGTTGTTCCTTGCCCTCGCCGTGGCGGGCGCGCTGGTCTTCCAGCCGTGGCTGCTGTTCATCGACAAGGAGGTCGACGACGGCGCTGACGCCAGTGAAGTCGTGGGCACGGCCAGCGCCGGGATCTCCGACACGACCGTTCCGGAGCCGTCGGGCACCACGAAGACTCGCGTTGAGCTTGCCTCGGGCAGCTTCATCGACGCCGAGCACGGCACGTCGGGGGAGGCAAGGATCTTCCGTCGCAGTGACGGCAGCCGGTTCGTCCTGCTCGACGGCCTCGACACCTCGAACGGCCCGGACCTGCATGTGTGGATCACCGATCAGAAGAGCGGCGGCGACTGCGACGGATGCGTCGGGTCGTGGAGCAACTACGACGACGGCGACTACGTGAAGCTCGGTGAACTCAAGGGCAACAAGGGCAGTTCCCGCTACGAGATCCCCGCCGATGCGGACCTCGGAGGCATGAAGTCCGTCGTGATCTGGTGCGACAAGTTCAATGTCGCGTTCGGCACCGCCGCCATCGCCTGACTCTGCGGCAGACTCACCCTCGTGCAACACCTGCGGATCACCTCGCCCCGCGACCTCACCGCCGACATCGTCGCAACGCTGCGGGACGACCCTGCCGTCAGTGGCCTGACCTGCATCGAGGGCGCCGCGCTGGTGCCCGAGGGTGACCTCATCGAGGCCGACGTCGCTCGCGAGGCCACGAACGACATCGTCGAGGTGCTCCGGGCGTTCGGCGTGCAGCACGAGGGCTCGATCCACATCCAGCCCGTCACGACGTGGACGTCGCAACGCGGGTTCGACGCGGAACGTCGTACCCCCGGATCCTCGGCGGACTCGGTGGTGTGGGCGGAGGTCACGCAGCGCGCCTACGAGGAGTCCGAGCTCAACTGGACCTATCTCACCTTCATGACCCTGGCGACGCTGATCGCCAGCATTGCGATCGTGCTCGATTCCCAGATCCTCGTCATTGGCGCCATGGTCCTCGGCCCGGAGTTCATCCCGATCGCGGCCCTGGGCCTTGCCCTCGTACGACGACGCCCGGCGCTGTTCGGCTTCGCAGCCCGCTCGCTGGTGGTCGGGTTCCTCGTCGCCATCGGCATCGTGACCCTCGCTGCGCTGGCGGCGCGCGGTCTCGGCTGGGTCACGGTCGACCAGGTGACCGCGCCCCGTCCCGCGACGGCCTTCATCTACACGCCCGACAAGTGGTCGTTCATCGTTGCCGTCGTGGCCGCGGCCGCCGGTGTCCTCTCGCTGACCTCGGCGAAGGTCGGCGGACTCTCGGGCGTCTTCATCTCGGTGACCACGGTCCCGGCGGCCGGCAATGTCGCCCTGGGGCTGGCTTTCGGTGTCCCGGACGAGATCTGGGGGAGCACGCTGCAACTGGTGGTCAACATCGCGGGCATGGCGGTCGCGGGGTGGTTGACGTTGGCCATCCAGCAGTCGGTGTGGACGCGGATGTCCACGAAGCGGGCGAAGGTGTCACGGCGCCGGCACCACCAGTCCTGACACTGGCAGTCCCTCGACGGAGGATGACCGGATATCGCTCGTGCCGGTACTGACGCAGCCGTGAGGATGGGCGCATGACGACCGCACCGTTGCCCCCGCCGGACACCAAGGACTGGACCTGGGTGCTCGACCAGGCCTGCGCCGAATGCGGCTTCGTTGCTGCGGATGTGGGTCGATCGACGATGGGTACGACGATCCGTGAGAACGCCGCCCACTGGTCTGCGGCGCTCGGCGACCCCCGAGCCCGGCAGCGTCCTGAACCGACGGTCTGGTCGCCCACCGAGTACGCCTGCCACGTCCGCGACGTGCACCGGATCTTCGCCGGGCGACTGGAGCAGATGCTCACGGACGACGACCCCGTCTTCGCGAACTGGGACCAGGACGAGTCCGCCGTTGCAGATCGCTACGACCTGCAGGACCCGGCGGACGTCGTACCCGATCTGGTGGCGGCAGCCGAGGCCACGGCAGTCCTCTACGACGCGGTGACGGCCGACGCCTGGGACCGCCCGGGTCGCCGCAGCAACGGCAGCGTGTTCACCGTGGACACGCTCGGTCGCTATCACCTGCACGACGTGATCCATCACCGATGGGACGTCCGCTGGCTCGACCAGCGATGATGAACGGGTGCGGCACACGGAGTTCTGGGAGCGGATGGAGCGCCACCTCGGGTCGGGCTACGCGCACGTCTGGGCGGATCACTTCGTGATGGCGAGCCTCGGCGGCCGCACGGTTCGCGAGGCGATCGATGCGGGCGACCAGCCCAAGCAGGTGTGGCGCGCGGTCTGGGCGCAGCTCGAGTTGCCGGCGAGCGAGCGGTGACCACGGAGACTTCTGCGCTCTCGGTCGTCGCCGCGCAGCGTCGTACCGTCCGTGTCCTGGTCCTGACCCAGGCGGTCGGTGCCGTCGGCATCACCATCGGCATCGCCACCGCCTCCCTGCTCGCCCGCGAGCTGTCCGGTTCGGAGGCGCAGTCCGGCCTCGCGCAGACCGCGCAGGTCCTCGGCGCGGCCGTGATCTCGTTCCTGCTGGCGCCGCTGATGGCGCGCCGCGGACGGCGGACCGGTCTGATGAGCGGCTACCTCATCGGCGCCTGCGGCGGAGTGCTCGCCGTCGTCGCCGGTGTCGTCGGGTCGATGCTCGTCCTGCTCGTCGGAGCCGTCCTCCTGGGTGCTGGTACGGCGGCCAACAGTGCCGCGCGCTACGCCGCCACCGACCTCGCGACCGATGCGACCCGGGCCCGCTCCTTGTCGCTCGTCGTGTGGGCGACCACCATCGGGGCGGTCGCCGGACCGAACCTGACCGGTCCCGCGGGAGCCTTCGCGGACGCCGTCGACATCCCCGAACTGACGGGACCCTTCGCCCTCGGGGCGATGGGCATGCTGCTCGCCGCCCTGGTCGTCGGCCTGCTCCTGCGGCCCGACCCGCTGTTGCTCGCCCAGCAACTCGAGGGCGAGGCCGACGCCGCCGCAGGGCGCGCCCCACGCGTCGCCGGTGGCCGTTCGTCGTGGGGGCGCGCGATGACGGCGATCAGGGAGCGACCGATCCTCGCCTACGCGATCGCGGCGCTCGCCCTGGCCCACGCGACCATGGTCGGCGTCATGGTGATGACCCCGCTGCACATGGAGCACGGCGGCTCGGGGCTCGAAGTGATCGGCATCGTGATCAGTGTCCACGTGCTCGGCATGTTCGCGTTCTCGCCGCTGGTGGGGATCCTGGCCGACCGCGTCGGGCGACCGGCAGTGCTCGGCGCCGGGGGAGTGACGCTCCTCGTCGCGTTGCTGTTGTGCGCCTCGGCGCCCACCGGCATGTCGTGGCAGGTGACCGCCGGGCTGTTCCTGCTCGGCGTTGGTTGGTCGCTGGTGATGGTCTCGGCGTCGACGCTCGTGGCGGAGCACGCACCGCTCGAGGCACGCACCGACGTGCAGGGCACTTCGGACCTCGTGATGGGCCTGACCGCTGCTGTCACCGGTGCGCTGGCGGGCGTGATCGTCGATCTCGGTGACTACCCGACGCTGGCGCTCGCGAGCCTCGTGCTGGTCGTCGGCGTGCTCGGCGCCTCAGCACGCGCAGCACTCGAGACGACACGCCGGACGGCCTGAACCACTTCGAACACCTGTTCGTCTAGGTTTGGTCCCACTGGACGCTGGCTCGACCGCCAACCGTCCACAGGTACGACGTACAGACGTGTTTGTCCACACCCACGACCCGGCTGATCAGGCTGTGTCGGGACCTCGTCATAACGTCGCCGATGTACCGACCTCACCACGACACCAGGAGCGAACAACATGGCTGGCGATGACCGGATGAAGGCGCTCGACGCAGCGCTGCTCAGCATCGAGAAGAACTACGGCAAGGGCTCGGTGATGCGCCTCGGTGACGACACCCGTGCGCCCCTCGAAGTGATCCCCACCGGCGCGATCGCGCTGGACGTGGCCCTGGGCATTGGCGGGCTGCCGCGCGGCCGGGTCGTGGAGATCTACGGTCCCGAGTCCAGCGGTAAGACGACGGTCGCCCTGCACGCGGTGGCCAACGCCCAGGCGGCCGGCGGCATCGTGGCCTTCATCGACGCCGAGCACGCGCTCGACCCCGATTACGCCAAGGCGCTCGGCGTCGACACCGACTCCCTGCTGGTCTCCCAGCCCGACTCCGGTGAGCAGGCGCTTGAGATCGCCGACATGCTGATCCGCTCCGGCGCGCTCGACCTGATCGTCATCGACTCGGTGGCCGCGCTCGTGCCGCGCGCCGAGATCGAGGGCGAGATGGGTGACAGCCACGTCGGTCTCCAGGCGCGACTGATGAGCCAGGCATTGCGCAAGATGACCGGTGCGCTCAACAACTCGAACACCACGATGATCTTCATCAACCAGCTCCGCGAGAAGATCGGTGTCATGTTCGGCTCGCCCGAGACCACCACGGGTGGTCGGGCGCTGAAGTTCTACTCCTCGGTGCGCCTCGACGTCCGTCGGATCGAGACGCTCAAGGACGGCACCGACATGGTCGGCAACCGGACCCGCGTCAAGGTCGTGAAGAACAAGGTCGCCCCGCCGTTCAAGCAGGCCGAGTTCGACATCATGTACGGCAAGGGCATCAGCCGCGAGGGCGGCCTGATCGACGTCGGTGTCGAAGCGGGTCTCGTCCGCAAGGCCGGCGCCTGGTACACCTACGAAGGCGACCAGCTCGGCCAGGGCAAGGAGAACGCCCGGACCTTCCTCAAGGACAACCCGGACCTCGCCAACGAGCTCGAGAAGCGAATCCTCGAGACGCTGGGTGTGACGCCGACGGTCGACAACGACGCGCTCTCCGACGAGCCCATCGGTGTGGATTCCTTCTGACGCTGGTTTCGAGGCTCGCTGCGCTCACACCTCAACCAGCGGCACCGGTGGTTGAGGTGCGAGGAGCGCCAGCGACGAGCCTCGAAACCCCCGGACCGTCTTCTGGGAGGTAGGCAATGGCGCAGTGGCCCAACCGCAGGGCTGAACCGCCCGACGACCTCGGGTGGACCGAGGACGCCGATCCCGAGTCGGTCGCGCGCAAGATCCTGCTCGACCAGCTGAGCATCACCGCTCGGAGCCGCCATGAACTGGAGGAGCGGCTGGCCCGTCGCAACGTCCCTGAGGACGTGGCGGGCAGGCTGCTCGACCGGTTCGAGGAGGTCGGGCTGATCAACGACGAGGCGTTCGCACGCGCCTGGGTCGACAGTCGGCAACGCACCCGCGGGCTCGCCCGAACGGCCCTGGCCGCCGAGCTGCGCCGCAAGGGCATCGCCGACGAGACCGCCCGCACGGTGCTGGCCGAGGTCGACCCCGGTGACGAGGAGGACGCGGCTGGCGTCCTGGTGCGCAAGAAGCTGCGCAGCATGCGCGGCCTCGACACCCAGGTCGCCACCCGGCGGCTGGTGGGGATGCTCGCTCGCAAGGGGTACTCACCCGGTCTGGCCTATGCCGTGGTCAAGCGCGAGCTCGGTGCCCCAGAATGGTCGGGTGACGACGAGTGAGACGCCGCCCCCCGTTCGCGAGGTCCTGACCTACGACCTGTTCGGCACCGCCGTCCGTGAGCTTGCGCAACAGGTCGTCGATGACGGCTTCGAGCCCGACATCGTGCTCGCGATCGCCCGCGGTGGCCTCGGTCTCGCCATGGGGCTGGGCTATGCGCTGGACGTGAAGAACCTGTCGGCGGTCAACGTCGAGTTCTACACCGGCGTCAACCAGCGCCTCGACGTGCCCATGATGCTGCCGCCCACCCCGGCCGCGATCGACCTCACCGGCATGAAGGTGCTGATCGCCGACGACGTCGCCGACACCGGCAAGACCCTCGAGGTGGTGCGCGACTTCTTCGCCGACCATGTCGCCGAAGCCCGCACGGCCGTGATCTACGAGAAGCCGTGGACCGTGATCAACGCCGAATACGTGTGGCGTCGTACGGACGCCTGGATTGACTTCCCCTGGTCATCGACACCGCCGCTCGTGAACCGCCAGGGCGGCAAGGCGCATTAGGGTCGCCCCATGACAGCGTTCCCGGTTTCGGACCGGACCTCCTCCCTGCGGATCGCGCCCGGTCCGGTCGACCTCGGCTCGATCGACACCGATGCTGCGCCCGGCTACGACGGCAACAAGACGACCGGCGCTGAGGACCTGATCGCCATGGGTCCCGAGCTCGCCGACCTGCAGGAGCGCCTGTGGGCCGACGGCAAGGCCGAGGGCAAGCGCAACATCCTGCTGGTGCTGCAGGGCATGGACACCTCCGGCAAGGGAGGGACGCTGCGTTCCACCGTCGGCCTCGTTGACCCGCAGGGCGTCCGGATCACGTCGTTCAAGGCGCCCACCGAGGAAGAGCGTGCCCACGACTTCCTGTGGCGGATCACCAACGCCCTGCCGCCCGTTGGCGTCATCGGTGTCTTCGACCGGTCGCACTACGAGGACGTCCTGATCGCCCGGGTCCGCTCCTTCGCCGAGCCGGACGAGATCGAGCGACGCTACGGCGCCATCAACGCGTGGGAAGCGGACCTCGCCGCCAACGGCACCACGATCATCAAGTGCATGTTGCACATCTCGGCAGAGGAGCAGAAGCAGCGACTGCTCGATCGCCTCGAGGATCCCGCCAAGCACTGGAAGTTCAACCCGGGCGACCTCGACGAGCGTGCCGAGTGGCCGGCCTACCGGGAGGCCTACGAGATCGCGATCGAGCGGACCAACACGGAGGTCGCGCCCTGGCACGTGATCCCGGCGGACAAGAAGTGGTACCGCAACCTCGCCATCGGCACGCTGCTCCTGGACGCCCTCAAGTCCCTCGACCTCGACTGGCCGAAGGCGGACTTCGACGTCGCTGTCGAGAAGCAGCGCCTCGCCGATGAGAAGCCCCTGTGACCCTTCCGACCGTGCGGGTCACCCGCTACGTCACGCCGTTGCGTGAAGGCGGCAGCCTGCCCGGGATCGTCGAGGCCGAGGACCTGGGCACCTACGTCTGCAAGTTCCGCGGCGCCGGCCAGGGACTCCGTGTCCTCGTCGCCGAGGTGATCGTCGCGGGCCTCGCTCGGCGACTCGAGATCCCGACGCCCGATCAGGTCGTCCTGGACCTCGACCCCGACATCGCCCGGTACGAGGCCGACGAGGAGGTGCAGGACCTGATCAACGCGAGCGCCGGACTGAACCTCGGGATCGACTTCCTGCCCGGCTCCTTCGGCTATGACCCCGGTTCCGAGCCGGATCGCGACCTCGCCGGCCGGGTGCTCTGGCTCGATGCGTTCACGGCCAACGTCGACCGCAGTTGGCGCAACCCGAACCTGCTGGTCTGGCGCGGTGTCCTGCACGCGATCGACCACGGCGCCTCGCTCTACTTCCACCACTCGTGGTCCGGTGGCCCCGGCGATCCGGCGCGCTTCGCGGGCCAGGCGTACGACGCCTCGGAGCACATCCTGCGCGAGTACGCCTCCGAGGCGCGGGCCCAGGACGCCGTACTCGCGGAACGACTGAGTGACGACGCGATCGATGCGGTGCTCGCCGACGTCAGCGACGACTGGCTGGAGGCGACGCCTGGCGCCGATGACCCCACTGCCGTGCGCGCGCACTACGCGGCGTTCCTGCGGGCCCGTCGTGACGGCGGCCGCGCCTGGCTGCCGAGTGCGGGGGAGTCCGCATGAAGCCCTACCAGTACGTCACGTTGCGCTGCGTTCCTCGCGTCGAGCGCGAGGAGTTCGTCAACGTCGGCGTCGTCGTGCACTGCCCGAGCGACAACTTCCTGGGCGTCCGGACGGCCGTCAACGAGGAACGGATCCGGGCACTTGATCCGGGCATCGACCTGGACTCCGTGCGTGCGGCCCTCGCGATGATCGACCGGGTCTGTCGCGGCGAGGCGCACACTGCCTTCGGCGTGGGCGTCCGCGCCACGGCGTACGGCGTCCGGGAGTCCCGCGACGATGCGAGCACCCGGTTCGGCTTCCTCAAGGCGCCGCGAAGCACCGTGATCCAGCCCGGACCAGTGCACGGCGGCGTGAGCGCCGACCCCGCCCGCACCCTCGAGCACCTGCTGGAGTCGTTGGTGCTCTGACCGCTCCGGGCCGATGCAAGTGTGAGTTTCCTGAGGGATGGCGCGAAGCGGTCGGGCGAGGTCGCAGGGGGAGCGCGACACAGCGGCTGCTGGAGGCGCTCCTCCTGATGCCGGTCTTCACGACGTCAGAGGCGGAACTGAAGGTGGGGGGTACGACCAGTGCCGTCTACCGCGCGGTCGACGCACTCGTCGAAGCAGAGGTTCTTCGGCCGCTGACCGACCGCAAGCGCAATCAGGTCTGGGGCGTGGGGGACATGCTCGACGAACTCGACGACCTCAGCGTGCGGATTGGCACAGCCGCCCGGGCCGAGGACCAGACGCGCAGAGTCTTGCCGAGCCCAGTCCTGACTCGGTCCCTTCTCGCTTTCCTTGTTAGCCTCCTCTGGTGAGTACGGTTCTTCTCCAGCGCGAGGTCCCCACCCAGATCCGGGCCGCGGTGACCCTGACCCTCGTGGTGGAGGCGGTGGCGATCCCGACGTTCCTCTACGTGGCGATCGCCTACGGCGGAACGATCGGATACGTGGCGGCCCTGGGCGGCGCGGCCGCTGCCGCTTGCGCGGTCGGGACGCTGGCGGGCAACGAGACGGCCCGCAAGACACTGATGGCCCTCGCGGCTGTCTCGATTGTTCTGGCTGCCCTGCCGCTTCCCTTGATCCTGCTGGTCATGCCCGTGGGCCAGTTGCTGCTCGCGGACGCCCTTGTCATGGGGTCCTCGGCCATCGTCCTCGCGTTGCTGTGGCGCACCCGGCCGACTACGGCGCCCACCAGGCCCGGCCAGGTTGCGCTGGACCTGATGGTGACCGCTGGTCTGGTGTTGCTGTCGATCGTGGTACTGATCAGCGCCGGTCTCGGGCTGGTGTACCTGACCTTCTGATCGCGTCGCGATCAGCAGGGAAGCGTCTCGCCGAGGAACTCGGCGATCTCGTTGTCGCCCTGGACCCAGAACCGCTCGGGAAGACCGCGCCGGTCGAGGAACTCGACGGCGGCTCCGTCAGCCGTGACCCCATAGCCGCCCAGTTCGTCGGGGCCGTCGAGATCCAGCACCTCCCGGTGGCCGGCCACCAGGAGTCGCAACTTCGTACCCTCGGCCTTGGTCAGCCGCCAGGCCGGATTCGGGTTGCCGGACATGATGTTGAGCTCGACGACGAAGCCGGAACCGTTCGCCGACACCTCGTCGGGCCAAGTGCAACTGGCCGATGGCTCCGGCGGCGTCGGGGTGGTGATCGTCGTAGGACTCGGCGTCGCGCTGCTCACGTCCGCGACACCGATCGGCTTCGGCACGGTCGGGGCAACGTCCTCGCCGCCACACGCGCTCAGGAGTACGACGAGCAGGGCTCCGATGACGAGGCGGGAAGACACGACGCAGAGCCTGCCAGTCCGGGGCCGCTCGTGCCCACGGAACGTCCACGATCGAGGCTCGACGCAGGCTTCTTCATCCATCGCACCGCCGTCACCCCTGGTACGGCGGCGCCACACCCCAGCCCCAGCGCGGGGTGGGTGCGTGCTCGACCGGTTCGGCCCCGGGTTGGGAGTTCTCCATGGCCAGGCGGGTGCCCCACTCGAGGTATCCGATGATGGCCGCACGGAACTCCGGGTCGGCGGGCAACTCCGCATCGTCGGCGGCGAGACTCATCGTGCTCGCGAACCGATGCCGTTGCGCCGGCGTGATGGCCAGGTCGAGATGGTGCCTGAGCATGGACTCGTATCCGCCGTGCTGCTCCGTGTACGTGGCCGGCCCGCCGAGCACCTCGGCCCACCAGTCGGCGACATGAGCCCGGTGATGCTCCGAGACTCCGCCCGGGAAGAAACCCGACAGGGCAGCGTCGGCTTCGACCCGGTCGTAGAAATTGTCGATCATCAGGCGCAGCGGAGCCAGGCCGCCTGCCCATTCGTACAACGTCGGCAATCCCGGCTCATCGACTCCACCCATGACGACAGTTCACCGCACTCGCGGGACCGGCGCACCTGATTTCGGGTCAGACGGGTACGAGTTCGACCGCACCCACGGCGTAGCGGGCCAGGATGGTCCGGGCGATCTCCGGGTGGGCACCCAGCGGCTCGGACACGGCAACGGCACCGGCCTCGATCGCCAGTTCAGCGGCGCGGTCCTGCAGGCCACCAGGGGCCAGGAACAGCGACGCGACGGCGATGTGACGGCGACCCTCAGCCCGGAACTGGCGCACGGCTTCACCCGTGGCCGGCGGAGCGCTGGACGCGTACGCAGCGGTCACGGGCAGCTTGTGGTGCGCGCCCCAGAGGCGGGCCAGACGGGCGACGGCCTGGTTGGCCAGCGGGTCCGTGGAACCAGCCGCAGCGAGGACGAGGGCGTCGAGTTCACGCACCCGGGCGCCCTTGAGCGCTTCGCGGAGTCGTTCGTCGAGCACCTCGAGGAAGCGGGGCTCCAGGCCGAGCACCTCGGTCGCGCGGATCTGCAGACCGGGGTGGCGAGCGGTGGCCTCGGCGATCACCGAGGGCACGTCGACGCGGGCGTGGAACGCCTCGACGAGGAGCAACGGCACGACGACGATCTCTTCGAACCCGGCCTTGACCAGCCGGTCGACCACGGTGTGGAAGTTCGGCTTGGCCAGGTCGAGGAAGGCGCGTTCGATGCGCAGGTCGGGGCGCAACTTCTTCGTTGCGTCGACAAGCGCCGTGACAGTCGCGGCAGAGCGAGGGTCGCGACTGCCGTGGGCCAGGGCAATGAGGGCGGGAGCGGCCATCAGTTGGTTCCCTTCTCGGCTGTCATGGGTGCTGCCTTCATGAGTGAATGCCGCATTCGGTCTTGTTGGTGCCGGCCCAGCGCCCGCTGCGCGGGTCCTCGCCGGGGGCGACGCGCCGGGTGCAGGGCGCGCAGCCGATGGACGGGTAGCCGTCGTACACGAGCGGGTTGACGAGCACGCCGTTCTCGGCGATGTAGCGCTCTACCTGCTCGTCGCTCCAGCGGGCCATGGGGGAGACCTTGACCTTCTGCTTCTTGGCGTCCCAGCCGATGACCGGTGCGATCACGCGGTTGTGCGTCTCGGCGCGGCGCAGGCCAGTGGCCCAGGCGTCGTAGTTGGCCAGGGAGTCGGCGAGCGGCTTGACCTTGCGCAATGCGCAGCACAGGTCAGGGTCGCGCTTGTAGAGCTCGGGGCCGTACTCGGCGTCCTGCTCGGCCACCGACTGCACGGGGGTGATCGAGAGCAGGTTGACGTTCATCGTGGCGGCGACCGCGTCGCGGGTGCCGATGGTCTCGACGAAGTGGTATCCGGTGTCGAGGAAGACGACGTCGACGTTGGGCACGACCTTCTGGGCCAGGTGCGCGAGCACCGCGTCACCCATCGAGGAGGTGATGCAGAACCGGTCGCCGAACGTCGCCGCGGCCCACTCGATGATGACCTCGGGCGGGGCGAGCTCGAGCTCGGCGCCCCAGTGGGACACCAGTTCGCGCAGTTGTTCAGGGGAGCGGCCCTCGGTCGAGGCGCCACGGAAGGCCCGCGCGCTGGCGGTGGCCGGAGCGGTCATGAGGCACCTCCTTCAGAAGTGGTGGAGGCCCGGCTGATCATGCCGAGCGAGGTGAGGGTGAAAGCGCGGAGACAGCTGCGGCATTCCCAACCCGCGGGCTCATGGGGCCACAGGTCGGTGTCGCTGCAGAACGGGCAGTGGAACGGCGTCCCACCCCGCCCGCTCGCTGATCCGGCTTCCTCGGACATCAGACCGACTCGAGCGTCTTGTCGCCGCGCAGCAGGTCCTCGTCGGCGCGGTGCACCCAGACGTCGAAGGCTTCGCCCTCGGTGCGGTCGGCAAGGAAGTTGGTGACCACGACGGTGACGTAGTCGTCCAGGCCCTTGCTGGTGACCTTGTGGGCGCGCAGCTTGCGTCCGAAGTTGGCGTTCAGGCCGGTGGCACCACCGAGGTGGACCTGGAAGCCCTCGACCTGGTCGCCGTTCTCGTCGGTGACGAGCTGGCCCTTGAGGCCGATGTCGGCGATCTGCGTCCGGGCGCAGGCGTTCGGGCAACCGTTCACGTTGATCGTGATGGGCGTGTCGAGGTCCGGGAAACGCTTCTCGAGCTCCAGCGTGAGCAGGCGCGAGCGTTCCTTGGTGTCGACGATGGCGAGCTTGCAGAACTCGATGCCGGTGCAGGCCATCGTGTTCTGGCGCCAGTTCGAGGGGCGCGCGGTCAGGCCGATCTCGTCGAGCTTCTCCAGGAGGGCATCGACCTTGTCGCCGTCCACGCCGATCAACACGATCTTCTGGTACGGCGTCAGGCGGGCGCCGGCGACGCCGTACTCCTCGATCAGCTCGGCGAGCTGGACCAGGGCCGTGCCCGAGATCCGGCCGGCGGACGGGGCGAGGCCGACGTAGAACTTGCCATCCTTCTGTGCGTGGACACCGATGTGGTCACGGTGGCCCACGGGCGCCTCGGGGGACGCGTTCGAGACGAGCGACTTGCCGAGGTACTCGTTCTCGAGCACTTCGCGGAACTTCTCCACGCCCCAGTCGGCGACCAGGAACTTCAGGCGGGCGCGCGAGCGCAGACGGCGGTAGCCGTAGTCGCGGAAGATGCCGGCGACGCCGGCCCACACGTCCGCGACCTCGTCGAGCGGGATCCAGACGCCGAGCTTCTGCGCGAGCATCGGGTTGGTGGACAGGCCGCCGCCGACCCAGACGTCGAAGCCGGGGCCGTGCTCGGGGTGCACGGTGCCGACGAACGACACGTCGTTGGTCTCGGGGGAGACGTCGTGGCTGGGGTGACCGGTCAGGGCGGTCTTGAACTTCCGGGGGAAGTTCGAGAAGTCCTTGTTGTTCAGGTAGCGGCGCTCGATCTCCTCGAGAGCAGGGGTGCCGTCGATGATCTCGTCAGCGGCGACGCCGGCGACCGGCGAACCCAGGAAGGGACGCGGCGAGTCACCACAGGCCTCCATCGAGTGCAGGCCGACCGTCTCGAGGCGCTCCCAGATCTCCGGGATGCTCTCGATCTCGATCCAGTGGTACTGGATGTTCTCGCGGTCGGTGACGTCCGCGGTGTCGCGGGCGAAGTCGATGCCGATCTGGCCCAGGGTGCGCACGGCCTCGGCCGAGAGGAGCTTGCCGTCGGAGCGGACCCGGAGCATGAAGAAGCGGTCGTCCAGCTCCTCCTCCTCCATCGAGCCCGTGCGGCCGCCGTCGATGCCGGGCCGGCGCTGGGTGTAGAGGCCGAGCCACCGGAAGCGTCCCCGCAGGTCGGCCGGGTCGATCGAGTCGAAGCCACGCTTGGAGTACGTGTAGAGGATCCGGTCCCGCACGTTGAGCGGGTCGTCGTCCTTCTTGGACTGCTCGTTCTTGTTCAGCGGCTCGGTGTAACCGAATGCCCACTGGCCCTCCGCGCGGCGGGGGCGGGGCACGTCAGTGTGACGAGGAGGCTGGGACTGGAAGCGCAGGTCGGGCATGCGGAGAGGAGGTCCTTCGCTGATGGGCGCCCCGTGGTGAACGGGCGCGCGACTCGAGGGTGACGGGTGGCGTGATCAGCGGGGCCGACACATCATGCTGCCCATGCGCCCGAAGTCCACGTGGCGACGAACCACGAGGTGCGCGTGAGTTGCAGCAGAGACCATGTCAATGAGTCTCATCCCTCGGACGCGTTCCCACCAAATGTCAATCTCATAGTGTGGACCGAGGTCTCACGATGCGAAACGTTTGGAGGTTGAGGCCGCTGGTTTACCCGTGGACTGCGACGCAGGTCACACGAGGCGGTACCTGCCACCTCGCCAGCCATGGTGGTGCACCGGCCCTTGCGCCGGTCGTCGGAGTGCGGCACTAGTCTGTGCGCCATGAGCGACAACTCCGCCCAGATCCCCAACGCCGACCTCGTCAGCAGTGCCTACAGCCAGGCGCTGCAGGTCATTGCCGGTGTCGAGCCCCGCATTGCGGAGGCCACCCGCCAGGAGCTGGCTGACCAGCGGTCGTCGCTCAAGTTGATCGCGAGCGAGAACTACGCCTCGCCCGCCGTGCTCCTCACGATGGGCACCTGGTTCAGCGACAAGTACGCCGAGGGCACCGTCGGGCACCGCTTCTACGCCGCCTGCCAGAACGTCGACACCGTCGAGTCGATCGCCGCTGAGCACGCCCGCGAGCTGTTCGGTGCCGAGTACGCCTACATCCAGCCGCACTCCGGCATCGACGCCAACCTGACGGCGTACTGGGCGATCCTCGCCCACCGCGTCGAAGGGCCGTGGCTGCAGAACGCTGGCGTCAAGAACATGAACGACCTCAGCGACGCCGACTGGGAGAAGCTGCGCCACGAGTTCGGCAACCAGCGCCTGCTCGGCATGAGCCTGGATGCCGGCGGCCACCTCACCCACGGCTTCCGCCCGAACATCAGCGGCAAGATGTTCCACCAGCAGCAGTACGGCACCAACCCCGAGACCGGGCTCATTGACTACGACGCCCTGCGCGCCAAGGCCAAGGAGTTCAAGCCGCTGATCCTGGTGGCCGGTTACTCCGCCTACCCGCGTCGCGTGAACTTCGCCAAGATGCGCGAGATCGCTGACGAGGTCGGCGCCACCCTGATGGTCGACATGGCGCACTTCGCCGGTCTGGTCGCGGGCAAGGTCTTCCAGGGCGAGGAGGACCCGGTTCCTTACGCCCACGTGGTCACCAGCACCTCGCACAAGTCGCTCCGAGGCCCGCGTGGTGGCTTCATCCTCGCGACCGAGGAGTACGCCCCGAGCGTCGACCGCGGTTGCCCGATGGTCCTCGGCGGCCCGCTCTCGCACGTCATGGCGGCCAAGGCTGTCGCGTTCGCCGAGGCCCGCACGCCCGAGTTCCAGACCTACTCGCAGAACGTCGCTGACAACGCGAAGTCGCTCGCCGAAGGCTTCCTGAGCCGCGACGCCAAGCTGGTCACGGGCGGCACCGACAACCACATCGTGCTGCTCGACGTCGCGAAGTACGGCCTCACCGGTCGCCAGGCCGAGTCGGCCCTGCTCGACGCCGGCGTCGTCACCAACCGCAACTCGGTGCCGAACGACCCGAACGGTGCCTGGTACACCACCGGCATCCGTTTCGGTACGCCCGCGCTCACCACCCGCGGCTTCGGCCACGACGAGTTCGACAAGGTGGCCGAGCTGGTCGTCGACGTCCTCAGCAACACCGAGGCCGGCGTCAACAAGGCCGGTGCGCCGTCGAAGGCGACCTACAAGCTGGCCGACGGCATGGCCGACAAGATCCGCGGGATCTCGGCCGAGCTGCTGGACAAGCACCCGCTCTACCCGGGTCTCGACCTGGCGTAAGCCGGGGCGTCAGCGCCAGGTGTAGACGACCTCGGGGCGTCCGCTGCCGCCGCCGTAGCGGGCATTGCGCTGCGCGAGGCCCTGATCGGCCAGGTGCTCGAGGTAGCGCCGCGCCGTGACGCGCGAGATCCCGACGACCCCGGCGGCCGCGCTGGCGGAGAGTCCTTCGCCAGCGTCGCGCAGGGCCGCGGTCACTCCGCGCAGGGTCTCGGTGCTCATGCCCTTGGGCAGTGGCGCGGCCGAGTTCGGACGCAGTGCCCCGAGCAACCGGTCGACCTCGTCCTGCACGACCTCGTCCGGGGTGTCGGCCAACTGGGCACGGTAGGCGGCGTACTGCTCCAGTTTCGACCGGAACGTGGCGAACGTGAACGGCTTCAACAGGTAGAGCACGACGCCCTGACCGACGGCCTGGCGCACGATCGCGGTGTCGCGGGCAGCGGTCACGGCGATCACGTCGCACTGGTGGCCGGCCGTACGCAGGCCCGCGAGCAGGGACAACCCGTGTCCGTCCGGAAGGTTCATGTCGAGCAGGACCAGGTCGACGGGGGTGTCGGCGGCCCGCGCCGTGTCGAGAGCGCGTACGGCGTCCCGGGCGGATCGCGCGACACCGGCGAGTTCGAAGCCGGCCAGTCGGGCGACGTACGACGCATGCGCCTCGGCGGCGAGGGCCTCGTCCTCCACGACGAGGACGCGCACGTTCATGCCGGATCCGAGGGGTGCAGGACGACCGTGAACTCGGCGCCACCGAGGGCGGAGCGCCCGACGTCGACCGTGCCTCCGTGGCGGCGTGCGACCTGGACGACCAGGGCAAGGCCGAGGCCGCGACCCGTGCCCGGTGCGGCCTTGGTGGTCCAGCCGCGTTCGAGCACGTGCGCGACGGCGGATTCCTCGAGCCCCGGCCCGCTGTCGCCGACCCGGATCTCCAGGCGCTCCGGCTCGCCGGACAACCGCACCTCGACCCGTCGTTGGTCCGCATCGGCCACCGCGTCGAAGGCGTTGTCGACGAGGTTGCCGAGCAAGGTGACCAGGTCGCGGGGCGGGATCCCGGAGCCGGCCGGCACCTCGCCGGCGATGACGAACTCGATGCCCTGTTCGGCCGCTTCGGCGGACTTGCCGAGCAGCAGGGCAGCGACCACCGGGTCGTCGACCGCCGCAACCACCTGGTCGGCGAGCACCTGCGCGACCTGGAGTTCCGCGGTGGCGAACTCGACGGCCTCGTCGCTGCGGCCGAGCTCGATGAGGGACACCACGGTGTGCAGGCGGTTGGCGGACTCGTGGTTCTGGGAGCGCAGCGACTCGGTGAGTCGACGCACGATCTCGAGCTCGCCGGTGACCGAACGCAGCTCGGTGTGGTCGCGCAGGGTCACGACCGAGCCGACGTCGCGGCCCTGCCAGCGGGCCGGCGCAGACGAGACCACGAGGATGCGTTCGCCGGCGAGATAGAGCTCGTCGGACTCGGCCGTCTCGCCGCGGGCAGCAGCCACCAGGCCCGGAGCCAGGCCGAGGTCGCCCACCGCGCGCCCGATCACGTCATCGGGCAGGGCGAGCAGACGACGGGCTTCGTCGTTGACCAACTGCACGCGTCCGTCGCCGTCGAGCAGCAGCAGGCCTTCGCGCACCGAGTGCAGGACAGCCGAGTAGTACTCATACATCCGGGCGAGTTCCTTCTCGCCGAGCCCGTGGGTGATCCGCTGCAGACGCCGACCGAGCAACGCCGCTCCGACCAGGCCAGCCAGCAGCACCAGTCCCGCCCACAACAGGATCACGCCGACATCGCGACGCAGGCCGCGGTTGATGTCGCTGACCGTGATCCCGACGGAGACGAACGCAACGACGCGATCGCCGTTCATGACCGGCACCACGGATCGCACGGACGGACCGAGGCTCCCGGTGTACTGCTGGGTGAAGACCTCACCGTCGGGGGCCGTGCCGAGGTCGCCGGCGAACGGGCGCCCGATCTGGTCGGGATCGGGGTGGGTGAAGCGGTTCCGGTTCAGCGACATGATCACGACGAAGTCGGTGTCGGTGTCCTGGCGGACGTCCTCGGCCCACGGCTGCAGTGTCACGGTCGGGTCATCGCTCGCCAGGGCATCGCGGACGGTGGGGGAGTCGGCCACGGTCTGGGCCACGGCCACCGCGCGCTCGGTTGCCCGGCTGCGTGAGTCCCGCCGGGCGTCGTACGCCGCCAGCGCGATCGCGGTGACGACCAGGAGCAGCACGATCGCGACCTGCAGGAGCAGCACCTGGCGCGCGACCGACCGGTCGCGCAGGAGGCGAGGCAGGCGGGGCACGTCTGCAGTCTCTCCCATCGGCCGTTGTTGATTGCGTCGCTCGTCGCGAACACAAAGAACACAACGGTGACGCAGGTCACATCACATCGCAGAGTGGCCGAAGACCCCGATCCGGGGTCCCCGGACCAGGAGGATCGATGAGTACGACGAGCACCAGTGCGACGAAGAGCCAAGGCTCTCGCGCCACCCACTACCTCTATCTCGCGGTGATCGTGGCGGTCATCCTCGGTATCGCCACCGGCCTGGTCTTCCCGGGCTTCGCCGTCGAGCTCAAGCCACTCGGCGAAGGCTTCGTCAACCTGATCAAGATGATGATCCAGCCGATCATCTTCTGCACGATCGTGCTCGGCGTCGGCTCGGTGGCCAGCGCCGCCAAGGTCGGCAAGGTCGGCGGGATGGCGCTGGTCTACTTCCTCGTGATGTCGACCGCCGCGCTGACCATCGGCATGGTCGTCGGCAACCTGCTGCACCCGGGTGACGGCCTGAGCCTCACCGCCGACGCTGCGGCGATCGCACAGGAGAAGGCCGCGGAGGGGCACGCCGACACGACCGCGTTCCTGCTCGGCATCATCCCGACCTCGCTGTTCAGTGCCCTCACCAGTGGCAGCGTGCTGCAGACCCTGCTCGTCGCGCTGCTCGTCGGCTTCGCCCTCCAGCGGATGGGTGCCGCCGGCGCCCCGGTCCTGACCGTCGTCGGCCACGTCCAGCGCCTGGTCTTCCGCCTGCTCGGCATGATCATGTGGGCCGCGCCCGTCGGTGCCTTCGGCGCGATGGCGGCGGTCACCGGCCAGGGTGGCGTCGACGCACTCAAGAGCCTCGGCGTGCTGATGATCGGGTTCTACGTCACCTGCCTGCTCTTCGTGTTCGTGGTCCTGGGCACGCTCCTCAAGGTCGCCGCCGGCGTCAACATCTTCTCGCTGCTGCGCTACCTCGGCCGCGAGTTCCTGCTGATCCTGGCGACGTCGTCCTCCGAGTCGGCTCTCCCGCGGGTGATCGCCAAGCTCGAGCACGCCGGCGTCGACAAGACCACGGTCGGCGTGGTGATCCCCACGGGCTACTCGTTCAACCTCGACGGCACCGCGATCTACCTGACCATGGCCTCGATCTTCATCGCCGAGGCGATCGGTAGCCCGCTCGCCATCGGTGAGCAGATCTCCCTGCTGCTGTTCATGATGATCGCCGCGAAGGGTGCGGCCGGCGTGACCGGTTCCGGCATGGCCGTCCTGGCCGGTGGCCTGCAGTCGCACCGCCCCGAGATGGTCGACGGCGTCGGCCTCATCGTCGGCATCGACCGGTTCATGTCCGAGGCGCGGGCGCTCACGAACTTCGCGGGCAACGCGGTGGGCACGGTCCTCATCGGCCACTGGACCGGCAGCATCGACCGGGCCCAGCTGGACCGGGTGCTCTCCGGCGATGACCCGTTCGACGAGACCACGATGGTCGACGACGACGCCGCGGACCCGGCACAGGTCGACGAGACCAGGGAACCTCAGCCGGTCTGATCGACCAGGTCGAGCGAGTAGCGGGCGATGGCGGCTCTGGTGGCCGCCATCGCCCGCACCTGTTCCGTGGGCTCGGCGCCGAGCAGTTCGAACGGCAGGGCGGACAATCCCGTGAACAGCAGCAGTTGCAGCGCGTGCGCCCGGCGGACCACCTGCTCGTCGATGTCCACGCCCTCCGCCGCCAGCCCGTCGACGTACGACGTCAGGCTGGCGGTGTCGCGTTCGGCCATGTCGTCGGCCGGACGCAGGCCGATCTGCACGTCGCCCACCAGGAGTTGCCCGAGGTCGAACCCGACGGGCAGCGCCGTGAAGAACCCGAAGTCGATCATCGTGAAGTCGTCACCCGTCGTCACCAGCAGGTTGTTCGGGCAGGCGTCGCCGTGGCCCGCGAGCACGGGCAGCGCCATCAACTCGGCCGCCACCGCATCGACCGACGCCGCGGCCTGGTCCAGGCGCGGCCGCAGGTCGGCGAACGCACCGGCGATCAGCGGGTGGTGCCACAGGTCGTCACTCGCCAGCATCGGGAGCACCTGGAACTTGAGCCGGCCGTCGACGTACCGCGAGACGTCCCACTCGTGCCCGCCCACGTTGGCGCGGTCACGCACGGCGCGACTGCCGGCGAAGCGGCCGAGCAGTTTCCCGGCCCGCCGATAGCGGTCGAGGTCCCACGCGACCTCGACGATCGGCACGACCTCCAGCCACACCGAGTAGGAGAGGTCATCGATGTCATGGACCCCGACGGCGCGCGGCATGGCGAGGCCGGGCGGCAGGTGGTCGACGAGGTCGGAGCGGTAGACCGCGCCCTCCGTCCGCCACGGCACCTGCTGGGCGGCCCACGGCTGCATCTCCGCGGGCACGTCGGCGAAGAAGGGGGAGCGGGACCACTCATGGACCTGCTTCACGAACAGTCTGAAGGGACGCGTCTCGCCGTCGACGTGGGCGGTACCACTCACCCACCAGCGGCCTCCGGTCGTGATGGCCGGGATGTCGTAGGACACCGGTTCGGCGGTCGAATCGACCACCGCAACAGAGGAAATGGCGACCCCGAGCAGGGCCGCGACCATGCTGGAGAGGGACTCGTCGGTGACGTCGGCGGAGCCGAGCGCGGCGCGGTCGTGCATGAAGACCTCCGGAGGGAGCGACGCAGATCACCGCAGGATAGGCCGGTCGGGATGCCCGGGTCCGTGGCTTCTGACAGATAGCGTGACTTCCATGAGTGACGATCCGGGGCCCCAGTCCCGGTCGTCGTCCCTCCAGATGGCCTACGCCCGGGTTCCCGCGCCCGTTCGCAACTTTCTCCACATCGTCTGGCGGCTGACCGTCACGACCGTGGGGTCCTGCCTGAAGTACCGCGTGACAGGACTGGCCGCCGAGGGCGCATTCTTCGCGGTTCTCTCCGTGCCGCCGCTGATCTTCGCCATGGCCGGCGGGGTCGGTTACGTGACCGAGCACTTCACGCCGGGCCAGGTCGAGGAGGTACGGCGCGCGGTCACTGACCTCTTCTCGCGCTTCCTCACCGACACCGCCGTCAGCAAGGTGATCACCCCGACGATGGACGACGTCCTGCAGGGCGGCCGCTTCGACGTCATCTCGCTCGGCTTCGTGCTCGCGCTGTGGTCCGGTTCGCGGGCGCTCAACGTCTTCGTCGACACCATCACGATCATGCACGGGCTCGGTGGGGACCGCGGGATCGTGAAGACCCGGGCACTGTCGTTCGTGCTCTACATCCTCGCGGTCATCACCGGCGCGATCACGCTGCCGCTGGTCGTGGCCGGCCCGCGCCTCGTGCGGGAGTGGCTGCCCAACCGTGCGGACTTCCTGATCGAGTTCTACTGGCCGCTGGTCGTCGTGGTCTGCATCTGCTTCCTCGCCACGCTCTACCACGTGTCCGTGCCGGTCCGGACGAAGTGGAGTTTCAACCTCCCCGGCGCGACGTTCTCCCTGATCATGTGGATCGCCGGGTCGTACCTGCTCCGCTGGGTGCTGACCGTGACCGCCCAGGATTCGCACTCCATCTATGGTCCGCTGGCCGCGCCGATCGCCATCCTGATCTGGCTCTACATCGCCGCACTGGCCGTGTTGATCGGCGCCGGAGTCAACGCCGCGTTCGACGAGGTCTTCCCGCAGGAGACGACGCAGCGGGCGCGCCGCGAACTGATGGCACGGCTCCTGCGCCGTACGCCTGAGCCGGTGGACTAGGTTCGGGGCCGTGGGCGTAGAAGCACCAGTGTCGGCGAACGTGGGGCGCATTGCCCTGCCCGAACGAACCCGCTCACCGTGGTGGGAGCTCGGCCGACGAATTCTGATGGCGTTCGGGATCATGGCCGGTACCGTCATGCTCGTCTACTTCGACGGGGAGGGTTACCGCGACGCCGGTGACGCGACCGCGGCCGATCCGCTCGGCACGATCTCGCTCATCGACGCGATCTACTACACGACCGTCACCCTCAGCACGACCGGGTACGGCGACATCGCCCCGGTCAGCGATCCAGCGCGCCTGGTCAACGCGTTCATCATCACCCCGGCCCGTATCGCGTTCCTCGTGCTCTTGATCGGCACCACCCTCGAGGTGTTGGCGCAGCGCGGCCGCGAGATGTTCCGCATCGCTCGATGGAGGAAGAACATGGGACACCACGTCGTGGTGATCGGATACGGCACCAAGGGACGCAGCGCCGTCGAGACCCTGGTCAACAACGGACTGCAACGCGAGCACGTGGTCGTTGTCGACCCGAGCCCCGTCGCGATGGCCGACGCACACGCCGACCAGCTTGCCGTCGTCACCGGCGACGCGACCCGTCGCGGTGTGCTGCACCGCGCAGGCGTCGCGGAGGCCGACCAGGTCATCATCACCACCGGCCGCGACGACTCCAACGTGCTCGCCGCACTGACCGTGCGGCAACTGAACCCGGACGCGTGGATCGTCGCGTCGGTCAGCGAGCAGGAGAACGCTCCGCTGATGCGTCAGTCCGGCGCCGACTCGGTGATCACCTCCTCCGACGCCGTCGGTCGGCTGCTCGGACTGTCCACCCTGTCCCCGACGCTCGGGTCGGTGATGGAGGACCTGCTGACCTACGGCGAGGGCCTCGAGGTCGCCGAACGCGAGTTGCTCGTCAACGAGGTCGGCATGCCGCCGCAGTCACTGCCGGACCAGGTGATCGCCGTTGTCCGCGACGAGAAGGTGTACCGCTACTTCGACCCCGTCGTGACCCTGCTGGCGCGCGGTGACCGGCTCGTCGTCGTACGTCCGGCCAAGGAACTGCCGTGGGCGCCGCGCCCCGGCACCCACAACGAAGACTTCGCCAACGACGAGGACTAGACCAGTTCCCAGGGACTGTTGTCGGGACCACTGGTTCATCGGGACTAGTCCGCTCGTTGCCGATCGTGCAGACCTGCTCCGACGCGCGGGAATTGCCTCGACGGCGCGCGACTTTGGCCCGGCGACAGGGCAGGCTGAGGACGTGGGCAAGAACTACGGACCTTGGGTCAGACACGAGTGGTGCCCGAGTTGCTTTCGGCGCACCGAGCAGACGCGCTGGCATCGCCGACTCTTCGGCGAGCCGGCCGAGAGCGGTGAACACCGCATCCGGTGCAACGAATGCGCCAGCGACGTGGACGTCGTCGCCTAGATCGGGAAGAAGATCGGGAACACGTGTCCCGCCCGACATGAAATCGGGCGGGACACGGCTCGCGCCCGGCGTGTGTGGGGACCGTCGGGCGCGGTTTGGGATCCCGCGGAAGACGCTAGTGGCAACCGTCACTGGTCCGTGGGCAAATGCCAGAGTCTTGACTTTGTTCTCAGCCAGTTCTTGGGACGGACCCCGGATTCAGCTGAAATGACGGTCCCGGAATCGGCGCAGGACGTCGCGTGAGCCCTGCGCCGCGGCGATGATCGGACGCATCGGCGGAGCCAGCGAGACCCGCGCGCGGCGACCCGAGCGGTCGGCGTACGCCGGCGCGTCACCGTCCCACCAGACCGGCTCCAGCATCCGGTTCACGAAGACCATCGCCTCGTCCATCGAGGCATGCCCCCACTCGACCGCCTGGTCCAGCGCAGCCGGCGACGGTGCGAGGGTGACGGGGGAGAGGGTCGGGCTCATCTGGATCAGGTGGTCGGCGTACGGCGCATTGCGGACCATGCCGACCTGCACGGCTCGGGTGATCGGCGTCAGCCACAGGTGCCGCGGATCCCACTGCGGGTGGAAGCAGTCCAGCGCCAGGTAAAGGGCGTTGCGGGTCCCGATCCGGCCGCGCTGCACCTTGATCCACGCCTGCTCGACCGGCACGTTGCTGGCCGCGCCGCCGTCGACCAGGGCCGCCACCTTCTTCTCGGCGACATAGCGATCGAGCAGCGGAATCATCCGCGGGTCCTTGGTCTCGTGGTGGAGTACGCCGGGGATCGCTGCGGAGAACGACATCGCATCGGTCACGTTGAACTGCCGGGTCAGGTCGTCATCGCCGAGGACCAACGGCTTGACGACGCGGGAGTCGATGAACGACGCGGCCTGCCAAAGACGGCTGACGATGGCGGGGCCGAGTCCGATCGGGACGACCGGCAGCGAACGCAGTTTCACCATCGCCATCTGCTGGTGGCGGAACCGGCCGGGCAGCCGGGAGAACAGTTGCTGGTGCACGCCGGCGACCACGGCGTCGTACGGAATGGCAAGGTCCTCCATCCGCATCTGCTCGCCGTCGGGGCGCTCGAACAGCGGCGCGGCGAACTCGTCGAGCCGCAGGGACAGGACGCTGGTCAGGCCGTGCCGACGACGTGCGGGCTCGGGGCCCAGGACCGCGCGATAGGTCAGGGACCGGGCGAATTCCAGGTAGTCGTCGAACGGGATCGGCGTCTGCCGGGCGAACAGTCCGCCCAGGACGGCGCCGATCGAGGAGCCAATGATGTAGTCGGGCTCGACGTCGCTCTCCATGAGGCGCCGCATCGCGCCGATGTAGACGTAACCGGCACCGCCACCGCCGCCAAGAACCAGCGCGAGGCTCTTGTAGCCGACCTCCGCGTCGAGTTCCGCCGCGGTGAAGTCGGCGCCTCGCCGTTCCAGCAAGAGCCGGCGCTGCTCGGTCTGCTGTTCCTCGAGCTCGAGGTAGACCTCGCGAGCGCGGGCCAGCCGTGTCGCCGCCGCCTGTTCTCGACGGAGCGGGCCGGTGAGCTTGTCGATCACGATGTCGCGCCAGGGCGCGAGGTCGGCGGTGACGTCGACGTCGCCGCGGCCGCGGGACCCTTGCGGCCCGGCGGCGCCCGGCTCGAAGACGGTCAGCCGGGCGAAGCTGATCAGGTAGCGGAGTCGTCGTACCTCGACGGCCGCCATTGCGTCCGGGGCGTCCAGGTGCGCGCGAACCAGCGCCCGCTCGAGCCTCTGCAGCGCGAAGGACGGGTCCTTGGCCGGATCCGGCGCCGCGGGTATTCCGGTGATCGGGTCGTCCAGCCCGGGTGGGAAGAGTGGAACCTGTGATCGACCGGCGAGGCGGGGGAGACGCATCCGGACAGCGTTGCGTACCGGCCGGGCCGCGTCGAGCACCATCCGGGAGCGAGTCCTGGGAGTAGGTTTGCCGGCGTGAAGTCGATTGCTGGCGGAGAGACGGACACGGCCCTGTTGGAGGAGACGATCGGGGAGAACTTCGAGCGCACGGTGGCGTCGTACGGCGACCGCGAGGCGCTGGTCGAGGTGGCGACTGGTCGGCGGTGGACCTATGCGGAACTGGACCGGGACGTCGACGCGTTCGCGGTCGGTCTGTTGCGTGCCGGGATCGCGAAGGGTGACCGGGTCGGCATCTGGTCGCCGAACTGCGCGGAATGGACGATCACGCAGTACGCCACGGCGAAGATCGGCGCGATCCTGGTCAACATCAACCCCGCCTACCGCACCCACGAACTGGCCTATGTGCTCAAGCAGGCGGGGGTGAAGCTCCTCGTGTCCGCGACGGACTTCAAGACCAGCGACTACCGGGCGATGGTGGCCGAGGTGGTCGAGGAGACCGCGGTGGAGCAGGTCCTGTTCCTCGGGTCGGCGGAGTGGACCGAACACAACGTCCACGATCCGGGGGTCACGCTGGCTGATCTGGTGACCTGGCAACTCGAGGCCAACGACCCGATCAACATCCAGTACACGTCTGGCACGACGGGTTTTCCGAAGGGTGCGACCCTGTCGCACCGCAACATCTTGAACAACGGGTACTTCGTGACCGAGACGATCAACTTCACCCCTGAGGACCGGTTGTGCATCCCGGTGCCGTTCTATCACTGCTTCGGGATGGTGATGGGCAACCTGGGGTGCACCACCCACGGCGCGACGATGGTGATCCCGGCGCCCGGTTTCGACCCGGCCATCACCCTGCAGACCATTCAGGACGAGAAGTGCACGGGTGTGTATGGCGTGCCGACGATGTTCATCGCGATGCAGAACGCGCCTGGGTTCGCCGACTACGACCTGTCGAGCCTGCGGACCGGGATCATGGCCGGCTCGCCGTGTCCGGTCGAGGTGATGAAGCACTGCATCGAGGACATGCACATGGGCGAGGTGTCGATTGCCTACGGCATGACCGAGACCAGCCCCGTGGCAACGCAGACCCGAGCGGACGACGACCTGGACCGTCGTACGGCGACGATCGGGCGTGCGCACCCGCATGTCGAGGTGAAGATCGTCGACCCCGTGTCGGGGGAGACGGTCGAGCGTGGTGAAGCGGGGGAGTTCTGCACCCGTGGGTATTCGGTGATGCTCGGCTACTGGGAGGACGAGGCGAAGACGGCCGAGGCGATCGATGCTGAGGGGTGGATGCACACCGGTGACCTGGCGGTGATGCGCGAGGACGGGTACTGCGCGATCGTGGGGCGGATCAAGGACATGGTGATCCGTGGTGGGGAGAACATCTATCCCCGCGAGATCGAGGAGTTCCTCTACACCCACCCCGACGTCGAGGACGTCCAGGTGATCGGTGTTCCTGATGAGAAGTACGGCGAGGAGCTGTGCGCCTGGGTCAAGATGAAGCCCGACGCGGTCGCGTTGGATGCGGCTGCCGTCAAGGCGTTCGCGACCGGAAAGCTCGCCCACTACAAGATCCCGCGCTACGTCCTGGTCGTCGATGAATTCCCGATGACCGTCACCGGCAAGGTCCGCAAGATCGAGATGCGCGCGGAAACGACCCGGCGCCTCGGTCTGGGCTGAAGGCAAAATCTGGTGAGGTTGCACCGTTTCGCCTCGGGCGGACGTGGTTGAGGGCCAGACTCAGCGTTGACTAGGCCCGTGGGGGCAGACACCGACCCCCGACGTTCTGACCCGCGGGCTCACGAGGGAACTCTCATGCTGCGTCGCCATCGTTCCGTCATGTCTTCAGCGGTCTCGGTCGCGGTGGTCGCAACCCTCGGAATCGCGGTCTCGCCTCCGGCGCAGGCCGCTGCTCCCGATGACGCCACGACGGCGGTGACGGGGTTCTTCAAGCGGTTCGCCTCGGACTTCCTGCCGCAGGTGGCATCGAGCACGTCGTTGTCCCAGCAGTTGCCGACGCTGGCGGTCACGCCAGCCGAGTCGGTGAAACTGAAGACGGCGTTCTCCGAAGCGCTCGCTGCCGGGGGGCAGTTGGCGGACGCGGACACGCAGGACAGCCTGACCGCTCTGACGACCTACATCGACGGCGCTGACGGTGGTGGCTGGACCTTCGACGCCAGCAAGCCGAACGACCACACCCTGACGGTCGGCTTCACCCGAACCGTCGATCTGGATGCTGGCCTGGACATCCGCGCCCAGGACGGCACCCTGAGCCTGTCCACCGGTGACGGCATCGAGGTCACCGGCACGATGACCGGCTCGTTCACGTTCGTGTACGACGCCACGGACGACCTGACGAGCTTGACCGACCCGTCGCTGACCATCGCGACCACGGCTGACCTGCCGGACGGCAAGGTGCTCGAAGCTGGTCTCGGCATCCTCGGGGTCGAGGTCACCGGCAGCGACGGGGACGACGACTACCACCTCGAGAGCACTGTCACCACGGCGTGGGCCAACCCGGACAACGACGCAGCGGGCGCACTCGCCTTCGACAACCCCGACACGGTCGCCGTCGACGACGGTGAGCTGGCCGCCGACGGTGCGGGCACCGGCCTGGTGACCGCCACACGGAGTGGTGAACTCACCGGCGAGCTCGTCGCCGAGCCGCGGTCGAGCAGCCTGGTCGCAGATCTTCCCAGCGTCGGCGGCACCGTCACGCTGTCGTCCGCGAACCCGGACTCCTTCGAGGCGCCCGGCGTCACTGCCGTCGTACCCGATGAGGCGCAGCCGTTCCTCACCCTGACTCCGCGGGACCTTGCCGCCGGGTTGTCCCAGGCCGCTTCGGCCGTCATCGGCATGCAGGACGCCAAGGACGGCAACCTGCCGCTGATGCGTGGTTCCATCGCGAACGCGATCGACGCCGTGGGCGGCATCAAGAACTTCCTCGCCGAGCACGTGCCGGACGCGGACACCGACGACCAGACACCGGGTCAGCCGACCTTCGCGTCCCTTCAGGACATGCTGGAGGAACTCGACGGCTCCGTGTACGCCGACGCCGGGTGGACGATCGAGGTGCTCGGGGACGGGGACGCCGCCACCTATGACGCGACGGACAAGGTCGTCAACTTCACCATCCAGACCACCCGCGGTGGTGTGGAGGACCTCGAGCTGAACATCCTCGGCGCGGCCACGACGGGCACGGGCAACTACAGCGCGACCGGTCTGACCGCGACGGGCGTGGACTTCAATGGCGCCCCGGGCGCGCCCGGCGCCGACCTCCTCGGCCGCCGTGTGACCGCTGGTACGTCGTACGGAACGGTTGCCTCGTTCACGGAGCACAGCCTGACGCTGACCGCTGCGGGTTGGTCCGAAGGGACCCCGGACGACGGGATCAGCTTCTCGGTCGAGGCCGCCGACCCCAAGACCGGCGCACCGGAGTTCGCCGACGCGCTCAAGGCGAAGACAGGTGTCGCGGCCGCGAACGCACCGCTCTCGACAGCAACCGTGACGCCTGAGGTCACCGTGACGCTGCCGATGGCCCTCGACCTGAGCGATCCGCTGACCTACGTCAACGGCGACCAGGAGGAGGTCCCTGACTGCGACCCGAGCGAAGCCACGGCGCCGTGTCCCTTCCAGCAGGTGGACGCGAGCGGACTGGGCCGGGTGATCACCTCTCTGCCGCTGGCTGCCGACCGAGTCCTGCTGCGCCAGTCGGACCGCACCGTCCTCGACGCCGATGCGTCGATCACCTCGCCGGTGCAGATCAACACCTCGAGCGGCTTCCTCGCGCTCTCGATCGGTGGCGACCTGGACGCGACCGTCGAGCAGACCCTCACGCTGGAGGGCGAAGGCGACATCCCCATTCCTGCGTTCGTCGAGCGGGTCCGCCGGCAGGCCGAGAACACCTCGGACGCGGCCGACGACGTCTTCTCCCAGGAGCTCGGTGGCTCCATGAGTGCCGAGCTCGAGATCAGCGTTGATGACGCCCCGGACGCCTTCGCCGACGGCGAGAACTCCACCAACGTGACGGTGACGGGCAGCGTCGCGGACCTCGCCAACGGAATCGACGCCGACGCCGACCCGGCTGAGGTGACGGTCACCCCCGAGGACGCCGAGCGCGCTGGCCTCCTCCTCGCGCTCAACTTCGAGCCCGACAACCCGACGTCCCTGTTCGGTGGCGTCCAGGCAGCCTTCGAGAACGCCGGCAGTGACCTCACCACCATGACCGGCGGCGGGCTCGATGTCCCGATCCCGTTCGTCGGTTCGTCGGTCGGCCAGCTGATCGGCGCGGGCGCCAGTGGCGCCGCCGGTGTCGACTACAGCCAGCACGCCGCGTCAGGCGAGATTCCGGCCACGACCTGGCTGACCGACGCCGGGGCCGACTTCGACCAAGCCTTCGTCGGACGCCAGATCGTCATCGGGTCGACCCTCTCCACCATCGTCGCCCAGGACGGCGACATCCTCGTGCTGTCGCCCCAACTCGAGAGCGTGCCGGAGGACGGGACGCCGTACCTCGTCGAGAACGAACTCCTCGGTGCCGCGCACACCCTCATGGCCGGTACCCCTGCTTCGCTGCAGGAGACGATCGCCATCGCCCAGGACGCGCTCGGCCACGACTCCACCATCGACTTCGGCCTGATCGATGCGGGCGCGGACGGTGCCCAGTTGCGCCTCGACCTGACCTGGCACCGCGAGTACGGCGTGGCCCGCGAGGTCAACCTCGAGTTCGACGGCCAGCAGTTGATCGGCGTCTCTGGCGGCGGTGAACTCAGCGTCGAAGCGAGCGGCACCGTGAAGCTGCGTCTGCTGCTTCCGCTGAGTGCCGAGGCCATGCTCGACCCGATCGACAACACCCTCGTCGACGAGACCGAGTCCAGCATCGACTTCGGCGTCAACGTCTCTGCCGAAAACGCCCACATCGGGGCCAGCATCGGCCCGATCAGTGTCGACCTGGGCACCGAGGAGGAGCCGGGCAGTTTCCACGCGGGCTTCGGTGTCGAGGTGACCGGCACGACCGGCGAGGACACGCCGTCGATCGTCGACTTCTTCTCGTCCGGATTCGATGTCGCGCTCACCAATGGTGGCGCCGACTGTGGCGACGAAGACGCCGTCATCCTGTGTGCGGACTTCCCGATGTTCGTGAATGACACGGCAGTCCTGGGTGGCAACCTCACCGTCACCAGCACCCTCGGCGACGGAGACGACCTGAGCGACGTCTTCACGGGCACCAGCACAGTGGTCGAGACGCCGGGCGACCTCGAGGGACTCATCAGCGGCAAGCCGTTCGAGTTCGGCACCCTGGCCGAGGGACTCCAGCAGTACCTCTTCTACGCCGAAACGGCGCTGCGCACCGCCTCGAACGGCGGCGAGCTGCCGGTCATCGGCAAGGACCTGCAGGCTGGCGCCGACTTCATGGGCGACACCCGCAAGAAGATCGACGACTTCATCCAGGCGAACGGCGACCCGAGCACGGTCAGCAAGGCCAGGGAGCTGCTCACCACCAAGCTCGGCGAAGCGCTGGACATCAAGATCAACGGGCCCACGGGCATCCAGCTCGATTTCACCTGCAACAGCCCGCTTCTCCCGCCGGCGGCACCGGAAGCGGAAGCCGTCGACGCTGCGGACACCGACACGACGACGTACTTCTACAAGGTGGTCTCGCTCTACAAGGAGAGCGCCACCGTCACGAAGGAATCCGTCCCCTCGGACGCCAGCTCGGTCGTCACGAACGCAAGCGGCCTGTCGGCCACGAAATACAACACCGTGACGTGGGAGGAAGTCGAAGCAGCGACGGCCGGCTACCGGATCCTCCGGTCGAACACCGTTGACGGCGTCTACAAGTCTCTCGGCACGGTTGCCAAGGGTGTGCTGACGTACGCCGACAACAAGACCACGCCGGCACCGGCGACGTACATCGCGACGAAGTACGCGCCCCGCCTGCCGGCCCTGGCCTGCGATGACTTGGCGTCCGTCACGGAGATCGAAGGCGTGACGTTGGGCCTGGTCCTCGGCCAGGGCATCGTCTCGGCCGACAAGGGCTGCGAGGACGACGAAACCGTCGACGGCCTCGGCGAGTGCCTCGGCGGAAAGCTGCCGGTTGACCTGGGTCTGCCGGGTCTCTCGCTCAAGACCGGCGACGGGGGCTCGGTCAGCGGCGGCGTCGGCTGGTCACTCGACGTCAAGATCGGGATGAGCCGCAGTCGCGGGTTCTACATCGACACGAGCAAGGTGAACGAGTTCGCCGTGGGCGCGGCTCTCCAGCTCGACCAGGCCGACGGCACCACGCCGGACCTCCAGGCCCAGCTGTCGATCATCAAGGTCGACGTGAAGAAGAACGCGCCGATCAAGCCGGAGTTCGTCGGGCTGTTCGGCATCGACATCATCGGCCCCGGTGGCGATCTCAGCCTCGCCGAGATCGCCCGGATCCGGGTTGCCGACGCCATCAAGGTGAGCATCAAGGCCAAGGTCGACATCAACTGGCACCTCAAGGCTTCGGTGGATGCCGCCATGCCCGGTGTGTCCACGGACTTCCGGCTGACCTGGGGTTGGGGTGCCAGCTCCGGACCGGCGGTTCCGCCCAGCAACACCGACAACCTGGTCATCAAGTTCAACAACGTGACGTTGAACGCCGGCAAGTTCTTCGGCGACGCACTGGCGCCGTACCTGAAGCAGATCGTCGACGCGGCCAAACCGCTGCAGCCGATCCTGGACACGATCTTCACGCCCATGCCGGTGATCTCCGACCTGTCCAAGGCGGCGGGTGGAGGTGAAGTCACCATCGCGACCCTCGCCGACAAGTTCAACACCCTCCCGGGCGGGGCGAAGATCAAGCCGTTCCTCAACGCGCTCAAGACCGTCCGGGGACTCCTGAACGATGTGAAGTGCACCGAGAACGACTGCGGTGTCAACATCGGCAGCTTCAACCTGCTCGCTTCCAGAACGGCGACGACGAACGTCACAGCAGGCAACTCGACGGCGCTGATCGACAAGACACCGGCAAGTGCGCCGGGCGGCACCTACGATCCGAAGCCGGGCGCGACGAACGCCATCAACGCCAAGGACGCCTCGGGGTCGTTGGCCAACCCCGCCAAGGTCCAGCCGCGCTCCGCACTGACGGCGGGCATCTCGATCCCCGTCATCGAGGACCCGACGATCCTGTTCAACCTGATCAGCGGCGGCGACATCCCGCTGGTCGAGTTCGACAGTGGTCCGCTGAGCCTGGGCTTCCAGTTCCAGAAGTCCTTCGGCCCGATCTACGCCCCGCCGCCGGTGATGATGGTCATCGGTGGAGGTGCCTCGGTCGAGCTCCGGATCGCGGCCGGGTTCGACACCTACGGCATCCGCAAGGCGATCGAGACCGGTGACGCAGCCGAGGTCCTCGACAGCCTCTACTTCAAGACGATCGACAAGAATGGCGTACCGATCCCGGTCGTCAAGTTCACCGGTTACCTGGAAGCGGGCGCCTCGGTGTCCCTCGGGATCCTCGAGGTCGGAGTCGTCGGCGGCATCAAGCTGACCGTCGGCTTCTACTGGAACGACCCCAACAACGACGGCAAGTTCCGGCTGTTCGAGTTCGCCGCTGCGGCAGCCAAGAATCCGATCTGTCTGTTCAACGTCGGGGGAGAGCTCTCTCTCTACATCAAGATCTTCGTCGAGATCGGGATCAGTCCGTTCTCGGTGAGCTTCGACTTCACCCTGGTCAACATCAAGTTGCTCGACTTCAACCTCAAGCCGAACTGCACGCCGCCGCCCCCGAGGCTCGGGGGCACGAAGGGCGACGTCCTGTACGTCTTCGCGGGCAAGTTCGGTGGCGGTGGCCCTCGCGGCGACGCCCTCTGGGACTCCGGCGGCAAGGACGAGACCTGGGTGGTCCGTCAGGTGCCGGCGTACACCGAGGAGGACGGCGAGGTCCACAAGCCGGCCGTCGAGATCCGGGGCCTGGGCCTCACCGAGACCTTCCCGGACGAGGGTGGCAACACGATCAAGACGGTCGTCCTCGACGGCCGTGACTACGACGGGAAGCTGACGGTCTCCTTCACGGGTGGTTCGGCTCCGGTCGCCAACGCCGTGCCCCAGCCCTTCGACAAGACCGCCGTCGTCTTCACCGGTGACGGTGACGACGTCATCCGCACCGGGGTGGGGACGTCCTGGGTGGACTCGGGCGGTGGATCCGACCTCGTCACGACCCTGGATCGCACCGACTTGGCTGACTCGCCCGATGCCGTCGGTGCGGCCAAGGCGATCGTTGCCGGTGGCGCGGGCAACGACTCGATCACCGTGGGCAACGGCAATGACTCGGTGACCGGTGACGGTTCGCTGGTGCCGCTGTCCGCTGCACGCGAGGTCGACCTCGCCCCGGCCAAGGCCGGGAAGGTCACCCTCCTTGACCCGGTCGACGTCGGCAGTCTGGTCGCTCCGACCGACGCCGTCCTGTTCGCTTCCACCGGCTCGGGCAACGACCAGATCGCTGCCGGTCTCGGCAAGGTGAAGCTGGCCGGCAACGGCGGCAACGACACCATCGGTACCGCCAACGACAGCGTCCTGGCGGACTCCGAGGGCATCAAGGCCGGTACCACTGGTGGCTCGGCTGCGGAGGAAGCGCTCTACCGCGGGAGGGACTCCGTCCTCGTGGGCGGTCCCGGCAGCGACGTGATGAAGAGTGGCTCGGCCGACGACGAGATCTACACCGGCAAGTACGACAAGATCGGCGAGAGCGGCACCGGAGCGGACGACGCGGCGACGGACCGGAACACGGTCGACACCGGTATCGGTAACGACACGGTCTACGGCTCCAACGGCCTGGACTTCGTCACCACCGGGTCCCTGTCGAACCAGAAGGCGATCGTGTACGGCGGCGCAGGTGCCGACGTACTGACGGGCGGCCTCGGTTCGGACGAGATCTACGGTGGTCCGGGTGACGACTATGTCGTCGCGGCTCTCTCGACAGTCGGCGAACCCGGCTCCGCGACCGACGTGCTCGGCAGCGCCCGCGAGGTCATCGTGCTCCCGGGTGCGGGCAGCAGCCCGAAGAAGCTCGTGGGCGGCACGGGAAGCGACCGTATCTACGGCTCGGACGGACCGTCGTCGATCTTCGGCGACACCACGGTCGACGCCTGTGCGGTGCAGTCCGACCCGGTCAGCAAGCAGCCCGACGAGACGACCGTCGAAGCGGATGCGGCTGACCTGATCTTCGGCGGCAATGGAGTGGACATCGTCAACGCCGGTGGCGGTGGCGACTGGGCCTACACCGCAGGTGCTGCGGATCGAGTCTGCGGCAACTCCGGCACGGACCACCTCTATGGCGGCGACGACGCCGACCTCGTCTACGGCGGCAGCGGCAACGACCAGGGCTACGGCGAGGCCGGGACCGATCAGGTCTACGGCAACACCGGCGCGGACGCCCTCTATGGCGGCGCAGGCGCCGACCGGCTCCAGGGCAACAAGGGCGACGACTGGATCGATGGTGGCACCGAGGCCGATGTGCTGCTCGGTGGTACGTCGAAGGCCGGCACGGACGATGGCGCCGATACCGTGCTGGGTGCAGGTGGCGAGGATGTCCTCGTCGGTGACAACGCGACGACCGACGAGCTCGCCGGTGCGCCGTACCCGACGGACCTGGGCTCCGACAACGCCGCACTTGGTGGCAACGACTACCTCGTGGGCGGCGACGACGCCGACCGCAGCTATGGCGGTCTGGCCGATGACATCAGTTACGGCGGCAACGCCGACGACTACGCCGAGGGCAACCCCGGTACGGACCAGATCTGGGGCGAGGCTGGCGACGACGACCTCGTCGGTGGCTCCTCCGAGCTCGCCTCGGGCCTGCTCCTGGGATCCGAGCCCGGCCGACCGGATGCGAACGACTCCCTCTACGGCGGGGGAGGGCAAGACGTCATCGCCGGTGACAACGCCTGGGTGGTCCGTGGTGGTACGGCGCACCCGGTGATGGCCGGCCGCGGTCTGACCACGACGCGCGGCGTCGACCTGGCGGACGAGTCCGGCACACAGACGGGCGTCGCCGGTGGCGACGCCATCGAAGGTGGCGACGCCGCCGACGTGGTCTTCGGACAACGTGGCGACGACGACATCTCGCTGCAGGCTGGCGCCGACTACGGCGAAGGCGGCCGGGGAGCGGACACCGTGCGCGGTGGCCAAGGGGACGACGACGTCGTCGGTGGTTCCTTCACACCGGCGAGCGGCGTCCTGCCGAACGCGTCCGGTCAGGCTGATGGCGACGACACCCTGACCGGCGATGCCGGCGAGGACGTCCTGCTCGGTGACAACGGATCCTTGACCCGTCCGATCGCTTCCTTCCCGGTGGCGGGTTCGCTCACGGCGAACCGGGTGGAAGTGCAGCGCGTGATCGCGCCGTACGACCTCGGCGACAGTGCGGCGTCGGACCGATCCGGAGCCGACAAGCTGACCGGCGACGCGGCGAACGACGTGATCCTCGGCCAGGGCGGCAACGACCGGGCCGACGGCGGCTCGGGAGCCGACTACGCCGAAGGTGGCCAGGGCTCCGACCTGGTGCTGGGCGGCACGGAGGACGACGACGTCGTCGGTGGTTCGTCGGCGACGATCTCGACGAACGCTGGGGGCGCTGTCGGTCAGCCGGACGGCGACGACAACGTCTACGGCGGCGAGGGATCTGACCTGGCGATCGGCGACAACGGCATGTTGACGCGGGTCACGTCGGGTCGCGACTGGCGGACGAACCGGGCTGACGCGGACCAGAACGCGCTCGTTCCCGGCAGGGGCGTGGCGGAGTTCGACCTGAACGGTCCGATGACGGCCAGTGCCAACTCGTTGCATTCCGGGGCGGACTCGTTGTCCGGCCAGGCTGGCGTGGACGTGATCCTCGGTCAGGACGGCAACGACCGGATCAGCGGCGGCGGCAACGACGACTACATCGAGGGGCAGGGCGGTGCCGATGTCATCAACGGTGACGTCGCTCTGACGGCGCTCGAGATCGTGTCTGCCCCTGCCGGCGCTGCGTGGGCGACCCCCGGCGTCGACGCCAACACCGTCACCGCCGGTCAGGACGACATCACCGGTGGCTGGAGCCGCCAGGCCTACCGCGACGGCAACGACACGATTCACGGTGACGGTGACGACGACTTCGTGGTCGGTGACAACGGCTCCATCGCCCGCGTCGTCGAGAACGAGCAGAGCGAAGCCATCTACTCGAAGCGCTACGGCAGCTCCCGAACGGGCGACGCCAAGGTCCGGGTGGCCGGCGGCGGCAAGGCGTCGACGCGCTTCTGTCCGGTGAGCGGGTCCGGAGCCAGCGCGACCTGTGAGGTGAGCGGCGCGTCCGGCAACGACATCCTGTTCGGTGACGACGGCCAGGACATCCTCTACGGGCAGGACGGCGCCGACACGATCCGCGGTGGCGCCGACGACGACGACCTCTATGGCGAGCTCGGTGGCGACAACCTGTTCGGCGACGACGGCGAGGACTCCATCCTCGGCGACCGCGGTGGTGTCCAGGATCGTTACGAGGACGGCTCTCGCGCGACCTCGACGACCCTGAGCCAGCCGCCCCAGGTGACGCACAAGACGCGCCTGAGCGGCTCGGTCAGCCGGGAGGCCGACCTGTTGCACGACGTCAACGGGATGGACTTCGTCGGCGGGCCGACCGCTGCCAAGATGCCGCTCGACGGCATCGAGTTCGGTGGCGCCGACCGGATCCGCGGTGGCAACGACCACGACTCCATCCACGGTGGTGCCGGCGACGACCTCGCCAACGGCGACACCGGTGGTGACGCGCTCTTCGGCGGTCGCGGCAACGATGTCCTGTGGGGTGGGCTCGGCAGGCAGTGCGTGGCCACCGATGCGGCGTGCCTGGCCGACCCCGGCGCCAGCGGTGAGTTCATCGACCACCTGGCCGGCGGCAAGAACGACGACATCATCGACTGGCGTCCGCGTGGCGTGTACGGCACCGGCGCCCAGTTCACGGGCCGGACCTGCACCACAGGCTCCGCGCCGGTGACCACGAAGAAGGACGGCACCACCGATCCGTGCTCGTGGTTCGAGATGACCGACCGTGCCGACGACACAGCGGCAGTGGCGACGCAGGCCAACAACCAGCACCGCCAGGGCATCGACTGGATCTACGGCGGCTGGGACCGCGACGTGATGCAGGCCGACCAGGCCATCAACGGTCCGAACGGCGGCGACCGGCTGATCGACTGGAACGGCGTCTACAACCTGTACACGCACTGCAACTCGGCGTACGGCGGCTTCAACGACCTGCGTGCCCCGTCACCTGCGATCCAGTCCTTCCTCCAGGTCTGGGCCACGGGCAACGGTGCCGGTCGACCGGGTGCCAGCGCGGACGTGCTGACGCCGGGGACGTCGGCGTACGACGAACTGGCGCTGGTCAACACCGAGGACGGCAAGGGCCACGGAACCGGCAGCCCGTACCCGTCGACGCCGGGTCACTTCGACGACAGCGCCTGCGCCGGGTTCTGACCACCTGCGGGCCTTCGGTCGAGCGCCCGTCAGCGGCACATCGCTGCTGACGGGGTCGACCTGATCGCATGGCCCGTGTGGGCCATTGACAATGGGAAGATATCTTCCCATAAACTGTGGTCATGCGACGCAAGGCCGGAACCCTGATCCCGATCGAGGCCCAGATCCTCGAGGTCGGACTCGCGCTGAGGCGTTCGGGCGAGGCGGAGTTCCACGGGTTCCGCCTGGCCAAGGCGCTGGCCGGCGACACCGGCAAGCTCACGTCCCACGGGACGCTCTACAAGGCTCTCGGGCGCCTTGAGGCGGCAGGTCTGGTGGCCAGCGTCTGGGAGGACGCCGAGATCGCGGTGCGCGAGGGACGGCCGCGTCGCCGGATGTACGAAGTGACCGGTGCCGCCGCGCAGAGTCTTGCTGCCCATCGGGCGGAACAGGGCGGGCAGCAGTCACGGGTGCGTGCGCCCGGCGTGCCCGGTCTGGAGTTGTCCTGATGGACGCCGCGGCGCGCGTCGCGCGGATGTGGGTGGGCTTCTACACGGGGTGGGTGAGCGCGGAAGCGGCCGAACGCCGACGCGACGAGATCACATCCGACCTGTGGGAGCAGTCCACCGACGCGCACGAGAACGGACATTCATCCGCTGTGGTGAATGCCGTGATCGTGCATCGGGTCGTGACCGGGATCCCGGCCGACCTCAGCTGGGTTCACACGCAACGACGGCTCCGGAGTCGGCCGACCGAAAGGAGGTCGAGTCTGATGACAACAACCAAGGAGTTCGTGCGTACGTCGTGGTGGGTGGTCACCGCCGCGCTGGTGGCCGCTTTCTACGTCTGGGGTGGCGTCCACAACCTGCTCGAGGACGGGCAGCCGTACGTCGACCAGGTGCCCGTTCTGGGCGCGCTGGCGCTGGCCATCGTGATCGGGATCTTCCTGCGGGGGAGTCGCCCCCGCGCAGCAGCGGGACTGATTGCCGTGGCGTCCGCACCTGCGGCGCTCATCATCTGGTTCCCGCTCGTGATGGTGCTGGCCGTGGTGACCATCGTGGGTGCCGTCCTGGAACTGCTCGGCCGGTCGGCCCGGTCACGCGTCAGTCTCTGACGCTCGATCCTGCGCGGAGTGGCCCGAGGGCTGCGACTCCGTCCGCGCCGGCGACGCTGTCGGGTGGGGCCGTTCGGCTCGGCCCCACCCGACAGCGGGCTGCCCGTTGGGGCACCGTGCCTGCCCGCTGGTGCGCGCGCCGACTCTTCTGGATCGCGACAGTCGTCCCTAGCGTTGGCTGATGGCGGATCGCGAGCACGCGCCGGCGGAGGCACTTGCCTCCGCCCGCCCCGCCGCATCCACCGACCTCGCCCCTCAGCCGGGTGTTCCGTCGCTGGGACTGTTCGCTGCCGGTCGTGCCGGCGGTCCCCGGCAGCTGGCTGCCCTCCAGCGACTGGTGGGCAATCACGCGACGTCCGTTGCCGTCCAGCGCGCTGTCGCCGTCCAACGGGACAAGGACAACGAGAAGCCGCTGGCCGACATCCAGGGATTCGCCATGCCGCAACTGCTCGCCGCACTGGCGACCCTGGAGCCAGCCGCGGCACGTACCGACAAGGTGGCCGGCGCATTCGTCGGCGGTCCGCGGCTGGTGGCGGCGATGAACGCGGTCACCATGAAGGGGGACTGGAAGGCGTACGCGACGGCGACGGCGGCAGAGCTCGGATCGCTGCCGATCGATCAGATCACCGACATCATGAAGTACGTCGGAGCGCCGAAGGAGGCGAGAACCTTCGAGCGCGGCGATTTCGACGGACGGTTCGACGCGTTCGTCGAACCGACCACGGGACTCATCTCCTTGATCTTCAAGGCCAAGGTCGTGCCTGGCGGTGACCCGCCCCCGAGCCCGAAGGAGATCGAGACATTCAAGGCGCAGTTCAAGTCGATCGTCGAGTCGACGTGGTCGGGCAAGGGCAACGTCAGGCCCGCGTACGCAGCGGGTCTCAAGGTGGCGTCGTTCAAGACGCAGGTCACTGTGCTGTGGGTCGATGGGGGCGAACACCTGCCGATCGACCTCAAGAACACCACGTATGAATCCGGGGAGATCAGCACCGATTTGAAGACAGGTGAGCGCCGCGGCGGCATGGCTCCCGATGCAGGAGTGGTGAAGAAGCGGGAGCAGTACCAGGGTCAGCCGAAGGACCCGGTGACGGGGAAGATCACCCCACTGGTCTCGGAGCAGTCCACCGCCGCACACGAGTTCGGCCACGCGATCGGCGTCGACCACGTGGCGCACGGGAAGCGCACGGAGTACGGCGAAACCCAGGAGGAATGGGACGACGTCATGGGTGGTGGCTCGAAGGTGCAAGTCGTCAAGGACAAGGCCGGCAAGGTGCTGCACGACGACTTCAAGCCGTTCGAGCGCATCGGGGAGCGCTGGGGCAAGGACTTCTTCCCGGGCGCGCTGCAGTCCAAGAACAAGTGGTCAGCCGGCTGACGCCGGGCCACGTGGACCCAACGCGAAACCGCCCCTGACTCTGCTTGCGCAGCTCAGGGGCGGGTTCGTTTCTGTGGGCGATACTGGGTTTGAACCAGTGACCTCTTCCGTGTCAGGGAAGCGCGCTACCGCTGCGCCAATCGCCCGTGGTGAAGCTTGTGAAGTTGTGTTGTGGAGGTGGGTACGGGATTTGAACCCGTGTACACGGATTTGCAGTCCGTTGCCTCGCCTCTCGGCCAACCCACCGCGAAGGCCACCCAAACCAACAAATCTGGACTGACCTGGTCAGCCAGTGGGTCTGACCTCTCCGAGCGGACAACGAGACTCGAACTCGCGACCTCAACCTTGGCAAGGTTGCGCTCTACCAACTGAGCTATGTCCGCATGCACGCCGTCTCAGGGTTTTTCGACCCTGTTCTGGTGCGCGTCAGAACATTAGCCGATGGGGTGGGTGGTGCCAAAACGGGCCCCACCTTCGGGATGTCGCGGCGGTGCCGTACGCCTGAACATGGTGCTTCTAGGGTGGTCCCATGCGCGTGTGGATCAACGGTCAACTGCTGCCCGATGCGACCGCCCCGGCGGTGCCCGTCACGGACCACGGACTGACCGTGGGCGACGCAGTGTTCGAAGCCGTCAAGGTGGTCGACGGCCAGCCGTTCGCCTTCCAGCGGCACCTCGACCGCCTCGAGCGATCCGCAGCAGGGCTCGGCCTGATCGGTCTCTCGCCCGACGACGTACGACGGGGAGTGGCTGCCGTGCTCGACGGGGACCCGATGCCGCTGGGTCGGCTGAGGATCACCGTGACGGGTGGGAACGCGCCGCTGGGGTCCGGACGGGGAGGCGAGCCGCCGACGCTGATCGTGGTGGCGTCACCGATGGAAGCGGCGGCGGAGACGACGTCCGTGATCACGGTGCCGTGGCCGCGCAACGAGCGCGGCGCCCTCGCGGGCCTGAAGACGACGTCCTACGCCGAGAACGTGGTGGCTCTCGAGGCCGCGCGGGCCAAGGGCGCAACGGAGGCGATCTTCGCCAACCTCGCGGGCAACCTCTGCGAGGGCACGGGCACGAACGTCTTCTACGTGGTCGACGGCGAACTGCGCACCCCGACGCTGGCCAGCGGCTGCCTCGCCGGCGTCACCCGTGACCTGGTCCTCGAGTGGTTCGGTGGCCGCGAGGTCGACGAGCCGCTGGCGGTCGCCGCTGGCGCCGACGAGATCTTCCTCGTCTCCACGACCCGGGACGTCCAGGGCGTACGCCTCTGGGATGACCGGGAGCTCCCGGCGCCGGGACCGGTCACCCGCGCCGCGGCCACCGCCTGGCGTGAGCGGGAGCCGGAGCTGCTGGGGTTCGACCGCTGACCTGCGTCTCGACTCGCGGCTACTCGACGACCTTCAGTTCGACGCCCGCACCAAGCCGGTAGGGGTTCGTCGCGAGCAGCGCGCCGAGTGCCCGCCGCATCCGCGACACCTCGGCCCGGACCGTCACCTGGTGCTCGCCGTCGCCGTACAACCGGTGGCTGAGTGCGGCTGCGGTGACGCCGACGCGACCAGCAGCGCCCAGCGCGGCGACGATCTCGGCGTGCCGGGGCGTCAGCGCAACGCGCCAGGGCGCGTCGCCACCGGTGACCTCGAGCATGGCGGGCGAGGTGCGTAGGTCGAGCGTGGCGTGAAGAACGTGGCCCTCGGCCGATGGCCGGATCAGCCAGCCACCGCGTAGCCGCTCCGGCAGGCAGAGCCCCAGGCCCGGCACGGCCAGTGCCCGGTCGGCGCGGGGTGCCTCCACCCGGTCGCGCACCGCGACGCCCTGGTGGGCTGCCACCCAGCCATGGTCGTCGACCACGAGCAGCGGACCGTTGGCGCCGGACAGCAGCGGTTCTGCCGTACGCCGGAGCAGTTCGAGGCCCTCCTCGTGGTGTCGCCAGAGTCGGGCCTCGGCGAGGCGCACCGATGCCGTCACCAGCGCCTCGATGGCCGGATGCAGCGTGAGGGCGGGACCGCTCACGTCGACGATGCCCAGCAGGGTGCCGTCGATCGGGTCATGGATGGGCGAGGCCGTGCAGTACCAGGGCACCTGCGCGTTCTCGAAGTGCTCGGCGGAGAACAGTTGCACCGGGGCGGACTCGGCCAGCGCCGTCCCGATGGCGTTGGTGCCAACGGCTCCCTCGGTCCAGACCGCGCCCTCGGCGAATCCGAGGTTGTCCGCCTGGCGCTTGACCCGGGGCGAACCGCTGCGCCACAGCACTATCCCGTCGGCGTCGGCCACCACGACGAGGTAGTTCGACGCGTCAGCGGCGCTGAGCAGGAGTTCGCGGATCTCGTCGATGACCAACGCCAGTCGCGACGTACGACGGCGTTCATCCACCTCGAACGGGGCGAGCGGATCGCGGCCGTTGCGACCGTCGGGATCGATGCCGAGCCCGAGCACCCGGTTCCACGAACGGGCGACCACAGGTCGTGGTCGCTCCTGGGGCGCGCCGCCGGACAACACGGCGTCGTGGATCCGGACCAGGTCACGAGCCCGCGTCACCAGATCGGTGGGTGCGGTCATGTCCTCACTGTAGGTCCGTCGATGTGACCGGGACCACATGCAACAACGTGCAACGGTTCCGCCCGACCCGCTGCCGGGAGTGTCCTGACGGCATGACCCAACTCGACGAACGCCCCGTAGACGTCGCCCCCGCCGACGTACCTGATGACCCGGCCACGACCTGGCTCGCCGCCTTCGAGGAGGCACTCGTCGCCCGCGACATCGACCGTGCCGCCGGCCTCTTCGCCGCCACCAGTTTCTGGCGCGACCTGGTCGCCTTCTCCTGGAACCTCACGACGGTCGAAAACCCCGACGGCGTGTCCGATCTCCTCGCCCAGACGCTCGATCGTGTCGAGCCGAGCGGTTTCCGGCTGTCCGAACCGGCGACGACGGCCGACGGCGTCACCACCGCCTGGTTCGAGTTCGAGACGGGAGTCGGCCGCGGTCGCGGGCTCCTCCGGCTGGTCGACGAGGACGGCCCGAAGGCCTGGACCTTCCTCACCACGCTCTACGAGCTCAAGGGCCACGAGGAGCCCCGTGGAGTACGACGTCCGATGGGCGCCGTGCACGGCGCGACCCGCGAGCGCGTGACGTGGGCGGAGAAGCGCGACGCCGAGGAGGCGGCCCTCGGGGTCGACACCCAGCCGTACGTGCTCGTCGTGGGTGGCGGCCAGGGCGGCATCGCCCTCGGTGCCCGGCTGCGCCAGCTCGGTGTCCCCGCACTGGTGATCGACAAGCACCCGCGGCCGGGCGACCAGTGGCGCAACCGCTACAAGTCCCTGTGCCTGCACGACCCGGTCTGGTACGACCACCTGCCGTACCTCAAGTTCCCCGACAACTGGCCGGTGTTCGCGCCGAAGGACAAGGTCGGCGACTGGCTGGAGTTCTACACGCAGGTCATGGAGGTGCCGTACTGGTCGAACACGATCGCCACCAGTGCGTCCTACGACGAGGCCGCAGGGGAGTGGACCGTGCACCTCGAGCGCGAGGGCAAGCCGCTCGTGCTCAAGCCCTCGCAACTGGTGATGGCGACCGGGATGTCGGGCAAGGCCAACATCCCGGCCATCGCGGGCCAGGACGTGTTCGCGGGGGAGCAGCACCACTCGTCGCAGCACCCCGGCCCCGACGCCTACACGGGCAAGAAGGTCGTGGTGATCGGCAGCAACAACTCCGCCTTCGACATCTGCGGCGCGCTGTGGGAGCACGGCGCGGACGTGACGATGGTGCAGCGGTCCTCGACCCACATCGTGAAGAGCGACACGCTCATGGACATCGGACTCGGGGATCTCTACTCCGAGCGGGCGCTCGAGGCGGGGATGACCACCGAGAAGGCGGACCTGGTCTTCGCGTCGCTGCCCTACCGGATCATGCACGAGTTCCAGATCCCGCTGTACGACCAGATGAAGGAGCGGGACAAGGACTTCTATGACCGGATGACCGCCGCCGGATTCGACCTCGACTGGGGCGACGACGGCTCGGGCCTGTTCATGAAGTACCTCCGCCGCGGCTCGGGCTACTACATCGACGTCGGCGCTGCCGAGCTCGTCGCCAGCGGTGACGTGAAGCTGGCCAAGGGCGAGGTCGACCACCTCGGCGAGCACGCCGTCGTACTCGAGAACGGCACGGAACTGCCGGCCGACCTGGTCGTCTACGCGACCGGCTACGGCTCGATGAACGGCTGGGCGGCGGACCTGATCAGCCAGGAAGTTGCTGACCGCGTCGGCAAGGTCTGGGGCCTGGGCTCCGAGACGACCAAGGACCCCGGTCCGTGGGAGGGGGAGCAGCGCAACATGTGGAAGCCCACGCAGCAGGAGAACCTCTGGTTCCACGGCGGCAACCTGCACCAGTCCCGCCACTACTCGCTGTACCTCGCGTTGCAGCTCAAGGCCCGCCACGCCGGCCTCGAGACACCCGTCCACCGGCTCCAGGAGGTGCACCACCTCGGGTGACGGCAGGGGTACGACGACCCCGCCCGATTCCGGTGACGACATCGTGATGCGTTAGAGTCTGCGCCGCATCATGATCGGGCGATTGGCGCAGTGGTAGCGCGCTTCGTTCACACCGAAGAGGTCACTGGTTCGAACCCAGTATCGCCCACCCGATCAGACGAGGCCGGTCCCGCAAGGGGCCGGCCTCGCGGCATTTCGGCAGCCCGTCCGGGCCGACGCGACGAGGTTCCTTACTCGCGCGCGGAGCAGGGGAGCGGGTCGGTACGATCGACACCCGGCCATCCGGCCGCGTTTCAGCATGTCTCGGGAACCACCACCAAGGAGTCATTTCGTGTCCGACATCAAGGTCGCCGTACTGTCCGCCGAAGCGCGCCAGGAACAGACGGTCGCCACGGGCACGAAGGCCTGGGAGTTGTTCCGCGACGACGCTGACGTGATCGCGGCCAGGGTCTCGACAGGCCCGACCAACGAGCCGACGCTCAAGGACCTGTCCTACGAGCTCTCGGACGGTGACGAGGTCGAAGGGGTGGCCATTTCCAGCCCCGACGGCCTCGACATCCTGCGCCACTCGACCGCGCACGTGCTCGCCCAGGCGGTGCAGCAGCTGTTCCCGGCTGCCAAGCTCGGCATCGGCCCGCCGATCACCAACGGCTTCTACTACGACTTCGACGTCGAGACCCCGTTCGTGCCCGAGGATCTTGTCAAGATCGAGACCGCGATGCGCAAGATCATCAAGGAGAACCAGCGGTTCTCCCGTCGCGTGACCACGGACGCCGACGCGCTCGAGGAGCTGAAGGACGAGCCGTACAAGGTCGAGCTGATCGGCCTCAAGGGGTCCGCGGCCGACGCGGCTGAAGGTGCTGGTGCCGAGGTCGGTGCCGGCGAGCTGACCATCTACGACAACCTCAACCGCAACAACGAGGTTGCGTGGAAGGACCTCTGCCGCGGGCCGCACCTGCCGACCACCAAGCGGGTGCCGGCGTTCAAGCTGATGCGCAGTGCCGCGGCGTACTGGCGCGGTGACGAGAAGAACAAGCAGCTCCAGCGGATCTACGGCACCGCGTGGCCGAGCAAGGAGGAGCTCGACGAGCACCTCCACCGCATCGAGGAAGCCGAGCGCCGCGACCACCGCAAGCTCGGTCGTGAGCTCGACCTGTTCAGCTTCCCCGACGAGATCGGTTCCGGCCTCGCGGTCTTCCACCCCAAGGGTGGCGTGATCAAGCGCGTGATGGAGGACTACGTCCGCCAGCGCCACATCGAAGAGGGCTTCGAGTACGTCGGCACCCCGCACATCACCAAGGACCAGCTCTTCTACACCTCGGGCCACCTCCCGTACTACGCGGACACGATGTTCCCACCCATGGAGTTCGAGGGATCGAACTACATGGTCAAGCCGATGAACTGCCCCATGCACAACCTGATCTACAAGTCGCGCGGGCGCTCCTATCGCGAGTTGCCGTTGCGGCTTTTCGAGTTCGGCTCGGTCTACCGCTACGAGAAGTCCGGTGTCGTGCACGGCCTGACCCGCGTTCGCGGGATGACGCAGGACGACTCGCACTCGTACGTCACCGCTGATCAGGCCCCCGGCGAGATCAAGCACCTGCTGGACTTCGTGCTCGGCCTCCTCAAGGACTTCGGTCTCGACGACTTCTACCTCGAGCTGTCGACCCGTGACGACTCCAAGCCGGACAAGTTCGTCGGGTCCGACGAGGACTGGGCGATCGCGACCAAGGTGCTCGAGGACGTCTGCATCGAGTCCGGGCTCGAACTGGTCCCCGACCCTGGCGGTGCCGCGTTCTACGGCCCCAAGGTCTCGGTCCAGTGCCGCGACGCGATCGGCCGCACCTGGCAGATGTCGACGATCCAGTACGACTTCAACCAGCCGGCCCGGTTCGAGCTCGAGTACAACGGCGCCGACGGCCAGAAGCACCAGCCGGTGATGATCCACTCCGCGAAGTTCGGTTCGCTCGAGCGGTTCTTCGGTGTCCTGGTCGAGCACTACGCCGGAGCGTTCCCCCCGTGGCTCGCCCCGATCCAGGTGCAGGCGATCCCGGTCGCCGACACGTTCGCGGACTACCTGTACGACGTGGCGAAGCAGATGAAGGCGGCCGGCCTGCGCGTCGAGGTCGACGACTCCGACGACCGGATGCAGAAGAAGATCCGCAACGCGCAACTGCAGAAGGTGCCGTTCATGCTGATCGCCGGTGCGGACGACGTCGAGGCGGGTGCCGTGAGCTTCCGTTACCGCGACGGACGCCAGGACAACGGCGTACCGATCGCCGACGCCATCGCTCGGGTTCTCGAGGCCGTCGCCACCCGTTCGCAGGTCTGACGATGCGCCGGGGGGCGATGGCGGCGTCGTCGGTCCTGCTGCTCCTGCTCGCAGGTTGCGGCGGAACCGACCCGACCGCCGGCGCGCCGCCGCGCCCGCCGACGAGCACTGCAACGACCGGGTCCACGGCGGCGACCGACACCGGGCGACCCGGTGGCGATGCCGGTGACCCCGGCGCCGATGCGAGCAACCTCGCCGAGGCCGCCGAGAACCTCGCCCGCGAGGGCAACCAACCCACCAGCAACATCGCGCCGCGCGACGGCGAGGTCCTGGGCAGCGACATCAGTTGGCCGCAGTGCCCCAAGGGGATGGGGATTCCCGAGAAGCAGGGGCTGGGCATGCCGATGCCGCTGCCCGAGGCGGAGTACGTCGTACTCGGCCTGACCAACGGTCCCGGGTTCACGCCCAACCCCTGTCTGGCCGACCAGGTGAAATGGGCCAGGGACAACGACGTCCTCGTCGCCGTCTATGCCGTGTCGAGCTATCCCGACAAGGAGACGCTCGACGAGTACGCCGCCGACGGCCCGCATGATGCCTCGACCAAGCTGGGTCGCCTCAAGAACGTCGGCTACCAGATGGCCCGCTACAACATCGGCACGATGGGCCGGGTCGGGCTGCTCAGTCCGATCGTCTGGATCGACGTCGAACCGGTCCCCGTCTTCGAGTGGAGCGACGACCTCCAGGCGAACGCTGCGGTCATCGAGGGCGTCGCCCGTGGGTACGTCGACGCCGGCTTCCGGATCGGTGTGTACTCCACGCCCAGCCTCTACCAGCGCGTCGTCGGCAACCTGAGCCTCGGGGGAGTCCCGGAGTGGCGGGCGGCCGGGCAGACCTCCCGTGCGGAGGCTCGAAACCGCTGCGGCGACGACTGGTCCATCCAGGGCGGGCCTGCGGTGATGGGCCAGTGGGTCGAGCAGCGTCGGGACCAGAACATCACCTGCCCGGGCATCGCACGCGACCTCGGACAGTGGTTCCATCGGTTCACCTGAGCACCGTTGGCTAGTCTGCCCCTTGGTGCCGGACCTCCGGCGAATGGGACCGCACGTGGCGAGCTCACGTGGGGAGCTAGGGACGACGGGAGTGCTGATGTCTTCGGACGACAGCCCGGAACTGCTGGACGGCCGCCGGACCCGGTGGCAGGAGCACAACCAGGTACGCCGCCAGGTGATCATTGACGCTGCCATCACCGTGATGGAGCGACAGGCGCCGGGCGAAGAGGTCCAGGTGCAGTCGGTGGCCGACGAGGCCGGGATGAGCCGCACGGTGATCTACCGCCACTTCGCCGATCGTGGCGACCTCGACATCGCCGTCCAGCGCCAGATCTGTGAAGACATCGGCAACACGTTGCTGCCGTCCCTGATGCGGGACGGCACGACCGAGGAGGTCATTCGCTTCATCGCGTCGGCGTTCGTCGGATGGGCGTCGGCCCACCCGACGCTCTACTGGTTCGCCCAGCGCGACTTCTCCGGCTGGGGTCCCAGTCCGTTGAGCCAGGCGATCCAGCAGGTCGCGGAGACGGTCGAGACGCTCATGGCCACCGTGGTCGACAGCCTCGGTGCGGAGTTGACCGACGATGATCGCGCCGCACTGGACCCCTGGGTGTTCGGACTGATCGGCGGGGTCTTCGCGGGCGTCTGGCGCTGGATCGAGCGCCCGGTGCGTGAACCGAAGCCCGAGGTGTTCGTCGACGTCATCAAGGAGACCATCTGGGTCCAGATCAACGGTCTGGCGTTGTCGCGGGGACTGGACGTCTCCGGCGTGCACATCTCCGCGCTGGTGGAGCCCTTCGCCCTGAATGATCCAGAAGGCGAGTGAGGACCGGCGTGGGGGAGTTGGACCGGCTGTGGACGCCGCACCGGATGGCGTACGTGCGGGGCGAGGCGACCGAGGAGCAGCCGGCACACGCCGAACCGCGGCCCCTGTGTCCGTTCTGCCGGATCACCGATGACCCGGCGACCTCGACGGACGACGACCTGGTCGTCGTACGAGGGGAGACGGCGTACGCCGTCCTCAATCTCTATCCGTACAACCCCGGCCACGTGATGGTGCTGCCGTACCGGCACGTCGCCGACTACGTCGACCTGACCGACGCCGAGACAGCGGAGGTCGCCGCACTGACGAAGGCGGCCCTGCGCGCCATCCGTTCGGTGTCCCAGCCGCACGCCTTCAACGTCGGCCTCAACCTCGGCGAGGCAGCAGGCGGATCGCTCTCGGGCCACCTGCACCAGCACGTCGTGCCGCGGTGGTCCGGTGACTCCAACTTCATGACGGTCATCGGTGGCACCAAGACCCTGCCCCAGTTGCTGGAGCAGACCCGTGACCTGTTGGCCGACGCGTGGCCGACCTGACGGGCGTGCGCTGGTAGGTTCCGACCCGTGTTGGAGCGCTTCAAGGAGTTCTGGGGCGGGACTGTGTTGTACCCGTTCGTCCGCCTGTTCATCCGGTTGGGCATCAGTCCCGACGCGGTGACCCTCGTGGGCACGATCGGGGTGGTCGTCGGCGCCCTCGCGTTCTTCCCGCGCGGCGAGTTGCTCTACGGGGTCCTGTTCATCACCGCGTTCGTCTTCAGCGACCTCATTGACGGCCGGATGGCGCGCGAGATGGGTCGGGCGTCGAAGTTCGGTGCCTTCTGGGACTCCACCCTCGACCGGATCGGTGACGGTGCGATCTTCGGTGGTCTCGCGCTGTACTTCGCCGGCACCGGCGACGGCCAGGGCGACAGCTACCTCTACCTCTGCGTGAGCCTGTGGTGCCTGGTCATGGGCTCGGTGACCTCCTACGCCCGTGCCCGCGCCGAGTCGCTCGGCATGGACGCCAAGGGCGGCATCGCCGAGCGCGCAGACCGGCTCGTCTCGATCCTGGTGATGACCGGACTGGCAGACATCTTCGACCTGCCGATCCTGATGTACGTCACCCTCTGGGCACTCGCAGTCGCCAGCACCTACACGGTCGGGTTCCGCGTCCTGAAGGTACGACGTCAGGCGATCGCGCTCGAGTCGGCTGCGGCTGCACCGGCGGGGGAGTCCAGCGACGCCCCCGGGGCGTGAAGGCGCAGCCCATCGCCGTAGAATCGTTCGCATGAGCGAGCAGCAGGAACAGGGCACCACCCGGGTCAAGCGCGGCATGGCCGAGATGCTGAAGGGTGGCGTCATCATGGACGTCGTCACGGCCGACCAGGCGAAGATCGCCGAGGACGCCGGGGCCGTTGCGGTCATGGCTCTCGAGCGCGTCCCGGCGGACATTCGCGCCCAGGGTGGCGTGTCCCGGATGAGCGACCCCGACATGATCGATTCGATCATCGAGGCCGTCTCGATCCCGGTGATGGCCAAGGCCCGCATCGGCCACTTCGCCGAGGCCCAGATCCTGCAGTCCCTCGGTGTCGACTACATCGACGAGTCCGAAGTCCTCACCCCGGCTGACTACGCCAACCACATCGACAAGTGGAACTTCACCGTTCCCTTCGTGTGCGGTGCGACCAACCTCGGTGAGGCCCTGCGCCGGATCACCGAGGGCGCGGCCATGATCCGCTCCAAGGGCGAGGCCGGTACTGGCGACGTCTCCAACGCGGTGACCCACATGCGCACCATCCGGGGCGAGCTGCGCCGCCTGTCCTCGCTTCCCGAGGACGAGCTGTACGTCGCGGCCAAGGAGCTCCAGGCGCCGTACGAGCTCGTGGCAGAGGTCGCACGCTCCGGCAAGCTGCCCGTCGTGCTCTTCACCGCCGGTGGCATCGCCACCCCGGCTGACGCCGCGATGATGATGCAGCTCGGCGCCGAGGGCGTCTTCGTGGGCTCGGGCATCTTCAAGTCCGGCAACCCCGCCGAGCGGGCCGAGGCGATCGTCAAGGCCACCACGTTCCACGATGACCCCGATGTCGTCGCGAAGGTCTCGCGCGGTCTGGGCGAGGCCATGGTCGGCATCAACGTCGAGGACATTCCGCAGCCGCACCGCCTCGCCGAACGCGGCTGGTGACCCTCTGCCGGTGACCTCCGGCAGGCCTCGCCATCGGTTCCGGGGCACCCTCGGAACCGATGGATTGACATTTCACATGATCCCTTGGCAAAACTTTCGGGACAAAGTCCCGGTTTCCTGAACAGGGCATGCCCAGTCGTGTTCCCCTTCGTTTGACCGGTGAGGCACTCGCCTCCCGGAGAACGGCTCATCAAGTGGACCTGGGGACACAGGTCCAATGGGGACTGGAGATGTCAATGAAGAAGTCAACGAAGGGCGCGCTCGCAGCTGGATCTGCGGCCGTTCTGCTCATGGGTGGTGCGGGCACCCTCGCTTACTGGACCGACAACGCGACGGTCGCAGGGACCGAGATCGCCACCGGTCACCTCAAGCTGATCGAAGCTGACTGTGGCGATGGCTGGGTGCTCGACGCGGGCACGCCGACCGAGGCGCTGTTCGTGGCGCAGTTGCTGGTACCGGGTGACTCGGTGAGCCAGACCTGCACCTACGAGGTCGACTCCGTCGGTGACCACATCGCCGCCGAGATCACCGTCGACCAGGGCGCCGGATTCACTGGCGACGCCGAGCTGCTCGAGGAGCTGGACCTGAGCGCCTCGACGATCGAGGTCGACGGTGCGACGTACGCCGGCGCGGTCTCAGTCGATGACGGCGACGTCGTCGAGGTCACCTTCGTGGCCCAGTGGCCGTTCGATGACGCGGTCGACGACGAGCCGCTGGTCGAGGGCGCAGGCGCGATCGACAACGGTTCGAACGTCTCCGGTGGCCTCCAGGCTGCTCTGGACGCGGTCGGCGTGACGCTGACCCAGGTCGACACCCACTGATCGGTTTCACGATGGGGCGTGGCCGGGCCTCTCTCGGGTGGCTCGGCCAGCTCGTCGCATGGCTCGTGATCCTGGGTGTGGTGGTGGTCCTCGCGGCCGCGGTCGTCGTACCGCGGCTCGCAGGGGCTACGCCGTACACGGTGCTCACAGGGTCCATGCAGCCGGCGTACCCACCGGGAACCCTGGTCGTCATGAAACCAGTCCCGATCGAAGAGATCGGTACCGGCGACGTGATCACTTACCAGCGTCAGTCAGGCAAGTCGACCGTCGTCACCCACCGGGTGGTGGCAGTCGGCACCCGGACCGACGGTCAGCAGTTCTTCACCACTCAAGGTGATGCCAACAACACAGCGGATGCTGAGCCGGTTCGTCCGGTCCAGGTCAAGGGCCGGCTCTGGTACGCGGTGCCTTACCTCGGCTACGTCAACAGTGCCCTGACCGGGCGCCAGCGACAGACGGCGGTGATCGGAGTCTCGACGATCCTGATCGGCTACGCGGCCTTCATGTTCGTCGGTTCGATCCGGGACCGGCGGCGGCGTCCAGTCGAGGCAGATCCGACCGCCAGCACCGATGCGGCCGAGGAGGAGAGCGATCGTGACGAACCAGCAAGGGTCAGCCGCGAAGCGTCGAACCCCTGGCCGGCGGCGTGCGCCGTGGTCGTCGGAGCCGTGGTCGTCGTCATCGTGGTCCGCCGCATTCGCAGTACCGCTCGCTGAACAGCACCGCTGATCCGCACACCCATTCCATTCGAAGGAGAGCCCGACGTGATCCGTCGCCTCGCACCGCTCGTGGCCGCAGCCGTCCTGGCTGTCGGTGCCACGGCCGCGCCGGCGCACGCGGACGACGAAGTCGGACTGAGCGTCGATGGGGTGAGCTGGGCCAACCAGTTGGCCGCTCCGCTGTTCGATGACGACCTCCGGTGGGCGCCCGGCGACACCGACGACGCGTCGTTCCTGGTGCGCAATGACGGACCTTCCGCGGGTGAGGTGACGGTGGACGTCATTGCCACGGACCCGGACGGACTGCTCGCCTCGGACGCCTTCCTGCTCGAGGCCCGCGTCGGCACCGGCCCCTGGGTCGAGGTGCTTGCCGGCAACACCCGGCTGGCCCCCGCGTTGCTCGACATCGCAGAAGGCGCGCGCACCCGGATCACGGTCCGCGGCACCTTCGATCCGGAGACAATCGACCACCAGGACCAGATTGCGCCGTTCCAGGTGCGGGTCACGATGGCTGAGGACGGTGACATCGCCGGCGTCGACGAGGGCGACGATGACGGTGACGTCGGGGGAGCGGACGACGGAATCCTTCCTGACACCGGGTCCGGATTCGGCATCGGCCTGATCTGGCTCGCCGCCGGCCTGATCGGTGCGGGCTTCGCACTGGTCCTCCCGCGACGCCAGCGTCGGGAGGTGATCGCCCGTGGACACGCATGAGTTCAAGCACCGCGCCGCCCGGCGCGGCTGGTTCGGCCGTGGTCGGACCCGGGCGCTGCTGTCCGCAGGCATGCTCGTCGGCATCGGAGCAGTCGCCACGTCGGCGTACTGGACCGACACGGAGCAGGTGCCCGGAACCACGATCAACTCCGGCACGATGCACGTCGACCTTGCGTCCAACTTCCGCCAGCGTCCGGAGTCGTACCCGTGGAACGCGTTCGTGCTGACGGGTCTCACGCCCGGCACCAGCAAGTCCGCCGTGTTGCCGGTGACGAACAACAGCCGCGGTGGGGTGACCTTCTCCTACCGGATCAAGGCGAGCGCTCCGGGAGCACTGGGCGCGGCACTGGAGGTGTCGGTCTACCGCGGCGCGACCTCCAACGGCACGACCTGCACCGGCGGCACGCTGCTCGGCAGTGCCAACACGTCCATCAACACGTTCGACCAGGCGGCTGGCGCCACCCTTGCGCCGACGCAGGCCCACAACATCTGCGTCCGGGTCACACTGCCGCTCGCCGCGATCGTCCCGCCGAGTTCCAGCTCGGCGATCACCTTCACTTTCCCGGCGACCCAGGTGAACTCATGACCAGGACCGTTCAGATTGGCCGCGAGGCGCTGCTGTGGATCGGCGGTGCCCTCGGCTCCTTGTGCCTGCTGTCGCTCGTCGCCGGCTGGGCCTTCAACGTGACCCCGCTGGTGTTCGCCTCCGGGTCGATGAGCCCGACGTACGACGCCGGCGCACTCGGCATTGCCCGCCAGGTCGCCGCTGCCGACCTGGCGGTCGGTGACGTCGTCAGCGTCGTCAACAACAAGGGCGACCGGGTGACTCACCGCATCGTCGCGCTGCAGGACAACGGCGAGTCGGCAACGCTCCGCCTCAAGGGCGACACCAACGATGTCGCGGACGCCGAGGTCTACAACGTCCGCACCGCCGACCGCGTCGTCGCCGGCGTGCCCCTGGCTGGCTACCTCGTCAACGCCGCAGCCAGCCCGTTCGGTCTGTTGGTCGCCGCGCTGGTGGCCGTGGCAGCGCTGTTCATCGGCTTCGGCTCGCGGCGCGACGATGCCAACGGTGCCCAGGGTGCATCGCCTGCGCGCGTTCGACTCCTCGTCCCCGCTGGGCTCGTCTCGGCCGTTGCGCTCGGTGGGGTCATCGGAGCCACTGGCCTGGCGCCGTGGGCCTTCACCTCGGCCTACTGGACCGACACGGCGACTGCCACCACCACAGCGACCACACCGGCCCCAGTCACCCACGCGCAACCCGTCTGTACCTCGGTGCAGGGCAGCGGTCAGAACAAGCAGGAAGCAAAGCTCACCTGGCCGGCGCTGGGCCTGCAGTACGAGTACTACTGGGAGCTCTGGAAGGGCACCAGCCCGGGTGGCACTCTCTACTCGTCCAACACCATCGGCCCTGCGGTTGCGCCGACGCCCATCAACCTGATGTTCGGCATCGTGTCCGGCGGTGGCGGCAACGACAGCTACTACGCCAAGGTGTGGACACGGCTCGTCAGCGACCACTCCAACGTCGGATCACCGACACTGACGCTCCTCCATTCCGGTCCGCGTCCCAACGGGCCCAACTGGTGGATGTACTGCGGAGCATCGTGACTTCGTAGCCCGGTCATGAGCCTGGGCGGGACGAAGTCCTCAGCACTGGTGCAGCCGGGCCGATGGAAGGGGTATGAACCCCGACCTTCCCCGTGACCCACGCCGGCGCCGCGGCTTCGTGCTCGTCGCTGCCGGTGGCGTCTCGGCGGTGGTGTTGGCGCTCGGTATCAGCGGCACCCTGTCGAGCTGGACCGAAGCAGTGCTGGGCAACGACGACAACCATGCCGACAGCGCGACGTCCGTCGTCCTCGAGGAGACCGGTCCCGGCGCGACGACGTGCACGACCAGTGGGACGGCGAGCAACACCGCCACCTGCTCGACCATCAACAAGTACGGCGACGACGGGGCAGCCGCAACGGGTGTGACCGCACTCGAGCCGGGTGACTCCATCTCGACCAGCGTGACGCTGACCAACACGGGCAGCGGCGACGCGGCGACCTTCACGCTGACGCCGGGTTCCTGCGGCGCGACGTACCACTCCGGCACCAACAGCGGTCAGGCGCCGGCGCCCGGCGACGACCTCTGCAGCCAGTTGACTGTCGCGGTCTCCTGCACGGATGGGGCCGCGGCCAACGTCCTCTCGGTGGCGGCCGTCGCACTCGGCAGCTTCAGCGGCGCACAGACCATCACCGGCGGGCTCGCCAGCGGCGACGCCGTCGACTGCACCTTCACCGTGGCACTGCCCGCTGCGACCGCCGCGAACTACGGCGGTCAGACGGTGGCGCAGGACCTCGTCTGGCGGATCAGCGTGGTGTGACGTGGCGACCGACCACCGCGCGCCACGGCCGCGACGTCGCGCGGATCGCCGGCGCAGCGTCGGAGTCATCTGGCTCGCGGGTGGTTGCTCGGCAGCGGTCCTCGTGCTCGGCACGTCCGGTGCCCTCGCGTCCTGGACCAGTGCGGTCGTCGGCAACGACACCAACACCGTGGCCACCGCCAAGGCGGTCATCCTCTCGGAGACCGACGGCATCAGCACGTGTCGCACCAGTGACCAGATCACCAATGTCTCGACCTGCAGCAGCATCAACACCTACGGCGGCACCACCTCGACCCTGATGCCCGGTGGATCCCGCACTGTCGACGTCACGTTCTCCAACATCGGCGCTGCTCATGCGGCGACGTTCGCGTTGGCCCCGGGTGCCTGCAGCCAGACCCCGACGGCCAGTAGCGGAACGCCCGCCGCCACCAACCTTTGTACGGCGGCCAGTGAGCTGACCGTTGCGATCTCCTGTTCGCCCGGCGCGACGTACGCCGGCGGGTCGGCCTGGGTCGACCTTGCCTACGCCGCTGGCGTGCCGCCGACGGCGACGAAGACGCACACCGCGACGGGGGCCGAACTCAACGCCGGTGCCCAGTGGACCTGTCGGTTCACCGTCGCGCTCAACGCCGCCGCGAGCATCGCGAGCCAGAACGTCACTGCTTCCCAACCGCTGACCTGGACCCTCGCGTCATGACAGGGCGGCCGCGCTTCGGGCCGCTGCTTCTCGCCCTGGTGGTCGCCCTGGCGATCCTGGTCCTCGGTGCCGAGGTCACCCGCGCCGGTTGGACCACAGCGCAGGTCGCGACGACCACGAACTCGGTCAAGGTCGGACGCCTTGCCTTCACGCACACCTACGCCAGCACCACCTGCGTCGGCACCGGACCTGCGGACACCGCATGCACCGGCGGCCCCGTCACCAACGCCGCCTCCTCGTCCTCGGCGCAGACGCTCGACACGACACTGAGCAACCAGACGACGGGCGGCGGGTCGTTCACCCAACAGGTCCAGGTCACGTCCTGCGCACCTGCGGCCTTCACCAACGCCACGACGGGCGGTGACCCCCTGCTTCCGCGCAACCGGGTGACCCGCAACGTGGCCGACACGTGGGGAACGACGAGCGCGGCGGCCTTCGACGGTAGTACGCAGTACGCCGCCGACGTGACCTCGACGACGACCGCGGCCGCGGCCTCGACGTCGTACTCGATCGGACTGTGGTTCAAGGCCGCGCCCGGCAGCGCGGGAGGCGGCCTGCTGTCGCTGAACGCGAGTCCGGTCGACACCACCAGCGCCGGTGCCAATCCGAGCGTCTACCTCGATCCGTCCGGGCGGGTCCGGGCGCGCTTCGACGGAGTGCCGATCCTGATCATCCCCGTGATCCTGACGGTCGCGTCGGGTGCGGGGACCGACTACCGCGACGGCCAGTGGCACCACATCGCACTGACGGTCGGCCGGAGCATCCTGACGACCGACCTGCGGCTCTACGTCGATGGTGCCCTCGCGGACTCGGCGCTCGGCGTGACCCTTCTCGTCGGCACGGGATCGGCTGCGTGGTGGCATGTCGGATGGACTGACACCACCGGACTCGTGGGCCTCGGCAATCCCACGCCGTACTTCACGGGCTCCCTGTCGGGCGTCTTCCGTACGACGACCGCCCTGTCCGCCGGGACTGTCTCCTCGCTCGCGGGAGCCTCGTCGGCCTCGGCCTACGCCTCCGCCCTGAGCGGGGGCCAGCATGTCTGGATGCTCGCCGAGGGTCGTACGGCGACGTACACGCCCGCCATCCCCTACGTGACCGGTGGCAACCCGTGCACGCACGTGCGTCTGGGTTGGACCCTGGGCGCGACGTCGGCATTCACGCCGACGGCCATCACCTCCTTGACGAGCTCCGGCTGGCTGCCCGCCAGTCCGGCCGCGGCGCCTGCCGGGGGAGCGGGCCACACCCTCACCACGTCGTACTCCCGGGTCCCTGTGGGATACGACTCCGATGTCGCTGGCCTGGAGCTGGTCACCGCGCTCGGACACCGGGCGAGCCTGTCCGGGACGAGCTGGCGGTTGCTGTTCGAGTGGACGACGGCGGTGTTGCTCGGATGAGCGTGACGAGGTGCGCGCGGATCGGCGCTGCCGTGGCGGTGACGGCGTTGCTGGCGCTGCTGGTGTCGTGGCGGGTCGACGGCGGCCGGTGGGTCCACGTCGAGTCTCCGTCAATGGGACCGGCCGCACCGGTGGGTTCACTGTTGTGGGTCGCACCGGTCGACACCGACACCCTCGTGGAAGGTGACTTCATCACGTTCCGCCCGCCCGGGAGCGACGCGCTCTACAGCCACCGCGTACTGGCGACGTACGACGACGGCTCGTTCACCACCAAGGGCGACATCCCCGGTCCGGACCCGTGGCGGCTGACCGCCGCGGACATTGTCGGCGAGGTCCGGATGACGTGGTGGGGTGTGGGGTGGCTGGTGGTGGCGGCGCCGGTGCTGCTGGGTGGCCTGGCGGTCGTCGCGATGGCGCGCGCATCGGCGCCGCCGAACTGGCGCCTGCCCGTCACGATGGTGCTCGCCTCGACCACCGTCAGCATTGCCGTGGCCGTCTACCACCCCCTGATCGGTGCCGAGCGCATCGCCTTCGCGCCCGACGGTTCGACGGCGCGTGCCACCTACGTCGGCACCGGGCTGTTGCCGGTCCGGCTGTCGACCCGCGAAGGCGAGAGTGTCCTGCTGTCCTCGGGCGAGGTCGGCACCGTCGTCGTGCGCGAGCCGGACGAGGACGGAAGGCTGGAGGTCACCATCGAACCAGCGGTGCCGACGTGGTGGTGGGCCGTGCTCGTGCTCGGATGCCTGGCCCCCGCTGCAGTTCGCACTGTCGCGGACAAACAGCCCCGCGAAGGTGCGCCGGCAGAGTCGCACTAGGCTTTCGGTGTGCCAGCGATCGGAGTCTTCGCCCTCCAGGGCGACGTCCGGGAACACATCCAGACCCTGACGGCGCTGGGCGCCGCCGCGTTCCCGGTACGACGTCCCCGGGAGCTCGACCAGTGCGATGCCCTCGTGCTGCCCGGTGGGGAGTCGACCACCATGGCGAAGCTGGCGCGCACGTTCGAACTGCTCGATCCGCTGCGGGAACGCGTGAAGGCCGGCATGCCGACGTTCGGCACCTGCGCCGGGATGATCCTGTTGGCCGACCGGATCGAGGGCGGGACGTCTGACCAGGAGACGATCGGTGGCCTGGACGTGACGGTGCGACGCAACGCCTTCGGGCGCCAGGTCGACTCCTTCGAGGCGGACCTGGCGTTCGCCGGGCTTCCGGCGCCGGTGCACGCCGTCTTCATCCGTGCACCGTGGGTGGAGCAGACCGGCCCGGACGTCGAGGTGCTCGCCGAGGCACACGGCCACCCGGTCGCCGTACGGCAGGGACACCTGATGGCCACGTCGTTCCACCCGGAGGTCGATGGCGACGGTCGGGTGCACCGCCTCTTCCTCGACCTCGTGCAGGGCTAGACTTCACCGTTGTCGTTTCGCAGAGAGCTGGAAGAGGGACGGAAATGTCGGGCCATTCCAAGTGGGCAACCACGAAGCACAAGAAGGCGGCCATCGACGCCAAGCGCGGCAAGTTGTTCGCCAAGCTGATCAAGAACATCGAGATCGCGGCCAAGATGGGCGGCCCTGACCTGACGGGCAACCCCACGCTCGTCGACGCCGTCCAGAAGGCGAAGAAGCAGTCGGTCCCGAACAAGAACATCGACTCCGCGGTCAAGCGTGGCGGCGGACTCGATGGTGTCGGCGTCAACTACGAGACGATCATGTACGAGGTCTACGGACCCCAGGGCGTGGCCCTTCTCGTCGAGTGCCTGACCGACAACCGCAACCGCGCCGCGATGGAGGTCCGCACCGCGGTCACCCGCAACGGCGGCACCATGGCTGACCCGGGCTCCGTTTCGCGCCTGTTCACCCGCAAGGGCGTGGTCGTCGTGTCGAAGGACCAGGAAGGCAAGTCGGTTTCCGAGGACGACGTCCTCGAGGCGACCCTGGATGCCGGAGCCGAAGACGTGAACGACCACGGTGAGAGCTTCGAGATCCAGTCCGAGCCGGGCGACGTCGTCGCCGTACGCACCTCGCTCCAGGACGCAGGCATCGACTACGAGTCGGCCGACGTGCTGTTCGTCGCGTCGATGGACATTCCCGTCGCGGACCCCGATGCCGCCGGCAAGGTGTTCAAGTTGGTCGACGTGCTCGACGACCTCGACGACGTACAGAACGTCTTCACCAACGCCGACATCCCGGACGACGTGCTCGAGGCGATCGACGCCTGATCGAAACCGGGCGTGTCACCACGACAACTGTCGTGCGAGCGCGTTAACGTTGCGTCCGAACACTTGTTCGGACGAGAGGTGACGACGTGCGCGTGCTCGGGATCGACCCGGGGCTGACCCGCTGCGGTATGGGCGTGGTCGAGGGCTCCGTGGGCCGTCCGCTGTCGCTGGTCGACGTGGGTGTGGTCCGTACGTCGTCCCAGCTGGCCGTTCCCGAACGACTGGTCACGATCGAGCGGGGTGTGGATGCCTGGCTCGACGAGCACCTGCCCGACGCCGTTGCGATCGAACGGATCTTCGCCCGTTCCGATGTCAGCACGATCATGGGTACGGCGCAGGCGGCCGGGATCGCGATGGTCTGTGCTGCCCGGCGCGGTCTCCCGGTCGCGCTCCACACGCCCAGCGAGGTCAAGGCTGCGGTGTCCGGCAACGGTCGTGCCGACAAGGCACAGGTGGGCGCGATGGTCACCCGGATCCTTCGCCTCGACGCGATGCCCAAGCCCGCCGATGCTGCCGACGCCCTCGCGCTGGCCATCACCCACATCTGGCGCGGCGGTAGTCAGGCCCGGCTCGACGCGGCCGTCGCCGCTGCCGGTGCTCGACAGAGCCGCCCCGCCGCAGGAGGAGTTCGATGATCGCCTTTGTGCGCGGCGAAGTTGCCGCCCTGACGCTGAACAGTGCTGTGGTCGAGGTCGGGGGTGTCGGCCTCGAGTTGATGTGCACCCCGGGCACCCTCGCCCAGCTGCGCACCGGTCGCCAGGCGACGCTGCCGACGAGCATGATCGTCCGCGAGGACTCCCTGACCCTCTACGGCTTCGCCGATGAGGACGAGAAGACGATCTTCGAGCTCGTCCAGACGGCCTCCGGTGTCGGGCCGAAGGTCGCGCAGTCGATCATCGCGGTCCTGTCGCCCGACGGCGTCCGCACCGCCATCGCGACCGAGGACGTCAAGACGCTGACCAAGGTGCCCGGCATCGGCCAGAAGGGCGCCCAGCGCATCATTCTCGAACTGAAGGACCGGATCGGTGCACCGACCGGCCCCGCCGGCGCGGGCACGACGACCGGCTCGGCCCCGTGGCGCGACCAGGTCCACCAGGGTCTGATCGGCCTGGGCTACAACACCCGTGACGCAGAGAAGGCGGTCGACGCCGTCGCCGACCAGGCCGGGGGAGACCTCGGCCCGGATGTCGGCGCCCTGCTCCGTGCCGCTCTCCGCGCGCTGTCGAAGGCCTGACGGCATGCCGTTCCACGAGGACGAGCTCGAGGCTGCCGAGGAGGTCCATCTCCGTTCGCTGACCGCGGCCGAGGCCGAGGGCGACGAACGCGCGGTCGAGGCGGCGCTGCGTCCGCGGAGCCTGGACGAGGTCGTCGGGCAGGTGCGGGTCCGCGACCAGCTCGGCCTGGTGCTCGAGGCTGCTCGACAGCGGGGGAGAGCCCCCGACCACGTGCTGCTGTCCGGTCCGCCGGGACTCGGCAAGACCACGCTCGCCATGATCATTGCGCACGAGATGAGCACCCCGCTCCGGATCACCAGCGGTCCGGCGATCACTCACGCGGGCGACCTGGCGTCGATCCTGTCCGGGCTCAACGAGGGTGACGTCCTGTTCGTCGACGAGATCCACCGGATGTCACGACCGGCCGAGGAGATGCTCTACCTCGCCATGGAGGACTTCCGTGTCGACGTGATCATCGGCAAGGGGCCCGGGGCGACTGCGATCCCGCTCGAGATCCCGCCTTTCACGCTGGTCGGCGCCACCACCCGAGCAGGCCTGCTGCCCGGCCCGTTGCGAGACCGCTTCGGCTTCACCGCGCACCTGGAGTTCTACGAAGCCCACGACCTCGATCTCATCGTCCACCGCTCGGCGGGTCTGCTGGGCGTCGACCTGACACCCGAAGGATCCGCCGAGATCGCCGGCCGCTCCCGTGGCACGCCCCGGATCGCCAACCGCTTGCTGCGCCGGGTGCGGGACTTCGCCCAGGTCCGGGCGGACGGCGTGGTCACGCACGAGGTCGCGCAGGCCGCACTCGACCTCTACGAGGTGGACTCGTTGGGACTCGACCGGCTCGACCGGGGCGTTCTCGACGTGTTGTGTCGACGCTTCGGTGGGGGACCGGTCGGCGTCTCGACGCTTGCGGTCGCTGTTGGCGAGGAGCGGGAAACGGTGGAAGAGGTGGCCGAACCCTTCCTGGTGCGCAACGGCTTCCTGGCCCGCACGCCACGCGGCCGGATCGCGACTCCCGCAGCGTGGATCCACCTCGGACTCAGCCCGCCGGTGGCTGTGCCGGACAGTACGGCGCCGACGCTCTTCGAGGAGTGATGTTGCAGCGCGACGGCGCCGCAACACCCGGGTGCGCCACCGATCCTCGATGCCCGAGGGTCCGTGGCTACACTTGCCCGTCGGCCCGCCTCCACTCGTCCTGAGCGGTGGCTTAACCGCGCGTGCTGGAGAGGTTTGTCGGTGAAGGAGCTCTACCCCTGGCTGTGGATTGCCGCGATTGCGGTGGTCTTCTGGCTGCTGATCATCCGTCCAGCGGCGCGACGCCAGCGAGAGGTCAGTGCGCTGCACGCAGCCCTGTCCGTCGGTGACGACGTGATCCTGACGTCCGGTGTCTTCGCGACCATCGTCGGTGCTGCCGATGATCACCTCGAGGTGGAGATCGCGCCCGGCGTGGTCATCCACATCGTGCGTGGCGCGGTTGCCTCGCTGAGGGTCGACACCGCTCACGACGCCGCGGACGACGCCGAGCAGGCGACCGACCCCGACGAGGCCAACGAGGTCGACCCGTCGACCGCCGAAGCCGACGACGCCGTACCCACCGACAACGAGGACCGCTGACATGGCAGCCCGTCGCCCCCGCCCCGGACGCACCCTCATCATCTTCTTCCTCGGCCTCGCCGTCTGTTACGGACTGGTGGCGCTCGCCGGGAGCTGGAAGCCCACCCTGGGTCTCGACCTCCAGGGCGGTACCCGGATCACGCTGACCGCCGAGAAGGCGCCGAGCAGCGAGAACCTCGAAGAGGCCCGCCGGATCATCGACCAGCGTGTCAACGGCTCCGGTGTTGCCGAGGCGGCCGTGACCACGCAGGGCGGCAAGAACATCGTCGTCGAGGTCCCCGGCAAGACGACCAACCGCGCGCAGCTCGAGGAGACCGTCAAGCGGCAGGCGCAGCTCCGGTTCCGCCTCGTTGCGTGCTCCGAGCGCAACCAGAGCGGCCCGTGTGCGCAGGCCAGCGGTCTCCCTGGTGGCTTGGGCCGTGCCCCGCTGTCCCTGGGAGCCGACGAGGAGCCGACGCCGACGCCGACGGCGACGGACACCGCGACCGGCACGGCCGATCCCTCGGCCGACCCGAGTGCGGACCCGTCCGCCGACCCGAGCGCGACGCCGACCGCTCCCACCGCGACCGACCCGGGTGGCGATGGTGAGAAGTGGACCGTCAAGGACGACATCGCGTGGTCCCGCGCTCCTGACGCGGAAGCCACTGCGGCGTACAACAACTACACCTGCGACACCAAGGGTGTGCTGCTCACCCTCGACGGCAAGCCCGCGGACCTGCCGGATGTCTGGGACGAGCCGATCGTTGCCTGCTCGCAGCCGGAGGACGGCCAGTCGATCAAGTACCTCCTCGGCCGCTCGGTCGTCGAAGGCACCGAACTCGACGACGCCAGTGCGACGACGCCCCAGAACGGTGTCGGCTGGGTCGTGGCCATCGAGATGGGCAACGACAAGAAGAAGGCCTTGCCCAAGGGCTCCGCCGGCGCCTCGACCGACTTCGAAGCGGTGTCGCGTGCCTTCGCCGGTACCGACGAGCAGTTCGCCGTCGTCCTCGACAGCCTGGTCCTGACCGACCCGGTCATGAACAGCGTCATCACCGATGGCCGCTCGCAGATCGAGGGCAATTTCACCGAGCAGAGCGCGCTCGACCTGGCCAACAGCCTCAAGTTCGGCGCGCTGCCGATCCTCTTCGACGACGAGCAGACCTCGGTCGAGGAGATCGGGCCCTCCCTCGCGGGCAACCAGCTCAACGCCGGCATGCTGGCCGGTGCCATCGGCCTCGTGCTGGTGATGCTGTACTGCCTCTTCTACTACCGCGGCCTCGGCCTGGTGGTCGTGAGCTCGCTCTTCGTCGCAGCCGGCGTCACCTACGCCATGGTGCTGCTGCTCAGTGAGACGGCCGGCTTCACGCTGACCCTTCCCGGTATCGCCGGTCTGATCATCGCCGTCGGCATCACCGCGGACTCGTTCGTCATCTTCTTCGAACGTATCCGTGACGAGATGCGTGAGGGCAAGTCGATGCGGGTTGCTGTCGAGACCGGATGGGCGCGAGCCCGCGTCACCCGGGTCGCGGCCAACACGGTGCAGTTGCTGTCCGCCTTTGTGCTCTACGTCTTCGCCAGCGGCGCGGTGAAGGGCTTCGGTTTCGCGCTCGGACTGACCACGTTGATCGACCTCGCGGTGCTCTTCTGGTTCACCAAGCCGCTGGTGTCCTGGCTCGCCCAGTTCAAGGCCTTCAACTCCGGACACAAGCTGTCGGGTCTCAGCAAGGAGACGCTCGGTATGGATGTCACGCCCGACCGCAAGGTTGCGACCGTGGGGGGTAAGGCCTGATGGGCAAGATGTCCCGACTGGGCAACGACCTCTACCAGGGTCGCAAGTCCTTCAACTTCGTCGGCAAGCCCTGGCTCTGGTACGCCGTCTCGATCGTCCTGGTGGGCGTCGCCGTGGCCGTGCTGTTCCTCAAGCCCCTCAACATGGGTGTCGAGTTCACCGGCGGTACGACGCTCTCGGTCCCGGTCGGATCCGGCAACGCGACGCAGGACGCTGCCGACGCGCTGCAGGAGGCGGTCGCAGGTTCCGGTATCGAGAACGCCGAGAACCCGACGGTCACCACCGAGGGCAACTCGGCGCTGACCGTTCAGGTGGAGAACCTCAGCGAGCAGCAGCGCACCGAGATGTCGGAACTCATCCACGACAAGTACCCCGACGTCACCGAGGGCGACCTGTCCATCCAGGACATCGGTCCCAGCTGGGGCCAGGAAGTCGCCGAGCGCGCTGCCATCGGCGTCGTGATCTTCCTGATCCTCGTGGTCCTGTTCATCTGGGCGTACTTCCGCGAGTGGCGGATGTCCGTCGCGGCGTTCGTCGCGCTGGTCCACGACGTCGTGCTGACGGTCGGTGTCTATGCGCTGTCCGGCTTCCAGGTCACTCCGGCAGCGGTCACTGGTGTGCTCGCCATCCTCGGCTTCTCGCTCTACGACACGGTCGTGGTGTTCGACAAGATCAAGGAGAACACCCACCAACTCCGCAAGAAGACGCAGTCGTACTCCGACGCGGCGAACCTCGCGGTCAACCAGACGCTGGTCCGGTCGATCAACACCTCGATCGTGGCGCTCATCCCGATCGGCGCGATCCTGTACGTCAGCGCCGTCCAGTTGGGTGCGAGCTCGCTCCAGGACCTGGCTCTCGCCCAGTTCGTCGGTATGGCGATCGGTGTCTACTCCTCGGTGATGCTCGCGCCTCGCGTGCTGGTGCACCTGAAGATGCAGGAGACCGAGGTGCAGCTCCAGGCGCGTCGCGCGAAGGCCAAGCAGCGTGCCCTGGCCGACAAGTACGCCGCGGTGCCCGTGTTCAAGGACGAGACAGCTGTCGTCGGCGGCCGGGCCGTGAGCAACGCCGAAGGTGTCGAGGAGCCGGACGAACTCCGCGAGGTCCACGACGAACCGGGCAGCGCCGAGACGCCGAAGGCGTCGCGACCGCAGACCCAGGGTGCTGTGGGCAAGGGCCGGATCGTTCCGACCGCCACGCGTCCGGTCAGCGAGAGCGGAGCCTCCGGTCGCAAGCAGCCGGTTCGCAAGTCGCGCTCGAAGCGCGGCAAGAAGTAACGACGCCAGTGGGGGAGAGTGCGGGAGCGCGCGCAACCGACGCGTTGACGCGCCTGGTGCGTGATGTCCCGGACTTCCCCGAGCCGGGGATCCTGTTCAAGGACATCACTCCGCTGCTGGCGGACCCGCACGGGTTCGCCGCTGTGGTCGATGCCCTGGCCGGTGCCGGCCGCGGTCCTGACGGACTGCCGAACGTCGACAAGGTCATTGGCATGGAGGCGCGCGGTTTCATTCTCGCCGCCCCGGTCGCCCTGGCCCTCGGCGTCGGCTTCGTGCCGGTCCGCAAGGCGGGCAAGCTGCCGGCCGCGACACACCAGGTCTCCTACGAACTGGAGTACGGCGCCGCCGTACTCGAGTTGCATCAGGATGCTCTGGCCCCGGGGGACCGGGTGCTGCTCATCGACGACGTACTCGCCACCGGTGGGACCGCGCGCGCGACCTGCGAGCTCGTGTCCGCGTGTGGGGCGGAGTCGGTCGGTCTGGCCGTGCTGATGGAGCTGGGATTCCTGTCGGGTCGGGCACAGGTGGGGAGCCTCCCCGTGACGGCACTGCTGGCCGTCTGAGACCCATACACTGGACGCATGACCGAGGAACGCACGCCCGCACGCGTTGAACCGCGTGACGACGCTGCGCCCACGGAACCCGCGAACCCCGCCCCGGCCGTTGCGGAACCCGCCGCCACCGCGCGCAGCATGCGGGCCCGGCTGGCCCGGATGGGCAACCGCAACCAGGGTTCCAATCCCGTCCTGGAGCCGTTGTTCCGCGCCGTACGGACCAATCACCCGAAGGCCGACCTCGCCCTGCTCGAGCGGGCGTACGTTATCGCCGAGCGCCTCCACGCCGACCAGAAGCGCAAGAGCGGCGACCCGTACATCACCCACCCGCTGGCTGTGACCACGATCCTCGCCGGCATCGGCATGACCGAGCCGACGCTCGTCGCGGCGCTGCTCCACGACACGGTCGAGGACACGCCGTACACGCTGGAGGAGTGTCGACGCGACTTCGGCGACGAGGTGGCGGCGCTCGTCGACGGGGTCACGAAGCTCGACAAGGTCGTCTACGGCGACAGCGCCCAGGCCGAGACCATCCGCAAGATGATCGTCGCGATGTCGCGCGACATCCGGGTCCTCGTCATCAAGTTGGCCGACCGTCTGCACAACATGCGCACGCTGCGTTTCGTGCCGCAGAAGAGCCAGGAGCGCACGGCGCGCGAGACGCTCGACATCTATGCGCCGCTGGCCCACCGGCTCGGCATGAACACCATCAAGTGGGAGTTGGAGGATCTCGCGTTCTCCACCCTCCATCCGAAGATCTACGACGAGATCGTGCGCCTGGTTGCCGAGCGAGCGCCGTCGCGCGACTCGTTCCTGGCCGAGGTGATCACCCAGGTCGAGAAGGACCTGCGGGAAGCGAAGATCAAGGCGACCGTGACCGGACGCCCGAAGCACTACTACTCGATCTACCAGAAGATGATCGTCGGCGGTCGCGACTTCTCCGACATCTACGACCTGGTCGGCATCCGCATCCTCGTCGAGGAGGACCGCGACTGCTACGGCGTCCTCGGTGTCCTGCACTCGCGCTGGAACCCCGTGCTCGGGCGGTTCAAGGACTACGTCGCGATGCCGAAGTTCAACATGTACCAGTCGTTGCACACCTCGGTGATCGGCCCGATGGGCAAGCCGGTGGAGATGCAGATCCGGACCTTCGCCCAGCACCGGCGGGCCGAGTACGGCGTCGCGGCCCACTGGAAGTACAAGGAAGACGGCCGCACCGGCACGGACACCGACAAGCGCGCCGACATGGACGACATGTCGTGGGTGCGCCAGCTCCTGGACTGGCAGAGCGAGGTCGAGGACCCGGGCGAGTTCCTGGAGTCGTTGCGCTTCGAGATCAACCAGACCGAGACCTACGTCTTCACCCCGCGTGGCGACGTCATCGCGCTGCCGTCGGGCGCGACGCCCGTCGACTTCGCGTACGCCGTCCACACCGAGGTCGGCCACCGCACCATCGGTGCGCGCGTCAATGGGCGCCTGGTGCCCTTGGAGTCGACCCTCGAGAACGGCGACGTGATCGAGGTCTTCACCTCCAAGGCCGAAGGCGCCGGACCCTCACGTGACTGGCTGAACTTCGTCCGCTCGCCGCGTGCGAAGTCCAAGATCCGCCAGTGGTTCACGAAGGAACGTCGCGAAGAGGCGATCGAGCGCGGCAAGGACGAGATCGGCAAGTTGATGCGCAAGGAGGGCCTGCCCCTCAAGCGCCTGCTGACGCACGACTCGCTCTCGCTGGTTGCCGACGCCTTCCGTCTCGCCGACGTGACGGCGCTCTACGCCGCCGTGGGGGAGAGCAACCTCAGCGCCCAGGCGGTCGTCCGGCGGGTGATCGAACTGCACGGTGGTGACGAAGGCGCCCAGGAGGACCTCGCCGAGGCCGTCACCATCACCGGTCGCAGCCGGTCCCGTCGACCCGCCAGCGGTGACGCCGGCGTCATGGTCACCGGGGCCCCCGACGTGTGGGTGAAGCTCGCCAAGTGCTGCACCCCGGTGCCGCCCGACTCGATTCTCGGCTTCGTCACCAAGGGCGGGGGAGTCTCGGTCCACCGCAAGGACTGTACGAACGCCGCCGACCTGCTCGGCCAGCCTGAGAAGGTCGTCGATGTCGAATGGGCCCCGACCGGCCAGTCGACGTTCCTGGTCAACATCCAGGTCGAAGCCCTCGACCGCTCACGCCTGCTGTCCGACATCACCATGGCGCTCTCCGACGCCCACGTGAACATCCTGTCCGCGAACCTCACCACCTCCCGCGACCGGGTCGCCAAGTCCCGGTTCACCTTCGAGATGGCCGACGCCAAGCACCTGGACACGGTCCTGAACAACGTGCGCACCGTTCCTGGCGTCTTCGACGCCTACCGCGTCACCCAGTAGGGCCGCCCGCTGCAGGAATACCCGCTTCAGCGGGGATTCCTGCGCTTCCCGACTGTTGCAACGGCCAAGATGCGCAGGTAAACGTCAGGAAGTGCGGCGGCGCCGGCGATTTCCACAGGCTCGAATCTGGGTGCCTGTCAGGCAGCGGACGGGGGAAGTCTGTGAAGCATGTTCCTGCCACCGGAAGACCCGCGACTCACACCCATCGGCCTACGCCGTGATCTGATCGCGCGCGGTGACCACTCCGATCGCTCCCTGGCGCGAGCTGTTCGATCTGGTGCACTGGCCCGACCGCGGCGCGGGGCCTACGTCACCGGCGAGGCATGGCGAGCGATGACGGCCGAGCAGCGCTACGCGGTCACGTGCCGAGCGGCCTACCTGCAGGCAAGAACGGGCGTGATTCTCAGCCACGCGTCGGCCGTGCCGTTCCATTGCGGACCGGTGTGGGGATTCGATCAGAGCGTCGTGCACCTGACTCGCGAAGATGGTTTCTCGGGCCGCAGGGAGGCGGGGATCCAACGACACTGCGGCCGGCTTCTCGCGGGCGATGTCGTCGAGACGCACGGTTTGCTGGTCATGTCGGCTCTGCGGGCGACCCTGGAGGCGACAATCCTGGGCTCCGCAGAAGCGGGACTGGTCGTTGCCAATCACTTCTTGCACCGAGGGGACATTGATGCAGCGAACCTCGTGGCCCGCTATGAGATGTCGATGGAGCATTGGCCGTACTCATTGACGACCGACACCGTGCTGCGGTTGGCGGATCCACGAATCGAGTCCGTTGGCGAGTCGCGCACGTCGTACTTCTTCTTTGCGCGCAGTCTGCCGAAGCCCGTTCCGCAGTTCGAGGTGTACGACGGCGCGGTGCTTGTCGCGCGGCTCGACTTTGCGCTCCCAGAGCACGGGATCTGGATCGAGTTTGATGGCCGCGTGAAGTACGAGCAGTACTTGCGCCCAGGAGAGACGCCTGCTGACGCAGTCCTGAGGGAGAAGCGACGCGAGGAGTTGATTGCCGAACTCACCGGATGGCGGTGCCTGCGCATCACGTGGGCCGACCTCGCCGACCCCGGCAACCTGGAGGTTCGTGTGCGGCGACTGATCGCGTCCGTGGCCGCGGCTCGCGCACGTCGTACCGCATCGTGAAAGGCTTCAGGTGTCGGACTCCCTGACGCTTTCTTGCGCTTCCTGCCCGTTGCAACGGCCAAGGAGTGCAGGAATACCCGCTTCAGCGGGTATACCTGCAGCACCCCGTCAGCGGTAGTCCGCAGACGCCTTCTTCGCCATGTCCAGGAACGACCGGCGGCCTTCGAGGTTCTCTTCGAGGTCGCGGATCTTCTTGGCGTCACCCTTGGCGCGGGCGGCTTCGAGTTTGGCCTCGGCTTCGGCGATGGCGGCTTCGAGCTTGGACACCATGTCGTCGGCGCGGGCCGACTTCTCGGGGTCGGACTTGCGCCACTGGTCGTCCTCGGCCTTGCGGATGGTCTGCTCGACGGCGCGCATGCGGCCTTCGAGGTCCTTGATCCGGTCGCGCGGAACCTTTCCGGCTTCGTCCCAGCGGTCGGCGACGAGACGGAACGCGGCCTTGGCGGCGACGACGTCGCCGGTTTCGGCGAGTGGGCCGAGGACGGCTTCGGCCTCGACGATCAAGCTTTCCTTGACCTCGGCGTTGGCGGCGAACTCGGTGTCGAGGGCGGCGTTGGCGGCGTCACGAGCTCCGAAGAACGAGTCCTGGGCGCCGCGGAAGCGCTGCCAGAGCTTGTCGTCGACGTTCTTCGGCGCGGGGCCGGCGGCCTTCCAGTCGCGCATCAGGTCGCGGTACTTGCCCGAGGTCGGGCCCCAGTCGGTGGAACTGGAGAGGGCCTCGGCCTCGGTGGCCAGGCGCTCCTTGATGATGCGAGCGCCCTCGCGCTTCTCGTCCTGTTCGGCGAAGTGCCCCTTGCGGGCCTTCGTGTACGCCGACCGGGCGGTCGAGAAACGCTTCCAGAGCGCGTCGTCGGCGGCCTTGTCGATGCGGGGCAGTTGCTTCCACTGGTCGAGGAGCTCGCGCAGCCGGTTGGCGCCGTTGCGCCAGTCGCGGCCGCCGGCGATCTTCTCGGCCTCGACGGCGAGCTTCTCCTTCTGCTCGCGCGCCTCGGTGGCCTTCTGCGCCTTGATGGCCTTGCGGGCCTCGCGCTGGATGGCGATGACCGGGCCGAGTTCGTCGAGCTTGCGCCCGAGGATGGCCAGGTCGCCCACCGCATGGATGTCGGCGAGTTGGTCGCGTACGAGCTTCACCGAGGAGACAGCCTCTTCGGGGGACAGGACCCCCGAAATCACTCTCTTGTGGAGCAGGTCCACTTCGAGCGCGATGTTGTCGTAGCGCTTCGTGTAGAAGGCCAGGGCTTCCTCGGGAGGCACGTCGGGGACCTGCCCAACCGCGCGTTCGCCATCGGATGTCTTCACATAGACGGTGCCGTCATCAGCTACGCGGCCCCAGTCGGAGGTAGTCACAGTGGGCCATGCTAGTGCCGAACCCTCAGGCCGATAGGCTGGGTCGGTGCTCATCGCTGCCTTCCCCGCTGGACCGTGGGGCACCAATTGCTATGTCGCGGCCACCGGAGCGGGTTCTGAGTGCATCGTGATCGACCCGGGCAAGGACGCAGCCAGCGGCGTCGCCGACGTCGTCCGGGAGCACAACCTCAAGCCGGTCGCCGTGTTGTTGACGCACGGCCACATCGATCACATGTGGTCGGTGACCCCTGTCGCGGGCGCGTACGACGCGACTGCGTGGATCCACCCCGATGACCGGCACCTGTTGGCCAATCCCATGGCTGGCATGTCCGCCGAGACTGCAGGCATGCTCCTCGGCGGCAAGTACGAGTTCACGGAGCCCGACCGCGTCGAGGAGCTCGCCGACGGCGCCGCCCTCGAGCTCGCCGGGCTGCAGGTCGTCGTGGACCACACGCCCGGCCACACGCCCGGCTCGGTGACGTTCCGGACGCCGTACGGCGACCAAGACATCTCGGAGCTGATGTTCTCCGGTGACCTGCTGTTCCAGGGCTCGATCGGTCGCACCGATCTGCCCGGCGGCGATCATGCCGCCATGCTTCGCTCGCTCACCTCGAAGGTGTTGCCGCTGGCCGACGACATCGTCGTGCTGCCCGGCCACGGCGAACAGACGTCCATCGGTCGCGAGCGTGCGTCCAACCCCTTCCTGCTGGATCTGCTCGACTCGGGTTCCGCAGGCCGAGTGACCAGAGGTCTGTAGTTCCATGGCCAAGCCCACCCCGCTCAGCGGGTTTCCCGAGTTCCTGCCTGCGCAGCGTCACGTCGAGCAGGAGGTCGTGGCGACCCTGGCGCGCACCTTCGAACTGCACGGCTTCGCCAACATCGAGACCCGTGCGGTCGAGCCTCTCGACCAGTTGCTGCGCAAGGGCGACACCTCCAAGGAGGTCTACGTCCTCAAGCGCCTGCACGACGAGTCGGGCAAGGACGCCGGGATCGGGCTGCACTTCGACCTCACGGTGCCCTTTGCGCGCTACGTCCTGGAGAACGCCGGAAAGCTGGAGTTCCCCTTCCGCCGCTACCAGATCCAGAAGGTCTGGCGCGGTGAACGACCCCAGGAAGGGCGCTTCCGCGAGTTCACGCAGGCCGACATCGACATCGTCGGCCGCGACGACCTGCCCTTCCACCACGACGTGGAGGTCGCCCGGGTCATGCTCGAGGCCCTCTCGCGCCTCGCCAACCCAGAATCGATCGGGCTCCCGGGGTTCCGGCTCCAGGTCAACAACCGCAAGTTGATCCAGGGCTTCTACGCCGGCCTCGGCATCTCCGTCGCCGGGATCGACGAGGTGATGCGCCTCGTCGACAAGCTCGACAAGCTCGACCCCGCAAAGGTTCGCGAGTTGCTGCTCACTGAAGCGGGCGTCACGGAGGACCAGGCCGACAAGGCCCTTGCCCTGGCGACGATCCGCACGACTGACGACACCTTTGTCGACCAGGTCCGCGCCCTCGGGGTCAAGGACGAACTCCTCGACGAGGGCCTCGACGAGCTCGCGACCCTGGTCCGTGCGTGCAGTCCGTTCGCCACCGACACGGTTCGGATCGAGGCGGACCTGTCGATCGCGCGCGGCCTGGACTACTACACCGGCACGGTGTTCGAGACCCGCCTCGACGGCTACGAGTCGCTGGGCTCGATCTGCTCGGGCGGTCGCTACGACGCCCTCGCCAGCGACGGTCGTACGACGTACCCCGGCGTGGGCATCTCGCTCGGCGTCAGCCGCGTGCTGGTGCCTCTCGTCCAGCGCGGCCTGCTCACCTCGAACCGCTCGGTCCCGAGCGTGGTTCTGGTTGCCCTCACCAACGAGGACGCCCGCGCCGAGGCAGACGCGACCGCGACCGCGCTGCGTGCGCGGGGCATTCCCTGCGAGGTGGCACCGACCGCTGCGAAGTTCGGCAAGCAGATCCGTCACGCTGAGCGGCGTGGCATTCCGTACGTCTGGTTCTCCTCGCTCGCTGAGGGCGGCGCTGAGGGCGGCGCTGAGGACGGCACCGTGAACCACGAGGTCAAGGACATCCGCGACGGAAACCAGGTCGCAGCAGACCCGGCGACGTGGCAGCCTCCGAGCCAGGACCTGCGCCCGCGGGTTCTGGCCATCTCCACCACTGAAATCACCACCGACTCCACCGAAAAGGAACTCTCGTGATCCGCACCCAGGACGCCGGCGCACTCCGCGCCGAGCACGTCGGCCAGACCGTCACCCTTGCCGGGTGGGTGGCCAACCGGCGCGACCACGGCGGTGTGGCCTTCATCGACCTCCGCGAGTCCAGCGGGATCGTCCAGGTCGTCATCCGTGACGAGGCCGTCGCGCACAGCCTGCGTGCAGAGTTCTGCCTCAAGGTGACCGGCGAGGTCGTCGCCCGCATCGAGGGCAACGAGAACCCCAACCTGCCCACCGGTGCGATCGAGGTCGTGGCGACCGAGGTCGAGGTGCTGAACCCCGCTGCTCCGCTGCCGTTCCCGATCAGCGACCACGTCGACGTCGGCGAGGAGGTGCGCCTCAAGCACCGCTACCTCGACCTGCGCCGCAGCGGCCCTGCGCACGCCCTCCGGCTGCGCAGCAAGGTCAACAAGGCCGCCCGCGACGTGCTGGACCAGCACGGCTTCGTCGAGGTGGAGACGCCGACCCTGACCCGGTCGACGCCCGAAGGCGCACGCGACTTCCTGGTGCCTGCTCGTCTCGCGCCGGGCAGCTGGTACGCCCTGCCCCAGAGCCCGCAGCTGTTCAAGCAGTTGCTCATGGTCGGCGGCCTCGAGCGGTACTACCAGATCGCGCGCTGCTACCGCGACGAGGACTTCCGTGCCGACCGCCAGCCCGAGTTCACCCAGCTCGACATCGAGCTGAGCTTCGCCGACCAGGAGGACGTCATTGCCCTCATGGAGGACGTGCTCGCCGCGATGTGGGACCAGATCGGTTACGACATCCCGCGTCCGATCCCGCGCATGACGTACGCCGACGCGATGGCTCGCTTCGGGTCCGACAAGCCGGACCTCCGCATGGGCAACGAGCTCGTCGACTGCACCGAGTACTTCAAGGAAACGACGTTCCGCGTCTTCCAGGCCGAGTACGTCGGCGCGGTGGTGATGCCCGGTGGCGCCAGCCAGCCGCGCAAGAAGCTCGACGCCTGGCAGGAGTGGGCCAAGCAGCGCGGCGCCAAGGGACTGGCGTATGTGCTCGTCACCGAGGACGGCTCGCTCGGCGGTCCGGTGGCCAAGAACCTTTCCGAGACCGAACAGGCCGGCCTGGCTGCCCACGTCGGTGCCGAGCCGGGGGACTGCATCTTCTTCGGTGCCGGCGCCACCAAGTCCAGCCGTGCCCTCCTGGGTGCTGCCCGACTGGAGATCGGCCGTCGCTGCGACCTCATCGACGAGGACGCCTTTGCGTTCACGTGGGTGGTCGACGCCCCGATGTTCGAGCCCGCCTCCGACGCTGTCGCGTCCGGTGACGTGGCCGTGGGCGCCGGCGCATGGACCGCCGTGCACCACGCGTTCACCGGCCCCAAGCCCGAGTTCGCCGACACCTTCGACACCGACCCCGGCAGCGCCCTGGCCTACGCCTACGACATCGTCTGCAATGGCAGCGAACTCGGCGGTGGCTCGATCCGGATCCACCGTGAGGACGTCCAGAAGCGCGTCTTCTCGGTGATGGGCATCAGCGAGGAGGACGCCCAGGAGAAGTTCGGGTTCCTTCTCGACGCCTTCAAGTTCGGCGCGCCGCCGCACGGCGGCATCGCTGTCGGCATGGACCGCATCGTCGCGATGCTGGCCAAGGTGGACTCGATTCGTGAGGTGATCGCGTTCCCGAAGTCCGGTGGCGGCTACGACCCGTTGACGGCTGCTCCTGCGCCCATCACGGCCGATCAGCGCAAGGAAGCCGGTGTGGACGCCCGTCCGGAGGACGAAACCAAGTCCTGACCGTTCGGGCCGGAAGGATTTTCCGGTAGGTCGAGACCAAACCGTTACCGCGTCGCTATCGCTTTGGCGCAACCGGAGCACCTAATGTCGCTCGCGGTGCCGACATCGGACGGCACTGAACGGGACGGCTCACAACGTCCCGTTGGCGGCGAGCAACGGGACGTAGAGGTGACATGACCACCACGGTGAGCAACCTCGAGAGCGAGGGTCTGCCCGACCCCACCGGTCATCCGGACGACATGGATCGCGGCAAGGTCGAGGGCAAGTCACCGACACGACTCGCGATGGAGCGGTTCCGCAAGGACAAGCTCTCGATGGTGTCGTTCATCATCGTGGCGCTCTACATCATCGGCGGGATCCTGGCGCCGTTGCTGGTGAAGTTCGGTGTGCTCGACCCGACCAGCTACCACCAGAACCTGCTCAACGAGTTCACCCTTCCTGACGGTCCGCTCGGCGGCATCAGCTGGAGCCATCCGCTGGGTGTGGAGCCCGGCACCGGCCGCGACGTCATGGCCCGGGTGTGGCTCGGTACGACGCTGTCGCTCACGATCGCCCTCATCGCGAGCCTCCTCGCGATGGCCATCGGCACGGTCCTCGGCATCATTGCGGGCTTCACCGGGGGCTTCACGGACGGCATCATCGGCCGACTGATCGACCTGACCCTTTCGTTCCCCTCGACGCTGATGCTGCTGGCCCTGTCGGCGCCGATGTATGCACTGCTCACCAAGAACTTGAATGTGCCCGAGGGTGACCTGGCCTGGGCGACGTACGTCGTCGTCTTCCTGGCGCTCTTCGGTTGGCCGCCCATTGCGCGGCTGATCCGCGGACAGGTGCTGTCGATCCGCGAACGCGAGTTCGTGCACGCGGCGACCCTGTTCGGCGCTTCGCGGTTCCGGATGTACTTCAAGGAGATCCTGCCGAACCTGTGGGCGCCGCTGCTGGTGTCGTTCACGCTCCTGCTGCCGGCGTACATCTCGGCGGAGGCTGCCCTGAGCTATCTCGGCGTCAGCATCAAGCCGCCGACGCCGACCCTGGGCAACGTGCTGCGCGACTCGCTCAACTACGCGCAGTTCGACTTCGTCTACTTCTTCTCGCCCGCTTTCGCCATCGCGTTGATCGTCGTCTGCTTCAACCTCCTCGGCGACGGCATGCGTGATGCCCTCGACCCGAAGTCCAACCGATAACCCAAGATCTTCGACGGCAGGTCGCCGCCGAATGTGCCGCCGTCAGGCGCGTACACACTGAAGGAGAATTCATGGCCAACACTCGAAAGCGGCTGCTCGCGGCGTCCGCTACGGCTGCCTTGGTGGTCTCTCTCGCCGCCTGTGGCGGTGGAAGCAGCGACGATGACGACTCGTCGAACCCGACGAAAGCCACGAAGGGCGGGACGCTGACCTACCTGCTCGCCAGCCCGATGGGCCACACGGACCCGCACCGGGTCTACGTCGGCCGTGACATCAGCAACCTCAGTCGCACCGTCTACCGCCAGCTCGTCACCTTCCCGACCGCGACCGACATCGAGACCGCCAACACGCCGGTCGCCGACCTCGCAACCGACACGGGTACGTCCAGCGACGACGGCAAGGTGTGGAAGTTCACCGTCAAGGACGGCGTCACCTGGCAGGACGGCAAGGACATCACGTGTGAGGACTTCAAGTACGGAGCCTCGCGTGCCTTCGCCAACGACGTCATCACCGGTGGCCCGAACTACCTCCTGAGCTACCTCGACATCCCCTCGGATGCCGACGGCGCTCCGGTCTACAAGGGCCCCTACACCGACAAGGGCCAGGCGGACTTCGACAAGGCCGTCACCTGCGACGGCAAGACCATCACGTACAACTTCAAGAAGGCGTGGCCGGACTTCCCGCTCGCCATCGCGGCGTTGCACATGCTGGACCCGTACCGCGCCGACCTCGACAAGGGTGAGGGCTCCAACTTCGAGATCTTCTCGAACGGCCCGTACATGCTCGAGGGCAAGTGGGACGAGAACAAGGGCGGCACGCTCGTTCGCAACCCGGAGTACGACGCTTCGACGGACTCCCCGGAGAACCGTCAGGCCAACCCGGAGAAGATCATCTTCGACATTGGCAAGACGCCGGAGACGATCAACGACCTGCTGATCCAGGACAACGCCGAGGTTCAGGCTGCTGTCACCGGTACGCGCGTCCTGCCGCAGTACATCGCCCAGGCTTCGGCCCTCAAGGACCGTTACCAGAACGTCGAGTCGCCGTACGTCGACTACCTGGTGCCGAACACCAAGCGGCTCTCGCTGGAGGTTCGTGAGGCGCTTGCCGTCGCCACGAACGTCGAGGCGTGGATCACCGCCGGTGGTGGCGAGAAGTTCTACAAGAAGGCCGACTCGATCGTGAACCCGGTTGTTCCGGGCTACCAGCCGGTCGAGCAGTTCAAGGACCTGGGCGCCGGCGACCCCGACGCCGCCAAGAAGATCCTTGAAGATGCGGGTGTCAAGCTGCCGTACAAGCTCAAGTTCACGTACGACGGTGCGTCGGAGACTGCTGACAAGCAGGCTGCTGCGCTGAAGGAGACGTGGGACAAGTCGGGCTTCGAGACGACGCTCAACCCGCTGACCGACGCCTACTACCCGACCATCCAGGACCCCAACGCTGACTCGGACGTCACGTGGGCCGGTTGGGGTGCGGACTGGCCGTCGGCACTGACGGTCACCGCTCCGCTGTTCGACAGCCGCATCAACCTCACGCCGTCCTCCAACAACCAGGACTACGGCAACTACAAGAGCGACGAGTTCAACAAGCTCGTCGACGAGGCGCAGGCTGCCGGCACGCTCGAAGAGCAGACGAAGGCCCTCCAGGCCGCTGACGCGGTTCTTGGTAAGGACTACGCCTACGTCCCGCTCGAGATCTCGCTGTTCAACTGGGTGCACGGGTCGAAGGTCAACTTCGCCACCACCCCGGCGTCCAACGGGTTCGCGGACCTGGGGCTGATCAGCGTCAAGTGATTCATCCCGGTGGGTGAGGAGTCCAGGTGGCGCCTCACCCACCACCGGGGTGCTCGTTCCTGAGCACACCCACACCACCGCGCAGCCGGATGGACCCGGACTCAGTCCGTGTCCATCCGGCCGCCGGAGTGGCCCAGGTGTCTCGGGCCCTCCCCTTTTCCGTCGCCATCGACCCCTGAGGTGATTCCCGCATGCTGGCCTACGTCATCCGCCGCATCTTCGTCGGCGCCGCGATGCTTCTGGCGATGAGCCTGGTGACGTTCACGCTGTTCTTCGCCTCGCCCGTCGACCCGGCGCAGTACGCCTGTGGCAAGAACTGCTCGCCCGTCCAGCGCGAGCAGGCCCGCAAGGCACTCGGCTACCCGTCGCGCGATGGCGGCGTCTGGGAGAGCAACATCAAGGGCCCCGCCGAGATGTGGGGCACCTTCGCCAAGGGCATCGTGAACGGCCGTCAGTTCCCGGCAGACGAAGAGCTCCGCAAGGCTGCCCCGGAGAACGTCGTCGACTGTGCGGCACCCTGCTTCGGCTACTCGACCTACAGCGTCAAGACCGTCAACGAGATGGTGGGCGAGGCTCTGCCCGTCACCTTCTCCATCGCTCTGGCAGCCGTGATCATCTGGATCTTCTTCGGCGTGCTGATCGGTGTCCTGGCGGCAGTGACCAAGGGATCGTTCCTCGATCGCGGCATCGTCGGCACGTCCCTGTTCCTCTACGCGTTCCCCTCGTTCTTCATCGGTACGTTCCTGCTGCGCTACATCTCCATCAAGTGGGAGATCTATCCGCTGCCGACGTACACATCGATCGCTGACGGCGGAGTCCTCGAATGGGCCTCCAACCTGCTGCTCCCGGCGGTGACCCTGGCCATGCTCTACATGGCCGGCTACGTCCGGATGACGCGTGCCTTCGTCCTCGAGTCGCAGGCAGAGGACTACGTCCGGACGGCGCGGGCCAAGGGCCTCGCGACGCGGAAGGTCCTGTTCAAGCACGCGCTCCGGGCCGCGCTGACGCCGCTGGTCACCATGGCCGGTCTCGACTTCGCCAGCGTCCTGGGCGGCGCGATCATCACCGAGTCGATCTTCAACTTCAACGGTCTCGGCAAGCTCGCGGTCTCGGCGAACACCAACTACGACCTGCCTGTCCTGATCGGGATCGTGCTCATCGCGGGTGCCTTCGTGATCACCGCCAACATCATCGTCGACATCCTCTATGCATTCATCGACCCGCGGGTGCGGGTCGGCTAGGAGACGCCTCCATTGAGCACCGCGCCCACGCCGTACCTGTCGGTCCAGGACCTCAAGGTCCACTTCCCGACACCTGACGGCATCGTCAAGGCGACCGACGGCCTTTCCTTCGACCTCGAGCGGGGAAAAACTCTCGGCATCGTTGGTGAATCCGGTTCTGGCAAGTCGGTCTCCAGTTCGGCGATCCTCGGTCTGCACCGGGGAAGCAGCGCCCAGGTCAGCGGGCACATCCTGCTCGACGGCGTCGACCTGCTGGAGTTGAGCAACGAGGACATGCGCAAGATGCGTGGCCGCGACGTCTCGATGATCTTCCAGGACCCGCTGTCGGCGATGCACCCGTACTACACGGTCGGCAACCAGCTGGTCGAGGCGTACCGCGTGCACAACCAGGTGACGAAGAAGGAGGCGCGGGCCCGCGCCATCGAGATGCTCGACCGGGTCGGCATCTCCAACCCGGACAAGCGCATCAGCGACTACCCGCACCAGTTCTCGGGCGGTATGCGGCAGCGCGCGATGATCGCGATGGGCCTGATCAACGACCCCGGTCTGCTGATCGCCGACGAGCCGACCACCGCGCTCGACGTGACGGTGCAGGCTCAGATCCTCGACCTGCTCCAGGACCTCCAGCGGGAGTTCAACTCCGCGGTCATGATCATCACTCACGACCTGGGCGTGGTGGCCGAGATGGCCGACGACGTCCTGGTCATGTACGCCGGCCGCGCGGTCGAGCACGGTCCCTGCAAGGAGATCCTGACGCACCCGGAGATGCCCTACACGTGGGGACTGCTCTCCAGCGTGCCGGACGTGACGGGTGACACTGACGCGCGGTTGGTGCCGATCCCCGGCAGCCCGCCGAGTCTCCTGAATCCGCCGTCTGGTTGCGCCTTCCACCCGCGCTGCCTGCACCGTGACAAGGTGCCCGGCGATCTCTGCCGTACGGAGCTGCCGCCGCTGGTCGCTGGCGCTCGTGGGGGCACGCACCTCAAGAGGTGCCACCTGAGCGATCCGGACAGCATCTACGAGACCGAAGTGCTCCCGGAGATTGCCCCGGACCTGGTGAACGAAATCGTTGCTGACAGTGCAGAAGGTGCCCGATGACGTTCGAGGAATATGTGCCGGGTGCGCCGGACGACCATGAGCCGGCCGCGATGGCCGACGTACTGACCACTGCGGGCAACGCCGCGGCGGTGGCGCCCGTGGGGGCGGCGCCGATCCTCGAGGTCGACAACCTGCGGATGTACTTCCCGGTCAAGTCGCCCGGGCTTCTTCGTCGCACGGTCGGCCACGTGCAGGCGGTCGATGGCGTCTCATTCCAGGTGGTCGAGGGTGGATCGCTCGGTCTGGTCGGCGAATCCGGTTGCGGCAAGTCCACGACCGGCCGCCTGATCACGCGCCTCTACACGCCCACCTCGGGGGCGATCCGGTTCGAGGGCGAAGACATCGCCCACGCCAAGGCGCGCCAGTTGAAGCCGCTGCGTCGCGACATCCAGATGATCTTCCAGGACCCGTACACCTCGCTGAACCCGCGCCACACGGTCGGCTCGATCATCGGTGCGCCCCTGGCGATCCACAAGATCCTTCCGAAGAAGCAGATCCTCGGACGTGTCCAGGAACTGCTCGAGATCGTGGGTCTCAACCCCGAGCACTACAACCGCTACCCGCACGAGTTCTCGGGTGGGCAGCGCCAGCGCATCGGCATCGCCCGTTCGTTGACGCTCCAGCCGAAGTTGCTCGTCGCCGACGAGCCGGTGTCGGCCCTGGACGTCTCGATCCAGGCGCAGGTGGTGAACCTGCTCCAGGACATCCAGCGTGAGTTCGGCGTTGCGTTCCTCTTCATCGCGCACGACCTCGCCGTGGTTCGGCACTTCTGCCCCGAGGTCGCGGTGATGTACCTCGGGAAGATCGTCGAGATCGGCGATCGTGAGTCGATCTACAACAACGCGCACCACCCGTACACGCAGGCGCTTCTGTCCGCAGTGCCCGACGTCCGGCAGGCCGCGACCGGTGGGCGGCGCGAGCGGATCCGCCTCGAAGGTGACGTCCCCAGCCCGATCGACCCGCCGTCGGGTTGCCGGTTCCGGACCCGTTGCCCGATCGCCCAGGAGATCTGCGCCCGGCACGAGCCGCCGCTGCTCCAGATCGGCCAGCGCCACAAGGTGGCCTGCCACTTCCCGGGGCGCCTCGGTGAGGCGCCGCGTGAGCCGCTCACCTCGGGCCTGCTCGGTGTGGACCGCGAAGGCCGTCCGGACCCGGGCGCCAGCCCGAGCACCGACCTGGTCGAGCAGCCCGGCTTCGCCGACACCTGGTTCGACCTCGACAAGAAGACCATCGGCCGGTCCGTCTGATTGCGCTGCCACCCAGCGACCTGTCGGCGCTGCGACGTAGGCTGCTCACGTGAGTGAGCCGGGTCTGTTCGACGTGCCCGGATCCCGTACGACGTCCGGTGGGTCGCTCTCGGACGCGACCCATGCCGCGGCGCCGTTGGCGGTGCGGATGCGCCCGCGCGACCTGGACGAACTGGTCGGGCAGGCGCACCTGCGCGCACCGGGGTCGCCGCTGCGGCAACTGGTCGAGGGTGACCAGTCGCTGTCGCTGCTGTTGTGGGGTCCGCCCGGCACGGGCAAGACCACGATCGCCTCGATCATCAGCCAGCAGACAGGCCGCCGGTTCGTGGAGGTCTCTGCGGTGTCGGCAGGCGTGAAGGACGTGCGCGAGGCGATCTCCGCGGCCCGGTCGAGCCTGGTGGCGACGGGGGAGGAGACCGTCCTCTTCGTCGACGAGGTGCACCGGTTCAGCAAGGCCCAGCAGGACGCCCTGCTGCCGGGGGTCGAGAACCGCTGGGTGACCCTGGTCGCTGCGACGACCGAGAACCCGTCGTTCAGCGTGATCTCACCGCTGCTCTCGCGCAGCCTGTTGCTGCGTCTCCAGCCGTTGACCGATGACGACATCGTGGCGGTCATCGACGCGGCGGTGAAGGACGAGCGTGGCCTCGCGGGGCGGTTCGTGCTCGACGAGGATGCGCGCGCCCACATCGTGCGGCTTGCCGGGGGAGATGCTCGACGGTCGCTGACCTATCTGGAGGCGGCCGCCGGCGCAGCGGTTTCGAGGCTCGCTGGCGCTCGCACCTCAACCACCGGCGACAGTTTCACCATCGACCTGGCGACCGCTGAGACCGCTGCCGACCAGGCAGCCGTGCGTTATGACCGTGACGGCGATCAGCACTACGACGTGATCAGTGCCTTCATCAAGTCGATCCGTGGTTCCGACGCCGACGCCGCGCTGCACTACCTCGCCCGGATGATGGAGGCGGGCGAGGACCCGCGGTTCATTGCCCGGCGGCTGATCATCCTGGCCAGCGAGGACATCGGGCTCGCGGATCCGACGGCGTTGCCCACCGCCGTGGCCGCGGCGCAGGCCGTCCAGTTGATCGGGATGCCCGAGGCGCGGCTGAACCTGGCGCAGGCGGTGATCGCGCTCGCGGTCGCCCCCAAGTCCAACGCGGTCATCGTGGCCGTCGATGAAGCGATCAGCGACGTCCGGCGCGGCAAGATCGGCGCCGTACCGCCCCACCTGCGCGACGCCCACTACGCCGGCGCGGAGCGTCTGGGCCACGGCAAGGGCTACAAGTACAGCCACGACGCCCCGTTCGGAGTGGCCGAGCAGCAGTACGCCCCGGACGTGATCGGTGATGCTCGTTACTACCGTCCGACGGAGCTGGGAGCCGAGGCCACCGTGAAACAACGGTGGGAGCGGGTCCGCCGACTCATTCGCGGCAAGTAGGCTTGTCCGTCGTGACCAACGAGCTCGCCGTACCCGTCTGGCTGGCCGTGGCGACCCTTGTCGCCCTGGTGGCCCTGGCGTGGTTTGCCTGGAACCTGAGCCAGTCATTGCACAGGGTTCGCCAGGAGACCGACGAACTGCTGGCCTCGACGGCCCATGACGCCGAGGAATTGCGCGTCCAGTTGGCCGACCTCGACGAGGCCCTCAAGCGGCAGGCGGCGATGTCGGTGGCCTCCACCCTGCCCGACCGGGTGCCGGTGGCGGTGGTCGACGACCGCGAGTACCTCATCACCGACCTGCACCGCGGCCGCGGCCCGCAGGTGCCCGCCCGCATCGTCCCTGCGCCGATGTTCGCCGACATCCTGCTGCGTGAGAGCGTCATCAAGACGGCCGCCCTGGCGTCCGGACTGCGCCGGGCGCTGTCGCCCGAGGTCCGCAACCGGATCCGGTTCGAGATGAAGCGCGAGATCAAGCGCTCGCGCAAGGACCGCAAGCTGATGCTCAGGGCCGCACGTCGTGACTGGGAGACCCGTCAGCGTTCCGAGGACCGTTCATGAAGAGCGGCCTCTGGTTCGCCGCCGGCGCAGGTGTCGGTGTCTACAGCATGGTGAAGGTCCGCCGCCTTGCGGAGGCGCTGACGCCCGACGGCATGCGGGACCGCGTCAACGCGGCCTTCGTCGGCGCCCGCATCTTCCGTGACGAGGTCGCCCAGGGACAGGTCGACGCCGAAACCCAATTGCGCGAGCACTTCCGTGCTGTGGAGGCTGGTCAGCGACGGGCCAGCCAGACCCACGAACTCCCACTCCGAACCACCACGACGGCCGTACCGGCCGCCCACACCCTGGAAGGCCCCTCATGACGGCGACACCGGACGGCTACCTGACCAGCGCCGAGATCCGCAACCGGTTCCTCGCCCACTTCGCGGGCCAGGGCCACACCGTGGTGCCCTCCGCCTCGCTGCTGCTGGACGACCCGAACCTGCTGTTCGTCAACGCCGGCATGGTGCCCTTCAAGCCGTACTTCCTCGGCCAGGAGACGCCGCCCTATGCGCGCGCCGCGAGTGTGCAGAAGTGCATCCGGACGCCCGACATCGAGGAGGTCGGGAAGACCACCCGCCACGGCACGTTCTTCGAGATGTGCGGCAACTTCAGCTTCGGCGACTACTTCAAGGAAGGCGCCATCGAGCTCGCCTGGGACCTGGTCACCAAGTCACAGGCCGACGGTGGCTTCGGCCTGGACGAGTCGCTGCTCTACCCGTCGGTGCTCGACGGCGACGAGGAGGCGACCAGCCTCTGGAAGAAGGTCACGGGCCTGCCCGACGACCGCATCGTCCGGCTGCCCCCCAAGGAGAACTACTGGTCCATGGGCATTCCCGGGCCGGGTGGACCCTGCTCGGAGCTCCTGATCGACCGTGGCCCCGAGTTCGGTGCCGACCGCGACTGGGACGCGGGTGATCGCTACCTCGAGTTCTGGAACCTCGTGTTCATGCAGGACGAGTTGTCCGCGGTCCGCAGCAAGTCGGACTTCGACATCGCCGGCCAGCTGCCCAACAAGAACATCGACACCGGCATGGGCCTGGAGCGGGTCGCGTACCTGCTCCAGGGCAAGAGCAACATGTACGAGATCGACGTCGTCTTCCCGGTGATCGAGAAGACGATGGCGTTGACCGGCAAGACCTACGGCGCCGGGTACGACGACGATGTCCGCTTCCGCGTCGTGGCCGACCACATTCGCTCGTCCATGATGCTGATCAGCGATGGCGTCACGCCGGGCAACGAGGGCCGTGGTTACGTCCTGCGCCGCCTGCTCCGGCGCGCGGTCCGCAACGTCCGCCTGCTCGGCTACGAGGACCCGGCGCTGCCGGAGCTGATGCCGGTTTCGCGTGACCTGATGGGGGAGAGCTACTCCGAACTGATCACCGACTGGGGCCGGATTGCCCAGGTCGCGTTCGCCGAGGAAGAGGCGTTCCGCAAGACGCTGCAGGCGGGCACCCAGATCTTCGATCTCGCGGCAGGACAGGTGAAGGGCGCGGGCGCCACGACCATCCCGGGCGACAAGGCGTTCGCCCTGCACGACACCTACGGCTTCCCGATCGACCTCACGCTCGAGATGGCGTCCGAAGCCGGCCTGCATGTCGACGAGGACGGCTTCCGCCAACTGATGGCCGAGCAGCGCAACCGGGCCAAGGCGGACGCGCGGTCCAAGAAGGGCCAGCACGCCGACACCGGTGTCTACCGCGGCATCCTCGACGCCAACGGCCCGACCGAGTGGCTCGCCTACGAGACGCTCGAGACCGAGTCGCGCGCACTCGCCGTCCTCAAGGAGGGAGCGGCTGTGCAGTCGCTCGCCGCCGGCGAGGTCGGTGAGGTCGTCCTCGACCGCACCCCCTTCTACGCAGAGTCCGGTGGCCAGGTCGCCGACGCCGGCGTCATCGAGTTCGAGGGCGGCAAGCTCGAGGTGCTCGACGTGCAGCGGCCGGTGCGCGGTCTCGTCGTCCACCAGGTGCGGGTGCTCGAGGGTGAGTTGGTTTCGACAGGCTCGACCACCGGTTCGGCCCTGCACGCCAAGGTCGACCCCGACTGGCGCACCGGTGCCCGTCAGGCCCACTCCGGCACCCACGTCGTGCACGCGGCGCTGCGTGAGGTGCTCGGGCCCACGGCGCTGCAGTCCGGTTCCTACAACCGCCCGGGCTACCTCCGGCTCGACTTCGGCTGGTTGAGCGCGCTGTCGCCCGACCAGGTGCAGCAGATCGAACTGGTCTCCAACAACGCGCTGCGTGCGGACCTGCCCGTCGGTTGGGAGTACATGACCCTCGGCCAGGCCCGCGACTGGGGAGCGCTCGCGCTCTTCGGGGAGACCTACAACAACGAGAAGGTCCGCGTCGTCGAGATCGGCGGCCCGTGGTCGCGTGAACTCTGTGGCGGCACGCACGTCGATCACTCCAGCCAGATCGGCACCATCGTGGTGACGGGCGAAGCCAGCGTCGGATCCGGCAACCGACGGATCGAGGCCTTCACCGGCGTCGAGGGCTTCTCCTACCTCGCCCGCGAACGCGACGTGGTCAGCCAGCTCTCCACCCTGCTCAAGATCCAGCCCGACGACATCGTCGGTCGCGTCGGTGACCTCCTGGACCGCCTCAAGCAGTCCGAGAAGGAGATCGAGAAGGCCCGACTCACGCAGTTGCTGTCGGGCGGCGCCGCGCTGGCCGACGGTGCGGCGGACGTCAACGGCGTGCGCCTGGTCGTCCAGCGACTCGATGGCGCCAGCGGCGGTGACGTGCGCACGCTCGCCACGGACGTGCGGGCCCGGCTCGCGGGTGACGCCCCGGCGGTCGTCGTACTCATCGGGGCCGCGGACGGCAAGGTCGCCATCGTGGCCGCGCTCAACGACGCCGCGCAGGCACGGGGCCTCGCGGCCGGTGAACTGGTCCGGGCGGCCGCGCCGCTGCTCGGCGGCAAGGGCGGCGGCAAGGCAGACCTCGCGCAGGGCGGCGGCACGGACGTGTCCCGGATCGACGAGGCGCTGGCGGCCGTGACCGCCACGGTGGCGCAAGCCCCGTGAGCGCCCCATGAGAAGGGGTGTCCGCCTCGGCATCGATCCGGGGGATGCGCGGATCGGCGTCGCTCGCAGCGATCCGTCGGGAGTCCTGGCGACGCCGGTCGAAACGGTGCGGCGCGGCAAGGGAGACCTGCGCCGGATCCACCAGATCCTGACCGAGGAAGAAGCCGTCGAGGTGATCGTCGGGTTGCCGCGATCGATGTCGGGGTCCGAAGGACCGGCGGCAGTCAAGGCACGCGAGTTCGCGGTCCGACTGTCCCGCCGGATCGCCCCGGTGCCGGTGCGGCTGGTCGACGAGCGCCTCACCACTGTGACGGCGACGGCTATGCTGCGCGACCAGCGCAAGGGCGCGAAACAGCGCGCCGTGATCGACCAGGTTGCGGCCGTTGTGATCCTGCAGCAAGCGCTGGAGGTCGAACGGACCACGGGCCTGCCTCCGGGCGAGGTCGTGGACCACGAGGTCACAGCGGTTGTCGCGGAGGACACCGCAGGACAAGGAGACGCATGAGCCAGTCGGATCTGCCGGAAGTGGGCCTCGACGCCGTCGCTCCCGTCCAGCACGCCCTGCACCCGGCGCACGACCCGGGGCACCGTCGCGCTGAGCGCAAGCCCCGCTCCGGCTGCCTTCCGATCCTGCTAGTGATCGTCCTGTTCTGCGCCATCATCGCCTGGTTCGCACGCGGTGCGATCAGTGACGTCAAGGACATGTTCTCAGGGCCCGAGGACTACCCGGGGCCCGGCACGGGCGAGGTCGAGGTCGTCATCGATCCGGGCCAGAGCATCCGGTCGATGGGCAACGAGCTCAAGGAGCTCGACGTGGTCGCCTCCTCGGACGCGTTCGTGGACGCCGCGTCGGCGAACACCGATGCGCAGATGATCCAGGCCGCGACCTACGTCATGAAGCTCCAGATGAAGGCGGCCGACGCGGTCACCTTCCTCGCCAACCCGGCCAACGCCGGATCGGGCAACACGGTGACGGTCCCCGAGGGTGCTCGGGTTGGCCAGGTCGTCGAGACCATCGTCAAGAAGACCGACTTCACCGAGAAGCAGCTGACCGCTCTCCTCGACAAGCCGTCGAAGATCGGACTGCCGGCCGAAGCGGGCGGCAACCCGGAGGGCTACCTCTTCCCGGCGACGTACGAGATCACCGATTCGACCACCGCCCAGAGCCTGCTCAGCCAGATGGTCTCCCAGACCGAGGCTGCCGAGAAGGACCTCCAGATCGCCGCCGGCGCCGAGCGCCTCGGGCTGACCGCGCACGAGATCATCACGGTCGCGAGCATCCTGGAGTACGAAGCCAACCGCGGGCCGGACTACCCCAAGGTCGCCCGGGTCATCTACAACCGGCTCGACGACGGCCAGGCGCTGCAGCTGGACTCGACGGTCTCCTACGCCAGCAAGCGCAAGGGCGACGTCTGGACGACGGCCGACGAGCGCGACAGCGAGTCGCTCTACAACACCTACAAGCACACCGGACTGCCGCCGGGCCCGATCGGTTCGCCCGGCAAGGAGACCATCGAGGCGGCGCTCAACCCGGCCGAGGGCAACTGGCTGTACTTCGTCCCCGACTTCGAGAAGGGCACGACGCTCTTCACGGACAGCTATGACGAGCACCTCCGCAACGCCGAGAAGGCGAAGGAGTACTGCCGCACCCATGACGAGTGCTGATCGGGCGGCAAGGGTGCAGCCGGGCACGGGGCTGCGCTGTGCGGTCCTGGGTGATCCCATCGCGCACTCGCTCTCCCCGGTCCTGCACCGGGCGGGGTACGACGCCCTGGGGCTCGGTTTCGCCTACGACGCCGTCCAGGTGCCGGCCGGTGGGCTCGCGTCCTTCGTCGGTTCGCTCGGCGAGGAGTGGCGCGGCCTGTCGGTCACGGCGCCGCTGAAGCGGGAGGCGCTCGACTTCGCGACCCTGGTGACGGACCGGGCGGAGTTGGCCGGCGGAGCCAACACCCTGGTGCGCACCGAGGACGGCTGGTCCGCGGACAACACGGACCTGCCGGGCGCAGTCGCCGCCATCCGGGAGCGGTACGACGGCCCGGTGGCCTCGGCGACGATCCTGGGCGCCGGAGCCACGGCTGCCTCGGTCGGCCTCGCCCTGGCCGAACTGGGCGCCCACACCATTCGCCTGCTGGCCCGCGACCCCTCCCGAGCCCGGGAAACGGCAGCGGCGCTGGCCCGGCACCCCGGCCTCGAGGTCGACGTGGTGGCGCTCGACGGCGCGGCCATGGTGGGGGAGGTCGTCGTCTCGACCGTCCCGGCCGACGCACAGTCCGATCAACTCCTGGCCGCCGCGTCGCAGGCTGCGGTCGTGTTCGAGGTCGTCTACGACCCGTGGCCCACTCCGCTGGCGGCTGCCGCGATGGAACGTGGCCAGGCGCTGGTCTCCGGCCTGGACCTGCTCGTGCACCAGGCCGTGCTGCAGTTCGCGATGTTCACTGGTCACAACGGACCACTCGGCGCGATGCGCTCGGCGGGTCTGCGGGCCCTCGCCGACCGATAGGTTCCGCACATGGAACTGCTGCCGGCCCTCGTGGGGGCCCTCGTCGGCCTGCTCGGCGGACTCCTCGTCCCGCGCCTGATTGCGCTGTGCCCGGAGCCCGAGCACAACCCGGCGGAGAACCCGGAGGAGTTCCCGGACCACGTCCGCTTCGCTGATCTCGCGGCCCGGCCGCGGCTCGCGCTGCGCACCGCGGTGGCTGGCGCGGTCGCCGGTGGCGTGCTGGGTGCCACGGTCGGCTGGGGCTGGTCCCTGCCGTGGCTGCTGTACCTCGTGCCGATCTGCATCGCGCTGTCCGTCATCGACTACGTCACCTGGTACCTCCCGAACCGCCTGATCCTGCCGTCGTACGGCGTCGTGGTGGCGCTCGAGGTGGTTGCTGCGGTGGTGCTGAAGGAACCGGCCGTGCTCGTGCTGGCCGCCATCGGCGGGGCGGTCCTGGGTGCCTACTACGGGCTGATCTGGTTCATCAGCCCTCGCACGATGGCCTTCGGGGACGTCCGACTCGGCGCCCTGCTGGGCCTGGCAATGGGCCCTCTGGGCCTGGCCACGGTCGTGGTGTCCGTCGCAACGGCGGCCGTCCTGGCCGTGATGGCGCTGGTGCCGCTGCGCCGCGGCGGCAACATGATCAAGCGCAAGGTGCCCTACGGACCGTTCCTTGCGGGCGGGGCGCTGGTCGCGGTCGTCGTGGGACGGGTCCTCGCCGGCGCCTGACCCCGTGGGAGACTGGTGCTCATGTTGCGCTGGCTGACTGCAGGGGAGTCCCACGGCCCCTCACTGGTGGCGATCCTCGAGGGCCTGCCGGCCCACGTCGAGGTCACCACTGATGACATTTCCGATGCTCTCGCTCGTCGACGCCTTGGCTACGGCCGTGGCGCGCGGATGAAGTTCGAGGCCGACGAGGTCACCATCACCGGTGGCATCCGGCACGGTCGCTCCCAGGGCGGTCCGGTGGCGATCCAGGTGGGCAACACCGAGTGGCCCAAGTGGGAGACCGTGATGGCGGCCGACCCGGTCGACGCTGACGTGCTCGCCGCGCAGGCCCGCAACGCCCCGCTGACCCGTCCGCGGCCCGGCCACGCCGACCTCGCGGGCATGCAGAAGTACGACTTCGACGACGCCCGTCCGATCCTCGAGCGTGCCTCGGCGCGCGAGACGGCTGCCCGGGTGGCGCTCGGTCGCGTCGCCAGCAACTTCATCGAGCAGGCCACCGGCGCCCGGATCGTCAGCCACGTGCTGGAGATCGGCGGCGTCCGCACACCTTCTCGTGAGGTCCCTGCTCCCGACGACGTCACTCGCCTCGACGAGGACCCGGTGCGCTGCCTGGACCCCGACGGCTCGAAGCTGATGATCGAACGGATCGACCAGGCCCACAAGGACGGCGACACGCTCGGTGGCGTCGTCGAGGTCGTCGTGCACGGCCTCCCGCCGGGCCTCGGCTCTCACGTCCACTGGGACCGTCGCCTCGACTCGCGTCTGGCCGGCGCCCTCATGGGCATCCAGGCCATCAAGGGTGTCGAGGTCGGAGACGGCTTCGAGCTCGCTGCGACGCCCGGCTCGCTGGCCCATGACGAGATCGTGTCGACGGACGAGGGTTTGCGCCGCGTCTCCGGCCGCTCGGGTGGCACCGAGGGCGGGATGTCGACCGGCGAGGTCCTCCGCGTCCGCGCGGCGATGAAGCCGATCGCGACCGTCCCGCGGGCACTGCGCACCGTCGACCTGGCCACCGGCGAAGAAGCCGTCGCCCACCACCAGCGCTCCGACGTCTGCGCCGTTCCGGCCGCCGGCATCGTTGCCGAAGCCATGGTGGCGCTCGTCGTCGCTGACGCGATCCTCGAGAAGTTCGGCGGAGATGCGGTGAGCGAGACCCGCCGCAACGTCCAGACCTACCTCGACTCGCTGAGGTTCAAGTGACTCCTCGGGCTGTCCTGATCGGCACCATGGGTGCCGGCAAGACGACCGTCGGCGAACTGGTGGCAGCCGAACTGGGCGTCGCCTTCGCTGACAGCGACCACCTCGTCGAGGACCGGGTCGGCAAGTCCGTCCAGGACATCTTCGTCGACGAGGGCGAGGCGGCCTTCCGCGCCGAGGAACGCGCGGCGGTCGCGTGGGCGCTGGAGAACCACGACGGCGTGCTGTCGCTCGGCGGCGGCGCGGTGCTCGACCCGGCGACCCAGGCGCTGCTCGCAGCGCACCAGGTGGTCTTCCTCCGGGTCGGCCTCGCCGACGCGGTCAAGCGGGTTGGCCTCGGCGTCGGTCGACCGCTGCTGCTCGGCAATGTCCGCTCCCGCATCAAGCAGTTGCTCGATGAGCGCACCCCCGTCTACCAGGGCCTCGCCCGGATCACGGTCGACACCGACGACCGCGCGCCCGCGGAGGTCGCCGCCGAGATCCTGGCCGCCATCAACGGGGGAGCCGCGTGAGCGCCCCCACCGTCATCCGCGTGGCCACCGCTTCGCCGTACGACGTCGTGGTCGGCCGCGGCGTCCTGGGCCGCCTCCGCGGCCTGCTGCCCGCGGGCGTGCAGCGCGTCGCGATCGTGTGCCCCGAGTCGCTCGAAGAGATGCTCGTCCCGTTCGAGGACCTGCTCGAAGGCCTCGACGTCGTGGTCCTGCAGGTGCCCGACGGCGAGGAAGCAAAGAACTGGGAAGTCGCCGCCGCGTGCTGGGAAGCGCTCGGCGAGGACGGCTTCACCCGCTCCGACGCCATCGTCACCGTCGGCGGCGGTGCGACCACCGACCTGGGCGGCTTCGTCGCAGCGACCTGGCTCCGCGGCGTCGCCGTCGTGCACGTCCCGACCACGCTGCTCGCCATGGTCGACGCGGCCGTGGGCGGCAAGACCGGCATCAACAGCCCGGCCGGAAAGAACCTGATCGGCTCGTTCCACGAACCTGCCGGCGTGCTCTGCGACCTCCAGTTGCTCGAGACGCTGCCGCGCGAGGAACTGGTGGCCGGCCTCGGTGAGGTCATCAAGTGCGGGTTCATTGCCGACCCTCGCATCCTCGAGTTGGTCGAAGAGACCGAACCGGCGGCGCTGACCGCCGACTCGCCGGTCCTGCGCGAACTCGTCGAGCGCTCGATCGTGGTCAAGGCGGACGTCGTCGCCGGTGACCTCAAGGAGACCGGGGTCTCGACAGGCTCGACCAGCGGGAATTCGATCGGCCGCGAGGCGCTCAACTACGGCCACACGCTTGCCCACGCGATCGAGAAGGCCACCGACTACTCCATCCGCCACGGTGAAGCCGTCGCCATCGGCTGCGTCTTCGTCGCCGAACTGGCTGCACGCGAAGGTGGCCTGCCCGCCGGCCTCGTCGAACGGCACCGGTCGGCGTTCGGGCGCGTGGGCCTGCCGACCACGTGGGACGGAGCCGACTTCGCAACGCTGCTCGCGACCATGCGGGTGGACAAGAAGTCCCGCGGCAACCAGCTCCGTTTCGTCGTACTCGACGACCTGGCGAAGCCGGTCGTGCTGGCCGGTCCGTCCGAGGAGAACCTGCGGGCGGCGTACGACGCACTGGCAGGATCCTGAGCATGGCGAAGCAAGAGGTCTACGTCCTCAACGGCCCCAACCTGGGCCGGCTCGGGCGCCGGCAGCCCGAGATCTACGGCACCACCACCCACTTCGATCTCCAGGACCGCCTGATTCCGGCGTGGGGCAAGGAGTTCGGCTTCAAGATCCACTTCTCGCAGACCAATCACGAAGGCGAGATGCTCGACTGGCTCAACCACGCCGCCGACAAGGAATGGCCCGTGGTGCTCAATGCCGGTGCGTGGACCCACTACTCCTACGCGTTGTACGACGCGTGCGCCCAGCTCACCGCGCCCCTCGTCGAGGTGCACATCAGCGCCCCGTCGCAGCGTGCGGAGGAGTTCCGGCACACCTCGCTGGTCACGCCGCACGCCGCGAAGGTGATCGAGGGTCAGGGCATCGACGGCTACCGCCAGGCGCTCGAATTCATCGCTGACCGTTCGGCGCACTAGACTTCACTGCCGGTCCTGAGCACCCTGGGGACCACTCGAACCGCTTTGACATCTGCATCGGAGAACACGCGCGCATGGCATCGACCAATGACCTCAAAAACGGCATGGTTCTCAACATCGACGGCCAGCTCTGGGCCGTGGTGGAGTTCCAGCACGTGAAGCCCGGCAAGGGCCCGGCGTTCGTCCGTACCAAGCTCAAGAACGTCGAGTCGGGCAAGAACGTCGACCGCACCTTCAACGCCGGCACCAAGGTCGAGACCGCCACGGTCGACCGCCGCACGATGCAGTACCTCTACAACGACGGCGTCAGCTACGTCTTCATGGACACTGGCACGTTCGAGCAGACCGAGGTCGCCCCCGAGATCGTCGGCGACGCCGCAGGCTTCATGCTCGAGAACCAGGAGGCGATCGTCGCCACCAACGAAGGCCGCGTGCTCTTCATCGAGCTGCCCGCCTCGGTCGAGCTCGTCGTCAGCTACACCGAGCCGGGTGTCGTCGGTGACTCCGCGACCGGTCGCACCAAGCCGGCCACGATGGAGACCGGCGCCGAGATCCAGGTGCCGCTGTTCATCGAGCAGGGCGAGAAGATCAAGGTGGACACCCGCGAGGGTGGCTCGTACCTCTCCCGCGTGAAGGGCTGACCAGCAGGTGGGAGCCCGGACCAAGGCGCGCAAGCGAGCACTCGACGTCCTCTACGCCGCGGACATGCGGGGCGAGTCGGGACTCGAGGCGCTCGAGCGCGTCACGGCCGACGGCGAACAGCTGACCAACCCGTACACCGCTGTCCTGGTACGCGCGGTGTCCGAGCACCAGGTGCGGATTGACGAGATCCTCGTACAGTTCTCCACCGACTGGAGCCTGTCCCGCATGCCCGCCGTGGACCGCAACGTCCTGCGCATCGGTGTCTGGGAGTTGCTCTGGGCCGATGACGTGCCTGACACGGTGGCCGTCACCGAGGCGATGGGTCTGGTGCGCGAGCTCTCGACCGATGAGTCGCCTTCGTTCGTCAACGGTGTCCTTGGCGCCATCCAGCGGAGCAAAGCCACTCTGGTTTAGGCGTCTCGATACGCCGCTCGCTGGCGCTCGCGGCTACTCGACGACCTTGTTGGGGCGTGCCAGTGTGGTGGCATGCCGGAATCAACTGAGGTCGACGTCGTCGTCATCGGACTCGGACCGGGTGGCGAGCACGTCGCCGCCTCCCTGGCCAAGGCCGGACTCTCCGTGGTCGGGGTCGACCGCCGCCTCGTGGGCGGTGAGTGTCCCTACTACGGCTGCGTGCCGTCGAAGATGATGATCCGTGCCGCCGATGCGCTCCAGGAGGCCCGGCGGGTCTCCTCGCTGGGTGGCTCGGCCGAGGTCACCCCCGACTGGACGCCTGTCGCGGACCGGATCCGCGACGAGGCGACCGATGACTGGGACGACATCGTCGCGGTCGAGCGCCTGGAGCGCGCGGGCGCGCAGTTCGTGCGCGGTACCGGCCGGCTCGCCGGGCCGGGGCGCATGCAGGTCGAGACCGCCGACGGCGTGCGGGACTTCGTCGTACGACGGGGCGTGGTGCTGAACACCGGCACCGAGCCCGCGGTGCCTCCGATCGACGGTTTGGCCGGGACGCCGTACTGGACCAATCGCGACGTGGTGCAGGTCCGTGAACTGCCCGCGAGCCTGGTTGTCCTGGGTGGGGGAGCGATCGGCTGCGAGCTCGCGCAGGCGTTCTCGCGGTTCGGCGTCGACGTCACCGTCGTCGAGGCGGCCGAACGGATCCTCGGACCAGAAGAGCCGGAGGCCAGTGCCGTGGTCGCCGATGCGCTCGAGGCCGAGGGAATCGAGGTCCGTGCCGGCGTCGGCATCACCGCGGTCAGCCACGAGGGTGGTGGGTTCACGATCGGCCTGGCCGACGGTACGTCGATCGGTGCCGCCGCGCTGCTGGTGGCGGCCGGGCGGCGCAACAACGTGGGCGACATCGGACTGGAGACGCACGGGCTCGATCCGGCCGTCCGGATCCTCGACACCGACGAGCGGATGCGGGTCACTGGATCCGTGGGCGGGCTCTGGGCGATCGGTGACATCACCGGCAAGGGCGCGTTCACGCACATGTCGATGTACCAGGCGAACGTCGTGATCAGGGACCTGACGGGGGAGGACGGCCCGTGGGCGGACTACCGCGCTGTCGCCCGCGCGACCTTCACCGATCCGGAAGTCGGCTCGGTCGGGCTGACCGAGCAGCAGGCCCGCGACGCCGGTCTGAACGTCGGCGTCGGACTGGCGAAGCTGCCCGACTCGAGCCGGGGCTGGTTGCACAAGGTCGGCAACCACGGCGTGATCAAGGTCGTCGCCGACCTCGACCGGGGCGTGCTCGTCGGCGCCACGGCGGTCGGGCCGTCGGGCGGGGAGATCATCGGCATGCTCGTCACGGCGGTGCATGCGGAGGTCCCGGTGACCACGCTGAAGGGGATGCACTTCGCGTATCCGACCTTCCATCGGGCGATCGAGACTGCACTCTCCGACATCGGGTAGAGGCCTCGGGGTAGGTTGGCCACGCCTTTAGGCCATCTGACTGCCTATCTCGGAGGTTCTCGTGAGTCAGCCCTTGACCGACCCGTTCAGCGACCCGCTCAGTGATCCCCTCAGGGACCCGATGCCGGATCCGATCTCTGCGCACACCGCGCCACGGCCGACGACAGCGCCACCGGCTGCGCCACCGGCCGCGCGGCCGGCCGCTCCGCCGCCGTCGAGCCCGCCGGTGGGCCCGCCGGTGCCGCCCGACCCGCGGCGCTTCATGACGGCGACCGACTTCCTGGACCGTCGGGACAGTGACAAGAAGCTCGGACCGGCGACCTGGGGCTGGCGGGGACGCACGCGCCGCTGGAGCGGCGGTCTGATCAAGCCCGCGATGGGCGCCCGCGAGCAGGCGTTCGAGGGCGACCGGTCTCAGATCCAGAAGGACTTCGACGGTCCACGAACGATCGTGTTCGTGAACCCCAAGGGCGGGGCGGCCAAGACGACCGGCGTGCTGGCCGCCGGCCACACCTTCGGCACCGTGCGCGGGGGCGGCGTCATCGCCTGGGACAACAACGAGACCCGCGGCACCCTCGGCATCCGCGGTGCCCGCAGCACCCACCGCAACACCACGCGGGAACTGCTGGAGGATCTCGGCCGGTTCAAGGACGTCTACCAGTCCCGGATCGGTGACCTCGGCGCATTCGTCCGCTCCCAGGGCGACGCCCACTTCGACGTACTTGCCTCCGACGAGCGCCCGGACGTCACCGGCGTGATCCACGCGAAGGACTTCGGTGAGGTCCACGCGCTGCTCGAGCGGTTCTACCGCATCATCCTGGTCGACACCGGCAACAACCTCCGGGCCGAGAACTGGCTCGCAGCCGCCGAGAAGGCAGACCTCCTGGTCGTCACCAGCACCATCCGCGAGGACACCGGGTACAGCGGCCTGTGGATGCTCGACGCCCTGCAGGACGCCGGCTACGAGAACCTCAAGTACAAGACGATCACCGTGCTCTCCGACCCGAGCCCCAAGGTCGACGAGAACCTCGCCCGCGACCTGGTCGCCGTGTACGAACAGCGCACCCGCGGCGTCTATCGGGTGCCGTATGACCCGGCACTCGTCTCCGGGTCGGTCGTTCCCTACGACCAGCTCTCCGAGGAGACGAAGCGTTCCTGGCTGCGGGCGTGCGCGGGGATGGCCGCGGCGCTGTAGGACTTGGAGTCGTTTACCCGCGCTCAGCACTCACGTGGTGCGTGCTGAGCGCAGGCAAGACGGCGCATCTGGAGGGTTCGTCTGTGTAACGCTGTGGTTGGCCGAGCCAAGATCGTGCGGTCACAGGACCCACGGTGGAAGGTAGAGGCAAGTTGGCAGTCTTCAGCTGGATCGAGTTCTGGCCGTCGGGCGGCTGGGAGAACCAACTGTGGACCGACGATCCCGCTACGGACGCCTTGGTGAAGTCGGCGTGCCGGGTGTCTCAGGCCTACAGCGACGCTCTCCGCGTCGAGCGTTTCGAGGGTCCCTGTTCGAGCTTGCGGTTCTCCTCCCACTTGCATGACGACGACGCGGTACAGCTTCAGGTCTCCACAGGCAGACACCGTGACTGGGAGCATGGCGTCGTCTTCGTGCCAGAGGTGGTAGCCGAACTCACAGCGCACGACCGGGCTCGCCTCGTGCTGGACCTGATCCATGGCGCCGTCGTTGAGTTGGCTCCGCATCGCGGCTGGTCGCTGGAGGCGGTCGAGCGAGTACGTGCCCGAGTACTTGCACAGGACATGGAGTTCGTCTGGACCTCGCCCTGGAAGGCGAACCCCAACAGGTCGATGACCGCGCGAGCCACTTTCCGGGTCGCCGATGACGGATTCGGCCGAGCCGTGATCGAGGTCAGGGAGAGGACGACCGAGGAGCTCATTGCACGGTCAGCGCCAGCGGTCGCCTACAACTCGTTGAGCAACTTCAGAGCCAGCGCGAAGACGCTTCGTTGGGTCGACGGCACCGTCCAGCTCGTTCCTCGGCCGGGCACCCCTCACGGCCAGGTGTTCGTCTCACTGGATCCGGTCCTTCGCGAGATCCATTCAGAACCACTGGTCGGCCGTACTGACGGGGCACGGGTGAGCGCCGCGAGACCGGAGATCGTCCGGGCGCCGTACGGCTCCCACGTACAGGACAGCACGCCCGGGATCACCGTGTTCCACGGCTTCGGGGTCGGACTCCGCGCCGGGTGCATCCCAGACATTGACGGCGTCGGCTTCGCCGAGAAGATTGCGCTCGAGATGTTCGACCGCCTCGGGTCGGATGAAGGCGGGATCAACAAGTGGGTCGACGGGCTCCCGATCGAGATCGTTCTGGAGCACCACCTGCCGGACCAGGTTGAAGACTTTGGGACGTACGGAATCCGAATGCGTCGGACCCCGAAGCGCGTTGACATCGTCGTCCTCCGCAATGCGTCGTGGTGCGCGCGCGGGGGAGTTGAGGAGCCGTTGGTTCGTCGCGAGATGACACAAGTGGTCGAACAGGTCATGGAGGCGCTGACGACCCGAACCATGAAGCGCGAGAAGAGGCGCTGACGTGCACCCGCGGCTCGGCCTGCACCCTCAGTGCTTGAGCGACGGGTCCCAGCGGTTGGCGATCAGCTTGAAGCTCGGGGTGTCGTCGAGGGAGGTCATCGCCTCGTAGATGCGCTCGTACTTCGTCGACGCGATCCGCCAGGCGCCGTCGGCGTGCTTGCGGTAGGTGTCGACGTAGTAGCCGGCGCCGCGGATCTGCACCTTGAAGTCGGGCACGATCACGGTGTCCTCGAAGGCCCACGACCCCGTGGCGGTGTCGCCGTCGACGTCGATCTCGGGGTGGTTGGCGATGTGGACGGTGACGATCCCGGGGCCGAGGTTCTCGGTCATGAAGGCCACCACGTCGGCACGGTTGTCGTAATGCAGCGGCTTGTCCATCGCCTGGGTGCCGTACTGCGCGTCGACGTCCTCGGCCAGGCAGTCCCCGAACTCGTCCCACAACTTCAGGTCGAGGGTGCGGAAGTAGCGGTGCTTGAGGCGCTTGATCTGTTCGACGGCGGCAAGGTCCATTCGCCGAGCCTAGAACGTGTTCTAGTTTCTGTCGACCGGTGTCGTGCGGCACACCGATCCCGGTTCGTCCAGAGTCCCGGGCGACCGGTAGGGTGGCACCCGATCGACATCCTTTAACGAGCCGTCCTGTGAGGCGGAGAAGGAAGGTCAGCCAACCTTGCCTGCGCACGCCACATCCGGGTCCCACCACGGGGCCGAAGGCCGCGTCGTTCTCGACGCCAGCGACATCAACCGGGCCGTGACCCGCATTTCCCACGAGATCCTCGAGCGCAACAAGGGCGCCGAGGATCTTTTGCTTCTCGGACTGCAGACCCGCGGGGTCCCGCTGGCCGAGCGCATCGCGGCGAGCATCGCCAAGGTCGAAGGTACGACGGTCGCGACCGGGTCCCTCGACGTCACGATGTACCGCGACGACCTGCGCAGCCATCCCACGCGGGTGGCGAGCCGCACCCAGGTGCCTGCCGGTGGCATCGACGGCAAGACCGTCGTGCTGGTCGACGACGTGCTCTACAGCGGCCGGACGATCCGCGCCGCGCTCGATGCCCTCTCCGATCTTGGTCGACCTGCCGTCGTACGACTGGCGGTACTGGTCGACCGCGGCCACCGCGAGCTCCCGATCCGCGCCGACCACGTCGGCAAGAACCTCCCCACCGCACGCAGCGAACGAGTCAGCCTGCGCCTGGTAGAGACCGACGGTGAGGACGAGGTCCGGATCGTCGACAGCACCGGCCCGATTGATGGAGGTGAGGCATGACCCGCCACCTGCTCAGCATCGATGACCTCGAGGTCAGCGACATCGAGGACATCTTCACGACGGCTGCCGAGATGCACGACGTGCAGAAGCGCTCGGTCAAGAAGTTGCCGGCCCTGCGCGGCCGCACCGTCATCAACCTGTTCTTCGAGGACTCCACCCGGACCCGCTCGAGCTTCGAGATCGCCGGCAAGTGGCTCTCGGCCGACGTGATCAACCTGTCTGCCAAGGGCAGCAGCGCCAGCAAGGGGGAGTCGCTGCGCGACACCGTGCTGACGGTGACCGCCATGGGCATCGACGGACTGGTCGTCCGGCACGGCGCCAGCGGCGCTGCCGAGCAGATCAGCCGCTGGGTCGACGTACCGGTCATCAACGCCGGTGACGGCACCCACGAGCACCCCACGCAGGCGCTGCTCGACGGCTACACGCTGACCCGCCGCCTCGGCACCCTCGAGGGCAAGCACGTCGCGATCGTCGGCGACCTGACCCACAGCCGGGTGTTCCGCAGCAATGTGAAGAGCCTGATCAAGCTCGGCGCAACGGTCACGGTCGTCGCTCCGCCGACGCTGATGCCGGCTGGCGTTGCCGACTGGTCGAAGGAAGCCGGGTTCGCCACCTCCTATGACCTCGACGGGGTGCTGACTGATTCGCGGGGGGTCGACGCGGTGATGATGCTGCGCGTCCAGCGCGAGCGGATGAGCGGTGGGTTCTTCCCGACCGCGCGTGAGTACACCGTCGGCTACGGCCTGACCCGTGACCGGCTCTCCCTGCTCAAGCCCGGCACGCCGATCCTGCACCCGGGCCCGATGAACCGCGGGCTGGAGATCTCTGCCGACGCGGCCGACGCGATCGACTCGGCCGTGCTCGACCAGGTCTCCGCGGGCGTCGCCGTCCGCATGTCCGTGCTCTACCACCTGCTGACTGGGGAACCCCAGGGCAACGAAGGAGTGGGCGAATGAGCTCGATCCTGATCAAGGGCGCTGCCCTTGCCGACGGTACGACGACCGATGTCCTCGTCGCGGACGGCGTCATCCAGGAGCTCGGGGTTTCGACAGGCTCAACCAACCTGGCTGGCGCAACGACGACGGTGATTGACGCCGCGGGCCTGGTCCTGCTGCCCGGCTTCGTCGACCTCCACACCCACCTGCGCGAGCCCGGCCGCGAGGACGCGGAAACCGTCCTGACCGGTTCCCGTGCGGCGGCCGTCGGTGGCTTCACCGCAGTGCTCGCCATGGCCAACACGAACCCCGTCACCGACACCGCCGAAGCGGCTGAGCGGGTGTTCGACCTCGGCAGGACCGCCGGCCTGGTGGACGTCCAGCCGGTCGGCGCGGTGACCAAGGCGCTCGGTGGCGAAGAGCTCGCCGAGCTCGGCCTGATGGCGCGCTCGCGCGCGAAGGTCCGGGTGTTCTCCGACGACGGCAAGTGCGTGGCCGACCCGCGGGTGATGCGCCGCGCGCTGGAGTACGTCAAGGCGTTCGGTGGCGTGATCAGCCAGCACAGCCAGGACCCGTCCCTCGCCGGCTCCACCGCGTGCTGCCACGAGGGCGAACTGTCCGGTCGGCTCGGCCTTCCCGGCTGGCCCGGCGTCGCCGAGGAGATCATCGTCGCGCGCGACGTGATGCTGGCTCGCCACACCGGCAGCCGGGTCCACGTCGCGCACGTCTCGACGGCCGGCAGCGTCGAGGTGATCCGCTGGGCGAAGGCTCAGGGCATCGACGTCACCGCGGAGGTCACCCCGCACCACCTGCTGCTGACGACTGACCTGCTCGGCACCTACGACCCGACGTTCAAGGTCAACCCGCCGCTGCGACCCAACGAGGACGTTGAGGCACTCCGCGCAGCGCTGGCCGACGGCACGATCGACGCCGTTGCGACCGACCACGCTCCGCACGCGCGCCACGACAAGGAGCACGCCTTCGTTGACGCGGCGTTCGGCATGCTCGGTCTGGAGACCGCCCTGTCGGTCGTCAGCACCGTCATGGTCGAGGGCGGCCTGCTCGACTGGGCGGGCGTCGCCCGTGTGATGAGCACCAACCCGGCCCGGATCGCCGGACTGGACGGCCACGGCCGCCCGGTTGCCGTCGGCGAACCGGCCAACCTGACCCTGATCGACCCGGCAGCGCAGGTCGTCGTCGACCGCGACGCCAGCGTCTCGCTGAGCCGCAACAACCCCTGGCACGACCGCAAGCTGACGGGCTCCGTTGTCGCCACGCTCCTGCGTGGCACGGTGACATACGGAGCCACGCCGGAAGGAGCACTCCTGTGACCACCCCCGCCCTGCTCGTCCTCGAGGACGGCCGCACCTTCCATGGGGAGGCGTACGGCGCCGAAGGCGAAACCTTCGGCGAAGCGGTCTTCAACACCGGCATGACCGGCTACCAGGAGACGCTGACCGACCCGTCGTACCACCGCCAGGTCGTCGTGATGACGGCCCCGCACATCGGCAACACGGGCATGAACGACGAGGACCCGGAGTCGAAGCGGATCTGGGTGGCCGGGTACGTCGTCCGCGACCCCGCCCGCGTGCCCAGCAACTTCCGCTCGCAGCGCTCGCTCGACGACGACCTGCGCGCGCAGGGAGTCGTCGGCATCTCGGGCATCGACACCCGGGCGCTGACCCGCCACCTGCGTGAGCGGGGCGCCATGCGCGTCGGCATCTCCACGACGGAGACCGACCCGGCCGTGCTGCTGGAGAAGGTCAAGGCGTCCGCCGAGATGGGCGGCTCCAACCTGTCCGAGGCCGTCTCCACCAGCGAGGCCTACGTCGTCCCCGCGGTCGGCGAGAAGCGGTTCACCGTGGCGGCTCTCGACCTCGGCATCAAGGACATGACCCCCCAGCGGATGAGCGAGCGCGGCATCGAGGTGCACGTGCTGCCGTCGACCTCCACGCTGGAAGACGTTCTGGCCGTCAACCCCGACGGGCTCTTCTACTCCAACGGCCCGGGCGACCCGGCCGCCACGACCGGTCAGGTCGAGCTGCTCAAGGAGGCGCTGGGTCGCGACCTGCCGTACTTCGGGATCTGCTTCGGCAACCAGCTGTTCGGTCGCGCGCTCGGCTTCGACACCTACAAGCTGAAGTACGGCCACCGCGGCATCAACCAGCCGGTGATGGACCTGACGACCCGCAAGGTGGAGGTCACCGCGCACAACCACGGCTTCGCCGTGGACGCCCCGCGCGACACCGCCACGGAGACGCCGTACGGCTCCGCGACGGTGAGCCACGTCTGCCTCAACGACGACGTCGTCGAGGGCCTCGAGCTCCGGGTTTCGACAGGCTCAACCACCGAAACAGGCAAGCTCAAGGCGTTCTCCGTCCAGTACCACCCCGAGGCCGCCGCCGGTCCGCACGACGCGGCGTACCTCTTCGACCGATTCGTACAGCTGCTGGAGGGCAACGCCTGATGCCGAAGCGTGAAGACATCAAGTCCGTCCTGGTCATCGGGTCCGGCCCGATCGTGATCGGCCAGGCCTGCGAGTTCGACTACTCGGGCACCCAGGCGTGCCGGGTGCTCAAGGAGGAGGGCCTGCGGGTCGTCCTCGTGAACTCCAACCCGGCCACGATCATGACCGACCCCGAGTTCGCCGACGCCACGTACGTCGAGCCGTTGACCCCCGAGTTCGTCGAGAAGGTCATCGCGCGAGAGGCCGACCGCGGCTTCCCGATCGATGCCGTGCTGCCGACACTCGGCGGCCAGACCGCGCTCAACGTCGCGATCGCGCTGCACGAGAACGGTGTGTTCGAGAAGTACGGCGTCGAGATGATCGGTGCCAGCTTCGACGCCATCCACCGCGGCGAGAACCGCGAGCTGTTCAACGCGATCGTCGACAAGGTCGGCGGCGAGACCTGCCGCAGCTACGTGTGCCACACGATGGACGAGGTCGAGGCAGCCACCGTCGAACTGGGCTACCCCGTCGTCGTACGTCCGTCGTTCACGATGGGCGGCCTCGGCTCCGGCATTGCGTACGACGCCACGGACCTGGCCCGGATCGCCGGCGCCGGCCTGTCCGCCAGCCCGACCACCGAGGTCCTGATCGAGGAATCGATCATCGGCTGGAAGGAGTACGAGCTGGAGGTGATGCGCGACAAGGCTGACAACGTCGTGATCATCTGCTCCATCGAGAACTTCGACCCGATGGGCGTCCACACCGGAGACTCCATCACCGTCGCCCCGGCGATGACGCTGACCGACCGCGAGTACCAGCACCTGCGCGACCTGGCGATCGGCATCATCCGTGAGGTCGGCGTTGACACCGGCGGCTGCAACATCCAGTACGCCGTGAACCCCGACGACGGCCGCGTCATCGTCATCGAGATGAACCCGCGCGTGTCCCGGTCGAGCGCGCTGGCGTCGAAGGCGACCGGCTTCCCGATCGCGAAGATCGCCGCCAAGGTCGCCATCGGCTACACGCTCGACGAGATTCCCAACGACATCACCAAGGAGACCCCGGCCTCCTTCGAGCCTTCGCTCGACTACGTGGTCGTGAAGGTCCCGCGGTTCGCGTTCGAGAAGTTCCCGACCGCCGACACGACGCTGACCACCCACATGAAGTCCGTGGGCGAGGCGATGTCGATCGGCCGCAACTTCAGCGAGGCGTTCAACAAGGCCCTGCGGTCGCTCGAGGACAAGAAGGCGCCCTTCGACTGGGCCTCCCCGCTCGGCGACAAGGCGGAACTGCTCGAAGCGATCAAGGTGCCCCACGACGGTCGCGTGCAGAAGCTGATGCAGGCGATCCGCGCTGGTGCCACCCAGGCCGAGGTGCACGACGCCACCAAGATCGACCCGTGGTTCGTCGACCAGATGTTCCTCATCAACGAGGTCGCGGACGAGGTTGCTGCCACCGAGCAGCTTGACGCCGGTGCGCTCCGGGTCGCCAAGCGGCACGGCTTCTCGGACGCCCAGATCGCGGGCATCCGCGGTCTCAAGGAGTCCGAGGTCCGGATCGCGCGGCAGACCCTTGGTGTCCGCCCGGTCTACAAGACCGTCGACACCTGCGCGGCCGAGTTCGCTGCCGCCACGCCGTACTACTACTCGTCGTACGACGAGGAGACCGAGGTGCAGCCGCGGGCCGAGGGCAAGCAGGCCGTGATCATCCTCGGCTCCGGCCCGAACCGGATCGGCCAGGGCATCGAGTTCGACTACTCGTGCGTGCACGCTTCGCTCGCGCTGAGCGAAGCCGGCTACGAGACGATCATGGTCAACTGCAACCCGGAGACCGTCTCCACCGACTACGACACCTCCGACCGGCTCTACTTCGAGCCGCTCACCCTCGAGGACGTGCTCGAGATCTACGAGGCCGAGAAGGCCGCCGGCCCGATCGCCGGCGTCATCGCGACTCTCGGCGGCCAGACCCCGCTCGGACTCGCGCAGGGCCTGCAGGACGCGGGCGTTCCGATCGTCGGCACCAGCCCCGAGGCGATCGACCTCGCCGAAGAGCGTGGCGCGTTCGGTCGGGTCCTCGCCGAGGCCGGCCTGGTTGCGCCCAAGCACGGCACCGCGGTCTCCTTCGAGGACGCCCAGGCGATCGCCCACACCATCGGCTACCCGGTGCTGGTGCGGCCGTCGTACGTCCTCGGCGGACGCGGCATGCAGATCGTCTACAGCGACACGGCCCTGAAGGCCTACATCGAGGCGGCCACCGAGATCAGCCCCGACCGGCCCGTGCTGGTCGACCGGTTCATCGACGACGCCGTCGAGATCGACGTCGATGCCCTGTACGACGGCACGGACCTCTTCCTGGGTGGCGTGATGGAGCACATCGAGGAGGCCGGCATCCACTCCGGTGACTCGTCGTGCGCCTTGCCGCCGATCACCCTGGGCGCTGCCGAGATCACCCGGATCCGCGAGGCGACCGAGGGCATTGCCCGCGGCGTGGGAGTGAAGGGCCTGATCAACATCCAGTTCGCCCTGGGGTCTGACGTCCTGTACGTCCTGGAGGCCAACCCGCGCGCGTCGCGGACGGTGCCCTTCGTCTCGAAGGCCACGGGCACCCAGTTGGCCAAGGCCGCCGCTCGGCTGATGCTCGGCGAGTCGATCGCCGAGCTGCGCGCCGCCGGTGTGCTGCCCGCCGTGGGTGACGGCGGCACGCTGCCGGCCGACTCCCCGATCGCGGTCAAGGAAGCGGTGCTGCCGTTCAACCGGTTCCGCACCAAGGAAGGCAACTTCGTCGACACGGTCCTCGGCCCGGAGATGAAGTCGACCGGAGAGGTCATGGGCTTCGACGCCGACTTCGGCACCGCGTTCAGCAAGTCGCAGGCTGCGGCCTACGGTTCACTGCCGACCTCGGGCAAGGTCTTCATCTCGATCGCCAACCGCGACAAGCGGACGATGATCTTCCCGGCCCGCGTGCTGGTCGACTACGGCTTCGAGATCCTCGCCACCCAGGGCACCGCCGAGGTGCTGCGCCGCAACGGCATCCAGGCCACGATCGTGCGCAAGCACTTCGAGGGCACCGGACCGGCGGGGGAGAAGACGACCGTCCAGATGATCCTCGATGGCGAGATCGACCTGATCGTCAACACGCCCCACGGTGCGACTGGCGGCGGTGACTCGCGCGTCGACGGCTACGAGATCCGCTCTGCCGCGGTGCTGACCGGCACGCCCTGCATCACCACCGTGCAGGGACTGGCGGCCGCCGTACAAGGCATCGCAGCGATCCGTTCCGGCACGGTCGGCGTGCGCTCGCTGCAGGAGTGGAACGCCGCCGGGGCCGCGAAGTCCGGTGATTGAGGTGCGAGCGAAGCGAGCCTCGAAATCCGTCTACGACCGGGTCTTCGAGAACTGCCTGGTCAAGATGGACGCCGAGAAGGCGCACCACCTGACCTTCGATGCGCTGAAGGCCGGGGGAGTCGTCCTGGGCCGGGCACCGATCCCGGGCCAGGCTCCCGTCGAGGCGATGGGGCTCACCTTCCCCAACCGGCTCGGCATGGCTGCCGGCTTCGACAAGACCGGTGAGGTCTTCGATCAGCTCGCCGCGTTCGGATTCGGGCACGTTGAGATCGGCACGATCACGGCGATCGCACAGCCGGGCAACCCGCAGCCGCGGCTGTTCCGGCTGCCGCAGGACCGCGCGATCATCAACCGGATGGGCTTCAACAACGACGGTGCCGGCACCGTCGCGGCCCGGCTCGCCAAGGGCGGCCTGGGCAAGCCCGGTCACCGTCGCACGAAGCGCGGCCTCGTCCTGGGTGTGAACATCGGCAAGTCGAAGGTCGTCCCGGACGACGACCAGGCCGCTGTCGAGGCGGACTACGAGACCTCGACCCGGCTGTTGTCGCCGTACGCCGACTACCTCGTCGTGAACGTCAGTTCCCCGAACACCCCGGGCCTTCGCAACCTGCAGGCGGTCGAGAAGCTCGCCCCGTTGCTGGCCCACGTGCGCCGTACCGCGGACGAGGCGACCGATGCGGTCAGCCGCGACCGGGTGCCACTGCTCGTGAAGATCGCCCCGGACCTGTCCGACGAGGACGTGCTCGCCGTCGCGGACATGGCGCTGGCCCTCGGTCTGCACGGAATCATCGCAACCAACACGACGATCGCCCGCGACGGCCTGTCCACGCCGGTGGAGACCATCGAGGCCGCCGGTGCCGGCGGACTGTCCGGTGCTCCGCTGCGCGAGCGTTCGACCGAGGTCGTGCGCCTGCTGCGTGGCCGCGTCGGCCCGAACTTCACGCTCATCGGCGTCGGCGGGATCAGCACGCCCGCGGACGCTCGCGAGCGGATTGCTGCTGGTGCTGACCTGGTCCAGGTCTACAGCGGCCTCATCTACGGTGGCCCGATGTGGCCGCGCCGAATCCTGAAGGGCCTGTCGGACTGAGCCTCGGTCAGTAGACGTGACGGTAGGAGTCACCGAGCCGTTTGAAGGCCCGGTCCAGTGCCGGCGCAAGTTCCTGGTCGATACGGCGGCTCTGCGCGGCCTCGAGCACGATGCTTGCCGTGAAACGGTCGACCGATTCGATCAGACGCAGTCGATCGACAGTCGGGGGGTGCGAGTCGTCGACGCTGCGTCGGTCGTCGGCTGCCGCACGACGGGCGGCCGCGCGTTGGCTCGCGTCGTACTCGGCGACCCGGGCGATGATCGCCTCGCCCAGGTGCGGTCGGTTCGAATCGACGGCGGCGCGGTTCGCAACGACCTCGATGCCCTCGGCCAGAAGACTGATCTCGTGGTCTGCGATCGCGGCGGCGGTGCCTGCAGCCATCGCCGCGGCGAGGTCCGCGTAGAGCTCCTGACGGCGGGACGCGGTGGAGTTCACGGACCCGAGGAGCCGCAGGTAGCCGAGGACCACCCAGCGTGGAGGAGCCATGAGCGAACGAACGAGGATCGGGGTGTCGTTCTCGAAGACCTCGGTGCCGTCGGGGTCCAGCAGATCGACCCATCGGAGAAGGGTCCGGCGAGCAGTGGCGACGTACCGCGAGCTCAGGAGGTCACCGTGCACCAGGTGCCCGATTTCGTGGCCCAGGAGTGCCACCCGTTCCTGGGGGCCGAGGGCCACCCACAGAGGAGCGCCGAGCACGAGCTGCCTCCCCCGGAGCCCACGGGGAGCCACATAGGCGTTGAAGTCGCTGTCGATCCGGATCTCGGTGGGTGGCCGCGTGTCCAGAAGCTGTGCCACCTGGGCGACCAGAGACGTGATCCCGGCGGCGCGCTCCGGGTCGACCAGGACGCTGTCCGGGTCCGCCCCAAAAAGGATGTGAGGTCGGGTCAGCCACGCGACCCCCAGGATGACGGCGGCCATCAGCCACTGCCACCAGCCGTCACCGCGAACCAGGAGGAAGATGCCGCCGACGGCCAGCGCGATGCTGACGAGGTGAACCGGGGTGACCAGGGCAAAGGCCAGTGCGCGGGCGAAACCAGGGCTCCGGCCAGTGCTCAAGCGATCGACGAGACGCCTGTCGAGAGCCTCGGCCACTCGGGCGTCGAGCCGCTGGGGGAATGTTGATGCCGTCTGCACCACCGGATGATAGGCGTGCGAGCGGCGACCTGCTCCCGAAACGGGCGCCTGCCTCAACTACGGTTGTGCCCATGTTCGGTCCCCGCCTTTCCCACGCCATCGCCGAGCGCGGCCAGTTCTGTGTCGGCATCGACCCGCACAGCGCGCTCCTGCACGAGTGGGGCTACGACGACGACATCTCCGGGCTCGAGCGGTTCGCCCTCGGTGCCGTGGAGGCAGTGGCGCCGTACTGCAGCGTGGTGAAGCCGCAATCGGCCTTCTATGAGCGCTTCGGCAGCAAGGGTGTCGCCGTCCTCGAGCGTGTCATCGCCGACTCCCGGGCCGCCGGCGCGCTGGTCCTGCTCGACGTGAAGCGCGGCGACATCGGTTCGACCTCCCAGGCGTACGCCGACGCGTACCTCGACCCGTCCTCGCCCCTCGCGAGCGACGCGATCACGATCAGCCCGTACCTCGGGTTCGGCTCGCTGGTGCCCTTCGTCGACACCGCGCGACGCTTCGACGCCGGCCTGTTCGTCCTCGCGGCCACCTCCAACAAGGAGGGTCCCGAGATCCAGGAAGCCGTGACGAGTGAGGAGTTCGGCGGCCGCACGGTCGCCGCAGCGATGCTCGACCACCTGCGCGAACTGAACGCCGGCGCGGCACCGCTCGGCTCCTTCGGCGCGGTTGTCGGCGCGACGATCGACGGCTCCGGTCTCGACTTCGCGCTGAACGGCCCCATTCTCGCTCCCGGGTACGGTGAGCAGGGGGGCACCAGCGCCGACATCCTGCGGATCTTCGGGGCGAGTGCCGCCCACGTGCTGGCGTCCTCCTCGCGAGGCGTCCTGCGCCTGGGCCCTGACCCGATCGCGATGCGTGACGCCGTACAGCGGGGCAATGACGAGTTGCGGGGCCTGCTCGGGTGAACCTGCAACGTGTCGTGGCGCTCTTGGTCATCGTGGCCATGGCGGCGGGTGCCGGAGCCCTGCTGCTGCAGTCCACGGACGACGACGACCCGTTCGCGACGTACTGCGCCGAGGTCGAGGCACGCCGGGGCGAGCTCGGCGCGGCCCTGGCGGCGGGGCAGCGGCTCGGGCTGATCCGCGCGCTGCCGACCTTCGAGTTGCTGGCCGAGAAGGCGCCCGAAGATCTTCGCGACGAGTGGACGATCGTGATCGACCGGGTGACCGAGGTCCGCGATGCGTTCGCCGACGCGGACGTGGATCCGGCGACCTACGACCCCGAGAAGCCCCCGAAGGACCTGCCCGAGGCCGATCGCGATGCGATCGAGGCTGCTGCGGTCCGGCTCGGGTCGCAGGAGACGAAACTGGCGTTCGCCGGTGTCAGCCAGCAGGCACGCGATGTCTGCAAGACGCCCTTGTCGCTGTAGTTGTCGCCGTAGTTGTGGCTCTGACTGGCGTGTGAGCATCCGTACCGCGGCGCCGCATTGCCCCGGCCGAACGTGAATGGCTAGATTGACCGCGGCGGCCCCATCCGCCCGATGACCGCCCTGTTGAAGACCGAAGGATGCCTTTCGTGGCCCTGCCCCCCTTGACACCCGAACAGCGCCAGGCTGCCCTCGCGAAGGCGGCGGCCGCACGGCGTGAACGGGCCGAGGTGAAGAACCGGCTGAAGAACTCGGGCGGTTCGATCAGCGAGGTCCTGGCCCAGGGTCAGGTCAACGACGTCGTCGGCAAGATGAAGGTCCTCGACCTGCTGCAGGCCGTCCCCGGACTCGGCAAGGTGCGCGCGCGGCAGGTGATGGAGCGCCTCGGCATTGCCGAGTCCCGTCGTGTTCGCGGGCTTGGTACGAAGCAGATCGCCGCTCTGGAGCGCGAGTTCGCGCCCGGTGAGTAGTCGTCTCTTCGTCCTTGCCGGACCCACTGCGGTCGGCAAGGGCACGGTTGCGGCCGCCATGCGCGACCAGCACCCCGAAGTCTTCCTCTCCGTTTCGGCGACGACGCGCACCCCGCGCCCGGGCGAGATCGACGGCGTCCACTACCACTTCGTGGACGACGCGACCTTCGACGCGATGATTGCCGACGGCCAGATGCTGGAGTGGGCCGTCGTCCACGGGGTCAACCGCTACGGCACGCCGCGCGGCCCCGTCGAGGAGGCCCTGGCCGCCAATAGGCCGGCGATGCTGGAGATCGATCTGCAGGGGGCGCGGCAGGTCCGCCAGACCATGCCCGACGCCGTGTTCGTGTTCCTGAAGCCGCCGTCGTGGGACGAACTGGTCCGCCGTCTGGTGGGTCGCGGGACCGAGGGCGAGGAGGAACGCGAGCGCCGGCTCGCGACCGCCCGGCTCGAACTCGCGGCCGAAGAAGAGTTCGACGTCACCATCGTGAACGTGGAAGTTAACGCTGCGGTCCAGGACTTGGTAGCCTTAATGGTTGATTCCACCCACGAACTGTGAGGCTCTAACACGTGTCTGCCCCGAACATCGCCGCCGAGGGTGTCACCAACCCCCCGATCGACGACCTGCTGTCCAAGACCGACAGCAAGTACAAGCTGGTTCTCTACAGTGCCAAGCGCGCCCGGCAGATCAACGCCTACTACTCGCAGCTCGGCGAAGGCCTGCTCGAGTACGTCGGCCCGCTGGTGGAGACCCACGTCCAGGAGAAGCCGCTCTCGATCGCTCTGCGCGAGATCAGCCAGGACCTGCTGACCTGCGAGGACATCGACCCGGCTGAGCTCGCTGCCGCCGAGGCCGCTGCTGCTGCGCCGGCCGCTGCTGAGTGAACTGACTCCAGCCATGCCCCGCGTCGTGCTCGGTGTGTCCGGCGGTATCGCGGCCTACAAGGCCTGCGAGTTGCTCCGCCGGTTCACCGAGTCCGGACATGACGTGACGGTCGTTCCGACCGCTGCGGCGCTGGAGTTCGTCGGCGCGCCCACCTGGGCTGCGCTGTCGGGCAAGCCAGTGTCCGCCGACGTGTGGTCAGCGGTCCACGAGGTGCCTCATGTGCGCCTCGGACAGACCGCTGACCTCGTCGTGGTGGCCCCGGCCACCGCAGACCTGCTGGCCAAGGCCGCCCACGGGCTGGCCGATGACCTGCTCACGAACACCCTGCTCACCGCGCGGTGCCCGGTCGTGCTGGCCCCGGCCATGCACACCGAGATGTGGGAGCACCCGGCCACCGCTGCCAATGTCGCCACGCTCCGCGCTCGCGGCGTCGTGGTGATCGAGCCCGCTGAGGGGCGCCTGACCGGAGCAGACACCGGCAAGGGCCGGCTCCCCGAGCCGTCCGAGATCTTCGAGATCGCCCGTGACGTCCTGGCCCGCGTCTCCACCGGAGCCTCCGGCAGCCAGTCGCTCACCGACCTCGCCGGACGCAGCGTCGTCGTGTCCGCCGGTGGCACCCGCGAGCGGCTCGACCCGGTCCGTTTCCTCGGCAACCGCTCCTCGGGACTGCAGGGCTACGCCCTGGCCCGTGCTGCGGCCGCCCGAGGCGCGGAAGTCACGCTGATCGCTGCGAACGTGACGCTGCCCGACCCGGCCGGAGTGAAGGTCGTTCGGGTTGAGTCGACCGCAGAACTGCGCGACGCCGTACTCACAGCCAGCGCCACCGCTGACGCCGTGGTGATGGCCGCTGCGCCCGCCGACTTCCGCCCGCTGAACCAGTCGGACGTGAAGATCAAGAAGGCTGATGACGGCTCGGCGCCGTCGATCACGCTGGAACAGAATCCCGACATCCTCAAGGAGATCTCGACGCACCGGGTCCGCCCGGACGCTGTGATCGTCGGGTTTGCGGCCGAGACGGGCGATGCCACCGGCAGCGTCCTGGACCTGGCCCGCGCCAAACTGGTCCGCAAGGGCTGCGACCTGCTCGTCGTCAACGACGTCAGCGGCGGCGCGGTCTTCGGGAGTGCCGACAACGAAGCGGTGATCCTGGGCTCCGACGGCTCGGCCGTCGAGGTCCCGCACGGATCGAAGTCAGCCCTCGCACACCTCATCTGGGACAACGTCGTCTCTCGTCTCAGCCAGCGATAGTGAGACGACCGGCCATGACTCCGGCCGGTCCGTATCGTTGGAGCGACGACAACATCTGTCACAACGTCATTGCCGAGCGGGTTCGGGGGATCCCGTACTCGGTCTGAGAACCAGGAGCTTCCACCAACATGACCGGACGTCTGTTTACGTCGGAGTCGGTGACCGAGGGTCACCCGGACAAGATTGCCGACCAGATCAGCGACACGATCCTCGACTACCTCCTCGAGCACGACCCCTCGAGCCGGGTCGCCGTGGAGACGCTGCTGACCACCGGCCTGGTCGTTGTTGCGGGCGAGGTCACCACCTCGGCCTACGCGCCCGTCGCCCAGCTCGTGCGCGCGAAGATCCTCGAGATCGGCTACGACTCCTCCGAGAAGGGCTTCGACGGCAACTCCTGTGGCGTCCAGGTCGCCATCGGTGCGCAGTCGGCTGACATCGCGCAGGGCGTCGACGACGCCTTCGAAGAGCGCGTGGACGGTTCGGGCGACGAGCTCGACCGCCAGGGCGCCGGCGACCAGGGCCTGATGTTCGGCTACGCCTGCGACGACACCCCGGAGCTCTTCCCGCTGCCGATCAAGATCGCGCAGACCCTCGCCGAGAAGCTCACCGCGGTGCGCAAGGACGGCACGCTGCCGTACCTCCGTCCCGACGGCAAGACCCAGGTCACCATCGAGTACGACGAGGACGACCGTCCCGTTCGTATCGACACCGTGGTGCTCTCGACGCAGCACGCCGAGGACATCGACCAGGAGCAGCTCGCCAAGGACATCCTGGTCAACGTCATCGAGCCCGTGCTCGAGGCCTTCCAGGCCATCGTTCCGTCCGAGGGCTACCAGCTCTTCATCAACCCGACCGGCCGCTTCGTCGTCGGTGGGCCGATGGGTGACGCCGGTCTGACCGGCCGCAAGATCATCGTCGACACCTACGGCGGCATGGCTCGCCACGGTGGCGGCGCGTTCTCCGGCAAGGACCCGTCGAAGGTCGACCGCTCGGCTGCCTACGCCATGCGTTGGGTTGCCAAGAACATCGTTGCTGCGGGCTTGGCCCGTCGCGCCGAGGTCCAGGTTGCCTACGCGATCGGTGTCGCCAAGCCCGTCGGTGTCTTCGTGGAGACCTTCGGCACCGGCATCGTCCCGGACGAGAAGATCCAGGAGGCCGTGCTCTCGGTCTTCGACCTGCGTCCGGGTGCGATCGTTCGCGACCTCGACCTGCTGCGTCCGATCTACGCCAAGACGGCGGCCTACGGCCACTTCGGTCGCGAGCTGCCCGAGTTCACCTGGGAGCGCACCGACCGCGCCGAGGCGCTCAAGGCTGCTGCCGGGATCTGATCCCAACTTTCTTCATCTCACGCCCGTGGTCCCTGGAAAGGGGCCGCGGGCGTCGGGCTTTTGTCCCGAATTGCCGAATGTCCGGTAGTTCTTCGGCGGAAACAACCGCGGCGTGAAACCATTCCCTGTTTGCCCCCGTCACGAAGGATCCTGAATGCGTCGCGCCCTGTCGTCCCTGTGTGCTGCCACTGTGGTGGCCACGTTGCTCGCTCTGGCGCCGGCCCAGCCCGCCCAGTCGGCTCCGGACCCCGATGACGCGGAGGCTGCTCTGCGTTCTGACGCTGACGGCTCGGTCGTCGTACGCAAGGACGGCGACGTGGTCACCTTCGCCGGCGCGTCGGCGGGAACCGACGTCGACAACCCTTCGGTCGATCGTGGGGACTCGGTCTCGGCTGCAGCCCGTGCACACCTCCAGCGCTACGGTCCCGCCTTCGGTACGGCTCGCCCGGGCACGACCCTCATCGAGGCGCGGCGCGACCTCGCTGTCGCCGGTGCCGGCGTCGTGCACTACCAGCAGCACGTGGGTGGCATCCCTGTCATCGGCGGCGACGCCGTCGTGGTGCTCGCCGACGACAAGGACCTGAGTTCGGTCAACGCCAACCTCTCCGAGGTACAGGCGGTACCGGCTGCGACCATCGCGGAGCCGGATGCACGCCGGACCGCGATCGCGAAGGTCCGGCGGTCAGCGGGCGGCAGCCCGACCGCTGCGGCGGGAGAGCGCTGGCTGTGGGATCCCGCAGCACTCGGGCGTACCGACGCGACCGGTCCGCGCGGCGTGTGGCGTTTTGAGGTTCGCGGTGATGGTGCCGTACGGCACCAGGTCCTCGTCGACGATCGCGCCGGCGCCGTACTGCTGGACCTCGACCTCGTGCAGGACATCGACCGGGTCGTCTGCGACCAGGAGAACGCGTCCCTCGTAGACCCACCGGCCTGCACCGCCGGTTTCGACCGCACCGAGGCGTCCTCCCCCTCGGCGGTGGGTGACGTCGAGCAGGCGTTCCACAACGCCGGTGCGACCGCGGAGCTCTACGAGGCCATCGTCGACGTTGATCTCACCGACTTCATCGGGCTGGACACGGCCAGTGGTCGCAAACTCGCGTCGACCGTCCGGGTCTGCGTCACTGGCGACCCCTGCCCGTACAGCAACGCCTATTGGGACGGCCGACAGATGTTTTACGGCGCCGGATACGCCGCGGCTGACGACGTGGTCGGGCACGAGATGACCCACGGCGTGATCGAGCGGACCTCCGGGCTGCTCTACCTCGACCAGCCGGGAGCGATCAACGAGTCGATTGCGGACATCATCGGCGAGATCGTCGATCACCGGAACATGGCCGACGGCGAGAGCGTGACCTGGACGACGGGCGAGGACCTGCCCGGCGGAGCGCTGCGTGACATGGCGAACCCGACGGCGTCCGACCAGCCGGACCGGATGACCAGCACGGAGTGGGACAGCGACCCGACGTACTGGGACAACGGAGGCGTCCACACGAACTCCGGGGTCGGCAACAAGGCCTTCCACCTGATCTCCCAGGGTGGCGAGTTCAACGGACAGACAATCACGGGCATCGACGCCGGCGACCCGACGCTCGACCGGTCGGCGCGGCTGTGGATCCAGGTGCTGGGTTCGCTCACCGCCTTCACTGAGTACACCGATCTGGCCGACGTACTTGAGCAGTCCTGCGCGGCGCTGGTCGGCAGCTTCGGCTTCACGACCGCCGATTGTGCGGCAGTTCAGCAGGCGGTCACGGCCACCGAGATGCGCCTTGATCCGCTCAGCGATCCGATGCAGGACGCCGATCGGACCTGCCCGACCGGAACCCACGCCACCACTCTGTTCGACTCCGAGCGCGGTGCGACGGCCACCCAGGCGGGCATGTTCCAGGCCGACGCCGGCTGGGGCCGCACGCCGGGGACCGAGGTCAACGAGGAATGGGGCGTCCACGCCTACTCGGGGGACACCGCGTGGGTGGCCGAGGACCCGGGGAGCAACCCGACCAATCTGCCCCGTTCGTTGACAGCGACCAACGAAATCCCGTTGCCGTACGACCAACCGTCGTACCTGGCTTTCCGTCAATGGCACGTCACGGATTTCGATGTCACGCCGACCAACGTGGTGCGCTACTGGGACGGCGGCACCGTGGAAGCAATCATCGGCGACAATTGGGCAAAGGCCCTCGCGTCGGAGCCGTGGGTCAACGGGCCGACCCGAACCCTTCAGACGCCGAACCATGGCGTGAAGGCGTTTGCCGGGAGCAGCCGGGGATGGGTCGGCAGCCGTGTCGACCTCTCCTCCATCGCAGGCCAGAGGATCAAGCCGCGATTCACGATGCGGAGCGACGACTCCCTCGGTGCCCCGGGCTGGTACATCGATGACGTCGTCGTCTACACCTGTTTCGCCTCGATCTACATGAACATGCCACCGGAGATCGTGGACACGTATCCGATAGTGGGTGGCAGGCTCACCGCGACCCCGGGTCAGTGGGACGTCCCTGACGCTGTCGTCAGCTACCAATGGCTCCGCAACGGGGTGCCGATCAGCGGTGCGACCTCGCGCATCTACACCCTCACCGCTGCCGACAGGGGTCGCTACATGAGCGTGCGCAGGACGCTGACTGCGCTTCCCCTCGTGGCATCAGAGATCGCCAAACTCCACTACGAAGTGGATTTTGGCCAGATCCGACCGCCACGTGCCGTCGGCATCGCGGGAACGGCACGGGTCGGCCGGGTGCTTACCGCCCGGCCGGGAACGTGGAGTCCGAGCCCTGTGACTCTGCGATACCAGTGGTTACGCGACAACCGCTGGATTCCTCGTGCCACCAGCTCGCGCTACAAACTGCGCCGCATTGACCGAGGGCATCGGATCAGCGTGATCGTCACGGGGTCCCGCCCCGGCTACATGATCGAGGTGAAGCGTTCACCGAAGACGGCCAGGGTGCGGCGGTAGGTGGCGCGACCGACGCGTCGGGGGCCGCTGGTAGAACTGCGCCCATGACCCCGACCCCCGACGAACCGGCGCTGGAACTGCCCGGCCTCGTGCGGGACCGGGCAGCGGAAGGTCGCGCCAAGGCGGCTGCGACGCGCGCCCGGAAGGTGGCGGAGACGGAGTTGGCGACGGTGGATCCGGTCGCCCGCGTCGTACTCGAGGTGCCGCTGGCGCATCTGGACCGGGTGTTCGACTACCTCGTTCCTGCGGCGATGGCCGAAGACGCCGTTCCGGGGACGCGGGTCAAGGTCCGCTTCGCAGGCCAGGCGGTCGACGGTTTCGTGGTGGAGCGCACTGCAGCGTCCGGGCACGACGGCGTGTTGTCGCCGCTGCGACGACTCGTGAGTGCCGAGCCGGTGCTGAGTCCGGCTGTCGAGGCCCTGTGTCGCCGGGTGGCCGAGCGCTATGCCGGCGTCTCTGCCGATGTACGACGCCTCGCGGTCCCGCCACGCCATGCGACCACCGAGCGGGAGCCCTCGCCGGCATCTCCGCCGGTGCCGGTCCTGACGGGCTGTGACGAGGCCTGGTCGCCGTACCCGGCCGCAGGAGCGTTCCTCGAGCACCTGCGCAGTGGCCATGCGCCACGAGCCGTCTGGGGCGCGGGCCCGGGGGAGGACTGGCCGGCCCTGCTCGCCCACCTGGCCGGTGCTGCGCTGGCGGCCGGACGCGGGACGATCATCTGTCTGCCCGACCACCGCGACATCACGCGCGTCGACGCTGCGCTGACGGCGTTGCTGGGCGAGGGGCACCACGTCACGTTGCAGGCTGAGCCCGGTCCGGCGGCTCGCTACCGCGATTTCCTGGCGGTGAGTCGGGGCACCCGCAAGATCGTGGTCGGTCCGCGCTCCGCTGCGTTCGCCCCAGTGCGCGACCTCGGACTCGTGGTGATCTGGGACGACGGCGACGACCTGCATGCCGAGCCCCGGGCGCCGTACCCCCACACGCGGGAAGTCCTGCTCCTGCGAGCGGACGAGGAGAAGGCGGCTGCCCTGGTGGGGGCCTTCTCCCGCACGGTTGAGGCCGACCAGTTGCTCCGCTCCGGATGGGCGCGCGAGATCGCGTTGCCCCGGACCGAGGTGCGCGCGCGTGCCCTCGTCGCTGTGTCTGGCGCGACCGAGCAGTCGCTCGAACGCGACCCGGACAGTGCCGGAGCCCGGATCCCGCGCGAGGCCCACCAGGCCATGAAGTGGGGCCTCGAACGCGGCCCCGTGCTCGTCCAGACCCCGCGTGCGGGTTACGCCCTGCGCCTGGCGTGCGAGCGCTGTCGTACTCCTGCCCGCTGTACCGTGTGCGCCGGGCCCCTGGGCCTGACCGGCCCCACGACGCCGCCGCGCTGCCGTCTGTGCGCCACCGAGGCCACGGCGTGGGCCTGTCCCGAGTGCGGTGCCGCTGGTCTGCGGTCACCGATGCTCGGCGATGCCCGCACGGCCGACGAGTTGGGCCGTTCCTTCCCGAAGATCCCGGTGCTGGCTTCGTCGGGCGAGCGGATCCGGGCCACGGTCGACGGCGCACCCCGACTCGTGGTGGCCACGCCCGGCGCCGAGCCCGTGGCGGAGGGTGGGTACGCGGTCGTCGTACTCCTGGACACGTGGTGGGTGCTCGGTCGCGACAGCATGCGCGCGGCCGAGGAAGCGTTGCGGCGCTGGTGCAACGCGGTCGGCCTGGTGCGGCCCGGTGGACGTGCGCTGGCGGTGGGCGACGCTGGCCAGCCGGCGCTGCAGGCCCTCGTGCGGTGGGACCCGGCCGGTTTCGCTGCCCGCGAAGCCGAGGAGCGGCGCGAGGCACGGCTGCCTCCGGCTGCGCGGGTGGCCTCGCTCACCGGCGCACCGGGTGCGCTCGACGACATGCGCGCCCTCCTGCACCTCCCGGAGGCCGCCGACGTCCTCGGCCCGGTGCCCGTCGAAGGCAAGCCCGACGAGGAACGCCTGATCGTGCGGGTGCCCCGCAGCCACGGGCCGGCACTGTCGCGGGCGCTGGTCGAGGCACAACGACTGCGGTCGGCCCGCAAGCTCGAACCAGTGAGGATTCAGGTCGATCCATCCGAACTCCTAGGATGAGCCGGTGGCCATTCGACCCATCCGCCTGTTCGGCGATCCGATCCTGCGCAAGCCTGCGATCGAGGTCGTCGATTTCGACACCGACTTGCGGCAACTGGTCACCGACCTGACCGACACGATGCTGGAGGCCCCGGGCGCCGGCCTGGCTGCGCCGCAGATCGGGGTCGGGCTCCGCGTCTTCACCTGGTACGTCGACGGGGAGGTCGGCCACCTGGTCAACCCGTCGCTGCAGCTGTCCGCCGACACCCAGGACGGCGCCGAAGGCTGCCTCTCCCTGCCCGAGCTCACCTACGACTGCCTGCGGGCGATGTCGGTCGTCGCCTCCGGCTTCAACATGTACGGCGACCCGGTCCGCATCGAGGGATCCGAACTGCTGGCTCGGGCGATCCAGCACGAGACCGATCACCTCGACGGCATCTTGTTCATCGACCGCCTCGACGCGGCCGCCCGCAAGGCTGCGATGCGCGAGATCCGCGAGTCGGAGTGGTTCGGGCTCGAGAAGCCGACCGTGAAACTGTCCCCCCACGCGACGGGAGGCTTCGGCCTGTGAGAGTTGTCTTTGCCGGTACCCCCGAGGTCGCTGTCCCCGCGCTCGACGCGATCGTTGCGTCCCCGCACGAGCTCGTCGGCGTGATCACCCGACCCGACGCGCCCTCGGGTCGTGGTCGCAAGCTGACGCCGAGCCCCGTGGGCCTGCGCGCCGAGGAGTTGGGTGTTCCGGTGCTCAAGCCGACGCACCCTCGCGACCCGGAGTTCCAGGCCGCACTGAAGGCGCTCGAACCCGACTGCTGCCCGGTCGTCGCCTACGGTGCCCTGATCCCGCGCAGTGCCCTCGACATCCCGAAGCACGGTTGGGTCAACCTGCACTTCTCGGTGCTTCCCGCCTGGCGCGGCGCGGCACCGGTGCAGCACTCGATCTGGGCGGGCGACGAATACACCGGCGCCACGACGTTCCAGATCGTGGAGGCGCTGGACGCCGGCCCGATGTTCGGCGTGATGACCGAGCGGATCAAGCCGACCGACACGGCCGGTGACTTGCTGGAGCGTCTGGCCGAGGGTGGATCGAGCCTGCTGGTCGCGACTCTCGACGGCATCGCTGACGGAGCCCTCGAGGCCCGCACCCAGCCGCTCGAAGGCGTCACCCTCGCACCCAAGATCACGGTCGAGAATGCCCGGATCAGCTGGACCGACCCGGCTGTCGGCATCGACCGCCTGATCCGTGCCTGCACCCCCGGTCCCGGCGCGTGGACGACCCTCGACGGCGAGCGGGTGAAGGTTGGACCGGTGTCCCTCGAGGAGGACGCACCGGAGCTGGCCCCCGGCGCGATCAGTGTCGGCAAGAACCACGTCCTCGTCGGTACGGCGTCCGGCGCCGTGCGTCTTGGCGAGGTCAAGGCGTTCGGCAAGAAGCAGATGGCTGCTGCCGACTGGGCGCGCGGCGTGCGCTTGCCCGAGACCGCGACGTTCGAGTGAGCGAGCCTCGGGGCGGCCGTCGCCGACCCAGCGGCCCGAAGCGGCCGCCCAAGCCGAAGAGCGATCCGGTCCGGGCTGCGGCACTCGACGTGCTGCGCGTCGTCCGGGTCGACGGCGGCTACACGAACCTCGTGCTGCCGTCGGTCATTGCGCACCACGGCCTCGTCGGGCGCGACGCCGCGTTCGTCACCGAGCTCGCTGCCGGCACGATCCGCCGGCAGGGCACGTACGATGCCATCCTCGCCACCTGCATCGACCGCCCCCTGCGCAAGGTGGAGGTCGCTGTCCTCGACGCGCTCCGCCTCGGCGCCCACCAGTTGCTGGCGATGCGGGTGCCCTCGCACGCCGCGATCAGCACGACGGTCGACCTGGTCCGCGACAAGGTCAGCGTCGGTGCGAGCGGCTTCGCCAACGCCGTCCTGCGCAAGGTCAGCAACCGCGACCTGGAGGCCTGGATCGCCGAGGTCGCGCCGGATCTCGCGACGAATCCGAACGGCCACCTCGCCATCGCGCACAGCCACCCGGCCTGGGTTGTTGAAGCGCTTGGTCAGGCCGTCGGCACTGACGAACTTCCGGCCCTGTTGGCCGCCGACAACGTCCCGCCGCGGGTGACCCTGGTGGCCCGCCCCGGACGCTCGAGCCGCGACGAACTCCCGGGTACGCCGACGCCGTACTCACCGTTCGGGACGGTGCTCTCCAGTGGCGGGGACCCGTCCGCGATCGAGGCAGTGGTCGAGGGGCGTGCCGGAGTACAGGACGAGGGCTCGCAACTGGTCGCGCTCGCGCTGGCCGAGGCCAGTGTCGAAGGCCGTGACGAGCGGTGGCTCGACCTGTGCGCTGGTCCTGGCGGCAAGGCTGCGCTGCTCGCTGCGATTGCCAGCGAGCGTGGCGCGTTGCTGATCGGCACCGAACTGCACCACCACCGCGCAGGACTGGTGGCGAAGGCGGCGGGCGCGGACCTCGCGGGCGTGCTCCAGGCCGACGCGACCCGTGCGCCGTTCGCTGACGACAGCATCGACCGGATCCTGCTCGACGCCCCGTGCACCGGCCTCGGCGCGCTGCGTCGCCGCCCGGAAGCCCGCTGGCGTCGTACTCCTGGCGACTTGGCCGATCTGGTCGCGCTCCAGCAGGCCCTGCTGACCGAGGCTGCGCGCATCCTCCGGCCCGGGGGAGCGTTGCTGTACGCGACCTGTTCGCCGGTGCTCGCGGAGACGTCCGAGGTCGTGACCGCGGTGACGAACGCAGTCGCGGGCCTCCGGGTGGACGACGTGCGCCCGTTGCTGCCCGGCGTCACCGACGCCGACGGTCCGTTGCCGGGCACGGCCCAGTTGTGGCCGCACCGGCACGGCACCGACGCGATGTTCCTGGCGCTGCTGCGCAAGGAATGATCCAGACTGGTTGAAGGTTGAACGACCTGTGAAGAAGATCGGATTCCTTTCCTTCGGACACTGGGCGGACAGCCCCGGCTCGCTGACCCGTACCGCCTCCGACACCTTGCTCCAGTCGATCGACCTCGCGGTCGCGGCGGAGGAACTGGGCGCTGACGGCGCGTACTTCCGGGTCCACCACTTCGCCCGGCAACTCGGCAGCCCGTTCCCCCTGCTCGCCGCGATCGGCGCCCGGACCAGCCGGATCGAGATCGGCACCGGCGTGATCGACATGCGGTACGAGAACCCGCTCTACTTCGCGGAAGACGGGGGAGCAGCCGACCTGATCTCCGGCGGCCGACTGCAGCTCGGCATCTCCCGAGGGTCACCGGAGCAGGTGATCGACGGCTGGCGTCTCTTCGGGTACGCCCCGGCCGAGGGGGAGACGGAGGCCGACATGGCCCGTCGCCACACCGAGGTGTTGCTGGAGGTCCTGCGTGGCGAGGGCTTTGCGCAGCCGAACCCGCGCCCGATGTTCGCCAACCCGCCGGGACTGTTGCGGCTCGAGCCGTTCTCGGAGGGGCTTCGTGACCGGATCTGGTGGGGCGCGGCGTCGAACGGTACGGCGCGCTGGGCCGCTGGCCTGGGCATGAACCTGATGAGCTCGACGCTCAAGGAGGACGAGGGCGGCCAGCCGTTCCACGTCCAGCAGGCCGAGCAGATCCGAGTGTTCCGCGACGCCTGGGCCGAAGCCGGCCACGCACACCAGCCACGGGTGTCGGTCAGCCGGTCGATCTTCCCGCTCGTCAACGAGCAGGATCGGATGTACTTCGGCGGTCGCCCGGACAGCGACCAGGTCGGCCAGATCGACAACATGCGCGCGATCTTCGGTCGCTCCTACGCGGCCGAGCCGGACGCCCTCATTGAGCAGTTGCGCGAGGACGAGGCCATCGCCGAGGCGGACACGTTGCTGCTCACGGTGCCGAACCAGTTGGGCGTCGACTACAACGCCCACGTGATCGAATCGATCCTGACCGAGGTCGCGCCGGCGCTCGGCTGGCGCTGACCGGCGGGTCGAGCCTCGTCCTGACCGTCGCCTCCGGGTCAGTCACTCGCCACGTCGCTCAGGTCGAGGCCCCCGTTGGCGAGGCCGTTGGGGAGGACCACGTACCGGCCGGCCGTGTCCGCGACCTCGGAGCAGGCTCCCGAGGGGACCTCACACGTCATCACCGCCGCCGGCGCGCCGTCGAGGACGCCGTACGCCGTGGTGTCGTCGGCCCATCCGTAGAGTTCCAGACGCGCACGCTCCGCGTCCGGCGCCAGCTGGACGCCGCCGGGTCCGAGCAGGACCTGCGGCTTGCCGCGTTGATCGATGCGCCAGGTGCCATCCGGGCTGACGAGGGGCGCGGGGGCCTCGCCCGTGTCGTCGGCGAGCCGTTCGCCCTCACCGGTGACGAAGTCGAAGGACCACGTCCCGACGGCGTCGAGGCGGAGCCCGTCGTCATCGATGCTCGAGATGTTCATCTCAAGCTCGGGGTAGAGAGCCGCGAAGTCGTCCTCGGCCGGGTCCCCGGTCGCGGACGACGAGCGAATGATCTCCTCGCCTGTCCGGAGGTCCCAGACCACCAGGGCGGCCTGTGGGGTGCCGAACGCGTCCTCCTCGCCCGAGGCCATGTCGATCGCCGCGAGGTACCGGCCGTCGGGCGACGCGCGCAGCGTCTCGACCAGGACGTCCACGCCGGTGTCGACCACCTCGCCGTCGGCGGCGGAGAACCGCAGCTCGCGCGTGCCCCGTGACGGGCGGTTGCCGTCGTCGGGATCGTCGTCCTCGATGAAGTAGACGCCGTCGCCCGCGACCACGAACGCCGCGATCGCGATGCCGGCGTCGACTGCGCGGTCGGCCAGGTGGACCGTGTCGCCGACCGCGAAGGGCAGGCCCGACGTGGGGACGGGGTCGTCACTGTGTTGCCACGACGTGTCTTCGGTGGCTTGCGGGTCACTGCACCCGGCGCTCAGTGCCACCAGCGCGACGGCAACGACGAGGGCACGCATGAGGTCATGTTGCCACCCGTCGCGTACCCGAAACGCGGGGCCGTCCCGGGCCTTGAGGGCGGCGCTGATCGTTCAGGTGGTCCCGGACGCGTTGGACCGGGTCTGCGCCAGGTAGCGACGGATCGTGTCGCGGCTGCGGGTCAGGCACGTGATCCGCTGGTCGAGCCCGTCGAGTTCGGTCGCGAGCAACTGGGACACCTCGTCCGGGCAGGTGGGTTCTTCGCGGGCGCAGGCGTCCTCGGCCTCGAGGAGCACCTTGACCAACCGGGTCGGGATGCCGGCCTGGATGAGTCCTGCGGCGCGCTCGACGCGATCGACGTGGGCCTCGGTGTAGCTGCGATAGCCGTTGTCGGCACGGTCTGCGCTGACGAGACCCTGCTGCTCGTAGTACCGGATGAGCCGGGCCGCGACGCCGGTACGTTCGGCGACTTCACCGATCTTCATGTCTGCTGCCTCACATTCTCCGCACCACACCTTGACATTGACATCAGTGTAAACCTTTAGCGTCGCTTTCATGAGTACGACGACCCGCCCCGATGCCCCTGACCAGACCCACGACACAGCTCACCAGTTGCCCTGGCCCGCGCTGCTCGTCCTCGGCGCGGCCACCCTCGTGATGGTCACGGGGGAGATGCTGCCGACAGCCGTGCTGCCCCAGATGAGCGCCGGGCTGGGGGTGAGCGAATCGGCCGCCGGCCTGCTGGTGAGCATCTGGGCCGCGGTGGTCGTGGTGGCGAGCTTCCCGCTGGTGCGGCTGACCCGCGGCGTCCGACGGACGTCGGTCGTCGCCGCCAGCCTGCTGGTCTTCGCGGTCGCCGCCGCAGCGACCGCACTGGCACCGACCTACGCAGTGGTGCTGGTCGCCCGCACCATCGGCGCGGCATCCGTCGGCCTGCTGTGGTCGACCGTGAACGCGCAGGTCGCCGACCTGGTGCCCGACCGGCTCCTCGGCCGCGCGACCGCCGTCGTGCTGGGCGGCGCCACGCTCGGCATGGTGCTGGGTACCCCGATCGGCAGGTTCGTCGCGGACCTCGCCGGCTGGCGCGCGTCCTTCTGGGTGCTCGCCGCGCTGAGCCTCGTCGGCGCGGGACTCGTTCGCGCGGTGGTGCCGGACGCCGACCCGCAGGCGCGGTCCGCCGCAGATGCGGGGAGCGGCGGGCGTCGTACCGTCCGACCGATGGTGGTGGTCACCGTCCTGGTCGGCCTGATCCTGGTCGGCCACTACGGCGCGTACACGTTCATCACGCGGCTGGGGGAGCCTGCCGCCGAGATCGTGCCCGGTGGGATGGGCAGCCTGCTGCTGGCCTTCGGACTGTCCTCGGCCGTCGGGGTCGCCCTGGCCGGGCGGGTGCTCGAACGGACGGCTCCGGCTCTGGTCACTGCGACCGTGGCCACGGCTGTTGCGGTCGTCGGCTTCCAGGTCTCTGGACAGAGCGGACTGGCCGGCGTGGCCGTGATCGTGTTCTGGGGGGTCGCCTCTGGAGCACTGCCGCCGTTGGCGCAGACGATGATCCTGCGGCTCGCCGGCCCGGAGCACCGTTCCCTGGCCGGGGCGTTGATCCCGGTGGTGTTCAACGGCGGAATTGCGATCGGCGCCGCCTTCGCGTCGGGCGTGGTCGCGCGCGGCGGCGCAGAGGGTCTGCCTGTCCCGGCCGCGGTCCTGATCGGGCTGGCCGCGGCCGGGTTGGCGGTGTTCAGTCGACCCAGGTGAGGGACTCGCCCAGCTCCTGGATCTCGGCGTTGGTGGTGCCCTGGCCACCCTGGACGGAGATGAAGATTCCGTCGTGCGCCTCGGTGGTGAAGACCCCGGGGTCGTCGCCCTTGTCGGGCGAACCGAGCCAGGCGGCGCGGTCGGCGGCGTCCCGGATCACGAGGCTGGCCACGCCACCGTCGGCGGACTCGCAGTCCGCCTTGTCGTCGACCAGGTACCACTCGCAGGTCCAGCCGGCGGCGACGCTGACGGGCGCCTTGTCGACCTTGCCGAGCATCCCGAGGTCGTCAGCCTTGGCCATGGACACGGCCACGGTGATGCCGGGCCAGTCCTGGGTCAGCGTGCCGAAACCCTCCGACCACCAGTCCTCGATGTCGCCGGTGAGGCCGTCGACGACAAGGACGAACCCGGTGCCTGCTCCGGTACGCGAGTCGCCGCCAAGTTCGTAGAGGCCGTCGGCGTCGGTGCGCACGGTGCCCTTGAGCCCGTACTCCAGATCGAGGACCTGTCCCACGTGGAGCGTGGGGGCAGCGGGCGAGACCGAGGATGACGCTGCGACATCGGGGTCGGTGGCCGTCGTACCGCCTCCCAACTGGGAGGTGGCGAGGGCGATGGCGGCCACGCCAGCGACGGCACCAGCGGTGATGCCGATACGGCGGCGTCGACGCAGCCGGGTGCCGGCCTTGAGCGACGCGGTGGCGAGCTGTTCGAGGTCGGGCTGTTCGCCCCGCACGCGGTCGCGGAGGGCGATGCCCAGGTAGGGGTCGTGGTCGAGGTCGTTCATGACGAGGTCCTCTCGGGTTGGACGGCGGTCAGCGTGGTCGGTGGGTCGATCAGGGGGCGTAGGCGCTGCAACGCACGCCGCGCTCGTGTCCTGATGACCGTTTCCGTGAGTCCCAGATCGGTCGCTGTCTCGGCGACGCTGCGGTCCTCCCAGTAGCGGAGGACGACGATCGCCCGATCCAGCGGTGGCAGATCGGCGAGGGCAGCGAGCAGGTCGATCCGGGCGCCGGGGTCGACATCGCGGATCGCCGTCTTCGCTACCTGCACTCCGTCGTCGGCGCCGGGGGTGAGGTCGGTCGGACGCTCGGAGTTGCGACGAAGACGGCGGTGGGACAGGAACGTGTTGAGCAAGGTGGTGCGTGTGTACGCGAGCGGGCTGTCGGAGGCAGACACCCGTCGCCAGTGGACGAACACCTTGGCGTACGTCGCCTGGGTGAGATCCTCTGCGAGGTGGTGGTCGCCGGTGAGCAGCATCGCTGCGTGATGCAGTTGCGTGCCGGTCTCGCGGACGAAGGCGGTGAACTCCTCCGCCTGTCTGCCCGGGTTGTTTGCCTTCACACCCACTTGACGCTCCGATGGACCGGGCGCGTGACACCCGATTGGTCACGCGTTGTCATCGAGTGTCCTCAGTCGAGCACGTGGCGCAAGTAGCGCTGCGGGTCGTCGAGGTAGCGGCGCCAGTGCTGGACCAGGTCGAGGTCTTCCCAACGGGCCGGCCGCAGCCCCCAGTCACCCACCTCGAGGATGGTCGCGCCCGGCATCGAGGCGAGCACCGGCGAATGGGTGGCACAGAGCACCTGACCGCCGGCCTGGACGAGGTCGTGCAGGACGGCGATCAAGCTCAGGGTCGACGAGAAGGACAGCGCGGCCTCGGGTTCGTCCAGGCAGTAGAAGCCGGGTGAGTCGAACCGGGTCCGGAGCACCTCGAGGAATGACTCGCCGTGACTGAGCTCGTGGAACCGGGAATCCTGCTCCGGGGCGGTGGGGCTGCGCGGGTTCTTCTCGAGGTACGTGTACCAGCCGTGCATGGTCTCGGCGCGGAGGAAGAAGCCCCATCGGCCAGAGCCGAGGCCGCGTTTCAGGACCAGGGCCGTGTGCAGCGGGGATTCGGTGGGGCGGGTCGAGTGTCGACTCTGCCCGCTCCCACCTTCGGGCGACAAGCCGTAGGCAACGGCGATGCCCTCGACCAGCGTCGACTTCCCGGAGCCGTTCTCGCCGACGAGGAACGTCACGCCCTTGGGCAGGTCGAGGCCCTTGCGCACCACCTGCGCCACCGCTGGAACGGTCATCGGCCACGCGCGCGGATCGAGACCGCCACGCTCGGCGGTGACGCGCACGACGGGCGGCTGGTCGAAGTCCACGAGGTCACGCTATCCGTGGCCTGCACATCGCGTCGTTTCTGGCGGCTGTGGAGAACTCGGCCTGATCTGGGTCGGGTGTCGGTCCTCGGTGATCCAATACTCGTATGGCAATCGGGTGCGAGCAGGGCGAGCTGGTGGAGATGTCGCCTGCTGCTGTTCTGGCGTTCGCCGAGGCTGAGCATGCCAAGCGCCAGAAGGCTGAGCGGAACCTGTTGAAGGCCGCCTACCAGTGGGCTGTCCTGCACAACCCGGACCGGTTGCCACCGACGGACAAGCGTGGTCGGGAACGGGCCAAGCCGGCCGGTGGGGCGGGGACGCCGTTGATCACTGAGTACGCCGCTGCGGCGTTCGGTGCCCGGATCCAGACCTCGCCGTTCGGTGCGAAGAAGTTGATCGCGGACGCGGTCGACATCGTGCTGCGGTTGCCGCGGATCCAGGGGCTGATCGACACGGGTGAGGCCAGCAGCCGCCACGCCCGCCACGTCGCTGAGGCGACCCGTGAGTTGTCGGAGTCTGAGGCGGCGTGGGTCGATGGCGAGGTTGCCGAGTCCTGTGATGGGCGCCTGTCGTGGGCCCGGTTCGAGGCGTTGGTGGAGGGCAAGGTCGCTGCCGCGGCACCTGAGCTGGCGCGGTTGAAGGAAGAAGCCGCTGCGCGTGAGGTGTTCGCGCGGATGTCGCGGGTCAGCAAGCACGGCATGGCCACCTACACGGTCCACGGTGATGCGATGACGATCGCCGGGATCAACGCCGCCGCGAACGCGGTCGCCGACTCCGAGGACCTGAAGGAGTCGATGCCTGGCGCGACGGCCAACGAGCGTCGCGTCGCCGCGGTCGCTCGGCTGATGAACCCGGCTGCCCACCTCGACCCCGCCGTTGGTCCGGTCAAGGTCAGGGTGAAGGTCTACCTGCACCTGTACGGCGATTCGCCCATCGCGCGGATGGAGGGCCACGGGCCGGTCACTACCGACTGGGTGCGGCACCGACTTGGCATCGACGGAAACGTGCGGGTGACGCGGGTGGCGGATCTGAACAACCAGGTCCCGGTCGATGCCTACGAGATCCCGGCCCGGATGCGTGAAGCGGTGCGGTTGATCCATCCCGGCGACGTGTTCCCGTTCGCGGCGAACACCGGTCGGCGGCTGGACCTGGACCACGCGATCCCGTACTCCGAGGGCGGGGAGACCGCCGTGGGGAATCTGGGCCCGCTCACGAGAACCCATCACCGGATCAAGACCCATGCGGGTTGGGAAGTACGACAACCCTTCCCCGGGATCGTCGTGTGGCGAGATCCCTACGGGGCGCACTACCTGGTCGATGCGACCGGCACACGGAGAGTCACCGGCACCCCCGGCGGCCAGTCCCTCACGCCCGCAGAGCTCCACTTCACCCAGACACTCGTCAACTACCTCGCCGCCTGACCCTGGACGAAGGGTGTGCCCCACGTTGGTTCGAAGCGCCCGGATCTGTCGATTTCCGCGCAGTTCCAGCCGAGCGTCGGTCCGCGTGGGCGTCCGTCATCGGGGTGGTTTGCTGCCACTGAGTGACACCAAACCACCCCGCTAACAGGGATCGCATCGCTCGCACCCAGGCGCACTGACATGCCGCGAACCGCTCGGTGCTGCCGATAGGCGGGTCGTCATGCGTCGCCTTTGATCCGTAGCCTGTCCAGGTGCTGCATGAGTTGTGGGAAGACCCCGAGCCCGACGCGGGCGGCTACCTGACGTTCTGTCTCGCGGGTCCGATGGGCGACGACGCGCGACGCGGCCTCTCGCTGAGCGCCCAACTCGTCTGGTCCGTCGAAGCAGAGAGTCACTTCGAGGCGATGACTCTCTACTGGGAGCGCCAAGGTTGGGGCGCCTATACGACGGACTTTCCCGAAGTCGACCGTCAGTCCTACGCCTCGCGTGGGTGGGAGTAACTCGACCTCCTCTGCCGCCGAGCGGGCTACTCGGCAGGCTCCAAATATCGCTGGAGGACCTGTGACTCTCGGTACGGGCCGTCGCCGTCTACGTCGAGTTGTGGCTCGTCAAAGACCACCCACCACGAGCGTTCCGGACCTGAAACAGTCGTGACCTCGGCGAAGCTTGCACCGTCCGGATGGGCGACGATCCGCCCCGTGGGCTCGGAAGGCCACGGGCCAGGACCGTAGTCGGGGTCCTGCCGGACGATCACTCGGGATCCCACGTCGAACTCGGAGGGTCGTCTGTTGCCACGCCCAAACCACGACTTCATCGGGCAATGGTGCCCCAACAACTGCATCAGTGCGGACGGCAGCACACTCATGCCGCTGTTGGGGCGCAGCCCTGCTGCAGTTTGCCCGCTGCTGATCAGCTGGTCCGGATAGCCTTGGGTGGGACGTAATCGCAATGGCCGAACGTGGATGCGGAGCTGGGACGTAGTGCTGTGACCGAACGTGATGAAGCAGGCCGGACCTCGGCAGGTGTCACGTACACGGCGCGGGCGTTCAAGCGTGGGTTCGGCAGCGGGAAGCAGCCACTTCAACTTCAGGCCGCCGGCGACGCTTCGACGCTTGCCGCATTCCAAGACGTACTCGGCGACTGCCGACAACGCTGGCGCGCGTTGGAGGGTGTCGGTTACGCCCGCGGATGGATCTCCGAGGCCATCGCGGCTCCGAACGGCCCCCTCTGCCGACTCCAACCGTTCGGTTTCAAGGGGCCGATCGAGGCCGTCCTCGACGAAATCTCAACCGGCCTCACTGACCGCGGAATAGTCGGAGTCCTGCGCCCGGCCAGGGCAAAGTTGCACCCAGTCTTCAAAGGCGGAACGAACGGGTACTTCTCGACATTGAGCGCCGTCGTCACCCTTCCGGTCGATCTTGACCGGCTTTACGCCGACACCGACTCTTATGCCCGCCCGCGCTACGGCTGGTTGGTGGAGGCCGAGCTCACTCGCCACGTGCTGAAGACCGCAATCGAATGGTGCCTCGACGGCGAGGGCGATACCTATTTGTCCGGAGTGATTGAATCCACCCCGGTGGCTGCTTCCGCCGAGAGCGTCCTCGGCTTCTTGGCAGACGCACCCGAGCAGCCCGAAAGGCTCTCGTACATGTTCGGAGTGAAGCAGGCTTCACCGCACCGAATGCGGTATGTCGGGACAGACCGCTACGGCCTTCTCACCCTCCAAGAGGTCGACCTTCGCGCCGACCAGCGCCCTGCGTTGGCCGACCTGGTCACGATCACCGATGCCCTTGCGCCTCACGGGTGGACCACCAGCATTCGTCAGAGCGCGACGGGATTGACCGGATGGGAAGCTCAGCCAGCTCAGCAGAACCACCGCTCCCCAATTGATGCCGCTGGCACCGACCGGTGGCGGGTCCTTCACCTCCTGCCGGACTACGTCCTCGACGCCTACGTCCATCAGGTCCTCACAACTAATCAACTCGCCAAGACGATCCTGCCGCCTGAACGCTGGACGATCACACCACTCGGCAACGATCGACACGCGGTGTCCGCCGTCGATCCAGAACCGTGGCTCAACCACAGCGACCTCACGCAACCCATCTCTGCCGACAATCGCCCTACCGGAGTCAACCCTGCAACCCTCGAACAGGCGCGCCTCGACTTCGGCGGAGCGATCATCAACCCCGCCACCCTGGCACTTCACCCGCCGCCCATGCCTGACCAGCTGTATGCGACTTACCTGAACCATCAGCAACACAGCTGAACGGGAACGGCTGGTGATACCCAAGGACGCGGAACGACTCGTCGAGCAGCTGAGCGAGCCAGGTCGCAGCCCGAACTGCGGAGAACCATTGGGCACCCGCCCCCACCTCTCGCTCGGATTGGTGGCGGCTGACGAACGCCCATGTCCCAGACAGCGCGCTGCGGCAGTGCGGATGTCTATCGCGGATGGCGCGGAACAGACGCGGCTGCGATGCTGCCGACGTGAATGAAGACGAGGCCTACCGCGAGGTGTCTCGCCAAGGAGCGGCCTACCCGATGATGTCGATCTCGACTGCCGATGACCTAGCCGTCGTGCACCTCTTCCGGGATGCGGATTCATGCTTCCTGCTTGACGGCGACTGGGTTGTAGACGAGGACACGTCACGTGACTTTCGGATCTTCGACACCGATGTTCCTTTCGGTGGAGCATTCGTCTGCACTGCGATCCGTGCCCAGACGGTCGTTGAAGCATTCGCGCGCGGTACCGACCCTGACGAACTGGGAAGTTGGACGCTGCTCTGATCCGTCCGACCGTGCCGCTGTCGGAGCGGGACGCCCGACCATTCCGCTGTCGGGGCAGCAGGGTTCCGGGGGGTTATCCAGGCGAGTCGATCTCCGCGAGGTCGTACTTGGCGCTGAATCCAGTGAGACTCATGTGAGCCAGATCGACCTGCACCTGGGCAAGCTTCATCGCAATGGTCCGCTGTCTCACCGCGGATGCAACTCCTACGGCACGGCCGTCGTCGAGACGAGTGACCAAGACCGTGAAACGGTCATCAAACAGGATGTCAGGAAGAAAGAAGAGGACTGAGACGAGCCAACTCCACCAGGGCGCGCCTCCTACTTTGAAGATTGACGCTGAGTACACGTCCGCCGCGCGCTGATCTTCGATCACGTACCTCGCCCTTCCTGTCTGCCCGGTTCAGAACCTAATGCTCTTTCCCGGATCCCTCTCCGCCGGAGGGTCATGCCGATCTCGGGGCGAAGCGTCGTTCAAGCCGCCGATCGGTCGTGCCGCCAAGCGCTGGGAGTCCTAGGCTGCGTTTGTGGCCGCCACCCTTGTCGAGGAGATGCGTCTCCACGCAGCCGAGCCGTTCCCCAATTCCGTGGAGAAGGGCCTCGACTACGGAGAAGTGGATGCGGTCATGGTCGGTGCCGACATCTACGGCTGGGCAAAGCGGGCGGGTTCGCGCTCCGACCTGGACCGGTCTCGGTCGTTGCAAGCCGCCGAAGAACTCCAACGATCCATCGGGGCGTTTCCGGCAGAAGCTCAGACGTACTACGAGCGCATCCTCCGGATCGCCCGACTGGCTCTCGCCGCTTGACGAAACGCCCTCAACTGCCGCGTCGGGCGTAGAGGACTCCGGGCGGCGGTTGCCATCAACCGCGAGAGGAGTCCATGGCCTCGGCGTCATTCCAAATGATTCGCTCGGCGCCTACCCCTTCGAATCTCTGTCGAGGATCGGCTGTTTGGACGAGGCAAAGTAGTCGGTTGCCGAACAGCATCCCGTACCGCGCTTGCGCGGTGAACGTGTCGAGAATGCTGTGCGCGACGCTGGGTTCCAGAAGTGCAAACTTACGGAAGTGCTTGAGTACTAGGACAAGTCCAGCGTCAGAGCGATCCCATCCGTACTCGCCACTGGCCACATCGCCCATGCAGTCGTTGAAGGCCTCCAGGCTGCGTCCGAAGTAGTTTGGAAACTCAAGACGCCTACCGATCTCGACGAGGAGTTCCACCTTGCTGGTAGTGCTGGATACGTCGATCTCCACCACTCGGTAGCCGTGTTGCCTGAGCCACTGAACGGTGTCTTCGAGGATCGACTCCCGCCAAAAGAGCGTCACGGGACCGTTGAGAGCCAATCTGAAGTCAACCGGATGCTCGACCGCAACGGCACGGTCCCAACTCGTCATGACGTAACGCTAGCCGCGGCCGGCCTTGACCTCTCGAACGTCGCGCTAATGGACGGTTCATCACCCGCGACCTTCCTAGATGCCGCTGTCGCGGCGGGACGCCCGGCTATGTCGCTGTCTGAGCGGATGCCGCCTCGACTATGAGGGAAAGAGTCGGCGGTTCAGCACTGACGCAATCTGCAGTCCTGCGACGATGCCGACGGCCCAGGCAACGATGACTGTCCAGGCGGGAGCGTTTAGCAACTCGGCGAAGGCCGCAAAGGCGGCACCACAAAGAAACGCAATGACGACGCCGACGAAGTGCAGTGCTTTCGGTCCTTCCGGGCGGCGCGCGTTGAACATGAGCCGACTGTAGTGGCGATCCGCGACCGCCCGACCATGGCGCTGAGTGCTGGCCTGCCAAAGGGAATGCGGTTGCTGCAACGCACGTGACAAGGTGCCGCATGAGTGAAAGTGATCCCGCAGTCGACTCCAGCGCGGTGAACTCTGCTCTCATAAGGCTGCAGGACCTGACGCGAGAAGAGTTCGGCCGGTGGTCTGCCGAGGCTGGGCGCGCAGAACTCGCAACCATCCTGCTCTTTCGCTGGGATCCCGATCAAGCCGCCAATGAATACCCCGAGAGCTCGACGGCGTATGAAAGCGAAGCACACTCGATCGTGCTGGGACTGTGGATGAACGACGACCGCGAGACATTCGGCCGCCGCTTGCGAGGCAATAGTCGCCTCCGTGCCGAAGCATGCGTCGCCGATGAGGTCCTCGATGATCTGTGGCGTCTCGTCGACAACTGGTTGCCGCGCTCGATCGGACACTGGTGGCGGAATACGTCCATGCAGCGGCTGCGCTCACTTCCCTTTCACTGCCACCTGATCAAGTACGACGTCGAGCACGCGATCACCCACTTCGACGACGGGACCTGGACCTCTATCAGCGACGTCGGCGACTCTTTCAACGGCGTGGTCCTGACGATGGCCAGCTACCTGATGGCCGAACAAGCCCATCTCGACTCCCTTCGCGCGATGGCAGTCGAGTCTGGAGCTTCCCGGTTTCGGGTCGAGGTCGATCGCAGCGCAACCATGGGACTCGACGAGCTGATGGATCAAGTGCGTTCAGCTCTTCGAGAAGAGCCAGCCTGTGGTTACTGGTGGACCTCTGAGGACTTCGACTTCGCAATCATCGTGGGCTACGACTACCACTTGTACGTAGCGAGCCACGTCGAGTGCAGTCACGGACTGGAAGTCGCAAGGGCTGCGGGTCTGCATCCTCGCGTACAAGATGGACCCAGCCCGTACCTCTTCCCGTAAGTGCGCAGCCATGACATCCAGACACCGGTCCCGAGGTCTATGAAACAAGTAGCCGCAGCCGGAGCGGGACCGCCCGACTGCCCGAGCGCCCGCCGGCACCCTGCAGCGCGAAGCTCGGAACGGCGCCGTCTACGCGCTTGGCCAGATAGTGTGAGTGCGTGACCCCTTCCGACACTCGCGCGCCGCGCTCCCACCGAGGGATCGTTGAGCCGAAGTCGGTCTGGGCCCGGCTGACTGAGCGACGAACCCCATTCGCCTGGATCTCCGATATCGCTGGCGGCATCTCAATCGCGGCTGCCCTCATCGGTCTTCTGAGCCTTTGGGCTGATGCGCCGAGTCCCGTGTATCTCACGGCTGTGCCAACCATGATTGCGGGGATGTTGATCAGTCGCGCAGCGCACTGGGCGGATCGCCGGTACATCTTGCTCAGGCGCTAGTTCGCGCGGCCGCACTCAGATGCCGCGACGAGGTCAGTTACGTTCGCCCAGGCCTGGCGCTGTCAGGGTCGAATACCCACTCTTGCCGTGTTCGCCAGAGAGTCCACAGCATGCCGGGTATCAGGGAACTAATCGCGACGCCCAGGAGCTCAGCGCCGCTCGCGAAAAAGGCAATAGAGAGACCCAAAATCACCACGAGAATGGCGACCACGAGAAGGAACCCGCCCCTCGCGGGGTTCTCACGGCTGAGTTGGTGACCCCACATACCCCGTCACTTTAGTACTTGCGTCCCATCGCGACTCGGCTTCAATGCCGACCGCCCGGGACACGCGGCACCTGTACCGAGAAGGCGACTGGTTCTGCCCCGGTGAACCGCCCGACTCTGCCGCGGACCGGTTGTGTCGGGCTTCGGAGGGGCGTGTTCAGAGAACGCCGACCTGCCACCTGCTGACCCCTTAGGCTCGACAGGTGGAGCATAGGAGCGAGTCCTTCGACGGTTCGCGAGATGACACTCAGCCGTCCGAAGATCCACCCTGGACTGTGCGTAAACACCTGTGCTGGGCAGGAGCTCTGCTCAGCATGGGCTTGCTCGCAGTGCCGGTGGACGGCGTTGAGGGACTTCACTCCGCGCCAATACTGTTCGGGCTCGGCATTCTCGTACACGGGATCATCGTGGCGACGATCCAACGGGACCGGGTGGAGAAGGTCTTCCAGCCATTCTTAGTGCTACTCGGGGTCGGTTGGCTCGTCAGTCAGTACCTCATCGGTATCACCAAGTTGCACATCCTCGGGTACAGCATCGGCGTAGTCCTCGTTGCCGCATTCTGGGTTTGGGATCGGCGCAATCGCGCAGGCGTGACCGCGGCCCAGACTGAAACGCCGTAGTAGGACGTCCGGATCTGGCGCCTGAGCGGTCGTGCGAAAGTGCGGTTATTGCACCATTGTTGGTAGGTGAGGGCGTACGAAGCGACCTGAGCGCAACAACTACTACGACGCCAACCCCGCACGCGAGAGCAAGACTCAGCTGCGGTCTCGGTCAGCTGCGTCGTCTACGGCACTGGTGTCCGGGTCGGGACCGGTGGTCTCGGGTTCACCGGGGCGGCTGCGTCGCCAAGCTCGGAAGTACCAGACCACGTAGGCAAGACATCCCACATCGGCGAACAGCCAGAACAACCAGAAACGGCTGTTCGGCGCGTAGACCGACTCGTCGCCGGCGACGCCTTTCTGGGCCCGAACCTTGTCGCCAGCTCTTTCGATGTTCTCGCTCGAGAAATCCGCGTGCTCGTCGCGTATCCGGCCGTCGTCACTCACGAATACTCCGGTCCAACTGCAGGCGTAGCGGTCGCAGTCTCTCTCCACTGCGGTGAAAGTGCCGGGGGTTCCTTCGTTCCTGCTGGCGGCGAGGGCAAACGGGAGGCCGACGACGCTGGCCGCCAGCAGAACAAGGCACAAAAGCAGCAGGATAAAGGCATCGGCGTCTGGCTCTCGTGGCACAGCGACAGTATTCATCCAGGCGTGCTGGGGTCAGGCGCCGAGTGGTCCAGGCGCGTGCCGCGGAAAACGCTTGTACCGCTGACGGAGTGGAACGTCCGACCATTTCGCTGTCGGATCCGGAACGCTCACAGGTCCAACGCGACTGTGCCTTGCGTAATGTTCAGACGCTTGCGTCGCTGTGAAGCTCAAGATGAGAAGACCGCTTCCACGCGGTTCGATCTTGCCATCGCTGGTATTGCTCGGTGTAGATCAAGCCAAGAAGGACGCCGATCGCGAGCAAGCCAACCGTGTTCATGTCGTTCCAGCGGAGTTCCTGACGAGTCGTGAGCGCCGCTACGACCCCGACGGCGACAACGACCGACATAGGGGTCAGCCGCGATGCGAGATCACGGCGATACAGGAGTTGCCAGATCACCCCTGCCGCGAGCCCGGTAAGAAAGAAGCTCACGCGTTCGGTGCGCGTGACGTCGGCGATCACGGACGCGACGCCACTAGACAACCAAGGAACAAGCCAAGCCCATTGTTTGCGAGGCTCCCGGTTCAGAGCGCGTCCCTCCATGCCGGTGATGGTCTCACGGAGGCGATGGAAGCGGCGTTCATTGCCGAAGAACCGCCGTCAACTGCGACCACATCCGGGGCTCGCTCATGTAGTCGCGATCCGATCAGCACGCTGAGCGCGGTGCCCTAGATGACGACCCCCGGACCAGAGTGCGCATAGACCTCAAGGTCATCGAACGAGGCGCCGCTTAGATCTGCCTCAAGCCAGGGAGGCTCTTCAGACCACGGGCCGGTCCAACCGAAGCACACGGTCTTGAACGATCCGGAAAATACGCAACGACGAACGTCCGCGCCCCGAAACCACATTGCGCTGGGAAACCTTGTGTCGGAGAAGCGACACTCCTCAAAGGTGGCGCGCCCGAAACTGCCGTACGGCCCTATGCGTGTTCGCTGGAAATGGCAGCGCCAGTACGTCGAACTGGGGTTCGGAATCGGACGGTCCTGGAGACCTGAGTTGTAGCCGTCGAAGTTCGCGTCTCGCAGGTCAGAGCCTGTGAAGGAACAAAGTCGAAACGTGGACGATGTGGCTCTCCAGTGCTGCCAACCGACGTTGGCGAAGCGAACGTTCTCCACCTGCGCGTCCTGTAGATCGATGCGGAAGGTTGAGTGAGACAGGTCGAGGTCTCGCCATGTCACTTCACGCGCAGTTGGCACCGTCGCAAGCGGATCACCGGGCGTCAGGCCGGGTAGATCCTTGGATGACACGAGCCATAGTCCGCGAAGGTCGACGCGCCCGTCGATCTCGGCTAGGTCCAGCCCAGCCAGCGCACTGCCTGTCACGAGCCGTACGACCGTCTCGCGCGCCAACTTCTGTCGGTCTCCGCGCCAACGGTCACGAAGTTCACGGATGGGCGGCATGAAATGAGTCTGTCAGCACTCACGGCGGCTATGCGGCCCAAAAGCGCGGATCTGCAGCTGCCAGAGACCGGTAAGGTCGCCGACATGGCGTCCCCGGCGATCGAGATCGAGGTCGAGAGCCGCGTCGTGCGGGTGAGCAATCCGGAGCGCGTGTACTTCCCGGAGATCGGTGCCACCAAGCTGGACCTGGTCGAGTACTACCTCTCCGTTGGCGAGGGCATCGTCAACGCCCTGCGCGAACGGCCCTGCATGCTGCACCGCTTTCCCAAGGGATTGGCGGGGGAGAAGGTGCATCAGAAACGGCTTCCCGCTGGTGCGCCGCCGTGGGTGGAGACGGTCGAACTGTTCTTCCCGCGCTGGAAGCGGACGGCCGACGAGTTGTGCGTGACCGAACTGGCGTCGGTGATCTGGGCGGTGCAGATGTCGACCGTCGAGTTCCATCCGTGGAACAGCCGTCGCGGTGCGGTCGAACAGCCGGACGAATGGCGGATCGATCTCGACCCCGGTCCCGAGTCGTCGTACGACACCATCCGGAAGGTGGCCCACATCGCCCACGAGGTCCTCGACGAACTCGGTGCCGTCGGCTACCCGAAGACCAGTGGCAGCAAGGGTCTGCACATCTATGTGCGGATCCGTCCCGACCACGAGCACAAGGCGGTACGACGGGCGGCGCTCGCCTTCGCGCGCGAGGTCGAACGGCGGGCGCCCGATCTGGTGACCACGACGTGGTGGACGAAGGACCGCGACCCGGCAGCGGTGTTCGTCGACTACAACCAGAACGCCAGAGATCACACGATCGCGGCCGCCTACTCGGTCCGCGGCCTGCCCGATGCGCGGGTATCGACGCCGATCCGGTGGGACGAGATCGATGACGCCGACCCGAAGGACTTCACGATCCTCACCGTGCCGAAGCGCTTCGCCGAGATCGGCGACCTGCACCATGACATCGACGACCACGTCTTCGACATTGCACCGTTGCTGGAGTGGGCAGATCGGGACGAGGCGGACGGCAAGCCCGTCCCGGACGAGGAGACGACGTGACACTCGACGCGACCGCGCTGGACGCGGCCGACCCATTGGCCACGCTCCGCGATCTCTTTGTCGGTGCCGACACGTCGCTGGTCTACCTGGACGGCAACTCCCTCGGCCGGCCGCTACGTGCGACCGCCGACCGGATCGGTGCGTTCGTCGCGGAGGAGTGGGGCGGACGACTGATCCGTGGCTGGGACGAGCGCTGGTTCGACCTGCCCCTCGTGCTCGGCGACCGGCTTGCTGCGGTGGCCCTGGGCGCGGCACCGGGCCAGACCGCTGTCGGGGACTCGACCACCGTGCTGCTCTACAAACTGGTCCGCGCTGCTGTGGCGGCGCATCCGGGCCGGAGCGAGATCGTCGTCGACCGCGACAACTTCCCGACGGATCGGTACATCGTCGAGGGCGTCGCTCACGAATGCGGGCTCACCGTGCGCTGGCTCGACGTCGACCCGGACGGCGGTGTCACACTGGACGGGCTGGCAGCGGTTCTTGGTCCGCAGACCGCGCTGGTCGTGGTCAGCCACGTCGCCTACAAGTCCGGCTGGATGGCGGACATCGAAGCGCTGACCCGGCTCACCCACGACGCGGGCGCGTGGATCCTGGTCGACCTCTGCCACTCCTCGGGCGTCGTACCGGTGGAACTCGATGAGTGGCAGGTCGACCTGGCCGTCGGCTGTACCTACAAGTACCTCAACGGGGGACCTGGCTCGCCGGCCTTCGGCTACGTCGCGCAGCGGCACCTGACGGCCGATGCCTTCGTGCAACCGATCCAGGGCTGGATGGGGGCCGCCGACCCCTTCACGATGGGGCCGACCTACGCGCCGGCCACCGGTATCCGACGCCTGATCAGCGGAACGCCGCCCATCATCGGAATGCTCGGGCTGGAAGACATGGTCGACCTGCTGGAGGTTGTCGGCATCCCGGCCCTCCGCGACAAGTCGGTTGCGCTGACGGAGTACGCCGCCGCCCTGATCGACCGCGACCTGCCCGATGTCCGTTTCGCGTCACCGAGGGATCCCGCACAACGCGGCGGGCACGTGACGATCGCCCACCCGCAGATGCGTGCGGTCACAGCGGAGTTGTGGGCCGAGGACGTGCTGCCCGACTTCCGGGAGCCCGACGGCCTGCGCCTGGGCTTGTCGCCGCTCTCGACGTCCTTCGCGGAGGTCGAGGCCGGGATCAGTGCGATCGCGGCGGCGCTCAGGCGCTGAGTTGCTCCGAGAGCGCTGCGCGTAGTTCGCGCGCCTGCGCATGGAGGACCGCAGCGGCGAAGCCGTTGCCGCATGCGTCCTCGTGGTCGGCCTTCTCGTCCCAGACATCGGCGAGGTGGGCGACGGCAGCCAACGGCTGGGCGTTGGCCTGTTCCTGGGCCCTCTTGCGGGCCTCACTGTTCATCATCATGCGGGCCTCCTTGGGCCGATAACGAGATCGTAGGCTTCCCATCGGTCTCTTCGTGGCCGATCGGAGAAGTTCAGATCCGGTGCCACGTCCGGCCATCGTCGGTCGACTCGAGGAGCCCTTCGGTCGTGGCCAGGTAGAGGCGGTCGCCGACCTGGGCGGCGTCCCAGATCGACGCGTCGGCAGTCAGGCCGGTGTCACTCGGTACGACACCTGTCGGGGTCATCAAGCCGTGTCTTCCCGGTACCGGTTGTTCGATGTCCGTGGGCAGGGTGAAGAGGACGAGATGGTCCGTCAGGGGTGTGAAACCGGACAGGTCGCCGCCTCCGCTGTACCCGACGAACTGTCCGCCTCCGGTTGAAGAGAACTGGTACAAGGTGGCCTCCGGTTCGCTCGCACCTTGGCACCCCACGTAGATCGAATCCCGACTGGCACGCATCCGGTTCTCGCCTGAGCACGGCCGGGGGAGCTCACGCCACGAGTCGCCGCCGTCGGTACTCATGCGAGGGACGGACGTGGTGTTGCCTTCGCCGGTCGGCCGGGGGTCAACCACGACGACTTCGCCGAGCACGCTGTGCGCGAAGACGGCGATGTCCTGGATCCCGTCGGTGTCGGGCACGTCGAACCGGGTGAAGTCGTCGGCTCCCACAGGCGAGCGCCAGAGACTGCCGCTACCGAGGTTGACGATCCAGACGTGGGTGTCGGACGAGTCCACGACGTAGCTGTCGCCGATGTCCTCGGGTGCTTCCGGCGGGAGATCGACACGGCCCCAGGTCTGGCCGGCGTCGTGCGTCGACCACACCTGACCCGCGGCGGCCGCCCAGCCGTTCTCGGCATCCGGCGCGAACGACAGGCGATCCACGAAGGGCACGGGGAACCGGTGCAACTCCGCCCACTCGTCCGCACCGCGCGTGTAGAGGACCGAGCAGCTGCACGCCACCTCGTCGACGGTCACGTAGAGGATGTCGCCTGCGGCCTCCACCGCGAGAGCCGAGCCGAGTGCGTCTGCCGGAGCTGGGTCGGTGACCGTCTCCGTCGGCTTCGGCGCCGGGGACGGACGCGAACTGTCGTCGGACAGCAGCGAGCCACCGAACGCGATGCCGCCGACCAGGAGAGCCGACGCCGCCACGGCACCCAGGGTGGTCCGCGTCGTACGACGCCGCCGGGCGCCGCGTCGTACGTCGGTGAGCATCCGGTCGGTGGCACCGTCGACAACCGCGCCGAAGGTCTGACGCAGCGCGTCCTCAAGACTGGTCATGACAACTCCTCCCGGTCGGCGAAGGTGGGCAACTGGACACGGAGCGCGGCCATCGCGCGGTGGGCCTGGCTCTTGACCGTCCCGACCGAGCACCCGAGCACTTCGGCGGTCTGGGCCTCGGTGAGGTCCTCGTAGTACCGCAGCGCGATCACGGCCCGCTGCCGCGGTGGCAGCCGTCGTACGGCGGCGAGGAGTTCGTGATCGAAGGGCCGGTCCGCAGCGGACGGTCCACCATCGCCCCGGTCGGTCAAGGGGCGTTCCCGGCGTACCTTGCGCCAGACCGACACGCTGCGGTTGACCATCGCGCGTCGTACGAACGCCTCAGGGTCATCGACCCGCTTCCAACGGAGCAGCGTGCGTTCGAGGGCGTCCTGCACGAGGTCTGCTCCGCGCTGGTCGTCGCCGGTCAGTGCCCGGCCGAGCTTGAGCAGGTGGGGGAGTCGGGCCGCGACGAAGGCCGCGAACGCGGCGTCGTCCCGTTCGTCCGCGGAGCGGTCGGCCGCGCCCCTCCGGGGCCGCGCTGTCATCGCGCCTCCACCAGGCTCATGTTGCCGCTCCATGTCCCTAGGACGCGCGAGCCACGCAAAGGGTTGTACGCGAGTTTCCCGGCCGGTGCGCAGGCTCCCTAGACTGGCCGATCGTGGGCCACATCCAGATCACGCCGTCGATCCTCAACTCCGACTTCGCGAAGCTCGGGGAGGAAGTCGCACGGATCCCCGGCGCCGACTGGGTGCATGTCGACGTGATGGACAACCACTTCGTGCCGAACCTGACCTTCGGTCCGACGATGGTCGAGGCGCTGGCCCGGGCCAGCTCGGTGCCCCTGGACGCGCACCTGATGATCGACGACGCGGATCGCAACGCCCTCGCCTATGTGGAGGCCGGTTGTGGCTCGGTCACCTTCCACGTCGAGGCTGCCAAGGCTCCGGTGCGACTGGCGCGGGAGATCCGCAAGGCGGGTGCCCGAGCGAGCATGGCCCTCAAGCCTGCCACGCCGATCGAGCCCTACGAGGACATGCTCGCCGAGCTCGACATGCTGCTGATCATGACCGTGGAGCCCGGCTTCGGCGGCCAGAAGTTCCTCGACATGTGCCTGCCCAAGATTCGCCGGGCCCGCGCCCTGATGGACAAGCACGGCGTCGAGACCTGGCTGCAGGTCGACGGTGGCGTCTCCCTGGAGACCATCGAGCGCTGCGCCGAAGCAGGGGCCGACGTGTTCGTCGCCGGCTCGGCGGTCTATTCCGCCGAGGACCCGGACAAGATGATCGCGTCCTTGCGCGAGGCGGCTGCCGCCGTACAGGCGAAGTAGCTCCGCACCCCACGCGTACTGTCGGTGGGGAAGCCGTTCAGGCTTCCACTCAAAGGAGCAGTCATGGCCGACAAGTCACCCCGTCAGAACCTGTCCAAGAAAGCGGGCAAGTCTCTGAAGGAGAAGCGCGCGGACAAGCACGCCAAGGCCGATGCGAAGAGCACGTCGTCGATCGTTCCCCCGGGCAAGGGTCGCTGACGATCCTTGAGCGCACCCGTGGCTCCGCCTGGTGGCGGGGTCATGGGGACGTCCCTCAGTGCACGGGGTTGCTGGCCGCCTGGAACAGCACAGCGGGTCGGTTCCTGGTGAGCCAATCCTCGATCAAGCGAATCTGATCCGGGCCGTGAGTGGCCACGATCATGGCGAGGACCGCAGCCACGGGGCTGATGCCCAGGACGAGAGCCTTGGTGGCGTCGTACGACGTGATCCTGTCGACCTTGATGGCTGCCTCGTCCCGGGCGACGAAGAACATGACCGGCCTCTCGGTCTCGGCCCCGAAGAGCGGCGGCCCGAGGGTGCGCGTTCGTACGACGATGGCGCTGAGGTCCGTCCAGGCAAGACGGCCCCAACCGGCCTTGTCCGCGAAGAGTCCGTGGCGCACTGAGATGCCCTCGTCGCTGAGCCGAAGAATCACTTCCCGGTTCAGCAGTCCGGGATTGCGGAGCAGCCCACGCAGCCCGAACGTCATCAACTGGACTCCGATGACGCCGAACATCACCGCGTTGAACTGCTGGAATCTCGTCATGTCTCCCGTGCTGGCGGCAACCAGCGCGCTGACCAGAAGAAGTCCGCCGCCGAGCGCCAAGGCGCACTCGATGGCGAAGAACCGCCAAGCTGCGGGCGGGACGAATCGGCGAATCTCCAACGGCGTACTCATCCCGAGATCTCCTGCATGCGGGAATCCTAGGGGAGGTCAGGCGGCGCGCCGATTTCGACCGGGACCTCGTGCTGGTGCTCGCCGAGCCATGCTCCGAGTTGCCACAGTGCGTCCTGCGACGAACAGCCGAGGACAGCGATCAGGGCCGCCGACGCGGGCTCCACCTGGAACGCTCCGGCCAGCGCGCGTGACTGCACGTGGTCTCCGGTGGCCTGGATGTACGTGTCGTCGCGGCTGATGAATCGCAGCACAGGAAGGTGTTCCGGGTCCTCGACGAACGGCGGCACGATCTCCCACCAGTGCACTTCGACGCGTTCCAGGTCGTGCCAGGCGAGGTGCGCCCACCCGCCCTCACGGGCCGACCCGGTGTGCAGGGCCAGGCCATCGGGGTCGAGGCGGAGGACGCCGTCGTACCGGAGGCGCGCGTTGTTGCCGATCAGGCCGACGACGCCCCAGCCGAGGATCAGCAGACCGGCTGCGGCGAGCAGGATCGCGTCGACGCGGTCCAGTGAGGCGAGGTCCTGAGTGAGGAGCGCGATCACCACGCTCACCGACAGGACGGCGCCCACCACAACGGCGACGAGACGCATCACGGACACCTGGCCGGCGGGCGCTGGCAGCCGAACTTCCAGTACGTCACTCATTCCGTTTGTCCTGCCATGGGCTGCACCCTAACCTCGGGGACGTGGAGTTGCCGCCCGTTGTCGAGTCCATCCACCTCGCCAAGGCGACGCGGCTGCCCATGCAGGCGAAGGCCACCGTCGAAGTGGAGGCCGGCAAGGGCATCGTGGGCGATCGGTACCACGGCACGCGGCACCGTCACGTCACCGTGCAGAGCCGGGAGTCGCTCAACGAGGCCGCCGCGGTCTACGGGCGTGAGGTGCCCTCGCACCTGACCCGACGGAACCTCACCGTCAGCCACGGCATCATCCCGCGGGACCCCGGCTCGCTGCTGAGGATCGGCGACGTACTGCTGGAAGCCGTACGGGTCGCCGCACCGTGCAAGCTGCTTGACGACACGATCGGCGCCGGCGCCCAAGAGGCGCTGCGCCGTCGTGCCGGCACCGTGTTCCGGGTGCTCGAGGGCGGGACGATCAGCGTCGGGGACGCTGTCGTCGGAGTCAGCTCTCCAGCGCCGCGTCCAGGATGATGCTGTCGACGCCGGCGAGCGCCTTGCTGATGATGCAACCGGCCTTCGCCTTCTCCGCTGCTGCGACGAAGCCGTCGTTGTCGAGACCTTCAGCTTCACCGCGGACGGTCAGCTTGATGAGGGTGATCCGGAAGCCTCCGGCCGGGTCGGGACCGAGCGTCACGTCGGCGGTGACGTCCAGCGCGATCGGAGTGCCGCCGGCGTCCGCGATCGCCTTCGACAGCGACATGGCGAAGCACGCGGAGTGGGCCGCGCCCACGAGTTCCTCGGGGCTCGTCGTACCGTCGGCCTCGTCGGCGGCGCGCTTCGGGAACGACACGTCGTAGGTGCCGACACCGGACGAGGTCAGCTCGACCTGTCCGGAACCATCCATGAGTCCGCCGTTCCAGGCGGTGCGTGCGGTGCGAATCGGCATGGGGAGACCTCTCGACGGGGATGAGGTCCCCACCGTACGACTCAACCGGTGGTGTCGACCACGCAGTCAGCGAGCACGGGGGAGCCGTTGCGGTCCCCGCCGTCGATCGCACCGGTGGCGACGATCCGGTCGCCCTCGCGCCAACCGGTGACCTTGATGGCCTCGCCGGGGAACACGACGCCGGCGAACCGGGCCGTGAAGCCGGCCACGGCGGCGGCGTCGCCACCGAGCAGGCCGTCGGTGAGCTCGCGCAGCACGATGCCGTAGGAGCACAGGCCGTGCAGGATCGGTGCGGGGAATCCGGCCGCCTTCGCGAAGTCCGGGTCGGCGTGCAGCGGGTTGCGGTCGCCGCAGAGGCGGTAGAGCAGGGCCTGCTGCGGTGTCACCGTGTACGACGACACGTGGTCGGGTGCACGCTCGGGCACCACGACGGGCTCACTCGTGCCACGGTCGCCGCCCCAGCCACCCTCGCCCTTGACGAAGATCGACGAGCGGACGCGCCACAGTTCCTCACCGGCGTCGGACGTCGCAACGGCCTCCTGCCAGATGACTGCGGCCTTGCCCTTGTCCCAGATGTCGGTGAGCGTGGTGCGGATCGTCGCCGTACCCGAGGTCGGCAGCGGCCCGGACACGGAGATCGACTGGGAGCCGTGGACGACCTGGGCCAGGTTGATGTCGCACCCCGGGAGGTCCAGCGGCGGCGGGTCGGTCTCGTGGAAGGTCGGTGCGACGACGCCGAACGACGGCAGCACCTGGAGCGCCGCGTTGTCGAGTGTGTAGCGGAGTGCAGCGGGTGCGAGGTTGTCGCCCGCGCGGGTGCCGGCGCCGATGCCGAGGTGGTACAGCAGGACGTCGGACTCGGTCCAGGAGAACGTGCGGGCGCCGAGGTCGGCTCCGATCGCGACGGACGGGTCGATGGGCATGTCAGTCGCTCCCGATGGTCGAGTCTGTCGAGACGATGTCTTCGACGGCGAGATAGCCGAACACGAGGGCGGGACCGATGGTGCCGCCCGGGCCCGGGTAGGTGTTGCCCATGACGGCAGACGAGACGTTGCCGGCGGCGTACAGGCCACCGATGACCGAGCCGTCCTCACGCAGCACGCGGGCGTGCTCGTCGGTGACCAGACCGCCCTTGGTGCCGAGGTCGCCCGGGACGATCTTGACCGCGTAGAACGGGCCCTTCTCGATCGGGGCGAGTGAGCAGTTCGGCTTCACCTTCGGGTCGGAGTAGTACTTGTCGTACGCGCTCTCGCCGCGGTGGAAGTCCTCGTCGACGCCGGTGCGGGCGAAGCCGTTGAAGCGCTCGACGGTTGAGCCCAGCGTGTCCGCCGGGACGCCGACCAGTTCGGCCAGTTCGGCGAGCGAGTCGGCGCGAGCGACGATCTTGTCCTTGTACCAACGGCCGGGGAACGGCTGCCGTCCGGGCACACCGGCGAAGAGGTACCGGTTGCGGTAGGTCTGGTCGAAGACCATGTAGGACGGCACGTGCGGGACGCCGGTGGCCTCGCCCTTGTAGATCTCGTGCGTGGCCTCGACGTAGGGGAGTGCTTCGTTCATGTACCGCTTGCCAGCGGAGTTCACGATGATCGATCCGGGCAGGTTGCGCTCGGCGAGGCAGAACCACGCGCGCCCCGGGAGCGGGATGGTCGGTCCCCACCAGGCGTCGTCGAGCAGGTCGGTGGCCGCGCCGGCGGTCATGCCGGCCAACAGGCCGCCACCGGTGTTGGACTTGGCTCCGGTCGACCAGTCCGTGGTGGTCGGCTGGGGGAGGAACTTCTCACGGAGTTCCTGGTTGTGCTCGAACCCGCCGGAGCCGAGGATCACGCCGCGCCGGGCCCGGATCTCGCGCCTTTCGGTGGTCGATCCTGTCGCGACCTCGACGACGACGCCGACCACGCGACCGTTCTCGACCAGGAGGTCCTGCAGCGCGGTCTCGTAGGCGACGGGCACGCCCGCGTCGGTGAGGCCCTTGCGCAGGCCGATCGCGATGGCGTTGCCCATCGCGAACATCTTCTTGCCGGTGGCGATCGCCAGCAGTCGCATCAGCATGACCCGGAACATCGTGAGCGGACCCTTGATCGAGCGCAGGCCGAGGTTGATCTTGCGGTAGTCGGCCTGGGTGACGATCAGGTTCGCGGGCGCCTTCGTGTACGCCGGGTGCAGGCGACGGAGTTCGTCGCCGAGGAAGCGTGCGTCCATGGGCACCGGCTCGACGCTGCGGCCGCGCGGGCGGCCTCCGGGCTGCTCGGGCAGGTAGTCGGCGTACTCCGGGACCCAGCGGAAGCGGACGGGGGTCTGCTCCTTGATGAAGTCCATGACCTCGGGGCCGCGGTCGATGTACGTGTCGCGGCGGATCTTCGGGACGGTGTCTCCGACGATCGAGTCGAGGTAGGTCTTGGACCTGTCGAGGTCATCGGGATCGTCCTGCCCGGCGGCCTTGAGCGCGTAGTTGCCCGGAATCCAGACACCTCCGCCGCTGCGGGCCGTGGAGCCACCGAAGTAGGCGCTCTTCTCGATGAGAATCGTGTCAAGGCCGTGGCGGCCGGCGCGCAGTGCTGCGCTCATGCCCGCGCCACCGGCGCCTACGACGACAACGTCGACCTCGGTCGGCAGGACGTCGCTCGTGGCGGCTGAGTGGGATCCCGTCATGGCACAAAACTGTAACAGGTTCTAGTATCTCCATCGTGACTACTCCCACTGCCGTCGAGGCCGCCGTGGCCCGCCTGGCGGATGCCCAGAAAACGCGGGTGCCCTGTGCGGCCGTTCGCGACCTGATCGGCACCGATGACCTCCCGACGGCGTACGCCGTCCAGCAGGGTCTGGTGCAGGCCCGGCTCGCCGGTGGCGTGACCGTCGTGGGCCGCAAGATCGGCGCGACCTCCGAGGCCGTTCAGCGCCAGCTCGGCGTGGACCAGCCCGACTTCGGCTACCTGCTCAGCGACATGGACGTCAGCTACGGCGTCGACGGCCGCCCGATTTCCATGAGCACGCTCGTCCAGCCGCGGGTGGAGGCGGAGGTCGCCTTCATCCTGGCCGCCGACATCAACCCTGCCAGCGAGGACGAGATCACCCTCGACCTGGTGCGCGCCGCCGTCGACGTGGCCATCCCGGCCCTGGAGATCGTCGACTCCCGGATCGAGAACTGGGACATCGGCTTCACCGACACCGTGGCCGACAACGCGTCCAGCGGTCTCTACGTCGTCGGGAATGAAGGCCGTCGCCTCGAGGAGTTCGAGCCGCGTGACGTCGTCATGTCGCTCACCATCAACGGCGAGGAACGCTCTGCGGGCACCGGTGCCGCCTGCCTGGGCGACCCGCTCGAGGCCCTGCGCTGGCTCGCCGTCCAGGCGTACCGCTTCGGAGACCCGCTGCGCGCCGGCCACCTGATCCTGTCCGGGGCCCTGGGCCCCTTCGTGCCGTTCGCCCCGGGTGACCGGGTGTCGGCATCCATCAGCGGCTTCGCGCCCCTGACTGTTGAGTTCGAGGAGTAGAGATGGCAAGGAAACTGACCGCCGCAATCGTTGGGCCGGGCAACATCGGCACCGACCTGCTCTTCAAGCTGCTGCGAAGCGATGTGGTCGAGCCGCGCTGGATGATCGGTGTCGACGCCGCCAGTGAGGGCCTGCGGATCGCGTCCGACAAGGGCCTTGAGGTCAGCCACGAGGGTGTGGACTGGCTGCTGAAGCAGGACGAGTTGCCCGACCTGTTGTTCGAAGCGACGTCTGCGTATGTGCACCGCGAGTACGCGCCGCGGTATGCCGAGGCCGGCATCCGTGCGATCGACCTGACCCCGGCCGCGGTGGGCCCGGCAGTCATCCCGCCGGTCAACGGTCTCGAACACGTCGGTGCGATGAACGTCAACATGATCACCTGCGGTGGCCAGGCCACGATCCCGATGGTCAACGCCGTCTCCCGGATCACCCCGGTGCCGTACGCGGAGATCGTGGCATCGGTGTCGAGTGTCTCGGCTGGTCCGGGTACCCGCGCCAACATTGATGAGTTCACCAGCACCACGTCGGCCGGCGTCGTGAGCATCGGTGGTGCCGAGCGCGGCAAGGCGATCATCATCCTCAATCCCGCCGAGCCGCCGATGATCATGCGCGACACGATCTTCTGCGCCGTCGACCCCGACGCCGACGAGGACGCCATCGCCGAGTCGGTGCACCGCATGGAGAAGGCCGTCCAGGAGTACGTCCCCGGCTACCGGTTGCTGCAGGAGCCCCAGTTCGACGGGCCCTCGGAGGCGACCCAGGGTCGCAAGCGGGTCTCCATCTTCGTGGAGGTCGAGGGCGCGGGCGACTTCTTGCCGCCGTACTCGGGAAACCTGGACATCATGACCGCCGCTGCTGCGCAGGTCGGCGAGAACATCGCCCGTCACATCATCGGGAGCAACTGACATGACCGACCTCAACACCCTCCAGCGCACCTGGTCCGGCACCCACGGCGACGAGCCGTTCGGCAAGCTCGACCTCCGCCTGACCGACACCTGTTTGCGCGATGGTTCGCACCACAAGCGGCACCAGTTCACGGCGACCGAGGTGCACGACATCGTCGAAGCCCTCGACAACTCGGGCGTCCCGGTCATCGAGGTGACCCACGGCGACGGTCTCGGCGGGTCGAGTTTCAACTACGGCTTCTCCCGTACCCCGGAGCAGGAACTCATCAAGATCGCCGCCGAGACGGCCAAGCGGGCCAAGATCGCCTTCCTGATGCTCCCCGGCCTCGGCACCAAGGACGACATCCGGGCTGCGCAGGACAACGGCGGCCAGATCTGCCGCGTCGCCACGCACTGCACCGAAGCCGACGTCTCCATCCAGCACTTCGGCCTGGCCCGCGACCTCGGTCTCGAGACCGTCGGGTTCTTGATGATGTCCCACACCCAGTCGCCGGAAGTGCTGGCGAAGCAGGCGCGGATCATGGTCGACGCCGGCTGCCAGTGCGTGTACGTCGTCGACTCGGCCGGTGCGCTCATCATGGAACAGACCGCCGACCGCGTCTCCGCGGTCGTCGCCGAGATCGGCCACCAGGCCGACGTCGGCTTCCACGGCCACGAGAACCTCGGCCTCGGGGTCTCCAACACCGTGATCGCCGCCCGGGCAGGTGCCACCCAGATCGACGGCTCGGTCCGGCGCTTCGGTGCCGGCGCTGGGAACACGCCGCTCGAGGCGTTCGTCGGGGTCGCCGACAAGCTCGGCTGGACCACCGGGGTCGACTTCCTCAAGATCGTCGACGCCTCCGAGGACGTCATCAAGCCGGCCATGCCCGAGGAGTGCCAGCTCGACCGGATGACGCTGATGATGGGCTACGCCGGCGTCTACTCCTCCTTCCTCAAGCACGCCGGGAACGCGGCCGAACGCTACGGCGTCTCGGGTGCCCAGATCCTCCTCGAGGCCGGCCGACGCAAGCTGATCGGCGGCCAGGAAGACCAACTCATCGACATCGCGCTGATGCTCAAGGCTCGCGATGCAGAGGTCGTTGGCGTGTAGTACTTGCCAAAACTAGAACGTGTTCTATTATTGACCTTGACGGACTGTCGCAGAAATCAGGAGCTCCCCAATGAACCAGGACTTCGCCCCCGAGGTGAACGCCGTACTTGACGGCGTGCGTGACCTGCTTCCCACCATTCGCGAGCGAGCCGAAGAGGGCGAGCGTCTGCGCGTCATTCCGGACGCCTCCATCAAGGAGCTCGAGGAGACCGGCTTCTTCCGGCTCCTCCAGCCGAAGCGGTACGGCGGCATGGAAGCCGACCCCGTTGCCTTCTACACCGCCGTGCGCGACATCGCCTCGGCCGACGGCGCGACCGGCTGGGTCTCCAGCGTCGTGGGTGTCCACCCGTGGCAGGTCGGCCTGTTCGCCGACGAGGCACAGCAGGCCGTGTGGGGTGACGACCAGACGGTGCGTCTCTCGTCGTCGTACGCCCCGACCGGCAAGGCGATCCTGACCGAGGGTGGCTTCACGCTCTCGGGCAAGTGGAGCTTCTCCTCCGGCAGCGACCACTGCACGTGGGTGCTGCTCGGTGGACTCGTCTTCAACGAGGACGGCCAGATCGTCGACTTCCGCACGTTCATGATCCCGCGGGACAAGTACCAGATCGTCGACGTCTGGAACGTCGTCGGTCTGCGCGGCACCGGCTCCAACGACATCGTCGTCGACGAGGTCTTCGTCCCCGAGGCATTCACGCTCTCGATGGGGGAGACCGGCGCGTGCAAGGGTCCCGGCCAGGCCGTGAACACCAGTGACCTCTACAAGCTGCCGTTCCACTCGATCTTCACCTCGACCATCGCCACGCCGATCATCGGCATGGCCAAGGGTGCGTACGCCGAGCACGTCGAGATGCAGCAGAAGCGCGTCCGCGCGGCGTACCTCGGTGAGAAGGCCTCGCTCGACCCGTTCGCTGCGGTCCGCGTCGCGCGTTCCTCCTCGGAGATCGACGCAGCCTGGGCACTGCTGATCAGCAACATCCGCGAGGAGCAGGCCCACGTCGCGCGTGGCGAGCAGATCCCGCTCGAACTGCGCCTGCGTGTCCGTCGCGACCAGGTGCTCGGCACCTCCCGCGCCATCGAGGCGATCGACTCGCTCTTCGAGGCATCGGGTGGCCGTGCGCTCGCCGAGGGCACCTACCTGCAGCGTGCCTGGCGCGACGCGCACGCCGGTCGCGTGCACGCTGCCAACGACCCCGAGCGGGCGCTCCAGATGTACGGCGCCCAGCAGTTCGGTCACAAGGTCGACCCGGGGATGTACTGACCGTGGCCAGCCAGGAATTGGATTGCTCCAAAGAGGCGACCCGCCGCTCGGCCAAGGCCGGCGACATCACGCTGAACTACTACGAGGCCGGGGTCTCGACGAGCTCGACCAACGGTGAGCTCGTGGGTGGAGGGCTGCCGTTCGTCCTGCTGCACGGCGGCGGTCCGGGCGCCTCGGCGTGGAGCAACTTCGGCTCCGCGCTGCCCCGCTTCGCCGCGACGTTCCGGACCCTGCTGGTCGACCAGCCGGGCTTCGGCTCCTCGGACAAGCCGGAGGTCACGGCGAACTACTTCCGGCACTCGGCGTCGTACCTGCTCAAGCTGCTCGACGAGCTGCAGATCGAGAAGATCCACCTGCTCGGCAACTCGCTGGGTGGCGGCACCGCCATGCGTTTCGCGCTGGAGAACCCCGACCGCGTCGGTCGGCTCGTGCTGATGGGCCCCGGTGGCCTGTCGGTGAACCTGTTCCACGCCGACCCCACCGAGGGTGTCCAGCGTTTGATGGACTTCTCCATGAACCCGAGCCGCGAGGCGCTGCGGGCGTTCATCTCGACGATGGTCGTCAACCAGAAGCTGGTGACCGACGAGCTGGTCGAGGAGCGGTTCGCCGACGCCACCGCGCCGGGCTCGCTCGAGGCGATGCGATCGATGGGCATGTCCTTCTGGAACCCGGAGTGGGCCGAGGACGGCATGCTGTGGCGCGAAGCGCACCGGCTGCGCAAGCACACCCTGCTCACCTGGGGCCGCGAGGACCGGGTCAACCCGCTCGACGGCGCCCTGGTCGCGCTCAAGCAGATCCCCAAGGCCCAGCTCCACGTCTTCCCGAACTGCGGCCACTGGGCGCAGATCGAGGCGGCCGAGGAGTTCGCGGAGATCACCACGGCCTTCCTGGCCCGTCACAAGGAGCGCGCATGACCATCGACATCAAGTCCATGGGCTACATCCGCGTGGCCAGCACCGACCTCGCCGCCTGGTCGAAGTTCGCGGGCAAGGTTCTCGGCCTGGCCGAGGGCCGCGGCCCGAACCCGGACCACCAGTACTGGCGCATCGACGAGGTGTCGGCGCGAATTGTCGTCTTCCCCTCCGACGTCGACCAGCTCGACTGCACCGGCTGGGAGCTCGCTGACCACCAGGCGCTGCAGGCGGCGAGGGAGCACCTGCAGAAGGCCGGCGTGGAGTTCGAGGAGGGCACTCGCGAGGAGCTCGCCGAACGCCGCGTGCAGGAGCTCCTCCGGTTCCGCGACCCGTGGGACAACGTCTTCGAGCTCTACCACGGCATCACCTACGAATCGCGACCCGTCGTCACGCCGTACGCCGCGAAGTTCGTCACCGGCGACCAGGGCCTCGGTCACATCGTGGTCCCGGTGCTGGACGACGTGGAAGCGCTCCGCTTCTACACCGAGGTGCTCGGCTTCCGGCTGCGCGACTCGATGAGCATGCCGGGCGAGTTCGTCGGCAAGGAGCCGGGCAGCAAGGTCTGGCTCCGGTTCCTGGGCGTCAACCCGCGCCACCACTCTCTCGCGTTCCTGCCGATGCCGAACCCGAGCAAGTGCGTGCACGTCATGCTCGAGGTCGACGAACTCGACCACGTCGGCCGCGCCCTCGAGCGGGTCCGCAAGCACGGCTCGCCCCTGTCGGCGACGCTCGGTCGCCACATGAACGACGAGATGATCTCGTTCTACGTCAAGTCGCCCGGTGGCTTCGACATCGAGTTCGGCACCGACGGCATGACCGTCGATGACGGCCGCTGGGTCGCCCGTGAATCGACCGCAGTCTCGTACTGGGGTCACGTCTTCGGTGGCGGACACTGAGCGCCGACGGGACCGGGATCGCTACCGTGGAAGCCGTGCCGGCACCGAATGAGACCCCGCGGGGAGATGGCATCCCCGAGGGCATCAGCCTCGACGCGCGCGCCACCTGGCCGCCTCCCGAGCTGATCCAGTCCTTCCTTGGTGACGCCGACGTCGACTTCGAACTGCGACCCGGCGAAGAAGTTGCCGTCCACGACGACCCGGAGGCGCAGGCTGCTGCCCGCCAGTTCCGGGACGTCCTCGGCTGCTTCGCGTCTGGCATCACCGTGATCACCACGATGAGCGGCGGCGAACCGGTCGGCATGACCTGCCAGTCGTTCTCGAGCGTCTCGCTCGACCCGCCGCTGGTCATGTTCGTCCCGGCGCGGTCCTCGCGGGCCTGGCCCCTGATCCAGCGTTCGGGTCGGTTCTGCGTCAACGTGCTCGCCGCTGACCAGGAGCACGTCTCGGGCCAGATGGCCGCGAAGGGCGCCGACAAGTTCGCCGGCATCGGCTGGACGCCGGCCACCTCGACCGGCTCGCCGGTGATCGACGGTGCACTGGCGCACCTCGACTGCACGATCCACGCGGTCTACGAGGGCGGCGATCACTACGTCGTCATCGGCAAGGTCGAGCACCTCGAGGCGAACATCGCCGAGGCCGCGGTCGCCGAGCCCCTCCTCTATTTCAAGGGTCGGTACCGCACCACCGATTCGTGACCTGAGCACCTGCCCGCGCGTTACTCCCATGTAGTCCAGGGGGAACCGGGGGAAATGGCGTGCCAAGAACGTCTGTTGTGCGGTGGTCGGCTGCGGCCATCGGGTGCGTGCTCGCTCTCGGCTTCCTGTTGGCGACGCCCGCGGAGGGGCGCGTCCGGAGCGAGGGCCAGGGCCCCGTCGCGCTGGCCAACACCGCCGTCGCAGCTTCACTCGATCCCACGGGTGTCGAGTCCTACTGGACCGCCGACCGGATGAAGGCGGCGCGACCGCTCGGTCTCGATGAACTCGGCGACGTGATCCGGCCCCGCCCTGCCACGCCCCGGTCGACGAGCCGCGCCGCTGCGCTGGCGGCGCCGCGCAGCGTCGGCAAACTGTTCTTCACCACGCCCGAGGGCAACGCCGTGTGTTCTGCGGCCTCCGTCAACACAGCCGCGAAGAATCTCATCATCACCGCGGCGCACTGCGCGCACAGCGGCATGCCGAAGCGGTGCGGGTTCCTGGGCGGCCAGACCTGTCCCGGTGCGTACTACACCAACTTCCTCTTCGTCCCGCGGTACGCCGACGGCAGCGCGCCCGACGGCAAGTGGGTCGGTACGCGGGCCTACACCCACAGTCAGTGGGTCAGCGAGGAGGACCTGGCGTTCGACCAAGCCCTGATTGCCGTGGCGCCGCGCGCCGGGCGCAACCTCGTCAATGTCGTCGGCGGCAACGCCGTGGCGTGGAACTACCCGATTCGCGAGGACCGCGTCGGTGTGTGGGGTTGGCCCGCCGAGTCGCCGTACGACGGCGAGAAGGTCCAGAAGTGTGCCGGCAGTACGACGCTCTACGCCGGAAGCGACGCAAGGATTGCCTGCCCGATGAACGGCGGTGCGAGCGGCGGTCCCTGGTTCATCTCGATGACCAACGCCAATGTCGGGTACATCTGGGCCGTCACGTCCCGTCGAACCACCAGCGGCACGCCGTACCTGATCGCAGACCCGTTCGGGAACGAGATCAAGACCCTCTTCAGCTCCGCGCGGACGAACACGCCTGCCCGGGTGGCGGCACCGACGCCGGCGCCGCGGGTGTCGACGCGCGCAGCCCTGATTCCGCTGGTGGCAACCCCGAACCTGGTCCAGCGTGGACAACTGGTGCGACTGAGGGCCCGGACGTCGGCCCGGACCCGGACCTACCTGTCCGTGAAGTACTCGGCTGCCGGGGCCTGGCACCGGATCGGCAGCAAGCGAACGGACAGCAACGGCGTGGTGGTCTACAGCGTCCGGCCGACGCGGGTCGGGGTGCAGTGGTTCCGTGTCCGCACCGCAACGCGGAAGAGCGGAGCGGTCGGGGTGCGGGTGGTGGCGTGCCCGCTGCCGCTCGATCGGTCGCTGGCTGTGGTGAGCGCCACGGGTTGTACGCAGCCCGTGGGCTGACGAAATCCCCTGCTGCTAGGGCACCATCGAAGCGACATGCACAGCCTTGACCCCACCGAAGACTTCGCGATCCGCCTGCTGCGGCGTTTTTTGCTGCTCTGTGAGCACCCGCGCACGCGTCAGCGGATGCTGGGCCTGGTCAGGAACTCCACGCGCTTTGGTCCGGGTGCGCCCAAGCTCTATGGCTGGATCAACAAGGCCGTCCTGAATCCGCGCTTCATGCCCATCTCGGAGCGTCGCCAGATGTCGGCGATGAAGGCCGAACTGGTGGCGTCGCAGTTGATCGGGCTGGCCATGGCTCGCTACGTCCTGAAACTGGAACCGCTGGCCTCCGCGACGGTCGACGAGGTCGTGCGTCTGGCCGCGCCCTCGATCCGTGCGGCGCTCCAGGGCGAGGACGGCTTCACGGCCGTCGTCCATCCGGAGACCAATTCGCTGGTGCCCCCGCCGTCCCGGAGCAGCCGGCGCGTGATCAGAGCGCCACGGATTCCCGGTGTCGGTGCGGTGCGCCGAAGAGGTGACTCAGCGAATGAGCTCGCTTGAAGACCAGGTGCGCGTCGTGTTCCCAGGTGATCGCGATGCCCCCGTGCAGCTGGATGCACTCGCTCGCCGCCAGCTGAGCCGTCTCGAGCGCGTACGACGCCGCTGAGTGGGTCAGGAACGCCGCGTCGCCGGGGTCTTCGCCCTCGGCCAGTGCGTACGACGCCGCCCAGCTCGCTGAGCGCGCCAGCTCGGTCCGGGCGAACACCTCGGCCAGGCGGTGCTTGATCGCCTGGAAGGAGCCGATCGGGCGGCCGAACTGGACCCGTTCCTTCGTGTAGTCGGTGGTCATCTGCAGGGCTCGGTCGCACAGGCCGACAGCGAGCGCGGAAACGGCCGCTGCGCCAATGAGTTCGGCGCGCTTGCGTGCCGCCGCGCCGTCGCCGACGACGGTCGTCTGCGCGCCGTCGAGGTCCAGGCGGCCGAGCCGGACGGACTGGTCCATCGACTCGGTCCACGTGGTGGTGGCGCCGGCGACCTCGACGAGGTCGTTCCCGACGACGGCCAGCACGATGGCGGCGCGGTCGGCATCCATCACCGGACCGTCGAGCACGATCGTCGCGATCTCGCCGGCCGCGATGCGGGGGAGCAGGCGCTGCTTCGCGTCCTCCATGCCTGCTGCGAGCAGGGCTTCGGCTGCCACGACCGTGGCGAGCAGCGGAGAGGGCGCGAGTGAGCGGCCGAGCTCCTCCAGGACCACGGCGGTCTCGAAGAACGTGGCGCCCACGCCGTCGTACTGCTCGGGGATGTTGAGGGCCGCGACACCGATCTGTTCACACAGGGTCGCCCAGAGCGCTTCGTCGTGGCCGGTGGGCGACGTCGAGGCGGCACGCACGGCGGTGGAGTCGGCCCGCTTCTCCAGCACGCTCCGGATGGTGGAGGCGAGTTCGGCCTGCTCCTCGCTGAGTGCGAACCTCATCGCGCCGCCAGCAGCGAGTCGAGAATGCGCGCACGGTGGAACGCCGGCGTTCCCCAGGCGGTGACCAGGGCCCGGATCTTCGTGATCCAGATGCTGAGGTCGAACTCCTGGGTGTAGCCGATCGCTCCGTGGACCTGGAGGCCCACCCGCGAGGCGAGGTAGGCCGCGTCTCCGCAGGCGACCTTGGCGGCCGACACCGACCGCGGCGTCGGGTCGAGGGCGGCGCCGAAGACCAGTGGCCGCGCGAAGTCCAGCGCGATCCGCACGTCGGCCAGCTGGTGCTTGATCGCCTGGTAGGAACCGATCTCGCGCCCGAACTGCTTGCGCTGCTTCACGTAGGTGACCGAGTCCGCGAGCACCCGTTCGCCCGCGCCGAGGAGTTGGGCGGCGGTGGCGAGGACAGCCAGGTCGAACGCCTCGGTGGTTGAGGTGCGAGCGTCAGCGAGCCTCGAAACCTCCGGGCTGACGTCGAAGAGGCGCCGCGCCCGATCCACGGAGACGTGCAGCTCACCGGCCGTTGCCTCGGACAAACCGTCCGGCCCGGCGACGTACACCTCGTCAGCGACATCCGCGTCGAGCGCGTAGGGCACGTGCGGAGGGACCGCCACCGTGGCCACACCCTCGATCTCGCGACCCAGGGCGAGCGGCAGGTAGGCCGCCGACTCGACCCACGGCCCGGGGACCGCATGCCGCCCGAGCGCCTCGAACGCGACGCAGATCTCGACGGGCGTCGCCTCGGTGGCGAGCATCGTGAGGCCCTGCTCGGCGAGCCGCTGCCAGAGCTTGAGTCCGGCGTCGTGGTTGCCCTCGGCCCACGCGCGGGCGGCTCCGACGGTGTCGGAGGCGGACAGCAAGGACTCGAGGGATGCCGCGAAGTCCTGCTGGTCGGTGGTGAGTTCGAATCTCACTTCTGGACTCCCTTCGGCTCGCGCGGCAGACCGAGGATCCGCTCGGCGATGATGTTGCGCTGGATCTCGTTGGTGCCCGCGTAGATCGGACCGGACAGCGAGAAGGTGTAGCCGTCGAGCCAGCGCGACTCGAGCTCAGCCGAGGAGCCGAGCAGGTCGAGGGCGGTCTCGTGCAGGGCGATGTCGAGCTCGCTCCACCACACCTTGTTGACCGAGCCAGCGGCGCCGATGTCGCCGCCGTCCTTGAGCTTCGTGACCGTGCCCCACGTGTAGAGGCGGTAGGCCTCGGCCTTGATCCATGCGTCGACGGCCGCGTCCGCCGCCGCTGGTTGAGGTGCGAGCTCGCGAGCCTCGAAACCAAGGCGCTCCTCGTACAAGGTGACGAGCCGGTCGGCCGCGGCAGTGAACCGGCCAGGGGAGCGCAGCGAGAGACCGCGCTCGTTGCCCGCCGTACTCATGGCCACGCGCCAGCCGTCACCGGGGGCGCCGAGGACGTCGGCGTCAGGGACGAAGACGTCGTCGAAGAACACCTCTGCGAAGCCGGCTTCACCGTCGAGTTGGGCGATCGGGCGCACCGTGACGCCGTCGGCGTCGAGGGGGAACAGGAAGTAGGTGAGCCCGGAGTGCTTCTGTGCCTCCGGGTCGCTGCGGAACAGGCCGAAGCCCCAATGGGCGAGGGCGGCGCGCGAGCACCAGATCTTCTGGCCGTTGAGCACCCAGCCCCCGCGGTCGTCGTCCCGGCGGGCGGTCGAGCGCAGCGAGGCGAGGTCGGAGCCGGCCTCGGGCTCGCTCCAGCACTGGGCCCAGACCTTCTCGCCGGTCGCCATCGACGGCAGGAACCGGTCCTGCTGGTCCTTGGTGCCGTGCTCGAACAGGATCGGAGACAGCAGGAAGATTCCGTTCTGGCCCACCCGCAGGGGTGCGTCGGCTCGGTAGTACTCCTCTTCGAAGATGACCCACTCGACCAGTGAAGCGCCGCGGCCGTGGTACTCCTCGGGCCAGGACACGACGGACCACCGTGCCTCCGACAGCCTTGCTTCCCACTGGCGGTGCAGTTCGAAGCCCTCGGCGGTGTCCAGCGACGGCAGCGGCTCAGCCGGGACGTTCGCGGCCAGCCAGGCGCGTGCCTCGGCCTGGAAGGCCAGTTCGGACTCGCTCAGTTCGAGATCCATCAGTTTCTGTTCCTCAACTCTGTCTTCAGGACTTTCCCGCCCAGATTGCGGGGGAGTGCGTCGACGGTCTCCACCGATCGGGGCACCTTGAAGTTGGCGAGGCGGTCCTTCGCGAACGCGATGACTTCCTCGGCCGACGGCGTACCGACGAGAAAGGCCTTGCCCACCTCGCCCATCCGCTCGTCGGGGACGCCGATGACGGCGACGTCGGTGACGCCGTCCATCCGCATCAGCGCCTGTTCGACTTCGGCCGGGTAGACGTTGAATCCGCCGGAGATGTACATGTCCTTGAGGCGGTCGGTGATCTTCAGGTTGCCCTGTTCGTCCATCACGCCGATGTCGCCGGTGTGCAGCCAGCCGTCGGTGTCGATCGCCTCGGCGGTCGCCTCGGGGTTGTCGAGGTAGCCGAGCATCACGAAGTCGCCGCGGACGAGGAGTTCGCCGGATTCGTCGATCCGGGTCTCCATCCGCGGGATCGCGCGTCCACAGGTCGTGGCGACCAATTCGGTCGGGTCGCCGTCGCGGGCCATCGTCACGACAACCGCCTCGGTCATGCCGAAGGCCGTGACCACGGTGTCGATGCCGAGTTCCGCACGCATTCGCTCGATGAGTACGACGGGCACGACCGCGGCACCGGTCACTGCGAGTCGCAACGAGGTGAGGTCATGGTCGGCGCGGCTCGGGGCGGCCAGGATCGACTGGTAGATCGCGGGCGCTCCCGGCAGCACGGTGATCTGCGCCGACTCGATGAGCGCCAACGTCTTGTCGAGGTCGAAGGTGGCGAGCGGGTACAGCGTCGCGCCGGTGGTCAGCCCGGTGACGATGCCGACCTTGTAACCGAACGCGTGGAAGAACGGGTTGACCACGAGGTAGCGGTCGTCAGCGGTCACTCCGCCGAGTTCGCCCCACGCCCGCGCGACACCGACGGTCTGGCGGTGAGCGCTCATCGCGCCCTTCGGCTGCCCCGTCGTGCCGGAGGTGAAGAGGATGTCGGCGACGTCGTCGGGGGTGACGGCTTCAGCGGTCTCGTCGATCGCGCCGGGGTCCACGGCGAGGTCCGCCAGTGCAGCGATGTCGATGACCTCGCGGACGTTGCTCAGGCTGGAGGCATTCCGCAGTTCGTCGATCTGGTGGCGGCCCAGGAAGCCGTCGGCCACGATCACCAGGCTGGCCCCCGACCGGTCGATGATGTCGGCGGCCTCGTGGCCGGTGTAGCGGGAGTTCAGGGGCACCAGGGTGCCGCCGGCGTAGGAGACAGCAAGGGCGGCGACGACCCAGTCGATGCTGTTCGGCGCCCAGATCGCGGCGCGTTCACCGGGCAGGAAGCCACGCTCCCGGTAACCGGCGGCGGTGCGTCGTACGGCCTCGAGGATCCCGGTGAATGAGACGGTGCGGTCACCGTCGACGTACGCCGGCTTCGCGCCGTACTGGTCCGCGGCCCTGCGCAAGACGGCGGGAATCGTGTCCATGCCTGCACCCTACCAAGCATTTGCTTGGTATGGTGGCGACGTGGACCTGACCGAGAGCGCCGAGGACCGTGCCTTCCGCGCGGAGATCCGTTCCTGGCTCGCCGAGCACCTGACCGGCGAGTGGGCCGACCTGCGCGGCCGCGGTGGTCCGGGGCGCGAGCACGAGGCGCACGAAGAACGACTGGCCTGGAACCGACTCCTTGCCGAGCACGGCTGGACCGCCGTCGGCTGGCCGAAGGAGTACGGCGGTCGGGGGCTCTCGTTGTGGCAACAGGTGATCTTCCACGAGGAGTACGCCCGGGCCGACGCGCCTGCCGGCGTGAACCACCTGGGTGAGCAACTGCTCGGCCCCACTCTCATTGCTTTCGGCACCGAGGAGCAGAAGAAGCGCTTCCTGCCCGAGATCGTTGCGGTCCGTGAACTCTGGTCGCAGGGCTACTCCGAACCGGGCGCTGGTTCCGACCTGGCGAACGTGCAGACGAAGGCGCGGCTCGATGACTCCACGGGCGAGTGGGTGATCGACGGCCAGAAGGTGTGGACGTCGCTGGCCCACCTGTCCGACTGGTGCTTCGTCGTGGCCCGCACCGAGCCCGGATCGGTCCGCCACCAGGGCCTGTCCTTCCTGCTCGTCCCGCTCGATCAGCCCGGCGTCGAGATCCGGCCGATCGAGCAACTCACCAGTGGCTCGGAGTTCAACGAGGTCTTCTTCACCGGCGCCCGCACGGCGGCCGACATGGTCGTCGGCGATCCCGGACGAGGCTGGGGCGTGGCGATGGGCCTGCTCGGCTTCGAGCGCGGCGTGTCGACGCTCGGCCAGACCGTCGGGTTCGAGCGCGAACTCGACACCGTCATCGCTCGCGCCCAGGCCAACGGCTCGATCGACGACCCGATCGTCAGGGACCGGCTGGCGCGGTCGAAGACCGAGCTCGCCGTGATCCGCAGCTTCGCGCTGCGCTCGCTGGCGCTGGTCGAGGGCGGCCAGGACTCGGCTGCCGGCGGCGGTGCCGGATCGATCTTCAAACTGGCCTGGGCCACCTGGCACCGCACTCTTGGTGAGGTCGCCATGGACGTCGCCGGTGCCGACGGGCTGCTGTCCCGCCCCTCTGCGGCGGCGTCGGGGTCCTACGACCTCGACGAACACCAGCGGCTCTTCCTCTTCTCCCGTGCCGACACCCTCTACGGCGGCAGCGACGAGATTCAGAAGAACATCCTCGCTGAGCGAGTACTGGGACTACCGAAGGAGCCACGCGGATGACGATCACTCGCGAAGAACAGCCCACCCCCGACTACGTTCCGGGGCACAACCTGCTGGCCGGCAAGGTCATCGTGGTGACGGCAGCCGCCGGTGCCGGGATCGGAGCGGCCGTCGTACGACGGGCACTGGAGGAGGGCGCGAAGGCGGTCGTCTTCAGCGACACGCACGAGCGTCGCCTCAAGGAGGCCGAGGAGGCGCTGGGCGCCGAGTTCGGCGCGGACCGGGTCCGCCAACTCGTCTGCAACGTGACCCTGGAGGAGGACATCCAGGCCCTCCTCGACGCGGCCGACGAGTTCGGCGGCGTCGACGTCCTCATCAACAACGCGGGACTGGGTGGCACTGACTCGATCCTCGAGGTGACTGACGAGACCTGGAACCGGGTCATCGACATCACGCTGACTGGCACCATGCGCGCCACGCGCGCGGCCGGGCAGCGCTTCGTCGCCGCCGGCAAGAAGGGCATCATCATCAACAACGCCTCGGTGATCGGATGGCGCGCGCAGGAGGGCCAGGCCCACTACGCCGCCGCCAAGGCCGGCGTGATGGCGCTGACCCGCTGCTCCGCGCTCGACCTCGCGCCGCACGGCATCCGGGTCAACGCGGTCTCGCCCAGCCTGGCGATGCACCCCTTCCTGGAGAAGGTGACGTCGCCCGAACTGCTCCACGAACTCAAGCAGCGCGAAGCATTCGGGCGCGCCGCGGCCCCGTGGGAGGTGGCCAACGTGATGGTGTTCCTCGCAAGCGACTACTCGTCGTACCTGACCGGTGAGGTGATCAGTGTCAGCAGTCAGCACGCCTGAATCCAACGGCGCCGGACCCAGCCGCCGCGAGCAGCTGCTCGCGATCGCGGCCGGCGTCTTCGCGAACAAGGGCTTCCGGGCCACGACGGTGCGCGACATCGCCGACGCTGCGGGCATCCAGAACGGCAGCCTTTACCACCACTTCGACTCCAAGGAGTCGATGGTCGACGAGATCCTGTCGACCTTCCAGGAGGAGCTCTTCGGGCAGTACGACGCCATCCTGGCCAGCAGCGACGACGCCCGCACCAAGCTCGAGGCCGCCGTCCGGGTCTCGTTCGAGGCGATCGACAAGCACCCGCACGAGGTGGCGATCTTCCAGAACGATGCCGACCACCTCGGCACGTTCGAGCGCTTCGGCTATCTCGCCGACCGCAACGCCCAGTCCCGCCAGGTCTGGGTCACGCTGATCGAGGAGGGCGTGCGCACCGGTGTCCTGCGCTCCGACCTCGACGTGACCCTCACCTACCGCTTCATCCGCGACACGGTGTGGGTGGCCGTGCGCTGGTACCGCCCCGGGCGCGACCTCACCCACACCGACATCGCTGACCAGTACGTCCGGATCCTGCTCGACGGGATCGCTGAGAGGAACACCCATGCCTGAGGCCTACATCATCGACGCTGCCCGCACCGCGGTCGGCAAGCGCGGGGGAGCGCTCGCCGCTGTCCACTCCGCCGACCTTGCCGCGCACACGCTCGCGGCCCTGGTCGAGCGCACCGGGATCGACCCCGGCGCCGTGGACGACGTGATCCTCGGTTGTTGCGACACCATCGGCTCCCAGGCCGGCGACGTGGCCCGTACGGCGTGGCTGGTCGCTGGGCTTCCGGACCACGTGCCCGGTGTGACGATCGACCGTCAGTGCGGCTCGTCCCAGCAGGCCGTGCACTTCGCTGCTCAGGGCGTCATGTCCGGCACCCAGGATCTGGTCATCGCCGGTGGCGTGCAGAACATGAGTGCCATCCCGATCTCCGCCGCAATGCTGGTCGGCCAGCAGTACGGCTTCACCACGCCGTTCGCCGAGTCGCCCGGCTGGGCCAAGCGCTACGGCGACGTCGAGGTCAGCCAGTTCAACTCCGCCGAGATGATCGCCGCCAAGTGGGACATCTCCCGCCTGGACATGGAGCAGTACGCCCTCGCGTCGCACACCCGCGCGCGGACGGCGATCGCCGAAGGCCGCTTTGCCCGCGAGATCGTGCCGTTCACGTTGGAGGACGGCACCGTCTTCGACGTCGACCAGTGCCCCCGCGAGACGTCGCTGGAGAAGATGGCGGGCCTCGAACCGCTGGCTCCCGGCGGCCGGATCACGGCCGCTGTCGCGTCGCAGATCTGCGACGCCTCGTCCGCGATGTTGATCGCCTCCGAGCAGGCCGTGAAGGACCACGACCTGACGCCGCGGGCTCGCGTCGTGCACCTGTCGGTGCGTGGCGACGACCCGGTCTGGATGCTCACGGGTCCGATCGAGGCGACCAAGCACGCCCTCGCGAAGTCCGGACTCTCGATCGACGACATCGACCTCTTCGAGTGCAACGAGGCCTTCGCCTCGGTCGTGCTGGCCTGGATGAAGGAGACCGGCGCGCCGCACGAGAAGGTCAACGTCAACGGCGGCGGCATCGCCCTCGGTCACCCGATCGGCGCGACCGGGACCCGCCTGATGACCACGATGCTCAACGAACTCGAGCGCACCGGGGGCCGCTACGCCCTGCAGACGATGTGCGAGGGCGGCGGTCAGGCCAACGTGACGATCATCGAGCGCCTGGGCTGAACCCCGCGCACGTGTGAGAGCCCCCTTTCCGGGGCATGTTGCTCAACGTCAGCGAGCCGCTGCCGATGAGTTGCACAAGGGAAAGGGGGCATCATGAGCCACCGTCGTACTGAGATTCCGGTCTACGTCCTCGCTACGTATGCGCTGGGCTGCATTGCCGGACGATCCATTGCTGTCCTCTGGGCGCGTGGTCGCGTGGATGAGCGCGGCGTGCGCCGTCTGGCGAGCGGCGCGGCTGAGCTCGCCCACCGCCTTCCGCACGGCGTCGCTGATCAGCAGCACGCTGCCTGACGACGTACCCGGTGCCGGTCACCGGACTGTTCATCGGACGCGGCGCCGGCGTCGCTCGGACTCGAACACCAGCTTGCGGAACCGGTCACCGTGGAGCTTGGGGTCCAGGAAGGCAACGGCGACTCCGAGGCCTCCGCTGATGAAGTCGACGTGCCGGATCACCCGGGCGGGTTGGGTGTAGTTGGTGCCCTCGACACGGACGGTGGCATCGACCAGAGTCCCGGCGGTGGGCGGTTCGGTGCGGACGACGGCCAGCAAGCCCCCTTCGCCGAGGTCGACGGCGACGGCCACCAGTTCGGCCGGTTGCGGCCGATCGAACTCGTCGGTGCCATCGGTCCAGGTCAGCAGGACCGGCACCGAGACACGTGCCCGGAAGTAGTTGCGTGCCTGGACTCGCATCGCCGGCGCGCTCAGGCGCAGCAGCCAGACCCGGCCGTACGCGCGCTTGGCTGGCTGCGAACTCACCAGGCACTCCATCCGGCCCAGGGGATAGGTCCAGGACACGGTTGCTTCGAAGTGGTGCTCCAGCGGGTCGTGGCCGTCAGGGCACGCGACGACGAGGTTGGTCCCGCCGTCGGGTTGCGGCTCCAGGTCCAGAACGCGTGTGGTGAGCGCGATCGGCTCTCCCGCAGTCGGGCGCAGTGTCAGAGCGACCGTCTGAAGGATCCCTGGGTGGACTTCCGGACCTGATGGGTCCGGGCTGGGGACCGACATGTTCTTCTCGTCGGCTCCGCGATGGTCGACCTGAGCACTCCGCCAGAACGTGCGGGTCGCGATGTCGGTGGGACCTGCTTCGATGAAGGCATGATCGATCACCTCGGCATCAACTGTGCAGATCTTGACGCCTCGAAGGCGTTCTACGACGCGGTCCTCGCGCCCCTCGGTTTCGCCCGCGTGCTCGACTACGACGTCGCCTGTGGCTACGGCACGCCGGAGGATCCGGCCTTCTGGCTCAGCCGGTACGACGACATGCCGGCCAATCGCGAAGTCCATGTCGCCTTCCAGGCGGCCGACGTCGCCGCCGTCCACGCCTTCCACGACGCCGCGGTGGCCGCGGGTGCCGAGGTCCTGCACGCTCCGCGCCCGTTCCCGGAGTACCACCCGGGCTACTACGGCGCCTTCGTGCGCGACCTCGATGGCAACAACATCGAGGCGGTGACGCACCGGTACGCTCCGGCCCCATGAGCGCTTCTCCGGACCTGTTGGCCCTGCTCGCGCAGGGTGGCTGGGAACTCGTCGATCCGCGGCCGACGGCCGCCCAGCATCCGGACACGTTCGGGATGCCGACAGCGGCCGAGCTCGACGCGCTGGTGCCCGGCAGCATGGTGCGCGCGATGTTCCAGGTCGTCACGATCGCCGACGTCGTACGCGACGGGGTGGCGCCGTACGACGACGCGGGACAGCCGAACCTGGTCACGCAGGTCGAGCGGATGTGGGCCATCGTGCTGGGAGTCCATGGCGACACGGTCGAGTGCGCCCTCGACAACCTCCCGTTCGGCACCCACACGCGCCTGCTGCCCAACGACCGGCTGCACCTGCCGTTGTCCCACCTGATCGCGACCGGGGCGCAGGTGCCGGACTACGACGACTTCTTGGCGTTCCTCGCGAAGTGGGAGGCCGATCCGGACAACCCGGGGACCGACCCGACCTCACCGGTGGACCCGCTCGCGCCGCCGCGCATCCGTGGTGACCAGCAGGAGGTCTGCGATCGCATGGGTGCCCGCCCGGAGCCGCCGTGGCCGATGGGCAGCGGCCTGCTCGCCAAGAACGTCACACCGCAGTCGTTGCTCGTCTACGGCGCCCGGTTCCCCGCCGACGCCGAGCGGCGGGACACGGGCTGGGTGGTGTTCGCCGAGAACGACGACTTCGACACCGTCAGCAAGACGGTGGGCTTCACCGTGGCGACGCTGCAGGACATGTACCAGGCGCACCCGGCCATCTGGCCCTATATCGCCCTGCCGACGGGCTGGGGCTTCACGCTTGCTGCAGGCACCGAGCACGACGTCTATCAGGTCGAGATCAGCGACGACTGACAGGTCAGAGCACGATCCACCAGAGGCCGACGACGCCGGGGAGCAGTCCGAGCAGTAGCCAGGGCGACAGCCACTTGCGGTGGTTGATCACCAGCGTCGCTGCGATGCCGCCGACCATGAACACCGTCGCGATGGTGAGCAGCGTGAGTTGTGCGTCGAGCCGGTCCTCGCCCACGTGCCGGGCCGCGATCACCAGCCCGGCGGACAGGTGCAGGACGGTGGTGATGGCCAGCACCGAGACCACCCGGCGCTGCACACGGGCGAGCCGCTCGAGGTCCTTGGGGTCGGGGGCCTTGCGTGGGGCGTTCGGGTCCATCAGGTGCTTGCGACGCGGAGCGCTCGGGCTGGGTGTCGGCGTCGGCTGGTTCACCTCTCGACAATATCCAGTGGCGGAGCACGACCTGTCACCGCATGCTGCTGCCATGGAGATTCATCCGTTTGGCCCCGATGACGTGGCCGAAATCGATGCGTGGGTCGACCTGACCAACGCCACGAACAGCGTCGACAGCCCCTGGAACCGGCCGCAGACGCGAGCGATGGCCGTCGGTCGTTTCCGGCACGGCTGGGACGGCGAGGTCGACACGCCCTACCTTGCGCGCGTCGACGACGTCGTGGTCGGCAGCGGCGCGATCAGCGCCAGCGAGTACGACAACCTCGAGCTGGCCTGGATTCGGGTCGAGGTGCACCCGGAGCATCGCCGCCAGGGCCATGGAGCCGGGATCCTCGAGGTCCTGCTTGACGAGGCGCGCCGCCGCGGACGGAAGATCATCGCGGGTGAGGGCTGGGACTCGGCCGCGGCCGATGGCTTCGCTGCCCGGCACGGCTTCGAGAAGAAGCTTGCCTCGATCAACCGGCGACAGGTGCTGGCGGACATCGACTGGCCCGAGCTGGACAAGCGGTACGACGCCGCCCTGCCTCACGCGACGGACTACGTCCTCGAGCGTTGGAGCGTCCCGACGCCGGTCGAACGTCTCGACTCGCTTGCCGTGATGGCGTCGGCCATCAACGATGCGCCGACCGATGACCTGGACTACGAGGACGAGGTCTTCACGGCCGAGCGGATGGCTGCCTACGAGACGGCCATGGCCGGTCGCGGGGAGCGCCTCTATCGCGTGGTGGCGCGCCACGTCCCGTCCGGCGAACTCGCCGCGCAGACGGTGATCGTCGTCTCGGAGGAGGACCCGACCTGGGGTGACCAGCACGACACCTCGGTGATGCGCGCCCATCGGGGCCACCGGCTCGGCCTGCTACTCAAGGCGGACATGCTGCGCTGGCTGCGCGATGACGAGCCGCAACTGAAGACAGTCGACACGTGGAACGCGGAATCCAACGACCACATGATCGGCGTCAACGAGATCCTGGGCTACCAGGTGTTGGGCCGGGAGTGGGCCTACCAGCGCAACCTGGGGTGATCAGGAGTAGCGGTGGCTCTTTGCGCTGTGCCCGCGCTCGCGGGTGCAGGTGCGCCCGCTCATGTTGCGGTGACCGCACAGGGCCTCGTCGGTCTCGCCGTCGGCGACCGGGGCGCTGGCCGCGGCCTTGGCCGCCGGCTTGGCGGTCGCCTTCTTCGGCGCGGCTTTGGCGGTCGTCGCGGGCGTCCCGGTCCGGGCGTTTGCTGCTGCGTAGCGGGCTTCGCGCATCGCGCGCAGTCCATCCATCTTGCTCATCGGCACTTCACGTCCCTGACCCTAGGCGACAGCACCGACAGAACGGCGGCCGGTAGGCTCGACAGGCCGAACACCCGAGGGGGACGACATGGTTGCGAGCCGCTCCGCTCGTGAGAGGAAGGCCGCCGTACAGGCCGGTCCGCTCTCCAAGGTGAAGATCGACGTCGACGCGAACGACCAGTTCGTCTACAAGATCAACTGCGCGGAATGCACGGTCCGTGGCCACATCCACTGGTCGACACTGCGCCCCGGCGAGGACAACGGCTTCATGGCCGCGATGGACCGCTGGATCTTCCATCTTCGCGAGAAGCACCCCGCGAGCGACGCGCCGTGCCTGGAGTTCCTCGAGGCCGCGCAGCAGCGCCTGCAGGAGCGTCGCGAGTCCAGGGACGGATGAGCCCACGGGCTCAGGGAGGCAGAGCGATTCCGACCTACGGTCGCGACATGCGTAACAAGAGCGCCTTCGCCTTCGCCCTCAGCCTGCTGCTCCTCAGTGGCTGCGGCACCGAACCCAGTGGCGCAGAGGGTGGCCCGGCCCCTCTGCCCGACGACACGTACCAGCGGGTGTTGAGCCAGGGTGTCGACCCAGACCTGGTGCACACCATCGAGTTGCCCGGATTCGAACTGGCGGAGCAGTCCGCTGCCGTGTTCGGCGACTCCGACTACGGCGCGGTGTACGTGCCCACGAAACAACCGTTCACCGTCCACGTCCGTTTCGACGTCAAGGGCGGCTCCTACGACGAGGCACGTTGCGAGCGTGACCCCCTGAGCGGCTCGAGCGGCGGCGAGGCGGCCGCCGTCGAGTCGTGTGAGCCGGACGCCGACGGGTGGTACCGCACCGGCGGCGGTTGGCAGGAGTACGTCGTACGCCATGACGGCTTCCATCTGACCGTTGGCGCCCCTTCAACGGCGGTGGACCGGGATTCCCTGACCAAGGCCGCGCTCGACGCTCGGCGCCAGGACGGGTCATCCGCGTCGCCTGCGTCGCCGTCGTCCCCGGTCACGCGCGGCGACCTGCCGACGACCGGGGATGGTGCACCCGTCGACCCGTACGGAACGAGCCCGCCGGGCGGGTAGTGGGCTACGCGTGGGTGACGGTTGCTTCGGCTGTGTCGTCAAGGACACGGAGGATGTTTCCGCCCATGAGCTTCGCGAGTTCGCGCGCGCTCCAGCCGCGCTCGGCCAGGCGGTCGATGAGGACAGCGAACCCGCTGACGTCGCCCATGTCGTCAGGGAAGTCGCCGCCGCCGTCGTAGTCGGACCCGAGGCCGACGTGGTCGATCCCGGCAACCTCCCGGGCGTGCTCGATGTGATCGGCGACCTGGTCGACCGTCACCGGTGGACGGGCGCCGTGCTTGCCCTGGTCGTGCCAGTACCAGTAGTCCGCGCTGACGAATTCGGGCACGAACGCCACCATCAGAATGCCTCCGTTGGTGGAGAGCCGACCGAGTACGTCGTCAGGGACGTTCCGCGGGTGCGGACAGACCTGATGGGACGACGAGTGACTGAAGATGACGGGGGCGGAACTGACGTCGAGGGTCTGTCGCATGGTGTCGAACGAGGCGTGCGAGAGGTCGGCCAACACGCCGAGCCGGTTCATCTCGGCCACCACTTCGCGGCCGAAGCCAGTGAGCCCTCCGTGGGCCCGAACGTCCGTGGCCGAGTCGGCCCAAGGGGTGTTGTGGTTGTGGGTGAGCGTCAGGTACTTGACCCCCAGACCCGCCAGGACGCGCAGCACCGCGAGGGACCCGCCGATGCTGTTCCCGCCTTCGGCACCCAGCAGCGATGCGATCTGTCCACGTTCCCATGCGGTTCGGATCTCGGATCCGGTGCGCGCAAGGACGAAGGTGTCGGGGTAACGGCGGACCAGGCGGTGGATGAAGTCGATCTGTTCCAGGGTGTACTGGACCGCTTCGGACGGCGGAAGGCCGCCCTGGGAGTACACGGACCAGAACTGTGCGCCGACCCCACCGGCACGCAGTCGGTTGATGTCGGTCTTGAACGGGTGCTCGGGCCCGTCGAGTCCGTCGACGGTGTAGCCGGCCACTGTCCGCGAGGACCAGGCCAGGTCGTTGTGCCCGTCGATGATCTGTGACAGGTCGTGTGCCTGCTGTGCAACGGGATGGGTGTAGGCCGGTCGGGTCGATGTCATGTCGGTTCGCCGGACGCATTGATCAAGGCATCGGGGTCCAGACGCGGCGGAACGCTCGCGAGTGCGGTCTGCACCAGCGACGTCCGGGCCTTGATCACCACTGCTCGGCGCAACTTGCCCAGTTCGTCACCGACGAGCCCGGTGATCGTCTCGGTCACCTGGCTGTTCGTGTACGACGGCCGCGTCCCCGGCTCGACCTCAACGTCCGGGAGTGCGACCAGTACCGGCAGGATCTGGTCGCCGAGGGCGTCGAGCACCTTGTACCGCTGGTGGCGGTCCATCTCGTTCCACACGGTGTCGATGTCCTTGCCGCCCTTGCGCACCTTGCGGTTCGCAGCGACCACGGTCTTGGCTGCCCCGGTCAGGGCAACGGTCAGCTCGTGCTCGGTGAATCGCATGGGCCCAGCATGACGGATGGGGGAGTCTGGCAGCAGTGGCGAGGGGTACCCGGTGGTTGAGGTGCGAGCCAACTCGGCGAGCCCGGTGGTTGAGGTGCGAGCGAAGCGAGCCTCGAAACCCCCGGCCAGTCCATCAACTCTCCACAGGCTTGGTGGGGACTTTCCCCTGTCCACAGGCGGGTTTCCGCCGCTTCGCGATGTCGGTGGTCGGTGATCTAATACATGTATGGATCTCGGAACCGACACCCGCTCTGACCGGGCGCTGCTGTCCGATCTCAGCAAGGGCGTCAAGGTCCGCCAGGCTGCGCTGGTCAAGGAATGGATCGACATCGCGACCTGGGCCAGGCGCAACATCGTCACGAGCCCCGAGCATGCCGCGACCATCGTCGACGGTGTCATCGACACCGGTGTCCCGATCGCCGGCGCCGGTGCACCGTTGGTGTCCGAGTTCAACCTGATGGAACTCGTCGCCGTGCTCGGCAGGTCCCCTGACGGTGGTCGTGGGTACGTCGGGCGGATCATCGAGTGCGCCTGGCGCCTCCCCGGGATCTACACCTCGGTCATCGAGGGCCGGTTGGAGCCGTGGCGGGCCGAACGCATCGCCGACCTCACCCGGCCCCTCAACGCCGAAGCGGCTGCGTTCGTGGACCGCCAACTCGCTGCGGTCGGTGGCGTGGGGTGGGCACAGCTCGAACGGCTGGTTCAGGAAGCGGTGATCAGGTTCGACCCCGAACGCGCCGAAGCCGAGCGCCAGGCCGCCGCCGATGCCCGCCGGGTCGACGTCGGTGAGGTCGACGCGAACGGGCAGGTCGAGTCCCACTCGGTTCTGGATGCCGCGGATGCCCATGACTTCGACCTCGCGTTGTCGCGTCGAGCCAAGATCCGGGGACAGCTCGGTGACACCGACTCCTTCGACGTCCGCCGCTCCAAGTCCGTTGGCGACATGGCCCGTCAGGACCTGTCCCTGGACCTGCTGTTCGCCGACGAAGAGACCGGTGAAGTCGTGGCCGAGTCACACGGCCGCAAGGTCGAACTGAGCGTCCACATCACCGACACCGCGCTCACCTCTGACGATGAGGACGACCCGTTCGCGAACCCGGTCGGCCGCTGGGACCAAGGCCGCACCCCGATCTCCACCGCGCAGATCAAGGAATGGCTCCGCGCCCGCGACACCACCGTGATCGTGCGGCCGGTGATCGATCTCGCCGACTGCGTCCCGGTCGACTCCTACGAGATCCCCGACCGGATCCGCAGGCGGGTCGAGCTCCGCGACCATTCGTGCCGGTTCCCTTGGTGCGGCAGGCCAGCGGCGAAGTGCGATCTCGATCATGTGGTCCCGCACAACAAGGGCGGCCCGACCTGCACCTGCAACCTCGCGCCCGGATGCCGACGACATCACCGCGCCAAGACCTTCTCCAACTGGCGCTACGTGATCGTCCTACCCGGGCATTACCTGTGGATCAGCCCGAACGGCCACCACTTCCTCGTCGGACCCGACGGCACCCAAGCCCCTCGACCCACCCCGCCTCGTCGACCCCGCCGATTAAATCCCCGTCCCGCACCCGCCCACCAGCTGGGCCAGTGGCATGCCAGGAGCGCATTGGTGCGCGCACACCGGGCACGCGCGTACATGTCGATGTGCGCGCAGTTCCAACCGAGCGTCGGTCCGCGTGATCGTCCGTCATTGGGGTGGCTTGCTGCCACTGAGTGACACCAAACCACCCCGCTCACAGGGATCGCATCGCTCGCCTCCAGGCGCACTGACATGCCGCTGGTGGGGCGGGGATCTGCGCTGCCTGCGCTAGTCGATCTCGGCCAGGTCGTACTTGGTGCTGAACCCAGCGGGACTCATGTGATCCAGATCGGTCCGCACCTGAGCCAGCTTGGCCGCTATCGTCCGCCGTCTCGCCGCGGACGCAACTCCGACTGTTCCGCCACTGCCGCGTCTCGTGACGACAACGGTGAACCGGTCAGTCATCGCTTCCTCAAGCAAGTCGGGCAGAAAGAACAGGAACGCGTCGAGCCAACTCCACCAGGGCGGGCCTCCGAGCTTGAAGATTGACGCCGCGTACACGTCCGCTGCGCGTTGATCCTCGCTCATCCTCTTGGCCTGTCTTCGTCGTCCGGGCTAGAGCTCTAGGTTCCCACGCGGGCTTCTTCAGAAGCGCCCGACTCTGCCGCCGAGCGCGCGGCCGTGCCGAGGAGCGCGCATTCGGCCGAAGCGGCAGACTGCAAGTTGTGGACTCCCAACGTTGGTCCGATCTGGTGTCGGAGATGTACTGCCTCGTGCGGGAGCAAGCCTTCCTGCACGAGGTGACCCATCAAGTCACCGACCTTCACGGTGACGGGCGCGACGTCGTGCACGGCCCTTGGCTGCCACGCGAGTGCCAGGCCGCCCTGACACCTTGGCACCGAGCGGGCTGGATCGACCTGATCGCGGATGCAGACCCTCCTCTCCTGCTATCCGATGCCACGTGGCGCGCAGGTGCGACTCGAAAGGACTCCTACCTGGTCCTGGCGGCAGTGGACGCGAGCGCTCTCCTGCGCGAACCCTCGCGCTGGAGCGCTCATGCCGCCGACGGGCACGTCATGTTGTGCCTCAGTGACGAGGGAGACCGCCACGACTACCCCGAGTGGCTGGCACTGGCGGACCAAGGCGGGTCTGCAGTTTAGGAAGTGTCGGACGTTGCCGCAGCGAGGCGAACGGCCCGTACATTCCGCTGTCGGGACGGTGCGGACCACCCGTGATGCGAACACGGTTGGAGCGCATTCAGACAACCTATGATGGTCGGGTGGCCGACGGTGAAGTGAGCAGCATTGCTCGCTGCGACGAGGACGGTGGTGTCGTGAACGCTCCATCGACGGGCGTGACCGCATCGCGGTGGTTCGGCATCCGCGCCGAATACGAGTACGTCTCTCCGTGGCGCAAATTCGCAGTAGCTCTACGCCAGTTCTTCGTTGGCCTCGCCAGTCTCGGGTTGACCCTCATCGTGTACAACCCGAAGCGCTGGTGCAACGTGATCGTTTACGACCGTCTTGATGGCCGGCCAGTACAGGTGTTCGCACACTCTCATCTGGGCCCGGCCGATTCTCACGCAGTCAATCTCCTGGAGCGCGCGCGAACCATGGACGTCGTTGACTTCTGTAGAGAACTTTCGCATCGCGCCGGAGAAGGTGCTCGGCGACGGCCTTGAGCCTCCCCAGCAACACCTGATCGATTGGGTAGAGGTCAAGCCTGACGGCTCTCGTACCTCGCGAACGCACTAGGGCTGTCGCCACAACCTCGACGCACTCACATGCCGCTGTCAGATCACAGGTCGATTGGCCAGATCTCGAAGCAGGAAGGTCTCACGGCAACTTCGGAACCCAAGACCCCGAGTGGCGGAACTCCTTGGACCTCAAGCAACAACAGCCCTTCTCCAACCCTTAAGACCACCGACTCGCCCTCGATGTCCTCGACGATGCCAACAAGCAACTGACCGTCCTCACTGACACCGTCTGGACTGGTGATGGAAGCCCCTGCCTCCCATACAAGGTCGCCGTGTGCATCGAGTTCCACGTGTTGCGCCTCCCCAATGAGAGGTGGTTTCACGCCTCGCCAACGTCCGATCAACAGTCCGACTGACGTCTCGCAGGTCACTGTTCGATGCGTAGCTTCCGTCGACTCGCGCACGGTGATCAGCATGGAACCGATCATGTCGCATGAGGCCGCACCCGCACGCACATGCCGCCCTGCGAGCGCAACGGACGTATGGCGCGACCAACAAGCAACCAAGGGATCCGCTTCGCTCCTAGACTTCAGGTGTGGCGCTCGCTCTCGAGGTACTCATCGCTCTCTTGGTGTGGCTCGCCATTTTCGGAATCATTCTGTTCTGGCGCTCACGGCTGCACACGCCTCGTGGTCCAGAAGACGCGCGGTTGCCAAGAGCAGGGAGCACACAACTCATCTGGCTTGTGCTGGGCCTGGTGTTCGTCGCGCTCGCGGGCCTCAACATCGCAGTCAGCGACGCGACGTGGCTTGGTGTGGCACAGCTAGGAATGGGGATCGCCTTCATTGCCCGGCACATCGGGATCCGCGCTGACCGGGCTCGCGTTCCGACGAACAGGTAGACCCGTCGGCGCCTGCGAATCTCAGACCAGGTACGACGACCCCCGCCGCAGTTCTGCCGCCGCCTGCACGACGATCCGCTCGATCAGTTCCTGACACGTGGGCAGGTCGTCGATGACGCCGACGACCTGGCCGCTGGCCAGCACGCCCGCGGACGTGTCGCCCTCGACGAGGCCGGCGCGCAGCATGGTGGGGGTGTTGGCGGCGAGGGCCATCTGGCCAAGGGTGCGGCCCTGGGCCTTCTTCATGGCCCGGCCGTCCTTGAGCAGCTCGGTCCAGGACATGCCTGACGACTTCTTGAACTCCAGGGTGCGACGCGCGGTCGGGCCGAGGCGGCGTACGGCCGAGGTCTCCTCGAGCGACTCGACCAACTCGGTGCGCAGCATCCGGTGCGGCATGCCGTCGACCTTGGCGGTGACGACGGTGTCGGTCAGGCCCTTCTCCAGGTAGAGGTGCTTGACCGCATCCGGCACCGCGCTGTCCTGGGTGAGCAGGAAGCGGGTGCCCATGCCGACGCCGGCGGCGCCGTACGACAACGCGGCGGCGAGGCCGCGGCCGTCGAAGAAGCCACCGGCCGCGATGACGGGGATGTCGACCGCGTCCAGCACCGTCGGCAACAGGAGCGTCGTCGGGATGGCTCCGGTGTGGCCCCCACCCTCGCCGCCCTGCACCATGACGGCGTCCGCACCCCACGCGGCGACCTTCTTGGCGTGCTTCGCCGCGCCGATCGACGGCATCACGACGATGTCGTGTTCCTTCAGCTTTGCGATCAGCTCGGGCTTCGGCGCAAGGGCGAACGAGGCGACCTTGACGCCGTACTCGATGAGGAGCTGGCAGCGCGCAGGCGCATCGCCGGCGTCGGCGCGGAGGTTCACGCCGAAAGGCTTGTCCGTGCGGTTCTTGGTCTCGACGATCGCCTTCTCGAGCTCCTCGAAGGTCATCGTTGCCGAAGCGAGAATGCCGAGACCGCCGGCCTCGGCGGTGCCGGAGACAAGACGCGGGCCGGACACCCAACCCATGCCGGTCTGCACGATCGGGTGCGGTACGCCGACCAGGTCGGTGAACGGCGTCCGGATCTGTTGCGCGATCACGTCGCGGCTCCATCCGTTGTGACCGGCTCCGGCACCTCGCGGAAGCGCAGACCCTTGGGGTCGAGCACCTCGCGGATGATGATCAGTTCCTCGAGGGACGGCTCGCGCGTCGTCGGTACGTCGGCCGGGATGTCCAGCACGAAACCGGTCGCCTCGACGATCTCCTCGACGTTCACACCCGGGTGGACGGAGAGCAGTCGGACGGTGTCGTCGGCACCCTTGACGTCGAACACGCCCAGGTTGGTGACGATCCGGTGGATGTCGTTGTACTTCGAGGCACCCGGACCGGCGGCCTTCGCACGAGAGGGCCCGACGCCGGAGACGATGTCGACGTTCTCCACGAAGACCCGGGTGTTGTGCTTCGGGACCCAGTACGACGTCCGGTTGTTCACCGTGTTGCCGGGCGCACCGCGGGAGCCGAGCAGTTGGCGCTTCGGCTGGGCGAAGTCACCGATCGCAGAAATGTTCTGGTTGCCCTGGCGGTCGACCTGGGTCGCGCCCATCATCACGTGGCGCTTGCCGTAGGCGACGACGTCGAAGACGCGGCGGAACGGGATCCAGCCCTCGACGACATCGGCCTTCGCGAACAGCGGGGGAGTCCCGCCGAGGAAGAGTGACTCGCCGTCGGAGATCACCAGATCGGGATTGGACGTGAGCCGGGCGAGCCGGACACCCAGCATCGGCAACATGCCCATGGGGGAGGCGAAGATCTCGCCGTCGTCCTTGAATGCGTCGGCGATGGCGGCAGCGCACACATCTGCGCGAGAGAACTCGGTCATCACTTTGCTCCTTCGAGCTCGGCGTGGAAGGCAGCAACCGCTGCCTGGTAGGCGTCTTCGTCGCCGGACAGGAATCGCTCCTCGAACGCGGCCCAGTCCTCATCGGACCCGCCCGCCGCGGCGGCGTACGCCTTCTGGAACTTCTCGTCGCGCTCGTAGTCCGGGGTGCAGACCGTGAAGTGAGCGCCGTTGGGCGTCTCGACGACACCGTCGACCATCATCCGGCTGATCAGGAGGCGCTGGACCGGGGTGTCGACCGTGAGGCCGGCCGTGTCGACGATCTGCTCGACCGATACGAACGCCTTGTCGGCGGCCTGCACGAACAGGTCGTCGAAGTACGGGTCGGGCCCGAGGTAGGTCGCGTTGCCGTGGACGTCCGCGCGGTTCAGGTGCACCAGGGCGACGTCGAGCTTGAGCGCCGGGACGGCGGTGAGCTCCTCGAAGTCGCCGTTCTCGTCGGCGTACGGCGACGCGACGGTCTTGATCCACGCGTTGTTGACCAGCACGTCGGAGCCGAGGCCGGCGCGCATCGGCAGGAACGGGAGGCGCTGGGCTGCGGCGTACAGGCCGGTCTGGAACATGCCTTCGTCGAGCTCGACGATCTCGGGGATCGTGCCGTTCTGGCGCGCGCGCTGGAAGTTGGGCTCCAGCGGGATCGAGTCCAGCGAGACGAACGCGTACACGAGCTTGCGGATCTTGCCGGCCCGGGCGAGCAGGCCGACGTCGGCGCCGCCCCAGCTGACGATGGTCAGGTCCTTGAGGTCGGAGCGCAGGATCGCGCGGACCAGGGCCATCGGCTTGCGCCGCGGACCCCAACCGCCGATGCCGATCGTCATTCCGTCGGAGAGCTGGGCGACGACCTCGTCGATCGTCATCTGCTTGTCGCGAGGCTTGGTCACTTCTTGGCCTTTTCCGTTCCCGCGAACTCGTCGCGAAGCTCGTCACTGACACCGGCGAGGTTGAGCTCGAAGGTGAACCCCTGCTCGAACCGGTAGCTCTTGTTCACGTCGACGGGCTCGATCCCGTTCAACGCTTCCTTCGCGGCCCGGATGACCCGGGTGTCCTTGTCGGCGATCGACGCGGCGACCTCGAGTGCGACGGCATCGAGCTCGTCGCGGGGAGCCAGCCGGTAGACCGAGCCAAAGCGGTGCAGCTCGGTGGCGGGGATGGTCGCCGCGGTGAAGTACAGCGCGCGCATCATCTGCTGCGGGACCAGCCGCGCCATGTGGGTGGCCGCGCCCAGCGCACCCTGCTTGACCTCCGGGACACCGAAGTAGGCGTCATCGCTGGCCACCACGATGTCGGCGTTGCCGACCAGGCCGACCCCGCCACCCACGCAGAAACCGTTGACGACCGCGATGACGGGGACCGCGCACTCGTAGACAGCCTTGAACGCAGCGAAGCAGCCCTTGTTGGCGCCGATCAGTGCGTCGAACCCGGTGGTGTTCTGCATCTCCTTGATGTCGACGCCGGCGTTGAAGCCCTTGCCCTCGGCGCGCAGGACCACGACCTTGGTCGCCAGGTCCGCGCTCGCCTCGTCGAGAGCCGCCGCCACGTCGAACCAGCCCTGCACGGTGAGGGCGTTGACCGGGGGCGCGTTCATGGTGACGACGCGGATGCCGTCGTCGCGCAGTTCACTGGAAACCGTCATGGGAAGCACCCTACCAAGCATTTGCTTGGTAGGGTGCCAGCATGTCACTCCAACTCGATCTCGCCGGGCGGGTCGCCCTCGTCACCGGCGGCGCGAAGGGCATCGGCCGCGGCATCACCGAGGTGCTGCTCGAAGCTGGCGCCACGGTCGTCACCTGCGGCCGGTCCGAAGCGACGCCGCCGGTCGGAGCCACGCACCGGATCTGCGACGTGCGCGATCCCGAGTCCGTCGATGCGCTCGTGGCAGGCATTGCCGAGGAGTTCGGGCGCCTCGATGTCGTCGTGAACAACGCCGGCGGGGCGCCGTACGCGCTCGCGGCGGAGGCGTCGCCGCGCTTCCACGACAAGATCATCGGCCTCAACCTGATGTCCGCGCTCCTGGTCAGCCAGGCGGCCAACCGCGTGATGCAGGACCAGCCCACCGGTGGCTCGATCATCAACATCTCGTCCGTGTCCGGACTCCGTCCGTCCCCGGGGACGGCGGCGTACGGCGCTGCGAAGGCCGGGCTCGACTCGCTCACGACCTCGCTGGCCCAGGAGTGGGGTCCCAAGGTCCGGGTCAACGCGATCGACGTCGGGCTGGTCCGTACGCCCGACACCGCCGACCACTACGGCGGCGACGAGACCGTTGTCCTCATTGAACGCACGATCCCGCTCGGTCGGATGGCCGATGTCGCGGAGATCGGACGGGTGGCAGCCTTCCTGGCCAGCGACCTGTCGTCGTACGTCTCCGGTGCCCAGCTCGCCTGCCATGGCGGGGGAGAGCAGCCGGTCTTCCTTCACATCGCCCAGAACAAGGAGAACAACAAGTGAGCAGGTTGCTGGAAGGTCGCGTCGCAATCGTGACGGGTGCGGGACGCGGGATCGGTCGCGCTCACGCGCTGGAGTTGGCGCGTCACGGCGCGAAGGTCGTCGTCAACGACTACGGCGTCTCGGCTGCGGGCGAGGGTACGCAGGAGTCGCCGGCCCATGAGGTCGTCGCCGAGATCGAGGCCATGGGCGGCGAGGCTGTGGTCAACGGCGCCGACGTCGCCGACTTCGCGGCCGCCGAGGCGATGGTGCGCCAGGCGATCGACACCTTCGGTGGACTCGACATCCTGGTCAACAATGCCGGCTTCCTGCGCGACCGGATGCTGATCAACACCTCCGAGGAGGAGTGGGACTCGGTGGTCCGGGTGCACCTCAAGGGGCACTTCGCGCCGTTGCGCCACGCCGGTGCGTACTGGCGGGCCGAGGCCAAGGAGGGCCGCCAGCGTGCGGCCCGGGTCATCAACACCTCGTCGGGTGCGGGCCTCCAGGGCTCGCTCGGCCAGACGACGTACTCCGCAGCCAAGGCCGGCATTGCCGGCATGACGCTGGTGGCAGCTGTCGAGATGAGCCGGTACGGCGTCACGGTCAACGCCATCGCACCGGTCGCCAAGACGCGGATGACTGAGGGTGCTTTCGACACGTCAGCCATGGCGCTTCCCGAGGACAACTCGCCGGTCGTGGCCTGGCTCGCGTCCGAGGAGGCCGGCGACGTCACCGGTCGCGTCATCGAGATCGACGGCAGCGTCGTCACGGTCGAGAACGGCTGGTCGCACGGCCCGTCCCGCGACAACGGACAGCGCTGGGAGGCGACCTCTGTCGGCCCCGTCCTGCGTCAACTGCTGGCCGAGGCGCCGGTGCCGGAGCCGGTCTACGGAACGGGTAGCTAGCCACGTTTACGAAAGGCTTTCGTTTCTGCACGAAAGTGTGTAGCGTCGGGGTCATGACTGCTGTTGAGGCCCCGATGCTGACGAACTTCGATCCGACGGACCCGGACATCCTGCGTCAGCGGATGCCGCACGAGGAGCTCCTGGCGCTCCGTCAGACGGCTCCGGTGAGCTGGATCGAGCAGGCCGACCCGGGTGCGCGGGCCGGGTTCCTCGACACCGGCTACTGGGCGCTCAGCAAGCATGCCGACGTCGCCGCGGTCTCGAAGAACCAGGCCGACTTCTCGACGTACGAGAACGGCGTGATCATTCGTTTCGCGCCCGACATGACGCGCGAGGAGCTCGAGCAGACCCGCTTCCTGCTGATCAACCACGACTCGGCCGAGCACACGAAGCTGCGCCAGATCATCTCCCGCGCCTTCACGCCGCGCGCCGTCAGCAGCCTCCACGAATGGCTCAAGGAGCGCGCCGAGAAGATCGTGGACGAGGCGCTCGCGAAGGAGTCCGGGAACTTCGTCACGGACATTGCCGCCGAGCTCCCGCTCCAGGCCATTGCCCAGCTCCTCGGCGTCCCACAAGAGGACCGCGGAAAGCTCTTCGAGTGGTCCAACCAGATGCTGTCGTACGACGACCCGGAGCTCGGCGGCGACCAGATGACCGCGTTCATGGAGATCCTCGCGTACTCCATGGCGCTCGCCGACGACCGTCGTCGAAACCCCCAGGACGACATCGTCACCAAGCTGGTCTCGGCGGACGTCGACGGCAACGGCCTCACGGACGACGAGTTCGGCTTCTTCATGATCCTGCTGGCGGTGGCCGGCAACGAGACCACGCGCAACGCCATCACGCTCGGCATGAAGGCGTTCATCGACAACCCGGACCAGTGGGAGCTCTACCGGAGCCAGCGCCCTGACACCGCTGTCGACGAGATCATCCGCTGGGCCACGCCGGTCACGGTCTTCCAGCGCACCGCCAAGCGGGACCTCGAGATCAGCGGTCGGCAGATCAAGGAGGGCGACCGCGTCGGCCTGTTCTATGCGTCGGCCAACTACGACGAGGACGTCTTCGAGGACCCGTTCACGTTCAACATCCTGCGGGAGACCAACCCGCACCAGGCGTTCGGTGGCCACGGTGCGCACTACTGCATCGGCGCCAATCTGGCCCGGCTCGAAGTCAAGCTGATCTTCGATGCCCTTGCCGACCGCGACGCGAAGGTCAGCCTGACTGGCGAGCCCACGAAGCTGCGGAGCGGCTGGATCAACGGCGTCAAGGACATGCCGGTCAGCTACCGCTGATCAAACAAAGAGGCGGTGTCCCCCTGGGGGGACACCGCCTCTTGTTCTGTCTCCGGATGGGGCCGGATCAGATCCGCTCGATGATCGTGCCTGTCGCCATCGCGCCGCCCGCGCACATCGAGATCAGTGCGGTGGACTGGTCGCGGCGCTCCAGTTCGTGCAGCGCGGTGGTGATGAGCCGGACGCCGGTCGCGCCCACGGGGTGGCCCAGGGCGATCGCGCCGCCGTTGACGTTGACCTTGTCCATGTCGACGCCGTGCACGCCGGCCCACGACAGGACGACCGACGCGAAGGCCTCGTTGACCTCGAACAGGTCGAAGTCGCTGATCGACATCCCGGTGCGGTCGAGCAGGCGCTGGGTCGCGTCGACCGGGCCGTCGAGGTGGAAGTAGGGGTCGGATCCGATGAGGGTCTGCGACACGATCCGGGCGCGCGGGGTCAGGCCGAGGGAGCGGGCCTTGTCCTCGTCCATGATCAGCAGGGCCGCGGCGCCGTCGGAGATCTGCGACGACGTACCGGCCGTGTGCAGGCCGTCGGGCAGGACGGACCTGAGGCTCGCCAGGCCCTCGAGCGTGGTGTCGCGCAGGCCCTGATCGGTGTCGATCAGTCGGGTCTCGCCGGTCGGGTTGCCCTCGGCGTCCAGCACGGGCGCCTCGATGGCCGCGATCTCGCGCTTGAAGCGGCCCTCGTCGACGGCGGCGCGTGCCTTGGCCTGCGAAGCGAGGCCGAGGGCCTCGAGGTCGGCCCGCGAGATGCCACGGTGCTTCGCGATCCGGTCGGCGGCTTCGAACTGGTTGGGCATGTCGATCGACCAGTCGGCGGGACGCGGGTCGCCCATGCCCGGAGGCACGTTGGCGCCCAGCGGGATGCGGGACATCATCTCCACGCCGCAGGCGATGCCGACGTCGATGGACCCGGCGGCGACCATGTCGTTGATCAGGTGCGTGGCCTGCTGCCCCGAGCCGCACTGGGCGTCGAGCGACGTACCGGCGGTGGCCTGCGCGAGGCCGGCGTACAGCCAGGCGCGGCGCACCATGCCGTTGGACTGTTCGCCCGCCTGAGTGACACAGCCGCCGATGACCTGCTCGACGAGCGCCGGGTCGACCCCGGCGCGACGGAGCACTTCGGCCTGGATGAAACCGAGGGTCTGGGCGGGATGGAGGCCGGCGAGCCAGCCCTTTCGCTTGCCCAGGGGAGTGCGGACGGCATCGACGATGACAGGGGTACCCATGGGGGCAGGCTACCACCGAACTAGAACAGGTTCTCGTTTCGTCCCGATGGTCAAACACGCTTCGCGAAACCCTTTCGTTCCCGGGCAACGCTTTGTACTGTGGGCGGAACTAGAACGTGTTCCATTACTGAAAGGTCCGGCGCGTGACCGAGCTTCTCCTTCCGGCGGGTTGGGACCCGACCAACCCTGACATCAACGCGGTCGCACTGCCGCACGAGGAGTTCCGCTCGTTGCGTGCGAACGAGCCGATCCGGTGGATCGAACAACCGCCCGAAGCCCGCGCGGGCTTCCTGGACACCGGCTACTGGGCTTGCACCCGGCACCAGGAGGTTCGGGAGATCTCCAAGGACAACGAGAACTGGTCCACCGCCGAGAATGGCGTGATCATCAGGTTCGCCGAGGACATGACGCGCGACCAGGTCGAGGTCCAGCGGGCGATGCTGATCCACCACGACCCGCCGGACCACACCAAGATGCGCGGCATCGTGTCCCGCGGCTTCACGCCGCGTGCGATCGCCAGCCTCAAGGAGAACCTGCGCGCCCGCGCGTACGAGATCGTGCAGGAGTCCGTGGATCGCGGCGCAGGCGACTTCGTCGAGGACCTCGCCGCCGAGCTGCCGCTCCAGGCCATCGCCGACTTCCTGGGAGTCCCGCACGAGGACCGCAAGAAGATCTTCGAGTGGTCCAACTCGATGATGGGTTACGACGACCCGGACAACACCTCCGACCCGGCCACCGCGTCGATGGAGCTCCTCGTCTACTTCGACGCACTCGCCAACGAGCGCCGCGCCAACCCGCAGGACGACATCGTCACCAAGCTCGTCAGTGTCGGCCAGGACGACGACCACGGTGCGCTCACCAACGACGAGTTCGGGTTCTTCGTCATCCTGCTGGCCGTGGCCGGCAACGAGACGACCCGCAACGCGATCAGCCACGGCATGCACGCGTTCTTCCAGCACCCCGACCAGTGGGAGCTGTGGAAGAAGGAGCGCCCCGACACGATGATCGACGAGATCATCCGCTGGTCGACGCCGGTCACGGTGTTCCAGCGCACGGCCAAGAACGACGTCGTCGTCGCCGGCCAGGAGGTCAAGAAGGGTGCCCGCGTGGGCATCTTCTACGCCTCGGCCAACTTCGACGAGACCGTCTTCGACGACCCGTTCACCTTCGACATCACCCGCGAGAAGAACCCGCACGTCGCGTTCGGTGGCCACGGTGCCCACTACTGCATCGGCGCCAACCTGGCCCGGATGGAGATCAAGCTGATCTTCGATGCGCTCGCCGACCTGGCGCCCGACATCCAGTTGGCCGAGGAGCCGAAGCGGCTGCGCTCCGGCTGGCTCAACGCGATCAAGGAGATGCAGGTCAAGTACGCCTGATCTCCCTTCAGCGCAGGTTCAGGGTGGTTCCACGACAATGGGACCGCCCTGAACTGTTTCCAGCACCGGAGGTCTGCCATGCGCGTTCTCGTCGTCGATGACGAGCAACGGCTCGCGCGTTCCCTCAAGCTGGGGTTGGAGGCGGAGGGCTTCGCCGTCGATGTCGCCCATGACGGCACCGACGGGCTCTGGATGGCCCGCGAGAACGAGTACGACGCGATCGTGCTCGACCTGATGCTGCCCGGGATCAACGGCTACAAGGTCTGCGAGACCCTACGCGCCGAGAAGAACTGGACGCCGATCCTGATGCTGACGGCCAAGGACGGCGAGTGGGACCAGGTCGAGGGACTCGACACCGGTGCCGATGACTACCTCACCAAGCCGTTCTCGTTCCCGGTACTGGTGGCGCGCCTGCGTGCGGTGGCCCGGCGCGGTGCGCGGGAGCGGCCGACCGAACTCGCTGTCGGTGACCTCCGGGTCGACCCCGCTGCTCGGCGCGTCTGGCGCGGCGAGACCGAGGTCGAGCTGACGGCCCGCGAGTTCTCGTTGCTGGCCTTCCTCGCCCGCCATCAGGGTGACGTCGTGTCGAAGCGGCAGATCCTCGAGGCTGTGTGGGACGTCGACTTCGAGGGGGATCCCAATATCGTCGAGGTCTACGTCCGCCACCTGCGCAACAAGATCGACCGCCCCTTCGAGCGCGACGCGATCCAGACCATCCGCGGAGCCGGCTACCGCCTGGCGAGCGACGGTGGCTGACGTGTTCTGGCGCCGGGCCTCGGTGCGGATGCGTACGACGGCAGCAGCCGTGCTCGTCGTGGCGGTCGTGCTGCTCCTGGGCGGCATGGCGCTCGTCGCGCTGGTCCGCGGGTCATTGCGCGACGGCGTCGAGACGACAGCCGACCAGCGGGTGTCGGAGTTGGTGGACCAGATCGAGTTCGGTGGACTGCCGGAGTCCGGGACCGCCGAGGTCGGCGACGGCGACGACGAACCGGACGACGATGACGAGGTCGAGCCCGACGAACTCGTGTGGCAGGTGCTCGGTGCCGACGGCGCTGTGGTGCGCAGTTCGCAGCCGCTCCTTCCTGCCCTGCCACGGGAAGACGGCGACGCCGTGGACCTGCCCGAGGGAGACCACCGCTACCTGGTGGTGAGCGAGAAGGCAGACCTCTCCGGCACCGAGTACGACGTCGTGGTGGCCGTGTCACTGGAGGACGTCGACGAATCGACCGCTGCGCTCATCGGCCCGCTCGCGATCGGGCTCCCGCTGCTGCTCCTGCTGCTGGGCGGGACAACCTGGATCGTGGTCACGCGCGCGTTGGCTCCAGTCGAGCGGATCCGGCGGGAGGTCGAGCAGATCACCGGTGACCGGCTGGACCGGCGCGTCCCCGAACCGCCTGCACAGGACGAGATCCACCGTCTCGCGCAGACGATGAACCAGATGCTCGGTCGTCTGGAGGACTCCCGCACGAAGCAACAGCAGTTCGTGGCGGATGCGTCCCACGAGCTGCGTTCTCCTCTCGCGAGCATCCGGCAGACGGCCGAGGTGGCCAGGACGCATCCCGGTGCGCTGCCCGAAGGTGAGCTCGCGGACGCCGTACTCGAGGAGGGCGCGCGGATGCAGCGCCTCGTCGAGCAGCTCCTGTTGCTGACCCGTGCGGACGAGGGCGCCCCACGGCGCTCCCAGGAGGTCGATCTCGATGACCTGGCACTGTCTGAGGCGCGCCGGATCCGTCGGACGGGACTGGCCGTCGACACCTCGGCCATCGGCGCAGGACGGGTGCGCGGCGACCAGGTGGCCCTGGCCCAGGTGGTCCGCAACCTCGTCGACAACGCGGCGCGGCACGCCGACGCAGCGATCGCCATCGCCGTGCGCGAGGTGGACGGCGGAGTCGAGCTCGTCGTCGAGGATGACGGCATCGGCATCCCCGAGGCAGACCGCCAGCGGGTGTTCGAACGCTTCGTGCGGCTCGACGAGGCGCGTGCTCGCGACGCTGGAGGCAGTGGCCTCGGTCTGGCGATCGTCAGCGAGATCGTGGCGACCCACGGCGGAACCGTGCAGGTGGCGACGTCGCCCCTCGGCGGGGCCTGCTTCGGGGTGCGCCTTCCGGCCGAATCCGCTTCCTGAACGGGCTTTCAGGCACGTTCAGGCTGGCTTCAGCGAGGTCGGGAGAGGCTGGGTTCATCCAGTCAGGACCCCGAGAAAACAGCCCGAAAGGCACCCTCATGAAGACCAGCACCCTCCGCCGCAAGCGCATCGTCCTCCCCGCCATCGCCGCCATCGCGGTCCTGGCCGTGGGCGGAACGATCTGGACCGCCACCGCTGACAACGACGTCAAGGGCGACGAGCGCAACCGGGTCGCCAGCGCGGCCACCAGCGCCGTCGGCGGCGGCGAGGCTGTCGACGTCGAGACCAGCGACGACCTCGGCGAGGCCTACGAGGTCGAGGTCCGTCGCGCCGATGGCAGCGAGATCGACGTGACGCTCGACGAGAACCTCAAGGTTGTCGGCAAGGACGTCGATGACGTTGACGACGACCGTGATGACCGCGCCGGCGACCGCGACAACGACGTCGACGCGGATGACGTCAATGACACCCCGGACGCTGACGACCGCGTTCTCAGCGCCACCGAGCGGGCGTCCGCCGAGAAGGCTGCCCTCGCTGCGGTCGGTGGCGGAACGGTCCGTGACGTCGAGGCGAGCGACGACCGCGGTGCGGCCTACGACGTCGAGGTGCTCGACAAGAACAACGTCGAATGGGACGTCGACCTGGACGTCAACTTCAAGGTGCTGAACAAGATCGCCGACAACTGATCCATGTCCACCACGCATGGGGGCAGCCGGTAGGGCAGGCTGCCCCTTATGCATTTCGTCGGAGTCGACCTCGCGTGGGGCGACCGCAAGCCCACCGGCCTGGCCGTCCTTGATGCGGACGGCCAGTTGGTGTCGGTGGCCACGGTGACCAGTGACGACGAGATCGTCGAGGCGCTGTCGTCGTACGTCGACGGGGACTGCCTCGTCGCCATCGACGCGCCGCTGATCGTGGTCAACAAGACCGGCAACCGCCCCGCGGAGGCCGAACTGAACAAGGACTTCGCCCGCTTCGATGCCGGTGCGCACCCCTCGAACACCGGCAAACCGGAGTTCAGCAGTCAGCCGCGAGGAGCGCGCATCGCGGGCCGTCTAGGCCTCGACATGAACCCCCGGTCGGGTCGCGCGCGTCGTGCGATCGAGGTCTATCCGCATCCAGCGACCGTCGCGTTGTTCCGCCTGGGCCGGACGCTCAAGTACAAGAACAAGCCCGGCCGCGACTTCGAGCAGCTCCGGGCGGAGCTGCTCGTGCTGGTCGGTCTGGTCGAGGGACTCGTCGCTGCCGAGCCGCCCATGACCGTCTCGAATGCCGCCTGGGCCGCTCTGCGGCAGGAGGTCGAGACGGCTGAGCGCAAGAGTGAGTTGCGGGTCGTCGAGGACCAGGTCGACGCGGTCATCTGCGCCTACGTCGCGCTGTACGCCACGCGGCGGCCCGAGCAGACCGTCACCTATGGCGACTTCGAGACCGGCTACATCGTCACGCCCGCGCTCCCGGCGGACCTGGTGCCGGCCCCCAGGACCGCCACGGTGGTGGCGAGCGGAGCGGGCGCTGCGATCCGTGAGTACGCCGAGGTCCAGCCCCAGTTGCGTCAGGCGACCGACCAGTTCGTCCAGCTCGTCACGTCGATCCTCGACGAAGCGGGCATCAACTACCTGACCGTCACCGGCCGCGCGAAGTCCGTGTCCTCCTTCGCTGCGAAGGCGGCGCGGATGGCCGACGGCAAGCCGGTCTTCGATGATCCGTTGCGCCAGATCACCGACCAGATCGGCATCCGCGTCATCACCTACGTGCACAGCGACGTCCAGGCCGTGGCTGACCTCATGGAGGACCAGGTGGTCGTCCACGATGACCGCGACATGGGCCGTGAGACGGCCAGCGAAGGGCGCTGGGGCTACGCCAGCCGGCACCTGCTGGTCGGCCTCGACCCGGCGCGGGAGGGCCACGACGAGTTCGAGGTGCTGAGGGGGAGGCAGGCGCAGATCCAGGTGCGCACCGTCCTCCAGCACGCGTGGGCGGAGTTCGAGCACGACATCCGCTACAAGGGCACCATCCCCGACGAGTACGTCCCCGACCTCGACCGCCGGTTCACCCTGGCCGCCGGCCTGCTCGAGCTTGCCGACCGTGAGTTCTCCACGATCCGCGACCGACTGCAGTCCGGGATGACCGGACCGAGCGACGAACCAGAGGACGACGACCCACGGATCAGCCCGCGCGAACTGGCGGCCTTCCTGGCCGGGCAGTACTCCGACTCCGGCTGGTCACGTACCGACCACTACACGTGGATCTCCGCACTGGTGCTGGAGCTGGGCATCACCTCGCTCAATGAACTCGGCGAGACGCTGCGGTCCGTGGACGGTGAGGCGCTCAAGGAGCGGATGGACTACCGCTACCCGCCGGGCGCCGTACGGCGGCTCGATGACGCGCTGCTGTGGGTGTACGGCGACACGTACGTCGACCTGCGTGCCAACGCGGACCGGGTGCCGGCGCTGCGCGCCCGGCTGGTGAAGATGCGGCCCTCCTCGGCCTGATTCGAGGGTGGCCGCTCCTGCTCAGAACTCGATGGACCGGTTGTGCCGACGCCAGATCTCGTCTTCGTTGGGTGTCGGAACGTACGGAGCCCAGTGGGGCTGCGAGACCCAGGCGATCGCGGTCTCGACCATCGACTCGATCGAGTCGTAGTAGACATCAATGCCGTGGAAGAAGCAGATGACCGGGTGCTCGGCGAGCGGCGTGAGAGCTTGGGGGCCACAGGCCACGGCGAGGGTCGAGCCTTCGAAGGTGGCAAGGGGCACCACCGTGCGGACGTCGACCCCCTCGAACCAGCCATAGACCTCGACCAGGCTGTCCCGCTCCTCACGCACCCGCGAAAGCGGGAGAAGGCCCTCGTCGCGGAAGCGAAGGCGAGGGGCCGTTCCCCACTCGTCAGCCGTCCCGGCCCTCCATCGGTAGAGGTCGCGGTACGCCGCCGGCAGGGTCACGTCGAGGCTGGTCTCCAGCGCGTCGAGTTCGTCCGTCGTTGCTCCCGGAAGAAGGTTGCTGCGGACGTCGTACCCGTGGTGCCCGAAGGCATCGGCCAGGGCATCGAGGCGTGCAGCCAGTTCTGCAGCTTCAGCCATGGAGCCAGTCTGGCTCAGGCGCCGAGCTCGCGCACCTCGGTCCGCAGCCGGCCCATGGTCTGGTCGAGGGACGAGGCGGTGTCGGCGGCCTTGTGCAGTTCGTCGAGCAGCGACGCGGGGACGATGCCGTCGTACTTGTAGTAGATCGAGTGCTCGACGCTGGCCCAGAAGTCCATCGCGATGGTGCGGATCTGCAGTTCGACCGGCACGTGCTCGGTGCGGTCGGACAGGAACACCGGCACCCGGATGATCAGGTGCAGGCTGCGGTACCCGTTGGGCTTGGGGGAGCGGATGTAGTCCTCGACCTCGAGCACCGTGACGTCCGGCTGACCGGTGAGCATGTCGCTGATCCAGTAGACGTCCGAGACGAACGGGCAGACGACCCGGATCCCGGCGATGTCGCGGATCTTGACCTCGATGTCCTCGAGGGTTGGCTCGCAGTCGATCCTGGCGACCTTCGCGAACAGGCTCTCCACGGACTTGAGCCGCGTGCGCACGTGCTCGATGGGGCTGTGGTCGTGCGACTGCTCGAACTCCTCCCGAAGGATCGAGATCTTCGTCGTCACCTCGTCCAGCGCGAACTGGTAGCGCATCCGGAACCGCGCCATCCCGACCTGGAGGTCGCGCAACTGGGCAGCGAGGTCATCGGTCTGTGCATCGGTGGCTTCGTTGCCGAGCAGTCCGACGAAGAGTTCGCGGAGCAGGTCGGACCCGGTGCGTGCGGGCGGCAGCAGGGGTACGGCGTCGGTCGGGGTGGTCTCGATGGCGCTCACGTGACGGTCCTCCTGGAAGGTCAGCGTCCAGCATCCCTGATCACCCAAGCCGTCAGCGGCCGGGCCAACGGAATGGGACATGCTCCGGCTTGCGGGCTCGCACCACGACCAGCCACCACCCGCCGGAGTCTGTCCGGGCGACGTACTCCTTGCCATGGAGGCGCACGGAGACCTCTCCGTTGGGCTGCCCACGCCCAACGGACCAGGCACGGCCACCCCGAAGGGCGTTCACCCAACCGCTGTTGGACCACTCGCCTTGCTCCGGGAGACCGCAGTCGTCGTCGGAGGTGACCTCGGCCCAGTCGCCCTTGTGCCACTCGAGGATCGTGAGGCAGACCTCGCGGTAATCGCTGTTGAGGTCGTCGAACTGGGCGGCGAAGTCGCCCCGCGAGAACACGTGGCGGACGACGCCGTAGGCAGGGACGTAGGAGGTCCACAGGCTCGCCAGGCGGGGATCGGTCACGCGCTCATCCTGTCGCAGGATCGCAGTGAGCGCCGAAGGATTGTCAGGCGTCGATGGGGCGCTCGTTGTACGCCTCGACCCGCTCCTGGCCGGTGAGGGCGTGGATCGCGTCCATGATCTCGTCGGTGACCTGGCGGCGCGCCCGGCCCGCCGGTACGCCGTCGAATCGGCCCTTGAAGTCGAGCGGCTTGCCGAAGCGGACCGTCACCTTCGCGCGCTTCGGCAGGGCACCATCCACCGGCTGCAGGTTCTCGGTGCCGATCAAACCGACGGGCACCACCGGGACACCCGCCGTCAGGGCGAGCTGTGCGATGCCGGTGCGGCCGCGGTAGAGCTTGCCGTCGCGCGAACGGGTGCCCTCCGGATAGATCCCGAATGCCTCGCCTCGGCCGAGCACCTCAAGAGCGATGTCGAGGGACTTGAGGGCAGCCTGGGTGTCGCTGCGGTCGACGGGCACCATCCCGAGGCCCTCGAACCAGATCTTGCTCGCCCGGCCCTTGATCCCCGCCCCGGTGAAGTACTCCGCCTTCGCCAGGAACACCACCTTGCGGGGCGCCACGATCGGGATCACCACGCTGTCCGCGAAGCTGAGGTGGTTGCTCGCGATGAGAACCGGTCCCGACATCGGGACGTGCTCGATGCCCTCGATCGTCGGCCGCCAGACCGCGCGCGCGACGGGAGGGACGATGGTGTGGAGAACCTCGTAGAGCACGGGTCCAGAGTAGAAGGCCTGCCGGACGTCGTACGACCGGCGCCGAGGGGTGGGCTCGGTAAGTGGTGGTGGTCACCTGTGCATCGGGGACTGGCATGATCCACGCGTGACCGAGGCACCCGCGCAAGGCTGGAGCACGTGGCGCACGATCGTGGCCTTCGGGTTCGTCAGCCTGCTGGCCGACATGGTCTACGAGGGGATGCGGTCCATCTCGGGCCCGTTCCTCGGCACGCTCGGCGCCTCGGCACTGGTCGTGGGCATCGTCACCGGTGCCGGCGAAGCCATGGCGCTGCTGCTGCGCCTCGGGACCGGACCGTGGGCGGACCGAAGCGGCCGCCACTGGCGCCTGACGGTCGTCGGGTACGCCCTCACCGCCGTGTGCGTGCCCCTGCTCGCCATCGCTCCGGCATTGGGTACGGCGGGCGTGGCCGTGGCAGCGGCGCTGATCCTGTGCGAACGGGCCGGCAAGGCGATCCGGAGTCCCTCGAAGTCCGCTCTCCTGGCCAGGGTCGCCTCGAGCGGCAACATGGGTAAGGCCTTCGGCGTCCACAAGGCGCTCGACCAGGTGGGCGCTTTCGCCGGCCCGTTGGTCGTCGCCGGTGTCGCTGCGGCGACCGGAGTGCTCTGGCCGGGCTTCGCGGTGCTGGCCATCCCCGGCGCGCTCTCACTTCTGGTGCTCGCGCAACTGGCCCGACGGGTGCCAACGCTCACGGTGTCCGAGGAACCGCCCGTCGACGCTGCCGAGAACTCGCACCGGTCCGGCCTCGCTGGTGCACTGGGGATCGACCTACCGCCACGCTTCCACCTGTTCGCGTGCGCTTCCGCCCTGGCGACCGCCGGCCTGATGACCTTCGGCGTCATCTCATACCGGTTCGTCGAAGAAGGCCTGGTGCCGCTCGCCGCCGCGCCACTGGTCTACGCGCTCGCCATGTTGACTGCAGCCGTCGCGGCCCTCGGCACAGGTTTCCTGTTCGACCGCTGGGGCGCCCGTGTCCTGTACGTCGTCCCGTTGCTGGTCGCCGTCGTACCGGCTCTCGCGTTCGCCGACCGCCTCGCCCTCGTCCTCGGTGGCGTGGCGCTGTGGGGTGTGGCGACCGGTGTTCTCGACTCGACGGTCAAGGCGCAGGTCGCGGCCGTCGTACCGTCCCATCGCCGCGCGACCGGCTATGGCGTGTTCGCGGCCGTGCAGGGGATCGGTGCCCTGGCCGGTGGCGTCGTGGCAGGTGCCCTCGTCACCCGTCATCTGGACGCACTGGTGGTGATCGTCGCTGGGGCACAGGTCGTGGCGATGGTGCTGTTCGCCCGAAGTCGACTCAGCGGGCTCTCGACCTGAACGACAGGACTCGTCAGGCGAGACCGTCGAAGAGGTCAGTGAGCGTGGGTGCGTCGGGCTCGATCTCGGGCCAGGCAACGGCGTACCACTCGCGCCCGACCCGCCGCTCCCACTGCTTGGTGTTGGTCGGGTCGTCGGACATCACGTGCAACTGGCTCCTGTGCTCGCGGAGGCCGGCCACGATCTGGCTGGCGTGCTGGCGGCAATTCACGGTGATCCGGATCTGCTCGTCCGGAACGCCGCGCATGTGGAAGGTCTGCGTCGGGTCGAAGGTGTACAGCCCGAGCTCGGCACGCTGGCGGTTCCAGCGCTCGAACACCGACTGCGGAACGGCCCCGTGCGCCAGGCGCTGGAAGCCGGAGCGGTCCTCGGAACGCAGGCGTGCGAAGGCCTCGTCTGTCGCTGCGCCGATCGCAATGTGGTCGGGGTGGCCGAAGATCCCGTCCGGTCCGAACGTCACGACGACAGCGGGATCCTCCTCGTCGAGGATTCGCGCGACCGCACCGACGACGTCCTCGAACGGAACGTCCGCGAGTGCGCCATCGGGCAGGCCCAGCCACTCGTGGCGGTCCGGCACCCGGCCGTGCGCCCGCCACGCGGCTTCGTCCTCGGCTCGGCGGACGGCGCCCAGCGTCTCGCGGGTGGCCGGGAACCCGTCGCGGATCTCGCCCTGCTCGCCGTACGTCGCGTGGATCAGGACGAACCTGAAGTCCGGGTCATCGGCGTGCAGCGCGACGCTGCCGGCGACGCCGTAAGCGTCGTCATCGGGATGGGCGAAGACGCAGGCAAGGGTCCGGTTGCGAGCCATGGCCCCAAGTTAGCCACCTGCGTCCCGCGGTACGCCGCACAATGGGTGCGTGATCAACGTGTCCCGCCTTGGACTGCGTGCTGCCGACGGGTTCGAGTTCACTTGCTCGGCCTGCGGAGCCGTCGCAGCGACCCTTTCCACGCAGGGCGCAGGGCACCCGGTCTACGACGGCCCGTCGTACCGGCTGGTGTTCCTTGGCGAGAACACCGGCATCGCGCCCGCTGGTCTCGTCGAGCTCGTCTCCGGACGGGATCAGATCGATCCGCTAGACGTCGCCCGGCTGACCGGAGACCTCGGTGCGTTCTGCTGCACTGTGTGCGAACTCAACTACTGCGCGAAGTGCTGGTCGACGTGGATCGACTTCGACGAAGGGTTCTACGACTGCACGCGCGGACGGTGCCCGAGCGGGCACGAGCAACTGCTGGACGACTGACCCGCCGACTCGTCAGTCGCGCGCGGTGAGCACCAACGGGTCGCCGTCGGTGATCGCGACCGTGTGCTCGGTGTGAGCGCCCCGCGAACCGTCAGCCGACCGGATGGTCCAGCCGTCGGGGTCGAAGGTGATCTCGTCGGTCGTGTGCAGGAACCACGGCTCGATCGCGATGACCAGGCCGGGACGCAGCTTGAGACCGCGGCCGGGGCGGCCGTCATTGGAGATGTGCGGCTCGCCGTGCATGGTCCGGCCGACGCCGTGGCCGCCGAACTGCAGGTTCACCTTGAGGCCCTCGGCGTGCGCGACGCTGCCGATGGCGAACGAGATGTCGCCGAGCTTGTTGCCCGCGCGGGCGGCGTCGATGCCGGCGTCCAGCGCGCGCTGCGTGACGTCGATGAGCCACTGGTCCTTCTCGTTCGGGGTACCGACGATCACGGACAGGGCCGAGTCGGCCACCCAGCCGTCAACGGAGGCGGCGAAGTCGACGGAGAGCAGGTCACCGTCCTGGAGGACGTAGTCGAACGGCAGGCCGTGCAGGACGGCGTCGTTGACCGAGGTGCAGAGCACCTTGCCGAACGGGCTCGCGCCGAAGGACGGGTGGTAGTCGATGTAGCAGGACTCCGCACCGGCGTCCTTGATCATCTTGTGAGCCAGGGCATCGAGCTCGAGCAGGTTCACACCCACGGCGGCCTTCTCGGAGAGGGCCTTGATCACCGAGGCGACGAAACGCCCGGCGGGACGCATCTGCTCGATCTGGGCGGGGGTGCGGAGCTCAATCACGAAACGAGCCTAACGGGGGAGTGCCGTGACCCTCGACTTCGCGTGGCCTGTGCGGCACGCGGTCAGGCGCCGTCGTCGGTCAGCGTCGTGGTCGGCAGCCAGTCGGCGCCGAGGAGTTGGGCGAGGTCGGCGAGACCGGTGGTGTCGCTTCCCACCGTGTCGGAGGCCGCGGCGATCCGCTCCACCATCACCTTGCCGACCTGCTCCTCGACGGTGTCCTCGGCGTACGCGATGTGCCACGGCGAGACCTGGTGGTCGCGGTGGGTGCGCCCCGTCACCTGCCGTCCGGCGATGCCCGAGAAGCGGGCCTGGTGGAAGACGCCGACCCGGGGATCGGTGCTCGCCTGGCTGCCGTCGGCGAGGGTTTCGCCGGCATGGAGGCTGATCGATGCGACGGTGGTGAAGACGCAGACCTTCGCCTGTCCGGTCTGGAATCGGAGCCGCTCGGCCTCGACGTCGAACCGGTCGCGGCCGTAGATCGAGGCGACCTCGATGCCGGAGTCACGCAGTCGGTCGGCGATCGGGTCGGCGGCCGTCCCGACGAACTCGACCGAGCACGCCACCTGCCGTTCGGCCTCGACCTGCTGGGCGATCCAGGCAACCGTCGAGTCGACCCGGATCAGCCCGGCCTTCTGCCGGAAGCGCATCAGCGCGGCCCGGCCCTTCGCGACATTGCGGCCGCTCCGCGCGATGTCCATCTCCCGGCAGAACTCTCCCCATTGGGCTTCGTACGCCGACCGCTCCGCCGGCGTGAGCGCCACCGGCATGCCGGAGATCGGCACCGGGCCCCACGGCGCGGCGCGGTGCAGCATCGCCGGAGGACGCTCCTCGTCGAGCCAGCCGCGCACCAGCTTGAGATCCGCAGCGCGTCGCGCAGGATCGGTGGTCCAGGTCGCGCCGTAGCGTCCCCGCTCGACCCCCACTCCGTGGCGCTCGAGCGCGGTCGCGAACGCAGCCCCGGGCTGCGTCGCCGAGGTCCACTCCCTCATCGGCTCGCCGAGCACCTGTGCATAGGCCGGAGCCAGGTACGGCAGTTCAAGCGGCGTGTGTCCGGGCGTCGCGGTCGTCGCGATGACGAACGGCGCCTTGTCGTGCGCCTTCCCGTGTCCCGAGATTCGCGCCCAGAGCTTCCACCGCTTCGTCGTCGTACGTCGCAGTGCGTGGGCCTCGTCCGCGATGATCACGTCCCACGTGTGGTCCTTGACCTTCTCCAGCCGGTCCCACGTGATCACGACCCATTCGAGTCCGCCGTGACCCAGCGCCGTGATCGTGCGGCACCAGTGGCCGATGGTGATCGCGGCAGGCCGGTCGGCGACGACGAGCACACGTCGCGCACCACGGAGGTCGCCCACTGCCGTCGCTCCGAGCACCGCGGCGATCGTCTTGCCCACGCCGGGTTCGTCAGCGAGCAGGAACTGCCGTCCGCCCGCTGCGGCGCGCGCCGCGATCGCATCGGCCGCTTCGAACTGGATCCTCCGGGGCTCGAGGGCATCGGTCGGCTCCGGGCTGGGCGTCGGAGTCTCCGGATTGAGGGTGTTCTCGATGAACCGGCCGAGCGTGTACGGCCCGGGAGAGTACGGCGCGAGGTGCGCGGGCAGGGCGCGGCCGACGTACAGGTGGGTCTTGACGGTCGGGTGCCAGGTGGCACCGTCGACCTGTGTCCCGTAGGGGACGTCGAGCACCCACACACGCTCGCCCGGACCGGCAGCCGGCAAGGGCTGCGGCGACTTCCGCGCCGCAGCACGGCGCGGTGACGCGCTGCGTCGACGAACGCTGGAGCGACGAGAACTGGCCACCCCCGGACGCTATCGGGGCCGGAGCCACGATCAGGGCCGCCTCGCCCACCGGCCTGGAGCGGACGCGAGGATTTGAACCTCGACCCCTTTCCTGGAAGGAAAGCGTGCTGCAACTACACCACGTCCGCGAAGCCGGCCCCCGTCGGGGCTGACACGTTCCCAGTATGGGGCCGTGGTGGTCGCGGCCCCGTCACGGGGTCAGTTGGTCGGCTTCTCCGACCCGACGACCCACATCGCGAAGAACTGCGAGCCGCCGCCGTAGGCGTGGCCGAGCGCTCGTCGTACGCCGTCGACCTGGTGCTCGCCGGCCGCGCCGCGGACCTGCAGGGCAGCCTCGCCGAAGCGGAGCATGCCGGACGCGCCGATCGGGTTCGAGGACAGCACGCCGCCGGAGCAGTTGACCGGGATCTTGCCGGTCATGGCCGTCTCGCCGGACTCGGTCAGCTTCCAGCCGCCGCCCTCGGCAGCGAAGCCGAGGTTCTCCAGCCACATCGGCTCGAACCAGGAGAACGGCACGTAGATCTCGGCCATGTCGATCTCGTCGATCGGGCTCGTGATGCCGGCCTGCTTCCAGAGCGCGGCCGCAGCGTCACGTCCGGCCTGCGGGTTGACCTGGTCGCGCTCGGCGGCCGTGGTGGCCTCCGACCGCATCACCGTGCCGTGGATCCAGGCCGGGTTCGGCGACGACTTGGCGGTGTCTTCGTCGACGATGACCAGTGCACAGGCGCCGTCGCTCGACGGGCAGGTCTCGTCGTACCGGATCGGGTCCCAGAGCATCTGCGACGCGAGCACGGTCTCGACCGTGGTGCCCTCGTTGTGCAGGTGGGCGTACGGGTTCTTGAGCGCGTTGTTGCGGTCCTTGGCAGCGACGATCGCGCCGATGTGCGACGGAGCGCCCGAGCGACGGATGTAGGACCGCACGTGCGGCGCGAAGTAGCCGCCGGCACCCGCGTGGACGGGCATGTTGAACGGGAGCGGGACGGACAGCGCCCACATCGCGTTGGACTCGGACTGCTTCTCGTAGGCGACGGTCAGCACGCGCTTGTGGACGCCGGCCTGGACCAGCGACGACGCGACGATGGCGGTCGAGCCGCCGACCGAGCCGGCCGTGTGGACGCGCAGGAGCGGTTTGCCGGCCGCGCCGAGCGCCTCGGCGAGGAACAGTTCGGGCATCATCACGCCCTCGAACAGGTCCGGCGCCTTGCCGACGACGATCGCGTCGATGTCGTCGAGCGTCAGGTTGGCGTCGAGGAGCGCACGGTCGATGGCCTCACGGCACAGGCCGGCCATGGAGACGTCCTCGCGCTTCGCGCGGTGGTGCGTCTGCCCGACGCCGATGATCGCTGCAGGCTGCTTGCCCATCAGAGGTTTCCTTCCAGGGTGCAGACGAGGTTCTGCTGCAGGGCGGGGCCGCTGGTGGCGTGGGCAAGGGACTTGTCGGCGTCGCCGGACCAGATCCTCTTCGCGGCCTCGCCGACGCGGATGCCACCTCCGGAGAACATCGGGTTGCTCGCCAGCGCGCCGCCGGACGGGTTGATGACGACGTCGTCGCCGAGCCCGAGCTCCTTGCGCAGGATGAGCTCCTGGTGGCTGAACGGTGCGTGCAGCTCGGCCACCTCGACGCCGCTGAGGTCGAGCGCGGCACCGGCCCGCTGGGCAGACGGCGACCGCGTGAGGTCGCGGACGCCCATGCCCATCGGGTCGACATTGTGGGCGATGCCGGTGAGCCAGGCGGGACGGTCGCGGACCTCGCGGGCCCTGTCGCCGGCGGCGAGCACCAGAGCCGCCACCCCGTCGGTGACGGGGGAGCAGTCGTGCTTGCGCAACGGGTCGGCGTACATCGGGCGAGCGAGGAGCTCGTCGACCGATGAGCCGCCCTTGCGGATGGCGTACTCATTCTTCTCGGCGTCGGTGAGCGACCGATTCGCGACCTCGGCCATGGCCCGCTCGTCCCAGACGCCGGCGTCGATACCGGCGCGGGCCTGGAGGCCGGCGAGGGACACGGTGTCGGGCCACAGGGGTGTCATCGTGTACGGCTCGAGCTGGAGCGCGAGAGTGCGGCGCAGGACTCCCGCCGAGCTCTTGCCGAAAGCGTAGACGAGGGCGGTGTCGACCTCGCCCGTCTGGATCTTGATCCACGCCTCGTACATGGCCCAGGCGAGGTCCATCTCCACGTGCGACTCGTTGACCGGCGGGATGACGCCGATGGCGTCCACCGCCTGGACGAACGAGAACGAACGACCGGCGAGGTAGTCCGAGGAGCCGGAGCACCAGAATCCGACGTCCCTGCGGGTCCAGCCGGTCTGCTCGTAGAGCTCCTTGAACACGGGAACGAGGAGCTCGACACAGGTCGGGGACCCGTCGAACTCGGGCATCTGTCGCTGGGCGAACCCGACGACGGCGACGTCACGCATCTGTCTTGTCTCCCGTCTCAGAGGTGCTGCTGGTAGGTGGCGAACTCGGCGTCCGGATCGCCGGTCGGCGCGAAGTGGTCGATGTTCTCCAGGGAGTACGCCCACTCGTCCTTCGGCTTCCAGACCGCCTTGACCCGCATGCCCATCCGCACCTCGTCGGCGGGGACGCCGAGGATGAGGTGCAGCACCGCGATGTCGGCGCCGTCGAGGAGGACGTACGCCGAGACGTACGGCGGGGTGATCTTCTGGCCGAGGAAGGGGACGTTGACGATGCAGAACGTCGTGATGGTGCCGGTCTGCGAGAGCTCGACCTCCTCCGCGGTGGGCGTTCCGTCGGAGGGGCACGCGCTGCGCGGTGGGACATAGACCTTCTGGCAGGTGGGGCAGCGCTGGCCCATGATCCGGCCCTCGTTGAGGCCGCGGTAGAACAGGGACTCCTCGGGGGAGGCCGCGTAGTTGTAGTCGAGGGAGACCGTCGTGACGACGCCGGTGACCGGCGCGTCGGACGCCGCCGGCGACGCAACGAGCTCGGTCTCGCCGGGGGCCAACGGTTCGAAGCATGCGATGTCGTTGATGTGGCCCACCCGCTCGGCAGCCCAGCGCACGCGCACCCTCAGGCCGGTGGTCACCTCGGCGGGCGACGAGACGTCGAGCGCGTGCAGGAACGGGACGTCGGCGCCGTCGAGGGTGACGAGGGCGAAGGCGAACGGCCGGTCGAACGGCTGGCCCTTGACCGGCTCGGGGACCCAGGTCCAGGACGTGACCGTGCCGACGGAGGAGACCTCCACGAACTCGGTCGTTGCCTCGTGGGTGACGGGGTCGAACTCGAGCGGCGGTACGACGACCTGACCGGCCGAGGTCCGTCCGCCGACGACCACCCCGTCGCGGAGTCCGGAGAGGAAGCGACCGACGACAGGGCCGGTCGATCGCGTGTAGTCGAAGGCGACCGTGACGGGCGCCTGCAAGGTGCGGCTCATGGGCCAAAGTGAAACATGTTCTGCTCAAAAGTGAAACACGTTCTAGAAATGCGTTCGCTCGACGGGCATGATGCAGGACATGAAGCTGGGACTGCAGTTGGGCTACTGGGGCGCGCAGCCCCCGCAAGGTGTCGGCGAGCTCGTCGCCGCGGCAGAGGACGCGGGGTTCGACGCGATCTTCACCGCCGAGGCGTGGGGGAGTGACGCGTTCACGCCGCTCGCGTGGTGGGGTCGCGAAACCAGTCGGGTCCGCCTCGGCACCTCGATCGTGCAGATGTCCGGCCGCACGCCGACGTCGATCGCGATGCATGCGCTCACGCTGGATCACCTGACCAACGGCCGCGTCATCCTCGGCATGGGCGTGAGCGGTCCGCAGGTCGTCGAGGGCTGGTACGGCCAGCCGTTCTCGAAGCCGCTGGCTCGGACCCGCGAGGTCGTCGAAATCATTCGCAAGGTCCTGGCCCGCGAAGAACCGGTCATCAACGCCGGCCCGCACCACCCGTTGCCCTACAACGGTCCCGGTGCCGTGCACCTGGGCAAGCCGCTCAAGCCAATCGTGCACCCGCTCCGCGCCGACCTGCCGATCTGGCTGGGCGCCGAGGGCCCGAAGAATGTCGCCCAGACCGCGGAGATCGCTGACGGCTGGATCCCGATCTTCTACACACCGAAGAGCGCTGGCATGTACCAGCCGTGGCTCGACGAGGGCTTCGCCCGACCCGGCGCGCGTCGTACTCGTGCCGACTTCGAGATCTCGGCCACCTGCCACCTCCAGATCGTGAAGGACGCCGCCGAGAAGCAGGCCGTCATCGATTTCATGAAGCCGTTCGTCAGCCTCTACATGGGCGGCATGGGCGCCAAGGAGCAGAACTTCCACACGCAGGTCTTCGCCCGGATGGGCTACGAGGCCCTGGCGGACGAGGTGCAGAACCTCTACCTGGCGGGGGAGAAGGACAAGGCGACGGCGCTGATCCCCGACGAACTCGTCGACGACATGCACATCATCGGCACCGCTGGCGAGGTCCGTGAGCGAGTGGCGCAATGGGAGGGGACCGGGGTGACGACGCTGCTCTTGTCCTGTCACAGCGCGGCGGAGATCCGTCAGGTCGCCGAACTGTTGGCCTGAGTTCGCCCGGAACGCTGGCCGCTGTCGGCGACGGCGGTTAGCGTTCCGGTCATGAGGCGGGAGCCGCACGAGAACGTCGCCACGGTGCTGGTGGATCCTGCGCTGCTCCGGGACCTGGAGCTCGAGCTGATGGAGCTCGACCTGTGGGTCTGGCCCGTGCGCACGGCACCGATCTGCGTCGACGGGCCGCGCACCGCGTTCCAGGTGCGGCGGCGACTCGTCGAGTCGAAGCAGGGGGCGTGGGACTGCGCGGCGAACTGGATCCCGGTGTGGATCAGCTTCGGTGAGCGTTGGCACTCCTCGGAGGATCCACTGCCGTGGTCCGCGCACCGGGCACTCTGGGACGCCCTCGACGCGCATGCCGACCAGGTGCGGTTCCAGCGCCGGCTGGGTGGCGTGGCGCCGCTCGTCGCACCGGTCGAGCGCCGCGCCGGCTGAACCTTGCCCCTAACTAGAACAGGTTCTAGTCTGGCGGGGTGACTGACACGCTTCGCACGCCCGCCCACAACGGCCACCTCATGGTGGCCGCACTCAAGCGGCACGCACGCCGCCCGATCGTCCACCTCGGCGACGTCACGTTGACGGGTGCCGAAACGGCTGACCGGATCTCGCAGTACATCCAGGCCTTCGAATCCCTCGGTGCCGGCCGCGGCACGCCCGGGGCGCTTCTCGCGCTCAACCGACCCGAGGTGCTCTTCATCCTCGGCGCCGGCCAGACCCAGGGTTTCCAGCGCACGTCGCTGCACCCGCTCGGTTCGGCCGATGACCACGCGTACGTCATCAACGATGCAGGGATCACGACCCTGGTCATTGATCCGTACTTCGCTGCGCGGGCCGTGGAGTTGCTCGGCAAGTGCCCCGGGCTGAAGCAGGTGCTCACGATCGGCCCCGTACCGCCCGAGCTCGTCGAGGTCGGCACCGACCTGAACGAAGTCGCTGCGTCCTTCACCCCGAAGCCGGTCCAGGCAGCCGTGCTCGAGCCGGACCACATCACGTCGATCACCTACACCGGCGGCACCACCGGCAAGCCCAAGGGCGTCATCGGTACTGTCCGCGCCTTCTCGACGATGGCGCAGATCCAGATGGCCGAATGGGAATGGCCGGCCGAACCGCGCTTCCTGATGTGCACCCCGCTGTCCCACGCCGGCGCTGCGTTCTTCGTCCCGGTGGTGCTCCAGGGCGGCACCCTCTTCGTGTCCTCGCGGTTCGACCCGGCCGAGGTGCTGGCGACCATCGAGGAGAAGAAGATCAACTCCCTGATGCTGGTACCGACCATGCTCTACGCGCTGATGGACCACCCCGACTCGCGCACCCGCGACCTGTCCTCGCTCGAGACCGTCTACTACGGCGCCTCGGCCATCAACCCGGTGCGCCTGAAGGAGGCCATCGAGCGGTTCGGTCCGATCTTCGCGCAGTACTACGGGCAGTCCGAGGCGCCGATGGTGATCACCTACTTCCCCAAGGGCGACCACGTGGACGCCGACGGCAAGCCGGCCGAGGAGCGACTGACGTCCTGCGGGCGCCCGTCGGCGTACCTCCGGACGGCCCTGCTGGGAGAAGACGGCAACCCCGTGCCGCAGGGCGAGCCGGGCGAGATCTGCGTCGCCGGGCCGCTCCTGTCGGCCGGCTACTGGCAACTGCCCGACGAGACAGCCGCGACCTTCCGGGATGGCTGGATGCACACCGGTGACGTGGCGCGGGAGGACGAGAACGGCCTCTGGTACATCGTCGACCGGACCAAGGACATGATCGTCACCGGAGGCTTCAACGTGTTCCCGCGCGAAGTCGAGGATGTCATCGCCGAACACCCGGCCATCGCGCAGGTGGGCGTGATCGGCACGCCGCACGAGAAGTTCGGCGAGGCCGTGACGGCCGTCGTGGTCCTGCGGGAAGGCTTCGAACTCACCGACGACGTGGTCGCCGAGATCAAGGACGCCGTCAAGGAGCGCAAGGGCTCGGTGCAGGCGCCGAAGGACATCATCGCTGTCGACGCGCTGCCGCTCACCGCGCTGGGCAAGCCCGACAAGAAGGCGCTGCGTGCCCGCTTCTGGGACGGCCAGGGTCGCAGCATCGGCTGACTCACGTCACCCACTCTCGATGGCCCGATCGGGCCATTGAGGGGTGGGGCGGCCTGTGGCACCGTGGACGGATGGCCGCTCCCGCCATCAAGGAGCTCGGGGCGCTGCCGGTTGCCCCGGACGTACCGATGGGGCTCGTTGAGCGCTTGCACCACGTTCGCAAGTTCGACAGCGGGCTGGGGGTGATCGGTGCAGCCGGCGGACCGGTCACGACCGTCCGGGTCGGGCCCCGGGGGCTGGTGCCGCCGTTCGTCGTGGTGACCTCGCCGCAGGGTGCCCACGACGTCCTGGCTGCCTCCGATGGTGCGTTCGACAAGGAGATGATCGTCCACGTCCAGAACCGCGTGCTGGGCGACAACGTCTTCAACCTCGCGCACGCACGCTGGCTGGCCCGGCGCCGTACGCTCCAGCCGATCTTCACCAAGAAGCACGTCGTGGCCTTCGCGGGGCACATGGCCGCTGCGGCGCAGGCCCATGCGGACGACATGTCACAACGCGGCCAGGTCGATCTCGATCAGGAGATGCGGCACCTGACCCTGGAAGTGGTCGGGAAGTCGGTCTTCGGCCTCGATCTGGGCAAGGACGCCCGTGCAATGGGACCGCATGTGCGCCGCGTGCTGCAGTGGGTCACGAACAGGTCGTTGCGCCCCGTGCGCTCGCCGATGTGGCTGCCCACGCCAGCGCGCTTCCGGATGCGCCATTCGATGGCGGTTCTCCACGCGCTGGTCGACAGCGCGATCGACGCTGCGGTTGCGCAACCCGACGGAGATGCGGAACTGGTGCGGCTCCTGTTGGACGCGACCGACCCCGAGACCGGCAAGCCGCTGACCCGCAAGGCGGTCCGGGCGGAGTTGCTCGTCTTCATGCTGGCCGGTCACGACACGACGGCCACGACCCTCGCCTACAGCCTGTGGGCGCTCGGGCGGCACCCCGACGTCCAGGAACGGCTCGTGGCGGAGGTGGCCGCACTCGGCGACCGAACGCTGACCGTCGGGGACGTGCCGTCGCTGCCGTTCACCGTGCAGGTCATCCATGAGGCGTTGCGGATGTGTCCGCCAGCACCGGCGATCGGTCGCATGGCGATGCGGGACGTCGCTGTGGACGGATTCCGGATTCCCGCAGGGACCAACGTGGTGGTGGGGGCGTACGCAATCCAGCACGACGCCCGGTACTGGGACGAACCCGAGCGGTTCGACCCCGACCGCTTCTCGGTCGAGCAGTCCGCCGGGCGGAGCCGCTGGCAGTTCTTCCCGTTCGGTGCCGGTCCGCGATCGTGCATCGGAGACCACTTCGCGATGCTGGAGGCGACCCTCGCCCTGGCCACTGTCGTCAGGGCGGCTGACATCGAATCGCTCGACGACGTGTTCCCGACGGCCCTGCCGTTCACGATGACGGCTGGTGGCCCGATCCCGGCGCGCGTCCGGAAACGGGTCAATCGCACTGGCTGAGGATCCAGGTGGTGACCGTCTGGCTGTCCTCGGACAGTCCGGGTGCCAGCTCGGCCAACGCTGCACCGTCGGCCGCGCTCGGGTCCGCCAGGAGTTCCTGGGCCGACCGGAAGCCCTCGCCGAGGTCCGTGAGTGCGGTGTCCACGTCGTCGGGAGCGTCGTCCTTCAGGGCGTCGAGTTCAGCGACCAGCGTGTCGACGGCCTCGGCGTCCGCGGGGGAGTCCTTGCCGTCGTACAGCGCCGTCTGGGCGTCGGTGATCCGCTGGGCCGTGTCCTCGAACCGGTCGCACTCGACCGTGATGTCCGTGACGGGTGCCGACGGGTCGGCATCTGACTCATCGGGGTCGTCGCTGCAGCCGCCGCACAGCAGCGCGAGGACGGCCAGTGCGGCCGGCAGCCCGAGGAACCGGGCTGCCGGACCACGCCGGTCGCTGGGATCTAGACCAGCCACTGACACTCCGGGTACGGGTGAATGTTGTTGCCGTACGGCGACAGGAAGTAGGCGATGATGTCCAGCCCGAAGTCGGGCAGCGAGAACCCGAGCAGGTTGATGTCGGGCGTGATCAGCCAGGCGGGCGTGTTCGTCCCGTCATCGGTCGGCTGGCCGAGCGTGAACGTGTTGCCCGGCGTCGTGTATCCCGGCGCCGGACGGACGTCGAAGGACACACCGCAGTCCGCGATCCCGAAGTGGATGATCGGGAGGTGGAACGCACGTTCCTGGATGTTCTGGTTGATGTGCCAGCGCGGCGCCACGTTGCCGAACGGGATGACCAGGTGCGGGATGTTGACGATCGTGATGGTGTCCGAGCCCAGCGGGTCGGGCCAGTCGATGAACACCGAGAACTTGTCCTCGAGGTCGACCGTCAGGTCGCTGTCCTGACCGAACGTGAAGGTCCCGAAGGTCCCGTCGAGGCCGGTGGTGAAGCCCAGTCGCAGGTTCACGTCGGAGAAGTCGGTCAGGCCCAACGTGACCCGCTTGATCTTCAGGTCGACGCCCAGGTTGCCTCGGTTCTGGAAGAACCCCGTCACGCCGTCCTCGCCGCTGCCCCAGTCGAGCGAGATGTCCTTCTGTATGCGGCCCGCCGCCTCGAGCGCGAAGGCCTCGGTCGCCGGGCTCGAGGTGATGTGGAGCCGGGACCCCGTCAGGTCGCCGGTGACGACCTGACCGAGGTCGGTGACGGTGAGCTTCACTGCCGCGTTGGCGTCGACCGGGTCGGCGATCCGCGCGGAGGCGAAGGCGTCGATGTCGAGGCCGGGAGCGAAGGACGTCATCGTGAACACGGGTGCGTCGACCGTCGTACCGCCGCCGGCGGAGGTGTCCTTGCCGATCAGGATGTCGACGGTCTTCGGGACGTCGTGCAGGTGCACGGAGGCAGCGAAGTCCGCGTCGCCCACGTGTTTGTACGCCGCCGTGATGTCGCTGATGCCCTGGTTCATCGCGATACCGACCGTCTTCGTGTCCGCGCCGAAGGCGACGTCCACGCTGATGGTCTTCGGGATCGCGCTGATGGTCAGCTGCGCCTCGTCGGTGTTGTCGTACTGCGCGTTCGCCGTGAACGCCCCCAGCGCCTCGCTGGCGACGTAGTCGAGTCCGGTGGTGTGGCTGCCGTCGGGCTCGGTGCGCGTGACGATCGGGCCGAAGGTGAAGTCCACCGGGTTGGCCGTCGGGATGCCCTGCGTCAGGTAGAGGCTGAGCGGCTTGGGCGCGAGCGCCTGCAGCTTGGCGTCGACCACCAGGGTGCCGTCGGTTGGGTGGAAGCCCGTGACCGTGTAGACGCCGTTGGTGGAGTCGAGGTCGAGGCCCGTCGGCAGTCCGGTCAGGTAGAGCTTGGCCCGGACGGCCTTGTCGGAACCGCTCGCCCCGTCACGGACAGCGACACCGTGGACCTGTGGCGGTGTCGGCGTGGCGGCCAGCGCTGCGGACTTACCTGCCGCGACCGAGAGCGTCAGGTCGGGGTTGGTGTTGCCGTCATAGGTGATCCGGCCGCCCTCGCTGCGCAGGGTGATCTCGGAAGGCAGATTGCTCAGCTTGCCGGACGCCTCGAGGTCGCCCTCGTCCAGATGGGCCTCCGCAGCGAACGAGAAGGTGCTGTTGTCGCCCATGTTCAGACCGGCCTCGAAGCCGCCGCCGTCCCCGTCGTCGGGCAACTTGGTGAAGGAAGCCCGGCGCAGGTTGCTGATCTTGAGGCTGGCGTCGAGGTCGCCCGAGGCCTCGTCGTAGTAGGCCGTCAGGTGGTCGCCCGGTAGCGTCGAGTAGTCCTCGTGGTTCGTGACGTTCGCGACGATCGAGCCGATGCCCGCCGCGGGTGCGTCGAAGAGGACGTTGCCGTCCGCCCAGGTCGCGTTCCACTCGGCCGGGATCGAACTGATGGTCAGGCCCGCGTCGAAGTCGCGGTCCAGGCCGAGGGTGGCCGCTGTCAGGTGCGCGGTCGCCGAGGCGCTGGTGGTCGCGGCGTCCGCATCCCAGTCCAGGACCGAGTTCTTGCCGTCGAAGAGCACCTTGGCGTGCGCGGGGATGTCCAGCACCTCGGCCGTGATCCGGTCGCCGCCCATCCGCTCGACACCGGCGTAGACCTTGTCGATTGAGTCGCTGGCGTCGTACGTGATCAGGTTGCCGTTCAGGTCGACCTGCATGTTCTTCGGGACACCGTGGACCTGGTAGACGGCGTGGTCGACCTCGGTCGGCTTGGTCACGTCCGGCGTGGTGGTGTCGGTCGCCTCGACGAGGTCGATCTCGTCGTTCGCGGTGTACTTGATGTTCTGGTGAGTGCCCTGGCGAACCAGGTCGACCTGGACCGACGACGGCAACTTGTCGACCGTCGCAGTGAAGCGGCGGTTGCTGTCGACCGGACCGGACGTGGTGGCCTGGTCGATCACCGCGTCCACGCGAGTGGCGGTCGGGGTGTCGACCGTGATCGTGTCCTTGCTGCCGGTGTTGCTGTGTGTCATCCGGGCGCCGACGTTGAGGGTGGTCGGGAACGGGCTCAGTTGCACGGAGCCGGTCAGCGGGTCCTGCTCGGTCAGCGGTACGCCGCCGCTGCCACCGGTCAGCGACTTCACGCCGAACGTGATCGCCTCCTTGAGGCCCGGGTTGGTCGAGATGACGTCCGCGGCGATCCGGATGTCGCCGGTGATCGCGTCGACGATGTTCTTGAGCAGCACCCGAGCAGTGCTGTTGCCTCCGAGGGTCGACGCTCGGCCGTCGATGCCGACCGCCACCCGCTTCTTCACGACCGGGGTGTCGTAGACGGCGAACACGTGTGCGGGGAGGGGACCGCTGTTGGGCGCGATCCGTTGCACCGCGAACCGGGCGCCGACGTCGATCAGGTTGGTGACCGGGTTGAGCTGCGCCAGCACGTCGGGCAGGTTGTCGCCCGTGACGTCGGCCGGCACCGGGACGCCGACCGGCAGCGAGATGCTGCACGACAGCGGCATGGTCGGCGACTCGGCGCAGATCTTGTAGAACAGCGGGGACAGCAGGTTGACGACGGGCAGCGTGAACAGCTTGCCCTGGATCTTGCTGACCTCCTGCAGGACCGCGTCCAGCGCGTCCAGCACCAGGGGGACGAGCGGCAGCGAGGTGAGGGTGTCGTTGAAGGTGGGCGGCAGGCCGGCCGTGATGTTGCTCGACGTATGGGCGGTCGGTGCGGTCACCGACGTACGCGGGAGCTGTGCCGAGGTCAGCCTCGGCGCCTCCGCCAACTCCTCCGCGACGGCGTCCAGCGCCTCGCCCGTCTGGTCACGGTTGACCGGCGGCGTGTCGGCCGGCGGGGGAGTCGGCGTCGTGTCGTTGAGCTCCTCCTTGAGCTCCTCGGTGCCCTCCTTGCCGAAGATCACCATCGCGACGCCGGCCAGGTAGGTCTCGCGTTCCTGAGCCGTCGGCGTCGTGTGCGTGGTGGCGAGCAGGTCCTCGAGGAGACACACGCTCAGCCACAACTGCGTCGGCTCGGGGAGCCCGTGGAACCCCTCGGCGAGGATGTCCGCCGGCACCGCTTTGAGAGCGACGAAGTCCTTGCGCCAGGCGTTGTCGGTGAACCTTTTGGCCCAGAGGTCGACGAAGCGGTCGCGGTTCTCCGCGGTCGCACCCTCGGTGGTCGGTGGGCTGGCGCACCGCACCGTCGAGGATGATCCCGGCGGCGCGGGATCGGCCTGGGCGATGGTGGGGCTGACGAGGACCGACACCATGGCGGTCACCGAGAGAGCAGCAAAAAGTTTCCGAGGGCGCACGGGAGTCCACCTGCCGATAGGGGGATGGGAGCACAAGCAGGAGTGCGGTGCTCACTATCTTCCTGCAGTCAGGTCGACGCCAGAGAGATCGGAAAGTCTTTACCTTTCTCTGCCCTGAAGGGCGGCGTCAGCGTCCCTTGAAGTCCGGCTTGCGCTTCTCCAGGAACGCCCGCGGGCCTTCCTTGGCGTCCTCGGAGGAGAAGACGGGTGCACCGACCTTCGCGTCGTCGGCCCAGCAGTCCTCCTCGTGCTTGCCCTCGGAGTCGCGCATCGTCTTCAGGATCGCCTGGACGGCAATTGGTCCGTTGGCGGCGACCATGTCAGCGAGTTCGTGGGCCTTGGCCAGCGCCTGCCCGTCCGGAACGACGTGGCCGATCAGGCCCAGTTCCTTCGCTTCCGGGGCGAGCAGCGTGCGTCCGGTCAGGAGAAGCTCCGCTGCCACGGTGTACGGGATCTGGCGGGGGAGTCGGACCGCCGAGCCGCCCATCGGGTACAGGCTCCAGCGCGCTTCCGAGACGCCGAACTTCGCGGATTCACCGGCGACCCGGATGTCGGTGCCCTGCAGGATCTCGGTGCCACCGGCGATCGCCGGACCCTCCACGGCCGCGATCAGCGGCTTGGTCAGCCGGAAGCCCTTGAGCAGGCCCTTGATGACGGTCGGGTCATACGCGCCGGACTCGAAGGCCTCCGACGGCGGCTTCTTCTCGGCTGCCTGCAGGTCCATGCCGGCGCAGAAGTAGCCGCCGGCGCCGGTGAGGATGCAGACGCGGATCTCGGGGTCTTCGTTCACCCGGTCCCAGGCCGCTTCCATGATGCGCAACATGTCGCCGGAGAGCGCATTGCGGCGCTCGGGACGGTTCATCGTGACGATCAGCTTGTGACCGTCCTGCTCGACCAGGCAGTCGGGTCCACGGTCGTTGGCAGCGTCTTCGGTGGGGGACATGTGAACCACGCTAGCGAAAAAGTGAAACGTGTTCTAGTCTCGGATCGTGGCCTTGAATATCGCCGATCTCTTCGAACATGCCGTCGACGTCGTCCCTCAGAAGCCCGCCGTACAGGTGGGCGATCGCGTCATCTCCTTCGCCGAGCTGGAAGCCGAGTCCAACAAGCTCGCGCACTACCTGCAGGCCCAGGGCATCGGGCAGGGCGACCACGTCGGCCTCTATGCCAAGAACAGCATCGAGCACGTGGTCGCCCTGATCGCGATCCTCAAGGTGCGGGCCGTGGCGATCAACGTGAACTTCCGGTACGTCGCCGGCGAGCTCGAGTACCTCTTCGACAACGCGGACCTCGTCGGTCTCGTCCACGACCGGGTCTACGCGCCGCTGGTCGCCGAGGTGGCTCCGAAGTTCGACAAGCTGCAGACGATCGTCGTCGTACCGAACCCGCTGGAGCCGGGTGACACGAGCGAGGTGTCGTCGTACGGCGGCGTCCTGGTCGAAGAGGCAGTTGCCGGCCAGTCCGACGCTCGTGACTTCGGCGAGCGCAGCGCCGACGACATCCACATCATCTACACCGGCGGCACGACCGGCTTCCCCAAGGGCGTCATGTGGCGCCACGAGGACTTCTGGCGCGTGCTCGGTGGTGGTATCGACTTCATGACGGCCGAGCCGCTCGAGGAGTACGACCAGTCCCAGAAGGCGCTGCAGGACAGCCTGGTCACCCTGCCGCTGAGCCCGCTGATGCACGGCGGCGCGCAGGCGTCGCTCCTGATGCACCTCTTCGCCGGTCAGGTGACCATCCTCGAGCCGAAGTTCGATCCGATCCGCACCTGGGAGCTGGTCGACCAGCACGGCGTGCAGTTGATGTTCATGACCGGCGACGCCATGGCGGTGCCACTGATCGACGCCTTCGAAGCCGGCGACTACTCCGGCCAGACGCTCTTCGCGATCGCGTCCAGCGCAGCGATCTTCTCCAAGTCGGTGAAGGAGCGCTGGATGAAGCACTTCCCGAACGCGGTCTTCACCGACTCCATCGGCTCCTCGGAGACCGGTTTCCAGGGCACGGGACTGCAGGACGCCAGCGCCCTGTCCACTGACGGACCGGTCGTCTCGATTCCTCCGACCACGGTGATCCTCGGCGACGACAACCAGATCCTCGACCCCGTGACCGACGTCGGCAAGGTGGGCCGGACGGCTCGTTCGGGCAACGTGCCCGTCGGTTACTACAAGGACCCCGAGAAGTCGGCCAAGACGTTCATCGAGATCGATGGTGTCCGCTACTCCATCCCCGGCGACAACGCCCGGATCGAGGAGGGCAACCGGATCACGCTGCTCGGCCGCGGCTCGAACTGCATCAACACCGGCGGCGAGAAGGTCTACCCCGAAGAGGTCGAGCAGGCGATCAAGGCACACCCCGGCGTGTACGACGTCCTGGTGGTCGGTCTCCCCGACGACAAGTACGGCCAGACCGTGGCTGCTGTCGTCGAGCCCCGCGCCGGAGCGACCGTCGAACTGGAGGAGCTGCGGACCTTCCTGCGCTCGCACCTGTCCGGCTACAAGCTGCCGCGTGTGCTGACCCTTGTCGCGGAGGTCCCGCGCAACGCCACCGGCAAGGCCCAATACCCACGCGCCAAGGAATTGGCGCTCGAGAGCCGCACCGAGGAGGTGTCGGTCTGATGCGGACCGCACTGTGTGATGCCTTCGGCATCGAGTACCCGATCTTCGCCTTCACCCCTTCGGAGCACGTCGCTGCGGCCGTTTCGCGCGCCGGCGGCCTCGGCGTCCTGGGCTGTGTGCGCTTCAACGACACCGAGGAACTCGAGCGGGTCCTCACGTGGATGGACGAGAACACCGACGGCAAGCCGTACGGCGTCGACGTCGTGATGCCGATGAAGATTCCCACCGAGGGCACGTCGACCGACTTGTCGGCGTACATCCCGGACGAGCACAAGAAGTTCGTCGATGAAACGCTCCTCAAGCTCGGTGTCCCGCCGTTGCCCGAGGGTGAAGGTCGCGAGGGTGTTCTCGGCTGGCTGCACTCGATGGCGCGCTCGCACGTCGACGTCGCGCTGCAGCACCGCCCGGTCCTGATCGCCAACGCGCTGGGCTCGCCGCCGGTCGACGTCATCGAGCAGTGCCACGCTGCCGGCCTCAAGGTCGCGGCACTGGCAGGTGCGCCGAAGCACGCGCTCAGCCACGTCACCAACGGCGTGGACATCATCATCGCCCAGGGCTACGAAGCAGGCGGCCACACCGGCGAGATCGCCAGCATGGTGCTGACGCCCGACATCGTCGACGCCGTCGGTCCCGATGTCCCGGTGCTCGGCGCGGGTGGCATCGGCTCGGGTCGCCAGATCGCGGCGTCCCTGGCGCTCGGCGCCCAGGGTGTGTGGACCGGTTCCATCTGGCTCGGCACGGAGGAGTACCGGAACCTGTCCGGCAACAAGGGCTGGGAGACCGCGTTCCTGCGTGCGACGTCGTCCGACACCGTGCGCACCCGGATCTACACCGGCAAGCCGGCCCGTCTGCTCAAGACGAAGTGGACCGAGTCATGGAACGAAGAGGGTGCTCCCGCGCCGCTTCCGATGCCGCTGCAGAACCTGCTGGTCGCGGACGCCCACAACCGCATCAACGCCTCCGGGGACCCGGACGTCATCTCGATGCCGATCGGTCAGATCGTGGGCCGGATGAATGAGGTGCGGCCGGTGGCCGAGGTCGTCGCCGACCTGGTCGCGGAGTTCGAGTCGACGGTCAAGAAGCTGGACGGCATCGCCGGAATATGAGGAGGGCAACGGGCATGGGGGCTCTCCAACGTCGGATCGCCATTGCGGCTGCTGTCGCCGGACTCACGGTGGGAGGGAGCCTCGCTGCGGCCGACGACCAGGTGTCTCCCACCGCTGTGCCCGAAGCCGATTGCGGTCCGGGGTCGCGTCCGGAGACCACGGATCTCCAGGGCCGTGTGCCGAAGGCGGACTACGACTCCGGGCGGGTGCTGGCCGGTTACACCTGCAACACCGAGCAGGTCGGCCGCCACGGCACGACCGGCGGGTTCAAGGCCCTTCGCTACACCGACGCCCAGGGACACACCTGTGCGTTCTACGACTCCACCCGGATCCTCGGGATGGACGTGGTCGGCAACCTGCTCAACGGCACCGGGCTCGGCGTCGTGGTGCTGGACATGACGAACCCGGCGTTGCCGCGCAAGACCGCGAACCTGGTCACTCCGGCCATGTTGAGCCCGCACGAGTCGTTGCTGGTCAACGCCGAACGGGGACTGCTGGTGGGCGTGATGGGCACCCTCGCCACCGCACCGGGCATCCTCGACGTCTACGACGTCCGTACCGACTGCCGTAAACCGAAGCTCCTCTCGACCACACTCTCCGGCGTACTCGGGCACGAGAGTGGATTCACGCCCGACGGCCAGACGTTCTGGACCGCCGGCGCAGCGGGCTTCACCATGACCGCCGTGGACATGGCAGACCCGCGGCGGCCGCGGGTGGTCCTCGTCAAGTCGGGGGTCATTGCCCACGGCCTCCGGTTCTCCGACAACGGCAACACCATGTACGTCGCGAACATGGGCACCCCGTCGTCCAACTCCATCCTCGACAAGCCGAGCCTCCAGATCTACGACGTGTCGCAGGTCCAGGACCGGGTCACGAAGCCACAGGTCAGTCTCCTGTCGGAGATCGACTGGCCGGGGATCTCCATCCCGCAGGTCGCGGAGCCGTTCCACCGAGACGGCCGCAATTACGTGCTCGAGGTCGATGAGTTCACCGACTGGTTCGGTGACGGATGGACGGTCGACTTCAAGAACAGCCCGGTCGGTGGTGCCCGGATCATCGATGTCACGGACCCGGAGAGCCCGGCCCTGGTCTCGGACATCCGACTCGAGGTGCACCAGGCCGTGAACCGGACGCCTGAGGTGCTCAAGGATCCGGGCAGTGGCTTGCCGATCGGTGGCTACTCGGCGCACTACTGCTCGGTCCCGCGCCGGGACGCGCCGAACCTGGCAGCGTGCTCGATGGTCGGGTCCGGGTTGCGGATCTTCGACATCAGTGACGTGGAGAACCCACGCGAAGTCGCCTACTTCAACAAGCCTTCGAAGGGCGGCGCGAGCGCCCTTTCCCAACCCGCGTGGGATCCGGTCGGGCGCAGTGTCTGGTACACCGACGGCACCAGTGGCTTCCACGTCGTGCGACTGACCAACGGAGTCGAGGACCTGATCGACTGACGACGGACCCTTCCGCATTGCCGGCAACAGGCCGACGATGGGAGGGATGCGTACCAGATCGCCCGCTGAGCCTCGCCGTACCCGCGGCGGGGTGAGTGAGCCGCGCACCGCGGCTCAGGTTCCGACGGTCTTGCGGGCGCCGACGATGCCCAACCGTTCTCCGGGCACGTGGCCGGCCGACGTCCACCACGTCACCACGCTGCAGCGCTGGGCCGGCAACCAGGCCACGGTGCAGCGGTTCGGGGAGAGCGTCCGCGCGATGATCCTCGGCACCGTCGGTGCCGTCCGGGTCGATGCGCTGGACAAGGCCGGTCACAAGCGTGCCGCGGCTGCGTTGAAGAAGATGCTCGCCTACGCCACCCTGCATGGGTCTGCCGGTCCACACGGCGACGACTCGGGCTTCCACGTCCGACTGCTCGCGGCGGTCAACGACCTCGCAGGCGAGATCGCCGCGGTGAAGAGCTTCGACAAGCTGCCCGCTCGACTGCAGGCGATCGTGTTCTCGGCGGAGAAGCTCAACATGGAGAAGGTCGCCGGGACCCCGAGCGCGCAGAACAAGTCGTGGATGAAGACCGACACCGACTCCGGCACCGAAGGGGCGAAGAATCCAGGTGTCGCCGGAAGCACGGGCGCCTTCGGAGAGAACGCGTGGAAGTGCAACAAGTTGGTCGCCGACGCGTACCTGGCCAAGTCAGGCGGAGCGATCGGGAAGTCGAAGTACCCGTTCTACGGGTCCGACAAGACCTGGTCCTACAAGGCGAACGACCTGGCCGCGGACGTCGACAAGGGCACGGCCCGGCTCGAACCTGGCAAGGAGCTCAAGCACTTCCCGTACTCGCAACTGATCCATCTCGCCGCGGACGGCAAGTCAGTGGCGGAGATCTTCGAGTTCGACGGACGCGGCAAGGTGATCGCCAAGTACCTCCTGGCCGGCGGCATCTTCGAGAAACACATCAAGAACGCGAAGGGACAGTGGGAGAAGACGAAGGAGACGAAGAATCCCGAGGAACTGCAGCCGGGTGTCTTCGCCCAGACCGGTGACCTGGTCTCGTTCCACAACCAGGTGAAGGGCGCGTCCGGCCACACCGGGCTCAACGTCGGCCACGACCTCTTCATCAGTGCGATGAACGCGACCGAGGGCGTCGGAATCCTGTCGATCTCGCTCCACATGGACGCCAGCAAGTGGGACCACTACGACTACGTCGGCTTCCGCTCGTTCAAGAAGTAGCCATCCGGGGTCGGGCCTCGGCCGCAGCATCACGCAAGCGGCCCTCGAGCGATTCCCTCCACGCCGGTGGGCACCAGTCGCCCAGTGAAGCGACGTCCAGGTACCGGGCCAGCAGGGCGTCGACGTCCACCGGCGGCACCTCACGCTCGAAGACATCCATCGCCACGCCACGAAGGCCACGGCGTTGGCACAACGCGAAGGCGAGCCGCGTCTCCTCGATCCCGCCGACGCACTCGAACGGCGTGTGCTCGGACAGGCCGAGCAGTTGCCGGAACCACACCTGGTTGGCGGGATGGTCGAACAGGTTGCCGTGTCCGTGGAATGTCCGGGTGACGACGTCGGCAGGGAGGTAAGCGCTGTAGCCGAGCCAGACGTACGCGCACTTCGCGCAGCGGCCGCACCATGGCTTCTCCACATTGCAGGAGTGCGTGAACGGGATGGCGTCCGGTTCGGCGGCCAGCAGGGTGAAGATCAGCGGGTCGTGGACCGCCTTCAACGGGCTGAAGTAGTGACAGTTGTCGACGAGGTGGGTGCGCAGATAGTCAGCGAGGACCTGCTCGCACTCCGCGGACTTGCCCCACTGGTGATTGACTTCGTCTCCGGTCGGCGACCACACCGCGTTGCCCTGGTCGGCGCTGCGCTCGTGTCCCAGGGACAGACCGCGATACCCGTGCGCGAGCACCAGGGGTACGGCGGCGAACACCGATGCGGGGGTCTCCGCTGCGGTGAGGGGCAGCAGGTCGCGCTGCGGCATGAGTCGCGCGACCGGACTGTCGACCAGGTCGTCGTACGACCAGATGCGGCGACGCTGGTCGGCAGGCAGGTCGAGGGCGTCGAGGAGGGTGCTGCACAGGGCGTGCTGCTTCTCGGCGCAGCCGTAGGTGGAACTGGAGTAGACGAGGGTGTCGCACGGCATGCCGGCCTGCTGGAGCAAGCGGAGGGAGACGACGCTGTCCTTGCCGCCACCGAAGAACGCCAGGATTCTCGGTACGCCCGCGTCACTGATGGAGGTGGGGTTCGGGACGGCTTCGGCGGGCGACCGGAGCAGGTCCGGCCCTTCGTAGTCAGACAGGTCGTGTTCGAAGCGCCACTGCGCCCACACGCCGTGGATGACCTGCCGCCACAGCGACCAGAACTCCGGTGTGCAGTGGCGCTGGTAGGGGCCCGGGTCGAAGGACGCGGGCTGCAGGCTGACCAGGGTGTTCGCGGTGAACGCTGCGAGGTGGAAGTAGACCCTGTCCAGCAGTTCCGGTCCGTACCGGTGCTCGAGGTCGATCAGATCGACGTCCTCGTACCAGTAGGACGCGGTGAACCTCAGGTCGTCGAGACCGAACTGCAGGGACAACTGATGCTCGGAGCGCGCGTGCGCCCCGAGCCACAAGGTGCCGGCTCCCGAGCGCCGTGATTGGTCCGGCAATGCGGCCTCCGTGGTCGTGCGGCAGCCTCCCTCAAGGAAACGCTGGCCCGGGTCACGCGGCAAGTGCGATGGGGCAAGAATGGGGGCATGACGCGCAATGTGCTGATCGCCGGTGCCGGTCCGGGTGTGAGTGGCTCGCTGGCCAGGCTGTACGCCGCCGAGGGCTTCGGCGTCGGACTCCTCGGCGCCGAGGACGGCGTCCTGGCAACGCTGGGTGCCGAGGTCGAGGCGGCCGGGGGCACCGCCGGTACGGCGGTCGTCGACCTCACCGACGACGCCGCCACCCGTGCGGCGGTGACCCGGATGGGGGAGCACGTCGGCCAGTTCGACGTCATCCACTTCAACCCGTCGGCGTACCGGGAGAAGGACCCGCTGACGCTGACCCCGGACGAACTGCTCGAGGACGTCCGCCTCGGCGTGGGTGCTCTGCTCACCTTCGTGCAGGCGGCGCGCCCCTACCTCAACAGCGGCGCCCGGATCTCCGTCACCGGCAGCATGGCCGCCGACTCTCCGTGGTTCGGTGCCGCTTCGCTCGGCGTGCAGAAGGCCGGCGTCCAGAACCTCGTCCGCAGCATCGACGCGACCCTCAAGGACGACGGCATTCGCGCTGTCTCGGTGACGGTGCGCGGCATGCTGGCGAAGGAGGGCGCGTTCACGCCCGACAACGTCGCCCTCGCACTGCGTGCCGCGGTGGAGCAGGACGAGTCCGGCTGGCAGACCGAGCTTCCCTACACGGGCTGACCGGAATGCGCCTCAAACTCGGCCGCCCTGACCTCGCCGACTACGCGGACCGGTTCGACGTACCCGAGGCCGAAGGCGCGTTCGGGGTGACCTTCCTCGGCGTCGCGAGCCTGCTGCTCGATGACGGTTCCTCGGCGGTGATGACTGACGGGTTCTTCTCGCGTCCGCCGTTGCTCAGGACGGCGGTCGGCAAGATGGCGCCGGACCGGCACCGGATCGCCCGGTGTCTGGCCCGCGCCGGCGTGGACCAGCTCGATGCCGTACTGCCCGTCCACACGCACTACGACCACGCCCTGGACTCGGCGGTCGTGGCCGACCGGACCGGTGCAGTCCTGGTCGGCGGCGAGTCGACGGCCAACATCGGCCGGGGTCATGGCCTCGCTGCGGACCGGATCAAAGTGGCGATTCCGGGCCAACCGATGACGTACGGCGCCTTCACACTCACCCTGGTCGAGTCGCACCACTGCCCGCCGGACCGCTTCCCGGGCGTCGTGACCGAACCGCTGGTTCCCCCGGTGAAGACCGGCGCCTACAAGTGCGGCGAGGCGTGGTCGATCCTCGTTGAGCACACGAGCGGTCGTACCGCATTGCTCCAGGGTAGTGCCGGGTACGTCGCCGGGTCGCTCGCCGGACGGCAGGCAGATGTCGCCTACCTCGGGGTCGGCCAACTCGGGATCCAGAACGAGGACTACATCCGGACGTATTGGGCCGAGACGGTCGAGACCGTCGGTGCGCGACGAGTCGTCCTCACCCACTGGGACGACTTCTTCCGTCCCCTTGACCAGCCGCTGCGCGCGCTTCCCTACGCGGGCGACGACCTCGACGTCACGATGCGGGTACTCGACGAACTCGCGACCGCGCAGGGGGTCGCGCTGCACTTCCCGAAGGTCTGGCAGCGCGAGGACCCCTGGCGCGGTCTCGTGTGACTAGTTGGCCGCGAAAGCACGGCCGATCAGCAGCGCCTGCTCGGTGGCTCCGCCGAACAGGAACTCGAACCGCTTGCCGCTGGTGAAGTAGCGGTGCGCCTCGCCGTCCATGTCGATGCCGACGCCGCCGTGCACGTGGACAGTGGTGTGGGCGATCCGGTGACCAGCGTCGGCGGCCCAGAGCTTCGCGGTGGCGACCTCGGTCGCGGCCGGCAGGCCCTCCTGGAGGCGCCACACCGCCTGCCACAGCGTCAGCCGCTGGCCGAGTACGTCGATGAAGCCGTCGGCCAGGCGCTGCGAGACCGCCTGGAAGGTGCCGATCGGACGGCCGAACTGCTCCCGTGTCTTCGCGTACGACGCCGTCAGCTTCAACGCGCCCTCGGTGACACCGAGCTGCTCGGCCGCCGCCAGGGTGATGAGCAACTCGCCGAGACGTGTCGCGGTCGACGCGTCGCCGACCCGGGTCGCTGACGCGCCCGTGAAGGTGACCTGGGCCGCGAGGTCGCCATCGCTCGTCTTCTGCGCGACCCGTTCGATGCCGGGCGCGGTCGCATCGACGACGTACACGCCCGGCCCGTCAGGGCCGGCGGCGGTGACCAGGTAGGTGTCGGCCGCCATGCCGGCGCGGACGAGCGTCTTGGTGCCGGTCAGGGCGCCCGCACCATCGGCGGTGACGACCGGGACAGCAGGCAGGTGCGCGCGCTCTTCGGCCACCGCAGCGGCGTGGAGCTTCGTGCCGGGGTCGACGCCCAATTCGGACAGCAGTGCGGTGCAGGCTCCGTGCACGGCCAGCGGAACGGGTGCCACGCGCTGGCCGACCTCGACCAGGACCCGGGCCAGTTCGATCAGGCCCAGGCCGGCGCCGCCGTACTGCTCCGGGACGTGCAGGGTCAGCAGGCCGGCGGTGTCCAGGTCTGCCCACAGGTCGCGGTCGAAGCGGTCGCCGCCGGCCTCGACCTGCTTGAGGCGGTCGTTGGTCGTCTTGTCAGCGAGGATCTGCGCCGCGAGCTCGGCGGCTTCATCCTGCTCGGGGGTGAAGAGGAAGTCCATGGTCGCCTCTCAGCGCTTCGCGGCCGGCAGGCCGAGTCCGATGTAGCCGATGATGTCGCGCTGGATCTCGTTGGTGCCGCCACCGAACGTCATCACCAGTGAGGAACGGTGGAAGCGCTCGAGCCGCCCGGCCAGGGCAGCCCCGGGGGAGTCGCCCGTGATGCCGGCGTGCGGGCCGACGACCTCCATCAGCGCGCGATAGACCTCGGTGGCGAGCTCGGAGCCGTAGATCTTGGTCGCCGACGCTTCCGCGGGAGACAGCGCAACGCCGTGATCGGCGTCGGCGGCGAGCTTCCAGTTGATCAGCGTCAGCGCCTCGATCCGGGCGTGCGCCCGGCCGAGCGCGATCTGCACCCATTCGGTGTCGATCACGCGAGAGCCGTCGGGGTTGCGGGTTTCGCGCGCCCAGTCCTTGACCAACGTCAGCGAGTGCTGGAGGGGAGCGGCCGACGTGAGCGCCACCCGCTCGTGGTTGAGCTGATTGGTCATCAGAGCCCAGCCGCCGCCGCGTTCGCCGACGACGTTCTCGGCAGGGACGCGGACGTCGGAGTAATAGGTCGCAGAGGTGCCGACGCTCGCCACGGTGTGGACCGGCGTGTAGGAGACACCTTCGGCCTGCGCAGGCACGAGGATCATCGACAGGCCCTTGTGGCGCGACGCGTCGGGCTCGGTGCGGCAAGCCAGCCAGAGCCAGTCGGCGTACTGGATGAGGGACGTCCACATCTTCTGGCCGTTGATCACCCACTCGTCGCCCTCGAGCGTGGCCTTCGTCTGCAGCGAGGCGAGGTCGGTGCCCGAGCCGGGTTCGGAGTAGCCGATCGAGAAGTGCAGGTCGCCGGCCAGGATCTTCGGGAGGAAGTACTCCTTCTGCTCGTCGCTGCCGAATCGCATGATCGTGGGCCCGACGGTGTTGAGGGTCAGGTAGGGGATCGGTACGCCGGCGATGGCGGCCACGTCGGTGAAGATGAGTTGTTCGACCATGGAGCGGGCCTGGCCGCCGTACTCCTTGGGCCAACCGATGCCCAGCCAGCCGTCGGTGCCGATCTGGCGGATGACGTCGCGATAGACGCCCGCTTCGCCGAACTCGCCCGTCGCGGATGCCAGGCCGGCGCGGATCTCGGGGGTGACCAACTGTGCGAAGTACTCGCGGAGCTCTTCGCGCAGGGCAATCTGCTGCGGCTCCAGATCGATGTGCATGTTGCTAGGGTAACCACAAAACTGTAACGTGTTCTAGTATGACGGACACTCGCCTTCTGGATCAGGGAACCGCACCGCTGCGCTTCGCGCGCGGCTGGCACTGCCTCGGCCTCGCTGCCGACTTCCGTGACGGCAAGCCGCACGCGATTGAGGGCTTCGGTACCAAGCTCGTCGTCTGGCAGGACTCGAAGGGCGAGCTCAACGTCCTCGACGGCTATTGCCGCCACATGGGCGGGGATCTTACCCAGGGCGAGGTCAAGGGTGACGAGGTCGCCTGCCCGTTCCACGACTGGCGCTGGGGCGGCGATGGCAAGTGCAAGCAGATCCCCTACGCCCGTCGAGTGCCGCTGCGTGCGCGCACGCAGCGCTACGAGACGGCTGTGCGCAACGGGCAGCTGCTGATCTGGAACGACCCCGAGGGCTCCGCCGCGGACCACGATCTGCTGCCGCCTGAGCTGCCCGACGTGATGACGGAGAAGTACACGCCGTGGTCGTGGCACGTCCGGCAGATCAACGGATCGCACTGTCGCGAGCTCATCGACAACGTCGCGGACATGGCGCACTTCTACTACGTGCACTTCGCGTTCCCCACGAGCTTCCGCAACGTCTTCGACGGCAATACCGCCACCCAGTTCATGGAGTCGAAGGGCCGTCCCGACATGTCGGGCGGGTACGGCGACGAGGACTCGATGCTCAAGTCGGTGGCGACCTACTACGGGCCGTCGTACATGATCAACTGGCTCGAGGTCGACTACAAGGGCTTCGTCACCGAGGTCATCCTGATCAACTGCCACATCCCGACGGGACCGGAGTCCTTCACGCTCCAGTACGGCATCGCGGTGCGCAAACCCGAAGGTCTCGACGAGAAGACCGTCAACTACATCGCTGAGAAGTACACCGAGTCCTTCGGCGACGGCTTCCTCCAGGACGTCGCCATCTGGGAGAACAAGGTCGCCGTCCAGAACCCGCTGCTGTGCGAGGAGGACGGCCCGGTCTACCAGTTGCGCCGCTGGTACGAGCAGTTCTACGTCGACGTCGCGGACATCAAGCCCGAGATGGTCGACCGGTTCGAGTTCGAGGTCGACACGACGAAGGCCAACGAGTTCTGGCACGCCGAGGTCGCCGAGAACCTCGCCAAGGTGGCGGCCGAAACGGCCGGGACACCGGCGGACGCGTAGCCCACCATGTCCTCCTTCGTACCAGCGAGCCCGGACACCCTCGAGGAGCAGAAGCTCTACACCGAGGCGCGGCTCGTCGACGTCGCCTGCCTCGACTGCCTGGCCACGGTCAGGGTCAAGAAGAACAGCGACCACCAGACCTCGGTCCAGTGGAGCACCGAGGCCCGGGCGAATTGTCAAGAGTTTGCGCGACAGGATCAGGGGACCGGCAGGCGGGACGTGCACAAGCCCTGCTCCCGGATGATGACTAGCATCGATGACGCTGTTCGGGCCGGAGATGTCCCGATCGGTGCGATCGACGGCTACTGAGCCGGGCATTCGAATCGCCATCAAGTCGCTTCAACAGAATCAGGTGTGGGGAGTTCCGTGGACATCGAGTCCTTTGTGCTGGACGTCGTCGGTGTGGTCGAGGAGACCGCCGACGCCAAGTCGATCAGCTTTGCCGTGCCGGCTGGCTCGGAGGAGAAGTTCGCCTACAAGCCGGGCCAGTTCCTCACCGTTGCCGTGCCGAGCGACCAGACCGGCATCGCCGCCCGCTGCTACTCGCTCTCCAGCAGCCCACACGACGGCGGCCCACTGACGGTCACGGTCAAGCGCACGGCCGAGGGCTTCGCGTCCAACTGGATCTGCGACAACCTCGCCGTCGGTGACACGCTGCGCGTGTTGCCGCCGTCCGGCATCTTCACGCCGGCGTCCATCGACAACGACCTCCTGCTGTTCGGCGGCGGATCCGGCGTGACGCCGATCATGTCGATCACCCGTACGGCGCTGGCCGAGGGCACCGGCAAGATCGTCGTGTTCTACGCCAACCGCGACGAGAAGTCGGTCATCTTCGCAGACGAGTTCTCGCGTCTCGCGGCCGAGAACCCCGAGCGCCTCCAGGTGATCCACTGGCTCGAGTCCGTCCAGGGCCTGCCGACGGCCGAGCAGATGAAGGCGTTCTGCTCCGACTACCTCGACCGCGAGGCGTTCGTCTGTGGTCCCGCGCCCTTCATGAAGATGGTCACGACCGTCCTCAAGGAGCTCGAGGTCCCGCGCTCCCAGCGCCACCAGGAGAAGTTCGTCTCCCTCGGCGGCAACCCGTTCGGCGACATCGAAGAGATGCGGCAGCAGGCCGCGGCCGAGATCGCCCTCGCCGACGGGAATGACGACGGTGCCGACGACTTCGCCGATGCGCCTGCCGGTCCGGTCAAGGTCGAGGTCGAACTGGACGGCGAGGAGTTCACGTTCGACGACTGGAACCCCCGAACGACGTTGCTCGACTTCCTCGAGAGCAAGGGCGTCAAGGCGCCGTACTCCTGCCGTGAGGGGGAGTGCTCGGCGTGCGCGATCCGGTTGCTGGCGGGCGACGTCCGGATGCTCCACAACGACGTGCTCGACAAGGAGGACCTCGACGACGGGATCCGCCTCGGGTGCCAGTCGGTGCCGACCACGGACACCGTGAAGGTCACCTACAGCTGAGACAACCGTGCGGCCAGCCGGGTCGCGGTCATGTGGGCGATCGACTCGATGGAGATCATCGGGTTGACGCCTGATGCCGTGGGGAAGCTCGAGCCGTCGGCGACGTACAGGCCCTCGATGTCCCAGGTCTGTCCGTCGGGATCGGTTGCGGAGGTCTCGGCGGAGCCACCCATCCGTGCGCTGCCCATGATGTGCAGGGCGGCGAGGGCGATGGTCGCGGGCGCGGCTCCAGCGGTACGGAGGTCGGCCTCGAAACTGGTGATGGTTCCGCGGACGCCGGGCTCGTAGCTGACGGTCTTGTGGTGGGGCGAGGCGATCCACTTCGCGCCCGCGGCCTCGGCGATCTTCGCGGCACCGACCATGCCCTGCATCAGGTGCTCGGTGTCGCGCGGCGACAGCTCGTAGCGGACCACCGGCTCGCCGTCCTTGCCGGTCGTGACGGTGCCACCGGGGTCACGGTCGCGCACGATCATCGCGATGCCGACCGTTGACCTGAGCTCGTTCATCCGGCGGCGGAAGTCGTCGGATCCGCGCCAGTTGACGAACCCGGTGCTGAGCGCCGGGGTCATCGGCGCGGTCTCGAAGAGGACGCCGTAGCCGTTGCCGTCGAGGTCCGTCATCTTGTCGACGTACCGACTCTGCATGGCGCCGACCCAGCCGTCGACCGGTTCTTCCATCCGGCCCCACAGTGCGGTGGCGGGGTGCAGGCGCAGGTGACGGCCGATGTTCGGGTTGGCGAGACCGGAGCGCTGCAACAGCGCCGGCGTCTGGATCGCGCCGGCAGCGACGACCACGGCCCGGGCCCGTACCTGCACGCGATGCCCGTCTGTCGTGGTGCCTTCGACACCCGTTGCCCGGCCGAAGCTGGTCGTGACTGTGCGCACGATGACACCGGTACAGATTCTGGCGCCGTCCGCCGCAGCGTCCTCCAGCCAGGTCGTCGCAGTCGACTGCTTCGCCCCGAGGCGACAGCCCATGCCGCAGCGTCCGCACTCGACGTCCTGGTCGCAGCCGAGCACGTTGCGCGGCATCGCCGCGACGTCCCAGCCGAGAGCTCGCGCGCCGCGCTCCAGGATCGCGTCGCGCGGGGCCGCCTTGTCGTGGTCGGTGTTGACGCCGAGCCGGGCGCACACGGCGTCCAGCGAGGCGGCGTACTCGCTGGTCGCGAACTGGCTGGCGCCGTGGGAGGCCCATTCCTCACGGACGTGATCCGGGGTGCGGAACGAGGTCGTGTAGTTGACGACCGTGCCGCCGCCGAGGCCCTTGCCCGCCATCAGCGCCACCTGCCCTTCGGCGGTGCTCTGCGGGGCGAGGGCGTAGAGGTTCATGAAGCCCGACTCCTCGCCGCCGTCGAAGTCCCGTTGGTCGTGCTGCCCACCCGCCTCGAGTACGACGACATCGAGCCCTGCTGCGGCCAGGACGCCGGCCGCCGTACCACCGCCGGCGCCGGAGCCGACCACCACGACGTCGCAACTCATGGCCGTGTCGCGGTCGATCGTGAGCGGCGTGATGGGGGAGGCGGGCGCGTCGGGTACCAGTCCGAGCGGCCCCGGGTAACCCATCCGGTCCCACAGCGGTGCGCCGGCGCTCATGTAGTACGGCAGGAGCGAGGCGCCCTTCAGGCCCTGGAACAGCACCCGCTTGGCGCCGACCCGCGAGTCCGAGAGCGACAGGAGTACCTGCTCGCGCTCGCCCTGGCTCAACTGCGAGAACCGGCGCGGCTTCCCGGTCAGAGCCAGGCCGAGCGACCGGGTGTCCCACAGGTCCAGCAGGCCCTTCAGCTGGCGCACTTCACCGAGCCGCGGATTGGCGGCAGCGATGGAAAGCGCGAGCTCGTGCGAACCGACGTCGGTCGGGGACGGAATGCCGTCACTTCGGGCGGCGAACGTGTCGGCGATCAGGCCCATGGCCCGGACCTGACGCGGAGTGAAGGTCACGGGTGGACTCTAGGCGCGTTGATGCCATGTGATAAGCGCTCCGGTGATAAACTCTGCGGTGTTGAAGGGGAGCGGTAAAACGTCCCTCCCGCATTCCGGTCGTCCCAGCAATGGGGTCGGCTGGTTACACGGTTCACTGTTGTAGCTCCATCTGGGTTTCCACGAGGTAGCGGTGCAGTTGGTTTCAGCCCGCGCCGGCACCATGCCGAAGCGGCCTCGTAGGAAAAGACACAAGGAGTAAGACAATGGCAGTTGGCACCGTGAAGTGGTTCAACGACACCAAGGGCTTCGGCTTCATCGCGCAGGACGGTGGCGACGGCGACGTCTTCGTGCACCACTCCGGCATCTCGGGCAACGGCTTCAAGTCGCTCGCCGAAGAGCAGCGCGTCGAGTTCGACGTCACCCGCGGCCCCAAGGGCCTGCAGGCGGAGAACGTTCGCGCGATCTGATCTGATCACTGTCGGGGCCGGGTGGCAGGGTTCGTCTCATGACGAACCCTCTGCCCGGCCCTGACGGCATTTTTCGCTGCCCCTGGGCTGTGTCGGCGCCGGAGTTCCCGGCCTATCACGACACCGAGTGGGGCTTCCCGGTCGTCGATGACCGGCGGTTGTTCGAGAAGGTGTGCCTGGAGGGCTTCCAGTCCGGCCTGAGCTGGCGCACGATCCTGGTCAAACGCCCCGCCTTCCGAGCCGCCTTCGCCGACTTCGACCTCGCCACGGTCGCTGCGTACGACGACAGCGACGTGACCCGACTGCTCGGGGACGCCGGCATCGTGCGGCACCGCGGCAAGATCGAGGCGACCATCAACAACGCCGGACGGGCCCTCGAACTGATCTCGGAGCGGGGTTCGCTGGCGGCCTTCTTCTGGGGCTACGAGCCGTCGCTGGCCGAACTGGGGGAGCCCCAGTCGCTGACCACCTCGCCCTCCTCGATTGCCCTGTCGAAGGACCTGAAGAAGCGCGGCTGGAAGTTCGTCGGCCCGACCACGATGTTCGCGCTGATGGAGGCGATGGGGTTGATCAACAACCATGTCGCCGGGTGCGTCACGCGTGACGAGGTGGTCCGGGCCAGGGCAGCATTCGTGCCGCCGTTGACGGACTGACAGCGGGGGCCTGACGCACCGGCGTCAGGCGACGGCCAGGTCGGCTGCCGCTTCCCGGGCAAGGACCTCGATCGCGGCTGCGGTCGCCTCGATCTCGACCTCGGATTGCTCGTCTAGGGAGCGTCGGCTCGCTGCGACCAGTTCAGCCCGCAGCGCGACGGCATTCGCCACCGCCAGTGCCAGTGCAGCATTCGCGCTGGCGACGGCAACGGCTGCTGCCTGTACACGTGCGGCCATGGCTGACGCGCGCTGCAGGGCGGCCGGACCGATCGGGTCGGGCTCGGTCCCCAGCACCATCTGGTCGGCCACCTCGGCCGCGTTGTGGACCTCGGTGGCTGCTGCGTCCTCCCGGTAGCGGGTGGCCGTCGCGTCCTGCGCTGCCTGGTCCGCTGCCAGATCAGCCGCAACCTCGTGTCGGTTTGCGCGCCCGTCGCGAGCGATGTCGGCGGCGTCGGCGATGAGCAGTCGTGCGGCAGTGACAGCCGTTTCGACGGTGATCGCAGCTCGGGCGACGGAGTCGTGAGGTACTGCGGGTTCGATGGAGTTCATCGGCAGGTCCCTCCCAAGACCGGCGGCCCTTCGGCGTTTCTCCGGAGCCCTCGCGACGGCGAGGACGGAGAGTCACTCTTGGCGACCGCGTACCAACCAAGGTACGCCTCAATTGGCCACTCAGAGCGCTCGAACCAGAACCTTTGCATTGTGGTGCCGGACCTTCGCGAAAGCAGGGGCGAGCCGGCTAGCGGTCAAGAATCGCGCCAAGGAGCGATTTCGAAGCCGATTGAGCCAAGATCGGCGCGCAAAGTCCCACCCTGGCGCGGTCCTTGACCTGGACTGCAGTCACCAGCCGCGTTCGCGCCACTCGGCCACGTGCGGCCGCTGCTCGCCCAAGGTCGAGTCGGAGCCGTGGCCCGGGTAGAACCAGGTGTCGTCCGGCAGGGTGCCGAACAGTTTGGTGTCGACGTCCTCGACCAGTGTCTTGAAGGCTTCGGCGTCGCCGAATGTGCCGCCGACGCCACCGGGGAAGAGGGAGTCACCCGTGAACAGGTGAGGGTGGCCCTCGGGGTCGCGGTAGAGCAGGCAGATCGAGCCGGGCGTGTGGCCGGTGATCCGGATGACCTCGAGCGTGCAGTCGCCCACCGCGACGCTGTCTCCGTCGGTCACGCGCCGAGCCACCGCAACGCCGGTCTGCTCGGTGATGGCGTCCGCGTCGGGCTCGCCGGCAACGACCTCGGCCCCGGTTGCCTCCACGACGGTGGCCAGTGCCCGGTGGTGGTCCCAGTGCTGGTGCGTCGTGACCACGGTCGTCAGTCCGGCGTCGCCGATGACAGTGAGCAAGGTGTCGGCGGCGTCGGCCGCGTCGACCAGCACCTGGTCGCCCGTTGCCTTGCAGGTCAGGAAGTAGGCGTTGTTCGCCATCTTCTCGTCGACGGCGACCTTCGTGATCGTGAGGCCAGACAGTTCGCGGACCTGGGGTGCGCCCCCGACGGTCACGTCTCCGGTGTAGGTCATGAGTCCATCATGCCGGGGTGACCAGGTCGCCGGCATCGCGGCCGGAGGCCCACCAGGCCAGGGCGGAGACGGGCCCGCGGTACGACAGCGCGTCGGGACCGGGGGAGCCGAGCTCCCAGGTGCCGGTGCCGTCGGTGGCGACCACCCGGCAGTCGGGCCGCATTCCCCCATGCCTCGCGAGGTCGAGGAACTTGACGGAGTTCTCACGTGGCCAGTCGGCGTGGGCGTAGCCGGCCGCCAGATCGGCGTGGTGGATCTCGACCTCCCGCAGGCGCAACAGCGGTACGACGCCCGCCCGCAGCAGTGGGCCCCCGGGAGTCCGCTCGAAGCGGGCGTCATCGGGGGCAGTGATGCCCGCCAGTGCCGCACCGAAGGCCGCCGCCGAGGACCGAAGGCGTTCGCGGATCTCGGTCGGTGAAGCCGTCGCCAGTTCTGCGATGTCGAAGTCACGTTGCTCGTTCGAGACGTACATCGTGGTCGGCACGCCTTCGGTGAGCCCGCGGAGCGCGCCGGCGAGACCTTCCGCGTTGAGCGCCACGTGGCCGAGAACGTGGGCGCGACTCCAGTCCTCGCAGATGCTGGGTGCTGTCCACTCGTCGTCGGGCAGCGCATCGGCCGTGGCGAGCAGGCGGGCAGTGGCGGACTCGATCCCGCGGACAATCGACATGGTCACCTCCCCATCATGCCCGCGAAACGGTGGCTGTCGGTGCCGGGTGAGAAGGTGGTTCCTTGGCGTGGCGGCTTGCCCCGACGCCGTACCATGGCGAACACTTGTTCGAACGAACCGTACGACACCCGAGGACCGGTAGTGACCGATCAGCTGATCATTCGCGGCGCCCGCGAGCACAACCTGAAGGACGTCTCCCTCGACCTTCCGCGCGACTCGCTGATCGTGTTCACGGGCCTCTCCGGTTCCGGCAAGTCGAGCCTGGCGTTCGACACGATCTTCGCCGAGGGCCAGCGTCGCTACGTCGAGTCGCTCTCGGCGTACGCCCGTCAGTTCCTCGGCCAGATGGACAAGCCGGACGTCGACTTCATTGAGGGGTTGTCCCCGGCGGTCTCGATCGACCAGAAGTCCACGTCGAAGAACCCGCGCTCGACCGTCGGCACCATCACCGAGGTCTACGACTACCTCCGCCTCCTCTACGCCCGCGCCGGCCGCGCGCACTGCCCCACCTGCGGTGCGCCGATCGAGCGGCAGACGCCGCAGCAGATCGTCGACCGGATGATGGCGCTCGAGGAGGGCACCCGGTTCCAGGTCCTCGCCCCGGTCATCAGCGGCCGCAAGGGTGAGTACGTCGAACTCTTCAAGCAACTGCAGGCGCAGGGCTTCTCGCGGGCCCGGGTCGACGGGACGATCCACAACCTCGACGACCCGCCTGCCCTGGACAAGAAGCTCAAGCACACGATCGAGGTCGTGGTCGACCGCTTGGCGGTCAAGGAAACGTCCAAGCGCCGGCTGACGGACTCCGTCGAAACGGCCCTCGGACTGGCCGGCGGGCTCGTCGTGTTCGACATGGTCGATGCAGCCAAGGGCGAGCAGCAGGAGATGAAGTTCTCCGAGAAGATGGCGTGCCCCAACGAGCACGCGATCGAGACCGACGACCTCGAGCCGCGTTCGTTCTCGTTCAACTCGCCGTTCGGCGCCTGCCCGGCCTGCGTCGGTCTCGGCACCCGGATGGAGGTGGACCCCGAACTGGTCGTGCCCGACCCGACGGCAACCCTCGCGGAGAACGCCCTCCAGCCCTGGAGCCACGCGCACGTCGCCGACTACTTCGGTCGCCTGTTGATCGCGCTCGGCGAGGAGCTCGGCTTCGACGTCGACACCCCCTGGGAGAAGTTGTCGGCCAAGGCCCAGAAGGCGGTCCTCGAGGGACACCCGACCAAGGTCCACGTCGTCACCAAGAACCGCTACGGCCGCGAGCGTTCCTACTACGCCGAGTTCGAGGGCGTGCGGAGGTACGTCGAGCGCCGCCACCGCGAAGCCGAGAGCGACACGAGCCGCGAGCGGTTCGAGGGCTTCATGCGCGAGGTGCCGTGCCCGACCTGCGCGGGCAGCCGGCTCAAGCCGGTCTCGATGTCGGTCACGCTCGGCGCCCGCGAATCAGGTGGCAAGAACATCGCCGAGGTCTGCGCCCTGCCGATCAACGAGGCCGCCGCCTACCTCTCCGACCTCGACCTGTCGACGCGCGAGCGCCAGATCGGTGAGCGGGTCCTCAAGGAGATCCAGGAACGCCTCAACTTCCTGCTCGACGTCGGACTCGACTACCTCTCGCTCAACCGGCCCTCGGGCTCGTTGTCGGGTGGCGAGGCCCAGCGGATCCGGTTGGCCACGCAGATCGGTGCCGGCCTGGTCGGTGTCCTCTACGTGCTCGACGAGCCTTCCATCGGCCTGCACCAGCGCGACAACCAGAAGCTCATCGAGACCCTGGTCCGGCTCAAGGACCTCGGCAACACGCTGATCGTCGTCGAGCACGACGAGGACACCATCCGGGTCGCCGACTGGGTCGTCGACATCGGGCCCGGCGCCGGCGAGCACGGGGGACAGGTCGTCCACTCCGGCACGGTCAAGGGACTCCTCGAGCACCCGGACTCGATGACCGGGCAGTACCTCTCCGGTCGTCGCGAGATCCCCGTTCCCGCCGTACGACGTCCGCGGACCGTGGGGCGCGAACTCAAGGTCCACGGGGCGCGCGAGCACAACCTGCAGAACGTCGACGTCAGCTTCCCGCTCGGCGTCTTCTGCGCCGTCACCGGCGTGTCCGGCTCGGGCAAGTCCACGCTGGTCAACGACATCCTCTACACGTCGCTGGCCAAGCAGATCTACAACGCCCGCGCCATCCCGGGGCGCCACCAGAAGATCACCGGCCTCGAGCACGTCGACAAGGTGATCCACGTCGACCAGTCGCCCATCGGTCGCACGCCGCGGTCCAACCCGGCGACGTACACGGGGGTCTTCGACCACGTCCGCAAACTGTTCTCGCAGACACCCGAAGCCAAGATGCGGGGCTACCAGCAGGGCCGTTTCTCGTTCAACGTCAAGGGCGGACGCTGCGAGGCGTGCTCCGGCGACGGCACGATCAAGATCGAGATGAACTTCCTGCCGGACGTCTACGTCCCGTGCGAGGTCTGCCACGGCGCCCGCTACAACCGCGAGACGCTCGAGGTCCACTACAAGGGCAAGACCATCGCCGAGGTCCTCGACATGCCGATCGAGGAGGCCGCGGAATTCTTCGCCGCGGTGCCTGCGATCGCGCGGCACATGAAGACGCTCTGCGAGGTCGGCCTCGGCTACGTTCGCCTCGGCCAACCGGCGACCACGCTGTCCGGTGGTGAGGCGCAGCGGGTGAAGTTGTCCTCCGAGCTGCAGAAACGGTCGACCGGGCGCACCGTCTACGTCCTCGACGAACCGACCACGGGCCTGCACTTCGAGGACATCCGCAAGCTGCTGGGTGTGCTGTCGAGCCTGGTCGACAAGGGCAACACGGTGCTGGTGATCGAGCACAACCTCGATGTCATCAAGACCGCCGACTGGATCGTCGACATGGGTCCCGAAGGTGGCTCCCGAGGAGGCACCGTCGTCGCGGAGGGCACCCCCGAGGACATCGCGGCGGTCCGGGCCAGCTACACCGGCCAGTTCCTCAAGCCGATGCTGGCGGGACGGGCAGCGGCCCAGCCCAAGGGGCGGGTCCGCGCCAAGGCCACAGCGAAGTCATAGCCCTGGCTCAGGTTGTGGTCGTAGCCTGACGCCATGACAGCCCCCTTCAGCAGGAGACGAGCCCTGACGAGCGCTGCCACTCTCGGAGTCAGCATGCCCTTGTTGGCTGCGTGTGGCGACGACGGTGGAGACACGGCAAGCGACGACGCGACGACTCAGCAGACGACGTCGAGCCCTCCCGCCGATGCGGCAACCACCGAGACCGCGGACGGAGCGACCAGCGCTGCGGCCGGCGGACTGGTGGCTGCGGCCGACGTCCCGGTCGGTGGCGGCGTCGTGATCGCTGACGAATCGCTGGTCGTCACCCAGCCGACTGCGGGGAAGTTCCAGGGTTACTCCGCGATCTGCACCCACCAGAGCTGTCTGGTCACCAAGGTGGCTGACGGCAAGATCCAGTGCCCGTGCCACGGGAGCAGCTTCAACGTGTCCGACGGGTCGGTCGCCGGCGGGCCGGCCCCTTCGCCGTTGTCCAAGGTCACGCTCACCGTCGACGGCGACCAGGTCGTGCGCGGGTGACCCAGGTCAGCCGTCGCATTGTCTTCTCCGGGCTCGGCGCACTCGGCGTTGCGGCGGCGCTCGCCGGTTGCGCAGGAAGCGGCGACGACACCTCCGAGCCGAAGGTTTCCTCCGGCGCCGAACTGGCCACCACTGCCGAGGTGCCTGTCGGCGGCGGCATCATCCTGACCGACGAGAAGATCGTCATCACCCAGCCGACCGAGGGCGACTTCCTGGCGTTCACCGCCGTCTGCACGCACCAGGGCCTGCTCGTGACCTCGGTCGAGGACGGCACCATTCACTGCGCCAACCACGGGTCGTCGTACGACGCCGCGAATGGGGACGCGACAGGTGGCCCGGCCTCGGGTCCGCTCGCATCAGTCGACATCACAGTGGAGGACGGCAAGATCCTCGCCGGGTGATCCCGCACAAGTAGGAGGCAACATGGAGGGCGTTCACGACATGGGCGGCCTGCACGGCTTTGGCGCCGTGCCGGTCGATGACCTGGAACTGCCCTTCGACGAGGCGTGGGAAGGGCGAACCTTCGGCCTGTACATCGCAGCCGGGGCAGCCGGTGCCCGATCCGGTTCGATTCGGCCCGGGATCGAGGCGATTGCGCCGGCGGACTACCTGGCCATGGGCTACTTCGAGCGGTGGGCCCGGTCCCTCGAGGCCGGTCTGGTGGCCGCTGGCACCCTCACGGTCGCGGACATCGACGCCCGGGTGCGCCATCCGCAGCCGCCGAGTCGGCATGCCGATGACACGAACCCGAGGATGGCGGCCGGACTGGCCGCTGCGCTCGTCAATCGTCCGGGACGACCGAGCGGCGACGACGTTCCGGCACGCTTCCAGGTCGGTGACACTGTCACCGTGAAGCGGATGGCGCCGGAAGGTCACCACCGGTGCCCGCGCTACGTCCGCGGCGTCAGCGGCACGGTGACTCACCGGCCCGGGGGCTGGCCCCACGCAAGCGGGGACGGTCCGCCCGAGGCCACCTACACCGTTCGTTTCGAGATGGCTGACCTCTGGGGCGAAGACGCCGAGGCCGGCTTCCTCCACCTCGACCTGTGGGAGCGGTACCTCGCATGAACGACCGGACGGAACGCCCTGCCTCGCTGCGCATCGAGGCCATCGAAGCCCTGCTCGTCGAGCGCGGGGTGATCACCTCGGACGTGGTGGACGCCATCATCGAGACCTACGAACACCATGTCGGGCCGTTGAACGGCGCCCGGGTGGTGGCTCGGGCCTGGCTCGATCCTGACTACCGTGCGCGGTTGCTCGAGGACGGGACCGGCGCCGTGGGGGAGCTCGGCTTCGGTGGCGCGGAGGGCGAGCACCTGGTGGTGCTCGAGAACACCGAGGCTGTTCACAACGTGGTCGTGTGCACGCTCTGCTCCTGCTATCCGTGGCCGGTCCTCGGGCTGCCCCCGCGGTGGTACAAGAGTTCTGCCTACCGATCGCGGATGGTCCGCGAACCGCGCGCCGTGCTGGCTGAGTTCGGAACCTCGCTCCCCGCAGACGTGGAACTCCGCGTCTGGGACTCGAGTGCCGAGGTTCGCTACCTGGTCCTGCCGCTGGCCCCGGCTGATGTCGAAGCGCGGACCGAGGACGAACTGGCTGGTCTGGTCACCCGTGACCACATGATCGGTGTGGTGCGCTGACCGACGCCCACGAGCGGTCGCGCCCCGGTTGTCGGTCCACCCTCGTAGGGTTGGGGTGTGCCCGATCCGCTGAGCTATCGCCCCAAGGCCGGGGAGATCCCGACTGAGCCGGGCGTCTATCGGTTCCGCGACAAGAGCCGCCGGGTGATCTACGTCGGCAAGGCGAAGAACCTCCGCGCCCGCCTGTCGTCGTACTTCCAGGACATCGGGAACCTCCACCAGCGCACGGCGTCGATGGTGACCACCGCGACGTCGGTCGAATGGACTGTGGTGACGACCGAGGTCGAGGCGCTCCAGTTGGAGTACTCCTGGATCAAGGAGTTCGACCCGCGGTTCAACGTGAAGTACCGCGACGACAAGTCGTACCCGTGGTTGGCCGTAACGATGTCCGACGAGTTCCCGCGGGTGATGGTGGGCCGCGGCGCCAAGCGGAAGGGCACGCGTTACTTCGGACCCTACGGCCACGCCTGGGCGATCCGCGAGACCGTCGACATCCTGCTGAGGGTCTTCCCGATGCGCTCGTGCAGCAACGGGGTCTTCAAGCGGTCCGGCCAGATCGGGCGACCGTGCCTGCTCGGCTACATCGACAAGTGCGCGGCTCCCTGCGTCGGCAATGTGTCGGCCGATGAGCACCGCGCGATCGTCGAAGACTTCTGCGACTTCATGGCGGGGCGCACCAAGCAGTTCACCAAGCGCATCGAGAACGAGATGTACGCCGCCTCGGAGGCGCTCGACTTCGAGAAGGCTGCTCGTCTGCGTGACGACCTCGGCGCGATGCAGAAGGCGCTGGAGAAGCAGTCCGTGGTGTTCGGCGACGGTTCGGACGCCGACGTGATCGCGCTCGCCGAGGACCCGCTCGAGGTGGCGGTCCAGGTCTTCTATGTCCGGGGTGGCCGGATTCGCGGCCAGCGCGGCTGGGTGGCCGACCGCACCGACGACGGCGACACCTCCGCCCTGGTCGAGGACTTCCTGCTCCAGTTGTACGCCGGCGTGTCGCCCGAGGACGCCAAGGATGCGGTGCCGCGGGAGATCCTCGTGCCCGAACTCCCGCCCGAGAGCGCGACCTTCGAGCAACTGCTGTCGGACCTCCGCGGCTCCCGCGTGGAGATCCGCGTCCCGCAGCGCGGGGACAAGAAGACCCTCCAGGAGACGGTGGAGCGGAACGCCAAGGAGTCGCTGATCCTCCACAAGACCAAGCGGGCGAGCGACCTGACGACCCGCAACCGGGCGCTGGCCGAGATCGCCGAGGCGCTCGAGCTGGACGAGGCACCGCTGCGCATCGAGTGCTACGACGTCTCCCACATCCAGGGCACCGAGATCGTGGCGTCGATGGTCGTGTTCGAGGACGGCCTGGCCCGCAAGGGCGAGTACCGCCGCTTCGTGATTCGCGACCAGGAGGGTTCGGACGACGTCGCGGCGATGCACGAGGTGATCACCCGTCGGTTCCGCAGGTTGCTGGACGAGCAGGCGCGTTCCGAGTTGCGTCCCGGTGACGAGACCAGCGGACCGCTGCTGGTGGACCCGGACACCGGACGGCCGCGAAAGTTTGCCTATGCGCCCGGTCTGGTGGTGGTCGACGGCGGCGCCCCGCAGGTCGCGGCGGCCCAACGCGCACTCGACGAGCTCGGCATCGACGACATCCCGGTCTGCGGCCTGGCCAAGCGACTCGAGGAGGTGTGGTTGCCCGGCCAGGAGGATCCGGTCATCCTCGCTCGATCCTCCGAGAGCCTCTATCTCCTGCAGCGAGTGCGCGACGAGGCGCACCGGTTCGCCATCACGCACCACCGCAACCGCCGGTCGAAGTCGATGGTGGAGAGCCTGCTGGACGACGTTCCCGGGCTGGGGGAGGTGCGTCGCAAGACGCTGCTGCGCCACTTCGGTTCGCTCCGCAAGCTGCGGGTGGCCACCACCGAGGAGATCGCCATGGTTCCGGGCATCGGCCCGCGCACGGCGGCTGCCATCAAGGAAGCGCTGGACGGCGGGGACGTTGTGCCTCCGACCACCGCCTCGACCACAATGGCTCCATGAGCAAGGCGCACCATGACTGAACACAGCCCCGGGCCCCTCGTCGTCGTCACCGGCATGACCGGCGCCGGTCGCAGCACCGCGGCCAAGGAGCTCGAGGACCTCGGGTTCTACGTCGTCGACAATCTGCCCCCGAACCTGCTGCCCGACGTCGTCCGCCTCGTCGACGAGAGCCACGGTCCCGCGCAGCCGATCGCCGTCGTGGTCGACGTCCGGTCCGGCTCGTTCTTCCTCGGTCTGCGCAGCGCGCTGGCCCACGGCGTGGCCGGTCGTGACGCCACCCTCGTCTTCCTCGACGCGTCCGACGAGGTCCTCGTCCGCCGGCAGGAGGCCGCGCGCCGACCGCACCCGCTGCAGCAGGGCGGCCGACTGCTCGACGGGCTCCAACGCGAGCGAGTCGCCCTGGCCGACCTGCGCTCCGAGGCCGACCTGGTGATCGAGACCAGCAACCTCAACGTGCACCAGTTGACCGACCGGATCGCGGAAGCGTTCGGTACGCCGGACTCGACCCGGTTGCGGGTGACGGTCATCAGCTTCGGCTTCAAGTACGGCAGCCCGGTCGACGCGGACTACCTCGCTGACATGAGGTTCCTGCCCAATCCGCACTGGGTGCCTGAGCTCCGACCACGCACCGGCCAGGACCCCGAGGTCGCCGGCTACGTCCTGGCGCGCCCCGGGGCGGCAGAGTTCCTCGACGCCTACGTCCCGCTCCTCACGGTCGTGGCCGAGGGGTACCTCCGCGAGGGCAAGCGCTTCATGCGGGTCGCCATCGGCTGCACCGGGGGCAAGCACCGCAGCGTCGCGATGAGCGAAGAGATTGCACGCCGCCTCCAGGAGCAGGGCTACCTCGCGCGTGTGATCCACCGTGACGTCGGCCGGGAGTGATCGATCGATGATCTCGGACTTCGGAGCGGTTCAGCGCGCCCAATCGGTGGTCGCCCTGGGCGGCGGCCACGGGCTGCACGCCTCGCTCAACGCACTGCGCCACCTGCTCGACGACCTCACCCTCGACAAGCTCACGGCCGTCGTCACGGTCGCCGACAACGGCGGATCCTCGGGACGTCTCCGCGGGGAGTTCGGTGTACTGCCACCCGGTGACCTGCGCATGGCCCTGGCCGCGCTGTGCGGCGACGACGAATGGGGCGACACCTGGGCCAGGGTGCTCCAGCACCGCTTCGAGGGCGACGGTGAGATGCGCGGCCACGTCGTCGGCAACCTGCTGATCGTTGGGCTCTGGGAACTCCTCGGCGACCACATCGACGCGCTCGACTGGGTCGGCCGACTGCTCGGCGCCCGCGGACGCGTGCTGCCGATGGCCCAGACGCCGATGGACATCACCGCCGAAGTGCGGGGACTCGTCGACGGACAGCCCGATGCGCTCACCACCGTCCGCGGCCAGGTCGAGGTCGCCACGACCGAGGGCGTGATCAGCACGATCTCCCTCGAACCGGCGGACCCCGAGGTCAGTCCGGCGGTCATCGACGCCATCACCGAAGCGGACTGGGCCGTCCTCGGCCCGGGGTCCTGGTTCAGCTCGGTGCTGCCGCACCTGCTGGTGCCGGCGGTGCGTGATGCGCTGGTCCGCACGAAGGCTCGTCTTGTCGTCGTACTCAACCTGGCGGAGCAGGCGGGGGAGACCGGCGGCTTCGGCCCCGCCGACCACCTGGCCGTCCTGGCCGAGCACGCACCGGATCTCGGGATCGACGTGGTCCTCGCGGACCAAACGGTTCTGGAGTCCGGTCTTGCCGAGCTCGAGGAGACGGTGGCAGCGCTCGGCGCCCGCTTGGTGATCGCCGACGTGGCAGCCGACGACGGGTCGCCGCGTCACGATCCCGTCAAGTTGGCCGCGGCCTACACCCGGATCTTTGCCACCGACTGACCCGGGCACCCGCGCAGGGTTGTTGACCAACATGGCAGGATCGGCCCCATGGCGATGACGGCACAGGTCAAGGCGGAACTGGCCAGTACTCCGGTCACCAAGGCGTGTTGCCGCAAGGCCGAGGTCGCCTCCACTCTCCGGTTCGCGGGCGGCATCCACATCGTGGCCGGTCGAATCGTCGTCGAGGCCGAGCTCGACACCGGCGCTGCGGCGCGTCGGTTGCGCAAGGACATCTCCGAGATCTACGGCCAGACCTCCGACGTCGTCATGGTCCAGGGCAACGGCCTGCGCAAGGGCAGCCGCTACATCGTGCGGGTCGCGAAGGACGGCGAGGCGCTGGCCCGCCAGACCGGCTTGCTCGACCAGCGTGGCCGCCCGGTACGGGGCCTGCCCCCGGCTGTCGTGTCCGGCGGCGCCTGCGATGCCGTCGCTGCCTGGCGGGGCGCGTTCCTCGCCCACGGGTCGCTGACCGAACCCGGTCGCTCATCGTCCCTCGAAGTGACCTGCCCGGGCTCCGAGGCCGCGCTGGCACTCGTCGGCGTCGCTCGCCGGCTCGGCATCCAGGCCAAGGCCCGCGAGGTCCGTGGAGTCGACCGCGTCGTCATCCGCGACGGTGACGCGATCGGCCAGTTGCTGACGCGGCTCGGCGCGCACGAAACGCTGATGGCCTGGGAAGAACGCCGGATGCGGCGCGAGGTTCGCGCCACCGCCAACCGGCTCGCCAACTTCGATGACGCCAACCTGCGTCGTTCGGCCCGCGCGGCCGTGACGGCCGGAGCCCGCGTCGAGCGCGCGATGGAGATCCTCGGCGACGAGGTTCCCGACCATCTCAAGATGGCGGGAGAGTTGCGTCTCGAGCACAAGCAGGCCTCGCTCGAGGAGCTCGGCCAGTTGCACGAACCGGTGCTCACGAAGGATGCGATTGCCGGACGCATAAGGCGTCTTCTGGCCATGGCCGACAAGCGCGCCGAGGACCTGGGCGTTCCGGACACCGAGGCGTCGCTGACGCCCGAGATGCTCGCTGGCGACGCCTGAGCGTCCAGAATGTGATGCGGGTCACCCCGGCCCACCGCGGGCGCGGGGGTGCGGGATAGGGTCGGAATTGACCGCTCCGCAACTCCCTGGAGGCACGCAGTGACCGTTCGTGTAGGCATCAACGGATTCGGCCGGATCGGCCGCAATTTCTTCCGCGCGGTGCGAGCGAGCGGAGCCGACATAGAGATCGTCGGCGTCAACGACCTCACCGGGAACGCCACGCTGGCGCACCTGCTGAAGTACGACTCGATCCTCGGCCGTCTGGACGCCGACGTGTCCTCGACCGATGACGCGATCATCGTCGGCGACCAGCAGATCCGGGCGTTCGCGGAGCGCGACCCGGCGGCCCTCGGTTGGGGCGACCTCGGTGTCGACGTCGTCGTCGAGTCCACCGGCTTCTTCACCGACGCCACCAAGGCACGCGCCCACGTCGACGGCGGCGGCGCGCGGAAGGTGATCATCTCCGCCCCGGCGACCAACGACGACATCACCATCGTGATGGGCGTGAACCACGAGTTGTACGACCCGGCCGCGCACACGGTCATCTCCAACGCCTCGTGCACCACCAACTGCCTGGCGCCGATGGCCAAGGCCCTCAACGACGGCCTCGGCATCGTCAAGGGCCTGATGACCACGGTGCACGCCTACACCGCGGACCAGAACCTGCAGGACAACATCCACTCCGACCTCCGTCGGGCGCGCGCCGCTGCGATCAACATCGTGCCGACGTCGACGGGGGCGGCGAAGGCGATCGGACTGGTCCTGCCGGAGCTCAAGGGCAAGCTCGACGGCTACGCCCTTCGGGTCCCGACCCCGACGGGCTCGCTGACCGACCTGACCTTCGAGGCAGCGCGGGAAACGACCGTCGACGAAGTCAACGCGATCGTGAAGGCGGCCGCTGACGGCCGTTACCTCCGCTACTCCACGGACCCCATCGTGTCGTCGGACATCGTGACCGACCCGGCGTCGTGCATCTTCGACGCTCCGCTCACCAAGGTCATCGGCAACCAGGTCAAGGTCGCGGGCTGGTACGACAACGAGTGGGGCTACTCCAACCGGCTCGCGGACCTCATCGTCCACGTCGGCGCTACGCTCTGACGCTTGTGACTGACTTCAAGGGGCTTGACCCGGACTTCCTCGCGACCGTTTCCGGCAAGCGGGTGCTGGTCCGCTCGGACCTGAACGTCCCGCTCGACGGCGACCGGATCACCGATGACGGCCGGATCCGCGCCAGCGTCCCGACCATCAAGGCGCTCGCCGACGCGGGCGCCCGCGTGGTCGTCACCGCCCACCTCGGGCGTCCTGACGGCGCTCCCGACCCGGCGTACTCCCTGGCCCCGGTGGCCGCACGCCTCGGCGAGCTGCTGGGCGCCGACGTCGCCTTCGCGAGTGACACGGTGGGGGCCTCGGCGCAGGAGACCGTCGCTGGACTCCCTGACGGCGCTGTCGCGCTGCTGGAGAACGTCCGCTTCAACGCGGGAGAGACCAGCAAGGACGACGCCGTTCGCGGTGCCTTCGCCGACGAACTCGCCGCCCTCGCCGACGCCTTCGTGTCCGACGGCTTCGGTGTCGTCCACCGCAAGCAGGCCAGCGTGTACGACGTCGCCCTGCGACTCCCGCACACGATGGGCGGCCTCGTCGCCACCGAGATCGACGTGATGCGTCGCCTGACAGTGAACCCCGAACGGCCCTATGTCGTGGTCCTGGGTGGTTCGAAGGTGTCCGACAAGCTCGGTGTCATCGACAACCTGCTCGACAAGGCCGACAAGCTGCTGATCGGCGGCGGCATGGTGTTCACCTTCCTCAAGGCCGACGGCCTCGAGGTCGGCAAGAGCCTGCTCGAGGAGGACCAGCTCGACACGGTCCGCGAGTACCAGGCTCGCGCGAAGGAACTCGGCGTCGAGATCGTGCTGCCGACCGACATCGTCGTCGCGGACAGCTTTGGCGACGAAGCCTCCGCCCGTGTCGTTGCGGCCAACGAGATCCCCGCTGAGGCGCTGGGTCTCGACATCGGTCCCGCCTCGGGCACGGCCTTCGCTGCGGCCCTCGCCGACGCGAAGACGGTCTTCTGGAACGGCCCGATGGGCGTGTTCGAGCAGGCCGCATTCGCGGAAGGCACCCGTGCGGTTGCCGACGCGCTCACACGGGTCGACGGCCTCTCGGTCGTCGGCGGTGGTGACTCCGCGGCCGCCGTACGCACCCTCGGGTTCGACGAGGCGGCTTTCGGCCACATCTCCACCGGAGGTGGCGCAAGCCTGGAGTACCTCGAGGGCAAGGAGCTCCCGGGCATCACGGTTCTGGAAGAGGAAGGTGCCTGAGATGGCCAACAATGCAGCGCAGGCCGGTCGCACCCCCTTGATGGCGGGCAACTGGAAGATGAACCTCAACCACGCCGAGGCCGTGAACCTGCTGCAGAAGCTCGCCTGGACGCTCTCGGACAAGCGCCACGACTACGCCAAGGCCGAGGTCGCACTCCTTCCGCCCTTCACGGACATCCGTTCGGTGCAGACCGTGGTCGACGGCGACCGCCTCTCCATCAAGTACGGCGCCCAGGACGTCTCCGCGCACGTCAGCGGCGCGTACACCGGCGAGATCTCCGCGGGCATGCTCGCGAAGCTCGGTTGCTCCTACGTCGTGGTCGGACACTCCGAGCGCCGGCAGTACCACGCGGAGACCGACGAACTGGTGAACGCCAAGGCCAAGGCCGCGCTCGACGCGTCGATCATCCCGATCGTGTGTGTCGGCGAGGGCCTCGAGGTTCGCCAGGCCGGGGAGCACGTCCCGTACACGATGGCGCAGGTCGAGGGATCCCTTGCCGGCCTGTCGAAGAAGCAGGTCGCCAGCCTCGTCATCGCCTACGAACCCGTGTGGGCCATCGGTACCGGCGAGGTGGCCACCCCGGAGGACGCACAGGAGGTCTGTGCGGCCATTCGCGGGCAGGTGCGGGAATCCTTCGGCGACGAGGCTGCCGACGCCGTACGCGTCCTCTACGGGGGATCGGTGAAGGCTGCCAACATCGCCGGCATCATGGCGAAGGCCGATGTCGACGGTGCCCTGGTGGGTGGCGCGAGCCTCGAAGTGGACGAGTTTGGCGGCATCTGCCGGTTTTATGACATGCCAGTGCTGTCCTGATCCCGGCCCTGACGTAGGATTCCCCGCGTGTTGATCAACCTGCTCACCGTTCTGCTCGTCACCGCGAGCCTGCTGCTCATCCTCCTGGTGTTGCTGCACAAGGGACGCGGTGGCGGACTCTCGGACATGTTCGGTGGCGGTGTGTCGAGCTCGCTCGGCGGATCGTCCATCGCTGAACGAAACCTCGACCGCTTCACGGTCGGCATCGGCGTCATCTGGTTCGCGTGTGTCATCGCGCTGGGCCTCTTGCTCGCCTATCAGAACTGACCGAACAACAGGCCTGCCCGACTAGCGGGCTGTCCGAAGGCTTGAGGAGAAAATCCGTTGGCTGGTGGTGGAAACGCGATTCGCGGGAGTCGCGTCGGTGCAGGTCCGATGGGCGAAGCCGAGCGCGGAGAGGCCGCACCGCGGCAGGCAGTGACGTACTTCTGTACGAACAGCCACCGCTCGGTGATCACCTTCTCCGTCGAGGCGAACGTCCCTGAGTCCTGGGACTGCCCGAAGTGTGGCCTGCCGGCCGGTCTGGACTCGGAGAACGCTCCGCCGCCCAACAAGATCGAGCCGTACAAGACGCACTTGGCCTACGTGAAGGAGCGCCGCTCCGACAAGGAGGCCGAGGTCATCCTCGACGAGGCGATCCAGTTGCTGCGTTCGCGCCGCAAGTCGGGCGAGATCATTTTCTGATCGCCCCGAACAGCCTCACTCAGATGAGTGAGGCTGCGGCGGTGTCCAGGAACCACACGGTTTCTGTGTTGCCGCTGACGCCGCGGGCGGGCGTCTCCTCGACGGAACCGTCCTCGGCCAGTCCCCGTCGTACGGCGTCGGCCTTGGCGTCACCACTGGCGAGGAACCAGACGGACTGGGCGCGGTTCAGTGCCTCGAACGTCAGCGTCACCCGGTCGGACGGCGGCTTGGGGGAGTCGTGCACGGCCGAGGCGATCGCGTCGGTGACGGCCAGCCCCGGGTGCGCCGGGAAGAGCGACGCGACGTGGCCGTCCGGCCCGATGCCCAGCATCAGTACGTCGAAGTCTCCGTTGCCCTCCGCCCGCACCGTTTCGCTGTACGACGTCGCGGCCGCCTCGGCGTTGTCGGACTGGTCTGACGCCGGGATCTCGTGGACGCGCATGGCGCGAACCTCGTCAAGGAATGCCGCACGGGCCTGACCAGCGTTGCGTTCAGGGGAGTCGGCGGGCACGAACCGTTCGTCGCCGAACCAGAACTGCACGGCACCCCAGTCGACGCCGGAGGCGGGCGCCAGACGAGCGACCTCGTGGTGGATCGCGTCGGCGATGGTGCCGCCGGTCAGCCCGATGTCCGGCACGTGGCCGGCCGCCTGGGCATCGGCGATCCGGTTCAGCAGTTCGCCGGCGACGGCGGTCGCGAGCGCCTCGGCATCGGCGTGGACTTCGATGAGCGGGCTCGGTCGGGCAGATGTCTCAGATGTCTCAGTCATCGCGCACGGTGCTTCCGGTAGTAGTGGATCAGGGCCCGTGTCGAGGGGTCCTGCTCGGCAAGAACGGTTTCGTCACCGGCAAGCGCGGGCGCGATCTGCAGTGCCAGTTGCTTGCCGAGTTCGACGCCCCACTGGTCGAAGCTGTCGATGCCCCACACGACACCCTGGACGAAGGTGATGTGCTCGTAGAGGGCGATCAGCTGGCCCAGGACCGACGGCGTCAGGGCCGGGGCCATGATCGACGTGGTGGGCCGGTTGCCGGAGAAGACCCGGGCGGGGACGATCTGTTCGGCCGTTCCCTCGGCGCGCACCTCGTCGGCCGTCTTGCCGAACGCCAGTGCCTGGGTCTGGGCGAAGAAGTTGGCGAGCAGGAGTTCGTGGACGTCCGTCGTACCGTCCACCAGGGCAGAGGTGGGGGTCGCAAAGGCGATGAAGTCTGCCGGGATCAGCCGGGTGCCCTGGTGGATCAGTTGGTAGAACGCGTGCTGGCCGTTCGTGCCGGGCTCGCCCCAGAAAACCTCACCGGTCTCGGTCGTGACCGGGGAACCGTCCCACCGCACGCTCTTGCCGTTGGACTCCATGGTGAGTTGCTGGAGATAGGCCGGGAACCGGTGCAGGGACTGGGCGTACGGCAGCACGGCGTGGGTCTCGGCGCCGAGGAAGTTGACGTACCAGACGTTCATCAGGCCCATCAGGACCGGGATGTTCGCCTCGAGAGGTGCGTTCTGGAAGTGCTCGTCGACGGCGTGGAAACCCGCGAGGAAGTCCTCGAACCCTTCCGGTCCGATGGCGATGACGAGGGACGTCCCGATCGCGGAGTCGACGGAGTAGCGTCCACCGACCCAGTCCCAGAAGCCGAAGGCGTTCGCGGGATCGATGCCGAACGCAGCCACCTTCTCCAGCGCGGTGGACACCGCGACGAAGTGGCGGGCGACCACGTCGGAGCTCAACGGCTCCGTGGTGCTCACGTCGCGGATGCCGTCGATCAGCCAGGTGCGGCAGAGCCGGGCGTTGGTGAGGGTCTCCAGCGTCCCGAAGGTCTTGCTCGACACCACGAAGAGAGTCGTCTCCGGGTCCAGGCCGGCCAGTGTCTCTGCGGCATCGGTGGGATCGATGTTGCTGATGAAGCGGCACTCGAGCCCGGCCTGGACGTACGGCTTCAGGGCCTCGTAGGCCATTACCGGCCCGAGGTCGGATCCGCCGATGCCGATGTTCACGACCGTCCGGACGGGCTTGTCGGTGTACCCCCGCCAGGCGCCTGACCGGACGTCGTTCGCGAACGCGTAGACGCGGCTCAACACCTCGTGGACGTCGTCCACGACGTCGTGGCCACCGATCTCGAGGTCTGCGTCGACCGGCTGGCGCAGTGCGGTGTGCAGGACCGCGCGGTCCTCGGACACGTTGATGTGGTCGCCGCGGAACATCGCCTCGCGTCGGGCCGGCAGACCGACCTCGTTCGCCAGGGCCAGCAGCGCTGACAGGACGCCATCGTCGACCAGGTTCTTCGACAGGTCGACGAGGAGGTCACCGGCCGTATGGGTCAGCGACGGAACCCGGTCGGGGTCGGTGAAGAGCTCCCGAAGCGAGGTGTTCCACGAACCGTCGTCCGCGCGATGCGCGTCCGCCAGTTTCTGCAGCCGCGCCCAGGCGTCCGTGGCGGTCGGGTCGAGAGCAGCGTTCTGCGCCTCAGCCACCGGTCAGGCTCCCGCCTTGGCCATCTGCGCCTCGACGGTCTCGATCAGTTCGGTCCACGACACCTTGAACTTGTCGACGCCCTCGGTCTCGAGCACGGTGAAGACGTCGTCCAGGTCGATGCCCACGGCAGCCAACTGGTCGAACACGGACTGGGCTTCGGCAGCCTTGCCGGTCACCGCGTCGCCGCCGTTGTCGTTGACCAGTTCACCGTGGTCGGCGAACGCGAGGAGCGTCTTCTCGGGCATCGTGTTCACGGTGTTCGCGACGACGAGGTCGGTGACGTAGAGGGTGTCGGAGTAGTTCGGGTTCTTGACACCGGTGGAGGCCCACAGCGGCCGTTGGGCGTTGGCCCCGACTGCGGCAAGCGCCTGCCAGCGCTCCGAGGCAATGACGCCCTCGAAGGCGGCGTAGGCCAGACGGGCGTTCGCGACCGCGGCCTTGCCGCGCAGGGCGAGGGCCTCGTCGGTGCCGATCTTGTCGAGGCGTGCGTCGATCTCGGTGTCGACGCGGGAGACGAAGAACGACGCCACCGACCGGATGGTCGACAGGTCGATGCCCGCGGCCTGCGCCTGCTCGAGACCGGCGACATAGGCGTCCATGACGGCCTGGTAGCGCTCGGTCGAGAAGATGAGGGTGACGTTGACGCTGATCCCGGCGGCGATGACCTCCGTGATGGCCGGCAAGCCCTCGAGGGTCGCGGGAATCTTGATCAGCGCGTTGGGCCGGTCCACGGCGGCCCAGAGGGCCTTCGCGGACGTGACCGTCGCGGCGGTGTCGTTGGCGAGGGTCGGCTCGACCTCGATCGACACGCGGCCGTCGTCAGCCGTCGCTGCGGCAACGGGAGCGAGCACGTCGCACGCGTTGCGGACGTCGTCGGTGGTCAGCGCGAAGATCACGGCGTCGGCCGTTGCACCTTCGGCGACGAGCGCGCGGACCTGGTCGTCGTACCGCTCACCGTTGGCGATCGCGCCGGCGAAGATGGTGGGGTTGGTGGTGACACCAACCACCGACTTCTCGGCGACGAGCGCCGCGAGGTTGCCGGTCTCGATCCGCTCGCGGGACAGGTCGTCCAGCCAGATGGACACCCCCGCGTCAGCGAGGGCCTTCAGTCGTTCACTCATGAATCCTCCTCGAGAGGTGCTGGGGTGTGCTGGTGTACGACGAACGGCGCGTCAGGCTCCGGCCGCGGCGATGCTGTCCCGGGCGGCCGCGACGACCGCTTCGGGAGTGAAGCCGAACTCACGGAACAGCGTGCCCGCGTCGGCGCTGGCGCCGTAGTGGTCGATGCTGACGATCCGACCGGCATCGCCGACGTACTCGCGCCAGCCCTGCTTCACGCCGGCCTCGACGGAGACGCGGGCCTTCACCGACGGCGGGATGACCGAGTCGCGGTAGGCCTGGTCCTGGGCCTCGAACCACTCGAGACAGGGGAGCGAGACGACCCGCGCCTTGATGCCGTCAGCAGCGAGGGTCTCGCGGGCGGCAACGGCGTACTGCACCTCGGAACCCGTCGCCAGCAGTACGACGTCCGGTTGGCCACCTTCGGCGTCGATCAGGACGTAGCCGCCCTTGGCCACGCCCTCGGTCGTCGCAAAGCCTTGCTCGCCCCGCGGGAAGGTCGGCACGTTCTGGCGGGTGAGCACCAGACCGGCGGGCCGGTCGGTGTTCTGGAGCACCGCGAGCCAGGCCGCAGCCGTCTCGTTGGCGTCGGCCGGGCGGACGATGTCGATGCCGGGCATTGCACGCATGGCGGCGAGGTGTTCGATCGGCTGGTGGGTCGGGCCGTCCTCGCCGAGGCCGACGGAGTCGTGCGTCCAGACGTAGATCACGGGCGTCTTCGTCAGGGCCGCGACGCGGACTGCACCGCGCATGTAGTCGGAGAACGTGAAGAACGTGCCGCCGAAGACGCGGGTCCGTCCGCCGGCAGCGATGCCGTTCATGATCGCGCCCATGCCGTGCTCACGGATGCCGAAGTGCAGCACCCGGCCGTTGACCGGGTCGCCCTTCCACTCGTGCGACGAGCGGTCCTCGGGGATGAAGGACGGCGCCGAGGTGATGGTCGTGTTGTTGGAACCGGCCAGGTCGGCAGAGCCGCCCCAGAGTTCGGGGAGCAGAGGAGCGATCGCGTTGATGATCTTGCCGGACGCAGCGCGGGTGGCGACACCCTTGGCGTCGGCCTCGAACGTCGGAAGGGCGTCGGCGAGGCCGTCGGGCAGGTCGTGGTTCTTCGTGCGCTGGAGGAGAGCGTCGGCCTCGGGGTGCGCGGCGCTCCAGGTGGCGTAGGCCTCGTCCCACTCGGCGCCCCAGACCTTGCCCCGGGCAACCAGTTCACGGGTGTGCTCGAGCACCTCGGCGGGAACCTCGAAGTGCTGGTCGGGGTCGAAGCCGAGGACCTTCTTCGTGGCGGCCACCTCTTCGGCGCCGAGTGCCGAGCCGTGGGCGGCCTCGGTGTTCTGCGCGTTGGGCGCGGGCCACGCGATGATCGTCTTCAGCACGATCAGAGACGGCTTGTCGGTGACGGCGTCCGCGGCGGCGAGCGCAGCGTGCAGCGCGGGGACGTCCTCGACGTACTCGGTGCCGCCGTTGGTCCAGTCGACCTCCTGGACGTGCCAGCCGTAGGCCTCGTAGCGTCCGGCGACGTCCTCGGTGAAGGCGATGTTGGTGTCGCCCTCGATCGAGATCCGGTTGCTGTCGTAGATCATCGTGAGGTTGCCGAGCTTCTGCGTGCCGGCGATGGAGGAGGCCTCGCCGCTCACGCCCTCCTGCAGGTCGCCGTCGCCGGCGAGGCAGTAGACGTGGTGGTCGAACAAGCTCTCTCCGGCCGGCGCCTCAGGGTCGAACATGCCGCGTTCGCGGCGGGCGGCCATCGCCATGCCGACGGCGTTCGCGACGCCCTGGCCCAGCGGGCCGGTCGTGACCTCGACGCCGCGGGTGTGTCCGAGCTCGGGGTGACCGGGGGTGAGGCTGCCCCAGGTGCGCAGCGCCTTGAGGTCGTCGAGCTCCAGCCCGAAGCCACCGAGGAAGAGCTGGGTGTAGAGGGTGATCGAGCTGTGCCCGATGCTCAGCACGAAGCGGTCACGGTTGATCCAGTCGGGGTCCGACGGGTCGTGCCGCATGACCTTCTGGAACAGCAGGTACGCCGCAGGCGCCAGACTCATGGCGGTGCCGGGGTGGCCGTTGCCGACCTTCTGGACGGAGTCCATTGCCAGCACCCGTGCCGTGTCGACGGCCTTGCGGTCGAGATCGGTCCACACCAACTCCGGGATCATGGGTCCGAGCCTACCCAGCCCGAGCGGACGGCCGACACTGGCTCGGTGCCAATACATCGGCCGGCTCGGGCTACACTCAGACCGCTTTCGATCCCTGCCCGCGAGGATTTCCGTGACCTACGTCGACCCGACCAGCCCCGAGCTGCTCGCTGACGACGGACGGCCCGTGGCCGCTGAGGCGAAGGCCACAGCGCGCGACGTGCTGATGGCGTACGTCGGCCTGACCAAGCCGCGCGTGATCGAACTGCTGCTCCTGACGACCGTGCCGATGATGTTCTTCGCCGCCGGTGGAGTCCCCCCGCTGGGCCTCGTCGTCGCGACGGTCATCGGCGGCACGCTGTCGGCCGGGTCGGCCTCGGTCTTCAACTGCGTCTACGACCGCGACATCGACGAGCAGATGCGACGCACCCGTCGTCGGGCGCTCCCGCGCCACATCGTGACGCCGCGTGCAGCGCTCGTGTTCGGCATCGTCCTGGGTGTCCTGTCGACCGTCGTCCTCGCCTGGCAGGTCAACACGCTCTCGGCCGTGCTCTCGGTCAGCGCCATTGCGTTCTACGTCTTCATCTACACGATGCTCCTGAAGCGCCGTACGGCCCAGAACATCGTGTGGGGCGGCATCGCTGGTTGCTTCCCGACCCTGATCGGCTGGACCGCGGTCACGAACGAACTGTCGTGGATCCCGATCGTGCTCTTTGCGGTCGTGTTCTTCTGGACGCCGCCGCACACCTGGGCGCTTGCCCTGCGCTACCGCGAGGACTACGCGCAGGTCGACGTCCCGATGCTCCCGGTCGTGAAGCCGGCCCGCAACGTCGCCTTCCAGATCGTCCTCTACAGCTGGGTCATGGTCGCCACTTCCCTGCTGCTGTGGCCGGTCGCATCGACCGGCCTGTTCTACCCGATCGTTGCTGCCGTCCTGGGTGCCGTGTTCCTGACCCAGGCGCACGCGCTGCACCGTCGCGCGAAGACCTCCGACGAACTGAGCATCCTCCAGCCGATGCACCTGTTCCACTCGTCGAATCTCTACCTCAGCCTGCTGTTCGTCGCTGTCGCGATCGACCCTCTGCTCAAGTAGTTCAGCGGCGGCGGGTCGCGAGTACGACCCAGGTCAGTGCGGCCGAGGTCAGGCCGGCACCGAGCATGTGGAAGGCGACGAGAACCTCGGGCAGGTCGGTGAAGTACTGCCAGAAGCCGATCGTGCCCTGCAGCAGTTCGACGCCGAGGAGCACGGCTGCGGCGCGGAACAGGGCGGGGTTGCTCGTGCGGTGGGCGGTCCAGAGCAGCGCGACCGTCAGCGCCACGAGGGCGTAGACCGCCCAGGCGTGCACGTGCGACAGGACCTGCGGGTCCAGCCCGGTGCGGTGGGACTTCTCATCGCCAGAGTGGGGGCCGGAGCCCGTGACGACCGTGCCGAGGTAGAGCACCACCCAGCCCACAATGAACAGCAACCACGCGAGTCGGCCGATGGTCTGCGCGGCGCCCGCGCGTGCTGGTCCGCGCAGTTGGTCGAGGAGAACGACGCATACGCCGATGATCGCCATCGAGACGATCAGATGGAGACCGACGATCCAGGGGTTCAGGTCCGTCAGCACGGTGACGCCGCCCAGCAGAGCCTGTGCAGGGATGCCGAGGGCGATGATCGTCGACAGCCGCACCGCAAGCGGGTGCTCCGCGGCGCGGTTGCGGGCCGCCAGCCAGCAGGACACGGCGATGACCACGAGGACGTAGGTCAGCATCCGGTTGCCGAACTCGATGACGCCGTGGATGCCGAGCTCGTTGACGTCGACCGTGTACGACTCCTCGGTGCATTTCGGCCAGGTCGGGCAGCCGAGGCCGGAGCCGGTCAGCCGCACCGCACCGCCGGTGACGACGATCCCGATGTTCGCGACCAGGTTGGCCCAGGCGAGGGGAACGAGCCGGGCACCCAGCGCCTGCTGGACGCCTGCCCATCGCGTCGTCACGGTCATTCCCATTGGAAGGTCCTCGCTGTCAGGACGGCGCCGATGGCGGCCCAGGCGAGCAGCACGAGCAGGTCGCGGATCGCCACGGACGCTTCGCAGGCCGAGCGGACCGCCTCACCGAGTGCCCCTGACGGCAGCCAGCGAACGACATCTCCCAGGCCGCCGTACGCCGCGGCAGGGAGGACGACGGCGCCGCCGGCGAGCAGCAGCAGGTAGACGAGGTTCGCGACGGCGAGTGTCGCCTCCGCACGCAGCGAGCCGGCCAGGAACATCCCGAGAGCGGCGAACGCTGCCGTGCCGAACACGGCGGCCAGGATCAGGGCGAGGTAGCCGCCGGGGCCGTCCGGCCCGGACCAGCCCATCGCGAAGCCGACGCCGCCGATGACCACGAACTGGAGGATCTCCACGAGCAACAGGGCGATCACCTTGCCGCCCAGCAGGGTGGCGCGGGACAGGGGAGCGGTGCCCAGTCGCTTGAGGACGCCGTAGCGCCGCTCGAAGCCGGTCGCGATGGCCAGCGAGGTGAAGGCCGTCGACATCACGGCGAGAGCGAGCACGCCGGGCGTCAGCACATCGATCGGGCGACCGTCGAGGTCGAGCCCGACCCGGTCGGCGCCCCGGACTGCTCCGATGAGCACGATCACGGGGATCACGACCGCGATGAGCAACTGCTCACCGTTGCGCAGCATCAGTCGCGCTTCCATGCCCGCCTGCGTCACGAGCTGGCGCAGCACGGGGGCCGCGCCGGGGGCCGGAGTGAAGGTGCCGGTACTGGGGGTGCTCAAGCGAAGTCGTCCCGTCCGGTCAGTTCGAGGAAGACGTCCTCGAGGTTGCGCTGCCCCAGCGACAGCGACTCGGGGAGCACGTCGTGGTCAGTGCACCAGGCGGCGACCTTGCCCAGCGTGGAGCCATCGGCGGGTCCGGAGACCTGGAGGCTGAGCGGGTCGAGCACGGTGAGTTCGGTGCCGGCGCCGAGGGCCGCGGCGAGTGCTTCAGGCGAACCCGGTGGGAACGGCTGCGTCACGACCAACCGGATCGTGGCGACGGTGCCACCACGGGTGAGTTCGAGCGGGGAGCCACTCGCCACGAGCTTGCCGTGGTCGAGGATGTGCACCTTGTCCGCCAGCCGCTCGGCCTCTTCGAGGTAGTGCGTCGTGAGGACGACGGTCACCCCGTCACCGCGCAACTCCTCGAGGAGTTCCCAGACGGCCCGGCGGATCTGGGGGTCCAGCCCCGCGGTCGGTTCGTCGACGAAGACCAGTTCGGGGCGCCCGACGAGGGCGAGGGCCAGTCCGAGGCGTTGCTGCTGGCCGCCCGAGAGCCGTCGGTACGGCGTCCGGCCGCACTCGTGCAGGGCGAGCCGGTCCATCAGCAGGGCGGTGTCGAGTGGGTTCGCGTGCAGCTTCGCGAAGTGCCGCAGCATCTCGTCGGCGCGGGCGCCGCTCCAGGCGCCGCCCGACTGCAGCATCACGCCAATCCGGGGGAGCAGTTCCCGACGCTCATGCACGGGGTCGAGGCCGAGGACCCGCACCGTGCCCGACTGCGCGCGGCGATAGCCCTCGCAGGTCTCGAGCGTCGTCGTCTTGCCGGCGCCATTGGGCCCGAGGACAGCTGTGATCGTGTGTGCCTCGACCTCGAAGGACAGGCCGTCGACAGCAGTGCGGTCGCCGTACCTCATCACCAGGCCGTCGACGAGGACAGCAGGACCAGCGGGCACCCGGGGAGTCTAGAGCGCGGCCTGCGGGCCTACGCTGGCGGCCGTGACTGTCTGGTTGTACGGCGTCGTTCTCGCCGTCGCGTGCGCGGCTGCGGTACTGCTCGTGGTGGACCTGATTCGTGACCGGGCCGCCCAGGACTCGCACTTCATCACGCTCGCGGTGCTGGACCTGATCCTGCTGGGGCAGCTGGTCGGGGGAGCGGTGGCGCTCGCCCGCACCGAACGCGACGTCGAGGGTGCGGTCTTCGTGAGCTACCTGGTCACGGTGTTCCTGATCCCGGTCGTGGGTGCGTTCTTCTCGCTGGCCGAGCGCTCCCGGGTCGGCACGACGATCCTGTTGCTCGCTGTCGCCACCGTGGCCGGGCTGGAGCTCCGGCTCTGGGACATCTGGGCAGGTCGCCATGTCTGAGTTGCAGCAGCCGCTCGCCGAGGGCTGGGGGCGCGCACTGGTGTTCGTCTACGGCCTGTTCGCGGTGGCCGCGACGGGTCGCTCTGCCGTCCAGTTGGGCATGGAGCCGGACCGGGCGCCACTGGCCTACTCCTTGTCGCTGCTCGCCGCCGTGATCTACCTCATCGCCACGACCTGCCTGCTCCTCGGCGGGACCACCGGGTGGCGGGTGGCCGGCATCGCTGTCTCGATCGAGCTCCTCGGGGTCCTGTCCGTGGGGGCGCTGAGCTATCTGGCGACCGACCTGTTCCCCGACAAGACAGTCTGGTCCCACTTCGGCCAGGGCTACGGATTCCTGCCTCTCGTCCTCCCGTTCGCAGGCCTGGCGTGGCTCCGCCACACGCGAAATGTCCCCGTTGGTTGAGGTGCGAGCGGAGCGAGCCTCGAAACTAAGGCTCACCTTGCTTGAAAGCGCCGGGGCATTATCGGCACACTGATGTTGTGGAATTGCCGACCGAGTGCGACCAGCCGACGCGCCAGCGCGTGGCTCAGTCGATCCTGGTCAACGGCGCCTCCACTGCTGTGGCCCTCGCGGAGCGGCTCGACCTGACCCCCGCAGCGGTCCGCCGGCACCTCGACCAGATGGTCGCCGACGGCGCTCTCGTGGCGCGTGACCCGCGTCCCGTGGGCTCGCGGGGACGTGGTCGACCGGCCAAGGTCTTCGTGCTCACCGAGCGTGGCCGCGACGCCTTCGACCAGCAGTACGACGACCTCGCCACCGAGGCGCTGCGCTTCCTCGCCGAGACGGGTGGTGACGCCGCCGTCCGCGCCTTCGCCGACCGCCGGGCGTCGTTCATCGAGAAGCGCTTCCCCGAGGTCCAGGCCGCCCACCCGGAGGCCTCGCCGGCCCAGGTGCTCGCCACCATCTTCACCGCTGAGGGCTACGCCGCAGCGGTGCACCAGATCCCCGTGGGGGAGGAGCTGTGCCAGCAGCACTGCCCCGTCTCCCACGTGGCCCATGAATTCCCGCAGTTGTGCGAAGCCGAGACCGAGGCGATCAGCCGCGTCCTCGGCACGCACGTCCAGCGTCTGGCCACCATCGCCCACGGCGACGGGGTGTGCACCACGTGCATCCCGACCGTCCATCAGATCCACTCGCTCGACGAGAAGAAGAAGGAGCAGGTCACGTCATGACCTCGATCGAAGAACTGAACCCGGAGCTCAAGGGCATCGGCCGCTACGAGTTCGGCTGGTCCGACAAGAACGACGTCGGTGCCGACGCGAAGCGTGGCCTGAGTGAGGACGTTGTCCGCAACATCTCCGCGCTCAAGTCCGAGCCGCAGTGGATGCTCGACCTGCGCCTGAAGGGCCTCAAGCTCTTCCACCGCAAGCCCATGCCCACGTGGGGTTCGGACCTGTCGTCGATCGACTTCGACAACATCAAGTACTTCGTCCGGTCGAGCGAGAAGCAGGCCGCGACCTGGGACGACCTCCCCGAGGACATCAAGAACACCTACGACAAGCTCGGCATCCCCGAGGCGGAGAAGCAGCGCCTCGTCTCCGGCGTCGCGGCGCAGTACGAGTCCGAGGTCGTCTACCACTCGATCCGCGAGGACCTCGAGGCCCAGGGCGTGCTCTTCCTCGACACCGACACGGCGCTCAAGGAGCAGCCGGAGCTGTTCCAGGAGTACTTCGGCACGGTCATCCCGGTCGGCGACAACAAGTTTGCCGCGCTCAACACCTCGGTGTGGTCGGGCGGCTCGTTCATCTACGTGCCCAAGGGTGTCCACGTCGACATCCCGCTGCAGGCCTACTTCCGGATCAACACCGAGAACATGGGTCAGTTCGAGCGCACCCTGATCATCGTCGACGAGGGTGCCTACGTGCACTACGTCGAGGGCTGCACCGCGCCGATCTACTCGTCCGACTCGCTGCACTCCGCGGTCGTGGAGATCATCGTCAAGAAGGGTGGTCGCTGCCGCTACACGACCATCCAGAACTGGTCGAACAACGTCTACAACCTGGTGACCAAGCGCGCGGTCTGCGAGGCCGGCGCCACCATGGAGTGGGTCGACGGCAACATCGGCTCCAAGGTCACGATGAAGTACCCCGCCGTCTACCTCATGGGCGAGCACGCCAAGGGCGAGACGCTGTCCATCGCGTTCGCCGGCGAGGGCCAGCACCAGGACGCCGGCGCCAAGATGGTGCACGCTGCGCCGAACACCTCGAGCTCGATCCTGAGCAAGTCGGTGGCGCGCGGCGGTGGCCGGACGTCGTACCGCGGCCTCATCCAGATCAACGAGGGTGCCCACGGCTCGAAGTCCAATGTGCTCTGTGACGCGCTGCTGGTCGACCAGATCAGCCGCTCGGACACCTACCCGTACGTCGACATCCGCGAGGACGACGTCTCCATGGGCCACGAGGCGAGCGTCTCCAAGGTCTCCGACGACCAGCTGTTCTACCTCATGTCGCGAGGCATGCAGCAGGACGAGGCGATGGCGATGATCGTGCGCGGCTTCATCGAGCCGATCGCCAAGGAGCTCCCCATGGAATACGCCCTGGAACTCAACCGGCTCATCGAGCTGCAGATGGAAGGGGCGGTCGGTTGAGCGCGGGAGTCATCAGCGAGGCACTCGAGCAGGAGCACGTCGAGTCCCACCTCCACCCGGAGCCCACCTTCGACCTCGCGGCACACCCCGTGCCGACCGGTCGTGAGGAGGTCTGGCGGTTCACCCCGCTCAAGCGCCTGCGCGGCCTGCTGGAGGACGTCCCGTCCGTCGAGACCCTGGAGTGGAAGGAATCCCTTCCCGCCGGTGTCACGCTGACCCGTTTCACCACCGAGGATGCCATCGCCCTTGGCGGTACGGCGCCGTTCGACCGCCTCGGTGCGCTTGCGGTGAAGAACGCCGGTGGCGCCCTGGTGCTCGACATTCCGTCGGACACCGAGGTCGAGGAGCCGGTGCGGCTGCTGCTGCACGGCACCGCGCTGGACGCCACGGTCTGGGGTCACCTCGTGGTCCGGATCGGCACCCACGCCAAGGCCACCGTCGTCGTGGAGCACTCGGGCAGCACGACGTACAACGCTTTCACGACGGTTCTCGTCGGTGACGGCGCGCACCTCGACCTGGTGCACGTCAACGACTGGGCCGACGACGCCGTGCACGCCGAGCAGATCAACGCCCGAGTGGGCCGCGACGCAACGCTGCGCCAGTTCGAGTTCACCCTCGGTGGCGACCTGGTGCGCACCAGCACCAACGTCGACTACGCCGGGCCGGGTGGCACGGCCGAGCTCTTCGGTCTCTACTTCGCCGATGCGGGTCAGCACTTCGAGCACCGCCTCTTCGTCGACCACACCGCTCCCAAGACGGTCTCCAATGTCGTCTACAAGGGCGCGCTGCAGGGCGAGAAGGCGCACACCGTGTGGGTCGGCAACGTGCTGATCCGCAAGGTCGCCGAGGGCATCGAGACCTACGAGGAGAACCGCAACCTGATCCTCACCGAGGGCTGCCACGCCGACTCGATCCCGAACCTGGAGATCGAGACCGGAGAGATCGCCGGCGCGGGCCACGCGTCGGCCGTCGGCCGCTTCGATGATGAGCAGCTCTTCTACCTGCGCTCGCGCGGCATCGAGGAGAAGGAAGCCCGCAAGCTCGTCGTGCGCGGCTTCTTCGACGACCTGATCCGCAAGGTGACGATCCCCGATCTTGCCGCGAAGTTGAGCGGTCAGGTCGAGGAGGAGCTCAAGCGCCACGTCCTCGCGGACCTCGCATGAGTTTCGAACGCGCCTGCGCGCTGGACGACATCCCGACCGACGAGGCCCTGGCCGTGACGATCGACCGCTACGACGTGGCGATCGCACGCAACGGCGACGAGGTGTACGCGCTGCAGGACCTGTGCTCGCACGCAGCGGTCGCGCTCAGCGAGGGCGAAGTCGCCGACTGCACGATCGAGTGCTGGCTGCATGGGTCGACGTTCGACCTGCGCACCGGCAAGCCCACCACTTTCCCGGCGACCGAACCGGTTGCCACCTTCCCAGTAGAAGTCCGCGACGGCGACGTGTACGTCGACGTGGAATCCACCCTGAACGGAGTCACCCCCGCATGAGCACCCTCGAGATCAAGGACCTTCAGGTCCAGGTCAACACCGAAGACGGTCCGATTGAGATCCTCAAGGGCGTCACGCTGACCATCAACTCCGGCGAGACGCACGCGATCATGGGCCCGAACGGCTCCGGCAAGTCGACCCTGGCGTACTCCATCGCCGGCCACCCGCGCTACGAGGTCACCGGCGGTACGGTCACCCTGGACGGCGAGGACGTGCTCAGCATGTCCGTCGACGAGCGGGCGCGCGCAGGGCTGTTCCTCGCGATGCAGTACCCCGTCGAGGTTCCCGGCGTGTCGGTCTCCAACTTCCTGCGCACCGCGAAGACCGCGATCGACGGCGAAGCGCCCAAGCTCCGTACGTGGGTCAAGGACGTCAACGGCGCCCTCGAGAAGATGAACCTCGACACGACGTTCTCGCAGCGTTCGGTCAACGAGGGCTTCTCCGGCGGCGAGAAGAAGCGTCACGAGATCGCCCAGCTCGAACTGCTCGACCCGAAGGTCGCGATCCTCGACGAGACCGACTCCGGCCTCGACATCGACGCACTCAAGGTCGTCTCGGACGGCGTCAACCGGTTCCGTGAGCGCGACAACAAGGGCGTCCTGCTGATCACGCACTACACGCGGATCCTGCGCTACATCAAGCCCGACCACGTGCACGTGTTCGTCGCCGGCAGGGTTGCCGAATCCGGCGGTCCCGAGCTTGCCGAAGAGCTCGAGGCCAACGGCTACGACCGCTTCCTCAAGGCATCCGTGGAGTCTGGGGCCTGACCATGACAGCCCTCAATGGTCTGCTCCCCGAGCTGGAAGTCATCCGTAAGGACTTCCCCATCCTGGAGCGCACGCTCGCGGGCGGACTGCCGCTGGTCTATCTCGACAGCGCGAACACCTCGCAGAAGCCCCAGGTCGTCATCGACACGATGGTCGACCACCTGGAGCGGCACAACGCGAACATCGCGCGCGCCATGCACCAGCTCGGCTCCGAGTCGACCGAGGCCTACGAGGCGGCGCGCGACAAGGTCGCCGCCTTCCTCAACGCCCCGTCGCGCAACGAGATCATCTTCACCAAGAACGCCACCGAGGCGCTCAACCTGCTGGCTCGCACCATCGAGCTCGCGCCGGGCGACAACGTCGTGATCACGGAGATGGAGCACCACTCCAACATCGTGTCGTGGCAGCTCGCCTGCGAGCGTTCGGGTGCCGAGCTGCGCTGGTTCGGCCTGACCGACGACGGTCAGCTCGACTTCAGCAATGCCGACCAGTTGCTGGACGAGAACACCAAGGTCGTCGCGTTCACCTGGGTGTCGAACATGCTCGGCACCATCAACCCGGTCGCCGACCTGGCAGCGCGGGCCAAGGCGGTCGGCGCGGTGTCGGTCATCGACGCCTCGCAGGCGGCACCCCAGTTGCCCGTGGACGTCCAGGCCGTCGACTGTGACTTCCTCGTCTTCACCGGCCACAAGGTCTGCGGCCCGACCGGCATCGGCGTGCTCTGGGGTCGGGAAGAGTTGCTCAACGAGCTGCCCCCGTTCCACGGCGGCGGCGAGATGATCGAGACCGTGACCATGGCGCGTTCGACGTACGCCAAGGTTCCGCACCGCTTCGAGGCCGGCACGCCGCCGATTGCCGAGGCCATCGGCCTCGGCGCTGCGGTCGAGTACCTCGGCCACATCGGCCTGGACGCGATCCACGAGCACGAGCAGGCGATCACCGGCTACGCGCTGCAGGGGCTGCAGACGGTCAAGGGCCTCACCGTCCTCGGGCCGCTCGATGCCGCGGCCCGCGGTGGAGCGATCTCCTTCGAACTCGACGGCGTCCACCCGCACGACATCGCCCAGGTGCTCGACAGTCGCGGCATCGCCGTACGCGCCGGGCACCACTGCGCGAAGCCGGCACACGCGCGGTTCGGCGTGCAGAGCTCCACCCGGATGTCGTCGTACCTCTACACCGAGCCGCGGGAGATCGACGCGCTCATCGAGGCGCTCAACTACACCCGCTCCTACTTCAAGCTGGACTGATGATGACGGCGAACAGCCAGGATCTGGATGCGCTCTACCAGGAGATCATCCTCGATCATTACAAGAAGCCCCATGGCAAGGGACTGCGTGACCCGCACGAGGCCGAGGTCCACCACGTCAACCCGACGTGCGGTGACGAGGTGACCCTGCGGGTGCACCTGGACGGCGACGTCGTCAGCGATGTGTCGTACGACTCGGTCGGCTGCTCGATCTCGCAGGCGTCGGCCTCGGTGCTCTACGACCTCGTGGTCGGCAAGAGCGTCGACGAAGCGCTGGCGATCCACCAGGAGTTCCTGACCCTGATGCAGGGCAAGGGCACCGTCGTGCCCGATGAAGACATTCTCGAGGACGGGATCGCGTTCGCCGGGGTGGCGAAGTTCCCCGCCCGGGTGAAGTGCGCGCTGCTGTCCTGGATGGCGTGGAAGGACGCGACGACACAGGTCGTCGCCTCAGCAGTTGACGTAGACGGAGGCAAGGCATGACCGAGCACAACCATGACCACGACCACAGCCACGACGGGCACGACCACGGGCACGGACATGGCCATGCGGGCTCCGTCGACCACGGCGACCTCCCCGAGGTGCCCGAGGCGGCCGCCCACAAGATGGTCGGCTCTTCGGCGTCCTCGAACGTGGCGATTGCCGACGTCGAAGAGGCCATGAAGGACGTCGTCGACCCCGAGCTCGGGATCAACGTCGTCGACCTCGGTCTGGTCTACGGCATTCACGTCGACGAGGGCGCGAACCTGGTCCTCGACATGACGCTGACGTCCGCGGCTTGCCCGCTGACCGACGTGATCACCGACCAGACCAACTCCGCCCTCGAGGGCCTCGTCAACGACGTCGCGATCAACTGGGTCTGGATGCCGCCGTGGGGCCCGGACAAGATCACCCCCGACGGCCGCGAGCAGTTGCGGGCGCTCGGCTTCAACGTCTGAGCGACATCGCGGGGGAGCGCGGCGTCAGGCCGCGTGAGTACGAACGCCAAGACGTCGCCGGCGGACATCTCCACCAGCTCGTCCTGCTCGTCGACCTCGCACCTGATTGCCATACGAGTATTGGATCATCGACCACCGACATTGCCCCTGGCTGACGCCGAGTTGTCCACAGGTAGGAGCTGAGACCGCTTCAGCCATGCCGGGGTCGGGGCGGGGCGATGGTGCGCGCTATCAGCGGCGAACCGAGCGCGTGACCTTCTTCAGGGCGGCAGCGCTCGCGCCGATACCACGACCGATGACACGATGCGGCTTGCGGTTCGCCAGATCGACGAGCGAGTCGGCGATCCCCCAGGTGAGCTTGCCCTCGGACAGCTCAACCAGGGTCTCCAGCGGAAAACTGAGGGTGAGGTCCTCCAGCTCCTGACGCTCCTTCTCGGTGGCCGTCGGAGGGAGCTGGCGCACGATCATCGCCTTGAACGCGCGCCCGGGCATCGTCGAGGCCAGTTCGAGCACGGTGGACTGGCGCGTGAAGGGCCGGAGGATCTTCGACGGGCTCGGGTTGTGGGTCATGGGGTCTCCTGTCAGGGCATGGGGCCGCGGCGCGGCATCGCGCAACGTACCGCGGATCTTGCTTGGCGGAGCGGCGCGGTCAGACTCTGTGGGATGGCTATTCGCCGGTGGTTCCATCGATGGACTCGCGAAGCAGGTCGGCGTGACCGTTGTGGCGGGCGTACTCCTCGATCAGGTGGCACACGATCCAGCGCAGTGAGATCCGGTTCCCGTCGTCCGCCTCGGCGGACAGGGCGGCCAAGCCTTCCGGGCCCGCCATAGCATCTGCGATGACTCGGTCGGAGACCGCGATCGACTCGTCGAACCAGGCGAACAGCTGGTCGGGTGTGGCACCGGTGGCGGAGGTGAACGACCAGTTTCGGTCATCCGGGTCCAGTTCGTCGAACCAGGAGGGCTTGGTGACGCCGCCCGCGAAGAACTGGTTCAGCCACCCCGACTCGACGACGGCCAGGTGCTTCACCAGGCCCGCCAGTGTCATTGTCGTTGGCGCCATGGAGGTCGAAAGCTGTTCGATGGTCAACCCCGAGCACTTCCACCGAAGCGTGTCCCGCTGGTAGTTCAGGAACCCCAGTAGCGTCGCTGCTTCGTCGGAATTCACGGGTGGGTCGGTGCGGTCCTCAGCGCGAAAGGTCGTCACCCACCCGAGGCTACCCACGGCCGATTGCTTGGGTCAGTTGAACCGCTGATCGGTGTAGCGCCTCAGGTTGGCCAGGAACCGCCGGAAGGTCGCGTTCATCACCGGCTTGCCGAGGGGCATCCCGAGCCGCGACGGGCCACGCACGTCGAGGGCCAGCGTCCAGGTGAGACGGCAACCGTCGGCGGTCGGGACGACGTCGTACCGCTCGGCGAAGGCCTTCACGGTCCGGGTCGACGACTCGTTGAACCGGAACGACATCGACAGGGGTGGCTCCCAGGTGAGGAACTCCTCGTCGCCGATCAGACCGCCCCGCATCGTGACCGTGCGGCGGGTCCCGACGTCGATCGGCTCGGGCGTGGTCCACACCACGCCGGTGATGACGCTCGCCCAACGCGGCCATGCGCTGGCATCCGCGAGCACCTCGAACAGTTGGGACGGGGAGATCGCGAGGTCGACGCTGTTCGTGTAGCGGTGCGGAGCCGTGTCGACGAAGTCGATCCCGACCTGCGTGCTCGGATACATCGCGGGCATGCCCTGAGACTAGAACACGTTCTCGTCGGTAGCGTCACCTTTGTGCCCGACGTTTTCGTACCCGTTGCCCGGTGGCCGCGCTGGGTCTCGAACTTCGCGGCCTCTCACGGCGATCCGGTGTTGAGTGTCGTCGACGGCGCCCTGCTCGGAAACGCGCCGGACGGTTCCCACTTCTCGGCGCATCTCCCGTTCTCCATCGCGTACGACGACCTGCCGGATGCAGGTGCGTTGGCCGACTCCGTTGCCGTGCCCGAGCGCTGGGGCGTGCTCCTGGTCCGCAAGGGCGGATTCGCCATCGCTCGACTCGAGGACCGTGCGCTGGCGGAGTCGAAGGTCGGGCAGCGTCACGTGCAGGGCCGGACGAAGGCCGGCGGTCAGTCGCAGCAGCGGTTCGCGCGCCGCCGCGACAACCAGGCCCGCGCCGCGTATGAAGCGGCGGCGGACCATGCTGCGCGGATCCTTCCCGGTGTCGACGTGGTCGTCGCGGGTGGCGACCACACTGCCGTCACCGAGGTGCTCACCGATGCCCGACTCGGCAAGGTACAGATCGTCGGGGCGTGGCACGCCGTACCCGATCCTCGCCGGGGCGTGCTCGAGAAGGTGGTCGCCGACGCGCAGGCGCTCATGGTCCAGGTCGAGAACGCCTGACCAGGGCCCGGTCAGAGTGCCAGGGTCAGGAACACACTGTTCGGATCGAGGACGTAGCCCTCGAACGGATCGCACAGGACGAATCCGCGCGTGGCGTACAACGTCCGGGCTGGTGCGAAGTAGTCCTCGACTCCCGTCTCGAGACTCATCCGCACGTGCCCGCGGCGGCGCGCTTCTAGCAGGACGTGGTCGAGCAGGCGTCCGGCCACGCCGCGGCGGCGGGCCTCGGTTGCGGTGCGCATGGACTTCAGTTCGACGTGGTCGTCGGACAGTCGGTTGAGGGCGACGCAACCCAGCAGAAGCCCCTCCTCGCGCGCAGTCCAGAAGGAGATCGCAGGTGCGGCCAGGGCATCCGGGTCCAGGGCGTGGACGCTCTCGGGCGGCGACGTCGCGAACATGTCGGCCAGGTGTTCCTCGAGCAGTGCGAGCACGTCGCTGCGGCGGGGGTCGTCGAACTGGATCTCCACGCCCCCAGTCTGCCCGTTGACCCAGGTCCCCCTGCGGGGGAGTCCTTGGTCCTGAACGGGTGGAAACTCCCGGGCCCCGCCGGAGTGCGGGGCTAGCCTCAGACACGTGGACAGCCGACAGACAGTTCCGGTCATCGAGATCCGCGGTCTGGTCAAGACGTTCGGATCCTTCCGGGCGCTGGACGAACTGGACCTGACGGTCACCGCCGGCGAGGTGCACGGTTTCCTCGGGCCCAACGGGGCCGGGAAGTCCACCGCGCTCCGGGTCCTGCTCGGCCTGCTGCGTAGGGACTCTGGTGAGGTCCGGTTGCTCGGCGGCGATCCGTGGGCCGACGCGGCCGACCTGCACCGGCGTCTGGCCTACGTACCCGGCGACGTCAGCCTGTGGCCGAACCTCAGCGGCGGGGAGACCATCGACCTCCTGATCCGGATGCGGGGTGCCGATCCCGCCACGTCCCGTCGCGAAGAACTGATCGAACGCTTCTCCCTCGACCCGACCAAACGTGGCCGGGCGTACTCGAAGGGGAACCGTCAGAAGGTGGCCCTGGTGGCGGCCTTCGCCACCGATCCCGACCTGCTGCTCCTCGACGAACCGACCTCAGGCCTCGATCCGCTGATGGAGCAGGTCTTCAACGACTGCGTCGCCGAGCACACGGCTCGCGGCGCCACGGTGCTGCTGTCCAGTCACATCCTCTCCGAGGTCGACCGCCTCGCTGACCGGGTCACGATCATCCGCGAGGGAAGGGTGGTGGAGACCGGTCGTCTCAGCGACCTGCGTCATCTCAGCCGGAGCAAGATCGTGGCCACGCTCAGCGGCGCTGTCCCGGACCTCGCAGGGACGCCGGGTGTCCATGACCTCGCCGTGGACGGCCGTCAGTTCAGTTGCACGGTGGATCCGGAGGGTCTGCCCGTCGTACTCACCGCTCTCACCGGCGCCGGCGTCGAAGCCCTCACCAGCAGCCCTCCGACACTGGAGGAGTTGTTCCTGGACGCGTATCGGGACCGGACGGGCGCAGGGCGGTGACCACGGCGTCCCGTTCCGTCACGGCCGGCTGGCCGCTGCTGCTCCGTCTTGCACTACGGCAGGATCGTGTCGTCGCACCCGTTTCGATCGGCGTCCTCGTGCTGATGAGTGTCGCGTCGGCAGCAGCAACGCCCGGCCTGTACGCCGACGAAGCCGCTCGAGTGCGCGCCGCCGACGCCCTCAACAACAGCCCGGCCATTGTCGCGCTGTACGGCCCGGTCCTCGATGTCACCAGTGCCGGCGAGCTGGCGATGACCAAGATGACCGTGCTCTACGCGGTGTTCGTGGCCGTGTTGTTCGTGGTGCTCGTGCGGCGCCACACGCGCGTGGACGAGGAGAGCGGGCGGACCGAACTGGTCGGAGGAACCGCAGTCGGCCGGGACGCACCGCTCGCCGCTGCATTGGTGGAGGCCGTCCTGCTGGCATCTGCTCTGGGACTCCTGGTCGCTGCCGGCAATGCGGTGTCCGGCCTCGATGGCACGGGATCGCTTGCCTTCGGTGCGGTCTGGACCGGTACGGCGCTCGTGGCCTCCGGGATCGCCGCAGTGGCCGTCCAGTTGTCTGCGAGCGCTCGGACCTGTGCCGCCTTCGCCGCAGGAGCGATCGGGGTCGTGTTCGTGATGCGCGCCGTCGGCGACACGGGTCCGCAGTGGCTGAGTTGGCTCTCGCCGCTCGGGTGGAACACGCAGGTCCGTGCGTACAGCGACCAGCGCTGGTGGCTCCTGCTCCTGTATCCGGCGCTGGCTTCCCTGTTGGTCATCGCAGCCGTGGTCCTGCGCGGTCGGCGGGATCTCGGTTCCGGACTGGTGCCTGCTCGCCCGGGTCCGGCGACTGGATCGCCCCGCCTCGCCGACGTGCTCGCGCTCACCATCAAGGTGCACGCGACCACGCTGGTGCTGTGGAGTGTGGCCGCTGGTGCGCTGGGTGTGGTCTTCGGGATGATCGCCCCCGGCATCGGGGATCTCCTGGACTCCGCGACCGCCCAGTCGATCATCGATGAACTCGGCGGTGCCCTGGTCGCCGCGATCCTCTCCGTCGTGGCCGTGGTGCTGACCTACTTCGCGGTGGCGGTCATCAGTCATGCCGGCCGTGACGAGGCCGACGGGCGCACGGAGATCGTGTTGGCCACTGCCACCAGCCGCACCGGTTGGTTCGCAGCTTCCGCCGCCGTCGCGCTGGTCGGCACCGCATGGCTGCTGGTGGTCACCGGCGTCGGCCTCTGGATCGGGTACGTCGCCGCCGACGGCCCCGGCATCGGCAACCTGCTGGTCGCGGCGCTCGCTTGGGCACCCGCCGCGTGGGTCGTCGGTTCCCTGGCCGTCCTCACGTTGTCCCTCGGCGTGCGGTGGTCAGCACTGGTCTGGGCGTGGCCGGCAGGGTTCCTGACCCTCACCCTGGTCGGGGATCTCGTCGATCTGCCCGGGTGGGTGACGGGCCTCTCGCCGTACTCGCACGTGCCCTCGGTGCCTGCCGACAACTGGAGTTGGGGGAGTGCCGGTGGCTTGACCGCCGTCGCTGCCGGACTGCTCGTTGTGGCGTGGTGGCGGTTCCGCGAGCGCGACATCGGCTAGTTTGCCGCTCATGTGGCAGCCGGAGTCGGACTGGGTGGCGCTGCCGGGTGGATCCGGTACGTCGACGGTCGGCGTGTGGCGGACGGCGCTCGGTGGGCGCCCGGTCGTGATCAAGCGCCTCGGCTCGCCGCAGCCCGGTGATCCGGCCGTGCTCTCCGACCGGTCCCACATCGGGTACTGGCGCCGCGAGGCTGACGTGCTGTTCACCGGCCTCACCAACGAGACTCCCGGGCTCCAGGCGGCGAGCGGTTCGGTGGAGGAGGACGACGAGGGCGTCACGATCATCCGCGACTGGGTTGAGGACGCCGCGTCCAGCGGACTCTTCCTGGCGCTGTCGATCGGTCGGTTCGCTGGTGCCCACCTGGGTCATCCGCAGTTCCTCGCCCACAACCTGATGCGGGACCGCCTGGCCCGGGTCGAACGGAAGGGCGGTTGGCCGACGTTGGCGCGGACGACGGTCGCGGACGTGGCCGACCATCTGTGGACGCACCGCGCAAAGATGCTCACGTTGCTCGAGGGCGTCCCGCAGGTCGCGCAGCATGGCGATCCCACGGCGCTGAACCTGCCCGGCCGTTCCGGCGACGACGCACTGGCGATCGACTGGGGAACCCTCGGCCACGGTCCGGTCGGCGGGGATCTGGGCTACCTGTCGCTGTCGGCGCGCGAGGAGTTCGAACCGCTCCTGGACGCCTACCTGCTCGGTCTGCCCGAGGGCGTCGCGGACCACGACGCCGTCGTACTCGGGGCCAGGATCGTTGCCGTCTACACCGCGCTCAGCCGTGCCGAATGGGCGCTGGCCCGTGTCGCCGGGGGAGAGGGCGCCCTTGCGGGCAAGTACCGCCACCCCGCGGTCGCGCCCCACCTCCGCGCGCTGCAGCGCACGTTCGGGCACATGGAAGCGCTGCTCGAACTCTGAGCAACGCCGCGTCGGACGCGGTCGGCCAGGACGGGTTCGGTCAGACCTTGTCGGCGCTGAAGGTGTCGCAGGACTTCACGGTGCCGCCCTCGTAGCCCTCACGGAACCAGCTCATCCGCTGCGCGGAGGAACCGTGGTTCCAGGTCTCCGGATTGGTCTGGCCCTGTGTCTTCTTCTGGATGTGGTCGTCGCCGACAGCGGCAGCCGCTTCCAGGGCGAGCCGGATGTCGTCGTCGGTCAGGTCGAGGATCAGGACCTCACCGCTGGCGTCCTCGGTCGTCGTCGCGTGCTGCGCCCACAACCCGGCGTAGCAGTCAGCCTGGAGCTCGAGGCGGGTCGCGAGGCTCTGCGGACCGGTGCGCTGGTTGGTCACCTTGTCCATGAAGCCGAGCAGGTTCGAGATGTGGTGGCCGTACTCGTGCGCCAGCACGTAGAACTCGACGAAGCCGCCGTCGGGGCCGCCGAGCTGTGCCTCCAGGACGTCGTCGAAGAAGGTCGTGTCGAGGAAGATGCCACCGTCACCGGGGCAGTAGAACGGTCCGACCTGGGAGGTCGCCTGACCGCACGCGGTGTTGACGCTGCCGCTGAAGGTGGTCAGCGTCGAGATGGGCTGCCAATTGTTGATGCCCTGCCCGGACCAGAACTCGGTGAGCGAGTTCTCGATGGCCACGCGGGCGCAGTCCTGGGACTTGTTGGCGTCGTCGCCGGTCTTGCAGTTCGCGTAGCGGCCACTGCCTTCGTCCGCATCGCTCAACCGCGTCGGCGAATAGACCTGGCTCCCGAGGCCGCCGGTGCCGCCCGTACCGCCACCGAGGCCGAGATCGACACCGGCGCACTTCGCGACGATGAAGAGGAGCACGAGGATCAAGATGGTGCTCAGTCCGCCGCGGCCCGTCGGGATCGGCAGGCGCATTCCGCCACCGCCGACGCCACCGCCGAAGCCACCACCACCCCCACCGCCGCCATCGCGCATACGGGACTGGTCAAGGCGGGCCTTCGGATTGAATCGCACCACGGCAGCACCCTAGGGCAAAGACTGGGCCTGTCGACGTTTTCAGTGCCGTCGTCGCGTCGTGGGACACTGAAGACCTCATGATCACGGTGCACCAGGTCGAGGTCCGCGTCGGTGCACGGCTCCTCATGGAGAACGTCAGCTTCCGCGTCGGACCCGGCGACAAGATTGGCCTCGTCGGCCGCAACGGCGCAGGCAAGACGACCCTCACGAAGGTCCTTGCCGGCGACGTCCTGCCTGCTGCCGGCAGTGTCGGCAACAAGGGCGAACTCGGCTACCTGCCCCAGGACCCCCGTGTGGGAGACCCTGAGGTCGTCACGCGTGACCGGATCCTCTCCGCGCGTGGACTCGATGACGCCGTACGACGGCTGCGGGCTGCCGAGGTCGACATGGCTTCCGAGGACCCGGACGTGCTGGAGAAGGCGATGCGCCGGTTCCAGCGGGCCCAGGACGAACTCGACGCCGGTGGCGGCTACGCCGCCGAGACCGAGGCCCTCCAGATCGCCCAGAGTCTCGGCATCCCCGACCGTCTGATGGACCAGCCGCTCGGCACCCTGTCCGGTGGCCAGCGACGCCGGGTCGAACTCGCGCGGATCCTCTTCTCGAGCGCCGAGGTACTGATCCTCGATGAGCCGACGAACCACCTCGACGCCGACTCGATCAACTGGCTGCGCGAGTGGATGAAGACGTACAAGGGCGGCTTCATCGTGATCTCGCACGACAACGCCCTGCTCGAGGAGACCGTCAACAAGGTCTTCCACCTCGACGCGAACCGCGGCGTCATCGACATCTACAACATGGGCTGGAAGAACTACCTCATCCAGCGCGAGACCGACGAGGCCCGCCGCAAGCGCGAGTTGATGAGTGCGCAGAACAAGGCCAAGACGCTCACCGACCAGGCCAACAAGATGCGCGCCCGGGCCTCCGGTGCCAGCGCCGCCCAGCAGATGCTCAAGCGCGCCGAGAAGTTGCTCGGCGGCGTCGAGGGCGAGCGGCAGTCGGACAAGATCGCGGCCATCAAGTTCCCCACGCCGGCCGCCTGCGGCAAGACGCCGCTCATGGCCAAGGACCTGTCCCGGTCCTACGGCGCCCTGGAGATCTTCACCGCCGTCGACCTGGCCATCGACCGGGGTTCGCGCGTGGTCATCCTCGGCCTCAACGGTGCCGGCAAGACCACGATGCTGCGGATCCTCGCCGGTGTCGACAAGCCCGACACGGGTGAGGTCATCGCGGGCCACGGGCTCAAGGTCGGCTACTACGCGCAGGAGCACGAGACCCTCGACGTCCGTCGTACGGTGCTCGAGAACATGCAATCGGCGGCCCCTGCCCTGACCGACACCGAGGCACGCTCGGTGCTCGGATCGTTCCTCTTCAGCGGCGACGACGTGCACAAGCCCGCCGGGGTGCTCTCCGGTGGCGAGAAGACCCGTCTGGCCCTGGCCTCACTCGTCGTCTCGCAGGCCAACGTGCTCCTGCTCGACGAACCCACGAACAACCTGGACCCCGCGTCGCGCGAAGAGGTCCTCAACGCGATCCGTCGCTACGAGGGCGCGGTCGTCCTGGTCACCCACGACGAGGGCGCGGTCCACGCCCTTGAACCCGACCGGGTGCTGATCCTCCCGGACGGTGTCGAGGACCTGTGGAGCCAGGACTACGCCGACCTCGTCGAACTCGCCTGACCTACTCCGTCGATATCGCGTCCAGGACATTGAGCCGGGACGCCCGGATCGCGGGGATCACTGCGGCGAGTACGCCGACGATGACCGAGATGACCAGGAACGCCACGAGCTGACCGAGCGGTAGGCCGAGACTCGTGAGGTCCTCGGACAGGGCGTGTTGCAGCAGCACGCCGATGGCCAGGCCCAGCGCCATGCCGAGCACAGCACCCAGTACGGCGATCGCGATGGACTCCAGGGTGATCATCCGTCGCAGCCGGACGCGACTCATGCCGATCGCACGGAGGAGTCCGATCTCCCGGGTCCTCTCGATCACGCTGAGCCCCAGGGTGTTGATGATGCCGATCACCGCAATCACGATCGCCAGCGTCAGCAGGCCATAGATCATGTAGAGCAACTGGTTCACCTGGCCGCGGATCTCGTCGGAGAAGCCGTCCTTGTCGAAGACGCCGACGATCGGGGCAGACTTGGCGGCGTCGTCGACGTCGTCCCTCACCGTGTTCGCATCAGCACCGGGGGAGAACAGGATGCTGATCGTCGTGTCCTGGCGCAGGACCCCGGCCGCAGCGAGCTGGTCCAGTGGCACGTTGACGGAACCGATGACCTCGGAGTCGTCGACGATGCCGACGACCGTGGGAGTCAGGGTCCGGCCGCCCTGGAACCCCAGGTCAACGGTCTCACCGACCTTGACGTCGTTCTGGGTGGCGAAGTCCTTCGAGACGAAGGCCTCGGCCCCCGAGACCTTCTGGCGGCCCTCGATGACCTTGAGCTGGTAGATCTCATCGAAGTTGGCGTCGTTGCCAGTCAGGTAGATCGACTTGTCGTCGTACTGGGCAGTGGTGAACTGCTGGCGGCTCATCGACCCGACGCCGTCGACCTCGGCGATCCGGTCGCCGACCTCGGTCGAGAACGGCAGGAAGTTGGTGCTCTGCACCAGCAGGTCGGCAGTGAACTGCTCATCGACGACGTCGTCGACGGACTTGTTCAGGGACGCAGCCAGGACTCCGATGGTCGAGACCAGCGCCAGGCCGATCATCAGGGCCGAGGCGGTGGCGCCGGTACGACGCGGGTCGCGCAGGGCGTTCTCGCCGGCGAGTTGCCCGGCAGCGCCGAACAGCCGGGCGAACACCGTGCGGCACAACGCGAGAACCGGCTTGCCCACGACGGAACTGATCGCGGCAACGGTGAGGATCCAGAGCACCGCGCCCACGCCGATCCATGCGGCATCCGAACCCGGTGCGCCGACGACGCCGGCAACCGCGAAGCCGGCACCGATGACCAGGACGACCGCGCCGATGACGGTACGACGGCGCAGGGACGCTCGTTCGACGCTGGTGTCGGCCCGCATCGCCGCCACAGGTGAGATCTTGCTGCCGCGTCGAGCGGGTAGATAAGCCGCAGCCATCGTCATGCCGACGCCGACGACGTAGCTGGTGATGACCGTGCCGGAGGTGAGGTCCAGCGCGTTGCTCGCGATGTCGAGTCCGACCGAACGGAAGATCCCGGCGAGCCCCCTGGCCAGGAGCAGTCCGAGTCCGATACCAAGCGTCGAAGCGACGACGGCCAGGACGAACGCCTCGAGGAGCACGGAGCGGGTGACCTGGGCGCGCCCGGCGCCGAGCGCACGGAGTAGGGCCAGTTCGCGGCTACGCTGCGCGACCAGGATCGAGAACGTGTTGACGATGATGAACCCGCCGACGATGACCGCGATGATCGCGAACACCAGCAGGAAGGTCTTGATCACACCCAGGAATCCCCCGACGGCGTCCTGCGATTCCTCGGCCACCTGGTTTCCGGTGACCGCCTCGAATCCCTGCGGGACGACCTTGCTGGCCGCCTTCGCGAGGTCCTCCTGGGTCACGCCGTCCGCGGCAGTGAGACTGATCCGGTTGAAGACGTCCTTGCCGCCGAGAAACAGGTCCTGGGCGGCCTCGGTTGAGAAGATCAGCAGGGTGGCGCCCGCCGTACCGCCTCCGTTGAACTCGGCGGTGCCGACCAGCCTGGCCGTCCGCTCGAGTGTTCCGAAGGGAGCGAGGAGCTTGACCTCGTCGCCGACCTCGTAGTCACCGGCCTTGACCGCCGCCTCGTCAAGGACGATTTCGTCGGTCCCGCTGGGCCACTGGCCTTCCTGGAGGACCAGTGCCGAGTCGCCCTCCATGTTCGGGCCGTCGTGGTAGTTGAACGCCAGCGTGGGGGCTCCCGTCCCTCCGACGAGGGTGCCGTCGCTCGCCAGCAGGCTCATCCCGAAGCCGACGACGTCGCCGTCGGCCCGCGCCACCTCGGGCAGGGCATTCAGGTCGTCCACGACGCCCGGGTCGAGCACCTGGTCGGTCTGACCGGAGAACCCGCCGTCGAACTCCTCGGTGTCCTGCGCCCGGACGGCGCCGTCGGGCGTCGAGCCGTAGATGATCGTGTCGAACGTCGAGGACAGGCCGTTGCTGAAGACCAGGACACCGGACAGGAACGCGACGCCGAGCACGATGGCGAGTCCGCTCATGAGGAGCCGGACCTTGCGAGCAAAGATGTTGCGCAGCGTGAGCCGCAACATGTCAGGCCTTTCCGCGCGCAGCAGCGGCCTGCAGGGCCGACATGTGCTCGAGAATCGCTTCGCGATCGGGGTTGTTGATCTCGTCGACCACTCGGCCGTCTGCGAGGAACACCACCCGGTCGCAGTACGACGCCGCGACGGCGTCGTGCGTGACCATCACGATGGTCTGGCCGAACTCGTCGACGCTGCGCCGCAGGAACGACAGCACCTCGGCGCCCGAGGTGCTGTCGAGGTTGCCGGTTGGTTCGTCAGCGAACACGATCGAGGGCTTGCTGACCAGCGCTCGGGCACAGGCCACGCGCTGTTGCTGGCCGCCGGACATCTCGGCCGGCCGGTGCTTGAGTCGATCGCGCAGACCGACCGTGTCGACGACCGTGTCGAACCAGGCCTGATCGGGCTTCCGACCGGCCAGGCTGAGCGGCAGCAGGATGTTCTCCTGGGCGGTCAACGTCGGGATCAGGTTGAAGGCCTGGAACACGAAGCCGACCTCCTCACGCCGCAGTGTGGTGAGTGCCTTGTCCTTGAGCCGGGACAGTTGCGTCTCGCCGACCATCACCTCGCCCGCGGTGGGGGTGTCCAGTGCCGCAAGGCAGTGCATGAGGGTCGACTTGCCCGAACCGGACGGGCCCATGATCGCGGTGAACTGGCCCTGGGCCAGGGCGATCGTCACGCCGTCAAGGGCGCGGACCTCGGAGTCACCCGACCCGTAGGTCTTGTGGAGGTCGATCGCGCGGGCCGCGGCGGGACGGTGGGGGGAGACCTGATGGGGGGCGGTCGTCATGAGAACACCCTGCCCGATGAACGTTCATGGGTCATCGGGATTTGCCCTGACCCCTCCCTGACTTCGGCAACAGGAGACAGGAGTCGCCGAACTCGTGCCACAGGTAGCCCGACGCCGACGCAGCCGTGTAGGCCCGTCGGGTGAGCTCTGCGCCCGCGACGGCCTCGACCAGCATCAGGTGGGACGCCTCGGGATCGTGCCAGCCCGTCACCAGTCCGTCGGTCACGCGCGGAGGATCCGCCGGGCTGATGATCCGCGTGGTCCATCCGGCCTTCGGGACCACCTCCGGCCCGCCGTCGCGCACCTCCACCGACGACTCCAGCGCCCGCGTGGCGGTCGTCCCCACGGCGATCACCCGTCCCCCGGCTGCGCGCGCAGCGTTCACTGCAGCGGCCGTCGACAACGACACCTCGAAGCGTTCCGCCTGCGGCGTCTCGCTCGCCTCCTGCGAGGAGACCCCGGTGTGCAGGGTGATCGGGGTGATCAGCACACCCTTCGCGACCAGCCTGGTCACGAGCTCCGGACTGAACGGACGACCGGCCGAGGGCATCTCCGCGCTGCCGGGACGCCGACCGAAAACGGTCTGGTAGTCCGTCAGCGGGTAGCGCGCATCGAGGTAGCCATAGGCGATCGGTCGACCGATTCGCCGAGCCACCGCGGCGACGTCGCCGGTCGCGGTCGCTCGCCACAACCGGTTCCCGGTGCCGGTGGGGGATGAGCCTGGTGCCGGGTACGGCTCGATCAGGTGCAGGTGGGCAGCCCCGCCCACGAGGTCGATCCGGTCACCGGCCCGGGCGTCGAGTACGGAGCGGGCGGCATCCGGCGGACGTCGTACCTCGACCACCCAGGTGGCGTCGTCGAGCGGCGTTGCGAGGTGCAGGACGACCGGTCCGTGCCGGTCGGAGACCGCGTCGACAGCTGCCGCAACGGTGGCCGAGTCGTTCACGACGACGATGTCGCCCGGTTTGAGGTGCTCGTCGAGTCGGTGGAAGCGCGTGTGTTTGATCCCGCGGTCCGTCGCGACGAGGAGTTGGACCTGGTCACGGGCGAGTCCACGCCGCTCGGCGGGTGCGGGCGCGAACTCCTGTGCCTCAAGCTGCGACATCGCTGGCCCGGTATCGGCCCGACGGAGCATCGCCGTCCAGCAGCGCCAACAGATGGGGTACGACGACCTCGGGCAGCGGACGGTCGGAGATGTCATCGCCGGGGAACCAGTCCTGGTGCATCTGGGTGCGCATGTCGCCGGGGTCCACGGCGTACGCGGTGATGGTGGGGTTCTCGGCCGCGACGGTGAGCGTGAGGTGGTCGAGAGCGGCCTTGGACGCGCTGTACATGCCCCAGCCGGCGTAGTGCTCCAGCGCTGCGTCCGAGGAGATCGACAGCAAGGTGCCGCCGGTCTTCGCGAGGTGAGGGATGGCGAGGCTGGTGAGCACGAGCGGTGCGCCGACGTTCTGCCGCCAGACATAGCCGACGTCGTCGATGGTGAGGTCGGCGAGGAACCGGTGCGGGTTGTCGCCGGAGATCGGGCCGAGGATTCCGGCGTTGTTGACGAGCAGGTCCAGGCGGCCGTGCGCATCGACGGCGGCCATGAGTTCGCTCCGGTGGTCCTCCTCTGAGGTGTCGCCGACGATGGCGGTCACCACGCCCAGCGGGGCGGCCGACACGGTGGCAGCGAGTCGTTCGGGGTTCCGGCCGTTGGTGATGACGTGCCAGTCCTGGTGGGCGAGGGCGAGCGTCAAAGCCCGGCCGAGGCCGGCGCTTCCGCCCGTGACGAGTGCGATCCTGTTCATGCCCCCATCGTGGAACCTCAACTTCGGTTGAGGTCAAGCACTCGGTCACAACGCGCGTGTTCCCAGCACCTGCGAGGCGGGACGTGTCAGAGTTGGTGCATGGCGAGGTACGTGGGGGCGATCGACCAGGGCACCACCAGCACGCGCTTCATGGTGTTCGACCACGCCGGGCGCGAAGTGGCCCGGCACCAGCTCGAGCACCAGCAGATCCTGCCGCGTGCCGGCTGGGTCGAGCACAACCCCGTGGAGATCTGGGAACGAACCTCGGCGGTCGTGCAGACCGCTCTCGGCAAGGCCCGCCTCGATGCGAGCGATCTGGCCGCGGTCGGGATCACGAACCAGCGCGAGACCACGATCGTGTGGAACCGCCGCACCGGCCGGCCGCTGCACAACGCGATCGTCTGGCAGGACACCCGCACGGACGCGATCGCCGCCGCGCTGGATCGCGACGGCCGCGGTGACGTGATCCGGCACAGGGCCGGCCTGCCTCCGGCGACGTACTTCTCCGGCGGCAAGCTGCAATGGATCCTCGACACGGTCCCGGGCGCGCGCGAGCTGGCCGAGAAGGGCGACGCTCTCTTCGGGACCCCGGAAACCTGGGTGCTCTGGAACCTCACCGGCGGACCCGATGGCGGCGTGCACATCACTGACGTGACCAACGCCAGCCGGACCATGATGATGGACCTCGAGACGCTGGACTGGGACGACGAACTCCTCGGGTTCTTCGGAGTCCCGCGGGCGATGCTGCCCGAGATCCGCGAGTCGTCGGCCACGACGCCGTACGGAATGACGCGATCGCACGGGCCCTTTGGCGGCGAGGTCCCGATCACCGGCATCCTCGGCGACCAGCAGGCCGCGACCGTCGGGCAGGTCTGCTTCGCGCCGGGCGAGGCCAAGAACACTTACGGCACCGGCAACTTCATGCTGCTCAACACCGGCACCGAGATCGTGCGTTCCAAGGCGGGGCTGCTCACGACGCCGGCCTACAAGTTCGGCGACGAGCCCTGCGTCTACGCGCTCGAGGGATCGATTGCGGTCACCGGGTCCGCCGTCCAGTGGCTGCGTGACCAGTTGGGCATCATCAGCGGCGCGTCGGAGTCCGAGTCGCTCGCCGCCCAGGTCGAGGACAACGGCGGCGTGTACTTCGTGCCCGCGTTCTCGGGGCTGTTCGCGCCGTACTGGCGTTCGGACGCCCGCGGTGCCATCGTCGGCCTGTCCCGCTTCAACACCAACGCGCACGTCGCCCGGGCCACGCTCGAGGCGATCTGTTACCAGTCGCGCGACGTGATCGAGGCGATGTCGTCCGACTCGGGCGTGACGCTGGAGGTACTGAAGGTCGACGGCGGGGTGACCGCCAACAGCCTCTGCATGCAGATCCAGGCCGACGTGCTCGGCGTCCCCGTGAGTCGGCCCGTCGTCCCGGAGACCACGGCTCTCGGCGCGGCGTATGCCGCCGGACTTTCGGTCGGCTACTGGGCCAACACGGACGAGCTGCGCGAGAACTGGCAGGAAGACACCCGGTGGGAACCCCACTGGAGCGAAGACCAACGTGCCGCGGGCTACGCCCAGTGGCAGAAGGCAGTACAACGAACCCTTGACTGGGTGGAGGTCCCATGAACCCCGCTCCACTGTCGCCGCGCGGCCGCACTTCGGCCCTCAAGCGGATGGCCAATCAGCACCTCGACGTCCTGGTGATCGGCGGGGGAGTCGTGGGCGGCGGGATTGCACTCGACGCAGCCACCCGCGGCCTGGCCGTCGGCCTCGTCGAGGCCCGTGACTTCGCGTCCGGCACCTCCAGCCGGAGTTCCAAACTCATCCACGGTGGCCTGCGCTACCTCGAGATGATGGATTTCCGACTCGTCGCTGAGGCGCTCAAGGAGCGCGGCCTGCTGATGCAGCGGCTCGCACCGCACCTCGTGCGCCCGGTGCCGTTCCTCTACCCGCTCACCGGCCGCGGTTGGGAGCGCTGGTACGCCGGCTCCGGAGTCGCGCTGTACGACGCCATGTCCAAGGCCAGTGGGTACGGCGACGGCGTGCCGGTGCACAAGCACCTCACCCGCCGCGGGGCACGCAAGGCGTTCCCGTCGTTGCGCAAGGACGCCCTCATCGGGGCGATCCGCTACTACGACGCCCAGGTCGACGATGCCCGCCACACCATGTTCCTCTCCCGAACCGCGGCGACCTACGGCGCCGCCGTGGCGTCCCGTACCCGTGTCCTCGGTCTGATCAAGGAGAGCGAACGTGTCGTCGGCGCCGAGGTGATCGACCTCGAGACCGGCCACCGGTTCGAGATCCGTGCGTCCCAGGTCATCAACGCCACGGGTGTGTGGACCGACGAGACCCAGGGCATGGCCCGCGAGCGCGGGCAGTTCAAGGTGCGGGCCAGCAAGGGCATCCACCTCGTCGTACCCCGCGACCGGATCCGCGGCGAAGCGGGCCTGATCCTGCGGACCGAGACGTCCGTGCTCTTCGTGATCCCGTGGAAGCGGCATTGGATCATCGGCACCACCGACACGGACTGGGAACTGTCCAAGGACCACCCGGCGGCCAGCTCCAGCGACATCGACTACCTGCTCACCAACGTCAACAAGGTTCTCGAGGTGCCGTTGACCCGCGACGACGTCGAGGGAGTGTTCGCGGGCCTGCGGCCGCTGCTGGCAGGGGAGTCGGCGGCGACGTCGAAGCTGTCCCGCGAACATGCCGTTGCGCACAGCGTGCCCGGACTCGTGGTCGTGGCCGGCGGGAAGTACACCACCTACCGGGTGATGGCCGCCGATGCCGTCGACGAGGCAGTGCACGGGCTCGAAAGCGTGCTGGGTCGCAAGGTCGGCGAGTGCGTGACCGAGCGGATCCCGCTGGTCGGGGCCGACGGCTACCAGGCCCTCTGGAACCAGCGCCGCACCCTGGCAACGCAGTCGGGCCTCGCGGTCAACCGGATCGAACACCTCCTGGAGCGGTACGGCTCGCTCGTGCTCGAGGTGCTGGACCTGATCGCGGCCGAGCCGGACCTGGCCGAGCCGCTGCCCGGTGCCGAGGACTACCTCCAGGTCGAGGCGGTCTACGCCGTGACGCATGAAGGTGCGCGGCACCTCGACGACGTGCTCACGCGCCGGATGCGGATCTCCTTCGAAACCTTCGATCGCGGGGTCGCTGCCGCGCCGCATGTCGCCGACCTGGTCGGCGGGTACCTCGGCTGGGACGCCAACCAGCGGGAGCGGGAGGTCCAGCACTACCTCAAGCGGGTCGAAGCCGAACGGGAGAGCCAGCGCCAGCCGGACGATCACACGGCGGACGCGGCGCGCAAGGGCGCGCCGGACGTCGTACCGGTGTCCCGGATTGCGGAGTCCCTCGAACCCCTGGAGTCGTTCGACGAGACCGAAGTGCTGGAGACGCCCTGATGGATCTGTCCCTTCAGGGCCGCGTGTACGTCGTCACGGGCGCCACCCGCGGACTGGGCCGTGCCACGGTCGAAGCGCTGCTGGCCGACGGAGCACGCGTGGTGCTGTCCGGCCGTGAGAGTGCCGGTGTGGAGCGCGCGCTCGGCGAGATCGACGTACCCGACGCCCTCGTTGGCGTGGTGGCCGACAACGCGGACCCGAAGACTCCGGCGCGCCTCATTGCCGCGGCGCAGGAGCGGTGGGGTCGGCTGGATGGCGCGCTGATCAGCGTGGGCGGTCCGCCGTCCGGCACCGTCTCGGCGATCACCGATGAGCAATGGACCCAGGCGTTCGGGTCAGTCTTCCTCGGCGGCGTACGGCTGGCCCGGGAAATCGGCGCGGCCCTCGGGGAAGGCGGCAGCCTGGCGTTCGTTCTCTCGACCAGCGTGCGGCAGCCGATCGCCAATCTCGCGGTCTCCAACGGCCTCCGACCCGGGCTCGCGATGGTCGCCAAGACCCTGGCCGACGAACTGGGTCCGCGCGGCATCCGGGTGAACGGTCTGCTGCCCGGCCGGATCGGCACGGAGCGGGTCGCCGAACTGGACGCATCCACGGGCGACGCAGCGGCCGCCCGCGCGGCCGCTCTCAGCCAGATTCCGCTCGGGCGTTACGGGGATCCCGAGGAGTTCGGACGGGTGGCGGCGTTCCTGTTGTCGCCGGCGTCGTCCTTCGTCTCGGGCGTGATGGTTCCGGTCGACGGCGGGATGGCCCGCGGCCTCTGACGCTCCCGCCCGGAGAACGGCCCCCCGGACCGCTTCTTGGCGCGGGTGCGCTGGCCACGCGCGCCGTGCACGCGCTCGTCCCAGGCGAGGTAGCCGAAGCCGCCGAGCGCCAGCACGCCGAAGAACCACCACTGCAGGCCGTAGAAGAAGTGCGGTCCCTCGCCCAGTTCGGGGAGCTCGACCGGTTCGAGGGCCTCGGTCGGTTCCGGGCTCTCGGTCTTGAGCGCGACGAAGCCCGTGAACACCTCGCGGTCGATGGCCTTGCCGATCGGCCCGCTTGCGATCGCGCGCGTCGAGTGACCGTTGACCTGGGTGCTGTCGCCGGTGCCGTCGCTGCGTACCCAGCCGGTGATCGTGACCTCGCCCTCCGGCGGGGCAGGGAGCTCGGTGTGCGTGATCTCGGGATTGTCGGTGGCGAACCAGCCGCGGTCGATCAGGGCGGTGGTGCCGTCCGGGGTCACCAGCGGTACGACGACCTCGACCCCCGGAGCGGACTTGCGGGTGCGGTACCGGACGACGACGGTGTCGTCGACGTCGTACTCGCCGGTGACGGTGATGAGCCGCCACTCGTCGGCCTCCTGCACAGCACGTCCGGGAGCGAGAACCTCGGCGAGTGGCACCGGGTCACGGTTCTCGTTGGCGCTGACGATCGTGTTGCGTTCCTTGCGGTCCTCGAGGCGGCCGAACTGCCATTCGCCCAGCCACCACGTGGCGTACCCCACGAGCAGGATCGCCAGGAAGAACAGCACCCAGCGACGGCTCAGCAGGAAGCGCCAGGAGGCCAGCCACGATCGCACGGGTCAACGGTAGGTCCCGCCGGTCGTTGCCGGAGCGTCGCCCCTGAGGTGGCGACCCTATGCTGGAGGTATGCAGCCACTCATCGATCGCCACGGAAGGGTCGCGACCGACCTCCGGGTCTCGCTGACCGATCGCTGCAATCTGCGCTGCACCTACTGCATGCCACCCGAGGGTCTCGAGTGGTTGCCGGCCGATGACCAGCTCAGCGATGACGAGATCGTCCGTCTGATCGGGATTGCCGTGCAGCGCCTCGGCGTCAAGGAAGTGCGGTTCACCGGCGGTGAACCGTTGGTGCGCCGTGGGCTCGTCGACATCGTGGGCCGAGTGCGTGCGCTCGACGCCGACGTCGAGATGTCGATCACCACCAATGCGCTCGGCTTGGCGAAGACTGCGGGCGCGCTCGCCTCGGCAGGGCTCAACCGGGTGAACGTCAGCCTCGACACCGTTCGGAGCGACACCTTCCAGGAGATCACCCGCCGCGACCGGTTCACCGACGTGGTCGAGGGCCTGGCCGCCGCCGAGGCTGCCGGACTCGGTCCCGTCAAGGTCAACGCGGTACTGCTCCGTGGCGTCAATGACGACCAGGGGCCGGAACTCCTCCAGTGGTGTCTCGACCGCGGCTATCACCTGCGCTTCATCGAGCAGATGCCGCTCGACGCCCAGCACGGCTGGACCCGCGAATCGATGGTCACCGCCGACGACATCTTCGCCTCGCTGGCCACGAAGTTCGCGCTGACGCCCGCCCGCGAACCCCGCGGCAGCGCACCCGCCGAACTCTTCCTCGTCGACGGCGGCCCGGCCACCGTGGGCGTGATCGCCTCGGTGACCCGCCCGTTCTGCGGCGACTGCGACCGGGTCCGACTGACGGCCGACGGCCAGGTGCGCAACTGCCTCTTCGCTCGCTCGGAATCTGACCTGAGGGTCGCGATGCGGGCCGGTGCGACCGATGACGAACTGGCCGATCGCTGGCTCACCGCGATGCTCGGCAAGGCCCCCGGCCACGGCATCGACGACCCGACCTTCCTCCAGCCGGACCGCCCCATGTCCGCCATCGGCGGCTGACCCCGACTTGGCGTTTGTCGCGCGCGAGTTGGGGTTTGTGACGGCCGACTTGGGGTTTGTGACGCCCGACTTGGGGTTTGTCACCACCGGCGATTCGTGTACGACGGCGCGAGCGCCGCGCGGAGTTCGCGAATCCAGCGATCCGACGCTCCGCCCATGAAGTCACCGCGCTTCACGACGATGACAGTCCAGCCGTTGTCACGCAGCCAACGACGGCGCTCCCGGTCGTCGTCGCGCTGCTCCGGCGTTCGGTCGTGGAAGTCCGCGCCGTCGTACTCGACGCAGACCTTGGCGTTCACGTAGGCGAAGTCGAGACGGTACGTCGGTACGCCGTCGATCTCGATCCACCACTGCGGCTCAGGCGCGGGGAGCGCAGCGTCGTTGATTTCGATCAGCACCCACGCCTCGCGGGGAGACTCGATCCGCGGGTCGACCAACGGCACCAGGCCTCGGCACTGAATCACGCCGCGGCGCCCACGGAACCGCGGCAACTCGCGGGCCAGGTCGCGTGCCGTGAAGCCGTGGAGGCGTGCGAGCGACGTCATCGCCGCGAACGCATCGCGCCGGCGTAGGTGGCATCCCAGGTCCATCGCAGTGCGAATCGGGGACGTGACCCTGAGGCCGTGAACGTTGATCACGTCTGTTGGTGAGAGGTCGCGTGTGCGGCCGTCCGCCTCGGGCCTTCGAGTTGGATTGCGACCGCGGAGCGCACACGATTCGACCGGCGGCAGGAGATCGTGCTCGCTCATCACGTGCATGTCCACGCCGAGCAGCCACGCGGCGGTCCGATCGCGGATCACATGATGCTCCGACGTGGCCAGCCCGATGACCTGTGCCCGCAACTCCACCGAATCCGGCAGGTCGGCGCGGGCGTAGATCCCGCGAGTCCAGCGGCGCAGGAGGCCGTTCACGGTGTCGAGTCGGAGGCGGCGTTGAGTAACGCCCAGAGCGGCGGCGTCAGCGGCCGCGAAAGGATGGTCGGGGTAAGGGTTGGGCTCGGTCATGGGTACGACGATCGGCTCAGACCGAGCGCCTTCCCACCGGCTGGGTTGGCCCTGTGGAAACGCCCCCTCGCCGACGTACCTGTGGAGAGTTGGCGGACACAACGGTGACGACAAACCCCAAGTCGACCGTCACAAACCCCAACTCGGCGGCGACAAACCCCAACTCGCGCTACTCGTGGGGGACGGTGTCCTTCAGGAACCCGCGGGCACCGAGGAAGAGCTCCAGGGATTCGCGGTGCTCCGGGCAGGCGAGCCAGATCTTGCGACGCTCCGGCGTGTGGAGCTTCGGGTTGTTCCAGAGCAGTTGCCACACCGCGGGCTCGCGGCAACCGCGGGCCGAGCAGAGATCAGGCTCCATGCGTACCGGGTCCGAGCTGGCGCTGGGCGTCGCCGCCACCGGTGAGCGGGAGTTCGGTCGAACGGCTGTCACCGGCGTTGGCGAGCACCACGGCGACGTACGGAAGGAAGACGGCACCGACGATCAGGATCGGCCAGAGCCAGCCCACGCCGGCCACGCCGGCGAACACGGCACCGATGAAGCAGAGCGTACGGATCGTCATCGCGATGGCGTACTTGCGCTGCCGACGGGCCAGGTCTGCCTGGGGGCTGTCACCGGCGGTGGTGATCCGGATGGCATCCATACCCCGCAGCCTACGGCCCCGTGAGTAGTCTTCACCCATGTCCAACCGCACCTATCGAGTCAGCGAGATCGTCGGCACGTCGCCCGACGGGATCGACCAGGCCGTCCGCAACGGCGTCGACCGCGCCGGCAAGACCCTTCGTCACCTCGACTGGTTCGAGGTCACCCAGGTTCGTGGACAGATCAAGGACGGCCAGGTGGAGCACTTCCAGGTCTCGATGAAGGTCGGTTTCCGCCTCGAGGACGACGAGTAACCACGCACTTTGTGGGCTTCCCACAAAGTAGGTCGGTGATCTTGGTGCCCGCTGGGCACGAGCCGGACGGTGCGGCGCCCGTAGCGTCGTGCACGTGAACTCACCACGCTCGGTCCTCGTCACCGGAGGTAATCGCGGCATCGGCCGCGCCATTGCCGAAGCCTTCATTGCTGAGGGCGACAACGTCGCCGTCACGACCCGCAGCGGCGGTGCGCCAGAAGGCGCGCTCGAGCTGAAGGCCGACGTCACGGACGCTGCGGCGCTCGAGGCTGCCTTCAAGGCCGCCGAAGAAGCGCACGGCCCGATCGAGATCCTGATCGCGAACGCCGGCATCACCGCCGACACGCTGCTGCTCCGGATGTCGGACGAGGACTGGGACTCGGTCATCGCGACCAACCTCACCGGCTCGTTCCGTCTGGCCCGCCGCGCTGCCAAGGGCATGATGCGCCAGCGCAAGGGCCGGATCATCTTCATCTCCAGCGTCGTCGGCCTGCTGGGCTCGCCCGGCCAGGTCAACTACGCCGCGTCCAAGTCCGGCCTCGTCGGCATGGCACGCTCGCTGGCCCGCGAACTGGGCCCGCGCAACATCACCGCGAACGTCGTTGCTCCGGGGTACGTCGACACCGACATGACCTCCGTACTGAGCGACGAGCAGAAGGAAGGCATTCGCAGCCAGATCCCGCTCGGTCGGTACGCCGACCCGGCGGAGGTCGCGGGTGCGGTGCTGTGGTTGGCCAGCCCGTCGGCGGCGTACGTCACCGGTGCTGTGATCCCTGTAGACGGCGGACTTGGAATGGGGCACTGACATGAGCGAGACAAGCATCAACCCGAACGGCATCCTGGCCGGCAAGAACATCCTGGTCGCGGGGGTCACCCTCGACACCTCGATCGGCTTCGCGGTCGCGAAGTTCGCCCAGGAGCAGGGCGCCACGGTGCTCATCTCCAACTTCGGCCAGGCGCTGCGGATCACGCGCCGGATCGCCAAGCGGCTCCCTGAGCTCCCCCCGGTCCTCGAACTGGACGTGACGGACGAGGAACACCTCGCCGGCCTCGCGGACCAGGTCCGCGAGCACCTCGGCGCTGACGCCGTCCTCCACGGCGTCGTGCACTCGATCGCCTACGGCAACCCGGAGACGCTCCTCGGCGGCAAGTTCCTCACCGGCCCGTCGAAGGACGTCGCCCAGGCAGTCGAGGTGTCGGCCTTCTCGCTGAAGTCCCTCGCCGTGGCGTGCCAGCCGCTGATGACCGAGGGCGGTTCGGTCGTCGGGCTCACCTTCGACGCGTCGGTCGCCTGGCCGGTCTACGACTGGATGGGTGTGGCCAAGGCTGCGCTCGAGTCCTGCTCGCGCTACCTCGCCCGCGACCTCGGTGCCGAGGGCATCCGGGTCAACCTGGTCTCCGCCGGCCCGCTGCGCACGCTCGCCGCCAAGGCCATCCCCGGCTTCGGTGACCTCGAGGCCATGTGGTCCACCCGGGCACCGCTCGGTTGGGACAACGTCGACCAGGAGCCGACGGCCAAGGCCGTCTGCGCGCTCCTGTCAGACCTGTTCCCGGCCACCACGGGCGAGATCATCCACGTCGACGGCGGCTTCCACGCCATGGGTGCGTGACGGACCGCTGTCGGTCCCGAACGCGCGCTGGGCGGCCAGCGTCATCAGCGCCCAGGCCAGGAACACGATCGCGATCTCCTCGACGACGTACCACGGCCACGGCCCGAGCAGGTCGAGCACGGACGTGCGCGGCTTGCGCAGCAGGTAGCCGTAGTTGGTGTCCGCGAGCACGTTGAAGGTGTACGTCGACGCGGCCCACACCAGCGTGGTCGCGACCGCTGCGCCGAAGTCGCGCCAGCGTGGTGCCTTCTTCAACCCGATGACCAGGTAGATCGCCGCCCAGACCACGAGCAGGTGCAGCGCCCAGAACGCGAAGTAGCGCGGATGGGGGAGGTCCTCGTTGAGCGACGGGGTGACGACGCCCTGGATGGTCAGGGTCAGGCCCCAGAAGAACGTCAGCGCCACCGGGAACCGGCGGTGCGTCCACAACGCCCACGTGGCGGCGATCCACGCGAGGTCGCACAGGTGCAGCGGCAGCGTGACGTCGATGTCGAAGTTGTAGACCAGATCGATGATCTGGAACGGGACGGTTGTCGCCGGGATGAGCAGCGCGCAGGTCCGGCTGAACCTGGTCGGGCCGTCGACGCCAGCGTGCCGCCGTCCCAGGAGTACGGCGGCCACGACCCCCACGAAGAACAGGGCCAGCGGGATCAGGTGGGTCGGTCCGTACTGGGTCACGGTTCCAGCATGGGGCCTACGATGCTGGTGTGAACAGCATCCGGCGGCTGGTGGTCGTGCGCCACTCGAAGGCAGAACAGTTCGCGCCGAGTGACGTGGAGCGAGTGCTGAGTCCCCGCGGCCGTGCCGACGGCAAGGTCCTGGGCGAGTGGTTGGCAGCTCAGGGCGTGGTCCCCGGGACCGCCTACGTCTCCTACGCCGCCCGCACCCGCGAGACCTGGGAGGTCGTCGCCGACGGCGCTGGCTGGGAGATCGAACCGCACATCGACGGCTCCCTCTACGGCACCGACGAGTTCGGCGTCCTCGAACTGGTCCACACCACGCCCGCGGACGTCGAGACGGTCGTCGTGGTCGGCCACAACCCGACCATGGAGATGCTCGCGCAGCAACTCGACAACGGCGAGGGCACCGCCACCGGTTCGGTGGAGATGGGGACGTTCCCGACCAGCACCGCCGCGGTGTTCGAGGTTGATGGGCAGTGGTCCGACATGGCGCCGATGCAGGCGCGCCTCCAGGCCTTCCACGTGGGCCGCGCTGGCGACTAACCCAGCGGGGGAGCCGGCGTGATGATGCCGTCGGCGGCGTCGGCCGCCACGATCTCCTCGCGGCTGATGCCGAGCAGATACATGATCGTGTCGAGGTAGGGCACGTTCAGCGAGGTGTCCGCCGCCTCGCGCACCACGGGCCGGGCGTTGTAGGCGATACCGAGTCCGGCCGCGTCGAGCATGTCCAGGTCGTTGGCGCCGTCGCCGATCGCGATCGTGGCGGCCTCGGGGACACCGAGGTCGGCAGCGAACTCCCGCAACGCACGCGCCTTGCCGGCCCGGTCGACGACGTCACCCACGACCTCGCCGGTGAGCTTCCCGTCGATGATCTCCAGGGTGTTGGCGCGGGCGCGGTGGATGCCGAGATCGGCGGCCAGGCGGTCGGTGATCTGGCTGAACCCGCCGGACACGATGGCGAACCGGTACCCGAGGCGGCGGAGTGTGCGCACCATGGTGCGGGCACCGGGGTTGACCACGATGGCGTCGTACACCTGGTCCAGCGCGGTGGCATCGAGGCCCGCGAGCAGCTTCACCCGGGCGCGCAGGGACTGCTCGAAGTCGAGCTCGCCCCGCATCGCCTGCTCGGTGATCTCGGCGACCTCGGCCCGGTGCCCGGCGTGCTCGGCGAGCATCTCGATCACCTCGCCCTGGATCAGCGTGGAGTCGACGTCCATGACGATCAGGCGCATGCCGTGGCGCAGCAGGTTGGCGGGCTGGACGGCGACGTCGATCCCGTGGGCGGCCGCCTCCGTCGCGAGCAGGGTGCGCAGTCGGTCCGGCGCGGCGCCCGACACGTGGATCTCGATGGCGGTGACGGGGTACCGCGCCATCCGCTCGATGCGGTCGATGTTGCCGCCACAGTCGGCGATCCGGCCGGCAATGGCAGCCATGGCCGAGGCCTTCAACGGTCCGCCGATCACCGTCACGTGTGCGCGGTGGTGGGCACGCGAGCGGTTGTCGCCGGAGCCCTTCTCGAACTCGACGCTCATGCCGAGGCCCTCAACGGTCGCCGTGACCGCCTTGCGGAGCTTCTTGCCATCCCGCGGAGCACTGACCAGGACGCCCAGGACGAGCCGCCCGCGCATCAGGATCTGTTCGAGGTCGACGACCGCGACAGCGGACTGCGACAGGGTCTCGAGGACCGCCGACGTCACGCCGGGCCGGTCGGTACCGGTGACCGTGATCAGGAGCGTGTCGTCGGCCGCAGGGTGGGCACTGTCGTGTGGGCTCATCGCGGCTGAAGGTTATCGCTCCACGGTCCTCAGGACGCTGGAGGCCAGCCATCCGGCGAGCAGGCGGCCGTCAGGGCACGCCGTACGGCGCGGTCCAGGGGCTCCAGTGCCGCCCGCCGCGCGGCCGCTTCACCGGCACTGACGGCCCCGCCGTCGTCCTCAAGGGCCAGTTCGACCACGGCTCCCAGGTGCAGTGCCCGGCCGGCGAGATCGACGGCTCGGGCGGGCGTGCCTGCGGGCGCCTTCAGGGGTACGCCGGCGCGCAGGTCGTGCAGCTCATCGGCCACCTCGGGCCGCCACCGGGCGACGTCGAGGTCGGCGAGCGCACCTGCGGCGGTCAACAGGGTCGTGCGCAGTTCCCGGTCGGCCTCGCCGAGATCGGGCGGAGGTCGTCGTTCGGCGGGGTAGGGCGTCCATTCGATCGCCCGACCCACCCGGTAGGGGACCAGACCGAGGTCGGTGCCGAGCAGCAGCACCGCTTCGGCCTGCTCGATGGCCGCACCGGTGAAGTCGGCCGGCCCCCGCAGGCCGACCGGGTCTCCCGGAGCCGGAAACGCGGCAGCGATCTGTTGCGCACCCCGGTTGCGCGCGGAGGCGAGTTCGAGGAGGAGCGGCGCCGGAGCGTCTCCGCCGACCACGACGTGCGCGACATCGCGGTCGGCGTCGTCGGGTTCCGCCCCGCCGAGGACACCATCGAGACACTCGTCCGGTCCGATGCGTCCCTGAAGCCAGGCCGTACCCCACCACGCGACGCGCGCGGATGCCGGCAGGTAGGTCACTGCACCAGCCTAGGGCTGGTTAGGGTTGCCCCATGTCCGCTGTGCTCGAGCTCGCCGAGGTGAGCGTGCGCCGTGGCCAGGCCACGCTCCTGGACCGGGTCAGCTGGGTCGTGCGGGACGGTGAACGCTGGGTCATCCTCGGTGCCAACGGCGCCGGCAAGACCACGTTGATGCAGGTCGCCGCCGCCCAGATGTACCCGACCTCCGGCGCCCTCGGGATCCTCGGTGAACTGGTCGGCACCATCGACGTGTTTGAGCTGCGCCCCCGCATCGGCGTCTCCAGCGCTGCCATCGCCGAGCGGATCCCGCGCGGCGAGACCGTCCGCGACATCGTGATCTCTGCGTCGTACGCCGTCCTGGGCCGGTGGCGTGAGGAGTACGACGACGTCGACCACTCCCGCGCGGACGCGCTGCTGCGCGAGGTCGGAGTGATGCACCTTGCCGACCGCACGTTCGGGACGCTCAGCGAGGGGGAGCGCAAGCGCGTCCAGATCGCCCGCGCCCTGATGACCGACCCCGAGTTGCTGCTCCTCGACGAGCCGGCTGCAGGTCTCGACCTCGGTGGGCGCGAAGACCTCGTCTCGACACTGTCGGTCCTGGCGTACGACCCGTCGTCGCCCGCGACCGTGCTCGTCTCCCATCACGTGGAGGAGATCCCTCCTGGCTTCACCCACGTGCTGATGTTGCGCAATGGCGGTGTGGTCGCCGAGGGTCCGCTCGCCACGACACTCACCGCCGAAGCACTGTCCGCGACGTTCGGCATGCCGCTGGTGCTCGAGGAACACGAGGGTCGTTACGCCGCCAGGCGCAAGCAGCGCCACCGCGGGTAAACCCCTAGGCAGGGTGGCCTAGAGTTTCGCCATGGACTGGCTGCGTGATCATCTCTGGGAGACGTGGCTGGTCGTCGCGATCCTCCTGGGCATCGCCGAGACGCTCACGCTTGATCTCTTCCTGCTGATGCTGGCCGGCGGCGCGCTCGCGGGCATGGGTACGGCGCTCGCGACGGACAACGTGATCCTTTCCGTGCTGGTTTCGGCCGGCGCCGCGCTGCTGCTCCTCGTCGGGGTACGCCCGCCGCTCGTCAAGCGCCTGCACGGTGGTCCCGAACTCGTGCTCGGCCACGCCAACCTGATCGGCACCCGCGGCGTCATCACCGAATCCGTTCAGGCGCACCACCCCGGCCGCGTGAAGCTCGGTGGGGAGAACTGGCTCGCCGTCTCCACCGGCGCCGAGACCGGCATCGAGGTGGGGCGCACCGTCGAGGTCGTCCAGATCACCGGCGCCACCGCACACGTTCGCCCTGTGTCAGACCCGGAACTCGGCTGAAGGAGACACCATGGAAATCCTGTTCGTCCTCATCGCACTACTCCTCTTCGTGATCATCGTGATCGCGAAGTCGATCCGCGTGGTGCCGCAGGCGTACGCCGGTGTCGTGGAGCGCTTCGGCAAGTACAAGGAAACGCTGCCGGCGGGCCTCAACTTCGTGGTGCCGTTCGTCGACAAGGTCCGCTACATGATCGACCTGCGCGAGCAGGTCGTGAGCTTCCCGCCGCAGGGCGCGATCACCGAGGACAACCTGACGGTCGACATCGACACGGTCATCTTCTTCCAGATCACCGACCCGATCGCCGCCACGTACGAGATCTCGAACCACATCCAGGCGATCGAGCAGCTCACCATGACCACCCTGCGCAATGTCGTCGGTGGCATGGACCTCGAGCAGACGCTGACCAGTCGCGAGTCGATCAACAGCGGTCTCTCCGCCGTCCTCGACGAGACCACGGGCCGATGGGGCATCAAGGTCAAGCGCGTCGAGATCAAGGGCATCGACCCGCCGCCGTCCATCAAGGACGCGATGGAGAAGCAGATGCGCGCCGACCGCGACAAGCGAGCGTTCATCCTGACGGCCGAAGGCCAGCGCCAGTCCGCCATCCTCACCGCCGAGGGCAACAAGCAGTCCGCCATCCTCAACGCCGAAGGTGAGCGCGAGGCCGCGATCCTGCGCGCCCAGGCTGACCGCGAGTCCGCCATCCTGCGTGCCGAGGGTGAGGGTGCCGCCATCACGACGGTCTTCTCGGCAATCCACCAGGGCGAGCCGGACCAGGGGCTGCTGGCCTACCAGTACCTCCAGATGCTGCCGAAGATCGCGGACGGTCAGAGCAACAAACTGTGGATCATCCCGAGCGAGGTCGGCAAGGCCCTCGAGGGCCTCGGCTCCGTGCTGAACCCGGCAGACGCCGACGCGTTGCCGCCCACCGCGCCGTAAGTGAGTGCGCTGGAGATCGCCGCGGTCCTGATCGCCGGCGTGGGTGCCGGGACGATCAACGCGGTGGTCGGTTCCGGCACGCTGATCACGTTCCCGACGCTGCTCGCCATCGGCATTCCGCCGGTGACGGCGAACATGTCCAACAGCCTCGGCCTCGTGCCGGGATCGGTGGCGGGTGCGGTCGGGTACCGCCGCGAGCTCGCAGGCCAGCGCGCGCGGGTGCTGCGGCTGCTGGTGTGGTCGACCTCCGGGGGCGTGCTCGGCGCGGTGCTGCTCCTGGTGCTGCCACCTGACGCCTTCGAGGCCGTCGTACCCGTGCTGATCCTGTTGGGCGTCACGCTCGTCGCCCTGCAGCCACGTCTGTCAGCCATGGTGGCCGCCCGTGCCGAACGTCGAGGCACCACCGACGGCGACTCCGACGCGGAGTTGATCACCGGCGCCTGGTGGGTGTCGGTCGCCGTCTTCGGGACCGGTGTCTACGGCGGCTACTTCGGCGCCGCGCAGGGCGTGATCCTGATGGGCATCCTGGGCATTGGCGTCACCGACGCCCTGCAGCGCCTCAACGGCGTCAAGAACGTCCTGGTTGCCGTGGTCAACGGCGTCGCCGGACTGATATTCGTGGCCGTCGCCGAGCTCGGCCTGTTCGGCATCGAAGCCGACGTCGACTGGCTCGTGGTCGCCGTGATCGCCGTGGGTGCGGTGATCGGCGGATTCCTCGGTGCCGCGGTCGGGCGCAAACTGCCGTCCGTCGCGCTGCGGGGGATCATCGTCGTGGTCGGCCTCGTGGCCGTCACGGTCATCGTCCTGCAGTGACCGGAGGACTACTTCCCGCGGTTCAGCACCAGTCCCGCAGCGCCGGCTCCGACCGCGCCGACAGCGGCACCGATCAGCATGGCGCCGCTGAGCTTCGAGACCGTCCGTGAGGTCAGTTCGACGGCGCCGCTGGCTGCGTCCGAACCGTCGACCGCGATGCCGACCAGGGTGAGGTTGCGGCGCAGGGCGCCCTTCGACACGAGCGTGACCGCGCCCAGCGCGATCTCGCGGGCCCCGAACATCCGGCCGAAGTAGCCCAGTTGCGGGTTGTTGGCGGGGTCGAGACCGAAGGCCTTGGCCGTCGGCGCCGGGGCGACGAGAGCGCCCACGCCGATCGCGATGCGGCCGAGGGACAGTCCAGTGACGGGATCCATGCCACCGAGACTAGAGCAGCATGAAAGAGTTGGGCCATGACGACTCCGACGTGGGGCCAGCAGCCCGACGAGCAGCCCCCGCCGCCGCCGACGCAGCCCTATGGCCAGTACGGGCAGTACGGCCAGCCTGTCGGCCAGCCGGTGGCCCCGCCGTACGGCCAGCCCGTCGGCCCGCCGCAGCCGTACGTCTTCACGCCGCCGGCGCCGACCAACGGCATGGCGATCGCCTCGCTGATCGTCAGCATCCTGTCGCTCACGGCCTGCGTGGGCGCGACCGGTTTCATCGGCGCGATCCTCGGTCACATGGCGAAGGGTCAGATCCGACGCAACAACGAGCAGGGTGGCGGCATCGCCACCGCCGGTGTCATCGTCGGGTGGGCCGGGTTCGCGCTGTTCGTGATCGGCGTCGGCATCATCGTGGCGATCGCGATCTTCGCGGGCGAGTCGTACGACGACTGCTACAACGACTACGGCGCCTACACCTGCTGACGGATCGGCATCTGCCGGTCAGCTGACGTAGGTGCGCAGCCAGCGGTCGATCTCGGCGTAGGCAGCGGCACGGGCAGTGCTGCGCGACAGGACGACGTCGTGCAGCGCCCCGGGCACGGCCACGTAGGTCACGTGCGTCCCGATCGCTGTCGACCAGCGCCTGATCTGCCGGACGTCGAGCACGATGTCGGTGCTGAAGACATCGCCCGCCATCTCCGACGCCGGTCCACTGCGGTCCGAGGACAGCACGAGCACCGGGGCCGCCACGGACAACCCGGCCTGAACCCGTGCGTGCCCCTGCCGAATCGCCCGCAGCCAGCCGAACCGGAGCGGGAACGACTCGACCGGCTTCCAGGTGAGATTGAAGTCCCACTCGCCCTCGTGATCACGATGCAGGCTGCGCACGTAGAAGCCGTTGACGTCGCGAGGCAGTTCGCGCAGCGGCTGGCGCTGGCCGACCCGGTCCAGGACAGCATTCGCGACGGGGGTGCGCAGCAGCGCCTTGCCCTGCAAGTCCAGCCACGGCGAGTTGAGCAGCAGGCCAGCGAGCTCCTTCGGCTGCCGCGCATCGGCCCACAACGCGACGATCAGCCCGCCCGTTGAGTGGCCGGACAGGACGACACGGGTGTGGCCGTCGCGCACCGTGATCCGTTCCCAGGCCGCGTCGAGCTCCTCGAAGTACTCGTCGAGGCTCGCGACGAAGGTCACCGACTGGTGGGGGCGGATCGACCGGCCGTACTTGCGCAGGTCCAGGCCGTACATGTCGTGACCGCGCTCGAGCCACCATTCGGCGTACTCGGTGTGGAAGAAGTAGTCAGAGAATCCGTGCACGTGCAGCGTGGCCAGCTCGGTGGGGGAGTCGACCCGTCGGCTCACCAGCGTGGCGACGACCTCACCCTCGAAGTCATCGGCGAGAGGGATCGTCTCGGCCTGCCACGGCTCTCCGAGGATGTCGCTCGCCAGCTCGGTGCCCAATGAATTCTCCTCGGTCAATGTCACGAGTAGGTGGACCCGGTCCGGCCAAGGGGGGTTGGTCGGACCGGGCCCGCGGACAGGCTACCCCTGCGTAGTCTGGGGAGATGGAGCCACCGGTGTCGGGCGTGCCGTCCGCCGCGGACGGCGAACAGATCCTGCTCGCGGAACTCCGGGCCCGCCTGCAGGTTCGTGGCAAGGTCCCGCCGCTGCCTGAGGGGTGGCGACACCAGTCGGCCATGCTCGCCGCGGAGGGCTTCGAGTACGGCGGCGACTTCATCGTGGCCGACCTCGACCCGAAGCGCCGAGTGCTCCAGATGGTCCTCGTCGACGTGTGCGGGCACGGCGTCACCGCGGTGCCGGTCGCCCTCCAGTTCGCCGGGGCGCTGCAGAGCCTGATCACGGTCGTGCACCCGGAAGAGTTGCTCGGAGCCGCCAACGCCTACCTGCTGCGGCAGCCGTCGGACGAGAGCTTCGCTACCGCCGTACACGTGGAAGTGGAACTGGACTCAGGGCGCTACTGGATCCGCAGCGCTGGACATCCACCTGCGTTGCGTTGGGTGCCGGCCGAGAAGGGCTGGGAGATCGACAACGCCCGCGGGACCGCGCTGGGCGTCTCGGAGACCCCGGAGGTCCACGACAGCGTGGGTCAGCTGGCACCGGGGGAGGCGCTGTTGTTCTACACCGACGGTGTCGTCGAGTCCCGCTCGGCGGACATCGGTGACGGCATCGACTGGCTCCGGGAGACCGCTCGGGACGCGGTCATGGCCGCGTGGGACGGTGCCGCGCGGCGGATCATCGACCTGGTGCAGCGCGGCGAGGACGACCGCGCCGTCCTCATCCTGCAGCGCGCCTGACCAGCGCCTGACCTGCGCCTGACCCGTCCGGGAACAGGCGCGGAGTGTGCTGCGGAATACCCATGTGGCACGCTTCGTTGGAGATAGGTGACACGGCAACTGACCGTGGTCACCGGGAAAGGACAGGCGTCATGGGCATCCAGATCGGGATCTTCAGCGTCGGGGACCTCACCGAGGACCCGACGACCGGCCGCACCCCGAGCGAGTACCAGCGGATCAAGGACACCGTCGCGATCGCGAAGAAGGCCGAGGACATCGGCCTCGACGTCTTCGCCACCGGCGAGCACCACAACCCGCCGTTCATCGCGTCCAACCCGACCGCGACGCTCGCCTACATCGGCGCCCAGACCTCGAAGCTCCTGCTCTCGACCGCCACCACGCTGATCACGACGACCGACCCGGTGCTGATCGCCGAGGACTACGCAAAGATCCAGCACCTCACGGACGGTCGGGTCGACCTGATGCTCGGCCGCGGCAACACCGGCCCGGTCTACCCGTGGTTCGGCAAGGACATCCGCCAGGGCATCAACCTCGCCGTCGAGAACTACGCGCTCCTGCGGCGCCTGTGGAGCGAGGACGTCGTCGACTGGGAGGGCCGCTTCCGCACGCCTCTCCAGGGCTACACCTCGACCCCGCGGCCGCTCGACGGCGTCGCGCCCTTCGTGTGGCACGGCTCGATCCGCAGCCCCGAGATCGCCGAGCAGGCCGCCTATTACGGCGACGGCTACTTCCACAACCACATCTTCTGGCCCGCGTCCCACGCGGCGCAGATGGTGCGGCTCTATCGCGACCGCTTCGCGCACTACGGCCACGGCACCGCGGAGCAGGCGATCGTCGGCCTCGGCGGCCAGTTCTTCATGCGAAAGAACAGCCAGGACGCCATCAACGAGTTCCGGCCCTACTTCGACAACGCCCCCGTCTACGGCCACGGCCCGTCCCTGGAGGACTTCTCGGCGCAGACCCCGCTGACCGTGGGCTCGCCGCAGCAGGTGCTCGAGCGGACCCTGTCCTTCCGGGAGTACGCCGGCGACTACCAGCGCCAGCTGTTCCTGGTCGACCACGCCGGACTGCCCCTCAAGACGGTCCTCGAGCAACTCGACCTGCTGGGCGAGATCCTGCCCGCGATGCGCGCCGGGTTCGCCGAAGGCCGACCGGGCGACGTACCGGATGCACCGACCCACCCCGCAACTGTCCGTCAGGAGGAGACCCCGTGAAGAAGATCGTCGTCGTGTCGGCCGGCTTGTCCGTGCCGTCCTCGACCCGGCTCCTCGCCGACCAGATCGGCGCAGCCACGGAGCGGGCGATCCGGGCGCGCGGCGAAGAGGTCGAGATCCAGCACGTCGAACTCCGCCCGCTCGCGCACGCGCTGGCCGACCACCTGCTGACGGGCTTCCCGACCGGCGACCTGGCCACCGCGCTCGACGCGGTGCACCACGCGGACGGCGTCATCGTCGTCACGCCGGTGTTCTCGGCGTCGTACTCGGGTCTGTTCAAGACGTTCTTCGACGTCCTCGAGCCGGGTGCGCTCGACGGGACTCCGGTGCTCGTCGCGGCCACCGCGGGGACATCGCGCCACAGCCTGGTGCTGGACCACGCGCTGCGGCCGCTGTTCGCCTACCTTCGGGCCGTTGTGGTGCCGACGGGTGTGTTTGCCGCGAGCGAGGACTTCGGTTCGACCGCTGACGGCTCGCTGGGCAAGCGCATCGAGCGCGCGTCGTCCGAGCTGGCCACCCTGGTCGGCGGCGCCGCGTCGGCTCCGGCCACGACCGGTCCCGTGTCGTTCGAGGATCTGCTCCGCGAACCTGGGGGCCATACGGCACGATGAAGGTCCCAGCACCGTCGTGACAGGAGCGTCATGCGCCGTACCGTGTTCAACGAGGACCACGAAGCCTTCCGCAAGACCTTGCGGTCGTTCATCGAGGCAGAGGTCGCTCCGCACTACCAGGAGTGGTACGACGCCGGCATCGTGCCGCGCGAGTTCTACCTGAAGCTCGCCGAGCTGGGGCTGTTCGGCATCGAGGTGCCCGAGGAGTACGGCGGCGCGGGGATCAACTCGTTCAAGTTCGCCGCGGTGCAGTACGAAGAGACCTCGCGGGCCGCGGTCAGCTTCGGCGGCTCCGGTGTGCACGTCGCGCTGTGCCTGCCGTACCTGCTCAAGCTCGGCACCCCGGAGCAGCTCGCGCGCTGGATGCCGGGCTTCGTCTCCGGTGAGGAGATGTACGCGATCGCGATGACCGAGCCGGGCGCGGGCTCCGACCTCGCGGGCATGCGCACGACCGCGCGCAAGGACGGCGACGGCTACGTCCTCAACGGCGCCAAGACGTTCATCACCGGCGGCGTGAACGCCGACCGGATGATCGTGTGTGCGCGCACCGCGCCGGCAGAGGAGAACGACCGGCGCTTCGGCATCTCGCTGTTCGTGGTCGACACCAAGGCCGAGGGGTACTCCGTCGGTCGCAAGCTCGACAAGATCGGCCTGCGGACCTCCGACACCGCCGAGCTGGCGTTCAGCGACGTCTTCATCCCGGCCAATCAGTTGCTCGGCGAGGAGCACCAGGGCTTCAAGTACCTCGGCCAGAATCTCCCTCAGGAGCGGCTCGGCATCGCGTACGGCGCCTACGCCCAGGCCGCGGCGGCCGTCCGGTTCGCCCAGCAGTACGTCGAGGAGCGGATCGTCTTCGGCACGCCGGTCGCGCACTTCCAAAACACCAAGTTCGAGCTCGCGGCCTGCCAGGCCGAGGTCGACGCTGCCCAGGCCGTTGCCGACCGGGCACTGGAGGCACTCGACGCCGACGAGCTCACGCCCGCCGACGCCGCGTCCGCCAAGTTGTTCTGCACCGAGGTCGCCAGCCGGGTCATCGACCGCTGCCTGCAGCTCCACGGTGGCTACGGCTACATGAACGAGTACCCGATTGCCCGGTTGTACGCCGACAACCGGGTCAACCGGATCTACGGAGGCACGTCCGAGGTGATGAAGTTGATCATCGCCAAGCAGATGGGCCTGTAACCATTGGCCGAGCGCGTCTCCGGCGCAGAATTAGGGGCAGCAAGCTGCCATCGGCGCCTCCCGCCGCGCTGCCGGCCCGAACTCAGAACGCGTAGGTCCCCGTCAGGATCGCGCGGCCGAGCGTCTTGAACGCCAGGTTGAAGCTCACGACGGCCGGCGTGGCTGTGGAATCGACACCCAGGTTCGATTCCTTCACGGCGTGCACCACGAAGAAGTAGCGGTGCACCTGGTCGCCCTCGGGCGGTGCCGCGCCGCCGAACTCGGCGGTGCCGAAGTCGTTGCGGATGTGGAACGCGCCGTCCGGGAGCGTGTCGTCGGAGTCGCCCGCACCGGTGGGCAGGCTGGTCACGTCAGCCGGGATGTCGACGACGACCCAGTGCCAGAACCCGCTGGGAGTGGGCGCATCGGGGTCGAAGCAGGTGACGACATAGCTCTGGGTGCCTTCCGGGCCGGGCTCCCAGCTCAGTTCGGGTGAGGTGTTGCCGGCGGCGTGGACCTGCGCCTCCGTGAGGGGTTGTCCGTCGATGACGTCGTTGCTCGTCACCGTGAAGGACGCAACGGCAGGAAGCAGGGGATACGGGTCCGGACTGACCGGGCGCTCGAGGCTCATGCAGTCGAAGTTAGTCCGGAAACTGGCCCCATGTCACCGAGGGGTACGGGCGTGGCGGGAGAATGCTCCCGTGAGCGACTTTCCCCCGTACCCGTCCGGCCTTCGTCTTGCCGGACGCCGCGTCCTCGTCGTGGGCGGCGGCCACGTCGCCCAACGCCGAGTTCCGCAACTGATTGCCGTGGGCGCGGACGTCCACGTCGTGTCTCCTGACGTCACGATGGCGATCGAGGGACTGGTCGGCTCCGACGAAATCACCTGGCACCAGCGGCCGTTCGCGGACACGGACCTCGAGGGCGCCTGGTACGTCATCGCGGTGACGGACGACCGCGAGGTCAACGACCACGTCTCGGCCCTGTGCGAAGCCCATCGGATCTTCTGCGTCCGCTCCGACGACGCCACCCTCGGCACGGCGTGGACGCCCGCCGTGGGCCGCGAGGCCGGCATCACCATCGCCGTGGTCGGCAACCGCGACCCGCGCCGTTCCGTTGCCGTACGCGACGAGATCCTGGCCGGACTTCGCGACGGCACCATTGCTGCTCCGCACCACCGCGAGGGACTTCCCGAGCGCACCCCCGGAGTGACCCTCGTCGGCGGCGGACCCGGCGACCCCGAGCTGATCTCCATCGCGGGCCGCAAGGCCCTGATGGCCGCGGATGTCGTGGTGGCCGACCGGCTCGCGCCCCGGGAACTGCTGGGTGACCTGCCGTCCGACGTCGAGCTGATCGACGTCTCCAAACTGCCCCGCGGCCGCTCGGCCCAGCAGGAGGAGATCAACCGCGTGATCGTCGAGCGCGCCCTCGCGGGCAAGCGGGTGGTGCGCTTCAAGGGTGGCGACAACTTCGTCTTCGGTCGCGGCTATGAGGAGATCCTTGCCTGCCGTGAGGCCGGTGTGCCGGTCACGGTGATCCCCGGCCTGACCTCACCCGTTGCCGTTCCGGCGATTGCGGGCATCCCGGTGACCCACCGCGGCATCACCCACGAGTTCAGTGTCGTCTCCGGCCACCTGCCGCCCGGCCACCCCGAGTCACTCGTCAACTACGACGCGCTCGGCAAGATGCAGGGCACGGTCGTCGTGATGATGGGTGTCGAGAACGCCCCCAAGATCGCCGAGGCCCTGATCGCCGGCGGTCGGGCGGCAACCCTTCCGGTCGCGGTGATCTGCGACGGCACGATGCCGACCCAGCGCACCGTCCTCGCGACCCTCGCCACCCTCGGCACCCGCCTCCAGGAGGAGTCGGTCAAGCCACCCGCGATCATCGTGATCGGCGAGGTCGTCGCAATCGCCCATCCCGACGCGTACTGAGGTCCGCGTGGCTGACCTGGTCGAGATCGCCGACGCCGCCGATCCGCGGCTCGCTGACTACCGCGACCTGCGCGACGTCGAACTGCGCAAGAACCTCGAAGCCGAACACGGACTGTTCCTCGCCGAGGGCGAGAAGGTCGTACGACGCGCGATCGAGGCCGGATTCACCGCGCGGTCCTTCCTGATGGCACCGCGCTGGCTCGACGGACTGGCCGACGTCCTCGATCGGTCCGACGCGCCGTGCTTCGTCGTCGCCGAAGACATGGCGGAGGAGGTGACCGGGTTCCACGTGCACCGTGGCGCCCTGGCCTCGCTCGAACGCCGACCGCTGCCACCGGTCGAGGACGTGCTCGCGGGGGCGCGCTCGGTCCTGGTGCTCGAGGACATCGTTGACCACACCAACGTCGGAGCGATCCTCCGTTCGGGAGCGGCTTTCGAGTTCGACGCGGTGTTGCTGGCTCCACGGTGTGCCGATCCGCTGTATCGCCGCTCGATCAAGGTCGCGATGGGCGCGGTGTTCACGATGCCGTGGACGCGCGTTCCCGATTGGTACGACGCCCTGCCGGCCTTGAGTCGCGCCGGCTTCACCACCGTGGCGATGACTCTCGCGCCGGACGCCGTACCGATTGAGGAAGCGGTGCAGGGACTCGACAAGGTCGCCCTGGTCCTCGGGTCGGAAGGCCACGGTCTGTCCCCGCGGTGGGAGGAATCGGCGGATCGGCGGGCGATCATCCCCATGGCTCCCGGCATCGATTCACTCAACGTCGCGGCCGCCACAGCGGTGGCTTGCTACGTGACTGCTCGACGCTGACAGCGTGTAGCACTTTCTTCCGCGGCCGCGGGGGCCTAACCTCCCTTTCATGGCAAACGAGAACACGTTCTACCCGCCCGTCCCGGTCGTGGTCTGGGGCACCGGCAACATGGGACGGGCGTCCATTCGCGCGGTGGCGGCCCATCCTGACCTGGTGCTGGCAGCGGTCATCGTGGCCGACGAGGCCAAGGTCGGCCGCGACGCAGGCGACCTGGCCGACCTCGGCCGGACTCTCGACGTGGCGGCGACGAACGACATCGATGCCGCGCTCGCCACCCTGAGCGGCGGGGGAGCGGTCGCCTACGCGGCCTCCGGTGAACTGCGCCCGGACGAGGCGGCCGTCGACATCGCGCGTGCGCTCAGCGGGGGCGCCGTCGTCGTCACTCCGTCGATCTACGCGCTCTACGACCACCGCAGCGCACCCGACGAGCTCCGCGAGCCGCTGGAGAAGGCCTGCGCCGAAGGCGGCTCCGCACTGTTCGTGAGCGGCATCGACCCGGGCTGGGGCAACGACCTCCTGCCCGCACTCATCAGTGGCCTGTCCTCGGAGATCGAGCAGGTCCGCTGCCAGGAGATCTTCGACTACTCGACGTACGACGCGGAGGACTCGGTCCGCTATATCGTCGGCATGGGCCAGCCGATGGACTACGAGCCGATGATGGTGGCGGCCGGCATCCCGTCGATGGTGTGGGGCGGCCAGATCCGGATGATCGCCCGCGCCCTCGGTGTCGAGGTCGACGAACTTCGCGAGACCGTCGAGCGGCGGGCGCTCGACGCCACCGTGACCACCGCACTCGGCGACTTTGAGGCCGGCACGCAAGGCGGATTGCGCTTCGAGGTGCAGGGCATCGTCGACGGCGAACCGCTGATCGTGATCGAGCACGTCACGCGGATCACCGCGGCGTGCGCCTACGACTGGCCGATGCCGCCCGATGGTGGCGACGGCGCGCACCGCGTGATCATCGAAGGGCGCCCGCGCATCGAGATCAACGTGGAGGCAACCGACGAGGGCGGCAACCGGGCCGCGGGCGGCAATGCCACGGCGGCCAACCGGCTCGTGAACTCCATTCCGTGGCTGCGTTCCGCAGCACCCGGCCTGTACGACGGCCTGGACGTGCCGCTGCAGCCGAGCGTCTACCTCCGTGGAAAGGGCAAGTGACGTGTTCATCGACATCCCCGAGGGCAAGGACCCGATCCTCTACGTGTGGGGCGAGCTGGTGCCCGGCATCGGCCCGGCCGCATCGGCCTTCGCCATGAGCATCTACGAACACAGCACGCTCGGCCTGCGTGAGTTCGAGGCCGCGCGCCTGCGCATCGCGCAGATCAACGGCTGCCTGTTCTGCCAGGACTGGCGCACCGAACGCGACGGCGCCAAGGTCGAGGACACCTTCGACGACGCGGTCGGCGAGTGGCGCACGACGCGCGACTTCGACGACCGGACCCGGATCGCCGCGGAGTACGCCGAGCGGTTCGCGCTCGATCACCACGGACTCGACGAGGGCTTCTGGCAGCGGATGCGGGTGCACTACAGCGACCGTGAGATCGCGGAGCTCTCGATGTGCCTGGGTTCGTGGATCGGCTTCGGCCGGCTCAACCGGGTCCTGGGGCTCGACGCTGCCTGCGTCCTGCCCAGCCACGCCGGCCAGGCGTGAGCTCGGTCCGGGACGGCTAGGGGCGCAACAGCGTCGCGAACTTCGCGATCGACTCGTCGATGGCCTGCTGGCAGTGGGTCGACCACGTCCCCATGTCGAAGAACCCGTGGATCAGGCCGGGGTACGTGTGGTGCTCGACCTGGACGCCGGCCGCCACCAGCGCCTCGGCGTAGGCGATTCCTTCGTCGCGAAGGGGGTCGAACTCGGCCGTGATCACGACGGCCGGCGGCTGACCTGTGAGGTCACCGCGCAGCGGGGCAGCCAACGGGTCCTCGAAGTCCATGCCCGCCGCGGCGAAGTGACCCAGGAACCACAGCAGCGTGTCCGCCTCGAGGAACAGGCCCTTCGCGTTCTCCTCACGCGACGGGAAGTCACCGACGATGGCCGTGGTCGGGTAGATCAGCAACTGAGCAGCAATTCCGGGCACGTGTTGCGCGGCGACCGCTGAGAGGTTGCCACCGGCCGAGTCGCCCGCGACCGCGAGCACCTCGCTGCCGCCGTACTCGTCGAGACGGGACTGGATGTCGCGCACGGACGCGATCGCATCCCTGGGGGCGCTGGGGAACTTCGCCTCAGGAGCGAGGCGGTAGTCGACCGCCACCACGACGGACTGCGTGTCGCGGCAGATCGATCGGGCCATCGCCTCGTGGGTGTCGAGGTCGCCGAACACGAAGCCCCCGCCATGGAACAGGACGACCGTCGGAACCGGCCCGTCCGTCTCGGGGCGGAAGACCCGTGCGGTCAGCGGACCGTCGCCGCCGGCGACCTTGTCGTCCGTGACGGAAGCGACCTCGGCCATCGTTCCCGCCGGCCGGAGATCGACGGTGAGCTTGCGGTACGCGTCACGCGCATCGACAGGAGACATCGCGTGAACCGGGGTCCCCGCCGAGATCAGGGACAGGAGCGGGACGAGCTGGCGGTCGACAGGCATGTCCGGAAAGGTAACCCAGACGCCGCCCGAACTGGTCTCAGGTCGGCCAGTTGGCCGGAAAGTCGTCCGCTGCCGCTTCCTGCTGCTTGCGCAGCTTCTTCATCGCCTTCGCCGAGACCCGGTCACCGAAAACCGTGCCCAGGGTGTGGTCCGTCTCGTGCTGGAGGCACTTGGCCAGGAGCCCGTCGCCCTCGAAGCGAACCGGTTCACCGTCCAGCCCCTGGCCCTCCACAGCCGCGAAGTCCGGTCGTGCGCAGGGAACGAACGCCCCGGGGAACGACAGACACCCTTCCGCACTGTCGTCGAGGTAGCGGTCGTTGCCCTCAGGCAGGATCAGCGTCGGGTTGCACACCACGCCGATGACACGCTCGTCCTCGTCGTTGGGACAGTCGAAGACGAACATCGCCACGTCCTCGCCGATCTGGCAGGCAGCCAGGCCGACACCGTCGGCGGCGTACATCGTCGCAACCATGTCGGCCGCCAGCGCCCTCAGTTGGTCGTCGAAGACGGTGACGCGTTGCTGGGGACGATGCATGACCGGTGTGCCCCACCTGGTCATCGGCCGGATGGTGCCACCCCGGGGCAGTGGGCCGTACGGCGCCACCACGGTCTCGACCACTTCTTCGTTGCTGTCATCGCCCTTGCCCCACGCCATGGGGCAATCCTAGGAGCAGCGAGAACCGCGAACGTCAGTCCCCTCCGTGCGCCTCGCGCAGGTTCTGCGGCCATGGGAGGACCGGAAGTGCAGAACCAGCAGCGCCCGCGAGGGGCGACAGGGCGAGGCGATGGCCGTCGTGGGGCGCCCCGTCGTCGATCTTGATGTCCGGTTCGTGTGTTGGCGGAATGGGGTTGACGACGGAGACCGACCGGGTGGCCGGGGGGCGGTACCGGAGGACGGTGACCACCAGGCTCGGGGAGACGTTGCCCAAGTTGCCCTTGGCGGTGACGACACTGACCCGGAGCACCCTCTTGCCGGCAGTGCTGGCCAGAGTGCTCAACTTGTAGTAGCCCCCGCTCGCGGTTCGAGACGAGGACAGGTTGTACCACTTGCCGTCGACCCGCTTCTGCAATCGCACGATGACGTCCCGGTCGGCGGGAGCGATCCGACCCGTGACCACGATCTGCCGACCACGCCGCACCCTGTCCCTGGCGAGGGTGGCGCTGATCCTGCGCTTGACGGTGACCACCAGCGTCTTCGAGGTACTGCCCGCAAACGTCTCTCCCGGCAGAGTTCGGACCTGGTAAAGGGTCTGCTTCGCTGGGGTGATGCGGAACTGCCCATAGGTCGTCTTCAGGAAGGTACGGGCCGTGACATACCTGAAACTCGGGGTGCCGTACAAGCGCCGATAGAGGTGCACCGTCCCCGCTGTCCAGTCCGAGGCAACGACGCCGTCGGAGAAGCCGTAGCCGTCACCGAGCAGGTAGTGGTCCTGGCCGTGGATCAGGTTGATGCGGGTGACGTCGCGAATCACCGGCGCGTCGGTCTTGTGCTCCAGGGTGGCCGAGATGTAGGCCCCGGACCGAGCACCCTCGAAGTCGTAGATCCGGTCGCTGCCCGCGCTCGTGACCCGCATGTTGTCCATGGAGAAGGTGCGCCCGGTGCAGCCGTACGCGAAGCCGACGTAGGCGCCGTACCCGTCGGAGTCGTAGTCCAGTGCCAGGTCCGCGACAGTGCCCTGATAGCCCCTGTTCGGATCGACCTCATCCGTTTCAATGTCGAGGAATGCCCAACTGAACTCGATGTCAGCGAGGTCCCCGCTGCCTTGCCACCCTGAACTCCCGGCGAAGAGAGGGCTGAGGGCGAACCAGTATCCGTCCTCGTCGCCGAAGTTGTTGGGGTAGTACTGGGCGAGGGCGTAGCCGTCGGCGTTCGCATTCACCGGCGCATCGGGATGGAGCGTCGACCAGGTCACTGAGGCCAGTGCTGTCGGGTCCTGGACACGGGCGGTGAGCCCGGCCATCACGCCCGTGCCGTCGAACTGGAATCCCGTCGCCTGGTGACCGCGGGCGCCGCCAAGGCGATAGTCGTAGTAGTAGTTCGATGCTGGCTGACCGGGGCAACCGAAGGCCTCGTAGTAGATGTCGTCGTGGTCCTCGAAGCCGTGAATCGTCACGACCTCGAGCCCGACCGCGGCGCGAGTCGCTGCCACGGGGACAAGGGCAAGAAGTGAACTGGCGGTGACAGCTGCCAGGATCCGGCGAACGGTCCGCTGCATGATCCCCCCACGGGAGTTGGCAATGACGGCCACCCGAGGGCTCTTCTCTCGCAGCGTAGCCACGTGCCTTCCGGGCGTCTGCCCCTTCCTCTCCGACCATCGGAATCGTGGACATCGGCCCCACCCCGGTCCCTTTGGAAACGGGGACGAGCAACCTTCCGGTCTGCGAATGTGAAGACGTGTCGATCCACCGCGAACTCTCCGCGCTGGTCCGCCAGGCGGGCGTCGCCGTACTCGCGGACGCGAGCGAGTTCCGGGCCGCGTTCGACGACTTCGTGCTCGAGGGATCGGCCACTGAGGGCGACGCCAATCTGCTGACCGATGCGATTCGCCTGGGCGCGCTCGGACGCGTGATCGACCAGATCAGGCAGGGGGCAGATCCCAGCCTCGCGATCGAGGCCCAAGGGGTACGCCTGGCCCAGCAGCGCGGCACGCAGGAAGCGGCCGGCGCTCAATGGGCGCTGGCGGTGCTGACCCATGCCCGCGGCGACCTGGACGAGCAGACGCTCCTCGCGCGCTACCGGGCACCGTCGGATTCGATTCCGCGTCCCACGTTCCTGGAGACCCCACCGACACTCCAGCCGACCCGACCTCCGCCGACCATGGCGCCCCCTGTCACGCCCACTCCTGCGCCGACCATCGCGCCCACCATCGCGCCCACCGTTCCGCCGCCAGCCACGGCGGCCCAGCGCACCGAACAGTCCGCGCCCCGCGTGGAAGTGCCGCTGCCCACAACCACATCAGCTCGAAGGAAGAAGTCGGGGCGCCGCTTCGCCGTGGCCGCGGTGATCGGTGTCCTGGGTGTTGGTGGCGCCGCCGCGGCCGTGCTCTTGAATGTCGGCGACGAACCGCGAGTTGAGGCAGATCCTCCGACCGACGGACCAACGGAGCCCGACGTCAGCAGCGTCCCGTCGGGAACCCTGATGGCGCGCACCGATGTAGTGCCTGCGAAGACATCGGGCCAGGTCCTTCTGGCTGGCCGCCTGGGGGGCGTCACGGTGACCGCCCTGGGGCCGGTGGACAGCGTGGGTTCCGGTGACTCGGCCGAGGTTGCCGCGCAGGGGGAGCGGCTCGTCGCCTTCACCCTGGCCAAGGGGCCGTGCCAGAACAGCGGGAAGTGCCTTCCTTGGCAGGAACTCGGTCTGATGGTCGTGGTCGAGGGGAAGGCCCGGCCTGTACCCACCGGTGGTCCCACCTTCCTCGCCTCGGTCCCGGAAGATGCTGCCGTCGAGCTGCAGTACGACGCCGGAGACGGCTTCGACCAGCGCGTCTCGCTGATCGACGGAACCGCCACCGGCGAGAACATCGAGGTGCTGGCCCGCGCGAAACGGACTGTCACCGTGGGCAAGACCAAACCGCTCCGGGCCGGCGTCGAGACCGGTGGTTCCCGCTCGAGCGTCCAGTGGGAGGTGGAAGTCGACGAGGCGGAGTTGTTCTTCTTCGAGAAGAAGCTGGCAGTTGGTCGCCCCGACCTTGCCTATCTCCGGATCGGGGTGACCTATCGGGACCCTGACGGCAAGGTCCACGGCTTCTTCGCGCCGGAGCTGCACCTGCTGGGCCCGGGCGGCAAGGAGCTCGAGCGCCGCAACCTCGGCACCGCGGATGAGCCGAACGTCCTGTTCGTCGTTCCCGCCGACTACACCACCGGCGTCCTGGAGGTCCGGGGGACGCGAACCACGGGCTGCAGCGTCGGCGGGCTCAGGACCAGCTGCACGGTCACGCTGCCGAGGACGCCCTTCCGCGTCACCTTCCCGGACTGAAGCGCGGATCACACGCCGATTCGGCCGAAGGTGTAGCGCAATGTGTAACTCACAGTTACATTTACGGCATGTCCCTGATCAGCAACCTCAAGCCGGGCGGCAAGCACGGGGTTCCGAGCAACGAGAACCGAGACCCCATCGGTTACCTCGTCGCCGGCCTCAACAGGCTCGCCCAGAGCGATCTCCTCGACAAGGTCGGCCTGCGCAAGCAGACCGAGCAGGTCGTCTTCAATGTCACCCGCACCGGGTTCAAGGCCGCGACGAGCGCCAGCCGGACCTTCTCGAAGGCCGGCAAGAAGGGTCAGCCGGGCACCCGGCCGGCCTCTGCTCCGTCGACTGGCGTCTTCGACCTGACGCCCACCGAGGACGAGCAGATGCTCGTCGACCTGGTGTCCGAGTTCGCCGAGGAGGTCGTGCGCCCCGCTGCGTCGGCCGCTGACGCAGCGTGCGCCGCCCCCGAGGAGCTGCTCAAGTCGAGCCTCGAGATCGGCCTGCCGATCCTCGGCCTGCCCGAGGAGTTGGGTGGCGTCTCCGAGGAGCGCTCGGCCATGGCCGGCACCCTCGTCGCCGAGGCCCTCGCCAAGGGCGACATGGGCCTTGCGGTCGCGACCCTCGCGCCCGGCTCGGTCGCCACGGCCCTCGGCCTGTGGGGCACTGACGCCCAGCAGCAGACCTACCTCCCCGCCTTCACCGGCGACGAGGTCCCGGCCGCTGCCCTCGCACTCAACGAGGCGACCGTCCTGTTCGACGTCCTCAGCCCGGCGACCACCGCCACCAAGAGCGGCGACGGCTACGTCCTCAACGGCACCAAGAGCCTCGTGGTCCGCGGTGAGAGCGCCGAGCTCTTCATCGTCGGCGCCTCGCTCGACGGCAAGCCGGTGCTGTTCCTCGTCGAGTCCTCGACCGAGGGCCTCACCGTCGGTGGCGACCCCGCCATGGGTGTGCGCGCTGCGTCGATGACCACGCTGAACCTCGAGAACGTCAAGGTCCCCGCGGACGCCGTCCTCGGCGCCACCGACGGTACGACGTACACCGAGTGTGTGCGCCTCTCGCGCCTCGCCTGGTGTGCGCTCGCCGTGGGCACCGCGCAGGCCGTGCTCGACTACGTCGGCCCGTACGTCAAGGGACGCGAAGCGTTCGGCGAGCCGATCGCGCACCGCCAGTCGGTCGCCTTCATGGTCGCCAACATCGCGATCGAACTGCAGGCCATGCGCCTGCTGACCTACCGCGCCGCCTCGCGGGCCGCCGCCGGCAAGGACTTCTCCAAGGAGGTCGCGCTCGCGCGGCGCCTCTGCAGCGAGAAGGGCATGCAGATCGGTAACGACGGCGTGCAGTTGCTCGGTGGACACGGATTCGTCAAGGAGCACCCGGTCGAGCGTTGGTACCGCGACCTGCGTGCCATCGGCATCATGGAAGGAACGGTGCTGGTCTGATGGCCATCAACCTGGAAGTTCCCCGGAAGCACCGGGCGCTCATCGATCAGGCCCACCAGGTCGCGATGAACATGCTGCGGCCGATCTCCCGCAAGTACGACCTCGCCGAGCACGAGTACCCCAAGGAACTCGATGTCCTCGCCGCAATGATCGACGGCCTGTCGGAGTCCGGTGCCAGCGAAGGTGCCGGCGCGACCGGTGTCCGTCGCGACGACATCGCCGACGACAAGACCGTGAAGAACGGCGCCAACATGGCGTCGGTGACCTCGATCGCCGAGATGTGCTGGGGCGACGTCGGCCTCATGCTGTCGTTCCCGCGCCAGGGCCTCGGCAACTCCGCCATCGCCTCGGTCGCGGACGACGAGCAGCTCAAGCGGTTCGAAGGCAAGTGGGCCTCGATGGCCATCACCGAGCCGTCCTTCGGGTCCGACTCGGCGCAGGTCTCGACGACCGCGGTCCTCGACGGCGACGAATACGTCATCAACGGCGAGAAGATCTTCGTCACCTCCGGCGAGCGCTCCGACTGCGTCGTCGTGTGGGCCACCCTCGACAAGTCGCTCGGTCGCGCCGCGATCAAGTCCTTCGTCGTCGAGAAGGGCACGCCCGGCCTGAAGGTCGAGCGGCTCGAGGAGAAGCTCGGCATCCGTGCCTCCGACACCGCGGTGATCACCTTCACCGACTGCCGTGTGCCGAAGGCGAACCTGATGGGTTCCCCCGAGGTCAACGTCGAACAGGGCTTCGCCGGCGCCATGGCGACCTTCGACAACACCCGTCCGCTGGTGGCCGCGATGGCCGTCGGCACGGCGCGTGCGTCGCTCGACCTGACGCGTGACCTGCTCAAGCAGGCCGGCGTCGAGATCGACTACGACCGTCCGGCGTACCTCCAGCACGCTGCCGCTGCGAAGTTCCTGCAGCTCGAGGCAGACCTCGAGGGTGCGCGCCTGCTCACCCTCCAGGCCGCGTGGATGGCGGACAACCGCAAGCCGAACTCGCTCGAGGCCTCCATGGCCAAGGCGAAGGCCGGCCGCGTCGGTTCGGACGTGACGCTGTCCTGTGTCGAGCTGTGCGCCTCCATCGGCTACAGCGAGACCGAGCTGCTCGAGAAGTGGGCCCGCGACTCGAAGATCCTCGACATTTTCGAGGGCACCCAGCAGATCCAGCAGCTGATCGTGGCTCGCCGGGTGCTGAACCTCTCGAGCTCCGAGCTCAAGTGATCCGAAGCAGTTCCTGGTCGGTCCGTCCCGCGGTAGCGGGGCGGACCTTCCACATTTTTCGGATCGGGTCGTTCTGCCTCATTCCGGAGCCGAGTCGCCAGGGATGAGATCGGCACCGGCTGAAGGCGCCAACTCGTGTTGGCGAGGAGTTGACCAACCCCTGGCTGTGTAGGCGGCATCGATCGCGGCGGTGACCTGCGGGGCTTCGTCACGGCGGACCAGAGCGATGGTGCAACCGCCGAAGCCACCGCCGGTCATCCGGGCGCCGAGGGCTCCGGCATCCACAGCGGCGGCAACGGAGACGTCGAGTTCGGGGCAGGACACGGCGAAGTCATCGCGCAGCGACGTGTGGGAAGCAGTCAGCAGGGTGCCAGCGTCCGCCCACCGGTCCTCCTCCAGCGCGGCGACCGTCTCGACCACGCGGGCGTTCTCGCTCACCACGTGCCGGGCGCGCGCCAGCAGGACCGGATCGGACAGCGCGCCGAGATCGTCGATGCCTGCGTCCCGCAGCGAGGCGACACCGAGTGCGGCTGCGGCCGCCTCGCACTGCTCCCGCCGCTGGGCGTACCCACCGTCCCCGTCGGCAAGGGAATGCCGGACGCCGGTGTCGGTCACGACGATCGTCAGGTCAGCGGCGCTGAACGCGACCCGGACCAGGTCGGTGACCGGCGCGGCGTCAGCGAAGTCGATGAAGACCGCGTGGTCTGCAGCACCGAGCAGGCTGGCGAGCTGGTCCATGCCACCGGTGGGTGCGCCGACGTACTCCGTCTCGGCACGACGGCAGGCCTCCGCGAGGTGCAGCCGGCTCGCCCTGTCCAGATCTTGTCCGAGGAGGCCGGCCAGCCCGACGGCGACCGCGCACTCCAGGGCGGCGGAACTGGACAACCCGCCCCCGAGCGGGATCGTCGAGGAGATCGAGATGTCGAGACCGGGGACCTGCCACCCGTCCTGGCCCAGCGCCCAGATCACCCCGGCGACGTACGACGGCCAGCCGGTCACGACGCGCGCCTCCACATCATCCAGCGACCCCGACCACGGCTCACCCTTGTCGCTGGCGATCGTGAGCCCGCGGTCGTCGCGAACCGTCAACGTCGCGGTGCACGCGAGCGGAATGGCGTAGGGAAGGCAGAGGCCGTGGTTGTAGTCCGTGTGCTCGCCGATCAGGTTCACCCGGCCGGGAGCGACGGCGGTCACGGTGGTCGGCGTCGAGGAGGTCACGTGTCCATCCTGCCCGTCGCGGTGTCGCTAGATTGGGTGCCGTGCCGCGCCCCCTGATCGTTGCCGCGACCGCGGCCGAAGCTGTCCATGTGCCTGCCGGGTTCGAGCTCCTGGTGACCGGACTCGGCAAGACCGCCGCGGCCACGTCGCTCGCTCGGCACCTGGCCGGCCGAACCGACCTGGCTGACGTCGAGGTCGTGAACATCGGCACCGCCGGTGCGTTGCGCGACGGCCTCCTCGACGAAAGTGGCGGGCTGTTCGAGATCGGAACGGTCTTCAACCACGACATCAACGCCGACGCGATCCGCGCCCTCGGGTACGACCCGCGTGAACGCCTGGTCGTGGGGGAGAGCCCGACGGTACTGGCGACGGGGGACGTGTTCGTGACTGACCCGATCGTTCGGACGCGCCTCGCGGAGCAGGCGCACCTGGTGGACATGGAGGGCTACGCGTTCGCTTACGTGGCGCAGGAGTTCGGCGTCCCTGTCCGGTTGATCAAGCACGTGTCCGACAACGCCGACGAGTCCGCGCTCGAATGGGTGGCGATGGTGGACCGGAGCGCGCAGGTGCTGGGCGCCTGGGTGGCCGACCACCTCTGATGGGCGAGGACATCGTCGAGGCCACCCCCGAGCGGGTGATGGCCGTGATCCAGGAGATGCGCTCCCTCCGGAAGTGGCCCGAGTCCCCGGACGACCGGATCGACTGGGTGATCGACGGACTGGAGGGACACACGTCGTTCTTCGGGCACTGCCTCGTGCTGGGAGCCACCTCCGACGCAACGGAGTTGGCTGCCCTGACCGGCCCGTTGGTCGACATGGGCGATGCACGCTGGCGGGCGCACCAACAGTTCGACGCGTCGCTGTTCACTGACGACGCCGACACCGACCCGACGGCGTACGACCGCCGCAGCGCGCTGGCGGACGTCATCCGCGCGCTCGATTCCGATGCAGCGGTGTACTGGCCACTCGGGTCCAATGCTGTCGTCCTCGTCGACAACTCGGGTACAGCGCCCGACACTGCCAAGGCTGCCGTGTTCGTGCTCCCGATCGAGTGGGTGACGGCACCGACCCAGGAGGAGAAGGCGCTCCAGGCGCCGATCGTCCAGGACTTCCTGTCGGGCGACAGCGATCGCGTCCGGTCAGCGCTGTGGACGGTCGTGAGGACCCGCGACCCGAAGGTCCTGATGCCGCTGGTGGCCGCTGTGCCCTCGATCAAGCGGGAAACTGCGGATGCCGACCTCGGCGGAATGCTCGCGTCCAACAACGCCCACCTGGATCATGCGCTGGCCCGTGTCGAACTCTTCCGCAAGGGCGTCTGCCTCTGCGCCGCGTACCTCTCGCACCAGTTCTACGATCCCGCGAAGGAGGAGCACAAGCGCTACGTGCGGATCGTGGGGACCGTCCCCAACTACCGGCAGTGGGAGCCGGACCGGATCTGTGAGTGCGCTGACTGCGGCAAGCGGTTCCAGGTCGAGCAGGGGGAGTACCACTACACCTGGTGGAAGTGGACCGAACTCCGCTAGAGGTCAGACCAGAGTGAGGGTGTCAACGGCTGCTGCTGGGGCGACGACCTCGGGACACACCCACGAAGTCCTGATGGACGTCGCTGTCGGCCGAACGCAGCCACAGCAGGGCCACGCTCGTCGGTTCCAGTTCGACCGGCCGCTGGACCACGTCCTTGCGGTGGTGGAGTCGCGCCACCGACATCGGCACGATCACGATTCCCGTGCCTGAAGCAGCGACCTCGATCGCGTCCTTCACCGACATCGGTGGGAACGCGAGCTGGTCGACGCTCGGCGTCCAGCCGGACGGGTGCGGCAGGACCAGTTGCTCCTCGGCCAGATCCTCCATCGGGATCGTGGAGTCCTGGTCGGCAGCCGCCACGAAGTGGTCCAGTCCTGCGACCACGACCGGCACTTCGTCGTACAACTTCACACAGTGGAGGGGCGTGGGGGACTCAAGGTCGACGGGCAGCCGCGCGATGACCATGTCGGCCGTGCCGTCATCGAGTACGACGCGCTGCTGGTCCTGCTCGATCGGCTGCAACTCGAGCCGGATCTTCGGGTTGCGCTCGCGCCAGGCGCGGGCCCACTTGTCGGGGGTCACGCCGGAGACGAAGGCGACACGCAACTGCTGCATGCCCCCACGATCCCAGACGTGACCCCGTGGGGTCGGATCAGGCCTGAGCGACCAGCCCGAACTGCACCGCGCCGGTGTCGTCCCTCCCGGCGTCGAGCACCATCGCATCGAGTTGATCGGCGGCCTTCGGGTCGAGGAAGACGGTGGCACCGTCCTGTTCGACGATGCGATCCCCGGTGTCGGGCTCGTTGCTGGCCATCACGGTGAAGCCCGTGTCGGCCGCGGTGATGCGGAGTCCAGCGGTGTCCGGCACTGCGGACACTTCGGTCATCTGCTTGACGATCGTGCAGGCGTTCTCAGTCAGGGTGAGCATGATTGCCTTCCCGGTTCGAGGTCAGAGACCTGTCCCAAGGTTGCACGCAGGTGGGCACGGTTCAAGGCAACGTCCCCGGAGAGGGGTCCCGATGCGGTGCTTGGGGCCACCCTTTGCTAACGTTTCCACGCACTCGTCCGGGTGGCGGAATTGGCAGACGCGCTAGCTTGAGGTGCTAGTGCCCGTATTAGGGCGTGGGGGTTCAAGTCCCCCCTCGGACACTCTGGAAGGCCCCACGTTGTGGGGCCTTCCGGCATTTCCCGGCTCGTCCGGTCCGCTCGGGGGCTAGCCTGCCGAGATGACGATGACCGCCAGCCAGATCGCGGCTTCCGTCCGCGGTGGCGAGAGCTCCGCTCGCGAACACACCCAGGCAGCGCTCGACCGCATCGCTGACCTCGATGGTCCCGTTGGCGCCTTCCAGGTCGTACGCCGCGAACGCGCACTCGACGAGGCCGACGCCGTGGACCGCCTGGCCGATCGATCGCTCCTTCCCCTCGCGGGGGTCCCGATCGCGATCAAGGACAACGTCCAGGTCGCTGGAGAACCGATGCGCGACGGCTCGACGGGCAGCGATCCGGCTCCACAGGACTCCGACCACGAAGTCGTCCGTCGCCTGCGTGCGGCGGGTGCCGTGGTGGTGGGCCTGACGCGCGTACCCGAACTCTGCGTCTTCGGCGCCACCGACTCGAGCTTCGGCGTGACCCGCAACCCGTTGGACCTCAACCGCACGCCCGGCGGCTCCTCCGGCGGGTCTGCGGCGGCAGTCGCTGCCGGGATGGTGCCCGTCGCCCACGGCAATGACGGCATGGGGTCGATCCGGATCCCTGCCGCCTGCTGCGGTCTCGTGGGCATCAAACCCGGCCTCGGCGTCGTACCGGCTGATCTCGGCAACGGTTCCTGGTTCGACATGTCGGAGAACGGACCGCTGGCCACCACCGTGGCCGACGCCGCCCTCGTGCTCTCGGTGATGGCCGACCAACCGGACCTCGCAGAGGTGCGGGAACCGCGCGCCCTGCGCGTCGCCCTCTCGACCAAGGTGCCGATGCCGCTCAACCCGCTGCACAAGGACTGGCGTGGAGCCGCACTCTCCACCACCGAACTGTTGCGGACCGCGGGGCACACCGTCGGGGAGGCCGATCCGAACTACGGCCAGGCCCTCGCTGCACGCGAGATTGCGCGCTGGACTGCGGGGACGGAACTCGATGCGCAGTGGCTGCAGGATCGCGACCAGATGGCCAAGCGCACGCGGCGCCATGCCGCCCTGGGGCGGATGGTCCTCAAGGCCGGCTTCCCGAAGGACAAGGGTCGCGCGGCCTGGATCGCTCGCGCGGAGCAGCTCTTTGCTGACCACGACGTCTTGCTGACCCCGGCACTGGCGCGGTATCCGAAGTCGTCCGCCGCCTGGTCCGAGCGGGGGTGGCTCGCCAACTCCTTCTCGGACGCGCGCCACGCACCGTTCGCCGCTCCGTGGAACCTCGCGGGGTGGCCCGCGATCGTCGTACCAGCGGGAACGGGGTCCGGGAGCACGCCGCTTGCGATCCAGCTCGTCGCCCGACCCGGTGGAGAGGCTCTCCTGCTCGGCCTGGCTGCCCAACTCGAGGCAACCCGGCCCTGGCGCAGGCACCGGTAGATCAGTTGTCGCTGCGGTCGACCTCGTTGCCCTCGAGGTCGTAGTTGATCGAGGCGCTCTGGCTGAACTCGTTCGAGACGTACGCCGAGATCCAGGCGTCGGCGCGATCGGGGAACGTGTCGTCGGGCTTGCGGATGATCAGGTAGCAGTTGCCCGGGTCGTCGATCAAGGCCGACACCTCGTCGCACATCCGGGCGAAGTGCGCCGGATCGACGTCGGCCAGGTCGAACGGCTCTGCGTCGTCGGTGCCCTTGATCTCCATGCCGAAGCTGCCATCCCAGCGGTAACTGATCTCGCGCTCGTCGTTCGGCGCCAGCGGCAAGTCGACACGTGCGTAGCCGGGGTAGATCACGGCCTCGAAGACTTCGGTCGATCCGTTCTTCTCCTCGATGTCCTCGAGCAGGCTCGTGAATCCCTCCACGGTCTGCGGCTCGGCAGTGCCGAACGCGGACCTGGCGATCGACACGGCGCCCCACCCGATCCCGCCGATCACCACGGCACCGATCAGCAGCGGCACAGCCGGGCTCCGGCGTCGTACGGTGCGCTCCTTGATGGTCCGCGGCTTCTTCGGCCTGGTCGGCGGAGAAGGCGGCTGGTACGGCTCGATCTTCCCGGCGGGCTCAGCGTCGGGGGACGGGTCCGGGTTGTAGGTCTTCCACTCATCGGGCGGCGTCACGGGCCCACGGTATCGCCGGAAGGACCGTCGTGAAACGGGGCCGTCACCGGAACTTGGCCGAGAGATCACCCGACCATCCGGAGGACGGATTCCGCGGTTCCGACCGAACTCCCGTCCGGATCCGGCATCATCGGTGCCGTGCCGGCCGATCTGCTCTTCGAGCGTGAGCGCTCGCTGGAGGCCTTGCAAGCGGTCCTGGTCGCCGCACGCGCCGGCACCGGACGCGCCGCCCTGGTGACCGGTGCGCCGGGCATCGGCAAGACCCGGCTCCTCGGCGCCTTGATGGCCGAAGCCTCCGCCGGCGGGGTGGTCTGCCTGTCCGCCACCGGGCACACCATGGAACAGGACTACGGCTTCGGCGTCGTCCGTGCACTCTTCGCCCAGCTCCCCGAGGCCCTGCGTGACGAACTGGTCGACGAGGGCGGTCGTGCCTCCGCGGACGCACCGGCCGGAGCGCTCTTCGCGTTGCTCGACGCCCTGCTCGACGCCCTGACCCGCGCCGCGGCCCAGCGGCCGTTGCTGGTCGTGGTCGACGACCTCCAGTGGGTCGACGAGCCATCCCTGCGGTTCCTGCACTTCCTCGCCCGCCGCCTGTCCGGCACCGGCATCGGACTGGTGCTCGCGGTCCGGAGCGGCCAGCAGCACGGCTCGATCCTGGCCGAGCTCGGCCACACCGTGAGCGGAACCGAGGTCGCCCTTGGGCCACTGACCCGCGACGCCGTCGGCGCCGTCCTTCGGGAGCGCCTCGGCGACGTCGCCGAGGTCTTCATCGACGCCTGCATGACCTGGACCCGCGGCAATCCGCTCTTCCTCTCCGAGCTGTCGGCGACGATGGCCACCGAGGGCATCGAACCCACGGCTGACGGCGCAGCCCGGCTCGCCGAACTCGCCCCCGGCACCATCGGCCGACTGGTGTTCGTGCGGATTGCGCGGGCCGGGGATGCCGCCGTGTCGCTCGCCCAGGCGGTCGCCGTGCTCGGCGACGCACCCACGGTGGCCGCAGCCGCCCGCCTTGCCGACCTCAGCGTCGCCGCGGCCGGAGAGGCGGCCGTCGCGCTGATCGGGCTCGACATCCTGGACCAGTCCCTCGCGTTCACCCATCCCGTCGTCCGTGAGGCCGTGTACGACGACCTGGCGGCTCCGCTGCGCGCAACCAGACACTTCGCAGCGGCGGAGGTGTTGCATGAGCTGTCGGCGCCGGTCGAGGCCATCGCTGCTCAACTCCTGCTCGCGCCCGCTGTCGACGCGCCGTGGGTCCGACCTGCGCTGCAACGCGCGGCGCGGGCGGCCGTGGCCCGCGGCGCGCCTGACGCCGCCGCTCGGTTCCTGGGTCGCGCCCTGGGCGCCGACGCAGAGCGGGCCGACGCCGCCGACGTCGCGACGCTCGGTGGGATCGACGCCCATGGGTCGGGCGATCAGGCGCAGGTGGCACTGGACGTCACTCGCACCCACCTGTTGTGGATTGCCGGCCGCTCGACCGCGGCGATCGAGCTTGCAGACCGGACGGTCGACGTACGCTCGGGCGAGGACAGCCGACCGGACGCCATGCTTGCCATGAAGCTGATGCTGCAGTGCGTCACGCCCGGGGCTGAACGACCTTCACCCGAGCTGCTGGACCGGTTCGCCAGCCTGACGGGCCAGACCCAGGTCGAGCGGGACTGCCTGCTCCCCGTGATCCTGTACCGGCTGGCACGAGGCACCCCGGCTGCAGAGATCCGGCCCCTGATCGCGAAGGTGACGTCCGGACAGAACACCCACTCCGCCAAGCGACGGTCGCCGGCCACGTGGCTCTTCCTGCTGCTGCACCTCGGCGACCTGGACCGGACGCTCGACTTCGTCGACCGCTATCGGGCAGCAGCGGAGGACACGGATTCGCCGATGTGGCGGGCCGAGGCACTCACCGTGCGCTCGCAGACGCTCTATCGGTTGGGTCGGATCGCCGAGGCCGAGCACGACGCCAACGAAGCCCTGGCCATCACCGACGGCACCTTCGCACTGACCGGTCCGGTCGCCGCGGCGACGCTGATGCAGAGTCGTCTGGAACTGGGCGATCAGGCGGGCGCGATCGCGGCGGCCGAGGGCTTCAAGTTCCCCTCGCAGCGCGAGGACACTGCGTTCGCCGCCCTCGCCGAGGCCGCGACCGGCCGGGTCCGCACTCGGACGGGCGACCCGGAAGGTGGCCTGTCTCTCCTGCGGAGCGCGGGGGAGAAGCTCGACTCGGTCGAGTGGATCATCACCGAACTGTCCCCGTGGCGGATCGACGCCGCCCAGGCACTCGTCGGGCTGGGGAGGAAGGACGAGGCGATCGAGACCATCGCGCCGGCGTACGACGCCGCCGTCCGCTTCGGCGCCCCGAACGGGCTCGGCCGCGTCCTCAGGGTGCGGGCCCTGCTCGAGGAACCGGTCTCCATCGACCTGCTCCGCGAGGCCGTTGCCGTGTACGACGACGGGGGACTCCCGCTCAAGCGGGCTCACGCGCTCGTCGAACTGGGCGCCGCGTTGCGCCGGGCCGGACACCGAACGGATGCCCGCGAACCCCTCGCGGAGGCCATGGACCTCGCCCATCGGTGTGGGGCCCGGCCGCTGGTGGACCGCGCCACCGATGAGCTCACCGCCGCGGGATCCCGCCCCCGCACGACCGCCCGGACCGGGGTGGAAGCGCTGACCGCCTCCGAGCTCCGGGTCGCCCGGCTCGCCGCCTCGGGACTGCGCAACGCCGACATCGCGCGGGAGCTGTTCGTCCAGCCGACGACGGTCGAGAAGCACCTGGCATCCGTGTTCCGGAAGCTCGGCATCGAGTCCCGAACGGACCTCCCCACCCTCTGACCCCCCACCTGACGGTGGGGTGTGCCCACGCAAAGGGTGGGGTCCGTCCTCAATGTGCGGGTGGGGTCGTTCCCGCGACGCTCATCTCGTGGAACTGGACAACCCGATCACCCTGCGGCTCGTCATCGACGCCGGCAGCACCCCCCTTCGCGGGCTGGTCACCTCAGGTGACCAGGAGCCCCGCGAGTTCAACGGGATGCTCCAGTTCCTCGAACTCATCGATCGCCTCAACGTCTCTCCTCTCGACTCAAGGAACCCCTCATGAAAATGCTTCGTCCGATCGCCTTCGCCGTTGCCCCGGTGGCCGCTGTCGCTGCGTTGGGTGCGACTCCCGCGCCGGCCGCACACGCTGCCAACGTCGCGCCGAAGATTGTCGCTGCGTCGATGCTCGACACCGACAAGGACAACAAGGCGGACCGCGTCCAGCTGACCTACTCCGAGCCGATCAAGCACCTGCTCGACACCAGCGGCTTCCCGTTCGTGGTCTCCGGCTACACCGTGACCAGGGTCGCCGCAGCGTCCGGGGTGAAGACGCTCCTCATCCACATCACCGAGCGGAGCACGACGGACATCTCGGCCAAGCCGTCCATCAAGTACACGCGCACGTCGTCACAGCCGGTCAAGGACGTTGCCGGCCTGCAGGCCGTGGCGCAGACCTTCACTGGCACCCGGGCCCTTGACCTGGACGCTGACGGCTCGGCTGTCGGGGACTGCGCCCCGCTGAGCGCGTCGATCAACCCGACGGCGCTGGACCGCCCCGACCTGGCCTTCGTCGACGCCAACTGCGACGGCATCGACGGGGACGCGAAGACCGCGATTTTCGTGTCTCCCGACTCCGGCCAGGAGGTCAACCCGGGCACCAAGGCCCTGCCGGTGCGGACGATGGCGCAGGCGATCAACCTGCGTTCGGCCACCCGCAACACGATGCTGGTGACCGGCATCTGGTCGCCCAACGCGCCGGGCGTGACCGTCCCCGACGGGATGAGCATCTTTGGCGGCTACGACCTCACCTGGAAGCGGAGCCACACCCCCACCGGGTCGAACGGACTGCCGTTCCTGATCCAGGGCACCAGCGAACTCCAGTTGCTGAACCTGATCGTGGCCGGCGACGCTGTCGCGCTCAAGGTGGCGGGCGGCAACGCCACCCTCGGGGAGGTCAGCCTCGAGAACGCGCTCTCCGAGACCAACTCGATCGCGCTCAGCGTCGTCAACGGCGGCAAGGTCACCGCGACCCGCGGCAAGATCACGTCGGGCAGGGCGCAGTTCAACAGGAACGCCATCACCGAGATCGGCGGCGGCAACGGCCCGTGGGGTGCCGCCGGCGACAAGGGTGGCGCGGGATCCTGTGACCACTGGAGCGGTGGCGACAGCGGTGACGGCGGCGGCTACGGCGACCCCGACGCCGAGGCGTTGGGCGGCAACGGCGGGTTCGGCGGGAACGACGCCAATGACAGCATCGCCAACGGCCTCAGCGGCGGATCGGGATCCGGCGGCGCGGTGGGCGGCGCCGGCGGCCTCGAGGGCAACCCCGGCAAGGCAGGCACCAACGGCGCCAGCGGTGGGCCGGGCGTCAATGGCGCTCCGGGTGCGGTCCGCACCGGAACCTTCAGCCTCGGCGGCTACGCGCCGGCGACGTCCCTCGCGGGTAACGACGGCACCAACGGCGGCGGCGGCGCCGGTGGTGGCGGTGGCGGCGGCCAGGTCGGCCTGACCGTTCTCAGTGGTAGCGGCAACGGCGGCGGTGGCGGTGGCCAGGGCGGCATGCGTGGCCGGGGCGGACGCGGCGCCAAGGGCGGCTACGCCTCGATCGCGATCTACGTCCCGCTGGGCTCGGTCACGCTGAACGGCACTCAGGTCGTCACCGGCAGCGGTGGCAACGGCGACCTCGGTGGCCAGGGCGGGACCGGTGGCCAGGGCGGCACGGGCGGCGTGGGTGGCAGCACCTGCCTGACCGAGGTCGGTCGGGGCGGCGACGGCGGAAGTGGGGGTCGTGGCGGCAACGGAGGCAAGGGTGGCGACGGCCAGGGCGGTCCGAGCATCGGGATCTACACCGGGCCCTACGCGGCAGCGACCACCACCGGTGTCACCTACACGATCGGCGCGGCTGGTACCGGCCCGCAGGCGATCCGGGCCACGATCTACTGACCGTGCAACGATGGCCGCATGGCTGATGTGGCACCCGACGACCTCTCCGTGACCGGAGAGGTCGTCGCGTTGTGTCGTGAGCTGATCCGGATCGACACCTCGAACTACGGCACCGACGAGGGGCCGGGGGAGCGCAAGGCGGCGGAGTACGTCGCCGGGTTGCTCGACGAGGTCGGGATCGCTGCGGAGGTCATCGAAACGGCGCCCGGGCGAGCCAACGTCGTGGCACGCTGGGGCGGGACAGGCTCGACCAATGGGCGAACCGATGCGCTCCTGCTGCACGGCCACCTCGACGTCGTACCCGCGGCTGCCGAGGACTGGCAGATCCACCCGTTCAGCGGCGAGGTGCAGGATGGGTACGTCTGGGGCCGCGGCGCCGTCGACATGAAGGACTTCGACGCGATGCTGCTGTCCGTGGTCCGGGCCCGCCAACTCTCCGGCCGCGTGCCCGAACGCCCCGTCGTTCTCTGCTTCACCGCCGATGAGGAAGCCGGCGGCCATCAGGGCGCTGAAGTCCTGATCCGTGACCACCGCGAGTGGTTCGAGGGCTGCACCGAAGCCGTCGGCGAGGTCGGTGGCTTCAGCACCACGGTCCGGGGCCAGCGGCTCTACCTGATCGAGGCCGCTGAGAAGGGCATGGCGTGGATGCGGCTCACCGCCCGCGGCCGAGCCGGACACGGCTCGATGATCAACCACGACAACGCCGTCACCCGGCTCGCTGCCGCCGTCGCCCGCATCGGTGCCCACGACTGGCCCGTGCGCCTCACGCCGACGATGAAGACCTTGCTCGCCACCGTCGCCGACATTGCCGGCACGGAAGCCACACCCGAGAACGCGCAAGCCCTCGTCGAGGAATTCGGCGGCGCTGCCCGGATGCTCGGCGCCGTCCTGCGGAACTCGACCAACCCGACCATGCTCGACGCGGGTTACAAGGTCAACGTCATCCCGACCGAAGCGACCGCCCACGTCGACGGGCGCTTCCTGCCCGGGTTCGAGGACGAGTTCTTCGCGACCCTCGCCGAACTGACCGGCGAGGGCATCGAGATCGACTACCTCTCGAAGCAGCCCCCCTGGGAGATGCCGTACGACGGCCCGCTGGTCGACGCCATGACCAGGAGCCTGCTCGCTGAGGATCCCGGCGCGATCGTGGCGCCGTACCTGATGAGCGGCGGCACCGATGCCAAGCACTTCACCAAGCTCGGGATGCGTTCCTACGGGTTCGCCCCGCTGCGGCTGCCCGAGGACCTCGACTTCACCGCGCTGTTTCACGGGGTCGACGAACGGGTCCCGGTCGACGCGCTCGAGTTCGGTGCGCGCGTGATGGACCGGTTCCTCGGCGAGATCTAGGCGGTTCGCACGGCCCGGATGATCTTGCGACGCAGCACGATCCGGCGCTTGCCGTCCGGCCCGATCTGCACGCGGTCCAGCTCCCAGCCGCCTTGTTCGGCGCGCTCGACGAGCAACTTCGCCACCACGTTGCGGGAGAAGTCGCGGTCGAAGACGACCCGGTCGAACTCCCACTCCACCCCACGTCCCAGCCCGCGCATCAGCCCGGGACGGAGCAGGGTGTTGCTCATGCGGCCGATCCGGAGACGTCGTCCAGGGCTGCGCGGATCTCCGGCGGCAGTGTCTTGGCCTCGGCGTCCAGCGCCACCTTGAGTTGCGCAGCCGTTCGGGCGCCGACGATCGGCGCGGTGACGCCGGGGGAGTCGCGCACCCAGACGAGGGCCACCTCGAGCGGGGCCCACCCCAGGCCGTCGGCTGCGCGGACCACGGCTTCCACGATGCCGCGGCTCCGGTCGTCCATGTAGGCCTCGACGAATCCGGCGAAGACGGGGGAGGCGGCGCGGGAGTCCGACGGGGTGCCGGTGCGGTACTTGCCGGTCAGCACACCGCGACCAAGCGGGGACCACGGGAAGACGCCAAGTCCGAGCGCCTCGACGGCCGGAAGGACCTCGCGTTCGATGCGCCGGTTCACCAGGGAGTACTCCACCTGGGTCGACGTGATCCGGGCGCGCCCCGGGATGGCTTCCTGCAGGGTCGCCGCCCGGGCGGTCTGCCAGCCGTTGTAGTTCGAGATCCCGACGTACGACGCCCGCCCGCTCGCGACCGCGTGGTCGAGCGCGCCCAGGGTCTCCTCGAGCGGGACGATGTCGGTCCAGACGTGGACCTGCCACAGGTCGACGTGGTCGGTGCGCAGCCGCTTGAGCGACATGTCCAGCGCGCGCAGCAGCGAACCGCGCGACGTGTCGGTGATCCGCTCGTTGGCACGACGCGAGATGCCGGCCTTGGTGGCCAGCACCACCTCGTCGCGCCGTACGACGTCACCGAGGAGGGAGCCGATCAGTTCTTCCGAGCGCCCGTCGGTGTAGCCGGCCGCTGTGTCGATCGTGGTGCCACCGGCTTCGACGTACGCCGCCAACTGGTCCCGCGCTTCGTGCTCGTCCGTGTCCTTGCCCCACGTCATCGAGCCCAGGGCGAGCCGCGACACCTGGAGTCCGCTGGCGCCGACGTACCGCTGCTGCATGACGGACAAGGTATCCGGCAACCCGAGGGTCGCGTGCTCGGGCACGCCGAGAGATACCTAGGATGCTGCGTTGTGGCGGACTTCCTGCAAGCGGTGTTCCTCGGTGTTCTCCAGGGCCTGACCGAATTCCTGCCCATCTCGAGCAGCGCGCACCTGCGCTTCTTCCCGGAACTCTTCGGCTGGGGAGACCCGGGGGCGGCCTTCACGGCCGTGATCCAGATCGGCACCGAGCTGGCCGTGCTGCTCTACTTCCGCAAGGACATCTGGCGGATCGCGAAGGCGTGGACACTGTCGCTGTTCAAGCCGGAGTACCGCGGCGCGCTCGACGCGCGGATGGGCTGGTACATCATCGTCGGCTCGATGCCGATCGTGATTCTCGGGATCCTGCTCAAGGACATCATCGAGAAGGACTTCCGCAACCTCTGGATCATCGGCACCGCGCTGATCGTGATGGGCCTTGTGCTCGGGTTCGCCGACCGGATCGGCAAGACCGATCGCCAGGTCAAGCAGATGACGCTGCGGGACGCAGGCCTGATGGGTGGCGCGCAGGCGCTCGCCCTCATCCCGGGTGTCTCCCGCTCCGGCGCCACGCTCTCGATGGGTCGCCTGCTCGGCTACGACCGCGAAGCGGCCACCCGGTTCGCGTTCCTGCTCGCCATCCCGGCCGTCGTGGGCGCCGGTTTGTTCGAACTCAAGGAGATCTCCGACGTCGGCAAGGCCCACCCGGGCGAGGCCGACTACGGCTGGGGTCCGACCCTCACCGCGCTGGTCGTCTCCTTCATCGTCGGGTACGCCGCCATCGCGTGGCTGCTGCGCTACGTCAGCAAGAACTCCTACACGCCGTTCGTGGTCTACCGCGTCCTGCTCGGTACGGCGGTCCTCGTCCTGCTCGGCGCGGGCGTCGTCAACGCCTGAGTCAGAGCCAGCCGGAGCGCTTGAAGAACAGGAACAGCGCGAACGACGTTCCGAACATCAGGAACATCGCGAACGGGTACCCCAGCAGCCAGTGCAGTTCAGGCATGTGGTCGAAGTTCATGCCGTAGACACCGGCGATCAGGGTCGGTACGGCGGCCAGGCCGATCCCGGCGGAGATCTTGCGCATGTCGTCGTTCTGCTGGACGGCGACCCGGGCCAGGTGGGCGTCGAACGCCGTTGACAGCAACCCGTCGAGCGTGTCGATCTCGTCGGCCGCCTGCTGTAGGTGGTCGCTGACGTCACGGAAGAACGGCGCGGATTCCGCCTCGATCAGGGCCACCGCTCCGGCCGTGAAGCGCCGCATCGGTTCGCGCAGCGGGAGTACCGCCCGTCGTACCTCGGAGAGCTCACGCTTGAGGATGTAGATCCGGTTCGCGTCGCTGGTGCGGCTGTCCGAGAAGACCGAGGTCTCGACCTCGTCGACATCGGTCTGCAGTTCGTTGACCACACCCGTGTAGCCGTCGACGACGGCGTCGCACACCGCGTACACGACCGCGGAAGGGCCGTGGTCGAGCACCGCCTGCTTCTGCTCGAGGGCGTGCCGGGCGTCGCTGAGGGAGGATCCACGCCCGTGTCGGACGGTGATCACGAAGTCCTGGCCGATGAACATGTTGATCTCGCCGGTCTCGACGGCGTCGTCCTCGTCGACGTACCAGAGGGTCTTGAGCACGAGGAACAGACTGGTGTCGTACTGCTCGAGCTTCGGGCGCTGGTGCGCGACGACCGCGTCCTCCACGGCGAGGGGGTGCAGGCCGAACGCGTCGGCGATCTCGGACAGTTCGATGTGGCTGGGCTCGTAGAGCCCGACCCAGACGAAGTCGTGATGGTCGCGGGCAGCCTCGCGCAGTGCCACGTAGTCGTGCAGGGTGCAGTCGACGGGCACCCGCTGCCCGTGGCGGTAGACGGCGCTGTCGACGATCACGGGGCAACGGTAGTGGCTAGGCTCGCCGGCATGGCCACCTTGCTGCTCGTCCGCCACGGGCGCACCACCGCGAATGCGTCAGGAGTGCTCGCCGGCCGCACGCCGGGCGTCGTCCTGGACGACAAGGGCATCGAGCAGGTGGCCGCTGCCGGCGCCCGGATCGGCGCCGTGCCGATCGCGCGCCTCATCACGAGCCCCCAGGAACGCTGCCGGCAGACCGCCGCGGCAGTCGGCGCGGCGCAGAAGGCCTCCGGACACCCGACGACCCGCGCGCGCACCGAGCGGGCGCTGGCCGAGTGCGACTACGGCGACTGGCAGGGTCAGGCGATCAAGGTGCTCCTCAAGGAGCCGCTGTGGCGCACCGTCCAGCAGCAACCGTCCGCGGTGACCTTCCCCGGCGGCGAGTCGATGGTCGCGATGCAGCACCGCGCCGTTGCCGCCGTACGACGACTGGACGCCGAAGTGACCGAACAGCACGGAGCTGACGCGGTCTGGGTGGCCGTCAGCCACGGCGACATCATCAAGTCCGTGCTCGCGGACGCCCTGGGCATGCACCTGGACCTCTTCCAGCGGATCAACGTCGATCCCGCTTCTGTCTCGGTCATCCGTTACGGCATCGACCGGCCGTACGTGGTCGCAACCAACACGCACGCCGGCGACCTCTCGTGGCTGGCCGGGAAGCCGGGCAAGTCCGCTGGCGGTGCGTCTGGTGCGGTCGTGGGCGGCGGCGCGGGTCCGTCTTGACCGGGCCTCGCTAGGGTTCTTCTCATGCCGATCGTTCACTCCTTCGACCCGCCCGAGCGGTTCATCGCCGGCACCGTGGGCGAGCCCGGCAGCCGCACCTTCTTCATCCAGGCCGTCGACGGGAAGCAGATCGTCTCCGTCGCGCTGGAGAAGCAGCAGGTGGAGGCGTTGGCGCAGCGCGTCGACGAACTGCTCGACGAGGTGATCGCGGACGGCACGGCCCGGGTCGTCGTACCGGCTGTGGCGCCGTTGGCCCTCGTGGACGACGCGCCGCTGGCCCTGCCCATCGAGGAGGAGTTCCGCGCCGGGACCATGACGCTCTCGTGGGACCCCGAGGACGAGCGTGTGGTGATCGAGGTGTTCCCGATCGGGGAGGAGCCCGCCGAGCTCGCCGACGGCGAGGACCCCGTCGAGATGCTGCTGGTCCGCCTCGAACCCGGCCAGGCGCGGGCCTTCGTGCAGCGCGCCGAGTCGATCATCGGCGCGGGCCGTCCCTCGTGCCCGTTCTGCGGCCACCCGATCGACCCCGACGGCCACCTGTGTGTGCGGGCCAACGGGTTCAAGCGACGCGACCCCTGATCCAGCGCCGTGGGTGACCTGACGATCAAGGGCCGGATCATGCCGGCCTCCAACGCGACCTTCCTTGGGGAACTCGACGGCCAGGAGGTCGTCTACAAGCCCGTCGCGGGGGAACGCCCGCTCTGGGACTTCCCCGACGAGTCCCTGGCGCACCGGGAAATCGCTGCCCACCTGGTCTCGGTGGCCAGCGGCTGGGACATCGTGCCGCGCACCTGGTGGGACGAGGGACCGCACGGTCCCGGCATGTTCCAGGAGTGGCAGGAGGTCGACCCCGAGCAGGACGCCGTCACCCTGGTAGCCGCGGGGGAGACCCCTGAGGGCTGGATCGCGGTGATGGACGGTCTCGACGACCGCGACCGGCCGATCTCCCTCGTCCACGAGAACACTGCCGCACTGCGCCGGATGGCCGTCTACGACGTCATCATCAACAACGCCGACCGCAAGGGCGGACACGTTCTGGCGATGGCCGACGGCCGCCGCCTCGGTGTCGACCACGGAGTCGCCTTCCACCATGATCCGAAACTCCGCACGGTCCTGTGGGGCTGGGCCGGGTCCGCTTTGACCGTGGAGGAGGCGGCCGTCGTCCGCGCCTTGTTGGCCGACATCCGCGGTGACCTCGGCGAACGGTTGGGGTTCCACCTCGCCGAGCACGAGATCGAGGCGCTCGAGCGTCGTACCCGACGACTCCTCGCAACGGGTGAGCTGCCCGGGCCGTCCCGTCACGGGCCTGCCATCCCGTGGCCGCCCTTTTAGTTCAAGCAACTAGCATCAGCGTCATGCGCGCATGGAACGCACCGGGCATCCCGGTCCTCCCGGTCACCGGTCCTCCGGTCGTCCTCCACGACACGTCCACGGGCGGCAAGGTGGAGACCAGTCCCGAGGGTCCCGCGCGTCTCTACGTCTGCGGCATCACGCCGTACGACGCCACGCACATCGGTCACGCCAACACCTACATCGCGTTCGACCTGCTCAACCGGGCCTGGCGCAGCGCCGGGCACGACGTCCGGTACGTCCAGAACGTCACCGACGTCGACGACCCGCTGCTCGAGCGCGCCACCAAGGTCGGCGTCGACTGGGTCGAGCTCGCGGAGCGTGAGACCGAGCTCTTCCGCCACGACATGGAGGCCCTGCGGGTCCTGCCTCCGGCCGAGTACGTCGGCGCGGTCGAGTCCATCCCGCTCGTGATCGAGTTGATCCAGCGCCTGGACGCCGGCGGCTCGCTCTACCGCGTGGACACCGATCTCTACTTCTCGGTGGCAGCCGACCCCGCCTTCGGCGAGGAGTCCCGCTACGACCGCGAGACCATGCTCCGCTTCTTCGCCGAGCGCGGCGGAGACCCTGACCGCCCGGGCAAGAAGGACCCGCTCGACTGTGTCGTGTGGCGCGGCGAGCGCGAGGACGAGCCGTCGTGGGACAGCCCGTTCGGCAAGGGCCGACCCGGCTGGCACATCGAGTGCGCCGCCATCGCGCTGCAGCACCTCGGCACCGGCTTCGACGTCCAGGGCGGGGGCAGCGACCTCGTCTTCCCGCACCACGAGATGTGCGCCGGCCACGTCCAGGTGGCCACGGGTGAGCCGTTCGCCAAGGCCTACAGCCACGCCGGGATGGTCGCGTACGACGGCCAGAAGATGTCGAAGTCGCTGGGCAACCTGGTCTTCGTGTCCGCGCTGCGCAACAGCGACATCGACCCGATGGCCATCCGCCTCGCCCTGCTGCGCCACCACTACCGCACCGACTGGGAGTGGACCGACGACCTGCTCTGGACGGCCGTCGACGACATCGCCAACCTGCGCCGCGCACTCGCCCTGGGCGACGGTGCCCCGGCAGCGCCCGTCGTACAAGAGGTCCTGGCCGCGCTGGCCGACGACCTCGACGCACCGCGGGCGACCGCCGCGATCGATGCGTGGGTCAAGGCGACCCTGGGCACCGATGGGCTCGCTGACAACAGCGACACCGAGGCGTCGATGACCCTGCTGCCCGTCCTCGACGCAGCGCTCGGGCTGTCCCTCTAGCCGCTCGGCCAATCGGCTCAGTCGTCGTCGCGGCGCTTGAGGTAGCGCTCGAACTCCCGCGCGATCGCCTCACCCGAGGCTTCGGGCAGGTCGACGGTGTCGCGCGACTCCTCGAGTTCGCGGACGTAGTCGGCGATGTCCTCGTCCTCTTCGGCGAGCTCGTCGACGCCGCGTTCCCAGGCCCGGGCCTCCTCGGGCAGGTCACCCAACGGGATCGGCGTCTCGAAGAGGTCTTCCAGTCGCACCAGCAGCGCCAGCGTGGCCTTCGGGCACGGCGGCTGGGCGACGTAGTGGGGGACCGCCGCCCAGAACGACACGGCGGGGAGGTCGATCCGCGCGCAGGCGTCCTGCAACACGCCCACGATGCCCGTCGGGCCCTCGTAGGTGGACTGCTCCAGGGAGAGCTGGTCCATCAGGTCCGGCTCGGTCGAGGACCCCGACACGGGAATGGGTCGCGTGTGCGGGCTGTCGGAGAGCAGGGCGCCGAGCGTGATCAGGAGCTCGCCGCCGAGGTCGTCGATCGTCGAGAGCAGTTCGGCGGTGAACTGGCGCCAGCGCATGTTGGGCTCGATGCCGCGGATCAGGATGACGTCACGGTCCAGGTCTGGCGGCGAGGCCACCGCGACGTGCGTGCTCGGCCAGTTGAGCTTGCGGAACCCGTTGTCGTCGATGCCGACGACCGGCCGATTGACCTGGAAGTCGTAGTACTCATCGGGGTCGATCACGGCCACCACCCGCGCGTCCCACACCTTCATCAGGTGGTCGACCACGGCTGTTGCGGACTCTGCGGCGTCGTTCCAACCCTCGAACGCAGCGATGACCACCGGCCGTACGAGGTCGGGGACCGTCTCGATCTCCATCACAATGCCGAGCCTAGTGCCCGGTTCCCGGTAGCATTCACAGAAGTCGAGAGGCGTTGCAACGGATGCAGATCACCAGGTCTGGTCCGCCACGCTCGGCCAGAGCAAGGACGCCTTCCGTCATGGAAGGAATGTACGTGGACGCCTGGGAGCAGAACATCCGCCCCGATTGCACCGATGAGCTCACGCGCGCGCTCGGCGAGCGGATCCTGGTCATCGACGGCGCCATGGGCACGGCGATCCAGCGGGACCGGCCCGACGAGGCCGGCTACCGCGGCGAGCGGTTCAAGGACTGGCCCAGCGACGTCCAGGGCAACAACGACCTGTTGACGATCACCCAGCCGCAGATCATCGCGGGCATTCACCGCGAGTACCTCGAGGCCGGCGCGGACATCCTCGAGACCAACACGTTCAACGCCAACGCGGTCTCCCTCGCCGACTACGACATGGCCGACCTCGCCTACGAGCTCAACTACGCCGGCGCCGCACTGGCCCGGGTCGAGTGCGACAAGCTGAGCACGCCGGAGAAGCCGCGCTATGTCGCCGGCGCCCTCGGACCGACGACGCGTACGGCGTCGATCTCCCCGGACGTCAACGACCCCGGCGCCCGCAACGTCTCCTACGACCAGCTCGTGGCGGCGTACCTCGAGGCTGCCAACGGTCTCGTCGACGGCGGCTCCGACCTCATCTTCATCGAGACGATCTTCGACTCGCTCAACGCCAAGGCCGCGATCTTCGCGGTCGAGACGCTCTTCGAGGAGCGTGGCCGCCGCTGGCCCGTCGTCATCTCGGGCACCATCACCGACGCCTCTGGCCGGACGCTCTCGGGCCAGGTCACCGAGGCCTTCTGGAACGCCATGCGGCACGCCAAGCCGCTCGCGATCGGCCTGAACTGTGCCCTCGGTGCCCCCGAGATGAGGCCGTACATGGCCGAGATCTCGCGGATCGCCGACACCTTCGTGTCGAGCTACCCGAACGCCGGCCTGCCGAACGCCTTCGGTGAGTACGACGAGTCGCCCGAGCGCCAGGCCGGCTACATCGAGGAGTTCGCCTCCGCTGGTCTCGTGAACCTGGTCGGTGGTTGCTGTGGCACGACGCCCGCGCACATCGCCGAGATCGCCAGGGTCGTCGAAGGCAAGACCCCCCGCGTCCTCCCGACGATCGACGTCGCGACCCGGCTGTCCGGGCTGGAGCCGCTGAACATCACCGAGGACTCGCTGTTCGTCAACATCGGTGAGCGCACCAACATCACCGGCTCCGCCCGTTTCCGCAACCTGATCAAGGCCGAGGACTACGACACGGCCCTGTCGGTTGCGCTCCAGCAGGTCGAGGTCGGTGCGCAGGTCATCGACATCAACATGGACGAAGGCATGATCGACGGCGTCGCCGCGATGGACCGGTTCACGAAGCTGATCGCAGCCGAGCCCGACATCAGCCGCGTCCCCGTGATGATCGACTCCTCCAAGTGGGAGGTCATCGAGGCCGGCCTGAAGAACGTCCAGGGCAAGCCGATCGTCAACTCGATCTCCATGAAGGAGGGCGAGGAGAAGTTCGTCCGCGAGGCCCGACTGTGCCGGAAGTACGGCGCCGCGGTCGTCGTGATGGCCTTCGACGAGCAGGGCCAGGCCGACAACCTGGAGCGCCGCAAGGAGATCTGTGGTCGCGCCTACCGGATCCTGACCGAAGAGGTTGGCTTCCCGGCCGAGGACATCATTTTCGACCCGAACTGCTTCGCGCTGGCCACGGGCATCGAGGAGCACGCGACGTACGGGATCGACTTCATCGAGGCGTGCGCCTGGATCAAGGAGAACCTGCCGGGCGTCCACATCTCCGGTGGCATCTCGAACGTCTCCTTCTCGTTCCGGGGCAACAACCCGGTCCGCGAAGCCATCCACGCGGTCTTCCTGTTCCACGCCATCAAGGCGGGCCTGGACATGGGCATCGTGAACGCCGGCGCCCTCGTGCCGTACGACTCGATCGACCCGGAGCTCCGCGAGCGGATCGAGGACGTCGTCCTGAACCGCCGCGAGGACGCTGCCGAGCGCCTGCTGGAGATTGCCGAGCGCTTCAACAACTCCGGTGACCCCAAGGAGGAAGCGGCCGCCGCCGAGTGGCGCAGCCTGCCCGTCCGCGAGCGGATCACGCACGCCCTGGTGAAGGGCATCGACGCGGACGTCGAGGCCGACACCGAGGAACTTCGCGCCGAGATCTCCGCGGCCGGAGGTCGTCCGATCGAGGTCATCGAAGGTCCGCTGATGGACGGCATGAACGTCGTCGGTGACCTGTTCGGTGCCGGCAAGATGTTCCTGCCCCAGGTCGTGAAGTCGGCCCGGGTCATGAAGAAGGCCGTCGCCTACCTGCTGCCGTTCATCGAGGCGGAGAAGCAGCCCGGCGACGTCGAGACGACCAACGGCACCATCGTGATGGCGACCGTGAAGGGCGACGTCCACGACATCGGCAAGAACATCGTCGGCGTCGTGCTGCAGTGCAACAACTACACCGTGATCGACCTCGGTGTGATGGTGCCTGCCCAGAAGATCCTGGACGCCGCCAAGGAGCACAACGCGGATATCATCGGGCTCTCCGGCCTGATCACGCCCTCGCTCGACGAGATGGTCAACTTCGCCGTCGAGATGGAGCGCCAGGGCCTCGAGATCCCGCTGCTGATCGGCGGAGCGACCACGTCGCGCGCCCACACCGCGGTCAAGGTGTCGCCTCGTCGTACCGGCCCGGTGGTCTGGGTGAAGGACGCGTCACGTTCCGTCCCGGTCGCCGCTGCCCTGCTCGACGACAAGCAGCGCCCTGCGCTGCTCGAGGCGACCGAGAAGGACTACGCCAGCCTGCGCGAACGGCACGCCCAGAAGCACGAGCGGCCGACCGTCACGCTCGAGAAGGCCCGGGTCAACCGGACCCCGATCGAGTGGGAGGGCTACGTCCCGCCCGTCCCGCAGCAGCAGGGTGTCCGCGTCTTCAACGACTACGACATCTCCGAACTGCGCGAATACATCGACTGGCAGCCGTTCTTCAACGCCTGGGAGATGAAGGGCAAGTTCCCCGACATCCTCAACAACCCGGCGTCGGGCGAGGCTGCTCGCCGGTTGTACGACGACGGCCAGGACATGCTCGACCGGCTGATCAAGGAGAAGTGGCTGACCGCCAACGGCGTCATCGGCTTCTTCCCGGCCAACGCCGTCGGTGACGACGTCGAGGTGTACGCCGACGAGGAGCGCACCCAGGTCATCCAGGTGCTCCGCAACCTGCGCCAGCAGGGCGAGCACCGCGAGGGCATCCCGAACCGGTCGCTCGGCGACTTCGTCGCGCCCAGGTCGACCGGCCTCGACGACTACGTCGGTGCATTCGCCGTGACGGCGGGGCTGGGCAGCCAGGCCAAGATCATGGAGTTCAAGGAAGCCCTCGACGACTACAGCGCCATCCTGCTGGAGTCCCTCGCCGACCGTCTCGCGGAAGCCTTCGCGGAGCGGATGCACGAGCGGGTACGCAAGGAGTTCTGGGGCTACCAGCCCGACGAGGAGCTCTCCAACGAGGCCCTGATCGGCGAGAAGTACGTCGGCATCCGCCCCGCGCCCGGCTACCCCGCCTGCCCGGAGCACACCGAGAAGCAGACCCTGTGGGACCTGCTCGACGTCACCACCAACACCGGCATTGAGCTCACCGAGTCGATGGCGATGTGGCCCGGTGCCGCGGTCAGCGGTTGGTACTTCTCCCACCCGCAGTCGCAGTACTTCGTCGTGGGCCGCCTCGCCCAGGACCAGGTCGCCGACTACGCCACCCGCAAGGGCTGGACGCTCAAGGAAGCCGAGCGCTGGCTCGGCCCCAACCTCGGCTACAACCCGGAGGACTGAGCCGCTTGAGCAACAGGGATCGTTGGGCGCAGGCGGCGTACGAAATCCTCGTCAGCCAGGCCGGGCACTATCACTCGGTCATCGACGACAGCGAGCTCGGCCGTCAGATCCAGGAACGCACCGGCGTCACGACCAGGGAGGGTGTCCAGACCTGGATCGGGCCTGTCCTCGAACTCCTGGTCCAGCGGTGCAGCCGCGAAGGGCTTCCTGCACTCACGGCCCTCGTCGTGAGCAAGGACAGCGGCATGGTCGGAGATGGCTACGACATGGTGCTCAAGGCTGCGGGCATCCCTCGGATCGAAGACCCTGCTCTGCGCGAGGTGCATGCTGCCCAGGCTCGGCTGGACTGCCACCGATGGGCGGGCGCCCGGGACCTTCCGGCTGACGGCGGCTCCCCGGCGATGTCCCCGGTGTACGCCTCCGCGCTGGAGACCCGATGCGACCCGAATCAGTGAAGGGCCTGCCGGCCGCCGTCCTGTGGGACATGGACGGCACCCTCGTCGACACCGAGCCGTACTGGATGGCCACGGAGTCGGAGATCGCCGAGAAGCACGGCGGGACCTGGACCCACGAGGACGCGATGCAGTTGGTCGGCAACGACCTGCTCGTGTCGGGGGAGTACATCAAGGCGAAGCTCGGCCTGGAGCAAACGGCCGAGGAAGTGGTGGAGATGCTGCTCGACGGGGTCGTCGAGCAGGTCCGCCACGCCGTGCCGTGGTGCGACGGCGCCCGGGAACTGCTGCTCGCGCTGCGTGACGCCGGGGTGCCCTGCGGACTGGTGACGATGTCGTACCAGCGGTTCGTGGCGCCGATCCTCGAGCACCTGCCGCCGGAGACCTTCCGGGTGATCGTCACCGGCGACATGGTCAGTCAGGGCAAGCCCCACCCGGAGGCCTACCTCACGGCAGCGGCCGCGCTCGGGGTTGACCCTGCGGACTGCATCGCGATCGAGGACTCACCGACCGGCGCACGGTCGGCCGAGGCAGCCGGCTGCCGCGTGCTCGTCGTCCCGAACCATGTGCCGGTTCCCGAAGGCTCCGGTCGGACGTTACTGGAAACCCTCGACGGACTCACGCCGGAGGCGTTGAGCTCACTGCTGTGAGGGGAAGTGTCGGGAACGGCGGAGGCGTGCCGTCGTACGACGGGCAGAGCGACTGGTGCGCACACCAGCGGCAGCCGTACCCGGGGCGTGACTCGAACTCGCGCTTCTCGGTGGCCAACTGGATCGCCTGCCACACCGCCTGGACCTTGCGCTCGGTCGCGAGCAGGTCTTGCTCGTCGGGTTCGTAACGCAGCACCTCGCTGTTGCCGAGGTAGACCAGTTGCAGCATCTTCGGGATGACACCGCGCATCCGCCATAGGACCAGACCATAGAACTTGAGCTGGAAGAGGGCCTTGCCCTCGAACATCTCGCTCGGCGATGGGCCGGTCTTGTAGTCGACCACGCGAATTGCGCCGTCGGGCGCAATGTCGACCCGGTCAACCACACCACGCAGCAGCAGCTTCGTGTCCGTCAGCGACTCGACGTACAACTCGCGCTCGGCCGGCTCCAGGACCGTCGGGTCCTCGAGGTCGAAGTACTTCACCAGCGTCTCGCGGCACGACACCAGCCACTCGGCGATCTCGGGTCCGTCGACCGGGAACATCGAGGTGACCGCGGGCTCGGCTTCCTGGAGGTCGGCCCACGCCGGCGCCAGCATCGACTCGGCCTGCACCGGAGTGCGCTCCGCAGCAGGCAGGTCGAACAGTCGCTCCAGGACGGTGTGGATCACCGTGCCGCGCACGGCGGCGGGCGACGGCGGCTCGGGCAACCGGTCGATCGTGCGGAATCGATAGAGCAGCGGACACGACAGGAAGTCGCCCACCCGCGACGGCGACAGCGCACCGAGCACGTCGACGCCGTCGACGCGCGTGCCGCCGCGTTCGGACGGGTCCGCCGGCTCGAGGCCGGTCGGTGCTGGTTGCGTGGTCATGCGTCCGACCCTAGGTGAGACCTCCGACACCCCACGGGCGCGGTTCGCCTGACACATAGGCTGGCGTCATGAGTCGATCCCCCGAAAGCCTCCGGCGGCGCATCGCGTCCACCCCGGAACGGATTGGTCACGTCGTCCGTAAGCGGTTCCCGATCGTCGCGGTCACGGGGATGACCGGGGTCGGCAAGACGCAGCTGACCGATCGACTCACAGGTAGCACCGGCGAAGTGGTCGCCGAGGTGGGATCCGCCGTCATGGAGCGCCGGACCCGGCGGTCCTCCGGTCTGCGGGGCTTCCGGTTCCGCGTGGTGCCGGGCGACAACGCAGCGACCCGGCTCGGTGCACTCGACGAGGTGTTCCACGACGAGCCCGTCGACGGCGTCCTGCACGTGGTGGCCAACGGCTACGCCACGCCCCGACGCGCGGCGGGAACCAGTGGAACGGCCGTGGCGAGCCGCGAAGACCAGCTGGCCGTGGAGCTGGAGGACTGGGCGATCACGTCGCACCGGATCGCGTCGATGGCCGTACGCCGCGATCGGCCGATCTGGTTGGTCATCGTCGTCACCAAGGCCGACCTCTACGCCGACGACCTGGACGAGGTCGTCCGCTACTACTCCCCGGGCAGCGGATCACCCTTCGGCGACAAGGTCGACGAGCTCCGTGCACTGGCCGGCGGCGCCAAGCTCTCCATCGACGTCCTGCCCGTCAGCAGTCAGGGTGGCGACCGCAAGTCGGCGATGCCGGCCAAGCGCAGCACACAGTTGATCGAGGCCCTGGCCACCCGGTTGGCCCAGCTGAGCGGTCACGCCTGACCCCACCGGTAGCCTCGGAGTATGGCCGAGCCCGAGGTTCCTGCACGACCCCCCGCACCGCGGGGCATGGTCCGGATCGGGCGGATCGCGGGCAGTGACGTCCTCGTCGCGAACTCCTGGTTCCTGGTCGCCGCCCTGATCGCCTACATCATGGGTCCGCGCGTGGATCAGGTGCAGTCCGGACTCGGCGGCTGGAAGTACGTCGTCGGGCTGGCCTTCGCGATCGCGCTCTACCTCGCGATCCTGCTCCACGAGGCGTCCCACGCTGTCGTGGCCAAGCGATTCGGCTTCCGCGTCGAGTCGATCACCCTCCATTTCCTCGGGGGAGCGACCGCCATCGTCGGTGAAGCCCGCCGCCCGCGCCAGGAGTTCTGGATCGCGGTGGTCGGGCCGATCACGTCCCTCGCCGTCGGTGTCGTGGCGCTGGCCCTGTGGTTCGTCACGCCGGACGGCGTCGGTCGGCTGGTCATCGAGGGCCTCGCCGGCGCGAACCTGATGATCGGCGTCCTGAACCTGGTGCCCGGCCTGCCGCTCGACGGCGGCCGGGTCCTCAAGGCCGGCGTCTGGGCCGCCACCGGGAAGGTGCACACCGGCACGATCGCAGCCGCGTGGGGTGGCCGCGTGACGGCCGTCCTGGTCGTGGTCTGGGCCGTCTTCAGTGCCCTGAACGGCAGCTTCATCAACCCCGTGATCCTCGCCATCGTGGCCATCTTCCTCTGGACGGGGGCCAGCCAGTCGCTGGCCGCCGCGAAGATCGTTCGGCGTCTGAGCGAGGTCGTGCCACGTGACCTCGCGCGTCGTACCCTCTCGGTCCCTGACGACCTCCCGTTGGCCGAGGCCGTACGCCGCGCGAAGGAAGCCGGGGCGACCAGCATCGTGACCGTCACTTCCGACGGGCGCCCGATCGGCGTGGTCGACGAGCAGGCCGTCAACGCGATGCCGGATGACCGCAAGCCCTGGGTCGCCGTCTCGACGGTCGCCCGCAGCCTGGCCGGTGGTCGGGCCCTTCCGGCATCGGTCAGCGGTGCCGAACTGCTCGCCGCGCTGCGCAACAATCCCGCGTCCGAGTACGTCTTGATGGCCGAGGACGGCAGTGTGTACGGCGTTCTGTCGGCCGCCGACGTCGCTCGGGAAGTGCAGCGATAGATTGCGCCGGTGAGTGACGCAACTTCCGACGTGCCCCCGGAGGCCTGGTCCGGTGTCCATCGCGGTCCCCTTCGCGAGGGCGAATGGGTCCGTCTGGTCGACGGCAAGGGCCGGCGCCACAACTTCGCGCTCGAGGCCGGGAAGCGGTTCTTCTCCAACAAGGGCCATCTGGAACACGACGAACTGATCGGCCGTGAAGAAGGCTTCACCGTCGGGTCGTCGGTCGGTGGCGAGTACCTCGTCTTCCGCCCCCTGCTGTCCGAGTACGTCGTCTCGATGCCCCGTGGCGCGGCCGTGGTCTACCCGAAGGACTCGGCCCAGATCATCGCGATGGCCGACATCTTCCCGGGCGCCCACGTGGTCGAGGCCGGCGTCGGATCCGGTGCGCTGACCTGCTCGCTGCTGCGCGCCGTCGGTCCGTACGGCCGGGTGTCGTCGTTCGAGCGCCGTGAGGAGTTCGCGGACGTCGCCCGCCGCAACGTCACCCAGTTCTTCGGCGCACCCGACGGCGAGACGCACCCCGCCTGGCGCCTCACCCTCGGCGACCTCGCCGAGGCCCTTCCGGCGTCGGGGGAGCGGTGCGACCGGATCATCCTGGACATGCTTGCCCCCTGGGAGTGCCTGGACGCCGCGGCCGACGCCCTTCTTCCCGGTGGGATCGTGTGTGCGTACGTCGCCACGACCACCCAGCTCTCGAAGTTCGTCGAGGCCGTCCGGATGCACGGCGGCTTCACCGAACCGGCTCCGTGGGAGTCACTGGTCCGCGACTGGCACGTCGAGGGCCTGGCCGTTCGCCCCGGTCACAAGATGATCGGCCACACGGCCTTCTTGGTCACGGCGCGCCGGATGGCACCGGGGGAGCGGGCCCCGCTCAAGAAGCGCCGCCCGGCACCGGGTGCCTACGGCCCCGACTACGACGGCCCGCGCCCTCCCGGGGTGCCGGAACTTCCGATCGACGACTGACCGGCGACTGACCGGTTCCACGGCCGTTACAGAAACGTCGCGTGCCACGTGTCCTGAACCACTTCCTCGCTGCACCGGTCCGAGTAGGGTCGGATTCAGGAGGTGTGCCATGACAAACATGGGAGAAGGCACTTCGGGAAGCCACCGGTCCCCGAGCCAACAGGAGCTCGAAGACCAGGTCCGTTTCCTCGAGGACGAGATCAACGAACTGCGCCGGCGACTGCTCGACACGCCCGGAAGCGGAGCTCGCTCCGTGGACATGCGCCTCGCCGACACCCAGCGTTCGCTGGCTGCGGTGACCGCGCAGAACGAGCGTCTCGCCAGCACGCTGCGTGACGCCCGGGACCAGATTCTCAAGCTCAAGGAGGAGGTCGACCGGCTCGCCCAACCTCCCGCGGGCTTCGGCACCTTCCTCCAGCGCAACGAGGACGACTCCGTCGACGTGTTCACCGGCGGTCGGAAGTTGCGCGTGAGCGTCAGCCCGAATGTCGAGCTCGACTCCCTGCGCCGTGGCCAGGAAGTCATGCTCAACGAGGCGCTGAACGTCGTCGCCGCGTTCGAGTACGAAACGGTCGGCGAGGTCGTCATGTTCAAGGAACTGCTCGCTGATGGCGAGCGGGTCCTGGTCATCGCGAACGCCGACGAGGAACGCGTCGTCCGCCTGGCCGACCCCTTGTTCAACGAGACCCTGCGCGCCGGCGACTCCCTGTTGCTGGACTCCCGGGCCGGCTACGTCTACGAGAAGGTTCCGAAGTCCGAGGTCGAGGAGCTCGTCCTCGAAGAGGTCCCGGACATCTCCTATGACTCCATCGGTGGCCTCGGCAACCAGATCGAGATGATCCAGGACGCCGTCGAGCTGCCGTATCTCTATCCCGAGCTGTTTGCCGAGCACGAGCTCAAGCCCCCGAAGGGCATCCTGCTCTACGGGCCTCCCGGCTGTGGCAAGACGCTGATCGCCAAGGCGGTCGCGAACTCGCTCGCCAAGAAGGTGGCCGAGAAGACCGGTGCCTCGGGGAAGTCGTACTTCCTCAACATCAAGGGCCCCGAACTCCTCAACAAGTACGTCGGTGAGACCGAGCGACACATTCGTCTGGTCTTCCAGCGGGCGCGGGAGAAGGCGAGCACCGGTACGCCCGTCATCGTGTTCTTCGACGAGATGGACTCCTTGTTCCGCACCCGCGGTTCCGGTGTCTCCTCCGATGTCGAGAACACCATCGTTCCGCAGTTGCTGAGCGAGATCGACGGTGTGGAACTGCTCGAGAACGTCCTGGTCATCGGTGCCTCCAACCGCGAGGACATGATCGACCCCGCGATCCTGCGGCCCGGTCGCCTCGACGTGAAGATCAAGATCGAGCGTCCCGACGCCGAGTCGGCGCGCGACATCTTCAGCAAGTACCTCACCACCACGTTGCCGCTGCACGCCGAGGACGTCGCCGAGTTCGGCGGCGACCGTCAGGCCACCATCGGCGGCATGATCCGGGCCACCGTCGAGCGGATGTACACCGAGACCGAGGAGAACCGCTTCCTCGAGGTGACCTACGCGAACGGTGACAAGGAAGTCCTCTACTTCAAGGACTTCAACTCCGGCGCCATGATCCAGAACATCGTCGACCGGGCGAAGAAGATGGCGATCAAGGACTTCATCGACCACAGCCAGAAGGGTCTGCGGGTCTCGCACCTGCTCCAGGCGTGCGTCGACGAGTTCAAGGAGAACGAGGACCTGCCGAACACGACCAACCCCGACGACTGGGCGCGGATCTCCGGCAAGAAGGGCGAGCGGATCGTCTTCATCCGCACGCTCATCACCGGCAAGCACGGCACGGAACCGGGCCGTTCGATCGACACCGTGAACGACACAGGGCAATACCTCTGATTGCGGTCCCGTCCCCGGCGTAGGCTCGAAGCATGAGCGTACGTCGGGTGATGGGCACCGAGATCGAGTACGGCATCTCGGTACAGGGACAGCCGACGGCCAACCCCATGGTCGCCTCGTCCCAGATCGTGAACGCCTATGCCTCGGCAACGGTGCGGGCCAGGCGCGCCCGGTGGGACTTCGAGGAGGAGTCGCCGCTGCGTGACGCCCGCGGGTTCGACATGGCGCGCCAGATCGCCGACCCCTCCCAGCTCACCGACGAGGACCTCGGCCTCGCCAACGTGATCCTGACCAACGGTGCGCGGTTGTACGTCGACCACGCCCACCCCGAGTACTCCACGCCCGAGGTGATCACCCCGCTCGACATCGTGCGCTGGGACAAGGCGGGGGAGCAGGTCATGCTCGACGCCGCCCGCCTGGCCCACCAGTTGCCGGGCAGTCCGACGATCGCGCTCTACAAGAACAACACCGACAACAAGGGGGCGTCGTACGGCGCCCACGAGAACTACCTGATGCGGCGCTCGACGCCGTTCGCCGACATCGTCCGGCACCTCACGCCGTTCTTCGTCAGCCGCCAGGTGTTCTGCGGCGCCGGGCGCGTGGGCATCGGCCAGGACGGCCGCGGCACCGGGTTCCAGATCAGCCAGCGCGCCGACTTCTTCGAGGTCGAGGTCGGCCTCGAGACCACCCTGAAGCGCCCGATCATCAACACCCGCGACGAGCCGCACGCCGACCCGGAGAAGTACCGCCGGCTCCACGTCATCATCGGCGACGCGAACCTGTCCGAGATCGCGACCTACCTCAAGGTCGGCACCACGTCGCTGGTCCTGGCCATGATCGAGGACCGCTTCATCACCCGTGACCTCACCGTCCGGACGCCGGTCTCCGCCCTGCGCGCCGTCTCCCACGACCCGGCTCTGGCCCACCAGGTCACGCTGGCCGACGGCCGCACCCTGACCGGCATCCAGCTCCAGCTGGAGTACCTCGACCTCGCCAAGAAGTACGTCGAGGACCGCTACGGCGCGGACGCCGACGCGCAGACCGTCGACGTCCTCGCCCGCTGGGAGGACGTGCTGAACCGGCTCGAAACGGACCCGATGTCGCTGTCCGACCAACTCGACTGGGTCGCCAAGTTGAAACTGATCGAGCAGTACCGCTCCCGCGACGGCCTCGACTGGGACGACGCGAAGCTCCAGTTGATCGATCTCCAGTACTCCGACATCCGTCCGGACAAGGGTCTGTACCACCGTCTCGTGAAAGCCGGTCGGATCCAGCGGCTGCTCACCGATGCCGAGGTGGACGCAGCCATGACGAACCCGCCCGAGGAGACGCGTGCCTACTTCCGGGGCCGGTGCCTGGAGAAGTACGCGCCCGACATCGCTGCCGCTTCGTGGGATTCGGTCATCTTCGACCTGCCTGGCCGGGAGTCGCTGCAGCGCGTTCCAACCATCGATCCGCTCCGCGGCAGCAAGGCACATGTCGGTGAACTGATCGACAAGTGTGAAACAGCAGAGGCATTGGTCCGCGCACTCAGCCGGTAAGTGGCTAGGGTTGAGGTATGGCCCAGGAGCAGAAGCAACCGCGCAAGTCGGAAGACGCCGAAGAGACCACTGAGGTCGCTGCGGAGTCCGATGTTGCCGAGCGCAAGGACGCGATGGACGACGACGTCGACGCGATCCTCGACGAGATCGACGAGGTCCTCGAATCCAACGCCGAGGACTTCGTGAAGTCGTTCATCCAGAAGGGCGGGGAGTAACCCGCACATGACTGGTGACGCACGGATTCCGGCTGCCTTCCTGCGCCCCGGGACCTCCTCCTTCAGCGACTTCATCGGCGTGAACGCGCCGGACCTGCTGCCTGCGCGACGCTCCTTGCCAGCCGGTACGGCGGCGGACCTCGCCCCGCACGGCACGACCATCGTCGCCGCGACCTTCCCCGGTGGCGTCGTCATGGCTGGTGACCGTCGCGCCACGATGGGCAACGTCATCGCGCAGCGCGACATCCAGAAGGTCTTCCCTGCGGACGAGTACTCCGTCGTCGGCATCGCCGGCACCGCCGGGCTGGCCGTCGAGATGGTCCGGCTCTTCCAGGTCGAACTCGAGCACTACGAGAAGATCGAGGGCACGGTCCTCTCCCTCGACGGCAAGGCCAACCGGCTCTCCGCGCTGATCCGCGCCAACCTCGGGATGGCCATGCAGGGCCTGGCCGTCGTCCCCATGTTCGCGGGCTTCGACCTCGACAGTGAGGTCGGCCGGATTTTCGGCTACGACGTCACCGGCGGGCGCCACGAGGAAGCCTCGTTCTTCACCGTCGGCTCCGGTTCACTGTTCGCCCGCGGTGCGCTCAAGAAGCTCTATCGCGAGGACCTCAGCCAGGACGACACGGTCCGCGTCTGCCTCCAGGCCCTGTACGACGCCGCGGACGACGACTCCGCCACGGGTGGGCCGGACATGGCGCGCCGGATCTTCCCGATCGTCTGGGTGGTGACCGCCGAGGGCGCCGCGGAACTCACGCAGGAGGACATCGGCGCACTGGCCGACGAGGTCGTCGCGGCCCGCTTCACCCGCCCCGACGGCCCGCTCGCCCCGCTGCCCGGCGGCGACGGAGCCGGCAACCAGGGACAGGAGGCCTGAGATGAGTACCCCGTTCTACGTCTCACCCGAGCAGTTGATGAAGGACCGTGCCGACTTCGCCCGCAAGGGCATCGCGCGCGGCCGCTCTCTCGCCGCCGTGCAGTTCGCCGACGGCGTCCTGCTGGTGACCGAGAACCCGTCCAAGGCCCTGCACAAGGTCTCGGAGTTGTACGACCGGCTCGCCTTCGCGGCGGTCGGCCGCTACAACGAGTTCGAGAACCTGCGCATCGCGGGCGTCCGGCTCGCCGACATGCGCGGCTTCGCCTACGACCGGCGTGACGTCACCGGGCGCGGCCTGGCCAACGCCTACGCCCAGACTCTCGGCACGATCTTCTCCTCGGGCGGCGAGAAGCCCTACGAGGTCGAGATCTTCGTGGCCGAGGTCGGCAAGACCGCGGCCGACGACCAGATCTATCGCCTGACCTATGAGGGTCGCGTCGCCGACGAGCACGGCTACGCGGTGATGGGTGGCGACGCCGACACCGTGGCGGCGTACCTCAAGGAGCACTACACCGACGGCGCGAGCCTGGATGCAGCGCTGGCGGTCGCCGTGGCCGCCCTGGGGCACTCGAACGACGAACGTGGCGAGGTGCAGGACCGGGTGATCCCGGTCGAGGACCTCGAGGTCGCCGTCCTCGACCGCACCCGGTCGCAGCCGCGCAAGTTCCGCCGCATCCTGCCGGCGAAGCTTGCCGAACTGCTCGGGGACCGCGGACCGGCCGAGGCCGCCCCCGAAGCCCACGTCTCCGAGACTCCGACGAACGGCGGCCCCGAAGAGCCACCGGTGGCGCCTCCGCTCGCGTAGGGTTCCATCATGGACCGCCGAATCTTCGGTATCGAGAACGAGTACGGCGTCACCTGCACGTTCCGGGGACAACGCCGACTGAGTCCGGACGAGGTCGCGCGCTACCTGTTCCGCAAGGTCGTGAGCTGGGGTCGCTCCAGCAACGTGTTCCTGCGCAACGGGGCGCGGCTGTACCTCGATGTGGGGAGCCACCCGGAGTACGCCACGCCCGAGTGCGACGACATCGGTGAGCTCGTCACGCACGACAAGGCGGGGGAGCGGGTCCTCGAGGGACTGCTGCTCGACGCCGAGCAGCGGTTGCACGACGAGGGCATCGCCGGCGAGATCTACCTCTTCAAGAACAACACCGACTCCGCGGGCAACTCCTACGGTTGTCACGAGAACTACCTCGTCGGCCGCGCCGGCGAGTTCAGCCGCCTCGCCGACATCCTGATCCCGTTCCTGGTGACCCGGCAGATCATCGTGGGCGCCGGGAAGGTCACACAGACGCCTCGCGGGACGTCGTACTCGGTCAGCCAGCGGGCCGAGCACATCTGGGAGGGCGTCTCCAGCGCGACCACCCGCAGCCGTCCGATCATCAACACTCGCGACGAGCCGCATGCCGACGCGGAGAAGTACCGCCGCCTCCACGTCATCGTCGGCGACTCCAACATGAGCGAGACGACCACCATGCTCAAGGTCGCCTCCTGCGACCTGGTGCTGCGGATGATCGAAGAGGGCGTCGTGATGCGCGACCTCACGATGGAGAACCCGATCCGTGCGATCCGCGAGATCTCGCACGACGTCACCGGACGACGCAAGATCCGCCTCGCCAATGGCCGCGAAGCCAGCGCACTCGACATCCAGGGCGAGTACCTCGCCAAGGCCCGCGACTTCGTGGACCGCCGGGGCATCAGCACGCCGATCATCGAACGTTCGCTGGACCTGTGGGAGCGCGGCCTGAAGGCCGTGGAGTCCGACGACTGGGGTCTGGTCGACCGCGAGATCGACTGGGTCATCAAGTGGAAGGTCATCGATCGCTACCGCGCCAAGCACGGTCTGCCGATGAGCCACCCGCGCGTTGCGCAACTGGACCTCGCCTACCACGACATCCACCGTGGCAGGGGCCTCTACTACCTGCTCGAGAAGCGCGGTTCGGTCGCTCGCGTCACCACGGACCTGAAGATCTTCGAAGCCAAGTCGGTGCCGCCGCAGAACACCCGCGCGCGGCTTCGTGGGGAGTTCATCCGTCGCGCCCAGGAGCGCCGTCGCGACTTCACCGTCGACTGGGTGCACCTCAAGTTGAATGACCAGGCGCAGCGCACGGTGCTGTGCAAGGACCCCTTCCGGGCGTACGACGAGCGGGTCCAGCGACTCATCGACGGGATGTAGGCGCGCCACCCGCCGTGGGGGTGCCGTTCCTCCATGGGCGAATGGGTAAGGTTTGCGCGTGCTCGACCGCCTGCGCCCTGTGATTGCGCGTCCCACCGCCCTGCTGCTGACCGCCCTGCTTCCGGCGAGCCTCGCGCTGACCGCCTGCGGAGGCGACGGCGACGACCTCAAGGGCCTCGACGCGGTCGCTGTCAGCGGCGCCGTCGGCTCCACGCCGAAGCTCGACTGGAAGGGCACTCTCGACGCCGACAAGGTCGACACCAAGGTCCTCACCGAGGGTGACGGCCCGGCGATCGCCAAGGACGACGTGGTGCGGGTCGACTTCACCCTCGCCAACGGCTACACGCACAAGATCACCTATGACACGTACGACGACTACACCGTCGGCACGCTGCTGAAGATCGGCGCCAAGAAGGAGCCGGCCAGCGTGTCCGACGTCCTCGTCGCGGGCCTTGCCGACCACATCAAGGCGGGCCAGAAGATCGGCAGCCGGATCGCGGTGACGATCAACAGCAAGGACGTCATCGGCGACTACCTCGGCAACGCACAGGCCGCGACGGCCTTCGCCAGCCTCGACATCGGCAACGAGGACGGCCTGCTCTACGTCGCCGACCTCACCGCCATCGCCGGCCCCGAGGGCGCCGAGCAGCCGGCCCCGGCCTGGGCTCCGGCCATCGTCGAGAAGGACGGACTTCCCTCCAGCCTCGACTTCAAGAACGCGCCCGCACCGTCGGGCAAGCTCGAGGTCGCCACCCTCATCAAGGGCACCGGCCCGGTCGTGAAGAGCGGCCAGAAGGTCCTCGCGAGCTACCTCGGCCAGATCCCGAAGGGCAAGGCGCCCTTCGACCAGAGCTACACCGACGGCCGCGGCCTCGAGGCGACGCTTGGCGGCGACCTCGCCTCCGTCGTCGAGGGCTGGTCCAAGGGTCTGGTCGGCCTGCCGGTCGGCAGCCGGGTCCTGCTGCAGATCCCGCCGAGCCTGGGCTACGGCAAGGAAGCACAGGGCGAGGAGATCCCCGCGAACTCCACGCTCTACTTCATCGTCGACCTCCTCGATGTCGCCGACCCGGAGCCCGTGCCCGAGCCGAGCGAAACGGCGTCGCCGAGCGGATCGCCGAGCGCCACCCCGAGCGGTTCCGCAACTGGCACCGCCTCCACCGAGCCGACCGACGGGGCGTCGGAGTAGCCCCACCGGGCACAATTGATCCCATGCCTGCTCCGAAGAGCGAGCGCCTGCTCAACCTCCTGATCATGCTCCTGGTCCAGCGGCGTCCCATCGCCAAGGACCGGATCCGCGAGTTGCTGTACCCCGACTCGCGTCCGGACGCCTTTGAGAAGATGTTCGAGCGCGACAAGGATGAGTTGCGGAGTCTCGGCGTGCCCGTCGAGGTCGCCTCGATCGACCCGCTGTTCGAGGACGAGGTCGGCTACCGCATTCCGCCCGAGGCCTTCGCCCTGCCCGACATCGAGCTCACGCCCGAAGAGGCGGCCGTCGTGGGCATTGCCTCGCGGGTCTGGCAGCACGCCACGATGGCCCAGGCGACGACCGACGCCGTGCGCAAGCTCTCTGCTGCCGGCATCGACGTGGACCTCGACGCCCTCGAGATCGCCCAGCCGCTCCTGACCGCCGAGGAGCCTGCCTTCGAGACCTGCTGGATCGCGGTGTGCGAGCGGATGGCCATCGAGTTCGACTACAAGCGTCCCGGCGCCGACAACGCCCTCACCCGCCACGTCCAGCCGTGGGGAGTGGTCCGCTACTCCGGGCGCTGGTACGTCGTCGGCCACGACTCCGACCGCGGCGCGGAGCGCGTCTTCCGCCTCTCCCGCGTGCAGGGCCCCGTCCGGACCGTCGGCCCTCCGGGTGCGTACGACGTCCCGCCGGACACCGACGTACGCGAGATCGCCCGGCGGCTGGCTCCGCCAACGGGCACTGAGCACGCCGTGCTGCTCGTGCGCCACGGCGCCGGCCATGTCTTCCGACGCAACGCCGACCGGATCGAGACGGGCGTCGCCGGACCCGACCATCACTCTGCGTGGGACCGCGTCGAGATCACCCGCCCCGCGATCGGTCTGGCCGACGACGTGCTCGCCCAGGGATCCGATGTGGTGCTCCTCGAACCGGTGGCCGTGCGCCAGCGGATCATCGACCGACTCGAACTGGTCGCCCGATGACGACGACCCGCGCGACGGGCGCCGGAGCCCGCGACCAGGTCGCCCGACTGCTGATGCTGGTGCCGTTCCTGCACCACCGCGACGGCGTACGCCTCGAGGAGGCGGCGGCGCTGCTCGGCACGTCCTCGGAGCAGGTGTTGCGCGACCTGAAGGTGCTCTTCATGTGTGGGTTGCCCGGCGGCCTGCCCGGTGACCTGATCGACGTGGACCTCGATGCCATCGAGACCTCGGAGGGCAGCCCCGTCACCGAGGGTGTGATCCGGGTCGAGAACGCCGACTACCTCGCCCGTCCGCTACGCCTGAGCGCCACCGAGGCGTCGGCCGTGATCGTGGCGCTGCGCATGTTGCGCGACACGTCGACGGGGGAGACCCGCGCCCTGGTCAAACAGGTCCTGCGCAAGATCGAGAAGGCAGTCACCACGGCCGGCGCCAACCACGTCGACGTGACCCCCTCGCCCCACGACGCCGCCCAGGTCGCCCAGGTGGAGATGACCCGGGTGCTCAACGAGGCTGCCGTCGCGGGACGACAGGTGCGACTGGCGTACTTCGTTCCCTCGCGAGGCGAGGAGACCGAGCGCGTCGTCGACCCGCACGGGGTCGTCAGCCACGGTGTCTTCGCCTACCTCGACGCGTGGTGCCACCGCGCCGAGGGTGACCGGCTGTTCCGGCTCGACCGGATCGCCAAGGCCGAAGTCCTGGAGAGCGCGATCAGCACCCCGCGCCGGGCGCCGCGCGACCTCAACGACGGACTGTTCCGGGACGCCAACCAGCCCGGCAGCACCGTGGTGACCCTCCACCTCGGCCCCGAGGCACGCTGGGCCACCGAGTACTACCCGATGCGCGACGTCCGACCGCAACCCGACGGGTCGGCCATCGTGGACCTCGTCGTGGTGGATCGACGATGGCTCACCAGGTTGCTCATGCGATTGGCTCCACATGCCACCGTGACAGGACCTCAGGAGTTCACCGAATCTTTCACTGCCGCCGCACAGGAGACCCTCAGCCTCTACCGCTGAGGTACGCGTAGCATGGAGTCCGTCCCCCGAGTCTGAGATGTGAGAGTTGGTCGCCGAAATGAACCCCCTGATCGGAATGCCCCAGGGAGCCGAGTGGCTCATCATCCTGGCGATCGTGATCCTCGTGTTCGGTGCTGCCAAGCTTCCCGACCTCGCCCGCGGTACGGGCCAGGCGCTGCGCATCTTCAAGGCCGAGACCAAGGGCCTGCGCGACGACGACGAGAAGAAGCCGGCCGCGCCGAAGGCTGAACTGAACCCCGCCGACGATGTCGCCGAGGGCGAGATCGTCGACGAGCGCCGCGAGAACAACGCCTGAGTTGTCCCTGTTCGGAGTTGCAAAGCTGCTCGTCGGCACCCCGGTCCACCCGGTCGGTGCAGACGGGCGAATGGCCCTGTCGGACCATTTACGGGAGTTGCGCGCCCGCCTGCTGAAGGCAGCGTTCGCGATCGTCGTCGCCTTCGCCATCGCGCTGTTCTTCTACGATCCGCTGCTCCATCTCGTCCTCGACCCCTACCTCGAGGCGCAGAAGGCACTTCCGGACGGCGCCACCGAGGCCACGACCTCGGGCGCAGCCGGCGGTTTCCTGCTCTACCTCAAGCTCTGTGGACTGGCCGCGCTCGTCGGCTCCAGTCCTGTGTGGCTCTACCAGATCTGGGCATTCATCCTCCCGGGCCTGCACCGCAACGAGAAGAAGTGGACCGCGATCTTCGCGGTCATCGCCGGGCCCCTCTTCTTCGTGGGCATCGTGCTGGGCTATGTCACCCTGCCCAAGGGCCTCGAAATCCTGATCGGGTTGAACCCGGACGAACTGACCAACCTCGTCGAGTTCAACGAGTACCTCACCTTCTTCAGCCGCACCCTGCTCGGGTTCGGCATCGCGTTCGAGATCCCCGTGTTCGTCGTGCTGCTCAACTTCGCCGGCGTGATCAAGGGCAAGACTCTCGGCGCGCACCGTCCCTGGATCGTGGTTGGCTCCTTCATCTTCGCCGCCGTGATGACGCCCTCGGGTGACCCGTTCACGATGAGCTTCATGGCCGTCCCGATGGTCCTTCTGTTCTTTGTCTCAGAGATCATCGCGCGGCTCAACGACCGTCGCCGCGGCAAGAAGGCCATCAACGCGGGCCTGTCGCCCGACGAAGCCAGCCCGCTGCCCTAACCTTCACCTGTGCCTCGCGCGGTCGTCCTCACCAACCCCACGTCGGGGAAGGGACGCGGCGCGCGCATGCGTGACGAGGCGCTTCCGCGCTTCCACGGGGCCGGATGGCGTACGACGGCGCTCTACGGCCGTGACGCGGAGGAGTCCCTCGATCTGGCCCGCGCGGCAGTCGCCGAGGAACCCGACGTACTCGTCGTGTGCGGTGGCGACGGCATGGTGAACCTCGGTCTCCAGGCGGTCGCCGGTACCGACGTCCCGATCGGCATCCTCCCGGGCGGCACGGGCAACGACATCGCCCGCTCCCTCGACATCCCGCAACGCGACGGCGCCGCGGCCGCCGCGCGGATCATCAACGGCAGCCCCCGGCCGATCGACCTCGCCCGCGTCGGCGACCGCTGGTACGGCGGGGTTCTGGCTGCCGGGTTCGATTCGGTGGCCAACGAGCGGGCCAACCGGATGCGTTGGCCCAAGGGCCAGATGCGCTACAACCTGGCGACCCTGGCCGAATTGCGGGTCTTCGAGCCCCTCCACTACGTGCTCGACCTCGACGGCGAGGAGCGCCAGGTCGAAGCGATGCTGGTCGCCGTCGGGAACGGGCCGTCGTACGGCGGCGGACTGCGGATCACGCACGGCGCCGTGCTCGACGACGGCCTGCTCGACGTCGTCCTGATCAAGCCGATGGGCCGCGTCGAACTGGCCCGAACCTTCCCGAAACTCTTCAACGGGACGCACGTGAACCATCCCCAGTACGAGCGGCACCTGGTGCGCCGGGTGACGGTGGCGAGCGCCGGAATCGTCGGCTACGCGGACGGCGAGCGGTTCGGTCCGCTACCCCTGACCGTCGAGTGCGTACCCGGAGCCGTCAAGGTATGGGCATGAGCAGTCATCCCGTCTTCGACGCGTTCGCGGGCACCTTCCCCTTCCCGCTCGACGAGTTCCAGGTCGAAGGCTGCAAGGCGGTCGAGGACGGCGACGGCGTCCTGGTGGCGGCGCCGACAGGTGCCGGCAAGACGGTCGTGGGGGAGTTCGCGGTCCACCTCGCACTCGAGACCGGCCGCAAGTGCTTTTACACGACTCCGATCAAGGCGCTGTCGAACCAGAAGTACAACGACCTCGTCGCCCGACACGGCGCCGACCAGGTCGGCCTGCTGACCGGCGACACCTCCATCAACGGCGAAGCGCCGGTGGTCGTGATGACCACCGAGGTGCTGCGCAACATGCTCTACGCGCGCTCGCGCACCCTCGTCGGACTCGGCTTCGTGGTCATGGACGAGGTGCACTACCTCGCCGACCGTGCTCGGGGCGCGGTCTGGGAAGAGGTCATCATCCACCTGCCCGAGTCGGTGTCGGTGGTGTCGCTCTCCGCCACGGTCTCCAACGCCGAGGAGTTCGGCGAATGGCTCGAGACGGTCCGCGGTGCGACGCGCACCATCGTGGCGGAACGGCGCCCGGTGCCGTTGTTCCAGCACGTGATGGCCGGGCGGCAACTCCACGACCTGTTCGCGTCCTCGGACGTTGACGCCGCCGCCGGCTTCGTGCGCGAAGGTGCGCCCGTCAACGAGGAACTGGTCAAGCTCGCCCGCGACGACTTTGCGTCATCTCGCCTCAAGGGTCACCGCACGCCGAAGTCCGGCGGCAAGGGTGGGCGTCCCGGTGGCCCGGGCAGCCGCCCCGTCGGCAACGGCCGCCGCATCTGGATTCCCGGTCGCCTCGACGTCCTCGAGCAACTGCAGCGCAAGAACCTGCTCCCCGCGATCGACTTCATCTTCAGCCGCGCGGGATGCGACGCCGCCGTCCAGCAGTGCCTGGACGCGAACGTCCGCCTCACGACCGCGGCGGAGCGCGACGAGGCGATCGCCTACGTCAAGAGCACCCTCGGCACGATGCCCCCCGACGACCTCGACGTGCTCGGGTACGACGACTTCCTCGATGCCGCGTCTCGAGGGGTGGCCTCCCACCACGCCGGGATGCTGCCGGCGTTCAAGGAGTGCGTCGAGGAGCTCTATCTGCGCGGGCTCGTGAAGATCGTGTTCGCGACCGAGACCCTGGCCCTCGGCATCAACATGCCGGCGCGGACCGTTGTCCTCGAGAAGCTGAGCAAGTGGAACGGCGAGACGCACGCCGACATCACGCCGGGGGAGTACACCCAGTTGACCGGCCGCGCCGGTCGCCGCGGCCTCGACATCGAGGGCCACGCCGTCGTGCTGTGGCAGCCCGGCATGAACCCGCGCGACCTGGCGGGTCTGGCGTCCACCCGGACCTATCCGCTGCGTTCATCCTTCCGGCCGTCGTACAACATGGCGGTCAACCTGGTGCACGCCTTCGGCCGGCACCGCGCGCGCGAGCTGCTCGAAATGTCCTTCGCCCAGTTCCAGGCCGACCGGGCCGTCGTCGGGCTCGCGCGGCAACTCCGCAAGGCCGAGGACGCCCTGGCGGGTTACGCGGAGTCGGCGCACTGCCACCTCGGTGACTACATGGAGTACGCCGGCCTGCGCCAGCAGATCTCCGAGCTGGAGAAGCAGTCCAGCAAGGTACGACGACACGACCGCCGCAGCGAGGCGGCTGCGTCGCTCGAGACCCTCGTCCCCGGTGACGTGATCGTGGTGCCGGTCGGGAAGTTCGCCGGCCCCGCGGTGGTCGTCGAACCCGGACTGTCGGAGCAGGGACACCGGCCGCTGGTGATCACCGCCGAACGCCAGGGCCGTCGGCTGGCGATGATCGACTTCCCGGTGCCCGTCGAGCCGGTCGCGAAGATCCGGCTCCCCAAGCGCGTCGACACCCGCAACCCGCAGCAGCGCAAGGACATCGCGCAGGCAGTCCGGGCTGCCGTGCGCGCGCTTCCTGCCTCCGTGACGCGCCCGCGGTCGGAGCGCGGACCGGTCGACGAGGGTGTCGCGCAGCAGATCGCCGAGATCCGCCAACAGATTCGTGCGCATCCCTGCCACGGCTGCGACGACCGCGAGGACCATGCCCGGTGGGCCGAGCGGCACGCGAAGCTCGGCAAGGACGCGCAGATGTTGTCGGAACGCATCGAGCGGCGCACGAACACGGTGGCGCGCACCTTTGACCGGGTGTGCGAGGTGCTCACGGCCCTCGGCTATCTCGAGGAGGACGCGGTCACGGAGCGCGGCCGCGCGCTGATGCGGATCTACTCCGATCTCGACCTCGTCGCCGCCGAATCCCTGCGGCTGGGCCTGTGGGACGGGCTGACGCCCCAGCAGCTCGGTGCGGTGCTCTCCTCACTCGTCTACGAGGCCCGCCGTCCCGAGGAGGGTCCGGGCAACGTGCCCGGCGGGGCGATTTCGGAGACCATCGACGCCATGACCCGGCTCTGGTCCGAGCTCGAGCAACTCGAACGCACCCATCGCCTGGACTTCCTGCGCAAGCCCGACCCGGGCTTCGCCTGGACCGCGTTCCGGTGGGCGGGCGGTCAGGACCTCGACGAGGTGATCACGCGCAACGATCAGACGGCGGGCGACTTCGTGCGCCAGATGAAGCAGCTGATCGACTTCGCCGGGCAGATCGCCAACGCGGCAGCCGGCACACCGGTGCGCGACACCGCACGCGACCTGGTGAAGCTGTTGCGCCGTGGCATCGTTGCGGGCGGCTGAGCCAACCCATCAGTCCCGCGGGGGCTCCGGCAGCGTCAGCGACTGCTCGACGTCGCGCAGCTGCGCTGCGTAGGTCTGGCCGCGGGGGGACAACGCCACGACGGCCCGGCGACCGTCCTCGGGGTCGGCTCGCCGCACCACCAGGCCCCGCTCGACCAGTCGGTCCATGTGGCGGGTCAGGCTGGCCGCGGGAACGACGGCCGCGACGGCCACCTCGCTCATCCCCAGTCCGGGCTCGTCGTCGATGACGGCGATGATCCGCCAGTGCTCGAGCGTCAGGCCGTGCTCGTCGAGGAGCGGCTGGAGCGCGTCACGAACGGTGGCCTCGACCTGGCGTACCTGCACCGCGATGCTCGACGAAACCCGGTGATGGGTGGTGACCCGGCCCACGGCGGTCTCCTTCGGGCTGGCGGTGCCTTGAGACGTCTTCGTGACAATCGCGTTAACGACGCCGCTACGCCGCGGAGTCGGCTCTATCGTAGGCATGGCCCCACCAATTCTGGTTGCACCACGTGCCCGCAATGTCGCCGGCCGGGACAGCCCACGTCCCGCACGGAGGTCCCGTGCCCGACCTGCCCCGCGACCCGACGGTCGACGTCTTGTCGATCGCCTTCGTCGTACCGCTCCAGGGACCGACGGGCATCTACGGGCCGTCCTGCCTGGCGTGCGGCGAGCTCGCGGTCGAGCAACTCAACGCGCGGCGCGGCATTGCCGGCCGGCAGGTCGAGCTGGTCGTGGTCGATGCCGGCCGCGAGCCCGCGCTCGTGGCGGACGAGGTCGGGCGCCTGGTCGACAGCGGACGGGTCCAGGCGGTGGCCGGCTGGCACATCTCGGCGGTCCGCCAGGCCATCACAGCTCGCGTCGGCGGGCGCGTGCTCTACGCGTTCGCGGCCATGCACGAGGGCGGTGACGCGACGCCGGGCGTCTTCATGCTCGGTGAGCGTCCGATCAACCAGCTGCTTCCGGCGGCGCACTGGATGCGCGAGGAGCTCGGCATCGGTCGCTGGGCGATCGTCGGCAACGACTACGTCTTCCCGCGCGTCACCGGCACCACGGCACGCCTCGCCCTGGAGGACACGTCGTCGGAGATCGTCAGCGAGACCTACGTGCCGCTCGGGACGAGCGACTTCAGCACCGTGCTCTCCGATCTCGCCCGGCAGCCGATCGACGGCGTCATCATGCTGTTGATGGGTCAGGACGCGGTCCACTTCAATCGCCAGTTCGCCCGCTCCGGCCTGTCGGTCGACCTGCCCCGGCTCAGTCCGGCCGTCGAGGAGAACACCCTGCTGGCTGGAGGAGCCGCGGCCAACCACGGCCTCTACGCCGCGGCGGCGTACTTCGACGGCCTCGGTACAGCGGAGAGCACTGAACTGGCCCGCGCCTACTACGCCCGCTGGGGCCGCTGGGCGCCGGCACTGAACGCGGTCGGGGAGTCCTGCTACGAAGCGCTGTTCTTCCTCGCCCGCGTGGGTGAGGTGTGCGGCTCGCTCGACGTCCGGGCGTTGTCCAGCCTGGAGTCCGGCCACTTCTACGCCAGCCCGCGCGGCCTGATGCGCCTCGACGGCAACCTGCTCGACCAGGACGTCTATCTCGCCGCGGCCGACGGCCTCGGGTTCCGCATCGAACAGCAGATCGCGCGCGCCCACTAGGAGCCCGCCGCCCAGGCCGCGACCAGGCCCGTCTCGTGGGCATGGACCCCGAGTCGCCGCCACAGTGTGCCGCCACCGTCCAGGTCGTACCGATCCTCGGCCGGCCCCTCCGCCGGCCCGGTACCGCCGACGGCGAGCACCGACGAGAGCACCCGGTGCCCACCCAACAGCGCGGGCGTCGTCGTGGGATCCAGTGGCAGGTCCTCGATCAACAACGGGAGCCGGTCGACGGTCACCTCGGTGCGCTGGCGGACGGCGCCCGGGAGCTCGCCGTACCGACCGAGGACCAGGGTCTCGCGCAGCAGCATCGACGCACCCGGCGCCAACCGGGCGACCGTACGGCGCTCCACGTCGGCGCCCGCCGAGACCACGAACGGCTCACCGGCCCAGGTCAGGACCGCACCGGGACCGAGCGTGACCAGCACCGACCAGGACGCCGCACCACCGCGCATGTCGAAGGCGACCGTGCCACCGGGCTCGATGAGGTCCAGCCGGGCGCCGGCGTCGACCGTCACGTCGATCTCGATGGCGTCGCCGGCGAGCAGCAGTGCACCCTCCGGCACGAGGGAGACGCGAGCGCCCTCCCGGTCGTGGTCGACGAGCATCGGTCGGATCGATGCGGCGGTGGAATCGGAGAGCGTCACGGCGCTGCGCACGCGGCAGCGCGCCAGACCCTCGCCCCGAGTGACCCGGATCCGGGTCCGCGCCGATCGCTCAGTGCTCGTGAGCATGCCCGTGCGCATGTGCGTGGGAGTGAACCGCCATCGGGCCGGGATCGATCGGCACGAGCGCGCCAGACAGGTGGTGCGCGCGAACGCCGTCCAGCCACGACACGAGGGCGTCGATGCTGGCCCGGTCGAGGCGTGACAGCCCGATGACGGGACGCTCCTCGCGCGCCACGGTCGCGTCGGCCAGCATCTGCACCACGTCGACCCCGACGTACGGCGCCAGGTCGGTCTTGTTGACGACCAGCAGGTCGGCCCGCTCGATGCCCGGCCCGCCCTTGCGCGCCACGTCGCCCCCACCGGCGACGTCGAGCACGAAGATCTGGACGTCCACGAGGGCAGGGGAGAAGGTCGCCGTGAGGTTGTCGCCACCGGACTCGATCAGCACGACGTCCAGCTCCGGGTAGTCGAACTCCAGGTCCTCGACCATCATCAGGTTCGCGCTGATGTCGTCGCGGATCGCCGTGTGCGGGCACGCCCCGGTCTCCACCGCGCGGATCCGGTCGGTCTCCAGCACGCCGGCCGACCGCAGGAAGCGTGCGTCCTCGTCGGTGTAGATGTCGTTCGTGACGACCGCGAGTTCCAGCCGCTCGGCGAGCTCCCGGCACAGGAGTGCGATCAACGAACTCTTGCCGGTGCCCACAGGGCCGCAGACGCCGAGTCGCAACGGTCGGGCCGGATGGGGGAGAGCGGCGAGTTCAGGCACGGAACAACCTCCTTGATGAACCGGCATGGGCCTGTGCCCATGCCTCGATCTGGGGTGAGGCAACGGCGGGGATCTGATCGGGCGTTCGTACGTCGGCGACGGCATCGACCACGTCGTCGGCACTGTCGAGCGCGTGATGCACCCAGCCCGTCACGACCACCGGGTCGAGCGGCAGGAGCTTCAGCGCTGCCGCGCAGACGGTCTGCACGTCGTCGTACACGACGAGACGCGCGAGCGAAGCGGCGCCGAGGTCGAGATGGGCCGCCAGTGACCCGAGCACGGTCGACCTGCTCGGTCGCACCACCTCGCCCAGCACGCCGACCGATGCCGGCCAGACGCGGGTCGCGAGGCGCAACAGGGCCTGGCCCTGCAGCCGCGCTGCGTCGCGCAGCGCGGGGGAGACGGTGCGTGCGGCCCAGGCACGATCGACGACCGCGAGGTCCGAACCGGTTCGCACCGCATGGCGGGCGGCAACGGCCGTGCCCGCCTCGACCCGGGTCACTCCGAGCATCCGGCTGCGCAGGTAGCCGGGCACATCGGCCGGGTCCAGACCGTTGGTCAGGGCGCCCTCGAGCGTTCCGGACTGCGTGTGCCCGGCGACGGGCAGACGCGCGTCGGCCAGCAGCAGCATCAGGAGTTCGGGGTGCGGCACGGGCTGCTCAGAACATCGAGTAGAGCTGCGCGAGCGGCAGCTCCTCGGCTGGAGCGGGGACGACGCGTTCGCCGTCGACGTCGATGGCAAAGGTCTCCGGGTCGATGTCGATCCGCGGCAGCGCCGAGTTGTTGATCATCGACGCCTTGCTCACCTCCCTGGTCGGTCGTACGGCGGCGAGTCGGCGCCGCAGCCCCAGCCGGTCCGCCAACCCGTCGGCCAGCGCGGCCGGAGACACGAAGCTGACTCCATAAGGGCTGCCGTCGTCCACGAGGGTGGGTCGCATCAGCACTGGTTGCGGCGTCGGGATCGACGCGTTCGGATCGCCGAGCGCACCCCACACGAGCGCTCCCGACTTCATCACCACGTCCGGCCGGATCCCGAAGAAGCGCGGGTCCCAGAGGACGAGGTCCGCCAGCTTCCCGGGCTCGATCGACCCGACCTCGTGGTCGATGCCGTGGGCGATGGCCGGGTTGATCGTGTACTTGGCGACGTACCGCTTCGCCCGCGTGTTGTCGGCCGGTCCCGTGCCGAGATCGGCGTGGTTGCCGAACTGCCGTTTCATCACGTGAGCCACCTGCCAGGTCCGGCAGATCACCTCTCCGATGCGCCCCATGGCTTGCGCATCGGAGGAGGTGATCGACAGCGCTCCGATGTCGTGCAGCAGGTCCTCGGCCGCGATCGTGGTGGCCCGGATACGCGACTCCGCGAAAGCCAGGTCCTCGGGCACCTGCGGGTTCAGGTGATGGCAGACCATCAGCATGTCGAGGTGCTCGGCGACCGTGTTGACGGTGTGCGGAAGGGTCGGGTTCGTCGACCCCGGAATGATGTGGGGGAGCGAGGCCACGGTCAGGATGTCCGGTGCGTGGCCACCCCCCGCGCCCTCGGCATGGAAGGCGTGGATCCCACGACCGGCAATCGCGCCGACCGTCGACTCGACATAGCCCGCCTCGTTGAGGCTGTCGGAGTGCAAGGCCACCTGGAGGCCGAACTCGTCGGCCGCACGCAGCGAGGCATCGATGGCCGCCGGGGTCGAACCCCAGTCCTCGTGGACCTTGTAGCCGGCTGCACCGACCAGTGCCTGCTCGGCGAGTCCCGCAGCGCTGACCGTGTTGCCCTTGCCGAACAGCAGCACGTTGAGCGGAACCGTGTCGAGGGCGCGGTGGATGGCGGCGAGGTGCCAGGCGCCCGGCGTCACCGTGGTGGCCTTGGAACCCTCGGACGGGCCGGTACCACCGCCCGCAACCGTGGTGATGCCGGTGGCGAGCGCCTCGACCAGTTGCGAGCGGGACAGCAGGTGGACGTGGACGTCGATGGCCCCCGCCGTCAGGATCCGCCCCTCGCCGGCGATCACGTCCGTTCCCGGCCCGATCACGAGGTCCGGGTGCACGCCGTCGGCGATGTCCGGGTTGCCGGACCGGCCCAGCGCGACGATCCGCCCGGCGCGGATGCCGACGTCCGCCTTGACGATGCCCCAGTGGTCGAGGACGAGCGCGTTGGTGATGACGGTGTCGAGCGCGCCCTCGGCCGACGACCGGATCGACTGAGCCATCGATTCCCGGATCGACTTGCCGCCCCCGAAGACCGCTTCCTCACCGCCGACGACGTGGTCGTGCTCCACCTCGATCCACAGGTCCGTGTCACCGAGCCGGACCTGGTCGCCCACCGTCGGCCCGTAGAGGGCCGCGTACGACGCCCGGCTGATCTCAACCATCGAGGGACCCGCCTTCGGGCTTGATCTGGATGCCCGGCACGCGTCGAAGCCCGCCGAGCGCCACGATCGCGACCTCCTGCGAAGCTCCCGGCTCGAAGCGACGCGACGTCCCCGACGGGATGTCGAGCCGGAACCCGAGGGCCGCGGATCGGTCGAAGGACAGCGCGCTGTTGACGTCCGGGAGGTGCACGTGGGACCCGATCTGGATCGGACGGTCACCGGTGTTGGTGAACACGACCACGGCCCGCTGCGGGGCGGCGCGGTCGCCATTGAGCACCACGGTCCCGGCGCCGGTCCGGGTGGCGCCCGGCCCCTCGGTCACGATGCCCACAACAGTCTCCTCACGCGATCGGGTGGTGCAGGGTGACGAGCTTGCGCCCGTCCGGAAAGGTGGCTTCGACCTGGACGTCGCGGATCATGTCGGCGACACCGACCATCACCTGGTCACGTGCGAGCACGTCCCGGCCGCGTTCCATGAGATCGGCGACCCGCGCCCCGGCACGTGCTTCCTCGATCACCCAGCACGAGAGCAGGGCGACCGACTCGGGATAGTTGAGGCGGACGCCGCGCGACAGGCGGTCGCGGGCGACCATGCCGGCAACGCTGAGCAGGAGCTTCTCCGTGTCGGACGGAGTCAGATGCATGCCTCAGACCGCCATCGCTGCTCGGACGGCTTCCAGGGCACCCGCTCCGCCGACGCCGCTGGACGTGATCCGTCCCGATTCCAGGACGTAGTACGAGTCCGTACTCCGCAGCGCGAAGCCGACGTGCTGCTCGACCAGCAGCACCGAGAGATCGCCCCGCTTCGTCAGGTCGGCGATCACGGACTCGATCTCGGCGACCACATTGGGCTGGATGCCTTCGGTCGGCTCGTCGAGGATCAGCAGTCGTGGCTTGGTGAGCAGCGTCCGGGCGATCGCCAGTTGCTGGCGCTGTCCGCCGGACAGCAGCCCGGCCCGCCGGGGGAGCAGGTCCACCAGCGCGGGGAAGGTGCCCAGGACACCGTCGATCTCGGCCCGGTCGGCGCTGACCAGTTGCAGGTTCTCCAGCGTCGTCATCTGCGGGAAGCAGAGCTGGCCCTGGGGCACGTAGCCGACCCCTCGTCGTACCCGCTTGTTGGGACGCAGTCGCGTCACGTCCTCGCCGTCGAGGAGCACCTGGCCGCTCATCACGGGCAACAGCCCCACGGCGACCCGCAACAGGGTCGTCTTGCCGGCACCGTTGTGGCCCATGATGGCCACCGCGCCACCATCGGGGACCTCGATCGAGACGTTCTCCAGGACCCTGGTCCGGCCATAACCGGCGGTCACGTCACGCAGTTCAAGCACGGTTGACCTCCGCTTCGACGGTGCGGCCCAGGTAGACCTCCTGGACCCGGGCGTTGGCCTGGATCTCGGCAACGCTGCCCTCGGCGAGGACCTTCCCTGCGTGCATCACGGTGACGAGCTGGGCGTAGTTCCGGACGAAGTCCATGTCGTGCTCGATGACGACGATGGTTCGTTCCTTGCCGATCCTGAGGAGCAGCTCACCGGTGGCGTCTCGTTCCTCGGCGCTCATGCCGGCGACGGGCTCGTCGAGCAACATCACCCGGGCGTCCTGGACGAGCAGCATGCCGATCTCCAGCCATTGCTTCTGCCCGTGGGCCAGGACCCCGGCCGGCTTGTCCCGCAGCGCGCTCAGGCCGATCGTCTCGAGTGCCTCCTCGACGTACGACGGCGTCCCGCGGCGGGCCCGGATCATGCCCCAGGCGGAGCGGTGGATGCCGCCGGCGATGTCCAGGTTCTGCAGCACCGAGAGTTCCTCGAACACGGACGCGGTCTGGAAGGTGCGCCCGATGCCCGCTCGCACGATGCGGTGGGACTTCATCCGCAACAGGTCCTGGTGGCGGTACCGGGCCAACCCGGTGCCCGCAACGAGGCCGGTCACGGCGTCGACGAGGGTGGTCTTGCCGGCTCCGTTCGGACCGATCAGGAAGTGGAGCTGGCCCTGCAGCAGGGTCAGGTCCACCCCGTCGATGGCCTTGAATCCGTCGAAGTCGACCGTGAGGCCGCGGATCTCCAGATAGTCGTCGTTCATGACGCCACCTCGCTCTTTCGGAACCGGGCCGTCACCTGCGACCACGCGTTGCCGAGGCCCGCGGGGAAGCACAGGATGACGATGATGAACAGCAGGCCGAGGAAGTAGGTCCACTGGTCGGGGAAGGACTCCGACAAGGTGGTCTGGCCGAACCCGACCGCGATGGCACCGAGCGCCGGTCCCAGGAGGAGGGCCCTACCGCCCAGTGCGACGCCGGCGATCAGGAAGATCGAGGCGGTGGCGTCGACGTCCGACGGCGAGATGATGCCGGTGATCGGGGTGAACAACGCCCCACCGATGCTCGCCATCACGGCTGCCACCACGAAGGCGGCGAGCTTGATGTTGGCCGGGTCGTGGCCCAGGAAGCGCACCCGTTCCTCGGCATCGCGGGTCGCGACCAGCAGCTCACCGAACCGGCTGCGGTACAGCTGCCACACGATGAGCAGGCACACGACGAGCACCCCGGCGGCGATGGAGTAGATCATCTTCTTGTTCACCGGGTCGTACAGGTTGTAGCCGAAGAACAACGTGAACTGGTTGAGCCCGTTGAACCCGCCGGTCTGCTGGATGGTCGCGATCAGCAGGGTCGCGAACGCGACGGCCAGCGCCTGCGTGAGGATCGCGAAGTACGCGCCCTTCACCCTGCGCTTGAAGATCGCGAACCCGAGGATCGCCGCCACGACAGCGGGCACGACCACGATCGCGAAGAGCGTGAACGGGCCGCTGCGGAACGGCTCCCACCAGCCCGGCATCGTCCCGTCGCCGTACAGGACCATGAAGTCCGGTACGGCGTCCGGTCCGCCCGTCGCCATCGCGGCCTCGAGCTTGAGGTGCATCGCCATGGCGTAGCCACCGAGGCCGAAGAAGACACCCTGGCCCATGACGAGCATGCCGCCACGGCCCCAGGCCAGTCCGATGCCGACGCCGGCGATCGCCCAGCAGACGTACTTGCCGAGGTTGTTGAGCCGGAACGGGCTCAGCACGGCCGGAGCGATGACCAGCAGCGCCACAGCGACCAGTGCGATGGCGATGAGCGGACCCCACGTCCGCCCCCACTTCTGCAGGTTGGTCCTCATGCCAGCCCCCTCGTGCGCACGGTGAACAGGCCCTGGGGCTTGAGCTGGAGGAAGATCACGACGAGCGCGAACGTGAACACCTGCGCCATGCTCGAGCTGAACCAGTCGGTGAAGAACGCCGTCACGATCCCGACGGCGAACGCCGCGATGACGGTGCCCTTGAGCTGTCCGAGTCCTCCGGCCACCACGACGAGGAACGCCGAGATGATGTACGTCGTCCCGAGGTTCGGGTTCGTTCCGGAGATCAGCGAGACCGCGACTCCGCCCACACCCGCGAGTCCGGAGCCGACGAAGAACGTGACCCGGTCGATGGTGCGGGTCGAAACCCCCATCGTCTCCGCGAGGTCGCGGTTCTGCACGGTCGCGCGGATCTGGCGACCGTAGGCGGTGTACTTCAACAGGAGCCCGAGCGCGCCGAGGGCGGCGAGCGCGAGCAGGATCGTGAACATCTGCCGGTACGGCCAGTGATAGCCGAAGACGTTGATGAACCCGTCGAGCCACCCCGGTGTCTGCACGGGGTCGCCCTGCGCTCCGAAGATGTCCTTCGCGAGCTGCTGCAGCAGGAGGCTGACCCCCACGGTCACCAGCAGCGTGTCGAGGGGGCGCCGGTACATCCACGAGATGATCGCGACCTCGAGCAGGAGGCCGAGTGCACCTGCCACCAGGAAGGCCATGGGCAGGGCGACCAGGATCGAGAGGTCGGTGTTCGTGACGACCTGCTGCGTGAGGAAGGTCGTGTAGGCGCCGGCCATGAGGAACTCACCGTGCGCCATGTTGATGACGCCCATCTGGCCGAAGGTGAGGGCCAGGCCGAGCGCGGCGATGAGGAGGAGCGCGCCGGTCGCAGTGCCGGCGAGCAGGGGAGTGGTGAACGCGTCCAAGACGGGGTCTCCTGGCTGGGGGGAGAGCCCCGGGGCGCCGTACCGCGTAGGCACGACACCCCGGGTGGTGTGGGAGGAACGGGTCGGGGTGAACCGACTCAGGTCAGCCCTTGCTCGGGTCCCACCAGGCGTAGCCCTTGAGGAACGGGTCGGGCTCGATCGGCTTCTCGGAGTCCCACACCACGTCGAACTGGTTGTCGGCGTTGATCTGGCCGATCAGACCGGTCTTGGCGATGTGGTGGTTCTCGCCGTCGATCACGACCGTGCCTTCCGGCGCGTCGAAGGACACCCCGTCTGCGGACTCGTTGATCTTGTCCACGTCGAAGGACTCGGCCTTCTCGACCAGGTTCTTGTAGAGGTAGAGCGAGGTGTACGCCGCCTCCATCGGGTCGGACGTCGGACGGTCCTTGCCGTACTTGTCCTGGAACGCCTTGATGAAGGCGTCATTGGCCGGGCTCTTCACGGACTGGAAGTAGTTCCATGCGGCGTACTGCCCGGTGACGTCCTTGCCCATCGCCGGCGCCTCTTCCTCGGCGATCGACACCGAGATGATCGGCGTCTTTTCCGCCGTCAGGCCCTGCTCGTAGTACGCCTTGATGAAGCCGACATTCGAGGATCCGTTGATCGTGTTGAACACGAAGTCCGGCTTGGCCGCGACGATCTTGGCGACCTGCGTGGTCCAGTCGTCGTCATCCAGCGGGACGTACTCCTCGCCCACGATCTCGATGCCGAGTTCGGCGGCGTACTGCTTGATGATCTTGTTGGCCGTGCGCGGGAAGACGTAGTCCGAGCCCGCCAGGAACAGCGTCTTGACGCCCTTGGTCTTGAGGAAGTCCATCGCCGGGATGATCTGCTGGTTGGTCGTGGCGCCGGTGTAGTAGATGTTCTTCGACGCCTCGAGGCCCTCGTACTGGACGGGGTAGAACAGCAGGCCGTTGTTGGCTTCGACCACCGGGAGCATCGCCTTGCGCGATGCCGAGGTCCAGCCACCGAAGACGGCAGCGACACAGTCGCCGGTCAGCAGCTTCTCGATCTTCTCGGCGAAGATGGCGGGGTCGCTGGCGCCGTCCTCCTCGACGAACTTGATCTCCTTGCCGAGGATGCCGCCGTCGGCGTTGATCTCCTCAGCGGCCATCGAGAGCGAGTCGCGAACGGTCTGCTCGCTGATCGCCATCGCACCGGAGGTGGAGTTGAGGAACCCGAGCTCGATGGTGTCACCGGAGGTGTCGACGCAGCTCTCGACCGCGCTCTCCTCTCCGGACTTGGTGCCACCACAGGCGCTCAGGCTGAGCGCTGCGGTGAGCGCGAGGACGGTGCCTGTCGCAAGGCGGGTGCGGGAATGCAACACGTGGGTGGACCCTCTCGGTCATCGGCCTGCAGTCTCGGGCTGCAGGCTCGGAGCCATGGGGCACGGCGTCGTGCCCCGGTGGCGATGAACCTAGGAAGGGCTGATTTCCAACTACTACCAAATGGAATGAAATCGGTGTTACGAAGTAGTCCCGGAAAGAACATTCGTGAGTCGCGTGACCGGCGAGGCCAGCGACCACCGCTCCGCGAGCGCCACCAGGGCGTCCGGATCGACGGGCGTGCGGGGGAGTGCCAGGGCATCGCCGCGGGGGAGATCGATGTCGCGAGCGACCGCGACGACCTTCGGGGCCACGTCGAGGTACGACGACGCTTCCCGGATCTTGAGCCGCGGGCCGGGGCCGAGATCGCTGCCCGGGTCGTCGACCGCCGCGCGGACACCGGCGACGTCGTCGTACTTCTGGAGCAGCGAGGCGGCCGTCTTGTCGCCGACACCCTTCACACCGGGCAGTCCGTCGGACGCGTCCCCGCGCAACGTGGCGAAGTCCGCGTACTGGTCGGCGCGGACGCCGTACTTCTCCAGGACCCAGGCCTCGTCGACGCGCTCGTGCCGCCCGACGCCCTTGCCGATGTACAGAATCCGGACCCCGGCGGCGTCGTCGACCAACTGGAAGAGGTCGCGGTCGCCGGTCACCGCGTCCACGGGCATGCCTGCACCGGTGGCCAGGGTCCCGATGACGTCGTCGGCCTCGTAACCGGGCGCTCCGATCACGGCGATACCGAACGCCGCGAGCACCTCGCGGATGATCGGCACCTGCAACCCGAGCGGGTCGGGCACCTCTTCGACATCCGGAGCATCCGCGACCTCGGTGACGACGCGGTGCGCCTTGTAGGTGGGGATGAGGTCGACGCGCCACTGCGGACGCCAGTCGTCGTCCCAGCAGCAGACGAGATGGGTGGGCTCGTACTGCTCCACCAGGCTCGAGATGTAGCCCAGCAGGCCACGCACCGCATTCACGTTCGTGCCGTCGGGCGCGAGGATCTCGGGCGATCCGAAGTAGGCGCGGAAGTACATGCTGGCGGTGTCGAGGAGCATCAGTCGATCGGTCATCGCGGCCCAGCCTAGGGCCCCACAGCGAGATGTGGCCGGTGCCGACGCCGGCCTGCCCTAGGCTGACCCCGTGAGCCAGAGCATCAATCCAGCGGTCGAGGTCATCGATCGGCAGATCCTGGAGCTCCTGGCCAAGGACGGGCGGATGTCCTACACCGATCTCGGACGGACCACGGGCCTCTCCACCTCAGCCGTGCACCAGCGCGTCAAGCGCCTCGAACAGCGCGGTCTCATCCTCGGCTACGGCGCGACGGTCAACTACGCCGAGATCGGCCTGCCCCTCACGGCGTTCATCGCCATCCGCCCGATCGACCCGTCCCAGCCGGACGACTGCCCCGAGCGACTGGTGGGCATGCCGGAGATCGAGTCGTGCTGGTCGGTGGCCGGCGAGGAGTCCTACATCCTCAAGGTGCGGACGACGTCGCCCGCCCAGATGGAAGGGCTGCTGGGGCGGATCCGCACGGTGGCCAACGTCTCGACGCACACGACGATCGTGCTCTCGACGTACTACGAGAACCGTCCGGTTTCCGGCTGAGCGTCACCGTTCGGAAGTGCCCTCGGCGCGCCGCTCGCGACACGCCGGTGTCTCCGATGTTTTTTGGAGTTTTTTCCGGGCCAGTGATCCCGCGCTGACCTGCGAGAACACGTATCAGTGCAGGTCAGCAGGCGGTTGACAGGCAAGGCGTGGCTGACCAGAGTACGGATTCGTTCGCTCGTGCAGGTCGTGGCAGGCGGACCGACGTCCGAGTGGCCGGGCGTCGGGGGAGTAGCACCAACTCCACCCGACATCGGTTCGCGGAGGTCGGTTCGCTCCTCGAGAGCGAACCGGAAGGGTCCGGACCTCCCTAGACAACGTCGCGCACATCGGCCGCCAGTCGAAAGTCGCGATGGCCCGAAGGAGACCCGGCCCCTTCCGAGCCTGATGCCATGGCTCGTGAAGGTGCCGACTAGGCTCGGCGAGTGCTGCAGCGCTCCTTCTTCGCGGTGTTCGGCGGGGTCCTGCTGGCCGCCTCGTTCGAACCGCTCGCGCTCGCCTGGCTGCTGCCCTTCGGCGTCGCCTGCTTCGCCCTCGTGATGCGCGATCTCACGGTGCGCCGGTCCGGCGTGCTGGGTGTGTTGTTCGGTGCCGGGTTCATGTTCACCCACCTCGCGTGGATGCGGACGTCGGTCGGGCCGGACGCCTGGGTGGTGCTGTCGGCCTTCGAAGCGCTCTTCTACGGCCTGCTCGGCCTCGCCGTACCCGTGCTCCGCCGCCTGCCAGCCGCTCCCGTGTGGCTGGCCGCGGCGTGGACCACGATGGAGACGTTCCGCGGCGGCTGGCCGTTCAGCGGCCTGCCCTGGGGCCGGTTGGCGTTCGCTGCCATCGACACCCCGACCGCGCCCGCCGTCGCCTACGTCGGGATGACCGGGCTGTCCTTCCTGCTGGCACTCACGGGCTTCCTGCTGGCCCATCTCGTCGAGTCCGACACAGGGGAGCGGCGGGTGCGTGCGGGCGCCCTGGTGGGCGTCCTGGCGCTCCTCATCACCCCTGCTGTCCTGTCGTACGACGTCCAGGAGACGGGCACCACGACGGTGGCCGTGGTGCAGGGCGACGTGCCCGGTCCGGGCAACGACATCCTGTTCGATCCGCGGGGGGTCACGGAGAACCACGTCGACGCGACGCTGCAGCTCGCGGCGGACGTTGCAGCCGGCACCCGCCCGAAGCCCGACTTCGTGCTGTGGCCCGAGAACTCGACGGCGGTCGACCCGTTCCTCGACGCCCCGGTCAACCGGGGGATCCACGACGCCGTGACCAGCATCGGGGTGCCGGTGATCGTCGGCGGCATCGTCGACGACGGCGAGGAGCACATCCTCAACCAGGGCATCGTGTGGGACCCAGTGAGCGGCCCGGGTGACCGCTACACCAAGCAGCACCCGGTGCCGTACGGCGAATACATCCCGTTCCGTCGCTACTGGGACCCGAAGTTCGGGCAACTCGCCCTGGTCTCGCGCGACATGAAGAGCGGCACCCGCCAGACACCGCTCCGCGTCGCGGGCGTCGACCTCGCCGACGCCATCTGCTTCGACGTCGCGTACGACGACGTCATGCCCGCCCAGGTGCGGGACGGCGCCGAGTTGCTGACCGTCCAGACGAGCAACGCGAGCTTCATCTTCACCCACCAGATCGAGCAGCAGTTCGCGATCACCCGGATGCGGGCGATCGAGGCCGGTCGATGGCTCGCGGTCGCCTCGACGAACGGGCGCAGCGGCGTGATCGGGCCCGACGGCGCGGTCGTTGCGTCGGCGGAGCCGCGCACCACCACCGTTCTGGTCCAGGAGGTCGGTCTGAGCACCGACCTGACCCCGGCGATGCGCTGGGGAGCGTGGCCGTCCCGGTTGTTCACCGTGATGACCCTTGCTGCTCTCGTGTGTGGCGCTTTCGCGTACCGTCGTAGGCAAGAGTCGGCCGGGTTCACGGAGGAGGAAACCGTTGCCTGATCACATCCCAGACCTGGGCCGCACTGTCATGGTCGTTCCGACGTTCAACGAGGCAGAGAACCTCGCCTGGATCGTCGGCCGGCTCCGTCTCGCCCAGCCCAGCCTCGACGTCCTCGTCGTCGACGACGGATCCCCGGACGGCACCGGCCGTGTTGCGGACGAGTTGGCCGCCGAGGACCCGCAGATCCACGTGCTGCACCGCACCGCCAAGGGCGGGCTCGGGGCGGCGTACCTCGCCGGCTTCGACTGGGCGATCACCGCCGGCTACGACGTCATCGGCGAGATGGACGCCGACGGCTCGCACCAGCCCGAACAGCTGCACCGCCTGCTGGCGGGCCTGGCCGACGCCGACCTGGTCATCGGATCGCGCTGGATTCCCGGTGGCTCGGTCGTCAACTGGCCGTGGCAGCGCGAGGTGCTGTCCCGCGGCGGGAATCTCTACGTCCGCATCCTGCTCGGCATCTCGGTCCGCGACGCCACGGCCGGCTACCGGCTGTTCCGGCGGACCACCCTGGAGAAGATCCGTCTCCAGGAGGTCAAGTCGACCGGCTACGTCTTCCAGACCGACATGGTCACCCGCACCCTGCGCGGCGGTATGACGGTGCGCGAGGTTCCGATCGAGTTCGTCGAGCGGGTGCGCGGCGAGTCGAAGATGAGCGGCCAGGTCGCCATCGAATCCCTCAAGCGGATCACCGCGTGGGGCCTGCGTGAGCGCTGGAGCAAGTTCAAGGCGCGGCTGCGTCGATGAGGTGGGGCATGGGGTCGACATGGTGAGACGAGGCGGGCGCCGGGCAGCGCTGGTGCTGTTCCTGGCGTTCGTCGTGATGCCGATCCTGGAGATCTTCGTGCTCATCCAGGTCGGTCAGGCGATCGGTCCCTGGTGGACGATCCTGCTGCTGGTGCTCGACAGCATCATCGGCGCCTGGCTGATCAAGCGGGAGGGTCGGCGCGCCTGGCAGGCGCTCCAGGCGCGACTGCAGACCGGTCAGATGCCCGCCCGTGAACTCGCCGACGGCGTGCTGGTGGTGCTGGGCGGAGCCTTCATGCTCAGCCCCGGGTTCGTGACCGACATCCTCGGCATCCTGCTGATCCTGCCGATCACCCGCCCGCTGTTCCGCGGGTTGCTGACGTCGTACGCCGTCAACCGGATCACGATTCGAACGGGGCCCGGAACGCGAACAAGCCCCGGAACACCGCCGCAGGGCGACGTGGTCCGGGGCGAGGTCGTCGATCCCGAGTAGGGCCTGACGACAGCGTCAGGCCTTGGCGGCCTTCCGCTTGCGAGCGTTGGCCCGGTGCAGGTGCGCCGGACCGATCTCGCCGCCACGCAGCAACTCCAGCCGCTCGGTGAGGATCTCTTCGAGCTCCTTCTCCGAGCGCCGCTCCAGCAACATGTCCCAGTGGGTGCGCTGGGGCTTCTCGACCTTCACTTCACGCTCGATGCCCGAGGTGCTCTCGCCCTCGGCTCCGCAGCGCGGGCACTCCCACACCGCGGGCACGTCGGCCTCGATCGACATGGTGATCTCGAACTCGTGTCCCTGGGTGCAGCGATAACCCACCTGCTGGCGAGCCGCAAACTCAATTCCGCGCTCGTCCTCGAACGACTGGCCCCCCAGTCGGGCGCCCCGCAATGTCCGCTCAGCCATGAGAACTCCACCTCCCGTGTTTCGTCTCTGATCTGTCAACGCTACCCGCCGGTAAAAGGTTCCAGCCTTTCGCAAACCGGGCGGGTGTCCGCCGTCACGTCAGATCACGGGCGGTGGGGTGTTGCCAGCCTCTCGGATGCCCCGCTCGGTGTCCACCCGGAGGAGCAGCAGGGCCCCGATCACGAAGAACGCGATCAGCGCGAAGATCGCCGGCCGGTAGGAGCCGGAGAACTGGTAGACCAGCCCGAACGTGAGCGTTCCGAACCAGGACGTCCCGCGGTCCATGGCGTGGTAGAGGCTGAAGTACTCGGCCTCCTTGCCCTTCGGGATGAACAGGGAGAAGTAGGACCGGGCAAGCGCCTGGGTGCCACCGAGGACCACGCCGATCGCGACGGCCAGCAGCAGGAAGGGCCACAGCGTCTCGTCCGGGATGAAGAAGGCGGCGCTGACGATGACCATCCAGATGCACAGGCCCCAGAGGATGACCTTCTTCGCGCCATGGCGCCGTGCCAGGCGGCCGAACCCGACGGCACCGAAGACGGCCACGAACTGAACGAGCAGGTACGTGCCGAGGACAGTTCCGGTCGCGAAGCCGAGCTCCTTCTCGCCGAAGATGGCGGCCGACCCGATGACCGTCTGGATGCCGTCGTTGAAGAACAGGTAGGCGACCAGGAAGGTCAGCGCGACGGGGTAGTTGCGCAGGTCCTTCAGCGTCGCGAACAGCTGGCCGAACGAGCGGGCGACGATGCCGCCCTCCACGTGCTCGACGGCTGCCGGGGGATGGTGCTTGATGCCGCGCCACGGGATGACCGTCCACGCTGCCCACCAGATGGCACCGGAGAGCATGCAGAGCCGGACCGCGGTCGCCGTACTCAGGCCAAGGGAGTCATGGAAGGTGACGACGCCGAAGTTCACTGCCAACAGCAGTCCACCGCCGGCGTACCCGTAGGCCCAGCCGATGGAGGAGACGCGATCTCGCTCCCACTCCTCGGAGATGATCGGCAAGATCGCGTCATTGATGACGGTCGAGGCGCCGAACGCCAGGTTGGCCACGATGAAGACGATGCTGCCGAACAGCCAGTTGTCATCGACCAGGAAGAACAGCAGGCCGGCCGCAGCAGCGCCGGTCCAGGCGAAGCCGGCGAGCAGTGTGGGCTTGCGGGCGGTGCGGTCGGCGAGGGCGCCGATCAATGGGTAGAGCAGCGCTCCGAGCACGGTGGAGAGGGTGATGACGTACGACGGCAGGGAGCCAGGCGAGATCGAGAGCCCGAGCAACTCGAGGCTCTGACGGCACTTGTGGTCGTCCTCGCTGACGAAGCCACAGGCGGCCTTCTCCGCGATCGAGATGAGGTACGGCGCGAACAGGACGCCGGCGATCGTGGTGGCGAACGCCGAGTTGGCCCAGTCGTAGAAGAACCAGGCGCGCTGTTCCTTGGCCCGGTTCAGTGGTGTGAGATCGGCGATGCCCGCAGGCCCGTCGGTCGACTTCATGTGGTTGTCCCTCCCTGCGCGGACAGCCATTGGCCGCGCCCCTGGAGGACATCCTTGAGCACGTCGGTGCGGTCCGTGAAGAGGCCGTCGACTCCGCGGTCGAGGAGCTCGGTCATTTCAGTGCGGTCGTCGATCGTCCACACGTGCACCTGGTGCCCCGCGGCATGGGCCCTGCGTACGAACCCGGGCGTCACCACGGTCAGCCGCCCTCGCCGGTGCGGGACCTGGAAGGCAGCGAACTCGTCGCCGGCGAGACGATGTGCGATCGCAGCGCTGGGGGAGAACCGGAAGACGACGATCTGCCACAGGCCGGCGGCGGTCGGGACCCGGCCGTCGGTCAACCTGCGGAAGCGGCTGGTGCGTCGTCGCGAGAAGGAACCGACCATCACCCGGTCCCAGAGGTCCCGGTCACGGATCAGCGTGGCCAGGGGGGCCACCGCGTCCTCGGACTTGATGTCGATGTTGAACCGGGCCGACGGGAAGGCGTCGAGCAGGTCGACGAGTGTCGGCACCTCTTCGCGGCCGCCGATCCGGGCCTTGCGGACCTCGGCCAGGGTGAGGTCGCGAACCGCGCCCTTCTGGTCGGTGACCCGGTCCAGGACGTCGTCGTGGAAGGCGAGGAGCACGCCGTCCGCGGTCAGGTGGACATCGGTCTCGAGGTAGTCGTAGCCGAGGGCAGCCGCGTGCCGAAAGGCCGCCATCGTGTTCTCGAGACCCTCGATCTCGGGGTGGTAGGCCCCGCCGCGGTGTGCGAACGCCAGGACCTTGCCGGGCTGGAGGTACATCGCCGGCCGCCGATCAGATGTCGCGGAACGTTTCGATGTCGGCGCCGAGTGAACTCAGCCTCTCGGCGAGGTCCTCGTAGCCACGGTGGATGACGTAGGTCCCGCGCAGGACCGACGTGCCCTTGCTGGCCAGCATTGCCAGCAGTACGACGACCGCGGGCCGCAGCGCCGGGGGGCAGATCAGTTCGGCGCCGGTCCACGAGGTCGGTCCCTCGATCTGCACGCGGTGCGGGTCCAGGAGGGTCACCCGGCCACCGAGCTTGTTGAGCTCGGTGAGGTAGATCGCCCGGTTGTCGTAGACCCAGTCGTGCAGGTAGGTCGTGCCCTCGGCCACGGCACCGATCACCGCGAAGAACGGCAGGTTGTCGATGTTGAGGCCCGGGAACGGCATCGGGTGGATCTTGTCGCGGGGCGCAACCAGGTCCGAGGGGTGCGTGGTGATGTCCACGAGCCGGGTCCGGCCGTTGGCGGCGAGGTACTCCTCGGTCAGGGTGTAGCGGAAACCCATCTCCTCGAGCACGGCGAGCTCGATCTCGAGGAACTCGATCGGCGCACGCTCGATGGTGATCTCCGAGCGGGTCACGATCGCCGCGGCGAGCAGCGACATCGCCTCGATCGGGTCCTCGCTGGGGGAGTAGTCGACGTCGACGTCGATGGACTCACAGCCCGTCACGGTCAGGGTCGTCGTACCGATGCCGTCGACCTGGACGCCGAGCGCCTGCAGGAAGAAGCAGAGGTCCTGGACCATGTAGTTCGAGGACGCGTTGCGGATGACCGTGGTGCCCGGGTGGAGCGCGGCAGCCATCAGCGCGTTCTCGGTGACCGTGTCGCCGCGCTCGGTCAGCACGATCGGTCGGGTCGGGACGATCGCGCGGTTCAGTTGCGCGTGGTACCAGCCGTCGGTGGCCTTGACCTCGAGGCCGAAGGGCCGCAGGGCCGACATGTGCGGCTCCACCGTGCGGGTACCGAGGTTGCAGCCACCGGCGTACGGCAGGTCGAAGTCCTCGGAGCGGTGCATCAGCGGGCCCAGGAACATGATCACCGAGCGGGTACGGCGGGCCGCCTCCTCGTCGATCTTGGTGAGGTCGAGCTCCTTGGGCGGGATGATCTCGAGGTCGTTCTCCGCGTTGATCCAGCGGGTCTGGACCCCGAGGCTGTCGAGCACCTCGAGCAGGCGGTTGACCTCCTCGATCCGGGCGACCTTGCGCAGGGTGGTCCGACCGCGGTTGAGCAGCGAGGCGCACAGCAGCGCGACACCGGCGTTCTTCGAGGTCTTCACGTCGATGCTGCCGACCAGCGTCGTCGGGCCCTTGACCCGCAGGTGCGTGGGGCCGGCGCCGACCGCGACGATCTCCGAATCGACTGCGCTGCCGATGCGGGCCAGCATCTCGAGGGACAGGTTCTGATGGCCCTTCTCGATGCGGTTGATCGCACTCTGGCTGGTGCCGAGCCGGTCGGCGAGCTGGGCCTGGGTGAGGCCGCGGTGCTTGCGCGCGTCACGGATCAGGTTGCCGATGCGACCCTTGTAGTCGTCGCCGGAGTCCTCAGAAGTCATTCCACGACGGTAACTCATATATGAGATAACCGGTACCCGCGACGCACCGTCACGCTTCAACGGTTCGGCCGCCATGGCAGGATCACGCCATGCGCGCGACGACGATTCACGGTGCCGGGGACATTCGGGTCGAAGAGGTTCCGGACCCCGTGATCAAGAAGCCCACCGACGCCATCATCAAGGTCACGGCGGGCTGCATCTGCGGCTCGGACCTGTGGCCCTACCGCGGCGAGAACCCGATCCGTCCGGGTTCGACGATCGGCCACGAGTGCATCGGCATCGTCGAGGAGGTGGGCAGCGAGGTCGCATCGTTCAAGCCGGGTGACTTCGTGGTCGTCCCGTTCTGCCACTGCGACAACACCTGCGCCCACTGCCTCGCGGGCGCCCAGTCCGCCTGCGTGAACCTCGGCATGACCTCCAGTGGGCAGGCGGAGTACGCCCGCGTGGTCCAGGCCGACGGCAGCCTGGTCTCCACCAACGGCGTCCCGGACGCTGATCTGGTTGCTTCGATCCTCGCCCTGAGCGACGTGATGCCGACCGGGTGGCACGCCGCGGTCGCCGCAGGCGTCAAGGCGGGGGACACGGTGGTGGTCGTCGGCGACGGCGCGGTCGGCCTGTGCGGCGTGCTCGCCGCGTCGGTTCTCGGCGCGGAGAAGATCATTGCGATGTCTCGACACGAACCGCGACAGGCCATTGCGCGCGCCTTCGGCGCCACCCACGTCGTTGCTGCGCGCGGCAAGGAGGGTGTCGCCGAGGTCATGGAGATCTCTGGTGGCATCGGCGTCGACGCGGCGCTGGAGTGCGTCGGCACCAACGACGCGATGACCACGGCCATCAATGTCACCCGCCCCGGTGGCGGCGTCGGCTTCGTGGGCGTCCCGCACGGGGTCGACCTGCCCGTGGGCACCCTGTTCGCCAAGAACGTCGGCCTGCGCGGCGGCATCGCGCCGGTCCGGCAGTACCTGCCCCACCTGCTCGACCTGGTCGTCGAGCGGAAGATCGACCCGGGTCAGGTGTTTGACCTGACCCTGCCGCTCGACCAGTCGCCCGACGGCTACCGGGCGATGGACGAGCGTCGCGCGGTCAAGGTGTTGCTGCAGCCCTGACCCCGTCCGACCCCGGAACGGTTCAGGAGCGGTGCTGCTGGGCCCTGCGACCCGACTTGCCAGCAAAGAAGACCACCGCGAAGAGCACGGCGATGAACGCGATGACTGCAAGGACGGACGCGAGAAGGATCACCAGTGCCAGGCCGCTCATGGGCACAGCGTGACATGACCTGCGTCACAAATCACGGATGTCCTGTCCGTGGAACGGACGCGTCAGGCTTCTCGGCCACCAGTTGCCACATACCGCCCATGCGCAGGAACGGCTCACGGTCGCAGAGCGCCAACTCCAGTCGGGCGAGGTCGGCGAAGTAGGTCGCGTCCTGCTTCAACCGGTCATCAGCGAGGAAGTCGTTCGCGATCCGGGCGCCGTAGCGATGGACGACGCGGAGGCCTGCTGAGGCCAGTTCCGCGGCCATGTCCTCGGCGTCGATCTTGCGGGCCGTGTGGTCGAAGGCGTGCGATGGCATGGTGTCGGCCTCGAGCTCGGCGAGAGCGGCGGCCGGGCCTCGCCGGGTCAGGGCCATGACCACGCGCCCCTCGGGGTTCGGCGCCATCACCGACACCCGACCGCCGGGTCGGACCCGGGCGGCGAGGCGCACGAGATCAGCCGGACCGGGGGAGCGGTAGTGCAGGACGAAGTGGCACAGCACGAGGTCGAAGTCGCTCGCCAGGCCATCTGTTGCGGCCAGGTCGTCCAGCGACCCACTGACCGTCTCGATCCGGTCGGTGACGCCGGCCTCGGTGGCCCGTCGCTGCGCCTCCGCCAGCCAGCCAGGTGCCGGATCGACGATCGTCACGTGATGGCCTGCCACGGCCAGCGGTACGGCGTCGCGCCCGTCCCCACCGCCCACGTCGAGGATGCGGAGCGGGCCACCGCCGAGTTCGGCGACCTGGCGCCGCAACGTCTCCTCGACGACCGCGAACCGGATCTGCCCCCAGGGCGCCTCGGCCCAGGCCCGCCAGTCGGCAAGCTTGTCCTCGAACACGTCGGCAGCACTCTGGTGAGTCATCTCTTCGACCCTAGCCACGGGCTCAACACTCGATGACGTTCACGGCGAGGCCGCCGCGCGAGGTCTCCTTGTACTTGGTGTGCATGTCGCGCCCGGTGTCGCGCATCGTCTTGATGGCTCGGTCGAGGCTCACGGTGTGGAGCCCGGTGCCGACGAGCGCCAGCCGGGCAGCGTTGATGGCCTTCACCGAGGCGATGGCGTTGCGTTCGATGCACGGGATCTGGACGAGGCCGCCGACCGGGTCGCAGGTCAGGCCGAGGTTGTGCTCGATCCCGATCTCGGCAGCGTTCTCGACCTGCTGGGGGCTCCCGCCGATCACCTCGCAGAACGCACCGGCCGCCATCGAGCAAGCCGAGCCCACCTCGCCCTGGCAGCCGACCTCGGCGCCGGAGATCGAGGCGTTCTGCTTGAACAAGGCACCGATGGCGCCGGCCGTCAGCAGGAACCTCACGATCCCGTCGTCGGTGGCGCCCGGGACGAAACGAACGTAATAGTGCAGCACCGCGGGGATGATTCCGGCTGCTCCGTTGGTCGGGGCGGTCACCATCCGGCCGCCGGCGGCGTTCTCCTCGTTGACGGCCAGGGCGAACAGGTTCACCCAGTCCATGGCGCGCAGCGGGTCGTGGTCGTCGGGTGACTCGGTGAGTCGGGCGAGCAGCGCCGGAGCACGACGCGGCACCTTGAGGCCACCGGGCAGCACGCCCTCGCTCGCACAACCCGCGCGCACGCACGCGGCCATCGCCTCCCAGATCTCGAGCAGCCCGGCCCGTACCTCGTCCTCGGTGCGCCACGACAGTTCGTTGGCCAGCATCACGTCACTGACGCTCAAACCGTTCTCCGCACACGCCGCCAGCAGCTCGCCCGCGTTGTTGAACGGGAAGCGGACTGGCGTCTCGTCGGCCACCACGCGGTCGGCTCCGATCGCGTCCTCGTCCACCACGAAGCCGCCACCGACGGAGTAGTAGATCCGTTCGCGCAGCACCGCCCCGCTGGCGTCGTACGCAATGAAGAGCATGCCGTTGGGGTGACCTGGCAACGACCGGCGTCGGTGCATGACGAGGTCGTCCTCACCGAAGTCGACCTCGTGCTGGCCGGCCAGGGACAACCGCTTCGCAGTCCGTACGGCGGCCGCCCGGTCGTCGTACGTCGCGATGTCGACGGTCGCCGGCTCAGCCCCCTCGAGGCCGAGGATCACCGCCTTCTCGGACCCGTGCCCGTGCCCGGTCGCGCCGAGGGAACCGAACAACTCGGCCCGCACCCGGCCCACGGACGCGATCAAGCCGTCGGCAGCGAGCCCGTCCGCGAACTGTTTCGCGGCCCGCATGGGGCCGACAGTGTGCGACGAGGACGGGCCGATGCCGACCGAGTAGAGATCAAAGACGCTCAGCGCCATACGGCCACACTAGTCACGTCACCCGAGCGGGACGTATCCCTTGACGGTGTCGGCGAGGCGACCGACCGGGTTCTTCTTGTTCGGCTCGGATTCGCCGACGGCGTGCCACGGCGCGAAGACCCGTTCGATGTCGCCAATGACTGGGGTGAGCTCGGGGTAGTGCCGCTCCATGACGTCCTTCATGGTGGTGTTGTTCACCCAGTCCAGGCCCACCTGCGTGTAGATCTCGGGGCGGTAGTCCTCGGTGAAGAACCGGTCGCTCTTGAGCCGCCGCGAGGCCATCAGGACGAAGATCCGGAACGCGGTGTCAGAGAAGCCGAAGCCCTTCGGCGGCTTCTCGGCCTGCATGCCGATCTGGAGGTCGACGGCGTTGACGTCGCCCTTGTAGATCTCGGCCATCTCCTTGGCCCAGGCCTTGTTCGGAGTGATGTCGTCGAACGACTTGCGCCGCGGCATCCGGAGCATCTCGCGGAAGTCGTTGTAGCGAGGCACGCCACGTTCGCGGTCGCGGACGATGTCGAGGGTGGCCAGGTCGGTGATCTGGCCGTCGACGCGGGTCAGTTTGCGCAGCGCATTGGGGTAGTTCTTCAGGCTCACGGCGCCGGCAGAGGCGCGGCCGAAGGAGTACCACATGTCGCCCATCTCCATGCTGTCCATGAAGTCGCGCGTGTGCATGCCCTGGAGCTCGGTGAAGTCGCGGTGCTCGAGGAACTCACCGGACTCGAGGGAGTAGAAGTCCCAGTCATCGGCGATGAGCGGGTGCATCCGGTAGACCGCGACGAACTCCTCGGTCAGTGAGAACGGTGCCGAGTGATGGTCCGCCTTCGAGCCGATGATGCCGGAGATGGCCTCGCTGTCGCCGATTCGCCCGAACTTGTCCTTGAAGGACTCGCCCAGGGCGCCGTACCAGTTGGCCGACATGGCGATCTGGAGCGCCGGGTGGCGCAACACGCAGGGAGTCCACTCGACCGTGTGGATCTTCGCGATGAGGGCGGAGACGACGAGGACACCGAGTTCGAAGAGGCGCTGGTCGCTGAGCGACGGATAGGCCTTCTTGAGTTCGTCGCAGACCGCGTTGTGCTCGCGGGAGAACATCGTGTGGAGCAGGCCGACGCCCACCCAGTAGTTCTCCTGCATGCCGGTCAGGTCGACGCCGGGGACGTCGCTCTTGAGCAGGCGACCGTCCTCGCCGACCTTGATCTTGCCGTCGACGTAGGTGCGCATCTTGTTCTGCTTCTCGCTGCCGCTGCCGTAGACCTGCGAGCCGTCCCACCAGTGCGCCTGCTGGTTGGCGAACGCCGGCGCCGGGCATCCGCCGGTGATCTCTTCACCGTCCATCGGCACCGTGGACCGGATCCGCATCGGGTTCTCGGGGAAGTCGTCCCCGTCCTGCAACGGGATGTCGATGGTGCGGTCGGCGAGACCGTCGCCGTGGAAGAACCAGTTGTGGTTCTCGAACTGCAGCCAGGCAGCGGCGAGGCCGTTGATGATCCCGGCCGGCTTGAACGTGTCGCGCGCCATCAGCCGCGAACTGATCACCCGCGGGTCGGGGTCGAGCAGTCGCTTCACGTCGGGCACGGTCTTGTCGAGCGGGGCGTTGCGACCGAATCCGGTGCCCTTGGCACCCATGTGCTTGCAGCCGAGGTCGTTCCAGGTGCCGTCCGGCGTGCGCGCACGGACTGCTTCCTCCGGTGGCGTCTCCTTCGGATCCACTTCGGGACGGACGCTGTCGGCCTCGAAGAGGTTCTTGGCTCGCAAGTCGTCTCGAGTGCCCGAGAGAGCCTTGATCTGAAGGATCAAGGAAGGATTCTGGTGCCACTGGACCATCGGTTCCTGCTTTCTCGAGTACAGGTCGTGCCCCCATCGGCACCCACTCAAGCGCTCAGTGTGACGAGCGCCATGCGCTCGCGTCTATGTGTCCCGACACTGTCATTGCCCGGTAAGACAGTGTTTGAACACACCGACGTGAGCGCCCGGCGGCCCTACTATCAGGTCCATGCGCGTCGACGAGGACGACCGGATCCACGATCCGGAGGCAGACGTCCCGACGGACGTCGCCGCCCTCGGGCGCGCGCTCCTGCTGCGGGTCGAGGAGCTCGGCGCAGACCTCGCCGACGCGGTCGTCAGCCAGGTCCCCTTCTATGACGGGTCGGCCACGGTCCCGATCACGGAGCTACGGGCCAACTGCGTGGACCATCTCCGCTTCGTCTTCACTGCCTTGACCGGGGATGAACAGCTCGACCTGTCCGCGGCCGACGCGACAGGTCGTCAACGTGCAGACGACGGCGTTCCGCTCGCAACCCTCCTGGCCGCCTACCGCGTGGGCTTCCGGCACATCTGGGAGCACGTGCTGGGGGAGAGCCGCGCAGCACAGGTCGACACCGAAACGATGCTCGCAGCCACCGAGGTGGCGGTGGTCGCACATGACTCCTTCGCCCACGCAGCGACGGCCGCCCATGGTGAGGTCGTCGCGGCGCAACTGGTCCGCCACGGCGAGCGGCGAGCGGCCCTGGTCGACGCCTTGCTCAGCGGACGGATCGGTGAACGGGCCACCGTGTGGGAACTCGCGGGGATCCTCGGTCTGGGCGTCACCGGTCCGTACGTCGCCGTGTCCATGTCCGTCGCGACGCTCGGCCAACCGGCGATCGCGGGTATCGAGGAACAGTTGATGTCCCGTGATCTTGCGTCCGTGTGGTTGCTGCGGCCCGAACGCCAGATCGGCATCGTCGAGATCCGCCAGCCCGATCGGCTGGCAGTCCTGACGGACAGGCTTCGCACACTGGCGACAGCCCCGGTCGGTGTCAGCGCACCGTTCGACGACCTGAACGATGCCCACGACGCCGTTGTCATGGCGGAGGTCGCCTTGCAGAGCGCCCGTGCGGGCACCGGAATGCTCGTCCGGGTCTTCGAGGACTCGCCGCTCGCGCTCGCGGCTTCCGGGTCACCGGAAATGCTGCAGCGCGTCGCCCGCAATGTGTTCGCACGGCTCGACGAGCAGCGGCCGGCAGATCGTGACCTGCTGATCGAGACCCTCAGTGCGTGGCTGGACGCCGGTGGATCCACCGCGCAGACAGCGGAGGCACTGTTCCTCCACCCGAACACGGTGCGCCAACGCCTGCACCGACTCGAGGAGTACACCGGGCGGTCGATCTCCGATCCCCGCCAGGTCGCTGAACTGTGCCTCGCTCTGGAAGTACGTCGGCGCTGGGCCGTCGACTCCACCATGAATCAACCGATGAAGGACCAACACCGTGGAGGACTGTGATGGGTAGTACGACGGACTTTCCGCGCGCATCTGTGATCGAGGGCGTGCGCTTCACCGCGCAGGTCGGAGTCCCGAACGTGATCCAGGGACTGTTCAAGAAGCGCGAGCTCCCCACGAAGGTGGCCGGCGTGGCCCGCGCCGACCTGTTCGGATTCATGTTGATCCAGGGCCTCGTCCGGAAGTACGGTCCCGGACCGTTCTACGTCCGCGTCGCCACCGACGAGACGCTGTTCCTGAGTGATCCCGCGGACATCGAGTTCGTGCTCGGTGGTTCGCCCGAGCCGTTCGCCTCGGACCCGCCGGCCAAGAAGGCCGGGATGAGCGCCTTCCAGCCCGACGCCCTGACATTGTCGCGCGCGGACCTGTGGCACAACCGCCGCGCCTTCGCGGTGAGCGTGCTCCAGACCGGCAAGCCCCTGCACTCGCTCGGCGCCCGGATGACGAAGGTGGCCGGAGAGGAAGCAGCCGGCCTCAAGGGCGAGATCGGGTACGACGAACTCAACGCCGCCTTCCAGCGGATCACCCGGCGCGTGGTGTTCGGTGACGCCGCGGCCGACGACACCGAGCTCACTGCCCTGCTCGGCACGCTGATGTCGGCGGGCAACAAGACGCCCGGCAAGCCCGCGAAGGGGTACGACGAGCTCGTGGAGCGGATTTCGGCGTACATCGACGCAGCGGAGAAGGGCTCGCTCGTCGCACTGGTCGCCAAGGCTCCGCATGATGAGAAGACCGCCGTCCCCGGTCAGCTGATCCACTGGCTGTTCGCGATGGGCGACACCCTCCCGGCCAACCTGGCGCGTGCGCTGGCCCTGATCGGCAGCCACCCGGAGCAGCGCCGCGAGGTGTACGCCGAACTGGAAGGCGTGGACGTCAGCGCGGCCAAGTCGGTCGCGCAGCTCGACTACCTCGGCGGCGTCATCCAGGAAGCCATGCGCCTGTGGCCGACCACTCCCATGTTCGGTCGCGTCGCGACGGAGGACATCACCTTCCCCGACGGGCGCGTGCTGCCGGCCGGCACCCAGGTCCTGATGTCGAACCTGTTCAACCACCGTGACACCGACCGGGTCAAGTACGCCGACCGGTTCGCGCCGGGCGAATGGGCCACCGGCGATGCGGGTGCATCCTGGTCGTTCAACTTCTTCAGTCACGGCCCCCAGGGGTGCCCGGGTGCAGGGATGTCGGTGTTCCTGGGACAGGCGTTCCTCGCTGCCTTGCTCCGCCGAGCCACGCCGGCCCTGGTCAGCCCGTCGCTCAACCCGGGGAAGCCGCTTCCGCATGGGCTCGACCTGTTCGCGATCCGGATCGGCCTGACTGCGTGAGCGACCTGGCTGGCCGCACCTTCCTGGTCACCGGTGCCAACACGGGCATCGGCAAGGAAACTGTGCGCGCGCTCGCAGGCCGGGGCGCCCGTGTCGTCCTGGCGGGGCGCTCGGAGGACAAGACGAAGGCAGCGATCGATGAGATCGCGGGGGAGACGGGCAACACCGACCTCGACTTCCTGGCGCTCGACCTGGGTGACCTGTCGTCGGTCCGCAAGGCCGCCACGACGTTCCTCGAATCCGGCGAACCGCTGCACGTGCTGATCAACAACGCCGGTCTCGCCGGCGCGAAGGGGCTGACGGCCAGCGGGTTCGAGCTCGCCTTCGGCACCAACCACGTCGGCCCGTTCCTGTTCACGGAGTTGCTGCGCGAGCACCTGATCGAGAGCGGCCCCGGCCGCATCGTCAACGTCGCCAGCACCGGGCACTACCGCGCCAAGGGCATCGACTGGGACGCCGTGCGGCAGCCGGCTGTGTCGCGTACCGCCTTCGACGAGTACTGCGTGTCCAAGCTCGCCAACGTGCTCCACGCCCAGGAGCTCGCGCGCCGCCTGCAGGGGACCGGCGTGGCGACGTACTCCCTCCACCCGGGAGCGATCGCCTCCGACGTGTGGCGTGAGGTGCCGTTCGGGCTGCGGCACGTACTCAAGTTGTTCATGAAGTCGACGGCCGACGGCGCGAAGACGTCGTTGTACTGCGCCACGTCACCCGATGTCGCCGGCGACTCGGGTCTCTACTACGACAACAGTCGCGAGAAGACGCCGTCGAAGTACGCAACCGACGAGCTCGCCGACGAGTTGTGGCGACGCAGTGAAGCCTGGGTCATGGGCTGAGCGTTCGTTGATCGACATGGGAACATGGCGGACGTGACCAGCGGACCGGACACCGAGTACCTGCGCCAACTGGCCCGGCTGCGGCGGGTTCGCGACCGGATCGACCGGGAGTACGCGAGGCCGCTCGACGTCGAGGCGCTGGCCCGCGACGTCCACATGTCGGCCGGGCATCTCAGCCGGGAGTTCAAGCGGGCGTACGGCGAACCGCCGTACTCCTACCTGATGACACGTCGGATCGAGCGCGCGATGGCGTTGCTGCGCCGTGGCGACGTCAGCGTCACCGACGTCTGCTTCGAGGTCGGGTTCTCCTCGCTCGGCACGTTCAGCACACGGTTCACCGAGCTCGTCGGCGTGGCTCCGAGCATCTACCGCGAACAGACCGACGCGGCCGGAGAGCAGCCGGCCGAGCCGCCGTCGTGCGTGACGAAGAAGGCCACCCGGCCGATGCGCAGGGGAGGGGCGCAGACGAGTCCGGATGTGATCAGGAATCAAGAAGCGCCACGGTTCGAGGCGCCGCTAGCGTGAGCGACATGAACCTCAGCCTCCAGCACAGCTTCCTTCCGCACACCGACGCCGAGGCCTCGGTGGCGTTCTACCGCGACGTCCTCGGCTTCGAGATCCTCAACGACGTCGGCTACGGCGACATGCGTTGGGTGACCGTCGCGCCGGCCGGCCAGACCAGCCCGTCGATCGTGCTCACCCCACCGGCGGCCGACCCGGGCATCACCGACGAGGAGCGCACCACCATCGCCGAGATGATGGCCAAGGGCACCTACGCGACGGTGGTCCTCAGCTCGCCCGACCTCGACGCCACGTTCGAGAAGATCCAGGCCACGGGCGCCGAGGTCATCCAGGAGCCCATCGACCAGCCGTACGGCGTCCGCGACTGCGCATTCCGTGACCCGGCCGGCAACCACGTCCGCATCAACCAGGCCTGAGCCGCACCCCCCTCGCCCTGATCCACCCAACTGATGGAGACACCAGTGAGCACCACCCCCCACGCAGCGGACAGCCACGACCTGATCCGGGTCCAGGGCGCACGGGAGAACAACCTGAAGGACGTCAGCGTCGAGTTGCCGAAGCGACGGCTGACCGTGTTCACCGGCGTCTCGGGCTCCGGCAAGAGTTCACTGGTGTTCGCGACCATCGCTGCCGAGTCGCAGCGGATGATCAACGAGACCTACAGCACCTTCGTCCAGGGCTTCATGCCGAACCTCGCGCGCCCGGAAGTCGACAACATCGAGGGTGTCACCACCGCGATCCTCGTGGACCAGGAGCGGATGGGGGCCAACGCCCGTTCCACCGTCGGCACCGCCACCGACGCCAATGCGATGCTGCGCGTGCTGTTCAGCCGGATCGGTGACCCGTTCATCGGTCCGCCCACGGCGTTCTCCTTCAACGTCCCGACCCGCAAGGCCAGCGGCGTGATGAGCACCGAGAAGGCCGGCGGCAAGGTCGAGAAGAATGTCGTCCGCCAGGCTGTCTACCTCGGTGGCATGTGCGCCGAGTGCGAGGGCCGGGGGAGTGTGTCCGACCTGGACCTCACCCAGATCTTCGACGAGAGCAAGTCACTGGTCGAGGGCGCCATCCTGGTGCCGGGCTACACCGCGGACGGCTGGATGGTCGCGGCCTTCAAGGAGGCCGTGCCGGCCGAGATCCCGATCAAGAAGTTCACGGCCGCGCAGCGCGAGGACTTCCTCTACGCCGAACCGCGCAAGGTGAAGGTCGACAAGATCAACATCACCTACGAAGGCCTGATCCCCAAGATCCGCAAGTCGATGTTCAGCAAGGACGTCGACTCACTGCAGCCACACATCAAGGCCTTCGTCGAGAAGGCGGCCGTCTTCGCGGCCTGTCCCGCGTGCCAGGGCACCCGCCTCAACGAGGCCGCTCGTTCTTCGAAGGTGAACGGTCTCGGCATTGCGGACGTGTGTGCGATGCAGATCACCGATGCCGCTGACTGGGTCCGCAAGATCAAGGACCCCTCGGTCGCCCCCCTGCTGGCCAACCTGCTGCACCTGTTCGACTCGTTCGTCGAGATCGGACTCGGCTACCTCTCGCTGGACCGGCCCGCCGGGACGCTGTCGGGGGGAGAGGCCCAGCGCACCAAGATGATCCGCCACCTCGGGTCGGCGCTCACCGATGTCACCTACGTCTTCGACGAACCCACCATTGGGCTGCACCCGCACGACATCCAGCGGATGAACAACCTCCTGCTCGAACTGCGGGACAAGGGCAACACCGTGCTGGTCGTCGAGCACAAGCCCGAGACCATCGTGATCGCCGACCACGTCGTCGACCTCGGGCCGGGCGCTGGTTCAGCCGGCGGGATGGTGACCTTCGAGGGCGATGTTGCTGCGCTGCACGATTCCGACACCGTCACCGGTCGGCACCTCAGCTACCGGGCAGAACTCAAGACCGACGTGCGCAAGGCCTCCGACAAGCTCGAGATCCGCGGCGCGTCCACCCACAACCTGCAGGACGTGTCGGTCGACATCCCGCTCGGCGTGCTGTGTGTCGTCACCGGTGTCGCCGGCTCGGGCAAGAGCTCGCTGATCCACGGTTCCGTCGCAGGCGGTGAGGGCGTCGTGGTCGTGGACCAGGGCGCCATCAAGGGCTCGCGACGGAGCAACCCGGCGACGTACACGGGGTTGCTGGAGCCGATCCGCAAGGCGTTCGCGAAGGCGAACAACGTGAAGCCCGCGTTGTTCAGTGCCAACTCCGAAGGCGCCTGCGGGAGCTGCAACGGCAACGGGATGATCTACACCGAGCTGAGCTTCATGGAGACCGTCGCGACGCTGTGCGACGAATGTGGCGGCAAGCGGTTCCAGGCGTCGGTCCTGGAGCTCACCTTCGGTGGCCTCAACATCGCCGAGGTGCTCGACCTCCCGATCACCGACGCGCACGCCTTCTTCGCCGAGGGTGACGCAAAGACGCCGGCTGCGGCCACGATCCTCGGACGCCTGGAGGACGTCGGCCTCGGCTACCTCAAGCTCGGCCAGCCGCTCAACACGCTGTCCGGCGGCGAACGCCAGCGGATCAAGCTCGCCATGCGGATGGGGGAGAAGGGCGGGATCTACGTCCTGGACGAACCGACCACCGGGCTGCACCTGGCCGACGTCGCCAACCTGCTGGGCCTGCTCGACCGCCTCGTCGACTCCGGCAAGTCGGTCATCGTGATCGAGCACCACCAAGCCGTCATGGCGCACGCCGACTGGATCATCGACCTCGGTCCGGGTGCCGGCCACGACGGCGGCAAGGTTGTGTTCGAGGGCACGCCTGCGGAGCTGGTCGGCAAGGCCAAGACCCTCACCGGCCAGCACCTCAAGGAGTACGTCGGGAGCTGAGGGCGCTCAGGCGAACCACGGGTTGCGGAGGTCGTAGAACTTCGCGTCCTTCATGGCGTACTCGAGCTCCTGGCGTACTTCGGCCGGCGGCTCGACCTGCTCGCCCGCACGTGCGGCGTCCTCGCTGGCGAACGCGACGGTCTCGGTGAAGGTGCCGTCGGGCTCGATCGCCAACGTCGCGCCGAGGATGTCCGGCCGCATCTCGTGGAGGCTCGTGGCATCGGCCAGCATCGCCTTGAGCCGGTCCGGGTCGTCGACCCGGCCGCGGATGACCTGCACGAAGCCTGCCTGGTCCGAGCCGCCGTCCATGAGCAGGGTGACGTCGTCACAGTCGTGGAACTCGAGCGGGCCGTCCATGAGGGCGTTGAGCCGCGCGGCCCACGCGCCCTGTTCGGGGCGGTCCGAATTGGCCGCCGCGGCCTCGCGCGACTCGAAACGGACGATCGCCATCAACTGGTCGTCGTCGGTGAATCCGTAGGTGCCCCCGAGCCAGCCGGTGGCGCTCGGGGAGAAGTCGCTCCGCCACTCGTCGAGCAGCGCGTGGACCTCGTCCTGCCGTGTGCACGCGCCCTGGATGATCTGGATGAACACTGTTGCCTCCTCGGTCGATGGGTGTGTTCAAGACCGGTCGAGGCGTTCGGACCCCGGCCGGGCCCATCTCGCAACGTACGCCGATCGGTCGGCGTACGCCATGGCCGGATCGGGGCATCTGGGCGCATTCCGGATGTCGGTGCTCCCGGGTAGAACAGGTCGCATGAGCCGCAACGTGCAGATCACCTTCGATGCCTGCGACCCGCGAGCGCTGTCGACCTTCTGGCGCGACGTCCTCGGCTACGTGCATCCGGGCCCACCCGGCGTCGTCGTCCCGGAGGGTGGCGACCCGTTGGCTGCCTGGGACGTGTTCCTGGAGCAGATCGGGGTCCCGGAGGACCAGCGGAACTCCCGATCGGCGCTCGATGACCCCGACGGCGCCGGACCACGGCTGTTCTTCCAGCAGGTCCCGGAGGACAAGGTCGCCAAGAACCGGGTCCACCTCGACGTCCGGGTCGCTCCGGGCCTGCTGGGAGACGAGCGGATGGCCGTGCTCGAGGCCGAATGCGAGCGACTGGCGGCGCTGGGCGCGACCAGGGTCCGACGTCACGAGCCGGCTCCGCCCATGGAGACCGGCTTCATCGTGATGACCGACCCCGAGGGCAACGAGTTCTGCCTCGACTGAGGGCTACGAACCCGTGAGCACGACGAGCCGTTGCGTAGCTCGTGTCATCGCGACATACCGGTCCACCGCACCCTCGATCCCGTCGCCGAAGGACTCCGGATCGATCAGGACCACGAGGTCGAACTCAAGGCCCTTGGAGTGCTCGGGCGACAGGGAGCGGACGCGCCTGCGGCCGTCGTACGATCCGTCCTCGCGACCGGCGCCGATGACGCAGGCGGTCCCGTCGGTGTGGTCCGCGAGCCAAGCGTCGAGGATCTGGTCGATGTCGGTGGTGGCCCCGTGCAGGACCGGAATGCCGCTCTGGCGGATCGACGTCGGCACGTTCGCGTCAGGAAGGACGGCTCGAATCACGGGCTCGGCCTCGTTCATGACCTCCTCGGGCGTCCGGTAGTTGATGCTCAGCGACGCCATCTCGATCCGGTCGAGACCCACGGTCTTGAGCCGTTCCTCCCACGTGTCGGTGAAGCCGTGCCGGGCCTGGGCGCGGTCCCCGACGATCGTGAAGCTGCGCGACGGGCACCGGACGAGCAGCATCTGCCACTCCGCGTCGGTCAGTTCCTGCGCTTCGTCGACGACGACATGCGCGAACGGACCGGCGAGGAGGTCGCTGTCGGCCTGGGGGAGTGCTCCGTCGTCGACGAGGGCGTCGCGGATGCCGTCCTGCCGGAGTTGGGCCATCATCCCGTCCTCGTCGTCGAGCTGGAGCAGGTCCTCGACGACGTCGTCCATCCGCTTGCGTTCGGCGGCGACGGCCGCTTCGTGCCGGCGACGGCGGCGCGATTCCTCCGGGTCGCCGAGGCGCAACCGGGCGGCGTCGAGGAGCGGCAAGTCGGACGTTGTCCATGCCTTCGGGTCGCCACGTCGCAACATCTTGACTTCATCGGGCTCGAGCCACGGCGCGCACATGCGCAGGTAGGCGGGAACCTCCCAGAGGTCGCCGACGAGGTCTTCGGGATCGATGAGCGGCCAGGCCTTGTTGAACGTGGTCACCAGGTCGCGGTTCTGCACGAGCGCCCGGCGGATCATCTCGGGGGTGACGTCGTCGTCGCCCTCGAACTTGTCGACCAGGATGGTGAGCAACTCCTCCCACACCTCGTCGCGCGCCTCGTTGTGCGGCGTACCGGGGTCGGGGGACTCGAACGCCTCGGCCCAGTCGTGCTTGCTCAACCACAGGTCGGCCCACGGGGTCTCGACCTCGCTGCCCACCGTGGGCGGCTCCTCGTACATCCGCACGGCCGGCTCGATCGCCGCCACCATCGCGGCGCTCGACTTGAGCCGCGCCACCTCCTGGCTGCCTTCCGGCTTGACCTGGTGACCGCCGGGCACGAGGTCCTTGAGGGTGCAGGTCTGCACCCCGTCCTCACCCAGGCTGGGGAGCACGTCGGCGACGTAGGCGAGATACGGCTCGTGCGGACCGACGAACAGCACGCCGCCGCGGCCGTCGCCGAGGTGCGGGTCGGAATAGAGCAGGTACGCCGCCCGGTGCAGCGCCACGACGGTCTTGCCCGTGCCGGGGCCGCCGTCGACGACGAGCGCGCCCCGCGACGAGGCACGGATGATGGCGTCCTGGTCAGCCTGGATGGTGCCGAGCACGTCACGCATCTGGGGCGATCGGCTACTGCCGAGACTCGCGACGAAGGCGGACTGGTCGTCGAGGGCGGCGTTGCCCTCCAGCCCGTCGGGAGTGAACACCTCGTCCCAGTAGTCGCTGATGCGGCCCAGCGTCCAGCGGTACCGCCGCCGGCTGATCAGCCCCATCGGATTGGCATGCGTCGCGCCGAAGAACGGCTCAGCGGCGGGGGAGCGCCAGTCGACCAGCAGGCGCCGGCTGTCCCTGTCCGTGAGGCCGAGGCGGCCGACGTACACGGCCTCGCCGTCTTCTCCCACCATCCGTCCCAGGCAGAGGTCCAGCGTGTAGCGCCTGAGGGTGCGCAGTCGCGCCGCGAGCCGGTGGATCTCCAGGTCGCGGTCCATCGCCTCCTGGCCGGTTCCGCCGGGCGCCTTCCGTTCCTGGTCGAGTCGCTCCGAGAGGTCGGCGATCGACTCGTCGAGGGTGGACTGGATGGCGAGGAAGTGGCGCTCGTCGTCGGAGATCAGGTCCGGGGACGCCTTGGCGGCAAGGTGGTCGGGCAGTGCGAACGCAGTGGTGATTGCGTCGGTCAAGTGATCAGCTCCGGGGCAGTTTCGTGCGGTTTCTTGGGGTGGAATCGGGGATTCTGCCCTGACCAGAGGGCCTTGCCGCAAGCCCCCATCTGCGTTATATCTTGGATACGGAGGCACTGTTCGGCGCCCATCGTCGAGATGGTTGAGCCGGTCACGCAGGATTCATTCACCCACACTGCGAACCTGGCGGTCGACTCGCGTCGTACATAGGGCAACCGACCAGAAGAGGTGCCCATGACAGGCCCGTCCCCGGAAGCCGAGTTCGAGGAGTTCTTCCTCGCTCGCGGCCCAGCGCTGCGACGCATCGCCTACGTGGTCGTCCGCGACTGGCACGTTGCCGACGACGTCACTCAGTCCGCGATGACCAAGCTGTATCGCGCGTGGCCGAGGATTCGGAGAGAGTCGCTGGAGGCGTACGCCCGACGAACGGTCGTCAACGAGGCGATCTCGGCGATCCGCCGACCGCGTCGGGAATGGCCGTCGGCCGACGTACCGGACACTCCGGCCCCGGAGATCGCCGACCACGGTCTCGATCTCGACCGGGCACTCGGCCTGCTCGCACCCCAGCAACGCGCGATCGTCGCGTTGCGGTTCCTTGACGACCTGTCGGTTGCCGAGGTCGCCGCGGCGCTCGGTGTCGCCGAGGGCACCGTCAAGAGCCAGACCTCGCGCGGGCTCGCCACCCTGCGCTCCCACCTTCCCCACCTCGTCCTGACGGAGGACCTGCGATGACCGAGCACGACCTGCGCACCCTGTTGCGTGACCACGTCGAGACCACCGAACCAGCGTTCACCCTGCGGCCTGTGGACAGCATGGGGGAGGGGCGCCGCGCCCGACGTCGCCGCCAGTTCTCCGTTCGGTTCGCGGCACTGACCGCCGTTGGGGGACTGGCGGCCGTCGCCATCGGCGTCGTCGGGCGAGGCCAGACCGACGACATCAAGGCGCTCGACAACATCCATCCGATGACGCGGGTTGCGCTCGCGAAGTACGACCCGGCGAAGCTGCCCGGGCTGATGGAATCCCACGTCCAGTCAGCCGTCGGTTCCTACCTCGCCCTCGGACCGATGGACTTCTCCGCGAGCGACAGCCAACGCGATGATCTGCCGCGAGAGCGATGGAACGAGGCCACGTCCGTGTCGGCCACGTACGGCGGGACGGGGGACCACCGGTTCGCCGTACGACTCGGCCACAGCCGCGGCGAGGCGGAGGGGGACCGGGACACTCGCTGCGCGGAGGCCACCCGGGGACCTGACGCCTATCTCCTCTCGTGTGAGGCGACCACCTTGCCCGACGGGTCCGTCGCAGTCGTCGAGGTGTCGGCGGCGTTCCCGGATCCGACCGACCCCACCGGTTTCTGGATCTCACTGACCCGCGAGAACCTGGAGAAGGGCACCAAGCCACGGTGGACCATCGACCCGTCCGTCAACACCAGCCGGCGGCTGGATCCAGCGGAGATCTTCTTCATCCGCTCTGTGGAGGTCGTCCACTCCGAGACCTTCCTGACCAGCGCACGCGAGATGGTCCGGGCGCCGTCGTACGAGGCAGCGTTGGGGGAGTTCGACGTACCCACGTCTGCCCTGCAGGAGGTCGCGACGGACCCGGAACTGGTCATTCCGCCGCCCGACTGACCCGCTCGGCAACCTTTCTTCTCGCCCACTGTCGTATCGACGTGGTGCCATACGCGGTGAAGGTGGACGGCGGTCATCGGGACCGCCGCGAACTGAGGAGCAGTCAGATGACGAACTACCTGCTGAGCGTCCACGGCCCGACCGACCTGGACGAGTCGAACAACTACGGCTACGCCTCCAAGGAGGACATGGAGTTGTCGTTCGCCGAAACGGGAGCCTTCAACGAGAAGCTCAAGGCCGACGGCTACTGGGTGTTCGCCGGCGGTCTCGCGCCGGTGGAGACGGCCACGGTGGTCGACGGCCAGGGGGAGAAGCCCGTCATGACCGACGGCCCGTACCTCGAGACCAAGGAGGTCATCGCCGGTTTCTGGGTGATCGACGTTCCCGACCTGGACGTCGCCATCAAGCTCGCCGCCGAGGGCTCCCGTGCCTGCCGCGGCACGGTCGAGGTCCGTCCGTTCGACGGCCTGGCCTGAGCGTCCTCGTGTCAGGTACGGCGGGCGAACGGGACGTGCTGGAGTCGAAACTGGCCTCTGCACGCACCCGGCTCGCCCGCCTGACCGAGGACTTCGACGGCGTGGTGGCCGCCTCACGCGACACCAACGCGGACGACGAGCACGACCCCGAGGGCGCGACGATTGCCTTCGAACGCTCGCAGCTCCACGCGCTCATCCAGCAGGCACGCAGCCAGGTCGCCGAGTCCGAGGCGGCGCTGACCCGCTGGGAGGCCAACACGTACGGAACCTGCGAGACCTGCGGGGGAGACATCGGTACCGCTCGGCTCGAGGCCCGGCCCACCGCGTCCATGTGCATCGTGTGCGCGCGTGCAACAGTTCGCTCTCCGAACGCGTGGAAAGGGTTGTGAGAACGATCAGCACGCCGAGCTCGGCCGATCAGGCAAGCCTTAAGGCCTTTGCGAGGGAGCAGGGGCAGCGCCTCCTGCGTTGCGCTTTTCTTCTCACCGGAGGGAACGGCGCGGCGGCCGAGGACCTCGTCCAGACCGTACTCATGCGTTTGTCTGCCCGGGGGATCGACGACCTCGACGACCCGTTCACCTATGCGCGACGAGCATTGCTCAATGAACAGATCAGCGGCGCAAGGCGAGCCTCGACGCTGCGACGCGGTCTGACCCGGATCGGGCCACTCCATGAGGCAGTCTCAGGCCCATCCGACGACCGGCTGTCGATCCTGGGCGCGCTGGAAACACTGTCAGCCCGTGAGCGTGCGGTGATCGTGCTGCGCTACTACGAGGACCTCCCCGATCCCGAGATCGCCGCAGTCCTTGGTTGTTCGCGCGTCACCGTGCGGTCGTTGGCCCACCGTGCCAACAAGAAGCTTCGGAACGAGCTCGCCTCGACCTACGAACGCCCCACCAAACACTCAGAGGCCGAAGGAGACCACGATGACTGACTTCGAGACCCGGCTCAAGGAGGACCTCGCCCGGGCCGCGGAGCTCGCGCCGACCTTTCGTGGTGTCCAGTCCAGCACGGCCGCATCTTCGTCCGAAAGTGTGCGGCGCGGGCACGCGCCCCGGTGGCGTCTGGCGGCGATCGCGGCTGCCGCAGCCGTGGCTGTGGGCGCCACCGCGCCCTGGTGGTTGCTGGAGGACGAAGGCGGCTCCGACGGACAGGCGTCGTGCGCTGCCATCCTGGAGGTCGGGACGACTCGCTACGTCGGCCATGGCGAGCTCCTGCGCGTGCCCCGCCCGGGTCGCAGTCTCGGCTCCGGCACGATGCTTGGCTGTGGCGACGTCGAGGACCGCAGCACGATGGCATCCACGCTTCCCGGCGTCGACCCGGCCACAGCCGTCTTCGCCGAGGGCTCAGTCTGGTTGGCCGATGGACAACCGGCCGTACCCGCTGAGCTGAGGGTGTTGTCCGAACCGGTTGCGTGCACCCAGAGCGGCGCCCAGAGCCTGGTCGGCGACTGGGTGTCAGTGGACGGCGCCATGCCCGAGAGCGACGGGGCCCTGCGGCCGCCGTACGTCGTGATGCTCCAGGCCGACACCAACGATGCGCTGCCGTTCAAGGAGTGGTCCAGCGTGCGCGTCGAGATCCGCGTCAACGATCAGATCAGCGGCGCCAGCGATCCCGACATCGTGACTCAGGCGCTTCAGGGCGACACTCCGGTGCGGATCGACGTCACCTGCATCGATGGCGAATTCATCGCCAGCCGGATCATCCTGGAGCGGGGTCAGTAAACCGCCGATAAGTGACATTATGTCACATTACATCGACGGAAGGCCCTCTCCCGAGCCTCGGTGGCCTACGACCGCAGAGCAAAAGCGCTCACGATCGCTGCTGCGAGATCGGCTTCCTGACGATCGAAGAAGAAACCGACGTGCCGGCCGAGCGAACGCTTGTCGATCGTGATGATGTTGTCGCAGCTGACGACACACGATTCCTCGAGGCCGTTGGCGGGACCGACCGGCACCTCGGTGCTCAGTCCCTTGGCCGTCGAGGTGATAAGCGCAACCGTGACCCGGCGCATGGCGCCGCGGACCGGTTCCCGTGTCAGCACCAGAACCGGGCGCGCCTTGTCGAGGTGGGCGATGTGGATGTCGCGCATCAGTCGCCAACGGCGACATGGCTGACCAGGTCATCGAAGTCGTCGTAGTCCCCCGACGACTCCAGGATCTGCGCGTCGCGCTCGGCGCTGAGTTGCTGCTGATAGAGGCCCAGCGCACGCGCCACCACCGCAGCACGGGAGCCGGCACCGTCCGTGACGAGGGCGTCGACGTACGCAACAAGTTCCTCGGGCAGTCGCACGGCGATCTGGACACTCATCCCAAGATGGTACCACTTTGGGATTCAGGGTGCTACGACACGTAGTCGCTGTACTCCTTGGTGCCCCGGAACGGCATCAGGTGCTGAGCAACGAATCCGTTGGGCACCGTCTCCGGCTTGAGGACGCCGTACTCCTCGGGCCAGCTTCCGTCGCGCGGGAGCTTGAACGAGCCCATCAGCATGTCGACCACGGGCAGGTGGATCGCATAGTTGCGATCCCAGTAGTCGATGTGGCGGGCGTGGTGCCAGTGGTGGTAGCGCGGCAGCGTGATGACGTACTCGAGCCAGCCGAACTTGATGCCGATGTTGGCGTGCGCGATCACGGCCTGGAGGCCCACGAGGACGGCGTACGCGTTGACGGCCTCCTGGGAAAATCCTAGAAGGAGCAGCGGAAGCAGCACGGTCGAGCGGGTCAGGATGGTTTCGATGAGGTGCACCCGCGACCCAGCCAGCCAGTCGAGCTCCGGGCTCGAGTGGTGGACCGCGTGGAAACGCCACAGGACCATCACCCGGTGGTAGACGCGGTGCAGACCGGCCTGGGCGACATCGGCGGCGAACACAGCGAGGAAGAACTGTCCAACGAAGGGCAGCCCGCCCACCCAGTCCTGGACTCCCCCGATCTCCACCGATTCGACGACCACGCTGGTGGATGCGGTGACCGTGATCAGGATGAACTGCACCAGCACGTGCGACATGAAGAAGTACGCCGCGTCAGTCCGCCAACCGGGACGCAACACCGGGAGCGGCCGTCGAGCGAAGTGGTGCTCGAGCGGAATGAAGACCAATGCGGAGAAGAACAGCGACAGGACGAACCAGTCGAGACCAAGCGAGTACGGCGTCTTGCCGATGGTTTCGAACTGGACGTCCGATCCCCCAGCCAGTACGGCGATGGTGGCCGACCCGACACCGATGAAGGCCAGGCGCTTGTGCTGGTCGCGCAGGATCGCCAGGGTTCCTGCGATGAACGCGAACGACAGCGCGACGAGCAGCAGTCGTCGCGCGAAACCTTCGCTGTAGACCGCGCGGAACTCCTGGCTGGTCAGCAGTTCCGGGAAGTGGAAGCAGAGGACCGCAACGAGGCTCCCGAGCCCAAGGATCATCGATGCGGCCGGCGCCAGCAGCGGGTGCCGGTACAGCGGGATGCGACGGTACTTCTCGGGAGTCGGGGTCTCCCCCACGCTGGCGCCAGAGTTCATGTTCCGAGTATCGGCTCGGCGCCCGGTTTCCAAACGAGCACCTGTGCTCAATCCGCGCCGAAGAATACGGTGGACCCATGAACGCTCCGGAGAATCTCGTCAGCGTGCGGTACCTCGTGGACGACGTCGACGCCTCCATCACGTTCTACACCGAGCATCTGGGTTTCACGCTCGCCATGAGCGCTGCACCGGCATTTGCTGACGTCAGGCGCGGCGTCCTGCGGCTGCTGCTGTCCGGCGCGGCCAGTTCAGGAGCCCGAGCCACTCCCCCGGACCTCGCGGCCTCCCCTGGTCGCAACCGGATCCATCTCGTCGTCGATGACCTCGAGGCCGAGATCGTTCGTCTCGGCGAAGCCGGGCTGTCCTTCGTGAGCGACCTGGTCTCCGGTCCTGGCGGCAGCCAGATCCTCCTGGCCGATCCATCCGGCAACCTCGTCGAACTGTTCCAGGGCGCACAGCGAGCGACCTGACGTCAGGATCGCTCTGACACGCGGCCGTTCTCGACGCGTAGTTCACGGGTGGTCGCCACCGCTGACAGCATCCGCCGGTCGTGAGTGACCAACAGCAGCGTGCCGGGGTAGTCGGCGAGGGCGGACTCGAGTTGCTCGATCGCGGGCAGATCGAGGTGGTTGGTCGGCTCGTCGAGGACCAGCAGGTTCACTCCCCTGGCCTGCAGCAGTGCGAGCGCCGCACGGGTCCGCTCCCCCGGCGACAGGGTCGCGGCCGACCGCACGACATGGTCCGTCTTCAGACCGAACTTCGCGAGGAGGGTGCGCACCGGCTCCGGTGCAAGGTCTGGCACGTGCCGCTGGAACGCATCGACCAGTGGCTCATCGCCTTCGAACAGTCGCCGAGCCTGGTCCACTTCGCCCACGACGACACCGGGACCGAGGTGTGACTGACCCTCGTCCAGCGGGATCCGGCCGAGCAGCGCAGCGAGCAGTGTCGACTTGCCAGAGCCATTGGCGCCGGTGATGGCGACCTTCTCGGCCCAGCCGATCTCCAGCGTCACCGGTCCGAACGTGAAGTCGCCTCGTCGTACGACGGCGTCCCGCAGGGCCGCAGTGACGGCACCGGAGCGGGGCGCCGCGGCGATCTCCATCCGCAGGTCCCACTCCTTGCGGGGCTCCTCGACCTCTTCGAGTCGTTCGAGCGCCTTCTCGGACTGGCGAACCTTCGACGCCTGCTTCTCGCTGGAGTTGACGCGGTACTTGCGGACCGACTTGTCGGGCTCGTTGTTGATGTTGCGTCGAGCGTTGCGCACGCCCTGCGCCGCCCAGTTCCGCTGCATGTTGGCGCGCGCCTGCAGGCCGGAGACGGTGTCGGCGTACTCGTCGTAGGCCTCCCGGGCGTGGCGGCGGGCGATCTCGCGCTCCTGGAGCCACGCGTCGTAACCGCCGCCGTAGATGTTGATCGCTCGCTGGTGGAGGTCGAGCTCGACGATCCGGTTCACGGTGCGGGCGAGGAACTCGCGGTCGTGGCTCACGATGACCGCCGCCTCGCCCAGGTCGGCGACGAAGCGCTCCAGCCGGTCGAGGCCGTCGAGGTCGAGGTCGTTGGTCGGCTCGTCGAGCAGGAACACGTCGTACCGCGACAACAACAGACTGGCGAGTCCCGCTCGCGCGGCCTGTCCACCCGAGAGCGAGGTCATCAACTGGTCCAGGTCGACGGCAAGGCCGACATCCGCTGCAATGGCGTCAGCCCGTTCGTCCAGGTCTGGTGCACCGAGGGCGAGCCAGCGCTCGAGGGCATCGGCGTACTCGTCATCGGCTCCCGCGTCCCCTGCTTCCAGCCGCGCCGTCGCGGCATCGAACGCGGCCTGCGCCTCCGCGACGCCGGTACGACGGGCGAGGAACCCGCGCACGGTCTCGCCCTCGCGGCGCTCCGTCTCCTGGGGCAGGTAGCCGATGAGGGCGGAGGCGGGTGTGACCGTGACGGTGCCCTCCTCGGGCGGGATCTCGCCCGCCAGGGTGCGCAGCAACGTCGACTTGCCCGCGCCGTTGGGGCCGACCAGACCCACCACGTCGCGCGGTCCGATCACCAGGTCCAGCCCCGAGAAGAGCGCCGTGGCGCCATGTCCTGCGGCCAGTCCTGCAGCCTTGATCGTCGCGCTCACCCGGTGAGGTTAGCCGGGCCGTCAGAGGTCCTTCACTCGAGGCAGTGCCTGTTCGACGACCGCGGTCGCCCATGCCGCCGGATCGGCCGCCGGCGCCATCATCGCGGCGAGGGTGACCCCCAGGGCGGCGTACTCCTCCATGTCGCGGACGAAGGTGTCGGGTTCGGCGACCGGGTCACCGAAGTAGAGGATGGTCTTGCGGATCGCGTCGTAGTCGCGATCCAGCTCGTCGCAGTGGCGGCGAAGCACCTCGAGCTTCTTCGCGACGCCGGGCACGCCCTCCCCCGTGAACAGGTTGCAGGCGTCGGCGTACTGGGCGACCATCCGCAGGGTCTTGCGCTCGCCCTGGCCGCCGATCATCAGCGGCACCCGCCCCCGCACCGGCTTCGGGAGGCAGATCGTCTCGGCCAGTTGGTAGTGGGCTCCCTCGAACGGACCGTCGTTGTCGCTCCACATCTGCTCGACGATCCGGATCGTCTCCTCGAGCCGCTCGAAGCGCTCCGCCAGCGGCGGGAAGGGTACGCCGAGCCCGTCGTGCTCGCGGTCGTACCAGGCAGCGCCGATACCGAGCTGCGCTCGACCGCGCGAGAGCACATCCAGGCTCGACACGATCTTCGCCAGGAGGCCGGGACGGCGGTACGTCACGCCGGTCACCAACAGGCTGAGGTTCACCCGCTCGGTGACTCCCGCCAGATAGCCGAGCGTCGTGTAGCCCTCGAGCATCGGCTCGAACGGACCGCCGAAGTCGACCATCTGGAAGTAGTGGTCCATGACCGTGAAGAGCGAGATCCCGCCCTCGTCGGCGACCTTCGCCGTGGCGATCAGGTGGTCGACCAGTGTGGTCTCCCATGCGGGTGTCGTGAACGTCGCGTAGTGGATGCCCAGGTCCATGCTGCCAACCTACGCCGCGCGGGCTCAGGTCGTCTGCGTACGATTCCGCCCATGCGTTCCCGCCTGCTCGCCGGAGTCCCGGCCCTGCTCCTGCTCGCCAGCCTCACCGCCTGCGGTGACGACGACACGAAGGCGAGTGACGACACCAGTCCGACCGAGGCCACGTCCGAGTCGGACCCGACCTCGGACCCGACCTCGCCCGCCGCCACGGAGACGTCCGGCGCCGGCACTCCTTGCGCGTGGGAGGTCGCCGGCGCGCCTGCGCGTGACGTCAAGCCGCCCGCCGCGACGTCGCCGTACAAGGGACAGGTCCCGGCGGTCCTGAAGACGTCCGTGGGTGACCTGACGCTGATCCTCGACGCCGACAAGGCGCCGTGCACCGTGGCGTCGTTCGCGTCGCTGGCCGAGCAGGGCTACTACGACAACACCTCGTGCCACCGCCAGGGCAACGACCCGGGCTTCGAGTTCCTGCAGTGCGGTGACCCGTTCTTCGACCCGAAGGCGGCTACGCCCGACTCGCAGACCGGCTCCAGCAGCCCCGGTTACACGATCCCCGACGAGGTCGACGGCACCGAGACCTACCCCGCCGGCACCCTCGCGATGGCGAACACCGGCGCCCCGAACTCCGGCGGCGGCCAGTTCTTCATCGTCTTCGGCGACTCGAGCTTCCCGCCGTCCTACACGGTGTGGGGCAAGCTCGACGACGCGTCCCTCAAGACCCTGCTCAAGGCCACCGCGTCGGGCAACGACGGCTTCTGGGCCGACAGCGGCGGCGGCCGGCCGAACACCCCGGTCACCTTCCAGAGCATCAAGGTCGGCTGAGATCGACCGACTTCTCCCACAGGGCGGCGGCGAGGACCTCGTCGCCGGCCTTGGGTGACATCCGCGCGGGCGCGGGCCAGCCCCAGAGCTCGGTCAGCCCGTGCGGACCGATGTACGTGCCACCGGGGATGTCCATCGTGGCGGCGTAGACCGAGCACAGAGCGCCGCGCCACGCAGGCATGCCGACCAGCCGCTGGCCGTAGTGACCGATCGCCGTGACGACCGGGTTGCCGGAACCGCTCGTGATCGACGTGGCCGATGCTCCGGGATGCGCGCCCACCGAGCGCACCGGGGACCCCTCGGCCTGCAGGCGACGGTCCAGTTCCCTCATGAAGAGCAGGTCGGCCAGCTTCGACGCGCCATAGGCCCCGAATGCGCGATACGGGCGCCGCTCCCACGCCAGGTCGTCGAGATCGATCTCCCCTGACCGGTGTTCGCGTGAACTGATAACCACGACCCGGTCGGTCAACAGCGGCAGCAACCCCTGCGTCAGCGCGAAGTGGCCGAGATAATTGGTCGCGAAGTGCATCTCGACCCCCTCGGCCGACAACGCGTGCGGGACACCGAGCACCCCCGCGTTGTTGATGAGTACGTCGACCGGTCGGCCCTCATCCGTCAGGCCGGCCACGAACGCCCGCACCGACGCGAGGTCACTGACGTCGATCTGGCGCACCTGCACCCGGCCCTTGTCGTGGCCGGGAACGGTCCGAGCGGCCGCCTCACCCTTCTCGATGCTGCGGCACGCCATCACGACCTCCGCACCGCGGGAGCCGAGGATCCGGGCGGTCTCCAGACCGAGGCCCCCGTTGGAGCCGGTGATCACGAAACGGCGCCCCGACTGGGGCGGAACCTGGGTCCACGGACGCATGGCCGAAGGTTGCCACATCGTCGTTGGCCGGCTCACTACGCTGGCCCGATGAGCACCGAATCCGGGTCGATCAGCCTGACGCGCACCGAAGCAGAGCACCGTGCGAGCGTGCTCACCGTGACGTCGTACGACGTCGAACTGGACCTGTCCGGCGGCGACGAGATGTTCGCCTCCCGCACAGTCATCCGGTTCGCCAGCACCACCGCCGACACCTTCCTCGACGTGAAGCCGAAGGCGCTGCACGCCGTCACCCTCGACGGCGCTTCGATCGACGTCGCGACCCTCGATCGCGGCCGGGTCGCGCTGGCCCTGACCGCCGGCGAACACGAACTCGTCGTCTCCGCGACGATGCCGTTCCGCAACGACGGCGAAGGCCTGCACCGGTCGGTCGACCCGGCCGACGGGCTCGCCTACGTCTACGGCATGTCCTTCATGGACGCGGCGCCGACGATCTTTGCCTGCTTCGACCAGCCGGACCTCAAGGCGCCGTACACGATGCGGGTGACCGCCCCGGCCGACTGGATGGTCGTCGGCAATGCCCCGGCGCGCGAGGTCGGTGGTGATGCCCGGTCACGTCGGTGGGAACTCGGCCCCACTCCCCCGCTCTCGACGTACTTCGTCACCCTCGTCGCCGGGCCGTACCACCGCCTCGCCGACGACCACGACGGCATTCCGCTCGGACTCAGCTCGCGCCGGAGCCTGGCTGCGACGCTCGATCGCGAAGCCGACGAACTGTTCACGCTGACCAAGCAGTCATTCGACGAGTACCACCGGTTGTTCGGGGTGCGCTACCCGTTCGGCGACTACCACCAGGCATTCGTTCCAGAGTTCAACGCGGGCGCAATGGAGAACCCGGGGTGCGTCACGATCCGGGACCCGCTGCTGTTCGAGGGCGCCAGCACCCGCGCCGATCGCAGCTTCCGCGCAGCCCTGATCGCCCACGAAATGGCGCACCAGTGGTTCGGCAACATCGTCACGCCGCGTTGGTGGGACGACTTGTGGCTCAACGAGTCGTTCGCCGAATACATGGGCTACCGCGTCATCGCCGATGCCACGCAGTACGACGACGGGTGGCTGCACCAGTCCTATGCGCGCCGGACGTGGGGCATCACCGCCGACTCCCGCCCGACGACACACCCCGTCGCCGGCAACGCCGCTGAGGACGCGCTCGCAGCGCTCCAGAACTTCGACGGCATCTCGTACGCCCGCGGATCGAACGTGTTGCGCCAGCTCGCCACGCTCCTCGGCGACGACGCGTTCTTCGGCGGCGTCCGCGAACACTTCGCGCTGCACCGCTTCGGCAACGCCACGATGCACGACCTCTTCGCCAGTTGGTCGAAGGCCGCCGGCGGGGCCGACCTCGACGGGTTCGTCAACGACTGGCTCCTCACGCCCGGCCCGGATGCACTCACCGTCGATCGCGTCGCGGGCGTCGTCCTGCGGACCTCCCCCGTCGACCACCCCGCCGACCGCCGCCACCTGCTCGATGTCGCGGTGTACGGCGACGCGGGCTGGCGCACCGAGCCGTTCGTGATCGACGGACCGACGACTCCGTTCGCTGCGGATCAGGCGCCCGTCCTGCTCGACGCCAGCGAGAGCACCTGGGCGGTCTGCCCTCCCGACGCCGTCACGATGGCGGCGTTGCCCGCGCTCGCGCCGCAGATCGAGGACCCGCAACTCCGGGCGACGATGTGGAACAGCGTCCGGCTCGGGTTGTTCAACGCATCCGTCTCCCCGGCCTCCGTGGCCGACCTGCTCGCCGCGGATCCTCCGGTCGAGGACACCGCGGACGGCATCCGCAGCCTGATCCAGTGGGCCCTCGACACGGCACTTCCGCTGGCTCCCGACGGTTCCATGGCCCGTTTCCACGCGGCGGTTCGGGACGCCGCTGATCGCGCCGACGATGGATCCGAACTCCAATTGTCCGCCTTCCGGGCGACGGTGCTGTCGGCTGCCGACCCTGCTGAGCTGGAGCGCTGGGCTGCCGGAGAGGGCTTGCCGGCCGGGATCACGGCCGACCTCGACCTGCGCTGGAAGGCACGCCGCCGACTCGCCGAGCTCGGGGCCACCGACTGGAGCACGCTCGACGCGGCCCTGGCCGCCGAGCCCGGCGGCACCGCCACGGTGCACCACACCCGCGCCGTCGCCTCGCTCCCCCTGCTCGAGGCCAAGGAGTTCGCCTGGGCGCGCGCGACCGGAGAGGTGTCCGTGCCCAACTACGAGATCGAGGCCGCCGGCAAGGGGTTGTGGCGACCGGACCAGTTGAGCCTGACCGAGCCGTTTGCCGTCGCGTACTTCACCCGCCTCGACGAGTTGATGTCCGCGCACCAGGGCTGGGTCCAGGGCGTCGTGATCTCTGCCTTCTTCCCCATCACCCACCGCGACGACGCCACGGTTGCTGCCGCGAAGGCCGCCCTCGAACTGGATCTCCCGGGCGCCGTACGACGACGCCTGGCGGACTCCCTGGACGAACTCGAGCGCCGTCGGGCCGCGGTTGTCGCCTGAGCGCGGCGTGCCCAGCGGAGTTCTGTCGCCCCCCGCTGTTTGACTGTCTCCATGGTCATCTTCCTCGCTCTGCTCCTCGGTCTCCTGCTCGGTGCGGGAGTCGGCTGGCTCGTGCGCGAGAAGACCTTCACGCCGGCGGCAGCCCCTGAGGACCCGGCCCTGGTCCAGGCCCGCCACGATCTCGCTGTCGCCGAGCTGCGGCAGCAGGAGGCGTCGGCTCGCGGCGCGATTCAGGAGGAACTGGCTGCCACGGGTGCCCAGGTCGATGCCCTCCAGACGGCGCTGGAGGATGCGCGTGAGCAGTACCGCGCCCTCATCGACCAGCAGCGGCAGACACAGCGCGAGCGTGAGCAGGCGCAACGCGACAAGGAAGTCAGCGAGAGCGGGCACACCCAGGTCCTCAAGACCCTGTCCCCCGTGGTCGAGCACCTGCGCTCGATGCAGCGCAAGGTCGACGACCTGGAGAAGTCGCGGGTCCAGCAGCACACCGAGCTCGCCGAGCAGATCCGGCACACCCAGCGTTCTGTCGAGGACTCCCGCAAGGCGGCCGACACGCTGTCGTCGGTGCTCAAGAACAACGCGGTCCGCGGCGCGTGGGGCGAGACCCAGCTGCGCACTCTGGTCGAGACGGCGGGCCTGCTCAACCGGGTCGACTTCGAGCTGCAGCACTCCATGGACGCCGACTCCGGCGCTCGTCGCCCCGACATGGTGATCAACCTGCCCGGCGGCAAGCAGATGGCGATCGACGCCAAGGCGCCGTACAACTCGTTCATGGACGCCCACCGCGAGGGCATCGACCCCGAGGCGCGCCAGCGCCTGCTGGAGGACCACGCACGCAGGGTCCGCGGACACGTCGACGCGCTGTCCCGCAAGGGCTACTGGACCGGGCTGAAGACCAGCCCGGAGTTCACGGTCGCGTTCATCCCCAACGAGCAGCTCCTCAACGCGGCCCTCGAGGTCGACCCGTCGCTGCAGGAGCACGCGTTCAAGCAGGGCATCGTGCTGGCCACGCCGACCAACCTGTGGGGCCTGCTCAAGACGCTCGCCTTCACGTGGAAGCAGGAAGCGCTGACCGAGGACGCACAGGCGCTCTTCGAGCTCGGCCAGATCCTCTACCGCCGGATCCTCAAGCTCGCCGAGCACGTCGACAAGCTCGGCCGTTCGCTGCAGCGCAGCGTGAAGGACTACAACGCCTTCACCGGTTCGCTCGAGCGCTCCGTGCTGCCGGCAGCCCGCAAGCTCAACGCGGCGGACCCGCTCGCAACCATTCCCGCTCCGGCGGAGATCGAGGACGCTCCCCGTGCCCTGGCCAGTGGCGAGTTCGCGGCCCTGGCCGACCTGGATCGTCCCGACCTGACCTTCGACTTCGACATCACGGACGCCGACGTCATCGACGAGGGCGACACCCTCGCGGGCTGAGCAGAACCTTTACCATCCGCGGATCCTTCCGCTCCGAAGCACGTGTGACAGATCACTCCCATCGGAGGTTCACATGCGTGTCCACAAGCCCACCCCGTCCTTCTACGTCGCGACAGCAGCACTCGCTCTCTCCCTCGGCGGCACTTCCTGGGCGGTCGCCCAGGCTGGCCCCGGCAACTCAGGCGAGGACGGCAGGCCCGGCCAGGAGCGCTGGCTGCTGATCGACGCCAACGGTCAGATCGAGGCCCAGTCCGGCGGCTTCACCGTCGCCGCGGCGTACCCCACCCTGGCCAACACGGCCGCCACGGGCGACAACTCACTCCGCGCCGCGGGCAATGTCTACATCAACTCGGGTGAGGACCTGTCCGACAACGGCATCGTGACGACCATCGCCCTGCAGAACCAGGTCGACCAGAACGCCGACGGCATCACCAACGGTCGCGCCCCCACTGCGAACGCGAACCCCGAGTTCAGCGGCGAGATCTCCGCGACGCTCTGTGGCGTCGCCGGCGTGGTCGCCTGCGCACCCGCGGGCACGAACAACTCCGACCACTTCGTGGTCAGCCCGCGCAACAGCGACGGCACCGTCACCCAGCCCGGGGCACGCAAACGGTTCTACGTGGTCATCACCAGCAACTGAGGTCCGTCAGTTCACGCGCCCGGCGACCCGTGGTGACTCTCTGCGTCGAATGCGGAGAAGTCCACGGTGCGCCGGGTGTTGGCGAGGGAACTGACGGTCGCCGTACCGATCGAACCGTGCCGGTCGAACACCTCGGCGGTGCCGGCACCGATGCCGTCGACAGCCAGGTGGTCGGTGCTGCGCAGACCCAGGACCACCCCGTCGGGGAGGCGGGACAGTACGACGCTGATGTCGGTGTTGATGAACTGCACGCCCCCGCTCCCCCAGTTCGTCACCATGCTGGTGGCGTCGGCAACCGACGCGACCGCCTGGAAGGGCGTGCACGCCTCGTCGAGCACGATCGGGACAGCGGTCTGCCAGGTCTGGTGGCGGCCTGCGTTCTGATGCGCGCCGAAGTCGTCCGACCAGGGCGTGTCACTCGCGAAGAACGGGGTGTCGGGGTGACCGGATTCCGGCATCAGTTCCACCGGCGGAGCAACCGGTCGGTCCTGCGCTGACCAGATTCCTCCGTCCGGGTTCACCGTTGGCCGCAGGAAGGTGGCGCTGCCCCTCGCAACGACCTCGCCCTCCTGGCGGACGACCGCGTCCACCAGCATCAGGCGCGTCCCCTCCCGGACCACCGTTGCTTCGGTCGTGGTGGCGATCATCGCGGCCGGGCGGAACAGGTCGACGTGGTAGCGCGCCGGCACCAGGTCCGCGCGTCCGGCAGCCGTGACGGCCTCCTCCAGTGCGCGCGCGAGCAGGCCGCTGATGGCCACGCCGTGCATCTGCTCGGCCTTCCAGAGACTCTGGGCGAGGGGCAGGGGCAGGTACGTCTCACCGTCGCGCTGGAACCAGGCAAACTGCAACGTGTTCTCGTTCACCCGCTCATCATGACGTACGACGAGTGTCAGCCCGCGCCCTGGCACTGCTTCGCGTAGGCAAGGACGATGGTGTTCTTGAGCTTCAGTGCTTCGACCGGGTCGGTGCCGATCAGGTCGGCGAGCTTCGCCGTGGCTGCGGTGTCGCCACCCAGCCCGGCCTCGATGATCGGCGGGATCTGCTCGTAGATGGCGATCGCTGCCTCGACGTCAGCGCCCTCGAGGCTGCTCAGGGCCGCGACCTCTTCATCGAGGTCATCAAGGTTTCCGAGCGTGGTGCTCCAACGTTCGGTGGGCAGGTTGGCGAACTGGGAGACGATCTGGCCGTTGATGGAGAACTGGGCGGCCTGCTCGGGCGTCGCGCAGTCGCCCGATCCTCCGTCGGAATCGTCGGAATCGTCGGGCGCATCGGTCGACCCGCCGTCCGAGGACGTCGCGCCGCGGCTGGGGTCGGCATCACCTGGGTCGTCGTCGCTGCCACATCCGGCGAGACCGACCAGGAGTGCCACGACCGCGCCGACCTTGACCAATGTGTGCATGGCCCGAGGCTAGGGCAGATCGCACCTCGTTGGGGCGATCACGATGCCGGGTGGCCGCCGGGAATCGTGACGTTCGGGTCATAGGGCACCCGCGTGTAGATGAACGTCGCGCACTCGAGGTGGTCGACGGTGCCGTCGGTACGGCGGCGCACCTCGAGGCGCTCGCCCTCGTGGTACCCGTCGATGCCGATCAGTTCGCCCTCGATGACCGCGAACCGGTCGCTGACGTCCGCGGTCCGCAGGTCGCGGACCAGCAACGTGTCGTGGGCCCACTCCACGCCGAAGGCGGTGTTGCCCCAGAACCAGATGCCGAGCATCGGAGCCACCGGCTCCGGAACCTGCGTCGTCGGTTCCCAGCGGCCGCCGGGGTTCGGACACGGAGCACCGTCGAGCAGGATCGCCGGCACCTGTTCGGGACGCAGACCCGTGGTGGCGTTCGTGAGCGCCACCACGGCGTCCCGCGACTCCCGGTCCACGAACAGGGACGCCTGGAACCCGGGCATCGAGCCGGTGTGACCGACCAGGACCCGGTTCCCGACGCGAAGGACGCGCAGTCCGAGTCCGTAGGCCGCGGCCGGCGGGACCGCTCCGGCCATCTCTGCGAGCGTCGAGGGCGGGACCACGTCCGCGTGCCCGACGGCCAGGAAGTCGGCCCACCGCAACAGGTCGGCCACCGTGCTCCACGCCTGTCCTGCCGGCGCCATCGCACCGGTGTCGGTATGCGGTTCAGGGGTGAGCGTGTGGGCGAAATGATCGACGCTGCGGCCCGGCGCGTGGTCCGTGGGGGCGTGGTACGACGTCTCCGCCATGCCGAGCGGCGCCAGCAACCGGGTCTGCACCGCGGTCCACCAGTCCGTGCCGCGCAGTCGGGCGATGGCTTCGCCGAGCAGCCCGAACCCGAGGTTCGAGTAGTGGAAGTACTCCCCCGCCGCGGCAACCCGACCCGAGCCGTCGTTCGCTGCGATCAGGGAGTCCGCGTCACCGCCGGTGGAGCGCTCCCACCACGGTCCGACGGGTTCGCTCTGCATCCCGCTGGTGTGGGACAGCAACGCACGGATCGTGGCGTCGGCGTAGCCCGTCTCCGGCACCACCGATCCGATCGGGTCGTCCAGTGCCAGCAGACCCTCGTCCCGCAACTGCAGGACGAGAACGGCCGTCATGGTCTTCGTGATCGACCCGATCCGGTACGACGACCCACTCGTCACGCCGTCGTCGACCGAGACGCAGCCACTCCACACCGGCACCCCGGCACGAGCGACCGCTGCCGCCACCGAAGGCAGCCGACCGGCCCCCTGCAGCGCGGCCAGCGCGTCGTCGTACCCCATGATCAGTCGGTGTAGGCGTCCATCGGCGGGCACGCGCACACCAGGTTGCGGTCGCCGTAGGCCTGGTCGATGCGGGCAACCGGCGGCCAGTACTTGTCGGGCGTGATGCCGGCCGGGAAGACGGCGACCTCGCGGGAGTAGGAGCGATCCCATTCGCCGACCAGCGCCCGTGCCGTGTGCGGCGCGTTGTGCAGCGGCGACGCGTCGACGTCCCACTCGCCCGCGACGACGCGGTCGATCTCGCCCTTGATGGCGATCATCGCGTCGCAGAAGCGGTCGATCTCGGCGAGGTCCTCGGACTCGGTGGGCTCGACCATCAGCGTTCCCGCGACGGGGAACGACATGGTCGGCGCATGGAAGCCGTAGTCGATGAGGCGCTTGGCGACGTCGTCGACCGAGACGCCTGTGTCCGCGCTGATCTTGCGGAGATCGAGGATGCACTCGTGCGCGACCAGTCCGGTCTCGCCGCGGTAGAGCACCGGGAAGTGCTCGCCGAGCCGAGCAGCGATGTAGTTGGCCGACAGCACGGCGACCGCGGTCGCGCGAGTCAGTCCCTCGGCACCCATCATCCGAACGTAGGCCCACGAGATCGGCAGGATCCCGGCCGAACCGAAGGGCGCGGCGCTGATCGCCCCGGTGCCCTCACGGCGGCTGCCGTCGGGGTGCAGCGGGTGCGTGGGGAGGTACGGCGCCAGGTGCTCGCGCACCGCGACCGGGCCGACGCCCGGGCCACCGCCGCCGTGCGGGATGCAGAACGTCTTGTGCAGGTTGAGGTGCGAGACGTCGCCGCCGAACTTGCCGGGCTGGCCGTACCCGAGCAGCGCGTTGAAGTTGGCGCCGTCGATGTAGACCTGGCCGCCGTGCTCGTGCACGAGGTCGCAGAGCTCGGTGATGGTCTCCTCGTAGACGCCGTGCGTCGACGGGTAGGTGACCATGATCGCGGCGAGGGTCTCGGAGTGCTGCTCGCACTTCGCGCGCAGGTCGTCGAGGTCGACGGTCCCGTCGTCGTGGGACTTCACGACGACGACCTTCATGCCGACCATCACCGCGGACGCGGGGTTGGTGCCATGCGCCGAGGACGGGATCAGGCAGACGTCGCGCTGGCCCTGGCCGTTGGCGCGGTGGTAGTTGCGGATCGCGAGCATCCCGGCGAACTCACCCTGGGCGCCGGCGTTCGGCTGGATGGAGACCCGGTCGTAGCCGGTGACTTCGGCCAGCCAGCTCTCCAGCTCCTCGATCATGTGCACGTAGCCGGCGGCGTCGTCGACCGGGACGAACGGGTGCAGGTTGGCGAACCCGGCCAGTGAGATCGGCTCCATCTCGGTGGTCGCGTTGAGCTTCATCGTGCAGGAGCCCAACGGAATCATGCCGCGGTCGAGCGCGTAGTCCCGGCTGCTGAGCCGGTGCAGGTAGCGCAGCATCGAGGTCTCGTTGTGGTGCGTGGTGAACACCGGGTGCGTGAGGTACTCCGTGGTCCGGTGGTGCGCTGCGGGCAGTCCCTCGAGCGGCTCGGCGGACTGCGGGGTGATTTCGAAGGCGGTGTGCAGGGCGCGCAGGGTCGCGGCACTTGCCGTCTCCCCGAACGCGATGCCGACCGTGTCCTCGTCGACCAGGCGCAGGTGCAGGCCCTCGGCGCGCGCGGCCTTCACCGTCGCGGCGGCCTTGCCGGGCGTACGCACCTGGAGGGTGTCGAAGAAGGTGTCGTTGACCAGCGAGAAGCCGGCGCCCTGGAGCGAGGCCGCGGCGCGGCCGGCGAGCTCGTGGATCTCGCTCGCGATCGCCTTGAGGCCCTCGGGGCCGTGGTAGACGGCGTACATCGCCGCAGTCACGGCGAGCAGGACCTGGGCGGTGCAGATGTTGGACGTCGCCTTGTCGCGACGGATGTGCTGCTCACGGGTCTGCAGCGCGAGGCGGTAGGCCTGCCGTCCTTCGGCGTCGACCGAGACACCCACGAGTCGGCCCGGGAGCTGGCGCTCCAGGCCCTCGCGGACACTGATGAAGCCGGCGTGCGGGCCGCCGTAGAACAGCGGGACACCGAAGCGCTGCGCCGACCCGACGACGACGTCGGCGCCGAGCGTGCCCGGTGCCTCCAGCAGGGTCAGGGCCAGCAGGTCGGCGGCGACGACGGCCAGGCCACCCCGCTCGTGGACCTCGTCGATGACCGGCTTGATGTCGGCGATCCGGCCGGACGCGCCGGGGTACTGCACGAGCACACCGGACACCTCGCCCTCGGGCAGGCCGTGGGTCAGGTCGGCAACGAGGATCTCGATGCCGATGCCCTCGGCGCGGGTGCGCACCACATTGATCGTCTGCGGCAAGGCGTCGACGTCGATGACGAACGGTCCGGAGGCCTTTCGGTTGGCGCGGAACGCGAGCGCCACGGCCTCCGCGGCCGCCGTACCTTCGTCGAGGAGGGAGGAGCCTGACGTGGCGAGACCGGTCAGGTCCGACACCATCGTCTGGAAGTTGATGAGGGCCTCGAGCCGGCCCTGCGAGATCTCCGGCTGGTACGGCGTGTACGCGGTGTACCAGCTCGGGTCCTCCAGCACGTTGCGCCGGATCACCGCGGGGGTCACCGTCGCGTGGTAGCCCAGACCGATCATCGGTTCGCCGGGGACGTTGCTCGCAGCGAGAGCGCGGAGCTCCGCAGCAGCGGTCTCCTCGTCGACTGCGTCCGGCAGGGCGAGGGCGTCGGTCGACCGGATCGACTTCGGCACGGCCGCGTCCATCAGTTCATCGATCGAGGCGAAGCCGAGCCGCTCGAGCATGGTCTGGACCTGGGCAGCGTCCGGTCCGATGTGGCGGTTGACGAAGGGGGTGCTCATGAGCAGGCGGGTCCTTGGGGATCGACAAAGAGAGATCGAATCCCTCCCCCTCTGTCACTGCACCGGTGCAGCTCCACAGTTGCCTGCTCCGCACGGTCCGGGCGCCTGAGAGGTTCCGGGGAGGAATTGCCCCTTCGGCGCAGGCTCGGGCCTGACTCTCCCGTGCAGCATCAACAGCAAGAGCCACCCTACAGCGCAGGGTGGCTCTTGTTGGAAAGACTGGCTCAGTTCAGCTGACGATCCTGGCCGCGCGTCGTGCGGCGAGCTCGTCACCCTCGAGTGCCTCGCCGACCTCGGCGTCGGCGTGCTCGCTCGGCAACTGGGCGAGGGTGCCCTCGATCTCGCGCCAGACGCCGCCGATCGCGATGCCGAACACGCCCTGGCCGCCCTGGAGGAGGTCGATGACCTCGTCGTTGCTCGTGCACTCGTAGACCGAGGCGCCGTCACTCATCAAGGTGACCTGGGTCAGGTCGTCGGTGCCGCGCTCGCGCAGGTGGCTCACCGCGGTGCGGATCTGCTGCAGCGAGATTCCGGCGTCGAGCAGGCGCTTGATGATCTTGAGGATCAGGATGTCGCGGAAGCTGTAGAGCCGCTGCGAGCCGGAGCCCTTGGCGCCGCGAACGCTGGGCTCGATCAGCCCGGTGCGCGCCCAGTAGTCCAGCTGGCGGTAGGTGATGCCCGCGGCGTTGCACGCCGTCGGACCGCGGTACCCGAGGTCACTCGGCACCGGGGAAACGTCGTCGGAGAAGAGGAGCCCTTGCTCCTCCGCGGCGGCGGCCGCCTCAGCATCACGCTGTGCGGACTGCTGTGCCGTCTCCGGCTGCTGCTCGTTCACTGGTCCTCCACGGGATCCAACATTCATGCGTGTCATTCGACACTTCAAGGTACGGCGGCAGTCCGGGTCGGTCAAAGACGTCACTGGGCGTGTCGTGGAAAACCCTCAGCCTCAAGGTGAGGTTGAGGCTGAGGCTTCTAAATCAACCCTCGCTGGGGCCGAGGTCTTCGGCCTCGAAGTCGTCGGCAGAGACGTGGTCAAGGAACTCGCGGAACCGCTCGACCTCGTCCTCCTCCTCCGCCGGCGCTGCGATGCCGGCTTCGGCGAGAACGGCGTCCTCGCAGTAGATGGTGGTGCCGGTGCGCAACGCGAGCGCGATCGAGTCCGACGGACGCGCGCTGACCTCCACCCCGGAGGCGAAGACCAGCGTCGCGAAGAAGACGCCGTCCTTCACGTCGGTGATCCGGACCTGGTCGAGATCGGTCCCGGTGGCGGTGAGGATGTCGCGCATCAGGTCGTGGGTCAGCGGCCGCGGCGGTGTCACGCCCTGCTGGGCGAATGCGATCGCGGTCGCCTCGACGGCGCCGATCCAGATCGGCAGGTACCGCTCGCCGCTGGACTCGCGGAGCAGGACGATGGGCTGGTTGGACGGCATCTCCACCCGGACTCCCAGGACCTCGACCTCGCGCATGCCCCCAGCGTACTCAGGTCTAGATGCGGCGGAGCCCAGCCTTGACCAGAGTTGCGTGCAATCTCACCGAGAGCGCCGCGAGTTCGACCACGGCCTCGTCGGCGCGGGCACTTGCTCCGGCGTCGCGACTGCCGCGCACGGGAGCAACGACCTGCTGGATCAACCCGACCTCGCGGTCGGCGGCAGTGCGGAAGGCGCGCAGGTGCCGCGGCTCGATGCCGAAGTCGGCGAGCTCACGGGCCGTCTGGGCAATCACCAGTGCATCGGTGTCGTAGTGCCCGGTGGCAGAAGGGGTGATCAGCGCGAAGTCCTCGAGCTGTCCGAGCAACTTCTCGTCGATCTCTGCCACCTTGATGAGCTCCTTGCGCGAGAGTCGCAGCTTGTCGGTACGACGGAACGACTCGGGCGCGGGCAGGCCGTCCACGCCGATGGCCACCTTGGGCACCGTGGGCACGACGGGGTCGGGTGCGGGGGGCTCGAGGCCACGGTCCATGGCGTCGAGGTGTTCGCGGATCACGCGTCGGGGCAGGTAGTGGTCGCGCTGCATCCGCAGGATGTAGCGCAACCGCTCCACGTCGGCGTGGGAGAACTTGCGGTACCCCGCGGCGGTGCGATCGGGCTTGATCAGCCCGTCGTCCTCGAGGCCACGCAACTTCGAAATGCTGATCAGCCCGCCGAAGTCGGGCTCCAGCATGTCCAGGACCTGTCCGATGTTGAGCAGGGGCTCCCGCTCGCCGCGGGCAAAGGCCACGGCCATGCTCAGAGGCTCTCGTGACCGGAGAAGAAGACCAGCCGGTACTTCCCGACCTGGACCTCGTCGCTGTCCGTGAGTTGCGTCTTCTCGATCCGGTCGCGGTTGACGTAGGTGCCGTTGAGGCTGCCTGCGTCCTCGACCGTGAAGGTGCCGCCGTCACGACGGAACACGGCGTGGCGACGGGAGACGGTGACGTCGTCGAGGAAGATCCCGCTCTCCGGGTGGCGTCCGGCCGTCACCTCGTCGGCGTCCAGCAGGAAACGGCTCCCGGAACCGGGGCCCTTCTGGACGACCAGCAGGGCGTGTCCGGTCGGCAGCGCATCGACCGCAGCAGCATCCACGGGGCTGAGCGCGCGGTCAGAGGTCTCCACGCGGTCACCGGCGGAGGCACCGGCACCGAACTGGATGGTGGCGGTCGCGTCGCTGACGGCGGGCGTCGACGCGTCCTGCTCCACCAGGCGGTTGCCGCACTGGGAGCAGAACCGCGCATCATCGGGGTTCTGCCGACCACAGGCGGTGCAGAACGGCATCAGGGGGCTCCTTGAAGGGTCCGGATTGGTCGTTGACGAACGTACCCGATCAGGTGTCGAGCTGGGCCTCATATGCGGACGCGTCGAGCAATCCGTCCACCTGGGTGCCGTCTGCGGGCACGACTTCGAACAGCCAGCCGGCACCGTAGGGGTCGTTGTTGACCAGTTCGGGGGTGGCATCGAGCGCCTCGTTGACGGCAACGATCTCGCCGGTGACCGGCGCGTAGACGTCGCTGACCGACTTGGTCGACTCGAGCTCACCGCAAGGGGTGCCGGCGCTGACGGCGGCACCGACCTCGGGGAGCGAGACGTAGACGATGTCGCCGAGGGCTTCCTGCGCGAAGTCGGTGATGCCGACCCGGACGGACCCGGCGACCTCCCCGGGCTCACGCAGCCACTCGTGCTCGACGGTGTACTTCAGCTCGGCGGGGTTCGTCATGGCCAGAAGATTACTGCCCCTGGTCAGGGGCGGCGTACCGAGGCCGGTCGCGTCGCGCAACAGCTTCGATGTCGATCGCTTTCAGTTCGCGCGCTTCGATGCGGGCGCCGTCCTCCTCGATCTGTTTCTTCGGCCCCAGCGCGAACGTCAGCGCACCCCCGAGCACACCCGGTTCGCCGATGACATCGATGACGTACGGCGCCTCGACCTGCTCGCCGTCGACGGTGAAGCCGCCCTCGGTCTCCGCGAAGGAGGTCTGGGCGACGACGCGCACGGTGCCGTTGATCGCGATCGCCTCGGCACCGACCGTGCGCAACTCCTGGATCGTGTCGAGCAGGGATGCCAGGGTCAGTCGGCCGTCGATCTCGGTGATCGTGACCCGGATGCCGGGGCCGGTCACGGGCACGAGCCCCGCGAGGATGTTGAGGTTGTCGACCGACTTCTGCGCCTGTTCGAGCGCGGTCTGCCGTTTGGTCGAGTCGTCACGGAGGCCGGCGGCGACGTCTTCGAGGCGATCGACTTCGGCTTCCGCACGCTGGCGCGTGCCGGCAAGTCCGTCGAGCAGGTCGATGAGGTCCTGTTGCCGCAGGCCGGCGTAGGTCTCGTCGGTGCCCGTCACCCGCACCTGGGTGACCGCGGCGAACCCGAGCAACGCCAGCAGCAGGCCGGCAACGACCTGCTTGCGAGAGGGCCGCAGGAGCGCCTGCATGAGGCGGTCGGTGGCCGTGTTCGCGGGGCTGGTGGGGCTCTCCTCAGGCATGGAACAAGTGCCTCCGGATGGCGGCTGCGTTGGTGAAGATCCGGATCCCGAGGACGACGATGACACCGGTCGAGAGCTGGCCACCGACGCCGAGGCGGTCACCGAGGTAGACGATGCCGGCCGCGATCACCACGTTGCTGAGGAACGAGACGACGAAGACCTTGTCGTCGAAGATGCCGTCCAGATACGCACGCAGCGCGCCGAACACCGCGTCGAGCGCAGCGACCACCGCGATGGGCAGGTAGAACTCCAGCGACTGCGGGACATCGGGAGACAGCACGAATCCGAGAGTCACGCCCACGAGCAGACCGAGAACGGCGATCACGGTGCCTCACCTCCTTCGATCTTGGGATTGCTCAGGACCGTGGCCGACCGTAGCTGTCGGGTCGACGCGGGTGCCGCCGGCAGGTGCAGGTCGTCCTCGTTGTCCGCCCGGTACGGGAAGCCGTACTGGTCCTTCAGCGCGAGGAACTGGAGACCACTGGAGGTGTCGATGAAGTTGGCCGACAAGGTCCGCTGGTTGCCGACCACCAGAATCGTGTACGGCGGCGCGATGCCGATGCCGTTGACCTCGACGGGCTCGCCGGAGTTGCGGATGCCGCTCATCGGAGACAGTCGCTGGCCGTTGATGGAGATCGCTTCGGCACCGGCGGCCCAGAACCCGTTGGCCAGCAGGGCCAGGTCGGTGTCGCGCACGACGGCGTCGTCCTCGCCGGCGTTGGGCGGATTGTCGAGAGTGGCGCGGATGCCGTCACCGGTGACCGGCTCGAAGCCGGTGAGTGCGCCGATCGCCGTGGCGTCGGCCTGGGTGTCGCCGTACCGAGAACCCAGGGACCGGAGGGTCGCCTCCGCAGCGGTGTTGGCCGCGCGCTGGTCAGCGATGTCGGCCTGCAGGTCTCCGACCACGGCGCGCCGCGACTCGATCCGCGAGATCAGGCTGGCCCGACTCGCGTCGTCGACGTCGGCATTCTGCGAAGTCTGTACAGCGGCGACGGTCACGAGCATCGCGAAGGCAGCCATGACGAGGACGACCGCAACCCGTGAGCCGGCTCCTTCACGGGTGTCGACACCGCGTCGGGACGCAGCCGCCTGGTAGTCGCGGTCGAGCGCCTCCAGCGTGATCAGGGTCAGCAGCGGAGTCCTGGTCCGGTCGATCGTGTCACTCACGCGAACCCGCTCCCCGGGGGCGGCGTTCGGTGGTGGCGAGGAGCTTGCGCACCTGCCACGCGTAGAGGACGCCGGCCCACCAGTAGAGACCGATCCCCCACAACGCGAGCGACCACCCGAAGATCTGCGCGAGCGTGGCGACGGTGCCTTCTCCGTCGCCGAGGAACAGCAACGGGAAGGCGTAGAGCAGGTTGAAGGTCGCGGCCTTGCCCAGGAAGTGCACGGGCAACGCGCTGTAACCACGGGTCCGCAGCAGCGGCACGAGCCCCCACAGCAGCAGGTCGCGCAACGGCAGTGAGGCCGCGACCCACCACGGGATGACGTCGCGCATCGCGAGACCGATCACCACGGCGAGGATGTAGAACCGGTCGGCGACCGGGTCGAGCAGTCGACCCAACTCGGACTGCTGGTTGAGCTTGCGTGCCAACCAGCCGTCGAGGAAGTCGGTCCCGCCGGCGACCATCAGGACGACCAGTGCCCAGACGTCGGCCTCCGGGCCGAGCACCAGCCACAGGAAAAGGGGAACGCCGAGCAGTCGCGAGGCACTGATCACGTTGGGAACGGTCAGCACCTGACGGCCCGCGGCAGGTTCGTCGCGCGTCTCGGGTGCACCCACGATCGCCACCCTAGTTGGCCGCCTGCTCGTCCGAGTGCGCCGCGTCGCGGATGACGCCGACGAGTTCTTCGATCACGTCCTCGAGTGCGGCGACGCCGAGCGTCGTACCGTCGGCCTCCACGACCCGGGCCATGTGAGCGCCGCGGCGCTGGAGGACTTCGAGGGCATCGTGCAAGGGGGTGTCCGGGGTGACGGTTGCGAACGGACGGATCCAGCGGTCCCCCACCGGGCGCATCCGCCGCTCCTCGTCGGGCTCGAGGACGTCCTTGATGTGCAGGTAGCCGATCAGTTCGCTCGGTCCCTCCGTGCCGTCCGACACCACCGGGAAGCGGCTGAAGCCGGTCGCTGCACAGATCGCCTCGACGTCGGCCCCGGTCGAACCGCGCACCACCGTTGCCAGGGAGTCCTGGCGCATCGTCACCGACGCGATCGTCTTCTCGGTGAAGCCGAGGGCACCGGAGAGGCGGCCGTACTCGTCCTCGGCGAGCAGGCCCTCGCCGTGGGACTCCTCCACCAGCGCGGCGACCTCCTCGCGGGTGTACGTACTGCCGATCTCGTCCTTGGGCTCGATGTTGAGCAGCCGCAGGATGCCGTTCGCGAAAGCGTTGATCACCACGATGATCGGGCGCAGCACCAGCACGATGCCGTACATCGGTGGCCCGAGGACCAGGGCCGCACGGTCCGGGCCGGCGATGGCGAGGTTCTTGGGCACCATCTCGCCGAGGACGACGTGCAGGAACACCACGATCGTCATCGCGATCACGAAGGCGACCGGGTGCAGCCATGCGTCAGGCATGTGGAGCTCGTGGAAGACCGGCTCGATCAGGTGGGCCAGGGCCGGCTCCCCCACCGCACCGAGGCCCAGCGAACAGATGGTGATGCCCAGTTGGGCGCCCGCCATCATCTGCGAGACGCGCTCCATGGCCGCGAGGGTGATCTTGGCCATCCGGGAACCGGCCTGGGCACGGGGTTCGATCTGGCTGCGGCGTGCGGAGATCAGGGCGAACTCGGCACCGACGAAGAACGCGTTGGCGGCGAGCAGGAAGACCGCGAGCAGGATGGCAGCGACGTCACTCATCGACGACCTCCACGCGCATCGAGATCCGGTCGATCCGCAAACCGTCCATGTGGTCGACGGTCAGCACGGCCTGACGGGCCGGCTCCTCGTCGTCCTCACCCTCATGTCCCAGCGGTACGACGGCCTGGTCGCCCGAGGACGGGATCCGGCCGAGCACCTGCAGCACGAGGCCGGCGACGGTGTCGTAGTCCTCGCCCTCCGGCAGTTCGACGCCGGTGAGGTCCTCGACCTCGTCGGGGCGCAGCAGGCCAGAGAGTGACCAGGTGCCGTCGCGGCGCAGGCGGCCACGACTACCGAGGCGATCGTGCTCGTCGGCGATGTCGCCGACGATCTCCTCGATCACGTCCTCCAGCGTCACGATCCCGGCGTGGTCGCCGTACTCGTCGAGGACAATGGCCATCTGGAAGCCGTCGGCGCGCAGCAGGGCCATCAACGGGTCCAGGCGCAGGGAATCGGGCACGACGATCGGTCGGACCATCAGGTGCTTGACCTTGGTGGTCGCGCGTTCGTGCAGCGGCAGGGCGACGGCGTTCTTGACGTGCACGGTGCCGACGACGGCATCGGACTCGTCGAGCACAGGGAACCGGGAGTTGCCGGACTCGCGGGCCAGCGCGATGACGGCGCTGGCGCGATCGTTGGCCTCCAGCGAGCGGGTGCGCACCCTGGGCGTCATGATCTCGCCGGCCGTACGCGTGCCGAACTCGACCGAGCGCTCCATCAGTTCGGCAGTGTCGGCGTCGAGGGTGCCTTCGTGAGCGGAACGCTGGATCAGCGAGGCGAGCTCGGTCGAACTGCGGGCGGAGCGCAACTCCTCCTGCGGTTCGACGCCGAGCCGGCGGACGATGGCGTTGGCGCTGCCGTTGAGGACCCTGATCGGACCGCCGGCCGCGGCAGTGAAGGCCCGCATCGGGCGCTGGGTCAGCCGGGCGGTGGTCATCGGCAGTGCGATCGCGACGTTCTTCGGGACCAGTTCACCGATGAGCATCGTGAAGAAGGTGCTGAGCACGAGCGCCGTGCCGACGGCAACCGGACGCACGGCACCGTCAGAGACTCCTGCACTCTCCAGTGGCCCGCGCAGGAGTTCGGCAATGGCTGGCTCAGCCAGGAATCCGATGGCGAGGTTGGTGATCGTGATGCCGACCTGCGCGCCGGACAACTGCGTCGACAGCGAGCGCAGCGCCTTCTGCACGCCGATGGCCGAGTGGTCGCCCTCGTCGGCAGCGCGGTCGACCTGGCTGCGGTCCACGGTCACGAACGCGAACTCGGCGGCAACGAAGAGGCCGCACGCCACGATCAGGAGGATGGCAAGTCCCAGCAACAGCCAGGCGGTCATCAGGGTCCTTCACGGAGCGGGGCGGGAAGCCTCCACCTTAGCGGTCGGCGTGACCCAGCCAACGCCCGGCTCGAGTCGCCTGATGACGCGGGCAGGCACGCCACCCACCACGGTGTGGTCCTCGACGATGCCGCGGACCACCGAACCGGCCGCCACGACGCAGTTCCGTCCGATGGTGGCGCCGGGAAGAATGATCGCGCCGTGCCCGATCCAGGACCCGGAGCCAATGCTGACGGGCTGGTGCGCGCCGAACTGCTGGCCCACCGGGACGTCGGGGTCCTGGTAGCCGTGGCTGGCGTCCGAGATGAACACGTCCTGTCCGAACCAGACGTCGTCGCCGATCGTGATCGACTCGTGCGCCGTGACGCAGATCCGGGCACCGAGGACGCAGCGGTCGCCGACCACCAGGGCCCGGTGGGGCAACACGGTCTGGGTCGGTCCGTAGCCGACCGAGAGGGTGGCGAACCGGCCGACCAGGGTGTCCTCGCCGATGTGGATCGCGCTGGCGCCGTACAGGGTCGCGATGGGGAACCCGAGGCAACTTCCGCGGCCGAAACGCCCGAAGCCATCGGCCAGATCGGTGCCCGGCGCGACGTCGCCGACCTGCTCGACCCACCGCCAGACAGCGTGGACGGAACGGTTCAGGAGGCGGCGCGAAGGCAACCGGACGAGAGGCACCGGGCGAGGTTACCCAAACGCAACATTGAGGAGGGGTCGCCGGTTCGTTCCAGCACCGTTTCGGGCCGTAACATCGGCTGGTGCAGCAACCCCACGTCATCGCCTACTTCGCCGACGACCCGACCCGGGTCTACCAGCTCCTGCAGTGGATTCCCGTGCTGGAGCGGCTCGATGCGTCCCACCCGGTCGGCATCCTGACCCGGAATGCGGAGACCCAGGCGATCGTGGAGGAGCGGACCTCGCTCCCGGTGTACTTCGCGCCGGGCTTTGCCGACCTCGCCCAGTTGTACGACGACCTGGACGCCAAGGTCGTCGTGTACTGCAACAACTCGATGTGGAACTTCAACTCGCTGCTCGATGGTCGGATGCTGCACGTCCACATCAACCACGGCGAGAGCGACAAGCACTCGATGGTCTCGAACAACGCGAAGGCCTATGACCGCGTCTTCGTCGCCGGCGAAGCCGCCGTTCAGCGCCACCGCGCCGCCCTGATGGAGCTCGACGAGTCCCGCTTGGTCCGGATCGGCCGGCCGCAGCTCGACCTGCGCCCCGCTCCCCTGCTCCCCCGCAGCGAGCGGCGCACCGTCCTCTACGCCCCGACGTGGGAGGGCGACGCGGAGTACAACGACTACACGTCGGTCGACGTCTTCGGTGCCGAGATCGTCGCGTCCGCGCTGGCTGTTGACGACGTGCGGCTGGTCTACAAGCCGCACCCGAAGATCACCTCGAGTCTGACCCCGGCCATCCGCGAGGGACACCAGGCGATCCTCGACCTGATCGAGCGGGCCAACGAGAACGACCCGGAGGCCGGCCACGCCGCCATCTGGCAGGGCGACATCCTGGCCGTCTTCCCCGGCTGCGACGCGATGATCACCGACGTGTCCTCGGTCGGCCTCGACTGGCTGTACCTCCAGACCGACAAGCCGATCATGATCACCGACCGGCACCACGACGCCGAGCGGTTGCGCCAGGAAGTGCCGGTCAGCCGGTGCGCCGACGTCCTCGACGTCGACAACCTGGCCGAGCTGACCGACCTGCTCACCGACCGTCTCGACCACGACGAGCACCGGATCGCACGTGCCGCGATGCGCCACCACTACTTCGACGACAACGGCGTCGGCGACAGCACGGTGCGCTTCGTCGAGTCCATCACCGAGCTCGTCCACATCCGCGACACCCACCAGGGATCGGCGGTTGTCGGCGCCGCCTGACAACCTTGCTCCATGCCTGACACCCGGGACGTCTACGCCGCGGAAGACCTGTTCGCGAGCTGGCTCGATGAAGCGAGTCGTCGCCCCGGCGAGCCGTTGCGGATCCAGGTCGGCAGCGCGCCCAGGGAGTTCGAGCCCGAGACCGAGCCCCGGTTCACCGACCCCGGCCATGTCCAGGAGTTCGTCGACCGGGTGCTCGCGCACCTGCGTACCGCCGAGAGCCGGTACGACGACGGTTCCGGGCTCGATCTCGCCGGAGTGCCGATCGCGGTCCGCGCCCGGCGCGGTCACCGGCAGGCCCACTACGAACGCGATGAGCTGCCCCTGCGGGGAGTGATGGCCATTCCGCCGCGCGAGGTCGGCGGCGCGTGGTCGCTCCGGGCTGCCGTCGTACTCCATGAAGTGGCGCACCACCTCCGCGGCGGCGCCGGCCACGACAAGGACTTCCGGACGACCTTCCTGCGCCTGCTCGAGGACATCGGGATGCCAGTGCTGGCCGACCTGCTGCACACGGCCTACCGGCTCAACGGGCTCGACACCGGGGTCGATGACGAGGACCGCACCCTGCTGCGGATCGGTCGGTTGTTGCGCCAGGCCGAGCGGACGTCCAACACCGCCGAGCGCGACGCGTTCTTCACCAAGGCGCAGGCGCTGGCCACCCGCCACCAGATCGCGCTGGCCGTGGCCCGCGCGACCGCGAGCATCGAGGAACGGCGCGAGGACCCCTCGTGGGAAACGGTGCTCATCGGCGAGACCGGCAAGCGCTCACTCGCCCGCTATGTCCGGTTGATGCTGGAGATCGCCCAGGCCAACGATGTGCGCGTCGCGATCTACACGAGCAATACCCGGGTCACGCTCTACGGCTTCCCGTCTGACATCTCGATCGTGAAGGCGCTCTACGCCTCCCTCGTCACCCAGATGGTCACCGACGGCGACGCCCACCTGCGTTCGGGCGCGCACAAGGCCGACACCCGTGAGGTCTGGAACGGCCGTCGACGACGCTGGGAGCTCCAGCCCGTACACGGTTCGACCGCGCGTGCGGCGTTCTACGAAGCGTGGGCCGACCACGTCGGCGAGCGCCTGAAGGCAGCTCGCGACCTCGCCCGCGCGGCCGCGATCAAGGCCGACGTCGCGGCTCCCGTAGCGTCCACCTCCACCGAACTCGCGCTGCGTGCCAAGGAGGTCGAGGTCGTCGACTATTTCGCGTTGATGCGGCGCGACCACGGCATCCGCGGTACGTGGAAGGGCACCGCGTCGGCGGTGCACGCCGCACCGGGCTCTCGCGACGCCGGCATCAAGGCGGCGGCGAGAGCCCGGCTCGGAACCGAGCGAGCGCTCGAGAATCAGCTGTAGTCGTTCTCGACCAGGCTGTGATTCTGGACGTACTTGGTTCCGTTGACCCAGTACTCGGTGGTGAGCGTCGTGGTGAGCTGGACCCAGTCGACCACGCCCGTTTCGTCGTCAGCCGTGAGGGTGATCCCGCTCGTACGAGCAACGATCTGGCTGGCACTGGTGCTGCAGGTTGCGGTCTTGGCGACAGTCAGGGTGAGGGTGTCGTACGTCGCGCTGTACGAGTAGCTCACCCCCGCGGAACTCTTCGAGACCGAGCCACCGAGGGTCCAGGAGGTCGAACTCTCAATTCCGGTCATGTGTGCCTTGACGGTCTGCTTGACGCAGAACTTGGTATAGGTCCCGTTCTTGAAGACCCAGCTCTCGAACGGGTAGGAGTCGCTCGGGTAGCCGATGAGCGCCCGCCTGTTCTCATCGTTGTTGAAGGTGTCGTCATCAGTGCAGAAACGCACCTTGCCCGAGTGGTAGATCCAGGCGTTGTGGGAGCCAGTGCCCTGCCAGGGGTCGTCCTTCTCCAGATAGCCGTCCGACTGCTTGAACCAGCCTTCCCCGCAACCGTCGGCCGCATACGCCGCCTGCGCCGGCACAAGAAGTGTTGCCAGAATCATCGCCGCAGCGATGCCGATCTGCTTCGCCTTTCGAACCACGAGACATCCCTTCCTAAGGCTCCCCGAGATGGGAGTTCCCGGAAGTTAGCAGCGACACGTCGACGGCCACCATGACCCGGAAGGCAAAATGTCTCCGGCCATCAGGGGCAGGTCTTTACCCAATCGGCCGTGGGGCAAGGGCGAATCCCTTAGGTTCGCCCGGTGAGCCTTGCCGATGCCGTCCCCGTTCCCCCGGCCGTCGAGAAGAAGCCGCGCCGTCGCGCTGCTGCTGTCGCGGGCGTCGTGGGAGTCGGCTCCGTCGTCGGCGTCGGCGCCTGGGCGTTGCAGGTCTGGGCCGCACAAGGACCGCAGCCCGCGGAGGCGCTGCCGGGCAACACCCTCGCCTACGTCGCGGTCGACCTGGACCCGCCCGGCGGTCAGAAGGTCGCCGCCTTCGACGCGCTGCGCAAGTTCCCCGGCCTGAAGAAGGAGCTGAAGCTCGGCGGCCAGGAAGACCTGCGGCGATCGATCGTCGACGAAGCCGCGAGCGGGAGTGGCTGCGACATCGACTTCGACGAGATCGAGGACTGGGCCGGCAACCGGGCCGCGTTGGCCGTCGTACCGCTCGACGAGCCGGAGGTCGTTGCCGTCGTACAGATTGGCGACTCCGGGAAGGCCGAGGCCGGGCTCAAGAAGATCGCCGATAGTTGCGACGAGTTCGGCTTCGCCGTCTCCGACGGCTGGGCCGTGCTGGCCGAGTCCGATGACATCGCGCGGGAGGTCAAGGCGGGCGCAGCACGGACGACGCTGGCCGGCGACGAGGACTACAACGAACTCGTTGGCGCTGCAGGTGAGGCCGGCGTGGTCACCCTGTTTGCAGCCCCGGAGGCCGGACCGGCCCTGCTCGAGGCAGTCGACGAAGATCCCTTCATCGGCTTCATCCTTCTCGGGTTTCCCCTGGGCGCGACCGATCCGGTCAGTGGCCTCATTTCGTTCACGAACGTCCTGGGACTCGACCACTCCTACGCCGTGGCGGACTCCGACGACGGTTCCGATGAGGGCTTCCCTGAGCCGTCCCCGGAGGAGGAGGCGCTCTTCGAGCGCATGGAGAAGTATGACGACCTGACCCCCGCAGAGCAGAAGAAGCTCGACGACGAGATGGAAGCGTTCTTCGCCGCGCGGCGCCCCGAGGTCTCGCCGGAGGAGAAGGCGCTCAACGAGCGGATGGAGCACTACGACGACCTGACCCCCGCAGAGCAGAAGAAGCTCGACGACGAGATGGAAGCGTTCTACGAGGAGAAGTACGACGAGGAGATCGAGGAAGAGCTCGAGGAGGAGTTCAACTTCGACGGCCCCGAACTACCGGACGACCTGAGGAAGGCGCTCCGGGACTTCTCCGGTCTGGGCGGGGTGCTGCGCTTCAACGACGGCTCCCTCGAACTGGAAGCGATCGCCGACCCCCTGATCAGTGGATTCTCCGGACGGTACGACGGCGCCGACGCCCAGCGTGTGATCACCGCTCTTCCGGCGAACACCGCGCTGGCCTTCGGTGGCGGGTTCGCCGAAGGTTGGGCCGAGAAGGCCGTCACGGACTCCAGTGGCTTCTTCGCGATGGGCGAAACCGAAGCGGACCTGTTGGCCAACTTCAAGAAGGCCACGGGCCTCACGCCGAAGGACCTGGCAGCCCTCGGCGGCGACGCGATTGCCTTCGCCGGGAAGGACGGCTTCGGCAAGGCGCTCGACTCGGAGAAGACCGAGACCTTCCCGATCGCCGCTCGCGTCACCGGCGATCCGGCGGCCATCGAGGCCGCCTTGGCCAAGCTCCGCGCGACGCTGGACCCCGACACGGCCAAGTTCCTCGAGTCGCGGCGCACCACCGACGGCGTCGCGATCGGCCCCAACGCGACCTACCTCGAAGAACTGGTCGATCCGGAGGAGACCCTCGGCGACGCGGACCGCTTCACGAACGTCGTGCCCGATGCCGACAACGCGCTCACGGTGGCGTTCGTGGACTTCGACGCAGGCAACTGGCTGGATTACCTCGCCGGACCGTCTGACAGCAAGGAACTGACGTCGCTCGACTCGGCCGGCCTCACGGTCACCCAGGACGGCGACCAGCATCGCTTCCTGTTGCGGCTCAACCTGGACTGAGGATCAGGCGCGCGTGCGCCGGTTCGCGCGTCCGGTGGCCCGCGCGACCAGTTCGTCGCCATCGGTGACCCGGATGACGAAGAGGTCCTCCTTGGTCAGTCGCTCGGCCAGCTCGGCACGGGCAACCAGGGCGTCTCCCGGTCGAGCCGGTCGCAGGTAGTCGATCTGCACCGCGCTGACGACGCCCGAATGCTCGTCGTCGTTCGCCGCAGCGGCCAGTGCAATGCCGGCGAGGGAGAACAGGAACGACCCGTGCGCCGTACCGTGCGGGTTGAGGTGGTCCTCCGACACGACGACCGTGGCCTCGGCACGACCACCGCCGTGGCCGATCACGTCGACCCCGAGGAAGGCCGCGTAGGCATCGGTGCGGGGCGTGCTCATCGGGGCGCGTCCACGAAGATGTCGTACTCCAGATCACCCGTGCCGCCGTACGCGGCAAAGTCGGAGACGCCGGCTGCCCGCAGGACGTCCACGTCGAGCAGTGTCTGTCCGGTGTACTCCCGCGAGGGACGAGTGAGCACCTCGATGGCCGCGTCAGCAACGATCTGGGGCGAACGCGCCTTCTCGATCGCGGCGTCACCGCCGAGCAGGTTCTGGACCGCGGCCGTGGCGATCAACGTCTCGGGCCACAGGCAGTTGGCGGCAATCCCGGCGTCGGCGTACTCGCCTGCCCAGCCGAGGGTCAGCAGCGACATGCCGTACTTCGCGAGCATGTAGGCCGGGTGCTTGCCGAGCCACGCGGGGTCCATGTTCAGGGGCGGTGACAGCGACAGGATGTGCGGGTTGGTGCCTGCGCGCAGGTGCGGCAGGCAGGCGCGGGTCAGCAGGTAGGTGCCCCGCAACTGGATCTGCGTCATCAGGTCGAAGCGCTTGACGGGCAGTTGCTCGGTGCTGTCCAGCGCGATCGCCGAGGCGTTGTTCAGGCAGATGTCGATCCCCCCGAAGCGCTCGACGGCTTGGGCCACAGCGGCCTCCACCGACGCCTCGTCACGAACGTCGCCGACCACTGCCAGCGCCTGTCCCCCGGCCTCCTCGATCTCGGCGGCCGCGGTGTGCACAGTTCCCGGAAGACGCGGATCCGGGACGTCGGTCTTCGCCAGCAGGACGACGTTGGCCCCTTCGCGAGCGGCCGCTAGGCCGATGGCCAGACCGATGCCGCGGCTTCCGCCCGACATCATCAGGGTGCGTCCGGCAAGCCGCTGACCGGTGCTGTTCTCGCTCATGGCGCCACCGTTACACACAGAGGACACCTGAGCCAAGAGTGTTAGACATAGGTCACAACGGATTCACGTCAACCGTCGCACACTTGTAAGGTCGGCTCACGATGCCTGCCCTCAAGCCCGTCTCCACCCGCTCGGCGCTCCTCACCCTGTTGCTCGGCGCCGAGGTGTCCGCCCTGACGACCCGCGAGCTGATCGCGGCGGCGTCGGTGGTCGGCTTCGCCGAGCCGACCGTGCGCGTCGCGCTCTCCCGGATGACGGCGGCGGGCGACATCACCCGCGACGCCGACGGGCGGTACCGACTGTCCGTGCGACTGGCCGAGCGCCAGCAGCGACAGGAACGAGCCACCCACCCCCGACGGCAGGACTGGGACGGAACGTGGCATCTGGTCGCGATCACCACCGTTGGCCGTACGGCGACAGATCGCGCCGACCTGCGCGCCAACCTCACCGACCTGCGTCTCGCCGAACTCCGGGAGGGCGTGTGGACGCGCCCGACCAATCTGGAGGTCGGCTGGACCGACGAAGTCACCGCCGTCTGCGAAAGGTTCGTCGGCTCGTCCATGGCAGACCCAGCAGAGCTGGCCGCGCGGCTGTGGGACCTGGGCGACTGGAGCGCGACGGCGCGCGACATCCTCGACGCAACTGACACCACCGACCCCGTACTCCGCTTCACCGCGTGCGCCACGGCCGGCCGACACCTGTTGACCGACCCCGTCCTCCCGGCACCCCTGCTGCCGACGGACTGGCCCGGAGACGAACTCCGGGCGTCGCACGTCGCCTACAAGCAGTGGGTCGTCGAGATGCGCCAGAGCCTGGTGACCAGCGGCTGATCAGCCGCGCAGCGCCGAGGCGAAGATCGCCGGCAGCGCCCGCCAGCGGGGTCGCGCCGCGAAACCCGACAACCGTCGGCCCGTGGTGGCGGACGTCTTGTTGTTGACGAACCACGGCGGCTTCGGGGTGATCGACGCCTCGCCGTGGAGGATCGAGCGCGGGAACGGCCGGAACGGGCCGGTGACGACGGTGCGCTCGGTCTGGTCCAACAGCAGCGCGTTGTGGACGACGCCGCGTCCACTCTGGATGTCGTCGAGCGGGTGGCCGGGGAAGGCTCCCCAAGTCGCGTGCGGGGTCAGGTAGCCCACGGCAGTCCAGACGTTGACGCCGATGGTGCCGTAACGCAGCCGGGCGACCTGCTCCTCGAGCGCCTTGCCGAGCATCTTCTTCGTCCGCGGGTCCACGATGATGTTCGCGCCGAGCGTGCCGCGCAGCGTGTCGTTTGCGACGTTCACCGCCTTCGCCAGGAACGCCTCGCCCGTGCCCGGAAGCTCCGCAACCCCCAGGACGGGTCCGAAGTACTCGGTGTGGAACGCGGTCTCGTTGCTGTCGGACACGTCGAGCCCCGGGATCAGCGTGCGCACCGCAGAGCCAGCCACGGCCTCCGCGGCGGGGTGCTTGCCGCGGGCGTCGGCGACACGAAGAGCGCAACCCGGATACCAGGCGGGACGCTCCGGGGCGTCGGCCAGCGCCGACCGCAGCTCGTCGAGGAACGCGTCCTTCTGAGCCCAGTCACTGCTGAGGATCAACACCTGCGCGGCAACGCAGTTGTGCCCACTGTTGTGCAGTCGCTGCGTCGCGACGTGCTGCGCCTGGAAGCGGAGGTCCGCCGCGGACCACTTCCCGGGTACGACGATGACGGGCGCCACTCCCCCGAGCTCACTGCTGATCGGCTTGGTCAGCAGGGGTGTTCCGGCAAGCTTGTTGGCCAGACCGAGCTCGCCCGTTCCCCAGGTGATCGCGTCGTGCGTCTGCTCGCTGCCGGTCATGTGAACCGCCGCCACCTCCGCGTGGTGGGCCAGCGCGTTCCCGGTCTCGAGGTCGCAGGTCAGGATCTCGACCACGCCGAGTTCGATGAACGGCGCGAAGACCTTCACGAACAGGTCCTTCAGCGGGTTCATGATCGGGTTCAGCTTGAGCGCGACGACCCGGTTGTCGGCGTACAGGACGTAGAGCACGTCAAGCGGCGCAATCGAGGTGATGTTGCCGGCGCCGAGGACGAGAGCGGTGCCCTGCGTCTCGTACGGCGTGAGCTGACCGAGGCCAGCGGTGCGACTGGTCTCCTCGAGGGTCACGCCCGGCTGCAGCCACACCTCGGCCTTGAAGCCGTTGAGCAGGAGGCGGTCGAAGGTGCTGTGCGGCAGCACCTGGACGGCCAGCCGATCCCCCGGCGCCGTCCGGTACTGGAAGCCGGCGAGGACGTCACCACCGGCGTCGAGTTGCTGGATCGTCGCGGCCAGCGCGCCGACGTACGACAGGACGGCCCAGGGGCCGCTGGTCCACTCCTCGCCCAGCAAGGGCGATCCGGCCGGCAGTTGCTTGATCCGGGCGGCGATCTCAACCCACTCGTCGGCGTTCTTGTTCACCAGCGTCGCGAACTCCGCGAGGAGCTCACGGCGTCGGGAGAGCGAGGTCCGCGCCCAGGCGGTCTGTCCCTCGAGGAGCCGTCCGGCGATCTGGTCCGCTTCGGAGTGTGCGGTCGTCAGCTCGGTCATGTCGCCTCAGTTCGTCGCGCGGATCAGGTCCGCGGCCTTCTCGCCAACGAGCACGGTGGGCGCGTGGGTGTTGCCGTGCGGGATGGTCGGGAACACGGATGCATCGGCGACCCGGAGGCCGGTCACGCCGTGGACACGAAGGTCAGCGTCGACGACGCCGTCGGACTCCGTACCGATCCGGGCCGTGCACGCCGGGTGGTAGGTGTGCGCGACGTTGCGGCGGACCTCTGCTTCGAGTTCGGCCCGGGTGGCAACACCCGCACCCGGGTGCAGTTCCTTGACCGTCGCCGCGCGAAGGGGTCCGTACGCCGCGACCTCACGAGCCCGTTCGATACCCGCGACCATCGAGTCCATGTCCGCGCGTTCGGCGAAGTAGTTGAACGTGGCGCCGATCTTGACCGAGGGGTCCGCACTCTTGAGTCGGAGCTGGCCCCGGCTCTTCGAGCCCACCAGGGACAGCGCCAGCGCGTAGGCCGGCTTGTCGTGCTTCGCGAACCCGTTGTCCCAGAAGTACGCCGGTGCGGCGAACATCTGTACGTCGGGCGCCGCCTCGTCCGATCGCGTGTGGAAGAAGCCACCGGCCTCGGCGATGTTCGACGTCAGCATGCCGCGGCGCGCGGCGAGGTACTTCACCAACTGGATCGGCGACTCGGCCTCGGCCAGCGTGCCCTTCATCGTGGTCTCGTGGTTGGTGAGGTACAGCGGGTGATCCATCAGGTGCGCGCCGACATTGGGGTTGTCGACCACGGGGGCGATGCCGTGTTCGGCCAGATGATCCGCCGGGCCGATGCCGGAGAGCATCAGCAGGTGCGGGGTGTTGAAGGCACCGGCGGAGAGCACGACCTCGCGGTCCGCACGAATGAAGTCCTCCCTGCCTCCGTGCTTGACCTCGACGCCCATGACCCGTCCACCCTCGATCCGGAGGCGCTGTACGTGCGCCTCGGACAGCACAGTGAAGTTAGGCCGCTTCATCGCCGGGACGACGTACCCGTCAGCGGTGGTCCAGCGCATGCCCTTCTTGTGGGTGACCTGGTTGTACCCGGCGCCGACCTGATCCGCGCCATTGAAGTCGTCGTTGCGCGGCATGCCGGTCGAGCACATGGCGTCGATGAGGGTCTCGGTGAAGGGAGTCGGCGAGCGGAGGTCCTCGATGTGCAGCGGACCTGACGCACCGTGGAACTCGTTGGCTCCGCGGGCGTTGTTCTCGGATCGCTTGAAGAGGGGCAGCACCTCGTCGTACGACCACCCGGTCGCGCCGCCCTTGGCCCAGTCGTCGTAGTCGTGCCGGCTGCCGCGCATGTAGATCATCGCGTTCATGCCGGTGCAGCCGCCGAGGTACTTGGCGCGCGGCTGGTAGAGCACCCGGCCGTCCAGGTGGGGCTCGGGCTCGGTGTAGAACTCCCAGTCCAGATCGGTCTTGAACTGGGTCGGGAACGCCGCCGGGATCTTGACGCTCATCGGCTTCTTGGTCCCGCCCGCCTCGATGAGCAGGACGCTCGTCGAGGGGTTCTCGGAGAGGCGGCCAGCGACCACCGCCCCCGCCGAACCGGAACCCACCACGATGTAGTCGTACGAAGCCACGTCACACTCCTCTGCCTGTCGGACCAGTCCCTACCAGTCCCTGCAGCGTCGCATCGTGGCGCGCTCGAGCGCTTGGCGTTTGCCGACAGGTTCGAGGTGCCGCATTGTGGCCCCAGTCCAACGAGCGGGATCAGTTGCAGGGAGCGCCTTCGCAGCAGGGCCGGATGTAGCCACAGCCGTCGCAGCGCTCGTGGGAGGTTTCCCAGCGCATCATGGTGTCGCAATTCGGACAGGGTTCGGTCAGATCAGCCACCCGTCGAGCATAGGGGCCCGGGTTCGTGGCTGCAGGGACCCGAGCGGTGGTCTAGTCCTTACTGACCATGACTTTACTTGTCCGAGTAGTTCGTTGGAACTATGTTGGAGGTGAGCCCGGGCCGTTTCGGCGGTTGGCTCCCCGATGACCCGCTTGAGCAAACAGGCAGGTTCAACGCAACCCTTTGAGGGGGTGCGTCATGTCGATCAGACAACTCTCCAGTGCACGACTTCACCAGCGCCGACAGACCGCAACACTGTTGCGGACTGCAGACACATGTGAAGACGTGCTCCAACGTCAGGAACTGCGCCACGAGGCGATCCTGCTGAATCTTGAGGTCGCGCGTTCGATCGCGGCTCGCTATGCCGGCCGTGGCATCCCCACCGACGACCTCGAACAAGTCGCCTGCGCAGCGCTGGTCAGGGCGGCCGCGGACTTCGACCCGAAGCTGTCCAACGAGTTCATCGCGTACGCCGTCCCCACCATCAGGGGTGAGGTGAAGAAGCACTTCCGGGACTGCGGGTGGACCATTCGGCCACCGCGTCGTGTCCAGGAGTTGCAGGCCTCGGTTGCCCATGCGCGGGCCCTCCTCCAGCAGTCGCTGGGTCGCGAGCCGACGCTGGAGGAGGTTGCCGACGACATCGGGGCGGACCTCGATCAGGTGATCGAGGCTGCCGCGGCGGACGGCTGCTTCACCCCGACGTCGCTGGACCGTCCGGTCACCCAGTTGTCAGATCTGACCATCGGCGATCTCCTCCCGGCATCGTCCAGCGGATTCGACGCGGCCGAAGCCAGGGTCCTGCTCGGCCCGGCCATCCGTCACCTGCCGCCGAGGGACCGGCGCATCCTGCGCCTGCGTTTCTTCGAGGGACGGACACAGCAGGAAATCGGCGACGAACTCGGGGTGACTCAGATGCAGGTGTCCCGGCTCCTCACCCGGATCCTTCGCGATCTGCGGCGTGCACTGGGCCCGGAGTCCCTCGATGCCCTTGGGGCCTGATGTCATCGGAGCTCGGACGAGGCTCGTCGGCCTTGCGGCGTGACTTCACCACGTACGCCGCCAGGCCGACGACGCCGACAAGGACGATGGTGTTGCGAACGCGGTGACGCTGCGGCGCTGGACTGTGCACGGCGAACTTGTCCTGCACGTGATCTGCCACCTCGGCGGCCACTTCGCGCAGGCGCTCACCGGCCCGCGCCCCCACATCGGCGGACCGGTGAGCTGCATCGTTCGCCAACTCGGCCGCTCTCGCGGTGGCGTGGTTGGCCGCCTGACTCCAGTCGGGTTCCGAGACCACGTCCCTCATCCGATCGGCGACGTCGTGCACGAGTGCAGTGTTCATGTGAGCCAACTGCATGGGTCGTCCTTCCTGTGAGGCCTGAATCTGTGGTCGCACGCCCGGTACCCAACAACATCAGGCACATGCGGGTCAGGGCGTCGAACGATCACGCATCGCTCCGGCCCCTCCTCGAGTGCTTGATGATGCGTACCGCCTCCGATGCGACACCCGTCAAAGCCGTCGCTTCCTCATCGCTGATGCTTCCGTCCACGTCGACCAGCGTCTGCTTGAGCTCGGCCAGGGCGGAGGCGCGCTCGGCATCGGCCGCCCTGAGCCGGGCACCCGCTGCCCGCAGGCGTCGCGTCGCCACGTGATCCGCCACTGAAGTTCGCTTCCTTCAGCGATCGGGCGGGCCGTCGTCGGCCTCCACGTGCGTCGCCGGGCCGTGTTCGGTGGCGCCCCCTTCGGAGGCCCAGTCCGACGCACTGTCGTCGTCCTTCGCCGGGTCTGCTCCCGCGTCGCGAATGTCTGTGGGTTCGGGGTTCCTGGTGCTCATCGCCGTGTCCTTCCATCGACAACCGGTCGTGTCCGCCGTACCCCGGAAGCCGAAGGGGAAACGGGTTCCACCGGGGTCATTGCCCCATGGGACCTGCGGTGATATCACTGTCTCCACCGGGCTGTCGGCCCGCTGATTCGCGGCTTGAGGGGTGGTGGTCACGATGGCAGGGGATCCCGACGAATTCGCCGAGATCGCTTTGAAGATGCATGACGAGGACAGCCTCGACGAGACCGCTGAACGTCTCCTCGAGTACAGCCTCAAGGCGGTCAGTTGCTCGTATGCCGGCGTCATCTTCGTCCACGGCGGGAAACGGGTCGAGACCGTTGTTGCCACCCATCCGATCGTCGAGGTGCTGGATCAGATCCAGCTCGACCACGGCGAGGGACCGGACATCGACGTGCTCTCTGACGTGGTCAGCATCATGGTCAGCGACACGACGACGGAATCCCGCTGGCCCGACTGGGGAAAGCGCGTGGCGGAGGTCGGTATCCGCAGCCTGCTCAGCGTGCGCCTGTACACCAGCACAGACACCGTCGGGACTCTCAATCTGTACGACGTCGAGCCGAACCACTTCGACGTCGACGACCAGGCCGTCGCCCACATCCTGGCGCGCCACGCTGCCATTGCCCTGGCCAACGCCCGCAGCAACGAACAGCTCCGCCAGGCGATCGACGCGCGCAAGCTGATCGGGCAAGCCCAGGGCATCCTGATGGAACGCTTCGATCTCAATGCCGACCAGGCCTTCGCCGTACTGCTGCGCTATTCGCAGGACTACAACGTGAAACTGCGCCTCGTCGCCGAGCGCCTGATCGCGACGCGGGTCCTGCCGTCCTGACCGCCGCGGGTTCTCGGGAACGAAACAGGTCACCGTCGCCGCGCGTCACTGGAACTGGAGTTGGACCATCTCGTCGACCAGCCACTTGCCATCGACCTGCACCATCGCCAATTCCACGCCGCTACGGGCGTGAAGCGGATCCGTCCCGCCCGCGCGGATGTCCTTGTCCGTGAGGGTCTGGTCGGTGAAGACCAGGACCCGCACGTGCTCGGTGTCCTTCACCGTGGCTGCTGAGTTGACGACCCGCCCGCGGCTGACCAGTTCCTGCGGACCGACCATCTTCTCGCGGAGTCCCTCGAGCGCCTCTGGCGAGTACTCGTCCTGGAACTTCTCGGTGCTGCTCGTCTTCACCCACGCCATGTCGTCCGCGTAGGTCCGGTAGTCATAGGTCAGCCAAGCGACGACGATGCGCTCTGCCTCCTCGGTGGCCGCACTCTCCGCGCCGACACGATCCTTGAGGTCGGACCGGTCCTGGGCAAGGTAGAAACACCCGACGGCCGCAGCGATCAGGAGCAGTGCCAGCACGGCGCACAGGATCGGCCAACGCCGGTCGGCGCTCGGCGCGGCATCAGCTTCAACAGCTTCAACAGCGCTCGCGTCGGCGTCGGCGTCGGTGTCCGCGACATCCGGGTCCACGGCTGGTTCGGCGGTTCGTTCCACGTCGTCTGTCATCTCTTTCATCGTAGGGGCTCGGGTGCCCATTGGGCGCCGCGCTGGGAGGCCGGGTAGCCCTTCGCACACTGGCCGTCGTCCTGGAGGGGATGGCGCTTCAGCTCACGGGCACTGCGCTCGACGTGGCCGTAGCCGCAGTAGGTGTAGTACTCGAAGAAGGCATCAAGGTGGACCGCTCCGCCGTGGACGGCGTTGCCGAGCGCCCGGAACCCGCGTGGGTAGTCACGCAACAGCGCGCGCAGGTGCGGATCACGCGCGGCCACGACGTCCGCGAGGGTGATGTAAGGGTCGAGGTACGCCGGCAGGATGTCCTCGACGTCGCGGACCAGGCTGCGCATCTCCTCGATCTGTCCAGGCGCTCGTTCGAGCAGCCGGACAAACACCGGGTCGATCTTGCGCAGCCAGTCGGCGAAGACCTTCGCGTTGCGGGTGATCGTGTCGAAGTCCGGCACCAGGTCCGCACCCAGGCGCAGCAACCGGTCGCCGTTGTCGAGGAGCCGTTCGGTCAGGTCCGAACGGGCGTCGAACTCCTGGAGAATCGATGCCCCCTGCACGACCATCCGCTGCAGGTCGTCCTCGGTCCCCTTCAGTCCCTCGGCCGTCTCGGTCAGCACCGTTCGCAAGGCCTTGACGTCGATCTGCTCGATCAGGTTGTTCAGGTTGGTCGCGGCCGTTGCCAGGCTCGTCGGCAGGTCCCCGGCCTTGCCTTCGACGGTGTCGCCGCTCTTGAGGAAGGGCGGCTTGTCCGTGATGGGCTGGAAGTCGATGTACTGCTCGCCGACCGGCGACAGGCTCCGTACCTTCGGGCGGGCATCCACGGGAATGTCGGCTGAAGCGTCGAGCCGCACCGATGCCTCGACGCCGGTGTCCGAGAGGTTGAGATCGGTCACCTTGCCGACGCGAACACCCCGATACGCAACCTCGGAACCCGCGTACAGGCCACCGCTGCTCGGAAAAGTGACGGTCACCAGGACCGGTCGTTCCGTCAACGGCGTCCTGAGCGCGACGCCGAACAGGTAGAGCAGGCAGAGCACGAACGACACGACGATGCCGACGACACTGGCGATGTACTTGCGCTTCATCGACTTCCCCCCAGGAGGTCGAGACCCGGAAGCAGTGACGCTCCAGCGTCGCCGGGAACCGTTGCGCGTGGTGCGCTTGCGATGGAACCGAGGAGGTTGAGCTGGGTCTTGGTCAGGTTGAGCTTGGCGCGCAGCGGCAGCACTTCGCTGGGCACCGTCTTCTCGAGCTGCGAGGCCACCGCGATCAGGTTGTCCAGGCCCGAGCGGAGCGACGAGCGGGTCGACAGCACGGCGTCGGCGATCGGCCCGAGGTCCCTGAGGATGGTGAGGAGCGGGTCGTCGACCTTGAGCGCGAGACGCTTGGCAGTCGCGGCGAGGTCCTTGGCTCCAGCGAGGAGAGCGATGATCTTGTCGGTGTCCTCGCCGAGGGTCTCGACGGCAGGTCCCACTTCACGCAGCGCTCGCTTGATCGTGCTCTGCCGCTTGGCGAGGACGTCCGAAACGGACCGCAAGGCGGTGAGGGCACGGGAGATGTCCCCACGGCTGGCGTTGGCCTGGCGCAGGAACTCGGTCACCCGCTGGACACTGGCCCGGATCTCGTCCTCCCGACCGCCCAACGCGGCGTTGAGTTCCTCGGCGATCACCTGCAGCTCGCCCAGACGACCACCGTTGATGAGGGTCGACGCCGATGCCAGCGCGTCCTCGACAGACGGGGCAGTGGCCGTGTTGGCCACGGGGAACTGGTCGTCGCCGGCGAGGTTCCTCGGTGACTTCCCCGGCGTGACCTGGATGAAGAGCTCACCCAGTGGCGTGTCGTAACGCAGCCGGGCCGAGGAGTCGTCCGGAATCTCGACGGACGACTTGATGTCCATCGTGACGTGCGCCTTGAAGTCCTTGGCCTCCACCGTCTGGACCCGCCCGACAGACACGCCGTTGACCTTCACCTGAGCGCCCTGAGCCAGGTTGAGGGCCTGCTCGAACACCGCTGACACCTGGTAGGTCTCGCCACCCACCGCTGACCCGGGCAGCGGAAGGTCCTTGTAACCGGTCGAGCATCCCGCCAGTCCCACGACCAGCAGGAACACCGACACCACGGCCAGCACCCGGCCCCCCGGGCCGGCCATGACTCCCGGCCTCATCAGTTGCCTCCCTGGCGGCCGCCGCCGAGCAGCGGACCCAGGACGCTGTCCAGGATGCCAGAGAGGTCCGGGATGCTGGCCAGGTTGCAGACGGGACCGAGGAGCTGGCAGACCTGTTCGAAGAGCGGGCCGAGCGGTGTCAGCTGCGTGGGAATGGCGCGGACCAGGACGTGTCCCGAGGGTGTCGCCGTGTTGGCGACGTTCTGTGTCGCCAGGGGCAACACCTCGATCGTCTCCTCCAGGTCCCGGCGACTCGCCAGGATGTTGCGGAAGAGCTTCTGCACGTCGGTGAGACTGGCCTTGACCGTGCCCCTGTTCTCCTTGCTGAACTTGGCGATCCGGTCGGCCGTCGCCGACACACCCTCGAGGGCATCGGCGATCGTTTCCCGCTCGGAGTTGAGCAGCTCGATCGCGCCGCCGAGGTTGGCGACAAACGTGCGCACCAGCTCCTCGTTGCTGACCAGGCCGCTTGCAAGCGTGTCGAGCGACTCCATCGTGGCGAAGATGTCCGAGCGCTGGCCGTGCACCGTGTCCACCAGACTGGCGAGCCCGCTGACAGCTCCCCGCAGCTCGTCGCTGTTGCCACTGAACGCTGCGGCGGTCACCTGGAGCATTTCGCGCAGCCCGTTGGCGACCTTCGGCGAGCTCAGTGATTCCGCCAGGTCCGAAATCGAGCCGAGCACCCGGTCGAAGTCGACGGGCGTCCGGGTCCGTTCCATCGGGATCGTCGCACCGGAAGCCATCTCCGCACCTCCGGAGTAGGCCGGCGTGAGCTCGACATAACGGTCGGTGGCCACCGAGCGTGACACCACCACGGCCGCAGCATCGGCAGGGACCTTGATGTCGTCGTCGGTGACCGCCAGGGTCACCTCGACGACGCCGCCACTCGGCTCGATCGCGGTGATCGTCCCGACCGGGACACCCATGACACCGACGTCATTGCCGACGTAGAGACCAGCGGCGTCGGCCAGGACCACGGTGATCTCACGGTCCTCGCTGCCGAACGGCACACATCCAGCGAGCGGGACGGCGGTCAGCACGACCAGGGCCGAGGTGAGTAGACGTCTCATTTCAGCATCCCCCTGCCGGCCCGCAGCGAACCTTGTCGGGCAACGGGTCGATCAACAGCAGGTTGACGAACGGTCCGTCGCCGGTCGCATTGGCGAAGTAGCGGGCGGTCACCGCGAGGTTGTGCAGGGCCGAGCGCAGCGCCTCGTCCCGATTCACCAACACGCTGACCACCGTGTCCAGGTCACGCAGCATCGGCTTCAGGTCCGTCTCGTTGTCGTCCATGATCCCGTTGATCGATGCCGTCACCGCAGTGATGTCGCCCAGCAGGTCACGGATCGCCTCGCGGCGCCGGACCAGCTCGCCGATGACCAGGTTCGACTGCTCCATCAGCTTCACCAGGTCGGCCGTCCCGCTCGAGAGCTGGTCGGAGATCTGCCGGGACGCCTCCAACAGGTCGCCGATCTGCTCGTCGCGGGCGGTGATCATCTCGGAGATCCGGGCCACGCCCTCGAACGCGGGACCCAGCTGCGGTCCGGCCACCTTCAAGGTGTCGGCGACCACGCTGAGGGCCTCGCTGATCTTCGTGGCGTCGATCTCGTCGACCGCCCCGGTGCCCTTGTCGATCACGTCCTGGAGGTTGAACGGCACCGAGGTGTGGGCGAGTGGGATCGTGTCAGCGGACAGCTCACCGCTCCCGCCGGGGACGATGTCGAGGAAGTGGGTGCCGAGCAGGGTGCCCACCTTGATCGATGCCTCGGTCTGGGAGCCGAGGTCGATGTCGTTGGACACCGTGAACTCCACGATCACGTGATCACCATCGACGCGCACCTTGCGCACCTCACCGACCTCGACGCCCGCGATCTGGACGCCTTCGGTGGCACGCAGACCGGCCGTGTGGCTGAACTCGGCTTGATAGGTGCGGGCGCCGAACGGGACCACACTGATGGCGATCACGACGAGACCGAAGATTCCGAGGGCGACGAACGCGGCGATCCCGATCCGGAAGGGTTCGTCCCGACTGAAGATCTTCTTCATCGACACGCCTCCGAGTTGGTTCCCGGCAGAGCCGTGGTGTTGACGGAGATGGCGCCGAGGTCGAGATCGAGGTCGCAGAAGTAGAAGGTCAGTGCGTTCCGGTAGGACAGCACCCGCGAGAGGGTGCCCATGAGCGATCCGAAGCCGTCGATGGCTCCTCCGAACCGGACCTTCTCGGACGCGAACATGTCCAGCAGCGCCTTGGCCTTCTCGACGTCGGCGTTCAGCGGCCCCCGGACGTTGCGCAGGAAGCTCTCGCTGGTGTCGAGGAGCTGGGAGATGTCGTCGATGGTGCTGCCGAAGTCCTTGCGGTGCTTGGCGAGACCGGTCATGAAGGTCGTCAGCTGCCGGATGGTGCCCCGCAGCTCATCCCCCTGGCCCGCGAGATCGACGAGCACCGGGGTCAACCCGTCCATCACCTGACCGAAGAGCTCGTCACGGTCAGCGAGGTAGTTGGTCAGCTGCGCGGTCTGGGTGAGGAGGTCCGACACGGTGCCGCCCTCGCCCTGGAGCACCTTGATGACCGACTCGGAGAGCTTGTTGACGTCCTCCGGCTTGAGGACGTCGAACAACGGCCGGAAGCCGTTGAGCAGGGCGGTCAGGTCGAAGCCGGGACTCGTGCGAGCGATCGGCACACCGTCGCCCTCTGCCATCTCCGAGCCGCGCTCGGCCGGCTGCACGATCGAGACGTACCGCTGCCCCAGGAGGTTCTGGTAGCGCATGACCAGGGTCGAGTTCGACAGGAGCGGCTGGTCGGCGCGCAAGGTGAAGTGCACGAGCGCAGTGGTCTTCGTGTCCTTGTCGACCTCGATACCGGTGATCTTTCCGACCTGGACGCCCGCGACCCGGACGTCGTCGCCCGAACGCAGGCCACTCACGTTGGCGAACTCCGCGGTGTACTCGCGGACGTCACCGTCGACCTCGTCGGCCATCGTGTTGGCGAGCAGGAGCAGCAACATCGCGGACATCGCGAAGAACGCGATCACCTTGACGTAGACCGCCTTGACCCGGAACTTGGGTGCGTCAACCACAGTTGCCTCCGCGAGCTGAGCCGTAGCGCGGGCAGTCGGAGCGGGCGTAGTCGCCCGGACCGGTCAACTGGACGTAGCCCTCGACGCGTGCGTAGCCGTCCTCGAGGACCGAGGAGAGCTTCTTGGACACCGTGCCGGTCTCCAGCAGCGTGTCGCGCAGGCCCCCACGCTCGTCGTACAGCGCGTCGACCAGGGTCACCGACAGCGACAGCGCGCGGAGGTAATCGCGCTCGAGGGTGACGAGGAGCTTGTTGGCCTCCTGTGTCAGGGCCAGTCCAGTGTCGAGCACGGTGGTGAGCTGCTCGCGCCGATCGACGAGGTTGTCGAGGCTGAACAGGGCATCATCTGTCGCGTCCAGCAGCTCCGGGGCGTTGCGGGCCACGGCATCGAGGTTCACCGCCAGCAGGCGCAGGTCCCCACGAAGGCGCGGGATCAGGGGCGCGAACCTGGTCGTGTAGTCGTTCAGCGTGTCGAACGCGACCCCCAGATCGTCTCCGCGCCCGTCGAGCACCGTCGACAGCGTGTGCAGGGCCGTCGCGAGCTCGGCCGGGCCGAGCGCGTCGACGAGGGTGTCGATGCTGTCGAGTGCCGTCTGGAGTTCGAGGGTCTTCGCTGAGGTGTCCTGCACGATGGTGCTGTCCGCCTTGATCGGGTCGCCGGCCTGCTCGCCCTGGGGCACGACGAGGTCGACGTACGACGTCCCGAACACCGAAGCGGGAAGGACCCGGACGCGCACTCCGCCCGGGATCTTGTCGACCTGGTCCTTGTCGAGCTCCAGCCCGAGGCGCACCTGCCGGGCATCGCCATCGACGGAGATCACCTTGCCGACCACCATGCCGCGCATCTTGACGTCGACACCGCCGCGGATGGCGCCGCCGGCGGACTCGAGCTGGGCGGTGACGGGCACCCGGTCGGAGAACGAACCGTTGAGCTTCAGGTTCAGCACGACCACCATGGCGACCATGACACCCAGCACGACGGCACCCTGGAGCGCGAGCTCGTGCCGGGACGGCTCTCCCTGGTGGGAACGAAAGATCGCCACGACTACCCCGAGATCCTGATGCCGGGGTCGGTGCCGTAGAAGAACAACGTGAACAGCATGTCGATCAGGATCACGGTGACGATGCTGGCCCGGATGGCACGTCCGGTCGCCTCACCGACGCCGGCCGGTCCGGGTGGGGCGGTCATGCCGTACCAGCAGTGGATGAGCGCCACCATCAGGGTGAAGACGAGGATCTTGACCGTCGAGATGAGCAGGTCACGACTCGACAGGAACTGTCCGAAGTAGTGGTCATAGGTCCCGCCAGACTGGCCGAACAGGATCGTCACCACGGACCTCGATGCGATCCACGAGCCGATCAGCCCGATGAAGTACAACGGCAGGATGGCAGTCATGGTCGCGGTCACGCGGGTGGCGACCAGGTACTGGATCGGCGGCACCGCCATCACTTCGAGGGCGTCGATCTCCTCGTGGAGCTTCATCGAGCCCAACTGCGAGGTGAAGCGACAGCCCACCTGTGAGGCGAGCGCAAGCGACGCGATCAGCGGCGCCAGCTCGCGGGTGCTGACGCCGGCGTTGATGGCTCCGGTGAGCGGACCGAGGCTCAGCAGTTCGAGGCCGCTGAAGCCCTCGATGCCGAGCGAGGTGCCGGCGGCGACCGACAGGAGGACCATGATGCCGATCGTGCCCCCGCCGACCAGGAGCGCACCGGTCCCCCAGGCGATGTCGGTCAGCTGCCGGAGGTACTCCGTCGGATAGCGCTTGAGCGTGGCCGGGACGGATGCGAGGACCCGAGCGCTGAAGAATCCGAACGAGCCCAGCCGGGCCAGGATGTCGAGCGTGCCGTCGACGACACCGACGACGCGGTCCCCGATGACGCGGCCGACGCCACCGCGCCCCAAGCCGGTGACGGTGGCCATCAGACCAGCCTCTGCGGAACGAGCATCACGTAGACCTGCGTGACACCCACGTTGACCAGCGCGAGCAGGATCACGCTGAGCACCACGGACTGGTTGACCGCGTCCGAGACACCCTTCGGACCACCGCGCGCGTTCAGCCCCTTGTGGGCGGAGACCATGACCGCGATGAAGCCGAAGATCGCGGACTTGAGGACTGCCATCACCAGGTCGAGGGTCTGTCCGAACGAGATGAAGGCGCCGAGGTAGGTGCCGGAGCTGACGGCGCCCGAACCCACGACGAGGATGTAGCCCGTCATGATGGCGGTGGTCGCCACCACCGCGCTGAGACAGACGCCGACGAGCACAGCGGCGACCAGGCGCGGGGCAACCAGTCGCTCGACCGGCGAGATGCCCATGACCATCAGGGCGTCGATCTCCTCGCGAACGGTACGAGCGCCCAGGTCGGCCGTGACCGCGGCGCCGACCACGCCCGCGATCATGATGGCCGCGACGAGCGGGGCCGCCTGGCGCATGACACCGATCGCATTGACGGCGCCGATGAAGGAGTTGGCCCCGATCTGGCCGGCGACTCCACCGACCTGGACCGACACGATCACCCCGAAGGGCACGGAGACCAGGATCGTGGGCAGCAGGGAGACGCGCGCCATGAACCAGGCCTGGAGGAAGAACTCGTCCCACGAGAACGTGCGCCCCAGGATGCCGGTGATCGCGGCGATCGTGGAGTCCCAGCCAAGCACGACGATCTCACCGGCGGTGTTGATGCCAGTCGTCGCGTGGTCGACGAGGAAATCGACCACGTCCCGGGCGCCCGTCACCGCACTCGTCACGACGACACCTGCCTGATCTCGCGCGCCACTGGCCGCCCCCATGAGTACGTCTTAACAGATGCTAAGACCAGGACAGGACCATAGCCGACGCGGGACCGCCTGTGACCGGTCTCACCAAAAAATCCCACGGACGGCGATCCGCCGGGGAAGTCACCGAGACGTCACTTGCCCTGCTGGCGCCGCAACTGCTCGAGCTTGTCCAGCGTGATCAACTGCCGGGCCGGGGGCGGCTCGATCTCGACCGCCGCATCCCAATCGAGCCAGGTGAACTGGGCACCGCCGGTGTCGAGGTCGTTGGAGCGGCGAACGATCCGACCGGCTTCGTCGAACCAGAATTCAGTGACATCGACGCCGTCGCTTCCCTCGGTCGCGCTCACCTTCGGTTCCGCCACCACCTGATAGCGCCGCGTCGGCACGTCGCCGACCGTGTCCTCGCCGCTGAACCGGACCTCGGTGATCGCCTCGCGCAACAGGTCCGTCTGCCCGCGCGGGTCCGCATCCTGCATCACCGTGCCGGCCAGGTCGGTGTCCTCCGCCCCGATGTCGACCCAGAGCCCACCCGACTCCGGGACCGACATGTAGGCGGTGTCCCCCACCGTGCGCAGCTTGATCCAGCCGCCTTTGACCTGCCAGTCGGCGATCTTGACGTCGACGTTCATCCCGCTGTCGACGTACTCGACGACGCCACTTCCGTTCAGGGGGGACGGGCCGTCCACCTCGAACGCAACCCGGGCGGAGGCGTCCTGGTCGAAGCTCGCCTCGATCAGGTCGACGAAGGCGTCGATGTCGACGCGCTCCCCCTTTCCGGCATCCTCGGGTGCAGACAGACCCGGTTCCGGATCGTCCTTCCCGCAGCCCGCGAGACCGGAGACCGCCACGATGGCCGCGGCCAGCGCGACACCGATCCGCATGACCGGCCGCGCCTGCCGCGTCACTGCGCGACCTCCGGCACCAGTTCGATCAGATGCATGAGTGCCCTGGAGAGCACGAGGTGCACGCGGTCGCGATCCAGACGTCCGCTCTCCAGCCACTCCCAGAGCGCCTGCCAGGCGAGCTCGCCGAAACACGCAACGAGCGCACGGGTGGCCGGCATCACCTGTGCCGGGTCGCGCACGACCGAGGCCAGCACGGTGTCGATCGTGGTTTCGTTCATCTCGCGAAGGATGCCGCGAATGACGGGATCGCTGTGCGATCCGGCATGGACCGGCTGCAGCGCCAGGTAGGAATCGCGGTTGGCCTCGATCCTCTTCAGCCAGTCGTCGATCACCACGGCGATCGACGAGCGGAGGTCCGGGGAATCCAGGATGCCCGTCATCATCGGCAGGGTCGGCGTGAGCACGGTCCGGTTCAGGACGGCGAGGTAGAGGTCCCTCTTCGAACCGAACTCGTGATAGATCCAGCCCCGGTTGACGTCCGCCTCGACGGCGATCGCCACCGTCGACACCTTGTCGTAGTCAGTGCTGGCGAAGTGGCGCGACGCGGCCTGCAGGATGCGCTCGCGCCTGTCGGGGCCGACATCGGTGGACATGGGCACAAGGTACAGGCTGACCGAACAGGTGCTAACGCCGTGCCGAGCCCCAGAACTCGCTCCCGATCGGGAGCGCCACGCAACGACACACCGGGTTCAGCGTGCGTAATGCTCGATGACGAGTACCTGGATCTCGCCGACGATCCCTCCGAGGACGGCGCCGACCGAGATCATCAGCCACTCGTCATCCTTGAACACCGGTCGCATGATCGACTCGTACTGCTCGGGCGTGAGCTGGCTCATCTTGTCCACGATGAGGTTCTCGACGTCGAACGTTCGCTCGGCGTAGCCGGTGGCCTGTGCCATGGTGTCCGGGATGAGCGCGATGACCCTCTCGACCACCGCGTCCTTGGCTGCTCGGTAGCGCTGCGTGCCGACAGCGAGACGCACGAGCGGCTGCGCGAACCCGGACTGGGCATCAATGCTCCGTGAGATCTCCCGCTCGATGGCCGAGAAGAGCCGGTCGGCGGTGGGGCCGTGGAGAACCGCTTCGAAGATCACCTCGGGAGCAAAGATGTCGGTAGCCAGGATGCGGGCATAGCCGCGGGTGATCTTGTCCCGCTTGGCGTGCAACACGCCCTGGAACGGGAAGAGTCCGAGGAACCGCTTCTGCTCCATGGGCCGGAACAGCATGTTGAGGGCGACGTAGTCGCTGACGAACCCGACGAGGAAGCCGAACGCCGGCATGATCCAGGGGTTGTGGAAGTAGGCCCAGCACGCCAGTTGGACGAAGCCGATCGCGAAGCCGAAGACGATCCCACTGCGGCGCACGAAGGTCATCGCGTCGGAGGCAACCGACCTGATCAGGTCGTTGAGCTGGTCCTTGTTCTTCACCAGGATCGTGACGGCGAGGAACTGCAGGTCCAGGAACTGGCTCAGGTCCGCGCGCATCTCGGCGAGCAGGTTGTCCACGATCTTGGGGGCCTGCTGGTGCACCCGGGCGGTGATCGCCCGGCGACCCGCCTCTGGCAGGGAGTCCCACAGACCAGGACGGAGCTGCTCAGCCAGGTCACGTACGACGATGTCGATGGCGTCGGTCAGCGGCCCACGGAGCTCCTCGACCGCCTCCGCGGCGTCGACCTTGTCCAGCAGCTCCTCGGGCTTGAGCAGGTTCTCGGTCAGCAGCTCGATCGTGGTGGCAGCGACCTTGCCTGCGCGCCGCGGCACCAGTCCCTGCCATCCGAGGAACCCGATGCCCCGGAATTCCAGGGGCCGGTACAGCATCTGCAGCGCCAGCAGCTTGGTGACGTAGCCAATGAACGCTGCAACAAGGGGCATCGACGCATAGATGATCCAGTTCGCGGAGAAGTCCGCCTGGATCTCCGGCCAGGTCTGGACCAAGCTGGTCATCCGTTCTCACCCGAGGTCGCCGCGGACCAGAGGTCGCGACCGAACGCGGAGAGCCTGATCGTGTGCCGCTCGACCTTCGCCTCCATCGGACCGCGCTTGCCCGCCTTGAGCGCCCGCAGGACCGCGGCGTCGGCGCCGAGGATCTGGTAGTCGTTCTTGAGCTGCGGATCCTCCGGACCGGTCTCGACCAGACCGAGGGAAAGCAGGTGGCTGACGTAGACCGGCGTCATGTGCGGGAGCGACACGTTGGCCATCTTGCCGACGAGCGAGGCGTTCTCCAGGATCGGTTCGCCACCGATCCCGCTGATGGTCCGTGCGAACACGTGCACCATCGGCGAGGCAGACCCATCGGAAAGGGCGCCGACGATCCGCGCTTCGTCGGGCACCAGCTGGTCGATCATCTTGTGGAACAGCTCCTGCCGGCCACCACTGCTGTTCTGCTCCAGCGCCCGATCCAGCAATCGGTCCATCTTGCTGCGCAGGGGCGTGCCGCCACGGCTCTCGGCCCCGGCAGAGATCTCTCGGGGCGGGCGCGGCGGGGCGGCGATGTCCAGGCGCGAGCGGAGCGCACCCAGGACCTGGCGTTCGGTCCAGATGGCCACCTGCGTGCCGGTCGCCACGACCGCGCGGGTCGTGGGTCCCCAGAGGCCGAACGGGTCCAGTAGCGAGGCCATGGGCCGAAACGTATCGGCAAGTCGCGGTGGGTGCCACGAATCATCGTGCGGGAGCATGCTCATCCTCCGGCGCCCCGTAGGGAGCGGTTGATCACCTGGTTGGCGGCACGCTGGAAACCACTGACGACGGCCTCGAGCGCGAGCTGGCGGAGTTGGACGATGGTGGACTGGAACGACGCAACTTCTTCTGGCGTGTGGTGACTTCGTGCCCGGTAGGGGCCGACCACGTGCTGCGCGAAGATCTCGGTCAGCTCCTCGGCGAGCGCCTCGGTGTGGCGCCTGACCGCGAGACCCGCGGCAGTGATCCCTTCGATGCCGACGTCGAGGGACAGCAGCTTCACGTAGACGTCGAACCCGGGCTGGAGCTCGAACTGGTCGTCGACGTGGTCGACCAGACCGACGGCTGCCAGCACGTCGAGCGTCTGCTCGTCGAGCGCTCGACCTGCCCGATGCTCGAGCTCGGCGCGACTCACGACCTCGGGAGGCTGCGGCGACCAGGTGGTGAGTGCGAGCGCACGTACGGCGACCTCGTCCGCGTCCCCACCGGCGGGGATCCGCGCGAGGTAGTCCTCGATCGCGGTGAGGCTCAGGCCGTGCTCCTGGAGCGCGCGGACCAGATTGAGGCGCGCGAGGTGCAGGTCGGCGTAGTAGGCCTGTCGTCCCCGGCGCTCGGGAGGCGGGATCAGGCCGAGGCCGGCGTAGTAGCGCACCGTGCGGACGGACATGCCCGCCGCTGCGGCCAGCTCGTCAACGGTCAGCCGTGCGCCCACGTTGGTTCCCCGATCTCGTCACCCAGCATTGTGACAGTGATACTGTAACAGTTGATTGACGGCACAACTGTCACCGTCAGCACTGCACCCTAACGTCAGGAGCCCTTTCCATGCGCGAGCTCTTCCTTCCCGAGCACGAGGACTTCCGCGACTCCGTGCGGACCTTCTTCGCCAAGGAGGTCGTCCCCAACAACGAGGAGTGGGAGCGCAACGGCATCGTTCCGCGCGAGTTGTGGCTGAAGGCCGGCGCTGCGGGCCTGCTCTGCTTCGACGTCCCCGAGGAGTACGGCGGCCCCGGGATCGACGACTTCCGCTTCAACGTGGTGCTGTCCGAGGAGCAGACCCGGGCCGGCGCGAGCGGACCCGGCTTCTCCGTGCACACCGACATCATCGTTCCGTACCTGATCTCCCTCGGCACCGAAGCGCAGAAGCGGCGCTGGCTCCCCGGCTGCGTCACCGGCGAGACCATCACGGCGATCGCCATGACCGAGCCCGGCGCGGGCTCCGACCTGCAGGGCATCCGCACCAACGCCGTCGACCATGGCGACCACTACCTGCTCAACGGGTCCAAGACCTTCATCAGCAACGGCATCAACGCCGACCTGGTGATCGTCGTGGCACGCACCAACCCGGAAGCCGGCCACCAGGGCATCAGCCTGCTCGTCGTCGAGCGCGGCATGGAGGGCTTCGAGCGCGGCCGCAACCTCGACAAGATCGGCATGCACGCCCAGGACACCGCCGAGCTGAGCTTCACCGACGTCCGGGTCCCCAAGGAGAACCTGCTCGGCGCGGAGGGCAGCGGCTTCATCTCACTGATGATGAACCTGCCCCAGGAACGACTCATCATCGCCGCCCAGGCCGCCGCGGCCTGCGAGAGCGTCGTGGAGATGTGCCTCGACTATGCCAAAACCCGTGAGGCCTTCGGCAAGCCGATCGGCAAGTTCCAGCACAACCGGTTCCTGATCGCGGAGATGGCGACCGAAGCGAAGATCACCCGCGTGTTCGTCGACGAGTGCATCAAGAAGCACGTCGCCGGCACACTCGACGCCGTCGAGGCATCGCAGGCGAAGTACTGGGCGACCGAGCTCCAGAACAAGATGGTCAACCAGGGCGTCCAGCTCCACGGCGGCTACGGCTACATGATGGAGTACCCGATCGCCCGTGCCTATCTCGACAGCCGGATCTCGACGATCTACGGCGGCACCACAGAGATCCAGAAGGAAATCATCGGAAGGAGCCTGGGGCTCTGATGGACTTCAACCTGCCCGAGACCGCGCTCGCCGTCCAGGACGGTGTGCGAGCCGTGGCCGCCAGGTACGACAACGCCTACTGGTCCGAGTGCGAGGAAGCCCACCGCTTCCCGATCGAGGTCTTCAACGACCTCGGCAAGGGCGGCTGGTTCGGGCTCAACATCCCCGAGGAGTACGGCGGCGGCGGACAGGGCCTGCTCGAGGTGGCGATCGCCAACGAGGCGCTGTGCGCGTCGGGCGGCGGTGCTGGCACGTTCTTCTACGTGACGACCCCCGGCTTCGGTGCGACCACCCTCGTGCGCCACGGCACGGATGAACAGAAAGCCGAGATCCTGCCCGGCATCGCCTCGGGTGACGTCCAGTTCTGCTTCGCGCTCACCGAGCCCGACGCCGGCAGCAACGCCCTCGAGATCAAGACGTCGGCCCGACGCGACGGCGACGACTTCGTGATCAAGGGCCAGAAGGTCTGGATCTCCAACGTCGAGAACGCCGACTGGATGGTCGCGGTGACCCGGACCATTCCGGCCACCGACGCGAAGCCACGCACCAACGGGTTCACGCTCTTCTTGATCGACGTGAAGGAAGCGCTCGCCGCCGGCACGCTGACCTACACGCCGATCCCCAAGATGGGCAGCAACATCCTGTTCTCCAGCCAGGTGTATTTCGACGACGTGCGGGTACCGGCGCGCAACGTGATCGGCGAGGTCGACTCCGGGTTCATGGTCCTGTGGGACGTGCTGAACCCGGAGCGGATCCTGGCTGCCGCGGGTGGCGTCGGCGCCGCGGACGCCGCACTGGCGTACGCCGCGAAGTACGCCTGCGAGCGTGAGGTCTTCGGACGTCCGATCGGGGCCAACCAGGGCATTCAGTTCCCGCTGGCCCAGATCAAGGCGAAGACCGAGCTCGGCCGACTGATGGCCTACAAGGCAGCCTGGCTCTTCGACCAGGGCCTGCCCTGCGGCAACGAGGCCAACGTGGCCAAGCTGACGGGAGCACAGGTGGCGTGGGAAGCCGCGGACCAGGCGTTCCAGACGCTGGGCGGGATGGCGTACTCCAAGGAGTTCCCGGTGGAGCGCTGGCTGCGCGATGCCCGGATCGGGAAGAACATCCCGGTCGCCGAGCAGTTGGTGCTCGCCCACATCGGTACGTCGATGCTCGGGCTGCCGAAGTCCTACTGACGCACGGCGACCGCGGGCGAGTCGTCTAGGCTCGCCCGCGTGTCGGTGAGTCGTTCGTATCGCGGGGTCACCGCCGACGAGCGACGGAGCCGTCGCCGGGCGGCACTACTCGAGGCCGCCCTCGACCTGCTGGGGAGCGACGAGGGCGACCTCGGCGTGCGCTCCGTCTGCGCGCAGGCGCGGCTGACGCAGCGCTACTTCTACGAGAGCTTCGCGAGCCTCGACGAGCTCCAGGTGGCCCTGTTCACCGAGATCGCCGACGAAGTGGCACGGCAAGGAGCGGCAGCGGTGCGCGGCAGCGCACCGGCAGACCTGTTCGACGCCTGCCGCACCGCCTTCGAGGGCGCCTACTCGGTGTTCCAGCAGGACCCGCGCAAGGCACGCGCGGCAATGATCGTGTCCGCCAACGCTGAAGGCCTGACGAGAGCCCGCCGCACCGTGGTGACCTCCTATGCCGACGCAATGCGGGCCTTCCTGGGCCCGGCGCTCGGACAGGGCGCGGACTCGCCACGAGGCCGGGTCACCCTCCTGTACGCCGTTGGGGGTGCGCTGGAGGTGACCCAGGGCGTCCTGAGCGGCGAGGTGGAGATGACCCACGCCGAGCTCTGCGACACGGTGGGGCACCTCCTGGCGTCCTCGGTGCAGCAGCTGATCGAGCAGCCCTCCTGACCCACGGGCCGGGCCAGGATCAGGTCAGGGACCGACCCCGACGGATCCGCAGCCGGACCTCGGCGAGCTGCAGTTGGATCGGCAGCATCCGCACCCAGCGAGGGAGCAACCGTGAACCGAACCGCACGACCGTCACGAACCTGTCGAACCTCTTCTGGTCGGCCGCGGTCCAGGTCAGACCCAACGCCTCACGGAACTCCGGGGGGAGGAAGCCGACCGTCGCGAACCGGTTCATCGCGCGGTTGCCCGGTCGCATCCAGCGCGGGACCATCTGCAGGTCCACGATGGCCAGCAGATGCTGCCGCACGGGCTCGTCGTACCGGACGCGCCGGAGGCCCTCGGCCCAGTACACCTCGAATGCCTCCCGGTCGGCGGGCCACATGACGAGGGGCACCTGGAGCGAGGTGCCGAGCCGACTGCAGTAGACGTAGAGCGCCTCGGCATCCGCCTCGGTCATCGGCCCCAGGAACGCCAGGCGCATGTCCCGGAAGCCAATGTAGAGGCAGGCCGCGACCCACAACTGGAGGGCGGGGTCGAAGGCGTTGTACTTCACCGGGCTGTCCGGGCCGGACCGCACGGGAACATGCGAGCGGTTGACGGCCTCCCGGTACGTCGCGCGGTCGGCCTCCGTGCCGAAGAGTGCGACGACGAGGTAGCTGATCGTGGTTCGCAGCCGCTTCCACGGATGCAACATCACGTTGCCGCTGTCCACCTTGCTCTCGACGACGCCGTACCCCACCTCGCGCCAACCGAGCTGCATGATCACGTTGGCGGCCGACCCCAGAAGGCCTGCCGGCCCGGCGATGTGGTCGCGGATGTCGAACGGGCGAGCCTGTGTCATGGCGCCATCTTGCGTGTTCTCTCCGTGGGCCGCACACCTCGCCCGGCATTCGGACATCAGCCGTTGTCAGTTTCGCTGGATCCGGGTACTTTGCCGAAGTGGCCACTGACAACCGCGCACGACCGGTCCAGATCCATCAGTCCGTCGCCGATCCCGAGTCGGGCGAGGAGGCGGCGCCGTTCATCCGTGCCAGCCAGAAGGCGCTGCGAGCCGAGGAGCTCAGGCTGCTCCGGCGCAAGCTCGACGGCGTGGTCGTCTTCACGTCGGGCACGGCGAACGTCGTCCTCCAGTTGTCGTGGCCCGAGGTCGGTTACGGCGTCGTGGAGAGCCGGGTCGAGAGCGGTCAGGTGACCCGCCACCCCCTCAAGCGGTTCCGGACCACCATCGGTTACATCGGCGTCGCCCTCCTGGGCAACCACGAGTTGCGCCTCGCCTACCGGCAGGCCATCAACGGCCAGCACCGCCAGGTCCGTTCGACCCCCGACAGCCCGGTCAAGTACAACGCGTTCAACCGGGAACTGCAGCTCTGGGTCGCCAGCTGCATCCACTACGGACTCGTGGATGCCATCACGCGGATGCACGGCCCGCCAACCAGACATGAGGAGGTGGTCCTGCTCCGCGCGAGTGCCCGACTCGGCACCACCCTCCAGGTCCCTGCCGACATGTGGCACCGCACTCCGGAGGAGTTCTGGGCCTACTGGGAAGAGGGCCTGGAGCGCGCCGAGATCGACGAGCGGGTCGGCGACTACCTGCGCGGCCTGCTTCGCGCGGATCTTCTCCCGGCTCCATTCGGCCGCATCGCCGCGATGCTCGAGTGGCTGAACACCGGATTCCTACCCGAGCCGATCCGCAAGCAACTCGACCTCACGTGGACCGACAGGGACGAACGGCACCACGCAAAGTTGATGCACATCCTCGGGGCGCTCTCACGTCCGCTGCCGCACACGCTCCGGTCGTTCCCCACCAACGCCATGATGTGGGACCTCGAGCTCCGCCGCCGACTCGGGCGACCGATGGTCTGATGGAGGTCCGCAACCGAGCCCTCAGAGTGGCTCGATCGAGTCGACGAGCCACCTGCCATCGGTGCGTTCGAGACCGACGAGCACCCGGTTCTGGCTCACGGTCAACGGCTGTTCCTTGTTCTTCATGGTCGTCGAGTCGACCAGCACCTGGTCGACGTACACCAGGGAAACCGCGTGGTCGTCGTCCTCGGCGCGGACCAGCCCGCCGCCCCGCACGAGCGTGCGGGTCACCGCCTTGTTCTCCAGCGCACTCGGTCGCGCGGTGGCCTCGAAAACCTCACTGAACTCGGCGGCGAAGTCGTCGGTCATGAGCTCCGTGGCATCAGCGAGAACCTCGTCCAGCGTTCGGTAGTCGTAGGACAGTGACTTCTGCGCCGCGAGGACCGCAGCCTGTACGGCGTCCTCGGCGACTTCATCGGGAAGCGAACCCGGGCGGTAGACACCGTCGGCATCGACCTCGGGACGCACGGAGGCCGGTTCCGGCCTGGTGGCGAGGTAGATGGTGAAGGCACCGGCGACGACCACCAGGGCGACCAGTGCGGCCATCAACTTGCGTCGTGTCATTGGTCAGCCCACCTGGTTGATTGCGGAGACGAGCCATGCACCGTTCACCCGCGACAACTCGACCCGGGCGCGATAGCGCTGGTCGTCGGAGCCCTGGGATCGCGATGCGGTCGTGACGTTGACCGCCACCAGGACCTCGGCACGCTCCTCATCGAGGAACTCGATGGCCGCGCCGTCCTCGGGGACGCTCGCGGTGACGACGACCTCCTTCTCCTTCAGCTGTGCGACCACCTGGTCCCGGCGGGCCTCATAGCTCTTCTGGAAGTCGGCAGTCGACAGCGCCAGCATGGTGTCGTTGCTCCGGTCCGGGTCGCGGTGGTCCAGGCTGAAGAAGGACTCGGCGTGCTCGCGGGCCACCTCGACGACACCCTGGTCCAGGTCGGTCTGTCGGTCCTGCCAGAGGTACGCCGACGTACCGAGCAACGCGATCAGCAAGGTGACCAGCAACGCGATCACCAGGTTCACCGGCTCTCGCCAGGCACGGACCCTCGAAGCGGTCGGCTCGACCTCGTCGTCCGTCTCGATCTCGTCGATGGCCATCATCGAATCACTCCTCTCCTGCGAGCGGCTGGACGAGCAACCACGCCAGCCCCTCGCGTCCGGCCGGCGGCGGGCCGGCGGTCAGGTTCGTCAGGCGGTAGGACCCGTCGGGCGTTGCGAGGACGCCACTGGTCGGGTTGAGCAGGGCAGTCCCCGGACGATTGAGACCGTCGCCGGCGCGCTGGTGTGCGTTCTGTGCACCACGCACGTTGGGGCTGAACGGGTCCGTCGGAGAAGCACGACAGCCGGCGTCCGGGTTCGGCTCGCTGTCCATGCCCTGGCGCGCTCCCCCGCCCAGCTTCGTTCCGTCCGGCAGGTAGCGCTGCGTTCCCCCGTAGCCCTTCGTGCAGGTCTGGTACGGAGGCGAGCCCGGAAGCTCGGGCAGCTGGAGCGCAAGGTAGGCCGCGTAGATGGGGTCGCCGTTCTCGTCGTAGTGGCACGTGCTCTCGACGGCGACACCGGTGCGCTCGTCGTACTCGTCGCAGTACCGGACTCCGTTGGCTCCGATCTCCAGTACCCAGGGGAAGACGGCGAGTGTCTTGCGGAGTGCAGGGACCCGGTCCGAGGCGACCGCGGTGATCGTGAGCAGGTTGTTGAGGAGCAGCGGGATCGCGTCCTGGTTGGCGCTGAGCAGGTTCGTCACCTCGGTGCCGGCGGTGATCCCGTTGGCGAAGACCTGCTCGAAGGTCGGGTCGAGGTCGCGGAGCCGGTCGGTGAGTCCGGCCAGTTCCTGCAGGTAGACCGTGGTCTCGGGTCCGACCTCGACCTGGGTGTCGAGCACGGTCCGGGCATTGTCGATCAGGCTGATCAGGCTCTCGACGTTGTCGAGGCTGGCTTCGGTGATCGTCTGGGAGCTGTCGATGAGCCGGCCGAGATCAGGCCCCACGCCGTTGACGGCGAGCGCCAGCTCGTCCAGTGTCGTGGCCAGGTCGCGGAGCGGGATCGACTCGGCGAGGCCGGCGACGTTCGTGAGCAGCTCCGCGAAGTCGGGCGGCGCTGTCGTCCGATCCAACGAGATGGTGTCGCCGTCGGCGAGCATCGGTCCGTCCTCGGAGCGCGGCGTCAGCGCGACGTAGGGTTCGCCGATCGCGGACTTGCTGCTGATCGTCGCGTCGACGTCGGTCGAGATCCTGACGTCCTGGTCGATCGCGACCACCACGGTGGTCGCGCTGTCCGGCCCCGGACGGACCTCGACGACCTTGCCGACGCGGGTTCCGAGCAGATCGACGTCGGCTCTCGGATGGATCCCGCCGGGCGCGGTGAACTGCACCTCGACCTGGTACGGCGGGCGCACGATGGAGCCGAAGTCGAACAACGTGATCGCCCCGTAGACCAGGGCGGACACCGTGACGACCACGAACGCGAACAACTGCGCCTTGGTGAGGTTCGACATCATCGGGCCCCACCGCCCAGCGGGAGGAGCGAGGCCAGGCCGGGAAGCAGGGTCTGGCCGAGCAGGTTGCCGAGCAGGCCGTCGAGCAGCGGTGGCGTCGATGCGTCTCCCGCCAGTGCCGGCGGGGGCGATCCGGGCTCCGTTCCCCTCGGGACGAGCAGCGGGGCCAGCGACTCCAGGTCGAGGGTGATGCTGGCGTACATGCCGGCGTAGTCGCCCTTCGCCGTCGCGAGGAACGTGTTGGGGAACGGGAAACTCACGAACCTCTCGAGCGACAGTGCGAGCTCGTCCCCCACGGTCGAGAGCTGCCTGAGAACCGGCTCCAGGTGTTCGAGGTCCGCCACCGTGTTGGCCTTGCTGCGCTCGATGAGCGGTACCGCGACCCGGGAGAGGCGGTCGAGGGCTTTGAGGGTCCGTGTCAGTTGGGGTCGTTGCCGATCCAGCACGGCGAGCCCGTCCGGGACCGAGTCGAGCGCCGCGGCCAGCACCGTGCGCTGATCAGCCAGGCGGCCGGCCAACCGGTCGATCGCGTCCAGGGATGCCGTGATGTCGCTGCGACGACCGTTGAGGCGGCCGACGAGGACCCTCAACTGGCGGGTCGTCTCGGCGAAGTCGGACCCCTCGAGGGCGGTGCTCAGCTCCTGACTGATCGTCTGGACCGTGCCCAGGCTGCCGCCGTTGAGGAGCTGTGACAGCGCGCCCAGCACCATCTCGGCATTGGGGTCCACCCGCGTCGACGACTGGGGTACGACGGCGCCGGCGCGCAGGGCTCCGTGCCCCTCCTCCCCCGTGGGCGGGTCGAGGGACACGAATCGTTCGCCGAGCAGGCTGGTCTCGCGCAGGGTCGCAACGGTGTTGGCCGGCAACGTGACGGTGTCGCGGATGACGCACACCACCTCGGCGCGCAAATCCTCGTCGAGCTCGACGGACTCGACGCTGCCGACAATCGTGTCGTTGGTCCGGCAGGTCTCCTTCGGTACCAGGTTCGTCGCGTCGGTGAAGATCATCGACACCCGATAGGTGTCGTCCCCACTGACCGCACCCGGCAGCGGCAGGTCGTTGGCTCCGGAGAAGCCACACCCTCCGAGCAGGAGGGTCCCGACGGCGAGGCCACCCAGGGAACGCCGGATCGAGTTCCTCATCGAGCACCCCCCAGCAGCCCGGCGAGCGAGTCGCCTCCGGGAACTGCCGCGACGGGCGTCGTACCGCGTTCGAGGATGGCCATCAACAGACTGCCGATGTTGCCGCCCGCAGAATTGAGCGCCTGACAGAGCCCCACGAGCTGGGCGGCCTGTCCGGTCGGGAGGCTTGCGCACAGGGCCCCAAAGGTGTGGGCCAGCTGGACGTCGAGGTCGTTGAACAAGGCACCGCGCAGCGACGCCGACCCCGTGCGGCCGTCCGCCACGGTGAGCTCGGGGTGCGTGGGGTCCCAGTTGACCGGTTCGTAGATGTTCAGCAGGTTCACCAGACCGACCGGTGCCAGGTCGATGATCTCGGCGAGGTCCGCCTGCCGTCCGGCCAGCACGGTCGTCACGTCCTGCAGTCCGGCGATGGTGGTGGTGAGGTCCTCGCGGTGGGTGCGGGTGAACCTGCCCACCGTCTTGAGCGCGCGGGCCAGGTCCTTCGATGCTGCTGCGATGTCGTCGCGCTGGCCGTTGAGCTGGGTGCTCACCAGCGCCAGGTTCCGCACCAGCGCGGCGACCTGTTCGTCGTTCCCTGCAAGCGTGCCGGCGAGCTTGTCGGCGTTGGTCACCGTCGACTGGATGTCGCCCTGGCCGGCGGCGAGGGTGGACAGGGCACTGGCCAGATCGCGGATGGTGGCGTTGACCAGGCGACCGTTGCCGTCGAGGGCCGTGGACGACGCCCGGATGAGCCGCGAGAGGGCGCCGTCCTTGTTGGCTCCCTTCGGCCCGAGGGCGCCGGTGAGCTCGTTGAGCCCCCGGTAGACGTCGTCGAGCTCGAGCGGTACGGCGGTACGCGTGCGGTCGAGCTGCGCGTCGTCGGCCAGCACGGCCTCTCCCCTGTTCCAAACCGGCGCGAGCTGCACGAAGCGGTCGCCGACGATCGACGGGGGAACGACGAGCGCGTGCACGTCGTCAGGCAGCTTCACCTCCGCGTCATAGGAGATCGCGACCTCGACCTCGGTCCCGCGGACCGCGATGGCATCGACGGTGCCGACCCTGACGCCCAGCACCTTGACCTGCGCACCCTCGTAGAGACTGGTCGTGCTGGGGAAGATGGCGGTCAGGTGCCTCTTCTCGTCGCCGTCCCCCGTCGACACGAACGCGACGACGGCAGCGACAGCGGCGAGCACCAGCAATGCCCCCGTGCGGCGGTTGCGGTGGGTCATCATGGCGCTCCGTCCTCGGACTTCTCACCCGTAGCAGGTCCCAGCGGCAGGCAGGGAGTCGTGCTCCCGTTGATCGCCTGGTTGGTCTGGCTGAGCGCCGCACCCAGCAGTCGGCCGAGGGGGCTGGTGTCGTTGTTGCAGACCGCGAACCCGCGCGGCACCTTGATGCTCGCGTCGAACCAGTGCCCACTGCCGCCGACGTTCGTGAACTCTCGGGCGTAGACCGCGGTCCACTTGAGGGTCTCGTCCAGCTCGTCACGGTTCTTCCGCAACACAGCGAGCACCTTGTTGAGGTCCTTCAACGCCGGCCCCAAGGCCGCCTCGTTGTCGGCCACGAGCCCCCGCAGCTGGCGGGCCAGGCTCGACGTGCCGTCGATGATCTTCGCTATCTCAACCCGGCGCCGGGACAGGACACCGAGCACGCTGTTCGAGGCGCGCAGCAGCTGCCCGATCTCCTCGTCGCGCGAGGCCACGACCCCGGTGACCAGATCCGCACGGGCGAAGAGCGTCCGCAGCTCCTCGTCCCGACTGGAGATGACCCGCGAGAGTCGCGAGAGACCCGTCAGTGTCCCGGTCAGCTCCGGCGCCGTCTCCTCCAGGACCGCCGAGATGGCGTCGAAGGCATCGGCCACCTGGTCGCTGTCTATCTCCTGGGTCTTCTCGGTGAGCTCCTGGAACACCGGCACGATGTCGAGCGGGGTGGTCGTGCGGGCGAGGGGGATCACGTCGCCGTCAGCCAGGGGACGGGAGCCGGCCGGGTCGAGACTGAGGTGGTGCTGCCCGAGAAGGGTCTTGATCTCGATCGCTGCGGTGGTCCGGTCTCCCAGCTCGACGCCGTCGACCTGGAACTCGACCTCGACGTGCGACTCGACGAGGGTGATCGCGGTGACCGCCCCCACCTTGATCCCGGCTACACGCACCTCCTCGCCCTTCACCAGCCCTGAGGCATCGGCGAACTCCGCGCGGTAGGTCGCGCCTCCGCCCACCAGTGGCAGGCGCTGGAAGTTCATCGCCAGAGCCATCAGGACCACGATCGCGGTCAGCCCCAGGACGGCGACGATCACCGGGTTCTGTTCGGTTGCGGGTTTCATCGGACGTCTCCTCCCGCACAGGCGGTGTCACGCTCGTTGGCGACGATGCTCGGGGTGCGCAACGACGTCGTACCGCCCAGGAGCTGCAGCTGGATGTCGAGACCACACACGTAGAAGTTGAAGAACGAGCCGTACGACCCGGTCCGGGCCTGGGTCCGCATCGTCCGCGGCAGGCGCTTGAGCGAGGCATCCAGGTCGCCGCGATCCGCGGCCAGCTGCTCGGCGATCGAGCCCAGCGCACGGACGTCGGCCCGCAGCGGTCCGCGGACGTCCTTGATGAACCCGGAGGTCGCGTCCAGCAGACCGGCCAGGTCGGGGAGGCTGGCCTCGATCTCGGCCTTGTCCGACGCCAGGCCCTGCATCAGGTTGCGGAACTGGACGATCAGCCCCGTGAGCTTCTTGTCGCGGAGTGCGACGGTCTCGAGCACGACGTTGAGGTTGTCGACGACGCTGCCGATCACCTTCTCCTTGTTCGCGATCGTGGTCGTGAGCTGGGCGGTGTCCCTCATCAGGGAACCCAGGTTCGCCGACTCTCCCTGGAAGGCGCGGACCAGCTCGAACGACAGCTTGTTGACGTCGGCGGGCTCGAGTGCCCGGAAGAGCGGCTGGAACCCGTTGAAGAGCTGGGTGAGGTTGAGAGCGGGTGTGGTCTGCTCGACCGGGAAGGTCTCCCCCGCGCCCATCTGAGGACGACGACCCGGCTCCTCGATGACGGCGAGGTAACGCTGCCCGACGATGTTCTCGTAGCGCAGCTGCAGCTTCGCGTCTGGGTAGATCGGGACGGAATCCTCGACAGAGAACGTGACCTTCGCCAGCGAACGGCCGTCATCGACGACCAGTTCGAGCGACTCGACTCGCCCCACCGCCACCCCGGAGAGCCGAACCCGGTCACCGGCGTAGACGCCCGTGGCATCGGTGAACAGCGCGGTGTAGGACCGGGACGGCACGAACGAGATGTTGCCGATCAGAGTGGCCAGCAGCCCGATCACCAGCACGGTGACGGCGGTGAAGACCGTGACCTTGTAGAACGAGGAGGGGATCCGGCTGCGGGTGGTCGCACTCATCGGACGTCCACCTGTCCGCCGTGCAGCAGCGGCGCCATCAACAACGGCACGTAGCCCGGCACTTCGTCCTGCGGCAGCCGCAGCGACTGCGCCGCCAGCATCCTGGCGAGGGCGTCCCGCGCCTCCTGGACGGCGGGGTCGGGGCCGCCCTCGTCGGTGAGTGCGGCCGGTGCCGGCGGCACGACGGCCGGGCCTGGCTGGCTGAACAGCTCTACTGGTTCCAGTCCGTCCAGCCGGTTCGGGAGGTCCGGGCAGTGCGGTTTCCACGAGGGCACGTAACGGTGCAGGTTGCCCACATGTGCGTCACTTCCCGGATTGCCTGGAAGGTCCTCGGGATATCGGTAGGGCTCCCGCTTGGTGACGAGGTCGACGCGCAGGTTGACGAACGGGCCGCGGGCACCTGTGGTGTGGGTTCCGAGGTCACCGATCACGTGCAGCGCCTGCAACGTGCAGGGCAGCGCAGCGGAGTAGGCGTCCAGCAGCGCGAGCACTGGCCGCGCACGTCCGGAAAGCGTCACGAGGCGCTCGGTGTTCTCCCGCAGGACCGCGGTGCCGATCGTCGCCGTGCCGATGACCGTGTCGAGGAACTCGGCGAACTCCTTCTCCCTGGGGATCAGCAGGTCGCGGCTGATCGTCGTCACGTTGTCCAGAACACGCAGCAGTTCCGGGGCGCTGTCGGCATAGCGATCAGCCGTCGCCGCGAGCTGGACGAGATCGTGGGTGAGCGTGTCGAGACTCGGGTTCACGCGGCTGAGGAGTTGCTCGAGCTGCACCGCACTCACAGCCAGGTCGTCACCCCTGCCCTGGAGCGCCTCGGCGAGCGAGCCGAGAACGAGCGACACCTTCTCGGGGGCGAGGGTGCGCAGGATCGGCACCAGCCGCCCGAAGAGCTCGCCGAGCTCAACGGACGTACGGGACTGGATGATCCGGTCGCCCTCGGCAATCCGAGCGGCACTCGCGTCGGACGGCACCACGAGGTCGACGTACTTCTCCCCGAACAGGGTCTTCGGGACGATCCGGGCATCGACGTTGGCGGGAATCAGGTCGATGGTCTCCGGGTCGAGGGCGAGCTCCACGACCGCGTTGTCGCCGTCGCTGGTGATGCTGCGCACCTCGCCAACCCGGGCACCTTGCAGCTTGACGTCAGAGAGTGGGTTCAGCTCGAGCCCGGCACTCTGCGTCGTCAGCTCGACCGCGACGCTGCCCTGCCAGGGCATGGCCTTGCGATAGATCAGGATGCTGCTCAGGACGAGCAAGCCGATCACCACGAGATAGCCGACGCCCAGGAGCGGTTTGACGTGTCTGCGCATGGTCACCCCGCTATCCGGACCGTCGTGGTGGACCCCCACAAGGCCAGGCTCAGGAAGAAGTCGGCGATCACGATCATCACCAGCGACATGCGAACGGCGCGTCCGACGGCCGTGCCGACGCCCGCCGGCCCGCCCGAAGCCGAGTAGCCGTAGTAGCAGCAGACCAGCGTCAGGATCACCGCGAAGACGAGCACCTTGCCGAAGGAGTAGAGGACGTCGATGGGCGGCAGGAACAACGTGAAGTAGTGGTCGTACGTGCCACCGGTCAGTCCGTAGTAGTGGATCGACACCGCCTGGGTCGCCGCGTACGTGCCGATCAGCCCGATCAGGTAGAGCGGGATGACGGCAATGAACGCCGCCACGACGCGGGTGCTGACCAGGTAGGGCACCGACGGAATGGCCATCACCTCGACGGCGTCGATCTCCTCACTGATCCGCATCGCACCGAGCTGGGCGGTGAACCCGGCTCCGACGGTCGCCACCAGCGCGTTCGACGCGATGAGCGGCGCCACTTCACGGGTGTTGAAGTACGCAGAGAGGAAGCCGACGTACGGCTCGATGCCGACCTGGCGAAGGCCCTGGTAGCCGACCAGACCCACCACGCTGCCGACCGCCAGCACCTCGAAGATCATGATCCCGAAGGTCCCGGCCACCAGGACCAGTGCTCCGCGACCGAACGCCACTTCGGCCAGCAGCCGCATGACCTCCTTGCGGTAGTGGACCAGGGCGTACGGAACCGACTTGAGGCTTCGGCCGTAGAACGTCACCTGGTCGCCGAGCTCGGAGAGGCCGCTGTACGTCGAGCGCCCTGAACGCTTCGCTTGCTCGATCAGTTGGTTGGCCATCACAGCCCCTTCGGAGGAACGAGCTGGAAGTAGACGAGGGTCAGGACGGTGTTCGCGACGAAGAGCAGCACGAAGGCGATCACCACGGACTGGTTGACGGCGTTGCCGACCCCTTGAGGGCCGCCCTTGGCGCGCATGCCCTGGTGGCACGCGACGATGCCAGCGAGAGCACCGAAGATGAACGCCTTGATCTCGCCGATCCACAGGTCGGGCAGCTGCGCCAGCGCGGTGAAGGCCTGCAGATAGGCACCGGGTGAGCCGCCCTGTACCAGGACGTTGAAGCCGTACCCGCCGGCCGTGCCGACGGCGGTGGCGATCCCGTTCAGCAGGGTCGCCACGAAGGCCATCGCCAGCACGCGGGGGACGACGAGCCGCTGGATGGGCGAGATGCCCAGCACCTCGAGCGCGTCCAGCTCCTCGCGGATCTTGCGTGAGCCGAGGTCTGCGGCGACGGCGGTCCCGGCGGCACCAGCGATGATCACGACGGTGGCGATCGGTGCCGCCTGCTGGACGATGCCGGTGACCGCAACCGCACCGGTGAAGGACTTGGCGCCGAGTTGGTTGAACAAGGACCCGATCTGCATCGAGAGGACCGCTCCGAAGGGGATCGTGATCGCGCAGGTCGGAAGCAGCGACACCCGGGTGACGAACCAGGCCTGGTCGAAGAACTCCCGCACCTGGAAGGGCCGGTCGAACATGGCGCGCAGAACCTGGAGTGTGAAGGCGAAGAACTCCCCCACCGGAACCAGCGGACGCCCCAGCGTCCCTGCCATCGCGATGGGTCGTATTGCTGCCATGGTTACCCCTTCGCGCCGGCCGGTCAGCGACCGGCGAGCAGTCCCTTGGCGACGTGGGTGACCTGGATCTCGTTGCTGCCGGCGTAGATCATCAGCGACTTCGCGTCCCGGGCCAGCTGCTCGACGCGGTACTCGGCCATGTAGCCGTTGCCACCGAAGAGCTGGACCGCCTCCATCGCGACCTCGCACGCCGCCTCGGACGAGTAGAGCTTCATCGCGGACGCCTCGGTGAGGGTCGGCGTCTTGCCTGCCCGGACGTGCTCGAGTGCGGAGAACACCATGTTCTGCACGTTGATCCGCGCGACCTCCATCTTCGCCAGCTTCAGCTGAATCAGCTGGAGATCACCGATCGGCTTGCCCCACAGCTCGCGAGATCGCGCATAGTCGACGGACAACCGCTGGCACTCGTTGATGATGCCCAGCGAGAGGATCGCGACGCCCATCCGCTCGTGCGCGAAGCTCGACTTGACGCTTTCGCGATTGTCGCTGCCGCCCTCCGAGGGAATGCCACCGAGCAACCGCTCGGGGCCGAGCCGGACGTTGTCGAAGAAGAGCTCGCCCGTCGGGGACGACATCATCCCCATCTTCTTGAATGCCTTGCCCTGGTGGAGACCCTCCATGCCCTTGTCGAGCACGAAGCTCAGCACCGGTCGGGAGCGCTTGTCGTCAGCGCCTTCTTCGAGCTTGGCGTAGACCACGATCACGTCCGCGTCGGGACCGTTCGTGATGAACGTCTTCTGCCCGTTGAGGATGTAGTCGTCGCCGTCTCGGCGGACGTAGGTCTTCATGCCGCCGAGGGCGTCCGAACCGGAGTCCGGCTCGGTGATCGCCCAGGCGCCGACATCCTCGAACGTGACGAGCTTGGGGAGCCAGCGCTCCTTCTGCTCCAGGGTGCCCTTGCTCGCGATCGTCGCCACGGTGAGCCCGAGCGAGACCCCGATCGACGCCACCGTGCCGAGCGTGACGCCGGCGAGCTCGCTGATGACGATGGCAGCCATCGACTCGACGCCCTCGAGGCCGCCTCCATCGGACTTCGCCGCGGCCGGCCGCTCCTCGCCGGCGGCCTTGCTCCGCTCTTTGGCGAGCATCGTGGCCACGGCATCGCTGGCCATCGCGTCGACACCGAAGGCCGCGAACAGCTTGCGGATCACGTCGTACGGCGGCAGCTGACCGGTCTCGAGCTGGTCAATGTGCGGCCGGACCTCCTTGTCGATGAAGTCCCGCACAGCCTCGCGGATCGCGAGATCCGTCTCGGACCAGGCGATCACCTCGTCACGCCCACTCGTCGAGGCGACCGCGCACGGCGTCGATCGTCCACGGGTCGTCGGTCTCGGTCGTCTTGGTGACTGTCCAGCCGGCGAGTTCCTGGATGCTGCCACCCTGCACGGCGTAGACCTGCCCCGTCTGCGGGCAGTCCGCAGCGGCGAGGTAGGCGACCAGCGGCGAAATGTTGGCCGGGTGGAACGGGTCCACCACGCCCTCCTCGATGGTCGAGCGCATGATGTCGCCGAAGCCGGGCGTGGCCTCGGTGAGCCGGGTGCGCGCCACCGGTGCGATCGCGTTGACCCGGACGCCATACCGGGCCAGCTCCTCGGCAGCGACCAGGGTCAGCGCCGCGATGGCGGCCTTGGCTGCGCCGTAGTTGGCCTGACCAGCGTTCGGGAGCGTGATGCCCGATCCGGAGGCGGTGTTGATCACCGACGCCAGCGGCTGCCGGCCGCCCTTGCTCTCGGCCTTCCAGTACTCGGCGGCGTGACGCAGCACCGAGAAGTGCCCCTTCAGGTGCACCTGGACGACCGAGTCCCACTGGACCTCCTCCATCGTCGGGATGAACCCGTCGCGCAGGATGCCGGCGTTGTTGACGACGACGTCGAGTCGACCGAACTCCGCGACCGCCTGGTCGATGAGGCCCTTGGCGCCGTCCCAGCTCGCCACGTTGTCGGTGTTGGCGACGGCCTTGCCGCCGGCGGCCTCGATCTCGTCGACGACCTGCTGGGCCGGACCGGTGTCCGCGCCACCGCCCTCGTTGCTGCCGCCGAGGTCGTTGACCACGACGAAGGCACCTTCGCGGGCGAACAGCAGCGCGTGCTCGCGGCCGATGCCGCGGCCTGCTCCTGTGATGACGGCAACGCGTCCATCCAGTGATCCCATGGTTCTACTCCTTGTTGTCGAACTCGGCGAGGCCGTCAGTGAGAACGACGTCGTCGCCGACGCTGGTTTCGAAGGCGTACGACGTGACGCCGTCCGCCGTGCCCGTCTCCCACATGCGCGTCGTCAGGTCGTCGCCGGGGCGGACCATCTTCGAGAAGCGCACCGCGAGCCGACGCAGTCGTGTGGTGTCGGACTCACCGACCTCGCTGAGCACGGCCCACGAGGCGAATGCCATCGTGCACAGGCCGTGGGCGATGATCCCCGGAAGGCCGCTGTCGAGGGCCACCTGCTCGTCGAGGTGGATCGGCATCGGGTCGCCGGACGCCGGTGAGTAGCGGAACGTCTGGTCGTCGTCGACGTGCCCACCAATGGCTCCGGCGGGCTCCTTGTCGCGCAGAGCCGCGTCGAACTTGTGGGCGGGCGTGAGGTCACCGACCGCTTCCCCGGCATCGATGCCACGGAAGAAGACGGTCGCGAACTGCTCGTTGACGAGCTCGCCGCCCTCGTTGCGGCACTCCAGGTGGATCGCGGCGCGGGTCCCGTTGGGCAATCCCTCGTAGCCAGTCATCCGGGCGCGGGACACCAACACGTCGCCCGGCCGGATCGGCCGGTGGAAGTGGAAGTCCTGCTCGCCGTGCACCGCGAGCCCGAAGTAGCGGGTCGGGACCACGTCCAGCACCGGCGCGAGCATCGACTCGAAGACCGGGACGATCGCGAAGACCGGGCTGGCGACCTCGCCTGCACGGTGAGCCGGGATCGGATCGTTGGTGGCCTCGGCGTACGCCGCGATCCGCTCGGCTGTGACCTCGAAAGTCTCAGGATCAGTCCAGACGCCGAGGCCGGCGTCATCGAACTCGACGCTGTCACTCATGTCAGGCCGCCGCCGCGACGAGCTTCTCGAGGCTGTCGGACAGGTTCTGGTTGGCGTCCTTCTCGACGGCCTTGCCGAGCGCACCGACGATGAGCGAACCCTGGAACTCGGCGTCGATCGAGACCTTGGTGCTCTCGCCGTTCGGCTCGAGCGTGAAGACGAAGCTGCTCGTCACACCGGCCATGCCAGTGCCGTTGATCGCCAGTTCGCGGCCGGCATCGACCTTCGTGACGGTCCACTCCAGCTTGTTGGCCATGCCGAGCATCACGACCTTCTCGACGAGCTTGGCGCCCTCGGCGAGGGTGGCCGGCGGCTCCTCCAGCCAGCCCGCGTGAATGGTCAGCCATGCTTCCCACGTCTGCGGGTCAGAGATGGTGGCCCAGAGCTTGTCCGAGGCGACGGGCAGGTCCTGCGTGACAGTGATGTGTCCCATGAGAATGCTCCCTGTTGGTTTCGGTGGTTGAGGTGCGAACGAAGCTTCTGCTCGGTGGTTGAGGTGCGAGCGAAGCTTCTGCTCGGTGGTTGAGGTGCGAGCGAAGCGAGCCTCGAAACCTCAGCGGTTGGCACGCTGGTAGATGGAGACCACAGCGGTACCGCCGAGGCCGATGTTGTGCTGGAGAGCGGCGGTGACGTTGTCGACCTGGCGCTTGTCCGCGGTCCCGCGCAGCTGCCAGGTGAGCTCGGCGCACTGCGCCAGCCCGGTGGCGCCGAGCGGGTGCCCCTTCGAGATCAGGCCACCGGACGGGTTCACGACCCAGCGACCGCCGTACGTCGTGTCGTCGTTGTCGAGGAGCTTTCCGGCTTCACCCTCGCCGCACAGGCCGAGCGCTTCGTAGAGAAGCAGCTCGTTGGCCGAGAAACAGTCGTGCAGCTCGATGACCTGGATGTCATCGGCGCCGAGGCCGGCCTGCTCGTAGGCCTGCTTGGCGGCCTGGACGTTCATGTCGTAACCGATGATGTTCTTCGCCGTGCCGTCGAACGTCGAAGCGAAGTCGGTGGTGAGCGCCTGCCCCACGATCTCGACCGCCTGGTCGGCCAGGCCGTGCTTGTCGACGTACTCCTCCGAGGCGAGCACCGCAGCGCCTGACCCGTCCGAGGTGGGCGAGCACTGCAGCTTCGTCAGCGGCTCGTAGATCATCGGCGCGTCCATGATCTCTTGCAGGCTGTACTCCTGCTGGAACTGCGCGTACGGGTTGTTCACCGAGTGCTTGTGGTTCTTGTGACCGATCTTGGCGAAGTGTTCCAGCGTGGTGCCGTAGGCCTCCATGTGCTCACGGCCGGCCGCGCCGAACATCCACGGCGCCGGCGGGAACCGCACCTCGGAGATCTCGGCCAGGGCCTGCATGTGGTTGGCCATCGGCTGCTCGCGGTCCTCGAACGTCGTGCCCAGCGAGCCGGGCTGCATCTTCTCGAAGCCCAGCGCGAGCGTCAGGTCCGACTGCCCGTAGCGGATCGCCTGGGCAGCCAAGTAGAGCGCGCTCGAGCCGGTCGAGCAGTTGCTGTTGACGTTGAAGATCGGGATCCCGGTGAGGCCGAGCTCGTACGCCGCACGGTGGCCGGCCGTTGACTCGCCGTAGACGTAACCGACGAAGGCCTGCTCGATCTGGTCGTAGTCGACGCCCGCGTCCTCGAGGGCGCGAGTCCCGGACTCCTTCGCCATCTGGGGGTAGTCCCACCCCTCGCGTCGACCGGGCTTCTCGAACTTGGTCATGCCGACGCCGATGACGAAGACCCGGCCGCTCGTTGTTCTGCTCATGTCGACAACGTTAGGCAGCGCAGGACAGGATCATCAGGACACAACAGCCCTGCTTGATTGACCCAACCGCTCAATGCCCGAGGAGTCCCCACTGAACGACCGGACCGTCCCGATCGAACTGGTTCAGGCCTCGGTCGCCCACGCAGCGCGGCGCGGGATCGACGTGAACCAGATGCTCGCCGACGCCGGGGTCTCGCCGATGCTTCTCGGTGCCGATCGCTCCCGCGTCACCGAGTCCCAGTTGACTCGGATCGTGCAGACCCTGTGGCGGGTCACCGATGACGAGTTGTTCGGCCTGGGGCGCCACCGGCTGCCACGTGGCACCTTCCGATTGCTCTGCTTCGGACTCCTGTCCGCCCCCGACCTGGCGGGAGCACTGGACAGGCTGGAGGGCTTTGCCAGGGCGATCCCGGCGATGCCCGAGTTCTCCGTCGTCCAGGGCCCGGAGACCACACGGATCGCGATGCGTGTCGAACCCGACCTCGATCTCGAGGGCTTCCTGACCGGGATCGGGGTGGGCGCCCTGCACCGGTTCCTGGCCTGGTCGATCGGACGCACCATCGCGCTCGACCGCCTCGAACTCCCGCATCCGTTCCCTCCCGACCTCACCCGCTTCGCGTTCGGCATCGAGGCGTCAAAGTCGGAGGAAGCCGCACTGAGCTTCAAGAGCACGCTGCTGACGACACCGATCGTGCGCACTGATGCAGAGGTCGAGAGCTTCGTCGCGGGCTCTCCCCACGGACTGCTCACGCGGCCGCACGACACCGCTTCGGTCAGCGAACAGGTCCGCAGGATGTTCGAGTTGGCGCTGAGGTCGACGGAATGGCCCGGATCCGAACAAGTGGCGAAGAAGCTGGTGATGAGTCCGCAGACCCTGCGCCGCAAGCTGGCCGAGGAGGGCTCCGGCCTGCGCGAGATCAGGGAGGAAGTGCTGCGCGACGCAGCCGTCTCCAGTTTGGTACGCGGCGAGGAGTCCGTTGCCGCGCTCTCCGAGCGGCTGGGATTCTCCGAACCGAGCGCCTTCACTCGTGCTTTCCGACGCTGGACCGGGAGCAGCCCGGCGGCGTACCGACGCTCGGTGGGGTGAGCTCAGGCCGTCGACGAAAGGCCGTGCACCGCGTCGAGGCCCTCGACGAACAATGCGATCTCGTCCAGGGCAGCTCGGGCCGCCGGCTGTTGGCGGTGGCTCATCTGGAAGACGTGGAACTGCTCCGGCCACACCTGGAGCTCAACCTGGCCACCGGCCGCACGCTGTGCCTTGACGAAGGCATCCGCGTCGGCCTTGAGGATCTCGTGCTCGCCCACCTGGATCAGCAGCGGCGCGAGATCAGGACCGACGATCCGAAGGACGTCGAAACGCGGGTCCGTGACGTCCGCGCCGCGGGTGTAGAGAGCAGTGATCCGACGGCCTGCCCGCGCCGTCGCGAAGGGGTCGGACACCGTCCGCTCAAGCGCAGCGGACAGCGTGTAGGACGGGTCCACGAGGGGCGACATCAGCACGCCTCCCTTCGGTTGCGGAAGGCCGAGCTTTCGCAGCTCACCGCACAGCCCCAGCACCAGGTGTCCCCCCGCCGAGTCCCCGGCAACGACGATGTCCTCGGGCCGGTGTCCACGTGCGACCAACCAGAGGTAGCCGTTGAGGACGTCCACCGAGGCAGCGGGGAACCGGTGTTCAGGCCCCAGCCTGTAGCGCACCGAGAACGCCGGTCGGTCGATCCGGTCAGCCAAGGCGGTGACGAGGCCACGATGCGTGGCCTCGCTACCCACGACGTAGCCGCCACCGTGGACGAAGTACAGGACCTGCCCGCCGGCCTCCGGCACGGTGCCGACCCACTCGCCCAGGACGCGACCCTGCGGACCCTCGTCGTTCACGGGGGTGGCCGACAGCGAGCGATCGGCACTCAGTCGACAGAGGGTCGCGATCACGGCCCGTCCTACCTGCGTACCCACCTGGTTCGCCGGCAGCACCCCCGTCGCCGGCCGCAGCACAGCGCGAAGAGCCAGTCGGATCCCTCGGTTCGCGATCACGGCGCGCCGACCCACGGGTGCATCAACGTTGACCATTCCGGAATTACAGCACCGATCCGGGTCTCCACACCGCCATGAGCGGAAAGGTCAAGCAGACAGAGCGGAAGTGTCGCAGGCGCCAGGTCCGGGCCGGGTCACCCACCCAACCTGCGACGCAGGTCGCGCGCACCGAGGAAGCGCGTCGCGCGCCGGATGACGGTGCCCCGCGCGCGGGTGTAGGGATACCACTGCAGCTCCCGCTTCGGGGCGAGCCGGGCCGAGACGATCGCCTGGGTGCGACAGAACTTCAACAAGCCGTGCTCGCCGTACCGCGCTCCGATCCCGGACTGTTTCCAGCCCGACATCGGTAGCGGGAGCGTGAAGAGGTTGGCGAAGACGTCGTTGATGTTGACCGCCCCCGCATCGAGGCGCCGAGCGACGGACTCGGCCCGTTCGGCGTCACGCGAGAAGACCACCGCGGAGAGTCCGTACGGCGAGTCGTTGGCACGCCGTACGGCCTCATCGGCATCGGCGACCTTCATGATCGGCAGCGTCGGGCCGAAGGTCTCCTCGCGAACGCACGCCATCGTTTCGTCGACGTCGACCAGCACGGTCGGCTCGAAGAAGTTGCCCGGCCCCTCCCCGCGGTTGCCGCCGACCAGTGCCTTCGCACCTGCTGCGAGGGCCTCCTGCACGTGGCGGCCCACGATGTCCACCTGGCCCGAAGCGACGAGCGGGCCGACGTCCGAGGTGTAGTCCCCGGCGTCGTCACCGACACGCAACTCCCGGGTCTTGTCCGCCACCAGGCCGACGAACTCCTCGTAGACAGGCGCCTCGACGTAGACCCGCTCGACCGAGGTGCACATCTGGCCGGCGTTCGCGAAGCCACCCCAGACGGCGGCATTCGCTGCGCGCTCGAGGTCCGCGTCGGCGAGCACGAGCATGGCGTCCTTGCCGCCGAGCTCGAGGCTGTACGGCACCAGTCGCTCGCCGGCCCGCTGAGCGATCAACTTCCCGGTGCGGGTGGATCCGGTGAACTGCACGTAGTCGACCGCGTCGACCACAGCCGCCCCGGTGGCGCCGAGGCCGGTGACGCAGGCGAACACCGGCGGGGCACCGATCTCGTCCCAACCGCCGATGGCGGCGGCCACCGTGAGCGGGGTCAGCTCCGACGGTTTCACCACGACGGCGGCGCCGGCGATCAGCGCGGGAAGGCTGTCGGCCAGCGAGAGGGCGAGAGGGAAGTTCCAGGGCGTGATGTTCCCGACGACGGCATGGGGCCGGCGCACGAGGAGCTGCCGCTTTGTGGCGGTGAGCAGGCCGTGCGGGCGAGGTCGCTCGTCCTTGAGCAACCCGGGCGCGATCGCGAGGTAGTAATTGAGCTGGTCGATGATCGCGGGCAGTTCGAGGCTCGCCTCGGCCCAGGGCTTCCCGGTCTCGGACTGAAGGATGCGGTTCAGTTCGTCGCCATGATCCAACAGCCACGCGCGGTAGGAGACGAGCCAGCGAGTGCGCCCGGCCACGTCGAGCGCCTCCCACGCGGGCTGCGCACCACGGAGTCCGGCGACGACATCGGCAACCTGGGTCGATGGCTGGTCGGGCACGGTGCCGACCAGCCGCCCGTCGACAGGCGACGTGACCTCGACCGACGTCCCCGTCATTTGCCTGCTCCGGTGATCCGGGCGTGGTACTTCGCCCTCGCGGCCGGGTCTGCAGACGTGAAGGCCTGGTCGAAACGGGTCATCCGCTCGAAGCGGAGACGCCCTCGTTCGGGAAGGAGCGCAGCGACCTTGATGGTGCGTCCGAGCGCCTTGGGGCAGATCGCCCGCATCTTCCCCGTACCGACGACATCGACGATGGTCTCGGCGATGTCCTCGGGGTCGACCGTGGAGAGGCCCTCGGCCCAGCCGGGCACCTTGGCGCCGGCCGACAGTTCGGTGCGTACGACGCCCGGCAGTACCGCGGTGACACCGACGCCGTGCTCGGCGAGCTCGCGGTGGAGGGACTCGGTGAACCCGAGGACGAAGTGCTTGGTCCCGCAGTAGGTCGCCAGTGCCGGGGCAGGGTTGATCCCTGCCAGGGACGCGACGTTGACGAGGTGACCCTCACCGCGAGCCACGAACCGCTGCGCAGCGAGCTTCGAGCCGTTCAGGACGCCGTGCACGTTGATGTCGATCATCCGGTCCGTCATCGCGTCGGACTCCTCGGCGTAGAGGCCCGTCGGCATGATGCCGGCGTTGTTGACCAGCACGTCGAGTGGGCCGAAGAGCACTTCGGCCTCGTCGAGGAAGGCGGCGAACGACGAGCGGTCGGTCACGTCGAGCGGGAGTCCGACGATCTCCGCGCCGACGGGTGCTCCGAGCTCGGCGGCAGTCTTCTCGACCAGCTCGAGGTCGACGTCGCCGATCACGACCTTCGCGCCCCGCGCAACGAATGCCGCAGCGGTTGAGCGACCGATCCCCCGGGCGCCGCCGGTGATCGCGACGACCTTCCCGGTCAGGTCGGTGCGCGTCTTCAACGTGTGGGCCATGAAAGCTCCTCGGTGTGCGAATGTGTCTTCTGCACGAGTGTTGCCCCTGAAGCCGACCCACGTCTTGGGGTGGAAGGCCAGCGTTTGACCGAGCAACTTGTGCCGGTTGCCCAGTTCCTGCTTGAGGAGGCTCCATGACCGTCCCGCGTGACCTGCACGCCGAGGTGCTCGCGTGGGTCGAGCGCCGCTCCACCGAAATCCTGACCTCCGACGGGTTCGGCGACCTCGTCCGGCTCGTCGATGACGAGATCAGTGCCTGCGTTCCCGAGGTTGGCACTGTGCCCGCTCTCCGAGAGATCCTCGACGTGAGTACCAGCGCAGCCCTGCTGCTCTATCTCGAGGCGATCACCCGCGAGCTACCCGGAACGATCGGCGCCTCGACGGAGATGCGGGAGCTCGCCCGCGGGCTCGCTGCGCGAGGCGTCGACCTCGCCGTCCTACTGCGCCTGTATCGCGTCGGGCAGCGAGTGATCTGGCAGGAGTTCATGCGGCAGGTGCATCATTCCGGGCTCGACGAACAGCTCCAGGTCGCCGTACTGGAGTTCCTGTGGGACAGCCTGAGCCGCAACCTCGAACGCATCGTGGACGACGTCGTCGCGGCCCACACGGCCGAGTCCGAGCAGCGGCTGCGCGGGTCGTTCGCTCGCCGCGCAGAGACGGTCGAGGCGATCTTGGCCGGCGACGCGATCGACCCGTCGACCGCCGAGACCCTGCTGGGGTACCCCGTCCAGCGCCACCAGGTGGCCGCGATCCTCTGGCTGCCCGCCGAGGTGGAGCATGCCGATGCAACGGGCCGACTGGAACGGCTGGCGCGCAGCGTAGGCGAGAGTGTCGAGGCAGACCAGGTGCTCACCATTCAGTCCGGCGCTCGGACCTTGTGGGCCTGGCTGACGACCGGGCGTCGCCCGGACCTCGACTCTGCAGCGCACGCTAGCGGGGTTCTCACCTCGCCGGACATCCGCATCGCGCTGGGCGAACCCGCCCCGGGACTCGTCGGCTTCCGGTCCAGCCACCGCCAGGCGGTGCGGGCGCAACAGGTCGCGGCGTCGGCAGCGCACCCCACCCAGGTCACGAGGTACGCCGATGTGGAGCTGGTCAGTCTGCTCGCTGAGGACCAGGAGGCGATGGCCTCTCTGGTGGCCCGGACTCTCGGCCGGCTCGCGGAGGACGACGCAACCTGCGCCCGGCTGCGCGAGACGCTTCTCGCCTACCTCCACGAGGGCAGCAGCGCCAAGGCAGCTGGTGCGCTGACCGTGCACAAGAACACCGTGCTCTACCGCCTCCAGCAAGCCGAACAGCTGCTCGGCCATCCGATCGACGAGCGGCAGTTCGAGGTCGAGGCAGCACTGCGGCTGGTGGCGGCGTACGGAATCTCCCTGCTGGTGAGGTGACCCGGCGGGCGCGCCGGCAGCGAGCGGTTTGGTCAACGACCGCGGCGATTGGGGTCATTCAGCAAGCCCCGACGTCGACCTACGTTGAGGTGACCCCGAACCAGGAGCTGCACATGACCCGCCATCGTTCCCGCTGGATGGACGACGACCTCGACGCCCTCGCCGACCTCGCCCGCACCTTCTTCGAGAAGGAATGCGCTCCCCATGAGGAGCGGTGGGCCGAGCAGCAGCACGTGGACCGCGAGGTCTGGAACAGGGCCGGCGATCTCGGCCTGCTCAGCCTCAGCCTCCCCGAGGAGTACGGCGGCGGCGGTGGCAGCTTCCGCCACGACGCCGTCGTGGGTATCGAGCAGGTGCGCGCGCTCGCGCCCAGCCTCGGCGTGCTCCTGCACGCCGGCATCGTGTCGCACTACGTCGCGGCGTTCGGGACCGATGCCCAGAAGAAGGGCTGGCTGCCCAAGATGGCGTCCGGCGAGATCGTCAGCGCGATCGCGATGACGGAGCCGGGCACGGGCTCGGACCTGCAGGGCATCACGACCCGGGCGGTCAAGGATGGTGACGACTACGTCATCACCGGCGCAAAGACGTTCATCTCCAACGGCCTGCTGGCCGACCTGGTGCTCGTCGTGTGCCGCACGGACCCCGAGGGCGGCTTCACCGGTTTCTCGATCATTGCCGTCGAGACCGACCGCCCCGGCTTCAGCCGCGGGCGCAACCTCAAGAAGATCGGCCAGCACGGCCAGGACACCTGCGAGCTCTCCTTCGACAACGTCCGGGTCCCGCAGTCGAACCTGATCGGCGACGGGGAGGGCCAGGGCTTCCTCCAGCTCATCCAGCAACTGCCGCGCGAACGGCTCCTGCTCGGCGTCGCCGCCACGGCGTCGATGGAGCGCACCGTGGAGCTCACGGTTGAGTACGCCAAGGAGCGCAAGGCGTTCGACAAGCCGATCATGGCCTTCCAGAACACGCGGTTCGTGCTCGCCGAGTGCGCCACACTCGCGACCGTCGGATGGAGCTTCCTCGACGACTGCATCGAGAAGGCCGACCTGGGCACGCTCGACGTACCCACTGCCGCGAAGGCGAAGTGGTGGCTCACCGAGCAGCAGAACATCGTGGCCGACCGATGCCTCCAGGTCTTCGGTGGCTACGGGTACATGGCGGAATATCCGATCTCACGACTCTTCGTCGACGCGCGCATCCAGAAGGTGTACGGCGGGACGAGCGAGATCATGAAGGACATCATCGGGAAGTCCCTGTGAACGGCCGGCCCGGGAACGGTACGGGCCCAAAGGTGGGCCCGCTGACTGGCGTCACGGTCATCGAGATGGCCGGCCTTGCGCCGGCTCCGTTCGGCTGCATGATCCTGGCAGACCTGGGTGCCGACGTGCTCCGCATCGACCGGCGTACGTCAGGCGGGGGCCTCACGCCACCCTCGGGTCCGCTGGACCGTGGCAAGACCAGCATCGAGCTCGACATCAAGGATCCGTCCGACCTGGCGCGCCTGCTGGAGCTCGTCGACGGCGCCGACGTCTTCGTCGAGGGCTATCGCCCCGGCGTCGCCGAGCGTCTGGGCCTGGGGCCCGACGTGCTCCTCGAGCGGAACCCGCGGTTGGTCTACGGCCGGATGACCGGTTGGGGCCAGGAGGGACCGCTCGCGCCCCGCGCCGGACACGACATCAACTACATCGCGCTGGCCGGCGCACTCGAACCGATCGGCCGGGCTGGGGAACGCCCGCACGCCCCGCTGAACGTGATCGGCGACTTCGCCGGCGGCGGGATGCTGCTGGCTCTCGGCGTGGTCGCGGCCCTGCACGAGCGCAACGCCTCGGGAGCCGGCCAGGTCGTCGATGCGGCCATGGTCGACGGCGCCAACCTGCTCATGTCCTTCTTGCACGGCATGCACGCCGCCGGAATGTGGGAGGGCGAGCGCGGCACCAACCTGCTCGACGGCGCGGCGCCGTTCTACGACACCTACGAGTGTGCCGACGGCGGCTACGTCGCGGTGGGCTGCGTGGAGCCGCAGTTCTACCAGCAGCTCCTCGCGGTGCTCGACATCGACGAGGAAGCCGAGGAGCTCGCTTTCCAGATCGATCCGAGCGGCTTCGACAAGACCCGCACGCTGATCGCTGCCCGGTTCAAGGAGCGCACCAGGGACGAGTGGGGCGTGGTCTTCGCTGACTCCGATGCCTGCGTCACTCCTGTGCTCTCCCCCTGGGAAGCGCACGAGCACCCGCACAACGTCGCTCGAGGAGCGTTCATCGAGGTCGACGGGCTGCTTCAACCCGCGCCTGCCCCCCGCTTCAGCCGTACGCCGACGGCGACTCCGCAGCCGCTGAAGGTCCAGCAATGAAACTCGGCCAGGTGCCCGACGAGCTGGCATCGCTGCGCGACTGCGTGCGTGCCGGTTTCCTCGGACCGATGTCTCCGCCAGCGCTGCTCGCCGCGGCTCGCGGGATCCGCGCCTATGGCCCGATGGGCGGTCTCGTCGGCCTCTCGGCCGCTCGGTTCCCCGGCCGCAACGCGGTGCTCGACGAGCAGGGACCAGTGACCTTCGCCGAGCTGGATGCGCAGAGCAACGCGCTCGCCAACAGCTGGCGGACCCTGGGCCTCAACGCCGGCGACGGCGTGGCGATCCTGGCCCGCAACCACCGCGGGTTCCTGCAGGCCACCTTTGCCGCCGCCAAGTGCGGCGCGCGCGTCGTGCTGCTCAACAGCGACTTCTCCGGCCCGCAGATCCGCGAGGTGGCCGGACGGGAGGGTGTCGACCTCCTGGCCTTCGACGAGGAGTACGCCGACGCGCTCGAGGGCGTCGCTCCGCGCCACGGGCGGTGGCGCACGGACGAGCCCGTCGGAGACGACACGACGGCGCCACCGGCGCCGGCAACGCGGGCCAAGATCGTGGTGCTGACCAGCGGCACCACGGGATCCCCCAAAGGCGCGCCGCGCTCGGAGCCACCGGGTCTCACGCCGGTGGGCGCGATCCTCGACAAGGTGCCGTTCCGTTCGGGTCGCACTGTCGAGCTGTGCGCTCCGATGTTCCACTCGCTGGGCTTCGCCCAGGCCATGCTCCAGATCGGGCTGGGGAACACACTGGTCCTGCGGCGCCGCTTCGATCCGCTGGCAACCCTGCGAAGCCTGGACACGAACGCCGTCGACGCCATGATCGTGGTCCCGGTGATGCTGCAACGGATGCTCGACCTCGGCGATGAGGCGCGCGCCGATCTCGACCTCTCACGACTGCGCATCGTGTTCGTGGCCGGCTCCCAACTCGGCGCCGAGCTCGCCACCCGGGCGGCCGCTGTCCTGGGCCCGGTGCTGCACAACCTCTACGGGTCGACCGAGGTCGCCTACGCGACCATGGCCACACCCGAGGACCTGGCAGCCGAGCCGGCCTGCGTCGGCCGCGTCATGCGCGGAGCGGTCGTGCGGCTGCTCGACGCAGACGGCCACGAGGTCGCTCTCGGTGAGACCGGCCGGATCTTCGTGGCCAACACGATGCAGTTCGATGGCTACACCTCGGGCGAGACCAAGACCGTCATCGGCGGACTGATGTCATCGGGCGACGTCGGCCACTTCGATGCCCACGGCCGACTCTTCGTCGACGGTCGCGACGACGAGATGATCGTCTCCGGCGGTGAGAACGTCTTCCCCCGAGAGATCGAAGAGTTGCTCGAACTGCACCCAGGCGTCGTCGAGGTGGCCGCGATCGGCGTACCCGACGAGACCTTCGGCCAACGCCTGCGGGTCTTCGTCGTACGACGCGACTCGGCGCTGACGGAGGACGACGTGAAGGCGCACGTCAAGGAGAACCTCGCTCGCTACAAGGTGCCGCGCGACGTGCTCTTCCTCGACGAACTTCCCCGCAATCCGACGGGCAAGGTCCTCAAACGTGAACTCGCCGGGCGCTGAGACCGTCGCTCAGGATTCGCCGCCTTCGCGGCGATAGGCACCGGGACTGCTTCCGGTCCAGCGCCGGAAGGCACGACTGAACGCGCTCGGTTCCGAGAACCCCAGTCGCTCCGCCAGTTCTGCCACCGTCTCGTCGCCACGCACCAAGCTGGTCACGGCGGCGTCGCGGAGGACCTCCTCGCGGATCACCCGCAGTGAGGTGCCGTCCTCGGCAAGCTTCCGGCGCAGCGTCTGGGGACTGACCGCCAGCCGGCGTGCAATGCCGTCCCCGGTCGGCGGATCGCCCTTCAGGCCGAGCTCGTACATGCGCCGTACCTGGTCACTCAGCATGGTCGCCTGGGTGTCACGCGTGAGCAGACCAGCCGGAGCGCTCGCGACGAACTCCTCGACCTCGGCATCGGTCCGCATCATCGGCGCCCGCAGGAAGTCCGCGTCGAAGGTCAGTGCAGCCTCCTCAGCGCCGAACGTCATCGGTGCCCCGAAGACCAGCTGGTGGAACTCAAGGTTCTCGGGTCGCGCGTAGGGCAGCTCGACGAGGTGCAGCCTGAGACGCCGCCCCACCGCCCACGCGAGCAACCGGTGGGAGATCGCCAGGCCGGCGAGCGGGACCAGGTGGTCGGGATGGTGCCGGGTCTGTGGCGCATACGTCGTCCCGAGCCGGGCACGGCCGTCGACGACGTCGAGGTGGGCGACGGGAAGGGCAGGCATCGCACGGGCGAACCCGGCCGTCCGCTTCAGTGCGTCGCCGAGATCCTTGGCACCCAGGAGCCCGTAGCAGAGCAGCCGGAACGACCCGCGTGGCAAGGGGTGCTCTCCGAGACCGAACATCTCGTCGTCGGTGTACGTCCACAGGGCCTGCACCAGGCCGATCATCTGCTCGTCGGTCAACCGCGAGCGCCCCTCTGCGAGAAGCATCGGGGACACCCCGACCCCGCTGAGCAGCTGGTTGACGTCCCAGCCGCGGCGGACTGCGAACGAGACGACCGTCTGCGCCAGGTCGATGGGAAGGGTGCGCTGCGGCGCGGTCGATTCGGCCACAGCCGGAACGTACCTCAAACCTTCCGGCCCGGTGGCAGCCCACGGGCCACAAGCGGATCTGTCATGAATCGCGTCGGCAGATGTCATCGTGGCGAACGTCGCGACTTCCTAGCGTCGTACCCATGAACAACACCCAGTCCGAGTCCCCGGTCGAGAACCCGGGCTACAACGTGTCCCTCGTGGGCGTGTGGGGCGACGAGATCGAGTTCAAGGTGGAGGGCGAGCGCACGATCGCGTACGCCGCCGCCACCAACGACCCGATCGCAGCCCACCTCGACGGCACCGTCGCACCGCCGGTCTTCGCGGTCGTCCCGATCACGATGCTGATGGCGGAGACCACGATGTCCGTGGTCCCCGACGAGCTGATCATGAAGATCCTGCACGGCGAGCACGACTTCCGCTTCCACCGCCCGATCGTGCCGGGCGACGTCCTGACCGTGCGCGGCAAGGTGGTCGGCATCGAGGGCAAGTCGTCCGGCACCGTGGTGACCACCCTCCTGGAGAGCCGCGATGCCACCGGCGCATTGGTCAACGAGCAGTACTTCACCGGCTTCTTCCGCGGAGGTGTCTTCCACGGAACCGTCGGCGAGCCCAGTCCGGCACACGCCTTCGACGTCGCCCTGCTCGAGCGCGAGCCGGATGCCGTGTCGGTCCAGAAGATCGACGCCGACCAGACCTTCCGGTACGCCGAACCGGCCGGCGACCCGATGCCGATCCACCTCGATGCCGACTTCGCCCGCGAGATGGGACTGCCGGGGATCATCGTCCACGGCCTCTGCACGATCGCGTTCGTCTCGCACGCGCTGATCAACGAGTTCGCCGACGGCGACTCCTCGCGGCTGAAGCGGCTGGCGGTGCGACTGAGCTCGCCGGCCCTGCCCGAGCAGACGCTGACCACATCCACCTGGGCTCACGGCACGACGGCCTCCGGCCGCGCGTCGTACGCCTTCGAGACCGAGAGCGACGGCGGCAAGTACGTCGTCCGCGACGGTCTCGCCGAGTTCACCCAAGGAGCATGATGAGCAAGCGAACGAACCACCGCGTCTTCGTCGTCGGCGTCGGTATGACCAAGTTCGAGAAGCCAGGTCGCCGCGAGGGCTGGGACTACCCCGACATGGCCCTCGAGTCGGGTACGGCGGCCCTCCAGGACGCCGGGATCGACTACGACCTGGTCGAGCAGGCCTACACCGGCTACTGCTACGGCGAGTCGTGCGCCGGCCACCGAGCTGTCTACGGGCTGGGCCTGACCGGAATCCCGGTCTTCAACGTCAACAGCAACTGCTCCACCGGTTCCAGTGCCCTCTTCCTCGCTGCCCAGGCAATCCGGGGCGGCCTGGCCGACTGCACGCTCGCTCTCGGCTTCGAGAAGATGCAGCCCGGCTCGCTGGGCTCGACGTACGAAGACCGCGAACAGCCGATGATGCGGCACATGATGGCGATGGCCGAGCTCCAGGAGATCTCCTTTCCTCCCGCGCCGTGGATGTTCGGGGCCGCCGGGCTCGAGCACAACCGGCAGTACGGCTCCACGCCCGAGCACTTCGCGAAGATCGCGGTCAAGAACCACCAGCACTCCGTCCACAATCCGTACTCGCAGTTCCATGACGTCTACACGCTCGAGGAGATGCAGTCCGCGAAGATGGTGTACGCCGAGGGCGGCATCACCCGGCCGATGTGCTCGCCCACGTCCGACGGCTCCGCCGCAGCCATCGTCGCGAGCGAGGACTTCGTCGACCGGTTCGGCCTGGCCGACCAGGCCGTCGAGATCGTCGGGCAGAGCCTGGTCACCGATGTCCCGGGCACCTTCGACATGTCGAGCCTCCGGACGTTGGTCGGCGCCGACATGAGCGCCGTGGCCGCCCGCAACGTCTACGAGCAGGCGGGCATCGGTCCGGACGACGTCGACGTGATCGAGTTGCACGACTGCTTCGCTCCCAACGAGCTGCTCACCTACGAGGCACTCGGCCTCTGCGCCGAGGGCGAGGGGCACAAGATCGTCGACAACAGCGACGCGACGTACGGCGGCCGCTGGGTGGTCAACCCGTCCGGAGGACTGGAGTCCAAGGGCCACCCCCTCGGCGCGACCGGGCTGGCGCAGTGCGCCGAGCTGACCTGGCAACTGCGCGGCACTGCCGACCAGCGCCAGGTTCCCGGAGCAAGCACCGCCCTGCAACACAACATCGGCCTCGGCGGCAGCGCCGTCGTCACGGCCTACCGACCCGCCAACCGCTGATCACCACACCACAAGGAGCACGAACATGGCACAGACCAACGCATCACTCGAGATCCCGGCCGCGAAGACCGACATCTGGGGCATCATCTCCGACCCCAGCAGTTACGAGAAGTGGCTGACCCTCCACACGAAGTGGAAGGACGAGCCGCCGACCGAGCTGGCCCTGGGCACCCAGATGACCGAGGTCGTCTCGATCATGGGCATGCCCAACACGATCACCTGGAACGTCGATGCCTACGAGGCACCGAAGTCGCTGACGATCTCCGGCACCGGGATGGCCGGCGCGAAGGTGACATTCACTCTCTCCGTCGAGGGCGGCAATGACTCCTCCGTGGCCACCATCGATGCCGAGTTCATCAGCCAGATGATGGTCGGCGCGATCGGCGCTGCCGTCGAGCGTACGGCGGCCAAGGAGCTCGACCAGTCGCTGGCGAACCTCTCCGCCCTGGTCGCCTGATGGGGACGCTGGACGGTCGCGTCGCCCTCGTCACCGGTGCCGGTCGCGGCATCGGGCGCGCGCACGCGCTCCTGCTCGCCGCTGAAGGCGCCCGCGTCGTGGTCAATGACCTGGGCGGCAGCAACTCGGGCGACGGGGCCGACGCCGGCCCCGCCCAGGAGGTCGTCGAGGAGATCCGGGCGGCCGGCGGCAGCGCTGTGGCCAACACCGACAACGTCGCCAGCTGGACCGGCGCCAAGTCGCTGGTCGACCAGGCGGTCGCCGAGTTCGGCCGGCTCGACATCGTCGTCAACAACGCCGGCATCCTGCGCGACGCCTTCGTGGCTGCCATGGACGAGTCCGAGTTCGACTCCGTCATCGCTGTGCACCTCAAGGGCCACTTCGCGGTGCTGCACCATGCCGCGGAGTACTGGAAGGAGCGGTCGAAGGCCGGCGAGCAGGTGGCCGGTTCCGTGATCAACACGGCGTCCGCCTCAGGCACCTTCGCGGTCAATGCAGGCCAGGCCAATTATGGCGCGGCCAAGGCCGGGATTGCAGCGATGACACTCGTCGCCGCCGAGGAGCTGGAGCGGTACGGCGTGCGGGTCAATGCGATCGCGCCCGTCGCCCGCACCCGGCTCACCCTGGCCACCCCGGGCATGGGGGCGATCTTCGCCGCCGAGGTGCCGGCGGGCGAGTTCGATGCGTTCGATCCGGCCGCCATCGCTCCGGTCGTTGCCTACCTGGCCCAGGAGAAGTGCCCCCTCAACGGTCAGGTGCTCGCGGTCCAGGGAGGCGCGATCCAGCGGCTCGGCGGTTGGACCATCGACGAGACGATCGAGACCGACGGCCCCTGGTTGCTCGCCGACCTGGAGGACCGACTGGGCGACTGGGGCTGACCGGGTGACGACCCCACGGGTCAGCGTGCCCAGTCATGCGGGGCTCCGTACCCGGATGCTCGAAGTGGAGGGCTCGCCCCCGACGTTCGTGCTCCTGCACGGGTACCTCGACTCCGCCAACACGTGGGACAGCGCGCTCCGTGAGCTGGCAGCGCGCGGACACTCCGCCGTCGCCGTCGACCTGCCGGGGTTCGGGAGCGCTGACCTGCTTGAGCCCGGGCTGATGATGCCCCAGCTCGACGCGTTCGTCGCTGACCTCGTCGAGGTCAGAGCGCGGCGCGGACCGGTGGTGCTGGTCGGGAACTCACTCGGCGGCACCCTGGCGGTCCGCGCCGCGGCGGCTGGGGCACCGCTGCTCGGAGTGGTCACCATCGGCGATCCGTCGGCCGGACCTTGGCGCCTCCGGACCTGGGCCGGCGCTCCGCGCACTCCGCTGCTGCTCCGGCTCGCCGCCGCCCCGCTGCCGGTCCCTCCCTCGGTGCTGCGCTTCGTCGCCACGCCCGTGCTCCGCCGCCTCGTGTACGCCGACCACCGGACCGCTGACCCCGCCGTGGTGGCACGGTTCACCGAATTCGTGCGTGCCAGGGGCGGACTCCCCTGGCTGGCGGCCAACATGGCAGCGGTGACCAGGGAGTTGCACCAGGGGCACGGCGACCTTCGGATCAGCTGCGGTCTCCACATCATTCACGGCAAGAAGGACCGGGTGGTTCCGCTTGTCGGCAGCCGCACGTTGCACGAAGCGCTGCCGGACAGCGACCTGACGATCGGACCGGACTGGGGCCACTGTCCCCAACTCGACGACCCTGCCGCCCTGGCAGAACTCGTGACCAATGCTGCGAACGGATGGCTCGGCGCATTGCCTCAGGCCGGCGACCTTGCGTGACCGACCGCACGCTCGAAGCCGGCCGCGTCACCGACCTGCGCGAACAGTGCGTGCGTACTGGCCAGGCGTGATCCCTCGCCAGCGCCGGTAGGCGTGCGTCAAGGATGAGGCGGTGGCGTAGCCGAGACGATGAGCCACGTCCTCGACTGCGAGCCCGGCGCCGAGCAGTTCTTCGGCAAGCAGGCAGTTCACCTCGCCGGCCAACTCACGGAACGAGGTGCCCTCCTCGGCGAGCTGTCGCTGCAGCGTCCGGACGCTGACGCCGATCTCACGGGCGACATCGTCCTGGTCGGTGATCTCGGCACGGCGCACGAGGAGGTCGCGCACCTGGCCGGCCAGGCCCAGCCGGGCGTGTCGCCGCTGCAGGACCTCAGCGCACTGTCGCTCACACAGGAGTGCGGTTTGCGGGTTCGACTGCGGGAGCGGGAGGTCGAGCACCTCGCCGGCGAGCACGAGGGTGGTCCGCTTGGCACCGAAGATCGGAGTTGCCGCGCAGAGCTGTTGGAAACGCTCACCGTACCCGCGGTCGCTCGAGGCGAGGTGCAACTCCTTCATGGGGAGATTCACCCCGAGCAGGTCCCGGGCGATCGTGACGGTGGCCGCCAGGTCACGTTCCATGAGGAAACCCCGGACCTCGGTGGGAGTCTCGGAATCGTCCAGGGTCAGGTGGACGTCGCGGCCCACGTCGTCGAGTCGAAAGTCGGCAAAAGAGAACGACAACTCGGAGTACCTGACGCCGACATCCAGAGCACGACGGGCCGTCGGGCTGCTGATCACGGCCCAGCCCCACACCCCGTGGGTGGACGCGTGGTAGCGAGTGCCTGCATCCAGACCGAGGGCACGGACGTGCCCCAGCCGGGCGACGAGCTCCTGGACCAGGAGCAGCTCCTGGCCGGCCTTGATCTCGCCCTCCGGATCGACGAGCTGATCGAGCTCGATCCCCGTGCCCGCCAGGAGCGACCCGGCGGGAACGCCGTACTCGCCCGCGAGCTCCACGAAGATCGCAGCACTGGCAGTCGACCGCGGCAGGCTCCACCGATCGCTCACCTCTGGATCATTCCAGAGGCCTGGCGCAAAAGAGCAAGTATGCGGCGGGAAGTCGTTTAGTGGCATCCCCGCGCGCCAGCGAGCCTTGAAGCATGAGCAAACGACCTTCGGTGGCCATCGTCGGCAGCGGCTTCAGCGGCTTGGCCACGGCCATCGGCCTCAAGCAAGCCGGCTACACCGACTTCACGATCTTCGAACGCACCACGGGCGTGGGCGGGGTGTGGCGGCACAACACCTATCCCGGTGCCGCTTGCGACGTGGCCTCATCCCTCTACTCCTTCTCGTTCGAGCCGAACCCGCGCTGGTCGCGGCCCTTCGCGCCACAGCCGGAGATCCAGGCTTACCTCGAGCACTGTGTCGAGAAGTACGGCCTGGCCGAACACCTGCGCTTCGAGACCGAGATCGCAAGCGCGGTCTTTGACGAGGAGTCGGGCTCGTGGTGCCTGACCGACACCGACGGCGCCACCTACGACGCGGACGTGTTCGTGCCGGCGTGTGGCCAGCTGACACGCCCGTCGGTGCCTGACCTGCCAGGGCTGGAGAGCTTCGCCGGCACCGCGTTCCACTCGGCGGAGTGGGACCACGACGTCGACCTGACCGGCAAGCGGGTGGCCGTGATCGGCAGCGGCGCCAGCGCCGTACAACTGGTGCCCGAGGTCGCCAAGGTGGCCGGCCAACTGACCGTCTTCCAGCGCAGCGCGGAGTACCTCATTCCCAAGCCCGACTACGGGCACCTGGCCGCCGAGCACTGGGCCTACCGCAGGATCCCGGGCGTGCTGAAGGCTTTCCGCGGCGCCTGGTGGGCCATCGGCGAGGCCGTGAATCCGGCCCTCGTCGGCAACTGGAGCAACCGGGCGCGCGAGGCCTACCTGGCGCCCGTCCTGCTGGCGACCAAGGCGCAGCTGCGACTCCAGGTCAAGGACCCGGAGCTGCGCCGGAGGCTGACCCCCGACTACACGATCGGCTGCAAACGCATCCTGCTGTCGTCGAGCTACTACCCCGCCGTCGCGAAGGACCACGTGGACGTCGTCCGCGATGGCATCACCGAAGTCACGCCCGGGGGCATCGTCACTGCCGACGGTGTCAAGCACGAGGTCGACGTGATCATCTTCGCGACCGGCTTCCAGGCAAAGAACTTCGTGACGCCGATGACCGTGTCAGGGCTGGGCGGCGTCGACCTGAACGCCCAGTGGGCCGACGGCCCGGCGGCGTACCTGGGGATGGCGATCAGCTCGTTCCCCAACATGTTCCTGATGTACGGCCCCAACACCAACTTCGGTGGTGGCTCCATCGTCTACGTCCTGGAGAGCCAGGCCCGCTACATCGTCGACGCGGTCCACAAGCTCGACCGCACCGGTGCCACCTACCTCGACGTCAGGCCCGAGGTGTACGACGCCTTCAGCCAGGAGGTGCAGGGACGGCTGTCGAACTCGGTGTGGGCCAAGGGTGGCTGCACGAGCTGGTACGTCAACAGCCAGGGCCGCGTCACCAACAACTGGCCCGGTCTCATGAGCGAGTACCGCCGACGCACCAAGCACGTCGCACTCACCGACTACACCGTGGTCGGCCAGTCCCGGAACACGAACCAGAAGGAAGCATCATGAAGCGCATTGCGATCACCGGCGGCGCCCAGGGCATCGGCGCTGCGACCGCCCGCGAGTTCGCCGCCAAGGGACACTCAGTCGTCATCGGCGACATCGACGCCAAACTGGTCGCCGAGACCGCAGGCGCGATCGCGTCGGACACCGGCGCGACGGTGGTCGGACTGCCGCTGGACGTGACCGACGCGGCGGCCTTCGCCACCTTCCTCGACAAGGTGGAGGCCGAGCTGGGCGGCCTGGACGTCCTCGTCAACAACGCTGGAATCATGCCGACCGGGCCGTTCCTCGACGAGACCGACGGCGTCTCCGACCGGCAGATCGACATCAACGTGCGCGCAGTCGTCGTTGGTTCCAAACTGGCTGGACGCCGCTTCGCAGAGCGCGGGCATGGCCAGATCGTGAACGTGGCTTCCGCGGCAGGGCTCGTTGCAGCACCGGGGGTGGCGGTCTACTGCGCCACCAAGTTTGCCGTCGTCGGGCTCGGTGACGCGCTCGACCAGGAGCTCTCTCCGCTGGGCGTGACGGTGACGACGATCTGCCCGGGCTACGTCAACACCCAGTTGATCGCTGGAGTCAAGCAGCCGTGGCTGGTCCGCAAGATCGCCTTCGTGGAGCCCGAGGCCATCTCGAACGCGATCGTGTCATCCGTTGAGAAGAACCACGGCGGCCTGCGCTTGGTGCCGTTCCGCGCCAACGCGATGGTGGCCCCGATGCGACTGCTCCCGGCCGCTGTCCGGCATCTCGTCGCGCACGCCACCGGTGTCCACGACGCAGGGATCAACACCGACGAGTCCGCTCGCCAGGCCTACCGTGACCGCACCGAGCACCTCGACCTCGCCACTACGCGGAGCCGACAGACGGCGACGAAGAAGCAGTCGACGAAATGAGCACCCCCACCGCGAGCCGGTCCAGGTCGAAGCTCCGCGTCGACGTACGCGACGTTGTCGCCGAGCTTCGCGCCGCCCAACCTGCCTGGGAGGAGCTGGGGGTCGAGGGCCGCGTCAGGATCGTGCAGCGCTACCGCGACTGGCTGCTCGACCACGCCGACGAGTTGTCGACTCTCGTGCAGCAGGACACCGGTAAGCCGGCCGCAGAAGCACCCCTGGAGACGATGCTCGCCGTCGACATGGCGAACTACTACACCGCCAACGCCCCACGATTCCTCGCCCCCGGGCGCCCGCGGCCCCACGGGCTGCTCACGGCGACGAAGGCGCTGGAGGTCGAGTACAAGCCCTACCCCGTGGTCGGCGTGATCTCCCCGTGGAACTACCCGCTCGCGCTGTCCCTCTTCGACGCCATCCCCGCGCTCCTGGCCGGCGCGACCGTGTTGGTGAAGCCGTCCGAGGTCACCGAGTCCGCAGTGGAAGCGGCGGTGGCCGGCTGGTCCGCGATCGGCGCACCACCGGTGTTCCGTGTCGTCCTGGGTGCTGGGGACGTGGGGAGTGCCGTTGTCGACGAGGTCGACTTCGTCCAGTTCACGGGTTCCGAGCGCACCGGCAGGATCGTGGCGCAGCAGGCGGCAGGCAGGCTGGTCCCGTTCAGTCTCGAACTGGGCGGCAAGGATCCGGCCATCGTCCTTGCCGATGCGGACCTCGACCACGCAGCCGCAGGCATCGCCTTCGGCGCCCTGTCCAACACGGGACAGATGTGCACGTCGGTCGAAAGGGTGTACGTCGAGGACTCCGTTCACGACGCCTTCGTCGACAAGTTGGTCGCCGTCGTCGAGAGCCTGCGTCAGAACGCGGAACCGGGCTTCGACACCGAACTCGGCCCGATGATCGTGCCGGCACAGGCCGACATCGTCGAGCAGCACGTCCAGGACGCGCTGACCAAGGGAGCGCGCCTGCGCAGCGGGGGCAAGCGGGTGCTCGACGGACGCTTCTTCCAACCCACCGTACTCACCCACGTCGACCACACCATGGACGTGATGACCGACGAGACCTTCGGGCCGGTCATACCGGTGATGCGCGTCCGGGACGCCGACGAAGCGGTCCGGCTCGCCAATGACTCGCGCTACGGTCTGTCAGCCAGCGTGTGGACTGCCGACAAGGGCCGCGGCAAGGACCTCGCCCGTCGGCTCGAAGTCGGCGCGATCGACGTCAACGACGTCCAGGCCCACCTCGCCTGCTTCCCGGTCCCCCAGGCCGGGTGGAAGAACTCCGGTATCGGCGCGCGCCTGGGTGGTGAGTACGCCGTCTTCAAGTACTGCCGACCGCGAGCCGTGGTCAGCAACCGCGTCGAACTCTCCCTGATCCAGGCGATGGCGTGGTACCCGTACTCGGCCACCAAGTCGCGGGCCGTCGCGGCGATCTTCCAGGCAGTCGCTGGCCGTGACATCCGCCGGAAGCTGCAGGGCGTCTCGCGCGTCCTGCCGCGGCGGGGCCACACCGACCAGTGACGACGTTCTACGACCGGACGGGCAGCGGCCCGCCCGTCGTCCTGGTCCACGGCATTCGACGTAAACCGTCGCGCACCGAACTCAGTGACCGGCGACCGTCATCTCCCACAACGAGTAGTTTCCGTAGCCGGAGCCGCGGTACGTCATCTGCACCATGATGAAGCGGGTGCTGACGTCGGCGAGCGGGATGAAGTCATTTCCGCCGTCACCGGACCCGGTGGAGTAGATCGTCCGCCATGCGGTCCCGTCCCACACCTGGACCGAGTAGTCGTTGGCGTAGGCCTTCTCCCAACCCAGTTGCACGCCCGTGACCGTCTTCGTTGCACCGAGGTCCACGTAGATCCAGTTCAGGGCCTGGTAGGGAGCGCTGGACCAGCGCGTGCCATGGCTCCCGTCGACCGCCTTGCTGCCGACGTACGACGACGACTGGTTGCTGGAGGTGGTGACCGGCTTGTTCAGTGACAAGTTCGTGTCGCCGACCAGTCCGATGGCGTAGTCGCGCAGCGGCGGTTCCGCCGGAACCCAGGCTGCATCGAAGAGCGCGTCAATCACGTCACCGATCAGGTCGAGATAGGAGGTCTTCGCGGCTGCGTCGATGCCGGGGAAGAAGGTCCTGGAGCAGGCTGTACCGGAGACGCGCGACCAACTGGCTGGCCCCGTGTGCGTCAACGCGTCCATCGTGAGTTCGTACGCGACGTTGTCGCCGAGCATGTCGAGGTGGGAGACGTAGCGGCCAGGGCAGAGGTTTCCGACGACGAAGTTGGTGGCGCCGTTCAGCTTCGTCGCGGCCCCACCCGGCACGATGAGGTCGGTGTTGCCAGCGCCGACCGTGGTCACCGAGGTGGACACCGACAGTGGCGAGCGGGTCAGGGCCCTGGTCCAGTTCGAACCGGGCACGATGTCCCAGGCAAGCGCGGGGCAGGAGTGGGTGAAGTCGCAGACGCGCCCGAGATCGGATCCATTCACGGGAGCGTCGAGGAGCACGGCGTCGTCGACGTAGTCGGCGAGGTCCGGCCAGTACTTCAGCCCCCACGCCGGCAGCAGGCCGCCCTGGCTGTGACCGACCAGGGAGATCTTGCGCCCGGCGGTCGTGTGCACGGAACGGATCGCGTTGACGACGTACTCGACCGTGGTCTGCATGTCGCCGGTTCCGCCGTTCGGCAGGGACACCGTGCAGACGGGGTAGCCCTGCTCGCGCAACACCTTCTGGTAACCCCAGCTCCAGGACTGCAGCGGGCTCTCGATCGTGCCCGTGATGAGCAGGATCGGCGTCTTCGTCGCGGTCGCGACGTCCGAGGAGCAGTTCAACGCCGACTGGAGGGTGGCGGTCGGCGTCACCAGGGCAGGCCCCGGCAGCGGAGTGGTCTCGGCGGCGACAGCCGGGGCCGCCGTCATCATCGGAAGCGCGGCCAGCAGGGCAAGTGCTCGACGTCGGATCGTCGTACTCATGGGGGCGGGGTCCTCTCCAGACGCGCGGCGTGGCACATCCACCCGCCTGCACAGGGTCGCCTCGCGAGACGTCCCTCCGACAGGTGGGAAGCGGCCGGAATGTTGTGCGATTCGGCCAACTGCTTGTGCACGATTGCGCGGTGGCCCTAGCGTCTGTGACCTGTGAGGCATTGGGAGCTGCCCCGCGCAGCCACTGGCGTACGCCACATGGTCGCGGCCGGGCTGGAGCACGGGATCGATCCGGTCGAGGTACTGGCCGGCACCGACCTGGTGGCCGCCGATCTCGAGCGTCCCGCAGCCCTCGTGGCGACCTGGATGGAAGCCAGGGTCGCCGGCAACCTCGCCGGGTCCGTGGCCGATCCAGCAACAGTGGGCCTGCGCCTGGGCAGCCGCCTCCACCTCTCGACGTACGGCGTCGCAGGGCTCGCGCTGCTCTCGAGCCCGTCCCTCCAGGCCGCGATGCAGTTTGCGAAGACCTACGCTCCGCTGATGCCCGCGCTGTGCCAGATACGTCAGTCGCTGCGCTCAGGTGGCGCCACCGTCGAGGTTGATGGCAGCCGTCTCATGGACGAGGGTCGCCCCCTGCTCCTGGCTCGCGACCTCAGCGCCACGCTCCTCGCCGTCCGTGAGGTGATCGGGAGCCGCCTGTGCGTCACGTCGTTGGACCTCTCCATCGACACCACAGGTCCGGAGGTCTGGCAATCGACGTTCGGGATTGCCCCTCGGCTCGGGGCCTCCCGAACGGCTTACACCTTCGCCTGCCCATGGTCTGCCGACCCACTCCCCCAGTCCGACACCCACGTCTGGGAGTCGGCCACGGCAGAGTGCCGCGAGCTCGTCTCGGCGCGCCGGGCCAGCAGCACGGTCGCGAACCGGGTGCTCGATCGGCTCTGGAGCGCCGCTCCTGACCTGCCCGGCATTCGAGAACTCGCGACGGCGCTGCTCACCACGGAGCGGACGCTGCGCCGCAGGTTGGCCGAGGAGGGCACGACCTTTCGCACGCTGAGCGACCACGTCCGGTTCAGCATCGCGATCGACCTGCTGGAGGCGGGCGGAGCCAGCGTCCAACAGGTCGCTGGCCACCTCAGGTACGGCGACACGTCAGCATTCACCCACGCCTTCCGAAGGTGGGCGGGCGTCAGTCCCCGAGCCTTCAGGCGCGCGCAGGGTTGAGGGTGGCCGGCCACCAGGACCCGTAAGTGAATAGCCACGTGGTTCACAAGTTCCCCGTATTGCGCTCTGCGGGACCTCATGCCTATCGTATGTGAATCATCACTTACATCGTTAGGAGCGAGCGCATGGCTTCTCCACGCATCGCCGGAGTCGGGATGGTGCCGTTCAGCACCCCCAGCAAGAGCCAGTCGTACGACGTCATGGGCGAGGCCGCGGCGCGCGCCGCCCTCGCTGACGCCGGCATTGACTACCACCTCGTCCAGCAGGCCTACGTCGGCTATGTGTACGGCGACTCGACCTGCGGCCAGGCGGCTCTCTATGGCTTGGGCCAGACCGGCATCCCGATCGTCAACGTGAACAACAACTGCTCGACCGGGTCTTCGGCACTGTTCCTGGCTCGCCAGGCCGTCGAGAGCGGGATGGCTGACTGCGTCCTCGCTCTCGGCTTCGAGCAGATGCAGCGCGGCGCTCTCGGCAGCGCCTGGAGCGACCGACCGACGCCGTTCGATCGGTTCGACGAGGTCCGTGACCGAATCCAGGGCGTCAGCGAGGCACCGATGGCTGCCCAGTACTTCGGCGGCGCCGGAGCGGCCTACGCCGAGAAGTACGGCCTGGCCCACGACACGTTCGCCAAGATCGCGGTGAAGGCCCGCAAGCACGCCGCCAACAACCCGTACGCCGTCTTCCGCGACGCGATCACCGTCGAGGAAGTGCTCGCTTCCCCGCAGATCTACGGCCCCCTCACCCGGCTCCAGTGCTGCCCGCCCACGGGCGGAGCAGCGGCAGCGGTGATCTGCTCCCCCGAGTTCGCCGCCCGGCATGGACTCACGGCCGACGTCGCCATCAAGGCGCAGGCGATGACCACCGACTTCGCGTCGACCTTCGACACCACGGACATGACCCGGGTCATCGGATACGACATGGCGCAAGCAGCCGCTGACCAGGTCTACGCGCAGGCCGGCGTCGGGCCCGAGGACATCCGGGTCGTCGAACTGCACGACTGCTTCACCACCAACGAGCTGCTGACCTACGAATCGCTACGGCTCACCCCGGAAGGCACGGCCGAGAAGTTCATCGCCGAAGGGGACAACACCTACGGCGGCCGCGTGGTCACCAACCCGTCCGGCGGGCTCCTGTCCAAGGGCCACCCCCTCGGAGCGACTGGCCTCGCCCAGTGCGCCGAGCTTGTCTGGCAGCTCCGCGGCCGGGCAGAGGCGCGCCAGGTCGACGGCGTCAACCTCGCCCTGCAGCACAACCTCGGTCTCGGCGGCGCCTGCGTCGTGACCCTCTACGAGAAGGTGGGCTGACAGATGGCTCTCGACACCTCAGTCATCGGCACCGAGATGCCGCCGATCAGCGCAACGATGGAGCGCGGCCGGCTGCGCGCCTTCGCCAAGGCCACCGGCCAGAGCGACCCGACGTACGTCGACCTCGACGCCGCAACCGCCGCTGGCCACCGCGACCTCCCGGTCCCGCCGTCCTTCCTCTTCGGCATCGAGCTCGAGGCACCCGACCCGTTCGAGTGGCTTGCCAAGCTCGACGTCGACCTGAGGTTCGTGCTCCACGGCGAGCAGCGATTCGAGTACCACCGCATGGCCTACGCCGGCGAGGAGCTCACCGCCACGTCACGGATCGAGGACGTCTACAGCAAGCGCGGCGGCGCTCTCGACTTCATCGTCAAGAAGACGGCAGTGACCGACACCGACGGTGGTCCCGTCGCCGACCTCACGACCGTGATCGTCGTACGCAACCCGGAGGTGACCGCATGACCGCCACCACGCTCGAGGTCGGCACTGAACTGCCGGCTCTGCAGCTCCCGCCGATCTCCCGCACCACGCTGGCGCTCTTCGCCGGTGCATCGGGAGACCACAACCCGATCCACGTCGACCTCGACGTCGCCAGGTCGGCCGGGCTGGACGACGTGTTCGCCCACGGAATGCTGTCGATGGCCTTCCTCGGCCGCGCGCTGACGGGCTGGTTCCCGCAACGGCAGGTCCGGTCCTTCGGCGTCCGCTTCGCCGCGATCACCCCGGTGCACGGTCAGCCGACCTGCACCGGCAAGGTCACCGCCGTCGAGGACGGCCTGGCCACGCTCGAGCTCGGCGTCACTCTCGCCGACGGCACCACCACCCTCGTGGGCGACGCCGTCGTCTCACTCGACTGAAGGACTGACTCATCATGGGAACTCTTGACGGCAAGGTAGCGATCGTCTCCGGCTCCGGCCGCGGCATCGGGCGCGAGATCGCGCTCAAGCTCGCGTCCGAAGGCGCCAGCGTCGTGGTGAACGACCTCGACGCCGAACCCGCGAAGGAGACCATCGCAGCGATCGAAGCAGCGGGCGGCAAGGCCACCAGCTGCATCGGCAGCGTCACCGACGACGACTTCGCCGAGCGCTTCGTCGCGACGGCGGTCGACAACTTCGGCGGCCTCGACATCATCATCAACAACGCCGGCTACACCTGGGACACCGTGATCCAGAAGATGACCGACGAGCAGTGGGACGCCATCCTCGATGTCCACCTCAAGGCTCCGTTCCGGATCCTGCGCGCAGCGCAGCCAGTCATCGCGGCCCAGGTCAAGGCTGCCAAGGAGGCCGGCGAGCCGGTCCCGTGCCGCAAGGTCGTCAACATCTCCTCAGTCGCCGGCCTCGGCGGCAACGCCGGCCAGGCCAACTACGCCGCAGCCAAGGCCGGCATCACCGGTCTCACGAAGACGATGGCCAAGGAGTGGGGCCGCTACAACGTCACGGTCAACACCGTCGCCTTCGGCCTCATCAAGACCCGCCTCACCGACGCTCCCGCGGGCGACGGCACCATCGACGTCCAGGGCAAGGAGATCAAGGTCGGCGTCAACCCGCAGCTGATCGCCGCCATGGAGACGATGATTCCGCTCGGTCGTGGCGGCACGCCGCAGGAAGCGGCCGGCTCGGTCTACCTGCTGTGCACCCCCGAGTCCGACTACGTCTCCGCCCAGACCCTGGTCTGCGGCGGCGGCTTCATGATCTGAGGTCGGTCCCCATGCAGATGACGATGTCGCTCCACCGCGAGGTGCAGCAGTGCCCGGGCCGGCCGTTCACGGTGTACGGCGACCGGGTGCGCACCGTTGCCGAGTCGGTCGACCGGATCGCACGGGTGGCCGGCGCCCTCCAGAGCCTCGGCGTCGCGGAGGGCGACCGCGTCGGCATGCTGGCGCTCAACTCCGACCGGTTCCACGAGTACCTCTTCGCCGTACCGTGGGCCGGTGCCGCGGTGAACCCGGTCAACATCCGGTGGAGTCCCGCCGAGATCGCCTACTCGCTCATCGACTGCGACACCCGCGTGCTGCTCGTCGACGACGCGTTCCTCCCGATGCTTCCGGCCCTGCGTGAGCAGATGCCCGACCTGCAGACCGTCGTCTACTGCGGCGAGGGGTCCGCACCCGAGGGGACCGTCGACTACGAGCAGCTGGTCGCCCGCACCGAGCCGGTCGAGGACGCTCGCCGTTCGGGCGACGATCTGTACGGCGTCTTCTACACCGGTGGGACGACTGGCTTCCCCAAGGGCGTGATGATCAGCCATCGCAACCTGCTCACGTCGGCGTACGCCATCGGCGGATCCGGTCACATCCTCAACGGCGAGCCCCGGCTCTTGACGGCCGCGCCGATGTTCCACCTCGCTGCGATCGGCGCGTGGTCCACCGGCAACCTCCGCCACACGACGAACGTCATCATTCCGATGTTCACGCCCGCGGGCGTCGTCGAGGCCATCGAGCGGCACGAGGTCACGGACATGCTGTTGGTGCCGACCATGATCCAGATGGTCGTGGACGCACCTGAGACGGCGACCGCGAACCTGTCCAGTCTGCGTGGCATCCTCTACGGCGCATCGCCGATCTCGGAGGCGCTGCTTGAGCGCGCCCGCAAGACATTCGTGTCGGCCGGTTTCACCCAGGCCTATGGCATGACCGAACTGGCGCCGCTTGCCTGCATCCTCACCCCCACCGACCACGAGGACCCGACGCTGACTCGCGCAGCAGGTCGGGCCGGATCGTGCGTCGAGGTCAAGATCGTCGACCCGGTCGGGGGCGAGGTTCCGCGCGGTGAGGTGGGCGAGATCGCCGTACGCGGCGACAACGTGATGCAGGGCTACTGGGGCAAGCCGGAAGCGACTGCCGAGGCGATCCGAGACGGCTGGATGCACACCGGCGACGGCGGCCGCATGGACGAGCGCGGCTACGTCTTCATCGTCGACCGGATCAAGGACATGATCATCTCCGGCGGCGAGAACGTGTACTCCGCCGAGGTGGAGAACGCGCTGGCCAAGCACGACGCGGTCGCGTCCTGCGCGGTCATCGGCATCCCCGACGACCAGTGGGGCGAGCGCGTGCACGCGGTCGTCGTCCTCCACCCAGACGTCCCGCTGAATGCCGACGAGCTCACCGACTTCTGCCGGACCCACATCGCCAACTACAAGGTCCCGCGCAGCGTCGCCTTCGTCGATTCGCTCCCGATGTCCGGCGCGGGAAAGATCCTCAAGCGCGAACTGCGCGCCATGCACTGGGGTGAGAACGGACGGCAGGTTAACTAGTCCTCATGAGCACCGCCAGCTACGACGTGCCGGCCCGGGGGACGCGACCGCGCAACCGCCGCCAGATGATCGTCAAGGCGGCGGCGGGGCTCTTCGCCGAGCAAGGCTTCCCGCACGTGTCCATGAGCGACATCGCGGGAGCCGTGGCCGTCGGCCCGTCCGCCCTCTACCGGCACTTTCCCGGGAAGCAGGAGCTGCTGGTCGAGGTCATGGTGACGCGGGTGGCGTCCTTCGCCTCACACGTCGCAGACGCTGCCCGGGACAACGACCCGCTCCGGGCGCTGGCCGAAGCCGCCCTCGAGCACCGAGACTTCGGGGCGCTCTGGGAGCGGGAGTCCCGTCATCTCGATCCATCGGCGCTGAGGGAGATCAACCAGAGCGTCCTCGGTGTCCTCGCGTCCCTGGAAGCAATCCTCAAGACCCAGCAACCGGGGTTGAGCGCGCCGGCCGCGGAGCTGCGCACCTGGACCACGATCGGCGTGCTGATGAGCCCGTCGTTCCACCACATCGAGCTGCCGGGCACTGGTCTCCGCGACCTGCTGGCCGAGATGGCCGGAGCGGCGATACGGACCCCGCCGACGTCTGACCTCGCGACCGGACCTGACCGGGTTGCTCAGGTCGGCGGGCAGTCGCGCCGCGAGCAGTTGCTTGCCTCCGCCATCGCGCTCTTTGCCGAACGGGGCTACCAGAGCGTCGGGATCGAAGACATCGCTGCCGAGGCCGGTCTCACCGGCACCAGCATCTACCGCCACTTCGAGGCCAAGAACGACCTGCTGGTCGCGGCCATGACGCGGGGAGCAGAGTGGCTGCGACTCGACCTCAATCGCGCCTTGTCCCGGGCATCCACGCCAGACTCGGCGCTGAGCGAGCTCGTCGCGTCGTACGCCGGTCTGGTGCTCGACCAACCCGATCTGATCAGCGTGATGCTCAGCGAGACGGGCAACCTGCCCGACGGCGATCTGCGCCGGATCGTCAAGGAGCAGCGCGGCTACATCGGCGAGTGGATCCACCTGATGGCTGACGTACACCCGGATGAGCCCGAGGACATCGCACGAGTTCGCGTCCAGGCCGCGCTTTCGGTGACGACCACCTGTGCCCGCAATGCGCGACTCAGAAAGCTGCCCAGCTTGGCCGCTGAGCTTCAGGCAGCCGGCGCCGCCGTGCTGGGGCTGCCCGCCTGACCCATTGCGCCGGGCAATCTGACAGTCCCGCCCACGGGATCAGCATGCCCACGATCACCAACCGCGCAGCGCTCACTGTGCGCCCATGCGAAATGGATCTCGGTCCATGAACGTGCCATGAGGCGAAGTGAGTCGAAAACCCAAGCAGCCCCCGACCTGTGTTTCCGCAGGTCAGAGGCTACTTTTCGGTCGGGCTGACAGGATTTGAACCTGCGACCCCCTGGCAGACCGCTGGAGAGCGAAACCACTCCCCCAGTTCTTGCTCTGGCATGCGAATTCGTGCTCTGACCTGCACGAACGCGACACACGACTCGAGCGCCATGTCTTCGCTCTTGCGCGGACGTGACCTCAAAAGCCTCGGTGGGATCAGGTTTACGGTACATAAACGTGACACGACTCAAATCACCCGAAGTACCAACGGCTGGGGTGCCCCGCTCTGAACTGCTCGCCTGGTGACCCAAGAGGCGGCGATTGCGAGTTCGTAGGCGAGGACGTTCACCGCACCGGAACGTTGCGGCAGTGGTGTCAGGGTATGACCGCTGCAGGGCCGGAGATGAGTGCAGCTGTCGCGAGAACCTCTACTTCTATGCGGCTCGGGCGGCCCATCTCGACCCCTTGAAGGATGGTGAACCAGTCTCCGGCGACGACTTGCCCGAGTGCTCGAAGATAACCGGCGAACGCCGCGGCCGCCGAGCCCGTGGCAGGGTCTTCCACTACTCCGCCCCATGGGAAGGGGTTGCGCGAGCGCCAAGAGCCCTGCCCATCGGCGGCGAGGAGTTGGATCGTTACCCAGCCGCGCGCGCGGCACATGCTCCGCAGGCCATCGAAGTCGTATTCGAGGTCGGCGAGCCGGCTCACGTCCTTGGCCACGAGGACCGGGTGGTGGTTGCCGCCGAATGCGACAGCTGGAGGGAAATCGGGATGCAGGTCCTCGCGGGACCATCTCAGTTCCCGCAGGAGGCCGTCGAGGTCCTCCGTCGTGATCGGGGAACTTGAGACGGCCGCGCTTCGGAACGCTCCCATGGTGCGCCGACCGTCACGCCAGGCGGAGACGTGGATGTCTCCGACGCGCGTGCGCAGGATGTAGTCCCCGGGTCCCAGCAGGTCGCCCAGCGCGACTGCCGTCGCTACGGATGCGTGGCCGCAGAAGTCGACCTCCGAGTCCGGGGCGAAGTACCGCACGTCTATGTACTCCGGCCCCGGCTCCACGAATGAGGTCACGAACGCGGTCTCGCTGTATCCGGTGTCCGTGGCGATGCGCTGCATTTCGGCATCGGTCAAGGCCTGCGCATCGAGCACGACACCAGCCGGGTTGCCGAGTTCGGGATCGTCGGCGAAGGCCGCGTAGCGCGCGACCGTCGGGGACGCGGTCATGGTCGGCTCGACTCGTTGCAGGGTGCGATGTCGGACAGCAGGAAAGGGATCACCCGACGGTCTCGCGGGCACCTGCTTCGACCGGGACGTAGTCGACGTCGTATCCGAACCGCCGAGGCCCCGCCAGCTCGAGGCCGGCTTCGGTCCGCCACAGCGGGTCGGCGGGCATGCCGACGACGGCGACGCGGTAGCCGTACCGGATCTCCTCCGCGGGGATCGGGACGCCGGAATCGATCTCCATTGCCATGAGCAGGTCGGGGGTCGTCGCGACAATCCGTCCGTCCCGCTCGGCCGCCAGGTTCTCGTTCTGGAAGTGAAGGGTGAACGTGTGGCCGTCGTCCTCGCCCAGACCGCTCAGCTTGGCCGTCCCCAGCGTCCAGCCCCGCTCGTTGCGGCGGTCGACCTCCTCGACCTTGCCTGTGAAGAGCAGGACGCCCTCGTGACCCGCCACGAGTGCATCGACCGGAGCCCGGTGGTTCTCCCGGGCCTCCCGCAGCGTGCGACCGATCGCGGTGGCCGTGCTGAGTGCGCCGCGGACCAGCGAGCGCTTCGCGTCTGCCCCGGTCATCGGGTAGAGAGCGATGGTGGCGTTGGCGCCGCTGGCCAGGACACCGGCCCGGGCATAGGCCTCGCCCCACGCGTTGGTGAGGGACTCGAGGAACATCGAGTTGCCATGCTCGTCGACCATGACGAACGGTGTGGCCTGCTGGCCGAACAGGGTGGGCGTGACCATGTCCAGGTGGGGAAAGGCCCGTCCCATCCCGTCGGCGTCGATGACCGGTACGCCGCACGCGGCCGCCGTTGCGAACGGCGTGACCGCGTTCAGGCCCCCGGCCTCGATCGGGCAGACGTAGTCGAAGGTCTTGCCCGTGAAGCGCTCGAGCTGCTGCAGGACGCGCTCGTACTCGTGGGCGCGCGGCACCTTCTCGATGATGACGCCGGGAGCGCCGATGCCGGCGATGAAGACGAGATTTGCGTCGTCGGGGACCTCGTCGAGGTCCACTAGGGGCACCGGACCGAAGCGCCGGATGGCGTCGCGGGCGAGCAGCATGCCGATGTAGGGGTCACCGCCACCGCCCGAGCCGAGCACCGTGGAGCCCAGGGTCATGTCATCGAGGGCGGCTTCGTCGATCAAACGCATGTCAGCGTCCTTCCTTGTCGGTGGTGGTGAAGTCGTGGAACGGACCGGCTGCCTTGACGCGTACCCGAACGGCCTGACCTCCACCGAGGTGGGTGAGCGGGATGTCCTCGGCGTCGACGATGCGTACGTCGCCTGCCCGGGCGCCGGCCTTGACCGCCAGAGCGATCGCCTCCTCGCGAGCAGCGGTGAGAATCTCGGAGCGGGTGGTGCCAGCCAGGTTGTAGACCCGGTCGACCTCGCCGCCCGCTTCGGCGTATGCCGCGCCCACGGCGTTGGCCACGCCCGCATGGGCGGGGATGATGACGTCCTCGAGGCCCGGCAACACGGCCAACAACGGGCCTCCGCCCCCGACGACGATGACCTTGGTGTCGGTCGAGGTGAGCTTGGTCTTCTCGACGGCTTCGATGACGCGTTCAGCCGCGATGCGTAGTGCGGTGTCGCGGACGCTCGCGGAGACGTCGGCTACCAGGACGGGGTCGCCGATCGACTCGGCACCAGCCGCGACCGCGATATCGGTGAAGGTGAGGATGTCGCCGCCGAAGACCTTGGCCTCCTCGGTGATGCGGAAGCCGACACTGGCCGGGCCGACGACAGCACCGTTCTCCTCGATGACGGTCCCGCCGCCGAGGGCGATCGACAAGACGTCGGGGATCCGGAAGTTGCTGCGCACGCCGGCCAGGCTCATTGCGACGGTCGATTCGCGGGGGAAGCCGCGCTGCAGCAGTCCGATGTCGCAGGTGGTGCCGCCGACGTCGACCACGACGGCGTCATCGATGCCGGTGAGGAGTGCGGCGCCGCGCATGGAGTTGGTCGGGCCGGAGGCGATCGTGAAGATCGGGTACTCCCGCGCGCGGTCGAGCGTCATCACGGTGCCGTCGTTCTGCGACAGCAGGATGGGGGCGCTGATCCCGGCCCTTGCGACCACCTGTTCCAGGCCGTCGATCACCCGCCCGGCGAGTGTGCGCAGGGCGGCGTTGAGGATCGTCGCGTTCTCCCGCTCCAACAGGCCCACCCGGCCGACTGCGGCGGACCGGGTGACCGTGATGTCGGGCAGCTCCTCGAGGAGCAGCGTGGCGGCCAGCTCCTCGTGCTCGGGGTTGACGGTGGAGAACACTCCGCTCAGCGCTACGTGCTGGATCCCTGCCTCCGCGATCTGCTTGGCGATGCCGCGGAGGCGGACCTCGTCCACGTCGTCCATCTGTGCACCGTCGAACTGCGCGCCGCCGGGGCAGACGTAGAAGTGCTCGCCGACGATCCCCGTGAGATGGTCCGGCCAGTCGAGCATCGGCAGCAGGCTCTGCGGTGGCGTTGCGAGCCGCACCACGGCGACCTGCTCCAGTCCACGGGCCTGCGCGATGGCGTTGATGAAGTGGGTCGTGCCGATGAAGACCGAGGAGACCTCCGCCGGATCGACGTCGGTGAGCACCACCTCGAGAGCGTTGAGGATGCCCAGGGTGACGTCCTCGGTGGTTGAGCTCTTGGTGGCGGCGACCACGTCGCGGCCGTCGAGCAGGACGGCGTCGGTGTTGGTCCCGCCGACATCGATTCCCAGGCGCAGTGACATTGGAGAACTCCTTGTTTGGGGGTGTGTGGGTCAGGCGTCGCGGCGCGCCCGGTCGATGCCGACCGCGATGAGGAGGACGACTCCCTGCACGGCACCGATCCAGAACTGGGGCATCCCGCTGAGCAGGAGCACGTTGGCGAGCACCACCAGGAAGAGCAGGCCGAGCAACGTGCCGAACAGCGAACCCTGGCCCCCGGAGAAGCGGGTCCCGCCCAGCAGCACGGCGGTCAGGGCGAAGAACTCGTTGCCGAGACCCGCGGACGGATCAGCCGCCCCGAGGGTGCCGATCAGCAGCAGGCCCGCGATGCCGGCGCACAGCGCGCAGATCCCGTAGCAGGTCATCGTGACGCGGTCGACGTGGACGCCGGCCAGCCGTGCGGCCTCGCGATTGCTACCGGTGGCATAGACGTTGCGTCCGAAGACGGTCCGGTTGAGAACCACCCACAGCAGGGCGAAGACGACTGCCGCGACGATGACGGGGGTCCGGATGCCGAGGACGGAGCCGTTGGCCAGCGAGTCGAGTGTCGGGCTGCTGACCGGCTTGCTGGAGCCGTCGAGAAAGACCCGCAGCAAGCTGGGAAGAATGGTGTAGCTGGCGAGGGTGACGATGAAGAAGTTCATCTTTGCCTTCGCGATCAGTACGCCGTGCACCAGCGCGCCGATGGCCACTGCGATCGCCAGCGACAGCACGATGACCAGGCCGTCACTGATCCGCCAGGTGACCATCACGAAGACCAGTCCCCCCACGAATCCCTGCATGGCGCCGGTGGACAGGTCGAAGCCGACCTGGATCACGACGAAGGTCTGGCCCAGCGCCATGATCAGTACGGCGGAATAGGTCGCCAGCTGCACCATGACGTACGGGCCGTTGCGGAGCTGCTCGAGGAACGGGAGCGCACCCAGGAACATCACGACGGTGATCGCCGCGAACAGTCCCTGTTGGCGCAAGGAGCTGCTGATCCGCGGCGTGGGCACCGGGGTCTCAGTGGTCGTGGGCACGGGAGGTGCGGTGATCGCGGTCATCGTGCTTCATCCCTTTCATCGATGGACGTTGTGTCTGAGCCGAGCGAGGCGGCGAGCACCTCGTCGGCGTTGGTCTCGTGGAGGGGCCGGTCGAGCACGAGCGCGCCGTCGCGCATGACCACGACGCGGTCCGCGATCTCGAAGAGCTCCTCGAACTCGCTGCAGACAGCGACGACGGCGCAGCCGCCGGCAGCCGCGGCCGCGAGCGAGGCGTGGATCGCACCTCGCGCACTGGCGTCGACGCCCTGGGTGGGTTCGTCGGCGATCACCACCTTGGTGCCCGACTGGGACAGAGCGCGACCCACGACCAGCTTCTGCTGGTTGCCGCCGGAGAGGAGGGCCGCGGGGCGGTCCGGGTCAGCGGGGCGAACCTCGAAGCGGTCGATCAGCTCGCGGGTGATCGCCCGCTCCCCCGCACGGCGCCGCAGCGGCCCTCGTCGTACGGCCGCGTCCTCGCGACCGACGACGAGGTTGGCGCTGACCGGCAGGTTGCCGAGGATCGCGGTCTCCTGGCGGTCCTCGGGGATGTAGGCCACGCCGGCGGCCCGTGCTGCCCGGATGTTCCCGAACCGGTACGACCGGCCCTCGACCCGGGCGGTGCCGGCCGCGGGATGGGCCCCGGCGAGCACTGCTGCCAACCGGGACCGTCCGCTGCCGCTCTGCCCGGCGATCCCGAGCACCTCGCCGGCCCGGACCTCGAGGCGATCGACGCGGAGTCCGCGCCAGCCGACGATGTCTTGTGCCTCGAGCACGACGTGGGACGCATCGGGGGTGTGGCGGGCGCAGTCCGGGCGCTCGTCGGCGGTGAGCAGCTGGACGATGGAGCGTTCCGTGGCCGCGGACACCGGTGCCGCGAGGCCGACCTTGCCGTTGCGCAGCACCACGACGTCGTCGGCGAGTTCGAGGATGTCTCGCAGCCGGTGGGACACGATGATGACGGATCCGCCGTCTGCGACGAACCGCCGGATCAGGCCGTCGAGGGCCGTGACACCGTCCTCGTCGAGCACTGCTGTCGGTTCGTCGAGCATCAGCACTCGCGGCTTCTTGGCCGTCGCCGCGGCCAGTTGGACCAGTTGTCGGCTGGACTTGCTGAGCGTGGAGGTGGTGCGATCGAGAACGTCGCCCGGCAGCATCCCGGCAAGGTGTTCGCGGGCCAGCGCCCGTCCGGCGCGGTTGTCCAGGAATGGCCCGCGCCGGGCCTCAGGGCGGCCCAGGCACACGTTCTGCCAGACCGGCAGGTGTCCGGCGAGCGTCGGTTCCTGGGGGACCAGAACGACGCCGGCTCCCTGGGCCGCCTGCAGGTTGCGGATCTCGTGGCCCTCCGGCCCAGTGACCGTGCCTTCGGACGAGTCGATGAGCCCGGACACGACCTTGAGCAGGGTCGTCTTCCCCGATCCGTTGGCGCCGACCACAGCGGTCACTGCACCCTCGCGGAAGTCGACGTCGACGCCGTCCAGCGCACGGGTGGCACCGTAGATCTTGGTGATCCCACGGACTGCGACGATCGGGTTCACGACCGGATCTCGGTCGGTCGGTTCGAGGCCCACATCGGTGGTCGACATGATCAGTAGGAGGAGGGGATCTTGACGTACGTGAGCCGCTCGGTCCACGGCACGTAGTCGGCGGCGTTGTCCTCGTTGTAGACGTCGGCCAGTGGGGCGTCGACGACCTCGTTGTCGAGCTTCTCGCCGCTGAGGGCGCGGATGACGAGCTCGCTCATCACCTTCCCGTAGGCCGGGCCGTCGAAGTCGAAGTTGACGGCGAGCTTGCCGTCCTTGACCTGGCTGATGTTCACGTCCTCGCCGGACATGTTGCCGATCTTCACCTTGCCCTCCAGACCGGCCTGTTTGGCGGCGGCGATTGCGCCGGTCGCCGAGGCGGAGTTGTAGACCAAGAGCGCCGAGAGGTCCGGGTACTTCTGGAAGATCGCCTGGGCGATTCGCTGCGCCTCCGGTGCGTCGTCCTTGAGGTTGCGCTGGTTGTTCGGATCGCCGACGATCTTCATTCCGCCCTCTTCGAGGCCGTCGATCGCGCCGGCAACGGCCTTCTCGATGTTGTCGGTGGGCACACCGGAGAGAACCGTCGCGGTGCCTTCCCCGCCAGCCACCTCGGCGAGTGCCAGGCCGGTCTCCTTGCCGCGGGCCTGGTCAGGGAAGGCGACCTTCCCGGTGACGTCGAGACCGGCCAGGTCCTGGAAGATGAAGATCGGGATGCCGGCCTCGTTGGCGGCCTTGACGCCCGGGCGGAAGGCGTTCACGTCGAGCGGGAAGGCGATGATGGCGTCGACGTCCTGAGCGATGCCCTCGTTGACCCGCTGGGCGCCAGCGGCGAGGTCCAGGGTGTTCTGGGCGTTGATCTGGAACACCCGGACCATCTCGGCGCCTTCGGCGTTCAGCTCGTTGGCGAGTCCCTGGGCGATGCCGTCGAGGATGGCGTTGCCGGGCACCGCGTCGACGTAGAGCACGCGCTTGCCGGCCAGGTCACCGGACTTGTCGATCGTGGCGTCGACCACGTCGGGCCTGCTCCCCGAGGAGTCTCCGGTGGTGCCGGTGCTGCAGGCAGCGAGGGCGACGATAGAGCAGAGCGCCAAGGCCGCTCGGCCAAGGTGTCGGTTCATGGTGGGACTCCCGGTCGTGGATGGAGGTGGGTTGCCCCGATCTCATCAGCGAATGTGTTCCACAACACTGGGCGACCTGCACACTTCCGCCACCGGAGCTGGGCATCCAGCCACCTCGACGCCCACCGCGCCGCTCCTAGGGTCAGGACTCCCACCAGCACCCCACCCTGGAGACCTGCCATGCATCTGCGCGTGATCCTGCCCGTCATCGGCGACACCTTCCGCGACGCGACCCTGCGGGAGGTGACGGAGTGGGCGGGCCCCGGCACGGAGGTGGACCTGGTCACGCTCCGTCACGGGCCGGCCAGTATCGAAAGCGAGTACGACGAGGCGCTCGCCGGACCCGGCATCCTCGAGCGGGTGCACGAAGCTGACGCACAGGGTGTCGACGCCATCTTCATCAGCTGCGGAGCCGATCCAGCCGTGGCAGCGGCCCGAGAGATTGCCTCCGTCCCCGTGGTCGGCGGCTTCGAGCCCGCGCTGATGACCGCGCTCGGCCTCGGGGAACGGGTCGGCCTGCTGCAGGTCCTGCCGAACGTGACTCCGATGCTGCGCTCACTCGCGCGCCGGTACGCCTTGGCGGAACGATTTGGGCCGATTCGGGTGATCGACGTCCCCGTGCTGTCCCTGGAGGAGCATGATGTTGTCGGCGACGCCCTCCATGCCCAGGCGAGCGCCGCGCTCGAGGCCCGGGAGGTCGACGTGTTCGTGCTGGGGTGCACCGGCATGATCGGCATGGCCGCACGGCTCCAGGAGCAGATCGCGGCCAGCGGCACCTTCGTGCCCGTCGTCGACCCGACCGCGGCCGCCATCACCTGGCTCGAGAGCCAGGTCCGCATGGGCCTTCGTCCGAGCCGCACGACGTACCCGATCCCTCCCGCGAAGCTGCGCATCGGCTGACCCCATGCCGTCAGGACCAGACATGTTGCGACTCGGCATCGACGTCGGTGGCACCAACACCGATGCGGTGGTCCTCGACGGCACACGCATCCTCGGTGTCGCGAAGACTGCAACCACCGACGACGTCACCCACGGAATCACCACCGCGATCGCGACGCTGCAGGCGCTCGGAACCGTCGAGACCGCCCACATCGGGGCCGTCATGATCGGGACCACACACTTCATCAACGCCCTCATCGAAGCGGACCGGTTGGCCCCGACGGCGGCGATCCGGTTCGGCCTACCGGCAACCGCGGCGTTGCCGCCCCTGACCGACTGGCCCGAGCGGCTCGTCACCGCGCTCGGCGGGCACAGCTTCCAGTGCCACGGCGGGCACGAGTACGACGGCACCGCCATCGCCGACCTCGACGAGACGGAGTTCCGGGCCGTTGTCCATGCTGCCCTCGAGGCGGGTGCGCGTTCCTTCGCGATCTCCTCCGTCTTCTCACCGGTCAACGCGGAGCTCGAGCTGCGTGCCGCCGAGATCATCGCCGAGCAGGTGCCCGGTGCCCAGGTCAGCCTGTCCCACGAGATCGGCCGGATGGGCATCCTGGGTCGGGAGAACGCCACGATCATCAACGCAGCGCTGCGCGAGCTGGCCGATACGGTCACCAGCGGCCTGACGAACGCGGTCGCCTCGGCGGGGATCTCGGCTCCGGTGTTCCTCAGCCAGAACGACGGCATGCTGATGGATGTCGACCACGCCCGCCGCTTCCCGGTCGCGACCTTCGCTTCCGGGCCGACCAACTCGATGCGCGGCGCCGCATTCCTCTCAGGTGTCCAGGACTGCGCCGTCGTCGATGTGGGCGGGACCAGCACCGACGTCGGGATCCTGCAGGGCGGCCTGCCCCGCCAGGCATCCGCCGAGGTCAATGTCGCCGGCGTCCAGACCAGCTTCCGGATGCCCGATGTCCTTTCGGTGGCCATCGGCGGCGGCAGCTTGGTCGAACGCGGCGGGAAGGGCGTGTCGATCGGGCCGAACAGCGTTGGGCATCGACTCGCCGAACGGGCGCTCGTCTTCGGCGGCGAGACGCTGACCGCCTCCGACGTCGCCGTCGCGGCCGGCCTGGTCGATCTGGGCGACGCCCGGCTGGTGGCCGGCTTGGACCGGGCGATGGTGCGCGAAGCGCTCGCAGAGGTCGGCAACCGGATCGCAGGCGCGGTGTCCCGGATGCGGATCTCCCGCGACCCGATACCCCTCGTCGCAGTGGGGGGCGGGAGCATTCTGGTGCCCAAGGTCGTCGACGGCACGTCATCGGTCACGCGGCCCGAAAACTACGCCGTGGCCAATGCGATCGGGGCCGCGATCGCCGAGGTGGGTGGTGACGTCGACCGCGTGTTCACCGTGGCACCCGGCGGTCGCGAAGCAGCCATGGACCAAGCGCGCCAAGAGGCTGTCGATCGCGCCATTGCTGCGGGGGCGGCACCGGCGTCGATCCGGATCGTGGAAGTCGAGGAAGTCCCACTGGCCTACCTCCCCGGCAACGCGACGCGGATCCGCGTCAAGGCGATCGGCGACCTCACCCTCGAGTCCACAGGCGTTCTCGACCGTGACTGACGTCCCGCTCGCAACGAGACTGCAAGGATGCTGCTCGTGAGGGCACACCTGGCTGCCGGGCTGACGAGCATCACCGCGGACGACGTGCCCGCGCTGACAGCCGGCGCCTCCCTGCTCGGATCCGGGGGCGGCGGTCTGGTTGCGGTGGTCGACGCCCTGCTTCGACACCGGCTCGGGCGGGTCCCCGTCATCGCCGCGGCGGACCTGCCGACCGACGCCCTCGTGGTCCATGTCGGGGTGGTCGGCTCCCCCGACGTTCACGACGAGCGCCTGATCAATCCTGCGGACCTGGCTGCGGCTGCTCGTGCGGTCGTCGAGCATCTCTCCGGCGAACTGGCTGCCGTCGGCATCATCGAGATCGGTGGCATGAACGGACCCGCCGCCGTGGTCGGCGCCCTGGAGCTCGGTGTTCCCGTGGTCGACGGCGACCTGATGGGGCGAGCCTTCCCGAGCATCGAGATGACGACGCTCGCCGTTGCCGGTCACGCCGCCGCACCGCTCGCCCTGGTGAGCCCCAACGGCGACACAGTCGTCGTGACCCGGGCGTCCCCGCGGATGACGCTGTCGGTCATGAACGGCACCGTCCGAGCCATGGGCGGCGCCGCGGCGCTGGCGCTGTACCCAACGACGGCCGGAACCCTCGTCGAGTCGGGCGTCGCGGGCAGCTTGTCCACCTGCGTGCAACTGGGCCGCGCGCTGCTCGGTGCGCGCGGAAGTGACGCACACACGATCGTCGACGCGCTCGGCGGCCGGCTGCTCGCCGAGGGCACCGTCGACGACATCCATGTCCGAACGGACCGGGCTCCCGGCAGCATCACGCTGAGCCTGCTGGACGGCTCGGTGGCCCGGATCGACCACCTGGACGAAATCCTGGCAGTCAGCCACGACGGCCGGATGCTCGCCAGCACGCCGGCCGTGCTCAACGCACTCGACGCCAGCACGTTGTTGCCGGTGCGACTGGACCAGATCCGGGCCGGACAGGTAATGGTGGTCTTCATGCTCCCCGCACTGCACTCCTGGCCACCGGGTGCCGTCGACCCGGCCGCCTTCGGCCTCGATCTCGAGTCCGCTCCGTGAACCGCCCGCTCACCGTCGCCGGTCTGCTCGCCGACCCGGTCCTGGCCGGCGCCCAGGTGATCGCCGGCAGCGCGGGCACCGCCAACGTCGTCGAGGACGTGCGCTTCCTGGGGCCTGCGGACGGCGAGCTCCGCGGGCAACTCGTGGTGTGTGTCGAATCGGCCGTCAGCCCGCCGTACCGCCTCGACGCTCTGGTCCGGCTCGCCGGAACCGCCGAGGCCGCCGCGCTCCTCGTCGTCGGCGACAGCATCACCCCTCTCTTGTCGGGCATCCGGCTCGCGGACAGGCTCGGCCTTCCGGTGATCGGCATCGCGTGCCCCGACCCGATCAGCTTGGTGCAGGAGCTCACCGTCCAGGTACGGGCTCCCGAGCTGGCACGCGCCCGCACCATCGACCGCGCGCTGCGCCAGCTCAGCGCCAAACGGACCGGCCAGGAGATCCTCCGGACGGCCGAGGGTGTGCTCTCCACGTCCCTTTCCCTGGTCGCAGTCGACGGAGCGCGCATCCTCGGCGAGCCCTTCCCCGGGGAGCCGGGACTGCACCTGGACCAGCCCGTCCCCCAGGTGGGCAGGGGCGTGCTCCTCCATCCAGTGCTCGACCCGCAGGTCAACCGCCTCGCCGCTTGGCTCGTCTGCCCGGTCGACCACTCCTCGGACCTGCGCACCGACGTGCTGTCGACAGGTCTCGCCATCATCGAGCCCTTCCTGCGCTCGTGGCTGTCCGGGCAGCGCGCTGAGATCGAGAAGGACACGGCCGTCAAGTCGCAGGTGCTCGCGGAGATCATCTCGGGACGCGACTCCGTCAGTCGCGACGTCGTCGAGCACGCGACCTCCTTGGGGTGGCGGCTCTCGGGCTGGCACATCGGCATGCACGTGCTCGCCACCGCCAACCGGCCGGTGACGGATCGACGCGGTACCGGTGAGCAGCTCGCCCAGGCCCTGACCGAGCGCGGGGTCAGCATCGCTGCGGCCATCAAGCGAGGCCGCGGGTGGGCCCTGTGGACCAGCAGCGAGACGGAGCCCAACACCAGCTCCGCACGGCAGCTGCTGCGCACCGTGCGCCTGGTCGTCGCCGACCTGCCCAACGAGTGGGGACTAGCTGTCGGCATCGGTCGACCGGGCAGCGGCGCTGCGGGACTCGCCGACACGCTCAGCGAGGCACGCGACGCCGCCGACCTCGCCCGCAGCCATGACTTCCGTCCCGCTGTCGAGCACGCCGACGAGCTCGGCGTGGCTCGCCTCCTGGCCACGTGGCAGCGATCCGAGGTGACCAGGGCGTTTGCCGAGAGTGCACTGGCGCCGCTGCGGGAGTCAGAGGCACTGATGACCACCTTGCGCGCCTACCTGGAGAGCGGCTGTTCGGTGGTTCTCACCGCAGAGGCGCTGGGCGTGCACCGCAACACGGTGACGACGCGGGTGCAGCAGATCCGTGAGCGGCTCGGGCTCGACCTCGACGAACCGAGCCAACGCCTCGCTCTGCAGGTCGCCTGCCGCGCGATCGAGTGACGCCCTCGCGCTCCAGCGCGTCGTTCTGCACACTCCTGCGGCCTCAGGGTGGCGCTGTGCACAGGGCGCCGAGGAGCCGCCGACCCTAGCGTGACGGGCACCACACCTCCGAAGGAGCCCCCATGCACCTCCGCGTCATCCTTCCCACCATCGGCACGGCCCTGCTCGACCACATTCGTGGCGAGGTCGAGGAGTGGGCGGCACCTGGCACCACCGTCGACGTTATCGAGCTCGAGCGCGGCACCGCGAGCATCGAGTCCGAGTACGACGAGGCGCTGGCCGCCCCCGGCATCCTGCAGCGCATCGAGCAGGCGGCAGCGGACGAGGTGGACGCCGTGTTCATCACCTGCTTCGGAGACCCCGGCGTCCATGCCGCCCGGGAAATCATCGATGCCCCCGTGGTCGGCGGCTTCGAGCCCGCCATGCTCACCGCGATGAGCCTCGGCGAGCGGATCGGCATCATCACCGTGTTGCCGAACGTGCTGCCGATGCTCCACTCACTCGCCCGCCGCTACAGCATCGATCGACGCATCGGGTGCATCCGCGTCGTCGACCTCCCGGTGCTCGGGCTGGAGGACCGCGAGGTGCTGCTCACGCGGCTCCTCATCCAAGCGACCGAAGCCGTCACCGCCGGCGAGGCCGACGTCATCGTGCTCGGGTGCACCGGCATGCTCGGTGTGGCCACCGAGCTGCGCGACCGCCTCGCCGCCAAAGGCCTGGCAGTACCCGTCATCGACCCGACCGGCGCTGCCGTGACCTGGCTCGAGAGTGCCGTCCGTCTCGGCGTGCGGCCGAGCCGGACGACGTACATGTCGCCGCCGGCCAAGGAGCGGACGGCGTGACGCTGGACGGCCGTCGACTCCTCGGGTCGGCGGACACCCGCCGGGGCCTGTGGCTCACCTTCCTGTCTCCCTTCGGGCTCGAGGTGGCCGAACGGGCGGCGCCGATCGACTGGATCGGGGTGGACCTGCAGCATGGCGACATCGACCTGACGGACCTGTCGTCCCTCGTCCGGGCGAGCAGGCTGCCGGTCTATGCCCGGGCGGCGTCCCAGGAAGCCACCGCACTGACCCGGATCGTCGACACCGGCGTGCACGGACTCATCGTCCCAGGCGTCGACAGTGCCGACCAGGCACGAGTCATCGTCGACGCCGTTCGGCTCCCGCCAGTCGGCCGACGCAGCAGCGGACTGGCCCGGGCTACGGTGCTCGGCACCGACGCCCCGGTAGTGCTCGCCATGATCGAAACTCGAGCTGGTCTGGACGCCGTGCACGAGATCGCGGAGGTCGCCGGCATCGACGGCCTGTTCGTCGGTCCCTACGACCTGTCGCTCTCGCTCGGTGAGTCCTCCCTCACCTCGGAGCCGATGCTCTCCGCCATAACGACCGCGGTCGAAGAGGCAAGGAGACACGAGAAGCTTGCCGCCGCGTTCGCGGGCGATCCGGAGCTCGCGGGACTGCTGCCACCGCTGGACCTGCTCGGTGTGGACAGCGACGCCACGGCATTGCGCCTGGGCCTCGCCGAACTCTTCGCCGCATCGTCCCTGGACCTCGCGAGGACCTCATGAAACCGGCACTCGCAACCTCCGCCATGACGGGGCACGACCACTACCCGGCGCAGCGTGCCGCCGAGCTCACGGCCCGAGTCGAGCAGCAGCACCCGCAGGTCATCGACGCGCTCCGCGACCTGATCCGCATCCCCTCGGTCAGCGCGGGAATCGAGCACCGAACCGAGGTCGTCGCGAGCGCAGAACTCGTCGCCGCCCAGTTCCGGGCCGCTGGCTGCGAGGTCGACATAGTCGAGGCCGGTGGACATCCTTCCGTCATCGCACACCGCGCCGGCCCCGAGGGCGCACCTACCGTCCTTCTCTATGCGCACCACGACGTGCAGCCGACCGGCGATCCCCATGAATGGGACAGTCCACCCTTCGAGCCGACACAGCGCGAAGACCGACTCTTCGCCCGCGGCGCCGCCGATGACAAGGCCGGCGTCGCCGTCCACCTCGCCGCACTGCTCGCACACGGCGACTCCCTGCCCGTCTCCGTCACCGTGCTGATCGACGGAGAGGAGGAGATCGGATCGCCCACGCTCGCCGACCTGATCGAGACACACCACGACCGGCTGACGGCCGACGTCATCGTGATCGCCGACGCCCTGAACTGGGCGGTCGGCACTCCTGCACTCACCCGCTCGCTACGCGGACTGCTGGACGTCGTCGTCGACGTCGCCACTCTGGACCACCCCCTGCACTCCGGCGCCTGGGGAGGCCCGGTCCCAGACGCTCTCGGCGCCCTGATCACCACACTCGCCTCCTTGTGGAACACCGACGGTTCGGTCGCCGTCGCCGGCGTCAGCACCTCCACCCAGGCGTCACCTGTGGAGTACGACGACACGCGCTTTCGCACCGAGGCGGGTCTCCTCGACGGGGTCGCCCTTGTCGGCGACGGTCCGCTGACCGACCGGCTCTGGCACCAGACGTCACTGACGGTCACCACGGTCGAGGGCCCACCCGTCGCAGAGGCCGCGAACTCGCTCACCGCGACCGCACGCGCCAAGATCTCGGTGCGCCTCTCGCCGGGCGACGAAGTCGAGCGCACCTACACCGCGCTGGTCGATCACTTGCAACGCCACGTGCCGCACGGGGCGCACCTCACGGTGACCCGCGGAGCGACCGCCGAACCCGCCCAGGTCCCGACCAACCCGACGGTGCAGACCGCCGCAATGAACGCGCTTCGTCTGGCCTGGGACGGCGCTGAGCCGGTCGAGATCGGCTGCGGCGGCACACTGCCGCTGATCAGCCTCTTCAAGCAGGCCTGTCCGGACGCTGCCGTCCTCGTCACCGGCGTGGAAGACCCGGACACCCGCGCACACGGCACCAACGAGAGTCTCCACCTCGACGACTTCCGCCGCGCCTGCATCGCGGAGGCCCTCCTGCTCCAACTGCTCAGCACTCCGGAAGGAACCGCCCCATGATCACCACGACCACTCCGTCCACCACCACGGCCGCGGAACGGCTTCAGGAGCTCGACCTGGTCCTGCCGAAGGCTCCCCCGGCCGCTGCCCAGTACCTACCCTGGACCCGGCACGAGTCGCTCCTCTTCGTCGCGGGCCAGTTGCCGTTCGTGGACGGCGAGCTGGCCGCCACCGGCCTGGTCGGACGCGATCTCGACGTCGACCAGGCCAACCAACTGGCCCGACTGTGCGCGCTGAACGCGCTCGCAGTCGCTCACGATGCCCTCGGGTCGCTGGATGACGGGCTCTGTCTGCGTCAGCTGGTCGTGTTCGTCGCAAGCGATCCGTCGTTCGCCTCCCAACACCTGGTTGCGGACGGCGCCAGCACCCTGATGGTCGACGTGCTGGGCGATCGCGGGCGCCACGCGCGCACCGCAGTGGCCACCCCGATCCTCCCCCTCAACAGCCCCGTCGAGATCCAGGCCACCTTCGGCTTGGACCCGGCCCGGCAACTCGATGAAAGGAATGTGAACCATGGCTGAGAACCGCGTGACCAAGGCGATGTTGGAAGAGGCACGGACGGCGGTGACCAAGCACGCGTACCACACGCCGCTGGTCACCTCTCGGCTCCTCAGCGAGCACACCGGCCTCCAGGTGTGGCTGAAGGCCGAGCCCTTCCAGCGCACCGGGTCCTACAAGTTTCGTGGTCCCCTGAACAAGTTCAGCAAGCTCTCGGACGAGCAGCGCAACCGCGGGGTGGTGTGCTCCTCCGCGGGCAACCATGCTCAGGGCGTGGCGCTGGCCGCCCAGCTCGAGGGGATCCGGGCCGTCGTGGTGATGGCCGAGAACGCCACCCCCTCCAAGATCGAGGCGACCAAGGCGTACGGCGCCGAGGTCATCCTGCACGGCCAGATCTGGGACGAAGCGAACGAGATGGCCCTGAAGCTGGTCGAGGAACAGGGCTTGACCTACATCCACCCCTTCGACGACCTGGAGCTCATCTCGGGCCAAGGGACGCTCGGCATGGAGATCATGGACGACCTGCCCGACGTCGACGTGGTCATCGCGCCGATCGGCGGCGGCGGCCTCATCTCCGGAGTTGCCTCGGCGGTCAAGCATGCGAACCCCGCCACCCGGGTCATCGGAGTCGAGTCGAGCGAAGGCCCAGCCATGCTCACCAGCGTTCGAGCCGGAGAACTGGTCACCCTCGACAAGGTCGACACCATCATCGACGGCCTGCGTGTCAAACGGGTCGGGGAGAACAACCTGGCGATCGTCCGCGAGCTGGTCGACGAGATCGTGACGGTTCCTGACGCGGACATCTTCGCAGCCATGGTGTGGGTGATGAACCACGCCAAGATCGTGGTCGAGGGCGCCGCAGCCGCACCTGTCGCTGCCCTCCTCCAGGGCATCCACGGCATCCCCGCCGGATCCAAGGTCGTCTGCGTGTTGAGCGGCGGCAACCTCGACCTCTCCCAGCTCAACGGACGGCGCTGGAACTGACCCAGCGTCTCAGCAACCCCATCAACAAGGAAGGAGAACGACGTGGAGCACGGCAGTTCACGCGTGAAACGCGGCATGGCCGAGATGCTGAAGGGTGGCGTCATCATGGACGTCGTCACGGCTGATCAGGCGAAGATCGCCGAGGACGCCGGAGCCGTTGCAGTGATGGCGCTGGAGCGCGTTCCTGCCGACATCCGCGCGCAGGGTGGCGTGTCGCGGATGAGCGACCCGGACATGATCGATTCGATCATCGCCGCGGTGTCGATCCCGGTGATGGCCAAGGCCCGGATCGGTCACTTCGCCGAGGCTCAGGTCCTGCAGTCCCTGGGTGTCGATTATATCGACGAGTCCGAGGTGCTGACCCCGGCCGACTACGCCAACCACATCGACAAGCTGGCCTTCACGGTTCCGTTCGTGTGCGGTGCGACCAACCTGGGTGAGGCGCTGCGGCGGATCACCGAGGGCGCGGCCATGATCCGTTCCAAGGGCGAGGCCGGCACCGGTGACGTGTCGAACGCGGTCACGCACATGCGCACCATCGGACGCCAGATCCGCGAACTCTCCTGCCTGCTGGAGGACGAGCTGTACGTCGCGGCCAAAGAGCTCCAGGCGCCGTACGAGCTAGTCGCCGAGGTCGCGACCGCCGGCCGCCTGCCGGTGGTGCTGTTCACTGCCGGTGGCATCGCCACCCCCGCGGACGCGGCGATGATGATGCAGCTCGGTGCCGAGGGCGTGTTCGTCGGCTCGGGCATCTTCAAGTCCGGCAACCCCGCAGAGCGGGCCGAGGCCATCGTCAAGGCCACCACGTTCTACGACGACCCCGGCATGGTTGCGAAGGTCTCGCGCGGTCTGGGCGAGGCCATGGTCGGCATCAACGTCGAAGACATCCCCAAGCCGCACCGCCTCGCCGAACGCGGCTGGTGATTGCTCCTAGACCAAGACCGGCACCATCCAGGCGCCGATCACGTCGCGAGGGTCTGCTGCACGAAAAGTCACATTGACACCAATTTGTGCAGCAGACCGGCTCGCTATCTCCCCGATGACGCAGAATTCATTGGCATCGGCCAAACGAAGAAAATGTTGTCGCTCGGCCCCCTCGCCAGATTTGAGAGCCTGCAGGCCCCTTTGCGCGGATGAGACCTCAAAGGCCACTTCTGTTCGGGTTTCCGGTACATCAACGTGACACGACTCAAGTCCCAGGCGAGTCTCTCTCGTCCTGATCAAAGACCAGACGAGGGGTCAGACCCTTTCGGATCACCCGCGTGCACCCTTGAGGCGTTTGTCGACGGCATACAGGTAGAACAGTTCTCGTCGTTGGGTTGCTCGTTGGCCTGCGAGGTGTGTTTGTGCCCCGCGAACGGTGGCTGTGGCGGCTGGCACGGTGGCTGTGGCAGCTGAGCCAGCCACAACGGCCGCGAGGCCTTGCAGTCCAAGGTGTGAGTGAACACCAACGAAGATCCCCGCTGAGGCGATGGTTTGCGCGAGGTCGAGTGACAAGGATCGTCCGATTTCTCTGGCCAGTCCTTGTTCTCGAATTGTCTCGTGAATCTCATCGAGCGCCGGCTCGACCTGAGTCGACCAGAGCGACTGAACGTGCGCGTCGAAGGATGGCTTAGGGACACCTGGCATCTCTCGCGCGAAGGCAGCCACACCGCTTCGGTATCGCAGCATCGGACTGCGCAGCGATGCTCGAAGTTCGAGGAGTTCGTCAGGTCGAGCTGTGGGAAAAGCTGGAAGTCGTGCAACCAGGCCAGCACCAACGGCTGCCTCGCCTGCGCGTCTCACTCCGAGGCCGTCTTCGGCGACCAGTCCTTCGGCGACCATGGCGCGCAGGAAGTCCTCGGTCGGTTCGTCGAACAGCAAACTCGAGCGTGCAGATTCGATGCGCTTGCGGATCAGATTGCTCCACTCAGCGGCCGTAGTATCGGCGTCCTGGCGCTGAGATGACCCTGCCGCTGCCGCAACCACGTCTGTCACACCAACACTCGCTAGCTGCGAGATCGTCAACACGCCTGCCTCGATGAACGGACTCAACTGATCGGCTCCAGCGGCAGCGATCATTCCCTGCGCTATGTATGCAAAGTCTGCCGACGACGAAGCAACCTTGACTCTCATCTCTTCCATTACCGGTGCAATGCCTGCGGCCGTCGCCAGTTCAGGCGAAGCAAGCGCGATGCGAAGCATGTCGCGCCACCCGGCCGGGAACTGAGTCTTTCCGCCAGCGCCGAGGCGGGCGATGGTGGTGTCGTCCATGGTGAGCAGCAACTCCAGCATCCCCTCAGAACCGCCTGCTGCAATCGAACCAGCGGCTGACAGCAGACCAGCAACGGGGCTCACCAACTCAATCTCATCAGCGTAGAGCGATGCCGCCTTGACCAGATCCACATCGCCATGAACCGAGACCTGTCCATCGCGCAGGGTTGGGTAGGTCACGATCGTCACCCGGAGCGGTCGTGGTGGGGCTTCCTTCACCGTGGGCATGGTGCGGCGCCGCTCACGTCGTGGCTCCGACTGCCGTCGGTTCGGCCGGCCCTTAACCATCTGCTTCACCCTCCGGACCTTCTTGAGCCTCGGTCAGGTCGGACTCGACCTGTGCCTTGATGATCTCGAAGATGTTGTCGCGGTAACGCCGAGGCACCCGGTGTTTTGTCCCAGCCTTGATCTCCGTGACGAGCTTCTTGACCGACGCGGCATGCCTGAAGGTACCGCCGGCAGCGAAGTAGGCGCCAAGCCAGTTATCGGCATCAGGCGGATAGCCCGCGACTCGGAAGGCGCAGACGAGTTCGACAACTACGGTTTTGCCGATCCCCGAGCTCAGCCCGTTGTACTCCTCATTGACCATCAATTTGGCCGCAGCGACCATCAACGGATCTTGCCCTGCGGTGGCGCCGGTGTGGAGGTTTACCGCTCCACGTCCGTCGAGCCAGGTTCGGACCATGTCGATTGGAGCCCAGGCCAGTACAAACAGACGCGCCACCGAGTCGGCGTCGACGGCTCGGCGCAGGACGTCCAGATCAGGTTCGTCAAAGGGGTGGAGCACCACCACGGCATGGTCGATGACCTTGTCTTCGCGTTCGAGCCGGGCCAGGTCAGCGATGTCGAACACCTTGCGCGTCGCGGTCTCGGGAGCGATGTACCGCGCGGCATCGACGTCTGCCGAGCGGTGCTTGTCCGAGAACTTCGTAAGGTCCGGCACAGCGAAGAGGTACGGAGGATCGCCGATCCAGGCCCGTATCACCGCACTCTGAGGGACCATCGTCATCCCGTTCTGTGCCCAGTCTTCGCGAATCATGTAAGCAAGGTCAGTCACAGACGCATCATCGCCCTCAGCACCGACACATCGACCGAAACGAAACCTGAGGTCCGCCGGACGCGCTGGGTGACAGGTGTCGCGTAGCCAGCCAGCTGGCCGACACCCGGCCTGGTTCGAATGGTTCAGAGTTTGGTGTTGCTGAGTTGGTTTGCCCAGTCGTCGAAGTAGGCCCGTAGCGCGGCGGTGTTCACCCCGGCGGGTGGGAAGTCTTGGTCTGATAGTCGGCGATGTGATCGGAGCATGTCGATGAACACGTCCAGGTCGAAGCCGGGATCGGCTAGAGCGGCCGCGCGGAGGATTTCGTCTCGGTCGAATCGCTGGTGCAGTGCGTGGACGTCAGTGAAGTCGCGTGGCTCGGCGCGGCTGAACAGGGCGAGGGTCTTACGGGTAGCGAGCTCGAAGGGCCCAAACGCTGGGCCGGCGACGGTGATGGTGGGTGCACCAGTCGGTGGGCTGTCCAGAGCGAGGTCGACATACATCGTCTCGGTTTCATTGCCGAGGATCCGGGTCACTTTGATGCGTCGGAATTCTGGGCCGCTGCGGATCACCTCGGCGTCCCAGCCGCGTTCATCAACGGCTACGAGAAAAGCTTCGCCAGCGGCGGGCACATCACCTGCCCTTCGGTCGGCGAAGAAGTCCAGGTCATCGGTTTCACGCGACACCAGTTCTTGAGCGATCAGCGCTCCACCGCCTGCCAAAAGGAACCCAACGGACTGTGGCAAGGCGAAGAACACGGCTGCCAGATCCAGTTGGAACTGGCTGAGCCGACCCCCGGACTCCTCCCCCGACCCGCCACTCACAGCGCCACTCACAGCGTCACTCACGGCGTCATTCACGTTGTCGTGCTCCGGTGCATGGCGATCACCGGCGCCCACGCCTTGCGTAGGACTGGCGGTATGACCAGGTCGTCGAACAGGTCGAGCAATAGAGCCCCATCGAGATACGTCAGCAGGTCAGAAGCGGCGCCCTCGCGTAGGACGATCTCATAGACCCGGGCCCGATCAGCCCGGTCAGCGAGTCGATAGGTACGCGAGGGGCCAGACCAGTGCAGATGCCCCGGGAGGGCCACCTCAGCGAAAGCGGTCTCGAGGTCCAGGCGCCACAGCCGGTCCGGGACCACGTAGGGCTCACCGCGCGATCCCAGGTGGTTGGTGAACGTGACCCGTGGGGTCAGGTCGAGGTCGTAACCGGATGTGTGGACGATCCGTTCGAGGACCGAGAGGGTGGGCGACTTCGTGCCCCGCTCATAGGTCGACAGCGTCGGTTGTGAGGTCCCCGAACGATGCGCCAGCGCGCGTTGGGACAGCCCGCTCCCCCGGCGAGCTCGCGCGATGATCGTCTCTTCGGCCACCCCCAGATGATATCTGTTCGAATATCAGTCGCCAAGTATTTTGAACCATCACCAATAGTTTTTGGTTCATAAAGCGTGCCATAAGCCGAAATGGTTCAAAACGACAAGCAGCCTCCGAACTGCGTTTCCGCAGGTCAGAGGCTACTTTTCGGTCGGGCTGACAGGATTTGAACCTGCGACCCCCTGACCCCCAGTCAGGTGCGCTACCAAGCTGCGCTACAGCCCGAACACTTCGTACGGGATCGCCGTTCGAAGCGCTGGGAACCTTACCGCAGCGGGATCCTCGCCCCCGAATCGCCCTCCCTCAGCGGAAGTCGCGCGAGGACTGGCGGGCCTGAAGCGCGGCACCCGCGCCGGGCAGGACGGTGTCGATCGACTCGATCCGGTCGGCCAACAGGTTGGTGACACCGTCTTCGCGTTCGAGGCGGCCGCGGATCACGACGGCCACCTTGTTGCGAGCGGCCTGGCGGTGCACCCGCATCACGCCCGGAGAGCAGACCACGTTGAGCATCCCGGTCTCGTCCTCGAGGTTGAGGAACGTGATCCCGCTGGCGGTGCCGGGGCGCTGGCGGTGGGTGATCAGCCCAGCCACGTGCACCCGTCGGCCGGCCTCGGCGGTGGGCAACTCCCCCACTGCCCTGATCCCGGCGGCCGTGAGGATCTCCCGGTAGTGCTGGATCGGGTGGACGTCAGTGGAGATCCGGGTCGCCCACAGGTCGGCGAGAGTCACCTCCATCGGGCTCATCCCCGGCAGCGTCGGCGGTCCGGGGGTGGGCGTGCTGCCCGGCAACTGGGCTTCGGTCTCCGAGTAGCCGGCCATCCACAGTGCCTGACGGCGATCCAGCCCGAACCCGTCGAAGGCACCTGCCGTGGCGAGCGCCTCGAGTTGGGCGGCTGTCAGACCCGCACGGCGCGAGAGATCCCTCAGGTCGTCGTACGGCGCCTCCTCACGCACCGCAACGATGCGAGCCGCGACCTCGCTCCCGATCCCCTTCACGGCATCCAGCCCCAGCCGCACGGCCAGCGCGTCGTCGTACCGGAACTCGTCCTTGTCACCGGGCTCGCAGGGCTCCATGCCGGCCTGGGCGCCGGAGAGCGCGATGTCGGGGCGACGTACCTCCACGCCGTGGCGGCGGGCGTCGGCGACCAGTGACTGCGGTGAGTAGAAGCCCATCGGCTGGTTGCGGAGCAGACCGGCGAGGAACACCGCGGGATAGCGCAGCTTGAACCACGAGGAGGCGTAGACGAGCAGCGCGAAACTGAGGGCGTGTGACTCGGCGAACCCGAAGCCGGCGAAGGACAGGATCTTCACGTAGATCCCGTCAGCCACATCGCCGACCAGACCCTTGCGTTCCATGCCGGCGTAGAGGGTGTCCTTGACCCGTTCGATCCGCTCGATGCCGCGCTTGGAGCCCATCGCACGACGCAGCAGGTCAGCGTCGTCGCGGGTGCAATCGCCGAGGACCACCGCCATCTGCATCAACTGTTCCTGGAACAGGGGTACGCCGAGGGTGCGCTCCAGCACGGGAATCAGCAGCGGGTGTTCGTAGGTCACCGGCTCGCGCCCGGTCTTGCGGCGGATGAAGGGATGGACGGCACCGCCCTGGATCGGTCCCGGCCGGATCAGGGCGATCTCGATCGCGAGGTCGTAGAAGGAACGCGGCTTGAGTCGCGGCAGGGTGCCGATCTGGGCACGGGACTCCACCTGGAAGACACCGATCGAGTCGGCACGACCGAGCATGTCGTAGACCTCGGGCTCCTCCTTCGGGATCGTCTCGAAGGTCCAGCGCGTGCCGAGGTGCTCCTCGACCAGACGCATCATGTGGTCGAGCGCACCGAGCATCCCGAGGCCGAGCAGGTCGAACTTCACCAGCCCCATCGACTCGCAGCCGTCCTTGTCCCACTGCAGCACGGTGCGGTTCGGCATCCGCGCCTTCTCGATCGGACACACCTCGCCGATCGGCCGCTCGGTCAGCACCATCCCGCCCGAGTGGATACCGAGGTGGCGGGGCGCGCCCATCAACTCCTCGGCCAGCGAGGCCACCTGGACAGGGATGCCGAGGCCCTTCTCGACCTCGCTCCCCCAGCCGTCGATCGACTTCGACCAGGCGTCCTGCTGGCCGGCCGAGAACCCGAGCGCCTTCGCGGCATCGCGCACCGCCATCCGCGGGCGATACGTGATGACATTGCAGACCTGCGCAGCATTACGACGTCCGTAGGTCTCGTAGACCCACTGGATGACCTCTTCGCGCCGGTCGGAGTCGAAGTCCACGTCGATGTCGGGCTCCTCCTCGCGGTGCTCGGAGATGAACCGCTCGAACGGCAGGTTGTAGTAGACCGAGTCGATGGCGGTGATCCCCAGCGCGTAACAGACCGCGGAACTCGCCGCCGATCCCCTGCCCTGGCAGAGGATTCGCTCATGACGGGCGAACGCGACGATGTCGTGGACGATGATGAAGTAGCCCGCGAAGTCCTTGCGGTTGATGACGTCGAGTTCCTTCTCGATCCGCTCCCGGGCCGCCGCTGCATGCGGCAGATGCGCGTAGCGGTTCGCGAACCCGCGCTCGGTCAGCTCCCGCAGCCACGTGCTCTGCGTGTGCCCCTCCGGAATCCCCTGCTTCGGCAGCCGGGGCGAGGCCTTCCGGAGGTCGAAGGCCAGTTCCTCAGCGAGTACGACGGAACGGTGCACCGCGTCCGGACGGTGGGCGAAGCGGCGAAGCATCTCCTCACCGCTGCGCAGGTGGGCACCACCGGAGAGGTCCAGCCAACCGTCGAGCTCGGCGATGCTCCGCCGGGCACGGACCGCTGCCATCGCCGCAGCCAGGCGCCGCTTCTCCGGGGTCGCGTGGTGCACGTTGCCGGTCGCCACGACCGGGATGCCCCGGTGGTCGGCAATCTTGGCCAGCAGGTCGTTGGTCTCGTCGGCGCCGGGGTGGTCACTGACGATCAGTTCCATCACGACGTGCTCGCGGCCGAAGCGGTCGACGAGGTCATCGAGCGCGGCGGCCGCCAGTGTCGGACCACCGGCGGCGAGCGCCTTCCTGACCGTGCCCTTGCGGCATCCGGTCAGGATCATCCAGTGGCCGCGGCCTCGTTCGGCGAGCTCGTCGAGATCATGCGCCGGGCTGCCCTTCTCCGGCGCACGCAGTCCTGCCTCGGTGATCGCACCGGAAAGTCGGTGGTAGCCCTCCACGCCGCGCGCGAGAACCAGCAGGTGGCTGCCAGCCGGATCGGGTACGCCGTTCTGCGTCGCGTGGATGTCGAGGGTGAGCTCGGCGCCGTACACGGTCGGGAGGGAGTAGTCCGTGCCTGCCTCGGCGAACAGTGGCGCACCCGCGAACCCGTCGTGGTCGGTGAGGGCGAGGCCGGACAGGCCCAGACGGGTGGCTTCCTTGACCAGGTCGCCCGGCGAGCTTGCCCCGTCCAGGAAGCTGAAATGGCTGTGGCAATGAAGTTCGGCGTACGGCGTCGCCTGCTCGGGTCGTGTGATCCGCTCGGGTTCGACGCGCGGCTGCTTGCGCCGTGAGACCGGTGCTTCCATCGCCGGCGCACGGCCAGACAACCGACGCTCGAGCTCGCTCCACGGGACGGGTGGGTTGTTCCAGCCCATGACCGGCTCTCAGGCCACGAGGCCGTAGCGGCCGGGGCCGACCTGGACGTAGCGGGGTTCGCGCCAACCGGGCGGCGCCGGGGCGGTCGAGGTGTAGCGGTGGCCGGTCGGGGTGATGGTCTCGACCTGTTGTCGATCCCGTCGATGCCCGACCACGTGTTGTCGCCACCCGGGTGCCTGTTTCGCGTGGTTGCAGGCCTCACACAGGCCCTGCCCGTTGCCGGTGGAAGTTTCACCGCCGTGATCGGCGGGGTGGATGTGGTCGTTGTGCCGGATCGGGGCATCGCAGTACGGCGACGCGCAGATCCCCGCACCCCGGATGGCCAGGAACTCCCCCATCGCCCGCGAATGCAGACGCTGTTTGCTACTCATCGCGACCAACCGGCCCAGACGATTGCGGTACAGGCACCGGAACCAGGCGATCACCCCAGCATCGGCCGCACCTGCGATCAGGTGCCGGGCGACCTCGGCCGGGATCACCTCGGCAGCGACACCGTCGGCAGAAGCCTCGGCCGGTGCATGCCCACCAGCGAGGGTCTCGTCCGACATCGTGATGTTCACCGTGACCGGCACCGCTGGCGCCGACTCGGGGGTGCCGGTGTCGGGGACACCGGTGACCCGAGCCAGGAGCAGGTCCGACATCAACTGCCCCAGGGACCGCGGGTCACCAGCGGCGCGTGCTGCCTCGGCGTCCTTACGCAACGACGCGTAGGCAGCGACCGCTTGGGCCACCGGCATCAGTCCACTGAGGTAGGCCATCGCGTCCGGCGCCGGGCGCACAGTGACATTGCGATCAGCCTCAGCCTGACGGGCACGCTTCACCACGGCAGCGGGGTCGAGCTCGGCAACCAGGCGCTTCACCCTGCCGACCAACTCCCGGGTCCCCACACCTTCCAGTCCGGCGGGGTCGGCGCAGATTTCCTCGTCGACGAACATCCGGTGCTCGACCTCAAGACACGCGGTCTCCCGGGCGATCAACATCGCCCGGAACTCACTCAGCCGCCCGCCACGCAGACGAGCCAACGTGTGCGGCATCTCGGTGCGCAGCACCTTCGCCAGACCCAGCAGCACCTGCCCCCGGTGGGGCGACTCGCGCCGGGCCAACGCGATCTCCGCCGCCACCCCACGACCCCGCCGAGCTACCGGCACACCCACCGCCGCCTGCACAGAACGCCGCGCCGCGTCGTACGCCACCGCCGCCTCGGCCTGCACCGCACACGCAGCCGACTTCAGATCCTCCAACGCAGCAATCAGGTCGATCAGCTTCGCCGGGTCCTTCGGACAGGCAGCACCCCGCAACCGGTCGACGAAAGCGTCGACCTCTGCTTGCGTGAGTTCGGGGGCCACCATGGATTCACTTTACTCGAACACTTGTTCGAAGACAAGATCGAATGCAGCACCAGTAACTCTTCAGAAGAAGATCGTCGATCATGCCTTGCCTGCTTGGCCGCGACTCGAACCAGACGTCACAGACCACGAACTCGCGCAGCGCGAGGCGCACGACCGCCTCGCGCGTCACCGCTGGTTGCCACCCCGTCCGTGATCGAGAAGCCCGCAGGTCCTCCAGCGTCGGACCCAACGGATGTCGCGACGGACCTACCGGATGCGTGTTTGATGACATGTTCCGGACGTTAGAAATCCACGCCGACACCCGGGTGCCGCGTTCCCCTCACCTTTGGACGACCACTGCCCGAAGCACTCCCTGTGGACGGAACATGGACATAGGAGGGAGCGCGCGGTCAGCCCGACCACTTGCCGAGCGACACGTACCCGCGAACCACGTCGCCCTGCTGTCGAAAGCCCACACAGAGCGGCCGACGATCCACCAGCGAGTGCGCAGAGCACTCCTCCGCAGGCAGCCGATCGAGGATGGACTCGGCCGTCTCGTCGGCCGACCCCACGACATCGAACTCGCGATAGCAGTTGCCCGAGCCGCAGCCCTCAGACTCGTTGTCGATGGAGAGCCCGGCGGGCAGATCAGGCAGGTCGTTCCGCGACGGGACCGACGCCTCGACGTACAGCGTCAGGTTCAGGAGGCCGACGACGATCACCGCCCCCACCAACACACCGACGACACCAACGACCGCGAGAACGACCCGCTTCACCTCCGCAGGACCTTCTCCATCGCCTTGCCCTTCGCCAGCTCGTCGACCAACTTGTCGAGGTAGCGGATCTTCTGCATCAACGGGTCCTCGATGTCCTGGACCTTGATCCCGCACACCACACCGGTGATCAACGACGCGGCAGGGTTCAGCCGAGCGGCAGCGAAGAAGTCCTCGAAAGACGTCTCAGCAGCCAGGTGCGCCTGCAACTCCGCCTCGTCGAAACCGGTCAGCCACTCGATCACCTGGTGCAGTTCGGCGACGGTACGGCCCTTCTTCTCCACCTTGGTGACGTAGTGGGGATGGACCGACGCGAAGCTGATCGTGAAGATCCTGTGCATCCACAGGAGGCTAGCGCTTCGCGCAACAGCACCTCGGCGCCGTACGGTGTGCACCGTGAAGGCTCTGCTGCTCGAAAACATCCACCCCGCCGCCGTTGAGGTCCTCCAGGCCCGCGGCTACCAGGTGGAGGTGCAGTCCGGGGCCATGTCGGAGGACGAACTGCTCGCCGCGCTGGTCGACGTCGACCTGCTGGGCATCCGCTCCAACACGACCGTCACGACTCGCGTGCTCAAGGAAGCCCAGGGGCTCCGGGCCATCGGTTGCTTCTGCATCGGCACCTCCCAGGTCGACCTGGTGACGGCCGCCGAGCTCGGCATCGGCGTTTTCAACGCGCCGTACTCCAATACGCGCAGCGTCGTGGAGCTCGTCATCGGCGAGATCATCGCCCTGGCCCGCCGCCTGCCCGAGAAGATCCAGCGGATGCACGACGGCCAGTGGGACAAGTCGGCCCGTGGCAGCCACGAGGTCCGCGGCCGCACGATCGGCATCGTCGGGTACGGCAACATCGGTACCCAGCTCTCGACCGTGGCCGAAGCGCTCGGGATGAGCGTCGTCTTCTACGACAACGCCGACCGCCCGGCCCATGGCAACGCCCGCCGCGTCCGGACGCTGAACGAACTGCTCCAGGTCGCCGACGTCGTCAGCCTTCACGTCGACGGACGCCCCGGAAACGCCGGCTTCTTCGGCGCCGACGAGTTCGCCGCCATGAAGCCGCGTGCCCTGTTCATCAACGCCTCGCGCGGCATGGTCGTGGACTACGACTCCCTGCGCGACCACCTCCAGTCCGGCCACATCGCCGGTGCGGCCGTCGACGTCTTCCCCACTGAACCGAAGGCCCAGGGCGACCCGTTCGACTCCGTGTTGCGCGGCCTCGACAACGTGATCCTGACGCCGCACATCGGCGGCTCCACGCAGGAGGCGCAGGAGGAGATCGGCTGGTTCGTCGCCGAGAAGCTCAGCAAGTTCGCGCTCGAGGGCAGCACCGCACTGTCGGTCAACCTGCCCCTGGTCCAGCCTCCGGCGCTCACCGCCGGCCACCGCCTCGGCTTCCTGCACCACAACGTCGCCGGCGTGCTCGCCGAGCTGAACGCGGCGTTCGCCGCCGCTGGCGCCAACGTCATCGACCAGCACCTCTCGACCAGGGACCATCTCGGGTACGTCGTCAGCGACACCTCGGAGCCACTGTCGGCCGAGACGCTGGAGATCCTCAGCCGCTCCGAGCACTGCGTGTGGGCACGCACCTGGTAGCTCCGGGCATCAGCCCTGCTGCACCGGTTGGCGAAGGATCGTTCGCAACTTCGCCGGCTCCACCCGCCGCGGATCGCTCAGGTAGATCTCGTGGTGCTTGCCCGTCATCGCGTACCCGGCCCCGGGGATGAACTCGTCGTGCATCGCGGCGAGGACCGGAGCCTCGTCGTCGTACGACCCGACATGGAGGGTCTGCACGCACGTCCCCTCCTTCAGCGTCTCCAGCCGCACCTTGTCCAGCGCGTCCGGGTTGCCCTTGCGGCGCACCTTCCCCACCGCGGCGTCGAACAACTCAGCGGTGATCCATTCGGGTGTCAGGATCATCGCGGTCCAGTCCCACTGCGACTTGTCCCGCACTGAGGTGAACGACGCCATGTCGTCTGCCCACCACAAGGCCTCGAGCGGCATCACGACGTAGTCCTTGTCGAGGTCCACCTTGCTGGCGAACTTGAGCGTGTAGGCGACGGGGTACAGGGCCGCGATCGCGTCGGCGTACTCCGGCGATGTGTTCGGGTCTCCGTGGCCGTCCACCATCAGGTACTGCAGCGCCGGGACATCGACGACGCGAAACTGTCCGGCCCGCGCCCGGTACGCATCGAGCTCCCGCTTCAGGTCGAGCTTCATGTCGGACCCCCGGATAACCATTGGCATGTGACAGCGACTCGGACGCACACTAGCCAACTGTGCCGCGGCGACCTGGCCGCACACGACAACCCCGTTCCGACGCACTCAAAGGTGGTGACACATGACTGACATCGACGCAATCGACCTCCTCACGGAGGCTCCGAAGCCTGCCCTTCGACTCCTGGCTGACGCCATCGACCGCGAGTTCAAGCGGCGCGACCCGGTCCTGCCCACCCCTTACGAGTACGCCGCCAGGGCGCTCGGCGTCGACACCACCGAGCTGATCGTGCTCAGCGAGATGCCGGCGCCGCCGATCGCGCACTCCGTCGGCCACTGGCTGCACAACGCACAGTCGCGGTGGACCCTCGACCACGTCGGCGCCCTCCCGAGCCGCCCGGCCATCACGGAGACCGTGCCGGCCGCCGGTGGGGACGTGCAGGCCTTCTCTGCAGCGATGGTCGTGCTGCCGGCTGGGACCCTGGCCGCCGTGCCCGTCGTGATCCGGATTGCCCCGGACCGCTACGGGCCCGACGTGGAGCTGATGGGACGCGCCCAGGACAGTGGGCTGCTGCCCGACCTCTTCGAGGGATTCCTGCGGACCTGCCGCACCACCGAGTCGCCGTACCGCCGCGGTGCCTACCGGGTCAGCTCGAACAACGCAGGACTGGTGCTCCAGCGGTGGACCACTCCCCCGGCGTCGCGCGACCTGCTGAAGCTGGACGACTCCGTCTGGCACACCGTCGACCGCCGCGTTCATCGCGTCCTCGAACTCGCCGACGACTTGAAGGCACGCGGACTCGGCACCAGCACGGGCCTGCTCCTGGTGGGTCCGCCGGGCACCGGAAAGACCCAGCTCGGCACGGTCGTGGCCAGCGAACTCCTCGGTACGACGTCCGTGCTGGTCCCCGGCACCTACGTCACCGAGCACTACCTGACCGAGCTGTTCGACCTCGCCGCCGACCTGTCACCCTGCCTCATCCTGATGGACGACCTCGACCTGATCGCCGGCGAGCGCGGGCAGACCAACCCGCACCGGCTGCGGGAATTCCTCAACGTCATGGACGGCGGACTGGCCGACCGCACGGGCGTTGTGGTGATCGCCTCGACCAACGACCACCGCAAGATCGACAAGGCGGCCCGACGTTCCTCGCGCTTCGACACCATCATCCGGATGGAGGCGCCCAACCTCGACGGACGTCGGGCAATCCTCGAGCGCTACCTCGTCTGGTGCGACACCGCACTGGACCTGGACGCCGTCGCCCGGGCGACCGACGGTGCGACCGGCGCCGACCTCAAGGAACTCGTGCGCGCGGCCGTGCTCGAGACCGCGGACGACGTGACGACCTCAGCGCTCCTCACGCAGGCAGCGTCGGGGCCGTGGCGCACGTCTGCTCCGGCGGCGGGCCACTACCTCTGAGACCTAGCCCTTCAGGGAACGATCGATCTCGGCGATCAGGCTGACGCGTGCCTTGCCGGCCGCTTCCTGGCCACGGACCTGATTCAACTCGGCGGGAGTGAGGCCAGCGAGCAGGGGACGGATCTTGGCGATGCTCAGGTCGGCGAGGTTCGGAATCGGGTCCTGCTGCACCAGCGCGAGCTTGGGCTCCTTCACTGCCTGGGCCTGCGTCTTGGCCACCGGTTTGGGCTTGACCGTCGGAAGCTTGACCCTGACCGCCGGAACCTTGATGGCAGCCTTGACCTTCGCGGACTTCCCGCCCGTCTTGCCAGCCTTCTTGCCCTTGGACTTCTTGCCGTTCTCCTTGGGCTTGCCCGTGACCTTGCCCTTGAGCTTCTTGGCCGTGGCCTTCACCGGAGCGGTGGCGGACGTGAGACCTGCCTCGATGTTCTTGCGGGTCTCGACACTGACCGTCTCCACGACCTCGAGCAGCGCATGGGTGTACGCCTTGCTGGTGCTCACCAGTTGATCGATCAGCTTGTCAGCCTCGGCACGGGTCAGCGATCCTCGCGTGACGAGGTCGTCGATGACCTCCTGCAACCGGGTCATCTGAATGGTGACGCTGTGCTCGAGCGCGCCGCGAAGCGCCTTGAGATTCTTGGCACCGGGGATCAGGTCCGAGTTCTTCTTCGCCATGGGGAGAGCCTCCTGGGTTCGATTGCTCCGCAGCGTAGACCCGTCGGCGTGAGACGCGCGAGGTCAGTCGTACGCCGCCTCGACCTCCCAGACGCCCCTGCCCTCCGGCGCCGCCGAGCTCCACTTCAACAACCACGCGCGCCCGTCGACCCCGACGACCTGGAAACGGGCAGCCCGCCCACCGGCGGCCACACCCAGCCACCAGGACTCGTCCACCGGCCAGGGGCCAGCCCAGGACGCCACGGGCATCCGCGGAAAGGCGCGTCGACCCGAGGACGGGCCGATCCGGAACTGCCACGGCTCGCCGGTCACCACGCCCCGACCGGTCACCGCGACCAGCACTCCGGCTTCGTCGACCACCTCGGCCTCGAGCGGCTCGGCGAACACCCGGGTCGGCGCCGGTCCGGGGATCCGTCCCGGCCACGGCCGGTCCACCGGTCGCAACCCGGTCGCCCGCTCTCCCCACGGCACCATCGCCTGGCGGTCGGCCGCACCGCGGCCGCCCTGGAGGACGGGGACCCGGACGGCGTCGTACCCGACCATGGCCTGGACGCGCGCGACCCCGCGGACAACCTGGTCATCGGCGCCACCACCCCACAGGCCGTCGGCGTGGTCACCGGCCGGTTCGACGACCTCGGGCAGGAAGCGCACCAACATGACCGGCGCGCTGATCGCCTCTCCGAGGGACTTGCGACTGCGCAGGCCAGAACTGGCCATCCCGGCCTGGAGTTGCCAGTGCACCCGGTCGACGAGATCGCGTGAAGTGAAGCAGCGCGGGTGCAGCCAGGTCCGGGCGGACACGGCGACGCCGACCGACCCGACCGGTTCGAACTCCGCTTCGATCCGCACCCCCGTCGCCACGAGTTGCCGGCTCGCCAATCCGGCAATGAACCGCTCGGCCGTCGTCCGGGCGCTGAAGGTGACCGCCTCTGCCGAATCGAGCGGCGGCTCGAAGGAGATCTCGCACGCCAGTTCGGGCGGCGGGGTGCGTGAGGCAAGCCGGACGACTTCGACCCCCTGCACCCGACGCCAGACCTCCACGCCGTAGACGCCGAAGCGGTTGCTGATCTCGCCGGCGGCGAGCGCCGCGAAGTCACCCAGCAGCACCAGTCCCAGTCGACGCAACAGATCGGCGAGCTCGGCACCTTCGGGACCGTCGTCGGCCAGCACCGTCACCGGCTGGCCCCGAAGGAACGCCGCCGACTCACCCGGCGGGACAGCGACACAGTCCTGGGGTGTGGCCAGTCGGGCCGCGCGTTCAGCGGTGTAGAGATCATCGGCGACCCCGAACCGGCAGTCCCACACCCCCACGCCCACCAGGTGCTCGGCCAGCAGCGCCGCAGCCGCCTGCTCGCCCCCCACCCCGGACCGGGCGAAGTAACGCCCCGGCGCCGGCACGGCCAGCAGCCCCGGACGGATCGGCGCGACTCCCGGTCGTACCTCCTCCACGGCGACCAGCACCGGCTCGAACCAGCGGGCGTCCCGGTCCGGATTGGCTGCGAGGAGCACCACGTCGGGGCACCGCGCCTGGGCATCCCGTCGCCGCTGACCGCGTCGTACTCCTTCTGCGCGAGCGGCGGCGTTGCAGACGACCACCTTGTTGTTCGCGAGTACGACGGCCGGTGCATGGGTCTCGACCGGCTCGACCGACGGGGACTTCCCGTCGGCGAGCTCGAGCATCCCGGCCGTCACCGACCAGTCGGGGCACCAGACCACCATGGTCCGCATCAGGCCGACCCCATCAGGACAGCACCACCGCAGAGCGCGCGGAGACACCTGCCCCGCGGCGCGCGACGATCTCGACCCGGCGTTCACGTAGTCGGCCGCGACCCTGACCGATGCCTTCCCAGGTGGTGTTCTCGGACGAGAGCCGCGCCTCACAGCGTGGCCAGTCCCCCTGGACCACCAGCACCCCGGAACGAGCCCGGAGCCGGGCGTCGAGGATCGAGGCGGACTTGGCATCGACCACACCCGTCGGGCGCAGCACGACCACCTTCAGCACGTCGACGAGCGCGGCGGTGACCTCCAGCCAGTGCTCGCCGGGCGAGGGCACCAGCACGGTGCGGGTCAACGCGATCCCGTGCTGGTGCGCGGCCTCGACCCCGAAGTCGTCCCAGCCGGCAAACCCGACCCATTCACCGGCCTGTGAGGCCCCTGCGGCCAGTGCCATCCCGAGGGTGGCGGAGTCGACGCCGTAGACCCCACCCGTGCGCAACTGCACCAGCCCGTCGAACATCGCCAGGGTCGGGACCGTCAGTCGCGTCGGAGCGCCCTGCAGCGCCTGGATCCGCCCACGCAACTGCTCGATCTGCGCAAGTGGGTCGGCTTCGAGCGGGCGGGCGGTCACTCACCCATGATCGAACATGTGTTCGAACATGGCAAGTGGAGGCGAGCTCAGGTCGCCCGCGCCCAGACCGAGGAGAGCTGGTTCTCGTGCTGCTCGATCAGCCGGGAGGCCGCCTCGCCGAGAGCGGCGGACAGCGTCTCCTCCGGAACCGCCGGGACGGTGCCGGGCGCGATCAGCACGGTCCAGTGGAACAGGCCGACCGCCTCGATCCGCACCAGCCCCCCGCTGGACTCCCCCACCGCGTGGATCCGGGCGCGCGCCTCGCGCCGCTCCTCCTGCCGAGGCGTCTGCGGCGTGCCCTCACCCCGCACGGTCCGACCCAGTTGCTCGCTCTTGAACCGGTAGTACTCCTTGGTCCGGGCGACCCAGAGCAACCGGGCGGCCAGGACGAGCTTCGCCGCGACCCGCTCGTCCGTCGACCGGGCGTAGTAACCCGGAGCGAACCAGACGTCCACCTTGCGGCGTCCCGTCAGCCGGGCGAAGGTCGTTTCATCCGGCGTGGCGACATCCACCACCATCGTGTCGAGATGTTCCTGCATCGTCACCATGTCAGACCTCCGGCTGTCCGAAGCCACCACGAACATTGCCCGGACCCAGGTCAGCCAGTGACGGACGCGGGAGCACGAAGCCGTGCACGGTGTCCTCGCTGTACGTGTGGTCCGAGGTGTAGCCGCCGTAGTACGGGTAACGCGGCCGCGGCTCTCCATCGGACCCGCTCGGCGAGGAGTAGCCGCTGATCGTGTCGGAGAGGCGGTAGAGCTGGTCCCGGATGAACGCCTCGTCCTCGATCCACTGGATCTTCATGTCGGAGATGCCCTCGCGCAGCGACTGGCAGATCTCGGCCGGGCTGTCGCCCTTGATGTCCAGTTCCTTCTTGGGCTCGGGCGGGTTGCCCACCACAGCACCGGTGACCGTCAACGCCGATCCGGCCAGGGTCCAGTACAGGACCGCCGACGAGCCGCCGGTGAACGGCACCGCTGCGACAGCGACGATGGCCCCGATGATGCCCAGCGCCATCACGGCGTCGGCCGAGTCCTTGCCTCCGTCGTAGTCATCGAGGGCCGAGTTGCACTCGTCGATGATGTTGCTGACATCCAGTCGCGCCTGCTTCCACATCTCCGCGGCGGCCAGGAGTGCCGACTTGAGGCTCGCCACCGCATGGAACTCATGGTGTGCAACGGCAGCGAACTTCGGCAGGTAGTTGGACTTGAAGTTGTCTGCGGCGACACCGTTCCAGTCGACCAGGTAGTTCTCCATGCTGGGCAGCCGTGAGAAGTTCGGCTGCGGCGGGTACTGGACGCCGTTGCCGAGGTCGACCTGGCCGATGGGTCCGGCCAACTGCACCAACGCGGGTTCCAGGCCCTCGGCAGCGCTGATCAGCGACGCCGGGTCGGGAAGATCGGCAAGGTCCGCGAACATCTCATCGAGGTCGGCGAACCACGAGGCGATCTCGTCGCGGTACTCATTGGTGTAGCTGGAGAGCTGCTGGAGCTTCTCCTCATCCGTCCACTTGTACTCGTCGTAGTTGCCGTAGTTGTAGGCCTGCATCGCCTGGTACTCGATCTCCAGCTCGATGAAGCGCTCCTTCAACGACTTGCCCTCGGAGACGATGTCGCCGTAGTTGTCACTCATCGTAGGGAATCTCCTGCTTGCGCTTGTTCAGCTCCTGCTTGACCGCATCGTCGGTGGCAGTGAAGTCCGCGATGCACAAGCGCATGGCCGCCGCGGAATCCTTCAGGTTGGTGTGGTTCGTGTTCAGGACGTCGTTGATCTGACCCTTGAGCGCTTCGAAGGCGTCGTTGAACCCCGTTGCACCCAGACCGATCGAGGCGGGTCGGGTCAGCGCGTAGCTCGCCTCGGTGAGCGCCACCGTGAGGGAGGCGTTGAAGTGGGACGAAGCAATCAGATCCAGGGTCTGCTCCGCGAACCACAGGTCGTGGAGATCGACCGCGAGTTCTTCAGGGGTCGGCATCAGTTGTCCTTTCCCGGCAGGGCCGGCAGTTGAAGTGAAGCGGTGTATTCGGCACGCGACGTGGCGGGACCCGAACCCGATCCGGACCGGGTCAGGTCGTAGGTGCGGGTCAACGAGAGGGTGGTCGGCGCGCCCACCTTCGCCGGTACGGCGATGGTCGCGGCGTAGCCGTCAGCAGGCAGGTCCGAGGAGGCCAGCACCTGGGCCGCACCCAGGTCGCCTCGCTGCGCCTCGACGGTGAAGCGTCCGGAGTCGTTCCCGTTGCTCCACTGGAAGCCGGAGGGTTGCAGGGTGAGGTCGAGGACCAGCCAGCCCTCGCCCTCGGAGGCCCAGCCCAGGTCCGCGACGTACGGCGTCGGGGTGGCCGCGCTGGTCGTGCAGTCGATGGCGTAGCGCAGGGTCGCCCCCGTCTCCCGTGCGTCCGGGCAGTCGGTGGGCAACGTCGCGATGTCGTAGAGGCCGGCGGCCGCGCCCTGTTCGACGACGGCGTCGGCAAGATCGAGGGTCTGGACCTGGCCGTCGTAGGCGATCTCGGCCACGACGTCGGCAAGGTCCTCGGGAACCAGCACCCAGGCGCCTTCGCCCGAACTCTTCTGGGTGTCCACCGTCAGTGCATCCAGGACATCGTCGCCCGAACGCACGCGAACGGTGCCCTTCTGGGGCGTGGTGCCGTGGAGGATCGGTCCGAACGCCGGCGCCGTACCGGACTGCGCCCAGCCCAGCCCGACGTAGGCCTGGCCCTCGGGTGCCTCGTGCTCCGCGTCGTCCCCCGCGTCCTCAGCCGGGACGACGTCGCGCGGCTCGGTGATCGTGAAGGTGAAGACGCCGCTGGGCAGCACCACCTCGACTTCGGTGCCGCTCAGGTCCACCGTTCCGGCGACCGCGACGACATCGTCGCTGGACCCCTCACCCTCCGTACTGCAACCGGCAGCACCGACGACGGTCAGTACGACCAGGAACACGAGCAAGCGATTCACAACAACGACCCTTTCCGAGAAGCTCGGAAAGGACCCTTCCACGCGGCGCGGGGACCAAACCCCCCACCCCAAAGCGACGACCAGGACTTGCCCTAGGTGCGCTTGCGCTTCTCCCGGGCCTGCACCTTCATCTCGATCGGCGTTCCGACGAAGCCGAACTCCTCGCGCAACCGGCGCTCGATGAAGCGCAGGTAGCCCGCGTCGAGCTGGCCAGAGGTGAACAGCTTGAAGGTCGGCGGCGCGGACTGCACCTGGCTGCCGAACAGGATGCGCGGCTGCTTGCCGCCACGCACCGGGTGCGGGTGCTCGGCGACGATCCGGCCGAGGAACGCGTTGAACGCTCCGGTGGTGATCCGGGTCTCCCAGCCCTCGATGGCCTTCTCCAGCGCCGGCACCAGACGGTCGATGTGCCACCCCGTCAGCGCGGTGAGGTTGATCCGCGGTGCCCACAGCACCTGGACCAGGTCGCGCTCGATCTCGCGGTCGAGGAAGTAGCGACGCTCGGCGTCGACCTTGTCCCACTTGTTGAAGGCGATCACGAGCGCCTTGCCGGCCTCGCGCACCTCCTGGAGGATCCGCATGTCCTGCTCGGCGACCGATTCACTGCCGTCGAGGACCAGCACGCAGACCTCGGCCCGCTCAATCGCCGTCGAGGTGCGCAGCCAGGCGTAGTACTCGTGGCCCGAGGCCTCCTTGACGCGCTTGCGGATGCCGGCAGTGTCGATGAAGCGCCAGGACTTGCCGCCCATGTCCACGATCTCGTCAACGGGGTCGACGGTCGTGCCGGCGACGTTGTCGACGACGGAGCGCTCCTCCCCTGCAAGCTTGTTCAGCAGCGAGGACTTGCCGACGTTCGGGCGACCCACGATCGCGATCCGGCGTGGCCCGCCGATCACCGCGTCGCCGGCTTCCGGCGCGGGAGGAAGCACGTCGAGTACGGCGTCCAGCAGGTCGCCCGAACCACGACCGTGCAGCGCCGAAACCATGTGCGGCTCGCCGAGGCCGAGGTTCCACAGACCGAACGCCTGGGCCTCCGCCCGCTCGTCATCGACCTTGTTGGCCACCAGGACGACCTTCTTGTCGGCTCGGCGGAGCACGCGCACCACGGCCTCGTCAGCGTCGGTGATGCCGATCGTCGCGTCGACGACGAACAGCACGGCGTCCGCGAGGCCGACGGCGATCTCGGCCTGCGCGCGGATCCGCTCGGCCATGCCGCGGGCGTCGGGGTCCCAGCCACCGGTGTCGACGAGCGTGAACGCTCGGCCATTCCACTCGGCGTCGTAGGACACCCGGTCACGGGTCACCCCGGGGATGTCCTGCACGACCGCCTCGCGGCGGCCGATGATCCGGTTGACCAGCGTGGACTTGCCGACGTTCGGCCGGCCGACGACGGCGAGAACGGGGACGGTGCCCACCGATGGGGCAGCCTCGCCCGTCAGTTCACCCTCAGGCGTCAGGTCGTCTTCACTCATCACGGTCTCCTTGCGGGAGCGGACCGGGCAAGGTCCGCCCTGTTTCGTCGAGGGCATCGGCGAGCCCGCTGCGCATGTGCGCACGCAGAGCGGCCGACGTCAGACGTACATGGTCTCGCGTCCGGGGCCAAGGCACAGCATCGACGACCATCGGCTTTCCCACGACGATGTCGATCCGAGTGCCCTTCGCGGGCAGCGAGCCGCTGGAACCACCCGGTTCCCGGGTCCCCAGGAACGTCAGGGGTACGACGGGAGCGCCCGTGACGAGCGCGAGGTACGCCGCCCCGGAGTGGAAGTGCGCGTCGAATTTGCCGGTCCCACGGGTGCCTTCGGGGAAGACACCGACGGTGTGCCCACTCCGCAACACGTTGATCGCGGTCCGGATGGCGGCCGGGTCGTAGTTGAAGCGGTCCAGCCTGATCTGGCCGGCGCGGCGCAGGAACCCGCCGAGGGGTCCCTTGAACATCTCCCGTTTCGTCAGTGCATGCACCGGCCGGGGCGCGAAGATCGACATCAGCGGACCGTCGATCAGGCCCACGTGGTTGCCCGCCACGACCACCGGCCCCGTGGCGGGGAAGCGCTCGGGGTGGTGCACGCGGACGTCGTACCGACGGCGGATCAGCCAGGCCGACGCGGGCCTGGCCCGCACCAGCAGCCAGCGCGGCGGAGTCTGGGCGACGTCGCTGTTCAAACTCGCTCCATCACCAGCCCCACCACCAGGTCGACGACCTCGTCGAGCGTCAGGTCGGTGGAGTCGACGTGGATGGCGCCGTCGGCCATGGTCAGCGGGGCAACTGCCCGGCCGGAGTCGATCTTGTCGCGCGCGAGCAGCGACTCCTGGGTCGCAGCGACGTCGGCCCCGCCCGCTTCGAGGGCACGTCGGGCGGCCCGCGCGGCCGGGTCGGCGGTGAGATAGATCTTGACCTCGGCCTCGGGCCAGACGACCGATCCGATGTCGCGTCCTTCGACGACGATGCCGCCTGCGCCGACGATCTCGCGCTGCAAGTCGACCAGGCGCGCGCGCACCTCCGGGACGGTGCTGACCGGCGAGACAGCGCCGTTGACCGCGTCGCTGCGGATCTCGACCGACACGTCGACACCGTCGATCGTGATGGTCGGGTCGAGCGGGTCGGTGCCGGACACGAGGACCGGCGTCAGCGCTGCTGCCGCCACGGCGACTGCATCGTGGACGTCCACGCCGTTGTCGAGCATCCACCAGGTGATGGCGCGGTACTGGGCGCCGGTGTCGAGGTAGCGCAGGCCGAGGCGGTCGGCAACGGCCCGGCAGGTGCTGGACTTCCCCGAACCCGAGGTGCCGTCAACCGCGACAACCACGGTCTGGTTGGCGGCAAGGTCTGCATCAATGGGGACGTTCACGGCCCGCAGACTACCGGTGAGTCGTCCACCCATTCGACTCCAGAGCGACCCTCAACTCCTCTGCGCGGGTCTCGATGACGTCGAGTTCCACCAGTCCCACCGGGCGACCGGGGTCGTGGTCGATCCGGACGTCCTCGATGTTGACCCCGCTCGCGCCCGCGTCGGCGAAGAGCCGGGCGAGCTCGCCCGGGTGGTCGGGAACCGCGACCCGAACCGCTTCCATGGGTTGCGGTGCGGCGCCGTGCTTGCCCGGAATTGCGCGCGTTCCCGCCTGGCCGTAGGCCAGCAGCGACTCGAGTCCGACCCGGTCCTTGCCGGCGACTGCTTCCAGCACCAGGTCGAGGCGCTCGCGCACCTCACCGAGCAGTGCAGCCACCGCTTCCGCGTTGCCGCCGATGATCTGGCTGTACAGGCGTGGGTCGCCGCCGGCGACGCGGGTGACATCGCGCACACCGGTGCCGGAGAGGGCCAGATGAGCCGGTGTCGCGCCGGCCAGGGTGCCGGCAACGAGGGCCGCCATCAGGTGCGGGACGTGCGACGTACGGGCCACCGCCCGATCGTGCTCTCCTGGCGGCAGGTGCACCGGAACGGCCCCACACACCCTCACGAGCGCCTCGACGACGTGGACGGCGGCCGGCGTCGCGTCCGGACCCGGCGTGATCGCCCACGGGCGCCCGTCGAACATGGCCGCGCTCGCTGACAACGGCCCGGAGTGTTCGGTGCCCGCCATCGGGTGGCTGCCGACGTAGCGGCTGACGGCGGGATGGCTCGCGACGGCGTCGAGCGGCGCCCCCTTCACGCTGCCGACATCGGTGACGAACGTCTCGGGCCCGGCAGCGTCGAGCGTCTGCCGAATCGCAGCACCCAGGGCGTCCGGCGGTACGGCGACCACGACCAGTTGCGGGACATCGACCGCCTCGCGGGGACGCCCGGCACCCAGCCCCGACGCGGTGCGGACGTGGTCGGGGGCGGCATCGGTCAGCAGCACCTCGAGTCCCGCACGGCGACAGGCCAGCGCGATCGAGGTGCCGATCAGGCCGGTGCCGATGATCTCGACCGGCCCGGTCAGGGCGGACGCACCCATCACAGACCAACCAGGTCGAGGAGCTCTCCGAGCTCGTCGTCGCTGAGTTCTCGGGTCGTGCCGCTCGCCAGGGTGCCGAGCTCGATCGGCCCGAACTTGGTCCGGCTGAGCTGCCGCACGGGGTGTCCGACCTGGTCGAGCAGGCGACGCACGATCCGGTTGCGCCCCTCGTGGATCACCAGTTCGATGATGGAACGGTCCGCGGTCGCGCCGAGGATCCGGGCTCGTCGCACCTCCACGGGACCGTCGTCGAGGGTCACACCGGCCAGCAGGTCGGCGACCGTGTTCTTCGAGATCCGCCCGGTCACCTCTGCGACATAGGTCTTCTCCACCTCGAACGACGGATGCGCCATCCGGTGGGCGAAATCGCCGTCATTGGTCAACATCAGCAAGCCGGACGTGTCCGTGTCGAGCCGACCGACGTGGAACAGCCGCAGGGCAGGGTCAGCAGCGAGGATCTCGCTGAGCACGTCGGTGAGCGTCGTACGGCCCTGCGGGTCCGACATCGTCGAGACGACGCCACGCGGCTTGTTCAGGACGAGGTACATCTGGTCGGACACGGGAGGCAGCCGCCTGCCCGACACCTTGATCACCGCGGTGCGCGGGTCGACCTTGGTGCCGAGGCGGGTGACGACCTCGCCATCGACCTCGACCTCACCATCGAGCATCAGTTCCTCGCACTTGCGGCGCGAGGCGACCCCGGACGTGGCGAGCAACTTCTGCAGGCGGATCAGGCCGTCCTCGTCGACTGCGATGTCACGCGCCATCGGGATCCACCTCCACAGGCTCGGGCTCCACCGGCTGCGGCGCACCCTGCGCCGAGGCCAGCTCCTCCTCCATCTCGGAGAGGTCAGGCAGGTGCGGGGCCAGATCGGGGAGTTCGTCGATCGAGACGATGCCGATCCGCTCCAGGAAGTACGACGTCGTGCGGTACAGCGTCGCGCCGTGCTCGCCGTCCTGGCCGGCCTCCTCGACCAGCCCGCGGCTGATCAGGGTTCGCATCACGCCGTCCACGTTCACGCCACGCACCGCCGAGACGCGGGCGCGCGACACGGGCTGCTGGTAGGCCACGACCGCGAGGGTCTCCAGCGCCGCCTGCGTCAGGCGGGCCTGCTGGCCCTCGAGCACGAAGCCCTCGACGACCTGCGCGAACTCCTCGCGCGTGTAGAACCGCCAGCCACCCGCGACATTGCGCAGCTCGAAGCCACGACCCTGGTCGTCGTACTCGGTAGCGAGGGCGGTCAGTGCGGCGGCGACCTCAGGAGCCGGGTAGCTCACTGCGGTGGCGAGGGTCAGCTCGTCCAGCGGCTGGTCGGCCACCATGAGCACGGCCTCCAGCGCGGGGCGCAGCGCCGCGAACGGCACGGGCAGTGCTTCTTCGACCTGGTCAGTCATCAGTCTTCTCCTCGGGGCCCTGATCGTCCGGGGCCTGCTCTTCGGGTGGAATCACGCCGTCGAACTCGTCGGTGATCACGTCATCCACGTCGACTGTTTCGTCGCCGGTCCAGCGCACCGTGAGCTCGCCCAGGGGTGTCATCTGGTCGAACGCGACGACACCTTCACGGAACAACTCCAGCAACGACAGGAACCGGGCCACCGTGGTGAGGGTGTCGGGCGAATCGCCGCACAGAGCGCGGAAGGTCATCGTTCCACTGCGCCGCAGCCGGTCCATGACGACCGCAGCCTGTTCGCGAACGCTGACCGTCGGAGCGTGGATGTGCTGCAGGTTCAGTTGCAGTTCGGGCCGCGGCTGCATCGCTTTCGCCGCGAGGGCGGCGAACTGGTCGAGGCCGATCCCGATCAACACTTCGGGCAGCAGGCTCGCGAACCGGTCCTCCATGCCGACGGCGCGGGGATAGCGGCGCGACTCCTCCAGCAACCGGCTCCCCATCAACGCAGCCACCTGCTTGTAGGCCCGGTACTGCAACAACCGGGCGAACAGCAGGTCGCGGGCCTCGAGCAGCGCGAGGTCCTCCTCGTCCTCGACGTCGCCCTGCGGAAGCAGGCGCGCCGCCTTGAGATCGAGGAGGGTGGCGGCAACGAGCAGGAAGGAGGTGGTCTCCTCCAGGTCGCCGTCGTCGGGCAGTCGCTTGATGTGCGCGATGAACTCGACGGTGACCTCGGCCAGCGCGATCTCGGTGACGTCGAGCTTGTGCTTCGAGATCAGGCTGAGCAGCAGGTCGAACGGTCCCTCGAAGTTCGACAGGCGAAGTTCGAACCCTCCGCCCGTCTCGCTCATCTCGGGCGACTCTGCCTCACTCACACCTGCATCATGACTCACGCAGGCGCCTGACCAGCGCGGAGTCCTCTCCCCCGGACTCGAGCTCGGCCAGGACCAGGTGCAGGGCCTCGCGGACGATCCGCCCACGATCCACGGCCAGGCCGTGGTCGCCGCGAAGCGTCAGTCGGGCCTTCTCGAGGTCCATCAGCTCGGTCGCGGTGACGTAGACGGTGATCTTCTCGTCGTGCCGGACCCGGCCGCTGGGTGCCTTCTGCGGCGCCGTGTCAGTGGTCCCCGTGATCGATTGGGGTGCGTCGGGGACAGCGCGAACCTTGCCGCGTCCAGGTCGTGTGTCCTCCTCGCCGGCAGTCGGACGGAAGAGGTCGTCGGCCGTCGGCAGGCTCACACGTCGAGACACCGCAGCGCCACCTCCTTCGCCAGTTGGCGATAGGCCTCGGCACCTGAGGATGCCGAGGCGTAGGAGGTGATCGGCTCACCGGCGACGGTCGAGTCGGAGAACTTCACGGTACGACGGATGACGGTGTGGAACACCTGGTCACCCCAGGCCGACACCAGGCGCTCGAGGACCTCGCGCCCGTGCAGGGTGCGGCCGTCAAACATCGTGCCGAGTACACCGTCGACCTCGAGGGCCGGGTTGAGGCGCTCCTTGACCTTGTCGATCGTCTGCTTGAGCAACGCGACACCACGCAACGCGAAGTATTCGCACTCCAGCGGCACGATCACGCCGTGCGAAGCCGTGAGTGCGTTGACGGTGAGCAGGCCGAGCGAGGGCTGACAGTCGATGAGGATGACGTCGTACCGCTCCAGGGCAGGGGCCAGCACGCGCTGCAGGGTCTGCTCGCGGGCAACCTCGTGCACCAACTGCACCTCGGCAGCCGACAGGTCGATGTTGGAAGGCAGCAGATCCATGCCCGGGACGCCCGAGGGCACCACGACGTCGTCGATGGTGGTCTGGCGGTCCATCAGCAGGTTGTAGACCGTGTGGTCCATCTCGTGCGGGTTGAGCCCGAGACCCACCGACAGCGAGCCCTGCGGGTCGAAGTCGACGAGCAGCACCTTGCGGCCGAACTCGGCCAGCGCGGCACCCAGGTTGATCGTGGTCGTCGTCTTGCCGACGCCACCCTTCTGGTTGCACATCGCGATCACGCGGGCCGGGCCGTGCTCGGTGACCGGCTTGGGCGTCGGCAGCACCGGCATCATCCGACCAGTGGGGCCGAGCTTGCCCGTGGACTCCATCACCGGGGACACGCGCGTCATCGCGGTCTCCACGGGGAAATCGACGGGGAACTGCAAAGTCGTGGCCTCGACGTCGTCGTTGCCTGTACCGAGCGGGATGTCACTTCCCGACGCCGGGATGCGCGTCCTCGGCGGCATGTCGGGTGCACTGGAACCTCCGTAGAAACCGACCATTGCCCTCACCTTTGTGTCATCTGCGGTTGCGGGCCCCTTCCCCAGGGCCCGGGACTCTGCCAGTCAACAATGTCGACACGGCGACATTGGGGAGACTCGCCGCAGCGAGCGGCGCCAGTCCGCCGCCAGTCAGATCAGCCGGTCGGATCAGCCGGTCAGGCAGTGCGCCTCGAGGGTGCGTACGACGGCCTCGCCGGCCTCGTCGCTGGCAGCAAGGTCGACCTCGGCGACGATCACCCAGTCGTGATTACCCTCCGGGTCGTGCAGCGTCTGCGTGACCTCCCAGCGACCGGCCTGCTTGTCGACGGACAGCAGTGCAGGTCCGCGTGCATCACCGTCGGTGAGGAGGCGCCGGTGCTCACCGAAGTAGGCCTCGAGCGCCTCGTCCCACGCGGCCTCGCTGAAGTCGCCCTCCGCAGCAACCTCCAGGGCCACCAGTCCGGGTACGTCGTCGCGGGCGAACAGCTCGACCCGACGCCACATCGCGTTGCGCACCATCACGTCGAAGACCCGGCCCTGCTGGCTCAGTGGTCGCGGCGGCGGAGGCGGCTCGCCGTGCGCGACCGTCGAGGGGATGTGGTCGGGGTCGTTCAGCGCCTCCCACTCGTCGAGCAGCGAGGAGTCGACCTGGCGGATCGTCTCCCCCAGCCACTCGACCAGCAACTCGAACTCGTCGGTTCGAACCGCGTCGGGGACGCTGTGGCGCAGGGCGCGGTAGGCGTCGGTGAGGTAGCGCAGGATCAGGCCCTCGGAGCGGGCGATCTGGTAGCGGGAGACCAGATCGGTGAAGCCCATCCCCTGTTCCCACATCTCGCGGACGACCGACTTGGGGGCCAGCGCGTCGGGCGGGAGCCAGGGGTGCCGCTCGCGGTAGGTCTCGAAGAGTGGCTCGAGCAACTCGCCGAGCGGCTCGGGCCAGGTGATCTGTTCGACCAGGACCATCCGTTCGTCGTACTCGACACCGTCGGCCTTGAGGGCCGCGATCGCCTCGCCTCGGGCGGCATGGCGCTGCGCGAACAGCAACGGCCGCGGCGCCTCGAGCGTCGACTCCATCACCGAGATGACGTCGAGCATGAAGGTCTCACTGTCCGGGTCGAGGACGTCGAGCACGGCGAGGGCGAAGTGCGACAACGGCTGGTTGAGGGCGAAGTCCTCGGGCAGCGCCTCGGTCAGCACGTAGCGGCGACCGAATCCGTCGACCTCGTCGAGCCGGGTCAGCACCTCGGACGTGACCAGGCTGCGGGCCAGCCGGACGGCGCGCTTGGCCAGGCGCAACTGGGTGCGCCGGTCCTCGTGGTTGTCCATCAGCAGCCGCCGCAGGACGACGAACGCGTCCTCCTCGCGGGAAAGGACGTTGACGAGCATCCCGTTGTCGACCTTCATCTGCGACTTGAGCGGCTCGGGCTTGCCCTCGACCAGGCGGGTGAAGGTCTGTTCGCTCCAAACCACGGTGCCTTCGGGCGGCTTGCGCAACTGCGCCTTGGACTTGCGCTTGGCCTGCTTCTCGACGCTCATCGCAGCGTTCTTCGCAGCGGCCTTGGCCTTGGCCTTCTCGTTCTCGATCACGTGCTCAGGAGCCTGTACGACGACGTAGCCCGCCGTGTCGTACCCGGCTCGCCCTGCCCGGCCGGCGATCTGCAGGAACTCACGCGTCCGCAACACCCGCTGACGGGTGCCGTCGAACTTGGCCAACCCGGTGAAGAGCACCGTGCGGATCGGCACGTTGATGCCGACGCCGAGGGTGTCGGTGCCGCAGATGACGGTGAGCAGACCGGCCTGCGCGAGTTGTTCGACGAGGCGGCGGTAGCGCGGCAGCATCCCCGCGTGGTGGACGCCGATCCCCTGCCGCAGCAACTTGTTGAGGATCTTGCCGAAGCCCGCGGCGAACCGGACACCCGCGATCCGCTCGGCGATCTGCTCCTTGCGGTCCTTGGGCAGCACCGTGTCGAGGCGACCGGGCCCGGCCAGCAGGGAGACGGCATGCTCGACGGCCGCAGCCTGGGTGAAGTGCACGACGTACACCGGTCCCTGGCCTGTGGTGACCAGTTCCTCGAGAGCTTCGCCCATCGGGTCGAGGGACCAACTGAAGTTCAGCGGCACCGGGCGTTCGGCCTCGTCGACGACGGCGGTCTCGCGGCCGTTGCGTCGGGTGATGTCGGCGGCGAGTTCGGTGACGTCACCGAGGGTGGCGGACATGAGCAGGAACTGCGCCCGCGGGAGTTCGATCAGCGGCACCTGCCACGCCCAGCCGCGGCCGGGTTCGCCGTAGAAGTGGAACTCGTCCATCACGACCATGCCGACGTCGGCGGCCTCGCCCTCGCGCAGCGCGATGTTCGCGAGCACCTCCGCGGTGCAGCAGATGATCGGTGCGTCCGCGTTGACGGACACGTCGCCGGTCAGCATCCCGACGTCCGCGGCGCCGAAGATCTCGACCAGGTCGAAGAACTTCTCGCTCACCAGCGCCTTGATCGGCGCGGTGTAGAACGTCACCCGGTCGTCGGCGAGGGCGGCCATGGCGGCACCCATCGCCACGAGCGATTTCCCCGATCCGGTGGGCGTCGCAAGGATGACGTTCTCGCCCGACAGCAGGGAGAGGAGCGCCTCCTCCTGGTGCGGGTAGAGCGTCAGGCCCTGCCCTTCGGCGTACGCAAGGATCCGGTCGTACGCCGCATCGGTGCCGCCTGCGACACCTGGGGACTCAGCCATGCCGGGCCCGGGGGTGCGCCGTCGCGAAGACTTCACGCAGGTTGTCGACGGTGACCAGCGTGTAGACCTGCGTCGTGGTCACCGACGCGTGGCCGAGGAGCTCCTGGACGACACGTACGTCGGCACCGCCGTCGAGCAGATGGGTCGCGAACGAGTGGCGCAGCGTGTGCGGCGAGACGTCGCGGGTGACGCCGGCCCGCTCGGCGGCCTTCACCAACACCGTCCACGCCGACTGGCGTGACAGGCGCCCGCCGCGGGAGTTGAGGAAGAGCGCCGCGTTCGAGGCAGACGAGACCAGGTCCGGTCGCCCCCGAACGAGGTAGTTGTCCATCGCCACTCGCGCATAGGAGCCGATCGGGACCAACCGTTCCTTGCCGCCCTTGCCGCGCAGCAGGAGTGCGTCGGTCTCACCCCCGCTGATGTCGTCGACATCCAGGCCCACGGCCTCCGATATCCGGGCCCCGGTGCCGTAGAGCAGTTCGAGCAGCGCCCGGTCCCGCAACGCCAGCGGGGTGTCCGGTGCCCCGGCCGCTTCGAGGATCGCCTCGACGTCGGAGAGCGACAGCGCCTTGGGCAGGCGTTTTGCGGGCGTCGGCGGTTTCACCGCTGCTGCCGGGTCGAGGGTGGCCAACCCGTCGGCCACGGCGAACTTGTGGAAGCCGCGCACCGCGACGACGGTGCGCGCGGCAGACGACGCGCTCAGAGGCGGGTGATCGGCGCTGCCTTCACGCAGCCGGATGAGGAACTCCGACACGGTCGACTCCGAGATCTGGTCCAGCTGGTCGATCCCCGCACCTGCCAGGTGCTCGCGGTAACGCCGCAGGTCGCGGCGATAGGAGGTCAGCGTGTTGAGCGCCAGACCCTTCTCGACCGTGAGGTGGTCCAGATAGGTGCGGACCGCCCGGTCCACCGCATCCGCCGCACTCACCCGGTCAGGCTAGCGCGTCCTCCAGCGGGACCGACGCGATGCCGACGGCCTCGGCCACGGGGGCGTTCGTCAGGTTGCCGGCATGGGTGTTCAGACCGAGCGCGAGACTGTGGTCGTCGCGGCACGCCTGGACCCAGCCCTTGTTCGCCAGCGCGACCGCGTAGGGCAGCGTCGCGTTGGTCAGCGCGTACGTCGACGTGTTCGGCACCGCGCCCGGCATGTTCGCCACGCAGTAGAACGTCGAGTTGTGCACCTGGTAGGTCGGATCGGCGTGCGTGGTGGGGCGGGTGTCCTCGAAGCAGCCCCCCTGGTCGACCGCGATGTCGACCAGGACCGAACCCGGCTTCATTCGCGAGACCAGTTCATTGCTGACCAGCTTCGGGGCCGCCGCGCCGGGGATGAGCACCGCGCCGATCACCAGATCGGCGGCGATCACCTGCTGCTCGAGGGCCAGCTTCGACGACGCCAGTCCGTGCACCTGGTTGCTGTAGCGCCAGAACGACATCCGGAGCTTGTCGAGGTCGGTGTCGAGGAGGGTGACGTCGGCACCCATGCCGAGCGCGATGTTGGCGGCGTTCTGGCCGGACACCCCGGCACCGATGATCACGACCTTCGCGTTGGCGACACCGCCGACGCCGCCCATCAGCACGCCGCGGCCGCCCTGGGCCTTCATCAGGTTGTAGGCACCGACCTGGGGCGCGAGGCAGCCGGCGACCTCGGACATCGGGTAGAGCAGCGGCAGCGCGCCCGTCGGGAGCTGCACGGTCTCGTAGGCGATGCCAGTGACCTTGCGCTTCAACAACTCCTCGGTCAACGGCTTGTCCGCCGCGAGGTGCAGGTAGGTGAAGAGCACCTGGCCCTCCCGCATCCGGGCGTACTCCTCCGCGATGGGCTCCTTGACCTTGAGCACCATGTCGGCGGTCCCCCACACCGTGTCGGCGTCCGGCAGGATCTGCGCGCCCGCGGCGACGTAGTCGGCATCCTCGATCGAGGAACCCAGTCCCGCGCCGGTCTGGATCAGGACGTCGTGGCCGTGCGCGACCAGTTCGTGCACCCCGATCGGCGTGATCGCCACCCGGTACTCGTGGTTCTTGACTTCCTTCGGCACGCCGACGCGCATGGGACCCTCCTGATCGTTGGCCAGATCGTTGACCTGATCGAAGTCTGAAGATTCGTCGACCCAACCGCTAGTGCCTGTAGCGATTATTCGGCAGGAGCCGCAAGAACGATCAGATCGTCGGCGTGGGCGCGCCGCCGGACCGGCGTGCCGAACCGGATTCGGTACGACGTCCCCGGAGGTGCTCGAAGATCAGGCTGGTCTCGGTCATCGCCACGTCACGGGTACCGCTGAGGTGGACCAGGACGAACTCGCGCAGCTCCTCGGAGTCCGCGGTGGCGACGTGGATCAGGAAGTCGTCCGCGCCGGCGAGGAAGTAGACGTTGAGGACCTCGGGCAGGTCGGCCATGGCCTGGGCGAAGGCGCTGAGTTCACTGCGCGCATGCGGGCGCAACCGGACGGAGATGATGGCCTGCAGGGGTCGACCGACGCTGGCCTGGTCGACCTCGACGTGGGCGCCCAGCAGGACACCGCGCTCGAACAGGGACCGGACCCGGCCGTGGCAGGTCGAGGGCGCTATCCCGACCCGCGCTGCCAGGACGTTGTTCGCCAGCCGGGCATCACGCTGCAACTCGCGAACGATCGCGGCGTCGATGGCATCCAGCTCAGGCATGCTGGTCAGGCTCCCGGTCGCCCCGCGCGGTCGCGCAGCACCTGGACCGCGAGCACGGCCTGGACCACGGGCCCGTCGGCAACGTCGCCGCTGAGGATCGCGTCGACCAGTTCCGGGAACGGGACCCACAACATCTCCAGGTCTGCCTCTTCGTGCTGGAGCACGAAGTCGCCCCGGTCGGCCACAGAGAGCCCCTCCGCCAGGTAGTAGTGGATCCGCTCTGCTGAGTAGCCCGGCGAGCTGAAGGTCGACAGCAGGTGCGTCCACCGCTCGGCCTGCATTGCGGCTTCCTCGCGCAGTTCGCGCCGCGCGACCTCGATCGGGTCCTCTCCCGGGTGATCGCACACGCCCGCCGGAAGCTCGATCAGCCGGTGCTGCGCGGGATGCCGGTACTGGCGCAGGCAGAGCACCCGGTCGTCTTCGTCGATCGCCAGGATGACCGCGGCGCCGGGGTGTTCGACGACCAGGCGCCGGAATGCGCCCTCAGCGACCGCACCCGGCCGCGTGACCTGGTCCGAACGCAGCGCGAGCACCCAGCCGTCGCGGTGCAGGTCCGCACGGGACTCGACCGGCCACGATTCGGGTACGTCGCGCAGTTCGCTCATTCGCCGACCGGCTCCGGGTGCAGGCCGGTCTCGTCGATCTCCAGGCGCGTCTCGCGCTGACGGACCAGCGCAGCGCCGACCAGACCAGCGAAGAGCGGGTGCGGCCGGGTCGGGCGCGAGCGGAGCTCGGGGTGCGCCTGGGTGCCGATGTAGTACGGGTGCACGTCGCGCGGGAGCTCGACGAACTCGACCAGGTCGAGGTCGGTGTTCAGCCCGGAGAACACCAGGCCGGCCTTCGCGAGCCGGTCGCGGTAGGAGTTGTTGACCTCGTAGCGGTGACGGTGGCGCTCCTCGATCACGTCGGCGCCGTAGACCTCACGGGCGATGGAGCCCGCCGAGAGCGTCGCGGGGTACAGCCCCAGGCGCATCGTGCCGCCCAGGTCGCCGGCGCCTTCGACGATGTTCTTCTGCTCCTCCATCGTCGCGATCACCGGCTCCGGGGTGTCGACGTCGAACTCCGTCGAGCCCGCCTTGGTCAGGCCGAGCTCGGTACGGGCGTACTCGATGACCATGCACTGCAAGCCCAGGCACAGGCCGAGCGTGGGGATCGCGTGGGCGCGGGCGTAGGTGAGCGCGCCGAGCTTGCCCTCGAGGCCACGGATGCCGAACCCACCGGGCACACAGATCGCGTCGACGTCGGACAACTGCTTGGCGGCACCCGCCTGCGTCTCGCACTCGTCCGAGGCGACCCAGCGCAGGTGCACCTTGGCCTCGTGGGCGAACCCGCCGGCCCGCAGCGCCTCGGCGACCGACAGGTACGCGTCGTGCAGGTCGACGTACTTGCCGACCAGCGCGATGGTGACGTCTTCCTTGGGGTGGTGCACCCGGCGGAGCAGGTCGTCCCACAGTGTCCAGTCGACATCGCGGAACGGCAGGTTGAGACGTCGTACGACGTAGGCGTCGAGACCCTGACGGTGCAGGACCTTCGGGATGTCGTAGATCGACGGCGCGTCGGCCGCGGTGACCACTGCGTCCTGCTCGACGTCGCACATCAGCGAGATCTTGGCCTTGATGCTGTCGGGCAGCTCGCGGTCCGCGCGGCACACCACGGCATCGGGCTGGATACCGACCTGGCGCAACGCAGCCACGGAGTGCTGGGTCGGCTTGGTCTTCAGCTCTCCCGAGGGACCGATGAACGGAACCAGGGAGACGTGCAGGAAGAAGACGTTGTCGCGACCGATGTCGTGGCGGACCTGGCGCGCGGCCTCCAGGAACGGCAGCGACTCGATGTCGCCCACTGTGCCGCCGACCTCGGTGATCACCACGTCGACCGGGCCGCCCTCGCCGGCGTCGTTCAGAACGGTCTGCCGGCCCATGGCCAGGATCCGTTCCTTGATCTCGTTGGTGATGTGCGGGATCACCTGGACCGTGTCGCCGAGGTACTCGCCCTTGCGCTCCTTGGCGATGACCGACGAATAGACCTGCCCGGTCGTCACATTGGCGATCTGGTTGAGGTTCGTGTCGAGGAAGCGCTCGTAGTGGCCGATGTCGAGGTCGGTCTCGGCGCCGTCGTCGGTGACGAAGACCTCGCCGTGCTGGAACGGGTTCATCGTTCCGGGGTCGACATTGAGGTACGGGTCGAGCTTCTGCATGGTGACCCGAAGGCCCCGGGAACGCAGCAAGCGACCCAGGCTCGAGGCGGTGAGGCCCTTGCCAAGAGAGGAGGCGACCCCTCCGGTGACGAAGAGATGCTTTGCCTGATGTCCGCGCTGCGTCAAGCCACTAAGGGGCGCCATGTTCACGGGATTCCATCCTACGTGTTCCAGCCTCAGCCTGCACGTCGACGCGCCACGTCCAGCAGTTCGCGGGCGTGGGCAAGGGCGGTGTCGGACTCGGCGAGGCCGGCCAACATTCGGGACAGTTCGCGTTCGCGACCCGCGTCATCGAGGGTCACGAGACCGGAGCTGGTGATCAAACCGTTGCTGGCCTTCTCGACCAGGACGTGACGATCGGCGAAGGCCGCGACCTGCGGCAGGTGGGTGACGACGAGGACCTGGGCGCCGAGGGCGAGTGTCGCGAGACGTCGTCCGATCTCGACGGCTGCCGCTCCTCCGACGCCCGCATCGACCTCGTCGAACACGAAGGTCGGGACCGGACTGGTGCCGGCCAGGCAGACCTCGACGGCCAGCATCACGCGGGAGAGCTCACCGCCGGAGGCGCCCTTGTGCAGGGCGCGCGGGTCGGAGCCACTGTTGGCGGCCAACAGGAACTCGACGTCGTCCAGCCCGCTGCGCCCGAACCGCACCCAGGTGTCATCGACGAGCAACAGGTCGGCCGGCGGGTGCTCCTGGTCCACCGGTACGTCGGCGACGGCTCGGGTCGCGACCCGGATCGTCATCCGGGCGTGCGGCATGGCCAGCAGGGTCAGTTCGTCGCTGACGGCCGAGCCCAGCTTCTTGGCTGCGGCGGACCGTGCCTTGCTCAACCGTGCGCCCGCGGCGGCCAGTTCGGCCCGGAGCGCGGCCGAGGCGGCAGCCAGCGCATTGATCTGGTCGTCGGTCGAATCGAGGTCCATCAGTCGCATCGACGCCTGCTCGGCCCAGGCCAGGACGTCGTCGACCGTGTCGCCGTACTTCCGGGTGAGCGCGAGAAGAGCAGCGCGTCGTTCGGATGCGGCGGCCAGGCGGTTCGGGTCGGTGTCGATGCCCGACGCGTAGGACGCGACGTCGGCCGCCACGTCGGAGAGCAGGTAACTGACTTCGGCGACCCGGTCCGCAAGCGCTCCGGCCTCGGGGTCGTGGCCGCGGACGCCTTCGAGCAGTCCTCGGGCTGCGGAGACGGCGCCCAGTGCGTCCGGGGAGCCGTGATCGCTGGACAGGGCCTCGCGGGCCTGCTCGGCCGCCCCCCGCAACGTGTCGGCATGGCCGAGCCGGGACTCCTCGGCCGCCAGGTCGACGTCCTCACCCGACTGCGGGGCAACCGCGGCGACCTCGTCGACGCCGAACCGGAGCACGTCTGCTTCACGCGCTCGTTCGCGAGCGGTCGCGCGCACGTCGGCGAGTTCCCGCTCGGTGGCGATCAGGCGGTCGTGCAGGTCGATGTAGGTGGCGTGCAGCGCCTCGTGGCCGCCGAAGCGGTCGAGCGCGTGCCGTTGGGTCTGCGGCTTCAGCAACCGGTGCTGGTCGGACTGGCCGTGGACCGCGACGAGCGGCTCGGCGATCGCAGCGAGGGTGGCCACCGGCACGCCCGCTCCCCCAGCGAACGCCCGGGAACGGCCCTCCGCGCTGACGTTGCGCGCCAGGACGACACTGCCGTCCTCGACTTCGCCGCCCGCTTCCTCGACCGCAGCAACCAGGCCGGGCAGGGCATCTGCGCGCACCAGTCCCTCGACGCGGGCCTGCTTCGCACCAGCGCGCACGGCGCCGGTGTCGGAACGCCCGCCGAGCAACAAGCCCAGGGCGGTGACGACCATGGTCTTGCCGGCGCCGGTCTCACCCGTGATGACGGTCAGGCCGGGGCCGAGTTCGAGGACCGAGGAGTCGATGACGCCGAGTGAGGTGATCCGCAGTTCTTCGATCACGTCCGGTCACCGCGCTCCCATGCCTGGCGGCGCTCGGCCGCGCCGCGCCAGCCCTCGACCGACAAGCCGAACTTCGCGACCAGCCGATCGGTGAACGGGGCCTGGTGGAGGCGGACCAACCGAACCGGACGCAAGCCGCGGCTGACCTCGATCCGAGCACCGGGCGGGAGGTCGACGCTGCGCCGACCGTCGCACCACAACACACCCGAGCCCTGGTTGCCTTCGAGCACCTCGATCGCGATGACCGAGGACGGCGCGACCACCATCGGCCGGGCAAAGAGTGCGTGGGCGCTGAGCGGAACGATGCAGAGTGCTTCGACCTGCGGCCACACGATGGGCCCACCGGCACTGAAGTTGTACGCCGTCGAGCCGGTCGGAGTCGCACAGACGACGCCGTCGCAGCCCCAGCGCGACAGCGGGCGGCTGTCGATCTCGACGACGACCTCGAGCATCCGCTCACGGGCCGCCTTCTCCACGCTCGCCTCGTTGAGGGCGAACGTCGCGTAGACCAGTTCGCCGTCGACGAAGGCCCGCACATCGAGCGTCAGGCGATCCTCGGTCGTGTAGCGCTGGTGGACGATCGCATCGATCGTGGCAGCGACGTCCTCGTGCTCGGCTTCGGCCAGGAAGCCCACGTGGCCCAGATTGACCCCGAGGACGGGCGTCAGCCGTTTGTGGGTGACCTCCGCGGCCCGCAGGATGCTGCCGTCGCCGCCGATCACCACGGTGAGTTCGCAACCGCGGCTGGCGTCGGTCTCCGAGTCGGTCAGTTCCACGGCCGGCACGTAGCCGGCCGGGTCGAGTTCGAGGTCGTCGGCCTCGACGCGCAGCAACCGGACGATGATCCCGTTGCCAGTGAGTTCCTTGACGAAGGAGCGGGCGACCTCGCGGGCCTCCGGGCGGCGCGTGTGCGCCAGCACCAGGACGCGACGGGGCGTGTCGCTGCTCGTGCCCACCCCCATGTCGCTGCTCGTCATGGAGTCACCATCTCATCCGGGGCCGACGTACCGCGCCGTACAACCTCTGCGATGGACTCATCATCGACTTCGGGCGCTCCGTGGCGCAGCCACAGGAAGAACTCGACATTGCCCGAAGGCCCCGGCAGGGGGCTCACGGTGACGGCCTTCGCGCCCCACCCACGCACGGCAGCAGCGTGGGCCACCCCGAGGACGGCCTCAGCGCGCAACTCCGGGTCCCTGACCACGCCGCCCTTGCCGACGCGGTCCTTGCCGACCTCGAACTGTGGCTTGACCATCAGCGCCAGGTCGCCGTCGGGTCGCGTCACACCCAGGAGCGCATCCAGGACCAGGACGAGGGAGATGAAGGAGAGATCCCCGACGACCAGGTCGACCGGGCCACCGATGTCGTCGACCGTCAGGGTCCGCACGTTGGTGCGGTCGTGGACACGCACCTTCTCGTGCTGCTGCAGCGACCAGTCGAGTTGTCCGTACCCGACGTCGACGGCCACGACCTCATCAGCGCCGGCGCGCAGCAGTACGTCGGTGAACCCGCCCGTCGAAGCGCCGGCGTCCAGGCAACGACGGCCGGTGACGGTCAGGCCGTCAGCGCCGAAGACGGTCAGTGCTCCGAGCAGCTTGTGGGCGCCGCGCGAGACGTAGTCCGGGCCGTGCTCTCCCTCGAGCACGAGGATCGCGAGGTCGGTCGTGACACCGGTCGCGGGCTTGGTCGCCACGACGCCGGACACCTTCACCCGTCCGTCAGCAATCAGTTGGGCAGCACGCTCGCGGGACGGCGCCAGACCTCGGCGAACCAGTTCCGCGTCGAGTCGGAGTCGGCGCGGTGGCACGGTCAGGCGCTGGCGGCGGGCGGATTGTCGAGGGTCTGGCGCAGATCAGCGTGCGCTGCCTCGAAGACGGCTGCGTGCTCTCCCAGCGGCCGGGCGTCGAGCCCTGCCACGAGGTCGAGCACCCGGTCGACAGCATCGATCCCGGTGGGCGTGGGCGCCGGAACAGGTACCTCGGTCATGCGGTGAGGCTACCGCGCCACACGGGTGACTCCGGGGACCCGGGCCGCGGTGAGGTCCACCACCGTCCCGGTGGCGTCGAGATGGCGCCACGCCGCATCGGCCGCGACGCGCCACCAGTCGGCTGGATCCGCGTCGGGCGCCACCTGGTCGAGCTCGAGCCGGCCGTCGCGCGCGTGGGCGCGCCAGCCTCCGAGCACCCAGAGGTCGCCGTCACGCTCCGGGATCCGATGGGCCCTCCCGAGACCGCCGAGATCGGGAGAGATGTAGGACGGCCGGAGCGAAGGCGGCGCGGCAACGAGTTCCTCGATCCCGGTGACTCCGGTCAGCACCAGCAGCGAGTCGACACCTGCGTTGTGGGCACCTTCGATGTCGGTGTCGAGGCGGTCGCCGACCATGAGCGGGCGGTCGCCGCCGACGCGCCGTACCGTCTCGTCCAGGAGCGGCCGCTCCGGCTTGCCGGCCACCACCGGTGAGATTCCGGCGAACCGCTCGACCATCTCGACCAGCACGCCGTGACCAGGCGCGACCCCGAACGACGTCGGGATCGTGGTGTCGGTGTTGCTGGCCACCCACGGGACGCCGTCCTTGATCCGTACGGCGGCCCGCATGATCTCCTTCCACCGCAGCTCCGGCCCGTAGCCGGAAGCCACGGCGTCGGCATCGTCGTCGACGTCCACCGGAACCAGGCCGATCTCTTCCAGTGCTGCGCGCAAGCCCGGCCCGCCCAGACACACGATCCGTGCGCCGACCCCGAAGCGCTCGACCAGCAGATGGGCGGCCGCCTGCGCGCTGGTCACCACATCGGTCGTGCTCGCGGGAACCCCCAACTCGGTCAGGTGCTCGGCCACCGCCGTGGGCGGACGGGAGGCGTTGTTGGTGATGAAGGCAACGCGCATGCCGGCAGTCCGGACGTCGGCAATGTGACCGGCCGCGCCCGGCACCGCCGCAGCCCCGATGTAGACCACACCGTCCAGGTCGAGCATCGCCAGGTCATAAGCAGCCGAGAGCGGCCGACTGGAGGTGAGCAACACAGGTCCACCTTGCCAGTGCTGGCCACCGAATGCTCCGTACGATGCCCAGATGGACGCAACCGCCCTGGTGACACCGCCGTACGTCGCCGGACCGCTGCGCCTCGAGCCGTTCGCGGGCCTGATGCTCGCGCCCGGCCGGGTGGGCAACCCGTCGACCGGCCGCGCCTTCGCCCGGCCCTACAAGGACGTGTCCGCCCGTCTGCTGCGGTGGCAGGCCAAGGGTTACGTGAGTCGCGACGCCGAGGCAGCGCTCTATCTTCACGAGTACACCTCGGCCGGGATGACCGTGCGCGGCCTCGTCGGCGCCCTCGATGTGTCACGGCGCGCCAAGCGTCCCGCGGACCGGGCGGTGCTCCCCCACGAGGGCATCCATCCGGCTCAGGCCGATGACCTCGCCGACCGGATGGCCGAGATGCAGTTGAACCCGGCGCCGATCCTGCTGGTCCACCGCGGCACCGACGTTCTGCGTACGACACTGGCCAAAGTGATGACCAACGCGCCCGATCACGCCTTCACCGACCGCGGCGAGCAGCAGCACCGGATCTGGGCCATCCGCGACCCTGCCACGTTGACGACGATTGCCATCGAGCTGGCCGGCAGTCGTGCCCTCATCGCCGACGGGCACCACCGGTACGCCGCCTACCTCCGGCTGCAACGACGCCACGCCGGCGCACACGGCGGCCGGGCGGCGACCGACTTCGGCCTCGCCATGCTGGTCGACCAGGAAGCGACGCCGCTGTTCCTCGGCCCCATCCACCGGACCTTGGCCGGCGCCTCACTGGCTGACCTTCGTGACGCGGTGGAAAGCGTCGGCCTCCATTACAAGGAACACAGCCAGAGTGAGGCTGTCGGAGCGCTCTGTGCCACGCGCTTGGCCGCGACCGACGGCACCACTTGGGCGGTGCTCGACCTCGATCCCGGCAGCGGTGAAGCCGCCGTGGAAACGCTGCACCGCCGTATCGTCCCGGCGCTTCCCCACGGCCCGACGGCCGTCACCTATCACCACAGCGTCGACGAGGCATTGGCACGCGCGCGTCCCGACCAGGTCGCGGTGCTGATGCCCGCACCGTCCGTGGACCTGGTGCTCCGGATCGCCGAGGCGGATCGCCTCCTGCCTGAGAAGGCGACCTCGTTCCAGCCCAAGCCCAGTCTCGGCGTCCTCATTCGGTCCTTGCGCGACGCACCATCCGACCCGAGCTGACCTCGACTTCGACCCGGGAGTTCGTCGCTCCGCCGGCGCGATAGAACCGCCGCCTCAGGGCGCCCTCGATCGCCACCTCGTCGCCTGCACGCCATCGCCCCATCGCGCGACGTGCCCTGGGCGTCCACGCCGCCAGGTCCACCACGTCGACGGAGGCGCTCTTGCGTCCCGTCGGAAGCACCTTCACTTCCTCACGGTCAACGATCAAGCGGCACACGCCGAGCAGATCGCCACTCGGCAGTTCGCGTTGTTCTGCATCGGCGGCAAGCCGGCCGACCAGGGTCACTTCATTCACCACTTTCGGTTCCTCCTCCTTTGGGGATGAACCGAGCATCCGGAACACGACCGACACCGGGCCGTACCGTGGCGGGATGCGGTGGAGAAACTCCCGACGAATCGAGCCATGTGGACAACTCATGGACCCACGCCTCGCCCAATGGGGACACAAAAGCACGAAAGGCCAGCACCATAGGTGCTGGCCTTTCGGCAATGTATGTCCGGCGGCGTCCTACTCTCCCACAGCCTCTCGGTTGCAGTACCATCGGCGCTGGCAGGCTTAACTTCCGGGTTCGGGATGGGACCGGGTGTTTCCCTGCCGCTATGGCCGCCGTAACTCTATTAACCCTCTGTTCGGGGTGCCCGTGTGGTGAGAGTTGTCCCCGTGTTGGTGGGGGTTCTGACCTGGGTCCCGTGTCGGGGTTGGTCTTCATAGTGGACGCGTGTTTGTGTGTGATGCGTGTTTGTTAAGTGTGTTGGGGATTTGTTGTGGCAAGTCTTCGGCCTATTAGTACCGGTCGGCTGGGCATTGCTGCTGTACACCTCCGGCCTATCAACCCAATAATCTTTTGGGGGCCTTAACCCCACAAGGGGGTGGGAAACCTCATCTTGAAACGTGCTTCCCGCTTAGATGCGTTCAGCGGTTATCACTTCCGAACGTAGCCAACCAGCCATGCACCTGGCGGTACAACTGGCACACCAGAGGTTCGTCCATCCCGGTCCTCTCGTACTAGGGACAGCCTTTCTCAAGTTTCCTACGCGCGCGGCGGATAGGGACCGAACTGTCTCACGACGTTCTAAACCCAGCTCGCGTGCCGCTTTAATGGGCGAACAGCCCAACCCTTGGGACCTACTCCAGCCCCAGGATGCGACGAGCCGACATCGAGGTGCCAAACCATCCCGTCGATATGGACTCTTGGGGAAGATCAGCCTGTTATCCCCGGGGTACCTTTTATCCGTTGAGCGACAACGCTTCCACTCGCAGTTGCCGGATCACTAGTTCCGACTTTCGTCCCTGCTCGACATGTCTGTCTCACAGTCAAGCTCCCTTGTGCACTTACACTCAACACCTGATTGCCAACCAGGCTGAGGGAACCTTTGAGCGCCTCCGTTACTCTTTAGGAGGCAACCGCCCCAGTTAAACTACCCATCAGGCACTGTCCCTGAACCAGATCATGGCCCTAGGTTAGACATCTAGTACGACCAGAGTGGTATTTCAACGTTGACTCCACAACCACTGGCGTGGCCGCTTCAAAGTCTCCCACCTATCCTACACAAGCCGAACCAAACACCAATGCCAAACTATAGTAAAGGTCCCGGGGTCTTTCCGTCCTGCCGCGCGTAACGAGCATCTTTACTCGTAGTGCAATTTCGCCGAGTCCATGGTTGAGACAGCGCCCAAGTCGTTACTCCATTCGTGCAGGTCGGAACTTACCCGACAAGGAATTTCGCTACCTTAGGATGGTTATAGTTACCACCGCCGTTTACTGGGGCTTAAATTCTGAGCTTCGACTTGCGTCTAACCCGTCCTCTTAACCTTCCAGCACCGGGCAGGAGTCAGTCCGTATACATCGTCTTACAACTTCGCACGGACCTGTGTTTTTAGTAAACAGTCGCTTGGGCCTGGTCTCTGCGGCCCTTCACGCTCCCCCAGCAAGTGGGTTCACGATCCGGGCCCCCCTTCTCCCGAAGTTACGGGGGCATTTTGCCGAGTTCCTTAACCATGGTTGTCTCGATCGCCTTAGTATTCTCTACTTGATCACCTGAGTCGGTTTGGGGTACGGGCGGCTCATGGCTCGCTAGAGGTTTTTCTCGGCAGCATAGGATCACCCACTTCCCCCATACGGGGTCGGCATCACGTCTCAAGGTCACCGATCAAACGGCTACGTGGCGGATTTGCCTACCACGTCCCCTACACGCTTACCCGCCGTCTACCATCGCGGCGGTTGGGCTACCTTCCTGCGTCACCCCATCGCTTGACTACTACCGGTTCGGGTTCCACGCTCCGCTCCAACCCCTCGGCCCGAAGGCTCTGGTAGATGAAGTTTCGGGTGGTTAGCATTACCGGGCTCATCATGGGCGCCATTTCGCCGGTACGGGAATATCAACCCGTTGTCCATCGACTACGCCTGTCGGCCTCGCCTTAGGTCCCGACTTACCCAGGGCAGATTAGCTTGACCCTGGAACCCTTGATCATTCGGCGCACGGGTTTCTCGCCCGTGATTCGCTACTCATGCCTGCATTCTCACTCGTGTGGCGTCCACGGCTGGATCACTCCGCCGCTTCACTCGCCACACGACGCTCCCCTACCCATCGACGCCCCTGAACCAACTGATCAAGTCAGCGGCTTGGGTTAATACGTCGATGCCATGGCTTCGGCGGGCGGCTTGAGCCCCGCTACATTGTCGGCGCGGAATCACTTGACCAGTGAGCTATTACGCACTCTTTCAAGGGTGGCTGCTTCCAAGCCAACCTCCTGGTTGTCACTGCGACTCCACATCCTTTTCCACTTAGCCGCCTCTTAGGGGCCTTAGCCGATGGTCTGGGCTGTTTCCCTCTCGACTACGAACCTTATCGCCCGCAGTCTCACTGCCACGCTTACACTTACCGGCATTCGGAGTTTGGCTAACGTCAGTAACCTGGTCGGGCCCATCGGCTATCCAGTGCTCTACCTCCGGCAAGAAACACGCAACGCTGCACCTAAATGCATTTCGGGGAGAACCAGCTATCACGGAGTTTGATTGGCCTTTCACCCCTACCCACAGGTCATCCCCTCAGTTTTCAACCTAAGTGGGTTCGGTCCTCCACGCCGTCTTACCGGCGCTTCAACCTGCCCATGGGTAGATCACTCCGCTTCGGGTCTTGAGCGTGCGACTAAAGCGCCCTATTCAGACTCGCTTTCGCTACGGCTTCCCCACACGGGTTAACCTCGCCACACACCGCAAACTCGCAGGCTCATTCTTCAAAAGGCACGCTATCACCCAAACAAGTTCAGGCTCTAACGGATTGTAGGCACATGGTTTCAGGTACTATTTCACTCCCCGCCAGGGGTACTTTTCACCTTTCCCTCACGGTACTTGTCCGCTATCGGTCATCGAGGAGTATTTAGGCTTAACGGGTGGTCCCGCCAGATTCACACACCATTCCAGGAGTGGCGTGTTACTTGGGAGATATCGAACACAGCCAGCATCTATCGTCTACGGGGCTATCACCCGCTACGGCACCGCTTTCCAACGGACTTCGACCTCAACACTGGTTTCTGACTGTGCGCTGAACCGGCAGGCCCAACAACGACATTCCCACGACCCCTACACCGCAACGTCTGCCGACTATCACACGATATAGGTTTAGCCTCATCCGATTTCGCTCGCCACTACTCTCGGAATCACGGTTGTTTTCTCTTCCTGTGGGTACTGAGATGTTTCACTTCCCCACGTTCCCTCCACACACCCTATTTTATTCAGATGTGGGTAACTGGACATAACTCCAGCTGGGTTTCCCCATTCGGACATCCCCGGATCAACGCTCGGTTGCCAACTCCCCAGGGCATTTCGCAGGCTCCCACGTCCTTCATCGGCTCTCGATGCCAAGGCATCCACCATGTGCCCTTAATAACTTGCCCACAACAAACCACCAACACACACAACAACCACCAAACAACAGTGCATCATGCGCATCGGATCGTCCTCGTGGTAACTCAAATTCTCAAGAACACTAAAACAATCACGAAACAACACAAACAAAAACCGCCCACCACCAGATGCCGTCCACCCCCTCTAACAACAAGGAGCCTGAACAACACATCGTGCGGGCGGATGCTCGCGTCCACTATGAATAAATCAAACAACCAAGAAGCCCAACCAGCTCACCTGAACCCACCCCCCAACCCAAGCCGAAGCTCAAGCAGGAAGACGTACCAGTCCAGGCTCGTCTGATGCCTCAGATACCCAACAGCGTGTCAGCACACCCACACCAACCAACAACCAAGAGGCTGTCGACCAGGCAAGTAAGAAATGTTGTGTTCCACTAGTGAACAACCCAAAGTTTCAATGACACATTCGGCCACCGAGCAGGGTGTGCTCCTTAGAAAGGAGGTGATCCAGCCGCACCTTCCGGTACGGCTACCTTGTTACGACTTCGTCCCAATCGCCAGCCCCACCTTCGACGGCTCCTTCCACAAGGGTTAGGCCACCGGCTTCGGGTGTTGCCGACTTTCGTGACGTGACGGGCGGTGTGTACAAGGCCCGGGAACGTATTCACCGCAGCGTTGCTGATCTGCGATTACTAGCGACTCCGACTTCATGGGGTCGAGTTGCAGACCCCAATCCGAACTGAGACCGGCTTTTTGGGATTCGCTCCCCCTCACGGGATCGCAGCCCTTTGTACCGGCCATTGTAGCATGCGTGAAGCCCTGGACATAAGGGGCATGATGACTTGACGTCATCCCCACCTTCCTCCGAGTTGACCCCGGCAGTCTCCTATGAGTCCCCACCATTACGTGCTGGCAACATAGAACGAGGGTTGCGCTCGTTGCGGGACTTAACCCAACATCTCACGACACGAGCTGACGACAGCCATGCACCACCTGTATACGAGTATCAATGAGACCCACATCTCTGCAGGCTTCCCGTATATGTCAAACCCAGGTAAGGTTCTTCGCGTTGCATCGAATTAATCCGCATGCTCCGCCGCTTGTGCGGGCCCCCGTCAATTCCTTTGAGTTTTAGCCTTGCGGCCGTACTCCCCAGGCGGGGCGCTTAATGCGTTAGCTACGGCACGGAACCCATGGAATAGGTCCCACACCTAGCGCCCAACGTTTACGGTGTGGACTACCAGGGTATCTAATCCTGTTCGCTCCCCACACTTTCGCTCCTCAGCGTCAGGTAATGCCCAGAGAACCGCCTTCGCCACCGGTGTTCCTCCTGATATCTGCGCATTTCACCGCTACACCAGGAATTCCATTCTCCCCTGCATACCTCTAGTCTGCCCGTATCGAAAGCAAGCCATGAGTTAAGCCCATGGTTTTCACTCCCGACGCGACAAACCGCCTACGAGCCCTTTACGCCCAATAATTCCGGACAACGCTCGGACCCTACGTATTACCGCGGCTGCTGGCACGTAGTTGGCCGGTCCTTCTTCTGTACCTACCGTCACTTTCGCTTCGTCGGTACTGAAAGAGGTTTACAACCCGAAGGCCGTCATCCCTCACGCGGCGTTGCTGGATCAGGCTTCCGCCCATTGTCCAATATTCCCCACTGCTGCCTCCCGTAGGAGTCTGGGCCGTGTCTCAGTCCCAGTGTGACCGGTCACCCTCTCAGGCCGGTTACCCGTCAAAGCCTTGGTGAGCCATTACCTCACCAACAAGCTGATAGGCCGCGAGCACATCCTGCGCCGAAAAACTTTCCACACACCCCCATGCAGGGACATGTCATATCCGGTATTAATCACCGTTTCCGGTGGCTATCCCAGAGCGCAGGGCAGATTACTCACGTGTTACTCACCCGTTCGCCGCTCGAGTACCCCCGAAGGAGCCTTTCCGCTCGACTTGCATGTGTTAAGCACGCCGCCAGCGTTCGTCCTGAGCCAGGATCAAACTCTCCATAAGAAAATCCAATACTGACAAACAACAAACCCTGACAAGTATCACTACTAATCAGAATCAATCATATTGCCGAAACCACACACCAACCACCCCCGAAGAGGCGACCAGCGCAAAACAGTCACAACAATCTATATGCATGACACACTGTTGAGTTCTCAAGAATCAGACGCTCTCGCGCTTCGCCAGCCTCTCGGCCAGGTCTGTCGCGGGGCAACCTGTGAAACCTTACCCGTGCTGTTTCCCCTCGTCAACTCGGCGTGACCGCCATGTCTTGAAGCTGTTCAACACTGGTGCCCGGACGTAGATCTACCCCGTTTTTGCGTCCGATCCGTGTGGATCCTCAGCTGAGGTTTTCCGCGTCCTGCGGCGAAACGGAACATTACCCCCATGGGTCCCCCGGGTTGCAAATCGGGGGGGCCTTTGAGCTTCCTGGAGGGTGGTTTCACGCTCAAATGAGCGTGAAACGGAGCTCCTGGGACCTCGCGCGGAGGTCGGTCAACTGCTCGCGAACCCGGGCCGGCGCCGTACCGCCGCGGCCATCGCGGGACGCCACGGAACCTTCGACAGTCAGCACATTGCGGACTGTGGGCGTCAACGACGGCGAGATGGCGGCGAACTGGTCGTCCGTCAACTCGTCGAGTTCGATGCCGAGTTCTTCGCAACGCCGCACACACGCGCCGGCAACCTCGTGGGCGATCCGGAACGCAACGCCCTCCCGCACCAGCCACTCGGCGATGTCGGTCGCCAGCGAGAAACCCTGCGGGGCGAGGGCAGCCATCCGCTCGGTGTTGAACACCAGGGTCGCGATCTGGCCGGTGAACGCCGGCAGCAGGACCTCGAGGGTGTCGACCGAGTCGAACACCGGCTCCTTGTCCTCCTGGAGGTCGCGGTTGTAGGCCAGCGGCAGTGCCTTGAGTGTGGTCAGCAACCCCGTGAGGTTTCCGACCAGCCGCCCTGCCTTGCCCCGTGCCAACTCCGAGATGTCGGGGTTCTTCTTCTGCGGCATGATGCTCGACCCCGTGGACCAGGAGTCGTGCAAGGTCACGAAGTCGAACTCCCTGGTGGCCCAGAGGATCACTTCCTCGGCGATCCGGCTGACGTCGATGCCGGTCTGCGCGGTCACGTAGGCGAACTCCGCAACGAAGTCGCGAGAGGCCGTCCCGTCGATCGAGTTGGCCGTGGAGCTGGTGAACCCGAGTTCACGCGCCACGAGCTCGGGGTCGAGTCCGAGGCTCTGCCCAGCCAACGCTCCGGATCCGTACGGCGAGTCCCCCGCCGTACGACGACGCCAGTCCCCCAGACGTTCGACATCGCGCAGTAGGGCCCAGGCGTGGGCCAGCAGGTGGTGCGACAAGAGCACCGGTTGGGCGTGCTGCAGGTGCGTCCGCCCCGGCATGATCGCCGGGACCTCGCCGAGGTGGGCGTCGGCCTGCGTCGCGAGAGCATCGACCAGGTCGAGGATCAGGCGACCGACCGCGACCGAGTGGTCGAGCAGATAACACCGGAAGAGTGTGGCGATCTGGTCGTTGCGCGAGCGGCCGGCACGGAGCCGACCACCGACGTCGGCGCCGACCTCGTCGATCAGCAGCCGTTCGAGCGCACCATGCACGTCCTCATCGGACGGATCGGGCTGCAACGAGCCGTCAGAGAAGCGGGCAGCGAGTGCGTCCAGTCCGCGATGCAGCTCAGCCTCGTCGTCCGGCGTCAGCAAGCCCGCAGCGCCCAGTGCCTTGGCGTGCGCGTGCGAGCCGGCAATGTCGTAGAGCCCGAGCCGCCAGTCGAAGTGCGTCGAGCGCGACAGCGCGTCGAGCTCCGGCGAGGGGCCGCCGGCAAACCGGCCACCCCAGAGCTTGCCCGTGTTGGTCTCGCCGCTCATGTGGTTCCTCCCCGGACGTGCGCGATCGCCGTCCGCATCTGCTCCATCAGCCGCGGGTCAACCGCGCGGCCGTCGTCTGCCAGGTCCTCCGGTGTCCACCAACGCGCCTCGAAGATCGATTGCGACTCGAGCACGTCGAGTCCCTCAAAGCTGACCGGCGTCTCGTCGAGGGCGACGGCAAACAGGGTGGAGTCGTTCACGTAGTCGCGCCCGTCCCAGGCAAACTCCACCTCGAAGGTGCCGAAGGGTTCGCCGAGATCCGCCGCCGGGACGTCGATACCCGTCTCCTCACGCAGCTCGCGCGCACCGGCCTCCGCGAGGGACTCCCCCGAGTCGACCGCGCCACCGATGGTGAACCAGTAGCGGACGTCCGGAAGCGCAGGGTCGCAGCCGAGCAGCAACAGCACCTTGCTGTCGCTGCTCACCGGCAGCACTCGCGCCACCGTGCGACGAGTCGGTTCCGCGTGCATCAGTCGGTTCCGGACTCCATCGCGACATCCTCGAGGATCGCTTCCGCTTCCAGGCCACCGTCGGGGTTCGCGGTGATCTGGTCGTAGCCGCCGGGCGGCAGCTCGCCGAAGAGCGTGCCGTTCTCGACCAGTACCTGGCCCTGATCCAGCGGCTGTGCGGCGTACAACTCCAGCTTGGCGCGGGAGTCGGCGATGTCGAGATTGCGCATCGTCAGCTGGCCGATCCGGTCCGTCGGACCGAACGCGGCGTTCTCGACACGTTCCATCGACAGCTTCTCGGGGTGGTACGAGAAGTTCGAACCCTCGGTCTTGACGATCGTGTAGTCGTCGCCACGGCGCAGGCGCAGCGTGACCGTGCCGTTGACCAGCGAGGCGATCCAGCGCTGGATGGATTCCCGGAGCATGAGGGCCTGCGGGTCGAGCCAGCGGCCTTCGTAGAGCAGGCGACCGAGCTTGCGGCCCTCGAGGTGGTAGTTGGACAGCGTGTCCTCGTTGTGGACCGCGTTCAGCAGGCGCTCGTAGGCAGCGAACAGCAACGCCATGCCGGGGGCTTCGTAGATGCCCCGCGACTTGGCCTCGATGATCCGGTTCTCGATCTGGTCGGACATGCCGAGGCCGTGGCGGCCACCAATGACATTCGCTTCCATGACGAGGGCCACCGGGTCGTCGTGCCGACGGCCGTTGAGGGCCACCGGGCGTCCGGCCTCGAAGGTGACCGCGACGTCCTCGGTCTCGATGGCGACGGACGGGTCCCAGAACTTCACGCCCATGATCGGCTCGACGATCTCGAGCGAGACGTCGAGGTGCTCGAGAGTCTTGGCCTCGTGGGTGGCGCCCCAGATGTTGGCGTCGGTGGAGTACGCCTTCTCGGTCGAGTCGCGGTAGGGCAGGCCGTGGGCGACCAGCCACTCACTCATCTCGTGGCGACCGCCGAGTTCGGTGACGAAGTCAGCGTCGAGCCACGGCTTGTAGATCCGCAGTTCGGGGTTCGCCAACAGGCCGTAGCGGTAGAACCGCTCGATGTCGTTGCCCTTGTACGTCGACCCGTCGCCCCAGATGTTGACGTCGTCGGCCTGCATCGCCCGCACCAGCATGGTGCCGGTCACGGCACGGCCGAGCGGCGTCGTGTTGAAGTACGCCTTCGCACCGGAGCGGATGTGGAACGCACCGCAGGCAAGAGCGGCGAGACCTTCCTCGACCAGTTGCGACTTGATGTCGACGATGCGGGCGATCTCGGCGCCGTACTGCCGGGCACGGTCCGGCACACCGGCGATGTCCGGCTCGTCCGGCTGCCCGATGTCAGCGGTGTAGGTGCAGGGCACGGCGCCCTTGTCGCGCATCCACGCAACGGCGACGGAGGTGTCGAGGCCGCCGGAGAAGGCGATGCCGACGCGCTCTCCCACGGGGAGGGAGGTCAGGACCTTGCTCAACTGTCGTTCCTTTCGGGCTCCGTGCGCTCTGCAAGGGAGGTGAATCGGTGAGCCAGTGCTGCTCCCCCGGCGGGGTCGCGGCCGATGACCAGGACGGTGTCGTCGCCGGCGATCGTGCCGAGCACGTCGTGGTCGGCGCCGACTTCGGCCTTGTCGATGGCACTGGCGAGGAACTGCGCGGCCCCGGGAGGGGTGCGCAGGACAACAAGATTGGCGCTGGCCTCGGCACTGACGAGGAGCTCGGCGCACAGGCGGGAGAGGCGCTGGTGGGCTGCCCCGCTCTCGGCGGACACCGGTGTCCGGTCGCCGCCCTCCGCCGGTACGGCGTACACGAGGTTGCCGGACGCGGCCCGGACCTTGATCGCATCGACCTCCACGAGGTCGCGGCTCAGCGTCGCCTGCGTGACGTGCACGCCACGACCACCGAGCAGGTCGGCGAGTTCGGGTTGCGAACGCACCTCGCGGCTCTCCAACAGCTCGACGATCAACGCCAGCCGAGCGTTCTTGGTCAGCGGGGTCAGGGCGTGCTCACTCATGGGACGCTCCCAGCCGGGCGGGGTCCTGGAGCCAGGCCATCACGGCCTTCTGCGCGTGACGGCGGTTCTCCGCCTCGTCCCACACCACGCTCTGTGGTCCGTCGATGACGTCGGCGGCGATCTCGGAACCGCGGTACGCCGGCAGGCAGTGCAGCACGATCGCGTCCGCGCTGGCATGGGCGACGAGTTCGGGGGTGACGGCGTAGGGACCGAACACCGCCCGCCGGGCGTCCGCCTCGGCCTCCTTGCCCATCGAGATCCACGTGTCGGTGACGACCACATCCGCTCCAGCGACTGCCTTCACGGGATCGGTCTCTGCCGTTGCCGAGCCACCCGTGGTCGCTGCGATCTCGTTCGCGCGGGCGAACATCGCCTCGTCGGGGACGTAGCCGTCGGGTCCGCTGATCCGGACGTGCATCCCCGCCGTCGCGCCGGCGAGCAACCAGGAGTTGCCCATGTTGCAGGCGCCGTCGCCGAGGAAGGCGACGGTCAGGCCGGCCAGTGCTCCCTTGTGTTCCTGCACGGTCAGCAGGTCGGCGAGCAACTGGCAGGGGTGGAAGTCGTCGGTCAGCGCGTTGATGACGGGCACGTCGGACATCGCCGCCATCTCGTCGAGGCTCGACTGCGCGTAGGTGCGCCACACGATCTGCGAAGCCTGGCGGCCGAGCACCCGGGCCACGTCAGCGATCGACTCCCGCTTGCCGATCCCCGCGAGACCCCCGTCGACGAGCATCGGGTTGCCGCCGAGTTCGGCGATGCCTGCGGAGAAGGAGGCCTGCGTGCGCAGCGTGGCCTTGTCGAAGATCATCGCCACCGTGCGCGGACCGGCGAGCGGCTTGTGGTCGTACGGCGCCGCCTTGAGCGTCGCCGCGAGGGCCAGCACCTCGGCCTGCTCGGCCGGGGTCAGGTCGTCGTCACGCAGGAAGGAACGGGTCACAGCGAGACCCCCGCGGTGTCGACGCCAGCGTTGTTCAAGATGGCAGCCCAGGCAGCGAGGAACGAATCGGCGTCGGCCTCGGTGAGCACCAGCGGCGGAGCCATCCGGATCCGCTCGGGCGTTGCCGCGTTGATGATGAAGCCGGCGTCCTGCGCGGCCGCGGCCACCTCTGCTGCCTTGGGCTCGACGAGGGTCAGTCCCACGAGCAGGCCGGCGCCGCGGGTCTCGATGACCCGGGCATCGGTGGCCAGTCCCTCGCGCAGTCGGGCACCCATGGCCCTCGCATGCGCGAGCAGGCCGTCGGACTCGATCACGTCGAGCACCGCCAGGGCGGCTGCTGCGGCGACCGGGTTGCCACCGAACGTGGTGCCGTGGTTGCCCGGGTCGAACAGCTTGGCCGAGCCGTGCGTGGCGATGCAGGCGCCGATCGGGATGCCGCCGGCCAGGCCCTTGGCCAGCGTGACGATGTCGGGCACGACGGGTGCGTCCACGAGGTCGGGGTGCTGGTGGGCGAACCAGGCGCCTGTCCGGCCGACACCGGTCTGGATCTCGTCGAGCCAGAGCAGTGCGCCGTTCTCGTGCGCGATCCGCTGCGCAGAGGGCAGGTAGTCACGGGACGGCACCATCACGCCGGCTTCGCCCTGGATCGGCTCGATCAGGACAGCGGCGGTCTGGTCATCGACCACCGCTTCGAGGGCGGCCACGTCGCCGTACTCGACGAAGACGACGTCGCCGGGCAACGGCTCGAAGGGCTCGCGGTAGGCAGCCTTCGACGTGAGGGCGAGCGCGCCCATCGTGCGGCCGTGGAAGGAACCGGTGGTCGCGACGATCTTGGTCCGGCCGGTGCGACGGGTCAGCTTGAAGGCCGCCTCGTTCGCCTCGGCACCGGAGTTGGTGAAGAAGACGCGGGTCTCGACAGGCTCGACCAGCGGGTTCTGCAACAGGGCGCCGAGCCGTTCGGCGAGGGTGATCTGCGGGCCGCTCGCGAAGAAGTTGGAGATGTGGCCGAGCGTCTGGAGTTGCTCGGTGACGGCGGCGACCAGCCGCGGGTGGGCGTGGCCGAGGGCGTTGACGGCGATGCCGCCGAGCAGGTCGACGTACTCCCTGCCGTCGGCGTCCCAGACATGCGCACCTTCACCGCGGGTGAGGACGAGTTTCGGCGGGCCGAAGGTGTTCATCAGCGCGCCGGCGTACCGCTCGGTCCACTCGGCCTGACTCTGGGGCGTGCTCATGACTGGTTCTCCCGGGCCTTGCGAGTCTTGGTGGTCACGCCGGGCAGCACCTGGGTGCCGATGCCTTCGTCGGTGAACAGTTCGAGGAGTACGGCGTGCGCCTGGCGCCCGTCGACGACGGTGGCCCGCTTCACTCCCCCACGCACGGCCTGCAGGCAGGCGTCCATCTTCGGGATCATCCCGCTCGCCAGCGTCGGCAGCAGTTCCTCGAGGGCTTCGGGGCTGATCTCGCCGATCACCTCGTCGGGGTTGGGCCAGTTCAGGTACAGCCCCTCGACGTCGGTGAGGACGAGCAGCTTCTCGGCACCGAGCGCAGCAGCCAGCGCGGCCGCGGCCGAGTCGGCGTTGACGTTGTGGATGACACCGTCGATGTCGGGCGCGACGCTGGAGACCACGGGAATCCGCCCAGCCTCGATCAGGTCGAGGACGGCCTCGGGCCGCACCTTCGCGACCTCACCGACCAGGCCGAGGTCGACCTCTTCGCCATCGACGATCGTGCCGGTCTGTTCGGCCGTGAAGAGGCCGGCGTCCTCGCCGGACAGGCCGACGGCCAGCGGACCGTGCTCGTTGATCAGGCCGACCAGCTCGCGCTGGACCTGGCCGACGAGGACCATCCGGACGACGTCCATCGCCTCGGGCGTGGTGACCCGCAGGCCGCCGCGGAACTCGGACTTGATGCCGAGCCGGTCGAGCATCAGCGAGATCTGCGGCCCGCCGCCGTGGACGACGACGGGGCGGAACCCGGCGAAGCGCAGGAACGCGATGTCCTCGGCGAAGGCACGCTTGAGGGTGTCGTCGGTCATGGCGTTGCCGCCGTACTTCACCACGACGATCTTGCCGTGGTACGCCTTCAGCCACGGGAGGGCACCCGCGAGCGTGGCGGCCTTGAACGGATCGGCGGCCGGGGGCCGCACCTCGTCGGTGTTCGACATCTTCTGGTCCTCGGTCATGAGCTGTACGCGCTGTTCTCGTGGACGTAGGCGTGGGTGAGGTCGTTGGTCCACACCGTCGCTTCGGCGTCGCCGAACTTCAGGTCGATCGTGACGGTGACCGCCCGGGGCGCGAGGTCGACGAGGTCGCGACTCTCGCCGGGGCCGCTGTTGCGGCACACCCACACGTCGTTGATCGCGACGTCGAGGTTGGCCGGGTCGAAGGCCGCGGTCGTCGTACCGACGGACGCGAGGACGCGCCCCCAGTTGGCGTCCTTGCCGAAAACGGCCGCCTTGAACAGGTTGCTCCGGGCCACGCTCCGGCCGACCTCGACGGCTTCGTCCTCGGTCGCGGCGCCGAGCGTCGTGATCGTGATCTCGTGGTCCGCGCCCTCGGCGTCGGCCAGCAACTGCTTCGCGAGCGACGTGCACACCTCGGTGAGCGCGGCAGTGAAGACATCGAGCGACGGCGTGACGCCGGAGGCACCGCTGGCCATCACGGTCACGGTGTCGTTGGTGGACTGGCAACCGTCGGAGTCGAGCCGGTCGAAGCTCACCCGGGCGGCCGCACGGAGAGCAGCGTCCAGATCCGCAGCCGGTACGACGGCATCGGTCGTGATGACGACGAGCATCGTCGCGAGCGCGGGAGCGAGCATCCCGGCACCCTTCGCCATGCCACCGATCGACCAGGCAGCGTCAGGCCCCTGGACCACGACCTGCTTGCTGACGGTGTCGGTCGTCATGATCGCCTCGGCCGCATCGTTGCCACCCTCGGCCGAGAGTTGGCCGTGGATGGTGTTGACGCCAGCGAGAAGCACGTCGCGGTCGTTGGCCAGACCGATCAGGCCGGTCGAGCAGACGACGACGTCGATCGCGCCGATGCCCAGCAGGGTGCCGACTTCCTCAGCAACCCGGTGGGTGGTGACGAAACCCTCCGGGCCGGTGTAGCAGTTGGCGCCACCGGAGTTCAGGACCACCGCGCGAACGGTGCCGTCCTGGACGGCCTGTTCACTCCACAGGACCGGGTTGGCCTTGCAGCGGTTGCTGGTGAAGACAGAGGCGGAGTCGAAGGTGGGGCCCTGGTTGACGACGAGGGCGAGGTCCTTCTTGCCGGTGGACTTGATGCCGACGGCAGCACCGGCGGCAACGAAGCCGGCGGGGTGGGTGACGCTCATGGTGATGACCTTTGCAGGATGTGCGATTACTTGGCAGGGACGGCGAGGGCAACGGTGTGCCCCGATCGTCGCCACGCCTCTTCGGCGCGGTTGGCCTGCGAGGCCGGCACGAGGATCCAGTCGGTGTCGAACGTCGAGAGGGTGAAGACGCTGATGCCGTCTTCGGCGAGCGGCGTCAGGAGCGCGACCAGGACGCCGGCGAGGCCGAAGTCGAGCGGACCGTTGACGCTGAACGCGGTGAACGGCTTCTCGTGCCGCGCCTTCTTCGGGACGCTGCGCCCCGCGCAGACCAGCGAGGTCTCCGACGCGGTCGCAGTGATGGAGAAGATCGAGGACGACTCGGCCCACTCCGGGATCTCGGCTCCGGCGGGAAGGCGGACGACCGCGAGGGTCTCGGGGAACCTCGAGATGCCGTACGACGTCGCGGGGGTCGGCTCGGTCGCTTCGGTCTGCTCGGTCATGGTGCCAGTCCTACCGTCGTGAGGCCCGTGGTCTCGTCGAGTCCGAGGGCGAGGTTCATGCACTGCACGGCGGCGCCGGCAGTGCCCTTCGCAAGATTGTCGATCGCACCGACGGCCACGAGCCGGCCGGCCACCGGATCAACGGTGACCTGGATGTGGACGGCGTTGGAGCCGAGCACCGACTGGGTCTGCGGCCACTGGCCGGCGGGCAGGACGTGGACGAAGGGCTCGTCGGCGTACGCCTTCAGATACGTCGCATGGGCCTCTTCGGCGCTGACCTCGCGCGCCAGCGGCGCCGAACAGGTGGCGAGGATGCCCCGCGACATCGGAACCAGGAGCGGCGTGAAGCTCACCTTGACCGCAGCCGGTCCACCGGGGATCAACTTGCCGAGGTTCTGCGTGATCTCCGGGGTGTGCCGGTGGACACCGCCGACGCCGTACGCACTGGCGTTGCCCATCACCTCGCTGCCGAGCAGGTGCGTCTTCGCGGCCTTGCCGGCACCACTGGTTCCGGAGGCAGCCACGACGACCACGTCGGGAGTCACCAACCCTGCGGCAACTGCCGGGGCGAGCGTCAGGGACGAAATGGTCGGGTAGCAGCCGGGTACGGCGACCCGCCGTGCGCCACGGAGGGCGTCACGGTTGCCGGGGATCTCCGGCAATCCGTAGGGCCAGGTGCCCGCGTGCGGGGAGCCGTAGAACCGCTCCCAGTCCGCGGCGTCCTCGAGCCGGAAGTCGGCTCCGCAGTCGACCACCACGACGTCGGCGTCAGCGGCCGAGAGTTCTTCGGCGATCGCGCCGGACTGGCCGTGGGGCAGGCCGAGGAAGACGACGTCGTGGCCGGCCAGCACCTCGGCGGTCGTCGGTTCCAGGATCCGGTCGGCCAGGGGCAGCAGGTGCGGCTGCAACGAGCCGAGGGTCTCCCCCGCGTTGCTGCCCGCGGTGAGCGCGCCGATCTCGACGTCGGGGTGGCCGAGCAGGAGGCGCAAGACCTCGCCGCCGGCGTACCCACTGGCGCCTGCAACGGCGACCCGTACCTTCGTCATGTGCATGAATATACACAGTCATGCATGAAAAGGTGCATGGGGCGCGTCAGTTCACCGCTGGACTGCTCCGGTGCGCTCGTTCGCGGCAGTCACCGCGGCCGTGCGGGCGGCGCTGGTCTCGGCCTCGGTCAAGGTGCGGTCAGGAGCGCGGAACCGCAGCGCGAAGGCCAGCGACTTGTGACCCGCACCGATCTGCTCGCCGGTGTAGACGTCGAAGAGCCGAACCGACTCGAGCAGCTCTCCCGCACCCTCGCGCAGGGCTGCCTCGACCTCCGCGACGGTCACCGATTCCTCGACGACCAGGGCGACGTCTTCCTTGGCGACCGGCATGGTCGAGAACGTCGGACCGGGCGTGACGTCCGGGGCCGCGGCCATGAGCGCATCCAGGTCGATCTCCAGGGCCGCGCTCCGCGGCGGCAGTCCGAAGGCCTTGCAGACCGAGGGGTGCAGTTCGCCGGCGTGGCCGAGTTCGACCTCGTCGATCGTGATCAGGGCGCATCGCCCCGGGTGCCACGGCATCCGGGCGGCTGCGTTGACGTCGATGCAGACACCGATCTCGTCGGCGAGGCGGCGGACCACGGCCAGGGCATCGGCCCAGGTGGCCTCAACTCCGGCACCCCACCAGCCCGAACGCGTCCGCTCCCCCGCGAGGACGACGGCGAGGTGCTGCGGTTGCACCGGCAGGGCCTCGAGGAGCTTCTCGAGCTCGGCCTCGGACGGACGGGCGTGCACGCCGTAGATCGGCGCGGGGCCGTTGTCGGAGGGGAACGCGACGGTGCCGGTCTCGAAGAGCGCAACGCTCGACGATCCACGGCCCACGTTGCGGCCGGCCGCGTCGAGCAGGCCGGGCAGCAGGGTGGTGGTGTAGCCCGGCTCCTCGCTGGAGATGGGGTTCGCGAGCCCGACGGTCGCGCGCAGCGGGTCGTCGGACGACAGCCCCAACTTGTCGAAGGTGGCCTCCCCGACGAACGGGAAGCTCACCACCTCCACGCAGCCGGCACCGGCGAGGGTGCGGCCGACCTGGCGGCGCAGGCGCTGGGTGCGGGTCAGGCCACGGCCCGTTGCCCGGCGCGGCAGCACGCTGGGCACCTGGTCGTAGCCGACGATCCGGACGACTTCCTCGACCAGGTCGTAGGGCTCGTTGACGTCGGGGCGCCAACTGGGGCCGGTGACCTCGATGGTGTCCGCGCCGTGCTCGGTGACCACGGCGCCGATGGCACGGAGGTGCTCAACGGTGGTCATCGCCGAGATGTCGATGCCGCTGAGACGAGCCGGCAGATCGGTGGCGATCTGGATGCTGGGACGCTCCGGGGCCGAGCCGACGAGGGTGAAGCCGGGCTCGGCCGTCGCGCCGCCGTACTCGACGAGGAGCTCGACGACCCGGTCGGCAGCTGCAGCCGGGAGCAACGGGTCGACGCCGCGCTCGAAGCGCTTGGACGCCTCGGACGGGAGCTTGTGCCGCTTCTGCGCCCGGAAGATCGTGGTCGGGTCGAAGTGGGCGGCCTCGATCACGATCGCAGTGGTCGTGTCGCTGATCTCGGAGTCCGCGCCGCCCATGACGCCGGCGATGCCGATCGGTCCGTTGTCGTCGGCGATGACCAGGTCCTCGACGGTCAGCTCCCGCACGACGTCATCGAGGGTGGTGATCTTCTCGCCGGCGTTCGCGCGGCGGGCCCGGATCGGACCGGCCAGCTTCTCCCGGTCGTAGCAGTGGGTCGGCTGTCCGAGCTCGACCATGACGTAGTTGGAGACGTCGACCGCGAGGGAGATCGAACGCATGCCGTACTGCTCAAGGCGACGCTTGATGAAGTCCGGCGACGCAGCAGCCGGGTCGAATCCAGTGACCACACGGGTCGTGAACACGGGGCACCCGGCCGGGTCTTCGATGACGACCGGGTAGGCCTTGCCGTCGACCTCGGGCACCGCACGCTCGGCCGGATCGGTGAACGGCAGGCCGAAGCCCAGGGCGGCCTCGCGAGCGACGCCGCGCAGGGAGAGCGCGTAGGCACGGTCGGGGTTGATCTCGAACTCGATGACCTCTTCGCCGAGGCCGAGCAGGTCGAAGGCGTTGTCACCGGGAGCACCGGCGTCGGCGGGCAGCACGATGATGCCGTCGTGGTCGTCGGACAGTCCGAGCTCGGCAGCGGAGCAGATCATGCCGGCCGAGAGGTGCCCGTAGGTCTTGCGCTCGCTGATCGCGAAACCGCCGGGCAGCACGCCGCCGGGCAGTACGACGACCACGAGGTCGCCGGGCTCGAAGTTGTGGGCGCCGCAGACAATTCCTTGTGGCTCACCCGAGCCGTTGGCGGCACCGACGTCGACGGTGCACCAGTTGATGACCTTGCCGTTCTTCTGCGGCTCGGGGTCACGGGTCAGCACGCGGCCGATCACCAGCGGACCCTGGATGTCCGCGCCCGCGGCGTGGATGCCTTCGAGCTTGAGCCCGAGGGCCGTCAGGCGGTCGGTGAGGATCTCCGTCGTGACGTCGGCCGGCAGGTCGACGAGTTCGCGGATCCAGGAGACAGGCGCCTTCACAATTCGCTCCCAAAAGCAGTGGTGAACCGGATGTCGCCCTCGAAGAGGGTGCGCAGGTCCTCGAGACCGTGACGGAACATCAGGGTGCGGTCGATGCCCATGCCGAACGCGAAGCCGGAGTACTTGCTCGAGTCGATGCCGCAGGCCTGCAGCACCTTGGGGTTGACGATGCCGCAGCCGCCCCACTCGATCCAGCCCTCGCCGCGACAGGTGCGGCAAGCGTCGGAATCGACACCCCTGCACACGAAACAGATCAGGTCGACCTCGGCCGACGGCTCGGTGAAGGGGAAGTACGACGGCCGGAACCGGGTCGTGATCCCGTCGCCGAACATCTGGGCGGCGAAGTGATCGAGCGTGCCCTTGAGGTGCGCCATCGAGATGTCCTTGTCGATGGCGAGGCCCTCGACCTGGTGGAACATCGGCGAGTGCGTGGCGTCGTACTCATCGGTGCGGAAGACCCGGCCCGGACACACGACGTAGATCGGCGCCTCGTCGGTCACACCGCGAGTGAGCATGGTGCGTGCCTGGACAGGACTGGTGTGGGTGCGCAGCACGAGGTGGTTGTCGGCGGGCGACGTCCAGAACGTGTCCTGCATGGTGCGGGCCGGGTGGTCCGGGCCGAGGTTGAGGGCATCGAAGTTGAGCCACTCGGCCTCGATGACCGGGCCTTCAGCGACCTCCCAGCCCATCGCGACGAAGATGTCGGCGATCAGTTCGGCACCGGTCGTCAGAGGGTGTCGGGCGCCCACAGGGTCACGATCGGTCGGAAGCGTGACGTCGACGGCCTCGTCGACGAGGATGCGGGCTTCGTTCTCGACCTCGAGCACGCCCTGGCGCGCAGCAAGGGCCTGGTTGACCGCGCCGCGCGCCTGGCCGATCCGCTGGCCGGCCTCCTTGCGGGCCTGGGGCGGCAGCGCACCGATCTCCCGGTTGGCGAGGGCCAGCGGCGAACGGTCACCGGCGTGCTCGCTGCGCACCACCTTCAACGCCTCGAGATCAGGGGCAGCAGCGATCGCGGCGAGAGCGGCGTCGCGCGCAGCCTCGAGCTCGGCAGGGCTCACGGCGGCGACCTCCACGGGGTCAAAGTCAGTGTTCGGTCCAGACATCAGGGGGCAAGTCTAGGAACCGGGGGTGCTCCACCGCGAACCGGTAACGCTTATGGGAACTGATCGGCGATGGCGGTGAGGCGTGCGACGTAGCCCGGCCAGTCGAACTCGCCCGGGATGTTGGTCGCCCCGGGGAGCATTCCGGCGGCCCCGTCGATCCCTTCACGCAGCACGTCGGCCTGGCCGGCATGGCGGGCGATGTCGCTCATCACGTGGATCGCGATCCGGTGCAGCGACGTGGTCGCCCGCTCCTCGGGCCACCACGGCACCCGGCCCAGTGTGTCGAGAGCCAACTCGTCGAAGGCCGCGTCAGCGAAGTCCCCGACGCGGCGGTGGAAGTCGAGAAGATCGGCCGTGCTGATCTCGGCGGGGACCCACCAGTCGGCCTGCGGATCGTCGTCGTAGACGTCGAGGGTGAGGTACGCGGGGTCGTCGGTGTCCGGCCATGCGCGTCCGAAGGTGGGACCGAAGTAGCCGATCTCGACATTGGCGCAATGCAGGACGATGCCGAGCAGGTTGGTGCCGGTCGGCGTGCGCGGCAGCCGCACCTCTCGTTCGGTGAGGCCCTCCAGCTTCCAGACCAGGCTCTCCCGGGCCCGACCCAGATAGGTCCGCAACGCGTCGGCAGGCTGACTCAGATCGACCATTCCGTCATTGTGCCCTCACGCGTGGACAACCACCGGCCACGCCGTCAGCACGCTGGCGCCGCCACCCGGACGGTCGTCGACGACGACGGTGCCGCCGTGCGCCTTCACCAGTCCGGCGACGATGTAGAGGCCGAGGCCGGAGCCACCGCCGGTTGCGGCCGTCCAGAACTTGGTGAAGATCCGCTTGCGGAGGTCGAGCGGGATCCCGTCACCCTCGTCGGTCACCGTGACGGCGACGTACGACGGATCGACTGACCAGACGCCGACATGGACCCGCACCGTGCCGCTGCCATGGCGCACGGCGTTCTCGATGACGTTCGTGAGGACCTGCAGCACCTTGTCGGGGTCGGCATCGACCGGTGGGAGGTCCTCGTCGGCCACGACCTCGATCGGCGTCGAGGTGACCACCGCGAGCGATCGGTGCACCTGCTCGGTCTTGGCCGCCAGGTCCGTGGGGCGGCGATGCAGTTGCAGCCGCCCGGTGTCGATGCGGGCCACGTCGAGAAGTTCGGTGATCAACCGGCTCAGCCGGTCGGCGTCGGCGCCGGCCGTGGTGAGCATCAGCAGCTTCTGCTCGTCGGTCAGCTTGTCCCACCGGTTGAGGAGCGCGTGCACGAAGCCCTTGACGCCGGTCAGAGGCGAGCGCAGTTCATGGGCCAGCGTCGCGACCAGGTCGGACCGGTCGCGGTCCAGGCGCGCGCGACCGCGGCCCGAGCGCAGCGAGATGGCCACCGACTCCACGGACCGGATCGGGCTCGCGCCTGAGCGCGCGGGGCGATGGAGTCGCGCCGCCACGAGGACTTCGGTGCCGTTGGGCAGCAGCCAGGTCTGCTCCGGGATCCCGGTGCGGGTCGGCAGGCCGCCGTACGGCGCGTTGGCATCAGTCCAGGCGAGACCATCGTGATCGGTCAGCGCGAGGACGTCGTCGAGCGGCTGGCCGATGGCCTTGTCGGCATCTGCGTCGAGCATCTGGGCCGCGACCACGTTGAGCGAGGTGACACGTCCCGACCCGTCGGCAATGACGACACCATCGGGGAGCAGGTCGAGCGGATCTGTCACGCCCTCATCATGGCGCGCGTGCTGGCATAGAGACAGACCGCCGCGGCGGTCGCGAGATTGAGGGACTCGGCGCGGCCCAGGATCGGGATGCTCACCCGGTGGTCGGCCAGCGCCGCCAGTTCGTCGGGGAGTCCCCAGGCTTCGTTGCCGAACAGCCACGCGGTCGGCTTCGCCAGGACGTCGTCGGCAGCGAAGAGATCGAGCTCTCCCCCGCCGACGGCCGCGAGAACCTGGTACCCGGCAGCACGGGCCGCGGCAACCGCTGCTGCGGGATCACGCTCGAGCGCGACCGGCAGGTGGAAGGCGCTGCCCACCGACGCCCGGATGGTCTTGGGGTTGTGCAGGTCGACCGCGTCACCGGCGAGGACGACGCCCGCTGCACCGGCTGCGTCGGCGCACCGGATGACGGTGCCGGCATTGCCGGGGTCGCGGACGTCAGCACAGATGGCGAGCAGCGGCAGTGCGGAAGTTTCGAGGCTCGTCGCTGGCGCTCCTCGCACCTCGACCACCGTCTCCAGCGGGACGTCGAGGAGGTTGCAGACGGCGACGAGCCCGGCCGGGCTGACGCTGTCGCTGAGCGCACTCATGGCGCGGTCGTCGACGAGAGTGACGGGAGCGGCGCCGAGCAGGTCGGCGTACTCCTCGGCTGCAGTCGCGGTCGCGAAGACCTCGATGACGCAGTCGGGGACGCTGAGCGCCCCCTCGACGGCCTTGGGACCGTCGGCAAGGAAACACCGCCGCTCGGATCTCTCCGAACGGCGGTGCAATTTCCGTGCGTCCTTGACCCTGGTGTTACCCGCGGTCAGGGGTGCCATCGTCAGGCAGAGACCTTGGGCGCGTTGACGTCCTCGGGCAGTGCCGCCTTCGCCTGGGCGACCAGGGCGTTGAAGGTGGCGGGCTCGTTGACGGCCAGGTCGGCAAGGATCTTGCGGTCGACCTCGATGCCGGCCAGGTTCAGGCCCTGGATGAAGCGGTTGTAGGTCAGACCCTCCGCGCGGGCAGCGGCGTTGATGCGCTGGATCCACAGGCGGCGGAAGTCGCCCTTGCGCTTCTTGCGGTCGTTGTAGCTGTAGACCAGGGAGTGGGTGACCTGCTCCTTGGCCTTGCGGTAAAGCCGCGAGCGCTGGCCGCGGTAACCGCTGGCCCGCTCGAGGGTGGTACGACGCTTCTTCGCCGCGTTCACTGCGCGCTTGACGCGTGCCATCTTGTGCTCCTTGTTTCAGTGATCAGTGCGAAGGGCGGTCAGAGACCGAGCATCTTCTTCGCGCGCGGGACGTCGTTCTTGGAAACCTCAACGGTTCCGCTGAGGCGGCGGGTGACCTTGGAGGCCTTCTTCTCCAGGTTGTGGCGCATGCCGGCCTTCTGACGAAGGATCTTGCCGCTGCCCGTCACCTTGAACCGCTTCTTGGCACCGGAGTGCGTCTTGTTCTTCGGCATGTCTCTCGTCTCCTTGTTGCGAAGTTCGTGGAGCCTGACGTGAAGTCGGGCCCTGGGGTGTTGCTCAGGCTTCGATCTCGGGATCGAGGTTCTCCGAGCGACCCCGTTCCTTCTTCTGAGCAGCAGGCTTGATGGCCGTGCGTTCCGCCTGAGCGGCGCGGTCTTCGGCCTCTTCGGCCTCCCGCTCGGCGCGACGTTCTTCCTTGGCCGCCTTGACCTCGGCCTTGGCCTCGGCCTTCTTCTTGTGCGGACCCAGGACCATGACCATGTTGCGGCCGTCCTGCTTCGGGTTGGACTCGATGAAACCGAGCTCCCCGATGTCTTCGGCCAGTCGCTGCAGCAGGCGGTACCCCAGCTCGGGGCGGTGCTGCTCGCGACCGCGGAACATGATCGTGATCTTGACCTTGTCGCCAGCCTTGAGGAAGCGCACGACGTGACCCTTTTTGGTCTCGTAGTCGTGGGCGTCGATCTTCGGCCGGAGCTTCATCTCCTTGATGATGACGTTGGTCTGGTTCCGTCGTGCTTCACGGGCCTTCTGGGCGTTCTCGTACTTGAACTTCCCGTAGTCCATGAGCTTGCAGACGGGGGGCTTGCCCATGGGGGCGATCTCCACCAGGTCCAGGTCGGCCTCTTGCGCAAGCTTGAGTGCCTGGTCGGTGGAAACGATGCCCACGGTCTCGCCGTTGGGTCCAACAAGCCGGACCTCGGGAACCCGGATCCGCTCGTTGATGCGCAGCTCGGTGCTGATGTGTCCTCCAAACTCGTTCGGTCGGGAGTCCGTCACCGCTCTTCCCCAGTGGAACTGGGAAAACGAAAAGGCTCCCGCTAAAAACAAGCGGAAGCCAGTAGCGAACCCCGTCGTGCCACTCCGCTGTCGTGACAGCGGAGAAGGGCTCTCCATGGACCGGACCCGACGACCTGGCGGTCGTGCGGGTGGGAGACGATGGTGCTGGTCCCCGCTTGTGGATCTGCCGACTCTTGCGAGCCAACTGATCGGTCAACGCCCGATGGTATCGGAGATGTTCCGCTGGCGGCTAATCCGCAACGTGGTCGGCCGGAGCAGTGCCGAGCCAGCCCCAGCCACCGTCCTCGAGCTGGACCGTGGTCCATCCCGAAGCGACCCGATGGAGGTCGTCGTCGGCCAGGGCAAAGGCGTGCGGTCCAGCGACGTCGATGACCACGGCCGCGGCTCCCTCCTGCACGGCGGTCGCCGCCGCGAGGTGAGCGGCAACCGGCACCGGTCGGGCTTGCGGGTCCCAGCGCGCGAGTGCGTCGAGGTCGGTGAAGGCAAGCAGCGCGAGCCGGCCGTCAGCCCCGGTCAGGAGTACGGCGGCCATGTCGCTGGACTTGTCGGTGACGAGTGCGGTGCCGTCGGCCCCCACGGCGCCTTCTCCGGTCTCACCGAGGAGGGCAATCACCGGGACGATCAGCCGCGCGGGGGCGATCGCAGCGATGACGGCGGGGTACGGCGCCGACCCTTCGTCGTACTGCTGGAGGGCGGTGGCGAGTGCTGCATCGGCGCTGCCGTCGTCATCGACGTAGGCCGATCCTTCGAGGCGGCGCGCATCCGGGCGCTCGTTCGGCGGTTCGGTCACCGGAGGATCATGGCACTCGTGGAAACATGACGACGTGCATCACACGTCTGTCGCGCGCAACCGCCTGGCTGCGCGCCTCGCCACGGCCGTCCAGGCCTGGCCCGACCCGCTTTCCACCCCCACGTTCGTGGTCGATCTCGACGCGTTCGACGCCAGCGCCGCGGACCTGGTCCGCCGGGCGGGCGGGACGCCGATCCGGGTGGCCTCGAAGTCGCTGCGGGTCCCCGCGCTGATCACCCGCGCGCTGGCGATCGACGGCTTCGCCGGCGTGCTCGCCTATACGCTGGCCGAGGCGCTGTGGCTCGCGGAGCAGGACATCAGCGACGACGTCGTGGTCGCGTATCCCAGCGTCGACCGACGTGCGCTGGCGTCGCTGGTCGCCTCGCCCCGTGCGGCGTCGCGGATCACGATCATGATCGACGACGTCGCCCACCTCGATGCGGTCGACGCCCTCCGCGCGTCCACGGCGGTCCCGATCCGGGTCGCCATCGACATCGACGCCGGCCTGCGCTGGGGCGGCCAACTGGTCGGTCCCAAGCGCTCCCCCTTGTACGACGTCGGGTCGGTCAGCGAACTTGCCCGCACCGTGATCGAGCGACCGGGCTTCCAGTTCGTCGGCGTGATGACCTACGAGGGCCAGGTGGCCGGCGTTCCCGACGCGGTGCCGACCCAGCGCGCGAAGTCCGCGATCGTCCGCAAGCTCAAGCAACTGTCGGTCGCCCAACTCGAGGTGCGCCGGACCGCGATCACCGAGGGGCTGAGCGCGCTCGAGGGGCACCGCGGCCACACCGGCCCGATCTTCTGGAACGCCGGCGGCTCAGGTTCGCTGGAATCCTCGGCCGCCGACCCGGTCGTCACCGAGGTCACCGCGGGCTCCGGCCTCCTGGGGCCGACGCTGTTCGACCACTACCAGTCGTTCCAGCCCGCACCCGCTGCGTTCTTCGGGTTGCCGGTCACCCGCAAGCCAACCCACGAGATCGCAACCGTGCACGGCGGTGGCCTGATCGCGTCGGGCCCCACGGGCGCCGACCGAGCGCCGACGCCGTGGGCCCCGGCCGGGCTGAGCCTGACGGGTCTCGAGGGTGCAGGCGAGGTCCAGACGCCGCTCGTCGGAACCAACGCTCCGGCGCTCGCGATCGGCGACCTCGTGTGGTTCCGGCACGCGAAGTCCGGTGAGCCGTTCGAGCACGGCAACACCGTGCTGTTGGCCGACGGCGAACGCTTCGTCGACGAAGTGCCGACCTACCGGGGACATGGCCTCGCCTTCTGAGGTCCTGGCTGCCGCCCTTGCCCGCCCGGCAACGCTGGGCGTCGGTCGGCTGATCTGCATCGACGGGCTGGCCGGCTCCGGCAAGACCACCCTTGCTGCGGCGATCGCGGCTCTCGCGCCCGAGGCCGTCGTGATCGGCACCGACGAGATGCTCGAGGGCTGGCGCGGACTTCCGGGGCTCGGCGCGAGCATCGAGGCGCTGCTCCGTCCGCTGGCGGCCGGGCAGCCCGGCCATTGGTGGCGCTGGGACTGGCACTCCGACGACTGGGCGGAAGCCCACGTGGTCGCACCCGGCCCGTTGCTCATCCTCGAGGGCGTCGGCTCCGCCGCGTCGTCGTACGACGACCTGGTGACGTTGCTCGTCTGGGTGGAGGCCGATCGGGAGACCCGGCTGGCGCGTGGCCTGGCTCGCGACGGCGAGGACCAGCGCGGCCACTGGCTGACCTGGCTCGACGACGAAACCGCCCTGCACGAGCGGGAGAACACGCGGGCCCGTGCAGATCTGGTGATCGCGACCTGATCCGCGGCTAGGGTGCGGTGTCGTGAAGCCACCGAGCGGAACCCAGCACGTCATCGAGTCCGCGGGCTATCGCGCCGTGGTGACCGAGAGCGGCGGCGCGCTGCGTGACCTCACGTTCGAGGGACGTCCGCTGATCGAGGGATTCGCCGAGGACGCGATGGCCGACGGTGGCCGGGGGCAACTGCTGATGCCGTGGCCGAACCGGATCCGCGACGGTCGCTACTCGTTCGGCGGGAAGACCCAACAACTCGCGCTGACCGAGCCGTCTCGACAGAACGCGTCGCACGGACTGGTGCGGTGGGTAGCCTGGACAGTCGTTGCCCACGAGGCCAATCGACTGGAGCTCAACTACTTCCTGCCCGCCCAGACCGGCTATCCGTGGGCGCTTGACCTCCGGGTCACCTATGCCGTCGGGTCGGATGGGCTCCACGTGACCCAGGCCGCGACGAACCTGGCGACCACCGCAGCGCCGTACGCCTCGGGGGCGCACCCGTACCTCGTGGCGGGCGAGGGTGAATGCGGCCTGTGGGAACTCACGTTGCAGGCCCAGACCTACCTGAAGACGGACCCGGACCGGCTGCTCCCGACTGGACGCGGCCCGGCTGCGGAGATCCTCTACGACGACGACCCGGACCCGATCGGGATGATGGTGCTCAACCACGCCGTGACCGACCTGCGGCGCGACGAAGCCGGCATTGCGACAGTGACACTGGTCAGCGACCAGGGCGACGGCCACGGCGTTGCCCTCTGGGTCGACGAGCACCACAAGTGGCTGCAGGTCTACACCGGCGAGGACACGAAGACGCCGCGCGCATCCGTCGCCGTGGAGCCGATGACGGCTCCCCCGGACGCTTTCAACTCCGGCGACGACCTCGTCACCCTCGACCCCGGCGCGACCTTCGCCGCCACCTGGGGCATTCGCGCCCTGCCGAAGAACCGACGCTCAGGCCTTGCGGTCGGCCACGACGGCGCGTAGTTCGCGGATCGCGATCGCGGCCCGCTGACCGTCGGACGCGTGGATGCCCATCAGGGACAGCTTCTCGTCCTCGGACTGCAGCAGGTGCGGCCACGGTGCCCCCTGCGGGAACTTCACCGCACCCACTTCGGACCACGCCAGTTCGTGCTTGCGGTAACCGTTGATGATCGTCAGGCCGCTCTCGCGAGCGGTCACGCGGGACCGGGCCAAGGCGTTCATCAGGATCAGGCCCAGCAGGATGAAGCCAATGACGGTGGCCTTCTGCAGGAACCCGACCGAATCCTTGGTGCCCTGGTCGAAGCCGACCCACAGCCAGGCGAAGGCACCGACGAGCACGATCCCGAAGATGGCCGCAGCCATCCGCGGACCGAACGGGCGCCAGGTCCGAGGAAGCTGAGGGGCTCCTTGCGGATCCGCCATCAGAGCCGGCAGGCGTGGATGTCGGTCGTGAGGATGGCTCGTGCGCCGAGCGCCCACAGGTCGTCCATCACTCGCTGCGCCGAGGCCCGCTGCACCATCGAGCGGACCGCGACCCAGCCTTCGCGATGAAGCGGGCTGACGGTCGGGCTCTCGATCCCGGGAGTCAGCGCGATGGCCTGCTCGACCTTCTGGACCGGGATGTCGTAGTCCATCATCACGTAAGCGCGAGCCACCAGGACGCCCTGGAGGCGCCGGGTGAAGATCTCCAGGGCGCCGGCGTCGGCGCCCACACGGGTGATCATCACGGCCTCGGACTCGAGGATGACGTCGCCGAACACTTCGAGACCGGCGGCCCGCAGGGTGCTGCCCGTCTCGACGACGTCCGCGATCACGTCGGCCACGCCGAGCTGGATGCTGGTCTCCACCGCACCGTCGAGGCGCACGACACTGGCGTCGACGCCGAGGTCGGCGAGGTACCGCTTCAGGACACCGTCGTACGACGTCGCAACCCGGAGGCCCGTGAGGTCGGAGACGGTCTTCGCCGTCCCGGGCACCGCGGCGAAACGGAACTTCGAGCGACCGAAGCCGAGCTGCAGCGCCTCGGTGGCGTGCGCGTGGGAGTCGAGGAGCAGGTCGCGCCCGGTGATACCGGCGTCGAGCGTGCCCTCACCGACGTACAGCGCGATGTCGCGCGGACGCAGGTAGAAGAACTCGACGCCGTTGTCCGGGTCGAGCTTGGTGAGCTGCTTGGAGTCCGTGCGCTGGGCGTAGCCCGCTTCGCGCAACATCGTCGAGGCGGCCTCGGACAGGGCCCCCTTGTTGGGGACGGCGATCTTCAGCATTGGTGATTCCTCAGAGGTGGGTGTAGACGTCCTCGAGCGACAGTCCGCTCGCGATCATGAGGACCTGGGCGTGGTAGAGCAACTGGCTGATCTCCAGCGCGGTGGCCTCACGGCCCTCATGCTCTGCGGCCATCCATGACTCGGCGGCTTCCTCGATCAGCTTCTTGCCGATCGCATGGACGCCGGCATCGAGGGCCGCCACGGTGCCCGAGCCCTCGGGCCGGGTCTGGGCCTTCTCGCTGAGCTCAGCGAACAGCTCGTCGAACGTCTTCACGGGGGTTGAGCCTACGGCGTCAGGACCAGTGGTCCTGCGCCGGTCTCACCCCCAGCGATCAGCCGGCGTAGCCGCGACGGATGCGCTTGAGCGTGGCCGCGGTCTGCAAGGCAGCCGATGCGGCCTCGTAGCCCTTGTCCTCCGACGAGCCCGGCAGGCCGGCCCGATCGAGCGCCTGGGCATCGTCGTCACAGGTCAGGACACCGAAACCGATGGGCGTCGTGTGGTCGAGCGAGACGCGGGTCAACCCATCGGTCGCGGCGTTGCAGACGAAGTCGAAGTGCGGCGTCCCACCGCGGATGACCACACCGAGCGCGATCACGGCGTCGTACGACGGCGCGAGGGCCGCCGCAGCAACGGGCAGCTCGAACGTGCCGGGCACCCGCACCACGACGGGTGCTTCGAGCTTGTGGTCCGCGAAGGCCCGGTGGGCGCCGGCGATCAGGCCGTCCATCACCTCGGTGTGCCAACTTGCGGCGACGACGGCGACCCGCAGGTCGTGGCAGTCGATGGGCGCGATCTCGGGGGCGCCGTGTCCGGCCATGTCAGATGCTTCCTTCGCGGTCGGTCTCGGCGAGTGCGAGATGGGGCAGGTCGTGGCCCATGCGATCCCGCTTGGTCAGCAGGTAGGCCAGGTTGTGGTCGTTGGGGTGCGGGGTGAGCTGGACCCGCTCGGCAACCTTGATGCCGTAGTCCTCGAGGTCGTTGACCTTCTCGGGGTTGTTCGTCAGCAGGCGCACCTCGGCGACGCCGAGGTCCTTGAGGATCTGCGTGGCAGCACCGTAGTGGCGCGCGTCGGCGGGCAGGCCCAGGTCGAGGTTGGCGTCCACGGTGTCGCGGCCGCCGTCCTGCAACTGGTAGGCCTGCAGCTTCGCGACCAGGCCGATCCCCCGGCCCTCGTGGCCACGCAGGTAGACCAGCACACCGCGCCCCTCGTCGACGATGCGGTCGAGCGCCTCGTTGAGCTGGGGACCGCAGTCGCAGCGGCTGCTGCCGAACACGTCACCGGTGAGGCACTCGGAGTGGACCCGCGTCAGCACGGGGCCTTCGTCGTTCAGGGTGTCCAGGTCGCCGTACACGAGGGCGACGTGCTCGCTGCCGTCGACGGTGATCGTGTAGCCGATCGCGGTGAACTCGCCGTGACTGGTGGGCAGCCGGGTCTCGGCCTCGCGCACGACGTGGCGCTCGACGCGACGGCGGTAGCGGACGAGGTCCTCGATCGAGATCATTGCGACGCCGTGCTCGTCGGCGAACTCACGCAGTTCGGGGGCGCGCTTCATGGTGCCGTCGTCGTTGACGACCTCGACCAGGACACCGGCAGGGGTCAGGCCAGCCAGGCGGCACAGGTCGACGGCCGACTCGGTGTGACCGCGACGAACCAGCACGCCACCCTCGCGGTAACGCAACGGGAAGACGTGGCCCGGTCGCGTCAGCTCCCAGGACTCGGTCGCCGAGTCGGCCAGCACCCGCGCGGTGTGCGCGCGGTCGGCAGCGGAGATGCCGGTCGAGACACCGTCGCGGGCGTCCACCGAGAGCGTGTACGCCGTCCGGTAGGCGTCCTTGTTGTGCGGCGTCATGAGCGGGATCTCGAGACGGTCGAGCATGTCGCCGGGCATCGGCACGCAGATCACACCGCTGGAGTGGCGGATCGTCCATGCCATCAACTCGGGCGTGGCCTTGCTCGCGGCGAAGATGATGTCGCCCTCGTTCTCGCGGTCCTCGTCGTCGACGACGATGACCGCCTTGCCGGCGGCAATGTCGGCGATGGCTCGCTCGATGGAATCCAGTCTGACGGACATGTCAGTTCTCCTTGGATGTTGCGGGGGCTGTGTACGCGCGCACGAGCTTCTCCACGTGCTTGGCGATGACGTCGACCTCGAGGTTCACCCGGCTGCCAGGAGCCCGGAATCCGAGGGTGGTGCGCGCGAGGGTCTCGGGAATGAGGCTCACGGTGAAGGTGGTCTCCCCCGCCTCCACGACGGTGAGAGAGGTGCCGTCGACGGTGATGGACCCCTTGTCGACGAGGTAGCGGCCGAGCTCGACGGGCATCGCGATCTCCACCACCTCCCAGTGCTCGCTGGGGGTGCGCGCGACGACTTCGCCGACCGCGTCGACGTGGCCCTGGACGATGTGGCCGCCGAGGCGCTTCTCCGCCGTGACGGCGCGCTCCAGGTTGACCTGCTCGCCCACGACGAGGCCACCAAGGCTGGTCTTGTCGAGCGTCTCGGCCATCACGTCGGCCGTCCACGTGGTGTCGGTGCGCTCGGCGACGGTCAGGCAACAGCCGTTGACCGCGATCGAGTCACCGAGGCCCGCGTCGGACAGGGTGATGTCGGACGTGATGGTGAGCCGGATCGCGTCGCCCTGGTCCTCGATGGCGGCGACGGTGCCGAACTCCTCGACGATGCCGGTGAACATCTGGTCAGTTCCTCTCGGTGGTGGCGGGTCGCAGGGTGAGACGGACGTTCGCCTCGGCTCCCTCGCCGATGACGGCGGTGTCGACCAACTCGAACCGCAACGCCTTCGTGATGGTGCCGATTCCCAGCCGCCCAATGGCGGCCTTGCCGGCGCCCAGCAGGAGCGGTGCGACATAGGTGACGATCTCGTCGACCAGGCCCGCCTTGACGAAGGCGGCAGCCACGGTCGGGCCACCCTCGAGGAAGACGTGGTGGCGGTCGTGCTCGGCGTACAGGGTCTGCAGCGCCTCGAGCGGATCGCGCGTGCGCAGGTGCACCGTCTCGGCGGCGTCATCCAGGATCCGGCGGTCTGGGGCCAGGTCACGGCGACCGAGCACCACCCGGAGCGGTTGTACGGCGACCGGCTGGTCGTCCTCGTCGCGCACCGTCAGCTGCGGGTCATCGACCTCGACGGTGTTGGTGCCGACGAGCATCGTGTCGCAGAGCGCGCGGAGCAGGTGGGTGTCGTGCCGCGCCGGAACAGAAGAGACCCAGCGGGAGGTGCCGTCACTGGCGGCCGACCGACCGTCGAGGGTCGTTGCGAACTTCCAGGTGACGAACGGGCGGCCGTGGACGTGGGCGAAGGTCCAGGCCGGGTTCAGCGCAATCGCGGCGTCCTCGAGCGTCCCGGAGTCGATCTCGATCCCGGCGGCGGCGAGCGTCTCCATACCGCCGCCGGCGACCGGGTTCGGGTCGCGCTGGGCAACCACCACCCGTCGTACTCCGGCAGCGATGAGGGCCTCGGCACACGGGCCGGTCCGGCCGGTGTGGTTGCACGGCTCGAGGGTGACGACTGCGGTGGCACCAGCCGCGAGCTCGCCGGCGACGGTCAGGGCCTCGATCTCGGCGTGCGGGTTGCCGGCGCCGCGGTGGAAGCCCTCGCCAACGATGGTGCCGTCGGGGGCGAGCAGTACACAGCCGACGCGGGGATTGGGATGGAGCGGCACGCCGGGACTCGCGGCCAGCGCGAGCGCGCGACGCATCGCGTCGTACTCGCGGGTGAAGGTCTCTGCCACTGCTGCCTCTTCGTCATCCGTGTTGTTGCTTGACGGACTCCGGGGTCTGGCAGGGCGTTCGACTGCGGCAAACCTGCTCCGCTGTCGGACACTCGTGCGTGCACTTCCCATCCGGACTTTAACCGTCGGTCCAGGAATCACACCTGGTCAACCGATCACTGGCTGCGATCGGGTCGCGGACTTTTACCGCCGGCTCGGATTTTCACCGACCCCAGAGCACGCGAGCTCTTGGATACATGGTCGCACAGCAGGGATCTGTGCAGGTTGTGGGTCCCGTCACGCGGAACCGGCTACCGTCGATCGGGTGAACCGCCTCGCGCTCGGTCTCGGTTGTCTCGGCGGCGTGCTGCTGTGGTTCGCCACCGACCGGATCATCCTGCTGATCCTCGGCGTGCTCCTCGGCCTGGCCCTCGGCATCGGCCTCGGCGGCCCAAAAAAGGGGTGACACCGCAGGTAGCGTGGCGCCATGTCGTATCCCCCACCTCTGTACGACGGCGACGGCGAGGTCTCGGCCCGCGTCCGCCCCAACGACGCAACGCCCGACGTGGTCTATCCGAACGGGAACCGCGTCCACTACCTCGCTCGCGGCGAGAGCACCGGCGGCCTCTTCGGGCTCTACCGCTGGGAGTTCTCCGAAGCCGTGAGCGGCCCGGGACCGCACTTCCACCAGAGGATCGCCGAGTCGTTCTACATCCTCGGCGGCGAGATCGAGATCCACAACGGCGAGGGCTGGAGCCCGTACCGGTCCGGCGACTTCATCCACGTGCCACCGGGCGGACTGCACGGCTTCCGCAACGCGTCCGGCGCCACGGCGTCGATGCTGCTGCACTTCTCTCCCGGCGCTCCCCGCGAGCCGTACTTCGAGGGGCTCGGTCGCCTGGCTGCCGGCGAACAGTGGACGCCCGAGGAGTACGAAGCCTTCATGGTCGAGCACGACAACTTCTGGGTCCCTGAGTAGTCGTTGCGCCGTTTCCTCACGCAGTTGGTCCGCTTCGGCTGGCTGGAGTTCCAGTCCTGCGCGTTCGCCATCGGAGTCTTCCTGGGACTCGCGGTGGCCTATCTGGTCCCGTTGCCGATCGAGCGGTACGACGCCCTGCTGATCTGGTGCCTCGCGCTGACCTTCGGCTTCTGGGCGATCGGCCTGGAGACCTGGCGCGAGGTGCTGGTGATCTTCGCGTTCCATGCGCTGGGGCTCGGCCTCGAACTGTTCAAGGTCGCCGAGGGCCCCTGGGCGTATCCCGGTGACGCGTGGACGAAGGTCGGCGGTGTCCCGTTGTTCTCGGGATTCATGTACGCCGCCGTCGGCTCCTACATCTGTCAGGCCTGGCGCCGGTTCGATCTGCGGGTGTCGCACTACCCGGCCGCGCTGACGACAGTGCTCCGGCGCTGCCGGGTGCACTTCACCGTCGGCGACGCCCGCTACCGGATGCCGCTCTCCCTGTCGTTCCTGCTGATCGGGTTCTTCCTCTGGCTCGCCGAGAACATGGCGACCTTCCTCAACGCCTGGCGCTACCCCGGACAGGCCGACGTCTGGGAGGCCGTGCACACGTCGAAGCTCGGCGCCTGGGCGCTCCTGGTCACGATGAGCTTCGTCCTCGTGGCGACGATCAAGGCCCAGGAGGGCCGGCTCGCGGGAACGCCTCGCAACAAGGGAGGATGCCACGCATGACCGGAACCGGGATGTCCGACCACCCGGCGGAACCCTTCAGTCTTCGAGTGGCCGAACTCCTCGATGAATCGGGTCAGGTGTCCGGCCACCTCTGGGTGGAGACAGATTGGGTACAGCACTCCACCGGCCATCTCTGGTGGCGTCGCCGTTTGGCTCCGATCCCGGTGTTCCAGTTCTACGAGAGCATCGGCGACCACTTCACGGACCGATGGCTCCTCCAACAGTTCGAGGTCGACGCCTTCTCCGAGCTCGTCGCCGACCTTTCGTCGGGAAGCTGGCGGCCTTCGTACGACAAGGCCCCCGAGGACGTTCGCTACGAGGTTCGTTGGGCATCGGCGGATCACGAGCAGGGACTCGCACTGGAGATCTTCGGCATGGATCTGCGCGAACGGCGAGCGATGCGCCGCAGTCGGCGGGCGCGCGGGTTGCTGTGACCGGCGCGGGCGCTCTGTCCTCCGCGCGAATGTCGCGGTGACCGAGACGTCCCTCTAGGACCGGCTGCGATCCGCACTGGGCAACTCGGCCCTTCGCTTGCCGCGACTCCAGAGGAGTGCGCTACACACGCCGGCGAGCCCGATCAGCGTGGCCAACACGCCAACCCACCGAAGGACACCTGACAGGTTCGAAACGGCCGTCGCGAACCCTGCCCCAGCCAGTCCCCAAGACAGCATCTAAATGTGCCACCGCAGTGTGTACCAATGGTCGGCAAAGATTCGGCGGGCGCTCGTGTCATTCCCGATCCTGACAGACATGAGGGACGCCCGGGACGGATCCAACCACGGTCAGCGGCGAGCGCGCCTGGCCATGCTCCGCGCCTGGGCGGACATACCGATGATCAGGGCAGCGGGTGCGAACGCCACCCACTGCAGCACTCCTGCGAGATCACTGCCGGACCGAGCCATTGCTCCCAGCACGACCCCGGCCACGGCAAGGGCGATGCCGACCAGCAGGGCCGCGGTGGAGTGCTCCATCACCCAGCGGTCGAACCTGCTCGGTTGGCGCTGCTTGCCTTCGGGAGTCACCGAACCAGCGTAGTTCGTTGTTCGTGGAGGGCGACTGTCGGTGGCCGCTGACAGCATCGCCTGCATGACGCAACTCGCTCTGATCATCCGCCACCAGACGCAGCCTGGACGTCGGGACGACGTACGCAAGGTCTGGGAGGCACACATGGCGCCCGCCGTCGCCGACAACCCCGGCCACGTCGCCTACTTCTACTGCTTCGACAACGCCGACCCCGACGCCATCAGCGCCTTCCAGGTCTACGACAGCGCCGAGTCCTCGCAACAGTTTCTGGAAACCGACGCCTACGCCGCGTACCTGCGCGACGTCGAGCCGCTGCTGTCCGGTCCGCCGCAGGTCACGTCGTTGACGCCGATGTGGGCCAAGCGCGCGTAGCGACGACCGATCTTGCGTTGAAGCGCGTACTCATGGAGTCGGCGGATACGGTCCCCGACCGGACGTCACGACGAACTGGGGCGCCGGCGGTCCGTGCCACACCAACACCCGCTGACCTTCCGCGAGGGCAGTCCGTGCAGTGCCCAGGCGCACCAGGCGATTCTGCAGTCCAACGACTTCACGTGGCCACCGGCCTGCGCGCAGCCAGGCCTCGCTGACGCGCCTTTGGTGTTCCATGAACGACGGCAATGAGTCCTCGCCCCGGGCCTCGTCTTCATCTGCCAGGCGCAGCGACTCTTCGCTGCTGGCAGCCATCGCTTCGACGAAGGCACCCGACAACTGCGACAGCCTGCCCCCGCCGACCTGGTCGAGGAGCAACAACGAGTTCTTGGGACGCCCTCCCGTGAGTGCCACGTGAAGTGCTGCCGTGAGTTCCGGTGTCTCGCCGCCGTGTTGGGTGAGCGGCGACGCCAGCGGTCTCCCGCCCTCGTGCAATGCGACGCACGGACCTGTCTCAACCAGGAACCGCGACAGATCTCCCTCATCGCAGGAGAACACCACCGCCGCAATGTCCCGCCGGAGCATGTGACGCCTCAACGAACCCATCGCGGCAGTATGACTGTCGACCGCGTCGTGAGGTCGACTCCGGAGGTTTCGAGGCTCGTCGCTGACGCTCCTCGCACCTCAACCACCGGGCGGTTCAGGCGCTGAGGATCAACCCGCTCGTCGGCACGCCGGTGCCCGCGGTGACCAGCACGTGCTGCACGTCGTCGACCGGGTTGACCGAGGTGCCCCGGACCTGACGGACACCTTCGGCGATGCCGTTCATGCCGTGGATGTAGGCCTCGCCCAACTGACCGCCGTGGGTGTTGATCGGCAGACGACCGCCGATCTCGATCGCGCCGTCCTTGACGAAGTCCTTGGCCTCGCCGCGGCCACAGAAGCCGAGCTCCTCCAGCTGCATGAGGACGTACGGCGTGAAGTGGTCGTAGAGGATCGCCATCGGCAGGTCCTCGGGCGTCAGGTCGGACTGGCGCCAGAGTTCACGGCCGACGACACCCATCTCGGGGATGCCGATGTCGTCGCGGTAGTACGACGTCATCACGAACTGGTCGCGGCCCGAGCCCTGGGCTGCGGCGGTGATGAAGGCAGGCTTCTGCTTCAGGTCGCGGGCCCGTTCGGCCGAGACGACCACCAGCGCGACCGCGCCGTCGGACTCCTGGCAGCAGTCGAGCAGGTGCAGCGGGTCCGCGATCATCCGGGATGCCTGGTGCTGCTCGAGCGTGATCGGCTTGCCGTAGAAGAACGCCGCCGGGTTGGTGGCCGCGTGCTTGCGGTCGGCAACAGCGACACGGCCGAAGTCCTCGGACGTGGCGCCGTACTCGTGCATGTAGCGACGAGCCTGCATCGCGACCGTGGCGGCGGGAGTGCTCAGGCCGAGCGGGTAGGTCCAGGCGTTGTCGAGCCCGTTGGTGTTGACCTGGGCGGCGGCCCACGCCGAGACCTGCCCGAAGCGATCACCGGAGCGCTCGTTGAAGCCGCGATAGACGACCACGACGTCGGCCACGCCGGTCGCGACGGCCATGGCTGCCTGCTGGACAGTGGCACACCCTGCGCCGCCGCCGTAGTTGATCCTGCTGAAGAAGCGCAGTTCGGGAATCCCGAGTTCACGAGCCACCGCGATCTCCGAGGAGGAGTCCATGCTGAAGGTGACCAGACCGTCGACGTCCGCAGGGTTGAGCCCGCAGTCGGCGAGCGCGTGCCGGATCGCCTCGATCGAGAGTTGGAGTTCGGAGCGGCCCGATTCCTTCGAGAACTCCGTGGCGCCGATGCCGACAACGGCCGCCTTGCCGCTCAACGTGCGCGTCATGCCACGACCTTGACGGTGCCGGTGACGTGGTCGCCCAGCGACACCCGACCCACGACGGCGATCGTCGCAACGCCATCGGTCACGTCGGTGATCGTCCCGGAGAAGGTCATCGTGTCGTAGGGATGCGCGGGCGCACCGAGACGGATTGCGATGCCCTTGAGCTGGCAGTCGTGACCAACCCAGTCGGCCACGAACTTCTCGACCAACGCGTTGGTGGTCAGGATGTTCATGAAGATGTCCTTCGACCCGGCCGCCTGGGCGACATCACGGTCGTGGTGCACGTCCTGCCAGTCACGGGTGGCGATCGCCGTGCTGACGATGGTCGTCGGGGTCATCGGCAGGCTCCACTCGGGAAGGACCTGTCCGGCCTCGAGGGCTCTCATACGTTCCTCTTTCCGACAGCCTCGGTACGACGCCAGATCGGTAGGGTCAGGTCGTCGTCGATGACATTCCAGTCCACGGTCAGCCGGTCGCCGATGGCCAGACCGTCGGGACCCTCTGGCGGCACGCCGATCACCTCGGCGACCATCCGAACGCCTTCGTCGAGATCGACGAGCGCGATCACCAGCGGCAGTTGCTTGCCCGGGACCTGGGGCGCGTGGTGGACGAGGTAGGAGAACACCGTGCCGGTACCGGCGGCGACCACCCAGCCCCGATCGAACGCACCGCAGTCCGGGCAGGACGGCCCGGGCGGGTGCCGTAGTTCACCGCACGCGTTGCACTTCTGGATCCGGAGCTCACCGATCGCCGTCCCGGCGAAGAAATAGGCATTGTCCCGGGCAATCACCGGGCGCACGGGACCGCTCACGGCTTTGCCTTCGGGATGAACTTGAGGACCCGGAACAGCATGGTGGAGACCAGTTCGTCACCGACGTACCAGCGGTTGCGCGAGGTCACGAAGTACCCCAGGCCCATCCCTGTGTTCTTGGGGCCCACCACGGAGTCGAGCGAGGTGGTGACACGCAGCTGCTCGTCGACACGGAGGTACCGCTCGTAGGTCTGCTCGCAGTTCGTGCCGAGTACGGCGGTGAAGCCGGCCTCGGTGAGGATGCCCATCATCGAGTGCAGCGGGTCGTCGTCGGCGCGCTTGCGACCGAGGCCGGGCATGGTCCAGACCTGGGCCATCGACGGCGGCGCCTCGCCGGTCCGGAATCGCTCGTTGTCGTACTGCATCGCGTCGAGCCAGGCGCTGATCGTCGGCTGGTTCACCGGGTGCGGGGCGAGCGTCTCCGAGGCCTCGCCGAGCGCGATGATCCGGTCGGCCTCGGCCATGATCTGGTCGTGGGTCATCGGGGCACCCGCGGCAGCCCCAGCCCGAACATCGAGATCAGCTCGCGCTGCACTTCCTGCACGCCGCCTCCGAAGGTGATGACGAGGTTCCGCTTGGCCTGGGCGTCGAGGTAGTCGAGCAGGCGCCGGGTCTCCGGCTCCCCCGCGTCTCCGTGGCGGTGCACCAGGGAGATCAGGTCGGCCAGCAGGTGCTGGACCTGGTCGGCGGCAAAGACCTTGGACGACGACGCATCGGCGACCTTGATCTCGCCGGTGGCGGCCGCGCGGGCGACCTCCCAGTTGAGGAGCTCGTTGATGCGGAACACCGCGGTGGTCTTGCCGAGCAGGTCGACGACGTCGGGCAGTTCGCGCACACCGGCCGCGTCGGCCCAGCGCACGATCCGGTCGCGCAATCCTTCGATCCGGCCGGCCGGGCCGAGCATGACGCGCTCGTGGTTGAGCTGGGTGGTGATGAGCTTCCAGCCCTGGTTCTCCTCGCCGACCAGCATGTCGACGGGGACACGGACGTCATTGAAGTACGTCGCGTTGACGTGGTGCGAACCGTCGGCCGTGATGATCGGCGTCCAGCTGTAGCCGGGGTCGGTGGTGTCGACAATCAGGATCGAGATGCCCTTGTGCTTCGGGGCGTCCGGGTCGGTCCGGACCGCGAGCCACAGGTAGTCGGCCTGGTGGCCTCCAGTGGTCCACATCTTCTGACCGTTGACGATGTAGTGGTCACCGTCGCGCTTCGCCGTCGTGCGCAGCGACGCAAGGTCCGTGCCGGCATCCGGCTCGCTGTAGCCGATCGCGAAGTGCACGTCACCGGCGAGGATCCGCGAGAGGAACATGTCCTTCTGCTTCTCGGTGCCGTACTTGATGAGGGTCGGCCCGACGGTCTGCAGCGTCACCGCAGGCAGGTGGACGTCGGCGTACTGCGCCTCGTTGGCGAAGATCGTCTGCTCGATCTCGCCGAGCCCGTGGCCGCCGTACTCCTTGGGCCAGCCGATCCCCATCCAGCCGTCGATGCCGAGCTGGCGGATCTGCTTCTGGTACGACGGACCGTGCCGGTCCCACGCGCCATCAGGGCCGGGGTCGGACGGCTCGTCGTGGGCGATGCCCGCGAAGTAGGCGCGGACCTCGGCCTTGAGCGCCCGCTGCTCCTCGGTGAGTTCGAGGTTCTTGGCTCCGGCCGTCTCGACCGGCACCTGGGCGGCGGTCGTGTCGAGCGCGTGCGCCAGGTCGGTGCCCCAGGTCGTGTAGCCGACCAGTGGGTAGGTGATGTCGACGCCCATGCCGCCGTGCAGGTGGTGACAGGTCCGGAAGGCGTACGGCGCGACCTGGCTCACCCAGTAGCCGGCGACCAGGAGGTCGTCGCCCGCCGGGAGGCCCGAGGCGACACGCCACACGGCGTTGTCGGCAGCAAGGTCGAGGGTGCGGGAGGTGACGTAGACGTCGGCCATCTGCAGCGACACGGCCTGGAACTCCGCCAGGGAGCGACCGAACTGTTCGCGGCCCTTGACGTAGGTGGCGGTCAGGTCGCGGGCACCGGCGAGCACGCCCGCAGCGGTGACCGCGAGGCCGGCGCGGGCGACATCGGTGAGGTAGGCGGCGGCGCCGTCCTCGAGCACCTCGGCGGGCGCGTTCTCGAGAACGACCGTGTGCCGGGGGGTGGCACTGGACGCGCTGGACCCCAGCAGCGAGACGCCCGGCCCCGACGGGTCGACGAGGACGACGACGTCGCGGTCGCCCTCGCGGGCGATGACGAGCAGACGGGCGGCGTTCCAGGCGTAGGTCACCGACAGCGCGCGGCCACTGACCGTGCCGTCGGCGTACGTCGACGTGCCGCGCAACGCGGGCGTCAGGATCACGTCACCGGCGACCACGCCCGGCAGGAGCTCCTTGCGCTGCGCTTCGGTGCCGTACGACGCCAGGGTCAGCGCGCCACAGCAGAGGGTCTCCCACGCGGGGACCTGCACGGCAGCGTGCCCGGCTTCGCGCAGCAGCACAGCAACTTCGGTGAGTCCGAGTCCCTCGCCGCCGTACTCCTCGGGGACCGGGAGCGACGTCAGGCCGGCAGCGGCCCAGGCCGCCCACTCCCGGGCGTCCGACTCGCGCTCCAGCACCTCGCCGACGACGGCGCGGACAGCATTGATCGCCTCAACATCCACAACCAAACTGTAACGTGTTCTAGTCCGCGGCGCACGGATCGTCCCATCCGACGGCTACCCATCCAACCGACCATGGGCTACGAATACCGGTGATGAGTCCGGACACCGAGTTGCGCCTGCGCGATCACGTCGCCCGCCTGGCCGATGAGCATCCGCCCCTGCGCCCCGACACCGTCGACTACACCGTGCGGGACCCGCAGCTCCTCGAGGAGCGGTACGGCCACGTCCTGGACTACATGGCCCGGGTCGAACTCGAGGTCGATCGCAACGTCCTCGAACTGATGACGATGCTGCCGGACCCGCCGGACATCGACCGGCACTTCTACGCCGACGTGTGGCAGCCCCAGGAGATCCAGCACGGGTTGATCCTCGACCGCCTCCAGGTCGAACTCGGACGGGAACCGGCCGTCACCGACACCACCACGGTGAGCGCGAAGCTGCACATCCTGGGCGCCCTCTCCCACGTCAACGGGTTCCAGGACGTCTGCCGAATGATCTACTACCTGACCGGCATGTCCACGGAACGTTCGGCCGTCCTCGCCTACAACCTGCTCCACGACGGAGTCCGCGACCTCGGCGAGATGGCGATTGCAGAGTCGGTCATCGCGCCGATCAGGCGCCAGGAACCCGGCCACTACGCCTTCTACCGGATGTCGGCCACCGCTCACTGGGCCCGGCTCAGCGGCTGGCAGCGCTGGCTGGTCCGTCGGATGCGCACGGTTTCCTTCGGGCCCGTCGGGGTCAACAACTTGGAACAGCACGCCGACTTCGGCGACGTGATGAAGGCCCTCGGCATCACCGACCAGTTCGAGTCCTTCGCCGAGCAGGGCACCCGGATCGAGCGCGACCTGCTCTGGGCCCACCGGCAGGGGCTGAAGGTGCCGGACTACGTGCTGCGGGCCTTCCACGACGCCGTGTCCCTGGCCGCGGAACGCCACGCCGCAATCTGACGGGTCCGCGCCACCGCACTGGAACCTGTTCTAGCGTGGGCCCATGGCGGTCTCCTTCACCGATGTCACACGCCGTCGGGTCCACCTTCCGGAGATCGACGTGCCGGTCGGCCGGATGGTCGAGCTGCCGGGCCGCGGTGGGTCGACCTACGTCACCGACACGCCGGGACCGACACCCGACGCACCGGCCATCGTGTTGCTGCACGCCCTCGGCACGACGGGGTTGCTGACGTTCTTCCCGGTCATCCATCCGCTGGCGAAGCGGTTCCGGGTGATCACCCTCGACCAGCGCTGGCACGGGCGCGGCATCCAGAGCGCGGAGTTCTCGCTCGTGGACTGCGCGGATGATGTGGCTGCGCTGCTCGACGTGCTCGGCCTCGAGAAGGTGATCGTCGGCGGCTACTCGATGGGGTCGATCATCGCCCAGCGGGTGTGGCGCCAGCATCCCGACAAGGTGGCCGGACTCGTCCTCGGTGCGACCACCGACCGGTTCCAGCTCAACCCCGCCGAGCGCGGGTTCTTCCTCGGCATGGGCACCACGATGCTCGCCCTGCGCGGGCTGTCGCGCTCACGTACCGCCATCAAGGCGACGCGCGCCGCCGGCCGCAGCGTCGACCTCGTTCCCTCGGACATGCACGAGTGGGCGCTGCGCGAGTTCCGCTCCACCAGCCCCTGGGCCGTCGGCCAGGCCGTCGCCGCCCTCGGCCAGCACCATTCGCGTCCCTGGCTCGGCCGCATTGACGTCCCGACCGCGGTCGTGGTGATGATGCGCGACCGGGTGATCCCTACGTCGCGCCAGATCGCCTTGGCCCGCTCGATCCCCGGAGCCACCATCCACGAGGTCGACGACGGTCACGCCGGCTGCGTGCTCGGGTCGAACAAGTTCGTGCCGCGCTTCGTCGAAGCGGCCGCCACCGTCAACGCACGGAGCCGGGACTTCCGTCAGCGCTGACCAAGCGGTTCTGCAGGCGCTCGAGTTCCAGCGGGAAGTGCCGGACCAGTGCGTCCGCGTCGGGCATCGACTCGCGGCAAGCGATCGCGCCGACGTGCATCTGCCCGGCGTTCGACATCACCGTGATGTTCAGGCCGGCTCCGTGGAACACCGGTCCCAGCGGGCACAGCGCATCGATCCGGGCACCCATGAAGTAGAGCGGGATCGGCGGGCCCGGGACGTTGGAGATGACCAGGTTGTGCACGACGGGGTGCTTCTCGGCGAGCCGCAGGTTCGCGTAGGTCCGCACCGCGAGCCCGAAAGTGCGCGGCGCCGCGAACTCAGCCCAGTCCTGGAGCGCGTCGGCGCTGATCGCGTTGTGGTGCGCCTTGGCGAGCAGGTTGCGGTGGGCCAGCATCTCCAGCCGCTCCAACGGATCGGCGATGTCGGTGCCGAGCTTCGTGAACATGGCCGAGACCTTGTTCGCGCCGGTGGAACGTCGAGAGCTGTCGCGCACGCTCACCGGCACTGTCGCCAGCAGCGAGGACGTGGGCAGTTCGTCGCGCTCGTCGAGGTACGCGCGCAGCGCTCCCCCGGCAATGGTGAGGACCACGTCGTTGACCGTCGTGCCCGTGTCCTTCTTGATCGCCCGGATGTCGTCGAGCGGCAGGTCCACCATTGCGATCGAGCGGTGCGAGGTGATCGTGCCGTTGAAGGATGTCCGCGGCGCGGAGAACGGCGCCGCCATCGCCGTGCCCTGACGCGCGCGGCCGATCGTCTTGGTCACCAGTTGCGCCGAGGGTCCGATCACCTTCGCGAGCGTGATGGGGCGGGTCGCCGTACCCAGGACGGCACGGCCGAACAGTTCCCGGCGTCCCGGACTGCGCGAGTGGGCCTGGCGCTCGGGCAGCGTCGGCGCGATGTCGGCGTCGATCGTGCACAGGTGGGACAGCAGGCTCGCACCGGAGACGCCGTCGACGGTGGCGTGGTGCATCTTGGTGAAGACCACGACCTTCTCGTCCTCGCCCTCGGGGCGGTAGCCCTCGATGACCCACATCTCCCAGAGCGGCCGGGAGCGGTCCAGCGGCAGCGAAGCCAGATGGGCGCAGTGATCCATCAGTTCGCGGTAGCCACCCGGCTTGGGCAGCGCCTGACGGTGGACGTGCCGCTCGATGTCGAAGGAGGTGTCGCGGACCCACACCGGGTGGTCCAGGCCGAGGGGCACGCCGCGCACCTTGCGGGTGAACTCCGGGACGTCACGCACGCTCCGATTGATCCCTCCCTGCAGCGCGGCGAAGGAGTACGGCTCGGTCATCGTCGCCGGATCCAGCACCATCACGGCGCAGACGTGCATCAACTGGTCCGGCGTCTCCAGGTAGAGGAAGCTCGCATCCAGTCCTGACAGCCGGTCCATGCCATCCCCATTCGTCGCGGTCCGCGTGCGCGGCACGTGCCGCAAATGTAGAACACGTACCAGTCTTCACAACGACATGGATACGATCGGGTCATGGGATTCGTACGGCGCCAGGCCATCACCGCAGCGCTGACCGCCAACGCCATCCGTCCTCTCCCCGGCTTCCGGGCCGGCATCCCGGCGTTCTTCGCCGGATGGATCACCGGTGAGCTCGCGCCCCATGTGCTCGGCCTGACCGTCGCCGACGCGGCTGCGCACGCCGTCGGGCCGCGCCGGAACCTTCGCGGACTCGCGCTCGCCGGACTGTCGTCGGCAGGTCTCGTGTACCTGGTCCAGCAGAGCCGCCAGGCCGTGACCGAAGCCGAGAACGCGCTGGTCGAGGGCCTCGGCGTCGACTACGTCGAACAACTCGACGCCAAGCCGTCCCCGGCAGACCTCGCCACCCCCTGGGGCCGAATCGCGAACCCGTTCGCCTTCGGCCGCGCCGCCCGCAAGGCCGGCGTGGAGGTCCAGCGCGACATCCCGTTCGCGCCGTACGGCAAGCGCGGCCTGCTCGACGTCTACACGTCCGAGGTCACTCCCGCCTCCGGCGCTCCCGTGCTGCTCCAGGTCCACGGCGGCGGCTGGACGATCGGCAACAAGGACCAGCAGGGCCTCCCCCTGATGCAGCACCTCGCCGCCCGCGGCTGGGTGTGCGTGGCGATCAACTACCGTCTCTCCCCCCGCGACCCGTGGCCGGCGCACATCGTCGACGTCAAGGCCGCCATCGCCTGGATCCGCGAGAACATCGAGACCTACGGCGGCGACCCGAACTACATCGCCATCACTGGCGGATCCGCCGGTGGCCATCTCTCCGCGCTCGCTGCGGTCACACCGAACGCGCCGGAGTTCCAGCCCGGCTTCGAGGACGCGGACACCACGGTCCAGGCCGCGGTGCCGTACTACGGCGTCTACGACATGGCGGGCGTGACGGGCCTGCCCAACGCCCGACTGATGCGCGACCACTTCCTGGGCCCCCGCGTCTTCAAGAAGCGCTTCGCCGAGCAGCCGGACATCTATGAACAGGCGTCACCGTTGCTGCGGATCACTGCGGACGCCCCGGACTTCTTCGTCATCCACGGTGAGCACGACACCCTGGTCGACGTACGACAGGCGCGCGCCTTCGTCGAAGCACTGCGGACCACCTCGAAGCGCACCGTCACCTACGCCGAGTTGCCGGGTGCCCAGCACGCGTTCGACGTCTTCCCGTCGATCCGGTCGCAGCACCTGGTGCGCGCCACCGAGCGTTTCCTGAACTGGCACTGGAACCTGTGGCGGCGCGAACAGTCCGCGCCCGCCGAGGTCACCTCAGCGCAGTAGACCTCAGCGCGGCAGCCCGAGAATCCGCTCGCCGGCCACGTTGCGCAGGATCTGCGTCGTACCCCCGGCGATCGAGAGGCAGCGCGTGTTGAGCTGCTCCCAGAGGTCGGCTGCCAGCGGGTCCCCGGACGTCTTGCTGATCGACCCGAGCACCGCGAGATCGTCGCCCTGGAGCTTCACGACCAGTTCCGAGGAGTCCTGACGGCTGCGGACGCCGAGCAGCTTGGCCACGCTCGACTCCGCGCCCGGGCCGTGCCCGCCGAGGGCGCGCAGCGTGGTGCGGACACCGAGCAGCGCGCACACGGTGGCGAGCGCCACCTGGTGACCGATCTGGACCCGGGCGACCGGTCCGAGGTCGCGGGAAGCGGCGATCTCGACCACGCGCTCCACACTCTTGGTGAGACGAGCACTGGCCATCGCCACCCGCTCGTTGGCCAGCGTCGTGCGGGCCAGCTTCCAGCCGTCGCCGGGCTCGGCCACGACGCAGTCGTCGGGCACGAACACGTCGTCGAGGAACACCTCGTTGAACAGCGCCTCGCCCGTGATCTCGCGCAGCGGCCGGACCTCGATCCCCGCGGACTTCATGTCCACGAGGAAGTAGGTGATGCCCTTGTGCTGCGGGACGTCCGGATCGGTCCGGGCCAGGCAGATGCCCCAGTCGGCACGCTCGGCCATCGAGTTCCACACCTTCTGGCCCGTCAGCCGCCAGCCGCCATCGACCCGCTCGGCGCGCATGCGCAGCGACGCCAGGTCGGAGCCCGAGCCCGGCTCGGAGAACAACTGGCACCAGACAAGGTCGCCCAGCAGGGACGGCAACGCGAAACGCTCACGCTGCGCGTCGGTGCCGTGGGCGAGGATCGTCGGGACCGCCCACCCGGCAATCACCAGGTCCGGTCGTACGACGCCCGCCCGGCCGAGCTCCTGGTCGATCACGATCTGCGTGGTGGGATCGGCGCCGAGCCCGTAGGGCGTGGGCCAGTGCGGCGTCAGGTAGCCCGTCTCCACGAGAGCCGCGCGCTGGTCGCCCGCCGGCAGGGCAGCGATGCGTTCGACAGCGGCTCGCACGTCAGGGCGGATCGCCTCGTCGCGCCCTTCGAGGTCGACGTCCACCTGACGTCGTACTCCGGCAACGGCGGCAGCGGTGAGGCGTTCGGCCGCGGCGTCGGCCGAGCCGACGAGGGCGCGCAGGCTCAGGGCGCGGCGGAAGTAGAGGTGAGCGTCGTGCTCGTGGGTGAAGCCGATGCCGCCGAGAACCTGGATGCAGCCCTTGGCCACCTCGACGGCTCCGTCGAAGCAGGTCGCCTGCGCGACGTCGACCGCGAACGCCCATTGCTCGGTGTCGTCGCCGTCGGCCGACGCTGCGGCGTCCCACGCAGCAGCCGTGACGGCCTCAGCGGTCTCGAGCATCTGGGCACAGAGGTGCTTGATGGCCTGGAAGGCGCCGATCTTCTGTCCGAACTGCTCGCGCACCTTGGCGTAGTCGACCGCGGTCTCCAGGCACCAGCGGGCGACCCCGGCAGCCTCAGCCGCGGCGAGGGTGACGGCGACCAGGCGCCGGTGGTCGTCGGGTTTCGAGGCTCGCTGTGCTCGCTCCTCAACCACCGGGGCGACGCGTGCGTGCCGTGCGGACAGGTCGATGCCCGCCTCGGTCGTCGCCTCGGCACTCTCGTCGAGCAGCAAGCGCTCGGCGCCCGTGCCGCCGTCCCACACCACGCCACCCGGGTGGACCTGGACGCCGTAGCGTCCGGGGTGGCCTTCCAACAGGCCACCGATGGCCGCACCGAGGAGGCCACCGGGAACGAGTTCGTGGGCGCACGCCTCGAGCGCGACCGCCTGGTCGAGGACCGTCCCTCCCCCGCCGCCGGCCGACTCGGGCACGGCGATCGTGGTCACGCCCATGACTTCGGCGGCCGACCAGACCTCGTCGAACCGGGCAGCGGCGTCGCCCTCGGCGGCGCGGGCCGCTGCGATCGGGTCGAGACTGGCCGCCCACTTGCGCAGGCTGTCGGCCAGTTCGACCTGGTCGTCGGTGATGCCGAGGGACATGGTGCTCCTTAGAACTAGAACCTGTTCTAACTCTACTAGAATGCGCCTGTGCCCGACACCATGCCGTCCGACCTGCTGGAACACGCGCGCCTCGCCAAGGGCTTCATGCCCGAGGACGAGGGCGATCTGCTCTACCGCGTGGCCCGCGAACGCCTCCCCCACGGCCCGGCCCTCGAGGTCGGCACCTACTGCGGGAAGTCCGGCATCTACCTCGGCGCGGCCGCGCGCGAGGTTGCGGCGACCGGAACGCCCGCCACGGTCTTCACCGTCGACCACCACCGCGGCTCGGAGGAGAACCAGGCCGGCTGGGAGCACCACGACACCACGGTGGTCGACCAGGAGTTCGGGCTGATGGACACCCTGGGCCAGTTCCGCAAGAACATCGCCCGCGCCGGCCTCGAGGACCACGTGGTCGCCATCGTCGGCCAGTCAACGACCGTCGCCGCGCACTGGCGCACGCCGCTCTCGCTGCTCTTCATCGACGGCGGGCACGGCGAGCAGCCCGCCCGCGACGACTTCCTTGGTTGGCCGCGCTGGGTCGACGCAGGTGGCTACCTCGCCATCCACGACGTCTTCCCCGACCCGGCCGAAGGCGGTCGCCCGCCCTACGAGCTGATCTACCTGCCCGCCCTGGCCAGCGGCCAGTTCACCGAGATCGACGTCGTCGGCTCGATGCGCATCCTCCAGCGCACGTCAGGCGTGGCTGGAGACCCTGTCGGGTGAGGGGCAGTCGCACTCGAGGGCAATCTCCTCGAAGTGCGGCGCCAGCGACGTCCCGCGCATGATCCCCGAGCCCGGCGTCGAGTGCCCGAAGGTCTCCCCGAGGGCATCGACGGCGAGCAGCACCGCCGCAGCGGTGTACGTCGTGTGTTCGACCGGCCAGTGCACGTTGCGGGGTTCGCCGTCGGAAGGACGCTTCGGGTCGTCGTACACCCAACCGGTCCAGTAGCGGCCGTCGTCCTCGCGCAGGTGCTGCATCTCGGTGAGCAGCGTCAACGCGCGGGCGTGGTCGCCGATGACGTCGAGCGCCATCGCGAGCTCGCAGGTCTCCGCGCCCGTGACCCAGGGGTTGGTGTCGACGCAGTGGATGCCGAGACCGGGCACGACGAAGTCGTTCCAGCGCCGGGCCAGCAGTTCGCGGGCGGCGTCGCCACGGACAGGACCGCCGAGGACCGGGTAGTACCAGTCCATGGAGTACGTCGACTTGTCCTCGAACAGGTCCGGGTGGGTACGCACGGCGTGACCGAGACGACCACCCGCCAGCTCCCACTCGGGCTGCGGGTCGTCCATCAGGTCCGCGAGGGCGACGCCCGCACGCAGTGAGTGATAGATGCTCGAGTTGCCCGTGAGCAGGCAGAAGTCATCGACCGGGGTCCAGCGAATGCCGCCGAAGCTCGTCTGGAGCGACACGACGAAGTCCAGGCCGGCTCGCACGGAGGGCCAGTACTTCCGGACGAAGGCGAGGTCGCGGCGCACCAGCCAGTGGTGCCACAGGCCGACGGCGAAGTACGCCGACATGTTGACCTCGCCGCGCTCGTCGTCGGCCACGCCGCCGACCAGCTTCATCGGCCACGAACCGTCGGCACGCTGGACAGTCGGGATCCAGGCGTAGGCGCGCTCGGCGGCCTCCACCTGTCCACCGATCAGCATCGCCATGGCGGCTTCGACGTGGTTCCAGATGTCGACGTGCTCGCCCGTGGTCCACGGAACGGCACCCCACGGCTCCTGCATCGCCGCGATCGCCGCAGCGGTGTCAGCAACCTGCTGCGCGCTGATCACGCCGTCGACGTACGGAAGGCGGCTCAGCGGAACCTCGGAGGTCACGCCCGTCATCCGGCGTCCGGCTTCCTGAAGTACAGGACCATGCTCTTGCCGATCACCGGGTCGAGCACCTTGCCGGCGACCTGCAGGGCCTTGGGCTGCTTCATGATCTCCCAGACCAGCAGCTTGTGGTACGCCTTCGCGAGCGGGTGGTTGTCGTTCTCGACGCCGACCGCGCACTTGATCCACCAGTACGGCGAGTGCAGGCCGTGGGTGTAGCTCTTGCCCTCGAAGAGCATCGCCTCACCGGGCGTGCCGTCGTTGAACCTGCCGCCCTTGGTGACCTTGTCGACCAGTTCGTGGTCGGTGTAGATCCTGATGTGGCCGCCCTCAGCGTTGTGATAGTCGGCCGAGAGGGTCCAGTTGATGACCTCGGGCAGCCACCGGGGCACGGTCACGGCCAGCGTTCCGCCTGGCCGCAGGACGCGGATCAGTTCGCGGATCGCCGCAACGTCTTCGTGGATGTGCTCGAGCACTTCGGAGCACACGATCCGGTCGAACTCACCGTCAGCGAAGGGCAGCGCGAGTGCGTCGCCCTGCTTGACGTCGGCCTCGGCGCCCTCGGGCACCTCGCCGGCTTCCTTCATCGCGACGAACAGGTCACGCACGCCCTCGAGCTCATCGGCGTCGAGGTCGAACGCGATCACGTCCGCACCGCGGCGGTACATCTCGAAGCTGTGGCGGCCGGCGCCGGCACCCATGTCGAGGACGCGGTCACCCGCCTTGAGGCCCAAGCGGTCGAAGTCAACGGTCAGCATGTCAGTTCTCCTCAAGCCTTCTTCTCGGCCATCTCGGCCTTGTATTCAGCGATCACGTCTTCGAGGACGGCCGCAGTGCTCACTGCGACAGCGGTCCAGCTGAACAGCTCCTTGACGCGGCGGCGTCCCGCGGCGCCCATCTCGGCGCGGCGTGTCGGGTCGTCCAGCAACCCGGCGAGCGCGGTGGTCAGCGCTCCCACGTCTCCGGGCTCCACCACATCCGCGCAGAGGCCGTCGGGGCCGACGACCTCGGGGATGGCGCCGGCACGCGAGACCACGAGCGGCGTCTCGCAGGCCATCAACTCGGCGGTCGGAAGCGAGAAACCCTCGTAGAGCGAGGGGACACAGGCCAACTCGGCCGAGCCCATCAGCGCGACCAGTTCGTCGTCGGTGAGACCGCTCGCGAACGAGACCCGATCGGCGATGCCGAGGCGGTCGATCAACTTCTCGGTGACGCCACCCTCCTTGGGCTTGGTCACGAGCACGAGCTCGAGGTCGCGTTCGACGACCAGCTTGGCAAAGGCCTCGAGCAGGACCGAGATGCCCTTCAGGGGCGCGTCGGCGCTGGCCATCGCGAGAACACGGCCCGGCACGCGTGGCTCGGTCGGCGGCACGAAGCGATCGTCGACGCCCAGCAGGATCGTCTCGATCCGGGCCGGGTCGACCTTGAACTCACGCACGATGTCGCGCTTGGACGACTCGGACGGCACCATCACCCGGCGCAGGCGGGGCGCAGTCCGCTTCTGCTGCGCGAGGAAGTGGTACCAACGCCACACGCCGATCTTCGGCAACTCGAAGCGCCACCTCGAACCGGCCTTGCGCTTGGCCCAGACGGCAGCGGCGAGCTCGATGCGGCGGTCCATGGTGATGGGGTGGTGGATGGTCGCCGCAAGCGGGAGACCGACCACCTCGGGGTCCTCGATGCCGAGCAGAGGCATGGCCAGGGTCTGGTTGTCGAAGACGATGTCGAAGTCGTCACGACGGCCCTTGAGCACCTTCACCACGCGCTTGCTGAAGGTCAGCGGCTCCGGGAAGGCGCCGCTGCGCATCGTGAGCCACTCCTCGACGTCGATCAGGTCGCGGTACTCGCTCGGTCGCGGGTTGCGGAACTCGTCGCCGGGCCGGTAGAGGTCGAGGCTCGGCACCTTCGTGAGCGTCACCCCCTCGTCGAGCTCCGGGTAGGGCTGACCGGAGAAAACCTCGACCGTGTGACCCAGGGCAGCGAGCTCCCGGGTCAGCCGGCGAATGTAGATCCCCTGACCGCCCACGTGCGGCTTGCTGCGGTAGGACAGCATTGCGATCCTCATCCGGATCTCCTATCTCATCTCACTGGGTACTGCTCAGGCGCTGGCTCATTTGCGCTGAGTCACGGCGCCGAGCTCCCGGTGGAGGCAGGGCCGAACAAAACTGGAACGTGTTTCTAATTATGCGCTACCTGCCAGTAGCCTATATCTGTGGTCCCCAGCGGACCGCAACGTCAGACCCACACAGGAGACACGGTGACCATCGCGAACTCGACGTCGACAGACGACCTTGGTTCTGCCGCGCAGCGTGATCGCCGCAAGCGGATCCTCGACGCCACCTACGAACTTGCCGCAGCCGGCGGCTTCGACGCGGTCCAGATGCGGGCGGTGGCCGAGCAGGCCGACGTCGCTCTGGGCACGCTGTACCGCTACTTCCCCTCGAAGATCCACCTGCTGGTCTCGGCCCTCGGCCGCCAGTTCGAGGAGACGGCTGTCCGCCTCAACGAGCGCGAGATCCCGGGCGACACCCAGGCCGACCGCGTGCTGTACGTCCTCAAGCGGATGGCTCGAGGCATGCAGGGTGACCCGAAGCTCACCGAGGCACTGACCCGGGCGTTCATGTTCGCCGACAGCAGCGTCGCCAACGAGATCCACGTCGTCGGCATGTCGATGACCTCGATCGTCACCCACGCCATGCACGGCGGCGTGCCGGTCGAGGGCTCGATCACCGACGAGGACGTCGCCGTGGCGCGCGTCCTCGGTGACGTGTGGCTCTCGGCGCTGGTCGCCTGGGTGACCGGCCGCTCCACCGCCGCGGAGACCGCTGCTCACATGGACACGGCCATTCACCTGATCCTCCGGGACTGACATCACGAAGCCTGGATCAGGCACCAAAGGCGTGCGTGCTCGTCACGCCGCCGTCGACTGCGATCTCGGCGCCGTTGATGTACGACGACTCTTCGCTGGCCAGGAACACGTAGACCGGCGCGATGTCCTCCGGGACACCGACCCGGCGCAGCGGCACCTTGCTGGCGCCGTACTCCATGGCGGCGTCGCCGCCGTGGACACGCGTCATCGGGGTGTCGATCATGCCGGGGTGCACCGAGTTGACCCGGATCCCCTTGGGGCCGAGCTCCATCGCAGCGCACTTGGTCATGCCCCGGATGGCCCATTTGGTGGCGGCGTACGCGGTGCAGGACGGCATGCCCGCGAGACCTTCGACCGACGACGCGTTGATGATCGAGCCGCCGCCGTTCTTGCGCATGGTGCGCGTGACGGCCTGCATGCCGAGGAAGACGCCGAGCTGGTTGACCCGCCACACGAGCTCGACCTCTTCGGCGGGCATCCGCTCGATGTCACCGAAGCGGAGGATGCCGGCGTTGTTGGCGAGCACGTTGACCGGGCCGAACCGGGTGTTGGCGTCCTCGACGAGCGCGGTCCACGACGCTGCGTCACTCACGTCGTGGTGCATGAAGTGGGCGCTGTCGCCCAGTTCGTCAGCGAGGGCCTGGCCCTCCTCCTTCGCCACATCGGCGATGACGACCTTGGCACCCTCGGCGACGTAGGCGCGCGCAATGGCAGCGCCCTGGCCCTGTGCGCCACCAGTGACGATGGCGATCTTGTTCTCCAGACGACCCATGGTGTTTCCCTGCCTTCAGACGGTCAGTTGCATGATCGAGTCGGCCGCGAATCCGACGGCCGGGTCGCGGTCGGCGAAGAAGTCGCCGAGCTGCTTGTCGAGGTCCTCACCGGTCCACATGTCACCGGACTTGTCGAAGCGCTGCTCGACGACGGGGGCTGCCACGAGGGCGACCATGCCGCCGTACACGACGAAGACCTGGCCGGTGATCCTCTCGGCGGCCGGCGAGGCGAGGTACGCCACGACCGGCGCGACGTGGTCCGGCGAGTACGGGTCGACCTGGAGGCCGGACTGGTCCTCTCCGAAGACCTGGGCCGTCATCGCGGTGCGCGCCCGGGGGCAGATCACGTTCGCGCGGACGCCGATCCGGCTCAGTCCGCGGGCCGTGGACAACGTCAGCGCAGTGATGCCCGCCTTCGCTGCCGCGTAGTTGGCCTGCCCGGGTGAGCCACCCAGGAACGCCTCCGACGCCGTGTTGACGATGCTGCCGTACGTCGTGCCGGACTCGCTCTCCTTCGCCCGTCCACGCCAGTACGACGCCGCGTTGCGCGAGAGCAGGAAGTGACCACGCAGGTGGACGGCGATGACCGCGTCCCACTCGTCGTCGGCCAGGTTGAACAGCATCCGGTCGCGCGTCATGCCGGCGTTGTTGACGACGATGTCGAGACTGCCGAAGCCCTCGACTGCTGCGGTCATCAAGGCGTCAGCCGTGCTGCGCTGACTGATGTCGCCCTCGACGACGACAGCTTCACCCCCGAGCGAACGGATCTCGTCGACGGCGTCGTCGCCCGCTCCGGCGAGGTCGTTGATGACGACCTTCGCACCCGCTGCGGCCAGGGCCAGCGCCTCGGCGCGGCCAAGACCGGCACCTGCTCCGGTGACGACAGCGACCTTGCCCTCGAGCGACGTGCCCTCCGCCGTGCTCATTCCTCCACCAACGTGATGGCAGCGCGCGGGCAGGCCGCAACAGCCTTCCGGACGTTGTCGATGTTCTCGTCCGTGGTCTGCTCGGTGTGCATCTGGAGGAAGTCGTCGTCGTCCAGCTCGAACACCTCAGGCGCCATGGCCTCGCACAGTCCGTTGGACTCGCAGAGGTCGAAGTCGACCTTGATCTTCATCTCTGTCATGCCTTTCAGGTCATCTTCCGGTGGTCCCAGGAGGCGACCTTGTCGGGGTGGATGATCACGCCCACCCGCTTGGTCGCCTGCTTCTCGACGGTCTCGCGACCAAAATCTCCGAGCGCCTCGAACGACTCCGCGTTGAGCATCCGGGTCGCCACGGCAGAGCCGATGTCGAAAATCGTTTCGTAGTCGCGCACGATCTCGGCCCGGCCCTCGATCGACACCCCGCGCAGCTCGAAGTAGTCGACGCCGTCCTCCACGAGGGCGGTCACCCGCGGGTCCCGCTCCAGGTTGAGGATCTTCTGGCTGCGTCCGTAGGTCCAGAACGCGATCTTGCCCTCGCGCACGACATAGAACAGCGTGGTCAGGTGCGGGTGTCCGTCGTGGCCATTGGCCGCGACCTGGACCTTGAGGTTCTCCCCCAGCAGGCCCGCAACCTCGTCCTCGGTCAACTGCACCTTGGTGCGTCCAGCGCTCATGATCAGCTTCCTTCCGAGGAGTGGCCCGGGAACACGTGGGCACTCGGGTCGATGACGACGGCGGCGTTGTTGACCGCGGTGGCTGCCTCACCGAAGCCCACGGCGATCAGGCGGACCTTGCCGTCGTACTCGGTGATGTCGCCGGCGGCGAACACCCGCGGCAGGCTCGTGCGCATGGCTGCGTTGACCACGATGTGACGTCGGTGGGTCTCGAGACCCCACTGCTGGAGGGGACCGAGGTCGGCGACGAAGCCCAGGGCCGCGACGACGGCCTGCGCCGGCCGGATCTCCGCCACACCGTCGACGGCGATCTCGACCTCGGCAAGTTCACCGTCCGCGCCGCCCGCGGCGTCGCGGAGCGCAGTGACCTCGGCTTTGGTGACGAACTGGGTCGACGATGCGCGGACCTGCTCGACGGTGCGTTCGTGGGCGCGGAACGCGTCACGGCGGTGCACCAGCGTCACGGAGCGCGCGATCGGCTCCAGGTGCAGAGCCCAGTCGAAGGCGCTGTCTCCCCCGCCGACGATGACGACGTCCTTGTCGGCGTACGGCGCAAAGCTGGGCACGAAGAACTCGACACCTCGCCCGATCCAGCCTTCGGCTGCCGGGAGCGGGCGCGGGCTGAACTTGCCGATTCCGGCGGTGATGATCAGCGCCTTGGCGTGCACAACGGTGCCGTCGTCGAGGGTCAGACGGACACCAGTCTCCTCGTCGGTCACGAGCTCGAGCGCGGTCCGGCCCAGCAACTGGATCGGGTCGGCCGTCAGCGCCTGGGCGACGAGCCCGTCCACGAGGTCACGACCCTTGACGTTGGGGAAGCCCGCGACGTCCAGGATCGCCTTCTCCGGGTACATCGCGGTGATCTGGCCACCGAGCTCCGGGAGCGAGTCGATCAGCGCGACCCGCAGCCCACGGAAGCCGGCGTAGTAGGTCGCGAACAGCCCCGTGGGGCCGGCGCCGACGATGACGACGTCGCACTCGACGTTCTCAGAGGTGGCCACCACAGAACTGTAACGTGTTCTAGTTGGTCTTGTCTCGCCGCTGATCCGTGTCGAGACCATCGACGAGCCAGCCCTGATCGGTGTGCACCATCGTGACCAGCACCTTGAAGGGCGTCACCACGGTCTCCGGCTTCCCGTCGCGTTCCCGCGACACCACCTGGTTGAGGAAGACCAGCGCCTGCAGCCGGGTCCGGTTGGCCCGGACGACACCCTGCGCCACGACGTTGGCCTGGACCACCGTCTTCTGGAGGACGAACTGCTCCTTGATGTCGCTGGCGGTGGTGCGGTACTGCCCCTCGAACTTCGAGGTCATCACCTTGGCGGCAGCGTCGATCTCGGCGTCGTACTTCTGGTAGTCGACCGCGACGATGTCCTGGGCAGCCTTGGCGGCCGCCTCGACACCTTCGAGCGTGGAGATCTCGGAGGCCACGACCGGTCGACCGTCGGGCACGGTGATCTCACCTGCGGTGTCGGTGACCTTGGGCGCCGGGTCGTCCTCGGTCAACTTCAGGATCCCGAACCACACGGCCTGGGCGAAGAGGATCACGGCGACGACGACAAGAGCAATGACGAGGCGCCGGGTGGTCCGTGGCCGAGCCAGCAGACCGGGCTCACCGGAGTCGTCACTGGACTCGTCATCAGCCTTGTCGGCGACTTCGGGAGTCGACTTCTCGGACGCGGTGACGCGCTCGGACTTGCGGACGCTGAGCCGGGGCTCGCGGGCGGCCTTGGTCTCGGCGGCCGGGGCGGCTTCCTCGGTCTCGACGACCTCGTCGGTCGCGACGACCTCGTCCGGGCGAGCGTTGGCGGCCTGGCCGGCCAGCTTGCGCGGTCGGGGCGTGGTGCCCCGCGAACTCGCGGGGCGTCGGGGTGTGGGGCGACTCATGGGGAAACTCCTCAGCCCAACTGCACGTACTGGAGATCACGGGTGAGCCAGCGATCCTTGACCAGTTCCAGTTCGACCTGGATCCGGTAGTTGCGCGCCTCTTCCTTGAACTCCGTTGTCTTGTTGGTGACCGTGCCGCTGGTGGCAACGATCACGGTGGCCGAGTCGTTGTCACCGGCCACGAGTCCGGACCAGACGACCTCAGCGACCATGCTGGACTGGGCCTCGCTGGCCAACTTCTTCAGACCCGAGACGCCCTTGTTGTACTCCGTGAGGAAGTCGCCGGTCGACATCGACTGCACCGACTTGATGGTGGCGTCAGGCTCCTTGTAGCTGAAGTTCACGAACGCGTTGACCATCTTCGTCGCGGCCTCGAGTTGCGCGGCGACCCGCTCCTGCTCGGTGTCCTTGGCCAGCGGGACCGCCTGGACGATGCCGCGGCCGACGTCCTGGCCGGCACCGGGCACCACGTCGACACCGTCGACGCGCGAGTCCAGCTCCGACTTCAACGCGAGCCCGACCAGAACGGCCATGCAGGCGAAGATGACGATCGCGGCATACAGCGCGATGTTGAGACGTGCGCGGCTGCGTTCCTCGGTCAGAGCCGGGATCACCGGCTCGCCACCGGACCCACCAACAGCCACTTCCACGCATCCCCTCCCAGGACGGACAGGTTCTCCGGCTGCATCAACTTCACCGGGTTCCCTGCTGTGTCGACCAGTCCGGGCACAGCGCCGGTGGACGGGTCGTAGGTGCCACTGTAGACGCGGCCCGGGGACGCCCGGTTCTTGCGGTTCGCCGGGGCGTACTTGCTGCCCCGCATGGCGTACGGCGCGGGCGCCGTACAGCTCACGTCGGCTGCCTCCACATCGGTCAGGTCCTGCGTGGAACGCCAGTCCGCGGGCGGCACATAGCCCTTGGTGCAGGGCGGGACGCTGTAGTCGAACTGCAGGTTGACGTGGCCGTAGCCGTCGGCCGTACTGCCGGTCGGACCACCCGAGATCAGGGCCGGGTAGGTGACGAGCAACTGCTCGAGCCCGTCGATCTCCGTCACCAGGATCTGGTCGATCGTGACGAGGTCGCCGAAGAGGATCGGCAGGGTCGGCTCCAGCTCCTTCAGCAGACTGGTCAGCTCGCGCGCGGCACCCGGGGTGGCGCTGAGGACGGTGCGCAGGCTGCCGTCGTTCTCGCGCAGCATCGTCGTCACCGTGTTCAGGTCGGCGGCGAACTTGCGAATGTTCTCCTTCTGGCCCTGCTGCGTGCGCAGGACCGTCAGGCCGTCGTTCAGCAGCGCAATCGTCTCGTCGGTGTGCTCGCTGGCCTCGGCGATGAACTTCGAACCGCCGTCGAGCAGACGCTGCAGGTCTGCCCCGGTGTCGTTGAACATCACGCCGAGTTCCTCGACGACCTTCTGCAGGCTGTCCTTGTCGACCGACTGGACGAACTGGTTGAGGTCGACCAGCAGGTCGCCCTCGTCTACCGGCAGCGAGTCGTCGTTGCCGATGAACTTCGACCCGTCCTTCGCGTACGGGCCCTTGTCGTCAGCAGGCTGGAAGTCGAAGTACTGCTCACCGACGGCGGAGAGGTTGTGCACCGAGATCGCCGAGTCGAGCGGGACCTTGGCGTCGTGTTCCAGGGCAAGGGTCAGGTCGATGCCCTCCTCGGTCGGCACAACCCTGGAGACCTTGCCGATCTTGACGCCCCGGTAGGTCACCTCGCTGCCCTCGAAGATGCCGCCCGAGCCGGGCAGGGTGGCCGTGACCGTGAGGCCCCGACCGGTCACCTTGTCGACGAGACCGAGGTAACTAGCCGTGATGTAGGTGATGCCCACCGCGCTCAGCACGACGAAGGCCATCAGCCGGATCCGTACGCCGCGCGTCATGCGGTCGCTCCCAACAGGCTCTCGGTGCTGCTGTTGTTGTACGACGGTTCGACGCCGGCCAGGCCGCGGGTCAGTCCGCCCAGTGGGCCGTCCGCGCCGAGCAGACCGTTCTTGAGCAGGTCGTTCAGGTCCAGGGTCGGCAGCGAGTTCAGCAACTTGCAGACCGGGCTGGTCTTCAGGGCCGCCGTCTTGCACTGGTCCTGCAGGTCCTTGAGCAGGTTGACGTCGTTGAGCACCTTCGCGCACGCGGTACCGAGAAGGTTCCCGCTCCGCAGGCACCGGGTCACCTGGTCCAGCACTTCCCCGAGGTCGGGCAACTGGATCTCCGGGAGCCCCAGCGTCTTGTAGAGGTTCGCGATGTCGAGGTCGGCACGGATGATCGTGTCGGCGTAGTCGCCCTCGACGATCTTGTTGGCCGACTGGGGGAACGGGAAGCTCACCAGCAGGTTGAGGCCGGGCGCGAGCTGCTCGTCGGCCTCGGTCAGCTTGCGCAGGACGGGGCTGAGGTCCTTGAGGATGCTCAGCACGTCCTCCTTGCTCGCGTTGATGACGCGGGTGCCCACCTTGCCCAGCTTGTCGAGCGCGTCGAGCATCGCGATGAGTTCCTCGTGCTGCGCGGCGAGCACCTTGATCGCGGGGCCGGTGGCGTCGAGCGCTTCGCCGATGGTGTCCTTCTCGGCATTGAGCTTGGTGGTCAGGTTGTTCATCGACTGGAGCGCGTTGATGATGTCGACCTTCTGCTGGTCGATGGTTCCCACCACCGAGTCCAGGGACGACAGCAGGTTGCGCAACCGGTCCTCGCGACCGGACATGACCTGGTTGGCCTCGTGCACGATCGTGCCGAGTTGGGCCACGCCGCCGCCGCTGAGCAGGAACGAGAGGGCGCCGAGCACTTCCTCGACCTCCGGGTTGCGGCCGGTCTGCGCGAGCTGGATGGTGTCGCCCTCGGCCAGGCGACCGGTGGCCGCCTGCTCCTTCGGGGCTTCCAGGGCGACGTACTTCTCACCCAGGAGGGAGACCTGCCGGATGTCGGCGATCACGTTGTCGGGGAGCTTCACGTCCTTGCGCAGGATCAGGGTCACCTTGGCATTCCAGCCAGCCCGTTCGACCTCGGTCACCTCGCCGACGACGACGTCGTCGACCATGACCGGGGACCTCGGGACCACGTTCAGGACGTCCTTGAAGTAGGCCGTGATCTCGAAGGCGTCGTCGGCATCGACCGGGTGCCCGGGCAGGGGCAGGTCGTAGGCGCCGTCGAAGTCACAGCCGGTGAGCAGCACCGTGCCGGCCAGGAGTGCAGCTGCACCCCGGGCCCAGCCGCGCAGGCGTGGGGTCCTCACTGTCCACCTCCCAGCAGGTTCTCGACGGAGGCGTTGTCGCCGGTCGAGTAGGAGACCTCGGTGACCTCGGGGCGCCGGATGCCCTGCTTGGTGTCGACCTGCTTGGGCAGGTACGACTTGTACTCGGGCGGCAGCCACGGCAGCTGGCTGACGATCGGCTCGAGCAGCTTCTCGATCAGATCGCAGGTGGTGTCCTTGAGCGCGGCGGGCATGCCCGGCTGCTGCTGGATCACCGCGCAGAGGAAGCCGTCGGCGTCCCAGATCTGCCCGCCGATGCCGATCCGCGAGTTCTGCGAACCGCTGACGTGGTCGAAGCCCATGTGCAGGTTGCCCATGGCCACGGGTGCGACCTCCATCGCCTTCTTCAGGTTGTCCTTCTCCGACACGATGGTGCTCAGCACTTCGGTGAGCTTCTCGACGTCGGTGACGAAGGCGTCGCGGTTGTTCTTCACGAAGGACTCGACGCTGCCGACGGCCTGGGCGACCGCAGTCACGGCCTGCTCGAGTTCGTCGCTCTCCTCGGCGAGCATCGCCGAGACACCGGTGAGGTCCTGCATGAACGCACGCACCAGCGTGTCGTTCTCCGCGAGGGTCCGGGTGAACTCCGCGAGGTAGGTCACCGTCTCGAACAACGGGCCGGCGCCGTCACCGAAGGTCTCGGCTGCCTGCGCGAGGTCACGGATCATCTGGTTGCCCTTGGTGCCCTGCCCCGAGAAGGCCTTCTCCCCCGCCGCCAGCAGGTGGTCGAGAGTGCCGTCGGCGTTGACCCCGTTGGGGCCGAGCGCCTGGGTCAGGGACTGGAGGCTGGCGTAGATGCGGTCGAGCTCGACCGGCACCCCGGTCTGCGGCAGCGCGATGTCGGCACCATCCGCCATCACGTCGCCGCCGACGTACACGGGCGTGAGCTGGACGAACCGGTCAGCGACCAGGGTGGGGGTCACGATGACGGCTTGCGCTCCCGCCGGGATCTTGTACGACGCGTCGTACTCCATCTCGACCCGGACCGAGTTGCCGGCGGGGATCACCGCAGTCACCTTGCCGACGTTGACACCGAGGACCCGGACGTCGGTGCCCTTGTAGACGCTGACAGCACGCGGGAAGTTCGCCGTGACCGTCTTCATCTCCTTCGGCGAGTTGAAGACGTTGATCATGACGCCGACGAGAAGGACCACCCCGACGAGGATCAACACCCGTCGGTCGATGCGCTTGAAGATCGAGGAAACCATCGTCATCACTCCGGGAATCCAGGCAGGAACTCACCGGTGGGCAACGCCAGCAGGTTGGCCGCATAGGCGTCGAACCACGGGCCGGTGCCGATGATGTTGGACAGGATGGAGACGTACGGACCGAGGGCCGCGAGCGTCTCCTTGAGCTTGTTCTTCTTGCCGGTCAGGAAGGTCACCAGACCATTGACCTCCTTGAGGGCCGGTCCGATCTGCTTCTCGTTGTCCTTGACCAGGCCCCGGAGTTCCTGGGCCAGGAGGCGCGCGTTGACGAGCAGGTCGTGGACGGCGGCCTGGCGCTTGGTGAGTTCCTGGAAGACCAGATCACTGCTCTTCATCAGCTGGACGATGTCGTCGCTGCGCTCGGACAGGACCTTGGTGACCTCCTTCGAGCTCGCAAAGAGGGTCTGGATCTCCTCGTCCCGCGAGGCGACGCTGCGCGAGAGGCGTGCGATGCCGTCGAAGGACGCCTGGATCTCGGGGGCGGAGACGTCGAGGGTGTCGGCGACGGTGTCCAGCGCTTCGGAGAGCTGCTGGGTGTCGATCTCCTCGGTCGTGTTCGTCAGGTCGCTGAACACGCCGACGATGTCGTAGGCCGACTCGGTGCGCTCGACCGGAATGGTGCCGCCCTCAGCGAGCTGACCCTTGCCGACCGGCTGCACGTCGAGGTACTTCTCCCCGAGCAGGTTGAGGACCTCGATCGAGGCGGTGCTGTCCTTGCCGAAGTCGACGTCACCGTCGAGGTCGAACTTCACCAGGACCTTGTCGCCGTCGAGCGTGACGTCACTGACGCGGCCGACCCGGATCCCGCCCACCTGGACGATGTTGCCCTTGTGGATCCCGCTGGCGTCACTGAACTCGGCGTAGTACGTGGTGCCCCGGAAGCCCGGGAACTTGCCCAGGTTGAAGGTCGCCGCGGAGATCAACGTCATCAACACGAGGGTGATCACGCCGAGGCGCAGAACGCGTGCATCGCTTGCCCGGGCCATCAGTTCTGACACCTCGGTGCGCTGGAGTGGAAGTTGATGTCGCCGATGTACTTCTGGATCTCCTTGAGGATCGGCAGATCCGCAATCACAGGGAGCCTGATCTTCGCCGAGAAGCCGCAGACGTAGTACTGGTACCAGGAGCCGTAGGTACCGGTTCGCGTCTGGTCCTGCATCGTCTCGGGCATCCGGTCCAGGAGTTGCGAGAGGTTCGCGCGGTTCTCCGGCTTGTTGAGGAGCTTGGACAGCGCGCGCAGGGCGGCGATGTCCTCCTTGAGCAGCGGACGGCCGCGGCGCAACAGGTCGGCCACCGTCACGGTGAGCTGGGAGATGTTGTCCAGGGAGGACCCGATGGTGTTGCGGTCCTTCGCCAGGTCGGTCATCCAGTCCTTGAGTTCGATCACCAGGGTGCTGAGCTGGTCGTGGCGCTCGTCGACGGTCTTCAGCGTCTGGCTCAGGTTCGTGACCACGTCACCGATCAGCGCGTCGCGATCCGCAAGCGTGCCCGTGAGCGACGCGGTGTGGGCCAGCAGGCTCTTCACCGTGCCGCCCTCCCCCTGCAGGACCTGCACCAGGTTCATGCTGAGCTCGTTGACCTGGTCGGGGCTGAGCGCGGCGAACAGGGGCTTGAACCCGTCGAAGAGCACGGTCAGGTCGAGGGCCGGCTTCGTGTGGTCGACCGGGATCGTGGCTCCGGACTCCAGCGGACGCGCGTCCTCGGAACCGGTGCCCGCCTCGAGCGCCATGTAGCGGTCGCCGACGAGGTTGAGGAACCGGATCTCGGCCCGCGAGGCGGTCGTCATCTTCACGCCGGTGTCGACCTTGAACGTCACGATCGCCTGCGACCGGTTGTGGTGCTCGACCTTCTTGACCTCGCCGACGTTGACGCCCGCGACGCGTACGTCGTCGCCCTTCGACAGCGACGTCGCATTGGTGAAGATGGCCCGGAACTCGTTGCGGTCACCGAAACCGATGTTGCCCATGATCACAGCCAGCAGGCCGGTCACGAAGATGGACACCAGGGTGAAGATGCCGAGCTTGATCGCAGCGGCGTACGTCGGGGCGTTCCGCTGACGGCGCAGGTTCGCCTCGGTGGGAAGACTGCTCATCCGGCCGCCTGCCCTTCACGGACAACAGGCCCGTACAGCAGGGAGCCCAGGGCGCCGTACGCCTCGGGGGTACGGCCGCTGTCACCAGCGAGCATCGCGTTGAGGACCTCCTGCTCGCCGGCGCTGCCGGCGTAGCCACTGTCGATGTGTGCGGCGGGGTTCGGGTTGGGCAGGCCGGGGATCGGGAACGGGAGGTACCCGCCCTTCTCGTCGATGTCGGAGCCCTGGTCGAGCGTCTTCTGGTCGGCCGGAACCTTGAACGACGGCAGGCCCGCACACCACGGTCCGTGCCCGACCTCGCCGTACTCCGGGAGGTCGCGCTCGTCGTAGGGCCGGAACTGCGGCGTGAAGAACTCCATGTACTGCTTGACGACGTTGCCCTCGAACGTCTTGGAGAGGATCGGCTCGTAGTTGGCCGCACCGCGGATCAGGCAGGGGAACTCGGGTGAGTACCGCGCCAGGAGTGCGATGACCGGCGCAGTGACCTGGCCCATCCGGATCAGGTTCTGCTCGTTGTCACCGAGGATGCGGCGCGAGGTGTTCGCCAGACCGGTGAGGTCGGAGAAGAAGACGTCGAGGTCGGCGGCCTTCTCCGTCACCGTCTTGCTGCTCACGGTGACGTTGTCGAGCACGTCGAGCAGGTCAGGCGCCGCGAGGTCGTAGGCGTCGGCCACTTCGGCGAGCGCGATCAGGTCCTTGCGCAGGGTCGGCAGGGATTCGTCGATCGCACCGATGTACTGGCCGAGCTGGTCCATCGTCTCTCCGATGTCCTCGCCACGGCCCTCAAGCGCGGTCAACAGCGCGTTGAGGGTGGCGTTGAGGTCAGCAGGACGCACCGCACGCAGCAGCGGGAACAGGTCAGCGAGGATCTGGCTGAGCTCGACGTTGGTCTCGACCCGGTCCGACGGGATCACGTCGCCGTCCTTGAGCGGGGTCTCCGACGCAGCCTCCGGCCGGATCAGCGCCACGAACTTCTGGCCGAACAACGTCGTGGGCAGGATCTGCACCTCGACGTTCGCCGGGATCTTCGTGGCCGCATCGGGCTCGATGGCCAGGGTGATCTCGGCCTCTTCGCCGTCCTGGGAGATCTTGTCGACCCGTCCGACGAGCGCACCGTTGAGACGCACGTCGCCGAACTTCGCCAACTGCAGGCCGGCGCGGTCCGCCTTCACGGTGACGATGGTGCTGTTGTCGAACGTCTTGTTGTAGATCGCGATCGACAGCCAGAGCAGCAGCGCGATGACGCTGAGGAAGACGACACCAGCGACCAGGAGCCGGTTGTGCTCCTTCGCGCTGTCGTGGTGGATGTTCACCAGCACGGCAGGACCCCCCTCATCCGGTGATCCTGACGGTCGTTGTGGAGCCCCAGATGGCGAAACTCAAGAAGAAGTCGGCCACCACGATGGTCACGATGCTGGTCCGGATGGCGGTACCGACGGCACGCCCCACGCCGGCGGGTCCGCCGGACGCGGTGTAGCCGTAGTAGCAGTGGATCAGGATCACCGCGACCGCCAGGAACAACAGCTTGAAGAAGGACCAGAGCATGTCGATCGGCGGCAGGAACTGCAGGAAGTAGTGGTCATAGGTGCCGGCGGACTGGCCGTAGATCATCGTGACGATGAGCCGAGGCGAGAGGTACGACGCGCACAGGGCGACGATGTAGAGCGGGATGACCGCAATGAAGGCCGCGATCATCCGGGTGGTCACCAGGAACGGCAGGGACGGGATGCCCATCACCTCGAGCGCGTCGATCTCCTCCGAGATCCGCATCGCACCGAGCCGCGCGGTGTAGCCGCAGCCGACCGTCGCGGCGAGCGCGATCGACGACACCAACGGGGCGACCTCACGCGTGTTGAAGTAGGCCGAGATGAAGGCGCTGAACTTCGCGACGCCGATCTGGCTGAGCGAGGCGTAGCCCTGGATACCGACCTCGGTGCCAGCGAAGAACGCCATGAACGCGATGACGCCGACCGACCCGGCGATCAGGCTCAATCCCCCGGCACCGAAGGCGACCTCGGCGAGGGTGTTCGAGATCTCGCGGGGGTAGCGCCGGATGGCACGCGGCGCCCAGGCGAGCGCCTTGACATAGAAGAGCAGCTGGTCGCCGTACCCCTCGAGGGAGGCACGACGTGCCTTGACGGCGCCTCCGAAGAACTCGCTGGCCGCTGACATCACAGACCCACCGGCGGTGCGACCTGGAAGTAGATGGCGGTGATCACGGCGTTCAGGAAGAACAACGCCATGAACGCGATGATGACCGCTTCGTTCACAGCGCGGCCGACACCACTCGGGCCGCCGCCCGCGTTGAGGCCCTTGTAGGCGCCGATGATCGCCGCCAGCCAACCGAAGATGGCGGCCTTGATCATGGCGATGTAGAGGTCAGGCAGCGACGCGAGCTGAGCGAAGGTCGACAGGAAGGCCCCGGCGGACCCGCCCTGGACGATGACCGTGAAGAAGTAGCCGCCACCGATGCCTGCGGCGATCACGATGCCGTTGATCATCAGGGCCACGAAGACCGTTGCCACCACGCGCGGCGCCACCAGGCGTTCGAGCGGGTCGATGCCCAGCACTTCCATGGCATCGATCTCTTCGCGGATCTTGCGGGCACCGAGGTCCGAACAGATGGCGGACCCGGCGGCGCCGGCGATGATCATGGCGGCCGCCATCGGCGCCGCCTCGCGCACCGTGGCGAGCACGGCGGTGGCGCCCGCGAACGACTGCGCACCGAGCTGGCCGGTCAGGTTGCCGACCTGGAGCGAGATGACCGCGCCGAACGGGATCGACACCATGATCGTGGGCATCAACGTCACGGTGGTGACGAACCAGGCCTGCTCGAGGAACTCCCGGAGCTGGAACTTGCGAGTGAAGATGATCTTGGTGACCTCGACCACCATGACCGCGATTTCACCGGGGCCGCGTACGACCGAAACGGCGTTGAACGCCACGCCCCGTCTCCTCTTCCCGTCATGTCCCTGAGCGGCCTGAACCGCACTGCTCGGCAATAGTAGAACACGTTCTCGTTGTGACCAACGCTACAACGCCGCTACTGACCCAACGCGCCGCCCCGCACCGGGGTCACGGTGGGCCACCGCGCCCCGCCTCCCCTGCCGTACCCGACCCGTTCCCTAGGATCGGGACGTGCCCACCGCAGACAGCCGAATCGCGACCGCCGCGCAGGCCGCCGGGCGCCATCCGTCGGCGTGTCTGCTGTTCGCCCAACTCATCGTCGTGCTGGCCTATCCGAGCCTCGACGGCTCCACCGTTGGGCGGGCAGTCCTGGGCGTGGTGCAGATGCTGGTGGTCCTCACCGCGGTCTGGGCGGTACGACGCACGCCCGTCCTCGCCTGGGTCGCAGGACTGCTCGGCATCCCGGCGATGCTGCTGAGCGTCGCCGAGGCGATCAGCCCGGACACCGAATGGGTCGTGCTGGCCTCAGCGGCCTTCCACGTGCCCTTCTACTTCTTCGTGTCCTACGCGATGCTCCGGTACCTGTTCCACGACGACGAAGTGACCCGCGACGAGATCTTCGCGACCGGCGCGGCGTTCACCGTGGTCGCCTGGGGATTCGCCTACCTCTACGCCGCGGCCCAGGTGCTCTGGCCCGGATCCTTCATCGGCTTCAACAGCCCGGACGGCGCCGACGCGCTGCCGTGGTTCGAGTTGCTCTACCTGTCCTTCACCACACTGACCAGCGTCGGCCTGTCCGACGTCTACCCGGTGATGGACCAGGCGCGATCGTTCGTGATGGTCGAGCAGGTGGCCGGGGTGTTCTACATCGCGCTGGTCGTCGCCCGGATGGTCGGGCTGGCCGCGCGCCGCCACTGAGTGGCAGACGTCATTTCGTTGCTTCCATCATCTGACGGAGTTCACGCTTCAGGTCGCTGATCTCGTCACGCAACCGCGCCGCGAGCTCGAATTGGAGCTCCGCTGCGGCACCCTTCATCTGGTCGGTGAGGTCCTGGATCAGCTGGGCGAGGTCGGCACTCGGCAGGCCCGCCAGGGCGGCAGCGTGCCCGCCGATGTCGGTGCTCCGCAGTTGCGGGGTCGGCGACTTCTTGGGCCGGACTCCCCCGGCGCGCCCCTTCACGCCGGCATCGGCCCAGGACTGGAGCAACTCCTGGGTGGTCTCGTCCTCGCGGGCCAGCATCTCGGTGATGTCGGCGATCTTCTTGCGCAGCGGCTGGGGGTCGACACCGTGGGCCACGTTGTAGGCGACCTGCTTCTCGCGGCGCCGGTTGGTCTCCTCGATCGCCGACTCCATCGACCGGGTGATCCGGTCGGCGTACATGTGGACCTCGCCCGACACGTTGCGCGCGGCCCGGCCGATCGTCTGGATCAGGGACTTGTCCGAGCGCAGGAAGCCTTCCTTGTCGGCGTCCAGGATCGCGACGAGTGAGACCTCCGGCAGGTCGAGGCCCTCACGCAGCAGGTTGATGCCGACGAGGACGTCGTACAGGCCCAGCCGGAGGTCACGCAGCAGCTCGATGCGCTTGAGGGTGTCGACCTCGGAGTGCAGATAACGGGTCCGGATGCCGGCGTCGAGGAGGTAGTCGGTGAGGTCCTCGGACATCTTCTTGGTCAACGTGGTGACCAAGATCCGCTCCTGCTTCTCGGTGCGCACCCGGATCTCGTGGATCAGGTCGTCGATCTGGCCCTTGGTCGGCTTCACGACCACCTGCGGGTCGACCAGGCCCGTCGGGCGGATGATCTGCTCGACGACGTCACCCTGAACCTTGTCGAGCTCGTAGTTTCCCGGGGTCGCCGACAGGTAGATCGTCTGACCGATCCGCTCGAGGAACTCCTCCCAGCGCAGCGGCCGGTTGTCCATCGCACTCGGCAGCCGGAAACCGTGATCGACGAGATTCCGCTTGCGCGACATGTCGCCCTCGTACATGCCACCGATCTGCGGGATCGCCACGTGCGATTCGTCGACCACCATGAGGAAGTCCTCGGGGAAGTAGTCCAGGAGCGTGTTGGGTGCCGTGCCGCGCCCACGGCCATCCATGTGCATCGAGTAGTTCTCGATGCCCGAACAGGAACCGACCTGCCGCATCATCTCGACGTCGTACGTCGTGCGCATCCGCAGCCGCTGCGCCTCGAGCATCTTGCCCTGCCGCTCGAAGGTCGCGAGCTGGTCGGCGAGCTCGAGCTCGATGCCGTTGATCGCCTTCTCCATCCGCTCCGGGCCGGCGATGTAGTGGCTGGCCGGGAAGACGTGGAGCTCGGTGTCCTCGGTGAGCACTTCACCGGTCACCGGGTGCAGCGTCATCAGCCGCTCGATCTCGTCGCCGAAGAATTCGATGCGCACGGCGAGCTCTTCGTAGACGGGGAAGATCTCCAGGGTGTCCCCCCGGACCCGGAAGGTGCCGCGGGTGAACGCCATGTCGTTGCGGGTGTACTGGATCTCGACGAGGCGGCGCAGCACCGAGTCGCGGTCGTGCTCCTCGCCCACACGCAACCGGAGCATCCGGTCGACGTACTCCTGCGGGGTGCCGAGGCCGTAGATGCACGACACCGTCGACACCACGATCACGTCGCGACGGGTCAGCAGGCTGTTGGTGGCCGAGTGACGCAGCCGCTCGACCTCCTCGTTGATCGAGGAGTCCTTCTCGATGTAGGTGTCGGTCTGCGGGACGTACGCCTCGGGTTGGTAGTAGTCGTAGTACGACACGAAGTACTCGATGGCGTTGTTCGGGAAGAGTTGGCGCAGTTCGTTCGCGAACTGGGCGGCCAGCGTCTTGTTGGGCTGCAGCACGAGCAGGGGGCGCTGGACCTGCTCGGCGACCCAGGCCACCGTGGCCGTCTTGCCCGTGCCGGTGGCACCGAGGAGTACGACGTCCTTGGCCCCCGCGTTCAGGCGCTTGGTGATCTCCGCGATGGCCGCAGGCTGGTCGCCCGAGGGAACGTAGTCCGACTCGACATGGAAAGGGGCGACTCGACGCTCGAGATCAGTGACCGGACGCATGGATTCAGCGTACGGGCGGGCACCGACAGCCCCGTCAGCGTGCCTTGTCCGGTTGCACCCGCAGGGCGTGCAACGCGGTCGCCAGCATCGCGTAGTGCCCGACGAGCATCACGATCTCGATCTTCTCGCGCTCATCGAACTCCTGGCCCAGGTCGGCCCAGAGGGCGTCGGACAGGTCCTGGTCGGCGACCAGTTCGTCGGTGGCACGCAGCAGCAGCCGTTCACGGGCGGAGAAGCCAGCAGACTCCTCGGCCGTCTCGATGGCCGCGATCTCGTCACGGCTGAGCCCGGCGCGGCGACCGAGCCTGCGGTGCTGTTCCAGCTCGTAGGCCGACCCACGCCGGCTCGCGACCCGAAGGATCACCAACTCCGATTCCCGACGCGCCAGTCGGCCTCCCGGCATCAGGCGACCCGCGAAGTGCAGCCAGCCCCAGAACAACCGACGGTGGCGACCCAGGGTGAGGAACACGGCAGGCGGTTCGGTGCCCTGCACCCGACCGGCGACCCGGGCGAACCCGGCGACAAGCGGACCGACGTCACGCCACCCGCCGGGAGCGACACGCGCTCCGGACTCGGTCGTCATGCCGACTCCGCCGGGTCGGGACGGCGCGCCTTCTCCACGGACGGGAGCACCCGGTTGGCCCCGTAGTTGAAGACCCGCATCGCGACGGCGTAGCCGGGCGGGAAGTACCGCTGCAGCCAGTGGACCAGCCGGATGTCGGCTGAGGTGTAGACCCAGTAGCGGTTGCGCAACGCGCCCCGCCAGATCGCCTCAGCGGCCTTCTCCGGAGTCACCGCCCGCTTCTGGAAGTGCCCGCGGGCACGGACGAAGGCCTTGTTCTGCTGGTCGATCCCGGCGATCCGGATGGTCGCCACCAGTCCGGTGTCGACACCGCCCGGGCACACCAGGCTGACGCCGATCCGGTGCTTGCGCAGGTCATAGCGAAGCACCTCCGACACCCCGCGCAGGCCGAACTTCGTGGCGCTGTACGCCGCATGCCAGGGCATGGCAATGATGCCGGCCGCGGACGACACGTTGACCAGTTGGCCACCACGTCCGGCGTCGATCATCGGCGGGAGGAACTCCTCGATGACATGGATCGGGCCCATCAGGTTCACGTCGACGAGTCGTTGCCAGTGTTCGGGTTCCAGGCTGCGTACCGTCCCCCAGATCGCGATGCCGGCGACATTGAGGACGACGTCCATCGGACCGGACCGTTGCGTGACGTGGGCCGCCAGGCGTCGTACCTGGGCGTGGTCGGAGACGTCCGCCGGTTCCGCGGTGGCGACCTGGCCACCGCCGGCCCGGATGTCGTCGGCCACGGCCGCCAGGGCATCGGCCTGGAGATCGGTCAGGTGCAGGACGGCGCCCCGTTCGGCGGCGTACTCGGCCACGGCGCGGCCGATACCGCTCGCTGCGCCGGTGACGAAGACCTGCTTGCCGGCGAGGTCACGCACCGGGGCTCGGAACCACATGGGGCCTCCTCAGAGGAGCGGGCGAAGGGGGGTGAGCAGCATCTCGGTGAACTTGCGGTGCACGTCGCGCGCCTCCCACTCACCGCTGGTGAGCTCGAGGCAGTGGGACTGGTCGACCTCGAAGATCGCCTCCAGATCGCGGGCGAAGCCCTCGTCGATGATCTCGACGTTGATCTCGAAGTTGCCCTGCAGGCTGAGCCGGTCGATGTTGGCCGTGCCGACCGTGGCCCAGTTCCCGTCGACGGTGGCCGTCTTGGCGTGCACCATCGCGTCGCGATAGCGAAGGATCCGCACACCGGAGTCGAGCAACTGGCTGAAGTACCCGCGGGAAATCCAGTCGGCCACGATGTGGTTCGACTTCAGCGGCAGGAGCAGGCGTACGTCGACACCGCGTCGCGCCGCGGCCTTGACTGCGTCGATGAAGTCCTCGTCGGGGAGGAAGTACGCCTGGGTCATCCACACGTTGTGGCTGGCCCGGTTGATCGCCTCGATGTACATCGAGCGGATCGGGAACATCCACAGGCGCGGGACGTTGCGCTGCACCCGGACCCGCGGCTCCCAGGTCGAGGCCGTCTCCAGCAGCAGGGGCCGCTCGGAGGTGCGAATGCGGCGACGGCGGTTGAGGTTCCAGAAGTCGGCAAACGCCCGTTTGAGGTCCCACACCGCTGGCCCGGTGATCCGGACGTGGGTGTCGCGCCACTCGGTCTCGTAACTGGAGCCGATGTTGTAGCCACCGATGAATCCGACGTTGTCGTCGACGACGAGGATCTTGCGGTGGTCCCGGCCGTAGCGACGCAGGTCGAAGAAGCGCCAGCCTGCGGAGTAAACGGGGTACTTGAGTACCTTCACATGGGCCGGGAACCGCTTGAACGCGGGCGAGACCACGAGGTTCGCGAACGCGTCGTAGATGCAGTAGACGTCGACGCCCCGGTCGGCGGCAGCGATGAGGGCCCGCTTGAACCGCTCCCCCGTCGCGTCGCCCTTCCAGATGTAGGTCTCGAAGAGGATCTGCCGCTCAGCACCCTCGATCGCGGCCAGCATGTCGTCGTACAGGTCACGACCGAAGGTGTACGTCGTGATCTGTCCGTCGCCCACGGTGACCGTGTGGGGCTCCCTCGTCGGGAACGGCTTGGGGCGCTTGCCGCGCCGGCGGTAGGAGTCGACCACGGACATGGCGAAGGCCACCACGAACGGCACACCGATCACCGTGAGCAGGACCCGCCGCAGCACCGTCCTCAGCCCGGCGAGCGGGTCCCTGTCACCATGCGCCACGCGCGTCAATCTAGAGCATCGGGTTGGAGGGCTGACGCACTACTGCACGGGCTCGTTGTTGGTGCCACTGAGAAGCTCGAGCCGATCGACCAGCCACTCGTCGTCGACGAGCTTCATGGTCATGCTGACCCGCTGCTCCTCGATCTTGATGTCCTTGTTGGTCTCGTCCGTGATCGCCTGGTCCACGAACGCCAACACCTCGACCTGCGTGTCATCGACCACGCGGGCCGCAGAGTCGACGACCTGGCCCTTGGCGGTGACCTTGCCCTTGACGATCTGCTCCTGGAGGAGAGGGACGTTGGGAGCGAGCTTCTCCTTCAGCTCGGTGCCCGCGATCTTCTCGAGCCACGCGAACTCGTGGTCACCCTCCTTCCAGGAGTACGTCGTGATCTCGGCGAGCAGGACCTTGGCCGCAGCCAGCGCCTCGTCGGCGGCGGTGTCCTCTGCCGTCAACTCCTGCACCTTCGCGCGGGCCTCCTTGAGGTCCTTCGCCTGCTGGTCGTCGGCTCCGCAGCCCGACAGCACGGCACCCGCGAGCACCAGGGCTACGAGTGGGCCGGCGGCCCGGTGCAGGCTGTTCCTGATCTTCACCGAACGGGCCCGGGCGCCTTGTCGGCACCGCGCTGGAGGTTGGCGAACGACGCTTCACAGCGAGCGTCCTTCTGGAGCGGCCGACGCTCTGTGTTCACCGGGTTGAGGCGCGTGGTGCCGTAGTCCTTGCAGCGCGGGCTCTTGTCGCCGATGATCTGGATGCGCAACTCGCCGCCCTTGACCTTCGCGATCAGCGACCGCAGCCCGGGCTCGTAGGACTGGAGCAGGGCGCGCAGGTGCGGCTCGTAGGATCGGAACACGTCAGTGAAACTAACCCCCGTGGCCAAGAAGCCCGGCAGCACCGTGTCTGCGTCGTTGATCAGCCGCACCAGCTCCTGGAGCTGCGCCGGGGTGCGCTTGAGGATGTCACGCAACTCGGGGTCGTACTCGCGGAGGAACTGAGCGAACTGCTTCGAGGACTGTGCGAGCACCTTCAGCGAGTCCGCGTTGTCGGTCACGATCGGCAGCACCGTACCGGCGTTGGTGATCAGGCGGTCGGTCTCGGGCCACACCTCGTTCAGGGTGGCCAGGATCGCCGTGCCCTGGTCGAGGATCTGCCCCAGGTCGGTGCCGGTGCCCTTGAGGCCCGTGCTCAGTTCACCGAGGACGATGCGCAGCTTCTTGTCATCGATCTGGCGCAGCACGCTGTTCACCGCGATGACCGTCGAGCTCAGGCTCTTGGGGATGTCGGTGGACTCCGCGGGAATCACGTCGCCCGACGCGAGGAATGGTCCCTTGGTGGACTTCGGCTGGAAGTCGACGTACTGCTCGCCGACCGGGGACAGACTGCGGACCCGGACCACGGAATCCTTGGGGATGTCCGTTTCCGTGGTGATCGCGATCTCCGCCACCACGCCGTCCTGCGAGGGGACGATCTTCTCGACCTTGCCGATCTTCACGCCGCGGTAGGTCACCGCCGATCCCTCGAACAACCCGCCGGTCTGGGCGAGCTCGACGTCGATCTTGACCGGCCGCTTCGTCAGCGGCTGGTCGAGCACCTCCGCGAAGATGTAGGCAGTGGCGAACACCAGGACCAGCCCGATGCCGATGAGGCTCAGGTACAGACGATCACTCAGGATCTTCATCATCGCGATCCTCCTCCGAGCAGGCCCTGCAGGAGGCCGTTGAGTCCCAGCGGATCGGGCTTGCTGCCCGAGCCGGTCGTGCTGCCGGACGTCCCGGACTTGGTCGTGGAGCCCGATTGCGTCGACTTGCTGGCCGGAGCCAGTCCGCCGAGGTTCAGCAGGCCACCGAGGTCGAGCAGGTCGCCGAGCCCGGGCGTGTTCGGATTGAGTCCGAGCAGACCGAGCAGACCAGCAATGGTGCCCTCCACCACGCCCGTGGCATCGATGCCATTGAGGTGGAGTTCGAGGCTGATGTTGAGGTAGTCGGTCGCCGCGACCTCGTCAACCGCCCTGGCACCTGCGATCAGCAGCTTGAGCGAGGACTCGAAGGTCCCGTTGTTCTTGGCGAACTCGGCCAGGACCGGTTCCAGCTCCGTCAGCATGCTGAGCAACTGGGACCGGGTTGCGTTCACCGTGCTGTTCGCGGCACTGGTGAAGTTCTCGATCTCGGCAAGCAGCCGCGTGAAGTCGGGCGTCTTCTCACGCAGGACCTTCGCGGCCGGCCTGATGTCCTGGACCGCCCGGTTGATCGTGCCCTGTCGTGCTGCCAGCGTCGTCGAGAGCCCGTTCAGGGAGTTCAGGACCTGGTCGATGCTCTGGGTCGTGGCGTTGGCCTGGGTCAGGAACACCGATGCACGATCCAGCAGGGTGCGGTAGTCGCCCTCGTTTCCGACGAGCGCGGTGTTGAGCTCCTCGGTGACGGTCTGGAGCTGTTCCAGACCACCACCGTTGATCAGGAGGGAGGCCTGCGCCAGCGCGTCCTCGACCGTCGGAGCGGTCTCGGTGTCCTTCAGCGCGAGCGTCGCGTCGTCGCCGAGCTCTGCCCCCGTGGCGGGGTTGGTGACGTCCACGAAGAGCTCGCCCAGCGGGGTGGTGTAGCGCAGGCGTGCGTGCGCGCCCTCCCGGAGCTCGGCGTCGGTCTTCAGCGTCATCGTGGCCTCGGCGACGAAGTCGTCCACCGTCACCGACTTGACCTTGCCCATGTCGACGCCGTTGACCTTGACCGGTGCACCGACGGCGAGGTTCAGCGCCTCGGAGAACTGTGCCTTGACCTCGATCGTGTCTCCGGAGACCCCGGTGCCCGGGATCGGGAGGTCACGCATCGTCGTACCGCAGGCGGACAGTGAGCCGACCGTGAGCGCCAGCGCTGCAGCCGCGACGGCGCGGGCAGAGGTCGAGCGCATGGTCATCGTCCCTTTCACTGGCCCAGTCCTGTCCCGATGAGTGCATCGCAGAGGGTGCCCTGCAGCAGTCCGTCACAGATGTCCTGCAACACGTCGCCGAGCGGCACCAGGATCAGTGGATCGATCCGGACCGGCAGACGATCACCCTTGATCAGTGCGAGGTTCTGCAGGGCGAGCGGCATCACGCGGAGGATCTCCTCGAGCCTGCCCTGCTTCGACAGCACGGTGTTCATCAACTCGGTCGAACCATCGAGGGTGTCGACGATCTCCTGACGGTTGTCGACCGCGAACTTGGCCACGGTGGTGACTGCCTCATCAAGGGACCGCAGGGCCGAACGGAAGTTCTCCCGCTCATCAGCCAGGATCTTCGAGGCCCGGGACACCTGCTGGATGAAGGTCCTGGCCGTGGACTCGTTGGTCGCGATGCTGCTGAGCAGCACGTCCAGGGACTTCAACGTCGCCGCGATGTCCTCCCGCTGGGAGGAGATCCCGCTGACGCCGTCGGCCAGGGAGTGGATGGTCTGGTTCAACAACGGGCCGCGGCCCTGGAGGGCACTGGTGCCTGCATCGATGAATCGCTGGACGGCCTTCGTCGTCTCGACGTTGCCGCCGATACCGGTCGCGAACTCGTTGAGCGAGTCGAGAACCTGGTCGAAGTCGACAGGCGACTGGGTGCGATCGACATCGATGGTGGCGCCGTCGGCCATCTTCGCGCCTTCGCGGTACACCGGGGTGAGTTCGATGTAGCGGTCCGTCGCCACTGAGCGGGCCACGACCACCGCACCGGCGTCTGCCGGCACCGGCTGGTCGCCGTCGATCTCCATCGTGACCAGGACCTTGTCGCCGGCCGGCTCGATCGAGGTGATCGAGCCGACGTTGACGCCCAGGACGCCCACGTCGTTGCCGACGAACAGACCGGCCGAGTCGACCAGGTAGGCCTTCACCGTCATCTTGTCCGAGCCGGGGCCGACACCACACCCGGAGGTGGCCAGGACCGCGCCCGTCACGACGAGGGCCCCCAGGGCGCGGAGCAGACTTCTGGAGCTGGTCACTGGCAGTCACCCCGCAGCTTGCAGGTCGTGTCGTCCGCCGGAACGGCGGGCGGCTTGAGGTAGAGCGGCACGAACGGACCGCTGCCGGTCGCGTTGGCGACGTACCGGACCGAGGGGCCCATCACCTCGAGCAGGTGAGTCAACTGCTTGTCCTGCCTGTTGAGGGTGTCCAACACCGCGTTCAGGTCAGTCAGGGCCGGCTTCAACTTGCCGTTGGTCGCCTTGACGATCGCAGTCAGCGCCTTCGAGAGCTCGGTGGTCTCCACGAGGAGCGTGTGGATGGCGTCCTTGCGGCTGGTGATCTCGCTGACCACGAGGTTGGCCTGCTTCATCAGGCCGACGATGTCCTCGCTGCTCGCGGACAGTTGGTCGGTCACGCTGCGCGTCGAGACCAGCAGGTCCCCGACCTGGTCGGAGCGCTTCGAGATGACCTCGGAGAGTCGGGCGACGCCCTCGAGCGCCGGCCCGATCTCGTCCTCGCTCGCGCCCAGCGTTCCGGCCATGGCGGTCAGTGCCTTGGCCAGGATGTCGGGGTCGAGCTTGTCGAGCGCCTTGGTGCCCTCCTCGATGACGTCTTGGAGGTTGTAGGGCACCGACGTGCGGTCCATCGGGATCTGGCCGTTCGCGAGCGAGCCCGTTCCGTTGGGATCCACCTCGAGATAGTGGCTGCCCAGCAGGGTGGCCACCTTGACCGTGGCGGTGGTCTGGTTGCCGAGTTCGATGTCGCTGTCGAGTACGAAGCTGACCAGCACGTGGTCATCCTCGAGCTCGACGCCCGTGATCTTGCCGGAGTTGACGCCGTGAACCTGGACGTCCTCACCGGACCGCAGACCCGCGGTGTGCTCGACGATCGCGGTGTACTTCTTCGTACCGAACGACGTGACACTCAGGACGACGACCACAGCACCGATGAGGCCGAGGATCGCGATCGTGATGATGCCGACCTTCATGGGGTCGCGCTCATTCATGGGCTTCATCGACACACCGCCGACCAGGGTCCGTTGTTGCCGACCGGGTTGATCCCGCCGGCGTTCTCGGTCAGGGCGATCGACAACGAACACACGTAGACGTTCAACGCGTTCTCGTACGACGTCGCTCTACCGAGCGATTCGAAGATGGTCCCGAATGCGGGCACCGCGTCCTCCAGACTTCCTCGCGACTTCTCGAGCATGTCGGCAACCGTCACGAAGCGATCCGTCGCCTTCACCAGGGGAACCTTGACCTCCTTGAGGAGCGAACTCGTCGCTCCGACCAGGCGGCTGACCCCGTCGATCGACGCACCGATCGACTCGCGGTCCTGGGCAAGGCCTGTCATCAGACCCCGCAGTTCCCGAACGGTGGCGGTGAGCTCGTCGCCCTGGCCGGCCAGGTTGTCGAGCACCGGCTTGAGGTTCGTCATGACCTGACCGATGACGGCGTCCTTGTCGGCCAGGAAGTTGCTCAGCTCGCCGGTCTGCTTGAGGAGCTGCTCGATGGTGCCGCCCTCCCCCTGCAGGACCTTGACGAGTGACGTGGCCAGCGTGTTCACGTCGGCCGGCTGCAGCACCTTGAACAGCGGACGGAAACCGTTGAGCAACTCGGTCAGGTCGAAGCCCGGGTCTGTCTGTGTCACCGGCACCTTGGCTCCGTCCTCGACCTCGGCGCCTCGCTTGGAGCCCTGCACCATGCCGATGTAACGCTGGCCGAGGAGGTTCTGGTAGCGCATCACGAGCTTGGTGTTGTCGAGGACTGCCTGCTCACGGGCAACCTCCAGGGTGATCTCAGCGCCTTCGTCGGTGGCCTCGATCTTCTTGACCTGACCGACCCGGACACCGGCCGCCTTCACGTCGTCACCGATCCGCAGACCGCTGACGTCACTGAACTCGGCGACGACCTCCCGGGTGTCGCCGGACACCCCGTTGGTCATCGTGTTGATCAACAACATGAGCAGCAGGCCGCTGAGGGTGGCAAAGGCCGCGAACTTGATCGCGATCGTCCGGAGCCCGGTCATCGGCCCGACCCCAACAATCCGCCGATGCCCGCCTGATCGGTGCTGCCGGTGCGGTACGTCGGCCGCTGGCTGTAGTAGCGCGGCACACCGAGCTTGATCGTGCCGTCGGTCTTCACGAATCCTTCTCTCACGGTCGTCGGGATGACCTTGCCGAGGGCGATGTTCACGGCGATCGCGTCCGTGATGCCGGCCCTGCGGTTGTCGTACACCGCATCGAGCAGCACGGCCGACCCGTTGATGAATCGAACCAGCGCCTTCTCGTTCTTGCTGAGGAAGCCACGTGCGGTGCGGGCCAGGGTGGTGCCGCCGGAGATCAGCGCCGTCAGGGACGCCTCTTGCGTGACGATGGTGTTCAACGTGACCAGCACGTCGTCCGTCGCGTCGAGCAGGTCAGGAGCGATCTCGTCGAGCAGCTTCGTCGTGGACGCCAGTGCCGTCAGGTCGGCACGCACCTGGGGCATCCTCGGGTTGAGCCTGTCGAGGTACGAGTTGAGCACCCGGACCTGCTCACCGATCTGGCCGCCTCGGCCGTCGAGGGCCTCGGCTGCCGATCCGATCGCCGACGCGAGCTCGGCCGGCCCGAGGGCCTTGACCAGTCGGTCGATGTCGTCCAGCGCCTGCTGCAGTTCCAGCGTGCCCTGGCTGGAGTCGGCCTTGACCACCGACCCGGCCTTCAGCTTTCCGGAACCCTTTCCGTAGAGCACGAGGTCCACGAACGTCGTACCGAACACCGTCGCGGGCAGCACCCGGGCCACCGCGTTGGCCGGCACGGAGTCGATGTCGTCCTCGGACATCTCGATGTCGATGGTCACACCGCCGCCGGACTTCGCCCGGTCGATGGAGGAGACCTTGCCGACGATGGCGCCGTTCATCTTCACGTCGGAGCCAGCACGCAGCGAGCCGCCGGCGTTGGCGACCTCTGCGGTGACGTGCGGCTTGGAGCCGAAGGTGCCATTGCTGCGCAACGTGATGAGCGCACCGATGACCGCCAGGGCGACCAGCGCGATCAGCCCCCGTCGGGCGAGCTGCTGCCGAGTTTCTTCGCGAGCCATTTCTTCACCTCACCCCGAGATCCGGAAGCCTGGGTCCCCGCCCCAGAACACCAGGGTGAGGATCATGTCGAGAACGACGATGGACACGATGGACGCACGAATGGCGGTGCCGGTGGCCTCGCCGACGGCCTGCGGGCCGCCGCCAACCCTCATCCCGTACCAGCAGTGGATGAGCGCCACCGTGAGCGCGAAGATCAGGATCTTGATGATCGAGAAGACGATGTCGCGGCCCTGCACGAAGGAAGAGAAGTAGTGGTCGTACTGACCCGGTGACTGTCCGAACAGGAAGACGACCGACGCCTGGGAGGCGGCGTAGCTGCCGATCAGACCGATCAGGTAGAGCGGCAGGATCGCGACCATGCAGGCGATGACGCGGGTGGTCACGACGTAACGCATCGCGCTCACCGCCATCACCTCGATCGCGTCGATCTCCTCATGGATCTTCATCGACCCGATCTGCGCCGTGAACCGACATCCGACCTGGGCGCCGAGCGCGAGCGCCGCGATCAGGGGCGCCAGTTCACGAGTGTTCACGCTGGCGGAGATGAAGCCGGTCAGCGGTGCCAGGCCGACGATCTCGAGACCGTTGAAGCCCTCGATGCCGATCGACGTTCCGGCCGCGACCGACAACAGGATCATGACGCCGACGGTGCCGCCACCGACCAGGAGTGCGCCGCTGCCCCAGGCGATGTCCTTGATCTGACGCAGCACCTCCTTCGGGTACATGGCGATCGTCGAAGGGATGTTGACGAAGACCTTGCCCGCGAAGGTGACGAACGACCCGAGTTGGGCGAGCGTCGACATGAAGCCGTCGGTCAGGCCGACCAAGGCATCGGAGAACCGCGACCCGAGGGTGCGTCCTAGCTGGACCTGGGACATCAGGCACCTCCGGGGAAGAGCATGACGTAGGCCTGGGTCAGACCGACGTTGATGACGGCCAACAGGATCACGCTGAGGACGACGGCCTGGTTGACCGCGTCAGCAACTGCCTTCGGACCACCGAACGCGTGCAGGCCCTTGTGCGCCGCGACGATGACCGCCACGAATCCGAAGATGAAGGCCTTGAGCTCCGCCAGCACGAGGTCAGCTGGCTGCGCGAGCCCGACGAAGGAGTCGAGGTAGGTGCCCGATGAGATCTGGCCGGTTCCGACGACGATGGCGAACGCCGTGGTCATGGCGGTCATGGCGACGATGACCGTCAGCAGGATCGACACGAGGAGCCCGGCAAGGATGCGGGGCGCCACCAGGCGCTGGATCGGCGAGATGCCCATCACCTTGAGCGCATCGATCTCTTCGCGGACCGTGCGCGCACCCAGGTCAGCGCAGATGGCCGACCCGACAGCGCCCGCGATCATCAACGACGTCACCAGTGGCGCGCCCTGCCGGAGCACGCCGATGCCGTTGACCGCTCCGATGAAGGACTGCGCACCGATCTGATTGGCGGCCGCACCGATCTGCACCGACGTGATGACGCCGAACGGGATCGACACCAGGATCGTCGGCAACAGCGACACGCGGGTCATGAACCAGCACTGGAGCAGGAACTCGCTCCAGGAGAAGCGGCGGGCCAGGATGTCGGAGAAACCCCACTGCAACGACTCGACCGACAACTTGACCAGGTCACCCGTGGTCTCGACGCCGTCCTTGAACCGGCCGATGAAGCTGCTCGCGAACGAACGGCCACCTGCAACGACCGCGGCCATCAGGCTGCCGCCGTCGGGATGTCGAAAGCGGAGTTGAGGCGCAGCGCAGCGACCTTGTCACCGCGCACCTTCAGTTGTCCTCGCAGCACACCTGTCACGGCGCTGAGGTGACCGGTCGCCAGGCGCAGGAAGTCCTGCGCCTCACAGGTGACGGTCGCATCGCGATCGTCCCGGCCGACGGCATCAGCCGCCTCCCCTGCGAGAACGGTCGCTTGACCGTCTCTGAGTCGGAGCACGTAACGGTCCACCTCTCCGTCGGGGCGCCCGGTCAACCTGAAGCCGACCGTGATCTGGACGCCTGCTGCCTTTCGGCCGTTCACGTAGGCCGGCATCCGGTCGAAGATCTCTTCGAGGATGACCGGCCGGAAGCCCGACGCCATGACCGACCGGAGATGGTCGGCGCTGACGCCGGAGAGTGCCCGGGCAACCTGCACCGGGTCGATGTCGCGAGGGTTGACGGGCTGCCCCGTCAGTGGAGTGGCGCCGTCGACGGCGAAGAGTGCGGCGAGGGCGAGCGCAGCGGCGCTCGAGCCCTCGAGGCTGATCGAGTCGCCGAGGTAGGCGACCGCGACATCGAGTTGACCGGCAACCAGGCGCAGGAGCTGGAGGGCCGTCCCGTGCACCACCAGGTCGGTCGCGTGGCCTTCGGCAACCACCGTCGTCGTACCGTCGTGGAGACGGAGGACGTGGTGCACATCGGGAAGGTCCGTGGTCTCCCACCGCACGTGGCAGTCCAGGTCCACGAGCTGCCCGGGGACGGCGAACTCGCCGATGCGCTGCATCACACCTTCGACAACGGCGAACCCCCGTTGTGCGTCATGGGTCACAGCCAGCAGATCTGCATCAGATGCTGAACGGATCGCGACGATGAACGCGGCCGGGTCGACCTCGGCGAGGAGTCGCGTGACGTCCTGCGCGGAAGCGTGCGCGTAGGCACCCATCCCGACGACTCCCATGCGCACCCCTTGCCTTCGATCGCGGGCGAATTCCCGCCAGTCGCGGAGCATCGCGACTGCCTGTTGCTCGGTGTAACAGATATCACGCAAATTGGTCACGCGTCCTGAGGTGTTCACGTGGCGTCATGCGTGGACCCCGTCGCGGGCGCGTCAATCCGGCCGCGGCGACGAGGAAAGGAACCCGTCCCCGGTGTCCACGCCAGGGCGCAAGGTACGCGGCGAGGCCGCCGTCATCGAACTCCGCACCCGTCAGCGCCCAACCGACGTCCTTGGCCACGTGGTAGTCGCCGTACGACACGGCATCCGGGTCTCCGAAGGCGCGCTGCCGCACCTCGGCACTGGTCCACACACCGATACCGGGGAGGCTCCGCAGACGCCGCTCCACCTCCTCGCCCGGCAGATCGACAATCCGCTCGAGCGCTTCGGCGTGTCGTGCCGCCGTGACGACGGCCCGCGATCGAGCAGGGTCGATGTGGAGGGCCAGCCACTCCCACGACGGGATGGACCGCAGGGTCGCCGCGTCGGGCTGGACCATCAGATGGTGGTCGGCACCGGCACCCGGCGCGGGAGTGCCGTGACGTCGTACCAACGCACGGAAGCCGGCGAAGGCCTCCTGGCCGGTGACCTTCTGCTCGATGATCGCGGGTACGACGGCCTCCAGCACCCGATCGGTCCGTCCCAGCCGAAGGTTCGGGTGACGACGCAGCGCGTCCTCGAGGAGCGGATGCTGCGGCACGAACCCGGTCCAGTCGTCGAGGTCCCCCAGCAGCGCAGGCATCTGGGCCAGTGCCCACGCACTGCCCTCTCCCCACGCCCGGGCCTCGATGTCACCGTCGGCGTCCTGGTTCGAGATGGCCAGACAGACAGGGCCCTCGGGCGTGCGACTCGCTCGCCAATGGCACCCCGCCACATCCAGACGATGGGTCGGATCGCCACCACCGCGACGCTGCTGGCGAAGCATCGCGGCCACCGGGACCGGTCGGCCCGGGTGCCACACGCGGACTCCGTCCGGGGAGGTCATCGCAGCACTGTAAGGCCATTCACCCATGGCTCACAGGCGTTGTCAGTCGCCGGATTCGGTCCGCGACGACTACGCTCTCTCACAATCGTACGAACCCATTTCACCCACCTCACGCTCCCGGAGGGCAGTTGACCATCGACGCGACCCGCGCTCGCCGCGGCCGGCTCGACCAAGAGGCCGTGCTCCAGGCAGCGGAGGTTCTCGTCGATCGTGACGGGTACGACGCCCTGACCATGACCTCGCTCGCTGCCGAGCTCGAGGCACGGGTGTCCTCGCTCTACAACCACGTGGCGAACCTCGAGGACCTGCGGGCCCTCGTTCAGGTGCGGGCCATGCGGATGCTCGGCGAGCACGTCCGCGCCGCGGCCATGGGCCACGCCGGCGCCGACGGCCTGCGCGCCCTCAGCCACGAACTGCGGGTGTTCGCCCGGACCCACCCGCAGCGCTACGCCGCACTGACCCGACCGCCGATCGACCGCGAAGGCTTCTACACCGCCGCCCTCGAGGCGATCGAAGCCCTCGCCGTGATGGTGCGATCCGCGGGGCTGCCCGAGGACCGGCTCATCCAGACGGGCATGGCGCTTTTCGCCGCGCTGCACGGCTTCGTGTCCCTCGAGGTGGCCGGATACTTCGGCGATCTCTCGCTGACGAGCGCGTCCGCAGTGAGCCTCGACGAGGTCTACGAGCAGGTCATCCAGGGCGCCGTGTCTGCCGCGGTCCTCGAGGCCACTCACTGATCGGACGCCGTTGTGCTGCTGCGCGATCTCGTCGACGTCTCGGCCGCGGTGGGTGCGACTCGGTCACGCAAGGACAAGACCCGGTTCCTCGCTGACCTGCTGCTCGCCGCCGCGCCGGACGAGCGCTCCCTCGTTGCGCACTACCTGAGCGGGCGCCTACGGCAACGTCGCACGGGACTGGGCTGGCGCAGCCTCCAGGCGCTTCCCTCCCCCGCCGATGCGCCCTCCCTGGCGGTGGGACAGGTCGACGCCGCCTTCGCGGCGATGTCCGAGCTCGGCGGCCCCGGATCCCAGGCAGCGCGGGCCACCCTGACCGATGACCTGTTCGGCGCCGCGACAGCGCCCGAACAGGAATGGCTGCGTGCCGTCGCCGTCGGCGAGGTACGCCAGGGCGCGCTGGAAGCCGTGGTCACCGACGCGATCGCCCTGGCTGCCAGAGTGCCCCTGGTCGTCGTACGACGGGCAGCGATGCTGGCCGGCGGGGCGACGTACGTCGTCGACGCGGCCTTCGAGGGACCGGAAGCGCTCGCTGCGGTGGGTCTGAGCGTGGGCCGTCCGGTGCTGCCGATGCTGGCGTCGTCGGCCCCTGACGTCGCGGCCGCCATCGAGAAGGCCGCACCGGCCGGTGAGGTCTTCGGCGTGGATGCGAAGCTCGACGGCATCCGGATCCAGGTGCACCGCGACGGCGACGAGGTGGTCGTCGCGACCCGCAGCCTCGACGACATCACAGCGCGACTTCCCGAGGTCGTCGCGATCGTCCGGGCCTTGCCCGCTGACAGGATCGTCCTCGATGGCGAGGCACTCGCGCTCGCCCACGACGGCCGCCCCCGCCCGTTCCAGGAGACCGCGTCACGGACAGCCACGCAGGGCGAGGCAAACAGCGGCACCGTTGTGACGCCGTACTTCTTCGACCTGCTGCACCTCGACGGCACCGATCTCCTCGACCAGCCCGCGACCGAACGCTGGGCTGCGCTCGAACATCTCGTGCCCGAGCAACATCGCGTACGACGATGGGTCGGCGCCGATCCGGACCAGGCTCAAGCGTTCGCCTCCGCAGCACTCGCCGACGGTCACGAGGGCGTCGTCGTGAAGTCCGCGTCGGCGCCGTATGACGCGGGACGCCGCGGCGCTGCGTGGATCAAGGTGAAGCCGGTCCACACCCTCGACCTGGTCGTGCTCGCTGTCGAGCGCGGTTCCGGGCGACGCAAGGGCTGGCTCTCCAACATCCACCTGGGCGCGCGCGATCCCTCACAACCCGGCGGCTTCGTGATGCTCGGCAAGACGACGGAGGAAACCGGTTACGAACCTGGCTGGGTGATGGTCGGGAAGACTTTCAAAGGGATGTCGGACGAGATCCTTACTTGGCAGACCGAGCGCTTCCGCGAGCTTCAGGTCACGGATGACGGCTGGGTGGTCAGGGTTCGACCGGAGCAGGTGGTCGAGATCGCTTTCGACGGCGTTCAGCGATCGAGCCGCTATCCAGGAGGCGTCGCACTCCGCTTCGCGAGAGTCGTCCGTTACCGGGACGACAAGACAGCGGCGGAGACCGACACAATCGACTCGTTGCGAGCATTCCTCAGTGCTGAGTGACGGCCTGTTCCAGGTCGTCCACTGCCGCGCGAAGCTCTTCGATGGATCCAGTCCCTTCGCGACCTGTTGGACTGATTGAGCGGCCAAGACCGTGCACGTGCGCGGTCTTGGCCGGCCAGGAGGCAGCACAATGCGCAATAACCGCGCACATGCACGATCTTGAACGCCGGAGCTGAACTCAGTCGACGACGGTTCACTCGGCGCGACACCATGGTCCCGTGGACAAGCGAGAGGCCAAGCGGCAGATGGCTGAAGTGCGCCGCCTGCTTCTGGCGTGGGACGCCATCGGGGTTGCCGACGAGGTCGAGTGTCAGGACGAATACGACTGCATGATCGGTCCGCTTCTCGATCACCTCCGCGATGGAGCAGGCGCTGGGTTCCTTCACGGCTGGATAGCTCGCGAGCGGGTCGAGCACTTCGGGCTCGACGCCGATCCCGGCCGTGACCGCGTGCTGGCAGACGCGCTCGTTGCCTGGCGCGGCGACGAGTAGCGCGATGAGCTACTTCATTGCCGACGACTACGACTCCATCGACCGCGCGGGCCGCGAACTCCACGCTCGGGGTTGGCGCAAGGCTTTCACGTTGAACGAGATGTTCGAGTGGCGTCGTCGGCCGATCAAGGCTGCCGGAGAGTTTGCAGCAGACCTGGCCGCTGGCTGACCGTATTCCGGAACACCTTCAAGGGCATGACCGACGAGATACTGCGTTGGCAGACCGAGCGGATCGAGGAGCTCGCCGTCGAGGACAACGGCTGGGTGGTCACCGTCCGCCCGGAGCAGGTGGTCGAGATCGCCTTCGACGGTCTGCAGCGGTCAAGGCCTTCCTCGGCTGAGTGCACCCAGCAGCCCGGTCAGAAGCCGGCGGATGCGCCCGACGAGGAGTAGGAGAACTTCCCGCACGCGGCGACCACCTTCTGCGCGCCGGGGACCTCCTCCTGGTTGAACGCCGGCCCATCGCCGATGCCCTCGAGGCCCTTCGTCAGCTCTCCCGACGTGATGAAGTCCCTGGCCGCTGCCTGCGCGCTGCTGACCAGCGCGCTGAACTCCGCGTTGAACTGCACACGCGCCAGCTCGGCCGCGCTCAACGCCCCGGCCGCCGCTTCGACCCTGGCCGCAGCGCCGGCAGTGACGCCGGACGCCGCCATGCCGCGAGCCTTGTGCATGGCGCCGGGGACGGACTTCAGGACCTTGGCCGCTGCGGCGATACCGGGCGAGGTCCTCGTCAGTTCGGCGAGCGGCGCCTTGATGCCCCGGTAGCGATCGGACATCACCTTGTACTCGGCGTCGTCGAAGGCCTGCGACGCGGCCTTCTCCGCCGCCTTGGCCTCGTCCATCGCCTTGTGGATCATGGCTTTGATGACGTTGAGGTCGCGCGCGTCCTCCAAGCCTTCGATCTTTGCCTTCAGCGAGACCTCGAACGCCTCCTTGGCCTTGCGCTTGGCGATCTCCACGTGACCGAGTTCGTGCTGCTTGAGCATCTCGACCTTGGCAGCGTCGTAGTCCGAGGGCAGCTCGATCAAGAACGCGAGCTCATACGAGAGCTTGAGGACGGACAGGTCGTTCGCCATGTAGACGCCGTTGAACTCCCAGTTCGGCGTCGTCCACGCCGCCACGTTGTGACCGCCCTTCTTGATGGCGATCTCTGCCGACTTGGTCATTGCGTACGACGGCTCCACTGAACGCCCCGTGACCTGGATCGAGTCGGGCTTCTTCTTGTCCTTGTCGCGCTGGACCGTCGGCGTCCCGATGATCCGCTGGACGGCCCTGTTGCCGGCCGCCCGTTGGAGCGAGAGCACCCGCTTGGGCGTCATCGAGGGGTTCGGATCGCCGGCGGCGGCGAGCTTGGAGTGCGCGCGCAGGCCCACTTCGACGTCGGGACCGGGCGACTCCAGTACCTCCGGGACGGTCTCCGGGGTGTGGGCGCGGTCGGGTGCAGCGACCTTGCTGTCCTGTTCAGCCCCCACGCGCGGAGCGTACAAGTCACCGGCTGCAGAAATCAGCCCTTGTGGGCAGCCGACGGGGCCGACACCATCGAGACGGTCCGGTCACACATGTTGCAACACCGAGTTGCACACGCCGTACACTCAGGCCATGGCAAGCCAGGCACCCGCGAGCGACGGTCGACGCAAGGCCGCTGCCGCGCGCCGGCGCGAACGCGAAGCACAGATCATCGCAGCGACCCGCGAGCTCTTCGACTCCAAGGGCGTCCGCGATGCGCAGATCGAGGAGATCGCCAGCGCCGTCGGCATCAACCGCGCGATCGTCTACCGCCACTTCACGGGCAAGGAAGAACTGTTCTCGCTGACCCTCGTCGGCTACCTCGACGAGTTGAAGGCGGCCATGGTCGCGGCGGCGACTCCCCAGACGACCCACTCCGGCCGCCTGGCCGCCATCGTCGGCGCCTTCGTGGACTTCGGGGTCACCCATCCGGCCTTCGTCGACTGCGCCCAGTCCCTGATGACCCGTCCGGCGGGCGAACTGTTCGACGACCTGTCCGAGAGTGCGCTCCTGCGTCTCGGTCGCGGGATGACCTCCTGCCTGACCATCTTCTCCGACGAACTCCGCGACGGGGCCGAAGCAGGTGCCTTCACCCTGACCGAGGACCCGGTCCTGCTGGCCAACACGCTGTACGCCAGCGGTCTCGGCGCCCTGCACCTGGCACGACTCGGCATCCTGGTGAGCGAGGTCGCGCCCGGCATCCCGGCGGTCAACCGGGTGACCGCCGAACAGGTCCGCTCCTACATGGTCACCTCGGCGCTCGCCCTGGTGTCCCCCAACCGCGCAACTGCCTGAGCAGCCAGCCGCCGCAGACAACGCAACTGCCCGCCACGGATGATCCGTGGCGGGCAGTTGTGCGATGAAGTGAGGTGCTCAGCGCTCCATGATCGCGACGACGCCCTGGCCGCCGGCAGCACAGACGGAGATCAGCGCGCGGCCGCCTCCGTTGGCCTTGAGCAGCTTGGCGGTGTTGGCCACGATCCGACCGCCGGTGGCGGAGAACGGGTGACCGGCCGCCAGCGAGGAGCCCTTGACGTTGAGCTTGCTGCGGTCGATCGAGCCCAGCGGCGCGTCGAGGCCGAGGCGCTCCTTGCAGAACACCGGGCTCTCCCAGGCAGCGAGCGTCGAGAGGACCTGCGAAGCGAACGCCTCGTGGATCTCGTAGAAGTCGAAGTCCTGCAGGGACAGGCCGTTGCGCTCGAGCATCCGCGGGACGGCGTACGCCGGAGCCATCAGCAGGCCCTCGGCACCGTTCACGAAGTCAACGGCAGCGACCTCGGAGTCGACGAAGTACGCGAGCACTTCGAGGCCGTGCTCCTTGGCCCACTCGTCCGAACCGAGCAGCACCGCAGAGGCGCCGTCGGTCAGCGGGGTCGAGTTGGCGGCCGTCATGGTCGCGGCCTCGCCCTTGCCGAACACCGGCTTGAGGGTCGCGAGCTTCTCCAGCTTGGAGTCGCCGCGCAGGTTGTTGTCGCGCTCCAGACCACGGAACGGGGTGATCAGGTCGTCCTGCCAGCCCTCGTCGTACGACGCCGCGAGGTTGTGGTGCGACGTGACGGCCAGGACGTCCTGGTCCTCACGGGTGATCTGCCACTCGAGAGCGGTCAGTGCCTGGTGGTCGCCCATGGAGAGCTTGGTGCGCGGCTCGCCGTTCGACGGGATCGCGAGACCCACGTCGCCGGGACGGATGGTCGCGAGGATCGCGAGGCGGTCCTTGGTGGTGCGCGCGTTGTTGAGCTGGATCAGCTTCTTGCGGAGCTTCTCGGAGATCGCGATCGGCGCGTCGGACGTGGTGTCCACGCCGCCGCCGATGCCCGAGTCGATCTGACCGAGCTTGATCTTGTTGGCGATGTAGTTGATCGCCTGGAGCCCGGTGCCACACGCCTGCTGGAGGTCGATGGCAGCGGTCTCGGGGGCGAGGCGGGTGCTGAGCACCGACTCGCGCACGAGGTTGAAGTCGCGGCTGTGCTTGAGCACGGCACCACCGGCCACTTCACCGATACGCTCGCCCTCGAGCCCGAACCGGGCGACGAGGCCGTCGAGCGCGGCGGTCAGCATCTCCTGATTGGAAGCGGTGGCGTAAGCGCCGTTGGACCGAGCGAAGGGAATGCGGTTACCGCCGATGACGGCAGCCCGACGAACTGTGTTGGCCATGTTTCCTATCCTCACGCGCAGAGGCCCCCAAGAGAACGATTTGAGGGGCAGATCACGAAATGTGGACTCAGAGTTACACATCTAGTTACATATGCTCCGAGCGGGCTCGGCCCGTGGACCAACCTTCCCGCACTTCCACCCTTGCAGAAAGCAGGCGGACGCACCATGAGTGACAAGTACCAGGGCTTCGTGACCTCCCCGATCGGCAAGCTGCTCGTGAAGAACCTCGGTCTTCCCAACCCGACCGAGCTCGACCGCTACTCCGACGGTGACCCGCTCGTCCAGGGCACCGTCCTCGTGGGTGGCACCGGCCGGCTGGCCGAGTCGCTCCCGGGCCTGCTCGACCTGCTCGGCATCGCGTCCACCACCACCCCCGTCGACGGCGAGAAGCTCAAGGGCCTCGTCTTCGACGCCACCGGCCTCAAGACCGCCGCCGACCTGGTTGCCCTCCGCGACTTCTTCACCCCGCTGCTGCGCAGCCTCGAGTCCTGCGCGCGCGTGGTCGTGATCGGTACGCCGCCGGAGCAGACCAAGGGCAGCGAGCGCGTCGCCCAGCGTGCGCTCGAGGGCTTCACCCGTTCGCTCGGCAAGGAGATCGGCCGCGGCGGCACGGTCCAGCTGGTCTACGTGGCCGACGGCCAGGAGGCCGCGATCACCAGCAGCCTCGCGTTCTTCCTCTCCCCCAAGTCGGCCTATGTCTCCGCCCAGGTCGTCCGGGTCGGTGCGCACGGCAAGGCCACCACCACGAGCGTCGAGGACTGGACCAAGCCGCTGGCCGGCAAGATCGCCCTCGTCACCGGCGCGAGCCGCGGCATCGGCGAGTCGATCGCCCGCGTGCTGCACCGTGACGGCGCCACCATCGTCGGTGTCGACGTGCCGCAGGCCGCCAGCGAACTGCAGAGCCTGATGACCGAACTGGACGGCGACTGGCTGACCATCGACATCACGGCCAAGGACGCGCCGCAGCGGATCGCGCACCACCTCAAGGAGAAGCACGGCGGCGTCGACGTCGTCGTCCACAACGCCGGCATCACCCGCGACCGCAAGCTCGCGAACATGGCGCCCAACGACAAGGGCGACCGCTGGACCTCGGTCATCGGCGTCAACCTGACCGCGCCCGAGCTGATCACCCGTGAGCTGCTCGACCAGAAGGTCATCAACAAGGGTGGCTCGGTCATCGGTGTCGCGTCGATCGCCGGCATCGCGGGCAACGTGGGCCAGACCAACTACGCCGCCTCCAAGGCCGGCGTCATCGGTTTCGTCGACAGCCTCGCCGATGAGCTCAAGGACGGCATCACCATCAACGCCGTCGCGCCGGGCTTCATCATCACGGCCATGACCGCTGCCGTTCCGTTCGCCACCCGCGAGGTCGGCCAGCGCCTGAACGCCATGTCGCAGGGTGGTCTTCCGGTCGACGTCGCCGAGACGATCGCCTGGTACGCCAACCCCGCCTCGTCTGCCGTCAACGGCAACGTGGTCCGGGTCTGCGGCCAGATGATGCTGGGTGCCTGAGATGGCTCTGCCCGTGATGCTCAAGGCGGCCCTGCCTGCAGTGCCCGGCGTGAACCAACTGCCGGGTGTCAAGAAGACCAGCACGACGCTGCCGGACCTGACCCTCGAACGCAACGACGTCGTCGTCGAGCGTTCGGCGGTCAACCGGTACGCCGCGGTGTGCGGGTTCCCGGAGCGCGACGTCGCGCCGGTCCCGTACCTGCACATGCTGGCCTTCCCGCTGCACATGCAGCTGATGACCGACGTGAAGTTCCCGTTCCCGGCCATCGGCTCGGTGCATCTGGAGAACTCCATCACCCAGCACCGACCGGTCGCGATCGGCGAGACCGTGTCCCTGTCCCTCGTTGCCGCCAACCTGCGGAACAGCACCAAGGGCCGCGCGTGGGACATGAACGTCACCGGCGTCGTCGGCGACGAGGTCGTGTGGGAGTCCACGTCGACGTACCTGCGCATCGGCAAGGGCGACAAGGAGAACGGCGACCCCGGCACGGAGTTCGCCGCGGTGGACGCCAAGGGCCCCGTGTGGAGCGTTCCGGACAACCAGGGCCGCGTCTACGGCGCCGTCTCCGGTGACCGGAACCCGATCCACCTCTACCCGCTGACCGCGAAGGCGCTGGGGTTCCCCCGGCACATCGCCCACGGCATGTGGAGCAAGGCCCGCTGCATCGCGGCCCTCGAGAACCGGTTGCCCGACGCGGTCAAGGTGTCGGTGGCGTTCAAGAAGCCGATCTTCCTCCCGGGGAAGGTGCAGTTCGGTGCCGAGCGCAACGCGTCCGGCTACGACTTCACGCTGGTGAACCCGAAGACCGGTGCACCGCACCTGCTCGGGCGCACGACGGCGCTGTAGTCACTTCTGGGGGCGAATGAGCCCCTCTTGCGCAACCGTGGCGACGAGGGTTCCGTCCTGGGTGAAGATCCTGCCCAGGGCGAGCCCTCGTCCGCCGCTGGCCGACGGGGACTGCTGGTCGTAGAGCCACCACTCGTCGGCCCGGAACGGTCGGTGGAACCAGATCGTGTGGTCCAGTGAGGCCATCTGCACCTTGTCCGGCCCGTTGTCGGGATGCGCAGACAGGGTGGCACCGAGCAGCGAAACGTCACTGGCGTAGGTGAACGTCGCCAGGTGCTCCATGGGGTCGTCGCTCAGCCGGCCGTCGACCCGGATCCACACCTGGGTCCGCGACGGGTGCATCGGGTCGGGTTCCAGGCCGTACGCCGAGTTGCCGAGCCAACGCACGTCCAGAGCAGCCCATTCGGTGCTCAGGCCGTCGTCGTGTCCGCGGTCGACGATCAATTGGATCATGTCCAGGCCGTCCTCCGGGGGCTTGACCTCCGGCATGACGTCCTGGTGCTCCAGGCCCTCCTCCGACTTCTGGAAGCTCAGCGACTGGTAGTAGATCGGCCGGCCGTGCTGGCGCGCGAGGACGCGACGAGTGGCGAACGACTTGCCGTCCCTGATCCGCTCGACGTCGTAGATGATCGGGACGTTGTAGTCGCCGGCCAGCAGGAAGTACGAGTGCAGCGAGTGCACCTGGAAGCCCTCGGGCACCGTGCGGGAGGCGGCGATCAACGCTTGCGCGGCCACCTGGCCGCCGTACACGCGCTGACGGATCGTCTCGGGCTGGGTGCCGCGGAACAGGTCGGTGTCGAGCTGTTCGAGGTCGAGAAGGGCCACCAGCTTGCGGGTCGCCTCACCCATGGTGCGCTCGGTCACGCCTGTCCTCCGGTCTCATCGGGACCTTCGAGTCCGGCCAGGAACTGTTCGAACTGCTGGCCGATCTCCTCGCCGGTCGGTAGTGGCTGATCGCTGGCGAGCAGGCTGTTGCCCTCGTCCTCAGCGCGGGCGAAGGTGTCGTACTGCTGCTCCAGGGCAGAGACGACGTCGGCCACCTCCGCGTTGGCGGAGAGGTAGCGACCGATCTCGCCCTCGCGCTCGTCGGCGAGTTCGCGCAGCGCGGTGAGGTCGATGGTGAGCCGTGCCGCCAGCTCGACCTGCTCGAGCAGCGCGATCGATGCAGGCGGGTATTCCAGCTGGGCAAGGTAGTGCGGCACGTGCGCCACGAATCCCTGCCCGTCATGGCTCCACTCGCCGAGGCGGACCTCCAGCAACGCCTGGGCACTGCTCGGAACGCGCAGCTCACCGCGCCAGGGACTGGTGCCCTTGAGCAGGTCCGGGTTGTTCGCGTGGTGGGTGATCGCGATCGGTCGCGTGTGCGGCACCGCCATCGGGACCGAGCCGATCGACACCACGAGCGCGACCTCGAACCGCTCGACGACCTCCAGCACCGCGCGGCAGAACGCCTCCCAGCGGATGTCCGGCTCCGAACCGTGCAGGAGGAGGTACGGCGACCCGCCGGTGTCGTGCAGCAGGCGCACCACCAGGCGGGGGGCGTCGTAGCCCTCGTAGTGATCGCGGGCGAAGGTCATCGGGGGCCGGCGGGCGCGGTAGTCGTGCAATTGGTCGACGTCGAACGTCGCGACCACGACTCCCCCACCCTCCGGTGACGAAGCGCCGGTCCGGACGAGGTGGCGGCAGGCCAAGGCGCCAGCACTGCCGGCGTCGAGGAATCCCTCGAGCGCCACGAGCAGCGGTAGCCCGCTCACGCCCTCGAGCTCGGGCACCTCGTCCACGATGTGCACCACGCGCGGAGACGGGCCGGTGGGCTGCGCAGGAGAGGTCACGAGCCCAGCCTAGTGGCGGGGAATCAGCGTCAGCGGTCGTAGGTGGTGGTCATCAACGCCACACCACGCTGGGCGAGCTGGCTGGACGTGATACCCAACACAGCCTGGAGTGCCTCGGCCTGGTCCGCGCCGCCCTCGAGTCGGTCGAGAAGGAGCAACAACAGGTCCTCGCCGTAGGCGCTGGCGATGTACTCGCAAACCCACCACGAGACGGCGTACCACCCCTCGGCGTCGGGCCCGGCGAACTCGGCTTCACCCGGAAGGTCGAGCGCGGTGGCCCCGACGGACAGGGCGCTCGCCGGCAGTCGGCGCTTGGCCGGCGGCATCGGCCGGACGGAGACGTATTCGGCCAGGCCCTCGTTGAGCCACAGCGGCGCACCGCGTCCGCGGGCCCCGAGCAGGGCATGGGTGAGTTCGTGCCGCACGAGCCGCCCGAGGACCACGGGCGCCTGGTCCAGCACCCGCGGGTTGAGGAACATCCGGAAGGACGCCGCCCCCTTCGACGGGGTCCCGGCATCCACCGGTACCGCGATGGTCAGGCCATCGGCACGGTCCGGGTCACCGACGGTCTGGTTCGCCAACCCGCGCAGGAAGGTCGGGTCCTGGAGCGAATAGACGACGACACCGTCGACAGGTTTCCCGTTGTCGTCGCCGATGACAGCCCGCACGTCATCGCGTCCGCCGCTCATGGCGTCGAGCACGTCGTCGGCCGAGTCCTCCGTGTAGTCGTCGAACACGCCCAGTACGCCGGAACGCTCCTCGACCTGGACCTCACCCAGGTCCCAGGGCTGGACGTTGCCCGGGTGGTCTGCTTCCCACTCGTAGTCGGTGGTGGAGGAGATCAGCATGTGCCGGCCGTCCTCGGACGGGGTGAACAGGAACCGGTCGCGGGAGCGCACGGGCGCGGCGTCGTACCCGTTCAGCTTCAGGGCAAGAACGACCTCGGCCCAGTAGTCGTCGGAGCCCTCGACCAGGGTGATCGTGTCGGTCAGCACGCGGTAACGCAGCACCTCGATCGGCAACTGCGCGAGGTTGTCGTAGTAGACCTGCTGGTCGCCGATCAGGCCCGTGTCGGCGTGGTCGAGGGTGAGCCGGAAGCGGGTGATGTCGTGCTTCTGCAGCGCCACGGCGCGCGCGTTGACCGTGGTCTGCATGAGCTCCCCGACGTTGATGAAGGGGTCACCGGAGTACGTCGGCGGGGGCAGGTCCTCCGAGCAGGCAGTGAGCGACAGCAGGCCACCACAGGTCAGGAACAGCACCGACCGCAGGGCACCGCGCACCGAACCCCCTCGGTGCGACGGACTGCGGTCGGGGTCAGCGCTTCCCGTCCACATCGAGCAGCGTCCGGCCTTCCGCTACTGGCTCGGCAGTGATGTCGTGGAGCACGTCGAGCGCGATCGTGGACGCGGTCAGGCCGATCCGCTCGAGGATCGCGGCACGCTTCGCGTGGGTGAGGAAGTCCTGCGGGATGCCGTGCAGACGCACCGGCGTCCGCACGCCCGCGTCGTTGAGTGTCTGCAGCAGCACCGAGCCGACGCCGCCGATCCGGCCGTTGTCCTCGATGGTGACGACCCGGCGGTGCTTGCGTGCCAGGTCGATCAGGGCCGGGTCGACCGGCTTGACCCAGCGCGGGTCGACGACGGTGACACCGATGCCCTGCGCCACCAGGCGGGCCGCGACGTCAACGGCGATCGTGGCCATCGAGCCGACCGAGACGATCAGGACGTCGCGGGCACCTTCGCGCACCAGGACATCGCCCTCACCGGCCTTGCCGATGGCAGGGATGTCGTCGGGCGGCGGGCCCTTCGGGAAGCGCACGACCGTGGGCGCGTCGGCAACCTCGACGGCCTCGTCCAGCAACTCGCGCATCCGGGTGATGTCGCGGGGCGCCGCCAGTCGCAGCCCGGGAACGACCTGCAGGATCGACATGTCCCACATACCGTTGTGGCTCGCACCATCGTCGCCGGTCACACCGGAGCGGTCGAGCACGAACGTGACGCCGCACTTGTGCAGCGCAACGTCCATCAGGACCTGGTCGAAGGCGCGGTTGAGGAAGGTCGCGTAGACCGCGAAGACCGGGTGCAGGCCGCCCATGGCGAGCCCGGCGGCCGAGGTCGCGGCGTGCTGCTCGGCGATGCCGACGTCGAAGAACCGGTCCGGGAAGCGGGTCTGGAACTGGTCGAGCCCGACCGGGTGCGTCATCGCAGCCGTGATGGCAACGATGTCCGGGCGGCGCTCGCCGATGCCGACGATGTGGTCGGCGAAGTGGTCGGTCCAGATCCGGCCCTTCGGCTTCTCGATGCCGGTCTGGACGTCGAACGGCCCGGGCGCGTGGAACTGGTCGGCTTCGTGCCGTTCCGCGGGGTCGTAGCCGAAACCCTTGCGGGTGATGGCGTGCACGATGACCGGACCGCCGAAGCGCTTCGCCTGGCTCAGCGCCTGCTCCATGGCTCCGCGGTCGTGACCGTCGACCGGGCCGACGTACTTCAGGCCGAGGTCCTCGAACAGGCCCTGAGGTGCGAGCGCGTCCTTGAGGCCCTTCTTCACCGCGTGCAGGGCGTCGTACGCCGCCGGGCCGACGCCAGGCAGCGCGGTGAGGCGGCGCTTGGCGACGTCGAGGACCTGCTCGTAGCGCGGGTTCGTGCGCAGGCTGGTCAGGGCGGTCGCCAGGCCACCGATGGTCGGCGTGTAGGAACGGCCGTTGTCGTTGACGACGATCACGAGCTTGCTGCGGTGCTGGATGGCGATGTTGTTGAGTGCTTCCCACGCCATGCCGCCGGTGAGCGCGCCGTCACCGATCACGGCAACGACGTGGCGGTCCTCGCCACGGATGGCGTAGGCCTTGGCCAGGCCGTCGGCGTAGCTCAGGGCAGTCGATGCGTGGGAGTTCTCGACGAGGTCGTGCTCGGACTCGTCCTTGCTCGGGTAGCCGCTGAGGCCACCCTCGCGCCGCAGCGTGTCGAACGTCGCGGCACGGCCGGTGACGAGCTTGTGCACGTAGGACTGGTGACCGGTGTCGAAGACGACCTTGTCGCGCGGGGAGTCGAAGACACGGTGGATCGCCAGGGTGAGCTCGACGACGCCGAGGTTGGGGCCGAGGTGTCCCGTGTTGGTCGCAACCGTCCGGATGAGGACGTCGCGGATCTCGGCGGCCAGCTGGGTCAGCTCGTCCTCGGAGAGGGTCCGCAGGTCGCGGGGACCGGAGATCTTGTCGAGGACAGGCATGGGTCGAGTCTAGGCGGTCGTCGTTGTGATTGCGGAAAGGTCGAAGCACGCGACCGCGGCCTCGTGCAGGCTGCCCATCCAGAGCATTCCGTCGTGCTCCCGCACCCCCGTCACCATGTGGTACGACGCCCCGTGGTCGCCCGGGCGGAGGTCCACGTCGTGCACGAGGCGACCGCGGTCGTCGTACGCAACGACCCGGACGGTCTGCTTGGGCTTGGGTTGCAGGGCATCGGGCAGCAGGGTGACCAACTTGCGCAAACCCATCGGGCCGCGCTGAACCCGCTCGACGAGAGGATCGACCGGGCTGGCGATCGTGATCCAGATCAGCCCGTCGGAGCCGCGCGCGATGTTGTCGGGGTAGCCGGGCAGGTCGGTGCAGAGCAGGTCCTGCTTGCCCTTGTCGGGGCCGCTGAGCCAGTACCGGACCACGGTGCGGGCGCCCGTCTCGGCAACGCACACGAAGTCCTCGGCCGTCGAGAGGGCGACGCCGTTGGCGAAGGCGAGACCGGTGACGACCGTGGTGATCGTGCCGTCGGGGTCGCGCCGGAACAGTCGGCCGGTGCGGGTGTTGCGGACGAAGTCGTGCTTCCACTGGTGGATGCCGAACTGCGTGGAGGAGTCGGACCACCACAGGGTGCCGTCGGAGGCGATGGCGGCGTTGTTGCAGAACTTCATCGGCACGCCGTCGACGTCAGCGGTGATCGGGTCGATCGCGCCGGTCGCCGGGTCGACCCACAGCAGTCCGCGGGCGGCGTCGCAGACCAGGAGGCGCCCGTCGGGCGACCACTCCAGTCCGAGCGGGCGTCCGCCCGTGTTGGCGATGCGGTCGATCCGCGCACCGTCCGGGGAGAGCCGGAAGATCGCGCCGTCCTCGGTGCCAGTGAACACGCTGCCCGCGTCAGGGCCCGACGTCGCGACGACGACGTCCTCTGCTCCCGGGCCGGGGACGGGAATGACGGTGAACGCGGGACCGGTCATGGCAGCAGCTCCTGGTAGAAGTTCGAGTTGAAGAAGTCGGGGAGGATCTGCGCCGCCCCCGCGCCCAGTGGCAGGTTCGGGATCTGCGCAGGGTCAACGAACACGATCTGGCGTCCCTCACCGACGGTGATGTCGGCATCGGTCGCAGCGGTCAGGCCGATGTAGACCCAGACGGTGTCATGGGTGCCGTAGCCCTCGTGGAAGACCGTGGTCTCGCGCCACAGCTGCAGGTTGGGCACGACCATGCGCAGTCCGGTCTCCTCCTCGAGCTCGCGATAGGCGGCCGCCTCAGGGTCTTCCCCCTCGTCGACGTGGCCACCCACGAACCCCCAGCGTTCGGGGTCGATCACCGGATGCTCGTCGCGCTCCTGCAGCAGGATCCAGCCACGGGGATCGACCAGGATGATCGAGGCAAACTGACGCACGCGCGTCACCGTATCCGGTCGGCTCAGGGCACCAGCACGTAGAACCTCATGAAGTCGTGCTCGATCGGAGCCATCCGCACCTCCGCATACCCGGCAGCCTCCGCGTAGGCCCGCAGGATCGAGGGTCGGAACACCGCGCCCGTTCCCGTGGAACCGGGCTCGGCCAGGCTCACGGGCAGGCAGTGCAGGACGCTGCAGGCAGCGAGCAACCGCTCGAGCGGCGAGCCGTCGGGAGCGAACGCCTCCTCCGCGCGCTCGTCCATGACGACCACCAATCCGCCGGGTCGCAGCGCTCGTCGTACGGCGGCCAAGGCCTCGATGGGGCGGCCCATGTCGTGCAGGCTCTCGAGGAAGAAGGCGACGTCGTACGCCGACGTGCCGTGGTCGGTATCGGAGGTGGCCACCTCGAACCGGGCCCGGTCCCCGAGCCCTGCGTCCACCGCATTCGCGCGAGCGTCCATGATCGACGCCTCGTCTAGGTCGACGCCGACGGCGGTCAGCCCGGGACGCGCCCCGGCCAGCGCGAGGGTCGACCACCCGACACCGCAACCGAGGTCGAGCGCGCAGGCGCCCTCGCGGCTGAGCAGTGCATCCACCTCGGGGAGGACCGGGAGCCAGTCCTGGACGAGCCGTTCGTCGTAGTCCCCCTTGTTGAACAGCCCCTGTCCTTCGCGCACGTCGTCGCCGTACGCACCGAAGGAAACGCCCGTGCCGGCGCGCCAGGCGTCCAGCACCTGCGGCAGCGCCGCACCGAAGCCACCGGCCAGCAGGGCGAGTGCGCTGGCAGAGAACGGGCTGCTGACATCGGCGAGGACGAGTCGCTGGGCATCGGAGAGCCCGAACCTCCGGATGCCCGGGTCGGCGTGGGCCTCCACGACCGTGACCAGGCCCGCGATGGCCTGCTGCTCGAGCCATTCGCGGACGTAGCGCTCCCGGACACCCGAGCGCAGCGCGACCTCGGCGACCGTCCCCGGCGTGGCCAGGGCGTCGTAGAGGCGGAGGCGGGTCCCGAGCCAGACCGTCGACAGCTCGAGCGTGGCGATCGTGTGGTCGAAGAGTCGCTCGACGAGTGCGCCGGCCAGTTCCTCGGTCTGGTCGGCCTTGGCCTCCACGGCGGTCACGACACGGACCCGGAGGTGACGGCGCCCATGACGGCGGCCTCGGTGGCCTGGTCCCACGAACCGGCGCAGGTGCACAGGATCCGGCTGATCCGGCCGTCAGTGACGGTCGCGAGCACCGCGCCCACGGAGAAGTAGGACGTCTCGCCGGTCGTGCGCCAGGAGTACTCGAGCACGAAGCCGGTCGGCGTGGGCTGGACCTCCCAGGTCTCGATCGTCCGTCCAGGAGCGTCCTCGACGAGCAGCGCCGTCACGGCCTCCGGACCGGTGGCCCGGACCAGCGCCTGCGGGAACATGCCCTCGAACAACACGTCGTCCGCGTACGCCGACGACGTGAGTGCGGAGCGCTCGACGTCGCGACGGAAGACGTCGGCCAGTTCGGTCCGCGCGTCGTGCGCCGCGACGAGGTCGAGGTCGAGGTAGGCGACGTCCCCGGTCACCAGCGCGGCGAATCGTGCGGCGATGGCGTCGGTCTCGGGCAGGGCCGAGTTGACCATCGCGGACTCGTAGGAGGCGAACTCGTTGATGGCGACGTAGTGCGTCGGGTCGTTGCGGTCGACGTACACGCGATCGCCGAGGAGGGTACGGCGGCCGGCGGTGTCGCGGCGCCACTGGTCGCCGAGGTCGCTGATCTCGGCAATGTGGTCGGTGTGCAGGTCTTCGATCTGGATGAAGCTCATGACGGACTCCTGAGGGTCTCGGGGTGGAAAGTGCTGTCACCCCGAAGGCGAGAGGTTTCACCTCACACCGGAAGTTGTCCTCGTCGTCAGAGGAGCCAGGTGACCGGCCGCTCGGGTTCGTACCGGCAGAAGGTGCCGGTCTGCACGGCGTGCCGCAGGTGCGTTCCGATCCCCGGCTCGGCAGCCTCGAGTCGCCGGATCGCGTCGCGGATCCGCCACGTCACGGCGCTGCGCGCCCGCTCCGCGGTGGCACCGGTTCGGCGCGCTCGACCGCCGAGCCCGAAGGCGGCGCTGAGCTCCGCCATCAGGAAGGACCGCTCCTCCTCGGCACGACGGCGCCGTTCCTCGTCGCCCACCACCACCGCGTCGTCGAGTTCGTCGTCGAGGGCATCCAGTCGTTGCTTGTAGGCGGCTCGGGCTTGTTCGTCGAGTGCGGGTCCGGTGTCCCCCTCGACCATGCCCGCGCCGGGCGCGCCGGCGAGATCCAGCACGTGTACCTCGACGCCGGGGCGGCCGAGCAGGACCGCGAGATCGGTCATACCCTTCACGTGCCGGACCACCGCGCTCACTCCCCCGTACGAGACGCGCCACACGTCCCCGTCCCGCTGGAAGGAGCCGGCTTCCGCGTCGGCCGGTGGCGCGGCAGCAGTCGCAGGAGCCTGACCCGCACAACGTCGCGCGGCCTCATCGGCCCGGGCGTCCAGCCCCAGGGCCCGATAGGAGGCCTCGGTCTCGGCGAGGAGTTGTCGGCCCCGGTCCATGTCACCCGGAGCAGCCCGTAGCAGGCACACCTCGGCCTGGTGACGCAGCGTGTGGATCCCGCAGAGCACGGCCCCGGACGCGGCGGACAGGTCCCGGGCCCGGACGAGATGCTCCTCGGCAGCGGCCAGGTCGCCCATCAGGATGGCCAGCATCCCGAGGAAGCGGTCGACCGGACCGATCGCTCCAGCGGCGATGCCGTCGACGCCGAAGCGTCCGGCCCAGGGCGCGAGGGCCCGGTGCAGCACGGCGGCCGCGGTTGGCGGGTCGTGCGCGTCCCAGGCCGCGATGGCGACCAGGCAGAGGTTCGACAACTGCTCCGCGTCGTCGCTGAGTCCGGCGACGGCCGCCTCGATCCCGGGCAGGGCTGCAGCTCTCGCCTCGCGCGACTGTCCGGGGAACAGCGCCATCATCTGGATGCCGTCCGGTGCCGTCTCCGCGAGGTCCTCGACGAGCCTACTCAGTTCCGCGAAGATCGCGTCCGTCTGCATCTCCTCGATGGCCGTCCAGCTGCGCTGGACGGCCGACAGGATCACGGCGTTGTGGCTTCCGGCCCGACGGCCGAGCTCCTCGGCCTCGTTCGCACACCGCCTCTGCAGCGCGATGTCCCCGTCGAGGTGGGCGATGAAGCCACGGAACAACGGGACATACCAGCTGTAGAGAGGCTGGCGCAGGGCAGCCGCCGCAGCCTCGAACGCCGTCATGTCGACGCGAGCGGCGGCGACGTTGCCCTGTTCCAACAGCGCCAGGATTCGGAGTCTGAGCCCCAGCAACTCCAGTCCACGGTCCCCGACCCGGCGCGCGCAGGCGATCACCTCGCCGGCGTCGGCCGCACGTCGCTCGGAATGGGACGGCCCCGCCATCGTGTCGCAGCGCGCCGCGAGCGCATGGGCGATCGCCCGCGGATCATCCAGCTTTCGAGCGAGTACGACGGCGTCCTCCGCCATCGCGGACCGGCGCTCCGGGTCGTCGGCGAACGACATGGCCACCGACAGGCGCGCCATGACGTCAGCACGGGCGACCGTCTCCTGGTCACCGAGCAGCGTCAACGCCTCCTCGAGCAGGTCGATCTGCGTGCGATCCCAGAGCCTGACCTCGAAACCTGACAAGCCCGCTGCGAATCCGAGCGCGGCCTCCGCCATGCCGTCGGCGTCACTCCGCACGCGGGCCAGGGCCGCGGCCTGCAGGAAGTCGGCGCGCGCGGACTCAAGGTTGTCGAAGGTGAGACGTGCCGCCCCGCGTTCGAGGAGCACCTGGCGTCGTACCTCGCTGCCGGGCTCGCTGACCTCGAGCGCTGCGGTGAGGTGTTCGGCCGCCTCCTCGTAGGCGTGAACGGCGAGCGCGGCCACCGCTGCACGACGACTCATGGCGACCGCCGCGGCTGCATCGGACAACGGGATCGCGCGATGCAGGTGCTGGGCGACTTCGGCCGCAGCGCTGGGATCGACCTCCACCCGTTGCGCGATCAGGGTCGCGGCCGCGAGGTGGAGCTCGCGCACCCGACTGGCCGGCACCGAGGCGACGACGGCTGCACGGATCAGTGGGTGCGGGAGCTCGACGCGACCGGGCACATCGCGGGCCAGCCCGGCAGCAATCGCCTCGTCGAGCAACCCGGCCACCGCGGCCGCCGATTGGTCCGTCAGCCGCGCGACCGTCTCGACCGAGCTCGCGGTACCGGCGACCGCTCCCGCCACCAGCAGTTCGTGGCAGGCCTGGGACACCCGACCGAGCCGGCGCCTGATGATCGCGGTCGCCGATTCGGGCACCGCCGAGTCGATGACGTCGGTGCCGCGGTCCACGGCCAGGCGGGCGAGTTCGCCGACGAAGAGCGGGTTGCCCCCGGTGCGTTCGTGCAGCAGGCGGGCGGCCGCGTCGCTGAGCACGCCGCCGGTTTCGGCCGCCACCAGCTGGCCGACGGCCTCGGCGTCCAGGCCCTGCAGCGGGACGCGATCGGCTCGGGACGCGAGTTCGTCGGCGAGGCCGGCCACGGTGTCGTCCAGCAGTGATTCGTGGTCGCGCCAGGCCGCGGCCACCAGCACCGGCCACCGGCCCAGCGATCGCTCGACGAACCGGAGCAGCCGCAGCGACCCGGCATCGGTCCAGTGCAGGTCGTCCAGCACCAGGAGCAACGGGCGGTCCCGGGACAGCGTCTCGAGCACTCCCGTGACGGAGTCGAACAGGGCGAAGCGGTTCGTCCCCGGAGCGCTCGCATCCGTGGCGCGGTCCACTCGGACACCCGGCAGCAGGGCCAACGCCTCCTGGGAGCGCGGGCCCCAGGTTTGCATCAGGGCAGCGGGTTCGACGCCGTCCCCCGCGTCCCGCAGGACCTGCGCCCACAGCCAGAGCGGCGGCGTCCCGGGGTCGTCCCACGCGGCACCGTGCAGGACGCGGAAGCCGCGTGCCTCAGCCAGCCGACACGCCTCGCTGAGGAGAGTCGTCTTGCCGATCCCCGCTTCGCCGCTGATCCACACCAGACCACCCGCGCCTCGTGCAGCCCGGGCGAGCCTCTCCGAAAGGCGCTCACACACGGCGTCACGGCCCAGGAGCAGCGGCTCCGCCGCGGTCGCCATGGGAGCAGGCTACTCAGATCAGGCGGCCGTGCCACCGATGTTGTCAAGGTCGTCGGGGTCCACCCCGCCGTGGCAGGAGGCGAACGGCTCGGGCGCGGTGTCACCGGCCGCGAACTTCGTGATGAAGAGCTTGATCCGCGGATCCTCGGGTCCAGTGAGCTCGAGCTGACGTCCCCAGACCGTGATCACCACCGGCGCGTCCTGGTCCGGGTACGGCGACATGATCCCGTTGGACGGCAGGAGCCCCGCGAGCTCGTCCACGCCGTCCTCGTCGACGAGGTCCTCGCGATAGGTGAGCCACGTGGTGCCGTGCTCCAGGTCGTGCACGACGTTGACCTCGGGGACCGGTTCGTCGTACACACCGCACTCGAGCCAGACCGGTGCATGGTCGCCACCGACCGACGGCGACTGCGGGTAATCCTTCGACTCCCCCAGCGCCAGGTGCTGGTTGGTCAGCCCCTCGAACTCCTGGACCGCGCTGAGGTTGCTGGTGTCCACGCCCGAACCGTCCGTGTCCCCCCTGGCGACGGCGTCGTCATCGTCGCCACGGGTCAACAGCACCGGGACGAGCACGGCGACCGAGAGCACCACGATCGCCAGGAGCACCGCGACCACGACGGGCAGCGCGCGGCTCTTGCGCGGCGGAAGGCCCGGCGAACCGAAGGCGGGCTGGTACTGCGCCGGCGGCCAGTTCGGCGGCGGCGCGTATCCCGGCGGTGCGTACGGCGGCGGAGCCTGCGGAGGCGCAGCCTGGGTCGGCGGCTGCCAGTTAGGCGGTTCCGTGGGTGGCGGGCCGTACGGCGGCGGCTGGGTCACTGCTCGAGCGCCTTCTCGACGCGCTCGACCTTGGCCGTCATCTCGCCGGTGAAGCCGGGACGGATGTCCGCCTTGAGCACGAGGCCGACCCGCGGCGAAACAGCAGCCACGACGTCGACGGCCTTCTTGACCACGGCCATCACCTCGTCCCACTCCCCTTCGATGTTCGTGAACATCGCGTTGGTCTCGTTCGGCAGCCCGGACTCCCGGACCACGCGTACCGCGGCAGCGACGGCCTCCGACACACTTCCGGTGTCATCGGCGGTCGTGGGGCTGATGCTGAAGGCGACGAGCATGGCTCCACGCTAGCCAAGGGCCGTCAGGAACCGTCGGGCGCCCATCGGTCGACCAGCGCCAGGAAACCGTCCGTTGCCCGGTCCTTCAGCCCGTCGTCGGGCGCGTGGAACGCGTCATCCACCGCAGCGAAGGTGGACTCTGCCCACTGTGCGATGGCCCGCGGAGCAGGCGCACTTCCCAGTTCCCGCGTACGGGACTTGAGATCACGCACGCCTGCGATCTCGGCACGAACGTCATCAGGAACATCCGTCTCGGCGAGCAGTTCGTCGAGGTTCATCGGCGGGACGCCCGAGTTCGTGTCGAGCCAGTGCAGCGTGACCGCGGGCCGGATCGCGTAGAAGACCCGCTTCAGCCGGACACTTCCGGCACCTTCGTCCGCGTGCGCCCACTGCGCCCGGCCGACGTGCAGGTGGTGGCGTCGCACCCGGACGGGATCGGTCACGGCGACGACCAGGTCCAGCAGGTCATCGCGGAATTGCTCGTCGCCGGTGTAGACCCAGGGCGAGCGCAGCCACTCCCCAACCGTCGCGTTGCCGGCGACGGCCAGCCGAACGGCTTTGCGCAGATCCCAGCCATTGACGTCCAGGAGCCCCTCGAGCGGCGTCTCGATCACGTCACGCGACGGCCACAGGTCGGCGTACGCCTTGCGGGACCGGACATAGAAGAACCGGCAGTCGTAGTCACTGTCCGGCGAGGCGAATCCCCAGGCACGACTGCCGCTCTCGATCGCCCACGGGACGCGGACACCGTGCTCCACCGCGACGGCCGCCAGGCGGGCGTCGATGTCGGCGACCACGGTTGCATCGAAGTCGGTGGGGATGGAGCGCATCCGCGAACGCTACGGCGCTCCCCTGCGTGGCCGCGACCGGATTGAAAAAGCCGACGGCCCGCCCCTCACGAGGAGGGACGGGCCGGTCGAACAGGTCAGGCCTTCAGCAGGTTCCGCAGGACGTACTGCATGATGCCGCCGTTGCGGTAGTAGTTCGCCTCACCGGGGGTGTCGATCCGGACGACGGCGTCGAACTCGACACCGGTGTCCGTGCTGACCTTGACGGTGCCGGGGGTGACGCCGTCGTTGAGCGCCGTGATGCCGGTGAAGGAGAAGGTCTCCTCGCCGGTCAGGCCCAGCGACTCGGCGTTCTGGCCCGCGGGGTACTGCAGCGGGATGACGCCCATGCCGATCAGGTTCGAGCGGTGGATCCGCTCGTACGACTCCGCGATGACGGCCTTGACACCCAGGAGCGAGGTGCCCTTGGCCGCCCAGTCACGCGACGAGCCCGAGCCGTACTCCTTGCCAGCGAGGACCACCAGCGGGATGCCCGCTGCGATGTAGTTCTCGGAGGCTTCGTAGACCGAGGTGACGGGGCCGCCCTCGACCGTGAGGTCGCGGGTGACACCACCCTCGGTGCCCGGAGCCAGCTGGTTGCGGAGACGGATGTTCGCGAAGGTGCCGCGAATCATGATCTCGTGGTTGCCGCGACGCGAACCGTAGGAGTTGAAGTCGCGCGACTCCACACCGTGCTCGGCGAGGTAGCGACCGGCCGGCGACTCCTTCTTGATCGCACCGGCAGGGCTGATGTGGTCGGTGGTGACCGAGTCGCCCAGCTTCAGCAGGACGCGCGCACCGGCGATGTCGGTGACCGGGCTCGGCTGGTCCGACATGCCGTCGAAGTACGGCGCCTTGCGGACGTACGTCGAGTTCTCGTCCCACTCGAAGATCGCACCCTCAGGCGTCTGCAGGGCACGCCAGCGGTCGTCGCCGGCGAACACGTCGGCGTACGAATCACCGAACATGTCGGAGTTGATCGCCATCGCGATCGTCTCCTCGACCTCGGCCGGGCTCGGCCAGATGTCGCGCATGTAGACGTCGTTGCCGTCCTGGTCCTGGCCCAGCGGGTCCTTGAACAGGTCGACCTTCATCGAGCCGGCGAGCGCGTACGCGACCACCAGCGGCGGCGAGGCCAGGTAGTTCATCTTGATGTCGGGGCTGATCCGGCCCTCGAAGTTCCGGTTGCCCGAGAGCACCGACACGACGGCGAGGTCGTTGTCGTTGATCGCCTGCGAGACCTCGGGGATGAGCGGACCGGAGTTGCCGATGCAGGTGACGCAGCCGTAGCCGACGAGGTTGAACCCGAGCTTGTCGAGGTACGGCGTCAGGCCGGCCTTCTCGTAGTAGTCGCTGACGACCTTCGAGCCGGGCGCGAGGGTGGTCTTGACCCACGGCTTGCGGGTCAGGCCCTTCTCGACGGCCTTCTTGGCGAGCAGCGCTGCACCGATCATCACCGACGGGTTCGAGGTGTTGGTGCAGGAGGTGATCGAGGCGATCGTCACCGCACCGTTCTCGAGGTCGAAGCTGGTGCCGTCGGCAAGCGTGACGGGGATCTTCGCGTCGACGTTCGAGCTGTAGCCCGGGAGCTCACCGGCGAAGGCGGCCGCGGCGTTGGACAGCTCGACGCGGTCCTGCGGGCGCTTCGGACCGGCCAGGCTCGGGACGATGCTGGCGAGGTCGAGCTCCAGCTTCTCGGAGTAACGGGGCTCGGCCGACGGGTCGTGCCAGAGGCCCTGCTCCTTGGCGTAGCTCTCGACCAGCGCGAGCTGCTCGTCGGAGCGGCCGGTCAGCTTGAGGTACTTGATGGTCTCCTCGTCGATCGGGAAGACCGCGATCGTGGAGCCGAACTCGGGGCTCATGTTGCCGATCGTGGCGCGGTTGGCCAGCGGCAGCGCGGAGACGCCGGGTCCGTAGAACTCGACGAACTTGCCGACGACGCCGTGCTTGCGCACCATCTCGGTGATCGTGAGCACGAGGTCGGTGGCGGTGGTGCCTTCGGGCAGGTCGCCGCTGAGCTTGAAGCCGACGACGCGCGGGATGAGCATGGAGACCGGCTGGCCGAGCATGGCGGCCTCGGCCTCGATGCCGCCGACACCCCAGCCGACCACGCCGATGCCGTTGACCATCGTGGTGTGGGAGTCGGTGCCGACGCAGGTGTCCGGGTAAGCCTGGAGCACGCCGTCGACCTCCCGGGTGAACGCGACGCGGGCGAGGTGCTCGATGTTGACCTGGTGCACGATGCCGGTGCCCGGCGGGACGACCTTGAAGTCGGAGAACGCGGTCTGGCCCCAGCGAAGGAACTGGTACCGCTCGCGGTTGCGCTCGTACTCGATCTCGACGTTGCGCTCGAACGCCTCGGGCGTACCGAACACGTCGGCCATCACGGAGTGGTCGATGACCATCTCGGCGGGCGCCAGCGGGTTGATCTTGGTGGCGTCGCCGCCGAGGTCTGCCATCGCCTCGCGCATGGTGGCGAGGTCAACGATGCAGGGCACGCCGGTGAAGTCCTGCATGATCACGCGCGCCGGCGTGAACTGGATCTCCTTGTCGGGCTCTGCCGTCTCGTCCCAACCGGCCAGGGCCTTGATGTCCTCGGCGGTGATGTCGGCACCGTCCTCGGTGCGCAGGAGGTTCTCCAGCAGGACCTTCAGCGAGAACGGCAGGCTGGCAACATCCAGGCCCTCACCGGTCACCGCATCGAGACGGAAGATCTCGTAGGACTTGCCGTCCACATCCAAATTGCTCTTGGCGCCGAAGCTGTCCTTGCTGGGCATCCGGGTCTCCGTCCTCATCGACTTCGCGGTGTGGGGTACGTCTTCCCTGCATCCTGCCGCCGCCATGCGGGGCGCGGATAGTGAGGCTGACCTAACTTCCCACGGACATCGGTTCTTCGATATCTCTTGACGTCAAGATACATCAGGAAGGGCCGGAATTCCATCCGTCTCAGCAAATTGGGTGCGGTAGAGCTCGCCGTAGCGCCCGTCCTGCGCGAGCAGTTCGGTGTGGGTGCCGCGCTCCACGATCTCGCCGTCCTCGACGACCAGGATCTGATCGGCCGCGCGGATCGTCGAGAGGCGGTGCGCGATGACCAGCGCCGTCCGACCGGCCAGTGCTTCAGCCAGGGCAGCCTGCACCGCCGCCTCGGACGTCGAGTCCAGCGACGCCGTCGCCTCGTCGAGGATCACGACCCGCGGCTGCTTCATCAGCAGCCGGGCGATCGTCAGCCGCTGGCGCTCGCCACCGGAGAGCCGGTAGCCGCGCTCCCCCACCACCGTCTCGAGTCCGTCGGGCAACGAACCGACCAGATCGGCCAGCCGGGCACGGGTCAACGCGTCCCAGATCTCGGCCTCCGTGGCCTCGGGACGGGCGAGCAGCAGGTTCCCGCGGATCGAGTCGTGGAACAGGTGCCCGTCCTGGGTCACCATCCCGACCGCTCCCCGGATCGACTCCGCCGTCAGGTCGCGTACGTCGACGCCGGCAAGCCGCACGGAGCCGGAATCGACGTCGTACAAACGGGAGACGAGCTGCGCGATCGTCGACTTTCCCGCGCCCGAGGAGCCCACGAGGGCCACGACCTGACCGGGTTCGGCACGCAGCGAGATGCCGTGCAGGACCTCTTCGCCGCCGCGCGTGTCGAGGGTGGCCACCGCTTCGAGCGAGGCGAGCGAGACCTTGTCGGCCGACGGGTAGGCGAAGCGGACGTCGACCAGTTCGACGGCCACCGGCCCGTCCGCGACCTTGCCGGCACCCGGGCGGTCGGTGATCAGCGGCGCAAGGTCGAGGACCTCGAAGACCCGCTCGAAGCTGACCAGGGCGCTCATCACCTCGACCCGCGCGCTGGCGAGTGCGGTCAACGGGGCATAGAGGCGGGTCAGCAGCAGCGACAGCGCCACCACGTCACCGGCGTCCAGGGTGCCCTGCAGCGCCAGGCTGCCGCCCAGGCCGTATACGACGGCCACGGCCAGTGCCGACACGAGCGTCAGAGCGGTGATGAAGGTCGTCTGGACCATGGCGGTGCGGACGCCGATCTCGGCGACCCGGCGGGCGCGGGCCGCGAACTCGACCGACTCCTGCTCCGGACGTCCGAAGAGCTTCACCAGGGTCGCCCCCGGGGCGGAGAAGCGCTCGGTCATCTGGTTGCCCATGGCAGCGTTGTGGTCCGCCGCCTCCCGCTGGATCCCGGCCAGGCGCTTGCCCATCCGTCGGGCCGGGACCACGAAGACCGGCAGCAGTACCAACGCCAGCAGGGTGACCTGCCAGGAGATCCCGATCATGACCACCAGGGTCAGCGCGAGGGTGACCAGGTTGCCCACGACGCCCGACAGGGTCGAGCTGAAGGCCCGCTGGGCCCCGATCACGTCGTTGTTCAGCCGGCTGACCAGGGCGCCGGTACGGGTCCGGCTGAAGAACGCGATCGGCATCCGCTGGACGTGGTCGAAGACCGCCGTGCGCAGGTTGAGGATCAGACCCTCTCCGATCCGCGACGACAACCATCGCGACCACAGCCCCATCGCGGCGTCCAGCACGGCGATGCCGGCGATGGCCAGCGCCAGCCGGACCACGACGTCCCGAGGGTCGCTCGCAACGATCGCGTTCACGACCTTGCCTGCGAGGACCGGCGTCGCGACCGCGAGAGCGGAGCTCGCGACACTCAGCACCACGAAGCCGATCAGCTGGCGCCGTTGCGGCCGTGCGAAGCGGAAGATCCGGCGGGCGGTCTCCCAGCTGAAGTCCCGTCGCTCGTCCGACGCGTGCATCGCTCGGAACATCTGGCCCATCGCGACTGATTCCATGCTCATGCACCTGACGGTAGGACCTCAAGTCGACTTGAGGACAAGTCGGGTGCACCCGAATCGTTGGAAAGATTTTCCGCGTGTCTGTCGTATCGACCGCCACCGGTTCGTGGAGAGGATGGAAGCGCCCCCCAACCGACCCCAGGAGGTCACCATGCGCACCCTGATCTACACCGCCTTCGTCTCTGTCGACGGCGTCGTCCAGGCACCCGGCCCGGAGGCCGACTACCCCAACGGCGGCTGGACCTTCCAGGGCATCGACTTCCTCGAAGAGGTCTACGAACTGAAGTCCCGCGAGCAGGAAGAGGCGAGCGCGCTGATGCTCGGACGGGTCAGCTACCAGGCGTTCTCACCGGTCTGGCCGAAGATGACGGTCGAGTTCCCGAAGTACAACGCCATGCCCAAGTACGTCGTCTCGTCGACGTTGCAGGACGAGGACCTCGTCGACAACTGGGGCGACACCACCATCCTGCGTACGTTCGCGGACGTCGCCGCCCTCAAGGAGACCGACGGCGGCCCGATCTCGATCCACGGTTCGGCCAGCCTGGCGCGCGGCCTCGCGGACGCCGGACTCCTCGACCGCTACCACCTGCTCGTGTTCCCGTGGGTCCTCGGCGAGGGCAAGCGGATGTGGAGCGAGACCGCCAAGGACCGTCAGAAGCTGGCACTGGTCGAGAGCGCGACCTATGCCAACGGCGTGCAGAAGCTCTGCTACGACGTCGTGCGCTGATCCGGTTCGACGGGCTCCAGCAGGGCCACGCACTCCACGTGGTGCGTCATCGGGAACAGGTCGAAGGCCCGCACGCTCGTGAGCCGGTAGCCGTGCTCGGCGAAGATCGCGACGTCACGGGCCAGCGCAGCCGGGTCACAGGCGACATAGGCGACAGCGCGGGGCGCCCGGCGCACGACCTCCTCGACGACCGCTCGCTTCGCTCCAGCGCGCGGAGGGTCGAGGACCACGACGTCTGTGCTGTCCCACACCTGCGGGAGACCACCGGACAGGACGGCGCCGACGTCACCCGCCGTCGCCTGTAGCCCGGGGCAGTTGACGAGCGAGAGGCTCGATGCCGCAGCGTCGCCCTCGACCGCGGCGACCCGACCGTCGGGACCCACGGCTTCGAGGAGAAACCGGCTGAACAGGCCGACGCCCGCATAGAGGTCGAGGGCCGACTCCCCCGGCTGTGGCGCCAGGGCCGTCAGTACGGCGTCGACCAGCGCTTCGGGGGCACCGGGGTGGACCTGCCAGAAGCCACCGTCCGCCACTTCGAACGCACGCCCCCGGACGTCGTACGACGGCCCGGAGGGTGCGGCGAGCAGGCATTCCTCGACGGGGATGACGTCATGGGAGCGGTGCTTGCGCATCCCCAGGACACCGCCGGCCAGAGGGACGTAGCGCTGGCGGGTCCGCCACCTGAGTCCGTCGGTGTCGCCGGGGACGGCCTCGACGGTCAGTTCGACGTCGAGGCCGGCGAGCCGGCGCAACTGCTCGCGGACGACGTCGCCCTTGAGTCGGCGCTGCGCATCGAGTGCGACGTGCTGGAAGTCGCAACCACCGCAGAGTCCGGGGCCGGCGTACCGGCAGGGTGCCTCGACCCGGTCGGGCGAGGGCGTGGTCACCTCGACCGCGTCACCGCGCCAGAACCGGTCGCCCTCGGTGCCTTCGGTGATCTCGATGACCACCTGTTCGCCCGGGAGCGCATGGCGGACGAAGACGACGCGGGTCTGCTCCTCGCCGGCGATCCGGACACGGGCGACACAGTGCCCGCCGTGGGCGACCGGGCCGATCTCGGCCTCGAACCGCTCACCGACCGCCGACGCACCGCGCGCCTTGCGGACGCGGGTACGTCGTGCCGGCGGCCGGCTCACTTGCGGGTCTTACGGGTCTGTCGGTCCGAGCGGTCGCTGACGCGACCACGACGCAGGTCGCCGGGACGGACCCGCTGGTCCTCGCGCTGCTCGCGCTCCAGCGCGATCTCGGAGGACCGCAACTGGTAGGGCACCGAGATGACCATGACGCCAGGGCTGAACAGCAGGCGGCCCTTGAGCCGCAGCGCGGTCTGGTTGTGCAGGAACTGCTCCCACCAGCGACCGACGACGTACTCGGGGATGTAGACCGCAACCACTCCGCGGGGGTTCGCACGGCGGATCGCGGCGGCGTACTCGACGATCGGCTTGACCACTTCGCGGTACGGCGAATGGAGCACCTTGAGCGGGATGCCGGTGTTGCGGTCGTCCCACTCCTCCAGCAGCCGCGCCGTGTCCTTCTGGTCGACCGAGACGTAGACACCCTCGAGCGCGTTCGGACGGGTCGCCTTGGCGAAGGCCAGTGCCCGCAGGGTCGGCTTGTGCAGCTTGGAGACCAAGACGATCGCGTGCACCCGGGTGGGCAGGATGCTGTCCTCGTCGTCGGCTGCGAGTTCACCGGCGACCTTGTCGTAGTGGCCCTTGATGCCCTTCATCACGGCGAAGAAGAACGCCATCGCAAGGATGGCGATCCAGGCGCCCGCGAGGAACTTGGTCAGCAGCACGACGACCAGCACGACAGCGGTGAAGGACAGGCCGATCGCGTTGATGATGCGGGAACGCATCATCCGGCGCCGCTCCGCCGGGTCGCGCTCGGTCTCGAGGTGTCGGGTCCAGTGCCGGATCATCCCGAGCTGACTCAGGTTGAACGACACGAACACGCCGACGATGTAGAGCTGGATCAGCTTGGTCACCTCTGCGTCGAAGGCGACGATCAGCGCGATCGCCATCAGCGCGAGGAAGACGATGCCGTTGCTGTAGGCGAGCCGGTCTCCACGGGCACCGAGCGCGCGTGGGGCCAGCCCGTCCTGGGCGAGGATCGAGCCGAGCACCGGGAAGCCGTTGAAGGCAGTGTTGGCCGCGAGCACCAGGATGATCCCGGTGACTGTCACCACGAAGTAGAAGCCCGGGCTGAAGTCCTGGAAGATCGCCCGCGCGATCTGGGCGATCACGGTGTGCTGGTCGAAGTTGTCAGGCAGCGCCTCCCCGTTGCGGGTGAGCCGCTCGAGCTCATGCGGGTCGACGTACTTCAACCCCATCTGCTTGGCCAGCACGATGACGCTGACGATCATCGTGATCGCGATCATGCCGAGCAGCAGCAGCGTCGTGGCGGCATTCTGCGACTTGGGCCGCTTGAAGGCCGGCACCCCGTTCGAGATCGCCTCGACGCCGGTCAGCGCAGCACAACCCGACGAGAACGCGCGGGCGAGCAGGATCATCAGCCCGAAGGTGGTGAGCGGTTCGTCCCAGCCCTCCTTCGGCGCGATCTCGAGATCCGCGCTCTCGACGAGGGGCAGGGTGCCGTAGGCCATCTCGATGAAGCCGTAGGCGCACATGCCCAGGATCGCGAACATGAACAGGTAGGTCGGTACGGCGAAGAACGAGCCGGACTCGCGGATGCCGCGCAGGTTCATCGCCATCAGCAGCAGGACCAGCACGCTGGCCACCGTGGCCTCGTGGTGCTGGAACGCAGGAATCGCCGCGGCGGCGTACTGCGCACCCGAGGAGATCGACACGGCCACCGTCAGGACGTAGTCCACCAGAAGGGCACTGGCGACCGTCATGCCCGCCGTACGACCGAGGTTGACCGTGGCGACCTCGTAGTCGCCGCCACCGGAGGGGTAGGCGTGCACGTTCTGGCGGTACGACGCGATCACCGCCATCATCACCAGCGCCACCGCGATCGCGATCTTCCAGGACCAGACGTACTGGGTCGCGCCGGCGATCGCCAGCATGATGAAGACCTCGTCCGGGGCGTACGCCACCGAGGAGAGCGCATCGCTCGCGAAGACGGGAAGCGCAATGCGCTTGGGAAGAAGGGTCTCCCCCAACTGTGCGCTGCGGAGCTTGCGACCCAACAGAATGCGCTTCGAGACGTCTCCGACACCCACGATCGACAACCGTAGGGCATGCCCGGTGCTATAGCGTGCTCACCGTGCACGTCGTGATCATGGGATGTGGCCGCGTCGGCTCGACATTGGCGCGCAGCCTCGAGGACAGAAACCACACGGTGTCGATCATCGACACCGAGCCTGACGCGTTCCGACGCCTCGGGCCCGGGTTCAATGGCGACAAGATCCCCGGCATCGGGTTCGACCAGGAAGTGTTGGAGAAGGCCGGTATCCGCCGCGCCGACGCGTTCGCCGCGGTGTCCAGCGGCGACAACTCCAACATCATCGCGGCGCGCGTTGCCCGCGAGACCTTCGGAATCCAGCAGGTCGTTGCCCGGATCTACGACCCCGGCCGCGCCGAGGTCTACCAGCGGCTCGGCATCACGACGGTCGCCACGGTCAAGTGGACGGCCGACCAGGTGCTGCGCCGGATCCTTCCGGTCGGCGCCGAACCGGACTTCCGTGACCCCTCGGGCACCGTCCGGGTCGACCACATCCCCGTGACCGAGGTCTGGGTCGGCGCGCGCGTCGGCCAGCTCCAGGAGCAGGGCCGCTGCCGCGTCGCGTGGATCGACCGGCTCGGCGAGGGCATGCTCCCCGACCGCGAGAGCGTCATCCAGGAGGGCGACATGCTCCACCTGGTCACCCGCGAAGACAACGCACAACACGCTTACGACGTGCTCAGCCGCGGCCCCGAGCACGAAGGCTAGGGAGAACAGACACCATGAGGGTCGCCATCGCAGGTGCAGGTGCCGTCGGTCGTTCGATCGCGCGCGAGTTGATCGAGAACGGTCACGAGGTGCTGCTCATCGACAAGTCGCCGAGCTCCATCCGGCCCGAACGCGTACCGGACGCGGAGTGGCTGCTGGCCGACTCGTGCGAGCTGTCCTCGCTCGAGGAGGCGCGCCTCGACAAGTGCGACGTCGTCATCGCCGCGACGGGCGACGACAAGGCCAACCTGGTCACCTCGCTGCTGGCCAAGGCCGAGTTCGGCGTGCCCCGCACGGTCGGTCGGGTGAACCACCCGAACAACGAGTGGCTCTTCACCGAGGCCTGGGGCGTCGACGTCAACGTGTCGACCCCGCGCATCATCACCGCGCTCGTCGAGGAAGCCGTGACGGTCGGCGACCTGGTCCGGCTGTTCACCTTCCGCCAGGGCAACGCCAACCTGGTCGAGATGACACTGCCGTCCGATTCGCCGTACGTCGGCAAGGCCGCGGGTCTGATCCCGCTGCCGGACAACTGCGCCCTGGTCACCATCCTGCGCGACGGACAGGTCTACGTGCCGGCTCCCGAGCAGCCGGTGGAGGCAGGCGACGAACTGCTGTTCGTGGTTCCCGCCGAGGCCGAGGACGAGCTCGAGCGGATGCTCGCGCCGTCGGCGCACCCGGCGAAGTAGGGTTTCGAGGCTCGCTGCGCTCGCACCTCAACCACCGGCAGCTACTCGACGACCTTGGCGTCCGCGGCAGGCTCCGAAGCCTGCTCCAGCGGCGTCGCATTGCGCGCCAGCAGCCAGATCATGGCCGACCACGAGCCGATCCGGAGCACCCAGCCGAGCCCGGTGCGCAGCACCAGGATCGCCACGACGGCGTGGTCGGCGTCGATCGTGCCGTTGCGGCCCAGCAACCACACCGGGCCCTGCAGCAGGACGCCGAACGCGCCCGGCAGCAACATCACCCAGGTGAGCCGGTTGCACAGCTTCACGATCTGCTTGTCCTTGTGCCACGCCGTCGCATCGCCGGTGACGCTGCCGAGCATGAAGCCCAGCATTGGCCAGCCCGCCAGACAGCTCGCGCCGAGCACGACGGTGTAGCCGAGGCTGATCAGGATCCCGGGCAGGAAGAACGCCAGCGCCTGGTCGGACTCCGAGCCACCGGAGTTCTCTGCCAGGCGAACGAAGACCCAGCCGATGCCGATGCCGAAGATCGCGTTCAGGACGTACTGGGGACTGCTGCGCTGCACGATCCGCGCCAGCAGTGCCGCACCGGCGACAACGAGGCTCGCGATCAGCGCCCACTGGAGTTCCTTGGTCGTCAGCCACAGGACGGTGAACACGATGCCCGGAACGGCCGCCTCGATCAGGCCACGCCGGCCACCCAACGCGGCAGCCAACTGGCGGCGCACCAGCGCTTCGACCGTGTCCACCCCGAGGTGGTCGGGTACGGCGCTCACAGCAACTCGTAGCGCGGGTTGTAGAGGATGCGGGCGCCGTCCTGGGTGCTGACGCGTCCGGAGACCTCCAGGCCGCGGCCCGGGCCGATGCCGGCGATCCGGCGTCGACCCAGCCAGATCACGGTCACGGTGCCCGTGCCGTCGTACAACTCGGCCTCGAGGGCGGGCACGCCACCACGCGGTCGGAGCGTGACGGTGCGCAACGTGCCGCGCAGTCGCACCTTCTCCCGGTCCGGGGCGTCACCGATGCAGACCACCCCGTCGCCGGTGTAGGTCTTGCGCAGGTCGCGGGCGTCGGCCTCTTCGGGGTTCGCCCACTTGCTGATCGTCCGGCGCAACCGGCTCTTGTTGGTGCCCACGGGAGTCGTCCTCAGCTCGCGGGGACAGCCTTCGGCTGCGCACCCTCGGGCAGCGTCAGCGGGAGTTGCTCACCGACGGGCATGGCGTGCGCACCACGGCGCACGGCGACCTGGGCGATCGCGGACTCCCAGTCAGCGGCCTCGTCGGGTGTGCGGGCGGGGTCGCCGAGAAGCGTCGCGCGCAGCAGCCACCGCGGGCCGTTGACGCCGATGACGCGAGAGGTCTGGGTGCCGGCAGCGCCGTCGGCGCGGGTCATCTTGACCTCGCACACGAGCTCGGTGCCGAAACGGCCCTCGCGCTCGGTGGCCGTGCCACCACGGCGCGCGGTGTCGGCAGCGATCTGGGGGCGGATCTCACTCCAGAGGTCGCCGTTGCGGGGGGCAGCGAAGGCACGCAACTCCAGCGCACCGGAATCGGTGGCGAGCAGAACGGCACGGACCGCGCCGGACTTCTCGTCGACCTGGACCCGCACCTCACGGTCGGCCAGCGGCGCCACGAGCAGGGCGCCCAGGTCCAGCCTGTCCACCCCGTCCTCGGGCAGTTCGTCGACGTCGTAGGGGCCTGCAGCCTCGTTCTCTTCCGTCGTCTCGACGGATGAGTCGTCAGCGGTCGCCTCGTCGGCGATCGCGTCGGCATCCTTGCGCCGCAACCTCACTGTGTCCTCCTCTTCGGGTCCACCGGAATGGACCGTGCGTTCGACCGGCGGGTCTTACGCACCGAACCCTCCAGTAGAACCGTAGCCTCCGCTCCCACGAACGCTGTCGGGAAGGGCATCAACTGCCTGGAATCGCGCTCGCTCGAAGCGCTGGATGACCAGTTGGGCGATTCGGTCACCACGCTTGAGAACGATGGTGTCGACCAGGTCGTGGTTGATCAGGAGCACCTTGATCTCGCCGCGGTAGCCCGCGTCGACGGTGCCCGGGGTGTTCACGATCGACAGTCCGTGGCGCGCGGCCAGACCCGAACGCGGGTGCACCAGCGCGACGAAACCGTCGGGCAACGCGATCGCGATCCCGGTCGGGACCAGGGCGCGCTCCCCCGGTGCGAGGGTCACGTCGACGGTCGACAACAGGTCGGCGCCGGCGTCGCCGGGGTGGGCGTAGCCGGGCAGCGGCAGGTCGGGATCGAGTTGCTGGACCGCGATCACGAGGTCGGTGTCGTCATGGGGCACGGGGAGACCCTAACGATCGAGTGCCCGCACCCGGATGGAATCATCCTCGGCGTGAGCGAGACAGCCCCGAGGGCGTACCACGAGCGGCTGCGCGTGCCGCTGCGCTGGTGGGCGCAGGGCACGATGCTGGTCGCCACCCTGTGGCTGACCGTGGTCGTGGCCGTTCCCGGCCCCGCTCCCTGGATCATCACGGGCGTCGCGCTGGGCCTGCTCGCCGTCTGCCTGTTCTGGTACGGCGACGCGCGGCTCGTCGTGGGTGAGGGCTCGTTCCGCGCGGGCCGGGCCCGGATCGAGGCGACGTACATCGGGGCCGCGGAGCCGCTGGACGCCGAGGAGACCCGCCGGGTGTCCGGTCGGGACGCCGATGCCCGGGCCTATCTGCTGCTGCGCCCGTACCTGAAGCGCTCGGTCAAGGTGGAGATCACCGATCCGGCCGACCCGGCGCCGTACTGGCTCGTGAGCTCGCGCCACCCGAAGGCGCTCGCTGGTGCCCTCAACTCATTGGCCCGCTCGGGCCAGTAGGCTCGCGGCATGGCAAAGGACAGCTCGAAGATCTGGTCGACGTTCTCGCTCGTCTCCGCACTCGGTGCGGCGGCAGTGGCGAAGAAGGGACTCGACACCGGCTGGAAGGCTGCGACCGGCAAGAACCCGCCGGCCAATCCGGCCGACCCGGACGTCAACGTCTGGGAAGCAGTTGCCTGGGCCGCCGCGAGCGGGACGTTCGTCGCCCTGGCGAAGATGCTCGCCCAGCGCCGCGCCGCCGGCTACTACGCCCGGTCGACCGGCCACCTGCCCAAGCCGCTCCAGAAGGATGCCGACGTCAAGGCCTGATCGAACCTCGACGGACGGCGCAGGTCTGCGCCAGGCCCAGCGCCCAGCAGGTCGGGCAACCGCGCAGCAGGAAGGCGCTGGGCAGCACGAGGAGCAACGCCCACGGCCCGACCCACGGGATCAACACGAAGGCCGCCACCATCATCGGTAGGCCGACCGCGCCCCGGACCAGATGCCGGGGCACGCTGCTGCTTGCGAACAGGGTGTCGGGATCGCTCACGTCGATGATTCGACGCGGCGGCCCCGACGGATTGCCCTACGCCATCAGGCGCAATCGCGGCAGATCATCTTCTTTGCGTCAGCCAGCTGGCTGCGGTGGTGCACGAGGAAGCAGTTCATGCAGGTGAACTCGTCATCCTGCTTGGGCTTGACCTCGACAGCGAGCTCTTCGTGCGACAGGTCAGCACCGGGCAGCTCGAATGATTCGGCGGCCTCGGTCTCGTCCTCGTCGACCTTGCCGGAGTTCTTGTCGTGGCGGCGAGCCTTGAGCTCCTCGATGCTCTCTTCGGACTGTTCGTCCTCGTTCTTGCGTGGTGCGTCGTAGTCAGTCGCCATGACGGATCCCCTCTCCCCTTGACTGGCCGGCTTCCGCACTGGTCGTGCGGTGCAGCGCGGCAGATTGTGCACCATCGGGATCGGTTTGCGATACCCGGGTGGATGCGAGTCGCCAGAACAGCCAATTGCTGCTGACTATTCCCGAAGGAACCCCGCCGATCGTACGGCCACCAGCAACTCCCTGAACCCGTGACGAGGGCCACACACCATGGCCTCGGTTCCGGCGGCTCCCACGGTCACCAGGGTCTCTGCTCCGGCGAGCCGGGCGATCAGTCCGCCGGCGGCGTGATCCCACGCGTGGACGCCCTCCTCGACGTACCCGTCGAGCGCTCCTTCGGCGACCCGGCAGAGGTCCAGCGCACAGGAACCGGTGCGTCGGATGTCACGTACTTCGGGCAGCAGACGGGCCGCTGCAGCTGCCTGGATCTCGCGGACCGGACGCGTGTAGTTGAACCCGGTGGCGATCAGGCGATGTGCCAGCAGTGCCGGAGGTCGTACGACGACCGGCACCCCGTTGCGCGCCGCGACTCCCCCGACGTGGCCGGTATAGACCACTTCCTTGGCAACGTCGATGACGACGCCAGCGACGACCTCCCCGTCGACCTCGGCGGCGATGGAGACGGCGTACTCCGGGATGCCGTAGAGGAAGTTCACGGTGCCGTCGATCGGATCGACGATCCACCGCACGCCCGAGGTGCCCGCGAGGTCATCGCCCTCCTCACCGAGGAAGGCGTCATCGGGTCGGGCGTGGTGGATGAGCCGGCGGATCAGTTCCTCGGTGGCCCGGTCGGCTGCGGTGACCACGTCGATGTCGCTCGTCTTGGTCGCGGCGACCTCGACCTTGCGGGTCGCGTGGTCACGCACGAGGGCGGCGGCCTGGTGGCCGACGGACAACGCGAGCTCGAGGAGCTCCTCGGCGGAGCTCACGGCCGCCCGGCCGGTGCCGGGGCCGCGAGGCAGCAGTCCACGGGGCAGACGTCCGCCACCGGTCCCCGGGTGCCGACACAGGCGCGAGTGACGTCGGCTCCTCGTTCGGCGGCGGCTCGCTCGAGGACCAGGTCGCGCAGGGCGCTCACGAAGGCAGGGTGGGTGCCGGCCGACGGGGAGCGCCGGGCAGCGATGCCGAGCTTCTCTGCCGTGGCGAGAGCCTCGGTGTCGAGGTCGTAGACGACCTCCATGTGGTCCGAGACGAAGCCGACGGGGATGAGCACGACAGAAGACGGGGTGTCGGGCCCGCCTGCCAGCTCCTCGAGCCGGTCGTTGACGTCGGGCTCCAGCCACGGCGTGTGCGGGGAGCCCGAGCGGGAGCAGTAGACCAGCTCGTGGTCGTGCCGGACCCCGGTGCTCTCCGCGACGAGCTGCGCGACGACCGCGGCGACGTCGAGGTGCTGGGCCGTGTACGCGCCCTGTCCTCCCGGACCGCTGTTGTCATTCATGGACAGCGGGATCGAGTGGGTCACGAAGAGTAGCCGCGCTCCGTCGCGGACCTCCGCGGGCAGGTCGGCCAGGGAGGCCAGGATCCCGTCGACAGTCGCCTGCACAAAGCCCGGGTGGTTGTAGTAGGCCCGCACCTTGTCGAGCCGCGGTGCGGTGAGACCGTCCGGCACTGCCTCGATGGCGGCCGCGATGTTGTCGCGGTACTGCCGACAACTGGACCACGACGAGTAGGCGGAGGTGAGGACGCAGAGCGCTCGCTGCACCCCGTCGGACGCCATCTGCGCGACCGTGTCGCCGAGGTAGGGCGCCCAGTTGCGGTTGCCCCAGTAGACCGGCAGGTCGATCCCGTGTTCGGCGAAGTCGGCCTCGAGGGCGGCGATCAGCGCCTTGTTCTGGTCGTTGATCGGCGATTTCCCGCCGAAGCCGAAGTAGTGCTGGCCGACGACCTCGAGTCGTTCGCGCGGGATGCCGCGGCCACGGGTGACGTTCTCGAGGAACGGGACGACGTCCTCCGGTTGCTCGGGTCCGCCGAAGGACACCAGCAGCACTGCGTCGTACGGATCGGTCGGGCGCTGGACGTCGGGCTCCGGATTCGGCACGCCCCCATCGTAGGGAGCAGGATGCAGGGGCGATGCTTGAGTCCTACCGTCAGATCTTCACGCCCTCCACGGCGCTGTTCAGCGTGACCGGCCTGGTCGCGCGACTGCCGATCTCCATGGTCGGCCTCGGGATCGTCCTGCTCGCCGAGCACGAGACCGGGTCCTACGGGTTCGCCGGCTCGGTGTCTGCGGTGGCGCTGATCGCCAACGCCCTGTTCGCGATCCCGCAGGGCCGCCTGCTCGACCGCATCGGGCAGAGCCGGGTGTTGCCCGCCGTGATCACCGTGTGGGGCATCGGACTGGTCCTGGCGATGGGCTCGTTGCGCTGGGACTGGCCGGTCTGGACCACCTATGCCTGCGCCGCCGTCGCGGGCGCGGCTCTGCCGTCCGTCGGCACCTGCGTCCGGGCCCGCTGGTCGCACACGCTCGCGGACCGGCCCGAGCGCCTGCACACCGCGTTCTCCTTCGAGGCGGTCGCCGACGAGACCGTGTTCCTCGTCGGCCCGATCGCCGTGACCATGCTGGCGACCGCTGTCCACCCCCTGGCCGGACTCGGGGCAGCGCTGATCGCCGGCGTGCTCGGGACCTACGCCTTCGCCGCACAGCGGGGCACCGAGCCGCCCGCGCACCCACCGACGGCCGCCGACGGCGTCCGTCCGCCGATCCCGTGGGCCGCGATCGCGCCGCTCACCGTCGTCGCCGCGGCACTCGGCATCCTGTTCGGTGCAGCCGAAGTCGTCACCGTTGCCTTCGCTGACGAGAACGGCCGCAAGTCCGCCGCCGGCTTCCTGTTGGCGATCTGGGCGTTCGGCAGCCTCGTGGCCGGTGTCGTGTCCGGCGCCATCGTGTGGCGCCACGGACCGCTCGTGCGGCTACGGGTGGGCGCGTTCGGCATGCTCCTGGCCATGGCTCCCCTGCCGCTGGTGCCGTCCATCCCGGTGATGGGCGTGGTGCTGCTCGTCGGCGGCTTCGCCATCTCACCGACCCTGATCGCCACCATGTCGCTCGCCGAGCAGGTGCTGCCGCCCGCCCGGCTGACCGAGGGCATGGCCATCATCGGCACCGGTCTCGCCGCGGGGCTGGCTCCCGGTGCCGCTGTCGCGGGAGTGCTGATCGACGCCGAAGGAGCCTCGCCGGCGTACCTCGTCTGCGCCGTCGGCGGTGCCCTTGCCCTGGTCGGCGCACTGGCCACCCGGGTTCCGGCTACGGTGCCGTCCCATGAGCACGCGGCACCGGACCCCTCCGAACACCTGGCGTAACTGGTCCGGCCTCGAGTCGGCCTCCGGCCTGCAGGTGATCACGCCCGCCAGCGCCGAGGAGGTTCGCGCGGCCGTCGTCGAGGCGCGCGCGGCCGGCCGGACCGTCAAGGCCGCCGGCACCGGGCACAGCTTCACCGCGATCGCGAAGCCCGAGCATGTCCACCTCCTGCCCGACCGGATGCGCGGGATCCTCTCCGTCGATCGTGACGCGATGACCGTCACGGCGCTGGCCGGGACCCAGCTCAAGGTCCTCAATGCCGAGCTGGAACGCCTCGGGCTGAGCCTGCACAACATGGGTGACATCGCCGAGCAGACCCTCGCGGGTGCGATCTCGACCGGCACCCACGGGACCGGCGGGCGGGCCTCGGGACTGGCCGCCCAGGTGGTCGGACTGGAACTGGTGACAGGCACGGGCGAGGTGCTGCAGGCCTCGGCCTCCGAGAACCCCGACGTCCTCGACCTGGCCAGGGTGAGCCTGGGAGCGCTCGGCGTCCTGACCTCGATCACCTTCGCCGTCGAGCCGCTCTTCGTGCTCCGTGCCGAGGAGAAGCCGATGTCGTGGGACGAGGGCATGGCCGGCTTCGACGACCTGACCGCCGCGAACGACCACGTCGACATGTACTGGTTCCCGCACGCGGACCGGCTGCTGACCAAGAGCTACACCCGCAGCGGCACCGACCTCTCGGTCGCCGAACCGTTGCCCCGCTGGCGGTCCTGGCTCGACGACGACCTGCTCGCCAACACGGTGTTCGGTGCGCAAACCGCGGCCCTCAACGTCGCACCGCGCGCGATCCCCGCCGCCAACCGCTTCGCCGCACGCATGATCGGAGCGCGCAGTTACTCGAATGTCGCCCACCGGGTCTTCACCACCGAGCGGCGCGTGGTCTTCCGTGAGATGGAGTACGCCGTGCCCCGCGAGGCCGGCCTGACCGCGCTGCGCGAGTGCCGCGCAGCCTTCGAGCGGTCCGGGCTCTCCGTGTCGTTCCCGGTGGAGATCCGGGTGGCGCCCGCGGACGACGTACCGCTGTCGACGTCGTACGGTCGCGACTCGTTCTACCTCGCGTTCCACACCCACCACCGCGCCGACCACACGGCGTACTTCGCGCTGATGGAGGCCGTCATGCGCGACCACGGGGGCCGGCCGCACTGGGGCAAGCTGCACTCGCTGGACGCTGGCGACCTCGCGCCCCTCTATCCCCGCTTCGGCGACTTCCTCGCGGTGCGGGACCGCCTCGACCCGGACCGGGTGTTCACCAATCCCTACCTCGACCGCGTCCTCGGCGCCTGATCAGGCGTGAGTACGACGAAGGCCTGTCCCTGCGGGTCCAGCAAGGCGTACGACGTCTGCTGCCGCCCGTTCCACCGGGGCGCCGCGACGCCGGCAACGGCCGAGGAACTGATGCGCTCGCGGTACTCCGCGTTCGTGGTCGGTGGGCCCGACAGCGCCACGTACCTGCTCGCGACCTGGCACCCGGCGACCCGACCGGAGTCACTCGACTTCGACGATGCGCTGCGCTGGACCGGCCTCGAGGTGCTCGCGACCGAGGCCGGCGGGCCGACCGATCGACGCGGTGTGGTCGAGTTCCGGGCGCACTACCTCCGCGACGGGGTGCCGGGCAACCTGCACGAGACCAGCCGGTTCCGGCGTGACAACGAGGGCTGGCAGTACGTCCGCGGCCGGGCCGTGTGGTCGTGACCGCCGCCTCGACCGGCCCGAAGCGCTCCACACTGACTCGATCGACGCCGGGGCAAAATGTCGACACGTCGCCACACGCCGGGGCAGCAACCCGATCCGGGGGTTCCCCGGGCGTAGGCTCGTCCGAACCGGAGCACCATCCCGGCACCAGGCAGGACTCCCCCAGGCAGACAACCGAGGAAACGATGGCGGACAAGGCGGACCAGGCCGGCAACGGCTCGTCCCGACTTGATCTCGCCGGCATCAGTCCCGACCGTCAGCGCCTGCTGCTGGTGGACGACCAGGGCGCCGAGTTCACGCTCGGCATCACGCCCGACCTCCGCGCAGCGGTGCGCGGTGAGACCACCCGTCTCGGCCAGTTGGAGATCAAGATGAGCAGCAGCATCCGTCCCCGCGAGATCCAGATCCGCATCCGCGCAGGCGAGACCGCGGAGACCGTCGCGCAGGCAGCCGGCACCACGGTGGACGCGATCATGCCCTACATCGCGCCGGTCCTCGCCGAGCGCGAGCACGTCGCCGAGCGTGCGCAGAAGGCGTCGATCCGTCGTACTCCGGGTGAGACAACGGCCCACACGCAGAGCCGGGTGCTCGGGGATGCCGTGGCTGCGCAGTTGCGTGCCATCGGTGCCGACCCGACCGGCGTGACGTGGGACGCCTACCGCCGCGAGACCGGCCGGTGGGTGCTCACTGGCACCTACACGTCCGGCGAGCGCAATGGCACCGCCCGCTTCACCTATGACGCACCGGGCAACTACGTCCTCACCGACAACGACGACGCCCGCTGGCTCATCGGCGAGGTCCTCGAGACCCCCGAGGTGCCCGCTGCGCGCGACGAACTGCGCCAGGTCCGCGAACGCCGACTCTCCTCGGTGCCGGCCGAGGAACTGCCCCTCGGCGGCGACCTGAACGCCACCCTCCCGCTCGGCGACGATGCCCTCGACCTGGTCGCCAGCGAGGCCGCAGAGGTCGCCGTGGAGGCACCTGCCGCTGCCGCCGTCGAGTACGACGAACCAATTCGTGCGACGGCCGACCAGCCACTCGTGGTCGACTCTGCCCCCACCGAGGCCGAGCGCGAGGCGGAGGCTGCCCGCCACCGCCGTGCGGTGCAGAAGAAGCGCGGCCGCGCGTCGGTTCCGAGTTGGGACGAAATCATGTTCGGCGGCTCGGACCAAGCCTGACCATCTGGGCCTACCGGGGCGTAACCTGCGCGCATGGCTTATTTCGTCACCGGCGCGACCGGTTTCATCGGTCGCCACCTCGTCGCTGACCTGCTCGACCAACGCGAGGGGCCGATCTACGTACTGGTCCGCCCCTCCTCCCTCAAGAAGATGGAGGCGTTGATCCGCACGTCGGGTTCGACCCGGGTCCGCCCGGTCCTGGGCGACCTGAGCAAGGACAACCTCGGCGTCGACCCCGAGTGGATCAGCGAACACATCGGCTCGATCAAGCACTTCTTCCACCTCGCCGCGATCTACGACATCACCGCGGACGACGCGACGAACGACGCCATGAACATCGATGGCACCCGCCACGCGCTCGGGCTCGCGGAGCGCCTGGAGGCCGGCTGCTTCCACCAGGTGTCCTCGGTCGCCGCGGCCGGCGACTACCACGGCCGGTTCGACGAGACGATGTTCGAAGAGGGCCAGCCCTTCCCGTCGCCGTACCACCGCACGAAGTACGCCTCCGAGAAGCTGGTCCGCGACGAAGCCACCATCCCGTGGCGGATCTACCGGCCCGCGATCGTGGTCGGGCACTCCGAGACCGGCGCGATGGACAAGATCGACGGCCCGTACTACATGTTCCCGCTGATCAAGCGCCTGCGGGACAACCTGCCGTCGTGGTTGCCCCTGGTCGGCGTCGACCTCGGTGACACCAACATCGTCCCCGTCGACTACGTCGCCAAGGCGATGGACCACCTCGCCCACCTCCCCGACCGCGACGGCGAGGCGTTCCACCTGGTCTACCCGGAGCCGCAGCCGGTCGCCGAGATGATCAACGCCTTCTGTACGGCGGCCGGTGCGCCCCGTTTCGCGACGCCGATCGACCGCAATGTCACCAGCGCGGGCCCGCTGGGCCTGATCCCCCGCCAGCTGCGCCCGAGCAACATGATCAAGGCCGTGGTCCGCTCAGCTCCGGGCCAGATGGCGCTGGACCAGACGCTCGGTCGCCTCGGGCTGCCCGCCGAGGCGCTGGCACACACGTCGTTCCCGTCGGTCTTCGACTCGCGGATCACCGAGAAGGCGCTGGCCGGCTCCGGCATCAGCGTGCCACCGCTCGAGACCTACGCCCGGGCCCTGTGGGCGCACTGGGAGGAGAACCTTGACGACACGCTCGCGCGTGACCCGAAGGCGATCGCCGCGCTGAAGGACAAGTACGTCGTCATCACCGGCGCCTCCTCGGGCATCGGCAAGGTCGTGGCGTTCAAGGTCGCCCAGGCTGGCGGCATCCCGGTGCTGGTGGCCCGGGGCAAGGAGAAGCTCGAGGACATCAAGTCCGCGATCGAGAGCCGCGGCGGCCAGGCCCACGTGTTCCCCTGCGACCTGTCCGACCTCGAGGCCATCGACCGCCTGTGCGAGCAGATCGTCCGCGACCTGCCGAGCGTGGACTTCGTCATCAACAACGCCGGCCGCTCGATCCGCCGGTCCCTGAAGCTCTCACAGGACCGCTTCCACGACTTCGAGCGCACGATGCAGCTGAACTACTTCGGAGCCATCCGGCTGCTGATCGGCCTGATGCCGCAACTGCACACCCAGCGGTCCGGCCACATCGTCAACATCTCCTCGATCGGCGTGCAGACCAACCCGCCCCGGTTCTCGGCCTACGTCGCCTCGAAGGCAGCGCTCGACGCCTGGAGCAACGTGGTGTCCTCCGAGGTCGTCGGCCACGGCATCACCTTCACCAACGTGCACATGCCGCTGGTGCGGACGCCGATGATCGCGCCGACGAAGATGTACGACAAGTTCCCCACCATCTCGCCGTCCCAGGCCGCCGACGTGGTGATCCGGGCCATGGTCGAGAAGCCGCACGAGATCAACACGTCGTTCGGTACGGCGGGTGCACTCGCACACACCCTCGCTCCGAAGACGGCGTTCCGGGTGCTGAACCTGGCCTACCAGGTGTTCCCGGACTCGGCTGCCGCCAAGGGCAAGGAGACCACCTCACCGGCCGCAGCCGCAGCCGAGGAGGCTCCGGAGTCGAACCGCCGCGAGACCGAGCAGATGCTGCTCGCCCAGTTGTTCAGGGGCGTGCACTGGTAGCCACGGGTCGGCCGGGATCGGCCACCCATTCGCTCCAGCTGCCGGGGTAGAGCGCCGCGGCCACCCCGGCGACCTCCAGCGCGAGGACGTCGTGGGCCGCGGTGACCCCGGACCCGCAGTAGACCGCGATGTCGGCACCCGCCACCGCGCCGACCTCGGCATAGGTCGCCTTCAGGTCGGCTGCAGGCAGGAACCGTCCGTCGGGCCCGAGGTTGCGGGCCGTCGGGACGTTCACCGCGCCCGGGATGTGGCCGGCGACGGGATCGATCGGCTCGACCTCGCCGCGGTAGCGCTCCGGTGCACGGGCGTCGATGACGATCGACACACCCTGCACGTTCCCGGCCGTCACCGTCGTCAGGTCGCCCGTATGGGCAGTGAAGTTGCCAGGCGCCGCTTCCGCCTCCCCACCAGTCGCGACCGGCAGGCCGGCCGCCGTCCAGGCTGCCCAGCCGCCATCGAGGACCCGCACGTCGCGGTGGCCGTGGTGGCGCAGCAGCCACCAGCAGCGCGCCGCGGCATGGGCCGACCAGTCGTCGTACACGACCACGGGGCGGCCGTTGCTGACCCCCACCCGGCGCATGGCGGCCTCGAAGGCGGCCGAGTCCGGCAGCGGGTGGCGCCCCCGCAGTCCCGGTGGGGACGCGAGGTCGGTGTCGAGGTCGACGTACGACGCCCCGGGGACGTGGCCCGCGGCAAACTCCTCCGGTCCGGGCGGTCCGCCCATCCGGTAGCGGACGTCGAGGATCGTCACCGGATCACCCCGCTCGACCAGGTCGGCGAGGTCGGCAACATCGATCAGAGGGCGGGCCATGACCGCAATCTACGAGCCACCGGCGGCCTGTGGAGGACGGACGCGCAGAGCAGTGCGATCCGGCACGCTGATCCCCATGTCGAGGGGCACGGGACTCCAGGAGCCACTGCCGCTCCTGCTGCAACGGGTGTTGCGCGGAGCGGTGATCAGCCACGCCCGCACCGAGCGGCGCCGCGTGCATCCGCCTGTCCTGCACGTCGGCGTCCCCGGCGGGGAGGTGTGCACCTTCGAGATCGGTCCCGACGACCACCTCGACCTGGCTCTGCGCGTCGAGGTGCTGGAGGCGATGGCGCGCTCCAGTCTGGAGCGCGACGTCGTGCCGTTGACCTGGCTGACGCGGGCGGACTCCGGGCCGGACACCGAGGACCTCGCCTGGGCGGCCGCCGTGGGCGCGGCGTCGGGCGAGCTCAACGTGCGCCTGGACCTGGTCGTCGTGACTCGCCGGTCGTGGCGCGACCCCCGGTCCGGCGCCGGTCGGGTGTGGTCCCGCCTGCGCGCGGCCGAGCCAGCGGGCTAGTTGTAGTTCTGGTTCACCAGGTGTGTACGGGCTGGTTGTCGTGCATCCGCGCGCGGTAGTCACCGAGCACCGCACGCAGCACGTCCGCACGGTCGTCGCTCTCCCGCTGCTGCACCTGGCGGACGAACCAGTCGGCCCCGTTGGTCGCCGTGAGGCAACGCTGCTCGATGACGTCGAGGTACTTGTGGGCCTCGGCCGAGCCAACGCCCCAGGCGGCGAGTCCGTCATGTGCCAGCGGCAGCAGGCGTCGTACGACGAGCTCGGTGGCGCGCACCCGGCCCAGGCCCGGCCAGTAGACCTCGGCATCGATGCCGTGCCGGGCCGCGGTGTGGAAGTTCTCCTCGGCAGCACTGAACGACATCTGTGACCACAGCGGACGCTCGTTCTCCGCGAGGGCCCGGACCAGCCCGAAGTAGAACGCGGCATTGGCGACGGTGTCGACGACCGTCGGGCCCGCGGCGAGGATCCGGTTCTCGACGCGCAGGTGTGGGAGGCCGCCGCTGATGTCGTAGACCGGCCGGTTCCAGCGGTAGATCGTGCCGTTGTGGAGGCGGAGCTCGGACAGGTTGGGCGTTCCGCCGGCCTCCAGGACGGTCAGCGGATCTTCCTCGTCAATGACCGGAAGGAGCGCCGGGAAGTAGCGGACGTTCTCCTCGAAGAGGTCGAAAACCGACGTGATCCACCGTTCGCCGAACCACACGCGCGGCCGCACGCCCTGCGCCTTGAGTTCCTCGCCGCGGGTGTCGGTGGCCTGCTCGAACAGCGGGATCCGGGTCTCGGACCACAGGTGCTTGCCGAGGAGGTACGGCGCATTGGCGCCCACCGCGAGCTGGATGCCGGCGATCGCCTGCGAGGCGTTCCAGTACGACGCAAACCGCTCCGGGCTGACCTGCACGTGCAGCTGGGTGCTGGTGCACGCCGCCTCGGGGACGATCGTGTCCACCGTGGTCGCCAGGCGCTCCACGCCCTGGATGTCGATGCTGATGTCCTCGCCCCGGGCGCGCAGCACCTGCTCACTGAGCAGCTGGTACCGCGGGTTGGCGCTGATGGCCTCGGCCTGCAGGTGCTCGGGGCGCAGCGTCGGCAGGATGCCGATCATCACGAGGTGCGCACCCAGCGGTGCCGCCTTCTCCTCGGCCGCGTTCAGGCTCGCGCGCAGCTGCGCCTCGTAGGCCTCCAGTCCCCCGCCGGCCAGTGGGCCCGGCGCCAGGTTGAGCTCGATGTTGAACTGGCCGAGCTCGGTCTGGAAGTCGGGATCGGCGATGGCATCGAGTACCTCGGCGTTGCGCAACGCCGGGTCGCCCGCGTCGTCGACCAGGTTGAGCTCGACCTCCAGCCCGGTCCAGGGATCATCGGTGTCGAACGCAGACTCGCGCAGCATCCGTTCGAACACGTCGAGGCAGCGCCGAACCTTCTCCCGGTAGCGGGTCCGGTCAGCGGGCGTGAACTCCTGTGCAGCGACGGCGTCACCCATGCACCGACCCTAGACCCAGCGACCAGTCGAATCCCCCTTCCCAGAAGTCGGGCGGCACCGCCTGCTGCAGGAGCGAGCCGAGGTACGCCGCCATCGCGTAGTCGGGCGCCACCTCCCCGCAGCGGTCCAGCGCCACCCACGCCTTCGCGCCGTCGCCGGCCTGCCACGCCGCCCACGCCAGCAGCGCAGCGGGCGCCGGGACGAGCGGAGTCGGCGCGCGGCGCACGAGGTCGGACCAGAACCGGACATGCGCCTCGGCCGTGCGTCGCGTGATCAGCGACCACGCCGCGTCCCGGACCCGGGTCGCCTGCATCACCCACAGGAGTCGCGCGGCCACGTCGTCGGACGGCTCCGCACCAGCGGCGACCAACTCGGCGACGTGGCGCTCGACCCATCTGCCCTTACGCCGGATGGCACGCCCGTCGGTCGGCATGTCCTCGTCAGCGAAGCCGCCGGACACGAGGGCCCGCTGCACCCGGGTGACCGCCGGCAGGTCCGGGTCGAGCGATGCCGCGAGATCGGCCCTGCTGCGGTGGCTGAGGCGGCCGCTCACCAGCGCCTCGACGACGAACGGGTGCGCCGAGACGTCGTACGGCGTCCCGGGCGATGGCCGTGCCGGGCTGTCGAGGTCGACCCACCGCTCCCCGTCGGCGAACAGCCCGGCCACGACCGCGATCCCCGACCGGCGGCACCCACGGCGCAGGACCCGGTGAGCGGCCATCGCGGCGGCACGGTCGGCGCCGAAGTAGAGCAGCACCACCTGTTGCGCGTGGTGACGTCGGGCCGGGCCCAACAGCAGTTCGTCGAGCTCGCGGCGCACGACCAGCGTCTGTGCGTCCAGTGGCGGCAGGTCGACCCGGGCGTGGAAGGGGCGATCGGCACCGAAGGTCATCATCACGACGGAGTCCTCGGGCCAGAAACCCAGCAGGACCGGGGCGATGGCCAGCAGGTCCTCGGGGCTTCGAACGGTCAGGGTGGCGGGTGTTGTTGTCATGCCGGAACGGTCCCGGCGGACTCCGACCGCGGACCCCTCACCGCCAGCAGGCTGTGCACGCGCGGCCACCGGGAACGCCGCTGTGGACAGTTCAGGGACAGGACCGTCCCCGGTGACGACTAACGTGACGCGCGTGCGCGCCCAGGCCTCGGTCCTCCATCTGGACCTCGATGCCTTCTTCGCCGCCGTCGAACAACGCGACAAGCCCTCCCTGCGCGGCAAGCCGGTGATCGTCGGCGGGGTCGGCGGGCGGGGAGTGGTGTCGACCGCCTCCTACGAGGCCCGCGTGTACGGCGTCCGGTCGGCCATGTCGACCCGGGAAGCCCGCGCACGCTGTCCCCAGGCTGCCTTCCTCTCCGGTCGCTTCGAGGCCTACCGCGCCGCGAGCACCGCCGTGATGACCCTGCTCCGGTCGTGCTCGCCGCTGGTCGAGCCGTTGTCCCTCGACGAGGCGTTCGTCGATCTCGAACGAGCCGACCTGCCCGACCTCGAGGTGCCGACGGTGACCGCGTTCGCCGAGGACCTGCGGGCGCGGGTGCAGGACGTCACCGACGGGCTCACCGCGTCGGTCGGTGTCGCGTCGTCGAAGTTCCTCGCCAAGATCGCCAGCGAGTTGCGCAAGCCCGACGGCCTCACCGTGATCACTCCGGGGACCGAGATCGCGCTGCTCCACCCGATGCGGGTCTCGGTCATCCCCGGCGTCGGGCCAGCCACCGTCGAGCGGTTGCGGCGCATCGGCGTGCACACCGTCGCCGAGCTCGCAGCGATCGGCCAGGAGGAACTGGTCAGCATCGTCGGCAAGGCCCAGGGCGCCTCGCTGCACCAGTTGGCGCGCGCAGAGGACAGCCGCTCCGTCGTACCCGACCGCGAGACGAAGTCGGTCAGCGTCGAGAGCACCTACGAGCACGACCTCACCGATCGGCGGCAGATGGAGTCCATCGTCGTCCGGCAGGCCGGGGAGGTCGCGCGCCGGATGCGGAGCAGCGGGTTGTCGGGACGAACCGTGTCGCTCAAGGTCCGGCTCTACGACTTCACCACCCTCAGCCGCTCCTCGACGCTCCCGGCGCCGACCGAGGAGACCGCCACCATCGCCCGGCTCGCCCGCTCCCTGCTCGCCGACCTCGACACCTCCGGCGGCGTCCGGTTGCTCGGTGTCGGGGTGTCCGGGCTCGCCGACTGGGTCCAGGAGGACCTGTTCGCCGACGACTCCGAGGCCGCCGAGATCGACCCCGAACCCGCTCCCGAACCCGAGGAGTCGGGCTCCCGCCCCTCCGAGGTGCACTGGTCTCCGGGGATGGACGTCGTCCACACCACCGACGGCCGCGGCTGGGTCTGGGGCTCCGGGAAGGGTGTCGTGACGGTGCGCTTCGAGACGGCCGACACACCCCCGGGGCCGGTTCGCTCGTTCCGGGTCGACGACCCCGATCTGACCCGATGGCGCCCACCCGCTCCGGAGCCACCAGAGGGCCAGTAGCGTTCCTGCATGTCCGTCGAGCAGTCCGATCAGTCTGAGCAGTCCCGTCCCCCGCGTACCGACCAGCGTCCGGTCACCACCACGCTGCACGGTCACCCGCGCACCGACGAGTACGAATGGCTGCGGGCCAAGGACGACCCGGCCGTGATCGCCCACCTCGAGGCCGAGAACGCGTACACCCAGGCGCGGACCGCGCACCTCGCCGACCTGCGCGGGCGGATCTTCGAGGAGATCAAGGCCCGCACCCTCGAGACCGACCTGTCGGTGCCCACCCGGGTGCGTGGCCACTGGTACTACGGCCGTTCCTTCGAGGGACGGCAGTACGGCGCCAGCTGCCGCGTCCCGGTCACGGACCCGGACGACTGGACTCCCCCGCAGCCGGCGGCCGACGCCGATCCGGACCAGCCGGCGCTACCCGGCGAAGAGGTGCTGCTCGACCTCGATGCCCTCGCTGAGGGCCACGAATTCTTCTCGCTCGGCGGCTCCGCGGTCAGCCCCGATGACAACCTGCTGGCCTACGCCACCGACGTGGTCGGCGACGAGCGGTACACCGTGCGGGTGCTGGACCTGACCACCCGCGAACTCCTCGACGACGTCCTCACCGACGTGCTCGGGGGCGTGACCTGGGGCGGGTCGGCCGACCACTTCTACTACACGACCGTCGACGACGCCTGGCGTCCGGACAAGGTCTGGCGCCACCGTCTCGGCACCGCCCAGGCCGACGACGAACTGGTCTTCCACGAGCCCGACGGTCGGTACTTCGTGGGCGTCGGGCGCACCCGCAGCCGCCGCTACGTGATGATCGCCGCCAGTTCCAAGACCACGTCGGAGTTCCACGTCCTCGACGCGACGGACCCGACGGCCCAGCCGCTCTGCTTCGCGCCCCGCACCGACGGTGTCGAGTACTCGCTGGAGCACGCCGTCATCGGAGGCCAGGACCACTTCCTGGTGCTGCACAACGCGAGCGGCCCCGAGTTCGAACTCGCGGTCGCGCCCGCCGTACCCACCGCCCTGGCGGACTGGAAGCCCCTCCTCGCCCACGACCCGGCCGTGCGTCTGGAGGACGTCGACGCGTTCGCCGACCACCTCGTCGTACAGCAGCGCAGCGACGGCAGCACCCAGGTGCGCGTCCTCGACCTCGGCCCGGACCCGACCGCTCCGATCACGGCGGACCGGTTCGTGGAGTTTCCCGGTGAGCTGGCGACCGTGGGCGCCGGCAGCAACCCGGCCTTCGAACAGCCGACGATCCGCGTCGGCATGACCAGCATGAGCCGTCCGTCGGCGGTCTACGACCACGACCTGCGCACCGGCGAACTGGTGCTGCGCAAGCAGGCACCCGTCCTCGGCGGCTACGACGCTGACGACTACGAGGAGCACCGGCTCTGGGCGACCTCGGTCGACGGCGTCCAGGTGCCGATCTCGCTGGTGGTCCGTCGCGGCGTACGCGGTCCGGACGGCACCGCACCGGTCCCGGTCCTCCTCTACGGCTACGGCGCCTACGAAGCGTCGATCGACCCGTACTTCGCGGTCGGGCGCCTTTCCCTGCTGGACCGGGGCGGCGCCTTCGCCATCGCCCACATCCGGGGCGGCGGCGAGATGGGTCGCAACTGGTACGACGACGGCAAGCTCGAGCACAAGCAGCACACCTTCGACGACTTCATCGCCTGCGCCCGCCACCTCGTGGAGAGCGGCTGGACGACGGCCGACCGGATCGTGGGCGAGGGCGCGAGCGCCGGTGGCCTGCTCATCGGGGCCGTCGCCAACCAGGCCCCCGAAGCGTTCGGCGGCTTCGTCGCCGGGGTGCCGTTCGTCGACACCCTCACCACGATGCTCGACGCCTCGCTCCCCCTGACCGTCCCGGAGTACGACGAGTGGGGCAACCCGACCGACGACCCGGTCGCCTACGAACGGATCGCCGGGTACGCGCCGTACGAGAACGTCGCCGACCTCACCTACCCGCCGATCCTCGCCGAGACCTCCCTCAACGACACCCGGGTGCTCTACGTGGAGCCGGCCAAGTGGGTCGCGCGACTGCGGGACCGGGCTCCGCAGGCCGACGTCCTGCTGCGGACCGAGATGGCGGCCGGTCACGGCGGCGTCTCGGGGCGTTATCGCGCCTGGGAGGACCGCGCGTTCAGCCTTGCGTGGATCCTGGACCGCCTCGGACTGGCCGAAAAGGAGCCTGTTTCCTGAGGGCTTGGGTCCTCAGACTGAGAAGTCCCTGAGATTTCGGATCCTTCGCAACTTCTTGCGGGTCCCGCACGTCATTCCGGGTAACAACACCGTCGGTGACACCCCATTTGGGGAATCACGGACACACGGGACGTGTTGGGACCAACGTGCGGACCTCACCCGGTTCGCTCAGCGAAGGAGAACCGCGATGGCCACCGCAACCGCGAGGCGCAACACCGGACGTGAGATCGAGGGACGCGACAGCGTCGGGCTGTACCTCGACGAGATCGCCCGTACTCCCCTGCTCGACGCCGCCCGTGAGGTCGAGCTCGCCAAGGCCATCGAAGCTGGCCTGTACGCCGAGAGCCTGCTCGCCGAGGGTCGGGTGGGCCGCCGCAAGGGCGGCGCCCCGAAGCTCGCGAACCAGGCCGAGCTGGAATGGATCGCCGAAGAGGGCCAGAAGGCCGTCACGGAGTTCATCAACGCCAACCTCCGTCTCGTCGTCTCCATCGCGCGCAAGTACGGCCGCGCGCAGATGCCGATGCTCGACCTGATCCAGGAGGGCAACACCGGCCTGATCCGCGCGGTCGAGAAGTTCGACTACGCCAAGGGCTACAAGTTCTCCACCTACGCCACCTGGTGGGTGCGCCAGGCCATCACGCGCGGCATCGCGCAGCAGGCCCGCGTGGTGCGGCTGCCCGTGCACGTGGTCGAGGAGCTCAACCAGGTCGGCGGCGCCCGCCGCACGCTCGAGCGCCAGCTCGGCCGCGATCCCGACCCCACCGAGATCGCTGCCGAGCTCGGCCTGCCGGTCGACCGGGTCCTGGACCTGATGGCCTGGGGCCGTGAGCACGTCAGCCTCGACACCCCGATCGACGAGGACGGCGACACCTCGCTGGGCGACCTGATGGCCCAGGAGACCACCCCCGGCCCCGACCTGACGGTGCTCGACACCGAGGCCCGCGACCGGCTCAACACCCTGGTCGACCAGCTCGACGAGCGTGCGGCCGACATCATCCGCTCGCGCTACGGTCTCGTGGACGGTCGCCAGCACAAGCTGGCCGACATCGGCGTGAAGCACGGCATCTCCGCCGAGCGGGTGCGCCAGCTCGAGCGGGAGGCGCTGCAGAAGTTGCGTCGCCTCGGCGACCCGGACCTGGCTGCCTAGGTTTCGAGGCTCGCTGGCGCTCGCACCTCAACCACCGGCGCGGTCGTGCGTCGCTGCTACTCGACGACCTTGGCCTGAAGCTCCGCGAAGACCTCCGTGACCCGCATACGGAGGTCTTCGTGCGTTCCGGTGTTGTCGATCAAGTACGTCGCGACGGCGCGCCGTTCCTCGCGGGTCGCCTGAGCGGCGATCCGCGCGAGCGCGTCCTGCTCGGTCCAGCCCCGGTCGCGCACCATCCGCTCGATCTGGACCTCGGTGGGTGCGTCGACGACGATCACCGCGTCGAACTCCGTGGCACGACCCGACTCGACGAGGAGCGGGATGTCGTGCACCACGATGCCGTCAGCGGGCGCGGACGCCTCCAGTTCGGCGTACCGCTGGAAGACCAGCGGATGCACGATCGCCTCGAGGCGCCGCCGCTGCTCCTCGTCACCGAAGACCAGGGCGCCCATCTTGGGGCGATCGAGGTCACCGTCCTCGGTGAGGAGTTCCGGGCCGAAGGCCTCGACGACGGCGGCGAGCCCGGGTGTCCCCCGGGCCACCACCTCGCGCGCGAGCTGGTCGGCGTCGATGATCACCGCACCGAGCTCGCGCAGGATCGTCGAGACAGTGCTCTTCCCCGAGGCGATCCCCCCGGTCAGTCCAACGCGCACGGGGAGACCCTACTGTGGCCCCGTGGAGGCACTCGTGGAGCAACGGCCACTGAGCGCAGGCGACCGGGTGGCGCTGCTGGTGCCCGGTTCGCACGAGTACGTCGACGCGGTGCTGCGGTTGCTCACCGCCGGTGTCTTTCCCATCCCGCTGGACCCGCGGCTGACGGACAGCGAACAGGAGCGGATCCTGGCGGGCCTGGCACCGACCCGAATCGTGCGGTCGGCTGCGGACCTGGCCGACCTCGTCGACGTACTGCCGGAGGCCGGGTTGCCGCTGGGGCGGCCGATGCACTGCACGAGTGGCACGACCGGTGTCCCGAAGGGCGTGTTCTCGGGGGTCCTGAGTGAGCCGGACGCACGGGCGCTGCTCGCCGACGAGCGCGACCTGTGGGGATTCTCGGCCGACGACGTCAACCTCGTGCTCAGCCCGCTGTACCACTCGGCGCCGCTGCGCTTCGCGATGGGAACGCTGCTGGCCGGCGGCCGGATCGTGGGTCTCGACGAGCTCGACCAACGGAGTGGATTCGATCCGGCCAGGATCACCGAGACGATCGCGCGGGAGCGACCGACCACGATGTTCTGCGTACCGACCCACCTGCAGCGGCTCTTCGAGCACTGGGACACCCACGGCGCCCCTGACCTGTCGTGCTTCCGGCTCGTCGCCCACGCCGGCGCCCCGTGCCCCACGGATCTCAAGCGCCGCCTGATCGAAGCCTTCCCCGAGGGGTCGACCTGGGAGTTCTACGGATCGACCGAGGGCCAGTTCACGGCCTGCCGCAGCGAGGAGTGGGTCGAGCGGCCCGGGACCGTCGGGCGGGCGCGACCCGGCAGGTCACTGAGCCTCGACGCCGACGGCACCATCTGGTGCACCGTGCCCGACTTCGCCCGGTTCACCTACTTCAACGAGCCCGCCAAGACCGCCGCCACCTGGCGCACCACTGCGGAGGGACCCGCCTTCACCGTCGGCGACGTCGGTCGGATCGACGACGACGGCTACCTCTTCCTCGACGGCCGCCGCGAGGACCTCGTCATCAGTGGCGGCGTGAACGTCTACCCGACCGAGGTCGAGCAGGTGCTCGGCACCTGCCCGGGCGTCGCCGACATCGCGGTCTACGGCGTCGACGACTCCCGCTGGGGGCAGCGTGTGTGCGCGGCCGTCGTCGGGACAGCCGATGCCGACGCCCTGGACCGTTTCGCGCGCGAGCACCTGGCGCCGCCGAAACGCCCCAAGGACTACGTCCTCCTCGACGCGCTCCCCCGCACGTTGACGGGCAAGGTCCGCCGCAACGAACTCGTCGCGGGCCATCCCGCCGTCAGCAGCGACCCGAGCGACGCCTGACCGTGATGGTGGCCTGGGGGCCGACCGCCGATCCACGGACGGCGCGGATCCGGAAGCGCCACGAGTACCGGAGCGGCAACTGCCGCAGGGTCACCCGCGTCCCCGCCGTCCGCACCCCCCGGGTCCAGCGACCGTCGACCCGGCGCTGGATCCAGTACGACGTCGCGCCCCTCACCGGCCGCCAGGCCAGTCGTGCACAGCGCCGGCCGGCGACCGAGCGCACGTCGGTCGGCGCGGTCAGGGCGACGGGTGCAGGCGGTGGGGACGGCAGAGGTGGTGGGGCGACGGGCACGACGTCGACCACGGGCGAGAAGACCGCACCCTCGGGCGCGTCGTCGCCCTTCACCGGCTGCAACCGGTACTGGTACCGATGGCCGTTCACCAGCGAGGTGATGCCCAGCGATCCGTCGGGAGGCAGGCCTTCGGCGAGGACGCCCCACGGCTGGCCCAGCGTGCTGTCACGGCCCCACAGCAACTGGGTGGTGGCACCCGCGGCTCCCTGCCAGGTCAACGTCCCCGCTCCGTTGCCGGCCGACGACGTCAACGTGGCACCGGACCTCGGACCGACCGGAGGCATCACCAACGGCCGCGCAGCAGGAGGTCCGATCCCGAGCTCGTGCAAGGCGTCCGCGACGGCAGCAGCGATCTTGACCTCGCCGCGGGCGTTGGCGTGCGCGTGGTCCCAGGTGTCCTGCAGTTCGTCGTACCCGCTCGACGTGGTGGCGACCGCGACGGGCGACGCAGGGCTCGTGAGGCCGGCGACGACCGCCGGCAGTGCGTCATTGAGCGTGTCCACGCCGGTGAACCAGTGCTGGGTCGCCTCAGCGAAGACGAACGCGAGATCCGGGTCGACCGCGCGGGCCGCCTCGACGATGGCGGTGGTGTCCGCGGCCACCGCTTCGGGCGCGCGGCCGTACAGGAGGTCGTTGACGCCCAGCATGCTCACCACGACGTCGGGGTGGTGATCGGCGACGAGGGTCGCGATCGGCGTGTCCGGGAACCCGCTCCACATCCCCCATCGAGCGGCGTGGTCGCGGTCGAAGCCCGGATCGACGTACGACGTCGCGCCGGGACCGCTCGGACGCAGGTTCCACAGGTCATCACGGGGGCCGACGAAGTCGACGGCGACACCGGCGTCCTGGAAGTGGCGCCACAAGCGGTACCGCCAGGTCCAGTCGCCCGACGAGCCCTGGGTGACCGAGTCACCGACGAGCAGCACCCGAACGACGTCACTGGGCGCAGGCGGTTCATCGTCGGCGCCGTGGGCGGTGGCTGGCAGGGACAGGCCACTCGCCAGGGCCAGCAGTCCGCACGACGCACCGAGGAAGGACCTGCGACGACTCACGCCGTCACCCCGCGCACGGACCGGCCGTCGTACCGGGCAGGCAGATGTAGACGGGCGCACTCGTCGTCCGCGCACCACTCGCGTCCGTGACGGTCGCTTTCAGTCGGATGACGACCGAACCGGGCGCGTGCACGTCGTCGATCTGGACAGTCCCGGAGGTCTGGCCCGTGATCCGGCTCGAGGGGTGGGCGTGGAAGGACGTGCCCGTGTAGTGCAGCGAGTCCACTGCCAGCACGACGGTGGACGCGAGTGCTGCGGGGTCGTCGCCGTCAGGGTCACTGACCTCGACGCTCCACGGCACGGCACCACCGGTCGGGACGTAGCCGTTGGCCGGAGCCGTCAGCGCCACCGTCGGCGGCCCACCGACCCGGGTCCACGTGACGTCAGCAGCGGCCACGTCCTGGTCGCCGTGGAGGTGCTCGACCTGGATCAGGTGCTGTCCCTTGGCCAGCGCCACGTCGTGCACCCGGTTGTCACCCCAGAACGCGTTGGCATAGAAGTCGTGCACGGGCTGGTTGTCGACCCACAGCCGGATCCACTCGGTGCCGTCGACCTGGAACCGCCACGTGCCGGCGTCGACGTCGACGCGCCCTCGCCACGACGTCGCGAACCGCGTCCCTCCGGTCTCGGGGAGGTGCACGGTCGGCTCGCACGTGGGATCTGCGATGGCGGCGGAGGGAACCTGGACGGCGGCGTAGGGGAACAACCACGCGTACTCCCCCTCGTACTCCTGGTCGAACGCCGAGTCCGGACCGTCGAGGTCGTGGAACGTACGACGGAAGGTGCCGACCTCGCAGCGATCGGCGAGCGCCTCACCGGTCCACCGGATCCGGCGCAGTGACCCGGTCGTGATCGACACCGACCACACCAGGCCGTCCGGCCCCGTGAAGAACTTGACCGGCCCTTCGGCTGCCGTGGCGTCGGCCAGCCCGGCCACGCCCGTCGCCTCTCCGTCGTGGTCGACGTCAGCGGTGCGGATGAAGGCCTGGGCGTAGTCGCCGAAGACGTAGCGGCCGCGCATCGAGGCGGGGTAGGCGGTGGAGTCGAGGAAGACGCCGCCGCTGATGGAGCCGCCGTTCCCGTTGTGTGGATAGGAGTACGACGGCGCGCTGGCCCCGTCCTCGCCGCGCACCGCGCCGCAAGCGACCCACGGGCTGTCCGGGTCCGTCACGTCCCCGAGGTCGGTGTCGTTCTCACCCTCCAGGCACGGCCACCCGAAGTTGGCCGGCTCGTCGGGCGCGTCCGACTCGTCGAGGTGCCGGACGTTGATCTCCTCCCAGTCCCCTTCGCCGACGTCCCCGATGACCAGCTGGTCGCCGTGCATCGTGAAGCGGAACGGGTTGCGCAGTCCGAGGGCGAGCACTCGCGACGCGTTGCTGGAGCCGTCGCCGTCGTACAGCGGATTGTCCGGAACGCCACGACCCGTGACCGGGTCGATGCGCAGCACCTTGCCGGCCAGGACATCGGGATCCTGGGCGCGCCAGGTCTCCAGGCGCCCCTGGAGGCCACCCTCGGCCAGGTAGAGCGCACCGTCGCCGATGCCCACCAGCAACCGGCCGTCGTCATCGAAGCCGAGGTCGCCGATCGTGTGCGAGAGCCCGATCAGCGGCACACAGTCAGGGGTGCGGATCGCCGCGTCCTCCCAGCACTCCGGACCGGTGACCGAGCCGAGCACGACGTGGCGGGAAGCCTCAGCCAGATCCGTGCCGTCCCAGGTGAACCGCACGACCTGCTGGGCGTGCCGGTCCACTCCGCCTTCGCGGACGTAGCTGACGTAGACGTAGCCGTTGGCGGCGAAGTCGGGGTCGACGGCGAGACCGGTCAGGCCGGAGTCGCCCTCGTCGAGCACGTCGTCGCTGAGATCGAGCACCGTGTGGGGCACCGACCAGCCGTCGTCGTTGGGTTCGACGACCTTGACCCGTCCACCCTTCTCCGCGACGAAGACGATTCCCTCAGGAGTGCTCCCGGCGCTGGTCGGCAGTTCCAGTCCGCTCTGGACGGTGTCGATCGCGAAGTTCTCGGCGATCCCGGAGTCCGCGCCGAGCGGGGACGTTGCCCGCTCGAAGGCGGTGACCGGGCTGATCACGCTCTCCACCGGACCGATCGCGCGAGCGACGACGTCATGGGTGCCGGCCGCAGGGTCGGCACTGAGGCCCCAGGGCGCTGCGGTGTCCTCCCCGAGGAGCTTGCCGTCGAGGTAGAAGCGCACCGATCGCACGGTCCCGGTCGTGCCCACGGTCAGCTGCGCCGGATCACCGTCGACGGCGGGCACGCCGACCGTGGGAGGAAGAAGCATCGAGGAGGCCGTTGCGGCGGCGCCGCGGTAGGCAGCCGTCCACACACGGAGTCGCTTGCCGGCCACCGAGGCCGCCGGGACCGCGTCGTCGATCAGGAAGGTGCGTGACGTGCCGAGCCGTCGGGTCGCCACGACCTTCCATGTCGCGTCGGCCTGCTGCGCGAGCACCTCGACGACCCGGCCCGAACGAGCGTGCGACACCGTGACCCGGGCATCGACCCGTGCGCCGGCGTCGCGCGCGAACACGACCCCGACGGTCTGCGGCGTGCCGCGTACGGCGGCCACTCCGGAGACCCGGGTCGCGTACCGCCGGCCGTGGATACGAGTGGCCGGTGCGAGGACCCGCAGCACGGTGCGGGTGGCAGTGGCGCGGTAGGCCAGGGCCACGGCGCCGCGGCGCGTGCTGGATCCACGCGTCACCGTGATCCAGCGGGTCCCGGACAGCCGCTGGAGCCGGACGGGACGCACGACCCGCGTGGCGAACTGGGTGCGCGCCGTCACGGACTCACCGACCATGGGCGGCGTGGGCGACGCGGTCAGGGTCGGGCGGGTGGCGGCCTCTGCGCCCGAAACGGCGAGCGTGAGCGACCCCGTGAGCGCCGTCGCCAGGACAAGCAACGACCCGAGCACCCCACGCAGCATGACCTCAGTCTGTGGCGCCGCCAGCCGGCATTCAGCCGAACGCGACCACCCGGGACCAAGGTCCCGGGGATGTCACCCGACCGGCGTACGAGCAAGACCGCCGCGCGCCCGGATCCGGTGGGCTAGTTTGACCCGATGAAGAGGCAAGCGATCAGCCTGAACGACTCGGGCTGGCTCCGCATGGAGACCGTGGCCACGCCGATGCAGGTGGGCATGCTGGCGACTTTCTCGAAGCCCGAGGATGCCGGTCCGTCGTACCTCTCGGACCTGGTCGACCGATGGCGAGCCCATCGCGAGTTCCAGCCGCCGTTCAACTACATCCTGCACGGGTCGGCGATCCCCCGGTGGGAGCCGCTGCCCGACGACGCCATCGACATCGACTACCACTTCCGTCACTCGGCGCTTCCCGCTCCCGGGGGTGAGCGCGAGCTCGGCATCCTGGTCTCGCGCCTGCACTCGGCCCGGATGGACCGGCGCTACCCGCTGTGGGAGTGCCACGTCATCGAGGGCCTCGAGGGCGACCGCTGGTCGATGTACATGAAGGTGCACCACAGCCAGATCGACGGCGTGGGCGGCGTCCGGCTGCTTCGTCGTACGTTCTCGGTCGACGGCGACCAGCGCGACATGCTCCCCCCGTGGGCGATCGGCGTCCGCGGCCCCGACCAGTCAGGCGTGGCGTCCGCGCCGCGTCCGAAGATCCCGGCCGTCGCCGGCCGCGCCCGCCTGAAGAGCGTCCGCGCCGTGGCGGGTTCCCTGACCCGCACCTACAAGGAGTCGTTCTTCGGAACGAAGGACGAGTTGCGGGCGGCGCCGTACCGCGCCCCGAAGTCGATCTTCAACGGCAAGATCAGCACGCCCCGCCGCTTCGCGACCCAGCAGTACCCGATCGACCGGCTCCGGGCCGTCGGCACCGCAGCAGGCGGCAGCCTCAACGACGTGTTCCTTGCGATCTGCGGTGGCGCGATCCGCCGCTACCTGCAGGACGTCGATGCCCTGCCCGCGCAGAGCCTGATCGCCAACGTGCCCGTCTCGGTCCGCACCGGCGAGGGAGCGTCCGTCGGCAACGCCATCACGTTCCTCTACACGCAGCTCGGCACCGACGTCGAGGACCCGCTCGAGCGGATCGCCCGCATCAAGGCCTCCACGCAGCTCGGCAAGGAACGCCTGCCCCAGGTCTCCGGCGCCGCCATGGACGCCTACACCGCGGGCCTGATGGCCCCGTTCCTCGGCCAGGCGATGGCGCACATCGGCGGCCGCGGCCGCCCCGCGTCCAACCTGGTCCTCTCCAACGTCCCGGGCCCGGCCGAGCCGCGGTACGTCGACGGTTCCCGCCTCGAGGAGTATTACCCCCTCAGCCTGCTGTTCCACGGCCAGGCCCTGAACATCACCGCGATCAGCTACGCCGGCCAGTTCAACATCGGCTTCACCGGCTGCCGCGACAACCTCCCCCACCTGCAGCGCATCGCCGTCTACGCCGGCGAGGCGCTGGAGGAACTCGAGGCGGCGCTCGACATCAGTGCGGCGTCCTCAGCGGGGTAGTTCGCTGAAGCACGGCGGCGGGCACCCGCCGCCGTGGGCGGGCCGCTGCATTCCGGCTCCCTTCTGTTGTCAACCAGTCGCTGCGAGGTCCTCGCCGCGGGTCTTCCGAGACGTCGATGCCGGGCGTAGCGTCTGACCTGCGGGTCCGGGAAGTGGCTGATCCGAAGTGCCGATGTGCGGGGGCAGGTCGGCCGCGCTGGATTCCTGAGACGCCCCGCAGTGCCCTCCCGGACCCGCCCCAGCAACGCGCTCAGCGTCAGCAACGAGCTGTCGGTAGATGACGTCGGAGATCCTGCGCTTGAGACAGCGGAGTGCCTCGAGTGATTTCTTGCCCTCGGTTCGCTTGCGTCGGTAGTAGGTCCGGCCGTCGGTATCAACCCGAAGTTGCGTGACCGCAGCGATGTGAATCATGTGATTCATCCGGCGGTTGCCGGCTCGCGAAAGCCGATGCCGGTTCTGTTCGCCTGAGGATGCGTCCAGGGGCGCGGTGCCGGTCCAGGATGCGAATCGGTTGCGGTCGGCGAAGCGAGCGATGTCGCCGACATCGGCGAGGATCCGGGCGGCCACGACTGGCCCGACACCGTGGATGTCCATCAGCGTAGAACCGCGGGCGAGCACGATGGCTTTGAGTTCGGCGGTGGCCTTCTTGATCTTCGCCTCGACGTTGATCAGCTCGGCGAGCTCGTCGGCCGCGATGCGCCGACAGGTCTTGCCTGCGATGTCACGCGGGCGCACGGAAGCCAGCATTGCTTTGGCCTGGCCGGTGGTGATGTCGCGTTTGGCCTGTCCCGGAAGGAGTTCTGCGAGCAAGGCTTGAAGGCGGTCGACCGTCTGGACGCGGCGTCGGGTCAGTGCTTCTCGTCGGTCGGTGAGCATCCGTAGCGCTTCAAGTTGGCCGTCGACCTGCAGCACTCGCAAGGTCTTGGTGCGGACTGCGACGATCGCGATCGAGTGGGCGTCCCGGGCGTCCGTCTTGCGGTTGTGGCCGGTGTCGAACAGCCGGATACGGGCCGCGAGCTTGGCTGGGACATCGACGACATGTTCGCCGGACTCGAGCAGCCGTTGCGCCAGCGGACGTCCGACACCGTTGGCGCCCTCGACTGCCCAGACCCGATTCGGCCATGACTTCGCGTAGGTCCGCATTGCCTTGTAGCCAGCGTGGTCAGTGGTGAAGCGACCAGAACCAAGTAGCTGTTCTTGCTGGTCTACGACCTCGATCGTCGCTGACAGCTTGTGGGGATCGACCCCGATGATGACGTGCTCCATGTGCTTCTCCCGCCTGTGGCTCAGACCGATGTGGACGGCGAGGTGGGCATTGCTACTACGAGCAGGGCAGTCCCTTCTTGAGCCACGCCTCGTCAGCGGCGCCCGGCGGGCTGCAGACCGAAAGTGAGCCACACCCGCGAAGGGTGGGCAGCCCAATAGAGAGCCAACCCGCCGAGCACCTAGACCGAGTCTGGCCAGACACCGGCCCTACGAGGAAGTCTCTAGTAGCCCAGAATGGGCTGCCCGCGGATTGCGCATCATCTTCAGTGGCGGTGCCGGCCAGCAGTTCCGGATCCATTACGACATCTGATCAGCGTGAAGCCGTCCTAGCCATTGCGGGCTAGCCAGATCACTTGGACATACCGCTGGGCGCGATCGAAAGTCGCTCACACTCCACGCAAGCAACCGCCGTCGACGAGCGAGGTCGACCCAATGCAGTTTGAGGGTGCTGTGCTACCAGAGCGCGCATCCTTGCGGTCAGGCAGGAAGCTTGACCTTCTCGCTGTCTTCGACGAACTTGCGAGTGGTGGCTGTCAGCTTCCGGTTCGGGACGACGAGTGTGAACTGCTCGGTCCTTTGCCCAGACGCAAATGAAATCTTGCGGGTCATCGACCGAACCGAAATCGCGGGCGCCGAGACCTTAACCTGGCGCTTCGCAACGCCCGCCTCGCGGAGCAGGACCATCGTGTCCGCCCAAACGGCAGAGGGGTGGGAGACGTGTGATCCGCCAGTCTCTGCGAGGGTCGGTGCTTCAAAACGCAGCCGAGCGGGCGGTAGATCCGCGCCGTTAGGCCACACGATCGTCCCGAGCTCTGTATCCACCCGAAACTTCGTCGTCCAGCCCATGCGCCTGACTTCATCGAAAACCTGACCGGTCATCAGCGGCGACAAATCGACGACTTTCGCGACTCCATCGTCGAATCGTAGGGACGCAACTGTTCCAAAAAGTGACCTAGCCGAGACAACCTCGACCAACGCTGTGGCGTCAATCATTTGCCTCTCCTCTCAGGACCACTCGTAGCTCGGAATCGCTGAACCCTTTGATGCATGTTCCCACGCGTCCATCAGGTTGTCCTCGTTTGCTGTTACCCGCGCGACGACCGCACGACGACCCCCGCGACTCAAACCGACCTCGCCGTATACGAACTCACGGTTCCCAATCTCGATCTTAGCTCGGTGGCCAGCCGCGAACAGATGAACGTGGGGCGGATCATGATCGTTGGTGTACATGAAGACGAGTTGCCCCGCGACCTGCGCGAGTCGAGGCACAAGTCACTCCACCTGGTCGCCGTAGTTACCCATCGACCATCCACTGACGTTACTTAGCCGACCGCGCCAGAGGCCGACTTGCAGTGGCTCGGCGCCCGTCCCGTGCAGGACCGCCTGGTCGAGGTGAATGTGCCGAACGTCGTCGTCAGGCTCATTGCTTTCGATGTTCTTACGTCGAGCTTCGCTAATGGAGTCATAAGACTTAGCCAGGGCATCAGCGACTGGGTTGCTTCCATCGTCAGAGTTGCCGTGCAAGACGCCTGCCACCCGCGAAAAATAGGCTGGCATGGCAATCAGGTAGCCCGACAGCACGCCAGACGGTATGAAGATCCGCATCGGAAGCTCGAACTCGAGCTTGTTAACGAGGCCCACGAGAAGCTGAAGGTCGGGATCAGCGCCTGACCACCAGTCCCGGACTGGCAGCTCCTCGCCCTGATGCTGATCGCGTGAACCCGAGTCGTCTTTGGAAACCTCCACCATGGCGCCAAACTACATCCCCAAGGCCGGAGATTTGTGCTCCTCCGCGGGGGTCGGAGCGCCCCTCCACCCGCCGCTTCGCCGCGCGGAGCCTCTGCACCCCGAGAGCTCCCACCCACCCCGCTGGGTTTGTCAGTCCAGATATGCCAGGCCGGCCGCGCCGCAGCCGTGGCCTTGTCACGCCACGGCTTTGCGCACGAAAGCGTCTTCCTCGTGTGGCCGCGTTCCCCACTCGAGCTTCGAGTCGCAATGCGGGCAAGTCCCGCTACTAGATCGGACGAGGCCGCGACCACCGGCGAGAGGACCGAGAAGGCGCTCGTCGACTGTCCGCAGCCAAGACAGCGCGTCCCGTGGCCGCAGTTGAACCAGCCGATCGCTGAACCATTCGAGGCTCCCAGTTGCCTCGAGCTCCTCCTTGAACGCCTCAGGCACCACATTCCGATGGAGAGCGCAATAGCCACGAACTACAGGCGAAGCTGGGCCTCCCCGCCGAGCGTGGTCACTCCTCCAGCCATCCCCCACAGCAGGCCAAGTGCGACTGAACCACAGCCTCCTCGATGCCTCCTCAGCGATCGATTGGTCCCGGTCCTGTACGGACTTTGTCGCCGACTTCTGCGAAGTAGCCGTGAACCACTTCCAACACGTTGGCAACGTTGCTCGCAAACGCACTGAGCAGATCGAGCAGTACGCGAATCGCGGATGTAAGGCATTCGCCCTAAGGTGACCGATCGCAGTGAGACGGCGCCCGGCTCAAACAACTTGCCGCAGCCACGTTGTTGACGACGCCTTGGACCGCCCGCATTCCGTACACCTCTCGATCAAACCGCAATCGCGACAGTTTCCGAGCTTGGCCTTCACCGTGAGCCCCTCTTCTCGCCCGCAATGGGAGCAGAAATAGGTGCCAGGAGGTGCCTTTCTAGCAGCTTGAAAAGGCGGCTCCGGTTGGAACAGGGCATCCGCGGCGAGCTCCGATGCCTCCGCCAGGCCACTGGCGATCACCGTCACCTGCGTGAGCATGTGCATTACCTCCCAAGCTCCTGTCCGGAGACTCTTCAAGTAGTCCGCCGGTCGCACCACCTGGTAGCCCTTTCCCAACGCCAACTCCGAAAGGAGTGTCGCTGCATACGCACTCGGGTGCGCGACCGCGTTTCTTACTATGGTCAGTTCCTTCAGGGTCGCCAGCTCAACGTCGCGGTATCGCAACCACGAAAAGGGCTGCCCGCCCACGAGGTAAGAGTCAGCGCGGTCAGCGGCCACGTCATAAGGCAGCCATGTCAGGTAGTTCTCGCGTCGCCTGCCATCCGAGAAAATCAACAGCTCGATTTCCGACCGGTTCGAAACGGGCAGTACCGGGCCGATGCCTGCACAGTCGTGCTGCGCCAGCATGCTCAGGTAGAAGACCTCCTCGAGGTACGTCTCCAGCAATGAGAATGCCCGGAGAGCCACGAGCTCGACGACGCTTTCAACTGTCGCTTCTTGGATCTTCGATGCCTGGGCATCGAGCACGACGTTCTTGAGCGCCTCGATCCCAACAGTCAGTCGAGTCCTGACATCGTCCAGTTCGGACATCGTCAGATGCTCAGAAGGAAGTCCACCCGGAGCTGGCGACTCCGGCGATCGGCGGTAGCCCCGCGCAGAACCTTGACGAGTTGCTCGTCGAGGTCCTGCGGCCTTCGCAGTTGGACTTCGGCCGACTCAAGCCGGTCGACCAATGCCTCGGGGACAAGATCCAGCTCTCCACGAACGACCGCCGCTGCGACGGCGAACGCCGCATAGAACCAGGCAGACGACCTGAAGCGTTTGAGACCAGATCTGCTCGCGCCAGGCGAGTAGACACGGTCGAGGTAGTCGAAAGCGGCCCTCAATTGGTCGGCAACAACAATCCTGTCGGGGAACCCCTCATCGTTGGCCTTGTAAAGGCCATTCAGCGTTGCCTTTGTCCTCGCCTGGATGCCCCTCATCAGGAACCCCATCAGGTCGGAGGTGAGCTCGACCTCGCGCATCTGGGCAATCTCCTGCGCGTTGAAAATGTCCCATCTGAGCCACCGCTGATACTGCTCGTAGGCAAGCTCATAGGCGGCATCCTTGAACTCGCCGAAGTACGTGGCATTTCGGATCTCTTGATCGTTCAGCTTGTGACCAGTCGAGTTCATTCGCTGAAAGATCGTCAGAACAGTCACGTCATCGACTCCAGCGGGCAGAACGTTCACCGACAGAGGAGTCTGCAGTATTTGAGTTTGAGTGTCGTCTGGAAGCTGAGCAAAAGACAGCCCCGCGAACTCACGATTGTGCGATCGGAGCACAGTAAAGTCGTCCCACTCGTCGCGGTCGTTGATCGACTCGATGTCCACGAAGCTCAAGATCGATCGAAGCCGCTGCTGCCCATCGACGACTTGTCGGACAGTCTTTGAGGTTGCGACATCGAGTCGGCTGTGGAGAAAGATCAGCGGAAGAGGGAACCCACGCAGCAAGGAGTCGATCAGAAGGCTCTTTACCCGCGGATTCCATACCGAACGCCGCTGGTAGTACGGCTGCAGCTCGAGGGATCCCTGACGCTGCCACTCCAGAAAGTCGATGACGGTATAGGTCGTCCGGGTTACGGATAGTGGCTCAAGCACTGCCGCAGGCTATCGAACTAGGCCCGCGACTGGCACGTGTTCACTCCCGCTCCCGTCCCACGGGGTGGGTGGGAGCGCCCCTCCACCCGCCGCTGCGGGCCGCGCGGAGCCTCTGCGCACCCGAGAAACCCCCACCCACCCCGCTCAGTTGATTGGTCAATCCAGGTAAGGCAAGCCCATTGCGCCGCAGCCGTGGCATTGCCACGCCACGGTCTTGCGCACTAACGCGTCTTCCTCGTGCGGTCCGGTTCCCCACTCGAGCTCCGAATCGCAATCAGGGCAAGTTCCGCTGGTAGATCGGACGAGGCCGCGGCCGCCAGTAGGAGGAGCGAGAAGTCGCTCGTGGACCGTCAGAAGCCAGGACAGCGCGTCACGTGGCCGCAGTCGAACCGTCGGATGGTCTGCTGCACCCTCGGTGTCAGCACCGACCTACGCGGGTCGTAGCGCCGCGAGGTGCCCACCTTGACTCGAGTCCGCGGGCAACAGACCTCCGAGGTCGGCGTGGAAGAACTATCGCCGCAGGCGACAGCGTTTCACGATGCCTTGCTGATCTTGCGACTCGCGTCGAGCGGAGCAGGCACGAAGTCGTCGAAGCCGATTGTCCATGTTGCTCCGTCGCGAGTTCGGTGCGGACCGTCGTGACGATCGTGCAGGGTGCAGTCCTGAACCTCCCCCGTGCCGTCGACTCGGACCCGCAGGAAGGACTCGCAGAAGTACGTGCGCTCGACGCGCTCGTGCGGCGGCGTACGAAAGCCCTGGCCTTCAGCGACAGCCGTCGCGCAGTGGCGGCACTGCCGGCGAAACGCGGCCGGAGCACGCCGACCTATACCGATCAGGTCGGCAGATGGTTCCTCCTCCGGCACGAACTCATCGCTTAGAACTGCTCGCACAGACACGCCGCAAGCAGCGGGCGGACCGGTATTCATGCCACCGCTGTAGAAGTGAACAGCACCTTGCAGAACCTCACCGTTCCACGGATCGCCATCCCAAGTCCCAGCCGCGTCGATCGCATGGATCGGACCGGGGTCGTCCAGCAGTCGCTTCACGCGGTTGCCTTGTCCATCACGTCCGCCGGTCACCCTGGAGTGAGCCACGCGCATGACGTGGGGCTTGTCCTTGCGGGCTGTGCGAGCGACGACCGGCGCGACATCGGTTTCAGCAGTGAACGTGGCCACGACCGACGACTTCGGTCGAACGGCCCGTATCTTCTCCCCAAAGCGATCGACGAACCGAGCCAACGCCCAGTCGGGCACCGGCGATTCTGGCCCCCCTGCATTGTGCCCAATCGTCTCGAGTGCGCGGACTGCGAAAGTCACGGTCGTACCAAAGCGATCTGCCAGTTCTCGAACAGTGAGCACTGCGCCTCCTCGAACGTGTGTTCTGTACGGTACCCGAGGCCGCCGACGAAACCGGGCCGCGAAGCGGCCGGGCAGCAATCGGTCCAGCCGCCCTAGCGCATTCCGCCGCAACTGAGGTCGCGTCGAACCGCCGCCTTGACTGAATCCTCCCGTATAGAGACTCCCAGGGGAGAGACACTTGGCGCTCTCGCTATCCGTTTCTCAAGTGCTCCATTGCGGCTCCAAGAGCTCGCACGATCTCGGTCGGCGGAGATACCACCGTTCCGCCGCGCCCACTCATGACCGCCAGATCCCCTTGTCGGGTGATGCCTGACTCGCAGGTTTCCCGCTCGCTCTCGTGGTAACCGAGGTCGAACTCCCAAACGAGTTTGCCGATCGCAACCACGTCGCCGAGGTCCTCCACGAACGGGATCTGCTTGTACTTTCTCACTGACAACGGGGGAGCAAGTCTGCTGCCCAAAGTTTCCCTGCTGCGGAATGCCTCGCGTCTGCGTGGGATCCAGATTGCGCTAGGAGATGACGTGATCTCCGTGATCATCCTGGGAAGTTGTTGGCGCGCGGCGCTTTCCTCGGTGGCCTGGGTTCGACGCAGAGCCTCGGCCGCCGCGATGTAGCACGCAATGCAGCGAGCAGGGTCTGGAACGAGAGGATTTCCTCGAGCTTGGTGGCTCGGACAAAAGGGCCGCCCACACTCGCTGCATCTGCCCACCGCTAAAATCCCGCACACGGCGCCGGCTTCGATCAGAGTTGCGCATTCCTGAGCCACGGGAAGGCAGCCTACAAGCAGAGGTTGACCGACACGCAGGCTTCATCGCGAGGCTGGGCCCCGGACGGATGCGTCACTTCGCCGCGAGCAGCGTCCGGGGCATCAGGGTCGGATGTCTTCGAAGAACGAGTCGCCCTCGGGATAGATAAGCCCGACGTCGTAGTGATCGAGCAGGCGCAACACGTCTTCCCGGGGACGACCTGGAACTAGCACGGCGACCTTCGTCTCGATCGGAAGATCGTCCAGAATGCGGTAGTACATCGCTTGACCCATCGCGTGGGCCACTAGCACGTCGTCTAGGTGATAGGCCTTCGCTTCGATGATCAGGTCTCGGGCGTGGTCGTACAGGTCAGCCTCACGGCCATTGCTGAACCGCTTCTTGAGTACCCGTCGGCCCAACCAGTCCACGTATCGAGCGACCAAGTCGGCTTCGAACTGCCGCTCGAGCTCGACGCGCTCCTCTGCGCTGATCTCCGGATCGGCGAGCATCGCCGGCATGTCGTCTTGGAGCATCCAATTAGCGCGGACCATGCGAAGCTTGTGATTCTTCAGGTGCTTGTGCATCGCCCAGTAAACGTCGCAGTGCCGGTAGCGCCCGCCGAGCTCGACGAAGCATTCCCAGATGGTGCGACTGCGCTTATGCCCGGGGTTGGGCCACCCCAGCCGGAGCACCTCGTTGGCGACTGCTCGAAGTCCGGCTTCGTCGACAGGCTGTGGGACGCCGGTAGCGGGAAGTCGTTCGAAGACCCCGTCGGTGCGGTAGAGGATTTCGCCTGTCCACTCCAGGTCCATCTCGGCGGCCAGTAGGGCGTCGGCCACCTTCGGCTTCTCAACGGGGTCGTTCAAGTCCATACGCAACCTGGCCGCGATCCGGTCCAGAAGGACGAACCATGTGGGACTTTCGTCAATCGAGTCGAGGATGACCTGGGTTGCGAGCCCGATGCGATGGTCTCGGTCTTGGCCGGCGCTCGACCAGCTGGTGGCGCGGTCGGTGGGATACGGGACGGCCAAGTCGGTCTCCTGAAGGGTTGCGGGGAGGAAGACGCCCTCTCGGGTCGCATCATGGCAGTGAGCGTGGACGGTTCGCAGCGTCGCGGTGCGGCGGTGACCGCCAAGGCTGGGCCAGGGACATCACCGACGCAGATCGCCGAGCGGTGCCGGTTGGGCGTGCGGACCCTGGGAGCCCCCCGGCCAGTGGATTCAGAACACGCGGATTCACTTCCGCAGGTGCCATGCCGGGCGAGCACGCCGCTACGTCATGTCGCCGCCTTCATGTGGTTCGCCAACCACCACGAGGCGAACGCCATCAACTTCGATGCGACAAGCTCCGCCAGGTGCAACACCGACCTGACGACGCTGGGGCCGTGATGAGCAGTTGATCAACCGGCCAATCCCTACTCGTCGTGCCCGCAGGGCATTAGACGACGCGCGCGTCGATCCACCGATCGGGCGAGTAGATCGCGATCGTTGGATCGCCAGCGCCGTCCCACAGGGTCACGAGCAAGTGACCATCCGTCACGCCGATCCCAGTTGCGGGATCGTGCGTCTGCGTTTCTCCATCCGCCGTGAATACCTCGACTGCCATGGTGCCGCCTTTCGATCGAGAGGGCGATTGCCTTCGCTTCGAACCGTAGGCCAACCCTCCGACGAATCAAGCGAGGCAACCGGGTAACTAGGCAATGTCCCGCCCGAGTCATATCGCCGCGACATCCCCGCGCGAATCGCGGCCTCAGCGGGCGAGGGCACTACAGATCAGGGTTCCAGTACGACCTTGCCGGTGCTGCGGCGAGCCTCAATGTGCTCGTGGGCTCGGCTCGCGTCGGCCAGGGGGTACGAGGAGTCGACGTGCGGACGCACCCAACCGGACCCGACGCCCTTGAGCACCTGCTCCATCCATCGACGCAGCCTGTCGACCTCGTCCCACATGTGCCCGAGGTTGACCCCGAAGGCACCTTGATTGGCGTTCATGAGCGGCACGGGGTGGAACAGAGGCATCAACGCCGCGGTCTTGGCCAACTGCAGCTTGCCGCGCAGACCTTGGTTGCTGGAGGCGGCGGACACGCCGTACATCCCGAGCCGGCCGGTGGGGCGCAGGACGCTGCGGGACCGGCGGAAGCTCTCTCCGCCGAGCGGGTCGATGACCAGCTCTACGCCCCGGTCGTCGGTGAGGGCGCGGACCTCGGCGGCCCAGTCGCCGGTGCGGTAGTCGATGGCGTGGTCCAGGCCGCGAGCCGTGAGGAAGTCGTGCTTGCCCGCGCTGGCGGTACCGATGGTGCGCGCCCCCACGTGGCGAGCGATGTCGAGAGCAGCGAGGCCGACCCCGGACCCAGCGTTCTGGATGAGCACGGTGTCCCCTTCGCGGAGACCGCCCTGCACCACGAGGAGCTGCCAGGCGGTGAGGTAGGCGACCGGGATCGACGCGGCCTCCGCGTGGCTCAGCGCCGCCGGCTTGGCGAAGACCTGGGTCACTGGGACGTTCAGAGCGCTGCTGTAGCCGCCGAAACGGGTCAGCGCGAGGACGTCCTGCCCGACCAGGGACTCATCGACCCCCGTTCCCACGGCACGCACCGTGCCCGAGACCTCGTAACCGACCACCAGCGGCAGCGGCGGCGCGTCGGGGTAGAGGCCTTGACGGGCGAGGATGTCGGCGAAGTTGATGCCCGCGGCGACCACCTCCACCTGCGCCTCACCAGGGGCCGGTGGGTTGAGTCGAGACGTCTGAAGCCTCAGCTGCTCCGGGCCGCCTGCGCGGGTGATGACGACCTGTCGGATGTCCATCCATCCATTGTCGCCCCGACCTCAGTCCCATCAGCGCGGGACTCCTTGTTGAGCGGGCTGTTTCTTGCCCATCGCTCGGCCCGGCCTGTTCTGCCGGAGCTGGCTTTCAAGGGCGGGGCCGACCGCTCATCGGATGGAAGCGCTGCTTTGCCTCCTCCGGCGGTGACCCAGTCCGCCGCGAACAAGCCGGCTCGCAGCGACTATCCGGACGGGAGCGGGACCAGAACTCGCATCGCAAGCTCTGCGCTGCGGCCGGCAGCGGAACCTAGAGTCTGAGCATGGATGCAGCTCATGCGGAGATTGCCGATGCGTACATGCGTTGGGTCGCTGACGGCGATCTCTCGATCAAAGATCATTGCGCGCCCGAGTTTCACGACAACGTAAGCGGGCAGGACGTGAACGTTTTCGACATCGTCGGCGGTTGGTTCGCAGCAAGTTTTTCGGATCGGACGATCGAGCATCACGCGACCATGGCTGACAGAGATCGCATCATCGTCTGGTTCACGTTCCGCGGAGTGCATATCGGCAACGGATTCCCTCGCATGGTCGACCTGGAAGTGCAGGGCGCGCAGGTCGTATGGCCGCAGGTCCACATCTTGCGGGTCGAGAACTGTGATCTCGCAAGAGATAGGAAAGATCCGAACCCTCATTGGGGGTTCGGGTCTTTCTGGTTTTTGGGTTGGTAGTCGCGGTTGGTGTTGATGGTGAGTTCGCGGAGTAGTTCGCCGGTGATGGCGTTGACGACGCGGACTTCGAGGTCCTGGATGATCAGGATGACGTGGGTTCCGGCGTGGGTTCGGCCGATGCCGATGTGGCGGAGTTTCCCGGCTGCGCGCAGTGTCACGGTGCCGGACTTGTCGATCTTGTCGTGACGGATGCGGTCGTGGGTGTCGGCTTCGCGGCTCTCGCCGGGCAGGGCTTTGGGGATTGTTGACCTGTAACCGGTTCTCCGGACGGTTTGGGTGTGTTGATCATGCCGCCGGGTTGGCGGTCTTGTGAAGGCGTTCGAACTCGACTGGTGACCGGTAGCCGAGTCCTGAGTGGCGTCGGACGGGGTTGTAGAACGCTTCGATCCACTCGAACATCGCGTTGGCCAACTCGGCCCGGGTGGTCCAGTAGCGGCGGTCGAGGAGTTCGATCTGCATCGAACCCCAGAACGACTCCATGAGCGCGTTGTCATAGGCGCAGGCGACCTTGCCCATCGAACCCAGCAGACCGGCCTCGCGCAGCCGGTGACCGAAAAGCCACGACGTGTACTGGGATCCGCGGTCCGAGTGCAGGATCGTCCCGACCGGCTTGCGACGCATCCGGGCCATCTCCAGGGCATCGACAACGAGCTCGGTGCGCAGGTGGTCAGCGATGGACCAGCCCACGACCCGACGACTGAAGACGTCGAGCACTGCCGCGCAGTAGACCCACCCCTCACTCGTACGGTGCTGGGTGATGTCGGTGACCCACAGCCGGTCCGGTGAGTCGGCGGTGAAGTCCCGTTGGACGTGGTCGGGCCAGGTCGCCTCCGAGCGCTGTCCGTGGCGCCACTTGCGCCGGTGGACCCCAGCCAGGCCGTGAGTGGCCATCAACCGGGCCACCTTCCTGCGCCCGACGTGGTGTGAGCGGCCCAGCACGAGCTCGGCATGAACGCGCCGGACGCCGTAGGTCGCCCGCGCCGCAGTGTGGACCTCGATGATCACGTCGAGCAGGTAGGCATCGGCGACATCGCGGTCCGATGGTGGCCGCTTGATCCACTCGTAGTAGCCCGACGTCGAGACTCCCAGGACCCGGCACGCCACCGCGACGGGGAACCCGTCAGCGGCAAGCTCACGAACGAACCGGAACCCTATTTTGGGAGCACGTTCTCCCGAGCGAAGTAGGCCGAGGCCCGCTTCAAGATCTCGATCTCCATCGCCTGGGTGCGGTTCTCGCGACGAAGGCGGACCAGTTCGGCCTTCTCGTCACTCGAGAGACCTTCTCGCTTGCCCTCGTCGACATCGGCCTGGTTCATCCAGCGACGAAGACCAGACTCTGCGATCCCGAGCTCCTTCGCGATCTGGGCGATTGGCTTCTCCCGCAGCCGTGCGAGCGCGACAGCTCGACGACGGAACTCCGGGTCCTTGGGTGCCGGCATAGCGGACTCCTCTCCGAGACGATTCTCGCCTCAGCATCGGTGTCCGGGAAACCGGTTACAGGTCAACCCGTCATTTCTGATTTGCGGCCGATTCCGTCATCGAACGCTCGGACGCGGTCTTCCCTTGGAGGTCCACGATGAGCTTCCCCGGGTGACCGTTGGTGAAGCTTTCGATGAAGGCGTCAGGAAGTTGGTCGAGGCTGGACAGGACGGTCTGGACGGCCCGCATTTGTCCTGAGGCTATGAGGTTCGCAAGGTAGGCCTCGACCTCGTTGGCGCGGTCCATGTAGTCGAGGACGATGAAGCCCTGGGTGAGGACGCGTTTGGTGAGGAGCATGCCGAAGTTGCTGGGTCCGGCTGGTCGCTGTTCGAGGTTGTAGCCGTCAATGAGTCCGCAAAGCGCAATGCGTGCGTGGTCATTGAGAAGGTTGATTGCTGATTCGAACATCGGGCCGCCGGCGTTTTCGAACAGTCGGTCGATCCCGTTTGGCGCGGCCCGCTTCAACTGTGTGGGCCAGTCACGGTCCTTGCGGTCGATCACGGCATCAGCCCCAAGGCTTGTGACCATGGCGCACTTTTCCGCGCCGCCAGCGATCCCGATGACGTAGGCACCAGCGTGCTTCGCGAGCTGTACGGCCACGGTGCCTACGGCACCTGAGGCACCGGAGACGAGCACAGTGTGCCCAAGTTGGGGCTGCAGGATGTCGTTGACGCCCGCCCATGCGGTCAGACCGGTCATGCCGAGGATTCCAAGGTGGTGTTCGAGCGGCACGTCCTGCGCGGGGTCGAGTTTCTGCCAGGTGCCGGCAGGCGTGGCGATAACTTGGCGCTGCTGCCAGCCAACGAACCCTCGCACGATGGTTCCCGGGGGGAACTCGTCATTCCGCGACGCGGTGACGCGCGCGATGCCCAACGCTCGGATGGGGGCGCCGATCGCGACCGGAGGTAGGTAGCTCGGGCGGTCGTCGAGCCAGCCGCGGATCGCCGGGTCGATCGAGATGAGGAGGCTCTCGATCTCGATACCGCCTTCTTCGACCGGTGGCACGGGCGCTTCCTCATGACGGAAATCGGCGCTATTGACGTGGCCGTGTGGGCGCGCGGCGAGGACGATCTGCTGGCTCGTATTCATTGCTCTCCTTTGGGTCACTAGGACGCTAAGGCGAGGTGGCGATTGCCGGCTTGGCTTGGTGCGCACGCGGTTCGACACCGGCGCACATCCCTTTGCGGAGCTCTCGTGATGATCGGTCGGCCGTCGTGCGCGGAGGAAAACTCGAGCAGCGCGCACGGCCAAGACGTGGTGGCCGTCACATTCCTACGGTGGCCTCAGGCGGGCCGCATTAGAGAAGCCCCACAAGCACACCGGAGTCGACATGACCGAGACCACATCCGAGCGGGCACTCAAGATTGCCGTCACCATCGACGACTTCGTCCTGTGGGACGGCGTGCCGATGCCGGCCAACACCACACCCACGATGATCACGCACTCGGTGGCGAAGACTTTGAACGATTACGGACTCACCGGAACCTACGGGTTCTCGCACACCTTCCGACTCGACAACGAACCCGAGCTCCTCGAGGCTTTCGACACCTGGGTCGATGCGGGTCACCACGTCGGCAACCACACCCATGAGCACGCACCCCTGCGGTGGATGTCAGATGCGGCGTTCCGGCGCGACTTCGAGACAGCCGAGAAGCACATCGGGGACCTGATCGAGGCTGCCCCCCACAAGTACTTCCGCTACCCGATGGACATGTGTTCGGGCTCGGAGCAACGTCGCGGCGAGGTGGAGCAGTACCTCGCCGACAACGGTTACACCAACGCCCCGATCACCAGCTGGTTCAGCGACTTCGCATTCATCGTGCCGCACTTCCGCGCCCTCACCTCAGGCGACGCCGAGGTGCAAAGGCAGGTGCGTGACATGCACGTCGCGACCGCGGTCGCGATGCTCCAGAAGCACGCGGACACCGCCCATGCTCTCTTCGGGGCGGACGCGCCGCTGATCTGGCTGGTCCACGGGACCACCCTCGCGCGGGACACCCTGCCGGCAATCTTCGAAGCATTCCTCGCGCAGGGAGTCGAGTTCGTGACGCTCGACGAAGCGATGCGCCATCCAGTGAACTTCGCGATGCCGCCAGCGATCGAGAGTTTCAGCAATCACCTGCAGAGGTTCGCGGTCGCTGCTGGTCTGTCAGTGCCGGAGCTCGAATACGAGCGGCTCGGGGAGATCCTGCACCTGGCTCCGATGCCCGGCAGCGACACCATGGCCATCTACGAAAACGAGGTGTTCAAGCCGATGGCGGAGCGTCTCGGCGTCGCCTACGACTGGGACTGGTCCTGATCGCTGGAACAGCCCGCCAACCCACGACTACACACTGAATCCGAGAGAGACACGATGCTCAACCTGGCCGTCATGCTGTCCGATACCGCGCGCACCGAACCTGACCGGGTTGCCATCATCGACGGGGAGCGCATCTTCAGCTACGGCGAGGTTTATGCGGCAGCTCAGAAGGTTGCCCGGTTCCTCGTTTCGCATGGGGTGCGGCCCGGGGACCGCGTCGCAATGACGGTCCCGAACGTCGCCGAGTTCCCTATCGTCTACTACGGCATCCTCCATGCCGGGGCTACCGTCGTACCGCTCAATGTCATGCTCAGGCGAGACGAAGTGGCCTATCACCTCCAGGACTCGGGCGCGAAGGTCTACCTCTGCGCCATTCCAGACGGCGACGACGCCTGGCAGGGTTTCGATTCCGCAGAGTCCTGCGAGCACCTCGTCGTGTTCGGTTCCGGAGGAGCCCAGGTGGAGACCGGGACCTCGCTCGCCCACGTGCTCGCAGCCCAGGACGCCGATGACATCGAGGACAGCTTCAGTCCCACCGAGGCGACCGACACCGCCGTCGTCCTGTACACCAGCGGAACCACAGGCAAGCCCAAAGGCGCCGAGCTCACCCACGCCAACATGGTCCTCAACGCCTTCGCGCAGAATCGGCTCCTCGACGCACGCCATGACGACGTCCACCTGGTCACGCTGCCGCTGTTCCACTCCTTCGGCCAGACCGTCCAGATGAACGCCGGCTTCAGCATGGGAGCCACCCTCGTCCTGCTACCCCGTTTCGACCCGGCGGCCGCACTCGAGTTGATGGCGCGGCACCGAGTATCGGTGTTCGCCGGCGTACCCACGATGTACTGGGCGCTGCTGACGGCAGCCGACTCGGGCGTGGACCTCGCCGGGATACTGCGTCTTGCTATCTCCGGCGGCGCCGCAATGCCGGTGGAGGTCCTCACTCGATTCGAGAAGACCTTTCGTGTGTCGGTGCGCGAGGGGTACGGGCTGTCGGAGACCAGCCCCACTGTCACCTTCAACCCGCCGGAGCACCCCAACAAACCCGGGTCGATCGGGCGGCCGATCTGGGGCATCGAGGTCAAGCTGATCGGCCCTGACTGGAACGAGGTGCCCGGCGGTGAAGCCGGCGAGATCGCGATCCGCGGTCACAACGTCATGAAGGGTTACCTGGGTCGGCCGGAGGCCAGTGCAGAGGTGATTCGCGACGGGTGGTTCCGCACAGGCGATATCGCCACGCGCGACGCGGACGGCTACTACTTCATCATCGACCGTGCGAAGGACCTGATCGTGAGAGGTGGGTTCAACGTCTACCCTCGCGAAGTTGAGGAAACCGTCATCGCCCATCCAGACGTCAGTCTGGTCGCGGTCATCGGCGTCCCCCACGAGCGCGTCGGCGAAGAGGTGAAGGCGTTCGTCATCCGCCGACCCGGCTCCGAACTCACACCCGAGGCCCTCATGGCGTGGTGCCGCGAACGGTTGGCGACCTACAAGTGCCCCCGCTTGGTCGAATTCCGGGACTCGCTGCCGATGAACGCAACCGGGAAGTTGCTCAAAAGGGAGTTGCGCTGAGCTCGTTGCCCGGGGCAGATCCGGGACGTTACCGTGGAGGCAGGCCGGACCCGGTGGATGGCTCGGCGAGGAAGAGGGTGCGTGGTGTACACCGTTGACACGCTGCAAACCACCGATCGCGACCCTCGCGACCGCGGCGAATGGTGGCGTCACCAAGTCTCGTCCATTCATTGCCCCATGTCGTTCAAGCTCCCCGACAACTATCACGGCCGCCTCCAACACCAACGGTCCGACACCTACCAGTTGGTGCGGTGGTGGGGTGATGCGGAAGACATCTCGCGGGACCAGAAGCAGATCCGCACGGACCCCCACGACGCGTATGAGCTGCTCATCCCGGTTGAAGGAGTCCTGGCGCTCCGCCAGAGCGACGAAACGCTGCGCGTCGCACCCACCCAGATGGCGCTGACTTCGCTGGACCAGTCCATGGACCTACGTCACGGCGATGGATTCTCCTCGATCGCGTTCGTCGTACCGCGCGAACGACTTGACCTACGGCTGCTGCGGCGGCCCCACTCTGGTGTCATCCTGAACGCGACGAGTGGACTCGGCCGCATCGTCGTGGACCTGATCTCGAGCGTGCGCGAGAACGGCGCCTCGCTCGAAGGCAGCCAGTTCGATGCCCTGTGCGACCGAATCGTCGATCTGCTCGCGCTCGCCTACAACGCGGACACCGCGGCACCCTCGCTCGACGTGCAGGATGGCCTCGTGGCGAGCATCCGGCGCTTCGTGCGCGAGAACGCCCACGATCCCGGGCTGACCGGCGCTGTCGTCGCAGCTCGCCTCGGGTGGTCCCTGCGTAACATCCAGACCCAACTTCAGCGCGTCGATACCACCCCCTCGGACCTCATCCGGGCAGAGCGACTCGCCCTTGCACGCGTGAGGCTCCAGGACCCTGCCTGGCACCGACAGAGCGTCACCCAGGTGGCGTATGCGTCGGGCTTCGGTGACCTCAGCACATTTAGCAACGCCTACCGTCGTCATTTCGGCGAACGGCCGTCCGACACACGATCCTCAGCGCTGGCCGAGGACTAACAGCGCGGACTCGTGCGCACTGCACAACGAGTCGGCGCCCAGACCCAAGCCCGCCGACGCGCCCTGTCCCTAGCGTCAGGGACATGAGCATTACGGATTCCCAAGACAGCCAACGACGTCACGACTCTCTCTTCACCATTCGCGGTCGCACTGCGCTCGTGACCGGCGGCTCTCGCGGGATCGGCGCCATGATCGCCAGAGGCATGGTCTTCGACGGAGCCCACGTGGTGATCACCAGCCGCAATGCGGACACGTGTCAGGCCACGGCTGAGAGCATCAACGCAGCAGCCGGCGCAGCCGGAACCACTGGCCGCTGCACCGCTGTGGCCAGTGACCTGTCCTCCGTCGACGGCGTGGCGACCCTGGTCTCCTGGCTCGAGGAACACCTCGAGTCCATCGACATCTTGGTCAACAACGCCGGTGCGACCTGGGGAGCGCCACTCGAGCATTTTCCCGTCAAAGGCTGGACCAAGGTGCTCAACACCAACCTGGTGGCACCGTTCTACCTCACCACCGGACTCCTTCCTCTCCTCCGGAACGCTGCCACTCCCGAGAAGCCAGCTCGCGTCATCAACATCGGCAGCGTCGACGCCCTCGTCGCGCCCCACTGGGAGAACTTCTCCTACAGCGCGAGCAAGGCCGGACTGCACATGATGACCCGCCAGCTCGCGAAGCACCTCGCCCCCGAAAGCATTACCGTCAACGCCATCGCTCCCGGCCCCATCCTCACCGACATGCTCGGTCATATCGCCGCAGACTCGAATGCCGAAGCGCAGATCCTGGACCGGGTGCCGCTCGGACGCTACGGCAACGCCGACGACCTGACCGGCGCCGTGCGCTTCCTCGCCTCAAGTGCCGGTAGCTACCTCACTGGAGTCGTCATCCCGCTCGACGGCGGGCTTTCCGGCTGCGCCGGCTGACCCGAGCGAACCAACGCACCGGACACGCCCACCACTCAAGGAGATCCCGATTGAACACCCCAGTCATCGTGGCCACCGCCCGATCGCCCATCGGCCGCGCCGGGCGCGGCAGCTTCACTTCGATGCGCGCTGACGATCTGGCGGCCTGCCCAGACCCCGCTCCGACGGTGGGCGCCCCGCGCGAGATGGCCGACGCGGCCGCCTTCTTCGCCAGCGACGAAGCCGCCTACATCACCGGAGTCATCCTGCCAATCGACGGAGGAATCGCAATATGAGCACGTTTGCCAGTCTTGAGGCCCTACGAGCCGCTGCGGGTAGCGAGCTCGGATCCAGTCGCTGGATCGACGTGACCCAAGAGCGCATCGACGGGTTCGCCCGCTACACCGAAGATGATCAGTGGATCCACACAGACCCAGACCGAGCACGATCCGGTCCGTTCGGAACCACCATCGCCCACGGATACCTCACCGTGTCGTTGATTGCCCCACTGCTCACAGAGTTGCTTCTGGTCGACGGCATCTCGATGGCAGTGAACTACGGCTTCAACAAGGTCCGTTTTCCGGCCGCACTCCCTTCAGGAACGCCGGTGCGCGCCACAGGACGACTCGACAGCGTCGAGGACATCCAGGGCGGCGTCCAGACATCCACTACCATCACGATCGAGACCCCAGACGGCACCCGTCCCGTGTGCGTCGCCGAAGTGCTCAGCCGCCTCCTCGCATAACCAAGCTGCGGCTGCGCCCTGAAGATCAGGCGTCGTCGTCCACCTCGGCGACGACATCGTGCTCGGTTCCGGGCCGCAAAGATGACCGAAGTCGTCGCCGAGGAAGTGACCTCACGGCTTGAGGGTTCAACCGGGAGGTAGCGTCCTTCCGCCGTGAGCCGCCCATAGCCAAGACTCCGCTCTCACCCTTCCGAAGTGCCCGGCGCGGGATCTAGCCTGAGTGGGTGCTCCGACTGGATCGCGTCGACATTGAGGACCTCGCCACCGCTCTCGCTGATCAGACCGACTACGAACATCGATGGCTGATCGATCCCCGAACCGGCGAGATCGCGTTCTGGACCAGCGACACCGGCATCGATGGTGAGAACCCCGTCGAACTCGACGAGTTGGACCTCATCCCCATCGTTCCGATCCCGTCGCACGTGTGGTTCCAGGACATGGTCGACTTCGCCGAAGGCATTAGTGACCCGGAGGTCGGCCGCCGACTTGCTCAGGCACTCCACGGGCGCGGCGCCTTTCGCCGGTTCAAGAACCACGTCCATGAGCACCATCCCGACCTGATCTCAGTCTGGCACGCCTTCCGGGATGCTCGGGCCGAGCGCCGGGCGGTCGAGTGGCTCCAGGACCAAGGGCTCATCGATGAGGAGTCTGCACAACAGTTCGCCGCCGACCGACCAGATCCCGCCCTTCCTTGACGTCGGCGATGGCCTAAGGGCGTCGACACCTGACCCTTATCACCGCGATTTCGCGCAGCGTCGACGGCTTTGCCGGTCATCAGGTTGCGCGGCCCCAACCTGGTCAGGATGGCCGGTCAGTCCCTGTGCAGTCGTTCGAATCCGCTGCGGTGGAACACCAGCGGTCCCTGGCCAGTCGATCGATCGACGTGGTCGACGGCCTGCAGTTCGAGCAGGATCAGGACGTGGTCGCCCGCATCGACCTCGCGGTAGACAGTGCAGTCGAACTGGGCGAGGCCGTCGTCCACGGTGATACCGCCCTCCGCCGTCACGGTGTAGGCGACGCCGGTGAACCGGTCGTCGACGGGTCCGGCGAGCTGACGGCACACGGCCGCGTGATGGTCGGCCAGGACGGTGACGCCGAGTCGAGGTGCTCGCCGCAGGTCTGGCCAGGTCCTCGATGCGACGGCGAGATTCACGGAGACGAGAGGTGGGTCGAGGCTCACGGAGGTGAAGGAGCTGGCGGCGAGCCCGATCGGGCGCCCGTCGATCTGTGCCGCAACGGCGACCACGCCGCTCGGGAAGAACCCGAATGCCTCCCGGAGCCGATCCGGGTCGAGATCCTGGTTGGTGGTCAGGTTCGGATTCGTGGCGAGGGTGCTCATCGGGCGGCGCTCGAGACCGGCTCGCTGACCACGTCGGGCAGCTCGGGGCCGAGCTTCAACGACTCGAGGAAGAGCACGATCGTGGCGGCCACCGAACGGTGCGACGCATCGTTGAGTACGTCGTGCCGACCACCACTGACCAGCCTGACGCGGACGCCCGGCGCGCCGCCGTACACGGCGAGAGCCTCGGTGGGCGAGGTGACCGGATCGGATGATCCGTGCAGCACGAGCACGGGCTTGCCCGGCGCAGCCACCTCAACAGAGGTCCAGGGCAGGGGCTGGTTCAGCCCTCCTCGGGTGAACCCGTCGTCCTCCGCAATGACCCGGCGGTGCACGGGACACGCCGTTCGCGCCTCGACCTCCTCCTCCCACGTGTCGACACCCGTCGATCCGGGGAGTGCGATGCCGGCCACGACGACGCCGTCCACCGGCAGCACCGGCGCCAGCACTGCGGCCAGGGCTGCGCCGGAATCGGCACCCACGAGCACCTTCGGTGCAGGCAACGACTCGTCGACGAGCAGCTTCTCGACCTGCACCCGCGCGCTGTCGAGATCATCGAGGTCGACAGGGACCAGGCGCACCCGCCAGGCATCGGCGGACAGCCGGCGTCCGAATCGTTCGTACGACGCGGCGGTCTCGCCGCGGCCGGGCAGCACGATCAGGGTGCCGCGGGGTGTCCCGCCGGCAGGTTCGTTCCAGGCAGTCACGGTCATTGGTCTCTCTCCTCGGGGCGGGCCCACGTGGACGTGAACCAGTGGACGGCGCCGGTGGCGGGGTCATAGGAACGACGGGGCAGGGTGCCGATGTCCGCGCCGTAGACGTGGATGCCGACCACCGGCTCGTCACCACCGCAGCGGACCTGGTGCACGTCGTCGTCGGTGGTGCAGCACACCGTCACCTGGCCGGCGGTCCACTCATCGGTGCCCTCCTCGACGAGGGGCAGGTCGGGTGCGATCGGTTTCTGGAAACGGGTCTCGACCTCGACACCGCGGTGGATCCCGACCACTCCCCACGTCTCGTGCCCGTGCACCGGGGTGCCCTGGCCCACGTTCCAGACCGCACTGGCGATGGAGAACGAGCCATCGGCCGCCACGTGGAGCGGATACATCACGTAGCGATCAGGGTCCGGTGCGGTCACCTCCGACGACAGTTCGAAGCCTGTGGCGAGAGTGCGTTCGAGGTCGTCGCGCACCGCGGCAGTCAGGGCCTGCTCGTCGAGCCCTTGGGCGATCAGCTGTTCGACCCGTTGCGCGAACGCCGCCAACTCAGGGACGTCGGTGGCGACGGGCACGATCTGCTGGGCCTGCTGCTGGGGCTGCTGCTGGGTGGTCATGCGTTCTCCTTGGTGAGTGCGGGGGCGGCGTACGCCGCGATCCGGTCGCGCAATCCGGGTACGGCGATCGAACGGGCCAGCGCCGCGAGCTCGGCGTCAGTGTCGTGGGGCGGCCGGGTCGGCCGCTCGTCGCGGAGCACATCAGCGAGCGACGCCGGGACACCGGTGGTGAGGGCGGAGCCGAGCTCGGCCCGGCGCACGGTGCCCAACGCGACGCCGAAGGCGGCGCCGGGAAAGCGCAGTGCGACCGCGGGGTCCACGAGCCGGTGGTCGCAGGCGAGCACGAGGTCGGCCCCGGCCCCGACGGCAGCACCGTCGGCAACGGCGACCGTGCGGTACGGCGCCGCGATCAGCCGCTCGAGCAGCAGCCCGATCCGCAGGAACCGGTGCGCGAGCGATGCGTCGGTCTCGCCGTCGAGATCGCCGAGGTCGAGGCCGGCCGCGAAGTGGCGGTCGTTGCCTCGCAGCACCAGCGCTTCGGGTCGCGCATCCGCGGCCTCGTCGAGGACGCCGTGCAGCGCCTCGACCAGGTCGGCCGAGAGGGCGTTGGCCCGCTCCGGGCGGTCGAGGGTGACCGTCCAGACGTCGCCGCGCACGATCTGGATGCTCATCGGGCCGACCATTCGTCGTACACGTCGGCGTCGGCACCGAGACGTGGTGCACCGCGGTCGAGGCGTGGTGCCAGGCCCTCGACCCGGACCGGGAACACGACGGTCGGCGTCGGCCCGGCGACAGGGACGTCGACGGTGCCGACCAGTCCGGTCGCCTCGACATGCGGGTCGGCGAGGATCTCCCCGAACGCGTTGACCGGTCCGCAGGGCACGCCGCGCGCCCGCAGTGCAGTGATCCAGTGGTCCCGCTTCTCCTCGGCGAACCGCGCCTGGAGGAGCCCCTCGAGGTCACCCTGGTGGCGCACCCGGTCCACCTGATGGAGGAAGCGCGGATCCTCGACGAGCTCGGGAAGTCCGACCACCTCGGCGACTGCCGCCCACAGCCGGTCGTTGCCGGCGGCGACCGTGAACGCAGCGTCTGCGGCCGCGAAGCCCTGATAGGGAGCGTTGCGCGGGTGCGCCGTCCCGAGCCGGCGAGGTTCGACACCGCTCCCCCAGTACTCGCTGGTCTGCAGCGCAGAGACGCCGAGCAGGCAGTCGAGCATCGGGCAGTCGATCCGTGTCGACGTAGCGCTGTCACGGATCTGGGGCAACAGTGCGGCAATCGTGTAGGCGGCGTAGAGACCGGCGGTGAAGTCGCCGACCGGGACGCCCGCCTTGACGGGGTCGCCACCCGCCTCGCCAGTCACGCTCATCAGCCCCGACATGCCCTGGATGACGACGTCGTAGGCGCCGTGGTCGACGTACGGACTGGTCAGGCCGTAGCCCGAGATGGAGCAGTAGACCAGGCCCTTGTGTCCTGCACGGACGGTGTCGTAGCCGAGCCCGAGGCGATCCAGGACGCCCGGACGATAGTTCTCCACCACCACGTCGGCCGCCGCGACCAGCGCGCGCACCCTGACCACGTCGGCCGGGTCCTTGAGGTCGGCGACCACTGATCGCTTGTTGCGGTTGACCGAGGCGAAGTTGTGGCTGAAGGTCTCCACGCCGTCGTCGGCGAAGGGCGGCCAGGCTCGCATCTGGTCACCGCTCGGGGGCTCGACCTTGACCACGTCGGCGCCGAGGTCCGCGAGCAGCATGCCCGTGAACGGTCCGGCGGCGACGTGCGCCAGCTCGACGACCCGCACTCCTTCCAGGGGCCTCATGGCTCAGACGGCCGCCCGTTCGGTGTCGGTACGACGGGTGGCAGCGCGGTGCGCGAGTTCCTGCCGGACCAGCGGCAGCAGGTCGCGGCCGTAGTCGATCGCGTCCTGCAGCGGGTCGTACCCGCGGATCAGCACCGTGTCGACGCCGATCTCGACGTAGTCGAGGATCGCGGCGGCGACCGTCTCCGGCGAACCGACCAGTGCGGTGGAGTTGCCACCGCCGCCGACGGCCTTGGACGTCGGCGTCCACAGGCAGCGATCGTGCAGTTCGCCCTTCTCGGCCACGGCCAGCAAGCGCTGCGAGCCGGCGTTCTCGGGCGCCCGGCCGGCGGGGTGGATCTGCCCGACCTTCTGCTTGAACTGCGCCCCGACGGCACCATTGATCGTGTCCAGGATGCCGTGCGCCCGCTCCCATGCGGCCGCGTCGGTCGCGCCGAGGATCGGCCGGAACGACACCGAGACCCGCGGCCGCTCGCGACCAGCCTCGGCGGCACGCTCGGTGACGGTGGCGATCTGCTCACCGGTCTCCTTGAGGGGCTCGCCCCACAACATGTAGGTGTCTGCATGCTTGCCCCCGACGACGTACGCCGCCGGGGAACTGCCGCCGAAGAACAACTCGAGATGACGGTCCTGGTGGGGGAAGACCTGCGGCGTCGCGCCCTCGAACCGGTAGTAGCGGCCTTCGAAGTCGCGCGGTCCCTTGGTGTCCCACGTCGAACGCAGCACCTGGAGGTACTCGTCGGTGCGGTCGTAGCGCTCGTCGTGCGGCAGGTAGTCGCCCTCTCTCCGCTGCTCGACGTCGCTGCTGCCGGTGACGATGTTGAGCGCGACCCGACCCTTGCTGAACTGGTCGAGCGTGCTGAACGTGCGCGCCGCCAGCGTGGGGTGTACGACGCCGGGCCGGTGCGCGACGAGCAGTCCGAGCCGTTCGGTGTGAGCGGCGGCGAACGCGGCGACCTGGCTGCCCTCGGCCCAGCCGGACCCGTAGCCGATGAGGACCCGGTCGAAGCCGCCGTCCTCGTGCGCTCTGGCGAATCGGGCGGTGTAGTCGGCGTCGACGACCGCGGCGTTGCCGGGGCGGATCTCCGAGGCGTCGGCGGTGCCGATCATGCCGAGGATCTCGATGTCGTGGTAGCGGGGGTCGTGAGTCATGGGGTGGCCTTTCGTTCTTGGAGGGTGCGTGGGGGGAGGTGGTCGCGCCAGGTGACGGCGTCGTGGCAGGCCGCGTACCTCTCCGGCGCCTGTGGCAGCGGCGCTGCCGCTGGCTGCTCGGCGCAGGCGTCGTGGGCGAACGGGCAACGTTGGGCGAACACGCAGACCCCGTTGGCCGGCCAGGCGCGCGCATCCGGCCCCGGCTTCAGCTGCTCGGGCCGCAGCCGGTCTTCCTGGCCGATGCTGGGCGCCGAGGCCGTGAGGAGCGCGGTGTAGGGGTGCGCCGGGTGCTCGAGCACGTCACGGATCGGACCCTGTTCGACGATCCGGCCGCGGTAGAAGACGGCGACGCGGTCGGCGATGCCGGCCAGCGAGCTGAGGTCGTGGGCAATGATCACGACCGCCAGGTCGAGGTCGGTGCGGAGCTGTTCGAGCAGGTTGAGCACGAGGTTGCGGTTGGAGACGTCCAGCGCGGACACCGGCTCGTCGCAGTAGAGGAGGCGCGGACGGGTCGCGATCGCGCGGGCGAGGGAGACCCGCTGGCGCTGCCCACCGGAGAGTTGCCGAGGCCGGCGGAACAGCACCTCCTCCGGCTCCAGGCCGACCAGCCGCAGTGACTCGCGCACGCGTTGGTCGCGCTCGGCTCGTGAGAGGGACCCGGCAATGTCGAGCGGCTCCCGCACGATCCGGGCGACCGTCAGGTCAGGGTCGAGGGAACGCAACGGGTCCTGGAAGACCAGCTGCACCTGCCCGGATCGCCGGAAGGCCCGGCGGGCCCGACCCCGCAGTCCGCCGATGTCCTGACCGGCGAACTCGATGGTCCCGGCGGAAGGTGCGACCAGACCGACGGTTGCCCGGGCGAGGGTGGTCTTGCCTGATCCGGTCTCACCGACGATGCCGATGATCTCCCCGGGCCGCACGTCGAGGTCTGCCTCGATGAGTGCGGCGCCGGTGCCGAGGTGGGTGCCCTTGCGTGGCGGTGCGTAGGACACCGACAGGCCGCGGACGCTCAGCAGGGGTGTCGGGTCCGGCGTCGTCGCCGTCGTCAGCGGCCGTTCCTGGGTGGTCGTCATGCCGGCACCTCCTGTCCTGTGGTCAGTCGTGGGCCGAGGGCAAGGTGTTCGGCGAGGACACACCGGCTGGTCCGGTCGCCCCCGAGATCGGCGACCGGCACAGGGCCGCTCTCGCACACGGCCGTGGCGTGGGCGCACCGTGGCGCGAAGCGGCAACCGGGCATGTCCTCGCCGGCCGCAGGCGGCTGGCCGGGGATCACGTCGAGCCGACGTCGGTGCCAGTTGCCGATCGTTGCGACCCCCATCAACGCCTGCGTGTAGGGATGCCGAGGATCACGCAGCACCTGGTCCGTCGGTCCGCTCTCGACCACCTGACCGCCGTACATGACGAGGATGCGGTCGCAGCTCTCGGCCACGACAGCGAGGTCGTGGGTGACCAGGAGCAGGGAGAGTCCGTGGGTGTCGCGCAGCCGGCGCAGCAGGGCGAGGATCTCGGCCTGGATCACGACGTCCAGTGCGGTCGTCGCTTCGTCGGCGATCAGCAGTTCGGGTTCGCACGACACCGCGATCGCGATCAGGACGCGTTGCAGCATGCCACCCGAGAGCTGGTGCGGGTACTGGTGGAAGACGCCGGCCGGGTCGTGCAGCCCGACCTCGTCGAAGAGTTCGACGGAGCGGCTGTGCGCAGCGCGACGCGACAGGCCGCCCTTGACCCGCAGTTGCTCGGCCAGTTGGTGACCGACGGTGAGCGACGGGTTGAGGTACGACGCCGGGTCCTGGAACACGGCACCGATCCGCACGGCACGGACCTGGTCCCAGGTCGAACGCCGGGCACCGGTCAGTTCCACCGCATCGGTGCCGTCGCCCAGAACGATCCGGCCGGCGTCGATCCGACCGGTGGCGGGCAGCAGGCCGAGCACGGCCCGGCAGGTGAGGGTCTTGCCGCTTCCGGACTCACCGACCAGGCCGACCGACTCGCCGCGGCGGATCTCGAAGGACACGTCCTGGACGGCGACCAGCCCGTCGGCCACCGAGACCTGGAGGTCGTTGACTGCCAGCGTGGTGGGCACGCGGCTCTCCTCACGCAGGGACGACATCAGGGCGCTCCTCTCGGGCAGGGGCGGCCGCGATCGGCCGGGTACGACGACGCGGGGCCGCCGTGGCGCCGGTGGCGTCGCGGATCGCGTCGGCCAGCAGGTTGAGGGACCCGACGGTCGCCATCATGAGCAGCGCCGGGAACACGGGAGCCCAGGGCTGCTGGGCCAGGTAGCCGAGGTCGGACGAGAGCATCCCGCCCCACGTGGGTGCTGGCGGGGTCACACCGAGGCCGAGGAACGCCAGGGACGCCACGACGAGCAGCGCCGAACCGGTGGCATGGGCCGCGGTGACGGCGACGTTCGGCAGCACCTTGCTCCAGATGTGCCGGCGCAGGGTCCACCACTCCGTGGCGCCCATCAGTTCGGCCGCTTCGACGTACTGCACCTTGCGCAGTCCCAGCGTTGCGGCACGCGTCACGCGGTAGAAGATGGGACTGATCAGGACGCCGATCGCGACCATCGCCTGCTGCAGCCCGTTGCCGAGCGTGCCCGCGACGGCGATCGCGAAGACGGTGAAGGGCAGCACGACCAGGGTGTCGCTGGTGCGGAGAGTGATCCACTCCAGTCGCGGTCCCAGCCAGGCCGACGCCAGTCCGGCCGGCACGCCGAGGAGTCCCCCGATGAGCACCGCTTCGACGGCACCGATCACCGAGAGGCGGGTGCCTTCCATCAGTCGGCTGAGCACGTCGCGGCCGACGTAGTCGGTCCCGAGCAGGTGGCTCGCGCTCGGGCCCTGCAGCACCTCGTCGGTGTACTGGTGCAACGGGTCGTGGGGGGCGAGCGCGCCGCCGAAGAGTGCAAGGAAGCCGACACCGAGCAGGACGACGAGGGCCAGTCGTGCGCTCGGTACGCGCCACAGGGCAGTGAGCGTCTTCATCGCGCCACCCGCGCGGTCCCGTCGCCACGGCGGGCGACCGGGTTGAGCAGGGTCTGCAGAACGTTGATCACGAGGCTGGCGATGACGACCACGACGGCCGTGACCAGCAGGGTGCCGAGGACGACCGGGACGTCACCGCGCTCGGCGGACTGGAGGGCGAGCTGGGCGACACCGGGGAGCCCGAAGAGCTTCTCCGTCATCACCGCACCGCCGATGATCAGCGGGATGGCGAGCCCGATCACAGCCAGCGTCGGCCCGGCCGCATTGCGCAGCACGTGGCCGAAGAGCACCCGACGACGGCCGAATCCGCGCATCTCGGCGCCGACCGCGTAGTTCTCCAGCAGCTCGCCAGTCAGTGAAGTGCGCAGCTGACGGGCGATCGATGCCGCGACGTCGAGGCTGAGCGCCAGGCCCGGCAGGATCGAGAACCGCAGCCACTCCACGGGATCGACCTGGATCGGCACGTACCCCCCGGCAGGCAGCAACTGCAGCTTGACGGAGAACACGACGATCAGCCCCATGCCGATCACGAAGGGCGGCAGCGTGCCCAGCAGCGAGCACACGAGGGTGACCGCGCGGTCGAAGACGCCACCGTTGCTGAGAGCGGCGCCGATACCGGCACCACCACCGATGGCGAGGGCCAGGACGAGCGCCAGGGCTGCGATGGACAGGTCCACCGGCAGCGCGGCACGAATGCTGTCGGCAACGGGGATCGTCGTGAACCACGACCGGCCGAGGTCGCCGGTGAGCGCGTTGCCCACCCAGCTGAAGTACTGCACGACCAGAGGGCGATCCAGGCCGAACTCGTGGTTGAGCCGGTTGATGTCGTCCTGGGTCGCGGTCTCCCCCAGCGCCGCCGCAGCCGGGTTGCTGTCGCTGAGCGCACCGAGCGCGAAGGTGATCACCGACGCCAGGAACAGCACCGTGATCGTGACGGCGAGGACGCTGACCAGGGACCGCAGCCACGGCACGCTTCGTCGTACGACGGCGGGCGCGGCCCCGCGGCCGGCGACCGTGACGGTCACCGGCCTGGCGGGAGCAGCCACGCTCACGACGTGGACACCCCCTCGAAGCGGCGCAGGCTCGGGGACTTCGGCAGTGCGGAGACGCCCTTGCGCGCGATGATCGAGGGAGTCAGGTAGAGGAAGGTGTTCGGGTAGGTGGTGACCGCGATCCGGGTCGCCTCCTGGAGCAGCGCCGGGTAGCCCGCGTCATCGGTAGGCGTCTCCTTGACCTTCTTCAGCTGGGCCTCGAGGTCCGGGTTCGACTGCCGGCTCGGGTTCATCAGGCCCTCGGCCCCGAACAACACCTGGAAGGCCTGCACCGGCGACTCGCGACCCGCGAAGCCGTCGTAGGCCAAGGCCTTCGAATGCTCGATGTAGACGAGTTGCGTGTGCTGCGTCTGCGGGATCGTCTCGATGGTGACCTCGATCCCGACCTCCTTGAGCTGGGCCTGGATCAACTCGACCGCGGCGGGCGCGAACCCCGAACTGGTCAGCTTCGCCGGGACCGGCTTGGTGTACCCGGCATCGGCCAGGAGCTGGCGCGCCTTGTCCGGGTTGTGGGCGTAGACGTCAGCCAGGGCGGGGTTGTAGCCGACGTACCCCGGCGGGAAGGGCTGGTAGTTGACGTCGCCGATGCCGAAGTTGGCGACCTCCTTGATCTTCTCGCGGTCCAGCGCGAACTTGAGTGCCTCCACGACGGCGGGGTCGTTGAACGGCGCCTTGCCGGCGTGGACGTCGAGCACGCTGACGAACATCGACTCGAGGATCTGTACGTCGAGGCCCGCGTCCTTCGCCTGCTTCACCTGGGCGCCGCCGATCCGGGCGAGGTTGTACTGGCCCGACTGCACCGCGGCGACCGCGGTGGCCGGGTCCGCCTGCGGATAGAGCTCGAAGGCATCCACCTTGATCTCGTCGGCCGCGAAGAAGTTCGCGTTCTTCTTCGCCGAGGCGTGGTCGTTCTGGGTGTACTTGGTGACCTGGAACGGGCCGGAACCGGCGGGCTGGGTGGCCAGCGTTGCGGCGTCCTTCTCGAACACCGCGGGGTTGACGACCATGCCGGTCTTGCCTGCGAACAGCAGCGGATACTGGTAGTCGACCTCCTTCAACTCCACGACGACGTCGAGGGCACCCGAGGCGGAGACCTTCTGGATCGTCTTCATCTGCGGCGCGATGAGAGAGCCGTCCTGGCTGCGGCCGCGTTCGATCGACTTCGCCACGGCCGTGGCGTCGAGGGGGCTGCCGTCGCTGAACTTCAGACCCGGGCGCAGGGTGAAGGTGACCTTCTTGCCCGAGGAGTCGTACTTCCACGACTCGGCCAGCCACGGAATCGCGTTGCCCTGCTGGTCCAGCGCGGTGATCGGGTCATAGGCCAGCGCGAGCATCTGCACGTCGGAGCCCGCCGAGGAGGTGACCGGGTCCCAGGTCGTCGGCAGTTGCCACGCCCACTTGATGGCGCCGGAGCCGCCGGCGGACCCGGTACCGGACGACGTACCGCCGCAGGCTTCGAGCGCGACGATCAGGCCCGCGCCCAGGCTGGCGCCCAGGAAGGTACGGCGGTTCAGGTTCGAGGCAGGCGGGCGGGAACGGAAGGACATCGGGATCTGCTTTCGGGATGGGGTGTGTCGGATGGTTGGTACATGCGGCAGCCGGGCGCCCGGCGGGTGCGGCCGGACGCCCGGGGTTCAGGCCGTCTCGCCGGCCGCGCGAGCCGCGGCGTGACGGTTGACCGGGTGGGGCAGCCCGAGATGCCCCCGCAAGGTCGTTGCTTCGTAGTCCGCGCGGAAGACACCGCGCTCCTGGAGGATCGGTACGACGTCGTCGACGAAGCGACGGAAGTTGGCCGGGTGGTCGACGCCGACGTTGAAGCCGTCACAGGCGCGTGCGTCCCACCACTCGATGAGCTTGTCGGCGACGGTCGTGGGCGAACCGACGAACTCACTCTTGCGGAAGTAGCGCGTGGCTTCGACGGTCTGGCGCAAGGTCCAGCCGTTCTCGACGGCCCGGTCGGTGACCGCCTTCGCCTGGGTGAAGAACGACCGGCGCCCGTGCTCGAGGGTCTGCGCCGGGAACGGCGCGTCCAGGTCGTACTGCGTGAAGTCATGCCAGCCGAACGCTCGCCCGAACTCCGCGAGCGCGGCAGAGAACGTGTGGTCGCGGTCGTTGTTGAACGCCTCGATCTCACGGGCCTCCTCGTCGGTGTCGCCGACGACGACCTTGATGCCGGGCATCACCACGAGGTGGTCCGGGTTGCGCCCGAACCTGTCCCTGGCGCGGGTCTTGATGTCGTCGTAGAACGCCTGGCCCGCGGGGATGTCGGGCGCGTGGGTGAAGATGCCCTCGCCGACGCTGGCACCGAGGTCGCGGCCCTGGTCGGAGTCGCCGGCCTGGAACACGACCGGGTGGCCCTGCGCCGAGCGCTGCAGGTTGAGCGGGCCACGGACCTTGAAGTGCTCACCCTCGTGGTTCAGCACGTGCTGCTTGCTGCGGTCGAGGAAGACCCCGCTCTCGCGGTCACGGACGAAGGCGTCGTCCTCGTAGGAGTCCCACAGCGCCCGCGCCAGCTCGACGAACTCCTGGGCCCGGCCGTAGCGGGTGTCGTAGTCGTAGTGCTCCTCGAGCCCGTAGTTGGTGGCCGTCCCCGCGTCGCCCGTGGTGACCACGTTCCAGCCGGCGCGACCACGGCTGATCAGGTCGAGCGAGCCGAGTCGTCGTACCAGGTTGAAGGGGCTGTTGAAGCTGGTCGTCGCGGTGCCCACCAGACCGATGCGGCTGGTCTGGGTGGCGAGAGCACTCAGCAGGGTCAACGGTTCGAGCCGGTTGAGGTAGTGAGGCGGCGAGTACGGCGTGATGAACTGGCTGTCGACGATGAACAGCAGGTCGAAGCGGCCCCGCTCAGCCAGCTGGGCGATCTCGGTGAACCACGCGACATCGACGCTCGCATCGCCCGGGATCTCCGGGTCCAGCCACAGGGTGTGGCTGCCCGGACCGCCGGTGCCGTAGGGCACCGCGCCCAGGTGGATCTCCCGCTTCGACGCCATGTCGGCCTGCTCCCTCGGTTGAGTTGATGTTTGTCTATTAAACTACTGGAGTTTGAGGGACGGGTCCAAGGAGGGTTCATGATCCGAACCGATCACGCGCCGTGATCAAACACGGTTACTCTTGTTCTATGACCAAGTTGCTTGACATTGGGCCGCTGCGCAGCCTCGTCGCCATTGCCGACTGCGGCGGATTCCAGCGCGCAGCCACCCACCTGCACCTCAGCCAGGGCGCCGTGAGCCAGCACGTACGACGCCTCGAGGCCGTCGTCGGCACCCGGCTCGTCGAGAAGAACGGTCGCGGTTCCCGGTTCACCGCCAGCGGCGAGCAGCTCGTTGGCCACGCCCGCCAGATCCTCGCCGCTCACGACGACACGCTGCGCGCGTTCTCGGTCGAACGGACAGAGCAGGTGACCATCGGCTCGACCGAGCACGCCGCCGCCCAACTCCTCCCCTCGCTCGCCGCCGCGCTCGAGGAGAAGGGCGCCTTCGGCTTCCGGTTCCGCATCGACCGCGGCAACCGGCTCCGCGAGGGACTGGCCGCCGGATCGATCGACCTCGCCCTGATGCTCAACGCGAACGACCCGCACGCGCTGCCCGTCGGAGACCTCGAGCTCGCGTGGTACTCCTCCCCCACGTGGACCCCACCCGCCGCACCGCACCCGCTGCCCGTGGTGGCCTTCGACAGCCCCTGCGCCCTGCGCAGCCGCGCCCTCGAGACACTCGCTGACCATGGCGTGCCCGCGATCATCGGGTCTGAGGCGACGCAGCTCGCCGGCGTCCAGGCGGCCGTCGGCGCGGGCGTCGGCGTCGCCCTCATGGCCACCCTCGGCCAGACCCCCGCCGGCCTGGTCCGTCGTGACGACCTGCCCGCGCCCCGACCGATCCGTCTCTACGTCTGCTCGCGACCCGGCCTACCTACCGGGGTAACTCGGACCACAGCCGACGCCATCCGACCACTGCTCGACCGGTGCTGACGCGCTCTCTGCGTGAACTGTGGGGATCCTGCGCGCCGCTGACCACCGCGACCTGTCAGGAGGATGCGCCTGCAGCGGAGGCCCGCAGTCGGGTGACCTCCGCGCGCGCACGCGCAACATCGTCGGTGTCGGCGCCCCGCGAGGCTCCGATTTCGTGGGCCAGGTCGAGGATGGCGCGCCTCAGGTGCTTGTGCGCTCGCTTCGCCTTCCGATGGGGCGAGGACTTCCGGTACGCCTTGCGGGCAGCCTTGTCGAGGATGCTGTCGAGTTCGTTGTCGTTGATGACTCCGGCCGCGACCTCGGGGGCGAGGATGTCGCGGACGAACTGGTGCTCACAGGGTGCGGCCTGCCGGAACGCGTACCGGAGAGTGCTGAGGCCGAGGATGGCGGATGCCGCCATCACCAGGATGAGCACGGCACCGTTCCCACCGCCGAGGCCGGCCGCGTCGTCCCAGGTGAAGTGGAAGAACATGCCGAGGAGGACGAGGCCTGCTCCGAATGCTCGCCGGCGAGGCTGCGCAGTCGTGCCGATCAGGTAGATCACGCCGCAGCACACGAGGGCACTGAAGAACGGATGGGAGACGAAGCTGACGCCGATCCGGGTGGCGGAGATCCGGGCAGCGTTGCCAACGGGGTCGGTGCCGAAGGCGTTGGCGGTCGAGTTGGCGGCGTAGAGAAAGTTCTCGAACGTGGCGAACCCGAGACCGATGAAGGCGCCGATCACGAGGCCGTCGTTGGCGGTGCGCACCAGGCGCGGCGCCAGGCCCATCAGGAGGAGGAAACCGCAGAGCTTTGCGGACTCCTCAGTGAAGGGCGCGGTCAGGCCGGCCGCCCAATTGGCCGCCCAGTCCTGACCGAAGAGCTTCGCGTAGATGCTCAGCATCGCGGTGTTGACCGTCATGGCGAACCCGAACGTCGAGGCGACGGCACCCCAGACGAGTGCGGCGGTCACCAGGCCGGCGGGTTGCCGTTCCCACCGGTCGATGTGTCGTAGCCAGAGCCACCATGCTGCACCGCATGCGGTGCACAGGACGGCGCCGACGGCGAAGGCGTCGGCGTAGAACCCGACCGAGGGGCCGAAGAACGACCAGGCCTGGAACAGCCCGACTCCAGTCAGGGCGAGGTAGACCCAGAAGTTGAGGTTGCGCGGTTGGACGAGTTGGAACTTCTCGCCCCAGCCGGAGGTCTCGAGCGCTTCGCGCTGTCGGGTGGCGGCGTCGGTGCTCACGCTGCACCACCCTTCGTGGAGATGCTGGCGATCATCGCCCGGATCTCGTCACTCGCGGCGGTCATCTGATCGGGCGGCCCATAGGCCTTGACCTGCAGGCCGGTCCCGTCGATCACGAAGGCCGCGATGATGCCGTCCCCGAGGACGCTGCTGTAGGTCTGGAGCACCCCGACCTCGCCGGCATCGGTCGAGATCGTCGTCGGATCCCCGGAGACCTTGAAGGTGTCGTCGTGGCCGGTCGAGCTGGTCACCTTGTCGATCTGCTTCAGCAGCTCCGTCGGGCTGCCGGAGAACGCTCCGGGCAGGACGGAGAAGGTGACGCCGTCGTCGTTGAGTACGGCGGCGCCGTAGCTCACGGCAGCGGCGCTACCGGTGCGGAACCCTTTCTCCACGTTCCAGCCCGTTGCCGGTGCGAACGTCAGCCCGTCGGCGAGCTGGAGCTGGTCACCGGCCCTGGCCGGGTCGTCCCAGGAGATCGCATGGTCGATCCGGGGCACCACGACCGTGGCGACCAGGAACACCGCGATCACCACCCACGCAAAGGGCGCCGTACGACGATCCATCCCGAACCACCGGTGTTCGACCGGGACCCTGTTCGGGGCACTCCCGGCAACATCTTCAACGATCATTTGACTTCCCATCGGGACGCGCGAGCCGGCCGAGTCATCCGAAACGCTACCGGCCCGACTCCTGCCGGACCATCATCAATACGCCGCGTATCTGCCGGGCAGGCACAGCAGCTTCATTCATACTGGCGAGCGTGCCTCGCAACCGAACCCTCGTGTGTGTAGTCGCGCACCCGGACGACGACGCACACGCCATCGCCGGAACCATCGCTCTCCATGCAGACGAGCCAGACTTCCGCTTCGTCCTGGTCCACGCGACACGTGGCGAGTTGGGCGACATCCGGGAGGGTTTTGCAGCTACGCGCGAAACGCTGGCCTCGGTGCGCCAAGCCGAGGATGAGGCGGCATGGGCTGCTCTCGGCCGGGTCCCGGACCGGCACGAGTGGCTGGGCCTGCCGGACGGCGGGGTGTCTTCGGTCCCGTTGGACGATGTCGTGGCGGCGCTCGAGCAGGTCCTTCTCGAAGAGCAGCCGTCTGTCGTTGTCACGTTCGGACCCGACGGAATATCGGGTCACCCCGATCACGTGACGATCGGCGCCGCGACTGACGCGGCGTTCTTCCGGGTGCAAGCCCGGGGGAAGTTCGGGCTCCGACGGTTGGCGCACACGGCGGTCCCGCAGTCTGTCGTCGACCGCTGGAACGAGCGGCGCCGCGAACTCGGGCTCTTCGCGTTCGATCCGACCGAGGTCTACCACCTGCGCGGCGTCCCCGACGAGCGCATCGGGATCACCATCGACTGCCGTACCGTCGCGGATCGCATCGGCGCCGGATTGCGTGAGCACCGGAGCCAGCACCACGTCATGTCCGATGACCCAGACAATCCGGAGCAGTGGAACAAGCGGATCAAGTACGAATGGCATGTCATCGCCTGGCCGCCCCCCGAGGCCGAAACGCCGGCGCTGACAGACCTCTTCGACGGCCTCTCCTGACGGGCCGGGCGTCGCTGCTGTCGTCGGACCGAGAGCGTCGCTCAGCCGCGAACGACCAAATGACTCCGGTTGCGGGTCATTGCCGGCTATTCGGGAAGGTCGACAGCCCATGCACCGAGGGTGGAATCAATCCCGGGAAGTTCGATTGGTACGAATCCGAAAGAGGAAACAAGTCGCTGGCTCGGCAGGTTCGGTTGCGCAATGAGCCCCATGACGCGCCCACCCGGTGACTCGGCAGCGAGCAACGCAAGAGTCCGTTCCAAGCAATCGCGCGCCACAACGCTGCCTTGGCCGCGGTGCGCCGTCGAAACGCCAATGAGGCGAATCTTGTGGACTCCGGGGAGGTCGACCAACGGGCACCAGAGCGAAACCGCGGACAGGTCGCCGCCTTCCTCGAAGCCAAGCAGGCAAGTTCCGTCGAGGCCCGCCACAGGCGGAGCAAGAAGGTGGATCGCCTTCTGAACTTCCAGCTCCCAGGGCTTTGGATGCGGGCTCGGCCGCCGGCCCGGCACTTTCGGTTCTGGCGTCGTGCACTGGAAGCGGCGGAGTGCATCGCGGTCCTGCTTGGCCGCTTCGCGCCAAACCAGCCTCAACCGGCAAGCCGCTTGATCTTTGCCACCGGTATTGCGCCCTTAGGAATGCGCGCCAGCGCTGCAAGCGCGTCCGCCGGCAGACTCGTGCCGCCGGCGCCGCGTTCCAGGTAGTCACTGCCAGACGGCGACGTCGCGTCCACCCAGTCCATGTCCACCGCGTCGATCATCTCCACCGTCGCTCGCCGGCCGGTCAGACTACGAAGCACCCACACTTTGCCTCCTACATCTAGTCCCTGGATACGGGCCAGGTCGGCGGGAAGCGCCAGTTCGACCTCTTCGCCCTTCTTGTTAGTTACGTCGATGCGGACGTCATCTTCGGTGATCGCCAGAATCACTCCGGCCCCGTAGTAGAAGTCGACCCGATTGGGCCACCGGTCGATTGCGTCGTCCGTTGCTTGCACCAAGCGCCTATAGAAGGCGGCGTGCGGTAGGTCGGCCGCTGGCCTGTCGACGAGGAACTGGACGACCTCATCACCAAAGAGCTCTTCGAGCCTCCGGGCTTCCGCACCTAGGTATGACGCGCTCGACTCGTCTCCAGCACTCAGCGCCTTTACTGCGAGCGTCGATAGAACACTGTGAAATTTTCGGGATCCACTGAGACCGCGTCCGGTACGCAATGGGACCTGCCAACCAGCCGAGACGATGCCTTTGGAAACGAGCGTGCGATACCTACTACGAGTCGGCACGTCGCCCTCGAGATCAGATTTTTCGACAATTGGAGCAGGTGTCAAGTGATGCGTCTTGGTACTCATGATCGCTCTCCTTTGACAAGAGGGTACTCCTGACTGGTTATTTTCGCCACTCACAATCAGGTGGAGCCAGCACTCAGCCGGCGACAGCCAAGGGCCAGCGTCATGCCGCCGCGTCTGGGACGTCCGGATCCCCGGCAGCGCGGTCGAGTGGATCATGTGCCGGCCGGTCTAGGCTTTCGGCAGGAAGGGGACTGCCATGGCCGATCCAGTGGGCGCGATCATCGGAGATTACCGAGGGTTCGCAGCCAAGCAGGAGCGAGGTTTGCTCGACCGGGGCATCGACATCAGTTCTTGTGCTCTCAGCCACCTCGCCGTCCGCGTGGCCGAGTGGGACGACTACCTCCGAGTGCGTGGCCAGCTCGAGAACCTTGCGGTCATGAACAGCGAGAACGTCTGGAACGGCCGGCCGATCTCCTTGATGGTTCTCGCCGAGCCACTCGAGGTTCTCGATGGCAAGGAGGTCTCGCTCATCGAGCTCATCCCTCCGGTGCACCAGCGGGTGTACAAGATGGGCTTGGAACACCTCGGGGTCGTGGTCGGAGATTCCTTCGACGAGTTCATCGCGGTCAACAAGCCGGTGCTGACCGGGCAGCAGTTCCAAGGCCCCAGCAGCAACCCTGACCCCGTCTACATCCTGTTCGAGGACTTCACCCACGTGAAGTTCTACCGGCACTCACTGCGAGCATCGGTCGAGCAGGACGCCGGACCGTTCAAGCCAGGCTTTCGTCATGTCGAGGACTGGGTTCCTCAGCGACTGGTGACAGCGACCGGACCGAACCCCCTGCCGCGCTGAGCCGCGCCAAGGCGCTGCCCGTTCTGATCGTGCAGCACAGCCGCTGATTCAGGCCGAGGCCAGCCACTTGTCCGGTCCGAAGACCTCGTAGTGGATGTCGGCTTCGGCAATGTGCCGCTCGATCAGAGTGCGGCGTACGGACTCCATGAAGGGCAGTGGACCGCACAGGTACACCTGCGCGTCTGCCGGAATCTCCACCAGTCCGAGGTCGACCCGACCGGCGCTGAGGACGTCTCGGGGCGGCCGTACGCCGAGGTCCTCGTACCAGCGGTGCAGTGTGGCGGACGGCAACGCAGCCACGAGTTCCTTCAACTCCTGGCGGTGCGCGTGCCGGGCCGGCGAACGGTCGGCATGCAGGACCAGCACCCGGCGCTTCGAACCGGTGCCGGCCAGGTAGTGCAGGATCCCGATGATCGGAGTGATACCGATGCCGGCGGAGATCAGCACCAACGGATCCTCGGAGTCCTGCAGGACCAGGTCACCGAAGGGCGCCGACACCGAGATCTCGTCGCCCTCGAAGAGCTCCCGGTGCAGAAAGTTGGACACCTCACCAGCCGGCAGGGTGGTTGCATCGTCACCGGGCCGCGCGGGGAGTGCCTTGACCGAGATCCGCCATTCGCTCACCTCCGGAGCGTGGGTGAGGCTGTACTGCCGGATCTGGCGGGCGCCGTCGGGCAGGGCCACCTGCACCGAGACGTACTGGCCCGGACGGGACTCCGGCAGCGCGCTGCCATCAGCCGTGCCGAGGACGAAGGACACGGTGTCGGGTGACTCCTGAAGACGACTCCGTAGAACCAACGTGCGCCAGACAGCACCGTCTGCCACGCCCGTCTCGGCGTACAACCGCTTCTCGATCGTGACCAGAGCGCCGGCCATGTGCCAGTAGACCTCGTCCCAGGCGGAGGCGACCTCAGGGGTGACGGCGTCGCCGAGTACCTCCACGATGGCGGCGAAGAGGTGTTCATGGACGATCGGGTACTGGTCCTCGGTGATGCCGAGGGAGGCGTGTTTGTGCGCGATACGCCCCAGCACGTCGAGCGGGTCGCGTCCGTCATCGGCCACCAGGAGAGTCGCGTAGGCGGCAATCGCACCCGCGAGCGCGCTCTGTTGATCACCCTGGGCCTGGTTGCCCCGATTGAACAGGTCGCGCTCGAGCTCAGGATGGGCGGCGAACATTCGCTGGTAGAAGACCGGCGTGATGTCGCCGATGGCGGCACCGATGACAGGCAGTGTGGCCTTGACGACCTGGGCGGACTTGGTGGACAGCATGGGACTCCGTGGGGTGTCGGGAAGCGTGAACGGATGCGCGATCTCCAAGGGACGGCGTCATCTCGCTCCACTGGAACACCGGCCGTCGGGCCACGGCAGTGCCAAAGGTCCCTAACACCTCAGGCGCGCTCGGGCCAGGGCCACTGAACCGACATCGACCCGCCGACGTCGACGGCACGCCACTGGCCGGACAGTACGTCGATGCGCCTGATCGCCCGGTCGAGGTCAGCGTCGCGGAGGTCGGTCGGCGGAGGGTCCTGGAGCACATAGTGGCTGCCGGGAAGATGGCCGCTGTGTCGCAGCCAGCGCGGGTAGACCTGGGCAACAAGGTCCTCCGATCGCCCCATGTCGGCGCCAGTGGACCGGTTGCGTCGCTCGACCTGGCGCGCCCACGCCTTGGTGCGGAGCTCCTCAGTCGGCACGAACGTCCCGGCGTTCCCGCCCGCAGCGAGCTGGCCGAAGATCCCGTCCCGCAGGCCGAACTCCTCCTCGACCACCCAGTGCACGAGGTCATGAGGGATCAGCTCTGAGTACCCGGGCGCCGGGTCCATGCGGAGGTCACCGTGCTGGCTGCGGACGACGGCAACCGCATATCGACGTTGCCCGGTGCGCTCGAATCTCACCTGCATGCCGGTCAACGTAAACCGCTCGGCGCTCAGACGCGACACCATTGCGGTGCCGCGAGCGACAGTGACGCCAACGACAGCGCGCTGGTAGAACGGAGCCAGACACCGGAACGAGGAGATGTGACATGTCAGGTCGAATCAGGGTCGGAAGCGTCGCGGACTTCGCCGACGGGAAACTGCACGCCGTGGATGCTGCAGGCACGTCCATCGTCGTTGGTCTCGCCGGGGACTCGTTGTGCGCAGCGCGCAACCGCTGTCCGCACCTGGGCCTCTCCCTCACCAAGGGGCCAGGAGGCCTGAGGTACGCCGACGGCCAGGTCGTCTGCCCATGGCACAACTCCGCGTTCGACCTCGCGTCAGGGGACAACCTCGACTGGGCGCCCGGCTTTGCTGGTAAGGACATGCCCCGCTGGTCACGCAAGTTGATCGCACTGGGCAAGAAGCCATCTCCGCTCACGACCTACGACGTCATCGTCGAGGGGGACGACGTCTACGTCGAGCTCTGAACCGCCGCGAAAGCGGGCGTGTCACTGCGCCGCGTGCATGTTGCGTCCAGCGGCTTTCACATCGCGGGTGAGTAGTTCAAGGCCGGGGCTCTCGAGCCGCCACCGTTGCCAGTAGAGCGGCACGCTGAGCGGCTTCGCCCCAGGTAGGCGGACAAGGTCATCGGAGACGAACTGCGGGACGGGGACCATCCCCCACCCCAAGCCCCCTGAGATGGCAGCGAGAAAGTCGGCCGACGTGGGCACTCGGTGCACAACAGCGGGGCGCTGGGCGCCGTGGGTGGCAAGGACCACGTCCTGGAGCTGGTCCTTCTCGTTGAACACCACCATCGGCATCGCACTCCAGTCGACGCCGCGACCCTTACGGTGACGCTCCAGGAGCTCAGGAGCAGCGGCCGGTAGGTAACGAAGGTTCCCGAGATGCTCGACCGAACATCCCTGAACGGGTGTGGGCTCGCTGGTGATCGCCGCGAGGACCTCGCCTCGGCGGAGCAGCGCGTGCGAGTGGGCCTCGTCCTCCACCTGGAGGCGCAGAACAGTCCCGGGCCGCCGGGCAACCTGCCCGAGGACCGGGCGGAACCACGTGGCCAGCGAGTCCGCATTGATCGCGACGGTGAGCTCGACGACTCCATCATCCGACAGCAGGGATTCCGCCTCGGCCGCGAGAACGTGAACCTGACGGGCCAACCGAAGGAGCGGCTCGCCTGCCGCGGTGACCTCGGCTGGCGACGTACGCCGAACGAGCACTTGCCCGGCGGACACCTCGAGGGCACGCACGCGCTGGCTGACCGCGCTGGGAGTGAGATGAAGCTTGCGCGCTGCGGCCTCAAAGGATCCTTCGTCCGCGATCAGTCGCAACGTCTCCAGTTGGGCAGCGTCGTACCTCATCCTCGCAGTGAAGCACGACTACACCCGCTGTAGAAACATTCGCTGGTCTTCACGCCACCACAGACCTACGTTCATTGCGTGCTCTCCACTGCTGCTGCCGGGTTCTTCACAGGCGGCTCCCTGATCGTGGCGATCGGCGCCCAGAACGCCTACGTCCTCCGCCAAGGCGTGATCCGCCACCACATCGGCGCGGTCGTCGCTGTCTGCGCCGCTTCTGACGCCGTCCTCATCCTCGCCGGCGTGGGCGGCATCGGTTCGGTGGTCGACCACGCCAGCTGGGTCATCGACGTCGTCCGCTGGGCAGGCGTGGCCTTCCTGCTCTGGTACGCCGCCAGTTCGCTCCGCCGCGCATTCCGGACCGAGTCGCTCGGCGACCCGGGAGCGTCAGCGGTGGCCGAGCCTCGAGGAAGGGTCATCGGCCGCGCAGTCGCCCTCACCTGGCTCAACCCCCACGTCTACCTCGACACCGTTCTGCTCATCGGCGCCATCGCAGCAACCCACAACGACGACGCCACCAGCGTCATGGGCGGTCAATGGTGGTTTGGCGTCGGAGCGATCGTCGCCAGCATCATCTGGTTCGCCGCTCTCGGCTTCGGCGCACGGACCCTCGCACCACTGCTTGCCCGACCTGCCGCATGGAAGGTCCTCGAGTTTCTCATCGCCGCCACGATGATCCTCGTGGCACTCAAACTCGCCTTCGAGTGAGCGACAGGTTCACGACCTGCTGGCCTCGTCCACCCGGACGATGATGTCGCCGGGTTGGCACTGAAGCTCGCGACACACTGCGTCCAGCGTGGACAGGCGCACCGCCTTCGCCTTGCCGGTCTTGAGGATCGAGAGATTCGCGACCGTGATGCCGACGCGCTCTGCGAGTTCGGTCAGGGTCATCTTGCGCTCGAGCAGCATGTGGTCGAGACGGATCTCGATCGCCATCAGACCGTCAGCCTCTGCTCCTCAGCCAGGTCAGCGCCATGGCGGAAGAGTTCGGCGAGCAGGAGCAACAGCAGTCCGAACGAGACGACCGTCCAACTCGGCCCGCCGGGCTCCATTGAGGCAAAGGAGAGATGCGGCCACGGCCCGATGGTGATCTCGCGGTAGTCGTTGGCCTTGGGACTGAAGAAGAGCCACAGGAACGGTTCGAGGAACTCCCAGCCGACGATCGTCCCGCCGATGATGCGCAGCCGACGGACCATGGGGCCGGAGAACGTCTCGCCCTGAGAAGCCGTGCGCAGCAGCAGCCACAGTTGCGCGAGGAGGAAGGCCAGGACCAGCATCGCCAGCACCTGCATCCCGTACAGGGAGGCCATGAGCGAATCCCAACCGGGTTCGGCGTCCAGGAAGAGCCGACCGGACAGGGCAGCATCGACCGGCTGCACGTCGCCTTGCAGGATCACGTCGCCGTCCATCCGCTGCTCCCCCTGTGCGAGCACGAGGTTGTAGCAGTCCTGCGCCGGTTCGCGAATGTTGACCTGGTCGCACACGTCGCCGAACTGCACCACCTCCCAGGACGGCTGGAAATCCAGGTCCAGCGACAGGAGGGGTAGGGGCACATCGACGTGGTACCGGTAGTCACCCCATCCCGCGAGCCCGATGACCCCGAAAGCGGCCACCAGCAGGCCAGCGAGGGTCGTACCCACCCACGCGACGAGGGCGACCCCGCTCGCGATCCGGAAAGCCTTCTGTCGTGGCATGACTCCACTCTCCTTCTTGCAAGCAGCCGTGCATATCGCGAAACGATATGAGCATATCGTGAAGCGATGTCGATGGGGAGGCCCGGCGCCGAGCAGCCTTCCGTACCGAAAATCGGTCGAGTCGGGTGGGCAAGACGACTAGCCTGCGTCGCACCATGACTCCTGCCGACCCCGCGCCCACCTCGTTCGAGATCCGCCGAGAGCTCGCCAGCGACGTCGACGAGATCGCATCGGTCGTGGCCGCTGCCTTCTCGCTCGCCGAGCACTCGGCGCCACCAACCCGGCCCGGCGGGCCGCCAGGCGAGGTCGACCTGCTGACCTGGCTGCGCGACGACGACGGTTGGCTGCCTGGCTTCTCGCTGGTCGCGACCTCCGGGGACCAGATCGTCGGCCATGTCGTGGCCACCCGGGCGCACGTCGATGGCGCGCCGGCGCTCGGCCTGGGACCACTCAGCGTGCGCCCCGACCACCAGCGCGCGGGCGTCGGAGGGATGCTGGTGCGCGACCTGCTGGCCCGCGCCGAGGCGGCCGGCGACACTCTCGTCGCCCTCCTCGGGGACCCGGCCTACTACGCGAGGTTCGGTTTCGTGCCGGCGCGGGAGCGTGGTGTCACATCACCCGACCCGGCCTGGGGCGACTACTTCCAGGTGCGAGCGCTCGGCGTGGGCGAGCACCCTGTCGGGCAATTCGCCTACGCCGAGCCGTTCAATCGCCTCTGAGGTCCTGACTTCTACGACGACGGCAGGTGCTTGTCCTCGGCACCCCCGCCGCCGCTCCCGACCGTCCCCTGGGGTCCGGCCGGCGGCGGGATGACGAGGTCGCCGGGCACCGGCTCGCCCGGTACGCCGTTCACCGCTTCGGTCGAGAACGCGTACGTCAATACGGCGAAGGCGACCGCGTCGGAGTTGATCGCGAGGGCGTCGGTGCTCACGTTCGCGAAGGTGTCGCAGGCGGCGTGGTAGCACGGGTCGTACTGCGCTCCGGCCGTTCCGCCCCAGATCGACTGCTGTTCGGCGGTCTTGGGCACCTCGGCCCCGGTGAAGAGTCCACCGGCCGGGATCCCGTTGTTGATGAACGCCTGGTAGTCGCTGCGACCGCTGAACTCCGCGTCGTCGTACGGCTCACTCCGCAAGGTGTAGAACGACTCGAAGAGGTCCTCGATCGCGACCGACCCCGGCGGCACCGTGACCGGAGCGGCGAACCCGGACTCGTCGCTGTCGTAAACCATCTGGATGTAATTCGGCGAGCCGATCATGTCGAAGTTGAGGTAGAGCGCGATCCGGTCCTTCTCCTCCGCGCTGAGCCCGTTGACGTAGTTCGTCGAACCGACGAGCCCGCTCTCCTCGGCTCCCCACCAGGCGAACCGGAGGGTGTTGACGGGCTTCAGCTTCGCGATCTGGACCGCAGTCTCGAGTACGGCCGCGCTTCCGGAACCGTTGTCGTTGATGCCCGGCCCCGCGAGGACGGAGTCGAGGTGGGCGCCGGCCATGACGACGTTGTCGGTGTTGATGCCCTTCTTCTCGGCCAGCACATTGGCCGTCGGCAGGATCTGGCGCAACGTGTTCGCGAAGACCCGCATCTCCAGGGCCGGGGTCGCAGCCAACTCCGCGCCCAGCGCGTAGGTGGTGCCGATGACCGGGATGCCACTGGTGTTGTTGGCCGAGAGGGTCACCGCCGGGATGCCCTGCCGGTCGGCAGCATCGGTGTTGCCCTGGTTGAAGATCACGATCCCGACCGCACCAGCAGCCGCGGCGTTCTCGGCCTTGATCTCGAACGTGCAGGTCCCCCGTTGCAGCAGCGCGATGTCCCCCGCAGGGAAGCCGGCGAAGTCGCCTACGTCGCAGCCGCTCGTCGAGGCGTTGCCGAGGCCGAGCGCCAGGTCCACGGGCGTGACCGAAGCCGTGATGTCGCCGGGATCGGACTGGGTGATGGCACCGAAGTCGACGCCCTCCACGTAGGTCGTCGGGTTCGGCTGGGTCTGCTGCAGCGACGAGGGGCCGGCAACCTCGAACGCGAGGTAGTCGAACTCCTGGACGACCGGGGTGTAGCCGGCCGCGCGCAGGGTGCTGACGACATAGTCGACCGAACCGTCGTAGCCGGCGAGCCCGGAGAAGCGGTTGCCGCCGTTGGCGTCAGCGACGGCCTGCAGCGCTGCCTGGTGCTTGCGCACGCCCGCCACGCCCACGCACTCCAGCAACTTTGCGTAGGTGTTGTTCTGTCGACGCTCACAGACCGGACCCGCCGCCGTCGGAGCCGCCGTGCTGCCCGTCGTCGGCGCCATCACCGTCACGACGGCCACGGCTGCCAGTCCCACCGCCCAGGAGCGCCTACTTCGTCGGGCTCGATCCATGAAACGGGACATCGGCACACCGCTCTCCTGCAGGGCGAACCCGAGTGATTCGCCTCCGAAGCAACCGAACCTACGCCCGCACCATCGACCGGGCAATGCCCGAAAACGATACCTCCGGCGTCAGCAGGCGAACTGGCGCCGGTACGCCTGCGGGCTCACCCCGCGCACCCGCACGAAGTGGTGGCGCAGGGTGGCCGCGTTGCCGAAACCGACCTCCCCGGCGATCCACTCGACCGGGTGGTCGGTGCGCTCGAGGAGCTCCTCGGCCGCCGAGACTCGCTGCCGCGTCACCCAGTGGTGCGGCGTCGTACCCGTCTCGTCGCGGAAGCGGCGCGCGAAGGTGCGCGGCGACATCACCGCGCGCTTCGCCAGTGCCTCCACCCCGTGGTCCTCCTCGAGGTTCTCGAGGATCCAGGTCAACAACGGCCGCAGGGTGTCGGCGTCGCAGTCCGGGACGGCACGCGCGATGAACTGCGCCTGTCCCCCGTCGCGATACGGCGGTACGACGGCTCGACGCGCCACGACGTTGGCGACCGCCGCGCCGTACTCCTGGCGCCAGATGTGCAACGCAGCATCCAGACCGGCGGCGCTCCCGGCGCTGGTGACGATCTGGCCCGTGTCGACGTAGAGCACCTCGGGCACGACGATCGCGTCCGGGAACCGGCGCTGCAGTTCGTCGGTGTACATCCAGTGCGTCGTGCACTCACGGCCGTCCAGCAAGCCGGCCGCGCCGAGCGCGAAGGCGCCACTGCAGGCGGACATGATGCGCGCGCCGCGGTCATAGGCCGCGCGGATCGCCTCGATGACGGCGTCGGACGGCACTCCCCCGCGCGGGATCGCCGGAATACCGATCAGGTCGGCTTCCGCGACGCGATCCAGCCCGAAGTCTGTCTGCAGGTTGAAGCCCATCGAGGTGCGCATCGGGAGGTTGTTCTCAGCGCAGACAGCGAAGTCGAGGGCGGGCACTCCGTCGGCGGTGCGGTCGATCCCGAAGGCCTCGCACAGGATGCCGAGCTCGAACGGAGCCACCCCGTCGAAGGCCAGGACGGCGACATTGGTCAGCATCCCGCCAGCGTGCCACGAAGGTGGCAGTAAATCAACGCAAAGCGGCTTTTCTGCCACTGGTGGCAGGAATCAGACAAGAGCATGATTACTGCCATGAACCTCTTCCTGATCCTCCTCCTGGCCCTGGCCCTTCGATCCCTCGTCGTCTGGGTACGCCACGACGACTTCTCCACCCGTCGCCCGACTCCCTGGTTCGCGTGAAGCACGGCCGGCAGCGCGGCGAGAGGCGTCGTGACTGGCAGCTTGCTGCCCGCATCAGCGCCGAAGACGCGCTCGGCCCAAAAACAAGCCGAAGGCCCCGACCGTGAGGTCGGGGCCTTCGTTGCTTGCGTCTCGATACGCCTCGCCTGGCGGCTCGGCTACTCGACGACCTTGGATCAGGCCTGGCCGCCGGTGAGCTTCTCGCGAAGCGCCTGCAGCGCCTCGTCGGAAGCCAGCGAGCCGCCGGTCTCCTCGGCCTGCTCGTCGTCCGAACCACCAGAGGAGTACGACGTCGCCTCGCCAGCCTCGGCTTCGGCAACCTTCGCCTCGGCCTGCTGCTTGACGTGCGCCTCCCAGCGAGCGTGCGCCTTGGCGTACTGCTCTTCCCAGATGCCGCGCTGGTCGTCGAAGCCCTCGAGCCATTCGCCCGTCTCGGGGTCGAAGCCCTCCGGGTAGATGTAGTTGCCGGCCTCGTCGTACGTGGCGGGCATGCCGTAGAGCGTCGGGTCGAACTCTTCGACGTCGACAGCCGCGGTGGTCTCGTTCGCCTGCTTCAGCGAGAGCGAGATCCGGCGACGCTCGAGGTCGATGTCGATGATCTTGACCATGACGTCGTCGTTGACCTGGACGACCTGCTCGGGGATCTCCACGTGGCGCTCGGCCAGCTCGGAGATGTGCACGAGGCCCTCGATGCCCTCTTCGACACGGACGAACGAACCGAAGGGCACCAGCTTGGTGACCTTACCGGGAACGATCTGACCGATCTGGTGGGTGCGGGCGAAGTGCTGCCACGGGTCTTCCTGCGTCGCCTTGAGCGACAGCGACACGCGCTCGCGCTCCATGTCGACGTCGAGCACCTCGACGGTGACCTCGTCGCCGACGGTGACGACCTCGGACGGGTGGTCGATGTGCTTCCAGGACAGCTCCGAGACGTGGACGAGACCGTCAACGCCGCCGAGGTCCACGAACGCACCGAAGTTGACGATCGAGGACACGACACCCTTGCGGATCTGGCCCTTCTGGAGCTGGGTGAGGAAGCCGTGGCGAACCTCGGACTGGGTCTGCTCGAGCCAGGCACGGCGCGACAGGACCACGTTGTTGCGGTTCTTGTCGAGCTCGATGATCTTGGCCTCGAGGGTCTGACCCACGTAGGGCTGCAGGTCGCGGACGCGACGCATCTCGACCAGCGAGGCGGGCAGGAAGCCGCGCAGGCCGATGTCGATGATGAGGCCGCCCTTGACGACCTCGATGACGGTGCCTTCGACGACGCCGTCGGCTTCCTTGATCTCCTCGATCGTGCCCCAGGCGCGCTCGTACTGGGCGCGCTTCTTGGACAGGATCAGGCGACCCTCCTTGTCCTCCTTCTGGAGAACGAGAGCCTCGACCTTGTCACCGACCTTGACGACCTCGGAGGGGTCAACGTCGTGCTTGATCGACAGCTCGCGCGAGGGGATGACGCCCTCGGTCTTGTAGCCGATGTCGAGGAGGACCTCGTCGCGGTCGACCTTGACGATGGTGCCGTCGACGATGTCGCCGTCGTTGAAGTACTTGATCGTCAGATCGATGGCGGCCAGGAAGTCCGCCTCGGAGCCAATGTCGTTGATCGCGACCTGGGGCGCGTTGTCGTCGTAGTGGCTCGAGATCGGAGTCGAGAGGGTGCTCGTCATAAGTAAGGACAGTCCTTGGGTGGGCAGATGTAGTTGGGCCATGACCACCCTTTGGGCGGCACGGGACCACCTCCCGAGGGGAAGCGGACATTCAAGAGTACGCGCCGCGCTGCACGCACGTCCAACCGGCGGCACTATCCTCTTCTTCGTGCAACAGGAGTGGCTCCACCCGCCGGTCACGGCCCACCGCCGACCCGCCGACGAACAGGAGTCCCGCAGCGCCAATGGTGCCGACTGGGACCGCTACGCCGACGAGTACCAGGCGACGCACGGGGAGTTCCTCGGCGACGCCGGTTTCCTCTGGGGCCCCGAGGGCCTGACCGAGGCCGACGCCGGGATCCTGGGTGAGGTCAAGGACCGCGACGTCCTCGAAGTCGGCTCCGGCGCCGGGCAGTGCTCACGATGGATCCGCAGTCGCGGCGGACGCGCTTTCGGGCTCGACCTGTCCCACCGCCAACTCCAGCACTCGCGCCGCGTCGACGAGATCACCGGTGTGGCCGTGCCGAGCGTCCGGGGTACGGCGACCGACCTCCCGTTCGCCGACAACAGCTTCGACGTCGTGTTCTCCTCCTTCGGCGCCCTCCAGTTCGTCGCCGACATCGACACCGCCGTCGCCGAGACCGCCCGCGTCCTGCGCCCCGGCGGCCGGTTCGCGTTCTCCATCACCCACCCGACCCGGTGGATGTTCCCCGACGACCCCACCGAGGACGGGCTCACCGCGACCCAGTCCTACTGGGACCGCACGCCCTACGTCGAGGTCGACGACGAGACCGGCCAGACGTCGTACGTCGAACACCACCGCACGCTCGGTGACTGGGTCCAGTTGCTGGCCGGCGCCGGCTTCCACCTGACCACCTTGCTCGAGCCGGAATGGCCCGTCGAGCACGACCGGCTCTGGGGTGGCTGGTCCCGGGTGCGGGGCACCCTGACCCCCGGAACGGCGCTCTTCGGGGCCGACCTTGGTCATTCGTGAGGAGACCGATCGGGACTTCGTCCTGATTTCGGTTTGAGGCCTCACCGCGCGGCATCTGCGGGTCAATAGTGGGTGGATCCGATCAGGTTCCACCGCTGTCAGGAGTTCCACACAATGGCCGCAGTCTCCAACCCTGGTCGGCTGCGTGCCGCTCTTCTGATCGGCACGTCACTTGCCACGGCAGCTGTGTTCACCGTGGCGATACCCTCGGGAACGGCCCACGCAGACCCGCTGCCGGCGTCGTACCAGGCCAACGCACATGCGGACCTGGTCAGCCTGCAGTCAGATCTGGCGAGCGCTCCCCTCGCCAATGTCTTCGTGGGCCACTCCGAGGTGACCGTCGACAGTGACGGTGGCATTCCGCCCGAGGAAGGCGGTACGCCGGTCCCCGCGGGCGCCCGGGTGCACGCCATCAGTTCCAACGTCGACGCCCAGTTGCTCGAGGACGGCTCGACGATCCAGACCGACGAGGTGGAACGGACGGCGCCGCCCACGCTGGCTCCGCTCTCGGGCGACCTGCTCGACGTCGACCTCTCCCCCGTTGCCGACATCGGGACCCTCCACGGCGACGTCACCGCGAACTACGTGTCGGACCTCGAGTGCCCGACAGCGACCGGCGGAGTCCGCCTGCTCGGTAGTTCGCAGACCGACGCCCTCGGGGTCTCGCTGCTCGGCGTCCCCGACCTCCCGGTGGCGAACGTCGGCCAGATCGACGCTTCCGACGTCACCACGAAGACCGAGTTGATCGACGTGGCGGGCGACGGCGACGCCGTCCGCTCGACGTCCACCCTCACCCTCGGCGACGTCAACCTGCTCGGCGGCCTCGTCACGGTGAGTGTCACCAGTCCCGTGGTCATCACCGCCCAGTCCGACGGAACCAACACACCCACCACGACGGTCAGCAACACCACCGCGGAAGTCGCGGTCGCCGGCATCCCCGTGGTCACCCTGCAGCCCGACGGCATCGCCGTCCCGGTGAACGTCCCGCTGGGCCTCGCGTCCGTCACGCTGAATCTCGCGCTCTTCGACGCCAACCCGGTGATCAGCGGTCAGACCGCGACCCTCGACCTGGGCGCGGTCCTCTCCGTCGACCTGTCCGTGTCCCTGCTCGGCAACCCGCTGGTGGACCTGGATCTCGGCGTCGGCGCGATGAGCGTCACCGCCACCGCTCCGGCCGGCGGGGTCGAGTGCGGTGCCCTCGACGACACCGACGGTGACGGCCTCACCGACATCGAAGAGGACGGCCTGGGCACCGACCCCAACGACACCGACAGCGACGACGACGGCCTCACCGACGGCGCCGAGGTCGACACCGACGGCGGCGGCCCCGACACCGGAACCGGCACCGACCCCCTGGTCGCGGACACCGACGGCGGCGGCGTGAACGACGGCACCGAGGTGAACACCGACCTCACCGATCCGCTCAACCCGGCGGACGACGTACAGACTGACAGTGACGGTGACGGCCTCACCGACTCCGAGGAAGGCGGCCTGGGCACCGACCCGGATGACGCCGACTCCGACGACGACGGCATCGAGGACGGAGCCGAGGTCGACACCGACGGGCCGGGACCTGACACCGGCACGGGTACCGACCCCACGGATGCCGACAGCGACGACGACGGTCTGACCGACGGTGAGGAGCTCGACACCGACGGCGTCGGCCCTGACACCGGGACGGGCACCAATCCGCTCGTGGCGGACACGGACGGCGGCGGGGTGAACGACGGCACCGAGGTCGACAACGGCACCAACCCGGTCGACAACCCGGCCGACGACAACGACCGCGACCTCGACGGCCTCACCGACGCCGAGGAGGATGCCCTCGGCACCGACCCGGCAGACGCCGACAGTGACGACGACGGCCTCGACGACGGTGTCGAGGTCGACACCGATGCAGGCGGACCCGACACCGGGACCGGCACCGACCCCAACGACGCCGACACCGACAACGACGGCCTGAACGACGGTGCCGAGGTCAACACCCACGACACCGACCCCCTGGACCCCGACACCGACGACGGTGGCGTCACCGACGGAGCCGAGATCGACAACGGCACCAACCCCGTCGACAACCCTGCCGACGACCTGCCGTCCACGGACACCGACGGCGACGGCCTCACCGACGTCGAGGAAGGCGCGCTGGGCACCGACCCGGGCGATGCCGACACCGACAACGACGGCCTCAGCGACGGCGCCGAAGTCAACACCCACGACACCGACCCTCTGGACCCCGACACCGACGCCGGTGGCGTGAACGACGGCACCGAAGTCGACAACGGCACCGACCCCGTCGCGACCCCGGGCGACGACCTTGCCGCGACGGGTGACACCGACGGCGACGGCCTCACCGACGTCGATGAGGACGCCGCCGGCACCGACCCGGGCGATGCCGACACCGACGGCGACGGGCTCAGCGACGGCGCCGAGGTCAACACGCACCAGACCGACCCGCTGGACCCCGACACCGACGACGGTGGCGTGACCGATGGCGCCGAAGTCGCGAACGGCACGAACCCGGTGGATGCCCCCGCCGACGACGTACCGAGCAACGACCGGGACGGTGACGGCCTCACCAACGACGAGGAGACGACGCTCGGCACCGACCCGGACGACTCGGACACCGACAACGACGGCCTGACCGACGGCGCTGAGGTGAACACCCACGACACCGACCCGCTGGACACCGACACCGACAACGACGGCGTCCAGGACGGCCAGGAGATCACGGACGGCACCATGCCGACGGACAGCGACTCGGACAACGACGGCTTGAACGACGGCGCCGAGAAGGCCGCCGGCACCAACCCGCTCCGCGCCGACACCGACCGGGACGGTCTCAGCGACCAGCGGGAGCTCGCCGGTCCGACCGGCTGCACCACGGGGCACACCAACCCGCTGCGCGCCGACACCGACGGCGACACCCTGTCGGACGGCAAGGAGGTCGTCGGCATGAGCATCCGGCAGACCTACTTCACGAACAGCGGGCGGCCGCGCAACGGCAAGAACATCGGCATCGTGCGGACCAACCCGTGTGTGCGGGACACCGACCGGGACGGACTGACCGACGGCGCCGAGGTCGCGGGCCTCGCCATCAACCAGGTGGTGGTGCGATCCCGGGCCAACGGCGGCAAGTACAAGATCACCATCCGCAAGACGAACCCGACGCGGAAGGACACCGACGGCGACGGCCTGAGCGACAAGCAGGAAGTCACCGGAAGCGCGAACTGGCGGTTCAAGAAGCGCAAGACGGACCCGACCGTCGCCGACACCGACTGGGGTGGCGGAAAGGACGGCGCCGAGGTGAAGAACCGCTCGGATCCGTCCCGGCACGGGTGAGTCGCCCGTCGCGGATGAGCCACTAGGCTCGGCGCGTGGATGCCGAGGAGATCGCCAAGTCCGCCGCTCTCGAGCGGCGGCACTGGTGGTACGCCGCGCGTCGGGCCCTGGTCCGTCGTACCGTCAAGGACTGGCCGGCCGGACGGGCCGTCGACGTCGGATGCGGCATGGGTGGCAACACCGTCGTGCTCCGTGAGCTCGGCTGGAAGGCCGTCGGCGTCGAGTACACAGAGACCGGGGCCGAGATCGCAGCATCCCGCGGAATCCCCGTCATCCGTGGCGACGGTCGCCGACTTCCCATCGCCAGCGAGTCGGTCGACCTGGTGATGTCGACCGACGCCTGGGAGCACATCGACGACGACGTCGCCGTTGCCGAGGAGACCACGCGCGTCCTGCGCCCGGGTGGACGCGCACTGATCGCCGTCCCCGCCAGCATGGCGCTGTGGAGCGGCCACGACGTGGCGCTCGGCCATGTCCGCCGCTATGAACGCGACGAGCTCGCCCAGCGGGTGATCGGCGCCGGCCTGGTGATCGAGGACCTGCGCTCGTGGAACGTCCTGCTCCGGCCGGTCGTGAAGGCCCGACGCCGCAGCCGCCAGGAGTCCGAGAGCGAGATGGAAGCGGTGCACCCCGTGCTCAACGCCGGCCTCCGCGCCGCCGTCGGCCTCGAGCGGGTGCTGCCGGTCCGCCGCCTGCCGGGCGTGAGCCTCGTGGTCGTCGCACGCAAGCCGTGATCCACCCATGACCACTGCCGGGTCGGCCTGGGTGGCTGACCCTCGCATCGGCTGGCGGATCCTGTTGACCGCCGAACTCCCCGAACCGGCGGATCCGGCCGTGCTCACCACCCACCTTGCGGACCTTGCGTCCGCCCAGGGATGGCCGGCACTCCCCCCGCCGCTGATCGACGACTCGCTCGAACGGTTGCGAGCCGCCGTACTGGCTCCGAACCCGGCGCCGGTGCTGGTCGGCCTGTCGGGCCGCCACCTGGTGGTCTCGGCCCACCACAGCGCGGTCGACGGGCTCAGCCTGCTGGCGGTGCTTGCCCGACTCGGCCTCGCGCCCGTCACGTCGGCCGCCCGCGGAGTCGGAGACCGTACGACGACCGGGAGCGTCGCGCGCACCGTGGGCCGCCGTCTCGGCGAAGTCGCCTTCCGGCCGCCGGCCGAGGTGACTCCCCCGTCCCGCCCGGTCCCTGAACCCGGCGACGTCCTCGTCGAGCGCACCGTCCCCGGCAGTCATCGCACAGCGGCCATCGTCGCCGCGGCAACCCGGGCGATCGTGGCGCACCAGGCCGCGCGGGGGCGCACCGCTCGTCACGTCGCGGTGGCCGTCGGAGCCGTGCGCGCCCAGCCCGGTGACGGGGCCATCGGCGACCACAGCGTCCTGCTGCGCCTGCGCGATGTCGAACGCCTCGATGCCGCAGGGATCACCCGGGCCCTCGCGGAGGCTCCGGTGCAGACCCCGCCGGTCGCCACCGAACCGCGTCCGTGGACGCCGCTGTCGGTGCGCGCCACCACGACCGGCCTGCGCGTCCTGGCCTCGAGGCTGGGCTCCACCCTGCTGGTGTCCCACCTCGGCGAGGTGACCGCACCGCACGTGGACCGCCTGGCCTTCCACCCGGTGACGGGCGGCGGCAGCGGACTCTCGCTGGGTGCGGTGGGCTTCCGCGGCGAAACGGTACTGACCCTGCGGGCCCGCGCTGCGTCGTGGAATGACGATGGCCTCGAGCAATTGCTCGAGGCCATCATCTCCCTCCTCAGAGAGGAGTCAGGTGCGTCGGACGGTCAGTGACCGGCTCCGACGAGCGGCTTGTCGTTGGCGTCCGCACGGAGCGGGCGGTGCGACTTGCGCGAGAGGAACAGACCGCCGGCGACGAACGCAGCGCCGAGCAGCAGGAGCAGCAGCGGGAACGCGACGCGCATGCCGCCGAGCAGGCTCGCGTTCGACTTGGTGTCCTTGACCGACTTGTCCACCTGCGCGTCGGTGTACTGGACCGTGCCGGTGAAGGCCGGCACGCTCACTCCGTCGTAGCGCAGTTCCTGGACGCGCTCCTCGACCCGGTCGACCGGCGATCCGGTCTGCGGCTCGATGAAGAACGTGCGGGTCATGCCGTACCACATCTCGGCGTCGACGGACGGCTCGCTCGCGCCGAACACCTTGCCCGGGACCTCACGGGTCTCGACCACCTGGGGCTCGATGCGCTGCACGAACTTGTAGACGGTCAGGCCCTGGACGGTCTCCTCGCCCTCGAACGTCGCCTTGGTGGCCGCACCGACGGTGCCGTCCCAGACGTCGTAGTCACGCTTCTCGGTCGCGAACGGGAACTTGAAGACCTGGCCCCTGCGGGTCACGTCGACACGCTCGCCCTCGGCAACCTCTTCCCACGAACCGCAGGCGTCGCACGTGACGCCGGCGCCGCTGACGGCGTCGAACGGCGCGCGCTCCCGCGTCTGCTGGAACACGGAGCCGTCGGACCGCTTGACCGTCGTGGAGCTGACCCACGTCGCGACGCCGTCGGGCTCCTTGGCCCCGCTGTCAGCGATCGTGAAGGCGGAGATGTCCAGGTCCCAGGTCTCGGTCTTGAGCACGTTGGGGTCCGAGTTGAAGATCTGGGCGCCCGAGGACTCCAGTTCGGTCGTGCCGTCATAGGTGGCCGGGACGGTGGCCAGGGTCGGGTAAGCGTAGAAGCGCACCAGGATCGCGGCAACGATCATGAACACCCCGACCCCGACGGATACGGACGCAAACTTGCGCATGGCATGGACCTCTCAGACGGCCACGCGAAGATCGCGTGGGTTGTGACAGTCGGGCAGCGCAGGAGCGCGCCCGAGGAGCATTTCGGTGGTCAGGTCGCGCGCGTTGCTGCGCATCTGCGACCAGTCGAACTTGTGGGCCCACTTGAGGCAGGCCTCCGCACGATGTACGCGCGTCGTGGGATCGGCAGCCTCGATGAGGGCGTTGGACAGCGCGTCGGCGAGGCGACCCGTGACCACCCCGGGGCTGATGTCGTCGGGGACGAGCCAACCGCTCTTGCCGTCGCGAATCGAGTCACGCAGGCCGGGCACGTCGCGGGCGACGGTCGGCACACCTGACGCAGCGGCGTCGATGACGGCCTGTCCCCAGCCCTCGGCGTCGGAGCCGCAGACGTGGACGGCGGCCCGACCGAGCAGGTCGTTCTTCTCCTCGCTCGACACGTAGCCGTGGAAGACGACGCGATCAGCGAGGCCCAGTTCGGCGGCGTGGGCAGCCAGGCGCTCTCCCTCTGGGCCCTGGCCGATCACGTCGACGAGCAGGTCGCGGTCCGCGAACGCAGGACGGGCGCGCAGCGCGGCGACGGCGTCGAGAACAAGGTCGACCCGCTTGTGGGCGACGAGACGGCCGAGCACGACGATCCGGTCGGCGTCCTTGTTCTGGGCGTCCGCGGCGTCGTACGGCGGCAGGTCGGCGCCGTTCTCTAGGAGCCGGACGGTGCCGTTCCAGCCGAGCTGTTCACGCATCTCGGTCGCTGTCGACTCCGAGACCGCGGCCGTCAGCTGCCGGCGGTAGACGCGACGCATGGCGACGCGCTCCATCCAGCGCCCGAAGGCAGCGACGGGCGCCGGGAAATGCACGGCGAACTGGGCCTGGTGCACGTGGTGCACGATCAGGAAGGCAGGGGTGCTGCGGCGCAGGACCAGCGGCGAGTAGGACGGCAGTCCGCACGCGGGGTCGATGACCGCATCGATGTCGTTGCGGTGCCGGAGCATCCACAGCAGGGCGAAGAGGTAGAACCCGAGTGCCCCACCACCGCGGCGTACGTCGATACCGTCGCGCGTCTCGCGAGCCGCCTGGCCCTCGTCGCGTGCGGTGATGAACCGAACCTTGGCGCCGCCCTCTTGAAGCGCGCGGGCGTACTGCCAGGCGTAGATCTCTGCGCCACCAGCGAGGGAATGGTCCAGGTCACGCCAGTTGACGACGACGATCTGCTTGCCCTCGAGACCTGTCGCGCCGCTCATCGGGAGCTCCAGGTCCCGGCCGACAGGGCAGCAGAAGCCGGGAGCGGCATGGGGGACCGCACTCCGACGACCGCCACCCTGCCGGGTACCGGACGCACGAACTCGCGGTGCCGCCAGGCGATCCGCGCGAGTTCGGCGAAAGCCGCAGCGCCGTGGCGCGCGGGAACGAAAGTGGAACCGGGTACGTCGACCCAGGTCACCGGCATCTCCTCGATGTGCGCACCGGCAGCGCGCAACAGGACGAGGAGTTCGACGTCGAAGGAGAAGCCCGAGGTCTGCAGGTTGTCGATGACGCCGCGGACAACCTCACCCCGGAAGAACTTGAAGCCGCACTGGGTGTCGAGGATCCCGGGGGTCAGGCGACCCGCGAAACGACGGTAGGCGGCGGCGCCGGTCGACCGGGTCCGGGTGTGCCGGGCCTCGGTGTCGCTCTCGGCAAGACCCCGCGAGCCGATGACGACGTCGGCACCCTGGAGCACCCGACGCCACGCGTCCTCGATCGCGTCGAGGCCGGTGGCCCCGTCGGCGTCCATGAAGCAGACCAGGTCGGCGTCGGTCGCGAGCAGTCCGGCACGGACGGCAGCGCCCTTGCCCCGGCGGTCGCAACGCACCACGCGCACGGGCAGCGCGGCGGAGTCGGCCTCGCGGGCGACTTCAGCCGTGCGGTCGGTGCTCGCGTTGTCGACGACGAGAACCTCGACGCGACCGAGGACCCCGCGATGCGTGGCGACGTGGCGACGCAAGTCGCGCAAGGTGCGCGGCAAGCGGCGCTCCTCGTTGTACGCCGGAATGACAATCTGCAGCATCTGACCCTCCCAAGCCGTCTGCTCATACGTCCCCCTCCCAGAAGACGTGTGACCGGAGAACCGCGTCGCCCCAGGGCAGGACGCGGCGTTGGGACCTACTGGTCCGAGTAGCTGTAAAGCTTCTCGTTGCTCACAGGCTTGTGCTCACCCTGGGCGGCGTTGACGCCACCAACAAGGACGACGGTCGAGGCCAATGCTCCGACGACAGTTGCAATAATCGTGTTCATGCGCAGGCCCCCTCCCAAAGGCCGGCACTGAGCATCCACTACCCCATGACGATCATGTCGTGTGACGCCCGTTACTCCCTGCACGAAGTATCACGGTCGCCCCAACGAAAAGCAAAAGAAACGCGCACAAGTGACCGATCGCCACGAGGATCTCTCGCGGCATAGTCATTTCGGGCCATGCGGATCGGGATTTTCCGGCGCCCGGTCCCTGATCTGACACGTCGATCAGTTGGAGGCCCGAGGCGTCGTACACGGTCTTTCCAGTGGGTGGGGCGACCTGTCCCATTCCGTGCTCGACCAGCACCCAGCGCACGCCGAGGTCCCGGAGCGCGGCGGCGGGGTCGTCCTGGTCGAGCGCTTCGTCCACCGCACGGACGCGCGGATCCTCGGCCGGAACCTCACGGCCCTCGAGTCGCACGGTGTCGTCAACGAGCACCTGGCCCGGCAGCAGTCGTGGCGCCGGGTCGAGGACGGCGCGGCGATGGTTCCAGTCGAAGCCGCGGTAGGAACCGGCCCACGGCAGCACCACCGTGGTCTCGTCGGAGTCGATCAGGGCCGCCACCTCCGTCCAGGCCTTCGGGTACGACGACCGTTCCAGCTCCCCCGCGGCACCCCAGGCCAGGCTCGGCAGCAGGAGGAGCGGGGCCACCACCAGCAGCGCGACCACGCTCCACAGCGCCTGCGTACCGGGCTTGATCCGCGCACGAAGAGCCGTGACGGCGTACGCAATGCCCACCGCGAGGACCAGGCCGAACGGCGCGAGGTAGCGATGGGAGTCGCGCAACAGTGCGAGCCCGGGGAGCCGCGCCCCAAGGGACTCCATCACGTCGGCGCCGACAGGAATCGCCGGAGCCAGGGCAAGGCCGAGGGACACGGCGCCGATCAGTACCCAGCGCGAACGGTCCGCGCCCATCCGCCACAGTCCGGCCAGGGCCGCCAGCGAGAGCAGGCAGGCGAGCAGCACGAGCAGCGCGCTGGTCCGTTCGCCCGGCAGGATCGAGGTCTTCCAGATGCCGCCGAGCGAGAACACGCTCGCCACGACACCGGCACCGGATTCGGCGCGAGCCGCGAAGGCAGCGAACACGCCGTCGGTGGTCACGCGGGCGGCGTCGGCGGTCAGCGCCGGGATCGCCCAGGTCAGGTTGGCCACCACGGCGATGGCGACGGCCCGCCACCAGCCACGCCGGTCACGGCCAACACCCAGCGCCAGCAGCACGCCTGCGGCCATGACACCGCTGGACGGGCTGCAGATCGCCGACAGGACCAGCGCCACCGCAGCGGGCGCCCAGTCCCCCGGGCCCCCGCGGCGCAGGCGTACGGCGGCCAGCGCGACCCACGGCAGCACGAAGTATCCGACCAGGATCGCCCACTGGCCGATCAGGAGACGCTCGTAGACCCACGGGTTCCAGCAGAACAGCGTGATCGCAGCGGCGCGTGCGAACCACGCCTGCTGGGCCACCAACCGGGCGACGCCGAGGCCACCAGCCAGGAATCCCCCCACCAGCAAGGCCTTCTGCACGAAGTCACCCGGCACGACCTGGGTGATCAGGGAGATCAGGGCATCCATGGGAACGGCCCGCGGCAGCGCCCCGTCCATACCGAGCCAGGCTGCCTTCCAGGGCTGCTGCGGCACGAACACCATGTCCCCGACGAGCCAGAAGCCGCGACCTGCCAGCAGCGGACCGAGCACCAGGAGCGTGACGGCCAGGACGCAGAGGAGGTCGCGGCGCCGTTCCCTCATCACCGCTCCGGCAGTCCGGCGTCGACGCCAGTGACACACACGATCGACCGACCGTCGGACCGGAGATCGAGTGCCGCCACAGGACCGGGCACGTCGGGAAGGACCAGCCACATCTCGTTGGGGCCGCGACGCGCAAGGAACGAGGCCTCCCAGTCCCCCGCCGCCACAGCGACGGTCGATTCGTTCGACGCGAAGTACGCGATCCGAATCAGGACCCGACCTTCCACGGGCAACCGGAACGGCACGGCAACGTCGCGAGCTCCGACCTCGTGCCCGCATTCCCCGTCCGGCCCGGGTACGGCCGGCACCGACCCGGCAAAGACGGTCGGCTTCAGGTGTCCGTCCTCACCGACCACACGCATCCGCGCCGACGGCTCGTCGAACGCCGGGTGCTCAGGCAACTGTCCGAAGACGCGGGACAACCGTGAATCGTCCCCGACCAACGGCAGGACGACGTCCGCCGGTGCCAGGTCGTCGAAAATCACCTGCGTCGGGTCCGCGGCAAGATCGGCGCGCAGGTTGGCGACGAAGGAGCGATCTTCGGTGTTCTGGAAGTGCGGCACGAGCAGTGCAGTTCCCAGGCAGGCTGCGACGCCATAGGCGCCGATCAGCGCGGTGACGGCGATCGTCTGCCGCCTCGTGCTCTGCGCCGCCCAGCGCAACGCCAGCCAGTCCGGCCCGCCTCGCAGCGCGAGCGCGGCACACAGCACTGCCGCGTGGATCACGTCGGAGGAGTAGCGCGGGTCGAGTCCGATGATGGCTCCGAAGCCCGCGCGCCCCGAGATGAGCAGAGCCAGGTCGGCGACGACGTAGCCGGACAGCACGACCAGGGCCCAGCGGCGGGCGGGCCCACCTCGCAGCACGAGGAGGGCGGCCACCACCAGAGCCAGGCCTGCCGACATCACGACCACCCAGGTTGCGGGACGGACGGCCCCGCCTTCGAGCTCGCCGGCCCACGGGCCGCCGAAGAAGCCGGGCACGACGTTCTTCCCGAGGAACGACCAGGTGACGCCCGCTTGTTCGCGGAACGTGCTCTCGCCGCCCTCCACGTCGGTCAGGAGTCCATGGGCGACCAGGAACCCGGCCAGGAGCAGCACCAGCCAGGCCCACAACCAGCGGTATCTGATCGTGGCTGCGCGAAGACGCCGCCAACCGATGCTTTCGTCGCAAAGACAGACAGCGACACCGAACAGCACCGGGACGATCAGCACCGCACGCTCATGCCAGAGCAGGCCGACGGTGGTGGTGAGGACGATCGCCAAGACAGAGGTGACCCCTCGGGCGTCCCCCTGGTGCCAACGGACCAGGAACCACACGGCAAGCAGCGAACACAGCAGGTGGGGCCACAGGCCCATCGCCGCGCTCCACCACAGGGTGGTCGCCAGGGTGATCGGGGCCCAGGCGAACACCGCAAGGAGCACCACCCTGCTCCACCGCTCGCCGAGCAAACGGGTCAACAACAGCCACATCACGACCGTCGTGGCCGTTTGCAGGACCAACACGAAGGCCGCGACCAGGCCCCAGTCGTACGGCGCCAGATGGGCGAGCAGCCAGTAGGCCAGTTGCTGGAGTGGGTTCACGTGACCGGCGGTGTCGCGCACCAAGAACTCAAGGGTGAGGTCGGCGTCGTAGGCGCGACCCGACAAGTAGAAGTCGTCCTGGTTGAAGAACGACTCACCCAACAGGATCCATCGGGAGACGACCATCGTGAGGAGAACCGCGAGAGCGGCGGCCCCCTGTTGGCCGCGCCAGGCGGCGAACCGCGCGCTCACGACGCCACCTGCCGACGGCGCCCGGGTCGCTCCGGGGCTCCCAGCACGACGCCCGCCAGAGCGCCGACAGCCAGGGCCGCGAAGAGTTCGGCAGCCCCCGCGACCGGTCGGGACACGCTGAGCGCGTCGAGGGCACCCGACGTGGCGATGAGCGCGACGGCGCCCACGACGATCGGGGTTCCCCGACCTCGGCGTGACGCAAGGATCGCGAGGAGCAGACCGGCAGCGGCCACGGGCCCCAGCAACAGCAGCGTCACGACCACCGCGGCGATCGCCCCGGCGCGACCCGGCGGCCCGGTGACCGGCCAGACGCGCGGCTCTTCCACCACGGCCCGGCCACGGCGGCCGAACAGCAGCAGGAGCAGGCTCACGATGCCGCCGATCAGCACCAGACCACTCACGGCGAGGCCGACGGGCAGGACGACGTCGTACGTCCGCTCGGGGGTGTACCGCAACTGCACGGAGGTCTCCTCCCCTGCCGGCAGCACCCAACCCTGTTGCCAGCCGTCGACCCGCACCGCCGTCAGCGCTTTCCCGTCGACCTCTGCGCGCCAGCCCGGGTTGAAGTTCTCCGGGAGGTACAGCAGCGAGGCGGGGCCGCCGGCCACCGACAGGGTGCGTTGGCTGCTCCCCCAGCGCTCGATGCGGACCGTCCGGGAGGCGGCCGATGCGCTGTCGGCCTGCGTGGGCAGCACAGCGAGGTCGAGCAGTTCGAACTCTGCGTTGGGCGTCGCCACCAGGTGGTGGTCACCACCCGCGAGGTCCAGCGCCGGCGAATCGCCATTGACGTCGTCGACCTTGCAGGCCTCGAAGGCGAGCGGGCTGCCGTTGACGACGTCGGCCATCGTGCCGGTGACCCGCGTCGGAACGACCCGTCCGTCGATGCGCAGTGGTGGGCCGAACCCGCACACTGCTCCGGTCGGGGTCTCGGCGAAGAACGGCCGGGTGACGTCTGCACCGGTCAGCTCGATCTCGGGCACGACGACGTGTGCGGCTCCCGGTGCCTTCTCGAAACGCACGCGCAGGGTGCGGGTGCGCACCGGTTCGATCGCCACAGCGTCGTCGTTGACGAGCGGCACTCGTCGCTCACCGTCGCCGCCGTCGACCAGCGCAGCCACCGGCGCGTCGCTGGTGCCGCCCGATCGCACGGTGAGCCCGGTGATCGTGCGGGGTTCGGGCCACTCGAACACGAGGGTCGGATAGAGGTCCGTGTTGTCGGACTCCCAGGCCGTGGTCGGTTGCCCGTCGTACGCGAAACGTCCGGCGACCTTCGGGTCCTGGCCGTACGACGACGTCGCGGTGACCGTCTGCTGCTCGATCGGGTCGAGCAGGCGAGCAGCCTCCGGCGTACCGCGGGCCACGACATGGCCGGAGAACCGCACCTGCTGGTCGTCCTCGGTGGCGAACGTCCGGTCGAGCCCGCCTTCCTCTTCGGCCGTACGCACACGCGCCACGTCGCAGTCCGGCGCGGCGAGGGCGATGTTGCAGGCCCGTCGACCCGGCGTCACCGAGAACTGCAGCGGGGCACCGAACGGCGCGACGCCCGGCAGGAGCGCCGTACGACGGGGCACGAGACCACTGACGGAGACCTCACGCAGTCCGACGCGAGCCGAGCGGGCATCCGTCGCCGCCTCGACGACCCGGATCTCGACCCCATCGACCCTGCTGCCGTCCAGCGCGACGATGACGGGGGCGCCGCTCGGAGTGACCTTCGCCCGGACCCGCTGGTCCCCCGCCACGACCTCGATCGTGCGGATCGGGACGACCCGGGGATCGTCGGCGACGGGCGTGACGGTGACTTCGCGGATCGCTCGTTCGCCGTCGAACCGGAGCCGGAACCACTGCTCGTCCGCGGCTCCGACGATCGAGCTGACCCACTGGGTGTCGAGGTTGCCGTCGATCGCGGCGTACGGCGCGGACTGGAGCGTCACCGGACCGTAGTTGTCGGCGTACCCCTGGGCCGTCGAGGCGGTGACCGAGGTGAGCCCGCTGTACTTCGCCACCACCTGGTCGCGGCCGGGCCCGGCCGGGAAGTCGTGGGTCGCGCGGGCCAGGCGCCACGGCTCGTCCTGCGTCATCAGGGCCGAGATGCCCTCGTCGTTGTTGCCGAACGCGCGCTCACGGCGCTGGTTGGTGTCGGTGACCACGTCAGCAGGCGCCTTCCACCCGGGCTCGCCCTCGAGGACGGTCGGACGCGTCGGGTCGACGAGACCTGCCGACTGCAGCCCCAGCACGCTCTCGGGCGCTCCCCGAACGGTCGCGACATCGTCCAGAGCCGCCGCGCGGACGGCCGGAAGCCGCCGCGGCACCTCGAAGATCTCGACGGCCGCCTCGCCGCCACCCGCACTGCCGAACCCGGCAACCCGCTCGAGACCGGCCCTCGCCAGCGAGACCGCGGTGCCGCCCGGGTGCGGCGAACGCGTGTTGTTCCGCAACAGGTCGCGGCGCAGTACGACGTACCGGATGTCGACGCGCGCGAGCTGGTCGACCAGCGCTTCGGTCGCCCGGCCGGTGGCGATCATCTGGTCCAGCGCCGAGAGGTACCGGATGGACTCGCCGGGGATGAGCGGGATCTGGCTCCGGGTCACGGTGCTGGTGCCGCCGAGGATCACGAGGGGCTCGTCGATCGTCCATCCCCAGTCCTGCTGGGCGAAACTCGATCCGGGAACGATCAGGGCGCGACTGGCCGGGCCGGGCTCGTCCGCGGCGTCCGCGGCCTCGAGGTAGTCGCGCGCCTGCTCCCATGGCGTCGCAATGGAGTCCCACCCGGGCGTGCGGGTGTCGTTGGCGAGGTACGGCTGGCCGAGCACCAGCACGAGCAGCAACGGCGAGAGCAGCAGCAGGTCGCGACCTGAATCCAGCTGCGGACGCCAGGTCAGCAGCCGCTCGACTGCCCAGGCCACCGCACATCCGAAGCCCAATGCCAGCGGGAGGCGGACGAGTGGATCGATCTTGTGGACGTTGCGGAAGATCTGGAGGGCACCGTCCAGCAGGCTGCGCACGAACTCGGCCGACGGTGCCCCGGCGACGCCTCCGTGGGCGACAGTGATGCACGTGAGCCCGAGGACCGCCGCGAACATCAGGGGACGCTTGATGTCGCCCGGCACCTGCGTGAGGCCCGCGAGCCCGATGCCGGCCACCACCGCTGCCACCACGATCAGCACCGGCTCGGTCGTCAACTGGTACATCGCCGGCCACCACGGCTGATCGCCGGAGAGCAGGTACCCGAGCCACGACGAGTCCCCGCGCGCCGCCTCGGACCAGCCAATGAGCGAGGTCGTGTCCCCTGCGCTCTCGACGTACTCGTAGAACGGTGGGGTGTAGCGCGCCAGCACCAGCAACGGCAGCGCCCACCAGAGGCATGCAGCGCCCACGGCCGCGAACCACCCGACCACGAACCGGCGGTCGGTCAGGCCGTGGCGCGCGCCCCACAGGACCAGGATCACCGCCAGCGGGAGACAGGCCGCCGTCTCGACCGCGTTCACGCCACCCATGCAGACGACCGCGGCCCCGCTGAGCAGGGCCGTCGACCAGGGCCCGAGTCGACCCCGCAGGTGCAGGACCACCGGGAGGACGAGCCACGGCATCACCGCCCCCGGCAACGATTCGGCGGTCTGGACGGAGACGGTCCCGAGCAGGCGCGGAGAGAAGGCGAAGACGGCTCCTGCGAGCATCGCGGGAAGGTCCGCCATCCCGATCGCGCGGGCCACACGGCGGGCGCCTTCGCAGGCGATGATCAGGATCAGCGCGGACCACAGGCGCTGGCTGATCCAGTCCGGCATCCCGAGCAGGTCGGTGAGCACGAACCAGGTGCCCTGCGGGAAGAGGTAGCCGTAGGCCTGGTTCTGGAACTCACCGAAGTTCGACTCCGGGTGCCAGAGCGTGAAGGCACCGGACAGGAAGTCGCCCGGCCGCTGGGTCAACTCGGCGCGGGTGTCGTAGGTCGTCGACCCGGGCTGCTGCAGCAGCATGAAGAAGGTGATGACGGCATAGAGCACGCCCACCACGGCGGCTCCCCTGACCGACTGCTCCGGCCTGTCCCTCATCCCACCTCCTCCGTGGCGGAAGTCACTGTATGCGGGGAGGGGTCCGGTTCCTCGGCAAGGGCAGGCCACGCCCTAATCTGCTCACGTGACGACTACCGCCGAGGTCTCGGGCTCTCGACTGGGCCGACTGCTCCGCAGCACCGCTGGCATCGCGATCGCGATGGCCGTGATGAACGTCGGCACCTACGCCTTCCAGATGGTCGCTGCCCGCATGCTCGGCCCCAGTCAGTACGGCGCCGTGGCGAGCATGATGGCGCTGCTCATGGTGCTGTCGGTGGTCCAGCTCGGCCTGCAGGCCACGGCGGCCCGGCGGATCTCCGCGGAACCCGACGACGTCGGCGCGATCGAACACACGGTGCTGCTCACCACCTGGCGTGCCGCCGGCATCCTCGGCATCCTGGCCGTGGGAGCCTCGCCGGCCGTCTGGCAACTGCTGCGCCTGGACGGCCTGGCTCCCGCGATCCTGCTCGGCCTCTGCGTCATCCCGATCACGGTGATGGGCGGCCAGGCCGGCGTCCTCCAGGGCGAGCGCCGCTGGCTCCCGCTGAGCCTCGTGTACCTCTGCGCCGGTGTTCCCCGCTTCGTCCTCGGCGGCGCCTTCATGCTGGTGTCCCCCACGGAGACCAGCGCGATGCTCGGCGTCTTCGTGGCGTCGTGGGTTCCGGTCGCGGTCGGTTCCTGGGCGTTGCGGCACCGACCGGACGACGACATCGACCACCACGACACCCACGTACGACGCGACGTCCTGCGCGAGACGCTCGGCAGTTCGGTCGCGCTCCTGGCCTTCGTCGCGCTGTCCAACCTCGACGTCGTGGTCGCCCGCAGCATGCTCGACGAACACGACGCGGGGCTGTACGCCGGTGGCCTGATCGTGACCAAGGCCGTGCTCTTCCTGCCGCAGTTCGCCGTGGTGATCCTGTTCCCGTCGATGTCGACCGCGCACGAGAGTCGCAGCGCCGTGCTCAAGGGGCTGGCATTCCTGACCGGCCTGGGCGTGGCCGGCTCCGCGGCGACGTACCTGCTCTCGAGCCTGGCGCTGGTCTTCATCGGCGGTGACGACTACGCCGCCGTCCAGGACAAGTTGTGGCTGTTCGCGGTCCTCGGCGGACTGCTGTCGGTGCTCCAGCTGCTGGTCTACGCCGGCCTGGCCAAGCGTGGGCGCGCGACGAAGTACCTCATCGCCGCCGGCGTCGTCGCCCTCGTCGGGGTCGGCTCCACCGCCGACAGCGTCACGGCGCTGGCCGTGACCGTCGCGGTCGTCGACGGCTCCGTGGTCGCCCTGCTCGCAGTGCTGCAGATGTTCCGGCACCGGCGCGAGAACACCCCAGCCGCCTGACCCCGCCTAGTGAGCGGCTTCGTGCCAGGAGCGACCGGTGCCGACCGAGACGTCGAGCGGGACCGTGAGGTCCGCCGCGCCGGCCATCTGCGCCCGCACCAGTGCGTCGAGGGCCTCGCGCTCTCCCTCGGCGACCTCGAACACCAACTCGTCGTGGACCTGCAGCAGCATCCGTGACTTCAGTCCGGCATCCGCGATGGCCTCCTGGGTGCGCAGCATCGCGACCTTGATCAGGTCCGCGGCCGAGCCCTGGATCGGAGCGTTGAGCGCCATCCGCTCGGCCGACTCCCGGCGCATCCGGTTGTCGCTGGTCAGGTCGGGCAGGAACCGGCGACGGCCCATGATCGTCTCGGTGAAACCGGTACGTCGGGCCTCCTCGACCACGCCGCCGAGGTAGTCGCGGATGCCGCCGAAGGTCTCGAAGTAGTCGTCCATCAGGCCCCGTGCCTCGCTGGGCTCGATGCCCAGTTGCTGCGACAGGCCGAAGGCGGACAGGCCATAGGCGAGGCCGTAGTTCATCGCCTTGATCTTGGCCCGCATCTCGGGCGTGACGTCCTCGGGCGCGACCTCGAAGACCCGGGACGCCGTCGCGGCATGGAAGTCGTGACCGGACCGGAACGCCTCGATGAGCAGCGCGTCCTCGGAGAGGTGCGCCATGATCCGCATCTCGATCTGGCTGTAGTCGGCGGTCAGCAGGCACTCGTAGCCGCTGCCGACGACGAAGCCCTCACGGATCCGGCGACCCTCCTCGGTACGGACCGGGATGTTCTGCAGGTTCGGCTCGGTGCTCGACAGCCGACCGGTGGCCGCGATCGTCTGGTGGAAGGTGGTGTGGATCCGGCCGTCGGGCTGGACAGTCTTGAGCAGGCCCTCGATCGTCTGGCGCAGCCGGATCACCTCGCGGTGCCGCAACAGGTGGGCGAGGAACGGGTGCTCGGTGGTGGCGAACAGGCCCTGCAACGCGTCCGCGTCGGTCGTGTAGCCGGTCTTGGTGCGCTTGGTCTTCGGCATGTTGAGTTCGTCGAACAGGACGACCTGCAACTGCTTGGGCGACCCGAGGTTGATCTCGCGGCCGATCACCTCGTAGGCCGCCTCGGCCTCCTTGCGCACCTCTTCGGCGAAGTACTGCTCGAGTCCCTCGAGCTGCTCGATGTCGACGGCGATGCCCGTCTGCTCCATGGCGGCGAGCACCGCGACGAGGGGCTGCTCGACGTCGGTGAGCAGCCGCTCTCCCCCGGCTCGCTCGACCTCGTCGGCCAGTTCGACCGACAGGTCGAGGGCCGCGCGGGCGTGGACCATCGCGCTGCGGGCGATCCCGCCCTGGCCGGAGTCCTCCTCGAAGAGGACGCCCTGGTCCGCGTCGGTGGACTGCTCGAGCTCGCGATGGAGGTAGCGCAGGGTGAGGTCGGCGAGGTCGTAGGACCGCTGGTCGGGGGCGACGAGGTACGCCGCCAGTGCGGTGTCCTCGGCCACCCCGGCGAGCTGCCAGCCCTGGGCCGCGAGGGCCAGGCCCTGACCCTTCGCGTCGTGGAGCACCTTCGGACGGCTGGCGTCGGCGAGCCACGCAGCGACGGCAGCATCGTCGGCCGGCGTCAGCGCCTCCACGTCGACGTACGCCGCCCGGCCGTCGCCGAGCGCGAGGCCGATGCCGTCGACGCGACCGGTGCCGCTGCCCCAAGCACCGCGGACCGAGACGCCGACCGTCTCGCTGGCCACGGCGTCGAACCAGCCCGCGACCGCATCGGGCGCCAGGGTGGTGCCGTCCAGCGCGACGCCGGCCTCGACGACCACGTCCTCGGCCGGTGCCACCACGTCGAGGATCCGGGTGCGCAGCTCGCCGCGGATCTCGAGTTCGTCGAGGAGCGCGAGGGCCGCGGTGCGGTCCCACTCCTTGCGGACCAGGTCGTCGGTGGTGACGCCGAGGTCGAGGTCGCGCACCAGCGCGTTGAGCCGACGGTTGCGGATGACGTCGCCGATGTGTTCGCGGAACGCCTCGCCCTTCTTGCCCGTGATCTTGTCGGCCTCGGCGATCACGTTGTCGAGGCCGTCGTAGGTGTTGATCCACTTCGCCGCGAAACCGGCACCCACCCCGGGCACGCCGGGCAGGTTGTCGGAGACCTCGCCGACGATCGCGGCCAGCTCGGGATAGCGGTGCGGCGGGACGCCGTACTTCGCCTCGACCGCAGCCGGGGTCATCCGGGCCAGGTCGGACACGCCCCGCATCGGATAGAGCACCGTGGACCGGTCCGTGACCAGCTGCAGCGAGTCGCGGTCACCGGTCAGGATCAGCACGTCGAGGTCACTGTCGGCCAGCGTCTGGGTGACGAGCGTGGCGATCAGGTCGTCGGCCTCGAACCCGTCGAGCTTGAGGAACGGGATCGAGAAGGTCGTCAGCATCTGCTCGATGAGGGAGAGCTGGCTGCGGAACTCGTCCGGCGTCTTGTTGCGCTTCGCCTTGTACTCGGAGTACTCCTCGAGGCGGAACGTCTGGCGCGAGACGTCGAAGGCCACCGCCACGTGGGTCGGCTGCTCGTCACGCAACACGTTGACCAGCATCGAGGTGAATCCGTAGACGGCATTCGTGTGCTGCCCGGTGGCGGTCGAGAAGTTCTCGACGGGCAGCGCGAAGAACGCGCGATAGGCCAGCGAGTGGCCGTCGAGGAGGAGCAGGCGCGGACGACCCTGATGACTTGTCTCTGGCACCCGGCGACTCTACCGAGGTCGACCGACAGGGGCAGGCCTCGGTCACCGTCGCTAGGGTCAGAGCATGACGAACGACCAGGACCTGACTCAGCTGATGCGCGACAACATGGGCGCGCTCAACATTCGCATGGGTGTCGAACTCGTCGAGGTCAGCCCCGAGCGAGTGGTCGGCACGATGCCCGTCGAGGGCAACACCCAGCCCTACGGCCTGCTGCACGGTGGCGCCTCGGTCGTCCTCGCCGAGACCCTCGGGTCGGTGGCTGCGGCCCTCAACGCCGGCCCTGACCGGTTCGCCGTCGGCATCGACATCAACGCGACACACCACCGCTCGGCCCGTCAGGGTCTGGTGACCGGAGTAGCCACCCCGCTGCACGTCGGTCGCACCATGTCGAGCTTCGAGATCGTCCTCACCGATGAGGACGGCAAGCGGGTGTGCACCTCGCGGATCACCTGCGCCGTGCTGGACCGCGACCCGGGCCCGAAGGCCTCAGCCTGATTCAGGGCTGGTCGGTCCCGGCGACGGCGAGCCGCTCCGCACGGGTCCGACGCATCGAGCGCCGTGCGGCCAGGACCTTGCTGCGACCGTCCATCCCGGGCTGCACGCGCTGGGGCGTCAGCCGCGAACGCAGGACCGCGGCCGGGGCGATCCGGTACATCGCGGCCGGCGCCAGGCCGAGACGCGCCATGAACCGGTTGTCGTCGCGCGAAGCGTGCGGGATCGCGGCGACGACGTGCAGGATGCCGTTCTCCTCTGCGAACGCGGTCGCTGCCTCCATCAACGTGTGACCGACGCCGTGTCCGCTGAACTGCTCGACCACCCGCGGCTGGATGGCCTGGACGCACGGCTCCAGGTTGAGCGGCGTCAGCGTCGTCATCCGCAGGTGGACGGCGCCCGCGAGCTGGCCGTCGTAGTCGACGACCACCACGCGGTGCTCGGGCGAGATCAGGCAGTTCTTGATGATCTGCTCGATGTCGGCGACTTGCTCGGAGCGGTCGGCCCGTCGCACGACATCGCTCCACAACTCGGCAAGCGCCACTGCGTCCTCACGGGTCGCGCTGCGTGTCGTCAGCGAATATCGGCTCACCTGTGGCTCCTGCCTTCCTCACCCAAGACGGGAACCGCGCTGCGAACGTGCGGTCCGGGGCCCAAGAGTACGCCCCCCGGATTGCGGCCGACAGGGCAATGGTCACGATCGTGGAACAACCGCGTTTCAAGACGCTCTGGCCAGTGCGCCGACGGAAGTAAAGTCCTACAGTGCGGCCATGCACAAGTCACGACTTTCCGCCCTGGCCCTGACGACCTTTGCCGCCCTCGCGCTCGGCGCGTGCGGCTCCGACGACAGCGGCACGACCGACACCGGCGCCGACGTGGTCAAGGCCGGCACCCTCACCGTGTGCTCCGACGTCCCCTACCCGCCCTTCGAGGACTTCGACACGACCAGCGACAGCGGATTCAAGGGATACGACGTCGAGATCGTCAACGAGGTGGCCGAGCGCCTCGACCTCGACCTGGCGATCAAGGACCTGGGCTTCGACGGCCTGCAGAGCGGCCAGGCGCTCAACGCCGGCACCTGCGACCTCGTGGCGTCGGCGATGACCATCACCGACGACCGCAAGAAGAACCTCGACTTCTCCGACGGCTACTACGTCTCGAAGCAATCGCTCCTCGTCCCCGCCGACAGCAAGATCGCGGGCATCGGGGACCTCGACGGCGTCAAGATCGGCGTCCAGCAGGGCACCACCGGCAAGACGTACGCCGAAGCGAACGCCAAGGGCGCGAAGATCGTGTCCTTCCCGGGTGACGCCGAGATGTTCCAGGCCATCAAGGCCGGTCAGGTCGACGCGATCCTCCAGGACCTGCCCGTCAACCTCGACCACGCCACCGACGGCGAGTTCGAGGTCGTCGAGACCTACGAGACCGACGAGAACTACGGCCTCGCCATCAAGAAGGGCAACTCCCAGCTCGTCGAGGACGTCAATGGCGCACTGGAAGAGATGCGCAGCGACGGCACCTACGACGAGATCTACAACAAGTACTTCGAGGTCGAGTGATGACGCCGGCTCCGGCCGGATGTGCGTGACCGGGCGACGATGAAGCAGACCACCAAGGCTCGCCTCTGGCGCTACGGCGTCAACGGCGCGATCATCCTCGCCCTCATTGCGCTGACCTTCGCCGCTGACTGGGGCATCATCCGGCACAACTTCTGGAACCCGCTCGGTGTCGCGCTGTCCGACGGCAACTGGGGCGACCTGATCACGATCGGTGCCATCAACACCGTCAAGTACACCGTGATCGCCTTCGCGGGTGGTCTGGCGCTGGCGGTCGTGCTCGCCCTGATGCGGATGTCACCGATCGCGACGCTCCGCGTGATCGCGACGGCGTACGTCGAGTTCTTCCGTGGACTGCCGGCCCTGGTCGTCATCTTGTTCATGGGCTTCGGCGTGCCGATCGCGTTCCAGTGGTCGCCGCCCGGCGGGCTCGTCGGCGCCGGTCTGCTCGCCCTCATCATGGTCGCCGGCGCCTACATGGCCGAGACCCTGCGCGCCGGCATCCAGGCCGTGCCGAAGGGCCAGACGGAGGCTGCTCGATCCCTCGGCATGGGACCGATGTCCACGATGTTCAAGGTGGTCCTCCCCCAGGCCTTCCGGGTGGTGATCCCCCCGCTGACCAACGAGTTCGTGCTGCTCATCAAGGACACCGCACTGCTGTCGGTCATCGGCGCCGAGTTCGGTGACCGCGAACTCACCACGGTCGCGCGCGACTTCCAGTCCTCGGGCGTGACCGCAGGAACGGCCACCAGCCTGGTCCAGGCGGCGCTCCTCTACCTGGTCATCACCATCCCGCTCACCCAACTCGTGGCCTGGCTGGAACGCCGCCAGAGGAAGGCAACTCGATGACATCCGAGCTGTTGCCGGAGTTCACGACCCCCGCAATCGACGTGCGCGGCCTGCACAAGTCCTTCGGTAACAACGAGGTGCTCAAGGGCATCGACTTCCACGTCGATCCCGGTCAGGTGGTGTGCGTCATCGGCCCGTCCGGATCGGGCAAGTCCACGCTGCTCCGGTGCGTGAACCGGCTCGAGGAACCGACCTCGGGCGAGATCCTCATCGAGGGCATCGACATCTGCGACCCCGAGGTCGACCTGGACGACGTGCGCTCCCGAATCGGCATGGTGTTCCAGCAGTTCAACCTGTTCCCGCACCTGTCCGTGCTGAAGAACCTCACCCTCGCCCAGCGCACCGTCCGCGGCCGCAGCAAGGGCGAGGCCGTCGAGATCGCGCGCCAGAACCTCGCCAAGGTCGGGCTGTCGGAGAAGGAGACTGCCTACCCGGCGCACCTCTCCGGCGGACAACAGCAGCGCGTCGCCATCGCGCGGGCGCTCTCCATGAATCCGGACATGATGCTGTTCGACGAGCCCACCAGCGCGCTCGACCCCGAGCTCGTCGGCGACGTGCTGGCTGTGATGAAGGATCTCGCCAGCGAGGGCATGACGATGATGGTCGTGACCCACGAGATGGGCTTCGCCCGCGAAGTCGGCAACAAGCTCGTCTTCATGGACGGCGGAGTCGTCGTCGAGGAAGGCCTGCCCGCCGACGTACTGTCGAACCCGCAGCACGAGCGGACGCAGGCCTTCCTCTCGAAGGTGCTCTAGCTAGACGTCGCCACCGAGGTAGGCGGCCTTGACGGCGGGGTCGCCGGCCAGTTCCTTGCCGGTGCCCGTCCGCACGATGGAGCCCGTCTCGAGGATGTGGGCGTCGTGCGAGCGCTTGAGCGCCTGCGCAGCGTTCTGCTCGACCAGCAGCACCGTGGTGCCCTGCTGGTTGATCTCGGTGATGATCGAGAAGATCTGCTGGATCAACTTGGGCGCCAGCCCCATGGACGGCTCGTCGAGCAGCAACAGGCGCGGGCGCGACATCAGGGCGCGTCCCATCGCCAACATCTGCTGTTCGCCACCCGACATGGTGCCGGCGATCTGGTCGATCCGCTCGTCCAGGCGCGGGAACAGTCCCAGCACCCGGTCGAGGTCCTCGCGATAGGCCGCAGTCTTGCGGTCCTTGCGCGTGAACGCACCCATCTCGAGGTTCTCGCGCACCGTCATGCCGATGAAGCAGCGCCGCCCTTCCGGGGACTGGCTGATGCCCAGCTTCACCCGGTTGTAGGGCTCGATCGTGGTGATGTCCTTGCCCTCGAACCTGATGGACCCGGCCCGCACCTTCCGCAACCCCGACACCGTCTTCAGGGTCGTGGTCTTCCCGGCGCCGTTGGCGCCGATCAGGGTGGTGACGGTGCCTTCCGGCACGCCGAAACTGATGTCACGGATTGCCTCGATGTGCCCGTAGTTGACACAGAGGCCTTCGACCTCAAGAAGCATCTTCTTCGTCCACTCCCAGATAGGCGGCGATGACCGCCGGGTTGTCACGGATCTCGGACGGGCTGCCCTCGGCGATCTTGCGACCGAACTCCAGCACCACGATCCGGTCGGTCACGCCCATGACCAGACGCATGTCGTGTTCGATCAGCAGCACGGTGAAGCCCTGGTCCCGCACCTTGCGGATCAGGTCCATCAACTCGACCTTCTCGGCCGGGTTGAAGCCGGCGGCCGGCTCGTCGAGGCAGATCAGCTTCGGCCCCGTGGCCATCGCCCGCGCGATCTCCAGGCGCCGCTGGTCACCGTAGGACAGGTTGGCCGCGAGCTCATCGGCCTTGCGGTGGATGCCCATGAAGCGGAGCAACTCCATCGCGCGGTCGTGACCCTGCTTCTCCTCGCGCCGGTGCTTGGGCAACCGGAACAAGGCGGTGAGCATGCCCGTGCTGTGCTGGGCATCGGCCCCCACGAGCACGTTCTCGAGCGCCGTCATCGTCGGGAACAGCCGGATGTTCTGGAACGTCCGGGCGATCCCCTGCTTGGTGATCTGGTGCTTCTTCATCCCGACGATCGACTTGTCCTGGAACAGGATGTCGCCGCTCGTGGGTGCATAGACACCGGTGATCGCGTTGAAGCAGGTGGTCTTGCCGGCGCCGTTGGGGCCGATCAGGCCGAGGATCTCGCCCTCGTTGATGTGGAGCGAGACGTCGTCGAGAGCGGTCAGACCACCGAACTTCAACGTCAGGCTCTGGACATCCAGGATGCGTTCAGACACGGGCTGCCTCCTCTCCCTCGTCGGTTCCTTGTTCGAGCTCCTCGAGCTCTTGTTCCAGTTGCTTGGCGCGGACCGTCCGTTTCGGCGGCAGCAGGCCCTCGGGACGCAAGGTCGCGAGCAGCACGAGCGCCGCGCCGAAGGCGAGCACCCGGAAGTCGTCGAACTCCCGGAAACGCTGTGGCAGGTAGGCAACCAGGATCGCGCCCAGCAGGACGCCCCACCTGTTGCCTTGACCACCAACGACCACGGCCGCGAGGAACAGGATCGAGTAGAGCAGCAGGAACGACAACGGGTTGATGAACCCCTGGCGGCTGGCGTACAGCGCTCCGGCCAGACCACCGACAAAGGCACCGGTGGAGAAGGCCAGCAGCTTGAACTTGAAGGTGGGGACACCCATCAGCTCCGCGGCGTCCTCGTCCTCACGCGTGGCTTCCCACGCACGACCGACCCGGCTGCTCTTGATGAGGATGTCGGCGATCAGCACGATGATGACCGCGGTCAGGCCCATCCAGTAGTACGGCACCTGGTCGATGTAGCCGAACACCAGGAACTTCGTCGGGTGTTCGGTGTCGATCAGCACGGTGCCGTCGCCCCAGAGCAGGTGCGGAATCTCGAACAGGCCGGTCTTCTCGTCACCGATGTTCGGCGGCTTGGCGATGTTCTTGATGCCGCGGGCGTCGCCGAGCCATTCGAGGTTGACCGCGGTGAGGCGGATGATCTCGCCGAACCCGAGGGTCACGATGGCGAGGTAGTCACCACGGACCCGCAGCGTCGGTGCGCCGAGAATGACGCCCGAGATCATGGCTGCCACCACCGCGACCGGGATCGCGAGGAGCAACGGCCAGTTGGCGTGGAACGACGTCAGGATGCCGACCGTGTACGCGCCGATCGCGTAGAAGCCGACGTACCCGAGGTCGAGCAGGCCGGCGTAACCGACGACGATGTTCAGGCCGAGCGCCACGAGGCAGTAGATCGTGACCGTGAACAGCACGCCGCCGAAGTCGACGCCGGGTGTGGAGATGATCGGCAACTCGAGCAACGGCAATGCGTACGCGAAGAGCGCCAGCAGGATCCAGAGCAGGATCCGGACGGGCTTCGGGAGCCCGGTCAACTTGTCCTTGAAACCGATGTTCATGCTCGCGCCTTTCCGAGCGACTCGCCCAGGAGGCCGGTGGGCCGGACGAGCAGGATGAGGACCAGCAGGACGAAAGCGATCACGTCGCGCCACTCACCGCCGAACAGCGCCTGTCCCCAGTTCTCCGCGACACCGAGCACCAGGCCGCCGAGCAGAGCCCCGCGCAGGTTGCCGATGCCTCCGAGTACGGCGGCCGTGAAGGCCTTGACGCCGAGGAGGAAGCCGACGTCGTACTTGGTCGTGTCGATCTTCAGCATGTAGAGGAAGGCCGCGACGCCAGCCATCAGACCACCGATGAGGAAGGTGACCTGGATGGTGCGGGTCGGGTTCACGCCCATCAACGACGCGGTCTCGGGATCCTGCGCGGTGGCGCGGATGCCCTTGCCGAGTCGGGACCGGCGGACGAACTGGTCCAGCAGGACCATCATGCCGATGGCCGCGACGATCACGATGATGTCGATGCTGGAGATGGAGACGCCGCCGACATCGAAGCGGGGCTTCTCGAGCGTTCCGGCCATGCTGTTGTTGATGCGGGCCTTGCCGACGTACTCGCTGAGGTCGTCATCGAGGCCGAACCAGCCGGCGATCCGGTCGCGCAGGCCCATCAGCTCGGCGAGGACGAACGAGGCGCCGATCGCGGAGATCAGCGCGATCAGCCGAGGTGCGTCCCGCTCGATCAGGCGGCGATACGCCACCCGTTCGAGAGCCAGCGCAATCAACGCGGACAACGCCATCGAGGCGAACAACGCCACGATGAGGATCGCGATCAGCTTCACGCCGTTCGCGTCAGCGGCATTGAGCGCAATGACTGTCCAGAGCGTGGCGAACGTGCCGTACATGAACACTTCGGAGTGAGCGAAGTTGATCAGTTGGAGAACGCCGTAGACCATCGTGTAGCCCAGCGCGATCAGCGCGTAGATGGCACCAAACGCGAGCCCGGTGATGGTGAGCTCGGGAAGGTTGTTGAAGAAGAATTCGAAGTTCACCCAGGCCTCCTGGCCCCTGGTTGTGGACAGAGAGGCGGTCGGGGACGCAGGTCCCCGACCGCCGCACTGTCATGGTTGTGAAACAGGTTCAGCCGTCGATCACTTGATCTCGCTCTCGGGCACGATCGCGCCGCCCTTGACCGTGTACGCGTACACGTGGACGTCGGCCGGCTCACCGGTCTTGTCGAACTTCAACTGCTTGGTGATGCCCTTCTCGTCGTACTCGTTGACGAAGGTGAGCAGGTCCTCGCGGTTGTCGATGCCCGACTCGATGCCGTCGAGGAAGATGTTCGCGGCGTCGAACGCCTCAGCGGCGTAGGTGCCCGGCGCTTCGCTGAACTTCTCCTCGTAGTCCGCGGCGAACTCGGCCACGGCCGGGTCGGTGTCCGGGATGCACGGGCAGGTGATGATGGTGCCCTCAGCCGCGTCCTTCGCGTCGAGGAACGCCGGGTCCTTCACACCGTCGGCAACAACGAACTTGCCTTCGTATCCACCGTCGCGGAGCTGTCCGACCAGGATGGTCGCCTCGGCGTAGTAACCGCCGAAGAAGACCGCGTCCGGCTTCGCGTCGTTGACCTTGGTGACCGTCGTGGAGAAGTCGGTCTGGCCGGCCTGGATCGTGTCGGTGCCCTTGACTGCGTCGCCGAGGTCCTTCTCGACGATGCCGGCAAGACCGGCGCCGTACTCGGAGGCGTCATCGATGACGAAGACCGAGGCGGCCTTCAGGGTGTCCTTGATGTACTTGGCAGCGGCGGGACCCTGGGTCGCGTCGTTGCCGAGGGCACGGTGGAAGGTGTCCCAGCCGTTGGTGGACAGCCCGGGGTTGGTGCCCGACGGGGTGATCGTCGGAACGCCCGCTTCGGCGAAGATGGGGCCAGCAGCGGCCGACTCACCGGAGAACGCCGGACCCACGACACCGACGATGGACTCCTCGCCTGCGACCTCGGTGGCCAGCGACGGAGCTTCGTCCGGGCTGCCCTGCGAGTCGAACTTGACGAGCTCGACGTCGCAGTCGGCGTCGTCGTTGTACTGGTCAACAGCCAGCTCAATACCCTGGATGATCGGCTTGCCGAGACCAGCCGCCGGGCCGGTCTCCGGACCGAAGAAGGCAAGCTTGAGGTCGCAGGCCGCGTCGCTTCCGCCGCCGTCGCCGTCCTCAGTCGTGCCACATGCCGTCAGTGAAAGGCCGAGGGTCAGTACAACCGCACCGAGCCCGACTACCTTGTTACGCCTCAAGACAATCCCGCTTCCTATGTCGTTCCAGCGTGCAGCGGTCGCTGCATACGGAGGACGTGTCCTGCCGCGGGAACCTACACCCGGTTCTGGGTGGGGTGGAAGCAACTCAGCGGCTCTGAGGTCGAATCCTGATGAATCTGTTACCTGAGAGCCCCATCACACGGATTATTTACGAGGAAGTGCCGCCCGGGACACCGTGCGTGACAATTCCGTCGGCAACCTCGCGCATCGACATCCGCAGGTCCATCGCGGTCTTCTGGATCCATCGGAACGCGTCTCCCTCGGACAGCGAGAGCTGCTCCTGGAGGATCCCCTTGGCACGATCCACGGCCTTGCGGGTCTCGAGTCGTTCCTTGAGGTCGGTGACCTCACTCTCCAGCTGGGTGATCTCGGCGAAGCGGCTGACCGCCATCTCGATGGCCGGCACCAGGTCGGTCTGCGAGAACGGCTTGACGAGGTAGGACATCGCCCCGGCCTCGCGTGCCCGCTCCACCAGGTCGCGTTGCGAGAACGCCGTCAGCATCACGACCGGCGCGATCCGCTTGCCGGCAATCGCCTCCGCAGCCGCGATGCCGTCGAGCACCGGCATCTTCACGTCCAGGATGACCAGGTCGGGCCGGTGCTCCTCGGCCAGCTCGATTGCACGCTGCCCGTCGCCGGCCTGGCCGACGACGTCGTACCCCTCGTCGGCGAGCATCTCGGCAAGGTCCATCCGGATCAGGGTCTCGTCCTCGGCGATCACCACGGTGCGCTGCCGTGGGGTCGAGGGCGAAGGGGTCGCGGCGGTCTCGGTCACGAGGCAAGGCTATCGGGGCGGGGCGATGCGGCACTGCAGCGGCGTCTCGGCTACGGTTTTCGACGGTTGCCGGCCCCGGTAGTCCAACGGCAGAGACAATGTGCTCAAACCACATACAGTGTGAGTTCGAATCTCACCCGGGGCACTTGAAGTGTCGGACGCTCCGGCGAGCATCGACACCGTGCACTCGGAACACACTCGCAACCGAGCCGTGTCGCTTCGGCGGTCCGGCGCGACGTGGGCAATGGTGTCTTCGGAGCTCGGCGTCAGCGTCTCGACGTTGATCGGATGGTCCAAGGATCCCGACGCCTTTGAGCGACGTCGAGCGTCTTGCGCCCGCTGTGGTTCAGCTCGACTCCCGGCCAGCGCCTACGCCGCACTGCTCGGCTTCTACCTCGGCGACGGACACATCGCTCGCGGCCCGAGGTACTTCGCGCTGCGTGTCAGCTGTGACAACACGTACCTGTCGATCATTGAGGACGTCGCCGCATGCATGGCGGCCGTCCACCCGAACGGCCGGATCGCCCAACTCCGCCGACCGGGCTGCATCAACGTGCAGTCCACGTGGCAGCACTGGCCGTGTCTGTTCCCGCAACACGGTCCTGGCCCCAAGCACAAACGGCCGATCGTCCTCGACGACTGGCAACGCACGATCGTCGAGGACCACCCCGGACCGTTCCTGCGCGGGCTGTTCCACTCGGACGGCAGCCGCGTGAAGAACTGGGCACGCAGGCCGGTGGCGGGACAGCCCAAGACCTACGAATACCCGCGTTGGCAGTTCGTGAATGCGTCACAGGACATTCGGGAGCTCTGCTGCTGGGCGCTCGATCTCGTCGACATCCCGTGGCGTCAGTCCAACGTCCGGGTGATCAGCGTGTCCCGCCGCGAGGCCGTGGCTCGACTCGACGAGCTGATCGGCTTGAAGAGCTGACGCTCAGCGCCTTCTGTACGCCGGCGCGGCTTCGTTAATGGCGTCACCCATCCGGTGGATGCGCAGCGCGTTCGTGGAGCCGGGGATGCCGGGCGGGCTGCCGGCGACGATCACGACCAGGTCGCCTTCCTGGACGCGACCGATCTTCAGCAGCTCCTCGTCGACCTGGCGGACCATCTCGTCGGTGTGCTCGACGGTCTTGGTCTGGAAGGCTTCGACGCCCCAGGTGACAGCGAGCTGCGAACGGCAGCGCGCCTCGGGGGTGAAGGCCAACACCGGGATGGAGCTGCGCAGGCGCGCGAGGCGACGGGCCGAGTCACCGGACTGCGTGAACGCGACGACGTACTTCGCACCCACGCGCTGGGCCACCTCTTCGGCGGCCTTGGTGATCACGCCGGCACGGGTGTGCGGGTCCCATTCGATCCGTCCGAAGCGGCTGAACGTGTCGTCCACGAGCGCGTGGGACTCGGTCGCCGCAATGATCCGGGCCATCGTCTCCACCGTGTGAATGGGGTGCTCCCCCACGCCGGTCTCGCCGGACAGCATCACAGCATCGGCGCCGTCGAGCACCGCATTGGCCACATCACTGGCCTCGGCCCGGGTCGGGGCCGGGCTGGTGATCATCGACTCGAGCATCTGGGTGGCCACGATGACAGGCTTCGCGTTGCGCCGCGCCGCCACGATGATCTTCTTCTGGAGGAACGGGACTTCTTCCAGCGGGCACTCCACACCGAGGTCGCCGCGGGCCACCATGAAGGCATCGAAGGCGTCGACGACCTCGTCGAGGTTCTCGACGGCCTGGGGCTTCTCGATCTTCGCGATGATCGGGAGCATGATGCCCTCTTCACGCATGATCACCCGCACGTCTTCGGCGTCCTGCGCGTTGCGGACAAAGCTCAAGGCGATGAAGTCGACACCGAGGTGCAGCGCGAACCGCAGGTCGGTGATGTCCTTCTCCGACAGCGCTGGCACCGAGACAGCGACACCGGGGAGGTTGATCCCCTTGTTGTTGCTGACGGTCCCGGCGACCAGGACCTCGGTGATGACATCGGTGTCGGTGACCTCGACGACCCGCAGGCGCACCTTGCCGTCGTCGATCAGGATCGGGTCACCCGGTGCGACGTCCCCCGGCAGTCCCTTGTACGTCGTCCCGCTGACCTCGGCGTTGCCGTCGACGTCGCGCGTGGTGATGGTCCATCGCTGACCGCGCGCGAGCCGCACCGGCCCGCCGGAGAACCGCTCGAGGCGGATCTTCGGGCCCTGCAGGTCGGCGAGGATGCCGACGCCGTGGCCGCTGGCGTCCGAGGCCTCGCGGACCAGCCGATAGGCCTCCGCGTGCTGCTCGTGACTGCCGTGGCTCATGTTGAGGCGGGCCACGTCCATCCCGGCGTAGACCAACTCGCGGATCCGCCGTTCGGAACTGGTGGCCGGCCCCAGGGTGCACACGATCTTGGCTCTCCGCACCTGCCCACCCTAGCGGGGCCGGAGGGGCGAAAAACGCCGCATCGGCGCAAACTCCGGGTGAAGTCTGCGCCGATGCGTGTGATACGTCTCGATACGCGGTTCGCTGGTGCTCACCGCTACTCGACGACCTTGAGTCAGACGACCAGCGGTCGCGCGGTCGGCGGAATCGGCGCGGGCAACTGCGTGCTGCCGGTGAGGAACTCGTCCACACCTGCGGCGGCCGCACGGCCCTCGGCGATGGCCCACACGATCAGCGACTGGCCACGACCGGCGTCACCAGCGACGAACACACCCTCGACCGAGGTCGCGTAGTTGTTCGACCGCTTGACGTTGCCGCGCTCGTCGAGCTCGACACCGAGCTGCTCGATGAGGCCGGGCTGCTCGGGTCCGACGAAGCCCATCGCGAACAGGACGAGGTCGGCCGGGATCTCCCGCTCCGAACCCTCCTTCTCGACGAGCTTGCCGCCCTCGAAGGCGACCTCGACGATCCGCAGCGCGCGGACGTTGCCGTCCTCGTCGCCCACGAACTCCTTGGTCGACACCGAGTAGACCCGGTCACCGGCCTCTTCGTGCGCCGAGGAGATCCGGAACGTCATCGGGTACGTCGGCCACGGCTGCCCCGCGGGACGGTCGCCCGGAGGCTCCGGCAGGATCTCGAGCTGCGTGATCGACGCCGCGCCCTGGCGCACCGAGGTGCCGAGGCAGTCGGCTCCGGTGTCACCGCCACCGATGATGACGACGTGCTTGCCGTCGGCACGGATCTGGCCTTCGACGGTCTCCCCCAGCGCGACACGGTTGGCCTGCGGGAGGAACTCCATCGCCTGGTGGATGCCGTTGAACTCGCGTCCGGGCACCGGCAGGTCACGCGCAACGGTCGAGCCGATCGCGATCACGACGGCGTCGTACCGGTCCTTGAGGGCCTGTCCGGTGAGGGCGCCACTGCCGACCTCGACACCCGAACGGAACACGGTGCCCTCGCGCTTCATCTGCTCGAGGCGCTGGTCGACGTGCTTCTTCTCCATCTTGAACTCGGGGATGCCGTAGCGCAGCAGCCCACCGGGCTTGTCGGCCCGTTCGTAGACGGCGACGGTGTGACCCGCACGCGTCAACTGCTGGGCAGCGGCGAGTCCGGCCGGACCCGAGCCGACGACCGCGATCGTCTTGCCCGACAACCACTCCGGCGGCTGAGGCCGCACGAAGCCGGAGTCGAAGGCCTTGTCGATGATCGAGACCTCGATGTTCTTGATCGTCACGGCCGGCTGGTTGATACCGAGCACGCAAGCGGTCTCGCACGGGGCCGGGCAGAGGCGACCGGTGAACTCCGGGAAGTTGTTGGTCGCGTGCAGGCGCTCGATGGCGCCCTCCCAGTCGTTGCGGAACACCAGGTCGTTCCACTCGGGAATGATGTTCCCGAGGGGGCAGCCCTGGTGGCAGAACGGGATGCCGCAGTCCATGCAACGGCTGGCCTGCACGTTGATGATCGGCAGCAGTGCGCGGCCGATCCCTCCCGGGTAGACCTCGTTCCAGTCCTGGATCCGCTCCTCGACGGGACGGCGGGTCGCGACCTCACGGTCCGCCTTGAGAAAGCCCTTCGGGTCAGCCATGGAGGGCTCCCATCATCGCGTGGGCCACGCCATCCTCGTCGAGTCCCTCGGCTTCGGCCTTCGCCTTGGCTTCGAGCACGATCCGGTAGTCGCGCGGCATGACTTCGGTGAACCGCGTCAGTGCGGTGGTCCAGTCGGCGAGCAGCTCTGCGGCCACCTCCGAACCGGTCTCTTCGTGGTGGGTGCGGACGATCTGCTCAAGCTCCTCAGCGTGCGCACCGGTCACCGGGCCGAGTTCGACGAGCTCACCGTTGACGCGGTTCTGCTTGAGGTCGAGCACCCAGGCGACACCGCCCGACATGCCGGCCGCGAAGTTGCGCCCGGTCTTGCCGAGGACGACCACACGACCACCGGTCATGTACTCACACCCGTGGTCGCCGACACCTTCGGTGACGACCGTGGCGCCGGAGTTGCGCACGCAGCAGCGCTCGCCCACTCCACCACGGATGTAGATCTCGCCCGACGTGGCGCCGTACGCGATCGTGTTGCCCGCGATGATGTGCTCGTTGGCACGGAACGACGCGTTGCGGTCCGGCCGGATCGCGATCCGGCCGCCCGAGAGGCCCTTGCCGACGTAGTCGTTGGCGTCGCCCTCGAGGCGCAGCGTGATGCCCTTCGGCACGAACGCACCGAGCGACTGACCGGCCGAGCCGAGGAACGTCAGGTCGATCGTTCCGTCGGGCAGGCCTGCGCCGCCGTACTTCTTGGTGACTTCGTGGCCCAGGATCGTGCCGACGGTCCGGTTGACGTTGCGGATGCTCAGCTGAGCCCGCACCGGTTCACCGGACTCCAGCGCCGGCTGCGCCAGCGGAAGGATCTCCGTGACGTCGAGCGACCGGTCGAGACCGTGGTCCTGGGTGCCGGTGTTGCGGAGGTCCTGGTCGGGGAAGTGAGTGCCCGCGACGTCGACCTTGTGCAGGATCGGCGCCAGGTCAAGACCTGCTGCCTTCCAGTGCGTGACGGCACCGACCGTGTCGAGCGTCTGCACCTGGCCGACGGCCTCCTCGATGCTGCGGAAGCCGAGCTCGGCGAGCAGTTCGCGCACTTCCTGAGCGATGAACTCGAAGAAGTTGACGACGTACTCCGCCTTGCCGCTGAAGCGCTCGCGCAGGACCGGGTTCTGCGTCGCGACGCCCACAGGGCAGGTGTCGAGGTGGCACACGCGCATCAGGATGCAGCCCGACACCACCAGCGGAGCGGTCGCGAAACCGAACTCCTCGGCACCGAGCAGCGCGGCGATGACGACGTCACGACCGGTCTTGAGCTGGCCGTCGGTCTGCACGACGATGCGGTCGCGCAGGCCGTTGAGCAGCAGGGTCTGCTGGGCCTCGGCGAGGCCGAGCTCCCAGGGACCACCCGCGTGCTTGAGCGAGGTAAGCGGCGAAGCGCCCGTTCCGCCGTCGTGGCCGGAGATCAGGACGACATCGGCGTGCGCCTTCGACACACCTGCAGCGACCGTGCCGACGCCGACCTCGGAGACCAGCTTCACGTGGACGCGGGCCGACGGGTTGGCGTTCTTGAGGTCGTGGATCAGCTGAGCCAGGTCCTCGATCGAGTAGATGTCGTGGTGCGGCGGCGGGCTGATCAGGCCCACACCCGGCGTGGAGTGCCGGGTCTTGGCCACCCACGGGTAGACCTTGTTGCCGGGCAGCTGTCCACCCTCGCCGGGCTTGGCGCCTTGCGCCATCTTGATCTGGATGTCGTCGGCGTTGGTGAGGTACTCGCTCGTGACGCCGAAGCGACCCGAGGCGACCTGCTTGATCGAACTGCGCCGCTCGGGGTCGTAGAGACGGTCGGCGTCCTCGCCACCTTCACCGGTGTTGGACTTCGCGCCCAACCGGTTCATGGCGATGGCCAGCGTCTCGTGGGCCTCACGGGAGATCGAGCCGTACGACATGGCGCCGGTCGAGAACCGCTTCACGATCGAGGAGATCGACTCGACCTCGTCGACGGAGATCGGCGCGCGGCCGGACTCCTCGGCGTCCTTGAACCGGAACAGGCCGCGCAGCGTCATCAGCTTCTCGGACTGCTCGTCGACCGCAGCGGTGTACTGCTTGAAGATGTCGAAGCGGCCCGTACGGGTGGAGTGCTGGAGGCGGAAGACCGTCTCCGGGTTGAACAGGTGCGGCTCCCCCTCACGACGCCACTGGTACTCGCCACCGATCTCGAGCTCGCGGTGTGCGGGCGCGATGCCGGCCGGCGGGTACGCCTTGGCGTGCCGCGCAGCGACCTCCTGGGCGATGACGTCGAGCTCGATGCCGCCGAGCTTGGACGTGGTGCCCGTGAAGTAGCGGTCGACGACAGCCTGCGAGAGGCCGATGCACTCGAAGATCTGGGCACCGGTGTACGACGCAACGGTCGAGACACCGATCTTGCTCATGACCTTGAGGACACCCTTGCCGAGACCCTTGATCAGGTTCTTGACCGCCTGCTCGGGCTCCGTCTTGACGTAGTAGCCCTCACGAGCGAGGTCCTCGACGGACTCCATGGCGAGGTACGGGTTGACGGCGGCCGCGCCGTAGCCGACGAGGAGCGCCACGTGGTGGACCTCGCGGACGTCGCCGGCCTCGACCAGCAGGCCGACCTGGGTGCGGGTCTTCTCGCGGACCAGGTGGTGGTGCACCGCACCGGTGAGCAGGAGCGACGGGATCGGCGCGAGCTCGGCAGTGGAGTGACGGTCGGACAGCACGATGATGCGCGCGCCATCGGCGATCGCCTGGCTGACCTCGGCGCAGATCTCGTCGAGACGGGCGGCCATGGCCGCACCGCCACCCTCGACGGCGTACAGACCACGGGACACGTGGGTCACGAAGCCGGGGTGGTCACCGTCGCGGTTGATGTGCCGGATCTTGGCCAGGTCGTCGTTGGAGATGACCGGGAACGGCAGGGAGACCTGACGACACGAGGCCGGGCTCGGCTCCAGGACGTTCGACTCCGGGCCGATGCTGCCGTTGAGCGAGGTGACGAGCTCCTCGCGGATCGCGTCCAGCGGCGGGTTCGTGACCTGCGCGAACAGCTGGCTGAAGTAGTCGAACAGCAGCCGCGGCTTCTCACTGAGGGCTGCGATCGGGGTGTCGGTGCCCATCGAGCCGAGCGCCTCACCACCGGTGTTGGCCATCGGGGTGAGCAGGATCCGCAGTTCTTCCTCGGTGTAGCCGAAGACCTGCTGACGACGCGTCACCGAGGCGTGGGTGTGCACGATGTGCTCACGCTCGGGGATGTCGTCGAGGTGGATCATGCCGGCGTGCAGCCATTCGCCGTACGGGCGCTCGGAGGCGAGCTGGTCCTTGACCTCTTCGTCCTCGATGATCCGGTGCTCCTCGGTGTCGACGAGGAACATCCGGCCCGGCTGCAGGCGGCCCTTGCGGACCACGGTGGCCGGGTCGAGGTCGAGGACGCCGACCTCGGAAGCGAGGACGACGAGGCCGTCCTCGGTGACCCAGTAACGGGCCGGACGCAGGCCGTTGCGGTCCAGGACCGCACCGATCTGAGTGCCGTCGGTGAAGACGACACAGGCGGGGCCGTCCCAGGGCTCCATCATCGTGGAGTGGAAGCGGTAGAAGTCGCGCCGCAGCTCCGACATCTCGGTGTGGTTCTCCCACGCCTCCGGGATCATCATCAGCACGGCGTGCGGCAGGCTGCGTCCACCCATGTGTAGCAGCTCGAGCACCTCGTCGAACGATGCGGAGTCCGAGGCACCGGGGGTGCAGATCGGGAACAGGCGCTCGAGGTCGCCCGGGATCGCGTCGGAGTCGAGCAGCGCCTCGCGCGCCCGCATCCAGTTGCGGTTGCCCATGACGGTGTTGATCTCGCCGTTGTGGGCGATGAACCGGAACGGGTGCGACAGCGGCCAGCTCGGGAACGTGTTCGTCGAGAACCGCGAGTGGACGACGGCCAGGGCCGAGGCCATCCGCTCGTCGACCAGGTCGGGGAAGAAGTTGTCGAGCTGGTCGGTCGTCAACATGCCCTTGTAGGCGAGGGTGCGCGCCGACAGCGACGGGAAGTACACGTCCGTCTCACGCTCGGCCCGCTTGCGCAGGCAGAAGGCCAGCCGCTCGAGGTCGAGGCCACTGACGGGCTCGCCACCGAAGGGGTTCGCCTGCACGAAGAGCTGGCTGAACGTCGGCATGACGCTGAGCGCCATGGTGCCGAGGATCGAGGGGTTGATCGGGACCTCACGCCAGCCGAGAAGGGTCAGGCCCTCTTCAACGGCGATCTCCTCGATGCGGGCACGGGTCTTGGCGACCTGACCCTCATCGCCCGGCAGGAAGGCCGTGCCGACGGCGTACCGACCAGCGGCCGGAAGGGTGAAGCCGGCCTCGACGGCGGCGTCACGCAAGAAGGCGTCCGGAACCTGCATCAGGATGCCGGCGCCGTCGCCCGAGTTGATCTCGGCGCCGGCGGCGCCGCGGTGGTCCAGGTTGCGGAGGGCCGTGAGGGCCTTCACCACGATGTCGTGGCTGGCGATACCGGTGAGCGTCGCAACGAAAGCGACGCCGCAGGCGTCCTTTTCGTGACGCGGGTCGTAAAGACCCTCCGGCGGCGGGAACGCGTGCGTATAAGGCACCAGGGTTCTCCCGTCGACTACGTCTGTGGGCACTCCACTTGAAGGGGCCACAGAAGGTGAGGCGCAAGGGACGTCACTGGCCCACGCGGCGGAAGTCCCAGATTACCACCGTGTGAACCGCACCTGCCCAATCGTTAGTCGCTGGTGGATGCCTCGTCCGTCACATCGGAATCGTCCGTGGCCGTCTTCTCGGCCGTTGAGACGTCAGTCTCGACCTCCGAGATGCGCTCGTCGACGTACACCGATTCCTCGCGCCCGGGACGATGCCGCAGCGACCACAGGAAGTACGCCGCAGCCGCCACGAAGAGCACGATCGAGGTCCACACGTTGAAGCGGAGGCCCAGGACGTTGTCGAGCTGGACGTCGTCGATGCGGAGGTACTCGATCCAGCCACGTCCTGCCGTGTAGGCCATGACGTAGACGGCCATCACGCGGCCGTGGCCGAGGCGGTAGCGGCGCTCGAGCCAGATGATCACCGCGAACGCGGCGAGGTTCCAGAAGAACTCGTAGAGGTACGTCGGGTGGAACGTCGCCATGTCGGGCAGCGGCGTGCCCGCTTCGTAGAGCTGCTGCTCGTAGGAACTGCTGAAGTGGGCCTTGTCGATCTCCAGGCCCCAGGGCAGGTCGGTGGGCTTGCCGTAGAGCTCCTGGTTGAACCAGTTGCCCCAGCGTCCGATCGCCTGGGCGACGAGCACGCCGGGCGCCAGGGCGTCGAGCATGGGGAGCACCTTGATGCCCTTGCGCCGGGCTCCGATCCAGGCGCCCACAGCGCCGAGTGCCACGCCGCCCCAGATGCCGAGGCCGCCGTGCCAGACGTAGAGCGCCGACACCGGGTCGCCGCCCTCGCCGAAGTAGTTCTTCCAGTCGGTGGCGACGTGGTAGAGCCGGGCGCCGACCAGGCCGAAGGGGACCGCCCAGATCGCGACGTCCTGCATCTCGCCGATGGTGCCGCCGCGAGCAGCCCACCGCTTCTCGCCGATCCAGATGGCGACGACGATGCCGAGGATGATGCACAGCGCGTAGCCGCGCAGCGGGAACGGCCCGAGGTGCCAGACCCCGTTGGCCGGGCTCGGAATGGAGGCGGTGATCAGCTGGGTCAACACGTCGTTGGTCCTAGTCCTCGTCCTGGTTCAGCAGGGTGTGGATGTCGGCGGCGAACTCGGTGTTCGACGTCTCCTGGTTCCACAGTGCGATGGCCTCGTTGTTGCTGTCGATCGCGAGCGTGAAGGTCGAGTGCCCCCCGAGGTCATATCCCCCGGTGGGCAACAACTTGCCGTCGTTGACGTAGACCGCCATCGGGTCGCCGACGGCGATGATGGTGTCCAGGTCGCCGGTCAGGCCGATGAAGTCCTTGTTGAAGCGATCGAGGTATTCACGCATCACCTGGGGGGTGTCGCGCGCGGGATCGGTGGTCACGAGCACCACGTCGACCTTCTTGCGATCGGCGTCGTCGACGCGATTGAGCGCCGCCGCGATGTTGTTGAGCACCATGGGACAGAAGTCCGGGCACTCGGTGTAACCGAAGAACACGAGCGTGAGCGGCTTGTCGGTGTCCGCGGCGAGCGAGTACGGCTCGCCGGCGGTGTCGGTGAGCTCGATGTCGGGAGCGGCATAGGGATTCTCGAGCCGGGTCCCGGTGAACTCCTCCGGGCTGCTCCCGCAGGCCGTGCCCACGAGCCCCAGGGCCATCAGCAGTACGACGAGGCGGAACGTCCTACGCACGCACGCCCCCGGCCACGCCGTTCGCCAGGTCCTCGGTGAGGGCCGAGAGGGCGGCCAGTCCGGCCGCGCGGTCGCCGGCGTTGTCCAGCAGGACGCGGACGAAGGCCGAGCCGACGATCACGCCGTCGGCGTACGACGCCACCTCGGCGGCCTGCGCGCCGTTGCTCACGCCCAGGCCGACCCCGACGGGGAGGCTCGTGGACGCCTTGGTCCGCGCGACGAGGGGGCCCGCGAGGTCACTCGTCGATGTCCGGGCACCGGTGACGCCCATGACGGCCGTCGCGTAGACGAAGCCGCGACAGGCGGCCGTCGTCATGGCGATCCGCTCGTCGGTGGACGAAGGGGCGACGAGGAACACCTTGTCGAGGTCGTGCTGGTCCGCGGCCGCGATCCACTCGGGTGCGAAGTCGGGCGTCAGGTCGGGGGTGATCAGACCAGCCCCGCCAGCACTGGCGAGATCGCGCGCGAACCGCTCGACGCCGTACCGCTCGACGGGGTTCCAGTAGGTCATCACCAGGGTGGGCGTGCCCGTGGCGGCGACGGCCTCGACGGTGCGGAGCACGTCGGTGGTGCGCACACCGCCCTCGAGGGCCTGCTGGGCGGCGGCCTGGATCGTCGGGCCGTCCATCACCGGGTCGCTGTAGGGCAGGCCGATCTCGATGACGTCACAGCCGGCGTCGACCATCGCCTTGAGCGCGGCAATGCTGCCGTCGACGTCGGGGTAGCCGGCCGGGAGGTAACCGACGAGCGCGGCCCGGTTCTCGGCGCGGGCGAAGGCGAAGGCCTCGCTACTGCTGGTCACTTCGCTTCTCCTGCGGTGCCGAGGTTGAAGTACTCCAGGGCGGTGCCCATGTCCTTGTCGCCACGACCGGACAGGTTGATGAGCAGGGTCTCGCCCTGGCGTTCCTTCGCGATCTTGAGCGTGCCCGCGACGGCGTGCGCCGACTCGATCGCCGGAATGATCCCCTCGGTGCGAGCGAGCAGGGACATCGCGTCCATCGCCTCCGCATCGGTCACCGGGAGGTACGTCGCCCGGCGGGCCTCGGCCAGCGCGGCATGCTGCGGCCCGACCCCGGGGTAGTCCAGGCCGGCCGAGATCGAGTGCGACTCGATGGTCTGGCCGTCCTCGTCCTGAAGCACGAAGGTCCGCGCACCGTGCAGCACCCCGATGGAGCCAGCGAAGATTGTCGCAGCGTGCCGTCCGGTCTCCACGCCGTCGCCCCCGGCCTCGAAGCCGTAGATGTCCACGTCGGCGTCATCGAGGAAGCCGGCGAACAGGCCGATCGCGTTGGATCCGCCACCGACGCAGGCGGTGATCGCGTCGGGCAGGCCGCCCGTCAGGTCCAGGCACTGCTGGCGCGCTTCGTCGCCGATTCCACGCACGAACGACAGCACCAGGCTGGGGAACGGGTGCGGACCCGCGGCGGTGCCGAAGAGGTAGGCGGTGTGGTCGACGCTGGCGACCCAGTCGCGCAGCGCCTCGTTGATCGCGTCCTTGAGGGTGCGCGAACCGCTCTTCACCGGGATGACCTCGGCGCCGAGCAGCTGCATGCGGGCGACGTTGAGCGCCTGGCGCTCCGTGTCGACCTCACCCATGTAGACGGTGCAGTCCAGGCCGAGGTACGCAGCGGCGGTAGCCGAGGCGACGCCGTGCTGCCCCGCGCCGGTCTCGGCGATCACGCGCGTCTTGCCCATCCGCTTGGTCAGCAGGGCCTGGCCCAGGACGTTGCGGATCTTGTGCGCGCCGGTGTGGTTGAGGTCCTCGCGCTTGAGCAGGATCCGGGCGCCCGCGTGCTCCGAGAGCCGGTGGGCGTCGTACAACATGCTCGGCACGCCGGCGTAGTTGGTCAGCAGGCCCTCGAACTCCGCGACGAAGGTCGGGTCGACCATCGCCTTCTGCCAGGCGATGTCCAGTTCGTCCAGTGCTGCGATCAGTGCCTCGGGCATGAAGCGGCCGCCGAAGGCGCCCGCTCCCCCGAACCAGCCGAAGTCATCGGCGCCGTACGTGCTCATCCAGCAATCCCCGTCATCTGCAGGCCTGTCATCTCAGCGACCGCCTCACGCGGCGCACCGTTCTTCACCAGGGCCTCGCCCACGAGCACCGCGCGGGCGCCTTCGTCGACGAAACGCTGGACGTCTTGCGCGCCGGTGATGCCGGACTCCGCCACGAGCACCCGGTCGGCCGGCACGTGCGGCGCGAGGCGCCCGAAGGTGTCGGGGTCGACGGCGAGCGTCTTGAGGTTGCGGGCATTGACGCCGATCAGTTCGGCGCCGAGGTCAACGGCCCGCGCCGTCTCGATCTCGTCGTGCACCTCGACGAGCACGGTCAGTCCGAGCTCGCGGGCGTAGTCGTGGAGGCGGGACAGCATCTCGCCGGGCAACGAAGCCACGATCAGCAGCGCCAGGTCGGCGCCCGCCGCCCGCGCCTCGAGGAGCTGGTACTCCGTGACGATGAAATCCTTGCGGAGGATCGGGGTGTTGACCGCGGCCCGTACGGCCCGCAGGTCGGCAAGGCTGCCGTTGAAACGGCGCTGCTCCGTGAGCACGCTGATCGCGGCGGCACCGCCGGCGGCGTACTCCCGGGCCAGCGCAGCGGGATCGGCGATCTCGGCCAGCTCGCCCTTGCTCGGGCTCTTGCGCTTGACCTCGGCGATCACGCTCGAACCCGCGCCACGCAGATGGGGCATCGGGTCGCGCGGTGCATCGACATCGGCAAGAGCGGCGCGGAGATCGGCTTCCGACACGGACGCCTGACGGACCGCGAGGTCCTCGAGCACTCCGGCGACGATCCCGTCGAGCACCGTGGGCTGGGAGGCCTGGGGGGCCGACATGTCGCCTCCGTTGAGTCGGTGAGACCTCGGGCGGCTCTCGCCCAAGGGGTGTGTCGAGTGTGTCACGCGGCCCTCAACGCCCCACACACAGTCCGACCATTGTTCCGCCTCGACAGCGTCGCCCGAACGGCGCCGGCGTTCCGTGCGCAGGTGACCTGCGATTGCCCTAGCCTCGGCTCGTGAGTGACGCCTACCCGCCGCCGGAGGAACCGTCCGGCCCGTACCCGCCGTACCAACAGCCCTACCAGCCGGGGTTCCAGCAGCCGTTTCCGCCTCCGTACGGCGCGCCGGCACCCTACGGGTACGCGATGGTTCCGGGGTACGGCGTCGACCCGGTCACCGGTCAGCCGATGTCCGACAAGTCGAAACTCGCCGCCGGCCTGCTGAACCTGCTGCTCCCCTTCGTCGGCGTCTGTGGCGTCGGGCGCCTGTACCAGGGGCAGATCGGAATCGGCCTGACGCAGTTGCTCGGATCGCTCATCAGTTGGGTACTGCTCTGCGCGATCATCGGATTCGTCACCCTGCCGGCCTTCTGCCTGTGGTCGATCATCGACGGGATCGTGCTCCTGACCGGCCGCCCGACGGACCAGCACGGGCGCCTGCTGCGGTAGATCGACGCGGCCGTTAGGGTTCCCACCACAGCCCGACCCTCGGCCGTACCCATGAAAGGCAGACACGTGAGCTACAACGAACCGCCCTACGGAACTCCCCCGCCCCCGCCCGGTGGTGGCTACGGTGGCCCCGGCCAGCCCTACGGCCAGCCTGCCTTCGGCGCCGGCGGCGGACAGCCCACCCAGACCTCGGTGCTGGCGATCGTCTCGCTCGTCACCGGCATCCTCGGCCTGCTCTGCTGCACGTACTTCGTGCTCGGCATCGCCGCAACGGTCACCGGCTTCCTCGCGAAGAAGGAGATCGACGAAGGCAAGAAGACCGGCAAGGGCCTGGCCATCGCCGGCCTGAGCCTCGGTATCGCGAGCATCGTCATCGGTGTGATCGTCTGGATCCTGATCATCGCGACCGACAGCTTCTCCGGAAGCCTCTACAGCGACTTCTGAGGTCTCTCTTCACCACGCACCATCACGGCGGGGTTCAGGTGAGCGCTACGGCGCGAGCCAGGACCCCGCCGTTGTGTTGCGCAGGATCGTGAAGATCGCAGCAGAGACGGCCAGGGCCAGCCCCGCGTTGCGCAGCCAGCGATCCGACGGGTCCCAGCCACGGCCGGACCAGCGCCCCGAGGTCCAGAGCCAGAAGATGTAGCCCAGCACCGGGATCGACAAGAGGAACAGCAAGTTGCTGCTGGCCGCGTCAGCGATCCGGAAGTTGCCGAGGTCGTTGACGGCACGCAGACCGCCACAGCCCGGGCAGTGGATCCCGAGCGCCGCGAGGGGGCACATGCCCCAGGACCCCTGCTCGTGCGGATCCCGCATGTGCAGCGCCGTCACCGCAGCGGCGAGGCCACCGGCGACGAGAACAGGCGGCACCATCCGGCGCCAGCGAGCCTGCCCGCTGGTGAGGACCGGAGGCGCCGTGAGCGTCATACGCTCAGTGGCTCGACTCGTGCAGGCCCATCTTGACCAGCACGAAGAACAGTGGCAGGGCGGCGACCGCGATGACGGTGCCGACCCAGAAGAGCGGCCAGTTCAGCGGCGTCACGGACATGCCCACGGCACCGATCGTGAATCCCACGAGGGAGACCAGGACCGCAGTCCAGGCTGCCGGGGTGTTGCCGTGATCGTCGGCCATGTGGAGTCTCCTCGTTTCGGGATTGCTGGTGTTCCGGATTGCTGGTGGAACGCGACGATTCTAGGGGGTCACGCGTCCGTCGGGTCGGTGCCCTCGTCCAGTGACTTCCACAAGTCGATGTTCGTCTGCTCCTCGGGGTCACTGGCCGCCGGCACGTGATCGGTTCCGGGAGCGTCGTACCGCGTGCCCATCTCGGGCCACGAACCCACGTATCGAACGGCCACCACGGCAGCGATCAGGGCGAGGAGGGCAGAGGCCAGCGCGACCCACAACCACGGGCTGCGCTCAAGCGGCACCGTCGCACCACCGAGACCGAGTCGAGTGCTCAGGTCGGCCGCCGCGTCGTCGTCCTGGACGAACCCGCCGATGACCACCACCGCGAGGATCCCTGCGGCGGCCACCGCCGCAAGGGCGGCCACGATCCGTCGTACGACGCCCCGGGTGACCAGCAGCACGCCCCAGCACGCGAGGGCGACCAGTGCCAGTGCACCGGCGAGCGGGAACTCGACGACGCTGTCGTCCTGTCCCGTGAAGCCGACCAGCCCGGCCGTCTTGAGGAACTCGTCGGGAACGGCGAGCAGCGCCCGATGACCGGCCACCGCAGCGAAACCGCTGCCGGCCAGGCCGAGCAGGACCGTCGGCCCGAACGTCTTGCGCAGGTCGTGGTCAGGCACTGAGCAACCCGTCGTCGAAGCAGGTGCGGGCGCCCGTGTGGCAGGCGACGCCCACCTGGTCGACCTTGAGCAGGAGGGTGTCGCCGTCGCAGTCGAGGCGCACCTCGTGCACGTGCTGCGGGTTGCCCGAGGTCTCGCCCTTGACCCAGTACTCGTTGCGCGAACGGCTCCAGTACGTCGCCCGGCCGGTCGTGAGCGTGCGGTGCAGCGCCTCGTTGTCCATCCACGCCATCATCAACACCTCGCCGGTGTCGTACTGCTGCACGATCGCAGGCACCAGGCCGTCGTCGGTGCGCTTCAGGCGGTCGGCAATCGCCGGGTCGAGGGAGGTCACGGCTCCATTATCGCGGTTGGCTGGAGCCGGACGACCGCACCCACGATGCGTGGAGTCGTGCGTACGGCGTGCCGGGCTGTGCTGCGAGCTCGGCATGCGTCCCGTGCTGGACGATCCGGCCCCGGTCGACGACGACCACGACGTCGGCGGCCTCGGCCGTCGACAGGCGGTGCGCGATGGTGACCGAGGTGCGTCCGCTCAACAGTCTTTCGAGCGCGCGGCCGATGCGGGTCTCCAGTTCCGGGTCGACCGAGCTGGTCGCCTCGTCGAGCACGAGGAGGTCGGGATCGGCGAGCTGCGCGCGCAGGAGCGCGACGAGTTGCCGCTCCCCCGCCGACAGCGACTCACCGCGCTGGCCGACGCGGGTCTCGACGCCGTCGGGCAGGCCCGCCAGCCAATCGCCCAGGCCGATGGCCTCGGCGGCATCGACGATGTCTTCCGTGGTGGCGCCCAGACGGCCATAGCGGACGTTGGCGGCCAGCGTGTCGTCGAAGAGGAAGCCCTCCTGCGGCACGAGGACGACGCTGCTGCGCAGCGCACTCTCCGCGATCCGGCGCAAGTCGATGCCGTCGAGCAGGACTTGCCCACGGGACGGGTCCATCAGTCGCGTCAGCAGCTTCGCGATCGTCGACTTGCCCGAACCGGTCTCCCCGACCACGGCGACCCGCTGGCCGGCAGGGACCACCAGATCGATGTCGGTCAGCACCTCGGAGCCGCCCGGGTAGGAGAAGGCGACCTGCTCGAACCGGACGTCGATCGCGCCCCTGGGCAGTGATTGACCGTCGGGACCGGCATCGACGAGGTCGGCTGGAGTGTCGAGGATGCCGATCACCCGCCGCCACCCGGCGATGGCGTTCTGCGCATCGGTCAGGATCTGCGTGCCCATCTGGACCGGGCCCACGAACAGGGTGACCAGGAACGCGAACGCCAGCACCTCACCGGCGCTGATGCCCTCGCCCCAGGCGAAGCCCTGGCCGAGCCAGATGCCGACGATGAGCACCGCCGCGTTGGCGAAACCGGCCGAGATGCCACCCAGGCTGAAGGAGAACGCCGTGAACCCCTGTGCCCGCGTACTGGCAGCCTTGTGCGCCTCGACGGCCGTGTCGATGCGCTCCTGCGTGCGAGCCTCGATCGCGTACGACTTCACGACCGTGGCGCCGACCACCGGCTCCGACACTGCCGAGAGCAGCGCGCCGACCTGGCGTCGTACCGTCCCGTAAGCGGTGGCGAGCTTGCGCTGGAAGAACCGCAGGCTCAAGAACAGCGGCGCGAAGCAGACCCACACCACCAGCGCGAGTTGCCAGCTGTAGACGACCATCACGACCGTGGCGATCAGCATCTGACCCACACTCACCACGAACAGCAGGCCACCGAACACGAGGAATTGGCTGACCTGGTCGACGTCGCTGGTGACACGGGAGACCAGCGACCCGCGACGCTCGGTGTTCTGGGTGAGCAACGGCAGGTCGTGGACGTGGCGGAACGCCTTGACCCGCAACGTGGCGAGCCCGTGCTCTGCGGTCGAGAACAGCCGGGCCGTCATGGCGTACGACGCCCAGCTGGTCACCACGATCGCGAGGCCCGCAGCCAGGGCGAGCCAGGTGGTGAACGTCGGGTCGGGCCCGTCCGGTCCGCGCAGTCCCTTGTCGATGGTCTGCTGGACCGCGATCGGCACGATCACCTGACCGACGGACGCGAGGACAGCAAGCGCAAGCGTCCAGCCGATGCCCTCCTTGAGCTCGGGCGAGTGGTGGATGCCGCGACGGATCGTTGCCCAGGCACCGATGTCCTCACCGGTACTGAGGTGCGTCTGCTCGGGTGCGCGCTCGGTGGTGCTCATCGGACAACCTCCGCCGACTCGGTCTCGTAGGCGTTGACGAGGCGCCCGTAGTCGGCGTTGCGGGCGACGAGTTCGTCATGGGTACCGCGGTCCGCGATCGCGCCGTCAGCGAGGAAGAGCACCTCGTCGGCGAGGCCGATGGTGGCCTTGCGGTAGGCGACCACCACGAGCGTCATCCCGGTGGTTGAGGTGCGAGCGTCAGCGAGCCGCGAAACCCCACCGAGTCCGGCGAGGATACGGGCTTCGACCTCCGGGTCAACGGCTGAGGTCGCGTCGTCCAGCACCATCAGGCGCGGTCGACGCACCAGTGCACGGGCCAGGGCGAGCCGCTGTCGCTGGCCGCCCGACAGGGTGGTGCCCCGCTCCCCCAACCTGGCGTCGAGGCTGTCGGGCAGGGCAGCGACGAACCCGTCCGCCTGGGCGGTGCGCAGGGCCTCCCAGACGTCGTCGTCGGAGACGTCGAGGCCGAGCGTCACGTTGCCGCGGACCGTGTCGTCGAAGAGGAACGCCGACTGCGGGACAACCGCGAGAACGCTGGCCAGACCGCCCTGTTCGAAGTCGCGGAGGTCGATCCCGTCCACACGGATCGCGCCCGCGTCGACATCGACGAGGCGGGCGAACAACGTGGTGAGGGTGCTCTTGCCCGATGCCGTCGCGCCAACGAGAGCGACCGTCCGGCCGGGTGGTACGTCGAAGGTGATGTCGCGCAGCAGCGGGCGATCGGGCTCGTATCCGAAGGCGGCGTGCTCGACCTCGAGTCGCGCACCGCCCGTCGTTTGCGGCGCCGGCCGGTCGCCGTACTCCATGGCGCCGGAGGCGTTCAGCACGGCCGCGACGCGGCGGTAGCCGACGACGCTGCGGGGGAAGTCGCCCAGGAGCCAGCCGATCGAGCGGATCGGGAAGGACACGACGGTGAGCAGGTACGCGATGGTGATGACGTCACCCGCGCCGGTCGAACCGCCGATGACACGGTGCACGCCGATGACGAGCACGAACAGCACCGCGATGTTCGGGAGTGCGGCCAGCGTCGGATCGAAGGCCGCGCGGATCCGGCCGACCCGGATGTTGGCCTCGCGGAGCTCATGGGCCTTGGCGCGGAAGCGCTCGGTCTCCTCCGGTTCGCGGCCCAACGTCTTGACGACCAGGGCGCCGTCGAAGGACTCGTGCGCGATCTCGGAGAGTTCGGCGCGCAACTGCTGCGCACGGGTGGCCCAGCCCTGGGCGAGGCGCTGGTAGACGATGTTGGTGCCGATGACGAGCGGGAACACCAGCAAGCCGATCACCGCGAGCACCAGGTCGGTCAGCAGCATCTGTACGACGGCGATCACCATCATCGCCACCGTGCCGACGGCCATCGGCAGCGGCGCGATCGGCCCCCACGCCGCCTCGACATCCGAGTTGGCGTTGGACAGCAACTCCCCCGTCGGGTGCTTCTGGTGCCACGCGAGCGGGAGCTTGAGGTACTGCCGGGTGACCGCACGGCGACTGTGCGCCTGCATCCGGTACTGCATGATGCCCGCACCGAGACGCCGCGCCACAATGCCCACTGCGCGCAGGATCGCGACCCCGACGAACAGGCCCAGCACCGCCCACAGCAGCCCGGAGCCGATCTCGCCGTCGCGGAACGCCGGCAGCACCACGTGGTCCGTGGACCAACCGAGCACCCACGCGTCCGCAACGGTCAGGGCGCCGAAGAGCAGGCTCCCAACAGTCGAGAGGGCGAAGATCCAGGGTTCGCGCTTGATGGCGACCCACAGGACGGCGAACCCGGCCGACGTCGTACCCGCACCGCTGTTCGCCGTCGCCACCCGCTCCTGCTCCCCACCTCGTCCTGCGCCTCGCAGACTGCGAGGTGCAACCAGTCACAACCTCTGGTGGGTCGGAGACTATTCCGCCTCGGGGACGCTAGACACTTCGGATCTGGGGCAAGGCGGTTGTTCCGGCACGACTGCGGCGTGCAGGCTCGTGCTGGAGAACCGCACGACGTCGTACCCGAGTCCCGTCCACGGTCAACGCCGTGAAGGTGCGATCAGCGCAATCCCAGAGCATGAGCGAGCCAGCCAAGGCATGATCGGCGAGCAGCGTCCCGGCGATGAACGCCAGCCACGGTTCGATGGCGTCGACCTTGACGTAGCCGCGCTCGTCGATCTCGAGGCAACATCCGTCCTCGCACGAGAGCCAACCGCTCGGCCCCTCAGGATGGCCGGGGGCGAGTTTCGCGAGGAATGCTGACGGTGCGTCCTCGATGGCCGAGCGGAAGCTGACCATGCTGATGGCCTGCAACAGGTCCGCTTCGTCGTTGTCCAGAGGTGGCGTGATGGCGATCGAACCGCTGATCACGAATCCGTCGGTGGCGTGGCGTGGATGCATGTGGATCTCCCGAGATCGAGCCTGTGTGGGCCAACAGACTGCATCTCGGATCCGCGGTTCGCCAGTGCCGCACGATGGCCTGTGGACAACCTCGTCGATCCAGTCGAATCGCGATCTCGATAGCGTCGGAGCCATGGACGTCGAAGAGCTCCAGTCGTACTGCCTGACCAAGCCCGGCGCCTGGCCCGACAACCCGTGGGACCACGAGTTCCCGGTGATCAAGGTCGGCGACGGCGAGCGGGCAAAGATCTTTGCCTTCCTCGGGCGCGACTCCGTCGGCGTGAAGGCGGGCGCAACCCGCGACGTCGCCGACGAATGGCTCCAGCGCTATCCCGAGGACGCATCCGTGATGGCCTACATCGGCCGCTCGGGCTGGAACGACCTCGTGCTCGCGGGCGCGATCCCCGACGACGACCTGCTCGAGGCCGTCGACGAGTCCTACCGAATGGTCGTGTCGAAGCTGCCGAAGTCGCGACGCCCCGAGGGTTGGGACGCCTGAGCCGTTCCTCCACAGGCCTCCGGGCCAAGGTGGCGAATCTCGATCGGATCGGGATAGCGTCACTCCGCGCCCTGGTCCGGGCGCGTTCCATCTCGGGAGGACCCATTGCGTACGCCTCGCACCGCCCTCGTGGCACTTCTTGCTGCCCTCACCCTGACCGGGTGCAACGGGGGCGACGATCCCGCCGATCCGATGTCCACCTGGACGCCGTCGGGAACGATCGATACGCCGAGCAGCGCTGCACCCACCGTTGATCCGCTGACCGAAGCGCCGAAGGGCGAGACGGCCAAACAGTTCATTCGGCGCTGGGTGGCTCTCAGCAATCGGATGCAGGAAACCGGCCAGACCGAAGCGTTTCTGGCTGTCGCAGGGCCCGATTGCGATTCGTGTCATGAGTACGCCGACCAGGTAGCGAAAATCTACGAGAACGACGGATACCTCACGGGCGGTACTGAGCAGATCCTGTCTCTACGCGCCGAGTCGGCAACGCAGTGGGTCGTCGTAATGAACGCTGAGCCGACCGAGTACGCGGAAGCCAAGGGAGCGGAGCCAAAGTCCTTGGCCGGCGGCAAGTACAAATCCCGCCTCTATCTGGCGCACGTCGACGGAAAGTGGATCGTTGGCGCAACAGAAGGCCTACCGCTATGAATCCCGCGGTGCGCATCGCACTGGCTTTCGCCTTGATGCCCTTCGTTGTTCTGGGGCTCCAAACACCCGCTGCAGCTGGATGCAACGGGGCCGTCAGCCTCAAGAACGTCAAACAGACGTGTTTCAAGGGCGGAGCCGCGGCTCTCCCCGCCGTGGCTGGCACCAAGGGGCCGAAGGTGTTCCTGTACCCGATGTGCGCCGTCAAAGTAGGTGCCGTGTGCGGGCGCAACCTGACGTGCACGACGGAAGCGGGCAAGCCCGGCGTCTTCTACCAGGTCACCGTCAACGGCGAGCCGTCTGGTCGCCGCTGTATCGGCGCGGCGGAGGCCAACGCTGCCGGCGCCATTACTCCCGGCCAGGTCCTCGAGGCCATGCGCCGACTCAAGTGGCCCGCTTCCCCGCTGGTCGTCCAACCGCCTAACGGGCTGACCCTCGTCAACTTCGACACGATCTTCTACACGACGGGGACTGCCCCTGTGACGCGTTCCGTCACGCTGCTGGGACAGCGGATCACGATCGAGGCGACTCCCAGCGAGTACCACTGGACCTTTGGCGACCAGGAGTCACTCAAGACAACCGACCCGGGTGCGCCGTACCCGGCCCTCGCCATCACCCACAACTACCTGCGGACCGGCACCTACGCCGTCAGTCTCGACACCACCTACTCCGGCCGCTTCCGTGTCGGCAACGGCGCGTGGCAGGACATTGCCGGCACCGTCACCGTCCAGGGCACGCCCGAGACGCTGCGCGCCATCGAGGCGACACCCAAGCTCGTCGGGTACTAAGCAATGAGGCCGTAGCGGCCGGGGCCGACCTGGACGTAGCGGGGTTCGCGCCAACCGGGTGGTGCCGGGGCGGTCGAGGTGTAGCGGTGGCCGGTCGGGGTGATGGTCTCGACCTGTTGTCGATCCCGTCGATGCCCGACCACGTGTTGTCGCCACCCGGGTGCCTGTTTCGCGTGGTTGCAGGCCTCGCACAGGCCCTGCCCGTTGTCCGTCGACGTCGCACCGCCGTGATCGGCGGGGTGGATGTGGTCGTTGTGCCTGATCGGGGCATCGCAATAGGGCGAGGCGCAGATCCCGGCACCCCGGATGGCCAGGAACTCCCCCATCGCCCGCGAATGCAGACGCTGCTTGCTGCTCATCGCGACCAACCGGCCCAGGTGGTTGCGGTACAGGCACCGGAACCACGCGATCACCTCTGCATCGGCCGCACTGGCGATCAGGTGCCGGGCGACCTCGGCCGGGATCACCTCACCGGCGACACCGTCCGCGGAGGCTTCGGCCGGGCCATGGCCACCGGCCAGCGACTCGTCGGACATCGTGATGTTCACCGTGACCGGCACCGCAGGCGCCGACTCGGGGGTGCCGGTGTCCGGCACCCCGGTGACCCGAGCCAACAACAGGTCCGACATCAGTTGTCCCAGTGACCGCGGGTCACCCGCCGCACGCGCTGCTTCGGCGTCCTTGCGCAGCGAAGCGTAGGCCGCGACGGCCTGGGCGACGGGCATCAGTCCACTGAGGTAGGCCATCGTGTCCGGCGCCGGGCGCACGGTGACGTTGCGATCAGCCTCAGCCTGACGGGCACGCTTGACCACGGCAGCGGGGTCGAGCTCGGCGACCAGGCGCTTGACCCGACCGATCAGTTCCCGGGTCCCCACACCTTCCAGCCCGGCGGGGTCGGCGCAGATCTCCTCATCGACGAACATCCGGTGCTCGACCTCCAGACACGCGGTCTCCCGGGCGATCAACATGGCCCGGAACTCACTCAGACCACCGTCACGCAGACGAGCGAGGGTGTGGGGCATCTCCGAATGCAGCACCTTCGCCAGACCCAGCAGCACCTGCCCGCGGTGGGGCGACTCGCGGCGCGCCAACGCGATCTCCGCCGCCACCCCACGACCCCGCCGAGCCACCGGCACACCCACCGCCGCCTGCGCAGAACGCCGCGTCGCGTCGTACGCCACCGCCGTCTCAGCCTGCACCGCACACGCGGCCGACTTCAGATCCTCGAGAGCACCGATCACATCGATCTGTCCCTGGGCATCCGCAGGGCCCCGCGCATCGGAGAGCCGGTCGATGAACGACCTGATCTCCTGCTCCGTGACCCGAGATGTCATGGACTCATTTTACTCGAACACCAGTTCTATTTCAATGCAGATCGCCAGATTCTGCTCTCAGCCGAGCGCTCGAATCTGCTGCGCATTCTCCCTCGACGGACCGACATCCGACACCCACGCGACATGGCCTGTGGACAACCCTCCGTTGTCCACAGGCAGAGCTCTTCGCGGTTGCGAATAGGCGATCGACCGACGCTCAGCAGGATCGTCGCGGTGCCAACGGAACACTTCACGAGGCCGGACGACGCCATGCTCTGGGGCGACCGACTGGTCGTCACGATGACCGAAGGCAGTGGCCCCCATGTCCACATCCTCGAGAACCTGGCCGAGGTCCTCAGCGTCGCGAGGTCCTAGACCTTGCCGACGTACTCGACGAGCCGCACGCTCATGTGGAACGTCGCGGTTGCGCCCTCGATGACCACGAGGAACCCGTCGGGGCCGTCACGGAAGACATTGCGGCCCTGCGGTGACCACGGGTCCGGCGGGTTGTACTCGAAGGCCGTCCGCTGGGCCGTGGCGAGGGCGAAGGCGTGATCCTCGAACTCCGTGTTGCCGATCTGGACGATCGTGGACGGCTTGGCCTGGCCCTGGTTGGAGTACTCGACGGCGACGCGCCAAGGGCCCCGTTCAGCACCGGCAGGGGACGGTGCCGAGGAAGGCTGATAGGTCTCGTAGGTCATGGCTCGACCTTGCCCGATCAGCGGACGGGTACACCCGCGTCGGCGAGCGCGCCCTTGACGTCGCTGATGCGCAGGGTGCCGAAGTGGAAGACGGTTGCCGCAAGTACGGCGTCGGCGCCGGCCTCGACGGCGGGAGCGAAGTGCTCGACGGCGCCGGCACCTCCCGAGGCGATGACAGGGATCGACACCTCCGCGCGCACGCGGCGGATCAGGTCGAGGTCGAAGCCGTCGGTGGTGCCGTCGGCGTCCATGGCGTTGAGCAGGATCTCCCCCGCGCCCAACTCGGCAGCGCGAACGGCCCACTCGATGGCGTCCAGGCCGGCGGACTTGCGGCCCCCGTGCGTGGTGACCTCGAAGCCCGAGTCGGTGCGGGTGTCGGCTCCGGAGAGGACCCGGCGCGCGTCGACGGAGAGCACCAGCACCTGGTTGCCGAAGCGCTGGGCGATCTCCTCGATCAACTGCGGCCGCTGGATCGCGGCGGTGTTGACGGCGATCTTGTCAGCGCCCGCTCGCAGCAGCCGGTCGACGTCCTCGACGGAAGAGACTCCCCCGCCGACGGTGAGCGGGATGAAGACCTGCTCGGCGGTCGCCGAGACGATCTCCATCGTCGTGGCGCGACCCTCGTGGGATGCCGAGATGTCGAGGAAGGTCAACTCGTCGGCGCCCTCCGCGTCGTACAACCGGGCGAGCTCGACGGGGTCGCCGGCGTCGCGCAACTCCTGGAAGTTCACGCCCTTGACCACACGACCCGCGTCCACGTCCAGGCACGGGATCACGCGGACGGCCAAGGTCATACGAGGCCACCCCGGGTCAGCGCGAGCGCGTCCTCGAGGGTGAACTGGCCGGTGTAGAGCGCGGTTCCTGCGATGGCGCCCTCGACGCCGATCGGCACCAACTGCATCAGGGCCGCGATGTCCTCGAGCGTGGTGACACCGCCGGAGGCAACGACCGGCTTGTCGGTCGCCGCACAGACATCCTTGAGCAACTGGAGGTTCGGCCCCTGGAGCATGCCGTCCTTGTTGACGTCGGTGACGACGTAACGGGCACAGCCCTCGGAGTCGAGGCGGGCGAGCGTCTCGTAGAGGTCTCCGCCCTCCTGCGTCCAGCCGCGGGCGGCCAGCGTGGTGCCGCGGACGTCGAGACCGATGGCCACGCGGTCGCCGTACTTCGCGATGGCCTTCGCGCACCACTCGGGCTGCTCCAGCGCGGCGGTGCCGATGTTGACCCGACGGCAGCCCGTGGCCATCGCGGCCTCGAGCGACTCGTCGTCGCGGATGCCACCACTCATCTCGACCTTGATGTCGAGCTTGCCGACGATCTCGGCCTGGAGCGCGCGGTTGTTGCCGTGACCGAACGCCGCGTCGAGGTCGACGAGGTGGATCCACTCGGCGCCGGCTTCCTGCCAGCGCAATGCGGCCTGGATCGGGTCACCGAAGGCCTTCTCCGAACCGTCGATGCCCTGCACCAACTGGACCGCCTGACCGCCCTTGATGTCGACGGCGGGAAGCATTTCCAGGTACCTGCTCTTGGCCACGCTCACAGTGATTCCACCCAGTTCCTCAGTAGTTGTGCGCCCGCATCCCCCGACTTCTCCGGGTGGAACTGCGTCGCGCACAGCGGTCCGTTCTCGACGGCCGCAACGAATCGATCAGTGGCACCGGCCGGGCCGTGCTCGGCCCAGGTCACGCGCGGCTGGTGGCTCTCGGGAGTCCGGTCGTTGGTGACCAGGGTCCAGTCCCGTACGCCGTAGGAGTGCACGAAGTAGAAGCGCTCGTCCTCGACGCCGGCGAACAATCGTGACTCTGCCGGTACGTCGACGGTGTTCCAGCCCATGTGCGGGACGATCGGCGCCTGCAACCGCTCGACGACACCGGGCCACTCACCGCAGCCCTCGGTCTCGACACCGTGCTCGATGCCGCGTGCGAAGAGGATCTGCATGCCGACACAGATGCCCAGCACCGGTCGGCCGCCGGACAGCCGCTGGCCGATGATCCGTTCGCCCCGGATCGCCCGGAGCCCGCGCATGCAGGCCTCGTAGGCCCCGACTCCGGGCACCAGCAGGCCGTCGGCCGCGAGCGCCGCGTCCACGTCGGCGGTCAGGGTGACCTCCGCGCCGGCGCGCTCGATCGCGCGCACAGCGGAACGGAGGTTGCCCGACCCGTAGTCCAGGACGACGACCGACGGTTTGCCCAGCGTCACAGAGCGCCCTTGGTCGACGGAATGCCCGTCTCCCGCGGGTCGATCGCGACGGCGTCACGGAACGCACGCGCGAACGCCTTGAACTGCGTCTCCACGATGTGGTGCGGCTCGCGGCCCGCGAGCACTCGCACGTGCAGGGCGAAGTGGCCGTGGAAGGCGATCGACTCGAAGACGTGCTGGGTCAGCGACCCGAGGTACGACACCCCGGAGCCACCGAGGGCGACGTACTGCTGGCCCTCGGGCTCGCCGGTGTGCACGCAGTACGGGCGACCGGAGACGTCGACGACGGCGTGCACGAGTGCCTCGTCGAGCGGAACGGTGGCGTCGCCGAAGCGACGGATGCCGACCTTGTCGCCGAGCGCCTCGCGCAGGGCCTGACCCAGGGCGATGGCCGTGTCCTCGACCGTGTGGTGGGCGTCGATGTGGACGTCGCCGGAGGTCTGCACCGTGAGGTCGACCAGCGCGTGCCGCGCGAACGCAGTGAGCATGTGGTCGTAGAAGCCGACGCCCGTGGAGATGTCGTGGCGGCCGGACCCGTCGAGGTTGACCTCGACGACGACCTTCGACTCGCTCGTCTGGCGCTCGATGCGCGCGATACGACTCATGACTCCACCTTCTGGATTTTCTTGGGGGTTCGATCTTCAGCCGTGCTGCTCAGGGCCTGCTTGAACGCATCCATCTCCGCCGGCGTCCCGACGGACACCCGGAGCCAGCCGTCCGGTCCGGTTTCCCGGATCAGGACACCCTGATCCAGAAGACCCTGCCAGACAGCATGACGGTCGGCGAATCGTCCGAACAACACGAAATTCGCATCCGAGTCGGCGACGTCGTACCCCTCGGCACGCAGCCAGGCGACCAACGCGTCGCGTTCGACCCGCAGTTCGTCGACCTTGCCGAGCAGTTCGGGGGCGTGGCGCAGGGCCGCCAGCGCGACGGCCTGGGTGACGGCAGAGAGGTGGTACGGCAGGCGCACCACCCGGATCGCATCGCAGATGGCCGGGTCCGCTGCGAGGTAGCCCAGTCGCAGTCCGGCGCCCGCGAAGGCCTTGCTCATCGTCCGGGTCACCACGAGATTGCGGTACGACGGCAGCAGTTCGAGCGCGCTCGGGACGCCCGTGCGGCGGAACTCGCCGTACGCCTCGTCGACGACGACGATCCCGTCATCCCCGGCGGCCTCGCACAACATGGAAACAGCCTCGGGCGGCAGGGCGGTGCCGGTCGGGTTGTTCGGGCTCGGCAGCAGGATCACGCTCGGCTGCTCGGTCTTGACCAGGTCGCGCGCGGCGTCGAGGTCGAGGGAGAAGTCCTCGGCCCGGTGTCCGGCGACCCAGCGGGTGTTGGTGTCCCGGGCGTACTCTGGATACATCGAGTACGTCGGCGCGAAGCTCACCGCCGTGCGGCCGGGCCCACCGAAGGCCTGCAGGAGCTGAAGCATGACCTCGTTGGAGCCGTTGGCCGCCCAGACCTGCTCCGGCACGATCCCGGCCGGCGTGTCCTTCGAGAGGTACGACGCCAGCGCGGTGCGCAGGTCGACGAACTCCCGGTCGGGGTACCGGTTCAGGGTCACCGACGCCTCGGCGACCGACGTCGCGATGTCGGCGATGCAGAGGGCAGACGGCCCATAGGGGTTCTCGTTGACGTTGAGCTGGACCGGCACGTCGAGCTGCGGGGCGCCGTACGGCTCGATGCCGCGGAGCTCCTCGCGCAGGGGCGGCCAGCTGGCCGGACCGGTCACGACTGCGTCCGGGCCGTGATGGCCGCACCGTGGCCCGGCAGGTCCTCGGCCTCGGCGAGGGTGACGACGTGGTCGGCGACCTCGGCCAGGCCCTCGCGGGAGTACTCGATGACGTGCATGGACTTGGTGAAGGCGCGCACCGAGAGGCCCGAGGAGTGGCAGGCGCAGCCGGCCGTCGGCAGCACGTGGTTGGAGCCGGCGCAGTAGTCGCCGAGGCTGACGGGCGAGTGCGGTCCGACGAAGATCGCGCCGGCGTTGCGGACGCGAGCGGCCCAGTCCGCGGCATTCTCGGTGTGGATCTCGAGGTGCTCGGCGGCGTAGGCGTTGACGACGTCGAGGCCCTGCTCCAGGTCGCGCACCAGCACGATGCCCGACTGCTGGCCGCGCAGCGAGGTCGTGATCCGGTCGGTGTGCTTGGTGGCCGCCACCTGCACGTCGAGCTCGGCCTCGACCTCGGCGGCGAGCCGCTCGGACGTCGTCACCAGCACGGAGGCAGCGAGCGGGTCGTGCTCGGCCTGGCTGATCAGGTCAGCCGCGACGTAGGAAGCGTCACCCGTGTCGTCCGCGAGGATCGCGATCTCGGTCGGACCGGCCTCGGAGTCGATGCCGATCTTGCCCTTGAGGATGCGCTTGGCCGTGACCACGTAGATGTTGCCGGGCCCCGTGACCAGGTCCACGCGGTCACACACGCTGGTCGAGCCTGTCGAGAGCCCGTAGGCGAACATCGCGATCGCCTGGGCGCCGCCGACGGCGTACACCTCCTCGACCCCGAGCAGGGCACACGCCGCAAGGATCGTCGGGTGCACGGATCCGCCGAACTCACGTTGCGGCGGGCTCGACAACGCGATGGACTGCACGCCGGCAATCTGCGCGGGTACGACGTTCATCAGAACACTCGAGACCAGCGGCGCCAGGCCACCGGGGACGTAGAGGCCGACCCGGCCGACCGGCACCTTGCGGTGCGTCACCCGCGCACCGGGACCGAGGTCGGTGACGGCGTCCTGCTCGAGTTCGTTCGCGCAGGTCAGGCGGAGCCGACGGATCGACTCCTCGAGCCCGGCCCGGATGTCGGGGTCGAGCTGCTCCAGCGCCGCCTTCAACGCTTCGGGCGCGACGCGGATGTCGTCGACGACCACGCCGTCGAACTTCTCGCCGAACTCGCGGATCGCGTCGAGGCCGCGGGTACGGACCTCCTCACAGATCGCATGCACCGCCGGCACGGCTGCTTCGATGTCGAAGTCGGCGCGGGGTACAGCTGCGCGATAGTCGACGTTGTCGACGTCACGCAGGTCGATGCGACGGATCAAAGACATGTGGCGATTCTACGGGCGCGGCCGCCCGCTCCCGGCCACGTCCCGGTGGTTGAGGCACTCCGGCACTAGTGTCGGGACCGTGGCCGACGAGCTTCCGATGTTCCCGCTCAACGCGGTGCTGTATCCGGGAGTCAGCATGCCGCTGCACATCTTCGAGGACCGGTACCGCGCCCTGGTGCACCACCTGCTGCGGATCGAGGACCCCGCCGAGCGTGTCTTCGGCACTGTCGCAATCCGTGAGGGCTACGAGGTCGGCGACCACGGCGCCCAGTCCCTGTTCCGGGTCGGCGTGCGCGTCCAGCTGACCGAGGTCGAGGCACACCCGGACGGAACCTTCGACATCGTCGCGGTCGGCCGGGACCGGATCCAGCTCAACCGCCTGCGCACCACCGACGCGTTCCCGCTCGGCGAGGTGACCGAACTCCCCGAGGTCGCCTCCAAGGTGCCGGGCGACATCGTGATGCAGGCCCGCGCCGTCTTCGCGGCCTACCGGCACGTGCTCCAGGACATTGCGACGGATCCGCTCGAGGGCAACCTGCCCCGTGACCCCGTCTTCCTCTCCTGGACCCTCGCGGCGTGCACGCCACTCCCCCTCGCCGAGCGTCAGGAGTTGCTGGAAGCGACCGACGCTGCGGAGCGCCTGCTGCTGGTGACCAACCTGCTTCGCTCGGAACTGCGGGTGATGAACGTGATCAGGTCGCTGCCGGCGACGGAGGTCGCGCGGACTCGTTGGTCTCCGAACTGACCGCCGCGGGCGGGCGCGAAGGCGTGAGGATGCTGACCATCACCACGAAGTAGCCGAGCAGCGCACCCACCGGCCAGATGAGGTACGGCGTCCAGCCCGCGACATGGAGGTGTCCGGGCAGGGCGTCGCCGACCTGGTGGCTCGCGACCAGGGTTGCCGGATCGGGCGGGCTGAAACTGGTGCCGACCAGGACCATCAGCGCTGCGCCGGCGGCCGCGCCCAGGACGACGGCAACCAGCCCTCCGACGGCCGTGCGGCGACACAGGATGGCGGCCACGATGCCGAGCAGCAGGGCCAGGCCGAGCCCGAGGACGACGTACGTCGCCGTACCGCCGAAGTCGCGCGCGATGCCCGGATCGAACGGGTCGGGGTACCACTTGGCACCCACCCGGGTGTCGTAGATCTTGCCCTCGGGCGCCGGCCCCCACCACGTCCACCAGAGCCAGCCACCGAGCGGGCCGAGGGCGGCGCCGAGGACGACCGGGATCACGAGGATCGGTCGCAGCGATGCCCTCAACTCAGGCACCCCGGTCCGAGGAGTTGCTTGAGGTCCGCGAAGAGGGACGGGCTGGGAGTCACTCTGAGATTGTCCCCCAGGCGCATGAGCTTGGTGGAGTCGCGGCTCAACAACTGCAGCCGCACCTCGGTCAGGCCCGGGTACGTCGCCAGGACATCCCGCAGGGACTGGACCACCGGACCGGTGCAGCGGGTGGACGGCAGGCTGATCACGACCGGCCCGTCACTGCCCTTGTCGAGATCGGGCAGGGTGACTTCCTGGCCGCGCAGTTGCGGAGTGTCGCGCTCCTTGTCGAGCTGGCCGCGGACGCGAATGATCGCGTCGTCGGTGAGGTACGGCGCGGCGAGCCGGTAGGAACTCGGGAAGAGCAGCACGTCAATGCCACCTTCGAGGTCCTCGAGGGTCACCGTGGCCCACGGGTCACCGTTCTTGGTGATCTTGCGCTGCACCGAGGTGATCAGACCAGCAACCGTCACCGTCGAGTTGTGGGGGCGGTCCTCGTCGGTGACCAGCTGGCCGATCGTGCAGTCGGTGCCCTGGGAGAGCACGTGCTCGAGGCCGAGCAGGGGGTGGTCGGAGACGTAGAGCCCCAGCATTTCGCGCTCGTGGCCGAGCAGCGTCATTTTGTCCCACTCGTCGAGGTCCGGAATCGCCACGCTGACCCCGAACCCGCCGTCACCACCGTCGTCGTCGCCCAGTCCCCCGAAGAGGGAGTCCTGGCCGATCGCCTCGTTGCGCTTGATGTCGACGTACTGGTCAACGGCCGTCTCGTGGATCGCGACCAGCGCCCGGCGCTTGTGCTTCATGTCGTCGAAGGCACCCGCCTTGATCAGCGAGTCGACGACACGCTTGTTGCACACCTGGGCGGGCGCCTTGGAAAGGAACTCGTTGAAGTCGCCGTAGCGCCCGTTCTCCTTGCGACCGGAGACGACCCCGTCGACGACGTGGGAGCCGACGTTGCGGACGGCGGTCAGACCGAACCGGATGTCACGGTCGACAGCGGTGAAGTCGTGCGCGGACTCGTTGACGTCAGGCGGCAGCACCTGGATCTTCATTCGGCGGCACTCGTTGAGGTAGATCGCCATCTTGTCCTTGTCGTCCTTCACGGACGTCAGGAGCGCTGCCATGTACTCGGTCGGGTAGTTCGCCTTGAGGTACGCAGTCCAGTACGTGATGACGCCGTACGCCGCAGAGTGCGACTTGTTGAAGGCGTAGTCAGCGAAGGGGACGAGGATCTCCCACAGCGTCTTGACGGCGGCCTGCGGGTAGCCGCGCTCGAGCATGCCGGCCTCGAAGCCGGCGTACTGCTTGTCGAGCTCTTCCTTCTTCTTCTTGCCCATGGCGCGGCGCATGTTGTCGGCGGCTCCCAGGGAGAAGCCGGCGAGCACCTGCGCGATCGCCATCACCTGCTCCTGGTAGACGATCAGGCCGTAGGTCTCCCCCAGCACCGGCTCGAGGGCCTCGGCGAGCGCAGGGTGGATCGGCTCGATCGGCTGGCGGCCGTTCTTGCGGTGCGCGTACTTGTTGTGGGAGTCCGCACCCATCGGGCCCGGACGGTAGAGCGCGCTGACGGCCGTGATGTCGGCGAACTTGTCGGGCTGCATCGAACGCAGCAGCGCGCGCATGCCGGAACCATCGAGCTGGAACACACCCAGCGTGTCGCCGCGACCCATCAGCTCATAGGTCGCCCGATCGTCGAACGGAAGCTCCTCCAGGACGACCGTCTCGTCGCGGTTGGCCTTGATGTTGATCAGGGCGTCCTCGAGCGTGCGGAGGTTGGAGAGACCCAGGAAGTCCATCTTGACCAGGCCCAGCGACTCACACATCGGGTAGTCGAACTGGGTGATCACCGCGCCGTCCTGCGGGCGAGCCATGATCGGCACGATGTCGATCAACGGCTCGCTCGACATGATCACGCCGGCCGCGTGCACGCCCCAGTTGCGGATCTGACCCTCGAGCCCGAGGGCCGTCTGGTAGATCGTGCGGACCTCGGCGTCCTGCTCGTAGAGGGCGCGGAACTCACCGGCGTCGTTGTAGCGCTTGTGGTCGGGGTTGAAGATGTCCTTCAGCGGGACGCCCTTGCCCATGACGTCGGCGGGCAGGGCCTTGGTGATCTTGTCGCCGATCGCGAATCCGTGGTCGAGCACCCGGGCCGCGTCCTTGATCGCAGCCTTCGACTTCAGCCGGCCGAAGGTGGCGATCTGGGCGACCCGCTCGGCGCCGTACTTGTCGCTGACGTAGTTGATCACCTCGCCGCGGCGGGCATCGTCGAAGTCGATGTCGAAGTCGGGCATCGAGGGGCGCTCGGGGTTGAGGAAGCGCTCGAAGAACAGGCCGTGCTCCAGGGGGCACAGGTCGGTGATTCGCAGGGCGTACGCCGCGATGGACCCCGCACCCGAACCACGACCGGGACCCACCCGGATGCCGTTGTCCTTGGACCAGCCGATGAAGTCGGCGACCACGAGGTAGTAGCCGCAGTAACCCTTGTCGGCGATGATCTGCAGCTCGAAGTTGACCCGGTCCTTGACCGCCTGGTCCAGCTTGTCCCCGGGATAACGGGCCTCGATGCCGCGCCAGACCTCCTTGCGGAACCAGGACTCCTCGGTCTCGCCGGCCGGCACGTCCGCCCGGGCCATGTAGCCGCCCGTGGACTCGGCGAACTCGACCGAGCAGCGCTCGGCGATCGCCACGGTGTTGTCGCACGCCTCGGGCATCCCGAACCGGTCGGCCCACAGTTCGCGCATCTCGGCAGCGGACTTGATGTAGTAGCCGCCGCCGTCGAACTTCAGCCGGTTGGTGTCCGAGAGACGCTTGCCCGACGCGACGCAGATCAGCGCGTCGTGGGCGTCGGCGTCGTCGGGGTTGTTGTAGTGCGAGTCGTTGGTCGCGATCGGCGGGAGGCCCAGCTCCTTGCCCAGGCGCAGCAGGTCGTCCCGAACCCGCTTCTCGATGTCGATGCCGTGATCCATCAACTCCAGGAAGACGCTGTCCTTGCCGTAGATGTCCTGCAGCTCGGCCGCCTCGCGCACGGCCTCGTCCCACTGCCCGAGCCGCAGCCGGGTCTGGATCGCGCCGCTGGGGCAGCCGGTGCTGACCATGAGGCCCTTGCTGTGCTCAGCGAGGATCTCCTTGTCCATCCGGGGCTTGAAGTAGTAGCCCTCGAGACTGGAGCGCGACGAGAGCCGGAAGAGGTTGTGCATCCCCTCGGTGTTCTCGGCCCACATCGTCATGTGGGTGTAGGCGCCGCCACCAGCGACGTCGTTGCCGCCCTCTTCGGTGCCGTCGCCCGATCTGCCCTTGCCCCACTTCACCCGGCGTCGCTCGCCGCGAGCGGTGCCCGGCGTGACGTAGGCCTCGATGCCGATGATCGGCTTGACGCCGTACTTCTTCGCCTTGGAGTAGAAGTCGTAGGCCCCGTGCAGGTTGCCGTGATCGGTCATCGCGATCGAGGTCATGCCGAGGTCGTTGACGCGCGTGAAGAGGCCGTCCAGAAGCGAGGCTCCATCCAGCATGGAGTACTCGGTGTGGACGTGCAGGTGGACGAAGTCCGATCCCCCGGAACCGACTGCCATCGGGTGTACTGACTCCTCGCGGGTCGCTTGCGGACGGGTGGTCGGGGAAGAGGATCAGACTACGCGACCCGACAACGTGATGATGACAGGCACCACCGACATGAACCCGGCGCGATCAGCCGGGCCATTCCATCCGGATGTCCGGAGCCCGTTCCTCGTTGGCCGAGCCGTCGGTGTGCTCGCGCTCGACCAGTCCCTGCGCGCCGTAGAAGTCCCGGGCGGGCAGGTTCGAGGTGAACACCCACAACCCGAAGCCGTCCGGGTGCCGTGCCTTCACGACGTCCAGCAGGGCCAGCCCGATGCCCTCGCGGGCGTGCTCGGGGTCGACGTACAGGTCATCGAGCCAGGTACGGGTGAACCGGGCGTAGCCGACCACCCGGTCACCGATCTCGGCCACCCAGATCTCGTCCACTCCGAACCGCGAGGCGAGCCAGGTGCGCACGTCGGCGTCGGGGTGCACCGAAGCCGGCATGGGCGCTGCCGCCCGCGCGGCCAGGTGCACATCCGCGATCGCTGGAGCGTCGTCCGGCACTGCCGGACGCAACAGCAGGTCGTTCATGCCCTCAGTCGCTGTCCCGGATGACCTCGAGCGCGTGCGCGAGGTCGTCGGGGTACGTCGACTTGAACGTGACGTACTCGCCACCGTCGGGGTGCTCGAAACCGAGCTCGACAGCGTGCAGCCACTGCCGCGTCAGCTTGAGTCGCTTGGCCAGCGTCGGGTCGGCGCCGTAGGTGATGTCACCGACACACGGGTGCTTGAGCGCGGCCATGTGGACCCGGATCTGGTGCGTACGTCCTGTTTCGAGGTGCACCTCGAGCAGGCTCGCGAAGCGGTGCGCCTCGAGCGTCTCGTAGTGGGTGACGCTGGCGCGTCCCCCCTCGAGTACGGCGAACTTGTAGTCGGCACCCGGGTGGCGGCCGATCGGCGCGTCCACGGTGCCCGCAAGCGGATCCGCGTGCCCCTGGACGAGCGCGTGGTACGTCTTGTCGACCGTGCGGTGCCGGAAGGCGTTCTTGAGGATCGAATACGCGTGCTCGGACTTCGCGATCACCATCACGCCGGACGTGCCGACATCGAGACGCTGGACGATGCCCTCGCGCTCCTTGGCACCCGAGGTCGAGATCCGGAAGCCGGCGCCGGCGAGGTGCCCGACGACCGTCGGGCCCTTCCAGCCGGGAGAGGGGTGGACGGCGACGCCGACGGGCTTGTCGATCACGACGATCGCGTCGTCGTCGTGAATGATCTTGATGCCCTCGACGATCTCGGGGACGATCTCCAGCTGGTTCACCTCGGCCGGGATCGACACGTCGAGGACCGAGCCGGCCAGGACGCGCTCGCTCTTGCCGCTGACTCCAGCGCCGTCGAGACGGACGTGGTTCAGGGAGATCAGCTCGGCGGCACGGGTCCGGGACACCCCGAACAACTGGGACATGGCCACGTCGATCCGCTCGCCCTCGAGCGAATCGGGGACGGGAAGACTGCGGTGGTCGAGGTTGGTCATGCGTTCTCCTGGCGGGTGCCGTCGATGGCGATGCCACGGAGTACCTGGATCAGGATCAGGCCGACCCCGACGTTGATGCAGATGTCAGCGACGTTGAAGATCGGCCAGTTCGGCAGCATCAGGAAGTCGACGACGTGACCGCGGAACACTCCGGGCTCGCGGAAGAGGCGGTCGATGAGGTTGCCGTCGATACCGGCGAGGAGCAGGCCGAGGCCGACCGCCCAGACCCGGTTGGCGACGTTGCGGCTCAGCCACAGCACGACCACGGTCGCCGTACACGCCAACAGGGCCAGGGCCACCGTGAAGCGGGTACCCAGACTGAAGGCGGCACCCGGGTTGTACGTCAGGTGCAGTTGCAGCAGGTCACCGACGAGCTGCTTGTCGGGCGCGTCCGTCAAGTGACGGACGGCAAGAACCTTGGTGATCTGGTCGATGACGACCAGGACCACGGCCACCGAGATGAACAGGATCCAGGTACGGGGTGCGGCGAGACGGGACGGCCGAACCGGCTGGGATCCGTCGTCGCGGTCGTCTACCGGCGTTCCTCGCGCTGCTTGCATGTCATGCACAGTGTGGCACGCGGAAACGCCATGAGCCGCATCTTCCCGATGGGGTTGCCGCACGACTCACACACCCCGTAGGTGCCGTCATCGATGCGTGCGAGCGCCCGGTCGATCTGGGCCAGCTTCTCGCGTTCGTGGTTCAGAACCGTGAGCTCGTGGTCGCGTTCGAAGCTGGTCGCACCGAGGTCGGCCTGATCCTGTCCGGCACCGTCTCCGGAGTCGCGGAGCAAGCCGGTGAGGTCGGCTTCCTGGGCCTCGAGGATCTCCGTGCTGTGCACCCGCTGCTCGTGCAGCTCGGCCAGCACCTCGGCGAGCTCGGCCTTGGACCAGGCGTCCTCGTGCTCGAGGACGACCAGAGCTGCCGGGGCGGACTTCTTCACTGCGGCCTTCTTTGCGGGCGCGGCCTTCTTGGCCGGGGCGGGGGTTGCCTTCTTCGCGGGAGCCGGTGCTGCCTTCTTCGCGGGAGCGAGAACTGCCTTCTTCGCGGGAGCGGGAGCTGCCTTCTTCGCCGGAGCCGCCTTCTTGGCGGACGCGGGCGCTGCCTTCTTGGCCGGAGCCGCCTTCTTGGCGGACGCGGGCGCTGCCTTCTTGGCCGGAGCCGCCTTCTTGGCCGGGGCCGCCTTCTTGGCGGGAGCAGCCTTTTTCGTCGGAGCCGCCTTCTTGGCGGGCGCGGGCGCTGCCTTCTTCGCCGGCGCCGCCTTCTTCGCCGGAGCGGCCGTCTTTGCCGCAGCCTTCTTGGCTGGCGAGGTGGGTGCCGCGACCGCTGCGGCGGCCTTCCGCGGACGGATCATCTTCCGCGCTGCAGATGCGGCCTGACCGGCCAGAGACTTCTTCGTGCTGCGGGCCATCACGGACTCCTTGGAACGGGCACCACGCGACCGGAAGGCTACGGGCGTGATGCGGAGGGTAACGACATCCGGCAACCTCGCCAAACAGGCGCACCGCACAACGACAAACCGGCCGGTCCGCATGATGCGGACCGGCCGGTTGATGTTGTCGTGCTCAGGCCTCTTCTTCGCCGAGGATGGAACGCAGGCGCTTGGGCGCCGGAGCCTCCTCGACGGGGGCGAGGGTGTCGCCCGGGGTCTGCAGCGACTCGAGCTGCTGCGTGAAGTAGCTCTTGAGCCGCGAGCGGTACTCGCGCTCGAAGGAACGCAGCGTCTCGACCTCGGCCGAGAGCTTGTCACGCTCCTTCTCCAGGTCACCGAACAGCTGCGTACGACGCTCGGCGGTCTCGCCGTCGAGCATCTCGGCGCGCGTGCGGGCGTCGGACTCGAGGCGGTCGGACTTGACCTTGGCCTCGGACTCCAGACGCTCGGACTTGGTGCGTGCCTCGCCGACGATCTTGTCGGCTTCGTTCTTGGCGTCCTCGACGAGCTCGTCGGCGTTGCGCGTGGCGATCTCGAGGAGTCGCGCCGCGGCGTTGGACGCCTCGGGAACGGTCTCGACGCGGATCGTCTGGATCTTCTGGTCACCGGACGGCACCACGTTGGGCGCAGCCACGGGCTGGATCGGCGCGGGAGCAACGACCTCGACCGGAGCGGGTGCGGGCGGCTCGGGAGCAACCTCGGCAACGGGCGCGAGCTGCGTCGGAGCATCAAACGCAGAAGACGATCCGGACTGTGCGGCAGCGAGCTTGGTGCGGAGGTCGTCGTTCTCCTGGGTCAGGCGAGCCAGCTCGGCCTCAACCTCATCCAGGAACTGGTCGACCTCGCCCATGTCGTAGCCCTCGCGCAGCCGGACCGGCGTAAAGCGCTTGTTGCTCACGTCCTCAGGCGTCAGCGGCATGACCTCACCTATCTTCGAAGTACAAGGACAAACTGTCTCCACCCACGCGGGGCAGACTGTCTGATCAAACTATCTGGATGGAACCTTAGCGCTTGCAGCCGAGAAGGCCGCATCACCCGTCACACAGAGCGCACGAAGGGCGTGTCGCCCCACGTCAGGTCAGCAGGGTCGACCGGTTCACCGACAACAACACGTAGGCCAGGATCATGACCAGGATGAAGCTGATGTCGAGGGCGAAGTTCCCGATCCGGATCGGCTTGATCACCTTCCGCAGGGCGTTGATCGGCGGATCCGTCACCGAGTAGGCGGTCTCCAGGAAGACCAGCACGGGACCGCGCGGCTCCCACGTGCGGGCGAAGACCTGCACCCAGTCGGTCATGAAGCGGACCCACAGGAACGCGATGAAGGCGAACAGAAGGCCTTCGATGATCCACCCAGCGATACTCACGTTCTCAATCTATCGGGTGATGCGAGCACGACCGCCGAAGGCTTGCCGCCAGGCCAACCCGGCCCCGTACGAAAGCCAACTGCGCGCGCGGCAGCGCGTCGAGAGGCGTCGACGGGCAGCTTGCTGCCCCGGATCTACGCCGAAGACGAGCTCGCGCAGTCCAACTCAGCTCTGGTTGAAGAAACCGTTGTCGGCGATCCGCGCCTTGTCTTCAGCCGCAACCGTGACGTTCGGCGGGGACAGCAGGAACACCTTGTTGGTGACGCGCTCGATCGTGCCGCGGGTGGCGAAGATCAGGCCGGCCGCGAAGTCGACGAGACGCTTGGCGTCCTGGTCGTTCATCTCGGTGAGGTTCATGATCACCGGAATGCCCTCGCGGTACTCCTCGCCCACCGTGCGGGCTTCGTTGTACGTCGTCGGGTGCAGGGTCGTGATCCGGGACAACTCGGCCACGACGGGCTGCGGGGCAACCGCGACGGGACGGCGGCGCTCTTCGAGGTCGGCGACGGTGTTCGACGGCACGGCGCGGACGGGACGTGCAGTGCGCGCCTCGCGTGCGGGAGCCTGCTCGTTCACCTCGTCGTCGTACTCGTCATAGCCGGTGTCTTCCAGCAGGCCGAGGTATTCACCGATCCTGCGCATCGCACCGCTCATGACAGTTGCCTCCGTGATTCGTGCCCCAGGGTTGATGGGACATCTGGTGGTGTTCTGGACATTACTGGACTCCAGGCCTCGATCCGAGGACCGCAGTGCCGACGCGCACGTGTGTCGCGCCAGCGGAAATCGCCGCCTCGAGGTCGCCGCTCATGCCGGCGGAGAGGACGGACGCTTCGGGGTGGTGTTCGAGGAACTCGGCGCGGATGTGCGCGAGCCGCGCGAAGGCCTCGGCGGGGTCTTCGCCGAGGGGTGCGACGGCCATCAGGCCACGCAGCACGAGCTGGGGCGCCAGGTCGACGGAGGCGGCGAGTTCGAGGAGGAGATCGGGGTCAGCGCCTGCGCGATGTTCGCTCCCGGGCGCATCCAGGCTCACCTGCAGGAGTACGTCGACCGGCCGGCCCCGCTCGTCGGCGCCCCGTGCGATCCGGTCGATCAGCCCGGGCCGGTCGACCGACTCGATCACGTCGGCGTACCGCGCGACGGCGGCAGCCTTGTTGGACTGCAGGCCGCCGATGTAGTGCCAGCGCACGGCGAGATCGGCGAGATCGGCGCACTCGGCGGCCTTCGCCTCGGCCTCCTGATGGCGGTTCTCCCCCACGTCGGTGACGCCGAGCTCGGCCAGCAGTCGCACGTCGGAGGCCGGGAAGAACTTGGTGACCACGACCAGGTGCACGTCACCCGCCGGTCGGCCGGCGGCCGCGCACGCTGCGTCGATGCGGGCGTGGACCGTGGCGAGGTTGGCCGCGAGCTCCTCGCGCCGGGTCATCGGTGACCGCCGAGCCGGATGATGCCGGCGTGCCGGCCGGCACCGGCGCCGTCGCGTCGATAGGAGTAGAGGTCCGGGGACTCACGGGTGCACCGGCCGGCGTCGACGACCTCGACCCCGATGGCGGCGAGTTGGGCGCGCACGCCCGCGCCGATGTCGAGCGCCGAGGTGCCCCAGGACGTGGTCGCACGGCTCTCCGGGACGATCGCCGCGACCTCTTCCTGCAGGGCGGCAGGGACTTCGTAGCAGGCCCCGCAGATGTGCGGGCCCACCCACGCGGTGATCCGGTCGCCGCCGAGTTCGCGCATCCGGGCCACGGTTGCCGGGACGACGCCGAGCGCCATGCCGAGGCGGCCGGCGTGCGCGGCACCGATGACCTGGGCGTCCGGGTCCGCCAGCAACACCGGGACGCAGTCGGCTGCGCGCACCATCAGCGTGATGCCCGGGGCGGCGGCGACGATGCCGTCCGCCTCCGGCGCTTCGTCGTACGACGAAAGGTGGGCAGCGTCCGCGACCAGCACGTCGTTGCCGTGCACCTGGTGCAGCTCGGCGAGGTCGTCGCCGGGCGCGAAGTCGTCGAGCAGCAGGCGCAGGTTCTCCGCACGGGCAGATTCCGCATCGTCGCCGTCGCGGGCGAGGTTCAACTCGCCGAAGGGCGCAGCACTGACCCCGCCGACCCGGTCTGTGAAGGCCAGGTCAACGGGGCCCGTGGTGATGCGGAACGAATACATCCCTACTTCAGGAAGTCGGGGACGTCCAGGTCGTCACCATCGTCGAACTGGATGGGCGCCGGGGTGGTGCGGGCACCGACGGGCTGCGGCTCGGGAGCCGACTCCCGCGCGGGGGTCTCTTCGCGGCGGCTGGCGACGGCACCGGCGGCGGCGCGGGTCTCGGCCTGCGTCTGCTGGGGGCGGGCGTCACGACGGGCGGCGGAGTCCTGGCGCTTCGGGAGTCCACCGTCGAAGCCGGCGGCGATGACCGTCACCCGCACCTCGTCGCCGAGGGCGTCGTCGATGATCGTGCCGAAGATGATGTTGGCGTCCTCGTGCACCGCGTCGGCCACCATCGCGGCGGCTTCGTTGATCTCGAAGATGCCGAGGTCCGAACCACCGGCGATCGAGAGCAGGACGCCGTGGGCGCCGTCGATGGACGCCTCGAGCAACGGGCTGCTGATCGCCATCTCGGCGGCGGCCAGCGCACGGTCCTCACCGCGGGCCGAGCCGATGCCCATCAGCGCGGAACCGGCGTTGCTCATGACGGCCTTGACGTCGGCGAAGTCGACGTTGATCAGACCGGGGGTCGTGATCAGGTCGGTGATGCCGGAGACGCCCTGGAGCAGGACCTGGTCGGCCTGCTTGAACGCGTCGAGCATCGAGACGTTGCGGTCGGAGATCTGCAGCAGTCGGTCGTTCGGGATCACGATGAGGGTGTCGACCTCTTCGCGGAGCCGCTCGATGCCGTCGTCGGCGGACTTCTTGCGACGCGCACCTTCGAAACTGAACGGGCGGGTGACGACACCGATGGTCAGCGCGCCGAGCGAACGGGCGATGCGGGCCACGACCGGAGCACCGCCGGTGCCCGTGCCGCCGCCCTCGCCGGCGGTCACGAAGACCATGTCGGCGCCCTTGATGACCTCTTCGATCTCTTCCGCGTGGTCCTCGGCTGCCTTGCCACCCACGTCGGGGTTGGCGCCGGCGCCCAGGCCGCGGGTGAGCTCGCGACCGATGTCGAGCTTGACGTCGGCGTCGCTCATCAGCAACGCCTGCGCGTCGGTGTTGATGGCGATGAACTCGACGCCCTTGAGGCCGACTTCGATCATCCGGTTGACGGCGTTCACGCCGCCGCCACCGATGCCGACGACCTTGATGATGGCCAGGTAGTTCTGTGCAGCTGCCACGGCGGCTTCACCTCTCCAGGTGTGTGATCGGAATCGACGGTGCGCTTCGGAAACTGTCACCCTCAGGTAGAGGGTTATAGTTATGTCAACCTCGTCGTGTCCATGACAGTAGGTACGCGGTCGACCCTCACGCCGCAGACACGCCGCGCCTGCACGGGATCGCGGAAAAAAGATCAGCGGGTGGTCGGGGAACCGGGCACCGAGACGTCATAGGTCTGGGCCTTGCGGTTGAGCAGTTCCAGCAGCACCGCGGCCTTGTCGTCGGACTGGTCCGCACTCCCCCAGCGGACCAGGCGACCGTCGCGCAGGTGGAGCAGGATCTCGTCGACGGTGCGCACTTCGGCGTACTCCACGAGGGCGGAGACCTCGGGGTCCAGTGAGGCGACGACCTCGGCGCCCTCCTGCAGGGCGTCCTTGTTGGCGCCGGCCCCCACCTTCACGCGGGGCAGACCCTTGCGGGCGCGGGCCGGTGCAGGGAACGCCGTGCCGTCGGCGTCGAGTGCCGCCTCGCGCTTGCCGAGGTCGAGGACAGCGATCGGGGTGCGCTCCACGATCTCGATGCGGACTTCGTGCGGCCACTTGCGCGAGACGTCGACGCTCTTGACCGTGGCGAGGGACCTCATCCGCTTCTCGATCGCCTCGAGGTCGACCTGGACGAGTGGCCCGCCGGTCCGCACCTCGGCGGCGGCCAGCACCTGCTTCTCGGTCAGCAGGTCGTTGCCGACCACCTGGACGCCATCGGCCCGCAACCACGAGGAGAAGTAGAGGGCGTAGACGCCGAAGCCGACCAGGACCACGAGGGCCACCGCAGCAGCGAGGTAGCGCCAGGTCAGCCAGCGCCGCGAGCGTTGGCGGCGCGCGAAGGCCTTGCGGGCACGCGCCTGGGCGTCACCGCGCCGAAGTCGGGGCGCTGATCCCCTCCCGGGCATTCCTCAGCCCCGTTCGGCGAGGACGGCGAGAAGTTCGGGAGCAAGAGTGGTGACGTCCCCGGCGCCGAGGGTGAGCACCAGGTCGCCCGGGCGCGCGATGCCGTCGAGCGTCGTCACGACCTGGCCGCGGTCCGGCGCGAACCGGACCTGCGCGGCAGGCAAGGGAATGGCATCGGCGACCAGGGCGCCGGTGACCGCCGGATCGGGGTCCTCGCGGGCGACGTAGACGTCGAGGACGACGACCTCGTCGGCAGCACCCAGGGCCTCGCCCATCTCGACGCCGAAGATCCGGGTACGCGAGACGAGGTGCGGCTGGAAGCAGACCACCAGTCGCTCATCGCTGCCGACCAGCGACCGGGCGGCCTGGAGGTCGCCGCGGATCTCGCTGGGGTGGTGGGCATAGGAGTCGTAGACCCGCACGCCTGCGGCCTCTCCGACGAACTCCATCCGGCGCTTGGCGCCGCGGTGGCGGGCGAGTCCGCGGATGAGGAGGGCCGGGTCGGCGCCGAGGTCAATGCCGGCTGCCAGCGCAAGCAGGGCGTCCTGCGCGTAGTGCGTGCCGGGCACAGCGAGGCTGACCGCACCGAGGTCGGTGTCGCCGGACCGGACCTCGAAGGTCGCTCCGCCACCCACGACCGCGAGGGCGCTGCCCTGGATGTCGGCGCCGTCGACGAAACCGGCCGTGGCGACGCCCTCGGTCGCGATGGCGAGTGCTGCCGAGCCGGGGTCGTCGGCGTTGACGACGGCCGATGACGACGCGCCCGCGACGAAGGTGGCGAACGCCGCGGCGTATGCCTCGGGCGTGCCCCAGTGGTCGAGGTGGTCGGCGTCGACGTTGGTCACGACGGCGATCTCGGGCGTGTAGACGAGGAACGCACCGTCGGACTCGTCGGCCTCCACGACAGCGATGTCGCCCGTGCCGAGACGTGCGTTCGTGCCGAGGGTCGCGACCTCCGCACCGATCACGAAGGTCGGGTCGAGGCCGGCTTCCTGGAGCGCGACGGTGAGCATCGCGGTCGTCGTGGTCTTGCCGTGCGTGCCGGCGATCGCGACGACGCGCTTGCCGATCAACACCGACTGCAGCCCGGCCGAACGCGGCCAGAGCCGCAGCCCCTTCGCCTGGGCCGCCACGATTTCCGGGTTGTCCTCCCGGGCCGCCGTCGTGGCGACGACGGTGTCGACACCGTCGACGTGCGCAGCGTCGTGGCCGACGTGGACGGTGATGCCTTCGGCCCGCAGGGCCCGCACGACGACCGAGTCGTTGGCGTCGCTACCGCTGACCGCGATGCCCTGCTGGTGCATGAGGCGGGCAATGCCGGACAGACCGGCGCCACCGATGCCGACGAAGTGGACCCGCCCGAGCTGCGCGGCGGGCAGGATCTCGGCGGGAACGGGGATCTTCACCGGGCGGCCCCGGCGACGTCGCGGATGATCCGCGCGAGCTTGTCGTCGGCGTCGCGCGGCACCAGGTCGGCAGCGGCTGCCCCCATCCGGGCCAGTCGCTCGGTGTCGAGGACCAGCGCCGGCACCATGTCGGCGACGTAGTCGGCGGTGAAGGAGGAGTCCTCGACGAGGAGCGCTCCCCCGGCCTCGACGACAGGGCGGGCGTTGAGCGCCTGTTCGCCGTTGCCGATCGGCAGCGGCACGAAGATCGCAGGGACGCCGCTCGCGGACGCTTCGACGACGCTGGAGGCGCCGGAGCGACAGACCATCAGGTCGGCTGCTGCGAGGGCGAGGTCCATCCGTTCCACGAACGGGAGGACGACGTACGGCACGCCCGTTGCGACGGGGGTGGTCCAGCTCGGGTCGCTCGCACCGTTCGGTCCGATCACGTGCAGCACCTGCACACCGGCCGAGCCGAGCGCCGCGGATGCACCGCTGATGGCCTGGTTGACACGACGCGCACCCTGCGAGCCGCCGGTGACGACCAGGGTCGGGCGATCGGCGTCCAGGCCGAAGAACGCGCGTGCCTCCGCGCGCAGGGCCGGACGGTCGAGAGTCGAGATCATGCGCCGGATGGGCAGGCCGACGTACTCACCCTTCTTCAGGGGGGTGCCGGGGAAGCTGACCGCGACGCGGGTGGCGAGACGCGAGCCGACCTTGTTCGCGATACCGGGCAGGGCGTTCTGCTCGTGGACGACCAACGGGATCTTGCGGCGACGGGCGGCGACGTACGCGGGCATGGAGACGTAGCCGCCGTAGCCGACGATCACGTCGGGCTGCACCTCGTCGATGATCTCGAGCGCTGCCTTCACCGCCGCACGGAGGCGCTTCGGCACCAGGAACAGGTCCTTGCCGGGCTTGCGCGGCAGTGGCACGGGCGGCACGAGGCGCAGCGTGTAGCCGGCCGCGGGGACCACCTTGTTCTCCAGCCCACGGGGCGTGCCGAGACAGGTGATCTCGACGTCAGGATCGAGGCGACGAAGGGCATCTGCCGTCGCGAGCAGGGGCGAGGTGTGACCCGCCGTTCCACCACCGGCCAACAGAACGCGCACGCGAGAAACCTACCCGCGCGCCGAGAGTCCGGCCGACCTGGCCCGACGACGCTGGGCGAGCGCCCGCGCGGCAGCAGGCTCGCGCCGTGCGAATCCGATGATCAGGCCCAGGGCGCTCAGCGTGGGCAGCAGGCTCGAGCCGCCGTAGGAGACCAGCGGCAGCGGGATTCCGATGACGGGAAGCAGGGCCAGGACCATGCCGACGTTGATGATCATCTGGCCGAGCAGCCACACCACGATGCCGAAGGTGCAGTACCGGACGAACGGGTCCTTGGTCTCGCGCGCGACCCGCAGGCCGGCGTACGCGATGACGAGGAACAGGCCGATGACCAGCAGCGTGCCGACCAGGCCGAGCTCTTCGCCGAGGACGGCGAAGATGAAGTCGGTGTAGGCCTCGGGCAGCTGGCCCCACTTCTGCTGACTGGCGCCGATGCCCTCACCGAAGATGCCACCGCTGGCCATGGCGTACAGGCCGTGGGCGGGCTGCCAGCCGTTGCCGTGGAAGTCCTTGAACGGGTCGGTGAAGTTCGCCAGCCGCTGGAGGCGTTCACCGTCGGTGGCAGCGAGTCCGAGCGCCAGCACGCTGACGCCGGCCAGGGCCAGGGCGAACAGCTTGTTGGGGGCGCCGACCACCCAGAGCATGCCGATCAGCAACGCGAAGAAGACCAGCGCGGTGCCGAGGTCGCGGCCGACGACCACGAGGGTCGTCGCCAGCACCATGCCCGGGACGACGGGCACCAGCATCTGGTGCAGGCTCTTGAGTCGGCGTTCCTTGTTGGCGTAGATGTGCGCCGCCCAGATCACCAGCGAGAGCTTGGCCAGCTCCGAGGGCTGGATCTGGATCGGGCCGAGGGCCAGCCAGTTGGTGTTGCCGTTCGCCTCGACGCCGAGCTTTGCGGTCAGCGCGAGCAGGAGCAGCGAGATCGAGAACGCCGGGTAGGCAAGGCCGCGCACCCAACTGGTCGACACCCGGGACGCGATGAACGCACACGGGACGCCGATGGCCACCCACATCAACTGGCGCTTGACGACGGCGTAGGAGTCACCGGTCTCGCTGAACGCCCGGACGCTCGAGGCGCTCAGCACCATGATCAGGCCGATGGTGAGCAGGAGTGCGGTGGCGCCCAACAACAGGTAGTACGTCGTCAGGGGGCGGTCGAGCGCATCCTTCAGCGCACGGGTCCAGCTGGGCCGCTGAGCAACCAGTCGGGGACGACGCCGGACCAGGCCCTGGAACGAGAGGCGCGTGCTCTCGGGGTTCGCGGTGGTGATGACGACCCCCTTCAGTCCCTCGTGTCAGTCCCTGGTGATGAACTCCCTGACCGCCTCGGCAAACGCATTGCCGCGGGCGGCGTAGTCGGTGAACTGGTCCATCGACGCGCATCCCGGCGCCAGCAGCACGGTGTCGCCCGACTGGGCCATCCCGGCAGCCAGCACAACGACACGCCTCATCAGGTCGTCACTTGACTCACCAACTACCCCACCAGTTTCAGGGCTGTTGGCATCGATCACGGGCACATCGGGTGCGTGTCGCGAAAGCGCCTCCGCGATGACCTGGCGGTCCTGGCCGATCAGGACGACTCCGCGCAGGCGTGATCCGACGGACTTCACCAGGTCGTCGAAGCTCGCGCCCTTCGCCAGACCGCCGGCCACCCACACCACCGGTGCGAACGCCGCGAGCGACGAGGCGGCCGCGTGGGGGTTGGTGGCCTTGGAGTCGTTGACCCACTTCAGGTCGTCGTGCTCGGCCACGACGGCGATCCGGTGGCCATCGGGCCGGAACGACATCAACCCGTCGCGTACGGCGGTCCGGCTGACGCCGTGGGCGAGAGCGAGGGCCGCGGCGGCGAGTGCGTTCGCGATGTAGTGCGGAGCGTCGGAGGCGAGGTCGTCGATGGTGCACAACTCGGCCGCACTGCTCGAACGCTCCGCGATGAACGCACGGTCGACGAGGAACTCGTCGACGACGCCGAGCATCCCGACGCTCGGCAGTCCGAGGGTGAAGCCGATCGCACGCGCGCCCTCTTCGACATCGGCATCGCGCACGAGTTGTTCGGTGACCGGGTCGCTGGCGTTGTAGACGCACGCCCGCTGCACCCCGGCGTAGACCCGCCCCTTGTCACGGGCGTAACCGTCCATGCCGCCCGTGCCGTCGTACCAGTCGAGGTGGTCCTCGGCGACGTTGAGCACCACGGCGCTCTCGGCCGCCATCGTGTCGGTGGTGTGGAGCTGGAAGCTCGACAGTTCGACCGCGATGACGTCGTAGGGCTCGGGATCCATGACGGCTTCGGTCAGCGGCAGGCCGACGTTGCCGGCAGCGACGCTGCGCAGACCAGCGGCGCGCAGGATGCTGTCGAGCATCTGCACGGTGGTCGTCTTGCCGTTGGTGCCGGTGACGCACAGCCACGGCGCCGGGGAGTCGGGGTCACGGAGTCGCCAGGCCAGCTCGACCTCGCCCCAGACCGGGACATTGCGTTCGCGGGCGGCGAGGACGATCGGAGCGTCGGGCCGGAAGCCCGGCGACACGACGAGCAGGTCGACCTCGCCCTCGGGCAGGGTCGCGGTCGCGCCCTCGTGGATGTCGATGCGGGCGCCGAGGACCTCGAGGAGTTCGGCGCGCTCGAGGATCGTCGGCCGGGCGACCTCCGCCACCGCGTGGACGTCGGCACCGAGGTGGAGCAGGTTGTCGACCGCAGCCGCCCCGCTCGCGCCGAAGCCGGCCACGACGACGCGGACCCCGTCCCACGCGTCCTTGCGGCCCAGGGTGGACACGTCGCGGGTCGTCACAGTCTTGAGACCCACTCGGCGTAGAAGATGCCGAGGCCGATGGCGACGAACAGGCCCGTGATGATCCAGAACCGGATCACCACGGTGACCTGCTCCCAGCCGAGCATCTCGAAGTGGTGGTGGATGGGTGCCATTCGGAAGATGCGTTTGCCCTTGGTGAGCTTGAAGAAGCCGACCTGCATCATCACCGAGGCCGTCTCGAGGACGAAGAGCCCACCGAGGACGACCAGCAGCAGTTCGGTGCGGCTCAGGATCGCGAAACCGGCAAGGGCGCTACCGAGCGCCAGCGAGCCGGTGTCGCCCATGAAGATCGCCGCTGGCGAGGCGTTCCACCACAGGAAGCCGAAGCAGGCGCCGGTGATCGCCGCCGCGATGATCGCCAGGTCGAGCGGATCCCGGACGTTGTAACAGGTCGCGCTCGGCTCGTCCTGGCAGAACTGGTTGTTCTGCCAGATGTTGACGAGCATGTAGGCGCCGAACACCATCACGCAGGCGCCGGCCGCGAGGCCGTCGAGCCCGTCGGTGAGGTTCACCGCGTTGCTGAAACCGGCCACGAGGAGCCAGATCAGCACCAGGGCCAGGACCGTGGGAAGCACGAACCAGTCCAGCTCGCGCAGGAACGAGACCTTCTCGCTGGCCGGGGTGCGGCCGTTCTCGTCCTCGAGCCACGACGAGAGCGCCAACCAGCCGAAGACCACCGCGATCACGGTCTGCCCGGCCATCTTGGCCTTGCTGCGCAAGCCGAGGCTGCGCTGCTTGGAGATCTTGATGAAGTCGTCGAGGAAGCCGACCAGGCCCATGCCGACGAAGAGGAAGAGGAGCAGCAACGCCGACGCGCTGGGCGTGGTGAGCGTGATCAGCTTCGCCGCGAAGTAACCGATGACCGCGGCCAGGATGATGACGACGCCGCCCATCGTGGGCGTGCCGCGCTTGGTGTGGTGGCTCGTCGGGCCGTCGTCGCGGATCTCCTGCCCGTAGCCCCACTGGGTGAACAGATTGATCACCACACGTGTGCCGAGCAGCGAGATCAGCAGCGAAATGCCGCCTCCGAGAAGGATCGCTCTCACTGCGCTGTCTCCTCCAGGATGCTCTCGGCCACCAGCTCCAAGGCGGCGCCGCGCGACGCCTTGACGAGGACGACGTCCTCCGGTCCGGCATTCTGCCGCACCCAGTCCACTGCGTCGTCCCGGCCCGCCGTGACGATGACCTCATCGACCGTGTTACCGGACACCGGCTGGGCGCCGTCCGCGATGCCGCGAGCGGCTGCGGTGACCACCACGAGCACGTCGACGCCGAGGTCGGCGGCGGCACGGCCGACCGCGCGGTGGCCGGCTTCGTGCTCGTCGCCGAGTTCCTTCATCTCTCCCAGGATCGCGACGGTACGACGGCGCGGACCCCCGTCGCCCCGGCCGATGGCGACCAGCGCCTCCAGCGCGGCGCGCATCGACTCGGGGTTCGCGTTGTAGGAGTCGTTGATCACGACGAGTCCGTCGGCGCGCTCGGTGACCTCCATCCGCCAGCGGGATGCGGCAGCGGCCGTGCCAAGGGCGGCGGCCACGTCAGCCGGAGCGAACCCGGCCCCGATCGCCATCGCTGCGGCAGCGGCGGCGTTGAGCACCTGGTGCGCGCCGGACTGCAGGAGCGTGACGGCATGCCACTGGTCGTCGTACCCGAGCTCGAAGGTGGGGCGGCCCAGCGCGTCGAGCGTGAGGTTGCGCCAGGTGACCGCGCCCGTCGTCCCGAACGAGACGATGCGGGCCGACGTACGGGCGGCCATCGACGCCACGAGGGGGTCGTCGGCATTGAGGACGGCGACGCCGTCGTCCGGCAGGGCGGCGATGATCTCGCCCTTGGCCTGCGCGATGACCTCCTGGCCGCCGAACTCGCCGACGTGGGCGCTGCCGACGTTGAGGGCAGCCGCGATCTGCGGGGGCGCGATCTCGCACAGGTAGGCGATGTGGCCGACCCCGCGAGCCCCCATCTCCACGACGACGTGACTCGTGGTCGCGTCCGCCCGGAGGACGGTGAGCGGCACGCCGAGTTCGTTGTTGTTGTTCGCGGTGGTGGCCACCACGGCCTGCTCGGAGGTGAGAATCCGCAGGACCGCGGCGAGGTAGTCCTTGGTGCCGGTCTTGCCCTGCGAGCCGGTGAGCGCGATGACCGTGGTGTCGAGCCGGTCGAGGAGATGACGCGCCAGCAGACCCAGCGCGACGACGGGGTCCTGGACGACGACGGTCGGCGCTGACGTGGGGCGGCTGCCGAGTACGGCGTGCGCGCCGTCGGCGTAGGCGTGGCCGTCGGCCCGCTCCCCCACGATCGCGACGAAGAGCCCGTCGGGAACCGGCGAGCGGCTGTCGACGTACGCGGGACCGGCGACGACGACGTCGTGACCGTGCAGCACTCCGCCGACCACGCGAGCGATCTCGGAGAGCCGGAGGGGAATCATGCGGGGCCGTCCAGTGCGGCGAGCACGTCGCGCACCACCTGGCGGTCGTCGAACGGGTGCACCACGCCGGCGACCTCCTGGCCGGTCTCGTGTCCCTTGCCGGCCACCAGGACCACGTCACCGTCGCCCGCGCCGGCCAGGGCTTCGGCGATCGCGGCGCGTCGGTCGGCGATCTCCACGATCTCGGCGGCGGAGCCGACGTCGCGGGCACCGGCGAGCACCTCGGCGCGGATGGCGGCGGGATCCTCGGACCGCGGATTGTCGTCGGTGACGATCACGACGTCGGCGAGCTCGGCGGCGATCGCGCCCATCACGGGACGCTTGCCACGGTCCCGGTCGCCGCCGGCGCCGATGACCACGACGAGGCGGCCGCGGGTCACCGGCCGCAGCGTACGGAGGACGGCGTCGACCGCATCAGGCTTGTGCGCGTAGTCGACGACGACGGTGAGGTCGCGGTCGGTGTCGATCCGCTCCAGACGGCCAGGAACCCCACCAGAACGGGCAATCCCGTCCGCCACGGCCTGTGCGTCGAGGCCCGCTTCCGCCGCGGACGCAATGGCCGCGAGCGCGTTGGCGACGTTGAACTCCCCCGGAAGCGGTACGACGCCGGCGACCGTGAGGCCGTCCGGCCCGTGCACCGTGAAGCGGGATCCGTCGGCACCGAGAGCGACGTCACTGACCGTCCAGTCCGCAGCAGCGGCCGCCGGGCTGACGCCGTAGGTACGGACCGGGATGGGGGCCTCGCGGGCCAGACGTTGCCCGTACTCGTCATCGATGCAGACCAGTCCGCGCACGGCGTGCTCGGGCGTGAACAGCAGCGCCTTCGCGGAGAAGTAGTCCTCGACGTCGGCGTGGAAGTCGAGATGGTCGCGCCCGAGGTTGGTGAAGACGGCGACGTCGAAGCGGACGCCGTCGACGCGGCCCATCACCAGCGCGTGGCTGGACACCTCCATGGTGCAGGCCGTCACGTCGAGTTCCAGCATCCGGGCGAAGAGGCCGTGCAGGTCGGGCGCCTCCGGGGTCGTGAGGGAGGTCTTGACCTCCTCCCCCGCGATCCGGGTGCCGACCGTGCCGACCACCGCGCTGCGGATCCCGCTGGCGAGCAGGCCGCCGTCGAGGAGCCGGGTCACGGTGGTCTTGCCCTGGGTGCCCGTCACGCCGATGGTGGTGAGGGCGGCAGCAGGTTCGCCGTAGACGAGCGCGGCCACCGCACCCAGGACGGCCCGCGGATCGTCCACGACCAGCAGCGGCAGGTCCCAGCCCGACGCAGCGGCGACGCCGGACGGGTCGGTGAGGACGGCAGCGGCGCCGCCGGTCGATGCCTGCTCGGTGAACGAGGCGCCGTGCGCGCGGCTGCCCGGCAGCGCGGCGTACAGGTCACCCGGCTGCACGCGGCGCGAGTCGAGGGTCATCCCGAGAAGGTTCACCCCGGGAAAGACCGGCGCCAGCCCGAGCGCCCGGGCGATGGCGTCGAGGGACGTCAGCGGCGGGTCGATGGGGCGGGTGGACGGACCGCTCACCACTCGACCGGAGTCTGGTTGGGCTTGGCGCCCGTCGGCGGAACGCCGTACCGACGCAGGGTGTAGCTCATCAGCTTCGAGAAGGCCGGACCAGCCACGCTGCCACCGCCACTGCCCTTGCGCGGGCTGTGGACGACGACATAGATCGTGAACCGCGGGTCGTCAGCGGGGGCGAAGCCGGCGAACGACACCGACGTGCTGCCGTCGTAACGGCCCTCGTCGCCAACCCGCTGCGCCGTGCCGGTCTTGCCTGCGACGCGGTAGCCGGGGACAGCCGCGCGAGGCGCCACACCAGCATCCGGGTCGACGACGCGCTCCATCATCAGCATGGTCTCGCGGGCCGCTTCGGCGCTGATGACCCGGCGACTGCCAGCGGCCTCGCTGCCGACCTTCGCGCCCTCATCGGTCGTCGCCTCACCCTGGATCAGGCTGGGGTCGAGCCGGACACCACCGTTGGCGATCACGTTGATCGCCGTGACCATCTGGACCGCGTTGACCGACAGGGACTGGCCAAAGGCGATGCGGTCGCCGACCTGTGACGTCCAGGCGGCGCCCTTCGGGAGCAGGCCCTTGGTCTCGCCGCCGAGACCGACGCCGGTCTGCTGACCGAGGCCGAACTGCTCGAGGTAGGACCGCAACTGGCCCTTCTTGAACTGGTCGGCGGCCAGCACCGTGCCGATGTTGGACGACTTCGCGATGATGCCGGCCAGGGTCAACTTGATCAGCCCGTGTTCCCAGTAGTCGCCGATCGGCCGGTCCTGGCGATTCAACTGCCCGGGGACGCGGAACTTCTGCTCCTTGAACGCCAGCCCCGCGTCGACCAGCGAGCTGATCGTCAGCACCTTCTCGACCGAGCCGGGCTCATAGACGTCGGTCAGAGCCGAGGACTTGTAGAGCTCCTCGGCGTACTCGTAGGGATCCGAGGCGTCGTACGTCGGGTAGTCGGCCAGCGCGAGCAACTGGCCGGTGCGGCTGTCCATGATGATCGCGATGCCCGACTTGGCGGCCGCGCGGACGACGGTCTGCTGCAGGACGCGCTGGGCGTAGAACTGCAGGTCGCGGTCGATCGTGGTGCGCAGGTCCTTGCCGTTGACGGCCGGCTTCACCGTGTTGTCGCCGAGCGGGATCTGGTTGCCGGCGCCGACCTGGTAGCGCGCCTCGCCGTCCTTGCCCGAGAGGTAGCGGTCGAACGAGTCCTCGAGTCCGGCGAGCGCCTGCGCGGACCCGTCGTTCTTCGGCGTGCCCAGGAAGCCGAGCACGTTGGCCGCGACCTCGTCGTTGGGGTAGATCCGCAGCGGGTCCCGCTCGGTCATCAGTCCGGCGAACGGGCGGCCCTTGTCGTCCTTGAACTTCGCGGCGACATCCGCCACGACCTTCTCGGCCTTGCTGGCCGGGACCTGGCGGGCGACGTACTGGAAACGACTGCCCTTGGTGCGGAGTCGCTCCAGGGTTTCGAAGTAGTCGACACCGAGCCGGTCGGAGAGGAGGGTCGCCAGTTCGGGCGCCACCGCGGCGGTCACCGCCGGGTCGGCCACGATCATCCGGCCGTCGACCGTCTCGGCGAGTGCCTCGCCGTTGCGGTCCAGGATCTCACCACGCGTGGCCGGCAACGCAACGATCTGCGACCCCTCGGCGGCGGCCATCTGGGCGTAGTCCTGCGGGTCGATTCCCTGCAGTTGCACCAACCGGGCAGCGAAGACCGACAACACCATCGCGATCAGCAGGAAGCCGATCTGCATGCGGCGCTGGGGCGATCCGCGACGCACCGCACCGGTGGTGCGGTTCTGGCGGAGGGGATTCGTTCGGCTCAACGCTCTCGTCCTGGTCGCTGACGTCTTCTAGGGGCCCGGGGAGTGTCCAACCTAGGCGGACGGATCAACGATTCCGGGCGGGCGCGCCGTCGGTGCCGGCGTTGACCTTGCCGGCCTTCACCTTGACCGTCCTGGCCTTGAGGGATGCCGGCTTGCGCGGACCGGGCGTGGCCAGCGGAATGCTGTCGTCCGCGGAGGCGGGCGTCGGGTTTCCGGAGATCTTGCCGCTGCCGAGGTGCAGCACGCCGGCGGGGGTCGACGGGATGACCATCCCGAGCTTCTGGGCGGCCTGGGCGACTCGCTGGGGCCCGCGCAGTTCCTGGAGATCCATCTCCAGTGCCTCCTGCTGGGCGCTGAGGTCGGTCGCCTGCTTCTCGAGCGCCGTCGCACGGAACGACGCCTGCTGCATGGAGGTGTTGAAGAGCAGCAGCCCGATGACTCCGGCGAGCAGGATGATGCTCACGAACGTCACGAACGGCACCCGGGGCGCCGTCGTACGACGACGCGGGACCACGGTCAGCCGGGCACGTTCCAGCGCGGCCTGGGCCAGCCGGGGCGCGGCGTGCGGCAAGCGACTGCGAAGGGCGGATGCGTTGCTGCTCATGATGCGGCTCCCTTGCCGGACGACGAGATGGTGCGTGGACGGGTGCGCTCGATCGCGCGTAGTCGGACGGAGGCGGCGCGAGGGTTCTCCTCGATCTCCGCTTCGTTGGCCTGCTCCGCGCCCCGCGTGACCAGGCGGTACGACGGCTCGGACCCCTCGGGCAGGAACGGCAGGTCGTCGGGGACGGTCGAGCGGGTGGCGTCGGCGAACGTCCGCTTCACGAGCCGGTCCTCGAGCGAGTGGTAGGACTCGACCACCACACGGCCACCGAGCCCGATCGCCTCGACCGCGGCCGGCATCGCCCGCTCGAGCACCCGGAGCTCGTCGTTGACTTCCATCCGCAGCGCCTGGAAGGTGCGCTTCGCGGGGTGCCCACCGGTGCGGCGGGCCGGCGCGGGGATGGACGCGTAGAGCAGTTCCACCAGGCGGGCCGAGTTGGTGAACGGCTCGATCTCCCGCTCCCGCACCACCGCAGAAGCGATCCGCTTCGCCATCTTCTCCTCGCCGTACTTCTGGAGGATGCGGGTCAGGTCACCGGCGCTGTAGGTGTTGAGGACGTCGGCGGCGGTCGGACCGGTCGTGCCGTCCATCCGCATGTCGAGCGGCGCGTCGATGGAGTAGGCAAAGCCCCGTTCGGGCAGGTCGAGCTGCATCGAGGAGACGCCGAGGTCGAAGAGCACGCCGGCGACCTCACGGAGTCCGAGGTCGGCGATCACGTCGGGGATCTCGTCGTACACCGCGTGCACGCCGGTGAACCGGTCGCCGTACGACGCCAGCCGCTCGCGGCTCATGGCCAGGGCCTGCGGGTCGCGGTCGACGCCGATCACCCGCGCCTGCGGGCACCGCTCCAGCACGGCTTCGCTGTGACCACCGAGCCCGAGGGTCGCGTCGATGAGGACCGCGTCGGGGTGATCGAGCGCGGGCGCGAGAAGGGCGACGACCCGGTCGAGGAGGACGGGGACGTGGCGCGGAGCGTTCATCTCGCGTCAGCGCCCTGCGACGTGGGTGGCGAGAAGGAGCAGGGAACACGCCAGCGAGACCGCCAGCGAGAAGGCCATCAGGACCAGCACCTCGCGCGCCTGCTCCCGGACGCGCGGCGGCACCGAACGCTCACCGGAGACATCCGGTGCGTGCGTGCGCATCACGCTCATGGTTTCGACCCTTTGAGTACTTGGTGCTGGAAATGAAGCGGATCCGCAGAGCCAGGTCCCTGCCCGCTCCCGTGCCGGCGTGTGTTCGGGTGCCGTCTGGTGCCGGGGAAGTGCCCCAGAAGGCCGGGTGTTCCGGTGTCGCCGTGACCGCCTGGTACCGGGGAAGGTGTCCCAGGTGGGGGTCGACATTCGGAGCGTCGGGAGCGGGAGCGGGCTGAGACCTCGTCCTGCGGATCCGCGATTGAGTTGTGAACGGCGCCACCGGGCGCCGGCTGCTGCTTAGTCGTCGTCCTCGTCGAGGTCGGCGAACTCCTCCAGCGCTTCGAGCTGGAACTCGCGCCATGCGGTCGGGTTCCAGATCTCGAGCCGGTCACGCACACCGATCACGACGACGTCGCGCTCGAGCGCGGCGTACTCACGCAGGAGGGCCGGGATACCGATCCGCCCCTGCTTGTCCGGGGTGCTCTCGTCGCCACCGGCGAAGAGGACACGTGCGTAGCGCCGTGCGGCGCGGTTGGTCATCGGCCGGGCGGAGGCCCGCTCGGCTTCATCGGCGAAGACATCGGTCGGCCAGACGACCAGGCACTTGTCCTGTCCCTGTGTGACCACGATGCCCCCCGCCAGTCGATCCCTGAACTTCGCCGGGAGGAACAGGCGGCCCTTGTCATCGAGCTTCGGGGTGTAGGTGCCCATGAAGAGCATCCGGCACCCCCAGCCAGTCAACGTGAGTGGTCTGTCCCTCCACTTTCCCCCACAGTACTCCACTTTGCCCCACCGTCAACCACCATTCACCACGAAATCCGGCCCGGCGCGGTCCTGGGCGTGCCGGCGCGCGCAAAGAACCGCAGGTCAGAGGCCTGCGGAGCGTGGTGGAGCGAAGTGGAGGAGAAGTGGAGGGAAATCGCCGCCACGGTGGAACGGGGTGGAGGAGGGCGCTCACAGCCAGTGGCGCCGTAGGGTGACTCCACCGATCCACAGCAGGCAGAGGGAGACGACGTGGAGTCCCAGATCAGCCCAGCCATGACCGAGAGCGACGTCGAGTCCGTCGCTCGGGTCGCCGGCCGGATCCGCGCCAACGTGGAGAAGGTCATCGAGGGCAAGAGCGACGTGGTGACCGCCTCGATCATCGTGATGCTCGCCGAGGGACACCTGCTGATCGAGGACGTGCCGGGTGTCGGGAAGACGATGCTGAGCAAGGCCCTGGCCCGCAGCATCGACTCGACGGTTCGCCGGATCCAGTTCACGCCCGACCTGCTGCCCTCGGACATCACCGGCGTGTCGGTCTACAACCAGTCGACCCGCGAGTTCGAGTTCCGCCCGGGCGGCGTCTTCGCCAACGTCGTCATCGGTGACGAGATCAACCGCGCCTCACCCAAGACCCAGTCCGCACTGCTCGAGTGCATGGCCGAACGCCAGGTGACGGTGGACAACGTCACCTACCAGCTCGAGTCGCCGTTCATGGTGATCGCGACCCAGAACCCCGTCGAGATGGAGGGCACCTACCCGCTGCCCGAAGCACAGCGCGACCGCTTCCTCGCCCGGGTCTCGGTCGGCTACCCCGTGCCCGCCGCGGAGATCGCGATGCTGGAGAGCCACGGCACCACGAACCCGCTCGACGACCTCGGTCCGGTCACCGACAGCGCCGAGATCCGCCGGCTGTGCGCGATCGTCGCCCGCGTGCACGTGTCGCCGGCCGTCCAGCGCTACGCCGTCGCCCTGACGGCCGCGACCCGGGAGAGCCCCGAACTGCTGCTCGGCGCATCACCGCGCGCCACCTTGCACCTGGTCCGGGCCGCGAAGGCCCGCGCCGCCGTGCACCACCGCGACTACGTCCTCCCCGACGACGTACGCGCCCTCCTGCAGCCGGTCCTGGCCCACCGCCTGCTCCCGAGCGCCGAGGCCGCCGTCGGCGGTCGGGGCGCCTCGTCCATCCTCGAGGCCATCGCCGCACAGGTTCCGGTGCCGGACTCCCCTGCCTGACATGGTGCGCCCGAGCCTGTCCTCCCTGACCCTCCGCGGACGTGCGTTCGTCGCGGCGGGTCTCACCGCCGTGGCCTGCGCCCTGGTGTTCGGGCAGCCCGCGCTGACCCGCGTGGGAGTACTGGTCCTGAGCCTGCCGCTCATCGCTGCACTGGTCGTGAGCCGCCGCAAGCACGACCCGTCCGTCACCCGATCGGTGTGGCCCCGACTTCTCCGGGCCGGTGAGTCCGCGCGGATCGACCTCACCATCGCCAGCGACCGTGGGCGATCCGACGGCGCACTGCTGGTCGAGGATGCCCTCCCCTATGCGCTCGGCAACCGTCCGCGCTTCGTCCTCCAGGGCCTGGGCCAGCGCTGGGAACGCACCGTGAGCTACCCCGTCCGCGCCGACCTGCGCGGGCAGTACGTCGTCGGCCCCCTGAGCCTCCGGATCACCGATCCCTTCGGTCTGGTCGAGCGCCGCCGCTCCATCGCCGGTACGGCGGAACTGATCGTGACGCCGCGGGTACTCCCCCTGCGTCCGATCCCCCTGACCGGTGGCTGGCAGGGCGCCGGCGAGCACCGGCCCCAGGCCTTCGCATCGGGGTCGGCCGAGGACGTCAGCGTGCGCGAGTACCGCAGGGGCGACGACCTTCGTCGCGTCCACTGGCGCAGCTCGGCCCGGGTGGGTGAGCTGATGGTGCGGCGCGAGGAGCAGCCGTGGGAGGCCCACGCCACGGTGCTGATCGACAACCGCAACTACGCCCACCGCGGTCAGGGACCCGCCTCCAGCTTCGAGGCCGCCGTGGTGGTGGCCGCGTCGCTGGTCGTCCACCTCGAGCAGCACGGGTACGCCGTCCAGCTCGCCACCGCCGCCGGCACCGAGGCGTCCGGCGCCGAGGAGTCGCTGCGGAAACTCGCCGTCCTCGCCACGACCACCCGCGGCGCCCTGGACGTGAGCTGGTGCGGTGACCAGTCCCGCGGCGGCGTCGTCGCGGCCGTCTTCGGCGCGATGATCACGGGCGACACCGCGTCGCTGCGGCGGATCCGCCACGACGCGGGGGTTGCCCTGGGCGTCGTACTCGATGTCGAACAGTGGTCGGCGACCCGCGGCAGCGCGGGTCCGGCAGCCGCCGCGTCGGTGCTGAGTGCGCTCGGTTGGCGGGCCGCCGGGATGGGCCCGCGCGATCGACTCGATGCCGCATGGCGGGATCTGGGCCGGGCACCTGCACGGGGCGGAGCCGGCCGATGAGTGGTCCTCGCCCCACCCTCTCCGCCACGATGCTCATCGGAGCGGTGGCCGCCATCACGACGTGGGCAGCGCTCACCGCCTGGACCGGCTTCCTGACCGAGCCCAGCACGTATCTCCGCCGCCTGGCGGCCGTCGCCCTCGTGGTGGCCGTCCTCGGCGCCCTGCTGCGTTGGCGCAGCGCGCCGCGATGGGCGATCGCGCTGGTGCAGACCATGGCCGCCGCCGCGCTGGTGACCTACCAGATCACCGGTTCTCCCTTGTTCTTCGGTGCTCCCGGCGTCGAGGCCCTCGACGCGCTGGGGCGGGCCATGGACGCCGCGCGCACCTACGCCGCGCCGATCAGCCCGAAGGTCGGCCCGGTGTGGCCACTCCTGGTCGCAAGCGGCGCGGCGTTCATCGTGATCGTCGACGTGGTCGCCTGCACCTATCGCAGGGTTCCCGGCGCCGGACTGGCCCTGCTGGCCGTCTACTCGGTGCCGAGCGGCCTGCTCGACGGCGGCCCCGGGTGGGGCAGTTTCGTCGTCGCGGCCCTCGGCTTCCTCGCCCTGCTCCACTTCGACTCCCGGGACCAGTTGCAGCGGTGGGGCCGGGCGATCGGCCCGGATGACAACTCGATGTGGGGCCACGGCAACCCGGTCCGCGAGGCGGCCAGGGCGGGCGCTGGCCGGATCGGGATCACTGCGACGGCGCTGGCCCTCATCGTTCCCGCCTTCATGCCCGCCCTCGGCGTCGATCTCTTCGACTTCGGCACCGGGCAGGGCAACGGCGACATCCGGATCCGCAAGCCTGTCGCCGACATGCGGCGCGACCTCGAACGCGAGCAGGACGTGCCGCTGATCGAGTTCGAGACCAATGACCCCGACCCCGAGTACCTCCGGGTCGGCGTACTCAATCGCTTCACCGGACAGGAATGGAGCAGCGGCGACCGCGACGTCGACCGCCAGGACACCGCGAGCGGTGCCCTGCCCTCGCCGCCCGGTCTGGCGGACTCCGTCCCGCGCACCGAGTACGACTACGAACTCGAGATCTCCGATCGGTTCGACTCCACCTGGCTGCCGACCCAGTTCCCGGCCGCGGCCGTCGATGCCGAAGGCGACTGGCGCTTCGATCCGGCAACCATGGACTTCCTCGCCTCGAAGGACGACCTCGACACCCGGGGCCTGTCCTACTCGATGACGTCGCTCGAACCGGACTACGGCACCGACGGCCAGTACTTCCTCAACTCCCGGACCGGCGACGTGTCCGAGGAGGCCCTCGAACTCCCCCGCGGCGTGCCCGCCATCGTTCGGGACCTGGCCCGCAGCGTCACCGCGCCCGCCTCGAACGACTACGAGAGCGCCCTCCTCCTGCAGCGCTGGTTCCGGCGCGACGGCGGCTTCCTGTACGACGTGAGCCGCGCCCCGGACGGCACCGGCAACGGCACCTTCGAGGCGTTCCTCTCCACGCAGGGCCGGGTCGGCTACTGCGAGCAGTTCGCCTCGGCCATGGCCGTGATGGCCCGCACGCTCGGCATCCCTGCGCGTGTCGCGGTGGGCTTCCTCGAACCGACCCCGCTGGGCGATGGCCGCTGGGAGTACAGCAGCCACGACCTGCACGCATGGCCCGAGTTGTACTTCTCCGGCACCGGATGGGTGCGCTTCGAGCCCACACCGTCCGAACGCGTGGAGGATGTTCCGGCCTACTCCCGGGTGCCGGTCAACGGGATCGGCGAGGAACCGTCGATCCCCACCAACAGCACCGCCCAGAGCGCGAGCGGTACGACGACCGTCGCGCCGACGACGCGGCCCAGCGACGCCGCTGCCGAGGACCCGAATGCCGGAGAAGGCCAGGACGACGGCCGCAGCACGCTCCAGACGATCCTCATCGTCCTCGCGGTCCTGGCGCTGGTCCTGCTGGTCATCGCGGGTCTGGTGCTCGCCCCGCGGTCGTTGCGTCATCAGGCGCGGCGCAGCCGACTGGACGGCGGGCCCGACGAGGTCTGGTCCGAGTTGCGCGCCACGTCGCTCGATCTCGGCGTGCCCTGGCCCGATGGCCGTTCACCCCGCGAGGTCGGGGCGGTCCTGGTCGACCATCTGGCCGACCCCGACGGACCTGCCGAGGAGCGACCCCGCACCGGCCCCGAGGTGGCCCCCGACGCGGCCGAGGCCCTCGAGCGCCTCGTGCTGCACGTCGAGCGCGCCCGCTACGCGCGGCCGGGAGCGGTCGCGACCCTGGAGCGGTCCACGCTGAGCGCCGACGCCGAACTGGTGGCGGCCTCGATCACCGCGGGTGTGACACCACGGGAACGCCGCCGGGCGCAGTGGTTGCCGCGCTCGGTGTGGAAGCGGACGTAGGTCCGCTGCCACCCCACCCTGTTGGCTTGCCGCCAGACCAAGGGGGCCAGCGTCAAGGCAACCGCGCGCGCGGCAGCGCGTCGAGAGGCGTTCGCCGGCAGCTTGCTGCCCCGAGGGCAACGCCGGAGACGCGCTCGCGCCGATGAACTCAGAAGCCGCCGCGTTCCTTGCGGCGGCGCCAGCGCGCCTGGAGCGTGTCCATGAAACCGGACGACGACTTGCTCGAGCGGCCGCCCTTGTTGCTCCGGCCGCCGTGGACGACACCGAAACCGGAGGGGTGGGCCGAGACCTGTGCGTCCGTGCCGCCGCGATGGCCGCCGAGCGCCGTGAGGAGCACCGTGGCCGAGGCGAGCATGATCACGAAACCGGCGACGCCGACCGGCCAGTAGCCGCTGACGGCACCAGTCATCATCACGGTGACACCGACCGCGAAGACCACTCCAGCCAGGATGGCGCGCCGACGAGCTGCTTGACGCAGTGAAGTGCCGCGCAACGTCGAGGCGAACTTGGGGTCCTCCTCGCTGAGGGCGCGCTCCATCTGCTCCAGCAGTCGCAACTCCTCGTCTGAGAGTGGCACCGATTCCTCCGACACATGCGGGGCAGCAAGATCCGCCCATTGGCTCTCCGGCAAGTGTAGGCGGGCATCCCCGGCCGGGGTAGGGCGTCCTGCGAAATTGTGCGATCGGTCAGAGAAGACTGGCCCGTCGGACGGCGCTCGAGCCGAAGCGAAGGGCCGCCCGATCGACCGCCCGGTCGGCGTCGGGCCAGCCCGGATCGCGCTCCCCCAGCACCAACTGACGCGAGTCGCCCTCCTGCCGGGCCCGCAGTCCTTCGACCCGGACGCCGACCAGTCGGACCGCCGGCCGGCGCGGGGCCAGGCCGTCGAGCAGGACGTCGAGCAGGGCCACCGCGACGTCGTACACCTCCTGGGTGACGTCGGTGGGCTCACGCAGGGTGCGCGAACGGTTGACCGTGGTGAAGTCACTGAAACGAACGGTGATCGCGACCGTCCGCCCGTCCTTGCCTGCGGAACGCACGCGCGCTGCGACCCGACTGACCAGACGCAGCAGTTCGCGATGCAGGGACCGGCGATCGCGGATGTCGATGGCGAGCGTGTGCTGGGCGCCCATGCTCCCCTCGGGCTCGCCCTCACCGAAGCCGAACACCCCGGCGCCACCGGGCACCAGTTCGGTGCGGTCGGTGCCCCACACCAGCGTGTGCAGGTGGTGGCCGAGGTGGCCGCCCACCATCCGCTGCAACTGGTCCACGGGAAGGGCGGCGACGTCACCCACGGTTTCGAGGCCCAGCCGCAACAGCCGCTGTCGGGTCGCCTCGCCGACGCCGTAGAGGACGCCGACGTCGAGGGGGTGCACCTCGGCAACGAACCGGTCCGGGGAGATCACCCGGACTCCGTCGGGCTTGGCCTGGCGGCTCGCGAGCTTGGCCACGGAGATGGACGCGGCGATGCCGACCGAGCAGGTGATCTGGTGCTGGGCGTGGATCCGCGCCCGGATCAGCTCGGCAATGTCCTCCGGCGGACCGAACAAGCGCACGGCACCCCGCACGTCGAGGAACGCCTCGTCGAGCGAAGTCACCTCCACGAGCGGCGTGACGGTGCGGAAGGTCTCCATGATCGCCCGCGACACCGGGGTCAGGACCGAGAAGTCGGGCGGCATCGTGACCGCCTGCGGGCACAGCCGTCGGGCCTCGGTGCCGGACATCCCCGACCTGATCCCGAAGCGGCGCGCGGGGTAGTTCGCGGACAGGACCACACCGCGGTGGCCACCGCCGACGACCACGGGGACGTCGTGCAGTTCGGGGCGGTCGCGGATCATCACGGCCGCGTAGAACGCGTCCATGTCGACGTGCAGGATCGGGCACAGCGGCGGCGCAGTCATCGACCGGCCGCCCGGCAGGGGTCAGCGCAAGCGGGCGAGGACGTGCAACTGCGCCGCGAGGTGGAAGTACTCCGGGCGCTCGGCGACCGCACGCTCCAGGTCAATGAGGGCCGCGACCGCGCCGGGCTCGATGTCGACCAGGGCAGCGGGCACCAGGTCGGTGAAGACCCGCACGCCGTGCATCGTGGTGGTCGCGAAGCCGGCGCCGTCGAGCAACTCCTCGATCTCACCCACGGCGAACCGGCGACCGGTGCGGTTGTCGACGTTTTCGACGCCGTCGAGCAGGGCCCGGGCCTGCCCGAAGTTCCCGGACATCGCCCGCGCGAGGACGGCGGCATGGCGCTGTCCGACGACGACGCTGAGCAGTCCGCCGGGCCGCAGTACCTGGGCGACGTGGTCCAGGGCCAGCACCGGATCGACGACCTCGAGAACGCCGTGGCAGAGCACGACGTCGGCGCTGCCGGCGCCGACGACGTCGACCAGGTCGGTGACGTCACCCTGCAGGCCGGAGACCTCCAGGTCGGCCTCCTGGGCGCGTCGCGCCAGGGCCGCGAGGGCATCGGGACTCGGGTCGACGACACGCACCCGGTGGCCCGACTCGGCCAGGCGTACGGCGAAGCCGCCGGTGCCGCCGCCGAGGTCGACCACGTCGCGGGGCCCGTCAGCCAGGGCCGCTTCGAGCGCATCCCAGACGACGGCAGTCCGCACCGAACCACGCTGCTCGCGAGAGGCCATGCAGGAAACACTAGTGGGCCGCAGGGCGGATCAGCCGACGGCCCGGACAACCAGTTGCTCACCGACGGTGGCGTGCGGGGTCAGGCCCAGGGATTGCTCGACCAGGGCGAGGAAGCGGTCGGCGTCGCGGACCAGGTCGTCGGCCTCACGCGGCGAGGCTGCCCGGGAGGACCCTGCCTCGGCAGCAGCGCGCTTGGCGGCGCCGGCGGCGAAGAAGGTGGCCCACTCCCCCATCTCGGGCGCCACCTCGGTCAGCAGTACCCACGCGTTCTTCTGGTGCCGCATCCGCCCCGTGGCGGGGCGAGCCCGCGCCGACAGCAGGGCGGCGGCCGCCCGGAGCGCCGCGACATGGGCGCAGGCATAGCGCGTGGCCACGTCGGTGGCCGTCACGGCCTCGCTGAGCGACTGCGCCGCGCGAAGGAGGTAGTTGTGGGTGGTCGCCGGCAGGGTGTGCGGGCTGACCTGGAACGAGGGGGCGAACTGCTGGTCCACGGAGCGGTCTCCTTCGAACGGAGTTCGAACACTTGTTCGAACGATTCGAAGGTACACCCCCGCTCCGACACGACGTCAAGAGTCGATCAGGAGTCGATCAGGAGTCGATCAGGAGTCGGCCGGGGCCGAGTCCTTCCGCAAGAGCCCACGGCCCGCGTCGCGCACGAACTGATGGCTCTGGGGGTGCCAGATGAAGACGAGCGTCACCGCGCTGAGCACCGCGGCCGCGATCGCGGACCACTCGACGAGCGTCGGCGGATCGGTCCGCACCGTCGCGACGGTGACCACGAAGATGCTGACGACGATGCAGGCCAGGGAGTGGCGCGCCCAGTTGTTGCCGGTGCGGAAGAGCGCGATCAGCGTGGCCGCGAGGACAGCCGTGACGCCGTACAGGACCAGGATGACGGGCACGAACTCGACCGGCTGGACGGTGCTGTCGCCGACCTGCATGGGCGACCACACGGCCCCCAGGTCGTCGCTCTTGACCACGACCATCACGCACACGAGCGCTCCGGCCACCAGCAGGAGCCACAGCAGCCAGCACGCGAGCTCGACTGCCGGTGGTCTCTTGGTCATCGTTCCTCCTGCATCAGCGGGCTGGCCATCGGCAGGCGGGCCCGGTCGATAGGGTCTCCCCATGTCGGCCGACCACCCCTCGATCGCCCGGTTCCGCGAGGAGCACGAGCGCCTCGGCGGGAGCGGGGAGATTGTCATTCTGCCCGACTCGGTCCACACGGCCGCACTCGCGGCCGAGGCGCTCGGCTGCGAGGTCGGTGCGATCGCGAACAGTCTGCTCTTCGATGCCGACGGATCTCCCGTGCTGATCCTGACCTCAGGCGCCCACCGGGTCGACACGGCCCTCACGCGCGAGCGGATCGGTGGCGCAGAACTCAAACGCGCGAAGCCGGAGTTCGTGAAGCAGCACACCGGCCAGGTGATCGGCGGGGTGTCCCCCATCGCCCACCCGGCGCCGATTGCGACGTACCTCGACTCGTGGCTCCAGAAGTACGACGTCGTCTGGGCAGCCGCCGGTCACCCCGCCGCGGTCTTCTCGACGTCGTACGACGAACTCCTGGCGCTGACCGGCGCCACCCCGATCGACGTCGACTAGAACGGACACACATGGCACGCATCGTCGTCATCGGAGGCGGACTCGGTGGCATGGCCACCGCCGCCCGACTCGCCAAGCAGGGCCACGAGGTGGCGCTGCTGGAAGCGGCCGGGCACCTCGGCGGCGCACTCGCGCCCGTCCACCAGGACGGCTTCACGTGGGACGCCGGCCCCACCTCCACACTGGTACCGGCCGCGCTGCGCGACCTGTTCCGCAAGACCGGTCGGCCGCTCGAGACCGAGCTCGGCAGCGACCTCGAGCCGCTCGCCGTCCTGCGTGAGCACCGCTTCGCCGACAAGACGTCGGTGCAGATCCCCGGCGGCTCGCGGGCCGGCCAGATGACCGCGATGGACACCCTGGGTCCCGGCCTCGGCGAGAAGTGGGCCCGTCACGTCGACGTCTACGGTCCGGTGTGGGACGTGCTGCGCAAACACTACGTCGAGACGCCCTGGGATCCGCGCACCAAGGGCGCCGTCCCCAAGGACCTCGACGACCTGTTCGACATCCGCGAGACGCTCTACAAGCGCCTGCGCCACGACTTCCGCGACGAGCGCCTGGCGCTGATCGCCGGACACCTGGCCATCGCCGAGGGCCACGACCTCCGCAACACCCCCTCCTGGGTGGGCGTGACGTCGTACCTCGAACAGACCTTCGGCGGCTGGCGTGTCCCCGGTGGCATGCGTCGCCTGCTGGAGCTGCTCGAAGCGCGCCTGACGCTGCGTGAGGTCACCGTGCGCACCAGCACCGAGGTCCTTGACCTCGTCATCAGGGAAGGGCGCGTCGTCGGCGTACGCACGGCCGACGGCGACGCGGACGCCGATGCGGTCGTCGTCGCGATCGACCCGCGCCGCCTGCCGTCCCTGAGGTCGTACGTCGAGCGCACGATGCCAGCCATCCCGCCGGTGGTGGCGCACCTGGGCCTGGAGGGCGACGTACCGGACCTGCCGCACGAGATCGTGTTCCACGCCGAGCCGCTGATCACCGTGCGCCCCGGAGGGGTGGCCCCCGAGGGCGGCGCTGCGTGGACGCTGCACGGTCGCGGCAAGATCGCCGAGGACATGGTCGATGCCCTCGTCCGGCACGGCATGGACATCCGGGAGAACATCGTCACCCGCGTCGACCTGTCGCCGCGCGACCTCGTCGAGCAGTGGCGGGGCTCCCCGCTCGGCGTGCTGTGGCAGGGCCGCGGCACGGTCCGTCACCGCCTCGGCCCGACCACCCCGGTCCAGGGCGTGTACGTCGCCGGCGCGCACGGCGCACCGGGTGCCGGCGTGCCGTTCGTGACGCAGTCGGCCGCGCTCGTGGCAGGCCTGATCGGCCCCGCCTGACCTGCCTGACCCCGTGGGGTCAGACCGTGATCTGCAGCGCCTCGAAGATCTCGAGCGTCGCCTTGGACCGGTTGAGCGTGTAGAAGTGCAGGCCCGGCGCCCCGCCGGCCAGCAGTTCGTGGCAGAGCTCGGCGGCGACCTTGATGCCCTCGGCGCGCACGGCGGCAGGGTCGCCCTCGAACGCGGCGATCCGGGCGACGATGTCGTCGGGGACGCTGGTGCCGATCAGTTCACCCTGGCGACGGATCGCGCTGAGGTTCAGGATCGGCATGATGCCGGGCAGGATCGGGATGTCCGCGCCGCGCGCACGGACCCGCTCGACGAGACCGAAGTAGTCCTCGGCACGGAAGAACATCTGGGTGACGGCGAACTCGGCGCCGGCCTCGGCCTTCGCGACGAGGACGTCGGCGTCGTGGTCGAGCGACGCCGCCGAGGGGTGGCCCTCGGGGAACGCGGCGACACCGACGCGGAAGTCACCGCGCGAGCGGGCCAGGTCGACGAGGTCCACGGCGTAGTTGAGGCCACCGTCGGTGGGCGTCCAGTCGGCGCGCGGGCCTTCCTGCGGGTCGCCCCGCAGCGCCATCACGTGGCTGACGCCTTCGGCGACGTACGAGTCGAGGATGCCCTCGAGTTCTGCGCGGGTGTGCCCGACACAGGTCAGGTGGGCCATCGGGACGAGCTCGGTCTCGCGGGCGATCCGGCCGGTGATGGACACCGTCTTGTCGCGGGTGGCGCCGCCGGCGCCGTACGTCACGGAGACGAAGGTCGGGCGGTAGGGCTCGAGGGCCCGGATCGCGTCCCACAACTGGGCTTCGCCCGCGTCGTCCTTGGGGGGAAAGAACTCGAACGAGAAGGACCGTCCGCCATTGCGGAGGATCTCGCCGAGGGAGCGCCCAGCACCGGTAGTCATGCGCCGAAGTCTAGATGTGGCGGGCTCTTCGGGGGGCATCGTCTCGACTTCCCGACACCTCACTAGGCTCGGGCAGGTGAGCGAGCAGGCGTGGGACCCGACCAGTTTTCGCACGACGGTCCAGACCACAGTGGATGCGTTCCTCTCCGAGCAGGAAGTCCGCCTCGCTCCCCTGGGCACCGACGCCACCCGGCTGATGGCCGAGGCCCGGGCACTGGTGTCCGGCGGCAAGCGGTTCCGTGCGGCGTTCTGCCACTGGGGCTTCGCCGCGATCGCCGGCATCCCGCAGGGTGCGGAGGCCGAGGCCGTCGGCCGAGCCTCCGCTTCGTTGGAGTTGCTGCACGCGAGCGCCCTCGTCCACGACGACCTGATGGACGCCTCGGACACCCGGCGGGGACGGCCGGCCACGCACCGCGGCTTCGAGGCCGAGCACCGCGCCGACGGCTGGCGTGGCGACGCGGAGCAGTACGGCGCCGCGGCCGCCATCCTGCTCGGCGACCTGCTGCTCTCGTGGGCCGACGAACTGCTGCGCCGTTGCGGCCTGGACCGCGACCGGGTCAGCCCGGCGCTGGACGTGTTCGACCTCTGCCGCTCCGAGGTGATCGCCGGTCAGTTCCTCGACGTGTCCGTCCAGGCCCGGGGGCGCGCCAGCGTCGAGCAGGCGATGACGGTGCTGCGCTACAAGTCCGCGAAGTACTCCATCGAGCGCCCGCTGCACGTCGGCGCCGCACTCGCCGGCGCGAACACCGCCACCCTCGACCTGCTCACCGCCTTCGGACTGCCGCTCGGTGAGGCCTTCCAGCTCCGCGATGACCTGCTCGGCGTCTTCGGCGACCCGGCCACCACCGGCAAGCCGGCCGGCGACGACCTGGTCGAGGGCAAGCGGACCGTGCTGGTCGCGCTGGCACTCGACGCCGCTGCCCCAGCCGACGCCGCGCGCCTGGACGCTGCCCTCGGGACCGCCCTCACCGAGGCAGAGGTCTCCGAACTGCGCGTCATCATCGACGGCTGCGGCGCCCGCGAGCAGGTCGAGACGATGATCGAGGACCTCACCACCCGGGCCGTGGCGGCGCTCGACGCCGGCCAGGCCACTGGCGGCTGGGACGCCGACGCCTGCGTAGTGCTGCGGCAACTGGCCGCTGCGGCGACCAGCCGCGCCTACTGACCGACTGAAGCGTTTCGCTGACAATCAGCAACGGCTCACCGATCATGGGACCTTCGCGAAAATCGGAGGACTGATGCGCTACACCTCTCGGGCGCTGCTGGCGGTCGGCCTGCTCGTCGGGTTCTACGTCCTGGCAGTGGCGGTCGTCGTCGCCCTGGCGACATGTGTGGTCCTCGTGGCCAGGTCCGGCCTCAACGTGAGCTCCGCGGCGGCCCTCGCTCTCGGCCTGTTCACGCTGGGCGTCTGCGTGGCACTTGTCCGCGCGCTGTTCTTCCGCCAGGCCAGCGGTACCCCACCCGGACTCGCCGTCTCCGAGACCGACCAACCGGCCCTGTGGCACGAGGTGCGGACCCTTGCCGACGAGGTCGGGACGAGCGCTCCTGACGAGATCCGGCTGGTGGGCAGCCTCAATGCCGCCGTCTCCGAGGACAGCCGCTTCCTCGGCCTGGTCCCGGGCAGGAGGCGTCTCTATCTGGGTCTTCCGTTCCTGCTCGGTCTCAGCCCGCTCGAGGTCCGAGCGGTCCTCGCCCATGAACTCGGCCACTACAGCGCCCGGCACGTGGCTCTCGGCCCCGTGACCTATCGAGGGAAGGAAGCCATCGGCAAGGCGATGCTCGAGCTCGGTCCCGAGTCGGTCATGGGAAAGCTCGTCGGCCTCTACGGACGTCTGTACCTGGCCGTGTCCCGAAGCGTGTCTCGCCGCCAGGAACTGGAAGCAGACGTCTTCAGCGCGCGCCTCGCAGGCCCCGACGCAAGCGCCGCGGCCCTGCGTCTGCTTCCGCCGCTGGATGCCGCGTGGCGGCGATTCAGCAACGACTACGCCGGACTCGGCGAGGACCTCGGCCTGCGACCCGCGCCCCTCATCGAAGGATTCGCAGCCATGCTGGAGGATCCCGAGGTCCTGCTGCAGCTCGTCGCCATCGCGGACGCCCCGCTCAAGGAGACCACCTCCCTGTACGACACGCATCCACCTCTGGCCGATCGCATCGCACGGTTCGAGGCACTCCCGAAACAGGTGGCGCCGACCACCGCGGGTTCCCTCCTCGTCCGCCCGGCAGAGACGTTTGCGGCCTTCGAGGAGATGGCGTACCAGGACACCCACCTCGAGCCAGCGACCTGGGCGGAGACGGTGGCAGCGAGCGGGGCAGCTCGTGCGCGCCGCAACCGGCATGCCCTCGGAGGGCTCGCCGGATCCGCCGCCACGCTGGAATCGTTCACGACCCGGATCTGCCACCGCGGCCCCGTTGGCCTGCTGTCGGGGCACAGCACCGAAGACGAACGCGGGATCCTCGCCGCGCTGCTCGGGGATTCGATCAGCGACATGCTCATCCAGCGCGGCAGCGCCCATTTCGCACTGGACTGGTCGGGCCCAGCGAAGTTGACGAGCACCGACGGCACGACGATCGATCTGTCCAGGTCTCTTCAGGCGCTGGCGGAGTCCGGCGACGGCGCACCGCTCCGAGCCCAGGTGTCCGACCTCGGCCTCGACACCTCCGAGCCCCTGCCGATCGCGGAGGTCGACGTACCGAAGCGCACCGGCCCTTCGATCCTCGGCGCGACGGGCGCCATGTGGGCCTGGCCTGCCTCGGTGCTGGTCGTGACGCCGGACGGCATCCTGCTCGCTCCGCTCAGCCCGCGGGAGCGGGTGGCCTGGTACTCCCGCGCCATCCTGAGTCGATCCGCTTCGCGCCGCGCCAACCAGGTCGCGGTCGAACGGGTACTGGCCCGCCCGCTGGCCGAACTGCGGGCGGGAGACAGCCGGTTCCACGCCTGGGACGACATCACCGCAGCGCAGGTCACCCGCGGCCGCACGGTGTCGAAGGCAGAGGTGCACTTGAAGGACGGCACCCGACGGAAGATGAGCTTCAACGAGTTGAGAGAAACGGCCGGCGACCCGTGGCGCGCGATCGCCCACCACCTGGGTGACCGCTGGACGGTTCGCTGAGCCCCACCTAGTCCAGAAGCGGTACGACGTCCTCGGGGCCGGGCCCGCGCAGCAGGACCTGCAGCACGGGGTCGGTGTGGTCCCGCTCGCGGAGCACCCGGGTCACCCGGGCGAAGTCGGCCGGAACACCGCGGGCGAACCCGGACCAGGCGTCCCACAGCAGGACGGTCGAGCCGGGCAGGTCGCGCAGGCAGTCGTTGAGCGCGTCGAGGTTGGTGCCGTAGTGCGGCGGGAACGCCAGCGCCTCGCCGATCGCGCGCAGGACGTCGGCCCGGGACTCGAGGCCCACGCCGTCGACGTACCCGAAGGTCCAGCCGGCGTGCTCCACGGCATGCTTCACGTCCGCGACGTCGAGACCGGATTCCCAGCGGTGCACGCCGGGGGTGTGGCGTCCGGCGAGGACGGCGGCCAGTCCGCTCATCGGGAAATCCTCTCGAAGGACTCGTAGTGGTCCTCGGTCCAGTAGAACTCTCCCCCGTCGCCGGCGATGATCCGCCGGGCACCGCGGTGCGAGAGTCCGGGCGTCTCCACGGTGTACTCCGCGTAGTAGCCGCGCTGCCGGTCGGGCAGGACGCCCTCGAAGTTGCCGAAGGTCGAACCGTCCTTGCCGGGGTACGGGTAGGGGCCGCCGTCGTCGATCAGTTCGAGCGTCTCCCCCGCTTCGGGCGGCAACTGGTCAACCGCGACGTAGCGGAAGCCGTCGCTGTCCGTGTCCGGCGTCGAGGCCGAGGACACGTCGTCGCGACCTCGCGCAGCGCTGTCGTCGTCAGCACCGCGGTTCTGGAGCCACCAGACCGCCAGCAGCAGGGCGACGGTGGCGACCGTCGAGACGATCTGCCGGGTTCGCCGGCTCAGTTGCGGCATCTGCACCATCGGGTCAGAGCAGCAGGGCCTGGGCCCGACGCTTGACCTCGGCGCCGCGGTTCTCGCGCAGCGCGTCGATCGGACGGCCGGGCAGGTCGGCGTCGAGGAAGATCCAGGCGATGCACTCGCGGTCGTCGAAACCGTTGTCGTGCAGCACCGTGAGCAGCCCCGGGAGGCCCTTGACCGGCTCGCCGTCGACGATGAAGAGCGAGGGAATCCCCTGCTTCACGCCGGTCGCCGGCACGAGGGCAGGAACGGCTGCGGCGAGCTGGTGGTCGCGGACCATCGTGCGCGCCTTCGCGGGCGTCACGCCGAGCAGTTCGGCCGCCTCGTCCCACGTCAACCAGTCGGAGACGAGGGCGGCAAGGTCCTGTTCGGCCAGTCGCGGTTCACTCATGCGCCCATCTTCCCCTACGGCGTGCCCGATCGGTGAGCGTGGCCTGTCGCCGTACGATGTCCCTCCCGGTCAACTTCCCCGACCGGTCCAGAAGAACCTGCACAGGAGGGTCGCTGTGCGAGACGACCAGCGCGCCCGCGGCGACAACGCCGCGCGGCCCGGCGACCCCCGCCGCACCCAGGACCACCAGAGCGGACGCCTGCTCGACAACCGCTACCGGATCGGCCTGCGGATCGCTCGCGGTGGCATGGCCAGCGTCTACGAAGCCGTCGACACCCGCCTGGACCGCACCGTCGCCGTCAAGATCATGCATCCCGGACTGGGCGATGCGACGTCGCACGACGACGACTCCTTCGCGCGGCGCTTCGTCCGGGAGGCCCGCTCGGCCGCACGCCTCTCGCACTCCAACGTGGTCGCCGTCTACGACCAGGGCCGCGACGAGACTGGCGACGGCACCATCTACCTGGTCATGGAGTACGTCCCCGGCCACACGCTGCGCGACACGATCACCAAGGAAGCGCCGATGTCGCCCGAACGGGCGCTGGCGATCATCGACCCGGTGCTCTCCGCGCTCGCCGCGGCCCACCGGGCCGGCCTGATCCACCGTGACGTGAAGCCCGAGAACGTCCTCATCGCCGACGACGGACGGATCAAGGTCGCCGACTTCGGACTCGCCAAGGCGGTGAGCTCGGAGACCCAGCACACCGCAACCAACGGCGTGCTGATCGGAACCGTGTCGTACCTCGCTCCCGAGCTCGTCATCGAGCAGCGCGCCGACGCACGCGCCGACGTGTACGCCGTCGGCGTGATCCTGTTCGAACTGCTCACCGGCACCAAGCCGCACACCGGGGAGAGCCCGATCGCCGTGGCCTACCGCCACGTCCACCACGACGTGCCCGCCCCGTCGAGCGTCGTCCCCGGTCTTCCGGCGTACGTCGACGCGCTGGTCGCGCGCGCCACGACCCGCGACCCGAGCCTGCGCCCCTCCGACGCGACCGTGCTGCTGCACCACGTGCACCGCGTCAGCCACGCCCTGCAGAGCGGGGTCCGCGACGATCCCGAACTGGTCGACGACCTGCTTCCCAACGCGCGGGTGCCCGAGTCCGACGAACTGCAGGACAACGACACGACTCCCGAGCCCGTGAGCTCGTTGTGGGAGAGCACTCCCGACCTGATCCCCTCCCGATCCGCTGGGCGGCGCGACGCGGACGACCGCGAGTCGACGACGGTGATCCCGGCGCCGATGCCGCCCCCGCCACGCTCGCTCCCCCCGGCCCGCCCGCAGCAGCAGGCACCCCGGGAGCGCCGTGGCCGGCGCGGCGTCGTACTCGCCCTCCTGGTGGCGCTACTCGTCGCCGCCCTCAGCGCCGGCGGCTACTGGTTCGGCTGGGGCCGTTACACGTCGACGCCGAGTGTGGTGAGCCTCGACCAGGCCGCCGCCGAGGTGAAGCTCGACGAGGCCGGTCTCGAGTTCAGCGTCGAGCAGGAGGTCTACTCCGAGAGCGTCGCCGCCGGCATCGTGATCGCCACCGATCCCAAGCCCGGCGAGCGGATCCTGCCCGGCGACACGGTCGAGTTGACCGTCTCGCGCGGCAAGGAACGCTACGACGTCCCCGACCTGCGCGGGATGACCGCCGACGAGGCGGAGAGTGCCCTCAGCGAGGTCAAGATGGTCCTCGGCCGGACCACTGAGGCCTTCTCCGACACCGTGCCGACGGGCAAGGTCATCGCCACCAAGCCGGCCTTCGGGACCCCGGCCGCCACCCTGCAGCCGCCGAACACCACGGTCGACCTGGTCGTCAGCAAGGGCAAGAAGCCGATCACGATCAGCGACTGGACCGGACGCGACGCCAAGGAGATCGAGACGGCCCTGGAGCGGCGCGGCCTCCAGGTCAAGGTGACCGACTCGGAGTTCAGCGATGACGTCGCCAAGGGCGCGATCATCAGCCAGAACCCGAAGACCGGCGTTCTCTACAAGGGCGACACCATTGAACTGGTGGTCTCCAAGGGCCCGGAACTGGTGGCCGTCCCGCCCGTTCGCTACCTCTCCACCAAGGACGCCGTCGACCGGCTCAAGGACCTCGGCTTCAAGGTCCGCAAGGAACACGCCTCCATCTTCCTGAGTGGTCAGGTGGCGTGGGCCACCGATCCGGAGGCCGGCGAACGGGTGAAGAAGGGCAGCACGATCGTCCTCTATATCGTCTGAGGGTGACTCAGCACGACGGCCGCCGCACCACCCTGCTGGCAACGCTCGCGTTGCTGGCGATGACGGCCTGCTGGGGCTCGACGTTCTTCCTGATCAAGGACCTGCTCGAACGGGTCCCGACGGTCGACTTCCTTGCCGTCCGGTTCCTCATCGCCGGCGCCGCCATGCTGCTGGTCGCCCCGCGTGCCATCAGCCGCCTCTCCCCCGAGGTCCGGCGCCGCGCACTCGTCCTCGGCAGCCTGTACGGCGTCGCCCAGATTCTGCAGACCGCCGGTCTGGCGCACACGCCCGCGAGCGTGTCCGGCTTCATCACCGGCCTGTACGTCGTCGCGACCCCCCTGTTCGCGGCCGTGATCCTGCGCAGCCGGATCTCGGGAGCCACCTGGGCCGCCGTCGTGCTCGCAACGGTCGGACTCGGCGTGCTCTCGCTCGAGGGCTTCTCGATCGGGTACGGCGAAGCGATCACCCTCGTGGCCGCCCTGCTCTACGCCGCCCACATCGTCGGCCTCGGCGCATGGTCGAAGCCGGCCGACGCCCTGGGCATGTCGATCCTGCAGGTGCTGGTCATCGCGGCCATCTGCACGACGGCAGCCCTCGTGACGGGCGAGCCGGGCGTCGTACTGCCGGAACGCGGAGCGGACTGGGTCTCGGTCGTCTACATGGCGCTCGTGGCCGGTGCCGCTGCGTTGCTGGCGCAGACGTGGGCGCAGGCGCACCTGCCGCCGACGCGCAGCGCGATCATCATGAGCATGGAGCCGGTGTTCGCCGCGTTCTTCGCGGTCCTGCTCGGCGGTGAGTCCCTGACCGGCCGGATGGCGATCGGTGGGGCGATGGTGCTGACGGCGATGCTGGTCGTCGAAGCGATCCCCCGCCGCAAGATCGAGGCGGAAGTACCCCACATCGCCGTCTGACCTCCCCGCGCCGACCACCCCATCGACAGGGGTGGCATTCCGCGGCGACCGGGCGCACCATGGGGATCTGGGGGAACCATCAAGGAGTGAGTCCATGGCTGGTCACGTCATTCATGTCCACGGCACGATCCCCGCTCCGCCGGAGCAGGTGTGGGACGTCATCACCGATGTCGCCCATGCCAACGACGTGCTCCGCAGCGTCAGCGAGACCGAACTCCTGACCGAGGGTGAGTACGACGTCGGCACCGCTTGGCGCGAACGACGCACCCTCTTCGGCCATCACGGCCCCGAGGAGATCCAGGTCGTCGAGTCGCAGCCGCCCCTGCGCACCGTCGTCGAGGCCGAAGTCGGCAACGACATCATCCGGACGGCGTACCGACTCACGCCGACGGGCCAGGACCGCGGCCAGACGCGGCTGGCGATGACCACGACGGTGGAGATGAGCCATCGCTCACCGCTGTCGCGCGCGATCTGGGCAGCCTTCGGCGGCTTCAGCTACGAGCGCACCCGCAAGGTCCTGGAGCACGACCTGGAGGACATCGAGGCCGAGGCCAGACGGCGCACCTTGGCTGATTGAGAAGGCCAGCGGGCTGGCTCGCGGTAGCGTTGCCCCGCGATGACCACCCCGACCTTTTGCACCGACTGCGGGCACGAACTCGGGATCGGCCGGTTCTGCACGAATTGTGGCAGGCCCGTCCCCGGCCGACACCCCGAGGCGACGCCCACTGTCAGCGCGCCCGCAGCCGCGTCGGCACCGGCGTCACCGGGGTCACCGCAGCCGAGGTCGGCCCCCGTCGTACCGCCGTCGGCCGACCAGGTGCCGCCCTCGGCGCGCTATCCGATGTACGCCGACTCCCCGCCGACCGTCACGAGTCCGGCGACGATGCCGGCGCCCCGGCCCGAGCAGCACCTGCCCCTGGCTCCCGTGCCGCCACCGTCGTACCCCACGGCTCCGAACGTCACGCGCTCCTGGCTGCCCTGGCTGATCGCGCTCGTCGTACTCGCCCTCGTGGCCGCCCTCGGGGCGTTCCTGCTGCTCGGCGGCGACGACGGTGAGCAGGCGGCCGACGACAGTCGCGATGACCAGAGCCAGACGAGCGATCCGTCCGACGAGGGCTCCGACACGGGTGAGCCCGAGCAGCCCGACGCCACCGGCACCGGTGGGCCCGTCGATGCGCCCGACCCCGACGACGTCGAGGACCTGACCAGCGACGTCACGGCCACGGTGCCGTCGATCGCGGCGCCCAGCCGTGACCGCAAGGGCAAGCCGGTGAGGTTCGTCGCCGCGAACATGTGGGACGGCAAGCCCCGCACCGCGTGGCGGATGGCCGGCGACGGCACCGGCGAGACGATCACCTTCGACCTGGGCACCGACGTCGTGATCACCGACGTCGGCATGATCAACGGCTACGCCAAGGTCGACGGCCCGATCAACTGGTACCGCAGCAACCGTCGCGTCCGCGCGGTCCAGTGGGAGTTCGACGACGGCACCCGGGTCACCCAGGAGTTCGGCGACAAGCAGGCCATGCAGATGGCCGCCATCGGCCCGCTGGCGACGCGGACGATCAAGGTCCACCTGCTGACCGTCACTGCCCCCGGCAAGACGGACGGGCGCGACTTCACCGCGATCAGCGAAGTCCGCTTCCTGGGAGCTACCGCAGACTGAGTCCGGCGAGTGCCGCGGCCGCGCGCTCTGCGTCCGCGCGGGTGACATCCAGGTGGGTGACCATGCGGACGGTGCGGGCACCGACCGCGCTGATCAGGACGCCGGCCTCCCGCGCAGCGGCCACGAACCCGGCAGCGTCGGCGCTGTCGAAGGCGACGATATTGGTGTCGACCATGGCCGGATCGACACCGCACGCCTCGGCCAGGATTCGGGCGTTCTCGTGGTCGCCGATCAGTCGGTCGAGGTGGTGGTCGAGGGCGTGCAGCCCGGCCGCAGCAAGGATCCCCACCTGCCGCATTCCTGCCCCGAGCCGCTTGCGACGCACCCGGGCCTCGAACATCTGCTCACGGCTACCGAGCAGCAGGGACCCGGCCGGCGCACCCAGGCCCTTGGACAGGCAGACCGCCATCACATCGGCCACCGCGCCGTACTCGGCGAGCGGCGTGCCGGTCGCGACGTGGGCGTTCCAGATCCGGGCACCGTCGAGATGGACGGCCACCCCGCGCTCGTCAGCGAAGGCGCGCAGGGCCTTGAGGTCGGCGAGCGGCAGGACGGTGCCGCCGGCGAAGTTGTGGGTGTTCTCCACCGAGATCGCGGCTGTCCTGACGAAGAACGGACCGAGATCGGGCGCGAAGAGATCGTCGAGGGCCGTCAGGTCCAGCTGGCCGCGCGGGTGGGACCAGGTGCGCATGGTGAGTCCGCTGACGGCACCGTGGGCGCCGAGCTCGGCGCGAGCGATGTGGGCGCGCGCCTCGCAGAGGATTTCCTGTCCGGGCGCCACCACCAGGGAGACGGCCAGCACGTTGGCCAGCGAACCGGTCGGCGTGAACAGGGCGTCCTCGTGGCCGAACAGTCCGGCCACGCGCTCCTCGAGGGCGCGGACCGTGGGGTCCTCGCCGTAGACGTCGTCGCCCACCTCGGCCGCGGCCATGGCCGCACGCATCGCGTCCGTCGGACGCGAGACCGTGTCGGAGCGGAGGTCGATCACGCCTTGCGAAGCATTTCTGCCACCAGGAACGAAAGCTCCAGGGACTGCACGCGGTTCAGGCGCGGGTCGACGACCGACTCATAGCGGTGCGCGAGACCGAGCTCATCGAGCTCCTCGCCGCCACCGATGATCTCCGTGACGTCGTCGCCGGTGTTCTCCACCAGGATGCCGGCCGGGACCGTGCCGAGTGCGCGGTGCACGTCGAAGAAGCCCTGGACCTCATCGATGACGTCCTCGAAGCGGCGGGTCTTGTAGCCGTTGGAGGCCTCGAAGGTGTTGCCGTGCATGGCATCACAGACCCACGCGGCGTCGACGCCCTCGGCGGTGACCTTCTCGACCAGCGACGGCAGGCCGTCGCGAATCTTGCTGGCACCGAAGCGGGTGATGAAGGTCAGGCGACCCGGTTCGTTGGTCGGGTTCAGCTTCGCGGCCAGCGACAGCGCGTCGTCGGCGGTCGCGGACGGGCCGAGCTTGCAACCGATCGGGTTGCGGATGTGGCTGAAGTACTCCACGTGCGCGCCGTCGAGCTGGCGGGTGCGCTCGCCGATCCAGACCATGTGTCCCGAGACGTTGTACGGCGCGTCCGTGCGCGAGTCGATCCGCGTCATGGCGTGTTCGTACTCGAGCAGCAGCGCCTCGTGCGAGGAGTAGAAGTCGACCCGGTGGAACTCGTCGGGGTCGGCGCCGATCGCCTGCATGAAGTTCAGCGCGCGGTCGATCTCGGCGGCCATCGCCTCGTAGTGCTGGCCGACGGGGCTGTTGCGGACGAACTCGGAGTTCCAGGTGTGCACCTGGCGGAGGTCGGCGTACCCACCGGTGGTGAAGGCGCGCACGAGGTTCAGCGTCGAGGCGGACGCGTGGTAGACGTCCAGCAGCCGCTGCGGGTCGTGGCGCCGTGAGTCGGGGGTGAAGTCGAAGCCGTTGACCGCGTCGCCGCGGTACGCCGGCAAGGTGATGCCGTCGCGGGTCTCGGAGTCCGAGGAACGCGGCTTGGCGTACTGGCCGGCGAGGCGGCCGACCTTCACGACCGGGACAGACGCGGCGTACGTCAGCACGACCGCCATCTGCAGCAACACGCGCAGCTTGTTGCGGGTGTTGTCGGCCGTTGCGTCGACGAACGTCTCCGCGCAGTCACCGCCCCACAGCAGGAAAGCATCGCCCTTGCTCGCGGCCGCGATCTTGGACTTCAGCTCGTCGCACTCGCCCGCAAAAACCAGCGGAGGAAGCGTGCGCAGTCGTTCGACGGTCGCAGCCAGGGCAGCGGGGTCGTCGTACGACGGCTGCTGCTTCGCGCCGATGGCGTGCAACTGCTCGAGGGACGGGAGATTGGTCACCCCCCAAGGGTACGGCTCAACACCCCGGTCGGGTCAGCGTGGGTCATCCGTTGGATCGATGTCCATGTGCTCGATGTCCGCGAAGTGTCCACCCTCGGGCTTGTAGAAGATCCGGGTGACACCCCACAGCACGACGCCGAGCAGCAGCATGAAGCCCGCAATGACGTACTGGATGCGGTCGGGCGCCAGCCGCGCCCAGGGGCCGAGGAGGTAGAGACAGAAGGCCGCACCGAGGATCGGCACCACGGTCGGCGCCTTGAAGTGGCCGCTGTCCGGCTCGCGACGCAGCACCAAGCAGGAGACGTTGACGATCGAGAAGACCGCCAGCAGCAGCAGTCCGGTGGTGCCGGACAGGGCGCTGACGACCGAGACCTCGGTGCCCTCGGCGGCGTCGCCGAGCTTCGCGTCACGCAGCCGCACCACGGCGATGATCAGGGCCATGGCCAGCAGGGTGGTGAAGGCGATGGCGGCGTACGGCGTCCGGCGGCCCGGGAGGACCTTGCCGAGCACCGGCGGCAGCACCTTCTGCTGGGACATGCCGTAGAGCAACCGGCTGGCCATCAGCATGTTGATCAGCGCCGTGTTCGCCACCGCGAACACCGTCAGGAACGGGAAGAAGTCGTCGATCGGTATGTCCGGTGCCCCCAACTTGACGACGTCGATCAGGATGCCCGCATCGGCGTTGGTGGGCTTCGCGATGTCGCCCGGCGGAATCACCACGATCACCGAGATCGCCACCAGCATGTAGATCACGACGGCGATCCCGAGGCCGGTCAGCATCATCTTCGGGAAGATCCGCTCCGGTTCCTTCGTCTCCTCGACCATGTTCACGGAGTCCTCGAAGCCCACCATCGAGAAGAACGCGATGGCGGTGGCGATGGTGACCGCCATGAACATGCCCTTGTCGGACGGGCTCTCGAAGACGGTGATCCGGCCGAGGTCGCCGTCGCCCTTGGCGATCACCGAGAACCCGATGGCGATCACGATCGCGAGCGCGGTCATCTCGATGAGGGTCAGGATCACGTTGAACTTCACGCTCTCCCCGACGCCGCGCAGGTTGATCAGCGCCAGCAGGGCCATGAAGACCAGGGCGACGAACAGTGCCCAGCCGGGCGTGGTCGGCACGTCCGACCAGATCTCGTTCAGCCCGAGCAGCAGGTTGTTGGCCAGCAGGTTCGCCGACGTCGAGGCACTGGTGATGCCGGAGCAGATCACCGTGAACGCCACGAGGAAGGTGATGAAGTGGATGCCGAAGGCCTTGTGCGTGTACAGCGCAGCACCCGCCGCCTGGGGGTACTTCGTGACCAGTTCGAGGTAGGAGAAGGCGGTCAGGGTCGCGACCGCGAAGGCCACGAGGAACGGCAGCCACGCGATGCCGCCGACCTGTCCGGCGAGGCGGCCCGTGACGGCGTAGACGCCGGCGCCGAGGATGTCACCGACGATGAAGAGCAGCAGCAGTCCGGGACCGAGTACCCGCTTCAGTTCCGGCTGGCCGTGGCCATCCTGTGTCGTCACGCCGGACGTATCAGTCGCCATGTGTGTGCCTTCCCTTCCCGAGGTGGAGCCTGCTCCGTGACCTCACCCTCGCGCAGCGTGATCGGAAAGGGAAGCACCCTTTGCCCTAGCGCGACACGGCCTGGCGCCCCTTCCTAGCCGAAGAAGACCTGCGCCTCGGCGTACTCCGCAGGGCTGACGACCTTGAGTGCACCCGTGCCCTCGATGAGCGGGACGCGCACGATGTTCGTGCCCCGCAGGGCCACCATGACGCCGTACTCGCCGTCGGCGACGGCACCGATGGCCTGCAGCCCGAACCGGGTGGCCAGCCACCGGTCGAAGGCCGAGGGCGTGCCACCCCGCTGGACGTGACCGAGTACGACGGCCCGGGCCTCCTTGCCTGTCCGGTGCTCGATCTCGCTGGCGAGCCGGTCACCGATCCCGCCGAGGCGGACGTGGCCGAACGCGTCCTTCTCGCCGCTGGCCAGGGTCATCCCGCTGCCGTCGGCCGGCAGGGCACCCTCGGACACCACGATGATCGGGGCGTACTCGCTCTTGAAGCGCGTCATCACGTGGGCACAGACGGCGTCGATGTCGAAGGGGATCTCCGGGATCAGCACGGCGCTGGCGCCACCGGCGATGCCGGCGTGCAGGGCGATCCAGCCGGCGTGGCGGCCCATGACCTCGACGACCAGCACGCGGTGGTGCGACTCGGCCGTCGTGTGCAGCCGGTCGATCGCCTCGGTCGCGATGTTGACCGCAGTGTCGAACCCGAAGGTGAAGTCGGTGCCGGAGAGGTCGTTGTCGATCGTCTTCGGGACACCGACGACGTTGACGCCGAGTTCGGCCAGCTTCGTGGCCACGCCGAGGGTGTCCTCGCCGCCGATCGCCACCAGCGCCTCGACCCCGGCGGCCGCGAGGTTGTCGGTGATCCGCTCGACGCCGCCCTCGACGGCGAACGGGTTGGTCCGCGACGAGCCGAGGATCGTGCCGCCGCGCGGAAGGATGCCGCGGCACTGCTCGATACCCAGCGGCATGGTGATCCCTTCGAGGGGACCACGCCAGCCGTCACGGAACCCGACGAACTCGAACCCGTGCTCGTTGACGCCCTTGCGGACGACAGCACGAATCACTGCGTTCAGACCAGGACAGTCGCCACCACCGGTGAGCACTCCTACGCGCATGTCTCGACCCTACGTCGCCCCCGGGCCCTACGGTTGTGCCATGACCTTCTCGATCGTGGCCAGGTCCGCTGACGGTGACACGTGGGGCGTGGCTGTTGCCTCGAAGTTCCTGGCGGTCGGCTCCGCCGTTCCAGCGGCCGTCGCCGGTGTCGGCGCGGTCGCCACCCAGGCCGACGCCAACGTCGCCTACAAGGGCCTCGCGCTCTCCCACCTCGACGAGGGCGCCACCGCGTCGGTCGCACTGCAGCGCCTGATCGAGGAGGACGACGGCCGGGCCCACCGCCAGGTCGGCATCGTCGACCTCGACGGCGGAGCCGCGTCCCACACCGGCGCCGAATGCATCCCGTGGGCCGGCAGCCGCACGGGCGACGGCTGGGCGATCCAGGGCAACTGCCTCGCCGGCGTCGAGGTCGTCGACGCCATGGAGCAGGCCTGGCTCGAGAGTGACGCCGAGGCGGCTTTGCAGGACCGACTGCTCGCGGCGCTCGCCGCGGGTGACGCAGCGGGCGGCGACCGCCGTGGCCGCCAGTCGGCCGCGATGCTGGTGGTCCGCGACGGCGCCGGATACGGCGGACTCGACGACGTCGCCGTCGACCTTCGGGTCGACGACCACGAAGCCCCGATCGACGAACTGGCGCGCCTCCTGGACCTGCACGAGCTCTACCTCACGGCATCCACCGAGGACGAGAAGGTCGTCGTCGACGACGCGCTGCGGACCGAACTGGAGGCCTTCGCCGCCAGCGAGGGCCACCGCGACTTCGCGGCGTGGGTCGGCACCGAGAACTACGAGATGCGGGTCGCGCCCGACCTCTCGTGGATCGACGAGCGCGTTCTCGCTGTGGTCCGCGGCGACGGCTGACGTCAGCGGCTCTCCGCGCGCTCCAGTGCCTTCTGCGCCGCATCGCGCTCGGCGGTCGCCGTCCTGAGGTCGGCGGCCGCTGCGTCGCGGACCTCCTCGGCCTCGCCGATCTCCTCCTCGAGCCCGTCGGACTGCTCCTCGAGGTCGGCGAGCCGGCGGCGGAGTTCGTCGATCTCCGCCTGCACCTGCAGCGACCGCGCCGACAGTCGCTCGACCTCGGCGAGTGCATCGTCGTGCGTGGAGTTCGCGTCGTCGTACTCATCGACGGCGGCAGCGAGCCGCTCCTCGGCGGCCGCGAGGGCCTTGGCCGCGCGGTCGGGGTCGGGTACGACGTGCAGGTCGGGTGGTCCGGGCAGCACCGCCTCCCGCGCACTCGCCTCGAAGCCGAGCGCTTCCGGTACGGCGATCGCACCGGCGAGGTCGGCGGGGTTCATCGGCTCCACGCCGGTCGTGTGCAGCGGCGTGACCAGCAGGCCGCTGCGCACCGCGCGTCCGCAGGCCTCGTCCACCATCGCTGCCGTGAGGGTCGCCTCGACCTGCTCGGCCACCGCCTCGGTCACCCGGAAGCCTTCGTCGCCGGCGAGACGCCGGGCCTGGGTCGTGACGGCCGCGGTGACCTGACGACGTTGCCTGGTCAGTGCGCGCAACTCCCCTGCCGACATCGCCTGCTGCGCCTCGCGGAGCGCTGCTCCGACGCTGAGCACCTGGTCGACCTGGGCTGCTTCGCGTCGGACGAGCAGGTTGACGACCCAGGCCGCCGTCGCCGGCTTGCGCAGTGCCTTGACCCGGGGCGCCAACGGCGTGCCCTTGAGTTCCTTGACGCGGGCATCGCGCGCAGGGGTGAACTCCGCGAGCGGCAGGGCGTAGAGCTCGTCAGCGATCTCCAGCAGCTCGTCCGTCAACCCGTCAGTCATCGAGCCCCTGCTCGATCGCGTAGCGGGTGAGCTCGACGCGGTTGTGCATCTGCAGCTTGCGCAGGGTGTTCTGCACGTGGTTCTGCACCGTGCGGTGCGAGAGCACCAGCCGCTCAGCGATCTGCTTGTAGGACATCCCCTTCGCGACCATCTTGAGGATCTCGGTCTCGCGTTCGGTCAGCTTCTCGCCCGGCGGAGTGCTCGGCTCGTTCATCCGGCGGAACTCCCCCAGCACCAGCGCAGCCAGTCCCGGGGTGAAGACGCTGTCGCCTTCGGCGACCCGTTGTACGGCGGCCACCAACTCCGCACCCGAGGCCGACTTGACGAGGTACCCGGTGGCGCCTGCCTTCACCGCCGCCAGTACGTCGTCCTGTTCCCCCGACGCCGACAGGATGAGCACCCGCGACGACGGATCGGTGGCCAGCACGCTGGCGGTCACCTCGACGCCGCTGGGCTCCGGGATCTGCAGGTCGAGGACGACGACCTGGGGCCTCGTGGCCTGGAACCGGTTGATCGCCTCGGTGCCGGTGGCGGCCGTGGCCACGACGACGAACCCGGCTGCGGTCAGGTCGCGCTCGACCGCATCACGCCACATCGGGTGGTCATCGACGACCATCACCCGGATCTGATCGGACATGGGTCGACCCTAGACCGGGACCCTCATGCCTTGTGGAAGCGCCCACGCCGGTGCAACAACGCGTCGTCGGGGCCGTCCTCGTCGATCTCGACGTGCTCGATCACGACCTGGACCTCGACCGACCAGCCCACTGCGCGCTCACCGACCAGCCGCACAGCAGCCCAGGTGCCGGCCGAGGCGAGTCGGGGGCCGTGGTCGGTGTCGACGAATTCGGCCTGGCGGAACGGGCCGCCGGGCGCCGGGGCGGTGCCCGCGAATGCCTCGGCCAGGTCACGATCGGCCCACGAGAGCAACTGCACCACGGCGACACCGTCGTCGCGGAGCGCGTCGAGCAGGTCGGCGTCAGGGTCGAGGAGCGCGAGGATCGAGGGTTCCGGGCCGAGCGCCACCATCAGCGACGACACGGTCAGACCGGCACGCGATCGATCCTTCCCCGTGGTCCACAGCGTGACGGCGCCACCGACGCGGCCCCGGAAGCGACGGGCCGGGTCGGGATCGCCGGCGGCGAACGGGTGGGTGGTGTGGATCGTCATCGTTCTCCTCGTTGTGGGGCAACGCGCGGGACGGCGAACGTCCACTCCGTGCCGTAGGAGCCGGAGTCCAGGGTCGCTTCCCCGCCGAGGTCGCGGATCCGGCCCCGGATCGATTCGAGCACGCCGAGGCGGCCCTGCTGCGCGGCCTGCTCGAGCCGTCCGTCTGGAATGCCCGGCCCCTCGTCGCGGACGGTGACCTCGACGCGGTCCCCGAGGTCCTCGAGCAGGATCCACGCCGGAGCGTCCTCGCCGACGTGCCGGGAGACGTTGTCGAGGCAGGCCTGCGCGACGGCAGTGATCTCGGCAACCGCGTGCGCACCCAACTCGACCGCGCCGGCCGGCAGCGCCACCTCGGTGTGCGGCCGCGCGCCGAGGCGGTCGAGCGCGGCCGCCAGGTCCGCGTTGGCACCGGTGCCGCGGAAAGGCGTGACCGCGTCCTGGGAACGGATCAGTGTGCGCAGCGCCTGTTCCTGCGCGCCGGCCAATCTGCCCAGCTCGGCAGCCTCCCCGCCGAGTTCGCCGCCGCGACGCTGGACGAGGGCCAGCACCTGCAGCACGCCGTCGTGGACCACCCGGGCCAGGCGAGCCCGTTCGGCGGCTGCCGCGGCCTCGCTCTGCGCGCGGTCACGATCAGCAGCCATCGCCGTGAGCGACTCGCACACGAACCCGACCATCGAGCCCCCGAGCAGGATCAGGAAGACGTTTCCCCAGTCCTGCTGGCGGATCTCGGCGCGGCTGAGCAGGTCGATCGCCCCGAGCAGCACCGCAGCAACAGTGCCACCGCGCCAGCCGTAACGAACGGCCCACGCCAGCAGGGCCCCGACGATCCAATAGCCGGGGATGGTCGCGTGGAACCACTCCCCCTTGACGAACGGCGTCGCGAGCAACAGGCCCACAGCCAGGGCAAGGTCGGCGACGAGCACCGCCGGAACCCGTCGCTCCGGTGCGGCGTAGACGATGATCGCCGCGACCGTGCCGACCGCCATCACCCCGAGGCACGCCCAGCCGAGAGCGGGCCGCTCGAAGTTGTTGCGGATGATGTTGAGCGAGACTGCGTAGACCAGGACGACCACCCGCAGCACCGCGAGCGCCCGGAACATCCGGTTCTCGACGGCGACCGCGGCCCGGGTCGTCGTACCGCTGGCCACGACGGAGTCGGTCAGGACGCGATCTTCCGCTCGTCGCCGTCGCCGTCGCCGCGTTCGGCCCGCTCGGCGCGCTCGGCCTTCTTCGACTCTTCCTTGGCGCGACCGGCGTACATGTCGACGTACTCCTGGCCGGAGAGCCGCATGATCTCGTACATGATCTCGTCGGTGATCGAGCGCAGGATGAAGCGGTCGTTCTCCAGGCCGGCGTAGCGCGAGAAGTCCATCGGCTTGCCGAAACGCACGGTCGGACGGGTGATCCGGCCGAACTTCTTGCCCGGAGGTGCCACCACGTCGGTGCCGACGACGGCCACCGGGATCACGGGGACGCCGGTCTCCAGCGTGAGGCGCGCGATGCCCGTCTTGCCGCGGTAGAGCCGGCCGTCGTGGGAGCGCGTGCCCTCGGGGTAGATGCCGAAGAGCTCGTTCTCGGCCAGCACCCGCTTCGCCGAGACCAGGGCTCCGGACGCGGCGTCGCCACTGGTGCGGTCGATCGGGATGTTGCCCGTGCCGCTGAAGAAGTTCTTCTGCAGCCAGCCCTTGACGCCCGGCGAGGTGAAGTACTCCGCCTTGGCAACGAAACGCACCATCCGCGGGATGACGAGAGGCATGAACAGCCAGTCGGCGTACGACAGGTGGTTGCTGGCGAGAATCGCCGGACCCGTCGACGGGACGTTCTCCAGACCCTCGGAGCGCGGCCGGAAGATCAACTTCAACAGCGGCCCGAGCGCGATGAACTTGAGGAACCAGTAGAACAACCGACCGACCTTCCGCTTGGACTTCCCTGCGGGCAAGACTAGTGCCTCCACCGCGATCCGCGGACACCCGCGCGTGCCTGCGTTCGTACGGCACAATCGCGCCATGCCGCCGAGCCCTGCGTCCCTCACCGCACCCCTGACGATCGCCGCCCGACCGGAGCTGACCGGAGGTCGCCGGATCGGCGTCCTCCTGAGCCACGGTTTCACCGGCTCGCCCGCCTCGATGCGGCCGTGGGGCGAGTACCTCGGCGACCTCGGGTACGGCGTCGTCGTACCCCGCCTGCCCGGGCACGGCACCACCTGGCAGGACCTCAACCAGCGCACCTGGTCGGACTGGCACGCGGAGATCACCTCGACCTTCGACGCACTCCGGGCCGACCACGACGCCGTCGTCATCGGCGGGCTGTCGATGGGTGGCGCCCAGGTCCTCCAGTTGGCTGCCGCCCGCAACAGCGAGATCGCGGGCCTCATGCTGGTCAACCCGGCCGTGTCGACCAAGCGGCTCGACGTGAAGTTGCTGCCCGTCCTCAAGCACCTCGTCGGCTCGTTCCCCGCGATCGGGAACGACATCAAGAAGCCCGACACGGACGAACTCGGCTACGACCGGACGCCCCTCAAGGCGGCCCACTCGATGATGCAGGCGTGGCCCGGCATCATCCGGGACCTGCCGAAGATCACCGTGCCCGTCCTCTACTTCCGCGCCGACGACGACCACGTCGTGGATGCCTCCTCCGAGAAGATCATCCGCAAGCAGATCTCCTCCGACGACGTGACCCGCGTGCCGCTGCCGGAGAGCTATCACGTCGCGACGATCGACAACGACGCCCCGACCATCTTCGAGCAGTCGGCGGCGTTCATCGCCCGCGTCACCGGGTGAGGGCGCTGGCGTAGGCTGGCGCCGTGAAACGGGAGAACCCCGAGGAGCAGGACTCCGCGTGGCAGAAGATCGTCGAGAACTACGGCGAACGTGCCGAACTCGACGCTGCCGACGACCCCGTCGAGGTGGTCATCGAACGTGAACCGGACCTGCGCGACGAGGACCCGGTGGGATCGAGCCTCTTCGACGACGACGCCATCGACGAGATCGACCGCTTCGTCCCCGACAGCCCGCCTCCGGTGCCGATGCCGCCGCCCGACCGGTTCCTGGCCTGGCTCGGCGTCTTCGGTTCGCCGACCGTGCTGCTGGTCTTCCTCGTTTTGGGGATCGGCATGCCGCAGATCCTCGGCTGGATCCTCGTCGGCGGCTTCGTCCTCGGCTTCTGCTACCTCGTCTTCACGCTCCCGCGGTCGCCGCGCGATCCGTGGGACGACGGCGCGGTCGTCTAGCGCCGATCCCGCGCCAGCAACGCAGCGCCGACCGCTCCGGCCTCGGGTCCGCTGCGGGCCGGCACCAGCGGCGGCACGGGCCGATAGGCCGTGCCCTGCAACGAATCGGCGAGAGCGGCGCGCGCCGGCGCGAGCAGCAGGTCACCGACAGCCGAGACGCCTCCGCCGACGACGACGAGTTGCGGGTCGAAGGCCGACACCAGCCCTGCGACACCCACGCCCAGCCAGGTACCGATCGACGCGAAGGCCTGCCGGGCGACCTCGTCACCGGCGAACGCCATGGCCGCAACCTCTGGCCCGTCGAGGTGCCGACCCAGGGCCACGCGCGTGACGCGCTCGAGCGCCCGGCCGCTGCAGTACTGCTCCCAGCACCCGCTCAGCCCGCACTCGCACGCCAGGCCGTCCGGGACGACCTGCATGTGGCCGAACTCGCCCGCCAGCCCGTGGGCTCCGCGGACCACCCGCCCACCCAGCACCAGCGCACCACCGATACCGGTGCCGATGGTGATCATCAGCATCGAGTCGGCACCCTGTCCCGCACCCACCACCAGTTCGGCGTGGGCCGCACAGTTCGCATCGTTGTCGAGTACGACGACAAGGCCGGTCCGTTCGGCAATCCGGTCCCGCACGGGAGCATTGCGCCAGGGCAGGTGCGCGCCGAACAGGTACCGCTCGCCGGCACCGTCGACCAGCCCCGCGGCGGAGATGCCGAGCGCGACCGGCTCCTGGTCGTCGTACACGTCACGAGCGGCGAGCTCGACGGCGTCCTCGACGGCCGACTCGTCGGCGTTCCGACCGGGCATCGGGCGGGTCGCCATGGCTTCGACCTCGCCGTCAGCCGACACTCGCACGGCCAGCACCTTGGTGCCGCCGACGTCGACGCCGACCCACGTCTCCCTGGCCATCAGCGTGGCCTCAGATGCGCGCCAGGTCGGCCGCGCCGATGACTCCAGCGCGGTTTCCCAGCGACGCGAGGCGGATCTCGGCGCGGGGCCGGAACCCGCGGCCGGCCAGCTCCCGCTCGAACGTCGCCCGCAACGGGTCGACGAGGATGTCGCCGGCGGCGCTGACGCCGCCGCCGATGACGATCACCGCCGGGTCCAGCACCGCCACGAGCGAGGCGATGCCGTGGCCGAGCCAGTGGCCGAGACGCTCGAGCTGCTCGACCGCGAACTGGTCGCCCGCGCGCGCGGCATCGGTGATCATCGGGCCGGTGATGGCCGCCGGGTCACCACCTGCACGCTCCAGGAGGTCGCGCGCGAGCAACGAGCTCGCCGCGACCGCCTCTCGGGTCGCTCGCACCAGCGCGGTGCCGCTTCCGTATTGCTCGAGGCAGCCGTGGTTCCCGCATCCGCACACACGCCCCTCGGGGACAACGCACAGGTGGCCGATCTCGGCCGCGACACCGAAGGCCCCGCGCAGCAGGTGCCCGTCGGTGACGATGCCGCCTCCGACACCGGTGCCGACAGTGACCATCAGCTGGTCGTCGACGTCCCGGCCCGCGCCGTAGCGGAACTCGCCCCACGCCGCGGCGTTGGCGTCGTTCTCGACCACCACCGGCAGACCAGTGAGTCGAGCCAGGTCGACGCCGAGCGGCTCATTGCGCCAGGCGATGTTGGGGGCGAAGAGGACCGTCGACCGATCCGCCGCGACGTAGCCGGCCGCACCGACGCCGATCGCCGTCACGGGGTGCTGGGCGACGAGTTCCGCGACCAGCGCTGCCGCTGCCGCCTCCATCGCCGCGGGGTCCGTCGCCGGCGACTCCACGCGCGACTCCACGAGGATCGTTCCATCGGCGTCGACCACCGCACCGGCCATCTTCGTGCCGCCGATGTCGATGCCACAGGTCAGGTCGGCCGTCACGGTGTCGATCCCGGGGTGCGGTCCGTTTCGTCATCGGCGTCATCGAGGTCGATGTGCTCGACCTCGGCGCCCCGCGCGTTGGCGCCGTCGGATCCGGGCGGCGGTGGCAGCGTCTCCATCAGCCCGGCCGCGGCCTGGAGCAGCGAGGATGCAGCGACCATGAGGTGGGTCTTGACCTCCGGGGACGTCTGGCGCACGGCGTGCACGACGCGGCAGACCGGGCAGTAGCGGCACTCGGCCTCGCCGGTCGCAATGTGCTCGCTCACCTCGTGGGCCATGGCGGCGGCCTGGGCTGCGAAGCCACCGGCGCTGCCAGCGGCCTCGCCTGCCTGCTGTCGCGCGGCATCGGCCAGTGCGCCGAAGAGCTTCATGGCTTCCTCGCCGACGCTCCCGATGTCAGGGCTGGCGCCGGAGCCGGGGTCCTTCTCGTCGGTCATCGCTTCACCGTGCCCGTCCCGGCCGAAGCCGGTGCCGGTTCGGCGAAGCGCACGCGCAGCTCGCCGTCGACAACCTTCGCGCCAGCAACCTTCAACCGAGCCAGTCCGGACGGCAGCGTGAGCAGCCGGCGATAGGAACCGACCGTCATCACGAGTTCGTCTCCGTTGCGGGCGAGGTCCACCTCCGACCGGGTGACGAAGGGCAGGGACAAGTGGACCACGGCACCACCTTCGTCAGGTCGGGACACCCGGAACGGGCCCTCCCCGACGGGCGGCGCGAGCGGGTCGGCACCGTCGTACAGGGCTGCAGCGAGAGCGGCGACCGCCTCGACCCCGACCGGTTCGGCCGGTTGGTACTCGGACGTGAAGATCGGCAGGCCCGTGAAGGACTCGGCCACCTCGGTCAGGACGCCCTGCTGGGCGGCGACCCAGCCGGCGCGCCACTCATCGGCAGCGTCAGCGGGAAAGACCCGGTTGGCGACCACCCCGTCGACCCGGTAACCGAACAGGCACAGGCTGGTGAAGGCCCGTCGGGCCTCGGCCAGCACCATCTTCTCGGGGGTGAGGACGAGCCGGACGCTGGCGTCGGGCCCCGACAGCAGGGCATGCACGTCGTCGAGCTCGGCGTGGAGGCGCGTGATCGCGTCGAAGACGTCGTCGCCCGGCATGGGCACGCCCGCCGCACGGTTGAGGATCGGTCGCAGCGCCTTGACCAGGCGGCGCTGGATCGGGAGGAGTCGTTCGAGGTACCAGCCGAGGGCTTCGGGCAGGGCCAGCAGTCGCAGCGTCTCGGCCGTCGGTGCACAGTCGACGACGATGACGTCCCAGTTGCCGGAACGTGCGTGCTGGCGCAGTTCCAGCAGCGCGAGCACCTCCTCGGCCCCGGGAATGACCGTCATCTCCTCGGCAGCCACCGGGTCCATGCCGACCGCGTCCAGCACGGTCAGCAGGTAGCGCTGGATGTCGGCCCAGGACTGCTCGAACCGCAACTGGGCGTCGACCTGCTGGAGGAACAGATTCGGTGCCACCTCGGTCGGTTCGGACGGACGGGCGTCACCCGGAGCGCCGTACGCGTCCGCCAGGGAGTGCGCCGCATCCGTCGAGATCACCAGGGTGCGCAGGCCGCGGGCCGCTGCGAGCGCGGCTGTACCGGCGGAGACGGTCGACTTGCCGACGCCACCCTTACCGGTGAACAGAATGATCCGCACGGACTGGTCCTGCATCCGCGGCGCCTCAGGCGCCGTACTCGACGCGCTTCTTCAGGCCCTTGAGCGCGGTGTCGATGAGGATCTTCTCGCCCTTGCGCTTGAGCATGCCGATCAGGGGGATCGAGACGTCCAGGGACAGTCGGTAGGTCACCTGGGTCGTGTTCGGCGCGGTCTCGCGCAGCACGTAGGCACCCTCGAGGGCCTTGAGCATCTTGCCCTCGACGAGGGTCCAGGTGACCTGGTTGTCGCCGTCCCACTCGTAGGCGAGCGTGTACTCGTCCTTGATCGGGGACACATCTAGCGCGAAGAACACCTCACGCGCCCGGCCACGCTGCGCGTCGTCGTCAGCGTCGAAGGAGGCCGTGACCTCCGCAACGGTGACGCCCTTGGCCCACGCGGGATACGCCGGGAAGTCCGCGATGACGGCCATCACATCCGCTGCGGGGGCGTCGACAACGATCGACGAAGACGTCTGTTCGGCCATGGCGGCAGGCTACCGGACTTCGTCCCTGGGGATGGCAGCGGTCGGGCCGCGGAGTACCCTTCGTGCGGCCCCACAGCAGGAGGAACGGTGCGCGAGTACTCCACCCCGCAGACGATCACGATCCCCACGTCAGGGAACCTGACCGACGACGTCGTCAGGAACGCCGAACAGGCTCCTGACGAGGCACAATTCAGCCGTCCGGACGGTGACGGCGGGTGGTACGACGTCTCGTGCGCCCAGTTCCTGGCCGACGTCACGGCCGTCGCGAAGGGCCTGATGGCGGCCGGCGTCGAGCCCGGCGACCGCGTCGCCGTGATCTCGCGCACACGCTACGAATGGACGCTGTTCGACTACGCGATCTGGTTCGCCGGCGCAGCCACCGTGCCGATCTACGAGAGCTCGTCGGAAGAGCAGATCCGCTGGATCCTCTCCGACTCCGGCGCCCGCGCGATCGTCGTGGAGGACAAGGGACACGCGGACCGGGTCCGGCCCTCGCGCCCGGACCTGCCCGACCTCGAGTACCAGTGGACCATCGACGGCGACGCCGTCGCTGAACTCACCGGCCTCGGTTCCGGCGTCAGCGACAAGGAACTCGAAGCCCGTCGTACGACGGCCGGCCCGGGCGACCTGGCCACCCTCATCTACACGTCCGGGACCACGGGCCGCCCGAAGGGCTGCATGCTGACCCACGGGAACTTCCAGACCGAGCTGACGACGGCGGTGGCCGAACTCGACCGGCTCTTCGACACCGAGGACGCCTCGACCCTGCTGTTCCTGCCGTTGGCGCACGTCTTCGCACGGATCATCCAGGTCGGCTGCATCAAGTCGCGGACCCGGCTCGGTCACAGTTCCGACATCAAGACCCTGCTCCCCCAGCTCGCGACGTTCCAGCCGACGTTCATCCTCGCCGTCCCGCGGGTCTTCGAGAAGGTGTTCAACACCGCGTCGCAGAACGCCACCGCCGACGGCAAGGGAAAGATCTTCGATCGCGCTGCCGAGGCGGCCATCGCCTACTCCCGGGCGCAGGACAATGGGCGCGTCCCCTTGCGGATCCGCGCCCAGCACGCCCTGTTCTCGCGACTCGTCTACGGACGCCTCCGGGCCGCCCTCGGCGGGCAGTGCGAGTACGCCGTGTCGGGAGGCGCGCCGCTGGGAGACCGGCTCGGGCACTTCTACCGGGGTGTGGGCATCACGGTCCTGGAGGGCTACGGGCTCACCGAGACCACCGCCGCCCTCACCGTGAACCTGCCCGACGCCCAGAAGGTGGGCACGGTCGGCCGCCCGCTGCCGGGTGCCGCCGTCCGCATCGCCGACGACGGCGAACTGCTGTTCCGCGGTGGCCAGGTGTTCGCCGGCTACTGGAACAACGATGCGGCCACGGCCGGGGCACTGGATGCCGACGGCTGGTTCCGCACCGGTGACGTCGGGGAGGTCGACGACGAAGGCTTCGTCCGGATCACCGGCCGCAAGAAGGAGATCCTCGTGACCGCGGGCGGCAAGAACGTCGCCCCTGCGGTGCTCGAGGACCGGGTCCGCTCGGCCGCGCTGGTGAGCCAGTGCCTGGTCGTCGGCGACGGACAGCCCTTCATCGGGGCGCTCGTCACGATCGACGAGGAGGCCTTTCCTGCGTGGGCCGACCAGCACGGCAAGTCGGGCACGATCGCGGACCTGGTCGAGGACGACGACCTGCGCGCCGCGATCCAGACTGCGGTCGACGAGGCGAACAAGGCCGTCTCGAAGGCGGAATCGATCCGCAAGTTCACGATCCTGCCCTACGACTGGACCGAGGAAGCCGGTCAGGTGACCCCGAGCCTGAAGCTCAAGCGCAACGTCGTGATGCGCGAAAGTCGCGACGAGATCGCGGCCCTCTACTCCTGACCTCAACCGATCGGTCAGAGCTCAACCATCCGATCTGACCAGGGGGTCCCGGGTCTGGTCTCGGTCCGGTCTCGAATCGTGATGATTTTGCGATTTCGGTCACTTCCAGGGGGCGTCTTCGCTAACCTCGCGATGCGTCACAGCCGGGGAGGGCGGGCGCACTGACATTTTCTTTCGGAGTGGTTGTTGACGAGGTCCTGGGAGGGATCGCCTCGGACAACACATGGGGAGCGGGAGGGCTCTGAAGTGGACCGTCGCAGGTTGATGCTTGTTGTTGCTGCAGTGATTGCAGCCCTCGGTGTCGGACTCGTCTTCATCTTTGCGCGCGGCGCAGAGTCGAGGGCGGCCGAGAAGTACGAGACGACCAAGGTCGTCACCGTCGCTGCCGGAAAGACCGTGCTGCCGGGTGAGAGCATCAAGTCGGCGCTCGACTCCGGCAAGCTCAGCGAGACCGATGTCCCCAAGGGCAGCGTCCTGGCGAGCGCACTTCGCCAGTCCGAGCTGACCAGCCTGGACGACAAGGTCGCGCTGACCACCCTGTACGCCGGCGAGCAGCTCCTGTCGACCAAGTTCGGCGGCGTGGGCGACACGATCGACGTGGCCACGCTGCCGCTGCCAGCCGGCATGATCGCCAAGCCGCAGTCCTTCGACCTGCCGGTGGGCTCGTTCATCCTGCCGGGCTCGCAGCTCGCGGTCTTCCTGACCACCGATGCCAGCACCCCGACCTGTCTCCTCATCGACCGGGTCTCGGTCATCTCCGTCGGCGCGACGACCACCGTCGTCCCCGAGGGTGAAGCCCCCGTGGTCGGCGCATCGCCCGCTCTGCACCTTGCGGTCACGCAGGAGCAGTTCGAGCAGATCGAGGACGGCAAGAAGCGCGGCGTGCTGTCCGTCGCCCTGCTGAACTCGGCAAGTGACGTCAAGGTCGACAAGACCGGTCCTTGCGCCTCCATCCGCGACGCTCGGTGAGGTCATCATGCCGGTTCTCGTAGAACAGGATCCCTCGCTCGTCGACCAGCTCCTCGTTGGCATGCCGCCGGGATCGCAGGCCGTCGGGACGAGTGAACGCGGGCTTGCCTGGCTCGACCAGCACGCCGACGAGTACGTCGTCGCGTTCGGACCGTCCGTGGACTTCGCCGTGGCACTCGCCACGGCCGAGGACCTGCGGATCAAGCGTCCGACCGTCAGCGTCGTCCTCGTCCGCGACCAGTACGACACCGATCTCCTCACGCGTGCCATGCACGCCGGGGTCCGCGATGTCGTGGTCGCTGCCGACCAGAAGTCACTCACCGGGGCCATCGAACGCGCGCACCAGCTGCACCAGGCGCTGCGCGGCCCCGGCGGCGCACGCCAACTGGGCCGGATTGTCACCGTCTTCTCCCCCAAGGGAGGCGTGGGCAAGACGACCTCATCGGTGAACCTGGCGCTCGCGCTGACCGACGGTGGCGCACGCAAGGTGTGCCTCGTTGACCTGGACCTCGCCTTCGGTGACGTCGCGATCACCATGCAGCTGTTCCCGACGCACTCGATCGAGCAGGCCGTCGGTGCCGAGGACTCGATCGACCTCGGCATGATCGAGGGCCTGCTGACACGGGCCCAGGACTCCCTGGTCGTGCTCGCTGCGCCAGCCCATCCCGATGTTCGGGAGCGGATCACGCCGCTGTTGATCTCACGGATCCTGCGCACCCTGCGCGACGGTTTCGACTACATCGTGGTCGACACCTCGCCGTCCTTCGACGACGCGACCCTCACCGCCCTCGACGAGACCGACGAGTGCGTCATCATCGCCACGCTCGACGTTCCGACGTTGAAGAACGTCAAGGTCGCCCTCGAGACGATGGACATGTTGAACATCGCTCGCGGCCACCGGCACCTGTTGCTCAACCGTGCCGACGACGAGGTCGGGATCAGCGTCGAGAAGGTGGAGAGCATCTTGTCGATGCCCGTCTCGGCTCAGGTTGCCACCGCGGTCGACATCGCGGCAGCCACCAACGCCGGCACGCCAATCATCACGCACAAGCCCGGCCACGCGGCCAGCATCGCGTACGCGCAGCTCGCTGCATCCGTGACCGGCGAACCGGTCTCGACACCCCAGTCCAGAACCACTGACCAGGCCGATCACACTCGGTCGCGCGGACTCTTCCGCCGCGGGAGGAATTGATGTCCAGCCTCTCCGATCGCCTCGCCGCGGCCCGCCAGGAAGCCGCCGCCCAGGGCAAGCACGCTGCCCCCTCCACCGACGACGACTTCGCGGTCGAGGTGGAGGGTCTCCGGCCCGGCAACGCGGCCACGCCGCCCGCGCCGGCCGCGCCGGCCGCGCCCGCCGAGCCGGAGGCCAAGCTTGCGGGCCCCCTGTCCTCACGGACCGCCGTCGCTGCCAGTGAAGGACGCCCCGGGGCCCGCCGGACCATGGCCGCCCAGGAGGCCGACCGCATCGAGGAGCTGAAGACCAGCGTCCACTCGGAGCTCCTCAAGCAGCTCGGTCCGCACCTGTACGACGCGGAAATGGACCAGGAAGAGCTCGACCAGAAGGTCCGCTCGGTCCTGTCCGAGGTGCTCGGCGCCCAGGACCGTCCGCTGAGCGCGAGCGACCGCAGCCGGGTGACCCAGGAGATCACCGACGACATCCTCGGCTACGGACCGATCGACCCGCACCTGCGCGACCCGGAGGTCTCGGAGGTCATGGTCAACGGCTACGACAGCGTGTGGCTGGAGAAGAACGGCCGCCTCACGAAGTCGGATGCCCACTTCGCCGACGAGGCCCACCTGCGTCGCACGATCGACAAGATCGTGTCGCGTATCGGCCGTCGCGTCGACGAGTCGTCACCGATGGTGGACGCACGCCTCCCTGACGGCAGCCGCGTCAACGCCATCGTGCCGCCCCTGGCCGTGGACGGCTCTGCCCTCACGATCCGGAAGTTCGCGACCGACGCGCTCACCGTGCAGGACCTGATCAACTTCGGGTCGCTCACCCCGCAGACCGCTGACTTCCTCGACGCGTGTGTGCGGGGGCGCCTGAACGTCATCGTCTCGGGTGGTACCGGTGCCGGCAAGACCACGACGCTCAACGTGCTGTCCTCGTTCATCCCCACCGACGAACGCATCGTCACGATCGAGGATGCTGCCGAGCTCCAGCTCAAGCAGGACCACGTCGTGCGCCTGGAGTCGCGGCCCTCGAACATCGAAGGCAAGGGCGCGGTCACCATCCGCGACCTCGTCAAGAACAGCCTTCGCATGCGGCCCGACCGCATCGTCGTCGGTGAGGTCCGCGACGCGTCGGCGCTCGACATGCTGCAGGCCATGAACACCGGTCACGACGGATCGATCTGCACCCTGCACTCCAACGGCCCGCGCGACACGCTGGCCCGCATGGAGACGATGGTGCTGATGGCGGGCATGGACCTGCCGATCCGCGCCATCCGTGAGCAGGTGGCCTCGGCCGTCGACCTGATCGTGCACCAGACCCGGTTCAAGGACGGATCGCGCCGGATCACGCACATCACCGAGGTGGAACGGATGGAGGGCGACATCATCACCCTCCAGGACGTCTTCGTCTTCGACAACTCGGCCGGGTTCGACGAGAACGGCCGGATCCTCGGGCGCCTGCGCTCGACGGGCCTTCGGCCGAAGTTCCTCGAGAAGCTCGCCTACGCCAACGTCGCCGTCGACCCGACGATCTTCCGAACGGAACGCATCTGATGTCCGGGCGTCGGGCACTCCGCCGCCTGGCGGCCCTGCTCGTCGTCCTGGTCGCCGCCCTGCTGATCCCTGCAGTCCCGGCGTCCGCGGAGGACGGCACCATCGCCCACGTCGAGTCCACCAGCGACGGCCTGCGCATCCTGGTCGACGTACCGGCCGGAGTCGAGGTCAACCTCGACGGCGTCAGCGCCACCCTCGAGGGCACAGACCTGGACGCGACGGCGTCGGCCACCAGCGACGGTTCGGTGATCAAGCGGACCACGGTGATCGCCATCGACACCAGCCGGTCCATGCGGGAGGCGGGGCGTTTCACGGCCGCCAAGCAGGCGGCAACGACGTACCTGGAGACCGTGCCGCCGGATGTCGAGGTCGGCATCGTCACGTTCGACTCCTCGGTCAACGTGGCCCTGGCGCCGACGACCGACCGCGGCGCTGCTGAAACCGTCATCGATGGCCTCACCCTGCGCCAGGACACCCTTCTGTACGACGGCCTGGTGGCCGCCGTCACCGCCGCCGGCACCTCGGGCCAGCGGACCATGCTCGTCCTCTCGGACGGGGCCGACACCGGCAGCAAGGCGAGCCTGGACGACGTCGTGGCGGCAGTGAAGGAGAACGGCACCAGCGTCCACATCGTCGGCCTCGACCTGGCCGCGCAGCAGTTGACGCCGCTGCGCACCATCGCGCTCGCCGGCCAGGGTGACGTCATCACCTCCACCGGCAGCGCTCTCGCCGAGGAATTCGCCAGCCAGGCACAGGCGATCGCCAACCAGGTGCTGGTGACCGCTCCCCTGCCGGCCAACTTCGACGCCGATGTCGCCAACGTCGTCGTGACACTGCCGACGTCCGGCGAGCCCGTCGTCGCCCGGGCACTCGCCCCGATCGAGGCAGCCAGCACTCCGGAGCTTCCGGCTGCCCTGCCCACCCTGCCCAACGACAGTGGCTGGAATGCGCCGGACTGGCTGCTCTGGGTCGGACTCGCCGTTCTCGGGCTCGGCCTCGTCACGGCGGCGATGCTGCTGGTGCCCCGGCCGGCCGGCCCCATGAGCATCGCCGACCGGGTGACCGCCTACAGCACCCGCACGTCGGGCCTCGACATGACACAGGCGGCCAAGCCTGCCTCCGAACCCATGTTGGACCAGGCCAAGGCGGCGGCCGCAGGTGTCCTGGAGCGCAACAGCGGACTCAACGACCGGCTGACCCGCAAGCTCGGCGCAGCCGGTAGCGAGTTCAAGCCGTCCGAGTGGCTGCTCGTCCACGTCGGGGTCGTCTTCGCCGCGGGTCTCCTCGGCCTGCTCGTCGGCAAGGGCAACATCATCGTGGGCCTCGTGTTCATGATCATCGGCATCTTCCTGCCGCCGCTCTACCTGCGGTTCATGGCGGGTCGCCGGCGGCGTGCCTTCGACAATGGACTGCCCGAGGTTCTGCAGTTGATCTCGGGGGCCCTGAGCGCCGGGCTCTCCCTCGCGCAGGCAGTCGACACGGTCGTCCGCGAAGGACCCGAGCCGATCGCCTCCGAGTTCAAGCGCGTCCTGGTCGAAGCCCGCATCGGGGTGGCCCTCGAAGATGCCTTCGACGGAGTCGCAGCGCGGTTCAACAGCAAGGACTTCGCCTGGGCCGTGATGGCCATCCGGATCCAGCGCCAGGTCGGCGGCAACCTCGCGGAACTCCTGACCACCGTCGCGGCGACCATGCGCGAGCGCCAGTATCTTCGGCGCCACGTGCGCGGACTCTCGGCCGAGGGCCGGTTGTCCGCGATGATCCTCTGCGGGCTTCCGCCGGTCTTCGCGCTCTACCTGTTCGTGACCAACCCGACGTTCCTCGAACCGCTGTACTCCGACCTGCGCGGCATCATCGTCAGCAGTGCGGGCGTGCTGTGGCTCGCGATCGGCGTGTTCTGGATGTCTCGCATGGTGAAGGTGGAAGTCTGATGTTGCTGATCCTTGCCTTCGTCCTGCTCGTCCTGGCCATCGCCGCTGTGGGCACTGCCTTCGCGAAGGAACAACCGCAAGGCCTCGCCCGTGCCCTCGAGGCCCTCGAACGGTCCGGGCAGGCCGGCCACGAACTGGCCGAGGAGGCCGACCGCTCCTTCGCCGACCGCATCATCGACCCGATGCAGGAGCGTGCCCTGATCCTCGGGCGCCGCATGACGGGCGCTGACAAGGCCGACCGAATCCGTCGCAAGCTGGACTTCGCCGGCAACCCGCGCGGCTGGTCGGTGGACCGGGTCGTCTCCCTCAAGGTGCTGTTCGCCGTCGTCCTGCCGATCTGCCTGCTGGCCTATGGCCTGTTGTTGAGCCTCGCGCCTGCCTGGCTCGTCGTCCTGGCGATCGGCGGCACGGTCCTCGGCTTCTTCGTGCCCGACCTGTACCTGTACCAGGCCGCCGCCAAACGTGCCGACAAGATCAAGCGCGGCCTGGCCGACGCGGTCGACCTGCTGACCATCAGCGTCGAGGCCGGCCTCGGCTTCGACGCCGCGGTCCAGCAGGTCGCGCGCAACACCGACGGTCCCATCGCCGAGGAGTTCTCCCGGGTCCTGCGCGAGATGCAACTCGGGCTCGGACGCTCCGAGGCGCTGCGATCGATGGGCGCCCGGAGCAACGTGGAGGACCTCCACACCTTCGTCGGCTCGATGGTGCAGGCGGACGCCTTCGGCATCCCGATCGGCCAGGTGCTGCGGGTGCAAGCCACCGAGATCCGGACCAAGCGCCGGCAGTACGCAGAGGAGAAGGCGCAGCAGGTTCCGGTCAAGATCATGATCCCGCTGATCCTGTTCATCCTGCCCTGCCTGTTCGTCGTGGTCATGGGACCGGCGGTCTTGACGGCGATGGACAACTTCAATGCGCAGTAGTTGGGCCTAGGCTGAGGTCATGCCCAGCAGCCAGACCTACGCGGTCGTCGGGGCGTCCCGGTTTTTTGCGCTGCTCGCCATCGGTGGTCCCATCCTCTGGTTCCACCAGGAGCAGGGTCTCCTCGTGCTCGCGGCGCTCACGGCCATCTGGGTCTACCAGGGCGTCACAGCGATCCGGCGGGACCTCGGGTTCTCGCTGAGCCCGACCACCGAGGCCGTCGCGCTGGGCGTCGTGGCTGCGATCGGGATGAACTACGCGCCCTCGGTGCTGGCGTCGCTGGTCGTCCCTCCCCTGTATGCCACCGCGGTCGCGGGCATCCGCACCATGGTGCGCACGGTCCTCGTCGAACTCATCGCCGTCGTCGCACTCGGTCTGATGTGGTGGGAGAAGATCACTTCGGAACAGGCGGTGGCGATCTTCACGTGGATCATGGCCGGCCTGGGTCTGAGCCTGATCGCAGCGGTCACCTTCTCCTCCGACCGGGTGCCCGACCCGCTGGCGCCCTATCGCGACGCCCAGGAGCACCTCAAGCAACTCCTGGACCTGGCTGGCAGTCTCAGTTCCGGGCTCGACGTCGGAGCGCTCGGCGGGGAGCTCCTGAGCGAGGTCAGCGACCAGATCCCGAACCGTGGCCTGGTGTTGTACGTCGCCCGCGGTGATGCACTGACTCCCGTCGCCTCGACCGTCGAACTCGAATCGGGTGATGCGGTCGCCAGCGAGACCCTGGCGAACGACGTTCGCCAGAGCACCGGCAATCGCTCCGGCCCGGTCGAGATCGGCCAGGGCTTCGCGTTCCGGGTCAGCGACCAGGCGATCGTCGCCGGCCTGCGCCCCTCCGGCTCGGACTCGACGGAGCCGCTTCCCCTCGCAGCCGTCGCGGACCAGCTCACCAGCAACGCCGTCAAGCTGGACGCCGCGCTGCTCTTCGCCCAGTTCCGCGACGCCGCAACGGCCGACGAACGGAACCGGCTCGCCCGTGAGATGCACGACGGGGTCGCTCAGGACATCGCCTCCCTCGGCTACATCATCGACGCCCTCGCGGCCAGGCCGGCCGACGAACAACAGGCCAAGGCGCTCGCGATGCTGCGGGAGCGGGTCACGAAGGTCGTGGCCGAGGTCCGCCAGTCGGTGATGAACCTCCGGACCAGCATCGGCGAGAACGAGAGCCTCGGCGGCGCGATCAGCAGCGTGGCCCGGCATCTCTCGGAGTCCTCCGGCATTCCGATCCGGGTACGTCTCGACGAGCAGCCGACCCGGCTGCGCCCCGAGGTCGAGGCCGAACTCTTCCGGATCGCCCAGGAAGCCATCAACAACGCCGTCAAGCACGCACGGGCGACGGCCATCGACGTGCGCTGCCAGGTGTACGCCCCGGAAGCGATCATCACCATCACGGACAACGGAGTCGGACTCCAGTCTGCGCGCAGCGACTCGCATGGCCTCAAGATCATGCGCGAGCGTGCGAGACTGATCGGCGCGGAGCTCGTAGTTCGCGACAATGCCAGCAGGGGCCTCACCGTCTCGGTGTCGGTGAAGATCTCACGGAATCCTGTCGGCGCCGTACCGGCCTCGGCCACCACAGAGGAGACGCGATGAGCGAGAAGATCACGGTCCTGCTGATTGACGATCACGAGTTGATCCGCAACGGTCTCGGCGCGGTGCTCGACCTCGAGGAGGACCTCGACGTCGTGGCCACCGCGGGCTCGGTCATCGAGGGCATCGAGCGGTGGCGCCAGTACCAGCCCGACGTCGTGATCACCGACCTCCAGATGCAGGACGGAACGGGCCTCGACGTCGTCCGCACCATTCGCAAGGAGAGCGACAAGGTCGGCCTCATCGTCCTCACGATGCACTCGGGCGACGAGCAGATCTTCGCAGCGATGCAGGCCGGCGCGTCCGGCTTCGTCGGCAAGGACGCGCCGTCGACCGAGGTGATCAAGACCGCCCGTCACGCGGCAGTCTCGCCCAAGGCCTTCGTGTGCGCGGGCCTGGTGGGCGCCATGATGCGCCGTCAGTCGGCCGAATCGACCGCACTGACCGAACGTGAGCACGATGTCCTGCTCCTCCTCGCAGAAGGCCTCAACGCCGCCGCCATCGGCCAGAAGCTCTACCTGTCCGAGTCGACCACCAAGTCACACATCGCCCGGATCTACCAGAAGTTGGGCGCTTCCAACCGCGCGCAGGCCCTGGTGACGGCGATGCGGATCGGACTGCTCTCGACGGTCCAGCCGTCGGCCCGCTGAGGGGGTTCCGGAACGCGTCGAGCGGTAGTCAGAAGTGACTAGGAGCGACAAGACGAACTCCCGATCCGTGGCCCGCTGAACTCGGGCAGAGTTCTCTTCATCGGGGAACACTCCCCGGGGACACCGAAGCAAAAAGTTCAAGGGAGAACCCCATGGTCCAGTACCTCAGCATCCTCATCAACGCCCGCCTCGCCAAGATGGACGAGCGTGGCGCCACCGCCGTCGAGTACGGCCTGCTCGTCGCCCTGATCGCCGCCGTCATCGTCGGTGTCGTCTTCACCCTCGGCGGCAAGATCAAGGGTGCTTTCACCGACGTCAACAGCAGCCTCTGATCTTCAGGGACAGCCTTTGAACGGCCGCGTCACCTTGCGGTGACGCGGCCGTTCGACTTTGTTCGACAACCAGGGGGAAATCGTGGCAACACCAGTCGCTCGTCGCTCTGACCGCGGTGCAACAGCGGTCGAGTACGCGCTCCTGGTTGCGTTGATCGCCGGTGTCATCATCGGCGTGGTCATCCTTCTCGGTGACAGCGTCTTCGGCTTGTTCACGTTGACGAACGACAGCAACTGGTGAGCCAGACTCGCTAGTACTCCCGGCCCAGACCGATGCGTTCCAGCACGGTGGGATGGGAACCGAACCACCATTGTGACCATGCCGGAGGTGTGGGGTCGGCATGGGACCGCAGTGCCAGACGGCGCTGGAGGTCGACGAACGCCTGCGGGGCGAGCGTCACCTCCAGCGCCGTTTGGTCTGCCCGGGTCTCGAGCTTGCGGCTGATGCCGTTCTGCAGCGGTGCAGCGAGCACCGTCGCCAGTGCGGCCAGCGCGAGGATCGTCGGAACCGCGTTCATCGCGATTCCGGACGGTACGACGTCCGGTGGGCCTGCGGCTTCTCCGACCAGGCGCCGCCGCGGCAACAGCAGCCCCAACAGGCCGACACCCACCAACGCGCCCGCGGCGCCCAGCAGCGTTCCAGTCATCACGTCGTCGTACTTCGCATGGGCGAGCTCATGGGCAACGACGGACAACGTCTCGCCCTGGGGCGTGTCCTCGACGAGGGTGTCGTACAGGACAACGCGGCGCGTGTGCCCGAACCCAGACACGTACGCGTTGAGCGTCGTCGTACGACGTGACGCATCGGCGACGAGCACGTCGTCGACGTCGACGCCCTCCTTGTCCGCGAGCGCCAGGATCTCCGTACGCAGCGCACCATCGGGCAGCGAGTCGAACTGGTTGAACAGCGGCTCCACGACCAGCGGGTAGACGAACGATCCCGCGACGACCAACGCCGCTGCGAGCACTCCCCCGATGGCCGGCCACATGCGCGGCCAGCGGCGCGCGCAACCGACCAGCGCGATCAGCGCGATCGACGTCGAGATGATGGTGACCAGTTCACCCTTCGCGAGGTCCAGCGCCCACGCGGACCAGGTGCCGGCCGCGAGCCCCTCGTCGAGGCGGAGCCGACGCAGTGCGATCCCGAAGGGCAGGGTGACCAACCGGCCGATGAGGGCCAGCGCCCCGACGACCAGCACGACGCGCACCCACCACCAGCCCGGCATCCGGTCGGCCCAGAGGCGCCCCCGCCGGCTGAAGCCGAACCAGGCCGCGACGGCGAGCGACACGACCAGCGAGGACCAACTCCAGACCCGGCCCCACATCGCAAAGTTCTCGGCGCGCGCGATCTGCTCGGGCGAGAACACCGATGAAGCCGCCACCGGTGAGGGCATTCCGCCGGGGACGGGCTCCCAGGGCACTCGTTGGGCAGCGATCAGCAGGAAGGCAGCTACACCGAGGAGGGCAGTGCCGAGCGCCACCCGATCGGCAGCAGGGCGTGGATCCACGGCCCTACTCTGGCACGCCCGCCAATGCGGCCAACTGTGCCTGCCAGGCCGTGGTGAGGTCGGCAACCGACCAGTCGAAGGCCGCGCGCAACGTCGGGGCGATCTTCTTGCCTGCCAGCATCGCTCGGTAGAAGTCGACCAGGGCCCGCTCGCCACGGCGCTCGGCGAGGGTGACCGTCACCTGCCACGCCGCTTCGTACACCGCGCCGAGGTGGGTTCCGGCAGGATTGAACTCAGCGTCCTCAGGCAGTGCCTTCGGTACGCCGTTCTTGCGCACCTGCGCGCGGATCTGACCGGCCGTCTTCGACAGCGGCAGCCCGACATCGCGCAGCGCGACGTAGTCGGCGAAGCCCTCCACCAGCCAGAGCGGCACGTTCCGGGCGAGCACCGCCCCGGTGAGGGCGTGCACGGCCTCGTGGGTCATCACGACCTGGGCGGCAACGGGATCGAGGTCGTCGTAGACGGCAGGGTTGACGAAGACGTGGATCGGACTGCCGGTGACTCGTGACCCGTCCACCGGTGCGGTGACAGCGGCAATCGAACCGTAGGAGCCCGGATCTGCCCCCAATGCCCGGTGCAGGGCAGCGGCGTCACGTGGAACCTCCACGACGAGACCCGTCCGGCCGCCCACGACGGCACGAGCCTCCGCCACGGCCTTCCGCACCCATCGGGCGTACGACGTCCGGTCGGCCGGTGCGCCCGACGTGCTGTCGGACACGAGCACGAGCCCGCCCGGGACCCGCTCGACCGTCACCGGTCCGGTGAGCCACACGGGCAGACGACCGCTCTGGTCACCAATGGCGGCGATCTGGCGGCCCCCGTCGGCGAAGGACAGCGGGATCTCCGCCCGGGCCGAGGCCTCGTCGAAGCCCTCGATCCGCCAGGTCACGGCGACCAGTCCGTCCCACCCGTCGGTCCCGGACGTGCGCCCGGTCTCGGTGACGTAGCGGAAGGTGACGTCGGTGAGGTCGATCGCCTGCGCGTTGGCGGCGAGGGACTCGAGGAGCGGACGTGCGTCGTCGGTCGCCAGGTCTCCGGCGGCCGCAGCATCACCGGCCACGACGGCGTCCTGCAGGGACGCCAGCGTGTTCGCCGCGGTCGCCGGATCGGCGACCTCGCTGCCCTGCGCCGGTGGCGGGGCGACGTACTCGTCCGGCGAACAGCCCACCGTTGCCAGGGCAACGACAAGGAGGACCGCCGGGAGAGCCCGGCGCTTCCTCCCGGTCATCCGGTCACCCGGTCAGCCAGGACGAACGGCTCCGGAGTAGGGCATCTCGTCGACGCTGGAGACCTTGACGCCCGCGCCGGGGTTGGCCGCGTGCACGATCATGCCGTTGCCGATGTACATGCCGACGTGGCTGATCGGGCTGTAGTAGAAGACGAGGTCGCCGGGCTTCAGGTCGCTCTTCGACACCCGTGCGCCGGAACCGGCCTGGGCTCGCGAGGAGTGCGGCAGGCCGACGCCGGCCTGGCCCCACGCAACCATCATCAGGCCCGAGCAGTCCCAGGCGTTGGGGCCGGCGGCACCGTAGACGTAGGAGTCGCCGACCTGGGCGAGGGCGTACTTGATCGCAACCGCGGCCCGGCCCGAGGCGGGGATCGACGACGCAGCCGGGGCGCGGACGCCACCGTCGCGGGACAGGATCTGCGCGCGCTCCTCTTCCTCGAGGCGGGAGAGCAGCGACTCGGCCTTGGCCAGCTTGGAGTCGGCGGACTTCTTCTCGGCGGCCAACTCGGACTTGAGGTCGGCGATGTCGTTGCGGCGCTTGGCCGTCTGGCTCTCGCGGATCGAGTAGGCCTCGAGCTCGTTGTCGTAGTCCGACAGCAGCCCGTCCTGGAGGCCGGTGATCGTCGACAACGTCGAGAGCTCGTCGAGGAAGGCCTCGGAGTCGGAGGACAGCAGCTCACCGGTGGGGCCGAGGCCGCCGGTCTGGTAGCGCTGGATGATCGAGTCGCGCACATCGGAGCGAACGCCGTCCAGCGCGTCGCCCTGACGGGACTGGTCGGCCTTGAGGGAGTCCAGTTCGCGGCTGAGTTCGGTGAGCTCGAGCTTGGCATCGTTGTAGCGCTCCGAGGCCTGCTCGGCCTGGTGCAGCAACTTCTCGACACGATCACGCACGGTGTCGATGTCGGGCTCCGCCTGGGCGGGGGTGCTCACAGAGAGAGCAAGGGTTCCGGTGAGTGCGAGCGCAGCGAGCGCAGCGGTGGTGCGGTTACGGCCGTTCAGCACGAGCTGGCGGTCCCCTTCGTGTCGTACGCCTACCGGGTGAGCTGACGGATTCGGGCACGACTTGCCCTACCCGCACTCCTCGCGTCCTCAGCAATCCGGTCGGGATTGTCGAGGTCGCACCTCGTGCGGGATTCACCCCAGATGTGGTTGGTTCCCCGGTTCCAGAGCCGCACGCGGCTCCGGATTCAACGCGGCGTTCGCGCGGGTCGGTCGACCCACTTCCTCGAACACCTGAGGTGGCAGCCTAATCGGGGTGCGCGGGGACGCCAAACCCCTGCTGGCGTGTTGGGGACGCAACGCGTGAGGTGCACATCACACCTGCCACAACCGTCACACGCGTCCCCCGCGCACCGCGCCGGTCCACGGCGTCAGGCCGACTCGACGTGGGGGCCGTCGACGGGGAGCACCAACCGCAGCGGCGGCACCAGCCCGCCCTCGGCAAGCACGTCCAGGGCGCGCAGTTCGTCGTCGTCGATGAGCAACTCGGGCGGCGGCCCGAGCAGCACCGTGATCACGCAGTCGTGGCACGCGAGCCCGCGCACCACGCACGTGTCGCAATCGATCCTCGTTGTCATGTTTGGGAGGGTGGCAGGGAGGTCCGACACTTCGGGTCCCACAAAGAGCGCCGACGGCGCACGCCGCACTGCGAGAATCCCTGCGTGCCCGAGAACCAGCAGCAGCCGAACCGACCCTCGTGGCAGATCGGGGTCGCCCTCTTCCTGGTCGCCGCGACCCTGTACGTCGCGACAGCGGGCTACAGCAGAGTCCACATCGACGTCCTGTCCGCGAACATCGGTGCCTGGCGGATCGCCTCCACCGGCGAGCCGTGGATCGACGGCGTCGACGTCGAGCAGATCAACCGGACGAAGGCCACGGTCTTCACGACCACCCATGACGGTCACCGCGTGATTGCGCGCTCACCGGGCGTCATCGCCGTGAGCGTGCCGGCGTATGCCGTTCGCGAGCTGGTGACCGACAGCGGGACCTCGGCCGACGACTACAGCAGCGCGCCGGGTGCGGTCACGGCGGCGTTGATCACCGCCGCGAGCGTCCTGCTCATGTGGGGCGCGCTCCTCCGCCTGACCAGTCGAAGATCAGCCACCGTCGCAGCAGTCGTGTTCGCCTTCGCCACCCCGGTGTGGTCGGTCGCCGCGGACGGCCTGTGGACCCACACGCTCACCGTCCTGGGGATCAGCGGCATGGCCTACGCCGCGTCGCGCGAACGATGGCTCCTGGTCGGCGCCTTCGGCGGCGTGGCGACCTGGGGCCGCCTGCACACGGTGGTGATCGCCGCCGCCATTGCCCTGGCCTGCGCCTGGTTCCAGCGCAAGCCGGCGATCGCCGTACGGGTCGGCGCCCTGGGTGCGGTGATGGTGGCTGGAGCAAGCCTCTGGTCCCACTGGCTGTACGGCAAGTGGATTCCTTCCGGGGGTTACGCGCCGAGCAACTACGTCTCCCGGACGACGGGCTCGGACTACGACTTCAACACCTCCCCCGTGGACCTGCTGCGCAACGAGGCCGCGCTCTGGATCGCCGGCGACCGGGGGATCCTGGTCTGGACGCCCCTCGTACTGCTCCTCGTCCCCTTGCTCATCCGGACCTGGAAGTCGCAGCCCCTCTGGTGTCGCGCGATGTTCCTCAGCGGCGTCGCCTACACGCTGTTCCAGGGCTGGGCCGCGCCCTTCCACGGGGGCGACGGCATCTACGGCTACCGCCACGGACTGGAGTTCCTGGCGTGTGCGACCCCTTCGCTCGTCCTGGCCGCCGTGCAGGCCGGGCCACGGCTCCGGCTCGCGATGACCGCGGTCATCGGGGTGCAACTCACCGCCTTCGGCCTGGGCGGCATCCTCAATCGTCCGACGCTGACGTTCGGGTCCCACTGGGACAACAACGCGTTCATCCAGGCGTTCCGGGACGTGCCCGCGCTCCTGGTGCTGCTCGCTCTCGTCGTCGCTGCCACCTTCCTCGTCACCCGGATGTTCCTCAGCGATCCCGAACCTGAGGCTGTACCGGCGCGGGAGTGACGACGTGTCGGAGGTCCTGCCTACCGTGAGGTCATGACCGTCAGCGCCACCACCTCACCGCAGAGCCGGTGGGAGGCGCAGCGTTCGTTCGACGAACTCGGGCAGCCCCTTCGCGACGTCACCTTCTGCGTCGTCGACCTGGAGACCACCGGCGGTTCGGTGGGTGACGGGGACCGGATCACCGAGATCGGTGCGGTCAAGGTGCGCGGCGGCGAGGTGCTGGGCGAGTTCCAGACACTGGTCAATCCCGACGCCGCCATTCCGGCGTTCATCGCCGTCCTCACCGGCATCACCAACCGGATGGTCGCCGACGCACCGCGGATCACCTCGGCACTGCCCGCCTTCCTCGAGTTCGCCGGCGGCTCCGTCCTGGTCGCGCACAACGCCCGCTTCGACGTCGGATTCCTCAAGCACTTCTGCCGCGAGCAGGACCTCGTCTGGCCCGACTTCGAGGTGCTCGACACCGTCAAGCTCGCGCGCCACGTCGTCACCCGCGACGAGGCGCCCAACCACAAGCTGTCCTCGCTCGCCCGGGTCTTCCGGGCCGGGACCACCCCGAACCACCGGGCCCTCGAGGACGCGCGAGCGACGGTCGACGTACTCCACGGACTGATGGAACGACTCGGTGGCCTCGGCGTGCACACCCTGGAGGAACTGCAGGGCTACTCCTCGAAGGTTGCGCCGGCTGCGCGACGCAAGCGGCACCTCGCCGACCGACTCCCCCACGCCCCCGGTGTCTACCTCTTTCGCGACGCACAGGAGCACGTGCTCTACGTCGGTACGTCGAAGGACCTGCGGCGCCGGGTGCGGTCGTACTTCACGGCGTCGGAGAAACGGACCCGGATCGGCGAGATGGTGCAGATCGCCACCTCCGTGACCGGAGTCGAGTGCGCGACCCCGCTCGAGGCCGAGGTCCGCGAACTGCGACTGATCGCCGAACACAAGCCGCGCTACAACAGACGCTCCCGCTTTCCGGAGAAGGTCACCTATCTCAAGCTCACCCGCGAGCCGTGGCCGCGACTGTCCCTGGTCAAGCGGGTGCTGGACGACGACGCCGACTACATCGGCCCGTTCTCCTCGAAGGCGTCAGCCGAGAGCGCGCTCGCGGCCCTGCACGAGGTGTTCCCCATCCGGCAGTGCAACGACCGCTTCGGCGTGCAGCCCTCGCGATCGGCCTGCGTCCTCGCCGAGATGGCGCGGTGCCTGGCGCCCTGCGACGGGAGTACGGACGCGCAGACGTACGCCGCCGTCGTACGCCAGTTGCGCGACACGCTGTTGCGTCGCCCCGACGACGTCGTCGACCTGGTGCAGGCGAAGATGACGGCCCTCGCCGACCAGGAACGTTTCGAGGAAGCCGCGCACCATCGCGACCGCCTGGCCGACTTCATCCGCGGTGCGGCGCGATCGCAACGACTGACCGCGCTGACGGGCTGTCCCGAGGTCGTCGCCGCACGGCGCGACGACGACGGTCGCTGGTCGGTGCACGTCGTACGACACGGCCGACTGGCCGCCGCCGGCGTGATTCCGACCGGTGGCGACGCCCTCGCCTACGTCGCCGGCCTCCGGGCCTCCGCAGAGACAGTGGTGCCGAGCATCGGCCCGGCACCTGCCGCGACGGCTGAGGAGTCCGAGCGCATCCTGCGCTGGCTCGAGGCGCCCGGCATCCGGCTCGTGGACGTCGTCGGCGAATGGGTGTGTCCGGTGGCCGGAGCGGGCCGGCACCGCGAGTCGCTCCTGCGCACGCCGACGGTTGTCGTCTCCTAGAGTGGGCGCATGATCACCGCCATCGTGTTCGTGCAGGCCGAGACCGCGCGGATTCCCGAGGTCGCCGAGGCGATCGCCGCCCTCGAGGGAGTGAGCGAGGTCTACTCCGTCACCGGCCAGATCGACCTGATCGCGCTGATCCGTGTCGCGAGCCATGACGACATCGCGACGGTCGTCGCGGACCGCCTGAACAAGGTGGACGGCGTCGTCGACACGGAGACGCACATCGCCTACCGGGCCTACTCGCGCCACGACCTCGAGGCCGCGTTCTCCATCGGACTCGACTGACGGTGGCGACGGCGCCCGATCCGGGGCTGACCCACCCGAAGCAGACCGCCGGCCGCTTCCCGCTGCTCGCCGTCGTATGGCCCCCGCTGGCGGGGGTACTGGTGGCCGCGGTGTTGGCGACGCTGGCGAGCCGGCCGTTCCGCGCCTTCGACACGTACTTCCACCTCCGCTTCGGCGACGAGTTCCGCAACGGCTGGTCGCTGGCCCATCCCGGCCAGGTGAGCACCGCCTCCACCAACGACTGGGCGCCGACCCAGTGGCTCCCCCAGATCGGGATGTCCTGGCTGGCCGACGTGTTCGGTGACCCCGGACTCGTCGTCCTGTTCGCCGCGCTCGTCAGCGGGTTCACGGCGGCGGTCTACCTGCTGGTCCGCCGCCACGCGAAGCCCGGCACGGCCGTCACCCTCACGGCAGTGGTCCTGCTCGGTTGCCTGCCCAGCCTCTCGCTGCGCCCCCAGGTCCTCAGTTACGTCTTCCTCGTCGCCGTGCTCGCGTCCTGGGACCTGGCCCGCCGCACCGGACGTCTCCCGTGGTGGCTGGTGCCCCTCGCCTGGCTCTGGGCCGCCAGCCATGGCATGTGGATCCTCGGCGTCGGCGCCAGTGCCGTGCTGGCCGTGGCCGTGTGCCTGGAGCGCCGCAGCACCCGCCCCGAGGTGCTGCGCCTGGTGGCCATCCCGGCAGGCATGCTGCTCGCCGCCTGCGTCACCCCGGTCGGGCCGCGACTGGTGTCGGCGATCCTCCTGGTCAATGCGCGCGGCGACCACTTCGTTGAGTGGCGCGCCCCGGAACTTGTGACGCTTGCCGCAGCGCCGGTCACCGTCCTGCTGGCCCTCTCCGTCCTGCTCCTGGTCCGCCGCGACGGAGTGCGCCCCTATGACATCGCCCTGCTCGGCCTCGGCTGCGTGTTCGCGATCTACTCGAACCGCACCCTGCCGCTGGCCCTGGTCGTCCTTGCCCTCGTCGTCGCCCGCGAACTGACCGCCCTGCGCCAGGAGCGCGGAACAAGGGCCGATACCCGCCCGGCGGGCCGGCGCGAACTGGCAGTCGTGGCCGCCCTGGCGGTCGGGGTCGTCGTACTGGCTCCGGCACTGCCGCTGCGCGACGTCCCGGCCGACGAGGTACGGCCCTTCGCGGGCCTCCTCGACGACCTTCCCGACGAAACCGTCGTGCTGACCGATCGCACCATCGGAGCCGTCCTGCTCTGGACGGACCCGGGCCTCGACATCCCGATGCACGGGTACGGCGACGTCTACACCGACGCAGAACTCAACGCGTACGACGACCTGTTCCTGCTCGAGCCGGGCTGGGAGGACACGCTGGGCGATCTCGACACCCACGTCGCCCTGCTGCCCGACGACATCCCGCTCGCCGCAGCGCTTGAGGAGCGCGGGTGGAGCGCGGTCAAGAAGACCAACGACCTCGTCTACCTGACCGAGCCCCGAACGGGCTGACCCGGCTGGACCTCAACCGGCTGCGGCAGCAACCCAACGGTCGAGCGTGGCCTGGGCGGCACCGGAGTCGATGGCCTCGGCAGCACGGACGATGCCGGCCGCCAGGGCCTCCTGCACGGGCTCACCGGGCGCGTCGTACACGGCGAGCGCCGCTCCGGCGTTGAGCAGTACGGCGTCCCGGACGGGTCCCTGGACACCCTCCAGCAGTCGTCGTACGACGTCCGCGTTGTGTGCTGCGTCGCCGCCCCGCAGGTCCTCGGGAGTGGCCGGAGCCAGGCCGAGCGAACTGGGGTCGACGGTCGCGTGAACGACCTCGCCACCGTGGACGACCCAGACCTGCGAGGTCGTGGTGGTGGTCAGTTCGTCGAGGCCGTCGTCCCCGCGGAACACCCAGGCGTCGACACCACGGCCGGCGAACACGCCGGCCATCACCGGCGCCAGGCGCAGGTCGGCGCAGCCGATGGCCTGGGCGGCAGGGCGGGCCGGGTTGGCCAGCGGCCCGATCACGTTGAACGCAGTCGCGATACCCAACTCCTTGCGGGGCACCGCGGCGTGCCGCATCGCCGGGTGGAAGGACGCCGCGAAGCAGAAGGTGATGCCGGCCTCGATCGCCACCTCGGCGACCCGGTCGGCCGGCAGGTCGAGGCGGACACCGAGGGCCTCGAGCACGTCGGCGGTACCGGCCTGCGAGGAGGCCGAACGGTTTCCGTGCTTGACGACGCGCGCTCCTGCACCGGCCGCCACGATGGCCGACATGGTCGAGATGTTCACGGAGAACGACCGGTCGCCACCGGTGCCGACCACGTCGAGCAGTCGGCCGGGCACCGAGATCGGCGTCATCACGCCGTACATCGCGTCGACGAGGCCGGTGAGTTCCTCGGTGGTCTCGCCCTTGGCGCGCAGCGCCACGACGAAGCCGGCGATCTGCGCGGGCGTCGCCGCGCCGTCGAGGATCTCGCCCATGGCCCAGGTCGACTGGGCAGGCGTCAGGTTCTCCCCGGCAACGAGCGTGCCGAGGACGTCAGGCCAGGTCATCTCAGGCAGGCACGCGAGCGCGCAGCAGCGAGACGACGGCCTCGGCCAGCACGATCGGGTCGATCGGGTGCGAGACCGCGGCGTCTGCGCGGGACCAGGTGGCGAGCCACGCGTCCTGCGGCCGGCCGGTGAGCACCAGCAGCGGCGGGCAGTTGTAGATCTCGTCCTTGAGCTGCTTGGCGATGCCCATCCCACCGGCGGGCACGGCCTCGCCGTCGAGGATCGCCAGCGCGAGCTGTCCGGCATCCATGTGCTGGATCACGACCGGCTCGGTCGCGACCTCGACGTACTCGAGCTCGGGGAGATCGGGGTGCGGACGGCGACCCAGCGCCAGGATGACCTGCTCGCGGGTGTGCACGTCGTCGCTGTAGACAAGCACCTTCAGGGTCTTCGGTGAGGTCACCCGCGCGATGCTACTCGGTCCGCGCCCGCTCCTGCCGTTCGAGTCGGTCCAGGCGACGGTCTTCGCGCTCGGCCTCCTTCATCGACGCCCGCACCCACTGGATGAACAGCACCAGGAAGAACCCGATGCCGACGAGGTCACCCGCGGCCCAGAGGATTCCGCCGGCGAGGTTCTGGTCGTCGAACGGGTCCGGCAGCCAGGCCCCCATCGGTCCGTCGTGCAGCGACGGGTAGTGGTCGCCGCCGAGCAGGGTGTTCTGGCCCATGATCGTCACGCCGAGGAACGCGTGGAACGGCAGTGTCATCACGGTCAGCAGCACGCGGAATGGGTGCTGGACCCGTCCGGGCAGCGGATCGATCCCGACGATCGGCCAGAAGAACAGGGCTCCGACCGCCACGAGGTGCACATGCATCATCTCGTGGACGTAGACCGACTCGAGCGAGGCGTCGTACCAACCGGTGAAGTAGAGCGCCCACGGCGAGAGCACGTAGAGCGCGAACGCGAGGGGTGGGAAACCGAGGACCTTCGCCACCGGCGAGTGCAAGAAGGCCAGCAGCCATCCGCGGGGCATCTTCGGCAGCGTGCGCAGCGCCAGCGTCACCGGCGCCCCCAGGGCCAGGGACAGCGGGACGACCATCGACAGCACCATGTGCTGGACCATGTGCACGCTCACCAGGACGGTGTCGTACGCCGCCAGGCCCGATGAGGTCGCGAAGTAGAAGGCGAACATCCCGATGCCCCACGCGATCGAGCGTCCGACCGGCCACGCGTCGCCGCGGCGACGCATCGCCACCACCCCGAGCGCGTAGAGCCCGACACCCCAGACCGTCGCGATCAGCGGAAGCGGGGCCAGGGACCACTCGGACCAGACGGCACCGAGGTCAAACCGGGGCAGCGTCTCCACTGCTGTTGCCGCTGCTGTCACGACCAACCCCACGGGCACCTCCTCGACTGGATCGAGCGTAGGTCGTGGCTCCGGAAGCGTTAGTTCGGGGGGTCGGGATGCCGATGAGGTCAGGAACCGCCATAATGACGCCCGTGGCGACCACAGCAACGGCATCTCTCCCGGCCTCGCGCCTTCACGGCCAGCACGACCGACCCAGCATGGTCGCCGTCGGCACCATCATCTGGCTGTCCAGCGAGCTCATGTTCTTCGCGGCGCTCTTCGCGTCGTACTTCACGATTCGATCGGTTTCGTCCGAGATGTGGGCGGACAACACCGCCCTGCTCAACGTTCCGTTCGCGGCGATCAACACCACGATCCTCGTGTTGTCGTCGTTCTCGTGCCAGTGGGGCGTCTTCGCCGCCGAGCGCGGACAGGTCGGCCGTGGCGGCCCGATCTGGAAGTTCTGGGGCGGCAAGACCGGCTGGGGCCTGCGTGAGTGGTTCATCCTCACGTACGTCATGGGCGCGATCTTCATCGGCGGCCAGGCGCTCGAGTACGCCGAACTGATCCACGAAGGCGTGACGATCCCGCACGACGGCTACGGCACGATGTTCTACCTCACCACCGGCTTCCACGGGATCCACGTGACCGGCGGCCTCATTGCCTTCCTCTTCGTCCTCGGGCGCACGTACGTCGCACGACGCTTCACCCACGAGCAGGCGGTCAGCGCGATCGTCGTCTCCTATTACTGGCACTTCGTCGACGTCGTGTGGATCGGGCTGTTCGCGACGATCTACCTGGTCAAGTGACGCCAGGAGCCGCTGCGATGAAGAACTGTTGTACGCCCACCGATCCGACCCGGACCCGCAAGGACTGATTGTGCGCCTTCTGAACCGCTCCGCCGGTCGCCTCTCCCGGCACCGCCGCGGCCCGATCGCCGGCCTGATGGTGCTGGTGTGCGGCTTGCTGCTCACCGGTGGCCTGTACGCCGCGTTCGCCCCGGCCCAGGCCGACTCCACCCAGGGCCAGGAAGAACTGGTCAAGGAGGGCCGCGAGCTCTTCCTCGTGGGTTGTGCCTTCTGCCACGGCCAGAACGGCGAAGGCGTCCTGACCCAGGGCGGCTCGCAGTACGGCCCGGCGCTCACCGATGTGGGCGAGGCCGCCGTCGACTTCCAGGTCGGCACCGGCCGGATGCCGATGGCCCAGCCCGGTGCGCAGGCCCCCCGCAAGGAGGTCGTCTACAACAAGGAAGAGATCGAGGCGCTGTCGGCGTACGTCGGCTCCCTCGGTACCGGTCCGGAGATCCCCGACACCGAGCTGTACTCCACCGAGGGCATGAGCGACAAGCAGCTCGAAGAGCTCGTCGTCCGCGGCGGCCAGATCTTCCTCGCCAACTGCACCGCCTGCCACAACTTCGAGGGCTCCGGCGGCGCCATGCCCCGCGGCGGCTACGCCCCCAAGATCCGCGGCGTCGACTCCAAGCACATCTACGAGGCGATGCTGACCGGGCCGCAGACGATGGACACGTTCTCCGACGGCAACATCCCGCCGGAGGACAAGAAGGCCGTCATCGCCTACCTCGAGACCCTCGACAAGGCGCCCAGCTACGGCGGACTCACCCTCGGTGGCCTCGGTCCGGTGAGCGAGGGCATCATCGCCTGGCTCGTCGGCATCGGCGCCCTGGTCGGTTTCGCGGTCTGGATTGCGGCCCACACCACCCGCTCGAGCGACAAGAAGGACGAGGCGGCAGCGTGAGCGACGCACACAACACCGACCCCCACGGAGGGGAACTGGCGGTCGCTGACCCGATCGCCGACCCGGGTCTGCCCGCCCACACGTGGCGGCCGACGGACATCGACCCCGCGAAGGAGAAGCGGGCCGAGCGACAGGTCGCCGGCTTCTTCGGACTCTCCGCAATCTGCACCGTCCTGTTCCTGGTGGCCTACTTCACCCTCGACGTCGGCGACAACTGGCACGTCTTCGCCGGCTTCGGTGCCTCGACGCTGGCGCTCGGCGCCAGCCTCGGCATGTCGCTGCTGTTCATCGGCATCGGGATCATCCACTGGTCACGCAAGTTGATGGCCGACCAGGAGATCTCCGAACTGCGTCACCCGGCCAACTCCCCCGAGGAGGACCGGGTCGCGACGCTCGAGGCGCTCAACGTCGGCATCGAGGAGTCCGGCATCGGCCGGCGTCCGCTGATCCGCAACTCGCTGCTCGGCGCGATGGGCCTGGTCGGTCTCCCGGCCGTTGTCCTCCTGCGCGACCTCGGCCCGCTGCCCGGCGACAAGCTCGAGCACACGATCTGGGGCCAGGGCCTCAAGGACAAGCCGATGCGCGTCGTGCGCGACGGCATCTGGACCCCGATCCTCGCCTCGGACCTGGAGATCGGTGACCTGGTCAACTGCCAGCCCGACGCCCTGCACAACCCGGAGCGCTACGAGATCGACCCGACCGAGGTCGAGGGCATCGCCGCGCAGGTCCACAAGTCCAAGGCCTCGCTGGTCCTGCTCCGGATGAACCCGGACGACATCAAGCCGGGCAAGGACAAGGACGGCAACAGCCGCGAGAACTGGACCGTCAACGGCATCGTCGCCTACTCCAAGATCTGCACCCACGTGGGTTGCCCGATCTCGCTGAACGAGCGCACGACGCACCACCTGCTGTGCCCCTGCCACCAGTCGACCTTCGACCTCGCCGATTCGGGCAAGGTCGTGTTCGGTCCCGCTGGACGTCCGCTCCCCCAGCTCCCGCTGGGCGTGGACGCCGAGGGCTACCTCGTCGCGACCCGCGACTTCGACGAACCGGTCGGCCCGAGCTACTGGGAGCGTGACTACTATGACCGTTGGTGACATGAGCAAGGTCGCAACGACCAACGGCACCGAGCCCGCTGCCGCTCCGAAGGGGGCCAAGGCCGCCGGAGCCATCGCGAACTGGGCAGACGAGCGCCTCGGCCTCGGCACCGCCATGAAGAAGAACCTGCGCAAGGTCTTCCCGGACCACTGGTCCTTCATGCTCGGCGAGATCGCCCTGTGGAGCTTCGTCGTCCTGCTGCTGACCGGTGTGTTCCTGACGCTGTGGTTCGACCCGAGCATGACCGAGATCCAGTACAACGGCTCCTACGACCCGCTGCGCGGCGTGCACATGTCCTCGGCCATGGCCTCCACCCTGGACATCTCGTTCGATGTCCGCGGCGGTCTGCTCATGCGGCAGATGCACCACTGGGCCGCGATGATCTTCATCGCCTCGATGATGATCCACATGATGCGCGTGTACTTCACGGGCGCGTTCCGCAAGCCGCGCGAGCTCAACTGGGTCATCGGCTGCCTGCTGCTGCTCCTGGGCACGCTCGAGGGCTTCACCGGTTACTCCCTGCCCGACGACCTGCTCTCGGGCACCGGCGTCCGGGCGGCGGACGGCTTCATGAAGGCCTCCCCCGTGGTCGGCACCTACATGTCGTTCTTCCTCTTCGGAGGAGAGTTCCCGGGTGACTCGATCATCCCGCGGTTCTACGCCATGCACATCCTGCTGATCCCGGGCATCCTGCTGGCCCTGGTCGCCGCGCACATGCTGCTGCTCGTCTACCACAAGCACACGCAGTGGGCCGGTCCCGGCCGCACCGAGGAGAACGTCGTCGGGTACCCGATGCTCCCCGTCTACGCCGCGAAGGCCGGTGGCTTCTTCTTCATCGTGTTCGGCGTGATCACCCTGCTGGGTGGGCTCTTCTCGCTCAACCCGGTGTGGAAGTTCGGCCCCTACGACCCGTCCAAGGTGACCGCGGGCTCACAGCCCGACTGGTACATGGGCTGGCCCGACGGCCTGCTCCGGATCATCCCTGCCTGGGAGACCCACATCTTCGGGATCACCCTGTCGTGGAACGTCATGCTGCCGATCCTCGTGATGCCGCCGCTGATGCTGATGCTCCTGATCGCGCTGCCGTTCCTGGAATCCTGGATCACCGGCGACAAGCGGGAGCACCACCTGCTGCAGCGCCCGCGCAACGCCCCGACCCGTACGGCGATCATGGTGGCGCTGATGACCTTCTACGGCCTCTCATGGGCCGCGGGCGGTAACGACATCATCGCGATCAAGATGCACCTCAGCATCAACCAGATCACCTACTTCATGCGTGCCGCGGTCTTCATCGGGCCGGTCATCGCCTTCATCATCACCAAGCGCTGGTGCATCTCGCTCCAGCGTCACGACGAGGGCAAGCTCCTGCACGGCTACGAGTCGGGTGTCCTGGTCCGCTCCCCCGAGGGCGGCTACGCCGAGAAGCACCTGCCGCTCCCCGAGGGCGAGGCCTACCGCCTCAGCGCCCGCGACAACGACCCGACGCCGGAGACGGTGGAGGAGATCGAGTCGTCCGGCCTGGCCGGTCGCCAGGTCAAGCTGCGGCGCCTGCGGGCCAAGCTGTCGGCGATCTTCTTCGCGGACAACGTGCAGAAGCCGACGGCCGAGGAGCTGCACGACGCGCAGCACCACGCCGAGCACGAGTTGCACGAGCTGGAGGCGCAGATCGCCGCCGGCCCGAACAAGCACGGCCCGGCGGATCACTGATCCAGCCATCGAACGCCGTCCCCGGATTCTCCGGGGGCGGCGTTCGGCATTTCCGGGCCGCCCGGAACTGACCTCGCGCACCGGACTAGTCCGAAAGGACTAGTCGTGGCGCAAGATTTGACCGAAACGACGGATCCCCTGCACCAGCGGCTGGAATAGCGTTGCATTGGCTCAGCAACCGACGCGAAAGGGGCTCGGCGATGACGACGACTGCACTCGCCGCCGATGCCTCGACCCGCATCTCCGCCCGGCCCGTCGGCATCCGCAACAGGATGGCCCGGCTGATCCTGATCACCGCACTGCTCGACCTCATGACCGTCGCTCTCGCGGCCGTCGCCGCGGTCGGCCTCAAGTTCGGCTTCGGGACCTGGCCGCCGACCGGCATCGAGTGGCGTACGGGCGTTCCGCTCATCGACTTCGGCTGGATCGTGCCGGTCTGGATGCTGTCACTGGGGCTGACCGACGCCTACTCGCGCCGCCAGTTCGCCCAGGGCACCGACGAGTTCAAGTGTGTCGTGCGCGGCTCAGTGGCCGCCGCCGGCGCCATTGCGATGCTCGCCTACCTGATCAACTACGACATGTCCCGCGGGTACTTCGCGATCGCGTGGGCCCTCGGCACGGCCGGCCTGCTGCTCGAGCGCTTCGCCGTGCGCGCGGTGGTGACCCGCCTGCGGGTGAGCCACCAGTTGCTGCACCGCGTCGTCGTCGTCGGCGACGCCCAGTCGGTGGCGGAGTTGCATTCGGCCCTGGCCCGCCAGCCCGAACTCGGGTACGGCGTCATGGGCGCCTGCGTGCCCGAGCCGGCCCCCGACCTGCCGGTGCCCGTGCTGGGCAGTCCCCAACACGCCGCGCGCCTGTGCCGCGAGCACGAGGCGGACACGCTGCTGATCGCCAGCGGCTCCTACGGGTCCTCCGTCGACCTCCGCCAGGTCGGCTGGGATCTCGAGGGCACCGACATCGACCTGATTGTCGTCCCGAACCTGATCGACGTGGCCGGTCCGCGTATCCACATGCGCCCGGTTGCCGGCCTTCCGTTCCTCCACGTCGAGCCGCCGCAGGTGGCCCGTGCGATGCGCTGGGGCAAGGCTGCGTTCGACCGACTAGGGTCACTGGGCCTGATCCTGGCCCTGCTCCCGGTGTTCGTCGCCGTGGCCGTGGCCATCAAGCTCGACGACCGTGGCCCGCTGTTCTACCGGCACCGCCGGATCGGCCTCAACGGCCAGGAGTTCGGCGTGTGGAAGTTCCGCAGCATGGGCGTCGGCTCGGACACCGCCCACGCGTCCCTGATGGATGCCCACGGCAAGGATGCCCTGCTCTTCAAGCTCGCCGACGACCCGCGGGTCACCCGCGTCGGCAGCTTCCTGCGCCGCTACTCGCTCGACGAGCTCCCCCAGCTGTTCAACGTGCTGGCCGGACAGATGAGCCTGGTCGGCCCGCGCCCGCAGGTCGCGGCCGAGGTGGCGTCGTACACCGACTCGATGCACCACCGGCTCAAGGTGCGCCCGGGCCTCACCGGTCTGTGGCAGGTCTCGGGGCGCTCGAACCTCAGCCAACCGGAGTCCGCGCGCCTCGACCTGTACTACGTCGAGAACTGGACCATGGCCGGCGACCTGGCGATCCTCGCGCGCACCGCGCGTGCGGTGCTGAAGCACGACGGCGCGTACTGAGCCACCCGGTCACTGCGAACGGCTGAGCTCCTTCGGTCGCACCAGCCTGGTGGCCAGCGCGATGACGGGGACCACCGCGATCGCCCCCAAGCTCGCCACGGGGCCCGCCTCCCGAACATCCTGCGCCGCCACGCAGATCCCCACGGTCACGATGGCGAGAACGCCGAGCCCGAGCCACGCATGCGGAGCGGGCCACAGGCGCTGACTGACGAGGATGTAGGCCAGCAAGGTGGCCCCGCTCGAGATCAGGGCCGCCCACCCTGCACCGGTGGCGCCTTCGCTGGGAACCAGGGCCACCACGAGACCGGCCGCGACGCAGGCGCCGAAGGCGTTGATGGCCAGGACCAGACCGGTCCGCCGGGCGACGAACGGCCCCGGAAAGAACACGTACAGCTGGGCCATCACGACACCGGGAGCGAGCACCCCCACCAGCTGGGCTGACCGGGCGTAGGCGTCGGTGCCCACGACGTCCAGCAGTTCCGGGGCAAACAAGGCAAAGGTCACCACCACCGACGCCATGACGGTCGCGAAGTAGCGCAGCAGCGTGGCGACCTCGGTCCGCGCTGCCGCCTCGCCGTGCCGGGCATAGACGAGCGGGGTCAAGGCTGCCTGCGCTGCGCCGGTGATGAGCAGCAGGACGCCGCTCACACGGAAGGCCAGCGCGTAGATGCCCACCTCGTCGAGGTCCTGCCATGCGTTCAGGCCGTAGCGTCCGATCGAGGCCGTGACGAAGACGGCCACGCCCGACGGAACCAGGGGCAGGGAGAAGCGGAGCATCCGGCGGAGTTGGGCCCGCGAGAAGGTGCCTCTCAGGCTCGTGCGCAACAGGACCGTCGCCATCACGACACCCGAGGCCATGCCAGCGGTCATGCCACCGATGAAACCCAGGAGCCCCAGGTCCAGGCCCCACGCCAGGATCGCGGCTCCGCACAGTTGCGCGAAGGTCTGGGCGACACTGACCAGAGCACAGGCGCGGGCCCGCAGTTCGAAGCGCAGCTGACTCTGCTGGAAGTAGAAGAGCCCTCCCAGCGCGATGTAGACGATCCCGACCATGAACTCGGTAACCAGCCCGTCCCTGCCCATGACGATCCGGCTCAGCGGCACCGCAGCAAGGCCGGCGACCACGACGAAGCCGACGTAGACGGCACAGGTGAAGCGCCACGCCGACGCGGTCAGGACATCGCGGTCCGCGGGCGTGGCGTCGCCCCTGAACAGGGCGACAGCCTGGGTCACCTCCAGCGGCAGAGTGAGCCGCACGATGGAGCTGAAGAGGACCAGCAGGTCCAGGGAGCCGAAGTCCCCGGGATTCAGGAGGCGGGTGTAGAGCGGGAGCATGACGAACCCGACGCCAGCGGTCAGGACCGTGGGAATGAAGTAGACCGCTCCGTCACGGAGGAAGCGCCGGATCATCAAGGCTCACCATCGGCGAACGCGACCGCGTCGCCTTCGAGGGCCTTGTCATGGTCGAGGGCAAGACCGGCAACGCCGAGCGCGGCGATGATCTCGCGCATCGTTGCCCTGGTCACCTCCGGCGGTCGGCCGTAGCCCTCGAAGTAGCGCACGTCGCCCGGATCGAAGTACCACTCGTCGGGCGCCCCGTCCGTCAGGAGCCGCACGTGGTGGGCCGCGACCTTCTCGGCCAGCAGGTGGGAACGGACGAACGCCTGAGCACGGGAACCGAGCTCCCGTCGTGCCGCGGCGTCGGCCACGAGATCTTCCATGGCCTCGATCAGGCGATCGGGGTGGGTGAGCTTGAGCGGCGGCAGGGTGTCGGGGTCCATGAACGCTTCCAGCCGGTCCCATCCGTAGCCGCCCATGACGCAGGGCGTGCCGAACCAGGCTGCTTCGACATAGGTACGCGTCAGCGGGTAGTCGGAGAAGACCTGGTCCACCACCAGGTCACAGGACGCGAACTCGGCGAGGACTTCGGCGTTGGGCCTGCCGATCAGTTCGACGAACTCGATGTCGTGACCGCGCGCCCGCAGCTCCGCAATCGCGGCCCGGATCTGGGGAGTTCCCTTCGGCACGGGTGAAGAGGGCGAGTGCGCGATGCGCACCGGGCCGCCCGGCGGCCGGATCGCGCCCGGCGCTGGCTCCTGCAGTGGGGCAATGGGCGGACCGATCGTCAACCAGTTCACCTGGGGCCGAACACCGAACATGCTGGAGCTCAACGGTTGGCCGATGACGTAGTCGGCGTGGCGCTCGATCCGCCGGAGCTGTCGACGCGCACGGTGCGCCCGCGAGGAGAGCCGGCGCGAGCTCGGACGAAGATCCCCCGAAGGACCCCACAGCCCTCCGTCGATGTACGGCGGTCGCATCTCCGACCCCAGACCCACGTTGACGATGATCCGCGCGCCGAGCAGCTTGAGCACCGGCAGGTCCAGGTTCCACGGCAGGAAGGAACGGCCCCACAAGAACACGAAGTTCCGGCTACGGCAGATGGCTGTCGACATCAGCCACACCTTCAGGGGCAGGGTTGCCGAGCTCCCGAGAACGTGGCGCAGGCGACCTCGCAGGGTGCCGCGGCGGCCTGCAGCGCCCCAGGCATGGAGCGCCTGGATGGATCCGATCACGCGACCAGGTGCGTCCGTCCCGTAGCCGAACGGATGCCGCTCATAGGTGACCGCGTGGACCTCCAGCCCGAGGGAACGGAGTCCCAGCGTGAGGTCACGACAGATCCCTGCGATCTCCACGGTGCCGACGAACCACGCATCGCGCCTCGAACCCGCCTTCATGCGATGCCACCCTGGGGCGTCGTGCGACATTCGATCAGCGTGGCCCACAGCCGAAGGTGTTCGGCGGCGCACACGCTGCCGGAGAAGAGTTCCACGGCCCGCTGTCGCGCGACGCCGCCGAACGCCTCGCGCTCCGCCGGCGCATCGAGGGCTCGTCGGACGACCGATGCCAGAGCACCTGCCATCTCCTCCTCCGGAGCGTCGACCACCCAGCCCGCGCCTTCGAGGACGCCGCTCGCGCCGGCGCTCGTCGCCACCACGGGCGCTGCGGTGGCCATCGCTTCCAGGAGGGCAAGGGACAGGCCCTCCCAACGCGACGGTACGACGACGAGGGTCGCCGAGCGGAGGTGCTCCAGGGGCGATGAAGTCCCCAGGAACCGCACGCGCTCCGCTACGCCGAGTTCGGCGGCGAGCGATTCCAGTTCCGTGCGAGCGGGTCCGTCGCCGACCAGATCCAGGCGGACGTCATCGAGTTCGGCCAGCGCCCGGAGAAGGACGTCCTGACCCTTCTGCCGCGCCAGCCGGCCGACGACGAGAAGCGTCGCCGGATCGCGCGGCTCCGCGGCGGGAGCGAACCGGTCGGTGTCGACCCCGTTCGCGATCACCTCGATCCGACCGCGCCCCCGGAGTACGGCTCCCCCGTCGCGGGCCTCGGCATCGGACACGGCAACGATGCAGTCGGTCGCCGGAGCCAGGATCCGTTCCATCCAGCGATAGACCCCACCCAGGCGTCCACCTGTGTGCCAGGACCAGCCGTGGGGCACGAACACCGACGCCGGGCGTCGCCGCCGGGGCAGGCTGATCAGGGCCAGTCGTCCGAGCAGGCCGGCCTTGCTGGAATGGAGGACGACGACGTCGTACGCGACCAGGAGGCGGCGCAAGCGCCACCAGTGGGCGAGGTCTGCCGGGTTGGGCAGTCGCGTCATCGGTACGTCGATCCAGCCACCGCCTGCGGCCCCGGCATCACTGGCCAGGTGCCCGGTCGGCCCCGACGCAACGTCGGCGACCTGGTCGTTCCGAACCCCGGTGGCCACCAGGTTCGCCACGACGACAGCCGTTCCTTCACTGGTGGGCTGGCTGACGTGGAGCACGCGCAGGGCACCGGGGCCGGGCCGGTCGGTCATCGATCATTCCGCAGCAACGGAGCCAGCGCGCGTCGTACCTGGACGACGGCGCGACGCGGGGACAGGTAGAGCACGGCTGAGCGAACCAGTCCCCACACTGCGCCGGGAGTGAGGTCGAAGTTGTCCCGCATCACCTGGATCCGGCTCCGGATCTGGCGCCGGCGATGCAGGGACGAGATGGCATCCGGGTCGATCTCGTAGCGCAGGACCACGTCGCGAAGGCTCCGTGCCTCCCCCACCTTCGCGATCGACCAGAACCAGGCGTAGTCCTCGGCCGCGGGCCGGTCCACGGGGTACAGCCCGACGCGATCGATCACCGCGGACCGGAAGACGACGGACGGATGGAGGAACGCCGAGTTGACCCGGAGTCGGCGCAACACGCCCGCCCAGGTGGTCGGAAAGTACTCGAGGTGGGTCCGCCCTTCCGGCGTCGCGAACTCGGCTGCTCCCCCCAGCAACAACAGGTCCGGGTGTTGGTCCAGTTCGTCGAGCTGGAGGCGAAACCGATTCGGCAGGCAGGTGTCGCCGCAGTCAAGGCGAGCGACATAGGTGTACGGCGCGGCGTACCCCAGTCCGTGGTTCAGGGCCTCGGCGATGCCGACGTTGCGGGGCAGCGTCTCGATCCGCACGGGGAAGGGCCAGGAGCGCCCGTCGACGGATGCCGTCGCGGGCAAACGCCTGCTGCCGTCGTCCACCACCAGCACCTCGAGCCGCTGGCCCGGGTCGACGATGGAATCGAGGGACGCCAGCAACTTCTCGCCGGCCTCGTGGTACGGAATCAGGACGAGACAGTCAGGCACCCCATCCGTCCTTCCCGCTGTCGGCAACCGCGCTGCGCCGCAGTCTAACGACGGGCGCTCACTAGGGTGGGCAAGTGCGAGTCCTCCACGTGACACCGGTGCGCGACCCGGAGGATCCCCTGCTGACCGGTCTCCTGGAGCAGGTCCGCGCCGAACAGGCCGCAGCCGACGACCACGACCTCGACTGGCATGCACGCATCTTCACGCGCGGACACCTCCCGCCCGCACTCGAGCCGCTGCGCGCGAGCCAGGATGCGGCCGCGCCACGCGGCGGCTCCCTCCTGCGTCGGGCCCTGGATCGGCAGGCCCACCTCACCGCTCTCTACGGCTGGCTCGTCGCGATCCAGGACGAGTACGACGTCGTCCTGCTCCGGCACCTGCAGTACGACACCCATCGACCGGCTGCGGCCCGCAAGATGCACGTTCCGCTGCTGTCGGTCCACCACACGCTGGAGGTGCCCGAGATCCAGCTCTCTCCCGGGTTGGGTGGGCGACTGCGCGAGGTCGCCGAACGAACCGTCGGGGTGCGGGCGATCCGTGCGGGCGACGGCATCGTCGGAGTCACCGCGGAGATCACCGAGTACGAACGGCGACGCGCTGGGGTGGACCTGCCGACCTTCGTACTTCCGAACGGCATCGACCCCCACACCGTCGACCTGCTGGACGACGACCGGAACGAGGTGCCAGAACTCCTGTTCGTTGCCAGCACCTTCGCCCCCTGGCAAGGGATCGACCTTCTGGTCGACGCCGTTCAGAGGTCCACCGACGACTTCGTCCTGCACCTGGTCGGCACCGTGCCGGACGACGCGCTGCCCCCGGGCCCGCTGGATCCGCGCGTCCGACTGCACGGCCCCCGCTCGCGAGCCGAGATCAACCAGATCGCCTCCGCAGCCTGGGTCGGCCTCTCCGCCTTCGCCCTCGAACGCAAGCAGATGGCAGAGGCCTGCAGTCTCAAGGTGCGCGAATACCTCGCGTCCGGACTACCGACCTATGCCGGTCATCGCGACGTGTTCCCACCGAGTGAGTTCTTCTTCAGGAAGGGTCCGGTGTCGATGGACGCCATCCTTTCCTACGCCTACGAGATGCGTGGACGGTCCAGGGAAGAGGTCCGGCGAGCGAGCCTGCCCTCCATCACGAAGGCGACGATCCTGTCCACCATCAGCGCTCAACTCGCTCAGACGTTCCAGGCCGACGCGACGCAGTGTTGATCAGTTGAGCGCGGAACCTGCCGCGTAGTCGGGCCACGTGATGTTCCAGTCGCCGTAGCCGTTCCAGGACTCCATCGGACGGTTCGTGCCGACGTACTCGACGACATCGCCGCGGCGGGTCATGTCGTAGAGCCAGGCAGCGTTGGCGGTGCTCATGCCGGTGCAGCCGTGGGAGACGTTGGCGTTGCCCTGCGAGCCGACCGACCAGGGAGCGGCGTGGATGAACTCACCGGAGTTCGTCAGGCGCATCGCCCACTTCACGTCGTCGAGGTCGTAGGCCTCGGCCGAGCCCGCCGGGATGCCGACGGTCTCGGAGTTCATCCGGCGGGTGGCGAACTTCTCCATGATCACCTTCGTGCCCGACCGGGTGATGAAGCCCGCCTTGCCCGTCGTGATCGGGATGGTGCGCAGCAGCTTGCCGTTGGAGATGACCTTCATCTGGTGGGTCTTCGCGTTGACCTTGTAGACATGAGCGTCGCCGACCGTGAAGGAGAGATCGCGGTCTTCCTGGCCGTAGACGCCGCCACCGGCCGGCACGCTGTTGATGTCGATGTTGACGTCGACCTTCGAGCCGGCCTTCCAGTAGGCGCGCGGGCGCCAGTGTGCTTCCTTGTCGCCGACCCAGCGCCACGAACCGGCCTGGGTGGGGACCGCGGTGACCTTCATCTTCTTCTCGAACGCGACCTTGTCGATCACGGGGAGGTCGAAGGTGACCACGACGGGCATACCGATGCCGACCTTCTCGCCGTCGAGCGGCGAGACGGACGGATAGGTCTGCTGCGACAGCGAGAGCGCCTGGGTCGTGAAAACCGTGTCGCTGGTGGCTTCGGTGCCTTCGGCGTTCGTGGCCGTCGCGAGCACGCGGTAGCGCACACCGGGCTCGAGTCGGTCGCTGGCGATCCAGCGTCCGCTCGCCGCGTCGACCTTGCCCTTGAGCGGGCCGGCGGCCGATCGGACCTTGACGGTCTTCAGGGTGCCGTCCACCGCTGCGACGCGCAGGATCTTGTCGACAGGGACCCTGGTCGCACCGGGCTTGATGTTGGTGTGCACCGTCGCCTGGACCGCGGCCGCTGCCGTCGTTTCGGCGCTCCCGTCGTCACCTGCTCCCGGAAGGACCCCCGAGCCGTCGCAACCAGCCGCGACCACCGCAACGATGGACAGGACGGCAAGAGCACGCACCAGATGAGTGCGACGGGACGTAATGGACACCCGAGAAGGGTACCTGCCATCACCTCACCAGAACGGCTGGAAACACGTTGGCGGTGTCACACCGTGAGGTGCGACACCGCCAACGAAATCTGGCCCGAAAGGGTCTGTCAGTGGGCGTATTCGCCGCGGTAGTACTCGTAGATCCAGCCCGGGACGGCGAGCGCGCCGAGGACGAATCCGATGATCACGAGCCACCAGGCCAGCACGGCCACGGCGAACACGATCACACCGAGAGCGGCGGCGCACCACAGCGGCCACCACGAGTACGGCGGGAAGAACCCGAGCTCTCCCGCGCCATCAGCGATCTCGCCGTCCTTGCGGTCCTCCGGCCGGGCATCCATGCGCTTGGCGTGGAAACCCAGGTAGAGGGTCATCATCGCGCACAGCAGCGTGGTCATGACCAGGGCGGACGTGCCGGTCCAGTCGGCGCAGTTCTCCTGGCCGCACTGAGTGCCGGCGTCGGTGATGAACCAGTAGGCGGGCGAGACCAGGACCAGGAAGATCGTGGTCAGGCCGAAGATCCAGGCTTCGATCTTCATCAGGCGTCCCCGTCCTTGTTCTTCTTGATCTGCTCCTCGAGGTGCTCGGCACGGCCCTCGGTGTCCGGCAGGTCGCCCTTGCCGGCACCGTCGAACTCCGCCGGGTTGTCATACATCTCGATCGCGGCGATCTCCGGGTGGTGCAGGTCGAACGCCGGAGATTCCGACCGGATCCGCGGCAAGGTGTGGAAGTTGTGACGCGGCGGCGGGCAGCTCGTGGCCCACTCCAGCGACCGGCCCCAACCCCACGGGTCGTCGGTGTTGACCAGCGGGCTCTTGCGGGAGACGTAGACGTTGTAGAAGAACGGCAGCATCGAGGACGCGAGCACGAAGGCACCGATCGTCGACACCTGGTTCAGGACCTCCCAGTCATCGCCGGGCAGGTAGTCCGCGTAACGACGCGGCATGCCCTCGATGCCCAGCCAGTGCTGGATGAGGAAGGTCGTGTGGAAGCCGATGAACAACAGCCAGAAGTGAATCTTGCCGAGTCGTTCGTCGAGCATTCGTCCGGTGAGCTTTGGCCACCAGAAGTAGAAGCCCGCGAACATGGCGAACACGACGGTTCCGAACACCGTGTAGTGGAAGTGCGCCACCACGAAGTACGAGTCGGACACGTGGAAGTCCAGCGGCGGGCTGGCCAGGATGATGCCGGTCAGGCCACCGAAGAGGAACGTCGTGAGGAAGCCGATCGACCAGAGCATGGGTGTGTCCATGCGTACTGATCCGCCCCACATCGTGCCGATCCAGTTGAAGAACTTCACGCCGGTCGGGACCGCGATCAGGAACGTCATGCCGGAGAAGAACGCGAGGTTCACCGCACCCGTGACGAACATGTGGTGTGCCCACACCGCCACCGACAGGATCGCGATGCCGAGCGTGGCGCCGACCAGGCCGACGTAGCCGAAGATCGGCTTGCGACTGAAGACCGGCAGGATCTCGGAAATGATGCCGAAGAACGGCAGGGCGATGATGTAGACCTCTGGGTGCCCGAAGAACCAGAACAGGTGTTGCCAGAGGATCGCGCCACCTGTCGAGGTGTCGAAGACGTGGGCACCGAGTTGTCGATCAGCCTCGAGCGAGAGCAGCGCACCGGCGAGGATCGGGAAGGCGATCAGCACGAGGATCGCCGTGATCAGCACGGTCCACACGAAGATCGGCATCCGGAACATCGTCATGCCGGGCGCGCGCATGCAGATGATCGTGGTGATGAAGTTGACCGCACCCAGGATCGTTCCCAGACCGGCCATCCACAGGCCCATGATCCACAGGTCGCCACCGACGCCGGGGCTATTGACCGAGTCGGACAGCGGCGTGTAGGCGAACCAGCCGAAGGACGCGGCACCCTGCGGGGTGAGGAAGCCGGCACCGGCGATGAGGCCACCGAACAGGTACAGCCAGTAGCTGAACATGTTCAGGCGCGGGAACGCGACGTCGGGCGCGCCGATCTGCAGCGGCATGATCGCGTTACCGAAGCCGAAGAACAGCGGCGTCGCGAACAGCAGCAGCATGATCGTGCCGTGCATCGTGAAGAGCTGGTTGTAGAGCTCCTCGTTGACGAGCTGGCTGCCCGGGTAGGCGAGCTCGGACCGGATGAGCAGCGCCATGATGCCGCCAGCGATGAACCAGCCCATGGCGGTGACGAAGTACAGGTTGCCGATCAGCTTGTGGTCGGTCGTGGTCAGCACCCGCACAACCTGCTGTCCGAGCGGCTTGCGCTCGGTGAGGTCTGCGGAGCGAGCGGCAGTCGCGGTCACTCGTGCCCTCCCTCTTCGTCGTCAATGAGGTTCTCGGAGTAGACGCCGCCGTCGACGGGCTCCTCGGAGACGTGCTCGGGGTCAGCAGCCAGCTCGGCCAGGTACGCGTCGTACTCCGCGTCGGTGACGACCTTGACGGTGAACAGCATCCGCGAGTGGTAAGCGCCGCACAGTTCGTAGCACTTGCCGTCGTAGACGCCGGTCTCGGTCGGGGTCACCTGGTAGGAGTTGTCGTTGCCGGGAACGACGTCCATGCGCATGGCGAAGGCCGGGATACCGAAGTTGTGGATCACGTCGGGGCTGTACAGCTGGAACTCGACGGTCTTGTGGACCGGAATGACCAACTGCGGGATGTCCTCACCCGTGCCGGAGACGAAGACGTTCTTGCCGCCCGCGGCCTCGGTGTCGGGGTAGTTGAAGGTCCACGACCACTTCTGGCCGACGACCTTGACCACGACATCGGGGTTCGCGACGTGCTCGAGCGCGATGTTCTGCACCCGGACCGTCTGCGCGAAGAACGCGACGACCATCACGATCGGGAAGATCGTGTAGAAGATCTCGATCGGCAGGTTGTAGCGGGTCTGGACCGGGACCTCGTCGTCACTACGACGACGGAACCAGATCGGGACACCGATGATGAGCGCCCACGTGATCACACCGGTGACGAGCGCAGCGATCCACGCGCCCTGCCACAACAGGAGGATGTGTTCACCCTGTTCGGACTTGATCTCCGGCATGCCGAACCGTTCCCACTGGGTATCGGTCGAACATCCGGACAACGCGAACGCGAGTACGACGATGCCGGCGAGCGGAATCACGCGACGCAAATGCCGTCGGGATCCACGCGTGCGCTCGGGTAGCCACCAGCCCACGAACGAGCCTTCCTCTCGAGGGTCAGAACAATTGCGAACACTAGCGGAGACGGGACCCGTGCGGGGCGTGGGGTCAGTGGTTCGGACCAGCGCGCCGTGCTCGCCACCGCTCCCCTGTCCCTCATCTATCGTCGCCCCTGTGAGCAGCACACCTGAGGTGTACCTCGACGCGGCATCGTCGCAGCGCCTGCACCCCGCCGCGCGTGACACGCTGCTCGCTGCGCTCGAGCGGGGGTACGGCGACCCGCGCCGGCTGCACGGACCGGGCCGGGACGCACGCCTGCTCCTCGACAACGCCCGCGCCGTGATCGCCGAGTGCATCGGCGCCCAACCGGACGAAGTCGGCTTCGCTGCCTCGGGGACCGATGCGGTCCACCGCGGACTGTTGGGTCTCACCTCGGCCACCGGACGGCTCGGCATCGTCCACAGCGCAGTCGAGCACTCCTCGGTGCTCCACGCGGTCCAGTGGCGCGACTCCCCCGCGCATGCGTCCATTGCCGTCGACGCCTTCGGGCATGTCGACCTCACCTCGATGGCCGCGGCCGCGCGGGAGCCCGGTGTCGGTGCCGTCGCCCTCCAGGCCGCCAATCAGGAAGTCGGCACCCTGCAACGCGTCGATGAACTCGAGTTGCCCGCCGGCGTGCCCCTGCTGGTCGACGGTGCCGCCGCGCTCGGCCACGTCGCGCTGCCCGAGCGCTGGGACGCACTCACCGCCTCGGCGCACAAGTGGGGCGGCCCGGCAGGCGTCGGACTCCTGGCGGTACGCCGGGGCACTCGGTGGACCAATCCGTTCCCGGGCGACGACGGCCTGGACCAGCCGGGGTTCCCGAACATCCCGGCGGTCCTCGCCGCTGCTGCGGCACTCCAGGCCTGCGTTGCCGAGCAGGTCGACGTCGGAAACCGACTGTTCGGTCATGTGGCGCGCATCCGCGCCGCTGCCGCGGCCCTGCCGGACGTCGAGGTGGTCGGCGACACGACCGCGCGGCTGCCGCAGCTGGTGACCTTCTCGGCGCTGTACGTCGGTGGCGACGAAATCGTCTCCGACCTCGCGCAGCGCGGCTACGGCGTCGCCAGCGGGTCGGCCTGCACCGCGTCCACATTGGAGCCCAGCCACGTGCTGGCCGCGATGGGCGCCCTGACTCACGGCAACGTCCGGGTGTCCCTGGAGCGCGACACCACCGACGACCAGGTCGACGGGTTCTGCGCCGCCCTGGTCGAGTCGGTCACCGCCATCCGCGCCCGGGCAGGGATGTAGCCGTGCTGGAACTCGACTGCCGGGACTTCCCGTGCCCCCGCCCGATCATCGAACTGGCCAAGGCGTTGCCCTCTGTCGCCGTCGGCGACCTGCTGGCCGTCGTCGCGCGCGACCCGGCCGCCCGTTACGACGTACCGGCGTGGTGCCGGATGCGGGGTCAGGAGTACGTCGGCGAGGACCTCGCCGACGACAACCTGCCCCGCTACACCGTGCGCCGGCTCAGATGAGGAACTTGCCGACCTCGTCGGCGGCGTCGTCGCCGTAGGAGTCACGGACCCGGTCCACGAACTGCGGCAGGGTGAAGTCGTACTCCTGGGTGCCGACCGTCTCGACGACGTACGCAGCGAGCACGCAGCCGACCTGAGCGGCCCGCTCGAGCGAGGAGCCCCACGACAGGGCAGCCAGGAAGCCGGCGCGGAAGGCGTCACCGACACCGGTGGGCTCGAGCGCGGCGACATCCTTGGCGGCCGGGATCTCGAACGACGTGCCGTCGTTGGTGGTGACCCGGACGCCGTCCTTGCCGAGGGTGGTGACCTGGATGTCGACCTTCGAGAGCACCTCCTCGGCGCTCCAGCCCGTCTTCTTCTCGATGACGTGCGACTCGTACTCGTTGGAGAACAGGATCGCGGCGCCTTCGATGAGGTCGCGAATGAGATCGCCCTCGGCGAAGGCGAGCTGCTGGGAGCAGTCGGCGATGAAGGGGTAGCCGCGCTGGCGGCACTCCTCGGTGTGACGCTTCATCGCGTCGGGGTCGTCCGCGCCGATCAGGACGTACGACGGCGCACCGACGCGGTCGACGATCGGGGCGAGCTCGATCAGGCTGGCCTCACTCATCGCCCCCGGGTAGAACGACGCGAACTGGGCCATCGTCGTGTCCGTGGTGCACACGAAGCGCGCCGTGTGCTTGCTGTCGGAGATGTGGACGGAGTCGCAGTCGACGCCATTGCGCTCCAGCCAGGAGCGGTAGTCGGCGAAGTCCTCGCCGGCAGCGCCGACCAGGACCGGTCGCAGGCCGAGGCGGGCGAGGCCGAAGCACATGTTCGGCGCCACACCGCCGCGGCGGATCTCGAGGTCGTTGACCAGGAAGGACACCGAGAGCTTGTCGAGCTGATCGACCACCAGCGAGTCCGAGAACTTGCCGGCAAACGTCATCAGATGGTCGGTCGCGATCGAGCCAGCGATCAGGAGGGAGCCCGTGGGTGCAGTCACGACACGGAAGGTTATCGGAGACGTAACACGAAGTTGGGGCGGTCCCACTGGGTCTACCCAGGAGTAACGCTTAACGTCGAAGCATGAGCCCGTACGAAGAGATCGCCGCCCCCAGCGACCTGCACGCCGACTGCGAGGCAGTCAACCGCCAGCTCGCCCGGGCGGCCGTCAAGGCCACGCGTCCTGCGCCGAGCATTCACTTCGACGAATTCCCCCGCGAGATGCCCAAGCGCGGCATCGAGATCTCCGAGGCCGCCCAGCGCCTCGCGAACGCTCTCCAGCTGCACCTGGACTGAGGGTCTCGAGACGGTCGCAGAGCGACCTCCTCGACCACCGACGCAAGAAAGCCCCCGCCGAGGCGGGGGCTTTCTTCATTGGATGCTCAGTTGAACGAGTCACCGCACGCGCAGGAACCCGTGGCGTTCGGGTTGTCGATGGTGAAGCCCTGCTTCTCGATGGTGTCGACGAAGTCGATCACCGCACCGTTGAGGTAGGGCACGCTCATCCGGTCGACGACCACGCCGACGCCGTCGAAGTCGGTCACGACGTCGCCGTCGAGGGTCCGCTCGTCGAAGAAGAGCTGGTAGCGCAGGCCGCTGCAGCCACCGGGCTGCACCGAGATCCGCAGCTGCAGGTCGGTGCGACCCTCCTGCTCGAGGAGGCTGGCCACCTTCGCGGCAGCAACGGGGCTGATGTTGATCTGGTCTTCACGGCGGTCGAAGGAGACCGGCTCGGCGATGGTCGTCGTCGTACCGGTGGCCTCGGCCTCGTGGCTGTGGCCGCCACCGCAGCAACTGTCGCTCATGCTCACTCCAGGGTGTTGTCCATGCTTGGCATGTCAGAAAGGGGTTCTACTGGACCCAATGGTCGCACAGTTGTGGTTATTCCCCCCAGACGAGGACGGGCTTCACCACGAGACCCGATTTCGTGTCCGCGATGGCGTCGGCGATCCGCTCGAAGGGGTACGTCGTCACGAGGTGGTCGACGTCGAACTTCCCGGCTTCGCGCAGCGCGATCAGTTCGGGAATGGTCACCAGCGGGTCCGACTCCCCCTCCACCGAGGACCGGACGGTCTTGCCGGTCGACAGCAGGTCGATCGCGTCGATCGTGTACTCCGGTGCGCCCAGGCCGAGCGCGACGAGCATGCCGCGGTTGCGCAGCGACCGCTGGGCCTGGAGCACGACCGCGGGCAGCGCCGTCGTGTCGATCGCGTATGACGCCCCGCCACCCGTGAGCGACCGGACCTGTTCCTCGACGGCCGGGGCACCGTCCACCGTGGGGTCGATCGCCGTGGCGCCGTACTCCTCGGCGATGGCCCGACGGGCGGCGAGCGGGTCGACGACGACGACCGTCTCGACGCCACGACCGCGCGCGGCCGCAACCGCGGCGAGGCCGACTCCGCCGGCACCGAAGACCACGAGCGAGTCTCCGGGCGCGGGGTCCAGCAGGTTGAGCACGGTGCCAGCGCCGGTCTGGAACCCGCAGGCGAAGGGGGCCAGCCGGGTCAGGTCGAGCGACTTGTCGACGACGACGCAGTTGTCGGCGTACGCGAGGGCGTGGCGGGCGAAGCTGGACTGGCCGAAGAAATTGCCGAAGACCGTCTGGCCGGCGCGATCACCCTCCGCTGCCGTCATCGTCGTCGAGCCGTCGGCACGCATGCCCATGTAGTTGAGCAGCAGCGCCTGCTCGCAGTAGCCGACGTGGCCTTCCTCGCAGGGGCCGCAGGCCCGGCACGACCGGAAGCTGATCACCACGTGGTCGCCGACCTCGATCCCCGCGACATCGGCGCCGACCTGCTCGACGACGCCGGTGCCTTCGTGGCCCATCACCGTGGGCATCATCTCGGCGGGCAGCATCGTGGGCACGGTCAGGTCGGTGTGGCACAGACCGGTCGCGACAATCCGTACCAGCACCTCGTCGGCACGGGGCGCCTCGAGATGCACGTCAGTGAAGACGAAGTCGCCGCCGGGTTCGTTGACGACGAGGGCAGTGGTGCACAGGGGTTCGGTCACCCGAGCAATCTAGAACATGTTCCAGAAAGCGTCTCGATATGCCTCGCCTGGCGGCTCGGCTACTCGACGACCATCTCAGCTGGACCACGTTCGTGCGACGCGTGCGGCCAGTTCCGTGAGTGCGCCGGCCGGATCGGCGAAGGCGCGCTCCTCCCCCACAGCGTCCACGAGGGAGTAGGCCGCATCCATGCCGAGCGCGCGCATCTCCCGCGAGCCGACCAGCACCTGGCCAGCCAGCGCCACGCACGGGCGCAGGGCTTCCGCAGCGATGGCGGCGACCCCGGCCGGGACCTTGCCCGCGCGGCTGCTGAAGTCGAAGGCGCCTTCGCCCGTGATGACCAGGTCGGCCGTCCGCGCCTGCTCGGCCAGGCGCACGGCGTCCGCGACCAGGCCGATGCCGCTGACCCGCGTGCCTCCGAGCAACATCAGGGCGAAGCCCAGGCCGCCGGCAGCACCGGCGCCGGGTGCGAGAGCGAGGCGACGCTCGGTCGCGACCGCGAACTCCTCGAGGTAGCCGTCCATGACGACCTGCATCTCCTCGTCGAGCCCCTTCTGCGCGCCGAAGGTCTTGCTCGCGCCGAACAGTCCGGTCAGCGGGTTGTCGACGTCGGTCGCCGCGATGATCTCCACCCCGTCGACGAGCCCGCGGGCGATGCTCAGGTCGACGCTGGTGACACCGTTGAGGAAGACGCCGCCGACATCGAGGGCGACGTCGGCCGACGCCCCGAGGGCGGCCAGCATCCCGGCTCCCCCGTCGATGGTCCCGGAACCGCCGAGCCCGACCACGACCCGCTCGGCTCCGGCGTTGATGGCTTCCAGGACGAGCGAGCCGACGCCCACCGTCGTACCGAACTCGCCGAGCTTGCCGCCAGTGAGGTGGATGCCGCAGGCCTGGGCGCTCTCGACGTACGCCGTCGTCCCGACCATCAACAGCGTCGCCGGGACCTCGTGGCCCGGAGGCGCTTCGACGGTGACGGCCAGCAGGTCACCCCCGAGCGAGGCATGGAGCACGTCCACGAAGCCCGGGCCGCCGTCCGACATGGGCGCCAGCACGATCTCGTCGTCCGGGGCGTGGCGTCGCCAGCCGGCCGCGATCGCTTCGGCCGCCTCGACCGCGGTCAGCGTGCCGGCGAACTTGTCAGGGGCCACCAGCACGCGCATGGCGCCATCATGGCGTAGAGCCGAGCGCGGGGTCGCTGGTGCTCGGCTGACCGGTCTCGAGGTGGCCCGCGAGAGTCCGGACGAAGGTCGTGCCGGGGATGGTGACCGTGACGTCGTACCAACCGCCGGAGCCGGTGGTGTCGAAGTCGACCTTGCCGCCGCGCAGCACCAGAGCGCCGGCGTAGGCGTCGCTGACCTCGACACCTGAACCACCCTCGACATCGCCCTCGACCCGCAAGCGGACCTGGCCTGCACCCCGACGACGGGGTTCGAGGCTCACCAGCACCCGTTCCGCGGTCGTGTCGCCGGCATAGCGGCGGAAGAAGCCGTTCGGGCCGTGCAGGTGCACGTCGTACGCGCCGCTCACCGGCAGGTCCACGGCCAGTCGCTTGCCGCCCTCGACGGTGTAGCTGTGCGGTTCACCGGCGGGGGTGATGAGGCGCGCCTGGAGGTGTGCCCCCAGAGTCCCCTCGTTCACCACCTGCAGGCGCAACGGCGCCGCGCCCTTCTCCACGACCTCGAGGTCGTAGTCGATCGGACGGGCCGGACGGACGCCCGCTTCCTGGGTCGGCATCGTGCCGGTGGCAGGCGTGGTCGGGAAGTACGTCGGGTGCCGGCGGCGGTCGGTCGGCGCCATCGCCGCGGTGGACGGCAGCGCAGGGAACGAAGTGTGCTTGCGGGAGAAGTCGAAGGCCGAGGTCAGGTCGCCGGCGACCGCCCGGCGCCACGGCGTGATCTGGGGCTCGCGGACCCCGAAGCGCTGCTCGAGGAAGCGCAGCACCGACGTGTGGTCGAACGTCTCCGAGCACACCCAGCCGCCCTTGCTCCACGGCGACACCACGAACATCGGCACCCGCGGCCCCATGCCGTACGGACCGGGGTTCGCTCGCGGGTCGCCGCCGGCGTAGTGCTCGTTCTCGGTCGAGACCGTGGAGGCACCCGGGATCAGCGGGCTGTTCGGGATCGGCGGGACCAGATGGTCGAAGAAGCCGTCGTTCTCGTCGTAGGTGATGAACAGGGCGGTCTTGGCCCAGACGTCCGGATTGGACGTCAACGTGTCGAGCACCTTCGAGAGGTACCAGGCACCGAAGTTCGTCGGCCAGTTCGAGTGCTCGGTGAATGCTTCGGGCGCCGAGATCCACGAGACCTGGGGCAGACGGTCGGCGGCCACGTCGGCGGCCAGGAGCGCGAAGTAGTCCTCGCCGTCACGGTTGCGCGTGCCGACCCGGGCCTTGTCGTACAGCGGGTCGCCGGGCTGCGCGTTGCGGTACTTGTTGAAGTAGAGCAGCGACGTGTCGCCGTAGTTGCCGATGAACGGGTCGGAGGTCCACCCCCACGACCCAGCGGCATCGAGTCCCGTGCCCTCGTCCTGGTAGACCTTCCAGGACACCCCGGCCTGCTCCAGTCGCTCGGGATACGTCGCCCAGTCGTAGCCGATCTCGTCGTTGTAGAGGACGGGTCCCCCACCGCGACCGTCGTTGCCCGTCCACCCGGTCCACAGGTAGTACCGGTTCGGGTCGGTGTTGCCGATGAACGAGCAGTAGTACGCGTCGCAGACCGTGAACGCGTCGGCGAGGGCGTAGTGGAACAGGGCGTCCGATCGCTCCAGGTAGGACATCGTGGCCGCACCCTTCGCCGGAACCCACTGGTCGTAGTGGCCGCGGTTGACCGCCTTCTGCCCGTCGGGCCACGAGTGCGGCAGGCCCTGGAGGAAGGCGCCACCCAGGTCATCCACGTCGGGGTGGAACGGCAACAGGTCCCGGCCGTCCCGGCGTGGTTGGTGCCAGACCGACTTGCCGGACGGCAACTGCACCGGGTGCGGGTCCCCGAACCCGCGCACGCCGCGCAGGCCACCGAGGTAGTGATCGAAGGAGCGGTTCTCCTGCATCAGGACCACGACGTGCTCGATGTCGCGGATGGTCCCGGTACGACGAGCGGGCTCCACCGCTGCGGCCCGCTCGACGCTGCCGAGCAAGGTCGCGGTCAGCCCCGAGAGGGACGTCGCGCCGGTGATCTGGAGGAAGCGGCGGCGGTCGAATTCAGCCATGGCGAAACCTTTCCGAGAGGTCGATGCGCTCCACCGGGAACGGGGCGCCGGCTCATGCTCACAACGCTTGCCGAACCGCGGTGAAGGCTGAGGCGTCCGGTCCGTGAACGTCTCGGGTCCCTGCCGTACTTCCTGTTCCTTCGGGCCGCGATCGACGCACCCGTGACCGACCAAACTAGGATGGGGCCATGACCACTGTGGACCTTCCACTGCTGCCGCTCGGCCGTGGCACCGACCCGCTCTCCGAGCGTGGCGTCGACTGCCCCGGTGACCTGCCGGCCGCCTCCGATCCCGACCTGGTCGAGCGCGCACGCGCCGCCCGGGAGAAGCTGGGCGAGCGGCTGTTCGTGCTCGGGCACCACTACCAGCGCGACGAGGTCATCCAGTTCGCCGATGTCACCGGCGACTCCTTCAAGCTCGCCCGCGACGCGGCTGCCCGGCCGGAGGCCGAGTTCATCGTCTTCTGCGGCGTGCACTTCATGGCCGAGTCCGCCGACATCCTCACCGGCCCCGACCAGCGGGTGATCCTGCCCGACCTCGCGGCTGGCTGCTCGATGGCCGACATGGCGCGCATCGCACAGGTCGAGAAGGCATGGGCCGCGCTCGCCACTGCCGGGGTCCAGGACGTCGTCGTCCCGGTCACCTACATGAACTCCAGCGCCGACATCAAGGCGTTCTGCGGTCGCAACGGCGGTGTCGTGTGCACCTCGTCGAACGCCGAGGTCGCGCTCGAGTGGGCCTACGCGCAGAAGGGCGAGAACACCAAGGTCCTCTTCCTGCCCGACCAGCACCTCGGTCGCAACACGGCGGTTCTCCAGCTCGGCATCGAGCTCGACGAGTGCGTCGTGTGGAACCCGCACAAGGCCGACGGCGGGCTGACCGCCGAGGAACTGGCCAAGGCGAAGATCATCCTGTGGAAGGGCCACTGCTCGGTCCACGGCCGCTTCACCGCCGACGTGATCGACGAACTGCGCGCCAAGGTCCCCGACCTCAACGTGCTCGTCCACCCCGAGTGCCAGCACGAGGTCGTGCTCAAGGCAGACCAGGTGGGTTCGACCGAATACATCATCAAGACGATCGAGGCCGCGCCCGCCGGCTCCGCGTGGGCGATCGGCACCGAGCTCAATCTGGTGCAGCGCCTCAAGAACGCCCACCCGGACAAGAACATCATGTTCCTGGACCGCAACGTCTGCTACTGCTCGACGATGAACCGGATCGACCTGCCGCACCTCGTGTGGACGCTCGAGAACCTCGTCGAGGGCGTCGTCGTCAACCAGATCACCGTCGACCCGCAGACCGAGGCGGACGCGCTCGTCGCACTGCAGCGGATGCTCGACCTGCCCGGGAAGTCCCACCGTGACTGACACCCTGCCCGCCTGTCCCGCGTGTGCGAGCGAGTACACCTACGAGATGGGCGACCTGCTCGTCTGCCCCGAGTGCGCCCACGAATGGTCGCCCGCGGAAGCTGCCGCCGAAGCCCGGGCCGAGGCCGAAGCGGACCTCGTGCGCGACGCCAACGGCAACCCGCTGGCAGACGGTGACGACGTGATCATCATCAAGATCCTCCCCGTCAAGGGAGCACCGAAGCCGATCAAGGCCGGAACCAAGGTCCGCAACATCCGGCTGGTCGACCCGACCAAGCGGGTGGGCGATCACGACATCGACGCCAAGGTCGACGGCTTCGGCCCCATGCAACTCAAGTCCAGTGTGGTCAGGAAGGCCTGAGCGTGTTCAAGCGCACCAAGTCCCCCGTCGAAGAGACGACCGTCGCGAAGCCGGGCGGCAAGGGTCGTCCGACCCCGACCCGCAAGGAGGCTGAGGCCGCCGCGAAGGCGCGTGCGAAGGCGCCGACCGACCGCAAGGCGAACTCCCGCAAGGAGCGCGAGTTCCGGGCCGAGCAGAGCAAGCGGATCCGCCAGGGCATGAAGGAGGGCGACGAGAAGTACATGCTGCCCCGTGACCGCGGTCCGGTGCGCCGCTTCATCCGCGACTACGTCGACGCCCGGTTCTCCATCGTGGAGATGGTGATCCCGCTGATGATCGTCGGGCTGATCCTCGGCTACACCGGCAACTCGGCGCTCGTGCAGGCCAGCAGCCTGGTCCTGCTCGCCACGGTGCTGTTCGTCGTCACCGACATGTTGGTGCTGCGCTTCCGGATCCGTCGCGAGCTCAAGCGGCGCTTCCCCGAGGAGCCGCTCAAGGGCACCACGTACTACACGCTCACCCGCGCCATGCAGATGAAGTTCATGCGGATGCCGAAGGCGAAGGTCAAGATCGGGCAGGCCCTGCCGGACGACTACCGCTGACGTGAAGGTCATTGCCGCGCTGCACGCGCCTGCCCTCGGGGGCGTGCTCCTCGGGTCAGCCTTCCGCGGCGACGTCGCCGGATGCGGCGCGACCCGGCTCCAGGTCAACCTGGACGACGACGCGGTTGCCCCCGCCATGCGGTTCGGACCCGGCGCGCCGATCACGGCAGTCGTCAGCGTCTGGACCAGCGGTTCCGTGGGTTCGCTCGTGGACGTCGTACGACGGCTCGACGCGAGCGCCGACCTGTGGCGGGTCGAGGAGCGCGAACCCCTCCCCCCGCCCGCCGTTGCGGACGGCGAGCGAGCCGATGCCCTCGCGAACTTCGCCTTCCTCCGGCGGCCGGACTCCCTGTCGAAGGAGGCATGGCGGGCCGACTGGCTCGACCGGCACACGCAGGTCGCGATCGACACCCAGGGAACGTTCGGCTACGTGCAGAATCCCGTGCTCGAGGCGCTCACCAGTGAAGCACCAGGGGTCGCCGGCATCGTCGAGGAACTGTTCCCGATGGCCGGCATGTCGGACCACCACGCGTTCTACGGCAGCGGTGGCGACGAGGCCGAGTTCCAGCGGCGGTTCGCGGCCCTGATGGAGAGCTGCGAGCGGTTCGGTGCCGCGCAGGGCCTCGACCTCGTGCCGACCAGTCGTTACACGTTCACGCTGGCCTGACCGGCGAGATCAGCCCAGCACTTCGGACCGTCGCGGCGACCGGGTCAGCTTCGGGTCGGTCGTCACCACGCCGTCGAGCACCCGGTCGATCGCCGCGAGCGTGTCGGCGTCCAGCTTCACGCCGGCGGCCTTGACGTTCTCGGTGACCTGCTCGGGACGGCTGGCGCCGATGATCGCGGCGGAGACGTTGTCGTTCTGCAACACCCAGGCGACCGCGAGCTGCGCGAGCGAGAGCCCGGCCGCCTCGGCGATGGGCGTCAGCTGCTGGACCCGCTCGAGGACGTCGTCCTTGAGCCAGCGTCCGATGTTGTCGGCTCCGCCCTTGGTGTCGGTCGCACGCGACCCGGCGGGCGGCGGCTGGCCGGGGAGGTACTTGCCGGTCAGCACGCCCTGCGCGATGGGCGACCAGACGATCTGGCCGAGCCCGAGCTCGCGGCTCGCGGGGACCACTTCCTCCTCGATGACCCGCCAGAGCATGGAGTACTGCGGCTGGTTGGAGATCAACGGCACGCGCAGCTCGCGGGCGAGCTCGGCCGCCGCGCGGATCTCCTCGGCCCGCCACTCCGAGACACCGATGTAGAGCGCCTTGCCGGACCGGACGACGTCGGCAAACGCGAGCATCGTCTCCTCCAGCGGCGTCTCGTGGTCGAACCGGTGCGCCTGGTACAGGTCGACGTAGTCGGTGCCGAGGCGCCTCAGCGACCCGTCGATCGACTCGAGGATGTGCTTGCGGGAGAGGCCGTGGTCGTTGTGCTTGCCCGGACCCGTCGGCCAGAAGACCTTCGTGAAGATCTCCAGTCCCTCGCGGCGCTCGCCGACGAGCGCCTTGCCGAGGACGGTCTCGGCTGCTGTGTTGGCGTAGACGTCGGCGGTGTCGAAGGTGGTGATGCCGTCGGTGAGGGCCTGCCGGACGCACGCCAGGGCGGCCTCCTCCTCGACCTGCGAACCGTGGGTGAGCCAGTTGCCGTAGGCGATGGCCGAGATCCTGAGGCCGCTCGCTCCGAGGTTGCGAATTTCCATGTCTCGACCCTAGTGGCGACAAGCAAGGCGACGGCGACGCCGACGGACGGCCCTGCCACGCACCCTGCGAGGATGACTGCATGGTCTCTGCTGACGTCTCCGTCCGGGTCGGCTGGCCGGCCGACGCCCCCGGGATCGCCGCCGTCCAGCTCCGCACCTGGCAGCAGCGGTACGACGACGAGCTGGCCGCGCTGCTCAAGGAACGCGGCATCGGGCCGGATGCCCTCACCGAGTCCTGGCGCGCGTCGCTCTCCCGACCCCCCGAGGCCCGGCACCGCGCCCTGGTGGCGCTGACGCACGACGTGGTGGTCGGCTTCGCGCTCACGGTGCCCGCGAGCGACCCCGACGTGGACCCCGCGGTGGACGGCGAGATCGTCGAGTTCACGATCGACCCGGACAAGACCCGCGCCGGCCACGGGTCACGGCTGCTGCAGGCCTGTGCCGACACCCTGGAAGCCGACCGGTTCACGCGGGCGGTGTGCTGGGTGTCGACCACCGACGACGCGCTGCGCGCGTTCCTCACGAGCGCGGGCTGGGGTCCCGACGGTGCGAGCCGCGAGCTCGCTGACGAGTCCGGCGGCACGATCAAGCAACTCCGGCTGCACACCTCACTCGTCTGAGCGACCACTCGACGTCGCCATGGAGAGTCCCACCCGTCGTACCGTCGTTCGCGACAGCTTGGGCGTCGCGATCGCGACGGGCACCTACGGCCTGGGCTTCGGCGCCGTGGGCGTCGCGTCCGGTCTCGATGTGGCGCAGACGTGTGTGCTGTCACTGCTGATGTTCACCGGAGCCTCCCAGTTCGCGTTGGCGGGCGTACTGGGCTCCGGGGGCACTCCGCTGGCCGGAGCCCTCGCTGCACTGCTCCTGGGCACCCGCAACACCCTCTACGGCCTCCGTCTGGCTCCGCTGCTCGGCTACCGCGGGTGGCGACGCGCCCTGGCGGCCCACGTCCTCATCGACGAGTCCACCGCGATGGCCGTGACCCGCCCCGACCGCGATCTGGCCCGCACCGGCTTCCTCGTCACCGGCGGCACCATCTTCGTGCTCTGGAACCTCACCACCCTGGTCGGCGCGGTCGCGGGTGAACAGCTCGGCGACCCGCGCGACCTCGGACTGGACGCAGCGGTCGGCGCGGCCTTCCTCGCCCTGCTGTGGCCACGCCTGACGACGCCCGTGACGCGAACCGTCGCCCTCCTGGCCGCGCTGGTGGCCGCGGGCGCGGTCACGGTGACCCCGGCGGGCGTGCCCGTGCTGGTGGCCGCGGGCGTGGCGGTCCTTGTCGGCGCGCTCACTGCGCGCTCGAGCACCGAGCCCGACGAGCCTGGCCACACCGACGAGGAGGTGCCCGCATGATCTGGTGGGCCGTCCTCGGCGCAGGCCTCGGTTGCTACCTGCTCAAGCTCGCGGGCCTCGCGGTGCCGGCGCGGGTGCTGAGCAACCGTGTGGTCGCACGGATCGCCGACCTGATCCCGGTGGCCCTGCTGGCCGGACTCGTCACCGTGCAGGTCTTCGCCGCGCCCGAGGGACGCGCCCTGGCCCTTGACGCACGTGCGGCAGCCCTCGGGCTCGCCGTACTGCTCCTGATGGCGCGAGCACCGTTCCTGGTCGTCGTGTTCGGCTCAGCCGCCTGTGCGGCCCTGCTCCGCCTGCTCTGAAGCACTTCGCGCTATTCGAGGTCGAGGAAGTGCTCGAGTCCCACCGTGAGCCCGGGGAAGTCGCCGATCCGTCGTACACCGGTCAACACGCCCGGGGTGAACGAAACTCGGTCCAGTGAGTCGTGGCGGATGGTGAGGGTCTCCCCCACGCCACCGAGCACGACCTCCTGGTGGGCCACCAGGCCACGAATGCGCAGGCTGTGGACCCGGACACCGTCGACGTCCGCGCCGCGCGCCGCGGCGATGCCGGTGCTGGTCGCGTCCGGGATCGGCGCGCTGCCGGCGTCGCGGCGTGCCGCGGCAATCAGTTCCGCCGTACGACCGGCGGTGCCGCTCGGGGCGTCGGCCTTGGTCGGGTGGTGGAGCTCGATGACCTCGACCGACTCGAAGAACGGGGCGGCGATGGCCGAGAACCGCATCATCAAGATCGCGCCGATCGAGAAGTTCGGGGCGATCAACACGCCTGTACCGGGGCTGTCGGCCAGCCAGCCACGCAGCGTCTCGAGGCGCTCGTCATCGAAACCGGTGGTGCCGACGACGGCGTGAATGCCGTTCTCGATGCAGTAGCGCAGGTTGTCCATCACCACATCGGGATGGGTGAAGTCGACGACCACCTGGGTGCCGGACTCGGCGAGCGACTCGATCGAATCGCCCTGGTCGACACCGACGGTGAAGTCGACGTCAACGGCGTCCTCGACGGCTCTCACCACCTCGGCACCGACCTTGCCGCGGGCACCGAGCACCCCGACCTGGAGCCGTCCTTCTGCTGCATTCTCAGCGACACGTGAAGCCACGAGACCAAGGTAGTGCGTCACCCGGGCCGAGGTTCTGGCAGGCTGACCCCCATGGTGAACAAGATCCCAGCCCGGATCCGATGGGCGGTGGATTTCATGGACGTCCAGCCCAACGACCACGTGCTGGAGATCGGATGCGGTTCCGGAGCCGCCGCCGACCTCATCTGCCGTCGACTCGAGGGCCGAGGCAAGATGTTTGCCATCGACCGTTCCGAGGCCGGCGTGGACCGCACGAAGGCCCGCTGCGCCGAGCACATCGAGGCCGGAAAGCTGACCGTGCGCCAGATCGACCTGGCCACGCTGCGCGTCCCGGTCAAGCGGCTCACGAAGGTGTTCGCCTTCGACGTGCACCTCTTCTGGGTGCGTGACGCAGCCGAGGAGATCGCGCTCCTGCACGAGCGACTGATGCCCGGCGGGTCGGTGCAGTTGTTCTTCGACACCAGCAAGCCCGAGCACGTCCCCGACATGCTCGCCAAGACGTCCGAGCAGTTGCGCGACGGCGGTTTCCGGGTCTACATCGTCGACTCGAAGGCGCCTCCCGTCATCGGAATCATCGGGCGCCGCTGACCCACCCCGGCGCCGGTTTCGACCGGCGGTCGGCAGATTCCGCTTGGCCGAGGATTGGCCAAGCGGGGGGCAGGTCTGGTTAACCTGCTGGTGCATGTTGCCCGTTCTCGGGCAGACCTTGCCGTGTCCGCGGAGCATGATCCGGCGGACCGTTTCCCGGATCGGTGTGGCGTTGAATCGCCCCTTTCTGGTGGCTCAGGGTGCCGAGAGCGGACGGCCGCACGACCCCTGAGGAGTGACGTGACCGAGAACGAACCCATTTCCCTGCCCCACCCCGCGCTGGACCAGGCGATCGAGATCAGCGAGGCGCCGCGCCGGGGCCTGGACCTGGTCGTCTTCGGCTGCGCCGCCGCCGTCAGCGTCGCCTTCGTCCTGTGGGGCCTCACCAGTACGACGTCCCTCGGCAACGCCTCCGATCACGCCCTGAACTGGGTCCTGACCAACACCGGCTGGCTCTTCGTCCTGGTGACCAGCGGCTTCGTCGTCTTCGTCGTCTGGCTCGCCATGAGCAAGTACGGCGCCATCCCGCTCGGCCGCGACGACGAGGAACCCGAGTTCAAGACCGTTTCCTGGATCGCGATGATGTTCAGCGCCGGGATGGGCATCGGCCTGATGTTCTACGGCGTCTCCGAGCCGCTCTCGCACTACGCGACGGCTCCCCCGGGCACCGAGGGCAACGCGGACGCCGCGGCCCAGACCGCCATGGCGACCACGATGTTCCACTGGACGCTCCATCCGTGGGCGATCTATGCGGTGGTTGGCCTCGCGATCGCGTACGGCGTCTACCGCAAGGGCCGCGTCCAGCTGATCTCGGCGGCGTTCGCCCCGATCCTCGGTCGCCACGCCGAAGGGCCCGCCGGGAAGCTCATCGACATGTTCGCGATCTTCGCGACCCTCTTCGGCTCGGCGACGTCGCTCGGTCTCGGCGCACTGCAGATCAGCAGCGGCCTCGAGATCGTCGGCGGCATCGGCCCGCTCGGCAACGGCGCGCTCGTCGCCATCATCGCCGTCCTGACCGCCGCGTTCGTGCTGTCCGCCGTGTCGGGAGTCGCCAAGGGCATCCAGTGGCTGTCGAACACCAACATGGTGCTTGCCGTCGTACTGGCACTGTTCGTGTTCGTCGTCGGCCCGACGGTCTTCATCCTCAACCTCGTGCCGACGTCGATCGGCAGCTACGCCCAGGACCTCGCCATGATGGCGGCCCGTACCGGCGCCGAGGGCCAGGACACCGCGGACTGGCTGGGCACGTGGACGGTCTTCTACTGGGCCTGGTGGCTCTCCTGGACGCCGTTCGTCGGCATGTTCATCGCCCGGATCTCGCGTGGCCGCACCATCCGCCAGTTCGTGACCGGTGTGCTGCTCGTCCCCAGCGTCGTCAGCGTGCTCTGGTTCTGTGTCCTCGGTGGCACGGCCATCGACCTCCAGAACAAGGGCACCGACATCGCGGGCGCCGACGGCCTCGAGGCGCAGCTCTTCAGCACCCTCGACGCCTTCCCGCTGGCCACGGCGGCGAGCGTGCTCGTCATGCTGCTGGTCGCGATCTTCTTCGTCTCCGGCGCGGACGCCGCGTCCATCGTGATGGGCAGCCTGTCCGAGCGCGGGACGACCGAGCCGCGACGACGGGTCGTCATCTTCTGGGGCGTGGCCACCGGCGCGGTCGCGGCCGTGATGCTGCTCGCGGGCGGATCGGACGCACTCCAGGGCCTGCAGACGATCACCATCGTCGCTGCCCTGCCGTTCGTGCTCATCGTGATCGGCCTCGCGGTCGCCCTGATGGCCGACCTGCGCAACGACCCCTTGGTCGTGCGCCGCCGGTACGGCGAGGAGGCGATCGAGCAGGCCGTCATCGCCGGCGTCACCGAACACGGAGACGACTTCGCCTTCACTGTCGAACTGGCCGAACCGACCGAGGACGAAGCCGAGACCGGGTCCGAGTCTGTCGCTGTTCGTTAGGCGGGGCCGACAACGGCCAGCAGCTCCGCACGACCGAACACGTCAGCGGCCACGGCCTGCACCTGCTCCAGCGTCACGCCCTCGATCCGTGCGATGACGTCGTCGATCCCGGTGACCTCGGCATGAACGAGTTCGTTCTTGCCCAGGCGCATCATCCGCGAGCCCGAGTCCTCGAGGCCCAGGATCATGCCGCCGACCAACTGTCCCTTGCCACGGGAGAGTTCGTCGGCGCTGATGCCTTCGGCAGCGATCAGGTCCAGTTGTTCGCGCACGACAGCGAGCACCTCGTCGGTGCGGTCGGGCAGGCAGCCGACGGCGACGCCGACCAGCCCCGAGTCGGCGTAGTGGCTGGCGAAGGAGTAGACCGAGTAGGCCAGACCTCGCTGCTCACGGACCTCCTGGAAGAGGCGGCTCGACGTACCGCCACCGAGAGCGGTGTTGAGCACGCCGAGGGCGAAGCGACGGTCGTCGTCGCGGGCCAGGCCCTCGCGGCCGATCACCACATTGACCTGCTCGAAGGGGCGCTCGACCTTGCCGGATCCGCCGGTCACCCGGGGGCGACGGCGGGCGGCGATGGCACGCGGAGGCTCGGGGACGGCCTGGCCGTCGAGCCAGCCGTGACGTGAGAAGGCCTTCTTGATCGCCTTCACGACAGCGTTGTGGTCGACCGCGCCAGCGACGGAGATGACGGTGTTCGCGGGCACGTAGTGCTTGCGGTAGAACCGCTTGATCTGAGCGGGCGACATGGCTTCGATCGAGCCGGTGGTGCCGGCGATCGGGCGGCCCAGCGGCGACTCGACGCCCCAGGCCAGCTCCGCCAGAAGATTCTGTACGACGTCATCGGGGTCGTCGTCGTGCATCGCGATCTCGTCGAGGATGACGTCGCGCTCGGCGTCGACGTCATGGCCCTCGATCAGCGATCCGGTGATCATGTCGCCGACGACGTCCACCGCGAGCGGCAGGTCATCGGACAGCACCCGCGCGTGGAAGCAGGTGTACTCCTTCGCGGTGAAGGCGTTGAACTCGCCACCCACCGCGTCGAGTTCGATCGAGATGTCCAGCGCGGTGCGCTCCCCCGTGCCCTTGAACAGCAGGTGCTCGAGGAAGTGCGAGGCGCCGTGGGTCGTCGCGGTCTCGTCGCGTGACCCGACCCCGATCCACACACCGAGGGCAGCCGACCGGGATCCGGCCATCTGCTCGGTGACGATGCGCAGGCCGGACGCGAGCTGCGTCCGTCGTACCAGGGAGGTCACGTGGCCGGCGTCGTCACGGACGGTTTCGAGGGTGCGGGTCGAGGCCCGGGAAACGGCCGACGGCCGGTCAGCGTTGCGCTGACCGGCCGTCGTGTTGAGCTTGTTGCTCACGCGTCCTCGGACTCCGCAACCTCGGCGGCTTCCTCGGTCGAGGCAGCCTCCTCGACGACGGGGATCAGCGAGAGCTTGCCGCGGTCGTCGATCTCGGCGATCTCGACCTGGAGCTTCTGACCGACGGAGACGATGTCCTCGACGTTCTCGACGCGCTTGCCACCGGCGATGGCGCGCAGCTTGCTGATGTGCAGCAGCCCGTCCTTGCCCGGCATCAGCGCGATGAAGGCACCGAAGTTCGTCGTCTTCACGACCGTGCCGAGGTAACGCTCACCGATCTCGGGCATGGTCGGGTTGGCGATCGCGTTGACCGCCTGGCGGGCGGCCTCGGCCGCTTCACCGTTGGTCGCACCGATGTAGACCGTGCCGTCGTCCTCGATGGACAGCGTGGCACCGGTGTCGTCCTGGATCTGGTTGATCACCTTGCCCTTCGGGCCGATGACCTCGCCGATCTTGTCGACAGGGACCTTCACCGTGATGATCCGCGGAGCGTGGATCGACATCTCCTCGGGGCCGTCGATGGCCTCGCCCATGACCTCGAGGATCGCCAGACGCGCGTCCTTGGCCTGGTTGAGGGCCTTCGCGAGGACCTCGGCCGGGATGCCGTCGAGCTTGGTGTCGAGCTGGAGCGCGGTGACGAACTCCTTGGTGCCGGCGACCTTGAAGTCCATGTCGCCGAACGCGTCCTCGGCGCCGAGGATGTCGGTCAGCGCGACGTACTCGAGCTTGCCGTCGATCTCACCGGAGATGAGGCCCATCGCGATACCGGCGACGGAGGCCTTCAGCGGGACACCGGCCTGCAGCAGCGACAGGGTCGAGGCACAGACCGAACCCATCGAGGTGGAGCCGTTGGAGCCCATGCACTCGGAGATCTGGCGAATCGAGTAGGGGAACTCCTCGCGGCTCGGCAGCACGGGCACGAGGGCGCGACGCGCCAGGGCGCCGTGGCCGATCTCGCGACGCTTCGGCGAACCGACGCGACCGGTCTCACCGGTGGAGAACGGCGCGAAGACGTACTTGTGCATGTAGCGGCGGTGCTTCTCCGGCGACAGCGTGTCGAGCTGCTGCTCCATCTTGAGCATGTCGAGGGTGGTGACGCCCAGGATCTGGGTCTCGCCACGCTCGAACAGCGCCGAACCGTGGACGCGCGGGATCACGTCGACCTCGGAGTGCAGCGGACGGATGTCGGCGAGGCCGCGGCCGTCGATGCGGATCTTGTCGCGGAGCACGCGCTCACGGACGACGTTCTTGTTGACCGAGCGGAATGCCGCGCCGATCTCCTTCTCGCGACCCTCGAACTGGCCGGCGAGCTTCTCGAGCAGGCCACCCTTGAGCTCGTCGGTGCGGGTTTCGCGCTCCTGCTTGTCACCGATGGTCATCGCGGAGGCCAGGTCGGCCTTCGCGGCGGCCTCGACGGCTGCGTAGACGTCGTCCTCGTAGTCGAGGAAGATCGGGAACTCCTGGATCGGCTTGGCCGCAACGTTGGCCAGCTCCTGCTGGGCCTCGCACAGCTGCTTGATGAACGGCTTGGACGCGTCCAGACCGGCAGCAACGACCTCTTCGGTCGGAGCCTGGGCACCGCCCTGGACCTTGGCGAACGAGTCCTCGGTGGCCTCGGCCTCGACCATCATGATCGCGACATCGCCGGTCTCGGTGACGCGGCCGGCAACGACCATGTCGAAGACGGCGTTCTCGAGCTGGCTGTGGGTCGGGAACGCCACCCACTGGCCGTCGATCAGGGCGACGCGGGTGGCGCCGACGGGGCCGGAGAACGGCAGGCCGGAGAGCTGGGTCGACAGCGACGCGGCGTTGATCGCGAGCACGTCGTAGGGAGCGTCGGGGTTGAGCGCCATCACCGTGATGACGACCTGGACCTCGTTGCGCAGACCCTTCTTGAAGGTCGGGCGCAGCGGGCGGTCGATCAGGCGGCAGGTGAGGATCGCGTCCTCGCCCGGGCGGCCTTCGCTGCGGAAGAACGAGCCGGGGATCTTGCCGGCGGCGTACATCCGCTCTTCCACGTCGATGGTCAACGGGAAGAAGTCGAAGTGGTCCTTGGGGTGCTTGCCGGCGGTCGTGGCCGAGAGAAGCATCGTGTCTTCGTCGAGGTAGGCAGTCACCGAACCGGCGGCCTGGCGGGCCAGGAGGCCCGTCTCGAACTTGATGGTGCGGGTGCCGAACTTGCCGTTGTCGAGAACGGTCTCCACGGCGGAAATGACGGGTTCAGTCAAGGGGTTCTCTTATTCATATGGGTGCGGGACGCGTTGCCCCGCTGAAATGGACTTGATGACGTTCGCCACCTTATCGATCAGGCGGCGAAATGCAGAACGGGCGACCCCATCAGGGGTCACCCGTTCAACAATGTTCATGCAACAGATCTGTGCTCCTGCGTGTGCGGCCGCAAGGCGGCGGGCCGAAGGCGGCCGTCGAGCGAAGCGGGCCGTCGAGGCCCGCCAACGCAGCGGACGCTCCGCAGGAGTGCAGATCAGCGGCGCAGGCCGAGGCGCTCGACGATGGAGCGGTAACGCTCGATCTCGGTCTTCTTGAGGTAGTTGAGCAGGCGACGGCGCTGGCCCACGAGGAGCAGCAGGCCACGACGGCTGTGGTGGTCGTGCTTGTGCATCTTGAGGTGGTCCGTCAGGTGGCTGATGCGGTGGCTCAGCAGCGCGATCTGCACCTCGGGCGAACCGGTGTCGCCCTCGGACGTGCCGTACTCGGCGACGATCTTCTTCTTGGTCTCAGCGTCGGTTCCGACTGCCATGGGTTCTCCCTGTGTTCGCTCGTTGCGCGGCGCCCCAGCCTGATTTCCTGGAGCACTCTCGATCCGCGGCCGTTCTGACGGCGGGTGTGCCGTCGAGAGTTCCCGACGACAACCGACCAAGGTTATCCCGGACCGGCCGCGAGTCTCCAATCGGTGACGCCTCAGCGCGCAGGCGGCTGGGGAAGCTCGACGGTCGGCGCGGTCGGGAACGGGAAGTCCGGCAGGGCGGGCCGGGTCGGGCCGTCCCAGGCATCGGCCGCCCGCTCCCCCGTTTCCGGGTCGACCTTGCCGATCGGGAGCGGGAAGACGTTGAACCGGGGCGAGCCGTTGCTCAACCACGGGTACATCAGGGTCTCGTAGTCCTCGAGGAAGAGGCCGTCGTTGATGGCGAGCGGCCGGCCAGCGCCGTCGAAGAGCTGGGCGCCCGTGACCGGCGCCCCCTGGGCGTCGTACACGAACAGGTTGGTCAGCTCGACCCCGTTGAACATGAGGCCGACCCCGACCTCCTCCGTGGCTCCGTCGACGTACGCCTGCTCGTAGGCATCGTGGTACTCGCCCCAGGTGGCGCGATCCATCGCACTCGGGAGCAGGCAGACCGCGAGCACGTTCAGGCCGATCAGGGCCAGTCGCGCGGCCACATGGCCACGCAACCGCGCCAGCCGTCCCTCGCCCCGAGCCAGCTGGACGCTGCCGATCACGAAGGCTGCGAGCACCGCGAGCCAGTCGACGCCGTAGCTGACGCCGTACCCATGGACCATTTCCTGCAGGAGCATCCAGGCGACCCACGCACGCAGCACCCACCACGCCGGCTGCAGCGATTCCAGGAACTCCCGCGGACTGCCCGGGACCTTGTCGACCAGTTCAACCCAGGTCCGCTTGCCGGAGTCCAGCCACTCACCCACCACAGCCGCGACCGGCCGTCGTTCTCGTCGCTCGGCCGCGACCGGCGCAAAGCCGGCCGCAGTCCGCAGCTCCACGGCGTAGGCGGCCGGGTCGCCCAGCACCTCCGCCGGAGCCTCCGGGCCTGAGTGCTCCGCCAACCGCTCCGAGAGGTCGGCCCGCAGGCCACCGATCAACTCGTCCCGTTCCTCGGCGCTCAGATCGGCGAGCCGACTCTCGACCTCGACAACGAAAGCCTCGACCTCAGGCTGGACAGCGACCTTCACGGTGTCGTTCATGCGGTGGCCTCCTGGCCGGAAAGGAGCGTGGTCACGGTGGTCGAGAAGTGGAGCCAGTCCTCCGACTGGCGCTTGAGCTGGTCACGCCCGCCGGGAGTGATGCCGTAGTACTTGCGGTGCGGTCCCTCGTCCGAGGGCACGACGTACGACGTCAGCGCGCCGGCGGCGTACAGCCTGCGGAGGGTGCCGTAGACAGAGGCGTCGCCGACGTCGCCGAGGCCGGCCGACCGGAGCCGGCGCAGCACGTCATAGCCGTAGCCGTCGTCGTCCTCGACGACCGCGAGTACGGCCAGATCGAGCACGCCCTTGAGGAGTTGGGTGGAATCCATGCAGTGCACACTATTACGGTTTGCACAGTACTGTCGACAGCGGGCGACCTTCCGTGTGTCGGCACGAACTGCGACGATGCGGGGGTGGAGCACAAGGTGGAGCAACGGATCGGCGTCTGCAATCTCTGTGAGGCAAGTTGTGGCCTCCTCCTCACCATCGAGGACGGGCAGGTGACGGGCGCCCGCGGCAACCCTGACGACCCGCTCTCCCGCGGCCACATCTGCCCCAAGGGCGTGGCCATCGGTGACATCCACGCCGACCCGGACCGGTTGCGCCGACCGGTGCGCCGGATCGGTGCGGGGCCGGACGCACAGTGGGAGGAGATCTCCTGGGACGCGGCGTTCGACCTGGTCGCCGACAAGCTCGCGGCCACGATCCGCGACCACGGCGACGATGCGCTGGCCATCTACCTCGGCAACCCGAACGTGCACAGCCTGGGCTCGATGACCCACGGCGTCGCGCTCGCGCAGTCGTTCCGCACCCACAACAAGTTCAGCGCGACCTCGGTCGACCAGCTCCCCCACCAGTTCCTCGGCCACCTGCTCTACGGCCACCAGTTGCTGCTGCCCATCCCCGACATCGACCGCACGTCCTACTTCCTGGTCTTCGGCGCCAACCCGATGGCGTCCAACGGCTCCCTGATGACGGTGCCCGACTTCCCCGGCCGACTGCGCGAGCTCAAGGCCCGCGGCGGACAAATGGTGGTCTTCGACCCGCGTCGCACCGAGACGGCGAAGGTTGCGACCGAGCACCACTTCGTCCGACCCGGCACCGATGCCTGGGTGTTGCTGGCACTGCTGAACGTTCTGTTCGCCGAGGACCTCACCCGCCCGCCGTCGTACGTCGACGGGCTGGACGAGGTGGAACGGCTCGTCGCTGACTTCACCCCCGCCGCGGCCGCCGAGGTCAGTGGCGTTCCCGCCGCGGAGATCGAGCGGGTGGCCCGGGAGTTCGCTGCCGCCGACGGCGCGGCGGCCTACGGCCGGATCGGGGTCTCGACCCAGGAGTTCGGGACCCTGTGCCAGTGGGCCGTGCAGTTGCTCAACCTGGTCACCGGCAACCTCGACCAGGTCGGCGGGGTGATGCTCACCAACCCGGCCATCGATGTGGTCGGGCGCGGCCTGATCGGGCGCGGCCACCACGACCGGTTCCGGTCCCGGGTGCGCCAGGCGCCGGAGTTCGGTGGCGAACTCCCGGTCTCAGTGCTCCGCGAGGAGATCGACACCCCCGGCGACGGGCAGGTGCGCGCACTGCTCACGATCGCCGGCAACCCGGTGCTGTCCACGCCCGACGGCGCGGCACTGGACCGCTCCATCAGCGGACTCGACTTCTACGTTGCGGTCGACATCTACGTCAACGAGACGACCCGTCACGCCGACGTGATCCTGCCGCCGACGACGCTGCTCGAGCGCGACCACTACGACCTGGTGTTCCACGCGTTCGCCGTCCGCAACACCGCGCGGTTCACGCCGGCCGTCTTCGACAAGGGCCGTGACCAGCGCCACGACTGGGAGATCTTCCGCGAGATCTACCTGCGGATGGCACGCAAGTTGCCCCGCAAGACACCGCTCAAGCGGCGCCTCATGGGTGAGGCCCGGATGCGGATGAGCCCCACCTTCCTGATCGGGATGCTGCTGCGCAGCGGCCGCAACACCACGATCACCCAACTGCGCCGCCACCCCGAGGGCGTGGATCTCGGCGCGCTGCGTGCGGGCCAGCTGCCCGAGCGACTGGTCACGAAGGACAAGCGGATCAACGCGGCCCCCGCCATCGTGGTGGCCGACCTCGCCCGGCTCCGCGCCCGCGAGGTGCCGAGCGGCGACCAGTTGCTGCTCATCGGCAGGCGCCACCAGCGCGACTGCAACTCGTGGATGCACAACTCCGAGCGCCTCACCCGTGGCCGCAACCGCCACGAACTGCTCATGCACCCGGCCGACCTCGACGCCCGCGGACTCGTGGACGGTGCCCTCGTGACGGTCAAGTCCCGCGTCGGGTCGGTCTCGGTGGAGGTGCAGGCCACCGAGGACGTGATGCCCGGCGTGGTGTCACTGCCCCACGGCTTCGGACACCAGGTCGGCGGCACCCGCATGGGCATCGCGGCCGAGGTCGTCGGAGTGTCGATCAACGACCTGACCGATCCCGACCGTCTCGACCTGTCCGGCAACGCCGCACTCTCGGGCGTACCCGTCACCGTCTCCTAGGCGCGCGTGGATCTCGACGTGCCTGCAGGCCCCGGCCTGCCCGAAGGGCTGGTCATCCCCGACACCGAACTGGTCGAGCGGTTCTCCCGTTCGCCCGGCCCGGGCGGCCAGTCCGTCAACACCAGCGACACCCGGGTCGAATTGGTCTGGGACCCGACCGACACCAGCGTGCTCACCGACAGCCAGCGTTCCCGCTTGCTCGCCAGGAGCCCGGGACCGATCGCCGTCGTCGCCCACGAACACCGCTCCCAGCACCGCAACCGGGTGGCCGCTCGCGAGCGCCTCGCGGCACGAGTGCGCGAACTGCTCGCCCCACCTCCCCCGCCGCGGCGCGCCACGAAGCCCACGCGGGGGTCGAAGGAGCGTCGGCTCGAGGCCAAGAGACAGCGCGGTACGACGAAGCGGCTGCGCGGTTCGGTGGACGACTGACCCGACCGACCCACGCAGGGGTTCAGTCCTGAACGAGGCTGTCGTTGCGCATCGACCGGTAGGCGACCCGCGCGCTCACGGCGCGTTCGAGCTCCTGGATCACGACGGAGAAGAACTGCCGGCGATACAACTCGTCCGTGACGGCGTAGACCGTGAAGTACAGGCCGCTGAACGCCGCGAGGAAGGTCGAGACCCGGATCAGTTCCTGGCTCAGCCGGGTGCCGGTCAGGTCTCCGAGCGGACCATCGATCGGGTGCAGCGTGCCCTGGGTCCAGGTGCTCACGACGCCCGGCTCCATCGCGACGACGCCGAACACGATGAAGAACGCGAAGACGGCCAGCGCGAGGAGCAACACCTGCAGTGCCTGGGCGACGAGCAGGACCAGCACCAGGTTGGCCTTCTGCAAACCGCTCACCTCGGCGTCGACGGCACCGACCCGGTCGACGCGCCCGGCGATGCTGCGGGCGGCTTCCTCCAGCGGAGTGCCGACACAGGCGTCGATCAACTGCTTGCCTTCGACCTCGTCGTCGACGCTGTCGAGTTCCTCGGGCAGGCGCACCATCAGGAAGCCGACGGCCAGCGCTGCGAACAGCAGCACCGCGATCCACAGCACGCCACCGTCCAGGCTCGCCGCCACCTGCCAGACCTCGGCATTGATGAAGAGGAAGGTGATGAAGAGCAGCAGCAGCGGGAGCGCCCGCGTCACCAGCGGGAACATCAGGCCCAGGGAACGGAAGGTACGGCGGACCGCCCACGTCACGATCAACCACGCCCGGAGCGTGGCGACGGCGTAGACCGCCAGCACCACGCCGACGACGGTCAGGCCGGCCCCCACCCCGGCAGCCGAGCTCAGCGAGGTACCGACGACCACACCGGCGGCAGCACCGACGACCAGCGCCAGAACGGTCAGGGCCACGAGTCGACTGCGCCGCAGGCCGCGTGCGACGGCGGCGCGGTGGTCATCGACGAAGTAAGGCAGGCCGTGCTCGACGAACCACCGCTCTGCTGCCGCAAGGTTCTCGACCGGCCCGTCGGGCACGTCAGGCTCCGAGGATCCCGCGGGCGCGCTTGACGTCATCGGCCATCGCCACCAGCAGCGCGTCGACGGAGTCGAACCGGACCATGCCGCGCAGGCGCTCGACGAAGGTCACCTCGACCTCGCGGCCGTAGAGCTCGAGGTCGGTGCGGTCCAGGACGTAGGACTCGACCCGCCGCTCCCGCTCCCCTGCGAACGTCGGGTTGGTGCCCACGCTGATCGCTGCCGGGTACGACGTCCCCGCATCCGGTCCGTCGAGGACCGTCAACCGGCCGGCGTACACACCGTCGGCGGGCGCCGCAGCCCCCTGACGCACCGGCACGTTGGCCGTGGGGAAACCGAGTTCGCGGCCGCGCTTGTCGCCCTCGATGACGACGCCACGGGTGGCGAACGGTCGGCCGAGGGCTTCCGCGGCACCGGTCACGTCGCCGGCGGCCAGACAGGTGCGGACGTAGGTGGACGACCAGACCTGGGGTCCGCCGTCGAGGCTGACCTCCTCGAGGACGAAGTCGTTCTGGAGCCCGGCCGCGCGCAGCAGGTTGCAGTCACCGGCTGCGCGATTACCGAAGCGGAAGTTCGCGCCGACCACGACGGCCTTGGCATGCAGGGTCGCGAGGATGATCCGGTCGATGAACTCCTGCGGCGTCCAGTTGGCGATCTCACGGGAGAACGGGATGACCAGCACGTCATCAACGCCGGCCTCGCCGAGCAGTCGCAGGCGCTCGTCGATGGTCGTCAGCGTGGGCGGGGCATGTTCCGGACGCAGCACCGCGATCGGGTGGGGGTCGAAGGTGACCGCCACGACGTGCGCGACCCCGACCTCGCCGGCCACCTCGCGGGCACGTCGGACGACGTGCTGATGGCCCAGGTGCATGCCGTCGAAGTTGCCGATCGTCACCACCGTGCGCCCGAGATCACCCGGGACGTCCTCAAAGGCTCGCCACGCTTGCACGGCGCAAGACTACTGATGTGCAGTCAGCCGACGAAGACTGCCTCGGGGCGAGCGGTGTCACCTTCGGGTCGGTAGAGCGCCAGGAACTCACCGTCGGGTGCAAAGACGCCGGTGAGTTCGTCGATCCCGAGGGGCAACGGTCGCCCGAAACGGACCGACTGCGCCTGCTCCTCGTCAAGGTCCAGGGCGGGGAAGGCCGCGCGTGCTGCGTCGGCGATCGGCAACTGGCTGAAGGACTCGGTGAGCTCGTCGAGGGTGCTGGCGACCTCGAGCCCGTAGGGTCCGACCGCCGTACGACGCAGCGCCGTGAGGTGCCCGCCGACGCCGAGGGCCGCGCCGACGTCCCGGGCAATGGCGCGGATGTAGGTACCGCTCGAGCAGCGAACCGTGATGTCCACGTCGAGCCAGTCCCCCTCCACCCGCTGCCCCAGAACGTCGAGCGAATGGATGGTCACGGGGCGCGCCTTGAGTTCGACCTCTTCGCCGGCCCGCACGCGGGCATAGGCGCGTTTACCGTCGACCTTGATCGCGGAGACGGCGGTCGGCACCTGCATGATCTCGCCGACCTGGGTGCCGAATGCCGCACCGACCGGTCCGGACTCCAGGAGGGCCGCACGGGACGTGGCGATGACCTCGCCCTCCGCGTCATCGGTCGTCGTGCTGACACCCAGCCGCACCGTGGCGTCGTAGCCCTTCTCGGTCAGCATCAGGTGACCGAGCAACCGGGTCGCGCGTTCGACCCCGAGCACCAGCACGCCGGTGGCCATCGGGTCGAGCGTGCCCGCATGCCCCACCTTGCGGGTGCCGGCGAGGCGTCGTACCCGGGCAACGACGTCGTGTGACGTCATCCCCGCGGGCTTGTCGACCACCACCAGGCCAGATGCGGCCACTACGCGTCGATGTCCTCGTCGCCGAGAGCAGCGCCAGCGTCAACGGTGTCGTCGGGGTCGTCCTCGTCGGCGATGACGCGCGGCTTCTTGTACGGGTCGGCTTCGCCGGCGGGGCTGGCACCCTCCCGGGCGGCGGCGACGGCAGCGTCGGCCTCGCGGGCACGCGCCAGCACCTCGTCGAGCTGGCGAGCCGACTCGGGGATGCCGTCGAAGGCGAAGGCCAGGCTCGGGACGGTGCGCATGCCGAGCTGCTTGCCGACCTCGGCACGGAGCACACCCTTGGCCGACTCGAGCGCGGCGGCCGTCTCCTGCTGGACGTCACCGTCGCCGAGCACGGTGTAGTAGATGGTGGCGTTCTGGGCGTCGCCGGTCATCCGGACCTCGGTGATGGTCACGAACCCCAGACGCGGGTCCTTGATCCGTCGTTCGAGCATCTCGGCGACGATCACCTTGATGCGGTCGGCGATCTTGCGTACGCGCGGGCTGGCCATGGGTCTGTCCTATCAGTAAACGGAAAACGCCTGCGCCGCCCGGCCCACGAGGGACCGGGCGGCGTGGCTTGAGCAGCAATCAGCTGCGGGGAATCTCGCGCATCTCGAAGGCTTCGACGATGTCGCCTTCCTTGATGTCCTGGAAGTTCTTGAGCACGAGACCGCACTCGAAACCTTCCCGGACCTCCGACGCGTCGTCCTTCTCCCGCTTGAGCGAGGCAAGGTCGATGTTGTCGGCCACGACTGCGCCATCGCGGAGGATGCGGACCTTGGCGTTGCGCCGAAGCACACCACTCGTGACCATGCAGCCTGCGATGTTGCCGATCTTGGACGAGCGGAAGATCGCACGGATCTCCGCCTGGCCGAGGGTCGACTCTTCGTACTCGGGCTTGAGCATGCCCTTGAGGGCCGCCTCGATCTCCTCGATCGCCTGGTAGATGACCGAGTAGTAACGAATCTCGACACCTTCCTTGTCAGCCATCTGGCCCGCCTTGCCCTGGGGCCGGACGTTGAAGCCGATGATGATGGCGTCAGAGGCAGACGCGAGGTCGACGTTGGTCTCGGTGATCGCACCGACGCCGCGGTCGATGACCCGAAGGCTGACCTCTTCGCCGACATCGATCTGGGCGAGGGCGTCTTCGAGCGCCTCGACCGAACCGGACACGTCACCCTTGAGGATGAGGTTGAGCTCCTGGCTCTCGCCCTTCTCCATGGAGGCCATGAAGTCCTCGAGGGTGCGACGGACACGACGCTTGGCCTGCATGGCCGCACGCTCGCGCGCCTCACGCTTCTCAGCGATCTGGCGAGCCATCCGGTCGTCCTCGACGACGAGGAAGTTCTGACCAGCGCCGGGGACGGCGGTCAGACCCAGCACCATCGCGGGACGCGACGGGTCGGCTTCCTCGATGTTGTCGCCGTGCTCGTCGAGCATCGCGCGGACCCGGCCGTAGGCCGGACCGGCGACGATCGAGTCGCCGACGCGCAGCGTTCCGCGCTGGACGAGGATCGTCGCAACCGGACCACGACCGCGGTCCAGGTGCGCCTCGATGACGAGGCCCTGGGCGTCCTGCACCGGGTTGGCGCGCAGGTCCAGCGACGCGTCAGCGGTCAGCACGATCGCCTCGAGCAGCTTGTCGAGGTTGAGGCCGGCCTTGGCCGAGACGTCGACGAACATCGCGTCGCCGCCGTACTCCTCGGGCACCAGGCCGTACTCGGAGAGCTGGCCACGAACCTTCGTCGGGTCGGCGCTCTCCTTGTCGATCTTGTTGACGGCGACCACGATCGGCACACCGGCAGCGCGGGCGTGGTTGAGCGCCTCGACCGTCTGCGGCATGACGCCGTCGTCGGCCGCGACAACCAGCACCGCGATGTCGGTCGCCTGCGCACCACGGGCACGCATCGAGGTGAAGGCCTCGTGACCCGGGGTGTCGATGAAGGTGATGCGACGGTCGTTGCCGTCGACCTGCGTGTGGACCTGGTAGGCACCGATGTGCTGGGTGATGCCACCGGCCTCGCCGGCCACGACGTTGGCGTCGCGGAGCGCGTCGAGGAGCTTGGTCTTACCGTGGTCGACGTGACCCATGACGGTCACGACCGGCGGACGGATGACGAGGTCTTCCTCGCCGCCCTCGTCGGCACCGAACTCGAGGTCGAACGTCTCGAGCAGCTCGCGGTCCTCGTCCTCCGGGGACACGATCTCGACGGTGTAGTTGAGCTCGTCACCGAGCAACTCCAGCGTCTCGTCGCCCACCGACTGGGTCGCGGTGACCATCTCGCCGATGTGGAACAGCATCTGCACGAGCGAAGCCGCGTCGACACCGATCTTGTCGGCGAAGTCGGTCAGCGAGGAGCCACGGGCAAGACGGATCGTCTCGCCGCTGCCCTTGCGGACCCGCATGCCGCCAATGGTCGGGGCCTCCATGGCCTCGAATTCCTGACGACGCGCACGCTTCGACTTGCGACCGCGACGAGCGGGACCACCGGGGCGACCGAAGGCACCCTGGGTCTGGCCACGCTGGCCGGGACGGCCACCGCCGGGACGACCGCCGCCACCGGGGCCGAAGCCACCAGGACCGCGACCGGGAGCGCCGGCACCGGGCGCACCAGCGCCAGCACCTGCACCCGGGGCACCGCGACCCGGAGCGCCACGACCGGGCGCGCCGCCGGGACGACCCGGACCACCGGCACCGGGACGACCCGGACCACCGGGGCCACGGCCACCGGCGTTCGGGCCGAAAGCGGCCGGGGACTTCGGCATCATGGCCGGGTTCGGACGCGGCATGCCGGGACGGCCACCGGGCGCAGCGGCGGGCGGACGCGGTCCACCCGGACCGGCCTCACCCTCGCGGGCCGGCGGAGCGGCAGCAGGCTTGCGGCCCATGCCCTGGCTCGGCGCGAACGGGTTGTTGCCCGGACGGGGGGTACCGCTGGGCTTGCCGACCGGACGCGGTGCGGGAGCCTTCGGCGTCGCACCTCGCGGCGCACCACCGGGCTTCGGACCGGCCGGAGCAGCAGGTGCTTCGGGGGCCTCGGGAGCAGCCGCGGCAGCGGGCGCCTCCACGACGGGCTCGACCACGGGCTCGGGCTCCGGGTCCGGCGTCTTCGCCGGTCCGGGACGCGGGCCGGGGCGCGGAGCCGCAGGCTTGTCGTCAGCAGCAGGGGCTGCAGGTGCCTCGGGCGCAACCGGAGCGTCGGCGACGGGCGCCTCGACAACGGGAGCGGCCGGTGCAGCGGCAGCCTTCTTGGCCGGCGCGGGCCGCGGGGCGGGCGTGGCCGCCTCGCCGCCAGCAGCAGCCGGCTTCATCTTTGCGAGAAGATCGGCGCCGTAGGTGTCTTCGAACTTCTTGACTGCAGGCAGTTCAACGCTCGACGACGCCGTCTTGGCGAATTCGCCAATGGCACTCAGCTTCTCCAGCGCTTCCTTGCTGGGGATGCCGTACTTCTTCGCGAGTTCGGAAACTCGGGTCTTGGCCACAATGCTCCTTCTGGCCCAAGACCCGGGTGGGGATCTTCAGACCGTTGGTGGGTGGTGCAGAACGAACTGGCTCATCGCGAGGTACTCATCGAGTGCTCATGAGCTGCTGCTCCAGTCTCTCTTGGTGGATGCGGTCGGATTGATCAGTGAAGCGAGGCGACGTACTCCCCCACCGGCACGCTGGAAAGCCCGGTTCCACCCGCACTCTGCGCGAAGCGCAGTGCCCGGGAGAAGGCTTTCCGCCGTACCGCGAGGTCGTAGCAACCGGAAGTGGGGTGCAGGTGCGCCCCGCGTCCCGGTGCAGTGCCCTCCAGGTCGGGTACGACGGCTGGTCGGCCGTCTGCGCCCGAGCCGGCGGTCACCCGCAACAACTCGCGTTTGGCGGCTCGCTGTCGACATCCGATGCAGGTCCGGACGGGCCCCTCGAGAGGGAAGACGTCAGGTTCTGCGGGGGAAATCGATTGTCGTGCCACCAACAGACGACTCTACCGCCCGGGAGGTCAGGATCACCAACCGGCAACGCCGCCAGCGCGCGGAATCAGGCCTGGCTCTCCTCATCGGAGTGGATGTCGATCCGCCAGCCGGTGAGGCGGGCGGCCAGGCGGGCGTTCTGGCCCTCCTTGCCGATCGCCAGCGACAGCTGGAAGTCGGGGACGACGACGCGGGCCGAACGGGCCGCGGCATCGACGACGGTGACCGACTGCACCTGGGCGGGCGACAGCGCGTGCGCCACCAGCTCGGCCGGGTCGTCGGACCAGTCGACGATGTCGATCTTCTCGCCGTGGAGCTCGGCCATCACGTTGCGCACCCGCTGGCCCATCGGGCCGATGCACGCACCCTTGGCATTGACACCGGGGACGGTGGTACGGACCGCGATCTTGGTGCGGTGGCCGGACTCGCGCGCGATCGCCGCGATCTCGACGGTGCCGTCGGCGATCTCGGGCACCTCGAGAGCGAAGAGCTTCTTGACCAGGTTCGGGTGCGAGCGCGACAGCGTGATCTGCGGTCCGCGCATGCCCTTGCGGACCGACACGACCAGGCACTTGATCCGGGTGCCGTGGCTGTAGTCCTCACCGGGCACGCGCTCGCTCGCGGGCAGCAGCGCCTCGAGCTTGCCGAGGTCCACGAGGACGTCGTCGGGGTTGCGGCCCTGTTGGATGATCCCGGAGAGGATGTCGCCCTCCTTGCCGGAGAACTCACCGAACCGGATCTCGTCCTCGGCGTCGCGCAGGCGCTGCATCATGATCTGCTTCGCGGTCGTCGCCGCGATCCGGCCGAAGTCGGCAGGCGTGTCGTCGTACTCGCCGATCTTGTTGCCTTCGTCGTCGAGCTCCGCTGCGAGCACGTTGACGTGCCCGGTCTTGCGATCCAGCTCGACCCGCGCCTGCGTGTGCGAGCCCTCGGTCTTGTGGTACGCCGTCAGGAGGGCCTGTTCGATGGCCTCCACCAGCACCTCGAACTTGATCTCCTTCTCGCGTTCCAGCGTGCGGAGGATGTTCAGGTCGATGTCCATCAGTCGGCGTCCTCGTCCATGTGTTCGTCCAGGTCGTCCTGGGCGTTGTCGTCTTGTTCCGTGGGGGTGGAGCTCTTGGGGCGGTTGAACTCGATCTGCACCAGTGCCTTGGCCACGTCGGCGTAGCCGATCCGGACGTCCGAGCCCGCCACGTCGAGGGTCACCCCGTCGTCGTCGCTGGCACCGATCCGGCCGACCACGTCGTTCGTCGTACCTTCCTCGACGGTGGTGACCACCTTGACGAGGCGGCCCTCGTTGCGGCGCCAGTGGCGCGGCAACGTGAGCGGGCGGTCGACACCACGAGAGGTGACCTCGAGGGTGTACGGCAACTCCCCCATGATGGCGGCACCGTCGGACTCGAGGACCACGTCGATCTTCTTGGTCGCCGACGCGACGTCGTCGAGCGTCAGGCCACCATCGGTGTCCAAGGCAATGCGCAACACGCGGCGCTTGCCGGCGGGGGTGAGCTCGACTGCTTCGAGATCCAGGCCGAGTTCGGCCAGGGGAGCAGTGAGAAGGTCGGTGATTCGCTCTGCTGTCGAACGCTGAGCGGGCTGGCCCGAACCCATGCGAATCCTCCCGTTGTCCTGTTGTGGTGGTGCGGATCAACACTACCGGGTCTCGGTAGTGTTCCCCGCGTGCCCGACCGTGTTAGCCACCTCTCCCGTCGCGCCTTCGTCGCATTCGGCCTCGGCGGAGCCGCGCTGACGCTGAGCGGATGCGACGCTCTCGACTCGGTGCTCGGCGACGACGACCCGGTGCCACCGGGAGCGGTCACGCCGACCGCGCCGGCCGCCGACGCCGACAGCACCCTCGTCGACGAGGTCGCCACCGCGATCGCCGAAGCCGGCGCGCTGGCCGCCGCCACGGGTACGACGATCGCCCCCCTCGCCCGGATCGGGGATCGACTGGCCCGGATCCACGCCTCGCACGCGAGCGAACTCGGCCGGACCGAGGCCGCCGCTCCCCCGGTCGTGACCGGACCCAGGGCCGCCGCCCTGCGCACGTTGCTGGCGAACGAAGCCGCCCTCCAGAAACGGCTCGTGGCCGCGGCACAGACCGCCGAGAGCGGTGCCCTGGCCCAGGTGTTCGCCTCGATGGCGGCAGCCCTCGCCCAGCAGCGGGTGGTGCTCTCGTGAGCGAACCGACCACCACCCCCACCGGCACCCCCACCGGCACCCCCACCGGAACCGCCGGGACCGCCACCTCGGCAGTGGACGCCCTGCAGGTCGCGCTGGCTGCTGAGCATGCCGCCGTTTTCGTCTACGGCGCACTCGGGGCACAGACGTCGCAGTCCCGTCAGCCGAGCCTGTACGGCGCCCTCACCCGCGCCTACGCCCTGCACCGCGACCGACGCGACCACCTGACCGGCGTCATCGTGGCCGCGGGCGGCAAGCCCGTCGCCGCCGAGCCCGGCTACGCGTTGCCGGCCGACCTCGGCTCACCGGCCGCGGTCAAGGGGCGCGCGCTCGCGATCGAAGAGGCGGCAGCGTCGACGTACGCCTATCTGGTGGCCAACACCAGCGCGACCGACCGGGCCTGGGCGGTGCAGGCGTTGCTGGACGCGGCCGTGCGCGGGCTGGGCTTCGGCGGGAAGCCCGAGCGGCTGCCTGGGCTCTAGCGCCACCCGATGTCTCGATACGCGCATCGCGACCTCGTGCCTCGGTTCAACGAGGGCCCGTAAAAACGCCAGTGGTTCACGGCCTGGTCTCCGGGAGACTCCCGAGACGTCCCCCGAAGACGGGGCCGCGAACCACTGGTGACCGGGGACACGGTCGTTTTGGTGACGGGAGAGGTGGGGCTCACCGATCACCTGTGCACAATCATGCAACAGAACGGCCCGAGGGTCTGTAACTATCGATCCTCATAAATGTGCAGTGCACAAACCTGCAGTGCAGGCCCCGCTCAGCGCCAGGGAGCGAGGAGGTCCGGGATCTCCGAAAGCCGGTGCGCGACCGCGTCCGGCTGGCCCTCCGTGTGACCGATCTGCTCGGCCGGAATCACGCTGTGCGGGACGTGGATGGCCCGCAGGCCGGCGTTCTGAGCGCCCCAGACGTCGTCGAAGAGCCGGTCGCCGACGTACACGCAGCGCGCCGGGTCGGTGGCGCCGACGGCGTCCATCGCGGCGCGGAACGCGTCGGGTGCCGGCTTCGTCCACGGGATCTCGCTCGAGTAGACGTCGCCGTCGATGAGGTCCAGGACGCCGTCGCGCTCGAAGTAGCCGCGGTGCCACTCACGGGGCCAGATCGTGTTCGACAAGATGCCGACCTTGATCCCCTCGGCGCGCAGCCAGCGGAAGAGCGGCGCCACCTCGACGTCGGTCAGGGTGTGGGGTTCCCAGAAGTCGTAGTACGCGCTCAGCAGGGCCGGGTCGTGGTCGAGACCGGCCTCGTCGAACAGGTCCGCGATGTTCGCACTCTGCTGGTGGTCACGGCTGCGCCCCCACACGACCGAGCCCGCGCCGTGCAGCTTCTCGGCGAACGCGTGGTGGTCGTCCGAGGTGTCCGGCGTCGCCAGCACGGCCTGGGCCAGCGCCAGCGACTCCGCGTGGAAGTCCACGTCGTGCCACTGGGTCAGCGTGCCGCCCCAGTCGAAGATGACCGCGTCGATGCCCGGTGCGGACATCAGGCGCGAACCTGCTGAACGAGTGCCTCCACCGCGCCTTCGAGTGTCAGTTCGCTCTTCTCGCCGGTACGACGGTCCTTGACCTCGATGACGCCGTCGACCACACCGCGACCGACGGTCACGATGGTCGGGACGCCGATCAGTTCGGCGTCCTTGAACTTCACACCGGGGCTGATCTTGCCGGCGCGGTCGTCGAACAGGACGTCGACACCGGCTCCGACGAGCCCGGCGACGAGTTCCTCGGCAGCGGTGAACAGTGCTTCGTCCTTGCCCGCGACGACGACGTGGATGTCGGCAGGAGCGACCTCGCGCGGCCAGCACAGGCCGATCTCGTCGAGGGTGTTCTCGGCGATCGCGGCCACGGCACGGGTCACGCCGACGCCGTAGGAGCCCATCGTGACGGTGACCAGCTTGCCGTTCTCGTCGAGGACCTTGAGGTCCAGCGCCTCGGCGTACTTGCGGCCGAGCTGGAAGACGTGGCCCATCTCGATGCCGCGGGCGGACGCGAGGGTGCCGTCGGTGCAGACCGGGCAGTGATCACCGTCGCGGACCTCGGCGGCCTCGATGGTGCCGTCGGGCGTGAAGTCGCGGCCGGCCACGAGGTCCAGCACGTGTGAACCGGCGACATCGGCGCCGGTCACCCAGCGGGTGCCGTCGACGACACGGGGGTCCACCAGGTAGCGGATGCCGGAGGCGTTCTCCTCGCCCAGCACGCCGGGCCCGATGTAGCCCTTGACCAGCGCGGGGTGACCAGCGAACTCGGCCTCCCCCATCGCCTCGATCTCGATCGGCTCCAACTGGCCCTCGAGGCGCTTCTGGTCGACCTCGCGGTCACCGGGCAGGCCGATGGCGAGGGGCTCGCGCTTGCCGTCGGGGTGGCGCAGCACCACGACGACGTTCTTGAGCGTGTCGCCCGCGGTCCAGGGCCGGTCCTCGCGCGGGAAGGCCGCGTTGAGGTGCTCGACGAGGGTCGCGATGGTCGGGGTGTCGGGCGTGGCCTCGGCGTGCGCGGCAGGTGCCCCGTCCCAGCCGTTGTCGGCGGTCGCCGTCACCGGCGTGGGACGCACTTCGACCGCCTCGACGTTGGCGGCGTAGTCACAGTTGGTGCAGCGGACGTAGGTGTCCTCGCCGACCTCGGCCTTCGCGAGGAACTCCTCGGACTTCGAGCCACCCATCGCGCCGGCGGTCGCCTTGACGATGGCGTAGTCGAAGCCGAGCCGGTCGAAGATCCGGACATAGGCGTCGCGGTGCTTCTGGTACGACGCCTCGAGCCCGGCGTCGTTGACGTCGAAGGAGTAGGAGTCCTTCATCGTGAACTCGCGACCCCGCAGTACACCGGCGCGGGGACGCGCTTCGTCGCGGTACTTGGTCTGGATCTGGTAGAGGCTGAGCGGCAGGTCCTTGTAGGAGCCGTACATGTCCTTCACCAGGAGCGTGAACATCTCCTCGTGCGTGGGGCCGAGCAGGTAGTCGGCGTCCTTGCGGTCCTTGAGACGAAAGATGTTGTCGCCGTACTCGCTCCAGCGACCGGTCGCCTCGTAGGGATCCCGGGGCAGGAGCGCGGGGAAGACGACCTCCTGCGCGCCGATGCCGTCCATCTCCTCGCGGATGATGTTCTCGATCCGGCGCAGCACCTTCAACCCGAGCGGCAGCCAGGTGTAGATCCCCGGCGCGGCGCGACGGATGTAGCCAGCCCGCAACAGCAGACGGTGGCTCGGGACCTCCGCGTCCGAGGGGTCCTCTCGAAGGGTCCGGACGAACAGGGTCGACATCCTCATCAGCACGGGGCGCAGCCTACGGCGGCGCCTGCCCGGACCGCGAACCAGTAACGCTCAGGCGGAGCGCGCGGCCTTGAGGACGCCGCGGATCATCGGGAGCTGCAGCGGGAGCCGCGCCCAGGACGCCGCCTTCAACGCGGAGTTGTCACCGCGTTGGGCGTCGAGGGCCATCTGCACGTTTCCGGGGAAGACGCCCAGCAGGAGCGCTGCGCTGGCGTAGCCCGCGAGCTTGCGGGTGCGCGGATGCAGCATTCCGGCGGCGCAGACCAGTTCTGCGACACCCGAACCGATGATCACCTCGCGGTGGCGCGGCACCCACGCCGGCATCAAGGGCTCGAAGACCTCGGGCTTGACGAGGTGGACGGTGCCGCTGACGACGAACGCACCGGTCACGACCTTGGCGCTGCTGGGAAGGCTCATGGCGCCATGATGGCAGCGCGCACCTCGCGGTCGCTCAGATGACGTCCAGCAGGTTGCGCTGCCCGAGCTTGTAGAGCAGCTTGTCGGTCTGCTTGAGGAGCTTGAACTCGGGCGGGTCGTAGAGCCGGAAGGTCTTCACCTGCGCCGCGGTCGAGCGCGATTCGTCGAGGATCGCGTTCACGGCATGGCGTGCCGACTCGTTGGCCCCCTCCATCGTGGCCAGGTCGATGTCGGTCTGCACGAAGTCACCACTCATCAACAGGTTCGGGATCTTCGTCCGCGCCGTCGGCCGGCTCTTCCAGGAGTCCACGGTGTTCACGAGCAGCGGGGTCTCGTTGATGTTGCGCAGGGTGCCGGCGTCCCACTGCACACCCGGGTCGAGGAACCAGGAGTGGATGATGCCCTCCGGCAGGAGGTCGCCCATGGTGTGGTGGTCGCGGATCTGCGCCAGCACCTCGTCGGCGATCTCCTGGCGACTGCACTGCTTGGCGGGCTTGCCGTAGAGGATTCCCGGCGCGTCCCAGTTCGAGATGTCGACGGACAGGACGTCGACGACCTCGCCGTCGCCGTAGTCACGCGAGATCGTCCGGTCCTCCCAGAACTGCCCCTGGGTCAGCGCGGTCAGGGACCACGGCGAGTCGATGAAGGTGATGTGGCCCTTGGTGAGGTCGGCATGGTCTCGCAGGAAGAACTGGATGCCGACCATCCAGTCCGTCTGCAGCTTCGCGAGGCCCTTCAGCCCGGGATCGAGCGCCAGGACGTCCGGCGTGAGGGTCGGCAGGACGCGCTCGACCGGCATCGCACTGACGAACCAGTCCGCCTCGACCCGGCTCGTCGCGCCGTTGGCGTCAGCGAGCACTGCGGCCACGATCCGGCCGGCAGCGACCTCGTAGCGGACCAGGCGCTGGCCTCCCACGAAGCGCACCCCCAGCCCGCGCAGGTAGGTCACCCACGGATCGATCCATGCCTCATTGGTCGGCAGGTCGAGGACCCGATCCAGGGCACCGTCGTTGCCGCGGCCCATGATGTTGTAGACGAAGGCCTCTCCCATGTTGCCGATGGTCCGCGTGCTGGCGATGGTCTCCTTGGCCGCCACCAGGTTGCGCGTCAGGCCGGCGGCGAGAATCTTCTGGTACGGCCCCGAGCGCTTGGCCGCGCCGACGAAGTCCCACCAGCTGACCTTCTCCCACTGGCCCAGCCGACGCTCGTCACAACTCGTGAGGAACACCAGAAGGCGCTCGACGAAGTACACGAGCTCGTGGGGCGGGACCGCGTGACCGCCCAGGTTGTCCAGCAGGTAGCGGCGCAGGCCATCGACCGTCAGCAGCGACACCGGGTCGGGGCCGATGCCGAACACGAACGCATCGGCGTGGTCGCCGCCGCGCAGGAACTTGCCGCCGGTGGCCGCGACCAGGTTGTCGCCCACGGTGCCGGAGCCGAAGGGAATGCGGCGCATCGTTTCCGGCACGTGGTGGTAGAAGCCGGGGAAGAACCGGAAGCCGTGCTCGCCGGGCAGGTCCGCCCGACCACCACTGCCGGTGCCGGCGAACGGGATGCTGCGCGCCTTGCCGCCCCAGGCGGTCGGCTCGAACACCGTGACCGAGAAACCGCGCTCGATCAGCTCGTGGGCGGCCGTCAGTCCGGCCATGCCACCGCCCAGCACGACGGCGTTCTTGCCGGGCGTGGCCGCGAAGGCCGGCGCCAGGCCGACCCCGGCCAGCGCCGCACCGGCACCCACCGCGACCGAGGACGAGAGCAAGGTACGGCGATCGAGACGCTGCGACATTGATGAACTCCCCACGACGACAACCGACAGTGGTGTCGGTAACTGTTGAAGGCGAGTATTGTGACTGAGGCCACAGAAGGTCAAGGGGGAACGCCAGCCGTTCCGACACCACTGTGGGTTTGCCCTCCCCGCGAGAAGGAGACCGCGTGACGACCACCGGGACCGTACGGCGCCGGCTCACCGCGCCCGCCCGACGCCAGCGCATCGAAGCCGCCGCCGTCGAGGTCTTCGCCGACCGCGGGTACGACGCCTCGTCGGTGGGTGAGATCGCCACGGCCGCGGGCGTCAGCAGAACGGTCCTCTACGACCACTTCAAGTCCAAGCGCGAGCTCTACGTCCAGGTGCTCGACAGCCAGAACGCCGCCATGCTCGCCGAGGTCGGCGCCGGAATCACGGGCGAAGGCGCCGGATCGGACCGGTTGCGTTCCACCGTCACGGCCTATCTCTCGTTCGCCCGGCAACGGCCGGCGGCGCGGCGACTCCTGGTCGACCCGATCCCGACCGGCGATGCAGATCTGGACCAGGTGATCTCTGCCTACCGCACGGCGCGAGCGCAGGCGGTCGCGATGATGCTCGCCCCGGACCTTGCCCGCTCAGGCGTCCTCGCCGGGTCGACCGAGTCCGCCGTGGTCGTCGAACTCCTGATCACCGGAGTCGACGGCGTCGCACGATGGTGGCAGGACCATCCGGTCGCGACGCTCGACGAGGTCACCGACATCGCCTCCCGCCTGCTGTGGAACGGACTCCCCCGGATCGGTGCCTGACCCGGCAGGGTCAGAACATGACGGTGGCGAAGCGTGCGGTCTCGACGAACCCCACCCGCTCGTAGGCCTTCCGCGCCGGCACGTTCCAGTCGTTCACGTAGAGCGACACCGTCGGCGCGATCCGGGCCCGGACCTGCTGGACGACCGCGGCCATACCGGCGGTCGCCAGGCCCTCGCCGCGGCGGTGCGCCGGCACCCAGACACCCTGGATCTGCGCGGCGTCCGGAGTCGCACAGGCAACCTCCGCCTTGAACACGAGTTCGTCGCCGTCGTACCGCACGAACGACCAGGCGCGTCCGATCAACTGGGCCACCCGGGCGCGGTAGAGGTCGCCGGCTCCTCCGGCCTCCGGCGAGACGCCCACCTCCTCGGTGTACATCGCGACGCAGGCGGGATAGAGCGTCAGCAGGTCGTCACGCACCCCGGCGCGGACGCCGTGGTCCGGCGCAATGGCCGGTGCCGTGTCGATGGCGAGGTGTCGCTGGTCCCATCGCATGTCGCGCGGATGGCCCCAGTGCGGGCCGACCTGGCCCCAGATCTCGCGGACCGCGTCCTGTGGTCCCACGATCGTCGAGGCCGTACGACGCCGCGTGAGCGCACGCTCGGCAAAGGCACGCGCATCGTCGGGACCGGCCTGCACCGGCACCATGTTGGCGGCGGCGTGGCAGGCAGCGACCAGTTGGCCGTCCTCGAAGCGGCCCCACATCTCGCCACCGAGCCAGCGTGGTTCGAGACGCGTGGTGTGGGCGCGGTGCACCGCGAACACGTTGACCACCGGATCCTGGTTCGCGAGCTCCAGGAAGGCAGGGAGGTCAGCGCTCGCGAGGACGCGAACGCCGTGTCGGATGGTCAACACGCCATCGAGCGTAGGGCACGAGCCCTGTTGGCACTGACGGTTGGCGTGCTACAAAGCCAAGGTCGAGCGTTCTCGGGGCCCGACCTGCCGAAAGGAGGGCCCCATGACCCGACATGTCACCGACGGCGGTCTGGAGACCGACCTGCTCTTCCTGCGCGGGATCGAGCTCCCCGAGTTCGCCGCATTCCCACTGCTGGACAGCGTCGAGGGCCGCGCAGCCCTCACTGACTACTACCGCGCGTACGTCGACATCGCCGTCCGGGCAGGAGCCCCACTTCTGCTCGAGACGCCCACGTGGCGCGCGAATCCCGACCACGCCACCCTCCTCGGGTACGACGCCGCCGGGCTCGACCGCGTGAACCGGACGGCTGTCGAGTTCATGACCGGGCTGGCCCGCGAGCGCGAGGCCGACCTGGTCGGCTGGTCGGTGGGCGGGATGGTCGGTCCGCGGGGCGATGGCTACGCCTCTGCCGGACCGGTCGAACCCGATGCGGCCGCCGACTACCACCGGCCCCAGCTGGCTTCGTTCGCCTCCGCCGGTGCCTCTCGTGCGTGCGTCCTCACGCTGACGGAGGTCGGCGAGGCGATCGGTTTGGCGCGCGCCGCGGCCGACGTGGGGATCCCGATCGGGATCGGATTCACGGTCGAGACCGACGGGCGCCTGCCTGACGGCACTCGCCTGTCCGAGGCGGTCGCGGCTGTCGACGCGGTCGCGACGCCGGCGTACTTCGTCATCAACTGCGCCCACCCGACGCACATCCTCGCCGGCTTCGACGAGCTCGACGGCGCTGCGTGGCGTGAGCGGATCGGTGGCCTGCGGGTCAACGCCTCGACGATGACGCATGCAGAACTCGACGAGTCCGAGGTGCTCGACGAGGGCGACCCGGTGCAGCTCGCCATCGATCAGCAGCCGCTGATCGATGCGTTCGGAAACCTCGAGGTGCTGGGCGGCTGCTGCGGCACCGATGCACGGCACGTCGCGGCCATGTGGGGCGTCTGAGTCGTCAGGACACGGAGATCGACGGCTCGGCGCCCTCGACCGGCTCCATCGACTCGGCGAGCTTCAACGCCTCTTCGATGAGAGTCTCCACGATCATCGATTCGGGGACGGTCTTGATGACCTCGCCCTTGACGAAGATCTGGCCCTTGCCGTTGCCGGAGGCGACACCGAGGTCGGCTTCACGGGCCTCACCGGGGCCGTTGACGACACAGCCCATGACGGCCACGCGCAGCGGCACCTCGAGGCCCTCGAGGCCGGCGGTGACCCGCTCGGCCAGCGTGTAGACGTCGACCTGGGCGCGGCCGCAGGACGGGCAGGAGACGATTTCGAGCTTGCGGGGGCGCAGGTTGAGCGACTGCAGGATCTGGATGCCGACCTTGACCTCCTCGACCGGCGGGGCCGACAGGGACACGCGGATGGTGTCACCGATGCCCTGCGAGAGGAGGGCACCGAAGGCGGTCGCCGACTTGATGGTGCCCTGGAACGCCGGGCCCGCCTCGGTGACACCGAGGTGCAACGGCCAGTCCCCCGCCTCGGCGAGAAGTTCGTAGGCGCGCACCATCACGACGGGGTCGTTGTGCTTGACCGAGATCTTGAAGTCACGGAAGCCATGCTCCTCGAACAGGCTGGCCTCCCACACCGCGGACTCGACGAGCGCCTCGGGCGTGGCCTTGCCGTACTTCTCGAGCAGTCGCTTGTCGAGCGAACCCGCGTTGACCCCGATCCGGATCGAGGTGCCGCGGTCGTTGGCGGCCCTCGCGATCTCCTTGATCTGGTCGTCGAACTTCTTGATGTTGCCGGGGTTGACGCGGACCGCTGCACAGCCGGCGTCGATCGCGGCGAAGACGTACTTCGGCTGGAAGTGGATGTCCGCGATCACGGGGATCTGGCTGTGCTGGGCGATCTCCGCCAGCGCGTCCGCGTCGTCCTGGCTGGGGCACGCCACGCGCACGATGTCGCATCCTGCAGCCGTCAGTTCGGCGATCTGCTGCAGCGTGGTGTTGACGTCCGAGGTGAGCGTCGTGGTCATCGACTGGACCGACACCGGGTGGTCGCTGCCGACGCCGACCTTGCCGACATTGATCTGGCGGGTGGTCCGGCGCGGAGCCAGTACCGGCGGGGGTGCTTCCGGCATGCCCAGGCTGATCGACGTCATGGCCTCAAGACTACTTCCACGGCACAGCGTGGCCGCTTCGGGGAAGGCGTCAGGATTCGAGGTGGAGCGGTACGACGAGGTCGCCGACGATCAGCACGACGCCCATGACGAGCAGGGCGCTCGCGACGACGTACGCAATGGGGAGAAGTTTGGCCGCGTCGACGTAGCCGGGGTCGGGGCGCCCGAAGACCTTCGCCCAGCCGCGGCGGATTCCCTCCCACAGCGCACTGGCGATGTGACCGCCGTCGAGGGGCAGCAGCGGCACGAAGTTGAACATGCCGATGAAGAAGTTGAAGCCGGCGATCAGCATCAGCAACGACACCGTCTTGTCCTGGACGTTGATCTCGTCGTGGGACGCGACCTCACCGGCGAGACGGCCGCCGCCGACGATGCTGACCGGGCCGAGCGGATCACGCTCCTCGACCCCGACGATCGCCTTCGCCACGCCCCACACCTTCTCGGGCAGGGTGGCGAGCGACTTGGCCACGTCGACCGTCATGTGGCCCATCTGGCCGATCGTGTAGAAGACACCGCCCGTACGTGCGTGGCTTTCAGGGCTGACGCCGAGGAAGCCCACTTCCTGGGTCTCGGTGTCACCGGACTTGAGGAAACGGGGCGTCACCGTCGTGTTGGTGGTGATCGTCTGCTCGACGCCGTCGCGTTCGATGACGATCGTCGCCTTGTCGCCCTTGTTGGCCCGGACGAGGCCCTGCATCTGGTCCCAGTCGGTGACCCGGGCGCCGTTGAAGGAGACGATCCGGTCGCCCTTCTGGATTCCCGCCGCGTAGGCCGGCGTCGGGGAGGTCTGGACCTCCTCGGCGGTGCAGGCCCGCCCGTCCTCGGACGGCGGAACCACGCAGGCGTGGACTTCGTCGACGGTCGTCTCCACGACGTTGTCGCTCCCGTTGCCGTAGGTGGCGAACACCCCGGCGAAGATCAGGAACGCGATCACGATGTTCACGCTCGGACCACCGGCCATCACGATGACCTTCTTCCACCACGGGAAGCGGTAGAAGAGGCGGTCGTGGTCCTCCGGACCGACCAGCTCCCACTCGGCTGCACGGGCGTCCGAGATCAGCTGGGTGAACATGCCGGTGTTGGACTTGCGGACCTTGAACACCTCGTTGCCGTCGGCGTCCACCTCGACCTCGTCGGCAAGGTCGGCCGCAGCCGGGGGCAGCATCCCGACGATCTTGACGTAGCCACCGAGCGGGATCGCCTTGACGCCGTACTCGGTCTCGCCGACCTGCTTGCTCCACACCGTCGGCCCGAAGCCGATGAAGTACTGGGTGACCTTCCCGCCGAACTTCTTCGCCGGGATCATGTGCCCGAGTTCGTGCAGGCCGATGGACGCCAAGATCGCAGTGAAGAAGATCAGGACGCCGAGGGTGTAGAGCAGAACGGTCATGCGGGCGATCAGGTCCTTGCGGTCAGGAAGCGGCGATGGATCGGGCTGCGGCGTCCCGCGCCCACGCGTCGGCCGCGAGGATGTCATCGAGGGAAAGCTGCTCACCCGAGGGTACGTCGTGCGCGGCTACCGCGCTGGCGACCACGTCAACGATCCCGGTGAACGGCAACCGGCCGGTGCGGAACGCCTCGACGGCGACCTCGTTGGCGGCGTTGTAGACCGCCGGCACGGTGGCGCCGCGGGCTCCCGCGGCGCGGGCCAGCGCGACGGCCGGGAACGCGTCGTTGTCGAGCGGGAAGAACTCCCACGTCTCCGGCTTCGTCCAGTCGACGGCGGGCGCGGAGTCCGGCACCCGGTCCGGCCAGGACAGGCCGAGGGCGATCGGGATCAGCATCGTCGGCGGGCTGGCCTGGACCAGGGTCGAGCCGTCGACGAATTCCACCATCGAGTGCACGACGCTCGTCGGGTGCACCACGACCTCGATCCGGTCGTACGGAATGCCGAAGAGCAGGTGCGCCTCGATCACCTCGAGGCCCTTGTTGACCAGGGTCGCGGAGTTGATGGTGATCACCGGACCCATGTCCCAGGTCGGGTGGTTCCCGGCTTCCTCCGGCGTGACCGACGTGAGCTGGTCGCGGGTCCGCCCGCGGAAGGGTCCGCCGCTGGCAGTGAGCACCAGTCGTCGTACGTCGTGGTAGCCGTTGGTCGAGCCTGTCGAGACCCGCAGGCACTGCGCGAGCGCGCTGTGCTCGGAGTCGACGGGCACGATCTGGCCCGGCCTGGCGCGCTCCAGCACCAACGGGCCGCCCATGACGAGCGACTCCTTGTTGGCCAGCGCGAGCGTGGTGCCGGCGTCGAGAGCGGCCAGGGTGGGGCGCAGCCCGACGGCACCGGTGATGCCGTTGAGGACGACATCGCAGGTCTCCTGCGCGGCGTCGACGCTCGCCTCCTCGCCCAGCCCGTGGAAGCGCGGAGAGAACTCCGCGACCTGCTTCTCGAACAGGTCGGGGTTGCTGCCGCCCGCAGTCAGTCCGACGACACGGAACCGGTCCGGGTTGGCCCGGACGAGGTCCAGGGCCTGGGTACCGATGGATCCCGTCGACCCGAGGATGACGACGTCCTTCACACCCTGGTCCATGGCGCCATCCTCACAGGAGGCTGTCGGCGGCGGCGTAGGGGTCGGTCTCACCGGCCACCACCGCCTTCGCGAGTTCGTCGAGGCGGTCGCCCTCGCCCACGGTCCCCCACCGGCGCCGGAGCGCGGTCAGGGCGAGGGTCTCGATCTCGTTGCGGGCGCGCCGGACGCGCCGGCGCTGGAGCTCGCCGCTCTCGCGCAGCCAGTCGCCGTGTTGCTCGATCGCGTCGACGACTTCCACGACACCGTCACCGGTCGAGGCGGTGGTCTTCAGGACCGGCGGCTGCCAGGCGCCGTCGCGGCGTTCGGCGAGGCCGAGCATCGAGCGCAGGTCGCGACGCACCTTCTCGGCGCCCTCACGGTCGGCCTTGTTGACGACGTACACGTCGCCGATCTCCAGGATCCCGGCCTTGGCCGCCTGGATGCCATCGCCCATGCCGGGGGCGAGCAGCACGATCGTGGTGTCGGCCTGGCCGGCGACCTCGACCTCGCTCTGACCGACGCCGACCGTCTCCACGAGGACGACGTCGAAGCCCGCCGCGTCCAGGACGCGTAGTGCCTGCGGGGTGGTCCAGGCCAGTCCGCCGAGGTGCCCGCGGGCCGCCATCGAGCGGATGAAGACCCCGGGGTCCAGGACGTGGTCGCCCATCCGGATCCGGTCGCCGAGCAGCGCCCCGCCGGAGAACGGCGACGACGGATCCACAGCGAGTACGGCGACCCGCTGGTCGCGCTTGCGCAGTTCACCGATCAGCGCGTTGGTGGACGTCGACTTGCCGACGCCGGGCGAGCCGGTGAGGCCGATGATCCGGGCGTGCCCGGCGTACGGCGAGAGGACCCTGGTCAGCTCCGGCAGCAGCGGCGATTCGTCCTCGACGAGCGACACCAGCCGGCCGACCGACCGCGGATCGCCTTCGCGGGCCTTCTCCACCAATGCAGGAACGGCCGCCGCGGTGACACCGCGGCGGCCGCCCTGAATGCCTACGTCAGGCAAAGCGTTCCTGTCTGACTCGTCAGGCAGAGGGGACCCGGATGACGAGGGCGTCACCCTGACCGCCACCGCCACACAGCGCCGCGGCACCGACGCCGCCACCGCGGCGCTGGAGCTCGAGCGCGAGGTGGAGGGTGATGCGGGCGCCCGAGGCACCCAGCGGGTGACCGATGGCGATGGCGCCGCCGTTGACGTTCACCTTCTCCTCCGGAATGCCGAGGGCGCGAGCCGACTCGATGCCGACAGCGGCGAACGCCTCGTTGAACTCGACCAGGTCGAGGTCGGCAACGGTCAGGCCGGCCTTGTCGAGGGCCTTCTGCGTCGCGTTGGCCGGCTGCAGCTGGAGGGTGGAGTCGGGGCCGGCGACCTGGCCGTGGCTGACGATCTCGGCAAGGATCGGCAGGCCGAGCTCCTGGGCCTTGTTCTTGCTCGTCACGACGACGACGGCGGCACCGTCGGAGATCTGCGAGGCGGAGCCAGCGGTGATCGTGCCGGTCTTGGAGAACGCGGGACGCAGGCCCGAGAGCGACTCGGCCGTGGTGTCGCCACGCACGCCCTCGTCGGCGCTGATGACGACCGGGTCACCCTTGCGCTGCGGGATGCTCACGGGAACGATCTCGTCGTCGAAGACGCCGTTCTTCTGACCAGCAGCGGCGAGCTGGTGCGAACGGGCCGAGAACTCGTCCTGCTCCTCGCGGCTCAGCGGGTTGTCACGCTCGGCGTTGACGGCCTCGGTGAGGTTGCCCATCGCCTGGGTGGTGGTCTGGTCGTAGAGCGCGTCGTAGGCCATCGAGTCGACGAGCGCGACGTCGCCGTACTTGAAGCCCTCACGGCTCTTGGGGAGCAGGTGCGGAGCGTTGGTCATCGACTCCATGCCACCGGCGAGGACGATCTCGGCCTCACCGGAGCGGATCAGCTGGTCGGCCTGCGCGATCGCGTTGATGCCCGAGAGGCAGACCTTGTTGATCGTGATCGACGGGACGCTCAGCGGCAGGCCACCGGCGATACCGGCGCTGCGGGCGGGGTTCTGGCCCGCACCGGCCTGGAGAACCTGGCCGAGGATGAGGTAGTCGACCTGGTCTGGCGAGACGCCCGACTTCTCCAGCGCGCCCTTGATGGCGACGCCCGCGAGGTCGGCAGCAGAGAAGGACTTGAGCCCTCCGAGCAGGCGGCCGATCGGGGTACGTGCCCCGGCGACGATGACGGTGGGGTTGTCGGACATTGCTGCCTCCGTGAAAGAACCGTGTGAAAAGGAACAGGGTGACGATGCGTTCGGGGAAACGTGCGGCCGAACCTCATCAACACTACTCGCGGGTCACGTGCGTGTGGGAGGGGTCTCAACGCGGCCGGCTGAGGCACTCGTCACAGCCGGACAGGCGCCGGGGCGTCCGCCGGACTTCGGCACAATGGGTCCCATGAGCCTTGACCTCCCGAAGCACCTGTTCACCGCGATCGACCACGTCGGCATCGCCGTGCCCGACCTCGACGTCGCCATCGCGTTCTACCGCGACAACTTCGGCATGGTCGTCGCGCACGAGGAGACCAACGAGGAGCAGGGCGTCCGCGAGGCCATGGTCGCCGTCGGTGACTCCGGTTCCTGCATCCAGCTGCTCGCTCCCCTGAACGACGAGTCGACGATCGCCAAGTTCCTCGACCGCAGTGGCCCCGGCCTGCAGCAGCTCGCCTACCGCGTCACCGACCTCGACCAGGTCTCCGCGATCCTGCGCGAGCGTGGCCTGCGCCTGCTCTACCCCGAGCCCAAGCGCGGCACCGCCAACAGCCGGATCAACTTCATCCACCCCAAGGACGCCGGCGGCGTGCTCGTGGAACTGGTCGAGCCCTCCGCCGCCCCCCACTGACCCACGAGGTGCGTGGGTTTCTTGGTCGAGGTGCGGCAGTTTCTTGGTCGACGTGCGTCAGTTGCGCACTCTCGGGTGAGAAACCCACGCACCTCGCGTAAGAAACCCACGCACCTCGCGTAAGAAACCCACGCACCTCGCGTAAGAAACCCACGCACCTCGTCAGGCCCAGCGGAACCGGACTTCGTCTCCGGGACGGAGCTGGGCCAGCCGGTCGGTGTCGGCGTCGATGACCACACCGACCACCGGATAGCCACCCGTCACCGGGTGGTCGGGTCCGAACACCACGGGTCCGCCGTTCGGCGGGACCTGGATCGCGCCACGGAGGGCGCCCTCGCTCGGCAACTGGCCACGCTCGGCCACCGGCGTGAGGGACGCGCCCTCGAGGCGTAGCCCGACGCGGTCGCTGGCCGACCCGACCCGCCACGTCACGGAGACGAGCCGATCGGCATCCGTGACCCAGTCCGCGCGCGGGCCCTGCAGGACGCGCAGGACCGGCCGGTCGTCGTACGACTGCGACGGGACGGCGTCGACGAGCATCTCGCCCGCGATCGCGTCGCCCACCGGCAGTCGATCGCCCGCGGACAGCGGCGCCGGACCGAGACTGGCGAGGGTGTCGTGGGCGCGGGAGCCCAGGAGCGGCGGCACCGCGATGCCGCCACGTACGGCGAGGTACGAGCGCAGGCCGGACGTCGGCGTCCCGAGCCGGAGCCGCTGGCCGGGGCGAAGCGCCAGGACGGCGCCCGTCGGTTCCGCGCGTCCGTCGACGTCGAGCGGCACCGGGGCACCGGTCACGCACACCCACACGACACCGGTTGCCTCGACCTCGAGACCGCCGAGGGTCACTTCGAGCGAGGCCGCACCGTCGGCGTTGCCGACCACCCGGTTCCCGAGTCGGTACGACGACCGATCGGCCGCGCCACTGGACCCGACGCCGATCGCGGCGTGCCCCGGCCGACCCGCATCCTGCACGAGGCAGGCTCCGCCGAGCGCGCGCACGACCAGCTCAGCCATCGATCGCCTCGAACCGCACCGTCACACCAGCACCGAGCAGTGCAGGCGGATCCCGCTCCAGGTCCCACAGCACGGTGTCGGTCTGGCCGATCAGCTGCCAGCCGCCGGGCGAGGACCGCGGGTAGATCCCGCTGAACTCCCCCGCCAGGCCGACGGCGCCGGCGGGCACCTTCGCCCGGGGTGACTCGTGCCGCGGCACCTGCAGCCGGGGGTCGCCGCCGACCAAGTAGGCGAAGCCGGGCGCGAAGCCGCCGAAGGCCACCCGCCACGGCGTGCCGGTGTGCGCGGCGACGACCTCGTCCTCACTCAGCCCCGTGTGGGTCGACACGTTCGCCAGGTCCGGGCCGTCGTACTGCACCGGGATGACGACCTCCGGGGCTGGTCCCTGGCCCAAAGCACCGAAATCCGCCCTTTGAAGGTGCGTTTCGTCAGGAACCATCGCGCGCAGCGCGTCGAGGCCGACACCCGGGCGAGCGACGAGCAACACCGTTCGAGCCCCGGGTACGACGTCCGCGACCAGATCACCGACCCGCCCCAGCAGCGCGGGGTCCCGCAACGCATCCACGCACGCCACCACCGCGGCGGTGTCGGCCAGTTCGAGCAGCAGTCCGCGGTCGCCGTACGGGAGCACCTTCATGACGAGCCGAACGCCTCCACCGCGATCCCGGCGTCCGACAGTGCGGCCCGCACCGCAGCGGCCGAAGCGGCAGCCCCCGGCGAGTCACCGTGGAGGCACAGCGAGTGCACCTCCCCGGATGAGGCCAGCCTGACGGCCTGCGCAGCCACGGCAGCAGGATCCACGAGCAGCGCTCCCGGCTCGGACCGCGGGACCAGCCCACCGGACGGCAGGTAGGCGCGATCGGCGAAGCCCTCAGCCACGACAAGCAGGCCCGCCGCGGTCGCGCGGTCCAGGAAAGCCGATCCAGCGAGGCCCAGGACCGGCAGTCCACCGAACGCGACGACCGCCGCGATCACGGCATCCGCCTGCTCCGGGTGCTTGCTCACCGCGTGATAGAGCGCACCGTGGGGCTTGAGGTAGGTGACGCGACCTCCGGCCGCAGCAGCCAGCCCGGCCAGGGCCGACAACTGGTAGAGCACGTCTGCTTCGAGGTCCTCCGGCGCGACGTCGATGAACCGCCGCCCGAAGCCAGCGAGGTCGCGGTAGCCCACTTGCGCCCCGATCGCCACGCCCTGCTCGACCGCGAGCGCACACGTGCGCCGCAGCGTGAGCGGGTCGCCCGCATGGAATCCGCAGGCCACGTTGGCGCTCGACAGGTGCGGCATCAACGCCCGGTCATCACCCAGCGGCCAGCGACCGAAGGATTCGCCGACATCGGCGTTGAGGTCGATCGTGGACGGGCAACCCGGTGGCAACGTCACAGGGCCTATCGTGGCCCATCGAAGAGCCGCCGACAGGTGAAGGGCGCCCGGGCGCTGACTGAGACAACCGTCACGAAGGCCCCATCCTGCGGTTACTCATGGGTAATCTTCGCGGCGGCCGTGCCCAATTAGCGATTGCCACCCCAAGAATTCAGAACCAGGGAGACAACGACCGTGCAGCACATCCTCGACGCCATCCTCGCCGACGACGCCTCTTCGCAGGACTTCGCGAGTTTGGCCCTTCCGGAGTCCTACCGCGCCGTGACCGTCCACAAGGACGAGGTCAACATGTTCGAGGGCGTGCCCTCGAAGGAGAAGGACCCGCGCAAGTCGCTGCACGTCGAGGACGTGCCGCTGCCCGAGCTCGGTCCGGGCGAGGTCTTCGTCGGCGTCATGGCGTCGGCGATCAACTACAACACCGTGTGGACCTCGATCTTCGAGCCCGTCTCCACGTTCGGGTTCCTCGAGCGCTACGGCAAGCTCTCCGAGCTGACCAAGCGCCACGACCTGCCGTACCACGTCGTGGGATCCGACCTGTCCGGCGTCGTGCTCCGCGTCGGCGCCGGTGTGACGAAGTGGAAGCCGGGCGACCGCGTCGTCGCGCACTGCCTCTCGGTCGAGATGGAGTCCGCTGACGGCCACGACGACTCGATGATGGACCCCGAGCAGCGCATCTGGGGCTTCGAGACCAACTTCGGTGGCCTCGCCGAGGTCGCGATGGTCAAGGCCAACCAGCTCATGCCCAAGCCCGAGCACCTCACCTGGGAAGAGGCCGCTGCGCCCGGCCTGGTGAACTCCACCGCCTACCGCCAGCTGGTCTCCAAGAACGGCGGCAACATGAAGCAGGGCGACAACGTCCTGATCTGGGGCGCCTCCGGTGGCCTGGGTGGCTTCGCGACGCAGTACGCCCTCAACGGTGGCGCCACCCCGATCTGCGTGGTCTCGAATGAGGAGAAGGCCCAGATCGTGCGCAACATGGGCGCCGAGCTGGTCATCAACCGTTCCGAGGAGAACTGGAAGTTCTGGAACGACGAGAACACCCAGCAGAACCCCAAGGAATGGCTGCGCCTGGGCAAGAAGATCCGTGAACTCACGGGCGGCGAGGACATCGACATCGTCTTCGAGCACCCGGGCCGCGAGACCTTCGGCGCCTCGGTGTTCGTCACCCGCAAGGGCGGCACCATCACCACCTGTGCCTCGACCACGGGCTACATGCACGAGTACGACAACCGGTACCTGTGGATGAACCTCAAGCGCATCGTTTCCTCCCACTTCGCCAACTACCGCGAGTCGTGGGAGGCCAACCGCCTCATCGCGCAGGGCAAGATCCACCCGACCCTGTCGCGCGTCTACTCGCTCGACAACGTCGGCCAGGCCGCCCTCGACGTCCACAAGAACCTCCACCAGGGCAAGGTCGGCGTCCTCGCCCTCTCGCCCGAGGAGGGTCTCGGCGTCCGCAACGGCGAGCTCCGCGAGAAGCACCTCGACAAGATCAACCTCTTCCGCGGCATCTGATCGGTCTCGAGACGGTCGCTGAGCGACCTCCTCGACCACGCACGACGAACGGGCTCGCGCTCTGCGCGGGCCCGTTCGCCCTTCCCGCGTGTGATGCTGGTCCGATCCGGCGGGGCGGGCTGGGATTCCCCTTGCTCATCGGGGATCATGGGCCGCGTCCCCCCACGAACCGCATCGAGAGCCAGGGAGGCTCATTCAAATGAGCGACCAGGGTCTGTCCATTTTCGACGACGAGCCGAACACCAGCCAGGAGCCCAAGCACGTGAGCACCAAGGCCACTGAAGACGAGCCGACGCAGGTCATCCCCGCCGTGAGCCCCGCTCCGGCAGCACGCCCGCAGGCAGCCACCCCCGCCCGCGCAGCCCAGACGACGGGTCAGGCACGCCCCCGCGCCGCATCGCCCGCGGCGCCCCCCGCCGCGGCCGGCGCGCGCCCCGTCGGCTTCACCGGCACCCCGTCCTCGGGTGGCCTGCCGGTCGTCCGCAAGGGCGGCTACGACCGTGACGCCGTGGACGCGCAGATCCGCACCCTCTCGAGCGAGAAGGCGACGCTGGGCGCCAGCCTGACCGAGTCCGAGCAGCGCGTGATCGACCTCGAGAAGGAGGTCAACCGCCTCAAGGCCGACCTCTCCGAGAGCGAAGCACCCTCGTACGCCGGCCTCGGTGGCCGCGCCAGCGCGATGCTGCGCCTGGCCGAGGAGGAGACCAGCGAGATCCGTGGCGGTGCCGAGGCGGATGCCGCAGAGATCCGCGAGCAGGCCGCCCGCGATGCCAAGGCCATCCGCGCGGAAGCCGCCCGCGAGGCGGACGACATGCGTGCGGTCCAGTTGCGTGAGCTCGAGGAGAACCGCACCCGCCTGCTGACCGACGCCGAACAGGAGCGCTCGCTCGCCAAGAGCGAGGCCGCGGACACCCTCGCGGCCGCTCGCCGCGAGGCCGACCAGCTGCGCCTCGCCGCGCAGCAGGAGGCGTCCGAGCAGCGCAGCCAGGCCCAGCGCGAGGTCGAGCAGGCCCGCGCCGCCGCCGACCGCGAGGTCCAGGAGGCGCGTCGTGCGCTGGCCGTGGAGAAGGAGCGCCTCGCTCGCGAGGCCACCGACCACCACAACACTGCCGTTGCCGAGACCCGCCGCCTCGTCGAGGAGTCCGAGCAGCGCGCTGCCGCGGCCGAGGCCCGTGCGGTCGAGGCCAGCAAGCAGGCGACCGAGAACCGTTCGGCCGCCCAGGTCGAGTCCGAGGGCCTGCTCGCTCGCGCCCGGCGCGAGGCCGAGCAGATCGTCGTGTCGGCCCGCACCCAGGCCGAGGCCATCACCGCCAGCGGTGACGCCGAGGTCCAGCGCGAGGTGGCTGCCAAGCGCGCCGAGCTCGACCGCCTCACCAAGCGCCGCGACGCGATCACGGCCCAGCTCTCCTCGCTCGCTGACCTCGTCGCCGGGTTCGGCGAGGACGAGAATTGAGCACACCTGACACCGACGGCGTGGTCGAGGACGGCGTCCAGGAGCACGCCGGAATCGACCCCGCCGCCCCTGTCGAGGCGGCCACGCCGCCGTACGGTCAACCCGGCAAGCCGTTCGACCGCCGGTCGCCGTTCTACTACGGGTTCGTCGGTGCGCTCGGCGCGCTGATCGCCTACTGGCTGTTCCAGGCGATCCTCGGCATCGGCTCGGTGCTGATGCTGGTCGTGGTGTCGTTCTTCCTCGCGGCGGGCCTGAACCCGTCGGTGGAGTTCCTCGAGCGCCGCGGCCTGCGGCGCTCGTTCGCGGTGACCCTGGTCATCGTGATCGCGCTCGCGATGGTGGGCCTGTTCCTGGTCGCCATCGTCCCGGTCATCACCGACCAGATCACGGCGATCACCAACAGCGCACCGGGCTGGCTCGACGAACTCAAGAAGAACGACCGGATCCAGGACCTCAACCGCGAGTACGACGTCATCGACAAGATCCAGTCGAAGATCGAGGACGGCGACTTCCTGTCCAGCCTGTTCGGCGGCGTGCTCGGCGTCGGGCTGAAGATCATTTCGGCACTCTTCAACCTGTTCATCATCCTGGTGCTGACGCTGTACTTCCTCGCCTCGCTGCGGACCACCACGGGCGCCCTCTACAAGTTGGCTCCCGCCTCGCGCCGCGACCGGGTCGCGAAGCTCGGCGACAAGGTGATCCACAACATCGGCGGGTACGTCTCGGGGGCCTTCGTCGTCGCCCTCAGCGCCGGCATCTCCTCGCTGCTGTTCCTGTCCTTCACCGAGATCCGCGAGTACGCCGTCGCGCTGGCCTTCGTCGTCGCGGTACTCGACGTCATCCCGATGATCGGCGCCACCATCGGCGCGGTCCTCGTGTGTGCGATCGCGTTCGCCACGGACCTCAAGACCGGCATCGCCTGCGTGATCTTCTACGTGATCTACCAGCAGGTCGAGAACTACGTGATCTACCCGCGGGTGATGAGCAAGTCGGTCGACCTGCCGGGTGCCGTGATCGTGATCGCGGCCCTCGTCGGCGCCGGACTCCTCGGCGTCGTGGGTGCGCTGCTCGCCATCCCGGTGGCGGCCGCGATCCTGCTGATCATCCGCGAGGTCGTGGTGAAGCGGCAGGACGCGCTCTGACCGATGGGGCGAGCGTGTCTCCGGCGCAGCCCGCGGGCAGCAAGCTGCCGCCTCAGGATTCCGGCACCACCTAACGCGAGGGGACCAACCGCATGTGTTTCTCCGCAGAGATGGATCTGGCAGCCGGTCTCGTGATCACCGGGATCGGTGTCAACACGCTGCGCCAGGTCCGCACCCGCGACCAGGTGGCGTTGGCGTCCCTGCCGATGGTCTTCGGCGTCCACCAGCTCATCGAGACGCTGGTCTGGTGGAACCTCGAGGGGCACGTTTCCGACACGATCGGTGACCTCGCCGCCTGGGTCTACGCAGCGATCGCCCTGGTCGTCGTACCCATCCTCGTGCCGTTCGCGTTCCTGCGGCTCGGGACCACGCTGCACCCGGTGTTCGATCGGCTGTTCATGGGGCTCGGGTTGCTCGCCGGCGCCCTGGGCCTGCACGCACTGGGTTTCGAGGACGTCGCGCGGCGCATCGACGGCCACCACATCTCCTACGCCCCTGGTGACCCGTTTGCCGTGGTGACGCTGAGCGCCTACGTCATCGCGACCTGTGCCCCGAGCCTCGCGGCCCGGGGCTCAGCGCTGCGCTGGTTCGGGGTGGGGAACCTCGTCGTCGTCGCGACGCTGGTCTGGCTGGACCAGAACGCCGTGATCTCCCTGTGGTGCGTGTGGGCGGCGTTCACCAGCGTGCTCATCAACCTGCACCTGCGCGGCGGGATCACCGCCGGCAACGCTCCGCTCCCCCAGCTTCACCCCGATCACGCCCAGCAGGATCAGCGCACCGCCGACGAACTGGATCGCTGACGGCAGCTCGCCCAACAGGGCCCAGGCCCAGATGACGGCCAACACGACCTCGCTGAGCGCAACGAACGACGCCAGGCGGGAGCCGAGGCGCCGACTGGCCGCGATCCCGGTGCCATAGGCGAGCGCGGCGGTCACGAGACCGAGCAGGACCAGGGGTACGACAACACCGACCTCCGTGCCGGCATAGGCAACCTGGGCATCGACCGCGTCGACCGGTAGCACACCGATCAGGGCGAGCACGCCGAGGAAGGTGCCACCGACGACGAGACCGCCAGCGGCCAGTGCCATCGGCGGCAGGCCACTGCGGTCGTCAGCCGAGATGACGAAGTACGACGCCGCGCCGACCATCGCGGCGAGCGCCCACGCCGCGCCGGCCAGGTCGAAGTCGGCTCCGGAGAACAGGTCGAGCACGAGCAGCAGACCGGCAGCAGCGACGACTGCGCCGAGCACCGTGATCCGGCCCGGACGCTGGCCGTGCATCAGCCACATCCAGACGACGACAGCCGCGGGCGCGGTGTACTCGATGAGAAGTGCCGGGCCGACCTCCATCGTGCGGACGGCGGAGAAGTAGCAGAACTGTGCTCCAGCGACCGCCAGCGTGCCGTAGAGGAGCACGGTGAGGGCGTTGCGCCGCAGCACGCCCCAACGGCCGTGCAGCGCGACGATGCCGAAGGGCAGCACCACGGCCGCACCGATCGCGATCCGGATCAGGACGACGGCTCCTGCAGTCCACCCGGCGTCGAGCAGCGGGCGGGCCAGCGCACCCGAGAGTCCGAAAGCAGCCGCCGAGGTGAGCGCGAGCAGGAGTCCGGGTGCAGCGCGCGACACCGGAACCGCCTCGATGTCACGGGTCAACGTCGTCATGACTCATGACCGTACGCTGGGTGCGGTAACCTGTCAAAGTGGTTTTCACCCATGACACGAACTGGTCGCTGCAGGCGGCCGTCGCCCTCGTGAACTCGGCCGTCGAGCCCGCGACGATGACGACCGTCGCGGAGCTGGACGACTTCTTCGGCGAGTACGGCTACACCGGCCGCCACGACGGCGACCAGGCCGAACTGGACGAGGTGCGCGCCGTCGTACCGCAGCTGCGGGCCCTGATGACGGCCGACCGCGACCGCGCGGTCGTGCTTCTCAATGCGATGTTGCTCGAGGCCAGTGCGCTCCCCCAGCTCCAGCGCCACGACGGACTCGACTGGCACCTGCACGCCGTCGGGCCGGACCGGCCGTTCGCCGAGCGGATCGTGGTCGAGACCGCGATGGCGATGATCGACGTCGTCCGGGCCGACGAGATGTCACGTTTCAGCACCTGCGCCGACGATGACTGCGAGGGCGTCGTCCTCGACCTGTCCCGCAACCGTTCCAAGCGGTTCTGCTCGGTCACCTGCGGCAACCGCAACGCCGTGGCGGCCTACCGTGCCCGCCAGGCCGAGACGGACGAGTAGCCAACGCCCGATGACGGGCGTGTGACATCTGGCGCCAGGGGCTGTTCAGGGCGTCGCCGGTGAGACAGGATCCCGAACATGACACGCATGCTCGGGCTGCGTCGGCGAACGCTCTGCGCCCTCCTCCTCATCCTCCTGGCCACCTCGCTCCTCCTCGTCGCGCCGCGGCCGCAACCAGCGTCGGCCGCCGCGCCGATCACGGTGGCGCAGGCCATCGCCACCCAGAACTCGTCGACGGCGACCGTTCGCGGGTACGTCGTCGGGCAGCCGACCGCGACCTCGACCGTCGTCCGAAGCAACTTCCCGAACGACTACGCGCTCGCACTGGCGGACTCCCCCAGCACCACCTCGACCGGGTCGATGCTCTACGTCCAGATCCCCTCGGCGTTCCGCGCGTCCTTCGGGCTCAAGACCAACCCGTCGCTGCTCGGCAAGCAGATCGACGTGACCGGCACCCTGGCGGCGTACTTCTCGCACCCCGGCCTCACCGGCAGCAGCGCGTTCGCGCTCGTCGGCACCAACCCGGACCCCGATCCCGACCCGGGCGACCCGAGCATTCCGGCGGGCTACTACGACCCCGCTGCAGGCAAGGCCGGCGCCGCGCTCGCGACGGCGCTCTACGGCATCATCGACGGCAACGCGCGCCTGACGTACACCCAGGTCTGGGAAGCACTGAAGGTCACCGACGCCGACCCGAACAACGCCGCCAACGTCATCGAGTTCTACTCCGGCCGTTCGGTCCCCAAGACCACCAACGGGGGCAACGCCGACGACTGGAACCGTGAACACACCTGGCCGCAGAGCCACGGCGACTTCGGTACGGCGTCCGGCCCCGGCACCGACCTGCACCACCTGCGTCCCGAGGACGTGACGGTCAACTCCACCCGCGGCAACAAGGACTTCGACAACGGCGGCTCAGCCGTCTCCCAGTGCTCGGACTGCTTCACCGACGCCGACTCGTTCGAGCCGCGCGACTCGGTCAAGGGCGACGTCGCCCGCGGCCTGATGTACATGGCCGTCCGCTACGAAGGCGGCGACGGCTTTGCAGACCTCGAGTTGAACAACCTGATCAACGGCACGACGCCGTACCTCGGCAAGATCTCCGTCCTGCTCGCCTGGCACGCCGCCGACCCGGTCACGGCCGCCGAGCGGGCTCGCAACGGCAAGATCTACGCCGACTACCAGGGCAACCGGAACCCGTTCATCGACCACCCCGAGTACGCCGAAGCGATCTGGTAGGTCGAGACCCTCAGTCGCCCAGGAAGCGCTGCAGCACGTCGAGGAAGATCTCGGGGCGCTCGGAGTGCAGCCAGTGGCCGGCGTCCTTGATGGTCACCTTGCGGTTGCGCGGGAACCAGCGGTCCATCGCGGCGTCGTACTCGGGCTTCACGTAGTCGGAGCGGCCGCCAGCCAGCCACAGCACCGGTCCGCCGTACGGCGGCCGGTCGGCCAGCTGCGCCTCGGGCCAGCCGCTGATGACCGGGAGGTCTCGCCCGAGCACTTCGAGGTTCATCTGCCAGCTCCAGCCGCCCGGCGCAGCCGGGTCGCGGCGGAGGTTCTGCAGCAGGAAGGACCGCACCGTCGTGTCGGGCACGGCCGGCTCGAGCAGACGGTCGGCGTCGGAGCGCTGCACCACCTGGGACAGGTCCATCGCCTGCATCGCGGCGATGTAGCCGGGGAACTCACGGCTCGCCTCGTAGTTGACCGGCGAGATGTCCGCGACGCAGAGCCGCTCGACGCGCTCCGGGTGCAGGAGGGCGAGGAACATGGCCACCTTGCCTCCGAGCGAGTGCCCCACCACCGTCGCCGGACCGTCGGGCAAGAGCTCGGCGACCTGGGCCGCCGCCTCGACGAAGTCGAAGCGCTCGGGCCACGGGGAGCGTCCGTGGTGCGGCAGGTCGACCAACAGCACCTGGTGCTTCTCGGCGACCTGCTTGGCGATCTGGGTCCAGTTCTTTCCCTGGCCGAACAGCCCGTGCAAAAAGACCACACGGCTCCCGGTCGTGCCGAGAGCCGTGTGGTGAAGCGTCACGCGTGAAGGCTACTTGGCGTAGTTGTGGAAACCCGCACCGGTCTTGCGGCCGAGGTCACCCGCGGCAACCTTCGCCTCGAGCGTCTTGGCCGGCTGGAAGCCCGGCTCGGCGAACTCGGTGAAGAGTTCCTTCTGGATCGCCAGCGACACGTCGTTGCCGACCACGTCGAGCAGCTCGAACGGGCCCATCGGCAAACCGGCGGTCTCCTTGATCGCGGCGTCGATGGTCGTCAGCTCGACACCCGACTCGCTGAGCGTCACTGCGTCGTTGAGGTACGGGAAGAGCAGCAGGTTCACGATGAAGCCCGCACGGTCGCCGGCGGAGACGCCGACCTTGCCCACGTTGGCGGTGAGCGCCCGAACGGTCTCGTCGACGTCGGCGGACGTCGCGGAGGTCGTGATGATCTCGACCAGCTTCATCACCGGTGCGGGGTTGAAGAAGTGCATGCCGATGACGTCCTGCGGACGACCCGTCGCGTCGCCCAGCTGCGTGATCGGCAGCGAGGAGGTCGTCGTCGCGAGGATCGCGCCCGGCTTGGTGATCTTGTCGAGGTCGCGGAACAGCTCGAGCTTGATCTCGAGGTCCTCGGCGATGGCCTCGACGACGATGTCGACATCGCCCAGCGCCTCGCGCTCGGTCGAGCCGGTGAGGCGGCCCAGCAGGTTCGCCTTGTCGTCCTCGGTGCCCTTGCCCTTGGCGATGGCGCGGTCGAGGTTCTTGGTGATGTAGCCGACGACGCCGTCGAGCTTGTCCTGGCTGCGGCCGACGTACACGACGTCGCACCCGGCCTGGGCGAAGACCTGGACGATGCCCGAGGCCATCGTGCCGGTGCCGACGACGCCGACCCGGGTGATGTCGTGCTTGAAGGTCGGGGTGGCGCTCTCACCGGCGGCCGCGGCCTCCTCGGCGAACGTGCGGCCGTCGGCGGCCAGCTTCTCCAGCAGGTCGGCCGGCTGGTGCAGGTGGTCGCCGGTCTCGGCGAAGCGGGCGGCCAGCAGGTCGCGGACCTGGGCGGCGCCGATCTCGTCGACGACGGTCAGCGGGCCCTTGGGGTAACCGCAGCCGAAACGCATCGCGGCGTCGATGTCGGTCACCGAGGCGTAGCCCGACTCGTAGGTGCGCACCGCGTGGTTGAGGTACGGAAGCACCAGCGTGTTGAAGATCTGCTCGCTCGAAGTCATGGCCCGGATTCTCGCAGTCGAAGGGGCCCGTGACTACCCGTCGGTAACAATCTGGACACAACGAGAGGGACATCACACGTCCGCTGGTCGAGGTCAGCCCCGCCGAGCCGACAGGTCGATCCTCACTACCTTCGAGCGAGACGTCTGGCCCCGCACCAGCGTGACTGCTGACTTCGGTACGCCGACCTCCCGGGCCAGCCAGCGTAACAACTCCTCGTTCGCCCGGCCGTCGACCGGTGGCGAGGCGAGACGGATCTTCAGTTCGGCACCATCGACGCCCGTTGGACCGACCACGTCGGTGCGCGAGGCGCCGGGCTGCACACGCACCGAGAGCAGCCAGGTCGCCGTACTACCGACCCCATCCGTCGACTCGGGACGCCACCACGGACGGTCGGGCTCGATCTCCACAACCCGGACTGTAGATTCATCGCCCGTGAGACTTGTCGTGGCACGCTGCCAGGTGGATTACGCCGGACGCTTGAGCGCACACCTGCCGATGGCGACGCGGGTGCTCATGCTCAAGTCGGACGGCTCGGTGCTGGTGCACTCCGACGGAGGCTCCTACAAGCCGCTGAACTGGATGTCCCCGCCGTGCACGGTGCGCGAGGGCAAGACCGACGACGGCCAGATCGAATGGACCGTGACCGCGAAGGCGGCCAAGGGCGCGACGCCCGACACGCTGCGGATCCTGATCGAGGAACTCCTCCACGACTCCTCCCACGACCTGGGCATCGACCCCGGTCTGCAGAAGGACGGCGTCGAGAAGCACCTGCAGGAGATGCTCGCCGACCACCCGGGCACCCTCCACGAGGGCCTGACGCTGGTACGACGCGAGTTCCCCACCGCGATCGGACCGGTCGACCTGATGTGCCGCGACGTCGACGGCCTGAGCGTCGCGGTCGAGATCAAGCGCCGCGGCGACATCGACGGCGTCGAGCAGCTCACCCGCTACCTAGAACTCCTCAACCGCGATCCCCTGCTGACCGGCAAGGGTGCGGTCCGCGGCATCTTCGCCGCCCAGGAGATCAAGCCGCAGGCGCGCGTCCTGGCCGAGGACCGCGGCATCACGTGCGCCGTGGTCGACTACGACGCGCTCCGCGGTCTGGACGACCCGTCCGACCGGCTCTTCTGACCGGACGAGATGTTGTCGGCCGCAATCCGCTCGATCGGCCAGATCAGACCCAGCCCGAACTCACCCACGACGCCATTTGTCTCCAGCAGCAGCACAACGAGGTCGTCGTCGAGACGCGGTCCCGGAGACTTGGCACGAGCGAATGGCCGCCTCTGTCAGGCGCCTTCATCGTTCAACGCCACGTAGCCGATCACTCGATCGAAGGAGGCACCCGCCAGGTCCGCGCCCTCGAACCGGACGCCGGTGAGGTTCGTGCGACCGTTGTCAGATCCCGTGTTGACGTACGAGAACCGCGCGTCTCTCAGATCAGCATCACGCAGGTCAGCGCCCGTCAGGTCGCACCCAGCAAAGGTCGCTCCACGTAGATTGGCGCCCCGAAGATTGGCGCCCGCGAACGAGCACATCTTGAAGAACGCGCGCATGGTTGCCAGCCGCAAGTCGGCTCTGCTGAGGTCGACGTGCTCGAACACCATTGCCCCCGCCACGACCGAGGTGAGGTCCGAGCCTGGGAAACTCTCATTGCTCACGACTCCGCGCGAGAGCGCCGCCCAGCGGGCGCGTGCCGATTGCGTCATGGCGACAGTCTGCCCTCGCTCCACGTCGATCCCGCGATGGGTTTTCCACACCTCTCCCCGCAATGTGCCTTGTACGGCCACCCTTGTCGGTCCCGACTGCAAGCGTGGCGACGTCGACCACACCCAAGGGAAGGAAGTCCAATGTCGTCTCCGAAGAAGGCCGCCCCCACTCCACACAGGTTCGACTGCGATCTCGCGTCGCTCGAAGGCATCACTGTCCTCGGCGAGTCAGCCGCCGTACTGTTCAGCGTGATGCTGCGGTTGGAGTTCGGGCCAGCGCGCGACGGCATGGCAGCGATGTCCGCAACCGTCCCAGCCAGCGAATCAGAAGCGCTCAAGCGAGCGATGACGCGGGCCGAGCGGGACGTTCCGGGCGACCGACGCACTCGAGGTCAACGAGATCACGATCGGTTCCTGACCGTCGTGGAGCGCGTCGGAGAAGTGATCGACGCTCTGGACCACCAACGCGGCGCGGCCTGAGTTGTTCCACGACCTGCGCAAGATCGCACTTGTGCACGGTTGTGGTCGCCGAACTGGCAGGATCTGACGTCACAACCGCGCATGTGCGCGATTGTTGACAGCGTTGCCGATCTGCCGCGCTACGTCCGACCACTGACCTCGGGAGTACGACGATGGCCACGATCTTCCACCTCGCGCTCGCCTCGGACTGGGCGGCTGCCCAGGAGTCGGGTGCGTACACGACGTCCACGCTGGGCCGGACGCTGGCGGAGGAGGGCTTCATCCACGCCAGCCGGGCCGATCAGTGGACGGCCGTGCGGGAGCGCTTCTACGGCGACGTGAGCGAGCCGCTGGTGCTGCTGCAGATCGACACCGACCTGCTCGACGTGCCCGTGGTCGAGGAGCCGGCTGTGCCAGGTGGAAGTGAGACGTTCCCGCACATCTACGGGCGGCTGTCCGCGACGGCCGTGGTCAAGGCGATCCCGCTGAGCGCAGCGGCCGAGGCGCCCGCGGCCGCACCTGTCGCGGCAGCGGCAGCGGCGGCCGTCGTACCGACGACGTCGGCGCAGCCGACCGAGAGCTTCTCGCGGATCTACTTCCGCGAGATGTTCTTCAACATGGCGATGCTCTGCATCGTCCTGGCGCTCGGCACGATCGGCGGTCTCCTCGGAGGCTGGATCGGCGGGCTCGCCGGGGTCGCCGCCGGCGGCGTCATCGCCGTGGTGCTCTACCGCCGCCGCCACGCCAAGCCGACGCTGGCCTGACCGCCAGGATCAGGCAGCGCCACCGGCCGCAGGCGGCGCGGTCGGGTCCGTGGCGCCGCCACCCTGCTCGCGAGCGACCCACTGCTCGATCGCGTTGATGTCGTCCTTGCTGCGGCTCACGACGGCGAGCAGGTCGTTCATGGTGGCGACCTCCTCGACCTGCTCCTTGATGAACCACTGCATGAACTGTTCAGACGCGAAGTCGCTCTCGTCACGCGCGATCCGGAGCAGGCCGTAGATCTGCTCGGTCACCTTCTTCTCCTGCGCGAGGGCGAGCTGGATCGGAGCCGTGATGTCGTCGAACACGGAGACCGGGGCGTCGACGCCAGGAATGGCGACGTCCGCATCGGTGTCCAGCAGGTACTGCACCATCATCATCGCGTGCTCGCGCTCCTCGAGCGCCTGGGCGTAGAAGAACGCCGCCAGCTGGGGCATCGTCAGCGAGTCGTAGTAGACGGCGCACGCGAGGTACTGGTTGTGCGCGGCGAACTCATTGCCGATCTGGGCGTTGAGCTGGTCGGTGAATCGAGGGGCAGCCATGCGACAACCCTAGCGAACCTCACGCGGCCTTCTGCAGGCCCTTCTTCGTGACCTTCTTGCCGTCCGCGCGCACCAGGACGCGCTTCTTGACGGTGTAGCCGGAGGGCAGCGTGCCTTCCTTGAGCATGCGCAGGGGGCAGCGGCCGCACTTCGACTTCGAAACGCAGCACTTGGTCTTGGGGAGCTTCAGCTTCCCCTTCTTGTTGCCCACGGAAAAAGGGTAAGCGATTGAGGCTAGGCAGACCTAACCAACGTGACCGGCGTCACGGTGTGTCGCAGGACATGTCCGACGCTAGGGTGCGGCGGTGATCGAGATCTGGCTGAACCCGTCGTGCTCGAAGTGCCGCACCGCCGAGAGCGAGTTGCAGGCGTCGGGCGTGGAGTACGTCGTGCGCCGCTACCTCGACGACCCGCCCACAGTCGCCGAGCTCGAGGACGTGCTCACCCGCCTCGGCCTGGAGCCGTGGGACATCGCCCGCACCGCCGACGCCTCCCGGCTCGGCGTCACCCTCCCGGCCCGCGACGCCGCGCACCGCGCGGAGTGGGTGACCCTGATGAACGCCGAACCGAAGCTCATCCAGCGACCGATCATCACCGCCACCGACGGTACGACGGTCGTGGGGCGCGACCCCGCGTCGGTCGCGAAGGTCATCGACGCGGGCTGATCCCACGGTCGCTGCGCGCGGCCTGCCCGGTCGGGCGGACAGTTCTGCCCCATGGACCGTTCCCTGAGTGGGACGATGCGGGAAGGATCAGTAGGACAACGGGCCTGACCGACGGGATGACTGGTGGCCGAACGGGTTTGCCGGACATGTGGCACGCCGGAGAACGGCGAGGCCGCCTTCTGTCATGTCTGCGACACGTACCTGGGCTGGAGCGTCACCACCAGCATCCCGGTGCCGCCGTCGGGCGGTGGCCCGGTTCTCCGCCTCCCCCGCCCACGCCGCCCGGGACCCGACCGGACACCCCGGTCCGGCCACCAGTCGACGCGCCCCGACGCGACCGTGTGCTGCCACCAGCGGCGTCACTGACACAGACCGAAGTGATCGTGTCGCCGGAGGCTCCGGCGATCTTCGAGGTGTCGATCAAGAACGATTCGACCATCGTCGACGCCTACGTGATCCACCTGGCGGATCCGCCGCCCTGGCTGACCCTCGTCCACAGCGAGAGCAACCTGTTGCCGGCCACCGTGCGGACCGTCGTGGTCACGCTTGCCGTGCGGCCGGGCGTGACGGCCATCGCCCAACGGGTGACGATGCCGATCCTGATCCGGTCGTCCACCGACCCGACGCAGGTCACGCCGCTGGAGATCGAGGTCGTCGTACCGCGGGCAGGGCCGCAGGCCCTCGCCAGCGCCCACCCCCAGGTGGTCCGCCTCGCCGACGTCGCCGAGGGCACGTTCACCGTGCAGCTCGACAACCGCGCAGCCAACTTCGACCGCCGCTACGTCCTCAGCGCCAGCGACCCGGAGGACGTCGTCCGCGTCGGGTTCATCCCGTCGACCATCGACCTGCCCGCCGGCGGGACGGCGGAGGCGACCGTCCGTTTCTCGGCCCCGGCGCCGCCGCCGGGCAAGGACATCTCCCGGCAACTGACGATCACGGCGACGGATCCCGAGGGCGCCGTGTCGGTCGCGGTCACCGTCGCGCAGAGCACCGCTGCGCCACCGGACAGCCTGCCGGTCCGGGTGCGACTCGAGCCGGCGGCGCCCGCGCTGGTCGACACCGGTACGACGGCCGTCAACGTCGTCCTCGACAACCGTGGCGGCCGCGCACTGGTGAAGTTCAACCTCAGCGGCCGGGATCCGGGCGGGAAGGTCCGGTTCCAGTTCGACCACACCCGGGTCGCCGTCCAGGCGGGCACCCTGGGCTACGTCCGCGTCGTCCTCGAGACCTCGCTGCCCGCGCGCGGCGCAACGGAGTCCCGCGCCTTCTCGGTCACCGCTGTCAGCGACGACGGCCAGGAGGCCGAAGCCACGGGCACGCTCGAACTCTCGTCCCGCCCCGACCCCATCACGTCAGCAGCGCTCCACGTCCACCCCGAACATCTGGCCACGAAGGGCCGCAAGGGCGAGTTCACGGTCGACGTGGACAACCGGCGGGGCGCCGAACCGCTCCACGTCCGGCTCAGCGGCGCAGACGAGTACGGCACGGCCCGGCTGGCCTTCCAGCCCGACGTCCTGCTGGTCCCGCCCGGGCAGGCGGCCCGTGCGGGGATGGTGATCGAACACGCCCGTCCCGCCGGCGGGGAGACCGCGTCGCGCCGGGTGCAGGTTCGTGCGACGTCGGCCACGGGCAGCATCGAGGCCGAGGCCAGCTTCACCCAGCACGCGGAGAACAACCGCCGTCTCTGGGCGGTGGTCACCGTGCTCCTCGGGGTCTGCGTGATCCTGCCCGGAATCATCCTGTGGGCGATGGCGCCCGAGTTCGACAGCAGCACCATCGAGTCCGCCGTGCGTCAGGTCGCCGACGAAGCGAACGCGGGCCAGATGCCCAACTCCGACGCCGTGATGACCACCGCGGCCGGCGCCCTGCTGGCACTGCTCGTCCTCAGCACGGCCCTGATGCTGCTGGGCCTGACCGGGGGCGGGCGCCTGGTGCGGACCGGCGCCATCGTCGCGGCAGCCTGCGGCGTCGGCGTCCTGGTGGCCAGCAGCGTCCCGATCGGCCTGCCGTTCGTCGTCGTCGGATCCGTCGTCGCGTTCGCCGGTGGCGTCATGCTGCGCCGCTGACCGCTGGTCTCCGTCAGAGGCCGTTGGCCTTGCGGATCACGTTGACGATGCCGCCCATGATCTCGGTCAGGCCGAAGTCCTTGGGCGTGTAGACAGCAGCGACACCCAGTTCCTCGAGGCGCTTGCCGTCAGACTCCGGGATGATGCCGCCGACGATGACCGGCACGTCGCCCATGCCCGCGGCCTTCAGGCCGTCGAGTACGGCGGGCACCAGCTCCATGTGCGAGCCGGACAGGATCGACAGGCCCACGCAGTGGACGTCCTCGGAGACCGCAGCCGCCACGATCTGCTCGGGAGTGAGGCGGATGCCCTGGTAGATGACCTCGAACCCGGCATCGCGGGCGCGGACGGCGACCTGCTCGGCACCGTTCGAGTGTCCGTCGAGACCGGGCTTGCCGACCAGCAGGCGCAGACGCCCGCCGAGCTCGTCACCGGTCGCCTTCACGGCGTCGCGTACGGCGGTCAGCTCGGCACCGGCCTCGGCAACGCCGACAGCTCCGGCCACGCCCGTGGGCGCACGGAACTCGCCGAACACCTCGCGCAGGGTGCCGGCCCACTCCCCCGTGGTCGCACCGGCGCGGACCGCGCGCAGGGTCACGGCCATCAGGTTCTCGTCGGTCTTGGCAGCCTCGGCCAGGGCCTGCAGCGCCGCGGCAACCTCTGCCTCGTCGCGCTGTTCCTTCCAGGCCTTCATCGACGCCAGGGCCGATGCCTCGGCCTGGGGGTCGGCGGCCATGATCGCGTCGTCGAGGTTGGCGGTCAGGGGCGACGCCTCGGTGGTCTCGTACTTGTTGACGCCGACGATGATCTCCTCGCCGGCCTCGATCCGACCACGCCGCGCAGCGTGCGCGGAGACGAGCTCGGACTTCATGTAGCCGGATTCAACGGCAGCGATCGCGCCGCCCATCGCCTGTACCCGGTCCATCTCGGCCTTCGCGCCGGCCACCAGTTCGGCGACCTTGGCCTCGATGACGTGGCTGCCGTCGAAGATGTCCTCGTACTCCAGCAGGTCGGACTCGAAGGCCAGCACCTGCTGCAGCCGCAGCGACCACTGCTGGTCCCACGGCCGCGGCAGACCCAGCGCCTCGTTCCACGCAGGAAGCTGGAGCGCACGAGCGCGGGCGTTCTTGCTGAGCGTGACGCCGAGCATCTCCAGCACGATCCGCTGGACGTTGTTCTCGGGCTGCGCCTCGGTCAGACCCAGGCTGTTGACCTGCACGCCATAGCGGAAGCGGCGCATCTTCGGGTCCTGGACGCCGTACCGCTCGCGAGTGATCTCGTCCCACAGCACATTGAAGGCGCGCATCTTGCACGTCTCCTCGACGAAGCGGACGCCCGCATTGACGAAGAAGGAGATCCGGCCGACGACCTTCTCGAAGTCGTCGTCGGACACCTGGCCGGAGGCCTTCACCTGGTCGAGCACGGCGATCGCCGTACACATGGCGTAGGAGATCTCCTGCACGGGCGTCGCGCCCGCCTCCTGCAGGTGGTAGCTGCAGACGTTGATCGGGTTCCAGTTCGGGATCTGGTGGACCGTGTAGGCGATCATGTCGGCGATCAGCCGCAGGGAGTGCTCGGGCGGGAACACGTAGGTCCCGCGCGAGAGGTACTCCTTGATGATGTCGTTCTGGGTCGTGCCGGCGAGCTGCTTGGCGACCTCGGCGGGGTCCACGCCGGGGTTCTGCTCCTCGGCGGCCACCTGGTACATCGCGAGCATCCACATCGCGACGGCGTTGATCGTCATCGACGTGTTCATCCCCGTGAGCGGGATGTCCTTGAAGAGCTTGCGCATCTCGCCGAGGTGCGGGACGGGTACGCCGACCTTGCCGACCTCGCCGCGCGACATGATCGAGTCGGGGTCGTAGCCGGTCTGGGTCGGGAGGTCGAACGCGACCGACAGGCCGGTCTGGCCCTTGGCCAGGTTGCCGCGGTACAGGGCGTTGGACGCCTCGGCCGTCGAGTGGCCGGCGTAGGTCCGCATCACCCAAGGGCGATCCTTGGCGTGCGAGGCCTTGTCGGGCGTGGCAGCAGCGTCAGGCATGGAGCTCATGAGCGAAGCGTAAGGCGATTGCTACCGCGAAGTAACGCCTGACCAGTGTGGGGTTGTGCACAACGCCACACTCCGTTCCGCCTGCGCGTGAACGGAACCGGACCCTGATCAGGCAGGAATCGGCTCCCGCTCGAGCTCGATGACCCGGATCAGGTGGGTCAGGTGCAGCATCCGGCGTACGGCGGGGCAGGCACCGCGCAACACCACGCGGGCGCCGTACCGATGGGACCAGCGGCTGGCCACGGCGAGCATCTTGAGCGCCGTGGCATCGACCGAACGGACCTGACTGATGTCCACGACGACGCGGCTGCCGACCGCGACCGACTGGAGGTGTTCGTAGACCGCCGCGCGCACGGCACCGGTGCTGCGCACGTCGAGGTCGCCGCCGAGGACGAGCACTGGCCCGTCCGCGCCGTAGTCGACGCGGATGTCGACACACGTTCCCATCTGGTTCTCCTGCATGGTGACCCTCCCGAGAGCGGGCCGCCTTCGCGTCCCTGTTACCCACCATGACGCCCGAGAGGTGTGATCGGTTGCACCCGGCCGCCGGAAATTTTCTTCGCGTGTCGGTACTACGCTCCGGACCATGGTCAATCTCACGCGCATCTACACCCGCACCGGCGACGCCGGAGAGACCCGTCTCGGGGACATGAGCCTGACCACGAAGACCGACCTGCGGCTCGCGTCGTACGCCGATGTCGACGAGGCGAACGCCCTCATCGGCGTCGCGATCGCGACCGGTGGACTCGAGGACGACGTGGTCAAACTGCTCACCCGCGTCCAGAACGACCTGTTCGACGTGGGTGCCGACCTGTGCACGCCCGTCGTGGCCAACCCGGAGTACCCGCCCCTGCGGATCGAGCAGGAGTACGTCGACCGGCTCGAGGGCTGGTGCGACCACTACAACGACCAGTTGCCGAACCTGCGGTCCTTCATCCTCAACGGCGGTACGCCCGGCGCGGCGCACCTGCACGTCGCCCGCACCGTCATCCGTCGGGCCGAGCGCGGCGCCTGGGCGGCGTACGAGGTGCACGGCGAGGTGATGAACAAGCTGGCGATCACCTACCTCAACCGCTTGTCCGACCTGGTGTTCATCCTGGCCCGCTACGCGAACCGCACCGACGGCGACGTGCTGTGGGTCCCCGGGGGCGAACGCGGCGAGTAACCGCCTGTGCAGGGAATCCACGCCTGTCCCTGCCCCGTGGAACGATGGAGGGCCGTGAACGTCCTTGCTCAGCTCTCCGACACCTTCCTGGCCCGTCACTTCGACGCCGGGACGCTGGAGCGCGCCCAGGACGTCGTCGCCGCTGGTTTCGTACGACGTCCCGAGATCGGGCTGCTGACGGCGGGATCGGTGACCGCGACCGCCGAGGTGCAGGGCACGCGAGAGGTCCCCTACCAGGTGCAACTGCATGCCGAGGCGCCCACGGACACCTACGCCGGCTGGCTGTTCACCGTCTGCACCTGCCCGGTCCCCACGCCCTGCAAGCACGGCGCCGCCCTCGCCCTGACCCTGCGGCAGACCTTCACCCAACCGGCGGGCGAGGCGGCGTGGCGGCGCTCGCTGGAGCGGCTGGTCGCCGAGCTCGACCGCAACCAGCCACGGCCCCACGACGAGGTGCCGCTGGCCCTGGAGATCAGCCTCGAGGAGCCGCGCAGCCACTACCGCTCGGTGGGACCGACGCTGCGGGTCCGCCCGATGCGGCAGGGCAAGAACAAGCCGTGGATCAAGACGGGCGCCGACTGGAGCGACGTCGGCCTCGGCGGGGTCGCACAGGGCTTCCCGAAGGCGCAGTCCGACGCGATCTCCGCACTGCACGCGCTGTGGGCCGGTCACCGCGCCTACTACTACGCCGGAGTCGCGCCGTCGCTCGACGAGTTCGGCGAGCACGTCGTGCGCGCGCTGCGCAACGCCCGCGACGCCGGCGTCACCCTGATCGCTGCCCGCCCGCTGCGCGACATCGTGATCGCCGACGACCCGGCCGAGGTGGTCGCCGAACTGACCGACGTGCAGGGCGGCACCTCGCTGCGCGCTGCCGTCACCCTGGGCGACCAGACCTGGCGCGGCGAGTCCGTGATCGCCATCGGCAATCCCGCTTCCGTGGTGGGTCTGAACGACGCCGGGAGCCTGGTCATTGCGGCGACCACCGCCCCTGTCCCGGCAGCCCTGCGCCACCTGCTCGACGGCCCGCCCATCGTCGTACCGCCTTCCGACCTGGCGGACTTCCGCGACTCCTTGCCCGGGCTGATGCGGCACCTGCCGGTGCGTGCCGACGACGCCTCGGTCGACCTGCCCGAGCCGCTGCGACCCACGCTCGTCCTGACCGTCACCTGGCACACGGCCACGAAGGCCGGCCTCGCGTGGACGTGGCGGTACGGCGCCGACCGGGCCTGCCCGGTCACCAGCACCGACCCCCTCGGCGGGGTCCGCGATCGCGCCGCCGAGCGTGCGCTGCTCGACACCGTGCCCCGCGACCTGTTGGCACGGTCCAGCGCCACCGACGGGGAAGCGCTGGCGCTCGCCATCCACGAACTCCCCCACCTGCGCACGATCCCGGACGTCGAGGTGATCGAGGAGGAGCGTCCCGACTTCCGCGAGACCGACCTCGCCCCGGACATCCAGTTCGTGCTCGCCGAGCCCGAACGTGACGCCGCCGCGACCGACTGGTTCAACCTCGCCGTCACGGTGAAGGTCGACGGTGAACCGATCCCACTGCCCGACGTGCTGGCGGCACTGACCCTCGGCCAGGAGTTCCTCGTGCTGCCGAGCGGGCTCTACGTGACCGCCGACCGCCCGGAGTTCGACCGGCTACGGGAAGTGGTCGAGGCCGCGGCCGAACTCCGTGAACGCGACGGCGACCACATCGGCATCGGCCACCACGACCTCGGCCTGTGGGCGCAGCTCGCCGAGGCCGGCATCGTCGACAGCCAGGTCGCGGCGTGGGTCGAACGGGCCCAGGCACTGCGGGACCTGACCGACATCCCCCAGCCCGAACCGCAGGGACTCGTCACCGACCTGCGCAGCTATCAGCGCGAAGGCTTCTGGTGGCTGGCGTTCCTGTGGCAGCACGGCCTCGGCGGCATCCTCGCCGACGACATGGGCCTCGGAAAGACCCTCCAGGTCCTGGCGCTGATCACCCATGCCCGAGCCGAGCGTCCTGACGAGGGCCCGTTCCTGGTCGTCGCTCCGACCAGCGTCGTGACGGCATGGGCCAGCGAGGTCGCCCGCCACGCGCCCGGCCTGCGCGTCGGCGTGGTCGGACGTCGTACCGACGACATCGCGGCGATTGCCCGCGACCACGACATCGTGGTGACGACCTACACGCTGCTGCGGCTCGGCCACACGCACTACAGCGACGTCGCCTGGTCCGGGCTGATCCTCGACGAGGCGCAACAGGTCAAGAACCACCAGAGCAAGACCTACTCCGCCGTCCGCACCATCGACGCGCCGTTCAAGCTGGCCGTCACGGGAACACCGTTCGAGAACCGCCTGATGGAGCTGTGGTCACTGCTGTCGATCACGGTGCCCGGGCTCTACCCGTGGCCGCGCCAGTTCGCCGACAAGGTCGCTCGACCGGTGGAGCGCAACGGCGACAAGGCCGTCCTCGACCGGTTCCGGGCGCGGATCAAGCCCTTCCTGTTGCGGCGCACCAAGGAACTGGTCGCAGCCGACCTGCCCCCGAAGCAGGAGCAGATCCTCGCGGTCGACCTCGAGGCGAAGCACCGCAAGATCTACGACACCCACCTGGCCAGGGAGCGGCAGCGCATCCTCGGCCTGGTCGACGACTTCGACCGCAACCGGGTCGCGATCTTCAGTGCGCTGACCACCTTGCGCCAACTCGCCCTCGACCCCGCCCTGGTCGACGTGGAGCACGAGGAGGTCGGCTCGGCGAAGCTCGACGTCCTCGTGGACCATCTGCTCGAACTGACCGCCGAGGGCCACCGTGCCCTGGTGTTCAGTCAGTTCACCTCGTTCCTCACGCGCGTCCGCTCGCGCCTCGACGACGCCGGCATCGCCGCGACCTACCTCGACGGCCGCACCCGCGACCGCGGCGCCGTCATCGAGGACTTCCGCTCGGGCGCCGCGCCGGTCTTCCTGATCTCGCTCAAGGCGGGCGGCGTCGGCCTCACCCTCACTGAGGCCGACTACGTGTTCGTTCTCGACCCGTGGTGGAACCCCGCCGCCGAGGCCCAGGCCGTCGACCGCGCACACCGGATCGGCCAGACCCGCCACGTCCACGTCTACCGGCTGGTCGCCAACGACACGATCGAGGAGAAGGTGATGGAGCTCAAGGCCCGCAAGGCCGACCTGTTTGCCCAGGTCATCGACGGCGACGGCGCCATGAGTACGTCCATCGGGGCCGACGACATTCGCAGCCTCTTCGACTGACTACCGCCGGTTCCAGTCCGTTCCGGGCGGCATGGCCTCGAGCCACGCCTGGAAGCCGGTGAGCGAAGAGATGCTCATCGCCAGCTCCACCAAACCGTCGGAGGACTGACAGCCGATCACGAGGTGGTCGGGGTACAACGACGCCTGCTCGGCGCCGAGCGGTGTGCGCTGGCCGTCGTACGACAGGTCGTCACGGTTCCAGGACCGCTTCGGTCGCGGGGACAGCGTGAAGACACGGAACCACTCGAGGGTCTCGCCGGAATAGCGACCCAGACCCAGCACCCAGCCCCGCTCGGGGACGTCGGTGCGGTACCGGTGGCTCAGCTCGAAGGTGCCCCCGTGCCGGGAAAGAAGACGGCGCCGGACGATGAGTCCGGCGCCGTACAGCACGCAAAGGAGCAGCAGACCACCCGAGATGTCGAGGAGCAGCTCCCACCAAGCCATCTGCGTACTACGAAACCTTCTCTGCAGCGCGGATGCGCGCCTCGGCGTGACGCACCCGCTGCTCGGCCTCATTGTTCGAGTTGAGCAGGCGCTGCGCCTCCTCGAGCTCGATCCGGGCCTGGTCCAGGTGGATCTCCTCGGCCCGCTCGACCCGCTCAGCCAGGATCGAGACACGGTCGTTGGCAACCGAGAGGAACCCGCCGTCGACAGCGACGACCATCAGGTCATCGGTGCCGGCGACCTGGATTTCGACCACCGACGCCGACAGCAGCGACAGCGTGGGCGCGTGGCCCCGCAGCACACCGATGTCGCCCTCGAGCGTGCGCGCGATGATCATCGACGCCTCGCCGGACCACACGGTCCGGTCGGCGGCGACGAGCTCGACGTGCAGGTGCCCGACTGTGGACTCAGCCATGATCAGAGGCTCTTCTGGATCTCGGCCCAGTTGCGCTCGACGTCGTCCAGACCGCCGCACATGAAGAAGGCCTGCTCGGCAACGTGGTCGTAGTCGCCGTCAGCGATCTTGTTGAACGCGTCGATGGTGTCGCCGATCGTCACGGTCGAGCCCTCGATGCCGGTGAACTGCTTGGCAACGTAGGTGTTCTGCGACAGGAAGCGCTGGATACGACGGGCGCGGGACACGATGACGCGGTCCTCTTCGGACAGCTCGTCGACACCGAGGATGGCGATGATGTCCTGGAGTTCCTTGTTGCGCTGCAGGATCTGCTTGATGCGGATCGCGCAGTCGTAGTGCGCCTGACCGATGTACTGCGGGTCGAGGATCCGCGAGGTCGAGGTCAGCGGGTCAACGGCCGGGTAGATGCCCTGCGACGCGATGTCACGGGACAGCTCGGTCGTCGCGTCGAGGTGCGCGAAGGTCGCGGCCGGCGCGGGGTCGGTGTAGTCGTCCGCGGGGACGTAGATCGCCTGCATCGAGGTGATCGAGTGACCACGCGTCGAGGTGATCCGCTCCTGGAGCGTGCCCATCTCGTCGGCAAGGTTCGGCTGGTAACCCACGGCGGACGGCATGCGGCCGAGCAGCGTGGAGACCTCGGAACCGGCCTGCGTGAAGCGGAAGATGTTGTCGATGAAGAGCAGCACGTCCTGCTTCTGCACGTCGCGGAAGTACTCCGCCATCGTCAGGGCCGACAGCGCGACGCGAAGACGCGTGCCCGGCGGCTCGTCCATCTGACCGAAGACCAGGGCGACCTTGTCGAAGACGCCGGCCTCCTGCATCTCGACGATGAGGTCGTTGCCCTCACGGGTGCGCTCGCCGACACCGGCGAACACCGACACACCGGCGTGGTTCTTGGCCACACGGGCGATCATTTCCTGGATCAGAACGGTCTTGCCGACACCGGCACCACCGAACAGACCGATCTTGCCGCCGGTGACGTACGGGGCGAGCAGATCGATGACCTTGATGCCGGTCTCGAACATCTGCGTCTTGGACTCGAGCTGGTCGAAGGCCGGAGCCTTGCGGTGGATGCCCCAGCGCTCGGTGATCTCGGCGGTCTCGCCCTCTTCGAGGTTGAGGATGTCGCCGGTCGTGTTGAACACGCGACCCAGGGTCACGTCACCGACGGGAACGGTGATCGGGCCACCGGTGTCGGTCACGGCCTGGCCGCGGACCAGGCCGTCGGTCGGCTTGAGGGAGACGGCGCGCACCATGCCGTCGCCGATGTGCATGGACACCTCGAGGGGCAGCACCGAGGTGACACCGTCGAGCGTGACCGTGACCTCGAGCTTGTTGTAGATCTCGGGCATGTTGTCGACGGGGAATTCAGCGTCGACAACCGGGCCAATGACCCGTGCGATCCGACCCACCGAGGCCGCACCGCTGGCGGTGGTCTCTTCAACCGTTGCAGTCATGTCTTACTCCGTTGATCCGAAAAGATGTTTGGTCTGGTGGGGTCAGTCGTTGGCAGCCTGAGCGTCGGCGAGCGCATTCACGCCACCAACGATCTCGCTGATCTCCTGGGTGATGCCGGCCTGGCGCGCCTGGTTGGCGATCCGGGTGAACTTCTTGATGAGTTCTTCGGCATTGTCCGTGGCCGACTTCATTGCCTTCTGACGGGCAGCGAGCTCGGAGGCCGCGGACTGGAGCAGGCTGTAGAAGATCCGGCTCTGCACGTACTGCGGAAGCAGCCCGTCCAGGACCTGCGCAGCGGACGGCTCGAACTCGTAGAGCGGGAGCAGTTCGTCGGCATCCGGAGCGTCCGTGCCCTCGATGACCTCCAGGGGCAGCAGCCGAACGGCCGTCGGCTCCTGGGTGAGCATCGAGCGGAACCGGGTGTAGACGACGTGGACCTCGTCCACGTCACCGTCCTCGCCCTGCTCCTTGAGGAACGCCGTGATCAGCGCACTGCCGATCTCGGCGGCCTTGTCGTAGGTGGGCTGGTCGGAGAAACCGGTCCAGGATTCCACGAACGCGCGGCTGCGGAACTTGAAGTACGCCTCCGCCTTGCGACCGGCAAGGAAGTAGTCGATCTCCTTGCCCTCGGCGCGGAGCCGCTCGCTGAGCCGCTCCGATTCCTTGAGCACGCTCGAGGAGTAGGCACCGGCCAGACCGCGGTCGCTCGTGATGATGAGCACCGCAGCCCGCTTGGGGTTCTCCTGCTCGCGCGTCAGCGGGTGGTCGACGTTCGAGAACGTCGCGACCGCCGACACGGCGCGGGTCAGCTCACGGGCGTACGGCGCTGCCGCCGCGGCCTTCTGCTGCGCCTTGATGATCCGGGACGCAGCAATGAGCTCCATGGCGCGCGTGATCTTCTTCATCGACTCGGTCGACTTGATCCGCGCGCGGTACTCACGCAGCGATACGGCCATGTGTCAGCCCCGCTTCTGCTTGACGATCTTTTCCTGCTCGAGCTCGTCGTCGGCCAGGGCGCCAGCTTCGGGCTCGTGCCCGACCTTGATGGAGCCACCGTCGGAGGTCTCGAACTGGTCGAGGAAGGAGTCGTACGCCGCAACGACGCCGCCCTCGTCCTCGAACTTCTGCGACTCGCGGATCGCCGAGAGCAGGCCCTCGTGCGAGCGACGCAGGTAGTCGATGAACTCGCGCTCGAAGCGGAGGACGTCACCCGTGGGCACCTTGTCCAGGCGACCGGAGGTGCCGAGCCACAGCGAAACGGTCATCTCCTCGAGCGGGTACGGCGAGTACGCCGGCTGCTTGAGGAGCGCCATCAGGCGCTGACCACGGGCCAGCTGCTGCTTCGACGCCGCGTCGAGGTCCGAGGCGAACATCGCGAACGCCTCCATGGCGCGGAACTGCGCCAGGTCGACCTTGAGCGAACCGGTGACAGCCTTCATCGCCTTGGTCATCGCCGCGCCACCCACTCGGGAGACGGAGATACCGACGTCGATGGCCGGGCGCTGGTTGGCCGCGAACAGGTCCGACTGCAAGAAGATCTGGCCGTCGGTGATCGAGATGACGTTGGTCGGGATGAACGCCGAGACGTCGTTGGCCTTCGTCTCGATGATCGGCAGACCGGTCATCGAGCCCGCGCCGAGCTCGTCGGAGAGCTTCGCGCAACGCTCGAGCAGGCGGGAGTGCAGGTAGAAGACGTCACCCGGGTACGCCTCGCGGCCCGGCGGGCGACGCAGCAGCAGCGACACGGCACGGTAGGCCTCGGCCTGCTTGGTGAGGTCATCGAACACGATGAGGACGTGCTTGCCCTCGTACATCCACTCCTGGCCGATGGCCGAGCCGGTGTACGGAGCGAGGTACTTGAAGCCCGCGCTGTCGGAGGCCGGGGACGCCACGATCGTGGTGTACTCCAGCGCGCCAGCCTCTTCGAGGGCGCCGCGGACCGCAGCGATCGTCGAGCCCTTCTGGCCGATGGCGACGTAGATGCAGCGAACCTGCTTCGACGGGTCGCCCGTCTCCCAGTTCTGCTTCTGGTTGATGATCGTGTCGATCGCGATCGTGGTCTTGCCGGTCGCGCGGTCACCGATGATCAGCTGACGCTGGCCACGGCCGATCGGGGTCATCGAGTCGATGGCCTTGATGCCGGTGGCGAGGGGCTCGTGGACCGACTTGCGGGCCATGACGCCGGGAGCCTGCAGCTCGAGCGCACGACGCTTGGTCGTCGCGATCTCGCCGAGGCCGTCGATCGGGGTGCCGAGCGGGTCGACGACGCGACCGAGGTAGTTGTCGCCGACGGGGACCGAGAGGACCTCGCCCGTACGACGGACCGGCTGGCCCTCTTCGATCTTGTCGAAGTCACCCAGGATGACGACACCGATCTCGCGCTCTTCGAGGTTCAACGCGAGGCCGAGCGTGCCGTCCGCGAACTCGAGGAGCTCGTTGGCCATGGCCGAAGGGAGGCCGGCGACACGCGCGATGCCGTCACCGGCGGAGGCGACGGTGCCGACCTCTTCCTTGCTGGCGGCCGCAGGCTTGTAGTCCGCGACGTACTTCGCGAGGGCGTCGCGGATCTCGTCCGGACGGATGGAGAGTTCCGTCATCTCAGGTGCCTTCTCTCTTCTGGCTGCTGTGAAGTCTGTGGTGATGTGTGGTCAAGCGTGGTGGAGCGGTGGTTCAGCCGGCGATCTTGCGGCGAGCGTCATCGAGGCGGGAGGAAACCGTCCCGTCGATCACGTCGTCGCCGATCTCGACCCGGACACCGCCGACGACCTCGGGGTCGACCACGATGTTGAGGTGCACAGTGCGGCCGTACTGGCGCGACAGTGCCGTGGCGAGGCGGGCCTCGTCCTGGGCGGACAGGGCGCGGGCGACACGAACGGTCGCCACTCCCTGACCGTTGACGTCGGCCGCGGTCTTCTCGTAGTCCTCGAGGGCCAGGCCCACGTTGCGGTACGAGCCCGACAGCGCCTGGCGGACCAGCTGCACCGTTGCGGGGAGCGTCTTGCCGCCGATCAGCGACTCGACGAGACCGGCGCGGTCAGCGACCGACCGGACACGGTCCGACAGTGCGTCGCGCAGGCCGGGGTTGCCGTTGACCAGCTGACGCACGGCGAAGAGCTCGTCAACGAGCTTTGCACCCTGCGCACCGGTCGAGCGGACCGACGCGATGACGCCGACCTGCTCGAGGGCATCGGCCAGGTCACGCGTCTTGGTCCAGCGACGACCAACGGCCGTCGCAACCAGACCCAGCGCAGCGGCGTCGACCTTGCCGGCGAACAGGCTGTCCACCAGACCGACACGAGCCTCGGGCGCCACCGACTGGTCGGTGGCGAACCGGCGAAGCGAACCCTCGGTGCGGAACGCCTTGGCCGCAGCGAACAGGTCGCCGGCCACCTGAGCGGCCGACGCCTCGGACACCGCACCGAACTGCTCGGTGACGGCGGCCATCGCCTCGGCAGACGCTCCACGGAAGGACACCATCAGTTGTCGTCCTTCTTCCGCGTTCCCGCCTTGGTGAAGCCGGCAGCGATCGCCTCTTCCTCCGTGGCGAACCAGTACTCGGCCTCGGTGCCGTCGTACCAACGGCCACCGGGGAGGTGGTACAGCATCGAGGCGGCGTTGCCCTTGACGGTGTAGCCCTCGGGCTGGCTGCCGTCGGCCGGAGCCTTGACGGCACCGGCGAACGAGCGCTCCTCGGCGTCGTCGGCCAGCAGCGGCTGCTCGACGTCGGCGAAGCCGGCCGGTGCCTCGGGTGCAGCGGACTTGGCAGCCGGAGCGGCCTGAGTCACTGCGGCGACCGGGTCGGCCGTCTCGAGCTCGGCGAGGAAGCGCTCGATGACGCGAGACTGACGCTCGTCGTCCTCCAGCGACTCACCGACGATGCGGCCGGCGAGGCCGGTCGCCAGGGTGCCGACCTCGGCACGGAGCGAGGTGACCGCCTGCTGGCGCTCGGCCTCGATCTGCGCCTTGCCGTGGTCGAGGATGCGGGTCGACTCGGCCTGGGCCGACTCCCGCATCTCGGCCACGATCTGGGCACCCTGCTCGCGAGCTTCCTCGCGGATACGGGCTGCTTCGTGACGGGCGTCCGCCAGCTGCTTCTCGAGCTCGGCAAGCTTGGCGTCCGCCTCAGCCTGCTTGCTCGCAGCAGCTTCGATGCCGCCCTCGATTGCCTGCGTGCGCTCGGCGAACGTCTTCTCGAAGTTCGGAACAACGAACTTCTTGATGGCAAAGAAGAGGATCGCGAACACCACGAGGGCGAGGACGATCTCAATCGGCTCGGGGATGAGCGGATTGTGTGCCTCCTCCTCACCCGTGGAGGCGAGGATCAACAGTGACTTCATGGACCTGACCTTGTCGATCGAGTAAAGGGCGGACGCCGTCTACCGGCGGATTACTTGCCGGTGAGGACGAAGGCGAGCGCGATGCCGATAATGGCAAGCGCCTCAGCGAGCGCGAAGCCGAGGATCGCGATCGACTGCAGGCGGCTCTGGGCCTCCGGCTGACGCGCAACACCGTTGATGTACGCGGCGAAGATGAGACCGATGGCGATACCCGGGCCGATGGCCGCGAGGCCATAGCCGATCATGTTGAGCGAGCCGCCCATGTCGCCGGTGATAGCCAGTGAGTTCACGGCCTTGTTCCTTTCGGTTGTTTCCTTTTGCGGGAAAACTGTGGGTGGGGAGTTGAGTCTGTGTACTTCGGTTGCGGTCCGGGGACCGCGGTGCAGATCAGCGCAGGTCAGTGCTCGTCGGCGAGCGCGCCCTGGATGTACATCGCGTTCAGCAGGGTGAAGACGTATGCCTGCAGGAACTGGACCAGCATCTCCAGGAAGCTCACGAGGATCGCGAGCACCCAGGCCAGCGGGCCTGCGACGTACCCGATGCCGCCGACGTCCTGAATCAGGTAGAGGCCACCGGTCGAGAACAGCACCAGCAGGATGTGGCCCGCGAACATGTTGCAGAACAGACGCAGGGCCAGCGTGACCGGGCGAACCAGGATGTTGGAGAAGAACTCCAGCGGAACCAGGAGCGGGTACATCAAGGGGCTGACACCCGAGGGCACGCACTGGAGCTTGAGGTAGCCCAGCAGTCCGTGCTTGTGGATGCCGACCGCGTTGTAGACCAGCCAGGACATACCGGCCAGGGCGTAGGCCATGCCGGCCCGGCTGAAGGTCGGGAACTGGATGAACGGAATGCTCGCGAAGAGGTTGTTCACCAGGATGAAGAAGAAGACCGTGACGAGGTACGGCACGAACTTCTGGAAGTCGTGGCCGCCGATGATGTCGCGGGCGACGCTGTTGCGAACAAAGCCGTATGCGCCCTCGCCGGCGAACTGCAGCCGGCCGGGAACCATCGCACGCTTGCGGGCGGCGAGGTAGAGGAACGCAAAGACCACAATGCCCGCAAGGAAGAGCTGGACCATCGGCTTGGTTACTTCGGTGCCGAAGATGCCGGGCAGTTCAAAAGTGTGCGGGCCCGGGGCCGGGAACGGCTCTGCCGTGACGGTGGCGCTGGCTGTGATGTTCACCAGGTCTCCTTATTCCGTGTCCTGCGGATCGTGCACGTCATGGGCGGTGTTCTCGGGCTGTTCGGGCCGGAAGCGGGCGAAGGTCATGTAGATCCCCAACGCCGCGCCCACCAGGATGCCGACTGCCACCAGGTATCGAGTGCCGAGCCAGTGGTCCGCTAGGCCCCCCAGCACTCCGTAGAAAGCGACCCCGGCCACGATGTAGCCGAACGCATGCCACGGATCGCCCTTGGGCTTCTCCTCGGGCTGACTCATTGCGCCCCGGACAATAGCAGTCGCGGATGGTCATCGCGCACCGCCCTCGGACGGGGTCTGGAACGCCGGGATGCGCGCCGTCGTCGCGAGGCGGATCTGGGCCGCCATCCACACGAAGGCACCCACGATGATCGCGCCACCGAGCCAGTTGCGGTTCAGTTCGTCATCGAGAAGTCCGGCACTGCTGACGGCCACGAAGGCCAGCGCCATGGCCGCCACCTGGAAGGTGTAGGTCAGCAGCGCGAACAGGAGGGACGCGGCGGGCATCAGTCGGGCCACGGCGTCCACAGTGAAGGCTCCGAAGGCAAAGATCCCGACCGCGATGAGGGTGCCGACGACGGCGCCCCACGCAGCGGGTGAACCCGAGACCAGCGCGCCGACCGCCACAAGGACCACTCCGGCGGCGAGGGCCGCAAGGGCCGCACGCATCAACACGGAGGATGCCCGGGTCTCGGTCGTCATCATCGGCGGCCGTTTCTAGTCGCTGTTCCAACGGGCCCGAAGGGAGCTCTTCGGGAGTTCGTGAAAGTTATCACAAAGTCTCGGCAGGGTCCGCACCGGCCCCCGGATCAAGCCCTGGCTCCGCCTGGTCCGGTCCCTCGAGGGCGGCCTCGATGACGTCCTCGAGGGCCTGGTTGTGCACCAGCGGAAGCGCAAAGGTGAGCGCCACCGTCACCACGAAACCGACAGCGAGACCGATCCACACCACCGCGCCCGTGAACACGCTCGCCACCACCACGCCGAAAGCGATCAACCCCGCCCACAGCCACATGATGATCACGGCCCGGCGCTGGGAATGGCCGATCTCGAGCAACCGGTGGTGCAGGTGCTGCTTGTCGGGAGCGAAGGGCGAACGTCCGGCCCGCGTTCGTCGTACGACGGCCATGACGAGGTCGCCCAGGGGCACGATCAGGATCAGGATCGGCAGGGCCACTGGCAGCAGAACGGGGAGCAGGCTGGACCGAGCCCCGTCCGCGCCCTGGGTGAGGTCTCCGGGGGCGAACTGCGTGGTCACCGTGATCGCGGTGGCCGACAGGACCAGCCCGATCAGCATCGACCCGCTGTCGCCCATGAAGAGCCGGGCCGGATGGAAGTTGTGGATCAGGAAGCCGACGCAGGCGCCAGCCAGCGCGGCCGAGAGCAGCGCCCCGGTCGTGGCCCGGCTGACGTCGTTGAGGTACGACAGCGAGTAGCAGAACAGGAAGAACGCGGAGGCGCTGATCCCGATCACGCCCGCCGCGAGCCCGTCGAGGCCGTCGATGAAGTTGACCGCGTTGACGGTCGCGACCACCGCGAAGGCGGTCAGCAGGGCGCCCTGGGCGGTGTCGAGCGCGAACACCTCGCCCGTCGATTGGTAGAAGTACCGGAACTGGATGCCGGAGTAGACCAGCACCCCGACCGCGAGCACCTGTCCCCCGAACTTCGTCAGGGCATCGAGGTCGAAGATGTCGTCGATCACGCCCACCGCGCACACCAGCGCGCCGGCGATCAGCACGGCGAGGGCGTCCTCGAAGACGAACGGGTTCTCGTTGCCGAGGAACGGGAGTTCGCGGGCGACGAAGTACGCCGCGAACAGGCCTCCGAGCATCGCCAGCCCGCCGAGGTACGGCGTCGGGTCCGCGTGCACGTCGCGGTCACGCACCTTCGCCACCGCTCCCGTGCGTACCGCGATCTCCCGGGCGACGACGGTCAGCAGGTAGGTGACCGTGGCGGCGACCAGGAAGACGACGAGATACTCACGCATCGGTCGGCTCGGCCTCCGTCGGTTCCGGGAGGCCCGTGTCGACCGTGACAGCGAGGTCGGCCAGGGCGGCGTCGATGTCCGCGACCGCGATGGCGCCCTCGCGCAGCAGGCGCGGGCGGTCCCCCGTGGCGTCGATGATGGTCGAGGCGACACCACCGGGCGACGCGCCGGCGTCGACGATCACGGCGACCGACTCCCCCAGCATCTCCTCGGCAGCCTCGGCGTCGAGCGCTGCTTCCTGGCCCGACAGGTTGGCCGAACTGACGGCCAGCGGTCCGGTGCGGTCCAGCAGGGCGCGGGTGAGCTCGTGGTCGGGCATCCGGATGGCGACGGTGCCGCGGGTGTCGCCGAGATCCCACTGCAGCGAGGGCTGCTGGTGGCACACGATCGTCAGCGCGCCCGGCCAGAACTTCTCGACGAGCACGGCGACGTAGTCAGGCACCCGCGTCGCGAGCGCCTCGAGCGTGCCCTTGGTACCGACGAGCACCGGCGGAGGCATGTCCCGACCGCGCCCCTTGGCGGCCAGCAGGCGCGCCACGGCATCAGGGTCGAACGCATCAGCGCCGACGCCGTAGACGGTGTCGGTCGGGATCACGACGAGGCGACCTCGGCGGACGGCCCGGCTCGCGGCATCCATCGCCGCTTCGCGTTCCTCGTCGGTCTGGGTCGGCAACCGCTCGGCACTCACGGCGCCCATCCTCGCATCGTTGCCTGAAGAAAACGCACCGGCGTCGTCACCGTGGCCGGCGAGCGGTGAGGTACCGGGGGCGCTCGGCAAGGTCGCGATGGTCGCGAACTTCCTCCCAGCGACCGCTGCGGCTGAACACGGCCGGGGCCGACTCCCCCTGGGCGTCGGCGTGCTCGATGCCGATCACGCCACCCGCCTTCAGGAGTACGACGCCGCGCTGCTCGAGCACCCGGATGGCGTCGAGCCCGTCGTCACCGGAGAACAGGGCCAGGTGCGGGTCGTGGTCGCGAGCCTCGACGGCCACCGACTCCCACGCCTCGAGCGGGACGTACGGCGGGTTGCTGACCAGGACGTCGACCTGACCCGCGAGGTCGTCGAATGCCTGGGCGAGGTCCCCCTGGCGCAGGTCGACCGACGTGTCGGCGAGGTTCTGCTCGGCCCACGCGTACGCCGGCGGGTCGAGCTCCACGGCATGGATCTGCGCCTCGGGCACCTCGTCGGCGATGCTCCGCGCGATCACGCCCGAGCCGGTGCACAGGTCGACCACGACCGGGATCCGGCCGTCCGCGACGACGGCCCGGGCCTGGTCGATCGCCCAGCCGGCGAGCAGCTCCGTCTCGGGACGAGGCACGAAGACACCCGGCCCCACGGCGACCGAGATGTGACGGAACCAGGCCCGCCCGATCAAGTGCTGGAGCGGTTCTCGCTGCGCGCGACGGGTGATCAGGGCGTCGTACTCGAGGGCCGCGGCAGCGCCGACCTCGCGGACGAGGGGCAGCTGGGAGCGACGGGTGCCGAGGACGTGCGCGAGGAGCTCGGCGGCGTCGTACTCGGGGCTGGCGACGCCGGCGGATTGGAGACGTGCGCTCGCTGTCTGGAGGAGCGAACGGGTCTCGACCGGCTCGACCGACGATTCGGGCTCGACCACCGGAGTCAGTCCTCCAGGGCCGCGAGACGGGCAGCGAGGTCCGTCTCGACGCAGGAATCGAGCAGCGGCTGCAGCTCGCCGTTGAGCACCTGGTCGAGGTTGTAGGCCTTGTAGCCGGTGCGGTGGTCGGAGATCCGGTTCTCCGGGTAGTTGTAGGTGCGGATCCGTTCGGAGCGGTCGACGGTGCGGACCTGGCTGCGCCGGGCGTCGCTCGCCTCCGCGTCGGCAGCGTCCTGTGCAGCCTGGAGCAGGCGGGCGCGGAGGATGCGCATCGCGGACTCCTTGTTCTGCAACTGTGACTTCTCGTTCTGGCAGCTCGCCACGATGCCGGTCGGGACGTGCGTGATCCGCACGGCCGAGTCGGTGGTGTTGACGCTCTGACCACCGGGACCGGAGGACCGGTAGACGTCGATACGGAGGTCGTTGTCGTTGATCTCCACGTCGACCTGCTCGGCCTCGGGCATCACGAGCACGCCGGCGGCGGAGGTGTGGATCCGTCCCTGGGACTCGGTGACCGGCACCCGCTGGACGCGGTGCACGCCGCCCTCGAACTTGAGCAGGGCGTACGGCGCCTGCCCGGGCTCGACGGCACCGGTTGCCTTCACGGCCACGGTCACCGACTTGTAGCCGCCGAGGTCGGACTCGGTCGCGTCGAGGATCTCCATCTTCCAGCCACGCTGCTCGGCATAGCGGCTGTACATGCGGAACAGGTCGGCAGCGAACAGCGCGCTCTCCTCGCCGCCCTCCCCCGACTTCACCTCGAGCAGGGCGTCGTTGTCGTCGGTCGGATCGCGCGGCACGAGCAGCCGGCGCAGCCGTTCGGCCGCCACCTCACGCTGCTCCAGCAAGGACGTGGCCTCTTCGGCGAACGCCGGGTCGTCGGCAACGAGTTCGCGTGCGGCCTCGGCGTCGTCGCCGTACTGCTGCCACTCCCGCCAGGTCGCGATGATCGCGTTCAACTCGGAGTAGCGCCGGTTGACGGTGCGCGCCAGTCGGGCGTCGGCATGCGTCTCCGGCTGGCCCAGCTGTTCCTCGAGCGCGGCGTGCTCGGCGAGCATGCCCTCGACGGCTTCGAACACCCTGACTCCTTCGATACGCCTTGTGGGGAAATGACGAACGCCGGTCCCACCCGTGAAGGGCAGGACCGGCGCTCGGAGGTCGCTACTTGGAGGCGTCGGCCTCGGCGGCAGGAGCCTTCTTGGCGTAGCGGGCCTCGAACCGGGCAACGCGGCCACCGGTGTCGAGGATCTTCTGCTTGCCGGTGTAGAACGGGTGGCACTGCGAGCAGACGTCGGCGTGCATCTTGCCGCCCTTCGCGGTGCTGTACGTCGTGAAGACGCTGCCACAGGTGCAGGTCACTTCGGTGACGACGTAGTCGGGGTGAATGTCCTTCTTCATGGGTGTCCTCTCGAGGGGGCCCGGGTCGTCAAGCGGATGCCGACGTGAACCGGAGCCAACGGATGATTCTACGTCGCTGCCGAGCGCGACCCCAAACCGGCGGAACACCAGTCGGGGCCGCGCCTGCGGAAGCAGCGCTCAGGCGCGGGCCTTCTTCTGCACCTGGAGCAGGAACTCGTAGTTCGTCTGGGTCTTGCGCACCTGCTCGAGCAGGTGGGTCGCAGCCGCCCGACCCTCGCGGTCCGCGAGGTCACGGTGCAGCGCGCCGAGGATGGCGACCTCCTCCTTGCCGAGCAGCAACTCCGACCGGCGAGTACCCGAGGCGACGGGGTCGATGGCGGGGAAGATGTCCCGCTCGGCGAGGTCACGACGCAGCCGGATCTGCAGGTTGGCCGTGCCGGTGAACTCCTCGTAGATGGCCTCATCCATCTTCGAACCGGACTCGACCAGCGCCGTGGCGAGGATGGTGAGCGAACCACCGTTCTCGATGTTGCGCGCGGCGCCGAAGAACTTCTTCGGCGGGAACAGCGCCGCGGCGTCGACGCCTCCGGGCAGGATCCGGCCACTGGCGGGCGCCGCCAGGTTGTAGGCGCGGCCCAGACGGGTCAGCCCGTCGAGGAGTACGACGACGTCGTGGCCGAGTTCGACCAGGCGCTTCGCACGCTCGATGGCGAGCTCGGCCACCGTGGTGTGGTCGGTCGCCGGACGGTCGAACGTGCTCGCGATGACCTCGCCCTTGATGGCCCGCTGGAAGTCGGTGACCTCCTCGGGACGCTCGTCCAGGAGCACCACCATCAGGTGGCACTCCGGGTTGTTGGCCGTCACTGCGTTGGCGATCGCCTGCAGGGTCGTGGTCTTGCCCGCGTTCGACGGGGACTCGATCACACCGCGCTGGCCCTTACCGATCGGCGCCACCAGGTCGAGGATCCGGCCGGTCACGTTGTCGGGGGTGGTCTCCATCCGGAGGCGCTCGTCCGGAGAAACCGGGGTGAGCTGGTCGAACTCGACGCGGTTCTTCGCCTGCTCCGGGTCGACGCCGTTGACGGTGTCGATGCGGACCATCGGGTTGAACTTCTCGCGACGCTCGCCTTCGCGCGGCTGGCGAACCTGACCGGCGATCGCGTCGCCGCGACGCAGTCCGTAGCGACGCACCATCGACAGCGACAGGTAGACGTCGTCGACACCGGCGAGGTAGCCGCTGGTCCGGACGAACGCGTAGTTGTCGAGGACATCGAGGATGCCGGCGGCCGGGACGAGCACGTCGTCCTCACGCACCTCGGTGTCGGGCTCGCGGGTCGATCGTGCCGTGGTGCGGTCACGGTCCCGGCCGCGGCGGCGACGGTTGCGGCGGCTGCCGGGGTCGCCACCCTCGCCGTCGCCGTCGAAGTCGTCCTCGCGGTCACCGTCATCGGTGTTGCGGGCCTGGTCGTTCTGGTTGCCCTGCTTCTGCTGGTTCTGCTGGCCGCCCTGGTTCTGCTGGCCGCCCTGGTTGCCCTGGCGGGGCTGGTTGCCGTCCTGCTTGGGCTGGTTTCCCTGGCCCTGCTTGGCCTGGCCACCGTCCTGCTTGGCCTGGTTCCCCTGGCCCTGCTTGGGCTGGTTCCCGTCCTGCTTGGGCTGGTTCCCGTCCTGCTTCGCCTGGCCCTGCTGCTTGGCCTGACGCTGCTGGTTGCCCTGCCGGCCACCCTGCTGGTTGCCCTGCTTCGGCTCGTCGGCCTTCGGCTCGTCGGCCTTCGGCTCTTCAGCCTTCGGCTCATCCTTGGGCTTCTCGGCCTTCGGCTCCTCGGCCTTGGGCTCTGCCTTGGGCTCGGCCGCCTTCGGAGCGGTGCGCGGCGCCGACTGCCCGGCCTGCCCCGACTGGGCAGCCTTGATGGCGTCGACGAGCGCGGCCTTCTTCATGCTGCCGGCGCCCGGGATGCCCATACCGCCGGCCATCGCCTTGAGGTCGGCCAGCAGCATGGCGTTGAGTCCACCGGCGCGCTTCTTGGGCGCCTTGCTGGCGGCCTCGGGGGCCTCGGCAACAGAGCCGGCAGCTTCGGTGGAATCGAGAGTTTCGGTCACGTGAGTCCTTCAGACGTGTCACGCACGTTCCGGATCCGGAGATTTCCGCACGGAACGGCACTGGATTGAATCCTGCACGGCTGCACCGAGAGACCTGGGCCTTCGGAGCCGGCCGCGCCGGAGGAAGTGGGAGGCACCAGAGGTGCCTGCCGGGCGCCGAGAACTGCGGCGCGTCGCCAATGTATCACCACGAGAGGGTGATTCAGCGGCCGTCCGCAGGCGCGGCGCCGACACCGCTGATCGCGAGCGAGTGGGTGACCCAGCCTTCGGGGCACCGCTGGGCCAGGTCCTGCGAGGCGCGGCTGTCGACGCCCTCGGAGAACGCCAGCACGGTCGGACCCGCACCGGAGATCACCGCGGCGACACCATCGGCGCGCAGCGCCTCGACGAGGGCGAGGCTGGCGGGCATCGCCGGACGGCGGTACTGCTGGTGCAGCCGGTCCTCGGTCCCGCGGAGCAGTTCCTCGGGGCGTCCCGAGAGCGCAGCGACGAGCAGCGCGGCCCGGCCCGCGTTGGCGGCGGCGTCCGCATGGGGCACGGTGGCCGGCAGCAGCCCGCGGGCCGCCTCGGTCGACACCGGGTCGGCGGGGACGAAGACGACGGCACTGACCCGCGGGTCCACGGAACCAGACACAGCGAAGAACGAACCGTCCGTTTCCTGGCCCGAGATCACGAATCCGCCGAACAGGGCCGGGGCCACGTTGTCCGGGTGGCCCTCGAGTTGCGCAGCGATGTCGAGCAGCGCGGCGTCGTCGAGCAGGAGGTGCCCGCCCGCGACGAGCTCGCGGGCGAGCCACACGCCGCCGACGATCGCGGCCGACGACGACCCGAGTCCGCGGGCGTGCGGGATGACGTTGGTGCAGCTCAGCCGGAGTCCGGGTGGGTTCTGGCCCAGGCGCTCGAAGGTCGCGCGCATGGCACGGACCACCAGGTGCCGCTCGTCGAGCGGGACCTCGCCATCGCCGTACCCAGAGACCTCGACGACCAGACCACTCTCGAGCACCTCGGCTTCGAGCTGGTCACGGAGGTCGAGCGCGAGGCCAAGGGTGTCGAAGCCGGGGCCGAGGTTGGCCGAGGTCGCGGGCACGGTGACCCGGACGGGTCCGTCGACGAACGTCATGACTTGCTCAGAGACCGGCTGCGCGCGCGGCGGCGTCGACGTCGGCGTCCACGATCGTGTCGGGCAGCACCAGCCCGTCCAGCGCGGTCGCGATGTCCTTGAGGCCGTGGCCGGTGGTGGTGATCACCACGGTCGCGCCCTGGTACGACTCCCCCGCGGCGAGCTCAGCCAGGAGACCGGCGACACCGGCGGCCGATGCGGGCTCCACGAAGACACCGTCCTTGGCCGCGAGTTCCTTCTGGGCAGCCAGGATCTGGGCGTCCGACAGGGCCGCGAACCGGCCACCCGACTCGTCGCGGGCCGCCTCGGCGAGTTTCCAGGAAGCGGGGTTGCCGATCCGGATGGCGGTTGCCCGGGTCTCCGGGTCAGGGAACGGCTCACCGGTCACGAGCGGCGCAGCGCCCTCGGCCTGGAAGCCTCGCATCACGGGACGCTTCGTGGCGCGGCCCAGGGCGGCGTACTGCGTGTAGCCGAGCCAGTACGCAGAGATGTTGCCCGCGTTGCCGACGGGGAGCAGGTGGAAGTCGGGGGCATCGCCGAGGAAGTCGACGATCTCGAACGCGGCCGTCTTCTGGCCCTCGAGACGGTGCGGGTTGACCGAGTTGACCAGGGCGACGGGGTACTTCCACGCCATTTCGCGCGCCATCCGCAGGCAGTCGTCGAAGTTGCCGCGGACCTGGATGACGTGCGAGCCGTGGAGAACGGCCTGAGCCATCTTTCCGGCCGAGATCTTGCCCTCGGGGACGAGCACGATCGGGGTGACGCCGGCCTTCGCGGCGTACGCCGCCATCGAGGCGGACGTGTTGCCGGTCGACGCACAGACGACGGCCTTCGCCCCCTCGTGGACGGCGACCGAGAGCGCGGCGGTCATGCCGCGGTCCTTGAACGAGCCGGTGGGGTTGCTGCCCTCGACCTTGAGCCACACCTCGGCGCCGGTCAGGCCGGAGAGCCACCCGGAGTGGACCAACGGGGTCCCACCCTCACGAAGCGTGACGGCCGGGGTGTCCTGGGGGATGTCGAGGAGTTCGCGGTACTCCTCGATCACGCCACGCCACTGCCTGCTGGTGGTGTTGGTACTGCTCACTCTTCGGTCCCCTCGACGCGCATCACCGAGGTGACCTCGCGGACGATGTCCATGTCGCGCAACTGCTCGACGGTCGCGGCGAGGGCCGCGTCCGTGGCTTCGTGCGAGACGACGACGAGCTGGGCGTCGTTGCCCCGGCCCTCTTGACGAACGGTCTGGATCGACACGCCGTGGTCGGCGAAGGCCAGCGCGACCGCGGCCAGTACGCCGGCGCGGTCATCGACGTCGATCGCGACGTGGTAGCGGGTGCGGGTCTCGCCCATCGAGAGCAGGGCGCGGTCGGCGTACGCCGACTCGCCCACGCCGCGGGTGCCCTGGCGGTGGTTGCGCGCCACCGTGACCAGGTCGCCCAGCACCGCGCTGGCGGTCGGCGCCCCACCGGCGCCCGGACCGTAGAACATCAGCTGACCGGCGGCCTCGGACTCCACGAACACGGCGTTGTAGGCGCCGCGCACGCTGGCCAGCGGGTGCGACCTCGGGATCATCGCGGGGTGCACCCGGACGCTCACGGCCGGCTCCTCGCCCTGGGCGCCGGGGACCAGTTCGGCGATGGCGAGCAGCTTCACGACGCTGCCCATCTCCTTCGCGGAACGCACGTCGGCAGCACTCACGTCGGCGATGCCCTCGCGGTGCACGTCGGCGGCGGTCACGCGCGTGTGGAAGGCCAGGCTCGCGAGGATCGCGGCCTTCGCGGCGGCATCGAAGCCCTCGACGTCGGCGGTCGGGTCGGCCTCGGCGTACCCGAGGGCCTGCGCCTCCTCGAGCGCGTCGGCGAAGCCAGCACCCGTGCTCTCCATCTTGTCGAGGATGAAGTTGGTGGTGCCGTTGACGATGCCGAGCACGCGGGTGACCTTGTCACCGGCGAGCGACTCGCGCAGCGGGCGCAGGATCGGGATCGCGCCCGCCACGGCGGCTTCGTAGTAGAGGTCGCGACCGGCCTTCTCGGCCGCCTCGAACAGCGTCGCGCCATCCTCGGCGAGCAGCGCCTTGTTGGCCGTGACGACCGAGGCACCGTTCTCCAGCGCGGAGAGGATCAGGGACCGGGCGGGTTCGATCCCGCCGATCACCTCGATCACCAGGTCGATGTCGGGGCGGGCCACCAGGGCTGCCGCGTCCGTCGTGAGGAGTCCGTCGGGTACGTCGACCTCGCGCGGCGCGTCGAGCCGTCGTACGGCGACACCGGCGAGCTCCACGCGTGCTCCGACCCGGGCCGCGAGGTCATCTGCCTGCTCCCCGAGGAGTCGCACCACCTGCGACCCGACGGAACCGCAGCCGAGGACGGCAACCTTGAGGGGACTGTTCACACGGGCCAGCCTATCGGCGGTCGGGTCCGGCCCGCCCCCGGATAGTCGATCGCGGACAATCCCGGACGGCCGTCAGCGTTCGACCACGAGCACGACCTTGCCGATCGAGGCACGGGTCTCGAGGGCGCGGTGCGCAGCGGCGGCCTCGGCGAGCGGGAAGACCGACCCGACGTGCGGCACGCGGGAGCCGTCCGCGGCGGCGTCAAGGGCGGCCCGTTCGAACTCGCCGAGCCGTGCAGCCAGCGGCGGACCGAGCACGTCGACGATCGGGCGGTCGGGGGCGTCGTACCCCTCCATGTCGCCGGAGAAGCGCACCATCCGACCGCCCGGCTCGAGCATCCGGTGGATCGTGCGGGGCACCTCTCCCCCGACGCCGTCGAGGAGCACGGTGATCCGGGGCTCGGCCGCACGGAGGGTCGTGGCCCAGTCGGCCTGTCGGTAGTCGATCGCGGTGTCCGCTCCGGCTCCGCGTACGACGGCGAGCTTGCTGCCGCTCGCCAGGCCCACGGTGCGGGCGCCGGCGTTGCGAGCACCCTGGAGCAGGAGCGTGCCGAGGCCACCGGCTGCGGAGGTCACGGCGACCACGTCGTCCGCGGTGATCGCGGCGAAGGAGAGGATCCCGGCAGCGGTGCGTCCGGTCCCGATGGCGGCGACAGCGGTCAGCGGGTTGAGCCCGTCCGGGATGTCGTAGGCCCGCGCAGCGTCGACGACCACCCGTTCGGCGTACCCACCGCGACCGGCCGGGCCGAGGTGCGCGACGACGCGCCGCCCCAACCAGCTGGCGTCGACACCCTCACCCACCTGGTCGACTGTTCCGGCGACCTCGCGGCCGGGCACCATCGGCAGTTCCGGGGGTGCGAAGCTGGCCGGGCCGTTGCCGGAGCGGATGTAGGTGTCGACCAGATGGACGCCCGCGGCGTCGACCGCGATCCGGATCTGGCCCGGCGCGGGGCTGGGGTCGGGCAACTCTTCGAACTGGAGGACATCGGCAGGCCCGAAGGCGTGGTGGCGGATTGCGTGCATGACTTCAGTGGACAACCTCAAGTAACGTTGAGGTCAAATGAATGACATCAACCGCGAGATCCGCAGCCACGACCTGACGCCGGGCGAAGTCGCCCGCCGCGCCGGGGTCGCCGTCTCCGCGCTCCACTTCTACGAGCGCGAGGGACTGATCCAGGCCATCCGGACCACCGGCAACCAGCGCCGCTACCACCGCGACGTACTGCGCCGGATCGCGTTCGTCCGGGTCTCCCAGAGCGTCGGCATCTCGCTCGCCGAGATCCGCGAGGCGCTGGCGTCACTCCCCGAGGGACGCACGCCCACCAAGGCGGACTGGGCGCGGTTGTCGCGCTCGTGGCGCGAGAGCCTGGACGACCGGATCAGCCGTCTCGAACGCCTCCGCGACACCCTCGACGGGTGCATCGGGTGCGGCTGCCTGTCGATGAAGTCGTGCATGCTCGCCAACCCCGGCGACCTGCTCAGTCAGTACGGCACCGGAGCCGTGCGGCTCCAGTAGAACTACCCGAGATCCGTTGCGAGCAGGTCCTCTTCGGTCTCGCGACGGACGATGACCCGAGCCTGGCCGTCCTTGACCGCGACGACGGGCGGTCGCAGCGCGTGGTTGTAGTTCGAGGCCATCGAGCGTCCGTAGGCGCCTGTCGCGGGAACGGCGAGCAGGTCACCGGGCGCGACGTCGCCGGGCAGGAACTCGTCCTTGACGACGATGTCGCCCGACTCGCAGTGCTTGCCGACCACGCGAGCCAGGACGGGCTCGGCCGCGGAAGCGCGGGATGCGAGCGTGCAGGAGTAGTCGGCGTCGTACAGCGCAGGACGCAGGTTGTCGCTCATTCCGCCGTCGACCGACACATAGGTACGGGTGGCGCCACCGTCGAGGGCGACCTGCTTGACCGTGCCGACCGTGTAGACGGTGCACATCGACGGGCCGACGATCGCGCGTCCGGGCTCGATCGAGAGATGCGGTACGGCGATGCCGAGCGCCGCACACTCCCCCGTCACGATCTTCGTGATCTGTTCGGCGAGCACAGCGGGATCCGCCGGGTCGTCTTGGGTCGTGTAGGCGATGCCGAAGCCGCCTCCCAGGTCGAGTTCGGGCAGGACGTGGCCCAGTTCCTCGGCGATCCGGGCGTGCAGTGCCAGCACGCGACGCCCGGCGACCTCCCAACCGGAGGTGTCGAAGATCTGTGAGCCGATGTGGCTGTGCAGTCCGCGCAACTCGAGGCTCGGCTGGGCGAGGACGCGCGAGGCCGCCTCGAAGGCGTCACCCGAGGCGATGGAGAAGCCGAACTTCTGGTCCTCGTGGGCCGTCGCGATGAACTCGTGGGTATGGGCCTCGACGCCCGCAGTCACCCGGATCATCACGCTCTGGACCACACCCAGCTGGTTCGCGACGTCGGCCACCCGCTCGATCTCGTGGAACGAGTCCACGATGATGCGACCGATGCCGGCGTCGACCGCTCGCCGCAACTCCATCGGGGTCTTGTTGTTGCCGTGGTAGCCGATCCGCTTCGGATCCACTCCGGCACGCAGGGCGACGGTCAGCTCCCCGTTGCTGCAGACGTCGAGGCAGAGCCCCTCCTCGGCCACCCACTGCGCCACCGCGACGCTCAGGAACGCCTTGCCGGCGTAGTAGACGTCATAGCCCTCGAACGCGTCGCGGAAGCCACGGGCCCGCTCCCGGAAGTCGTTCTCGTCGAGGACATACGCCGGCGTGTTGACGTCGGCGACGAGGTCCGGGATGGCCAGCCCGCCAATGTGCAGCACGCCCTGGTCGTCCTTGCGTGCCGATGACGGCCACAGGATGGGCACCAGGTCGTTGACATCGGCCGGCTCACGGAGCCAGACCGGCGACGTACCGGTGTAGCCGCCGGGCGAGACGTGCGCGTTCACATCCGCTCCGGCGCGCTGACGCCGAGCAGGTCGAGTCCGTTCGCGAGCACGGTCCGGGTCGCCGCGACGAGCACGAGACGTGCTTCGTTCGTCGGGGTGACCGGCTCGTCACCCTGAGGGAGCATCCGGCACTCCTTGGTGTCGTACCACTTGTTGAACACCGAAGCCGTGTCCTCGAGGTAGCGGGCGATCCGGTGCGGCTCGCGGAGCTCGGCCGCACTGGCCACCGCGCCCGGGAAGGCGGCGAGGGCGCGAAGCAACTCCCCGTCCCGGTCGTGGCTGAGCAGGGACGGGTCGAAGTCCTCAGGCAACGACATGCCGAGATCCGCAGCGTTCTCCTGCATCCGACAAGTCCGGGCGTGCGCGTACTGGACGTAGTAGACCGGGTTGTCGTTGGAGGCCTTGGTGATCTCGGCCACGTCGAGAGCCAGCGGGGTGTCCGCCGGATAACGCACCAGCGAATAACGCAGTGCGTCGACGCCGATCTCCTCCGCCAACTCTTCGAGCGTGATGAAGGTGCCCTTCCGCTTCGACATCTTCAGCTCTTCGCCGTCCTTGACGATCTTCACGAGCTGACCGATGAGGACGTTGAGCGTCTTGTCGGGGTCGTCACCGACGCAGGCAGCCATCGCCCGGAGCCGGCCGACGTAGCCGTGGTGGTCGGCACCGAGCAAGTAGATGCAGTGGTCGAAACCGCGCGCCCGCTTGTTGAGGTAGTAGGCGGTGTCGGAGGCGAAGTAGGTCAACTCGCCGTCCGACTTGATGAGCACCCGGTCCTTGTCGTCGCCGAAGTCGGTCGTGCGCATCCAGAGCGCACCTCCCTCTTCGTAGACGTGGCCGAGGTCCTTGAGCCGCTCGAGAGTGTTCGGCACCCCGCCGCTCTCCTGACCGTCTTCATGCAGGGAGAGCTCGGAGAACCACACGTCGAAGTGGGTGTTGAAGCCGTCGAGCTGCTCCTGCTGCTCGGCCAACTGGATCTCGTACCCCTTGGCCCGTACGGCGGCGAGCCGCTCGTCGGCCGGCAAGCCGAAGATGCCGGGGCTGGCTGCCTCGACCTGCTTGGCCAGGTCGTCGACGTACGCGCCGGCGTAGCCGTCCTCCGGCTTGGGCTCGCCCAGGGCCGAGGCGATGATCGACGCGGCGAAGTGGTTCATCTGCACGCCGCGGTCGTTGATGTAGAACTCGCGGGTCACCTCGGCGCCGGCGGCGCTGAGCACCCGGCCGATCGCGTCGCCGAGCACCGCCCACCGGGTGTGGCCGAGGTGCAGCGGTCCGGTCGGGTTGGCCGAGATGAACTCGACGTTGATCTTCTCGCCGGCAAGCGTCTCCGTGTGGCCGTACGACGACCCGGCCGCCACGACGTCCGCGGCGACCTTGCCCTGGGAGCCGGCCTCGACGGTGATGTTGAGGAAGCCGGGCCCTGCGACCTCGACCGCGCCGATGCCCTCGGCGTCGGTCAGCCGACCGGCGAGGAGCTCGGCGAATGCCCGCGGGTTCGTGCCGGCCTTCTTCGCGAGTTGCATGGCGACATTGGTGGCGTAGTCACCGTGGCCCTTCTGCCGCGGTCGCTCCACCGTCACCTCAGCCGGAATGCCGTCAGGCAGGGCGATCGCGCCCTCGTCCACGAGCGAGGACAGGGCGCCGACAATGGCGGTGGAGAGTTGCGCAGGGGTCACCCCCCAAGCCTATCGGCGGCCTCCGGTTTCTCTGGCACGGATATCGCCCGGTAGGGTTCACCGCGCACTCCCTGTGGGGAGTTTGCCTCCGTAGCTCAGGGGATAGAGCACTGGTTTCCGGTACCAGGTGTCGCAGGTTCGAATCCTGCCGGAGGCACCGAAAGATGGAGACGACGGACCTGCGGCAACGCAGGTCCGTTACTCATTTCAGCAGGCACACCCTGTGTTGATTGATATCAATCAACACCGAGGCGAGGTGCCGCCAGCGCCGAAGCCTCGCTTACCTGCGCTGAGCACGCACCTGGTGAGTGCCCAGAGCAGGTAAGCGGCGTGCTGACCAACATCACCCGCATCGTGCCTGTTCATCCCGCGGCGGCGCTCACGAATATCCGGTCCGGCCACGCCAAGGTATCCGCCCCCGTCCTAGAGTTCCGCGCGTGACGACCATCGGGACTCCCCTTTCTGCCACGGCCACCCGCGTCCTGCTCCTCGGCTCCGGCGAGCTCGGCAAGGAAGTGGTGATCGAACTCCAGCGCCTCGGGGTGGAGACCATCGCCGTCGATCGGTACGCCGACGCGCCGGCCATGCAGGTCGCCCACCGCAGCCACGTGATCGACATGCTCGACCCGGTCGCGGTCCGCGGCGTGATCGAGCAGGAGAAGCCGCACTGGGTGGTGCCGGAGATCGAGGCGATCCACACCCCGACGCTGCTCGAGCTCGAAGCGGAGGGCGTGACCGTCATACCGACGGCACGGGCCGCGCGGCTGACGATGGACCGCGAGGGCATCCGGCGACTGGCGGCCGAGGAGCTCGGACTGGCCACGTCGCCGTACCGCTTCGCGGACACGCTCGAGGAGTTCGAGGCGGCCATCGCCGAGGTCGGCACGCCGTGCGTGGTCAAGCCGGTGATGTCGTCCTCAGGCAAGGGCCAGTCGGTCGTGCGCGGCCCGGACGACGTCGCCCACTCGTGGGAGTACGCGCAGGCCGGCGGCCGCGCCGGTGCCGGTCGCGTCATCGTGGAGGGCTTCGTCGACTTCGACGAGGAGATCACCCTGCTCACGGTGAAGCACGCCAGCACCGACGGCGGACCCGACGTCATCTCCTTCTGCGCCCCGATCGGCCACACCCAGGTCGACGGTGACTACCGCGAGTCGTGGCAGCCGCAGGCGCTCTCCGACGTCGTACTGGAGAAGGCCCAGCGGGCCTCTGCCGCCGTCGTCGCGAACCTCTGCGGCGAGACCGGCCGGGGACTCTTCGGCGTCGAACTGTTCATCCGCGGCGAAGAGGTGATCTTCTCCGAACTGTCGCCGCGTCCCCACGACACCGGTCTCGTGACGCTCGTGTCGCAGGACCTGTCGGAGTTCGCGCTGCACGCCCGCGCCGTTCTCGGTCTCCCGATCCCGAACATCCGCACGCGAGGCGCCTCTGCGTCCTGCGCCGTCCTGTTCGAGGGTGAGATCGAGGCGCCGCAGATCGCCGGGGTCGACGCAGCACTCGCCGAGCCGGACACCAGCGTCCGGTTGTTCGGCAAGCCGGCCGTGTCCGGTCGGCGCCGGATGGCGGTGACCCTCGCCCTCGGCGACGACGTCGACAAGGCCCGGGCAAAGGCCCGGCGCGCTGCGGCACACCTCCGCGTCGCCAACTGACCTGACGGCCCCCGTACCCTCCCTCTGTGCCCGACTCCCCACCCGATGCGCGCAGCCTCGTCACGATCCACACCGACGGCGCCTGCTTGGGCAACCCGGGACCGGGCGGCTGGGGTGCGTGGCTGCGGTACGGCGAGCACGCCCTCGAGTTGTACGGCGGCGAGCCCGACACCACGAACAACCGGATGGAGCTGATGGCTGCCATCCGCTCCCTGGAGACGCTGACGCGGCGTTCGACTGTCGACCTCTACACGGACAGCAGCTACGTCCGGAACGGGATCCTGTCGTGGGTCGTGAAGTGGAAGGCCAACGGCTGGCGCACCTCGGCCAAGGCTCCTGTGAAGAACGAGGACCTGTGGCGCCGACTCGACGCGGCCGCCGAGCAGCACGACGTCACCTGGCACTGGGTCAAGGGGCACGCCGGTGACCCGGGCAACGAGAAGGCCGACGAGCTCGCCGGGCGGGGTGCCCGGGAGGCGCGCGACGCAGGCGCGGAGGTCAACAGCGCTTGATCGTGGCGTCCTTGCGGGCGTCGTTGCCGTAGCGCTTGGCCGCAGCAGTGTTCGGGATGACCACGCTCGCGCCACCGATGTTGCCGATCGCACCGGGCAGCACGCAGGTGGTGACTTTCGCGGGGTCCACCTGCGCGACCGCTTGGGCGATCCGGAACAGCTGCGCCGGCGAGACGCCCTTGGTGTGCAGGCGCTTGAGGACGTTCAGCACACCGCTCTCGATGAAGCCGGCTTCGGTCGCGCGCTCGGCAACCCGCGCGCGGATCCCCCGCAGCACCAGTTGCTGGTTGGCCGAGCGGTCGAAGTCGCCGGCGGGCAGCGACTTGCGGATCCGGCCGAACTCGACGGCCTTCATCCCATTGACCTTGACCTTCCCCTTCTTGAAGCCCTTGGGATGGAGGTTCACGTCGGAGAAGGCACGCGGGTTGTTGACTGTGATGCCGCCGATGCTGGTGATCAGTTCCGCCAGACCGCTGAAGGTCGCGACCATCACGTAGTCGGGTTCGACGCCGAGCAGGTTGCCGACCGTCTTGCCGAGCAGTTGCGGTCCGCCGAAGTAGAGCGCCGCGTTGACCCGGTTCGAACCGACGCCCGGAATCGGCACCCAGCTGTCGCGCGGGATCCCGATCGAGGTTGCGGCGCCGGTCTTCGTGTTCATGCCGACCATCTGCAGCGCGTCGCCGCGACTGCGGAGCGGATCCTCCCGCGGCCGGGCGTCCGAGCCGACCGCGAGGATCCACACGACATCAGGGTCGACGTCGACGCCGGCCGTCTTCTCGAACTTCACCAGGGTGAACTCGGTCGGGGCGGGCGTGCTGTCGGGCACCACCAGGGCCAGCAGGCCCAGGATCGCGCCGAGGAACATCGTCCGCATCACGTGCTGAACTCGAAGGCGCATGTCAGGAACCTTCCTCGTCGCGCTGGACGTCGAAGCCGAAGACCTGCCAGCCGCCGGCCACCGGTGTGAGCATTAGTCGCCCGGTCACCCGGTCGGTGCGCTCGACGGCACCGGTCATCGCGATGACGAGCCGGAACCGGACGGTCGCGCCTGCGAGCTTCCCCTTCGGGACAAGCACGTCGACGCGGACCACTCGTTGCGTGGCTTCGACCGCTTCCAGGTCGGCGCCCAGGTCGGCGTTGCTGAGGATCGCTGCCTGCTGCACGGCGAGCCCTCGGGCGTCCTTGGTGAAGTCGGCGAACGCTGTGTCGAACTTCTCACGGGGGTAGTCGCCGACGTACGCATTGTCGAACCAGCGGTCCACGACCTGCGTCACCTCGGCCAGTACGGCGGCGGCAGCAGCGTCGCTGAGGGCGCCCTTCACGACTCCCAGAGCGGCGTCGGTCGCGATCGGCTCGGACGCGGTTTCGCCCGCAGGACCGCCACTTTCGGCCGGATCGTCATCGCCGCTCGAGCAGCCGGCGAGGGCCAGCACCAGTGTCAACAAGAGCGCGGCCCATGGTGTTGTTCGCACGTCGTGCGCCACCCTTCGATTCACGCCCGGAACCCCGGCCGAGTGTCTGTTGCGCAACACCTTGCCCCAAAGGGTGACCGAGGGGCGGTATTTGCCTCGGCATGGGACTAGCCTTGCCACTCGACAGCCACCCGCTATCGGCGGCGGGTCGGTCCAGCTCATCGGAAGAGGCGAAGCACGTCGTGACGCAGTCGTCAGACCAGTCCACCGGATCTCCAGTCCCCGAGGGATTCGGAGCCAACGAGTGGCTCGTGGAGGAGATGAAGGAGCAGTTCCAGGCCGACCCGAACAGCGTCGATCCGGCGTGGGCCGCCTACTTCAAGGGAGCGGGCGGCAACGGTACGACGCCCGCCGCTTCCCCCGCCGCTGCGGCTCCTGCCGCGCCGGCTCCCGCTGCTGCTGCTCCGGCGGCTGCCCCGGCGGCTGCCCCGGCGGCTGCCCCGGCCGTCGCCGCGCCGACCCCGAAGGCCACCCCTGCCCCGCAGGTGAGCCCGGCCTCCTCGACGACGCCGACGCCTCCCAAGGAGGACGGCACCAAGCCGACGCCGAAGGACGCCCCGCGCCCCGCGCCGGTCGCCGCCAGTGACGAGCCCACCCTGACCGTGCTCCGCGGCATCCCCGCGGCGACCGCGAAGAACATGGACATCTCGCTGTCGGTCCCGACGGCGACCTCGGTACGCAACATCCCGGTCAAGCTGCTCTGGGACAACCGCATCGTCATCAACAGCCACCTGACCCGCGCCCGTGGTGGCAAGGTCTCGTTCACGCACCTCATCGGCTACGCCATCGTCAAGGCGATCAAGGCCCAGCCGGCGATGAACAACACCTACGACGAGATCAACGGCAAGCCGACGATGGTCACGCCGGCCCACATCAACCTGGGTCTGGCGATCGACCAGCAGAAGAAGGACGGCACGCGCCAGCTCGTCGCGCCGTCCATCAAGGCCTGCGAGTCGATGGACTTCGCGCAGTTCTGGACGGCGTACGAAGAGATCGTCCGCAAGGCCAAGGACAACAAGCTCACCATGGAGGACTACACCGGTACGACGGTGAGCCTCACGAACGTCGGCGGCCTCGGCACGAACAACTCGGTGCCGCGCCTCATGCAGGGCCAGGCCGCCATCATCGGCGTCGGCTCGATGGACTACCCGCCGGAGTTCCAGGGCGCGTCCGACGAGACCATCGCCCGCAACGCGATCTCGCGCATCCTGACGATGACGTCGACGTACGACCACCGCGTCATCCAGGGCGCGCAGTCGGGTGAGTTCCTCGGCCAGGTGCACCGCTACCTGCTCGGCCAGGACGGTTTCTACGACGAGATCTTCCGCGCCCTCCGGATCCCCTACGAGCCGATCCGCTGGAACAACGACATCGCGACGTCGCACGACGACGAGATCGACAAGCAGGCCCGGATCCTCGAACTGATCCACGCCTACCGCGTCCGCGGCCACATGATGGCCGACACGGACCCGCTCGAGTACAAGCAGCGCAGCCACCCCGACCTGCGCATCGAGTCGCACGGCCTGACCCTGTGGGACCTCGACCGCGAGTTCCCGACCGGCCAGTTCGGGGGCGGCAGCCGTCGCTTCATGAAGCTGCGCCACATCCTCGGGATCCTGCGCGACTCCTACTGCCGCACCACCGGCATTGAGTACATGCACATCATGGATCCCGAGCAGCGTCGCTGGATCCAGGAGCGCGTGGAGCAGCCGCACACCAAGCCGCCCCGCGAGGAGCAGTTGCGGATCCTGCTGAAGCTCAACGAGGCCGAGGCCTTCGAGACCTTCCTGCAGACCAAGTTCGTCGGCCAGAAGCGGTTCAGCCTCGAAGGTGGCGAGACCACCATCCCGGTGATCGATGAGATCGCGGAGGCTGCCGCGCAGTCCTCGCTCGACGAGGTCACCATCGGCATGGCCCACCGCGGCCGCCTCAACGTGCTGGCCAATATCGTCGGCAAGTCCTACAACCAGATCTTCCGCGAGTTCGAGGGCAACATCGACCCGCGCACGGTCCAGGGCTCGGGCGACGTGAAGTACCACCTCGGCGCCGAGGGCGAGTTCGTCGCCGGCACCGGCGAGACCATCAAGGTCTCGGTCGCCGCGAACCCGTCGCACCTCGAGACCGTCGACCCGGTCCTGGAGGGCATCGCCCGCGCCAAGCAGGACGTGCTCGACCAGGGCGAGGCGTTCCCGGTCCTGCCGCTCCTCCTGCACGGTGACGCGGCATTCGCCGGTCAGGGTGTCGTCGCCGAGACGCTCAACCTGTCCCAGCTGCGTGGCTACCGCACCGGCGGCACGATCCACCTGGTCATCAACAACCAGGTCGGGTTCACCACGTCCCCCGGTTCCTCGCGTTCCACGCTCTACTGCACCGACGTCGCCCGCATGGTCCAGGCGCCGATCTTCCACGTGAACGGCGACGACCCCGAGGCCTGCATCCGGGTCGCGCGGCTGGCGTTCGAGTACCGCCAGGCCTTCAAGAGCGACGTGGTCATCGACCTCGTCTGCTACCGCCGCCGCGGCCACAACGAGGGGGACGACCCGTCGTACACCCAGCCGTTGATGTACGACCTGATCGAGCAGAAGCGCTCGGTCCGCAAGCTCTACACGGAGTCCCTCATCGGTCGTGGCGACATCACGATCGAGGAGGCCGAGCAGGTCCTGCGCGACTACCAGCTGCAGCTCGAGCGGGTCTTCACCGAGGTGCGCGAGGCCGACACCAAGCCGTCGGAGTGGACTACGGTCCCGGACTACCCGGACAAGCCCGAGGGCGAGACCCAGACGGCCATTCCGATGGAGGTCCTCAAGCGGATCGCGGACGCCTATGTCAGCCCACCCGAGGGCTTCACCGTGCACCCGAAGGTGATGCCGCAGCTGCAGCGCCGCGCTGCCTCGATCACCGCAGGACCGATCGACTGGGGCACCGGCGAGATCCTCGCGTTCGGCTCGCTCCTGATGGACGGTCGCCCGGTGCGACTGGCCGGCCAGGACTCGCGTCGCGGCACGTTCGTGTCCCGCTTCGCGACGGTGATCGACCGGATCAACGCCGACGAGTGGACGCCGCTGTCCAACCTCACCGAGGACCAGGCCAAGTTCTTCGTCTACGACAGCCTGCTGTCGGAGTACGCCGCGCTCGGCTTCGAGTACGGCTACTCCGTCGCCCGCCCCGAGGCCCTCGTCCTCTGGGAGGCCCAGTTCGGTGACTTCGTCAACGGCGCCCAGTCCGTGATCGACGAGTACATCTCCGCCGGCAAGACCAAGTGGGGCCAGGACTCGGGTGTCGTGCTGCTGCTGCCGCACGGCTACGAAGGCCAGGGTGCCGACCACTCGTCCGCACGGATCGAGCGGTTCCTCACCCTGTGCGCCGACGAAGCGATGGTCGTCGCACAGCCGTCCCACCCGGCGTCGTACTTCCACCTGCTGCGCCGCCACTCCCTCGGAGGCGAACACAAGCCGCTCATCGTCTTCACGCCGAAGTCGATGCTCAAGCGCAAGGAAGCCGCGGCCCAGCCGGCCGACTTCACGTCGGGCTCGTTCCGCCCGGTGATCGGCGACGACACGGTCGACGCCGCGAAGGTCACCACGGTCCTGCTCGTCTCCGGTCGCCTCACCTGGGACCTGGTCGTCGAACGGACCAAGAGCGAGCGCGACGACGTGGCGATCGTCCGCGTCGAGCAGCTCTACCCGTGGCCGATCGAGGAGATCAAGGCCGAGCTGGCGAAGTACCCGAACGCCAAGGTCCGCTGGGTCCAGGACGAGCCGTTCAACCAGGGCCCGTGGCCGTCGTACCACCTCAACGTGGTGCCCGAGCTGGGTCGCCCCGTCGAGCCGATCACCCGTGCCGCCTCGTCGACGACGGCGGTCGGTACGGCCAAGCGCCACCTCGAAGAGGCCAAGGTCCTGATCGGCAAAGCCTTCAGCTGATGTACTTCACCGATCGCGGGATCGAAGAGCTCGAGAAGCGCCGGGGTGACGAGGAAGTCACCCTGGCGTGGCTCAGTGAACGACTGCAGGAGTTCGTCGACATCCACCCGGACTTCGAGATCCCGGTGGAACGGTTCGCGACCTGGTTGGCACGGCTGGACGACCCGGAGGACTGAGTCCCCCGGGCCGTCCCGGTCCGTTGGTCGAGCCCTACTCGACGACCAGGTGGCCTTCCGACAGTCCGATCCGCCGGTGCAGCACCCGCAGCGGCTTGGGCGCCCACCAGGCGCGTTCGCCGAGCAGCCGTACGCCGGCGGGCAGCAGCACGCCCCGCACCAGCGTGGCGTCGATCAGGATCGCCAGCCCCGTCCCCAGCCCGAAGAACTGGATGAAGCTCACCGAGCTGACCAGGAACGCGAAGAAGCTGATCGCGATCAGGGCCGCCGCCGTACTGACGATCCGGCCGGTGTGGGCCAGTCCCTGGACCAGCGCCTCCTCGTTGCTGAAGCCGGCGTCACGCATCTCCTTGATCCGGCCCATCACGAAGACCTCGTAGTCCATCGACAGGCCAAAGGCGACGCAGAACAGCAAGACCATCATCGAGCTGTCCATCGGTTGCGGGGTGAAGCCGAGCAGCCCGGACAGGTGGCCGTCCTGGAACACCCACACCATCGCGCCGAGCGTCGCGCCGAGACCAACGGCGTTGAGAAGCAGGGCCCGGATCGGCTGGATCACGCTGCCGGTGAACAGGAACAGGATCACCATCGTGGTCAGGACCAGCCAGCCCACGACCGCGGGCAGGCGTTCGCCGATGCCCTCCATCTGGTCCTTGAGCTCGGCGGTTGCGCCACCGACCAGCACCTCGGTGTCGGCCGGGGGCGAGACGTCGCGGACGGTCTGGACCAGGTCGCGCGCCTCGGTTGACCGCGGGTCGAGGTCGGTGACGACGGCGAGCAGGTCGGCACCCTCGCCGTGGCGGACGTCGACGCGCACGACACCGGGGAGCGTCCCCAGTTCCCCCGTGTACGACGCCAGGTCGGCCTCGGACAGCGGCGTGGTCGTGACGACGTCGATCGGGTGGGTACCGTCGCCGCCGAACTCCTCGCGGATCAGGTCTCCGGCCTGCCGACTGGACGCACTGGTGGGCAGCACCCGGTCGTCCGGGGTGCCGAGCGTGATCCCGGCGAGCGGGAGGGCCATCACGCCGAGGCCGACGAGCACGGGCAGCGCGCTGAGGACAGGCCGCCGCGCCACGAATCGGGCCAGCCGCTCCCAGGCAGGGGCCGCCTCACCGCGGATGCCGCGCACCCCGGGCACGCGCCACGCGTCGATCCGGTCACCGAGCAAGGCGATGGCCGCCGGCAGGATCACCACGGCGCTGAACGCGGTGATCAGCATGACGCCGATGCCGGCGTAGGCGAAGGACCGCAGGAAGTACATCGGGAAGAGCAGCAGCGAGGCCAGCGCCACCGCGACGGTGGTCGCGCTGAAGGTGATCGTCCGTCCGGCGGTCTCGACGGCGCGTCGTACGGCCTCGTCATGGGTCCGTCCGGCAGACCTCTCCTCGCGGACACGGGCCACCATCAGGAGCCCGTAGTCGACCGCGAGGCCGAGTCCGAGACCGGTCGTCAGGTTCACGGCGTAGATCGACACGTCGGTCATCGACCCGAGGATCGACAGTTCGGCGAAGGTCCCGAAGATCGCCGCGACCCCGACAGCGAGGGTCACCAGCGCACCGACGACGTTGCCGAAGGCAAGCACCAGCAGGACGAGGATCAGTGGGATCGCGATGCTCTCGGCGAGCCCGAGGTCCTTGCCGATCTGGCCACCGATCTCCTCGCCGACGATCTCTCCCCCGCCGACGACGACCGTGATCGCGCCGTCCGTGCCCTTGTAGGAGTCGAGCACCGCGGCCGGATCGGCGTCGGCACCGTCGGCCGTCGACGCGGTGACCAGTGCATGGCCGCCGTCGACCGAGCGCAACGGGCCTGCCCGTGCGTCGAAGTACGACGTCACGTCGGCCAGGTCCGGGTCGGCTCGCAGCCGATCGGTGAAGGCCTTGCCCGCCGCGGCGACGGCCGGTGCGTCGACGTCGCCGCCGTCCGCCTCGACCACGAACACGTAGTCCGCCGAGCCGTCGAACCGCTCGGCGAGGACGCTCGCCGCGCGGCTGCTCTCCGAGTCCGGGTCATCGAACCCGTCAGTCTGCAACTTTCCGAAGGCACCGAGGCCGACATAGGCCGCGACCACCACTCCCAGGACGCCGAGGCCCAGGACCCAGCGGGCCCGCCCCGTCACCAGCACTCCGATCCACCGGAACATCACGCTCTCCTCGCATGTGTACGGATGTAAACTTTACGAGCGTTAACTTGGCATGGATGTGCACAGGTGTCAACATGTATCCGTGACCACCCCGACCGCCGCCCGGAGCAGCTACCACCACGGCGACCTGCGCAATGCGCTGGCGCGGGCGGCAGCCGACCTGGCGGCCACGGGCGGCCCCGACGCGGTCACCATCCGGGGCGCCGCGCGCGAGGTCGGCGTCACCCCCACCGCGGCCTACCGGCACTTCTCCAACCAGGCCGACCTGCTGGCGGCGGCCCGGGAGCTGGCCATGGACGGAATGGTCGTGGCGATGGCCGACTACCTCGGCCAGGTTCCGACCGACGCCGATCCCGTTCAGCGTGCGATCGCCCGGCTCGGCTCGACCGGACGCGGTTACATCCGGTTCGCACAGGAGGAGCCCGGGATCTTCCGGACCTGCTTCACCGGACAGCTGCGCGGGGCGAGTGACCCCGATCCCGGCCTCAACGCGATGGGGCCGTACGCACTGCTCGGGCAGATGCTCGACGAGCTCGTCGAGGTCGGCTACCTGGCGCCCGAGGACCGCCCGGGAGCCGAAGCCGGCCCCTGGGCCGCGGTCCACGGGCTCGCCCTGCTGTTCATCGACGGCCCGCTGCGTGACTTCGGTCCCGCCGACCGCGAGGCCGCGATCGAGAAGACCCTGGCAATGACGGTGCGCGGGCTCGCGACCGGCCCCCGCGGAAGGATCATTGCCCACTAGGGTGACGCGGGTGAGCGACGAACTCATCACCTATGCGACCTGGGGCGAGCGCTTCTTCTCGACCGCCGTCACCACCGACCGCGTCCTGAACGGCGTGAACGTCCTCGCCGGGCGCCCGATCGAGGTCGGCCCGATCGGCGTCGGCCCCGGCCGCATCGCCAAGGTGATTGCGAAGGGCCAGATCGGCACGGCGACCGGCCAGCGGGTCGACACCCTGCCCGTCACCTTCAACGTCGAGCTGCCGGTGACGCTGAAGTTCACCCTCGACCTGGCCATGGACAAGCTGGACTTCGACGCCGACATCACCCTGCCCCTGGTGATCACCGCCCACGCGTGCGCCGACCTCTCCATCCAGCTCGAGGTCGCCCCGCCCACGCCGGCCCAGGTCGTCGTACGCCTCAAGGCCCAGGGCCTGCGCGCCTCGATCACCAGCAGGGCCGCCAACGTCGAGGGCGAGCTGCGCCGTTTCGTCGCCAAGTACGTCGCCCGCGAGCTCGGCCAGCCCTATGTGCAGCAGGCCACCGTCATCGACGTCGCCGGTGCGATCGAAGGGGCCGCCGCACGACTGGTGCCCCGCGAGGAGAGCCCCACGGCCGCCAAGCTCACCGACGCGCTGCCCGCAGCAATGGAGGCCGAGCTCGAGCACACCGCACAGATGTTCATGGACGCCGGCGACGGCGAGAAGCAGGAGTGAACCCGTATCCCCCCGCGCCGTGGCACATGCATGGCTCGCTCTGGCTGTCCGTCTTCCGGGTGAGCGAGGACGTCGATGAGCGTCACCCCGCCGGGACGTACGGCGTCGCGCTGGTCTCCTACGAAGAGCCGAGCCCGTTGACGTACCACGAACTACTCGTCGCCCGGACGACAAAGAACGACGACGGCAAGGGCGCCGTCACCATCACCGACATCTGGGTCGACTCGGCGGCATCGCAGGCCGGTGGCCGCGAACTCTGGGCCATCCCGAAGCAGTTGTGCGACTTCGACATGGAGAGCAGCTTCCGTGGCCCGGTCACCTCGACCGACTGGACCGCCCTGGACAACCGTCGTCCCATCGTCGACGCGAGCTTCACCGACGTGTCCCGCGCAGCGCCCCGGGTGCCGTTCACGGGCCGGGTCGTCCAACCCGGCATCGCCGATCACCCGGAGACGGCCAACGTCGTGATGAAGGGCAACGCGAAGGCGCTCCCCTGCCGGGCTCGCTGGTCGTTCGCCAGCGACGGACCACTCGCCTTCCTGGGCGACGCGCGTCAGCTGGGATCGTTCCGGATGTCGTCGTTCCGGCTCTCCTTCGTCTGACCAGTCTCGTCCTCGGCAGCCAGCCCGGCTGTCAACCATCGTTTCCGATGTCCCCGGCCACGTAACACCCATCAGCCGTTGCGGTTGGTCGCTGTGGTTCCTCCACCCGTGGCATTTCCGTGATCTCGGCCGGCGTTGCTGCGGCATCCACCAGCATTCACAGATCACAGGGGCACTCTCATGGCCATTTCCAAGAAGAAGAAGTTCGCCGTCGCCGGTGGCGTCGGCGCACTCGTCATCACCGCCAGCGCCGCGTTCGCGTACTGGACCAGCACCGGCAGCGATGACACCACCGCGTCGGTCGCCAACGAAGGCGAATGGACCGTTCTCATCGACGACGCCACCGTCGGCGACGGCACCACGTTGACGCCGGACGGCGACATCGACACCATCAGCTTCGCCGTCGACAACGACGAAGAGGGCACCAAGCAGATCACCGGCACCACCGTCGAGATCACCGACGTGGACGCGACGGGCACCTGCTCCGCAGCCGACTTCGCCATCACCGACATCACCTCGAACGCTGGCGTCGACGTTGCTGCCGGCGGCTCGGTCCCCGGCTCCTTCAAGGTCCAGATGATCGACACCGGCGTGAACCAGGACGGCTGCAAGGGCGCCACGTTGACCTACACCGTCACCGTCAGCTGACGCTGAATCCCTGCTGGATCTGACGACCGACGCGACCGAGAGGCCATCATGTTGAAGCACTGGACCGGGAGATCTCGTCTCCTGCTCACGCTGCTCGCTGTCCTCCTGGTCGCGTCGGTCGGATCCGCTCCCCTTCGTACGGCGTCCACGACCGTTGGAACGGAACTGACCCTCACCGCCACGCAGAGCACCGTCGGTGTCGCCCTCGGCGGTAACGCGGTCGTCGCGGTCGCCGTCAGCGGCCCCGGATCCCTCCTGGGACCGGTCAACCTCTCGGTCACCGGTGCACCGAGCGCCTCGGTCGTCACCATCCTCCCGAACCCCGTCCCCGCGGGCCTTCCTGCGGTGATCTCGGTGCTCACGTCCGGCTCCACGCCGGTCGGCACGCACTTCCTCAAGATCACCGCCACCAACGGCGCCAGCACCACCACGGTCACCGTCAAGCTCGTCGTGACCCTTCCGACCGGCTTCACGATGACCCTCGCTCCCCCGTTGCGGACCGTGGTGGACGGCGAGACGACCTCGTTCACCCTGAACATCAACCGCGGCCTGCTGGCCGGCCCGATCGGGCTCACCCTCTCCGGCGTCCCGCAGTACGCGACGGCCACGGTCAGCCCGTCGCTGTCGATCCTCGGCAACACCGCGACGATCACGATCAGGACGGCGACCAACGTCGTCCCCGGCACGTATCTGATCACCGTCGCCGGCAAGTCGTTGCTGTCCTCGGCCACCGCGTCGGCGTACCTCGTCGTCCTCCCGCAGACCTACCCGAACTTCCCGGTCTCCGGCGACCCCGACCGTGAACTCGCACCCGGTGCACCGGAAGCGGCGATCGACATGGAGATCACCAACCCGTTCGACGCAGCGATGACCGTGTCGAACATCGGCGTGACCATCGAGGGCACCGACACCAGCAGCCAGCCCGGCGGTTGCGCGGTCGACAACTTCGAGATCCTCGCGTACGGCGGCCCGGCCACCCTGGTCGTCCCGCCGAACAGCACACGCACGCTCTCGCAACTCGGCGTCGCGCGCGCCGACTGGCCGGCGATCCGGATGCTCAACACGTCCGCCAACCAGGACATGTGCAAGGGCGTCGACGTCGATCTTCGCCTCAACGCGAAGGGAGCTGGCGCGTGAACGCCCGTCGCGTCTCCTCGTCGCGCAAGCGCTCGGCCGCTGAGCGACGCAAGAGCCGCCGCCAGCCCCGCCATGTCGCCGCTCGCGCGCGGCACGGACTGCGCAGTGCCCGCGTCGAAGTCATCGGCGTCGTCGCCGTCTCCGTCGCCGTGCTGCTCGTCCTCGCCGGCAGTGTCGTCGCCTACTTCGGCGCCACCGGCTTCGACACGGCCACTGGCGGCGTGGGATCGCTCTCGGCCCCCACGAATGTCTCCGCCACCCAGGTCGGTACCAGTGCGAGCGTGAACGTCACCTGGACCGCTTCGTCCGGCACGCCGGTCCCCGACGGGTACTACGTCACGCGTACGACGGGTCCCACGACGGTCAACGTCTGCGGCAGCTCGCCCGCGAGCCTGCTCTCCGCCACGTCGTGCACGGACACCGGCGTCACCAGCGGGAGCTACGCCTACCGCGTGATCGCCGTGTACCGATCCTGGACCGCCACCTCGGCACCCGCGAACGTCAGCGTCAACGTCGTCGTGATCGCCCAGCCGGTGATCACCAACATCCGGCCCACGAACGGCACGTTTGGCGCCACCTGGGCTGCCATCTCGTGCACGACCAACAACGACCGTCGAGTATGCGCGAACGTCACCACCCCCATGGGCACCACGATCAGCGCGGTCACGGTGCAGATCAGCCGTGCTTCAGATGGTCGTTGCTACGACGGCACCGGCGCCGGCGAAGGCGACTGGCCGAGCTCTGGCTGCCCATCGATCCCGACGAGCGGCGGCGCCAACTACTTCACCGACCGCCTCTTCAACCCCAGTTACGCGGAAGACGACATCTACACGTTCACGGTGACGGCGACCAACAACGTGGGTGGTACCGCCACTGCCTTCACGACACGCGCCATCGACAACGCCCTCCCGACCGGTTCCCTGTCGCCGACCGTGACGACGACCGGCGCCAACGTCCAGCTCACGGCGAGCGACCTCAACGGGATCGCCTCGATCTCCTACCGCGTCGACTCGAACGCCGGGGCACTCACGACGGTCACCGGGCCGGGGCCGCTCACCCTGCCGACGCTCGCGCAGGGAACGCACGAGGTCGACTACTTCTTCACCGACAACGCAGGGCGATCGTCGGCCACGGTCAACAACGCCGTGGTGACGGTGGACGGCGCCGCTCCGACGGTCAACGGCTTCGTTCCGGCACCCGGCACCACCGGCGCGACGTTCGGGGACGTCGACTGCACCCTGGGGGGCGGCGCCGGCCTCCGCCTCTGCGCGAACGTCCTGGAGAACGGGGACAGCGGACTCTCGACCGTCACGTACCAGCTCAAGCGCCAGTCCGACGGCAGGTGCTACGACGGCAGCGGGGCCAACCCCTCGGACTGGATCGTCGCGTGCAACAACCTGACCATGGCCGCTCTCGGCCTGGCACTCCACCGGACGCCGACCATCCTGAGCGCAGGCTTCAACGCCGCCGACACCTACGTGTTCACCGTGACGGCGACCGACAACGCCGGCAACGTCGGCACGGCGTTCTCGACGTTCATCCTCGGGGCAGCGGCCCTGCAGGCACCGGCGAGCGCGCCGGCAGGGACATCCTCCGACGTCCAGGCTGAGTAGCCGCCAGAACTGATCCTGTCCCGGCCGGCAGGACCTGGGACCTCACTCAGCGTCGAGATCCTGCTCGACAAGAGCGGCGACCGCCGCAACGTCGGACTCGACCTCGCCCGACACCTCCACGCGGTCGCCGTGGCCGGCGCCGAGCGTCATGATCAGCAGGGCGGAGCTGGCGTCGACGGCCTCGTCGCCCGGGAGCCCGATCAACACCTCGGACCCGAGTTCTTCGGCGGCCTCGGCGATGATGCCGGCCGGGCGGGCGTGCAGGCCGACGGCGGAACCGACGGTCACGGTGATGGTGTGCATGGGACTGCCTTTCGGGTGGGTGTGAACGAATCAGACGTGAGCGAGTTCGGACTCGGGCTGCGCGACCGGGCGACCGACCGACTTGAGCGCGATGACGGCGGTCGCAGAGACCAGGACACCGGCGACCAGGGCGATCATGAACCCCGCCACGCCGTCGACAGCAAACAGCACGAAGATGCCGCCGTGGGGCGCACGCAGGCCCACGTCGAAAGCCTGGGCAAGGCCGCCGGTCACGCCGCTCCCCAGCACGATGGCCGGAATGACGCGCAGCGGGTCCGCCGCCGCGAACGGGATCGCCCCTTCGGTGATGAACGACGCCCCGAGCAACCAGGCCGCCTTGCCGTTCTCGCGCTCGGCGGGGGTGAACAGACCGGGGCGCACGAAGGTCGCGAGGGCCAGGGCGATCGGCGGGACCATGCCGCCCAGCATCACGGCGGCCATGATCTTCAGCTCGGGGGCGCCGGTCGCGAGGCTGGCACCGCCGATGCCCAGCACGGCGAAGCTGTAGGCGACCTTGTTGAGCGGCCCACCCATGTCGAAGGCCATCATCATGCCGAGCACCGCCCCGAGGACGATGGCGTTGGAGCCGTCCATGCTGTTGAGTCCGTCATTGAGCCGCTCCATCAGCCAGGTGATGGGCCGACCGAGCAAGAGGAGCATGACCAGGCCGGCGACGATGCTCGTCACCAGCGGCACCACGAGCACCGGCATCAGGCCGCGGGCCCAGGTCGGCACCTTCCATCGCGAGACCCACAGCGCCACGACACCGGCGAGTACGCCACCGACGATCGCGCCGATGAATCCGGTCTGCGCGGCCCCGACGGGCACATCGTCCGCGCTGGCGAACCCGACCAGGTTGGTCGCCAGGGCGCCCATGATGAAGCCCGGAGCGAGCCCGGGACGGTCCGCGATCGCGTAGGCGATGTAACCCGCGAAGGCCGGCACGAACAGTGCGAACGCGGCCTTGCCGATCACGAAGAGCAGGACGCCGAGGTAGAGCAGGACACCCGAGTCGAAGGCGACGTGGTCAAGGCCGTACGACGCCGGGGACGGCGGGTCGAGAAGAGTGTGGTTGACCAGGATGTCCCCCGCGACGTTGGCGCTGTCGTAGCCGCCGAGGAGGAAACCGAGTGCGATGAGCAGGCCACCGGCAGCCACGAACGGGATCATGTAGGACACGCCGGTCATCAGCACACGCCGGGTCCGCCCGCCCCACGACTCGCCCGTCGTCGACGCGTAGGCGTCCGTCGTACCGCCGCCTGCAGCGCCTTCGACCCGGGCTGCATCAGGATCGGTGGCAGCCCGTAGCGCGTCGGCAATGACCGCGTCGCCGTCGTCGATCGGGCGCTTCACGCTGGTGGAGACCAGGGGCTTGCCGGCGAAGCGGCCGCGGTCCCGGACGCCGACGTCGACCGAGAAGATCACGGCTTCGGCAGCGTCGATGGTGGCCTGCGACAACGGCTTCGCCCCCGCCGACCCCTGGGTCTCGACGGCGATGTCGACGCCGGCCCGGGCGGCCGCACCCTCGAGTGCTTCGGCCGCCATGTAGGTGTGCGCGATGCCCGTCGGGCACGCGGTGACGGCGACGAGACGGCGCTTCGCGGCCGAGACGTGCTCCACGACCGGCGAGGCACTCGCCTGCGCGCCGGTGTCGGCGGGCGGAGCAACCACGGCCCGGACGATGGCGACAACGTCCTCGGGTGTCGCAGCGGCGCGGAGCGAGTCGGTGAACTCGGACTTCACGAGTGACCGCGCGAGCTTCGCGAGGATCTGGAGGTGCGCGTTGCCGCCGCCATCCGGCGCCGCGATGAGGAACACCAGGTCGGCTGGGCCGTCCTTGGCGCCGAAGTCGACGCCGGGAGTCAGCCGGGCGAAGGCCAGCGTCGGCTCGGTGACTGAAGCCGAGCGACAGTGCGGGATGGCGATACCGTCCTTCATGCCGGTCGCAGACTTCGCCTCGCGGGCGCGGAGATCGGCGCGCAGCAGGTCGACATCGGTCGAGCGGCCCTCCGTTGCGACGACCGCGGCGAGCGCCGCGATCACGGCGTCCTTGTCGCTCCCGAGATCGTTGTCGAGGCTGACCAGCCCGACGGTCATCAACTCTGCCATGACGGCGCTCCTTCGATGGAGGTGGTGCTCGACGGCAGGTCGAGCTCTTGGATCCGGACCGCATCGATCCGGAGGTCTGCAGGCGTGGGCACGGTGGTTCCGGGCAGACCCGCCGCCGCGCTGCCGTAGGCAACGGCCTCGGCCAGGCGCTCGGGCGCCGACATGCCACGCAGTTCAGCGCGCAGGTAGCCGAAGAGACTGCTGTCCCCTGCTCCCACGGTGCTCACGACACGGGTCGCTGGAGCCTCGGCGTACCAGGCACCCGTGCCGTCGACCAGGACGGCACCGGCACCGCCCAGTGTCGCCAGGACGGCACCGACACCGCGACGGACCAGGCCACGGGCCGCCAGCGCGACCCGGACGGGGTCGTTCTCCAGCAGCTCCGGGTCGATCCCGGCCACGGCAGCCAGCTCCTCCGCGTTCGGCTTGAGCAGGCTCGGCGCTCCGGCGGAGGTCAGGCCTGCCACCAGCGCCTCCAGCGCCGCATCACTGGTGTCCACGGCGACCAGGCGCCCCGCAGCACGCAGCTGGGCGGCCAGGACGGAGTACCAGTCCGTCGGCGCCCCCGGCGGCAATGAGCCGGCCAGCACGACCCAGACCGCGGGCAGGTCCATGACCCGGTCGGCGAGGGACGCGAGGTCGCTCGCCGACACAGGTGCGCCGGCGGTGTTGAGCTTGGTGGTGGTGCCGTCGGGCTCGGTGAGAGTCAGGTTCACCCGCATCGCTCCCGCCGGTGGGACAGGACTGCACGGGACGCCGAACGCCTCCAGCTCCCGCACGAAGGAACCGTCGGCGTCCGCGGGCAGCACCGCGCAGGTCGGCACAGAGGCAGCGACACAGGCCCGGGAGATGTTGACGCCCTTCCCACCCGGCTGGTCGACGATCCCGGCGACGCGGTGGACCCCGCCCCGCACGAGCGGACCCGGGAGCTCCGCCGTCCGGTCGATGCTGGGGTTGGGGGTGACGGTGACGATCACGCGACCACGACCTCGATGTCGGCCCCGGCGATCGCCGCGCGGTCGTCGCGCTGGATCGATGCGTCCGTGACCAGGACGTCGACCTCGTCGAGCGCAGCGAACCGCACCGAGCTGTCGACGCCCACCTTGGTGGCGTCAACGAGGCCTACCACCCGATCGGCTGCCAGGACGAACGCACGCTTGGTCGCCGCCTCCTCGCTGTCCGGCGTCGAGAACCCGTGACCGACGCTGACCCCGTTGGCGCCCATGAAGGCCATGTCGACACGAAGTACGCCGACGGCCGCGACGGTGGTGGCGCCGACTGCGGCGTGGGTGTGGGGACGCACGCGGCCGGGCAGGAGGTGCAGCTCGATCCGGTCGTTGCCGGCCAGCCGTGCGGCGATCGAAACGCTGTGCGTGAAGACGACCAGGCGGTGCGTCGCCGGAATCGCGTCGGCCAGTCGCGCCGTCGTACTCCCTGCGTCGAGGAGGATCGACGCGCCGGCGGGGGGCAACAGCTCGAGCGCAGCGCGGGCAATCCGGCCCTTGGCCTCGACGTTCGCCGCGTCCCGCTCACCCAGCGCTGGCTCGAGGGTGGTGAGTGCCGACGCCGGGACAGCACCACCGTGCACACGCCGAACCAGGCCGAGCGCTTCGAGAGCGGTGAGGTCACGCCGCACCGTCTCGGTCGTCACGGCAAAGAGGGCGGCGATCTCCGCCACCGACATCCGGCCCTGAGCGACGACCTGCTGGACGACGGCCTGCTGGCGTTCCTCGGCGTACATGGTGTGACCTCCCTCACGAATCTTTGTTTGTGTTGTTTTATGCCCGTTTCCGTTGCTTGTCAAGGGGTGTTCGGATTAGCGTGTGAGCATGGTCACCACGTTGCACGGCACTCCCGTTGTCCCCGGCCTCGCCTACGGACCTGCGCAGGTCACCGTCTCCGCCGTCCCCGAAGAGGCGATCAGGACGTACGGAGACGGCGGCCACGCCGACGACGTGGCCGCCCTTGCCGCCTACGACGCCGCGGCGGCCGTGGTCGCCGAAGGCTTCCGCGAGAAGGCCACCACCGTCGACGGCGCGACCGCGGGCGTGCTGATCGCGAGCGCGGGCCTGGCCACCGATCGGGGCCTGCGCGGGGCGGTCCGCAAGAACCTGCGCGCCGGCGAACCGCTGCTGACCGCCGTGGACCGGGCCGTCGAGCAGTTCGTGACCGTGTTCACCGGCATGGGCGGACTGATGGCCGAGCGGGTGACCGACCTGCGCGACATTCGCAGCCGGATCATCGCCCGTCTCGTCGGCGAGCCCGAACCGGGGGTCTCGATGCCGACGGCGCCGACGATCCTCGTGGCCGCCGATCTCGCTCCGGCCGACACCGCCGGACTCGATCCGGCCCTGGTGATCGCCTTGGTCACCGAGCGCGGCGGCCCGACGAGCCACACCGCGATCATCGCGCGCCAGCTCGGCATCCCGTGCGTCGTGGGAGCCGCCGGCGTCGTCGCCGCCTCAGCCGGACGCCAACTGCTGGTCGACGGAGCGACCGGCACGATCGAGGTCGATCCCGACCCGGCGGCCTCGTCCGCGAGAGTCGCTGCCGATGCTTCCTCCCGGGCCGCACTGGCCGAGTGGGAGGGTCCGTGCCGGACGGCCGACGGCCACGATGTGAAGCTGCTCGCCAACGTCGCGGACGCCGCGTCCTCCGCCGCCGCCGCGCGCGGTCCCGTCGAGGGGGTCGGCCTCTTCCGGACCGAGCTCAGCTTCCTCGATCGCGAGACCGAACCGAGCGTGGAGGAGCAGACACTCCTCTACGCCGAGGTCCTCGCTCCCTTCGCGCGCGACGGGCAGCACGTCGTCGTGCGCACGCTCGATGCCGGGTCCGACAAGCCGATCGCCTTCGCGACCCACGGCGACGAGGAGAACCCGGCGCTGGGAGTGCGCGGGCTCCGCCTGTCGTTCACCGACCAGGGACTCCTCGATCGCCAACTCGACGCCGTCGCCGCCGCAGCCGAGCGGACCGGTACTCGGACGTGGGTGATGGCTCCGATGGTGGCCACCGTCGATGAGGCACGCGGTTTCGCCGCGGCCGTCCGGTCCCGTGGTCTCGAGGTCGGCGTGATGGTCGAAGTCCCCAGCGCCGCCCTGCTGGCTGACCGGATGCTCGCCGAGGTCGACTTCCTCTCGATCGGCACCAACGACCTGACCCAGTACACGATGGCTGCGGACCGGATGTGCAGCGACCTCGCCCACCTGACCGACCCGTGGCAGCCAGCGGTCCTCCAGCTCGTCGCCCTCACCGCGCAGGCCGGGCAGCGCGCGGGGAAGCCCGTCGGCGTGTGCGGGGAAGCCGCGGCCGATCCCCTCCTGGCCTGTGTCCTGGTGGGTCTCGGGATCACGTCGCTGTCAATGGCGGCCGCTGCCGTCCGCCCCGTCGGGGCACAGCTCGCCACGGTCACCCTCGACCAGTGTCGAAAAATGGCGGACGCGGCGCTCGCGGCTGCGGATCCTTCCGCAGCACGCGAGGCCGCGCGCCTCGTCGATACCTCGGGAGCCTAGGCCTCCGGGTCGACCTCGATCGTCGACGAAGCCTCGTCCTGGCCGTGCTCCGCGATCGCCCGGCGGGAGGACTCACGGATCTCGAAGATCTCCGTGGCGAATCCGCCCACCGCACTGGCGACCTCACCGACGGCACGGGTCAGGATCGTGGCCACCTCACCCACGGTGTGAGCCGCGGCCTCGACACCTGACTGCATGGTGTCCTTGGCGATCTCGGCCTTGCTGAGGTGGTCGCGTCCGTCGTTCATGGGTCCAGTGTCCCCTGTCAAGGCTCAGGCAGCCAACGAGTCGTCGATCACGGCCTGCGGACCGCGGACGGGCGCCGCCGGCGTCTTGCCGCCCGGGAACGCGAGGCGGACGATCTTCTTGAAGACACTGAACAGCTGCCGGGGCAGGGAGCCCGTGTTGTAGGGCAGGCCGTAGCGCTCGCAGATCTCCTGGACCTCGACGGCCATCTCCGGGTAACGGCGCGCCGGGATGTCCGGGAACAGGTGGTGCTCGATCTGGTGCGACAGGTTGCCGCTCATCACGTGCATCAGCTTGCTGCCGGTGATGTTGGCCGAGCCGAGCATCTGGCGCAGGTACCACTGGCCGCGGGTCTCGTTCTCGGTCTCCTCCTCGGTGAACGTCGCGACGCCCGCCGGGAAGTGACCGCAGAAGATGATGTTGAAGGTCCAGATGTTGCGGATGATGTTGGCCGTGAAGTTGCCAGCCAGGGTGCTGAGGAAGAACGGGCCGGTCAGCAGCGGGAACAGGACGTAGTCCTTGAGGATCTGCTTGCCCATCTTCTTGCGGAGCCGGCGCCAGATCGGGGCGTTCTCGCCGCGGAAGAGCGGGCGACGACCGGCCAGCACCTCTTCGGCCTCGAGGTCGTGGACCGCCACGCCCCACTCGAAGAAGGTCATCAGCAAGAACGCGTAGAGCGGGTTCCCGAGGTAGATGGGGCGCCACTTCTGGTCCTCGTCCATCCGGAGGATGCCGTACCCCACGTCGCGGTCCTTGCCCACGATGTTGGTGTACGTGTGGTGCATGTAGTTGTGGCCGTACTTCCAGTTCTCGGCCGGCGCCATCGTGTCCCAGTCGAACTGGCGGGAGTTGAACGCGGGGTCGCCCATCCAGTCGTACTGGCCGTGCATGACGTTGTGGCCGATCTCCATGTTGTCGAGGATCTTCGACACGCTCAGGGAGGCGACGGCCAGCGGCCAGGCCGGCGGCAGGTAGAACAAGGCGCGGCCGGCGATCTCGAAGCTGCGCTGGGCCTTGACGACCTTGCGGAGGTACTCCGCGTCGGGCTCGCCCAGGTCGGCGATCGTGCGCAGGCGCAGGGCGTCGAGCTCGGCGCCGAGGCTGTCGATCTCGGCGTGGGTCAGGCCGTGGTACTTCTCGTTCGTGGTCTCCACGATGGTGTCAGTCATCAGAATTCCTTCGGTGGTTGAGGTGCGAGCGGAGCGAGCCTCGAAACTCACAGGTCGATGTGGCAGTCACCGGCGGCGGCGGTCACGCAGATGCGGACCTCCTCGTCCGGCACAGCGGACTCCTCGCCGGTCAGGATGTTGCGGACGGTGCCCACGGTCTTGGTGCGCGTGCACGAGAAGCAGATGCCCATCCGGCAGCCGAACTCGGGCGTGAGCCCGGCCTGCTCGGCCTGCTCGAGGATGCTGGCGCCGGAGGCGGCGACGGTCTTGCCGGAGCGGGTGAAGGCGATGTCGCCCTCGATCTCCTCGCCGGGACGGGCAGCCCGGGCAACGGCGGGCTTGAAGAACTCCATCCGCAGCCGGGTCGAGTCGTCGTACGCCGCCTTGACCAGCTCGACGAGCCCCGGAGGGCCACAGAGCCACGTGTCGGTGTCGCGGTAGTCCGCCACCAGCCGACGGAGTTCGAACTCGCTGAACACCTGGTCGCCGTAGCGCAGGTGGACATCGATGCCGTTGTCGGCCGCGGCGATCTCGGCAAGTTCATCGGCGAAGATCTGGTCCTCGGCGCTGCGGGCGAAGTGCAGGAAGGTGACCTTGCGGCCGGCGTGGGCCACACCGTCGCGCTGATACCCGTCACGCAGCAGCGTGCGGATCATCGACATCGCCGGCGTGATGCCCGAGCCGCCGGTGATGAAGAGCAGGCGGCTGATGGTCGGGGTCGCCGGGCTCTCGACGAGGGTGAACTCGCCCTGCGCCTGGCTGAGGTGGATGATCTGACCGGGCGCCGCCTCGCGGACGAGGTACGACGACACCTGGCCTTCGTCGTGAGCGCGGATCGTGAGGGTGAACCGCTCCCCCTTGCCCGACGCGGCCGAGGAGATCGAGAACGCCCGGGTGTAGCGCTTGGCCACGCCGGGGATCTCGACGCCCACGAGGACGTGCTGGCCGGCCTGGTGGCCGCGCCACGTGGACGTGGGCTGGAGGGTCAGGGTTGCGACCGGGGCGTCGCCGTCGGTCTCGCGGTGGATCGACACGATCCGGGCGCGGACCTCGTGGGCAGCCCACATCGGGTTGAAGCGTTCGAGGTAGCGGTCGACACCATGCGGGCTGGCGAGTGCGCCAACGAGCCGGGAACGCAGGATCGCGGACATTCGGCCTCCTTCGGTGGAAGTTTGGGTGTACGTCTGTACACCGAAACTCTGACGCGTTCTGCACCGCCGGTCAACGCGCCTCGCGCGTGACAGTGCACACATGTTCACTCACGGTAGGATGGTGAGGTGACCGAGACCCGCGTGGAGCGCAAGGAGAAGACGCGCCGCGCGATTCTGGATGCGGCCCTGGGGCTGTCGGCAGACACGACCCTGGTCGCCCTGTCCCTGCGGCAGGTCGCCAAGGAGGTCGGCATCGTGCCGACCGCGTTCTACCGGCACTTCCCCTCGATCGACGACCTCGGCCTGGCGCTGGTGGAGGAGTCCCTCGACACCCTGCGCACCCTGCTGCGCGAACTCCGGCACACCGTCGGCAACGACGCACGCTCGATCATCGACGGATCGGTCACCGTGCTGGTCGACCAGGTCCGCCAGCACCATGCGCACTTCGGCTTCATCGCACGGGAACGGTTTGCCGGTCCCCCGCCGGTCCGCGAGGCGATCGCCCGCGGGATCGAGTTGGCCGAACGCGAACTGGCCACCGACCTCGCTCACCTGCCGGGCACGGACAGCTGGTCCGAGGAGGACCTCCAGACGCTGTCCTCGCTGATCGTCGGCGCGATGGTGACGACCGCAGAGCGGCTGCTCACGGCCGGGCCCGGCTCCCCCGCGGAACGCAAGATCGCCGACAGCACCCGTGCCCAGCTCCGGATGATGCTGATCGGCGCGAAGCACTGGCGCTCGGACCGCTGACCGCCGATCAGCCAACCGTCACGCTCGTCACGTTCGATGGACGTGGCGCGCCGGGACCGTCACGCTGACGCGGTGTCCTCCGCTCCCCTGACGACCACGCTCAGTACCGCTGCCCGCAACGCCTGGGCGATCTCGCCCTTCGGCGACGGCGTCGAACAGTACGACGGCCTGCCGACCACCGTCCTCAGTGACGAGCCGCACCGCCGGCTGAGCCGCTACGACCGCGCCACGTCCGCCACGGCGCCCCGTCCCGTGCTCCTGGTGCCGCCCCTCGCCGTGTCCGCGCGTTGCTTCGATCTCCGACCGGGCCAGAGCCTGGCCGCCCATCTCGTCGACGCCGACCGGGCGACGTACCTCATCGACTACGGCTCCATCGGCTTCGCGGACCGCGCGATGGGCTTCGAGACCTGGATCGACGACATCCTGCCCACCGCGATCCACGCGGTGCTGGCCGATCACGACGCCGATGCCGTCGACCTCGTCGGCTGGTCCCTCGGCGGCACGATGAGCCTGCTGACCGCGGCCGCCCACCCCGATCTGCCGATCGGCTCGCTGACGGCCTTCGGCACCCCGATCGACTACCGGCAGATCCCCGCCGTGCAGCCGCTGATCACTGCCGACCGGTTGCTCGGATCACGCGCGATGGTGGTGCCGACGGCAGTCCTGGGCGGCGTGCCCCGCCATCTGGTCCGCGCCAGCTATCGGGCCATGGCGCCGCGTCGCGAGCTGACCAAGGCCGTCCACCTGGCGCGGCACCTCCTCGACACCGAGGCGCTGGCCCGGACCACCGCGATCGACGACTTCATCGGCGAGATGCCCGGCTACCCGGGCCGCGCCTACCACCAGATCCACACCCGGCTGATGGCGCGCAACGAACTCCATTCCGGCGTGGTCCACCTGAGCAGCGACCGCGCGGTCCACCTCGACGCCATCACGGCGCCGGTGCTGTTCGTCGGCAGCGAGACCGACAACATCGCCAACGGCCCGGCCGTGCGCGCGGGCGTGGACGTCGTACCCGGGGCGCGTTACGCGGCCGCAGACGGACTCAGCCACCTCGGCCTGGTCGCCGGACCGCGCGCCGCCCAGCTGAGCTGGACGGCGATGGACGACTTCCTGGCCGAAGTGGCTGAGGAACTTCTCGTCTGACCTCGCGGGTCAGTGTGCGGCGGGTGCCCCTTCGGGAGCCTCGACCTTGGACGGCAACAGCAGGGCCATCGCTACCACGACGATGCCGATGATGGCACCTGTCGCGAAGGCCCACTGCAGACCGCCCATGAACGCCTCGCCCTGGGTGTGACCCGACTCGGCGAGGTGCTCGCTCCGGTTGGTCATGATGACGACCAGCATCGCGGTACCGATCGCACCGGAGACCTGCTGCAGCGTCCCGAGCAGCGAGCTGCCGTGCGAGTACAGGTGCGGGGCGAGGTCGCCCAGGCCGATGGTGAAGACCGGCGTGAAGATCATCGCCAGGCTCGCCATCAGCGCCACGTGCAGCCCCAGGATGAGGGCGTACGGCGTCTCGGCACCGATCCGGCTCAGGCCGAACATCAGGACCACCATGAAGATCGAGCCGGGGATCACGAGGGGTCGCGATCCGATCCGGTCGTAGATCTTGCCGACCCGCGGGCCGAGCAGGCCCATGGCGAGGCCACCGGGCATGACCAGCAGGCCGGTCTGGAGCTCGGAGAGGCCGCGCAGGTTCTGCAGGTAGAGCGGCAGCAGGATCATCGATCCGAGGAAGGCCATGAAGGCGGCCGACATGAGGACGAGCGAGACGGTGTAGTTGCGGTGCTTCAGCGTCCGCAGGTCCATCAGCGGACGCTCGGAGCGCTGCAGGAACAGCTGGTAGACCGCGAAGGCCGCGATCAGGATGACGCCGCCACCGATGTACAGCGCGGGCTCGGGCCAGTCCGCATTGCCGACCTTGCTCAGGCCGAACACGAAGGTGCTGAAACCGCCGGCAGCGAGCACGACGCTCAACCAGCTGACCGGGCTCGTGGTCGTCTCGCCGACGTTCTCCAACGCCCGGAATCCGAAGAAGCCGACCAGCAGGGCGATCGGGAGGACGACCACGAAGATCAGGCGCCACGAGCCGAAGTGGAGCAGCACGCCGGACACCGTCGGCCCGAGCGCAGGAGCGACGGACATGGCCAGGGTGACCTGGCCCATGACGCGGCCGCGGTCCTCGGCGGCCACCACGGTCATCAGGGTGGTCATCAGCAGCGGCATCATGACCGCCGTACCGCCGGCCTGGACGACGCGGCCCACGAGCAGGATGCCGAAGGTCGGAGCCAGCGCGGCGATCAGCGTGCCGATGCTGAACGTGATCATGGCTGTTGCGTACGCCGTCCGGGTGGTCACGCGCTGCAGGAACCAGCCCGTCACCGGGATGACGGCCGCCATCGTCAGCATGAACACCGTCAGCGACCACTGGGCAGTGGACTCGCTGATGTTGAAGTCCGTCATCAGACGCGGCAACGCGTTGACGAGGGTCGTCTCGTTGAGGATCACGACGAACGTCGCCGCGACCAGGAGCTTGATCACCAGTGGAGTCCGGCCCGGGTTCGCCGAACTCGTGAACTCATCTTCGAACTCGGCAATGTCGCCGGTCTCGATGGGCGCAGTCATGGGGGGTCCTAACGTTGGTGGTGGCATGGGCCAGCGGTGGCCGGCCGCCATCAGGTGCATCTCGATGCTCGGTGGGCCCGTCGCTCACTACTTCTACGAACGGGCCGTCATCGTTTCGACAGCGGAAACGACGAAAACTCATCGAAGGTTCGTCGAAACCCTGTGGTGGTCAATGCTCCCGCACCCCGGGAGATTCCCGCCAACGAATAAAAACGGTAACGAGTTTCAGGCCGTGACATCCCGGCTGAGCGCCGTTTCCCCCACCAGGCCGGTCAACTTGTGCGGATTGCGCATCGCGTAGATCCGTGCGATCCGGTCTCCCTCGAACACCAGGCTGACGGCCGTGAGCTCGCCCTGGACCTCGATCCGGGCTGCCGGCGCACCATTGATCCAGACCATCTCCACGACGCCACCGGGCGCGATGAGCGCGAAGTTGGACAGCAACCGGGCCACCGGGTCCGATCCGCTGAGCGGCTTGCGGATCGCCTGCGCGATGCCCCCGCCGTCGGCCTTCAACACCACGTCGGGCGCCAGTACGGCGAGCAGGCCCTGGACGTCGCCAGTCTGCACAGCAGCGAGGAACCGCTCCACGACCGCCCGTTGCTCGTCGCGGTCGACCGCGACGCGAGGCCGCCGGGCCGCGACGTGGTTGCGCGCCCGCAGTGCGATCTGCCGCACCGTGGCCGACGACTTCCCCACGGCCTCGGCGATCTCGTCGTACGGCGTGTCGAAGACCTCGCGCAGCACGAACACAGCGCGCTCGGTCGGCCCGAGCGTCTCCAGCACCGTCATCATCGCCATCGAGACGCTCTCGGCGAGTTCGATGTCATCGGCCACGTCCGGCGCGGTCAACAACGGCTCGGGGAGCCATTCGCCGACGTACTCCTCACGACGGCGGGCCATCGTCCGCACCCGGTTGAGTGCCTGCCGGGTGACGATGCGGACCAGGTATGCGCGCGGATGCTGCACCTCGGAGTGGTCGACCTCGGCCCAGCGCAGCCACGTCTCCTGGACGACGTCCTCGGCATCGACCGCTGAACCGAGCATCTCGTAGGCGACGGTGAACAGCAGGTTCCGGTGCCGGACGAACGGGTCCTCGCTCACAGCGACGAGGGTACGACGCCAGCGGGCCCCGCCAGCACGGCCATCGGACGCAGACCGCACGATGCGGCGAAGCCCTCCGACTCGATGCCGAGCGCGACATTGCCGCGCGCCATCAGGTTCGCCATGCCGACATAGGACGTCAGCTCGACCAGTCCCGGCGCACCGAGCGCGTCGAGCAGTCGCGCCGACAACTCGTCGGTGACCGTGGGCGGCGTGGCGGTCATCGCCTCGGCGTACTCGAGGACGTCACGCTCGAGGGGCGTGAACGCCTCGGAGGTGCGCCAGAGCGGCACTTCGCGGGCCTTGTCGAGGTCGAGACCTTCGTTGTGCGCCTGGAAGTAACCGAGGTCGAGGCAGAAGCTGCACCCGATCTGTGCCGCGACCGCCATGTGCGCGTAGGACTTGAGGTCGAGGTCGACCTCGTTCCACTTCCGCGACTTCTGGCCGAGGGCCATCGTGGCCTTGAGGGCCGGCTTGTGGTGCCACAGGACGCCGAGCGACTCGGGCACCTTGCCGAACATCTTCTTGCTGAACTTCTTCACCAGGGACCCGTAGACACCATCGATCGGGATGGCCGGGACGCGCGTCGTGCTGGTCATGTCTCTCTCCTCCTGTGGGGGTGGGTTCGGCATGTTGACACCGACGCACCGCCCGGTGTGACAGGAAGGCGAAAGAAAAGTTCAGCGGGTGAAGATGATCTTTCCGAAGACGTCACCCGAGGCCATTGCGGCGAAGCCGTCGCGCGCCTCGGTCATCGGCAGCACCCGGTCGATCACGGGCCGCAGGCCCGTGGCGTCGAGCATCGTGACGAGGGACGCGAGCTCGTCGCGGGTGCCCATCGTCGAGCCGATGACGCTCAACTGCAGGAAGAAGATCCGGGTCAGTTCGGCGTCGTCGAGGTTCGGGCCCGACGTCGTGCCCGAGACGACGATCCGGCCACCGGGCCGCAGCGCGCGGATCGAGTGCGACCAGGTGGCGCGCCCGACGGTCTCCATCACGGCGTCGACCTTGACGGGCAGCCGGGCACCGGACTCGAACACCTCGTGGGCGCCGAGCTCGAGTGCCTTGGCGCGCTTGGCCTCGTCACGGCTGGTCGCCAGCACCCGCAGGCCACCCGCCCGCGCCAGGGCGATGAGCGCCGTGGCGACACCGCCCCCGGCGCCCTGCACCAGCACGGTCTCGCCGGGCTTCATGGCGCCCTGCGTGTAGAGCATCCGGTAGGCAGTCAGCCAGGCCGTCGGCAGACAGGCAGCTTCCTCGAAGGACAGCGAGGCCGGCTTCGGGACGATGTTGCCCCTGGGCACGATCACCTTGTCGGCGAAGGTGCCCTGGTGCCGCTCGGACAGCAGCGACCGGCGCGGGTCGAAGGTCTCGTCTCCGCGCCAGGCAGGGTCCGAGACGACCGCGTGGACGACGACCTCGTTGCCGTCCTCGTCGTACCCGGCGGCGTCACAGCCGAGGATCATCGGCAGCGCCTCGGCCTTGAGGCCGACCCCACGCAGCGACCAGAGGTCGTGGTGGTTCAGCGACGCAGCCTTGACGGTGACCGTCGCCCACCCCTCGGGTGCGACCGGGTCGGGACGTTCGCCGACGACCAGTCCGGTCAGCGGTTCGTCGGCGGAAGCGGCAAAGGAATCGGCGTAGACAGCGAACACGTGCCGAGCCTAGCGAGCGCCGAGGTCGACCCCGCGCAACAGGTCAGGCGCGGGCAACGCCGTCGCGGCGTGCGGCCTCGGCCACCGCCGCGGCAACGGCCGGGCCGACCCGCGGGTCGAACGGCGAGGGGATCACGAACTCCTCGGTGAGGTCGTCGCCGACGAGCGCGGCCAGCGCGTCGGCAGCGGCGACCTTCATGCCCTCGGTGATCGAACTCGCGTGCACGTCGAAGGCGCCGCGGAAGATGCCCGGGAAGGCCAGCACGTTGTTGATCTGGTTCGGGAAGTCCGACCGGCCGGTGGCCACGATCCGGGCGTGCCGGTGGGCGACGTCGGGATGGACCTCGGGGTTCGGGTTCGCCATCGCGAAGATGATCGCGTCGTCGGCCATGGTCGCGACGACCTCTTCGGGCACGGTTCCGCCGGACACACCGACGTAGACGTCGGCGCCGTTGAACGCATCGGCGAGGGTGCCCCGACGGCCGCACTTGTCGGCGGTCAGTTCGGCGAGCGCCTTCTTCGACGGCGTGAGGTCGTTGCGGTCCGAGCTCACGACGCCCTTGCGGTCGGTCACCGCGATGTCGCGGATGCCGGCAGCGAGCAGGATCTTCGCGATCGCCACACCGGCGGCGCCCGCACCGGAGATGACGACGCGGGTCGTCTCGGCCTTGCGTCCGGTCAACTTGAGGGCGTTGGTCAGCGCGGCCAGGGTGACCACGGCAGTGCCGTGCTGGTCGTCGTGGAAGACGGGGATGTCGAGGGCCTCCTTGAGACGGTCCTCGATCTCGAAGCAACGCGGCGCGGAGATGTCCTCGAGGTTGATCCCCCCGAAGCTCGGCGCCAGGCGCACGACGGTCTCGATGATCTCCTCGACGTCGGTCGTCGCCAGGCAGATCGGAATGCCGTCGACGCCGCCGAACTGCTTGAAGAGAATCGCCTTGCCCTCCATCACGGGCATGGCCGCAGCGGGGCCGATGTCACCGAGACCGAGGACGGCGGTGCCGTCGGTCACGATCGCAACGGTGTTGGGGACCCACGTGTAGTGGCGGGTCAGGCTCGGATCGGCAGCGATCGCTTCGCACACCTCGGCGACACCGGGGGTGTACGCGAGGGAGAGCTGGTCCTTGGTGCTGACGTCGGCCGTGGAGACGGTCGCCATCTTGCCGCCGACGTGCAGATCAAAGACCGGTTCGCCCGCGTGCGGGTGGGAAGAAGAAACGTCAGCGGCCACGACCGGCAATCCTCGCACACGCAGGGCAGTTACCTGGCGACTGTCCGGATGAGACAGGTCACAGCACCTGCGGCCGTGGCCAGACACGCAGCCGCGCCACGCCCAGGACGTCGTCCGGTGCGATCGCTCCACGATGCCGGGAGTCGGTGCTCTGCTCCGGGTTGTCGCCCACCAACCACCAGCGCACGCCACGCCGTTCGCTGGCTCGCTTGATCACCAGGGTGTCGTCGGGAAACCGGGCCACCACGACGTGCCCGGGTCGCACCCGGGCGCCATAGGACACCAGCAGGCGGTCTCCCGCCGACAGGGTCGGTTCCATCGATTCACCGCGTACGACGGCCATTCCGATCTTGCCGCCGATCCTGCCGCCGATCCTGCGTCGGTGTCCCGACGTACGACCTGCCGTTGCCCTGCCTGCCATGCCGAGTAGTGTCGCAGGCGCAGCTTCGTTCCCCATCGAACTCAGGAGAGGACCCACATGTTCTCGCGTCTCATTCCCAGCCTGATCGCCCCGTCGATCGAGGTTTCCGCGCACTGCGACCTGCCGTGCGGCGTCTACGACCCGGCCCAGGCCCGCATCGAAGCCGAGTCGATCAAGGCCGTGATCGCCAAGGCACTCGACAGCGACGACCCGGACTTCCGGACCCGCGCCGTCCTCATCAAGGAGCAGCGCTCCGAGCTGGTCAAGCACCACCTGTGGGTGCTGTGGACCGACTACTTCAAGCCGCCGCACTTCGAGGCGTACCCGCAGCTGCACACGCTGATCAACGAGGCCACCAAGCTCGCCGGTGCCGGTGGCACCAAGGGCACCCTCGACGCCGGCGTGGCCGACCAGCTGCTCGCCAAGATCGACGAGATCGCCGAGATCTTCTGGGCGACCAAGAAGGCCTGACGAACCGGGACCAACGTCCCGATTTCGGAACCGCACGTCCTTCGGGGCGTGCGGTCCCTGTCATTTCGGGTGTCCCTGCCGATCGGGAGCTTCGTACCCGGGCGCCTCCAGACCCGGGAACCACCGGAGGGAGACACCCGCGATGCATCGCGCCCTGTTCAAGATTCTCGTCGTCCTGGGCCTCGGCCTGGGTCTGACGTTCACGTCCGCGCCGGTTGCGGGCGCGAGTGCACCGACCGCTGACCGCGCAGTGGCCGTCGCCGCCCAGGTGGCGCCGGACTGCTCCGCCAAGGAGGCCGCCCTGGCCAAGGCCCGCGCCAATTACGGCAGCCGGGTCAGCATGGCCAAGAAGGTCCGCAACCTGGTGGCGAAGGCCCAGCGGGCGGAGAAGCGCGCCAAGACGCGCAAGGCCAAGAAGGCCCGCCACGCCAAGGTGGTCAAGCTCAACAAGCAGTTCAAGGCCGAGATGGCCAAGGTCCGTGCCGGTCTGGCCGTGGTCAGGGTCCACCAGGCCCGGGTGACGGCGTGCAAGAACCCCGTTCCGACTGGTCCGACCGCGAGCCCGATCCAGACCCTCTGCGATGCCGGCGTCCCGCAGCAGGTCTGCGACATCCTCGGCCAGCTCGTTCCCGGCGGTTCCACGGCGAGCCCGCTGTACCTGCTCTGCTCGTCCGCTCCGCAGGCGAAGCCGCTCTGCGACCTGATCTCAACGGGCACCGCGCCTGAGCCGGCCGACCTGCTCAATGTCGTCAACACCGTGCTCAGCGCTCTCGGCCTCGGTGACCTGCTGGACGACCTGCTCGACGGCCTCGGCCTCGGGTCCGTCCTGGACCTGGACGACCTGCTGGACCTGCTCGACCTGCTCGGTGGTCTGCTGCCCTGAAGACTGACCTGAAGGCTGCCTTGAGGCTGGCCTGACCGCCGCTTGCTACCGGATGACGGCCGCGCTCCCGACGGGGCGCGGCCGTTGTCGTAGGCTCATGCCGTTCAGGTCCCCAGCCTTCCCTCGGAGGAACGGTATGCCCGAGACGAGCACCCCCGTATCCGGTGACACCGCCACCGCAGGCGACCCCACGGAGGTCGAGCTGCGGCTCCCTGCGGACGGCGCCTACGCAGCGGTGCTGCGCACCCTGACTGCCGGCCTGGCCGCTCGTCTGGACTTCACCATGGACGACATCGAGGACCTCCGCATCGCGGTGTCCGAGGCTGCGGCAATGGTGCTCGAGGAGGCCGACGAAGGCACCGTCCTCGACTGTCGGTTCCGGCTGACCCCGGGCGAACTCATGCTCACGATCAGCGCCGAGGCGCAGTCGCCAACACCGCCGGACTACGAGAGCTTCGGCTGGCAGGTCCTGGCAACGCTGGCGGCGGAGGCCGCGATCGACACCGCCCCCGGCTCCTATGCGGTGCGCCTCACGGTGCGGTCGTCGCTCGAGTCATGACTGCCGACCTCTCTCGGGGGAGCGCTGGCAGCGGGCGGTCAGCTGCAACCGAACGCACCCGCCGGATCAGCGCCCTGCTGTTCCTGTGGCTGCGCGACCCGGATGCCTTCGAGGACATCCGCGACGACGTACTCGATGAGTTCCGCGCGGACGACGTCTGCCAGGCCCTGCTGCGCAAGGACCCGCGCGAGGCCCTCCTCGAGCTGCACATGCCGCTGGTGGAGCACTGCGCGCGGCGCTTCCGCAACCGCGGCGAGCCCTACGAGGACCTCGTCCAGGTCGGCACCATCGGCCTGATCAAGTCGGTCGACCGCTTCGACACCGAGCGCGGCGTGGAGTTCTCGACCTATGCCACGCCGACGATCATCGGCGAGATCAAGCGGTACTTCCGCGACAAGGGCTGGGCGATCCGGGTCCCCCGTCGGCTGCAGGAACTGCGAATGCAGATCAGCGCGACGACCGCCGAGCTCACGCAGAGCCTGGGTCGCTCCCCCACGGCCCGCGAACTCTCTGAAGCGATCGGCTGCTCGGTCGAGGAGATCGTCGAGGGCCTGGAATCGAGCAACGCCTACTCCACGCTGTCCCTGGACGCCACCGACGACGACTCCGACCGCGGCGGCGGACAGAGCATGCTCGACGCGATGGGCGTCGACGACGAAGCTCTTGAGCACGTGGAGATCCGCGAGTCGGTCAAGCCGCTCCTGGAGAACCTCCCGCCGCGGGAGAAGAAGATCCTGCTGCTGCGCTTCTTCAAGAACATGACCCAGTCGCAGATCGCCGAGGAGATCGGCGTCTCCCAGATGCACGTCTCCCGACTCCTGGGCCGCACCCTCGAGCAGTTGCGCGAGTCCCTGGAGTCCGAGGCCTGACCAGCTACCGCGGCGCGGTCGGGTCGTGCTCGAGCGCCTCGATGGTGTCGGGGTGCAGCAGGCCGGCCAGCACGATCCCCGCACACAGCACCAGGCCGATCGTCACCGGCAGGTGCTCGCGCAGGTTCCACGCGAGCCCCAGGGCGATCAACTGGGTGAGCAGCACCGGACCGCGTGCCCAACCACTCCGGCGAAACAGTCCCCAGCCTGCGGCCATCAGCACGACGGCGTACACGAGCAGGAAGCCAGCCGTCGACAACCCCAGAGCCACCCGTTCGGAGTCCACACTCGCGAACTCGAGGACCGCAAGACAGAGCAGCACAATGCCCTCGACTCCGACCAGCGACGCCGCTACGGTCAGTGGCGGCGGGTTCTGGGCGGGCTCCACGGGGCTCTCGGTCACAAGTTTCAGCCTAGTTGCACGCTCAGCAGCACCCTTTGTGACCCATCCGACCACCCGAATTGCTTGATTAGTGAGCGATTCCTTGGAAGCCTTGCAGAAGCGATCGTGAAACCGTTCACTTTTGCGGTTTCACGTATGCCCGCAGCCGGGCCACCAGCACGTAGGAAAGAAGGCATCTCCACCCATGGATTGGCGACACGTCTCCGCATGCCTCGATGAGGATCCGGAGCTGTTCTTCCCGATCGGCAACACCGGCCCAGCCATCCTCCAGATCGAGGAGGCCAAGGCCGTGTGCCGGCGCTGCGACGTGCGCGAGCAATGTCTCGCGTGGGCGCTCGAGGCGGGACAGGACCACGGTGTCTGGGGTGGCCTCAGTGAGGACGAGCGTCGCGCGCTGAAGCGCCGCAACGCCCGCGCCCGCGTCCGCACGCCTGTCTGATCATTTGGCGCGCTGCCGCGCGGCGAGCGCGTCACTCCACGGGGAGGCTGATGCCTGCCCGGGTGCCACCGTCGACGCTGTGTCCCAGCGTCAGGTGTCCCCCGAGTTCGGACTCGACCAGGGTGCGCACGATCGACAGCCCCAGGCTGGTCGCGGCGTCCAGGTCGAAGCCGTCGGGCAAACCGCGGCCGTCGTCCTCGACGGTGACGTCGAGAATCGCTCCGTGCCGTTCGGCCCGCAGCACGATCTCGCCCTCGTCACCGTCGGCGTAGCCGTGCTCGGCCGCGTTCTGCATCAACTCCATGACCACCATCGCCAGCGGCGTGGCGATCTCGGAGTCGAGGACGCCGAAGCTGCCCTCGCGGCGGACCTGCACCTTCGCGGCGGTCGACCCGACGTCGATCACCAGCCGCGCCAGCCGGTCGGCGATGTCGTCGAAGGCGACGGTCTCCTCGACCGCCTGGCTCAGGGTCTCGTGGACGATCGCGATCGAGCCGACGCGTCGTACGGCCTCCTCGAGGGCTGCCGCGGCCTCCGGTGACTCGATCCGGCGCGCCTGGAGGCGCAGCAGGGCGGCGACGGTCTGCAGGTTGTTCTTCACCCGGTGGTGGATCTCCCGGATGGTGGCGTCCTTGGTGATGAGTTCGCGGTCACGGCGGCGCAGGTCGGTGACGTCGCGCAGCAGGATCATCCCGCCGATGTGCTCGCCCTTGGGGCGCAGCGGGATCGAGCGCACGATGAGCGAAACGCCGTCTCCGGGGCCGCCGGCGGACCCGAGCTCGGTGTCGCGATGGGCGCGCCCGCCGAGCACAGCACTCAGCGTCTCCTCGTCGGGCCGCTTCTTGGGCGGGACCAGGTCGCGGGTCAGGTCCGTCAGCAGCTGCCCGGTCAGGTCACCGATCAGGCCCAGCTTGCGAAACACCGACAGTCCGTTCGGGCTGGCGTAGACGACCCGGCCCTCGGCGTCGACGCGCAGGAACCCGTCGCCGACCCGGGGCGAGTCCGCGTGGTCACTGCGCTGGCCGGCGCTGGGGAACAGTCCGGCCGCGATCATGCTGGCGAGATCGGAGGCCGTCTGGAGGTAGTTGATCTCGAGCAGGCTGGGGGTACGGACGCCGAGCAGGTTCGTGTTGCGACTGATCACGGCGATGACCCGACCCTCGCGGCGCACCGGGATCGCCTCGACCCGCACCGGCACCTCGTCGCGCCACTCCGGGTCACCCTCGCGCGCGATCCGGCCGAGCTCGTAGGCGGTGTCGACGAGGGTACGACGACCGGCCGGCAGGAAGGTGCCGACGATGTCGTCGACGTACGCCGTCGGGCCGGTGGTGGGGCGCATCTGGTCCCCCGCCCAGAACCCCTTTCCCTGGCGGTCCGGGAGCCACATGACCAGGTCGGCGAAGGACAGATCGGCGATCACCTGCCAGTCGGCCTGGATCAGTTGCAGCCACGCGACATCGGCGGCGTCGAGGTCCGTATGACGCCGTGCAATCGCAGACAGGGAGGGCACGCGAGCAAACGTAACGGACCGGCCGTCGACTCCTTCACCCCCTTTGGCACAATGACCCCGGGGGATTCGGTTCGGGCTGGTCCGTGGAGGGTTTTTCTTTGATGGCGTCGGTGGACTGGTCAGGTCTCCAACGAGGCCTCCGCAACGGTGAACGCACGCCGCCCGCGGAGCATCGGCTTGCCGACCTCACAGCCGACCTCACCCGGATGCTGGGTGATCCGGACCCGCAGGTCCGCGACGGCCTGGCCTACCCGCTCCTTGCCACCTGGACCGAGCACGGCGTCTACGACGACCTGCTGGCCGCTCTGGGTGACGGCATGTGTGCCGGCCTGGAGGTCGGGTTGGGCGAGCGCGACACCGATTCGGTGTTCCGCCGCAGCTTCTCCGCGCTGGTGCTCGGCGAGTGCATCGACCGCGACACCCGCGTCCGCCGCCAGCCGCCCACCCGGATCCTGCAGTGGGGCGACCGGCTCGCCGCCTGGTACCTCCGTGAGCAGGACCTGCGTGGCTTCGTGCCCGGCAAGGGCTGGGCGCATGCGGCCGCCAACGGAGCCGATGCCCTCGGCGCGCTGGCCCGGTCGCCGTACTTCGGCTCCACCGAGCTGACCGTGCTCCTCGACATCATCGCCGACCGGGTCCTCTCCCCCGGCACCCCGCTGCTGGTCCACGGTGAGCCGGACCGGATCGCCTACGCGGTGCTCGAGATCCTGCGCCGCGACCGCGTCCCGCTGGCCGTCGTCGAGCCCTGGGTGCGCCGCATCGAGGCCGGGGCGACCGATCGTGCGTCGCGCAGCCGCGACCCGTACCTCGCCAGCGGCAACGCACAGGCCGTCCTGCGGGCGCTCTACCTCCAGCTCACGATCTCGCCGCGCCACCCCGCGATCCGCCCGGACCTGCTGCTCACGCTCGTCGACTCGCTGCGCCGGATCCACCCCGCGTTCCTCGCCTGATTCCGCAGCGCGCTGGCTAGGGTGCGGGGGTGACCTCCACTCCCCCGGAATCCGCACCCACCGAACTCACCGGCCACGCCGGTGAACTCGCCGTCGCCGTCGCCCAGGCCCACGGCGTCTCCACGATGTTCACCCTGTCGGGCGCCCACGTCTTCCCGATGTACGACGGCGCCGTGAAGTCCCAGGCTGAGGGGGCCGTGGGCCCGCCGGTGTCGATCCTCGACGTGCGGCACGAACAGACCGCCGCCTTCGCCGCAGAAGCCACCGGCAAGCTCACCCGGGTTCCCGGGCTGGCCGTGCTCACCGCCGGCCCCGGCGTCACCAACGGGGTCAGCGCGATGGCCCAGGCGAACTTCGCCGGGTCCCCGATGGTTGTCGTCGGGGGCCGCGCTCCCAACAACCGCTGGGGCACCGGCGCGCTGCAGGAGATCGACCACCTGCCGATCGTCACGCCGGTGACGAAGCACGCCGCGACACTGATGACCGCGAACGACGTCGCCGCCGGGTTCGACACCGCCTTCGCGCTGGCCCGGTCGTCCCACCGCGGACCGACCTACGTCGACGTGCCGATGGACGAGTTCTTCAACGTCGGCTCGGGATCGGTCCCGAGCATCGTCAACTACCGCGGCGCGGAGCCCGACAGCGACGCCATCGGGCGGATCGCGGCGTTGATCGCCCGCGCCGAGCGGCCGGTACTGGTGCTCGGCACCGACGTGTGGGCCGACTTCGCCGAGGAGGCCGCGCTGCGCCTGGTCGAGGAGATGGGCCTGCCCGCCATCACCAACGGCATGGGGCGTGGCGTGATCCCCGGCGGCCACCGCCTGCTCGTCACGAAGGCCCGCGGCGCGGCGCTCGGTGGGGCCGACCTGGTCGTGGTGGTCGGGACGCCGCTGGACTTCCGGCTCGGGTACGGCGTGTTCGGTGGCAAGGACGGAGCGGAACCCGCGGCCGTCGTACACATTGCCGACTCGGCGGACCAACTGTCGCGCCACGCCCCGCTGGCCGACTCGGTGGCCGGCGACCTCAGTTCGGTGTTCGACGGCCTGCTGACGGCGCTCGCGGGCTCCTCGCGGAAGGACGGGTCGGCGTGGGTCTCCTCGCTCCAGGACACTGCGGCCGCCGCAGCAGCCAGGGATGCCGGACTCCTCGGTGCAGAGGCCGACCCGATCCATCCGGCGCGGATCTACGGCGAGCTGGTCCCCCGACTGGCCGACGACGCCGTGGTCATCGGCGACGGCGGCGACTTCGTGTCGTTCGCCGGCAAGTTCGTCGAGCCGAAGCGGCCGGGCTGCTGGCTCGACCCCGGACCCTACGGCTGCCTGGGCGCCGGTCTGGGTGCAGCCATCGGCGCCCGCGTCGCGCGGCCATCCGCCCAGGTGGTGCTGCTCCTGGGGGACGGCGCTGCCGGCTTCTCACTGATGGACGTCGACACCCTGGTCCGGCACAACCTGCCCGTCGTGATGGTGATGGGCAACAACTCCGCGTGGGGCCTGGAGAAGGGGCCCATGCAGATGCTCTACGGGTACGACGTCGCTGCCGACCTCGCGCCGCGGACGGCGTACGACCAGGTCGTCTCCTCGCTCGGTGGCGCCGGGGAGACGGTCACCGACCCCCGTCAGATCGGGCCCGCCATGGATCGTGCATTCGCTGCCAATGCGCCGTACCTCATCAACGTGATCACCGACGTCAACGCGGCCTACCCGCGCACCACGTTCGGGATCTGAGGTGAGCGAGGCACGCCAGACGTTCGTCGTGACCGAGGCCGACACGGCTGCGGCCGTGGGCTCGGGGAGCCTGCCCGTGCTCGGGACGCCGCGCCTTCTGGCGTGGTGCGAGGCAGTGACCTGCAGCGCCCTCGAGAGCGCGCTCGGCGACGGCGAGACCAGCGTGGGCACGCGCATCGAGCTCGAGCACCTGGTCGCAACACCCGTCGGCGGCTCGGTCGAGGTGACGGCGCGGATCGTCCACAGCGACGGCCGGTTGCGGCGCTTCGCTGTCGCGGCGCGCAACCTCAGCGCAGCCGGGCGTCCCGGCAAACTGGCCGGTTCCGGTGAGGTGACCCGCGTGGTCGTCGACGCCGAGCGCTTCCTGGCCCGCGTCACCGGCTGACCGGAACAAGTTCCCGACCCGGATTGCGGTCCGGGACGGGTGACCTGAGAGACTGGGTCGATCTCGACCTCAGGAGGAACCATGGGCAAGACCGGACGCAAGCGCCGCTCCCGCCGCAAGAAGGGCGCGAACCACGGCAAGCGCCCCAACTGCTGACACGTCAGCGAGCGCCCGAACCCCCCGACCTCCCTGGTCCGGGGGTTCGTCGTTTTTGGGGCACCTCAGCGGGAGACGTGACCTAGTCCAACTGGACTAAGTCCGATACTATGAATGTCATGACGACGGTCAACATCCACGAGGCGAAGACGCATCTCTCCCGGCTGCTCGAACGGGTCGAGGCAGGCGAGCAGATCACCATCGCGCGCGCGGGGAAACCCGTGGCCGACCTCGTGCCGCACGCACGGGTGGACCTGGTCTTCGGAGCCCTGGCTGACCGGATCGACTACGACTCCGACCATTTCGACGACACCGATCCGACACTCAACGACCTCTTCGGTGTCTCGTGAAACGACTCCTGCTCGACACCCATGTGCTCCTGTGGCTACTGGACGACAATCCGCGCCTCGGCACCGCGGCGCGGCACCGCATCGCCACGAGCCCATCGGTGCTGGTGTCCTCAGCGAGCACCTGGGAGATCGCCATCAAGTCGTCCCTCGGGAAGCTGAGCGTTCCGAATGACCTCAGCGACGCGATCGTGGCCTCGGGACTCCACGACCTCCCCGTCACCCGGGCCCACACCCTGGCCTCCGACATCACGGCACTTCCCCACCGCGATCCATTCGACGCCCTCCTGGTAGCCCAGGCCCGGATCGAACGCGCGTCGCTGCTGACGGCCGACACCAAGATCCTCGACGCATGCGAGGACGCGATCGACGCACGGGTGTGACGTCGACGAACCCCTATTCCGGGCGCGGGAACTGCGCGCGCATCGCCAGGTCCCAGCCGCGATCGCCCAGCACCTTGCGGGCAGCCATCGCTGCCGGCGCCGAGATGGTCACGGTGTAGCGCGGCTTCGGGTGGGCCTTGGTCAGCGCCTTCTCGATCACCTTCGCCACCGCCTCGGGCGGGCCACCGAACTTCGCCATCGGACCGTTGTAGACGTCGCTGGTGGAGGACTGGACCAGTTCGTTGAACTTCGCGTACGGCCCGTCACCGGTCGGCATCCCGGCGGCGACGGCTGCCTCGAAGTTGGTCGTGATCAACCCGGGCTCGATGAGGACGACCTTGACGCCGAAGCCGCCGACCTCGAAGCGGAGCGCGTCGGAGAGGGCTTCGACGGCGTACTTGCTCGCGTGGTAGGCGCCGCCGCCCGGGAAGGTGAGCTTGCCGCCCATCGAGCCGATGTTCACGATCCGCCCCGAGCCCTGTTCACGCATGGAGGGCAGCACCAGTTGGGTGAGCCGGATCAGGCCGAAGACGTTCGTCTCGAACTGCCGTCGTACGTCGTCGACGTCGAGCGACTCGAGGGCGCCGGACTGGGAGTAGCCGGCGTTGTTGACCAGGGCGTCGATCCGGCCGGCACCGGCCAGGACCGTGTCGACGGCGGTCACCATCGACGCCTCGTCGGTGACGTCGAGGGCCAGCGTGTGGCAGCCGGCCGCCTCGAGGTCCGCGAGGACCTCGGGTCGACGCGCGGTGGCCCACACGTCCCAGCCGTTGGCAGCGAGACGGGCCGCGGTCGCAGCACCGATACCGGAGGAGCAGCCGGTGATGAGGACAGAGTTCACGTCCAGATCTTGCCGCAGATCCCGGCTTCTGGTCAGGCTCCGGTGATGCGGACCTGGATCTCCTGGATCTGGATCCGGACCCGCGCACGCAAGTCGTCGGGTGCCGTCTCGCCACACGAGCGGGCGACCAGGGTCTTGACCGTGCGCTGCAGGTCGTAGCGCTCCAGACAGGGGCTGCAGGAGTCGATGTGGGCGCGCACGATCGTGCAGTCGCCGGGCTCGAGCTCGTTGTCGATCAGCCGGACGATCCGCTCCAGGAAGTCGGCACACTCGGCGTTGGTCGGGTCGTCCCCGTGCGCGTGCTCGTGGCTGTGCGCGTGCTCGTCGTTCATCGCTGACCTCCCTCGACCGGAGCGTCGCCGCCGGTGCGGACGTAGTCGGAGAGCATGTCGCGGAGCTGGCGCCGACCGCGGTGGAGGCGGGACATCACCGTCCCGATCGGCGTTTCCATGATCTCGGCGATCTCCTTGTAGGCGAATCCCTCGACGTCGGCGAGGTAGACCGCGAGCCGGAACTCCTCCGGCAGTCGCTGCAGTGCGTCCTTGACCTGGCTGTCGGGAAGGTGCTCGAGCGCCTCCATCTCGGCCGACTTGAGGCCGGTGGAGGTGTGCGACTCCGCACGGGCGAGCTGCCAGTCCTCGACGTCACCGGTGTCGCCAGCAAAAGCCTGCTGCGGCTGGCGCTGCTTCTTCCGGTAGGTGTTGATGAACGTGTTGGTCAGGATCCGGTAGAGCCACGCCTTGAGGTTCGTGCCCGGCCGGAACTGGTGGAAAGCGGAGAACGCCTTCGCGAAGGTCTCCTGGACGAGGTCCTCGGCGTCGGACGGGTTGCGGGTCATCCGCATGGCGGCGCCGTACAACTGGTCCAGGAAGGGCAGCGCGTCCCGCTCGAAGCGGGCCGCGCGGTCCTCGGGGGTCTCGGTCGCGACGTCGACCTCGGCACCGGTGTCGAGGTCGGTGTCGAGGGAGGGCAGGTCAGAAGTCTCGGTCATCGCACCCCAGCCTAGAGGTTGCCCAACGGGCATGCCCTCGGTCGGGCGTTCCAGAGTCGCGATCATGTGAGCGGAACGCTTCAGACAGGGGCGGCATTCCCCACAATTTCACGGACGATCCATTCGAGCGTGGACTCGACCACGATCGCCATGGCGTCCTCCTCCGAGACCGGCCCGCTCTTCGGCACCTTGAGCCCGTGATCTGCGCCAGGCACAACGGCCAGATCGGCGTTGGCAGGCAACGGGTCGGGGAACTCTTCGGGACGGCCCATCGGGTCGCGTTCACCCTGGACGATCAGCATCGGGACCCCGGCACCGGTGAGCTCGCTGAGCCGGGACTTCTCGGGCTTGCCCGGCGGGTGCAGCGGGAACGACAGGGCCAGCACTCCGCTCGCGCCGAGCCCCCTGGCCGTGCGGGCGGCCGAGCGGGCCCCGGCCGAGCGACCACCGACCACCAGTGGGGTGCGGACCCGCAGGGCGTTGGCCGCGGCCCGGAGCCCGACGTCGAGGGTCGCCGGCGGCGTGGCCACCTTCCTGCCCGCCCGACGCCACGGCTGCTCGAAGCGCACGACGTTGATGCCCTGCCCGGGAAGCTGGGTCGCCAGAGCGACCAGGTCGCGGGCCTCGATCCCGCCGCCGGCACCGTGGCTGAGCAGGAGGGTCACCATGGGACGGCGGGCGCGGTGCATGACGATCCGGCCTTCGCCGTACTCGGTCGGGATCAGTCGTTCCTCGGTCACAGCAGCGTCTCCTGGCCGTCGTCGGGATCGGCGAGCGCGAGCGGCGCCACCAGTTCGGGGCCGTTGTTGCGGACGTTGCCCACCGCCGCCGAGACCGGGTACGCCGTCAGGCCGGCCTGCTGCGCGGGGGTGAGCAGGCTCGACAGATCCGCGACGGTGCGCCGCGGGTCGAGCCACTCGGCGCGGCTTGCCCGGTCGACCAGCAGCGGCATCCGGTCGTGGATCCGACCGAGTTCGTCGGTCGCCTCGGTGGTGAGCACCGTGCAGGTCCAGCGGAACCGGTCCTCGGCGTCCTCGGGCTTCGACGGGTCGCGCCAGATCTCGTAGAGGCCGGCCATCGCCAGGACGCCGCTGTCGTCGGGGTGAATGAAGAAGGGCTGCTTCTGCGGCTTGCCCTTCGCATCGGGCTGATCCAGGACGTACCACTCGTAGTAGCCGTCGGCCGGCAGGATGCAGCGGCGGGAAGCGAACGCCTTGCGGAAGGCAGGCTTCTCGGCCACCGTCTCCACCCGGGCGTTGATCATCCGGCTGCCGATCTTCTCGTCCTTGGCCCAGGACGGCACCAGGCCCCAGCGCAGCGCGCGCAGCTGCCGCACGGGATCGCCCTCGCGGTCCGGGTCGTCGTCGGTGCGCGGCGTGCGCTCCATGATCGCGTGGACCGGGTCGGTGGGCGCGATGTTCCACGACGGCGGCACGACCGCGCTTTCGAGGCGCGGGTCGAGCACCTCGAACTCCTCGACCAGGTCCTCCGGACTGCGACTGGAGGCGTAGCGCCCGCACATGCGGGCCAATCTATCCGGCCGCACCCCCGTGTGCTGCGACGGATGTCGGGTACGGAAGGCCATGGCTCTCACTCGATTGATCGCCCGACCGCTGCTCTCGTCGTACTTCCTGGCGAACGGGACGCAGGACCTCACCGACGCCCCGGCTCGCGCCAAGGACGTCGCGCCTCTCGCCGACATGCTGGCGCCCGCGCTCGCCAACGCGACGCCGGACTCGGTGCGCGTACCCACAGACCCGGTGACGTGGGTACGAATCAGTGGCGCCATCCAGCTCGCCGCCGGCCTCTCGCTCGCCGCCGGCAAGATGCCGCGCCTCTCCGCCGCCGTACTCGGCGCGACCCTGGTGCCGTCCACCGCCGCCCACCTGCGGTTCTGGGAAGCCGGCGACTCCGCCGACCGCAAGGCGCAGATCGTCCAGTTCACCCGGAACGCCTCACTGGCCGGCGGCCTCCTGATCGCGGCCTTCGACACGGCCGGCAAGCCCGGGCTGGCCTGGCGCGCCCACCACGCCGCCCACGACGCACGCCGCGAAGCCGCGCTGGTGACCTCGAAGGTGAAGGCACGCGTGCACTAGCGGTGGAGTGCTCCTGCACGCTCGAGCGTCACTAGACTGCACGGGACATGACCACGCCCTTGCCGCCTGCCGACCCCTGGCCCGCTCCCACCGCCAGCGCGCCGCTGCACGCGACGGTCGCGCTGCCCGGGAGCAAGTCGCTCACCAACCGCGCACTGATCCTGGCCGCGCTGGCCGATGGCCCCTCCGTCGTACGACGGGCGCTGCGCTCGCGCGACACCCTGCTGATGGCGCAGGCGCTGACCTCGGTGGGGGCCACCGTCGACACGTCCGGCGACGACTGGGTGGTGACGCCACTCGACGGCTCGGTGCCCGGTGATCGTGCCGTTGTGGACTGCGGGCTGGCCGGGACCGTGATGCGGTTCGTGCCGCCGGTCGCCGCTCTGGTGCGCGGCGAGGTCGCCTTCGACGGCGACGCCCACATGCGCAACCGTCCGGTGGGCGAAGTGCTCTCCGCGCTCGAAGCCCTCGGCATCTCCCTCGACTCCTCCGTGGGTACGCCCGGCGCGCTGCCCTTCACGATCGCGGGCACCGGCGCGGTGCCCGGTGGCACCGTCGTCATCGACGCGTCGGCCTCCTCCCAGTTCGTTTCCGCGCTGCTGCTGGCGGGTGCGCGGTTCGACGCGGGCGTCGACGTACGCCACGACGGCAAGCCGATCCCGTCGCTCCCCCACATCGAGATGACGATCGCGATGCTGCGCGACCGCGGTGTCGCCGTGGACGACGGCGACGCCAACCGCTGGGCCGTGGCGCCGGGTCCGATCGCAGCGCACGACGAGGCGATCGAACCCGACCTGTCGAACGCCGCACCGTTCCTCGCCCTGGCTGCCGTCTCCGGTGGTTCGGTGACGGTGCGGGACTGGCCGCTGGCGACCACGCAGGCCGGCGACGCCCTGCGCGACCTGCTCACCCGGATGGGCTGCGACGTCGCGTTCGGCGACGACGGCCTCACCGTGACCGGCCCCGAGGGCGGCCACCGCGGCCTGCTCGGGCTCGAGGCGGACCTGCACGACGTGGGCGAACTCGCTCCGGCGATCGCCGCCCTCTGCGCACTGGCGTCGACGCCTTCTCATCTCACCGGCATCGCCCACATCCGTGGCCACGAGACCGACCGGCTCGCGGCGCTTGCGACGGAACTCGGCGCCCTCGGCGCGGCCGTCATCGAGCACCCCGACGGGCTCTCGATCAAGCCCGCTCCCCTGTCGGGCGGCGTCTTCCACACCTACGCCGACCACCGGATGGCGCACGCGGGCGTGATCATCGGCGCCGCCGTTCCGGGCGTGCTCGTCGAGAACGTTGCGACCACGAGCAAGACCTTCCCCGACTTCGCCGCCTTCTGGTCCGGCCTCTTCTCCCCCGGCCGCCTCTCTTCCGGTCCGGTCTGATGGCGCGCTACACCGACCACGACGTCGAGCACTACGAACGTCCCCGGAAGCGCACCCGCCCCCGCACCAAGGACCGCCCCGCCCACGACGACGCCGTCGACGGCGTCGTCGTCACCGTCGACCGCGGCCGCTACACCCTGCTGATCGGCGACGCCGTCGTCACGGCGATGAAGGCCCGCCCACTCGGCCGCAAAGGCGTCGTCACCGGTGACCGCGTACGCGTCGTGGGCGACGTGTCGGGCGTCGACGGCTCACTGGCCCGGATCGTGGAGGTCACACCGCGTACGACCGTCCTTCGTCGTACGGCGGACGACGACGACCCCGTCGAGCGGGTCCTGGTCTCCAACGCCAGCCAACTGGTCGTGGTCACCGCACTCGCCGACCCCGAGCCGCGCACCGGCCTGATCGACCGCGCCCTCGTGGCGGCGTACGACGCCGGGCTGTCGCCGTTGCTCTGTCTCACCAAGTCCGACCTGGCCGACCCCGAGGTCCTGCTGTCGACGTACCGCTCGCTCGGCGTGCCCTGGGTGGTCACCCAGCGCGGACCGGACCGCACCATCCTGGGCCTGGAGGCCGTGCAGGAACGGCTGGCCGGCGAAGTCAGCGTCCTGGTCGGCCACAGCGGCGTCGGCAAGTCGACCCTGGTCAACGCGTTGGTGCCGGACGCGCACCGGAAGATCGGACACGTGAACGCCGTCACCGGCCGCGGCCGGCACACGTCGACCTCGGCCGTCCTGCTGCCGTTGCCGGACGACTGGGCCGGCGGCGGCTGGATCATCGACACCCCGGGCATCCGCTCGTTCGGGCTGGCGCACGTGAAGCCCGAGACGCTCATCGAAGCGTTTCCCGACCTCGACGAGATGACCGAGGACTGCCCGCGCGGCTGCACGCACGGCGAGGACGAACCCGAGTGCGGGCTGGACGTCGCGATCACCGACGGTGCGGCCGACCCGGACCGGGTGACGTCGTTCCGGCGGCTCCTCGCGGCCCGCTCGGTCACCGACTACTAGCGCGACTTGGGGCCTGTGACCGCCGAGTTGGGGTTTGCGACCGCCGAGTTGTGACTTGTCGACCGCGTCGACGTACAGAAACCCCAAGTCGCGCGTCACAAACCCCAACTCGCGCGCAAGAAACCCCAAGTCGCGCTAGGAGTCGATCTTCCAGGTGGCCTGGGCACCGGCGTCGCCGGTGAGGAAGACCAGTACGCCCGTGGCGAGGGCGGCCAGGACGGTCAGCGCCGTCAGCACGGTGCGGACGGTGCCGGTGCGGGTGTGGAACCAGGCCGACACGAACGCCAGGGCAGCGAAGACGGTGACCCCGATGCGCAGCTTCTCCGCCCACTCCTCGTGGTCCTCGATCCGCTCGGCCAGAGTTCCGGTCACCGCACCGAACCGTTCGTCGCGCAGGTCCTCGCCGGAGAAGAACGCAACCCAGATGCTGACCAGCGAGATGGCCGCGAGGACGACCAGCGGCCAGCGCAGGCGGTCGCGCCAGGACGGGACCGCGTAGGCCAGCGCCGCCAGTACGGCGAGCGGCGTGAACACGACAGCGGAATGGACGACGAGCGGGTGCAAGGGAACGCCGTTGATCTCCATGGTTGAAGAGTGCACCACCGCACCACACCGGATCCAGACCCACGCCGTAGGGTGCCCCTGTGGCCGCCCCTGATTACACCGACGACCTGCGACTGGCGCACCTGCTCGCCGACGACGCGGACTCGCTCACCATGGCCCGGTTCCGCGCGCTGGACCTGCACGTGATGAGCAAGCCCGACCTCACTCCCGTGACCGACGCCGACCAGGCCGTCGAGGAGTCGATTCGTCGTACTCTCTCCAAGGCGCGCAGCCGCGACGCCATCACCGGCGAGGAGCAGGGCACCTCGGGCCACTCACAGCGCCGCTGGATCATCGACCCGATCGACGGCACCAAGAACTACGTCCGCGGCGTCCCCGTCTGGGCCACCCTGATCTCGCTGGTCGTCGACGACGAGGTCGTCCTGGGCGTCGTATCGGCTCCGGCGCTCCAGCGCCGCTGGTGGGCGTCCACCGGCAACGGCGCGTGGACCGGCAAGGGCCTGATGAAGGCCACCGAGTGTCGCGTCTCCGACATCCGGCGCCTCGAGGACGCCTCGCTGTCCTACTCCTCCATCACCGGCTGGGAGAACCGCGGCATCGGCGACGACCTGCTCACACTGATGCGCCGCGTCTGGCGGACGCGTGCGTACGGCGACTTCTGGTCCTACATGCTGCTCGCCGAGGGCGCCGTCGACATCGCCGCCGAGCCCGAACTCGAGGTATATGACATGGCCGCGCTCGACATCATCGTGCGCGAGGCCGGCGGCCGGTTCACGTCCCTGGACGGTGCCGACGGGCCCTGGGGCGGCAACGCGCTGGCCAGCAACGGACACCTCCACGAGGCGGCGCTGTCGTTCCTCGGGAGCGTCACCGACGAGCGCACCGACCCCGACTGGCCGACCTCCGGACCGGGCAGCGTTTCCGACCTCCGGGCACATCGGCACCGTCTCACTGACGAAGACCGTGACGAGCCCGACCGCTGACGAGTAGCGTGGGTCACATGCGCATCAGCGACGTGCTCCAGTCGAAGTCACTCCGTGACGTGGTCACCATCCGCCCGGACGCGGGCGTCCGCGAGTTGCTCGCGACGCTCGCGGAGAACAACATCGGAGCAGTGGTCGTCAGTGCCGACGGCACGTCCCTCGACGGGATCGTGTCCGAACGGGACGTCGTGCGGACGCTGCACAGCGACGGCACGGTCATCAACGCCGTGGTCTCCTCGATCATGACGCCGCAGGTGAAGACCTGCTCCCCCGAGGACGAACTCGACGTCGTCATGCAGATCATGACCGACGGCCGCTTCCGGCACATCCCGGTCATCTCGGACGGCCAGGTCGTCGGGATCGTCAGCATCGGCGACATGGTCAAGCAGAAGATCGACCAGTTGCAGTTCGAGCGGGACCAGCTCGACAGCTACGTCCACCAGGGGTAGCGGCACACTTCCAGCAGCGGCTCACCGGGTTTCGAGGCTCGTCGCTAGCGCTCCTCGCACCTCAACCAGCGAGACGAGCCACCACGTCGGCGACGGCCGTCAGGAACACCGGTCGCCAGCGGTCGACGTCGAACACCACCGACGCGTGCCCACCGGGCGCCTCGAAGACGGCCGCGTCCGGGATCGCTGCGGCCAGCGCGCGCTGACGTGCGGTCGGGATGGCGTGATCGCGTGCGGTGACCACCACGGCCGTCGGTACGTCGATGTCCCCCAGCCACGGGCGGGCATCGAACCCGCCGAGCACGCCGAGCACCTCGGGCAGTGCCCACGCGCTCGTGCTGCGGAACTCGCGCCAGGCCCAGGTCGACATCTCGCTGCCCGCAGGTTCTGGGGTGTTCAGCGTCGCGCGGACCTCGCCGACGCGCTCGCGGTAGTGGTCGCGGAACCGGTCGTTGGCCGCGCCGAGCACCGGATAGAACATCGCGTCGCCCCGGTTGGCGTTCCAGCAACCCGAGGTCGAGGCCAACACGAGGCCGGCCGTGCGCGCCCCGTGCCGCCGCCAGAACATCTGCGCCAGCGCTCCGCCCATCGAGTAGCCGACCGCGACGACCGCGGGGATCTCCAGGGCGTCGAGCACCGCGGCCGCGTCGTCGACACACTCCTCGAGCGAGAAGCGCTCGGAGACGATGCCGCGACCGTGCCAGCGCTGGTCGAGCATCACGATGCGGTGGCTCCCCCGCAACTGGTCGAGCGTGCTGAACCAGGTGAGGTACGACGTCGTGGCCAGCCCGTGGAAGAGCAGCAGCGTCGGCGCGCCCGGATGGGGCGCCCCCGTGTCGACGACGAAGACCTCCCCTCGGCCCGGCAGGTCGAGGAAGCGTCCTTCGGGCAGGTCCGGCAACGCCGGGAACCGTTGTGTACGACGGATGCCGGTGCGGACGCCGTACACAGCCGCCTTGCCGCCGGCGCGGGCGGTGACGTACGAGCCGCGCAGCGCGTGTCGACCGGCGGACTTCATCACTCGGGTGGTCACGAAATCTTCTTTCGGCGGGTCTTGGTCGTGGTCACGGCGACGGGCGCGAGGTCGAGCTCGGCCAGCGCCTCGGGGAAGTACGACGCCAGCACCTGCACGTCCGGGAGCAGGTCCGGGCACGCGAGCAGCGAGAAGTTCATCCGGTCGACGTAGGACCAGACGGTGACGTTGAGGCCGATGCCGTCGACGAGCGGCCCGACGCTGAACAGGTCGGCGAGTCGGGCGCCGCCGACGGTCGCGGGCTCCCGCGGTCCGGGCACGTTCGAGACGATCGCCGAGAACGCGGCCGGGTGCCAGGACGCGGCGCGCAGCCGGGAGTAGGCGCCGACGGCGGCCTGGAACGGCCGAGGCGGCGTGAACTGCGACCAGTCCGCGAGGATCGAGGTGCCCAGCCGGGCCTGGATCCGCTTCGCGGACGAGGTGGTTTCGGAGATCTTCTGCAGCCGGGCAACCGGGTCGTCGATGTCGGTGGCCAGGGTGGTGAACAGGTTGGAGACGCGGTTGCCGCCGAGGCGCGGTACGGCGTCGCGCTCGTCAGCGCTGACCGGAACCCCCGCGAGCAACGAGGACGACGGCCGCTCGTCGTGGTCGGCCATCCAGCGCCGCAGTGCCCCGGAGACCGTGGCGAGGACGACGTCGTTGAGGGTCACTCCCTCGTGCTGCACCCGGATCCGCTTGAGCTCGGCCAGCGGCAGCGTCACTGTCGCGAACGAACGCAGCGGCGTGAGCGCTCCGTTGAACGACACCCGCGGCGCGTGCAGCACCGGCACCGGTGTCTTCGCTCCCGCGCGGCGCTCGCGAAACACCCCGAGGATGCCGAGGAACGTGCGCACCAGCAGCCCGGGAATGGTCGTGATCTGGGCCGCTGCGTCGGCCCACGCGTGCCGGACCAGGTTGAGCCGGCTGGGCAGCCGGTCGGCCGTGGCGTACTCCTCCTGCACCGCCTCGGGCGCGGCCGCGGACCGGACGTCCGTGACATTGGCGAGCAGTGCATTGGCCGCGGCACCGTCGGCGAGGGCGTGGTGCATCTTGCCGACGACAGCGACCTTGTTGCCTTCGAGGCCCTCGCAGTAGTGCAGCTCCCACAGCGGACGGTCGCGGTGCAGCGGCGTGCTCGCGATCATCCCGATCAGGCGCTCCAGGTCGCGCATGCTGCCGTCCCCGCCGATCCGGTGGCGACGGATGTGGTGCGGCACGTCGATCCGCGCCTGGGTCACCCACACCGGGTGGTTGAGGCCGAACGGGACTTCCACGACGCGGCGGCGCAGCGGGGGCAGGCGCTTGAGCCGGGCCAGCATGCCGGCGACGAACGAGTCGAAGTTCAGGTTGTCGTCGGCGTCGAGGATGGCGATCTTGAGCGTGTGCATGTGGACCGAAGGGGTCTCCATGTAGAGGAACCCGGCGTCGATGCCGGTCATCCGCTCGATGGCCGGCCGCACGTTCGTCGGGCCGCTGCTCACGACGCCACCGTCGGCAGGTCGCGCACCATGATCTTGCCGGACGCATTGCGCGGCAGCGCGTCCAGCTGCACCACCTCGCGCGGCACCTTGTAGCCAGCCAGTTGTGACCGGACGTGTGCCTTGAGGTCGTCCCCGGTCACGTCGTCGGCGTCGTCAGCCAGCGCGACATAGGCCAGCAGGCGCTGGCCGTAGGCCTCGTCGTCGACGCCGATGACGACGACCTCGCGCACGGCCGGGTGCGCACCGAGGACCTTCTCGACCTCGATCGGATAGACGTTCTCGCCGCCCGAAACGATCATGTCGTCGTCGCGGCCGACGACGTAGAGCCGCCCTTCCGCGTCGAGGCGTCCGACGTCACCGCTCACCATGTAACCGGCGATGAAGTCCTTCTCCGCGCCGGCCGTGTAGCCGTCGAACGGCGAGGCGCCGCGGACCAGGATCCGGCCGACCACGTCGGTCGCGACGTCGCGCCCCTGGTCGTCGATGACCCGCAGCAGGGTGCCCCGGACGGGCTTGCCCGCCGTGTCCGGCGCGTGCCGCAGGTCCGCCGGCTGCGCCACGCTGATCTGGCCGGCCTCGGTCGCGTTGTAGCTGTTGTGTACGACGTCCCCGAACCGGTCCATGAAGGCCAGCACCGACTGCGGGCGCATCCGCGAACCGCTCGCCGAGACGAAGCGGAGACTCTGCAGCGAGTACTTGTCGAGGACCGCGGCAGGCAGGTCCATGATCCGCTCGAGCATCACCGGCACCACGCTCAGCGCCGTCGCCCGGTGCTGATCGACCAGCGCCAGGGTGGCCTCGGGATCGAACTTGCGGCGCGTGACGACCGTGCAGGTCATGGTGGCCGCGATGACCAGTTGCCCGAAGCCCCACGCGTGGAACATCGGGGCAGCGACCACCGCGGTCTCGCCGCCGCGCCACGGGATCGACTCCAGCATGCCGGCGAGCTCGTCGGCTCCCCCGCCGCTGCGGCGCGCGCCCTTCGGCGTGCCCGTCGTGCCAGAGGTGAGCAGTACGACGCGACCGCGGGTCGCGGGCTTCGGCGGCACCTGGCCAGCACTGCCCTCGATCAGGCCCTCGATACTCAGGACCCCCGTGGGAACAGGCGATTCGGTCCAGCCGAGGACCTCGACGAGGCCGTCGATCCGGGACCGCGCATCGGCCACGACGTCGGCGAACTCCTCGTCGTAGAGGATCACGCGGGCGCCCTCACGCTCCAGGACGTCGGCCAGTTGCGGGCCGGAGAAGCCGGTGTTCAGCAGCAGCGCACTGCCCCCGAGACGGGAGTTCGCGAGCAGCGCGTCGACGAAGCCGCGGTGGTTGCGGCACAGGATGGCCACGGTCTCCACGGGGCCGCCGGCGAGGGCCAGCAGACCCGCGGCGAGCGCCGCCGAGCGGTCCTGGAGGTCCTGCCAGCTCAACGTACCGCGCTCGTCGATCAGCGCGGGGCCCTGCGGACGTCGTACGGCGGCGAGGGCGAAGCTGGTCGTCGCATTGGTGCCCTGCTCGCGCAGGACCCGGATCAGGCGGACGTACTTCGCCGGGCTCATCGGCACCAGCATCCGGCTGCTGACGAGCATCTTGAACACCCAGAGCTGGGTCCGCAGCTTCGCGATCAGGCTGGTCATGCGAGTCACCCCAGCACCGGGAAACGACGTTCCCGGGCCATCTCGGCGAGCGCGTCCTGCATCCGGCCACGCACCAGAGCGTCGACCTCGACCAGGTCGGGATCGGGCCCGAACTCCGCCTCGACGTCGATCGGGTCGAGCACCCGGGTGGTGATCTTGGTGGGCAGCGGGAAGTTGAGCGGCGCCGGCACGAGGCCGAACGGGAAGCCGACACCGATCGGGAACAGGTCGGTCCGCATGATCTTGCGCAGCGGCGAGTGGCGTCCGATCCACTCCCCGCGGGTGAGGAAGAACTGGGTCTCCTGGCCGCCGATCGAGACGACGGGCACGACCGGGGCACCGGCCTTGAGCGCGGTGCGGAGGTAGCCGGTCCGTCCGTTGAAGTCGACGACATTGGCCTGGAGGGTCGGGCGGAAGGTGTCGTAGTCGCCGCCCGGGAACACGATGGTGACCCCACCGGAGGCGAGGATCTCGTGCGCCGTCTCGCGGGTGGCCTTCACGAAACCGAACTTCCGCATGACCGGGCCGGCAACGCCGGTGAAGAGCATGTCGTGGGCCAGGCAGTACAGCGGGCGGTCGGCGCCGAAGGCGTCCGCGAAGGCCACCGCGATGATCGGGACGTCCATCGGCATCAGGCCGCCGGAGTGGTTGCCGACGATCAGCGCGCCGCCGTCGGGGACCTTCTCCATGCCGCTCACGCTCGAGCGGAAGTACGCCTTCATGGCCAGCTTGAGCGCCGGCAGCACCGTGGCGATGTACGACGGGTCGCGCCCCTCCAGGGCGCTGTGCCCGCTCACGACGCCGGCTTCCACTGGGCCGGGTCCTGACGGAGCCGGTCGACGACCGCGGCGAGCACCAGCGGGTTGGCCACCATGCCGACGTGGCTGCTGAGCACCTCGAGGTTCTCGGCGATCGGGTCGGTCGAAGGATCCACGGTGCAGCCCTGCCACGGAACGATGCCGTCGGTCTTCGACCACACGGCCGTCAGCGGCACCGGCACCGGGCCGCGGACCTGGTCGATGATCGCGCGGGCATTCGGAACGATGCCGTGCTTGTCCTTCGACTTCTCGAACATGCCGGTGGCACGCGTGCGCTCCCCTTCGGCCCGCCAGGGCGAACCGAGGCAGACGACCTGGCGCACCTGGTGCGGGTTCTCGTGGGCGAGCCAGCGGGCGAGCACGCCCCCGAAGCTCCAGCCGACGATGCTCACCGGCTCGTCGTAGCGGGCGGCGATGTCGGCGAACCGCTTCGGCAGGCCGGTGACGATCTTCTCGGTCAGGCCGTGGTTGGTGCCCAGGCCCCAGCCGTGGACGTTCCAGCCGCGCTGCGCGAGGTGCGCCCGCAGCCGACCGGTGAGCTTGTCGTGTGCCGAGAAGCCGGGCAGCACCAGCACCGGGCGGCCCTGCCCGAGGTCACGGTCCGGCAGGACACCGGCGGCAAGGTCGATCAGCCGGGAGGATCCGTACTCGACGGTCCAGCGCGGGAGTTCGAGCAGCATGAGCGCGCGGTGCGGCGCGCCAGATGCGCCGGCAGCCGGAGCACCGTGGTCACCTTCGAAGTCGTACACGCGGACCCAACCCCCAAATGTAGAACAAGTTCTAGTTTTGGAGAGTATGGCGTCCCACTGCGGTCAACGGCAAGGCCGAGCGACGCAGATCACCCGCGCCACCCTGCCCGCTCAGCCCGCCCAGCGAGGCCACCGTGGGTCAGCGGCAGGCCCAGGACGTGGAGCTCGAGGTGAGGGTGCTGCCCGACTTGGTGCGGATGACCACCTTCACCGCGCCTGCCGACGCCGGTGCGATGTTGCTCAGCGTGTACGACGTCCGCTGCAGCGCGCTTCCCGTCAGGACCGCGCGTCGGTCACCGTTGACGTACAGGCTGATCTTGGCGGCGTAGGCCCGGGCCCGACTGGTGAACGGGAGCCGGACGCGATTGAGGGTGCAGTCGCGGTGGTCGACCGAGACGTAGCCGAGGCCGTTGCCACTCAGCGAACGACGGGTGCCGACCGGAATGATGGCCACGAAGCCGTTGAAGACATTGGTGGCCGACGTCGGCGTGGTCGTACCGGGCGGCACGAAGGTCCTCGAACCGGCTCGCGCGGCCATGGTGTACCAACCGGACGGGATCAGCTGCGTCGCGGACCTGCCCGGAGCGACGGTGACGGTGCCCGTGAGGTCGGTGCGCTGTGCGCCCAGGATGCCGGTGACCTCGCCCCGCCCGCGGACGGTGCCACCGATGACGAGCCAGGACTTCTTCGTGACTCCGACATCCTCCGCCAGAGTGCTGGAACCAGTTCCGTAGCTGATCTTGCACGGCGACGCCGCAGACGGCGTCAGGGAAACGGCGTTCGAGATGCTCACGTCGAGGCGGTAGCCGCCACGGGAGTCGGCCGCGACCTTGCCGCGCCCGACCACGATGCCCCGGACCTTGCTCTTGGCCATGGTTCCGGTGCGGTCCAGGTTGACGGTACGCCAGGCACCATCCGCCGGAATCGACCGCGTCGCTGGTCCGGCGCCGGTGATCGCCACCGGACAGTCGGTAACGCTGCCACCCCGCACGATCGACTCCTCGACAGCCAGGTAGGCAGACCCGACGGCCGCTCCGGCCGGTGCCGGGTGAAGTCCCAGCCCCACCGCGAGGAGTCCGGCCGCGCCCGCACTGGCCCAACGACGAACTGCCATCATTCCCACTCCCGAGACCCTTTGGTTGCCGCTGACGACTGTCACGGCTTGCGCCGCAAAATACCATTCCGCCTGGTGCGCTGAGCAACGCGGCGCGGAGTGGACCGGACGCGTGCCACCGGCCCGAGGTTCCACAGGCGCCGCCCAAGTCCCCGCACCCGTGCGGCGACCCGGTCCCGGCCGGCGCGCCACGGCACCGAGGCCAACGAGAAGCGAGCCGCGATCCGGCGCCACCACGGCGTCGCCTTGCGGATCCGCTTGAGCGCGGTGCTCACGTCAGCCCAGTAGGCACTGGCCTCCTCGATGCTCGGCTCCCCCTCGCCGTAGACGTGGCGGTCGGCGGTGTGCGCCAGCGACACCACTGGGACGGCGTCGTACCGGCCGGCGGCGGCGTAGGCGCTCTCGCGACGGGTGGATCCCGGGGTCGGCCGTACGCCGAGGTCCCGCATCCGGTCCGCCAGTTCGCGCCATGCGCCTGTCAGGCGGGCCGTCGCGTCGGTTGACTTCCTGCGCTTGCGGCGGCGGAGGAACTTGAAGAGCAGCACTCCCCACAGCGGTGAGAGGAGCAGCGCGACCTTGCCGACGTTGAAGAGGATCGCGAGCACCGTGCCGAGCACCTCGAGGATGTTGACCCCGTCGCGCTTGCCGTCACCTTGCTGGAGGTTGTCGCTCGCCTCCTTGGGCTCACCGGGAACGCGCGGCGGCTGGAGCACCTGCGGCTGCGGTTCCTCGTTGGGCTCGTCGTTGGGCCGACGCAGCTTCTTGTTCTCCTGCGGCGTGGGCTCGAACGGCACCCATCCGGCGCCCTCGAGGTGGACCTCGGTCCACGCGGTGACCTGCTCGCCCCGGACCGCGCCGCCGCCCGGCGGCACCTTGAAGCCGATGACGACCCGGATCGGGAGGCCCATTTCCTGGCCGATGAGAGCCATCGCGGCGGCGTACTGCTCGGCGTTGCCGGCCGGTGTCGTCGTCTTGGCCAGCACCGCCAGTCGGCTCGTGCCGTGACCAGCCGGGACGTAGTCCTCGACCCCGTCGGAGTAGTAGCCGTGCTCGCGGAACGCGTCGCGCAGGAACAGTGCGATCGGCCCCGCCTCGCCACCACTGAAGCCTGCTTCGGACTGCCAGCGCTGGACCCGGTCCTTCAGCTCCTCGGGCACGATCTCCGGCACCGGCAAGGAAACCGAGTCGTCGGCCCTCAGGAGCGTGACGTCCTCGTCGACGACCTGCGGCGCCACGACCGCCTCGACCTGGAAGGTCGTGCCCTGCTCGACGCCACCGATCTGAGCGACCGTGCCGGTCTGCCGGTTGATGACCAGTTCGCTCGCCGCGACACCGTCGGTGCGGCCGTCCTTGACCGGCGTCATGGACAGCGTCTCTCCAACGCTGGGCACCCACACGCCGGTGTAACCGGCGATGGTGATCGTGCCGCGGGTCGTCGCCTTGAGGTTGGCGTCCGGATCGTTCCGCAGCCGCCGGAAGGTGCCGGAGTCATGGGGCGAGCCGGGGCCGCCGGACACGTTCCACACGATGCCGTCGTAGTAGTCCATGACCGCGAGCCGTACGAGGGTGCCGCTCTCCAGGCCCTCGACGGTGAACAACTGGGCGTTTCTTCCATCGCCCTTCTTGTAGGCGCGGAACTTCGACAACGGGCTCGGGTAGTCACGCGGATCGAACGGTGTGTCCACGTGATCGCGCAGCACCACCCGGTTGCCGCCCGGGTCCGCCAGCATGGCGAGGCCGGTGGCGACACCGCCGGCGAGGCCGACGACGACCAGTGTCGAGAGGATCCGGCGCCCCCACCGCGCACGGACGTTGCGCAGCGAGCGCCACCGCAGCCAGACCACACCGAGCGCGGCGGCCGCGAGGCCGCGGGTGAGCACCGCCTCGGCCTGGATGTCGCCGAAGGCCGCAGAGAGCAACAGGATCAGGACGAGGACCAGACCGGCCAGGCCCGGCCACCGCGACCGCCACAGGAGTACGGCGGCCAGCAGTCCGCCGACGAGGCCGATCACGAGCGGCACGATCAGTACGACGCCGTTCTCACCGAGCGGCGCCGGAAGGGTCAGGGACTCACGCCACGAGTGCGCCAGGCCGATCACCAGGTCACGCAGCGAATCGGCCGTGGGGATCACCCCGTTGCGAGCCCGTGTCGGCAACGCGACCGCAGAGCCGACGGCGAGATAGGCGGCCACGGTGACGATCGCGGTGACCCAGGGGCCCCAGCGCCAGCGCGCGCCGAGCCACGCAATGGCGACACCGAGGACGAGTCCGATCACGATGGCGGCCAGCCAGCGGGTGCCGAGGTAGACCTCGCCGAGGGGCCAGGCACACAACGTGCCGAGGCCGATGACGAGGAGCGCATCGATCACGGCGAGCCGCCACGACGGCATGGCGCCGCGTCGGCGACCTTCGGAGACGAGCAGCATCGGGCCGCTGTTGCTCAGGGCATCGCCCTCGCGGACGCGCGGTCCGGCCGCGTGATGCGACGACGGGGGCGGCGGGGCGCAGCAGGCGGCGGGAACGTGGGGGCGCTCATGATGAAACCCGTCGTACGGCGACGCCGAGCTCTTCGAGCCGCCCGACCGTCGCCACGGCGAGGTCACCGAGCCACCGCACCGACGGCTCCTGACCAACGAGGCAGCGCATCGCGATCACCCGGGTGTCGACGGGGAGGTACTGGCGGGCGCGGCGCAGGTCGGTGATGGTCACACCGGATCCGACGCACAGCACCATCACGCTCGCGGACAGCCCGTCACCGCTGAGACGGCGCGAGACGTCGACCAGCCGGGAGGCCTTCCAGTCATAGGCGAGCCCGGACAGCCCGTCGAGGAAACGTTGCGCCCCGCCGGAGGGCAGCGTCCCGTGGGAGGACACGGCGCTGAGTTGCTGGCCATCGGCCAGCGCCTGGGTCCCGAGCGAGCCGGCGACCGAGATCGCCATCTCGAACTCGTCGTCGCTGGCGTAGTCCTCCAGCCGGGAGCTCACCATGGTGAGCAGGTGCGAGCGCCGGGTCTCCTCGAACTGGCGGACCATGAGGGTGCCGGTCTTGGCGCTGGACTTCCAGTGGATGTGGCGGCGGTCGTCGCCGGGGACGTAGCCGCGCAGCGCGTGGAAGGACACGTCGTTGTCGGAGATCTTCGGCACGGTGCGGCCCTCGAGGTCGCGCACCAGCCCGGCGGCCGATCCGTCCACGCGCAGCGTCTTCGGGTGGACGTAGAGGGTGTCCATCCGGTTGAGGTGGCGCTCACGGCGCAACAACCCGAGCGGGTCGGAGCGCACCGCCACGACCGGTCCGACGTCGAGCACGGCCCGATGCGCGGTCGGGATGGCGAAGAGTTCTTCGTGCGTCGCCCCGGGGGCCAGGGCCGGGAGCTCGAACGCGGCGCGACCTGCGCCGACCGGGAACTCCACGACGAGTGAGCGTGACCGGTGCTGCGTCGGATTGGTCAGCGACAGGTAGCCGTTGGCCCGCTCCCCCACGATCACCCGCTCGCGCGCGAGGTCCAGACGCGCCACCAGCGGCTGCCGCCCGACCACGAAGAAGATCGCGAGGAGCAGCACCACGATCAGGAAGATCCCGCCGATCACCAGTTCACTCCAGCGCAGCAGCGGGCCCGCCACGACCAGCGCGATCGCCAGCAGCGCAACGATCCAGCCGGCGGCGGTGACCGTCTCGGTGACCGGCCGGGCCGCCTCACGCACCTTCTGGGTGCGCTCGACGATGCCGTCGCGTACGGCGCCCGTGACCGCCTGACGGCGACGGGAGAGATCGGAGAGCGTACGGCGCAAGCCGGCCGCCCACGAGCGGGGACTCATCGGCTCATCGACCAGCCGGCTCCAGCGGAACCGACACGCGCTCGAGGACGCGACGCACGACGTCCTCGGCCGTCGTACCGCGGAAGTCCTCCTCGGGGTCCAGGACCATCCGGTGCGCGAGGACGGGGACGGCGAGGGTCTTCACGTCGTCGGGGACCACGTAGTTGCGGCCGTACGACGCCGCCCAGGCACGGGAGGCACGCATCAGCGCGAGTCCGGCACGGACACTGGTGCCGAGGACGACCTCGGGTGCCTCGCGGGTGGCCTCGGTGATGCTCGAGATGTACTCGATGACCGCGGGCTCGACGTGGACCTGCTGGGCGAGCTGGATCATGGCGAGGACGTTGTCGCCGGTGATGATCGGGCTGACCACCGTGGCGGCCTTGCCCTTCGGCGCGTTCACAAGGATCCGGACCGTGTTCTCGTGGTCCGGGTAGCCGAGCGACGTCTTGATCAGGAAGCGGTCCAGCTGCGCCTCGGGGAGGCGATAGGTGCCGGCCTGCTCGATGGGGTTCTGGGTGGCGATCACGATGAACGGCTGGCCCACGGCGTGGGTGATGCCGTCCACGGTGACCTGGTTCTCCTCCATGACCTCCAGCAGCGCGGACTGGGTCTTGGGCGAGGCCCGGTTGATCTCGTCGGCGAGGACCACGTTCGAGAAGATCGGTCCCTTGTGGAACTCGAACTCCTGCGTGCGCTGGTCGAAGATCGTCACCCCGGTCACGTCGCTCGGCAGCAGGTCGGGCGTGAACTGGATCCGGTGGTGGTCGCCCTGGATCGTCTGCGCAATCGCCCGCGCCAGCGACGTCTTGCCGGTCCCGGGGTAGTCCTCCAGCAGCAGGTGTCCCTCAGCGAGGAGCGCGACGAACGCGAGCCGGACGATCTCGGGCTTGCCGAGGATCGCCTGCTCGACGTTGCTGACGAGTTGGGCGAAGGTCTGCGAGAACCACTCGGTCTGTTCGGTGGTGAGCGACATGCGTGTCCTTATCTGGCGGGTGGTTCCGTTGATGCGGTCAGTAGTTCTGGACGTGCTTGCCGGAAACGGTGGCTTCGACCTTGCCCACGCCCGTGACGTCACACTGGTTGCCGCCGTAGCGGCCACTGAATGACGCACCGACAGATGCACTGAAGTTGCACTTCGCGGGATCGACGGCAGCGATGTCGACCAGGGTCACGGACGCGGAGTTCGCCGCATCCCGGAACCCAGCGCCGTTCAGATTGACGCGGCAATCGTTGCCAAAGGCGTTGCAGCTGACACCGACCGACAGTTCCCTCGCCTTCGAGGTGCCGGTGAGCGTGATGGGGTCGCTGTACTTCCGGTCGCCCTCGGCCGCCGACACGGTACGGACCTCGATGGACCGCGACGTGTCGCCCTCGGGGACTGCTGGTCGGTAGCGGTAGCCGGAGTTCTCGTCGATCCAGGCACCGCCATCCACCCGGTACTGGACACCGGTCACGTTCATGCCGTTCTCGGCGCCAGCCGTCACCCTGAGGTCGATCTGGTAGTGGTCACCGCTCGTGCCAGACGTGTTCTCGGGGACGCCGGGTTTGCCCCAGGTGTCGATGTCCCCATGGAAGTCGCTCTGGCCCTCGACCGCACGGTCGCCGTTGAAGGTGACCGCCCACACCGTGATGCTGTGCTGGCCGTTCACCGGGAACTTGATCGCGGTACCACCGGACGGAGCCGACGGGACCGTCGTACTCCACCCGGTGTTGCTCTGCACGACGTAGTGATGGATCGTCAGGCCGCCGTCGTCGGCCGGCGCGTCCCAGGCGATCATCGCGGTGAGGTCCGCAGGGGACGAACCGACCTCCCTGAGGTTGCGGACCGGCCCCGCCTTCGTCCACGGCCGACCCGAGACGCTCGGGCTCTGGTCGCTGGTGCCGGCGTCGTTGGACGCGGCGACCGACAGCGTGACGGTCTGGCCCTTGCGAATGCCGTCGTTGGTGTCGAAGGTCTTCGAGGAGACCGTGGCGGGGACCTCGTAGGTCGAACGCGAGCAACCGGAGCAGTTGATGACGTAGCTCGACACCGCGTTGCCGTTGCTCTGGGACTCCGACCACTTCGACCAGTCGATCCGCACCCAGGGCTGCTGGGTGAAGACGTCGGCCTCGCTGGCCGTCAACTGGGGAGGAGCGCCCGATCGCAGGGGAACGCCGAAGGGCGCGACAGCCTTGGAGGCACCAGAGAACTCGCGCCGCGGATCGACGTCGTTGACCGCGCGGATCTCGAAGGCGTACGGCGTCCCGTTGGTCAGCCCGGGAATGGTGTACGACGTCGCGCCGCCCGGCGCCTGCCCGGTCCAGCCGCCCCCGGCTTCCTTGATCTCGTAGGACGTGATCGGCGAACCCTCGTTGTTGGGCGGCGTCCAACGCACCGTGAGCTGTCGGTCCATCCGGCTGCCGGTCGGCTTGGACTCGACGACGATGGTCGGCGGGGTCATCAGGTCCGGCGCCTTGTTGGGGGTGATCTCCTCCGACGCAGGGCTCTCCTCACTCCAGCCGACGGAGTTCTTCGCCTTGACGGTGAACGTGTAGGAGTCGCCCGGGGTCAGGTCGGTCAGGCGACACGTCGTTGCCGGACACTTTCGCTCGTAGCCCCCGGATCCCGTGACCTCGTACTCCTCGATGGGCGCGCCGTTGGCCTCGGGTTCGCGCCACGACAGCACTGCCGAGGATGCCTCGACCGACGACAGCACGGGCTGGGTGGGCGCCTCCGGCACGTCGAGTACGACGACGTAGATGCGCGCCGCGACATCGCGGTCGCGGTCGTCGGAGGCATCCGAGACGGTGACCTTGACCGTGGACCGGCCCGAACCGCTCGGGGTGAACGACACGGCAGAGCCGTCGACCTTCAGGCCCGACAGACGGCCGTTGCCCTCGATCCCCGGGTCGCTGACCTTGATCGGCTCACCCGGGAAGGGGTTCACTGCGTAGTCGGCGATGTCGACGGACATCGACTCGCCCTTCTTGCCGGTGACGTTGATGTCCGGGACCTTGAGCAGCGGCTGGTCCGATCCCACGACGCGCACGGTCACCGTTGCTTCGTCGGTGCCGCCCTCGCCGTCATCGGCGCCGACCTTGACCTTCAGGACGTCGCCGTCGTCGGCGCTGGACGTGATCGACAGGACACTGTCGCCCGCCTGGATGTCGGCCGACAGCCCGGTGTCGGCGGAGATCACGGAGTAGGTCATCGCGTCGAGGTCGCCCTCGTTCGCGTCCCTGGTCAGGCCGGACAGGTCGACCTCGGCAGCGTCGCCGTCGGCGGTGACGTCGACCGCCGCGTCGCGCATCGTCGGCGCGACGTTGCCGGCCGGCTTGACGTCGATCGGGATGGTCAACAGCGAGGTGAGTGCGGCGTCCTCGGCAGCGGTCCTGCCGTCGCTCACCCCGACGGTGACCGAGGCCGCACCGACGTGCCCCCGGGTCGGCGTGAACGAGAGCGAAGTCGGCGCATCCTTCACCGGGGAGGCAGCGCCGTTCACGGCGCTCGGCAGGGTGCCGGTCTCGATCCGCGGTTCGCGACCGGCGCGGGTGATGACCAGGTCCTTGAGATCGAAGACGACCGTCTCTCCCGCAACGACCTCGACGGGAATCCGCTCCTTGTCGGTCGTCAACTGGGGCGGGACGTTGTCCGTGCCGGTGACGAAGATGACGCCGAAGGTGCCGGTGGACTCGTCGTCCGCGTCATCGAGGCGGTAGAGCACGACCTGGTCCTCGGCCGTGAGGGTGACCTCGACGGTCGTGTCGTCGTCGGTCACCTCGCAGGTGCCCTTGCTGCCGGCGTCACAGTCGCTGACGCGCAGGTCGGCCTTGGCACCGTCGAAGTCGAGGTCGTTGTCGAGCACCTCGATCTCGACCGTGTCGCCGGGGTCGCGGCCGATGATGTCGCCCAGTTCCGCCACGTCATCGCGCGCAATCGGGGCATAGAACGGCGCGGCCGTGCTTGCCAAGACCTTGAGCACCGCGCTGTCCCGCGAACCGGCGGCGTCCTCGATCGTGTAGCCGACATTGGTCGCCTTCGAGCCGGTGTCGGGTGCGTCGCCGACCGGGACCTCGATGAAACCGTTGTCGTGCTTGATGTCCTCGGGGTTGAGTTCCTCGATGCGCAGCGGGTCGTCGTCGGGATCGACGTCGTTGGTGAGCACGTTGTAGGAGATCATCCGGTTGGGCTGGACCAGGACGTTGTCGTCGAGCGCGACCGGCGGCTGGTTCTCGACCTCTTCGGCGACGACACCGACCCGCACCTCGGCAATCCCCTCGGCGCCGTACTTGTCCTGGACCCGGATCTGGAAGAAGTCCGTGCCGGTCTTGCCCTCGAAGGCTTCGTAGCGGATCCAGTCCACGCCGGTGTCGAGGATCCGGCCGTTCTGCGGCGCGGTGGCGACGCTGCGGAAGGCCACCGCGTCACCGTCGGGGTCGGCGCCGATCAGGTCGACCGAGATCACCTTGGGACGGCCGCTGATGACACGGTCGATGATGGGCTGCGGCAACGGCGAGTGGTTGTTCTTCGCGGAGTCGGCGACGACGTAGATGCTCACTTCGGCGCTGGCCCTGAGCCCGTCGTCGTCACGCACGCCGTAGAAGACCGAATAGCTCCCCGGCTTCTCCGGTGCCCGCAGCCGCAGCGTGTCGCCTGCTACCCAGACGTCGAGGTCCTGGTCGTTGCGGAGGTCGTCCTGGAACAGGCGCGGCTTGCCGCCGTCGGAGTCCGAGTCGTTGCCCAGCACGGGAATGGTGGTGACGGACCCGGCGCGCACGGTCACCTGGTCCTTGTTGGCGACCGGATGGCGATTGGTCTGGCCGGCTTGACGCTGGGCCACCACCAGGTGCCCGACCGTGGAGCTCTTGCCGTCGGACACGACGTACTCGACCGTGGCCTGCTGCCCGATGATGTCGTTGGCCGAACTGACGACCGCCAGCCGCTTGTCGACGATCGACACCTTGACGCCCGGGATGGACGGACGCCCGATCCGCTTGACCACCAGCACGTCGCCGTCGGGGTCGAGGTCGTTGAGCAGCAGGTCGACCTGCGCCGTGCTGCCGGCAGTGATCGTGGCCTTGTCGCGCACCGCGACCGGCGGTCGGTTGTCCTTGGGCGGGGATTCGATGTCGAGGCGGATGAACGACGACCTGGTCGACGACGAGTTGTAGGCGGAGTACTGGAGGTAGTAGCTCCGGGCCCGGGCCGACTTGAAGGTGAACGTGCCGGACTCGAGGTCCTTGGAGATCTGGGTGCCCTCGTCGTTGCCGATGACCTTGACACTCTTCAGGGTGAGGTCGCGGCCTTCGGGGTTGCGGTCGTTCGTCAGGGGCTGGACCACGACCTGTGCGCCTGCGACGCCGGATGCGAGATCGGCGATGAGCTCAGGAGGTGCCGTGTCGCCGAGGACCTGGACCGGCAACTTCCCCTCGATCGTGTCGAAGCCGTCGTCGACCGTGTACGCGATCTCGGTGACCTTCGCGCCGGCACCCGTGTCGGAGAAGGTGATCGTGCCATCGGGCCGGTACTCGACCTCGCCGCCCCGTGCCCTCGCGTCGACCAGGGTGAGGTCGTCGCCGTCCTCGTCGAAGTAGTCCGCGAGCGCGAAGTAACTCGAGGTGGCGCCGCGGGCGACCTTGAGCTGGGGCTTCCGGTCCTTCATCATCTTCGGCGGGGTGTGCTCGGAGTCCTTGCGGATCGTCAGCCGGACCTCCGCGAAGCGCTCCTCGTTCACACGCCCGTCGCTCACGTAGTAGCGGAAGACCGAGACACCTTCGGCATCCGACGGTACGGCGACCTGGAGCTGGGTTCCGCCGCCGACGATCTTGACCTCGTACTCCGGTCCACTGACGTGCAGGGTCTTGGAGATGCTGATGATGTCGCCGTCGGGATCGTGGTCGTTGAGGGCGACGACGGGCAGCACGGTCGACCGGCCGGGGCGGGCTCCCAGGTCGTCGTCCTCCGGCTCGGGCGGCCGGTTCTCCTGGTCGGGGATCTCCTCGGTCGTCTCCTTGAGCTTGGACCGGTTCTGGTTCTCCGGGGCGACCTGGGGCCAGTTGCTGACCTTGGCCTTGCCGGGCTCCTGCACCAACCAGGAGTCGCCGGTCCGGGCGTCGTTGAGGACCACGACGTCGCGGTTGACCCGGAACCGGAGGTCGGCGTTGTCCTGCATCCCGGGGATGGGCGATTCGTCGTCGAACCGTTCGTTCTTGCAGTCGCGCAGGTAGTTGTGCGGCGACGAGGGGTCCGCCCAGGCGGCGTACACGCACTCGGTGCTGTCGAGGACGATCGGTGCGGCGGGCGACCCTGCGACAGGCTCGGGACTCGTCTTCACCAGCTTGCCGCCGTTGAGCGGAGTGACGTACAGCCCCTCCTGGGTCGCGACGTACAGGCCCTCGCTGGTGCCCGAGGGTTCCTGGAGTTCGACCCGGGTCGTGTCGTCGGTCGGCAACGCGATCGGATCGGCACCGGGTCGCGTCAGTTCGTTGTCCTGACGGTTGAACAGGACCGGCGTCTGGCCCACCACGCTCAGCGTGACCAGTTCCGGATCCCCCGGAATGGCGCCCTCGCCACGCAGGTCGATCTCGTCGTCGGCAACGGCCGCGCCGTTCTCGATCGCGAACGGCGTGACCCGGCCCTCGCGGTCGAGCACGTAGGCCCGGCCGTCCGTGCCGACGACTGCCGAGAGGGCGTTGGTGAGGTCGGGCTTGCTCGTCTTCGGGGAGAAGCTCGAGAACTGGCTCTGTGGCCGGACCCAGGCCTTGCCGCTGAGGTAGTCGACGACGGCGAACGTGTCGGCGCCGTGCGCAACGACGGCTCCGGTCGGCAGCGACGTCGGCTCCTTGACTGCGGCGAAGGCGATGTCGACCGACTTGACCGAACGGTCGGTGGAGCCGTCGTCGACGAAGAGGTTCGTGGCGCGCTGGAAGATGTCGAACTGGGTGCTGCCGGCGTCGACGCCGAGGTCGAGCTCCTTGATCTGCGGGTTGAGCCGAGCGACCAGGCCGAGGTCGTTGTTGGTGACCCACACGCCCCCGTCGTTGAGTTCGACCTCGGTGAACGGCTTGCCGTCGTACCGGTAGGCGAGCACGACGAGGGTGCCGATCAGCAGGGCGAGCGCCGACGCCGAGGCGGTCTTGCGCCACCGGCGTCCCCGGGTCTGCTGCTTCATCTTCATTGACCCACCACGCAGAGGGGCTTGGAGGGAGGCGAGGGCTGGCTGCCGACGCGGTTGAGGGACACGGCGAGGCAGAGGGTGGCGTCCAGTTCCACGGTGAGGGTCCTGCTTGTCTCTTCGACGTAATCGGGCTCAGGCAGGTTCGCTGCGTCCCCCGTGAACACGAGCTTGAACTCGTCGCCTTCCTTGGGATCCATCTGCTCCCAGCGGAAGGTCCAGCGCGTTCCCTTGCCCGACTTGGTGACGACGGGAGCGGCGGGTACGTCGATGACCTCGACCGGGTCCGCGGGCTGCTCGCCCCGGAGAGGCCCGGTCTTGTCGTCGCCTTCGCCGGAGTCACCCGCCACCAGGGCGTACCCGACGCCGGCCACGATCGCCGCGCCGACGACGCCGAGCGCGATCCGCGCCGGCAGGCCCAGGCGGGCGTCCTCCTCACGACGAGGAGCCGTACGGCGGGCAGAGTGCCCGTCCGTCTCGACCTGTGCTGCGCCCGGGATGCGCGTCACCTCGTCGACCGCAGGCTGCAACGGCGCCGGTCGGGCACTCACCGCGGCCGGGATGATCACCGAGACCGGGCGGATCAGGGTGCGCGCGTCGTTGGGGTGCTCCTCGACCAGGGCGGACGGCGAGGCGTCCATGACCTCCAGGCGCGTGGGCGACTGGCGCAACTCGATCTGCACGTCCTGCAGCTGGCGACCCAACGCCATCGCGGAGACCGGTCGCTTCTCGACCTGCAAGGACATGGCGCGGCGCAGGATGTCGACGAGGGACGCCGGGACGTCGGGGCGACGCAGCGGGGTCAGCTGCCCGCGCTCGATGCGCGAGATCAGGTTCGCGTTGTCGTTGGGGCCTTCGCGTCGCTCGAAGGGAGAGTGTCCGATGAGCAGCGAGTAGAGCGTCGCGGCGAGCGAGTAGACGTCGCTGCGAACGTCATGGCTGTCGGCCGACAGGGACTCCGGAGCCGACCACGGGATCGACAGGCCCTGGCCGGACGCGCCGGCCTCCCCCACGACCGAGGCGATGCCGAAGTCCGTCAGGAGCGGGACGCCGAACGCGCTGGTGAGAATGTTGTGCGGCTTGATGTCGCGGTGCAGGATGCCGGCCCGGTGGGCGGTCTCGACGGCACTGGCCACCTTGACGCCGATGTCGAGCACCTCACCGACCGGGAGCGGCTGGGCGCGATACCGCTGGGCGACGTGCGGCGGCGGGCAGAACTCCATCACCAGGAACGCGCGACCGTCCGAACTCACACCAGCCTGGTAGATCGGCACGATCGAGGGGTGGTTGGACAACTGCGCCATCACGTTGGCCTCGGCGCGGAACAACTCGAGCGAGCCCGTGTCGCTGCCACTGCGCAGCACCTTGATCGCGACCTGCCGGGTCGGCAGGTCCTGCTGGTAGCGGAAGACGTCGGCGAAGCCACCCTCACCGACGCGGTCGATGAAGGTGAAGCCGGGGATCTGTGGCGCCTGCATGTCAGCGCCCCTGCGCCGGGATGACGGTTGCGGTCAGTCCCTTGGACAAGGTGAGGACGTCGCCCACCGTCACTTCGGTGGCGACGCCGGGCGGCAGCGGGACCGGTGGCCGGCCGTGACGCGAGATCAGGGTGCCGTTGGTCGAGGTGTCGGTGACCGTGATCCGGGCGCCCTCCGCCGCGACCTCCAGGTGCGTACTGGAGACATACGGGTCATCGACCGTGACGAGGGCAGGCAAGTTGGCGCTGCCGCCGACCTGCTGGACGCGCGGGCTGCGCCCGATCAGCACGCGCCGGCGCACCTGCACCACCCGACCGGTGGAGAGTTCGAGGGACACCATCGGACGGCCCGGGTGCGTCGGGGTCATCGCGGTCGCCGGGGGCTGGCCGGCTCGCATGGCCTGCATCTGGGCCGTGGTGATCGTGCGTCCGTCGTGCTCCGGCGAGATGTCGCCCGTCTGCGGGGTCGGGGGCACGTAGCGCGGGGGCATCGGCGGGGCGTGGGCCGGAACGGGCACCGGCGGAGCGTGGGCCGGCACCGGGACCGGGACCGGCGGGGCGGGCGGGGTCGCGGGGGCGACGGCCGCAGGTGCTGCCGCAGCTCCAGGCACCCGGAAGACGGTGTGTTCGTGGGCGGGCTCCGCGGGCGCAGGCGCCACCGGTTCGGGCGCCACCGGTTCGGGCGCCACCGGCTCGGGCGCCACCGGCTCGGGCGCCACCGGTTCGGGCGCCACCGGCTCGGGCGCCACCGGCTCGGGCTGACGAACGGGCTCAGGGCGCACCGGCTCGACCGCGACCGGCGCAGGGTCGGTCGTCGTACCAACGGCGGGACGCCAGGTGACTCCCCCGCTGTGCACGACGCCCCCCAGCAACGGAAGGGCAACGCCGGTGGAGCGCGCTCCGATCGGAACCACCTCGACCACGGAACCGGCGGCCAGCGGCGCAGACGCCTCGTTCCAGGTGGCCGCGTCGGTGCCCTCGACCCGGAAGCCGTCGACGCACACGGCGAAGGCGCCGCGGACCAGGATGCGGACCTCGGCACGGTCGATCCGTACGGCGGCGAAGTCGGGCAACTCGCTCAGGACACCCCGCGAGAGCACCTCGACAACCGTGAGGGGCTCGAGGCCCCGCCCGGCGAGTGCCGCCACCTCGGCGAGTCGATCGGCCCCAGCAAGGACGACACCCTCGTCCGTGACGAGGGTGGCGAGGTCGCCGGCGACGTACGTCGTCATGCCTGACCCCCTGCCTTCGGGCGGGTGTCCTCGTCGGGCAGTTCGGGCCCGTGGACGACGTCGACCACGACCACCGTCACGTTGTCGTGTCCGCCGGCGGCGACGGCCGCGTCGATCAACGTCGCGACCGTCTGCTCGGGCGACATCTCCTCGGACAGGATGTGGAAGATCGCGATGTCGGAGAGCTCCGAGGTGAGTCCGTCGGAGCACAGCAGCAGCCGGGATCCGGGGACCGCGGGGACGAGCGAGAAGTCGGCCTCGGAGGTGGTCAGTGCGCCGATCGCCCGCGTGACCACGTGGCGGTCCGGGTGGGCGAGGGCCTCCTCCTCGGTGATCTCGCCGGCGTCGATCATCTCCTGGATCACCGAATGGTCCTTGGAGATCTGGTCGAGCACGCCCTCGGTGAAGCAGTACGCGCGGGAGTCGCCGATGTTGGCGAGCAGCCAGTAGCCGCGGCCGTCCTCCAGGACGTACGTCGCGGCGACGAGGGTGGAGCCGGGCGCCGAGGTGAACTCGGCGGCGAGGGCGTCGACGCTGCGTTGTGCGGCACCGATCGCGGCCTCGACGTCGATGGGCTGCACGTCGCGGGCGGCCAGCGGCTCGAACGACTCCGCGACCAGCCGGCTCGCCACGTCGCCGCGTGCGTAGCCACCCATGCCGTCGGCAACCAGGAAGACCGGCGGGGCGACCAGGGAGGAGTCCTCGTTGACGGTGCGGACCCGTCCGGGATGACTCCCGGCGGCGTACACGAGACGGGTCGCGAAGTCAGCGGACGACCACGTGTCCGCTCCCGTGACGTTGACCCGCACCTGCTGTCCCCCCGAGAAGCCCCATCCGTACCCGTCCATTCAACGGGATCCCTTGCAGGTCAGCCTAACGCGGGCACCCCTGTGTCATCTGGCCTTCAGCGGACCCAACGGGTTACCGGCCGGAATCGTTGCACAGTTGTTGCCGGCCGGAGTGCCTGCGAAGCGGGCCATCAACCACGGAACGGCCTCGGCCAACCAGAACGGCACCGACAGGAAATGGCTGAGCGGGTACTCGCGGTGGGTGACCTTGACGCCACCGGAGCAGTACTTCTTCGCCAGCGTCCGGACGTCACCCGCGACCATCACGCCGTCGCCGCGGCCGGGCGCCTTGTTGCCGATGGTGCCCTCCAGTTCGCCACCCGTGCCCTGCCCGATGAGCATCGGGATGGTCGGGTTCGGCCGAGCGCCGAGGTTCAGCTGGTTCACCAGCTTCACGAAGATCGGGATCGTCGACGGGTCGGTGTAGGCAGGCTTGACCAGCTTCTTCCAGGTCAGTCCCGGGTAGGCGCCGAGCACCTGGAGGATCGAGGCCTTCTGCATCTTGTTGTAGACGGTGACGCCGTACGCACTGAGATAGGGGCGGAGGTCGACGTTGAACGACCGGGCGACGCCGACCACGGCCATCGGGACGATGCCCGCCCACACGAGGCTGCCGTCGACGTACGTCAGGTTGGTCGCAGGACGCACCAGCACGCCGCCCTCGGCAGCACCGACGAGGCGCTTGTTGATGTCGGGGGCGTACGACGGCGCGAGGACCGAGGCCCAGTTCGTGGCGATCGCTCCGCCGGAGTAGCCGATCAGGCCGATCTTCGCGGTGAGCGCAACGACGCCGGTCGCGGGCACCTTGAGCGTCGCGCGGAGCGAGTCGAGGGTGACCATGCCGTACTCGGGACCGGCGGCGAAGTCGGCCGTCGGGCCCTGGGTGTCGGACATGACGATCGCATAGCCCTGCAGCAGGAACGGCACCATCATCGCGGTCTCGAAGTGGGCCGCCATCCCGCCCGGGTTCGTGCCACCGGCGACGGACCGGGACGGCCCGTCCTCGGGGTTCAGCGAGTCGTAGAAGGACTGGTAGGACATCACCTTGGAGGTGACCCCCGCGAGCGGCTTGAAGACCGAGGTCACGCCGGCGACGGCCTGGCCGCGCTGGTTGGTCGTGCGGAAGACGATCTGCACCACCTTGAGCGGCAACGGGATCCCGGCGATCGAATAGGACACGGTGCGCGTCTTCAGCACCGATCCGGGCGCGAAGTCCGCAAGCCGCTTCGTGCCGGTGTAGGTGTAGAACGGGTCAGGCGTCGCAGCAGCGGCGGCCACGACGCGGTCGGCGACCGGGGCCGCCTGTGCGGTCTGGCCGGCCGGGATCAGCGTCGCGAGCAGGGCGACCGCGGCCACGAGGACCCACCCGCGCCGTCCGTTGCGTGACGTCTCCTGCATGTCCAGCCTCCCCACCCCGCGTGACGGCCGTCACGCACCCTCGGACATGGTTATTGACGGTTGTGTCACTTGTCAATGGGTGGCGGTAGGACGCGCGCGCCCGCCCCTGACGGCGCTGGTGCCACGCCCTAGGGTGGTGCGCATGGAAAAGCCTGAAATCGACTTCGTCGACCCCACCCCGCCCACCGACCTCGTGATCACCGACCTCACCGTCGGCGACGGCGCCGAGGCCACGTCCGGCAGCACCGTCTCGGTCCACTACGTCGGCGTCGCCCTGTCCACGGGCGAGGAGTTCGACGCGTCGTACAACCGCGGCACCCCGCTGCAGTTCCGCCTCGGCATCGGCCAGGTCATCTCCGGCTGGGACACCGGCGTGCAGGGCATGAAGGTCGGCGGCCGCCGCCAGCTCGTCATCCCGCCCCACCTGGGCTACGGCGACCGTGGCGCCGGCGGTGCCATCAAGGGTGGCGAGACCCTGATCTTCGTCGTGGACCTGCTCGAAGTTCGCTGACCTCCAGCGGTCAGACCAAGGCTTGGCCAATTACCAGGGCAGGTTGTCCGGGGTGTCGCCTTCAGCGACCCGGGCGGCCTGCCCTGCCAGTTCCACGACGTCCCCCGGGACCAGCTGTCGTCCGCGCCGGGTCTCGACCTCGCCGTTCACCGTGACCAGTCCGTCGGCGATGGGCGGCTTCGCCTCCGCCCCCGACTCGACGAGGTTCGCGAGCTTGAGGAACTGACCGAGCCGGATCGATGCGTCGCGGATGCCGACGTCCATGGGGGTTGCCACCTCGCCAGCGTAGGTCCTCAGTGGATCGCGACGGACAACGCGTGGATGAGGACGCCGACCAGGCCGCCCACGATGGTGCCGTTGATCCGGATGAACTGCAGGTCGCGCCCCACGTGGAGCTCGATCCGCTGGGCGGCTTCCTTGCCGTCCCACCGCTCGATGGTGTGCGTGATGACGGCGGTCAGTTCGGCGCCGTACCGCTCCACGGCGAAGACGGCGCCGTCGGCGGCCATCTTGTCGAGCCGGTCGCGCAGCGCAGCGTCGGTGCGCAGGCGCGAGGAGGCGCCTTCGACCTCGACCAGCAGCCGGCGTCGTACGGCGCCCTGGGGGTCGTCGAGCGAGGTGAGCAAGGCCTTGCGGAGGGCCTTCCACATCGAGATCGCGGTCTTGATCACGGCGGGGTGATCGAGCACCCGGTCCTTGAGCCGCTCGGCGCGCTGCTGGGTGTCGGGGTTGACCAGCAGGTCCTGGGACAACCTGACGAGCATCGAGTCGAGCGCCTTGCGGGCCCGGTGGTGGGGGTTGACCTGGATCTCCTCGACCCAGCGCACCAGGTACCGGTGGGCGCGTTCGACGACGACTTCATTGAGCCGTTCGGGCGCCCAGGCCGGCGCCCGCTCCCCGATGACCGCGTAGACGGTCTCGGGGTTGGCGACCAGCCAGCCGTGGATCTCGTCGATCATCAGGTCGACGAGGCCGTGGTGCAGGTTGTCCTGGAGCGCCTCACCGAGCAGGCCGCCGAGCAGTGGGGCGATGGGTTCCTCGTGGAAGCGCGGGACCAGCGCCTCGGTCACCAGGGCCTCGATGTGGTCGTCGCGCACCTTGCCGAGCGCGATGGCAGCGATCTCGGAGCCCTCCTTCACGACGCGTTCGGCGTTCGCCGGGACGGCCAGCCAGTCCCCCACGCGCTGCGCGACGCCGATGCCGAGCACCCGCTCCCGGATGATCGCCTCCTGGAGGAAGTTGTCACCGACGAACTCCTCGAGTCCCTTGCCGAGGTCGTCCTTGCGCTTCGGGATGAGCGCCGTGTGCGGGATCGGGAGACCGAGCGGGTGCTTGAAGAGGGCCGTGACGGCGAACCAGTCCGCGATCGCGCCGACCATCGACGCCTCGGCGCCGGCGTTGACGAAGCCCCAGAATCCGTCCCGGCCCAGCGTCGCGAGGTAGACGGCAGCGGCGAACAGGAGCAGGGAGACGGCCACCGTGCGCATCCGGCGCAGCGCGCTGCGCCGGATCTCGTCGGAGGACGGGTCGGTGGCGATCAAGGGACCTGACACGCGCCCATCCTTGCCTAAAGCAGTAGGGGCGGCCCCGGTCGATGACCGGAACCGCCCCTGCGTGTCGCGGAACCCCCCAGTCACCGCCCCACACTGACCCAACGATGCAGGGACGACGAGGTTCCGGTTAACCGTGAAGTCTTGTCGCAGAAACCTCTCCGAGTGCGTTGTGGTGCTTCAGGCGGTACGACGGCGCGGGACCAGTCCGGCGAACAGGACGCCGAGGAAGGCGGCGCCCGCGCCGACGATGAAGCAGGCCCGGAAGGCGTCGGCGCTGGGGAGCGCGTGACCGCCGAAGTCGACGGTCGTGGCGGTCAGGATCGCGACCATCACGGCGGCCGCGATGCTGGTGCCGATGGACCGCATCAGCCCGTTGATGCCGACCGCCGAACCGGCCTCGCTCACCGGGACGTTCTCGAGGATCAGGGTCGGCATGGCGGCGTACCCGATGCCCACGCCGGCCGAGGTGATGCAGTTCGCCACCATGAGTTGCCACGGGGCGTCGGTGAGGAACACGGCGAAGAGGTAGCCGAGCCCGAGCACGATCCCGCCGATCATCAGGGTCACGCGCGCGCCGAGGAGCCCGATCAGGCGCCCGGAGACGGGCGAGAACGCCATCATCACGAGCCCGCCGGGAGCCAGCCAGAGCCCGGTCTCGATCAGGGTCTGCCCCAGGCCGTAACCCGTCTCGACCGGCGCCTGCAGCAGGCGGGGTACGACGATGGCCTGGGCGAGCATCCCGAAGCCGATCGCGATCGCGGCGATATTGGTCAGCAGGACCGGGCGGCGGGCGCTGACCCGCAGGTCGCACAGCGGGTCACTGACGCGCAGCTCGTAGCTGCCCCAGGCGAGGAGCACCAGCACGCCGGCGATGGCGAGGCCGATGGTGCGGCCGTGCGCCCAGCCCCACTCGTTGCCCTTGGACACGGCGACGAGCAGCGCGACGAGACCGATCGCGAGACCGACGGCACCCACCGCGTCGAACCGGCCGGGCACCGCGTCGCGGACGTGCGGGACCAGGGCGACGACGGCCAGCGCCACGGCAGCGGCCAGCACGGTCGAGACCCAGAACAGGGCGTGCCAGCTGTAGTGCTGAACGATCCACGCGGACAGCGGGAGCGCGATCGCGCCGCCGACGCCGAGGGTGGCGCTCATCGCGGCGATGCCGGTGGCGGTCAGTCGCGGCGGGGTGACCTCGCGCATGAGGGCGATGCCGACAGGGATGAAGCCCATGGCCAGGCCCTGCAGCAGCCGGCCAGCGAGCATCGGCACGAGCGTGTTGCTCAGGGCGCAGACGAGGGACCCGAGGACGAGGGCACCGGCGCAGATCGCCAGGACCCGCTGCTTGCCGAACAGGTCTCCGAGGCGGCCGGCGATCGGCATGGCGACGGCTCCGGCCACCAGCGTTGCCGTGACCACCCAGGAGGCGTTGGCCTCGGTGGTGCCGAGCAACCTGCCGAGCTCGCCCTGGATCGGGATCACCATGGTCTGGGTGAGGGCGGTGACAAGGCCACCGAAGCAGAGCACCACCACGGTGAGGAGCGGCGCGCCCGGGAGATCATCGGCGGGCGTACCGGTGGCCGCGGCCGGGCCGGGAGAAGTGGTGGTCACCAGCAGAGTCAACGGCGTTGACCCTTGGGTGTCAACGCCGTTGACCTTGGTTGTCGATGGCCTACGGTTGCGGTGTGACGAAGACCTCGGCCGAGCCGACCGACGACAGCCGGCTCCGGCCGGCCGGGCGCGCGACCCGGGCCGCGATCGAGGCGGCCGGGAAGAAGCTCTTCGCCGAGCGCGGGTTCGAAGGCGCCTCGGTCCGCGGCATCGCCGCCGAGGCCGGCGTCGATCCCGCCCTGGTGATCCGGCACTTCGGTTCGAAAGAAGCGCTCTTCCTGCGCACCATGGACACCTCGCTGGGCATCGGCCCGGTCATCGAGGGCCCCGTCGAGGACCTCGGCCGACGCCTGGTCACCTACTTCCTCGAGGGCGGGAACACCGCCATGCGGCGCCGCTTCGTCGCCATCGCGCAGGCCTCCCACCTCCAGCAGGTCCGCGATGAGATGGTTCGTCACACTGCCGAGGCCTACATCGCTCCCCTGGCTCCCCGCCTCGAGGGCGAGGATCGCGAGATCCGCGTCGCCCTCGTCGTCGCCCAGATTGCCGGTCTGCTCAACCTGCTGTTCCTCCAGGAGGACCCCGTGCTCAGTGCTGCTCCCCCGGACACCCTCGTCCGGCTGTACGGCGACGCGATCCAGCAGTTGGTGACGCCATGACCCGGGCCCGTGGGTGGCACGCCCTGACCGCGGCGGTGGCGATCGGCGCGCTCGTGCTCCAGACCGTCCTCGTGTTCCAGGGCTCGTCGGTGCTGGTGGAGGAGAACCCCCCGACACTGGCGACCCGCCTGATCCGCCTGGTCGCGTACTTCACGATCCAGAGCAACGTGTTGATCGCGATCGCCACGGCGATGCTCGCCCGCAATCCCGACCGCGACGGCACCGGGTTCCGGTCGCTGCGGCTGGCCGGGATCGTCGGCATCACCGTCACCGGCCTGGTGCACTTCTTCCTGCTGCGCCCACTGCTCGACCTCGAGGGCGGAAGCTACGTCGCTGACAAGTTGCTGCACATGGTCGTCCCGGCCCTCGCCGTCATCGGCTGGATCGCCTTCGGCCCCCGCCCGCGCGTCGAACGACGCGGGATCGAGGTCTCCCTGGCCTGGCCGATCGCCTGGCTCATGGTCATCCTGATCGCCGGTGCGGCCACCGACTGGTTCCCGTACCCGTTCCTCGACTACGACGAGAAGGGCTGGGGCCATGTGATCGCCGTGTGCATCGGGATCACGGCCCTGTTCGGTGCCGTGATCGCGCTCTACGGGTACGCCGACCAGAAGCTGTCCGCGCGCCCGTAGGCCTCAGCGGGATGCCACCTACATCGCTTGACCTGCGCTGGGCACTCACGTGGTGAGTGCTCAGCGCAGGTCAAAGGCATTCGGAGCCACCGGCGTCAGTCGCCGCGTTCCTCCAGCGCCGAGGTCAGCAGGGCGACCAGCGCCTCGGTCTGCAGGTCGATCGAACCGCCCTCGACGTCCTCGCCCGCACCGTCGAGGGCCCGCGCCGCGAGGCCGGCCTTCTTGTCGATGAGTTCGGCGATCCGGGTGTCGAGCGTCTGCGTGGCGATGATCCGCCAGGCGGTGACCGGCTCGTCCTGGCCGATCCGGTGCACCCGGTCGATGGCCTGCGTCTGCTCGGCGTCGGTCCACGAGAGCTCGGCGAGCACCAGGTTGGACGCGACCTGCAGGTTGAGGCCGACGCCGGCCGCGGTGAGCGAGCAGACCGCGACCTGCACCTCGGGGTCGTTCACGAACGCGTCGATCGCCTTCTGGCGAGCGGTGCTCGTTTGGTCGCCACGGATCGAGCTGTACTTGATGCCACGCTCGGCGAAGGTCTTCTCGGCCTGGTCCATCACGTCGATGTGCTTGGCAAAGAAGACGACCTTGCCGACGTTGCGCGCCAACTGGGCGGTGTAGTCCGCCGCGAGGCCGGCCTTGGCCTGGCCGATCCGACGCAGCATGCCGAACACGTTCTCGCCGGTCTTGGTCGAGTTGTCCTCGCGCTCCCAGGTCGCCACCCGACGCACGAGGTCGTGGTCGATCCCGTCGACCACGGTCCCGGCACGACGCGTGGACAGCGCGGCGTCGTACCGCTCCGTCATGCGGCGGGCGAGCTCCTGCTCGGCCTTGCGGATCGAGCGGCCGGCTTCGCCTTCGAGCTCGACCGGCATGTCCGCGATACGGCGGGCGGGGATGTCGGCGGCGACGTCGATCTTGCGGCGGCGCACGATGCCCTCGTCGATGACGGCGCGGCGGGCGGCGGGATAGAAGCCGAGGTCGGCCGGCGACAGGCCGGTCTCCTCGAGGGCTTCCATCAGCTCGCCCTGCGGGACGACGTCGTCGATCCAGCCGAGGAACTGCCAGATCGCGCGGAAGTCCTCGATGTCGTTGATCAGCGGGGTGCCGGTCAGCGCCATCAGCAGCGGACGGGCGATCCGCGCGCGGATCTTCGCGGACAACTCCAGCACGTTCTGCGAGCGCTGGGAGCCCTTGTTCTTGATGTAGTGCGCCTCGTCAACGATCATCCCGCGGAAGCCGTGCGTGGCCAGCCAGCCGGTGTGCCGGTCGAGGATCTCGTAGTTGACGATGAAGACGTCGGCGAAGCCGTCGGCGTCGTCGCCGTCACCGTGCAGGACGGTCGCGCGGCGGTTGGGGACCCACAGGTCCACCTCGCGCGCCCAGTTCGTCTTCACGACATTGGGTACGACGGCCAGCAGCGGGAACGCGCCCGCGGCTTCCGCGGCGAGCAGTGCCTGCGCGGTCTTGCCGAGGCCGGGCTCGTCGGCGAGCAGGTAGGTGCGGTGGCCCTCGGCGGCCGACGCGATCAACTGCGCCTGGTGCGGCATCAGTTCGCGGCCGGCCGGCGCGTGCCGACCGGTCATCGAGACCAGTTGATCGGCTTCCGGCAGCGGCATGCACGCCGGGGCGTCGGGTGCGGCGCGCTCGAAGGAGCGGAACAGCGGCTCGAGCAGTTCCCAACCGGCCAGGCGGCGGGGCCGGACGCGGGACCGGGCGTGCTCGAAGTCAGGGGCGAGGAACGGGTTGGCGAGCTGGCGCGCCTGCACGGACAGTGGGTACGCCCGCCGCTCGGCCGCGGCGCCGTCGACGATCTCGATGACCGGCTCGGGCTCCGGCTCGGGCTCGGCGCCGGCCTTGCGGAGCAGTTCGCGGCGGACGGCCTTGGCCGTCTCCGACATCTCGGCGTTCTCGTCGAGAAGGGTGAACAGGGTGCTGTCGCGGGCGGCGGTCTGGGCGAGGATCGTGGCGATCCCGTCCAGGCGCTTGAGCTCCTCGCCGCGGCGGCTGTCGGACAGTTCGGTGTCGCCCTTGACGCGGGCCCGCTCCTCGCGGGCCAGCAGTGCGACGACCTGGAACTTGGCGCGCACCTCCGGCATCGCGGAGCGGCGCGCGACCGCGGCCTCGACCTCACGCACGGCGCGCGCGAGCTGGGGAATGATCCCCTCTTCGTTGCGGCGCGTACGCGCCGCCTGGGGGTTCCGACGCTGCTGCGTCGCGCCCCGCTGGCCTCCTCGAGCCACAGGTTTCCTTCCGATGCGGACAGGTCCGCGAGGTTCCTTCGACGGTGACCGGGGCTCGCGCTGCTGCGGGAGTGCGCCGATCGGGTGCTCATCACCGGTGGCGCATCAGTTGCGACGACGCTCGGTGGTGGCACCAGATTAGCGCACTCCCTTCAGGCCGCGAGGGGCGTCCGTCCGCTGTACGCCGCCAGGCGGGTCAACGCGTCGGATCCCGCGTCCGCAACGACCTCATCGGCGAAGGCCCGGCCGCGCGCACCGGGGATGACCTGGGCGGCCGATCCGGCGACGTACTCGACGACGGCGTCGCTGACGGTGAGGGTCGCGCCGGTCGCCTGGGCGAAGTCCCAGGCGTGCAGGAGCAACTCGATCGAGACGATGCCGGCGAGGACGGGGGCCGGTGCTTCGCCGAACGGGCTCATCGCCATCCCGTCGAGCCCGCGACGACGCCAGGCCTCGATGACATCGGACGCGAGGGTCGAGACGGTGTCCTCGAGGGTCGTGCCCTGGGGACGGGTGAGCTCGGCGCCGGCCATGGTGCCGAGGGACAGGAGCGTGTCGAGCAGGTGCTCGACGAGCTGGTGGACGGTGAAGTCGGAGCACGGGGTGGGCTTCTCGCGGTCGGTCGAGACGACTTGGCGCAGCACGCCCTGCAGGACGGCGAGGCTCGCTTCGGCCGCGACGATCTCGTTCATCCTCTCGGGCGCGAAGGCCCACTCGTCGGGACCGGCGTCGCCCTTGGCGGCGGCCATCTCGAGGCGGCCGAGGAAGTGGTTCCAGCCCTCCGCGTGGCCGATCTCCTGCTCGGGGGTCAGGCCTTCGTGCACGAGCGTGACGAGCGAGCCGCCGTCGGTGGGCTCGACGGTGATGATCACGGCACTGTCGACGTCCTCGGCGCCGGGCATGTCGTCCCAGGCCCATTCGAGGACGATCCGGCGCCCGGGCTCGATCTCCCGAACAGTGCCAGCGACGACATTGCCCGGGGTCACCGTCCAGCGGTAGTCACCACCGGCGCGCAGGTCGACGCGGGCCGTGACGGCGGTCCAGCGGCGCAACCGCTCGGGCTGGGTGACGAGCGCGAACGCCTCATCGGGCGAGACGGGCAGGGAGACGGTCTTCGAGAAGGTCATGGCTCTACTCCTGGGTGCGGTTGTTGTTGAGTTCGTGGGCGTCGGCGACCAACTGGTCGAGCTCGGAGGTCCAGAACCGATCGATCTCGGCCTGGAGCCGGCGCAGTCCGTCGGGGACGACGCGGTAGATCCGTTGCCGGCCGGACTTCTCGGCCGCGACCAGTCCCGCGTCGGCCAGCACGAGCAGGTGCTGGCTGATCGCCGAACGGGTCACCGGGAACTGGTCGGCGAGCTCGGTGACGCTCATCGGGCCGGCCGCGAGCAACTGCAGGAGACGGCGCCGGCTGGGCTCCGCGGCTGCACTGAACGGGTCGGTCACGTTCAATACGTTAGCCGTCACTAACGCATTAATCAACCCACGGACCGGATTCACAGGTTCCTGCCAGTTCCACCGCAGCGCAGGCCAAGCCCCGGGGCGGACAGTCATGTCAGGTCCCCACCAAGGTGGGCCATGGAGAGGAGCACTTGATGAGCACGTACCGGATGAGGGCCGCGGCCCTCCTTGCCGCGGGCGCGGTTGCCGGCGGCGTCACCGCCGCCAGCCTGACCGCCACCGCGGACGACAGCACCACGAGCGACTCGTCGCCCAGCGCCGACGCCCGACCTGGCCCCGGAGGCCCCGGCGGCCACGGTCGCGGAGGTGCGCACGTCGACACAGCCGCGCTGGCCAAGGCGCTCGGCGTGACCGAGGACAAGCTCACTGCCGCCCTCAAGGCGGTCCGCGAGGACCTGAAGCCGGCCGACGGTGAGAAGCCGGCGGCGGGCGAGAAGCCCACGCCGCCGACGGACGAGGAGAGGGCCGACCGCCAGGCCGCCCTGGCCAAGGCACTCGCCGACGAGCTCGGTCTCGACGAGAGCAAGGTGGCCGACGCACTGGACACCGTCCAGGCCGCACACAAGGCCGAGCGTCGTACCGATCTCAGCGAGCGCCTCGACATGGCCGTCAAGGACGGAGACCTGACCAGTGCGGACAAGGCCTCCGTCCTCAAGGCGTACGACGCCGGGGTGCTCGGCGGGCGCTGAAGCCCCCTTCGCCGCTGGTCGCCGCTGGTCGCCTACAACCCCACTGCGTGGCGACCGGCGGCGACCAGGGTGTCCTCCGGCGTGAGCGGGTGGAACTTGACCGCCCGGATGTCGCGGTAGGCCCGCTCGATCACGGAGCCCTTGAAGAAGGCGCCGCCACCGGCGACCTCCATCGCGAGATCGCAGACCTCGATGCCGGCGCGGGCGACCTCGGCCTTGGCGGCCATCACCGCCAGGAAGGTCTCGTACGACGGCGCGGGGTCGTCGCCCACCAGGGCCAGCGCGCCATCGAGGGCCCAGCTGGCCACCTGCAGTTTGGTGCGCATCAGGCCGACCTGGCGCTGCACGAGGACGTCGTCCCTGCGCCGGGCGGCGGCCGTGACGGCGGCTTCGTAGGCGGCTTCGGCCACGCCGAGGTAGGCCCCGCTGACGATCGGGAACGCGACGCTCGTGATGACCTGGAGCGGCGGGTCGACGACGCCCCACGGACGGTTGGCGAGCACCTTCTCGTCGGGCACGAAGACGTCGACGAGGTCCACGTCGTTGCTCGCCGTCCCGCGCATGCCGAGGGTGTTCCAGTTGTCGGCGACCGTGACGCCCTCGGCGGTGACGGGGACGGCCATGTTGAGGACGCGTCGGCCCTGCTCGGGGTCGTCGAAGCCGAACATCGTGGAGAGCACGTCGCCGTGGCCGGACTGGCTGGCGAAGCGCTTGCGGCCGGTGACGCGGTAGCCGCCGTCGACCTTCACCGCCTCGCCCTGCGGGTGGGTGAAGTCGCCACCGCCGGTGGACACCAGGAGGATGTCCTCCTCGGCGACCCGGCGCAGGGTCGCCTCGGCACCCGGCAGGCCGCGGCGGTAGCGCCAGGCCGTGAACGCGACGACGTGCTGGTGCATGGAACTGGCCAACGCGGTGGAGCCGCAGTGGTGGCCGAGCTCGCGCTGCAGGGCGGTGAGTTCGGAGATCGTGGCGCCGTCGCCGCCGAGTTCGACGGGGACGGCGGCCCGGAGCAACCCGGCGCCCCGCAGGGCGTCGTACGCCTCGGAGACGAAGGTGCCTTCGATGTCGTGGCGGGAGGCGTGGGCGGCCAGCTCGGGGCCGAGTTCGGCGGCGCGAGCGAGCGGCGTGGTCGTGGACTTCGTGTCGGTGATCGTCATGTGTTCAATGTCCGACCATCCGGATCCGCCATCCAGTCCACAAAAGTGACCCGGGTGGTCCAAATTCAGGACTTCCACCCGGGCTCCCGCGGGACCACGATGAGCCCATGCCCGACTACGGCAACTTCTGCCCCGTGTCCATGGCCGCCGAGGTCGTCGCCGACCGCTGGACGCCACTGATCATCCGCGAGCTCGTGCTCGGCAACACGCGGTTCAACGACATCGCCCGCGCGATGCCGGGGATCTCGCGTTCATTGCTGGTGCAACGACTGCGGCATCTCGAGAAGCGCGGCGTGCTGGACACCTGGCCCTCCCCCACCGGCCGCGGCAGCGAGTACCACCTGACACCGGCCGGCCGCGACCTGGAGCGAGTGATCGACAGCCTCGGGCGCTGGGCGATCGAGTGGCTCTTCGACGAGCTGCGACCGCACGACGTGTCGCCGACGACCCTGATGTGGTGGATGCACCGACGCGTCGACCACAGCCGGCTGCCTCCCGGTCGGACCGTCGTGGAGTTCCGGCACACCGCGCCCGACCCGGTGTCGATCTGGCTGGTGATGGAGCACGGCGAGGTCTCGGTGTGCCTGCAACACCCCGGCTTCGAGGTCGACGTCGAGGTCACTGCGGCCACGCCGGCGCTCGCCGACGTCTTCCAGGGCTACTGCAGCTGGGCCGAGGCCGTGGACGCGGGCCGGATCGAGGTCGCCGGCCCGCCGCGTCTGGTCAGGACGCTGCCGAAGTGGTTCCTGTGGAGCCCGTGGGCCGACGTCACGCGGGAGCGGTCGGACCGGGTCCTGAATACATAGACGTTTGTCTATATAGGGGGTACAGTCCTGACATCGACGTTCGTCTATGTCAGGAGTTCTCCATGTCCCACCCCCTCGCCGGCCCCCTCGTCGTGGTCGGCGCCGGCCCGATCGGTCTCGCCGCGGCGGCGCACGCGCACGCACGCGGCCTGCCGGTCGTCGTACTCGAACAGGGGGCGGACGCCGGCAGTGCCGTGAGCGAGTGGGGCCACGTGCGGCTGTTCTCGCCGTGGTCCGAGCTGATCGACCCGGTCGCTGCGGCGTTGCTGGGAGACGGGTGGGTTGCACCCGACAAGGAGGCCTTCCCGACCGGAGCCGAGTGGGTCGCTGGATACCTCGCTCCCCTGGCGGCCGCGCTCGCCGCGACCGGCTCCGTCGAGGTGCGGTTCGGGCATCGCGTCACCGGGGTGGCCCGCCGCGGTCGCGACCTCGTCGTCGACGCGGGCCGTGACAGCGAGCCCTTCGCGCTCCACGTCGAGGGCCCGGACGGCACGGCGACCTTGCTGGCCTCGTCAGTCATCGACGCGTCCGGCACGTGGGGCTCCCCCAACCCGCTCGGGACCGACGGGTACGCCGCCCCCGGCGAGCGGGAGTACGGCGACCGGATCACCTACGGCATGCCCGACCTGGGCGACCCGGCCGTTGCGACGCGGTACGCCGGTAAGCACGTCGCCGTGGCCGGCACGGGCGCCTCGGCACAGAACGTCCTCGTCGCGCTCGGCCGGCTCGCCGCCACCGCCCCCGACACCCGCGTCTCCTGGCTGGTCCGGCGGTCCGACGCCGGATTCGGGGGCGGCGACAACGACCAACTGGTGGAGCGGGGCGCACTCGGCAAGCGCGCCGAGTCGGTGGCGTCGTCCGGCCTGGTCGACCGTCGTACGACGTTCCGGACGACTGCGGTCGCGTCCGCACCGGACGGCCGACTCCAGCTCGCGTCCGCCGACGGCCAGGTGGTTGACGGCGTCGACGAGGTGATCGTGGTGACGGGCTTCCGGCCCGACCTCGCAATCCTCTCGGAGGTGCGCCTCGACCTCGACCCCGTGCTCCAGTCGCCACGCACCCTGGCGCCGCTGATCGACCCGAACGTCCACTCCTGCGGCACGGTCTACCCGCACGGCGCCGCCGAGCTCGCCCAGCCGGAGGCTGGCTTCTACCTCGCGGGGATGAAGTCCTACGGCCGCGCGCCGTCGTTCCTGACCCTGACCGGATTCGAGCAGGTGCGCAGCATCGTCGCGGAGATCGCGGGCGACCACGAGTCGGCGGCGCGAGTCGAGCTCGTGCTGCCCGAGTCGGGCGTGTGCGGTGGATCGGGCTCCTTCGACGAGGCCGATAGCGGCGGGGGCTGCTGCGGCGCACCGGAGCCCGAACTGTTCACCCTCTCGCTACCCCACTAGACATCGACGTCTGTCAACATAGACACATGTCGAAGTCTCTCGAGCTCACCCCGGTGGAAACCGTGGCCTGCTGCTCGCCCCTGATGAGCGAGCCGATCAGCACCGACCAGGCCGACCGGATCGCCCCGTTGCTCAAGGCGCTGGCCGACCCGGTCCGACTTCGCCTGCTGTCGCTGGTCGGCGCGCACGCCGACGGCGAGGCCTGTGTCTGCGACCTCAACGACGCCTTCGACCTGTCGCAGCCGACGATCAGCCACCACCTCAAGGTGCTGCACGAGGTCGGCCTGCTCGACCGCGAGAAGCGCGGCGTGTGGGTCTACTACCGCGTCAACGCGGCGGCACTGGCCGACCTGTCCGGCCTGCTCGGGCGCGGCGTCCGGTGACCGCGCCGGCACGAAGCGCGCTGCTGCGCGCCGCCACGGCCGAGTTCATCGGCACCGCGCTCCTGGTCGCCACCGTCATCGGCTCGGGGATCATGGCGACCCGCCTCTCCCCCGACGACGTCGGCCTGCAGTTGCTGCAGAACAGCCTCGCCACCGGCGCGGTCCTGGTCGCGCTGATCCTCACCCTGCAGCCGGTCTCGGCCGCGTTCAACCCGGTGGTCTCGCTGGTCGAGGCGCTCCTCGGCCGGATCACGGCCATGACGGCGGTCGTGCTCACGGCGGCCCAGGTCGTCGGCGCGGTCGTGGGCGCCGTCCTCGCGAACCTGATGTTCGACCTCGATGCCGTCTCGATCGCCACGACCGAACGCACCGGCGGCCACCTCTGGCTCGCCGAGGGTGTCGCCACCTTCGGCCTGGTGCTCGTCGTGTTCGGCGGGATCCGCACCGGACGCACCGAGACCCTCGCGTTCGCCGTGGGCGGCTACATCACGGCGGCCTACTGGTTCACCTCGTCCACCAGCTTCGCCAACCCGGCCGTCACGATCGGCCGGATCTTCTCCGACACCTTCGCGGGCATCGACCCCGCGTCGGTCGCCATGTTCGTCCTGATGCAGGTCGTCGGCGCGCTGGTTGCGTACGGCGCCGTACGCCTGCTGTTCCCCGAAACCGTCTCCGAGGAGATCACCGCATGAGCAAGCCCACCGTCCTCTTCGTCTGCGTCCACAACGCCGGCCGCTCCCAGATGGCCGCCGGCTTCCTGCAGGCCCTGGCCGGCGACCGGATCGACGTACTCTCGGCCGGTTCGCAGCCCGCCGACCAGATCAACCCGATGGCCGTCGAGGCGATGCGCGAGGTCGGCATCGACATCGCAGCCGAGCAGCCGAAGGTCCTGACCACCGAGTCCGTGCAGGCCTCCGACGTCGTGATCACGATGGGCTGCGGCGACGAGTGCCCGTACTTCCCGGGCAAGCGGTACGAGGACTGGAAGCTCGACGACCCGGCCGGCCAGGGCCTCGACGCCGTGCGGCCGATCCGCGACGAGATCCGTGGGCGGATCGAGGCACTGATCGAATCCCTCAAGGTCGTCGAGTAGTCCGAGCCGCAGGCGGGGTCGTATCGAGACGGCTATGCAACTTGTTGCAGATCACACCCTGCAACTAGTTGCATAGCCGCCCGGGATCGTGCACGCTGGGGCCATGGCCCTCGAGCACGCGATCCTCGTCTCGCTCAGCGAGCGCGCCGCGTCCGGCTCCGAGCTGACCCGTCGCTTCGACGCGTCCATCGGCTTCTTCTGGACCGCCACGCACCAGCAGATCTACCGCGTGCTCGGCCGGATGGAGACCGACGGGTGGATCACCGTCGAAGCGGTCCCGCAGGTCGATCGCCCGACCAAGAAGGTCTACGCCGTCGCCGACGCCGGCCTCGCCGAGCTGCGCCGCTGGATGGCCGAGCCGACCCTGCCCGACCCCGTGCGCAACTCGCTCGGCGTCAAGATGCGCGGCGCCTCCCTCGGCGACCGCGCGGCCCTGCTCGACGACCTGCGCCGCCACCTCGACGAGCACACCAAGCGGCTCTCGCTCTACGAGTTCATGCAGAACCGCGACTTCCCCGACCCGGGCGCCCTGTCCGGCTCCGCCCTCGACATCTACCTCGTGCTGCGTGGCGGTCTCCTCATGGAGGAGTTCTGGATCCGCTGGCTGACCGAGTACCTCGACGCCCACACCGCTGCACCCCAGGAGAACCGATGACCAGCTATCCCCTGCTGACCTCCCGCGCCACCGTCGGCGGCCTCGACCTCCAGTCGCGGGCCGTGATGGGCTCGATGCACACCGGCCTCGAGGACCGCCCCTGGCACGTCGACGAGATGGCGGCGTACTTCGCCGAACGCGCTCGTGGCGGCGTCGGCCTGATCGTGACGGGCGGGTACTCCCCCAACGTCCGCGGCTGGCTGCTGCCCTTCGGCTCGCAGATGACGACGCGCCTCAACGCGCACCGCCACCAGCGGGTGACCGAGGCAGTGCACGCCGAGGGCGGCAAGATCGCGCTCCAGTTGCTGCACGCCGGTCGCTACGGCTACACGCCGTTCAGCGTCTCCGCCAGCGCGACCAAGTCGCCGATCACGCCGTTCAAGGCGTCCGCCCTGTCGACGCGAGCCGTGGAGAAGACGATCGAGGACTTCGTCGACTCGGCCAAGCTCGCGCAGAAGGCCGGGTACGACGGCATCGAGGTGATGGGATCCGAGGGCTACCTCATCAACCAGTTCATCGCTTCGCGCACCAACCGTCGTACGGACAAGTGGGGCGGATCGGCCGAGGCGCGGATGCGCTTCCCCGTGGAGATCGTGCGCCGGATCCGCCAGGAACTGCCCGACTTCTTCGTGATGTACCGGCTCTCGCTGCTCGACCTGGTGCCCGACGGGCAGACCTGGGACGAGACCGTGGAACTGGCCCACAAGCTCGAGGAAGCCGGCGCGAGCGTGTTCAACACCGGCATCGGCTGGCACGAGGCGCGGGTGCCCACGATCGTGACGAGCGTGCCGCGTGCGGCGTGGGCGGACAACACGCTGCGCCTCAAGTCGGAGGTCAGCATCCCGGTGTGCGCAAGCAACCGGATCAACACCCCCGATGTCGCGGAATCCCTGCTGGAGCAGGGCATTGACCTCATTTCGATGGCGCGGCCGTTCCTCGCGGACCCCGAGATCGTGTCGAAGGCCAGGGCGGGTCGCGCCGACGAGATCAACACCTGCATCGGCTGCAACCAGGCCTGCCTGGACCACACATTCAAGAACCAGCGCGCGTCCTGCCTGGTCAACCCGCGTGCCTGCCACGAGACGACGCTGGTGCTCAGCCCGACCCGGTCGGCCAAGCGCGTCGCCATCGTCGGCGGCGGCCCGGCTGGCCTCGCCACCGCTGTCAGCGCAGCCGAGCGTGGCCACGACGTGACGTTGTTCGAGGCGTCCGACGAACTCGGCGGCCAGTTCCGCCTCGCTATGCAGATTCCCGGCAAGGAGGAGTTCGCCGAGACGCTTCGGTACTACCGCCGCCGGATGGAGGTCCTCGGCGTCAACGTGAAGCTCTCGACGCGTGCGACGCCCGAGCAGCTGTCCGGCTTCGACGAAGTCGTCGTCGCGACGGGTGTCGCGCCGCGGACGCCGTCCGTCCCGGGCATCTCGCACCCGAAGGTGGTGTCCTACCCCGACGCGATCACCGGTCGCGTCGCGATCGGCGGCAAGGTCGCCGTGATGGGCGCGGGCGGCATCGGCTTCGACGTGTCGGAGTTGCTGGCGCACGTACCCGAGACGCTCGAGGAGTGGAAGGCCAACTGGGGCGTCGCCGACCCCGCGGTGATCCGCGGTGGTGTGACCGACAAGTTGCCGCGTACGCCGAAGCGCGAGGTGTGGTTGTTGCAGCGCAAGGAGTCCTCGCAGGGCAAGGGCCTGGGCAAGACGTCCGGCTGGGTGCACCGCGCGATCGTCAAGGACCTCGGCGTCCACCAGATCAGCGGCGTGACCTACGACCGCGTCTCCGACGAGGGCCTGCACATCACCGTCGACGGCAAGGCGCAGGTGCTCGACGTCGACCACATCGTGCTCTGCACCGGCCAGGAATCCGTCCGGAGCCTGTACGACGACCTGCTGGCCGCGAAGTTCCCCGGCTCCGTGCACCTGATCGGTGGCGCGGACGTCGCCGCCGAGGTGGACGCGAAGCGTGCGATCAAGCAGGGCACCGAACTGGCGGCGGCGCTGTGAGCGCCTTCCGGACGGCGGTGGAATCCCGCGACCTGGCTGCCATCTCGGATCTTCTGGCCGACGACGTCGTCTTCCGCAGCCCGGTCGCCCACAAGCCCTACGAGGGCAAGAAGATCACCGCCGCGATCTTGGCGAACGTGATCGAGGTGTTCGAGGACTTCCACTACGTCCGCGAGCTCGGGGACGACGCCGGCCACGCGCTCGTCTTCGAGGCGAAGGTGGACGGCCTGCAGATCACCGGGTGCGACTTCCTGGTGCTCGACGACAACGGCCTGATCACCGACTTCACGGTGATGGTCCGTCCGTTGAAGGCCGCCCACGCCCTGGCCGAAGCGATGGGTGCCCGGTTCGACCGCATCGTGGAGATGGCCTCCGCCTGACGCGAGGTGCGCCAGTTTCTGACGCGAGGTGCGCCAGTTTCTGCATCGAGGTGCGGAGGTTTCTCAGGCCTCCAATGCCACCGACGCACCCAGGGCCAGCAACACGGCACCTGAGGCGACGCTGACGCCCCGCTGTACGCCGGGCCGGCTGACCACGCCTCGTCCGCGTGCCACGAGCGCGACGAACAGCAGGTACCACGCAGCGGTCACGGCCGACCACAGCACGCCGAGCGCCAGCGTCGTCCAGAACGCCGCCTCGGTCGCGCCGGCGAAGCGCGGCAGCAGGGACAGCGCGAAGACCCCCGCCTTCGGGTTGCCGAGGTTGGTGGCGAGTCCCGTCAGATAGGCGGTACGTCGACCGCTGGCCGGCGGGTCCACCGCAACAGACACAGCGGACTCACCCGCCGGACGTCGTACGGACCAGAGGGTCCGGAGGCCGACGAATGCCAGGAACGCGCCGCCCGCGAGCAGCAGCACCCGGTAGAGCCCGGGTTCGGCGAGCAGCAAGGCCGACAACCCTGCGGCCGCGGCGAGCGTCCACACCACCAGCCCGGTGGCGGTGCCGGCGATCGTGGCGCGGGCGACGTCGGCGCCGTACACGAGGGTCTGGCGGAGCATGAGCGCCTGTCCGACGCCGGGGAGCATGGCGAGCAACCACGCGGTGACGATGAAGGTGATGAGCACCCGTCCAGATTCGCGCCGTGGCGGCATGAAGAAAACTCACGAAACCCGTGGTTGACTTCAGTATTGTGAAGGCTGATCTCGCAGAACAACTCCGCCTGCTGTCGCTGATCAACGAACACGGCACCCTCGCCGCGGCGGCCGACCTGCTCGGCCTGACGCCGGCCGCCGTCACCCAGCGACTGACCCGAGCCGAGCAGATCTGGGGCGTGCCGCTGGTCGAACGCGGTCCCCGCGGCGCCCGGTTGACGGTCGCCGGCGACGCCCTCGCCCGGCACGGCAACCGCATCGAGCGCGAGGTCGAGGAGGCGACCCAGTCCTTCGCCGCCTACCGGCAGGGCCTGGTCCATCGGCTCCGGGTCGGCGCCTTCCAGGCCGCCGCGCTGCATCTCCTTCCGCCGGCGATGACGGCGTTGCGGCATCACTCGTCCGACGTCGACCTCTCCGTCGTCGACCTCGAGTCGCGCGATGCGGTCGATCTCGTCGCGGACGGCGAGCTCGACGTCGCCGTACTCGCGGCCTGGGACGCACCGCCCGTGCTGCGCCCCGGCGTCGCCGTACAACTCCTGCTGGCGGACCCGATGGTCGTGGTGTTCGCCGACGACCATCCGCTCGCGCGGTCCCGCGGCCGCGTGCGACTCGACCGACTCGCCGACGAGTCGTGGGTCGTGATCCGCGCCGGGACCGCCGCGCGCCTGCAGTTCGACCGCGCCACGCGGGAGGCAGGCTTCGATGCCCGCATCCGCTTCGAGACGGAGTCGTACGACGTCGCGCAGGCCCTCGTCGGGACTGGGTACGGCGTCGCGCTGGTCTCGCAACTGGCCCTGCGCCCCGCGTCGGGACTCGCCCACCGCCGCCTCGCGGGACCGACCCTGCAACGCACGATCCACGCGGCAACGCCGTCCGGAGAGCGACTCACACCGCTCACCGAACGCTTCCGGGACCTGCTCGCCGACGTGGCTGCGGACCTGGCATCCGGCTGGCGCTGACCGCGCAACCGACGCGCCTCGACAGAGAAACCAACGCACTTCGTCGCAGAAACCCCCGCACCTCGACGCAGAACCCCCCGCACCTCGACAGAGAAACCCTCGCACTTCGCGCCACCGGGTTGTCCGTCCCTCCCCCTAGGGTGGACGGATGGGGATCGAGTTCAGGAATGTCGGGAAGACGTATCCGGACGGCACGGTGGCGGTGGCGGACTTCTCCTGCACGATTCCCTCGCACCGGACGCTGGCGCTGGTCGGGTCGTCGGGATCGGGCAAGACCACGCTGATGCGGATGGTCAACCGGATGGTCGATGCGACCGTCGGTGAGGTGCTGATCGACGGCCGTGACGTGCGCGAGCTCGACAAGGTCGCGTTGCGCCGCTCGATCGGTTACGTCCCCCAGGCCGGCGGCCTGCTCCCCCACCGTCGGGTGATCGACAACGTCGCAACGGTGCCGATCCTCAACGGCGTCCCGAAGAAGACCGCCCGTGACACCGCCCTCGACCTGCTCACCGTCGTGGGTCTGGATCACTCCCTGGCGAAGCGCTACCCCGGCCAGCTCTCCGGTGGTCAGCAGCAGCGCGTCGCTGTCGCCCGCGCCCTCGCTTCCGAGCCCAACATCTTGTTGATGGACGAGCCGTTCGGTGCGGTCGACCCGATCGTGCGCCGTGACCTGCAGGAGCAGTTGCTGCAGTTGCAGGCCGAGCTCGGCAAGACGATCGTGCTGGTCACCCACGACATCGACGAGGCGTTCCGGGTCGGCGACGAGGTCGTGATCCTCAAGACCGGCGGCCTCATCGCGCAGGTCGGCACCCCGCAGGAGATCGTCGCGGCACCGGCCGACGACTTCGTGCGCGACTTCGTCGGCACCGACCGCGCCGAACGCACCCTGAAGACCGTCGACATCCGCGGCCAGCAGGTGGTTGTCGACGGCGACGGCCGCCCGGTGGGTGTCCTCGACCGATGACCTGGCTCGACCTCAACCGCGACCTCGTCCTGGACCTCCTCGGCCAGCACGTGCGCCTCGCCGTACCCGCCGTCCTGATCAGCGTCGTCCTCGCGATCGTGCTCGGCCGGATCGCCTGGCGCTGGCCCCGCGTCGGCACCGTCGTCCTCGGCGCCGCGAGCCTGCTCTACTCCGTGCCCGCGCTCCCCTTGCTGATCGTGGTCCCCGTCGTCCTGTCGGTCCCGCTCCGCAGCGAGACCAACCTGATCGTGGCGCTGGCCATCTACGGCACCGCCCTGCTCGCGGGTACGGCGGCCGACGCGTTCCGCTCGGTCGACAGTCGGGTGCGTGAGGCTGCCGAGGCGATGGGCTATTCGCCGACGGGCATCTTCTGGCGGGTGGACCTGCCCCTCGCACTTCCGGTACTGATCTCCGGCATCCGCGTCGTCACCGTCAGCACGGTCAGCCTCGTCACGATCGGCGCCCTGGTCGGCATCTCGAGCCTCGGCAGCCTGTTGACCGACGGCTTCCAGCGCAACATCCGCGAGGAGGTCGCGACGGGCGTGATCGGCACGATGCTGCTCGCGGTCGCCCTGGACCTGCTGATCGTCGTGATCGGCCGGGCCCTGACGCCCTGGCAAACCAGCACCACGAAGACGAAGGCAGGTGCGTCCGCATGAGCCTCTTCGGCGACGCCCTCAACTGGATCTTCGACGGCGCCCACTGGGGCGGCCCCGGCGGCATCGACACCCGGATCCTGCAGCACCTGTGGGTCACCTTCGCGGCCGTCGGCATCGCCGCCGTACTCGCGATGCCGCTCGGCATCCTGATCGGCCACACCGGCCGTGGCCGACTCCTCGTCGTGGCCGTCGCGGGCGCCGTACGCGCGGTTCCCACGCTCGGGTTGCTGACCCTGCTCGGACTCTGGCTCGGCATCGGCGTCGAGGCACCGCTCCTCGCCCTCGTCGCCCTCGGCTTCCCGTCGCTCCTGGCCGGTGCCTACGCCGGCATCGAGTCCGCCGACGACGGTGCGGTCGACGCCGCCCGGGCGATAGGGATGAGCGAGTGGCAGATCATCACCCGCGTCGAGATCCCCCTCGGCGCCGACGTCCTCATCGGCGGCATTCGCGCCGCCACCCTGCAGATCGTGGCCACGGCCACCCTGGCGGCGTACATCTCCGACACCGGCCTGGGCCGCTACCTCTTCGCGGGCCTCAAGACCCGCGACTACCCGCAGATGCTGGCCGGTGCGCTGCTCGTCGCCGCGCTCGCCCTGCTCCTCGATCTCGCGCTCGGAGCCCTCCAGCGCGCCAGCCGGGGCCATACTCGCTCCCACGGCTCCCCGACCCGCATCCCCGCCGGGGCTGCGCCTTCGAAAGGTTGACCATGACCCGCATCCGCTTTGCGCGCAATGCAGTGGCCCTCGCCGCAGCCGGCGTCCTCACCCTCACCGCCTGCGGTGGCTCCGACCCCCTGGCCTCCGACGGCGGCGACAGCGACAGCGCGACCATCGTCATCGGCTCCCAGGCCTACTACTCCAACGAGATCGTCGCGGAGATCTACGCGCAGGCGCTCGAGGCCGACGACATCGAGGTCGACCGCCAGTTCCAGATCGGCCAGCGCGAGGTCTACCTGCCGGAGATCGAGAGCGGCGCGATCGACCTGTTCCCCGAATACACCGGCCCGCTCCTCCTCGCGCTCGACGCGAAGGCCACGGCGACCAAGCCCGACGAGGTGTACGCCGCCCTCGGCGACGCCCTGCCGAAGGGCCTGCGCCTCCTCGACGCCTCCCCCGCCACCGACCAGGACTCCTACGTCGTGACGAAGGAGTTCGCCGACAAGTGGGGCGTCGCGACGATCGAGGACCTCAAGAAGGTCACCGACCCGCTGGTCTTCGGCGCCAACTCCGAGGCGGAGTCCCGCCCGAATGGCCCGAAGGGCCTGAAGGCGACGTACGGCGTCGACGTGAAGTTCGCGCCGATCGAGGACAGCGGCGGCCCGCTCACCGTGAAGGCACTCCAGGACGGCGACATCCAGATCGGCCTGATCTACACCGCCGACCCGTCGATCAAGAAGAACGACCTGGTCACCCTCACCGACTCCAAGGGCCTGTTCCTGGCGTCCGCGTTCGTCCCGGTCGCGAGCGACGACGTCGACGATGACGCCGCCGCGATCATCAACAAGATCAGCGCCGCCATGTCGCCCGAGGACCTGATCGCCCTCAACGCCCGCAGCGTCGAGGAGAAGCTGCCGGCCGCGACGATCGCGAAGGACTGGCTGAAGGCAGAGAACCTGTCGTGATGATTTGGCCGACCGTGTCTCCGGCGCCGAGAGGTCAGCAAGCTGCCGAAAGGCGCCTCCCGCCACGGTGCCGGCCATGACGCTCGCCGTCACCGGTTCCACGGGAGCGCTCGGGCAACTCGTTGCCCGGGCGCTCTCGGAGCAGGGCATCGAGCAGCGCCTGCTGGTCCGCGACCTGGCGCGCGCCCCTGAACTCCCCGGCGCCGCGCCCGTCCTCTTCGCGTACGACGACCACGACCTCGCCCGTTCGGCGCTGGCCGGCGTCGACACCCTGTTCATGGTGTCGGGTGCCGAAGCGGTCGACCGGCTCGCACAGCACCGCGCGTTCGTGGACGCCGCGGCCGACTCCGGGGTGGAGCACATCGTCTACACGTCGTTCTTCGGCGCCGCCCCGGAGTGCACGTTCACGCTGGGCCGCGACCACTGGGCGACCGAGGAACACATCCGCGCGAGCGGCATGGGCTTCACGTTCCTGCGCGACAACTTCTACCTCGAGTTGATGGCCGACCTGGTCGGCGAGGACGGCGTGATCCGTGGGCCAGCGGGCGACGGTCGGGTTTCCGCGGTCTCTCGGGCCGACATCGCCCGATGCGCTGTCGCGGCACTCCTCGATCCCACGACACACGCCGGGTCGACGTACGACCTGACGGGGCCGGAGGCCCTCACCTTCACCGAGATCGCGGCGATCCTCGCGGCTCGGACGGGACGCGCGGTGACCTTCCACGACGAGACCCTCGACGAGGCGTACGCGTCGCGGTTGAAGTGGCCGGCCGAGCAGTGGGAGTACGACGCGTGGGTCTCCACCTACACGGCCGTCGCGCGTGGTGAACTGGCCGCGGTGAGTGGCGACGTACGCCTGCTCACCGGACGCGAACCTGTCAGTCTGGAAACCCTCCTGACCGACGACTCCAGCACCGCCTGAAAGCAGGACCCGCCATGACCGCTGTCGCCCTCGTCTTCGCCGGGCTGGCCGCCCTGCTCCACGTCTACATCTGGGTGATGGAGTCCCTCACCTGGACCAGCCCGAAGACCCGGGCGACCTTCGGCACCAGCGCCGAGGAGGCCGAGGCGACCAAGGAACTGGCCTACAACCAGGGCTTCTACAACCTGTTCCTCGCCGTGGTCACCGCCATCGGCATCGGGCTGATCGCCGCCGACCACGACGACGTGGGCGCCGCCCTGGTCTTCACCGGCGCCGGCTCGATGGTCGCGGCCGGCCTGGTCCTGTTGCTCTCCTCCCCCGACAAGGCCCGCGCCGCCCTGACCCAGCTGACCTTCCCCGCGATCGCCGTCGTCCTCCTGGCCGTGTCCAAGTTCGTCGAGTAGCCGCGAGGAACGAGCGGCGTATCGAGACGCCCGGCCCCGCAAGCTCGTCGCGTATCGAGACGCCCGGCCCCGCAAGCTCGTCGAGTAGCCGCGAGGAACGAGCGGCGTATCGAGACGCCCCGGCGACGCTACTCGCCGGCAACTGCAGGCGGCCCGTCCTCCTCTGAGTTCGCGGGACGCCCGAAGTCCTTCTTCGCAAGCGCCGGCAGCGCTTCGTAGTCCCCGCGAATCAGTGCCTCGCGTTTCGCCCGCGACCAGCCCTGCACCTGCTTCTCGATCGCGAACGCATCAGCGACATTGGCGTACTCGAACGACCAGGCGAGCGTGACGGGGCGCCGCCCCGATCGACTCGTGTACGCCGACCCGGTCCCCTCGTTGTGCTCCCAGAGCCGCTTTTCCAGGGCGTGGGTGCTTCCGACGTAGTAGGAGCCATCGGCACATTGCAGGATGTAGACGAATGCCATCCCGGAACCATGCTCCGGGACCACGCAGTTGTCGAACGGCTATCCACAGGCGTCTCGATACGCAGCTCGCTGGCGCTCGCCGCTACTCGACGAACTTGGCTCTAGAGGATCGCGCCGACGGTCTCGGGCTGGAACCCGGGGAACACCTGCGCGGACGACGCCCCCATCCGTTTCACGGCCACTTCGGCGAGGACGCTGCGGTAGTCGGTGGTGACGAGGAGATCGGCGTTGGCGGTGTTGGTCAGGCCCGGCCAGTTGCCGTAGTAGCCGCCCTTCACGCCCGCACCGAAGAGCATCATCGCGGTGCCGTAGCCGTGGTCGAGGCCGTAGTTCGCGTTCTCCTTGGTACGACGACCGAACTCCGAGAGCGTCACGAGGGTGACCTTCGCGGCCAGTGGTCCCAGGTCGGTGAAGAACGCCGCCACTCCGCGGGCGAACTCGGTCGTCATCCTCTGCATCTGGCCCCAGGCCAGTGGTCCGAGGTCGGCGTGGTGGTCCCAGGAGCCGTAGTCGACGGCGATCACGTCGGCGCCAACGTCCCCGCGAATGGTGCGCGCGGCGGCGGCCATCGCCTTGCCGAAGTCACCGGAGGGGTAGGCGGCGCCGTTGGCCGGTGTGGCGGAGACGGCCCTGACGGGCGCGAAGTCGCCGATCGCCTGCATGGCGGCCCGCGCGCCGACGCCGAGCGGTCCGGGCGCCCCAGCCCACATCGTCCGCATCGACTTCGGGCGCCGGCGCGCGGTGTCCCATTTGTCCGCGCCGGCGAGTTGCATGTCGGCGATGGTGTCGACGGCAACGCTGGCCTGCGGACCGGCGAGCGCGACGGGTGTCACGGATTCGCCGAAGCTGATCGCCTGCAGCGGGTTGGTGTAGCTGTCGCGGCCGATCAGCCGGTTGAGCCAGCCCACCCGGGCGGCCGATCCGGGGTCGGCGTCCTCGACTTCTTCGATGGCCGCGAAGTGGGACCGGTTCGGTGCGGGCAGTCCGGTGGCGTGGACGGTGGCCATCTGACCGGCGTCCCACAACGGCAGCAGCGGCGCGAGGTGCGGGTGCAGGCCGAAGAATCCGTCCTTCGCGAGCAGCGTCTCGGACGGCACCGCGATGCGGGGCCGGGCGGCGTAGTAGACGGGGTCTCCGTGCGGGACGACGAGGCTCATCCCGTCGACCGCGCCGCGCATCGACAACACGACCAGGACGGCGGGTGCCGATCGCGTGGCGGCAAACGAGGTCTCCATGAAGGCGGTGCCGAAGGCGCTCACCGCGGTCAGGCCAACGCCCGCCCCGACGGAACCGCGCAGCAGCCCGCGCCGCGACATCCGGGTGAACTCCGGGCACCCCTCAGCACATCCAGAAGCAGCAGTCACCAGGTCCTCATCTCGTCATGTGCGTCGGTGAGTCGAGGAAGACGGTGAGCACCCGCGCCCACTCCCAGCGCACGATCCGGTGGGTGGAGCTGATGACCTCGGACGGACGACACCCGGTCGCCTCACATGCCACCTGCAACATCAGGGCCGTCGAGCCGGCCCCGTGCACGCTCCGGGCGACGTGGTCGACGAGTTCGTCGAACCGGATCCGTCTCTGCGGCAACCAGCTGACCGCGCTCCGGTAGCCGGTGCCGACCTTGGGCCACCAGCCGCCGGCCATCGTGTAGTGGATGTCGAGCGAGGCGAGGAAGCGCGACGTCGATCCCCAGTCGGCGGCGGTGTCGGGCCGTCCGTCGGGTCGTTGCCAGCCGAACGGTGTCAGCCCGATCGACTGGCTCTGCCACAGGATCGCGTTCGCGCCTGACGAGTCGTCACTGGTCCGCGGCGGCGCCGTGAAGCGGGCCCCCAGGGCCCGCCAGGTCGCGACGACGTCCTCGGGTGGGGTGCGGACCTTCTTGCCGCGCGAGGTCGCGAACTCCGACGACGCGACGAGCGCCTTCAGCACCGGCCGGATCGCCGTACCGTTGGCGAGGTAGACCTGCGCGAGCCGGGTGACCAGCGCGTCCGAGGGCACGTCGGAGACGAACCGCCGCGCCAGCTTCAGTGCGATTCGCCGTGCCGTCGCGGGGTGGTGTGCGAGGTACGTCAGGTAGGCGGCCAGTGCCGTCCGTCCGTCGGGGTCGCTGTTGGCGTGCGCGAAGCCCATCACCTGCACCGGACCGGTCCAGTGCTTGACCGGGTCGTAGGAGAACGCCCAGTCCGACCAGAGCCCCACGCGGTAGCCGGTGAGGATGCGCGCGGAGTTCTTCACGTCGTCCTCGCCGTACTCCCCGCGCCCCACCGTGTGCAGTTCGAGCAGTTCGCGCCCGAGGTTCTCGTTGGGTGCGGACTTCGAGGAGTTCGCGTTGTCGAGGTAGACCGCCATCGCGGGATGCGTGATCGCGGCGAGCAGGAGTTCGTCGAAGCGACCCAACGCATGCTTCCGCACGGTCTTTCCGTACGACGACCGGAACGGCCCGACTTCACCCGTCGCTGGCACGTGGAGGTGATGCTCCCAGAACTCCGCCATCACTTCCCGCACCTGCCGCTGGGAACCGTACCGGCGCACCATCGCCCAGCACTGGTAGTTGGCGTCGGCCCGCCACAGCTCCTCGACCTCGTCCTTGTGCCGCTGCCACACGGTTTCGGGCGAGGCGTTGATCGAGGGCCACCAACGGGCGGTCTGGATGTAGACGTTGTCGTCGTACGCATCGGCCAGCTGCCGGTTGAACCACGGCCCGAAGCCGCCGGCGGCGGTGACCTGGTTGCGCAGCGCCGGCGTGTACCCGTTCGTGAAGCGACGGAGACCGTGGAGCGTTGCGGCGCTCGGAATCGTCGTACGGCGGTAGGGACGTGGCGTGTACGTCACCTACCCGTCATCGGCCTGCGGACGGCCCGCCTGAGCTGTTGTGCGCCTCGGCGCGCTGCTTGATCTCGGCCCACGGGCAGCGCTGCCGCAGCGTCGCGCCGCTCGGCGCCCCGTCCTGCTGCTTCGCCCAGTCGGAGTAGTCCGCGAACGTGCCGGTGCTCCCCGGAGCCGTGAGGTACGACGCCACGATGGCCACGACGTCGTCGTCGCTCCACCGACGGGTGGTCGAGCGGGTCTTGTTGGTCGCGACCCCGGCTCGGGCGCAGGCTTCGTTCCAGGAGCCGAACCGGCGGATCAGCAGCGCCGGGGAGGCGGCGTCGTGGCTGCGCTGCCAGGCGTCGTACGCGCCGGCGGTGAGGGGTTCACCGAGCTCGCCGGCTGCGGCCGCGAGGTCCGCGGCGAGCCGTGCGTCGGAGTACTCGGGTGCCCGCATGCCGGTCACGCTACTGCTTTGCGGCTCTGCCAGCATGGCGAGGTGACGCCGACGATCCTGTGGTTCCGCCGGGACCTCCGCCTCTCCGACCACCCGGCGCTGCTGGCGGCCGCAGAGTCCGGCCCGGTGCTGCCCGTCTTCGTCCTGGACCCGGTGTTGCTGGCCTCTGCGGGACCCGTGCGGATGGCGTTCCTGCAGGCGTCACTCAGCGCCCTCGACACAGACCTGCGGCGCCACGGACCGGGCCTGGTCGTCCGCACCGGCCGCCCTGCCGCCGTACTCGCCGACCTGGTCCGCGAGACCGGCGCGCGCGAGGTCCACGTCAGCGCCGACTTCAGCCCGTACGGCGTCCGGCGCGACCGGCACGTCGAGGAGACGCTTGAGGTGCCCCTGGTCCGGACGGGCTCCCCCTACGCCGTCGCACCCGGCCGCCTCACCACCGGCGCGGGCAATCCGTACCGCGTCTTCACGCCGTTCTACCGCGCCTGGGTGGAGCACGGCTGGCGGCACCCGGCGGACTCCGACCCGGCGGCCGTCGACTGGGTCGGCGCACCCAGCGAACAGATCCCCACGCACGCAACCACCACGGCAACTCTCCCCGAGGCCGGCGAGGCAGCCGCCCTGCAGCGCTGGCGCGACTTCGTCGGCACCCCGTACGACGACATCCGCGACCGCCCGGACCTGGACGCCACGTCGCGACTGTCGACCGCACTGCGCTGGGGCAGCGTCCACCCGCGCACCCTGCTCGCCGGCCTCGATCCGGCCGACCCGCACAGCGAGGTGTTCCGCCGCGAGCTGGCCTGGCGCGAGTTCTACGCCTCGGTGCTGCACGCCTGGCCGGCGTCGGCCACCGACTACTTCCGACCTGAGCTCAAGGATCTCCCCTACGTCACCGGCCCCGAACTGACCGATCGCCTCACCCGGTGGGCGGCCGGCACCACCGGCTTCCCGATCGTCGACGCCGGGATGCGGCAACTGCTCGCCGAGGGCTGGATGCACAATCGGGTGCGGATGATCGTGGCGTCGTTCCTGGTCAAGGACCTGCAGGTGGAGTGGCAGCACGGTGCCGCGCACTTCATGGCGCACCTCGTCGACGGTGATCTGGCGAGCAATCAGCACAACTGGCAGTGGGTGGCCGGGTGCGGCACCGATGCGGCGCCGTACTTCCGGATCTTCAACCCGATCACCCAGGGCGAGAAGTTCGACCCGGCGGGTGACTACATCCGCCGCTGGGTGCCCGAACTTGCCGGACTCCCGAAACCAGCAATCCACCGGCCCTGGCGCACCGAACTTCCCGTGGGCTATCCCGAACCGATCGTCGACCATGCCGTGCAGCGCAACGAGGCACTGGCCGCCTACCAACTGATCCGAGGGCAACGAACATGACCGACGCGCCGAAGTTCACCGACGTGCGCGTGCCGAAGGATCCGCGCGCGATCACGCTGGTCCTGCATGGCGGCGCCGAGCACGGCACCGGAGCAGTGGGCGTCCGGAGCCTCTCGTGGCGCCGCGGCCGCGTGCTGGCCCGCCACCTCGCTCCCGCACTGAAGGTGGACGGCATCGGCATCGTGCTCCTGCGCTACCGCGTCAAGGGCTGGAACGCCCGGCCCGGCGCGCTGCCCGACCCGGTCCAGGACGCGCGGTGGGCGCTCGACGAGATCCGCCGCCAGTACGACCTGCCCGTCGTGATCGTCGGTCACTCGATGGGCGCACGTACGGCTGTCGCCGTCGCCGACGACCCGTCGGTGCGCGGCGTGGTCGCCCTGGCGCCCTGGTTCCCGAAGGACGAACCGTTCGACGCGCTCGCGGACAAGGTGCTCCACGCCGCCCACGGAAGTCGCGACCACATCACCTCGGCGAAGGCGACGATGCGGTACGTCGAACGAGCTGGCACCGTCGCCAGGGAAGCCAGCTTCGTCGACATGGGCCCGGTCGGCCACTACCTGCTGCGGCAGTCGGGCCTGTGGAACCTGGTGGCGCTCAGCGGCGTGCAGAAGATCCTCGCGGACGCCTGAACCACCGAATCAGGCCAGGGCGAGGAAGACCTTCTCCATCTTCTTGGCGTCGACGCTGTCGGGCCCACCCTCGGCAAGGCACTTCTGCAGGCCGGTCGAGACGAGCGCGTAGCCACCCCGACTGATCGCCTTGTTGACCGCGGCGAGCTGCAGCAGTGCGGCCTCGCAGTCGGCGCCCTCCTCAAGCATCCGGATGACCGATGCCAGGTGGCCGTTCGCCCGCTTGAGGCGGGTGATGATGGCCTTGATCTCCTCAGGCTCCAACTGCATGACGCTCTCCTGCCTCGACGCTCAGAGCGTCCATCATCCCCAACAGCCGGGCGCGGGTCTCGGCGGCCACCGCCATGACTTCCGCATCCGGAGCGATTCGCACCAGGAGAGCAATGTCGAAGACCTCGACTCGGCTGTGCTGCGCGTCGACTTGAGTGATCACTACGTTGCACGGAAGCAGGGTCGCGATCCAGGGACTGGACTCGAGCGCGCGGTAGGCGAGTTCCGGGCGACAGGCACCGAGGATCACCTGTGCCGGCACGTCCACACCCAGCTTGGCAAGCAGGGTCGCTTGCAGGTCGATCTCGGTGAGGACGCCGAAACCGGCGTCTCCCAGCAGTTCTCGCACGCGCTCCACCGTGGGCGCGTGCGCCATCGGGACGGTGCTGCTCAGGGTGGGGTCGGTGGCTTCCATGGCGTTCCAATCGATCGAGGCTGGCATCCCCCCGGGGGGATATGTTACGTTCCCATCGTATCCCCCCGGGGGGATAAAGGGAAGGAGGCGTCACCGTGGCGCAATCGACAGAGGAACTGACCGACGCAACCGCCCCACCGACCGCGGTTCCTGGCCCGCTGGGCCGACTCGGCATCTGGGTGACCGAGCACCGCAAGATGGTCGGCATCGGCTGGATCGTCCTGGTGATCGGGCTCGGCATCTTCGCCCCCTCGGTCGAGAAGAACCTCTCGGGCGCCGGCTGGCAGGCGAACGGATCGGAGTCCGTCGCCACACGCGACCTGGTCCAGGAACACTTCGGCGGCACCGCGAGCCACGCGATCCAGGTGGTCGTGCACAGCACCGACGGTCCGCTCACCGAGGGCGACGGACCCGAGGTCCTCGCCGAGGTGACCCGCATCCTCGAGGCCGAGCCGCGCCTGGCCGAGGTGATCGCACCGCTGCCCGGCATCAGCATGTCCGGCGACCAGCACACGGGAGTCGTCCTCGCCGGCGCCGGCGTGGACACCAACGAGATGGTGCGCGTCGCGACCGACCTGAAGGAGGAACTGCAGGCCCTCTCCACTGACACCGTCCAGGTGAACCCGACGGGCTCGTCGCTGCTCTGGTCGGACTTCAACGAGGCCAACCTCGAGGCGATGCTGACCTCGGAGCTGTACTCGTGGCCCGTGACCCTGGCCATTCTCGTGCTCGCCTTCGGGGCGCTGGTCGCCGCCGGACTGCCCCTGCTGCTCACGTTGGCCGGACTCGTTGCCTCGGCCGGCTCACTCGTCCTGATCAACGAGCTCGTCCCGGTGTCGATCTGGGCGATGAACTTCGCCATGATGTTCGCCCTCGCCCTGGGCATCGACTACGCACTCTTCCTGGTCGTCCGCTACCGCGCCGCACGGCTGGGCCGCAACAGCTCACCGCAACGGGCGATCGCCGAGACCATGGACACGGCCGGCAAGGCAGTCCTGCTCTCGGGCGCGACCGTGCTGGTGTCCCTGTCGGCCGTGATGCTCGTGCCCTCGCCGTCGTTCCGTTCGATGGCCGGCGGGATCATGATCTCGGTCATCTTCGTCCTGGCCGCGACCCTGACCCTGCTCCCCCTCGTGCTCTTCAAGCTCGACCAGCGCATCAACCGGTTCGCCCTGCCCTGGGCCCGGGTCGGCGAGCACCGCTCCCCCCTCTTCGCTCGCTGGGGCGAGCACCTCTGGCGTCGCCCGTGGGCATGGGGCATCGGCTCCACCGCAGTGCTCGTGCTGCTGGCCACCCCGATCCTCGGCCTGCAGACCGGCATGCCGTCGATCAAGGTCCTCCCCGACGACGCGAGCGCCCGGATCGGCTACGAGCAGGTCAAGGACGCCTTCGGCCCGGGCGCCCCGGGGATGCTGCAGATCGTCGTCAACGACGAGGACGTCGACCGTACGACGCTGGTGGTCGACGCCGACCCGGGCATCGAAGCCGTGATGCCCGCCCAGCCCGCCGGCGACGGCTCGGGCCGCACCCTGATCCAGGCCGTGCCGACGGTGGATCCGTCCGACCCCGCCCTGCCCGCAATCCTCGACCGCCTGCGCACCGACCTGCCGTCGTCTGCGCTGATCGGTGGCGCTGCTGCCGAGAACATCGACCTCACCGCCCAACTCGACCGATCGACTCCGCTCGTGATCGGCGTGGTCCTCGTCCTGGGCTTCCTGCTCCTGCTGTTCGCGTTGCAGGCGCCCCTCATCTCGCTGCTCGGCACGCTGGCCAGCCTGCTGTCCACGGCCGCAGCCTTCGGGGTGGCCCGCCTGGTGTTCCAGGACGGCCACGGATCGGGGTTGCTCGGCTTCGAGCCCCAGGGCTTCCTCGATGCCTGGGCGCCGGTGTTCTTCTTCGCCATGATCTTCGCGATCGCCATGGACTACACCGTGTTCCTCCTCGCGTCCGCGAAGGAGCACTGGGAGAAGTCGGGTGACCCGAAGGAAGCGATGGTCGGCGCGGTCGCTCACTCCGGCCGGGTGATCTTCGCGGCCGGCGGGGTGATGGTCGCGGTCTTCTTCACCTTCGCCCTCTCCGGTCCGCTCCCGCCCAAGGAGATGGGCGTGATCCTCGGCGTCGCGGTGCTGCTGGACGCCTTCCTGGTTCGCCTGGTCCTGCTGCCGGTGCTGCTGCGCCTGACCGGCCGTGCCGCCTGGGCGACGCCCGCCTGGCTGCAGCGCATCCTGCCCACCATCACCTTCGCCCACGAATGAACAGCCCACGCCCCGCCACTGCACGTCCGCACTCGAAAGGACCCACCTCATGACCACTGACACCAACGACACCGCGGTGCAGGCCTCACTGCACGGCAAGGTCGTCCTCAACGACCTCGTCCCGCTGCACCGCAACCTGCGCCACGCCATCCCCGACGTCTACAAGGGCTTCGGAGAGTTGTCGAAGGCAGCGTTCGCCGATGGCGCCCTGGACAAGAAGACCAAGGAGCTGATCGCGCTGGCGATCGGCGTCGTCGAGGGTTGCGACGGCTGCGTGGCCTCCCACGGACAGGCTGCAGCCCGGGCCGGTGCCACCCGACAGGAGGCGGCCGAGGCCATCGGCGTGACGTTCCTGATGCACGGCGGCCCCGCCACCATCCACGGAGCCCGTGCCTACGACGCGTTCTGCGAGTTCGCGGACACGCTCGGACAACGAGGAGAAACGAAATGAACATCGACCGCGCCGTCTTCGCGCTCGCCGGAACCCTGGTTCTGGTCAGCGTCGCCCTGGCCACCCTGCTCTCCCCGTGGTGGCTGCTGTTGGCCGCCTTCGCGGGAGCCAACCTGCTCCAGTCGAGCATCACGGGCTTCTGTCCGGCTGCACTGATCCTGCGCAGGTTCGGCGTGCAGTCAGGTTGCGCCTTCCGCTGAGGCGCCTCCCGTGGGTCGAGCTTGTCGAGACCTAGTCTGCAGCCATGACCTGGCCCGATCCGACGTCGACCTTCGGCGTGATCTTCCTGATCCTGGAGGTGGGGCTCCGGGTCGTGGCACTCGGCGTCATCCCCGGCAACCGCAAGCCGTCGACGGGCATGGCCTGGCTGCTGCTGATTCTGGTGGAGCCGATCATCGGTTTCCTGATCTTCCTGACCTTCGGCCGCACCCGGCTGGGCAACCGCCGGGTCGGCCGCCAGCGCGAGGCGATGAAAGCCATCCGCGAACGCACCGACCAGCTCCCGTTGTCCTTCGACGCGAACCGGTTGCCTGCGCCGATCGCCCGCGTCGCCTCGCTCAACCACCGCCTCGGGGCGCTCCCCCTGACGGGCGGCAACGAGGTGCAGCTCTGGGACGAGTACTCCGGCGTGATCCTCGAGATGGCCGCAGAGGTCGACCGCGCGCGCAGCCACGTGCACGTCGAGTTCTACATCACCGCGTGGGACGACGTGACCGACCCGCTCTTCCAGTCGCTGATCCGCGCGACGGCCCGCGGGGTCGACGTACGCCTGCTGTTCGACCACCTCGGTTCGCGCGGCATCCCCGGCTACCACCGGATGCTGCGCCGCCTCCGCAAGACCGACATCGACTGGCATCCGATGCTGCCGATTCAGCCGTTGCAGGGCCGGTTCCGCCGCCCCGATCTGCGCAACCACCGCAAGATCCTCGTGGTCGACGGCAGCGTCGGGTTCACCGGTTCGCTCAACCTCACCGAGCCCTGTTACAACAAGCCGAAGAACCAGAAGCTCGGCCGCGAGTGGGTCGAGCTGATGGTCCGCCTGGAGGGCCCGGTGGTCGGTGGCCTGAACAGCGTCTTCGCGACCGATTGGTACGTCGAGACGGGCGAGCCGGTCGAACTGGTCGCCGTTCACGGCAAGCCCGACATCCGCCCCGACGAGGTGCTCGACGTGCCCTGCCAGGTCGTGCCGAGCGGCCCGGGCGTGCGCGCCGAGAACAACCTGCGGATGTTCACCACCCTGCTATACGCCGCCACGGAGCGGATCTCCCTGACCTCGCCGTACTTCGTCCCCGACGAGTCGCTCCTGTACGCCGTCACGACGGCCGCCGAACGCGGCGTGGAGGTGGAACTGTTCGTGAGCGAGGTCGCCGACCAGTTCATGGTCGGGCATGCCCAGGCGTCGTACTACAAGGAGCTGCTCCGGGCCGGCGTCCGGATCTTCCGGTACCCGGCGCCGTACGTCCTGCACGCGAAGCACTTCACGATCGACGACAACGTCGCGGTGATCGGTTCGAGCAACATGGACATGCGTTCGTTCGGCCTCAACTACGAGGTGTCGCTGATGCTCCCGGACCCTGCGGTGGTCGCTCGGCTGCGCGAGGTGGAGGACGGTTATCGCGCGCTGTCGAAGGAGTTGACGTTGGCCGAATGGGACCTCCGGCCGCGGCGCACGCGGTACGTCGACAATGTCATGCGCCTCACGGCCGCCCTTCAGTAGTCAATTGTGATGGGACCTTGTCCCGCTTTCGGCCCGACCTTGCCCTCTCCCATTGCGCCGGTCCGAGCCAGCATGGATCCTCGAAGAACAGGGCCTGAGGGAGAGCACGACGGGCCCTGGTCAACGAGGACTCGGGCACAACTGGGGGAGCAACCATGAGCGCACTGGCGTCCGAAACCGTCCTGGAGAACAGCCGGTCCGAGGTCCAGACCGGCCCGCGCCTTTCCCCCGAGCTCGAAGAGGTCATCCTCGAGATCGCCGCTTCCGAGCGTGCCCTCGACGACTTCCTCAACCGCAGCGACCGCCTGCACGACAGCAACATCCAGCACGACCCGTCGTCCTGCCTGGTCTGCTTCGCCGCTCGCTGATTCCAGCCAAGTTCGTCGCGTAGCCCGAGCCGCCTGGCGGTCGCGGTCAGTAGTGCACAGCAGGGTTGAGGATCTGACGGTGCCACATCTGCTCACGGTCCGCGGTACTGCAGACGCCCGGCCGGTACCGAGGTCACCGCGCCCGGGAGCCACACCCACACGAACGCGCTCGTTGGCCCCGCAGTTGTCATCAGAAGTCGTCCTGGAGGTCACGGGGACGGTTCCGGACCCGTTTCGGCAGGAGCGCCAGTTGGTTGCGTCCCTGGGCAACGAGGGCGGACAGTTCGCCGGCACCGGCACCGAACAGGTCCAGGCCCAGCAGGACGGCGACCTCGAACACGATCCCGATCGTGGAACTCGGCGCACCCTGCTCGATGCTGCGCAGCGTGTTCGCCGAGATCCCGGCCCGCTCGGCGAGCTCGATCTGGTTCCAGCGCCGAGCGCGTCGCCCTTGCCGCCCAGGACGACCGGAATGATCGACGCCTGACAGGCTCCGACTGTCGTGACCTGTAGTCGATCCCACGTCAGATCGAACAAGCTTTCGCGAACCTGGGCCGCAGGAATTTGACCATCCAGCCGGCCCCCTGGCGAGTAAAGCCCGGCAGACTTGGTGGCGCTTCACCGAATCAGGCCGTGGTGGGCGCTCCATGCAGGGGACACTGCACGGTTTGCGACCACCACGGCCTGTTGAAGACATTCCACCACCTCACGGCGGCTTTGCCGATCCCGCTTTTCCGATGTCCCCACTTCCGCTGGACAGCGCAGCGAGGCCGTCGCCGCAAGCTCGTCGCGTATCGAGACGCCCGGCCCCGCAAGCTCGTCGCGTATCGAGACGCCCGGCCCCGCAAGCTCGTCGAGTAGCCGCGAGGAACGAGCGGCGTATCGAGACGCTCAGTACCCGATCAGCTCCAGGTAGTAGTCCCCGAGCTCCCCGGCCCCCAGGATCGCGGCGAACGCCCCCAGGATCATGAACGGCCCGAACGGCACCGCGGTCTTGCGCCCGGCCTTGCCGCCAGACATCAGCAGTACGCCGGCAACGGCGCCGAGCAGGAAGCCCATGAAGGCACCGACGAGGAAGGTCCCCCACGTCAGATAGGCGGTCATCCCGCCGACGATCCCGGACAGCTTCACGTCACCGAAGCCCATGCCTCCCGGCGCGATCAGCCAGACGATGAAGAAGAACGCGAACAGGATCGCCGCGCCTTCGATCGCGCGCAGCAGCGCTCCTCCGTCTCCGCCGATGAGCAGCAGCCCACCCAGGACGACGTACGACGGCAGGACGATCTTGTCCGGCAGACGCTGGACGTCCAGGTCGATGAGCGCGAGCGCGATCCCGACGGCCGCGAAGGTCAGGTACGCCGGCAGCAACCGCAGTCCCTGCTCGTCGGTGCCGAGCCGCAGCGCCACCAGCACGAACGCCAGGCCCGTACCGGCCTCGACGAGCGGGTACCGCGCACTGATCGGCTCCCCGCAGTCGAAGCACTTCCCGCGCAGGATCAGCCACCCGATCACCGGCAGGTTGTGCCGGTTGCGGATCTCGTGCCCGCACTTCGGGCACGCCGACGGCGGACTGACGATCGACTCCCCCGCCGGCACGCGGTGCGCGACGACGTTGAGGAACGACCCGATGGCGAGCCCGAGCAGGCCAGCGAAGATCGGGACGAGGACCGAGAGGACCGAGAGGACTTCGTGCTCGCTCAGCGCTGGTGGCTCCAGTTCAGGACGGAGATCTGCCGGTTCGGCGGACCAGGGACCCCACCAGTATCGAACACCTTCACCCGCGCCTCCAGCGCGAACTCACCAGTACCTGCTGTACATCCGCTGGTGACCCCTGGGCACAGATAGACCTTGAGTCGGACCAGAGTCGTCTCGAACCCGAAGCCCGGTGAGTTGTCGGGGAGTTCGATGACAGCGCCCGGGAACGAGAACGACCCCGTCTCGAACACAACGAGAGAGCGGGCGATGACGCCGAACCTGAAGACCGACTCATCGAGGTTGTTGAGCGACAGATCGATCTTGGCGAGCGGGGTGTACGTGGTGCCCTGCACATAGAAGGTCGTGCTGTTTCCGAGCAGTTGTACGACCGCTGCACCGCCGACCGTGGCGACGGTGTTGCTGGGAATCGCGGCCGTGGTCTGTCCACGGAGCCCCGGCAGGTAGTAGGTCATCTCGAGTCGAACCGCATCCAGTTGGGCGACCTGCGGCGTGATCACCGGGGTCGGTCCTCCGGTCGACGTAGCCGTGGTGAGGGTTGACTCGAAGTTGACGTCCGCTCCGGTGTACCCGAAGTCATGCACGCGCTGCTGGAACGCACCCCAAGTGCTGCCGAGGGTCGCCAGGTCAACGGTGTCGGTGGTCAGGTTGGCGCGAGCCGGCAACGCCGTGGTCGTGAGCGCCGAACCGCCCGTGGGCGTCAGCGTAACGCGATTGACTTGCCCGCTGCCGGTGCTGGTGTTGCGGTGCGTCACCTTGAGCACCGCGCTCTTCAACACCGTCCCCTTCGGGAGCGATGTTCCCGTCTCGAACCCGTTCATCGTGATCGATCGAGTCTGGTTGCCAGCGTTGGTGGTCGTGCGTCGCCACACCGCGAGGTTGGCGTCGGTGGCTTGGTCGCCATCGACAGACTGCAAGTTCGGCGGAGTGGCGCCCGTGAAGGTGCCGTGGGTGCCCGCGGCGGTGACCGTGGGAGTAGTGCCCGTCTTAACGGTGAGCGCGGACCCTCCCGACACATCGGTGAGGGTGGCGGTTCCCGTCTTCTGACCGTAGATCGCGATCGGGGGCCGGCTGGTGTGGTACGTGGCGCAGAACTCGACCTCCGTGTCCTGACCGTTGGCCTCGATGAGCATCCGGCTGTCACCGCCGAATATCAACTGCACGCCAGCGGCGTTCACGTCGTCGATGGGGTTCACGCAGCGCCCCGGAACCGTGGTGTCGGCTGTCAGCGTGCCGCCGATGACCGTCTTGCGTGAACCGATCGTCCACACGTTGCCTCCGCCCGCTGCGATGTCGCTGTCGAAGAGGGTGTCGACGGAGTTGTTGTGGAAGTCGAAGTAGTACGGACCGGGCTGGAGGTGAATGAAGCACTGGCTGTTGGTGTTGGTCAGCGCGTTGAGCTTGGTGACGTCGTCGTAGTAGCCCGGGCTCAGGGTGACGGTGCCGTTGTTCGGGCAACTGGCCGGCGGCGTCTGGAGCGTGGGGATGCCAGTACCGGCAATGTCGAGATCGCTCTGGTAGTTCGGATCAGCCGTGGTGCTGGCAGAGCAGTTGACCACCGGCGCGATCATGGCCGCGATCGGCGTACAACCCGTGTGGGCGCGGATGCTCTCCGAGGACTCCAGGTTGCCATTGTTGTCACGGAAGATCGTCGAGTTCGACCAGATGCCGCCCTTCACGCGGAACGCTGCGCCCGAGCCGTTGGTCTTGAACGTGAAGCCATCCTCAGCGCCGCTGGTGCCCAAGGTGAGGATCGCGTTTCCCGGCTTGTTGGAGCTGTTGATCGGGACGGCCGAACCCTGCTCGCCCGTAGCGTCCTCGGCCTCACATTCCACCGCCGCGGACATCGCACTCTGGGTGTCACCCGTCTCCTTCGGGATGACGTTGTTCACGGCCAGGGTGTTGAGAGGAGTGGTGGATCCGCCGCTTCCGTTGTAGCCGAAGCAGCCGGTGCCCACAGCGTTGGTGTAGTACCAGGGCGTCGGCTCACCAGTCCCCGTGTTGTAGCCAGTCCTCAGCGCGTTGATCGCAACCTGGGCCGCACCGTCGGCGGCGTACGAAGACCGAGCGGCATCACGAAGCGCAATGGTGGCTCGCAGGCTGCCGTCACCGCGCGTCAAGACCAGACCGGTCACGACAGCCACCACCGTGACGATGATGATCGCCATGACGAGAATCGCTCCACGATCGTCTGGCGAATGCCGGCGAAGTCTACTCCGCAGTCGGTCGATCATGTCTGTCTCCGTTCGCCAGTGAGCGTGGCTGAATAGGCGGCGCCGCCGTTGCCGTCGGGATCCAGGATCGAGAGGCTGAGTTCGACGATCGCCGGCACGTTCGATCCGGTGCCGGTACAACTGATGTCACACGCCCTGGTCGGGACGGCGTTGAGGCTGTGCGCTACTTCGATTGAAGAGTCGATGGTCGAGCCCGTGCAGCGGACCCGGACGAGGTCGAAGGCGGTGCCATCCGGCTTCGCGACGTAGCTGACGGTCACCGTCGGGCCGACGACCGTGGAGTCGAGAACCAGCGGGTCGTACTCACTCCAGGCGAGCGTGACCACCCTCGTTCCGGTCGGCATCGTGCAGGCGGGCGTCACATCCACCGATTGGGCGAGCGGAAACGACTTCGACCCCGAGTCGTAGGTGCGCACACCGATGCTTGCGACGTCCCGCTGCCAGTAACTGGCCGCAAACTGGACGTCAAGGGACTCCGTCATACGCGACTGGGTGTCGACACTGAACTTCAGATAACTAATCAGCACACCTGCAACGCCCGCAGCAATGGCACCCATGATGATGACCGTGATCAGCAACTCGATCAGGGTGAACCCGGCGTCGTCTCGTCGGCGGTAACGGTGCCGTACCCGCTCAATCAGTCGCATGCCGTACCCGTGTCGCAGATCCGCCGAACGACGATGGTGAGCCGCTCAGTACCGCGCCCGTCATTCGACACCATCGTCAGCCGAAGGCGTTGCACGCCCGTGTCCCTCGACGGGCAGCTGCCCGTGGTGATGACCGATCCGTCGCCAGCGATTGGTGCGGCCGCTGCGTGATGGGGCGTGAAGTTGCTCGGAAGGCCGTCGAGTTCAGTGAGCACAGCGTTGACGTTGTAGGCGTCCGCCCCTGCGCACTTGACGTAGTTTCCGTTGGTGTTGAGGTACTTCTCGATCGCCTCGGCATAGCTGCGCACGTACGCGCCGCCTGTGGACTGCTTGCGGTGGATATCTGACGTCAGAATGCTCATCTGAAGTCCGGCCATGACGGCGAGGCCCGCTGTGCTGAGAATGATCAGAGACACCAACACCTCAACCAGCGTGGCGCCGGCGTCGGAGCGGGTGTCGCGGGGGGAAAGCATCAGAGTTCTACCTGCTCAAAGATGCCGTACATCGCCGAAACCAACGCGATCGCCACGAACCCGACGATGCCACCCATCGCGATGATCACGATGGGCTCGATCAGCGCAGTGAGCTTGGCGATCTTGTAGTCCAGCTCGTCTTCGTAGTACTGCGCGGTGACCTCGAGCTGGGTGTCCATCGACCCGGTCTCCTCGCCGACCCGCAGCATCGACGTGGCTGTACCAGGAAACAGCCGGGTGCGTGCGAGCGGAGTCGCGATGCCCTGGCCTTCCAGCATGGCCTCTTCAACCTCACCGAGTCGCTTCATGAAGACCCGGTTGCGCAGCGAGGACGTGGAAACGCGAAGTCCTTCAGTCAAGTTGACCCCAGCCCCGACCATGGAGGCGAGCACGCGACAGAAGCGCTCAACGAGGGCGTACTGGATGGTCTCTCCGAGCACCGGGACCTTGAGCAGGAAGGCGTCGCGAGCGTACTTGCCCTTCTCGAACCGTGTGCCAATCAGGAAGATCAACACGATGGCGGCCAGGGCAGCCAGGATCGCCCACCACCAGTTACCAAGGAAGCCGGTGGTGTTGAGAAGCATCCGGGTCGGCAGGGGAAGTTCGGCATCCAGATCGTTGAAGAAGTCCTCGAACTTCGGGAGCACGTAGATCGCCAGCACCAGGACGGTGACGACGGACATGCCAGCCACGACAGCCGGGTAGAGCATGGCGGACTTGATCTTCCGCCGCGCGATCAGGTCGCGTTCGATGTAGCGAGACAGCCGCGAGAGAACGGTGTCCAACTCGCCGGTCAGTTCGGCAGACCGGACGATGCCGCGGTAGAACTCGGGGAACACCTTCGGATAACGCTCCAGCGTGTCGGAGAACCGCTCCCCCGTACGCAGGCCGTCCTCGATCTCTTGCATCATCCGGCGGACCGATGAACTGTCACTCTCCGCGCCGATCGCATGAACGGCATCCAGAATCGGCAATCCGGCCCGGAGGAAGGCCGCGATCTGCCGGGACAGGTGCATGACCTGCTCGCGCTTGATGCGCGGGCCGGAGATCTCGTACTGCAGGATGCTCTTCTTCTCAGTGACCTTGAGGTCGCGCAGTTCCCGCTCGTAGAGCGCCACCTCGGCTTCACCGCGGCTGGGCGCCTTCTCGGTTCCCTTGACCCGGGACCCGTCGAGGTCGACTCCGACATAAGCGAACTTGGGCATGCTCAGACTCCCGCGACGTAGATCGAACGCATGACTTCGGCAACCGTGGTGGTGCCGTGAGTGACCAGTTGCGCTGCCTGCTCCTGGAGGGTGCGCATGCCCTGCATCCGAGCCAGCTTGCGCATCTGGTCGTGCGGAGCCTTGTCGATGATCAGTTCGCGCACTTCGTCGGTGATGACGAGCATTTCGTAGACCCCGATCCGCTCCAGATAGCCGGTCTGCGCGCAGAAGTGGCAGCCGGTGCCGTGCTGGAAGCCACCGATCGGCTCCGACCCACCGAAAGACTGCAGGAAGGCCATTTCGTCCGGCGACGGCTGGTAGGGCGCCAAGCAGGACGTGCAACTACGGCGAACCAGGCGCTGGGCAACGACCGCGGTCACCGAGGACGCAATCAGGAACGCCTCGATGCCCATGTCCAGCAAGCGGTAGAGGGCCGAGACGGCCTCCGTCGCGTGCAGTGAGGAGAGCACGAAGTGACCGGTCAGAGCCGACTGCACGGCAATGCGCGCGGTGTCGACATCACGGATCTCGCCGACCAGGATGACGTCCGGGTCCTGGCGCAGGATGGACTTCAACCCGCCGGCGAAGGTGATGCCCGCCTGCTCGTTGATCTGGATCTGATTGATCGAGTCGAACTTGTACTCGACCGGGTCCTCAATCGTCATCAGGTTGCGGTCCGGGCTGTTCAACTCGCCGAGCGACGCGTAGAGCGTGGTGGTCTTGCCACCGCCGGTCGGGCCCGCGCAGATCACCATGCCGTAGGGCGAGTGGATCAGCGCGGAGAAGCGTGCAGCCGTGTCGGGCGGCATTCCGAGTTGCGCAAGGTTGAAGAGCGGGCGGCTCTTGTCGAGCACCCGCATCACGACCTTCTCGCCACCGACCACGGCGGTCGTTGACACCCGGATGTCGACGTCGCGGCCCTCGACTTCCATGCTGATCTGGCCGTCCTGCGGGCGACGGCGCTCAACGATGTTCATGCCGCCGAGGATCTTGACGCGGCTGACGATGGCGGGCCCGATCGAGCCCGGCAGGTCGAGCACCTCAGTCAGCGAGCCGTCGATGCGATAGCGCACCCGGACTCGCTCCCCCGTGGGCTCGATATGGATGTCGGACGCCCGGTCACGCAGTGCCTGCGTGATCACCATCTGTACCACCCGCACGACGGGCGCTTCCTCGTTGGCGCTAGCCGTCTCGAGATTGGCAGCCTCGCGGCGGAGGAGGTCGCGCGCCTCGAAGGCCTGGATCTGGCCACCGACCTCACGGGTGGCCCGATGGGCGGCGTCGATGCTGCGTTCGAGGTCACGCTGCGTCGCGACCAGCGCGCGAACAGGCCGACCCAGCAGTGTCGACACTGCGGCTACTCGGTCGGGAGCCGGGTCCAGTACCGCGACAGTGACTGCTTCGTCGTCGGCCGCGACCGGCAGTGCCTGCAGCGCAACGGCCTGGTCCCGGGTCAGCAGAAGTACGACCTCAGCGTCGGGAGTGATGTCTCGGAAGTCAGCCACGCCGACCTGGTGGTGCTCAGCGAGCGTGCGTGCCAGCGTTTCATCAGTGATGTGCCCGGCGTCGATCAGTCTGTTGGCGAGCGACCCGCCACCATCCTGCGCCCGTACTGCGTCCAGTTGATACGGCTGGACCCGGCCAGCGCTGACCAGAATGCGGCCTAGGCGTTCGTCGTCCTCGTCGGTCCGGGGCACCAGAACTGGCGCTTCGACCTTGCTGTGCTTGCCTTTGAGGCGCATGCGGGAGCCCTACCGGCCCGCGCCAGCGGTGAACCGCGGGCGGGCCTCGATGTCCTTGGGATAGAGGCTGCGCGCGACGGCTTCCTCTTCGGTCACGATGCCGTCCTGGATCAACCGTGACAGCGACTGCTCGAGGGTGATCATCCCGTCCTGTGAGCCGGTGATCAGCGAGTTGCGCAGTTGGTGGGTCTTGCCCTCCTTGATCAGGTTCCGCACCGCCGGTGTTGCGGTGAGGACCTCGTAGGCCGCGGTCATGCCGCCGCCGATCTTCGGGATGAGTCGCTGGTAGACCACGCAGCTGAGCGCAGCGGCGAGCTGGACCCTGATCTGGGCCTGTTGCTCCGCGGGGAAGACGTCGATCATGCGTCCGACCGATTGCGCGGTGTCGTTGGTGTGCAAGGTGGCGAAGACAAGGTGGCCGGTCTCGGCCACGGTCAAAGCGAAGGCGATGGACTCGAGGTCACGCATCTCGCCGACCAACAGGACGTCGGGGTCCTCGCGGAGAACCGAACGCAAGGCGTTCGGGAAGCTGTCCGTGTCGGTCCCGACTTCGCGCTGGTTGACCGCCGACATCTTGTGATCGTGGACGTACTCGATCGGGTCCTCGACGGTGATGATGTGGCAACCACGGTTGGTGTTGATCAGGTCGATCAGCGAAGCGAGGGTGGTCGACTTGCCGGAGCCGGTCGGCCCGGTCATCAGAATCAGGCCCTGGTGCTTCATTGCGAGTTCCCGGAGCGCCGAGGGCAGACCGAGGTCGTCAGGGGTGGGCACGGTACGCGGGATCATCCTCAGAGCGACGGCGGTGAGCCCGCGCTGCGTGAAGGCGTTGCCGCGGATCCGGGCGTGCTCGCGCCAAGAGAACGAGAAGTCGTACTCGTGCTTCGAGTCCCAGGCACTCTGCTGCTCGGCCGTCAGCACCTCGGCCAGGAGCGCATCGGTCTCCTCCGCCGTCAGCGCAGACTGACCAGGGACCGGCGCGAGGGCACCATCGACCCGGAGCATCGGCGGCAGCCCGACAGTGAGAAGGAGGTCCGTGCCGCGAACTTCCCATAGCGCCGACAGCAACTGGTCGATCCGGTCACCGATGCGGTGCAGGTGGTGGAACACGTGAACTCCCAGAGTTAGAGGCCGAGGATGCCGCAGGAGGGCCGCCGCCGGAGCGACGGCCCTCCCAAGGACTGGTACGTCAGGCGTCGCAGCCAGGCGCGGTCGTGAACGCGCCAGTGCCGACGACGATCGTCGTAGCGTCGGTGATGTTCGACTCGCCGACCGGGTCCTCGCGCAGGAAGCCCGCGTCGGTGAGCGCGCCGACCGTTCCCGGGTAGGTGCCGAGCTCGGCCTTGTGCGCTTCGATGGCGGTCTCGACGGTGCGGATCTCGATCTCGCACGCAGTCGCAGCGGCGTTGTTCGTGATGCCGCGAACCGAGAACACCACGATCGCGGCGAGCACGCCGAGAATGATGATCACGATGAGGAGCTCGATCAGGGTGAAGCCGTTCTCGTTGCGACGGCGAGCAAGGGTGCGGAGCATGCGAAGTCCTTAGGGAGTAAGGGGGTGATGAACAGAAGGACCAGGCCCGAGCGCTGATGTAGCCATGAAACGACCATCTGCGACAGGGCGTCATGGCAATAGCAGAATCTTTACCTTTGGTCTAGACAGCAGTGCGCAAAGACTCAGAAAAGTTTGCCGGTTCCCGGGACAACGCCACGGGCAGCCCGTACCTTGCGCGACACTGGCGCCGTGGCAGCCAAGGACTCCGTCGTCAACCTGTGGGACTTCCTCGTCAAGGGCGGCATCGCCGACCTGAGCCGGACTCCCTCCGAGATCATCGCGACTGGTCGCACCCTGGAGTTGCACCGCTACGACAAGGTCAAGGGCGTGCGTGCCAAGGGACTGCCCGTCCTGCTCGTCCCGCCCCTCGGCGCCCAGGCATCGTGCTTCGACCTCCGCCGCGGCCTGTCCCTCGCCGAGGACTTCGTGGGCCGCGGGCGGCCGACGTACCTCGTCGACTACGGGCCCATGAAGGGTGCGGACACCAAGGTCGGCATCGAGCACTTCATCAACGACGTACTCCCCCAGGCGATCCGGAAGGTGTCCGAGGACGCCGGCGGGCGCGACGTCCACCTGGTCGGGTGGTGCATGGGCGGGCTGATCTCGATCGGCACCACCGCCCTCTACCAGGACCTCCCGATCCGCAGCCTCTCGATGGTCGCCAGCCCGTTCGACATGTCCAAGCAGCCGCTGCTCCGCCCGGTGCGTGCGATCGGCAAGGTCACCGGCGGCAAGCTGGTCGGTACGGCGCTCAAGGCCGCCGGGTCCGTGCCCGCACCGCTGGTGAGCATCGGGTTCAAGGCCACCGCGATCCCGGTGTACCTCAAGAAGCCGCGCACCCTCTGGAACAAGCGGCAGGACCGGGAGTTCCTCGGCCAGATCCAGGCCGTCGACAGCCTGATGAACAACATGCTGACCTACCCCGGCCGGGCGACCATTCAGGTCTACCAGAAGATGGCGCTCCGCAATGAGCTCGCCACCGGGCGCATCCAGGGGCCGAACAGGATGGTCGATCTGGCCGACATCACGGTCCCGGTGATGAACGTCGCCGGCACGACCGACGTACTCGTCCCTCCCCCAGTGGCGCACCACGTCGGCTCACTGGTCCCGAACTCACCGGACGTCCGGATGCCCACCGCACCCGGTGGCCACCTCGGCGTACTCACCGGCACCAAGGCGCCCGAGACGACGTGGGCGTACATCAACGAGTTCATCGGGAAGCACGACCGCAAGCGTTGAGGCGGGTTGGAAAGCGCAGAACCCTGACTCCCACCGTCCGGAGGGACCCAGGGTCCACTTCTCAGCGCCGTCACAGGGTTCTCCACAGGCAGCGATTCCGCCGTGGCAATGCGCTGGCCACTCCCGCTAGCGTCGCTGAGGGCGCCAGCCGGGCGCTGCACTCTCGGGAGGACCCTTGTCTGGCGAGCAGCGGGATCCGTTCGAACTGGCTGCCTTCCTCGATCATGCGTACGAGTCGTGGCTCGCGCGGCTCTCCGCCGAGGAGACGGCCGCGATCACAGCGTGGCAGGGGACGAACAGGCACTACGACAAGGTGCAGTCGGCGTTCCGGTCTCAGGAAGCCGAGGTGCCACGTGGCATTCGAGCGGAAGTCCGTAACCTCCGAACGGCGATCCGGTCGGCGCAACTCCCCATCGATCTTCAGACCTGGAAGGGGATCCGCTCGGTCTCCAGAGTGTTCGGAGTGACTGTCTCCTCACTACTCCCTGGAACAGTGGCTCGCTATCGCGGATTCTTCGCCGTCACCGCTGACCGGGCGGTGGCGACCCCAGAGTTCACACATCCACCCGGGCCGGCGTCCGCGGCAGTGCTTCAGATGACCTGGCGCGCAGGGTCCAACCTGGCGTGGATCGCCGGAGCAGGACAACGCGACCTCCGGTCGCAGTACGAGCTCCTGGCAGCTCCTGGAATCTCCCTTCGTGTCCTGGCCGTGACGTATCCTGCTGGAGCCGCGAATGTCCCCGAGATCAGCGTGGAGGTGAGCACCTCATGAGCTTCGAACATCGCCTGTTCGACGACGAAGGTTTCGCGCCCGCGGGCGCACCGGAGATCATCCCGATCGTCGACATCCTGCTGGAGCGCCTCGGTCTTGAGGGTGGTTCCCGAGACGAAAGGATTGACGGCATCCGCAAGTGGCTGCGCACGAACCAGCCATCACGGTCATTGCTCCGCGACATCGAGACGCAGGGCTACTCCGAAGCGCTGGACGAGTACCGCGTCGCTGGCTGAAGGCGTCGCCACGCTTGGGCAGGCCCGGAGGTTTCGAGGCTCGTCGCTGGCGCTCCTCGCACCTCAACCACCAGCGGTGGGGCGGCGCAGGGCGCGGTCGACGACGGGAGGGGCGTACCGGATCGCTGCGGCGGCCAGGCGGCTGCCGCGCGGGACGACGAGGAAGCCCCGGCGCCGGCGGAGCGCGCGCCGCAGCGCAGACGCCACCTGGTCGGGGGTGAGGGTCGCGACGCTCTCCTCGGCGGCCAGCACCTCCGCCGGCTTGTGCTTGTTCTCCTCGTCGAAGCCCGGGGTCAGGGTGTTCGGCGGGCAGAGCACCCGGACGTCGATGCCGTACGGACGCACCTCGCGGCGCAGCGCCTCGGAGAAGCCGATCACGCCGAACTTCGTCGCGCTGTAGACCGTGTAGCCGAAGACACCCGCCAGACCGGCCATCGACGACGTCGTCACGATGGTGCCGGCGCCGGCCTTGCGCAGGTGCGGTACGACGGCGCGACAGACGTTGATCGTGCCGACCAGGTTCGTGGCCACCATGCCCGCGATGTCCTCGTCTGGCAGGTCCTCCAGATAGCCCGGGCGGGCGTACCCGGCGGTGGTGACCACCAGGTCCGGTACGCCGAACTCGGCCACCAGTGCGTCCACGGCTGCGGTCGTCGTACTCGCGTCGGTGACGTCGACGGGCACCGCGATGGCGCCGGGCCCGAGCTGGACGAGGGCCGCGTCGAGCTTGGCCTGGGACCGGGACAGGACGACGACCTGGGTGCCTGCGGCCACCAGTTGGGTGGCGACCGCCAGGCCGATGCCCTCGGAGCCGCCGAAGACGAAGGCGCGTTGATGCATGGGGGGACGCTAGCGGTCAGGAGGGGCCGACGTGCTCCTCGAACACCAGCACCGTCTGGGTCGCGACCACCTCGGGTAGGGCCTGGATCCGTTCGAGGACCAGCTCGCGCAGGTGCTCGGCGTCGCGGGCACGGACCAGGATCACGCAGTCGAAGTCACCGGCGACCAGCGCGACGTGGGCGGCCTCGTCGAGCTCCCACGCCTTCTTGCGGAACGACTTCCAGGAGTTCTGCTTGATCCGGACGTGCACGTACGCCGGCAACCCGAGGCCCAGGGCCGCGTGGTCGACATCGATGGTGAAGCCGCGGATCACCTTGGTGTCGATCAGCCGCTTCACCCGCGCATAGGCGGTCGCGCGACTGAGCCCGATCCGTGACGCGACGTCACGGATGGATGTCCGGGAGTCCACCCGCAAGATGTCCAGAATTTCCCGGTCGACAGCGTCCATGCTGGACAGTCTGCCACCGCGGACGCCGTACAGACTGCCAAACGTCCGACCACGCTCGTCATTTCGTGGACTGCGTCACACAATGGAGGCATGTTTGAGGAAGCGCAGACCTTTGCCCCCGTGACGACCGACGAGGACGGATCCCTCAAGGTCCACCTGGGCGCCGACCACCCCGGCTTCGCCGACGCCGACTACCGCGCCCGTCGCGACGCCCTCGCCACGCTGGCCAACGCCTGGCGGCCCCGCACCCCCTGCCCCACCGCGGAGTACACCGACGCCGAGCACAAGGTGTGGCGCGTCGTGAGCGAAGCGCTCGTCACCAAGCACCGCGCCTACGCCTGCCGCGAGTTCCTCGACGGCAAGGAGTCGCTCGGCCTGCCGATCGACCGCATCCCGCAACTGTCCGAGGTCAGCGAGTGGCTCGCCCCGCTCACCGGATGGCGCTACGCCCCCGCCGCCGGCCTCGTGCCCCTGCGCGACTTCTACGGCTCGCTCGCCGACAAGTCCTTCTGGTCCACCCAGTACGTCCGCCACCACTCGGTGCCGCTCTACACGCCCGAGCCCGACGTCCTGCACGAAGTCGTCGGCCACGGCAACACCCTCGCCAACCCGCGCTTCACCGCGCTCTACGAGCTCGCCGGCCAGGCCTCGCGCCGCGTCCGCACCACTGAGGCGCTCGAGTTCATCAGCAAGGTCTTCTGGTTCACGCTCGAGTTCGGCATCCTCTGGGAGGGCAGCGACCTCAAGACGTACGGCGCCGGCATCCTCTCCTCCCCCGGCGAGATCGAGGCGTTCCGCGGCATGGACATCCGCCCCCTCGACATCGTCGACATGGGCAGCACCAGCTACGACATCACCGACTACCAGAACGTCCTGTACGTCGCGGACTCGTTCAGCCAGGTCGAGGACATGGTCGGCGGCTTCTGGGCGTCGTGCACGGATGAGTCGATCGCGCGGTTGATGGCGAAGGGCGCCAAGGCGCACGCCTGAGACTCCCCCGGCTCACGCCCTTGACCGTGACCCAGATCACAACCAATGTGTGTTCAGGACCATCCGCCTTCCACACATGAAGTTGAGGTCGACCGTGCGCTACCTACCCACCGCGCTAGCACTCACCGCCCTGACAGCCGGACTGCTGACCGCCAGTCCGCCCGCCAACACCAACCCCAGCCGGGACAACGGCGGCGGGGGTCTCGAGGTCTACGTCGTCGAGGCAGCCCCCGGCGAGCTCGAGACGCTCGAGGAGGTCGGCGTCGACACCCACCACGTCACCCACGAGGACGCGGGGCAGGGCCGGGTGCGGCTCGACGCCGTCATCACCGAGGCCCAGGCGGCGCAGTTGCGCAAGGGCGGGCTCGACGTCACGGTCAAGCGAGTCAACGGTCGCAAGGCCTCCGAGGCGGCCCGGCTGCAGAACCTCGCCGGCTATGACGCCTACCGGTCCTACAGCGAGGACGGCGGCATCGAGGACGAACTCCGCGCGACCGCCGCGGCAAACCCCGGGATCACCAAGCTCGTCACCGTCGGGCAGACGATCAACGGCCAGGACATCCTCGCGCTCAAGGTCACCAAGAACGCCCGGGCCCTCAACGACGGCAAGCGGCCCTCGGTCCTGTACGGCGCCGCGCAGCACGCCCGCGAGTGGATCACCCCCGAGATGGTCCGCCGGCTGATGCACCACTACATCGACAGCTACGGCTCCGACCCCGCGATCACGGGGCTCGTCGACACCACCGAGCTGTGGTTCCTGCCGGTCTCCAACCCGGACGGCTACGACTTCACCTTCACCGAGGACAACCGCCTGTGGCGCAAGAACCTCCGCGACAACAACAGCGACGGCACGATCACCCCCGGTGACGGCGTGGACCCCAACCGCAACTTCGCGGTCAAGTGGGGCTGGGACAACGAGGGCTCCTCGCCCGAGCCGGCCAGCGAGACCTTCCGCGGCGCGGGCCCGAACTCCGAGCCGGAGACCAAGGCGCTCGACGCCCTCATGGCCCGCGTCGGGTTCGAGTTCTACATCAACTACCACTCCGCCGCCGAGCTCCTCCTCTACGGCATCGGCTGGCAGGTGAGCACGCCGGCGCCCGACGACGTGATCTACGAGGCCATGGTGGGCGACGACGCCAACCCGGCGGTCCCGGGCTACGACCCGGACATCTCCGCCGAGCTCTACACCACCAACGGCGACACCGACACCCACGCCCAGGTCGCCCACGGCACGCTCGGCTTCACGCCGGAGATGACGACCTGCGAGACGGTCTCCGACTCCATCCCCGATGACGAGTGGGAGGCCGCGGACTGCCTCTCCGGCTTCAACTTCCCCGACGACGAGGAACTGATCCAGGCCGAGTTCGAGAAGAACATCCCGTTCGCCCTGTCGGTCGCCACGTCGGCCAAGGACCCCGACGACCCGGTCTCGGCCGTCAAGGACGAGGGCACGCCGCGGACCGCGGATGACCTGGTCTCCGACCCGTTCGCTGTGTCGCACGGCACCACCCAGCCGGTTGCGGTCACCGCGAAGAAGGCGATCAAGGACCTGCGACTTCGCTACTCCGTGAACGGCGGAGCACCCACGTCCGTCAAGACCTCGCTGTGGCAGGGCGGTGAGCGCTACGGCGACACCCACCACGACTACTACGGCGAGTTCCGCGGCAAGGTCACCGGTACGGCGCCGGGCGACTCGGTCGAGGTCTGGTTCACCGGCCTCAAGCCCGGCAAGGGCCCGGTCAAGAGCGAGCCGTTCACCTACACGGTGGCCGACGACATCGGCGGCGACGTGCTGATCCTGGCCGCGGAGGACGTCACCGGCGTCAGCCCGGCCCAGGGGGTCACCAGCTCGAAGTACGCCGATGACTACGCGGCGGCCCTCACGGCCGCCGGCTACTCCTCCGACGTCTACGACGTCGACGTCAACGCCCGCCGCGCTCCGCACCACCTCGGCGTGCTCTCCCACTACGACGCGATCGTCTGGGAGTCGGGCGACGACGTCATCACCCGCGCCGCGGGGCAGCCGGGCGGCACGGCGGCCAAGCTGGCCCAGGATCTCGAGCTCACGGTGCGTGACTACCTCAACGAGGGAGGCAAGGCGCTGGTCACCGGCCAGTACAACCTGTTCGCGCAGGGCACCGGTGCGACGTACTTCTACTCGCCGACGGCTCCGCCGGAGTGCACGGTCCGGGCCAATCCCTGCCTGCCGCTGGAGAACGACTTCCTGCAGTACTGGCTCGGTGCCTACAACTACGTCAGCGACGGCGGTACCGACCCCGACACGGGCAACCCGTTCCCGGTCGAGGGCGACTCCGGTGCGTTCGAGGGCTTCGCCGGCACCTTCAACGGTGGCGACAGCGCCGACAACCAGGCCCACACGGCTTCGTTGCTGACCACCTCGAGCTTCCTGCCCGAGGCCGAGTTCCCGCAGTTCGCGAGCTCGGAGCCGATCGAGTGGGGCCGCCCCGGCGGCGCGCCCTTCGACCCGCACACCGGTGAGTGGTACGTCTTCAGCCAGACGGCGGACCAGGCATGGAAGCGACTCAGCCGGACGGTCGACATGGCGGGCGCCTCGTCGGGTGCCCTGACCTTCCAGATGTCGCACGACACCGAGGCGGACTGGGACTACGTGGTCGTCGAGGCCCGCGAGGTGGGCACCGAGAACTGGACCACGTTGCCCGACGCCAACGGCCACACCTCGCAAGGCACCGGCGAGACGTGCGCGGCCGGTTGGGACGCGATCCACCCGTTCGTGTCCCACTACCAGGGCGCGGACTGCTCCCCGACCGGGACCACCGGGGCGTGGAACGCCGCGACAGGCAGCAGCGGCGGCTGGCAGGAGTGGAACATCGACCTGACGGCGTACGCCGGCAAGCAGGTCGAGGTGTCGATCTCCTACATCACCGACTGGGGCACCCAGGGCCTCGGGGTGTTCGTCGATGACACCGAGGTCGTGGTCGACGGTACGTCGACGACGACGTCGTTCGAGGACGGCCTCGGCGGCTGGACCCCGTCGGCCGCGCCGGCCGGGTCGCGCACCACCAACAACTGGGAGCGCAGCCAGACGGCCTTCGAGGAAGGAGCGGGCACCGTCACCGACGACACCGTGTTCACCGGCTTCGGTGTCGAGGGCCTGACCACGGCCGCGATGCGTCGCGACTTCATCGCCGCGGCCATGTCCCACCTCCTGGACTGACAACCCGGAGAGCAGCAGACCAGAAGGCCCCCGGCGTCGCGCCGGGGGCCTTCTGGGTCTCGAGACGGTTGCTGCGCAACCTCCTCGACCAACGGGTCAGCGAGCGCCGCGGGCCGCCCAGGCGACCAGCTCGCGCGCCGGGCCTTCGGGCGGGTGTGGCCCGCCCTGCCACACGGCGTGGAGTCGCCGGGTCAGGTCCAGGCCGCTCACGGTGATCCGGATCAGCCGGCCGGTGGCCAGGTCGTCGCCGACGGCGTGCGCGCCCACGGCGGCGGGGCCGGCGCCGGCAGCAACAGCGGCCCGGACGGACGCCGTACTCGACAACTCGAGGACGGGTTGGGCGCGCGGCAGGTCGGCCAGGGCGCGTTCCAGAACGGTGCGCGTGCCGCTGCCCGCCTCGCGTACGACGAGGGGCGTGGCCGCCAACGTCTCGGCGGTCACGCGGCGGCGGGATCGCTGCGCCCACGGGTGCGTGGGGCCGACCACCACGACCAGTTCGTCGGTGCCGACCAGCCGTCGCTGCAGGCCGTCCGGTGCGTCCGGCCCTTCCACGAAGCCCAGCGCAACCTCGCCGGCCAGCACCAGTTCGGTGACGCGTTCGGTGTTGGTGGCGGTCATGGTGATGTCGACGGGCGTCTGACCGCGCTGGACCTGCTGGGTGCGCAGACCGACGAGCCAGCCGGGCAGCAGGTGCTCGGCGATCGTCAGGCTCGCCGCAATCGCGAGGTGGCCTCGGCGGTCGACGCGCATCGCGGCGATGCCGGCGTCGAGTTCGTGCGCGGCGTCGAGGACGCGGCTGGCCCACTGCACGAGGAGTTCGCCGGTCGGGGTGAGCTCCGAGCCACGCTTGCTGCGGGTCACCAGCGGCTCCCCCACCAGCGACTCCATGGTCCGCACCCGTGACGACGCGGCCTGCTGGCTGATTCCCAACTCCGCGGCGGCAGCGCCCAGGCTGCCCGTGCGGGCGACCACGACGAGAAGTTCGAGGGCCCGCAGCTCCGGGACGTGGGGACTCAGCACACTCACAAGGCTACCTTGTGAGTACCCAACCACAACCTCGTTCTGTGACCTCGGGTTCGTCGACAGACTCATCGACATGACTCTTCGCGTTGCGATCGTGGGCGGTGGCCCCGCCGGTATCTACGCCGCCGACAACCTCATCAAGTCGGGCACGCCGGTGTCGATCGACATCCTCGAGCGCCTTCCCGCGCCATTCGGCCTGGTCCGGTATGGCGTCGCGCCGGACCACCCGCGGATCAAGGAGATCATCAAGGCGCTGCAGCGCGTGCTGGCCCACCCCGACGTCCGGTTCCTCGGCAACGTCGAGTTCGGCGTCGACGTGAAGCTCGAGGAGCTGCGCGAGTTCTACGACGCCGTCGTCATCAGCACCGGCGCCAAGGCCGACCGCGACCTCGGCATCCCCGGCGAGGACCTCCCCGGATCGCATGGCGCCGCGGACTTCGTCTCCTGGTACGACGCCCACCCGGACGCCCCGCAGACCTGGCCCCTGGACGCGAAGAGCGTCGCCGTGGTCGGAGTCGGCAACGTGGCGCTGGACGTCGCGCGGGTGCTCGCCAAGACCGGCGACGAGATGCTCACCACCGACATCCCGCAGCACGTCTACGAAGGCCTCGCGGCCAAGACGATCACCGATGTCCACGTGTTCGCCCGCCGCGGGCCGGCGTACGCGAAGTTCTCGCCGCTGGAACTGCGCGAGCTCAACCACTCGCCCAACGTCGAGGTGATCGTGCACCCCGAGGGGTTCGACGTCGACAAGCACGGCATGGAGCACATCGCCCAGCACAAGGCCCAGAAGATGGTCCTCAACACGCTCGCCAGCTGGGTCGGCGCGGACCCGGTCGGCAAGCCGCACCGGATCCACCTGCACTTCGCCGAGGCGCCCGTCGAGATCCTCGGCGACCGCGACGGCATCACCACGCTCCGCACCGAGCGCACCCACTCGCCCAACGAGGACGGCAACGTCGAAGGCACCGGCGAGGTGACCGACTGGGACGTCCAGGCCGTCTACCGCGCCGTCGGGTACCGCAGCACCGGCCTCCCGGACCTGCCGTTCGACGAGCGTCGCGCGGTCATCCCGAACGACGCCGGCCGGGTCCTCGACCTCGACGGCAACCCGATCCCCGGCACGTTCGTCACCGGCTGGATCAAGCGCGGCCCCGTCGGCCTGATCGGCCACACCAAGAGCGACGCCGCCGAGACCGTCGGCCACCTGCTCGCCGACACCGCCGAGACCGCCTGGTCGCGGACCCCCGAGGACGTCGACGCCTACCTCCGCTCGCGTCAGGTCGCTGTCGCCACCGATGTCGCGTGGGAGCGGTTGGACGCCCACGAGATCGCGCTCGGCGAGGCCGTCGGCCGCACCCGGATCAAGGTCGGCGACCGCGAGGAGATGCTGCGCGTCGGTCGCGGCTGAGGCGTCTCGATACGCCCTCGCCTGGCGGCTCGGGCTACTCGACGAACTTGCGAGGGCCTCAGTAGCTGAAGCTCGTCGCACCCTCGTCGCCGATCCACTGCCACATCGGGACGGTTCCACCGATGGTGGCGCCAGCGATCAGGTTCTCCGGGTCCAGCGCCTTGGCGTTGAAGCAGAGCGGGCACACAAGGTACGTGCCACCAGCAGCCTCATAGCGCGCCAGCAACTCCGGCAGCGACGGGCAGCCCTCGCAGGACCGGCCCACCGCAGTCCCGGGTACGGCGAGCCGCACCGCCTCCTTGGTCAGGAACATCAGCGTGGGGCGGCCGTGCTCGGCAGCGCCGAGCGCGACCAGAAACGCGACGGTGACCTTCTCGGGGTCTTCGAGTCCGGTGGCGAGACTGATGACGGCCTTGTTCGACATGGCGATCTCCCTGATTCCTAGAGGGTTTTCGGCGGTTTCGCCGACACCTCGAATCTAGGAATTCGGGCACCTCGCAGCATCGGCGCTCACGCGTAGCCGAACTCGCGTCGGGAGCCCGACGCGTACGTAGTGACTGCGCGTCGCTCAGGTCAGGACGCGTGCGACGGCCGCGGCGCGCGCCGTACGGCCGGAGAGGCCGAGCTTGAGGTAGACGTTCTGGAAGTGCCGCTCCACGGTGCGCACGCTCAACGTCAACTGGTCCGCGATGGCCGTGTTGTCGAGGCCCTCGGCGGCCAGCAGCAAGATCTCGCGTTCGCGCGCGGACAGGTTCGACACCGGAACCTGCGCCCGGTCCTCGCCGAGGAACGATCCGACCTCGTGCAGGAACACGGGCCAGGCCGGTTCGTCGGCGAGCAGTACGTGATTGGCCGAGTCCAGCATCACCAGCCGCGCGTCAGGGATCTCAGCCGCCAGCTTCGGACCCCAGTCCGGCGCGACCCGGTCCCGCTCGGCGTGCAGCACGAGCGTTGGTACGACGACCTCCGGGAGCAGCGGCGCCACATCCACCTGGTGGCGGGCGATCCGGCTGCACACGGCGTTCTCGGTGTTGGTCGATGTGCGTTGCAGTTCGTCCATCCACTCCATCTGCTGCTCGTTGGCACCGGGGATGAACGCGTTGGTGAACACGCGACGGAACAACGGATCCGGCCGCGCCCAGCCCGCGCGGATCATGGCCAGGAACGCCTCCTCCGCCGCGTCGTCGTCCTGCTGCAGGCCACCGGCCGCCATGCCGCCGTACAGCACCATCCGGGTGACGCGATCGGGGTGAGCGTGCGCGTACGCCAGTGCCACGGGCGCGCCGCCGGACATGCCGAGCACCGCAAACCGATCCAGGCCGGTCGCCTCGACCAGGGTCTCGAGGTCGGCGAGGCGGCGTTCCAGGGAGAAGTCCGCGACCTCGGTGCCGACCTCCCAGTCCGACAGGCCGAACCCGCGCTCGTCGTACCGGACGACAGTGGCGACATCGCCGAGGTCGTCGAGGAAGTGCCGCCACACCGGGCTCTGCCAGTCGTGCTGCAGATGGCTCAGCCAGCACGACACGATCAGCAACGGCGGCCCGGACCCGTGCCGCGCCCAGGCAATCCGCACCCCGTCATCGGCGCGACAGAACCGCACCTCCTGCGTCACCGGCGGCGCCGGCTTCGTGCTGGTCACGGCGTCAGGCTACGCCCGCCCGGGGGTTCAGTCCGGTGGTTGAGGCCTCGAAACCCCCGACTGGACCGGTGGTTGAGGTGCGAGGAGCGCCAGCGACGAGCCTCGAAACCTCCGGCTGGACCGGTGGTTGAGGTGCGAGGAGCGCCAGCGACGAGCCTCGAAACCTCCGGGCCTGCGTACGCGAGGTGGGCCCGGGGGTTTCGAGGCTCGCTTCGCTCGCACCTCAACCACCGGGCGGGCCTCAACCACCGGGCAGGCCTCAACCACCGGGCGGATCACGCTCCCATCCACAGGGCGCCGTCCGCCTTGTTTCGAGAACCCCTCGCGACGGGCACCTCGACGGCATGCCCTGGACCTACATCCTGCGATGCAGTGACGACTCCTACTACGTCGGAAGCACCGTCGACCTCGAAGGACGCATCTGGCAACACAACTCCGACGACCTCGGCGCCCTCTACACCCGCCGTCGCCGACCCGTCGAACTCGCCTGGTGCACCTGGTTCGCCCGCATCGACGATGCCTTCGCCTATGAGAAACGCATCCAGGGCTGGAGCCGCAAGAAACGCGAGGCACTCATCAATGAGGAGTACGACGCCCTGCCGGACCTGTCACGGCGGGCAGCGGTCCAGCTCCGGGCGGCCGAGGAAGCGGACGACGCCGAAGCGCCCGGTGGTTGAGGTGCGAGCGCAGCGAACCGCCCGGTGGTTGAGGTGCGAGCGCAGCGAGCCTCGAAACCTCCGGGCCCACCTCACGTACGCAGGTCCGGGGGTTTCGAGGCTCGTCGCTGCGCTCCTCGCACCTCAACCACCGGGCGGAACGGGGTTTCGAGGCTCGTCGCTGCGCTCCTCGCACCTCAACCACCGGGCGGAGCGGGGTTTCGAGGCTCGTCGCTGGCGCTCCTCGCACCTCAACCACCGGGCGGAGCGGCTTGGCGTCAGCCCTGGTGCGGGTGGCGGTGATCCTTCGGCGGGACGAGCGTCTCCTTGATGGAGCGGGGGGACGTCCAGCGGAGCAGGTTGAGGACGGAGCCGGCCTTGTCGTTGGTGCCCGACGCACGGCCACCGCCGAACGGCTGCTGGCCGACGACCGCACCGGTGGGCTTGTCATTGACGTAGAAGTTGCCGGCGGCGAACCGCAGCTCCTTGCTCGCCCAGTCGATCGCGTGGCGGTCGGTGGCGAGGATCGAGCCGGTCAGGGCGTACGGCGCCGCCGACTCGGCCTGCTTCACGATCGCCTCGAACGCGCCGGGCTGGCGGTCGTCGTACACGTGGATGACGAGGATGGGGCCGAAGTACTCGGTCCAGAACATCGCGTCGGTCGGGTCCTCGGCGACCACGATCGTGGGGCGCACGAACCAGCCGACGCTGTCGTCCGTCGTACCACCAGCAATGACCTCGAGCCCGGCGGTGGCGTGAGCCCGGGCGATGGCCTCGGTGTGCTTCGCGAAAGCGCGGGCGTCGATCACGGCGCCGGTGAAATTCGCGTAGTCCGCCGGGTCGCCGATCGGCAGGGCGTCGGTCTGGGATGCAAGGTCGTCGCCCATCCGCTCCCACAGGGAGCGCGGGACGTAGGCGCGGGAGGCGGCCGAACACTTCTGGCCGGAGTACTCGAAGGCGCCTCGGATCAACGCGGTGCGCAGCACGTCGGGATCGGCCGACGGGTGGGCGATGACGAAGTCCTTGCCGCCGGTCTCACCGACGAGACGCGGGTAGGTGCGGTAGTTCGGGAGGTTCGTCCCGACGGTGCTCCACAGCTTCTGGAAGGTGCCGGTCGAACCGGTGAAGTGGATGCCCGCCAGGTCCGGGTGCGTCAGCGCGACCTCGGAGACCGCGAGGCCATCGCCCGGGAGCATGTTGATGACGCCCGGCGGCATGCCCGCCTCGATCAGCAGTTCCATCGTCAGCGAGGCCGCGTGCTGCTGTGTGGGTGACGGCTTCCAGATCACCGTGTTGCCCATCAGCGCCGGCGCGGTCGGCAGGTTGCCCGCGATCGCGGTGAAGTTGAACGGCGAGATCGCGTAGACGAAGCCCTCGAGCGGACGGTGGTCCGTGCGGTTCCAGATGCCGGGGCTGTTCGCGATCGGCTGCTCGGCCAGGATCTGCCGACCGAAATGGACGTTGAATCGCCAGAAGTCGATCAGCTCGCACGCGGCATCGATCTCGGCCTGGAACGACGTCTTCGACTGACCCAGCACCGTCGCGGCGTTGATCCGCTGGCGCCACGGACCGGCCAGCAGCTCCGCTGCCCGAAGCAGTACGGCGGCCCGCTCGTCAAAGGACAACCCGCGCCATTCGGGCGCCGCTGCCCGGGCCGCGTCGACCGCACGGACGGTGTCGTCGATGGAGCTGTTGCGGAGCACGCCCAGCACCTTCTGGTGCGCATGCGGCTGGACGACCTGGAACTCCTCGCCGCCGCCCGCGACCCATTCACCGCCGATGTAGGCGTCGAACTGGCGAGGGCTGGCACCGGACTGGGTGTCGAGCTCGGCGGTCAGTGCCGTGCGCTCGGCGCTCCCGGGTGCGTAGGTCAGGTTCGGCTCGTTGATCGGAACCGGCGGGGTGGTGATGGCGTCCATGAGTTTTCTCCTTGGTCCCGGATCAGGAGCGGTGGGTGAGCGCGCGAATGAAGAAGGCGACGTTGGCGGGTCGTTCGGCGAGACGGCGCATGAAGTAGCCATACCAGTCGGTGCCGAACGGGAGATAGACCCGCATCTGCAGATCGGCGTCCACCGTCTGCTGCTGCAGGTCGGTCCGGACGCCGTACAGCATCTGGGTCTCCCACTGGTCGGCGTCGCGGCCGGCGACATTGGCCTGGAAGGCGGCGCGGGTCAGCATCGTCTCGTCGTGCGTGGCGATCATCGGGTAGCAGGTCGAGATCATCAGCGCGTCGATGGCGCGGCCGTAGGCGCGGTCCACGTCGGCCTTGCGCGGCAGCGCGACGGTGGCGGGCTCGCGGTAGGCGCCCTTGACCAGGCGGATCCGCGCACCGGAGCCGGCGAGCGCGGTGATGTCGGCCGGCGTGCGCAGCAGGTTGGACTGCAGCACGTTGCCCACCCAGCCGAACTCCTTGCGCAGTTCGGTACCGGCCAGCAGCGTCGCGTCGGTGGTGGTGTGGTCCTCCATGTCGAGGGTGACGGTGGCGCCGACGGCAGCGGCCGCGACGCAGATCTCGTGGGCGTGGTCGGTCGCGATGTCCGCGCCGGACGGCAGGGCCTGGCCGAGGGCGGAGAGCTTGAGCGAGACGTCCGCGCCCGTTGAGGAATCGGCCGCGGCGAGGGCCGAGAGCAACGCGAGATAGCCGTCGCGCGTGGCGCGCGCACCGGCGATGTCGGTGACGTCCTCGCCGAGGACGTCGATGCTGATCGCCCGGCCGCCAGCCACCAGGCGCTGCGCCGCTTGTACGGCGTCGGCGGTGGTCTCGCCGGCGACGAACCGGTCGACGACATTGCGGGTCACGGGGATCGACTCGACCGCGCGGCGGGCGCGGGCGCTGCGGGAGGCGCGGTTCAGGGTCTGGCTCAGCATGGCTCCACGCTAGGAGCGGCGCGGGTCACACGGAACGGACACTCGTCACACCAATCCGTGGCGAATGTGCGACATTTGTCCAATGGCAACGCTGGACGACCTGATCGAGGATCTGGCCCGTCTCGTCGACGCGCCCTGCACGCTCGAGGACCCCGACTTCCAGCTGATCGGCTTCTCCGACCACCGCAACGACGACGTCGTGGACGTGATCCGGCAGCGCTCCATCCTGGAGCGGCGATCGAGCACCGAGGTGCGCGCGTGGTTCCAGGCGCAGGGCATCGCCGACTCCCCCGGCCCGCTCCGCACCCCTGCCGACCCGGACCTCGGCATCGCCGCCCGACTCTGCGTCCCGGCCCGCCACCTCGGCCGGGTCCACGGGTACTTCTGGCTGATCGACCCGGACCAGCACATCGACGAGTCCACCTGGCCCGAAGCGATGCGGATCGCGGAGGCCGCGGCCGGCCTGCTCAACGTCGCCGAACGCCGCCAGGGTCACCGCGACGCGCTCTTCCGCGAACTCGTCGAGGGCGGGCACGTCGCCGCCCGCGCCTCGGCCGTCGACTTCGCCCACGCCGGCAGCCTCGACCTGCGCGAGCCGCTGAGCTGCGTCCTGGTCGAACGCCCCGACCTGCTCGACCAGATCGCCAGCCGCCCCAGCCGCGCCGGCGTGGTGTGGGTGCGGTCCAGCCCGGGCGTCGCCGGGGCGGTGGTCCGCGCCGGACTGGTCCCGGCCAGCGCAGACCTCGGCGGGCTGCTCACGGCCATCGGCCTTGGCCGCCGCGTCGACGCCCTCGACCGGGCCACCCGCGTCGCCGTCGGCCCCACCGTCGACGGCATCGACGAACTGGCCCGCGCCTACCGCGGCGCCGAGGTCGCGTTGCGCGTCGCCCGCAGCCGTGCCCCCGGGGAGGTCGTCGCGTGGCAGGCCCTCGGCCCGCTCGCCCTGCTCGGCGTCGCCCGCGACGACGACCTGTCCGCGGCGGTCATCGACCAGCAGATGCAGGCCTTCCTGACGGGAGCCGCGGTCGACGTACTCGAGACCGTGCGGATCTGGCTCGACGAGGCCGGCAGCGCCGGGCGTACGGCGACCCGGCTGTCCGTGCACCGCCAGACCGTCTATCACCGGCTCGCGCAGGTCGAGAAGGCCACCGGATCGGACCTCTCCCGCGGCCAGGACCGGCTGCGGCTGCACCTCGCGCTCCAACTTGCTCCTTATCTGGGGCCGGGACCCTAGGAGTCACTAGATTGCGCAGGTGCGCACCTCGACCAAGCTGAAGCTGGCCTTCGCGGCCCTTGCCGCCACCGACACCTGGCTCGCCGGCTCCAGCCGGCCGTCGGCGCACAAGGCGCGCTACGTCACCAAGCCGCTGCTGATGCCCGTCCTGGGCGCCTCGCTGGCGACGAACCAGAAGGCCGCCGGGTCGCCGTTGCGCGCCACCACGATCGCTGCGCAGGCAGCCGGCTGGGGCGGGGACGTCCTGCTCCTGGGGCACAGCGACAAGATGTTCGGGGCCGGCGCGGGCTCGTTCGGGGTGGGCCACCTCGCCTACATCACGGGCTTCCTGCGCAACAGCAAGGCCGCCGCGATGAAGGACAACAAGGTCGCCCTCGGCGTCGCGGGCATCTGGGCGGTCACCGCGCCCGGTGTCGCGTTCGCGGCGTACCGCCAGGAGAAGGCCCTCGGCGCCACCATGCTCGGCTACTCCGCCACCCTCGCCGCCATGGTCGCGCACGCCAACCACCTCGACGCCTCGCTTCCCCGCACCGCACGCCTGCTGACCGCTGTCGGTGCCGCGACGTTCATGGCATCCGACTCGATCCTCGGCGCGCGCACGTTCCTCATCCCCAACCCGCCCGACCGGCTCGAGTCGGTCGTCATGGCGACCTACACGGCCGGGCAGTTCCTCATCTCCGAAGGTGCGGCCCGCGCCGCACGCTGAGTCTCAGGAGCCAGAAACCCTCGCAGGTGCGGCCTTTCCGATCCGGTAGGGAATGTCGAGCCACCGCGTGACCTCGGGATAGATCGCCGACTTGCCCGACGTGATCATGCCGACGGACAACTCGCGCGCCGGATCGGCCCACCCGAGGATGTTGAAGAAGCCGAGATGTCCGAAGGCGCCGGGTGCGTCGCCGTACAGGCCAACCTTGGGCGTGCCCAGCATGAAGCCGTAACTGAACGGGATCGGCAGCGCGAGGCTCAGGTCGACCTCGAGGCGTGACTGCGGCATCAGGGCACGACGGATGGTCCGCTCCTCGAGCACCCGGACGCCGTCCAGTTCACCGCCGCAGCGCAGCATCTCGAAGAAACGGCTGAGTTCCTCGGCCGTGCTCACCCCGTTGGCGGCGGGCAGGATCCCCGTCAGGTAGCGGGGATCGTTGGAGATCCGGGTCGCTTCGTCGGGCGCGACACCGCCCAGGGCGCGGGTCAGAAAGGTCGAGATCGGCGGCACCGGCGGCGGTCCGGTCGGGTACGCGAGCCCCACCTTCGCCACGTCCTCGGGAGCGACGCCGTAGTTGGTCCAGCGGAAGCCCAGCGGATCAAGGATCCGGTCGGCCAGCACCTCACGGATGGTCTGGCCGGTCACTTCGCGGACGACCTCGCCGAGCACCGCGCCACCGGACACCGCGTGGTACGCCTGGCGCCGACCCGGCCGCATCACGGCCTTCGAGTCGTACATGAGCTCGCGGTGGAACTCCCAGTCATCGAGCCGGTCCAGGTCCAGCGCGCCCTTCGGCATGGCCGGGATCCCCGCACGGTGCGACAGCACGTGCGCGAGGGTGATCCCCTCCTTGCCGTGCCGCGCGAACTCCGGGAGGTACTCCGCCACCGGGTCCGCGATGTGCAGCAGGCCCTCCTCGTCGAGGCGGTGGATGAGCGTCGCGGTGATGGCCTTGGCCGCGGAGAAGATGCAGAACGGCGTCTCCGGCGTGGCCAGTTCCTTCGGGACGTCCGGCCCGTCCGCCGGACCGTTGCCGCGCGCGTGACCGATCGCCCGATTGAGTACGACGACCCCGCGTCGGCGTACACACAGGGTGATCGCCGGGTGCACGCCGCTGCGATAGAGCCCGCGGACGCCGTCCCAGATCGTCTCGATCCCCTCGACCGTCATGTCGACCGAGGCGGGATCGGCCTCGTCACCGATCGTCGTCACCGACGAGAGGGGGCGAGGAATCCGCGCCCGCCGCAAGGGATCGGGAACCCGGGCCACATCGTGGAGAAGCACCGAACGACGCATGTGCTCACCGTAGTGGCGGAAGTCAGCGGTAGGTCAGCAACTCCCGGTCGTGCTCGACATGGGTGTGGCTGTTGTACGACGACAGGTTCAACCCGGTGCGCCCGTGGATCACCTTGGTGACGCCGGTGTTCACCGCGACCCGGTTCAGCGACCCCCACAGTGAGGTGTCGCCGGCCAGCAGCAGCGATGCTGCCAGGCCGATCGGGCCGCCGGAGCTGACCACCAGCACGGTCCCCTTCTCGGGGCCGCGCTCGGTCATCCGCTCCAGGGCGCCCTCGACCCGGCCTGCGAACGCGGGGAACGATTCGTCGTACTCCTCGTCGTGGCCGCCGCCGATCCAGCGGGCGGTGGCCTCCTCGAAGACGGCCTGGAACGCCGCCTTCGGCTGACGGGTGCGTGCGAGGTCGGCGAGCATCAGCGCGCGCGAGCGGTAGAGCGGCTTGTGGACCTCCATGACGTGCTGGAAGTCGAACTCGTCCCAGTCCTCGTCGACGGCCACCGGCACGTGCTGCTCGAGGCCCTGGAGGATGCCGTCGGCCGTCTCGCGGTGCCGGCGCAGTCCACCGCGGATGATCAGGTCCGGCGTGATCTCCCGCGCCGCGAGCTCGCGCCCGAGCACCCGCGCCTGGAGGTGTCCGAGGTCGGACAGGGCGTCGTAGTCCTTCTTGCCGAAGGAGGCCTGTCCGTGACGGACGAGGTAGCCGATGCGCACCTCAGCCCACCTGCTTGATGATCGCGAGGCACCGGCGGTGCAGGACGTGGGAGGCGATCCAGAAGTTCTTGAACGCCGGGTTGCTGGTCTGCTTGTGGTGGTAGCGGTAGTAGATCTGCTGCAGGATCACCGCGAGCCGGAACATCCCGAAGACCTCGTAGAAGGCCCATTCCTTGTCGGTGAGCTCGAACCCCGACTTCGCCAGGTAGTAGTCGACGACCTCGCGCCGGCTGAGCATCCCGGGGATGTGCGTGGGCTGGCGACGGAACTGCTGGAACAGCTTCGAGTCGTCGGCCTGCACCCAGTAGGCGGTGACGGCGCCGAGGTCCATCAACGGGTCGCCCAGGGTCGCCATTTCCCAGTCCAGCAAGGCGATCGGCTTCGTGGGGTCGGCTTCGTCGAGCACGACGTTGTCGAACCGGAAGTCGTTGTGGATCAGGCAGGTGGCGCGGTCAGCCGGCTGGTGCTCGTCGAGCCAACGCATCACCTTCTTGTACGACGGCACGTTCCACGTCTTCGCCTTGCCGAAGCGGCCGATCCAGCCGCCGACCTGCCGGGCGACGTACCCCTCGCCCTTACCGAGCGTGGTCAGTCCCGCGGCTTCAGGATCGACGCCGTGCAGGTCGACGAGCAGGTCGAGCACGTTGGTGCACAGTGCGCGCACCTGTTCGGGGGTCAGGTCCAGGCCCAGCTCCTTGCGCGGGATGTGGCCGGCGACGCGCTCCATGACGTAGAACTCCGAACCGATCACCGACTCGTCCTCGCAGAACGCGACCATCGGGGCGACGTACGGGAAGACGGGGGCGAGGGCGGACTGGATCCGGTACTCGCGACCCATGTCGTGGGCGCCCTTCGCCTTGGTGCCCGCGGGCGGGCGTCGCAGGATCAGGTCAGGCCCGTTGGTCGAGCCTGTCGAGACCTTCAGCAGGTACGTCAGGTTCGACGCACCCCCCGCGAACTGGCGGACCTCCTCGATGTCACGGCCCAGCCAGGCCGCGACGGCGTCGACGTCAAAGCTGTCCTCGTCGCGGACCTCGGCGGCGTCGTTCATGCCAGCTTCCGTACGACGGACAGGGGCAGGCGCTTCATGGCGTAGCCCAGCGGCACCCACGGCCAGGCGGGGACGTACGCCTTGGCCTTGCGCTTCTCGATCGCGTCGACCATCGCCCGGACGCCGGTCTCGGTGTCGACCATGAACTTCGTCTTCTGCTCGACCTTCGCATTCATCTCCGAGCGGATGTAGCCGGGGTAGATGATCGAGACGTCGATGCCGGGGACGTTCTCGTTCTGCAAGCCCTCGGCCAGCGCCGCGACGCCGGCCTTGGTGGCGGCGTACGTCGTGATCGTCTTGCGCTGGCCCCGCATGGCGGACATCGACGAGATCATGACCAGGTGGCCGCTCTTCTGCGCCCGGAAGATCTCCATGGCCGCCTCGGTCTGCGCGAGGGCGGCGACGAAGTTGGTCATCGCGGTCTGGCGGTTGGCCTGGTAACGCCCGGTGCCGAGCGGCGCGCCCTTGCCCAGGCCGGCGTTGATGATCACGCGGTCGAGCGTGCCGAACTCCGCAGCGAACTCGTGGACGACCCGGAAGACGGCGTCGTCGTCGTTCACGTCGAGTGCCTTGAGGATCACCCGGGTGTCAGGGTGGGCGGCGGAGATCTCCGCCGCCACGGCCTCGAGGCGTTCCGTACGACGGGCGCACAACCCCAGGTCGTAGCCCAGATCGGCGAACTGGCGCGCCATTTCCTCGCCAAGACCCGAACTGGCGCCGGTGATGACGATCGTTCCCTTGCTCATGCCGCTCCTCATGATTGGCCTTCGGTGATGGACTTGATGCGGGCGCCGAACTTCCGCTGCTCGCGGTCGTACAACGGTCGTGCGAAACGCTTGGTCCAGACTGCCTTGCGGGCGGCCGGGTCCGGGAGGATCACCATCGCCTTCTTGTCGAGGCCCTTGAGGACCGCGGCGGCCACCTGCTCGGCCGTGTACGGCGACTTGTTGATCAGGCGCGCAGCGATGGCGTCCATCACGGTGTCACTGCCGCCCAGCGACTGGGCCAACGGCGTCTTGATGAAGCCGGGGCACAGCGCGGAGACATCGATGCCGTGCGGGTGCAGCTCGTAGGACAACGTCTCGCTGAGCGCCACCACGCCCGCCTTGACCGCCGTGTACGACGACATCCCGGGCGGGTGCACGAGCCCGGCCAGGGACGCCGTGTTGAGGATGTGACCGCTCCCCTGCGCCTTGAACATCGGCGTGAACGTGCGGCAGCCGCGGACGACGCCCAGCAGGTTGATCTCGATGACCTTGCGCCACTCGTCGAGGCTCACGACGTCGATCCGGCCGCCGGTGGCGATGCCGGCGTTGTTGATCAGGATGTCGAGGCCGCCCCAGTTCTCCTGGACCCAGGTGAGGGCAGCGGCCCAGTCGTCGTCGGAGGTGACGTCGAGCTTGATGCCGTCGGGGTGGTCGAGCTTGTCGAGACCCGGTTGCAGGTCGGCCACGAGGACGTCGTCCCCGCGCGCCCGGAAGGCCGCGGCCATGGCAGCGCCGAGGCCCGACGCCCCGCCGGTGATCAGGACACGCTTCTTGCTCATCGGGTCTCCACTCCCTTGCTCCAACCGGCCTTCAGGTCCTGCAGCGTTGCATCCGGCACCGGGACGTCCCCGGACAGGGCGAGAGAACTGCCGGTGAAGTTCACGTCGTAGTCGGTGCGTCCGGTGGTGATCGAGAGCCGGAGCGTCACCGGTGCCCCGACCTGGTCGACCTGCATCTCGGCCATGGCCAGACCGAGGTCGTACGGCGTCGCCCCGTCTACCGGATACAGGTTGACGTGGGCGAACTCGTCACCGGAGACGACGACATTCGCGCCCGCCCATTGGGGGTCCGCCCAGAGCGCGATGGCGAGGGCCCAGTCCTTGCCCCCGTCCTGCGGCTGGATCACCGAGATGTGGCGTCCGTCCACGTCCCCGAGGGTCCATGCGGAGCCGACCTCCCGGTAGACGTCGGCCGCGCGCTCGCGCAGCAACCGATCGAGTCGCTGGCCGTCGGTCGGGTTCGCTGCCACGAACTCCAAGCGTCCATCGTTCGTGACGTCGATCAGGCCCGGGTCGTCCGCAAGGGCTTCCTCGATGACCTCGAGGTCGTCGAACCGGTGGTCGCGCGGGGGTCCGGCCTTGACGTCGTACCCGACCTCGACGGAGGCGACCTTGGCATACGCCGGGTCGGCACGCAGGTCCTTCTCTGCGGCGGCCAGGTCGGCGTCGTCGTCGAGGCGGATCGACACCTTGCCGTCACTGACGGTGGCGCCGTCGACCTCGTACGAACCGAGGGCCGAAAGGAGGGCGTCTTCGTCGGTCAGGTCGTCGCCGGGCTCGGCCTCGTAGCGCCAACCGGCAGTGAGGACGACCACGCTGGCGTTGCCCACGTCGGCCAGTTGTACGGCGGTGGTCTCGGGGCGGCCGGGCTCGCCCGGGGTCACCGAGAACCTCGGCTCCCTGCCGAACTGCCCGTCGAACCTCTCGACCTCGAGCTCGCGGGCCAGGGCCATCGACGCGCCGGCGCTGACGGCGTGGGTGCCGGAACCGATCCGGCCGCCGATGCCGGTGTCGGCCAGCACGACCTGGATCGTCACCTTGGACTCACCCGCGAAGTTCTCGAGTTCGCCGACGACCGCCGCGATCTCCTCGCTCGTCGCGTCGCCCTCGATCTCCACGTCGACATTGCAGCGCTTGCTGAACTCGTGCTTGTAGCAGTCCAGTTCGTGGTCGACGACGGCCAGCCCGTTGAGCGCAGGATCGAGCTCGTCGATCTTGACCGGGTCCTCGCCCGCGCAGCCGCTCATTCCCAGACCGGTCAGCAGCAGCGCGCTCCCGAGGACGCGCTTCCGGGTCACCGGCTGACGCCGTACTTGCCCAGCTCGAGGCGCGCCACCATGCCGAGGTGCACCTCGTCGGGACCGTCGGCGAGCCGCAGGGCGCGGGCGTTGGTCCACGCGCCGGCCAGCGGGAAGTCGTTGGAAATGCCACCGCCGCCGTGGATCTGCATGGCGAAGTCGATGATCTGCTGGGCCATCCGCGGGGCAGCGACCTTGATCTGGCTGACCTCGCTGATCGCGTTCATCGGGCCGCCGACGTCCAGCTTCCACGCGGCATTGAGCACCAGGAGGCGGGTGGAATCGATGGCGATCCGGGCCTCGGCGATCCGCTCGCGGTTGCCGCCGAGGTTGACCAGCGGCTTGCCGAAGGCGATCCGGTCGGTACCGCGCTGGCAGGCCAGTTCGAGGGCCTTCTCCGCGAGGCCGATCAGGCGCATGCAGTGGTGGACGCGGCCGGGTCCGAGGCGGCCCTGGGCGATCGCGAACGCCTCGCCGGGTCCGGCGACAAAGTTGGCGACGGGGACGCGGACGTTCTCGAACACGACTTCGCCGTGGCCGATCGGCTCGTCGTAGATGCCCATCGTGGGGAGCATCCGGGCGACGCTGACACCGGGGGCGTCGCGCGGCACGAGCACCATCGAGTGCCGGTGGTGACGGTCGGCGTCGGGGTCGGTGAGGCCCATGACGATGAGGACCTTGCAGTCGGGGTTGCCGACGCCGGTGATGAACCACTTGCGACCGTTGATGACGATCTCGTCGCCGTCGACGACAGCAGTCAGCTCCATGTTGGTCGCGTCCGAGGACGCGACGCCGGGCTCGGTCATCGCGAAGGCGCTGCGGATCCGGCCGTCGAGCAGCGGGTCGAGCCACTCGTCCTTCTGCGCCTGGTTGCCGTACTTGAGGAGCACCTCCATGTTGCCGGTGTCCGGGGCGTTGCAGTTGAAGATCAGCGGCCCGAGGAAGGACCGGCCCGTGAGCTCGGCGATCGGGGCGTAGTCGACGTTGCTGAGGCCGGTCCCGCCGTGAGTGCCGTACTTCTCGGCGTACGGGCCCTCGTGGCCGGCGGGCAGGAAGAGGTTCCAGAGGCCCTGGGCGCGCGCCTTGGCCTGGAGCTCCTTGATGATCGGGAGGGGCGCCCACGGGTCGCCACCGCGGTTGCGGATCTCCGAGATCTCGTGGTGGTACGCCGCTTCGATCGGCTCGACCTCGGTCGCGAGGAACTCACGCGCCAGTTCGGTGAGCTCCTGGGCGCGGGGGCTGGGTGAGAAGTCCATGGCTTGACCTTGTCACACTGTTGAGCAATGCTCAATAGCGTGGATGCAGATCACACCCGACGCCGGCTGTCCCCCGAAGATCGACGCCGCCAACTGCTCGGCATCGGCCTGAGCATGCTGGTCGAGAAGCCGATCCAGGACCTCTCGATCGACGCCGTCGCCGCCGAAGCCGGCATCTCCCGCGGCCTGCTCTTCCACTACTTCCCCACCAAGACCGACTACTACGACGCCGTCATCGGCGCCGCCCTCCGCCGGGTCCTGCGCAACACCGCCCCCGACGAAGGCGTCTCCCCCGAGCTCGCCTGTGAGCAGTTCGTGTCCCGTGTCTACGCCCAGATCGAACGGCGCCGCGAGTTCTACGTCGCCCTCGTCTTCGGCAACGGCACCATCGCCGTCGGCGGCAACCGGTTGGAGTCACACCGGATGACCATCGCCCGGCGACTCATCGCGGCATTCGGACTGGACGAGGGCACGGCGCCCGTCGTACACGCCTGGACGGCGTACGTCGAAGACCGCGCCCTCCTCTGGACCGGCTCCGATCCTGCCGACCGGGTGGCGCTCGAGGTGGACGTCACCCACTGCTGCCGGGCCCTGGACGCACTCCTCACCCTCTGACGAGGTGCGTGGGTTTCGCACGCGAGGTGCGGAGGTTTCTCACACGAAGTGCGGAGGTTTCTCACACGAAGTGCGTGGGTTTCTGCGTCGAGGTGCGCCGGTTTCTGCCAGTACGGTGTCGTCCCGTGACGTGTTCCCAGCGGGCAGTGGCCGGCCTGTTCCTCCTCGCATGGGTCTACGTAAGTTTCAGCCGGATCCTCGACGGCCAGATCCTGCTGGGCCTGGCCCTCATGGCGCTGCTGGCCCTGACGGTGACCGCGAGTCCGCTCATCGACCTCGCCGAGAGACACGCACCCTGGGGCGAGCGCGCCCTGCAGGCCGCCTTCGTGGGTGCACTGATCGTGGCGCTGTACGCAGCCGCCCGGGAGTGGTCCTCCTTCATCTGACCAACCCCGCACCTCGACCGAGAAACCGGCGCACTTCGAGGTAGAAACCCCCGCACCTCGCATGAGAAACCCCCGCACCTCGCATGAGAAACCCCCGCACCTCGCGTGAGAAACCCCCGCACCTCAATTCAGATCAGGGAGTTCTCGCGAAGCCACGCTTCGGTACGGCGCATGCCTTCGTCGAGGTCGACCTCGGGAGCGTAGTCGAGAAGACGACGGGCCTTGTCGATCGAATACGTACCGGTGCGGGTGAAGTAGTGCATGGTTTCCGCGCTGGCTTCGGTACGACGACCGACCACCCGCGCCGCACCCGAAGCCACCGACCCCAGACCCACCGCCACCACGGTCGGCAACCGCACAGGACCGCGTTTGCCGAGCATCCGGTAGTAGTGCCCGAAGAACTCCGCACAGGTCACGCCGACTCCCCCACCGATCGTGAAGACCTGCCCCGCAGCGGCAGGATGTTCGACGGCCAGCTGCAGGCCGGCGACCAGGTCGTCGACGTACACGGGACTGAAGATGCCGCGGCCCATCGCCGGCAGCACGAACGCGCTCCGACGGATCAACTCCACCGGCTGGATCGTCCACGGCCGCGAGCCCGGGCCGTACACGTCGCCGGGGCGCACGATGACCGCCTCGATCTCGCCCGCAGCGTGCGCCTGCAGGACGACCTGTTCGCTGGCGATCTTCGAGTCGACGTAGGAGCCGCCGTCGTTGCGGACGGGGTGGTCCTCGGTGACCTGGTCGGGCCAGCCGAGGTCTCCGAACGCCCGCACCGACGACACGTGCACGAACCGCCGCGCCCCGCCCGCGATCGCGGCGTCGAGCGCCCGACGGGTGCCGAGCACGTTCACCTGCCACGCCTCGTCATGCGTCGCGGTGTTCGTCACCAGCGCGGCCGTGTGGACCACCACCTCAGCGCCAGCAAAATGCCCTTGCCACCCGTCGCCGGACGACGTCGAGCCGGCAACGACGTCGTACAAAGGATCAGCGACGAGATCCACTCCCGAGGTGCGAATCCCCTGCCCACGCAGGCGATCGGCCAGCGCTCGGGCGATGAACCCGCGCCCGCCGGTGATGAAGACCGTCACTCGGGCACACCGTTCTTGCGGAGCTTCGCCTGCTGCCGCCTGCCCATCCCCACGGCCACGGGCAGTGCCTTGAGACTGATGTCCGGCACAGCGTCGAACAGGCGCACCTGGACACCACGCCACCGGGGAACCGCCGTGACCTGGCGCGGCTTCCGCAACACGCCAGCCACGGCGTCGACGACCTCGGACGGCTTGAGCAACTTGCCCGAGAACGACAGCGCCGCTTCCGGGTCGTCGAGCTTGTCGTGCAGCATCGGCGTCCAGATGCCGTCGGGGCACACGCAGGAGATGTTGATGTCCTGGTGGCCCGCGAGGTTCAGGTCGCACTGCGTCGACAGGCTGAAACCGATCGCGCCGTGCTTGGAGCCGGAGTAGACACCTTCACCCGGTACGGCGACCAGGCCAGCCAGCGACACGATGTTGACGACGTGGCCGCCACCGTTGTCCTTCATCGCCAGGATCGCGGCGACGGTCCCGTTCATCAGGCCGAGCGTGTTGACCTCGACCATCAGCCGGCGGGTGGCTTCATCCTGCTCCCACGCGGGGCCAGTGACCAGCACGCCAGCGTTGTTGACCCAGACATCCAGCCGCCCAGCCGCTGCGACGACGCCCGCAGCAACGGCCTCGACCTGCGCACCATCGCGTACGTCGAGCACGGCAGCCTCGGCACCGATCTCCTCAGCGGTCGACGACGCCAGCGCGAGGTCCACGTCGGTGACCAGCACCGAGTAGCCCTCGGCCACCAGGTGCCGGGCGATCTCCTTGCCGAGCCCGCGGCCGGCGCCGGTGACGACGGCACCCCGCCGATCCCCCACCTCCCGAACCGTCATGCCTTCGAGCCCGTGATCGTGCCGTACGAGATGCCCCCCTGGAACTTCGTCGGCCGCACCGGCCAGAACCGCTTCCAGTCCGCGAGCTCGGTCGACGGCAGGATCTGCAGGAAGCGCGGGTCGTCCTTGCAGGAGTCCGCCATCGTCTTCTCCTTGACCATGGAGTCGTACTGGTCCTGCGCATCCTCGAGGGTGTTGGCGTTCGGGCAGATCTCCCGGCCGTATGTCTCGTGGTACTTCTTCACGCCGGGGATCTTCGACAGCTCGGGCTGCCAGTTGTCGATCGAGATGCCGTTCTCCGAGGAGACCCACACGCCGTCGGGCGTGTTGATGCACAGCGAGTGGTTGCCGTCGGTGTGGCCGGGGGTCCACAGCAGCGTGAGGCCCGGGCCGAGCTCGATGTCGCCACTGAACTTCACGAACGCGTCCGGGTCGACGCCCTCGAGTCCGTCCTCGACGTACCAGGCCCACTGCATGGGGTGGAGCGACTCGAGGGTGGCCAGCTCGCGTTCGTGCACCAGCATCTTCGCGTTGCCGAACAACGGCTTGCGCGGCTCGGACTCACCCGGCACCACCACAGAGGAACCCATGATCATCCGCGGGTCCTGGACGTGCAGGTGGTCGAACGTGCAGAAGTCGATGTCGTCGGGCGACAGGCCAAGCTTCTCCAGCGCGTCGAGCGGCTCGGCGTAGTACTTCAACATCACCGTCGACGCGATCCGCTGACCGCCGGGGATCTTTTCCATCAGTTCGTTGAGCTGGGCGTAGAACGGCGCCTCGGCCGAGCCCTCCGGCATCGTCGGCTCGAACACCAGCGTGCGCGCGTTGCCGTCCCAGTCGTCGTACTGCACGACGATCATCCGGTTGATCATCGCGATCAGCGGCAGGGTCGGGACGCTGACGGCGTTGTGGAAGGCGAAGCCGACCGGGTACGGCGCCGCGGCGATGTCGACCGACTGGACCGCCTTGACCTGACCCTGCGCCTTGAACCGCGGCTTGTACGCCTCGGCCGCCGCACGGACCGCCCGCAGCCGCTCGCCGCGCGGCCAGACGTCATGGACGCCCTCGAACTCGGGGATGGAGCGGGCGCCGATCGCGGCCAGCGGATCGACGTTCTTCGGGGTCGCCTTCGTGCTCATGGGGCCGATCCTGTCACCGGCCGCGACTGCAGTCTTGGGCTTCTACGACGATTCCTTGACCGATCGCGACACACCCTCCCGCCGCAGCCGCGACGGAGGCTTGCCGAACCAGCGCACGACGTACCGCGTCAGCGTCGACTGGTCCGCCAGTCCGAGCGCCGCCGCGACCTGGGCGAGCGGCAGGTCCGAGTGGGCGAGGTGGCGCAGCGCCGCCTCACGCCGCACCCCGTCGAGGACGTCGCCGTACGTCGTCCCGGCGGCTGCCAACCTGCGCTGCAGCGTGCGCCCGTGCAGGCCGAGTGCGTCGCCGACCGACGCGACGTCGGTCGACCCGTTGCCGAGGATCCGCTCGAGGTAGCCGCGCACCTGGGTCGTCACGCCCTGCCCCGGGGCCGCGAAGCGCGCGGAGAGGTAGTCGAGCCCCATCTGCCGCACGTGCGGGTTCGCGTCGGGCAACGAGACGGCGAGCATGCTCGCCGGCAGGACCAGCGCGGCGCGGCCCCGCTCGAACCGCACCGGGCTGCCGAAGCATTCCTCGTAGCGCGCCAGCGGGCTGATCGGGGCGTGCGGCAGGTCGACGGCGATCAACCCGAAGGCGCCCGCGGTGTACTGCCGCACCACGCGGTGCGCGAAGTGCATCACCATCTCGTTCAACTGGCACACCGGCGGGGGCGACGTCGTCACGTAGACGAGAGCGATCGCCGACGGGTCGGGCTCAGGATGAGCGGTCACGCTCACCGCCGGGCTGTGCACGAACATGAACCGCCCCGCGGCATCAAGGGCCTCGCCCACGGTCGCGGAGTGCTGCATCACCACCGACAGCAGGCCGAGCATGCCCTCGTCCTGTCGCTCACCGACGCGCAGGCCGAGATCCAGCAGCCCAGTGGATGCGGCGGCGTACTCCAGCACCTGCACCACGCCGTCGTGAGGGATCAGCGACGCGTCGTCCAGCAACGCAGCGGGGTCGATGCCGAACCGGCGCAGCATCGCCGCAGGGTCGCCACCGGCTTCGGCCACGACATCGGTGAAGCCGCTCAGCGCCGCGGACCGGACCAGATCTCCCACAGCCCCAACGATAGGGACACCGTGCAGGAATCAGGCGGTGAGCTTCTTCTTCAGCCCGCCCACCATCGCGCCAATGGCCAGCGACAGTACCGGCGACACCAGGACACCGGTCGGGCCGGCGAACTTCGCCACCTCGACGGCGACGGTCCAGGTCAGGCGCGAACCGGTCGGCGTCGACTCGACGACGTAGTCCTCGGCCATCCGCTTGATACCCGGACGGGTGGACTCGGCGACGAAGAACGTCTTCCGCTTGCCTTCGTCCCATCGGTAGAACTGCTCGTGCACGGTGACGGCACCGGCGACGGTGACCTCGCGGACCGTGCCCACGCCGAAGGGGCGCTCGGCGAGCCACGTCATCTTCGTCGCGCCGGGGCCCCAGCCAACGACAGCGTCGTCGGCCGTCAGCGCGGCCCACAGGGTCTCGACCGGGACCGGCACGTCGAGCACCTTCACGGTGCGCGCCGGGGCGGTCCGCAGGAACTCGTCATCGGCGGGAGCAAGGGGGTACCAGGTCATGAGTTCATCCTCAGGTTCGAAGCAGGGAACGGGACGTCGTCGTCGATGCACGCCCGCATGAAGGTAGCGGCTCGACGCAGCGCACGTCGCGCCTCGGGTACGGCGCGATACAGCGTCACGTAGGAATGCACCTGGCCCCGCGACACGATCAGCTTGTTCTCGACGCCCGCGCGATCGAGCCGTTCGTGCAGTCGCTCGGAGTCACCGGCGAAGCATTCGGTGCCGCCCACGTGCGTGTGGATCGGCGGAAACTTCCGCAGCAGGCTGAGGTGGGCGGTGAGCGGCGACAGGCGCGGGTCACGGAAGTTGCCGCCGGGGTAGAACGCCTCCGCGCAGCGCGCCGCGAACGTGGGCGTCAACACCGGGTCGGGATGGAGCGCGTCGCGGTGCACGGCCTCGGTGAGCGCAGGATCGAGCAGCGGCGAGAACAGAGCGCACGCCGCCGGCATCGGCCGCCCCGCCTCGGCCAGCGTCGTCAGCAGGCCGATCGCCAGGTGTCCGCCCGCCGAGTCGCCGGCGACGGCGATCTGGTCGGGTGCGTGACCCTGCTCGATCAGCCAGTCGTACGCCGCCAGGGCGTCGTCGAGCGCAGCCGGGAACGGATGTTCGGGGGCGCGCCGGTACCCCACCGCGAGCACGGGGAGGCCGCTGAGCGCGGCGAGCGGCTCGGTGACACAGCGGTAGGCGCGGGGCGAGGACGCGACGTAGCCGCCACCGTGGAAGTAGAGGATCACCCCGCCGAACTCGTCGTTGAAGTTGCGGGCCTGGACCCACTCCCCCGAGAACGCCGGCGTCGTGACCTTCTCGACCCGGGCCGTGGTCGGCCATCCCGCAAGCATGCCGCCGAAGCCGACGAGCCCGCGCAGGTAGTGCAACTGGACGCCTTCGAGGCGGAGCCGGTCGACCTGCGGACGCACCAGGGCGCGTCCACCGGTCGCGACGACCCGGCTGGTCAGACTGGGCCCGAGCAGCTTGAGAACGCCGACGATCACCGATCGGACTCCGCGCGGGCCTCAAGGTCGTGGATCATCGCGTGCACCCGCTTGTCGCGGGCCAGCACCCGGTCGGCGCCGGCGTTGAGCACGCCGCGGAAGAGCGAGTACGGCATCCAGCGCACCGGAGCGATCGTCGCGCCGGAGCGGTGGGCGATGCCGTGCGCGATCGACTCGGCGGCGTCGTCCGCGGAGATGCGGTGGTTCAGCGGCCAGCCGAGCAGGTCGTCGAGCTTGCGCCCCAGCGGGTCGTTGTCGAGGGTCGCGGTTGCCAGCGGCGTGTCCACGAACCCGAAGTAGGCAACACCGGCGCTGGCGCCGTGCGGGGCCATCTCCAGCTTGAGCGCGCGGCCGATCTGCTCGGCCGCGGCCTTGCTCGACATGTACGCGACACCACCGATGCCGGGCGAGAACGCGGCGCACGAGGCCACCACGACCACGTGGCCCTTCTCGGCAATGACGGCCTCGAGAGCGGGCTGCACCGTGTTGAGGATGCCGGTCTGGTTGATCGCGATCACCCGGTCGTAGTCGGCCAGGTCCATGGTGCGGATCGTGGCCGGCGGCGGGGTGACCCCGGCGTTGGCGACGACGACGTCGAGCCGGCCGTGGTGGTCGATCACGCGCGCCACGACCTCGGCCATCGCGGCCCGGTCCGTGACGTCAGCAACGGCGGTGAAGACCCGGCTGTCACCCAGCGACTTCGAAGCGGCCTTCAGCCCCGGCTCGTTGACGTCGACCAGGGCGACATATGCGCCCTGTTCGTGGAGGCGACGCGCGAGGGCCAGGCCGATGCCCTGCCCGGCGCCGGTGATCAGGGCGACCTTGTCGCGGACGTCGTACGACTTGCCGATCACTGGCACACCCCGTAGTGATCGAGGTTGACCTTGCTGGTGCGACTCTTGAACGTGGCCGAGAAGCCCGGGAAGTGCGTGAAGTTCCTGCCCGTCGGGCTGAGGTAGTAGCTGTGGCAGCCACCGGTGATGAACACCGACCTGGCCAGCCCCTCGTTGGCCCACTCGAAGTAGTCCTGCTGTGCCTCGGCGGTGACCTCGAGGGTCGCGAGGTCGCGCTCCTCCATCTGGCGCAGCGCCTCGACGATGTAGTGGACCTGGTTCTCGATGGTGATGACGGCCGAGGTGTAGACGCCCGAGTTGGGCCCCAGGATCATGAAGAAGTTCGGGAAGTTGTGGAGCGAGGTCCCGAGGTAGGCCGCCATCTCCCCCGTGCGCCAGACGTCGCCGATGCTCGAACCGTCGCGGCCGTGGACCACGCCGAAGCCCGGGTGGTCAGTCATCTTGAAGCCGGTGCCGAAGATGATCGTGTCGAGCTCGTGCTCGACGCCGTCGGAGGTGACGATGCCGCGCGGGGTCACCTTCGTGATGCCCTCGGAGACCACCGTCGCGTTGTCGGCCGTCAGCGCCGGGTAGTACTTGTTGGAGAACGTCGGGCGCTTGCAGCCCACGGCGTAGTCCGGCGTCAACCGCGCACGCAGCTCCGGGTCCCTGACCTGCTTCTTGAGCAGTCCGCGGGCCATCATCTCGAGCGGCTTCTGCAGCTTCGGCTCACTGATGAAGCCGGGCACCAGGGCCTCGAAGGACAGTTCCCACGCCTTGCGGGCGGCCGCCTGGGCACCGGGGACGCGGTGGTAGAGGGCGTGCGTGGCCTTGCCGACCTTGCGGTCGGGGTGCGGCAGGATCCAGGTGGGGGTGCGCTGGAAGACGGTCAGGTGACCCGCCTTGCGCTGGACCCGCGGAATGAACTGCACGGCAGACGCACCGGTGCCGATGACGCCGACCCGCTCGCCGGTCAGGTCGTGGTCGTGGTCCCAGGTCTGCGAGTGGAAGACCGTGCCCTTGAAGGACTTCAGACCGGGAAGGTCCGGCGTCGACGGCGCGCTGAACGGGCCGATGGCACCGACCAGCACGGTCGCGGTCAGGTCGCCGCTGCTGGTCCTGATCCGCCACAGCTGCGCCGTGTCGTCCCAGGACGCGTCGGTCACCTCGGTGCCGAAGCGGATGTGCGGCAGGACCTCGAAGTCCTCCGCACACTGGTGCATGTAGGTCTTGAGCTCTTCCTGCAACGGGTAGAGCCGGCTCCAGTTCGGGTTCGGCGCGAACGAGAACGAGTAGATCAGCGACGGCACGTCGCACTGGGCGCCCGGGTAGTTGTTGATCTGCCAGGTGCCGCCCACCTCGTCCGCGCGCTCGAGTACGACGAAGTCGTCCCTGCCGGTCTGCTTGAGGCGGATCGCCGTACCAAGGCCGCCGAAGCCGGCGCCGATGATCGCGACCCTCACGTGCTGCCCGTTGAGTTGCTGAGTCATGGTGAGCCTTTCGGTCAGAGATCGAGGGTCAGGCTGTCGCCGGCGGCACGCGAGACACAGATCAACATCGAGTCCTCGCGTTCCTCCGCCCGCAACTTGTTGTCGCGGTGCTCGACCGCGCCCTCGATGACGGCGTGCTTGCAGCTGCCGCAGAAACCCTGCTGGCAGGAGTAGCGCACGCCCGGGACCTCACGACGGATCGCGACCAGCGCGGACTCGTCGGCCGCCACCTTCACGGTCACGCCCGTGCGGGCCAGGCGGACATCGAACTCGTGGCCGCCCACGACGGGAGGGGCGGAGAACCGCTCGCTGTGCAGCGAGCCGGTCGGGTTGAGCGCGCGCTGCAGGATGCGCGCGGTGTCGATCATCTGCGGTGGGCCACAGACGTAGATCGCAGCACCGGCCTCGGCGCGGCCCAGCAGGGCGGCGACGTCCGGCACGCCGAACTCGTCGTCGGGAAGCAGTTCGAGCTCGCCGCCCTCGAGGGCCTGCAACTCGTCGATGAACGGCATCGTCGCCAGCGACCGGCCGACGTAGATCATCGTCCAGTTCTTGCCGCGGCGCGAGGCCTCGCGCACCATCGGCAGGATCGGCGTGATGCCGATGCCGCCGGCGATGAAGAGGTACGACTCGACGTCGATGAACGTGAACGCGTTGCGCGGTCCGCGCACCGTGATCGTGTCGCCCTGGGCGACCTCGTCGTGCAGGGCGAGCGAACCGCCACCACCGTTCTCGATCCGTCGTACGGCGATCCGGTAGCTGCTGCGGTCGGCAGGGTCACCGCACAGCGAGTACTGACGCTGCGCGCCCGAGGGCAGGAAGACGTCGAGGTGGGCGCCGGGCACCCAGGCGGGCAGGTCCGAGCCGTCGGGATTGCGCAGCTCGAAGCTGATGACGTCCTCCACGACGGTCGTGGTGGAGGCCACCACCAGGTCCATGTCGAAGCCGGTCATCCGCACCGGGGTGGAGCGCGAGAGGTACGGCGCCGCGGCGCTGGCCGCGAACACGGCGGAGTACGCCTGCGCGCCCTTCGCCAGGGCACGCAACGGCAGCGTCGTCACCGTGCTGCCGCCTCGGTGCCGCGCGCTGCCGGGGACACCGCGAGGTAGCGGACGGCCTTGTCGATCGGCCCCATCTGCGAGGGGTGGAAGCCGGGGCGGAGGTACTGCGGGATCTCCTTGATGACGAACTGGATGCCGGGCATCAGGCCCTTGCGGGTGTCCTTGACGAACTCGATCGGCCAGGTCCACTTGTGCCGGGTGACGGTCGGGTCCTGGGCGTACATCCAGCTGGACGTGTAGAGCCAGAGGGCGAGCAGGCCACCCGAGGCGATGAACGCGGTGCGGACGCGACGGGCGTAGCTGCCGTCGACGTACTGGTAGACGTCGTAGGCGACGTTGCGGTGCTCCATCTCCTCGGCACCGTGCCAGCGCAGCATGTCGAGCATGGTGGGGTCGACACCGATCTCGTCGAACTTCTCGTTGTCGAGCAGCCACTCGCCGATCACGGCAGTGAAGTGCTCGGCAGCGGCGTAGATGCCGAGGCGCTCATGGAACCAGGCCTCGCCGGCCCGGCCCTTCAGACCGTGGTCACCGAAGACCTGCCCGATGATGAACTCCATCAGGTGGGTGATCTTCGGGATGTCGAAGCCGTTCTGCTCCAGGTAGATCCGGAACGACTCGTGCGAACTGGCGTGCGTCTCCTCCTGGCCGATGAAGCCCTGGAGCTCCTCCTGCAGGCGGGGGTCGTCGATCTGGGACAGGGCGCGGCCGAGGACGTCGGCCATGGCGCGCTCACCCTCGGGGAGCACCAGGTGCATGACGTTCCAGAAGTGCGTCGCATACGGGTGACCGGGGATGTACTCGGTGGGGACACCGGTCCAGTCGAAGGACACGTCGCGGGCGTTGATCGCGAGGGCTTCGCTCGTGTACGCGCGGTTCGGCTTCTTTGCCATGGTCTTGCCTCCAGGATCCGACGAGGCCTCCAATGTAACAAAGCAACGTTTGTTGTTGCAATGTTTCTTTCGTATGCTCTGCATCATGAGAGACGCCCTGAGTCGCGCGGTGGCCTCGGTCGCAGACGCGGTCGGGACGGACGGCGACGACGGCCACCACGCCCCCGAGGTGCACGCAATCCTCGACGCCGCGCTCGCCCAGTGCGCCGAGTTCGGCATCAAGCGCACGACCATCGGCGACATCGCGCGGCGCGCCGGGATCGATCGGGTCACCGTCTACCGCCGGATCGGCAACAAGGAACAGGTGATCCAGGCCGTCGTCACCCGTGAGGCGACGCGGCTCTTCCTGGACGTCGCGGCCACGGCCCGGCGCGGAACGACCCTGGCGGAGCGGGTCGAGCTCGGCTTCACGTCGATGATGCAGCAGGTCCGCGGCCACGCGATGCTCGCCCGCATGCTCCAGGTCGAGCCGGAGACCGTGCTCCTGCAACTGACCACCGAAGGCAGCGTCCTCGTCACCGGCGCGACCGTCGCCACCCTCGGCTTCTTCGGCGAAGCGGTCGAGGACGGCCTGCTCGAGACGACCGAGGGCATGGAGGCCGACGCGGAGCTGCTCGTCCGCGTCGTGCACTCCTACCTGCTGACCCCGCGCGCCCTCATCGAGCTCGACTCCCCCGAGCAGCTCAACGAGTTCGCGCGCCGGCACCTCGTGCCGATGGTCCTCAGAGGCCGTGCCGCACGCTGAGGATCTTCCTCATCACCGGCAACACGTGCCTGGCCCGCTTGATCGCGATCAACTCGAAGCCCGGCAGGCCGAACTTCTGGCGTACGACGCCGCGGGTCTGGGCGAACTCGCGCAGGCCGTCGGCACCGTGGACCCGGCCGAAGCCACTCGCACCCACCCCACCCATCGGCACCGCACCCATGCCGGCGAACGCGATCACCGCGTTGATGCTGACCTGTCCCGCACGCAGTCGATCGGCGATCTCGTCGCCCCGTGAGCGGGAGAAGACCGAGGCGCTGAGCGCGTAGTCGTGGTCGTTGGCGAACTTGATGCCCTCGTCCACACCGTCCACCCGGCACAGCGTGAGGGTCGGCCCGAAGGTCTCCTCGCGCACCGCCAGCGCGTCCTCCGGCAGGTCGGTGATGACGATCGGCTCGATGAACCGCTGGCCGATCGACGCCGGCCCGCCCTTGAGGAAGGTCGCACCTCGCTCCTCGGCGTCGGCCACGTGTCGTCGTACGACGTCGACCTGGGAGGGCATCGTCATCGGCCCGTAGTTGGCCTTGTCGTCCTGGCCGGAGCGGACTCCGTCGAGCTGCTCGAGCAGGAGGGCCTGGAACTCGTCAGCGACCTCGTCGACGACGTACACCCGCTCCACGCCGACGCAGGTCTGGCCGGAGTTCGCGAAGGCGCCCCACGCCACGGCCCGGGCCGCAGCCTTGAGGTCGGCATCCTCAGCGACGATCACAGGATCCTTGCCGCCGCACTCGAGGACGACAGGCGTGAGCGTCTCTGCACACTGCGCCATCACTCGCTTGCCCGTCCGGGTCGAGCCGGTGAAGCCGATCTTGTCGACGCCCGCGTTGCACAGCGCCGCGCCGGTCTCGCCGAGGCCGGTGACCAGGGACAGGACGCCCTCGGGGGCGTCCGGGTTAGCCGCGGCGAACGCGTCGACGTACCACTGGCTCACGGCCGGGGTGAACTCGCTCGGTTTCAGCACGACCGTGTTCCCGACGGCCAGCGCGAAGGCGACGGCGCTGTTCGGCGAGTAGAGCGGGTAGTTCCAGGGCCCGATGACACCGACCACGCCGAGCGGGTCGTAGCTGACCCGGGCGGAGTAGTTCGCGAAGAGCGGACCGGGGTTCACCTTCTGGGTGCGGAGCACCTTGGCGGCGTTCTTCTCGGCCCAGTGCAGGTGCTCGACCGTCAGCACCACCTCGAGGACGGCGTCCTCGACCGGCTTGCCGTTCTCGCGGTGGATCAGCTCGGCGATCTCGTCGACCCGGTGCCAGATGTCGCGGCGCCACGCCGCCAGCCGCTCAGCGCGGCCGTCGAAGCCGATCCCCCGCCACCAGGTGGTGGCCTCGCGCGCCGTACCGACGATCCGACGCACTTCTGCCTCCCCCATCACGGGGAACGCGGAGACGAGCGTGCCGTCGGCGGGGTTCAGGCTGTCGAACGTCATGCCTGCCCCTTGGCGTACGACGCACGCAGGTCGCGCTTGAGGATCTTGCCGGCACCGTTCACCGGGAGCTCCTCGAGGAAGTCGATCGAGCGCGGAACCTTGTAGTTGGCGATCAGGCCCTTCACGTGGGCGATCAGGGCCTCGGAGGTGAAGTCGGCGTCAGGGGCCTTCACGACACAGGCGTGGACGGTCTCGCCCCACTGGTCGCTGGGCAGGCCGATGACGGCCGACTGCAGGACACCCGGGAACTTGGAGATCGCGCCCTCGACCTCGGCGGAGTACACGTTCTCACCGCCGGTGACGATCATGTCCTTGATCCGGTCGACCACGAACACGAAGCCGTTGGCATCGATGTAGCCGCCGTCGCCGGTGTGCATCCAGCCGTCCTTGAGGACCGCTGCGGTCTCCTCGGGCTTGTTCCAGTACCCGAGCATCACGTTGGCGCCGAACACGCAGATCTCGCCGACAGTGCCCGTCGGGACCTGGTTGCCCTTGTCGTCGAGGATGCGGACCTCGGTGTGCGGAGCAGCCTGACCAGCGGCAGTGAGCAGACCGTCGACGTGGTCGTCCGGGCCGAGCAGGGTGGCGACCGGGGCGAGCTCGGTCATGCCATAGGCCTGGGTCAGCTTGGTGTTCGGCAGCAGCGCCTTGGTGCGGAGCAGGACGCCCTCGGAGATGACCGAGCCGCCGTACATGATGCGCTCGAGCGCCGAGAGGTCGTGGTCCCTGGCTTCCGGGTGATCGACGACCATCTGGATCATCGTCGGCACCATCAGCACGTCGGTGATCTGGTGCTTCTCGAGGGTGACCAGCACGTTCTTCGGCTCGAAGAACGGGATGGTGACGTGGGTGCAGCCCAGCAGGTTGGCGCCCAGGTTGCCGGCCAGGTCGGCCAGGTGGAACATCGGCGCTGCGTGCAGGTACGTCGAGTTCCGGTTCAGCAAGTACCCACTGGCCACCGCCCCCAGAGCGGAGGTCAGCAGGTTGCGGTGCGAGAGCATGACGCCCTTGGGGAAACCAGTCGTGCCACCGGTGTAGAAGAGCCCGGCCAACTGGTCGTCACCGCGGCGTACGTCGGCAACCGGCTCGTTGTCGGCAACCAGCGCCTCGTAGGAGACCATGCCCTCCGGCGTCGGACCGTCGCCGCAGTGGACCAGGGTCGTCACCGACGGACAGTTGGCGGTGATCGCCGGTGCCATCGGAGCGAACGCGTCGTCGATCAGCAGCACCGTGGTGCCGGAGTCGTTGAGCGCGTAGATGATCTCCTGCGGGCTCCACCGGATGTTGATGGGATTGAGCACCGCATTCGCCCACGGAATGGCCGAGTAGTACTCGACGTACCGGTCGCCATTGAGGGACAGGATGGCGACCACGTCGCCCTCCGCAACGCCCAGCCCCTGGAGGCCGGCCGCGAAGCGCGCGACGCGGTCACCCATCTCCGCGAAGGTGTGGCTGCGATCGCCGTGGATCGTGGCGATCTTGTCGGGCGTCGCCTGCAGTGAACGGTGGAGTCCTTGGGTCAGGTACATCAGTAGGTTTCTCCTGCTTCTGCCTTGGCGACCAGGGACGCCGGCGGGGTGAACTGGGGGCCGTACTTGTCCGCGAGGTCGCGGGCTCGCGCGACGAAGCCGGCCAGGCCGCCTTCGTAACCGTTCATGTACTGCACGACGCCGCCGGTCCAGGCCGGGAAGCCGATGCCGAGGATCGAGCCGATGTTGGCGTCCTCGACCGAGCGCAGCACGCCCTCGTCGAAGCACTTCACGGTCTCGATGGACTCGGCGAAGAGCATCCGCTCCTTCATGTCCTCGAGCGGGATCTCCTTGGTGCCAGCACCGAAGTGTTCGGCCAGGCCTTCCCAGATTCCGGTGGCCTTGCCGTCGACGTAGTTGTAGAAGCCGGCGCCCTGGGCACGACCCGTGCGGTCGAACTTCTCGATCATCGCGTCGATGACGTCGTACGCGGGGTGGTGGAAGTACAGGTGGCCCTTGCCGTCGGCCTCGAGGCCGGTCTGGGTGGCCTTCTGGATCTTGCTCATCGTGTGGAAGTTGAGCTCGTCGGACAGCTTGAGCGGTGCCGCCGGGTAGCCGGCCTGGAGACCGGCCTGCTCGATCGACACGGCGGAGATGCCCTCGGCGACCATGGCGTTGGCCTCGTTGAGGAAGGTGCCGATGACGCGGCTGGTGAAGAAGCCGCGGCTGTCGTTGACGACGATCGGCGTCTTGCGGATCTGCTGCGCGATGTCGAAAGCCTTGGCGAGGGTCTCGTCGGAGGTCTTCTCACCGGCGATGATCTCGAGCAGCGGCATCTTGTCGACGGGCGAGAAGAAGTGCAGACCGATGAAGTTCTCGGGCGTCTGCACGCCCTCGGCGAGACCGGTGATCGGCAGCGACGAGGTGTTGGAGCCGAGGACCGCGCCGGGGGCGAGGAAGGGCTCGATCTCCTGGAACACCTTGTGCTTGAGCTCGACGCTCTCGAACACGGCCTCGATCACCAGGTCGCAACCCTCGAGGTCGCTGGCCTCGGCGGCCGGCTTGATCTTGGCGAGCAGGCCGTCGGCCTTCTCCTGGGTCATCTTGCCGCGAGAGACGGCCTTGTCGAGCAGGTCCTTGGAGTAGCCCTTGCCGCGCTCGGCGTTCTCGAGCGAGACGTCCTTGAGGATGACGTCCATGCCGCCCTGGGCACAGACGTACGCGATGGCCGCCCCCATCATGCCGGCGCCGAGGACACCGACCTTCGTGGCGACGTACTTCTCGTAGCCGTCGGGGCGGCTGCCGCCGGCGGCAATGTGCTGCATGTCGAAGAAGAACGCCTTGATCATGTTCTTCGCGACCTGGCCGGTGGCCAGCTCGACGAGGTAGCGCGACTCGATGACGAGCGCGTTGTCGAAGTCGACCTGCGTGCTCTCGACGGCGGCCGACAGGATCGCCCGCGGAGCCGGCATGTTCGCGCCCTTGATCTGTTTGCGCAGATTCGCCGGGAACGACGGCAGGTTGGCCGAGAACGCCGGAACGGCCGGGGTGCCACCGGGGATCCGGTAGCCCTTGACGTCCCACGGCTGGACGGCGTCAGGGTTGGCCTTGATCCACGCCTTCGCGGCGGGAACCAGGTCCTCGATCGTCGGGACGACCTCGTTGACGAGGCCCGCCTTGACCGCACCGTTGGCGTCGAACTTCGCGCCGGTGGTCAAGATGTTGAGGACGGCGTCGAGGATGCCGAGCATCCGGACAGTACGGACGACGCCGCCGCCACCCGGGAGCAGGCCGAGCTGGACCTCGGGCAGACCGATCTGCATGCCCTTGACGTCCGCAGCGATGCGGTGGTGCGTGCACAGCGCGATCTCGAGGCCACCGCCGAGGGCGGCACCGTTGATCGCGGCGACGACGGGCTTGCCGAGCGTCTCCAGCTTGCGCAGCGCGGCCTTGATCTCGCTCACCGAGTCGAACAGGCCCTGGGCATCTTCCCTGGTGGCCGCGAGCAGCGCGTGCAGGTCACCACCGGCGAAGAAGGTCTTCTTCGCGGAGGTGAGCACGACACCGGTGACGGCGTCCTTCTCGGCGATGAGGCGCTCCACCGCGGCGGTCATCGACGCGCGGTAGTCGTCGTTCATCGTGTTTGCGGACTGGTTCGGGTCGTCCATCGTCAAGGTGACGATGCCGTCCGCGTCCTGCTCCCACGTGATCGTGTTGGTGTCAGTCATCTGAAGTAGTTCCTTTGGCGAAAGGTGAAAGACGGAAAGTGGGAGAGGTCAGAGGCGTTCGATGATCGTGGCGACACCCATGCCGCCACCGATGCAGAGCGTGAGGATGGCGCGCTTGCCGCCGGTCCGCTCCAGCTCGTCGACCATCGTGCCGAGGATCATCGCGCCGGTCGCACCGAGCGGGTGACCCATCGCGATCGCGCCGCCGTTGACGTTGAGCTTCTCGTCCGGGACGTTGAAGTCCTTCTGCCACTTGAGGGCGACGGAGGCGAACGCTTCGTTGATCTCCCACAGGTCGATGTCGTCCGGCGTCAGGCCGGCGTTCTTCAGCACCTTGTGGGTGGCCGGGGTCGGGCCGGTCAGCATGATCGTGGAGTCGGCACCGGAGGTGGCCGTCGCGACGACGCGGGCGCGGGGCTTCAGACCGAAGGTCTTGCCGACCTGCTCCGAACCGACGAGCACCAGGGCGGCACCGTCGACGATGCCGGAGCTGTTGGCACCGGTGTGGACGTGGTTGATCTTCTCGACGCTGTGGAACTTCTGCAGCGCGACGGCGTCGAAGCCGCCGGCGTCGCCCATCGCAGCGAAGGCCGGCTTGAGGCCCGCGAGCGACTCGACGGTCGAGCCGGGACGCATGTGCTCGTCGCGGTCCAGGATCAGGAGGCCGTTCTGGTCGTGGACCGGAACGATCGAGTTCTTGAAGCGACCCTCGGCCCAGGCCTGCGCCGCGAGGTTCTGCGAGCGGACGGCGTACGTGTCGACGTCCTCACGACTGAAGCCTTCGACGGTCGCGATCAGGTCGGCACCGATGCCCTGCGGCACGAAGTAGGTGTCGTAGTTGGTGGCCGGGTCCATCGCCCAGGCGCCACCGTCGGAGCCGATCGGGACGCGGGACATCGACTCGACGCCACCGGCGAGGACGAGTGAGTCCCAGCCGGAGCGGATCTTCTGCGCGGCCGTGTTGACGGCCTCCAGGCCGGAGCCACAGAAGCGGTTGATCTGGAGACCACCCACGGTGTCCGGCAGGCCGGCGGCGAGCGCCGCGGCCTTCGGGATGACCGAGCCCTGGTCGCCGATCGGGGACACGACGCCAGCGACGAAGTCGTCGATCGCGTTGGTGTCGAGGTCGGGGTTGCGCTTGCGGAGTTCGTCAATCAGGCCCACCAGCAGGTCGATCGGCTTCACGCTGGTCAGTGCACCGCCCCGGTTCTTGCCGCGGGGCGTACGGATGGTGTCGTAGATGAAAGCTTCGGTGCTCACGCGAGCAGTCCTTTCCTAGGTACTTCGCGATGGGTGAGTCGGTGATCGAGCTCGTCGAGATCAGAGCGAACGGGCGATGAGTTCCTTCATCACTTCGTTGGCACCGGCGAGGATGCGCAGCACGCGCACATCGGTGTAGATGCGGGCGATCGGGTACTCGTTCATGTAGCCGTAGCCGCCGAACAGCTGCAGGCAGCGGTCCGCGACCTCGGTGGCCCGGTCGGAGATCCAGTACTTCGCCATCGAGGCCTCGGTGGCGTCGAGCGTGCCGGCAACGTGCTTCTCGATGGACTGGTCGAGGAACGCCCGGTTGAAGCGGGAGATGGTCTCGCACTCCGCCAGCTCGAAGCGGGTGTTCTGCAGCGCCATCAGCGGCTTGCCAAATGCGTGGCGGTCCTTGGTGTAGGCGATCGTCAGCTCGACGGCCTTCTCGATCTGGGCCTGGGCCAGGATCGCGGTGATGAGTCGCTCCTGCGGGAGCTGCTCCATCATCTGGTAGAAACCGTGGCCCTCCTGGGGGCCGAGCAGGTTGGCCTGCGGGACCCGGAGGTCCTCGAACGCCAGCTCTGCGGTGTCCTGGTCCTGCTGGCCCATCTTGTCGAGCACGCGCCCGCGGGTGAAGCCCGGGGTGTCGTCGCCGACCTCGGCCACGATCAGCGAGATACCGGCGGCGCCGGCCTCGTCACCGGTCTTGGCAGCGATCACGATGAGGTCGCAGATGTGGCCGTTGGAGATGAACGTCTTCGCGCCGTTGATGACGTAGTCGTCGCCGTCCTTGACCGCACGCGTCTTGATCGCCTGCAGGTCGGACCCGGTGCCGGGCTCGGTCATCGCGATCGAGAGCACCCACTCCCCCGAACAGACCTTGGGCAGCCAGCGCTTCTTCTGCTCCTCGGTGGCGTACGCGTTGACGTAGTGGGCAACGATGCCGACCGAGACGGCAAAGCCCATCGAGGTGTCGCCGGCACGGACCTGCTCCTCGAACAGCACGGTCTCGGCAGCGAACGACGCGCCACCGCCGCCGTACTCCTCAGGGAGGGACATGCCCACGAGGCCGAGTTCGCCGGCCTTCAGGTAGGCCTCGCGGCTCGCGTGGCCCTGCGCCCGGTGCTCATCGGCACGCGGGAGGACCTCCTTGACGAAGTACGTCGCAGCGAGCTCACGGACAGCCTCGAGGTCTTCGGTCATCCAGGACGAAGTAGTTGTTGGCACAGCGCCAATAGTGCACTACTGTTGGCAGCCGGTCAACAAGCGCATCGAAAACGTACGGAAGCAGGCCACCATGGACTCCACGCTCGCGAGCACCTTCACGGACATCACCTACGAGGTGGCCGACCGGATCGCCACGATCACGCTCAACCGGCCCGCTGCACGCAACGGCTACACGCTCACCATGGCCGACGAACTGAACGTCGCACTCGACCTCGCCGACCAGGACGAGGACGTCCGCGTCGTCGTCCTCACCGGTGCCGGTGACCACTTCTGCGTCGGCGCCGACCTCTCCGGCGGCGAGTTCGACACCAACGAGGACGTCGACGACGTCAACGCCTGGCAGGAGCCCGCGGGCCGGTGCTCCAAGCGTGTCTTCACGATGAACAAGCCCGTGATCGCCGCGATGCGCGGGGCAGCCGTCGGCGCAGGCATCACGATCACGCTGGCGTGCGACTTCCGCCTCGGCTCGACCGACTCGAAGTTCGGCTTCGTCTTCGGCCGCCGCGGCATCTTCCCCGAGGGCGGCTCCGTCTGGTACCTCCCCCGCCTGGTCGGCCTGACCAAGGCCCAGGACTGGATGATCAGCGGCCGGGTCTTCGGCGCCGACGAGGCACTGTCCTCGGGCCTGGTCACCTCGATCCACCCGCCCGACGAGGTGCTCAACGAGGCCTACGCCCTGGCTCGCGATCTGCGCGACAACACCGCACCGGTCTCGATCGCCGTGATCCGCCAGATGCTCAACCGCCTCAGCGGCCTGGACTCGCCGTTCCCGGCACACGAGATCGACTCGCGGCTGATCTCCGGCCTGCTGACCAGCGCCGACGCGATCGAGGGCGTGATGTCCTTCCTCGAGAAGCGCCCGCCCGTCTTCCCCGGGACCGTTGAGAAGAACGTTCCCGAGTGGCTCCCCTGGGTCGAGCAGGACTGATGAAAGGCTTGGCCCGTGACCACTGAGCCTCGTTGGCGTCGCCTCGGCCCGGACCAGCGGCGCGAGGAGATCTTCGCGAGCGCGCAGCGCCTCTTCGCACTGCGCCCGTACCGCGACGTGTCGACGGCCGACATCGCCGGCGACGCCGGTGTGGCCCGCGGACTGCTCAACCACTACTTCGGCACCAAGCGCGACCTGTACCTCGAGGTGGTGCGTGCGGCCGCATCCGTCCCCGAGGACGTCATCGACCATGCCCCCGGGGGCACGCTCGAGGAGCGCATCGACGCGGCCGTGAACTGGTTCCTCGACTCGTTGTCGGGCCAGGACGCCGCCTGGATCAATGCGGCCGGGTCCTCGGGCCTGGGCCGCGACCCCGAGCTCGAGCGGATCCTGCTCAAGGCCGAGGACGACGCCGTCGACCGCGTGCTCGAGACGATCGACATGGCCGATCTGACCGATCACCGCGAGGAGCTGCGTGCGTTCATCCGGGCCTACGGCCAGCTGGCGAAGGCCGCCGGTCGCGAATGGCTGATCAAGAAGAAGCTGAGCCGCGAGCAGGTCCACCTGCTGCTGCGGCAGAGCCTGCTGACGATCGTCGAGAACGTGCTTCCCGAGACGATCGCCCGCGACCGCGCCTGATCGTCCCCGGACTACTTGTTGGTGTCGAGGGCGAACCAGAGCACGAGGACCGGCGGCTTGTCCTTGCCGACCTTGGCCATCGCGGGGCCGAGGTACATGCCGGGGGCGACCTCGCGGATCTCGTCGTGGATCTTCTTGATGAGGATCGGGTTCCCCTTCTGCTCGTAGTCCAGCACGATCGTCGGCTCGCCGTCGATCGACGACGGCTGCACGCTCGTCTTGAACGGGAACCAGTTCATCCTGGCGCCGGCCTTGACGCGGTTGATGCCGTCCGCGGTCTGCTCGCTGGTCGCGTCCATCGTCTTGCCGTCCCATGGGAACAGCGGGTGCTTGGCAAAGATGTCGATGACCTTGTTGACGACCGGGACGCCATCCAGGCCGCGGACCGCGACCATGCGGCCCTTCGGCTTGTTGTCGAGGGCGAGCGCGAAGTTCTCGGGGACCGTGCCACCGGCATACAGCGCGGCAAGGTCATCGAGGCTGAGCGCGGCAAGGTCGTCGAAGGTGAGCATGGGTCCTCGATCTCGGACGGGAGCAGATGTGACCAGCATCACGCACTTTGCCCACGTCGGACAGTGCTCTCCGGCGTCATCGTCCCGGGTGCGGGAGAGCCGCCCTGTGGCATCCGTCCACGTTACGGTCCGCCAAATGCTTGTATGGCGTCGTGCAACCTCTGCCCGATCAGGCCCCGGCGCCCACGGCCGACGCGAAGCATGTGCGTCCACTGCTCCCCCAGGACGACCCGTTCTTCGCACCTCCGGCCGAACTCGGGCTGCTCGCACCGGGAGAGATCATCCGGTCCCGCGAGGTCGAACTGGCCTTCCTCGGCCTGATCCCCCAGCAGGTGTCAGCCTGGCAACTGGTCTACCGCAGCACCGACCTGCACGGCGCACCCGAAGCCGCCGTCACCACCGTGGTGCTGCCCGAGGGCGCCGATCCCGACGTGCCGCGACCGCTACTGGCCTACCAGTGCGCGATCGACGCGATCTCGGGCAAGGCCTTCCCGTCGTACTCGATGCGTCGCGGCGCGCGCTCGTGGGGTTCGATTCCGCCCCTGGAGTTCTCATTCCTGGCGGGCATGCTGCGCAAGGGTTGGGCCCTCTCGATCGCTGACCACGAGGGCCTGCTCGGCCGGTTCGGCGCAGCCCGCGAGCCCGGCTACCGCGTCCTGGACGGCATCCGCGCCGCCCTCGACTTCGAGGCGCTGGGACTCCAGGACTCCACCCCCGTGGGCATCATGGGCTACTCCGGCGGCGGCATGGCCTCGTCGTGGGCGGCCGAGATGGCGCCGTCGTACGCCCCCGAACTGAACATCGTCGGCGCCGCTCTCGGCGCTCCCGTGGGCGATCCGGCGCAGACGTTCATCCGTCTCAACGGCACTTTCCACGCCGGCCTCCCGGCGATGGTCGTGGCCGGCCTGCGCAGCGGGTACCCGGGCCTGTCGTCCGTCATCCACGAGCACGCGTCGTTCCAGGGTCGCAAGCGACTGCAGCGCCTCGAGAAGTGCAGCACCCTCGGCGCCGTCGTCCATCACCGTGGCGACGACTTCGACAACTACCTGGACGCACCGTTGGCCGACGTCCTGGCCACCCCGGAGATCCAGTACGTCTTCGGCGACCTGCGCCTCGGCCAGAACATCCCGACCTGCCCGATCCTGATGACTCAGGCACTGCACGACCAGATCATCCACGTCGAGGACGTCGACGGCCAGCACGACCGGTACGTCGAAGGCGGCGCCACCGTGCGTTACGTCCGCGACCGGTTCAGCGAGCACCTCAGCCTGCACCCGCTCGCGCTGCCGCTGATGATCAACTGGATGGCCGACCGCTTCGCGGGCAAACCCGCACCGAGCGGCACCCGCACGGTCTTCTCGGTCGCCCTGTCGATCCGGTCGCTGTGGGGGTACGTCGGCATGGTGTCGGGCGTCGTCCGCACCGTGGCCGGGTTGCCGCTGCGCGGTCGGTAACGGCTACTCCCCCGCCGGGTCGAACGATGGATGCGCCCGGATCTGTCTCTTTGTAGCCGACGATCGGACGGCGGTTCTAGCGACTAGGTTTGAAATACTTCGCGGATGCTGAAGGTGCGGGGGTTGGCCGAGACGAGCGTTTCCGCGAGCGCCCGGCGCACCGCCAGATGACGGTGGGTGCTCCAGCCGTCGCCGAACGTCTCAGGCGAAGCGATGAGGTCGGTGTCGCCGCTGAGCGCCTGCGGACGAATAGGGGCATCTCCTTCTACGACCGGCAGCCATCGCCATCGCCCGCAGGCAGAGCACGTTGCACCAATGCTGTTGCCGCTGTACTGACGATGGCGCTCCAACACGACTCGACCAAGCTCCTCGGGGTCGTACCAGGGCTCCTTGCCGACGCTCGGGATGAGTTGCTGCACGCCAGTTCCGCCTGACCGTGGTTTGCGGACCTCCCGCATACTCACGTTGAAACGTGCCGCTACGTTCTGGGCCGTCGCAGCGTCGAGGCAAATGGCGTTGAACTGCCAGTTAGGGATGAACACCGAGGCTGTCGGGAATCCGCTGCCCTGGAGCGTGAGATGACCAGTCTGTTCGCTGAACGGTGTGCCGCAGGAGTGGCACCACCCGTCCTCGCCGTACATGGGGCCGAGCCCCCAAGAGTCCTCAGGCCAGGGCCAACCCGGGGTGAACCTGTAATCCAAGGCAACACGCCGGCCATCGACCAGCTAAGGCCGGGAATGTCGCGCCCTGCCGAAAACGCACTCTTCTGCCGCTGAGCGGTCTTGGCGGGTCGATAGTGGGTCGAGCGGTGAGCACTCATCTTGTCCTCACTGTCGCGCGCCGGTACGCGGGTGAGTGGAACACTTCCGCCATGGGAGCCAAGGATAGGAATCACGCTATGCACGACTCTGCGCCTGGGCATCGCGTCTCCCCGGGGGTAGCGCTGCCCAACGCCAGGATTCACGGGCTCGTGGACGGTGAGCGTCCGCTGTTCGCATTCTTTCTCATCAAAGTGATGACCCCAGAAGGCCCGCGTTGGGGCGCACGCAGTGGCGGTGACGGTGTCAACGACCTGGATCTCTACGGTGCCTTGGATGTGCAGGCTGAGATTCTTCGGCAGAAGCTGGTCAGCGAGTGGTTCTACGAGGACGACGACGAAGATGCCGACGAATCGGTCGCAGACCGATCTGAATCTCGGCTTCCGATCGATGATGTCTTGGGGGTCCTGGACATTGAGGCGCTGGATTCTGATTGTGCTGTCGAGTTCGTCTTCGTCCTGATCAAGACACTGAGCGAGAACGGAACGAGTTGGTCGTTCAGGACTTCCGCTGCGCCAGTTCACGAGGAACTGCTCGGCGCGCTAGTTGCCCAGATGATGCGATGCCGCGAGACGTTGGCTGGAAGTCTCGGCCAGATCTGAAGCCCCTCCCGGCCGCGGCAAGAGACTCGACAACGGACTGAAACGTCTTCCAATGCCGCAGTCACGCCGATGAGCGGTCGTCAGCGGGGACGCCGGCTACGACCACTCGGACGTACTGGCTCGCCGAACGCAGCAGCGACCATGCGGCGAACCTGCTGGCGCTGCTCTGTATCCATGAGAACCGGATCGAATCCTTCGGCAACGATCACTGCGTCCGTGAAAGCGTCAACTGATGGTGGTGGATTGTTGACGATCTCCTGTTGGTCCTCTGGCGGAAGGCAGTAGCCGAGCCGCACACAGAGATCGTTCAGAAGCCTGCCCGCATCCACGCCGGAACCGTAGCCCGACAAGCGCCCGGACCTGCAGCGACTAGTTCGATTCGGGAGGCAGCCGGCGCCGCGCTTCCGCGATGAACCGTTCGACCACGTCGAACGGCAGTCTCGCTTCGCGGTGGCAACGGAAGTCGAACCCAGAGCCGTCGTCATGCCAGAACGCTTCCAACACAGGACCTGGCTGCGGATCCGAGAAGTCGGTGAGCTCCAGAGCCATGCCGTCTGCGATGACGTTTGAGGCCATCACCGTTCCGAATCTGCCACCGTCTGAGACGTCCATGGAGACGAGTCTGCAGCCAACGCAAGCGCAGCGGTGCCAACGCAGTCATCTGCCGCCGATCGGTCGTGCCGCGGGTGCGCGTGACTAAGGCGCTTCACCCATGTGTGGCCGGATGAGTTGAACCAGGCGCTGGTGGGTAACGGTTTCAGCCGCCACGATCAGGCCGCGGCCCCCCTCCAGCGATTGGCCGGTCAGGTCCGTCACGACGCATCCCGCGCTGCGACACAGTGCGATTCCCGCCGAGAAATGAACGTTGTCGGTGAAGTTTCCGTCGCTGACGTATCCCGCTCGACGCCCGCCAGCGACCCACGCAACAGCCAGCGTCGTGGACACCACCCGGGCGCCGAAGACTGCGCGGAAGGCTGGGTCAGCAAGGAGCTGCGGACCCACGAACGGCCGGTCAGTAGGACCATCGCAGTTGACATCGACAAGGCGGGACTCCGGTGAGGGATCGAGCGGCACGTCGGAGCCATCGCGGCGAACGAAGGCACGCTGCCCGTCGGTCCAGAAGAACTCACCGGTGATCGGATCTGCTGACACGGCGGCGATGTTCGACGAGCCGTCAAGGAGCGCCACGTTGACGGCAATGAGCGGGGTCTGCGCCGCGAAATTGACGGTGCCGCACAGAGGGTCGACAAGCCAGCGACGGTCACCAGAGCCACCCGAGTGACCAAATTCCTCCCCGATACGAATGTCGCCGGGACGGGCCGCTTCAATCACACCGAGGATCGCGCGCTCGGCATCAAGGTCGACTTCGGTCGCGAAGTCTGCCCCATCCTTCTCGTGACGGATGTGCACGGCTCCATAGGCCGCACGCACAACCGCCGCACCCGCCGCGGCAGCAGACAGGGCCACCTCGATGTCGCTGGCCGGCTCCTTCACGAGGTCATTCTCAACCATTCGATCCCGCAGAAGCCCCGTGCGCCGACGACGTTGCTCGCACTCGTGCAGATCTGCTGCTGACGGGGCGGGACGCCCGCTCTTGCCGCGGCGCGCTGGGGACTGCCTCACATCATTGGGGAACTTCTGATGAACCTGCTTGATCAAGAGTTCCCCAATGATGAGCACCGGCCGCGCACCAAGCAGGCGGGGTGATCCAGACCTCCTGGACCTCGCCGGCGTCACCGGAGCCGGGCAGCGCCAGCCGGCCGACGTTGGGGGGCACCACGGTCATGGTCGTCATCGCGTCGGGCTCCAGCCCGGCCCCTTGAACAGGTACCCGAGCCGGGCACGCCAGGTGTCGGCGCGCCACACGTCACGGCCGATCGCGGAGAACTCGTGGGTGGCCACCCGGAACGGGTTGAAGGAGTTGACGTTCTTGGTGAGGCCGAACTTGACCCGCTCCCCCTCCGGCTCGAACGTGCCGAACATCCGGTCCCAGATGATCAGGATCCCGGCGTAGTTCTTGTCGAGGTACTGGCTCTGCGAGCCGTGGTGCACGCGGTGGTGCGAGGGTGTGTTCATCACGAGTTCGATCGGCTTCCACATGTGGTTGATCCGCTCGGTGTGGATGAAGAACTGGTAGACGAGGCTGATCGACTGCTGGAGCAGGATCATCCACGGCTCGAAGCCCAGGAAAGCGAGCGGCAGCCAGAACGGCAGCGAGCTGAACGGCGTCCACGGCTGACGCAGCGCGGTGGTCAGGTTGTAGAACTCGCTCGAGTGGTGCACCACGTGGCTGGCCCAGAAGACCCGGATCGTGTGGTGGGTGCGGTGGTACCAGTAGTAGAGGAAGTCGTCGGCGAAGAACAGCGCGCCCCAGACCCACGGGTTGTCCGCCGGGAGTTCCCACGGCGCCAGCAGGAAGGCGCCGGCGTACGCCGCCACGACGACCAGCTTCCAGCCCAGGTTGATGAAGACGCTGCCGATGCCCATGGTCAGGCTGGTGACCGAGTCGCGGCGCTCGAAGCCGAACTCGTCGTCATCGGGCAGCCAATGGAAGGACGCGGCCTCCAGCACCAGGCACACGATGAAGACCGGGATGGCGTGCAGGATCAGGTCGAACATGGTGGAACCCCCTTGGACGGCTGACCCCAGGTCAGCCGGACAGCCCGAGTTCATTGAGTAGGACGAAGGTGGCCGCGAGCGCGGCCTGTCGCGGGAACTTGTTGTCGAGCTTCGACGAGCCGAGCCGGTGCGAGCGCGGGAACGGTCCGAGCGCGATGTCCCAGTGATGCGCCCGGACGACGCCGAGCGTCGTCGACATCGGCTGGTGCGACTGGGCGTGCTCGACGGCCAGTTGCATGTCGTTGGCGCCGCATTTGCGGCCCAGGCTGATCGCGGCTTGCGCCTGGAAGTGCGGGACCTCCAGCGGCGAGACGGCACCCGCAACGTTGAAGACAGGTACGTCGGTGTCGTCGATGGCTTCGGCGTACTCGGCGGCGAACCTCTTCCGCTCGGCGGTCGTCAGGTCAAGGAGCGCGGCCTTGAGGTCGAACTCGTCGCGACGCTCGAGCAGGCCGTCGAGGTTCGCCAACGGCAGGGCGGCCTTCAGGATCGGCAGGATCGCGGCGCGCCCCGGGCCGAGCGTCATCGGCAACGGCGCGAGCACGCGATAGAGGTCGTCGACGAAGGGCGTGCCGCCGATGCAGCCCGCCCAGTTGACGACGGCCCGCAGTTGCGGAGCCACGTCGAGGTGGAGCCCCTGGAAGACGTAGGCGTCGGTGGCTCCCTTGGAGTAGCCGAACAGCACGACGTCGCCGGGCTTCCGGGGCTTGGCAATCGGCACGCCGGCCGCGTCCGATCCGATCCCCCGCACGGCGGCGTCGAGGAGGTTCACCGCGTTGGCGCCCGCTCCGCGGATGCCGTGCGAGTCGGCCCGAACCACCGACAGCGAATGCCGCTGGGCGACCACCGGGAACTCGTCGGCGAAGCCGATCAGCGGGATCCCCGAGTGCACGAAGCTCGGGCTGTAGACCACGGACTGCTTCTTGCGTCCGGCCCGGCGCGCGGCCGGCAACTCGAGGCGCCAGTCCTCGATGTCGTGGGCGAGGAAGCGTTCGGCGATCTTCTGGCGATCCGACCGAGCATCGTTGCGACGACGGACCGAGGCCACGGCGAGCGCCTTCTCGTCCGTGATCGCCTCGACCAGGAACAGGTCGCGCCACCGCCGGCCGAGCCACTGCTTGACCCGGGCGTTGGTGAGCACACGCCGGTCGGCCGCCAACCGCTCCCGGAGTACGACGATGAACTGGTCGTGGTCGCGGACCCGCTCCAGTTCCATCAGGTCCGCGATGGCGGCGTTCGGCATCCGGCGTCCGCCGGACGCGCGCCCGGTCATCGCAGCGCGTACGTCGCCAACGACACCGCGACGTAGTGACACACGAAGGCGAGGATCGTGAAGGTGTGGAACACCTCGTGGAACCCGAACCACTCCGGCTTCGGGTTCGGCTTCTTGAGCCCGTAGATCACGGCGCCCAGCGTGTAGAGGATGCCGCCCGAAGCGACCAGCACGAGCGTGGCGACCGCGACCGCCGTACCGAGCTTCTCGCTGCCGTCGATGAAGTCGGGGATGAAGAAGACAGCGGCCCAGCCCATGCCGATGTAGATCGGCGTGTAGAGCCAGCGCGGGGCGCCGGTCCAGAACACCCGGAACAACACACCGGCCAGGGCGGCCAACCAGATCACCAGGAGCAGCACCAGTCGCGACGTGCCCTCCAGCAGCAGCATCGCGAACGCGGTGTAGGTGCCCGCGATCAGGACGAAGATGTTGGCGTGGTCGAAGCGGCGCAGCAGCGCCCAGATCGCCGGCTGCCAGGTGCCGCGGTGGTAGATCGCGGAGACGCCGAAGAGCAGCAGCGCCGAAGCGATGAAGACGGCGGAGCCGATCTTGGTCTCCCCGGTCGGCGACAGCACGATCAGGACGACGCCGGCAGCGATCACGAACGGGACGGTGCCCGCGTGCAGCCAGCCGCGCAGCTTCGGCTTGAGCTCGGCCATCTTGTCGGCCATCACCGTGAGGGCGGCCTCGTGGTCTAGGAACTTCACGTGAGGATCTTCAGGGCACCCGGGAGAACCTGGACAATCGCTGGCGACTTCGCCGACGTCGGCAGCATCCCGAGCGGTTCGCCGTCGCCGCCCATCGGGACCGACGGGCTTCCACTGATCTCCACTGTTGCCCCCCGCAGCACGGTCACCTGGTCGAGCAGCACGTGCGACCCGTCGTACGCCTTCGGCAACGCCTTCATCATCTCGCGGCGCGAGACTGCTTCGATGACGATCACATCAAGGAGTCCGTCGGTCAATGACGCGTCCGGGGCGATGTGGATCCCCTTGCCGTAGTAACCGGAGTTCGCCACGACCACGGTCGCAGCACGGTAGGACTTCGACGCGCCGTCGACGACGACCGTGAAGTCGCAGGGGACGTACGTCGCCAGCGAGTGGATCGCGGCATAGGGGTACTGCAGTTTGGCCGGCATCCAGCGGACCTTGTCCACGATCTCGCCTGCGCGAGCGTCGACGCCGGAGTAGACGGAGCCGGCGACCAGGCGCGGCTCGGCGCCGGGCAGCGTGACGGAGATCAGGTCGGTCGGCGTCTCGGCGCCCTCGAGGAGCACCTTCGCGATGACCTCGGAGTCCTCCGACAGCTTCAGCATCCGGGCGAAGTCGTTGCCGCGGCCGGCCGGGACCATGCCCAGCACGCCGTTTTCCTGCGAGACCTGACCGGCGATCGAGGACAGCATGCCGTCGCCGCCGACGGCGACGATCACGTCGCCGCGCGCGACGCCGGCCTTGACCAGGTCGAGCGTGGCCTTGGGGCCGGGCGAGTACGTGACCTCGACCTCGGCGCCCGCGTCACGGAGCAGTCGCGCGACGGGAACGACGGCCGCCGGAGCCGCACCGCCGCCCGACAGCGGGTTGACGAGGAAGGAGAACGACCTCACGGGATCAGCACCCCCGGGTTCAGGATCCCGGTGGGATCGACGGTGGCCTTCACGCCGCGCAGCATAGCGACGCCGACGGGGCCGATCTCGCGCTCGAACCACGCCTTGTGGTCGGTGCCGACAGCGTGGTGGTGCGTGATCGTCGCGCCGGACTCGATCATGGCGTCGGACGCCGCCGCCTTGGCTGCGAGCCAGCGCGGCAGCGGGTCGTCGCCCTGCTTGGCCGCGACGGTGAAGTACAGCGAGCAGCCGGTCTCGTAGACGTGCGAGACGTGGCAGAGCACCAGGGTGCCCTCGCCGAGGCTGGCCTCGAGCGCGCTCTTCACCGCGGCGTACAGGCGGTCGGTGTTGGACCAGAAGGTGGCGGTCTCCAGCGTCTCCACCAGGACGCCGACGTCGAGCATCGAGTCGCGGAGGTACGGCGCGTGGAAGCGCCCGGCCTTCCAGGCGTTGCCGCGCTCCTCGCCGAGCGCCTCGCCGCCCAGGGCGGTCAGCGCCTCGGTGACGACGCCGCGCTTGTTGGCGATCGAGGCGCCTTCGTGGCCGACGATCATCAGGCAACCGGTGGCGGCCTCCGCACCGACGGCCGTCTGGCTGGCCAGGTTGAGCGCCGTCTCGCTCTCGTCGGAGAGCCGGATGATGGTCGGGAGGATCTGGTTCTGCGCGAGGTGGCGCATCGCGGCCTGACCGGCAGCGAAGGTCTCGAAGCGCCAGGCTTCGTACGCCGTCTCGGTGGCGATCGCGCGGACCCGCACCGTGACCTCGGTGATGACACCGAAGGTGCCCTCGGAGCCGAGCACGAGCTGGCGGAGGTCGGGGCCGGCGGCGTTCAGCGGCGAGGAGCCGGCGACCAGTTCACCGATGGGCGTGGCGACCTTGAGGCCGACGACCAGCTGGTCGAAGCGGCCGACGCTCGCGCTGTTCTGGCCGCTGCTGCGGGTCGCCGCGAAGCCACCGATGGTGGCGAACTCGAAGGACTGGGGGAAGTGGCCGAGCGTCATGCCGTGGGCCGCGAGGGCCGCCTCGGCCTCGGGGCCGCGCATGCCGGGCTGCAGCTTCGCCGTCATGGAGATCGGGTCGACGCTCACGAGCTGGTTGAGCCGGATCAGGTCGAGGCTGACCAGGCCGGCGTAGCCCTCGCGTCGCGCAACGAGACCGCCGGTGACCGACGTACCGCCACCGAAGGGGACGACCGCGACGTGGTGGTCGACGGCCCAGGCGAGCAACTGGACGACCTCGTCGTGCGAGCCGGGGCGTGCGACGGCGTCGGGCGCGTCGGTGAGGTCACCGGAGCGAGCCTTCAGCAGGTCGGGGGTCGACTTGCCGCGAGTACGCAGGCGACGACTCTCGTCGTCCGTGAGGACGTTCGCAGCGCCGATGACGTCGCGCAGGCCGGCGAGGAGGTCGTCGGAAAGGCCCGAAGCGGGAAGGGAGACGTCCGCGACGGCCGGCGTGCTGAGCGCACCGAACGCGAACTCCACGAGGCCCTGGGTGGACTCCGGCAGGGGGCCTGCGTGGGCGGGGCTTCCCCAGCGCTGGGGGTGCATTTCCTGGGTCATGCGTTACAGTGTGACACATGACGTCAGTTCGTAACAAGGATCGGTTCCTTGACGCAGCCCGCGAGGTCATCCTCACGGTGGGCTGGAAGCGCGCGACCCTCACCGATGTGGCCCGCCGCGCGGACGTGTCCCGGATGACGGTCTACCGCGCCTATCCCGACATGCAGTCGATCCTCGCCGACCTGATGACGCGCGAGTGGGTCGCGCAGATCGACCAGGTCGTCAACGAGGTCGTGCAGGAAGCGGACGGCCTGCTCGACGTGATCGCGCGTCGCATGGCCGCGGCCGTCTCGGTGCTGCGCGAGAACGAACTCTTCCGACGGATCGTCGACGTCGATCCCGAACAACTGCTGCCCTACCTGATCGACCGGCGCGGCCGCTCCCAGGACGTCATCATCGGCGCTCTTGCCGACCGCCTTGCAGAAGCGCAGGCCACCGGCGAGATCCGCTCCGGGAACCCGTTGCTGATGGCTCGCTCCCTCATGCTCGCCGCCCACGGCTTCGCCATCTCGGCGCACACGATGCAGGACGACGAACTGACCCAGACCGACTTCGACACCGAACTCACCGCTCTCGTCCGGAGGTACCTCGCACCATGACGTCCACTCCTTCCCGCGTCCGTCCCGGCCTCGCCGACGCGCCCGTCTCGGTCGACGTACTGGTCATCGGCCTCGGCGTCACCGGCGCCGGCGTGGCTCTCGATGCCGCCTCGCGTGGCCTGTCGGTGCTCGCGGTGGACGCGCACGACATGGCCTTCGGTACGTCGCGCTGGTCGAGCAAACTGGTGCATGGCGGGCTCCGCTACCTCGCCAACGGGCAGGTGGGCGTCGCCCACGAGAGCGCCGTGGAGCGCGGCATCCTGATGGAGTCGACGGCTCCGCACCTGAGCCACCCGATGCCGATGTTGCTGCCGCTGATGTCGAGCGTCTCGCTCGCCCAGGCCGCGCTCGCCTCCGCCGGTTTCCGTGCCGGTGATGCCCTGCGGATCAGCGCCGGCACCAGCGTCGACACCCTCCCCCGGCCCCGACGGATCTCGCGCAACGAGGCGCTGCGCCTCGCGCCGTCGCTGCGCCAGCAGGGCCTGCGCGGCGGCCTCCTCAGCTGGGACGGCCAACTCGAGGACGACGCCCGCTTCGTCACCTGTCTGTGCCGTACGGCGGCCTCCCTGGGAGCCGAGGTGCGCACCCGCGCCCGCGTGGTCTCGGCGACCGGGAAGGGCGCTGTGCTCCGCGACGAGCTGACCGGCGAGACCCACGCCGTGACGGCGCGGGCCGTCATCAACGCCACCGGGGTGTGGGCCGGATCGCTGGTCGAGAACGTGAAGCTGAAGCCGTCGCGCGGCACCCACCTGGTGCTGCGCGCGTCGACTCTCCCCGGTCTGGCTGCGGCCCTCACCGTTCCCGTCCCCGGCACGACCAGCCGGTTCGTCTTCGCCCTCCCCCAGCCGAACGGCACCATCTACGTCGGCCTCACCGACGAGGAGACCGAGGGCGACATCCCCGACGTCCCGCAGGCCAGCGAGAGCGAGATCGGCTTCCTGCTCGACGTCGTCGGTGCCGCCTTCGACAAGCCCATCCGCCGTGCCGACGTGATCGGCACCTACGCCGGCCTGCGTCCGCTGCTCGACTCCGACGGCTCGACCGCCGACCTGTCCCGCAAGCACGCCGTGCTCACCTCACCCACCGGTGTCGTGACCATCGTCGGCGGCAAGCTGACCACGTACCGGCAGATGGCCGAAGACGCGGTCGACGCGGTCGCGCTGACCTCGTCGCCCTGCCTCACCCGCAACCTGCCGCTGCTCGGCGCCGCGCCCCGCGACGAACTCGCCCTCCTCGAAGCCCCCGCCCGTCTTGTACGACGATTCGGCACCGAGGCCGCCCTGGTGCTGTCCAACGCGGTCGATGTCACCGGGCTGACCGAGGACGAGCTCCTGGCACCCGGCCCGCAGGGGGTGACGCTCGCAGAGCTCGTGTTCGGCATCACCCACGAAGGTGCTGCCGATGTGGACGACCTGCTGGATCGTCGTACCCGGGTCGGGCTGGTGCCCGAGGACCGGGCGGCCGCGCTCCCGATGGCGGAGCGGGCGTTCGCGCTGAGCTAGTCGGTGCTCTCGCGGTCCTGCAGACCGACGGCGGCACGCAGTTCCTTGGCGTGCTTCCTGACGTCCTCGGACGCCGAGTCCGCAGCGATCGCCGCGAGGGCTGCGGCGAAGGCATCGAGCTTCCGGTGCAGCGCCTGCTCGGATCGTCGGTTGTGGTTCTCCAGCAGCACGACGAGGAACAGGGTCAGGATCTCGGCCGGGAGCACGAACGCGATGTACCAGTGGTCGAGCGAGTGCAGCAGGAAATAGCTGGGTGCCCACAGCACGGTGAGGCCCACGATCGCGAGGAAGAACACGTCACGGGACGCGATGTCCTGGGCCCGGGCGGCGACTTCGTCGAACCAGCTCCGCTCGGAGGAGACCTCGGACGGGTTGCGATGTTCGTCGTCACTCATCGCGCCACGCTACTGGCTGAGGGGCCGCAGCCCCCGCGACGTGACCATGGCGGGCAACTCCCCGGTCGGTCACACTGCTCGAATGACGGTCGAACAGAAGGTCACCTACTGCCGGATCTGCGAACCGCTGTGCGGTCTGGTCGCCACTGTCGAGGACGGCCGCCTGCTCTCGCTCCGTCCCGACCAGGACCACCCGCTGTCCCGCGGCCAGGCATGCCCGAAGGGGATCGCGTTCACCGACGTCCAGAACGACCCCGACCGGGTGCTGCATCCGCTGCGCCGCAACGCGTCCGGCGAGTTCGAACAGGTGAGCTGGGACGACGCCCTGTCCGACATCGCGACCCGCTTGAAGAAGGTCCGGTCGACGTACGGCGGCAAGGCGGTGGGGATGTACTTCGGCAACCCGAGCGCCTTCTCCTACTCCACGACCCTCTGGGTCGCGGGCTTCATGAAGGGGCTGGGCTCCGACCACCTCTACTCGGCCGGTTCGCAGGACATCAACAGCAGGTTCGTCGCCAGCCAGTTGTTGTACGGCGCCCTGACCCAACTGCCGTTCCCGGACCTCCCCCGCACCGACTTCCTGCTCGTGCTCGGCGCCAATCCGCTCGTGTCCCACGGCAGCGCGATCAACGCGCCACGCATCAAGGACCACCTGAAGGCGATCACCACCCGTGGCGGTCGCGTCGTCGTGGTCGACCCCCGTCGGTCCGAGACGGCCCGGGCCTTCGAGCACATTTCCGTGAAGCCCGACTCCGACGCGTGGCTGCTCCTCTCCCTGCTGCACGTGGTGTTCGAGGAGGGTCTGGCCGACGAGGCCGCCCTCCGCAAGCAGGCCCGTGGCGTCGACCTGCTTCGCACCGCCGCGGCCGCGCAGTCCCCCGAGGACACGGAAGCCATCACCGGCGTGCCCGCGGCGACGGTCCGGCAACTCGCACGGGACTTTGCGACCGCGCCGAGCGCGACGGCGTACGGCCGAACGGGTGCGTGCCTGGGCCGGCACGCCACGCTGGTCAGCTTCCTGATCGATGCGCTCTCCATCGTGACCGGCAACCTGGACCGGGCCGGCGGCACGTTGTTCAGCGTCGGCGCCATTCCGCTGGAGGAGATGGCCGAGCGGGTCGGGCTGGCGTCGTACGACAAGAAGCGCTCGCGGCTCGGCGACTTCCCCGAAGTGCTCGGATCGTTCCCCGCAGCCCTGATGGCCGACGAGATCACGACCCCGGGCAAGGGCCAGATGAAGGCGATGTTCCTGGTCGCCGGCAACCCGGTCCTCTCGGTCCCGAACGGCGAGGCGCTGTCCGCTGCGCTGCCCGAACTCGACCTGCTCGTGTCGCTCGACCTCTACGTCAACGACACCAACCGGCATGCCGACTACGTCCTGCCCGCAACGACCTTCCTCGAGCGCGAGGACTTCCCGATCGCCATCGCCTCGGCAGCCCCGACGCCCTTCTTCCAGTCGACCGAGGCGGTCCTGGCGCCGTACGGCGAAGCCCGCCAGGAGTGGGAGATCGTCGACGAGATCGCTCGTCGTGCCGGGGTCGCGTTGTTCATGCTCGGGCCGCTGCGGCACGTGGGGAAACCGGTCGCGCTGGCTCATCGGCTCTCGCCCGTCTGGCTGAGCCCGCGCGCCCTGATGGAGAACCTTCTCCGCCTCGGCCCGTACGGCGACAGGTTCGGCCTGCGACGTGGCGGACTCAACGCCGCCAAGCTGCGCAAGAACCCGCACGGCATCGTCCTGGGCGACCACGCCGCGACCGGGCAGCTCAAGCACGCCGTACGACACCGCGGCGGCAAGGTGCGCCTCGATCCCCCGGCGATCGCCGAGGAACTCGCCCGGCTCGGTGATCGGCACGTCGACGACCCGGCGTTCCCGTTGCGGCTGATCGGGCTGCGCGAACTGCGCTCCCAAAACTCCTGGATGCACAACAGCGAGCTGCTGATGAAGGGCAAGCGCGAGCATCGCGCACGGATCAACCCGAGTGACGCGGTCGCCTCCGGGATTGCCGACGGCGGGCAGGTCCGGATCCGTTCAGAACACGGCGTCATCGAGACGATCGCCCTGCTGACCGACGAAGTCCGCGAGGGTACGGTCGCCGTGCCGCACGGCTGGGGCCATGTCGGCGGTGGCTGGGAGCGCGCGAACAAGGCCGGTGGCGCCAACGTCAATCAGCTCACGTCGAGCAATGTGACCGACGTCGAGCGACTGGCGGGCATGTCCCACCTCAACGGCGTGCCCATCGCGCTCGAGGCGGTCTGACATGAGCATCTGGGGACGAGTCTTCGCGGCCGGCTACGACCGGATCATGGAGGGCGCCGAGAAGTCCGTGCTCCGCGCGCATCGCCAGGCGCTCGTCGGGCGCGCGAGCGGGCGGGTGCTGGAGATCGGCGGCGGCACGGGCGCCAACCTGCCGTTCTACGGCGACGACGTGGCCGAGCTCGTGATCACCGAGCCGGAGGAGCCGATGGCCCGCCGCCTGGAGGACAAGCTCGCCGCGTCCGCCCGGACCGCCGAGGTGGTGCGGGCGCCGGCGGAGGACCTCCCCTTCGTCGACGCGAGCTTCGACGTCGTCGTCTCCACCCTGGTCCTGTGCACGGTCGGCGATCCGGCGAAGTCACTCACGGAGATCCGCCGACTGCTCAAGCCGGACGGCCGGTTGCTGTTCCTCGAGCACGTGCGATCGGACGACCCCGGTCTCGCCCGTTGGCAGGACCGCCTGCACGGCATCCAGGTCCGGATCGGGCACGGCTGCCACTGCAACCGCGACACGCTCGCCTCGATCGAGAGCGCCGGATTCACGGTGTCCGAACTGCGGCACGACCAGCTGCTCAAGGCACCGCCGATCGTGCGGCCACTGGTCATCGGGATCGCGCAGGCCAAGGCCTGATGCGGCCGGCCGCAGTGTGCCGCATCGACCACGTCAACGTGCTCAGCAAGGATCCGGAGGCCACCGCCGCCGTACTGGCCGAGGTTCTCGGACTCCCCGTGAGCGCGCCCCAGGTCGGCTGTCCCACGTTCGAACTCATCATCCTCGCGGCCGGCAACATGACCCTGGAATCGACCCGGCAACGGGGTGGTCCACAACCGGGCGACGGCATCGCACTGACCGGCATCGTCTTCGAGCCCGCCACCACGGCGGCAGCCTCCAGCGCCCAACTCCAGGACCGGGGCGTGCCCCATCTCGCACCGCTGGCCTTCGCCGGACCCCACACGCGCCCCTCCACGTATGGGCCCTTCCGACGAGCCACGGATGGCCCCAACTGGCGGGTGTTCCCGGTCGACGGCGTGCTCAGCGAAGGGACGCCGGTCGTCTCCAGAGCGAGCGCCCGGGCGCTCGTCGCCGGCGCGCCCATGTCCGGGGCGATGGGCTCGGCCATGGGACGAGTTGCCTCTGGCCGCCGTCTCGGGCGGATGTCCGCCGGGTTGTTCGCACTACCGCCCGAGTACCTCGCCATCTGCGAGTGGGGCCACGACGTCCCGGCCCGCCGGGCGGCCGACGCGCAGAGGTTCGCTGAGACCCAGGCGGCGGGCCCCGGCCTCACCGGTGTCCGGGAAGTCGTCGTCACCGCCAGCGACCTCGACGCAGCCCGGCAGCGCTGGCAGGGGCTCCTCGATCCGGCCATCGGCACCGGGGACCGGTGGGTGCTGGACGACGGTCCCGCGCTCGTCCTGGAAGCAGGGAACAGGGACGGCCTCGCCCGCCTCGTCTTCGGCGCCACCTCGATCCCGGCAACCAGCGCCTGGCTGGCCGAACGCGCCCTCCTCGGCGCCGGGTCGACCGACACCGAACTCCGGATCGAGCCCGCCAGGGTCGGCGGACTCGACCTGCGGATCACCGGCTGACTGGACAGATGTCCAAGGAAACGCGAGTACCCCCTACCCGTCAGTAAGGGGTGACGGGTCGTCGATCCGCCCTGTAGAACATGTTCTTGTTTCGTCCGACAACGTGAGGGAGATCACATGCAGGACACAACGACGCCGGGCAAGGGACGCAGCCGCGTCTCCCGGCGCGGATTCCTGGCCGGCACCGGCTCGGCCTTCGGCATCGCGGCGGTAGGACTGCCCGCCGCGATGCCGGGGCGGGCAAGTGCCGCAGCGATCGGGAACGGCGCCTCGGTTCCGGCGCTGGTCATCGGGACCGGGTACGGCGGCGCGGTGGCCGCGTTGCGCCTCGCGCAGGCCGGCATCCCGGTGGAGATGGTCGAGATGGGCATGTCGTGGGACACCCCCGGTCCTGACGGCAAGATCTTCGCGAAGGTGACCTCGCCCGACAAGCGGGCCTACTGGCTGCGGACCAAGTCCAAGGCACCGGTCAGCAACTTCTTCGGGTTCCCGATCGACACGACCATCGAGAAGTACACCGGCGTCCTCGACGCCGAGGAGTTCGCGGGCATCACGGTCTACCAGGGCCGCGGCGTGGGCGGCGGTTCGCTCGTCAACGGAGGCATGGCTGTCACCCCCAAGCAGTCGCGCTTCAACACGATCCTGCCGTCGGTCGACGCGACGGAGATGTACAACACCTACTACCCGCGGGCCAACGCCGCGCTCGGCGTCGCCTCCATCGACCCGGCCTGGTTCGAGACCGCGAGTTGCTACCAGTACGCCCGGGTGGGACGGAAGCACGCGCAACGTTCGGGCTTCGCGTGGACGTTCGTCCCCGACATCTACGACTGGAATTACATGAAGGCCGAGCAGGCCGGGACGGTCACCCGTTCGGCGCTCGACGGCCAGGTCATGTACGGCAACGACCACGGCAAGAAGTCCCTCGTCCAGACCTACCTCGCCCAGGCCCTGGCCACCGGCCGGGTGAACGTCTCGACCCTGCACAAGGTCACCTCGGTGGCGCCCGCGTCGGGCGGTGGCTTCACGGTGACGATCGAGCAGATCAACACCTCGGGCACCGTCGTCGCCACGAAGACGGTCACGGCCGACAAGGTGTTCTTCGCCGCGGGCAGCGTCGGCACCAGCAAGTTGCTCGTGAAGCTCAAGGCGACCGGCGCGCTGCCGGCGCTGAACAACGAGATCGGCAAGGGCTGGGGCGACAACGGCAACGTGATGGTCGGTCGCGCCAACCACATGTGGGACGCAACCGGCACCCTGCAGTCGACGATCCCCTGCTCGGGCATCGACAACTGGGACGCGGGCGGTGCCTTCGCGGAGGTCGCTCCCCTGCCGACCGGCATCGAGACCTACGCGTCGCTCTACCTGGCGATCACGAAGACGACCCGTCGTGCCGAGTTCACCTGGAACGCTGCGGCCAACAAGGTCGACCTGTCCTGGCAGACCGCCTGGAAGCAGGACTCGATCAACATGGCCAAGACCATCTTCGACAAGATCAACAGCAAGGAAGGCACGATCTACCGCACCGACCTGTTCGGCGGCTACAAGACCTGGCAGGACGGTCTCACGTACCACCCGCTCGGCGGCGCGGTCCTCAACAAGGCGACCGACAACTACGGCCGGCTGCACGGGTACAACGGGCTCTACGTCATCGACGGCGCGTTGATCCCCGGCAACACCACGGTGAACCCGTTCGTCACGATCACCGCGTTGGCCGAGAGGAACATCGACAACATCCTCGCCAACGACGTCTGAGCGACGGGACCACCGCCTGCCCAACACATGACCTTTGGCCCTCACCCCCGGCACCGAACCGCGACAGGCTCGGAGCACGAACTGAGGAGGTCATGACCATGGCGGTCATCCACAAGCACAGCGTCACCCCCACCACCACGTCCAGTGATTCCGGCGGTGTCCAGCTGCGGGGTACGGCGGCCCGAGCGGTCGCCGTACTCCGCATCGGCTTCGGTCTCACGTTCCTGTGGGCCTTCGTCGACAAGCTCTTCGCGCTCGGCTTCCACACCGGCTACGACCAGACCGGGACACTCGACCGGTTCGGCGACGCGGCCTGGATCAACGGCGGCAGCCCCACCGAGGGGTTCCTCGCCTTCGGAGCGGACGGCCCCTTCAAGGGCTTCTACAACAGCATCGCCGGTGCGGCCTGGGCCGACACCCTGTTCATGCTGGCCCTGCTCGGCATCGGCCTCGCGCTGACCCTCGGCGCCGCGATGCGCCTTGCCGCAGGCTCCGGCGCCCTGCTCTACGTGATGATGTGGACCGTCGTCCTGCCGCCCGAGAACAACCCGGTGATCGACGACCACCTGCTCGGCGCGATCACGCTCGTCGTCCTCGCCCTGGTCGGTGCTGGCGCCACCTGGGGCCTGGGAGCCCGCCTCGAGAAGACCGAGCTTCTTCGCCGGTTCCCCGTCCTGCGCTGACCCGACGTCACTTGGGCGGTGCTGGGATGATCGGAGGTCGGGCCTCGTCTGAGGCCCGACCTCCGATCGACGGGAGACGAGCGATGAAGGCGTTCCGCCTCGATTCGCCTTCAGCCCCGCCCACGCTGGTCGACGCACCCGCACCCCTGCCTGGCCCCGGCCAGGCGGTGGTGCGGGTGCTCGCGTCCGGCATGAATCCGGTGGACCTCAAGCAGGCGGCGGATGCTTCGCTACCGGTCCCCCGCGTGGTGGGCAACGAAGCGGTCGTCGAGTACGACGGCCGCCGGTTCTACGCCGAACGCACCCTCTCCCCGCACGGCTCGTTCGCCGAGTTCGCCGTGGTCGATCCGGCCCGGCTGGTCGCGGTCCCCGACGAAGTGAGCGACGAGGCCGCGCTCGCCGTCGGCATCGTCGGCCTCGCCGCGTGGATGCCGCTGGTGCACCTCGCCCGCCTGCAGCCCGGTGAAACGGTCGTCGTCCTCGGCGCCACCGGCGCGGTCGGGCAGATGGCGGTGCGGGTCGCGCGCCTGCTCGGCGCCGGTCGGGTCGTCGCAGTCGCGCGCGACCGCACCCGGCTCGGTGCCCTGGCGTCGACGGCCGACACCAGGGTCGTGCTGGACCCGGACGACGTCTCCGAACTCGTGGCTGCCACGGGCGGCGGAGCCGACGTCGTCTTCGACCCCGTGTACGGCGCCCCGCTGGTCGCCGCACTGCAGGCCACCCGCCTCGGCGCCCGGGCGGTCTCGGTTGGTGCTTCGGCAGCCGGTTCCGTGGACCTTCCCTTCGCCGTCGTACGCGGGCGGTCGCTGCTGACCTACAGCAACCAACTGGCCGACCCGGACCTCAAGGCCGAGGCCTCGGTGGCGCTGCTGGAGCACGCGCGCCGTGGCGACCTCGTGCTGCCGACGGAATCGTTCCCGCTCGATGCGGCTGCCGAGGTCTGGGAGCTGCAGAAGACCTCCCCCGGCCGCAAGCTCGTGCTGGTGCCCTTGCGATCGAGCGACTGAGATGGCGCACGGACTTCTCCTCGCGGCAGGTGCAGGCCGCCGGATGGGACTCCCCAAGGCCCTCGTCACGGCGCCCGACGGCGTGCCGTGGCTGCTGACCAGTGTCCGGGCCCTCGCTGAAGGCGGGTGCGACGCCGTCACCGTCGTGCTGGGCGCATCAGCAGAGGAAGCCGCCGCCCTGTTGGCGGACAGCCCGGTCGAGGTGATCGTTGCTGCGGACTGGGAGAACGGGATGGGGGCGTCCCTGGCCGCAGGCTTGCGCCACCTCGGCGCCCTGGACCAGCGCCCCGACGCCGCGCTGGTCCATCTGGTCGACCTGCCCGATGTCGGACCAGCCGTCATCCGACGGGTGCTCGGCGCGGGCGAGCAGCTCCCCTCCGCTGCATCGACAGAAGTTCTTCGTCGCGCCGCCTACCGCGCCGTACCCGGGCACCCCGTGCTGCTCGGGCGAGCCCACTGGGCTGGGATCCTCGACAGCGCCACCGGCGACCAGGGCGCGCGGAGCTACCTTGCCAGCCATGACGTGGCGCTCGTCGAGTGCGGGAACCTCGCGACCGGCGATGATGTCGACCATGCCTGAGGCGATCAACGAAGGCTGAGTCGAAGGCTGAGTCGAAGGCGCCGTCCCCGAGGGGGTGTCCGGAAAAGCCAAAACAGTGTCCTCGTCCGTCAAGACCCTCACGTCTGCTGGCGCGCATCGTGGTGGACATGAGCACACACCACTTCGACGTCGTCGTCATCGGTGCCGGCCTGTCCGGTATCGGCACCGCCTGCCAGATCACCAGCCGGCACCCCGGCAAGACCATCGCCGTCCTGGAACGCCGGGAGCGGGTCGGTGGGACCTGGGACCTGTTCCGGTATCCGGGCATCCGCTCGGACTCCGACATGTTCACCTTCGGGTACAAGTTCCGGCCGTGGGTCGACTACAAGGTCCTGGCGCCCGGCGCGTCGATCCGCGACTACATCGCCGACACCGCTGCGGAGCACGGCATCGACGAGAAGATCCACTACGGCGTGAAGATCGTGGCCGCCGACTGGTCGAGCGACGAGGGCCGCTGGACCGTCACGGCCGAACGCGAAGCGACCGGCGAGACGGTGACCTACACCTGCACGTTCCTGGTCAGCGCCACCGGCTACTACAACCACGACGCCGGCTTCCTGCCGACCTTCCCGGGCTCCGACGACTTCCAGGGCCAGCAGATCCACCCCCAGCACTGGCCCGAGGACCTCGACTACACCGGGAAGAAGGTCGTCGTCATCGGCAGCGGCGCGACGGCCGTGACCCTGGTGCCGTCGATGGCCGGTACGGCGGAGCACGTGACGATGCTGCAGCGCTCACCGTCGTACATCTTCACGGTGCCGGCGTTCGACAAGATCTCCGCGGCGCTCAACCGCTTCCTGCCCGAGAACGTGGTGTTCCAGCTCGCCCGCAAGCGCAACATCGCCCTGCAGCGCGCCATCTACGTCTCGTGCCGCCGCTGGCCGAAAGCGATGCGCCGCTTCCTGCTCTCGCACGTACGACGTCAGGTCGGGCCGGCTGTCGACATGGCCCACTTCACGCCGAACTACCTGCCGTGGGACGAGCGGCTGTGCGCGGTTCCCGACGGCGACCTGTTCAAGGCGCTGAAGGCCGGTGACGCCTCCGTCGTGACCGACCACATCGACACGTTCACCGAGACCGGCATCCGCTTGAAGTCCGGCCAGGAGCTCGAGGCGGACATCATCGTCACGGCGACCGGCCTGCAGGTGCAGATGCTCGGCGGACTGAAACTGACCGTCGACGGCGAGGTTCACGAACTGCATGACCAGATGACCTACAAGGCCGTGCTGGTCGAGGACGTGCCCAACCTGGCGTGGATCTTCGGCTACACCAACGCCCCGTGGACGCTGAAGTCCGAAATCGCCGGCGAGTACATCTGCCGCCTCCTGCAGCACATGGACGACCACGGGTACGACGTCGCGACACCCCGCGACACCGTCGGCTGCGCGACGGGTGACGGCATCCTTGACTCCCTGCAGTCGGGCTACGTGCAGCGGGCCAAGGACACGCTCCCCCGTCAAGGAAAGCAGGGACCGTGGAAGGTCGAGATGGACTACGGCCGCGACTCCCGGGTGCTCCTCGAGGACGCCATCGATGACGGGGCACTGCACTTCGAAGCGCTGCGCCCGACCCTCGCCCAGGTCGGCTGACATGGACGCCATCACCTTTCGCAGCGCAGGCGTTCCCTGTGCGGCCTGGCACCTTCCCGGCCAGGGCGACCACTTCGCGGGCGATCACGGGCGGCCGTGCGTCGTCATGGCCCATGGTTTCGGCGGAACGCGCGACACCGGCCTCCTCGGGTACGCCGAAGGGTTCGCTGCCGCCGGACTTGACGTCCTGCTGTTCGACTACCGCGGGTTCGGAGACTCGGGCGGGTCACCCCGCCAGCACGTGTCCTTCCGCCGCCAGCACGTCGACTACGTCGCTGCGATCGCGGCGGCACGGCAGTTGCCCGGAGTCGATCCCGAGCGAATCGTGCTGTGGGGGACGTCGTACTCCGGCGGACATGTGGTCCCGGTTGCGGTCGCGGACGGACGCATCGCGGCCGTCGTATCGATGACTCCCGCCATGGACGGACTCGCCGCACTGATGGCGATGTACCGGCACGGCGGACTCGGCCGACTGCTCCCGCTGGTCGTCCACGGCCTCCGCGACGCGGCCCGTGGCCTGTTCGGTCGCGCCCCGCACCACATCCCGGTCGTCGGTGAGCCCGGCTCGAACGCCGTGTTGACCGCACCGGGCGCGCTCGCGGGCTACACGGCCCTGGCCGGACCCACCTGGCGCAACGAGGTGCGCGCCCGCGTCGCCCTCGAGGTCGCCTTCAACCGGCCGATCGGGCGGGCCTCACGACTGAGGTCGCCGCTGCTCGTCCAGGTCGGCGCGAACGACTCGGTCGCCCCGCCTGCCGCTGCCCGGAGCACCGCGGAACGCACAGGCGGTCCGGCAGAGCTGCGGGAGTACCCCGTCGACCACTTCGACGTCTACGACGGTCCGGTTCAACAGCGCCTGTTGGCCGATCAGGTCGCCTTCCTGCGCCAGCACGTCCCTGGCCACACCATTCCCACGACAATCGAGGTGCGCACCGCATGAGCAACTACTCCATCAGCGGCAAGGTCGCACTGGTCACCGGCGCCGCGCGCGGCATCGGGTTCGAGACCGCCCGCCAACTGGCAGAGCGGGGCGCCTCGGTCGCGCTGGTCGATCTCGACCTGGCCGCCACCAAGGCCGCAGCGGCGCGGATCGGCGACCGGGCCATCGGGCTCGCGGTTGACGTCACCGACGCTGCAGCCATGCAGGGCGTCGTCGACCAGGTCGTCGCCGCCTTCGGCCGCCTCGACATCGTCGTGGCCAACGCCGGCATCGCACCCCGGGTCGCGACGTTGCGCACGATGGATCCGGCCGTCTTCGAGCGCGTGCTCGAGGTCAACCAGCTCGGCGTGCACCGCACCGTGCACCCGGCACTGCCCCACGTGATCGCCAACCGTGGCCACGTCGTGGTGACCTCGTCGATCTATGCCTTCGTCAACGGCGTGCTGATGGCGCCGTACGCAATGTCCAAGGCAGGCGTGGAGCAGTACGGACGCGCCCTGCGCGGCGAGTTGGCGCAGTACGGCGCCACGGCGGGTGTCGCGTACTTCGGCTTCATCGACACCGACATGACGCGGGACGGCTTTGCAGACGACATCGCAGCGCGATTCCTCGCCACGTTCCCGGCGTTCCTGATGAAGAAGCTCACCCCGGCCGAGGCGGCCGCGAGCGTCGTCGCCGGCATCGAGCGCCGCAGCGCGCGCACCATTGCTCCACGGCGATGGACCGGCTACTCGGTCCTGCGCGGGCTGCTCAACCCGCTGCTCGACGTCCGTACCGAGCGCCATCGCGTCGTCCAGACGGTTTTGAAGGACGCCGACCAGCAGTTCACAGCACCACGTGCGACAGCAGAGGTCTCGTCATGACCGCTCTCGTCGGCACGTTCGCCTTCATGCTCATCCCGATCTGGATCCCGCTGGCAACGTCCGGAGCCGGCTTCGTCTCCGACCGCCTCCGGTCGCACCGAGTCGTTGCGCAGCGGAGCGCGGCAACACATACTCTTGTCATTTCCGGACAGGAGTGGAGACGCGGTGGGAAGCCTGATCCGATCCACCGGCCTGTGGGGCTATCCCGATCTGGTTCGTGAGCTCGGCGGAGATCCGGCGCCGTTCCTGAAGCGGTTCGGTCTTCGCGAAGGCGTCGAGCGTGAGGACGATGCGCTCGTGCCCCTCGATGCGGTCGTGCGGATCCTGGCCACCACCGCTGACGAACTCGACTGTGCCGACTTCGGGCTCCGCCTGGTCCGCTGGCAGGGACTGGGGATCCTCGGTCCGGTCGCCGTCATCGCCCGGAACTCCGACACGGTGCAGGAGGCGCTGCAGGCGATCGCCCGCTATCTCTACGTGCACTCCCCCGGCCTGGTCCTCACGGCGGAACCGCGCGGGGCGGGAGCCGGGATCCGGTTCACCTACGAGGTGATCGAGCCGTCCGCCCCCGACGCACGCCAGGGCTACGAACTGAGCATGGCCAACGCTGTCCTGATGCTGCGCCTCCTGGGCGGACCGGATGCGCGCCTCAGCACGGTGTCCTTCCTGCACGAACAGATGGGCTCGACGGCGGCGTACGACGAGACGTTCGGCTGTCCGGTCCGCTTCGCTCAGGAATGGTGCGGGTTCGAGATCCCTGCGGACCTTGCCGCGCGGCCGATCGACAGTGCGGACCCGGAGACCCGGCGCATCGCCACGAAGTACCTCGAGGCCAACTACCTGCCGGACACTGCCTCCATGTCCGAGCGGGTGGCCGAACTCGTCCGCCGACTGCTGCCGACGGGTCACTGCACCGCCGACGACATCGCCGACCAGCTCGGCATGCACGAGCGCACGCTGCGCAGGCACCTGACGAGCGAGGGCACCGGTTGCCACGAGGTGATTGACCAGGAGCGTCGTGTCCTTGCGGCCAAGTACCTGGCCGACCCGCGCCTCCAGTTCGGCCAGATCGCGGCATTGCTCGGGTACGCCGAGCAGAGCACCCTGAACCGGTCCTGCCGACGCTGGTTCGACAAGACGCCACGCGAATACCGCTCCTCGATCAGGTAGGCGGCAGCACCCGCTCGAGAAACGCGCTCGTGAAGACGCCGTGCGGGTCGAGGTCCTGCAGGGTCGCGACCGCGGCATCCCAGGTGTCCTGACCCGACCGCCCGGCGCGCAACGACTGCGGAATCCGGTGGGCGATCGCATCCGCGTCCGTGAACCCACCGGCGTCCGTGAACGCCCACTCCTTGCACCACTCGACACGCAGGCCCGGGAACTCCGCCGTCGCCCACGTCTCCATCCGGGCGCAGAACTCCGGGAACGTGGTGGTGCCCGGCAGGCTCAGCGTCTCGAACCAGACGGCCGTGTCCCACTCCGGGTGATCGGGCCGCGGACTCACCGCCGAGAGCGTGGGGACCTGCGCGCCCGCCCCCACGTCCGTCGGTACGTCGACGCCACAGGCCCGGATGTGCAGGGTCAGGCTGACCGGGTGCTCGTTGCGCGCGGCGTACTCGTCCACGACCGCCCGGTGCTTCGTGACGTAGCGGTGCACCACGGACTGCACGTCCGCGCGACGACACAGCACGGCCAGCCCGAAGTCGTGCGAGGGCAGGCTGTTGGCGCCGTCCCAGACGAGGACGTTCCTCGCCGAACCCCACAGGTCCCCGGACACGGTGGCCAGCAGGCCGGCCGCCACGACGGCGTACATCGCCTGACCAAAGATCGGCGTCGAGATCGGGTTCCCGGCCACCAGCTGACTGGCCAGGGCAGCCACCTCCGGCGGGATGTTGTCCACGAAGAGGTAGTTGTAGGGCTTGGTGACCGCGCGCGACAGCGGCGGCTTCACCGGCGTGATCTTCCACGTCTTGACCCACGGTTTCTCGGTGCAGGTGAACCACACGACGTCGACACGTCCGGTGCGGTTGAGCAGGTCCGCGAACGAGTTGGGACCCGCCGTGGCGCCGTACAGCGTCGTGGCGGGGATGTTGACGTAGCTCTGGCAGCGCATCTTGAGGTTCGCGCCCGCCTGGACCACGACGTCGTACACGAAGGCCCGTCCGAGATTGACCAGCAGCGCACCGATCTCGGGGTCGCTGCGGACGAAGGTGCGCAGCACGTACGAATCGGCGTCCGCGTCCCACACGACGGCGCGGAGTTCGGTGACCAGATTGCTCAGGCTTCCGTACGTCGTCCCGGGGGTCCGCACTTCGCCGACGGCCGGCACCGATGCACCGTGTCCACCGATGGCCAGCGCGCCGCCGACCGTAATCGTGCCGATGGTGGGGACGCCCCCGTCGAGGCCGAGCCCCTTCGCCTCGAGCGCGGCCAGCAGGTCGTCGAGCAACGTCCCGGCCCGCACGCGCGCACGCCGGGTCTCCGTGTCGACCTCGACGCCTGTCAGGCTGCGGGTGTCGACCAGGAGCACCGGCGGCGAGCAACCGTCCTCACCGGTGACCAGCGGCGACCACGTGTGCCCCATGCCGCGCGGGCGCAGCCGCCAGCCCGATGACCTGGCCCAGTTGGCCAGCCGGATGACGTCCTCGACGTTCGTCGGGCGGCAGGTCCATGCGTCCTCGACACGGATCACCGTGGACCAGTTCTGGAAGACCTGCCGGTAAGGCGTGATCCCGGACGGGAAGGCCGTCGGGGTGGCACACGGACTCGCAGCTGCGGCCGCTTCGGTGCCGAGCAGCAGGCGTCCGACGGGCACCCACGCAAGGCCACCCACGAGCGCGCGGCGTGAAACTGTGGACATCCGGGACCCCCGTCCGTTGTCCTCCCCACCTCACAGTGACGGAGACCAGCGGGACGGGGAATGGCCCGAATGGGTGATCCGGACACAGGCCGTCCGTGCTATTCGCGTCAGGGCAGTTCGGTCGGCGCCTCGCTGCGCGACACCAGCCGCACCTCCGGTCGCGCGGGTACGACGTCCCCGAGGAACCAGCGGAACGCGAGGCTCCCCCGCGGCTGGCCCAGCGTGCTGATCGCGTTGGGGTGATCCAGCCGGTCCCGCGCGATCACGATGGTCACGGTGCCGTCGGAGTTCGGCTTCGCCGTCGTCATGTTGAGCGAGGTGCGCCCGTCCGTCGCCGTGTGGCCGGCCATGAACTGGTTCCACGTCGTCAGGTTCCAGAACCGGCAGGTCGGCGGCTGGTGCGTGACCACGAGCGCCTCGTCCGGCCCGAGGTCGTAGCTGCCGAAGGAGTAGCACGCGTCGGTGGCCGACCAGCCGAAGTTGAAGTCCGGCACCTGGTAGGGATCCGCGAATTCGTTGGCCACCTGCGCGGCGTTGTGGCCGAGCTCGAGGCGGTCGCCGTCGATCCGCTCCCCCAGACGGAGCGGCACGATGGCCGTCATCGTGCGCAACCAGGTCAGCGTCGATCGCAGTGCGGTCGCCGTGGCTCCGTCGCTCCGCACGATGGGGTCGGCTCCCTCCAGTGCCTCGATGCGCCAGGTCACGGGCCTGCCCGTCCGCGGGTCCGCCTGGTAGTCGCGGGTGAACGCGACCGCGGCATCATCGGCGAGCTCGATGAACGGGCCGGACCAATCGGCCGGCCGCTCGGGAGCGAGCAGCAGTTCGAAGTTCCCGCCCTCGTCGATGGCGAGGTCGCTGTCGTTGAGGACACCGATCACGCGGTCCGACCAGGCACCGGGCGACGGCTCGTTGTAGACCGTGAGCGAGAAGTAGACGCTGTCACCGCGGTGACCCGACACGAGGTAGGAGCGGCGCGGGTCCAGGGGTGCGTAGGAGTACCAGGCGTCCGTGTTGTCGCCACCCCAGCGGCGGTCCCGCCGGAACGGATTGACCGTTTCGATGAAGACGGGCCGGCTCTTCTCGGCGAACAGGTAGGTGTCGAGACCGACCCCGAGCGCGGTCGCGAGCATCCGGTAACCGTCGACGACTCCCGTCTCGCCCTCGACGGCACGGTCACCAGCCAGGAAGGTCTGCTCGAGCTCGCCGAGACCGGCGAGCAGTTCGTGCCAGGCCGCCGTGGACTGCCAGCCGGTGGTGGTCATGTCGTGATTCCTTCCAGCGCCAACGTGCAGATCGAGTTGATCCACGCTTCGTCGAGCACGGTCTGTCCGGGCGTCAACACCGCGAGGAGCGCGCTGCCACCGATGATGTTGAGCAGATGGTCGGCACGTACGCCGCGTCGTACCCGGCCCTTCGCAGTGGCGTCGTCGAGGAGTTGTTGGACCTCACCGATTCGCGACACCCACAGCTGGTCCATCAGTTCACGGTGGAGCTCGGGATGTGGCACCAGATCGCTCAGCAGGCCGGGCAGGGCGGCTCGCGCCACCGGATCGGAGAACAGCAGGGCGCTGCCGCGCACGAGTGCTTCCACGTCCGTACGCAGGTCACCGGTCGACGGCAGGCCTGTCGCGAGGGACTCGGGGAAGACGGCCTCGTGGACCAGGTGGGCCTTCGACTCCCAGCGCCGGTAAATCGCCGGAGTGTTGGTGCCCGAGCGGGTGGCCACGGCGGCGAGCGACAGGCCGGCGTACCCCTCGGTCGCGAGGAGTTCGCGGGTCGCCGCGATGACCGCCTCGTCGATCCGGCGGTCGCGCGGTCTTCCCGCGGTTCTGGTCTCGGAAGTCGTTGCTTTCATTTCGTTATTGATCGTAATGTATTGCTCATGCAGCAACAACCCGTCGTGATCGACGACCTGGCCACACCGACGTTCACCCCGGAGGTGGTCGAGATCCAGACGTTCCTCGGGTCCCTCGCTCCCGACCTGCCGCTGACGTCCGAGAGCCTGCACGCCGCGGCCGTCGCGCAGACCGGTCTCGACGACTTCGGCCCGGACGACTACCGGGAGCGTCTCGACGTGTTGCTGGGTGCCATCCACGTGCTGCCGCTGACCGGCGCCGGTCAGGTCATGCTGCACTCCCAGTTGACCCAGCACCTCAAGAACCGGCTGCTGCTGGAGGACCTGCTGGGGCGACACCCCGAGATCCGTGACATCGAGCTCGCGCCGCCGGTCATCATCGCCGGGCTGCCCCGCACCGGCACCACGCACCTGCACAATCTCCTTGCTGCAAGCGGGTTGTTCCGCACCCTCCCCTACTGGGAGAGCCTCGAGCCCTTCCCCCTGCCCGCGGAAGCCGGAGTCGAGCCGGACCCGCGGCGCGGCCGCTGCGACCAGGCGATCGAGTTCGTCGACCAGGCCATGCCGCTGTTCCGCGCCATGCACGAGATGACGACCGACCACGTGCACGAAGAGATCCAGTTGCTGGCCAACGACTTCTCCTCGATGTTGTTCGAGACACTCGTCGACGTACCGGCGTCGCGGGAGCACTACCTCGCGCACGACCAGACCCCGCACTACCGTCATCTGCGCCTGCAACTGCAGGCCTTGCAGTTCCTCGACGGCGGGCGACGCTGGCTACTCAAGTCGCCGCAGCACCTCGAACAGCTGCCGACGCTGGCCGCGGTCTTCCCCGGCGCCACCGTCGTCCTCACCCACCGCGATCCCGCCCGGGTCACCGTGTCGATGGCGACGATGCTCGCCTACAGCCGCCGGATGAACCTCGAGTCCGTCGACGCGTTCGCCATCGGTCGCGACTGGAGCGACCGCCTCGACACCATGCTCTCGACCCTGCTCAAGGACCGCGACCACGTCCCGGAACTCCGGACGATGGACGTCCGGTTCGGCGACTTCATGGCCGACGAACTCGACACTGCCGCACGGGCGATCCGGCTGGCGGGCGACGTCGTCACCGAGGAGGCGCGCGACAAGATGGCCCATTACCTGGACACCCACGTGCAGGGCCGGAACGGCACCATCGACTACCGGGCAGGCGACCTCGGCCTGGACGTCGACGAGCTCACCGAGCGCTTCGCGCCCTACATCGAGCGGTTCCTGGCGTGACCGGCCTCGCGGTCGACATCCGACTCGACGCAGCGCCCGACCACGTGGCGGCCCGTGCGCAGGAACTGGCCTCGACCGGCGTCGCGGGACTCTTCACCTTCGAAGGGGCCCACGACGCCTTCCTCCCCCTCGCGGTGGCGGCGACGTCCTGCGGTCCGATCGACCTGATGACCAATGTCGCGATCGCACTCCCCCGCAGTCCGATGCATCTCGCGAACCTCGCCTACGACCTGCAAACCCTGTCCCGGGGCGGGTTCCGGCTCGGACTGGGCTCGCAGGTGAAGGCCCACATCGAGCGACGGTACGGCGCCACCTGGGACCGGCCCGTCGCGCAGATGAAGGACCGGGTGCAGGCGGTCAAGGCCGTGCTGGACGCGTGGCAGAACGGCACCCGGCTCGACTTCACCGGCGAGTACACGCGCCTGGACCTGATGCCGCCGATGTTCAACCCCGGCCCGAATCAGTACGGCGTCCCGCCGGTGCTCCTCGGAGCACTGGGGCCTGCGATGACGCGCGCTGCGGCAGAGGTGGCCGACGGCCTGCTGGTGATGCCCTTCAACTCCGCACGGCACTTCACCGAACGCACGCTGCCCGCAATCGAGGAAGGTCTGAGCCGACGCGAGGCTGACGCCAGCGGCTTCACCATCCACCCGCAGGCGATCCTCGCCATGGCGTCGGATCCTGCGGAACTGGCCGGTGCCATCGAGGGCGTCCGCCGCCTGCTGGCGTTCTACGCCTCCACGCCGGCCTACCGCCCGGTGCTCGAGGTCGAGGGCCGAGCTGATCTGCAACCCCAGTGCGCGGACGCCGTACGACGGGGAGAGCTGGCGACCAGCGCGCACCTCATCGACGACGACCTGCTCGCCCGGCTGGCCGTGGTCGGTACGCCGCAGGAGTGCGCACAGCAACTGCTCGACCGCTTCGGCAGCCACGCAGAACGGGTCTGCTGCTACTTCCCCGGGTCTGACCCGTCGCTGGACCTGATCAGCCAACTGGTCACGGCGCTACGACCGTGACGACCCCGGCCAGCACGGCGGTGACGCTCGTCGTCGACGACGGCGTCGCCCTGATCACCCTGGCCGGGTCGGACGGGCTGAACCTCTTCTCGCGCTCGACGGGGCGCGCACTCGGCGACGCGCTGCGCACCTGCGACGAGGACGATGCGGTCCGGGCCGTCGTACTGACGGGCGCCGGTACGGCCTTCTGCGCCGGAGCCGACCTGAGCCCGGGCTCGCGTGCGTTCGACGATCCGGACGAGGCGTTCTCCGCCTCGCCAGTGCAGCCGCCGGCCTGGCAGGTGCGCAAACTGGTCATCGCCGCCATCAACGGCCCCGCGATCGGCATCGGCCTCACCATCGCCCTGCAGTGCGACCTGCGGATCGTTGCCGAGGACGCCAAACTCGCGATCCCGCAGGTGCGCCGCGGCATGATCGGCGACGCGCAGAGCCACTTCACGCTGCGTCGTCTCGCCGGCACCGCAGTCGCGGCCGAGATGCTGCTCACCGGCCGCACGATCCGCGGTTCCGAAGCGGCGACGCGCGGTCTGGCGAATCAAGCCCTGCCGGCCGGCGACGTACTCCCCACAGCACTGGAGATCGCCCGCGACGTCGCGACCAACGTGAGCCCCGCGGCCCTGGCCCTCAGCAAGGAACTGCTGTGGTCCGACCTCTCCCCCGAGCACATCGCGGACGCAGAGACCGAGGCCCATCGGATCCTGATGGGCCACCCGGATGCGGCCGAAGGGCCCGCAGCGTGGCGCGAACGGCGTACGCCGAACTGGACGCTGCGGGCCTCCGACGTCACGAAGCCGGCGTGACCTTCACGGTGATCGTTGCCGCCCCCGGCAGCGAGGAGACCGTCAGGCGCGCAGAGTTGGGCGCCGACGTGACCGTGCCGCCGGTGACCTGGACCTGGTAGCCGTTGGCGAAGAACCGCGGGTGCACGAAGAACTCCGACACCGAGCCACCCGGGAAGTTGCCGCCGCCACCCGCACGAGCCGTCGAGTACGACGCCTGGAAGGTCGACGTGGCCTTGTCCCAGTTCCAGCTCAGCGGCGTTCCAGCGACGACCTTGGGCGCCGGCTTGGTCAGTACCGTCAGCAGTCCCTGCTTGATGTTGTCGTCGGTCGGCGCCTTGCTGATGTCGTTGATCAGGCCGTACTTCGCGTCGTGCCCGAAGTCCTGTCCCCAGTAGGCCCAGTGCATCCAGCTGAGCATCTGCTTGTCGGCCTGGTTGAGCAGGCTCTCCACGACGACGTCTGTGTCACCGGCGCCGAACTCGTTCATCAGGAGCGGCTCGCCGGTCGCCTTGAACTGCGCCTGGGCGTTGGCGAGGTTGATGCCGGTGAGGACGTCGCAGGGCAGCGACGGAATCGGGAGGGGCACCGGCGCCAGGGCCAGCGCGCAGTAGTTGTGGAAGGCGAACCCGACCTGCGGGTCGTTCATCGAGGGGTGCCAGGTCCGTGCACCGAGGCCGAAGAACGCCTGCGGCTCGACGAAGACAAGGCGGTCACTGTCGACCTGCCGGATCGACGCCAGCACCTTGCGGTGGAACGGCGCCAGCTTGAGTACGTCGAACAGCGGGCACCCGATGGGCAGGGCACAGGTCGCCACGTCGAGGATCCCCGGGGACGGCTCGTTGTCGATCTCGAAGACCGTGTTCGGATCATCACCGAACCGCTGCGCGACGTGCTTCCACGCCGCGGCGTAGTGGTCCTGCAGGCCGATGCCGTCGGGCGCCTTGACGTTGCGCCAGAAGTTCTCGTTGGCGATGGCCGCACCCGGCAGCACGTTGGCGGGAGCCGGCAGGAAGGTCAGCCCGGGGATGCCGTAGGAGATGCTCGCCCACGCGGGAGCACCGTTGCCGCCGTACGTTTCGCTGTAGCCGTCCTGGTGGAAGTTCACCACCGGCATCAGGCCGTGCTCGGCTGCGGCGGCAGCCAGGTCGACGATCTTGTCGATGTAGACGTCGTCGTACTGGCCGGGCTGGGGTTCGACGGCCGCCCACGTGAAGCCGAGCCGGATCGCATTGAAGCCGTTGTCGGCCAGGAACTGCAGGTCGTCCTCACCGAAGCCCAGGGCATCCGGCGTGTACGGCGCGAACTTGTTGATCATGTTCGTGCCGTGGATGACCACGGCGCGGCCGTCCTGGTCTGTGAACCAACGACCGGTGTGTCGCAGGTTCTCAGCGACCGGGAACGTCGACGTCTCCCCCGCAGATGCCGGCTCTGCCGAACTGGGGCTGGTCGTGGCCAGTCCCACGACGGCGAGGCTGAGGCAGGCGGCAAGGGCGACGGTGCGGCGGAGCGCGCCGAACGTGGGGAGCATGCTCGGCACGGTACAAGGCAACGGCCTTACCAAGTCAAGGGCTAGCCCTTAATCTTTGCCTGCTCGTGCGCAGGGGCAGCCGTCACCAGACCGGTCAGCACGTCGATGAGCTCCTGGCGTCGCCGCTCGCGGGCGACCTCGTCGAGGGAGTCGGCAGTCCGTTCGTACTCAGCCACCAGACTCAGCAGGCAGATCGCCATCGCGTCGGTCCGGAAGCGGCGATCGGACTCGGGAACCATCGTGATCTGCCGCGACATCCGGCCCATGACGATCCGCAACGACGGGTGCCGCTCGTCCGCCAGGACGTCCGGGTCGAAGACCGCCGGATGATCGCGCACCCGGTCAAGGAAGCGCGCGAAGTGCGTGGCGTCGGGGCTGTCGACGATCTGCACCATCGGCAGGACCAGCATCGCCACGAGGCTGCGGATGTCGTGGTGGGTTCCCGACGACTCGGCATCGGCCAGCATCTGCACCCGCGCCGCTTCCATCTCGCCGAGGCGAGCATTGACGGCCGCAGCGATCAGACCGTCGCGGCCGCCGAAGTAGTAGTGCACGGCGGACTTGTTGCGCAGACCCGCCGTACGGGCGACGTCCTCGAGCGAAGCGCTGGGGCCGCGCTCGGCGATCAGCTCCTCGGCAGCACGCAGGATCCGCGTCGCCGGCGCCGTCTCGCTCATGGCGCCACCCTAGCCATCGCCGCGGGACGGCACGTCGAAGAAACCTCTCCGGAAAAGTTGCAAGGTTCCTCTCCCCCGCTGCTCCAACAGTCACCAGCACATCAACCCTGACTGAAGGAGCAACTCCGATGAACCTGCGCCGCACCGCAGCCGCCCTCGCCCTGGCCGCTGCCGCACTGCCCCTGACCGTGGGCAACGCGCCCGCCGCCCACGCCGAGGACGCCGTCTTCACCAACACCCAGGCCAGCGTCGCCGAGATGCGCGCCTCGGTGGCCACCCAGATGCAGAACAAGGCCTTCGGCTGGCAGCTCGCCATCTCGCAGAACGGCACCCTCAAGGTCGCCGACGAAGGTGGCTTCGCCGTCTCCGCCGCCGACAACAACGGCGTCCCGATCCCGATGCAGGCGAGCATGCAGATGGAGCTCGCCAGCGTGACCAAGAACGTCACCGCGGTCGCCACGATGAAGTTGCTGCGTCGCAACGGCCTCACCCCGGAGACCCTGGTCTGGCCCTACCTGCCGAAGACCTGGGACACCACCAAGTTCACGCAGGTCCGGTTCCGCCACCTGCTCACCCACACCTCCGGCATCAACCAGGCGCTCGCCGCCCTCGCCAACCCGCCGAGCAACAACGGCTGGAACGCGATGAAGACCGTCGTCGAGCTCGGCACCGTCGTCGACTCGCAGCGCCAGTACAAGAACGCCAACTTCGCGCTCCTGCGGATCATCAACGCCGAGCTCTGGAACCGCAGCGGCGGCAAGAAGTACACCAACGCCGCCGAGGAGATCACCATCACCGCGGCCAACCACACGTCGTACGTCCTCGAGTTCATGAGGGAGTTCATCTTCAAGCCGGCCCAGATCGGCGGCATCGGCTGCATCACGCCCGGCACCACCACGGGCGTCCGCTCCTACCCGCTGAACGCCACGCAGGCCAGCAACGGCAGCGTCCGCGGCACCGGCAGCGAGGAGTGCGCCGGAGCCCGCGGCCTCGCGATGTCCTCCACCCAGCTCGTGCAGTACCTCAGCAAGCTGCGCAGCGGCGCGATCATCCCGCAGGCCGACCTGGCCTGGATGGACCTGTGGCGTGCGGGCTGGAACGAGGACTCCAACGGTGGCGACGGCGGCCAGTCCGGCCCGGCCGACGGCGAGATCGACAACTGGCGCTCGCCGGGTGCCTTCTGGCACGGCGGCGACCTGCTCGGCACCAACCAGCTGCACACCTGCGCGATGACCTTCGCCGACGGAACCCAGGCCACCCTCCTGATCAACTCCGACTTCAACGGCAACACGCAGTGCGGCGTCCTGCTCAAGGCCTGGTACGACGCCAAGCCCTGATCTGACGAACCAGAGCCGCCCGCATCGCTGACTTCCAGCGGTGCGGGCGGCTTCGTACGTGGCCGACAGGTCCCATTCGGCCGGTGCTTTGTGGGCAGAACCGGCGTAATGTCGAAGGTCCAGTCCGGTCCGCAAATCGGCTGTCGACTCGGGGTGCAGCCGTTGGCCCACCTGACGCCACCCCATCCCGAGAGGCTTCATCATGGCGTCCGAGAAGCAGAGCATGAACACCCCGCACGAGACCCGGCCCTTCCAGGCACACGGCCACATGGACGTCGTCACCCTCGGCGACTTCACCCTCGGCAAGGGAACCTTCGAGCCCGGCTGGCGATGGTCGAACGACGTGAAGCCGATCGCCGGCACCGACTCCTGCCAGGTCCGGCACTACGGCTACTGCGTCTCGGGCCAGATGACCGTGCAGTTCGACGACGGCAGCGAGATGACCGTGGGGCCGGGCGACGTCACGCTGATCGAACCGGGTCACGATGCCTGGACCGTCGGCGACGAAGCCTGCGTGATGTTCGACTCCGGCGTCGCGGCCTACGCCAAGCCGAGCTGACCGCTGGCAATGGCCGCGGCCAGCGAGCCACGGACCGGGAAGCGCGCGAAGAGAGTCGCCTGCACCGCGTGGTAGAGGTCGGGCTTGCCCGGCCAGACGGTGCGCAGCGGTTGCTGGTTCCGATCGAGTTGGTGGTGCCACGACCCGTGCTCACGATCGAGCAGGTACCGGTCGGCGTACTCCCACCAGGTCCGGGCGTCGCGGTCGTAGCGCTCCTCGCCCGTCGTTGCGTGGAGCACGGTGGCCGCGGCGACCGCCTCGGCCAGCACCCAGTGCATCCGGTCGTGCACGACCGGGCGACCGTCCCAGTCCGTCGTGTAGACGAATCCCTCCGCGCCGTCGACAGCCCACCCGTCGGCTGCGGCGCGCTCGTACAACGCAACCGCCGCGGCCGTGTGGTCCTGGCCGGTCTCGGCGTCCAGGTGCAGCAGCAGGCGGGCCCACTCGAAGGCATGGCCGACCGTGGCGCCGTACGGCTTGAACGGGTCGTCCGGCTGCTCACGGTTGAAGTCGGGCTGCGGCACCCACTGCTCGTCGTAGTGCTCGGGCAGCCGCCATCCGAAGTCCCTGCCGATGCCGACGACTCGCTCGCAGATGCGGGCGGCGCGATCGGTCCAGACACCGCCGACCGCCAGCATCGCTTCGACCGCGTGCATCGTGCCGTTCAGCCCGCGGTACGGCGCCGGGGTCGACCAGTCACGGTCCCACTCATCGACGCACATACCGCTGCGTTCGTCCCAGAACCGCTCCTCGAACACCGTCGCGGCCTCGGCGAGCAGTCGCTCCGCTCCCGGGATGCCCGCCCGGTTCGCGGTGGCCGCGGCCAGCAGCACGAACGCGTGTTGGTAGCAGGACTTCTGGACCGGCAGCCAGCCGCCGTACTCGTGGTCGCGGAACTCCTCGTCCAGCGCCACGAGGGCTCCCGCGGCCAGGGACCCCGATCCGGGGTGCTCGAGCAGGACGCCGAGGCTCCGCACGTGGAGGGACCGTGCGGCGAGCCAGGTCTGGCGCGGTTGGCCGGCGTCGGCGAGCCCGATGTCGTCGAGCCACGAACCCGGCGCAGCACTGGTCCCGAAGCCCAGGAGGCGGCTCTGCTCCGCCTCGAGCCAGCCAGTGTCGCCAGGTCGCATGGGCTGTTCCTATCAGGCACAGCCTGATCTCCACAGAACCTGCACACGTCGTGCACACCATCTGACCCTCGGGGCTCCTAGCCTCGGACCATGAGCTCGAAGCACCGGCTGCTCGTCGTCGAGGACGACGCGGTCATCAACCAGGCCCTTTCGGACCGACTCGAGGCCGAGGGGTACGACGTGGTCCGAGCCTGGGACGGCCCGGGCGCGGTGGCGGCGTTCGCCGAACACGACCCGGACCTGGTGGTGCTCGACGTCATGCTCCCCGGGTACGACGGCCACGAGGTGTGCCGTCGGATCCAGGCCGAACGCCCGGTGCCGGTGATCATGCTGACCGCCCGCGCGGAGGAGTCCGACGTCCTGGTGGGCCTCGGCGTCGGGGCTGATGACTACCTGACGAAGCCGTTCCGGATGCGCGAACTGGTCGCGCGGATCGGCGCTCTCCTGCGTCGGGTGGAGCGCGCCGCCGAACTGGTCGGACGTCGTCCGCTCGTCCTTGGCGCGCTCCGTGTCGATCCGGCCGCGCGGCGCGTGTGGCGCGACGACGACGAGATCCACCTGACGCCGACCGAGTTCGATCTCCTGGTGTGCCTCGCGGCCAGCCCGGGGGCGGTGGTCACCCGCGACAAGCTGATGGCCGAGGTCTGGGGTTGGCCCGGGGCCTCCGGCACCCGCACCGTCGACAGCCACGTGAAGGGGTTGCGGGCCAAGGTCGGAGCCGATCTCGTGCGCACCGTTCACGGTGTCGGCTATGCCCTTGAGATCGGGACCGGATCGTGACCACCCAGCCGCTCGCGCCGATCACCTCCCTGAAGGTCAAGCTCGGCCTGCTGGTCGCGGTGAGCGCCACCGTGGCCGCGGTGATCGCGAGCCTGGGGCGCACCGCCGGCGTCTCGGCCTGGCTCAGCGTCCCCGTCACGATGGTGCTCGCCCTTGCCGTCACGCAACTGCTCGCCGTCGGGATGACCTCACCGCTGCGCCAGATGACCGCAGCAGCGGGGCGGATGGCGACCGGTGACTACGCGGTCCGGGTGGACGACGGGTCGCGCGACGAAGTCGGTCAACTCGCCCGCGCCTTCAACACCATGGCCCGCGACCTGGCCGACGTCGACCGGCAGCGCCGCGAACTGGTCGCCAACGTTTCCCACGAACTCCGCACCCCGCTGGCCGGGCTGATCGCGCTGCTGGACAACCTGGTGGACGGCATCGCGCCGCGCGACCCTGCGTCGCTGGAAGCCGCGCTGCGTCAGGCGGAACGGATGAGCAACCTGGTCGAGGACCTGCTCGACCTGGCCCGCGTCGACGCCGGCCGAGCGCCCCTCAGCCCGGAGCCGGTCGACCTGTCCGCACTGCTCGCCGACGCGACCGCCGAGGCCCGCGTTCTCGGTCGAGCCGTCGAGTACGACGTCGAGGTGCCCGACGACCTGACGGTGCAGGCCGATCCGGCGCGGCTCGGCCAACTGGTCGCGAACCTGCTGGACAACGCGTCACGACACAGCCCCGCCGGCGGCACCGTCCGGGTGGTGGCTGCACTGCACGGCGACCGGGTGCGGCTCGAGGTGCACGACCAGGGCCCGGGCCTCGCGGCCGCCGACCGGGACCGGGTCTTCGAACCGTTCGGCACCCTCAGGGAAGCCGAGGGCGGCGGCGGCACCGGACTCGGTCTCGCCATCGCCCGCTGGGTGACCGACCTGCACGGCGGCAGCATCCGCTTCGTCGACCCCGAGGACGGCGTCGGCGCCCGGGTTCGGGTCGAACTGCCACTGACGCCGCCGGACCGGCCGCGCGCCGACGTACTTCCCTCGACCGCCCCCCTCACCCGTCCTCAGGAGGACCTCATGCCCAGCCTGCCCCCGCCACCCGCCAGCGCACCACCGGCCCCAGCGGGACCGTGGACCTCGACCTCAGCCCAGGTCGCGGCCCGTCCGCTGCTCGATGACCTCTTCGGCACCCTGTGGACCGACCGCGGAACGCCTGGTCGGCTCGGGCTGCTCGCCGCCGCCCTCGGCGTCGGCGTGTTCGCTGCCGTCGTGTTCCCCGAGCGCTCCCTCGGCCTGGGCACCAGCCTGGTCCTGCTGGCCGCCGGTGTCGTGGTGATGACGGCCAGTATCCGTCGCCGCGAGCCGTTCACGATGACCTGCGGAGCGCTCTGTGCCCTGTTGGCGCTGGTGCCGACCGTGCGCGCCGCCGAGTGGATCGCCGTGCTCTGCGTGTTCGTCGGTGCCGCACTCTGCACTGTCGCGCTGACCGGAGGACGTTCGGTGAGCGGGTTCCTGCTCTCCGGGATCGCGTGGCCGCTGGCCGGCCTGCGCGGCCTGCCCTGGCTGGGCCGATCCATCGGGCGACTGACCGGGCTGGGACAAGGTGCCGCACTGCTCCGGACCGTGGTCTGGTCAGTCCTCGGGCTGATCGTGTTCGGGCTGCTCTTCGCGTCCGCCGACGCCCTGTTGGCGGAGTGGGTCGACGCGCTCCTGCCCGAGCTCACGATGGACCTGTTCGTCGCGCGGATCTTCGTCACGGTCGCGGTCACCGCAGCCGTGCTCGGGGCGTCGTACCTCGCCCTGAACCCACCGCGCGTGGACCGGACAGCCGGCCACCCCCCGGTCACCCACCGCTACGAATGGCTCGCTCCGGTTGCCGTCGTGATCGTCGTCTTCGCAGCGTTCCTCACCGCCCAGGCCACCGTGGTCTTCGGCGGCCACGACTACCTGCGTCGTACGACGGGACTGACCTATGCGGAGTACGTGCACCAGGGCTTCGGACAACTCACCGTGGCGACGGCGCTGACACTGCTCGTCATCGCTGCGGCCGGACGGAAGGCACCACGGGAGACGGTGGCCGACCGCGCCTGGCTGCGCGGTTCATTGGGCCTGCTGTGCGTCCTGACCCTCGTGGTGGTCGCCTCGGCGTTGCACCGGATGGCGCTCTACCAGGAGGCCTACGGCTTCACCCGGCTACGCCTGCTGGTCGACGTGTTCGAGGGCTGGCTGGGGCTGGTCGTCCTCGCCACGATGGTTGCCGGGATCGCGTTGAACGGCGCGTGGGTGGCGCGCTTCGCCCTGGTGAGCGGCGCCGTTGCCGTCCTCGGCGTCGCCGCCATCAACCCGGACGCCTGGATCGCCCAACACAACCTTGACCGCTACGCCGATGACGGCAAGGTCGACTGGTCCTACCTCCAGGGGCTCTCGGAGGACGCCGTACCGGTCCTCGAAGACCTGCCGTCGGCGGAGCGGGCCTGCGTGCTGTTCGGCCGGGAGGTGCGGAACGACGACTGGCTGGAGTGGAACCTCGGCCGCGATCGCGCCAACCTGACCTCCGCCGACATCCCGCGCAGCGACGACGCCGTGTGCCAGGAAGTGACCCGGTAACCACGCTCTCGAGGTGCCAGCGGTGCCATGATCGGATGGTGGCCGCCAGCGAGCACGTCGAGTTGGGACGTGCCGCACTGCGCATCGGGGATGCGACCGGCGCACGGGCGGAGTTCGAGTTCGGGGAACCGACACCGGAGGTGCTCGAGGGCCTGGCCGCGGCGTCGTACGTGTTGGCGGAGTACCCGCGGGCAATCGAGGAGTTCGAGCGCGCCTACGCCGGCCACCGCCTCAAGGGTGACGGCGTCGGTGCGGCGCGCGTGGCGCGGACCCTGGGCTACATGCACGGCACGACCGCCGGCGACTGGGCGGTGGCCAACGGATGGATCGCGCGCGCGAAGACCCTGCTGGGGCAGCTGCCGCAGTCGAGCGAGCGGGGCTGGGTGGCCCTGACCGAGGGCATGTTCGCCGAGGCCCGCGAAGCGAAGGAGACCGCCTTCCACACGGCCATCGAGATCGGGCGCGACAACGACGACCTGAACCTCACGTTCGCGACCATGTCCTACCTCGGCGCGAGCCTCGTCCACGGCGATCACACCGAGGAAGGCATGGTGTTGCTCGACGAGGCGCTCGCAGCGGTGGCAGGTGGCGAGGTCGAGGACTTCATCATCATCGAGGAGATCTTCTGCCAGCTGTTCTCCGCGTGCGAGTACGCCCAGGACGTGCACCGGGCCGAGCAGTGGATCCGGGTCGGCGAGCAGATCGCCGAGCGGCGCGGGCTGCCTGCGGTGAGCGCCTACTGCCACACCCACTACGGCGGCATCCTGACGGCCGCAGGCAGGTGGCCCGAAGCGGACGTGGCCCTCACCGAGGCGGTGCGGCTGTGGGCCCTGGGCAAGCGCACGCTCAAGGCCGGTGCCTTGATCCGGCTGGCGGACCTGAGGGTCAAGCAGGGCCGGTACGACGAGGCGGCCAGCCTGCTCGAGGACCAGACCGACGGCGAGGCCGTACTCCCCCGGTCAGCGCTGCACCTCGCGCGCGGGGAGTCGACGATCGCGCTGGACCTGCTGAAGCGCACGGCGCAGAAGACAGACCCGGGCAGCGGCGCGTGCGTCCCGTTGCTGGCGCAGCTGGTCGAGGCACAGCTGGCCTGCGGCGAGGACCCCGAGCAGACGATCGCCGATCTCGCCGCGTGCGCCGAGTCGCACCGGACGCCGTACACGACAGCGTTGGTGGCGCTCGCCCGAGCGCACGCTGCGCAGGACGATCCGCGCGTGTGGCTCCGGGACGCCCTGGACGGTTTCACCCGGACCCAGTTGCCGTTCGAGATGTCTCTGTGCCGCCTCGACCTCGCCCGGGCCTGCAGGCAGGAAAGTCCCGAGGTCGCGGTCGCCGAGGCGCGCGCCGCGCTGGCCGTCTTCACGAAGCTCGAGGCCGCACGGTACGTCGACGCGGCATCCGCGGTGCTGCGTGAGCTCGGCCAGAAGGTCGCTCCCCCGCGGTCCTCCGGCCAGGTGCTCACCAAGCGCGAGGCCGAGGTTCTCCAGTTGCTGGGGGACGGACTCTCCAACCCCGAGATCGCCGAGCGGCTCTTCATCAGCCGCAAGACCGTCGAACACCACGTCGGCAACCTGCTGCTCAAGCTCGGGCTCCGCAACCGCGCCGAGGCCACCGCCTACGCCGTACGACGAGAACCAGCCGGCAACTAGGGGAGTTCCCCGATACCCGCCTCGCTTCGACCAGCGACGGTGGCGTGAAGGCCCGATTCCGCGCCTCATCGCCCGTCCGAGGAGAAGCCATGAACTACGACGCCATCGTCATCGGGGCCCGCGCCGCGGGTTCGCCGACCGCCATGCTGCTGGCCCGCAAGGGCTACCGCGTGCTCGCCGTCGACCGCGCGACGTTTCCGAGCGACACCCTCTCGACGCACATCGTCCACGCTCCGGGCGTCGCCGCGCTCAAGCGGTGGGGACTTCTCGACGCGCTGGTCGAGTCGGGCTGCCCGCCGATCGACGGGTACCGGTTGGACTTCGGTCCGGTCATCATCAGCGGAACCAGCCGACCCGTTGAGGGCACGACCACGGCCTACTCCCCGCGTCGGACCGTGCTCGACGCGATCCTCGTGGCGGGTGCCCGCGCGGCAGGGGTCGAGGTCCGTGAGAACTACAACGTCGACGAGATCCTGGTCGAGGACGGCCGGGTCGTAGGGATCCGAAGTGGCCAGCGCGAAGACCGGGCCGGGATCGTCATCGGCGCCGACGGCCGCAACAGCCGTCTCGCCAAGGCCGTCCACGCCGAGGACTACAACACCAAGCCGCGCCTCCAGTACTCCTACTACGCCTACTTCAGCGGTCTGCCGACCGACGGATTCGAGATCTACATCCGACCCGACCGAGGCTTTGCGGCTGCCCCGACGAACGATGGCCACACCATGGTCGTCGCCGGCTGGCCGTACGCCGAAGCGCAGGCCTACAAGGCCGACGTCGAAGGAAACTTCCTCCAGACCCTGCAGTTGGCGCCCGAGTTCGCGGCACGCATGGCGAAGGCCACGCGGGAGACGCCGTTCCTCGGCGGAGCTGTGCCGAGTTGGTTCCGCAAGCCGTACGGCGACGGGTGGGCACTGGTCGGCGATGCCGGCTACAACAAGGACCCGATCACTGGCCAGGGCATCAGTGACGCCTTTCTCGATGCCGAACGATGCACCAACGCGATTCACCAGTGGCTCAGCGAGGGCAAGGAATTCAGCGAGGTAATGGGCGCCTGGCACCAGGAGCGCGACACCAAGGACATGCCGATCTACGAGTTCACCGCGCAGCTCGCCACCCTCGAGTTGCCGCCACCGGAGATGCAACAGCTCCTCGGCGCGGTGCAGGGCAACCAGCAGGCCATGGACGGCTTCGTCAGTGTCATCTCGGGAGCGGTGTCACCCGCCGACTACTTCTCCGAGGAGAACGTGGGGAGCATCTTCGCCGCGTCGCGGGCCTTGGTTGGTTCCTCGTCGCCGGCGACCTGAACACCGGCTCGGTTCGTCGTACGGACGCTCAAGCCAGGAGATCCGCCACCAGCGCGACCTGGCGTGGGTCGTCGCTCGTCGGGATCAGGTTCACCTCGTCGGCACCGATCGCTGCGAAGCGGGCCAGGAGGTCCCGCAGGTCGGCCAGGGTGCCGGCGAACCCCGCTGTCGGCGCCAGCGCATCGACCAACGTGGGCGGCAGCCAGTTCATGTAGTGCCGTAGGTGCCGGTGGATCTGGCCGCGCGGGTCGTCGGACGTCTCTGCGAGGGCGAACCAGAAGGACGTCGTGAGGCGTGGTGCCTCTCGGCCGGCAGCCGCCCAGGCCTCCCGGGCGACGTCGAACAGCGTCGCCGTACCGGAGACGTCGGTGCCGTCCAGCGCCATTCCGGCGAGACCGTCGGCCCAGCCCGCTGCATGACGCAGGGTCCTGGGCCCGTGGGTCCCGACCAGGAGCTCGGGACCACCGGGCCGGTGAGGACGGGGACCGACCGGCAGCGTGGCGCCAGTCAGGTTCTCGCCGTTCCAGACCCGCCGGAGAGTGCGGGCACGCTCGGCCAGGTCCGCCATGGTGCGATCCGCCAGATCGGCGCCGACCGCGGCGTAGTCCTCATCGCGACCGCCGACACCGAGCCCGACCGAGAGTCGGCCATGCGACAACCGGTCCCCCGTCGCCAGCGCCTTCGCCAACAGAACCGGGTCATGCAGTTGAGGTACGACGACCGTCGTGGTGATGCGGACGCGACGGGTCCAGGCCGCCACCGCGCCGAGCAGGGTGAGCGCGTCGGGGTTGTCGAAGGCGATCCGTTCGCCGAAGCAGAGCGAGCTGAACGGTCCTTCGTCGATCCGCTCGGCCCATTCCTGCAGGCTGTCGGGACCGATGTCCGGCTCCATGACAGGCAGGGTCATACCCACGCCCATGGAACTCACCACACGACACCGCGATCGACCACGAGGTTGGCCCCGGTCACCGAGCGCGCGACCTCGGAGGCGAGATAGAGCAGTGCCTCGGCCACGTCCTCGGGCGGCATGAAACCGGGGATGACCGACTGGCTCTTCGCGATCAGCTCCCAGTTCACGTTCTCCGGCAGACCGGCCGCGGCGGCCTGGATCATCGGGGTCTCGATCCCACCCGGTGACACGCAGTTCACGCGGACACCGCGAGTGCCCAGCTCGACGGCGAGTGCGCGCATGCCCAGCAGCAGCGCCGCCTTCGAAGCGCAGTACTGCGCGTTGTACGGCTGACCCATCACCGCCGAGATCGAGGCGACGGACACCACGTTGCCCTTGCTCGCCACCAGAGCCTCCGAGAAGGCCTGGGTGAGCATCAGCGGCGCCAGCGCGTTGACGTCAAAGTGCTTGCGCAGTCCCGCCGGGGTCAGCTTCCCGATCTCCGCGAACTGCTGGATTCCGGCGACATTGCACAGGACGTCCAGCCCGCCGAGCTCGGCCAGCGAGCTCTCGACGAAGGCGTCGCGTGCCGCATCGTCGGTCAGGTCACACCCCACCACCCCGTCGGCCGCGACGACATCGGTGGCCACGACCCGCGCCCCCTCGGCCCGGAACAGTTCGGCAACGACGCGGCCCAGGCCGCCGGCAGCTCCAGTCACGATGACGCGACGATCAGTGAAACGCATGAGCCACACCCTAGAACGTGTTCTAGTTCTTGTCGCCTGCTGGCCGAAAGGAGCTGATCGCTGTCCCATTGGCCCTTCCCCGTGATGGTGCGATCTGGGTAGCCGAATGGGTAGAACTCCGGATGTGCCGGACCTACGCATCGGGCGACTCTGGACTGACTTCCCACAATGAGGTGGCCGTCATGACCCAGCAGCAGGCAACTCCTGACTACATCCGCTTCGTCGCGCTCGGAGACTCCGCCACCTACGGCCTGGGTGACCGGGTGGGCGGTGAGTGCCGCGGCTGGGCGCGGCTGCTGGCCGACGCGATCGGCGAGACCCACCACGTCTCGTTCTGCAACCTCGCAAAGCCCGGTGCGGGTGTGCCCGACGTACGACGCGAGCAGCTGGCCGACGCGGTCGCCCACCAGCCGGTGATCGCTTCCCTCGTCGTTGGCCTGAACGACGTGATGAAATCGACCTGGGAACCGATCCGGATCCGCGAAGAGCTGCTCGAATGTGCCGCCGCGCTGGCTGCCACCGGAGCGGTGATCATCACGGTCCGGTTTCACGACCATGGGCAGGTCCTCGGCCTGCCGCGCTGGCTCGCGCGGCCGATGGCCCGGCGGATCGCCGTCCTCAACGAGATCTATGACGAAGTGCACGCCCGGTTCGGCCTGATCCGCGTCGATCTCGACTCGGACCCGATGACCGCACGCCGAGAGTTCTGGTCCGCTGACCGCCTTCACCCTTCCGAGCTCGGGCACCGCCACCTCGCGCGCCTGGCCGCGCGGGAGCTGAACACCGAGGGCCTCGCCTTCGGCCCGCCGAGCCGGCAGTGCGGACAACCCGTGGCCACCCGGCGAGAAACCGCCCGCATCCTCGCGAAGGAGGGTGGTCCATGGATCGCACGGCGCGTGCGGGACCTCGGCCCCTGGGCTGCCCGTCGTGGCGTGCACCGAGTCCGCGACCGCATCACAGGCAAGCCAGCAGCCGCCATGCTCGCGCCGTGACCTCATCGGCTCCTCGCCAGCCGGTGTAACGCTCCTCTCCCGATCGGCGAAGTGCCAGTAGCGGGCCGGCGTTTCGACCGGCCCGCACCAAGGGGAGGCAGACGGCCGTTCGGTTCTCCAGCGGCTGGCTGTCCGGGAGGAGCACAGATGGATGCATTGTCGAAGCACGTTGCTTCGAAGCGGAAGCCGTGGCGAAGGGCGCTGCCGCTGGCACTGGCAAGCGCGGTAGTGGCATCGCTACTGGTCCTCGGTGGCGCTGAACCCGCCCGGGCCCACGGCTACGTCGCGGGTGGGGCAGTGACGTCCCGGGCAGCCATGTCGGCGAACGCGGACCGCGGCGCGGTGCAGTACGAGCCGCAGAGCCTGGAGGCTCCGAAGGGCTTCCCCGCGGCAGGCCCCGCGGACGGCCAGATCGCGTCGGCGGGCGGCAAGTTCGGCGGGAACCTCGACGCCCAGTCGTCCACCAGGTGGGCCAAGAACCCGGTCCGGTCCGGCCCGATCGCGATCACCTGGACCTACACTGCCGCGCACGCCACGTCGCAATGGCGGTACTACCTCACGACTCCGGGATGGGATCAGAACGCACCCCTGGCCCGCAAGGGGTTCGAGCTCATCAAGACCGTGGACCACGACGGGTCGAAGGCGTCGAACAACTTGACCCACTCCGTGACGATCCCGGCGAACCGCACCGGCTACCACGTACTGCTCGCCGTGTGGGACATCGCCGACACCGCGAACGCGTTCTACAACGTCATTGATCTCGACGTGAGCGGCACCGCCCCGCCGGCGGACGTTCAAGTGCCCACGACGCCCACCGGACTCAGCGCGTCGGCGACGTCGTCGGCGGTGTCGCTCTCCTGGTCGCCCTCCTCGGACGACGTGGCCGTCAGCGGCTACGAGGTGTTCCGCGACGGCACCAGGATCGCCACGACGACCACGGCCGGCTACGCCGACTCGTCGGTCAAACCCGACACCTCGTACCGCTACGAGGTCCGCGCTGCAGACGCCGCCGGCAACGTCTCGGCCAGGAGCGCGTCGCTCACGGTCACGACCAAGGCCGCTCCGGCCCAGGACACCGCGCCACCAGTCGCTCCCGTCCTGCACGCGCACGACCTCACCTCGACCAGCGTGAAGGTCCACTGGGAGGGCTCGACCGACGACACGGGAGTGACCGGATACGAACTGTTCCGCAACGGGTCGAGGATCCTCAGTACGGGGTCCGGCACCAGCACCTACGTGGACCAGAGCCTTGCCGGTGAACGCACCTACGGTTACACCGTGCGCGCCCTCGACGCCGCCGGGAACGCATCAGCGCCGAGCAACACGGTCACGGTGACCACCCCGAAGGCATCCGACCCCGATCCCACGGGTGACCGGGAAGCTCCGTCGAAGCCCACCGGCCTGGCGGCCACCCTCACGACCGCGACCCAGGTCGCGCTCAGCTGGCGAGCGTCGAGTGACAACGTCGGCGTGGCTCGCTACGACGTCTATCGCTTCATCGAGCACGGTGCGCCCCGGACGAAGGTCGGGACCACCACGCAAACGAGATTCACTGACTCGGGCCCGGACGCCGACACCCGCTACCACTACCTGGTGTCAGCGGTCGACGCCGCGTGGAACGTCACCGACAGCGACGTCCTGCACGTGATCACTCCAGGCGCCGCCACCCCGGCGACGTGGAACCCGCGCGGCACCTACGCCAAGGGTGATCTGGTCACCTACCAGGGCCAGATCTACCAGGCAGTTCAGTCGCACACCGGGAACGGCGACCCAAACTGGATCAACGCGCCGTCCCTGTGGTTCCGCCGCTAGCGGAGGGACGCGCAGGACGGGTCCGGTCGGTGCCGCAGGCGCATCGGCCGGACCTGCTGCGCGGCCCTCGTCGGAGATCCGGGGCGCATGTCGCTGGTCGTCACCTCGCGGCCCCAGCAGGAGTCGTCCCCTACGGCGTCGCTGCCGCCGTGATCACGGCCGGGTGGGCGGCAGCGATCTGGACTTCACAGCACCTCCAGACTGGCCCGGTCGTGCAGCACTGCGCGCTGTTCGTCCACCTGGCGTCGTTGGTCGTCGGGTTCGGAGCGGTGATCACCGTCGACTGGTTCGGCGCCCAATGGCTGCTGAGGCAACGGAGCCTGGGCGACGTCCTCAACGTCATCTCTGGCGCCCATGGCCTGATCTGGGTCGGCCTCGCCGGGCTGGTTCTCTCGGGGAGTTTCCTCGATCCCGACGTCGAAGCCACCTGGACCCGGGTGAAACTCGTCATCGTCCTGGTCGTGGGCCTCAACGGCCTGCACGCACACACGTTGCGCCACGCCCTCGAGGGAGCCGACACCATCGGCCCGTCCGTCCTGCGCCGTGCGGCGGCAGCGGCGCTCATCTCCCAGGCAGGGTGGTGGACGGCCGCCCTCATTGGCTATGGCAGTACGGCCTGAGGTTTGTCACGCATGGTGATCATTGGCGACAATCCGGGCGACCCTGCCCACGTCCCGGGCAGGCACCGACAAGGCGGGCTACGGGGAGCTGAGGCGAGGGTGACCCTGGACGACCGACCTGGTCGCCTCCTGAACGACGAACAGGTGCCGCTCGTCGGGAGCGACGCAGACCTGATGGACCTCTTCTACCGTGAGCACAACGAGGACATGAAGCGATTCTTCGCGCGTCGCACCGCCGACCCGCATGAGATCGCGGACCTCACCGCGGACCTCTTTGTCGCCGTGATCAAGCACGCCCATCGCTACCGGCCGGAGGCCGGGCGGCCCATCGCCTGGCTCTACGGCATTGCCCGCAATCTGGTGGCCGACTCCTCGCGCCGCCGCGCCCGCCGGTTCCGGGCCGAGTCGAAGATCCAGGGTCGCCGGCTGCTCGACGAGACCAGCGCGCTGCAGATCCTGGAGCGGGTGGAGTCGGAACGGGCGGCGCGTGATCTGTACACCGCACTCGACGTCCTCTCACCGAAGGACCGGAGGCTGATGGAGTTGGTCGCCGTCGACGGGTGCTCGGTGGTCGAGGCGGCTGCAGTGCTCGAGATGAAACCAGGGAACGCGCGCGTCCGGTTGCACCGCAGTCGGGCGAGGCTCCAGCGGGAACTCGACAACCCTTTCCTTCTTGACGACGAACCCACGGCAAACTCCTCCCGGGCGACGGAGGCATGAAGTGACCGACAACGACATGAGTCGACTGCCAGCCCTCGACGCCTTCGATCGCCAGCTCATGCTGCACCTTCGGGGCGAGATCCAGGACCGCGGCAGGCGCCGGAAGTCGCGGCTACGACGGGCTGTGGCTGGGGCAGGGGTGCTCGCCGCCGCGGTGGTGGCCGCGATGACGGTGTCGCTCGGATCTCCGGCCTTCGCCATCGAGCAGTCCGCGGACGGCGGGGTGGTCCTGACGATCAATCGCCTGGAGGATGCGGGCGGCGTGACGGATGGTCTCGCGGAGCACGGCATCCGCGCTGAGGTGGTCTACGGCGCGCAGAGTCCGGGTCGGGAGTGCGTCGGCTCTCGCTCTGCGGCTGCCTTCACGACGAGGATCGACGACGACGCACTGGTGCTGCGGATCCCGCCGGAGTCGGTGTTGGCAACGCGGGAAGGCGTTCTCCGGATCATTGCGACGCAAGGGTCCCTCGACTCGGTGCGGGTCAGCTACGACGTGGCCGGCGTCCCCTGTGCATCTGCCCCTGGGACCGGGACACCCGGGCCGGACCCCGAGTCGACTCCCGGTGCACCGTCCATCGAACCGACCCATCCGGCGTCGACCGGCCCGGACGCGAGCAGCTCGCCGAGGCCGTCCCCGTCGCCCACGAAGACCGGCGACACGGCGTCACCCACGGCGGAGCCTTCACCGACTCCCGGCGTGAGCAGGCTGGTCGTCACGTTCACCACGACGTCGGACTGGGACTCCGGGTACGTCGGCCAGTTCACGCTGCGCAACCCGACGAACCATCCGATCACGGACTGGGTGCTGGAATTCGAGTTGTCGCAGGCGGTGGAGATCGTCCACCACTGGAACGCCGCCCTCACGCGCGCCGGGACCCGGGTCACCGCCACGGCCGTCACCGGCACGGAGTCGATTCCTGCCGGCAGCTTCGTGACCGTCGGGTTCGAGGCCCTCGGCACGTCGCGCCCCGCCAACTGTCGGATCGACGGGGCTCCCTGCTGACGGCGTGCGAGGTCTCCCGACACCGAGGATCATCACGTTGGCGTTGACCCGAAATGCATTCAGGCCCAAGATCCGAAGATCCTGGGCCTGAACTTTTTTGTAGCGGGGGCAGGATTTGAACCTGCGACCTCTGGGTTATGAGCCCAGCGAGCTACCGAGCTGCTCCACCCCGCGTCGGTGAACACAACGTTAGGGCATCACTCAAGGCCAACCAAATCCAGGGGTCACGGGATCCACAAGCCGGACCGGTGAATCCCGCTCGGAACGGGTGTTTCACGCCGCCGTACGACGACACCTAGCGTCGTTCGTATGGACACCTGGACGAACTGGGCGGGCGACGAACACTGCACGCCCGCCGTACTCGAGCAGCCAGCGACCGTGGACGAGGTCGTCGGCGCCGTGCGGCGTGCCGGTGAGGACGGGCGCACGATCCGGGTGGTGGGTGCCGGTCACTCCTTCGGCGACATCGTCTGCACCGACGGATCCCTGATGACGCTCGACGGCCTCACCGGCCTGCTGCACGTGGATGCGGACGCCGGACTGGTGCGGGTTGCGGCCGGCACCCGGCTCCACGAGCTCAACCGGCTGCTCGACCTCGAGGGCCTGGCGCTCGCCAACCTCGGTGACATCGACTCCCAGAGCGTCGCCGGCGCGATCTCGACGGGCACCCACGGCACCGGTCGGTTGCTCGGCAACCTCGCCACGTTCGTCGAGTCGCTGCAGCTCGTCACCGCCGACGGTACGGTGCTCGAGGTCTCGGCTGCCGAGTCCGAACTGCTCGCCGCGGCACGTCTCAGCCTCGGCTCGCTCGGGGTGATCACGGCCTACACGCTGCGCGTCGTACCCGCCTTCAACCTCCAATCCGAGGACCGTCCCCTCGCCCTGACCGAGGTGCTCACCGACCTCGACGACCTGGTCGACAGCAACGACCACTTCGAGTTCTTCTGGTTCCCGTTCACGGACACCGCGCTGACCCGCGCCAACAACCGCACGGACGAGCCGGAGAAGCCGGAGAACCGCTTCGCGAGCTACGTCAAGGGAACGCTCGTCGAGAACAACGTGCTCGACCTGGTCTGCCGGCTGGGGCGGCGACAGCCGCAGCGAATCCCGCAGCTCAATCGCGCGATCACGAAGCTGCTGCCGTCGTCGACCCGCGTCGACCGGAGCCACCGGGTCTTCGCCAACACCCGTTCGATCCGCTTCAACGAGACGGAGTGGGCCGTTCCGCGGGAGGCCTGCCGATCGATGGTCGAGGACATCCGCGCACTCGTTGAGCGCCAGGACCTTGCCGTGAACTTCCCGATCGAGGTTCGCTTCGTCGCCGGGGACGAGGCGTCGTACCTCAGCCCGGCCTACGGACGCGAGACCGCCTACATCGCCTTGCACATGTACCAGGGCATGGCCTGGCGGGGCTTCTTCGCCGAGGCCGAGCGGATCGCCGCGGCGTACGACGGCCGTCCCCACTGGGGCAAGCGACACGGTCTCGACGCGACCACGCTCTCGCGTCTCTACCCCGAGTGGGAGCGCTTCCAGAACCTCCGGGGCAAGCTCGACCCGGACGGCCGTTTCGCCAACGACCACGTGCGCCGCGTGTTCGAGGCACGATGAGCACCGCCGTCGACACCTTTGCCCTCGACCACGGCCGACCGACCAGCGGCGTCGGCTACCCGGCCCTGGAAAGCGCCACCGCGCACCTCGAGCCACCCTTCGCGGTGATCGACGTCGACGCGCTCCAGGCCAATGCCCAGGCGATGGTGCGCCGCGCAGCCGGCAAGCCGATCCGGCTCGCGACCAAGTCCGTTCGGTGCCGGGCCATCACCCGCGCCGTCCTGCAGACCGAGGGCTACGCAGGGATCCTCGCGCTCACCCTGGCCGAGGCTCTTTGGCTCGCCGAGGACTGCGATGACGTCGTCGTCGGCTACCCGACCACCGATGCCACCGCACTTCGCACCCTCGCTGGCAGTCCGGAACTGGCCGCCCGCGTCACGATCATGGTCGACTCGACCGACCAGCTCGACCTCGTCGAGAACGCGATCGGCAGCGTCGTCGGCCCGGGCAATCACCGGATCCGCGTGTGCATCGACCTCGATGCGTCCCTCCGTTTGCTCGGCGGCCGGGTTCACCTCGGGGCTCGCCGGTCCCCCGTGCACACCCCGGAGGCAGCTGCGGCGCTCGCCCGCGACGTCGTACGACGCCCCCGCTTCCAACTCGTCGGGCTGATGGCGTACGAAGGCCAGACGGCAGGAGTCGGCGACAACGCGCCCGGGTCACCGCTGGGCCGACTCCAGATCCGGGCGATGCAGCGTGTCTCGGTGAGCGAGCTCGCAGCGCGCCGAGCGGAGGCCGTGGCCGCCGTCCAGGCCGTCGCGCCGCTGGAGTTCGTCAACGGCGGTGGCACCGGCAGCATCGAGCAGACCGTTGCCGAAGCGGCCGTCACCGAGGTCGCCGCGGGGTCCGGGCTCTATGCGCCGGTCCTCTTCGACCGCTACCGCTCCTTCCAGCCGCACCCCGCCGCCTTCCACGTCCAGTCCGTCGTACGACGTCCGGCGAGCGACATGGCGACGGTGCTGGGCGGCGGCTGGGTCGCCTCGGGGGCCGCAGGGCGCGACCGGCTGCCGACACCGAGCTGGCCGACGGGGCTCGAGCTGACTGCGACCGAGGGCGCCGGTGAGGCCCAGACGCCACTGCGTGGTCCGGGGGCCGCCGACCTGAGCGTGGGCGACCGGGTGTGGTTCCGGCACGCCAAGGCGGGCGAGTTGTGCGAGCGCGTCGACGTGCTGCACCTGGTCCGGGGCGACGCCGTCGTCGCGACCGTGCCGACCTACCGGGGCGAGGGCATGGCGTTCCTCTGACCGGACGGCTTGAGCCGTTACGATCCAGGGATCACCGACCTGCACACGCGCAAGCTGCGCTACTTCATCGCCGTCGCCGAGGAGCTGCACTTCAGCCGCGCGGCCGCGAAGTTGTTCCTTGCCCAACAGGCCCTCAGCCGGCAGATCCGGGAGCTCGAGGACGAGCTCGGCGTCCCGCTCTTCATCCGGAGCACGCGCAAGGTCGAGCTGACGGCGGCCGGCGAGGTCTTCCTCGCCGGAGCTCGCGCTGCGGTCGACGCCCTGGACGAGGCGGTGACCATGGCGACCCGAACCAACCGGGCCGTGACCGGCACCCTCCGCCTGGGCTTCTTCCCCGGCGCGGCGCTCGAGCTGACTGCTCCCCTCGTCACCGAGTTCCGCACTCGCTATCCCGACGTGACCATCGAGATGCGCGAGTCACCGGTGCTTGACCCGTCCTGCGGCCTGATCGACGGCACCTCGGACCTCGCCCTCGTGCGCCTGCCCGCAACTGTCGAGGGACTGTGCACCGAGACCCTGTTCACCGAGCCCGTCGTGGTCGGCGTCTCCAGTGGGCATCCCCTCGCCCACCGGTCGAGCGTGACGGCTTCCGAACTGCTCGACCTGCCCATCACCCTGTCGCACACCGTCGATCCGGTCTATCGCTCGTTCTGGGTCCTCGACGGCTTCCGCGCCGACGGCCCGGCACCGCAGATCGTGGCGACCAGTTCGATCACCGAGGAGGCGCAACTGGTGGCCACCGGCACCGCCGTGTGCGTGACGGCCGCGGCCGCAGCGCGCTACGTCCCGCATCCCGGCATCCAGTACGTGTTGATCACCGATGCCCCGCGGTCCGAGCTCGCGCTGGCCTGGCGCGAGGGCGCTGAGTCCCCGCTCATCGAACGGTTCCGCGCGTGCGCCCTGGAGGTGCGCGACCTCGAGGTGGAGATCGTCGACCTGATCGAGAACCCCTACCGCGCGACCCCGGACCACGCCGGCTGATCCACACTGCTTTCCGGTGGATCAGGGCCGGAGTTGGTGTTTCCCTCCGCGCCAGCCCGCTGCGACGGTGGGCCCCATGCCTGCTGATCCCCTACCGAGCCGCTGGTCCGTCATCGCGGCGTACGCCTTCGTGGCCGCAGCAACCCAGTTGCTGTGGCTCAACTTTGCCGGCGTCACCACCGTTTCCGCCGATCACTACGGCGTCTCCGAGACCGCGATCGGCTGGCTGGCGCAGGTCTTCCCGCTGCTGTTCATCGCGCTCGCAATCCCGGCCGGCGCGTTGCTCGACCGCTGGTTCCGCGGCGGTCTCCTGGCCGGCGCGCTGCTCACTGCGGCCGGGGCGCTGGTGCGGGTCGTCGGCGACGACTTCGGATGGGTGCTGGCCGGGCAGGTGCTCATCGCCGTCGCACAACCCTTGGTGTTGACCGCCATCACCGGTGTGACCAGCAACTACCTGGCCGAGAAGGACCGGCCCACCGGCATCGCCATCGGCACCGCGAGCACCTTCTTCGGCATGCTCGCCGCCTTCGTGCTCGCGTTCGTCTACTCCGAGGGAGCCCAGCTCCGCAACCTGGTCGTGGTGTCCGCGGTGATCGCGTGCACGGCGGCGGGCGTCCTCGCCACCGCGCTGCGCGGCACCCCACCCCAGCTCGCCGCCGATCGTCGATCCGATCGACCCACAGTGCGGTCCGTGTGGGCCGATCCGTTCGTGCGGCGCCTGTGCCTGCTGGTGACGTTGCCGTTCGGCACCTTCATCTCGCTCACCACCTTCGCCCAGCCACTCCTGGAGCCGGCAGGCGTCTCCGCCGACGCCGCCAACCTGATCCTGATGGCGAACGTCGTGGCGGGCATCGTCGCTGTGCGGTGGTGCCCGTGCTCGCGGCACGTCTGGGCAAGGAGGTGGCGTTCATGATCACCGGCATGGTCGCCGCGGTGCTCGGCTGCACCGCGCTGGCGATCGCGCCCGGTGTGGCTGTCGGCTTCCTCGCCCTGGTGGCCATCGGCATCGCCCTGGTGCCGGCCCTGCCGATCGTCCTCGAGCTGACCGAGCGTCGTACCGGCGAGGCCGACGGTCTCGCGTGCGGGCTGATCTGGATGGCTGGCAACCTCGGCGGCCTCGTCGTCGCCACGGTGGTCGGCCTGCTCGTCGACCTACCGGCGACAGCCTTCCTCGTCACCGCAGCGGCAGCACTGGTCGGTGTCCCCTGCGCGATCTCGCTGCGGCACCACATCGCAGAGCTGCCCTCGCTCGCCACCCCCACGGCGCAGCCAGGCATTCACAACCGGATCGCGTGAATCGGTCCGGGAATGGGCGTTTCCCTCCACGCCCCGGCGAAGCGAGAGTCAGGGGGTCGGTGTGAGACCGACGCCACACCGAAGGAGACCCCCTTGCGCGTCCTGTCCCTGACCTCCGCTCTGGCGCTGGCTGCCGGCGTCCTCGTCGTTGCATCGCCCCAGGCCCACGCAGCTGACGTCCCCGGTCCCGGAGTCGGCCACTACGTCGCCCTCGGCGACTCCTTCACGGCCGGTCCACTGATCCCCAACATGTCCTCGCTGCAGTGCGTCCGTTCGACGAACAACTATCCGAGCACGCTGGCGGTCAAGCTCGGCGTCTACTACGAGGACGACCGGTTCTCCGACGTGTCCTGCTCCGGAGCAGACACGACGTCGATGGCGGGTGACTTCACGACAGCGATCGGCACCACCGTGGGTCCACAGTTCGACGCGCTGCGGCCCGACACCGATCTGGTCACCCTGGGCATCGGCGGGAACGACGAGGTCCTCTTCGGCACCCTGATCCGCGAATGTCCGACCCTTCGCGACACCGACCCCACGGGCAGCCCGTGCAAGAACGCCTACACGGTGAAGGGCGTCGACACACTGGCGGCCATCGTCCCCCGGACCCAGAAGCGCGTGGACGACGTCATCGACGGGATCAAACAACGCTCGCCGCACGCGAAGGTCCTTGTCGTGGGCTACCCCCGGCTGATGCCCGCCGACGGCACTCCCTGCCCCGACCTCACGATGGCCAACGGGGACATCTCGTGGGCCGACGGCCTGGAGCGCAAGCTGAACGCTGCGCTGGCCAAGGCCGCGGCAGACAACGGCGTCACCTACGTCGACACCTACGGCCCGTCCCTCGGCCACGACGCCTGCGCGGGCGACGACGCCTGGGTGCAGGGTGGCTACCTCAACCTGCTCGAGAGCATTGCCTGGCACCCCTTGCGCGCCGGCATGGACGCCGTGGCCCAACTCGTCCACAACAAACTCAACGGCGTCGACCTCGCGGCCGGGCGCCTCGTCACGGCGTCCTCGACGCAAAGCGGCTACGCCCCGTCCAGTGCCGTCGACCAGGACCCCTACACCCGGTGGGCCAGCTACTACTGGAGCGACGGCCAATGGCTCCAGGTCGACCTCGGGACCCGCAAGACCATCCGCCGACTGGAACTCAACTGGGAGTACGCCTTCGCCAAGGGCTACCGCATCCAGGTGTCTGACAACGGCAGCACCTGGCGCACCGTCTGGTCGACGATCAACGGCGACGGCGCGCACGACACCGTGCGATTCGCCGCAACCACCGCCCGCTACGTCCGGATCGTCGGCGATCAGCGCGGCACCGGCTATGGCATCTCCCTCTACGACGTCGAGGTGTACGGATCGTGAGGACCACCCTGCTCCGCACCGCCCTGGTCACCCTCGCCAGCGTGGCGCTGGCCGCGACATCCACCGTGGCCGCGCCCCTGTCGGCTTCCGCAGACGAGACTCCGTCACCCGGACCCTTCCGCGTGCTCACGCACAACGTCATGTTCCTCGCACCGCTGATCGGCGGCATGGCGAACCCGACCCGAGCCAACCTGATCGCCGAGTCGGACTACGTCACCGGGTACGACGTCGTCGCGCTCAACGAGGCCTTCGACAACGGGCCCACCGATGCCCTCATGCGCGGCCTCGCAGCGGAGTACCCCCACCAGACCCCGGTGCTCGGACGTTCACGAGCAGGCTGGGACCAGACCCTCGCGCCATGGACCTGGCACCTCACACCGGAGGACGGCGGAGTGACCGTGCTCAGCAAGTGGCCGATCATCCGTCAGGTCCAGTACGTCTATGGGGACGGCTGCGGTTTCGACGCCCTCTCCAACAAGGGCTTCGTCCACGTCACTCTCGACGTGCGCGGTCAGGCCGTCCACGTCGTCGCCAGCCACACCCAGGCCGACGACTCCCTGTGCTCGGACCCGGCGGCGGTCCGTGCCTCCCAGTTCGCCGAGCTGGACGCCTACCTCGACGGCCAGCACATCGCGTCGGACGAGCCCGTGGTCATCGCCGGTGACCTCAACGTCGACCGGGCCACACCGGAGTACGCCGCGATGCTGGCGGCCACGGACACCATCCCCCCGACGTCGTACGACGGCGAGGCGCCCAGCTTCGATCCGGCGGGCAACTCACTGACGGCTCACCGCTACCCCGGGCTGCCCGGGCAGGACCTGGACTACGTCCTGCTGCGCCGGACCAACCAGCTGCCGGGCCCGTGGACCAACACCGTGCTCACGCCCACGTCACCGCCGTGGACCTCAGGCGGCAAGACCTTCGACGACTACTCCGACCACTACCCGGTCGCCGGCGGCTGATCCGGTCCGGTACGAGGCACCGGAGCAGCCCACCCCCGGCGAATCGCGAGCAGCCGCCAGCCGATCGTCACGGCGGCTGCTGGCCCGATCATCACGGCCGGATCGATGCCCAGTTCGACGCCGGTCGCGGCCACCGCGGCCCCCGCGAGAGCGGGAATCGCGTACAGCTCGCCGTACCGGAAGATGACGGGCACCCGGCCGACCAGCAGGTCGCGGATGATCCCGCCGCCGACTCCCGTCAGCATCCCGAGTGCGGCCGAAGGTGCTGGCCCGAGGCCGAACTCCTGCGCCTTGAGGGCACCAGCCACGCAGAACAGGCCGAGCCCGAAGGCATCGAACACGTTGATGACCCGTTCGAGTCGCTCCACAGCGGGATGCCACGCGAAGGTCACCAGCCCACCGATGACCGGCACCAGCAGGTAGCGCCAGTCCTCGATGGCGGGCGGCGGAACCGCACCGATCACCAGGTCGCGGATCACACCGCCACCGAGACCGGTGGCCATCGCCAGCCCCACGACACCGACGATGTCGAGCTGGTTGCGCACCGCGACCAGCCCACCCGAGATCGCGAAGACGAAGATCCCGACGAGGTCGAGGGTCAGGAGCATGGCTGCCCCTGACTACTCGGCGTCGCGCTGGTCGGCCAGCTTGACGGCCTCCTCGACGGCACTCTGGGCGACCTCCAACTGGCGGGCCCACTCGACCGTGTCGCTCTTCGCCTGGGCCTCCTCGGCAGCCTTGAAGGCGTCGTCGGCCTTCGTCAGCTGGGCGGCGATCTGCTGGTCGAGGGTCAGGTCCGGCTCTTCCGGCGTCTCCTCGCCCGGCGTCTCCTCGCCCGGTGTCGGGTCGACGGGCGTCTCCGCGCCGCCGAGCTTGACGCCGAGCGCATCCGCCAGCGCCGAGGGCAGGTCGCGATCGATGCCCACGCGGGCGCCGTACTTCACGATCACGTACTGCAGGATCGGGAACGCCGACGTCGCGCTTCGAGCGGCGTAGACGGGCTGGATGTAGATCAGCCCGCCGTTGACCGGCAGGGTCAGCAGGTTGCCGAAGCGCGGCGGGGTCGCACCCGCGACGCGGTACTGCTGCAGCTTCTGCGCCACCGCGTCGTTGCCCTGCATCTCGTTCGCGACCTGACCGGGGCCAGGCGTGTTCTCGTCGGCCATCTCCAGCAGCCGCAGCTTGCCGAAACCGTCCGAGGTCGCGTCCGAGTTCACCTGGAGGTACGACGTCAGCGTGTTCTGCGCACCACGGGGCTTGAAGACCGAGGTGAGCGACCAGTCCTTGGTGTCATCGACACCCGTCGAGAACAGTCGGTACGGCGGCTGGAACACCGCGCGCGCGGCGTTCGGGTCCTCGGGGACCTCCCACCGGTTGTTGCCGGAGTAGAACTCGCCGGCGTTCTCGACGTGGTACTTCGCGAGCTGGAAGCGCTGGACCTTGAACAGGTCCTCCGGGTAGCGCAGGTGCGCCATCAGTTCGTCGGAGATCTCGCTCTTCGGCGTGACCGAGTCCGGGAACACCTTCATCCACGTCTTGAGGATCGGGTCCGTCTCGTCCCACTGGTAGAGCTTGACCGTGCCGTCGTACGCGTCCACGGTGGCCTTGACCGCCGAGCGCATGTAGTTGATCTCGTCGGTCGGCAGCGTCTGCAGACCGGTCTCCTGCTGCAGCGAGTCGTCGATCATCGAGTCGAACGATTCACGCTGCGCGTTCGGGTACTTGTCGGTCGTCGTGTAGCCGTCGATGACCCACTGGATCCGTCCGTCGATGACGGCCGGGTAGGGGTCGCCGTCCACGGTCAGCCACGGCGCGACCTTCTCGACCCGCTCGAGCGGGGTGCGGTTGTAGAGCACCTTCGAGTTGCTGTTGACGCGGCCCGAGAGCAGGAAGTTCGGCTCGCCGAACTTGATGGCGTACATCAACTGGTTGAAGCCACTGCCGACCTTGACGCCACCCTTGCCGTCGTACGTCGTCGTGGTGCGCTCGTCGTCCGTCGCGTCGTCAGTGCTCGGCAGGCCGAGCTCGACGTCGTTGGCGTCCTTGTTGGCCTTGCCGACGATGGAGTACGTCGGGCTCTGCTCGCCGTAGTAGACGCGGGTCTCGAACTTCTCTGCGTCGGTCAGGTCGCTGCCGCCGACGATGTCCTCGCCGCGGATGCCCTCGGCCCAGACGATCCGGCCGTTGGCCTGGTCGGCGATGTTGATCTTGTTGCCGTAGGCGGCGATCAGGCCCTCACCGTGGGTGTACTCGGTGTGCAGGTTCGACCAGTTCTGGTCAGAGGCCTGGATGCCGGACTGGTCCAGTTCGCGCACGCCGAGGACCAGTGGCACCTCCTGGCCGTTGATGACGTAGCGGTCGACGTCGAGGACGGCCGGGACCGAGTAGTAGGCCCGGATCCGCTGCCGCTGCTGGAAGGTCTCGCGGACCTGGAGCGGGTCGACGACGGGCGTCGTCGTCAACTGACCCAGTACCTGGCTGCCCTGGGCCTGCGTGGTGTCGCCCGACGGGATCCCCTGGTACGACGTCTCGGTGGTGATGTCACTGAGTCCGTACGCGTCACGGGTCGCATCGATGTTGGCCTGGATGTAGCTGTTCTCCTTGTCGGCCTCCGACGGCTTCACCTGGAAGTTCTGCACGATGGCCGGCCAGATCATGCCGAGCAGCACGGCCGACAGCGCCAGCAGCGCGAGGCCGACGGACGGCAACTGCCACGTGCGGCGCCAGATGTTGAGGAAGAACAGCACGGCGCAGATCAGCGCCACCGCGACGAGGATGTTGCGCGAGGGCAGCACGGCGTTCTCGGCGGTGAAGTTCATGCCGGTGAAGAGCCGGTGGTCGTCGGTCACCAGGTCGTAGCGGTCGAAGAAGTAGTCGACCGACTTGGCCAGCACGAACGCACCGAGCAGCACGGAGAACTGCACCTGGGCAGCACCGGAGAGGCGGTCGTGCTGCTGGTTGAGCCGGATGCCGCCGTACAGGTAGTGCACGACAGCGGTCGCGATCAGCGCGACGACGGCGATCGCCATCGCGAAGTCGATCACGAAGTTCCACCACGGCAACTCGAAGACGTAGAAGCCGATGTCCTTCTTGAAGTACGTGTCCTTCTGCCCGAACGACTCCGCGTTGCGCCACAGCAGGAAGGTCCGCCACTGGCCCAGCGCCGACGTACCGGCGAAGATCCCGACGACCAGAGCGACACCGGCGAGCAGCCAGCCACGGATCGGGGTCACGGCGTCGCGGTAGCGCTCGACGCTCGCGTCGCCGCCGGCCATCCGGAACAGCGGCCGGAAGCGGTAGGCAAGGTGCATGTTGAGCGCGACGACGGCGGCCATCAGCGCACCGAAGACGAGGAACAGGCCGACGCGGGTCCACAGCATCGTGCTGAAGACCTGGCCGTAGCCGACCTCGCGGTACCAGAGGCGATCGGTGTAGATCGACGCGAACGCCGTGAGCAGGAAGAAGCCGACCACCACGATGACGCCGGTGATCACCAGCGCGCGGGCGCGGCGGCCGGGGCGCTCGGGGACCGGGCGCTCGGGCTCTTCGTCGAACAGGTCACTCATCGTTGCCACCCATGGGTTCTTCTTCCAGCGTGCCACGCAGGAGTTCGAGCAGGGCAGGCACCAGGTCGGTACCGCCCATCACTGCACTGTCGTTGTCTTCGCTCCGCAACCGGAGCGCGCAGTAGGACGCCCCCGAGCGCGTCACTCCGGCAACGATGCGTACGTCTTCGGCGTCGGGGTGTTCCCGCGCAAATTCCTGGGCTGCCGTGGGGTCCGACGGCACCTGGCCGTCCACCGCCGGCGGCAGGACGAGGCGCTCCACCACGGCCACACAGCCGACGATGACCTCGGGCCAGACAATGCCCGGCAGCACTTCCTCGAGTTCCTGGCCCTCGGGCAGTTCGTCCTGCTCGATCGGCGTCAGCGAGCCGCGCTCCATCGGTGAGTCCAGTCCGAGCTGGGCCGCCAGCGCCGGCTCGTGCTCGACGATGTGGTTGGTGTCGACCAATGCGTACAGCCGTGCCGGCTGGTCCCAGCCCGCACGGGCGTTGTGCCCTTCGACCTCCAGTACGGCGGCCGCGAGGGCCAGGTCGACATCCAACTCGTAGTCCATGGGCTCGCTTCGTCGCTTCGTCTTGGCGTGGTGGTGGTCAGCAGGTCGGGAGCTTGGCGTCGTGGTCGCCAGCCCACTTCTCGAGGGCCAGGCGCGCTTCGTGCATCGTGGTGGCCTTGACCAGGCGCAGGTCGGGGTCGAGGTCCTTGACGTCAGGACAGTTGGCCTTGGGCACGAAGAACAGCTTCGCCCCGGCCTCCTGTGCCCCGGCGATCTTCTGCTCGATGCCGCCGATCGGGCCGACGGTCCCGTCCGGCTGCAGTTCGCCGGTGCCAGCGATGATCTCGCCACCGGTCAGCGACCCCGGCGTCAACGTGTCGTAGATGGCCAGCGAGAACATCAGGCCCGCGCTCGGTCCGCCCACCGACGGGTCGACGCGCAGGGTGATCTTGAAGGGGAAGTCGTAGCCGAGCCCGACCGAGACCCCGACGCGCGGCGTGCCTTCCTCGATCTTCGGCTTGACCCGCACGTTCAGCTCGCGGCCGTCGCGCAGGATCTTGAACTCCACGTTGCTGGTGTCGGTGTGCTTGCGCACCGCCTTGACCACGTCGTCGCCCGTCGTGATCGGGGTGCCGTCGACTTCCTGGAAGATGTCGTGGACGAGCAACTTGCCCTCCGCGGGACCGCCCTCGCTCACGGCCGCGACCTGGACCGCCGTCGGAACGTCCGTGCCGAGTTCCTTGAGCGCGATGGCCTTCGCGACGTCCTGCGACGTCGTCATCTGGATGGCGCCCTCAGCCTCTTCGTCCTCGGCCGACTGGTCCGGCGGGTGGACGACGTCGTACGGCAGGATCGCCTTGTCGCGGTCGAGCCAACGCGACATGGCGTCGCCGAGCGAGAGCTTCTGGCCGTTGGACGACGCGACCACCGTGGTGAACCGGATCTGGCCGTCGTCGTAGTACGCCTTGTGACCGTCGACCTGCACCAGTTCGGCTTCGTCGGCGTCCTTGCCGAGCACGTCGAACGTGGGCCCCGGGCTGTACGACGCGAACGGCAGCGGGACCGCGAGGGCGACGCCACCCAGGATCAGCACCAATGGTCCCGCAATGCACACGGCGATCAGGCGCTGGGTCATGGCGCCTACCTTCTCAGACGGTGCCAATCAGGACGCGCGGCGGTCGCTGGTCGGCTGGTCGTCGGCGCTCACTGCGGGCTCGTCCGCACTGCCCGGGAGGACCACCGGCCGCGCCTTCGAGGGCCGTACGGCGACGCCGGAAGCGCGGTCGGGCGTGCGGGGAGGTACGGCATAGCCCGGGCGCGAGGACTGCTCACGCGACAACGCCTCGCCCAGCTTGCGAGCGGCGGCCTCGCGGCCTGCGTCGCTCACGACACCCTTGCTCTCGCGGCCCCACCAGCCGACCCCCACCATCGCGGCGAGGGTCACCACGGCGGCGGGTACCAGCCAGAACAGGATCTCCATCTGACGAGCGTAGGTCGGGCGTCCACGGGGATCGGACAGGACACGCGGTGGCAGTGGCCCTGGGCGTCCGGTGCGTGCGATGGCAAGGCGGAGGAGGGAAGGCGACCTTTGAGCGAAGCGGGTCGTCGACCGACGACAACGCAGCCAACGTGCGTGCCGGGCGCTCAGGGCGATCCGACCCACTCATCGGTGCCGTCAATGAAGAGTTGGTGCTTCCAGATCGGGACCTCGGCCTTGAGGGTGTCGATCAGTGCCCGGCTGGCCTCGAAGGAGGAGCCGCGGTGACCGGAGGTCGTGGCGATCACGACGGCCAGGTCACCGATCGCCAGGTCGCCCACCCGGTGCACGGCGGCGACGCCCGTGACGTCGTACTCCTGCGCGACGCGATCGCAGACCGCCTGCAACTGGTCGAGCGCGGTGGGGTGGGCGGAATACGACAGGCCGGTCACGCCGTGGCCGTGGTCGTGGTCGCGTACCCGCCCGACGAAGAGCACCAGACCGCCGGCGGTGGGGTCGTCGAGGCTGTCCAGGACGTCGACCACCGACAGTGGCTGGTCCGAGATCGCGACGAGGCGCACCGCTGGGTGAGTCATGGCTGCACTCTATTGCCGCGGATCGCGGCGACTCGCCACAAGGTCAGGGTCCCATCAGGGGTCTCCCCCACACCATCGGTTGGCGAACCGGCGTAAATTCGAGCCATGAGCAACGATGGGGACAACCCGGGCCAAGATGACGGGGCCCAGCCGAATCCGTTCAAGGGCACACCCTTCGAGCAGATCTTCGGCGCGCTGGGTGGTGCGTTCCCCGGCGGGATGCCCGCAGGCTTCCCCGGCGGCGCCGGTGGCCTCGGTGGGATGGACTTCCTCGCGCAACTCCAGTCCCTGATGCAGCCCCACGACGGTCCACTCAACTGGAACGCCGCCAACGACATCGCCCGCAAGGCAGTCGCCGCAGAGCCCGATCCCTCCCCCGGCCAGCGCGACGGCGACCGCGTCTCCGACGCCGTCCGGCTCGCGGACCATTGGCTCGACACCGCCACCCAGTTCCCCTCCGGGGTGAGCACGACGGCCGCGTGGAGCCGTGCCGAATGGCTCGTCGAGACCCAGCCCGTGTGGAAGGTCCTCGTGGAGCCCGTCGCGGCGAAGTCGGTCACCAGCCTGTCCAGCGGACTGCCCGAGGAGATGAAGGCGGCAGCCGGCCCTCTCGTCGGCATCATCGGCCAGGCCGTGGGCGGCATGCTCGCGATGCAGATCGGCCAGGGCCTTGGTGCCCTCGCCGGCGAGGTGCTGACCGCCTCTGACATCGGCCTGCCGCTCGGCGCCCCGGGCAAGGCCGCGCTGGTGACCAGCAACGTGCGCGCGTTCGCCGAGGGCCTCGACGTGTCCGAGGACGACGTGATCCTCTACCTCGCCCTGCGCGAGGCCGCCCACCAGCGACTCTTCGCCCACGTGCCGTGGCTGCGCGAGCACCTGCTCGGCGCCGTCACCGACTACGCGCGCGGCCTCGAGATCAATGCCCAGCAGATCCAGGACCGGGTCCAGGAGCAGTTGAGCGGGATCGACCCCACCAACCTCGAGTCGGTGCAGGGACTGCTCGAAGGCGGGCTCTTCGACCCGCCGCAGACCGCTGCCCAGACCGCCGCCCTCTCGCGCCTGGAGATCGCCCTCGCTCTCGTCGAGGGCTGGGTCGACGAGGTCGTCGGCCAGGCCACCCACGAACGGATGCCCGCGGCCACCAAGCTTCGCGAAGCCGTACGACGCCGCCGGGCCGCCGGAGGCCCCGCGGAGCAGACGTTCGCGGCACTGGTCGGGCTGGAGTTGCGGCCCCGCCGACTCCGCGACGCGTCGACCCTCTGGGGCGGCCTGCGCACCCGGGCCGGCGAAGAGGCCCGCGACGGCGTCTGGATGCACCCCGACCTGCTGCCGACCGCGGCCGACCTGGACGACCCGCTGTCCTTCCGCGCCGAGGCGACGGCGCCCGAGGAGCTGTCCGAGGACGACTTCGACGCCGAACTGCGCAAGTTGCTCGAGGGCGACGGCCCGGCGCCGGAGGCGCCTGAGTCGCCCGAGACGCCGGACTCCCCGACCGAGTGACGCTGCACGCCGACGCTCTCGCAACCCTGCGGGAGTGGAGTGCTCCGGGCGACGTCCAGGAGGAGCTGCGGGGCCGACTGGTGCGGCATCTGGAGTCGACGCCGGACGGCATGTGGCGGTCGTCGTACCCGGACCACCTGACGGCGGGCACGATCGTGCTGGCCGCCGACGGCGACCGGGTGCTGTTGAACCTGCACCGCAAGGCAGGCCGCTGGTTCGCGTTCGGCGGGCACGCCGAGGAAGGCGACGCGACGCTGGCGTCGGTGGCGCTGCGCGAGGCCCGCGAGGAGTCCGGCATCGCCGACCTCGCCTTCCACCCCGAGCCGCTGCAACTCGACGTCCACGTCGTGCCGTTCTGCGATCCGCGCGGCGGTGTCAGTCACCTCGACGTGCGCTACGCAGCCCTGGCTGCGGCCGATGCGCAGGAGATCGTCAGCGAGGAGTCGCTGGCCGTGCGTTGGTGGCCGATCGACGGCCTGCCCGAGCTCGAGCCGAGCATGCTCGACCTGATCGGTCGCGCCCGCCGCCTGCTCTGCTGAATCAGTCCACGTCCTCGCCGGCGGGAAAGATCTCCTCCGACGGCGGCCGCGAGATCCGGGCAGCGTCCGACCAGCCCGCGAGGTACCCCTTGGCCTTGTCCGACGCCGGGTAGTTCGACACCCAGCCCCAGAACTTCTCGTCGTGCTGCGGCTCGATCAGGTGTGCCAGTTCGTGGACGATCACGTAGTCGACCACCCACTCCGGCATCCGCTGGAGCCGCTCGGACAACCGGATCGTGCGGTCGCGCGGCGTGCACGACCCCCACCGTGAGCGCTGGTTGCTCACCCAGCGCACCGACTCCGGCACCGCGAGACCACCCAGGTACTCGTCGCTGAGCACCCGTGCGCGTTCGGTCAGGTCCTCGTCGCTCCAGCCACGCGGTACGGCGGACTTGAGTTCCTTGCGCTCGATCCGCGCGACCATCCGGGTCACCCAGGCGCGTTCCTCGGCGCCCGAGAGGTTGTTGGGCACGAGTACGACGATCTTGTCGCCGTCCCGATAGGCAGAGACCGTCCGACGGCGGCGCTCCGACCGTCGTACCTCCACCCGGGGCTTGCTCCGCGCACCCATGTCCAGACCCTACGACGCAGCCCACTCCAGGAGGCGCTCGACAGGCCACGTGTTGACGATCCGGTCCGCGTCGATCCCGGCGGCCTCGGCGCGCTCACAGCCCAGCAACGGGTAGTCGAGTTGGCCGGGAGCGTGCGCGTCGCTGTCGATCGAGAACACGCAGCCGATGTCACGCGCCAGCTCGAGCAACTTCGTGGGCGGGTCGCGACGCTCGGGGCGCGAGTTGATCTCCACCGCCACGCCTTCCTCAGCACAGGCCTCGAAGACGGCTTGCGCGTCGAACCGGGACTGACCGCGGGTCCCGCGGTTACCGGTCACCAGGCGACCGGTGCAGTGCCCGAGGACGTTCGTGAACGGGTTGCGTACGGCGGCCACCATCCGGCGCGTCATCGCTTCGGAATCCATCTGGAGCTTCGAGTGGACGCTCGCGACCCGCACGTCGAGGCGGGCCAGCATCCGGTCGGTCTGGTCCAGACGGCCGTCGTCGAGGATGTCGACCTCGATACCGCGCAGCAGCCGGAATCCGGCGGCGGACAGGTGGTCGTTGACGGCGGCGATCACATCGAGCTGGCGGGTCAACCGCTCGGCGGACAGCCCGCGGGCCACCTTCAGCCGGGGCGAGTGGTCGGTCAGCACCAGGTAGTCGTGACCGATCTCGATGGCCGTCATCGCCATCTCCTCGATCGGCGAGCCGCCGTCGGACCAGTCCGAGTGCGAGTGCAGGTCTCCGCGCAGTTGCGCGCGCAGTGCGGTCCCCGCTCCGCCACGGGTGAGCGGGCCGCCGTACTGCTGTTCGGCCTCGGCGAGCTTGTCGGGCACCTGCCCCTCGACCACCTGGGCGATCACCCGCGCCGTGCTCGAGCCGACACCGGCGATCTGGGTGAGCGTCCCGGCGCCGGCGCGCTGGGCGACCTCGTCGGGCGCGAGCGGCAGGATCGCCGCCGCGGCTCCCCGGTACGCCTTCACCTTGTAGCTGTCCGCACGCCCGCGTTCGAGCAGGAAGGCGATCCGGCGCAGCGCCGCGACCGGCGTCCCGTCGTACTGCTCGCTCACGGCAACTTCTCCTCCAACAATCTTTTCTCCACAGGCGGTGGACGAACCTGTGGGCTCCATTGTCGCTGGTCACGCCCTCGTACGACGTCCGCCGCCCCACCGAGAGCACCGCTTCATCCACAGGCGATTCACCGTTGTCCGACGCTCGTCCACGGCGAGGACCGCTCTTCCACAGGTTTATCCACAGCCTTGTCCACAGGCAACGCGCCCGACAGATTGACCGCACCCCACCCGGTGCCTAGCGTCCTCACCAGACGAGGCCCCCGGGCCTGCAGTTCTTCGCTCGCAAGGGGAAGGCAAGCGAAGAGCCGCTGCAGATTCGGGGGCCCCGCCCATTTCTGGTGGGCCGTCAGCGCCCCTCGAACGCCGGCGCCCGCTTCTCCTGCGCGGCAGCGATCCCCTCCAGCAGGTCCGCCGTCGCCAGGGTGACCGGCTGCGCCAGCGCCTCCCACTCGAGCGCGGTCTCGATGTTCGCGTGGCCCAACTGCAACGCGCGCTTGGTGAGTCGTGCGGCGATCGGGGCCGTACCGGCGACCTCGGCCGCCACGGTCAGCACGTCATCGCGGAAGGTCTCGGGCTCCATCACGCGCGACACCATGCCGAGCCCGAGTGCCTCGTCGGCGTCGACGAGGCGGCCGGTCAGGAACAGGTCGCGCGCCGCAGCGGCTCCCACGACGTCCGGCAGCAGGTACGTACCGGCCATGCCCGGGTGGATGCCCAGCTTCGTGAACGGCACACCCATCCGGGCACCCCGCGCGGCGTACCGGATGTCGCAGGCCAGCGCCATGCACAGGCCCGCGCCGATCGCCGGGCCGTTGATCGCCGCGATGGTCGGCACCTCGAGCTTCCGGATCGACAACCACGCCCGGTAGAACGGCAACATCCGGCTGCGCAGTTCGTCGACGCCCGCGTCGGGCTCGGACGCCAGCCACGCCAGGTTGCCGCCCGAACTGAACGCGCGGCCCTCGCCCGTCACCACGACGACCCGCACCGAGGGGTCGCTGGCGAGGTGATCGACGGCCGCAACCCACGACGCCGTCATCTCGTCGCTCATCGCGTTGCGCAGGTCCGGTTGGTCCAGGACGAGCATCGCGACCCCCTCCGAGGGCCGCTCGAGACGCAAATGGACCAGATCGGGGGCGGAGGATGAATTCAGAGCCGATTCAGACATGCGGGGCACGCTACTGCGCCTGCGAGGCGGCGTGCCGTAGGGTCAAGGAGGTTTGGAGCGCGTCTCCGAACTCCGACGGGCTTCCCCCAAGGTCCCCGTCGCGACGACCGAACGAACGACATTGAGCAAGGAGGCCGTCATGGCGGAGACCTGGAGCGGCGAGTTCTACTGCGTGAAGTGCAAGGCCAAGCGCGAGGCAAGTGGCGAGGTCAAGGTCAACGACAAGGGCACCCGGATGGCCAAGGCCGTCTGCCCTGAGTGCGGCACGAACCTCAACCGCATCCTCGGCAAGGCCTGAGTTTCCTCAGTCCAACAGACCGAAATGTCGCGGGCGACTCCACTTCGGTGGGGCCGCCCGCGTCTGCGTTTTCCCGCTCCTCCCTGCCTGTGGATGAGCGCCGCCGCCTGATCCGGTTCGGTGGCACCCTGCTGCCATGCCCGAGCCCAGCACGGTCACCCACGGGGTCCACCACCTGACGCTGCGCCCCGGAACCCCCGTGATGGCGCGCTCCCCCGGTGTCCTGCAGGTCGGTCTGGACGAGCCGGCGGTGCGCGTGAGCGACGATCCCGCCGTACGACGGGTGCTGGCCGCACTCGCCCGCCCCTCCGGCATTCCGGTGGGCACGGAACTCCCGGCCGCCGCCACCGACGTCCTGCTCCGCCTCGACCGGGTCGGTCTCCTCGTCGAGGTCCCGGACGCCGAACTGCGCCCCGACCCGGCCTTGGTCACCCTGCGCGCCCAGTTCGGTCCCGACGCCGTACGACGCCAGGAGAGCCGGGACGCAGCCACGATCGCCATGCATGCGGCCCCTGCGACACACGCCGTGCTCGCACCGCTGCTGGACCGGGCCGGCCTGCGCCACCTCGACGCGGGTCACCCCGCTGCCGCGGACCTCACCACCACCGCGCACCTGGTCGTCACGACCGGCCCTCTCGACCGCGCCCTGCTGGACCCGCTGGTCCGCGACTCGGTCCCGCACCTGCTGGTCACAGGTGCCGCCTGCGGACGTCGGGTCGGACCGTTCGTCCAGCCGGGCCTGACCGCCTGTCTGCGGTGCGTGGACGCGCACGAAGCGCTCCAGGACCCACGGCGTCCGCTGCTGCTGACCCAGGCAGCACGCGCGGCGGCCGACTGGCCACCGCCGGTGGATCCGCTGCTCGACGAGATCGCTCTGGCCTGGGCAGTGCGGGACCTGGTCCGCTACATCGAGGGCGACGAGCCGAGCACCTGGTCGGCCACGATCGATGTCGGGCCGCTCGATCCTCCGCAGCGGGTGCGCTGGGGACGCCATCTGGACTGTGGCTGTGCGTGGGACACGATCACGCAGTTCCCCTGACAGATCAGCCTTGACGGATCGGCCCGGGCTACCACCACTCGCTGTCGAGCTTGGCCTCCATGGAGCGCAGGTACTCCCGCGAGCAGTCATCGCAGTAGCGACGAACCCGACCGCGCTCGACGGCGGTCGTCCACGTCAACGGCGCGTCCTCACCCTCGGCCCGCCGGCCGCAGAAGTCGCACGTGACGGTCATCTGTTCAGAGTAGAAGCCCGGAGGGCGGACCCCTAACAACGGCGAAGGGGCCGGACCCGACCTGTGCCTGTTTGGCGGTCGGTTCCGGCCCCTTCTGATTCACCCGCGATCAGGTGGGTCCTCCGAGGAGGTGTCTCGTGAGATCCGTGGCGGGACCTCACAGGTTGATCACAGAGCGCGAGCGAGGGCGAGACGGGCCTGCTGCGCTGCGCGCTCGGCCTTGCGGCTCAAGCGCCGGGCGCGGACCACGCGAGTGGCCACGCGCAGCTGCTGCGCCTCTCCCAGGCGCGTGACCATCTGCTCACGCGCCAACTGTTCGTTCATCATCTGAAACATGGTGGTACTTCCGTTCTGAGTGGTCTGTGGTTGGTGTCGGTACTGCGGGTGCGGACTACGCCGCGGCGTCCTTGCGCGGACGTCCCCGGGGACGCTTGCGTGGGATCACCACGCCGGCGAGGAACAACTCGCCGCCCCAGACGCCCCACGGCTCACGCCGCTCCTGGGCGCCGGACAGGCACAGCTGCTGGACAGGGCAGTCCAGGCACAGCGCCTTGGCGGACTCGACGTCCGACGGTGACTCGGCGAACCACAACTCCGCATCGTTCAGCCGGCACGGCAGCAGCTCGTCCAGCGTCGGCTCGAGAACACTGGTCGTCATCTGCTTTCACCTCCTCTTCAATGACCTGATCGCGTTGGTCGATTTCCTTGAGGGGATCTGCGACTCCGCGTTCTCGGTCTGAGAAGCACGAAGGCCGCGGATCCCGGTCTTTCGGGTTCCGCGGCCTGGAGGCTGCCTAGCTGATGCTCAGATCAGACAGGTGGGCTCCAGGCGTGGAAACCAGAGACGTACACGGCGTTGAAGCCGCGGTGTCCCGTGCCGGTGAGGGCGCGCTCTCGCTTGACGGCCGGAACGGCCTTGATGTCAGTGGCCACGGCGTCAACGGCGGCGCTGAACGGAGCAAAAGCAGCGTTCGGAGCCGTCGGAGCAGAGGTGGCGCATTCGAGAGCGGACAGCGTGAGCTGCCAGGTCGCCATCGGGATCGGAATGATCGTCATGTTCTTCATGGTTTCGCCACCTCCTTCGGTGCCTTGAGAGCGCAAGCCGTGCCAGGGCTCTGATGCGCAACGGATGTTGTCTGACGACCGTAATGGCCGCGTATCAGGCCGCGCAAATCATTTATCGGGTTTTTTCAACGATTTTCTGAAACAACCGCGAGAACGGCCTCGCCGTACCGCTCAATCTTCGTTTCGCCGACCCCGCTGATGGCACCGAGTGCCTTCAAGGTGGCGGGCTTGTGCTCGGCGATCAGTTCGAGCGTTGCGTTGGTGAAGACGACGTACGCCGGCAGCGGCTTGCCGTCCTCGCCGCTCTCCCGCGCGGTTTCGAGACGCCACTCCTTGAGCCGTTCGAACAGCGCCTCGTCGTAGCGCATCGGGTGGTGCGAGCACCGGCCCCGCTTCTTCTCCGCGGCACTCGCCAGCGGCTGGAGGCACTCGCGGCACCGCGCCACCTTGGTGGCGCGACGGTTCGCCTGCGGACGTTGGGCCTCGGGCAGCATCGGCACCAGGAAGCGCGACGGCTGGCGGCGCGCTGCCTGTCCCGGGTTGCGGGCCGCGGCCCACGACACCATCAGGTCCTGGCGCGCGCGGGTCATGCCGACGTAGAGCAACCGTCGCTCCTCCTCGACCGCGCCCGGGGGCGCGCCCTCCTGACTGGCGTAGACGAACGGCAGCGTGCCGTCCTGGACGCCGCAGCAGAAGACGGCGTCCCACTCCAGACCCTTGGCAGCGTGGAACGTCGCCAGCGTGACCCCGTCGGCGGTCGGCGCGTGCTGCTCGCTCGCCCGGCGCTCGAGGTCGGCCACGAAGGTCGTCATCGACGCCTCGATGCCGAGCTCGGTCGAGAACTCCTCGGACTGGTCCACCAGCGCCTGGAAGGACTCCCAGCGGTCGCGGACCTGTCCCCGGCTCGTCGGCGGCGCGGCCGTCCAGCCCATCGACGCCAGCACGGCCTTCACGATGTCGAGCCACGGCCCCGAGTCGGCCTCGCCCGAGCGCGCCGCACCCCGCAGGCGCGTCACCGCCTCACGCACCTCGCGACGGTCGAAGAAGCGCGCGGCACCGCGGACGACGTACGGAATGCCACGGTCGGTCAGCGCGTCCTCGAACGTCTCGGACTGCGCGTTGATCCGGAACAGCACCGCCATCTCGCCGTACGACGTCCCGGCGCGATGCAGCTTCGCGACCCGGTCCGCGACACTGGCCGCCTCGGCCACCTCGTCGGGCTCGCCGACGTACCGCACTGCGGAGCCGGCGGCCTGCTGCGAGCGCAGGTCGACACCGGCGCTGGGCGTGCCGGCGAGCAGCTTGTTGGCGACCTCGACGATCTGCGGTGTCGATCGGTAGTTGCGCACCAGCTCGATCGAGGTGGTACCGGCGTAGCGCTTCGGGAAGTCGCGCAGATAGGTCGCATCAGCGCCGGCGAAGGAATAGATCGTCTGCGCCGGGTCGCCGACGACGCACAGTTCGTCGCGCCCGCCGAGCCACAGGTCGAGCAGGGCCGATTGGAGGGGCGAGACGTCCTGGAACTCGTCGACGACGAACCACTTGTACTGACGACGCACCTGGGCCGCCACCCGCTCGTCGCCGGCGAGGACGCCGGCCGTCAGCAGCAGCACGTCCTCCATGTCCATCCGGCCCTGGTCACGCTTGACGTCCTCGTAGGCCGCGAAGACACGAGCGATGTCCGAGGGCGTGTGGCCGTCGATGCTGCGGCCCTTGGTCGGCGCGATCCGCGCGTAGACGTCGGACCCCACGTTGCTGACCTTGGCCCACTCGATCTCGGAAGCGAGGTCACGCAGCAGCGCCTGGTCGCCGCGGACGCCAATGTTGCGACAAGCGGAGGCGATCATCGGGATCTTCGACTCGATCAGGACCGGCAGCTCGGTGCCGTAGACGTGCGGCCAGAAGTACCGCAACTGGCGCAGCGCCGCACTGTGGAAGGTCCGCGCCTGCACGCCCGGGGCGCCGAGGGTGCGGAGCCGCTGGCGCAGTTCGCCGGCCGCCCGCGTGGTGAAGGTGACCGCGAGGACCTCGGACGGGGCATAGACGCCCGCCTGGACGCCGTGGGCGATCCGGTGGGTGATCGCCCGGGTCTTGCCAGTGCCCGCACCGGCCAGCACCCGCACCGGCCCCCGCAGCGTCTCGGCCACCGCGCGCTGCTCGGGGTCGAGCGCAGAGAGGAGCTGTTCGATCGACGAGGACACCGTGGACATCCCGGGGAACATCTCCTTCGCGTGCGTGGTTGGGTGGGAGATCAGACCCTAGACGCCGGAGGCGACACTTCCCGATGAGCACCGCTCAGGAGAGCCCGATGAGCTCCTTCACGATGTACACCACGCCCTGGTGTGGCTACTGCAAGCGGCTCAAGAGCCAGCTCGACCGCGAGGGCATCGCCTTCGACATCGTTGACATCGAACAGGTGCCGGACGCGGCCTTCCTCGTGGAGCAGGCCAACGGCGGCAACCAGACCGTCCCCACCCTCGTCTTCGCCGACGGCACCGCGCAGACCAACCCGAGCGTCGCGCAGGTCAAGGCCAAGCTCGCGTCGCTGGTTTGACTCACCAACTCCCGGGGAGCGCGCCGCCGTACCAGTCCTCGATGAGGGAACGGCTGATCGAGACGCCTCCCGGGAGCACGAGCGACCCGTCCTCAGCGCAGGCACGCATCTGTGCACGCGTGAACCACCGTGCGTCCTCGACCTCGTCGTCGTCGAGCCGGATGGCCTCGGACGTCGCGCGTCCGTGGAAACCGAGCATCAGGCTCGACGGCAGCGGCCACGCCTGGTTGCCGAAGTAGGTCACCTCACCGACCTCGACGCCGGTCTCCTCCAGCACCTCGCGTCGTACGGCGTCCTCCAGGCTCTCGCCGGGCTCGCAGAAACCGGCGAGCGTGGAGAACCGGCCCTCGGGCCACATCGCACCGCGACCCAGCAGGCACCGCTCGTCCTCGCTGCCCGGTTCCCCGGCCGCCACCAGCATGATCACCGCCGGGTCCGACCGCGGGAACTGCGGCTTCCCGCAGGCGTCACACATCAGTTCATGGCCGGCAGCACGGGACGAGAGCGTGCCACCGCAGCGGGGGCAGAACCGGTGCGCCCAGTGCCACTCAGCCAGACCGAGCGCGTGGAACACCAGCGGTGCCTGACGAATGGACTCGCCGGCAAGGAACGGCAACAGGCCGCGCAGGGGCAGCCAGGTCTCACCGTCGGCCTTCGCCAGGTCACCCGAGGCGATCACCGCCCACCAGGTCGTACCGTCCCGCTCCCCCAGCAACACGCGTACGCCGTCCGGTGCCTCGGCAGCGGAGACCCACTCCAGCCCGTCGGGCCCGGGACGGACCCGGGTACCAGCGACGACCAGCACGCGGCTGTCCGGAGCCGCCCACCGATCTGCCAGCCAGGCCTCGTTGTTGCGGTGCAGGCCGTGGCGTTCGTGAGCGTCGGCCGCGAGTGCCAGATGCGGAAAGGTCACGCCTGCAGACTAGTGAGGCGATCCACGCGATGATCAACCATGGATGCAGCAGCGCTCCGGGCCGCGCAGGCCCCGCTCAAGGAGAAGTACCGGTCCGACCCCACCACGGCCCGGATCCCCACCAACGCACGAGGCGATTACCGCGACTCCGAGGTGACGGCCACGGTCGACGGCTTCGCCGGCCCCGTCCGCGCCGGTCTCCACAGCGCTGCCGGCGGTGACGGCACCGATGCCTGCTCGGCCGACCTGCTGCTCGAGGCCGTTCTCGCTTGCGCCGCCGTGACGCTGCGCGCGGTCGCGACGTCGATGGGCGTCGAGATCCGGGACGCCCGCCTCGCCGCCGATGCCTGGTGGGACGCCCGCGGGACGCTCGGCGTGGATCGTCAGGCACCGATCGGCGTCCAGGACATCGTCGTGACCCTCACGCTCGACACCGATGCGGACGACGCCACTCTGGCCCGCCTGGCCACGGCGACGGAGCGGTACTGCGTGGTCGGGCAGACGCTCGCCACGCCGCCGACGATCCGGGTCGAACGCGCCTGACCGAGGTGCCTCAGCCCCGGCGATCAGCCGAGCAGTTTCTCGATCTCTTCCCGGTCGGCGAGGTCGTCGTGCACGACCAGGTCGCCGGTGCGGACGTAGTAGAACGCCGCGCGCACCTGCTCGACCGGCACGTCGTGCAACTCGGCCCACGCGAGCCGGTAGAGCGCCAACTGCAGCGGATCGGCGTTCTGTCGAGCGCTCGTCTTCCAGTCCACGACGAGGTAGCCCGGCTGCCCGGAACCTGTCGAAAGGTCGGGCTCCTCGTAGACGGCGTCGATCCGCCCGCGCACGATCTGCCGCACACCGGTCGGGCTGGTCAGCACCAGCGCAAAGGCCGCCTCGATCGCCACCGGCACGCGGGTGGCGAAGGTCCCCGTCTCGAACCGTTCGGTGAGTTCCTTGAGATCCGCGTCGTCGTCGATACCGGCGTCGCCACGGCCCGGGAGGTCATCGGGTTCGAAGAGGCCCTGCTGACCGAACCTGGCCTCGACCCAGGCATGGAAGCGGGTGCCGAAACGCGCCGCCGGAGCCGGCGGGCGGGGCATCGGCCGCGCGAGGTCCCGCGCAAACCCCACGGGGTCGTCCCGCAGCCGTCCCAGCGACGTGGCCGAGAGCGTCGCGGGCAGGGCGACCTCGCGGTCGGGGGTCCGCTCAGCACGCGCCTCCGTCAGCAACCGGTCGATCTCGGCATCCCAGCGCTGCACCACCGGGTCGTCCGAAGGCTGCGGCGGCCCGGCCGCGCGGACCGCTTCCGCCGCGGCGATCCGGCGCTGCACCTCGGGGGTGTGGTGGTTGATCGGCCACGGCAGGTCCGGGTCGAGGCTGAGGTACGGCGACTCCTCGCCGACGGGCTCCTCCAGCCACGCATCCGGTTCGGCACCCCAGACGGCCATCGCCTCCCGGGTCGCCACGAGGTACGGCGAGGGGCCCACCCCGTTCTTGAGCCCCGGCCGGAAGCGCCAGCACGACACGAACAGCCGGTGCCGGGCACGGGTCCAGCCGACATACCCGAGGCGGAGTTCCTCGAGGCGCTGGTGCTGACGGCGCTCCTCGTCGTACTCCTTGAGGCCGTCGGAAGTGTGTGCGCGCAGCTGTGGCATGTCGGAGGCGTCACCGCGCAGCGACACCGGCAGCGCGCCCGGCGTCGAGACGGAGGTCGGACGCAGCGTGGAGACCGGGAACTTCTTGGCGCTGACCCCGGGCAGGAACACGACATCCCATTCCAGGCCCTTCGAGCGGTGCACGGTCAGCAGCTTCACCGAGTCGGCCTCGGTCGGTACGGCGACGTCGAGTCCCTGCCCCGTCTCGTCCTCGGCCTCCAGCCACGACAGCAACGCACCCAGGTCCGTCCGGCCGTCGAGGCCGGTGAACTCCGAGACCGCCTTGACGAACAGGTCGAGGTTGTCGCGCCGGGCTGCGGCTGCCGGGCTGACCGACGAGGCCAGTTCGACGTCGATGCCGGTGACGTCGATGATCCGGCGCACCAGGTCGAGCACCGGCTCTCCTGCGGCCGTGCGCAGGCGGCGGAGCTCCTTGGCCAGCATCGCGAAGCGCTCGCGCGCCTCCGGCGAGTAACTGGCCTCCCCCGGTGACTCGAGCGCATCGCACAGCGCTGCCACCTCGATCGGGTCGCCGGCGGCGACGGCCTGCGCCAACTGCTCGCGCAACTCGTCGGGACGCACCGGACGGCCACCGGAGAGCTCGCCTGCACGACTACCCAGGAGCGCGAGGTCGCGCAGCCCGATCTGCCAGCGCGGCCCCGTCAGCAGTGTCAACAACGCTGCGTTGGCCGTCACGTCGTGGACGAGGGTCAGGCTGGCGAGCACTTCGGAGACCTCGGGCAGCCGGAGCAAGCCCTTGAGGCCGACGATCTCGACCGGGATCTCGACAGCGGTCAAGGCGTCGAAGACGTCGGCGGCATGGCGGTTGTCGCGCACCAGGACGCCGATCTCCTTCCACTCCGTGCCGGCCAGATGCGCGCCGGCGACCTCCTTGGCCAGCCATGCGAGCTCGTCGTCGTAGGTGTCGTGCACGCAGGCCCGCACCTCGCCGTCGCCGGCCTCGTCCTTGGCCTCGAGACGTACGACATTGCGCGCGGCGGCGTACAGCGGCGTAGCGAGGTGGTTGGCCACGTCGAGGATGTGCCGGTCGGAGCGCCGGTTGGTCGCCAACTGGTACGTCGCCGCCGGACCGTCGTGTGCCGGGAAGTCGGTGTTGAACTGGAGGATGTTCGAGACCGACGCACCGCGCCAGCCGTAGATCGCCTGGTTCGGGTCGCCGACGGCCATCACCGGATGGCCACCGCCGTACAAGCGGCGCAGCATGAGCGCCTGGGCCACCGACGTGTCCTGGTACTCGTCGAGCAGCACCACCCGGAACGCCTCGCGCTCGGCCGCACCGACCTCGGGGTGTTCCTCGGCCAACTGCGCCACGAGGGCAATCTGGTCGGAGAAGTCCATCAGGCCGAGCTCGGCCTTGAGGTCGCGATAGGCCTGGACGAGGCCGAGCAGTTCGGTTCTCCGGTCGATCACGTTCATCGCCTCGGTCAGCGGCTTCTTCGCGCGGCTGGTCACCACTTCGGTGGCGAAGGCGGCCCGGTCGAGTCGATCGCGCTCGCGCACCATTGCAGGGGTGCGGAGGTGTTCCGACATCTCCGCGTCGAGGGCGAGGAGCGCCGAGATGACCGTGTCCGGGTGGTCGCTGAGCAGCTCGATCGTGCCGTCGTACCGGCCGATCGCACGCGCGGCGAGCTGGAACCTCTGGGCATCGGCGATCAACCGGGTGTCGGGCTCGTGCCCGATCCGCAGGCCGTGCTCGCGCAGCAGGTTCGAGGCATAGGAGTGGTACGTCGCGACGGTTGGCTCGTCGTTCTCCTCGTCGACCGGACGGTGCGCGCCCAGCAGGCCCGCACGCAGCAGGGAGTCGCGGATCCGGTGCTGCAGTTCGCCGGTGGCCTTGGTGGTGAAGGTGAGGCCGAGCACCTGCTCGGCCTCGACGACGCCGTTCGCGACCAGCCAGAGAACCCGGGCAGCCATCACCGCGGTCTTGCCGGAGCCGGCTCCCGCGATGATCACGCCGGGCGCAAGGTCAGCGGTGACGGCCGCGAACTGCTCCTCACTGAACGTCCAGTCGACGCCCATCAGCTTCCGGAGGTCCTCTGGCGTGGAGTACTTCATGACAGCACCGATCCGGTGGCGAAGGCCGGGCAGATGGCCTGGAACGAGCAGTAGCGGCAGTGGCCGCTCTTGGGGTTGGGCGAGGGCCGGGCGACGAACTCCTCAGCGCGAACCGCCGCGACGGCCTCGGAGAGCTGGTCGTGGATCAACGTCGGTTCGCCCTGGCTGTCCACACGCGGCAGGTCCTTGCCGAGGCGGAGCTGGATCAGTTCGGCACCGCCGGCGCGGGCACCTGCCGGGACACCCTCGAGCCCGTCGAGAGCACCGTTGTCGACGGCCAGCTGGTACAGACCGAGCTGCGGGTGCTCGGCGATCTCCTTCTTCGTCGGGCCGTACTTGCCCGTCTTGAGGTCCACCACGACGACGTTGCCGGACTCGTCGAGCTCGAGCCGGTCGGCCTCGCCGGTCAGTGTCACGGCCGTGCCGTCGGCAAGCTGCACGGTCGCGCGGACCTTCTGCTCAGTGGCCAGCACCATCCGGGCACCGGGGTGGCCGTGCCAACCGAGGAAGCGCTGCAGGCAGTCGTGGATCGCGACCCGTTCACGCGTCGCACTCCACGGCGTGCGGAACTCCATGCGCCCCCACACCTCGTCGACATGGGTCATCAGCTCGTCGATGTCGGGCTGCACCTCGCCCTTGTGGAGCCGGTCCGCCAACGCGTGGACGATGGTGCCGAAGCCCTGGTTGGTCGAGCTGACCCGTGAGCCGCCGGCCTCCCGCTCCAGGAACCATTTGGCCGGGCACTCCAGCAGTCCCGACAGGGCGCTGGCCGACAGCGAGACCGGCTTCTCGCCGGGTCGGATCGGGACGATGCTGCGGCTCGAGGACCGCAGGCCCCACCACGTGGAGGGATCGGCGTACGGCGCCGCGGGGCGGCCACCCACGTCGGCACCAGCCAGCAGGTGCAGGCGTTCGGCCGCGGCCGTCCGCAAGGACTCCGGGCTGTCCGGATCGGCGACCACCTGGCGGAGCTCGGACACCAGCCCCGCGAGCGACAGTGGCCGGCGCGGCCTGCCGACGACATGGCGCGCCGTCTGACCGTCCTCGTCGGTGGGCTGCAGTTCGTCGAGGAAGCGCGAGGGCTGTTCACCGTCGGGATCGGGTGACTTGACCGCCGTGACGACAAGACGCTGCCGGGCCCGGGTCGCCGCGACGTAGAACAGGCGTCGCTCCTCGGCCAGCAGGGCGCCTCGGGTGGGCGGATCGAGCAGCCCGTGGGCACCGATCCGATCGGCCCCGAGCAACGAACCGCGCAGCCGCAGGTCTGGCCAGACCTGCTCCTGGACGTGCGTGACGACGACCAGCCGCCACTCCAGGCCCTTCGCACGGTGGGCCGTCATCAGACGGACCGAGGCCCCACGGACGCCGCGCTCGGCAAGCGTGTCGGCCGGAATCTCCTGCGCGAGGAGCGTCTCGAGGAACGTCTCGACGCTCGTGTGGCCGCGCTGCTCCTCGACCCTCGACACGACCTCGAACAGGGCACAGAGCGCGTCGAGGTCGCGGTGGGCCAGACGCGCACCGGGACCTCCGCGGGCAATCGACGCCGTGAGCCGCTCCTGCCAGGGCGAACCGTCCCACAGCGCCCACAGGAGGGCCTCGGCCCGGGCGCCGGCCGCATGGAGCTCACGCGCTGCGGCCATCCGGCCCCCGAGCCCGGTCGCTGCGGGGTCGAACACCGCATCGCGAAGCAGTTCCCGTGCCGGCCGCTCCGGGGCGTCCGCACGCAACCCACGGGTCAGCGCGCGCACCTCGGTCGCATCGAGCCCGCCCAGCGGACCCGTGAGCAGGTCCTCGACCCCTTCGATTCCGGGATCTGCAACGGCGCGCAGCGCGGCCAGCATCGAGGCGACCGCGGCCTCCTGGACCAGCGGGATCTCGTCGCGCGCCACGTCGACGGGTACGCCAGCGGCGGCCAGTCCCCGTCGCAGCGCCGGCAGCGAGGCGCGCCCCGAGCGCACCAGCACCGCCATCTCGTCCCACGGCACGTCGTCCTCGAGGTGGGCCCGGCGCAGCAGGTCGGCCAGGTGCTCGACCTCGGCCCGCTCGGTGTCGAACGTCCGGACCTCCAGCGCCCCGGCCAGGCCGGCCGGTGCCTGGGGCGAGAGGAACGCGTTGCGCGCGGCCCCCGGGATCGAACCGTGCAACGGCAGCCGCGCGGCGATCCGCTGTGACCCCGCCAGCAGTTCGGGGCCGAACCGGCGCGTCGTACGCAGCGCCACGACGTCGGCGGGGCGGCCCTCAGCCGTCGGGAACTCGGTCGGGAACTCGAGGATCCCGCGCACCTCGGCACCGCGGAACGCGTAGATCGACTGGTGCGGATCGCCGACCACGACGAGGTCGCGCCCGTCGCCTGCGAGTGCCTGCAGCAGCGCCACCTGGCCGGGGTCGGTGTCCTGGTACTCGTCGACGAACACGTGGCGGAACTGCGCACGGAGTTCGTTGCGGTGCTCCGCTGCCTCGATCGCCGCCCGCCTGATCAGGTCGGGGTAGTCGATCGCGCCGAGGCTGTCGAGGGAATCGAGATACTGCTCGAGGAAGAGCCCGGCGGCGACGTACTCGTCGAGGTCGTGGGCCACGCCGAGTGCCTCGAGGTCCCTCCCGTCCAAGCCCTTCTCCCGGGCCCGGGCCAGGACGGAGTGCACCTCGCGGGCGAACCCGCGCGTCGCCATCGCCTGCCGGAACCGGTCCGGCCATCGGACCGACTCCGGGTGGTCGGCCAGCAGTTCCCGGAGTACGACGTCCTGCTCGGGTGCGGACAACAGACGCAACGGCGCTTCGTACAACTCGGCCGGCGCGTAGCGGCGTACGAGGGCGTAGGCGAAGGAGTGGAAGGTCGAGCTCAGTTGCGGACCGGTCGTGCGTCCGAGCCGCGCGCTGACCCGGTCGCGCAACTGGTCGGCGGCCTTGCGGGAGAACGTCAGTGCGAGCACCTGGTCGGGATGGGCACCGCGCACCTCGATGCGGTCGACGATCGCCTCGACGAGCGTGGTCGTCTTCCCCGTGCCGGGACCCGCCAACACCAGCAACGGACCACCAGCGTGGTCGACGACCTGACGCTGGTGCTCATCGAGCTCGGGCGGCGGACCTGCGGGCGGGGGCGTCACCAGGCGATAGCTGACCGGTCCGCTCGCTTGCTCCACGGGCGTCACTCAACCATCCCGGCCCGACACATCCCCGGGCGGCATCATGCCAGTTCGAAGTCCGCGAAGTCGAACCCCGGCGACACCAGGCAGCTCACCAGAGCATCGGCATCCGACGGCAGCGTCCGTTGCCACACCCCCGCTGGAACCAGCCCCTGCGGTACGTCGGCCCCGACCACCAGGCGCATCCCGACCGCGGCATCCGGTACCGCCCCGTCCCCACCCAGCTCGACCGTCACGACCCCCGTGTGGGCCAGCCAGGTCTCGTCCGAGGCCACCCGGTGCCACGCCGACGACTCCCCCGCGGGCAGCAGGAAGTAGATCAACGTCGCCGTCGCCCGCACCCGCCCGTCGGGCAACGTCACCGTCTCCGGCGACACCCACGTCTGCCGGTACCACCCACCCTCCGGGTGGGGCTCCAGGTCGAACTTCGTCGCCAACTCCGGTCGCTCCATGCCCCAAGTCTGCCGGGCGACGTCCTCGGGCCCTGGTGTTGTCCCTCGCTGGCTTAGGAGCGGACCGCCGTCGCCGGCGTCCGGTTTGTTGCAGAGCCTGCGGTTTTGCATGATTGACGCCGACAACGACGATCCGAAGCGCCCTCGAGGGACAACACCCGTGCCCGAGGACATCGCTCATGCCGCGAAAAGGTGAAGGGCCCTCGTGAGTATGAGTCACAAGGGCCCTTCGGTTGATCGGTACTGGTGACGCTCCCGATCGATCTCCTTCTGCGTCTGATCCCACTCGCCTCGTCACCCGGCTCGTGCGGCCAGCGTCCCCGTGAGGGGCCGCCTCACCTTCACCCCGAAGGGTTCCGGTAGGGCCGGTTGGATCTTTGCCTTCCGGCGATCCCGCTCTCCCGGAGGAGTGCGTGGGAGAAGTTCTACGCCGGTCCAGACAACCTTGGCAAGGGGTTTCCTCCCGGTTTCCCCAATGTTTTTCGTCCTCCACCGATCGTCGGCGTGTCGTCCACAGACACGCCCGGCGCCCTCCACAGAAACACCGCGTTTCTCCCCAGACCGGCGGTATGCCTGTGGAGAGATGAGTACGACGACTCAACGCGAGTGAGTCGCGCGGTCATGCCTGTTCGGAGGCTCGTCTGGCTCAATGGAGCCATGCGCTACGCCGATCCCGCCCTGTGCCCCGACTGCCGGTCGCCGCTGCCCGCGGGCGTTCCGGTCTGCCCCACGTGCCAATTGCTCGTCCGGCACCCGCTCGCCGTCGACCTGTTCCGCACGCTGCGTCGCGCGGACGAACTGGTGGTCGAGCTCCGCACGGTCAGCACCGAGTTCCACGGAAAGCCGGCCGCTGCCCCCGCCGCTGCTCCGGTCGCAGCGTCGGCCCCGCTCGGTGGCCCGCTGGTACCTCCGGGTGCGGTCACGGTGCCGAAACGCGCCGTACCGCCCCCGCCGGGACCGGCCGGGCCGGCCCGGCCTCCCGCGCCTCCGGCACCGCCGCTCCCGTCGTACCCGGCCGCCCCCGTTCCTGGCGCTCCGCAGCGTCGCGGTGTCGCGTCCGCGTCGGTCCCGAAGATCCTGCTCGGCCTCGGTGCCTTCTGCCTGCTCGTCGCGGCTGTCATCTTCCTGGCCGTTTCCTGGTCGGCCCTGGGCGTCGGTGGCCGTACGGCAGTGCTCGCAGGCCTGACCCTGACCGCCGGCACCTCGGCCCTGCTCCTGCACCGCGCCGGCCTGCGCATCGCCGGCGAGTCACTGATCGTCGTTGCGCTGGGCCTGTTGGCCCTCGACGTGTTCGGAGCGGGTGCGTCCGGGTGGCTCGGTGACGGAGGTGACGGGGTCACGGCCTGCGTGGCCGGACTCGTCGTCGCGGCCGCCGGCATCGTGCTCGGTCTGATCCGCGTCGGCGACGAGCCTCGTCTCGTCGCTCCCCACGTCATTGCCGGCATCGGTACCGCAGTCGCCTACTTCGGCGCCCTCGACGTCACCGAACACCAGCTCGTCATCGGCCACGCGTTCACCGCGCTGGCCCTCGGCATCGTCCTGCTCGCCCGTTGGCAGAACGTGCCGGTGCTCGCCTGGAGCCAGACGATTGCCGGGTCCTTCGCCTGGCTCGGTGCCAGCGGCCTCGCCCTCGCTGACGCCCTGTCGGAACCCGACCTCCACCAGCTCTGGATCGACGGCTCCGGTTGGTCGCTCCTGGTCTCCGCCGCAGTCCTGCTCGCCCCCGGCCTGATCCTCCGCGATCGCGGACTCCTCCTCGCCGGCGCCAGTTGCGCCGCCATGGTGATGACGGTCGTCGTCACCCTGCCGAGCGTCGACACCGACACCACGACGGTCGGACTGGTCGCCGTCGCCGTCACTGCAGCGTGGGTACTGGCCCTCGGGCTCCTGCCGCGGTCCTTCCGCGCGATTGCCATCGCGCCGTCGGCGGTCGGCAGCGCGATCCTCCTCTCGCTGTCGCTGGTCACCGTGGCGATCGCCTTCGCCCGCTGGGCGGACCTCTCGACCGGCTTCGAGCGTCGCTTCGACCTCACCATCGGCGGCACCAATCCGGAGACCGAGCCGCTGCTCCTGGTCCCGTCCCTGATCATTCCGATCGCCTTCGTCGCCCTGCTCGTCTCGGCCCGCCGCCGCGACCACCTCGGCATCTGGGCCCAGGTCGCCGCGATCGTGGCCGGCCTCGGCGCCGCCGCCACCCTCGCGTCGTACGACGTCACGCTGGCCCTGCCGGTCGCCGTACTCACCCTCGTGGCACTCGGCACCACGGTCGCGGCGCTGACCGCAACCGGAGGCCGGGCCGTCGGGCTGAGCGTCGCCGCGATGATCAGCGCCGCGGCAGCCTCGATCGCAGCCGTCCCCAGCGCCCCGATGGCGGCCATCGTCGCCGGTCTGGCCACTGCAGCCGCGGTCGTGCTTGCCCTGCGCGGCTCCGAGGCCGTACGTGTCATCGGCTCCCTCGCGGCCGCACCGTTCCTCGGCCTCGCGACCAGCGCGACCGTCTACGCCGCTGGCGGCGACGCCGCGTGGGTCGCGATTCCGGTCCTCCTCGCCGTCGGTCTCCTCGCCCTGGCGCGGCCGCGCCTCGAGATCGAACTGCCGGCCCTCGCCGTAGCGGTCCTCACGTTCCCGATCTCGGGCGCCGAGACCACGGACGTCGGTGGGTACACCGCGCTGTGGTTGACCGTTGCCGGCTTCCTGTTCTGCGCGAGCGCCTTGATCCACGAGTCGCGTCGCCTCGGCGCCTGGATCGGCGGGGCGCTCCTGCTGCTCGCCACCTGGGTCCGACTGGCCGACCTCGACGTGGAGGCACCCGAGGCCTACACACTCCCGCTCGCCCTCGCGCTGCTCGGCTTCGGCCTGTGGCGGATGCAGAGGTCGGACGAGGTCGGAACCGCCGAGGCGCTGCTGCCCGGCCTCTTGCTCGGCACCATCCCGTCACTGCTGTGGGTGCTCAACGACCCGCTGTCGATCCGCGCACTGATCCTCGGCGGGGCCTGCCTCGCACTCACCCTCACGGGCGCGGCCCTGCGCTGGAGCGCACCGCTCATGGTCGGGGCCACTGTCGGCGCCATCGTGGTGTTCCGCGAGATCGGCCCCTACGCGGGCGACTTCCCGAAGTGGGTCTGGATCGGTCTCGCCGGCGCGCTGCTCACCATCGTCGGCATCACGTGGGAGCGCCAACTGCTGGAGGTCCGCAAGGCGGTCGGCTATCTCGGCCGTCTCCGGTGACCCTCGCCGGTGACCCTCGCCGGTGACCGTCGACTACTGACCTGCTAGACAAAGGGCATGGCTACCACTGCACTCGGCGGCAACCCCGTCTCGACCGTCGGCGAACTTCCCGCCGTCGGCGCCCCCGCCCCGTCCTTCTCGCTCGTCGGTTCCGACTTCAGCACGGTCACCCTCCCCGAGGGTTCCCGCGCGGTGCTCAACATCTTCCCGAGCATCGACACCGGCATCTGCGCCGCGAGCGTGCGCAAGTTCAACGAGCTCGCCTCGGGCCTCGAGAACACCACCGTCATCAACGTCTCGCAGGACCTCCCGTTCGCCCAGGCCCGCTTCTGCGGCGCCGAGGGCATCGAGAACGTCCAGGTCGGTTCGGGTTTCCGTACCTCCTTCGGTGACGACTACGGCGTGAAGCTCGTCGACGGCAAGTTCGAGGGCCTGCTCGCCCGCTCCGTCGTGGTCGTCGACGCCGACGGTTCGGTCCTCTACACCGAGCTCGTCCCCGAGATCGGCACCGAGCCGAACTACGACGCCGCCATCGCCGCCCTGGCCTGAGCGACCACCACCGTCAGTCCCCCGTCGCGGGATCCCAGAACGCCCGCGGCATGTCGAGGCCGCCGCTGACCTTCAGCGGCGTGTCCTCGTCGAGGTAGTGCGCACGGGCCCGGTCGTCGTGGCTCGGCGGGAGAGTGCCATCGGCACGGACCACCCGCCACCACGGCACCGGGGCGCCGTACCTCGCCATCACCGAACCAACCTGCCGGGGGCCTCCCCCTGCGACGGCCGCCAGCGCGCCGTACGTCGTCACCCGACCGGGCGGGATCCGCTCGACCAGGTCGAGCAGCGTCTCGACGTACCCCTCGTCCACGCGTCCATCTAACCGGTTCGCACCCACCAACGCCGAGAGCCCCATCCGTGAGGACGGGGCTCTCAGTTGCTCCCTCGGTGCGGTGAACGCTCTGACCGATTCGCGGTGGTCCGGGACATCAGGACCACGATGTCTTGACCAACGAGAAGAACGCGCCCGGGGTTACGCGCGGGACTTGTGGGGTTCGCGGGTTGCAGGCTGCCTGGTAACGCATTGTGCAAATTTTCGTCCAACCCTTGCGTCCGACAGTGATTTACGTGTGAGGTACCGACGGACGCCGAAAATCTGCAGGTCTCGGGCGACGTTCCGTCTTCCATGACTTTTCGGTGCCCTCTCACCATTATTTCTCGGAGGCATCTGTGAAGAAACTGGCATCCGGCTTGCTCGCCGGCGCCGCAACCATCGCCCTCGGTGGCGCAATGTTGCAACCGGCCCAGGCCGACACGCCCGCCGACGGCCCTGCGAAGCAGCGCCCGGCGCACGCCAAGAAGCACGATCGGCCCGGTCCCAAGACCCACGAGCAGCGTCGCGAGATGCGCAAGGCGCTCGAGCTGGTGGAGAACGGCAGCGCCCGTCTCCAGCAGCGGGCCGACGGCGGCGCGACCGTGAAGCTCGCCACCGGCGAGTACGTCGAGTTCCCGGTCGAGAGGAGCGACAAGATCCTCACCCTGCTCGGCCAGTTCGGCACGGCCAGCGTGCCGGCCCAGGGCACCGACCCGGGACCGCAGCACAACGAGATCGCCGAACCGGACCGCGCGGTCGACAACTCCACGGAGTGGGTGCCGGACTTCAACAAGGCGCACTACGACGAGATGTTCAACGGCGACGGCGAGTCGTTCAGGAACTACTACAAGGAGGTCTCCAGCGGTCGCTACGACGTCACCGTCACGACCGAGGACTGGGTGACCGTCCCCGGCAACGCCTCCACCTACGGCGACAACGCGGTCGAGGACGACGGCGGCTCGTGGGCCTTCATCGCCGACACCGCTGACGCCTGGTACGCCGCACAGGCCGCTGCGGGCAAGACGCCTGCCCAGATCGACGCCTACCTCGCGCAGTTCGACGAGTGGGACCGCTACGACTTCGACGGCGACGGCGACTTCAACGAGGCCGACGGCTACATCGACCACTTCCAGGCAGTCCACGCCGGCGGCGGCGAAGAGGCCGGGTCGGGCGACGACGCCATCTGGTCGCACCGCTGGTACGTCAACGGCAACCTCTACGGCCAGACCGGCCCGACCGTTGGCGACAGCCAGAACCTGTACGGCGGCGCCCAGGTCGGTGACTCGAAGTACTTCATCGGCGACTACACCGTCGAGCCGGAGAACGGCGGACTCGGTGTCTTCGCGCACGAGTACGGCCACGACCTGGAGCTCCCGGACTTCTACGACACCGCGGGTGGCGAGAACGGCACCGGCTTCTGGACGCTGATGTCCTCGGGCTCGTGGCTGAACCACGGTCAGGAGTCGATCGGCACCACGCCCGGCATGATGGGTCCGGAGGAGAAGTACTACCTCGGCTGGCTCGACTACAGCGAGGTCAACCCCGGCCAGAACGGCAGCTTCACGCTGTCCCCGTCGCAGGAGACGGCCGTCGGCCAGGACCAGGCGATCAAGGTCAACCTGCCCGACAAGACCACCACGAACGTGTACACGAAGGCTCGCCGGGGGAAGTACTCCTGGTACTCCGGCCGCGGCGACAACCTGGTCCACACACTGACCCGGGCAGTTCCACCGTCGAAGGCGGTGCAGGTGAGCGCTGACATCTGGAACCAGATCGAGGAGGACTACGACTTCCTCTACGCCGAGTACTCCGTCGACGGCGGCAGCAGCTGGACCCAGATCAAGGCCATCACCGGCAACGCGGACTGGACCTCACACCGGTGGAGCTACTCCATCGGCTCGAAGGCGAAGGCATCGATCTTCCGCTTCCGCTACGCCACCGACGGTGGTGTCAACGAAGCAGGAGCCTTCATCGACAACGTCTCGATCAAGGGCCAGAGCAAGGCGTTCACCGACGGCGCAGAGAACGGCGCCAACGGCTGGACGGTCAAGGGCTTCACCGCCTCGACCGGCACGGAGACCAAGACGACGCCGCGCTACTACCTCATCGAGAACCGGCAGTACGTCGGGTACGACAGCACCCTCCAGGTGGGGCCGTACAACTTCTCCGAGGGCATCACGCGACCCGACTGGGTGGAGCACTTCGCCTACCAGAACGGCATGCTCGTCTGGCTCGTCGACATGGCCTACGCCGACAACAACACGAGTGCCCACCCGGGCGGGGGCTACGCCCTGCCGGTCGACGTACGACCGGACTCGCTGACGTACCCCGACGGCTCCAGCCCGAGCAATCGCCGCGAGCCGTTCGATGCCACCTTCGGCATCTCGGCGACCGACGAGGTCTGCCTGCACAAGCAGGTGGCGACGGCCGGCGGACACGACACGCTCGCCGCGTGTGCTCCGTCCGTCGCCGGTGTCCCGACGTTCAACGACACCAACCCCGAGGCCTACTGGAGTGCTGCCAACGAGCAGAACTCCGTGAAGGTCGCCGGAGTCGGAGTGACCGCCAAGGTCACCGCGGAGAACGCCGACGGCACCATCCAGGTCCAGGTCACGAACCCGTGACCTGACGCCGGGGACGCAACAGGCCCCCGCGATCCTCACGGATCGCGGGGGCCTGCTTGCGTTCGAACTACGTGCGTTCGATCAGTACGACGGCTGGCTCGGGTCGATCTGGTTGACCCAGGCCACCACGCCGCCGCCGACGTGCACGGCGTCGTCGTAACCGGCGCCCTTGACGATCGCCAGGCACTCGGCCGAGCGGACGCCGCTCTTGCAGTGCAGGACGACCTGCTTGCCCGAGTCGACACCCGGCAGCTGCGCGAGCGCGGTGCCGTTGAGGAAGTCGCCCTTGGGCACGAGGACCGCGCCGGGGATGTGGTTGATCTCGGCCTCGGCCGGCTCCCGCACGTCGATGAGGACGAAGTCGCGCGAACCCTCCTCACGCTCCTTGATCATCGAGGCGAGCTGGGTGACGCTGATCGTCGCGTCGACGGCGGCGTCGGCCGCCTCCTCCGAGATCGCGCCACAGAAGGCGTCGTAGTCGATGAGACCGGTGACGGTGGGGTTCTCGCCGCAGAGTGCGCAGTTCGGGTCCTTGCGGACCTTCAGCTTGCGCCACTCCAGCTCGAGGGCGTCGTAGATGACGAGCTTGCCGATGGCCGGGTCGCCGGCACCGATGAGCAGCTTGATGGCCTCATTGACCTGGATCGAACCGATCGAGGCGCACAGGACACCCAGCACGCCGCCCTCGGCGCACGAGGGAACCATGCCCGGCGGCGGCGGCTCGGGGTAGAGGCAGCGGTAGCAGGGGGCGTCGTCGGCCATCGTGGGCGCGAAGACCGAGGCCTGGCCGTCGAAGCGGTAGATCGAGCCCCAGACGTAGGGGATCCCGAGGAAGTACGCCGCGTCGTTGACCATGTAGCGCGTCGCGAAGTTGTCCGTGCCGTCGACGATGAGGTCGTAGCCCTTGAACACGTCCATGACGTTGTCGTTGTCGAGGCGCTCGTTGTGCACGATGACGTTGACCAGCGGGTTGATCTCGGAGATCGACTCCTGGGCCGAGATCGCCTTCGGGCGACCGAGGTCCGACATGCCGTGGATGACCTGGCGCTGGAGGTTGGACTCGTCGACCTCGTCGAACTCGGCGATGCCGAGCGTGCCGACACCGGCGGCGGCGAGGTACAGCAGCGCAGGGCTGCCGAGGCCGCCCGCGCCGATCACGAGGACCTTCGCGTTCTTGAGGCGCTTCTGTCCGTCCATCGCCACGTCGGGGATGATCAGGTGGCGGCTGTAGCGGCGGACCTCGTCGATGGTCAGCTCGGCGGCCGGCTCGACCAGCGCGGGAAAGCTCACGTCGTACTCCTCGGAAACGATGGGTGTCAGTCCAGGGACAACACCGTGCAGGTGCCCGGCTGTTCCCTCGACCCTTCCATGGTCCCTTCCCCGACCAAGGAGTGGACACCACGTCCCGTCATCCGGACCCGGTCCCACTGACCCGGGCGCCTCCTCTGTCCACGCCTACCAACGAGTAGGCTTCACGTCGTGGTGACCGAGCAGTTCGACCTGGACGACAGGCGGCCCCGCGGCGTACGACTTCCCCGCCGCGAACGACGCGCGCAGTTGCTGGCCGCTGCCCTCGACGTGTTCGTGGCGCAGGGCTATCACTCCGCTGCCATGGATGACATCGCCGAGCGCGCCGGCGTCTCGAAACCGGTGCTCTACCAGCACTTCCCCGGCAAGCTCGAGCTGTACCTCGCCATCCTCGACACGGCCTGTGACGCGATGATCGCGAGCTGCCGCCGGGCACTGGAGTCGACGCAGGACAACAAGCAGCGCGTGGCCGCGGCCATGGACGCGTTCTACGACTACGTCGCCCACGACACCGGTGCGTTCCGGCTGGTCTTCGAATCCGACCTCACCAACGAGCCCGCGGTCCGCGACCACATCGATCGTGTCACCACCGAGTGCGCCGACCTGATCACCTCCGTGATCCAGGACGACACCGGTCTCCCGCCGGACGCGTCACGGCTGCTCTCGGTGTCGCTGGTGGGAATGGCCCAGGTCAGCGCGCGGTTCTGGCTCACTGACACCGAACGCGGTCTGACCGGGTTGCCCCGGGACGAGGCCGTCGCGCTGGTGTCGGGCCTGGCCTGGCGCGGCATCCGTGGCTACCCACGCACCGACGAGCACTGATGTCCCGGGTCGAGCCGACCAACGCCTGACTAGGCTGGAACGAGACGGCCGGGTTCCCCGCCGTCCCCACGAACGAGGAGAACAACCATGACCGTCGAGGTCAAGCTCGGTGTGCAGCACACCGCCCGGGAACTCGTCATCGAGACCGAGGAGACCAGCGAAGGCGTCGAGGCACTCGTCAGCGACGCACTGGCGTCCGACGGTGTCCTCAAGCTGACCGACACCAAGGGCAAGGTGACCGTGGTTCCGGTCGCCAAGCTCGCGTACGTCGAGATCGGCCGCAGCGTCGCCGGGCAGGTCGGCTTCCGGAGCTGACCCGGTCCTGATTGACCGGGGCTCCGCGGAACTCTGAGGGCACCCACAGACGTTTCACAGGTTGACCGGGCACCATCGACACAGGGTCGATGGCGACCGGTTCCTGGGAGGTGAGTGCGGTGCTCCAGTTCCGCTTCGCAGCGCACAGCGACGTCGGCCTCGTCCGCGACAACAACGAGGACGCCGGCTTCGCCGGTCCCTACCTGCTCTGCGTCGCCGACGGTGTCGGTGGCGCGGCCGCCGGCGAGATTGCCTCCGCCACGACGTCGTACGTCGTCAGCGCGCGAGCGCTCGCCCACCCGGGGGTCGATCCGGTCCGGCTGTTGACCGCCGCCACCCACGAGGCGCACGACCAACTGGTCGCCGGGGTGGCCGCCGACCCGCGGCGCGTCGGCATGGCCACCACGCTCACCGCGATCCTGACCAACGGCGTCGAGACGGCCCTGGCGCAGGTCGGCGACTCCCGCGCCTACCGGCTGCGCGACGGTGCCCTGACCCAGTTGAGCCACGACCAGACGATGGTCCAGGCGATGGTCGACGCCGGGCGGATCACCCTCGAGCAGGCAGCCGCGTCGCCGTACAAGCACATCGTGCTGCAAGCGGTCGACGGCGAGCACACGCCCGAGCCCGACGTCATGCTGCTCGACCTGCAGCCCGGTGACCGGTTGCTGCTGTGCAGCGACGGCCTGAGCGACGTCCTCTCCCCCGCTGCGATCCAGATGCTGCTGGGCCTGGCGTCCCGCAGCCTGGCCACCGAGCGGCTCGTCCGGGCTGCGCTCGACAGCGGCAGCCGCGACAACGTCACCGTCGTCGTGGCCGACGTCGTCGACGCGCCCGCCGTGACCGGCAACGGCCAGGTGTTCGGAGCCGGCCACGACCTCGGCAACGTCGTGGACCCGGCCGCGGTGCGTCCGCTGCGGTCGGCCTGAGAGGGCACCGCTACCACAAGTTTCCGCCGCGTATCGGCGCCGAGTCCTACACTGGCCGGGTGAGTGGATCGCGGAGCTTCGAGTACGCGCGCCTGTGGGTGCCGCTGTACGACGCTGCCACGCTCGCCGTGACCCGGCCCGTCTACCTGATCGAGGCCGCCGACGGCTTCGAGGGCATCGCCGCGGAGAAGAACACCACGCTGATGGGCCTCTTCAACGAACTCGGCCGCCACGGCTGGCGGATCGAGCCCACGGCCCTGCGCGTGGACCACCCGACCTCCGAGATCCAGTTGCTCATCGACGCAACGCTCGACGAGGCCGATCACGCCACCTCACCCCACGACCTGGCCAGCGCGGTCGGGTCCAGCGGCGACCCAGCGGGTGTGGTCACCGAGTTCGACGTCTACGCCCTACGTCGCAGGATCAAATAAGTCGCCGTACTCCTCGACCCGTTCCAGCACCTGGGCGGGCGTGAACTGATCGAGGCCCAGCGGATCCTCCGCCCCCTCGGCGACCTCGTCCCACGTGATCGGGGTGGCGACCTGGGGGCGCGGGGTGCCGCGCAGGGAGTACGGCGCCACGGTCGTCTTGGAGCCCGCGTTCTGTGACCAGTCGAGGAACACCTTGTCGCGGCGGCGGGCCTTGGTCATGGTGGCGGTGACCTGCTGGGGATACGCGGCCTGGAGTTCCTCGGCGACCTCCTTGGCGATCTCGCTCGTCTCGGACGACGGCTGCCGCTCGGGCAGCCGGGCGTAGAGATGCAGGCCCTTGCTGCCGCTGGTCACGGGCAGTGCGTCGAAGCCACGCTCGGCAAGGGCGTCCCGGGCCAGCAACGCCACCTGGCAGCAATCGTGCAGACCGGCCCCCTCGCCCGGGTCGAGGTCGATCACGATCCGGTCCGCGCCGAGCGGCTCGTCCTTCTCGTCGACCGTCCACTGGTGCACGTGGAACTCCAGTGCGGCGAGCTGGACGGCCCAGATCAAGGTCGGGAGTTCCTCAATGATCGGGAACCGCAGGGTGTCGCCGTGCCGGCTCGCGCCACGGCTGCCGGTGGTCGGTACCTCGGCGGTCCGCACCCAGCTCGGTGTCCCGGCCGGGGCGTTCTTCTCGAAGAAGCTCATGTCGCCGACGCCGTGCGGCCAGCGGATCCGGGTCACCGGCCGTCCGGCCAGGTGCGGCAGCAGGACCGGTGCGATCCGGGCGTAGTAGTCGAGCACCTCGCCCTTCGTGGTGCCCGTGGCGGGATACAACACCTTCTCGAGATTCGTCAGCCGCAGGGTGCGGCCCTCGACGTCGACGTGCACCTCGGTCTGCTGGTGCTCGGACTTGCGCGGCATCAGTGCCCTCCCGGGTTGTCGGCCAGATCGTCGGCCAGATCGTCCACGGAGACGTCGGAACGCATCCCCTGGTACGACGGCTGGCGCAGCCGTTCGTAGCCCAGTCCGTGCGTGTCGACATCGATCACCACGACGGGGTCGACCCAGAACGTGCCCTCGGCGTCGGCGCGCGGCACCTCGTCAGCGAACGGGCTGCCGACCCGGCCCAGCGGCGCGAGGGCGTCGGTCAACGATCGCGACTGCTTCGGGCCGATGCCGCTCCCGACCCGGCCGCGGTAGCGCAGCCCGTCCGGCGTGACCTCACCGACCAGGACGGCGGCGAGCCGGTCGCTCGATCCGGTCTGCGGGCGCCAGCCGCCGACCACGAACGTCCCACGGTGCCGGTGCGCGAACTTCAGCCAGTGATGGCTGCGCTCACCGGGCCGGTAGGTGGAGTCGATCCGCTTGCTGACGATCCCCTCGAGCCCCTGTGTGCGCGTGGCTTCGAGCAGCATCGCGCCATCGTCGTACTCCGGCGGCACCTGCCAGCCCGAGGTGCTCAGATCGAGGTCAGCGAGCCGGCGGCGCCGCTCCTCGAGTGGGAGTCCGCACAAGTCCTCGCCCCGCAACCGGAGCACGTCGAAGACCATGTAGGTCGCGGGGATCCGCTGCGCCAGGCGCGCGACCGTGGCGGTGTTGCGGACGTGCATCCGCTCCGCGAGCACGCGGAAGTCGGGGATCCCGCGCTCGTTGAGGGCGATGATCTCGCCGTCGAGGACGGTGTCCGCGAGTCCGGTGGGCGCGGTCACGAGCTCGGGCCAGGCGGCCGTGATCCGGTTGCCGTTGCGGCTGGCCAGGGTCACGGCCCCGTCGATCGTGGCCAGGGCCCGGACGCCGTCCCACTTCACCTCGTGGCGCCAGTCGTCGCCCGGCGGCACGTGGGTGCCCGGCGTCGCGAGCATGGGAAGCAGCACGTCGATCATTGTATTTGCGCGAGACGCGTCTCCGGCGCAGCTTCGGGCAGCAAGCTGCCAGCGACGCCTCCCGCCGCGCTACCGCGCGGGCCGTGCCGGGATCCGGTCGACGACGTACTCCGCAATCGCCAGGCTCGAGGTCGCGGCAGGTGACGGGGCGTTGCGCACGCTGGTGACACCGTTGCTGTGGGTGATCCGGAAGTCGTCGACCAGAGTGCCGTCGCGTTCGACCGCCTGGGCGCGGATGCCGAATCCGGCGCGCACCACGTCCTCAGGCCCGATGGCCGGGACGTAACGCTGCGCAGCGCGCAGGTAGGCGCGCACGGACAGTGAGCCGCGCACCTCCTGGACGCCGGTGCGCCAGTGCGTGCCGGCCATCCGCCAGAAGCCCGGCCAGGTCACGATGCTGGCCACGTCGGCGAGGCGCACCGATGAGCGACGGTAGGCGTCGCGGTGCGGCGCCATCACGGCGTTGGGCCCCACCTCGAGTGCGCCCGTCACTCGGCGGGTGAAGTGCACGCCCAGGAACGGATAACGCGGGTCGGGCACCGGATAGACCATGCCGCGCACGAGGTCCTGCTTGGCCGCCGACACCGCCAGGTACTCCCCGCGGAACGGAATGATGCGCGGGTCCGCGTCCTGCCCGGCCAGCCGGCCGAGTCGATCGGACTGGAGTCCGCCGCAGAGCACCACCTGGTCGACGTCGTACGACGTCCGGCCGGCCGTCACCGTGACCCGACCGCCGCGCTGGCTGATCCCTGTGACCTCGCTCCCGACCACCACGCGACCGCCCGCGGCCTCGACGTCGCGGGCCAGCTGCTCGGCGACGGCGACGTAGTCGGTGATCGCGGTGCGGGGTGAGTGCAGGGCGGCCAGGCCGACGGCGTGGGGCTCGATCTCGGCGAGCGCAGCAGCATCGAGACGACGCAGTCCCGGCACACCGTTCTCCCGCGCGGTGCGCTCGAGGGCGTCGAACCTGCCCTGCTCGTCGGCATCGACGGCGACCACGACCTTGCCGCACTCGTCGTAGGGCAGGCGGTGCTCGGCGCAGTACTCCCGCAGCAGGTCCCGTCCCCGCGTGCACAGGTCCGCCTTCAGGCTGCCGGGGCGGTAGTAGATGCCGGCGTGCACGACTCCTGAGTTGTGGCCGGTCTGGTGGGCACCGACGCGATCTTCCTTCTCGAAGACCAGCACCTGGAGACCCGGGCGACGACGGATGAGTTCGCGGGCGACCGCGAGCCCGACGATTCCGCCGCCGACGACTCCGATCGATGGGCCAGGGGGCTGCTGCACGGCTCCATCGTTGCAGTCGAAGGGGTCGGCGCTTCGGCGTAGGCTGCTCCCCATGCGTGCGATCTGGAAGGGTGCGGTCTCCTTCGGCCTCGTCAGTGTGCCGGTCAAGCTGTACAGCGCGACCGAGAGCCATGACGTGTCGTTCCGTCAGGTGCATGCCAAGGACGGCGGCCGGATCAAGTACCAGCGGGTGTGCGCCATCGACGGCGAAGAGGTGCCGTACTCCGACATCGCGAAGGGGTACGAGACCGAGGACGGCGAGATGGTCATCCTCACCGAGGACGACCTGGCCAACCTGCCGACGACCTCCTCCCGCGAGATCGCGGTCGAGAAGTTCGTGCCGGTCGACCAGATCGACCCGATGCTCTTCGAGAAGTCGTACTACCTCGAACCCGAGGGCACCGGCGCCAAGCCGTACGCCCTGCTCCGCCAGGCGCTGCTCGACTCCAACCGGATGGCCGTCGTCACCGTTGCCCTGCGCCAGCGCACGTCCACCGCGGTGCTGCGAGTGCGTTCCACGCCCAACGGCGACGTGATCGTGCTGCAGACGATGATGTGGCCTGACGAGGTCCGGGTGCCCGACTTCTCCGTCGAGGTGGGTGACGTCAAGGACGCCGAGGTCGCGATGGCGAAGATGCTGATCGAGACCCTGTCCGGCGACTTCGACTCGGCCGACTTCGAGGACGACTACGCCGAAGCCGTGGAGTCCGTGGTGAAGGCCAAGATCGAGGGCGGCGAGGTCAAGCGCACCGAGACGTCCGCCAAGACCGGCGGCGAAGTGGTCGACCTGTTGGCCGCCCTGCAGCGCTCCGTCGAAGCCGCCAAGACGTCGCGCGGCGAGGCCGAGCCCGAGGCGGCGCCCGCAAAGAAGACGTCTCCCGCCAAGAAGACCGCAGCCAAGAAGGCAGCCCCCGCGAAGAAAGCGGCTGCCAAGAAGACCCCGGCGAAGAAGACGGCCGCAAAGAAGGCGAGCTAGCCGACCTCGTCCTCGGCCCGGTCGATCAGTTCCTTCACGACGTCGATCGAGCGGATCCGGCCGCTGGTGACGGTCGTGTCGCGGTCGGAGAACAGCGCCGTCGGGATGCCGATCAGTTCGGCGTCGTTGTTGACGGCCATGCCGCCGGAGTTGCCGGGTGCGATCCGGGCGTCGGTGTCGAGCTCCGATCGCGGCCCCAGGTCCGGGTCGTTGAGCACGGTCGAGATGACGCCCGTGGTCACGGTGATGGACTCGCCGGCACCGGCAACGGCCGGGAAGCCCAGGACCGTCACGTCGTCGCCCGCTCGCAGTTCGCCGGAACTGCCGATCGGCACGGCCGGCAGGTCGAGCTTGCCGTCGAGGTCGCTGCCGTCGGCGTTCGCGTAGATCTGGATGACCGCGACGTCGAGGTGGCCATCGGCCTCCACAACCCGGGCGCGGTACGCCGCGGGGGCGTTCGTGTCGGTCATGCCGTCAGTCAGGGAGACTAGCAGGAACTCGGGATTCGCGATCTCCTCGCCGGAGTACTGGTCGTTGAGACCGTCGGCCTCCGGCTCAGCGACGTGCGCGTTGGTGAGGATCAGGCCGTCCTTGCGGATGATGGAGCCCGACCCGTGGTACTCGCCCGTGCTGCTCGGGTCCGACAGGAGATGAGTCTCTGCCGAGATCTTCACCGTGGCGGCCTTGGCCGCGTCGAGTTCCTCCCCGGTCAGCACCCCCATCGAGTTGGAGCCCCCGGACGGCGAGCCTCCGTCAGCAGAGTTGTCACCGTCGTCGTCGCGGCCGACGAGAAGCGCGATACCGAGCACCCCGGCAATCAGGACCAGGACGGCGGCGGCCGCTCCACCGATCACCAGGCGCTTGCCCCAGCGGCGTCGGGCGATCCGCTTCTCCTCCTCCGCCGAGGACAGGATCGGGACGAGAGTGAGTTCGGGGCCGGCCACGGGGTGACCGAGCCGCAGGGTGATCCGCTCGTCGAACTTGCGGGTCGTGACCCGGCGGCCCTCGGCGAAGGTCCCCTCGTTGGACAGGTTGGTGTAGGTCCAGCCGCCCGGGAAGGGATCGATCCGGCCGTGCACCCGCGAGCACGCGGGGTCGCTGATCACGACCGTCGAGTCGCTGCGACGCCCCACCGTGATCTGGGTCGGGTGGCGGAAGCGGTGCTCGCGCCCCTCGGCCACCAGCAGCAGGTCCGGGCCGGTGCGCTGGGCGGGCGGTCCTGCATGACCCTGCGGGCCGACCTGGGGACGCGGGGCAGCCGCCAGGATCTGGGTGGCGTCGTTGCCCGGGATCGCAGCCGGCAGACCCGGCGCGCCCGGCGGACGCGCGCCCGGCGGTGCGACCCGCGTCGACGGGTCGGGGGGTGGCGCCGACGACATCGGCGGCATGGTGAGCTCGTCGGGCAGGCTCGGCATCGGCGGGATACGCGACGGGGTCCGGGCGCGGGCATCGGCGGAGGCGGGGGTGCGGCCAGCGGAGGGGCCATCGGTGGGACGGGCGCCGGGGCCGCAAGGGCCGCTGGCGCGTCGTACTGCTCGGCCGGGATGATCGTCAGCGATGCGCCGGCGGCCGGTGGGCCGCAGCGCACCGAGATCCGCCGCTCGATCGGATAGTCGGTCACCCGCTCGTCATCGACGTAGGTGCCGAACTGGCTGTCGTTGTCGACCAGGACCCACCCGAAGTCCGAGGACTGCAGTTCGGCGTGCTGGCGCGACACCGAACCGGCGGTGAGGACGACATCGGCCTCGATGGCCCGGCCAATGCGATAGACGGGCTTGCCTTCGAGACGAAGGACTCGTCCGTCGACCTCGACCACGAGAGCAGACATGGCCGTCACCCTATGCGGTCGCCCCGGGCGTCGACCCGCTCGGTCGACGCACCTGAACGGTGGAGTTGCGGATCTGGATCCGGGCGCCGTTGACCAGTTCGATCGTCCGGTCCGGCTCGAGCAGGAAGTTCTGGCCACCCGGGTAGGAGACCGGCCACGAGAAGTCCGACGCGTTGTGCAGGCCCCAGCGATCCCTGGCCTCCGGGTGCTGGCGCACCTGGGCGAGCACGGTCGGATGGTCGATCCCCGAGGTGAGGTGGTCGGACCGGACCGTGGTCTGGGGGCCGACGGCCACCGTGCGGCGACCGATCTGCAGGACGTACGGCGGCCGGACCTCGGTCTGGTCCTGCCAGCAGGTGACGCTGTCGTCCTCGGGGCTCCAGAAGTTCGTGGTGCCGCAGGTCGGGCACGCCAGCAGGCCGTCACGCAGCCGGTCCATCGCCTTGATCCACTGGCCCTCGGTGACCCGGGCGCCCGCGTGGTCGAGCCCTTCGGCGAAGGCCTGGATGAACAGGTCACGGAGGAACTGCGGGTAGATGTTCCAGTACTGCTGGACGATCTGCGCCGGCCGGTTCTCGGCCCGGTCCGGATGCATGCAGAACAGCGGCTCGGTCCCGAAGTGCGTCATCAGCCAATGGGCGTCGCGCATGCCCGCATCGGTGCGCGCACCTTCGAGTGGGTGACCGAGGAACAGCGCGTAGAACAGCAGTACGGCGAGTGAGTGCCGGTCGGTGTCGGTGTTCGGGAGGGTGCGGTACGTCGTGTCACGCACGACCTCCGGTGCCATGAAGTACGGCGTCCCGAGGACCCGACCGGTGCCGTTGTCGATGCCGACGTTGTCGTTGTCGCAGATCAGGACGTCACCGTTGGACGGGTCGAAGAAGACATTGCCGAAGGAGATGTCGCGGTAGCAGAGGCCGCGCGCGTGCAGTCGCAGGAAGCTGTAACTCAGCTGGCGACACAGCTCGATGATCGAGGAGAAGGAGACGTCGAGGGGGTTCCCGTCGCGGTCCGCGTTGAGCAACAGGAAGCTCAACTCGAGGAAGCGCTGGTGCCGCAGGTGCATGACGTAGCCAAAGCTCGGCTCCGTCCCGACCCGGGCCATGCTGAGCGGCCAGAGGAAGCGCTGGTGCGGCGAGCCGATCTCGACCAACTGCTGCATTTCGTCGTACTGCTGCGAGGTCGCGCTCTCGGGTTTGTACCACTTGAGGGCGAGTGGCTCGCCGGTCTCGCGACGGACCTCGAAGACGTAGCCCTGTCCGCCCTGGCCGAGAAGTGAGGTCACCCGGGCGCGTCCCAATGGGCCGAGATCGACCTCGACGCCCTCTGCCAGCACCATGGGTGTGCCCGACCTCCGTAATCGCTCTGCTCGACCTGCGTGACAATGTATAGCCTCAACAGATTCGGGCACCTTGAAACACAGCCCGGCCGACCTGTTCAGCGTTAGCGTTGTTCGAAACGCCCCGGCAGGGCCAACCCGACCACACCGACCACCCCGACCCATCGGAAGGAGGGCCCCGATGAGCGACAGGCTCGGCGGTGCGCTCGCGCGCAAGCCGCTGCACTTCATCTTCGTTCTCGACGTCTCGGGCTCCATGATGCGGGGCGGCCGTATCCAGGCGCTCAACAACGCGATCACCGAGGTCCTCCCCCACCTGAAGGACGAGGCGCGCGCCAACCCGCACGCCGAACTGCTGGTCCGGGTCCTCGCGTTCGCCAACGAGCCGCAGTGGATCATCGAGGAGCCCACCCAGGTCGACCAGATCCACTGGAAGCGCCTCGAGGCGGTGCCGCGTGGTTTCACCGAACTGGGCAGTGCCCTGCAGACCCTGGCCGGCGCACTCGAGCACCTCGACGAGAGCAACAGTGCCTTCCCACCGGCGATCATCCTCGTGTCTGACGGACGGCCCACCCAGAGCAGCGGCGTGACCTTCGCCGAAGGCCTGCAGGCGTTGTTGAACAACCGTTGGGGTGCCACCGCTGTCCGGTTGGCCCTCGGCGTCGGCCGCGACGCCGACATGCACTCGTTGCGCCGCTTCATCGGCGACGAGGACGTCCCGTTGCTGCGGGCCGACAACCCCGAGCAACTCGTCGAATACATCGTGTGGGCCTCGAAGGCCGCCAGCAAGGTCGCCTCCCGGCCGGTCGTCGGACCGGGCACCGGTGTCACCGCCGCGCCTCCGAGCCCGATCGGTGACCCGATCTGGAGCACCCTCGGATGACCCACCGCTGGACAACGCTGTCCGGCACCACGATCGGTTCGGTCCACGTTCGCGATCAGTTGCCGCTCCAGGACTCGGTCCTGACGTGGACTGACCACGAGAACGGCCAGGCCGTGATCGCTGTCGCGGACGGGCACGGACACAAGTTGCACTTCCGCAGCGACATCGGCTCCGCGCTCGCGGTCCTGTGCGCGGTCGAGGAGTTGCGGCGCACGCTGACCGCCGTCGCCGCACTTGGCGACGGTGTCGACCACGCCGTTGTCGAGGACCTGCTCAGCACCGCCGGTGCCGCCCTCGTGGCGAACTGGGTGGGCAAGGTCGAGCATCACATCGCGGCCCACCCGTACTCCGCGGCCGACGACGCGCTCGGCGCGAGCGCCGATCCCTTGCGGGCCTACGGCTCCACGGTGCTCGCCACGGCTGCCGTGGGCGACCTGGTCGTGTTCCTCCAGATCGGCGACGGCGACTCCGTCCTGGTGTCCGCCAACGGAGAAGCGTCCCGGCCGTTGCCGGAGGACCCCGACCTCGACGGCCTGCACACCAGTTCGCTGTGCCAGGCCCGACCGGTCGACGCGCTGCGCGTCGCGGTCGTGGACGCACGGGTCGACGACGTCGCGCTGGTCTTCCTGTGCACCGACGGGTTCGGGCGCTCACGCGTCGACGCCGACGGCTGGTGGCGCCAGACCGGTGAGCAGCTGCTCGAGTTCAGTCGCAGCCGCGGCCTGGTCTGGGTGCGCGAGCAGCTCCCTGAATGGCTCGCGGAACCCGCCCTCATCGGCGGCGACGACACGACGATGGCGCTCCTGGTGCGCACCGACGTCGGAGGGATCAGCCGACCGGACCTGGCCGACACGATTCCCGTGCCGGAGTGATCAGTCGCTGATCACTCGCTGGGCCACCAGTCCTCGAGCTTCTTCAGGTCGCCGTCGAAGCTCCAGGCCACGCCGTAGCAATAGCAGTCGGACAGGTTGTAGTCCCAGTACAGCGTGGCTGTGTCGCCTTCGCCGTTCCGATAGGCGTAGTAGGCACCCTCGGCCTTGCCCTCGCCGAACTTCCAGGTGCCACCGCCGCCCTGCTTGCCGCCTCCCTTGGCGGCCTCTTCGAACTTCCCCTTGTAGTACTTGCGGTCCAGGCTCAGCGCCTTCCGCGTGGTGTACCGCCCCACCGTGACGACGATCCCGTCGATCGCCGTGCAGGAACTCTCCTCGGAGGCTCCGACGAAGAAGGTCCGCTGCCGGGTGCACGTCGAGACGTCCATGTTGATGTTGATGAAGTCACGCAGCACCGGGTGCTGGGGGTTCGTCGGCTCCGAGACACGTGGCGACGTCGCCTTGTAGTTCGTCGTCACGGTGTCGATCTTGACGCTGCCCTCGCCCGTGATCGTGGCCGACTGGAGCGCCGAGGTGCTGTCCCAGTAGACGATCGCTGGGGCCGAACTACCGCCCCGCTCCGGGTCGAACTCGTAGAGCGCCGTCGTACCGTTGTCGGCCGTCAGCGTCCCGGCTCGGTAGTCCAGTCGCGCCTTGCGTGCAGCGGTCAGCGACGCCTCGTCGAGGTACGTGATCAGCTTCAACTTGCCGGAACTGACGACACAGTCGACGACCTCGGCCTGGCCGGTGGTCGGGGTGCCGCCGACGCAGTCGCTCGTCCCCGCGCTGATGGTGGAGGCCAGTGCGTTGTAACGCCCGTCGAGCGCCGCCGCATCGACGTCCACCTCGGGGGTCTCGGAGGTCTCTGCCGACTGGCCGCCGTTGCCCTTGCTGGACTTGTCGTCGCCGCCACCGGCGATGACCAGCCCGGTGATCCCGCCACCCACCACGACGACGCCTGCGACGGCCGCCGCGATCCAGATCACGGGGCTCTTCTTCTTCGTGGGCTGCTGGCCGAAGCCGGGGGCCGGCGGGTAGCCGCCCGCGACGCCGTACGCCGGGGCGCCGTACGGCGCTCCCTGGGGCGCGGACTGGTAGCCGGGCATCACCGTCGGCGGGCCCTGCTGGCCCGGCTGGCCCGGTTGGCCCGGCTGGCCTGACTGGGGTGGCCAGGTGGTCGCCGGCGACTGGAACGGCGCCGGCGGGGACTGGAGGGGCGGACCGGAGGGCGGCGGCGCCTGCGGAAGGTGGGACGACGGCGGTCGCTGCGAGCGGTAGCGCAGGATCACGTCCGGCGGGACCTTGCCGATGGCGTACCCGAGGACGGCCGCAGCCCAGCTGGACGCCGCCTGGTCGTCGCCGCCGCGATCGCGGGCCAGACGCTGGCCGGCGGCCTCAACCGCACGGACCGGGTCGGCACCGCCGTCGATCATCGCCGACAGCGGGGTCAGGACATCGAAGCGAATCGCGTCGACGAGCAGGTTGATGTCGCCGGTGCTGGCCTGGTCCTCCTCGAGGACGTCGTCCAGGACACCGCGGAACCCGTTCGCGTCGGCGAAGATCGATGTGCCGTGGGCAGCAACGAGTTCCCGGATCGCTTCGTGCAACTCCATGCCGTGGACCTCAGCCCTCAGACCGCGGAACCGAGTTCGCTGGCGAGGCCCGATGCACTCGCGGCAACCTCGGCAGCGGTACGCGGGCGGGCCGCGACGTCGGCGTTGAGGCACGACTCGATCAGGGTGCGGGCGGCGGACGGCAGCGAATCCGAGAGCGTCGGCTGCGAAGCCAGGATCGAACGTACGAGCAGGAGCGGCTCGGTGCCCTTCAGGTCGCCGTAGACACCCTTGCCGGTGATCGCGAAGTGCAGGGAGGCGCCCAGCGACCAGATGTCACTGGCGCGCGAGGCCTGCGCCCCGAGCATGATCGCGGGGTCCGTGAACTCCAGGCCGATCTGGCCCAGGCCCGTGGTGACCATGCCCGGCGAGAGCAACTGCGAGAGCCCGAGGTCGGCGAGCCGGCCGCCGTCGTCGGCGAGCAGGATGTTCGCGGGCTTGATGTCGCGGTGCGCGATCCCGCGCTCGTGCAGGGCATGCGCGGCCAGCGCGGCGTCGCGGACGGCCGCGACACGACGACCGGTGCTGATCTCCACGTGCGGGTTCTCGAGCGAACCGTGCGGGAGGTACTCCATCGCGTAGTAGAACGCTCCGCCGTGGCGGCCGGCGTCGTAGACGGCGACCAGACGGTCGGAATCCGCGACGCTGAAGTGCTTGAGCTCGCGGGTGGCGCGCCGGAACGCATCGTCCGAGGTCGGGCCGGCGATCACCTTGACCACGACTTCCCCAGCACCGATGCCCAGACGCGCTGGAGCCTTCGAGAGGTAGTTCGTGCCGTAGTTCGACTCGCCCAAGGGGCGCACGAACTCGTAATCAGCGATTCCCTGCACTCGATCCTCCATGACTGGTCGGGCAGGCCGCGGCGCGACCGGACTCCAGCATGGCACGATGCCACGGGACCTTCACCCCGAAACCCCCCACAGCGACGCGGAAGTGCAAGGATTCAGCAAGCGCCGCATCGGGTAGCGGGTGTAGCGTTCCGCACGCATTCAGCGATCTAGGAGGCACGTTGATCGAGCCCTCTGCAGCATCCGTGGTCCCCACGACTGACCCCTCGACCTATCTACCGGCGCAGGCCATCACGGGCGACCTGACCGACCAGATGCTCGAGACGGACTTCTGGACCGACGACCTGGTGGCAGCGGCAGGCATCCCGATCGTCGACGTCCCCTTCGTGACCGTCGGTTCGGGCATCGGCAGCTTCGTGACCGTCGACTACCTGCGCATCGCCGGCGTCCCGACGTCGCAGATCCGGGTCCTCGGCACGCTCGACAAGCCGTGGCAGACCTACGAGTACCTCACCCGGGTCTCCCAGGTCCCGCGACCCGAGCGCCTGCGGTCGGACTCGGCGTCCCGTCCCGACAACATCTGGGGCTTCCCGTCGTACGGCTTCGCCGAAGGCGTGCGGAAGTTCAACATCAAGGTCCTGTGGCAGCTGTTCAGCGAGCCGATCTTCGCGGACTACTACACGCCCAAGGCCGGCAACGTCTTCGAGCAGCTCGAGCGCGAGTCCAACCGCATCGGGTACGACGAGATGCTGGTCAAGGGCCTGGTCCGCATCGTGCGCCGGCGGTACGGCGGCGGGTACTTCACGATCCTGACGCCCCCCGAAGGCGCGTCGGCCACCAAGCGCGTGGCCTTCCGGTCGCAGTACGTCCACGTCGCCGTGGGCTACCCGGGACTGAAGTTCCTGCCCGAACTCCAGCGCTATCGCACCGAGAACAACGACTACCGCCACATCGTCAACGCCTACGAGGCGCACGAGCACGTCTACGAGCGGCTCATGCAGGTCCCGAGCACCGTGGTGGTGCGAGGCGGCGGCATCGTCGCGTCGCGCGTGCTGCAGCGACTGATGGACGACCGGCTGCTGCACGGTGCGCAGACCAACATCGTCCACCTGTTCCGGACCTACATCAACGGCCCCAACGACGGTTACGGCAACGAGGGCGACGCGCGTCCCGGCGGCGGCAAGCCCCGGATGTTCATGCGCCGCCGTGGCGGCGACGGGTGGGCCTACCAGGGCTTCAACTACCCCAAGTCGGTGTGGGGCGGGCAGCTCAAGGCCCAGGTCCGCAAGCTTGAGGGCGAGGAACGGGCCGAGCTCTACAAGCGGATGGGTGGCACCAACACCCCGTGGCGCAAGCTGTGGCAGAAGCAGATGAACCAGGGCCGTCGCGAAGGCTGGTACACCCCGGTCGTGGGTGCGGTCGAGGACATGCAGCCGAGCGGAGAGCGGATCGTGAACCACGTCCGCACCGCCCAGGGCACCGTCCCGATCGAAGCCGACTTCGTCATCGACTGCACCGGGCTGGAAGCCGACATCGCCGAGCACCGGCTGCTGAAGGACCTGCTCGAGCACGGCGGCGTCACGCGCAACCCCGTCGGCCGGCTCAACGTCGACCGCTCGTTCGAGCTGATCGGCACGGCCTCCGGGTCCGGCGCGATGTACGCCTCCGGCTCCTCGACGCTGGGTGGCTACTTCCCGGGCGTCGACACATTCCTCGGCCTGCAGGTCGCCGCCCAGGAGATCCAGGCCGACCTGCGCAAGCGTGGCTTCGGCAAACGGATCGGGCCGGTGCGCTCGACCCTGCAATGGTGGAAGTGGCTGGCAGGGAGCGCCCCGTGAGCGAAGCTGCCCACCCGACCCTCCAACTCAGCAAGGGAGTGCGCTGATGTTGCCCACCCTCAACGGCCGGCTGCAGACCCGCATCTTCATGCTCGTCGTGTTCGGCAGCCTGATCACCCTGGTGCTCACGCCGATCCTGCCCGGCGACCCGGACTACAAGACCACCTTCATCATCCTCGCGACGGTGCTGGTGCTCGGGATCGTGTGGGAGTTGATCTACCACGTCATCCAGCAGTTCCGGTGGGAGAAGGACTGGCCGACGATGTTCGGCCTCATCACCGCGCTCAACGAAGGCGCGCTGGTCTGGCTGCTGCTCGATCTGGAACTGGTCCCCGGCATCGACGGTGTGCCTGACTTCTGGGCCTTCCTCATCGACTTCTCGGTCATCTGGTTCGTGGTCTGGATCTGGACCAACGGGCCCATGCGCGTTCCGTTCATCCGGTGGCGCTTCTTCGGTGGAAGGATCATTTGATGCCCATTCCCGCCACATCTGCAGAGGACTGGTCGAGCGCGACCGTCGTCCCCGGTTCCGGCGAAGGCACCCTCGCCCGGATCGGACCGGTCGTCCTCCTCGTGGGCTCCGACCAGCCCACGGTGGTCAAGCCCTACCTCGAACACGCCCAGATCGTGGCGGCCAACGGCGGCCAGGGCCGCCAACTGGTCCGGGGCTACGCCCTCATGCTGTCGACCGCGGTGGAGCAGTCCCCCGGCTTCGCAGCGCTCGCGCCGCACGCCACTGGCCTGGCCGTGTTCGTCGACGGCGACGTCACGGTCACGATCAACGACCAGACCATCTCCGGCGCCGACTCGCTCGCGTGGGTCGAGCGACTGATCCCGTGGCCGATTGAGTCGGTGACCGTCACGCTGCCCGGCGCTGCCACGCCGACGGACGGATCGACGTACCGCCTCGACGGCGGCGTGATCCCCGCGGGCTCCTTCACCATGCCCAGTGGCGCCGGCGACGCGATGATGGTCGTCGCCCCGCCCGTCGTGACCGACGAGCCGATGATGGCTGCGGCCGAGCCGGCCATGAGTGATGACGCCAGCCACGCTGGCCACGATCATGGCCCCGATCATGGCCACGGGCACGGCCACCCGGAGACCCCGGTCTCCGACGCCGCGGCCGCGATGGTGGTCCCGCTCGCAACTCCGCCGGCTGCCCCGGCCCCGCCCGCGCCGCCTGCACCGCCGGCACCGGTTGCCCCCGCCGCACCGCCCGCAGGTCGCCCGCTGCCGCCCGTCCCCGCCGACGAGCACGTCAACTTCCAGTCCGTGCTGATCAGCGACGTCGACGACGACATGGACGACTTCGAGCCGCTCCCGATCGTCGAGAACGCCGCCCAGGTCATGGAGGACAGTCCCAGCGAGCAGGTCCGGGGCGTCTACTGCAAGAACCGCCACTTCAACGACCCGCGCGTGCTGTTCTGCGCCGTGTGCGGCATCAACATGGTGCAGCAGACCCCGGTCCTGGTGAATGGCTCACGGCCGCCGCTGGGCGTGATCGTGCTCGACGACGGCTCCGTCTTCCAGCTCGACACCCCGTACCTCCTCGGCCGGGATCCGAGCGGCGACGAGCGCATCCACGGTGGCGACTTCCGGCCGTTGCCGATCATTGACCAGTCCAACCAGGTTTCCCGGGTGCACGCGCGCCTGGAGATGCGCGGCTGGGACGTCGTACTGATCGACAACAACTCGACCAACGGCACCTTCGTCCACGTCCCCAAGACGCCGGACTGGGTGCGGATGCAGCCCGGTGCCGAACAGATTCTGGTCCAGGGCACGCGCGTGCGCATCGGTCACCGGACGCTGGCCTTCAACACCCACGCCGGCGCCTCGGCTTAACTGCGCGAGACGCGTCTCCGCTCCGGCGGGGGCAGCAGTGGTCAGGCCGACGCCACCGTGGCGCCCAGCGGTACGACGGCGAAGTCCACCGGAGCGGCGTCGAGCTCGGCACGCACCCGGATACCGGGCGTGCCCGACGCCGTGAACGAGCCGAGCTCGGTCGGTGCGGCGGCGAGCGGGCCCGCGTCGACATCCGGCTCGGCCAGCCGGACCCCACGCTCGGCAAGGGCGTCGCGGACGCCCGCCTGCCGGCGACCACCGCCACCGCGCACGTCGAGTGTCGTGCCGCGCGAGACGGCGATGCGTGCACCGAGAACGACGGCTGCCTCACCGTTGACGTCGCCGGACCAGTGCACGATGACCGGAGCGTCGACGTCCTGGGCCGGGGTGCCGGCAGGCACCACCGCGACCGGCGAGTCGTTGGCGGCCACAACGCCGTCCAGTGACGGGTCGTCGGACCACGCGACGAGGCCCTGCGGCTTGAGCACGGCGACGAGTTCGACGAGGTCCTGCTCGACGTCGGCGCTGGCGTGGGCGATCACGCGCACCGGGATGCCGATCTCCTCTCCGCGACGCACCAGCACCTGCTGACGCTCCATGGCCGAGGCCATTTCGGCCAGCTCCAGCGACAGTCCGCTGCCCACTTCGAGTGCGCGTCCCTGCGGCTGCAGGTCGGCGACGACGATCTCGGCCGGCTGTGCGCCGGCGAGCTGGGCGGCTGCGATCTCGATGAGGACGGAGTCGTCCTGATCGGTGCGGGACAGCACCAGGATGCGATCGACGGCTTCGGCGCCCAGCGCCGCGCGCTCGGCTTCGGCGATGTCACGCGCCACCCGGCGCTGCGGGTAGGTGAAGCCGAGCAAGGGCCCCGTCATCACCGTGGTCACCAGCGCCATGATCACCATCATCGTGAAGAGTTCCTTGCTGAGGAGGTCCTTCTCGAGGCCGACGTTGAGGATGATCAGCTCAGTCAGGCCGCGGGTGTTCATCAGGAGGCCGAGCGAACTGGCCTGCCAGTGCGGCACCTTCTGGAGCCGCGCGCCGACGTAGGCGCCGACGTACTTGCCGACGATGGCCACGGTGAGGATCGCGAACATCGGAAGGATGTGCTCGGTCCCGAGGCCGCGGATGTCGACCTTGAGGCCGGAGATCAGGAAGAAGACGGGCAGCAGCAACAGGACGCTGATCTGTTCGAGTCGGACCAGCACTTCGTGCCGCATGGCGGCTGCCTGCTCGTGCGGCATGATCGCACCGAAGAGGAAGGCGCCGAAGATGTAGTGGATACCGATGACGTCGGTCGTGGCGGCGAACAGCACGAGGCCGACCAGCACCACGGACATGATCGTCGGAGTCAACTCCCCCGCCTTCTGGTAGGCCGTGGTCAGCCGCTTCAGGGCCGGGCGCACCAGGAAGATCGCGAACAGCACGAACGGGACCGCAAGGTAGATCGCCCACTGCGGCAGATGGGCGTGCTCGCCCTCGACTCCTGCGATCGCCAGCACGACTGCCAGCAGGGTCCAGGCGATGATGTCGTCAGTCGCAGCGCACGCGAGCGCAAGGCCGCCGGTCTCGGTGCGGTGCATCCGGCGATCCGTCAGGATCCGCGCGAGCACCGGGAACGCGGTGATCGACATCGCCGCGCCCATGAAGAGGGCGAACGGCCAGAAGTCCGCCTTGTCGGGCTTGAGGGCCTCCGTCGCGGCGGTGGTGACGAAGATGTGAGCCAGCGCGATGCCCAGCGTGAACGGCAGGAGGATCGAGCAGACCGACACCGACCCGGCGACCTTCTCGCGGCCCTTGATCAACTTGAGGTCGAGTTCGAGGCCGACCACGAACATGAACAGAACCAACCCGACCCGGGCCAGGACGTCGAGGAATCCACGCTGGTCCATCGGGAAGAGCTGTTCGCTCAGCTCCATCCCCAGCAGGCTGGGGCCGAGGAGCACGCCGGCACCGATCTCGCCGACCACCGGCGGCACGCCGATCCGGGCGACGGCCTTGCCGGCCAGTCGCGCCACCACGATGATCAGCGCCAACTGCGCCAGGATCACGGCGAAGTCGAGGGCAGGCCCCTTCGCGGGCTCGGCCAGCAACACGGTGACGTCGTACAAGGGAAAGCCTCCTGGGTCCCGGGGGATGCGCGGTCAGACTATGGGCTTGTCCCCCGAAAGTGCAGGGCTGCACCCCTTGCACACAGGAAATCTCAGGCCAGCAGGCCGCGCACCACGCGCAGGCCGACCGACACCTTGGCGATGTCACTCGGCTCGTCCGTGCAGACCGCGGTGAGCGACGTGATCGCCCGCTCCACGACGCCGCCCGTCTCGGCCTCCCACGCCGCGACCCGGCGGTCGGCGGCCTCGTGCGGGTCGGCAGCTTCGTCGTCGACCGAGTCGGCGGTCGCGGCGAGCACCTTCCCGGTGAGCTGGGCGTGGACGGCATGCAGGTCGTCGCGCAGTGCAGCCCGCGCCATGGTCTGCCACTGGTCGGCCCGCGGCAGGTGGACGATCTGCTGCTGCAGCGCCACCACCCCGAGCCGCTCGCCGAGGACGAAGTGCACCCGGGCCACGTCGGCCGGGTCCAGGCCGTCGCGGACCGCGATCTCGACGACATTGAGCAACGCATACGCGACGTCGTACGACGCCACGCGGGCCGCGAGCTCGGCCGGCACCTGCTGGGTCTCCAGTGCGCGCCGTCGAGCTTCGTAGGCAGCGAGTTCGGCGCCGGTCAGCAGGTTCGGCAGTTCGAGCATCGTGGCCTGGACCGGTGCGGCGAACATGTCGACGGTCGCCTGGCTGTCGAGGGGCGGTCGCCGGTTGGTGAGCAACCAGCGCGAAGCACGCTCGACCAGGGTGCGCATGTCCACACGCATCCGGGTCTGGACCGCGGCGTCGAGCACGTTGTCGAACTCCTCGAGCTCCTTGCGCAAGGGCAGTGACCCGTAGATCTCGCGCGCAACGAAGTTGGCCCGGGTCAGCTCGGCAGCACTTGCGCCGGTCTCCCCCGCCAGACGAGGCCAGTAGGTCATGCCGGCACCGTTGACCAGGTCGTTGACGACCTGGGTCACGATGATCTCCCGGCGCAGCGGATGCGCCCCGACCTGCTCCCGGAAGCCCTTCTGCACGGGCTCGGGGAAGTAGGACTCGAGGTCGAGGGTGAGGTACGGGTCCTCCGGCAGGTCGGAAGCCAGCAACTCCTCTGCGAGCACGATCTTCGTGTAGGCCATCAGCACCGACAGCTCGGGCTGGGTCAGCGCACCCTGGGCCTCCAGTCGGCGCTTCACCTCGCGGGTGGCGGGCAATGCCTCCAGGTCACGGTCGAGCAGGCCCTCGGTTTCCAGGTGGTGCATCCACTGCTCGTGGACGTGCAGCAAGGAAGGTGCATTGCGCGCCGCGTTGGCCAGCGCGAGGTTCTGGTCGTAGTTGTCGCGCAGCACGAGAACAGCGACCTCGTCGGTCATCGATGCGAGCAACTCGTTGCGCTGCTTGCCGGTGAGGTCACCCTCGAGCACGATCCGGTCGAGCAGGATCTTCAGGTTCACCTCACGGTCGGAGGTGTCGACCCCGGCCGAGTTGTCGATGAAGTCCGTGTTGATCCGGCCGCCGTCGACGGCGTACTCGATCCGGCCGCGCTGGGTGCAGCCCAGGTTGCCGCCCTCCCCCACGCACCGCACGCGCAACTGCCCACCGTCGACGCGGATGGCGTCGTTGGCCTTGTCGCCCGCGTCGGCGTTGGTCTCGGTGGACGCCTTGACGTAGGTGCCGATGCCGCCGTTCCAGAGAAGGTCGACCGGCGCGAGCAGGATCGCCTTCATCAACTCGGCGGGCGTCATCTTCTCGACGTGGCCGGCGATCCCCAGGGCTGCGCGGATGTGGTTGCTGATCGGAATCGACTTCGCACTGCGCGAGAAGATCCCGCCACCCTCGGAGATCAGCGACTTGTCGTAGTCCTGCCAGCTCGACCGTGGCAGCGCGAAGAGCCGCTGCCGTTCGGCGAACGACGTTGCTGCGTCGGGCTCGGGGTCGATGAAGATGTCGCGGTGGTCGAACGCGGCCACCAGGCGGATGTGCTCCGAGCAGAGCATCCCGTTGCCGAACACGTCGCCGGACATGTCGCCCACACCGACGACGGTGATGTCCTCGGTCTGGCAGTCGACGCCCATCTCGCGGAAGTGGCGTCGTACGGACACCCAGGCACCCTTGGCCGTGATGCCCATCGCCTTGTGGTCGTAGCCCACCGAGCCGCCACTCGCGAAGGCGTCGCCCAGCCAGAAGCCGTACTCCTTCGAGACGCCGTTGGCGATGTCGGAGAAGGTCGCGGTCCCCTTGTCGGCAGCGACGACGAGGTACGAATCGTCAGTGTCGTGGCGCACCACCCGCGGCGGCGGCACGGTCTCACCACCGACGAGGTTGTCGGTGAGGTCGAGCAGGCCGCGGATGAAGGTCTTGTAGCAGGCCACGCCTTCAGCCAGCCACGCTTCGCGATCGCTCGAGTCCGGCAACTGCTTGGCGTAGAAACCACCCTTCGCGCCGACCGGCACGATCACGGTGTTCTTGACCATCTGCGCCTTGACCAGACCGAGGACCTCGGTGCGGAAGTCGTCGCGCCGGTCGGACCAGCGCAGGCCACCACGGGCCACCGCACCGAAGCGCAGGTGCACACCTTCGACGCGGGGCGAGTAGACGAAGATCTCGAACTTCGGGCGCGGCGACGGCAGGTCGGGAATGGCCGACGGCTCGAGCTTCAGTGAGAGATAGGGCTTGGGCGTCGGGCTCGGCGTCGCCGCTCCCGGGTCGCCGGCTGACTGGAAGTAGTTGGTCCGCAACGTGGCCTGGATGTGCGTGAGGTAGGAGCGCAGGATCCGGTCGTGGTCGAGACTGACCACCTCGTCCAGGGCGGTGCGCACCTTCGTCACGAGGCCGGCCTCGCGCTCGGCGCGACCGTCGTCGGCGCCCGGATCGAACCGGGTCTCGAAGAGCAGCACCAGCAGCCGAGCCAGGTCGACGTTGTCGACGAGCGCCTGCTCGATCGAGTCGACCGCGAACGGGCTGTTGCCCTGCTTCATGTACTTCGCATAGGCGCGCAGCAGCATCGCCTGGCGCCACGACAGCCGCGCGCGCAGGACCAACCGGTTGAACCCGTCGGTCTCCGTGTAGCCGTCCCACATGGCACGCAGTGCGTCGGCGAAGAGTTCGCGGGCGTGGTCGGGCAGCGCGCCGGCGTACCGCAGGCCGAAGTCGTAGACGTGGGTACGACGATCGAGGCCGCCCAGCGAGTACGGCCGCTCGTCGACGACCTCCACCCCCATCGAGGACAGCATGGGCAGGACGCCGCTCAGCGACAGCGGTTCCCCGACCCGGAACACCTTCAGTCGGGCTTCCCCCTCATCGGCGTCGACGTCGGCGTACAGCGACTGGTCGATACCAGTGTCACCGGTGATGCCCTCCAGGCGACCGAGGTCGACGGCGGCGGTGCGGGGGTTGAAGTCCTCCTTGTACGCCTCGGGGAAGGCGTCGACGTACCGGCGGCCCAGCAGGCCGCCCGTCTCCTCGCCGTACTCGGCGATGACGGCCTGGAGGAAGTCCTCCTGCCAGGACCGCGACGCCTCGACCAGACGACGTTCGAGGTCGGTGGTGTCGATGTCGTCGGGAATCAACTCACCCTTGGGAAGGTGGACGACGAAGTGGACCCTCGCTGTGGTCGACTCGTTGATGCTGACGTTGAACTCAATGTTGTCCGGACCGATCCGGCCCTTGCCGATCTGTTCGATGAGGATCTTCACGAACTTGTGGCGGACGCCGGTGTTGTAGCGGTCGCGCGGGAGGTAGACCAGCACCGACAGGTAGCGCGCGTAGGTGTCGCGCCGGATGAACAGGCGCACCGCTCGCCGCTCGCGCGCCTGGCTGGCGGCCTCGACGATCGGGGTCAGTTCTTCGACCGGTGTGTGGAACAGTTCGTCGCGCGGATAGGTCTCCAGCGTGTCGAGCAAGGCCGAACCGTCGTGGCTGCGCGCGTCCTGGCCGCTGCGACGCAACACTTCGGCTGCCTTCTCGCGCAGCAACGGGATCCGCAGCAGCGACTCCGTGTAGGCAGCACTCGACAGCAGTCCGAGGAAACGTCGCTCGCCGACCACCTCGCCATCGGCGCCGAAGGTCTTGACGCTGACGTAGTCCAGGTACGCCGGTCGGTGGACTGTCGAACGGGAGTTGGCCTTGGCCAGCACCAGCACCGTCTTCTCGCGGGCCTTGGCCTTGACGGCGTCGGGCAGGCGCCCGAAGGCGACGGAGGTGTCGCCCTCCTCCGCCTTCTCGCGCAAGATGCCCAGTCCGGTGCCGGGCACGGGACGCAACACGTCCTCCTCGCCATCGCCACTCTCGGCGGGCTCCTTGGCCAGGACGTACTCGCGATAGCCGAGGAAGGTGAAGTGTTCATCGGCCAGCCACGACAACAGTTCGGCGGCCTGTCGGACCTCGTCCGGGTCGACCGGAGGGGCCTCGTCGGCCAGGGCGGCGACGATGCTCGCCACCTGCGCCTGCATCTTCGGCCAGTCCTCCACCGAGGCCTGGACATCGAGGAGTACCCGGCGGCACCCCTCGGCCACCTTCTCGTCCTCGCCTCCGCCACCGAGGCGGCCGATCTCGACGTGCATCCACGACTCGCGGGTCGCGCCGTCGGGCGGAGACACCGAGCCAGGGGTCACGGGTTCGGCCGAGAGCAGGTGCCCCGCCTCGTCCCGTCGTACGTCGAAGGTCGGGTGCACCACGGCCCGGATGTCACGAAGGTGCTGACCGAGCTCCATGGTCAGCGAGTCGACCAGGAACGGCATGTCGTCGAACACGACCTCGACGACCGAATGCCCGGCCGCGGACCAGCCGTGTTCGGCCACGGTGGGCGTGAAGACCCGCACCTTCGGCGTACCCGGTGTGCGCTCGAGCGCCAGGTGGTGGTGCGAGGCGAACGCACCGTAGATGTCGACGTCGCTGCGCGACGCGAGTTCCTCGGTGTCGATGTGCCGGTAGTACGCCGGCAACAGCACCGGAAGCGCATCACGAGGTGGACCCCCGCCGCCCTTCGGTGGTCCGGCCGCGGCAGCGGCCTGCTCGAAAATACGGTCTCGGTCTGCCCCGGAAGCGGAAGCCTTCAGCGTCGTCATTGACACCGTCTCAACGTAGGCCGTCGGACGTGACCACGACAACATCGCGCGGTGACCCGTGAGTAACGATCCGGTGCGCCATGATGACGCCATGAAGTTTCACCGTGAGCTCGCGTACCAGGCCGGGGCGGAAGAAGTGTTCGCCATGCTGGCCGATCCTGCGTTCCGCAAGAAGGTCGCTGCTGCCCAGGACGTCGTGTCGATCGAGGTGACCAGCACGCCGAAGGGCGACGGGATGAGCATCCTGATCGACCAGGTGCAGAACACCGCCGGCCTGCCCGCGCTGGCCAAGAAGATCACTGGCGAGACCACGCAGGCCATCGTGCGCGAGGAGTGGGCCGATGCCACCTCCGGGACGTACGAGATCGTGGCGCCGGGCAAGCCGACGAAGGCGCTGGGCACCGTGACGCTGACCGAGGACGGCGGGATCACCCGCCACGTGTTCGATCTCGAGGTCACCGTCAAGGTTCCGCTGATCGCGGGCAAGCTGGAGAAGCTGATGGCCGACAACATCGACGCAGGCATGACCCTGGAGCACTCCGTGGGCGTGGCCTGGCTGAAGGGAAACCGCTGACATGGCGACACGACTGCTCCACACGATGGTCTACGACGCACCGGCCGACGCCGTCGCGGCGATGCTGTCCGACGCCTCCTTCCGTGAGGAGGTGTGCACCAACCAGCGCGCGACGGCGTTCAACGTCAAGGTCGACGGCGACGTCAACAGCAAGGACGTCCGGATCGAGATGACCCAGCCGACCGACCGGATCCCGTCGTTCGCGAAGAAGATCGTCGGCAACGAGACCACGATCGTCCAGACCGAGAAGTGGTCGAGCCCGACACAGGGCGACATCCACGTGACGATCCCGGGCAAGCCCGGCGAAATGATCGGGACGGCCACGCTCGTCGAGGTCGACGGCGTGACCACCGAGACGGTCGACCTTCAGGTCACCGTCAAGATTCCGCTGGTCGGCGGCAAGATCGAGGAACTCCTGGCCAAGCTGCTCGGCAGCGCCATGCGGGCCGAGGAGCGGACCGGCAAGGCCTGGCTCAGCCGGTAGTCCGGTCGGCGGCTTCGTCTCGCCTCTCCTCGGCGCGCTCAGCGCGCCGACGGAAGGCGATCACGATCCCGAGCACGACGAACGGACCGAAGGCGAGCACGATCGTCAACGCCTGTTCCATCGGGTGCAGCGTCCCGAGGTGCTGCGCAACCAGGGCACCCACGGGTCAGTCCCGCCCCTTGGCGCCGGGCTTCGGGACCGAACGCACGCCACGGCGACCACGGGGTGCCCGCTGCCGGGTCGGCGACGACAGGTCGAGCAACTCGTCGAGTGCCTCACGGATGCACACGCCGAGCAGGTCGACGTCGGGGATCCAGTCCCGGTCCGCCGTGAGGCCGTAGTAGACCCCGCCGTCGTACGACGTCACGCCGATGGCGAGCGGGTGGCCGGCCACCAGCGGCGGCACGGGGTAGCTGGCGAGCATCCGCGCGCCGGCTGCGAACAGCGGCGCCTGCGGGCCGGGCACGTTGGTGACCGACAACTGGTAGCCACGACGCAACTCGGTAGCGGCGACCCGGGAGCCGATCGCGTGGAAGGTCGTCGGCGCGAAGCCGGCGATCCCGGCGAGCCGGTTGGCGGCGACGCTGCGGCCGGTGTCCTTGTGGGCCTGGAACGAGTAGGAGACCTGGTGCAGTCGCACGACGGGGCTCTGCTCGCCGATCGGCAGGTCCACGAAGTGCGCGGCAATCTGGCTGCCCAATGAGGTGGCCTCGAGTTCCTCGTCGATGACCGAGACCGGCACGACCGCGCGGATCTGGCGCATGCCACCGAGGGACTCGGCGCGCGTCATCAGCCAGGAACGCAGGGCACCGGTGAGGGTCGCGAGGATGACGTCATTGATGGTGCCGCCGTGGACCTCACGGATCCGCCGGTAGTCGGAGAAGCGGGTCTCGACGGTGACGATGCGTCGCTGCTGCGACAGCGGACCGTTGATGACACCGCGGTTCTTCGGGCGACGCCCGGTCGCGGCACCGAGGAACGCGCGCGCCGGCGCCGAGCGACGGTCGGCCGTGCGCGCCACGGCGCGGGAGCCGGTACGCACGGTGTCGAGGAGCGCGGTCGTGTCGAGCAGGTTGTCGCGCACAGCACCGGCGAGGAGCTTGCCCGGCTTCGGTGCCCGCTTCGGGGTCCAGTCGTCCGGATCGAGCGCCCGCGCCTCGGGCTGCAGGTCGAGCAGCAGCTGGCCGAGGTCGACGGTGTGGACGCCGTCAACGAGCGCCTGGTGCGTCTTGGAGAGCAGCGCGACCTTGCCGCCCTCGAGTCCCTCGACGAAGTAGATCTCCCACAGCGGACGGGTGCGGTCCAGGGGCCGCGACACGATCCGCGAAGCGAGCTCGAGCAGCTGCTCGGAGGTACCGGGGCGCGGCAGTGCCGAACGTCGTACGTGAAAACCGAGGTCGAAACTCTCGTCATCGATCCAGACCGGGTTGGCCACGTGGCCGGGGACGCTCTGGAGACGCTGGCGATAGCGCGGAACGAACGCGATCCGGTCACGGATCAGGCGCACCAGACGGGCGTGGTCGAAGGCGTCCTCACCCTCGCCCGGATCGAAGATCTCGATCGTGACGTTGTGCAGCGGCGTCTCCGGCGTCTCCTCAGCAAGGAACGTCAGGTCGCGCGGTCGCACCCGATCCACCACGGTCGTTTCTCCAGCCTCTGTGTGGACCCACCAGCGCTACGACGTCCGGCCCCATTCCGGACGCGTTGGGGTCACCGTGAGATTCTGACAGAGAACCCGGAGCAGGACCTGCTCGGTCCACGATCGACGCTCCCTCACGAGGAGGATCCATGCGGCTGCGAACCGCCAGCACGGCCATCGCGACCATCACCCTGCTCGCCGGCCTGACGGCCTGCGGCGAGGACGACAAGACGAAGACCGACGAGGTCGTCGTCGTCGACATCACCCAGAAGGACGGCACGATCGAGCCCAGCGGTGACCGGGTCGACGTGAGCGCCGGTCAGCCGATCGACCTCGTCGTCACGTCCGACGACGCAGGGACCCTGCACGTGCACTCCGATCCCGAGCAGGAGTTCGCCTATCAGGCGGGCACGGAGACGTTCGAGATCCAGATCGACCGCCCGGGCGTGGTGGCGGTCGAGTCGCATGAACTGGACCAGGTCATCGTCCAGCTCGAAGTCCGTTGATCAGCTCGCCCGAGGCGCACGGCATCGGCGGACAGGCCGACCTGCCGATCTCGCTGGAACTCGCCGTCTCCGGCGCGGTCGCCGCCCTCGTCGTCTCGTTCACCGTGCTGATCGTCGCCTGGCGGCGGCCCCGGTACGACGACACCGGCCGCATCGGAAAGCCCGGACGTGCCGCGCTGCCGGTCCTGGACCAGATCACCTCGTCGTCGTACTTCCGGGTGGGGCTGCGGGTCCTCGGACTCCTCATCGCGGCGTTCACCGTCGCGTGCGCGGTCGGCGGCCAGAACACCCTGACCAATCCGTTCTTCGGCATCGTCTACGTCTGGTGGTGGGTGGGCCTGGTCATCGCCTCTGCCCTGCTCGGCCCGGTCTGGCGCGCCATCAGCCCGGTGCGGACGATCAACGCCGGCATCGCCAAGCTGGCCGGGAGCGATCCCGACGTCGGACTGTTCACCTATCCCGAGCGACTCGGCAACTGGCCGGCGGCACTCGGCCTCTACGCCTTCGTGTGGATGGAACTGGCCTACCGCTATCCGACCGAACTCGGCTCGGTCCGCCTCTGGTGTGCCTTGTACGTCGGCGCGATGCTCGTCGGCGGTGCCGTCTTCGGCAACCGCTTCTACGAGCGCGCCGATCCGTTCGAGGTCTACTCCTCGCTGATCGCCAAGCTGTCGCCGTGGGCGCGCGTGGACGGTCGTCTGGTGCTGCGCAGTCCGCTGGCCAACCTGTCCACGATCGAGCCGCGCCCGGGCATGGTGGCGGTCGTGGCGGTGCTCTTCGGCAGCACGGCCTTCGACTCCTTCCGGGAGTCGTCGTTCTGGGTGAAGACCTACCAGGACGCGAGCGTCAGCAAGGTGCTGCTCGACAACCTCGCGCTGCTCGGCTTCTGCCTGACCGCCGGTGTGCTGTTCGCGATCGCCTGCGCCCTGACGTCCTCGAAGGGCGAAGTGGGCCGGCGTGACCTGCCCTGCCACTACGCCCACTCGATCGTGCCGATCATCTTCGCCTACATCCTGGCGCACTACCTGACCCTGTTCATCGACGTCGGCACGCAGACGCTGGCGCGGGCCAGCGACCCGTTCGGCAAGGGCTGGGACATCCTCGGCACCGCGAGCATCGAGCCGTCGTACTGGTTCTCATACCACCCGTCCGTGCTCGCCAGCATCAAGGTGGCCGCGGTCGTGATCGGTCACGTGGTGGCGGCGATCGCTGCGCATGACCGGGCCCTGACGCTGCTGCCGAAGCGTGAGCAGGTCACCGGGCAACTGCCCCTGTTGTTCGTCATGGTCGGCTTCACGGCCGGAGGGTTGTTCCTGCTGTTCAGCGCCTGAGCGAGTCGGCCCGTCGGTCGAGGAGGTTGCGCAGCAACCGTCTCGAGACCGCCAAGGTCGTCGAGTAGCGGCGAGCGCCGACGGCACCAGGGCACTCGACCCACCCCGGTCACCCGACCCCGCCGAATAGCTCCCCGCCCCGAACCCCGCCCACCAGCGGGGCCAGCGGCATGCCTACGGGCGAGTTGGTCACTGCACACGGACGCCCACCCATGTCGAGAGTCGGGCGGTCCGGGATCGGGCGCGGCCATTCAGTGAGGCGACGCGGTCATTGTGGGGTTGTGCAGGCACTGGGTGAACGCCGGACCACACAATCATTGGGACCAGCGTTCAGAGATCGCCCGCACCTGCCGCTGTTCGAGCGGACTGACAGTGGCAGCACCAGGTTCGAGATCACATCAGCCGTACTCATCTGCGTCGATGTCCGCGCCCATGGCCACGAGCAGCGCAAGCTGTTCGCGCTCCATGGACCATCCCAGCAACTGATGCTGGCCGGCCATCTTCTCCCACTCGTGCCCGTCGTCATCCATGATGGGCTCACCGAGCGACTCCTCCTCACCGTCCTCATCATTGAAGTACCGCACGATCTGAAGGTGCGCGTTGACGCCGCCGCCCTCGACAAGCGCACGAACGCGATCCGCGGCCGGCGCGATGCGATCGAGCACCTCGGAGATCTGTTCGTCTAGCCGAAGTCCGGGCGTTTCGCACGAGATCTTCCAACCGTGGTTCGCGGGGCGGAGCGGATCGGTGCTGTCGCTTCCCTGAACCTTGACCTCATCGGGCTCGACGCCGAGGTGAGCGGAGATCTCGGCCGCAGTCGTCTCGTCGCTCCCCAGCGCAAAGTAGACGTACTGGCTCATCCGCATGGGCTGAGTATCGCAAGACAAGTGTCACCGCCCGATCATGACTGCGGGTCAGGGAGGAACGTCCGGAGCTGCCCGCTTTCCGTGCGCGCCCGAGATGCGTGGGCCGACCATCGCGGTGCAGCCCGGGGAGCGGACGGCTTCGCCTGACCTCGAGAGCCCCACGATGCCGCGTTCCGCGCGGTCCTGCCGCCGATCGGGCATGACCTCCGGGGTCATCGCTTCACGGCCGCGGAGCGCCGAAGGTGGAGGCATGCACTCCATCGCTCAGCAGTGGATCGACGGCGTCCTGCTCGCCTCCCCCGTCGCCAAGGCCCTCGGGTTGACCCTGGCGGCCGCCCAGGTTGACGAGGTCACCCTCGCCCTGTCGTACGACGACGACCTGACCACCGTGCCCGGCGTGATCCACGGCGGCGTGGTCTCGGCCCTCGTCGACACAGCCGGTGCTGCAGCGTCGGCGTCGGGCCTTGGCCCGGACAACGAGGCAAGCGGCGGCGCGACCACGCACCTCGCCGTGAGTTACCTCGCCCCAGCGCAGGCGGACCTCACGGCCACGGCCACCGTGGTGCACCGCACCCGGTCGACCACGCTCAGCGAGGTCCGGGTCCGCGACGCGCACGGGACCCTGGTCGCGACCGGGCAGGTGCACAGCCGGTTGTTCCGCTAGGAGCGGACCAGCACCCGCTGCTGGGGGGCCATCCGTGAAGCGGGCGCGGTCAGCGTCCGCAGGTGGATGTTCTGCAGCAGGCCGATGGCCAGCATTCCGGCGAACATCGAGGAACCGCCGTAGGAGACGAACGGCAGCGGGACACCCGTGACCGGCATGATGCCGAGGCACATCCCGATGTTCTGGAAGGCCTGGAAGCCGAACCAGCAAGCAATCCCGGCGGCCGCGATCCGGCCGAACACGTCGTCGGTGCGCGAGGCGATCCGCAGCGCCCGCCAGATCACGACACCCAGCAGCGCGACGATCACGGCTGCGCCGACCAGGCCCAGTTCCTCGCCGGCCACGGTGAACACGAAGTCGGTGTGCTGCTCGGGCACGAAGCCGGACTGGGTCTGCGAGCCCTCGAAGAGGCCCTGACCGAAGAGCCCGCCGTTGCCGACCGCGATCCGGGCCTGCTCGACGTTGTAGCCAGCTCCCTTTGGGTCGAGTTGGGGGTTCGTGAAGGCGAGGAACCGGTCGACCTGGTACTCCTCGAGGAAGCCACTCATCACGGCGAACGCGCCGGCGGCGAGTCCACCGCCTGCGAGGAGGGCGAGCCAGCGACGGTGCGCGCCCGACGCGGCGATCACACCGAAGACAGTGGCGGTCAGCACGAGCATCGTGCCGAGGTCGGGCTGCGCGAGGATCAGGACCGCAGGCACGCCGGCCACCAGCAGCATCAGCAGGACGTCGACGGTACCGACCCGATCGCGCCAGCGACCTTCACTGCGTTCGGCGACGACCAGAGCCATGCCGACAACGACGGCCAGCTTGGCCAGCTCCGCAGGCTGCAAGGACATCCCGCCGATGATCAGCCACGAACGGGATCCGTTGATGGTCGAGCCCATGACCAGCACCAGCACGAGGCCGCCGATGGCGACCAGATAGCCGATGGGAGCAAGGATCCGGACCCAGCGGTGATCGGTCATCACCACCATCGCCATCAGGCCGAGGCCGATGCCGACGTTGATGACCTGCTTGACCAGGAAGGCGCGGGTGTCGCCGCCCGTGAGGTCGTTGCGTTCGAGCGTCGCCGACCAGATCAGCAGGCAACCGAGCAGGGAGAGCAGGACGACGGCGCCGAGCAGCACCCGGTCGATGTCGCCCCAGCGCAGGAAGGAGACGCGCCGCGACGCGGTCGTGCGGTGGGGACGGCTGCCGGCCGATGCCCGCGTGGCCTGGATGCGGTTGCTCATCGTCAGTCCTTCCGGGCGGGCGGCAGGATCGAGCCGTCCTCAGCGAACGTGGGGAGTGCGGTCGGCGGCGTCACGCCCGGGATCGCGGCCTTGCCGGGCTTCACCTTCTCGCCGTCGACGCCGTACAGCGCCTCCCAGATCGCACGCACGCCGTCACCGGTGGATCCGGATCCGGTGCCGCCCTGGGTCATCATCATCACGACGACGTAGTCCTTGGTGTACGACGCCACCCAGCCGGTCGACTGCTTGCCGTAGACCTCAGCGGAGCCGGTCTTGGCCCGGATCTTCACCTTGTCGATCGGGAAGCCGCCGAGCTTCCAGGCCATGGTGCCGCCCGGCAGCGCGACGCTCTTGAGCGCGTCGTCAAGGTACTTCAGGACCTTGGCCGGGATCTTGAGCTTACGGTCCTTCTTCGGAGCGATCTCGCGGATCACCTCACCCTCGGGCGACACGATCGCCTTGGCGACGCGGGGCTCCCACAGCGTGCCGCCGTTCGCGATCGCGGCGTAGCCGCGGGCCAACTGGAGCGGCGTGACGATGGTGTCGCCTTGCCCGATCGCGAAGTTGGCGGCGTCGGGCAGGCGATACTTCCAGCCCTCGACGCAGAACTCGCGGGAGAACTTGTAGACGAAGTCGGAGGTCTTCTTGGTCTGCGGCTTGGCCGCAATGTCGCAGTAGTAGTCCTTCATCGACTTGTAGTAGGCGAGCTTCCATTTGCGGTCCGCCACCCGGCCCGACGCCTCGCCCGGCAGGTCGACCCCGGTCTGGTCGCCGAAGCCGAACGCCTCGGCCTCCTCGACGAGCGGGTCCTTCGCGTTCACGTTGTCGGGATCGGACCCGAACTTCTGCCAGAACTTCATGCCGACCTGGAAGAAGAAGGTGTTGCACGAGACCGCGATGGCCTGCGCGAACCCGATCGCGCCGTACGCGTGCGACTCGTGGTTGTGGAAGGCGCGGTTGCCGATCTGCACGGCCGAGGGGCAACTGAGGACGGTGTCGCGGGAGTAGCCGTTGGTCAGCGCGCCGACGGTCATGAACGGCTTCCACGTCGAACCGGGGGCGAACTGGCCCTGGAAGGCCCGTGAGAGCAGCGGCGTGCCGGCCGCCTCGGAGTAGAGCCGCTCGAGCTGCTTGTCGGTGATGCCGCCGACCCAGACACCGGGGTCGTACGTCGGCTGGCTGGCCATCGCGATGATCCGGCCGGTCTTGGCCTCCATCACGATCGCCGCACCCGAGTCGGCCTCGAACTTGCGCTTGGTGACCGGGTCCAGGGTGTTGCGCTGCGTCTTGATCATCTTCGCGAGCTGCTGCTCGACAATGCCCTGCACCCGGGCGTCGATCGTCGACACGAGCGTGTCGCCCGGCTGCGCCTCGAGGTCGGAAACGTCCTCGCGGACCCGGCCCTTCGAGTCGACCGCGACCTGCTGGTAGCCCGGTTGCCCGCGCAGCCACTCGTCGTACTCCTTCTCGACGCCGGCGCGGCCGACGACCGAGGCACCGTTGACCGAGCTGTCGCCGGAGTCCTCGGCGTCGTCGAGTTCTTCCTTGGTGATCGGGCTGACGTAGCCGAGCAGGTGCGCCGCATTGATGCCGTACGGCGACGGGTACTGCCGCACGCTCTGCCGGTCGACGACGACGCCCGGGAAGTCCTCGGGCTGCTCCAGGATCCGCAACGCGGCGGCTTCCCTGACGTCGAGCGCGACGGGCACGGCCTGGAAGGGCGACCCGTTCCAGCACTCGCCGGCGATCGAGCCGCTCTGTCCGCACAGCAGCAACTTGCCCTCGATCGCCGCGACCGGCACGCCGATCGCCTTGCCGGTGCGGCGCAGCAACTCGGTGCGGTCGGCCTCGGACATCTTGCCGAGGAGGGTCCGGTCGAGAGAGACCACCCAGGTGAGGCGGTTGGTGACCAGCGGGCGACCCATCGCGTCGACGACGAGGCCGCGCTGGGGCTGGACGACGATCTCGCGCACCGACTGCGAGGCGGCCTGGCCCTGGTACTGCTCCCCCGAGATGACCTGGAGGTAGTAGAGCCGCGCTCCGAGTGTGCCGAGCAGGGAGAAGACGAGGGTCTGGATGACGATCAGCCGCAGCCGACTGCGATGCGAGGCGCCGCCCGAGGTTGCCGCCATCAGGCCCGCGCCCACTGCGTCTGTTGTGCGGCCCGGTCCGCACCCAGTCGGCGCAGCAGCCACCACACGGCGGGGACGACCACGAGGGCGGCGATCACATCGAGCACCAGGGCGACCAGCGCCACGGGGAGCAGGTCACCGACACCGGCACTGGCGTCGTTGAGGAACACGCCCGTGAGGGCGAAGACGGACGTCCCGACGAAGGACGCGCCGGCAGCAGCGGCGAGCACGAGGGTCAGCGGCGGGCGCCGGGCCCCGTCGGGCTCGAACCGCGCGACCTCGGCGGTGTTGTCGTGGGCGAGCCGACCGATGACATAGCCGACGACGGTCAGCGCCAGCGCCCAGCGGCCCGCAAGATGGTCGGCAGGGGGTGCGATGTCGAGCACCAACCCGGCGAAGAACCCGGTCAGGGTGGCGTAGCGCGTGTCGGTGGCCAGCGCCGTGGCAACGACGACGAGCAGTACGAGGTCCGGGACGACGCCCAGGCCGCCGACCCGCCACGCGAAGTGCGGCAGCACGGTCACCTGCAGCATCAGCGCACCGACGACGGCGACGATGACGGCGAGCAGCCGTCCGGCGGAGTTGGTCCTCATCGCAGGCTCCCGTCTGCCTCGATCACGCGGCCGGGCGTGCCGGACGGAACCACCACACCCACGAGGTCGAGTGCCGTGAAGTCGACGTTCGGTGCGATCACCGAGCGGTAGGAGGTCTCGCGGAGCGACTCGTAGACCTTGGTCACCTTGCCGATCGGCACGCCGGCGACGTACGGCGAACCGCCCTCGCTCCCCCACGTGACGATCTGCTGGCCGACCTTCGGGACGACGTTGCGGTCGGCGAGCTCCATCTCGAGGCGGTCGTCCTCGCCGAGGGTGCCGTGGCCGTTGACGAAGCCGAGCTCCTTGTTGTCACCGATCCGGCCACCGACGGCCGAGGAGTTGTCGACGATGAGCAGCACGGTGGCGGTGTGGCTGGTGACCGACGTGATCCGGCCGACGAGGCCCTCGGCCGCGACCACGGTCAGGTCGGGGCGCAGCCCGGCGTCCGAGCCCGCATCGAGGGTGACGGTGCTGGAGAACGACTGGGCGGCGCCGATCGCGATCACCCGGGCCGGCACCAGGGCGTAGCCGAGGTCACCGGCCATCGCACGGAGTCCTTCGAGGTCCTGCAGACGCTGGTCGTCGTACCCGGCCTTGCCGAGCTGGTTGCGCAACGCGGAGTTCTCGGCCTCGAGCGCGGAGAGGTCGTCGCGGAGCGAGTCGTTGGAGCGGAAGGCGCCCGGGATGCCGGCAACGGGACGAACCACCGTGGCGACGCCGGCCTGGACCGGTCCGATGACCTCACCGACGACGCGGCGTACCGGTGCGATCGGCGAGTCGTCGCCGCCCGCCTTGTCCACGACCATCAGGGCAGCGCAGGCGAGAACCAGCGCCACCACCAGTGATCGGGACGGTCGACCGCGGTCCACCGCCTCCCGGGCAGGAGTACGACGGCCGCTGCTGCCCGGCGCAGGGGCAGTCGAACGCACAGGGCGGGTGTCGAGGGTCATCAGAAACGCCGGGGGTTGGTGACCAGCACCTGCTGGAGGGCTTCGAACTCCTCGACGCAGCGACCTGCACCCATGGCGACCGAGACCAGCGGCTCGTCGGCGACGTGCACCGGCATACCGGTTTCGTGGCGGATCCGCTCGTCGAGGCCACGGAGCAACGCTCCCCCGCCGGTGAGCACGATGCCGCGGTCCATGATGTCGCCGGCGAGCTCGGGCGGGGTCTGGTCCAGGGTGACGCGCACGGCGTCGACGATCGAGTGCAGCGGCTCCTCGAGGGCCTGACGGATCTCGGCGCTGGAGACGACCACGGTGCGCGGCAGACCGGTGACCATGTCACGTCCCCGCACCTCGCCCTCGGGCTCGCCCGGTCGCGGGAACGCGTTGCCCAGGGTGATCTTGACGTCCTCGGCGGTGCGCTCGCCGAGCATGACGCCGTGCTCCTTCTTCATCCACGCGATGATCGCGGCGTCGAGGTCGTCGCCGGCGGTGCGGATGGACAGGGACGTGACGATGCCGCCCAGGGAGATCACGGCGACCTCGGTGGTGCCGCCGCCGACGTCGACGATCATGTTGCCGGTGGCCTCGTGAACAGGCAGTCCGGCGCCGATGGCAGCGGCCATCGGCTCCTCGACGACGTAGACCCGGCGGGCGCCGGCCTGGTAGCCAGCCTCCTTGACGGCACGCTGCTCGACCGGCGTGATCGAACTCGGCACGCAGATGACCATCCGCGGCTTGGCGAAGTAGCGGCGACGGTGCACGCGCGCGATGAAGTGGCGCAGCATCTGCTCGGTCGCTTCGAAGTCCGCGATCACGCCGTCACGCAGCGGTCGCAGGGCGGTGATGTTGTCGGGGGTGCGGCCCAGCATCTGCTTGGCCTGGTGTCCCACGGCGATCACTTCGCCGGTGGTGTCGTTGAGCGCGACCACACTGGGTTCATCCAGCAGGATGCCCCGGCGGCGGACATAGACGAGCGTGTTCGCGGTACCGAGATCCACGGCCATGTCCCGACCGATGATGGAGTTCGCCCTCACGATTCCTCGCAACGTCGCCGAACCAGCCGGAATCGACCAGTCCGCTCGTGCGCATTAGGGGAAGCCGGTCGAAACCGGGGCGGCCACCGGGCGCACGGTCCGATGGTCTCCGCTTGTGAGAGTAGGTAAGCGGAGGCCGATCAGAGCGGAGGCACGCCGGTGCGGCGCGCCTCAGGAGTCACATCCGTCACACGGGACAGGCGGTCCCTGCGGTGATCAGAGCGCGGGGAACCAGAGCGCGATCTCGCGCTCTGCGGACTCGGGTGAGTCCGAGCCGTGCACGAGGTTCTCGCGGTTGGAGAGCGACAGGTCCCCGCGAATGGTGCCGGGGGCGGCCTTGCGGCCGTCGGTGGCGCCGTTCAGCCCACGCACGACCTCGATCGCTTCGTCGCCTTCGAGGACCAGTGCCACGAGCGGGCCGCTGGTGACGAAGTCGCGCAGCGGCGGGTAGAAGTCCCGCTCGACGTGCTCGGCGTAGTGGGCGTCGGCCTGCGCGGCGTCGATGTGGCGCTGCTCGAGGGCGACGATGGTGAGGCCCTTGGCCTCGAACCGGGCGAGCACGTTGCCGACCAGGCCACGGCGGACCGCGTCGGGCTTGAGGAGGACGAGAGTGCGTTGGGTCACGCGTCTGACCCTAGTAGGTCAGGTCCGGCCGCCGACCCCTGCCTCAGATGACACCTCAGATGACGCGGCCACCCTTGCGCATCCGCCGACGCATGTCGCGCAGGATCAGGTGGGCGTGCAGGTGCCGCAGGCGCCGGGGAATCAGCCGGTAGAACCGGGGGAAGACCTTCCAGAACAGGTCGTAGCGGCGCTGCTCCTTCGCCGACCAGGTGAGCCCGAGGATCTCGCGTGTGTGCGGGTCGAGGTTCCCTCGGGTCATCAGGTCCTGCAGCGGCAGCACCAGCTTGCTGAACAGCGGCGCGTCCTCGGTGGAGAGCAGCCGTCGGGCGTAGTCCTGCACCGACGACTCACTCTCGAGCCCGGCGATCGTCGCGTCCCAGTAGACCTGGAAGTCGGCCCGGGTGGGCGGCCACTGCTCGTCCTTGACCTGCAGCGCGGTGCCGTAGATCCATGACGCGCGGTAGTACCCGTCGCGCAGCTCGTCGGCCATCGGGCCGAACAGCTTCTCGTAGATGAACTCACCCTGCTGATAGAGCGTCGCAGCGACCCACAGCTGCAGGTCGGGATCGAACGCGCTGTAGCGGCCCGCGGCCCGCACCGGCCCGTGGGCCTTGTTGACCATCCGCGCGATCGCCTGCTGCTCCTCGGGAGTGCCGAGGGTCATCGCATAGACATAGGTGAGTGTGGTGCGCAGCCGGTCGACCGGCCGCTCCAGGGTCGTGCTGTGCTCGGCGACGCCGAGACCGACCCCGGGAACCGCGAGCTGGTACATCACGGCCGACCCCGCCGCCAGCAGCATCCCCTGTTCCGAGGCGATCGCGGCGTACGCCGACGGGCCGGTGTACGGCGACCGGGTACCGGACGGCTGGGTGTCATGAGGCTGGGCAGTCATCGGGTTACCTCCGGTGGAGCGATCGGGCGATCACGTCGTTGGCGGAGCGGCGGAAGGCGCTCACGATCGCGTCGAGGGTGAGCTGGCGCAGCCGGGCGAGCGTGCCCTCGAGCTGGGCAGCCTCGTCGCGCGAGTGGTTCTGCTCGCGACGCCACGGCTCGATGACCTCGTCGCGAAGGATCACGGTCAGGTCGCCGGCGAGAGCCGACATGTGGTGCGAGATCGCCTCCCCCGCGAGGCGCATCCCGCTCACGGGGATGTCGAGGTCGAGGAGCGCGACGGCCACGTCGAACCCGTGAACGGGCGTGAACCGCTCGGCGCCCTCGTCCCCGGAACGGTGGACCATGCCGAGTTCCTCGATGAGGGCGATCTCGTCGTCGCTCAACCGGCGACCGGCGTGCTGGTCGAGCTGTCGTCGGCTGAACTCCTGGGGAGCGCCCACGGTCCACGAGGTCAGCATCGCGCGCTGCACGGCGAGTTCCTCGACACCGGCGTCCTCCGGCAGGGATGAGAGGAATCCCTCGACGGCCTGCAACGAGAAGCCGTGGCCCTGGAGCGCCCGGATCATCTCGAGGCGCGCGAGATGGGTGTCGTCGTACCAGGCCATCCGGCCGCGGCGGGCCGGCGGTGGCAGCAGGCCGAGGCTCGCGTAGTAGCGCGTGGTCCGGACCGTCAGACCGGCAGCCGTGGCCAGTTCGTCAATGGTGCGCAGACCGGTCCCCTCGGGGTCCCGATCCGCATCAACCACCGAAACAGCGCTCATGACTGTCACAGTACAACTGTCATTTCAGTCTGGCAATGTCGGGGTTGACGTGGATCTCCGTCTATTGGACAGTAACGAGTGTCACAGTAGAACTGTCATCAATCGCCAGTCCGCCCCCTCCAGACGCAACCGCGGGTCCGCCAACGTCCCCCAGCAGCAGCGATCCGCCCGAGAGGAAACCGATGACCACCCCGATCAGTACGCCGATCAGCACCGAGACACTCGCCGTGCGCGCCGACATCGAGCACGAGATCGCCGGACTGACCCTGCCGCTGGCACTCCAGCGCACCGTCGATGCGTACGGCGACCGGCCCGCCTACTCCGACAAGGTCGGGATCGACGTCCCTGCCGGCGGCTACGCGCCGGGCTGGCGGACCGTGACCTGGGCCGACCTGCGCGAGCAGGCCCTCGACGTCGCCGGGGCCCTGCTCGCGGCCGGCGTCGAACCCGGCGACCGGGTGGCCCTGATGGCGTCGAACCGGATCGAGCACGTCGTTGCCGACCTCGGCGCCGTCCACGCGGCCGCGGTCTCGATGTCGGTCTACAACACGCTGTCGGCGGAGCAGGTGGCCTTCGTCGCCGGGCACGCGGAGCCCGCGGTCGTCGTACTCGAGAACGCCGATCACCTCGCCCGGTGGCAGCGGGCGCTCGCCGAGACCGCTGCGATCAGGCGGGTGGTGCTGATCGGGGTCGAGGCCCCCGAAGGAGACGACCGGTTCGTGGCGTGGGAGGACTTCCTCGCCGCCGGTCGGTCGTGGCGGGCTGACAACCGGGCTGGCAACCGGGCTGACAACGCTGCGGCCCTCGAGTCCCGGACGGCAGCGATCACCCCTGCCGACCCGCTGACCATCCTGTACACGTCCGGCACCACCGGGAACCCCAAGGGCGTGGTGCTGACGCACCACAGCGTGCTCTTCGAGTGCGCCAGTTCGCTGCGGGTCTCGGTGCCGAGCCAGGACAACGAGTTCATCTCGTACCTCCCCTTCGCCCACATCGCCGAACGCACCCTCGGGATGTACGTCCCCGAGATCAATGGCGGCCACATCCACCTGATCGCCGACCCCGCCCAGCTGCTCGGTGCCCTCGGCGAGGTGCGCCCGACGCGCTTCTTCGGCGTCCCGAGGGTCTGGGAGAAGATCCGGACCGGCGTGTCCGCGAAGCTCGCGGCCGAGACCGACCCGGCGAAGCGGGCGCAGGTCGAGCAGGCCCTGGCCGTCGGCCTGGAGTACGTCGAGGCGCAGCAGTACGGCGCCACCCCTTCGCCCGACCTCGAGGCCCGGTACCGGGCCGTGGACGAAGGCCTGCTCGGCTTCCTCCGCGCGCTCCTCGGCCTCGACCGATGCGAATGGGCGGCCTCCGCCGCGGCACCCATGCCGATCGAGGTGGCCCGCTTCTTCGCTGGTCTCGGTCTGCCGATCTACGACGTCTACGGCATGACCGAGACGTGTGCCGCGGTCACTTCGTGCGGACCGGACCAGTTCCGCCTCGGCACCGTCGGACGCGCACTCCCGGGCATCGAGATCGCGCTGGCCGAGGACGGCGAGATCCTCGCCCGGGGACCCGTCACGTCGTCGGGCTACTACCGCCAGGACGAAGCGACCCGCCAGCTGATCGACGAACAGGGCTGGGTGCACACCGGTGACATCGGTGAACTCGACGACGACGGGTTCCTCAAGGTCGTCGACCGCAAGAAGGAAATGATCATCACCTCCTCGGGCAAGAACATCGCACCCTCCAACATCGAGAACCTCCTCAAGGAGAGCCCCGTCGTCGGACACGCCCTGGTCTTCGGCGAGGGCCGTCCGTACGTCGTCGCCGTCATGACGCTCGACGCGGAGATCGCACCGCTCGTGGCCCAGAAGGTCGGCATCGAGTACGGCGGCGACCTGGCCGAACTCGCCCAGCACCCGGCCATCCTCGCCATCGCCCAGCAGGCCGTCGATGCAGCCAACGAGCGCCTCTCCCGGCCCGAACAGGTGAAGTCGTGGGCGCTGCTGCCCGTCGAGTGGACCGCGGAGTCGGAGGAGCTGACGCCGACGCTCAAGCTCAAGCGGCGCGTCGTCCATGCGAAGTACGCCGACGTCCTCGACCGCCTCTATGCGTGAGCGCTGACCTCGGCCGCCAGCGCGGGGGCGAGGTCTCCCTTGGGCGCCACCAGGATCTGGTCCAGCCCGAGCCAGCCGGCGAGCTGGCCCAACTCGGCGGCCAGCTCGGCCGCGGTGTCGGCAGGCGCTCCGGGCTCGGACCACGCCGACTGGACCAGCAGTCGCGACCGCGCCCGGTCGGCCTTGAGGTCGACCCGACCGACGATGGCGTCTCCGAGGAGGAACGGCAGGACGTAGTAGCCATGTACCCGCTGGGCAGCGGGGACATAGATCTCGATCCGGTAGAAGAAGTCGAACAGCGCCTCGGCACGGTCCCGCTCCCACACGACCGGGTCGAACGGACTGAGCAGGGCACGCGCGCGCACGCGTCGCGGGAGCCGCGCTTCGTGATGGAGGTACGCAGAACGCCCCCAACCCTCGACCTGCACGGGCTCCAGTTCACCGGCGTCGACGAGCGACTCGATGGCCACGCGGGCTTCGCCGATCCTGATCCGGTAGTAGTCGGCCAGGCAGTGCGCCGAGCCGACGCCGTGCGACCGCGCCGCGCGACGGACCAGCTCGACGTGCGCCTCCGCCTCGGACAGGGCCGGCGCGTCCAGGGCAGTCGCAGGCAGCACCCGCCCGGGCAGGTCGTAGCGGATCTCGAACTGGCTGTTGCGGCCCGCGATGGCCAGGTCGCCCACGGTGAACAGGTAGTCGAGCATCCGGCGGGTTCGCGACCAGTTCCACCCCCAGTGGTCCTTGCTGCGCGGCAACCCGTCATCGAGTTCGCGCGCGGTACTCGGGCCCCGGTCGGCGATCTCGGCGATCAGCGCCGCCTCGAGCGCATCATCCTCAGCCACGAAGGACCACTTGCCCCGCTTCAGCCGATGGGCGTCCATCCGGTGCCGCATCGCCGGCCACAGGTCGACCGGCATGAAGGCCTGCACGTGCGCCCAGTACTCCACGACCCGGCGCTGGTTGCCCGCTGCCGCCCGCGCGAGCAGGTCGACGTCGTACGGACCCATCCGGGAGTAGAGGGGCATGAAGTGCGCCCGCTGCAGGACGTTGACGCTGTCGACCTGGAGGACGCCGGTCCGGGCCAGGGTGCGGTCGAAGGTCCGCAGGGTCGGCGTGGCATGGCGCGCGTCGAGGAAGCCCTGTGCCCCCAGTGCGATCCGGCGCGCCTGCGCGCGCGACAACGTCTGGGTGCTCACGCCGCCACCCTAGGGAGCAGCGCCGACAACCACGGGTGGAGTGGCCGTTCTGCTCACAGCAGATCCACTCGTCGTGGCGGGCGTCATCGAACTACCGTGGCCGACATGGGCCAGGTCATCGCGTTCCAGCCGAACTCCCCCGAGCCGAACACCCCCGAGCCGCTGTGGCGTGAGCAGGTCGGCCAGCAGTTGCGCGAGCAGCGCGTCGCCGCGGGCTGGCGCCTGCGGGACGTCGCCGAACGCGCGGGCGTCTCGATTCAGTACCTCTCCGAACTCGAGCGCGGCCTCAAGGACCCCAGTTCGGAACTCCTCGCGGCGATCGCCGGCGCCCTCGGCAGCACCGTCCGCGAGGTCGCCTCCCGGGCGATCAGGAGTACGCCGACCGGACCGGTCTGCCTCGCTGCGTGATCACCGCGTCGACCAGTCCGTAGTCGACGGCCGCCTGAGCGGTCAGGACGAGGTCGCGCTCGGTGTCCTCGCGCACCTGGAGCGGCGTACGACCGCTGTGCGTGGCCAGCAACTCCTCGAGCAGGGACCGCACCCGCTCGATCTCCTCGGTCTCCAGGATCAGGTCCGGGATGGTGCCGCGGGACTCGGCCGCGGGCTGGTGCAACACGACCCGGCCGTGGCGCAGGATCTGCCGGTGGCCGGGCTCACCGCCGGCCAGCAGCACGGCGGCAGTGGCCACTGCCTGACCCACGCACGTCGTCTCGACCGGCGGCCGGACGAACTGCATCGCGTCGTACACCGCCAGCATCGCCGGGATCGAGCCACCGGGCGAGTTGATGTAGAGGTTGATCGGGGCGTCCGGGTTCTCCGACTCCAGATGCACCAACTGCGCGATCAGGGCGTTGGCGACGCCGTCATCGATCGGCGTACCGAGATAGACGACGCGGTCAGCCAACAGGCGCGAGTAGATGTCCGTGGTGCGCTCGCCGCGCGGAGTCTGGGTCGTGACGTAAGGGATCGGGTACGACGTCATGCCGACACCGCCTGACGAAGTCCCAGGCCCAGGGGTCGCTGCGGCGCGGGCCTGATCTGCGCGAGGGACTCGACGACGTGGTCAGCGAATCCGTAGGCGATGGCTTCCTCCGCGTTGAACCAGCGGTCGCGACGCGAGTCCTTCTCGACCATCTCCACCGGCTGCCCGGTGTCGGCGGAGATCAGGCCCAGGACGGTGTCTCTGTTGTCGCGCAGGGTCTCTGCCTGGATGGCGATGTCGCCCGCCGTACCGCCGAAGCCCGCCGACCCCTGGTGCAGGAGCACCTTGGAGTGCGGCAACAGGTAGCGGTGGCCGGGCGTACCCGCGCTGAGCAGGAACTGGCCGGCGCTGTAGGCCATGCCGAGGTTGACGGTCGAGACAGTGTTGGGGATCAGTCGCATGGCATCGCGGATGGCCAGCATGCCCGGGACCGAGCCACCGACCGAGTTGATCCAGATCGAGATGGGCGTCTTCTCGTCGTCGGCGGCCAGCATCAGCAACGCCGTCGTGAGGCGGTTGCTCAGGGTCTGGTCGAGCTCGGTGCCGAGCAGGATCGTGCGCTGGTCGAGAAGGCGTCGGGCCAGGTCGTCGTCGAGGAAGCTCGGGGTGGGTGCGTTCATGCTCCCGAGCGTGGCAGCGCGCGGGACGCCGCCCAAGGGCGTGCTGCTGGGGGCAGATCTGCCCTCAGCGGAGCGTCAGTCCAGATTCACGAGCTTGGCGCGGACGGCGTACATGACCGCCTCCATGCGCGAGTGCAACTGCAACTTCTCGAGGATGTTGCGCACGTGGTTCTTGACCGTGTTCTCGCTGATCGCGAGTTGGGAGGCGACGTCGCGGTTGCTCAGGCCCCGCGCCACCAGGCGCAGCACCTCGAGCTCGCGCTCGGTCAGCTTCAGCGCAGTGCCTGCGGTGCGCTCGGGCGCCGACATGGTCTTGAACTCGTCGATGAGCTTGGCGGCCATCGAGGGACTGATCAGGGACTGGCCGTCGGCCACGACCCGGATGCCCTGGGCAACCTCTTCGATGGAGGAGTCCTTGAGGAGGTAGCCGGACGCGCCGCTCTTGACGGCTTCGTAGAGGTCGGCCTCGTCGTCGGAGACGGTCAGCATGATGATCTTCGTCGTCGGGACCGCTTCCTTGATCGCGACGCACGCCTCGATGCCCGACTGCTTGGGCATCCGGACGTCCAGCAGGACGACATCGGGAACGGTGTTGATCGCCAGGGCCACGCCCTCGGCACCGTCGCCGGCCTCACCGACGACCTCGATGCCGGACTCGATACCGAGCAGCATCGTCAGGCCGCGGCGGAACAACTCCTGGTCGTCGACCACTGCCACGCGAACCGGTCCGCTCACCCGTTGCCCCCCGTTGCGCTCGGCGTTGCCCCACTCGTCACTCAGGCATCATGGCACGACTTCGCGACGCAACGCCGGTCTAGCCCGGGAGCGAGCCGAATGGCCGGCCCCGAAAGCAGCGGGCCGGCCATCGGATCTGCGGACTGGGTCAGCCTTCCTGGGCCCCGAGGTCGAGGGAGATCACGCCGTAGTCGTAGCCGCGACGGCGGTAGACGACCGCCGGCCGCTCGCTCTCCTTGTCCACGAAGAGGTAGAAGTCGTGACCGACCAGTTCCATCTCGTAGAGCGCCTGGTCGAGCGTCATCGGGCTGGCGGGGTGGGTCTTCTCCCGGACCACGAGCGGGCCGTCACCGGTGACGGTGATCGGGCCGACCTGGCGCTCGATGGACGCGTCGTCCTCGACCTCCTCGTCGGTGGCGATCTCCAGGTCCGACAGGGCCCGGCCGACGGAGATCCGCTCAGGTCGTCCCTTGTGCACCCGCCTTCGATCAGCGGCCTTCCGCATCTGGGCCGCCATCTTGTCCATGGCGAGGTCCAGCGCCCCCATCTTCTCGTCGGCGGACGCTTCGGCCCGGATCACCGGCCCCTTGGAGTAGGCGGTGAGCTCCACATGAACGGCATGGTCGTGCTGACGCGGATTGGGTTCGGAGTCAACCTCGACATGCACCCGCATGATGCGGTGGTCGTGCTTCTCCAGTTTCGCGAGCTTCTCGGTTGCGTGCGCCCGGAAACGGTCCGAGATCTCGCAGTGCCTACCGGTGACCACAACGTCCATCAGTACCTCCAAGGGGAATCGGTGATGGGTGCTCCCGCCACGTGGGGCGGGACGTTTGATAGCGCGGCAGCGCGGCGAGAGCCGTCGGCGGCAGCTTGCTGCCCGCGCTGCGGCGAAGCCGCACTCGCGCCAAACCAGAACAGAGGAGTCCGCCCGGCCGACCTGGTCTTCGACCCCACAATCGCCTGCTGAGGCTTCCGCAGCTTGATGCCACTACCGGCCTTCTCCCGGATTCGGACGTATCTGACGTCCGGTCCGAGGCAGGACTTACGACTAAGCCGCACCGTGATCGTCGACCCGAAGGCCGTCTTACGTGGACCGTTTCGCCTGCGACTGGCATCGGCTTGCCGTACCCGGTCGGGCGCCTGCCCCACCTGTACGACGCAACCACGGACCCGGGCGGACTCCATGATGAGACGTTAGTCCGTTGTCGAAGCGGACGAAAGGCTTCACCCGAAGTTGGGCCTTCGGTCACGCAATTGCGTCGCCCCGACGACGGCCGCAGCCAGCACCGGGACCCCGGCCACCTCGAGCGCCCGTTGCGCCTCGCGCAGCGTCGCTCCGGTCGTGAGGACGTCATCACAGAGCACGACGTGGGCGTGGGGGAACCGCTCCCCCAGACGTCGTACGGCGGCGGAGGGCGCGGCCATGGAGCCCGCAAGGTTCGCCGCGCGTCCGCGCGTGTCGAGCCCGGCCTGGTCGACCACGCCGGGCCGCAGGCGCAGCACCGGGACGGCGGTGACGGGCCTGCCGTCGGCAACGAGGCGCCGCGCGGCAGCCCGGGTCATGGTGAACGTCGGGTCGTGGCCGCGCTGGCGCACCGCGGCCGGCCGGGACGGCACCGGCACCAGCACGACGGGCACAGGAAGGGGGCAGCGTGCGTCCTCCAGCGCTGCGCTGACCGAGGCTCCCAGCAGGTCACCGAGCGGGCGGGCGAGGGCGAGCACCCGCCGCTCCTTGTGGGCGAGCACCATCGCCCGCAGCGCACCGTCGTAGGCGCCCACCGCGTACGGCGGCGCCAGGCCGGGCGGCGTCGGGGTCGGCCAGCGCACCACCGCGTCGGCGGGCAGTGCGGCGCGGCAGCCCGGGCAGAGCGGCCGGCCGGGCCGGTTGCACACCACGCACGCCGATCCGAGGACCAGGTCGACGAAGCCGTCGGCGAGCATGGGCAGCAGGCGCACCGCCCCACCCCATCAACCACGTCGCCACCGGACAACTGCCCGGCGCGGCGCTGTGGAGAACACGGCGAGCCGCGCCCCTACCCGGCGTAGTCGAGTTGGGTGAGCAGGTCGTCCGCGGAGTCGTACTCGTCCTGCTGCACGATGTCGACGTACCGGTCGGGGTAGACCGCCAACATCTGCGGGCCCGGGGTGGGCGTGCCGGCGAGGCCGATCAGGTCACCGGACACGATGGTCGACAGTTCGTCGACCCCGACGGTCGCACCGTCGGCGGCGATCACGTCGACCTCGGACAGGGTGCCGGGGGCGGTCGGCGTCAGCAGACCGACACGGATCGGACTGGTCCATGCCATGTCGATGATCTGCCCGTCGCTCGCCGCGTGGACGAGGTACGGCGCCCGCGCGCGAGCGATGCCGCCGCGGCCGTTGATCACCACCCGGGCGCCCACGACCTCGTCGCCCCGACTGGTGCGCACCACCGCGACGAGGCGGGTGCCGTCGCGCGACACCATGAGTTGCTGGGCCTGGAGGCCCGTCACGCCCGGCACGTCCACCTGGCGCACACCGTCGCCGTCGATGAGCCACACGACCGATCCGGCGCGGCGCCGCTCGAGGACCCAGAGCCGCCCACTGGCGTCCCACGACGGCCGGGCGTACGTCCCGCCACTCAGCACCGTCCGGGTCGGTACGGCGTCGGCGGTCTCGCGGACCGACCCGACCCGCACACGCCGGCCACCGCCGTCGACCACGGCAACCTGCTCGGCGTCGGGTCGGGCAGCGGCGATCTCGATGCCGGCGCCCTCGTCACCGAACGGCCCCGTGGCGGGCACCAGGTTCCCGGCCGTACCCCAGACCAGGCGGCCCCGGGTCAGGCCGAAGAGCAGCGTGGTCGCGTCGGCACCAGCCGGATCGAAGCCCTGTCCACCGTTGACGGGGTACGTCGACGCACCACCCGGCAGCGGCAGGTCGAACCCGCCCACCGTGACGCGAAGCGCGGTGATGTCGCCGTCCTGGCGCAGCGTCCAGGCCAGCTGGGCGAGCATCAACTCGGCTTCCTCCGAGGTCACCCTCGGGGCGTCACCGACGAGCGTGATGTCGGCGACGCCGTTCTTGTCGACGGGCACGGAGAGGCCGACACTGAGGCCGGAGGGGAGGAACGAGCGGACCACGCCGCGTGCGAGTGGCGGAGGTCCGGCGAGCAGTCCCGAGACCAGGCTGGTCGCGAGCTGATCGCCCTCCGGCACGAACACCGGCTCCGGCACGAGGATCTGCGCGAGCGGGTCGAAGTAGTAGAGCGACACCTGGCGATAGCGCTGCTGGAACCAGGTGGCCGGGACCACCAGCGCGTCCTGCGGGTCGGCGATGCGGTACTCGCCGTCCTCGACGGTGACCCGGAATCCCATCGTGAGCTCGTCGGACGGCATCGGGCCACGCCAGCCACCGACGGCGTCCAGGCTGTCGGCAGCGGTCAGCTCGACGGAGACGGAGCCGCCGACTTCGCGGACCGGCAAGGTGTCGCTGTAGACGATGGTTTCCTGCTCGGGATTCCACTGCGTGGCGGCGGCGTCGGTGAGGTACTTCTTCGCGACGCTGGTCTGGATCGGCCACGCGGTCATCGCGTCGAGGAATCCGGCGACGACCTCGGTGCGCGACGCACCGGCGGTCGGCGGGCGGGCGTCGATGTCGCTGGCCTGCCGCACGTCCTCCTGGTCGGTGACGCTGCGTTCCACGATCGGCCCGTCGGTGGGCAGCGCGACGCAGCCCCCGAGCAGGACGGCGGCGAACAGCGCGATCGCGACCTGGCGGGCGACTGCTGCCGGGCGGGTCATCGGGTGCCCTCCTGGGTCGGCACGGCGACGGGGCCGGTCACGACCCCGGCGTCGGTGGACGACGCGTCCTCGGGGACCAGCGACAGCGGGCTGTTGCGCAACGTCGCTCCGGCATGCCGCGGGACGGTCAGCCGGAACTGGGCGCCCTGGCCGGTGCGACCCCAGGCCTGCAGCCAGCCGCCGTGCAGGTGGGCGTCCTCCTGGGCGATCGCCAGGCCGAGTCCGGTTCCGCCGCTGGTACGGGCCCGCGCCGGGTCCGAGCGCCAGAACCGGTTGAAGACCATGGCCGCCTCCCCCGGCGCCAGGCCGACGCCGTGGTCGCGGACCGTGATCCCGGCTGCCTCCGAATCGGAGGCCAACCGGACGATGACCGCCTCGGTCGGGTCGTCCGCCTGGGCGTGGTCGATCGCATTGGTGACCAGGTTGCGCACGATCCGCTCGATCCGTCGTACGTCGACCTCGGCTCGCACCTCGTCGTCGGGCTGCTCGATCACGACCCGCACGCCTCGCTGGTCGGCCAACGGCTGCGCAGCAGTGACCACGCGCTCGACGACCTCGACCAGGTTGACGTCTTCGGTGGCGAGCCGCGCGGCACCGGCATCGAAGCGGCTGATCTCGAGGAGGTCGACCAGGAGGTTCTCGAACCGGTCCAGCTCCGCCTGCAACAGTTCGGCTGAGCGCGCGGTGGTCGGGTCGAAGCCGTCGCGAGCGTCGTGGAGGACGTCCGAGGCCATCCGCACGGTGGTCAGCGGCGTGCGGAGTTCGTGCGACACGTCGGACACGAAGCGGCGCTGGACCCAGCTCAGTTCCTCCAGTTGGCGGATCTGGCGTTGCAGGTTCGTGGCCATCTGGTTGAACGAGTACGCCAGCCGCGCGATGTCGTCCTCGCCACGGACCTGGAGTCGTTCCTGCAGGCGCCCGGCGGCGAGTCGCTCGGCCACCCGGCGAGCCATCCGGATCGGCGTCACGACCTGCCGGGTCACCAGCCAGGTCAGGCCCGCCACCAGGACGAGCAACAGACCCGCGGCCGTGAGCAGCGCGCGAGTGACCAGGTCCAGGGTCTCCTCCTCCTCGGTGAGCGGGAAGAGGAAGTACAGCGTGTAGGTCTTGCCGTCCGACGGCAGCGGCACCTGCGCGCCGACGATGATGCCAGCGCGGGACTGGCGCCCATCCGGGCCGTTCTGCACGATCTTCGTGTAGGTCCAGGCGGTCGAGCGACCGAGACCGTCGAAGTGGGCCTCGAGACTCTCCGGGACGCTGACCAGGTCCAGGCCGCTGGTGTACTCACCGCCCCCTTCGCGCAGGGGCACGTCCTCCCCCTCCGGTCCGGCCAGGACGACGCTGTATCCGCGGCTCAGCCCGCGATCGATGATCGGGTCGACGAGGTCCCGCTGCTGGCGGCTGGCATTGACCTCGGTGCCCGACGCGGCGGCGAGTCGGCCATTGGCGTCGCTCACCTCGGCGTCGACCTCACCGAGGACCACGTCCACCCGGTGCTCGAGCAGGCCGCGTTGGGTCTGCTGCAACAGGATCCAGCCGACCGCACTGACGGTGAGCGCCGACAGGACGACGGTGCTGACCACGACCCGCGCCTGGATCGAACGGCGCCAGAAGGTGAGCGCCCGTCGTACCTCCGGCGCGACCCGGGCCCAGAGGCTGCGCAGCCACCGGGACAGGTCGGATCCGTCCATGTCGATCGGCCTAGACAGCGCCGGCCTTGTAGCCGACGCCCCGCACCGTCAGGACGATCTCGGGGTGTTCGGGGTCGTGCTCCACCTTCGAGCGGAGGCGCTGCACGTGCACGTTGACCAGACGGGTGTCGGCCGCGTGGTGGTAGCCCCAGACCTCTTCGAGCAGCAGTTGCCGGGTGAAGACCTGGCCGGGCTTACGGGCCAGGCACAGCAGCAGGTCGAACTCCAGCGGGGTCAGGAAGATCTCCACGCCATCGCGGGTGACCGAGTGCCCGGCGACGTCGATCTCGAGGTTCTTGACCGTGAGCGTCTCCTGCGGGACCGCGTCGGTACGACGCACGCGGGCACGGATCCGCGCCACGAGCTCCTTGGGCTTGAACGGCTTGACGACATAGTCGTCAGCGCCGGACTCCAGTCCGACGACGACGTCGACGGTGTCGCCCTTGGCGGTGAGCATCACGATGGGGACGCCGGACTCGGCCCGGATCTCCTTGCAGACGTCGATGCCGTCCTTGCCGGGCAGCATCAGGTCGAGCAGGACCAGGTCGGGCCGGTAGTCCCGGAAGTCGGCGAGCGCGAGGTCGCCCCGTGGGCACACCCGGCTCTCGAAACCCTCCTGGGACAGGACGATGCCGAGCATCTCCGCCAGCGGTGCATCGTCATCGACGACAAGCACCCGTCCCCGAGTGGGGTAGGACGGTGCGCCGGCGGGAGGTGTCATGTGTCGATCCTAGGCGGGAGGACGGCAGAAGCCCCGCACCGTGACGGTGCGGGGCCCCTGCGTGCTGAACGCGCGGCAGCGCGGCGGGAGGCGTCGATGGGCAGCTTGCTGCCCCGGATCAACGCCGGAGACGCGCTCGCGCCAATTCAATCAGTAGCGGTAGGCGTCAGCCTTGAACGGGCCCTCGACCGGAACGCCGAGGTAGTCGGCCTGCTCCTGGGTGAGGATCGTCAGCTCGACACCGAGGGCGTCGAGGTGCAGGCGTGCCACCTCTTCGTCCAGGTGCTTCGGCAGGACGTAGACGCCGACGGGGTACTCCTCGACCTTGGTGAACAGCTCGATCTGAGCCAGCACCTGGTTGGTGAAGGAGTTCGACATGACGAACGACGGGTGGCCGGTCGCGTTGCCGAGGTTCAGCAGACGGCCCTCGGACAGCACGATGACCTTCTTGCCGTCGGGGAAGATCCACTGGTGGACCTGCGGCTTGATCTCGTCCTTGACGATGCCCTCGATCTTCGCGAGGCCAGCCATGTTGATCTCGTTGTCGAAGTGGCCGATGTTGCCGACGATCGCCTGGTGCTTCATCTTCTCGAAGTGCTCGACACGGATGATGTCGAAGTTGCCCGTCGTGGTGATGAAGATGTCGGCGTACTCAACGACCGACTCGAGGCGCTTGACCTCGTAGCCGTCCATCGCTGCCTGCAGCGCGCAGATCGGGTCGATCTCGGTGATGATCACGCGAGCGCCCTGGCCGCGCAGCGACTCGGCGGAACCCTTGCCCACGTCGCCGTAGCCACACACGACGGCAACCTTGCCGCCGATCATGACGTCGGTGCCGCGGTTGATGCCGTCGATGAGCGAGTGGCGGCAGCCGTACTTGTTGTCGAACTTCGACTTGGTGACCGAGTCGTTGACGTTGATCGCCGGGAAGAGGAGCGAGCCCTCCTTGAAGCGGTCGTACAGGCGCAGCACACCGGTGGTGGTCTCCTCGGAGACTCCCTTGATGTTGTTGGCGATGTTGGTCCAGCGCGTCGAGCTGGTCTCGAGGGACCGGGCCAGGACGCGCAGCACCTCCTTGAACTCCTCGTTGTCGGTGGAGTCCTGGCCGGGAACCGCGCCGGCCTTCTCGAACTCGACGCCGAGGTGGACGAGCATGGTGATGTCGCCACCGTCGTCAAGGAGCATGTTCGGGCCGATCAGGTTGCCGGCCTCGTCCTTGAAGTCGAAGACCTTCTCGGCTTCGTCCCAGTACTCCGCCAGCGACTCGCCCTTCCAGGCGAAGACAGGGGTGCCCTTGGGGTTCTCGACGGTGCCGCCGGTCTCGGGGCGGCCGACGACGACGGCAGCGGCCGCGTGGTCCTGGGTCGAGAAGATGTTGCAGGTGGCCCAACGGACCTCGGCGCCGAGCGAGACGAGGGTCTCGATGAGCACGCCGGTCTGGATGGTCATGTGCAGGGAGCCGGCGATCCGGGCACCCTTCAGCGGCTGGGCGTCGCCGTACGACGTACGCAGCGAAACGAGGCCGGGCATCTCGTGCTCGGCGAGGGTGAGCTCCTTGCGGCCGAACTCGGCCAGGCTCAGGTCAGCAACCTTGTAGTCCATGAAAAGGGGTCCTCGAGGATCGAGTGTTTCGTGGTCAATGCGGCGCATCTGCGCTCTGCCGGGGTCTCCCGCGCATGACGTAGGACACCTTACAAGCGGGATTCCGTGCGCGGGGAATCATCAGGGAAGGGACTTCATCCCGACTCGGCGCCGGAGCGGTACGGTTGATCCGTACGTTCTCAGGGCGGGGTGGAAATCCCCACCGGCGGTAAGGAGCGTCCCGGCAGATCCGGGGCGGTCGAGCCCGCGAGCGCCACACCGATCCCCTGGATCGGGGTGGGTCAGCAGATCCGGTCCAACTCCGGAGCCGACGGTCACAGTCCGGACGAGAGAGAACGCGACGGGCCTCGTGCGCGTCGTCACGCCCTGGGTGACACGCAAACAGGAGGAACCATGTCACCCACCGCTCCCCGCATTGCCATCATTGCCGCGCGCTGGCACGCCGACATCGTCGATGTCGCCGTGACGACGTCCACCGAAGAACTTCGTGGCCGCGGCTACGAGGTCGACGTGGTGCACGTGCCCGGCGCCTTCGAGATCCCGCTGCAGGTCCGCCGCCTCGCGCAGTCCGGCCGGTACGCCGGAGTCGCGGCCGCCGCGCTCGTCGTCGATGGCGGCATCTACCGCCACGACTTCGTCGCGTCCTCGGTCGTCGACGCGCTGATGCGCATCCAGCTGGAAACCGACGTCCCGGTGTTCTCGGCAGTGCTCACCCCGCACCACTTCCACGAGCACGACGACCACACGGGCTACTTCCGCGCGCACTTCGAGACCAAGGGTCGCGAGCTGGCCAACGCGGTCGACGCCACCGTGCGCCCGCCGACCAGCTGAGCGAGGCCGCCTGCCGGTGGTTGAGGTGCGCTTCGACCTCAGGCGGGCCTGGTGGTTGAGGTGCGAGCGAACTCGGCAGGCCCGGTGGTTGAGGTGCGAGCGAAATCTGGCGAGCCCGGTGGTTGAGGTGCGAGCGAAGCGAGCCTCGAAACCCCCGGCCCTGACCACCAACTCTCCACAGGCTCGGTCGGGGACTTTGCCCTGTCCACAGGCGGGTTTGCGGCGCTTCGTCGTGTCGGAGGTCGGTGATCTAATACATGTATGGATCTCGGAACCGACACCCGCTCTGATCGGGCCTTGCTGTCGGATCTCAGCAAGGGCGTCAAGTCCCGCCAGGCTGCGCTGGTCAAGGAATGGATCGACATCGCGACCTGGGCCAGGCGCAACATCGTCACCAGCCCCGAGCAGGCCGCGACCATCGTCGACGGCGTCATCGACACCGGTGTCCCGATCGCCGGCGCCGGTGCACCGCTGGTGTCCGAGTTCAACCTGATGGAACTCATCGCGGTCCTCGGCAGGTCCCCTGATGGTGGCCGTGGGTACGTCGGGCGGATCATCGAGTGCGCCTGGCGCCTCCCCGGCATCTACGCGGCAGTGGTCGAGGGCAGGTTGGAGCCGTGGCGGGCCGAACGCATCGCCGACCTCACCCACTCGTTGAACGCCGAAGCGGCTGCGTTCGTGGACCGCCAGCTCGCTGCCGTCGGCGGCGTCGGCTGGGCTCAACTCGAACGCCTCGTCACCGAAGCGGTGATCCGGTTCGACCCCGAACGCGCCGAAGCCGAGCGCCAGGCCGCCGCCGATGCCCGCCGGGTCGACGTCGGTGAGGTCGACACGAACGGGCAGGTCGAGTCCCACAGCATCCTGGACGCCGCGGATGCCCACGACTTCGACATCGCGTTGTCGCGTCGAGCCAAGGTCCGCGGACAGCTCGGCGACACCGACTCCTTCGACGTCCGCCGCTCCAAGTCCGTTGGCGACATGGCCCGCCAAGACCTGTCCCTGGACCTGCTGTTCACCGACGAAGAGACCGGTGAAGTCGTGGCCCAGTCACCCGGCCGCAAGGTCGAACTGAGCGTCCACATCACCGACACCGCCCTCACCTCTGACGATGAGGACAACCCGTTCGCGAACCCCGTCGGCCGCTGGGACCAAGGCCGTGCACCGATCTCCACCGCGCAGATCAAGGAATGGCTCCGCGCAAGGGACACCACGATCATCGTGCGGCCCGTGATCGACCTTGCTGATTGCGTCCCGGTCGATTCCTACGAGATCCCCGACCGCATCCGCAGACGGGTCGAGCTCCGCGACCATTCGTGCCGGTTCCCCTGGTGCAGCCGGCCAGCGGCGAAGTGCGATCTCGATCATGTGGTCCCGCACAACAAGGGCGGCCCAACCTGCCCGTGCAACCTCGCCCCCGGATGCCGACGACATCACCGCGCCAAGACCTTCAGCAACTGGCGCTACACCGTGATCCACCCCGGCCTCTACCTGTGGATCAGCCCGAACGGCCACCACTTCCTCGTCGGACCCGACGGCACCCGCGCCCTCGACCCACCACGGCTCATCGACCCCGACGAATAACTCCCACCGCCCCGCACCCCGCCCACCAGCGGGGCCAGCGGCATGCCCGCGACCTCAGGCGGGGTCAGCCCTCGGCCCAGCAGCCGACCGCGGCCGCAGGGCCAGGAAGACGCCAGCCGCCAACGCCGCCAGCGCCAGCGCACCGGCACCGACGGCGACGCGGAACCTCGTCATGTTGGCTGCGTAGCAGGCGGCTCCCACTTCGACGAAGTAGTCGTGGGGGTGCTCGCCGCCGGGTCCCTCATCGTTCCCGTTGAGCCCGGCGTCCCAGGGCGCGATGCTGCAGCCCACCTCGCCACCTGACTCGCCGGTGAAGTCCGAGGCGCTGACGTCCACGGCGGGGTTGTCGAACCACAGCGTCACTGCCAGGAGGAGCAGCAGGCACGCCAGGAGCAGGCACGCCTTGGCAGGACGACGCGATCGCATGACCAGGCCCGACGGTCGGGGAGACGCGGTCAGTGCGATGGGTTCGCAGGGGCGTCGGAGGACTCATCCGTGTCGTAGTGCTCGATCGGGTCCTTGTCGCCGGTGAACGGCAGCACCCGGGTGATCGCGACCACGACGGAGCCGACGACAAGCCCGATCACGGCAGAGATGCCGGTGTTGGCGAGCCAGGCGAGGACGCCGCCGAGGAAGCCGTGCACGGCGTGCTTGATGTCGTGCTCGATGCCGTGGACCCATTCGTAGGGGGCATCCCACCAACCGACCTCGTGGATGTTCACGAGCAGGATGTGGCCACCGACCCAGAGCATCGCGACGGTGCCGACGATGGAGATGAACGACAGCAACTTCGGCATGCCGGCCACCAGGCCGCGACCGATCGCCTGCACGAAGGACGCCTTGCGCTGGGCGAGGTTGAGGCCGACGTCGTCCATCTTCACGATCAGCGCCACGACGCCGTACACAGCAATCGTGATGACGAAGGCGACCACCACGAGGATCGCGAGGCGCGCCCAGAAGCTCGCGTCGTCGTCGATGTCGGCGAGCGCGATCACCATGATCTCGGCCGACAGGATCAGGTCGGTGCGGACCGCACCGGCGATCATGGCCTTCTCGGCCTCCGGGCTGACCTCGCTCACGGGGGTGTCGTGGTCGTCGTGGTCCGACAGCATGTGCCAGACCTTGTGGGCGCCTTCGTAGGCCAGGAACGTGCCACCGGCCATCAGGATGATCGGCAGCAGGTCCGGGAGGAACTCGCTGAGCAGCAGCGCGGCCGGCAGGATGATCAGCAGCTTGTTGCGGATCGAACCGATGGCGATCTGCTTGACGATCGGGAGTTCGCGGTCGGCAGCCAGGCCGTGGACGTACTGCGGTGTCACGGCCGTGTCGTCGATGACCACACCGGCGGCCTTCGTCGTGGCGCGACCTGCTGCGGCACCGACGTCGTCGATCGACGCGGCCGCGAGCTTGGCGATGGCGGCGACGTCGTCGAGCAGACCGAAGAGTCCGGCGCTCACGCGGCCAGTCCAGTCACGGAGATGGTCGTGGTGATGGGCATGGCGGAAGGCTACCGGCCCACGGTGACCGGCTCCCCCACCAGTTCGCGCTCCTGCTCCTGTACGACGACCGCCAGTGCCACCGCGTCGTCGACCCTGCGGTCGGCGGAGGCGAACGGATCCACCACGTGCTGGAGGAGTCGTCGTACCGGCGTAACCGCCAGGCCGAGCGCGATACCGAGCCCCGCAACCGTCGCGGCGACCAGCCCGAGCCAGGGCCGGCCCTCGGCCCACTCGGGGAATCCGGCGTACTCCAGGCCCTTCACGGCGAAGCCGTGGAACAGGTAGACGACCATCGTGGCGGCGCCCATCCCGGCGAACCAGCCACCGACGCGCGGCACCACCGCCAGCCAGGCGACGGCGCCGGCCATCCCGACGCCGAGCACGAGCAGACGGGTCAGCACGGCGGTCTGGTCCGACGCGTCGACGTAGGCGTAGGGCTTGAAGTAGAGGTAGTCACCACTGGCCCAGCGGTCGAGCGTCAGGGCGAGCAGGCCGATCACGGCGAAGACCGCGGCACCCAGCACCCTGGCGGAGCGCGAACGCAGCGCCTCGAGTCGCTCCGGGGTCGCCTTGAGGCCGAGCACGAAGAACGGCAGCAGGCCCAGAATCCGCGCGAAGTCGAACAGTTGCGAGAACTCGCCGTCGATGAAGCCGCTGGCGAGGCTGACCGCCACCGCGACGACGACGCCACCCCACAACGGCCGGAACATCGGCGTGAGGAGACGCCACACGATCAGCGCGGGGAGGTACCAGAGCGGGAAATGCGGATCGGTGAACAGGTCGACGAGGTTCTCCCCGCCCACCTTGATCCGGAACAGCGCGAGCGCGGCCTCGAACACGAGGTACGGGACAGCCAGCGTCGTGACCAGTTGCCACATCCGGCCCGGCGCCCACGTGAACGCCCGCGACAGGTAGCCGGAAACGAAGACGAACGCCGGCATGTGCCACAGGTAGAGGAAGTCGTACAACGCCCCGCCGGGGCCACCCGGCGGCAGCAACGCCCACGTGTGGCCGAGTACCACGAGGGCGACCAGCGCCATCTTCGCGTTGTCGAGCCAAGGGTCCCGCGTGGTGGAGGGCATCACTCCTTGCTACCCGACCCACCTGAAGGAAGTCCAAGTGTCAGACAACCCGACAACCCCGTCCGGAGGCCCGGAAAGGGCGCTCAGTCCGGGACGAGGCCCAGGCGGAGGTACTCCGCGGCGTAGGTGCCGTTGAGCAGCAATGAGGCGTAGCGATCCACTTCGCCGGCCGCCTCGGACGCGACGTGCTCGATCCGCACGTCGTGGCCCAGGCAGGCCTCTTCGAGGCGGATCCGCTGGTCCCGGACCACCGGGTCATCGACCCCGTCGTCGAGGATCACCAGCACCGGACGCCGTTCGCCGTCGTCGTCGGCGAACGGGTCGGCGAACACGTTGCGCGCACGTGCCGCCTCGATCACGGGCAGCAGGTGCTCCGCGTCACCGGCAAGAGCCGTGCGTCCCGACGTACGACGAATCGACTCCGCGACGCGTCGGGCGGCCCGGGCAGCCAGGACCGACCCGCCCCAGACCAGCGGACTGGCGTCAGCCAGCGAGATGGCCAGCATCTTGGCGGGGTTGATCGAGATGTCGCGGTTCGGCGAACACGCGATGGCCACCACGTCGAGCGCGTCGGCAACGGCCTCGGGGTCGGCGTTCGGCCCGAGCTGGATCTGGCCCAGGAACGACAGCATCGCCACCGCGGTGGCCAACTGGTCGGCGGTGTCCGTGGGAAGGATGGTGGTCCAGCGGCCGGTGGCGTGCTGGGCAACCAGCGACTCCGACGGGGTGGCGACCACGAGCTGGCAGCCACGTCGGGCCGCTTCGGCGACCGCGGACGCGGTGCCGGGGTCGGAGCCCTCGGGCGCCAGCACCACGACCAGGTCGAGGCTGCCGGCCCAGCCGGGAAGTGCGGGGGCAGGCCAGGCAACGAACGGCACCGGGCAGAACGGCTCGAGGACCGCCCGCAGCAACCGGGAGTCCGGGCCGGCGGCGATCACCGCACGGGGACGGGTGTCACTGGCCCGTGAGACGGCTTCGGCAATCGCGTCCGCTGCGGCGCCCACCTCACGTCGTACCCGCGCGCCGGACTCGGCGAGCGTGCGCAACCGCAGGTCGGCGCTGCCCAGGGCGCTCTGGTCATCCAGGCGGGACTCGTCGAACCAGACCATGGCGAGGACCGGGCTCTAGGCCGGCGAACGAGCCTCGTCGACGAGCAGCACCGGGATGCCGTCGCGCACGGGGTAGGCCAGGCCGCAGCCGCCGCACACGAGTTCATCGGTGCCGTCGGCGGCAGCAGCGGGGGTCAGCGTCAGGTCGCCCTTGCAGGCAGGGCAGACGATGATCGCCAGCAGTTCGGGAGAGATCTCGGGGGCGCTCACTTGCCACCCCGGATGATCGCCAGTGCTTCGTCGCGGACTCGGGCCATGGTGGACTCGTCCTTTCCTTCGGCGTTGAGCCGCAGCAGCGGCTCGGTGTTGGAGGCGCGCACGTTGAACGCCCAGTCGGCGTGGCTGATGCTCAGCCCGTCGAGCTTGTCGATCGTGACGCCGTCGCGGGCGTCGTACTCCTTCTCGAGGGCAACCAGGACAGCGCCCTGGTCCTCGACCGTGCTGTTGATCTCGCCGCTGAGCGGGTAGCGCTCGTAGTCCTCCAGCAGGCGCGAGAGCGGTACGTCGGCCTCGGCGAGCGCGGCCATCGCGTGCAGCGCCGCGAGCATCCCGGAGTCGGCACGCCAGAAGTCACGGAAGTAGAAGTGGCCGCTGTGCTCGCCACCGAAGATGGCGTCGGTCTCGGCCATCTCGGCCTTGATGTAGGAGTGCCCCACACGGGTGCGGACCGGGGTGCCGCCGAGCTCGGTGACGATCTCCGGCACCGCTCGCGAGGTGATCAGGTTGTAGATGATCGTCGAGCCGGGCTCCTTGGCGAGCTCGCGGGCCGCGATCAACGCCGTCAGCGTGGAGGGCGAGACCAGCTCACCGCGTTCGTCGACGAGGAAGCACCGGTCGGCGTCGCCGTCGAAGGCCAGACCGATGTCGGCGCGCTCGGCGAGCACCCGCTTCTGAAGGTCGACGAGGTTGGCCGCCTCGATGGGGTTGGCCTCGTGGTTGGGGAAGGTGCCGTCGAGCTCGAAGTACATCGGGACCATGTCGACCTGGTCCGCGAGCCGGTCGAACACGGCCGGTGCGGTGTGACCGGCCATGCCGTTGCCGGCGTCGACGACGACCTTCAGCTTGCGGCCCGTCACCGGCGCCAGCGACAGCAGGTGCGCGGCGTAGGCCTGGAGCACGTCGAGGTTGCCGACCGCTCCCGTGCGGCCGTTGGTCGAGCCCGCCCCGTTGGTCGAGCCCGCCCCGTTGGTCGAGCCTGTCGAGACCGCGGCGACACGGTCGCGGATCTCAGCGAGGCCACTCTCCACTCCCACCGGCTGCGCGTAGGCACGGCAGAGCTTGATCCCGTTGTACTGCGCCGGATTGTGGCTCGCGGTGAACATCGCGCCCGGCAGGCCGAGGTGGCCCGAGGCGAAGTAGAGCTGGTCGGTCGAGGCGAGGCCGATCATCGTGACGTCGGCACCCGCGGTCGTCGCACCGTCGGCGAACGCGCCGGCCAGGGACGGGGAGCTGGGCCGCATGTCGTAGCCGATGACGAGGGCGTCGATCCCGAGCACCTCGACGTAGGCCGATCCCGCAGCGCGGGCCAACTCCTCGTCGAGTTGTTCACCAACGATGCCGCGTACGTCGTAGGCCTTGAAGACCTTGCTCAGGTTGTCCGGTGAGGTCGTGGCACTGGCCATGAACGGGACAGTAGTGCAACGGCTCCAACCAGCCGACAACTGGCAGGGAAGGAGTAACTCAGTCGTCGGACGTGAGCATCCGGAGATGACCCTTGCGGGCGGTCTCGCGCCCCGTCTCGCGGGGTTGCTCGATGACCGGACGACGGACCGGGCGCGCGGCCTCGCGGACGGCGTCGGCGAGCGCCAGCAGGTCGTCGCCGCTGGGACCGGACTGCTGGGTGCCGAGAGCGAGGCGCAGCACCTCCCAGCCGCGCGGGGCAGAGAGTCGTTCGCTGTGCGTCTCGCACAGGTCGTAGGCGTGCGGCTCCGCGAAGGTCGCCAACGGACCGAGGACGGCCGTCGAGTCGGCGTAGACATAGGTCAGGGTCGCGACGGCGCGCCGGGCGCAGGCCGTGCGGGAGCAGGTTCGGAGTCCCTGCTGGGCCGGAATCGCGCTCACGGCGCAGACGCTACCGTCCCAGGGAGGCAGCGGTGGCTAGGCTCGCGGATCGTGGAGCCAGAACAGTCAGACGACGGAGCGGGCCGCCCTCGTCCTCGCCGGGATCGCCGCGGCCGCGGTGTCCGGGGACCGGCCGTCCTCCCCCGCTCGGGGCCGCTCGGCTCGCCCCGACCGCCGCGGCCACGCAGCCGCCGCGAGACCTTCGACCGGATCATGCTCGACATCGTCACCGAGATCGACGGGCGCTGGTCAACCCGCCTCGGGCTGGTCGAGTACGCCGTCGAGGACACCCCGCAACTCCCCGACGACTGGGACTCCGGCCGCGTGCCGTTGTCCTCGCTGGTGCGGGGAACCGGCGCCACGCCGACCCGCCTGGTCGTGTTCCGGCGGCCGCTGGAGCATCGCGCAGCGGACCGCGCGGACCTCGAGGCGATCCTGCTGACCGTGGTGGTCGAACAGGTCGCCGAACTGCTCGGCATCGACCCCAGTGAGGTCGACCCGCGCTACCCGGCCGACACGGACTGATCCGGGCTGATCCCTACTGCGGGACGACCACCGGGATGCGCGAACGCAGCTCGGCTGCGCGGACCCGGATCGTGGCGAGCCCAGGCCCGCGTCCCGTTGCAGGGATCGAGACCACGGCACCGACCGTCGTGTTGCGTGCCTCGACGGTGATCGTCACGGCCTTCGGTGGCAAGGCCAGGCTCACCGCCCGATCCGGCCCGACCTCGACCGGCTTGTCGGCCAGCACCGTGCCGGCGGCGTCGTACGACTTCACGTGGACCACGCCGGTCCTGTCCGCACCGCCGAGCAGGAGCGTCTTCGCCCCCAGCGGCAGTACGGCGGCCGCGGGGTCGCGCAGCAGCGGCACGGGAGCGAGCAGGACCAGGTCGGTCTTCGTCAGCAGCCGCACCGAGGACGTGACCGGACCGGTTGACCTGAGTTCGACGCCGACGACACCCTTCGCGGCGTCACCGGAGAGGACGCTGGTCAGGCTGACCGTCCTGATCGAGTGGGGAGCGACCTTGATCTCCTCCGCACCGGCGGGGGTGAACGACGCGTCGGCCGTCACGAGACGGGTGGTCACCCGGATCTCGTCGGCGCCCGGGTTGGCCAGGAACAAGGTCGGACCCGCCCTCCGCTCCGGGATGCCGAGGATCAGGTTCGTGGTGGCGGGTTCGGCATGTGCCGGCAGGAAATCGGTGGTGACCCGTCCCCGACCCAGCGGGTCGCGGGTGTTGCGGGCCGTCGCCGTCACCCGTCCGCGGGTGACGGTGAGGTGGGCCGCGGCCACGTCGGCCATGGGCGCGACCTTCGCCAGTTCGAGCCGCTTGACGCTGTGCCCGGGCACCTGGATGCCCCGGAGACCCGGTTCGTCGATCGGTCCCGCAGGACCGAGGAGCTCGAGGTCGACGACCGCATCGCCGTCGTCGGGGTTCACGAGTTCGAGGGTCGTCGCGTAACGCGCCGACCCGCTGATCCCGACCAGCCATTCGTCGTACGACGGGGCACGGCACTCGGGCACGGCGAGCCGGTCGCCGCGGCCGGCCACCAGACCGGGCGCCGCGTCCCCGCGGCCGTCGAGCACGGTCGCTCCGCCGCTGGCGGGGACGACGACTCCGCCGCCGACGGTGACCGTGACCTCAGCGCCTTCCTTGGTCGTGCCCTGGGACGTGCCGCTGCCCTGGTCGACCGGTGTCGCACTCGTGCGGACCGCGACCTTGCCGCCGGGGACCCCTGGCGCACGGACCGCCCGGACCGGGCCACTGGTGCCGTCGAGGCCCGCCGGGCAGGCCAGGGTGGCGGCGGTCAGCGTCGAGGTGGTCGGCGGACGCAGCCCGGCAACGGGGTCGCCCTCGCGGCCGATCAGGGTGACGCACAGCGCGACCACGGTGGGCAGGACGATGGCCAGCGCGACGATGATGTCGATCCGACGCTCAGGGGTGACCGAGGAGCGTCGTCCGGCACCCGGGGTCGAGGACGTCGAGGACTCAGTCATCGCGACTCCTTCGCAACGGGGGCAGGGCAAGGACGACCAGCACCGGGATCGCACAGCCCTGGATGATCAGCAGCAGCCAGCGGAACCAGGCCTGGTGCCCGGGGAGCGGCTCGGGGCCGGGAGTGACCTGCCAGGCGCGGGTGCCGCGCTCGGAACTGGCCTGGTCGAGGCCGGACGTGGCGTCGAGGCTGGCCGCGACGGCGCCATCGGCCGGAGCGGCCTGGACGATGTAGAGGATCCCGTACTCCGCCAGCGCGTCCAGGGCCTCGCCGTCCGGCGACGTCACCAGCGAGCGGATGATCGTCGTGATCTCCGGGTCTTCCGGGGTCAACGCGGCGACTTCGTCCTCGCCCACCGTCGGACCGTCGCCGCGGTGCACGTCGTAACGGATGCCGTCGTCGATGGATCCGCGCAGCACCAGGACACCGTTCTCGGGGGCCTCCTGCGCACGCTGGACCATGTAGACGGGCACGTCGGACGGTGCGTCGTCGGTGAGCTCCTCCCCACCCCAGCCGGCGAACCACACCAGCGCGACGAGCGGCGCGACGACGGCAGCGACGCCGCCGATGGCCAGGCCCGCCTGCACCGGGCGGGTCTGGTCGCCGAGGTGGTGCAACGACAAGCCGCCGAGCACTGCAGCAGTGAGCCAGGCACCGTGCAGCAGGAGCAGGACCGCACCCACGCCGGGCTGCTGCTGCGCCGTACCAGGCAGGTCGATGGACGGCACCGTCAGCGGAATCGCCACGAGCGCCGTGACCGCGGCCACCAGCCAGCAGATGACGACGGGGATCCGGGTCTTGGTCGGGAGCAGCGCGAACAGCGCGAGTGCGGGCAGCACCAGTCCGGCCTCCGGCGGCGCGCCGAGACCAGCCAGTCGGCCAGCGAGCAGGTCCCAGCCGGACGTTGCCGCCGTCGGCCACCGGCCGATGTCGAGGATGGTCGCGGCGAAGGCGCCCTCGAAGAGCGCCGGCAGCCACCAGGGCAGCAGGACCACGAGCGGCACGACGAGGGCCGCGACCGGAGGACCCCAGACGGAGCGCTCCCGCACCTCGTTGGGGATCAGGCGTACGGCGCTGGCCAGCAGGACGCCGATCAGCACGGCCATCACCAGCCAGGACGACGGTGCGACAGCGGTCATCAGTGCCAGGGCCAGACCGGTGCGCAGCCCGGCGCGCCAACGGTGCTCGGGCTCCGGGTCGGCGAACCCGAGCGCCGCGTGGGCCAGCCAGGGCAGGACGGCCGCAGCCACGACGATGCCCCAGCGTCCACCGCCCCAGGCACCTGCGGCGAGCGGGACCAGCGCCCAGGTCACCGATCCCCAGAGCAGCAGCCAGCGGGGAGCGCCGTACGGCGTCGCGAGCCGGCTGACCACCCGCAGGAACCGCCACGCGCCCCACAGCGCGATCGGTGCCGCCAGGGCCATCAGCAGGGAGATCAGCAGGGACGGGCCGACCAGGGTGCCGAGCACCGCCAGGGGCAGGACGTACGGCGGCGCGGGCACCTCGCTGCCGAACCCGATCGGGTGCCAGCCCTCGAGGTGGAGGCGCCACCAGGCGCCCACGGAGTCGGGCGTCGGCGACAGCGCGCCGCCACTCAGACCACCGATCACGTCGCGGACACCGATCAGCAGCGCGAGCACCGTGATCGCCGTACCGACGGCCGTCGGGCTGGTGAAGAAGCGAACGACCAGGCCGGTGTCGGCGAACTCGTCGTCCTCGTCGCGGTGTCGGGCCGGCGGTGGCGAGTCGGAACGCTCGGCAGCGGCGATCCGCCGCCGTTCGGCGACGTCGGAGGCCTGGTTGGTCGCCGCGGCGACGAGGTCGCCGAAGAAGTCGAGACCGTGGCGGTACGGCAGCCACCAGGGCGCCACCAGTCGACGGACACGCGCCCGGTCTGCTCCGTCCGCACCGCGGACCCTGGCGACAACGGCCGCACGGGAGCGGCGGGCCTCGATCAACAGGCCCGGGTGGCGCAGCACGGCGACGAGGGCAGCGATCTCGTCGAGGCCCTCCCCCACGGCCCGGACGCAGAACAGTCCGATCATGCGGAGCACCGAACCGAGCGCGAGCCGGAGGACCTGGAACGGCAGGGTCACCCCGCGGGCGTTGGCCAACAGCGTGAACAGCGCGGCGCGGCGTTCCTGGAAATGCGTGTGCCGCCCGGTCAGCGGGGTCCGGCGAACGCCGCGGTGGGCCGCTTCGGCGTGGAAGACGATGGCCTTCGGAACGATCAGGGTGGTGTGACCGACCGCAGCGGCGCGCCAACCGAGGTCGATGTCGTTGCCGAAGATCGGCAACGCGGCGTCGAAGCCGCCGAGTTCCTCCAGGACCGTGCGACGCACCAGCATGCCGGCGGAGTTGACCGCGAAGACCTCACGGACGTCGTCGTGCTGGCCCTGGTCGAACTCGCCGCGCTCGAGGCCGGTCTCGCGACGACCGGTGCCGCTGATGGTGACGCCGAGCTCGAGGAGCCGCCGCAGCGAGGGCCACTCCCGCAACTTCGGGCCGAGGATGTCGGCGTCGGGCCGCTCGGCAGCGGCGGCCAGGAGTGCCGTCAGTGCGTCCGGGGCCGGGGTGGAGTCGTCGTGCAGGATCCAGATCCACTCCGGCGCGCGACCGCTCTCCGCCAGGGCGACGAGGCCGTCGGCGATCGCATCGGGGAATCCGGCGCTGCCCGGCAGGCTGCGCAGGAGCGTCGGGACCCGGCCGTCGAGGCCGTCGCGCACCAGCGAAACGCTGTCGTCCGAGCTTGCGGTGTCGACAGCGACGACCGAGTCGAGGGGGGTCGTCTGGGCGAGCAGGCCGTCAAGGACCGTCGGCAGCCACGAGCCGCCGTCGTGACTCACGAGGAGTACGGCGACCTCGGGACGTTGCGACACGGGACAAGACCCTACGTGCGGCGGTCCGAGGGGGGCGAACCGTCGACGCGTCGGGTCAGACCGCGCGCTTCTTCAGCTTGCGACGCTCACGCTCCGACAGACCACCCCAGATACCGAACCGCTCGTCATTGCCGAGCGCTGCCTCCAGGCAGTCGTCACGCACTTCGCACGTCTGGCAGACCTTCTTCGCCTCGCGCGTCGATCCTCCCTTTTCCGGGAAGAACGCCTCGGGGTCGGTCTGCGCACACAATGCGCGTTCTTGCCACCCCAGCTCTTCGGACTCTGCTTCGACCAGGAACAGTTCTCTCATCGATTTCGCCCCTTACAACTCGACCCGTGCCCGAACGACACTGTTGGAATTACATACGTGTCATACGCAAGTAGTCAAGCCCGAATCTGCTATGGACACCCGCCGGGCGTGTCGCAAGCAGCGCACGGCAGAGTTGACCCTTGTGGAAACGACACATGAATCGGCCCCCACGGCGGCGCCCACCTCGATGCTGCGACGGATCACGGTGCTGTCCGGCGGCATGGGCGGAGCGAAATTCCTCCAGGGCCTGCTCCACGGTATCGCCTCGGGTCAGCTGCCCGGCGTTGCCCCCGACGCCCACGTCACCGTGCTGGCCAACACCGGCGACGACTGGTGGATCCACGGACTGAAGGTCTGCCCCGACCTCGACACCGTGATGTACACCCTCGGCGAGGGCATCGACCTCGAGCGCGGCTGGGGCCGGCGCGAGGAGACCTGGAGCGCCAAGGAGGAGCTGGCGTCGTACGGCGTCGAACCGACCTGGTTCGGTCTCGGCGACCGCGACATCGCGACCCACCTGGTCCGCACCCAGATGCTCGACGCGGGCTATCCGCTGTCCGCGGTGACCGAGGCGCTGTGCCGCCGCTGGCTGACCCCGACGTACGGCGACCGGCTCACCCTGCTGCCGATGTCCGACGACCGGATCGAGACCCACGTCGCGATCGCCGACCCCGAGGCCGCGAGCGGCAAGCGGGTCGTCCACTTCCAGGAGTACTGGGTCCGCCTGCACGCCGAGGTCCCGGCCGAGACGGTCGTGTTCGTCGGACTGGACAAGTCCACCCCCGCGCCCGGCGTCCTGGACGCGATCACCGACGCCGACCTGGTGATCCTGCCGCCGTCCAACCCGGTCGTGTCGGTCGGCACGATCCTCGGCGTGCCCGGCATCCGTGAAGCCGTACGCGCCACGAAGGCCCGCGTCGTCGGCGTCTCCCCCATCGTCGGCGCGTCCCACGTGCGGGGCATGGCCGAGCAGATGCTCAACTCCGTCGGGGTCGAGGTCAGCGCCGCCGGCGTCGGCCTCAACTACGGCGCCCGCGACAACGGAGGCGTCCTCGACGGCTGGCTGATCGACGAGCGGGACGCCGACCAGGTTGCCCGACTGGAAGCCGCTGGACTCCCGACCGCCGCCGTCCCCCTGATGATGACCGACCACGACGCGACGGCCGCGATGGCCGCCGCAGCTATCTCCCTGGTGGCACCGTGGGTCCGCTGACGGTCGTCGCCCCCGACGGGGTGCCCGAGATCTCCGCCGGTGACGACCTCGGAGCAATCGTCCTTGCCGCCTTCGGGCCCGACGGGCTCACCGACGGCGACATCCTGGTCGTCACCAGCAAGGTCGTCAGCAAGGCCGAGGGACGTGTGGTCGACGGCGACCGCGAGCAGTGGATCGACAGCGAGAGCGTGCGTCTGGTTGCCCGCCGTGGCCTCACCCGGATCGTCCGCAACCGCCTCGGCCTGACCATGGCTGCCGCCGGTGTCGACGCGTCCAACGTCACGGCCGGTACGACGGTGCTGCTCCCCGAGGACCCCGACGCGTCCGCCCGTGCCCTGCGCGCAACGGTCGCGGAGCGTGCCGGAGTCAACGTCGGCGTACTCATCACCGACACCGCCGGCCGCGCCTGGCGCGAAGGCCAGACCGACATCGCCATCGGCGCCGCCGGTGTCGTGGTGCTCGAATCGTTCGTCGGTCGGGTCGACGCCCACGGGAACGAGCTGGCCGTCACCGCGCCCGCCGTCGCCGACGAGATCGCCTCCGCGGTCGAGCTCGCCCAGGGCAAGCTCGGCTCCCGTCCGTGCGCCGTCCTGCGCGGCCGTCCCGACCTGGTCCTGCCCGCCGACGACCACGGCACCGGCGCGTCCGCACTGATCCGCGAGGACGGCGCCGACCTGTTCGGGTACGGCGCCCGCGAGGCCGTCGTCCGCGCCGTCGGTGGAGCCGAAGCGGACCGGGCGCCCTTCGGCACTCCCGTCTCCGCCGAGGAGTTCGTCGCGGCCCTGCGCGCCGCCGGCCTGGCGGCCGAGATCGACGGAGTCCAGCAGGTGCGCTGTGCCGAGGATCGCCGGGTGGCACTGGACATTCTCGCCTTCGCACATGGCTGGAGGGTCGACTCCACCACCGCTCCCGGGGGGCCTGCCAAGCCGCATGCGAAGGGCTTCGCGGACACCGACCTGCGCCTGCACCCGGTCACTCCGTAGACTCACCGCGTTCCGCCGTACTCACCAGACGAGGTACCCCACACCGTGGCCAAGTCCAGCAAGTCCGAGAAGTCGGACCGCCGCCAAGTCATTGACGACATCCGGCGCAAGCAGAAGAGCGCCGAAAAGCGTCAGGGCATGGCCATCGTGGGCGTCTGCATCGCAGTCGCGCTCATCATCGTTGGTGTCGCCGCCTACAACCCGGTGAAGACCGCGATCCAGAAGGCGCGCTACTCCGGCACCCCGCTCGACGAGATCGGCGCGAAGGCCGGTGCCTGCCAGAAGGTCGAGACCAAGGTCGCGACCGGCAGCGGCGAGCACGTGCCCACCGGCACGCAGGTGACCTACGACGAAGCGCCCCCGGCTTTCGGATCGCACTGGAACGAGGCCGGCGTCGCGCCGGACCCCGCGGCCAACCGTTTCTACACCGCCGACGGCCGCCCCGAGCTCGAGTCGCTGGTCCACAACCTGGAGCACGGCTACTCCGTCCTCTGGTACGACGAGACCGCTGCCGACGACACGTCGGAGGTCGCCGCCATCAAGGCGATCGCCGCGACGCTCGACGAGAACGACACCAACGGCCGCCTCAAGTTCAAGGCCGTCCCGTGGACGAAGAAGGACGGCAAGGCCTTCCCGAAGGGTCAGCACATCGCGCTGACCCACTGGACGCAGGACGCCACCACGCAGGAGCAGCTCGGCGTGTGGCAGTACTGCTCCGAGGTCAGCGGTGCGGCTGTCGAGAAGTTCATGCTCGACTACCCGTTCACGAACTCCCCGGAACCCTACGTTCCGTAGATCTGCGCGAGACGCGTCTCCGGCGTTGATCCGGGCGAGCAAGCTCGCCGTCGACGCCTCCCGCCGCGCTGCCGCGCCGCAGTTGGCTTGCGTACCGCCACCGTTGGCATGGCGGCAAGCCAGCTGTGTTGGGTCAAGGTCAGGTCAGGTCAGGTCAGGTCTGCTCTGCCTTGGTCCTTCAGGGCCGCGACGATCGCCTTGACGTCCTGAGCACGCTCGCGCGACATCACCAGGAGGGCGTCGGGGGTGTCGACGACGACCACGTCGTCGAGGCCGATCACGGCGACGACCCGCCCTGAGGCGGGGACGACGAGGCCCGTGGCGGCCTTGAGGTGCACGGTGGACTCGTCGCCGAGGACCGAGCAGGTCTCCTGCTCGCCGAGCAGATTGGCGAGCGAGTCGAAGTCGCCGATGTCGTCCCACCCGAAGGTCCCCGGCACGGTCGCGACGCGGCCCAGCGCGGCGGCCGGTTCGGCGATCGCGTGGTCGATGGCGATCCGCGGCAGGTGCTCCCAGAGTTCCGGCAACAGCGCGGGGTCTTCGGCAATCTTGCGCAGGTTCGCGGCAAAGTCGGGGTCGCGGTCAGCCAGCAGGTCCAGCAGCACCGTCGGGCGTACGACGAACATGCCGGCGTTCCAGCGGTAACGGCCCGAGGCGAGGTACTCCTCGGCCACCGGCACCGACGGCTTCTCGACGAACTCCACGACCCGGCGCACGAGCGGGTGTCCCTCCAGCGGCTCGCCCTGGTGGATGTAACCGAAGGCCGAGGACGGGAAGGTCGGCGCGATGCCGATCGTCACCAGCCAGTCGTCGCGGGCCGCGTCCACGGCAGCAGCGACCGCCTCCCGGAAACGGTCGGGCTCGGTGATGACGTGATCGGCAGCGAAGGAACCCATCACCTCGGCGCCACGGCGCTCGAGTACGGCGGCGGCGAGCCCGATGGCCGCCATCGAGTCCCGGGCGGACGGCTCGGCCAGCACGGCGTCAGCAGGTAGCGCAGCCAGTTGGCGCCGTACGGCCTCCTGGTGGGCGACGCCAGTGACGACGAGCATCCGGTCACCGACGATCGGCGCGAGCCGGTCGTGCGTCTCCTCGAGCAGCGAGCGCCCCGACCCGGTGAGGTCGTGCAGGAACTTCGGGGACGCTGCACGGGACAGCGGCCAGAGGCGGGTGCCGGCGCCGCCGGCGGGAACGACCGCCCAGAAACCAGGGATCTCGTCAGCGACCATGCGCGGCACCCTAGTGGTTGCCGCCGAACGATCGACGCGGTGGCCTGCACTAACGTCGTCCGGGTGACCACCTTCGCCACCGTCCTGGCGCAACGCCTCCGCGTCGACCCGGGCCAGCCGCTCGTGACCTTCTACGACCACGGCACGGGCGAGCGGGTGGAACTGTCCGGCACGACCTGGGCGAACTGGGTGGCGAAGGCCGCCTCGTTGCTGGTCGAGGAGTTCGACCTCGAGCGCGGCGACCGGATCTGCATCGACCTCCCGCCGCACTGGCTGGGCACCGTGTTCCTCGGCGCCGCGTGGAGCGCCGGCCTCGTCGTCGTACCACCGCCGGGTGACGCGGACCCCGAGGATCTCGCCGCCGTCGTGTGCGGACCGGACAGCCTCGAACGCTGGGCCGACCACGCCCAGGAGATCGTCGTCCTGGCTTGTGCGCTGCGACCGCTCGGCGTCCGGTTCGCCGATCCCGTCCCGGCGGGCGTCCATGACGTCGGCGTGGAGATCTGGTCCCAGCCCGATGCGTTCACGCCGTGGGACCCGCCGACCGAGGACGACCTCGCCTTCGTTGCCGCGGACCGTGAGGTCACGCAGTCGCAAATGTGGTCGGAGGCAGCCGCCAGCACGCTGGTGGGCGGCGGCCGCCTCCTCTCGGTCGCGAACCCCGTCGTGGAGCCCGTGACCTTCAGTGAACCGCTCACCCAGGGCGGTTCACTCGTCCTGGTCGCTCAGGCCGAGCAGGCACTCCTCGAAGCGACGTACGCCACCGAGCGTGCAACTGCCCGCTTCCCCGCCTGAGCGACCAGGACAAGTCCTCTTCTCTGGTGCCCCCTACGCCGCCAGGTCCCAGCCCACGAACCGTCCGAGCGGAATCTTGCTGGTCCACCCGTTCGGGCTCCCGCCCAGGATGAACAGACCGCCGGTCGCCTTGTCCCGGGCGACGAAGTCCGGCTGCGCGTTCGCTCCGAGTCGCCCGACACCGAGCAGCCAGTCGTAACTGCCGGCCGTCACCTCGAGGGTCCGCACGCTCGTCCAGCCACCCGGGCCGTTGCCCGTGTAGAGGCGCACTTCCGAGCCGACTCGAACGAGGCTGTCGGGAGCTCCGTCGGCGTTCATCATTCCGGCAGGGACGTGGGCGTAGCCGTTGACCGCGCTGTAGGCGACGACGCTGGTCCCGAGGTTGTTGAGACTGGTGCCGAGGCCGGCGGCGCCGCGACCGCGGTAGGTCCGCATCGCCCCAGCGGTCTGGGCCATCAGGTCCGGATACCCGTCGCCGGTGACGTCACCCGGGAGCGCGATCAGCGTCGCACTGTTGATCTGGGCGGACAGGACCTGCGGCGGGTGGAACCGCCCGCTGCCCTTGCCCCGATAGATCTGCAGCAGGCCGTCGGACTTGCGGCGGGTGATCATGTCGGCGTACCCGTCCTGGTCCCAGTCGCCGGCCTTGTAGATGCTCGAGGCAGAGGCGATGTTGACGCCGGTGTCGACCCGGGACCGGACCTGCCAGACCCCTCCGGGGCTGTCCAGGGTCAGCACGTACAGGCGTCCGTCGGATGCTCGGCGCGCGAGCAGGTCGTTGATGTCGGAGCCGGCGAAGTTCCCTTCGGCCTCGCGACTGGCGAAGGGCTTCTGCGCCGCGTCCGCCAGGGACCGGATCGTCGGGATCTTGGCGTAGAGGTAGCGGCCCGGGCAGGCCGTCGATCCGGCATCGCGGTGCCCGCTGATCGCCGGGAAGTACTTCGACCCGATCTTCTGGGACATGTCGGCGGCGTCGACTCCGTGCAGGGCAAGCTTCCACGCGAACAGCGCGCCGTAGGCCGTCAGCATCGCCGACGGCGGACCGGTGACGTCGAAGTTGCCGATGGCCGACATCGCGAAGGAGTAGTTGTTGTAGCCCTGCGTGTGGGCGCCCACGACGGGTCGGTCGACGCCACCGGCGCGGCCTTCCCAGATCCGGCCGAACTTGTCGACGAGGAAGTTGTAGCCGATGTCGCTCCAGCCCCGCGTCTTGACGTGGTAGCTGTAGATGCCGCGGATGATGCCGGGGACCTGATCGGCGGTGTAGTTGTTCGCGTTCACCGTGTGGTGGACGAAGCCGCCGTGGACCTCGTAGTAGCTGAGCGAGGACTTGTCACGCAGGCTCTCGTTGGCGCCCCACTGGGCCCGCGAGTAGATCTTCGGCCGGATGGTGGCGCCGGCCGCCTGGAGGGCGATCTCGTCGCCGGTTGCGGCAGGGTCGTCGCCATCGGCAACCGGCAGCACCGGGTCCGCACCGTCGGTCGAGGCCCGCGCTGTGTCAATGGCGGGCTTCTGTGTGGCGGTCGCCTTCGCGGTGCCCGGGTCGATCACGGCGACCTTCATGTCCTCCGGGGCGGAGGAGTCGGTGGCCACCTTGACCTGGACGGCGTCCACGTCGCCGACGAGCAGGGCATCGGTACCCGGGCGAGTGTGCTTGCCCTCTTCCGAACGCGGGTCCGGCCCGTGGTCGTCGTGGTACTCCGCCTCGGTCCAGCCCGACCAGGTCCCGTCGGTCTGCGTCCGCACCTTGACGCCGATGGCGTCCTCGTCGACGTTGGCCGACGGCGCCCAGGTGACACCGACCGTGCCGTAGCCGTCCACGGGGAGCACGTCACTGACGATCGCGTCGCCCCCGCCGCTGACGTCCTTCTCGGTCGACCGCAGCGTGGCGTGCGGCTTGTCCTCGGGAGCGGTCAACGCGTACTGGTCGACGTCGGTCGACACCTCGCCTGTCGGCACGGTCGACGGGAACTCCGCCGCCCGCAGCGAAACGTCTGACGGGGCGACATCCACCGGCTGCATGGGCCGGACATCCATGGTCACGGTGCGCGCCGCAGGGGTCAGCACAGCCACGACAACGGCCAGGGCCAGCAACTGCTGACACAGGGTCACGAACCGGATCTTGCGGTCACTCCCGGGGGCATCCGATGAGTACGTCGACATGTTTCTGCTCCAACCGTGTGTGCGGGGAAGGTGTCACACGAGTAGCAACTTTCACATGCGTCACACGGGTTGGGAAGAGTTCGTGAGTAACTACAAACGTGTAATTTCCACTCGACACGCCGATCATTGCCAGATTTATCCATCGGCCCAACGGTCGCCAAACTGAGCCAGTCCCCGCGCCTATCCGGTCGGCTGTCGCAGGGACGTCGAGCGACGGAGCGGAGAGAGCGACGAAGGAGCGACCGGAGCGGAGGAATCGACGTTCCTGCGCGCCGACTGTCTTGCCGCCAGGCCAAGGTGAGCCCTGCGGAAGCCAACTGCGGCGCGGCAGCGCGGCGGAGCGAAGCGACGACGTCGCTCGCGCCCTCCTAGATGTCGTTGCCGATCTCGGTGTCGATCTCCTGCTCGTCGTCACCGTCGTAGTGCAGGTACTTGATGCCCGCTTCGACGTCGCCGTCGAAGCCGAGGCGACCGTTCTCCAGGACCAGCACCCGGTCGCACATCGACTGGACCGAGCCCGCGGAGTGGCTGACGTAGAAGAGGGTGCGTCCGCTCGCGCGGATCTCCTTCATCTTCTTCACACACTTCTGCCGGAACGGCTTGTCGCCGACGGCGAGGACCTCGTCGGCGAGGAAGATGTCGGAGTCGACGTGGATGGCGACGGCGAAGCCGAGCCGGGCCTTCTGCCCCGAGGAGTAGAAGCCGACGGGCGCGTCGAGGGTGCGGCCGAGGCCGGCGAACTCGACGATGTCGTCGTACTTGCGGCGCAGTTCGCGCTCCCCCATGCCGAGGATGGCGGCGTTGAGGACCAGGTTGTCGCGGCCGGAGAGCTGCTGGTGGAAGCCGGCCCCGGTGGCGATCAGGCCGGCGATCCGGCCCCGCGTGAGCAGGGTGCCGGAGTCGGGGCGCATGACGCCGTTGATCATCTTCAGCAGCGTCGACTTGCCCGAGCCGTTGAGGCCCATCAGGCCGACGGATTCGCCCTGTTCGACGGTGAAGGACACGTCATCGATGGCGTTGAACTTCTCGCTGGTCTGGTGGCCGCGCGCCTTGGCGACGGTCACCTCGCGGAAGGTGCGGTGGTAGCGGAGGGTGAACGTCTTGGTGACGTTCTCCACGACAATGGAGGACACCATCACAGACGCTCCGGGATCTTGTTCTCGAGACGGCTGAACACGAGCTGCCCGATGACGAGGAACACCAGGCTGGCGCCCAGGACAGCAAAGCCGTACAGCATGAGGTGGTCGGGCATCACGACCGCCTTCGACTCCTCGCCGGAGGCGGTACCGACCCAGAACGCGCGCTGGAAGAGCAGGACCGCGTCGGCGAGCGGGTTGAGCAGGAACAGTCCGGCGTGGTCGCCGAGCCGCTCCTGGACGTAGGACCACGGGAACATCATCGTGACGCCGTAGCGCACGAAGTGGTTGAAGACGTTGACGATGTTGCCGAAGTCCCGGAAGAAGACGTTGGCGGCGCTGAACAGCAGGGCGCACGCGGTCCCGATGCACATGATGATGGCCAGGGCCAGCACCAGCGAGGCCATGCCGACCGCGTCGGGGGTCCACCCGGCCAGCAGGCAGGCCACCAGCAGGATCAGCATCTGCGGCAGGACGTGGTAGAAGGACACCAGCACCGCGGACACGGGGAACATCTCCCGTGGCATCGCCTGCTTCACCACCAGCGCCTTGTTCCGCACGATGGACTGGGTTCCGGACTGGAAGCTCTCCGTGAAGAAGTGGACGATGACCAGTCCGGCGAAGAGGTGGATCGCGTAGTTCGGAACGCTCTTGTGTGCGTTGAAGATGACACCGAATACGAACCAGTAGATGAAGAACTGTGTCATCGGGTTGATGTAGGACCACAGCATGCCCAGGAACGACCCCTGGTAGCGGGCGCCGATCTCCCGCTTCACCAGCAGGCGCAGGAGGTAGCGGCGCTGGAAGACCGCGAGCAGGCCGTTGTCGGCCGACGGTGGCTTGAGGGGCAGGTCTTCGAAGGCCGGCCGTGGTGCTTCGGTCTCAGACATCGGCGTCCCCGTCGACCCACGGGGCAAAGGTCTTGTCCCACGCCTCCGGCGAGGTGATGTCGCCGAGCGCGGCGCGATACTGCGCGGCGAGCTCGGGCCATTCCTTGCGGTAGCGGGCGTGGAGCTCGAGGGTGCGCTTCATCAAGTCCTTGAACTTGGCCTGGTCGCGGACATAGAGCGCAGCCGAGGTGCCGTCGTTCATGGACACGATCGCGGAGTCGAAGGTCGCCATCCGGTACCACTTGGCATCCATCGCGCGGATCTCTGCCTCGGGGAACTCGGCAGCGAGGCCCCGCGGCTTCTTGAGCTGCCGCAGCGGCGCGAGGCCCGCGGTGATCAGCTGGGCGCGACGGCTCGGCACCTCGGTGAGGTCCTTGCCCTTGCGCGGCGGCTTCTCGCGACGCACCGGCGGGAAGTCGTCGTGGTCAGCATGGAGTTGCGCGTCGGTGAACTGCTTGCGGAAGGCGTTGACCTCCGGCAGCTTCGTCGCCAGCATCGCGTGCAGTCCCTCGGGGCCGGCGAGGACGTCCTCCATCGCCTGGATGCGCAACTCGGCCGTCGAGTACTGCATCGACACGAGGTGTGCGACCTGGTGGTTGAGGCTCTCCCGGATCAACCGGCCGCCCTTGGGGTACGTCGAGTGGAGCAGCGCGGCAACCAGCCGGTTGCGCAGGTGGAAGTACGCCTGCCAGTCGAGGGCGTCGTTCTTGTCGGTCCACGGCACGTGCCACACGGCCGCTCCGGGGAAGGTCACCGTCGGGTAGCCGGCGGCCTTGGCGCGCAGGCCGTACTCCGAGTCGTCCCACTTGATGAAGAGCGGCAGGGACAGGCCGATCTCGGCGATCACCTGGCGCGGGATCAGGCACATGAACCAGCCGTTGAAGTCCACGTCGACCCGCTTGTGCAGCCAACGGGCCGAGCGCAGGTTGCGGGCGCCGAAGTCCCAGTCGTTGAACGAGTCGAGCGGCGACATCCACCAGAAGCGCCAGGGGTGGATGATCTCGCCGAAGCTGTGCAGCCGGCTCTTGGCGTAGAGGCTGAACATGTGGCCACCGACGATGGTGGGACGTCGGGCCAGGTCACCGAAGGTGACGGCCCGGATGATGCCCTCGGGCTCGCAGACGACGTCGTCGTCCATCATCATCGCGTACGTCGCCGTACCCTTGCGCAACGATTCGGACTGGCCGCGGGCGTACCCACCGGAGCCGCCGAGGTTGCCCTGCTCGATGACCTTGAGCTTGCCGTCGAGGCCCTTCTCGGCCGCCGGGAAGAACTCGCTGTCGGTGACCTTCTGGGTGCCCTGCTCCATCACGAAGACCGTGTCGAGGTAGGGCATCAACTCGGGCGTGCTCAGCTGACCGAGCAGTTCCGCGCAGAAGTCGGGGCGGTTCATCGTGGTGATCGCGAGGTCGACGGTGCCGTGCGCGGCACGCTCGGCGGGGACCTCGGCGGTCCACTCGGCCGATTCGACCGTGATGTCGCCGTGGCCGGCCACGACGTCGTACCAGTACCAGCCGCCGTCGACGAACGGGCCGAGCGAGAGGTTGAAGGTGAGCGTGTTGGTGCCTTCGGCCTCGGTGAGGACGCTCTCGACCTTCTGCTGGCGACCGTTCGCCATCGACTTGTTGACGATGACGGTGGCGCCGGCGCCCTTCACGTTGATCGTGAGGGTGACGGCCGAAACGATGGTCCACCGGCGCCAGTAGCTGGCCGGGAACGCGTTGAAGTAGGTGCCGAACGACAGCTTCTCGCCCGACGGGATCTGGACGGCTGTGCGCGAGAGCACCTGGTCCGGGCGGATCGTGCCGGTCGCCGTCTTCTGGCGGATCGAGGCGTTGTTCAGTTCCTTGGCCGCGCGCGAGCCACCGACGACGTACTTGTCCTCGTCGAGGTTGGCCTCGTCGGGGTCGAGGTACAGCGCGAGGACGTCGACGTCACCGTCGACCGGGAGCACCTGGCGCTGCAACAACCTGGTCGTCATGCGTCCACCCCGCCACTCTTCAACTCGGCGCCGTCCGCGAAGTGCGGCTTGAGCTTGTTGTCGTACATCGACAGTGCCGAGGCGATGGCCATGTGCATGTCGAGGTACTTGTACGTGCCGAGGCGGCCGCCGAAGAGAACCATCGGCTCCTTCTCGGCGAGGTCGCGGTACTTGAGGAGCTTCTCGCGGTCCTCGGCGGTGTTGATCGGGTAGTACGGCTCGTCGTCGTCCTCGGCGAAGCGGCTGTACTCGTGGACCACGACCGACTTGCCGGGCAGGTAGGTGCGCTCGGGGTGGAGGTGCTTGAACTCCAGCACCCGGGTCCACGGGACGTCCTGGTCGTTCGCGTTCACGACACCCGTGCCCTGGTAGTCGTCGACGTCGACGACCTCGGACTCGAGGTCGACGGTGCGCCAGGACAGGCGTCCCTCGCAGTTGTCGAAGTACTCGTCGACGGGGCCGGTGTAGATGACCGGCACCTTGCCCTTGAACTCCTCCTGGACCCCGTTGGTCTCATCGAACCAGTCGGTGTCGACGCGGACCTCGATGTTCGGGTGGTCCGCCATCCGGGTCAGCCACGCGGTGTAGCCGTCGACGGGAAGGCCCTCGAACTTGTCGTTGAAGTACCGGTTGTCGAAGTTGTAGCGGACCGGGAGGCGCGTGATGATGTCCGCGCTCAGCTCGGTCGGGTCGGTCTGCCACTGCTTGGCGGTGTAGCCCTTGATGAACGCTTCGTAGAGCGGGCGGCCGATCAGGCTGATCGCCTTCTCCTCGAGGTTCTTCGCGTCCGCGGTGGCGATCTCGCTGGACTGCTCGGCGATGAGCGCGCGCGCCTCGTCGGGCGTGTGGCTCTTGCCGAAGAAGCTGTTGATGAGCGCCAGGTTCATCGGCAGGGAGTAGACCTGCCCCTGGTACTTGCCGAACACCTTGTGCTGGTAGTTCGTGAACGCGGTGAACCGGTTGACGTACTCCCAGACCCGCTCGTTGCTCGTGTGGAACAGGTGCGTGCCGTACTTGTGGACCTCGATCCCGGTCTCCGGTTCGAACTCGCTGTAGGCGTTTCCGCCGAGGTGATAGCGGCGTTCGATTACGAGGACCTTGAGGTCGAGCTCAGCGGCACAACGCTCGGCGATCGTCAGGCCGAAGAAGCCGGAGCCGACGACGACAAGGTCAGGGGTCGACGAAGTAGGAGACACGGTCGGTCAGTCTACGGACGTCGAGGGCACCTGCCGCATCCGACGCGCGTCACGAAGGCCACGCGTGACGTTGCGCACCTCCGCCCGGCCCCCTCGAAGCGGGCTGAGCAGGACCACTACCAGCGTGATCAGCCAGGGCTTGAACCGGACCAGCGGGTTCTCGCCGTACCTCATGTGGACGGCGAAGAGGTTGCGGTACATGTAGTACCCCTTCCAGCCCGCGAGGTCGTGCTGCTGGTCGAAGTCGAGCTGCCGGACGAGCACGGCATCGCGCACCGCCCGGATCGGGAAGCCGGCCCGCCGGGCCCGGATGGCGAAGTCCACGTCGTCGTAGAAGATGAAGTACGACGCGTCGGGCAGGCCGATCTTCTCGATCACCTCGCGGCGCACGAGGAAGCCTTCGAAGGCGACGTTCTCGACCTCGACGGTGGCCGGCATGGCCGCCCGGTTCGGGTACGACGAGTCGATGCTGGCCGTCTTCGGGCGGATCGCCAGGGGGTTGCGGAGATCGAAGCGGATCGCCGCCTTCTCCACCAGCGCTCCCGCGCGGTCTTCACGCACCGCGATCAGGCACGAGCCGTCGACCTCGAGGAGGCGGGTGAGGCAGTCGGGCGCCGGGACCACGTCGTCGTCCATCAGCCACATCGCGTCGTGGCCGCGGTCGTAGGCGGTCTTCAGACCCAGCCGGAAGCCGCCCGCGCCACCGAGGTTCTCACTGGTGCGGATCGTGACGAGACCGGGCAGCGTGGACGCGGCCAGCACCTCGGGGGTGTGGTCGGAACTGAAGTTGTCGACGACGTAGACGGCGTCGGGAGCACGGTCGAGGGCCGCCAGGCCCGCGAGCATCTTCTCGAGGAGGTCGGCGCGGTTGTAGGTCACCACGACGACGGCAACCCGCTGATCGAGCTTGTCGGGACCCGTCACTTGAGGTACTTCCGGTGTCCGGAGAAGTCGCCGCGCAGGCCGGACACGGCGGCGCGGGCGCTCAGCGGGATCCGCGCCGGTTGGCGCCGGGTGAACAGGTAGAACCAGACCGTCTTGATCCAGAACAGCAGCACGTGCACCCATCCGCGATAGGCCCGCAGGTTGAGGGTGTTGTTGCGTGCCATGCAGTAGTGCTTGAGGTCGCTCGGCGTGTGGTTGTACGTCGTCTTGCCGAACATCATCGGCGTGCCGAGGTCGTCGGTGGCCGGGTGGTGGAAGTGCGCGTCGACGACCGTCGCGATCCGGGCGCCTGCGCGTTCAGCGCGCCAGAGGTACTCGACGTCGTCGCCCCAGATGAAGAACTCCTCGCGCGGCAGGCCGATCCGCTCCACGAGGTCACGCGTGACCAGGACCCCGTTGAACGGGATCACCACGCCCTCGATCAGGCCGTCGACCGCCGCGGCCTCGACCTCGGCCATCGCGTGGACGACCTTCGTGCCGCCGGGCAACCGGATCGGGAAGCAGAGGCGGGAGGGGTCGTGCTCGGCCAGCACTGCGGGACCGCAGAACTCCAGGCCGTCCCGCTCGACGCGTTCGAGGAGCCGGTCCAGGCAGTCGGGAGCGGGCATCCCGTCGTCGTCCATCAGCCAGACCAGGTCGGCGCCCTCGCGGACCGCCCACTCCAGTCCGTGGTGGAAGCCACCGGCGCCGCCGGTGTTCGTGGCGAGAGTCTCGAACTCGACACCCGACGCACCCAGCCACTCCCCCGTGCCGTCCGTCGACGCGTTGTCGACCACGAGGATCCGCTCGAGTCCCTCGACCGCCTGCAGGCGCGGGATGAGTCGCTGCAGCATCGCCAACCGGTTGAAGGTCACGACGACCGCCTGCACACGCACGCGGGCCACCCTACTGTCCGGTTCGGCTCATCCTGATTCGCCGCCCGGCCAAACTCCGGTGCACGACACCGCGCCTCCCTCTACGCTCTGGCAATGTCTTTCACCGTCACGTCCGAGTCCGACGCACACGGTGCGGACGACCCGCCCCGCCTCGCCGACATCGCACGCTACGGGCGTTACCTGACCCGCAGCCTCGCGGCTCGCGCCCGCGCCGCTGACCAGCCCACGTTCCGTTCGATCCTGACCGAGCACCTGGCCGTGCCGCCATCGGAACTGCCGATCGTGCTCGAGCAGTGGCCGGCGTACGAGCACGTGAACGTCCAGGCAGCGCTCGACGTCCTCCTGACCGAGCACGGACCGGATGCACGGACCGTCGGCATCGCCGGCCACCGTCACCACGGTCCGTTCGGGATCGCCGACCTGGTCGGCGAGGACTCCGTGCACTTTCATCACGGGCCACGGCCCGGCAACGTCACGACCGTCGCTCTCCCGATCGGCCCGCGCGGGGCGACGCGCGACTGCCTGCGCGCAGCGGTCGTCCTGCTGACCGCCGGGTCCGACCGGATCGCCTTGCTGGTCCTCGGACCAGATCCCGAGTCGGGGTCCTCGTCGGTCAACGTCGAGATCATCGCGTCCGAGCCGGCGAGGGCGGAGGAGTTCGGCCGACGCCTGCGTGAACTGTCACTCGAGCTGAACGTCTATCGCGGACAGGTCGTGTCGTTCGGGCACCACATGTTCGGCGAGCGCGGCTCACTGCTGCAGTTCCACGAACGACCGACGATGACGGCCGACGAGCTGATCCTGCCCGAAGCCACCTTCGCGGACCTGCGCCGCCAGGTGGTGGGTGTTGCCCGGAACAGTGCCCGCCTCCGCGCCGCGGGCCAACACCTCAAGCGCGGCCTCCTCCTCTACGGTCCGCCGGGCGTGGGCAAGACCCATTCGGTTCGCTACCTGATCGGAGAACTGACGGGGACGACCGTCGTCGAACTCACCGGGGACACACTGCACGCCATCCGCGAAGCGTGCTCCGTCGCGCGGAGCCTCCAGCCGGCCATGATCGTCGTCGAGGACGTCGACCTGATCGCCGAGGAACGCAGCCGGTACGGCGGCGAGACGCCGTTGCTGTTCACCCTCCTCAACGAGATGGACGGTCTCGACGAGGACGCCGACGTCGTGTTCCTGCTGACCACGAATCGAGCCGACCTCCTTGAACCAGCCCTGGCATCGCGGCCCGGGCGGGTCGACCAGGCCGTGCACATCGACCTGCCGGACAGGGACGCTCGACGTCGTCTCGTCGAGTTGTACCGAGGCTCCCTCGCCATCGACCTGAGCCGACTCGACTCCGTGCTCGACCGCACGGACCGGGTGACCGCGTCGTTCCTCAAGGAGCTGCTCCGGCGGGCCGCCGTCCTGGCCGCCGAACGCGACCCCCGCGCGGACGACGTACCGCTGGCGGTCAGCGCCGACGACCTCGACGCCGCGCTCGAGGACCTCCTCGACACCCGCAACCAGATGACCCGGGCCGTTCTCGGGTACGACGGCGGCCCCCGCACCTTCGCGATCGACGAGCTGGACGAACCCGACGAACCCGACGACTACTGAACGACCCGGACACGAGACCCTCGAACGCTCGCCGGTCACGCCCGACTAACGTTCCCTGCATGGACACCGCCGCCGTGCTGACCCTGCTCCAGGACGTCGCCGCCGAGGTGATCAATCCGCGGTTCCGTGCGCTGGCTGACCACCAGGTCTCGGAGAAGAACCCGGGCGACCTCGTGACGATCGCCGACCACGAGTCGGAGGTGCTGATCACGGCCGCGCTGCTCGCGGCGTATCCCGACGCCGTCGTACTCGGCGAAGAGGCGATGGCGGCGGACCCGTCCCTGCTCGACCGCTTCGCCGGGGCCGAGCACGGCTTCACCGTCGACCCGGTGGACGGCACCAAGAACTTCGTCAACGGCTCCCCCGACCACGCAGTGATGGTGTCCGAGGTGCGGGGCGGCGAGATCACCCGAGGGTGGATCTGGCAGCCCCAGCACGAGCGGTCGTACGTCGCCGAACTCGGCGCCGGCGCCTTCCTGAACGGCGAGCCGTTGCGTGTCACGACCGGTTCCGGGGCGCCGTACCGCACCGCTCGACGGTCCTGGGTGGGCCGGGACCTGATCGGCCTCGGCACGCTCGAACTCACCTGGGCGTGCTGCGGCGTGGACTACCCGCACCTGATGGCGGGCGACGCCGCGGCGCTCGTCTACAACCGCACCATGCCGTGGGACCACCTGCCCGCTGCCCTGATCCTCACCGAGGCCGGCGGCGTGATCGGTCGCCACGACGGTCAGCCGCTCGTCCCGCTGGGACTCGACGGCGGCATCGTTGCGGCACCCGACCGGGCGACGTACGACGCCGTGGTCGCGACGCTGGCTGCCTCGCTGGCCTGATCAGCAGGCGGCAGCGACGTCGTCGGTCTCGTTGGCGGTGTAGCCGTCGTTGCGCGAGCCCTTGGCGCCGCCGGTGACCTTGCCGGACGACTCGTCGGAGTCGGCGGCCTTCTTCTTGGCCGGGGCCTTCTTGGCGCCCTCGGCACGGTCGATGGCGTTCTCCACCATCTGGTGGACCTTGTCGATGTCGGGCTTGGCGGTGTTGACCTGCGGCGGCACCAGCGAAACGGTCGAGACCTTCTCGCTGCGCGCCCGCAGCGCGAGCTGCACGAAGTCGCTCAATCCGCCGCCGGGGATGTCGGTGCTGATCATGGCGCTGGAAGCTTCGGCGATCTCCTGGAAGTTCCTGAGCGCCTGCGTCGGACTGATCTGCGTCAGCAGCGCGGTCATCACGCACTTCTGTCGCGCCATCCGGGAGTAGTCGTCGCTGCCTTCACGCGAGCGTGCGTACCAGAGCGCGTCGTGGCCGTTGAGCTTGCGCTCGCCCGGCTCGATGTAGCCGGTGACGTCACTGCCGAGGCCGCCGACCGGGATCCGCTGGCGCACGTTGAGGGTCACGCCACCGAACGCATTGACGAGGCGCTTGAACCCCTTCATGTTGACCATCACCCAGTAGTTGATGTCCAGGCCGGTGATGCCCTCGATGGCCATCTTGGTCGCGTCGATACCGGGGTGGTCGGAGTCGAAGAGGTCGGTGTGGTCCTCGGCCCAGGTGCTGACGCCGTTGAGGTAGCAGCCGTCGCAGTTGAAGCCTTTGGGGAACTGCTTGTCCATGACGGAGCCTTCCCTGAACGGGAAGTTCTGCATGTTCCGCGGGAGGCCGATCATCACGGTGCGGCCGGTCTTGGCGTCGACCGAAGCGATCGTCATCGAGTCGGGACGCAGACCCCAGCGGTCCGCCCCGGAGTCGCCACCGAGCAGGAGCACGTTGAAGCGGCCGTTGTTGGCCGCACCCAGGTCTCCGTCGACGAACATGGTCAGGAAGTCGCGCTGCGCGGCCGCCAGGTGGGCGCCGAAGAGCAGGGTGCCGGCGACCGAGAAGCACAGGATCCCGTTGACGCCCACGATGGCGCGACGGTGCGGCAGGCGCAGGGTCAGCGGTTGACCGATCCGCCACGCGTCGATGAACAGGCCCGCCCAGGCCACGGCGCCGACCAGCATGTAGAGCCGCGCGGCGAGCATCACGTCGGGGTTCAGCGCGAGGGTGAGCCCGAAGGACGGGTTCAGGGCAACGGCGGCACCGCCGACGACGAGCGTGATGAGGGACAGCAACCAGACGCGGATCGCGACCCGGCCGATGTCGCGGTTGCCCGCGATCAACTGCGCCGATCCCGGAACGAGCAGGGTGAACGCCATCAGCGTCAGGGCCCGGCGGAAACGCACCCGCGCGGCCCGCTCGTCTACGGCGATCTCAGGCACCCGCCCAGTATCACCAGTCACAACCGTCCCACGGGTTGCGACGCGCCGCTGAGTCAGGCTGCGGGCACGGAGACGACGAGAGGTTCGCCGAGCCGCGCGATCTCGTCGGCGGAGGCGTTGGCGCCGGTGCACATCACGGCCACCGGTCCCCCGAACTGCCCGGGCCGGACACTGCTCCGGGGCGACAGGAGGCCGGCGAGCGCGGCCGCGCCAGCACCCTCGGCGAGGGTGTGTGCCCGGGTGGCCAGAAGTCGGGCCGCGTCGTCAATGGCGTCGTCGCTGACCAGGACGAACTCGTCCAGGCGGTCGCGGAGGATCCGCTGCGGCAACGGGTACCCCGTCGTCGTGGCGAGCCCCGAGGCCCGGGTCGTGGCTGGAGCGGTCTGGATCTCGCCCGTGCTCCACGAACGCCAACCGGCCGGCGCAGCCGCCGACTGCACGCCGACGATCCGACAGCCCGGGGCGAGCGCGTCGCGGGCCAGGCAGGCGCCGGCGGCTCCGGTGCCGCTGCCGATGGGCACGAAGACCGCCACGAGATCGGGTTCCTGGCCGAACAGTTCGAGGTACGCCGTCGCGTGGCCCAGCACGATCCGGCGATCGGTCGGACAGATGAACGAGCCACCGGTGGACGCGGCGAGGACGCGGGCCTCTGCGGCGGCCTCTCCCAGCGTGGCGCCGGCGACGACCACCTCGGCCCCCAGGGCCGCGACCGCGTCGCGCTTCACGGCGGGCGCACTGGACGGCATCACGATCGTCGCGCGCACGCCGGCCAACCGGGCGCCGTACGCGACCGACTGGGCGTGGTTGCCCGTCGAACAGGTGATCAGGCCGTGCGCACGCTCGGCGGCAGTCAGGGTCGACGCGAGGTGCACACCGCCGCGCACCTTGAAGGACCCGGTGGGCAACACGTGCTCGTGCTTGACGAGTACGGCGGCGCCGACCGCGAGGTCGAGCAAGGGATGGGACTGCAGCGGAGTCGCGGGCAGCTCGAGGGCGACGACGTCGGCCGCGCGGCGTACGTCGTCGAAGGTCGGGTCCGCGGCAGCCATACCGCCATGGTCCCGCGCGAGGCACTCATCGGTCCAATAGTTCCTTTCGTGGTTTTCAATCGATGCAATCGATCTATCATCGGAAGGTGATCGACCTCCGCCGCCTCGAAGCCCTCGTCGCCGTCCACCGGACCGGCTCCGTCTCGGCTGCCGCCGTCCAGCTCCACTACGGCCAGCCGACGATCTCCCACCACCTGCGCCGCCTGGAGGCCGAGACCGGCAGCGTCCTGCTCCAGCGCGTCGGTCGCGGCGTGCGCCTGACGCCCGAGGGCGAGCGGCTCGCGCTGCGTGGCGAGGAGATCCTCGGCATGCTCGCCCGCGCCGAGGACGAACTCGCGGCCACCACGAGCCTGCAGGCGGGCCGGGTGCGGCTGGCGGCCTTCCCTTCGGGTGCCGCCACCCTCGTGCCCGCGGCGCTGGCCCTGCTCGCGGGGCGCCACCCGGGCATCGACCTCGATCTCGTCGAAGCCGAACCGCCCGAGGCGCACGAACTGCTCCGCGCCGGCACGGTCGACCTCGCCCTGACCTTCACCTATCCCGGACAGCCGGAGCCGGAGCAGATCACCTCCGTCCCCGTCTTCGACGACCGGCTGTTCCTGGTCACCCGCACCGCGGACGCGCCAGCGGCCGACCAGCCCGTCGACCTCGCCACCCTGTCCGACGACGCCTGGATCACCGGCTGCGAGCGCTGCCGCCGGGAGTTGCTGGCGCTCTGCGACGACGCCGGGTTCACACCAGCGATCGCCTTCGCCAGCGACGACTACGTCGCCGTGCAGTCCCTCGTCGCGGCCGGCATGGGCGTCACCGTGCTGCCGGGGCTCGCGTTGCGTGCCCACCAGCACCCTGACGTCGTACGACGTCCGCTGGCGGCGCAGCGACGGATCCAGCTCTCGTCGTACGGCGCCCCACCTCGCCCGGCGGCGGTGGACGCAGTGGCCGCCGCACTGACCGAGGTGGCCGAACCGCTCAGGGGATGAGCCGTGCGGCGTCGATCTCCTGGCGCTTGGCCAGGCGGTGGGCGCGACGGATGCCGGCCTCGCGCATCCGGCGCCGGTCGTCGTCATTCTCCGATTCCAGGGCGGGTACTGGCCGGGCACCTCCGGCACCGTCGATGGCGACGAACACGAAGTAGGCAGAGCCCACGTGGCGCCACTCCGTGGCCGCATCCCACGGCTGCGTCTCGATCCGGACGCCGATCTCCATGGAGGACGAACCCACCCAGTTGATCTGTGCGAAGGTCCGCACGATGTCGCCGACCCGGACCGGTTCCAGGAAAGCCATCTCGTCGAGCGCCGCGGTCACGGCCGGACCGCCGCTGTGCCGCTGGGCCACGACCCCGGCTGCGGAGTCGGCAAGCTTCACCACTTCACCGCCGTGGATGTTGCCCAGGAGGTTGGCCTGGGCCCGCGAGGTGACGGTCGCCAGCTCGATGCGGGAGTACGACGGCGTGCGTGCCGCAACGATTTCGCTCACGGCCTGACGGTAGCGTCCTTGTCATGGCAGGGCGGGGCAACCACAACGGCGACGACGGCAACGGCTCGAACAGCGACGGATTCGACTGGATCTACGGCTCGTCGGACTCGGGCTCCGCGTCGGGGTCGCAGCCGGGGCGCGATGCCGACCCGACGCGGCGGATCCCCGTCCAGCCGCGCCCCGGGGTGTCCCCGCCCCGGCAGACCAACCGGATGCCACCGCTGGAGCACAACGGCGCCCTGCCCGAGCCGTACCGCAACCAGCGACCGAACTGGGCACCGCGCCGCAGCAGGTGGTCACGGCCGCGCACCTACGTCCGCCTGTTCTTCGGGCTGCTGGCGCTGTGGCTGGTCTTCCTCATCGCGGTCCCGCTGGTGGCGTGGAACAAGGTCGACAAGGTCGACTTCGAGCCGTCCGCCGACCGCCCCGCGGACCAGCCCGGGACGACGTACCTCCTGGTCGGCAGCGACTCGCGCGCCGGGCTGACCAAGGAGGAGCGCGAGAAGCTCCACACGGGCAACGAGAAGAGCGAGCTCACCGACACGATCCTGCTGCTGCACACGGGCGACGGGCCGACGACGCTGATCTCGATCCCGCGCGACTCCCCGCTCAAGATCCCCGGCTTCGGGACCAGCAAGGTCAACTCGGCCTATGCCAAGGGCGGCACTCCCCTGCTGGTCCAGACCCTGGAGAACGCCAGCGGCATCCGGATCGACCACTACGTCGAGATCGGCTTCGGCGGCCTCGTCGGCGTCGTCGACGCAGTCGGCGGCATCGAGATCTGCCCCAAGAAGGCGATCCGCGACAAGCCGTCCGGCCTCAACATCAAGAAGGGCTGCCAGACCGTCGACGGAGCGACCGCCCTCGCGTACTCCCGGGCCCGCAAGCACAGCCCGATCTCGGACCTCGCCCGCGTGCAGCAGCAGCGTGAGGTCGTCGCAGCCGTCGGCACGAAGGTGCTGTCGCCGTGGTCGGTCGTGAACCCGCTCCGCTGGTGGAAGCTCAACGCCGCCGTGCCGGACTTCTTCCGCTTCGGCGAGGGGATGGGCCCGGTCGCTGCCGGACAGTGGGCCCTGGCGATGACCGACACGGGCGAGTCGTGCACCGTGCCCCTCGCGAGTGCCGACGCCACGTGGGACAAGAAACGCGCCAACAAACTCTTTGCGACGATCATCGAGGACCGCACCGGGGACATCACCCCCGACCTGTGCACCGCCACCGGCCTGGCCGACTGACTGGCCGACCGACTGGCCGACTGCCGCCTCACCCGAAGGATCACCCGTGTACGAAACCCTCACCTGGGACGTTGACGCCGATGGCATCGCGACCCTCACGCTGCACCGCCCCGACGCGCTCAACGCGTTCAACCTGACGATGGCGCGCGAGCTCGAGCAGGTGTTCCTGACCGACGCCCGCGACGACGCCGTCCGTGCCGTGGTCGTGACCGGTTCGGGTCGGGCCTTCTGCGCGGGGATGGACCTGTCGGCCGACGGCAACGTCTTCGGGCTCGACGAGTCGCTCTCCCCCACGCCCGAGGAGTTTCGGGCGTCGTACGACGAAGCGCCGTACGACGCCGGCATCCGCGACACCGGCGGCAAGGTGACCCTGGCGATCCATGCCCTGCCGAAGCCCGTGATCGCCGCGATCAACGGCCCGGCCGTCGGCATCGGCGCGACGATGACCCTCGGCATGGACATCCGACTCGCATCGGAGAAGGCGCGGATCGGCTTCGTGTTCGGCCGGCTCGGGATCGTGCCCGAGGCCTGTTCGAGCTGGTTCCTGCCCCGGATCGTCGGTGTCCAGCAGGCCCTCGAATGGGTCTACTCCGCCGACATCCTGACCGCCGAGCAGGCGCTGGCCGGTCGCCTGGTCCGCAGCGTGCACGCCCCCGAAGACCTGCTGCCGGCGGCGTACGACCTCGCCCGCAGCTTCGTGGTGGGCCGTTCGCCCGTGGCCCTGGGGTTGGCGAAGCGTCTGATCTACCGCAACGTCGCTGCCGCCGACCCGCTCGAGGCGCACCTCACCGACTCGCTGGCGATGTACTGGGCCTCGATCGGCGACGGCAAGGAAGGCGTGGCCGCGTTCCTCGAGAAGCGCGCACCGAAGTTCACCGGCAAGGCGTCGGAGATCCCCCCGATCGAATAGCCGCGGGCCGGTCCTACATCGCCATCATCAGGATCTCGTCGCGGGAGTACTCCCGCCCGGGGTGCTCGGCCGCGAGGTGCTCCTGCACCTTCTCGACCAGTTCATCGTCGGTGTCTCCCCGCAGGGTGACGGCACAAGGGCAACGCAGTGACGGCATCAGGACCTCCAGGAACGAGAACAGGTTCCGGTCAGCCTAGTGGAGGCGGGGCGATACGACACGAGGGAAAAGCAATCCCGGCCGCCCCCTGGGGGGACGGCCGGGATGGATGCTGCTGTGCGGTCAGGCCGCTGCGGCCTGACGGCGGCGGCCGTAGCCGACGCCACCGGCGCCTGCGACCAGGAGGCCCGTTCCGAGGACCAGCCACATCGCGTTGGGGCCACCGGTGTTCGGCAGGTTGCCCTCTTCTTCGCCACCGGTCTCGCCACCGAGGCCAATACGAAGCCCGTCGGTGTCGTCGGACGGGAGGAACAGGTTGAGGTTGTCGGGCGTGAACTCCACGACGCCGATGTACGAGCCCTTGGGCAGTCCAGGACCAACGATCCGGATGGCCTCGTCCACGAAGTGAACCGTCGTGGTGAAGAGCGGCGCGGCGACGAGCGCACGTGCCCCACGAGCGGCCGAAGATGCAGCCGAGACGGACACCGCGAGGTCGCCCTCAGGCGGCGTGACGGTGTTCGCGCTGGCGCTCACCACGATGTCGATGGGCTCACCGGGGCCGTCCGAAGACAACTCGATGAGAGCCGCCGTCGGAATGCAATCCGGCTCCATGGGCTGACCGCAGACGAACGGGTCATCAAACGGGTCAGCCTGAGCGGGCGCAGCGGTCGCCGAGAAGCCCACCACCGACGCCGCAGCCATCACGAACAGTGCGAGCAATTTCCTGATCAAAACGTCCTCCTTCGACTACCCCATGCAACGACCCGATTCGCCGAAGGTGACGGGGGGCGTGCGTTGGAGATCACACTAGCGGTTCCGATAGGCCTGTGGGAGTGGTCTGTCTCACCACCGACGGTGTGCTCGGTCACTTTGTTGGTGAGGTCTCGATCAGGTGTCCGAACAGAACGGACCGGTTGTCGGTGTGGAAGATCTCCGAACACGTGAGCAGCGTGATCAGGTATTCGCCCACATCGTCCGGCGGCTGGGTGCCGCCCGACTTCGGATTGACCGGCGCCGCGGCCAGGACCCAGCCCGCCGTGAACGGGACGATCAGGTCCTCGCCACCCGTGTCGAGTTCATAGGTGTACGTCGCCACGCGGGTCTCGACGTAGACCTTGTCGCCGGGCTGCAACTCGGGCAGGTCAGCGAACGGCTCACCATGGGTGACCCGGTGCCCGGCCAGCACGTAGTTGCCCTTGCCACCCGCAGCGGCCGTGTCCTCCATGTGCCCGACGCCCGCGGCGAGCACCTCGTCGGTCGAGCCCTCGAGGACCGGGACGGCGTAGTCCTTGCCGAAACGCGGGATGTGCAGGATCGCACTCGCGTTGCCGAACTCCGTGCGCACCACGTCCTGTCCGTCACCCCAGCCGTCCTGGAGCGCCTCACGGACATCGCCCTGGCGCTGCTGGGACTGCCAGTTGGTGCCCCAGAACTGCCAGGCAACCCAGCCCAGCACGGCGAGTCCGGCCACGATCAGGCCGCAGCCGAGCCAGAAGGAGACCTTCTTGCGTCCCGAGGTGGGCGGCGTGCCGTCACCGCCCCGCTGGTCGCTGCTGCGCGAACGCCGGCGTCGTACGCGCTCGCCGGCACCCTCGCCAGCACCTTCGACGGCCTCGGCGGTCACGTCCACGGCGTCGTTGTCGGACTGCGTCATGCGGTCTTCCCTCCTCGGGCGACCGTCCATCGGGTCGTCCACAGGTCCAACGCTACGCGGTGGAAGGCGTCACGCTCGGGACCGGCGGCTCGATCCGACCAACTCGGCGCCCATGGCGACCAGCCCAGCTCCCAGGATGAGCCACAGGACAGCGGGGCCACCCGTATCGGGCAGCGAGGCGCCACCGCCAGCCTCTTCCTCGCCACCGACCTCGCCGCCGACCCGGAACCGGACGGTGTCCTTGCACCCGAGGAACGGTCCGGGGTCGGGCTGGAAGCGAATGCTGGCGACGTGGTCACCCCGCGAGAGTCGCGGTCCGACGATGCGCAGCGGGGAGCCTTCGTAGCGGACGGTCGTGGTCCAGGGCGCCGCAGCCAACGACCGCGCGGTCCGAGCGACGGGCGCCGCCTTGTTCACGGTCACGGTGACCGTTCCGGTCGGGGTGATGTTGCCCGAGGCCGACACGACGACGTTGAGCACGACCCGGGCACCGACCACAGAACTCGGCACGCTGACGTGGCATCCGGTCGGCACGGAGGCCGGCTCGATGGGATCGGCGTTCGCGGGCGTTGCCGACGCGAACAACGCCAGGACTGCCAGGACGGGGAGCAGCAGCAAGCGACACATGTTGCCTCATCACATCGGAGTGTTCAGTGACGTCCGTTCGCCCCCACAGCGCGCGGACGTTGCCTAGACAACCGCTGGACGTGATCTTTGTTACGCAACCTCACGCATTCTTCTTACCTACCCACTCACATGCGAGCGGACGACACCATCCGCTCGGCCAGGCGTGGCGACACGAAGCCCATGGCCTCCAGCAAACTCGCGTACGCCGGCATCACTTCGACCGGACGATGCCGAACCGCAGTGAGCACCCAGCGGGCTGCGTCGGCGGGTTCGAGCGCTGCCCGGGCGTCGTAGTCCGCCGTGGGGGCGATCATCGGCGTCCGCATCAGTGGGAAGTGCAGCGAAGTGACCACGACGCCGTGCTCGCGTTCCTCGGCCTGGAGGCTGCGGGAGAACGCCGAGAGGGCCGCCTTCGAGGCGTGGTACGCCGTGAAGTTCGGCATCAGACCGCCCGGCACACCCCACGTCGAGGAGTTCACAACCTGGCCGCGGCTCTCACGCAGCGCCTCGAGCAGGTTGAGCGTCAACCGCACGGGCGCGTGATAGTTCAGCCGCATCAGCCGGTCGTGGTCTGCGGGACGCTCCGCCGTGTCCGCCGCCGAACGACGGATCGAATGGCCGGCGTTGTTGACCAGTACGTCGACTCCGCCGAAACGGGACAGCACGTCCGCGGTCAGCGCATCGATGGCGTCGTTGTCGGTCAGGTCGCACGGCAGCGCGTACGCCGACCCACCCTCACGGGCGATCTCGTCAGCGAGTTCGTCGAGCTCGTCGGCTCGGCGAGCCACCGCCAGGACGGTCGCGCCCTCGCTGGCCAGCAGCGTCGCCGTACTGCGTCCGACACCGGAGGACGCACCGGTGATCAGGACCCGCTTGCCGGCCACCGGGTGCACCCGGCCGGTCCATCCGGCGAGCAACCGGGCGGGGGCAGGGAACGGGTCGAGTCCAGAGCGGGCGATGTGGCGGCGCAGCAAGTCGAGCACCGCAGCACCCTACGACGAACGCGGGGCCCGACCTTCCGGCCGGACCCCGCGTCCCTGCAGCACTGTTGAGCTCAGATGGTCACTTCTTGAGCATGAACTCGGCGGTCGGGTTGGAGAAGAAGCTCGGGTCGCTGACGCGCACCCGGTACTCCCCCGCACTCAGGGCAGCGCCGCCGTTGGTCTGCGCAGCCTTCGTGGAGAGGTTGTAGATGTACTGCAGGTCGGTGGCCGACCAGCGCATCGCGAGGCCGTTGGTCGCCGGAGCGGAAACCGCCTCCTCGAGCACTCCACCCGCGGTGTCCGTGGAGATCTTCGCGAGCGACACGGTCGGGGTCAGGCCCGACACATGGGCGCCGTCGCAACCCGTGACACGGATCTTGACCGGGATGGTCGACCCGATCTTGAAGGTGCTCTGCGTGCCGTTGGCGTTGATCGGCTGCAGGATCGCGCTGGGCGTGACCTTGGTGGCGAAGTCGAGCGAGTCCGCATCGCTACCACCGTCGTCGTCGGTGACCGTGACCGACGCCGGGAAGGTCCCGTTCGTGGCGTAGGTGTGGGACGACGCTGCGATCGGGTCGGTGACCGAACCGAGATCGGTGCTCGAGCCGTCGCCCCAGTTGATGGCCCCGACGTGCGCGTCCGCGGTGCCCGGGTCGGAGAAGGTCGCACCCAGGGACACGGTGCAGGCCGCGATCGGCTCGGTCGTTGCGGTGACGGTCGGCGCCACGTTCGACGCCGAGTAGGCGAAGCTCTGCTGCGCGGTGTCGTGCTCACCGTCGTAGGCGGTGACCGTCACCGAACCGGCGGTGTCGTCATCGGTGCCGAGCGACCAGTTGAACGACCCGTCACCGTTGTCGGTGAAGTCGCCCGGCGTACCGACGGGGACGGTCAGCGTAAGGCTGGTGCTGCCGTCGGCATCGCTGAACGAGCCGGTGGTGGCAAGCGTGCTGCCTTCGTTCCCGTTGGCCGGGAGGGCCTGGTCCTGTACTGCCGGTGCGTAGGAGTTGTCATCGCACAGGTTGCCCGCGCCGTCGCCGTCGGCGTCAGCCTGATCGGCGTTGGAGACATCCGGGCAGTTGTCGTCGTCATCGGCCACGCCGTCACCGTCGCCGTCGAGGACCTCGTCCTCACCCTCAACGACGACGAGCCGGAAGGTCATGCCGGAGACGTCGTAGTCCTCGAAGGCCGTCGTCTTGTTGCTGACGACGCTGTCGATGTCAAAGCTGAGAGTGACCACGCCAGTGCTGTCCGGAGTGAAGACGAAGGACTGGTCACCGCAACTCGGGAACGCAAACGACGTCGGGAGCGACGCGAAGGTGACCGGGTCGGGGCTCTGTGTGGCGATGACGTCGAGCGTCAGTCGCGACGACGGGCCGGTGACGTTGCAGCCGTTGCCGTTGTCGCCAGCGAAGTCGCCGCCCGTCGGCTGGTAGTCCATGTTCACCGTCGCCTGGGATCCGACGACGACCGTCAGCTCCTTGACCCCGTCGGAACTCGTGATGAAGTCGGTGTTGGACGCGGTGACGTCATCCGCAACCGCCGTACTGGCCAGCCCGGCCGTGGCGAGCAATGCGCCTGCGGCGCCGAGTGCCAGCGTCTTCCTGGTAGATCCCACTGGTGTCCCCCTGTGCATGTGCCGCCCGAGAAACAGCCATTCGATTGTGGTGCTGCGATCGCAGCGTCATCAGTGAAACCGGTTGGCGGAGGCCGCGTCACGGAAACCTCGTAGAACCATCGGAATCGCTGGTCACCGCATGAAAACAGGGGAAACGAAGCGGCCGCCGATCGTCACGAAGGACGATCGGCGGCCGCAGTTCGAGCGTGGTGTGGCTCAGATGTCGCTCTGGATGCCGGCGAGCAACTGGCGCGCCATGACGATCCGCTGCACCTGGTTGGTGCCTTCGTAGATCTGGGTGATCTTGGCGTCGCGCATCATCCGCTCGACCGGGTAGTCGCGGGTGTAGCCGTAGCCACCGAGCACCTGGACGGCGTTGGTGGTGACCTCCATGGCCACGTCGGAGGCGAAGCACTTCGCGGCCGCACCGAAGAACGTGAGGTCCTTGTCGCCGCGCTCGGAGCGACCGGCGGCGGCGTACGTCATCTGGCGGGCCGCTTCGACCTTCATGCCCATGTCGGCGAGCAGGAACTGCAGCCCCTGCTGCTCGGCAATCGGCTTGCCGAACTGGATCCGCGTCTTCGCGTAGTCCAGGGCGTAGTCGAGCGCGCCCTGCGCGACACCGACGGCCTGGGCGGCGATGGTGACGCGGGTGTGGTCGAGGGTGCGCATGGCGATGTCGAAGCCCTCGCCCTCCTCGCCGATGATCCGGTCGGCCGGGATGCGCACGTTGTCGAAGTAGACCTCCCGCGTCGGGGAGCCCTTGATGCCGAGCTTCTTCTCCGGCGCACCGAAGGAGACGCCCTCGTCGGACTTCTCGACGACGAAGGCGGTGATGCCGCGGGTGCGCTTGGAAGCGTCGGTCATCGCGAGGACCGTGTAGTACTCCGAGACGCCGGCGTTGGTGATCCAGCGCTTCACGCCGTTGAGCACCCAGAAGTCACCGTCGCGAACGGCGGTCGTCTTCTGGTTGGCCGCGTCGGAGCCGGCGTCGGGCTCGGACAGGCAGTAGGAGAAACCGCCCTCGCCAGCAGCGAGCTTGGAGAGATACTTCTTCTTGATCTCCTCGCCGCCACCGATCTGGACGGGCAGGGAGCCGAGCTTGTTCACGGCCGGGATCAGTGACGAGGAAACGCAGGCGCGGGCGACTTCCTCGATCACGATGACGGTGGCCAGCGCGTCGGCGCCGGCGCCGCCGTACTCCTCGGGAACGTGCGGGGCGTGGAAGTCCGAGGCCACCAGGGCGTCGTGCGCTTCCTGCGGGTAGCGCGCCTCCTCGTCGACGATCGCCGCAAAGGGAGCCACCTTGGCGTCGCAGATCGCGCGAACGGCCTCGCGGATGGCCTGGTGCTCCTCAGTGAGGGCATACGTCGTGAAGTCAGCGTTGGTCATGGGAATAATAGTAGGACGTCCTAGCATTGTTTCCTCATGGCCGCCGAGGAGCATGTGACCGAGATCGCATCGATCGACCCGATCGCAGTCGACTTCATGCTCGACGTCGGTGAGACCTGGGCCGTCGTCGGACTCTCCGGAAACCCCAGCCGTACGGCGTTCCGGATCGCGCAGCTCCTGCAGGAGCGAGGCAAGCGGATCGTCCCGATCCACCCGTCCGCGCCCGTGGTGCTGGGCGAGCAGGGCTACGCGACGCTTGCCGACGTGCCCTTCCCGATCGACGTGGTCGACGTGTTCCGTCGGTCCGAGGAGGCGGGACGCTTCGCCGACGAAGCGGTGGCGGTCGGCGCGAAGGCCGTGTGGTTCCAGCTCGGCGTCATCGACCAGGCCGCGCTCGAGCGCACCCGTGCCGCCGGCGTCGCGATGGTCATGGACACGTGCCCGGCCATCGAATGGCGCAAGCGCGACTCAGTCTGAGTGCCTGAACCAGCGTCCCGGCCAGCCCACGATCGCCTCCAGCGGACCCCGGCGTCCGGCCAGCGCGAACACGGCGCCGAGTCCGAGGACGATGGCGACGTACCAGCCGAAGTTGTCGGGGCTCTCGGACGGCCACACCTGCTCGGTCTTCGTGATCACGTGCACGGTGTAGGCGGTGAGCGGGATCGCCCCCGCTCCGGCCACGACCGCGAGCGCGACCTTGCCCTGACGCGGGACGACGTCGACGAGGATGAGCGACAGACCCAGGACGACGAGGGCGCTGCCGATCGTCTGGGCCAGGTCGAACGGCGTGGCCGAGTGCGGTGAGACCACCAGCAGCCACTGCCACGCGGCCCCCGTGGGTGGCGAGCCGTGGAGGCTGTCCTGCAGGACCCGCAGGGCCTGCTCGTGGGTGACGGTGCGGAACGGGAAGAGTGCTCCGCGGATCCCGGGATCAGCGGTGCACAGCCGTGAGACGGCGGTCGCCATGACCGCGAGGACGGCACCCCACCCGACGAGCCGCAGCGGTTTCCGCCACCCGCGCAGGTCGGTGCGACCGAGCGCCATGCCGGCCAGGAGGTACGCCAGCCACGGCACCGCCGGATAGGTGCCGGTGAAGAGGAGGTGAGCCAGCAACTGACCGGGTTCGGCGAGCGACGCGAAGTCGGGGCTCCCGCCCAGCCGGTCCGGGAGTTCGGGCCGCACCAGATGGGACACGACCGGTGCGATCAGCACCCACCCAGCGGCCAGCGCTGCGAGCGGCAACGCGCGGAGCCGGAGGAACGGCAGGCCGAGCAGGAACAGCACGCCGTAGTACGTGAGGATGATCGCCAGACCGGTTTCGAGCCCGCCGAGGGCGAGTCCGATCAGCGCGATCAGGATCGCACGGACCGCGATCCCGGCCGCAGACCGACCGAGGTCCCGTCCCGCCTGCGGCGTGGTTCCGCCGGTGATCAGAGCCAGACTGACGCCCGCCAGGACGGCGAAGAGTGCCGAGGCCCGCCCACCCGCCAGCCACTGGACCGTGGTGAGGCCACCGGTCGCCGTATGGCCCTCGAGCACATGGGTCGCCATCATCCCGAGCAGCGCGACCATGCGCGCCAGGTCGACGCCGACCAGGCGCCCGGGTCGGAGGATCACCCCTGGCGCCGTACCACCGCACCCTTGGCCTGGGCAGCGGCCTTGAGTTCGGCCTGGAACTCGGTCATCTTCTGCTGGAGGGCGGCGTCGCTCGCCGCGAGGATGCGTACGGCGAGCAGGCCGGCGTTGCGTGCGCCGCCGACGGCGACGGTCGCGACCGGGACACCGGCGGGCATCTGCACGATGGAGAGCAGCGAGTCCATGCCGTCGAGATACTTCAACGGCACCGGGACACCGATGACCGGGAGCGGCGTGACCGAAGCGAGCATGCCGGGCAGGTGGGCTGCACCGCCGGCGCCGGCGATGATCACCGACAGGCCGCGACCTGCGGCGTCCTTGCCGTACTGCAGCATCTCCTCCGGCATCCGGTGCGCGGAGACGACGTCCGCCTCGAAGGGGATGCCGAACTCGGCCAGCGCCTCGGCCGCAGCCTGCATCACCGGCCAGTCGGAGTCGGAGCCCATCACGATGCCTACACGCGCACTCATGGGCGCGAGCCTAGAGGTTGCCGTCTCCCCCTGAATGTCTGGCCGCTCACTCGCTCTCGTTGCCGAGGTCCCCGCGGAACCAGTCGGCGGCGTGCCGACCGCGCTCGAGGCAGTCGTCGAGGTCGTCGCCATAGACATTGACGTGCCCGACCTTGCGACCCGGCCGCAGGTCCTTGCCATAGAGGTGCACGCGCAGGTGCGGGTCACGGGCGAGAGCGTGGGGGTAGCCGTCGTAGAGGCGTCCGACGTGATCGTTGTCGCCGCCGAGGATGTTGACCATCACGGTCCACCGGGCGCGGGGCTCCGGCGAGCCGAGGGGCAGGTCGAGCGCGGCGCGCAGGTGGTTCTCGAACTGGCTGGTGACCGCGCCGTCCTGGGTCCAGTGGCCGGTGTTGTGCGGGCGCATCGCGAGCTCGTTGACGAGGACGTGCACACGACCCTCCGCATCGACCGCCTCGAACAGTTCGACCGCGAGGATGCCGGTGACGCCGAGTTCGCCGGCGATCCGCAGGGCCAGCTGCTGGGCAGCGGTGGCGAGGGCCGGTTCGAGGTCCGGCGCCGGCGCGATGACTTCGCGGCAGACACCATCGACCTGCAGGGTCGCCACGACCGGGTACGCGGCGGCCTGGCCGCTGGGCGCCCGCGCCACCAGCGCCGACAGCTCACGACGGAAGTCGACGAACTCCTCGGCCAGCACGCGCACACCGGCCTCTGCGGCGACGGCGAGCGCCTCGGTCGCGTCGTCGGGCGTACGGACGACCCAGACTCCCTTGCCGTCGTACCCGCCCCGACTGACCTTGAGGACACACGGAAGGCCGAACGCCTCGACGTCAGCAGCGGAGGCCACCACGGCCCAGCGCGGTTGCGGGGCACCGAGCCGGGCCATCGCTTCGCGCATCACGATCTTGTCCTGCGCGTGCACCAGCGCCTCGGGGCCCGGGTGGGCGATCACACCGTCGGCCGCCAGCGCCCGCAGGTGCTCGGTCGGGACGTGCTCGTGGTCGAACGTGACGACCGAGCAGCCCTCGGTCACCGCCCGCAGGTCGTCGAGGTCGCGGTAGTCCCCCACCCGGTGGTCAGGGATCACCTGTGCGGCGGAGACGCCTTCGGCCTCGGCCAGCAGACGCAGCGGTACGCCGAGCGCGATGGCCGGCTGGGCCATCATCCGGGCGAGCTGTCCGCCACCGATGACAGCAATACGGGGCGCGGCAGATTCGGTCGTGGACACGGCCGAACCCTACGCAATCAGCTCTGGGCCATCAGGACGTGTCAGGCAGAACCGGTGAGATCCGCACTGACGGCGGTCTCGAAGCGCAGGCCCTGGCCGCGGATCGTCGTGATCAGCTGCGGCTGACGGGTGTCGTCACCGAGCTTGCGTCGTACCCAGCCGAGGTGGACGTCGATGGTCTTCGAGGACGTCCAGAAGGTGACTCCCCACACGTCTCGCATGAGTTCCTCGCGGGTGACCACGGAGCCGGCGCGGGCAATCAGGGCGTGCACGAGATCGAATTCCTTGCGCGACAGGAGTACCTCGCGGTCCCCACGCCACGTCCTACGGGTTGACGGATCAACCCGCACATCCTGCACCTCGATCACAGGGTTCAAGGTAAGGATCGCGCCGGGATCTCGCGGCGAAACGGCAAGAATTTTGCCGATCGTGTCCAGAGGGGAGGTGCGGTCAGGCGCGGCGTACGGCGACCGGCTCGACCACGCCGAACCCGCGGACGGGTCGCGCGGGCAGCGGCCGGGCCTCGATCTGGTCGGCCGGAAGGAGGTCGGCCGTCGCCTGGTCAACGATGATCCGGTTGCGCCGAGCGACCTGGGTGAGCCGAGCAGCGAGGTTCACGGGAGGACCGAAGACGTCGCCCAGGCGCAGCACCACGCCGCCCGTGGCGAGGCCGACGCGCACGTCCGGCATCCGGGGATCGCGGCCGATCACGTTGATGATGCCCTCGGCCGTCGCGAAGGCGGCCATCGGATCGTCGTTCACGAAGAGCACGGCGTCGCCCATGCTCTTGATCATCCGGCCCTTCTCACGGTTGATGACGTCGCCGCAGCGGGCCTCGAAGATGTCGACCAGTTCGCCGATCCGCTCGCGGGTCACCTCGTTGGACAGCGCCGTGAAACCGACGATGTCGGCGAAGCCGACGCAGAGGTCGGTGGTGTGCGGATCCGAGTCGATGGCGCGCACCGACTGCATGCGGACCACGGCAGCGGCCAGATGGCGGCGCCAGGCATAGAGGAGCAGGTCCTCGAAGCGGGTGCCGAACCGGTCGATCACCCACTCCGTGGGGTCCTCGCCGGCACCCGTCGCCTGCTCCACGAATGCCTCGTTGACGTTGTGGACCAGCTCGCCGACCTCCCAGTCGGCCAGGCGCGCCATGGTGAGGCCGACTCCCCGGGCCACGTTGAGCGCACCGTCGAAGTCGATGACTCCTTCGCCGAGAAGGTCGACCATCAGCCCCAGGGCATCGACATCGGCAGCCGTGTACGCACGCTCGTCGCGTTGCTCGGCGAAGCCGAGGGTGCGCCACAGCCTCCGGGCCTTCTCGAGCGGCAACCCTGCGAGTTCGGCCGCCTCGACAGCAGTGTGTTTCGGGTCCTCCCCGAGGAGCCTGCGCTCGGGGCCGTTCTCAGACACCTTCGTCCCGGCGGACCTCCGGTCCGCGGTGCAGGCCGTGGAGGAGTTCGTTGAGCTGGCGCTGCGCGGCCTCGACGTGCGGGATGTCGTTGAGCCGGACCAGACCGTTGGTCGAGGCATCCGCAATCAGCAGGCTGCCGCAGCCGAACGGGCGGTCGATCAGGTTGATCTCGATCGAGATGTCGCTGACCCGGGCCAGCGGGATGTCGTGGCCGCGGCGGGTCAGGATGCCGTTGCGCGTGATCAGTCGCCGGTCGGTGAACGCGTGGACGGTGGTCAGCCAGACGAAGAAGGGCCGGACCGTGAACCACAGGATGCCGAGCAGCGCCAGCACCCACACGATGTAGGTGAGCGTCTGCTGGAAGCCGTCGTTCTCGAGTTTCACCTGCGCGACGACGGCGATCGCCAGGAACAGCACCAGCAGCAGGATCGGCACGAACAGCGCCTTGGGGTGCTGACGGGTGCTGATGATGAGTCGCTCGCCGGGGTTCAGCAGCTTCTTCGAGATGGCCACGAGGTGATCATCCCACCCCCGCCCCGATCCGCCAGTCCCGATCGGGCACAGACCACGGTGCGCTCAGGGGGCGGGGTCGGCGTTCCTGACGTGGATGACGTCGCCCGCACCGACCAGTTCCTTGCCACCATCCGCCTTCTCGACGACCAGACGACCGTGCTCGTCGACGTCCACGGCGCGTCCCAGGAGCTCGCCACCGCCGGGCACTTCCACGCGCACGTCGCGACCCAACGTCACGCAGTGGGAGCGGTACGACGTCGCCAGTCGCGCCGTCCCGAGGTCGCCGCCGGCCTGCCAGACGTCGTACCCCTCACGAATGGCGACCACCACCTCGAGCAGCACCTGGGTGCGATCGGGCGCGCCGGGTGCGGCGATGGCAAGACTCGTCGCGGTCGGCACCGGAAGTTCGTCGGCCGTGGTGTCGACGTTGATCCCGACACCGACCACAGCGGCCGGACCCTCGGGCGTGTCGATCCGCTCGACGAGAATCCCGGCGACCTTGCGGTCGCCGTCGAGGAGTACGTCGTTGGGCCACTTCACCCGGGCGTCGTACCCGCGGGAGGTGATCGCCTTGGCGACGTTGTGGCCGACGAGGAGCGGCAGCCACGGCCAGACCGCGGGCGGAACCGTCGGGCGCAGCACGATCGAGAAGGTCACCGCCGTGCCCGGGGGCGTGTCCCAGGTCCGGTCGAGGCGACCACGACCGGCGACCTGGTGGTCCGCGACGACGACGAGCCCCTCCGCGGCGCCCGCCCGGGCGCGCTCGGCAGCCACCTGGTTGGTCGACGGTGCCTCAGCCAGGAGTTCCAGGCTGAGATCGGGGTGGAGCGCGAAGGCACTCGACAACCGTTGGGCGTCGAGTGGTCCACGAGCAGGGCGCTGGGTCGGGCTGGCCGTCACGGGCACTACCCTTGCGCAGCAGACGCCCTGAGGAAACCCCCGGGGTGTTCCGAAGGAGGAGGCCACCGTGACCGCGCAGCCCGAGCCGGCAGAGATCGACATCCACACCACCGCCGGCAAGCTCGCCGATCTGGAGCGTCGTACCCACGAGGCCGTGCACGCGCCGGCCGCCAAGGCGCAGGAGAAGCAGCACGCCAAGGGTCGCAAGACGGCCCGCGAGCGGATCGCGATGCTCTTCGACGAGGGCTCGTTCGTCGAACTCGACGAATACGCCCGGCACCGGTCGACCGCCTTCGGTCTCGAGAAGACCCGCCCGTACGGCGACGGCGTCATCACCGGCTACGGCACCGTCGACGGCCGCCAGGTCTGCGTGTTCTCGCAGGACTTCACCGTCTTCGGTGGCTCGCTCGGCGAGGTCTACGGCGAGAAGATCACCAAGGTCATGGACCTGGCGATGAAGGCCGGTTGCCCGATCGTCGGCATCAACGAAGGCGCCGGCGCCCGTATCCAGGAGGGCGTCGTCTCGCTCGGCCTGTACGGCGAGATCTTCCGCCGCAACGTCCACGCCTCCGGCGTGATCCCCCAGATCTCGATGATCATGGGCAACTGCGCGGGTGGCCACGTCTACTCGCCCGCCGTCACCGACTTCACGATCATGGTCGACCAGACCTCCGCGATGTTCATCACCGGACCTGACGTCATCAAGACCGTCACCGGTGAGGACGTCACGATGGAGGACCTCGGTGGTGCGCGCACGCACAACACCAAGTCCGGCAACGCCCACTACATGGCCGCCGACGAGGAAGACGCCGTCGAGTACGTCAAGGCGCTGCTGTCCTTCCTGCCGCAGAACAACCTCGACGAGGCGCCGTCGTACGACGAGGTCGCCGACCTCGAGCCGTCGGATGCCGACATCGCGCTGGACGTCCTGATCCCGGACAGCCCCAACCAGCCCTACGACATGCACGACGTCATCACCACGATCCTCGATGACGCCGACTTCCTCGAGGTGCAGCCGCTCTTCGCGCCGAACATCATCATTGGCTACGGCCGCGTCGAGGGCCGTCCCGTCGGTGTCGTCGCGAACCAGCCGATGCAGTTCGCCGGTTGCCTCGACATCGACGCGTCCGAGAAGGCTGCCCGCTTCATCCGCACCTGCGACGCGTTCAACATCCCGGTGCTGACGTTCGTCGACGTGCCCGGCTTCCTGCCCGGCACCGACCAGGAGTGGACCGGCATCATCCGCCGTGGCGCGAAGCTGATCTACGCCTACGCCGAAGCGACCGTCCCGCTCGTCACGATCATCACGCGCAAGGCCTACGGCGGCGCGTACGACGTCATGGGCTCCAAGCACCTCGGTGCCGACATCAACCTGTCGTGGCCGACCGGCCAGATCGCCGTCATGGGCGCGCAGGGTGCCGCGAACATCATCCACCGCAAGGAACTGGCTGCTGTCGAGTCCGCGGGCGGTGACGTGGAAGCACGTCGCGCCGAGCTGATCGACGAGTACGAGACCACGCTGGCGAACCCGTTCATCGCTGCCGAGCGCGGCTACATCGACGGCGTGATCATGCCGCGCGAGACGCGCGCCGAGGTCATCAAGGCGCTGCGCCTGCTCCGTACGAAGCGGGAGACGTTGCCGCCCAAGAAGCACGGGAACATCCCGCTGTGAGCGACGAGTCAGTGGTCGAGCCCGGCGAGACCCCGGTGGTCGAGGCAGCCCCGCTGCTCCGGATCATCACGCCGTCCACCACCCCGGAGGAGGTCGCCGCGATCGTCGCGGTGTTCTCCGCCCTGGGCGGCGACGCACCGGCCGAGGAGCCGGTGAAGTCGGAGTGGGCCTCGCCCGCGCGCAAGCTGCGCACCTACCCCGGGCGCGCCCCCGCGCACGGTCGGGGCGCCTGGCGCGCCAGCGCGCTGCCGCGCTGACGACGGGCCAACGCACGACTCCCATGACCTCACAAGTCATGGTTCGCGGGACCGTCGCGAGGCACGATGACGGCATGAACCCCCTCATCGCCCTCGGGGCCGCCGGGTACGCCGGCCTCGGCATCGTGTCCTTCCTCAAGCCGTCCGTGGTGCCGGCCTCCACCGGCCTCACCGCGCCGAACGCCGACTCCCGCACCGAGATCCGTGCGGTGTACGGGGGCCTGCCGCTCGGCCTGGCCGCCGCGCTGATCGCGAACCCGAACTCTGCGACCGCAGTCGGGATCGCCACGGCCGGCATGGCAGCCGGCCGCGCAGCGTCGTCTGCCTTCGAGGGCCGGCCGAGTCCGAACATGGCGGGCTTCATCGCACTCGAGACGGCCGCGGCCGCGGCACTCCTGATCGGCGCACGCCGCAGCGCCCGGACCACCTGAGGCGGACCGGGCGCTGAGCGGGGACGGAACGGCGGGGATCAGGCGAAGAAGACCCGCAGGTCGCTGACCACGTCCTGCGGCACCTCCATCGCGGCGAAGTGGCCGCCCGCAGCGAACTCCGACCAGTGCTGGATGTTCGCGTTGTCGCGCTCGGCGAGCGAGCGGATGGTCTGGAAGTCGTCCTTGAAGACCGCGACCCCGATCCGGCCCTGGCTGACCACCGGCTCGGCACCGGAGCGCGTCTCCTCGTAGTGGTAGCGCGCGGCCGAACCGTAGGTGTTGGTCAGCCAGTAGAGCGTGGCCTGGGCGAGCACCTGCTCCGGCTTGACCAGGCTGGTGCCATTGCCGAAGCTCTCGAACAGCTCGCTGTAGGCGAGCACCGCGACCGGGGAGTCAGCGAGACCGGCGGCCACCGTCTGCGGCCGGCTGCCGTTCATCGCGTTGTAGCCGCCGACCGACTGGAACCACTGCATGTGCTCGAGGGCGGCGTACTCCTTGGGGCCGAAGTTCTCGAACTCCGACGGGTCTCCCGACGGAAACGAGAACAGGTGCAGGACGTGCGCACCGAGGAAACCCTCGGGGTTGATCACGGCGAGTTCGCGGCCGACCATCGCGCCGCCGTCGCTGCCGTGCACGCCGTAGGCGTCGTAGCCCAGGCGGCGCATCAGGACGTCGTACGCCTCCGCGACCCTCTTCATCGTCCAGCCGGTGTCGACCACCGGGGTCGACCAGCCGAACCCGGGCATCGACGGTACGACGACGTGGAAGGCGTCTTCGGCCTTGCCGCCGTGAGCCTCGGGGTCGACCAGCGGACCGATCACGTCGAGGAAGTCGATGATCGAGCCGGGGTAGGTGTGCGCGAGCAGGAGCGGCGTCGCGCCCTCGACCTCGGAGCGGACGTGCAGGAAGTGGATCCGCTGGCCGTCGATCTCGGTGACGTAACCGGCGCGCTCGTTGATCCGCGCCTCGGTGGCACGCCAGTCGTAGGACTTCCACTGCTCGACCATGTCGCGCAGGTAGGACTCCGGGGTGCCGTACTCCCACGAGTCGCCGGGGACGGCCGGGGCGAACCGGGTGCGCTCGAGCCGGGCCTGCAGGTCGTCGAGGTCGGCCTGGGGAACGTCGATCTTGAAGGGGGTGATCTGCTCGGTCATCGTCTTGCCTCTCGGTTGTGGTGGGCCTTGGTGGGGGTGGCCCTTCCTCTTGAAACAGACGTTATGAGGCAATCCGGAACCCTTCGTTCCTGTTAAATCACCGACGTGAAGAAAACTTCAGGACGGGTCCTGGAACTCCTCGGACTGCTCCAGACGCGCGCCGAATGGACTGCACCCGAGCTCGCCGAGAGGCTCGGGGTGACCGACCGGACCGTGCGCAACGACATGGGTCGGCTACGCGAGCTCGGCTATCCGATCGAGGCCGAGCGCGGTCGCGCGGGCCATTACCGGCTGGGCGTCGGTGCGAAGTTGCCGCCGCTGCTGCTCGACGACGAGGAGGCCGTGGCAGTGGCCGTGGGGCTGCGCACGGTCACCGGCGTCGCGGGCTTCGAGGACAGCGGTGCTCGGGCGCTGACCAAGCTGGAGCACGTGTTGCCCGACCGGTTACGGCGCCAGATCGGCAGTCTGCGCGACGCCACCGAGGCCGGCCCGGTCAACACCGACTCGAACGTCGAGGACCCCGAGGTCGACCCCGGCGTCCTCACCGAGATCGCGGCGGCGATCCGCGACCATCGCGGCCTGCGGGTCTTCTACCGCCGCGACGACACGGACGAACGGATCGAGTTCGAGCCCTACAAGATGGTGGCCTGGCAGCGGCGCTGGTTCGTCGTGGGCCGCGATCCGTCCACGGGTGACTGGTCGCCGTACCGGGTGGACTGGCTGACGCTCCGTCTGCCCGGCGGGCGCAACTTCACGCCCGCTCCCCTGCCGGGCGACCTGACCGAACTCGTCGTACGCGAGGTCGCCCGCACCGGCTGGGCCGTGCACGCCCGTCTGGTGATCGACGCACCCGCCGACGACGTCCTCGCCCGGATCAATCCGGCGGTCGGCGTGGTCGAGGCGCGCGACGACGGGCGCAGCGTCCTGGTCACGGGCGGCGACAGCCTGGAGATCGTCGCCGTGTGGATCGGCATGCTCGGCCTGGACTTCACCGTCGAGTCGCCTCCGGCCCTCGTGGACCACCTCCGCGTGTTGGCCGACCGATATGCGCGTGCCCTTGTCGGCAGCGCACCCTAGGGTTCCCGTCATGACGCGACTCGTGGACGCCCGTACTGACCAATTCGTCGAGGACGTGGCCGCACTCGATCCCCTGACCGCGACCTACGCCGGCATCCCCGGCCACGAGCACGAACTGCCGGACTTCTCGCCTGACGGCTTCGCGGCGAGCGAGGAGTTGCACCGCAGGGCCCTGGCCGACGTCGCGGCGATCGAAGCGAGCGACGCCCGCGAGCAGGTCGCCAAGGACGCCTTCCTCGAACGCGTCGGACTCACCGTCGAGCGCGCGGACGCCCGCATCGACCGCAGCGAGTTCTCGGTCATCAGCAGTGCCATCCACGCGGTCCGCGAGATCTTCGACCTGATGCCGACCGGGAGCACCGAGGAGTGGGAGGCGATCGGGCAGCGACTCAGCGCCGTTCCCGCTGCCCTCGCCGGCTACCGCGCCACTCTGCTGGAGGAGGCCGACGCCGGCCGCGTCTCCGCCCGTCGGCAGTACGTCGAAGTGGCCAGCCAGGTGCGCGGCTGGACCGGTCAGGAAGGCACGGCCGGTGACTACTTCCAGCAGGCCGTCAGCGCCGCACCCGACGCGCTCAAGCCGGCCTTGACCCGCGCGGCCGAAGCCGCCTCGTCGTCGTACGCCGAGTTCGGCCGGTTCATCGAGACCGACCTCCAGCCCCGCGGGCGCGAGACCGACGGAGTGGGCCGCGAGGCCTACTCCCTCGCGTCGCGATACTTCCTGGGCGCCACCGTCGACCTCGAGGAGACCTACGCGTGGGGCTGGGAGGAACTCAAGCGCATCGAGGACGACATGGCCTCGACCGCCCAGCGCATCGTCACCGGCGGCTCGGTGGCCGATGCGGTGGCCGCGCTCGACGCCGATCCCGCCCGCGACTGCGGAAGCCGTGAGGCCTTCCAGGCGTGGATGCAGGCGAAGTCCGACGCGATCCTCGCCGACTTCGACGGCGTGCACTTCGACATCGCCGACCCGATCCGCACCCTGAACTGCAAGGTGGCTCCCACCAACGACGGCGGCGCCTGGTACTCCCCGCCCACCGAGGACTTCTCCCGCCCCGGCACGATGTGGTTCTCGTTCACCGACGACCACAAGCAGTACTCCACGTGGCGCGAGACGACCACCGTCTTCCACGAAGGCGTGCCCGGCCACCACCTGCAGTGCGCCCAGGTCGTCCACCAGGCCGAGTTGCTGAACCGCTGGCAACGATTGCTGTGCTGGGTCAGCGGCCACGGCGAGGGGTGGGCGCTGTACGCCGAACGGCTGATGGACGAGCTCGGCTACTTCGCCGATCCGGGCGACCGGCTCGGCTTCCTCGACATGCAGGGCTTCCGGGCAGCACGGGTGATCGTCGACATCGGCGTGCACCTCGGGCTGACCATCCCGAAGGACAACCCGTTCGGCTGGCGGGGTGGCGAGGTCTGGGACGCCGACCGGGTCTTCGAGTTCATGCGCGCCCACTCCCGGATGGACGACGGATCGCTGAAGTTCGAGGTCAACCGGTACCTCGGCTGGCCGGGCCAGGCGCCGTCGTACAAGGTCGGAGAACGGATCTGGCTCGACGCCCGGGCCGATGCGCAGGCCCGCCACGGCTCGGCGTTCGACCTCAAGGCCTTCCACACTGCGGCGCTCGACCTCGGTTCGCTCGGGCTGGACCCGCTGAAGGCCGCGCTCGCCAGGCTCTGAGCCAGGCCGACCCGATGATCCGGCTCGATCGACAGCAGGCCCGGCGGATTGCCGTCCGGGCACAACTGCTGGACGCATGGCGCCCGGAGTCCCTGGTGGCCACCGTCGATCACCTGACGTTGCTGCAGATCGACCCGACCGCCGCGATCGCACCGAACGTCGACCTGGTCGCGTGGTCGCGGCTCGGCGCCGGCTACTCCCCCTCGGACCTGCGCTTCGCCCTCGAGGAGGAGCGCTCGCTCATCGAGCACGGTTCCTACGTCCGGGTCATGGACGACGTCGTCCTCGCCCTGGCAACGGTCCGTCGCTGGGGCCGCCACGACCGTGCCCTGCAGTGGATGGAGGCCAACGCCGCCTTCCGGGCGGACGTCCTGGCGCGGGTGCGCGACACCGGCCCCGTGATCGCCAGCGAGGTGCCCGACACCGCGGTCGAGCCGTGGCAGTCGACGGGCTGGACCAACGACAAGAACGTCGTGCTCATGCTGGAGTTCCTGATGATGTTCGGCGAACTGGCCATCAGCGGTCGGCGGGGCCGGCTCCGCTGCTTCGACCTGGCCGAGCGTGTCCACCCGACCGACCTGACCCTTCCGTCCTACGAGGACGCGTGTGCCGAGCTCGCCGGCCGGCGGCTTGCCTCTCTCGGCATCGCCCGCGCCCGGCCCGCCGCCCAGTTCTCCGAGTTCGTGGAGGTGGGCGAGACCGGCGAGGAGGCCGAGGTGGAGGGTGTCGCGGGGACGTGGCGGGTCGACACCGACGCCCTCGCAGCCTCCGAGGAACCGTTCGAGGGCCGGTGTGCGCTGCTGTCGCCGTTCGACCGCCTCCTCCACGACCGCGACCGGGCGCAGGAGCTGTTCGAGTTCGAGTACGTCCTGGAGATGTACAAGCCGGCCGCGAAGCGCCGCTGGGGCTACTTCGCCCTCCCGATCCTGTACGACGACCGGCTGGTCGGGAAGCTCGACGCGAAGGCCGATCGCAAGACCCGGACGCTGCGGGTGCACGCCGTCCACGAGGACTTCATGTGGGATCCGGCCATCGGAGATGCCGTCGACGCCGAGGTGCAAGCGCTCGCCGACTGGCTGGGTATGGAGGTCACCCGAGGCTGACAGCCTGGCCCGGTCAGAACGGCTCGATGTCGTCGACCAGCCAGGTGCCGTCGACCTGGCGCAGCGTCACGGTCACCCGGTTCTGGCTGACCTTCACCGGCTCCGAGCCCTTGTCGATGCCGTCGCTGCGCACGAGCACCTGGTCGAGGAAGGCCAGGCACGTGGCAGCGTCGCCGTCGCTCGTGGCCAGTCCCGCGCCGCGCACGACGGCCCGGGTCACGACCTTCTTCGCGGTCGCGTCCTTCGTGGTGGTCTTCTCGAACGTGTCGCGGAACCGCTTGCCGAACTCGTCGGTCATCAGCGCGGTGGCCCGGTCGAGGCCTTCGGCCAACGAGCGGTGGTCGTAGCTGAGCGCGGTGGCCAGGCCCTGCGCGCACGCACCGACCGGCTTCTCACCGTCTTCGGGCAGCGAACCGATGACGTAGCTGCCGTCCTTCTCGGCCGCAGGCTCCTTGTGGGTCGGCTCGTCGCGGGTGGCGAACCAGCCGACCGCAGCGGCGACCACGAGCACGACAGCGAGGAGGACCTGGTCGAGCCGCTTCATCGGACTTCCTCGATCGCCGAGACGAGCCAGGCGCCGTCGACGCGGTCGACGGTGACACGCAGTCGGACCCGCTTGTCCTGGGTCTTGACGCCCTTGGCCGACGAGGTCACGTCCAGGGCGACGAGCACCTTCGCCGTGTCCGTGCCTGCGTACTCCACGGCGGCGCCGCCCCTGGGCGCGCTGGCCGAGGAGACAACTTCCTGCTCGACGGCGCTGGCCACGACCGTGTCGCGCTCGCCGGCGTAGTCCTTCTTGAGCTTGCCCGTGGCGAGTGCGAGGACCCGGTCGACGTCCGCGTCGGCGGTGCTGTGGTCGAGGGTGAAGAAGTTCGTGGCCTCTTCCTTCGCGACCGCGACGGCGCCGTCATCCCACGTGTCGCGGTCCTGGTTCCAGAGCACCGCCGCGATCACCAGCAGGGCGACCAAGGCGACGGCGAGCAGCCCCGTCGGTACCGATTTCCGCATGCTCAGCTCCTTCATTGCGCGCCACCCTGTTGCAGCAGCCACGCCAGTCCCGCGTCGCCCTTCGGCGGCGGGGTGCCGGTCGTCCCGGTGAGGCGGAACGTGCTGCCGTCCGGGGCGACCATCAGTTCGGTCTGTTCGTCGTACACAGCCAGGCCCCAACCGGGCGCTCCGCGGTACAGGCCCTCGCGGCTCGTCGCGTTCTGCGAACCCCGCACGTTCGGGCCAAGGGGGTCGTACGGCGACGCGGTGCAGCCGGCCTTCATGTTCGGCTCCTCGTCGGCGGCCTCACGACGTCCGCCCTTCATCGGCGCTCCGTCGGGGCGGTAGCGGTTGGTGTCCTCGTACCCCTTCGTGCAGGGGTGGTACGGCGCCATTCCGGGCGCCTCGGGCAGTTGCAGGGCGATGTGTCCACTGACCCGGGGGTTTCCTTCTGCGTCGTAGTCGCAGGTCGCCTCCACCCCGGTCCCGTCCGCGTTGAGGTGGGTGCAGTAGCGGGCGGCGGTCGCGCCGATCTCGACGGCCCACGGGAAGACCACCATCGTCTTGCGGACCGACGGCAGGCGCTCGGCGAAGACGGCGTTGAGGCCGGTGAGGTTGTCGAGCAGGACCGGCAGGGACTTCTCGGTGTCGACCAGCAGCCCGGTCACCTGGGCGCTGGCACTGGCGCCGTCGGTGAAGAGGCCGGCCAGTTCGGGGTTGAGCTTCCGGAACGCCTCCAGCAACGGCGCGAGCTCGCTGAGGTACGCGGTGGTCTGCGGTCCGAGCTCGGCCTGGGTGTCGAGCACGATCCGGGCGTCGTCGATCAGGCCGGTGAGCGAGTCGATGTTCTCGAGCGAGGTGCGGGTGAGTTCGTTCGTCCCGTCGATGAGACGACCGAGATCAGGTCCCATCCCGGACACGGCCGTCGACAACTCCTCGAGCACGGTCGCCAGGTCGTCGGTCGGAATCGAGCCAGCCAGGGCATCGAGGTGGCCGATGAGCTGCTCGACGCGCAGGGGCGCCAGCGTCCGGGACACCGGGATCGTGTCGCCATCGGCGAGGACGGGTCCGCCTGCGGTCCGCGGGATCAGCTCGACGTACTGCTCGCCGATCGCGGACTTGTTGCCGATGCGTGCGGTGACGTCCGTGGGGATCTCGACGCCTTCGTCGATCGCCAGCACCACCCTGGACGTGGAGTCCGGCCCCGGCAGGACCTCGCGGACCGTGCCGACCCGAGTGCCGAGCAGGTCGACGTCGGCGCGGGGGTAGATGCCGCCGGCGTAGGAGAACTCCGCGTTCACCTCGTACGGCGGGTTGAACACCTCGTCGACGTCGAAGAACCGGACGGCGCCGTACACGAGCGCAGCGAGGGTCACGACCAGGAAGATCGCGAGCTGGATCCTTGTGAGTCGAGTCGTCACTGGGCGTTCCTCTGCAGCAGACCGACCAGCAACGGGTCGAGCACGTCGAGGCCCAGCCCGGGCAGGTCGAGTCCGGGGATCTCGATCGGCAGTCCGGGAGTTGCTCCCGGGGTGACACCGGGGTTCGGCGTACCGGCGGGCAGTGCCGCCGTGCGCAGCAGGGCGTCGAGGCTGTCGACGTCGAGCTCGAAGTCGATGTAGATGCCGCCGTAGTCGCCCTTGAACGCCTGCAACTGGTTGCTCGGAATCGGGAAGGTCGCGATCCGTTCCAGGGTGCGTGACAGTTCGTCACCCGCCGAGACCAGCTGGGCGAGGACGGGGTCGAGGTGCTTGAGGCCTGCGACCGTGTTGGCCTTGGCGTTCGCGATCAACGGCAGCGCCGTCGCGGACAGGTCCTGCAACTGACGCAGGAGCTTGACCAGTCGAGGCCGCTGGCGGTCAAGGACCGCGAGCCCCTCGGGGATCGCGTCGAGGGCGTCGCCGATGGTCGCGCGCTGACTGGCCAGCTTGCGGCTGAGCCGGTCTACGGACTCGAGCGTTGCGGTGATCGCGCTGCGGTTGCGGTTGAGCGGACCGACGACGGAGTTGAGGCCGTCGACGGTGGCACCCAGGTCGGACCCCTTGAGGGCAGCGGTCAGCTCCCGGGTGATGGTGGCGACGTTGGACAGCCCGCCCCCGTTGATGACCTGCGAGAAGGCACCCAGCACCATTTCGGCGTTCGGGTCGACCCGGGTGGTCGCGGCCGGAAGGATCGCACCCTCCTTCAGGACGCCGGCCGGGGCCTGACCCTCGGGTACGTCGAGCGACACGAACCGCTCACCCAGGAGGCTGGTCTCGCGGATCGTGGCAGTGACGTTGGCCGGGAGTTCGACGTCGTGGCGGATCCGGCACACGACCTCGGCGGCGAGGTCCTCGTCGAGCTCCACCGACTCGACGCTCCCGATGACGGTGTCGTTGGCCCGGCAGGTCTCCTTCGCCACCAGGTTGGTGGCATCAGCGAACACGACGGTGACCGGGTAGGTGTCCCCCGTCGTGCCACCGGGGAGCGGCAGGCTGTCGGCACCGCTGTAGTCACAGCCTGCCAGCAGCAGGCTGGAGGCCACGGCGACCAGCGCGACGCAGCGCATCACCGGGCACCCCCGATGAGCTGCTCGAGCGTTTCGGCCGACGGCGAGAGTTCGCCGCGGCCGATCTGGGTGATGAGTGACCCCAGGCTTCCGACCGAACGGAGGGCGTTGCAGAAGGCTGCCAACTCGCTTGCCTGCTGGGCAGGCAGGGCCGTGCACAAGGCGGTCAACGCCGAGGTCATCTGCATGTCCAGCCCCTCGAGCGAGGCGGTCCGCATGGCGATCGAGCCGGCCCGGGCGCCGATCGGGGTGAGTTCCGGGTGGGCCGGGTCCCAGTTCTGCGGGACGTAGATGTTGCCCAGGCTGGTGATGCCGACCGGCGCGAGGTCGAGCAGCTTGGCGAGCGTCGTGCTGTGCTTGTCGAGGATCGACGTGACGTCAGCGAGGTCGTCGACCGTCCTGCCCAACTCGTCGCGGTTCGCGCGGATGAACGTGTTCACGTCAGCCAGGGCCGTCCGCAGCGACGTCACGGCACCATCGATGCCCTTGGTCTGGCCGTTGAGCACGGTCGCCACCTTGACGAGGTTGGCCACCAGGCGGCGCATCTGGCGGTCCTTGCCGGCGAGCGTGTGGGTGATCGTGTTGAGGTTCTCGACCGTGCCCGTCATGTCCCCGGAACTGGTGGCCAGCGTGGTCACGGCGTCCGCCATCTCGCGGATCGTCTGGTTGTAGAGGGCACCGCGGCCGTTGAGGTTCTCAGCCGTTGCCGTGATGAGGTCCGACAGCGCACCGTCCTTGTTGGCGCCGGTGGGGCCGAGGGCCGTGGTGAGGTCGTCGAGGCTCGAGTAGACCTCGTCGAGCTCCATGGGGACGCCGGTGTTCGCCTGCTCGAGGCCCGCGCCGTCGGCGAGGACGGGCCCGGATTCGTAGACCGGTGCCAGCTGGACGAACCGGTCGCCGACGATCGACGGCGGCACGATCAGCGCGTGGACGTCGGCGGGCAGTTCGAGGTCCTTGTCGTACGACATGGTCACCTCGACCTCGGTGCCCTTGACCTCGATCGACTCGACCTTGCCGACCGCGACGCCGAGCACCTTGACCTTCGCCCCCTCGTAGAGGCTGGTGGTGCTCGCGAACCTGGCGGTCAGGGTCTTGTCGCTGCCGTCATCGATGGCGGCGCCGCTGGAAGCCAGCACCACGCCGACCACGCCGACCAGTGCGAGTCGCTTCACTGTCGTCTTCCCGATCACTGCGTTCCTCCGGGGACCTCGAGGGGCAGGCACGGTGTCGACTTCCCGGTAGCGGCCTCGTTGAGCGGGGTCAGCACGGTGTCCAGCAGCGCCGACAGGTCGTTGTCGGAGTCCTTGGCGCAGAGCGTCGCCAGGGTGGGGAACTTCACCCACGAGTCGAACCAGCGGCCACTACCACCGACCGATACGAACTCGCGCGCATAGGACAGGCCGTACTTCATCGTGTCGTCGATCTGCTGACGGTTCTTCTTGAGGACTTCGAGCACCGCATCGAGCTGCGTGAGGGCCTTCTCGAGGCCCTCTTCGTTGTCCGTGACCAGGCCGCTGATCTGCTGGGCGAGGCCCCGGGTGTCGCGAATGATCGCGGTGATCACCGCACGCCGATCGGCAAGCACCTGGAGGACGTCGTCGGTGCCGGTGAGCAGTTCAGCCAACTCCTTGTCGCGGTCGGCCACGACTCCGGACACCTGGTGGGTGCGGGAGAAGAGCTCGGTGATCTCTTCGTCGCGCGAGGAGATCGCGAGCGAGAGCCGGCTCAGGCCGTTCAGCGTCTGGGTCGTCTCGGGTGTGGTCGCCCCGAGCGTCTCGGTGAGTGCATCGAAGGCCTCGGCGACCTGGCCGGTGTCGATCTCCTGGATCTGGCCGCTCAGCTGCTCGAACGCCGGAACGATGTTGAGTGGGGTCGAGGTCCGCGCAAGGGGAATCGTCGATCCCTCCGCCAGTTCGCCGTGTCCGTTGGGGCTCAGCCGCAGGAAGTGCTGGCCGAGCAAGGTCTTCACCTCGATGCCCGCCGTCGTGTCGTCGCCCATGTCGACGCCCTTGACGGTGAACGTGACGAGCACCAAGGTGTCGGCCAGTTCGATCGAGTCGACCTGGCCGACCTTGATCCCCGCCACGCGGACCTCTTCGCCGGCGACCAGACCGGCCGCGTCGGTGAACTCGGCCTGATAGGTCTCGCCGCCACCCACGAGGGGCAACCGCTGGAAGTTCACGGCTGCGGCAAGGAGAACCGCGATGCCGGCGAGGCCGACGAGTGCGGCCCGCACCTTGGCCCAGTCACTCGGACTCTGCTTGGTCATTGCTCGATCCCCCCGGCGCAGACCGTGTTCTTGTCGGTCACCGCGACGGAGGGAGTTCCCAACGTCACCGCTCCGTTGAGCAGCTGCACCTCGGCGGACAGGCCGCACAGGTAGTAGTTGAACCACGACCCGTATGAACCGGCGCGGGTGAGCACCTTGAGGCGCTCCGGCGTGATGTTCAAGGAGTCCTCGAGGTCACCCCGCGTGTCGTGGAGCTGGCCCGAGAGGACCTTGAGCGAGTCGACGTCCTTCTTGAGCGGGCCCCGGACGTCGGCGATGGCGTCCGTCGTACCCGCGAGCAACCTGGCCAGGTCGGGCAGGGCGGCCTCGATGGTGTCGCTGTTCTTCGACAGGCCGGTCATCAGGTCGCGGAACTCCACGATCAGTGCGGTGAGCTTGCCGTCACGGGTGCCGACGGTCTCCAGCACCGTGTTGAGGTTGGTGACCACGTCGCCGATGACCGCGTCGCGGTCGGCGATCGTGTTGGTCAGCTGCCCGGTGTCGCGCATGAAGGCCGCCAGGTCGGTGGATTCGCCCTGGAGTGCGCGGACCAACTGGAAGCTGAAGTCATTGAGCTGCTTCGGCTCGAGCGCCCGGAAGAGCGGCTGGAAACCGTTGAAGAGCTCGGTGAGGTTGAGGGCCGGCGTCGTCTGCGAAGCCGGGAAGGTGCCGCCGTCGGCCATCTTCTCCTGGCCCTCGGGCGATTCGGAGATCGAGAGGTAGCGCTGGCCGACGATGTTCTCGTAGCGCAACTGCAGCTGGGCGTCGGCGTAGATCGGCACGGTGTCCTCGACCGTGAACTCGACCCGGGCCAGGTGCGTCCCGTTCGGTCCGTCGACGATCTCAAGGCCGCGGACCGAGCCGACCTCCACCCCGGACAGCCGGACCCGGTCGCCCTTGAACACGCTCGTTGCGTCGGAGAACAGCGCGTAGTAGGTACGGCTGTCGACGAAGGAGATGTTGCCGATCAGGGTCGCCAGCACGCCGATGAGAACCGTGGTGATCGTGCCGAAGGCCACCAGCTTGTACGCCGAAGAGGGGATCCTGGAGCGATGGGTGGATGTCATGGTGCCCGGACCTCTCCGTCGGCGATGAGGGGCAGGACGAGGAGCTCGGCGTAGGTCGGGACGTCCTCGTTGTGCACGCCCAGCGCCCGTGCAGCCTTCGCCCGAGCCATGCCTTCACGGGCCTCCTGGATGGCCGCGGCCAGGTCAGGCACGGCGGGCCGGGCCGCCGGCTTCGCGGACTCCACGGACTCCACGGACTCCTGCAGGTCGTACACCCAAGGCGCGTACTCGGGGCAGTGCGGCTTCCAGTTCGGAACCCAGCTCGGGAGCGTGCTGGCGTGGGCGTCGCTGAGGGGGTTCGAGGGCAGGTCGTTGGGCGCGGTGTACGGCTTGTTGGCCGTGACCATGTCGATGGTGAGGTCGATGAACGAACCGCGGGACCCGACGGACTCGTTGGCGAGGATGTCCCCGGTGTGCAACGCCTCGAGGAAGCAACCGAGGCCCGGCGAGTACTCATCCAGCAGTGCGAGGACGGCGCGCGAGTCCCCCGCCAACCGGACGATGCGGTCGTCGTTCTCCTCGAGCACCTGATCGGTCTTCTTCACCGACAACAGCGCCTGGTCGAGGAACTCGCCCATCGACCGCTCGTCGGGCACGAGGAGGTCCGTCGAGATGCCGGTCGAGGCGTCGAGGACGCGCATCAGGTTGTCCGCCGCCCCGGCGTACACGTCCGACACCTCGGCGAACTGACGCAGGTCGTAAACCAGCGTCTCCATGTGCGGATCGAGCTCGCCGGTGAGCTGTTCGAGCTGGGTCAGGGTGACGGCGAGCTTCTCGCCGCGGCCGTCGAGCGCGTCGGCCAGCGCGGCCAGGGTGACCGAGAGCCGCTCGGGCTTGAGCGCCTGCAGCACCGGCACCAGCTTGCTGAACATCGCGCCGATCTCGACCGACGTCTTCGACTGTTCGATCACGCCCCCATCAGCGATCGGCGTGGTCGAGGCCTGCGGCGGCACCCGGAGGTCGACGTACTTCTCACCGAAGAGGGTCTTGGGCACGATCGCCGCATCGATGTTCGCGGGGATCAGGGAGACCTTGTCGGGGTCGATCTCGAGGATCACCCTGGCGGCCTCGCCGGTGGAGACGACCTCGCGGACCACGCCGACCCGCAGGCCCTGGAGCTTCACGTCGGAGTTCGGGTTCAGTTCGAGGCCCGGCGTGGTCGTGGTGAGCGAGACCTCGACCGCGTCCTGCCAGGGCATCGACTTGTTGTAGACACCGATGCTCGTCGCGATGAGCGCGGTCAGGACCGCGATGTAGACGAGCCCGAGTAGAGGGCGCGCGTGAGGACTCGGCGGCCTGCTCATCCTGCTATCCGCACCGTCGTACTCGACCCCCACAGGGCGAGGCTGAGGAAGAAGTCGGCGATCACGATCATCACCAGCGAGAGGCGGACCGCGCGTCCGACGGCGACGCCCACCCCGGCCGGGCCGCCGCTGGCCGTGAAGCCGTAGTAGCAGCAGATGAGCGTGAGGATCACCGCGAACACCAGCACCTTGCCGAACGAATAGAGCACATCGATCGGTGGCAGGAAGAGCGTGAAGTAGTGGTCATAGGTGCCGGGCGTGAGGCCGTAGTAGTAGACCGACACCGCCTGGGTCGCCGCGTACGTCCCGATCAGGCCGACCAGGTAGAGCGGGATCACCGCGACGAAGCTGGCGATGACGCGCGTGGTGACGAGGTAGGGAATCGACGGGATCGCCATCACCTCGACGGCATCGATCTCCTCGCTGATCCGCATCGCACCCAACTGGGCCGTGAAGCCGGCACCGACCGTGGCCACGAGTGCGTTCGAGGCGATCAGGGGCGCCACCTCACGTGTGTTGAAGTACGCCGACAGGAAGCCGACGTACGGCTGGATACCGACCTGCTTCAGGCCCTGGTAGCCCACCAGGCCGACGACCGAGCCGACGGCCAGCACCTCGAAGACAATGATCCCGAGCGTGCCGCCGACCATCACGAGCGCGCCGCGACCGAGGCTGACCTCGGCGAGCAACCGGTAGACCTCGCCGCGGTAGCGCGTCAACGCCTTCGGGATGCCGCCGAGGGCCTTGCCGTAGAAGGCGACCTGGTCGCCGAGTTCGCCGAGCGCCTGGTGCGTCGCTCGGACAGCGGTGGTGATCGGGTTGCTGGTCGACATCACAGCCCCTTCGGCGGGACGAGCTGGAAGTAGACCAGCGTCAGGACCGCGTTGGCGACGAACAGGAGCACGAACGAGATGACGACGGACTGGTTGACGCCGGCACCGACACCCGCAGGCCCGCCCTTGGCGTTGACGCCCTGGTGGCAGGCGACGATGCCGGCGATGGCTCCGAAGATGAACGCCTTGATCTCACCGACCCAGAGGTCCGGCAGCTGGGCAAGGGCCGTGAAGGCGTGGACGTACGCGCCGGGCGACCCGCCCTGGACGAGCACGTTGAAGCCGTAGCCACCGGCGACACCGACGGTGGTGGCCACGCCGTTGAGCAGCACGGCGATGACCGCCATCGCGAGGACGCGGGGCACCACCAACCGCTGGATCACCGAGATGCCGAGCACCTCCATCGCGTCCAGCTCCTCGCGCACCTTGCGGGAGCCGAGGTCGGCCGCCACGGCCGTGCCCGCTGCGCCGGCGACGATGACCACCGTGGCCACCGGGCCCGCCTGCTGCACGATGCCGACGACCGACACCGCCCCGGTGAACGAGCGCGCGCCGAGCTGGTTGAACAGGGAGCCGATCTGCAGGCTCAGCACTGCCCCGAACGGGATGGTGATGGCCATCGTGGGGAGCAGCGAGACGCGGGTGACGAACCATGCCTGGTCGGAGAACTCACGCCACTGGAAGGGGCGCTGGAAGAGCGCTCGCACGACCTGGGCAGTGAACTGGAAGAGGTCACCGATGGGCAGTAGCGGTCTGGCCGCAGACGGTACCTCCCGCCCAGCGTTGGCAATTGCCACGACTGACCCCCCGGTTCGATCCTTGTTGACATACCGCCAACGAGGACTTGTGACCAACGTTACGGGTTAAGTTGGCAGTTGACAACAAACTCCAAAATGGGCGGTACGGCCCACGACCCGCCCACTACGGTGACGGCATGCGCCCGCGTCTGATCGATGACGATCACCTGCTCGACCAGCTCCTCGCGGCGTTTGCTGACCTCGGCTTCGACGGTGCGTCGATCCGCGCCATCTGCCGGCACCTGGGCGTCAGCCACAACATGGTCTACCAGCGCTACCCGTCCAAGGACGCCGCCTGGACGGCCGCCGTCGACCACGCCTTCGCCCGGCTGACCGCGGCCCTGTTCGCCCCACTCGACGAGGACCTCGAGCCCGAGGAGGCGCTGCGGACCCTGATGCGCCGCTGGGTCGACGTCACCCTCGAGCAACCCACCCTGGCCCGGATCATCCACCAGGAGTCGGCCCGCCCCGGCCCGCGCTTCGACTACATGTACGACCGGTACATCGGCCCGGTCCAGGAGACCGCACGCGCAGCCATCCTCGAGCAGCAACAGCTCGGAAACGCCCGCCCCGGCCCGCTCTCCGCGGCCTACTTCTTCCTCACCACCTGGGGCCTCGGCGGCATCGCCAGCTCCCAGGCCCTGGCCGTGCGCGCCGGCGCCGACGGCGATGACCCGCGCGAGGCCGCCTACCTCGCGATCGACATCGTGATCCGCGGCACGCTGCTCTGACAACCGATCCCCGCACCCACCCCGTCCTGAGGGGTGGAGGTGGTGAAATGCGCGAGGCTGTCCCCGTGCTCGTCAACGAGAAACCCGGCGCTGCGCCGACATTCGAGGAGTACGTCGCCGCACGCAGTCGGGCGCTGTGGCGCAGCGCATGGCTGCTGACCGGCGACCGCCACAAGGCCGAGGACCTCGTCCAGACCGCCCTGATGAAGTGTTGGGGTCGCTGGGACCGGATCGACGGCGGTGCCGTCGATGCCTATGTACGACGAACGATGCTCACCACCTACACCGACTGGTGGCGGCGACGCTGGAACGGCGAGGTGCCCACGGGCACGCTGCCCGACCGGCCGTCCTCTGGTGACGCCGATGCCGGGGTGCGCCAGGACGTGCTCGTCGCGCTGGCCAGCCTTCCGCGCGGACAGCGAGCGGTCGTCGTACTCCGGTTCTTCGACGACCTCTCCGAGGCCCAGACCGCCGAGGCGCTGGGGATCAGCGCCGGCACGGTCAAGAGCCAGACCTCACGCGCCCTGCGCGCCCTCCGCACATCCGGACTCCTGGAGGACTCCCATGAATGAAGAGACCCAGCTCCGCGGCCTGCTGCAGGCCGCAGTCCCCGACGACGCCTCGAGCCTCGACCCGCAGACAGTCAGCACGGCCGCCCGTCGTGCGCGCCACCGCAACCGCCTGGTCGGCCTCGGCGCCGCGGCCGCGACGGTCGCCGTGATCGGCGCTGCCGCCGTCGTCTCCACCCAGGGCCCGGACGCCGATCGTGCCGCCGACGACACCGAGACCACCGCGCCGTACGACGCCCCGGCCTGCCCGGCGACCCTGCCCGAGCTCGCCGACGCGAGCCAGACGACCGGCACCCTCGACGGCCTCACGAGCGTCCGCTTCTGCCCCGACCTCGACGGCGGCATGGCACAGCCCCTGTCAACAACTGACCAGAGCAGGGTGCTCGGCGGCATGGACGCTCTTGTCGAGGACCTCGACGGATTCCTTGCCGACCTGGCCGACCTGCCTGCACCCGATCCGGCCCGCTGCGCCGCGATCTCGGTCCTCAACACCCGCCAGTCCCTGATGTTCACGATGGGCAACCGGACCACACTCGTCCCCACGACGTTCTGCGGCACCATTGCGGTCGAGGGTCACGAAGTCGACGGTGGCGACCTCCTCAACGCCTTCCTTGGAGCTCTCGACAAGCAACGCGACGACCTCGCATACCACCGCGACTACACCGGCCCTCTGGGCTGCGAGCAGGCTCCCGCCGCGAGCCCCGTCAAGCCGGGACGCGAAGGCCTCGTCGCCGCGGTTCGGTGCTCACCGACCGGCGAGGCCACGCCGCTGACGGCTGCCCAGCTGGCCGCGCTCGACACCGCCTGGCAGGACCCGAGCGAAGTGGAGGGCGAGAGCTGCCTGGCGTCGGAGCCGTCGTCGTTCCTCGTGGTGGCCACCGACCACGGAGACGTCATCCGGCTGGTCGACAGTGTCTGCGGCGTCCTCACGTGGGACGGCTGGGCACCCGGAATGAACGCCACCCTTCCGACCACCCTGGGCGCTCTCGGACTGGGCTGACCGGGCGTCAGACCCCGATCTTGCCGACGTCCTCCGGCTTGCCCTCGAAGTAGCTGTCCAGCACCCACTGCACTCGCCGGTCACCCCACCGCAGCAGCCGGTCCTGCCCGCCGGGGAGCCGGCCGAACACGCGATACCTCATTGTGTTGAGCGCGACGAGGTAGGTGTGGGCCCACGGCGGCCGCATCGGGAGGCCGAGTTCGCGCATGCTCTCCGGACCGAGGAACACGGTCAGCATCGAGAGCAGCCGCTCCCGCTCGTAGCGACCGCGCATCCCCTGCAACAACCCCGGGACGCCGGGGTAGGTGCGTTCGGTCTGCGTCGCGACGACGGCCTGGGCGAGCTTCGGCCCGGCCTCGGAGATGGGGCCCTGGGCGAGGAGCACGTGGTAGTCGATCCGGTGACGTTCCCACTCGTCATCGACGAGGAACTCGTCGGCGACGCCGATCAACCAGCCGACGTACTTCCACAGGTGCATGAGGGCCCGGGAATCGCGCTTCCCGATCGACACCCCGAGCGCCCGGGAGCCGATCAGGAGCACGCCGTCGAAGAGACCCAGCGTCGATGCCTGGTCGGCCTGGTTGATCGGCAGTCCCCATCGCGCCGTGTCCCACTGCGGCTCGAACGAGTGGTTGACCATCGCGTGCATCAGCCGGACGTGCACGGTGAGCCGCCAGGCCTCACCGGCGGCGGCGCCGTCACGCGGCGGCGTCAGCGCGCCGGGCCGCGGCAGCGCCGCACCCCACTTCTGCGTCTCGGCCAGCCGGCGCAGGGTCGCGCCGCCGGTCAGCGCGCCGGTGGCCACCAGCAGGTCGGTCGGCCCACCGAAGCGGTAGCCGCCGACCAGGGACAACTGGAGCAGCACGTCCTGGGCGTTCTGCCCGAGGCGCCGGAAGACCCGGGCACCCTCCTCGACGAGGTCGCGATCGAGCCAGTCCGGCTCCGCCTCGACCATCGAGAAGAACTCCACGAGCGCCGGGGGTGCGTCAGGCACCGACCCGACGCCGTACTCCATGGCCTGGCGGGCCTGCTCCATCGTGACCCGGCCGGGGGCACCTGCTCGCAATCGGATCGCGTCCGCGAGCCGCGCTCCCGGCTCGTCGCGCTCCATCATCGCCTCGCCGATCCGGGTCAGGAGTGCGTCGTCGACGTCCTTCACGCGACCGATCAGCTTCAGCGGGCGGCCGAGACGGCGGTTGCGGTCGCCGCCCGCCTTGAAGCGGGACGGGGTGGTGCCGGACCAGGACCCGTGGGGGGTGACAGCAGCTTCAGCGCTCATGGTTCATTGTGACGCGAGCATTTACTCGTGTTCAACTCGCGAATGTCAGCCTGCTTGCTGCCGAAAGGGGAGGCATGAACGGAGTGGACCGCCTGCTGCTCGCGATCCAGCAGCTCTCGCTCGCCGCCGACCTCGACGACGTCCAGGCCGTCATCCGCAGTGCGGCGCGCGAACTCGCCCACTGTGACGGCGCCACGTTCGTCCTGCGGGACGGCGAGCAGTGCTTCTACGCCGACGAGGACGCGATCGAGCCGCTCTGGAAGGGCCTGCGCTTTCCCCTCGAGGCCTGCATCAGCGGCTGGGCGATGCTGCACGGCACCCACGTCGTCATCCCCGACATCTACGCCGATCCGCGCATTCCGTTCGAGGCGTACCGGCCGACGTTCGTGAAGAGCCTGGTGATGATGCCCGTGCGCTCGATCGACCCGATCGCCGCCATCGGCGCCTACTGGGCCGACACCCACGAAGCCACGGACGAGGAGATCGCGCTGCTCCAGGGACTGGCCAACGCAGCGTCGGTCGCCCTCGACAAGGTGGCGGTCCACACCCAGCTGGTCTCCGCCGTCGAACTGCACGAGACCACCCATCTCCTCGCCATCACCGACGACCTGACCGGGTTGTGGAACCGGCGCGGCTTCCTCGAGCAGGCACGTGTGCGCTGGCGCCAACGCCTCGGCACCTCGGCCGCGGTCGCGTTCATCGACGTCGACGGCCTCAAACTCGTCAACGACCATGGCGGCCACGGGGCCGGCGACGCGCTGATCTGCGAGGTCGCGGAGCTGTTGCGCAACCACCTGCGCGACACCGATGTGATCGCCCGCCTCGGTGGCGACGAGTTCGCCGTGATGAGCCCCGACTTCAGCGCGGACGAACTCCACACCCGACTCGCTCCCGCCCTGGTCAGGCGGGCCAGCATCGGTACCGCGCCGTTGACCTCCATCGACCTGTTGCCCGACGCGCTGCTCAACGCCGACGCCCGGATGTACGACGCCAAGCGGCGCCAGGTGGCAGCCCGCTCCGCCTGACCCGTCTACGCTCGGCCCCGTGCGCAAGGCTCCCCGGCAGGCCCGCTCCCGCGAGATGGTCGAGCGGATCATCACCGCGGGTCGCGCCGTGCTCGTCAAGGACGGGTACGACGCCTTCAGCACCAACCGCGTCGCGACCACCGCGGGGATCAGCCCCGGCTCGCTCTACCAGTACTTCCCGGACAAGACCGCCATCCTCGACGTGGTCATCGACCGCTACTGGGAACAGGTGGCCGAGAGCGTGGCCGCCTCACTGTCCGACCGGATCGGTGGCGCCGGAGAGACCGCGGTGCGCGACACCGCCGACGCGCTCGTCGCCGCACTGGAGGTGGACGCGGAGCTGCTGCGGGTCGTCATCGAAGAACTACCGCTCACCCGCAACAAGGCCCGGCGATCCGTCCTGGAGAAGCGCGTCGGCGACCTGGCGGCGTTCTACTTCGCGGCGCGGCCCGAGAGCAGCCGCCGACCGTCCCCGACCGTCGCGGCCTGGGTGCTGGTGCTGAGCCTCGAGACCCTCGCGACCCGATGGGTGCTCGACCAGCCGGCCAACCTGGCGCGCGACGAACTGCTCGACGAGATGGTGGCCCTCGTCATGGGCTATCTGCAGGCCTGACCCCGGAGCTCGCCGGGGGCGTCAGTTGTGGCGGCCGGTGAGCGCCATGCCGACGCCGAGCCCGATCATCGACGTACCGCCGATGGCGCCGAGGGCGCTCCCCCGGCTCTCGGACGCGACGAACCATTCCCGGGCACGACCAGCGGCCAGCGCCCAGATCGAGTCACACGCCAGGCCGAGCAAGACAGCCAGGCTGCCCAGCGCGAACATCTGCGCGGGCACCGGCGACGACGAGGTCTGGTCGACGAAGGGCGGCAGCATCGCGGCGAAGATCAAGAACCCCTTCGGGTTGCTGACGCCGACGACGAAGCCCTGGCGGATGGCCTTCCAGCCGGTCAGCGAGACCCGGGCGTCGCCGTCCCCCATCCGGAAGTTCTTGCGGTGGCGGAGCGCCTGGACGCCCAGCCAGATCAGGTAGGCGGCGCCTGCGAACTTGATGACGGTGAAGACCAGCATCGACTCCGCGACGATCGCGCCCAGGCCCAGACAGACCAGGGCCATCACCACGAACAGGCCGAGCGTGTTGCCGACGACGCTGGCGAGCGCCACCCGCTGGCCGTAGGACACCGCGCGCCCCACGACGAAGACGACGCTCGGTCCGGGGATGACGATGACGACCAGCGCGGCAAGGCCGAAGCCCAGGAGCTGGTCGAGGCCGACCATCAGTCGACCGTCTCGTTGCCGTCGGAAGCGACATTGTCCTCAGCAGCGGGTACGTCGCCGTACAAGCCCTGTTCCTGGGCCTTGCCCGCCTTGCGCAGGCTGCGCGTGAGGAACCAGCCGATCACGATCACCGACAGGATCAGGAACCCGAAGATCAACGCACCGAGCGGGCCGGCAACGACCTTGTCGTCCTCCGGCGCCTTCTCCTCGACAGCGAGCAGGACGGAGGCCACGGTGACAGCGAGCGCGTGCATGACGTCAGTGTCTCAGGCGTCGCCACTGGTCGGCGCAGCGATGCCTGCGAACAGGTCGTCCTCGGGCAGCGGTGAGGTGACGTGGCTGGTGACCAGTTCGAAGTCCTCGGTCGGCCAGACCTTCTCCTGCAACTCGCGTGGGATCGCGAACCAGAATCCGTCGGGGTCGATCTGGGTCGCGTGGGCGAGCAGCGCCTGGTCGCGCACCCCGAAGTAATCGCCACACGGCACCCGGGTCGTGATCCGGGCGTCCCACTCGGGCTCGGGCTTCCACTCCTTGAGGCGCTCGGCCCACGGCGACTCGAGGTCGTGGTCGAGCATCGCCTCGTGCAGCGCCAGCATCCGGGGCCGGTTGAAGGAGTGGTGGTAGTACAGCTTGAGGGGCTGCCACGGCTCCCCCGCGTCGGGGAACCGGTCCGGGTCACCCGCCGCCTCGAAGGCCGCGACGCTCACTTCGTGACAGCGGATGTGGTCGGGGTGCGGGTAGCCGCCCCGCTCGTCGTACGTCGTGACGACGTGGGGCCGGAACTCGCGCACCTGGCGCACGAGGCGCTCTGTTGCCTCCTCGAGCGGGACCAGTCCGAAGCAGCCATCGGGAAGCGGCGGCTTGGGGTCGCCGTCGGGCCAACCCGAGTCCACGAAGCCCAGCCAGGTCTGACTGACCCCGAGGATGTCGCGCGCCCGCTCCATCTCCTGTCGACGCACCTCGGTGATGTTCGCGAGGATGTCGGGGCGGTCCATCTTCGGGTTCAGGATCGAGCCGCGTTCGCCACCCGTACACGTCACCACCCGCACCGACGCGCCCTCGGCGACGTACCTCGCCGTGGAGGCCGCACCCTTGCTCGACTCGTCGTCGGGGTGAGCATGGACGTGCATCAACCGCAGCCCGGAGCGGTCGATCGCGGGCGCGTGCGTGGAGGGCATGCCCCCCATCGTAGAAACAGACGGCATGGGACCATGAACCGGTGAGCTCAACCGACACTCTGGCCGGCAGGTACGGCGCCCCGTCGCGCGCCCGACGGCTGGCGGTGATCGTCCTCGCGGTCGCCGTTTCGGTCACGTTCCTCGGCTGGCTGCTGTGGGCGATGCTCTTCCACGCCAGCCCCGCGATCTCCTCGGAGGAGATCGGCCACCAGGTGATCGACGACCACAACGCCACCATCGAGGTCCAGATCGAGTACGGCGACGGGCCGGTCGACGCCACGTGCGACTTGCGCGCGATCTCGCACGACAAGGCAGTCGTCGGCGAGCTCACCTTCGAGCCGGATGCCGCCGACGGGCCGACGTACAACATTGCGATCAAGACGCACCGCCGCGCGACGACGGTGCAGTGGATCGGATGCAAGACCGAGGGCCAGCCCCGGTATCGCTGACCCGCTCGAGTCCGGGCGGGTAGACTCGTTCGTTCTGTACCCGAACGGGTGCACGACGAGCAGTACAGGAGTTCCACATGACGCAGACCGACCAGTCCGGCGGCGCCAACACCATCTGGCTGACCCAGGACGCCCACGACAAGTTGCAGGCGGAGCTGACCCACCTCAAGGGTCCCCGCCGCGCCGAGATCGTGTCCGAGATCAGTGCTGCCCGCGACGAGGGCGACCTCAAGGAGAACGGCGGCTACCACGCCGCCCGCGAGGAGCAGGGCAAGAACGAGCTCCGGATCCTCCAGCTCGAGGACATGCTCCGTCGTGCCGAGGTCGGCGAGACGCCGCCGGACGACGGCATCGTGGAGCCCGGCATGGTCGTGACCTACAAGTTCGAGGGCGATGACGACGCCGACGCGGAGTCCTTCCTCCTCGGCGCGCGCGAGATCGACCCGGGCGACGGCCTGACCGTCTACTCCCCGCAGTCCCCGCTCGGCCAGGCGATCAACGGCCGCAGCAAGGGCGAGACGGTGAGCTACGAGGTCAACGGCAAGGCGCAGACCGTCGTCATCCTCGACGCCAAGCCCTTCGCCGGCTAGGCATCCAGCTAGGCGAGCACAGGTTCTTCCGGACCGTCCGTCCCCTCGGGGGCGGACGGTTCGGCCATTTCGGCCAGGTGCAGCACGACCGCGTTGGCCGCGGCCGCCAGCGGTACGGCGACCAGCGCGCCCGCGATGCCCGCGACCAGCACTCCCCCGGCGATCGCCAGGATGACGCCGAGCGGGTGCAGCGAGACCCAGCGGCCGAGCAGGAACGGCTGCAGGACGTGGCCCTCCAGTTGCTGCACACCGATCACGACGCCGAGCATCAGCAGGGCGGTCAGCGGCCCCTGGTCGACCAGGGCGACCAGGATCGCGACGCTGCCTGCGATCGAGGCACCGATCATCGGGACGAACGCGCCGAGGAACACCAACACGCCGATCGCCAGCACGAACGGCACATTGAGGATCGCTGCTCCGAGCGCGATGCCGGCGGCGTCCACGAGCGCGACCAGGACGGTCGCCCGGACGAACTGGACCAGCGAGATCCAGGCGACCTTGCCCGAGCTGTCGACCCGCTCCCGGGCCGCGCGCGGCGCGATGCGCACGATCCACGACCAGATCCGGTCGCCGTCGGCGAGGAAGAAGTACGTCGCGAACACCGCGATGAAGAAGCCGGCGACGACGTGGCCGAGCGCGGCGCCGACCTCGGTGACCTGGGCGAGGACCTCACCGTTCTGCGAGCGGTCCCGGATCATGTCCTGGGCGTTCTTGATGTAGTCGTTGATCTGCGAGTCACTCGCATTGAGCGGCCCGTCGCGCAGCCAGTTCCGGATCTCCTGCAGGCCCTGCACGGTCGAGTCGGCGAGGTCATTGGCGCCCGATGCGACCTGCTGCCCGGCGAAGGTGAGCAGCGCACCCACGATCGCGAAACCGGTGATCACCACGAGCAGTGCCGACAGACCTCGCGGCACACCCATCCGGGTCAGGGCACGGACGAACGGAGCCGCCAGCGCACTGATCAGCAGCGCCACCGCGATCGGGATCGTGACGACGGCGAAGAAGCCGAGCACCCGGGCCAGCAGGTACGTCGCCGCGGCAATGATCAGCAGCCGCCAGGCCCAGCCAGCCGCCAGGTCGAGACCGAAGGGCACCTCTGCGCGGCGGTAGTTCGACGGACCGCTCGCGAGCACCGGGAGTTCGGCCCGACGCTCCTCGCGGCGCTCCTCCCGCACGATCGCCCACTGGTGGGCGAAGCGGCGGAAGAGCCGCTCCTCGCGTTCCTCCTCGGACAACGGCGGCTCCGCCGGCGGCAACTCGTCCGGATCCAGCGGGTCGTAGGGCTCCGGGGCAGGCAGGTCTTCGGGCTCGGTGGGGCCGTCGCTGGTCACGGGCACAGGCTAGTGGGCCACTCCCGCTCAGGCGTCGTAGTCGAGCCGGAGCTCCTTGGTCACCGGGTGCGCCTGGCAGGTCAGGACGTAACCGGTCGCGACCTCCGCGTCGTCCAGCGCATGGTTCTGGTCCATGACTGCCTTGCCCAGCAGGACCTTGGCGCGGCAGGTTCCGCAGGCTCCGCCTGCGCAGGAGTACGGCGGCTCGAGGCCCTGTTGCAGCGCCGCATCCAGGATCGTGTCACCGGTGGACCGCAGCACGAACGTGCTCTCCACCCCGTCGAGGGCAACGATCACCTGGCTCTCGACGTCGACGGCGAGGTCGGCGTGGGTCTGCTCGGCATGGAAGATCTCGGTCAGGACCTGACCGGGGAGCTCCGACGACAGGGAGTCGACGAGTTCCTGTGGACCGCAGAGGAACCACGCGTCGACGTCCTCGGACACCAGCTCCCGGACCAGGTCCGCGGTGATCCGGCCGACGTACGCCGCCCCCGGCTCCCGGGAGAGCACGTGGTGAACGGTCAACCGGTTGTCCCACCGGTCGCTGAGCGCCTCGAGTTCGGCACGGAACATCGTCGAGTCCGACGTCCGGTTGCCGTAGACCAGGATGAAGCGGCTGTGCTGTTCGGCCTCGAGCGTCGTGGCGACATTGGACAGGATCGCGGTGATGCCGGACCCGGCAGCCACCGCGGCGTAGATCCGCTGGGCGGTCGGTTCCAGCGCGGTGTGGAAACGCCCGGTCGGTGTCATCACGTCGAGGATGTCGCCGACCTGCAGGTGGTTGTTCACGTACGTCGAGAAGAGCCCACCCTCGATCTGCTTCACGGCCACGCGCAGCGTGCCCTCGGAGACCGGCGCGGTGATCGAGTACGACCGGCGCACGTCCTGGCCGTCGATGACGGCGCGGAGGGTGATGTGTTGGCCCTGCACGAAGCGATATTCGTGCGCGAGGTCGGCCGGCACGTCGAAGGTGACCAGGGTGCTCTCGGCCGTCAGCGCGGCGACGGACTGCACCCGCAGGGCACGGAAGGTCGGCCGCTGGGCACCGGCACGGTCGGGGGTGGTGCGCAGGTCGTCGGTGATGCGGCGCCAGGTGCGGTACTCGCTGGGTGACAGCGACCGACCGAACCAGGTGGAGATGGCCGCGTTGCGGTCGAGGTACGCCTCCTCGTTGCGACGCCAGGCGCGGACGTACCGATAAAACGGGATGCTCGGGTGCAGGTGATGCACCAGGTGGTAGTTCTGGTAGACGAACAGCGGCGTCAGCCAGAACTCACCGCCGACGCGGACCCGCGTGGCCTGGTACTTGTCCTCGCGCTGGGTCGCGGTCAGCCCGTGGTGCGGCAGGTAGTCGAACCACCAGGCGAGGACCATCAGCCCGATCCGCTGCCCGATCAGGATCGTGGCCAGCTCACTCGCATACGACGTCGTGAACAGCCATCCGAACGTCGCCATCACCGCGACGAAGACGAGGGCCGTGGGCACGGACTCGGACCGGGGCCGTTCGAAGATCCGTCGCAGGTAGAAGACGAAGTACCACAGGTCGATCGTCAGCCAGCGGAACGGCAGTTGCCACCAGGGACCCTCGCTGGTCCACCCGTCCGGGTCGACCGTCTTCGGTTCGTTGGTGTTGCGGTGGTGCTCGATGTGGATGAACTTGATCATCGGGAAGGTCGTGTACGTCGCCACGAACGGCTGGGACAGGTGGCCGAAGGTGTTGTTGAGGCGGGTGTCGCTGCTGATCGCGTGGTGCGTCGCCTCGTGCAGCACGCTGAACATGAGGAACGTGACGGCCGCACCCATCGGGATGGTCAACCACGGCGTCCATCCGCCGCCCAGCACGCCGTACATCTCGGCGACGAAGAGCACCAGGGTGCCGACGTACAGCGCAGCAGTGGGCCAGGCCAGGCCGGGAACCTTCTCGCCGGGGTCGGGCAGACCGAGCACTCGTTGCTGGCCGGGCACGGCAGTGACGGTCATCGAACCTGCTTTACAGTCGGGGCGGACTTGTAAAGTCTCATGCTCGTTCGGGGTCTGACAAGCCCCCGAGCGGAAGCGGGTTCAGTTGGCGGCGGCCAGTGCCCGGTCGAGATCGGCGAGCAGATCGTCGGCGGTCTCGATGCCGACACTCAGCCGCACCAGGTCCGCGGGGACCTCGAGGTCCGTGCCCGCGACGCTCGCGTGCGTCATCCGGCCCGGGTGCTCGATCAGCGACTCCACCCCGCCCAGGGATTCACCGAGGGTGAACACCTGCGTGGCTGCGCACACCGCGAGCGCCTGCTCCTCGCCACCCTTGACGCGGAAGGAGATCATGCCGCCGTACCGCTTCATCTGCCGCGAAGCGACCTCGTGACCGGGGTGGTCGGCGAGGCCGGGGTAGATGACCTGGCTGACCGCCGGGTGGGTGGAGAGGTAGTCGGCGATCTTCTCGGCGTTGTCGCAGTGCCGCTCCATCCGCAGCGCCAACGTCTTCAGCCCGCGCAGCACCAGCCACGCGTCGAACGGACCCGCGACGCCACCGATGGCGTTCTGGTGGAAGCCGATCTTCTCCGCCAGTTCGGCGTCGTCGACGACGAGCGCGCCACCGACGACGTCGGAGTGACCGCCGGCGTACTTGGTGGTCGAGTGGACGACGATGTCGGCGCCGAGCGCCAGCGGCTGCTGGAGGTACGACGACGCGAACGTGTTGTCGACGACGAGCTTCGCTCCGGCCTCGTGCGCCACGCCGGCGATCGCTTCGATGTCGCCGATCGACAGCAGCGGATTGGTGGGCGTCTCCAGCCAGACCAGCTTCGTCTCGCCCGGCCGGATCGCGGCACGCACGGCATCGAGGTCCGTCACCGGTGCCGGACTGTGACTGAGCCCCCACGCCGTCGCGACCTTGTCGAAGAGCCGGAAGGTGCCGCCGTAGGCATCGTTGGGGAGCACGACGTGGTCGCCGGGGCGGCACAGCGCGCGGATCAGGGTGTCCTCGGCGGCGAGGCCGGACGCGAACGCGTAGCCGTGCGCGGCGCCCTCGAGGGCGGCCAGCGTCGACTCGAGCGCGGTGCGCGTCGGGTTGGCCGAACGGCTGTACTCGTAGCCGTTGCGCAGCCCGCCGACGCCGTCCTGCGCGTAGGTCGAGGTCGCGTAGATCGGAGGAATGACCGCTCCGGTCGTCGGGTCCGGCTCGTAGCCGGCGTGGATGGCCCGGGTCTCGAAGCCAGCAGTGTCAAGGTGCTCGCGGTTGCTCACCCCAAGAGCCTAGCCACCTGATTTTCAGGGCGGCGTCACGAGGATTGGTCTCGCTCGTTCAACCTGATGTGACCGCGCCCCGCCGCTCGTTCGTCGCCCTGCTCTCCACGCTGATGGCCACCGTGCTCCTGATCATGGGAATCGGGGTCGCCGCGCCACCGGCCTCCGCCGACGACACCGGTGGATCGGGCGATCCGGACCCGCTGCGCGGGCTGGTGCTGCCGGTCTTCGACGGCCTGATCCGCCTGTTCGCTCCACTACCGCTTCCCGCGACGCCGTACACGGGGAACGTGTGCGTGAGCGGCGCCGACGCGTGCATCGATGACGTCGTGGTGCGGATGGAGGACCGCCTCGATCGGCTGTCGACCTCCTGCGCGCACTCCTCGATCTTCTCGCTGGCCTACCTGCGGGTGACCGAGAACGTGCGCGACGCCGTCCGCACCGGCTACTTCGCCGACCGGGCCTGGCTGAACCGTGTGGACGCCGTGTTCGCCGAGCTCTACTTCGACGTCACCAGCAAGTGGGAGTCCGGCCAGCGCACCGGCCTCCCGGGCGCCTGGCAGATCGCGCTCAAGGCCGAGGACGACCGCGCCATGAGCGGCCTGGGCAACTTCATGCTGGCGATGAACGCGCACATCAACCGCGACTTCCCGCACGTCCTGGCCGCGGTGGGACTGACGGGCCCGAACGGCAGCCACAAGGCCGACCACAACCGGTACAACAACCGGCTCGACACCCTCTACGGCCCGGTGTTCGCCGAGGAAGCGCGCCGCTTCGACCCGACCTTCGACGACATCGACGCCGGCACCGTCGAGGAGACCGCCGCCGGGCTGATCATGCGCGGCTGGCGCGAGATGGTCTGGCGGCACGCCGAGGCCCTCACGCTCGCGAAGACCGCTGCCCAGCGCAAGCTGGTCGAGCAGGAGATCGAGCTCTACTCGGTCCTCCAGGCGAAGCTGATCCGCTCCGTCCTCGTCGCCCAGCCCGCCCAACGCGACGCCTGGTGCGCCGTGCACGGCCGCGACAACTGATCAGCCACCGAACGCCTGCTCGAGAACCCCGGCGATGTCGCCGACCTCCACGTGCTGGGCCGCCACCCTCATGACCAGCGCGAAGGCGTCCTCGTCCGACATCTCGATCACGGTGCCGTTGATCCGAAGGAACACGTCGGTCGCCAGCCATGCAAGGCGCTTGTTGCCATCAACCAGCGCATGGTTCTGGCAGATCGAGTGCAGCAGCGCCGCCGCCTTCTCGAACAATGACGGATACGCGTCTTCCCCGAACACCGACGTCTTGGGCCGTGCAGCGGCCGCCTCGAGCAGACCGACATCACGCACGGGTCCCGCGCGGAGATCGTTGGTCAGGGCGAGCAGGTCCTCGAGGTCGAGGTACTCGACCATCACACGGAACCGAGGCGGTCAAGCACGTCGCCCCAGCGGTCCCGGGAAGCCGAGGACGCAGAAACAACCTTCGATCGGTGCTGGCTGCGGGCCTGCATCTCGAGGATTGCAGCGCGAGCAATCTCCTGCTTGGACACCCCGCGCGCCTCGCTGAGCTCCGCCAGGGCAGCCTCGAGCTCGGCATCGGTGCGCAGGGTGAAGGCCATGGTTGTCATGATACTCCTCCTTGGTATCAACGTGATACCAAAGCGTCGCTCGCGCAGCCGATGCCCGCAACCGCGTTTCCACAGGTGTGAGCCTTGCCTGCCCGGAGAGAATGGACGCATGTTCTCCCGTCGCAAGTCCGAGATGGTCGACCCTGCCCAGGCCCTGCCTGGCCGCGCTGCTCCCGCGTTCGCGCTCCCGCCTCTCCACGAGGTCCTGCACACCCCCCTGGTCACCGGCCCCGCGGAGGGCGACGTGCCCGACGGTCTCGAGGCCGCAGTGTTCGGCCTCGGCTGCTTCTGGGGCGCCGAGGAGATCTACTGGCAGGTCCCCGGCGTCTGGTCGACGTCGGTCGGGTACGCCGGCGGCATCACCCCGCACCCGACGTACGAAGAGGTCTGCAGCGGCCGCACCGGCCACACCGAGGCCGTCCGGATCGTCTTCGACCCCGACGTCGTCTCGTACGCCGACCTGGTGAAGAAGTTCTTCGAGGTCCACGACCCGACCCAGGGCATGCAGCAGGGCAACGATCACGGCACGCAGTACCGCTCGGCGATCTACTTCACCAGCCCTGAGCAGGAGACCACCGCCCGCGACCTCACCAAGGTGTACGGCGAGGAGCTGGCCCGTCGCGGCTTCGACCCGATCACGACCGAGATCGCCCCGGCAGCCGAGTACTACTACGCGGAGCCGGCCCACCAGCAGTACCTCCACAAGGTGCCGCACGGCTACCGCTGCCACGCCTCCACCGGGATTCCCTTCCCCGCCTGATCCGGGTTGCACCGACCCGCGACAATGGAGGCATGGCCGATCTCCCTCGCAAGACCGCTGCCCGCACGGCACGTCTTGCTGCCCTGCCGCTGACCTACGCGGGCCGGTCCGCGATCGGCTTCGGCAAGCGGATGGGCGGAGCGTCGGCCGACGCGGTGATGAGTGAGATCCAGCAGCGCACCGCGGAGCAGTTGTTCCGCACCCTGGGCGAACTCAAGGGCGGCGCGATGAAGTTCGGGCAGGCCCTGTCGGTGCTGGAGTCGGCTCTGCCGGAGGAGATGGCGGCGCCCTACCGCGAGCACCTGACCAAGCTGCAGGACTCCGCTCCCCCGATGCCGACGCAGACGGTGCGCAACATCCTGGCGGAGGACCTCGGCCCCAACTGGAAGAACCAGTTGGTCTGGATGGACGGCGCCCCGACCGCGGCCGCCTCGATCGGCCAGGTCCACGAGGGCAAGTGGCACGACGGTCGTCGGGTCGCGGTGAAGGTGCAGTACCCGAACGCCGGCGAGGCCCTGATGTCCGACCTGCGCACGCTCGCGCGGGCGGCCCGCGCGATCGGACCGTTGATCCCCGGCGTCGACATGAAGCCGCTCGTGGAGGAGGTCCAGGCCCGGGCACGTGAAGAACTGGACTACGAACTCGAGGCCGAGGCGCAGCGCATCTTCGCGGCGACGTTCCGCGACGATCCCGTGATCGACGTCCCGGACGTGGTGGCCGTGGGGCCACGGGTCCTGATCACCGAGTGGCTCGACTCGGCCGGTTCGCTCGCGACGATCATCGCCGACGGGACGCCCGAGGAGCGCGACCACTACGGCGCGATCTTCGCCCGGTTCCTGTTCTCCGGCCCGGCGCGCACTGGCCTGCTCCACGCCGACCCGCACCCCGGGAACTTCCGGATCATCCCGAACGACGACGGAACACCCGGTCGGATGGGCGTCCTCGACTACGGATCGGTCGCCCGCCTCCCCCAGCGCGGACTCCCCGCACCGATGGGTCGGTTGATCTCGCTGTGCGCTGCCGGTGACGGCGAGGCACTGATCGACGGCCTGCGCGACGAGGGCTTCCTCAAGGACCGGATCAACCTCGACCCGCAGTTGTTGATGGACTACCTGTCGCCCTTCGTCGAGCCGACGCTGGTCGAGCGGTTCCGGTTCAGCCGGGTGTGGATGCGCGAGCAGTTCCAGCGGATCAACAACCCGAAGGACCCGGCCTACACGGTCTCGCTCAAGCTGAACCTGCCGCCGTCGTACGTCCTGATCCACCGGACCTGGCTCGGCGGCGTCGGGGTGTTGAGTCAACTCGAGGCCGAGGCGTCGTTCCGGTCGCTGATGGAGGAGTTCCTGCCAGGCTTCGTGTCCACCGTTGAAGACCGCAGCGACCCGGAAGTGTGACCCATGGCGACGACCAGTGGTGATGTCCGAGCGGTCAAGGCGCTCGGCCTGGTCCGTGTCGGTGTGGGCGTGGCGATGGTGACCGCGCCCCGCCTGATCGGGCGGAGCGAGGACCCGTCGTTCGTCCTGCTGCTCCGCACCATCGGCGTTCGCGACCTCGTGATCGGCGCGGGCACCGTGGCCGCGCCCGCCTCCGCGACCACCCTGTGGGGTTGCGCGGCGCTGGCGAGCGATTCGATCGACGTCGTCGTGGGAGCAGCGTCGACACCGAAGATCGGGGTGGGTCCGGGTCTGGTCGCCACCCTGCTTCCCGTGCCGTTCGCCGCCTTCGGCGCCTGGGCCGTACGGCGCGCGCTCGGCTGAGCCCCGTCTCCCGGGCCAGGTGGCGGGGTCACCAGACCCCGATGACGCCTCCGCCGATCCGGATGATGAACGCACTGACCACCACGATGAAGAAGACCCGCACGAACTTCGCGCCGCGGGACACCGCGGTGCGCGCTCCGAGGTAGCCGCCGACCAGGTTGCAGGCGCCCATCATCAGGCCGACGTCCCACATCACGGCGCCGGTGGGGATGAACAGCAACAGCGCACCGATGTTCGTGGCGAGGTTGGCGAGCTTGGCCTTGGCCGAGGCCTGCAGGAAGTCGTAGCCCATCAGGCCGACCAGCGTGAACACGAAGAAACTGCCCGTGCCGGGGCCGAGGATGCCGTCGTACAGGCCGATCACGAAGCCGACGCCCATCGCGGCGGCCAGGTGGCGGTGGCCGTCGAAGCGGAGTTCGGTCTCCTCGCCCATCTTCGGTCGCAGCAGCACGTAGGCGCCGACGGCGACCAGGGCCGCCAGCACGATCGGCTCGAACGCCTCCCGTGGGATCTTCGACGCGGCGAGCGCGCCCGTGAAGGCTCCCGCCAGCGCCAGCAGCATCAGCGGGCCGAAGGTCTTCGGGTCCGGCCGGATCCGTCGGTAGTACGTCGCCGAGCTGGCCGCCGTGCCGCACACCGAGGCGATCTTGTTGGTGGCCAGGATCTGCACCGGACTCGCACCCGGCAGTCCCAGGAGGAGTGCGGGCAACTGGACGAGTCCACCACCACCGACGACCGCGTCAACAAAACCGGCCGTCAGTGCGGCCAGCGCGAGGAGCGCCAGGACGGTCAGGCTCAGGTCGCTCATCGCGACCGACCCTACGACCTCACCGCGCTACTTCCACGTGAGGTCGGTGTACCCCTGGTCCTGGTAGTCGTTGGCCACGTCGTTCGACGTGTCGACACAGGAGGAGCCGATGCTCACCTGGGTGCCGGCAGGCCCGAACTGGAACCTGAGGTCGTCCCCGTCCTTGGCACCTTCGACGATGGCAGGGTTCTCCACGCGCTTCACCGTCCAGCCGTCGGCCTCCATCGCGCTCGCGGCGGCATCAACCAGGTCCTCCACCGGCTCGTCCGACGGACCGAAGTTCAGTGACACCCGGTGGATGACACCACCGGCTGCCTGACCGTCCCCACAGGTCACGAACCGGTGTCGCCCACTCACGAACTCCAGGCCCGTGCCGTCCATGGCGTCGTGGACGACACCATCCACGGCCGCCAGTGCCCGCGCTTCCACGGCGTCGACGTCCTCCTGGTCTGTTGCGGGATCGTCGCTGCATCCGGACAGGCACGCCGCCAGGGTCAGGCCGGCAACGACGGCCCAGCCCCTCATCAGAGGAACCTTCCCGGACCGAAGCCTCGCGACAACGAATCGATGAAGTCCCTGCCCCATTGCTCGACTCCGTCCACGATCGGTCCTCCCGCGCCCTTGATCGACGACTCCACCAGATACTCCGGCAGGGTCTGATAGTGCCCCTCGTCGGTCCATCGTTCCCGCTCCTCGTCGTGGATGACGTTGTCGTCCTGGTTGACCACGATGGCTCCCAGGTTGTGCAGTGAATCGCCCTCGAAGTACGACGTGTGGTTGTCGAGCGCGTCCTGGATCCGTGAGGACCCGTCGCCCGTCTCGAACCGCGTGGCGCCGAACGACTCCTGCGCAGGGTCGCCTCCCAGGGTTCCGGGCCCGTCCTGGGCACCGAGGAGCGACACCGGGTCGTTGTCCTTGGCACCCACCCACACGTCCGCGTCAGTCAATGCGGCGGCGGAGTACTCGGGAACGCCCGGACTGCCGATCAAGATGGCGTCGTCGACCGGCAGGCCGTCCTGGAGGGCGTGGCCCACCGTCGTGGAACCGTAACTGTGGCCGATGACCGTCAGGTGGGCTCGGTCCCCCTCGTCGGAGGCACGCAATCCGTCGACGAAATCGGAGAAGCGCTCACCACCACGGTCAGCGGCGCCCGGACCGATGACCGACCCGAAGTCGAGCAGGTCGTCGACGCTGCCCACCGGATTGCCGCTGGGGGCGTCGTAGTCGAGCCAGAAGATGCTGGCCACCGTCCCGTCCGTCTGCCCGAGTGCCGATCCGTGGAGGTCCTCCGTTCGGGCGAGATTGCCGGGCAGGCTCGACGTCTCACTGGTCAGGCCGGGCACGTTGACCGACACGTGGTCGGCCCGGTCGGGGTCACCGAAGCTGATCGCGACACCACCGTCGCCCCCGTGCTCGCCGGGCTTGTAGACGATCACGTGCACCAGGTGCTCGCCGGTGAGCGGATCGACGTCATCCATCCGACCGTTGAGCTCCTCGCGGATCACCTTGGCGTTGTCCAGGATCGCGCGTTCCTCGTCGGTCAGCACCCCATCCGCTTCCTGGCGGGTGAGCCGATCGATGTCGCTGTAGACCGCGGCACGGTTGGCCTCGTCACGATCGCTGACGGGAATGCCGTCAGCGTTCCCGATCTCGTGCGGCCGCTCGGCCAGCAACGCCTGCTTCTGTGCGCGCGACAGGGTGCGCCACCACGCGGCCAGAGCGACGGGGTCACCGACGCGGCGATCGAAGGCGCGGCCGAGTGCGTCGGGATCGGGCCGATCGGGATCCTGCGCCGCCCGACGTCCCTCCGCGATCTCGTCGACGTGCTGCAGCGCGCGGACGAACTCGTCCTCGGCATCGTCGTCGTCGCCGATCCACGCGGTGATGTCGTCCAGCAGGTCGGTCGCCCGGGAGCGAAGACCGGCCGCGCGGCGTTCCCAGCCCGCGACGTTGACCTCGACCGCTTCGTTGCCCTCGATCTCGGCCCGGAGCGTCTCGACGTCATCGTTGAGGGTCGTACGACGTTTCGCGAGCTCGATCCGGCGGGTGCCGAGTCGGACGAGTCGGTCCTCGAACCTGTCGGCGGCCGTGATCGCCCGCTCCAGCGCGGCCTCGGACACGTCGACCCGTCGGGCGAAACGCGTCGTGCCGTGATCGGCAGCCTCCCGTGCATCGCCCTGCCAGCCGTCGGGGACCCCTTGGGACTCCGCCCATGCCTGGACATCCTTGACCTGGACCGCCACCGCGCGGAGGTTGTTCGCGAAGGTGGCCGCCCGGACCGCGGTGGATTCCATCGCCGGAACCGGATCGATCGCACGGGGAAGCTCGATGGTGACCATCAGCGTTCCCCGATCGGTGCCGCGCGATGGGCCCAGCCGAGGAGCGCGCGGGCCTGCTCCGCCGCCGCGGCGTCGGAGAACTCGAAATCACCGCTGACCTCGACGAAGGCATCACTGTTGACCTGGGCCGCCTCCGCCCGCCGCTTCAGCTCGTCGGTCCAGGTCGTCTGGAACGCCTCGATGGCCGTCACCACTGCCGGGGCGAAGCCGGCCGTCGATGCCTTGCTCAACCGGCGCCACGCGCCGTCCAGTCCGTCGGCGGCGTCGTCCCAGGCGATCTTTGCCGCCGCCAGAACGCCCGGGGGGACGTCGATCGTCACTCCCATGACGCCACCTCCGCCCGGACCTCGTCCTTGACGAGCTGCGCGACCTCGACGGTCAGCACCAGCGGGACGCCCGTGAGCGTCATGACCGTGGCGCCCGGACCGGCGACCGCCTCGACCGCAGCCGCGCCGTCGGTTGCCCGCAGGGTCGGGAGGCCGTCCCGGACACCCGGCTGGAGGGCCCACCCTCGTTCGCCCAGGTGGACCAGGAGCGTCATCAGGAGCTCGGTGCCACGCTGCTGGTCGATCCCCGGCAGCGCCTTCTGCAGGATCAGGGACCGACGCCCCTCCGCCTCCCTCCAGCGAACGCTCGGTGGCGCCAGCGGACCGAACCCGGCGAGCAGCGGACGGACCCCGCGCCAGACCTCCTGGACGGCGACCGCAGCACGCCGCACCTCGGTGTCGCTGGCGGGCGCCAGGTCCGGGTCCGGGGACGGGTCCGGGGACGGGTCCGGCGGCAGGAGCACGATGTCGACGTCGGGGTGGCGGCGTCGTACCTCGGACCAGAAGGGGTCGTCATCGAGGACATCGGGATCGACGCGATGAAAGCGCCCGGGATTCGCTTCAGTCATGCACTGATCGATCCCCGTGGGACAGGTCACACAAACCCGCGGTCAGCGTTGTCCACAGGCGGTCAGCGAATCAGACCCAGAACCCCCGGGATCCGAACATGTCGCGATAGCTTCCGGAAACGCTGCCGGAGCGCCCGCCCCGTCGTGACCCGAGGTAGGAGCCGACGACGGCAGCACCGAGGTCCCCCTCCTCCGGCGCGATGACCGAACCGTCCACGCGACGGGCCATCGATTCGATGAAACGGGCCAGGCCGGGGTCCTCGCCGAGCCGGAAGAACGTGGTCTGTGCGCCGAGCCGCTGCGCGTTGTCGAGCTCGCGCACGGCCAGCGCAATCGTCATCGGATGCGGCGGATAGGAGAAGAAGATGTCCCCGCTCGACTCCAGGTGGGACGTCGGTTCGCCGTCGGTCACGATGAGCAACACCGGCTGGGCGTTCGGATGCTTGCGGAAGTGCCGGTTCGCCAGCAACAGGGCGTGGTGCAGGTTGGTGCCCTTGGCCCACTTCGCATCGAGCGCGGTGAGCTCCTCGATCTGCATCGTCTGGGCATGGCGCCCGAAGCCGATCAGCTCGAGGCTGTCGCCGCGGAAGCGCGACCCGATCAGCGTGTGCAACGCCAGCGCGGTCTGCTTCATCGGCACCCAGCGACCGTCCATCGCCATCGAGAAGGACGTGTCCACGCACAGCGCCACCGCGGCCTGGGTGCGGGCCTCGGTCTCGGAGACCTCGACGTCGTCGATCGACAGCATGGGGCCATCGGGCTCGCCGGAGCGCCGGAGCACGCCGTTCAGCATCGTGCGCGGGATGTCCCACGGCTCGGTGTCGCCGAAGGCCCACGGTCGCGTGGCACCGGACAGCTCGCCGGCGGCGCCGGCTTGCCGCAGGTCGCGCTGCCCCTGCCGTCCGGACAGCTTCTGCGCGACGTCGCGCAGCAAGGCCTTGCCGAGCTGCCGCATCGCCTTCGGGGTCAGCCGGAGCTCGCCGTCGAAGCTGCGTTCCATCGCACCGGACTGGCGCAGCGCCTGCTCGAGCTCCTGCAGCTTGCGCGCATCGACCGCGGCCTCGTTGCCGAGCTGGCGGGCGAGCTTGTCGAGGTCCACGTCATCGAGACGCGCGCCGCCGTACGACTGGGCGAGCTGGTCGGCCAGCGCGTCGAGGTCGGCGAGGTCCTGGAGGGCGCCGGTGCCGTCGCCGAGACCGAGGCCGTTGCCGCCCTGACCGAACGGCTCCGAGCCGCCCCAGTCCTCGCCGGGGCGCAGGTCCATCAGGTTCTGGTCGAGGCGGTCGAGCTGGTCCATCAGCGCCGGGGAACCGAAGGCCTGGGCCGACAGCTGCATCAGCTCGGCGCGCTGCTCGGGCGTCATCGAGTTGAGCATCCGCTGCGCGGCCGCCGATCGCTGGGCGAGCGTGTCGAGGAGTTCGTCGATGTTCTGCGGGTTCTCGGGGAAGTGCTGGCCGTGCCTGGCCATGAACTCCTGGAAGTCCTCAGGGGTGTCCTCGCCCGTCGCGTGCTTCTCGAGCAGGTCGTTGAGGTCCGCCAGCATCTCGTTGATGGCCTGCCGGTCCTGTTCGGTGGCGTTCTCCAGGGCCTGCTTCATGCCGGCGAACCGCTGATCGAGGAGTTCGCGACCCAGCAGGTCCTTGATCTGCTCGAAGGCCTCGCGGGCCTCGCTGGACTGCCAGTCGTAGTCGCCGAGCTCGGTGACCGCGGCCGCCGGGGAGTCCGGCAGGTTCTGCAGGCGCATCTCGCGGAAGGCGCGGTCGCCGTCGTCCATCATGGCGTCGCGCGCGAGTTGCTTGCGCTCCTCGAGGACCGCCTTCTCCAGCAGTTCGCGGACCTCCTGCAGCGTCCCGTCGAGGTTGTTCTGCTGCAGCAGTTCGCGGCGCCGCTCGGCCACCCGGCGGGCGAGGTCGTCGAGTCCGGCCTGGTCCTGGCCGCCGCGCCGGAGGAACTCGCGCATCGCCCGTTCTGGGCTGTAGCCGGCCATGACGTCCTCGCCGATGGCGTCGAGCGCCTCGGCGATGTCGACGGGTGGGGCGAGGGGGTCGCCGCCGTCGTACTGCCGATATCTAGCCATAGACGGTCTCGGACCCGGATGTGCCGAACTGGGTGTCCTTACCGATCTTGCGGGCCAGGAAGAGGCCCTCGAGGGCCAGTTCGATGGCGGCGGCACGCTCGCCGTCCGTCGTCCCCGCGCCCTCGCCATTGACGCGGTCGCACACCTGGTCGTAGAGGTCCGACTCCCCCAGGACGGGCAGGCCGCTCAACAGGTCGCGCGCCCCGATCCGTTCGCCGGTCGTGACCGTGGCGCCGTCCTCGATGGCGCCGACGAGCAGCGCGAGGTCGAGGCCACGGAACTTCTCCCGCACCGTCTCGGCCGTCGCCGTGCGCAGCAGGTGGGTGAGGATCTCGGTCTCGCGGCCTTCCTCGCCCGACTCGAACTCGATCTTTCCCCCGAGTACGTCGACCGCGGTCTCCAGGTCGACGACGCGAGCCACTGCGTGGTCCTCGCCCTCGATGGTCGCCCTGCGCAGGGCAGCAGCCGCGATGGTCTCGGCCCCGGCGATGGCGAAGCGCGCCGAGACACCGGAGCGCTGGTCGACGGCGCTGGAGTCGCGCAGATTGCGGGTGAAGCGGGCCAGGATCTCGACGAGGAACCCGGGCACGATCACCTGGTCGGCGAGCAGGTCGGCCTCCTGCCGGATGACAGCGATCTCGGCTGCGAGTTCCTTCGGGTAGTGGGTACGGATCTCGGCGCCGAACCGGTCCTTCAGCGGGGTGATGATCCGGCCGCGGTTCGTGTAGTCCTCGGGGTTGGCCGAGGCCACCACGAACACGTCGAGCGGCAATCGGAGGACGTAGCCGCGGATCTGGATGTCGCGTTCCTCCATCACGTTGAGCATGGCGACCTGGATCCGCTCGGCGAGGTCGGGCAACTCGTTGATCGCCACGATGCCCCGGTGGGAGCGGGGAATCAGGCCGAAGTGGATGGTCTCCGGGTCGCCCAGCGACCGCCCTTCCGCGACCTTCATCGGGTCCACATCGCCAATCAGGTCCGCGACGCTGGTGTCGGGCGTGGCCAGCTTCTCCGCGTACCGCTCGTCGCGGTGGCGCCAAACGACCGGCAGTTCGTCCCCGAGCTCGGCGGCCCGGCGGCGAGAGGCGACCGTGATCGGCTCGTAGGGGTGTTCGCCGAGGTCCGCACCGTCGATGACAGGCGTCCACTCGTCCAGGAGGCCGACCAGGGTGCGCAGCAGGCGCGTCTTGCCCTGTCCGCGCTCTCCCAGCAGGACCATGTCATGGCCAGCGATGATCGCCCGTTCGAGTTGCGGGATCACCGTGTCCTCGAAGCCGTGCAGGCCGGGCCACGGGTCCTCACCGGCCCGGAGCCGGGCCAGGAGGTTTTCGCGGAGCTCTGCCCGCAGCGTCTTCTGGACATGGCCGGAGGCGCGGAGCGCGCCGAGAGTGGAGATCGTGGGAGCCGTAGTGGTCACGATCTCACGCTACTGCGCGTACGCAACGACCGTCTGCGCTCTACGCTTCGATCGTGGTCATCGTCCTCGGCGTCGCGTGCGTGCTGCTCGTCGGCATCGTCGTCCTGTTCGCCCGCGGCCGCGCGAGCCTGCAGACCCAGCTCGCGGACGCCCGGCACCACATCACCCAACTCGAGTCCGACCTCGACGCGGCGCTCCGGCCGCCACCGCCGAGCAGTTCGGCAGAGCGGACGGTACGACGGGTCCTGCGGACGGCGTCCCGGGTCCGCGTGCACGGCATCAGCGGCCTGATCCAGGGCACGATCGAGGACCTGCAGAACTGGGCCAGCGACGACGCCCGGGCCGACATCCTCAACATGGCCGCCTCTGACGGCACGGTCACCCTGTTCTTCTCCGACATCCAGGACTCGACGCCCCTGAACGACCGGCTCGGTGACGCCGCGTGGGTGAAGGTCCTCGCCGCCCACGACCGGGTACTGCGGGCGCGCATCGAGCAGTACCGCGGCCAGGTCGTGAAGACCGCCGGAGACGGCTACATGGTGACCTTCCGCGACGCCGAGGCCGCCTGCCGGGCCGCGCTCGCGATCCAGAAGGACCTGCCCCGCGACGCCACCCTGCGTCGGTACGGCGGCATCCACATCCGGATCGGCATCCACACCGGCCAGGTCGTCGCCCTCGACGGGGACTACTTCGGGCGCAACGTGGCCATGGCCGCGCGCGTCGCCGACCTCGCCCAGGGCGACGAGATCCTCGCGAGCGACGCCGTACGGGAGGCGCTGGACGACGACGCCGCGCTCCGGCTCGAGGAGCTCGAAGCAGTCGAGCTCAAGGGCCTGACCGGCGAGCACGTCATCTGGCGGATCCTTCCGCCCCGTGCCGCCTAGGTACTGAGCAGGACCGACGAGCCGTGGCCGAACAGGCCCTGGTTCGCGGTGATGCCGACCTTCGCGCCCTCGACCTGACGGCCCGTGGCCTGACCGCGCAACTGCCAGGTCAACTCGCAGACCTGCGCGATCGCCTGGGCCGGGACCGCTTCGCCGAAGCACGCGAGACCGCCGGACGGGTTGACCGGGATCCGGCCACCGATCGTGGTGTCCCCCGCGCGCAGCAGGACCTCGGCCTCGCCGGGCTTGCAGAGCTGCAGGTCCTCGATCCAGTCGAGTTCGAGCGCCGTTGACAGGTCGTAGACCTCGGCCACGTCGACGTCCTCGGGACCGATGCCGGCCTCCTCGTAGGCGGCCTGGCCGATCGCTTCCTTGAAGGTGCGCTCGGGGACCCCCGTGAGGGCCGACGAATCGGTCGACAGGAGCGGCATGTCGATGACGGTGTTCGGGAAGGTCGGCGTGACCGTGGAGACCGCGGCGATCTTCACCGGTGACGCGATTCCGTGCTTCTTCGCGTACTCCGCGCTCACGAGTACGACGGCAGCGGCGCCGTCGGACGTGGCGCAGATGTCGAGCAGGTGCAGCGGGTCCGAGACCACCGGCGAGGCCAGCACGTCAGCGATGGTCACCTCCTTGCGGAAGCGCGCGTTCGGGTTCTCGAGACCGTGCTTCGCGTTCTTGACCTTGACCTGCGCGAAGTCCTCGCTGGTCGCGCCGTAGAGGTCCATCCGGCGGCGCGCGTAGAGGGCGAAGTACGCCGGGTTGGTCATGCCGAGCAGTCGGAACCGCAGCCAGTCGGGGTCGTCCCAGCGCTCACCGGCGTTGGGGGCGAGGAAGCCCTTCGGGGTCGTGTCCGCACCGACCACCAGGGCGACCTCGCACAGCCCGGCCAGGATCCGGGTGCGCGCGGTGTCGATGGCCTGGGCGCCGGTGGCGCAGGCGGCGTACGACGTCGCGATCCGCGCGCCGTTCCAGCCGAGCGCCTGGGCGAAGGTCGAACCGGCGACGTACCCGGCGTAGCCGTTGCGCACGGTCTCGCCACCGACGACGAAGTCCACGTCGGCCCAGGCCACGCCGGCGTCCTTGAGGGCGGCGCGGGCGGCGTGGACGCCGTACTCGGTGAAGTTCTTGCCCCACTTGCCCCAGGGGTGCATGCCTGCACCAGCAATGACGACCATCAGTTCTCCTCGGTGGTTGAGGTGCGAGCGGAGCGAGCCTCGAAACCAACCGGCTTCCAGCGATAGATGGTGCGCTCGCCGGTCTCGTCGGCGTGCAGGGTCTCGACGACGAGCTCGACCTCGGCACCGACCGCGAGATCGGCGACGCCGTACCCGTCGGCCACCTGACCGAGGATCACGAGGCCCTCCGGCAACTCGACCGCAGCCAGCGCGAACGGCTGGTACGGGTCACTGGCGGGGACGTACGGCGCCGGCGGCTGGTACTGGGCATCCGTGTAGGACCAGACCGTGCCGCGGTTGGACAGCTCGACGGCGTCGTACTCGTCGCCGTCACAGGCAGGGTTGCGGCAGTAGAAGGCCGCGGCACCCGCGGCGGTCGACACCGGCGGGAACACCACGTTGCTGCAGCGGGTGCAGCGGGACGCGATGAGCCGGGGCGCCTCGCCCGAGGTGAACCAGCCGTCGATGACGGGGGTGGCGGTCATGACACTCCTGAACTAGAACGTGTTCTCATTCTAGCGGGTCTCGACAGGCTCGACCACCGGAGGTTCCACTACTCGCTCGGGACGACCGCCCGCGCGGGGGTGATCGGGACGAACTCCACGATCTCGCTGAACGGAAGGCCCATGTGCCAACGGATCTGGATGAGGGCCACGTCGGCCACCGTCCACGACATGCAGGTCCAGTCCTCCATCCGCGCCAGCGTCGGCTCGACCCGGGATCCGGGCTTCTGCTCATCGATCTGGGCCACGACCAGCAACGGACGGAACGCCCGGCGATCGATGTAGACATGGATCCGCTCGGCGCTCTTGCCCACAGCACCGGCAATCCCGTACAACCCGGTCACGTCTCCGGTGACAGTGATGCCGATGTCGCCGTCAGGCTGGAGGTGCACGCCCGAGAGGCCCACCTGGGGCAGGGTCTCGGGACCGGCCGAAGCGGCGATCCTGCGTGCCAGCTGAGCGGTGTCGGCCCTGGAGACGTTGCCGAGGCTGGCAATGGGTACGTCGAGACGGTCATTGGGCGCCGAGCGAACGCCGGGCAGCATCCCCAGGCGGCCCGAGAGCGCACGCAGCTCCTCCACCACCTCGTCGGGTGGCACGAATGCAACGCGAAGCATCATGACGATCCCCTCCACCAGCCTCATCGGCTCAGCGAACGGGATCCGAAGGAAACTAGTCCCCCGGTTCAGGGTCCTCGGGCGGCGGCGGCCCCGGCTTCTTGCACACGACGGTGTCGGCCGGCGTGTAGTTGGTGTGGAACTTCTCGGTGTGGTGGACCGTGGACTCCCCGTGCTTGCGGAAGATCCGGGTCACATCGATCTGGAACCCCGACGAGCCCTGGTGGACCTCGCAGTCGGGCGTGGTGAGGGTGCGCGTCGCGGGCGGGACGTAGGCGTACCGCGCCGAGCTCTTCGACTTGATGTTCCAGACCTTCGTCGACCACATCTGCACGGTGACAACACCCTGGGAGGAGTAGTTGCTGGGCTGCACCCAGGCACGCACGAGGACGCCGTACGGGCTGTCGTTCTCGAAGGACATGTCGACCGTCGGCCAGGCCACCGTTGCCTCACGGCCGGCGGGATAGCGGTCGATGTAGAACGAGTGCGGCTTGTGCTCGATGTCCTTCAGGCCGGCGTAGAACATCGCGTTGAAGGTCGTCGTGGCGAGCTGTGAAACGCCGCCACCAAGGTCCTTCTTGAGGATGCCGTTGTTGATGACGTAGCCCTCGGTGAAGCCGTTCTCGGCGGTGCGCTCCCCGACGATGCCGTTGAGCGAGAACCGCTCCCCCGGCTTGAGGACGGTGCCGTCGATCAACTCGGCGGCGCGGCCGATGTTGATGTTGCGGTAGTCGGCGTGCGGGTAGTAGGTCACCCACTGCGAGACCTTCTCGACGATCTTCAGGTCCTTGGCGTCCTGCGTCGTGAACTCGGCGTCGGTCACCTCGGCCTCGACCTTGCCGCTGCGCGAGCCCTGGGGCGCGGTGAGCAGGCCCTGGAAAACGGTGGCGACATCGGCCGGGTCGAAGGCGACGCCCGGCTTGGCCGGAATCACCTTCGGCTTGCCCTTCACGAGCTTGACGGTGGCGTCCACCGGCTTGCCGTCTGCGGTGGCGTCCGCGACCAGCGTGGCCAGCTTGGCCTGGTCGACGACCGGGACGAGTTCACCGTTCTCCGGCTTCATCGACAACGCAGCGGCGAACTTGCGCGGCTCGAGACGGATGTCGTTCGCACCGAAGACCAGGATGACGGCGTTGGCCATCGCGGGGTTCGCGAACGACTCAGTGGCCTCGGCAACATCCGTGGCGTCGATGTCAGGCTCGGCGTTGGCGACCTGCAGGGACACGGACTTCTCGCCGGCCAGGTAGGCGTCGATGATCGCGGTGCGCGCGGCATCGCGGTCGATGGCCTTGCCGGACTGCGGGTCGACGGTCTCGACGCCGTCGGCCGTGAACTTCACCTGGCCATCCTTCGGCGGCGTGCCGAGGCCCTTCGAGAGGTCGTCGAGCTTCGCGTCGAAGAGTTCGTCGTCCACGGTGACCACCGCGTCGACGTCCGTGCCGCCGGTGAAGTAGTCCCACTGGCGGCCCGGGCTCCAGCTCGAGCCGGCCCCGGCCGCGTCGACCGACGCGGCGTAGTCGACCTGCAGGCCGATGTCGCCGGGTTCGACGGCGGAACCGTTGCCCTTGTTCGCAGTCCCGGATGCCGATGCGACCGAGACGTCGATGTCCGTGTCGGCGCGCTCTTCGAAGACCGCGGACAGCTTGTCGACGGCGGCGCTCCGGCTGAGGCCCCCGACGTCGACGCCGGAGATGGACGTACCGCGCGGCACCTTGTCGCCCGCCAGGGCGTAGGCGCCCGCGTAACCGCCACCCACGAGGACCACGAGGCTCGCAACGACGCCGGCAACGACCTTGCCGCCGGCGCGCTCGCTCTTGCCCTCCGTGGGCTCCCAGTTCGTCACGCGCGTCAGTCTAGGGAGCGGTACCCGGCTGACCTGAATCGCGAACCGGCCCGCGTGGCGCGATCAGACCGACGAATCCGGCCCCGAACACCAGGATTCCAGCGCCGAGCAGCAGGTAGCCGTCGACGTCACCCGCCACGACGAAGTCCCCTTCGGCACGCTCCGGCGTCACCAGCACGAGGACGGCCACCCAGCCGAGCGCGAAGGACAGGCGCGACCACCAGCCCGCGGGGAGCGCCACCAACGAGGCCGCCGTTGCCGCCAGTCCGAGGGCCAGGCCCCAGGCGTAGCCGTGCAACGCGACCGTGCACACCGAGACGCCCAAGCCCAGCAACGCGCAGGGCACGGCCAGCAACGCGCGCCCCCAGGCCGGCATCGTGTCGCCCCGGCTCACCCGGCGGAGACGCCTGCGAACAGGTCGGTCTCCCAGCCGTTGTCCGCCGTGTCGCCGGGCACGCCCTTGACCAGGCGGAACTGCTCACGACCGAAGGCCTGGGCACCCATGTTGTTGGACAACGCGAAGAACGGTCCGTCGGTCGTGATCTGCGTGGCGTGGGCGCGCAGGGCGTCCAGCTTCTGGTCGACGTACGCGCCCGCGTCGACCTCGCAGTCGATGTCCTCGTCGCGACGGAAGATCGGGGGCAGCGGTCCGTCCGGTTCCATGCCCTCGAACGTGGTCGTGTCGCCGGCGGCCCGCATCGCGCGCAACCCTTCGCGGAGCCGGCTCTCGGCCATCGCGCCCCAGTAGATCTTCGCGATCTCCCAGGCCTCCCCCAGGTCCGGTCGGTACGACGCCACGGCAGCCAGTTGCGCGGCGTACATCGCGACCCGGTGGGCCTGGATGTGGTCGGGATGTCCGTAGCCACCGAACTCGTCGTACGCCACCATCACCTGCGGCCGCACCTCACGGATCACCGCCACCAGGTGGGTGGCGGCCTCGGTCAGGTCGGCGTGCCAGAAGGCGTTGTCGTGGATGTCGTCGGCGGCGATCGCGTGGCCGTCCTCGTGCCACTTCATGCCGGAGTCGCGGTAGGTGCCGAAACCACCGAGGAACCGGTGGTCGGTGACACCTAGCGCGACCATGGCGGCATCGAGTTCGCCCTTGCGGTGCTCGCCGAGGGTGTCCTCCTGGTCGGCGGCCAGATGCACCAGTCCGGGCACGAGGATCTCGCCCATCTCGCCCGCCGTGCAGGTGACCAGCGTGACGCCGCGACCCTCGGCGACGTACTTCGCCATCGTGGCGCCCTGGCCGATCGACTCGTCGTCGGGGTGAGCGTGGACGAGGAGCAGCCGGTGTGCCGGTGTTTCACTCATGCTCAGGAGCGTAATGATGTCTGCCATGACTTCCACGCTCGGGCGCTTCGTGACCGCCTCTGTCGCTGTCGTACTGACCACCAGCGGGTTGAGTGGGTGCGGCCTCCTGGACGGTAGTTCGCGGATCCAGGAGGCCCTCGAATACCTCCCCGCCGACATGACGAACGTGGTCTTCGTCGATGAGTCAGCGATCTCCGAGCGACTGGATGTCGACGACCTCGAGACCGGAGCATCGGAGAAGGACATCGAGCGGTGGATCGAGGCCTCGAAGGCCGAGGCCTACGGATCCGAGCTCCGCAACTGGACCCAGGTCATGCAGGATGCCGCGTTCAGTGAGTTCGACGTCGAGTGGGAAGCCACCGCGACCTCGGAGGACGGCCTGGTGCGGGTGACCAAGCTCAACGCCGACACCGACTTCGACGCCATCGCCGACGATCTCGAGGACGCCGGTTACGAACGGTCGAAGGACGGCGACGCGGAGACCTTCGAGGCCGACCTCTCCTCCGCGGACGCGACGACCGGACTGATCGGCGACCGCTACCCCGGCGTTCTGATCAACCTCGCCCTGGTCCCCGACGAGCACCTCATCGTGGCGGGCGCCATCGCCGAAGGCCTCGACGTCATCAGCGAGGACAAGGACTCCCTGGCCGACTCGGGCAGGTTCGATGACCTGCTGGACCAGGCGCCCGGCGACGACCTCGAGTTCGCCGCGCTCGACGTCGACCCGCCCTGTGCGTCCACGCTCGGGAGGAATGCCTCGCCCGAGCAACAGGAACAGGTTCTCGGCGGCCTCGGGCACCCCCGCAACATCGGCTACTTCGCTGCCCCGGACGAGCGGTTGAAGGTCGTGCGCTTCCTGCTGGACGAGGAGTCAGCCGAGGACGACGAGAACAGTCTGGCGACCTACCTCGACGGAGGGGCGCAAGACGCCGGACTCGACGCCGACTTCGACACCGAGGTGGAGGGCAGGACAGTCATCGTCGAGGCGGACTTCGACGACCGTCGGCAGCTCACCCAGGCGTGGACGCGCGGCGAAGGGCCGTTCGCCTGCTCGCCCGCGTGAGCACGGGCGAATCTCAGTCGGGCCGCTTGATCCGCTTCGGCTGGTCCGGCAATGGCAGCACGAACCCGGCCTTGGTCTGCGGTACGACGGGCGCGGCGTCCTCGTCGTCGTAGTCCAGCCAGCCGTCGTACATCTCGACGAGCATGTCGAGCTGGATCTCCGGGGCGTCGGTGATCACGGCCCACGGGTGGCCCTCTTCGTCGTCCTCACCGGCGAGGCGTTCCCTCACGACCTCCGCGGCATACCCGCCCCGCACCAGCACGAGCGCGGCGGACCGCGCGTGCTCCTCCTCGAAGAAGATGCCCCTCACCTGCCCATCATGGCGCAGCCGTTCGGCTAGCGTGACCGCCGTGGCCGGACTTCACCTGACCCGCACCGCTGAGAACGGCGCCGAGATCGACGCCCTCGCCACGGCCCTCGACTCCGACGGAGGCGGCCGGGTCGGCCTCGACGGCATGCTGCCGGACCTGACCGGCACGTTGCGCCGCACATTCGCGCCCACTCCCCGCCTGCTCGGCCTCAAGGTCAGCAAGGCCTACACATGGGAGGCGTTCGACCGCCGGGATCCGGAGTGGTGGCCCCAGGGCATCACCACCTCGGCGCTCACCGGCTTCAGGGAGAAGCACGGCCGCGACGTCCTGGCCTCGTCGTGGTACTCCAAGCTCGGCGCCGGTTCGCGGATCAGCATCATCGACCTCGAACGCCATCGCTACGGCCACGTGCTGCTCGTGACCCCGACGCTCGTCGACGGTGTGCCCGGCTTCAAGCCGCTGAAGGTGCACGCGGGCGGCATCGTCTGGCACGGCGACTACCTGCACGTCGCCGGGACCGGGCGCGGTTTCTTCAGTTGCCGCTTCGAGGACCTTCTTCGGGTGCCGGCCGGGTCGTCGTACGAGACCTTTGGGCATCGCTACGTCCTGCCCGTCCGGTTCGCGCACCGCGGCAAGTCGGACGAGGGGCAGGCCAAGCTGCGTTTTTCGTTCTTCACCATCGACCGGAGTACGACGGAGCCGACCCTGGTCGTCGGCGAGTACGGATCCAGCAAGCAGACCCGCCGGATGGCGCGATTCCCGATCGACCCAGCCACGGGGTTGGTGGCCGCGGACGCCGAGGGGCTGGCCCGACCGGTGATCGACGAACGGGGCCAGGCCCGGATGCAGGGCGTCTCCGTGGTCGACGGCGTCTACTACGTGACGTCGTCGCGCAGCGGCTACTTCCCCGGGTCGGTCTATGTCGGTGAGCCAGGCGCATTCCGCGAGCACCGCTTCGCGACCGCGATCGGCCCCGAAGACCTGGTGTGGTGGCCCGAGACGAACCGCTTCTGGTCGGTCAGCGAGCATCCGCGTCGGCGCTGGATCTTCGGCTTGAAGCGCTCGAACCTGCCGGCCTGAGCGCACCTTTCTGAAACGTCGGGGCTCTAGGGTCGGTGCATGATCCTGCAGCCCGGGACCGGCCCGATCCGTGCCGCGTCCTATCTCCCGGCGGACCCGGACGCGGTCCTGTGGGGTCGGCTGCCGTGCTCTGCTGACGCGCCGGTAGCGACGGTGGAGTCGGGTGCGGAGGTCACCTTCGACACGATCAGCCACGAAGGGATCCTCGAAGACCAGGGCCGCGACCCGCGGGCCTTCTTCGGGGGCCACGGCGTTGGTGAGGACGGCGTGCTCGCCGATGCGATCGCGCTCGCCGCATCGCCGGTCCCCCACGTGGTCGGCGTCGACGGACCACACGTGGTGTCGCGACCGGTGCACATTTCCGGCGCCCGGGTGGGCGATCTGCTCGCCATGACGGTGGTGGAGACGCTGCCGCGGGTGCCGTACGGCGTGGTCTCCAACCGGCACGGTCGGGGTGCACTGCCGGACGAGTTCCCCGCCTCCGGGGACACGGTGTCGGTCTTCACACGGGTGTCCGACGACGGTGCGCGAGGCCTGCTGCCGTTGGTCGAGGGTGGCGACCCGGTCGTGTCGTTCCCGCTGGCTCCCTTCCTCGGGATCATGGGCGTCGCCCCGGCCGCTGGCGAACGCCCGCATTCCGTCCCGCCCGGCGCGTACGGCGGCAACATCGACATCAACCTGCTCACGGTGGGCGCCACCTTGTACCTGCCCGTCCAGGTCGACGGCGCGCTGGCGTACGTCGGCGATCCGCACTTCGCGCAGGGCGACGGCGAGGTGTCGCTCACTGCACTGGAGGCTTCCCTGCGGGCGACGATCCGGTTCGACGTGGTGCCGCGCGAGGATGCGCTCCGCCGCTTCGGTGAACTCGCTGGTCCCTTGGCAGAGACGACCGATCATCTGGTTCCGACCGGGCTCGATCCGTCGCTCGACGTCGCTCTCCAGAACTGCGTACGGGCTGCGATCGCCCTCCTCGGCGCCCGTTACGGCATGGCCCCGCACCTCGCGTACGCCTACCTCAGCGCCGCCACCGACTTCGACATCTCCCAGGTCGTCGACCTGGTGAAGGGTGTCCACGCGCGGATCCGGAAGAGCGACTTCCCGGAGGTGCGGTGATGGCTGGGCCGCAGTGGGACGAACGGGTGTGGCGGGCGGTCGGCTCGCCGCTTCTGGCTGGTGCCTCCGAGGGCCCGCTTCTCGGCGAGAGCGTCGCGGTCAAGGACCTGTACGACGTCGCTGGGTTCGCCGTCGGCGCCGGAAACCCTGCGTGGCTGGCGGCTTCTGCGGTTGCCGCAGTTTCTGCTCCGGTCGTGTCGACCCTGTTGGCGGCCGGGGCATCGGTGCGCGGGATCAGCCGGACCGACGAGTTCGCCTACTCGCTCGCCGGCACCAATCCCCACTACGGAACGCCACCCAACCCCGCGGCTCCCGGCCGTGTGCCGGGCGGCTCGTCGTCGGGGTCTGCGGCCGCCGTTGCGCTCGGCGAGGCGACGATCGGACTGGGCACGGACACGGGCGGCTCGATCCGGGTGCCGGCCGCCTACCAGGGGCTGTTCGGCATCCGCACCACCCACGACGTCGTACGACGGGACGGGCTGGTGCCGCTGGCCCCGACCTTCGACACCGTGGGCTGGCTGACCCGCTCCCCTGACCTGTTGGCCCGGGTCGGCGACGTGTTGTTGCCGGGGTCGACGACGTCTGCGGATCGGCGCCTTGTGATGGTGCCAGCATTGTTGGCACTCGCCGATGCCGACGTGGCCGCCGCGGTCGCGGGCTGGCAGCCGGACCTGGGCTTGCGATTGCCCGAGGCCTGGCCACTCGACGACCTGTCGTCCTGGCGGGATGCCTTCGTGACGCTGCAGGGCTGGGAGGCGTGGCAGGCCCACGGCGCCTGGCTGGAGGACCGCCTCGACACCCTGGGCGCGGACGTGCGGGGCCGCTTCGAGCGAGCGCGGTTGGTCACGGAGGGCGAGGCTTCGGCGGCTCGCGATGTGGTGGCGGCCGCCCGCGAGACGATCCGCGATCTCGTGGCCGACCGGATCGTCGTACTCCCAGCGGCGCCGTCGGTGCCTCCTTCCCTCGGCCCCGACCTGGGCGAACGCCTGCAGGCTGCGCGCGCAGCGACGCTGGCCCTCACCTGCATCGCCGGGATCGGTGGACTGCCTGCCGTCACCGTGCCGCTGACCACCGCCGGCGGGCTGCCCTGCGGTGTGTGTCTGGTGGCCGCCCCCGGGCGGGACAAGGACCTGCTCGACCTCGTCAACCAAGGGTCCGTGCTGCGCGTGTAACAGGTGTCCAGAAGGAGGACGCCATGAACATTTCCCGGCACATGAGGCGCATCGTGCGCCCGCTCGCCCTCGCCCTCGCCCTCGCCGTGAGCATCGCACCGGTCGCGGCGGTCACGTCGGCGCCGGCGGCATCGACCGCGGCCTGCGCGGCGCAGTGGGGATCGCTCGTCAAGGCGCGAGCGCCGCACACCAGCAAACAGATCACGAACGTCCGGTCCGGTCAGCACCTGTGCTTCGACCGGCTGGTGATCGACATCAACGCCCGTGGCACGGGCGCGCCCGGCTACCGGGTCGCGTACGTCCAGCAGGTCGCCGCGGACGGCTCCGGCGCCCTCGTTCCGCTGCGCGGTGGCGCCCGGCTGAGCATCGTCGTCAAGGCCCCGGCGTACGACGCCAACGGCAAGCTCACCTACCGGCCCGCCAACCGGCGCGAACTCGTCAACGTCGCCGGCTACCGGACCTTCCGCCAGGTCGCCTGGGCCGGGAGCTTCGAGGGACAGACCACGATCGGGCTCGGCGTGCGTGCCCGGCTTCCGATGCGCGTCCTGGTCCTGAACAACACCGGCGGCGGGCACCGGGTCGTCGTGGACGTCGCGCACCGCTGGTACTGACCAACAGGTCAGATGCGTTCGAGTTTGTAGTGCAGGCGCATCGCGGTGGCGCGGCCCATCCGCAGCACGTGGTCGGTGCGCAACACGCCGCGGTCGTCGACGTACACGTGGAAGGTCTCGTGGACCGGGGCGCGGGAGGCGTAGGTGCGGCCGCCGTCCTCGACGACGACGTAGGCACCGTCGCCACCGAAGCGGCCGCCCGGCGACTCGAGCCACAACGACCCATCGCGCAGGACCGACGGCTTGAGGAAGACCTGCACGTTGCCCGACTCGAGCGGGAACGCGACGTGGACCGACGGGCGCTGGGCGCCGGGGAGGGTGCGCTGCGAGTAGCAACCGCTGAAGACGTAGTCCCCGGTCGCACGAAGGGTGCGCAGCCAGCCCGCGGCCACCTGGTCGCCGGCGGCATCGCGGATCACGGAGATCCGGCTGTCCATGCCCTTCGCGACATCGAGAGGACGGGTCGGCAGGGCGAGTTGCTCGACACGCTTGCCGAAGAAGCGCGAGATCAGTTCGCCGCCCGGCCAGGCCCACGGCGCCCAGGCACTCCAGACCTCGACGTGCCACTGCGCGGTGTGCTCGTAGAAGTCCCGCACCTGCGGGAGGAGGTCGGCAGCACGGAAGCCCGGCCCATCGAGCTCGGCCATCGACGCCAACAGGCCGGCGTCCGGCGAGTCCTCGTCGACCCGGCCGCCATGCAGGGCCGCCTCGGCCGCGAGCCAACCGTCGCGGACGACCGCCGACGTGCTCGTGGGCGCACGCAACCACGCATGCGCGCCCGCGAGATCCACCGGTCGCCCCAGCGAACGCCAGAACTTCCGGGTCCCGAGATCGACCAGCGGCGTCACGAATCAGACGCCGAGGCGGGCGAGTTCCTCGTCGATGACGACGGGGTCGAGCTTGGTGAAGACCGGTGTCGGCTTCGCCACCGCGCGGCCCACCTCGATCAGGTGCCGCTGCCAGTTCGGGAATCCGGTGTAGTCGCCAGTGATGATCGGGTAGGACCGGCCCTCGATGTCGAGGTCGGCCACGTCCTCGATCCGCGGCATCGGCGCGATCGCACCATCGCCGCCGAACGCCTTGTCGACCTCGTTGGCGGAGAACGGCAGGAACGGGCTGAGCACGATGTTCAGGTCAGCGACACACTGCGCCATCACGTGCAGGATCGTGCCCAGGCGCTCGCGATCCGCCGGATCCTTGGCCAACTTCCACGGCTCCAGGTCCGAGACGTACTTGTTCACCTCGGCCACCGCACGCATCGCTTCGCCGACGGCCTGCTTCTGGCGGTGCTTGGCGATCAGGTCACCGACGGTGTCGAACGCCGCCTCGGTCGCGGCAAGGACCGCAGTGTCCTCGGCAGTGAGCTCGCCCGCCGGCGGGATCTCCTCGAAGTTCTTCGCGATCAGGTTGGCGGTCCGGTTGACCAGGTTGCCCCACCCCGCGACCAGTTCGTCGTTGGTACGACGGACGAACTCGGCCCAAGTGAAGTCGGAGTCCTGGTTCTCCGGGCCGGCCGCAGCCACGAAGTAGCGGAACGCGTCCGGCTGGTAGCGCTCGAGCAGGTCGTGGACGTAGATGACGACCTTCTTCGACGAGGAGAACTTCTTGCCCTCCATCGTCAGGAACTCCGACGACACGACCTCGGTCGGCAGGTTGAGGACGCCGAGCTCGCGCGGCGACCCGCCCTTGTCGCCCTTGCCGGCGTAGGCCAGCAGTTCGGCGGGCCAGATCTGGGAGTGGAAGGTGATGTTGTCCTTGCCCATGAAGTAGTAGGCCAGGGACTCCTCGGCGCCGTCGGCGGCCGGGTTCCACCAGTCACGCCAGGCGTCCGGGTTGCCGGTACGACGAGCCCACTCGATCGACGCCGACAGGTAGCCGACGACCGCGTCGAACCAGACGTACAGCTTCTTCGTGGAGTTCTCGCGCCACCCGTCCAGCGGCACCGCGATGCCCCAGTCGATGTCGCGGGTCATCGCCCGCGGGCGGATCTCCTTGAGGATGTTCTGGCTGAATCGGATCACGTTCGGCCGCCACAGGCCCGTCGCCTCGCGGCCGTCGAGCCACTCGGTGAGCGCCTCGGCCAGCGCAGGCAGGTCCAGGAAGAAGTGCTGGGTCTCGATGAACTCCGGCGTCTCGCCGTTGATCTTCGAGCGTGGGTTGACGAGGTCGTGCGGGTCGAGCTGGTTGCCGCAGTTGTCACACTGGTCGCCGCGCGCGCCGTCGTACCCACAGATCGGGCAGGTGCCCTCGATGTAGCGGTCCGGCAGGGTGCGACCCGTGGAGGGCGAGATGGCGCCGTACGTCGTCTGCTCGACGAAGTAGCCGTTCTCGTAGACGCCGAGGAAAAGCTCCTGCACCACGCTGTGGTGGTTGCCGGTCGTCGTACGCGTGTAGAGGTCGTAGCTGACCCCCAGCCCGACGAGGTCCTCGATGATCAGCCGGTGGTTCTTGTCGGCCAGTTCCTGCGGGGTCACCCCGGCCTCGTCGGCAGCGATCAGGATCGGCGTGCCGTGCTCGTCGGAGCCCGACACCATGAGCACCTCGTTGCCCGCCATCCGCTGGTACCGACTGAACACGTCGGAGGGAACACCGAAACCGGCCACGTGGCCGATGTGGCGTGGGCCGTTGGCGTACGGCCAGGCGACAGCGGAGAGGACATGCGTCATGGGGTCAACCTTAGGGACTCCGGCGGCGGGCCGGCGCCACGCCCTCAGGAGAAGTCGAGGTCACCCGTCCGGGAGCGCTTGAGCTCGTAGAAGTACGGGAACGAGGCGACCGCGACGGTGCCGTCCCAGAGCCGACCGGCGTCCTCGCCGCGCGGGATCTTCGAGAGGACCGGACCGAAGAACGCCGTGCCGTTGACGTGGATCGTGGGTGTGCCGACCTCGTTGCCGACCGCGTCCATCCCCTCGTGGTGCGACTTCGCCACCGCGTCGTCGTACGACGGGTCCGTGGCCGCCTCGATCAGGTCGGCGTCGAGGCCCACCTCGTCGAGCACTTCGGCGATCAGGCCGAGGCCACCGTCGGGCTCTTCGTGCAGGGGACGACCACCGAGGTGGATGCGGGCACCGAAGGCGTCGTACATCGGGAGCAGGACCTTGTCGCCGTGGCGTTCCTGCGCCGCGATCAGCACCCGGACGGGACCCCAGGCGGGGGCGAGCCGCACCCGGTACTCCTCGGGCAGGTCCCGGTCCTTGTTCAGGTACGCCAGGCTCATCACGTGCCAGACGACCTCGACGTCGCGGACCTTCTCGACCTCGAGGATCCACCGGGAGGTGATCCACGCGAACGGGCAGAGCGGGTCGAACCAGAGGTCAGCGCGGTTGGGCGCAGTGGCGAAGGACATGTCGGGCCAACCACGTCACCCGCGACAGCATTCCCTGTCGGGTCAGCGAACGACGACCGAGGAGTCCCGACGGACCCGCGGAACAGCGGCGGAACCCTGGTAGCTCACGATCACGTCCTTGCGTCCGGCTGAATAGACCTTCGCGGAGACCACGGCCCGACCGTCGACCAGTCGGACGGTCCTGACCGTGCCACCGATCCGGACCCGGACCTCGCCGGTGACCGGGACGACCCCGGGAGCGGTGATCTGGATGCGCGCCTTCACGGAGCGTCCCCGGACTTCGGTGGTGAGCCGGACCGTTCCCGGGCTGGTGACCACACCGGCCTTGGTCAGCGTCTCCGGAAGCGGCGCGTAGTTCTTGCGGGTGCGGCTGATCTTGAGCGAGATGGTCTTTCCGGCGTCGGGTGCGGTCAGGCGGTACGACGCCGTGGTCGCGCCGGGGACAGGCACCCCGTTGCGGAGCCACTGGAGCACCACGGTGGCGTCGGCCGGCGTGACCGCTCCCGTCACTGCGCGCAGTGTGTTGCCGAGGTTCGCCTTGCCGGTGATCGCTGACGGGCTCGCCACTTCGATGGCACCGCTCAGCACCTGGCCGACCACGATCGTCGGCGCGGCCGTGTCCGGGTAACCCGCCTGACGGGCAACGGCGCGCACGCTGATGACCTTGCCGACCAGTTCCGGCACGAGCGGCAACTGGGCGGTGTCGTTGCCCTTGAGCAGGACGCCGTCGGCGTACCAGCGCCACCAGGTCTGGCCGGGCGTGGGCAGCCACGTGCCCGTCGTGGCGGTGAGCACCTCGTCGACGTACGGACTTCCCTGGATGACCGGCTTCTGCTCGAGGACAAGGGTTCCGGGTACGACGGCGGCCGTGGCGATCGAGGTCTGGACGCCGTCGGTGTAACCGGCCCGCTTGGTGCGCACCGTGACGGTGACCGGCTTGCCCACGTCGGCGGCACGCGGCGTGAAGGTGCGCGTGACGACGCCAGTGCTGACGCCACCGACCAGCCAGTTGTAGCTGACGCTGCTCGGGCTGACCGACCAGAGGCCGGTGGTGGAGGTGAGCGTGGAGCCGACGGCGCTGGTGCCGCTGATGACCGGAGGGGTCTTTCCGGCGATCCGCTTGTCGGTGAAGTGGATGAACCCGGTCGGCCAGCGGCCGCTCGACTTCAGGATCGTGCGCCAGTGGAAGGTGCCGCCCCAACTGTCCTCGGAGATCACGATCTCCGTCGGCGACACGACCCGCTCGACGTACGCGACGTGTCCTGCCGAGCCACTGCCGTTGGAGTACCGACCCCACCAGGCGATCGCGCCGACGTTCGGGACCTGGTCGGTGATGCTGGCCATCCGCAAGCCCCACTCGCTCGCGTTGCCGCCACCGGTCCACGGACGCGTGGCGGGACCGCCGGACTTGATCACCCGGTAGGCCGCGTAGTTGGTGCAGTTGTGACCGGAGTACATCCGCCAGTACATCGTGCCGCTGACCGCGCCGTAGCCGGCGTCGGAGTAGCCCGCGCTCCTGCATCCGGAGTAACCACTGCAGTGATAGGTGGTCGCTGCCGATGGGGAGGTCGCCACACCGACCCGCGCCGGTGATCCCACCAGCAGCAAGGTCGCGATGAGCGCACTGGTGACGACGGAGGTCCCCCAGCGCGCAGCCAGTCCCCGATTGCGCATGTCGAACACCATCGGACACATGTGCCCCAAAACGCAACAAAATCCCCAGAAATCTCGTGCTTCACTGGCGTGTCGCGTTGACTTTTCATAGTTACACGGTTGTAGTTCCGCGCTCGCGGGTCCCAGGCCCCCTCCTCGAGTCGCACCCGATTGTCTGACAATGTGGACCGGATGTAAGGATGACCGCATGCCCGGCACCAACCTCACCCGCGACGAAGCGGCCACCCGCGCGGCCCTCGTCAGCGTGACTTCCTACGTCATCGACCTCGACCTCACGAACGCGACCGCGGAGGGCGTCGAGACCTTCGGTTCGACGACGACTCTGACCTTCACGTGCCGCGCTCCGGGGAGCAGCACGTTCGCCGACCTGGTCGACGCGACGATCCACGAGATCACGCTCAACGGCGCTCCCCTGGACCCCGCGACGGCATACGCCGACAGCCGGATCACGCTGACCGACCTGCAGGCCGAGAACGTCCTGGTCGTGCGTGCGGACTGCACCTACTCGCACACCGGCGAGGGCCTGCACCACTTCGTCGACCCCGCCGACGGCAACATCTACCTCTACTCGCAGTTCGAGGTGCCGGACGCCCGCCGCGTCTACACCACCTTCGAGCAGCCCGACCTGAAGGCGCCGTTCACCTTCAACGTCACCGCGCCGGCGCACTGGAAGGTCGTCTCCAACGCGGCCACGCCCGAACCGGTCTCGACCGGCTCGGCCAACGGGGTCGACACCGCGGTGTGGAACTTCCCGCCGACCAAGCCGATGTCGACGTACATCACGGCCGTCGTCGCCGGTGACTACTACGAGGTCCAGGACGTCTACGAGGGCAAGCACGGAACGATCCCGCTCGGCCACTACAGCCGGCAGTCGCTCAAGGAGTTCCTCGAGCGCGACCGCGACGAGATCGTGACCCTCACCAAGCAGGGCTTCGAATTCTTCGAGGACGCCTTCGGCTACCCGTACCCGTTCGGCAAGTACGACCAGCTCTACGTCCCCGAATACAACATGGGCGCGATGGAGAACGCCGGCTGCGTGACCCTGCGCGACGAGTACCTCCCCCGCTCACGCCAGCCGCGCTCGTTCTACGAGTTCCGCGCGTCGGTGATCCTGCACGAGATGGCCCACATGTGGTTCGGCGACCTCGTGACCATGAAGTGGTGGGACGACCTCTGGTTGAACGAGTCCTTCGCCGAGTGGGCCTGCTACCACGCCGAAGCCCTCGCGACGTCGTACGACGACGCCTGGACCGGGTTCACGAACGCCCGCAAGCAGACCGGCTACCGCGCGGACTCGCTGCCGTCGACGCACCCGATCGCGGCCGACAACGTCGACCTGCACGCGGTCGAGGTCAACTTCGACATGATCACCTACGCCAAGGGCGCAGCGGTGCTCAAGCAGCTCGTCGCCTGGGTGGGGCTCGACCCGTTCCTCGCTGGCCTGCGGCAGTACTTCCAGGACCACGAGTACGGCAACACCGAGTTCTCGGACCTGTTGACGGCCCTCGAGAAGGCGTCAGGCCGCGAACTGTCGAGCTGGGCGCAGGAGTGGCTGCAGACCGCAGGCACCAACACCTTCACCCCCGAGCTCGAGCTGGCCTCCGACGGCACCTACGCGTCGTACGCCGTCCTCCAGAGCGCTCCGGCCGACCACCCGACGCTGCGTCGCCACCGCGTCGGCGTCGGCTTCTACAACAGCAACGACGAGGGCCGCCTCGTTCGCACCGACTACGTCGAGGTCGACGTCGAGGGTGAGCGCACCGAACTCACCGAGCTGGTCGGCAAGGCCCAGCCCGAACTGCTGCTGCTCAACGACGAGGACCTGGCCTTCGCCAAGATCCGCCTCGACGAGCGGTCCCTCGCCACCGCGATCGCCCGCCTCTCCGACCTGGACGACTCGCTGGCCCGCGCGCTGATCTGGAGCGCCGCCTGGGACATGACCCGCGACGCCGAGCTCTCCGCAAACGACTTCGTGACCCTGGTGCTCGGCAACATCGGCAAGGAGACCGACGCCTGGGGCCTCAGCCGGATCCCCGTGTACGCCGCCCAGGCCGTCAACCTCTACAGCGCCCCGGCCGGCCGGGCTGCCCTGTCAGCCCGCTGGCAGGAGGGCCTGCGGGCCCTGCTGGAACAGGCCGAGGCCGGCACCGACCACCAGTTGACGTTCGCCCGCTCCTACGCCGGCGCCGCGACCAGCGACGCCGCGATCGCCGACCTGGAGGCGATCCTCGACGGCTCGCTCGTCTTCGAGGGCCTTGCCGTTGACCAGGACCTCCGCTGGTCGCTGCTCACGGCCCTGGCCCGGGTCGGCAGCGCCGACGACGCCCGCATCGACGCGGAACTCGCAAAGGACAACACGATCTCCGGCCAGGAGAAGTCGGCCGCGGCCCGCGCCGCGCTCCCGACCGCTACGGCGAAGGAGCGCGCCTGGACCCAGGCACTGCTCGACCCGACGGTCCCGAACGAGACCCAGCGCAGCGTCGTCCTCGCCTTCATGCAGCCCGGCCAGGAGGAAGTGTTGACGCCGTACGTCGCCACGTACCTCGCCGAGGTCGCGGGCACGTGGGAGCGGCTCGGTGCCCACAAGGCGTCGGTCGCGCTGGAGTTCATCTTCCCGCGCATCCTGGCCACGCAGGCCACCCTCGACGCCGTCGACGCCTGGCTCGCCGAGAACGCCGAGACGGTCAATGCGGGCGCACTGCGCTACGTCCGTGAGGGACGCGCTGACGTGGCCCGGGCCCTCGCGGCGCAGGCGTTCGACGCGAGTTAGTCCTTCGCGAACTGACCGAGCAGTTCGATACCGCGATTGAGCCCACCGGCGAGATCACCCGCGGCGAACCGCTCGGTCATCGCGGTGACGGCCTGCGACGACTCGTCGTCGGTCAGCCGTTCACGGACGTGACCGCCGGTGACGATCTCGACGGCCTTGCGGGCCGTGTCGACCATGATCAGGACGCTGCGGGCCGGCAGCACGAGCGTGTTGTGCAGGCTCGTGGCGAAGTCACGCGGGTCACCGGTGGCGGATCCGACGAACACCGAGATCTCGGCACGGCACGCCTGCTCGGCGTGGCGGATGGTGACGTCCAGCTTGGCCCGCTCGGCCTCGCTCAGGGATCCGTTGCTGGTCATCGAACTACCAGGTCCCGCCGGCGCCGCCGGCCTTCGAGCTGTCCGAGTCCGGCGCAGCCAGCTCCCCGGCCGCCTTGCGCGGGCCGCCGAGCCACTGGTTCTCCGGCACGCGCGCGTCGATGCTCAGGTCCTCGCCACGGGCGAGCGCCGGTGCCACGAACAGCAGCGTGATGACCACGAAGGCGAGCAGCGGGATGCCACCGAGCAGCAGGAACGCGTTGAGCACGTCGATGTCGGGCTTCGGCTCCCAGCTGCCGGGGCGCGGCTCCGGGGTGTCGGCGGAGGCAATGCCTGCCGACATGACAACGAGGAGCGCGCTCACGCCGACGAGGGAGCACACGGCGAGGACACGTCGAAGAACAGTGCTGGTCACGGGAGGAGGATATCGGGAGTTCGACCTCCGTGGCGGGGTGGTGTCGACATGAGCCTCAGGAGGCTTTGGGAGACTGGCTCCATGTCGGCGTCCACGCTGTCCATTCTGTCCCTTTCCGCGGCCCCGGCCTCGGCTCTTTCGGCCCCGCTGGTGGCCAGTCCCTGCGCCGATGGTGAGCAGGTCTGCGAGCTGACCTTTGACTGGACGGGGAACAGCCGCCTCGCCGACTGGTCCGACATCCTGATCGGCAAGCCGCTCGCGATCCTGGGACTGATCCTGCTCGGCCTGGTCGCCCGCTGGCTGCTGCACCGGATGGTCGATCGCCTGGCTCGGCGTGCCGAGCGCGGCGTCCTGCCCGAGCGGGTCGAGGGGGCCGTCTACGCCCGGCGCAAGCAGCGCGCCGCCACCATGTCCGGCGTCCTGAAGAGCATCGTCACGTTCATCGTGGTAGCCATCGTGGGGACCATGGTGCTCAGCGAACTCGGGGTCGCCATCGCACCGATCATCGCGAGCGCCGGCATCCTCGGGATCGCGCTGGGCTTCGGCGCCCAGTCCCTGGTCCGCGACTTCCTGGCCGGCATCTTCATCTTCATCGAGGACCAGTACGGCGTCGGCGACGTGGTGGACGTCGGCGAGGCCAACGGAACGGTCGAGGCCGTCACCCTGCGGATGACGCGGCTGCGCGACATCAACGGCACCGTCTGGTACGTCCCGAACGGTGCGATCCAGCGCGTCGGCAACAAGAGCCAGAACTGGTCGCGTGCCGTCGTCGACGTCTCCGTCGGGTACGGCGAGGACCTGGCCAGCGTGCAGCGGGTGCTGCGCGACGTGGCCCACGACCTCTGGCAGGACGACGAGTTCAACCACGTGATCATCGAGGAGCCCGAGGTGACGGGCGTCGAGATGCTCGCCGCCGACTCGGTCACGATCCGCGTGATGGTGAAGACCGCACCGCTGGAGCAGTGGGCCGTGGCGCGGGAACTGCGCCAGCGGATCAAGGCCCGCTTCGACCACGAGGGCATCGAGATCCCGTTCGCGCAGCGCGTGGTCTGGCACCGGCAGGACCGTCGCGAGGGCGACGCAGTCCACACCGGTACGGCAGCCGCGGGCGACGAGGGATGATGGACAGCGTGATCGACGATGAGTGACGCCCCCACCTTCTACGACGAGATCGGTGGCTTCGAGACGATCCGCGGGATCGTGGCGAAGTTCTACGAAGGTGTCGCGCACGACGTCGTACTCCGGCCGATGTATCCGGAGGCCGATCTGGGCCCGGCCGAGGAGCGCTTCCTGCTGTTCCTGGTGCAGTACTGGGGCGGCCCGACGACGTACTCCGAGCAACGGGGCCACCCGAGGCTGCGGATGCGGCATGCCCCCTTCGCCGTGGACCTCGACGCGCGCGACCGTTGGCTCGGTCACTTCCGGGCCGCGCTCGACAACGCCGCGCTCACTCCGGAGCAGGACAAGCAGTTCTGGGACTACGTCACCCACGCGGCAAACTTCATGGTCAACACGACCGACTGAAAGATATTTCCGGCCGCGATGTAACAGCGGCTCCCACCCACGACAGGTACAGCACGAGGGACTTCCCCGGTTCCTTGTCCGTGACCCGCACCTGCGGACCACGGCGACAACACTCGAAAGAGAAAACATGACCCGGCCGGACTGGATCGAGACGCTGAGCGCAGACCTGCGCCCCGTCGATCCTGATCCGGTGCTGCTCGCGCAGATGGTCCAGTTGAGCGCAAGCTCGACGGTTCCTGCTGCGCGACCGGGTCGGTCGGCTGGCGCCCGATTCGCGATTGTGCTGGGGGGTGTGATCGCGATTGGTGCAACCTCGTGGGCAGCGGGTGCCCTGCCCGGAACGGAATCTCCGTTTCGCCCTGAGGAGCAAGTGACGCAACAGCCGACCGACCCAACACCTGGAGGCGTTCGAACCCCACTTTCGGACACCCCGACGTCACCTGCTGGCGGGCAGTCCTCGCCAGCAGGTGGCGCCCAGGTCGGGAGCCCACCGGCCGGGAGCCCACCGGCCGGTCGCCCGCCGACGGGCGTGCCGGCAGGCACCGGCGCACCCGGGGTCCCCGAAGGCGTGCCACCCGGCCCGCGCGTGGACGTGCCGACCCAGGTGCCCGAGTTGCCTGAGGTGCCCGTCCTGCCCAAGATCCCTGACGTCTCGGCGACATCTGTTCCGCCGGGACTCAGTCATGTTCCGACCCCGCCCATTTCCCGTGGTTCGACCCGCACCCCCCAGCCGCAGGAAGACCTGGTGAACCGGGGGCGGTGACGACAGACGACGAGGTCGTCGCCGCAGCCAAGCAGGGCGACTCTGATGCGTGGCGTGAGCTCTATCGAGCTCACGCCTCACGTCTGTTGCTCTGGCTCCGAACCCGCCGGTCCGGGGACGAGAGTCCCGAGGACATCGCCTCGAGCACCTGGTTGGTCGCCGCCGAGAAGATCGCCGGCTTCTCCGGCACCAGCGACGACTTCGCCGGATGGCTGTTCGGCATCGCCCGCAACCTGGCGGCGAATGCGCGACGACGCGCTGCCCGGCGTGAACAGATCACCTTCGGCGACGGATCCGCTGACAGCGAGCCCGGACCCGAGACCACCTCCAGCGACGCCGACTGGGCGCGCCGGCTCCTGTCCACCCTCCCGGAGCGAGAGCGCGACGTCGTGACCTGCCGCGAGGTACTCGACATGGACGTGGCCACGACCGCGACGGCGCTCGACATCAGCGCGGTCGCCGTACGAGTGGCCCACCATCGGGGACTCCGACGACTCCGCAATCGGGCGGTCGACCAAGAAACTGCTGAACCGGCGTAACACTTCGTCCACCTGCCTACATGTTCAGTGTGAAGGCAGCCCCCTTCCCGGGTGGGGGTTGACGGAGCAACGCCCCGGCAACACCACCACGATGAGAAGCAGGAAATGACGAGTCAGCACCGCCCCCACCAGTTCCGCGTCGCTGCGCCGACGCTGGAACCGGATGCGGTGTTCCTCGGCATGCTGGCCGACCTGAGCGCGAGCTCACGGGCGGCTGGCCCCCGAACGGCTCGGTCGGCTGGACTCCGGATGATCGTCGCGACAGCCTCGGTGGCTGTCATCGCGGCGGCCACCTGGGCAGGCGGCAGCGGCATGGAGACCCCACTTTCTCCCGCTGACGCCCCGTCCCAGCAGGAGCCCTCCGGCTCGCCGAGTCACGGAGACGTCGCTACCCCACAGCGCGACGTATCCATCTCGCCCGGAAGCCCCGTGTCCCCGGGGCTTCCGGGCACACCCTCTTCCGCGGCCATCCAGGCACGCATCGACGACCCCGCCCCGAACAGTGCCCGGCGTGCGGCGTCCCACGGCAAGGCGATCGCCAACGCCAAGAGCAAGGCCGGCAAGGCCAAGGGCAAGGCGAAGAACAAGGCCAACCGGACCACGCGTCCCGGCCAGGCCCACGGATCACGAAAGTAAAACGGACGACCCCATTACCCTCCGCAGCACTGCGGAAGGCGCGACAATGGTGAGGACGGTTCGGGAGATTCCCTCGGGCTGAGGAGCAGGCCGACAGGGGTGGGACACGTCCGTGCGCGCCGACGACGAAATCGTCGCCGCTGCCAAGAGCGGCGACTCGGCTGCGTGGCGCGATCTCTATCGCGCCCATGCGGGTCGACTGCTGCTCTGGCTCGAGGCGCGGACCGCCGCCAGTAGCGATGCGCCCGAGGACCTTGCGGCCGCCACCTGGCTGGTCGCCGCCGAACGGATTGCCGACTTCAACGGGAGCACGTCGGACTTCGGCGGATGGTTGTTCGGGATCGCCCGCAATCACTCCGCCAACGCCTGGCGTCGGACCGGTACGCGCACCCGCGGGCTCGGAGCGCTGGCCGCGTCCACCGACGAGGAGCACCCCGACCCCGAGAAGTCGCTGATCGCCGACGAATGGGTGCGGCACGCACTGGCTGGGCTCCCTCCGCGTGAACGGGACGTCGTTGCCTGCCTGGAAGTGCTCGACATGGACGTCGCCGAGACGGCGCAGGCGCTCGGGATGACGGCCGTCGCCGTGCGCGTGGCACGCCACCGTGGACTCAAACGACTGCGATCGAGCGTCGGCGAATAGAACACGTTCTATTCTTGGTGCATGACGCTCATCGTCTCCGACGCAAACCGGGTCCGCACCATCCTCCTCAACCGCCCCGAGGCCCTCAACGCCTTCAATGAGGAGTTGTACGACGCCACGGCGGACGCGTTGCTCGAAGCGGCCCAGGATCCGTCGGTCGCAGTGGTGCTGATCTCCGGCAACGGCCGGGCCTTCAGCGCCGGCACCGACCTGCTCGAGATGCACCGGATCGCGACCGACCCGGACTTCCCCCGCGGCAAGCACGGCTTCATCGGCCTGCTCGACGCCCTGGTCGACTTCCCCAAGCCGCTCGTCGTGGCCGTCAACGGACTGGGCCTCGGCATCGGCGCCACGATCCTCGGGTTCGCCGACCTGGCGTTCATGTCGACGCAGGCACGCCTGAAGTGCCCGTTCACGTCACTCGGCGTCGCGCCAGAGGCCGCGTCGTCGTACCTCTTCCCGGCGCTGGTGGGCCGCCAGAACGCCGCCTGGGCCCTGCTGTCGGCGGAGTGGATCGGGGCCGCGGAGGCGCAAGCGATGGGCCTGGTGCTGAGGGTCTGCGAACCCGACGACCTGCTGCCCGTCGCGCGTCAGCACGCCGAGGTGCTGGCCTCCCGGCCGATCTCGTCGCTGATCGCCGTGAAGCGGACCATGACCGAGCCGCACCGCGAAGCGATCCGCGCAGCCCGGGATCGCGAGAACGCAGCGTTCGCTGAACTGATGGGCGGCCCCGCCAACCTGGAAGCCCTGGCCGCCTTCGCCGAAGGGCGCCAGCCCGACTTCACCCAACTGCCAGCGGGGTGGTGAGGACGTCGCTCAGATGCCGCCGAGCGAGGTCATGATCGCCTCGCGGTAGCCATCGGGCGGCACGACCGACCGCTGCGTCGCCGGATCGAAGAACACCACGACGGAACGGGACTTCGCCAGCACACCGCGCGCACCGGCGTCCGAGTCGTCGACGATCTCCGCCTCGATGGTCATCGACTTCGTACCGACGGCAGTGACGGCCGACCAGCAGTCGTAGGGCTGGGCGCGCAGGGTGATCGGGGCGACGTACTCCAGGTCGGTCTGCGCGACCACCACGCTGATCCGCGGGAAGTCGGCGAGGGCCTCGCGGGACTTCTTGAACAGCACGATGCGTGCTTCCTGGAAGTACTCGATGTACTTCACGTTGTTCACGTGACGGTAGATGTCCAGGTCCGAGAAACGGACCTGGACCGGGAAGTGCAGGGCGCGCTCGCGCGGCACCGACACCTGGACGGGACGGGCGCGGTCGCCGCTCTCGGCGTACGGCAGCAGCGCAGCCTTCTCCTCCGGCAACATCCGGCGCGGGGCGCCGGTCGCCAGGACGAAGGGCGCGACCACCGTGCGGGCGCGCAGGTAGACGGTCCGCTCCCCCTCGGGGGTCTCGCGGAAGATCTCGTGATCGAGCGTGAAGCTGCCACCGTGAATGCCGGTCACCCAGGACTCGATGGAGACCGTCCCGCCCCCCAGCCGCATCGGCGCGAGGAACGACACCTCGTGCCGCACGACGATCAAGCCGTCGCTCTCGTGGCGTTCGACCCCAGCCGCGTGGAGGCACGCCCGCAGGAATGCCCCGCGGGCCTCCTGGAGGTAGTCCACGTACTTCACGTTGTTGATGTGCCCGAGGAGATCGAGGTCGGCCCAACGCAAGGGGCACTCATAGCGGTGACGCACCTGTGCATGGTTCCACGGCGGCCGGAGGACCGACCGCGAGGACCCCGTGCGGTGGGACGGGACGTGGCCTGCACCACTACTAGAACAAGTTCCATTCTGGGCGCACTACGCTGTGCTCGATCCGACTTCACCGTACCCAGGAGTGTTCATGCCCGAGGCCGTCATTGTTTCTGCTGCTCGTACCCCGATCGGACGGGCCAACAAGGGCTCGCTCAAGGACTTCCGGCCCGACGACCTGACCGCGCTGATCACCCAGGCGGCGCTCGACAAGATCCCGGCGCTGGACCCGAACACCATCGATGACCTCTACCTCGGCTGCGGTCTGCCCGGTGGCGAGGCCGGCAACAACATGGCCCGCATCGTCACCTCGCTGATGGGCTACGAGATCCCCGGCGCGACGATCACCCGCTACTGCTCCTCCTCGGTCCAGACCTCGCGGATGGCCTTCCACGCGATCAAGGCCGGCGAGGGCGACATCTTCATCTCCGCCGGCGTCGAGACCGTGTCGCGATTCCAGTTCGGTACGTCCGACCACATCCCGAACACGAAGAACCCGCTGTTCGCCGACGGCCAGGTGCGCACCGAGGAGTACGCCCAGGGCGGCAAGGACTGGCACGACCCGCGCGAGGACGGCCTGCTCCCCGACGTCTACATCGCCATGGGCCAGACCGCCGAGAACGTCGCACGCCTGCGCGGTCTCAAGCGCGAGGACCTCGACGCGTTCGGCGTCCGCTCGCAGAACCTCGCCGAGAAGGCGATCGCTGACGGCTTCTGGGCCCGCGAGATCACCCCGATCACCCTCGCCGACGGCACCGTGGTCTCCGCCGACGACGGCCCCCGCGCCGGCGTCACCTACGAGGCCCTGTCCGGCCTGCAGCCGGTGTTCCGCCCCGACGGCGTGGTCACCGCCGGCAACTGCTGCGCGCTCAACGACGGTGCGGCCGCGGTCGTCATCATGTCCGACACCAAGGCAGCCGAACTCGGCCTCACGCCGCTGGCACGCATCGTGTCGACCGGCGTCTCCGGCCTCTCCCCCGAGATCATGGGCCTGGGCCCGGTCGAGGCGACCCGCAACGCCCTCAAGTACGCCGGCATGACGATCGACGACATCGACCTCGCCGAGATCAACGAGGCCTTCGCCGCGCAGGTGCTTCCCTCGGCCGAGGACCTCGGTATCCCGATGGAGAAGCTGAACATCAACGGCGGTGCCATTGCCGTGGGCCACCCCTTCGGCATGACCGGTGCCCGCCTGCAGAACACCATGCTGAACTCGCTGGAGTGGCACGACAAGACCACGGGCCTGATCACCATGTGCGTCGGTGGCGGCCAGGGCATGGCGATGATCCTCGAGCGCATTTGAGCTGACTGCTTGTCGGTGCCGGGCCGTAGCCTCGATGTCATGGACGTCGAGGTGCGGCCCGCCACCGTTTTCGAGGACGTACGCACGCTGGTCGGTCCGAAGCGGCCCGATGCCAACGTCTGCTGGTGCCTGAGCTACCGGATCCCCTCGAAGCTCAACAACGACCTCAAGGGACCGGAGCGCGGCGAGTTCGTGGCCGGACTGCTGGCGGACGGCCCCCTCGGAGTCATGGCGTACGACGGCGACGAGCCCGTCGGCTGGGCGGCCGTGGCCCCGCGTGCCGACACGACCTTCGCCACCAACCGCAAGATCCCCCACGTCGACGACCTGCCGGTGTGGTCCCTCTGGTGCATCCGGGTCCGGCCCGGCCACCGCGGTCGCGGCATCTCCCACGCCCTCATCAAGGGCGCCATCGACTACGCCCGCAGAGGCGGGGCTCCGGCACTCGAGGCGTATCCGCTCGACAACGGCGCCGCGAAGGTCGACCTGACGATGGCGTACGCCGGCCTGCGTGCGAACTTCGAAGCAGCCGGATTCCGTCAGGTGGGCACCACGACATCCGTACTGAACGGGCATCCCCGAGTACTGATGCGCCACGACCTAAACTGACGCGCGTGACAGCGGACCACGACAGCATTGCGGGCTCCACCGCCGAGCCGCGCTGGCTCGATGACGAGCAGCAACAGGCCTGGCGTTCGTTCCTGCTCGGCACCACCCTGTTGCTCGACCGGCTCGACGAGGACCTGCGCCGCGACCACGGCCTGGCCGTCGTCGAGTACGAGATCCTCGTCCGCCTCTCCGAGGCCGGAGGCCAACTGCGGATGGCGAAGCTGGCCGCAGCGCTGGCGCACAGCCGGAGCCGCGTCACCCACACCGTGAAGCGGATGGAGGCCGCGGACCTCGTCGTCCGCGCCGAATCACCCGAGGACGGTCGCGGCGTCACCTGTCAGTTGACGAAGAACGGCGTCGCCATGCTGGAGACCGCCGCACCCAGCCACGTCGAGACCGTGCGCCAGTCGCTGGTCGACCTGGTGGAGCCGGCCGACCTGGTCGCCCTCGGCCGCGTCATGGACGCGGTCTGCGACCACCTCATCGCCGACCACCCGGAGCGCGAACTCCGCTGACGCCCACCCGGGCGGCCGACGGCGCCTTCGGCGCCGGACGAGGCACCCCTCCGGGCCCATCGGGGTGCCGCCGGCGCCGAACCCGCCGACGGACTCAGCGGTTGGCCGGCCTCGGGTCAGTCGCGGGTCAGGCGGCGGTGCGTGACGCGGTGCGGACGGGCCGCTTCCACGCCGAGGCGCTCGATCTTGTTGTCCTCGTAGGACTGGAAGTTGCCCTCGAACCAGAACCACTCGCCCTCGCTGTCCTCGGTGCCTTCCCAGGCAAGGATGTGCGTGGCGACGCGGTCGAGGAACCACCGGTCGTGCGAGGTGACGACCGCGCAGCCCGGGAAGTCGAGCAGGGCGTCTTCGAGGGCCGACAGGGTCTCGACGTCCAGGTCGTTGGTGGGCTCATCGAGAAGCAGCATGTTGCCGCCCTGCTTGAGGGTCAGCGCGAGGTTGAGGCGGTTGCGCTCACCACCGGAGAGCACCCCGGCCTTCTTCTGCTGGTCCGGACCCTTGAAGCCGAACGACGCGACGTAGGCGCGGCTGTTCATCTCGAAGTTGGCGACCTTGATGAAGTCCAGGCCGTCGGACACGACCTCCCAGACGTTCTTCTTCGGGTCGATGCCGCCACGGCTCTGGTCGACGTAGGAGATCTTCACGGTCTGGCCGACGGTGAGGACGCCCGAGTCGGGCTGCTCTCCCCCGGTGATCATCCGGAACAGCGTGGTCTTGCCGACGCCGTTCGGGCCGACCACGCCGACGATGCCGGCGCGCGGAAGAGTGAAGGAGATGTTGTCCCACAGGACGCGGTCCTCGAAGCCCTTGGTGAGCTTCTTGGCTTCGAGTACGACGTCGCCCAGGCGCGGGCCCGGCGGGATGTTGATGTCGGCCGCGTCGATCTTGCGGGCCTTGTCAGCCTCGTTGGCGAGTTCCTCGTAGCGCGCGAGACGCGACTTGGACTTCGTCTGGCGGGCCTTGGCGTTGGAGCGAACCCACTCGAGTTCCTTCTCCAGCATCTTGGCGCGCTTGGCGTCCTTGGCGCCCTCGACCTTGAGCCGGTCCTTCTTGGTCTCGAGGTACGTCGAGTAGTTGCCCTCGTAGCCGTGGATCTGGCCGCGGTCGACCTCGGCGATCCACTGCGCGACGTTGTCGAGGAAGTACCGGTCGTGGGTGACGGCGAGGACGGCGCCCGGGTAGGCCTTCAGGTGGCCCTCGAGCCACTGAACGGACTCGGCGTCGAGGTGGTTGGTGGGCTCGTCGAGGAGCAGCAGGTCGGGCTGCTGCAGGAGCAGCTTGCACAGGGCGACACGACGGCGCTCACCACCGGACAGGGTGTCGACGATCGAGTCGGACGGCGGGCAGCGCAGCGCGTCCATGGCCTGCTCGAGGCGGCTGTCGATGTCCCAGGCGTTGGCGTTGTCGAGTTCGGTCTGCAGGTCACCGGTCTCGAGCATCAGGGCGTCCTGATCGGCGTCGGGGTCACCCATCTCCATGTAGGCGTCCTCGAGGCGCTTCATCTTCGCCTTGATGTCGGCGACCGCCTCTTCGACGTTCTCCAGCACCGTCTTGCCCTCGGTCAACGGCGGCTCCTGCTGGAGCATGCCGACCGTGGCGTCGGGGTCGCGCACGATGTCGCCGTTGTTGGGGTGGTCGAGACCCGCCATCAACTTCAACAGCGACGACTTGCCCATGCCGTTCGGGCCGACGACACCGATCTTTGCGCCGTGCAGGAAGGACAACGTCACGTTGTCGAGGACGACCTTGTCGCCGTGGGCCTTCCGCACATTACGCAGTGCGAGCACATATTCCGCCATGCCTCAAGGCTACGCAGCGCCCGACCACCGGCCGAGGCCGGGGTCGGGCCCGATCAGGCCGCGACGTGGGGTGCTGCGGGTGCTCCCCACGGCTCGACCGACGCCGGAGCCGGCGCCGCGGCCGGTGCCTGGGCTGGCGCCTTGACGAACGACGCGATTCCGCGGCTCAGGTCATGGCCGATGGTGAAGGCCTCGATCTCCACGGCGACGGCTTCGAGACCGTTCTTGTTGACGTAGGTCCGGTGGTTGAGGCGACCGTGGATGACGACCGGGTCACCCTGCCTCAGCGACTTCGCACCGTGCGCGGCAAGGCGCCGCCACGCGCTCACGCCGTACCACTGGGTTTCGCTGTCGACCCAGGTGTCGGTGGCCTTGTTGAAGTGGCGCGGGGTGCAGCCCACCCGGAAGTTCAGCACCGGAACCCCGCCGACGTCGCGGACCACCGGGGCGTTCCCGATCCAGCCCTGGATCGTGACCATCGTTTCGTTCGCCATCTGACTGCCCTCTCACTCGGTGCCGGGCACCTGCGTGACCGGTCGAGGAGAGTTCACTGCGGATGGCCGACGCACCGCCGCAGGGGCGGGCGTCCCTGTGCACAACCGGCACCCTCCACCAGGGCTGGGGACGGCAAACGGCACGAGGCAGCACTCGTGGGACCAGAGCGGTCAGGCCTTGGCGGTGTCCACACCCCGGCGGAAGGCGGCGTACGACGCCAGTTCGGCGCTGACCGACTGGATGACCTCGGTGTCGACCACGGCGTGCACCACCGCACGCAGCCGGTCGTCGGCTGCCTCGGCGCGGGTCCGGGCCAGACCCTTGACCAGGATGCGTCCGACGATGGCCAGCAGGAGCCCGAGCACCAGCGCACCACCACCGACGAGGGGCGGCAGCGGCAGGCCGGCGACCTCGGGCAGGTCCTTGACCTTGCCCTGGACGGCGGCCACGCCCCACCAGGCCAGACCGGCGACGGCAGCGAGCAGCAACAGCCAGTGCAGGACACGGACGGCGCCGACCCAGAGCGGAAGGCGGCCACCGAGCGGAACCCTGCCCAGGTCGTGGTTCAGGCGGTCACCGAGCTCGGTCAGTCGACCGGTGCCGGCGCTGCGCACCTGACGCGACCAGGCCGGCCCGACGCCGTCGCTGAGCTCGTCGACCAGGCCACGAACGCCAGTGTCGACAGTTGCCCGGTCCAGCGGGGCGATCCGCGGGGCGCCATCGAGCGCCTCCACGTCGGGGTCACGACGGTTCAGCAGCGTGAGGGGCGGCCACATGACCGCGCGCTTCGCCGAGGAGCCCAGGGTGCGCTCGATGCTGTCGACGACGGAGGTGACGCCGGCGGCATCCGCCACGACCTCCTCCAGGTCGCGGACCCGGGTCACGGGCAGCGTGGCGGCGGGCGTCGTACCGCCTGCGGACTCGAGTCGGCCGGCAGCCGCGACGACGTCGGCCTCGACGCGCGCGGTCGTGCTGCGCTTGTCGGCCACGCGACGCTGGATCTCAGCGCGCAGTTCGTCCATACCGATACCGGCCCTGGCCGAGATCGCGAGCACCGGGACGTTCGGCAGGCCGTCGGCGATCAGCAGCCGGCGGACGTCGTCGATCATCGACTGGCGGCGGTCCTCGGGGACGGTGTCGATGTGGTTCAGCGCGACCAGGATGACGTCCTGGTGCGTGGCCATCGGCTTGAAGTAGCGATCGTGCACCGCAGCGTCGGCGTACTTCTGCGGGTCGAGGATCCAGACCATCAGATCCGCGACAGCGAGCAGGCGGTCGACCTCGAGGTGGTGGGAGACCTCGGTCGAGTCGTGGTCGGGAAGGTCGAGCAGGACGACGCCGTCGAGCGCGTGGTCATGCGTGGCGTCGAGCATCGAGTCACGCATCGTCTGGTGACGCGGCGGAATGCCGAGGTGGTCGAACAGTTCCTCGGCGCCCTCGCTCCCCCACACGACAGCGGTGGCCCAGGACGTGGTGGGACGACGGATGCCGACCGAGGACAGCTCCAGTCCCGTCAGCGCGTTGTACGTCGAGGACTTGCCGGAGCCCGTCGCACCCGCGATCGCCACGACCGTGTGGCGTGCGGACAGCTTCAACCGTCCGGTCGCCCTGTCCGCAGCGGCCGCGACGTCGTCGAGCACCGGGTCGGGCACGTGACCGCGCGCTGCCACGACGGCGTCGCCGAGTCCGGAGACCCGAGCGCCGATCGCGGTTCCACGGATGGCCAGGTCACCGAGCTGCGGCGTGGCCTCCTCGAGCGCATCCGTCACAGGTGATCACCGGTTCCCTTCTTGGCCGCGGCGAACCGCAGGTCGTCCACGCGTCGCGCCGCCTGGCGCAACTGGTGAGGTGCATCGGGCTTGAGCTCCCACTGCGCCGCGGGCGCAAGGTAACGGGCGCGCTCGCCGCTCATCAAGGTCGACATCCGGCGAGCGAGCGTGCCGCGCGCCTGGTTGATGATCCGCTCGGTCGCATCGCGACCGAGAACGGTCTCCAGCAGCGTCTGCCCGAGACGAACCGCTTCGGCGGACTGTCCGCGCGGAGCCGGGCCGGCGAGGGCAACGACACCGAGGGTGACGGCCAGGCCGTGCACGCCCAGCGCCAGGAACCGGGCGCTGTGCCGGGCGTCGCCGGCTTCGTGGCGCACGAACTCCTGGAGTTCCTCGTGCCAGCCGCGAACCTCCTGCTCGGTACGGGCGCGCAGCGCACGACCCGCACGGGTGAGGTCGTCGGTCGTCGAGGCGAGCAGGGCATCGCCGTACTCCTTCTCGCGCCAGCCGTCGGACGCGATGCCGGCAGCGCGCTCGGCGTGGTCGGCAACAGCGGCCTCGAGCGCCATCTCGATCGCGACGGCGACCCGCTCGGCCTGCTGCGGCTTGCCCTTGATCGCGTTGACGAGGCGCTCGCGCACGAAGCCGACCTTCGCTTCGAGGCTGCGGACCAGTTCGCCGCTTCCGACGAACTCCTGCCAGCGTGCCAGCAGGTCACCCCGCAGGAGGGTGCCGTCGGCAGTGGCCGTGGCGAGCTCGGTCTGGGCGTCGTCGTAGACCTTGTCGGCGATGACCAGCAGTTCGGCGATCGCGTCGACCTGGAGGGCAGCGGCGTCGGCGATCGGGAACGCCTTGCGCGTCACGGTGCGGACAGCGCCGGCCACGGTCTGGCTGACGAGCTCACGGCGCCCGGAGGCGTCGGCCGCGAGGGCCTCGAGCCAACCCCGGATCTCGGTCGCGTACGACGTCGGGAGCAGGCCTTCGGCGCTGACGGTGCCGTGGGCGACGGTGAACAACGGGCTGTCCTTGAGGCCGCGCGCAGCCATCATCCGGGCGAGGTGCACGGACACGGTGGCGACGTCGTCGGCAGGCGTGCGGCTGAGGACCAGCGCGACCGCGGTGTTGCGCTCGACGGCGACCTTGAGGTGGTCCCACGGGACCTGGTCGGAGTAGCGGGCGGCGGAGGTCACGAAGAGCCACAGGTCGGCGGCGGCCAGCAACTGCGTCGCGAGCTCGCGGTTGCGCTCGTCGACCGAGTCGACGTCGGGAGCATCGAGGATCGCCAACCCGCGCGGTACCTCGGTGCTGGCCACCAGCTGGATCGCGTTCTGGTCGTTGGTCGCGTCGTGGACGCGGGCCAGGTCGGGCAGCAGTCGATCGACGCCGAACCAGCGGACGTCGTCGGGGTGGTGCACCAGAACGGGCGAACGGGTCGTGGGGCGCAACAGACCGGGCGTGGTCACCTTGTGACCGACGATGGTGTTCACGAGGGTCGACTTGCCGGCGCCGGTGGAGCCACCGACGACGACGAGCAACGGTGCCTCGACCTCAGCAAGGCGCGGGATGACGTAGTCCTCGAGCTGGTCGATGACCTGCTCGCGCCCGACGCGCAGGGCGCTGACCCCGGGGAGGTCCAGGGGCAGCGGGGCTGCCTTCAGCGCGCCGTTCAGCCGCACCACCTCGGTGAGCATCCGGGAGCTGAGCCCGTCGTCGTGGAAGTCGGCACCGGTCAGGGCCTGGTGTCCGGGGGTCATCGCTGGGGTACCACCTGTCCGGGGAAAGCGATCCGTGGCCGAGCGGCCTGGATCCGACCGAGGAAGTCCTGTCCGCGCAACTGCCAGTCGGCAGGCGCGGTGCCTCGGAGAAGTCGGTGATGCAGGAAGCCCAGTTCGATCGCTGCCTGCTGGTAGTCGCGCATGGCGCGTTCTGCGTCGGGGCCGCTGTTGCGGCGGGCGTGCTGGCGGGCTTGCCGACGACCGCGGAGGTTCACGACCCAGCCGATGTCGGTGGCCGGCAGCAGGCCGCGGTTGGCGGCATCGGTGAGGGCCGCACGCAGGATGGTTGCTTCGGTCTCCCGCGCCCACCAGGCGAGCGCCACCAGGCCGATGAAGGCGGGCGCCATGATCACGAGGTAGACCACGAGGAAGCTGCCGACGCCGAAGACGGTCGAGCCGTTCCACAGCCCGTGGGCGAGTACGGCGAGCGCGTAGCCACCGAGCGGTGCGAGCCAGCGCACGGACTTGTTGCGCGAGGTCACCGCGAGGCCGATGCCGATGCCCGTGAAGGCGGTGAAGAGCGGGTGCGCGAACGGGCTGAAGATGCAGCGGACCAGGAAGGTGCCGGTGACCGCTTCCACGCCACCGGGGCCCATGCCGTCGGAGCCGTTGTAGGCCGCAGCGAGGTAGAGGATGTTCTCGGTGAACGCGAAGCCGATGCCCACCATGCCGGCGTAGACGATGCCGTCGAGGATGCCGTCGATCTCGGCCCGCCGCCACCACAGCAGCAGCACCAGGAACAGGCCCTTGCTCGCCTCTTCGACGACGGGCGCGGCGATCGCGAGCGCGAAGGTGTCGGTGAAACCGACGAGGAGGCCCCCGAGGCCCTGGACCACCACGGCGGCCATGGTCGCCACGAAGGCACCCCAGGCCAGGCCCGAGGCGAGCAATCGCTTGGGCTCCGGCTCGTAGCGGTCCAGCCAGAGGTACGCCGCCAGCACGGGTCCGACCGGGACCGCAGCGAGCCCGGTGGCGACCAGCGTGGTCCCCGGAGCACCGGACAGTGCCAGCACGAGCAGCGTCAGCAGCGCCCCGACAGCGACCGCCACGGTCACGACGACCGTGAAGGCAACACTGTTGCGGGGGGCTGTGGACATGGGCTGCAGCCTATCGGGAGGCGGACCTGCGGCCCTGATCGCGGCGTACAGTGGGAGGGGTGAGTGACAACACCCCCGAACTCAAGACTGAACAGCACGACCCCGCGGTCCCGGAGGCCTACCTCGCCTTCATGCGGACCGGTTGGGACGATCGCGGCGATGCCGTGGAGCGTCAGGCCGTCGCAGATCCGGCAGCCGCACGACGTACCCGGTTGGCCGAAACGTTCCCCGGCGAGCGGTTGGTCCTGCCCGGCGGCGGCTACAAGGTGCGTGCCTACGACACCGACTACCGTTTCCGCGCCGACACTGCCCACGCGTACTTCTCGGGCAACCAGACCTCCGACGCGACGCTCGTCATCGAGCCCGACGGATCGCCGGTGCTGTACGCCCGTCCGCGGTCCGGCAGAGAGAGTGACGAGTTCTTCAGGGACCGCCAGTACGGCGCCCTGTGGGCCGGCAAGCGTCCGTCGGCGGAGGAACTGGAGGCCGCCCTCGGGTTGCCGGTCCGGCACGTCAACGACCTGGCCACTGACCTCGCAGCCGGTGGCGCCAAGACCCGTGTGCACCGCAAGGTGTCGGCCGACGTCGACGCCCTCGTGGCAGGCGACGAAGGTCGCGACACCGAGCTGGCCCGCGTGGTCTCGGAGATGCGGCTGGTCAAGGACGACTGGGAGCTCGCCGAGCTCCAGGCGGCCGTCGACGCGACTGCGCTCGGCTTCGAGGACTGTGTCCGCGAATGGGACCAGGTCCTGGTGCACGGCGAGCGCTGGCTGGAGGGCACCTTCTTCCGCCGCGCACGCACCATGGGCAACGACCTCGGCTACGACTCGATCGTGGCCTGCGGACCGCACGCCACGACGCTTCACTGGATCGAGAACTCCGGTCCGATCGTCCCGGGCCAGTTGATCCTGCTCGACATGGGCGTCGAAGGTGCGAACCTCTACACCGCCGACGTGACCCGCACGATTCCCGTGTCCGGCACCTTCACCCCGCTGCAGCGCGAGCTCTACTCCTTGGTGCTCGAAGCGCACGAGGCCGCGCTCGCCGTCCTCAAGCCCGGGGCGAAGTTCCTCTCGGGCCACGACGCCGCGATGAACGTCCTGGCGCACGGGCTCGGCGACCTCGGCCTGCTCCCCGTGTCGGTGGAGGAAGCCCTGTCCCCCGACTCGAAGGTCTACTCGCGCTGGACGCTCCACGGCACCAGCCACATGCTCGGCATGGACGTCCACGACTGCGGGCACGCCGCGCCTGAGGCCTACCGCGACGCCGACCTGACGGAGGGCATGGTGCTCACGGTCGAGCCCGGCCTGTACTTCCAGTCCGACGACCTCCTCGTCCCCGAGGAACTGCGCGGCATCGGCATCCGGATCGAGGACGACGTCGTGGTGACGGCCGACGGCGTACGCAACCTGTCCTCGGCGCTGCCCCGGACTCCGGACGCCATCGAGGAATGGATGGGTTCGCTGCGCGGCTGAGCACGCCTCGGAACGGCCGCGAAAACCCGCTCTGACGGGGGTTCTTGACAGGCCGCTGGCGGAGGCGCAACCTGAGGAATTGGACGCAAAACGCGCCGGGGACCGAGACGCATTTCGCGCGCAAGTGATCTAGGAGCCTCCGGGGAACAAGCGTGTACAGGGCAACGAGTTGCTGCTTCTCGTGGTGCCCTGCCGCCTGCCATCCCTCGTCCGAGCGCGGACCCCCGGCCCGGCCATGTGACGACGAGACCTAGCCAGTCATTTCGCGGCCATCGCGACCCGAGTCGGGGATCCGCTTCGTCGAGTATCCCCGGGACCGATTCATCCGGTCGCGCCAGCGAGCCCTTTTGTCACCGAACTGCAACCCGACAACGGCTCGCGAAACGCACCACAGAGAACGCACTCCTTTGGAGAAAGCTCATGTACAAGAAGCTCATCGCACTCCTGGCCACACTGTTGGCCTGCTTCGTCGTGGCAGGAGGCGTGGTGCCCTCGCCGGCCTTCGCCGACAGCCCGCACTACGTCAAGGGCCCCACGGCAACCGTCGACGGCAACAGCCTGACCGTGTCGTGGAAAGCGGTCGGTCTGGGCAACACGGTGACCAGTGTCGACTTCAGCCTGACCGGAACCGTCACCACCACCTCGCAGTGCTTCACCAAGAGCGGCAACCCGGTCAACGGCGTCCCGAAGTCGGAGACGGTCAACGTCAACGCGACCGGCTCGTTCCCCGTCCGGAACGGTCAGACCACCGGTTCGCTCACGATCGCGCCGATCTCGACGCTCCAGTGCACCGGCAAGCAGCACGTCGTGATCCTGGCGGCCTCCTTCGACCTCACCCTCACCGGTGACGGCCTGCCCGCGGTCCACATCACGGGCTGACCAGCACCACACATCGCCTCGGGGCCGAACAGCGAGCACCGACATCAGGCGGCAGGACGCGTGGGAGTCCTGCCGCCTCTGCGCGCCAGAGGACCGAGGGACCGTCAGACCAGCGCGATGGTCTCCAGCTCACGGATGGCCGCACAGGCGCGTGCGGTCATCACCGCGAACATCCGATCGCCGCGTTCGGTGCGGGTTCCGTAGGCCTGGCCGAACACGCAGACCAGTGGTACCTGAAGCATCGCGAACCGGTAGTCGTCCCAGCACAGTTCCCGTGAGTACGACGTCACGCCCTGTCCCACGAGCGCTCGATGGTAGGCCGCGACCAGCGCCTCCTCCGCTCCACGTCGCGACTCCGGGTCGAGGCTGGTGGCGACGGCGTACGCCAGGTCGCGCGCAGGCAGGGCCAGGCTCAGTGTCTGCCAGTCGACGGCCACGACACCCGGTCCTCCGTCGGGCGGGAACAGCAGGTTGTCCAGGCGGTAGTCGCCGTGGACGGGACCGAAACGCTCGGCGCGCGCAAGGGCCCACCGCTCGATGACCTCTGGAACGGCACGGACCGTCGCGACGTCGTCGTCGGAGAGTTGGTCGGCAAGGTTGTCCACGAAGAGGTCGACCGCCGGGCCGAACAGCTCGGCCATCAGCGCTGCGTCCTCGGGGCCGTTGATGGACAGGCCCTCGATGTCCAGCAGCGTCGGATCACACCAGCGCGGCCCGTGGAGCCCCGCGAGGTTCACGACCGCGTCCTCGACCTGGGCGATGGTGCAGCCGCCGATCTGGTCGCCCTGGACGGCAGGCGCCAGGTCTTCGAGGAGCAGCACGAAGTCGCCGCCCTCCTCGGCTCCGTCGGCGTGGTGGACGGCGGGCACCCGCACCGCGAGGGTCGGTGCGATCTCGCGGTAGAACCGGAGCTCGGTGCGGTAAGGGTTGGCCAGCATCGCCCGCGCTGCGGGATCGACGGCGGGCAGCTTCGCCAGGACGCTCGCCGGCAGCGAGGGGTCACCGTGCAGCTCGAGACGATGGCAGGTGCCGATCTGACCGGTCCCGACCGGCGTGAGGGTCACCGAGTCGACCCGCGCACCGAGAGCGAGGCTCAGCCAGTCCGCAGTCAGGCCCTCTGCCTCCGCCACCAGCGGCACGCTGCCGCTCATCGCCCGGCCCCCGGCGTGCGCACCCAACCGGGATTGACGGGAAGCGCGTCGAGGGCGGGATCGCGCACGGCCGCCCAGGCCTTCATCACGGGCGCGAGCTCGGCGGGCGTTGCCCCGTGCAGGACCACCGAGTCGGCGCCGGCGTCGAGCTGGTCCTGGATCCGTCGCGCACAGTTCTCGGCAGAGCCGCTGGCAGCAGCCGCCAACCACTCGGCAGGAAGCACCTCGTCCCTCAGCCGGCCGAGCTCCTCGACCGTCCCGATCGCGTCGAACGCGCCCGGGTAGCCCTGCACCAAGGGGTGGTCCCGGAACCGCTGGAGGTCGTCGAGCGACCAACCGTTGGCCCGAACCAGGACCTCGCCGTACCCCTGCAGGTACGTGGCCAGCCGCCCGACGAGTTTGCGGAGGCGATCCTGCTCCGAGATCGACTCCTCCACGGTGGCCAGCACGGACCAGATCCGCACCGATGCCGGATCGCGACCAGCGTCTGCCGCCGCACCGCGGATCGTGGCGACCGCGCGCGCCAGCGTCTCGTCGGTGAAGAAGGTGTGCAGGACCACTCCGTCGGCGACCTGGCCGGCGAGCCGGAGCGACTTGTCGCCGATCGCCATCATCAGCACGGGGATGTCCTCGTTGAAGGAGGGGTCCTGCGACAAGTACGGGTAGTCGCCAGCGGGTCCCGTGTGACCGAAGGCCTCCCCGCGCCAGAGCCGGCGGTAGATCGAGATCGCGTCGGCCATCTGCGCACTGGTGACGCGCGGGAGTCCCATGACGTCGAAGAGCAGATCGAAACCGCGGCCGAGACCGAAGGCGTAGCGGCCGCCGCTCATCCGGTGGACCGATGTGGCGAGGGTCGCGGTGACCAGCGGGTGCCGGGTGTTGTGGTTCGTGGCCGCGGTCGCGATGCCGATTCGTTCGGTCGCCGCCGCGACGGCACCCGCGAGCACGCCCGCGTCCTTGACGTTGAACCGCTCGGACAGGAAGACCGACCCGATGCCGAGGTCTTCGGCGAGGCGCACCTCGTCGAGGAGGTCGCGGGGGGACTCGGTGTGGCCGGCCAGTCCGTAGCAGCCGATCTCGGACATCATCGGCGCAGCATGACACTCAACTGGACACCTGTCCAGCAGTGTGACCAGTATGAACATTTTCCGCACTGACTTCCAAGTAACCCGCTGCCGGGACCAGACTCGACCCGTGCCCAAGCGAACTGCCACCGCGTCCTCGTACTCCATCACCATGCGTCTGCACACCACAGTCGACCACGGCGTGGTCGGCGAGGTGGCCACGGCCATCGCCGATGCCGGTGGCGTCGTCACCGCCATCGACGTCGCAGAGTCCAGCAACCAGCGGCTCACGGTCGACGTGACCTGCTCGGCCGCCGACGCCGAACACGCGGGCGAACTGCAGGTCGCCGTGGCCGCGGTCGAAGGCGTCGACGTCCACAAGGTTTCCGACCGCACCTTCCTGATCCACCTCGGCGGCAAGATCGAGGTCGGCTCCAAGGTCCCGTTGAAGACGCGCGACGACCTCTCGCTCGCCTACACGCCCGGCGTCGGCCGGGTCTGCATGGCGATCGCCGAGAACCCGGCCGACCTGCGCCGCCTCACCATCAAGGGCAACACGGTCGCCGTGGTGACCGACGGCAGTGCCGTGCTGGGCCTGGGCAACATCGGTCCGGGCGCCGCGCTCCCCGTGATGGAGGGCAAGGCCGCCCTGTTCAAGCGGTTCGGCGGCATCGACGCGTGGCCGATCTGCCTGGACACCCAGGACACCGACGAGATCGTGCGCACCGTCGAACTGATCGCCCCCGGCTTCGGCGGCATCAACCTCGAGGACATCGCCGCACCCCGCTGCTTCGAGATCGAGGCCCGCCTGCGCGAGCGCCTCGACATCCCGGTCTTCCACGACGACCAGCACGGTACGGCGATCGTCGTGGTCGCCGCACTGACGAACGCCTTGCGCGTGGTCCGCAAGGAGATCGGCGTGGCCCGCATCGTCGTCTCCGGTGCCGGCGCTGCCGGTACGGCGATCGTGAAGCTCTTGCTCGCTGCCGGTGTGCAGGACGTCGTGGTCGTGGACCGCGCCGGCGCTCTGGTCACGGGCGACGAGGGCCTCTCCCCGGCGCACGTCGAGCTGGCTGCCCTGACCAACCGCGACAGCCGTCGCGGCGGACTGCAGGACGTGCTCGTCGGTGCCGACGTCTTCATCGGCGTGAGCGCCCCTGGCGTGCTGCAGGCGGAATGGATCGAGACCATGGCGACCGACCCCGTGGTCTTCGCCCTCGCAAACCCGGACCCGGAGGTGGACCCCGCCGTGGCCGCGAAGTACGCCGCCGTGGTGGCGTCGGGACGCTCCGACTTCCCCAACCAGATCAACAACGTGCTCGCCTTCCCCGGCGTCTTCCGGGGCCTGCTCGACGCCCGCGCCACCGAGGTCACCACCGACATGATGCTGCGCGCCGCAGACGCGATCGCGCACGTCGTACACGACGACGAGCTCAACGCGAGCTTCATCATGCCGTCGGTCTTCCACCCCGAGGTGCACACGGCCGTGGCGACGGCCATCGCGCTCAAGACGGAGTGAACCTCAGCGGGTGCTGACGACCGCGTGACCGGAACCGTGGCTCGGCGACTTGCTGTCGTCGTCCTCGAGCGAGGCGGCGGTCGAAACGACGAGGCCTCCCAGCAGGAAGCCGATCACGCCGGCGGCAAGGGTGTTGACGTTCATCAGTGGTGCTCCATTCCGGAGTGCTGGTCGTGCTCTGAATGTTCTGCGTGATCGTGGTGGGCGTGGTGCAGGGCGTGGCCCTTGCCGCGATCGATGAGGTAGCGGTTGACCGGGAACGCGGCCACGAACGCCGCCGACAGGGCGAGAATCATGGCGAGCCAGAAGACGGGGTCGACCAGGCCGGAGTCCATGGCCCCGGGGATCGCTGCCATCACGGCGTTGTCGACGACCTCCATCACGATGATCGAGATGGTGTCGGCCGCGAGCACCAGGCGGAGGGCCTGGCCGAACCGCATGCCGGCACCCATCAGGGGCAGCGACGACAGCAGGTAGCCGAAGACGAACGCGAGGCTGACGGCCAGCACGATCGTCTGACCGGTCGTGAGCCCGATCGCGGTGCCGATCATCAGGCCGAGGATCTCGCCGATGGCGCAACCGGTGAGGCAGTGGAGCGTTGCGTTGGCGGCCAGGACGTTGCGGGGTTTCATGGGCGTTCCTCTCCGTGTGAGTACCCAGTGAACCATACCCCTAGGGGGTATATTCCGCAGGAGGGAAATTCACCACGCCGAAGGGCACCGATATCCTCGAAGCACTGCCTCCGTAGCTCAACTGGATAGAGCAGGGAGCTTCTACCTCTCAGGCTGCGGGTTCGACTCCTGCCGGGGGCACCCATCACCGAGTTGGGCGGGGGAGAGTGACCCATGGGTCACTCTCCCCCGCCCAACTCTCCGCGCGGCGCGCCTCCCCCGGCGCGGCCCGCGGTCGTCGTACAAAAGAGCAGTAGCCCCGCGGGAGTATGAGTTCCGCGGGGCTGAATGCTTGCTGGACTCGCGGCTAGTCGACCTTGGCGTACGCCTCGATCTCACCCAACAGGCTGACCTTCACGTCGTCCGGGGCGAACGAAGCGCTGACGGCCGCACGGGACAGGTCGGCCACGCCGCTCGCGTCCAGGCCGAGCAGGTCGGCAGCGATCTCGTACTCCCGGTTGAGGGAAGTGCCGAACATCGGCGGGTCATCGGAGTTGATGGTGACCAGCACACCGGCATCGACGAAGACCGGCAGCGGGTGCTCGGCGAGGGTGGCGACGGCGCGGGTCGCGACATTGGAGGACGGGCAGACCTCAAGCGGGATCCGGTGCTCGGCGAGGTACGCCAGCAGTTCGGGATCACCTGCCGCCGACGTACCGTGTCCGATCCGCTCGGCCCCCAGTTCACGGATCGAGGTCCAGATCGTCTCGGGACCGGTGGTCTCGCCGGCATGCGGGACGGAGTGGAGTCCGGCGGACCGGGCCGCCGCGAAGTGGGGCGCGAACTGTTCGCGCGGCACCCCGATCTCCGGACCACCCAGACCGAAGCCGATCAAGCCCTCGGGCCGGTGATCGAGCGCGAACCCGAGCGTCGCGTCGGCCGCAGGCAGGCCGGACTCCCCCGGGATGTCGTAGATCCAGCGCAGCACGAGCCCGAAGTCACGCTCCGCCGCAATCCGCGCGTCCTCGATCGCCTCGGTGTAGGCCTCGATGGCCATGCCCTTGCCCGGAACGTCTGGCAGGACCGACGTGTACGGCGTGCAGGTCAGCTCGGCATACCGGACCGACTGGCCCTCGGCGAGCTCGCGACCGATCTCGTAGGTGAGGTAGCGGACGTCCTCGGGCGTCTTCACCAGGTCGACCACCGCCAGGTACACCTCGATGAAGTGGGCGAAGTCGCGGAAGGCGAAGAACTCCTTCAGCAACACCGGATCCGAGGGCACCGTGCCCGGGTGGCGCTCAGCCAGTTCGGACACGATCCGCTCGGAGGCCGACCCGACGTGGTGGACATGGAGTTCGGCCTTGGGCAGGCCGGCGATGAATCCGGCGAGGGCGCTGTCGGACATGGCTCAGTCCAGCGCCGCGATCAGGTTGTCCGCAAGGTCCTGGACCGTGCGGCCGTCGTCGAACACCTCTCCGTCGAGGAGGATCGTGGGCGTGCCCTGGACATTGGCCTTGCGGGCTTCGTCCGTCGCCTTGGTGACCCAGTCGGCGTGCGACAGGTTCTCCACGCCGTCACGGACGTCGGACTCCGTGGCACCGGCCTCGACCGCGAGGGCGATGATGTCGTCGTTCGGCGCCTCGGCGTCCGCGTTGGCCTCCGAGGGCTGGTTCTCGAAGAGCAGGTCGTGGAACTTCTTGGCCACGTCGGGGCCTGACTTCTCCAGCACGATGGCGAACGCGTTCGTGGCCCGGATCGAGTAGGTGCGCCCCTCGGCGCCGAGCAGGTTGAACGGGCGGTACTCGACGAGGACCTTGCCCTCAGCGGCGAGGTCTTCCAGATCGCCGCGGGTCTCGGACTCCAGTGCTCCGCAGTAGGGGCAGAGGAAGTCCTCGTAGATGACGACCGTGTGCGGCGCACCCTCCTCGCCGATGCTGACGCCGTAGTCGCTCGAGCCGGCCGGCGTGGCCTTGACGTCCTTCTTATTCAGCAGGCTGATCCCGATGGCACCGCCGACGATCAGCACCATGGCGGCGACGACGGCGCCGATCGTGAGGAGGCGGCGCTGGTTCTCACGCTTGGCCTGCTCGGCGCGCAGCTCGGCAGCCTTGGCTCGGGCCGTGGCCTTCGAGTTCTCGTTGGACATCAGTTCTCAGCTCCTTCAGGGACGTCGGCAACCGGGGCCGAGCGCCTTTCGAACAATAGGGAATCCAGCGCCAGTCGGGTTCGTCGTACCGACGCGATGAAGAGTGAAGCGGCCAGCAGGGCGCCGTCGCGGGCGATCTCCCACGGGTAGTCCGAGGTGGCGCCCGCCTTCGAACCACCGCCGCCGAAGCACCCGCAGTCGATCTCGATCCCCCGCGCCCACACGGACGCGATGCCGATGATGAACGCGACGAACAGCAGCGCCGAGAGGACCGCGGCGCCGCGGGTCAGCAGGCCGGCCACCAGCGCGAGGCCGATGACCACCTCCACCGCGGGCAGCGCGATGCCGACGACCTCGGCGACCGAGGACGGAAGCAGCTGGTAGGCACGCACCGCCGCGATGCTCGCGTCCGGCTCGGTGATCTTCAGACCACCCGCCACGATCCACACGCCGCCCGTCACCAACCGGGCGAGCAGCCCCGCCCAGGGCAGCGTCATGGGCACGGTTCGGTTCACGGCCCCGAGGTTAGTGGCACCCGCTGAGCGAGTCCTGAGAAGGAGGTACGGCGTAGGGTGCACCCTCGTGAACGAACGACTGGTCTGGATCGACTGTGAAATGACGGGGCTCGATCTCGTCAACGACGCGATGATCGAGATCGCAGCCCTGGTGACCGACTTCGACCTCAACGTGCTCGGGGAGGGTGTCGACGTCATCATCAAGCCGCCTGCCGAGGCGCTGGACCAGATGATCGAGTTCGTGCGCAACATGCACGAGACGTCCGGCCTGCTGAACGAACTCGAGAACGGCGTGACGCTGCGTGAGGCCGAGGAGCAGGTGATGGCGTACCTGCGCGAGCACTGCACACCGGACAGCCGCCCTGCCCTCGCCGGCAACTCGGTCGCCACCGACCGCGGCTTCGTGGTGCGCGACATGTCCGAGCTCGACGCGTTCCTGCACTACCGGATCGTCGACGTCTCCTCGATCAAGGAGCTCTCGAAGCGCTGGTTCCCGAAGGCGTACTTCAATGCACCCACCAAGCGTGGCAACCACCGTGCGCTCGCCGACATCCAGGAGAGCATCGAGGAACTGCGGTACTACCGCGACACGGTTTTCGTGCCGTTGCCCGGCCCCGACGCGGCCGCCGCGAAGGAGGCCGCGGCGCGGTACGGCGGCTCGCTGACCGGGCTCGGGACACCCGGAAAGGGCACCAATTCCTAGTTCCGGACGGGATGCGTCTAAACTCATCCCCGCCTGACTGACCGCAAGGTTGAGTCAGCATGGTGGGTATAGCTCAGCTGGTAGAGCGCCGCCTTGTGGTGGCGGATGTCGCGGGTTCAAGTCCCGTTACTCACCCCAAACAGATCAGCCGGACTCCTCGGAGTCCGGCTGGCTGTTTTTTGCCTGTGCTCAGAAACTGCCGCCGCCGCTGGCGCCGCCGCCCAGGTGGTTGTCCAGGTCGCCACCACCGCGGAGGAACGCGTCGCCTTGGTCGACCTCGCGCTGGCTGGTACCGAACTTCTTGTTGCTGCGCCGCGGGCGCAGCACCTCGAGCGCGAGAACGCCGACCGCGAGGACAGCGAACACGATGAGGGTGATCGTGAACCAGTTCATCTGCGCCTGCTCTCGTTCGAGGGATGAGGCCCCTACAGCGTATCCGGGGGGTGGCCTTTGAGGTTGGACCGTGCTTACAGTCGCAAGATCGCCTCCCGAGGAGCTTGCCATGCCCATGGAACGCCGAAGCCTGCTCAGGTCCGCTGCCGCCGTCTCGATCGCGGGACCGTTCGCCGGCCTGGTGGCCGGCCCCGCCGGGGCCGCGAAGCCGACCAAGCCCAAGTACCCGCTGCTGCCGGTGGCCGACCTGCGCGACACCGTCGTGCGCCTCCACCTCCCACCGGGCTTCAGCTACCGGTCCTTCCACGACACGTCCACGCCGGTGGAACTGACCGACAAGACGCTGCTCCCCGGCCGCCACGACGGCATGGGCGCCTTTGCGGGCACGGACGGGCGGGTGACGCTGATCCGCAACCACGAGGTCAACGGCCCCGTTCCGGCATTCAGTTCGACGGCGCCGGTGTACGACCCGATGACCGGCGGAGGTACGACGACGATCGACGTCGACCACTACGGCACCGTCGAGTCGTCCTTCGCCAGCCTCGTCGGCACGCAGATGAACTGCTCGGGCGGGATCATGCCGTGGGGCGCCTGGGTCACGTGCGAGGAGACGGTGAACGGCCCCGACGTCGGCCCGGACTTCACCGGAGCCTCGAACATCGCGCTGACCAAGCCGCACGGCTACGTCTTCGAGGTACCACTGAACGGCGTGGCCAGTGCGGAACCGATCCGCTCCGCCGGACGCTTCGCCCACGAGGCCGTTTCCTTCGATCCCGTCAACGGCCACCTCTACCTGACCGAGGACAACTTCGGATTCCCGTCCGGGTTCTACCGGTACCTCCCGCCCCACCACCCCATGGACGTCGGACGCCTCGAGGACGGCGGGCAACTGCAGATGCTCAAGGTCGCAGGCATCGACAACGCACTCCTGGTGGAGGCCCAGTCCAAGAACGCCGTGTTCCCCGTCGAGTGGGTGGACATCGACGACCCGGACCCGAGTTTCCCGTACACCCCGGGCGTCGTTGCGCCCACCTCGAACAACACGGCGATCAACCACGTCGCGGCCCAGGGGATCGCCCTGGGCGCGGCCCAGTTCTCCCGCCTGGAGGGCCAGGTCTACGACAAGGGGCGGGTGTACTTCTGTTCCACACAGGGCGGAGGGCAGATCGGGACCAATCCCTCCGTCGACGGGTACGGCACCGGGTTCGGCCAGGTGTGGGCCCTGAACATCGAGGAGCAGGAGTTGCGTCTGGTCTACCAGTCGCCGGACCGCGTCACCCTGGACTTCCCGGACAACATCACCGTCTCCCGACGCGGAACCCTCGTGGTCTGCGAGGACCACGACCAGGACAACTACATCCGGGGACTCACGCCGCAGGGTCGCATCTCGGACATCGCACTGAACCGGATGGTCGGCCGCTTCGGCGACGAGTTCGCAGGAACCACCTTCAGCCCGGACGGGTCGACCCTGTTCGTCAACATCCAGGCCTCACGTGGGCTGACGTTCGCCATCTGGGGTCCCTGGTCGATGATCGGGCTCTGACTCACCCCTGCGCGTGAGCGACGTGTCCTCGGTGAGCAGGCCCCAGTCGGTCACGATCGGCACGAGCCGGCCGTCGAGCCACGGCCGCAACTGGTCGTCGTAGTGGGCTCCGGGCCGCCCGGACGCACCGGTCGGCACCACCCAGCCGCCCGCCGAGCGGTCCGCGAGGTCCCAGACGTAGCGGGCGACCGCTCCACGCGTCGCGGCGTCACTGATCGCCGGCCAGGACCCCATGGTGCGTACGGCGTCCTGGTCGCCCGCGACGGGGAGGAACGCGATGCCGGGCTCGAAGCCCTCGTCGGCGTGGAGGGCGTGCGCAGGCTGCGCGACGTGGGTCTCGCCCCAGGTCGCAGGGAGGTCCGTGCCGGCGACGTCGTCGAGCGCGGCCTGCGCATGGGCGAAGAGGTCGATGCCGAATGGCCGTCGCGCGGCGAGCGCCTCCAGCGCCAGGGTCGGCAGGGCGAGGCCGAGCCGGGCCACGAGATCGAGGGACGGCGCGAGGAGCGGCCCGTGGTCGTGCTCGGGCGCCGGGTCGGCGATCGGGGCGAACACGGACTCGGCTGCCAGTCGTCGTACCAGGGCGGAACGCCAGGCGGCATAGCGCGCGGCGGGTGCGGAATCGACGGCCATCACTCCGTCGAAGTCATCGAATCCTCCCGGCACCAGTTGGGTCAGGATCGCGGCCGAAGGCAGCAGCGCGTCATTGTGGATGTCGGCGAAGTCGGCGGTGGTGAAGCCACTGCGGCCGGCAAGGAGTTCCCTGATCCGGTCCGCCCGGAACGGCGGCGAAAAGGACGACCCGATCAGGTCGCTCTCGGGGCCGCGACGTTCGTTGGCCGTGACGATGGCGCCGTCGGGGACGGCGTCGAACCGGTTCGGGTCCGCGAGCCAGCCCGTCCAGTGGCCGTCGGAACCCCGCAGGGGCACCCGTCCTGCGATCCGGTAGCGCACCGCTCCCGCCCGATCAGCGATGACGAGGTTGTTGACCGGCTCCACCCAGTGGTCGAAGGCACGGTCGACATCCTCGACGGAGCGGGCACGGAGCAGGGGCAGCAGGGCGTCGAAGCCGAGGTCGCCGAGAACCGCCGAAGTGGTGCGCACGGCCAGCCGCGGACCAAGCCTCAGCAGGCCGGGAAGCAGGGGCTGGTCCGGGTCGACCTCGACGACATCCTGGTAGTCCGCCGCGGCGTTGGTGATCGCCCACGCGACCTCGCCGGCATGGGCGAAGTGCTGCACGCCCGGGACACCGACGAACGAGAAACCGGCGACATCGAAGGTGTCGTCCGGGTCCGTGCAGGCCAGCCGCACCTGCTGGTAGACGCCGGGCTGCTCGAGGTTGCGGTGCGGATCGCCACCGATGAGCGGGAATCCGGATGCGGTGCGGGCGCCGCCCACCACCCACGCGTTGCTGCCCGACGTGTGCGGCCCCTCGTGCGACAGCAGTCGCGCGTCCTCGCCGAGCACCCCGGTCGCCAGCCGGTCCCACAACCGGGAACCGACATTGCCGAACAGCACGTGCTGGGCCAGGAAGGTCGCCAGCGGCGTCCACGGCTCCCACTCCCCCGGTCGGTGCCCGAGGTGGGCGAGTTCGGGGATCTCCGTCGGTTCGGTCGCAGCGAGTCCGGCATTCACGCCGTCGACGTACGACGTCAGGAAGGCCCGGGTCTCCTCGGTGCATGTCGCGAAGGCTCGCTGCGCGGTGTCGACGATCCGCATCCGGTCGGCGTAGTCGTCCCAGGCCTCGGCGAGCTCGCCGCCCGCTACGACCGCGGTTGCCCCGGAGGCCCGCAGGCGCAGCCACTCGACCTGCCAGGTCCGGTCGCGCGCGGTGACCTCGCCCTGGCCGTGCGCGAGGTCGAGGACGGATGACGCCCGCACGTGCGGGACGCCGTACGCATCACGAAAGAGCCGGGCCATGCCCGAAGGCTACGACCCGGCTCTTCACGTACGACCCGCTACTGATCAGCCGATCGGCAGACCGAAGCGGCCCTTCTGGAAGTCCTCGTAAGCACTGAGCACTTCCTGCTTGGTGTTCATGACGAACGGTCCGGCCCACGCGATCGGCTCGCGCAGCGGCTGGCCACCGACCACGATGACGTCGAGCTTGGGCGACCGGCTCTCCTGCTTCTCGTCGGCCGTGATGGTCACGTAGTCACCCGCCCCGAGGACGGCGGACTGGCCCATCCGGATCGGTCGGGCGTCGGTCGCGCCGACCGTGCCCGAGCCGTTGAGCACGTAGACCAGCGCGTTGTGATCGACGTTCCACGGCAGGTCGAGCCGGGCACCGGGTTCGATGGTGGCGTGCACCAGGGCCATGGGCGTGTACGTCGCCCCGGGGCCGTCGTGGCCGTCGACCGAACCGGCGATCACTCGGACGAGCGCACCCGCGTCGTCGCCGGTGAGCAGGGCGACCTCGCCGGACCGGATGTCCTGGTAGCGCGGCTCGGTCATCTTGCTGTCGCGCGGAAGGTTCACCCAGAGTTGGACACCGTGGAACAGACCACCGGACTGCACGAGCCACTCGGGCGGGGTCTCGATGTGGAGGAGCCCGCTCCCCGCGGTCATCCACTGGGTGTCGCCGTTCGTGATCGTGCCGCCGCCACCGTGGCTGTCGCGGTGGTCGAAGACCCCGTCGATGATGTAGGTGACGGTCTCGAAGCCACGGTGCGGGTGCCAGGGCGTGCCCTTGGGCTCTCCGGGTGCGTACTCCACCTCGCCCATCTGGTCCATCATGATGAACGGGTCGAGGCGCTGCATGTCGATGCCGGCGAAGGCACGCCGCACCGGGAAGCCCTCCCCCTCGTAGCCCTGCGGAGCAGTGGTCACTTCCCACACGGGTCGCGGCTGGTCGCCGAGGCCGGGCGCCTTGAGGCGCGGCAGGACAGTCAGGTCGTCGACGGTGATTGCGGGCATCGGGCCCACCTCCCAGGGTTTGGTGGTTGGTAGTTGCCATGTCAACCATAAGCCCGGCCGACATATTCCGCATAGGGTCGAGGCATGTCCCGCTACGACGTCGTCGTCGTCGGTGCCGGCCACAACGGCCTCACCTCGGCCGCCTACCTGGCCCGTGCCGGACTTTCAGTCCTGGTGCTCGAACGACTCGGCCACGTCGGAGGCGCGGCGATCTCCGCGCAGGCCTTTCCCGGCTACCCGACGCGGCTGTCCCGCTACTCCTACCTGGTCTCCCTGCTGCCCGAGCAGATCGCCACCGACCTCGGCCTCGACCTGCAGCTCGTCAGCCGACAGACGGCGTCGTACTCACCGATCGAACGGGGCGGCCGGGCCACCGGACTCCTCGTCGAACGCAACGAGGGCACAGCGACGCGGGACTCCTTCCGGGCACTCACCGGCGATGAGGCCGAGTACGACGCCTGGCGGGCCTTCTACGAGGGCGTGGCGGTGCTGGCGGGGGCGGTGGCCCCCACCCTGACGCAACCGCTCGTGACGGACGCCGCCCTGCGCAGCGCCGTCGATCCCGACATCTGGCGCGACCTCGTCGAGGAGCCGATCGGGCGGGCGATCGAACGCCGGTTCACCGACGACCTCGTGCGCGGCGTCGTGGCGACGGATGCGCTGATCGGGACGTTCGCATCCGTGCACGACCCGAGCCTCGTGCAGAACCGCTGTTTTCTGTACCACCTGATCGGCAACGGCACCGGTGAGTGGCGGGTGCCTGTCGGCGGGATGGGCGCGGTGACCGATGCCCTCGCCCGGGCCGCGATCGAGGCCGGCGCGACCATCGTGACGGGGGCCGAGGTCCGCTCGATCCGGTCCGGTGAAGTGACCTGGCACGACGGCATCGCCGACCACGTCGTCGAGACCGGCCAGGTGCTCGCCAATGTCGCCCCCTGGGTGCTCGGCGGCCTCCTCGGCGAAGAGGCCGATCCTGCGGCCAAGCCCGAGGGCGCCCAACTCAAGATCAACTTCCTGCTCTCGCGGTTGCCGCGACTGCGCTCCGGCCTGGATCCGCGGGTCGCGTTCTCCGGGACGCTGCACCTGGCCGAGGGCTACGGCGAACTCGAGGCCGCGTGGTCCGCGGCAGCCAGCGGCGCCCTCCCCGACACGTTGCCGGGCGAGGTCTACTGCCACTCGCTGACCGATCCCTCGATCCTCGGCGACGTTCCGGCCGGCACGCACACGCTGACCTACTTCGGCCTGCACACGCCCGCGTCGCTCTTCGACGCCGACCCGGTCGGCACCCGCGAGGAAGCCGTCCGACGAGCCCTGGCGTCACTGGACGCGGTGCTCGAGGAGCCGATCGACTCCGTCGTGCTGCGCACACCCGACGGCCAGCCCTGCATCGAGGCGAAGATCCCGCAGGACATCGAGGCCGACCTCGCGATGCCCGGCGGCCACATCTTCCACGGCGACCTCGAGTGGCCGTGGGCGCCGCACCGGGCCCGCCTCGAGACCCCGGGCGAGCGCTGGGGTGTCCAGACGTCGTACGACGGCGTGCTGCTGTGTGGCGCAGGCGCTCGTCGCGGCGGCGCGGTCAGCGGCCTCGGCGGTCACAACGCCGCGCAGGCCGTGCTGGAAAGCCTCGGTGGTTGAGGTGCGAGCGCAGCGAGCCTGCCCGGTGGTTGAGGTGCGAGCGCAGCGAGCCTCGAAACCCGGCCCGATTTCACGCCTCCAGTGATTCGCTGGTAGCGTTTCGCCCTGCTTCACCCTGCTTCATCAGATGCACCTCTAGCTCAATTGGCAGAGCAGCTGACTCTTAATCAGCGGGTTCCCGGTTCGAGTCCGGGGAGGTGTACCAACCACGAAGGTCCGGTCCTCAGACCGGGCCTTCGTGCGTTTCACGGCGCTTGCGCAGCAGCCCCCCGCCCCACAGTGCCCAGAGCACCAGGACGGGCTGGAAGAACAGTCGCGCGAGCCGTTTCTGGTCGGTGTCGAGGCCGAACGCGTCGTTGCCTTCGACGTACTGCGCGATGTTGCCGGGGAAGATCGCCACGAAGAAGGCGGCCAGGAGTCCGCCGATCAGGCGGCGTCGCTTCGGCAGGGCGACGAAGGCCGCGCCGAGGCCGATCTCGACCGCTCCCGACGCGAGCACGACGAGGTCCTTGTCGATCGGGAACCAGTCCGGCACCTGGGCGCGGAACTCCTGACGGGCGGTCGTCAGGTGGGTGACACCCGCGACCGCCATCGTCGTACCGAGCACGATCCGGGCGGTGGTCTGCGCAAGGCTCACACCCGGAACCGTACCCGGGACGACGCGGTCAGCCCCGCGGGAAGACGGTGAGGTTCTGCGCGCGGTTGATGAGGCCCCGGGGCAACTGCCCGATGCCGAGCACCGCGAGCGCGAGGTTCGCGATCGCGCCGGTGAAGATCGGTTGCGGGCCGGTGTAGGCAACCCGGGCGGCGCCGGGGTTGGTCACCAACGGGTTCATGGCATAGAGGTCCCCGCCCGCTTGCACGCCGTAACCCCAGACGAGGATCGGGACCTGGTAGCGCAGCAGCGACGCCTCGGTGCCCGGACCGCCGCCCGAACCGGAGGTCACGATCACGAGGGTGTTCTTGACCAGCGCCGCGTTCCCCTTGACCGCGTTGATGATCCGCCCGACATGGGCATCGACGGTCTTCACGGCCCGCTGGTACTGCGTGCTGGAGAAGCCGTACCGGGCTCCGATCCGACCGAGGTCAGCCAGTTGCACGTAGGAGAACGCTGCCGGACGGACGTTGAGGTCGGTGCGCAACTGCGCCACCAGCAGGCCGTCGCCGGTGGTCCGGATGGTGCGGGTGATCTTGTCGCGCCCGTTGTCCTGCCCGAAGTTGTCGCCACCTCCGTTGGTGGCGTTCCAGGCGCGGTCGAGCGCCGTCGCGGCGGGGTCCGACGAGTAGAGCGCCGTACTGCGGCCGCGGTTGTGCACCATGTCGAACACACTGGACATGTACTGCCCCGTGACGGCGTGAGGCGTCGTGCCCGGATCCGTGGCCGTGGCCATCCCGTGCCCGCCCGAGGGGACATGGACCGGCCGCGCCGTCAGCAGACTGAAGGCGTTCGGCAGCGGCGTCACTCGTTCATAGGCCGTTCGGGCATTGAGCGTGCTGGCCCCCTTGGCCCGGATGCTGCGCAGGTTCGGCACCAGCGGAGCCGCCGCATCCGCCCCGATCAAGCCGGAGCGCAGGCCCTCGATCGAGACCACCACGACGTGCTTGATGCCTCGCGACCGCGCCCACCGCGGTGGGATGTCGACGTTGGCGATGATGATCGGGTGGTCGGTGGTCGCCTTGACCAAGGTGTCCCGCAGCGCCTGGTAGCCCCAGAACGTCACGTCGGGAGTCGCCGTGACCCAGTCGATCTGGGAGCGCGGCGGCGCCGTGCAGGTCGATCCGGAGATGTAGCCGCCGGGCTGAGCCGACTCGAGCTCGGTGCCCTTCATGACCGGGCAGATGAAGTCGGAGCGTTCGTTCATGTCACCGGTGAGGAAGACCGGGATCGTCGGGTTGTCGGCGCGCAACTTGTTGACCAGCGCGATCTCGGTCCGGGTCGCGGCATTGCGGTAGCCCTCGGCGTTGCCGAAGGTGTCGGCCGGGTTGTGGACGTTGACGAACCACGCGCGCTCACCGCTCGCCCGGTGCTGGAGCAGCACGTAGGGCATCTGGATGAGCTTGCCGTAGAAGTACGGCACGCCGAACGTGTGCTTCTCGACGGCGATGAAGGTGTTGTTGCGCCAGCTGATCGAGTTGTGGCCCGAGGAGTCCGACATGGTGTTGAGCGGATAGGTGAGCCAGGTGGGCGACGCGATCTTCTCCCACAGGTCCTGCTGGGATCCGTGCATCTCCTGGAAGCCGACGACGTCGATGCCGTTGTTCGTCAGGACCTGGAGCGCGCGCTGGAGTCGGATCGGAGACTTGGCGTACCCCTTGCGCGGGTTCGCGCCGTCGGTGTGACCCGAGCCGAGGATGTTGAACGAGGCGACCTGGAAACGGGCCGAGGCGGTGGCGTTGGGCAGGGCAGCGGAAACCTCCGGCGCCGCGACCACTTCGGCTTCGCGATCTGGCGTCGACGACTGCACCGCGGTGAGAGCGGCTGCTCCCAGAGCAGTGGTCACCGCGACGGCAACGAATCCGAGGGCAGCTCGGCGGCGCAGTTCCATGACGCTTCCTTTTCTCCCCGCACCCGAGGACGATCGATGGTGCGGGTGAGGATGACGTGGTCTGTGTGACAGTTGATGCTACGTCAGACAGTGCGATGCGTCAGCCCCATCGGTCTCACCGGTACCAGACCTGAGGACTACGGGTCCCCCGGGTTGGCTACGACGAGTGGTGGAACAGCAGTTCCTCAGCGAGTACGACGCCCGCGGTCTCGAGTTCGCGAGGACTCATCACGAACGCGTCCGGTCCGGCCGCCAGGAGCAGCATGCCGACGCGACGGTCGAGCGGCGGGAGCAGCTCGAGGTCGAGGACCACGGACTCCTCGTCGTCGGACACGTTGGTGACCTTCTCGGCGTAGAAGTCCGCCGCCCAGCGGGCGCTCTGCGGGAGCACCATCTGGACGGTGGTCGTCGCGCGCTTCTCGTCGAGGCGGGCGGTGAGGTCCTCGGGCAACTCGAAGCCACGCTCCAGCGGTTCCACGGAGCGGATGTTGGAGATCAGGAAGGTCCGCAGCTGACCGTTCTCGTCGGCCGGGCCGGCGTCGACCTCCCAGCCGCGCCGGGTCTGCACGAGCCGGTAGGGCTCGATCTCCCGGTCGGTGACCCCGTGGTCCCAGGCACGGGAGTAGACGATGCGGACGGCCTTCTGCGCGCGCTGCGCCTTCTGCAGGGCCGGCAGGAGGCGGTTCCACGCCCGCACGTCGGGTACACCCGACGCTTCGCCGAACATCGTCTCCGCGAGGACGTCGATGGCCTCGCCGAGTTCGGCGTTGTCGGGCTCGATGTCGAGCAGGGCCTGGGCGGCGGTGTAGACGAGGCCGAGTTCGCCGGCGTCGACGTACTCCACCCCGAGGTCGGCGGGGCCTTCGGAAACCATCCGCACGATGCCCGCGGTGCCGGGGTCCTCGGTGTCGCCGTCGGGGCCGATGAACTCGAGCACGTCGGGGCGCGACAGGAGCCACTCGCCACCGAGGTCGGCGGTGTAGAACGCCAGCAGGTCCTCGCGGAGCTCGGCCACGGGGGCGTCGAACTCGGCAGCCAGGGTCTCGAGCGCGATGCCCTCGGGGTGCCTGGTCAGCCGCTCGAAGACCTCGGGCAGACGGGCGATGCGGGTGACGTACTTCGGCGCGACACTCATGCCGGGACCGTCTCTCCACGGGCCGCGTCGAGGGCGGCGATCACCTCGGCACGGACATCGTCCGGACCGACCACGCGGACGCGCTCGCCGAGCTCGAACAACCGCGTGCGGAGCGCGGCACGGTGGGTCACGCGGTAGACCATCCGGACCCTCTCGCCCTCGCTCGGCTCGACCGACAACGGCTCGCCCAGCCAGCGACGGACGTCGGGATCGAAGTGGGCAGGCGCCTCCAGGGTCACGTCGACGGGCGGGTCGATCTCCCACGACATCGGATGGAGTCCGGGGTGCCGGACCGTCGGCACCGGTTGCGCGGTGCCGGGCGCGTCCGCGTCGGCGTCGACCATCCGGGAGACGACGAAGACCTTCAGGACCGGGTCGTCGAGGTCGGCGGCCTCGACGCCACGGACGTACCAGGTGCTGCCCTGGTTACGGACCGACTCGGGGTGCACGACGCGGGGCGTGCCCTTGTAGCCGAAACGCAGGACCTGGTGGTCGCGTACCGCGTCGACCACGAGGCTCAGCGCGTCCGGGGCCGCGGCCGTGATGGCGGCCGGTGCGCCCTTGGTCTCCGAGGACAGCGACTCGTCCGGGAGGCCGAGCCGCTGGACCAGGTCCACCCGGTCCGCGAGCAGCACTGCACGACGCAGGGCCGCCTGCTGCCCCGGGGAGAGCCGCACCCGCAACCGGTTGTCGACCGTGGTCAGCCGGTAGACCGCCGTCGCTCCGGCCGGCGCGATGTTCTCGATCTGCCAGCCCTGTCGCTCCAGGTGGCGGATCTCCCGCTTGAGCTGGGTCCCGGCATCGGCGCCGCCGTCGAACCCGGCAACCTTGCTCAACGTGTCGCCGGGCACGCCCTGTTCGGGGTGCGCCTGGAGCATCGCCGCGATCCTGACGAGCCGCTCCATCGGTGCCCGCTGGTCTCGTCCTGGACCCTTGACCACGTCGTTCCTCCCGAAAATTCGCTACTCGTCGAAGCTGCCGTGCCGTCCGGCTCCCCCGGCAAAACGCGACGCGCCGTCGAGAGTATCTGCGGCGAGCGACCTGAGTCCGTGTTTCCACTCGACTGCCAGCGCGTCGTCGATCCCCAGTCCTTCAGTTTCGTACGACGACAGGCGGTCCTCGCGCAGGCAGGTCTGCGGGAAGGCTGCGATCTGGGTGGCCAGGGCCAGCGCTTCGTCGAGCACGGCTCCGGGTGCGGCGACCCGGTTGGCGAGCCCCATCCGCAACGCCTCCTCGGCACCGACTTCACGGCCGGTGAGGATCAGGTCGAGCGCGTGGGAGTGCCCGATCAGCCGTGGCAACCGGAAGGTGCCACCGTCGATCAGGGGGACGCCCCAGCGACGGCAGAACACCCCGAACGCGGCTTCCGGGTCCATCACCCGCAGGTCGCACCAGAGGGCCAGTTCGAGGCCACCGGCAACGGCGTAGCCGTCGACCGCGGCGATCACCGGCTTGGTGAGCAGCATCCGCGTCGGCCCCATGCCGGCCGGCCCGGCGTCGGGTCCGTCGCCCGGCGCACCGACCACGACGTCACCGCGGCTCACCGCCTTCAGGTCCGCGCCCGCGCAGAAGACCCCACCGGCGCCGTACAGGACAGCGACGGAGGCGTCCGCGTCCGCGTCGAACTCCTCGAAGGCCTCGGTCAGCAGGCGGGCGTGCTCGGCGTCGACCGCGTTGCGGACCTCGGGCCGGGACAGGGTGACCAGCGTGACCGGACCGCGCTTCTCGACTTCCACCGTCATGGCCGGAGCCTATTCGCTGGAGCCTATTCGGACAGGTTGATCGTCCCCACGAGGTCGGCGGTGATCTGCGCCGGCGTCCACGCGAACCGAACCCACTTCTCCTGCGAATAGAGCAAGGTCTGGTCGGTCGACCACGGTGAGGCGGGGTCCTCGTCCTGGCCGTAGGTCAGGATCGTGCGCGCGTCGACCGAACCGTCGGCCAGGTAGGCGACGGCCTGGATGTGCGAGGAGCCGTAGCTGATCGGCTTGTAGCGGTCCTTGTTCGCCGCCGGGTTCCGCGACGCCACGGCGTTGGCATTGCCCGCCAGGTCGCCGTTGCCGCCGCCGAGCGGGTAGGCGGGTGCACCACGGTCGCCGGCGACCTGGAGCGAGCCCCACGTCGCGTCGAAGGAAACGCCTGCCGCACGGACGGCGTCGATCGCTGCCTGCATCGCCTTCACGACCTCGGGACCGGTGCGCAGCCCGCGCGGCGTGTTCAGCGGGTCCTTCGCGTCGAACGGCACCGACCACAGGGTCGTGCCGGTCGGGGCGCGTTCCACGAAGGCCTCGAAGAGGTGCGTGCCGACCGAACCGATGTCGGAGCGGCCGTCCCACGCGTGCAGCACGGCACAGGCCTGTGTCTCTCCAGTCCCGGCACAGACGTCGTCGAGCTTGCCGCCTTCACGCATCACTTCGGCGGCACGCACCCGGTTCTCGTACTCGTGGCCCCGCAGGGTCTCGGGCGTCTCCTTGCCCACCTTCAGTCGGTCAATGACGTACTGCTGAACCATCCGGGTCCGCATCGTCCGCTCACACTTCTCGCACCCGATGATCGAGGCGTAGCCCTCGAGCCGCACCTTGTCGTTGGGCGTCCAGTACGAGTCGTTCGCGTTCATCACCCAGTCCCGTCGTACGACGGCGGGCAGCTTCGCGGGCCCGAGGATCCCGGGCCGCTGGGCGTCCGCGTCGGTGCCCCACTTGCAGAGGCCGTCGGCGAGCAGCCCGTTGAGACCGGGCAGTCCTGCGACGGTCTTGAGCAGGAGGCCGACCGGCGTCATGCAGGTCGTGGCCATCACGTTCGTGACGTGCGGGACCACGCTGTGGTCGGCGTACAGGACCTCTCCCCCGCGGTCGGCCGCCGTGGTGTTGACCCACGGGATGCCGCCGCCGGCGTCCTGGCGTGCGAGGAGGTCACGGCTGCTGGTGGCTTCGCCCATCGCCAGGAACGAGTCGATGGTGCGCAGGTGCTCGGCGTTGGCGTCGCGGATCGCCCAGAAGCTGAGCGGCGACCAGCCCATGAACTGCGACGGGCTGTCGATGACGTAGCCCTGCGGCACGCGCCACAGGTCCTCACGGACCGTGGTGGTCGAGCCGTTGGGCTGCTTGACCTCGATGTCGACGTAGCGGCGCTCGGCCTTCTTCAGCAGGCCCTGGGCGCTGAGGTAGAGCGGGCCGGGGCCGACCGTGAAGAACTCGTAGGGAGTGAACCGGAAGGCCGTCGAGACGGTGTGGCTCCAGGCCACGTCCTTGTTCCAGCCGATGTTGATCACCGGCGAGCCGATCAACGAGGCGCCCGCGACGTCGTACTGCCCCGGAATCGTCAGGTGCTGCTGCGTGAACTTGTAGCGACCGACCCACGGGAAGTGCGGGTTGCCGAGCAACATGCCGCGCCCCGTGGAGCTCGCGTCGCCGCCGATGGCCGTCGCGTTGGAGCCGAAGTCGCTGTCCTGCCCGAGCGATGCGAGGAGCGCCGTCTTGTCGACCTTCGCGGCGTAGGCCGCAACCTCCTCCTTGGTGGTCGGCAGCGGCAGATCGATGCCGAGGTCCGGCAGGCCCGGATCCTGCAGGGTCGGCGGGTCCGCCTCGACGATCTCCTTGAGGAACACCCCCGACGACGCGATCAGGTTCGCCATGTAGACGCCGTACCAGAGGTCGATCTCGGTGGCGTTCGGCTGGATCCAGGTGGCGTCCTTGCACGCCGGGTCCGTGATCTCGTTGTCGCGCAGCCAGCGGTTGATGCCCGCCGTGTAGCCCGTCACCATCGCCCGGGCCCGCGCGCTCGGGCCCGCCGGCGAGGCCAGCAGTGTCTCGACGACCTTGCGGTTGTGCAGGTCGGTGACGAACGCGTCGACCTGCAGGTTCGAGGCGTCGAGCGAGACGCCGTCGAGGTAGCGACCGCTACCGCCGAGGTACTTCGACCGCTGGCCACGGCCGGTCAGCACGGTGTCTGCCAGATTGCAGATCGAGGACCGCGCCGTGGCGTACCCACTCCCGTATCCCAGTGACCCCCAGTCGCTCGCTGAGATGTGCGGGATCCCGTGTTCGGTGATCTTCACCGTCGCGTTGTACGACGGCGCAGCCACCCCGTCCGGCGCGGCGCGACCGACCTCAGCGGTACCGGCCGCGAGGGCCGGGACGACGAGGCAGGCGGCAAGGACGCTGAACAAGCGGGGGGAACGCACGTAGGTGTAACGGGGGCCTGCGGGAGTGAGTTACGTCACACGGTCGTCAGAGGTAGAGGCCCGCGGCCTCGTCGCCGAGCCTCTCGGCAGCAACGGCGTGGATGTCGCGCTCGCGCATCACGACGTAGACGTCACCGGAAACCTCGACCTCGGCCTTGTCCTCCGGGTCGTAGAGGACCTTGTCGCCGGACACGACGGTGCGGCAGTGCGGACCGACAGCAACGACACGCGACCAGGCCAACCGGCGGGCACCCATCGCGGCCGTGGCCGGAATGACGATCCCGCCGGAGGAACGGCGTTCGCCAGCCTCGGTGTCGAGTTCGCACAGGATGCGGTCGTGCAGCATCTTGATGGGCGTCTTGTCGGACACGAGGACGGCGGTTCTAGCGGGTGATCTTGCGCAGGATGGCGAAAACGGCGATCACGCCGACCACGCCACCCACGGTCTTCAAGATGTTGTCCGTCCGCGGCTCGCCCGTCTCGGCGTCGACGAAGAACGCCTTCGCCTGCGCGACCTCGCGACTCACGATCGTCTTCGGGTGCGAACGGTGGAGGAGCAGGTCGATCGTGCCCGCGAGGCGCTCGCGCGCCTCTTCGATTTCACGCTCGATGTCAGAAGGCTGGTTGCTCACCCGGGCAGGCTATCAATCGAGATCGTCCGTGGGTCGAAGCCCCAAGGGAGTTCCAACCGGTGGGCACGCATGAGGGCGTCGTCGGTCAACACGTCGTACGTCGTCCCGTCGGCCACGACCTTGCCCGCACTGAGCACGACGGCTCGGGGGCACAGTTCGAGTGCGTAGGGCAGGTCGTGGGTGACCATCAGCAGCGTCACGTCCAGGCCGCGCAGGATGTCGGCCAGTTCGCGGCGGGACGCGGGATCCAGGTTGGAGCTGGGTTCATCGAGGACCAGGATCTCGGGCTCCATCGCGAGCACCGTGGCGACGGCGACCCGGCGGCGCTGGCCGAAGGACAGGTGGTGGGGAGGACGGTCGGCGTACTGCGCCATGCCGACCTGCTCCAGCGCGTCCATCACGCGCTTGTCGAGCGCCGCGCCCTTGAGCCCCAGGTTGGCCGGTCCGAACGCGACGTCGGCGCGCACCGAGCCCATGAACAACTGGTCGTCGGGGTCCTGGAACACGATGCCGACCCGGCGCCGGATCTCGAGCAGGTTCTTCTTCGTGACCGGCAGCCCGCTGACGGCGACACTGCCCTCACCGTGCCCGGACTCGCCGGACAGGATCCCGTTGAGGTGCAGGACGAGCGTGGTCTTGCCCGCACCGTTGGGGCCGAGCAGCGCCACCCGCTCGCCCTGGTGGACGTGGAGGTCGACACCGAACAGGGCCTGATGGCCGTCGGGGTAGGCGAAGGCGAGGCCGCGGACATCCAGCACGGGCGTCATCGGGCGCTGCTCTCCGGGAGGCGGCCGTCGTACCCACGGGAAAGCATGGCGAGGTGCACGCGCTCACCGCGCTCGTAGGAGCGCACGAACAGCGCGCCGAGGGTCCGGGCGAGTGCCGGCCAGTGACGCGGCGAGCGGGGGTCGACACCGCGGGACTTCATGGCGGTGATCATCCTCCCGAGGTCGCCGGCCACGACATCGAGGTACCGCACCATGAAGGCCATGATCTGCACCAGCAGGTCCGGCATCCGCAGTCGTTGCAGGCCGCGCAGGACCTCGGTCGGTTCGGTGGTGGCGGCCAGGGTCAGCGAGGCGAGGACGCCGAGCGTGCCCTTGACGGCCAGCCCCCAGGCAGCCACCAGTCCCGACTCGGACAGCGACACGTCCAGCCCACCCACCAGCGGTACGACGACCCGCGGCCCCTCGGCGACGAACGGGATCAGGGCCGCGAACACGAGGAAGGGCACCTCGAGCACCATCCGCGGCAGCAGGTAACGGAAGGGCACGCGCGAGACGACGATGACGGCGACGAGCAGCGCCAGGTAGCCACCGAAGACGGGGTACCACTCACGCGGCGTGGCGACCACGGTGAGCACGAAGCCCAGCAGCAGGAGGATCTTGAGGTGCGCAGGTGCGCGATGGATCACGGAGTGCCCGTGGAAGTGCAGTCGGTGACCGTGCCCTGCGCCCATCGGGTCAGCCCGCGTCGGCCATGGCCGGCTCATCGCGGCGCCGCAGGACCCGGAACAGGCCGCCACCGATCACCAGGGTGAGCAGGACGCCTGCCACCCCGGCGATGCCGCCGCTCAGGCGCGAGTCGTCGACACCCTTCGTACCGTAGTCGGCGAAAGGGCTGCCGGTGTCGACCGGCTCATCGGCCGAGTCGAGGAACCCGGTCTTGCCGGCGACGTACTCGAGGCCATCGGGGTGGCTACTGGCGTAGTAGCTGCCGACGCCGGCGATGACGAGCGCAACGAGGAGCCCCGCGAGCAGGAACGAGCGGGTCCTCATGCGGACACCTCCTCGGTGAGCAGCGGACGTCGGATCGAGGCGAGACCGCGGGCTCCGTGGACCAGGTCGGGCCGGGAGGTGATCACGGCGCTGACGACCAGGCCGGTCACGATCGCCTCACCGATGCCGATGATCACGTGCCAGCCGACCATGGCGGCCAGCACCTTGCCGGTCGCGACGTCGGCGGTACCCCCGATCGCGAAGAGCAGCGTGAAGACAGCCGCCGCGGCAGGGACCGAGACGAACGCACCGATGCCCGCAGCGACCGGCACGGAGCCGACCTTCTTGGGGAGCACCGCGAGCACGAGGCGGAAGACGCCGTACCCGACGAAGGCGCCGACGATGGCCATCAGCGTGATGTTGGTGCCGAGCGCCGTCAGTCCCCCATCGGCCATGAAGAGGGCCTGGACGAGGAGGACGACGCTGATGCAGAGCGCCCCGGTCCACGGTCCGACGAGGACGGCAGCGAGGGCTCCGCCGAGCAGGTGGCCGCTGGTGCCGGCGCCGACGGGGAAGTTGATCATCTGGCCGGCGAAGACGAAGGCGGCCACGAGGCCTGCCATCGGCGCCGTGCGGTCGTCGAGTTCGGCCCGGGCCTTGCGCAGGGCCACGCCCACGCCGGCAGCGGCGACGACGCCGGTCACGACCGAGGTCGGTGCGTCGAAGAAGCCGTCGGGTACGTGCATGCCTGTGCTCCTCAGATGGGCGCTGTGTTCGGATCGATGCTCGCGGGGTAGTTAGATGGTGACGAGCAGATCCCACCTTATTGCATGCCGTTTGCAACAACACCTGACCATCAGGAGAGTACCCACGCCATGAGCGACCCGGCCCGCCTCGCCGTCGGCGACACCGCCCCCGACTTCACCCTCGTCTCCGACTCCGGCGACGACGTCTCGCTCGCCGCGCTCGTGGCCGAGGGCCGCAAGGTGATCGTCTACTTCTACCCGGCTGCGATGACGCCCGGGTGCACGAAGCAGGCCTGCGACTTCACCGACTCGCTCGATGCCCTGCAGGCAGCGGGATTCACGGTCGTCGGCGTCTCGAAGGACGCCCCCGCGAAGCTCGCCAAGTTCCGTGAGCGGGACGGCCTGACCATCACCCTTCTCTCCGACACCGATCTGGCCGTGCACCAGGCCTACGGCGCGTATGGGGAGAAGAAGCTGTACGGCAAGATTGTGCAGGGCGTCATCCGGTCCACCTTCGTCGTCGGCGCCGACGGTCGGATCGAGATCGCCCAGTACAACGTCAAAGCGACCGGGCACGTCGCCAAGCTCCGCCGGGACCTGGGCCTGCCCGCCCCGACCACAGAGGACAACTGATGAAGCTGCACGAGTCGCTCGCCGACCTTGCCCGCGACCACGGTCACGACCTGTTCCGTGACGCGGCAGCTTTCCGCGGCTCGCTGGACGACTACCTCGACGAGGGCCAGGCCTCCAGCGGAACGATCAATCTGCTCACCGACGCCGTGCGCCTGGGCGCCCTCGACGGCATGATCACCATGCTCGACAGCGGCGCGAACCCCGCCGACGCCGTGGAGTCGGCCGGTCAGCGGCTCGCCCGCGACCGCGGCAGCGCCGACGTGCGCGGCTGCCAGTGGGCCGTCGCCGTCCTCGGCTTCGCTCTGGGCAAGGTCCCCGAGGGCCTCGTCACCGGCCTCGACCCGGAGGCCGGTACCACCGCGCCCCCGACCCACGGCCCCGGCGGTACGGCGCCCACCCCGCCTGCCCCTCCCGTCCAGTCGCCGGTGGCGCCGTTCCAGCAGCCGATGATGTCGCCGCCGCACCAGCCGGTCAGCACCCCGACCCATGCCGTCTACCAGCAGTCGGGTGGCGCCGGTTACAGCGCTCCGACGCCGCCGTACCCCGGCGGTGGCTGGTCGCAGCCCACGCCCCCCAAGAAGAAGAGCAACCTCGGCCTGATCATCGTGGCTGCGGTCGTGGGCCTGATCGTGCTCATCGGCGGCGTCGTCGGCCTCGTCCTGGCCAACGGTGGCGACGACGACAAGAAGGCCGGCGGGGACAGCTCGCAGAGCGGCAGCGACAACAGCGCCAGCGAGGGCAGCTCCGACGCGGCGAGCAGCGGGAGCGACGATGCCCCCGACATCGGCGGGCCGCGCATCGAGGGCCTCGGCTACAAGGTCCAGGCCCCCACCGGCTGGACCGACGGCACCGAGGAGTTCAAGGCGAACAACCCCGGCCTCACCACGCTCGACAAGGTCCTGCTGTGGGGCAGCACGTTCAACACCGCCCGCGGCAACGTGATCGTCGAGACCCAGTCGTCGTACGGCTCCACGGACCCGAACGACCTCAAGGAGGCGTGGAAGGGCGCGCTCATCTCGGGCGACGCAGCTGCGGAGATCAATGACATCTCGAACATGGCGATCGACGGACAGACCGCCCTGGGCGTCGAGATCCTGCGCACCAACGAGAACGACGTGACCGTGCGCCAGCGCGCGTTCCTCGTCATCAGCGGCGACAAGGGCTACTCGATCACGGTGTCCCTCAAGGACGGCGACGACGACGTGTTCGACAAGTTCGAGGAGATCCTCAGCACCTGGCGCTGGACGTCCTGATCCAGCTCGGCTGAGCACCGCAACGGACACGCCCCTTGCGGTGTTGATTGATATCAATCAACACCGCAAGGCAGTCCCCGGTGCGACGTTTCGAGTCGACCGTCCTACGATCGACCCGCTCCTGCCGGAGTGGTGGAACTGGTAGACACGCAGGTCTTAGGAACCTGTGCTTTCGAGCGTGCGGGTTCGAGTCCCGCCTTCGGCACCCTCAGTTCGTCAGGCCAGCAGGCCGGCGACCAGCGGCGCGATCTCGCGCAACGCCTTGCCCCGGTGGGAAACGGCGTCCTTGTCCTCGCGGGACAGCTCGGCGGTCGTGACGTCGGGGAAGTCGTCGGCCACGAACAGCACGTCGTAGCCGAACCCGCCGCTCCCCCGGACCTCGCGGATCACGCGCCCGTCCATCCGCCCCTCGACGACGAGCTCGCGCCCGTCGGGGTGGACCAGCGCGACGGCACAGGCGAAGTGCGCCGTACGACGGTCGTCGGGCACGTCTCTCAGCTGGGCCAGCAGCAGGCTGTTGTTGCGTTCGTCCGACTTCGGCGGGCCACTCCAGCGCGCCGACAGCACGCCCGGCATGCCGTTGAGGGCGTCGACGCAGAGACCTGAGTCGTCCGCGATCGTCGGCAGGCCGGTGGCCAGGACGCCTGCCCGGGCCTTGAGCAGGGCGTTGCCCTCGAAGGTGGGCTCGTCCTCGACCGGCTCGTCGAAGGTGGCGACGTCATCGAGGCCGACGACCTCGACCCCACCCTCGAGGTGCTCGGCGAGGATCCGCCGCATCTCCTCGACCTTCTTGAGGTTGCGGGACGCAACGAGAACGCGGGTCTCGACAGGCTCGACCACCGAGGTCACTCCGCGAGGGAGGCGAGCTGGAGGCGAGTGAGATCGACGCAGCCCTTCTCGCCCAGGCTGAGCAGCGCGTCGAGCTCGGCGCGGTCGAAGGCTGCGCCCTCGGCCGTGCCCTGCACCTCGACGAACTTACCGGCGCCGGTCATCACGATGTTCATGTCGGTCTCGGCGCGGACGTCCTCGACGTACGGCAGGTCCAGGCGCGGGACGCCGTCGATGATGCCGACGCTGATCGCCGCAACGGAGTCGGTCAGCGCACCGGACACACCGAGCTTCGCGCAGGCGTCGGCGAGTGCGATGTAGGCGCCCGTGATGGCGGCGGTGCGGGTGCCACCGTCGGCCTGCAGCACGTCGCAGTCGATCTGGATGGTGTTCTCGCCCAGGGCCTTGTCGTCGATGACGGCTCGCAGCGAGCGGCCGATCAGACGGCTGATCTCGTGGGTGCGACCACCGATCCGGCCCTTGACCGACTCACGGTCCGAGCGGGTGTTGGTGGCGGCGGGGAGCATCGCGTACTCGGCTGTGACCCAGCCCAGACCGGAGCCCTTGCGCCACCGCGGCACACCCGGCGACGCGGACGCCGCACAGAGCACGCGGGTCTTGCCGAACTCGATCAGGACCGACCCGGCCGGGTGGTCGAGCCAGTTGCGGGTGATCTTGACGGGGCGGAGCTCGTCGTCGGCACGGCCATCCTCACGGGTACTCATGGAGCCAACTTATCGACCGGCCCCGATCGCCCGACGCACCGCCCACGGCCCGAGGTCACGCGCACGCCGTCCGACCCACGGCGCACCCTCGGTGACCATCCACGCGACGTCGCGCCGCCAGCTCGGCGGGCATCCGCCCGAGGGCTCCAGATCCGGCATCGGCAACTCGAATCCCGCCGTCCGGAGCCGCTCGGCCCAGGCTCGAGCCAGGGCCCGGTGACCGAGTTCGGAGGGGTGGAAGCGGTCGATGGACCAGCACTCCCGCTGCAGGACCTCCGGCAGCAACGCCAGATCCAGCCGGATGCCGCCGTGGGTCGCGTGCACCTCGTCGTACACCTCGTTGAGGACCTCGATGCGTTCCTTGATCGGTCGCACCACGACCCGCGGCAGGCCCAGTACGGCGCCGTGGTCGTGCCAGCGCGCCGTCATCAGGGTCGCGCCCCCGTCGACGAGGGCACCGGCGGTCTCCAGCAGGTCCGAGCGCAACCGGTCAGCGTTCCACGACGACCGCAGCGTGTCGTTGACACCGACCATGAGGGACGCGAGGTCCGGTCGGTGCGCGAGCGCCTGGGCGAGCTGTTGCTCCCGCACAATCGCTGCGGTGGCCCCTGAGATGGCGAGATTGCAGAAGGAGACGTCGTACGACGACTTGAGTGACTCGGTCAGCAGCCGGGCCCAGCCCCGCCACTCCCCGCCCGGAACGGGGTCACCGAGTCCGACGGTTGTGCTGTCGCCGAGAGCGGCGAAACGCAGGTATCCGTTGCCCACGCGAACACGGTCGCGGTCCGGGGAAAGCAAACGGTCACCGGGCGGTGTCGTGTCCGACAACGCCCGGTGACCGTTTCACACCGTCTTCCTGCAGTCCCGGGATCCGCAGGAGGTCGACTTGATCACTTCACTTCGGCCCGCATGATTCGCCACAGGCCGAGGGTCACAGGGATCCCTACCCACAAAACGATGGTCCATGCACCCTGGACGTAATTGATCAGCTCGGGCGTCACCGACTCCCCGGCGAAGTCATTCCCGGACATCAGCGGCGTGAGAGCCGTGTTGATGTCGATCCACGGCAGGACGTCCTTGGCCCAATCGAAGATGAAGTACAGCGGGGTCCAGACCACGATCGGCAGCACCAGCGCGACGACGTAGTACAACGCGATCGCGCCCGGGGTGTTCAGCAGGAGGCACGCCAGGGCGTAGCCCATGGCGAAGAAAGCCATCTGGCCGACGACGATCCAGGCGAGCTGCGAGCCGTCGAGCTCCCACTGCAGCGGGTTCCCCGTGACGACACCGCACAGCAGGTTGGTCAGCGCCCCGAGCAGGAAGGCGAGCGCGATGGTACTGATCGCCAGCGCGGTCACGGCGACCAGCTTGGCGCCCATCACCCGCAGGCGGTGCGGTTCGAGCGTGAAGGTGGTCAGGTTGTTGCGCTGGCTCCACTCGCTGGTGACGACCAGGATCGCGAACACGGGCACCAGGATGGAGACCGGGATGGTGAAGATCTGAACGAGGTCACTGGCGGTGACCAGCCCGTCGTTGAGGCCAACGACCAGGACCACCAGTGCCATCACCAGCGCCAGCAGGCCGCCGGTGATGCCCATCAGCCAGATGCCGCTCTTGGTGTCGACCATCTTGCGCCACTCGACGGTGACGAGCCGTCCGAAGGGGATCGGGCCGCTCTTGGACAGGTCGAGGGTCATGGGTGCAGTGCTCATGCCGGGATACCTCCGGAAGTCGGGACGGGGGCCATACCGGGCACGGCCTCGCGGGCCGTGGACGAGGTCAGCTCGAGGAACAGGTCCTCCAGGCCGGCGCCGCCGGTCCGGAGGTCAGTCAGCACGACGCCTGCCGCCAGCGCGACCCGGCCGACCTGCTCGGTCGTGGCCAGGATCTTCAGTCCGGCTCCGGCGGGTTCGACCCCGTGCCCGGCTGCGGTGAGGGCGTTGCCGAGGGCGCCGTTGTCGAGCGAGGTGGCCATGGTGACCGCCGTGGTGTTCGCACCGGCGAGCAGGGTGGCCTTGTCACCGCGGGCAACGATCTTGCCGCGGCCGATCAGGATCATCTCGTCGGCGATCTGCTCGACCTCGTGCAGGAGGTGGCTGGACAGCAGCACGGTGCCGCCGCGGTCGGCGTACCCCTTGAGCAGGCCGCGCATCCAGCGGATGCCGGCGGGGTCGAGGCCGTTGGCCGGCTCGTCGAGGATCAGCACCGACGGGTCACCGAGCAGAGCGTGGGCGATGCCGAGACGCTGCTTCATGCCCAGGGAGTAGTTGCGCAGCCGACGACCGGACTCGGCGTCGGTCAGGCCGACCAGTTCGAGCATCTCGTCGACCCGGGTCTTCGGCAGTCCCATGGTCAGCGCACCGATGGTCAGGATCTCCCGACCAGTGCGGCCGGCGTGCTGCGCGGACGCGTCGAGGAGCGAGCCGACGTGGCGGGCCGGGTTGGGGATGTCGTGGTAGCGGAGACCACCGATGGTGACCTGGCCGCGCGTCGGAGGAGTGAGGCCGACCATCACGCGCATCGACGTCGACTTGCCTGCACCGTTGGGGCCGAGGAAGCCGGTGACCCGGCCGGGCTGCGCGATGAAGCTGATGTCGTCGACGGCGGTGAAGTCGCCGTAGGAAACTGTGAGTTGATCCACTGTGATCATGCGCCCAGCCTGCCGCATTCGCTCCAGCGCGCGCATCGGACCCGCGGCCCGGATCGCTGCGACCAAAGTAGGGGGCGCGGCCACCCTCGGGCGCTGCCCCCGGCCGCCCCGGACGCCCTAACCTCGAACCATGGACGGGGGACACGACTACCAGCCGCCGCTGCGCTGGTACGGCCACCTCTGGCGCTACGCGCTGGCGCTCGCTGTCAGTGGCCTGGCCTGGGTGCCGGTCCTTGAGGCGCAGGCCGACAGCGACCGCGAGTGGCTGTTCGTCCTCGACATCGTCTTCGGCATCTCCGCGTTCGTCCTCGTGTGGTGGCGCCGCCGCTGGCCGATGACGATTGCCGTCATCACCGCGCTGATGACGCCGCTCACCGCCTCCGGTGGCGGCGCGATCCTGCTGGCCACGGTCTCGCTGGCCACCCGCCGACGCTGGTGGCAGGTGATCACGATCGGTGCCCTCAACCTGGCCATGACCTGGGTCTACTACCAGGTGCAGCCGACCTCGGACAACGATCCCGCCTGGCTGATCACCACCTTCAGCATCGCCTTCGTTGCCGCGGCGCTGGCGTGGGGCATGTTCATCGGCTCCCGACGCGAACTCCTGTGGACACTGCGCCAACGCGCGGAGACTGCCGAGGCCGAACGCGACCTGCGGGCAAACCAGGCCCGGTCGAACGAGCGCGCCCGGATCGCCCGCGAGATGCACGACGTCCTCGCCCACCGGATCTCCCAAATCTCCCTGCACGCGGGCGCGCTGACCTTCCGCGAGGACCTCTCCCCCGAAGAGATGCGCAGCAGTGTCGCCGTGATCCAGGCCAAGGCCCACGAGGCGCTCACCGATCTCCGCGAGGTGCTCGGCGTGCTCCGTGACGAGGAGACCGGGACACCACTGACCGGACCGCAACCGACGTACGCCGACCTCGCCGCCCTCCTGCAGGACGCACGCGACGCCGGCGCCACCATCGAGTACGACGACCGGCTGGCGCCGTTGCCGCCGTTGCCCGACGCAGCGGGGCGGACCGTCTACCGGATCGTGCAGGAGGGGATCACGAACGCCTCCAAGCACGCGCCTGCGGCGACCCTGCGGATCAGCCTCACGGGCTCGCCGGAAGACGGCGTCGACCTCGTCCTCCGCAACGCGGTCGGGTTCGGTCCCACGCGCACTCCGGGCGCCGGGCTGGGCCTGGTCGGCCTCACCGAACGCGCGGCCCTGCGTGGCGGCTGGCTCGCCCACGGGCTGGAGGAACCGGCCGCCGGATCGCCGGACCCGCAGATGTTCGTGCTCCGCACGTGGCTACCGTGGGACCCCGCCGACTCTGCGACGGGCAGCCGCGACGACATCGAGGGCAGCAACGGATGACCGACCAGATCCGCGTGATCATCGTCGACGACGACCCGTTGGTGCGATCCGCGCTCGCCCTCATGCTCGGCGGGCAGGCAGACCTCGCGGTCGTCGGTGAGGCCGCTGACGGCCGGGCCGGTGTTGCCCTCGCCCGGGAGCTCGCCCCCGACGTGGTCCTGATGGACATCCGGATGCCCGTGCTCGACGGCCTCGCGGCCACCCGGATCCTCCACGACGATCCGGTGCCGCCTCGCGTGATCGTGCTGACCACCTTCGACGCCGACGACTACGTGGTCAATGCCCTCGCGGCCGGCGCCGACGGCTTCCTGCTCAAGGACACGCCGCCGGCCGAGATCGTGGCCGCCCTGCGCAAGGTCGCGGACGGCGACCCCATGCTGTCGCCGTCGGTGACCCGCACCCTGATCGAGCGGGTTCGCATCGCGTCGCCCGATGGTCGCGCCACCGACGCCCAGCGCCGCCTCGAACGCCTCACCGAACGCGAGCTCGACGTGGCCCAGGCCGTCGGACGTGGCCTGTCGAACGCCGAGATCGCGGCCGAGTTGTTCCTGTCGGTGCCGACGGTCAAGGGCCACGTCTCGAAGCTGTTCGAGAAGCTGGAGACGACCAACCGGGTCCAGATCGCGCTCTGCATCCGCGACGCCGGCGATCAGAGCGTGTAGACGACGCCCTGCGCAGCGAGCTCCAGCGGGCCGTCGTACGTCTTGGTTGCCTCGGCGAGCATCTCCTGCGCGTCGTGCCACGGGGGCACGTGCGTGATCACCAGGCGCTTCGCGCCCGCCCGGGTCGCCGCTTCGCCGGCCTCGTGGCCGGTGAGGTGAAGCTCCGGCGGGTTGTCGTCACACGAACGGAACGACGCCTCGCACAGGAACAGGTCGGCGTCGGCGGCGATCTGGTCGAGGACATCCGTGGGGCCGGTGTCGCCGCTGTAGGCGAGCGTCTTGCCGAACGCCGTGAGCCGCATCCCGTAGGCCGGCACGGGGTGCGGGACCTCCCAGGACTCGATACGGAAGGGCCCGATGGTGATCGGGGCGCCGTAGAGGTGGAACTCGAACTCTTCCTTCATGCCGGGCTTGCGCGGCAGGTCGTAGGCCTTCGCGAGCCGCTTGGCCGTGCCCTTCGGGCCCCACACGGGGATCTTCGGCTGGCTGCCCTTGGGGTGGTACTTGCGCAGCACGTAGTAGCTGGTCATGTCGACGCAGTGGTCGGCGTGCAGGTGGCTGATGAACACCGCGTCGACCTTGAGCGGGTCCACGTAGCGCTGCAGCACACCGAGCGCGCCGTTGCCCATGTCGAGCACGATGCTCCAGGTGCGCAGTCCGTCGGTGGCCTGGACGAGGTAGCAACTGGCCGGTGACTCCGGTCCCGGATAGGACCCGGAGCAGCCGACGACCGTGACCTTGATCGAGCGGTCGGCCACACTCTCGGGAACCCGGAGCAGAGTCGTCTCCGGTGCCACTTCGTCACTCATGCAGCTCCCCCATTCGCGTTGGCCAGCCCGCCTGCAAACTGTCCTGCCGCCACCAGTTCGGGGCCCAGGAACCGGCGCCCGATCGTCTCGAACTCGGCCGGCGCACCCGTCGTCACGAAGGAGTACGACGGTTCGCCGGTCGCGCGCATCAGGCCGGTGTCGGCCAGCATCCGGTAGACGTCCTTGGCGCACTCCTCCGCGCTGCTCACCAGCGTCACGTCATCACCCATCACGTAGGAGATGACGCCGGTCAGGAGCGGGTAGTGCGTACAGCCGAGGATCAGGGTGTCGACACCGAGTTCCGACAGTGGGTCGAGGTATTCGTGGGCGACCGCGATCAACTCGTCGCCGCCGGTCACGCCGGCCTCGACGAAGTCGACGAACCGCGGACAGGCGCGGGTGGTCAGGGAGATCTGGGGCGCGGCGGCGAACGCGTCGTCGTACGCCATCGACTCGGCGGTGGACCGGGTACAAATGACACCGATCCGACCGTTGCGACTTGCGGCGACCGCCCGTCGCGTGGCGGGGTAGATCACTTCGACCACCGGGACGTCGTACCGCTCGCGCGCATCGCGCAGCATGGCCGCACTGGCGGAGTTGCAGGCGATGACGAGTGCCTTCACGCCCTGCTCGACGAGGTGATCGAGACATTCGAGGGCGTATTCGCGCACTTCACCGATCGGCTTGGGGCCGTACGGCTGGCGTGCGGTGTCGCCGACATAGGTGATCGACTCGTGCGGAAGCTGGTCGATGACCGACCGGGCCACCGTGAGCCCACCGAACCCGGAATCGAAGATCCCGATGGGGGCGTCGACATCGACGTCGAGGTGGTTCAGGTGCCGCACCCGGTCAGACTACGACGTCGACACCCTCCCAGTCGGTATTCAGGGATCGAGATCACGTTCGGGGACGTACGCTCGAGCCGTGACTTCCTTGCGCCTCGGGGCGCGACTCCGGACTCGTGCACTCACCGCGACGCTCGTCGTTGCCTGTTCGCTGGTCCTCACCCATGCCGGCAGTACGGCGGCGACACCCGCTTCCGGGAGACCGGCCGCCAGCCAGGTGACGGCCTCGGAGCCGGTACCGACCGCCGCGCGCCTCGCGCTGAACAGCAAGCACGTGATCGCGATCTCGGTCGACGGGCTCAATCCAGCGGCGCTGACGAAGCTCGGCCCCTCGAAGACGCCGAACCTCCACAAACTGATCGTCACCCAGGGCGCCGGCACCACCAATGCCCGCACCCAGATCGAGATGACGGTGACGCTGCCGAACCACACCTCGATGGTGACGGGCCGACGGATCAAGGCCTCCGCGGGTGGACACGGCGTCACGTGGAACACCGAGACGTCGACCAGGACCGTGCAGCAGGCGGCCGGGCACCCCGTGTCGTCGGTGTTCGAGAAGGTGCATGCCGCCGGCGGCCGGACGGCGGTCTTCTCCACGAAGGCCAAGTTCGCCCTCTTCGACCGCTCGTGGCCGACCTCGGTCGGCAGGAGCTACATCAAGGTCGAGCAGAACGGCGCGGTCACCACGGCGCTGCGCGACGACCTGGCCAGCGTCCGCCGGAGCTTCTACTTCCTGCACCTGGGCCTGCCGGACCAGCGGGGCCACACCTACGGCTGGATGAGCCCGCAGTACCTCGACGGCGTCAAGCGCATCGACCTGCTGCTCGGATCCATCATGATCCAGGTGCGGCGCGATCCCGCGCTGAGCAAGTCCACGGTCATCATCCTCACCTCGGACCACGGCGGGGTCCCCGGCACCAGGGACCACGGCAAGGCCACCGACCCCCGCAACTTCCGCGTGCCGTTCGCGTTCTGGGGAGCTGGCGTCGACAACATCCCGCTCTACACGCTCAACCGGACGACACGTCGCGTGCCCAGCACGACCTACCAGCCGGGATTCGGCGCGTCACCGCAGCCGATCCGCAACGGAGAACTGGCGAATGCGGCGCTGGACGTCCTCGGACTGGGTCCGGTCACCGGCAGCCTGTGGGACCGCAACCAGGACCTCGCCTGGCACGACTAGTGCCGGGCGGTGCCGGGCACTACGCCCAGAGCTGGCCTTCGAGGCGGTCCTCGGCCTGGTCGATGGTGCCTTCGTAGGCGCCGGTCGAGAGGTACTTCCAGCCGCCGTCGGCCACGACGAACGCGATGTCGGCGGACTCGCCGGCCTTGACCGCCTTGGCGGCCTGGCCGAGCGCGGCGTGCAGGATCGCGCCGGTCGAGATGCCGGCGAAGATGCCTTCGAGTTCGAGCAGTTCCCGGACCCGTCGTACGGCGTCCCGCGGCCCCACCGAGAAGCGGCTGTCGATCAGCTCGGCGTCGTACAACTCGGGAACGAAGCCCTCGTCGAGGTTGCGCAGGCCGTAGACCAGCTCGCCGTAGCGCGGCTCGGCGGCCACGATCGTGACGTCCGGCTTGGCCCCGCGGAAGAAGCGGCTGACCCCCATCAGGGTGCCGGTGGTGCCGAGACCGGCGACGAAGTGCGTGATCGAGGGCAGGTCGGCCAGGATCTCCGGGCCGGTGCCTTCCTCGTGCGCGAGCGCGTTGGCGGCGTTGCCGTACTGGTAGAGCATCACCCAGTCGGGGTGCTCGGCAGCGATCTGCTTGGCCACGCGGACGGCCTCGTTGGAGCCGCCTGCTGCCGGGCTGGAGACGATCTCGGCGCCCCACATCCGCAGGATCTGGCGGCGCTCCTCGGAAGTGTTCTCCGGCATCACGAACACGGTGCGGTAGCCCTTGAGCTTCGCCGCCATCGCGATCGAGATGCCGGTGTTGCCCGAGGTGGGTTCGAGGATCGTGCAGCCGGGACGGAGCACGCCCGCCTTCTCGGCTTCCTCGATCATTTTCAGGGCCGGGCGGTCCTTGATCGAGCCGGTCGGGTTGCGGTCCTCGAGCTTGGCCCAGATCCGGATCTGCGGCGCACCGTCGGCGCCGGTGTTGAACGGTGCGGAGAGTCGCGGCAGCCCCACGAGCGGCGTGTTGCCGACCGACGCGAGCAGGCTGTCGTAGCGGACCATCGACTCAGGCAGACTCAGGCAGCGCCGCCGGCAACGGCCGGCAGGATGACGATCTGGTCACCGTCGGAGAGTTCGGCCTCGAGGCTGCCGATGAAGCGGACGTCCTCGTCGTTGATGTAGACGTTGACGAAGCGGCGCAGCTCGATGCCGGCGCCCTTGTCCTCCACCAGGCGGTCCTTGATGCCGGGGTGGTTGGCCTCCAGCGAGTCGATGAGCGCACTCAGGTTGGCGCCCTCGGCGCTGACAGCCTTCTCGCCACCGGTGTAGGTGCGCAGAATGGTCGGGATCCGGACCTCGATGGCCATGTCAGCCAGTCTCCTCTGTAGATGTACCGCTCTGGGTGCCGACGACCTCGACCGATTCCTCGGTCACAACGCCGTCAATGATTCTGTAGGACCTGAACTCCACCGGGCCTGCGTTATTCCCGTGCTCCTGCGTGCTGACCAGCACGTAGTGGGCTCCGGGCTCACCGGCCAGGTTGATGTCGGTCACGCTCGGGTACGCCTCGGTCGCGGTGTGCGAGTGGTAGATCACCACCGGCTCCTCGTCGCGATCGTCGAGTTCGCGATACAGGCGCAGGAGGTCCGTCGAGTCGTACTCGTAGAAGGTCGGACTGCCGGCAGCGTTGACCATCTCGATGAGCCGTTCGGCGCGATCGGCGCCGATCGGGCCGACGACCATGCCGCACGCCTCGACGGGATGGTCCCGCTTGGCGTGCTCGACAATCGCGTCGTACGTCGTCTGGTCGATCTGCAACACCCTGTCAGGGTATTGGCTCGGAGCCTCCAGCCCGGAATCGGCCCGAGCGCCGGGACGGGTGTCAGGCGGCGGGGGTGACCGTCTTGGAGCGGATCCGCTCGGCGGAGGGCCAGCGCACGTCGCGCACCCAGCCGAATTTCTCCATGATCCAGATGACCCGGGCCGAGGTGTCGAATTGGAAGCGCTTCACGCCGTGGCGTGCCGAGGTCGGGTCGGCGTGGTGCAGGTTGTGCCACGACTCGCCACCTGACACGAGGGCCAGCCACCAGACGTTGCCGGAGAAGTCGCGCGACACGAACGGGCGCTCGCCGATGACGTGGCAGATCGAGTTGATCGACCAGGTGACGTGGTGCAGGAGGCCGATCCGCACGATCGTGCCCCAGAAGAACGCGGTGAGCGCGCCCTGCCAGGACCAGGTCAGCAAGAAGCCCAGCGCGGCGGGCAGGAAGATCGAGGTCAGCACCCACACCCAGAAGGTGCGGGAGATCCGGACCAGGTCCTTGTCCTTGACCAGGTCGGGGGCGTACTTGTCGATCGGGGTCTGCTCGGCGTTGAACAGCCAGCCGACGTGCGCCCAGAGGAAGCCCTTGGTGAGCCCGCGCAGGCTGCTGCCGTAGCGCCACGGGGAGTGCGGATCGCCGTCCTTGTCGGAGTACTTGTGGTGCTTGCGGTGGTCAGCGACCCACCGGATCACCGGGCCCTCGATGGCCATCGAGCCGAGGATCGCCAGCGTGATCTTCACCGGCCGGTTGGGCTTGAAGGACTTGTGCGTGAAGAGCCGGTGGTAGCCGACGGTGACGCCGTGCAACGTCAGGTAGTACATCCCGAAGGCGATGACGATGTCGCTCCAGCCGAGCCAGCCTCCCCACGCCACCGGGATGGCCGCCGCGAAGGCGACGAACGGAAGGCCGATGAACAGGGCCAGCGCGAAACGTTCCATCCACGACTGGTGCTCACCGCCCATGGTGACCCGTGGTGCCGGGACAGTCTCGTTGCTGTTGTCGATCGCAGTCATGGGTGACTCCCAAGAGAGGACGGGACCGGTCAGGCAAGGGACCGGTCAGGCAAGGCTAAGTCTTTCAGGAGGTCACGCGATAGCGCCGTTCGGGTCGACCCGAACCGCCGTACTGCAGGCGCACCTCGGCTGCACCGGTGTCGACGAAGTGCTCGAGGTACCGACGCGCCGTGACACGCGAGAGCCCGACGGCATCGGCCGCTTCGGACGCCGAGATCTCGGACGCCGCACGGGCCGCTTCCAGCACCAGGTCGGCGGTCTCGGCGCTCAGGCCCTTCGGCAACACCGTGGGTACGTCGCCCGGTCGGCCGGTCCCGAAGGCCCGGTCGATGCTCGCCTGATCGGGCTCCCCCGTGAGCTCGCCGAGCGTGGCGGCGACCCGTCGCAACCGGTCGGCCAGGTCGTCGTACTCGAAGGGCTTGACGAGGTACTGCAGCGCGCCGCCATGCAACGCGGACCGGACCGCCGCGGCGCCACGCTCGGCCGTCACCATCACGACGGCGACGTCGCGGCCCTGGCCGCGGAGTTGCTCGAGGACTTCGAGGCCGGACAGGTCGGGCAGGTGCACGTCGAGCAGCAGCAGGTCGGGGGCGAGCGTGTCGACCATCGCCAGTGCCTCGGCGCCCGTGCGGGCCGTGCCGACGACCTCGAAGCCGTCGGTCTGCTCGACGAAGCGGCCGTGGATCCGGGCGACCATGAAGTCGTCGTCCACCACGAGAACACGCAGGTCCGTCACGACGAGCCATCCTTCCCGACGGTCGGGCCGATCGGGAGCACCACGCGGAATTCCGCTCCCCCGGCGCTGCCGGGCTCGGCGTCATCAGCCACCACGGATCCCCCGCGCTGGGCGCAGATCAGCCGAACCAGCGGGAGTCCGATGCCGCGACCACCGAGGACTTCGGGCTTCGTGGAGAAGCCGCGCACGAACACCGCTTCCTTCAGGTCGTCGGGGATGCCCGGCCCGTTGTCGCGGACCCGCACGTGGACGGCGTCCTCGTCGGCCAGGATCCAGAGCTCCACGGTCGGGTCGCTCGCACCGGAACTCGCGTCGACCGCGTTGTCGACGAGGTTGCCGACGACGGTGGTGAGGTCGGCCGCCACATCGGGCGGGAGTGCGGGCAGCCGGGAGCCCGGGTCGAGCTCGAGGGTGACACCTCGCTCCTCCGCGACCGCGTGCTTGGCGATCACCAGGGCTGCGACTGCCAGGTCGGCCAACCGCTTCGCGACGCGCTCACCGACCTCCGCCCGGTGCCGGGTCAAGGTGCCGACGAGGGTGGCCACTTCGTCGTACTCGCCCAACTGGACCAGTCCGGAGATGGTGTGCAACCGGTTGTCGAACTCGTGGGTCTGCGCGCGCAGCGTGTCGGTGATCGACAGGTTCGAGCTGAGCTGGCCCTGCAGCGACACCAGTTCGGTGCGGTCGCGCAGGGTGGTGACGGTGCCGATGCCGCGTCCACCGGTGGACGCCCGGCCGCGGTTGAAGACGACGACCCGACCGCCGACGAGCGCGAGGGCGTCGCGAACGTCGGCGCCTTCGCCGGTGAGCAGGGCAACGACGTGCGGGTCGAGGCCGAGTTCATCGACGGGGCGGCCGACCGGGTCAGGGCGGTTGTCGAGCCCGAGGGTGGAGCGCGCGGCGTCGTTCATCACCGTCACCCGGCCGTCGGTGCCCACACCGACCACCCCTTCCCGGATGGCGTGCAGGAGCGCTTCGCGCTGGTCGGCCAGGTTGCCCAGCTCGGTGGTGCCGAGGCCGCGCGTCGACCGGCGCACGACGCGGGAAACGACCCAGGTGCCGATCAGCCCGAGGAGGGCACCGAGGCCCAGGAACAGGGCGAGGTCGGGGGCTGCGGTGGCGACCTGGTCGGCCACCGACGGGTAGGTCACCTCGGCCACCACGATCGCCACCGTCGGCGTGCCGCGTTCGTCGGAGATGACGGGCGCGTGACCGGCCACGGCCCGTTCACCGTCGTACTCGACGTCGCCCTTCCAACCGCGACCCTTGGCCAGTGCGTCGCTGTCACCGAGCTCGGCCCGCTGCCCGACCCGGCTGGGGTCGGTCGCTGCGAGGACCGTTCCGTCCAGGCCGACCACCATCACCTCGTCGGCACTCAGCAGGCTGACGCCGCGGTCGGCGTACGGCGCAAGGACGCGGTCGATGTCCAGGGCGCCGGAGCCGTCGTTCGCGAACTCCTCCAGCGGGTCCCGCACCGGCGAGAGGTCGGCGATGTAGTCGGCCACCGAACGCATCTGGGAACCGCGTTCCTCGGCGAAGTCCGCGTTCGACTGGCGAATGCTCAGGACTCCGACGGCGGTGAGCAGGACCGCGATCACGGCGAGCTGGAGGAGCAACACCTTGCCCGCGAGCGTGAGCTCGCCCCGGCGAAAACGCGCATTCAGGGGTGCGACCACAACGACCACAACCTCCTTTGCGTCCGCAAGCGTGACGGGCGCCACACCGCACAGACATGCTGGCACGGATCGCCGGTGACGGCGCTCGCGCCCCAACTGCACGGAGGTTCCCATGCACCCGAGTCGTCGGATGTTCCGCATCCTGGCGTTGCTCACCGCCCTCGTCGTGACCGCTGCCCTCAGCGGCTGCGGCGTCACGCGCGGGTCCGACGACCCCAACAACCGCCGGCTGCGGATGTTGATCCCCAACAGCGTCGGTGGCGGGTACGACCTCACCGGCCGCGCCGCCGCGAAGGCGATGGAGGACAACGACCTCACCGGCCGGTTCGAGATCACCAACGTCCAGGGCGCCAGCGGCACCGTCGCGATGCAGCGACTGCTCAACGAGAAGGGCGCCGACGACGTCCTCATGCTGATGGGGCTGGGCGTGGTGGGCGCCGTCTACACGAACAAGTCCAAGGCCACTCCCCTGAAGATGACGCCGATCGCGCGCCTCGTCGAGGAGCAGGAGGGCATCCTGGTCCCGGCCGACTCCCCCTTCAAGACCGTCGATGACCTGGTCGACGCGTGGAAGAAGGACCCGGGCGGGCTCACCGTCGGCGGCGGTTCCACCAACGGCGGTCCCGACCACCTGTTCCCGATGCAGCTGGCCGACACGATCGGGATCAACCCGAACGACGTCAACTACATCTCGTACGACGGCGGCGGCCCGCTCACCACGGCGCTCCTCGGTTCGAAGATCGACGTCGGCATGTCCGGCCTCGGCGAGTTCGAGGGCCAGGTCAAGGACGGCAAGCTGCGCGTCCTGGCGGTCTCCGGCGACGAACGGCTCGACGGCGTCGACGCCCCCACACTGACCGAGGCGGGCGTGGACCTGGTCTTCACCAACTGGCGCGGCGTCCTCGCCCCTCCCGGCATCTCGGACGAGCAGCGCGAGTACCTCGTCGACCGACTCACCGAGATGCACGACACCGACGAGTGGCGGGCGGCCCTCAAGGCCAACGGCTGGACCGACAACTTCGCCACCGGCAAGGAGTTCGAGGACTTCCTCGCCGAGCAGGACATGCGCGTGGCCGACACCCTGAAGGAGCTGGGACTGGCATGAACACCACCACCGAAGAGCACGTCGACAAACGCGCGCTCCACCCAACCGTCGACAAGGCGCAGTACGGCCTCGCGGGCTTCCTCGCCCTCGCCGGCGGCTACGTCGTGTACGACGCCCTGACGCTCGACGAGGCGTTCGCTGACCAGCCCGTCCAGCCGTACACGCTGCCCTTCATCGTCGGTGGCGCACTCGTCCTGCTCGGCGTGCTGCTCGCCGTCGCCACGGCCCGCGGCAACCGGCCCGAGGCCGAGGAGGGCGAGGACATCGACCTCACCCAGGGCACGGATGCCCGCACTGTCGGGCTTCTGGCGCTCGTGCTGATCGGCAACATCGTGCTGATCGACTGGCTCGGCTGGGCGATCACCGGAGCGCTGCTGTTCGCCGGCGCCGCGACCGTGCTCGGCAGCCGCAACTGGGTGCGCAATCTCGCGGTCGGCGTCGCCTTGTCCGTGGCGAGTTGGTACGGCTTCTACGTCGGGCTCGGCGTGCCGATCCCGGCCGGCATCCTGGACGGAGTGCTCTGATGGACCTGCTCCTGGATGGCTTCGCCACCGCACTGACCCCCGAGAACCTGCTGTTCGCGACGATCGGTGTGCTGCTCGGCACCGCCGTCGGCGTACTCCCCGGCATCGGGCCGGCGATGACCCTGGCCCTGCTGCTGCCCGTGACCTACAGCGTCGGCGCCGACAGCGCGATCATAATGTTCGCCGGCATCTACTACGGCGGCATGTACGGCGGCTCAACCACCTCGATCCTGCTGAACACACCAGGTGAATCCTCCTCGGTGATCACCGCGATCGAGGGCAACAAGATGGCCAAGGCAGGCCGGGCCGCCCAGGCCCTGGCCACCGCGGCGATCGGGTCCTTCGTCGCCGGCACCATCGCGACGGTGCTGCTGTGGATCGTCACGCCGCAGGTCGCCGACATCGTGGTGACGCTCGGCTCGCCGTCGTACTTCGCGCTCATGGTGCTGGCACTGTTCGCCGTCACCGCGGTGCTCGGATCCTCCAAGCTGCGCGGCTTCATCGCCCTGTTCCTCGGCCTGGCCATCGGCCTGGTCGGCACCAGCACCGGCCAGGCCCGCCTCACCTTCGGGGAGCCGCTGCTCGCCGACGGGATCGACATCGTCGTGGTCGCCGTTGCGCTGTTCGCGATCGGCGAGGCCCTCTGGGTCGCCGCCCACATGCGCCGCAAGCCGCTCGAGATCATCCCCGTCGGCCAGCCCTGGATGAGCAAGGCGGACTGGAAGCGCTCGTGGAAGCCGTGGCTGCGCGGCACCGCGTTCGGGTTCCCGTTCGGTGCACTGCCCGCCGGTGGCGCCGAACTGCCGACGTTCCTGTCGTACGCAACCGAGAAGAAGCTGTCGAAGCACCCCGAGGAGTTCGGCCACGGCGCGATCGAAGGCGTCGCCGGCCCCGAGGCCGCGAACAACGCCTCGGCCGCAGGCACGCTCGTCCCCCTGCTGGCGCTCGGCCTGCCGACCACCGCCACCGCGGCGATCATGCTGGTCGCCCTGCAGGGCTACGGATTCCAGACCGGACCGACCCTGATGGACGACCACCCCGACCTGGTCTGGGCACTGCTCGCCAGCCTGTTCGTGGCCAACGCGCTGCTGCTGATCATCAACCTGCCGATGGCACCGATCTGGGCGAAGCTGCTGCGGATCCCCCGGCCCTATCTCTACGCCGGCATCCTGTTCTTCGCCTCCCTCGGCGCCTACAGCGTGAACTTCCAGGCCTTCGACCTCGCGCTGCTGCTGGCGCTCGGCGTCCTCGGCTTCTTCATGCGCCGCTTCGGTGTCCCGGTGTTGCCGCTGATCATCGGAGTCATCCTCGGCCCGAAGATCGAGGAGCAACTGACCACGGCACTGAAGATCTCGCAGGGCGACGTCTCCACCCTGTGGAGCGAGCCCGTCGCGGTCGTCGTCTACAGCGTGATGGCCCTGCTGCTGGTCGCCATGGCCGTGACCGGCGCGCGCAAGCCCGCCTCCGAACCGACCCCGGCTGACACCGACGAGAAGGAACTGGTCGAGCGATGAATCACCCCGCGAGCAACCCGAACCCACTGCAACCCACCTGCGTGGTCGCGGCCTACAGCGCCGACGTCTACGGCCGTGCTGCGATCGAGTACGCCGAAGCGGTGGCCCGCGCGGCCGGTGCGCGCCTCGTGATCGTCAACGCCACCCGCGGCGACAGCCTCGTGGACGCCCGCTTCGCCCACGACGTCGACATCGAGGCGCTGCGCGAGCGGCTGGTCGGTGAGGGCATCGCCGTCGAGGTCCGCCACGACGTCGTACCCGATGTCGCGGAAGCGGTGGTCGCCGCAGCCGAAGAGGTGCAGGCCGACCTCGTCGTGGTGGGCGTGCGTCGTCGTACGCCCGTCGGGAAGCTGCTCATGGGCAGCGTCGCGCAGCGGGTGATCCTCGACGCGCACTGCCCCGTGGTGGCAGTGAAGCCACCCAGCTGACCGGTTAGCTGACGGCGTGGACCAGCGTCTCCTGCAAGAACCCGAGCCACTCGTAGATGTGGTGGGCCTGGGCACGCGGGTCCTCGTCGGGCAATGAGTCCCAGTAGTCCTCGTCGCCCTCCTCGACCTCGAGGCGGGTGCCGAGGGCGAGGCGCAGGTCGGTGAAGGAGCGCATCCAGATCAGCGCGGTCTCCTGGTCGAGCTCGACGTCGATGGTGAGGTCCTCGTCGGTCGGCTCCTGCGGCAGGCCGGCGTCCTCGAGTACGTCGATGATCGTGGCCGCGGCACGGGACTTCCCGTCGCGCAGGGCGCCCTCGGTGAACCGGCGGAACTCACCGGCCGACTCCTCGTCACCGCGATAGGCGTTGGGGAAGAGCCGCAACAGGACCGGGTCCTCGGGCTCGGTGGTCGGTCCCCTGAAGTCCAGCATCGCCTCCAGCGGATCCCGCGTCGCGGAGGGGATGGCCGACTCGTTGTGCAGCAGCTCCACGATCTGTGCAGCGAGCGAGCGCAGCAGGTCGGCCTCGAACACCGGGAAGGTCGCGTGGATGACCTTGCTCCGGCGATGCCGGACGAATCCAGACACGTCGCTCACTCAGCCTTCGACAGGGTGGCCCACAGGCCGTACTCGTGCATGGCCTGGACGTCGCGTTCCATCTCTTCGCGGGTGCCGGTGCTGACCACGGACTTCCCGTCCTCGTGGACCTCGTGCATCAACTTCTCCGCCTTCTTCTTGCCGTAGCCGAAGTGCTTCTGGAAGACGAAGGTGACGTAGGACATCAGGTTCACGGGGTCGTTCCACACGATCGTCACCCAAGGGGTGTCGAGTCTCGTGGTCGTGTCGAGGGAGAGGTCCTGCTCGACTCCCGGATCCACCTCGACAGGGCTCGCGGTTGTCACAGGACCATCGTGTCACAGCAGCGACAGCCGTCCGAACCCTCAGGTGCACCACTTGTCGGCCAAGGTGGTGACGACGTTGAAGTTGCGGTTGGTCGCCACCACGTGGAGGCCCTTCTCGGCCTTGAACGGGTCCACTCCCCCCGCCTCATAGCCCGGTCCGAGCAACACGTGCGCGGCGCGACCCCGCACGACGACGGCGTTGACGTCATCACTGCGCGCCTCGATCTCAGCCACCTTCGCGGCGTCCGGCTCATCCTTGAGGAGGTAGACGTAGTGCCGCTCGAGATCGTTGCGGGACGCGGTCAGTTCGCGCGCGTCTTCGGCGATGGCCGTGAGCTCAGCCGGCGTGAACACGATGGTGGGTACGGCGAAGCCGGTCTGCTCCTCGTACGCCTTCTCCAGCGCGGCCTCCACCTTCGCCCGCGACCTGAAGCCGATCGTCAGCCGGACGTTGCCGGTGTTGATGTGGGTGGCGACATCCGTGCCACCCGCGGCCTCCGTGGCCGTGATGATGTCGGCCTTCGGGAACTTCCGGTTCGGCCCGAGGTTGATGGCCCGCAGGAACGCGACGTACGACGGCATGGGCCCAGTCTCGCGCACGCCGCCGACACGCTCGGCGATGATGACGGCGTGACTCCCCTGACCGGCGCCGCCCGCGATCACCTGAGCGCGGCCCCGTTCACCTACACACCAGTTGGCGGGACGCCCCATCCCCAGCCGGGTTTCCAGCACCTCGAGCGCCGACTTCGGCTGGGACGCACTGACTTCCGGGGCGCGGCCGATGACCTGTCGCGGTGGCGGGTGCACGAGCGAGCCGGGCTGCACGTCGCGGCCTCGGCGGACCGCGCCGCGACGGACGTCGTGGTGTTGATGACGCTCGGCATCGGGCGAGCCGGGCTTCGCATCCCGTGCCGCGTCGTCGCCGTCATCGACGAGCCGGACCGCCAGGGCTTCTCCTACGGCACCTTGCCCGGGCACCCCGAGTGCGGTGAAGAACTCTTCGTCGTGGAGCGACAGCCGGACGGAACACTCGAGTTCGTCGTCACGGCGTTCTCACGGCCGGCGTCACTCCTGGCGCGCGCCGGCGGGCCGGCCACGCGATGGGCACAACGCGCCATGACCGACCGCTACCTGCGGGCGCTCGACCAGATCAGCTGAAGATCATGCAGCTCGACGTGGCGTACGCGACGAGGCGGTCCTGGCCGTCGTACAACTTCGCCTCGGCCAACGCCGTACGACGACCACGCTGGATCACCGAGCCGACGGCCCGGAGGCGGCCGGAGTCGACGGTGACGGCACGGAGGAACTTCACGGTGAGGTCGAGGGACGTGTAGCCCTCCCCGACCGCGAGCGTGGAGTGCACGGCGCAGCCGCAGGCCGAGTCGAGCAGCGTGGCGAAGACGCCGCCGTGGACGCTGCCGATCGGGTTGTAGTGGCGCAACTGCGGGTCGAGCTCGAAGATCGCCGAGCCGCGCTCGGGGACCTCGAAGCCGACGAAGCCGAGGGTGTCTGCGATCGGGGCCGGGGGCAGGTGGCCGTCGAGGATCGCGTGCAGCTGCTCGAACCCGTCGAGCTTCGCAACATCAATCTGGGTCTTGATCGCGGACTCAGTCATGACCTCATGGAACCAGTCCGAGGCTGAGTCTGTCAATGAGACCTAGATCGCTCTATGCTGGCCGCGTGAGCCCCCCCAACGCCGTCACCGACGCTCCCCCGGCCGCTCCCCCGGCCCTGGCCTGGTCGGTCGACAACTGCACCCTGGGCCGCGCCATGGCGATCCTCGGCGAGCGCTGGACGGTCGTCGTCCTGCGCGAGGTCTTCCTCGGCGTACGACGCTTCGACGACATCCGCCGCCATGCCGGCATCCCGCGGCAGGTGCTGACGAACCGGCTCGCGACGCTCGTGGACGAGGGCCTGCTCCGCAAGGAGCCGTACCGGCCGGACGGAGCGCGCACGCGCCACGAGTACCGGCTCACCGACAAGGGCCTGGAGCTCCAGCCGATCCTGCTGGCCATCACCCAGTGGGGCGACCGGCACCTCGCCGACCCCCAGGGCGCCCCGGTCGAGTTCATCCATCGCGACTGCGACGAACCGATCCACGTCGAGGTGCACTGCGCCGCCGGACACCACGTCGACAACCCCCGCCAGGTCGGCAGCCGATCCGGTCCCGGAGCCCGCCCCTTCTCCTGATCAGGAGGACTTGCGCATCGCCCATTCGCGGACGCGGTCGATCCGCTTCTGCAGTTGGTCGGCGTTCGCGACTGCGGCAGCGGGACCGCCGCACTCCTTGCGCAGCGCGGCGTGCGTGATGCCGTGCGCCTGGCCGGTGCGGTGATTCCAGGAGGCGACCAGCCCGTTGAGCTCGCGCCGCAGGACCGCGAGGTGTTCGTGGGTGGTGACGTCCGCGAGGGTGTCGGCGGGACGCTCGTCCTCGACCTTCTTCGGGCGACGGCGGTCGGCCTGGCGCTGCTGCAGCAGTTCGCGCATCTGGCCGGGCTCGAGCAGGCCGGGGATACCGAGGAAGTCCATCTCCTCGTCCGACCCCGACAGGACCTCGCCCTCGTGACCGAACTGCGCACCGTCGTACAACGCGTGGTCGAAGCGGGCCTCGGAGCCGAGCGCCTCGAAGGGCGTCGAGATGAGGTCGTCGGAGGCGGCGTCGCCGGCCTCGGCCTGGGCGAGCAGGTCGTTCTCGGCAGCGAAGATGTCGCCGTCGTCGTTGACCTTGCGACCGAGCACGTGGTCGCGCTCGACCTCGAGTTCGGAGGCGTAGGTCAGCAGGTTCGGCACGGACGGCAGGAACACCGACGCGATCTCACCGCGCGACCGAGCACGCACGAAGCGGCCGACGGCCTGGGCAAAGAACAGCGGGGTCGAGGTGGTGGTCGCCCACACGCCGACCGCGAGACGCGGCACGTCGACGCCCTCGGAGACCATCCGGACCGCGACCATCCAGCGCTTGTCGTTGTCGGTGAACTCGGAGATCTTCTTCGACGCAGCCTTCTCGTCGGAGAGGACCACGGTCGCCGCTTCGCCGGTGATCGTGCGGAGCAGCTTCGCATAGGCGCGAGCGGAGTCCTGGTCCGACGCGATGACGAGCCCACCGGCATCGGGGACGTGTCGTCGTACCTCCGAGAGGCGCTTGTCAGCAGCCGCGAGGACCGACGGCATCCACGACCCCGAGGGGTCGAGGGCGGTACGCAGCGCGTGCGCCGTCATGTCCTTGGTGAGCGGCTCGCCGAGACTGGCCGTGATCTCGTCGCCGGCGCGCGTGCGCCACTGCATCTCGCCGGAGTACGCCAGGAACAGCACCGGTCGGACCACGTGGTCGGCAAGCGCCTGGGCGTAGCCGTAGGTGTAGTCGGCGACCGAGGTCGGGACGCCGTCCTCGCCGGGCTGGTAGGTGACGAACGGGATCGGGTTCACGTCCGAGCGGAACGGGGTGCCGGTCAGCGCCAGGCGGCGGGCAGCGGGCTCGAAGGCCTCGCGTACGCCCTCGCCCCAACTGAGCGAATCGCCCGCGTGGTGCATCTCGTCGAGGATGACGAGCGTCTTGAAGCGCTCGGTGCGGATCCGCATCGCGAGCGGATTCACGCCGACACCGGCATAGGTGACCGCCACACCGACGTAGTCGCTGGCGATCTTGCCCTTGCCTGCGGAGTACGTCGGATCGATCGGCAGCCCGGCGCGCGCGGCCGCCTCGGCCCACTGCATCTTCAGGTGCTCGGTCGGCGCGACGATGATCAGCCGGTCGACGATGCGACGACCCAGCAGTTCAGCGGCCACCGTCAACGCGAAGGTCGTCTTGCCCGCTCCGGGGGTCGCGACCGCCAGGTAGTCCCGCGGATTGCGGGAGAGGTAGTCCTCCATGGCAGCCGTCTGCCAGGCGCGCAGTGATGGCGCCGTGCCCCAGGCTGCCCGTTCCGGCCAAGCCGGACCGAGCGAACTCACGAGTCCTTACCGGGCCCGTCTCCGGGGGTGTCCCCATCACTGAGGCCCTCCCAGATCTCCTTGCAGTCAGGGCAGACCGGGAACTTCTCGGGCGCGCGACTCGGCACCCACACCTTGCCGCACAGGGCGACGACGGGGGTGCCCATGACCATGGCCTCGGTGAGCTTCTCCTTCTCCACGTAGTGGGAGAAGCGCTCGTGGTCACCCTCGTCGGTCGGTACGGTCCGCCGCTCCTGGAGCGTGTCCGTGTCAGTCGAGAATCCGATGGTGGTCACGGGAGGAGAGTCTACTGGGCGTCAGTGCCCACCGGAGACATCGACATCAGCCGGAAGTTGCCGCCAGACGATGACGGCGACTGCCAACGTGATCAACGCCCCAGCAAGTCCGATCGCCCCGAAGGCGTCCGCGTACGACGCCAGGGCGGCCGCTTCGGCACGGGTGCCCAGCGCACCCGTGAGTGACTCGACCGCCGCATGGTCGGCGCCGGCCGGCAGACCCGCCCGGTAGACGATGCCGGCAAGGCTGCCGAGCACCGCGATGCCGATCACGCCACCGACCTCGTAGGACATCTCCTCCATCGCCGCCGCGGAGCCGGCCTGGTGGGTCGGAGCGCTGCCCATGATCAGGGCCGATGCCAGACCCAGTGCCGCCGTACCGAAACCGGCGAGGAGCAACGCGACCGCGACGCCGGCGTACGGCATCGGACGCGGCAGGAACCAGAGCACCAGCAGGCCGGCGGCGAGGATGACGAGTCCGCCGACGAGCACGTTGCGCGCACCCACGCGCGCAGCCAGGGCCGGCGCCAGCGGCGGACCGATCAGCCCACCGATGGCCATGGGGAGCAGTGCGACGCCGGCGAAGAGCGGCGTCCAGCCCTGCACGAGTTGCAGCCACTGCGCACCCACGAACAGCAGCGAGATCATCACGGTGCTGGTCACCAGCGCGACGAGCACGCCCGAACGGAAGACCGGGTTCGCGAACAGGCCGACGGCGAGCATGGGGTCGGGCTGGTGCAGGCAACGGCGAACGAACACGGCCACCAGCCCCACCCCGGCCAGCAGTACGACGACCGTGACCGGGTCGAGCCCGGACTTGCCGACGTGCTTGATGGCGTAGACCGTTGCGGCCATGCCACCGACGGACAGCAGGACTCCGGTGGCGTCGATCCGTCCCGGGCGATCCGAGCGGCTCTCGGGCAGCAGGACCCGGCCCGCGAGGAACGCGACGACCATCAGCGGGACGTTGACCAGGAACGCGGCCTGCCAGCTGTAGGCGTTGAGCAGCGCGCCCCCGATGATCGGACCAACCGCACTGCCGACGGCCGCCATCGACGCCCACAGGCCGAGCGCGAACGCGCGTTCGCGGGCGTCCGGGAACAGCGCACGGATCAGCGACAGCGTCGCGGGCATGATCATCGCGCCGCCGATACCGAGCAGCGCCCGCACTGCGATCACGTCACCCGGCGAGCGGGCAGCGAGGGCGGCCAGCGATGCCACGGCGAACACGACGAAGCCGGCCAGCAGCATCCGGCGGCGGCCCCAGCGGTCCGCGAGGGCGGCGACGGGGACGAGCAGACCGGCGAGCACGAGGGCGTAGACGTCGACGATCCAGAGCTGCGCGACGGCGCCGGCCTGGAGGTCGGCAGTCAGGTCCGGGAGGGCCACGTTGAGGACGGTCATGTCCATGACGACGACGAGGAGGCTTGCGGCGAGCACGGCCAGGCCGGCCCAGCGACGCGGGTCGGCGGTTGCCCGAACCTCGGGAAGGACGGCGGTCATCGCGCCACCCCGCCGTCGAGGAAGGTCGAGCGCACGAGCTCGATCGCGTCGCGGCGGGCGATGTCGCCGGCCACGAGCGCGTCGCGGACCGCGATCAGCAGGCCGTAGACGCTGTGCCCGAGCCAGCGCGCAGGCACGTCGGCGCGCAGGAGGCCCGCGCTCTGGGCCGCGGCGTAGACCGCGACCTCACGGGTGAAGAGAGCGTCGGCGCGCGCCTTGAGCGCCGGGTCGTTGACGACCGTGGAGTCGGTCAACGCGATGCCGAACTCCTCGCTGTCCGCGACGAACCGGCCGATCATGTCCTCCATGGCCGTGCGGATCCGGGCGGCGTCTCGGGATGCAACGGCGCCCTCGATGCCGACCTCGCCCAGGATCTCCTCCCATGCGTCGAGCGACCTGCTACCGATCTCGCGGAGCAGGTCCTCGCGGGTGGCGAAGTGCCGGTGGACGGTCGCGCGGCCGACGCCGGCTGCGGCGGCGATCTGGGCCATGGAGGCGGCGGGTTCGGTGGTGAGCAGGCGCTGGGCGGCAGCCAGCACGGTGTCGCGGGTCGACATGAGATCTCCTTGGGTGAGACATCACTGTCTCACATGAGACATCAATGTCTCAACTCGGAGAACCTCAGTTCAGCTCCGGGTCGATCGGACGCGTCGCGTGGAATGCCAGGTCGCCGGGCTGGCGGCGCAGGACCTGCCGCCACAGGTTCCGGGTCTCCTCGCCGAACACGTCGTCGACCTCGCCGGGGACGACGTACCAGGTGCCCTCGGCCACCTCCGCCTCGAGTTGGCCCACTCCCCAGCCGGAGTAGCCGGCGAAGATCCGGAGCCGGTCGACGGTGCCCGCGACGAGTTCGCGCGGGGTGTCGAGGTCGAGCAACCCGATCCGTCCGAAGCAAGGGCGGAAACCGGCGGCGCCCTCGCCACCGGGCACGGCAAGGGCCACGGCGATGGCGCCGTCCGTCGAGACGGGGCCGCCCTGGAAGAGCACCTCGGGCTCCTCGACGACGTCACCCCAGTCCCCCAGCACCTCGGAGACCGGCAGGGCCGTCGGGCGATTGAGGACGACACCGAGGGCGCCCTCCTCGTTCACGTCGAGCAACAGGACGACCGTGTCGACGAAGTTCGGATCCAGCAGGCCGGGAGTCGCGAGCAGCAGCCGACCCGCCGCCAGATCACTGGTGGGGGTGGGGTGTGACTCGCTCGCCATGTCCCCATCATTGCCCACCGGATTACCCACCGGGAACGATTCAGCCCCAGACCCGACGCGGCTGGGAGGGAGGGTGCGTCAGGTCCGGGGCCGAACTCAGGGGGTCGCGATCAGGCAGCGACCACGGCGCGCAGGCGCGCAATGAGCGTGCCGCGCGGCTCTTCGGGCTCCGCGTACTGAACGTCCGCGGAGATCATCGGGATACCGCGGTGCAGCAGGCGGGCCCGCTCCTCGATCTCCGAACCGACGCGACGGGCGGTCTCGTCCGCAATGGACGTCCGGCCCGCGTTGACGGCCAGGAGCTGCTGCTCCTTGAAGGCGGCCGAAGCCATGGCCGTGGCCATCGCGTCGTCGCTCGGGTTCGCGGAGTAGTGGTCGATGATCAACCGGACGCCGGCGAGCTCGTGGGCAGTGTTGCTCCACGCGATCGCGACGGCCTCGTCGAGGTCCATCGGCTGGTGGGCAAGCATCCGGTCGATCTGACCCGAGAGACGCGTGTGCCACTTGAGAGTGAGGGCGCCGAGCAGGTCGAGCTCGTCGCGGAAGCCCGTGGCGACGCCTTCGACGTCCATGGGCAACAGGCCGTCACGACGGACGGCCGAAGTCGCGATCACGGAGCGGAGGGTTTCGCCCCGTGAGTGAAAGGCCTTCCAGGTCATGGTCAGCTCCTTTGTCTTCTGTGCGGTTTCGAACACCGGAGGTACCCGACATACCGCTGGTACGTACTACGAGTATGGCCCAGACCGACGGTATGCCCAACGGCATGACACCGTGATCCCGAACACCCAGCCACGTGACCGCTGTCACCCCTGACCTGCGGTAATGCCTATGCTGGGCCCGTGGCGAAGTCGGTTTCCAAGTTGGTCCCCAAGGTCCCGGGCGGGTCCCTGCGGGCGTCGTACTCCGCCTCGACGAAGCGTGCGCTGGTCGACGTCGCCGAGAACCTCTTCGCCGAGAAGGGGTACGCCGGCACCTCGCTGGACGCCATCGTCAGCGGCGCGCGGGTGACCAAGGGCGCGCTCTACCACCACTTCTCCGGCAAGCAGGCGCTGTTCGAGTCGGTCTTCGAGCGCGTCGAGCAGGAGTCCGCCAAGCGGATCCAGAAGGCGCTGCGCAGTGAGCGCGACCCGTGGCTCAAGGCGCTGCTCGGCCTGCGTTCGTTCCTCGAGGTCGTGCAGGAGGGCACCTACCGCCGCATCGTGATCCAGGACGGTCCGGCCGTGCTGGGCTACGAGCGCTACCGCGAGCAGGAAGAACGCTCGACGTTCGCCAACATCGTGGAGATCCTGCGCGCCACCCTCGACGCCGGCAAGTGGGAGCTCGACGAGGAGATGGTGCAGACGTTCGCGCGGATCTTCTTCGGCGCGATGTCCTCGGCCGGGGAGACCGTCGCCACGGCCACCGACCCGGAGGCCGCCGCGGCGCGCGTGGAGACCGCGATCGGGTTCCTGCTGGCCGGCGTCCAGAGCCTCGTCGACCAGGGCATCGACATGCCCAGCGCGTTCTCCGGCGAGGACGAGCCCGAAAAATGACCAACGGCTGACCGGCAGTGCCGGCCAGCCGTCAGAGGGTCACTTGCCGAAGACGACCGATCCGCCGTTGGCGTCGGCCGGAACCAGCTCGATCCAGACCTTGCCCGCGGGCACGGTCAGCGGGCCGGCCGCCGTCTTGAGGGTGAGGGGCGCCCCGAGCTTGGCCTTGGCCCACTCGCCCTCGATCAGGTTGCCGCCGTGGAAGAGCTGCGCCGTGCCGCCGCCCTTGAACCTGCTCTCCGGCACGAAGTTGCCGGCCGGGTCGGTGTAGCCGGCGTCGACGACGTCGACCCGCAGCACCAGGACGGATGCGGGCTGGAACCGGTCGCCCTTCGCCGCGTTGGAGTTCTTGTTGACGTAGCGACCGTCGCGGAACACCCAGTTGGTGGTGTGGCTGCCGAAGTGAGCCGACAGCGTGCGGGCCGGGACGCCCACGGGCAGGTCCGCAGCCGTGCCCCACGGGAGGTAGTCGGCCGGACGCTCGTCCTTGCCGTCCTCCACCGCCTTGGCGACCTTCTTCAGGTTGGTGAAGAGGTTGTACGGCGCCGAGCGGCTGTTGTTCCGGTAGAAGCCGGGGCCGCCCTCCTGGAAGTACTTGATCTTGGCCTTGTTGATCCGGTCGATCGTGATCTGGGCCGCGCCGCTGGTGGTGATGACGCCGTCCACCGGGGACACGATGCCGATGTCGCTGGCGCGCATCGAGCGCACCGGACCGATGTCGGCAGGAAGCTGCGAGTAGTAGAACGCCGCCAGGCGGGTGATGCCGCCCTCGACCAGTTCCTCGACCACCAGGTCAGCCTTGCCGAGCCCGACCTGGGGCGCGCTGCTCGATGAGTTGTCGATCTTGGTGACGATGACCGGGTGGTCCAGCGCGACGCTCTCACCGGCCGGTGCCTCGATGCCGGTCAGCGGCCACGTCTCCGGGACCACGGGCTCCGGAGCGGCCGACGTCTCCTCATCGGGCGTCGACTCCTTCTTGGGGTCGTCACCGCCGCCACAGCCGGCAAGAACCAGGCTCAGGGCAATGAGGGAAGCGGGCAGGGCAGAACGAACCTTCGAGAAGCGCACGCTGCAAGTCTGGACCACGCCCCTCACGTACGACGGAGCCGCCCCCGCGTGTCGCGGGGACGGCTTCGTGATAGCTCGGACCCTCGGTGCCTGACGTGTCCGGTGCGTGCGATGGCAAGGCGGAGCCGCGCAGGCGACCTTCAAGCGGAGCGGGTCGTCAAGCGGCGACAACGCCGCCAGCGTGCGTGCCGGGCGCGTCAGGTGCCGAGGGAGATGCCGCCATCGACGTAAATGGTCTGGCCGGTGATGTACGACGACTCGTCGGCCGAGAGGAACGTGACGGCCGCGGCGATGTCCTCGGGGAAGCCGACGCGGCGGACCGGGTTGGCTTCGGCGTTGAGGCGGCGGAACTCGTCGACGTCCAGCTTCAGGCGGGCGGCGGTGGCGTCGGTCATCTCGGTGGCGATGAAGCCGGGAGCCACGGCGTTGGCGTTGATGCCAAACGGGCCGAGCTCGATGCCGAGGGTCCGGGTGAAGCCCTGGATGCCCATCTTCGCGGCGGAGTAGTTGGCCTGGCCGCGGTTGCCCAGCGCGGAGATGCTGGAGACGTTGACGACCTTGCCGTACTTCTGCGCGACGAAGTGCTTCTGGGCGGCCTTGGTCATCAGGAATGCGCCCTTGAGGTGCACACCCATGACGAGGTCCCAGTCCTCTTCGGTCATCTTGAAGAGCAGGTTGTCGCGGGTGATGCCCGCGTTGTTCACGAGGATGTGGATGCCACCGAGCTCGGTGACGATCCGCTCGACGCCGGCCTCGACGGATGCACCGTCGGAGACGTTGGCGCCGACGCCGATGGCCTTGGCGCCCTCGACGAGCGGCAACTTCGCGGCGGCCTCCGCAGCGGCGGCCTCGTCGAGGTCGACGATCGCAACTGAAGCGCCCTCCTCGGCGAACCGGGTGGCGGTGCCGAAGCCGATGCCGCGTGCTGCTCCGGTGATGACGGCTACGCGCCCGTCGAAACGACCCATGTGCTTACCTTTCAGCGGTTCCAGAAGACGATCGGCCGCAGCCTACGCGTCCAGTACGGCGCGCAGGCGTGCGGCCAGAGATGCGACGGGTTGACAGCGGTCGCGTGAACTTTGCGCAACGGTTCGCGGAGCCGGGCCGATGGCGCCCGTGGTGGTGGCAGCATGCGGAGGGCAGCCCACCCACCGTGCCCTCGGAGGCCCGCCATGAAGAAGCTCGCTCTTGCCCTGGTCGGAACCGTCGCCGCGGTCACCCTCGCCACCGGACCCGCGCCGGCCGCGCAGGCCGCCGGCGAGAGCTACTCCGCACCGTTGACGACGGCGATCGGGTCGCTCCCGGTCGCGACCGAGGTCCGCACCGGCTACGACCGGGCGAAGTTCGTCCATTGGATCGACGCCGACGGCGACGGATGCAGCACGCGCAACGAGGTGCTCGACGTCGAGTCCGAGAACAGCGTGACGTGCGGCAACCTCAGCGGCGGCCGCTGGTACTCCTACTACGACCGGGTGTCGTGGACGAACCCCTCCGATGTCGACATCGACCACATGGTGCCTCTCGCCGAAGCCTGGGACTCGGGCGCGCGAAGCTGGACCGCCGCGCAGCGCCAGGCCTATGCCAACGACCTCGGCGACAGCCGCTCCCTGGTCGGGGTGACCGACAACGTCAACCAGGCCAAGGGAGACCAGGACATCGCCGAGTGGTTGCCGACCTACGACAAGTGCCGCTACCTGCGCGAGTTCGTCGCCGTGAAGATTCGGTGGCGGCTCACGGTGAACTCGACCGAGAAGACCGCGATGCAGAACCTTGCTGCGGGATGCACCAACACCACCATCACGGTCACCCGCGCCATCTGACGTCAGCTCGAGGTCAGCGACGCCGCGATGCGCGCCGCGTAGTCACGCGGCTCCCCGTCGGCGTACTTGCGGCGGGGCCAGAAGAACCCGCGCAGCCCGTCGCCCTTGGTCCGCGGCACCACGTGCAGGTGCAGGTGCGGGACCGACTGGCTGACGGTGTTGTTGATGGCGACGAAGCTGCCCTGCGCGCCGAGGCCTTCGACCATGGCGGTCGCCAACCGTTGCGCGGCCGAAAGGAACCCGTCGCGTTGATCGGCCGGGAGGTCGGGCAACGTGACGACGTGTTCGCGGGGCACCAGCAGGACGTGCCCCTTGAAGACAGGCCGCCGGTCGAGGAACGCCAGGAAGTCGGGCTCCTCGAGCACGACGTCCGCCGGCAACTCCCTCGCGACGATGGAACAGAAGACGCAATCGGCCACTGCCCGAGACTAGTGCCGAACCCTAGTGACACACGGCGACACCGCAGCCGGGCACGACGATGACCCGGCCGTTGCGGGTGACGGCGTCGAAGTGCTGGCTGTCGGACGTGGCGTAGCTCCAGCGCAGTCCGTGGTTGGCCATGATGCGGACGACCGGATGGGTCCGCGAGCGCCATGCGACGCGGGGGTGGGAGCGGCTCGGCCACCACGCGTTCGGCACCCACCCGAGCCGGGACCGATAGGGGTTCTCCCAGGTGTTGAGGTCCAGGGAGCGTCCGTAGCTGTGCGGACTGCGGACGCCGGGGCGCCCGACCACCCAGCGGCAGTTGAAGGCCGACGTGTTGCCGGCAGCCATCGACTTGTAGTCGTCGGCGCCGTTGACCCGCTTGGACCAGCCGAAGCGGTCGACGCGGTACATCGCGCGGATGGGGAGCTTTGCCCGGTACATGTCCGACAGCGCCGCCGCCATCTGCCGGATCGCGGAAGCAGCGGCGACGATCTCCCCCCGGCGGCGGTAGCCCTGGTAGTCCCAGTAGTTGATGCGGAGGATCCGGAGGCCCGATCGGCCGACCGGGCACCCGCGGTGCCAACTCCGCCCGACCATGCTGCGCCAGACGGCGTCGGAGATCGTGGAGATGACCGGGTACGCCCCTGCGCCGGTGGCCCGGGGTTGGGCCGGAAGGACGATGCGGGGGCGCGGCGCGGACGCCGGCAGTGCGACCGGTACGCCCGACGGCAGGTTGTCGATCCGGTGCGACACGCTGGCCGACGGCGCCGCCCAGGGCAGTCCCAGGGTCACGGCACGCCACCGGGTGTCGACGCGCGGCGTCACGCGGACGTCGACGTACCCCGCGGCATTGGTGCCCACGGTGGTCACCCAGCGCCAGACGCCGCTGACGTACTGCTGCAGGTAGACGCGGCCCAGGACACCCGTGCCCTCCACCGTCTTCCAGGTGAGGCGCAGGGAGACGGTCTGTTCGTCGATCACGCTGGCCGGACCGGTGAGGGTGGTCGACGTCGGCAACGCGGTCAGGAGCAGCACGTACTCCACCGAGGTGGGTGCGTTCGCCTCGTCCCCCGCGTACGACGCCCGCAGCCGGTTGCGCTCCGGCGACCGGTCGACGGGGACGGCGAGGGTGGCGGTGCCCGTGACGTCGGTGGTCACCGGGCCCGAACCGACGGGCTGCCAGGCGGCGCCGTCCCATCTCTCGACGACGACCGGAGCGGCAGCCACGGGCACCCCCGAGGCGTCGAGCGAGATCGTCAGCGTGGTGTCGCGGTCGGCGTACGACGCCGGTGCGGACAGGCTCAACGCCGTGGGCGTCGCGGCTGCTGCCGAGCCCGCGACGGCAAGCGGCAGCAGTGCCGCGACCAGCAGCGCTGTCAGCAAGGTGACAAGAGCGGCACGATCGAAGGACGGGGGTGTGATGGCGCGGGATCCCGGACGCACCACTCCATCTTGACCCCCGTCCCCCAATCTCGCGGTTACCTCCCCCGCAAGTCGGCGATCAGTTCGCGACGACCGCCTGCTCGCTCACCCACGCGTCGCGAGCCGCGACCGCGATGTCGGGCTGGTCGGTGAACAGGGCGTCGACGTCGGCGTCGAAGAATGCACCGATCTCCCCCGTCAGGTTGCCGTGGGCGTTCGGGTCGGTGCCGATGCGGTAGTTCGTCGGCAGGAACTGGTTCTCCGCCCGCATCGTCCACGTGACCACCTTGAGGCCCGCAGCGTGCGCATCGGCAACGACCGGGCTGGGCGCACCGATGGCGCCGGCGGAGTCGCGCGGCAGGATCAGGTTCTTCGTCGGCGAGACCCAGTCGGCGTACGTCGCGATGTCGGCGAGCCCGGCGGGCGTCACCAGATCGCGGTACGTCGTCGGCAGGCCTGCGGCCTTGAGGTCGTACGGCGCCCCGCTGCCGTCGACGAGTTGGGCGATCGGCGCAGCGGAGAGTCGGTTGAGGTCGCGCAGGTTGCCGGTCTCGAAGGACTGGAGCACCACCTTGGCGTTGCGCCGGTCCAGGCCGTGGCGGCGCAGGCTCTTCACCAGCGGCTCCTCCATCGAGAGTCCGATCGTGTCGAAGTACGTCGGGTGCTTGGTCTCCGGTGCGATGCCGACGGTGCGGCCGAGGCGGCGCGACTCGGCCTGGACGAGCTTGATGACCTCGTCGAGCGTGGGGACCTCGAACTTGCCGTCGTACACGGTGTTGCCGGGGCGGACCGCGGGCAGCCGTTCCTTGGCGCGCAGCGTCTTGAGCTCCGCGAGGGTGAAGTCCTCGGTGAACCAGCCGGTGATCGAGGCGCCGTCGATCATCTTGGTCGTCTTGCGGGCCGCGAACTCGGGGTGCGTGGAGACGTCGGTGGTGCCGCCGATCTCGTTCTCGTGGCGGGCAACGAGGACGCCGTCCTTCGTGGAGACGAGGTCGGGCTCGACGTAGTCCGCGCCCATCTGGATCGCCAGGCGGTACGCCGCCAGGGTGTGCTCGGGGCGGTAACCGGAGGCGCCGCGGTGCGCGATGACCAGCGGCGCAGCGGTGCTCTGGCCGGGCCGGGCGTTGTCAGCGGCGCCGGAACCGCTGTCGGGATCCGCGTGAGCAGGAAGGGTCGTGGCGCCGACGGCAACGAGCGCGAGGGTGGTGGCTGCGAAGAAGGCACTTCCGAGCCGGGGCATGGTCCGAGTTCTCATGGCTGCAGCCGACCAGTCGGAGGTGGCGTGCGGCCGATGCGCAGGTGAAGGACCGGCGACCGGCGTGCGTAGGTTGGTGTCATGCGCATCGCCATCGTCGGAGGAAACGGCCAGATCTCGCGACTCCTTCACCCTCTCCTCGTGCAGGCGGGCCATCAGCCCATGGCGCTGGTGCGGAACCAGGATCATCGCGCGGGACTCGAAGCCCTCGGCGCCGAAGTGCGCCTGCTCGACATCGAGGGCCAGGACGTCGACGGCTTCGCGGACGCCTTCGAGGGTTGCGACGCCGTGGTGTTCAGCGCCGGCGGCGGGCCCGACGGCAACATCGAACGCAAGCGCACCGTCGACCTCGAAGGGGCGCTGAAGTCGGTGACGGCAGCCGAACAGGTCGGAATCCGCCGGTTCGTCCAGGTGTCGGCCATCAACGTCGACGAACCCGTGGCCGCGGACGCGGGCGAGGTCTGGACGGCGTACGTCGCCGCGAAGCGGGACGCCGACATCGCGCTCCGCGCCAGCGACCTCGACTGGACCATCCTCCGGCCGGGACTGCTGACCGACGAACCGCCAACCGGCCTGGTCGCGCTCGGCCCGGACATCCCCCGCGGATCCGTGACCCGCGCGGACGTGGCGGCGGTGCTCGCCGCCGTCATCGACCGCGACGACGCGATCGGGCACCAGTGGAACCTCGTCGGCGGCGACCTGTCCGTCAGCGCCGCGATCGACGAGGCGCTCGGCGCCTGATCAGTCCACGGAGCACGGGCGGCCACCAACCACCGGTCAGCTCGGGTCGAGCGACTCCATCGACCCCACCCGCAGCACCCTGACCTCGAGCTCGTCGATGACGAGCTTCTTGATCCGGCCCTCCCCCACACCGAGTTTTCCGATCGCCACGGCACCAATGGCGACGGCACCCAACGCGACCGCACCGAGCGCGAAGGCGCCGAGTGCGGCCGCCCCCACTGCGGAGGCGCCGTACGTCGACGCGCCCGTGGTGACGGCGCCACGCACCTGGTGGTTCAGGTCGACCTCGTGCTGCATGCCGAGATCGTGCCACAACGACGACAAGGCCCGCGCTGGGCGCGGGCCTTGTCTGCCTCAAAGAGGGCTGTGGAGCTGCGGGGAATCGAACCCCGGTCCTCGAGCGTCGAGCCAGGTCTTCTCCGGGTGCAGTCTGTGCTGGCGTTTTCTCGGTCCCGGCGCTCGCACAGACACGTCGCCGACAGACCCAGTCCGGTTTGAGTCCCGCGTCACCCTCCGGACTGGAGTGACGCAGCAAGTCTTCTAGATGACGTCTGGGTCCGGGACGAAGACGGGTGCCCGGTCAGACGCTTCGATCACTGCTCAGGCAGCGAGAGCGAAGGAACTGCGGTTTGAGTTGGCAGTTATAGGTTTCCAGCGATCGTTTACGAGATGACGCTGGCTTCTCGACCCGCTTCCCCTGGAACAAACGTCCCAAGTCGAAACCGATCAGCCCCTCTTGAGTTGTACTACAACACACAGTCTACGGGTGGGACCGACAAAGGGCGCATCGGTTGTCCGATGCGCCCCTCGTCGTCTGCGCAGAGGTCAGAGGCCGAAGCCGGCCAGCCACTCGGCAACCACCGGGATGTCGACGCGCTGGTAGCCGTCGATGTAGCGGCAGTTGGCGGTGTAGCCGTACGACGTGACGCCGACGACCTTGCCGTCGAGCCACAGCGAACCGCCGGAGTCACCGAAGCACGTACCACCGGTGCCGAAGATGTCCTTGTCGTTGCCGTTGGTCTGGATGATCTGGTGCGTGATCTTCTGACCGGGCATCTCGACGTAGCGACGGATCAGCGGGTAGCTCTGCGGCGTCGGCTTCTGCGGGCCGGTCGGCGCCTGGCGCACCTCGGTGCCGTAACCGACGGCGGTGAAGAGCGTCTTGCGCGGCTGCTTGATCGCGTCCGCAGCACCGAGGTCGGCGAGCGGCGCCGGGGTGATGCCCTCGACCGGCTCGTCGAGCACGATGACACCGACGTCGTTCCAGTTGTTGATGTCGGTGAAGTCGCTGTAGTCGGGGTGCGTGTTCGCCGTACCGGACAGGTAGCCGGCCGCGGCGAGCTCGGTCGACGTGTAACCGGCGGTGACGTCACCGGCCACGGGCAGCGGCGAGGGCGGGGCCTCGGCGACAACGCTGTCGAACGTCACCAGGGTCTTGCCGAGGGTGCCGTCGGTGCAGTGCGCAGCGGTGAGCAGGACGGTCGGGCTGACGAGTGTGGCCGAACAGCGGAACCGGCCGCCGGCGTCGTAGAACGCGATCATCGCGACATTGGGGTGGAGCTCGCCGTCAGCGGTGCCACCGGTGCTGGCGGTCGCGGGGGCGAGGAAACCGAGGCCGACAATGGTGGCGGCGGCCAGGGTCAGAAGACGTGCACGCATGGTTCTCCTCCGAGCGGGGTCAGGAGGGGTCAGTCCAGCACCCCCAACCCTCCCGAGGGAAGGGCGCGAAGGTCAAGAATTTGCGGCGGTCCGGCCGAGCAGCCGCAAGGAGTTGTGCCAACAGACGTCGCGAAGCCATTCGTCGCCGAGGTCGAGCTCGGCCAGCCAGCCCAGTTGCTCGGCATAGGCGAAGGGCAGGGTCGGGAAGTCCGACCCCCACACCACCCGCCCCTGGAGGTCCCGCAGACGCGGCACGAGGTCCGCGGGGAAACGGCCGTCGTGCGGCCCCTCGGCGAAGAAGTCGGTGAAGGCCATCGACGTGTCGAGGTGGACGCCGTCGTACTCCTCGGCGAGGGCCAGGAAGTCCGAACACTCCGGGGACCCCATGTGGGCGATCACCAGGCGCAGGCGCGGGAAGCGGGCCAGCACGCGGGCCGTCGAGGCCGGTCCCGTGTACGACGTCCCGACCGGCCCGGAGCCGGCATGCACCATGACTGGGGTACCGGCATCGGCCAGCGTCGCCCAGACGGGATCGAGCAACGGGTCGTCGAGATGGAACGAGCCGACCTGCAGGTGCAACTTGAAGATCTCCACCCCGTCGGCGACGAGTGCGGGGACGTAGCCAGCCGCCTCCGGCTCGGGGTAGAACGTCGCCGACCGGAGTGCCTCGGGCACCTCGGCCGCGAAGTCGCGGGACCAGTCGTTGAGGAAGCCCGCGACCCCGGGCTTGTGTGCATAGGGCAGCGTCGAGAAGCCGCGGATGCCGCACTCCTGCAGGAACGCGACCCGCTCGGCCGCCGTACCTCGATAGAGGATCGGCCACTCACGACCGATCAGCTCACCACCCTCGTCGAACACCTTCCACACCGCGCGCTCGATGGACGGCGGCAGGAAGTGGACGTGGAGGTCCATCAGGCCGGGCAGGCCGAGGTCCTTCCAGAAGGAGCGGACGTCAGCGACGTCAGTCACGCATGCCCTTGGCGCGGCGACCGATCTCGGCGACCTTCTCGCGGTCGGCCTCGCGTTCGGCGATGGCCTGCCGCTTGTCCCACGACTTCTTGCCCTTGGCGAGGCCGATCTCGACCTTGGCCCGACCCTTGACGAAGTAGATGGACAGCGGGATCACCGTCTGGCCCTTCTCACTGACCTTGCGCTCGATCTTGTCGATCTCGATGCGGTTCAGGAGGAGCTTCCGCTTGCGCTTGGCGGCGTGGTTGGTCCACGTGCCCTGGGCGTACTCGGGGATGTGCACGTTGTGCAACCAGGCCTCGCCACCGTCGATGTCGACGAAGCCGTCGACCAGGCTGGCACGGCCCAACCGCAGCGACTTCACCTCAGTGCCGACGAGCACCAGGCCGGCCTCGAAGGTCGACTCGATGTGATAGTCGTGGCGCGCCTTCTTGTTGGACGCGACGATCTTGTGATCGACAGCGCCTTCCTTCTTCGCACCCTGCTTGGCCATGGGTTGATTCTCTCAGGAGGGTGCAACGGAATTGACGGGGCGTCTCGATACGCCGCTCGTACCTCGCGGCTACTCGACGAGCCTGTGCGTCAGAGGTAACGCGCCGGGTCGACCGTTTCGCCGTTGCGGAGCACCGTGAAGTGCAGGTGGCAGCCGGTCGACCAGCCCGTGGAACCGGAGTAGCCGACGACCTGGCCGCGACCGACCTTGGCTCCCTGGCGAACGGCGTAGCTGCTCAGGTGGTTGTAGATCAACGTCATGGAGGCGCCGTTGACCCGTCCGATGGCCAGGTAGAGGCGGTTGCCGTAGACCTCGTCGTAGTACGTGTCGATCACGGTGCCCGACTCGCCGGCGACCAGCCGTGCGCCGCACCCGGTGCCGAAGTCGATGCCGTTGTGCAGGCCGTAGTACCCGTAGATCGGGTGGATCCGGTAGCCGTAGGCCGAGGTGACCGGGCCGGGGCCCGGCTTGGCGAGGAAGCCGCCGGTGTCGCCGTCGTAGCTGCCACCCTGCTGGCGGGACAGCCGGATGATCTTCGCCTTGATCGCCGCTTCGCGCTTCCTCAGTCGCGCCAGCGCGGCCTGGTCGGCAGCGCGAGCCCGGATCACGGCCTGGCGGGCACCGTTGGTCTTGCTGACCAGGGCAGCGACCTGCGACTCCGTCGTCTCGGCCTGTGCCACCAGGACACCGATGGTGACGACATTCGCGTCAGCGGACTTCTTGGCGGTGGCGACCCCGTTGCGTGCGGCCGCCACCTCGATCTTGCGTTGCTCCATCGCGGCCTCGGCCGCCTCCAGCGCGACCAGCGCTTGGTTCTGCCGGCCGGTGACCAGGTCGTACGCCGTCTGGCTGACCAGCACGTCCTCGATCGAACCGCTGTTCATGTAGGAGTTCAGCAGGGCCATCCGGGCGTCGTCGCCGGTCCCCATCACGATGATGGCGTCGCGGCTGGCGAGCCGCTGCACGGCCACTTCCGCCTGGGCCTGCTTGAGGTCGGCCTTGGCGAGGCGCAGCTTCTCCTCGGCCACCACGAGCTTGGCGGCCAGGTCGGCGGCCGCGGCACGCGCGGTCTGGAGGTCGGTACGGACCGCGCTCAGGCGCGACTGCGCCGCATCGAGCTGCTTCTGGGCTGCCTTGAGTTCCTTCGCGATCTTCGCGACCTTCTGGCTGGCCTCGTGGATGTCGCCCTTGACGTCCGAGATCTGGCCCCGGACCTGGTCCTGTTTGTCCTCGAGGTCGTCCCGGTCGTCGGCATGGGCAATCGGTACGGCGAGGCCAGCGACTGCCACGACGACGGCGAGCGCCGTCACCAGCCACTGGGGATGGGCCCACGCGGGAAGCCGATCGGTCACACGGCGAAACCCTGGGGCGCTGGGGAAGGAGCGCACAGGTAAACCTTTGGTTGTTCGGGGAAGTGAACGCTTCGACCGTAACCGCCCTGAATCAGACTTTTACGTATTTCCGGGTCAACAGGAGTGTCGGGATCAAGGTGAGCGCCGGACCGAGGAAGACGATGCCGAGCGGGAAACCACCGATCAGCGTCTGGGTGTAGTCGCCCCAATCGACCCAGGGCAGGAACTGGACGTGTTCGGCCAGGCCCTTCTCGATGCCCCAGTACTGGAAGGCGGCCAGCGCCCCTGCCGCGAGTCCGACACCGATGATGGCGGTGACCAGTGACTCGAGCAGGAAGGGCAAGGCGATGTAGAGGGTCGATGCGCCCACCAGGCGCATGATGCCGATCTCACGCCGTCGCGCGAGCGCGGCCAGACGGATGGTGTTGGTGACCTGGAGCAACGCAGCGAGGAGCAGGAAGCCCGAGCCGATCCACGATCCGTACTTGAGAACCTTCATGATCCCGAAGATCTGACCGAGCGCCTCGCGCTCGTCCTTGATCACCGAGACGCCATCGAGACCCTCGAGGGCGCTGATGATGCCGTCGGCCTTCTCCGGGTTCTTCAGGGTCACCCAGTAACCGGCCGGCCAACTCTCGACCGTCACGACCGGGTTCGGCCCGGTGTAGGCGGTCTCGGGGATCGCGCCGGACTCCTTGGCGTTCTCGAACCCCTCCTCCTTGGAGATGAACCGGAACGACCTGACCTCGTCGTTGGCCTTGACCTCGGTCTCGATCCGTTGCTGCTGCTCGGCGGTCACTTCGCCGCCGGCACAGTTCGGGTTGTTCGAGGGGTCGTCGTCGATGCAGAGGTTGACCAGGATCTTCAGTTCGTTGCCCAGGGACTTGTTCGCCAGGTCGGCCTCACGCTGGATGAGGATGCCGACGCCGGCGAGGGACAGCGAGACGAAGAGGGTCAGGATGACGGCCAAGTGCATCGAGAGGTTGCGCCGCAGGCCGGTACGGAGCTCGGTGAAGACATAGCGAAGCTGCATGTGGGGTGTGCTCCTTGACTCAGTGCTGGAAGCCGTAGCTACCGGCCGCCTCGTCGCGGATGACCTTTCCGTGCTCGAGTTCGATGACTCGCTTGGTGAACTGGTCGACGATGCCGTGGTCGTGGGTGGCCATGACCACCGTCGTACCGGTCTGGTTGATGTCGCCGAGCAGGTTCATGATGCCGACCGAGGTCTGCGGGTCCAGGTTGCCGGTGGGCTCGTCGGCGATGAGGATCATCGGCCGGTTCACGAACGCGCGGGCGATGGCCACCCGCTGCTGCTCGCCACCGGAGAGCTCGTCGGGCATCCGGTCGCCCTTGTCCTTGAGGCCGACCAGTTCGAGGGTCTCGGGCACGACCTTGTTGATCTCGCGCTGGGACTTGCCGATCACCTGCTGGGCGAACGCGACGTTCTCGGAGACCGTCTTGTTGGGGAGCAACCGGAAGTCCTGGAAGACGGTGCCGATCTGGCGGCGCAGACGGGGCACCTTCCAGCCGGCCATCCGGTTGATCTCCTTGCCAGCGACGTGGACGCGGCCCGTGGTCGGCCGCAGCTCGCGCAGGACGAGCCGCAGCGCGGTCGACTTGCCCGAACCGGAGGTGCCGACGAGGTAGACGAACTCGCCCTTGTCGATGTCAATACTGACCTGGTCCAGCGCAGGCTTGCCGGGGCCGGCGTAGCGCTTGGTGACCTTTTCGAAGCGAATCACTGACCTGACGGTACGCGACGGGCAAGGCGAGGCAGCGCCCACTAGTCTGGCGGGCGTGTCGACGGTCCTGCGCGCGCTGCTTCTCTCCGCGCTCCTCACCCTGGTGCCCGTCGGCATCGGTGTGGTCGTCGCCGACGACACGACGAACACTCCACTGCCACCTGCCTACAAGGGCACCGACCTCGCCGACTTCGACAGCAGCGCCGCGGTCGTCCAGCGGACGCCCTTCTGCGAATTACTGCCCGCCGAGGCCGTGAAGGCAGCCCTCGGCGCGGCAGGCGAGCTGACGTCGTACGGCAACGGTGAGGAGTCCGCTGCGCTCCCCGGCAGCGACGTGGCCCACGAGTACGGCTGCCTCTTCGCGCCAGCGGAGACAGCAGGCACCGAAGCCCGGGGCTGGGTCTTCGCTCCGCCGGTCAGCGCGGAGCGGGCATCGGGCCTGATCAGCGCCGCGACGACCAAGGTGTGCGTGCCACAGCCCACCGCCGCCGCGTACGGCACCCCCTCGGTGGCCGTGGTGTGCACCAACGGCGACACCCGTACGGCGTCCTTCCGTGGCCTGTTCGGCGATGCGTGGCTGGCCTGCAGCCTGACCCTCCCGGTCGGCGTCGCCGAGGCCGACCTGGTTGCCCGCACCGGACGCTGGTGCGTCGCGGTTGCCCAGGCGGCGTCCTTCACCACGACCTGACCTGACCTGGCCTGGCCGATCGGTTGGATCCTGCGGGACCTTCGTCCCGTTCCGTTGTACGACGCTCAGGCGGTCCCCGCGTCGGACGATGCGTCGCACATGGTTCAGGTTCTGCGCACGCTCGCCCTCGTGCTCGCCGCGCTCGCGTGTGCCGTGACCGGATGGGCGGTTCCCGCAGCGGCGGACGACACCGACCCGGCCGGAACTCCCCCCGCCGTCGAAGTGGTCGATGACCCGACCGTCGTCACCAGTCCCGACGGCGTGACCTTCGCCCGTGACGAGTGGGGCACCCCGCCACCGGTGCCCTCGGCGCGCGTCTCCACGGACGGCACCGCGCTGGCTGCGGCCGAGCCCGCTTCGTCGTACACGCTGGCGGAGACGTTCGCGCTCCACAGCCGGCCCGGCGCCACCCGCACGATCTACCTCGACTTCGACGGCGGCAGCCTGCTCAGCACCAACTCATGGCTGCTCAACGGGCTCACCTCGCTGCTCTTCCCCGGCTGGACCACGGACACATCGGCCGCGTTCTCGGACGCCGAGCGCACCCTGATCCAGGAGGTCTGGGCCCGGGTGGCAGAGGACTACGCGCCCTTCGACGTCGACGTGACGACCCAGGAGCCGGCGTTCGGTGGCCTGTTCCGCACCGCGCTGAGCGACCTGGCCTACGGTGCCCGGGTCGTGTTCACGTCCGGCAGCAGCGTCCAGAGCGTCCTCTGCGGCGGATGCGGCGGTCTGGGCTGGATCGGCACCTTCGACATCGTCACGCCCGCCGAGACGCGCAGCCCCGCGTGGGTGTTCCCCTCGTCCCTCGGCAACCGGGCCAAGAGCATGGCCGAGGCGGCCTCCCACGAAGTGGGGCACTCGTTGGGGCTCGCCCACGACGGCACGGCGACGAGCGGCTACTACGGCGGCTCCTCCCTGTGGGGCCCGCTGATGGGCAGCCCGTACTCCTCCGGCGTCACCCAGTGGTCGAAGGGCGACTACACGGCAGCGAGCAACCACCAGGACGACTTCGTCGTCGCGGCCACCAACGGCATCACGCTGCGACCCGACGAGGCCGGAAGTACGCCGACCACGGCGCTCCCCCTGTCCGCCCTCACCGGCGGCGCCGGCGTGATCAGCACCCCGAGCGACAGCGACTGGATCGGCGTCGCCCAGTGCTCCGGCACCGTCACCGCACGCGCCGATCCGGCGGCCGTCGGCCCCAACCTCGATCTCCTGGTCGAAGTCCGCAACGCGGCCGGCACCGTGCTCGCGTCCGCCGCACCGGCCACCACCCGTACCACCAGCGCCGTCACCGGACTGGGCGCTTCGGTCTCCCTGCCCCTGACGGGCGGTCCGTTCTATGTCGCGGTCTCCGGTGTGGGTTCCGGCGCGGGCGGCACGTCCGGCTGGACCACCGGTGGGTACGACGACTACGGCAGTCTCGGGACCTACCGACTCACGGTGACGGGTTGCTCGAGCACGCTCCCCGACCCGCCCACTGACCCGCCGACCGATCCGCCGACCGATCCGCCGACCGATCCCCCGGTGGACGAGCCGGTCGTGGTCGTCCCGCCCGTCGTACCGACGGTGACGCGGCCGGGCACGATGGCCGCACCGCGGGTGAACCCGGGTCCTCGCGGAGGCCGCCGCACGATCGGCGTCCGCTGGGTCGCACCGACCCGCACCGGTGGCGCGCCGATCACGGGCTACGTCGTGGCGGCGTACCGGCTGAACGCGTCGGGACGGGTGGTGGACAGCGTGACGTCGCGGGTCCAGAGCGCAGGCGCCCGGAGGGTCGAGATGCGGTTGCCGCGCGGCCGCTGGGTGGTCAAGGTGAAGGCGCGCAACCGCGTCGGCTGGGGTGCGCTGAGCAAGCGCTCGACGGTCGTCCGCCCGCGCTGATCAGTCAGGTCAGTTCGCTTCGGCGTTCTCGCCGCCGCGACGCCAGCGGATGCCGGCCTCGAGGAAGCCGTCGAGGTCGCCGTCGAACACCGAGGACGGGTTGCCGCTCTCGAAGCCCGTCCGCAGGTCCTTGACGATCTGGTACGGGTTCAGCACGTAGTTGCGCATCTGGTCGCCCCAGCTCGCCTGCACGTCGCCACGCAGTCCGTCGAGGTGCGCCTTCTCCTCGGCCTTCTTCAGGGCGAGGAGCTTGGCCTTGAGCACCACCATGGCGCTGGCCTTGTTCTGCAACTGCGACTTCTCGTTCTGGCAGCTGACGACGGTGCCGGTCGGGATGTGCGTCAGCCGGACCGCGGAGTCGGTCGTGTTGACCGACTGACCGCCCGGACCGCCGGAGCGGTAGACGTCGACGCGGATCTCCTCGTCGGGGACGTCGATCTCGTCGGTCTGCTCCAGGACGGGGACGACCTCGACGGCGGCGAACGACGTCTGGCGGCGGCCCTGGTTGTCGAACGGGCTGATCCGTACGAGGCGGTGCGTGCCGGCCTCGACGCTGAGCGTGCCGTAGGCGTAGGGAGCGTGGATGGCGAAGGTGGCGGACTTGAGGCCCGCCTCTTCGGCGTAGGAGGTCTCGTAGACCTCCACGGGGTACCCGTGCTGCTCGGCCCAGCGGGTGTACATCCGCATCAGGGTCTCGGTGAAGTCGGCCGCGTCGACGCCACCGGCGCCGGCCCGGAGGCTGACCAGGGCTTCGCGGGCGTCGTACTCACCGTTGAGCAGGGTGCGGACCTCGAGCCCCTCGACGGCCTTCTTGACCTTCTCGAGCTCGGCGTCGGCCTCGGCCAGCGTCTCGGCGTCGGCCTCCTCGGCAGCCAGCTCAGCGAGGACGGCGAGGTCGTCGATCCGGTCATGGAGCGCGCGGAACCGGTCGACCTGGCCCTGCAGTCCGGAGAGCTTGCCGGTGACCCGGGTCGCGTTGGCCTGGTCGTCCCACAGGTCCGGCGCAGCCACCTGCTCGCCGAGGTCGGCGATGTCGCGCTGCATCTGGTCGATGTCGAGCACCTGCTCGATGGTGCGCATCGTTGCCGTCAGCTGCTTGATCTCGGAGTCGTAATCGGTGCCTGCCACAACAGGCAAGGCTACGACCCCGCCGGGCAAGGCGGGTAAATGCCACCTCGCGTAAAGACTAGAACCGGTTTCACCAAAGTTGGTGTGGCCTCGATCACAACCTGCTTGACTCCCCGTGCTCCCTCCACCAGCAGGCTCCCCTGTCCCGCACGTCTCGGGTGGTGTCCCCCCAACACATGGGATGGATGACGCATGCCCCTTGCGCCGATGAACACCCGATTCCAGCACCGAGGCCGCCGCGCCGCCGACGCCTTCCGCAGGCGAATGGCCCGGCTGATCGTGCTCGCCACCCTGTCCGCCGGGCTCGTCGCCCTGGCCGGGACACCCGTCGCCACCGCCGTCCAGGCGACCGGTGACGACGTGGCCGCATGGAACACCGGCTGGTCGTGGACCTACCAGACCACGTTCCGCTACGTCGCGACCGGGACGGACGTGACGCTCAACGAGACCGTCACCTACACCGTCGGCGCGGTCGAGACGTTCCAGGGACAGAGCGCGTACCGGCTCGACATCACGGGCACCATCACCGGCGGCAGCGGAACAGCGGTGGTCGACGGTGTCGGCACCGCCAACCTGAGCAACTTCGCCGGCTCGGTGAGCGGCACCAAGTACGTGCGCCGCTCCGACCTGGCGCTGCTGCGGGAGACCCAGCAGCAGAACCTCACCGGCAAGGCGCAGGTCAGCATCATCACCCAGAACATCACGGCGGCGATCAACCTGGAGATGACGCCCCAGCGCGGCTGGCGCGCACTCGCCTTCCCGCTCGAGGCGGGCCAGTCCTGGAGCAACGACGTCGACGTCGACTACGACGGCGGGTTCAGCTACGCCGCCGGCTCCCTCGCGAGCGGCAACGACACCTTCGAAGGCGTCTTCTCCTTCGACGACCCGTCCGCGGTCACCAACGCGACCGTCGCGGTCCCCGCCGGCAGCATCAACGCCCGGCGCGTCCACGCCCAGAGCGCCGACGGCCAGACGATCAACACCCACTGGTGGTCCCCGACGCACCGCAACGACGCCCAGGAGATCCTGCGCCTGCCCGTCGACGACGGTTCGCTGTCGATCGACCGCAAACTGGCGTCCGCGTCGACCCCCACCGCTGCCACCACGCTCACCGGCACCGTCACCCCGTCCCTGAGCTGTGCAGGCGGTGACGTCACCGTCGCCGGCAAGCTGAGCTCGGGCGCTGTCGGCGTCCCGGTCTCGATCTCGCTCGACAAGTCGCCGGTCACGCCCGGCCAGACACAGAACGCGTCGACCACCACGACCAGCGGTGGCAACTACACCGCGACGCTCACCGCGCCCGCAGAGTCCGACGGGCTCGCCAAGGGCAACGCCCGGGCCAGCTGGGGTGTCCTCGTCAGCGCCGGCGGCGCCACCACGGCGGCCACCCTCGTCGTCACCACCACCAACTGCAGCACGCTCACCTACACCGGTGCGACGTCCGCAGCCCAGGGCAGCAACGCCACCGTCAAGGCCGTTCTCGTCGACCTGGCCGGCGGCCCCGTCGCCGGGCGCACGGTGACCTTCGCCCTCACGGGTGGCGCCACGGCCACCGCCACCACCTCGGCAGCGGGCATCGCCGAGACCGACATCGCCGTCGCCGGTCCGCCGCGCACGACGACCATCACGGCGTCGTACGCCGGTGGCAGTGGGCTGGCACCCGCGTCCGCCTCGTCGCCCTTCACCGTCGGCACGATCCCGACCAGCACCGTGGTGTCGGCCGACCCGTCGGTCGTCACGGTGGGCGACCCCGTTCGCTTCACCGCCACGGTGACGCCCGACCACGGCAGCACTCCCGGCGGCGCGGTCCAGTTCCGCGTGGACGGATCGGACTTCGGTGCAGCCATCCCGCTGACCGACGGCACCGCGACCAGCCCGGCACTCTCGACGCTCGGCCTCGGCAACCACACCGTGATCGCGGTGTACGCCGGCACCACCGACCACAGCAGCAGCACCTCCGCAGCCGTCACGTTCCGGGTGCGCGAGCCATTGCTGGCCACCACCACGACGTCCTCCGTCGACCCGAGCACGGCCGTCTACGGCCAGCCGGTGACGCTGGGCGCCACGGTCACCCCCGGTTCGGGCACCCCGACCGGTGAGGTGATCTTCACCGTCAGCGGCGACGAGGTCGGCCGCGACAGCATCGATGCCAACGGCGATGCCGAGGTGACCGTGAGCAACCTCGCGGTCGGCAGCAACCAGGTGGTTGCGACCTACACCGGCGACGACGTGTACGACGCCAGTTCGGCCTCGCCGCGCAACGTCACCGTCAACAAGGCAGCGGTCACCGTGACGCTGTCCGCGACGGACACCACGACCGTGACCGGCGAGGCCGTCGGCCACACCGCGACCGTCGCCGTGCAGGCACCGGGCGGCGGCAGCCCCAACGGCACCGTCCAGCTGCTCGTCGACGGCAACGCCGTCGGCGCCCCGGTTGACCTCACCAACGGGTCGGCGACGTTCCCGCCGCTCACCTCGCTGACGGCGGGCGAGCACACGGTCTCCGCGGCCTACTCCGGAAGCGGGCGCTACCTGGCCGGATCCGACCAGGTCGACCACGAGGTCGCCGCGGCGGACACCACCGTGTCGCTGCTGGCGAACCCCTCGCCCTCGGTGCAGGACCAGCCGGTCCTGCTGACGGCCAGCGTCGTTGCGGTCAGCCCCGGATCGGGCTCCCCCAGCGGCACCGTCACCTTCCTCGCCGATGGCGAGCCCGTGGGCTCGGCACCGGTGACGACCGACTCGTCGGGCAGTCGCGCGACGCTCGACCTCACCGACCTGGCCCCCGGCTCCTACCAGTTGACGGCGCGCTACGCCGGCAACGCCGACTACAACGCCAGCGAATCGGCCCCGGTCAGCCACACGGTGATCGAGGGCACGGCGGTCATCGAGACCACGACCGTCCTGACGTCGAGCGCCAACCCGTCGACGTACGGCGAACTGATCACGTTCCGTGCGCAGGTCACGGCCGCTGATGACAGCAGCCCCGCCGGCACCGTCCAGTTCTCGGTCGACGGCCAGAACATCGGTGGTCCGATCCTGGTCGGAAGCGACGGCGTGGCGGAGAGCCCGACGCTCGGTTCCCCGGACCCGGGCGACCACACGGTGATCGCCGCCTTCACCCCGGAGCCCGGCTTCTCGGGCAGCGGCGACATCCTGACCCAGACGGTCGCTGCGGCCGGAGTGGAGATCGACCTGCAGTCCTCCGCGGCTGAGGCAGAGGTCGGCGAAGAGGTCCGGTTCACTGCCGAGGTCTCCTCGCCCACGCCCGGCACGGGTACGCCGACCGGGTACGTCCAGTTCGCGATCGACGGTCGTCCGTTCGGTGACGCGGTCGAGCTCGAGGACGGCGCGGCCACCAGCCCCGCCATCGACGACCTGGCCCCCGGCAACCACACGGTGACGGCGCTCTACTCGGGCGACGTGCACTTCCGTTCCGACCTGGTCGACCTCACCCAGTCGGTCGCCCGCGTGGCGACCACGACCGGCCTGACGGTCTCGCCCGGCACCGCGACGTACGGCGACACCCTCACCCTGACGGCGCTGGTCACACCGGTGCACGGAGGCCAGGGCGTCCCGGCAGGCTCGGTGACGTTCTTCGCCGACGACGTCGAGATCGGCGCCGTGCCCGTCGGACCGACGACCGGAAACGCAGGCAGCGCGCAGCTGGCAACGGCCGCACTTCCTGCTGGGACCCACCACCTGAAGGCGGTGTACGGCGGCACGGACCTCCACGAGGCGAGTGACTCCGCAGTCGTCGATGTCACCGTCGCCAAGCGGGCCACGGTGGTCCAGGCGGCAGCAGCAGCGGTCTCGCTGACGCCGCTCGGCCTGCCGCTCGGGCAGCTGCGCGCAACGGTGACGGCGGGCGGACAGCCGCTCGCCGGAGTGCCGGTGCAGTTCAAGGTCGGGACCAAGTTGGTCTGCACGACCACGACCAACGGATCCGGCGTCGCCACCTGCAACGCCGCTGCCCAGCTCGTCGCGCTCGTCCTGAACGGCGGCTACACGGCCACCTTCGGCGGCGACGCGAACCACCTCTCCTCCACGGCGCGCGGCGCCATCATCAAGTGAGGTCGGCCATGTTGAAAGGAACCTCAGCTGTGCGCAGACTGATCGCGGCCCTCGCGGCCATCTCCCTGGCCATCGGCCTCTCCGTCCTGCTGGTGTCGTCGGCCTCGGCCGACATCACCGGTCCGGCCAACAACGCCGTCCTGCGCGGCAACGCCACCCTGTCGGCGAGCGGTGCCACGGACGGCACCCTCTGTGCCAACGCCAGTGGTCCGCAGACCACGCTGCAACTGGTCAACAGCGGCGGCGGTGTCGTGTTCGAGAGCGTGCAGGGCGGCACCGGTGCCAAGAGCGCCGGGTTCGACTCGCACTCCTACGCGAATGGCGCCTACACCGCCCGGGCGATCGAGCGGAACCGCTCGGGCTTCGTCTTCTGCTCCAACAACACCAAGACGACGAACCGCGCGGTGACGATCGACAACATCACCCAGATCGCCTACTCCGGGGCCACGGAGGGACCGCAGAACACGTCGGTCACCGCCCGGGCCACGCTCACCGACCCGAACCTGTCGTCCTCGGTGCTGCCGAACCGGACAGTCACCTTCTCCCTGTCGGGTGGCACATCGGTCAACGCCACGACCAATGCGAGCGGTGTGGCCACCGCGCTTCTGCCCGTCTCGGGCCCGCCGCGCAACGCAACCGTGACGGCGGCCTTCGCCCAGACCACGTTCTACAAGGGGTCTTCCGTCTCCACCCCGTTCACCGTGGAGAAGAACCCGTCGACGACGACGCTGGTCCAGCCCGCGCCCTCCGTGCACGGCGAAGCCGTCTCGTTCACCGCCCAGGTGGCGATCGTCAACGGCACCAGCGTCCCCTCGGGAACGGTGCAGTTCACCGTCGACGGTGACGACCTCGGCGCTCCGGCTCCCGTCGTCGGCGGCTCGGCCAGTTCACCGTCCGTCGACACCCTGACCACGGGCACGCACACCATCGGTGCCCGCTACAGCGGCGACAGCAACCTGGTCACCAGCACGGCGGATCCCCGGACCCTGACCGTCGGCAAGGCGCCCACCAGCACCGTGCTGACGAGCACCGGATCCCCCACCGTGTCCGGCGAAGCCGTCACGTTCAGCGCCACGGTCGACGTCGTCGCTCCGGGCGTCGGGAACCCCGGCGGCGGTGTGCAGTTCAACGTCGACGGGGACCCGTACGGCACCGCCGTACCGCTCTCTGGGGACACGGCCGAGCTGACCATCAGCAACCTGACGCCCGGCAACCACCTGGTGCAGGCGACGTACAACGGCAACGGTGACTTCGCGACCAGCACCTCGGCCGAGCTCAGCCACGGCGTGAACCGTGCTGACACGACCGTCACGCTGGCGACCTCCAACGCCGACGCCGTGGCCGGCGAACCGCTCACCTTCACCGCCGACGTCGATGTCGTGGCGCCCGGTGTCGGCGAGCCGACCGGCCTCGTGCAGTTCTCTGCCGACGGAGAACCGATCGGAGACCCGGTGGCCCTCAACGGCGGCACCGCGGTGTCCCCCGCGACCAGCCTCGATGCCGGTGACCACGTGATCACCGCCAACTACGAAGGCGACAGCCGGTTCGCCGGTGGTTCGACCAACCTCGACCAGGAGGTCGCGCCGGCCCACACCACGACGGTCGTCTCGTCCTCGCCGAACCCGTCAGTCGTCGGCCAGTCGGTGACGATCCGGGCGACGGTCACCCCCGTCAGCCCCGCGACCGGCACCCCCGAAGGCGTCGTCCAGTTCACCATCGACGGCACCCCGGGACCCTTCGCGGACCTGGTGGATGGCGCAGCGGAGATCAGCACGAGCACACTGACCCGCGGCAGCCACGACATCAAGGCCCGCTACCTCAGCTCCGACCCGAACTTCATCACCAGCACGTCGCCGGTCGGCACGCACACGGTCAACAAGGCGGCCACCAGGACCGTCGTGGAGAGCTCGGCTCCGGTTTCGGTCTTCGGCCAGCCGGTGACGTTCACGGCGACCGTCACCGTCACGGCTCCGGGTGCCGGATCGCCGTCGGGCACCGTCACCTTCACCAACGGCAGCACGGTCCTCGGCACCGCGCCCGTCAACTCCGGAACGGGCGGCGTCGCCTCCATCACCACCGACGAACTGTCGGTCGGGCAGCACGCCGTGGTGGCGACGTACGACGGCGATGACAGCTTCACGGGCAGCAATGGGTCGACGGCGCAGAAGGTGCAACGCGCCCAGACCTCGACGCTGCTGACGTCCTCGGCCAACCCGGCGCAGTCCGGCGAGAGCGTCCGGTTCACTGCGACGATCAGCCCGGTGGCGCCCGGCGCCGGAACGCCGTCGGGAACGGTCCGCTTCACGATCAACGGAGCCAACCTCGGCGGCCCGGTGACCCTCGTGAACGGTGTCGCGCTCAGCAACGCCTTCAGCTCGCTCTCCCCCGGTAGCTACCGGGTCGAAGCGGTCTACAGCGGTGACGGGCGATTCATCGCCAGCAACGGTGTGCTCGACCAGGGCACCGGCCAGGGCGTCGTCAAGGGCGCCACGTCGATGGGCCTCGTGTCCGACGACGCGGCGGCCGACCACGGCCAGACGGTCACCTTCACCGCGACGGTGCAGGCCGTGGCTCCCGCCACGGGCAAGCCGACCGGTGTGGTCCGGTTCTGGAACGGCAACACGCTGATCGGTGCGACCAGCCTGGTCCCCGGCACGACCGGATCCAGCACGGCCTCGTTCGCGACGTCGACCCTGACGCCGGGGGTGCACCAGATCCGCGCGGAGTACGTCGGCAACTTCAACTTCGAGGGCCAGAACGCCACGACCTCGCAGTCGATCGGTCGGGTCGCCACCGTCACCGGCGTCGAGTCGGACAACAACCCGGCCGGGTACGGCGACGCGGTCACCTTCACCGCGTTCGTCACCGACGCACTGCCCACGCCGGGCGCACCGACCGGCACCGTGACCTTCCGGTCCGCTGACGACGTGCTCGGCACGGCCGACCTGGAACTGGTCGACGGCCGCGTCCAGGCCACGCTGGAGGTCGAGGGCCTGGCCGCCGGCAACCACGAGGTGACCGCCACCTACTCCGGTGACGGGAGCCGTGCGGCGAGCACGTCGCCGTCGTACACGCAGGTGGTGGCGCGGGCGGCGAGCACGCTCGTGGCCGAGCCGGTCCTCACGCAGGTGATGGACAACTACTCACGGGTGGAGGCAAAACTGACCGGGCTCGGCGGCGCACCTCTCGCCGGCCAGCTGGTCGTCTTCTCGCTGCCCTCGGCGGTCTACCCCGGCGTGGTGCACACCTGCGAGGTCGTCACCGACTCTGCCGGCTACGCGCGGTGTGACGCGCCGTTCAAGGGACCGGAGTTGATCCTCAACAACGGGTTCGACGTGCGGTTCGACGGCAACGACAGCTACCTGCCGTCGTACGGCCACGGGGCGTACGAGGGCAACTGACCCCCACAAGCGAACAGCGGGCCCGGAGTCATCGACCCCGAGCCCGCTGTTCGTGTTTTGTCCGCGGGCGACCTGGCCGGACGTCAGGCGCTCTGGTCGCTCGAGCAGCCAATTCGCATGACGTCCCGGGGTTCCTCACTCCTCCGGATCGACCACCGCCGAGCCCGTGGAGCGGATGGTCGGGTTCTCCGGGCCGCCGGGAAGGCTGAGCGGCAAGTCGATCGGGGCTTCGAGCTCGACGACGATCCGGTCGTCCTGGACCCGCACCACCGCGCGGATACCGGGGTGGTCGGCCGCCGCGCCGACGTCGCGCAGGTAGGCCCGCACCGCTTGCTCGGCTTCCCGGCGCGCGATGGTCAGGTCGCCGGCGGCCAGCCCGTCGTCGTACGCATCGGAGCCCTGGGCGCCCTGGTCAGCGCCCTGGAGTGCGGCGCCGTCCGCGAGCGCATCGAGGCGCTGACGCGCGAGGTAGGCGGCGCTGGCATCGACCACGACGGCCACGAGCAACAGGATGATCGCGGTGAAGGCGAGGATCAGCGGGGTCGAACTCCCACGCTGGTCACGGGTGCGGGTCAACGGCTCTGCTCCTGGATCTCCTGGTACTGCCCGATCGGCACGGTGTGGTCCGCGCTCAGCCGGAAGGTCGGGGTACCGCTGCCGAGGACATCGGGCAGCAGCGGCAGGGTCACCGCCGACTCGATCCGCACGGTGATCACCGAGGTGCCGCTGTGGCAGTTCTTGGGGTACGGCCTGCACGTCACCGAGACGCTGACGGGGACGTCGTTCAGCCCTTGGTCGGCCAGCGCCTGGCGCGCGACCGCCACCGCACGCTTCTCGCCGACCACGTCGTTGGGCGCCAGCGCATAGGCACGGGCAGCGGCCCGGGCCGCGCCGCTCACGCCGAACGATCCCCGCTGGACCTCGAACACCGACAGCACGATCCACAGCAGCGGGAGCAGCAGGATGATGCTCATCCACACCATCTCGACCAGTCCACTCCCCCGCTGGTCGAGCCGCAGGCCGGCCCAGCGCCGCCTCATCGCTGACCTCACCGCGGGCTCTCCTCGACCGCCCGGCCGGACACCGAGAACTCCACGGCCGGCCCGCCGAGCCCGAGAGCCGGAACCTCCGCATGGACCGTGATCTCGACACCGGGCGCACCGTCGACCATGACCCGGCGCACCTCGACGTCCCGGGCGAACGAACCGGCCAGCGCATCATCGATCTGGGCGCGGGTGAGCTCGACGCCGTCGCCGGGACCACGGTCGGCGGTGGCCGCCAGCCGGGCACCTTCCGACGCCGCGGCAGCGAGCGTCGCGCGCACGTGCAGCACGAGGGCGACCTGGATCAGCCCGACCACGATCGGCAACAGGACCACCGTGACGAGAGTGAAGTCGACCAGCGCCGAACCTCGCTGGTCCCGACGCCGCTGCGGGCCGCTCACTTCACGGAGTTGAGCGCTGACTGGAGGATGCCCACCAACTGCGGCTGGGCCAGGCTCCACAGTGCGACGCCGATCGAGATCGTCATCACCGTGACGAGGACCCAGCCGGGTACGTCACCGCGTTCGTCGCGCTGATGCCAGCGGCGTCGCAGGAGGTTGAGGATTGGGGAGGTGCGCACGGTGGTTCCTTCCGAGAGTGCAGCGTGGATCAGCGCGAATCAGTACGTCAGGGAGAGGCCGATGAAGCCGGGCCAGAACGCGAACAGGACGGTCACCGGCAGGACCAGGAAGACGACCGGGACCATCATGAAGATCTCCTTGCGGGACGCCTGCTCGATGAGCGCACGGCGACCGGCCTCGCGAACGTCGGCCGCTTGCGCATGGAGTACGTCGGCCAGCGGGGTGCCGCGCTCGACGGCCACCGCGATGCCGTGCGCGAATCGCGCCACGACGCTCACACCGGTCGTGCCGGCCAGTCGGTCGAAGGCATCCGCGACCGGCTCGCCGGTACGGATGTGGGCCAGCACCTCGCCGAGTTCTCTCGAGAGCTCACCACCGCTTCGTCGTACGACGCGAGCCAGCGCAGCGACCGGGCCTTCACCGGCTGCCACTGCCAGGGCGAGGAGTTCGGCAATCGTGGGGAACTCGGCGACCATCGCGACTTCCCGTTGCTTGACCTGGGTGCTCAACCGGTTGTCGCGCAGGAGCACCCCGATGACGAACGCGCCGACGCACAACAGCAACAGGGGCAGCGGATTCGTGGGACGGGTCCAGGTGCGCAGGACGCCGTAGACCGCGGCGATGCCGAAGCCGGCCAGCCCCCACAGCACCTGCTGGACCCGGAAATCGTGCACGCTGATCTCGAGACCGGCCCGCGACAGGCGACGTCGCACGGACGGCGTGCCGCCGACGACGCGCTCGATGCCCTCGGCGGCCCGGCGCAGGAGCGGTCCGAAGACCGCGGCCACGGCGTTGCTCGGCTCGAGAGGAGCGACCGGTCGATCGGCCGACGCCAGATCCCGCACGTACGGCAGCACCCGGCTCTCCAGACGGGGTCGGCGCATGGCGATGACCCGGGTAGCTACGAGGGCAAGTCCGGTCGTCGTACCGAGGCCGAGGAGACTGCCCCACACCGTTGGATTCATTGGAGAATCCGCCTCTCGGTGGGGAGCCGCCCCATCCGCATCATCAGCCGGTACGCGACCACGCAGAGGCAGGCGCCCACGGCGAGGACGACCGCGCCGGCTGCTGACTGGTAGCGCTCGATCACGGTGCGCTGGGTCGACATCACCAGCAGGACGACCCACGGCGCCGCGACAGCGACGCGGGCGCCGTTGATGGCCCAGGCCTGTCGGGCCTCGAGTTCGGACCGGGTGCGGAGGTCGTCGCGAAGGAAGCCGGACAGGCTGCGCAGCAGGCGCCCGAGTTCACCGCCGCCGACCTCGCGGGCGATCCGCAGGCCCTCGACGACGCGATCACCGACCGGGTCCGCCAGCCGCTCCTTGAGCCGATCGAGGCAGTCACCGAACCGGCCGGACACCTGGTAGTCCAGGGCAAAGGCATGGAAGGCCGCCCGCAACGGCTCGGGCCCGCGGACAGCGAGAGCCGCCACGGCATCGGGCAACGACATGCCCGCACGTACGGCGGAGGCCAGGTCGTCCACGGCCTCGGGCCAGACTTCGGCGAACTCACGCTGCCGTCGTCGAGCGCGCCCCGCGACGATCGCCATCGGCAGGTAGCCCGCGAGCGCACCGAAGACCACCGCGATCGGAGCCGTCCGGGTGATTCCGAGGACGACGACGGCTCCCACGACGGCAGACCCCACGCAGAGCGCGATCAGCGAGCGCGGTGCCACCTCCCGCAGACCGGCCTCGGCGAGCCGTTGCTCGATCCGGCTCGACCCGCTCGCCGCTACCGGACGGACCTCACGGGGTCGGAAGGCAGCCCAGACCAACAGACAGCCGAGCCCGAAGGCGAAGCCGACCAGTGCACCCACCGCAGGTCACCCCGCCCCGTGGAGCAGCCGGGCGACGTCGATGCCGACCCGCTCGAACTGGTCGAGCCGTGGTGGCAGGCCGATCCCGCGCCGCAACTGGCCGTCGCGCCACTCGAAGACCGACTCGGTCTCGATGACGTCGCCCTCCATCCGCCCCGGGACCGCGACGATCTCCCGCACCTGACGGGCGCCGCGCGGGTCGAGCGCGAGGTGGACGACGAGGTCGATGGACGCCGCCACCGTGGGTACGACGAAGCGCGCCGAGATGTTCTCGCCTGCCAGCAACGGCAGGGTGCAGGCCTTGGTCAACGCTTCCCGCGCGCTGTTGGCGTGCAGGGTGCACATCCCGGGCAGCCCGGCGTTGAGCGCGAGCAACAGGTCAAGGCACTCCTCGGCCCGCACCTCGCCCACGATCAACCGGCTCGGCCGCATTCGGAGGGACTCCTTGACGAGCTCACGCAGCCGGATCTCGCCGGTCCCCTCGAGGCCTTCCTGCCGGGTCTGCATCGCGACCCAGTCGGGGTGCGGGAAGCGGATCTCGAAGACCTCCTCGGCCGAGATCACCCGCTCCCCGCCGGGGATTGCGGCAGCCAGGCAGTTGAGCATCGTGGTCTTGCCGGCCTGGGTTCCGCCCACCACGAGAATGTTCAGGCCCGCCCGCACGGATGCCTCGAGGAACTGGGCCGAGGCGGGCGTGAGCGTGCCGAGTTCGACGAGGTCCGCCAGACGGCTGGCCCGCACCACGAACTTGCGGATGTTGACCGCGGAGAAGCCCCGCGAGATGCCCTGGAGCACGACGTGGAGCCGGTGGCCGGCAGGGAGCATCGCATCCACGAACGGCGGGTTACGGGAAGATCAATCGCTTTCCGGATCAATTTCCGAGAACTCCATATCGCGCCTGACCTGCGAGAACGCGGGAAAGGTAGCACCGGCCCTCGCTGTTGTTCAGCGGGGGTCGTGCTGTTATCGGGGAATGAAATGTCATGACTGCGGCGAGGACATCGCCTTCATCGTTTACAGCAACAGCGTGCCCGTCTGCCGATTTTGCGTGCTGCGCTATCTGGGCTTCTGGGCGTTCCCCGACTCCCTGCCCCTTTGACCTGGAAGCATTCCAAAGCATTTTAGAAACCGCGCTGCACGCGTGTGGGGAACCGCAAACGCCCGTGCAGCGCGGTTCTTTCATTTCTCGTGCAGTAACGTAGTTCCTGTTCGGAGCGCCCCGGCTCTCCGGCGAAATGACGCAAGTGACTTGGTCACAAATCCCATTTCGCCAGAGAAAGATCCCATGAACACCGAACACGAAATCCTGACCGTCGCTGAGGCGGCGGACTACCTCCGGGTGAATCCCCGCACGGTCCTCACGCTGATCAGCACCGGCAAGATCCCGGCCTTGAAGGTCGGACGCCAGTACCGGATTCGCCTGAGCGACCTCCAGGCGGCGCTCTCATGACCGAGAAGATCACCGACGTACGAATCCGCGACGGCCACCCTTCCGTGCCCGTGAAGAAGGCTCCGGACAAGATCGCCAAGCGTCTCCAGAACAAGCACTCGGACAAGATCCTGTTCCGCATTACCCCCGAACGCGGGTGGTGGGAACTCGACGATCTGGCACGAGCTGTTCTCGACGGCGATTACCTGTCGTATCACGACTGGTGGCTGATCTCGAACGAGAACGCCGAGCGCCTTGTTGCCGCTTTCGATGCGGTGCAGAAGACCCATCGCATCGAGTTCATGCGCATCGCCGAAAAGGAGAACCCCTCAGGTGGAGAGGCCTGAGGGGTTTCACCAGCATGACAGATCACGACAAACACTAATGAGTAACAGCGATAACTATATCGCAGAAAGTTTCGACCAAATGAACGAGAACGTGCCCACCGATCCACCAATCGACCTTGGTGTCATCAACTGGGACAACATTCAGGCAATCCCGCTGCGGGAAGAACTAGAGCGCCTTCCGGTCGAGGTATTCGGTCCCCTCGGTCCGTGGCTGGACGAGGTCTCGTCATCGCTGCAATCACCGGCGGAACTGACCGCGCTGCCTCTGCTGTCGGCCATCGGCACAGTGGTGGGGAAGCGGGTCCGCATCTCGCTCGGAATGGGCTACTGGACCGAACCCCTCAACCTCTACACCTGCGTCGTGGCGGAACCCGGAGAGCGCAAGTCGCCAGCGATGGGTCCGGTGGCCAAGGGCATCAAGAGCCTGGAGGCATCACGGCAAGAAGGTTCACGTGAGGACATTCGTGCCGCGCGGATCAATCTGGAGATCCTCCGATCAAAGCTGAAAGGCGCAAAGGGGCGTCTCGAACGCGCCGTCACGGCGGACAAGCAGGCGGACGCAACCAGCGAGGTTGTCGATCTGATGAACCGGATCGCGGACTTGGAGCAGATCACCACTCCGCGCCTGCTCGTCGATGACGTAACGCCTGAGGCATTGGGTCAGGTCATGGCGCAGAACAAGGGCATGATCTCGATCCTGTCGTCGGAGGGTGGCCTCTTCGACACGTTGATGGGGCGCTACTCCCGTGGCGTGCCGAACCTCGACCTCGTGCTGAAAGCGTGGGACGGCGAGCGCGTCACGATTGACCGCGTGGGTCGTGAACTCCCACTCGTCATCGATAGCCCGTGGTTGTCCATGGCGCTCTCCGTGCAGCCGGAGGTGCTGCGTGCTCTCGGTGAATCGCCTGAGGCGAAGGGACGTGGCCTGACAGGTCGCTTCATCATGGCGATGCCGCGTTCCGAGGTCGGGTACCGGGCGTTCTCAACGCTGAGCCCTGACACTGCGGGGCAGTTCGCAGGTCTCGTCCACACCCTCGACCAACGGCTTGCACCCATCGGGGAATCCACGGCGACGGTCCCCATGACGCCTGGGGCAAGCGAGATGTTCGAACACGCCTCAGTGGACTGGGAGATCCGTCGCAGGAAGGGCGGAGACCTGTCCAGCATCCCCGAGTGGGCGAACAAGATCGAATCCCACGTGGTCAGGGTGGCGGGCGTCTTACACATGATCCGCGTCGGCATGTACGCCTCCAACGAGTTCACGCCGGATGAGCAGGACATGGCGAACGCCATTCGCTTCATCGAGTGGGTGATCCCTCACGTCGAGCGCTGCCACATCTTGATGGGCGCGAACCGCGTTCAGTCCGGCATGGAGGCGCTGCACGTCTACCTACGTGACGAGGGCATCACGGAGTTCACGGTGCGCGACCTTCACCAGAAGCTGCGCAAGCGGAAGTTGTTCGCCAAGGCGGAGGACGTTCGGAAGGCCGCTGAAGCCCTGAAGGAACGCGGCTGGCTAGTACTAAGCGGAATCTATGGCGGCGAGAGTAGTGCGTTCGTAGTAAATCCGCTTTTGGCCGCCTCTAGATAGAAAGTTGAGTCCATTGAGTCCACATCCCCTATATAGGGATTTTCTAAAGAAGTTTTGGCTCTTGAATTTACATCTATAGAGATCGTGGACTCAACGGACTCAACTTTGCAACACAAACAAACAACCAAGGAGAACAGCAGCAAATGGCACGACAAATCATTACAGCCCCAACAGGGCTTGTAGCACCATATGAAATCACCGACGAGAAGACAGGACGCGCGCATGTGTCCTGTCACCCAGTGCTCGCCATTTCGATTGACGTTGATGAGGACGGATCATGGTGGCATGCAAGCGCAATTATCGAAGGTGAGTTCGATGATTCTTCTGACATCGGCGCGATTCACCCAAAGCGAGAAGACTGCACTACCCACGGAAACTCTGATTGCCCACCATCCGACGACCATCGTGAATTTCTCGCATGGCGCAAGGCATACCACGCACGGAAGTTGGCAGCCAAGTGAAGATTCACGAATTAATCAGCGCTACAGGCGACTACAAGATCGAAGCGTTGGAACGGTTCGATGCGTGCGCGGATGAAGTGGTCCAGGGCATGTGGGAGTTCGACTGCTACGCCTTCAGCGAAGGTGAATGGATGTTGACAGACCGCAACCACTGGCGTGACCTCAGCAGGATCGATGCCTTGGAGAACTTCGCCAAGTATCTCGACTACCTCGATTCGGATGAGGACGACGAATGAAGGTCTGGCTCGTCGTCTGCGAAGTGTGCGGGAAGGAATTCCCCGCAGAGGGCATCGAGGACCTGAAGCACGCGAAGGAAACAGGCCATAAGGGTCAAAGATGAAAGAACGAAAGGGAGTCAATGCAACCAAAGAATGAGAAGAACAAGCTAATGCTGACCGTCACCATGAAGGACGGCCGCCAGTTGGAGTTCGACGTCAAGGGCATCACAGGCGAGCGAACCGCCGAGGGACACCTCAAGGTGACGGCGACTGACGCTGGCAGTAAGACCGTTCGCGTTGACGGTGAGTCGTTGCCATGGGACGAGTTAGTGGCCGGTAAGCAAACCACCGTTGCCACGGCGGCACATGAGCTCGCCGAGGCCTACCGCAAGTTCCAGCAACTTGAGGCGCTGCGTAACCGTGCCGACGACGACCTGCAGATGATCGGTTCGAAGTTGGACGAAGCCAGCGGGGAAGTACGGCGCGCCGAGAAGGCGCTTCGTCAGGCAGCACTGGATGCGGACAGTGATTGAGGCAGTGGTGTTCGCTGGTCTCAGCATCGGCGCATGGGCAGTGGGGTTCGACCTGCACGTATGGATCAGAGAGGCATTGGACAAGTGAGTGGCATGACTGAGGACGACGAGTCCATCTGCATGGACTGCGGAGTCAACACCGCACCGCTCGACGGCGACAACTGGGAGTACTACATGGTCCACGACGACCTGTGGCTCTCAGCCGTACCGGGCGACGAGGGCCAGCTCTGCATTGGCTGTATCGAAAGGCGCATCGGCCGGAGGTTGGTACCGGCCGACTTCACCGATGCACCAGTGAACGACCCTCACGATCCATGGGACTCGGAACGCATGCGGTCGCGCAAATGCGACCACTGCCCCGATCCGAACGGCGAAGGGTGAACGCCCCTGGCATTCGAATGACGTACGACAACGAAGTAGCCGCGCTGCTGCGCGATGGGTGGCAGCACGGGGAGCGCCCGGTAGGACTGCTCGTCGCGGTGGGCGCATGGGTAGGGGCACCAGAAAGGTCGGTTGGAGGCCGGTTCAAGCCGGGGTCGAGGTTGCCTTGGTCTGGTGAGGCGACGGGCTTCAGGATCGAGTTTGAACGCGACGTGCGGAGGTGGCACGCCGAGGCTTGCGATGAGGTGTTCGGGCATCCGGTCCGAGCTGGTGGCATCGCCCAGATGTTGGCCCACCTTGGGACGATCATCGAGAAGGTCGATCCGGCGTTGTGCAACGAAGTGCTGAAGCATTTGAAGAACTACCACCGCCGAGCGTTGGTGCTGCTGCAGGAGGCGCGCCCGCTGTGGCGCTTGCCTCTGTCATGTCCGGACTGTCACGCGGCAGACCGCCTGCACATGGTGATGGCGGAGCGATCAGACGTGGGCATCAAGCGGATCTGGTGCACCGGCTGTGAGGCCGAGTGGACCGTCAGTGACCTGAGGTACCTCGATATGTCGGCGTAACGTTTGACCCCACGGCTACAGCCGTTCGTAGATGTAGAACACCCCCTGACTCTCGCTCTCAGGGGGTGTTCGCATGTCCGGGGGTATCGATGCCAAGCGCAGCGTATGGGTACCAGTGGCAACGCCTCGTTGCTCAGGCCAAGGCGTACTACCCACCGACCTGCCACCTGTGTCACCAGCCCATCGACCTCAGCCTCTCGGGTAGGTCGAAGTGGGGCTGGTCCCTCGACCACCTGAACCCCGTGGCTGAGGCAGGCACCGTGGTACCTGACCTTTCACAGGTACGCCCCGCCCACCTGCGCTGCAACAGCAGCCGTGGTCGACGGAGTGAACACGTTGTGCGGCCTCAGTCACGGCTCTGGTGATCCCCAAACTGCTTCGGGTTTTTTAGGGACGCGTCGGTAGACCCCAGCCTCCGTCAACTTTTCTATCTACAGCAAGCACTCTGGGCGGCCTCATGATCACCGGCGCACCCGGCTCCGTCCTTGCAAAGGTGCAGGAATCCCTCGCGAACCTGCCCGAAACCGAGCGCAACTCCGTCGATGCGCTGCTGATCGAACGCCTCGCTGTGTTGGTCGACACCGACCCCACTGTGGCAGCGATCAAGGAACTCCGGTCCGCGATGCGTGAGGTCGCCGCACCAATCACAACCGAGACGTCCGACGCCCTGGACGAGATCCGCCAGCGGAGGCAGCGCAATGCAGCCACCGCGGATTCGTCACGTCCCGGAGTACTCCAAAAGCGCGGGCGATGACGCCACAGCGCTAGCAGCAGCCGCAGGTCTGCACCTCGACCCGTGGCAGCAGCTCGTACTGCGCGACGCCTTGGGCGAGCGCGAGAACGGCAAGTGGACGTCGCCACAGGTCGGCCTGCTCGTAGCGCGCCAGAACGGCAAGAGCGCCCTTTTAGAGGCGCGCGCGCTGGCAGGTCTGTTTCTCTTCGATGAGGCGCTGATCCTCTACTCAGCGCACCACTTCAAGACCGCCAAGCAGGTATTCCTCCGGCTCAAGAGCATGGTCGAGGGTTCGCCCACGCTGATGTCACGGGTCAAGAAGATCTACACCGGCGCGGGTGGCGAATCGATCGAGCTGAACAACGGCAATCGCCTGATGTTCATTGCGCGATCCCGCGCATCAGGTCGTGGCTTCTCCGTTGACACGCTGTTGCTGGACGAGGCACAGGAACTCACCGACTTGGAGTTGGCCTCCATGCTGCCAACGATGTCGGCTCGTCCGAACTCACAAGTTTGGTACACCGGCACCGTCCCCGGTCCCGAGGACATGAACTGCCAAGTCTGGACGAATGTTCGTGACAAGGGACGTTCCGGCGATGACGCCTACCTCGCGTGGTTGGAATGGTCTGCCGGTGAGGACATCGGTGACCTGAGCGATCGTGCCCGATGGGCAGAGGCGAACCCCGCTCTGGGACTTCGTGTCACGAACGAGTTCATCGAGTCGAACGAATACGGCGTACTGCCTGACGACTCGTTCGCACGTGAACGGCTGAGCATCTGGCCGTCTGGATCGAACGCCGGAATCTTCGGATCGGCGTGGGACGAGTGCCTACAGGCAGATTCCACGATCACCGGTCCTGTCTCGCTCGGCGTGGCCGTCTCCCTTCACCGTGAGTACGGCGCGATCTGCGCCGCCGGCCGAAACGCTGAGGGGCGAATCCACCTCGAGGTCGTCGAGTACCGGCGCGGTATGTCGTGGCTCGCTGATCGAGTCGCCGAACTCTCGCGCACACACAACGCCTCCGTCGTGATCGACGGTCGAGGACCCGCGTCCTCGCTGATCGCAACGCTGGACTCGATGGGCGTGCGCGTCACGACCGCTGCGACAAGCGACGCGGTCACCGCCGCAGCCAACATCTACGACCTCGTTCAGAACGAGGGCATCGCCCACCTTGGGCACCTCGACCTTGACGCCGCCGTTCTCGGTGCGCGCAAGCGCGATGTCGGTGACCGATGGGCGTTCGGTCGCAAGACCTCCATCGCTGACATCTCTCCCCTAGAAGCCGCGTCCCTCGCGGCCTGGGGCGCAAACACATCTGCGGACTACGACGTCCTGCAATCAATCTGGTGAGGCTTCATGGGCATCTTCTCCTCCTGGCGCGTGCCTGCCCAAGCGCAGGTCGAGGAACGTGCAATCGACGGGGTGCCGTGGAACTACGGCGGCAACTTGAGCGCAGCCGTTACCGAGACCAACGCGCTTCGCTTAGCGCCCGTCATCGGTGCTGTTCGACTCCTGTCGGGTTCGATCTCCACGCTGCCTTTGCAGGCGTACCGCAAGAACGGCGACCAGCGCGTCAAGGTCACTGACCCTGCGCTCATCCGGACCTTCGCGCGCGGCACGCTGGTCGATTGGTTGGAGCGCCTTGTCACGTCGCTTGCTCTACACGGCAACGCGTACGGGTTGGTGACTGGTCGCGACGGCATGGGGTTCGTGACGAACATCGAATGGCTCGACCCCAACAAGGTCAGCGTCGATGAGTCGAACCCTCTTCGCCCCATCTACTACCTAGACGGACGCCTCGTTGCGACCGAGGACATCGTCCACATCGCACACATGATCCTTCCCGGTCGTGTGTGCGGTCTCTCCCCCATCGATCAACTCCGCCGCTACACGCTCAGCACCGGCATCGGTGCCGCCGAGTACGGCAGTGATTGGTTCGCCAACGGCGGTGTTCCACCGGGAACCATGAGGAACGTCGCGAGGACGATCACCCAGGAAGAGTCGAACATCGCTCGCGAGCGGGTCGTCTCTCACATCAAGCGCCATCAGCCAATCGTGATGGGCAACGACTGGGAGTACACCCCCATCGCGATCCCGCCGAATCAGGCGCAGTTCGTTGAGACGCACCGCCTCACTGCAACGCAGATCGCTGTGGCGTTCGGTATCCCACCCGAGATGTTGGGCGGCGACAGCGCTGGGTCGATGACCTACTCCACAGTCGAGATGAACAACCTCCAGTTCCTCGTCCACACGCTGCGCCCGTGGCTGGCACGTATCGAAGAGGCGCTGTCGGCGTTGCTGCCGAACGCGACCTACCTCAAGTTCAACACCGAGGCGTTGCTGCGCACCGACGCCAAAACGCAGTTCGACATCTACAAGCTGCAACTCGACGCAGGGATCTTGTCGATCAACGAAGTCCGCGCGTTGATGGACCTGCCGCCTGTCGAAGGTGGCGACGAGCACGCGCAGACGAAGCCTGCGCCCACGCCGGTTCGCGTCGTTCCCAACGACGACGAAACGCCTGCCCCAGAGGTCTTAGAACCCGCCTCTGACGCGCGCGCCCTACCTGCCGCGTCGATTCCCTCGCAAGACCTCAGGAGTACCTCCTAATGAACGAAGTCGAGCGTCGCTACACGCGACAGATCGTTGAACTTCGTGCGGACTCGGAGTCCCGCCAGATCGGCGGTTACGCCGCAAAGTTCGGTCGCCTGTCGGAGGACCTTGGTGGCTTCCGCGAGCAGATCGATCCGTCCTTCTTCAACAAGTCCAAGGGCGACGGTTGGCCCGGTGTCGTGGCTCGGTATCAGCACGACGACAACTACCTGCTCGGCACATCCGGTGCAGGGACGTTGCGCCTGAGCGTCGATAGCACCGGCCTTGCGTACGACGTCGATGTTCCTCACGCCCGTGAGGACGTGTTCGAACTCGTCCAACGTGGCGACGTCCGTGCATCGTCGTTCGCCTTCGTCGCATTCGAAGACGACTTTGAGCGCAACAACGAGGGCGTTCTGATCAGGACGCTCTACACAGGCAAGTTGTTCGATGTCGCACCCGTCGTGACACCGGCATACCCCGACGCCACGGTTGGCCTCCGTTCGCTCGCTCGGCAGTTCGATGCCGAGTTCGAAGAGGTCCGCGCACTCGCGAGGGCGAACGAGCTCGACCGTCTCTTCGTCCGCACCGATCGACCCTCCGTTCCTCCAACGGACACCCGCTCTACCAAGAGCATCACCGAACTTCGCCGGGAACTCCTGGCCAAGAACGCGTCTTTCTGACGCACTCCGCACCTGCTGGGGCAGGCCGAGTCCACCCCACCTGATGCGCCTTCATCTGCCGTCTCTCGACGGCTGCGGGCAGGCCGAGTCCACCCGCGCTGACCCAACTCCAAACCGCTACCCACAAAGGGGATTCCTCACATGAGTGAGACAGCAAAGCGGTTGCTGGAACAGCGCGCCAACACCTGGCATCAGGCGATGGAACTGCTCGACCGTGCAGCCGCAGAGAACCGCGATCTAAACGCGGAAGAGAACACGGCGTTTGACGCCATGAACAAGGACGTTGACGCGCTTGATGCTCGTGCAAAGTCCATCCTCGAAGCCGAACAGCGCTCCGCTGATATGGCGGCTTCGTTCGACAAGATCTACGACCGTCCTCGGACAGCAGGCATTTCGACTCCTTCTGAGGACCGCAACGCCGACCGACTTCGGTCATTCGCTCGCGGCGAGGTTCGTGACTTCACGATCACTCCTGAGTACCGCGACATCTTGAAGTCCGGCTCCGGTGCCAACGTCGTTCCGACGGGCTTCTACGGACAGCTCTGGGAGTACGCCGTTGAAGAGGCCGCGATCCTCACACCGGGCTACGTGACGCAACTCAACACCAATGGTGGCGAAGCAATCACGGTTCCGAAGCTCACGGTGCACCCGACCTCCTCGGCAGCAACCGAAGGCTCGCCAATCACAGAGTCTGACCCGACATTCGCCAACGGTTCCCTCACGGTTGCCAAGGCTGGATTCGTAACGCAGATCTCGCGCGAAATGATCGATGACGCAGGCGTTGACCTTCTTGGTTACCTCGCCCGTGCTGCCGGTCGCGAACTCGGTAACACCATCGGCGCCAACGCTGTGTCCGTCCTGCTTGCAGGTACGACCGCAGCCGTCACCGGTCCAACCGGTGTCTCCGGTGCGTTCGGTGTTCAGTCCACAGCAGGTGTCGGTTTCGACAAGCTCATCGACCTGTACCACTCGGTCATCGAGCCGTACCGCCGCCGTTCTGGCTGCGCATGGGTGATGTCCGACCCGACCGCTGCCGCCGTCCGCAAGATCAAGTCCGCAGACGGTGTCTACGTCTGGCAGCCGAGTGTCATCCCTGGCGCTCCGGACACGATCCTCAGCAAGCCAGTCCTCATCGACACGAACGTGCCCGACGTTGCTCTCAACGCCGAGTCCATCGTGTTCGGTGACCTCGGATCGCTCTACGTCCGCATCGCGGGTGGAGTTCGTTTCGAGCGCTCCGACGAGTTCGCCTTCACCAGCGACCTCGTGACCTTCCGTGCCGTGGTTCGCCACGGTGCTCTCCACGTAGACCCGAACGCCACCAAGTCGTTCGTCGGCGCTGCGTCCTGAGTGATCGAGCAGGGACCGCCGCTACAGGCGGTCCCTGCTCCCTCAGACCCCAATCCTTCAACCCTCTGGGGGTTCGTCATGCGTGTTCGCATGAACCAGTCCGTCGTCGGACTCATCGACGGCAACCGTTCGCCTTCCGTTGGCGACGAGATCGAAGTCTCCGACGAGATCGGCGCATCGATGGTGCGCAAGGGACAGGCCGAGCCTGTCGCCGTCATCGAGACACGCACCGAGACCCGTCCGTCAACGCGCCGCTCCAAGGCCGAGAAGCGAGGCTGACATGTCGGCGGTTTCTCTCGCCGACGTCAAGACCTACCTCAACATCACCGTTCCTGACTACGACACCGAACTCCAAGGGTTCGTTGACGCAGCAGAGGCGGTGATCGGTGAAAAGTGCGGGTCTCTCACGTCGGTCTCTCGCACAGACCGTGTCACTGGTGGCTACGACTCGCTCGTCCTTCCAGTTTCGCCGGTTGTCTCACTGACCTCCGTCATCCCGGTCAACGGCAGCGCGCTCACCCTGGGTGATCTGTACCTCAGCGCCTCGGCCGGCGTCGTCACCTACAACTCGGGCAGCGCGTTCTCGTCCGCTGCATATGACGTCACCTTCCAGTACGGCAGGTCATCGCTTCCTAGCGATCTGGCGCTCGCCGTCAAGGAGCTGGTGCGCCACCTGTGGATGACCCAGCGCGGTCCCACCGGATCACCCAGCACAGGTGGTGGCGACACCCCCGCTCCCCCGGCATTCCTCCTTCCATGGCGCGTCCTTGAACTGATCGCGCCCCATCTCCAAGCAGGTATCGCGTGAGTACGTCCGTGATCCCGGCCGTGATCGATGCGCTGGTTGCACAGGCGACCGCCGCACTTCCCGGCGTGAACGTCTTCGACGGCTACGGCGTCGTCAACGACTTCGGTGACTACCTGATGGTCGGAACCGACGACCCCTCGCAAGCCGTGCGTTCTATCGCGGCTCAGGCCTCGCAGACGACCGGTCCGATGGGGACTTCGCGTCCTCGCGACGAGTCCGGCTCCGTCATCTGCGCCGCACTCGCGTGGAACGGCAACGGCAGCGCCAAGGACGCACGTGATGCGGCCTTCGCCGTCGTCGCAGCAGTCGAAGCGCTACTCCGCGCTGACCCGCAACTCGGCCTCACGGGTGGGCCGTACCTCGTCGCCGAAATGGGCGACGGCTTCCAACTCGAACAAACCCAATCCGACCAAGGCGCAGAAGCGCTTGTCGGCTTCTCCGTCCGTTTCCGGGCACGCATCTAAGGAACAACAGAAGTGGCTACTGCACAGGACCACAGCCTCGGATTGGTCGCCGAGGGCACATACAAGACTTTCGTCGCGCCGACACGATTCCTTGAGTTCAAGGACGTCTCGATCGACTGGAACAAGGAAGTCGCACAGGGCGAAGGGCTGCGCGTTGGCTCGCGCGTTGCGCGCGCTGCTCGTCGCGTTGTCCCCGCCGCAAGCGGTGGAGGCGACTTCACCGTTGAGGCAATCAGCAAGGGACTCGGACTCGTCTGGCAAGCATGCCTGGGCACCGGAGCCTCAACGCTGGTCTCCGGTTCGACCTACCAGCAGGTGTTCACCCTTGGTGACACTCCCCCGTCCCTGACGGTGCAAGAGGGTGTTGTCCAGGCCGGTGGAACGGTGGACGCCTACTCCTTCACCGGCTGCATGGTGACGGACTGGGAACTCTCCATCGCTCAGAACGAAATCGCCGAGCTGAAGGTCAGCATCGACGCCGGTGACCTCTCCACTGCGCAGGCGTACGCCACACCGTCCTACCCATCAGGTCCCAACCTGTTCCACTTCGGTAGCGCAACGCTCACCACCGGAACGCTGACTGCGCCCACCACGACCGCGCTTGCTTCATCGATCACCAGCACAGCGAACGTACGTGGCTTCTCCGTCTCGGTGAACAACAACCTCACGCTCGACCGGTTCAACGTCGGTGGCGCTGGCCGTAAGTCGAAGCCAACCGTTGGCCTCCGCGAGATCAGCGGATCGATGGACATCGAGTACGACTCGACCACCTACCGCGACCTCGTGATCAACGACAACACCCTTACCGGTGTCGTCATCACCCTCACCGGTGGCGCGCTCTCGACCGGCGTCGAAACACTCCAGGTCGTCCTCCCAGCAATCAAGCTCGACGGCGAACTTCCCAAGCCTGACGGCACGGATCTTGTTGTCGCATCGGTCTCGTTCACGGGATATGACGACGGCGTCAACCAGCCGATCTGGGTTGTCACCCGCACGGCTGACGCGACTCTGTGATCGGACCTGTCATGCCAAAGATCAAGAACAAGTCCGGTCAGGACCTACTCGTGTTCGGTCGCCTCGTCCTCAACGGACAGGTCATCGAAGTATCCGATGCCCAACTCCCAGGACTGGCGTGCCAGTCGATCTGGGAAGAGGTCAACACCAAGGAGTCCTGATGGACCTCGAGGTGCAAGGCGCTCAACAGCTTGAAGCCGTCGCTAAGCGCCTCAAGGCAGCAGGGCGAGGAGACCTCCGGAAGGAACTCCTGCAACAGGTCAGGGCGGCTGCCAAGCCCACCGTGACCGACATCAAGCGGAACGCCGCGACAGACCTTCCGCAACGTGGAGGTCTCGCGCAGGCGGTCGCCAAGTCCCGCATTGGCACGCGTACCCGCATGTCCGGCAAGCGCGTCGGTGTGCGCATCGAAGCCAAGAACGGCATGGACATCAAGCGCCTCGACCAAGGCCGACTCCGACACCCGGTGTTCGGCAACCGCAAGGCGTGGGTCGAGCAAACAGTCAAACCGGGTTGGTTCTCCGAACCGATCAAGCGCCGACTCCCTGAGGTCAGGGACGGCGTCCTGAAGGCGATGAACGACATCATCAAGAAAGTGGAGGGGTAACCCATGGCGCAAGCCGAAAAGATCGAGATGCGATTCAAGTTCGTCTGGTCACCAGACGGAGTTGAGCCGAAGACGTGGAACGTCAACGCGACTCGTCTGCCGTCGCCCGAGTGCGAGGAAATCGAACGTCGCACTGACTGGGCATTCGCGACTGAGTTCCTCCCGCAACTCGGCAAGGTGTCCCACCGTGCGATTCACGCACTGCTCTACGTGCTGCTTCGCCGCGAGACGCCAGGACTCGACTACGACGCGGTCACGTTCGATCTGGCAGACATCAGCCTCGAAGACGTCGATGACCCAAAAGCAGAAGCCCTCTCGAAGAGCGGCGACTGAAGTACACCGGCGCATTCATGGTCCGCCTCGGCATTCGGCCATGGGAAATCGACCTCCTCACCCATGAGGATTTCGAGCTCTGCTGCTCCGTGATTGACGAACAGGTCAAGCACGAGCGCGAACAAGAACGACAACTCAACAGCGGATAGCAACTCGGAGGTCGGACGTGACTACGTCTATCTCGTTCGACATCTTCGCCCGTGACCACGCGTCTGACACGTTCAGCAAGGTCGGCAAGTCCGCTGACGGGCTGGGCGCGAAGTTCAAGAAGTTCGGTGCGCTCGCGGCAGCCGGAACGGCAATCGCTGGCGCAGCCGTCATCAAGCTTGGTTTCGACTCGCTCAATGCCGCGTCCGACATGAACGAGACGCTGAACAAGTCGAACACAATCTTCGGCAAGAACGCCAAGCAGATCGAGACCTGGGCGAACAGCGCAGCCACATCGATGGGTCTGTCTAAGCAGGCCGCACTTGAAGCTGCTGCCGGGTTCGGTGACATGTTCTCGCAGATCGGCTTCTCCGGAGACCAAGCAGCAGGCATGAGCAAGAAGGTCGTGCAGATGTCTGCCGACCTCGGGTCGTTCAACAACCTCCCGACAGCAGACGTGGCGGACCGTCTGTCTGCTGCGTTCCGTGGTGAGTACGACTCGCTACAGGCACTCATCCCCAACATCAACGCAGCACGCGTCGAGCAGGTTGCCCTTGCCAAGACGGGCAAGGCATCCGCGAAGGAGCTCACGGCGCAGGAGAAGGCCGCAGCGGTTCTGGCCATCGTCAACAAGGACGGTGCCCGTGCGATGGGCGACTTCTCAAAGACCTCGGGTGGATTCGCCAACCAGCAGAAGATCCTCAAGGCGCGCCTCCAAGACATGCAGGCGCAGCTAGGTCAGAAGCTTCTGCCGGTCGCCGTGAAGGTCATGTCCTTCTTCCTCAACACGGCAGTCCCTGCCCTTCAGCAGTTCGGTGCCTACCTCGGCGAGAAGCTGGGTCCGGTCATCGAGCGCGTGCGCGGACTCTTCCAGCGCGACCTCGGCGGAATCAGCTCCGACGCCACCAGCAAGTTCGCACAGATCAAGAGCATCGTGCAGGACTTCGTCACCATCGTGACATCGCTGTGGGACCGGTTCGGCGGAATCCTCACCACCTCGTTAATGAACAACCTCAAGAACATCTGGACCGTCGTCAGCGGTGCACTCACCGTCATCCAAGGCGTCTTCAAGGTCTTCGCGTCGCTCCTCAAGGGCGACTGGAAGGGAGCCTGGGACGGCATCAAGATGATCCTGCGCGGCGCATTCCAAGTCATCCGTGGCTTCATCATGCAGGCGGTCAATCTCTGGACGACCGCGTTCCGATCCGTGTGGGCAGCCGTGCGCGGAATCTTCTCCGGCGCATGGAGCGGACTCAAGTCCCTTGTGTCAAAGGGCGTCAGCAGCGTCGTCGGTCTCGTCAAGGGAATTGGCAGCCGCGTCGCCGGTGCCGCCAAGGGCGCGTTCAACGGTGTCAAGAACGCCTTCAAGGACGCGATCAACTGGATCATCGGCAAGTGGAACGGGCTGAACTTCTCCCTTCCCTCCGTTGACACCCACATCCCCGGTGTCGGCAAGGTCGGTGGCTTCTCCATCGGGACGCCGAACATTCCCGAACTCGCACGAGGCGGAATCGTCTCGCGCCCAACCCTCGCCGTTCTCGGTGAGGCAGGACCCGAGGCCGTCGTCCCGTTGAGCGCAGGTCGCTCGCGTGGTGGCTTCGGTGGCTCCCCCATCTACATCACAGTCAACGGCGCGCTCGATCCAACCGAGACGGCACGTCGAATCGAACAAATGCTGACTCGTCTCAAGAGGACGAATGGCGGCAAGTCCCTGGGGTTCCAGTAATGCCCGGTCATCCAACCGTGACGGTCCTGCTCGATGACGGCACAGGGACCTTCCCGTACGACGTGTCGTCCTACGTGAGCCTCAGCGGCATCACCATGACGCACGGTCGCGCCGACGAGCAGGGCGACGTGCAGCCGTCCACGATGTCGCTCACCTTCGACAACATCGATGGTCGATTCACTCTCGGCAGCACGATCATTGCTTCCCCTTCGCCGATCCAGATCAACAACAGGATTCGGGTTCGCCTGACCGTCTCGGCGACAACCGTGACCCGGTTCACCGGATACGTGCAGGAATGGCCGGTCGAGTGGCCGTCAGGTGGTCAAGAGTTCTCGACGGTCACGATCACTGCGACGGACGCACTCGCTCGGCTTGGTCGCATTCCAACACGCCTGCCCGTCACTGAGAGGCAGTTGTGGTGTGGCGCAACGGTGGTGTGGCCCCTCACGGAACCGGCACCAAAGTCCACACCCGGCATGGTTGCGCCAGTGGCGTGGCCGGTCGGCCCCAACGCCGCAACAGTCGGTCCACTTCGAATGGTGGGCAAGGCGTCGGGCGGTGACGCGCAGTACCCGGAGTTCGCGTCCGAGGCTTGCCCGAATGACAACGGTTCGGTCATCAAGTTTGTCGAGGCGCTCAGCAACCCGTATCAACTAGGCAAGATCTTCGGCGGCGATACCTCAACCGCGACCGGCCTAGGGCACCCCTGGTCCACGAACTTTCAGATCGAGATGGCCTTCAAGGGCACCCCCGGTAGCGGGGGCAACTTCATGCAAGTCGGCGATGCGCTCCAGCCGTCCACACAGGCGGTCTGGTTCGGCAGCTTCAACAACGACCAGTTGGCCGTGTACCACCTCGTTGGCGGTGTCACCACCAGCATCGTCAGCGCCCAGTCCGTGATGGACAACGAGTGGCACCTGTGCACCGTCATTGTTGACGACAGCGGAATCAGCACAGAACTGTGGCTGGACGGCGAACTGGTCGGCACGGCGATGAACCCCAACATTCCGACCGGAACGCTGGATGCCGTCAAGTCATCCAACGCAATCGTCGGTGAAGTGGCGATCGGGCATTTCGCGTTCTATCCGCATTCTGCCAACACGAACCCGTCGGTCTGGCAGTCGTTCGGCAGCGCCCAGGGCCGGGCAACAAGCGCCACCATCCCGACCTACGCACAGTCGGCAGGAGTTACGTCGAGCAGCACGGGCGTGCCAACACGGTTCATCCCGGTATTCAACGCGTCCGACTACGCCACGTTGATGACCGAGGTCGTGAAAGCTGACAACGGTCGCCTCTACGTGAACGGCTCGGGAACCGTCATCCACGAGGGCAACACCGCGAAGCTCACGAAGGTCTACGCCGGAACACCAGACATCACCGTGACAGTGGACGCGCTGAACTCAGATGCGTCGTTTTCTGTGGACACGCAGCGCATGGCAAACCGCGTAGAGGTGACCCGCGCCGGCGGAGGTTCAGTAGTCGCCGAGGACGCGTCGTCCATCGCCCAGCACGGGGTCTACGGCACGTCAGAGACCGTCCAGGTCCTGTCGGACGACGACGCAGCGAACCTCGCCGCGTACTACCTGTGGCTGAACAAGGACCCGTCTACGCGCCTTGCAGGCGTGAAGGTCGACCTGCTCACGCAGACCACCGCGATCCAACAGTCATTCCTCATCAACCTGATGGGCGCGTGGCTGCGCTTCACCGGTCTGCCGTCTCAGGCACCGACCGGCGCAACAGCAGACCTCTACATCGAGGGCTGGACCGAGGTCATCACCAAGACCGGCTGGTCCCTCGACCTCAACACCTCACCGAAGCGCGAAACCGCGACGACGTGGTGGCGACTCAACGACGCGAACTTTCCGCTGGGCACAAACACTGCCCTGTACTACTGAGGAATCACCGTGGGCTTAAACACCACCCCGGCGTCGTGGACAACCAGCGAGGTTGTCACAGCCAGCAAGATGACCGTTGAGGTCAAGGACGCCTTCACAGGTATCCAGTCCGCGTGGACGTCGTACTCGCCAGCGTGGACGGGCGCGACGACGAACCCCGTGATCGGTAACGGCACCATCGTGGGGCGCTACCGGCAGATCGGGAAGTCGGTCGACTTCCGGGTTGTCATCACCATGGGGTCTACGACCACCTACGGATCGGGCCAGTACGCGATCAGCCTGCCGGTCACGTTGCACGCCACAGGCTTGCAGCTCGCCCTGGGCGAGGCGCTTATCGGTGGCGCGGCGTACAGGCTTCACGTGCGCGTCTCGCCGACGTCCGCCACGGCACTGTTGTACTGCGACCCCACCACGGCGGGTAACTCAGTCCGTGCGGTCACCAACCTCGTACCCGGAACGTTCGCGAACACGCACTCCATCATCGTTGAAGGTCGCTACGAGGCAGCCTGACCTATGCCGCCTCGACTCCGTGGCGCACTGATCGTTGTCGTCACAGGAGTGTGGGCCGCGAACTTCGCTGCGCCCATCTTCATAAAGGACTACCTGCCTCCGGCCGAGGTGCACGTCATCTTCATGGCCGTCCTCGGTGTCCTGCTCGGTGCCAAGAAGCCAGAAGACCCACCCACTGACATTTGACCCCTCGCCTTCGGGCGGGGGGTCTTTTGTCGTCTGGTGGGCGCGCGTCAGTCCGCCGTGCCAAGTTCGGCACGGACGGCATCGACGTACTGATCAAGGAACTTCTGCAAGGAGGCATGTCGTTCCTTGATCACAGCGGCGAGTTCGGCGCGCTTGTCCACAGCCTTGGCGTCGTCACCGTCCCAGAGCGCCGTGAGCTCCCAGACGCGTGTGTCCAACTCAGACATCTGCGCGACGGCATTCAGCGCCGCCTCCCTTGACGCCTGCGAACCCACGATTTCGACACGAGCCGCCGCCTCACGGAGCGCCTCTGCGTCATCCGCGCTGATCAGTTCCACGACATCCTGATGCGCATTGCGGAAGATTCCGTCTTTGCCCAACATCATCAGTTTCGATCTGATCGTTCGTTGTCCCTGCCTGATGAGTGCCACCAGCTCACCGTGCACCTCGCGGCGCTCCGCACGCCAGGCATCGGATCGAGCATCGGCTCGCGCCTGATCCGCAATCCGCTCCTGATGTTGTCGGTCGCGCTCACGTTCTAGACCGTCGTCATTGCGACGCTGGTTTTCGCGGCGGTTGTTCAGGAGGTTCTGCCCTGTGAGGAACAGACCGGTCACGAGCGCAGCCCATGCGGCCCCGGGTATGTCCTTCAGAGAATCAAGCACGGCGAACGCTCTATTCGTTCTTGAGGAAGGGCAGGATGTCGGTGATCGTCACTTCCAAAATCGCGCCGACCACAACCAGTACCAGTGGCACGAGAATCGCCGCCACCCATGGGTTGTGCAACGGCGACTTCTTCTCGGGCGCTGAAGGAGTCGGCATCACCACGTGCACCTCAGCCGGGGCTGCAGGCAGAGCCGGGGCTGCAGGCAGAGCCGGAGGCGGAGGCGGCAGAACCACCGGCGACGCGAGAGCACGCTCAATCTCCGCCTTGATCGTCCCCACCCAGCCGATAGCGAAAGCCATGTCGTCGGACTTGACCTCGCAGAAGAACACCTTCTGACCCTTGCGGTACCAAACGTTGATCGTGTGCCGCGTCTTCCAGCTGCCGACTTCGAGGTTCATCGAGGTGATGGACTCCGGATCTAGGACCGCTGCCGCGTCGCGCATCGCAGCAACGCTGTCGTCGAACGCATTGCCGTGTTGGCTGAAGAGACCGGTACGGACGGACCAGGTGTCGTCGCTCATGACCCGCTCGCGCAGCAGCGCCTCCAAACGCGAGAAGACAGGCCACACCGCATCGGGGTTGAGGTCAGCGGACAGGGTCTCACTGCGGTTGTGAATCATCGGCACCCTTCAACGCTAGCGGTCTAGTCCGTCTAGAAGGCGACAGTTCCGTGGATCGTGGTCAGGGTGTCGCCGCCGACCCAGATCGCACCGAAGGTCGCGAGCGCCCTGACAGCACGGAAGTAAAAGTCTTGTGAATCGAGCGACTTAGGTGTACACGAGTCATCGCTCGTATTACGTTCGTCTTATTCAACCAACCGATTGATAACGACGAACGAAGGACAGACCGATGAACGACGACTTCCAGAACATCGCGGCGGCGAACCGGTGGGACGAGCAGGACGTCCTCGAGGTCCTCTCCGACTTCATCACCAGTCAGGGCCTCGACGCCGCGCTCGCTGCGTTCGCCTCGGCGAAGTAACCCACAACCCAAACGACGAAAAGGACAAGCACATGACCACCAGCACCAAGAACACCGTGATCCACACCGTGACCGCTCGCGAGACCGGCGCGAAGATCGAGATCATCCAGTTGGGCAAGCCCGAGGGCGAGAACAAGTGGGCGGCATCCTGCGAGCACGGAGCACGCACCGGCACCAAGACCCGTCGCGCCGCACACGAAGCGGGGCGTACGCCGTCCGTGTGGTGCGCGACGTGCAAGACGGGCAACTCCCCCGCGCCCGTCGTCCCGGCCAAGAAGACGGCGGCGAAGAAGGCTGCGCCTGCCCCGGCGAAGCGTGCTGCCGCGAAGAAGGTCACCCCGGCCAAGCCTGCCGCCAAGCGCACCCCCGCGAAGAAGACGGCGGTCAAGGCGTGACGCCTGACGAACTCCGAGGCCACGACTGGTTCCCCGCTCAGGACATCCTGGGCGGGGTTCCCGCTTTGTACGCCACGGAGAACACGAAGCCCGAGGACACGATCATCCACCTCCACTACTTCGTGGGTGCGTGCGATTGGTGGATCGCAGAGCTGGACGCAGACCGGCGCATCGCGTTCGGCTACGCCAACCTCGGAGACCCGAACGGAGCCGAGTGGGGGTACACCGACCTGCACGAGCTTCGGGCGCTTCTGGTCCGGCCTCAGGGCATCGCGAGGTGGGTCGAACGCGACCTGTCGTGGACGCCGCGCCCGTTCGCTCAGGTGGTGGCGCGATGACCTACAGCGACGACGACAGTCCCCTGTTCAGCGACAAGATCGAGTCCGACCTGAACCACATCCTCATGCCGAACATGGCCTGGGCATGTGGCGGCAACATCGTCACGAAGGGCGGTCACATCAAGTTCCTGAACAAGTGGGACGAGGTGACGTGCCCCGAGTGCATCGCTGAGGGGCGCGACGCGATCAGCGCCCGAACGCGTCGCCAGCAGGGGCAGGAGTCGTGATGGTTCGAGTTCAGTGGGAGACGATTTCATCATGAAGAAGCACGCGATTCTCTACCTTCGCCAATCGAAGGCGAAGGACGATTCGATCTCGCTGGAAATCCAAGAGCGGGAGGGTCGTGCCCACTGCACGCGGCACGGCTACATCGTCTCGGGCACGGTGATCGATGAGGACGTCTCGGGTACCGGCAAATGGCAGAAGCGACCCAACTTCCCGCTGATCCTCGACATGGCTGTGGACGTTGTTGTCGTCTACCGGTGGTCGCGTCTGTCGCGTCGGCGCGCGGATCAGTTCGCCCTGATCGAACTACTGGAAGAGGCTGGCAAGACGGTGGAGTCCGCCGTCGAGCCGTTCGACATCACGACGGCGGGAGGGCGCTTCGCCCGTGACCAGATGCTCGGCATGGCCGCGTTTGAGGCCGACCTCAAATCCGAGCAGTGGAAGGAGGCGCTGAACCGCCGCGCTGCGAACGGCCTACCCAAGAACGGCCTGCCCCGATTCGGGTACATGAAGGACGGAAAGTCCTACGTGCAGGACCCAAACACCGCGCCAGTGCTGCGCGAGATGTTCATCAGGTACACCAAGGGGGCAGGGTTTCAAGCTCTCGTGAAGGACCTCAACGAGCGTGGCGTCGTCACCACGAGGGGCGCGGCCTGGGGCATCCACTCGCTGATCCGAACCCTCGACTCGGGGTGGGGCGCGGGGCTGATCTCGGAGAAGTCGAAGGGCACCTTCTACGACGGCGTTCACGAACCGGTGATCACGAACGCCGAGTGGAAGGCCTACGTCCGCGCACGTGAGGTCCGGAAGAAGGGACCCCACAAGACCGCGTCGCCAAAGTGGTTCCTCAGCGGCTTGGTGAAGTGCGGCCTGTGCGGTGGCGTGATGTTCGTGAACTCCTACACCGAGACGAAATCTCAGGTCATCTGCTCGGCGTACAAGAACCAGCGCTCGTGCTCAGGGATGTGGATCAACCGCACCGTTGTCGAGAAGAAGGTGGCGTTCTGGATCGGTGCCCACATCGATGAGGTCGCCGCTTTGGCGTACGACGACGAGACGCGCTCGGACGAACGGGCGAAGATCGAGGCTCGCGTGTCAGTCGCCGAAGGGTCGGTGGCCAACATCGACAAGCGCCTAGCGAAACTCATGACGGCGTGGTCCGGCGACATGCTTGATCAGGTTGCGTTCAACATTGCCCGTGACGAAGCGCGCGCCGAGCGTGAGGCGTGGATGAAGGACCTGTCGGAGGCGCTGGACGAACTGGCGCTCCTCGCGCCCGTCGATCAGGACGTGTACGAACGCCTCCAGGCCGGTTCTACGGGCATGACGCCCGGCGAGTGGGGATTCCTGCTCGGACGGGTGATTCGACGCGTGGAGGTCCACAAGGCGTTCCTGCTGATCGTCCCCGTGGTGGGCGACGCCGTGCAGATCCCCCGTAGGTGAAGCGTTGATCTTCCGGTAACTCGACGAAGGGACGGCTGAGGTCGATCCGGCGGCCTGTCGACTTCAGCATCCGCTCGACCAGCTCGGTCACCTGGGCCTCGGTCAGCACCAGGTTGGTGAGCTCGTGCCGCCCGTGCCGAGCCACGAAGACCCGGTCCGGACTGTTGATCCAGATCTCTTCCACGGTCGGGTCATCGAGGAACGGCTGGAGCGGTCCGAATCCGGCAACGCGCGCGACGAGTTCCGCGACGAGTGCCTCGGGATGCGCGACCGGAGCGACGACGCCCGTCAGGCTGAGCTCGTCGTGGACGCGCACGAGGTCAGTGGCGTGGCGTCGTACGGCGGCTATCTCGCGCTGCGGATCGATCCCGTCGCGTCGTACGACGGCGCGCAACTCCTCATCGAGGCGTGCGACCACGTCGTCGGACGCTGGCGCCGACACGACCGGTGGCTGAAGCAGGGCCATGGCGGCTCCCCGAGATGAGATGACGTGGCTGGCAGCAGAGTAGGTCAGCGACACCCCGGTGAACAGGGCAGGTCCACGAACCTGTGGACAGCCCGGCCCAAAAAAGACCGAGGACGACTCCGGGCCGGGTGGGGGCCGGCTCGGAGTCGTCCGCGGCGTCAGGACAGCGTCAGCGCTGCATCATCGATGACGAACGAGGTCTTCAGCGAGTAGTCCTCGGTGCCGGTGAAGGCGATCGTCACGGTCTGCCCGGCGAACACCGAGAGGTTGTAGGACCGCCGCGCGTAGCCCGTTGCCGCATCGACGTTGGAGAAGCCGGCCACCTTCGTCGTACCGACCCTCAGCTCCAGCTTGTCGTACTGGTTCTGGGTCGCACCCTCCTTGGTGTCGATGTGCAGGTAGAAGGACAGGTTCGCCTTGCAGCCGGCAGGGATCGTCACGGTCTGGCTCAGCTTGTCGGTGTGGGTCTGGCCGTAGCCGTTGAGCCATGCCTTCCAGGAACCCGTGCGGGCGGCTTGGGCGGAGGTGTTGTCGATGACACCGCTGCTAGCGGTCCACGGTGCGGCCGTCCCGGTCTCGAAGCCGGGGTTGCCGAGCTTCTGTCCGGAGCAGGCCGACGTGGCCGGGCTGATGGTCCAGCTGAACGTCGTGGTGCCGCTCGCGTTGGTGGTGTCCTTCACCGTGACGGTGGTGGAGGAGGTGGCCGCAGCGGTGGGCGTACCGGAGATCAGGCCGGTGCTGCTGTTGATCGACATGCCCGCGGGAAGGCCCGTCGCGCTGTAGGTCAGGGTCTGGCCGGCAGCCGAGTCACTCGCCTGGATCTGCAGGGACTTCGCGGTGCCCACCGTGCCGGTTTGTGCGCCGGGGTTGGTCACGGTCACCGTGTTGGTGGCCACCGTCCCGGTGGTCAGGGCGAGCTGGAAGTTCCCGAGCGAACCGTAATCGCTGTACTTGCCAGCGGTGAGCGGGTTGCCGGTGCCGACGCCGTCGACCAGGACGGTGTACGTCGCACCACCGGCCGGCAGATCGCCGGTCCAGGTGGCATCCAGTCCGCTCGCCACGGCCGAGGACACCCTGGCGGAGGCCGGGTCGACGGTGGCCACCGTGGCGCCCGAAGCGTTCAGGATGGTCAGCTTCGCGTCCAGGTTGGGAACTCCCGCGGCACCCTTCAGGGTCACGGTGGTCGGGCCGGAACCCGTGATCTTGAAGGCATCGACGTCGGCACGGTTGCCGATGATCCCGTTGACGCTGCCGCCAGCCGGGAGGCTGGTGGCTCCCGCGGCGTTGTTGGCGTGGTCGTCGGCCCGGAAAGGAGCGCCCTGCGCGATGATCGAGAGGTCGTCCTCCTTGTTGTTCGCGTCCGGGTACTCACCCACCGACCACTGGACGACCGGCTGGCTGTAACCCACACCCATGATCGGGGCCCACGGGTCGGCGCCGGTGTAGTAGCCCCGGGTCGAGGTCCCGTCGTGGTCGAGCCCGAAGTTGTGACCGACCTCGTGCGAGGCGGCCTCGGCCATGCTCTTGCCGCTGGTGCCGGTGCCGTTCGCGAAGACCCAGGCCGGCTGGTAGTAGGAGTGGCTGCTGCCCGAAGCGCTGAACACGCCCACGTAGGCGACGCCGCCACACCCGCAGCCGTCGTAGATCGAGCCCCCGTTGGTCATGTAGACGTGTGAGCCGAAGGTCTGGTCGTTGCTGTCGGTGCGGTCGATCGCGGCCAACCCCAGGTCCCGGGTCGTGACATTGATGTCGAACGGTGCGTAGTCCTCGGCGACGACCTGCCAGGCCGCCTGGATCTGCGTCAGTTCGGCATCGGAGAAGTTCGTGGAGACCGTGGAGTCCATGGAGTACGGCGTCACGACGATGTCCGTGTCGCCGTCGTTCCACCCCGTGTCACTGACGGTGCCACCGTTGAAGTCGAGGTAGATGGTGCGGTTCGAGCCGGGCTTCGACTGCAACGTGAAGGTGTCGGCCAACGGCACTCCCGTGTTGGGCTGTGCTTCGGCGCGACTGGCCGCCACGGGTGCGGCGGCTCGCGGCTCGACGAAGAACTGCTTGCCGCACTCGTCCAGCCACAGCGTGGCGTCGGCAGCGGCCTCAGTCAGGCCACGTACGGACAGACCGTTGCGCTGCGCTGCCTTCTTGAACGCTGCAGGCTTCGACCTGGCCACCTTTCCTGCCCGCTCCGGCGCCGTGAGCACCTCGGTGACGCAACCGTCGTTGGCCCCGGCCGTCGCCGTGGCGCTGCTGCCCGGCATTGCGGACCAGGCCGTCGCTGACACCGCCAACGTGACGCCGGCGACCCAGACCCTTCGAGTCCTGCTCGTCGATTCGAACATGATGGTTCCTCCCAATCCCCTGACCCGTAGGCCACTCCCCAATGGCGTCCCGTGGCTGACCCGGCCACCAACAGCCGCCTCCACAAGGATCTGGCTGATCTTCACCGGTACCGAGCCGTTGAGGTCACAGCATCGAGTGCCAGAGGGCACTCAACGCGTGCCAGATTGCGAGTGACGTTCAGACAGCGACGGCCAGCGTGGCCCGGTACTCCGCGGGACTCATCGAGACGAGCTCGCGGAAGGCCCGGTGGAACTGACCCTCCGTCAAGCCGCACCGTGCGCCCACGTCGACCACCGACCGTCCCGGGTGCGAGATGAGCAACTGCTTGGCCCGTTCGATGCGCAACTGCCGAAGCACGGACATGACGCTGTCGGTGCCCTCGAACAGTCGATAGAGGCTGCGGCGCGAGACATTGACAGCTCGCGCCACGACGTCGGGCGACAGGGACGGGTCCTCGAGGTTGCGCCGCAGGTACGACAGCACCTGCTCGCGCAGCAGGTCATCGCCGGCCGCTGTGTCCTCGGCACCGGCGGCAAGGATCGCCATCGCCGACGTGAGGAGACCGGCGCCCTGGTTCGCGAGCAGACGGGTGCCCTCCGGGTCGACGACGGAACCGTCGGACAGCCGGAGGAAGAAGTCGGTGAACAGCCCCAGGGCACCGCCTCGAGATCCGGCCCGGGCCGTGTGTCTGTGCAACGGCGCGATCGCGCTGAACAGGGCCGCCCGCTCGTGGGAGATCCGCAGCAGCAGCACATCCTGATCGCCGTCGAAGTGCCACGCCATGGGCCGGCTGGTGTCCCAATAGGTCACCGTCCCGGGCCGGAGCGCGGCAACGCGACCCGACTGCTCGAGCCGCCCGTAGCCGCCGACCACGATGGCGACGAGGAAGTATCCGCGTCCGCCGTCCGCGATGTTGCTCTCGGTGCGTCGACAGAGATGCCCGTCGGCACGCACCCGCGCCATCGCGAAACCCTCGAACGCGTGCAACCACATCTTGGCGCGGAACGGTCGATCGACGCGCGCGCTCTCGAACGAGGTCCCGAACTTGTCGCGCGCCAAGGCACGCCAGTAGGCGAGCCGCTCCAGCTCCCCGACATCATCGGTCGAAAAGACCGCCGAATTCCCCATCCCTGACCCCCAGGCCCCCAACTGTCCCCGCCCGGGAGTGTAGCGCGCGTCACAGTCGGTGTGCGCATCCTCTTTCACTCCCCGGTCGGCAGGCATACGATCGATGGGTTGCGATCTCGGCGCGACGACCGGGTAACCCGTCCAGTGCCGAGGGGTCCGACATGGCACCTTCACATCGCCGCCTCCGCGCAGGGTCCATGGTGGCTGCTGCGCTCGTCCTCGGTGCCGCCCTCGCCGTGCCGCCCTCGATGGCCGGCGACTCCGGCCGCAGCAAGCCCCCGCCCGGGGACACCGAACTGGCAGCCGCGATCGACGCACACATCGCTTCGGTGAATGAGGGGCTCGAAGCGCGGGGCGCGTCGATCCGGCTGCACTCGGCCGAGGCGTTCCTGCTCGGCTACGGCCTCCTCCGCGTCGGCAACCGCTTCAAGAAGTACTACGGCCAGCGCTGGGTGCCGGGCGACGAACGCCGCGAGGCCGACGGCGATCGCCTCACCTATCTCGTCGACCAGAGCGACGGTGCCACGTCCAGTGGCCTCACGAACGCCCAGACCGAAGCGGCCATCGACCGCGCGGCGCAGACCTGGGCAGCAGAGCCGTGCCTGGCCGCGGCCCCGCTGGTGAAGCGCGCGGACACCGGCGCCGATCCGGACATCGTCGACAGTGGAGTCCTTCCCCTCGAGTACGAGGAAGGAAATCCGTTCCTGGCCGACATCACCTTCGCCGGCTGGTATCCCGTCAGCCTCTTCCTCGCCTGGGCCCCGAGCTTCGAGGGCCGGGTCCTCGCCTTCTCGGAAACCTACGTCTTCTCCGACGAGGTGACCTTCGAGCCCACCGATGTGAACGGCGACCAGTACCTCGACACGGCCCTGAACGAGGTCTACTTCAATGACATGCTCGGCGACCCGAACGGCCCGTTCCCTGATCGTCCGTGGGCCATCGACCCACCCCTGGGGGGTCCGGAGTTCGACGTCGAGACGATTGCCCTGCACGAGATGGGGCACTCGCTGGGGCTCGGCCACTTCGGGCCCGCGCCGCTGGCGATCATGAATCCGGCACCACCCCGCAGCGCCGAACCGCCGCACACCTATCCGTCCGACAGTTCGGCGATCTGCTCGCTCTACTCAAGTTGGCCGCGACCCTAGATACGAGGAGATGGAGCGGGCCCACGGCCGCGACAGGATCTCGTTACTCACGAACGGACGCAATCGGACACCGCTGAGCAGGTTGATTGATATCAATCAACCTGCAGACAAGGGCCTCACAACCGCTTGCGTACGACGTCGCGCAACGCCTGTTCGGGATCAACACCCGCCGCGCGCGACTCGGCCACCAGCGCCAGGAGTCGTTCCCCGATGTCTTCGGCGGCGGGATCGACATCGGCCGGTTCGCCCTCGCGGGCCAGGCGCTCGAGCACCTTGTCGGCGTACAACAGGGCGGGGAGGGCGGACGGGAGCCCCGCGTCGATCCCCCGGCCGTCGAGCTTGTCGAGACGCTCGGTCGCCTTGACGTGCTGCCAGATCTCGTTGACCGCGTCGGCATCCAGCGCGGTCTCACCGCTGGTCGAGTCGGCCGCGAACACGTGCGGGTTGCGCCGCCGCATCTTCGCGGTGATCCCCTCGGCCACGTCGGCAAGGTCGAAGTCGCCACGCTCCTCGGCGATCACCGCGTGGAAGACCACCTGGAGCAACACGTCGCCGAGTTCCTCAGCCAGGTGCGACCAGTCCCCCGACACCTCACCGGCGTCGATCGCGTCGACGGTCTCGTAGGTCTCCTCGAGGAGGTAGCGGACCAGCGAGCGATGGGTCTGCGCCTGCTTCCACGGGCACTCGGCGCGCAGCCGGCGCATCACGGCCACGAACTCGGCAACCGCCGAGACGGCGTCCGGGCCGGCGTCCGGGCCGACCGTCACGATCAGACTCCCGGCACCGGGGGCGCCGGCGGGGTCTCCGGCCCGCAGCGCTGGTCGGCCGGAAGGGCGTTGACCTGTTCGGCCGTGAGCTTGCTGGTGTCGACGACCGATCCGGCCTCGCGGCTCACGGGGATCGAGAGCGCGTCGCCGTCGAAGTAGCCGGTCTCGGGGTTGTACTCGCCGAACACCGGGTTGAGCTCAGGCTCGTTCTCGGCCAGCCAGTCGTCGGCGAGGGAGACGCCGACGTTGATGGCCTGCTCGCCGGACACGGTCTGGCCGGTCTCCTTGAGCACGGTCGCGGCACCGAGCTGCTCGGCGGTCGTCGACAGGCGCAGTTGCACCCAGGTCAGCCACTCGAACGAGTCGTAGTTGTCGTCGTCGACCTCGCCGAGCTCCATCCACAAGTCCTCGACCGTGGTGCGGTCGATGACCTCGGGCGGCAACGGGACGTCCAGTTCCTCGGCGAGGTTGTCGATGGCAACGGCCCGGGTCCAGCCCTGCGCGAACTGGCCACGCACCAGCGCCGTCGGCACAGCGGAGAACTTCTTGTTGGCCGTGAGCAGGCCGCAGTAGTCCTCAACGGCCTGGTCGACCCGGGTCAGCTCGAGGGTCTGGCCGTCCACCTCGGCGGCCACGCCCGGCTGGGCACCGCTGTCGGTGAGGCCACAGCCGGCCGCCATCAACGCCACGGCGGCGAGGGCCACCGTGGTCCGGACGTTCAACGGGCTGCGAGGACGCACGCTCTACTCCTTGTTCATTCGGCCGGATCGATGACCGAGTCGATGACCAGTCGAGCCCATTCAAGCAGGGCGATCCCCTCGAGCGGACGTCCCGTCTGCCCGGGAGTGCCGGGGCGCGGCACGAGGATCGTTTCGAGCTGGCTCTTCACGATCGACTTCGGGAACAGCCGGTTCAGGCGGATGGTCCGTGACTCCGGGAGGACGACGGGTGCGAACCGCACGTTCTTGCCGACCGTCGAGATCTCGCGGATACAGGCAGCACGCACGCGCGCCCGGAACCGGGCCACCAACAGCAGCGCCGAGACCTGCTCCGGCGGCTCGCCGTAGCGGTCGGTCAGCTCGGCGATGATCTCGTCCACATCGGCGTCGGTGCGGACCTCGGCCAGCCGCTTGTACATCTCCAGGCGCAACCGTTCGCTGGGGATGTAGTCGTGCGGCAGGTGGGCCTCGACCGGCAACTCGATGCGCACCTCCTCCAGCACCTCGGGGGCGCCGCCGTCGTCGCGGAAGTCGCGGACCGCCTCGCCGACCAGCCGGACGTACAGGTCGAAACCGACGTCGGCGATGTGGCCGGACTGCTCGCCGCCGAGCAGGTTGCCCGCGCCACGGATCTCGAGGTCCTTCATCGCGATCGCCATGCCGCCGCCGAGGTCGGAGTGCTGGGCCAGGGTGGCGAGCCGCTCGTGCGCGGTCTCGGTGAGCGGCTTCTCGGTCGGGTAGAGGAAGTACGCGTAGGCCCGCTCGCGGGAGCGCCCGACGCGGCCACGCAACTGGTGCAGCTGGCTCAGGCCGAGCGTGTCGGCGCGCTCGATGATCATCGTGTTGGCGTTGGAGACATCGAGGCCCGACTCGACGATCGTCGTACAGACCAGGACGTCGAAGCGCTTCTCCCAGAAGTCGAGCATCACCTGCTCGAGCTGGTGCTCGCCCATCTGGCCGTGGGCCGTCGCGACGCGCGCGTCAGGGATCAACTCGCGCAGCTTGGCGGCAGCCTTCTCGATGGAGTTCACCCGGTTGTGGATGTAGAAGACCTGGCCGTCGCGCAACAGTTCGCGACGTACGGCGGCGACGACCTGGCGGTCCTCGTAGCCGCCGACATAGGTCAGCACCGGGTGCCGCTCCTCGGGGGGCGTCGTGATCGTCGACATCTCGCGGATGCCGGTGATCGCCATCTCGAGCGTGCGCGGGATCGGCGTCGCACTCATCGACAGCACGTCGACCGACGTGCGCAGCCGCTTCATCGCTTCCTTGTGCTCGACACCGAAGCGCTGCTCCTCGTCGACGATGATCAGGCCGAGGTCCTTGAACCGGATGTCAGCGTTGAACAGGCGGTGCGTGCCCACCACGACGTCGACGGTGCCGTCGGTCAGACCGGCCATCACCGCGGCGGCTTCCTTGTCGGTCTGGAACCGGCTGAGCGGCTTAAGGTTGATCGGGAACCCGCTCATCCGTTCGCTGAACGTCGCGAGGTGCTGGCTGACCAGCAGCGTCGTCGGCACCAGGACGGCGACCTGCTTGCCGTCCTGGACCGCCTTGAACGCAGCTCGTACGGCGATCTCGGTCTTGCCGTAGCCGACGTCACCACAGACCAGCCGGTCCATCGGGACGGTGCGCTGCATGTCGGCCTTGACCTCGTCGACGGTGGTCAACTGGTCCGGCGTCTCGTGGAACGGGAAGGCGTCCTCGAGTTCGCGCTGCCACGGGGTGTCCGGCCCGAACGCGTGGCCCTTGGTGGCCTGCCGGGCGGCGTACAACTTGATCAACTCGGCGGCGATCTCGCGGACCGCCTTGCGGGCCTTGTTCTTCCGCTTGGTCCAGTCGCCGCCACCGAGCCGGTCGAGGCTCGGTTGCTCGCCGCCGACGTACCGGGTGATCTGGTCGAGGGTGTCGGCCGGGACGTAGAGCCGGTCGGGCGGGCCGCCCCGCTTCGAGGGGCCGTACTCGAGCAGCAGGTACTCACGGACCGCCCCGTGCACCTCGCGCTGCTTCATCTCGACGAAGCGACCAACACCGTGCTGTTCGTGGACGACGTAGTCGCCGGCCTTCAACTCGAGCGGATCGATCTGCTTCTTCCGGCGAACCGGCATCGCGCCCTTGTCGCGCATCGACGCCTTGCTGCCAACGATGTCCTCGCCGGTCAGGACGACCAGACGACGACCGTCGTCGACGAGGCCGTGGCCGAGCGCGCCACACGTGACCGTCACGACGGCGGCATCGAGCACGCCGCCGGCACCGATGTCCTCGACGAAACGAGCCGGGACGTCGCGCTCCCCCAGTGCCTCGACCATGCGGTGGGCCGGGCCGTGGCCGGCGTGGACCACCACGACGGCCTGGCCCTCGCCGTGCCAGCGCGTGATGTCGGCGAACGCCTTCTCCACGTCGCCGCGGTACGACGGCGCGGACTGCGCTCCGAGCGGCGCCAAGGTGGTCGAGTAGTCCTCGCGAGGAACGAGCGAGGTCGTATCGAGACCCCCATCGAGCCCGAACGGACTGAACGTCCACCAACTCTGGCCGAGCCCCCGCGCGTGGGTGCGAACATCCCCCAGGGACTGGTACGACGCCGCCTGCAGGTCGATCGGTGCCTGACCGCCAACGGCGGCCGTCGCCCACGAGGCTGCGAGGAACTCCTCGCTGGTGGCGACGAGGTCGTGCGCACGGGCCCGGGCGCGTTCGGGGTCCAGCACGAGGATCTGGGTGTTGGCGGGCAGCAGGTCGACCAGCAACTCGAGCTCGTCGACGAGCACCGGGATCAGGGCCTCCATGCCCTCCACCGCCATGCCCTGCGCGATCTTGTCGGTGATCTCCAGCAGCTGCGGGTGCTTGCGACCGAGCTCAGCGGCGCGGGCGCGGACGTCGTCGGTGAGCAGCAGTTCGCGACACGGCGGAGCCCAGAGGCGCTCGACGGCGGCAATGGTGCGCTGGTCGGCGACGGCGAAGGAACGGATCTCCTCGATCTCCTCGCCCCAGAACTCCACGCGCAGCGGGTGCTCCTCGGTCGGCGGGAAGACGTCGACGATGCCGCCCCGAACCGCGAACTCGCCACGCTTCTCGACCAGGTCCACCCGGGAGTAGGCAGCGCCGATCAGACCGGCCACGACCGCATCGAGGTCAGCGGTGCCGCCGACCTCGAGCTCGACCGGCGTCAGGTCGCCGAGACCCTTGACCTGCGGCTGGAGCACCGAGCGGACCGGTGCGACGATCACGTTGACCGGACCAGTCGCGGCGTCGGTGCCCGGGTGGCAGAGCCGACGGAGCACGGCGAGCCGACGACCAACGGTGTCGCTGCGCGGGCTCAGTCGCTCGTGCGGCAGCGTCTCCCAGCTCGGGTAGTACGCCACTCCGGTCGGGTCGAGGAAGTCACCCAACTCGGCGACGAGCTGCTCGGCCTCACGGGTGGTCGCCGTGACCACCAGCAGCGGCCGACCCGCGCGGGCCAGTCCGGCGGTCAGGAACGGACGCAGAGCCTCCGGTCCGGTCAGTTCGCCGGTGGGCGAGCTCGCCCCGGCAGCCTCGGCAAGGGCCGAAGCCAGGGGCGGATCGGCAAGGACGGCGTCGGCGAGGCCGGCGAGACGCATGGAGGCACGCTTTCGTGGAAGGCAACACGAGCGCCCCCGGTCAGGATCGACAGGGGGTGAGGGGTGTCAGCCTACGGCCCTGCACCGACAGCCCCGGGCCGACAGCCCTACGCCGACGGATCGACGACCCGCCCCACGAACAGCGGCGCGTTGTGGTCCAGGTCGTGGATGACGAACAGGAACGGCCGGTCGACCGTGAACGTCTCGGCGACCACGGCCGACTCGGTACGCATCACGACGGCCGTCGCGGCCGCCGCCTCGGTACCGTCCTCGTCGACGGCAATGAAGCCCTGGTGCAGGACGGCTGCGATGTGCAGCGGCAGGTCCTCGTCGGTCATCGGGGTGAAGTCGGCCTGCCCGTCGATGAACGCGGTCGGCATCCCGATCTCCTTGAGCAGGTCGCCCAGCGGAGCCTCCGTCCGGAAGGTCCACTTCGGCAGGGTCAGGTTGATCGCGGCCGGCGCTCCGCCGGGCGTCAGCACGCCGAGACCGTCCTGGACGACACTCGCCTCGACCGCAGCGAACTTTCCCTGGTCCGGCAGCACGACGGTCATCGCCAGGCGCGACCCGGCGTACGGCAGGATCACGCCGCGCCAACCGGCCGCGGACACGATGCCGCCGGACAGGTCGGGCTTGTTCATCATGTCGACGTCGACGGTGGAGCCGTCGTCCTTCGTGAACTTCCCCTTCGTGGTGGCGGCCTTCTCGAACGGCTGCTCCCACGGCGCCTTGAGGTAGATCGCGTTGACCAGCACGAGCCGGGTCAGGTCGTCGAGAACTCCCTCCGGGATCAGGTCCACGATCCGGTCGCGGGTCTGGTCCTCGACCCAGGCGTTGATCAGCACACGGGCCTCCTCGGACGCGGTCTTGAAGTCCACCGCGCGCAGCCCGGCGCCGTACTCCTTCGCGATCAGGTCGAGGAACTCCGCCTCCCAGCCGACGTCCTTCTGCCCGAACAACTGGTTGGCCGTGGCGAGGGCCAGTTCGGCGTCCGAGCCGTCCATCCGCTGCTGCTTGCCGGCCAGTCCGTCGACGTACGACGTCAGCGCGTTCACGCCCTTGTGCCAGCGGTCGCCGAGGTCACCCACGCCGAGGACGTCGCGCATCTCGTCGGCCGTCTTCCCGGCTGCACCCACGAGGGTCATGCCGAGGGCGACCAGGACCGAGTAGGGCGAGAAGACCAGGTTGCCCGGCTTTGCGGCGATGCCGCCGTACAGGTCACCGGCAAGGGCCTGGAGCCCGACGACCACGTCCTCGAGGACGGTGGGGTCCCCGGACACCCGCTTCACGTCGGAGGAGACAAGTTCGATCCCGTCGGTTCCCGGACCCAACACGCCGGGCTCGACATCGGGCTCACCGGAGCAGGCGGTCAGGGCAGTGGCGCCGCTGAGCGCAGCGAGTCCGAGCAGGCCGAAGCGGAAGGTGTCGCGGCGCGCAATGCTCAACAGGCTCATGGTGGTACGACGCTAGCGCCGCACGACCGGTTCCGTCAGGAACCCGGCGGGCCCACCATCAGCGCGACACCGGTCAGTGCCGCGACGGCAACGAGGCCGACGGCCGCACCGCGGAGCGGGTTGCGCAGCAGCCAGGCGACCACGCGGTCGGGCAGCGAAGCGCCCGCACCGGCCGGAAGCCGCCACGTGTCACCGAGCCAACCCTTGCGGATGGCCCACCACTCCAGCGGCAGCGTCGCCAGCGGCGGAATCGCGGCCGCGAGGGCCAGCAGTCCGCGCCCGGCCGACCAGCGGCGGTCGACCCACACGACCAGCGTCCCGACGCCGTACGCGATGAAGACAACACCGTGGAGCATCCCGAAGATGCGCACGCCAGTCTCGTTGTCAGCGGGGCCGTACTTGAGGAACATGCCGAACAGCAGGCCGGTCCAGGTGATCGCCTCGGCGATCGCAACGGTGCGGAACAAGCGGGTGGGGTTCATGCCTGACTCTCCTCGGCGCGCGCGAGCGCGGCCTTCCAGTCGCGGAAGGACTCCTCAGTGCGGCCCTGGCGCCAATAGCCGGAGATGGAGACGTCGGCGCGCGGCACCGCGCGCTCCTTGAACAGGTACGGCCGGATCTCGTGCATCACGGCCTGGGCCTCACCGTGCACGAACGCGTGGACGCGGCCTTCGCGCCACGGCAGGGCGCGGACGGCGTCGGCCAGGCCGGGGTGCGCGTCGTCGGTGCGGTGCAGCCAGGTCAGTTCGATGCCCGCGGGCGTCGCCACCTCCTGCTGGTACGGCGGCCCGTCGACCTGCAACACGACGTACCCCTGAGCATCGGCCGCCAGGGCCGCCAGCGACTGCCGGATCGCGGGGATCGCTGCCTCGTCGCCGGCGAACAGGTGCCAGTCGGCGTCGGGGTCCGGGGCGTAGGCGCCGTTCGGTCCCTTGACGTTGATGGTGTCGCCCGGCTTCGCTGCGGTCGCCCACGGACCGGCGACGCCCTCGTCGCCGTGGACCACGAAGTCGACCGCGAGCGTGCCGGCGGCCACGTCGGGCGCGATCACGCTGTAGGTGCGCATGGTCGGGCGCTCCCCCTGCGCGAGGAGCGCGGGGTCGCCGAAGATGAACTTCATGTAGCGGTCGGTCCAGTCGACACCCTCGAAGGCCGCGAGGTCGCCGCTGAAGCGGATCCGCACCATGCCGGGGCTGAGCTGTTCCTTGCCCTCGACGGTCAGCAGCGTGACCGGTTGCGGTGCTTTGGCCGGCTTCACCGGTGGCGCGGGGGGCGTGGTGCTCACGGCCTCGAGCCTAACGAGCGTCTGGTCGGCCCGACCGGGAGGTCGAGCCGCGGCCTCAGGTGCCGTGGCGCCGATCACGCAGGGCGTAGGCCCGGATCGCGCGGAGGAAGTCGACGCGACGGAAGTCGGGCCAGTACGCCTCGCAGAAGTAGAACTCCGACTTCGCGCTCTGCCAGAGCAGGAAGCCACCGAGTCGCTGCTCACCGGAGGTGCGGATCACGAGGTCCGGGTCCGGCTGGCCCTTCGTGTAGAGGTGTTCCTCGATGTGCTCGATGTCGATCATCTGCGCGAGTTCGTCGAGCGGCGTGCCCTTGGCGGCGTGCTCGGTCAGCAGGGAGCGGACCGCGTCGGCGATCTCGCGGCGCCCGCCGTACGCCACGGCGACGTTGACGATCATTCCGTCGACATCGGCGGTCGCGGCCGCCGCAGCCTTGAGCCGCTCGGCGGTCGAGGCGGGCAGCAGGTCGAGGGCGCCGACCGGGTGGAGGCGCCAGCGGCGCTGGTCGGCGAGCGAGTCGACGGCGTCGGAGATGATCTCCAGGAGCGGCTCGAGCTCGCGCGCCGGACGGTTGAGATTGTCGGTGGAGAGCAGCCACAACGTGACCACCTCGATGCCGACTTCGTCGCACCAGGTCAGGAGCGGCTCGATGTTGGCGGCGCCGACCCGATGCCCGTGCGCGGTGTCCTGGCCCACGGCCTTGGCCCAGCGCCGGTTGCCGTCGAGCATCACGCCGACGTGTTTGGGCAGGTTTCCGGGCATCCGGCGAAGCATGCGTGCCTCGTAAGCGGGGTAGAGCACCCTGCGCACGCCACGCTTCCAATCCGCCACAACCCGATCGTAGGCCACCCCGGCCCTCACTCGGGAGCACCGGATCGCGTGGCCGGGCCTTTCGGGTCAACCCACTGGCTGACACGATGGGCACGATGGGGTGGGAGCAACTCGGCTCCACGCCAGCACTTCGAGAGGGCTCGCGCCCTGGAACTTCAAGAGAGGGACGACGACGATGACCGCAGCTGCCTGGCATCCGGACCCCACCGGTCGCCACGAGCTCCGCTACTGGGACGGCTCCCAGTGGACTGACCACGTGTCTGACCAGGGAGTGCAGTCGACCTCACCGGTCAACGCCCCCGCCGACGCCGGAGCCGCCCAGGGCGACTCCTCCGACAGCGGTTCCGTCTCGTCCGAGTCAATGGGCGAGTCGATGGGCGAGTCGACGGGTGACTCGATGTCCGCCGAGCCCGTGGCCGAGCAGCCCGCCGCCGACCAGTGGGCGGCGCAGTCCGCCGAGCCCGTGGCCGAGCAGCCGATGGCGACCCAGCAGATGGCCGCCCAGCCCGACCCCGCCCAGCAGTGGGCGGCCCAGCAGGCCCAACCCGTGCAGGCCCAGCCGGTCGGCCAGCCGATGGGCGGCCAGCCGGTCGGCCAGCCGATGAACGGCCAGCCGTACGGCGACGCCTTCGCCGGCATCACCGGCGAGCTGATCGACGGCCGGTTCAGCGAGAAGGACGGCGTCGGCGCCAGCCTGCAGAACAAGCGGATGCTCCGCGTCCGTGTGGTCGAACCCTTCATGGCCAAGCAGGGCGCGATGGTCGCCTACCAGGGCAATGTCGGCTTCAACTACCAGGGCGGCGGCGCGGCCAAGTTCCTGAAGAAGGCGTTCACCGGTGAGGGCCTGTCCCTCATGCGGGTCGAGGGCCAGGGCGACGTGTTCCTCGCCGACGGCGGCCACGAGGTGCACATCCTGCACCTCAACAACAGCGGCCTGTCCGTCAGCGGCACCAACGTGCTGGCGTTCTCTGCCACCCTCGACTGGAACGTCGAGCGGGTCAAGGGCGGCAGCATCGCCGCGGGCGGCCTGTTCAACACGACACTGCGCGGGACCGGCTGGGTGGCCATCACGACCGACGGTCAGCCGGTCGTGTTGAACGCCGCCGAGGCGCCGACGTTCGCCGACGCCCAGGCCCTCGTGGCCTGGTCGGTGCACCTGCAGACGTCGATCAAGTCCTCGTTCACCGCCGGCGCCCTGATCGGCCGCGGTTCGGGCGAGGCGTTCCAGGTCGCGTTCAGCGGCCAGGGCTTCGTGATCGTGCAGCCGTCGGAAGGCGGCGTCGTACCACCGCACACGCACTGAGGTACATCCTCCGATCGGAGGATTCGCGGCGGCCGGATGAGCGTGAAGTCACGTCCATCCGGCCGCCGCCTGTTTCACCAAGGGCCAGTAGGCTCGACCCCATGAGCCAGGCCTTCCATGATTCGAGCGAAAAGGCCCTGGCACGCCTCGACGCCATCACGGAGACCATCAGCGAGACCCTCGCGGACGTCAAACCGAAGCTGCGCGGGTGGATCCACCTCGCCTCGACGCCCCTGGTCCTCGCCGCCGGCATCGTGCTGATCTGCCTGTCACCGACCGCCTCGACGCGCGTGGGGTCGATCTTCTTCGTGTCGTCGGCGATGCTGCTGTTCGGCTGCTCGGCGCTCTACCACCGCGGCACCTGGTCGCCAAAGGTGTGGAGGATCCTCAACCGGATCGACCACTCGAACATCTTCTTGTTCATCGCCGGCTCCTACACGCCGTTTGCGCTCATCCTTCTCGACGGATCCGCCCAGGTCATCCTGCTCACCACCGCGTGGACCAGCGCCCTGCTCGGGATCGCGTTCAAGGTGCTCTGGCCGTCGGCGCCGCGTTGGCTGTCGGCGCCGATCTACATCGCGATGGGCTGGGCCGCACTGTTCTTCCTGCCCGCGTTCTACGACGGCGCGACCGCCCTCGGCCTCGGCGTCGGCATCGCGATCTTCGTCCTCATCGCGACCGGCGGCGCGCTCTACACCGTGGGCGGCCTGGTCTACGGCTTCCAGTGGCCGAACCCCTCGCCCCGCGTGTTCGGCTTCCACGAGGTGTTCCACGGCTTCACGATCGCCGCGTTCGTGACGCACTACGTCGGCATCTCGTTGGCGACGTACTCGTTGCGCTGAAGCAGGACCAGCACTTCGGACAGCGGCGTCTGCGGGAACATGTCGAGCAGCCGCCCCCTCACGAGCCGGTACGACGTCAGGTCGGCCAGGTCGCGCGCCAGGGTCTCCGGGTTGCAACTGGAGTAGAGGACGTGGCGCGCACCGGACTCCTCGAGTCGACGGGCCAGGTCGGTGCCGAGGCCGCGGCGCGGTGGGTTCACCACGACCAGATCGGCTGCGGCGAGCAGGGCCTCGTGCTGGGGCGCGGTGGCGTCGCCCACCTCGAAGCGCAGTTCGCCGGGCAGGCCGGCCTCGTCGCGTGAGCGCTCCGCGCTGGCGATCGCGTCGGCGCTGATCTCGATCCCGGTCACTTCCCGACCCTCAGCCGCCAGGTGCAGCGCGAAGCCGCCGACACCGCAGTACAGGTCGACGACGCGGGTCGGCGCCAGAGCAGCCACCCACGACCGCGCCTCCTGGTAGAGCGCCGACGCGACATCGGTGTTGGTCTGGAAGAAGCTGCGCGGACGCAGGTGCAGGGTCACGTCGTTGAGACGCATCGGCAACGTGTCAGCGTCGGTCAGCACGACCTCGCGCTCGCCCTCGAGAACTGCCCGGTGGTCCGGCTGGACATTGAGCGTCGCCACCCGCAGGTGCGGCAACTGCTCCTGCAGCCAGGGCAGGTGCTTGCGGATCCGCGCCTCGGTACTCGTGGAGCGTGCGACGAAGCGCACCATCAGTTCACCGTCGGGCGACTCGGTCACCAGCAGGTGCTTGAGCTCCCCGCGCTGCGCCACCGGCAGGTCCGAGGCCACGTCGTACGGTGCCAGTTCGGCGCGCGTCACGAACGCCGCGAGGTGCGGCAGCGCCGCCATGATTCCGGGCGTGTGCAGGGCGCAGTCGCGCAGGTCGACGCCCTTCCCGGTCGGGTCGAGAATGCCGAGTGTCGGCGCCTCTGCGGTGCCGGCGACGACCATCTTCGCCTTGTTGCGGAAGCCGTCCGGGCGGCTGGCCACGGGCGGGTCCCAGACGAGTCCGTCGGCTCCGTGTGCCGCACCCAGCAGCGACTGGACTGCGGTGTCCTTCGTGGCCAGCTGGTCGTCGTACGCACGACCGAGCCATGTGCACGACCGGCACTCCCCCGCCGTGAAATGTGCGCAGTCGAGCACGGCGAGAACCATGGCGTCATCGTAGGCTGCGGCGCGTGGAGTACTCCTACGACAGGGTCAACCCGGAAGCGGTGCTCGACACCGTTCAGCAACTGGAGCGCCGCATCGACGCGCGGTTCAGGAATCGCGGGCTGCGCAAGGTCGTCGGCGAGCTCGCCGGGGTGGTCGACGAGGTCAAGGAGTCGACCAGGGCGGTCCGGGGCCGGCGGGCCTGGCTGGCCAGCCTGTCCCGCTTCGGCATCATCCTGGTCATCCTCGTCGCCTTCAGCGTGATGGTGCTCGCCGTGCGCTCAGCGGCCATGGACGCACCCGACTCCGGGCTCGAGTGGCTTCCCGTCCTGGAGAGCGGCGTCAACGACCTGGTCTTCGCGGCGATCGCGATCTGGTTCCTCTACTCGGTGCCCGAGCGCCTCCAGCGCCAACGCCTGCTCACCTTGTTGCACCGGCTCCGTTCGCTCGCGCACATCGTCGACATGCACCAGTTGACCAAGGATCCCGAGCGGCTGCGCGAGACGTTCCGCAGCACCACCGAGAGCATCGACATGGAGCTGACCACAAAGGAACAGCTGGAGCACTACCTCGACTACTGCTCGGAACTGCTGAGCCTGATCGGCAAGACTGCGGCGCTGTGTGCGGAGGAGTCGCGCGACCCGATCGTGCTCGACACGGTCAGCACCATCGAAACGCTCACCGTGTCACTGGAGCGAAAGATCTGGCAGAAGATCGCGGTGCTGAACGCCGACCGCGGCAACGACCCGGCCGCTTAGGACCCCTGCGCAGCCAGCATCCGCGCGATCGTCCTCACCGCATCCGGATAGCCGGCCGGGTCCGGTCCGATGAACGTCAACCGCAGGTGCGGACCCGACGGCTCGGCCGGGAACCACTCGTCCCCCGAGGAGATCCAGACCCCTTCGTTGGCACAGTCACGGACCAGCCGATCGACGTCGGTACCGTCCGGGAGCCGGCACCACAGGTGGAGGCCGCCGGGTGGCACCAGGTCGAGTTGCAGCTCGGGTGCGTGGGCGCGGAGGCTGTCGACCAGCAGGCCGCGGCGGTCACGGAGTTGCTCGCGCAACCGGCGCAGGTGGGTCCGCCAGCCGGGGTCGGACACGACATCGAGCGCGGCCTGCTGGAGCAGGCCGCTGACGTACATCGACTCCGCCGCCCGGTCGGCCAGGATCCGGTCCCGCGCCGGTCCACGCGCGATCACGGCGGCGACGCGGATGCTCGGCGACATGCTCTTGGTGAGCGAGCGCAGGTAGACCACGTGGCCACCGTCGTCGAGGGCGGCGAGCGGGCGCGGGTCCGTGTCGATGCCGAAGTCGTGCGCCCAGTCGTCGTCGACCACGAAGGCTCCGTGGGCGCGGACCACGTCGAGGATCTCCTCGGCCCGGGCGAGGCTCCATTGGGCGCCCGTCGGGTTGGCGTAGTTGGGCTGGGCGTAGAACGCCCGGGCGCCGGTCTCACGGAAGGACCGATCGAGCTCCTCGGGGTCGGGGCCGGTGCCGTCGCTGGCCACCGGCACCGGTACGGGCTCGACGCCGGCCTGATGGGCCGCCTGGATCGCGCCCCAGTAGGTCGGTGACTCGACCAGCAGCGCCTGTCCCGGGGCGACCAGAGCGCGGAAGATCGAGGAGAGCGCGCTCTGACTACCGGGCGCGATCACCACGTCATTGGCGGTCACGGGCGCGAGGTCCTGCCGGGTCGACGTGGCCAGCTCGGCCGCGAACCAGGCACGCAGTTCCTGCAGGCCTGCCGAGGGCGGCCGCGAGGTCGCCGCGGCGCCCCGAGCGGCCCGACCCAGCGCGGCGCGCACCAGCCGCTCGGGCAGCAGGTCCGGACCGGGATAGCCCGCGTGCAGGGCCTGCGCTCCGGGTGGCGCGGTCTGCAGCGGTCCGGCGATGCGCGGGATCACGGACCGGGGGGTGCGCAGTGCGGCGCTCTGCCAGCCGAAGTCTGGTCCGCGACTGGGACGCACCGTGCGGACGAACGTGCCGACGCCGGGACGCGTCTCGAGCAGCCCCTCGGCCGCCAGGCGGCGCAGTGCCTTCTGGACGGTGACCGGGCTGGCGGCGTACTCAGCGACGAGTTGACGGGTCGAGGGCAGCTGGGCGCCGGCAGGCGCGTCGCGGATCCACGCTCGGATGCCCGCGACCAGACGGGAGGTGCTATCGTCATTCATGTCAGTACAGAGTAGCGCTATCGTCTCGCAGCGCAAGGTGCTATCGGCATCTCCGGCCGGTCTCGGTTGGGGATTCCTGGGCGTCCTCGCCTTCTCCTTCACGCTTCCGCTCACGCGGATCGCCCTCGAAGGCCTCTCGCCGCTGTTCATCGGCGCCGGCCGCGCAGTGGTCGCCGCACTCCTGGCTGCCACCGTCCTCACCGTCACGCGGCAGGCGCTCCCCCGCGGACGCCAGTGGCTCCAACTGCTCGTCGTCGCGGGTGGCGTCGTCGCGGGCTTCCCGCTGCTGACGTCCTACGCCCTGACCGAGGTGCCGGCCGCGCACGGTGCGGTGGTCATCGCCCTGCTGCCTGCCGCAACCGCCGTGATCGCCGTGCTCCGGACCGGAGAACGCCCCGTGCGCGCGTTCTGGATCTTCTCTGCGCTCGGTGCCGCCGCGGCGATCGCCTTCGCGGTCGCTCAGGGCGGTGGAATCAGCCACCTCCAGCGCGCCGACGTCCTGCTCTTCATCGGCGTCTTCGTCTGCGCCGCGGGGTACGCCGAGGGCGCCCTGCTCACCAAGGAACTCGGCCCGTGGCAGACCATCTCGTGGGGCCTGGTGGTCGCGCTCCCCGCGATGGCCGTGCTGACCGGGGTCAGCGTCGCCCAACAGCCGCCGAGCGGATCGATCGGCGTGTGGGCGTGCTTCGCCTACCTGTCGGTGATCAGCATGTATCTCGGCTTCTTCGCCTGGTACCACGGCCTGGCCATCGGCCCGATGGCACAGGTCAGCCAGGTCCAGTTGATCCAGCCGGTGCTGAGCATCGCGTGGGCGGGACTCCTGCTCGCCGAGCAGATCACCTGGCTCACCTTCGTCGGTGGCCTCGCGGTGATCCTGCTCGCGCGGGGCGCTACTTCTTCCCGCGCCCGTAGAGCCCCTTGATCACCTTGACCAACTGCTGCTCCGCCTTGTCGGTACGACGGAACGACGTCAACTCGATCGCCGGGCGGAACCGCTGACGCGCGATCGCGTGCGGATAGGTGAACTCGCGCAGCCCGTCGGCGCCGTGAATGCGGCCGAAGCCCGACTGGCCGACGCCGCCGAACGGCAGGGTCGGGATGCCGGCGAAGGAGATCACGCTGTTGATGGCGGTCATGCCGGCGCGGAGCTGCTCGGCGATCTCCATGCCCTTGTCCTTGGCGAACACGGTCGACCCGAGAGCGAACGGGGTGCCGTTGGCCAGCCGGATCGCCTCGTCCATGTTCTTGACCCGCGTGACCGTCACGGTCGGGCCGAACGTCTCCTCCTGGATGGCCGCGGAGTCCTCGGGGACGTCGACGAGAACGGTCGGCTGCACGTAGCGGGCACCCTCGGGCACCGGTCCGCCGACGACAGCCCGGCCACCGCGCGCGATGGCGTCGTCGATGTGGCGCCGGATGATCTCGACCTGGGACGGCATCGTGATCGGCCCGAGCTGGCCGCCCGGCTCCGCCTTGACCTTCTCGGCGGCCGTGACCAGCTGCTCGAGGAAGGTGTCGTAGACGCGGTCGTGGACGTAGACCCGCTCGACGCCGGCGCAGGTCTGGCCCGCGTTGCCGCATGCACCCCACAGGGCGGAGTCGACGGCCTCGGCGATGTCGGCGTCCGCGTCGACGATCATGGCGTCCTTGCCGCCGGCCTCGATCACGACGGGCGTCAGGGTCGCGGCCGCGGCGGCCATCACCCGCTTGCCCGTGGCGGTCGATCCGGTGAAGGCCACCTTGTCGACGCCGGACGTCGTCAGCGCAGCACCCGTTTCGCCGTACCCGGTCACGACCTGGAAGACGCCGTGGCCGACGGCCTCCTTGAAGGTCGCGGCGAGCCATTCGCCGATCCCGGGAGTGAACTCGGAGGGCTTGAAGACCACCCCGTTGCCTGCGGCGAGCGCGTAGGCGATGGAACCCATCGGGGTGAAGACGGGGTAGTTCCACGGACCGATGACGCCGATGACGCCCAGGGGGCGGTACTCGATCGTGGCGGCCTGATTGACCATCAGCAGGCCCGGCGACACCATCCGGCGCTTGAGCACCTTCTCGGCATGACTGCCGGCCCACGCGAGGTGGTCGATCGCGAGCGACGCCTCGAGGAGCGCGTCACCGTGCGGCTTGCCATTTTCACGGGACATCAGGGACGCGAGCTCGTCGAGGCGGTGGGCGATCACCTTGCGCCAGGCGGCGAGGGCCTTCTTGCGACCGTCGAATCCCAGCGCACGCCACCGCTCGGCTTCCTTGCGGACACTCGCCACGGTTGCCTGCACGTGCGCGGCGTCGTGGATGGGGTGGGTACCGACGACCTCACCGTTGGCGGGGTTGAGCGACGTGAAGGTCGCCGCGGAGGTCTCTGCGGGAGCGGTTTCGATGCTGGTCACCCTGTGAATCTACTGCCGTTCCGGAAGCGAAGGAACGTTCACAGGAACAAAAGCACCAGCACCAGGTGGGCTGCGATCACAACCCCGGCGAGCACGATCATCGCGACCGGTTTGCGGCGCGCGACCCACTCCGCGCCGAGGTAGGCGACGCTGATCAGTCCGAGCAGCACGGTGACGTGCAGGAGGACCGCCAGCGCGACACAACTGACCACCCCGGCGACGGCGAATCGCCCCCAGGTCAGCCCCAACAGGAGCGGTACGACGACCGCCCCCGCCAGTCCGCCGACCAACTCGACAGCGAACGACCGCCCCTCCCCCATCCAGGGGAGCCAGGCCACGACGTCGAACAGGTCGAGCGTGGCGATCACGCCGAGTGCGACGACGACGAGGATCGAGGCGAGGGCGGCGATCCGGTAGCGCCAGTGGCGGGTCGTGCTCCACGCGGTCGATCCACCCCAGATGGTGCCGAGGGTGACGGCCGACCACACGAGCCACTGGCGAATCGGGCCGATCATGCTGTCGCGCATGGCGCGGCGGAAGATCGCGTCCGCTGCGACCCGGTCGATCGGATCCTGTCCCGGCGGATAGCCGGTGGCGACGTAGTCGTGCGCGCCGACCATGCCGTCGTGGATCAGCGCCGCGGGCAGGTGCGCGCCGGTCTTCGGGACCAGCCAGGTGAACAGCGTCGGCACCGACGTGAAGTCGGTCTCGAAGGTGGCGGGGTCGGCCGGCACCAGGATCTCGCCGTACACGTCATCGCGGTACGCGATCCGGCGCAGCAGCAGGAAGGACTCCCGCTGCTTGCGCCCCGACGGCTTCTCGATCCGCTCGAGCATCACCTTCACCGGCAGGTCAGGGCGCGGCTCGCCCGGGGGCAGGCCCCCGTCGTAGAACTTCGACGGTTGCGGCTTCTCCGGCTCGAGGTCCATGGCCTGATTCTGCTCCCACCGGCCGACGAAATCCCCGACCCTCGTCAGCTGCAGCGGCCCTCGCCGAGCCGGACCAGTCCGTTGAGGTCACCGCGACCGAAGTCGCGCTGGCCGATGTTGTCCGCGAACATCAACTCCGCCGGGGAGTCGACGTGGTCCAGGCCGACCAGGTGGCCGAGCTCGTGCAACAGGATCGCGCGCTGGAACTCTTCGCCGTCGCGCTCGTCCTCGAGGTCGTCGAACGATGCGCTGTCGAGCGTGACACCGCCCGTGATGAAACGCAGCCGACCGTCGACACCTTCGCGGGCAGCGGCCCCGCCGAGTCCGGCGACGTTGCCCTTGAGTTCATCGACCTCCGACGCCGTGGCCCAGGAGATGAGGACCGGCTCACGTCGGCCGCCGAGGGGCACGAACGCGCCGTCCCACTTCGGTCGGCGATCGGTGGTGCCGTCGTACACGAAACGGAGGCCGGTGACCTCGGCGACGACCGCAACCGCTTCGCGCACGAAGTCGACCGTGTCCTCAGCGCCGTCGGGCGCACCGTCGGTGTTGACCTCGAAGTGGATCTCCTTGCACGGATCCCACGCAACCGGGTCGTCCGGGTTGCCGCGCTGGTGCTCCAGGAACGCGTACACCCCACCCGCGGGGACGTCGGCGGGCGTACCGAGTGGGTCGTCGCCGATTCCGATCAACCGGCGGAAGGCGCTGTTCTCACTGCCGGGTGCGAACAGGACGATGCCGGCCAGCAGGACGGCGCTGAGGAGCAGGACCAGTCCCGATCGCCAGCGCTCTCGCATGCGTCCAGCCTGTCACCCAGCCCCCAGTCACGCGCGAGGTGCGTGGGTTTCTCACACGAAGTGCGTGGGTTTCTTCATCGAGGTGCGTGGGTTTCTTCATCGAGGTGCGTGGGTTTCTTCATCGAGGTGCGCCTGGACCAGAGGCGTAGGCTCACTGACAGACGAATGAGGGAGTGCTCGTGAGTACTGCAAACCATTTGCTGGAGGCCCTGGAGCCGGTCGTTGCGGAGAATCTCGACCGCCACCTCGGTATGGCGCAGGAGTGGCACCCCCACGACTACGTCCCGTGGAGCCAGGGCCGCGACTTCGCATTCCTGGGTGGCGAGGACTGGTCGCCCGAACAGTCACGGCTCTCCGAAACCGCCAAGGCAGCGATGATCACCAACCTGCTGACCGAGGACAACCTGCCGTCGTACCACCGTGAGATCGCCACCCGGTTCGGTCGCGACGGCGCCTGGGGCACCTGGGTCGGCCGCTGGACCGCCGAAGAGAATCGCCACGGCATTGCCATGCGCGACTACCTGGTCGTGACCCGCGGGGTGGACCCGGTCGAGCTCGAGCGCGCCCGGATCGACTACATGACGTCCGGCTACGACTCAGGGGACAAGACGCCGCTGGAAGCGGTCACCTACGTGTCCTTCCAGGAGCTCGCCACCCGCGTCTCGCACCGCAACACCGGCAAGGTCACCAACGACCCCGTTGCGGACCGGATGCTCGCCCGGATCTCCAAGGACGAGAACCTGCACATGGTCTTCTACCGCAACATCGTGGGGGCCGCGTTGGAGCTCGCCCCCGACGAAACCATGCGTGCGATCGCCGACGAGGTCATCGGATTCGAGATGCCGGGCGCCACCATGGCCGGTTTTCGCCGCAACTCGATGATCATCGCCAAGGCCGGCATCTACGACTTGAGATTGCACCACGACGACGTGATCATGCCGATCCTGCGGCACTGGGACATCTTCGACCGCACCAACTTCAGCGCGGTCGGCGAACAGGCCCGCATTGAACTCGCGACGTTCCTCGAAGGCCTCGACGCCCAGGCGTCCCGCTTCGTGGAGCGCCGCGCAGAGAATCGCGCCCGGATCGCGGCCCGTTCGGACAGCGACACCACGCCGGACATCGCCTCCTGAGCCACCGCCGCCGGTGTCCCGACGGTTGCATCAACATTCCGCGTTCGTCAGCGGCCGGTCCACCGCGGCTCGCGCCGCTCGAAGAAGGCAGCAACGCCCTCCGCCACGTCGTTCGACGCCAGCAGCCGCGCCAGCGCGGCATGGCTGGCCTCCCAGGCCGCCGCTTCGTCCCCGTGGATCTCCCGGCGGGCCAACGTCAGTGCTTCCCGAGCGGCCAGCGGTGCGTTGCCGCAGATCGTCGCGGCGAGTCCCAGCGCAATGTCGAACGCCAACCCCGGTTCGACCAGCCGGTTCACGAACCCCAGCCGCTCGGCGCGCTCGGCGTCGAGGGACTCCCCCGTGAGCAGCATCTCGAGCGCGACGTTCGGCGGCAGCAACCGCGGCGCGCGGAAGACGCCACCGAAGTCGGCCAGCAGTCCGCGCTTGACCTCGGGGAACCCGAACGTCGCCGTACGCGAGGCCACGACGAGGTCGCAGCTCAACACCAGTTCGAACCCGCCACCCAGGGCGTACCCCTCGACGGCAGCGATCAGCGGCTTGGTGCGCTCCCGCGAGGTGAGTCCGGCGTAGCCACCACGATCGGTCGGCTCCCCCGGACCCTCCGCCAGGTCAGCACCGGCGCAGAAGACCGCCGGTCCTCCGGTGAGGACGCCGCACCACAAGTCGTCGTCGTCATCGAGCAGGTTGAGCGCCTCGTCGAGGCCCTGCGTCAGTTCAGCGTTGATCGCATTGCGCTTGTCGGGCCGGTTCAGGCCGATCACGAGGGTCCGCTCGACGCGGAGCGTCTGGACGGCCAGTGCGTTGTCCGACTCGGTCACCCCGTCAACCTAGACGGTTGATCCCCAGCATCGGCACCAGGAATCGGCGGGCGATGTCACCGAGCTGCCGATCGTCCTCGAGGTCGACCAACGCACTCGGCGTCATCAGGAACGATGTCGTGAGCCGCACCATGACCTCGGCCACCAAGTCGACGTCGACATCCGCGCCGATCTGGCCGGCTCCCTGCTCCCGGCGCAACTGGCCCGCGACGAACTGCGCAACCGTCGCGAGAGTGCGTCCCGTGGTCTCCAGCAGAGGTACGAGGGCCTGAGGTTCGGCCACCATCAATCCACCGATCAGGGCATTGCTCCTGATCGAACGCAGCGAGCTGATGAAGCCGAGCACGACGCGGTCCTCGACCGTATCGGCGGAAGCGATGTCGACGCGGAACTGGTCGAGGTAGCGGCGGAACTCGCGCAGCACGACCTGTTCGACCAGCGCCTCCTTGGAGCTGATCCGGCGGTAGACGGTGATCCGCGAGAGCCCGGCACGGCGCGCGACGTCGTCCATCGTGGTCCGCTGGATGCCGTGGCGGGAGAAGAGATCGGACGCCGCGTCCAGCAGGTCGGCGTTCGCTTCGTCGGCGGCCAGCGATGCGGCCATGTCGGCGAAGGCACGTTCGAGCAGTGATCCGACCGCATCAGCCACTGGTTCAGCTCCCTTGATCCGTGATACATAGATACTCAACGCGTATCACCGTACCAATGCCGACCAAGGAGTGTCCGATGCAGGGATTCAGCAGGCGGAGTCTGTTGCGCGGCAGCAGCGCGCTCGGAGCCGCAGGGGCCTTCGGAATCGTGATGCCGGCTGCGGCGTGGACATGGTCACCGACGTCGTCGGTCATCGGCACCGGGACCGGCCTGGATCCGCGCCAGGTCTGGGACGACGAAGCCGACTCCCTCGTCGCCGCGCTCTTCGAGCGGGGAGAGGTCGACCTGGTCAACGAACTCCTGGCCGCATGGACCCACAACGGTCAGGCACTCCCCGCAGGCCTGCCCGCCGACGTACGGATCTTCCTCGAGAAGGCCCGCCAACTGCCCGCTTGGACCGACCAGGCCAAGTTGTCGCGCGCGTTCTCGTTCTACGAGAAGCGCGGCCTCTACCTCGGCGTGCTGTACGGGCTCGGCAGCGGAATGATGAGCTGCGTCATCCCTCGCGAGGCCAAGGCGGTCTACTACTCCGCCGGCGGTGCCGAGATGAAGGACCGCATCGACAAGACCGCCAAGCTCGGCTACGACATCGGCGTCCGCGACGCCTTCGGCCCTGGCGGCCAGATGGTGGTCACATGCTTGAAGACCCGGCTCACCCACGCCGCTGTGCGCCACCTGCTTCCGAAGTCGAGCCACTGGCACGCGTCAGCCGATGAGGCCAAGCCGATCAGCCAGGCCGACATCATGGTGACCTGGCACAGCCTGGCCACCTTCTCGTTCAACAAGCTCACCGCGTGGGGTGTGCCCATGCCCTCCGGGGACTCTGCGGCATTCCTGCACCTGTGGCAGATCACCGCGCACCTGCTGGGTGTGGCCGACGAGTACATCCCGGCCAACTGGAGTGGGGCCAACGCCCAGTCCCGTCAGGTCCTCGACCCGATCCTCGCACCGACCACCGAGGGTGTGGCCCTCGCGAAGATCCTGCTCAACCTGGCCGCGAAGTACGACGGCGGCCTGACCAAGCCCATGCTGCACTCCTTCACGCGCTTCTGCCTCGGCGAGCAGATTGCCGACTGGCTCGAGGTTCCCAAGGAGCCGGTGACCGACCCCCTCGTGAAGGCCGGGTGGCCTCCGTTCATCGCGTTCCGCGAGGCGACGATGTGGTTCCCGTTCGCTCCGCAGGGCTACTGGCTGTTCGACGAGTTCCTCCGCCTCGGCGTGCGGTTCTTCCTCGGCGAGGGCAAGGTCACGAACATCACGATGCCGACGGGCAACAACCCGAACTACACCTGAGGCTCACGACCGGGACGCGCCGGGGCGGTCGACCAGGTCGACCAGTCGCTGCGGTGCCTGCAGGCAGTAGGAGTCGGTGAGAAGTTCCTCGAGCTCCTCCCAGTCGGAGCTGTCGTCGAGGAGCAGGCCGACGACATTGGCGCCCCATTCGCCCTTGAAGTACGGCGCCCCGAGGTGCTGGAACGCCATCACCTCCTCGGGTTCGGCGCGAAACACGATCCGGAACAACTGGTCCTCGCCGCCGAAGACGTGCGCGACCGTGGTCGTCGTACCCGCGACGCGCCAGCGGACTCCGGTCCACGCCTCCTCCTCGTGGCACTCCGGCAACGCCGCAAAGGTCTGGCGCAATCGGGCGAGGTAGGCCTCGGGGACATCGGGACGGGCGGGCACGGAAGAAATTTCCCACACCGCACCGACAGCCACCTCCCCAGGGACAACCGCCAGCAACGCCGGGGCGTCTTCTCTTCACCCGAACCGAGGAGTGCGCCATGAGAGCTCGTCTCGCCATCGCCCTGGCCGCCGTCCTTGCGTGCGCGGCCTGCGGCAACAAGGTCGAGGACGTCGCAGCCGAGCCGACGACGGCCGCCTCCAGCCCGAGCGCCACCGAGAGCTTCCCCGCGAGCACCCCCACCCCGGCGTCGTACGACGACAAAGCCCTCCTCCAGTCACTGGTGGCCCTGGCGACCGACCCGAGTGCCGACATGGCTGCGGCACTCCCCTTCGCCGCGCACGTCGACCTCGGACTCGGCACCCGCCTCGTCGCGACCCGCGCCCGCGCCGAGCTCGCCTCGATCGGGGCGTGGGACGTCGACCTCGCCGCCTTCCGCGGCCACGTCGGACCGTTCAACGCACTGGGCCTGATCGCCCGGCATGTCGAATCTGACGGCGACGACGGCTCCCTCGCCGGCTTCATGACCTCGATCGGCGAGCACCCGCACTGCGCCAATCCGCCGAACCCCGCTCCGGACGGCCTCGCCGGCCACCGACGCGTCTCCCTGCAGCCGACGGACGCCACGATCGACGGTTGCCTCGAGTGGTTCACCGTTGACCTGTTCCTCGACGACACGGGGACCATCGACACGGTCACCCTCGACATCTGGGAGCCCTGACCACGGCATACTCGCGTCGTGCCCACCCGCAGCCGTGCCGCGACGTACGCCAAGCGCCGCCAACGGCGGATGGCCAAGGTGGACCACGACCTGACCGACGACCAGTGGTTCGCGCTCATGGAGGTCTGGGGCGGCTGCGCCTACTGCGGAGCCGTGGATGCCGCGCTCCAGAAGGACTGCATCCTGCCGATCTCGCGGGGCGGTCGCTACACGTTGACGAATGTCGTGCCGGCCTGTCGGTCCTGCAACGCCAGCAAGTGCAACCTCGAGGTCACGGCGTGGATGCGCCGCAAGAAGCTCGACGAGCGCACGTTCCTGGTCCGGCAGGCCGAGACCCTGCAAACGCTCGCCTGAGACCCGCTGCACGGCACCAACCCTGATCACGTCGCGGCGTGCGTCCTGTCATTCCTGACGCAGGAGGGTGATGATCGGGAGGTGAGCGCGACCGAACCAGGGATCGGGTGGGGCAAGGTACTCACCCTGCTCACGATCCTCGCGATCGCGAACGTCTGGTTCAAGCCGTTCGAGAAGGACGAGCCGAGTCGTCACCTGGCAGCCCCGGTCAGCAGCGTCACGGAACAACTGGTGCGCCGTACGCCGGGATGGACACCGTTCGGCAAGGCGACCGTCACTCCGGGCATCCAGACCCTCACCGGCCGGGCGCAGTGCACGACCAACTTCGTCTTCACCGATGCGGCCGGCAACGTCTACCTCGGCCAGGCCGCGCACTGCGCGTCGGCGAGCGGCGACGAGATCAACGGCTGCAAGGCGCGGTCCAGGCCGCTCGGCACCAAGGTGACGTTCAACCTGCACGGCACGAAGTACGACGCCGGCCAGCAACTCGCGAAGGGGCGGCTCGCCTACAGCAGTTGGCACACGATGCGGAAGGTTGGCGAGAAGGACCCGAACGCCTGTCGCTTCAACGACTTCGCGCTGATCAAGGTGAACCCTCGCTACCGCAAGCTGATCAATCCGAGCATGCCGCACTGGGGCGGGCCGGACGGCCTCTCCGAGGGCGGTCTCTTCATCCTCGACCGCGCCTACGGCTTCGGTCGCTCCTCGCTGCGCCGCGACAACAGCCCCGCCTCCCGCCAGGCCGCCCAGACCATGGCCGACCAACCCGAGACCGAGGGTTGGGCCCACGTCATCATCGCCCCGTCGCCGGGCATCCCCGGCGACAGCGGGAGCGGGTACGTCGACGAGCACGGCCAGGCGCTCGGCACCCTGTCGACGCTGAGCGTCGGCAGCGTCCTCTACAACGTGCTCGGCGACCTGCTGCGGGAACTGGAGTACGCCCGCGAGCACTCCGGCATCCGCGACCTCCGACTGGAGCTCGGCACGGTGCCGTTCGACCAGGAGCGAGCAGAGGATGCCCGGGTCCTGGCTCAGTGAGCCGTCGCTCCTAGCCGTCTCGGCGGTGCGGTGAGATCAACGCCGTACGCACCGAGATGCCGATCTCACGGTTCCGCAGCGTGGTGATCCGCCGCCCCGGTTGGACCGCATCCTTGACCGGCCCGGTGCGCTCGCCGAGGAATACGGCCGCGGCGTCGATGTCGTCAACGGTGTACGTCAGACCCCACAGACTCGAGGACCCTTCCCCTGCTGAGTCCGGCGCACCGATGACCTCCAGGATCACGTCACCGAGCCGGAAGAAGGCCTGCCGCACCGGCGCTCCACCGAGCTCACCGTCGCGGACCCGACGCGCCTCCAGCCCGATGTCGCCGAGGGCAGCCAGCGTTCGCGGCAGATTCGGCGAGAGCAGCACGACGTGGTCGATGTGCGTCACCCCGTTGGCGTGCTGCGCCGGCTCCGCGAGCGGTGTGTCCGAAACCGTGGTCACGATCCCGTCCAGCTCCGTGAGCCCGGCCGGTACGTCGCGCAGTGACCAGCTGACGATGCCCTTGCCGTGCCCGGCCCCCGCCAACCGGAGCCGCACGGTTCCGACGCGACAGACCTCGTCATCGTCGACGGTGAATCCCGCTGCCACCCACGCCTCCGCGGCATCCGCGATGACGAGTTCGTCGATGCTCACATGCACGGTGGGACCCTACTCGCCCGTGTGGTGACGCTGTCCCGCGCTCAGCACGCACCAGGTGCGTGCTCAGCGCGGGCAAGACGACGGTTGAGTTCGTCGACGTCAGACGTTGAAGCGGAACTCCACCACGTCGCCATCAGCCATGACGTAGTCCTTGCCCTCCATGCGGACCTTGCCGGCTTCCTTGGCCTTGGCCATCGAGCCCAGCGCAGTCAGGTCGTCGAACGAGACGACCTCGGCCTTGATGAAGCCCTTCTGGAAGTCGGTGTGGATCACGCCGGCGGCCTCGGGGGCGGTGTCGCCCTTGCGGATCGTCCAGGCACGCGTTTCCTTGGGCCCAGCCGTCAGGTAGGTCTGCAGGCCGAGGGTTTCGAAGCCGACGCGGGCCAGGGTCTCGAGGCCGGGTTCGGTGACGCCGGCCTCGGCAAGGAACTCGGCGGCTTCTTCGTCGTCGAGCTCGACGAGCTCGGACTCGAACTTCGCGTCGAGGAAGATCGCCTCGGCGGGCGCGACGATCTCGCGCATCTTCGCCTTGAGGGCCTCGTCGGCGAGTTCGTCGGCGTCGCAGTTGAAGACGAAGATGAACGGCTTGGCGGTGAGCAGCGACAGCTCGCGGAGCAGTTCGCGGTCGATCTTGGTCGCGATGATCGGCGTACCGGACTCGAGCGCTTCCTTGGCTTCCTTGACGGCCTCCAGGTTCGCGACCAGGTCCTTGACCTTCCGCGACTCCTTCTCCAGCCGGACGATCGACTTCTCGACCGTCTCGAGGTCGGCGAAGATCAGCTCGGTCTGGATGGTGGAGATGTCGTTGGCGGGGTTGACCTCGCCGTCGACGTGGGTGACGTCCTCGTCGCGGAACACCCGGGTCACCTGGCAGATGGCTGCGGACTCGCGGATGTGCGACAGGAACTTGTTGCCCAGGCCCTCGCCCTGCGAGGCGCCGCGGACGATGCCGGCGATGTCGACGAACTCCACCGTCGCGGGAAGGATCCGCTCGGAGCCGTAGATCTCGGCGAGCTTCGGCAGGCGGGCGTCGGGTACGCCGACCACGCCCACATTGGGCTCGATGGTGGCGAACGGGTAGTTCGCCGCGAGGACGTCGTTCTTGGTCAGCGCGTTGAAGAGCGTTGACTTGCCTGCGTTCGGGAGACCGACGATGCCGATGGTGAGTGCCACGGGCGCTGAGTCTATGGCCGTACGACGGAGCGACCCGAATCAGCGAGGAGACACAGCGACGGCCCTCCCTGGGAGGCAGGGAGGGCCGTCGTCAGTGGAGCAGCTGTCAGGAGCCGTAGAGGGCCCTCACACCAGCGGCGTCGGACGCTTGGAACTCCAGGTCGCTCGAACTGCCGTTGCACTGCGGGTAGTGCATGATCGACGCCGCGTCGTACGGCGTCAGCGGACGCCAGTTGTTGTCCTCGAAGCAGGTGCCGGCCTCGGGGCGGGTGTGCTCGTGACGGAACCCGAGGGTGTGGCCGAGCTCGTGAGCCAGGATGTCGATCGGCTCCCAGTTGCCCGAGCTCCAGATCGAGTCGTCGATCAGCACGTTGCGCGACCGCTTGGCCGTGCTCGGGAAGAACGCACGGGCGATGTACTGCGAGGTGCTGACCGGCTCGACCGAGAACAGGACGTTGTTGTTGCGCGTGTTGCAGCTGCTGTTCTGCGCGGGGACGTAGACGAAGTTGACCTTCGACGACGCCGCCTCCCACAGCCCGGCGCCACCGGCCATCGCGGCAACGACGTCGGCGTGACGGGTGCCGAACTTGGTGCTCACGCAGTACGTGAGGTTCAGGGCCTGCGAGGCACTCCACTTGTCGTCGCGACCGCTCACGGTGTTGACGATGAGACCGTCGATCGGGACGTCGTCGGAGCCGACCATCCCCTCGTAGAACTTCTTCAGCCCACCCTTGGTGGATTCGACCTCGTCACCGTTGACGACGTAGGCACCGTCCACGTCGACGTAGGTCGAGGACTCGAACTCCTTGAAGGTCGGTACGGCGGAGCCGTCCTCGGCGGACGCCGACGTCGTGACGCCGGCAACGGCAGCCACCAGACATGTGGCTCCTACGGCGACCCTGCGGATTCGTGCTGACACTGTGCCACGACCTTTCATCCCATGATTGGCCTCCATTGTGGGGGCGCGGAGCCGTCCCGGATAGCCTCCTGAGGTGCGTATCGCAACCTGGAACGTGAATTCTCTTCGCTCGCGAATCGACCGGGTCGAGGCCTTCCTCGAGCGCCACGACATCGACGTGCTCGCGTTGCAGGAGATCAAGGCGCGCGAGGACCAGGTGCCGCTGATGGGCCTGCAGGCCCGCGGGTACGACGTCGCGGCCCATGGGCTGGACCAGTGGAACGGCGTGGCCCTGATCAGCCGGGTCGGCCTGGACGACGTGACGATCGGCTTCCCGGGTCAGCCGGGTTGGGGCGAGCCGCCGGTCGTGGAGGCGCGGGCGATCGGCGCAACCTGCGGCGGCGTACGGATCTGGAGTCTCTACATCCCCAACGGCCGCAAGCCGGAGGACCCGCACTACGCCTACAAGCTCGACTGGCTGGCGGGCCTGCACACCGCGGCGAACGACTGGCTCGGTACGCCGACTGCCCTCGTCGGGGACTGGAACATCTGCCCGACCGACGACGACGTCTTCGACGTCGCCCAGTTCCGCAACTCGACCCACGTGACGCCCGCCGAGCGTGCGGCGTTCCAGGGCTTCCTCGACAGCGGCTGGGCCGAGGTCACCCGCGAGCACGCGCCCGGCTACACGTACTGGGACTACTACCGCCAGCGGTTCGAGCGCGACCGCGGCCTGAAGATCGACTTCGTGGTCGGCTCCCCCGGCTTCGCCGAGCGCGTCACCGGCGCATTCATCGACCGCGACGAGCGGGACCCCGCCCAGAACACCGGCTCCCCGAGCGACCACGCACCCGTCATCGTCGACCTGGCCGACTGACGCTGCGGCGCGGGTCCGGACGACGGCCGTCCAGACGAACTAGCGTGAAGGTGTGAACTCGGCGCTGTCACCGCGACCTCCCACGCTCTGGGAAGAGGGTCGCCAGCCTGCGCGTGAACTCATCGCCCTCGCGATGGCGCTGCTGCTGACCGCGACCGTCCTCGACCTCGTCCTCAGTGACGGACTCGGCCTGTTCTACGACCTGGCGTTCGTGACGATCTGCGTCGGCGTCGCACTGCTGGTCAAGCCGTCCGACTTCTTCCCGGTCGGTGTCCTGCCGCCGCTGGCCATGCTGTTCGTGGCCTTGCTGCTCGGGATCAGCGAGCCGGGCTCGATCGCCCGCAGCGATGACGGCTTCGTCCAGGCCACCGTTTCCGGGCTGTCAGGACATGCCCTCGCCCTGGTCTTCGGGTACGCCGCCTGCCTGGCTCTGCTCGCCGTACGACGGTCGTTCCTGCTCCGCCACCCGCGCTGACCTGATCGACGGATCAGGCGAAGCGGTCAGGGTCGCCGGCCCCGCGGCGGATGATCTCGGGCGCGCCTTCCGACCAGTCCACGACCGTGGTCGGCTCGGCGGGGGTCTCCCCCGCTTCGACCACGATGTCGACCGCGTGGTCGAGGTCTTCCTTGATCTCCCAGCCCATGGTGCGCGGCTCGGTCTCGCCCGGCAGGATCAGCGAACTCGACAGCAACGGCTCATCGAGCAGGTCGAGGATGGCCTGGACGACGGTGTGGTCAGGGATGCGCACGCCCACGGTCTTCTTCTTGGGGTGCAGCAGTCGCCGCGGCACCTCGGGGGTGCCGGGCAGGATGAACGTGTAGGGCCCGGGCGTCACGGCACGGATCGCGCGGAACGCCGCGTTGTCGACGTGGACCAGTTGACCGAGCTGGCTGAAGTCGCGGCACACCAGGGTGAAGTGGTGGCGGTCGTCGAGCCCGCGAATCTTGAGGATCCGGTCGCGGCCGTCACGGTTGCCGACCCGGCAGCCCAGGGCGTAACCCGAGTCCGTCGGGTACGCGATCAGCGCGTCGTCGTGGAGTGCGTCGACGATCTGCTGAATCGATCGCGGCTGCGGGTTGTCCGGGTGGACGTCGAGATAGCGAGCCATCAGAGCCGTACGGCGGTCTTGGTGCTGCGTCCTGCGGCCTTGAGGTCGCGATGCAGCTCCTTGGGCAGCGAGAAGGCCAACGTCTCCTCTGCGGTCTGGACCGCCCGGGCGTCGGGGTAGCCGCGCTCGGCAAGGTAGGCCAGGACCTCGGTCACGAGGTGATCGGGCACTGAGGCACCGGAGGTGACGCTCACCGTGGCGGCACCGTCGAGCCAGGTCTCGTCCAGCTCTGACACGTCGTCGATGCGGTACGACGCCTTGGCGCCGACCTCGAGGGCCACCTCGACCAGGCGCACCGAGTTGGACGAGTTGGCGGAGCCGACCACGATCACCAGGTCAGCAGCGGCACCGATCTCCTTGACCGCCACCTGGCGGTTCTGGGTGGCGTAGCAGATGTCGTCGCTCGGCGGATCCTCGAGTTGCGGGAACTTCGCGCGCAAACGCCGGACCGTCTCCATCGTCTCGTCGACGCTCAGCGTCGTCTGGGAGAGCCAGGCGAGCTTGGCATCGGCGGGGAACTCCAGGTGGTCCACGTCATCAGGGTGCTCAACGAGGACGGTCTGGTCAGGGGCCTCCCCGGCGGTGCCCTCGACCTCTTCGTGTCCGGCGTGCCCGATGAGCAGGATGGTGTAGCCATCGGCCGCGAATCGAACGGCCTCCCGGTGCACCTTCGTGACCAGCGGACATGTCGCGTCGATGGTCTTCAGGTCCCGCTCGGCCGCCTCGTTGACAACGGCGGGCGAGACACCGTGGGCCGAGAAGACAACGGTGGCGCCCGCAGGGACCTCGTCGAGCTCCTCGACGAAGATCGCGCCCCGCGCCTCGAGGTTGGCCACGACGTGCTTGTTGTGGACGATCTGCTTGCGCACGTAGACGGGCGAGCCATAGAGGTCGAGCGCCTGCTCGACGGTCACGACCGCGCGGTCGACACCCGCGCAGTAACCGCGGGGTGCCGCCAGCAGCACCTCGCGCTGGCCTTCCTCGATCAGGCGAGGGGTCCCCAGGTCGATGCTCATGGCTCCAGTCTATCGGCGCGCGAGCGGGCACCCGAATCGGTAAAAACGAACCGACCCGGTTCGCAGGAGCGAACCGGGTCGGTGTGTTGCAATGCTGCAGATCAGGCCTTGTCGGCGTCCTCGTCGGACTCCTCGGCAGCGACCTCGTCGGTGGCCTCCTCGACGGGAGCCTCCTCGGTGGCCTCGACCTCGGCGACCTCGGTCTCGACGACCTCGGCCTCAGGGGTCTCCTCGACCGGAGCAGCCTCGACGGCGGGCTCGGCCTTGGGTGCCTTCGGAGCGGACGGGGCGAACGCCTCGGTCACGAGCTCGATCACGGCCATGGGGGCGTTGTCGCCCTGGCGCGGACCGATCTTCGTGATCCGGGTGTAGCCACCCGGACGCTCGGCGAACGTCGGCGCGATGTCCGCGAACAACGTGTGCACGACACCCTTGTCGCGGATGGTCTTGAGGACCTCGCGACGCTGGTGCAGCGGGTTCTCGCCAGCGTGAGCCTTCTTCGCCTTGGTGATCAGCTTCTCGGCGTAGGGCCGCAGCGTGCGGGCCTTGGCCTCGGTCGTCGTGATCTTGCCGTGCTCGAAGAGAGCGGTGGCGAGGTTCGCGAGGATGAGGCGCTGGTGCGCCGAGCTACCGCCGAGGCGGGGGCCCTTCTTGGGCTTGGGCATTGCTTTTCTCGATTCTCCCCGGCCGTGTCAGGTACCGGGATAGTGGATGTCCCAGAGGGACGGATTCAGAGGCCGGCAGCGTGTCGGGAGGCGTCGGCGGCAGCTTGCTGCCCCCTCTGCGCCGAAGACACGCTCGGCCCGTTCAACTCAGAACTCTTCGGACTCGATGAACGACTCGTCGTCCTCGTCGTCCGAGTAGTTGGCGAGAGCAGCCGACGGGTCGAAGCCCGGGGCGCTGTCCTTGAGGGACAGACCCATCTCGTGCAGCTTGGCCTTGACCTCGTCGATGGACTTCGCACCGAAGTTGCGGATGTCCAGCAGGTCCTGCTCCGAGCGGCTGATGAGCTCGCCCACGGTGTGGACGCCCTCGCGCTTGAGGCAGTTGTAGGACCGAACGGTGAGCTGCAGGTCCTCGACCGGGAGGGCGAGGTCAGCGGCGAGCTGCTCGTCCACGGGCGAGGGGCCGATGTCGATGCCCTCGGCCTCGACGTTGAGCTCACGGGCCAGGCCGAAGAGCTCGACCAGCGTCTTGCCGGCCGACGCGATGGCGTCGCGGGGCAGGATCGACGGCTTGGTCTCGACGTCGATGACGAGCTTGTCGAAGTCGGTGCGCTGCTCGACGCGGGTGGCCTCGACCTTGTAGGTCACCTTCAGCACGGGGCTGTAGATCGAGTCGACCGGGATGCGGCCGATCTCGTTGTCGGCGCCCTTGTTCTGGACGGCGGAGACGTAGCCGCGGCCACGCTCGACGACGAGCTCGAGCTCGAGCTTGCCGTTGTCGCCCAGGGTCGCGAGCTTCAGCTCCGGGTTGTGGACCTCGACACCGGCCGGGGGCGCGATGTCGGCACCGGTGACGTCACCGGCACCCGACTTGCGGAGGTACATGGTGACGGGCTCGTCGTGCTCCGAGGAGACGACCAGACCCTTCAGGTTGAGGATGATCTCGGTGAGGTCTTCCTTGACGCCCTCGATGGTCGAGAACTCGTGGAGGACCCCGTCGACCTTGATGCTCGTGACCGAGGCACCGGGGATCGAGGAAAGGAGAGTACGACGCAGCGAGTTGCCGAGCGTGTAGCCGAAGCCAGGCTCGAGGGGCTCGATGACGAAGCGCGACCGGAACTGGTCGACAGTCTCCTCCGACAGGGTGGGGCGCTGTGCGATAAGCACTTGTTTCGTTCCTTTCCGGATCGACCGCTATATGAGGATCCAGATGTGGTGCGGATGGAGAAGAGGGACGTTCAACGCATGTTGCCCCGACCCGCGCTTGCGGAGAAGCGACGGGCCGGAGCAGACATGATCACTTCTTGGAGTAGTACTCCACGATGAGCTGTTCCTGAACGGGCAGGTCGATCTGCTCACGGACCGGCACCGAGTGCACCAGGATCCGCATGCGGGTCGGAACGGCCTCGAGCCATGCGGGAACGATGCGCTCGCCGTGGGTCTCGCGGGCCACGATGAACGGCGTCATCTCGAGCGACTTCTCGCGCACGTCGATGATGTCGTACTGGGTGACCTGGAAGGACGGGATGTCGACCTTCTTGCCGTTGACCGTGAAGTGGCCGTGGTTGACCAGCTGGCGGGCGTGACGACGCGTGCGGGCGAAGCCGGCACGGTAGATCACGTTGTCCAGGCGGCACTCGAGCAGCGTGATGAGGTTGTCGCCGGTCTTGCCCTGGCGACGAGCTGCCTCGACGTAGTACTTGTGGAACTGCTTCTCGAGGATGCCGTACGTGTAACGCGCCTTCTGCTTCTCCTGCAGCTGGTTGCGGTACTCGCTCTCCTTGATCCGCGCGCGGCCGTGCTGGCCGGGAGGGTAAGGACGCTTCTCGAATGCGGCGTCGCCGCCGACGAGGTCCACGCCGAGGCGGCGGGACTTCTTGGTCAGGGGTCCGGTGTAACGGGCCATGTCTCTACGCTCCTAATCTCAGACGCGGCGGCGCTTGGGCGGGCGGCAGCCGTTGTGGGGGGCGGGGGTCACGTCCTGGATGGTGCCGACCTCGAGGCCGATCGCACCCAGCGAACGAATCGCCGTCTCGCGACCCGAACCCGGGCCCTTGACGAAGACGTCGATCTTCTTCATGCCGTGCTCCATCGCCCGACGGCCAGCGGCTTCAGCAGCCATCTGAGCGGCGTACGGGGTGGACTTGCGTGAGCCCTTGAAGCCGACGGTGCCGGCAGAGGCCCACGAGATGACCGCACCCGTGGGGTCGGTGATCGTGACGATCGTGTTGTTGAACGTGCTCTTGATGTGGGCTTCGCCCTGAGCAACGTTCTTCTTTTCCTTGCGGCGCACCTTCTTGGCGCCCGCGCGAGCCTTGGGAGGCATCTATTTTCTCCTTGTCGAAGCTGGTCTGAGGCAGTGAGATCGCACGAGGCGATCGATCACTTGGCCTTCTTCTTGCCGGCAACCGTGCGCTTCGGGCCCTTGCGGGTACGAGCGTTGGTCTTGGTGCGCTGTCCGCGGACCGGAAGGCCCATGCGGTGACGACGACCCTGGTAGCTGCCGATCTCGATCTTCCGACGGATGTCGGCCTGGACCTCACGACGGAGGTCACCTTCGATCTTGATGCCCGCGGCGTCAATGGCGTCGCGGAGCTTGACCAGCTCTTCATCTCCCAGTTCGTGCACGCGGAGGTTGGGGCTGACCCCGGTGACCTCGAGCAGCTGCTGGGAGCGGGTACGGCCGATGCCGTAGATGTAGGTGAGTGCGATCTCGATGCGCTTGTCGCGCGGGAGGTCGACTCCGACGAGGCGTGCCATGAAAGGCGTTCTCCTTGGATTCACGGTGGTGTGGTCGTGATGCGTCTGGGGGTTCTTTCCCAGCTCCGGCCATCCGCTCCGGAGGTGATTCGGTCTCAGCCCGTTGGCGGGGCTTGCGAGACCTAAGCGATCACGTTGATAGATGTGTATTCAGTTGTGGTCACGCAGGGACTTGTTCAGCCCTGGCGCTGCTTGTGACGCGGGTTCTCGCAGATGACCATGACGCGGCCGTGGCGACGAATCACCTTGCACTTGTCACACATCGGCTTGACGCTCGGGTTGACCTTCATGTCAGCCCTTTCTAGCTAGTGGCGGTAACGGTGAGCCGGTGGCTCACTTGTAGCGGTAGACGATCCGCCCACGGGAGAGGTCGTACGGTGAGAGCTCCACCACCACACGGTCCTCAGGGAGGATCCGGATGTAGTGCTGGCGCATCTTTCCGCTGATGTGAGCGAGGACCTTGTGGCCGTTGCTCAACTCCACGCGGAACATGGCGTTCGGAAGGGCCTCCACGACGGAGCCCTCCATCTCGATGACGCCTTCCTTCTTGGCCATGTCTCACAATCTTGTTGGGAACGTTGTCTACCGGTGGTCCGGGAACCTCTCCCCGCACGCCTGAGAAACAGGTGTTGCGCGAAGTGGACCTCGCAAGTTGTGCACCACACACGAACCCACGTTGGACCGACACGCCAGTTTATGCATTCCGACCCGTGAACACCCAATCTGCGAGCGTGCAGGGGTCAGCCGGCGAGCAGGGTCAGGGTCTGTTCCCGGGCCGCAGCAGAGCGCGGATCGCCCCCGGCGAACGCGCCGGCGACCGGATTGACCATCACTTCGTCGACGTCGTACGTCGCCGCGAGCGACTCGAGCGCGGCGCGGGCCGACGAGGGGTCGCCGATCACCCAGCGACTCCGCATGGCGTCGATCAGCTCCTGGTGGCCGTCCGGCAGGCCGGCCTCCACGATCAGTTCGGCGTCCTCGACGACCCGCTGGGCCGCCAGCGGGCGCCCCGTCCGCAGGGCGGCCATCTGGAGCAGCTGGGGCAGCGCGAGGCGCTCGGCCTCCTCGGTCGTGGGCGCGACCGAGGCGTTCACGGTGAGGAAGGTGCGCGGCTCGGCCAGCGCCGCCGACGGCTGGAACGTGGAGCGGTACAGCTCCAGAGCCTCCTTGGTCCCCGAGCCACTGAAGTGGTGGGCGAAGACGTAGGGCCGCCCCTTGGCGGCAGCGAGCTGGGCGGAGTAGTCGGAGGACCCCAGCAACCAGATCTGCGGCACCGAGGTCGCGGCGGGGGTCGCCTTCAGGATGTGCTCGCGGCCACGCAGGGCCAGGCCCACGCCGGCCGGCTCCATCATCGCGAGCACGTTGTCGACGTACTCGGGGAAGCGGGAGACCGCCTCGTCCGTGACGCCGCCGGCGCCGTGGCGCAGCGCCCAACTGGTCACCGGGTCGGTGCCGGGCGCGCGCCCGATGCCCAGGTCGATCCGGTCGGGAAAGGTCGCTTCGAGCAGCGCGAACTGTTCGGCAACGACCAGCGGGGCGTGGTTCGGGAGCATCACTCCCCCGGAGCCGACCCGGATCCGGTCGGTCACCGACGCGATCAGGCCGATCAGCACCGCCGGGTTGGTCGCGGCCACAGCCGGCATGTTGTGGTGCTCGGCGATCCAGAAACGGCGGTAGCCGAGGGCATCGGCCGTGCGCGCCAGAGCCAGGGTCGCGGCGACCGCGTCACCGGTGGACTGGTCGCTGCGGACCGGCACGAGGTCCAGGACGGAGAGGTGGGGTCCGGAGGTTGTCATCCCTGACCCAAGGCGAAATCGCGCCCCGGCATTCCCCGACCGGTCGGCCAGTCGGCAGCGCGGCGGGAGACGTCGGCGGCAGCTTGCTGCCCGTCCTGCGTCGGAGACGCGCTCGACAAGTCAATCAGTCGTCGGAGGTGGCGCTGCGCTTGGCCAGGAGCAGCCCGGCGCCGAGCGCGAGGAGGCACAACAACCCGAGCACCATCAGGTCCATCAGGTAGTGACCGCCACCGCCGAGGGCGATCCAGTCCTCCTTGTCGGTGCCTTCGGTCTCGCGGGTGAAGTCCATCGCGGAGGCCGCGGCGGCGTACCCCCAACGCGACGGCGACAGCCACGCGATCGGCTCGAGCAGGACGCGGCCGGCGATCTCGAACAACGCGCCCGAGAGCACCAACTGGACCATCACCATGCCGACCAGCGCGGGCATCGTCTGCTCCGTGCTGGTGACCAGCGCGGACAGTGCGAGACCGATGACCACCATCGTGAAGGTCAGCGACGCGATGGCGATACCGACCCGAAGGGTGCCCACGTCGCCGTCGGCACCCGGCAGTCCGACCGTGGCGAGGAACGTGACCAGCAGGCCCTGGACGAAGCCGGCCGTACCGAGGACCAGCACCTTGCTGATGAAGTAGACGCCGGGCGAGAGGCCGACGGCGTACTCGCGCTTGAAGATCGGCCGCTCCCCCACGAGTTCGCGAATCGCGAGCGCCGTGCCCATCAGGCAGGCGGCGACGATCAGCACGATCAGCCGTTGGGAGGCCTCACCGGTTGCGAACGACTCGACCACCGACCCGTCGGGAAGGGTCCGTTCCCTTGCCGTCGCGTCGAGGGACAGGCCATTGCTGCCGGGAACGAGACGACTGAGCCCACCGAGGATCAGGGGCAACAGGATCAACATGCCCAGCAGGAGCTTGTCGGCGAACACGACCGCCAGGTTGCGCTTGATCAGGGTCGACAACTGACGCGACACGGACTGGCGCGGCGGGGCGGGCACCGAGCCCGCGTGCGACTGCCGCGGGACCGACGACGTGTCGACCGCGTGCTGCGGCACCGGGATCCGGCTCCACAGGTCGGGGTCGTCGAGGAGGTCGAACACCTCGGGATAGTTCGTCTTCCCGAAGTGGGCGAGTACGCCGTCCGGTGGGCCGAAGTACGCGATCCGGCCGCCGGGCGCGAGGACCAGGACGTTGTCGCACACGTCGAGGGCGAGCACCGAGTGCGTCACCACCATCACGACGCGACCGTCGTCGGCGAGGCTGCGCAGCTGCCGCATGACCTCGAGGTCCAGCCCCGGATCCAGGCCCGACGTCGGCTCGTCGAGGAACAGGAGCGGCGGTGCGGTGAGCAGTTCGGTCGCGATCGAGACCCGCTTGCGCTGGCCACCCGAGAGCTGGGTGCCGATCCGGTTCTCCATCCGCTGCACCAGCTGGAGCTGGTTCGCGACGTGGTTGACCCGCGCGTCCCACTCCTGCGCCGTGGTGTCCGGCGGGAGCCGCAGCTGGGCCGCGTACCGCAGCCCCTGTCGGACCTTGAGTTGCGGATGCAGGATGTCCTGTTGCGGCACCAGACCGATCTGGAAGCGCAGCTGGTCGTAGTGCTGGTAGAGGTCGTGCCCCTGCCAGATGACGCGACCGTGGCTGGCCGGCTTGAGACCGGTCAGCGCGCCCAGCAGGGTGGACTTGCCGGCACCCGACGGCCCGATGACGGCGGTCAGGCTGCGTGGCTCGAGCTTGAACGAGATGTTCTCGATCAGGCGCTTGCCGCCGGCCACGACCTGGGTGAGGCCGTCGGCGTACAGCGTGAACTCGTGGGCGGTCGCCGAGGCGACCAGTTGGTGGCCGTCCCAACGGAAGGTCTGGTTGCCGACGATGACCTCGGAACCGACCGGGAGCTGGACGGCGCCCTGCAAGCGATGACCGTTGACGAAGGTGCCGTTGAACGAGCCCAGGTCGTGCAGCACCGCCAGGCTCGTCGCCGTCGGCGGGTCGAGTCGCGCATGCCGCCGGCTGACCAGCGCGTCGTCGAGCACGATGTCGTTGGCGTGGTCGCGCCCGATGCTCAGCGACCGCCCGGCCTGGACCTGGGCGGGCAGGACGACGGAGTGTCCGTGCGGGAGCTGTCCCGGAGGCAGCACGCCCACGGGTCGCCAAGCATCCACCGGCGCACCACTCGCAGGCACCTGCGGCGGCGGGAGGTTCTTCCAGAACTCGCCGCCGAGCTGCGCCGGCTGCGGGTTGGGCTGCGGGGTTGGCTGCGGGGTCGGCACGGGCCGGGAGGACTGCACCGGCGGTTGGTACGGCGGCGGCGCCTGCACCCGCGGCTGTTGGTACGCCGGGGGCACGGGGCCCTGCTGGGCCAACACCGTGACGACGACGGCCTCACCCGCTGGGCCACCCACGTTCAGGCTGACCGGGGCGCCTTGCAGCGGAAGTCGGTTGATCCGCTGCCCGGAGACGAAGGTTCCGTTGCTGCTGGAGTCGACGACCACCCACACGCCGTCCTCGACCTGGATGATGGCGTGGTGTCGCGAGGCGCGCCCGTCCGTGACCGGTACGTCGCAGTCGAGCTCACGCCCGATGACGACGCGGGGGCCTTCGAAGGTCCGGGTGGTACCGGACCACTGCACCTGGAGTCGGTCCACGGAGTCCTCGTCGATCGGTTCGGGAGCAGGCTGACGTCACGAAACCCTAATGGATGCCGTGACGCCAGACTGCGTATCCCTAGCGCCAGTCGGGACCCGGGGTGTCGTCGACGTCGTTGACCGCGGCGGGAACAGCAGGCGCGGCCTTCTCGTCGCGGTTCGCGCGCCACAGGCTGGCGACCCCGGTGACGATGAGCGTCACGATGATCACGCCGAGGCTGAACAGCGACGAGATCTCGGGCGCACCGTGCACGCCGTGCCCGTCGTTGATGAAGGACAGCTCGTTCTCGTGCAGGGCGTGCAGGACCAGCTTCACGCCGATGAAGGCGAGGATGAACGCCAGGCCCAGCGACAGGTAGACGAGCTTCTGCAGCAGGCCACCGAGCAGGAAGTACAACTGGCGCAGGCCCATCAGCGCGAACACGTTGGCCGTGAACACGAGGTACGGCTCCTGGGTGATGCCGAAGATCGCGGGAATCGAGTCCAGCGCGAACAGGATGTCGGTGACACCGAGCGCAATGATGACGATCAGGATCGGGGACACGAAGCGCACGCCGTTCTCGGTATACCAGAGGCGCAGGCCGCGGTACTCCTCGCCGACGTTCAGGTGCTTGCGGGCGAAGGAGACGACCGCGTTGTCCTCGGGGTGCTCGTCCTCGTGGCTGCCGTAGGACTTCACGAGCTTGAAGGCCGTGTAGACCAGGAACGCGCCGAAGATGTAGAAGACCCAGCTGAAGTTCTCGATGAGCGTGTAGCCGAGCGCGATGAAGATGCCGCGGAAGATCAGGGCCAGCACGATGCCGACGAGCAACGCCTCCTGCTGGTACTTCCTGGGCACCTTGAGCGCCGCCATCAAGATGATGAAGACGAACAGGTTGTCGATCGACAGGGAGTACTCGGTCAACCAGCCGGTGTAGAACTCGATGCCGTAGTCGTGGCCGTGGTGCAGCCAGATGAACAGGCCGAAGGCGAGCGCCGCGCCGATGTAGAACGAGAGCGCGACCGCGCACTCCTTCATCGTCGGCTCGTGGGGATCGCGCGCGATCACGATGATGTCGAAGAGCAGGACACCGATCGTGGCGACGATCGTGATCGTCCACTCGAGGGTGGTCACATCCATGGAAGCAGTCCTCTTTCAGGGGCTGGAGCGGTCAACAAGATCGCCCGAGGTCTCTTCCGCTGCCCCGTCCAGTCGAGCTGGCCGGGCAACCCACGGGTCCGGATCGAACGGCGACGTTCGATCGTGATGACGAGCCCGCAGCGAAGGAATACTCCCCTCAAGTGGACCGATCCTCCCATGAGCGCCGGGCGCAGCACTAATCCACCGCGAGACCGCTGACCCGCGCCATGGTGGCGAGCTTGGCACCGGTCTCACGCACCTCGGAAGCGGGGTCTGACCCCGTCACGATGCCCGCCCCGGCGAACAGGCGCAACCGATCGCCGTCGATCACGGCGGCGCGGATCGTCACAGCGAACTCGCCGTCACCGTTGCCATCGACCCAGCCGACGCATCCGGCGAACCAGTCGCGCAGGTCGCCTTCGAGGTCCGCGATCACGGCGTTGGCGGCAGCAGTGGGTACGCCGCCCACGGCGGGCGTCGGATGCAGGAGCTGGGCCAGGCGCAGTGCGCTGGGGCCCTCCGCGCCGGCCGCGAGGCGGGCACGGATCGGGGTGGCGAGGTGCCAGACAGTGTCGGTCGAGAGCAGCTCCGGGGTGGCGGGGTACTCGATCTCGACGCACACCTCCTTGAGTGCGTGCACGATCGCCTCGACGACGAACGCGTGCTCGGCGAGGTCCTTGGCCGACTCCCGCAGACCCGCGGCACGCGCCGCGTCCTCGGCTGCGTCGGCGGAGCGCGGCACGGAACCGGCCAGCGGAGTGCAAGAGATGTCGAGGCCGTCGCGGCGCACCAGCAGTTCGGGACTCGCGCCGACCAGGATCGGGCCGTCGGCAGGGGCCGCATCGTCGCTCACCAGCGGGACACTGAAGACATAGCGTCCCGGGCGCGTCTGCAGCAGGCGGTCGATGATCTCGGCAGGCACCAACGGCGGCGAACTGACCACATCGAGGCAGCGGCCGAGCACCACCTTGTGGAGCCAGCCGTCAGCGATCTTGACCAGCGCCTTCTCGACCATGGCCGCATACTCATCGGCCGTCGGGAACTCGGTGACCTGGTAGGTCCGGTCCACCGCCAGCGGAACCGTCGGCCGTTGCAACGCGTGCTCGGCGCCCACCACCTGGTGCGCAAGACCCGGAGCGCCCGCGGCGAAGGACAGCGCGCACAGCGCCCGCTCCCCCGGCGCCAGGGCCGCAACCACGTCGTCGGCCCAACCGACATCAGCCCCGTCAGGCGTGGTCCACGTGTGCAACACCCGGCTGGCGACGTACGCCTCCTCGCCGGAGGCGAAGAGGAAGGGCCGGGCGGCGAGGGCCGCAGGTGTGATCGGGTCCCGCGCCATGACGCCCAGCCTAGTCCGCCCGTTCCAGCGAAACCCCGCGGAGGCTCCGGATGATGCGATAGGAACAGCCTGCGTCGTCGCCTGCAACCGCGGGGCAGCGCGAACAAGGGGGATGTGTCGATGGTTTCTCAGTTCTGCGGCACCTGCGGTGCACCCAACAGCGGTACGCCGTTCTGTCCGGGCTGCGGCACCCGGCACGACGTCGAGGCCAGCACGGCCACGGTTCTGCGGTCTGCGCTGAAGGTCGCTGTCGCCCCTCCGCCCCCTCCCCCGCCGCCCGCGGCCGCCTTCGCGCCAGCGTCGCCCGCATACTCACCGTCATTGCCACACGCGGTCGATGCCACGCCGGTCGTGGGCGCCATCGCACTGATCGCCCTCGCGACGCTCGGTGTTTTCTCCGCCGTGGTGCCTGATTTGGCCCTCCCCGGCAACAACATCGCCATCAGCACCACGTTTGAACTGATCTCCTTCGGATGCGCCGCCGCCCTGTTGGGCGTCCTCGCGCGCCGAGATCGCCCAGCGGTATTGCTCGTCCTGCTCGTGGCGGCCGGATACGTCCTGGCACTTCTCCTGTGGTTCGGTCTGTTCGGACGAACCTGGCTGGCAGACGGCATCGCCTTCTGGGCGTCGGGGCCAATCGGTAACCGCCTACCCCGTGCACTGATCGTGGTCCTCCTGATTCTCGGAACGTCAGTCGTCGGCTACCTCGCCGCGCGGATGACTCGACGTGCTCCCCGCGGAGCAGCCGCAATCCTTGCCGGAATCCTCGCCACCGTCGTGGTCGGACTGGCCATCGCCTTTGACGTTCTCTTCCAGAACGTCAACTCCATCATTGCGACGGTCGTTCCTGTTGCGGCTTGCACGATCACCGGACTCCTCGGGGCCCTGGTGGCCGTCCTCTTGCCGGCAACGACACAACGAGCCCCGATGCAGGCATGGCCCTCAGCCGTCGGTTCGGTAGCCGTGCCGACAGGACCAACGGCCCTGCGCACCAACACGTTCGCCATCCTCGCCCTGGTGTTCGGACTCCTGGGCGGCCTCCTGGCCATCCCGCTCGGCCACATCGCGCGCTCGCAGATCCGCCGGACGGGCGAGGGCGGCGCCGGGATGGCGACGGCCGGACTCGTACTCGGCTACCTGGCCCTCGTGCTCTGGGCGGCGCTGGTGACGTTCCTCGTGATCGCCTACAACTCCATCTGAGGCGACGCGGGACTGCGCGGGGACTGTCAGTCCTCGCCGCCGTAGGGCACGCCGAGCGCCTCGAGGCGGGCCTTGCCACCGTCCTCGGCGGTCAGCACCCACACGCCCGAGTCGGTGAGGGCGAAGGTGTGTTCGTAGTGGGCGGCCCACCGGCCGTCCGAAGTGACCACGGTCCACTCGTCGTCAGCGATGTCGGTGTCGTCGGAGCCGAGGGTGATCATCGGCTCGACCGCCAGCGCGGTGCCCTGCTTGAGACGTGGTCCACGGCCCGCGCGGCCACGGTTCGGAACGTCCGGCTCCATGTGCATCTCGGTGCCGATGCCGTGACCGGTGTAGCCATCGACGATGCCGTAGTTGCCCCGGCTCAGGACGTAGGCCTCGACCGCGGCGGAGATGTCTCCCACCCGGCCACCGACGCGGGCTGCCGCGAGACCACGCCACAGGGATTCCTCGGTCACGTCCATCAGGGTCGCGACCTCGGGCCTGACGTCGCCCACGGCCACCGTGATCGCCGCGTCGCCGTGCCAGCCCTGGACGATCGCGCCGCAGTCGATGGAGATGGCGTCGCCGTCGACCAGGACCCGGCCGCCCGGGATCCCGTGGACGACTTCGTCGTTCACGGAGGCGCAGATGCTCGCGGGGAAGGGCGGGACGCCGTACCCGAGGAACGACGGAATGCCGCCCTGCTCGCGGATGCTCTGCTCCGCGAGCGCATCCAGTTCACCCGTCGTGACGCCCGGACGTACGGCGTCGCGCAGCAGGCTCAGGGTGCGGCCGACCACGAGGCCGGCCACACGCATCGCCCGGACCTGATCGGGGCTCTTGATCTCGATCCGGTGGTCGAACAGCACGCGGCGTGGTTCAGCTCTGGTCGATGTCGTCCAGCGCGGCAAAGATCCGCTGCTGGACCTCTTCGACATCGCCCATGCCGTCGACGGAGACGACCAGGCCACGCTCGCTGTAGGACGCGATGAGAGGCTCGGTCTCCTCGCCGTAGACCTCGAGGCGGCGTCGAATGACGTCCTCGTTGTCGTCGGCGCGACCTTCGATCTCGGCGCGCTTGAGCAGGCGACCGATGACGGCCTCCTGGTCAACGGTCAGCACGAGGACGGCGTCGAGCTTGTGGCCCGTCTCCTCGATCATGCCGTCGAGCTCGGTGACCTGGGCCAGGGTGCGCGGGTAGCCGTCCAGCAGGAAGCCGGCGTCGGCGTCCGGGTCGGCGATCCGGTTGCGCACCATGTTGTTGGTGACTTCGTCGGGCACGTACTCCCCGGCGTCCATGTACCGCTTCGCCTCGACACCCAGCGGGGTGCCCTGCGCAACGTTGGCGCGGAAGATGTCACCGGTCGAGATCGCCGGAACACCGAAGTGCTCCGCCACCGCCGTGGCCTGTGTGCCCTTGCCGGCCCCGGGGGGACCCATGATCAGAAGCCTCAACGCAGGAATCCTTCATAGTTGCGCTGCTGGAGCTGGCTCTCGATCTGCTTCACCGTATCGAGGGCGACACCGACCATGATCAGAATGGAGGTACCACCGAACGGGAAGTTCTGGTTGGCGTCAATCAGCACGAACGCGATCAGCGGTACGAGCGAGATCAGACCCAGGTAGAGAGCGCCCGGCAGCGTGATGCGGGACAGAACGTAGGACAGGTAGTCCTGCGTCGGCTTGCCCGCCCGGATCCCGGGGATGAAGCCGCCGTACTTCTTCATGTTGTCGGCCACCTCTTGAGGGTTGAAGGTGATCGACACGTAGAAGTAGGTGAAGAAGATGATCAGCAGGAAGTACGCCGCCATGTGCACCGGGTGACCCTGGTCAACGAGGTATTCGTTGACGTACCGGATGACCTGATTCGGGTTCTCCTGGTTGAACTGGACCGCCATCGCCGGCAGGTAGAGCAGCGAGGAGGCGAAGATGACCGGGATGATGCCGGCCTGGTTCACCTTGAGCGGGATGTAGGTGGAACTGCCGCCGAACATCTTGCGGCCGACCATTCGTCGGGCGTACTGCACCGGAATCCGGCGCTGGGCCTGTTCGATGAAGATGACCGCGGCCACGATCACCAGACCAATGACGATCACGATGCCGAACGTCCACCAACCCTGGCTGATCTTCACGGCCCAGAGTCCGGCCGGGAAGGTCGCCACGACCTGGGTGAAGATCAGGATCGACATGCCGTTGCCGACACCCCGTTCGGTGATCAGCTCACCGAGCCACATGATCACTGCGGTGCCCGCGGTCATGGTGACGACCAGGACGAGGAAGGTCTTGGTGTTGTCGCTGTGCAGCAGTGGATACAACGTGCTGTCGCACCCTTGGAGAAGGTTGCCGGTGCGCGCGAGCGCGACGATGCCCGTCGCCTGCAGCACCGCAAGACCGAGCGTCAGGTAGCGCGTGTACTGCGTGATCTTCGTCTGACCGGCCTGACCCTCCTTCTTGAGGGCCTCGAGGCGCGGGATCACGACGACGAGCAACTGCAAGATGATGCTCGCGGTGATGTAGGGCATGATGCCCAGCGCGAAAATGGTGAGCTGGAGCAGGGCCCCGCCGGAGAAGAGGTTCACCAGGCTGTACAGGCTGGCGTTGCTGCCCTCCTGAACGACGTCGATGCACTTCTCGACGTTGGCCACATTGACGCCGGGGGCGGGGATCTGCGAGCCGGCCCGGAAGATCACGATGATCAACAGGACGAACAGCAGTTTGCGCCGAAGGTCCGGGGTCCGGAAGGCGTTCACGAACGCGCTGAGCACTCGGGTCCTCTTCTCTTGCTCCTGGCCTTGTGGCCAGCGGGAAGCCTAACAGGGGGGCCTGCACCCCCTGAGGGGGTGCTGGAAGTTCCGGGGAAGTGCAGGAGAAAGCGCAAAGGGCGCGGAGACCTCGGGAGGTCACCGCGCCCCTTGCAGCGTCATCACAGAACCGTGACGGTCCCGCCGGCGCTCTCGATCTTGTCCTTGGCCGAGGTGGAGAACGCCTCAGCGCTCACCGAAACCTTGACAGTGAGCTCGCCCTGGCCGAGCACCTTGACGGGCAGGCCCTTGCGGACCGCGCCCCGAGCAACGAGCGTCTCCGGGGTGACGTCGCCACCCTCGGGGAACAGTGCGCTGATCTTGTCGAGGTTGACGACCTGGAAGGTCACCTTGAACGGGTTCCGGAAGCCGCGAAGCTTCGGGAGCCGCATGTGGATGGGCATCTGCCCACCCTCGAACGCGACCGGGACCTGGTAACGGGCCTTGGTGCCCTTGGTACCACGACCCGAGGTCTTGCCCTTGGATCCTTCACCACGACCAACACGGGTCTTGGCAGTCTTCGCACCCGGCGCGGGGCGCAGGTGGTGCAACTTGAGCGGGGTCATTGTCACTCGCCTCCGACGACCTCGACCGTCACCATGTGACGGACGGTGTGGACCATGCCCCGGATCTCGGGACGGTCCTCCTTGATCACGACGTCGCCGATCCGCTTGAGGCCAAGGCTCCGCAGCGTTTCACGCTGGTTGAACTTGGCGCCGATCTTCGACTTGGTCTGCTGGACCTTCAGCTGTGCCATCAGGCCGTCACCGCCTCAGGTGCAGCCTTGGACGCGGCCGCAGTGGCCTCGCCCTCAGCCTGGGCCTTGAGCAGTGCCGCCGGGGCGACGTGCTCAACAGGCAGACCACGACGTGCGGCAACGGTCTCGGGCATCTCCAGGAGCTGGAGCGCCGCAACCGTGGCGTGCACGATGTTGATCTGGTTCGACGATCCCAGCGACTTGCTGAGGACGTCGTGGATGCCGGCGCACTCGAGAACGGCGCGCACCGGACCACCGGCGATGACACCGGTACCGGGAGCGGCCGGGCGCAGGAACACCACGCCGGCAGCCTTCTCACCCTGTACCGGGTGCGGGATCGTGCCCTGGATGCGGGGGACGCGGAAGAAGTTCTTCTTCGCCTCCTCGACACCCTTGGCGATCGCCGCGGGAACTTCCTTGGCCTTGCCGTAGCCGACGCCGACCAGGCCGTCGCCGTCACCGACGACCACGAGGGCGGTGAAGCTGAAGCGACGACCACCCTTCACGACCTTGGCAACACGGTTGATTGCAACGACGCGCTCGACGTACTGGCTCTTGTCGGCGCCGCCACGGCCGCCGTCGCGACCGCCACGGCCGCCACGGTCGCCGCCCGAACGCTGTCCGCGCTGGGGTCCGCTCATGATTTCTCCTCAGTCCTGTTCGCGGTCAGAAGGTCAGGCCGCCCTCGCGGGCGCCATCAGCCAGGGCCGCAATGCGGCCGTGATACTTGTTGCCGGACCGGTCGAAGACGACCGACTCAACGCCGAGTTCCTTGGCGCGGGCGGCGACAAGCTCGCCGACCTTCTTGGCCTTGGCCGTCTTGTCGCCCGCGAGGGAACGCAGGTCGCCCTCGAGAGTCGAGGCAGAGACCAGGGTCTTTCCGACCAGGTCGTCGACGACCTGGGCGGTGATGTGCTTCGTCGACCGGGTGACCACCAGGCGCGGACGCGCGGCAGTGCCGGAAATCTTCTTGCGGCCCCGGATCTGGCGACGCAACCGTGAGGATGCGCGCGCAGAGAGGTTCCGCTGGTGCTTCAGAGTGATCGCCATGTCACTTACCAGCCTTTCCGACCTTGCGGCGGACGTGTTCGCCGGAGTACCGGACACCCTTGCCCTTGTACGGCTCGGGCTTGCGAAGCTTGCGGATGTTGGCGGCAACCTCGCCGACCAACTGCTTGTCGATTCCGACCACACCGAGCTTCGTGGGGCTTTCCACCACGAAGGTGATGCCTTCCGGAGCGTCGAAGATGATCACGTGGGAGTAACCGAGCTGGAACTCCAGCTGGGTCGGGCCCTTCGAGATGACGCGGTAACCCACGCCGACGATCTCGAGCTTCTTCTCGTAACCCTCGGTGACGCCGACCACCATGTTGTTGATCAGCGTGCGGGACAGACCGTGGTAGGCCTTGGACAACCGCTCGTCGTCGGGGCGGATGACGTCGAGGACGCCCTCACCCTGCTGGACAGTGATCGGGGCGATCACCGTGTGGCTCAGGCTGCCCTTGGGGCCCTGGACGTTCACGGTGGCGCCGTCGATCTGGACATTGACGCCCGCGGGGACCGGGACGGGGAGCTTGCCGATGCGCGACATAGTTTCTCTCTCCTAACTTTCCCTGGTCACCAGACGTAGGCGAGGACTTCCCCACCCACGCCCTTCTGGTTGGCCTGACGGTCAGTCAGCAGGCCCTGGCTGGTCGAAATGATCGCGACGCCGAGGCCACCGAGGACCTTCGGAAGGCCGGTGTGCTTGGCGTACACCCGGAGGCCGGGCTTGCTGATCCGGCGGACGCCGGCGATCGAGCGCTCGCGGTTGCGGCCGTACTTGAGGTTGACGGTCAGCAGCTTGCCGACGCCGTTCTCGTTGTCGGCAACGGCGAAGGAGGTGATGTACCCCTCCTGGCGAAGGATCTCCGCGACGCCTTCCTTGAGCTTGCTGTACGGCATGGTCACCGCATCGTGGTACGCCTGGTTGGCGTTACGCAGACGCGTGAGCATGTCTGCGATCGGGTCAGTCATCGTCATGATGTGTGTTCTTTCTGCTGTGGTTTCCACCCGCACGCGGCAGGTGGACCTTCAACGGTTGGGTATTACCAGCTCGACTTGGTGACGCCGGGCAGTTCGCCGCGGTGGGCCATCTCCCGCAGGCAGATCCGGCACAGGCCGAACTTGCGGTAGACGGACTTCGGGCGGCCGCAGCGCTGGCAGCGGGTGTAACCCCGAACCGCGAACTTGGGCTTCCGAGCGGCCTTGACCTTCAGAGCAGTCTTCGCCATGTCAGTTCTCCTTGAACGGGAAGCCGAGCTGCTTCAGAAGCGCCCGTCCCTGCTCGTCGTTGGTCGCCGTGGTCACGATGGTGATGTCCATGCCCCGCTGACGGTCGACCTTGTCCTGGTCGATCTCGTGGAACATGACCTGCTCGGTCAGACCGAACGTGTAGTTGCCGCGGCCGTCGAACTGCTTGGGCGAGAGGCCCCGGAAGTCGCGGATACGCGGGAGAGCAAGCGAGAGCAGGCGGTCGAGGAACTCCCACATGCGGTCGCCACGCAGCGTGACGTGCGTGCCGATCGGCATGCCCTCACGCAACTTGAACTGGGCGATCGACTTGCGAGCCTTCGTGACCGACGGCTTCTGGCCGGTGATCGCGGTGAGGTCGCGGATCGCGCCCTCGATCAGCTTCGAGTCGCGAGCAGCCTCGCCGACACCCATGTTGACCACGATCTTGGTCAGGCCGGGCACCTGCATGACGTTGGCGATCTCGAACTCGGTCCGCAGGGCGGGGAGGATCTCCTCGCGGTACCTGGTCTTGAGGCGCGGGTAAACCTTGTCGGCAACCGCGACGTCGGTGGACTCAGTGGTGGAGTCAGACATCAGATTTCCTTCCCGGTCTTGCGGGAGATACGGACGCTACGCGTCGACGCGTACTCCGAACCGTCCGGGCGACGCTTGGTGACCTCGACCCGCTTGCTGCCGGTGCGGGTGACGCCGTCACCCTCGACCAGCATCACGTTGGAGACGTGGATGGGGGCCTCGGTGGTGATGATGCCGCCGGTGTTGCCCGAACGCCCACCCTGGTCAACGACCTTGGTGTGCTTCTTGATCCGGTTGACACCCTCGACGATCACACGGTGGTCCTCGCGGATCACCTTGATGATCTTGCCTTCGGCGCCCTTGTCCTTGCCGGCGATGACCTTGACGGTGTCGCCCTTCTTGACATGCAAGTTGGGCTTCTTGCGGTCCTGCTCAGCCTTCTTACGGGCACCCATCACAGCACCTCCGGCGCGAGCGAGATGATCTTCATGAACTTCTTCTCTCGCAGCTCACGGCCCACGGGGCCGAAGATGCGGGTTCCACGGGGTTCGCCGTCGTTCTTGAGGATCACCGCGGCGTTCTCGTCAAACTTGATGTAGGAACCGTCGGCACGACGGCGTTCCTTGACGGTGCGCACGATGACCGCCTTGACGACGTCACCCTTCTTCACGTTGCCGCCGGGAATGGCGTCCTTGACGGTGGCGACAATGACGTCACCGATCCCGGCGTAGCGACGACCGGAGCCGCCAAGCACCCGGATGCAAAGGATTTCCTTCGCACCCGTGTTGTCGGCGACCTTGAGTCGCGACTCCTGCTGAATCATCGATTTCTCCTGGTTGTCGTGCCGGTTCTCGATCGCTCACTGGCGAGCGAGCCTGGCCGAACGGATTTACTTCGCGCGCTCGAGGATCTCCACCACGCGCCAGCGCTTGGTGGCAGACAGCGGGCGGGTTTCCATGATGAGGACGCGGTCGCCGATGCCGGCTTCGTTGTTCTCGTCGTGCGCCTTCAGACGGCTGGTACGACGCATGACCTTGCCGTAGAGCGCGTGCTTCACGCGGTCCTCGACGGTCACGACGACGGTCTTGTCCATCTTGTCGCTGACCACGAGGCCCTCGCGGGTCTTGCGCGCGTTGCGGGCGGTCTCGGTCTCAGTCTGCTCAGCCATCAGTTCTCCTCCTCGGCACCCGGAGCGGTACGAATCCCGAGCTCGCGCTCGCGCACCACGGTGTAGATCCGGGCAATGTCCTTCTTGACCGTACGGAGCCGTCCGTGGCTCTCCAGCTGGCCGGTGGCCGCCTGGAATCGCAGGTTGAACAGCTCCTCCTTGGCCTCGCGCAGCTTGGCCTCGAGGTCGACGTCGTTGAGCTCGTCCAGTTCGTGAGCGGCAGTGGCGTTGATAGCCATCAGAACTCACCAGCCTCTCGCGTGATGAAGCGGCACTTCATGGGCAGCTTGTGGATGGCCCGGCGCATCGCCTCACGGGCGACATCCTCCGAAACACCAGACAGCTCGAACATGACACGGCCGGGCTTGACGTTGGCGACCCACCACTCGGGCGAGCCCTTACCGGAACCCATGCGGGTCTCAGCCGGCTTCTTGGTCAGCGGGCGGTCGGGGTAGATGTTGATCCACACCTTTCCACCACGCTTGATGTGACGGGTCATCGCAATACGCGCGGACTCGATCTGACGGTTGGTCACGTAGTGACCTTCAATCGCCTGGATACCGAAGTCACCGAACGCGAGCGACGTGCCACCCTTGGCAGCACCGCGACGCTTCGGGTGGTGCTGCTTGCGGTGCTTGACGCGACGGGGCATCAACATGGCTCAGGACTCCGATCCGGTGGTCGGCTCCGCAGCAGCCGCCTCAGGAGCAGCGGCCGGGGCGGCAGCGGCGTCAGAGGGCGCGTCGGAGCGAGTCGGGCGGTCGGCGCGCGACCCGCGGGTCGGACGCTCACCACCACGGGTGGGACGGCCAGCGCCGCGACCGGGAACACCGGCGCGAGCAGCAGCCTGGGCCTGGCGCTCGGCACGGGTGCCGGCAACCTCGCCCTTGTAGATCCAGACCTTCACGCCGATGCGGCCGAAGGTGGTCTTGGCCTCGTAGAAGCCGTAGTCGATGTCGGCACGCAGCGTGTGCAGCGGAACGCGACCCTCGCGGTAGAACTCGGTGCGCGACATCTCGGCGCCGTTGAGACGACCCGAGCACTGGATCCGGATGCCCTTGGCACCCGAACGCATCGAGGTCTGCATGGCCTTGCGCATCGCACGACGGAACTGCACGCGACCGGAGAGCTGCTCAGCAACACCCTGGGCAACGAGCTGCGCGTCGATCTCGGGGTTCTTGACCTCGAGGATGTTCAGCTGGACCTGCTTGCCGGTGAGCTTCTCGAGCTCGCCACGGATCCGGTCGGCCTCGGCGCCGCGGCGACCGATGACGATGCCGGGACGCGCGGTGTGGATGTCGACGCGAACCCGGTCACGGGTGCGCTCGATCTCGACCTTGGAGATGCCGGCCCGCTCCATGCCCTTGCTGAGCAGCTTGCGGATCGCGACGTCTTCGCCGACGTACGCCTTGTACAGCTTGTCGGCGTACCAACGCGACTTGTGGTCGGTGGAGATGCCGAGGCGGAAGCCGTTCGGGTTGATCTTCTGGCCCATTACTTCTTGGCCCCCTTCTTGGTCTTCGCTTCGACAACGTCGGCGGGCTGAACCGCGATGGTGATGTGGCTGGTGCGCTTGTTGATCCGGGTGGCCCGGCCCTGCGCACGGGGACGCCAGCGCTTCATCGTCGGACCCTCGTCGACGCGTGCCACGGAGACGACCAGGTCGCCCGTGGGCAGGCCCTCGGTGGTCTCGGCGTTCGCGACGGCACTCTGCAGCACCTTGAAGATCGTGGTCGACGCCGACTGCGGTGCGAACTGCAGCAGAACCAGGGCGTCGGCAGCGGGCATGCCGCGGACCAGGTCGATGACGCGACGGGCCTTCATCGGGGTGACCCGGACGTAACGCGCGGAAGCGTAGGCACCCGGCTCGTCGCCCAGGATCGTCTCCCGGCGCGCGCTGGTGCGGTGGCGCTCGGTGGTGCTCATCGACGGCGCCCCTTTCGGTCTTCCTTGACGTGTCCGCGGTAGGTGCGGGTCGGGGCGAACTCGCCCAGCTTGTGGCCGACCATCGAGTCAGACACGAAGACCGGAACGTGCTTGCGCCCGTCGTGGACCGCGATCGTGTGGCCGATCATCGAGGGGATGATCATGGACCGGCGCGACCAGGTCTTGATGACGTTGTGAGTGCCCTTGTCGTTCTCGGCGTCCACCTTCTTGAGGAGGTGGCCGTCGATGAAGGGGCCCTTCTTGAGGCTGCGAGGCATCTTTCAGTTCCTTCAGCGCTTGTTCTTGCCGGACTTGCGGCGGCGAATGATCTGGGAGTCGCTGGCCTTGCGCTTGCGCGTACGGCCCTCGGGCTTGCCCCACGGGGAGACAGGGTGACGACCACCGGACGTCTTACCCTCACCACCACCGTGCGGGTGGTCGACCGGGTTCATGACGACACCGCGGACGGTCGGGCGCTTGCCCTTCCAGCGCATACGGCCGGCCTTGCCCCAGTTGATGTTGGACTGCTCGGCGTTGCCGACCTCACCGACGGTGGCGCGGCAGCGCACGTCGACGAACCGCATCTCGCCCGAGGGCAGACGCAGCGTGGCGCGGGAACCCTCACGGGCGACCAGCTGCGCGCTGTTACCAGCGGAGCGGGCCATCTTGGCGCCGCCACCGGGGCGGAGCTCGACACAGTGGATCGTCGTACCGACCGGGATGTTGCGCAGCGGCAGGTTGTTGCCGGGCTTGATGTCAGCACCGACTCCCGACTCGACGCGCATGCCCTGGGTCAGGTCCTTCGGGGCCACGATGTAGCGCTTCTCGCCATCGGCGTAGTGCAGCAGCGCGATGCGGGCGGTCCGGTTCGGGTCGTACTCGATGTGAGCGACCTTGGCCGGCACGCCGTCCTTGTCGTAGCGACGGAAGTCGATGATGCGGTAGGCCCGCTTGTGACCGCCACCCTGGTGACGCGTGGTGATGCGTCCCTGGTTGTTGCGGCCACCCTTCTTCGGGAGCGGACGCGTGAGCGACTTCTCCGGCGTGGTGCGGGTGATCTCGGCAAAGTCGGCGACCGACGAGCCACGACGGCCCGGGGTAGTCGGCTTGTACTTGCGGATAGCCATCAGGCCTGACCTCCGAAGATGTCGATGCGGTGGCCCTCAGCCAGGCTGACGATGGCGCGCTTGGTGTCCTTGCGCTTGCCAAGGCCGTGCTTGGTCCGACGGACCTTGCCCGTGCGGTTGAGGGTGTTCACCGAGGTGACCTTGACGCCGAAGATCTTCTCGACCGCGATCTTGATCTCGGTCTTGTTGGCGTCAGGGCGCACGACGAACGTGTACTTGTTGTTGTCGAGGAGGCTGTAGCTCTTCTCGGACACGACCGGCGCGATCAGGACGTCGCGGTGGTCCTTGTGCAGGGTGCTCATGCTCAGGCCTCCTTCGAACCGGCACGCTTGAAGCCAGCGGCCTCGGCGTCCTCGGCGGACTTGAAGTAGAACTCGGCGACCGTGGCGTCGTACCACTGGCCGTCGGGCTCGTGGTAGAGGCCCGAGTCGGAGTTGCCCTTGACCTCGTAGCCCTTCGGCGCGCCGCCGCTCTTCAGCGGAGCCTTCGCGCCCGTGGGCAACTCGGCGGTGACGGCCTCGGCGTCGACGAGCGCAACCGGCGCCGCCTTGGCCTTGGAGGCCTTCTCAGCCTTGGGCGCGACCTTGGTCGACGCCTTGTCGCCCGAGACGAACGCCTCGAACGCAGCCTGGCTGAAGACGATGTCGTCGCTCGCGAGGACGTCGTAGGTGTTGAGCTGGTCGACAGCCACGATGTGCACCTCGGGCGCGTTGCGCAGCGAGAGCCAGGTGATGCTGTCGGTCCGCTCGAGCACGACGAGGAACTTGCGTCGGTCCGTCAGGGCCAGGAGCGAGGTGAGCGCAGCCTTGGTCGACGGCTTCTCGCCGGTGACCAGAGCGTCGACCACGTGGATCCGCTCGTTGCGCGCCCGGTCAGAGAGGGCTCCGCGCAGGGCGGCGGCCTTCATCTTCTTGGGGGTGCGCTGGCTGTAGTCGCGCGGGTGCGGTCCGTGAACGATGCCACCACCGGCGAACTGCGGCGCGCGGGTCGAGCCCTGACGGGCGCGGCCGGTGCCCTTCTGCTTGTAAGGCTTGCGGCCACCGCCGCGGACCTCGCCCCGACGCTTGGTCGAGTGCGTGCCCTGGCGCGCGGCTGCCTGCTGGGCAACGACGACCTGGTGGATGAGGGGAACGTTGACCTCGGCGTCGAAGATCTCGGCGGGGAAGTCAACGGAAACGGTCTTGGCCATGTTGATCAGCCCTTCTTCGCGGCCGTGCGGAGGACGACGACGCCACCCTTGGGGCCGGGAACGGCACCCTTGAGGAGCACGAGGCCCTTCTCGACGTCGACGGCGTGAACAGTGATGTTCTGCGTCGTGACCGTGTCGCTACCCATGCGACCAGCCATGCGCATGCCCTTGAACACGCGACCCGGCGTGGCGCACGCGCCGATCGAACCGGGCTTGCGGTGGTTGCGGTGGGCACCGTGCGAGGCACCGACGCCGTGGAAGCCGTGACGCTTCATGACACCGGCGAAACCCTTGCCCTTGCTGGTGCCGGTGACGTCGATGACCTGGCCGGCCTCGAACGTGTCGACGGCCAGCTCCTGGCCAACGGTGTACTCGGAGGCGTCAGCGGTGCGGATCTCGACCACGTGGCGGCGCGGCGTGGTGCCGGCCTTCGCGAAGTGGCCGGCCTGCGGCTTGTTGACCTTGCGGCCTTCGATCTCGCCGAAGCCGATCTGGATGGCGTTGTAGCCGTCCGGCTCGGGCTGACGGACCTGGGTGATCACGTTGGTGCTCGCAGCAATCACGGTCACCGGGACGACGCGGTTGTTCTCGTCCCACAGCTGGGTCATGCCGAGCTTGGTGCCCAGCAGACCCTTCACGTTGCGTTCGAATGTCATCTCAACAACCTCAGAGCTTGATCTCGATGTCGACACCGGCCGGCAGGTCGAGGCGCATGAGGCTGTCGACGGTCTTCGGCGTGGGGTCGATGATGTCGATGAGGCGCTTGTGCGTGCGCATCTCGAAGTGCTCGCGCGAGTCCTTGTACTTGTGCGGCGACCGAATGACACAGAAGACGTTCTTCTCGGTCGGCAGCGGCACCGGGCCGGCGACCTTGGCACCCGTGCGGGTCACCGTGTCGACGATCTTGCGCGCCGAGGTGTCGATCACCTCGTGGTCATAGGCCTTGAGCCTGATGCGGATCTTCTGTCCCGCCATAGGTCTCTCTCGTCCTTTTCGTGTCGTACGTACCGGGCCGGTCAAATCTGTTGGCAGCTCCGACCCCCGAGGTCGGGCGTGTCGCGCCGTTTTACCGACACACACATCGTTTCTTCGCCTTGCCCAGACCTGTTGGTGCTGAGTGCTGGCATGGAGAAGCGGAGCTGTTGTTACCTGAATCGGGTCTCACCCCCGAACTTCCTGGTGGAAGATCCGGTGGCGTGCGGTGCGACCAACGTCGACGACCGAAACACGCTCGCAGCGGCACAGACCGGATCAAGGATCCGATTCACTCCGCGTGGGAGACACGATTCAGAAGTCAAGGTGTTGCTCGCACCCCGACAAACCCATCGGGGCAACCGGAACATCTTGGCAGAGTCCCCCCGGCCCCACCAAATTTACGAGGCAGGTTGCCGTCGGAGCCCGTTCCACGCCGGATGCAAGGATGTCCGCACCGCCCGATCCACCGTGCCATCCGAGGGAGAACGATGACCGACGGCCCGTCGCAGTACCCGCCTCCGGGTGCCCCGCCGCCGGAAGACCCGCTGCCGAACCACGCTGGTTACGCGCCGCCGGGAGCCGCACCCGCTGCTCCCCCGGCGGGCGCCGCAGGTTCCCCCTGGGCGACGTACCCCACCGCGGGGCGGCCGGGCGCCCCGCTCCCGGGACTCGTGCTCGGAGCCGCCCACAAGCCCGGAGCGTTCCCGTTGCGGCCGCTCACCCTGGGCAGCATCTACGACGGCGCGTTCCGGATCATCCGGTTCAACCCGAAGGCCACGGTCGGCGCGGCCGTCATGGTCACCGCGGTGGCCATGGCCATCCCGGTGGCAATCACGGCGGTCCTCACCTTCACGATCGGGCTCACGATCGACGCCTCCGCTGACACCACGGTCGACAGCAGCGTGTCCGACTTCCTGGGCATCCTCGCCGCGTACGGGTCGCTGATCCTCTCGCTCCTGCTTGCCCAGATCGGGGTGATCCTCGTGACCGGCATGATCGCCCACGTCACCCGTGCGGCGGCGGTGGGTCGTCGGCTCGGGCTCCGTGAGGCGTGGGACGCCACCCGCGGCAAGCGGTGGCGCCTGATCGGACTCGCGACCGTCATCAACCTGGCGTTCTTGCTGATGACCGTCGCCTACATCTTCCTGTGGGCGATCGTCGTGATCCTGAGCCCCAACCCCTGGCCGATCCTGGCCTGGGGCGTGATCACGGTCCCGGCCTTCGTGTGTCTCTGCTGCTGGTTGTGGGTGCGCTTCTACTACCTGCCGGTGCCGGCCCTGATGCTCGAACCCGTCGGCGTCTTCGGCGCGATCGGCCGCGGTTGGTTCCTCACCGGGCGCCAGTTCTGGCGCACCTTCGGCATCGCGCTGCTGACGATCCTGATCACGCAGGTTGCCAGCAGCATGCTGACCGGTCCGGTGACGATCATCGGCCAACTCAGCGCGATCGCCTGGGTCGACTACGCCGCCCTGATCCTCGTCCTGACGCAGGCCATCGCGCTGATCATCAGCAACGCGTTCGTCGCGCCCTTCGTCGCCGCGGTCACCTCGGTCCAGTACGTCGACCTGCGGATGCGCAAGGAAGCCCTGGACGTCGAGTTGATGCGTGAGGCAGGAATCATCACCGGATGATCGCTGTGCTCGTGGTGCCGCTGATCGGTCGTCTCGACCCACCGCTCGACCCGAGCGGTGACGAGGCGCGCGGTCAGTTGCGCCGTGAGCTGGCTCGTCCGGAGTACTACGACGCCAATCTGCTGGAGCGGATCAGCAACTGGCTTGACCGGCTGATCGACGGCAGCGTCGGCGCCGCCTCGACCTCGCCGCCGCTGACCGTGGCGGTCGCGATCCTGGTCACGCTGCTGCTCGCGACAGGAGTCATCCTCATCGTCTCCCGCGCTCAACGGACGGCCCGCGCGGAGAGCGTGCCGACGGGCGCGCTGACGGACGAAGTCATCACCGCCGACGAACTGCGCGCCCGCGCCGAGGCGGCTCTCAGGGGCGGCGACCCGGTCGCTGCACTCATCGACGCGTTCCGGGCCACCGCCGTACGCCAGATCGAACGCGGCCGTATCGACGACGTCCCGCAGGCCACCGCCCACGAACTCGCCGGCGCGCTCGCGGCCACGTTCCCCGAACACGGCCCGGCGGTACGGCGCGGGGCCGACCTCTTCGATCAGGTCTTGTACGGCGACCGGCCGGCCACCGTCGAACAGGCGCGTGACCTGCTGGCCCTCGACGACGCCCTCGCCGGACGGGCGGCTCGCCGATGAAGCGTCGTCCCCCGGGCTGGGTCGTCTTCGCCGCCGCGCTGGCGCTCGCTCTCGGGGTGGCCGTGTGGACGACCAGTGACTCCGAACTCCATCCTGCCCCGCTCGACCCGCGCAACCCCTCGCCCATCGGCGCCCAAGCGCTCGCCGAGGTGCTGGCGGATGAGGGCGTCGAGGTCGACATCGTGCGCTCGGCCGACGCACTCGACGACGCCCGCATCGACGAGTCCACGACGGTGGTCGTCACCAACACGGGCGCCATGTCGCCGAGCGTCCTCGAACGCGCGCGTGCGGATGCCGCACCGGGCACCCTGATCCTCGTCGAACCCAGCTACGCCCTGCTCCAGGAGATCGACGAGGACATCGACACGCTGACCGTCACCGACGCCCAGGTGCGGGCCGACTGCTCCAGCGCGGTCGACGGCCTCACCCTGGAGGTCGACGAGCTGGTCAGTTTCACCACGGGCGAGGGGCAGGGCTGCTTCGACGCCGGGCCGGGAGTCGCGCTGCTGGAGGTGGACGACGCCGACCTCGTCCTCTTCGGTGCGGGGAACGCACTCAGCAACGACGAGGTGACCCGCGGCGACAACGCTGCCGTCGCCCTTCGGCTCCTGGGGAGCAACGACCGGCTGATCTGGTACGTCGCTGACCACGCCGATGCATCCTCCGACGAAGCGGTCACACTCGGCTCGCTGATCCCCCGCTGGATCGGTCCGGGCATCTGGCTCGGTGCCCTGGCGGTGATGGCACTGATGTTCTGGCGCTTCCGTCGGCTCGGCCCGCTGTCGACCGAACCGCTGCCCGTGGTGGTGCGCGCGGTCGAGACCGCACACAGCCGGGGCCGGATGTACCGCCGCAGCGGCGACCGTGGCCACGTGGCGCGTGCCCTGCGCCGTGCGGCACGCGCCGACCTTGCCGTACGGCTCGGCCTCGACCGACGCACGCCGCCGGGCGCCGTGATCGAGGCGACCGCCCTGCACCTCGACACCCGTGTCGAAAACATCAACGCCCTGCTGAACGATGACCAGTTCCCCCCTGCGACCGACCACGACCTGGTCGGGCTCGCCCAGGCGCTCACCCGATTGAGAAGAGAGGTACGACGCGGATGACCTCAACCGCTGGATTCCCGGCCCCGTCCCGAACCGACGACCAGGCGGTGCGCGAACGCCTCCTGGCCGTACGCCAGGAAGTGGGCAAGGCCGTGGTCGGCCAGGACGCCGCGGTGTCCGGGCTCCTCGTCGCCCTGCTCTGCGGTGGCCACGTCCTCATGGAGGGCGTGCCCGGGACGGCCAAGACCCTGCTCGTCCGCACCCTCGCCGCGAGCCTGTCGGTGGAGACCCGCCGCGTGCAGTTCACGCCCGACCTGATGCCCGGTGACATCACCGGTTCGCTGGTCATCGACTCCACGGCGGGTGAGCTGAGCTTCCGCGAGGGACCGATCTTCACCAACCTGCTGCTGGCCGACGAGATCAACCGGACGCCCCCGAAGACGCAGTCGGCGCTACTCGAGGCGATGGAGGAGGGCCAGGTCTCCGCGGACGGCGTCACCCGCCCCCTCCCCCGCCCGTTCCTCGTGGCCGCCACCCAGAACCCCGTCGAGTTCGAAGGCACCTACCCCCTGCCCGAGGCCCAGCTCGACCGCTTCCTGCTGAAGGTCGTGCTCCCGATCCCGCCGCGGGACGACGAGATCCAGATCCTGACCCGGCACGCGGAGGGCTTCGACCCCCGCGACGTCGCGGGCGCCGGCGTGGAGCCGGTCGCCAGCGGCGCCGACCTCGAGGCCGGCCAGGCCGCGGTCAAGCGGGTCCAGGTCTCCCCCGAGGTGGCGACGTACATCGTCGACATCGCGCGGGCCACCCGCCAGTCGCCGTCGCTGTCCCTCGGCGTCAGCCCGCGTGGCGCGACCGCCCTGCTGCGCGCGGCACGCGCCTGGGCCTGGCTCTCGGGCCGCGACTTCGTGACCCCCGACGACGTCAAGGCGCTGGCGCAGGCGGCACTGGTGCACCGTCTCGGCCTCCGTCCCGAAGCCGAACTCGAAGGCGTTGACGTCGCGCAGGTGCTGGCCTCCGCCATCGGCTCCGTCCCCGTCCCCCGCTAGGCAACCCATGGTCATCTCCGGGCGCGTACCGCTCCTGCTCCTGTTGGGGCTGGGAGCGGTGATGCTGCGCCCGTTCCCGAGCACGGTCACCCTGTGGCTCCTCGGCGTCCTGCTCCTCGTGGGGATCGACCTGCTCCTGACCCCGCGGCCGCGAGCCGTCGGCATCACCCGCCGCCAGCCGGGGACCGTGCGACTCGGCGACCCGGCCTCCGCCGGACTCGTGCTGACCAACGACGGCACCCGACGTCTCCACCTGCAGGTGCGCGACGCGTGGCAGCCCTCGGCCGGCGCGACTGCCAACCGCCACCGCTTCCGCCTGGCGCCCACCGAGCAGAAGCGGCTGACGACGCGACTGCTCCCCCGACGGCGCGGCGACCTCCGAGCGCAAGGCGTCACCATCCGGTCGTGGGGGCCCCTCGGCCTGTCTGCCCTGCAGAAGACGTACGACGTCCCGGGCGCAGTCCGCGCACTGCCACCCTTCGAGTCGCGCAAGCACCTGCCTTCGCGGCTCGCCCGACTCCGTGACCTCGACGGCCGCGCCGCCATCCGGGTCCGGGGACAGGGCACCGAGTTCGACTCACTGCGCGAGTACGTCCGCGGCGACGACGTCCGATCCATCGACTGGCGGGCGTCGGCGCGCACACCGCACGTCGTGGTGCGCACCTGGCAACCCGAGCGCGATCGCCGGGTGGTGATCGTGCTGGACACCTCCCGCACCTCCGCCGGTCGGGTCGCCCGCGAAGCCGGCGCCGACGACGCCGATGGCATGCCTCGCCTCGACGCCGCAATGGATGCCGCCCTCCTGCTCGGCGCACTGGCTTCCCGTGCCGGTGACCGCATCGACTTCCTCGCCGGCGACCGTCGGGTCCGGGCCCGCCAGCGGGTCCACGGGGCCCGCGATGTCGCAGTCCGCCTGCAGGAGCAGATGGCCGACCTCGACCCCGTGCTCGTCGAAGCCGACTGGGATGCGCTTGCCGGCGCGGTCCAGGGCTTCGGTCGGCAGCGCGCGCTCGTCGTACTCCTGACGGCGCTGGAGCCGTCCGCCATCTCCGACGGCCTGCTCCCCGTCCTCCCGGTGCTGACCCGCCACCACCGTGTCGTCCTCGCGTCGGTGCGCGATCCCGAACTCAACCGGCTCGCGACGCCGAACGAGGCGCCCACCGCTGACGACGTGTACGGCGCCGCGGCAGCCGAGCACGAACTCGCTCGCCGGACGAAGATGCGTGACGTGCTCGCTCGGCTGGGGGTCGACGTCGTCGACGCGGATGCCGCGCAACTACCGCCCGCGCTGGCTGACCACTACCTGCACCTCAAGGCCCAAGGGCTGTTGTGAGAAGCGCTCAGGCCTGGGTCGCGACCCGGTCCTCGAGCAGGTCGCTGCCGATGTCTCCGGTCGCTCCGCGTGCCGCAGCAGCGCGTCCAACGACGAACACGTAGGCCAGGAACAGCACCTCGGCGAGGATGCCGATGCCGATCCGCGCCCACGTGGGGAGCGGCGACGGGGTCACGAACGCTTCGACGATGCCGCTGATGAACAGCACGACGCCCAGTCCGAGGGCGACCGTGACGGCCGTGCGGCCAGCGCGCGCCAGGGAGGACGCCCGACTGACCTGACCGGGCTCGATCCAGGACCAGAACAACCGCAAGCCGACTCCACCGGCCACGAAGACGCAGGTGAGCTCGAGCAGGCCGTGCGGAAGGATCAGGCCCCAGAACAGTTCGCCACGGCCGTGGCGGGTCATGATCGAACCCACGATCGCGACACCGGCGATGTTCTGGAACAGCAGATAGATCACCGGGAACCCGAGGATGCCGAGCGCGATGCAGAGCGCGCTGACCCACGTGTTGTTGATCCACACCCGGGTCGCGAAGGCGCTGGCGGCGTTCTCGCTGTAGTAGCTCTCGAAGTCGCTGTTGACCAGCTGGTCGACTTCCTGCGGCGAGATCAGGCTCTGCTCCACCTCGGGGTGGTGCGCGAGCCACACCATCATGATCGCGATCACGACGACATTGCCGGCCAGACAGCTGAGCCACCACCAGCGCAACCGGTACAGCGCCGCCGGGAACTGGTCGGTGAAGAACCGCGCAACGCCGCGCCAGGTCGGCACCCGCGACGCCAGCATCGAGATCCGCGACCGTCCGAGCAGCGAGGACAGATACGCGACGAGCTCCCCATCGGGCGCCGACGTACGCACGACCGAGAGGTGGGTCGCGACCTGCTGGTAGCGGTCGACGAGTTCGTCGGCCTCGGCCCCGTTGCGCTTGCGGAGCGCGACCAGTTGCTCGAGGCGCACCCACGAATACGAATGGGCCGCGACATAGGCGTCGAGGTCGATGCGGGGCACGCGCACACTTTAGTGGGGTGTCATTAGGCTGACGCCGATGAGCACGTCCGACTTCGCCACCGTCACCGCCGATGACCTGGTCACCGGCGAAGGCGTCGCGCTCGATCTGCCTGCCGCCTCGCTCGGACTCCGGCTCGCGAGCGGCATCATCGACGTCCTCATCACGCTCGTCACGTTCATCGTCCTCTACATCCTGCTGATCGTCGCGACGCTGGCGGTCGGCGACGAGGCCCTGCTGGCCGCAGCCATCGTGCTGACGTCGGTGCTGACCTTCCTGGTCATTCCGACCACCGTCGAGACGCTGACCCGCGGCCGATCGTTGGGGAAGCTCGCCCTCGGCCTGCGCGCGGTGCGCGACGACGGTGGACCGATCAGCTTCCACCACGCGCTGGTGCGCGCCCTGATCGGCTTCGTCGAGATCTACGCCTTCACCGGCGCCCCGGCGTTCTTCTCGATCATGCTGAGTACGCGGGGCAAGCGGCTGGGCGACTACGCCGCCGGGACCTACGTCGTCCGTGCCCGGGTCCCCCTGCGTCTCCCCTACCCGCCGCCGATGCCGCCCGCCCTGGCGGCGTGGGCGAAGCGCACCGACCTCGGCACCCTGCCGACCGGCACCGCGCTGGCCGTACGCCAGTTCCTCGGCCGGCTGCCCACGATCGACCCGGCGTCCCGGGCACGGGTGGGTCAGGCACTGCTGGCCGACGTACTGCCTCATGTGGCGCCGGCGCCGCCGGCGGGTGCACCGCCGGAACTGGTGCTGGCAGCGATCATCGCCGAGCGCCGGGAACGCGACCTGGCCCGCCTCCGCCGGGACGAAGACCTTCGTACCCGACTCCTCTCTGGTGGGTGAAAGTAGGTTTGGCGCATGATCGAGGCCTTCGAGTCACCCGCCACGCAATCCGGCGCCCCGCTGACCGCCGTTGAACTCGAGCACGCGACCGAGGCGATCAGCCGCGTGTCGGAGGCATTCTCGAGTCGCGTCGTCGGGCAGCACCGGGTGCGGACCGCACTGCTGGTCACCCTGCTCGCCGAAGGCCACGTGCTCCTCGAGAGCGTCCCCGGCCTGGCCAAGACCCTCGCGTCGGCGACGCTCGCGCAGGCCATCAATGCGCAGTTCGCCCGGATCCAGTGCACCCCGGACCTGCTGCCGAGCGACATCATCGGCACGCAGGTCTACGACCCGCGGCGCCACGAGTTCGAGACCCAGCTCGGCCCGGTGCACGCCAACTTCGTACTGCTCGACGAGATCAACCGCTCCAGCGCCAAAACCCAGTCCGCGCTGCTCGAAGCGATGCAGGAGCGGCAGACCTCGATCGCCGGGACGATCCACAAACTGCCCGAGCCGTTCATGGTGCTGGCGACGCAGAACCCCATCGAGGAGGAGGGCACCTACATCCTCCCCCACGCCCAGATGGACCGGTTCCTGCTCAAGGAGATCGTCGACTACCCGAGCGAGGACGACGAACTGATGGTCCTCGAGCGGATCGACGACGGCACCCTCGGCCAGCACATGACCGACATCGAGCCGGTCGTCAGCACCGCCGAGATCGCCCGCATCCAGGGCCTCGTCCGTCGTGTGTACGTCGACCCGGCGATCAAGCGCTACGTCGTCTCCCTCATCCGGGCGACCCGCAACGTGGGCCCGTTGCTCGGCCCCGAGCTCGGCAACTACGTCGACATCGGGGCCAGCCCGCGTGGCTCGATCGCCTTCTTCCAGGCCGCGCGCGCGATGGCCGTGGTCCAGGGCCGCCACTACGTCATCCCCGAGGACGTCCGCGAACTGCGGCACAGCGTGCTGCGCCACCGCATCCACCTGAGCTTCGAGGCGCTGGCCGACCGGATCCAGCCCGAGACCATCATCGACGCCGTGTTCCGGGCCGTCCCGACCCCGTGACCCAGCCATGACGGCCCACCTGACCCGGATCAAGTCCCGCCTCTCGGTGCATGCGCACCGCAAGGTGCGGGGACTCCTCGACGGTGAGTACGCCGCGATCCACGTCGGTCGGGGCATCGACTTCAACGACCTGCGCGAGTACGTCCGCGGCGACGACGTGAAGGACATCGACTGGAAGGCGTCCGCGCGGAGCCGCCAGCTGCTGATCAAGCGGTACGTCGCCGAACGCAAGCACACCGTGCTGCTGTGCGTCTCGACCGGACGCAGCATGGCCGCCATGAACGACGCGGCGGTCTCCAAGCGCGAGCTCGCGGTCTTTGTCGCCGGCGTCATGGGCTACCTCGCCGTACAGCACGGCGACCTGGTCGGCCTCGCCCACGGCGACGCGGTCCGCCAGTCCGCGCGTCCTTCCGAGGGCAGCGAACTCCACCTCGAACGACTCCTGGGCACCGTCCACGACGCCATCGCGCCGGACGGCCCGGCCTCCGACCTGACCGCGCTCCTGCGGTACGTCGCCCGCACCGTCCGCCGGCGCACGATCCTCGTCGTCATCTCGGACGAGATCACGTTGCCCGAGGCCAGCGTGGACGTGTTGCGTCGGCTGACCGCGCAGCACGAAGTGCTGTTCCTGACCATCGGCGACCTCGACCCGACCATGCCCGCCGTCGCCGACCGCCGTCTGGTCGACGTCGATGCCGGTGCCGAGGTGCCGGGCTGGTTGCGCCACGACCGCGAACTGCGGGACCAGTACGCCACGCTCGTCGGCAGCCAGGAGCAGCAGTTGCGCCGTCGGCTCGAGCAACTCGGCGTCGTCCACGAACGGGTCCGCGACACGGAGTCGGCCATCAGCGCCGTCTACCGGCTGCTGGAAAGGCATCGCCATGCCCGCCGACGATGAGTTGCCCGGCGAGTTCACTGGTCCGGTCGAGTACGCCGACTGGTGGCTGTGGCTCGCTGCGGCACTCCTCGTCCTGCTCGTCGCCTACTACCTCGTGTCGTGGTGGGTCACCCGTGCACCGCGGGTCCCGACGATCGCGCGCCAGGACGTCGACGTACCGACTGCCCAGGAGGAGCACCTCGCCCGTATCGACCGGGTCGTCGCCCAGGTCCGGGCCGGCGCGCTGCCGCCGCGTGACGGGCACCAGCAACTCAGCGAGGTGGTGCGGTCCTATGTCGCGACGGTCACCACGCTGCCCGCGCGGACCATGGCGCTGGCCGACTTCCGCGAGCGAGCACCCCAGGAGCTCGTCGACGCCATCGAGGTGATGTACCCGCCCGAGTTCGCCCCCGACGCATCACTCGCCGAGGACGCCTTCGACACGGCCGTCACACAGGCCCGAAGCCTGGTGGGCGCATGGACATGACCTGGAACAGTGGCGGCAGCGAGTTCCGCTGGCCGTGGATGTTGCCCGTCCTCATCCTGCTGGTCATCGGCCTGCTCGGGTGGTGGGCACGGACGCGCAGTCGCCCGCCGGCTGGCGCCGCGTACGTCGCCCATGCCGACCGCCTGCGCTCCCTCCCCCGCTACCAGGCGTTGGTACGACGCCAGGTGATCCTCGGGACCTGCCTGACCGTCGCCGCGCTGCTCACCTGCGCGGGAGCCATCGTGCTCTCGGGCCGGGTCCAGGAACGCCAGACGACGCAGCAGGACGACCGGACCCGCGACATCATGCTGTGCCTCGACGCGTCCGGATCGATGGCCGAGGTGGACGCGCAGGTACTCCGCGAGTTCCGCACGATCGTCAACGGCTTGAAGGGCGAGCGGGTCGGACTCACGATCTGGAGCGGCGTCGCGATCACGGTCTTCCCGCTGACCGATGACTACGACTTCGTGATCGAGCAGTTGACGGAGGCCGAGGCCGCCTTCGGAGCCGGCGGCGTCTACAGCGACGCCTATGCCGTCTACACCGCCGGCACCGTCGTCGACTGGTCGATCCAGTCCCAGCTCGGCGACGGACTCGCGTCCTGCGTCCAGCGCTTCGACCGCAAGGACGAGGAGCGCAGCCGGGCGATCGTGCTGGCCTCCGACAACGAGCCGATCGGCGACGGTATCTTCGACCTCGAGGGCGCCGCCGAGTTCGCTGTCGACGAGGACGTCGTGGTCCACGGCATTGCGGCTCCACTGACCGCCGAACGCCCGAGCGCCCTGCAGTTCTTCGACGACGCCGTGACCAGTACCGGTGGGACCTTCGCGCTCCTCGGCGAGGACGGGAGCGCGGCCGCCGTGGTCGAGGCGATCGGCAACCTCGAGGCGCGCAAGATCGACCGCCCGCCGCTGGTGCAGGTCCTGGACCGGCCGGCGCTCGGAACGGTCATCGCCGGGATCGGCGTGGGTGGGCTGGTGACGGTGTGGATCGCCGAGAGCGCGATCGCACTCCGCGGACGACGACGCGAGGAAGCGTCATGAGCCCCTCAAGGGCCACTGCCCTGGTCGTCGCGCGCCGGATCGGCATCGCGCTCACCTTCGTCCTCGTCCTGTTGCGCCCCGGCGTCGGAGAAGCCGAGGCGCCGACCCAGCTCGCCGACGTCGACGTACTCGTGGTCCTCGACCGCACCCGATCGATGGCGGCGCTCGACTTCGGCGACCGCGAACCGCGCATCAACGGCGCGAAGGCAGACCTGGTCGCGCTGGCCGACGAACTGCCGGGAGCCCGCTTCGGGATGCTCACCTTCGGCGCCGATGCCCGATTGGTGCTGCCGTTCAGCACCGACGTCACTGCGTTCGAGTCGGCCATCGACACCGTTTACCTCGAAGGCCCGCAGGACGGCGAGGGGTCGCGGGCCGACCGGCCGGTGTCCGAGTTGACCGAGGTCCTCAAGCGCGCGGAGGAGCAGCGCCCCGAACGCCGCCGGGTCGTGGTCTACGTCGGCGACGGCGAGGACACCGCCGAGAACCCGGGCCGCACGGACCCGACGTTCGAGGACGTCTCCGACCTGATCGCCGGCGGCATCGTCCTGGGCTACGGCACCGAACAGGGCGCCACGATGCCGTCCTCCAGTGAGCTGAACATCGACGAGGGCTACGTCCTGGACCCCGAGACCAACCAGAGCGCGGTCTCCAGGGCCGACCTGGAGAACCTCGAGAAGATCGCCGACGAACTCGGGGTCGCGTTCGAGCACCGCACCAGCACCGCAGGCATCGGACAGATCGCGGAGTCCTTCGAGGCGTCGTACGTCGACGGAGAAGGTGGGGACACCCGTCCGGCCAAGCACGACCTGACCTGGCTGTTCGGCCTGATCCTGCTCGCGCTGGTGCTCGCCGAACTGCGGGCCGGATGGCGCGGCGTGTGGGCGGCGCGGAACACCCTGGTGTCGCCGCCCGCCAAGGGAGCGGTCCGATGAAGCGGCCCCCGAACCCGCGCCGACGACTGCGTCGCGTGCTGCTCGTCGCCGGCATCGTCCCGACGCTGCTGGTGCTGGCCTGGTGCCTCAAGGTCGGCCTCACCCTGCAGAACAACGCGGCGGGACGCGATGCCTTCGACGACCGGGACCTGGACGCCGCGGTGGCCGAGTTCGCGGACAACCAGCGCTTCAACTGGTTCGAGCCGTGGATCGCGTCGTTCAACGAGGGTGCTGCCCTGTACGTCGACGGCGCCTGGCCCGACTCGATCACGGCCTACGAATCAGCACTCGAGGACGTGCCTCACCGCGACGAGTGCACCGTGCGGATCAACCTCGCGCTCGTGCACGAGTCGGTGGGCGACACGGCCTACGTGGCCAAGAAAACCGATGAGGCGATCCTCGCGTGGCGGGCCGGCATCGACGCCCTCGCCGATGGCTCCTGCCTGACGGACGCCGGCCGCGGCGAGGAGCAGAGCGACGACGCGGTGACCGTCGACGATCGCCTGCGCAACAAGATCCAGGAGACCCAGCCACAGGAACCGCCTCCCCAGGACCCGCAGCAGCCGGACGACGAGGACGGCGGGGACGACGACGGCAAGAAGGACCCCCGGCAGGAGCGCCTCGAGCGCAACAACCAGGAGGGCCTGGACCAGCGGCGCGGGGAGCAGGAGTTGTACGACGACGACTACAACCGCCCCAACTCCTGGTGAGCACGCCGCGGGTTCAGCGCGGGGTGCGGCGCCAGCGCAGGTGCGGCAGCAGGGCGCGCGGTGAGCGTTGGCGCAGCGCACCCCACCAGACTCCGGCTCCGTAGGCGAGGTCGTCCAGACGATGCGCCAGTCCGTAGCGGAGCGGATCCAGGTCGGGATGCACCCGGGCCCGGTCGGCCACAGCTTCGGCAACCGCTGCGACCAGGAGGGCCCGCCGTCCGCGCGGTGATCGCAGCGCCCATACCGCCGCGATCGGCCAGTGGTGACGGGTGAGCGAAGAAGCGCTCTGCCAGCACGACGCCACCGCACCTTCGAGCGCGAGCGTGCCGGCGGTGGCCACGGGACGGTCGCTCGCACCGAGTCGGCGCGTCCCCTTCGCGGTTGCGTACGCGAGCGCGGCGGCCGCGACCGGGACCGACCATCGGCGCTGCGCCAGCAGGGCGACCGACAGCACGGCCGTCGTCGGCGTCAACACCACCGGAGCGACGGCCGAAGGATGGCGGGCCGCGAGTGGCGCAGCCGAGGTGCCGTAGAAGGCCTTGCGGGCCAACCAGGGCAGGAGCCGGGTGCGGTGGTCGTGCCGTACCTCTGCTGCCGGTTCGTACCGCACCCGCCAGTTCGCCTCGAGCACGCGCCAGACCAGGTCGACGTCCTCCCCGGCCCGCATCCGCTCGTCGAACGCTCCGCCCACCGCGGGGTCGTCGAAGGCTGACCGCCGGACGACCAGGAACGCGCTGGGCAGGTAGGCGACCGCGCCGTGGATCCGGACCGCGGCGGGGTGGGGCCCGAGGTCGAGGGAGGACCGCGCCTGTTCGTAGCGGTCGAGCCAGCCGTCGCCGGACGTCGGCTCCTGTCCCCGCACCCGCGGAGCGACGACCGCCACCGACGGGTCGGCGAAGTGGCGGTGCAGGGTGCCGAGCCAACCCGTCACAGGCAGGACGTCGGAGTCGCAGAACACGACGTACGGCGTCGTGGCGGCCCGGAGTCCGGCATTGCGGGCAGCCGCTGGACCGAGATTGACGGGGAGCCGGACCAACCGTGCGCCAGCCCGCGTCACCACCTGCGCGAGCCACGACGGGTCCCGCGACCCGTCGTCGACGACCACCACCGGAAGATGCGGCGGCAGTTCGGCGAGGAGCCGGGCAACGGCGTCTGCCCGGTCCCGCGTCGGGATGACGACCGTGACGTCGTCGACCTCGCTGTCGCGCTGCGGAGGCGACGGCCACCAAGGGTCGGCCAGGCCGCGATCGAGCAACAGCCGGGCGAGGTCACCGGCACGCCGGTCGCCGCCGATGCTCAACGGTGCCTGCTCCACGAGCCGCCGCGCGGCCGGGGCCAACCGGACCACCCGACCGTCGGCGACGAGTTGCGCGCCGTCGTCACAGATCCGCACCCGGGAAGCCAGGGCGAATCCGAAGCCGGTGGGCAGGGTCACGTCCATGTCAGCCTCCCCTGGCTGCCGACGTCGAGGGCGGTCAGCTCGACGACGAGGCGGTCCACCATCTCCGCCAGGATGCGTCGACCCGCCGCTGCCGTCGCCGTCGTCGGATCACCGAGGACGCCGGTCGGCGAAACAGCGCGCACGCCCTCGCTCCGCAGCCGCGGCATGAGGCTGGCGACGGGGTCCGTGCAGCCGGGCACCAACCTGTCCCGGGCGACGGTGTCGGGTGCGAGCGCCAGCATCAACGACGTCTCCGATCGGCCGGCGTGGGCGTCGAGATCGCTCGCCCGACACGACGTCCAGGCGACGCCTCGACCCTCCTCGCGCAACTGGGTCACCGCACTCACCAGCGAGGCGACGTTCCCGCCGTGCCCGTTGACGAAGACCACGCCGGGCGCCCAGCGGCTCGCCGATCGGCCCAGCTCCAGCAACATCAGGTGCAGCGCCTCGTGGCCGATCGAGATGGTCCCCGGGAAGTCCTCGTGCTCACCGCTGGCGCCGTACGGAACGGTGGGTGCGACCACGAACGACTGGTCACCCTGGTCCAGTTCCGTGGCAGCGCGCCGAGTGACGTGCGCCGCGACGAGGGCGTCGGTGGCCAGCCCGAGGGCTGGACCGTGCTGCTCCAGCGATCCCACCGGGACCAGCACCACGTCCGGCTCGACCTCCGGCCACCGCATCGTGGCGAGGAGCCTCATGACCTGGTCATCCCACGGCGCGGCCGGGAAGGAGCGGGTTCTCGTCGCACGGACTGGAGAGACGGGTGGGTGTCAGCTCGAGTGGCACCGGTGCATTGCGCACCGGACCCTTGTGCGAGTGGTCCTGCGAACTGCCGGGGCGCTCCCTCTCGGCGGCATTCAGCGAATCCGCATGTCCCTTGACGCACTCCGGATCGGGGCCGTCGAGCGGCAGGCCGGTGAAGAACTTCGCGGCCATGCACCCACCCCGACAGGTGTCGAACGCCGAGCAGGAACTGCAGGCGCCGCCCGTCTGCGGGCTCCGCAACTCCTCGAACAGGGCGGAATGCTTCCAGACCTCGTCGAACCCTCCGGTCGACCGGACGTTGCCGGCCAGGAAGGTGTCGTGGATCGCAAAGGGACAGGCATAGACGTCGCCGATCGGGTCGACCAGGCAGACCACCCGACCCGCGCCGCACAGGTTCAGGCCGGGAAGCGCCTCGCCGTACGCGGAGAGATGGAAGAAGGAGTCACCGGTGAGCACCTTGTCGCCGTTGGCCACCAACCAGTCATAGAGCTCGCGCTGCTGCTCGGGGAGCGGGTGCAGGTCGTCCCAGACGTCGGCACCGCGGCCGGACGGACGGAGTCGGGTCAGGCGCAACTGCGCGCCGAACTTGTCCGCAATGGCCTTGAAGTCGTCGAGCTGGCTGATGTTGTGCCGGGTGCACACGACCGACAGCTTGAAGTCCGTCATCCCGGCGGCCTGCAGGTTGCCCATCGCCTTGAGCGCGGCGTCGTACGTGCCTGCACCGCGGACGTGGTCGTTGACCTCGGCCGTGGCCCCGTCGAGCGAGATCTGTACGTCGACGTAGTCGGTCGCCGCGAGCATGGCAGCCCGCTCGGGGGTGATCCGGAAGCCGTTGGTGGAGAACTTCACCCCGACGTCGTGCTGGACCGCGTAGTCGAGCAACTCCCAGAAGTCAGGCCGGATCGTCGGCTCGCCGCCGCCGATGTTGACGTAGAAGATCTGCATCCGCTGGAACTCGTCGATGAGCGCCTTGCACTCCTCGGTCGACAGTTCCCGCGGATCACGCCGGCCCGACGAGGACAGGCAGTGGAGGCACGCCAGGTTGCAGGCGTAGGTGAGTTCCCAGGTCAGACAGATGGGTGCGTCGAGGCCGTGCTCGAACTGGTCGACCAACTTGCCGACCACCGGTCGGCCGGTCGATGCGGGACGGGTCGGGGTCAAGGTCATGGGGTCTGCTCCTCGATCAGGCCGCCGCTGGCCAGTCCGGCCAGGGCAGCGATGTAGGCGGGGCGTTCGTCGTCGGCGACCTGGGCGTCCGTGAGGGCGATCCCGACCGTGGGACTGTCGCCGAGGCGTCGTACGACGTCGACCAGCGTCGGCGTCTTGAGGAAGCTCAGGCGACGGGTCGAGAAGTCATAGGCCAGTGCGCCGAACGGCTCGGGGCGCAGTGCCACCGAGCCGCTCAGGCGCCAGGCCCCGTCAACGGTGACGGGAGTGGCGGACATCAGTAGACGCCGCACATGCCGTCAATCGATACGTCCTCGACGAGCGATTCCTCGACGAGTACTTCGTCCAACTGAACTTCCACTTTCGGGTCCATCACAGCCTCCTACGGGTCGGGTGTCCTTCCCCTCGAACGCTACGAACACCGCAGCCCGGGCACACCCCTCACGAGCACGGCCCCACCTGTCGGAACGGACAGGTGCCGCCCTCCCCCACCGTCGTGTTTCCGGATCCTCGTCTGTTGCCGCGTCCATCGGACTGCCAGCGTCGATGAGGTCAGCACTCACCCCGCCCGGAGGTATCCAACGATGCAAGTCGACGAGCTGCTCAAGCCCTTCCCGATCAAGGAATTCCACCCGTTCCCGCGTGCCCTGATGGGGCCGGGGGCGCACGAGATGATCGGCCCCGAGGCCCTCAAGCTGGGGTTCCGCAAGACCCTGGTGATGACCTCGGGCCTGCGTGGCACGGACATCGTGCACAAGATCGTCGAGTCGATGAAGTACCACGGCCTCGAGGTCGTCGTGTACGACAAGGTCGAGTCCAATCCCAAGGACTACAACGTCATGGACTCGGTGAAGCTCTACCAGGAGAACGAGTGCGATTCGTTCGTCTCCATCGGTGGCGGCTCCTCCCACGACGCCTGCAAGGGCGCTCGGGTCTCGGTCGCCCACGACGGCCGGAACGTGAACGAGTTCGAGGGCTTCAACATGTCCGAGAACCCGAAGAACCCGCCGCACATCGCGGTCTCCACCACGGCCGGCACCGGCTCGGAGACCTCGTGGGCCTACGTCATCACGGACACGACGACCGACCCGGACAACCCGCACAAGTACGTCGCCTTCGACGACGCCTCGATCACCAGCCTGGCGATTGACGACCCGGTGCTGTACTTCGACTGCCCCACGGACTACACGGCCCAGTGTGGATTCGACGTCCTCGCGCACGCCAGTGAGCCGTACGTCTCCCGGATCAACTTCGAGCCGTGCCTGGGCAACGCGTTGCACGCCATCAAGCTGACCTCCGAGCACCTTCGGGCAGCGGTGTGGAACGGCCAGGACCTCAAAGGACGCGAGGGCATGATGTACGCCCAGTACATCGCCGCCCAGGCGTTCAACTCCGGTGGTCTCGGCATCATCCACTCGACGTCGCACGCGGTGAGTGCCTTCTACGACACCCACCACGGCCTCAACAACGCCATCGCACTCCCCCGCGTGTGGGCGTTCAACATGCCGGCGAACTACGGCAGGTTCGCCGACATCGCGGAGGCCATGGGCATCGACACCCACGGCATGACCAAGCCGCAGGCAGCCGACGCAGCGCTCGCTGCCTCGATCCGCTTGCTGCGCGATGTGGGGATCCCGGAGAAGTTCACCGACATCACCGCGGACAGCTACTCGAAGAACCGTCTGGGCCAGGGCCCGACGCCCTTCTACGAGAACGCCAAGGTGATCAAGGGCGACAAGGAAGACGTGGACCGCATCACCAACCACGTCCTCGGCGACGCCTGCACGCCGGGTAACGCGAAGGAATGCACCTTCGAGACGGTCCGCCCGGTCATCGAGCACTGCATGAACGGCGACCTGGACGACCTCATCTCCTGAGGCCGGTCGCGCTCTGACCTCTGGGCCGGGTGGCGAGGCAATATCGCTGCCCGGTCCGGACACCATCCCCCTTCTGCACATCATCTTCCCCCCCATCCTCGAGGGAGCATCGCGTGACCACCGACCCGCGCAACGCAGCCGGCGAAGGCGAATTCGACAACGTCCACCATGCGCTCGAGCGCTTCCGCGACGCCGGATATCTCGCCGACGACCGTCTCGCCACCACGGTGTTTCTCCAGACCCGACTGGGCAAGCCCGTCCTGCTCGAAGGCCCGGCCGGCGTCGGGAAGACCCAGTTCGCCACGAGCCTCGCGGCCGTCACGGGCCGGCGACTGATCCGGCTGCAGTGCTACGAGGGACAGGACGAGACCAAGGCCCTCTACGAGTGGGACTACGGCAAGCAGATGCTGTACACCCAGATCCTGCGCGAGAAGATCGGCCAGGTCGTCGAGGACGCCGTCGATCTCGACGAGGCCGTCGAGAGGATCGCCAAGCAGGACAGCGTGTTCTTCTCCGAGCGGTTCCTGGCACCACGTCCCCTCCTCGAGGCCATTGACTCCGAGGATCCCGTCGTCCTGCTCATCGACGAGGTCGACCGCGCGGACGAGGCCCTGGAGGCCGTGCTCCTGGAACTCCTGTCGGAGTACCAGATCTCCATCCCCGAGGTCGGCACCGTGAAGGCACGACAGTTGCCGTATGTCGTCCTCACGTCCAACAACTCCCGCGACCTGTCGGCGGCGCTGAAGCGACGCTGTCTGCACCTGTTCCTGGACTACCCCGAGGCCGAACGCGAACTCGAGATCATCAACTCCAAGGACACCGGCCTCAGCGAGGCGCTCGCCGTACGCCTGATCGAGATCGTTCGCGGACTGCGTGAGCTGGAACTACGCAAGGCACCCAGCATCTCCGAGACGATCGACTGGGCCCGCACCCTTGCCGTTCTCGGCGTGAGCGAACTCAGCGCCGACGTGCTGTCGTCGACGCTGAACGTGGTGGTGAAGTACGAGCGGGACCTCAAGAAGGCGCTGGCCGCGATCCCCCGCCTGGCCGACCCGAACGCCACGGTGCCGGACAAGCAGGACCACGGACACGGACACGGCCATGGCCACGGACACGGCCACGACGCCGATCACGGGCACGAGGACGGCGACGCGAGCGGCAAGGAGATCCGCGCCGCCAAGGACCAGCCCGGCCGACACGGCAACACGTACGGCGGTCCGGCGAACCCGGATGCCGCAGCGCCGGCGAAGGCCGTGACCGCAGGTCAGGGCGAACGCTCCTTCGCCGCCCGCTCCGCACGCAAGCGTCCGGTCTGAATCGATGGAAGGCGCCGTCCACCGGTTCATCAGATTCCTGCGCCTCAACGGCGTGCGGGTCAGTACGGCGGAAGCGATCGACGCGATGCACGCCGTCGCCCAGGCCGGTGTACTCGGCGAACGAGAGGTACTTCGTTCTGCCCTGACCGTGAGCCTGGTCAAGGACCGGCGTGACCTGGCGACGTTCGACCGGGTCTTCGACCTGTTCTTCGGCCTGCGACCGGTCTTCGTCGAGGACGTCGGCCACGGCCACTCCCACGACGACCTGACCGACGACGGCGAGGTCGAGCAGTTCACGATCTCCGACGAACCCGGCGACGTCCCCGACGACGGCCACTCGCACGGCAAGCCCGACGACATCAAGGAATTCTTCAAGCCCGAGGACATGGCGCAGCAGTTCAACCTCCACCAGGAGGCGAACAAGATCGACATGGCCGCACTGACCAACGAGATCGTGCTCTCCAACGACACCGACGGCAACGCGGGCGAGGCCGCGCGGGTGCAGATCTCCACCCAGCGGATGCACAACCCCGGCGCTCCCGGCGACCTGATCACCAGCCCCGGCATGGAGCTCGACGTCGAGCTCACCGTCGCCCAGGAGATGGCCCTGCTGAGCTGGCTCGAGGAAGCCTTGCCGGACAACGACGACGAGGACCGGGGAGCCTCGCTCGCCGCACTGCGCGCAGCCCTCGCGCCCCTCCTGACCGGCCTGCCCGAGCGCCTCAAGCAACATCTCGAGAAGCTGATGCAGGTCGAGCGCGAGATCGAGACGCGCGAAGTCCAGGCAGCCCAGACCGACCAGCTCCTCGAACACGAGCGCGCCGAACTCGAACAGGCCCTGCGCCGGTTGCTGCGCTCACTGCACGGCGCGCCGCGCCCGCGCCGCAAGGCAGCCACCCGAGGAGTCGTCGACGGAGCACGCACGATGCGCGCCAACATGAAGTACGACGGCGTCCCGTTCCGCCCGATCACCGTGAGCAAGGTCGAGGACCGCCCGAGGCTGCTCGTGCTCTGCGACGTCTCGCTGTCGGTGCGTTCGGCAGCCCGCTTCACACTCCAGCTGGTCCACAGCCTGCAGTCGCTCGCATCGTCGGTCCGCACGTTCGCGTTCGTGAAGGACCTCGTCGAGATCACCGACCTGTTCGCCGAGCACCATCCCGAGGAGGCCCTGTCCCTGGTGATGTCCGGACTGCCGGCCGGCGGGGTTCTCGATGTCGACGCGGATTCCGACTACGGCTCGGCGTTCGGAGACTTCCTCGAGGAGTTCGGCTCCGCCGTCACCCGTCGTACGACGGTGCTGGTGCTCGGCGACGGACGCAACAACGGCCGCGACCCCGGACTGGGCGCCTTCGCCGAGATCGCGCGTCGGGCGCGCTCCACGATCTGGTTGACGCCTGAACCCCGCTACTCGTGGGGTCTCGGCGGCTGCGACCTCCCGCTCTACTCCGAGCACTGTGACCGCGTCGAAGTCGTGCGGAACCTGCGCGGGCTGGACCGGATGTCGACCGCAGTGCAGGTTCCCTGATGACGACCACCGGGGAGATCGATCCGCTCGGCGCCGCGATCGGTGGCGTCTACCGCGATGCCATGGTCGAGGTCGTCGCGCAGCACGGGCTGATCTCGCGACGCGAACTGCACATGGTGCGCACGCCCCACTTCGACCTCACCTCGGCCGGACACCGGATTGCTCTCACGCACCGGCTCGGTGGTGACGAGATCGATGACGACCTTGCCGGACTGTTGGCCGAGGAACTCTTCCAACCGGGCTGGCTGCGCGGGACGGAGCTCTTCGAGCGCCTCTTCACGGGCATCGTGCTGAGCACGGACGCCGATCCCTTGATCGCCTGGGAAGGCTTCTACCGCAACACCCTCGACCGGGTGGGGACGACGCTGTCGTCGGCCGTCCCGGGGAGCGCCCACGGCACCATCGCCGACTACGCGCCCGTCTATGCGCATGCCGAGCGGCAGCTTGTTCCCGGGAACGTGCTCGAACTGGGCTCCTGCTTCGGATTCCTGGCACTCCGCCTGGCGCTGGCCGGGCGCGACGTCGTGGCCTCGGACGTTTCTCCGGGCACCGTGGCCTTGCTCGCCGCCGTGGCTCCCCGGCTGGGCATCGCATTGACGACCAGGGTCGCGGATGCCGGCCGAGTGCCGGCCGCCGACAGGTTCGCCGACAACGTGCTCGCCATCCACCTGCTCGAGCACCTCGACCCTGACCACGGCGATCGCGTGGTCGCCGAGGCCATCCGGCTGGCCCGTCGCCGCGTGGTGGTGGCCGTGCCACTGGAGGACGAGGCGGACGAGACCTGGGGCCACGTGCGCACCGTCTCGCTCGACGACCTCGCTGCCTGGGGTCGCCGTACGGGACTACCCCACCAGGTGTTCCGCCACCACGGTGGCTGGCTGGTCATCGACGTCGCCACCGCTTGAACACCCCCTGAACCCGACCGAATCGCACCCCACCACCCAAGGAGAAGCTCATGACCACCACCGCAGAGACCACGGCAGCACCGCCCTTGACCGACGTCGCCTGGGGCGACCCTTTCCCGCTCGGCCTGGCGAGCTTCGGCATCTCCGCGCTCGTGCTCGCCAGCGTGATGTCGGGGCTGATCGATGCCGCCGCGACCCCCGCCGTCCTCTCGCTCGCCCTCGCCCTCGGGTTCACGACCGAGCTGATCGCCGGCGTGATCCACTTCCGGCGCGGGGAGACCTTCCCCGGCATGGTGTTCACGGCGTACGCCGGCTTCTGGCTCAGCTACGCGCTGCTCGTGCAGTTCTACGCACCGCAGGTCACCGCCGACGGTGCCGCGATCACGGGCATGTTCCTGCTGGCGTGGGCGATCTTCTCGACGTACATGTTGTTGGCGGCACTGCGCACCAACAAGACCACGATCGCGATCTTCGCGCTGCTGACCGCGGTGTTCTACCTCGCGTCCTTCGGTGCCTTCCTGGAGAGCACCGGACTGGGTGAGCTCGCCGGATACCTGCTCATCCTCGATGCCGCCCTCGCGCTGTATGCGTCGGCGGCCATCATCGTGAACACGACGTGGGAGCGGACCGTCCTGCCCGTTCCGTGATGGCTCCCTGACCCGTTGGTCGAGCTTGTCGAGACCCGGTCTCGACAAGCTCGACCAACGGGTTCTCAGATGAAGCCCATCTTGGACGCCTCGTAGACAGCCTCGGCCCGACGGGACACACCCAGCTTGCGCAGGATGTTGCCGACGTGGAACTTGGCCGTGGTCTCCGAGATGTAGAGGCGGCCGCCGATGTCGCGGTTGGACAGCCCGCGGGCGAGCAGCCCCAGGACCTCGCTCTCCCGCGACGTCAACTTCTTCTCCTCGCCAGCCGGCGGCGCCCTGAGGCCGCGCACCATGGCCGCTGCGGAGCGGGCATCGAAGGCACTCTCGCCGCGGGCCACGTCGCGAATGGAGCGCACCAGTGCGGTCATGTCGACGTCCTTGACGACGTACCCGCGGGCACCGGCCCGCACCGCGCGCAGCACCAGTTGCTCCTCGAGGAAGGTCGTGAGGACGAGGATCGCCAACTCCGGGTACCGCGCCACGAGCTGCTCGCACAGGTCGAGCCCCTCCGTGTCGGAGGACGTCGACAGCTTGAGGTCCAGCAGCACGATCGCAGGACAGGCACGGCCGACGACGGCCAGGGCCTCCGCCGCGCTCGACGCCTCGGCCACCACGCGCAGGTCGGCCTCGCGTTCCAGGATCGCGCGCAGTCCCTGTCGAACGATCGCGTGGTCGTCGACCAGCATGATGTCGACCGTGGCTCCTGGATGATCGATCCTGCCCGGTGCCATCACCGGTGTCAGTGCCGCCATGGTTATCCCCTTCTGGGCTTGTTGATCGCTGGCCCGGCTCGCACCAGGCCAGCGATGATCCCTGGGCGCTGCGCGCCCAGCGGCAGTGGAATCCGCATCTCCACACGGACCCCGCCGATACGGGCGCGCCGGAACGCGATCGAGCCACCGAGCTCGGTGACCCGGCACTCGATGTTGACCAGGCCACGATGGCGGCCGTCGACGGACGGGCCACGCTCCATCCTCAGTAGGCGCGCCAGGACCGTCGGGTCTCCCCCGCCGTCGTCGGCCACGCTCACAAAGAGCTCATCGGGCCGATACCTCAGGCGTACGACGGCCCGGCTCGCATCCGCGTGCGTGGCGACGTTGAACAGCGCCTCCCCGACGGCGCGGGCGATGTCGTGGTCGGCGTCGGCAGACAGCAGGATCGCGTCCCCCTCCACCCGGACCGTGACGAGCAGGTGTGGCCGATGGTGCTCCGACACCTCCTGCAACAACTCGGGCAGGGAACGGACGACGTCGCTCTGCGGCTGGTGGAGGGCATAGATCGCCCGACGCAGCTGATCGACGGCCCGGGCGCTGAGGTCCTTGGCGGTCGCGAGCGTCCCCTCGATCTCCCCGCGGCCCTCGTCGGCGGCGATTCCCCGTGCCAACTCGACCGACATGCCGGCGGCGAGCACGTATTGGGTCACGCTGTCGTGGAGCTCTCGCGCGATCCTGTGCCGTTCGTGATCGAGCAGTTCGCGCTGGTGGGCGACCTGCAGGCGCTCCTCGGCCAGACGCAGCTCGGTGGTGCGCTGGGCGAGGTCACGTGCCTGGGCGGCCGTTTCGTCGTACAGGTGCTGGGCGCGCCGATGCAGGGCGAGCCCGGCCTGGTACTGCTCGGAGGTGTGCAGTGCCACCGCGGCCTCGTTCGCCAGGATCCGCAGGACCGACAGGTCTCCCGGCTCGGGGTCGTCCTGCAGCCCGTGCAACCCGACGAGACTGCCGATCCGCTCCCCGGACAGGGTCATCGGCACCCGGACCCAACTCGCGTCGTTCGGGGCTCGCGTCGCGTGGCCGGCGCGGACCGCACCCAGCTCGCGGCGGACGTTCGCGGGCAGCCGGGCCTCGTCGTCCACGACAGCATCGGCGACACCGTCGACGACGAGGAAGCGGGGGCGAGCCGCCGGCAGCTGGCCGTCAGCGAGGCCGAGGATCAGCCAGTCCGCGGTGAGATGCTCCGCGGCCGCTCGAGCGACCTGCTCGAGCAGCCCGCGCGGGCCCTCCACCGTGCGCACCAGGCCACGCGAGATCGAATCCATCGCGCGCACCGCTCGCTGCATGCGTTCGTCGGAGCGGACGTAGGCGCGGTAGTAGGAGCGCTTTCCGGACCGCACGCCGGTGAGGGTCGCGAGGTCGTGGTCGGTCGGCGGCGCCGGCGCCTCGCCGGGGCTCACAACGCCTCGAGGAACAATCGCGTGACGTCCTCGAAGGTCGCGGCCCGGGGGTTGGTCGTCAGGCAGGCGTCGTCGAGGGTGGTGCCCGCCAGGCGCGGGATGTCGGCCTCGGTGACACCCAGTTCCCGCAGTCCCTTGGGCACGCCCACGTCATCGGCCAGGCGGCGTACGTGGTCTGCGAGGAGGTCCGCAGCGGCGATGCCGGGAATGCCGTCCACGTCGATCCCGACGGCGGCCGCCAGGGCCACGAACCGCTCCGGCGTGGCACGGGCGTTGTACCGGATCACGTGCGGCAGCAGCACGCCGTTGACGACGCCGTGCGGAGCATCCAGCAAGCCGCCGACCTGGTGACTCATGGCATGAGTCGCTCCGAGGATCGCGTTCGAGAACGCGAGTCCGGCCTGGAGGCTGGCCTGCGCCATCTTCAGGCGGTGCTCGGTGTCGAGCGGAGACGTGATCGTCGAGCGCAGGTGCCCGCACACCAGTTCCACTGCGTTGAGCGCGTGGGTGTCGGCCAGCGGGTTGTGAGCCAACGAGACGAACGCCTCGATGCCATGGGTGAGCGCGTCCAGCCCGGTCGCCGCATTGAGCAGGTCCGGCATGGTGACCAGGAGCCGCGGGTCGGTGATCGAGATGTCGGGCACGAGCGCCCGCCCCATGATGGTGACCTTCACCGATCGGGCCGTGTCGGTGACGATGCAGAATTGGCTCACGTCGGCACCCGTACCCGAAGTGCTCGGAATGATGAGCAGCGGAGGGATCGGCCGGGTCACCTGGTCGACGCCGCGGTAGTCAAGGATGTCGCCGCCGTTGCCGGACAGCACCGCCACGCCCTTGGCCGCGTCCGCACACGAACCGCCACCGATTCCGATGATCACGTCGCAGTCCCACTCGAGGTAGTGGGCGAACGCTGCCCGCACCTCGTGATCGCGCGGGTTCGGCGTCACGCTCGACCAGACCACGGGGTCCAGGCCGGCGTCCCGCAGATGGCCGAGGAGTTCGTCGACCCATCCGGCCTCGATGATGCCGGGATCGGTGACCACCAACGGTCGACGAGCGCCCAGCCGGGCGGCAGCGAACCCCGCCTCGCTGAGCGACCCGACACCGAACACGATCTCGGGGGCATGGAATTTCACCAGGCCGGTCGGTTCGTGGTCCGGGCAGGTTCGTCCGCGGGTCCGCAGCGGTGTTGCCATGAGCGTCATGCAGGTCCCTTCGACGTGTGACGGACACCACACTGCTCAGGGAAGGTTGCATGGACGTTCGCCGGCACCTGTCCGTTCGGAGAGGTACGACGTCACGCCGATGCCGAGACGTCAGCCGGTGTGCCGCCCGTCGGCCGCAGCCAGAGCCGGCACCGACGAGCCGAGGTTGCGCAGGAACCCGTCCGGCAACAGCACGTCGTCCGGCCCCAGATCGTGCACCGATGCCTTGCCCATGCCGAGAAGCGCCGAGTCGATGCCTCCACGCAGCACGTCAAGGACGTTCTCGACGCCGGCCTGGCCACCCGCACCAAGACCCCACAGGGAAGCGCGGCCGATCATCACTGCCCGGGCGCCGAGTGCGAGCGCCTTGACCACATCGCTGCCGCGCCGGATGCCGCCGTCCATGACCACCTCGATCTCGTCACCGACCGCCGCAGCAATCGACGGGAGTACGCGGATCGGTGCCGGCGTGCCGTCGAGGTTGTTGCCGCCGTGGTTGGAGACCGACACGGCGGTCACGCCCGCGTCGCGGGCCGCCTTGGCGTCATCCACCCGGCAGATCCCCTTGAGCATGAACGGCCCGCCCCATTCCTTGACCATCCAGGCGACGTCGTCCCAGGTCGGCGGAGGGGTCTGCGCCCACTCCCCGTACGCACCGAAGAAGGTGGGTGCCTCCGACTCGCGGCCCGGGTCGACGAGGTTCGGCGTCTTCAGGTCCGGCAGGTCGCCGGAGCGCGCGAACTCGTAGAGCCACCGTGGGCGGCGCAGCACCTCAGGGGCGAAGCGGGCCATCGCGCGGAGGTCGAGCTTCTCCGGGATGGCCGGGCTCCCCCAGTCGCGGCCGTAGGAGAAGGACCAGTCCAGGGTGGCGATCATGCCCACGCAGCCCGCGGCACGAGCCCGGTCGAAGCGGCGCGCGATGGCGTCGCGATCACCGAGCCAGTACGACTGGAAGAACACCTGTGACGACGCCTGGGTGACCTCTTCGACCGGCTTGCTGGCGAACGAACTGAGGCCCATGGCGATGCCCCGCGCGGCCGCCGCCCGGGCCATGGCGACCTCGCCGTCGGGGTGCACGGCCTGCACTCCCGTGGGCGAGATGATCACCGGCATGGAGACCGATTGGCCCATCACGGTCGTACTCAGGTCACGCTCGGCGGACAATCCGGCGACGTGCGGTGCGAGGCCGATCTCTGCGAACGCACGGGTGTTGTCGTCGTACGACGTCCCGACCTCGGACCCTGCGAGGAGCGCACTGTACACCGACGCGGGCAGCCTCTTCTTCGCCCTGCGCTGCGCCTCGGCAACCGTTTCCATCCATGACATCCGGGTTCCTCCTCGACTCGTTCCGTCCCCTGTCGACGCTAGGAGGCGGAGGAGCCGACCGACACTCCCCGATCGGAGGGGAGGACCTGTTGGGACAGCGAGGCCGCCGCGGATGAGCCCGCGAACCCGCGGCCACGCCGAAGGTTGAGGAGCGCCGCTCACTCGCGAAGCGAGGGAGCGACGCGTTTCGAAACCCGGTCGCGAGCGTGAGCGAAGCAGCCGGGCCGTTCGCCTCCGGACAGTACGGCGCATGGCCATGGGCGAACACCGACTCGGAAGGCACCACGCCATCGTCCCGCAACTGGAGGCCCGCGGCGCCCGAGTTTCCGGTGCGCACTCGGCGGCAAGAGGGTGCGCTCGTCAGTAGGGTCGAGGCATGGGTTCCTTCACCGAGGTTTGTCTGTCGTTCGACTTCGTCGAATCAGCGCCAGAGCACGTCCTTGCTGCCTTCTCCGCGTTGGCCGAGGAGTCTCCCGGTGCGCCCGATCTCCCCGCACCGGTTGTTGAAGGCTGGGAACTGTGGGAACCGGACTGGCGCTACGCGGGTTTTGAGGAGAGGGATCCGTACGAGCATGAGCCGTGGCGTCACGACTGGGCGAACGCTGTCAGCATCGAAATGAGCGGCGGCACCACGGAGCATGGAGTCCTCGCTTGGACGGGGAGCAATTGGAACCTCGACTGCCGTTTCTCCTGGAAGATGGGCGCGGAGGAAGCCAGCGAGGCACTTGAATGGTTGGCACCGTTCGTAGAACCGCGCTTAGGCGAGTACGTCGCCGGAAGGAACGACACGGGCGGCTATGACTGGACGCCGAACCCGACACTGGTGGGATATGCCCTCGATGAAGGCCTTCCCCGGCCCTTTCTGTTCTGGATGAGGGACGGACGCTGGGAGCTGGAGGACCTCAACCCGGACGACGAGTTCCGCGACGGCTAAGCGTCAACCCGAACGCACCCAACTCGACACGACCGAGCGGATCGCGGCATGAGCGCGAATGGCTCAGGACTGTGCCGCGAGGATGGCTCGACCGAGGGTCGTTGCGCGAACCCACAGGCCACCGTCATTCCACGACCCAACCTGGTTGATGAAGTCCTGCATCTCCATCCATCGGAGTTGGCGAGTCAGCTGGACCTTGTTCAAACCACAAGTGTCGAGCAGATGCGCACCGCGTGCCTCGCCACCGCACTCCACGACCGTAGCCAGGATCTCGGCGACCTTCGAGGTCACAACTGGCTCAAAGGGCACGCGCCCATGTTGCCGTGGGAAGGCCTCGCGGCCAACTGGGTTTGCGTCTCTGCATGCCGCGTCGTGGTCGGTTAGCCCGCGCCCTGCCAGCGGCATGGTTGAAGCCGGCAACTCAGCGCCCGACAGATCGCACGGAGGGGTCGCCGCTGTGCCGAAGATGGCGACGCTTCCGGTTCATACGTCGCCGCATGAACTCGCTCGCCGCGGTCAGTACAAGACCGAAGGCCAGTAAGAGGCGCGCCCGCCACAGCAGCACTGGCTCTGTGACTTCGCCGAGCGGGACAAAGAGCAGTCGCAGCAGCGCGGCGAACGAATCCCCGCGTCTCGGCGTCCCCATGTCAACTGCAGGCAGAGTGAAGGCGAGCGCCAGCGCGCATGAACCAAGACCAAGGGCACGCAGGGCACGCAAGCGGCGACGTGCGATGCGTTCTCCTTCGGCTGTTGGCATGCCTCGAGATTCCCACACAGCATCAGTCGGCTTCATCGCGGCCTCGCGCGCCACCTCAGCACGGTCGTGAACTCGGTGCGACCACGCGCTCCGAGCGGCGCGGTCGGGCGTTCCGCTCCGACCGCGGCATGTCAGTGCGATTCACCCGGGTGCGGCAGTCCTGCCTTAGCTGGTGGATAGCCGGCGCGTGGCGCCAGGGAATCACCAGTTAGGCGCTGCCCTGCTGGGTGCTGCCGCGCACGACCATCGGCAGGAGAGGGCGTTTCCGTAAGCGTGCATTGGACAGGTTGCGAGGTGGCGCGAGCTCCGCTGGTGGGCGGGGTTCGGGGCACCGACATCACGACGCGCTGCGGCACCACCTGTGGAGAACCTCAGCGCGGCGTGAAGATCCAGCGCAGGATCGTGCGGCTCACGACGTAGCCCACACAGGCACCGATGATCACCAGGACGTTGGTCAGCCAACTCGGGCCGTCGATGGCCTTGCCTGCGAAGTAGGCCAGGCCGACGAACACGGCCAGCGTCAGGACAGGCACCAGCCCGGCCACGAGCGGCGAGACAGAACGGGCGTCTGGTTCAGGGGAGCTCACCGCGCCATCATCGCCCACTGGTCGCGGCGGCGCTGGTTCATCCGCGCCCAGCCCGAAAACGCCACAAGGCCCCCGCCGAAGCGGGGGCCTTGCAGAGGATTGCCGTGGAGGCAGGACTCAGAAGTCCATGCCACCCATGCCACCGGTCGGGTCGCCGCCACCAGCGGCAGCCTTCTCCGGCTTGTCGGCCACGACGGCCTCGGTGGTGAGGAACAGCGCGGCGATCGACGCGGCGTTCTGCAGCGCCGAGCGGGTGACCTTGGCCGGGTCGATGATGCCCGCGGCCAGCAGGTCGACGTACTCGCCGGTCGCAGCGTTGAGGCCCTGGCCGGCCGGGAGACCGGCGACCTTCTCCGCAACGACGCCGCCCTCGAGGCCGGCGTTGATCGCGATCTGCTTCAGCGGGGCCGAGAGCGCGACGCGAACGATGTTCGCACCGGTGGCCTCGTCACCCTCGAGCTCGAGCTTCTCGAACGCGGTCGCGCCGGCCTGGACCAGTGCGACACCGCCACCGGGCAGGATGCCCTCTTCGACGGCAGCCTTCGCGTTGCGAACGGCGTCCTCGATGCGGTGCTTGCGCTCCTTGAGCTCGACCTCGGTGGCCGCGCCGACCTTGATGACGGCCACGCCGCCGGCCAGCTTCGCGAGGCGCTCCTGGAGCTTCTCGCGGTCGTAGTCGGAGTCCGACTTCTCGATCTCGGCACGGATCTGGTTGACCCGACCCTCGATCTGGCCAGCGTCGCCGGCACCTTCGACGATGGTGGTCTCGTCCTTGGTGATGACGACCTTGCGGGCCTGGCCGAGCAGCTCGAGACCAGCGGTCTCCAGCTTGAGGCCGACCTCTTCGGAGATGACCTGGCCGCCGGTCAGGATCGCGATGTCCTGCAGCATGGCCTTGCGGCGGTCGCCGAAGCCGGGAGCCTTGACGGCAACCGACTTGAACGTGCCACGGATCTTGTTGACGACCAGGGTCGACAGCGCCTCGCCGTCGACGTCCTCAGCGAGGATGACGAGCGGCTTGCCCGACTGCATGACCTTCTCCAGGAGGGGCAGCAGGTCCTTGACGTTGCTGATCTTGGAGTTGGCGATGAGGACGTAGGCGTCCTCAAGGACCGTCTCCATGCGCTCGGGGTCGGTGACGAAGTAGGCCGAGATGTAGCCCTTGTCGAACCGCATGCCCTCGGTGAGCTCGAGGTCGATGCCGAAGGTGTTCGACTCCTCGACCGTGATCACGCCCTCCTTGCCGACCTTGTCCATCGCCTCGGCGATGGCGTCACCGACGGTGGCGTCGCCGCCGGCGGAGATGGTGGCGGTGGCGGCGATCTGCTCGCGCGTCTCGACGTCCTTGGCCAGGGCGAGCAGCTGCTCGGTCACGGCCGTGACAGCCGCCTCGATGCCGCGCTTGAGGCCCATCGGGTTGGCGCCGGCAGCAACGTTGCGGAGGCCTTCCTTGACGAGGGCCTGAGCGAGCACGGTCGCGGTGGTCGTACCGTCACCGGCGACGTCGTCGGTCTTCTTGGCGACCTCCTTGACCAACTCGGCGCCAATGCGCTCGTAGGGGTCCTCGAGGTCGATCTCCTTGGCGATGGAAACACCGTCGTTGGTGATCGTGGGGGCGCCCCACTTCTTCTCCAGGACGACGTTGCGGCCCTTGGGGCCGAGGGTGACCTTGACGGCGTCGGCGAGCGTGTTCATGCCACGCTCGAGCCCGCGCCGGGCCTCTTCGTTGAAAGCAATCAGCTTCGACATGTCTCTTGCGATCCTTCGCAGGTGCGTTCGTGGTGAGCCGGGCCGAAGGGCCGGTCCGGATTGGCACTCTGATCTTACGAGTGCCAGCCTCATGTTTAGCACTCGACCCCTGCGAGTGCAAGGAAAAGACGTTCAGCGAGGGTCGGCGAAGCTCCCGACCGGCACCTCTTCGCCGGGCTCCCAGCCCGTGATCCGCGAGACCCTGCGCAGATCCGCCGTGCCGACGCGCCAGGCGAGGATCCGCATCGCGTTCGAGCGGGACTGGAACAGCACCGTCTCGTCGTCGAGCCAGCCGATGACCGGGCAGCAACCCTTCCAGCGGCCGCTGTCCGGGCCGGGCATGACCAGGAGGTGCACGTTCTTGCCCTCGGTCGACCCGACCCGCGCTGCCAGCGCATCCAGGCCGCCCATCGCGCCGTCCGGGCCGCTGGCCACGTCGGCCAGGAACATGCCCTGCGCCGCACCGTCGCGATCCGAGAGCCGCACCGGCCCCCACGGCTCGTCGGAGGTGTCCCACACCCGGGGGACGTCCGGGACGCCCGAAGACGAATCGAGGCCGGACCCCGTGACGTCGTACGTCGTCCCGACACCGTCGGGCGCGCCCAACTCACCGGGCGTCCAGACCTCGGCGGAGTTGATCCAGAGGGCTTGCTCCCCCATCCGGGGCACGATCTCGTAGGTGGCCCAGGTGCCCGTCGTCAGGTCGTACACCTCGAGCGAGCTCTCCTGGATGAAGAACACGTGCCGCCCGTCCGGCGCGAGACTCTCGGCCGTCAGCGGCGACAGGACATTGCCCTCCTCGTCGGTCACGGGGTCCAGGCGCCCGACGTCGAGCGCGTGCGTCAAGCCGTCGTGGCCCACGATGACCACCCGCCCCGGCCGCGGGCCGTCGCCAGACAGCTCGTACACGGCGTGCGCCGGGACTCCGGCCGAATGCGGGGGCAGGTCGGGGGCAAGGCTGATCTCGGGCGGGTACGGCAACGATTCGAGCTCCGGCAGGTCCCCCTCCGCCGTGTCGACCGGCGCCCACCAGGTCTTCGCGCCGCGGTAGTCGCGGCCGGGTTCGACCGACGAGGACTGGACGGACTGTTCGGTGGTCGGCGTCGGGGCGGGATCGGCCGGCTCCCCACCATCGCCCTTCGTGAGGACAAGGCTTCCCGCCACGACCGCAACGGTCGCGACGGCAGCGCTCGCCACCACGGTGATCCGGCGCTGCCGAATGCGTCGCGCGCCTGCCCACGCAGCCGCGGAACGATCGGTGGATTCGAGGTCGGCCACCTGCTCGTGGAGCAGGTCGCGCAGTCGCTGGTCGGTCATCTCAACTCTCCTCTCGCAGGAGTTCGGCGAGCTCGGGCGCGGCTTCGCGCAACCGGGACAGCGCGAGGTGGGTCTGGCTCTTCACGGTGCCGACGCTGACACCGAGCGCTTCGGCAGCGGCCCGCTCGGTGAGGTCGTCGTAGTAGCGCAGCACGACCACCGCACGTTGCCGCGGCGTCAGCGTGGCCAGTGCCTCGTCGAGCAGCAGTCGGCGCTCGGAGGCAGCCGTGTGGTCGGGTACGACGACGCGTGGCACCTGGTCGACCACGACCTCACGGCGCCGCTTGCGCCAGGCCGAGATGTTGTCGCGCACGATGATCTGCCGGGCGTACCCCTCGGGGTTGTCGTCGCGCAGCCGGCGCCAGCGCAGCGCCACCTTCGTCAGCGCCTCCTGGACCAGGTCCTCGGCCCGCTGCCGGTCACCGGTGAGCAAGGTCGCCGTCCGCAGCAACGCGAGCTGACGCTCCCCCGCCCAGCGGCGGAACGACTCCTCATCGGTGCTCATACCCCATCAACGCACACCGGTGCCGAAAGGTTGGAGGGGCGCGTCAGTCGGCTACGAGATCTCGCGGCTGGTGGTGCCCGAACGGCACGGTCGCCTCGTGACCCAGTGCGAGCAGCACCGACGGCACCAGTGCCTTGGCCGTCCGCTTGTAGCCCAGCGCGCTCGGGTGGAACCGGTCCAGGCTGAACATCTCGTCGGGGTTGGTGATGAAGAACGGCCCGACGACGTGCGCGAGCGACACCGCATGCGCGCCGCTGCGTACGGCGACCTCCGCCTGCGCTGCCGCGAGCTGCTTCGACATCCGGGAACCGAGCGAACGCAGCGGTTGCGGCACCGGCCGCAGCGCGCCGAGGTCCGGGCAGGTGCCGACCACGACCGCCGTGCCCTCGACCCGCAGCCGGAGGATCGCCTCCTCGAGTTGCGCCGCCGACGTGCTGACGGGCACCCGGTGGGTGACGTCGTTGCCGCCGACCACGATCACGGCGACATCGGCGACGTAGCCCGGCGCCAGTCCGTCCAGCTGGCCGGCCAGCGCCGACGTCTCCGACCCCACGACCGCCGCGGTGTGCAGCGCCACCGGCCGGTGCAGCCGCTTCGCCAGGTCCCGGGCAATCCGGGCGCCCAGGGTGTCCTTCGGGCGTTCGGCCCCGAGCCCGGCGGCGATCGAGTCACCGAGGACCAGCAGGTGGAGAGGCGCACCGCCGTACGTCTTCTTCTTCCAGGTCTTGTCGGCGGCCAGCGCGTCCTCGCCGAGCGGCTTGCCGATCCGGGCACGGGCGATGGCGGCCTGTCGGCGCAGCAGTTCGCGACCACCTCCGGTGGTCACCCCGACGCCGGCCGCCAGGGCGCCGACAGCCAGCAGGGCGCTACGGGTGCGGCTCATGGAACCAGTTGAAACAGACCCGGCTGAACGGACAGTGGCGAGACCATGGCGAAACGCCGGACGATCCGCACCAATTCCTTTACTGTCGCCGCATGCTCCAGCGCCTTGCTCCCCTCCTGGTCGCCACCGCGCTCCTGGCGGGAGGCTGCGCAGGCGAGTCCACGTCCGACGCGGAGAAGATCCTGATCGAGTCGTCGTCCTCTCCATTGGGCCCCACGGGAGGCAAAGGAACGGCGAAGGACAAGCCCACGGCATCGACAAAGGAGAAGGAGCCCAAGCGCAAGCGGATCGTCGCCCGGCAGTCAGGCATCAGCTTCCTCGCGCCGGTGGGTGCTGCGGGCATGACTGACGGATCAGTCTCGTTCGCCGCTGACAGTCCGGAAGGCAAGGAATTCGCGAAGCGTCTGGGCATCACGGTTGAGCAACTCCGAGGGTTCCTGGCCACGTCCGACGTCTACCTCTCGGTCTTCGCCGGAGTCATCAGCGTGGGCCCGTGGGACCAGAGCGGCGTGTTCCCGACCCGGGAGAGCATCGAGTCCGAGATCGGCGACCTGGGCTACACCGTCGATGACGTCGAGGACGTGCAGACCCCGGTCGGAGACGGTCGGATCATCGCCTACACACAATCCGACTCATCGGGAGAGGCCCGCGGCGTTTCCCTCTATCTGCTGAACGGCAGCACCGTCGTCGACTTCGGCGTCATCGGCGCCGACGCACGCGCCATTCGTGCGGTCATCGACGAGATCCTTCCGACCCTCAAGCGAGCCTGATCTCCGGTTCGTGCAGCACCGGGAAGTTCACGGACGCCGCGATGAAGCAGTTGCGGCTGGCCTCACCGTGGATCTCCCGCGCGAGATCCACGTGGGCGGGATCGGTGATGGTCACCCGCGGACGCAGGGTGACCGAGGTGAAGTGCCCACCGTGACCTGACTGTTCCATCACCCCGACCGGGCTGTCGTCGTACGCGGTCACGACGATGCCGTGCAGCACGGCCGAGTGCAGGTAGGACAGCAGGTGGCACTGGGCCAGCGCGGCGAGCAGCATTTCCTCGGGATTCCAGCGGGTGGCGTCGCCGCGGAAGGTCGGATCGGCCGAGCCGAGCAGGTCCGGCTTGCCGGCCGCCCGCAGCGTCACGTCGCGGCCGTAGTCGCGGTAGCCGCTGGTCCCGGACCCGCGGTTGCCCTGCCAGACGAGATCCAGCGCGTAGTGGTGGTCGGTCACCGGACCATTCTCCCCCGAACCGCTAGCGAGAACTTGTTCTAGTTTGGCATTCTTTGCGGTGTGACCCCCACCACAGAGACCGCCGCCCGTCCGATCAACCTCGCCGATGTCATCGAGGTGATGGCGGACTCGGTACCGGACCGACCCGCGGTGTTCACCGCAGACCGCGTCTGGACGTTCGCGGAGGTCGACGAGCGGTCCACGCGACTGGCCAACCACCTGGTCGGCCTGGGCATCCAGCCGGGCGAGCACGTCGCGGTCCACGCCACCAACCGGATCGAGTGGGTCGACGCGCTCTACGGCTGCCTGAAGGCCCGCGCGGTCCCGATCAACATCAACTTCAAGTACCTGCGCGACGAGCTGGCGTACCTCTACGACAACGCCGACTGCGTCGCCGCCATCATCGCGCCGGAGTACGTCGACGCACTGGCCGAGCTGGACACCCCGACCCTGCGGCACCTCGTCGTGCTCGGTGAGGAGTACGACGCCGCGCTGGCCGCCGCGTCGCCCGAGCGCCAGATCACCGGCCGCACGGCCGACGACCACTACGTCCTCTACACGGGCGGCACGACCGGCAACCCGAAGGGCGTCGTGTGGCGCAATGAGGACCTGATCCGCGCGGCCCTCAACGCGGCTCGCTACGGCGCCCCGCTCGACTCGGTCGAGCAGTTGGCGACCGAGGCGATTGCCGTCGAGAACCCGATGGTGCTGCTGGCCTGCGGCCCGATGATGCACGGTGGCAGCCAGTGGATCCTCGGCAACGGGCACGTGGCAGGACAGACGATCGCGCTCTACACCGAGCCCACCTTCGACGCCGCGAAGATCCTCGACCTGGTCGAGAAGGCGAAGGTCGTGTCGATGACCTTCCTCGGCGACGCGATGGGGCGACCGGTGGCCGAGGCGATCCTCGCGGAGCCCGACCGGTGGGACCTCTCGAGCCTGGCGGCCGTGTCCAACGGTGCCGCTCCCCTGTCCGAAGGCGTGCGCGCCGAGATCCGCCAGGCCCTTCCCGGCCGCTTCATCCTCGACTCGTACGGCGCCTCGGAGTCCGGCGCGACCGGGTCCCGGATCGACGACGGCACCGAGGGCGCCGTCGGCGCACCCCGATTCACCGTCGATGACCGCGTGCAGGTCTTCGACACCGACCTCAAGCCGTGCCCGCCGGGAGTCGACGGCATGCTGGGCCGCTCGGGCCCGGTGCCGCTGGGCTACTACAAGGACCCGGTGAAGACGGCCGCGACGTTCAAGGAGATCGACGGCGTGCGCTGGGCGATCCCGGGCGACTTCGCGCGCCGCGAGGAGGACGGCACGGTCACCGTGCTCGGCCGCGGTTCGGTCTGCATCAACACCGGCGGCGAGAAGGTGCACCCCGAGGAGGTCGAGGCGGTGCTGCTGCGCCACGAGGACGTCTTCGATGCCGTCGTCGTCGGCACCCCGCACGAACGCTGGGGCCAGCAGGTGACGGCACTGGTGCAGCGCCGCGACGGCTCCACGATGTCCGAGGACGACGTCCGCGACCACTGCCGCTCACTCATCTCCAACTACAAGGTGCCCAAGACGGTGCTGTTCATCGACGAGGTGCCGCGCACCCCGGTCAGCAAGGTCGACTACCCGGCGAGCGCCGTACTGGCGGCCGAACTGCTCGGCTGAAAGTTTTCCGAGCGCTGTCGATTGACCGCGTGCTCGCCCGTCATACCGGTGACAGACTCCCCACCACGCCCCACAAGGAGATTCACCATGACCGAGTACGCCGTCCTGCTGACCGCTGACGAGAACCTCTGGGAGAACGCGTCCGACGAGGACAAGGTCGCAATGTTCGGCCGGCACGAGGAGTTCTCGCGCCTGCTCGCCGAGCGCGGTCACACCGTGACCGCCGGCGCCGAACTGACCCACTCGCGCCAGGCGAAGTTCATCCGTCGCGGTGCCGACGACGCCATCACCGTCACCGACGGCCCGTTCGCCGAGTCCGTCGAGCAGCTCGGCGGGTTCTACTCCGTGCAGAGCGACGACCTCGACGACCTGCTCGAGATCTGCTCCGTGCTCGCGGACGGGACCACCACGGTCGAGGTCCGCCCCGCCGTCGACCACTCGGCAGCCAGCTGACCAGCCCGGACGTATCGGCCGCTCTCGAGCGGCTGCTGCGCGACGAGTGGGGCCGACTGATCGCCCTGCTCGTCGCGCGCTACCGCCGCCTGGACCTCGCCGAAGACGGGCTGGCGGACGCGTTCGAAGCCGCGGCGCGACGTTGGCCTGCCGACGGCGTTCCCGACAATCCCCCGGCCTGGCTGCTGACCACCGCGCGGCGCCGGATCCTCGACCGGCTCCGGAATGAGTCCGTCCAGGCGACCAAGCTGCCCCTGCTCGAGGTCGATGCACGCGTGAGCGAGCGGGATCAGCACGTGATGGCGGACGGAGGCGACGTGCTCATCGACGAACGACTGCGCCTCGTCCTGCTCTGCGCCCACCCCCGCCTGTCGCGGGAGGCCGCCGCAGCGCTGACCCTGCGGCTGGTGATGGGTGTGCCGACCGAGGAGATCGCCCGCCTGTTCCTGGTGCCCACGGCCACAATGGCCGCGCGGCTGACCCGCGCCCGCAAGAAGCTCGCGGGCGCGGAGTTCACCATCCCGCCGCCGTCCGCCCTCGTGGCGCGCGTCGCGGTCGTGGCCGACATCGCCTACCTCGCGTTCACAGCCGGGTACGCCCCCGGCTCCGGCGCCGACGTACTCCGTCCCGAGCCGGCAGGCGAGGCCCTCCGGCTGGTGCGTGTCCTGCGGTCGGTGCTCCCTGCGGACGTCGACAGATCCGAGCTCGACGCCCTGCTGGCACTGATGATCTTCCAGCACGCACGCCGCGACGCACGCGTGCGGGACGGCGAACTGGTACTGCTGCCGGATCAGGACCGCGGCCGCTGGCACTTCGACGAGATCCACGAAGCCATGGCGCTGCTGACCCCACTGACGGCGGCGCCCGCCGCGCCGTACCTCCTGCAGGCGCTGGTCGCCGCCGAGCACTCGATCACCGCCTCCGCCGAGGAGACGGCCTGGGACCGGATCGTGCAGCGGTACGACGAACTGCTGGCCCTCGCCCCGACGCCCGTCACGCGGCTCAACCGCGCCGTCGCCGTCGCCGAGCGCGATGGCCCGGCGGCAGGACTGGCAGCTCTGGAAGGCGTTGCCCTGCCCGGGCACCGGCTCCCCGCCGTTCGGGCGGAACTGTTGCTGCGATCGGGCCGTCCCGCCGAGGCGCTCAAGGCGTACGACGCCGCGATCGCCCTGTGCCGCAACGAAGCCGAGCGCACCCATCTCCGGGCGCGGCGCGACCAAGCGATTTGGTGAGCCGCTCCGAATCACGGGCATGAACGCATCCGGAAAGTCCGCCAGGCCTCTTCCGAGGCACCTGCTCTCACCCCAGGAGATCGCACGATCGGCGGTCGAGAGCCGCGACGCCGACCTCACCCGCCACCACGGACAGGGCAACGGCGTGCAGGTCCACGCGGCCTACTTCGCCGCTGTGTCCCTGGTCGCCCTCGTGGGGCTCATCATTGCCGTCGCCGTGGCGACGCGCATGATGTAGCGGTCAGCAGCCACCCGCGACAGCGGGGATCACGGAGATCTCGGCGCCGTCCGGCGTCGGGGTCGCGAGGTCCTGCTCGAAGCGCACGTCGTCGTTGTTGACGTAGACGTTGACGAAGCGGCGAAGCTTGCCGTCCTCGTCCACGATCCGGCCCTTGATGCCAGCGAAACGGCCGTCGAGGTCATCCAGGATCTCGGCGACGGTGGCGCCGGTGGCGCTCACCTCGGAGTCGCCGCCCGTGTAGGTGCGGAGGATGGTGGGGATCCGGACGCTGACGCTCATGGTGTTCCTTTGCTGCGCGTGATGGGGGGACTCAGAGACCAGTGGCCTTGAAGGCCGCGTAGGTCGGAGCAATGGTGGCCGCCGCGCTGACCTGGCCGGAGATCGCGTCGAGCGTCTTCAGTCCGTGGCCGGTGTTGATCACAACGGTCTCGAGGTTGGGGTCGAGCTGGCCGGTCTCGACCAGCTTGCGGGTCACCGCGACGGTGGTGCCGCCGGCGGTCTCGGTGAAGATGCCCTCGGTGCGGGCGAGGTCGACAATGCCCGTACGGATCTCGTCGTCGGTGACCTCCTCGACGCTGCCGCCGGTGCGGCGGGCGATGTCGAGGACATAGATGCCGTCGGCCGGGTTGCCGATGGCCAGGCTCTTGGCGATCGTGTCGGGCTTGACCGGACGGATCGCGTCGACGCCGGCCTTGAAGGCGGTTGCGACGGGGCCACAGCCCTCGGCCTGGGCACCGAAGATGCGGTAGGGCTTCTCCTCGACGAGGCCGAGCTTGATCAGTTCCTGGAAGGCCTTGTCGACCTTGGTGAGCTGCGAGCCGGACGCGACCGGGATGACGATCTGGTCAGGCAGGCGCCAGCCGAGCTGTTCGGCGATCTCGTAGCCCAGCGTCTTGGAGCCCTCGGCGTAGTAGGGGCGGACGTTGACGTTGACGAACGCCCAGCCCTCCTCTTCGCCCGCGATCTCCGAGGCGAGCTTGTTCACGTCGTCGTAGTTGCCGTCGACCGCAACGAGGTTCTCGGTGAAGATCGCCGAGTTGACCTGCTTGGGCTGCTCGAGGTTGCTCGGGATGAAGACGACCGTCTTGATCCCGGCACGGGCGCCGGCGGCCGCGACCGCGTTGGCCAGGTTGCCCGTGGACGGGCAGGCGAAGACCTTGGCGTCGAGCTCGCGGGCCGCGCTCAGGGCGCAGGCCACAACACGGTCCTTGAAGGAGTTGGTGGGGTTGGTGGAGTCGTCCTTCACCCACAGGTTCGTGATGCCGAGTTCGCGTCCGAGGTTGTCGGCCTTCAGCAGGCGGGTGTAGCCCGGCTCGGTGTTGGGGCTGTCCTCGATGTCGGTCGGGACCGGCAGCAGGGCCTTGTAGCGCCAGATGTTGGCCGGGCCGGCCTCGATCTCCTCGCGGGTGATGGCCGGGAAGTCGTAGGCGATCTCCAGCGGGCCGAAACACTCCGGACAGGCGTAGAACGGGCCGAGCTCGACCTTGTGACCGCACTCGCGGCAGGCCAGGTTGGTGGCGTGGCCAAAGGCGCCAGCGCGAAGTCCGGGCTTCGCCGTCGGCTCGCTGGATTCAGCTGCTTCAGTCAGAACACTCATGGGAAATCCTCCTTCTCATCTGCCCGCGCGACTCTCGCGACGGTCGGATTTGGCACCGTTTCCGCGACGTACACACCTGCTTGCCTTCACTGACAGCTGGTGCGTACGGGGATTCGCGGCGGTTGCCGGGACTTCTCAGGGCCGTTCCCTCAGTCCCTCTGGATGAGCAGGTACAGCGTAGGGGCGAGGCGTCTGCCGGGCCGAATCGAGATTCCAACCAATGAGACGAAGGTCCACCATTTGAGATCTAGCGACGTGCGCGGGCGTCTCTGGCGAAGGTCTGGAGGAGGTCGAGTACGCCGGCCGGGCCATGCACCACGACGTCCGACATGCCGATCAGGGCGCTCTCCTCGTGCGACGCCGAACAGACGCGCAACGCCGCCATCCCCTGCTTCTCGAGGTCGTCGAGCGCCTCGAACGCCTCGACGTCGCCGAGGTCGTCACCCGCGAACAGGAAGCCCTCGGCATCGAGGACGGCCGACAGGCGCTGGACGACCATGCCCTTGTGGGAGCCGGCCGAGCGAACCTCAATCACCGAGCGGCCCGGTTCGAGGACCAGTCCGTGCACGCGGGCGAGCTCGCGCAGCGGCGGGAGCAGCCGGTCGAAGGCAGCGTCGGCGTCGGGCAACCGCCGCGTGTGCACGGCCACCGCGAGTCCCTTGTCCTCGACGAACGCGTCGGCCGCGCCCGCCGTACGCAGAGCACGGGGCAGGTCGCGCTCAAAGGTCGCTAGGCCCCGTGGGGGGCGCGCGCCCAGGATCCGGCGGCGACCCGAGCTCCACCGTTCGTTGCCGTACTGGCCGAAGACGAAGAGTTCCTTGCCCGCGGCCTGCAGGATGTCGCCGACCTCTTCGAGACCACCGAGGTCGAGGGCCTGGCGCGCAGGGCGACCGGTGATGACCGCGATGGCCGCGACCTCCTCGGCCAGTTCCACCAGGACATCCGGAGCGTCCGGGTGGATGTGGGCCTGAGCAGGGTCGTCCACGATCGGGGACAGGGTGCCGTCGAAGTCGAGCCCGACGACGGTCCGCGAAGCGACGCGCAACAGCGCGTCGTACCTCTGTTCACCCTCGATCGAACGGAACTTCACGCCTCCATCCCACCACGAGCATGATCGCGGCTGGTGTCGGGTGAGTGAACTCTCAACCGAATTGGGCGGGATGGAGCTCAGCCGGCAGCGTGGCGGGAGCCGCACGACCGGCAGCTTGCTGCCGCCATCGCGGCGGAGACACGCTCGGCCAATTCACTCAGAGGTCGCCGGTGAGGATCAGCGTGAGGTTGGTCGAACTCATGTCGGCGTCGGTGTCGGCCGGCTTGATCCGGGCCACGCCGAGGTCGAGGGCGAGGAGCTGCGCGGCAGCCTTCTTGCCCTTCGGGTAGTAGACCGTCGTGGCCGGCACGGTGCCGTACCAGTTGTCGGCGGCAGAGACGGTCCAGCCGGCGTCCTTGACCTTCTCGGACACGCGGGCGGCGAGGCCCTTGATCGAGGTGTTGTTGAAGACGACGACCGGGTGATCGTTGCGAACGACCGGCTTGGGCTTCGGCTTCTCCTGGACCGGCGTGGTCGGAGTCGACGAGGCGCCCGCCGAGGTCGCGGTGTCGCTGGGCGTCGCGGCGGCCTTGGTCGCGGAGATGTCGCGCTCAGCGGGCTCGCCGCCGCGGGTGGCGACGAAGGCAATCGCGGCCAGGGCGACGGCAAGGATGCTGAGCAGCACCACCGGAGACGGGAGGACGGCGCCGCGCTGGGTCCGGTGGCTGGTCATTACAGTTCGAAGCCGAGGCGACGCGCGGAACGCTGGCGCTGGCGCTGCGAGCGAAGGCGGCGCAGGCGACGAACGAGCAGCGGGTCGGCGGCAAGCGCCTCGGGACGGTCAATGAGGGCGTTGAGCACCTGGTAGTAGCGGGTCGCGCTCATGTCGAACTGCTCGCGGACCGCGCTCTCCTTGGCGCCGGCGTACTTCCACCATTGGCGCTCGAACTCGAGGATGGCGGCATCGCGCTCGCTGAGGCCCGCGTGGTCAACTGCGGGGACAGCCGAAGTGAGGTCGGCCCCGTGGGGGCTGCGCTCGGCGTTCATGGCGTCTCCTCGACGGTGGGGCGTACCTGCTTGACACCCACTGTAACGGGTGAATCACACGCATGTCATTCGGTCCGGCCCGGCGGGTCTCGGCATCGCACCCAGCCTCCCGCGCACAGCAGTAGGGTCGCGACCATGGCTGAAAGCGCCGACGTCATCGGGTGGGGCATTCTCGCGACCGGAAAGATCGCGCGCACCTTCGCCACCGACCTCGCCCAGGTCCCGGGAGCTCGCCTCGCTGCGGTCGGCTCCCGCGCGATCGCCCCTGCCCGTGCCTTCGCCGACCAGTACGGCGACGACGGGACCCGCGCCCACGGGACCTATGCCGACCTACTGGCCGACCCCGCGGTCGACGTGGTCTACATCGCCACCCCGCACGCGCTCCATCTCGACGGGGCACGGGCCGCCTTCGAGGCCGGCAAGCACGTGCTGTGCGAGAAGCCACTGACCCTGCGCACCTCCGATGCGGAGGAGATGGTCCGACTCGCGCGGACCCACGACCGGTTCCTGATGGAAGCGATGTGGATGGCCTGCCACCCGGTCGTGCGACAACTGCAGGGCGAGCTCGCCTCCGGCCGGTTCGGCGCGCCACGCCACCTCCAGGCCGAACTCGGATTCCGGGTCGACGCACCGCTGACCGACCGGATGTTCGCTCCGGAGCTCGGTGGCGGAGCGCTGCTCGACATGGGCATCTACCCCCTGACCCTCGCCCACCTGATGCTCGGCGAGGCCGAGTCGCTGTCCGCGGAGGCGGTCATCACGGAGACCGGCGTCGACCTCGACATCGCGATCGCCGGGCGCTACCCCGGCGGGGCGCTGGCCACGATGAACGCGTCGATGACGTCGTGGTCCTCGCGTCGCGCCGCGATCGCGACCGACCTGGGCCGGATCGAGATCGGGCCGCAGTTCCACCACCCCGAGCAGGCCGTCTTCGTCCCGGGCGCCAGCAGCGCGGAGCCGACGGTGCTGACGGGGATCGAACCGGTCCTCGGCGTCGGATACGGCAACGAGATCCTCGAGGTCGGCCGGTGCCTGCGCGAGGGACTGAGGGAGAGCCCCCTGGTCCCCCACGCGCAGACGCTCACGCTGCTGCGCCAGATGGACGCGCTGCGCGCGAGTTGCGGGATCCGTTATCCCGACGATCCCGCCTGACCTGCGCGGAGGAATCCCACCACCGCCAGCACCCGGCGGTGCGACTGGTCGTCGTCCGGCGAGAGGCCGAGCTTCGCGAAGATCCGTTGGGTGTGCTTCTCGACCGCACCCAGGGTGACCGTCAGCGCCTCGGCGACAGCCGCATTCGACCGGCCCTCGGCCATCAGCGACATGACCTCCCGCTCGCGCGGGGTCAGGGCCGTCAACGGGTCGCTGCGCCGGTTGAGCAGTTGGCGCACGACCTGGGGGTCCAACGCCGTGCCCCCGTCGGCGATCGCCGCGACGGCGGCGAGGAACTCCCCCACCTCACTGACCCGGTCCTTGAGGAGGTAGCCCACGCCGGCCTCGCCCGTCGCCAGCAGGTCGTCGGCATAGGACACGACGACGTACTGCGACAGGACCAGCATCCGCGCCTCCGGCCAGGCCCGTCGTACGGCGACAGCGGCCCGGAGGCCTTCGTCGGTGTGGCTCGGAGGCATCCGCACGTCGACGATGCCGACGTCCGGTCGCTCCCGCAGCATCGCCTCGACGTACGACGGCCCGTCGGCCACGGACGCCACGACGTCGTGCCCCGCCTCGGCCAGCAACAGTTGCAGCCCTTCGCGGAGAAGGACCGAGTCGTCGGCGACGACGATCCTCACAGGGCGACCTCGGCGCGCAGCCGGGTCGGCCCGCCGTGGGGTGAGGCGACGTCCAGCGAACCGTCGACGCCGTCCAGTCGCTGCCGCAGGCCGTCGAGTCCACGTCCTGCAGTGACGTGGGCACCGCCGCGGCCGTCGTCGTCCACAGTGATGACCAGCCGGTTCCCCGCCGCCTGCACGCCGACGTGCGCCCGCACGGCCTGGCTGTGCTTCGCGATGTTCGTCAGCGCCTCGGCCACAACGAAGTAGGCCGCCGTCTGGACGGTCAGCGGGAGGTCGTCGGGAGCTTCGACGGTGACCTCGACGGGGATCTGCTGCCCCGACGCCATGTCCCGCAGGGCGGCATCGAGGCCGCGGTCAACCAGCAACGGCGGTGCGATGCCCCGCGACAGCGCCCGCAACTCCTCGACCGCCTCGCGTGTCTGGGCCACCGCAGAGTCCAGCGTTGCCGCCGCCGTCGCCGGGTCGTCGGCCAGCTGGAGCTTCGCCCGGCCCAGGTCCATGCCCAGCCGGATCAGTCGCTGCTGCGGTCCGTCGTGGATGTCCCGCTCCAGTCGGCGCAGCGAGTGCGCCTCGGCCTGGTGGGCCGACTCACGACTGGCCTCGACCCGGTCCACCCGGGTCAGCAGTTCCGCCCGACCGCACAGCATCACCCGGGCAACCGATGCGTGCAGGGCGGCCGCAGCACGCACGACGAGCGGCAGGGCGATCAGGGCGACCACGCCGATGGCCAGGTTGAGCAACGACTCCGGCGTGCGGCCCTCGCCGAAGCCGAGGATCTCCGCGAGGCCCTTGCTCTCCTCGTCGAAGGTGATGTAGCGCTGCCAGAACCAGTAGGTCAGCCCGCCGAAGGTCAGGGACCACCACGCGACCGTCACCACGAACGCGAACACCCCGGTCACGAATCCGACCAGGCACCACAGCACGTCCAGCCAGGTCTGCACGTCACGCAGCGGCGTCAGGAACGCGCGGATCCTTCCGTCACCTGCCACCGGACGGAGGTACGACGGCTGCGGGGCCGCCACCGCGAGCATCGACCGCAGCCGGATCCGCTCCACGGTCGCGAATCCGCGGGCGACGTACGACGTCCCGACGAGGATCGCGAGGCCCACGCCCGCGACCACCAACGTGCCGACACCGGCGGCCAGCCCCGCGATCACCAGGCTGAACGCGGGGACCACGAGCAGGGGGGACGTCAGCGCGTAGCCGGAGTCGAGGAGGAGCCGTCGGAACAGGTTCATGGGCTCCACGCTAGGAACGTACGCGGCGCGCCACCATCCAGCCAGCCCGACACTTCGTGCTCCCCCACTAGGGTTGCCACGTGGCCCATGACCTCGTGATCGTCGCCAACCGCCTTCCGGTGGACCGTGTGACCGAGCGCGACGGGAAAACGACGTGGCGTCCATCGCCCGGCGGCCTCGTGTCCGCGATCGAGCCGGTGATGCGGGCCCATGACGGTGTCTGGGTCGGCTGGTCCGGCGGTTCCGAGCAGCGCCTCAAGCCGTTCAAGGTCGACGGCCTGCAGTTGGTGCCGCTGGCGCTGAGCGCCGACGAGATCGAGGAGCACTACGAAGGCTTCTCCAACGGAACCCTCTGGCCGCTCTACCACGACCTCGTGGCGAAGCCGGAGTTCCACCGTGAGTGGTGGGACTCCTACGTCAAGGTCAACCGTCGGTTCGCCGAGAAGACCGCTGAGCTGGCCGCCAAGGGCGCGACCGTCTGGGTCCACGACTACCAGCTGCAGCTCGTGCCGCAGATGCTCCGCGAGCTGCGGCCCGACCTCCGGATCGGCTTCTATCTCCACATCCCGTTCCCGCCGGCCGAGCTCTTCCAGCAGCTGCCGTGGCGGCGCCAGATCCTCGAAGGCCTGCTCGGCGCCGACCTCGTCGGCTTCCAGTTGCCGGGCGCTGCCCAGAACTTCATCCGCCTGGTGCGCCAGCGCGTGGGCCACAAGACGCACCGCGACCTCGTCTACCTGCCTGACGGCCGCACGGTGCGGGCCGCGGCCTTCCCGATCTCGATCGACGCCGCCGGCTTCGAGGAACTCGCCCGGTCCGAGGCCGTCACCGAACGTGCGGCCGCGATCCGCGACGCGCTCGGCAACCCGAGCCGGATCTTCCTCGGCATCGACCGCCTGGACTACACCAAGGGCATCTACGCCCGGCTGCGCGCGTTCGGTGAGCTGATCACCGACGGCCACCTGACCGTCGACGACGCCGTCTTCGTCCAGGTCGCCGTGCCGTCGAGGGAACGGGTCGAGCACTACCGCAACCTGCGTGACGACATCGACCGTCTGGTCGGACGGCTCAACGGCGACCTCGGCCGGATCGGTACGCCGGCGATCAGCTACCTGCACACGTCGTACCCCCGCGAGGAGATGGCCGCGCTCTATCGAGCCGCCGACATCATGGTCGTGACGCCGTACCGCGACGGCATGAACCTCGTCGCCAAGGAGTACGTCGCCTGCCGGACCGAGGAGGACGGTGCCCTCGTGCTCTCGGAATTCGCCGGGGCGGCCGACGAGTTGCGCCAGGCGTGGCTGGTGAACCCGTATGACATGAACGGGATGAAGGCAGCGCTGCTGGAGGCCTACCAGGCCGAACCGAAGGAGCTCACGCGCCGGATGAAGGCGATGCGCAAGCAGATCGCCCAGCACGACGTGAAGGCCTGGGCCGACAGCTTCATGATCGAACTCGCCGAGGACGGACAGCACTCGAAGTCGGTGCTGCCCGCCACGCGTTCCTGACGGGCCTGTCAGCCGAGTACGTCGGGCCCGGCGCCTTCGTCGTCGATCCAGTCGCTGCCGTCATCGAAGAGGTCGCGCTCGCGGCCCTCCTCGTCACGGCCCTTGCGTCCACGACCGCCCGCGCCGGCGCCCGCCGCTCCGCGGGCGCCACCGGCACCGCGACCACGGCTACCGGCCGTACCGGGAGCGCCGGCACCACCGCGACCGCCGCCTGCTCCCCCAGGTCGACCGCCACCGCGGCCGGCCTGACTGCCCGGCGCGGCGCCAACGCCGCCGGGGCGGCCACCGAGCGTGCCCGTGCCTCCGGTGCGGGTCGTCGATCCGATGGTTCCGTTCGTGGAGCCGAGGCCGCCCCGTCCGCCGAGGACACCCTTGACCGCCTTGACCAGGCCGGGGCCACCGAAGACGCCGGCCGCGAGGCCGCCGCCGATGATCGGGTTGATGCCGAGTCCGCCACCCCCACCCGAAGGAGGACCGGAGCCGGGATTGCCCAAGGTGCCGCCCACCGGCCCCGGGGAGTGCAGATCGGGGTCGGTGCCCGGTCCGGGGCCAGGTCCGGGGCCAGGTCCGGGGCCAGGTCCGGGGCCAGGTCCCGGTCCGGGGCCAGGCCCGGGCGGGTGGGGCTCCGGGAACGGCGGGCGAGGACCACCGGTCGGACCGACCGGGAACCCGCCAGGGCCCGGGTCTCCGGGCGGCGGGAGATCCTCGGGGTAGACCGGCTCACCATGGATCTTCGCGAGCACCACCGAGGCTTCGGCGTACGCAGTGTCGAGATCCTGGAGCTTCACGCGCGCCTTCTCGTCGGCGTCGGCGTAGGCGGAGACCGCAGCATTGTGCGAGGTCACCTGGTTGTTGTAGATGCGCTGGGCACGGACCGCTTCGGCTTCGTCCTCGGTGCCATAGGACGAGGGTGGCGTCGGCCGGTCGCCAGGAGGGGACTCAGGCATGTCGGCGCGGATGTTCTCCGCCGCGCGCAACTTCTGGGCAGCGATCCGGAGGGCATCGCTCGCAGACTTCATCTGGTCGCGGCGCGGAATCACGACGTCGTCCCGCAGGGTCTCGAACGCCAGACGGCCCCGAGCCGCGGTGCCTTCTTCGTCAACGGCCACGCCGTCAGCGAAACCTCGCTCCACCTCGCTTGCGGTGGTGTTGAGCGTCTCGCTCAAGATCCTGAGTGCAACGAATCCGTCGTGCCAGGCTTCCTGGGAAGCCAGCACCTGCTCGTGGCTCGACGAGGCCGTCGCCGCCAGAAGCTTCCGCACGTGCTGACCAGTCATCGGTCCTCCTCCGGGTCCAGGATCTTTCCGCCGACCGGAGTCCCCACTCGAGCGGGAACCTCCTCGCCGTGCGGGTTCTCCTCGGTGGGCACCGCGTCGGCCTCCGTGTGGACAGCCTGGTTGTAGTACTCGTCGCTGGCGTTGCCCGTCGTTCCCTCGGCGAGGACACGCGCAGCCAGCAGTCGGGAATCGTCACCAGCCTGGACATCGGCTCCGGTGATCAGTGCGCGAGCCTCGACGCAGGCAGTCCGGAACCTCTCCAGGTCCTTCTTCACGCCGATCAGGGTCGTCTCGATCACGGCGTGCGCTCGCGTGTGGTGGAGTGCGAGCTCGGGCGACCGATCCGCTGCCCCGAACGCAGACACGGGAATGAAGCCGTCGGCGCCGAACGTCTGGTGATCGAGGTTCACCAACTGGTCGTCAATCGACCTGACCGCGGCGTTGATCGCGTCCTCGACGATCGTCAGCCCTGTGGGCGACGCCTTGACCGCAGCAGCAGTGAAGGCTGCGAACTGTTCGGGCAACACGTGGGCAATCCCTCCATCCGAGAACCGCCGAAGGTGGCGGCGTCATCGCGGACATACCCGCGACGACGACAGGCAAACACTTGCCCGTCCAGATTCTAGGCCTCGCTAGGGTGATCTCGACATCTCGGAAGGTGGTGCACCGTGCTCACTCGACTCGTACTCGCTCTGGTCCTGACATCAAGCCTGCTCCTCGCAGGCTGCAAGAGCGCCGAGCGACCGGACCCTGGCACCAGCGACTCGCCGGCCACCTCGCCGTCCACGGACAGCACCCCATCGGGCTCACCATCCAGCGAGAGCACGGGCGTGGAGCCAGCAAGCGGCACCCTCGTCGAGAGCGACGAGTTCTCCTACCGGCTGCCCGCAGGTGTCGAATGGAACCTCGGCCGCGGAGGCCTCGGCGCAACCACCTATGACGACGATCTCAACGCCTTCGACGTCGACGCCACCCTGGTGCCTCTGCAGGCCGGGGACGATGTCGCTGACCTCGCGAAGGACTACGAGGTCACCGCCGGCGACCTTCCCTACGACCCGCCCCTCAAGCGCGGGGAGAACCGCGTTGTCGATGGCGTCGAGGGCTGGACCGCCCAGACTGTCGAAAACGGCCAACTCATCTATGCGTTCGGGACGAGGCACAATCGCGTGTCCTTCGACCTCTTCTTCGGCTTCCCCAAGAAGGACCCGCGAACCCTTGAGTGGATCGAGGCCGTGCTGGCCTCGATCGAGTGGAAATGATGCGCGTGCGCGGCCGCCGATGGGCACCGGCCGTCATCCTCGCGATCGGCCTCGCGACCGGCCTGACCGCGTGCGGGGACGGCGATGACAAGGGCGCAGGTCCCAGCGACCCACCCGCCACCTCGCCGTCGACGGTCGACTCCTCGGCAACCTCGCCCTCCAGCCCCACCACGGATGTCGCGCCGCCCGGCCCCCTCGTCAAGGATGCCCACGTCAGCTTCCGCCTCCCCGGTGACCTCGAGTGGTACTTCGACGGCAAGCTCGTTGCCAGCGCCTACGACGCTGACCTCAACCCGTACGACGTCGAGGCCGCCGTGGTCCCGCTGAAGGCGGGCGACGACGTCACGGACCTCGACACCGACTACGAGGCGAGCGTCCGCACCCTCAAGGTCGACTCGCCGTTGAAACGCGGGGAGAACCGCGTCATCGACGGCGTCGAGGGGTGGACCGCCGAAACGATCGACAACGGCCAGCTCGTCCACGTCTTCGGCACGCGGCACAACGGCGTGTCCTTCCACATCCTGTTCAGCTTCTTCGAGAAGGGCCCGAGCAGTCGCGCATGGATCGAGGCGACCCTGGCCTCGATCGAGTGGAAGTGACCGGGCTTCGCCAGCCGCGGACGAGGCCCGCCGGGAAGGCTTCCGCGCGGTAGCGTTCACCCATGGATCTGCTCCCCCTGCGTTCGGTTCCGGGAGCCGGTCTGCTCCCCGGCCCCGATCAGGTCGTTGCTGCTGCCAGCAACGTGGCCCACAAGGTGTTGTACGGCGGCCTGGCCGACCTGCGTCCGATGCCGCGCACCCTGATCGATGAAGGCACGCTGCGCGAGGTCTATCACTACCGACCGGCCGGCACCGTCGTCCAGAAGGGCGACCCCGTCCTGCTCGTGACGCCGCTCGCTGCGCCCGCGCTCTGCTACGACCTGCGCCGCGGCTGCTCGCTCGTCGAGCACTTCGTCACCGAGGGCCGGCCGACGTACCTGCTGGAGTACGGCGAGGTGTCGTTCCGGGACCGCAATCTCGGCATGGAGCACTGGGTCGACGAGGTCCTGCCGACCGCGATCCGCGAGGTGTCCGAACACGCCGGCGGACGCCCGGTGCACCTGATCGGCTGGAGCCTCGGCGGCATCTTCTCGCTGCTGACCCTCGCCGACGAGAAGTCCGGCAAGCTGCCGGTGGCCTCGCTGTCCGTGGTCGGCTCCCCCATCGACGTGTCGCTGGTGCCGCTGCTGGCCCCGCTCCGGCCACTGCTGAACATGTTCAACGGCAAGGGCCCGATCACCAAGGGCTACCAGATGCTCGGCGGTGCCCCGAAGCCGCTCGTGAAGTGGGCCTTCCAACTCAGCGCCTTCCAGAAGATGGTGACCAAGCCGATCGCGCTGGCCCAGCACATCGACGACCGCGAGTTCCTCGCGCAGGTCGAGGCGGTCGACCGGTTCACCGCCAACATGATCGCTTACCCGGGCCGCACGTTCGGGCAGCTCTACCACCGCTTCGCCAAGGGCAATCAGCTCGCGCAGGGCCTGTTCGAGCTCGACGACCGCGTGATCGACCTCGGCAAGATCGACGTCCCCGTGCTGGTGTTCGGCGGTGCCACGGACGGCATCGCCCCGGTCCCGGCAGTGCGGGCCGTCGTACCGCTGTTGAAGGGGTCACCGGAGGTGCGCTTCGAGGTCGTCCCCGGCGGACACCTCGGCATGCTGACGGGGCGCGCGGCCCGGCACACAACGTGGTTGGCGATGGACGAGTGGATCACCGAGTGGTCCACGGACAACCAGCCGGAAGCCCCGATCGGCACCAGCCGCAAGCGTCGGCACGGTTCCGCCTCGTCGCGCGCGCTGTCGAAGTGACCCTGATCGGTACCGCCGATCGCCGTGCCGTCGTAGTCCCAAAGGACTAGAAGAGGACGGCCGTGCTCCCGATCCCGGGACCCCTCCCGGTTCCGTAGATTCTTCCTTACCGACGCGGACCTCGAAGCCGCTGGAGGGAGCCCCACCGGGCCTGGCGCACCGCAAGGAAGCGCTGCCGGAGGACCAGTTGGGCTCGAAGTCCGCGTCGGAGCTGGCTGTCACGCGTGCTGGTGCGCCCCTCGGAGGGAGAGGGGCGCCCCACCGCGAAGCAGCCGGCAAGAGGGAGCAGCACCACGGCCGGACACCACATGTGGGGTCTGGGGGGACCGCTGCGCGTCGGGAGCCGCGCACGAGCGTTACTGTCCGGCTGTGGGTGCTTCTCTTTCTCAACTCGTCGACCAGGGCCGCATGGCCGCTGACTGGGCTGACGCCCTTGCCCCGGTCGAGGACCGGATCGCCGAGGTGATGCGATTCCTCGATGCGGAGACCGCTGCAGGGAAGTTCTGGGCACCTGAGCCGGACCTGATCTTCCGCGCCTTCGAACGGCCGCTGGCCGAGGTCCGGGTGCTCATCGTCGGCCAGGACCCGTACCCCACGCCGGGGCACGGGATCGGACTCTGCTTCGCCGTCGACCGCTCGGTGCGGCCACTGCCGCCGAGCCTGAAGAACATCTACAAGGAGATGCGCACCGACCTCAAGGCGGTGCCGCCCGAGCACGGCGACCTGACCACCTGGTCCGAGCAGGGCGTGCTGCTGCTCAACCGGGTGCTCACCGTCGAGCAGGGCCAGCGGCACGCGCACCGGCGACAGGGCTGGGAGGACGTCACTGCCTGTGCCATCCAGGCCCTCGCCCGTCGCGCAGAGGCCGGGGCCCCGATGGTCGCGATCCTCTGGGGCGATCCGGCACGGACACTCGCGCCGCTCCTGGACCCGGTCCCGGTGATCGAGTCGGCGCACCCCTCACCGCTCTCGGCCCACAAGGGCTTCTTCGGCTCCCGTCCCTTCAGCCGGGCCAACCAGTTGCTCGCCGAGCAGGGCAGCACTCCCGTGAACTGGAGTCTGCCTTCCTGAGCAACCCGGGAATATAGTTGAGTCTTCAACTATTGTGTCAGGCATGAGCACTGACACGACTGGACGGATGCCAGCCCTCTACATCGGGCACGGCGCTCCCCCGCTGCTCGACGACCCGCTCTGGTCGAGCCAACTGGCCACCTGGGCCCGGGACCTGCCGCGCCCCAAGGCGATCCTGATCGTCAGCGCCCACTGGGAATCCGCGCCGCTCTCGCTGTCCGCGAACCACGCGCCGCTGGTCTACGACTTCGGCGGTTTCGCGCCGAAGTACTACCAGATGACCTACGAGACGCCCGACAACTCCGACCTCGCAGCCCGGATCACCGCGATGATGCCGAAGACCGAACCGGTCCACCAGCACGCTTCGCGCGGCCTCGACCACGGCGCCTGGGTGCCGCTGAAGATCATGTATCCGAAGGCGGACATCCCGGTGGTCCAGATGTCGATGCCCACGCACGATCCCGGCCGCCTGATGGAGATCGGGCGCCGCCTGCAGTCACTGCGCGACGAGGGCGTACTGATCATCGGCTCGGGCTTCCTCACCCACGGCCTGCCGTTCCTGAAGTCCTTCCAGATCGACGCCCAGGCGCCCGGCTGGTCGAAGGACTTCGACGCCTGGGCCGGCGAGGCGATGGCCCGCGGCGACGTGGACGAACTGGCGTCGTACCGCGACAAGGCGCCGGGCATGCCGTACGCCCACCCGACCGTCGAGCACTACAGCCCGCTGTTCGTCACCCTCGGCGCAGCCACCGACCCCACCGCGCCCGGCGACCAGGTGATCGACGGGTTCTGGATGGGCCTGTCGAAGCGGTCGCTGCAGATTGGCTGAGCCTCAGCGACCCAGCTTCCGCATGATCTTCAGCGACTGCATCATCTGCTTGACGTAGGCGTTGTAGTCCTGGCCCGGCCGGGCACCCATGACCTGCTTCTTGAGCACCGCGACGTTCTTGGCGTCCGTGTACTTCAGCAGGCCCTGGTCACCGTGGCGAGCACCGACGCCGGAGCTCTTCACACCGCCTGAGGGCGAACCCTTCGAGGCGTAGGCAGTCGCGAGCGCGTCGTTGATGTTGACGTTGCCGGAGTCGATCCGGGCCGCCACTGCCTCGGCGCGGGCGATGTCGCCGCTCCACACCGAAGCGTTGAGCCCGTAGTCCGTGTCGTTGGCGAGGTGGATCGCCTGGTCCAGGGTCCGGTACGGGTACAGCCCGACGACAGGACCGAAGGTCTCCGTGCGGCCGGCCAGCATGTCCTTGGTGACACCCTCCAGCACGGTGGGCTCGAAGAAGGCCGGCCCGAGGTCCGGGCGCGCCCGGCCACCGATCAGCACCTTCGCACCCTTGGCCACGGCATCCTCGACGTGCGAGGCGACCCGGTCGCGGTGATCCGGGCTGACGAGCGAGCCGACCTCCGGACCGAAGTCGTACGTCGCCCCGATCACCAGGTTGCGGGCCCGCTCGACGAACGCCGAGCGCAGCTCGTCGTACCGGCTCTCGGGGAGGTAGATCCGCTCGATGTGCATGCAGATCTGGCCGGTGTTGCCGAAGCAACCAAAGATCGCGGACTCCACCCAGTCGGCGACGCCCGCCTCGTCGAGGTCGTCGAGGACGATCATCGGGTTCTTGCCACCGAGCTCCAGGCAGCAGCCGATCAGGTTGCGTCCCGCACGCTCGCCGATGACCCGACCGGTGGCGGTCGATCCGGTGAACATGACGTAGTTGGCGTTGTCGATCAGCGTCGGACCGATGTCCGGTCCCTCGCCGCAGACAACCTGGAACAGGCCCTTGGGCAGACCCGCCTCCTCGAGGAGGGCGATGCCGAAGAGCGGCGACAGGGCCGTCTTGTTGTCCGGCTTCACCACGACGGCGTTGCCGGCGATCAGCGCCGGGATCGCGTCGGAGAGGCCGGTCGCGAACGGGAAGTTCCACGGCGCGATGATGCCGACGACGCCCTTCGGGACGCGGACCTCGGTGGAGCCGGAGATGATCGGGACCGGCCCCGCGTGCTTGGCCGGCTTGAGCAGCTTCTGCGCCCGCTTGATGTAGTAGCTCATCACCATCGGCGGATCGCAGGACTCCTCGATCGCCATCCGACGGTTCTTGCCGCTCTCGACCTGGATCAGGTCGGCGGTCGTGTGGGCGTTGTCGACCAGCAGCGTGTGCGCACGCTTGAAGACCTCGACCCGCTTGGCCACCGGCCACTGGGCCCACAGCCGCTGGGCCGCTCGCGCTTCCTCGAACGCTGCCTCGATGTCCTCGGGCGTCGACTGCGGGAGCTCGACGAGGACCTCACCGGAGTAGACCTCGGTCAGCTTCCAGGTCACGCCCGTGCGGCCCGGGACCCGCGCAACCAGGCGGTCGAGCAGCTCGTCGGTGACCGAGGCCGGCCGGACCGGGGCCTGCGTGGACGAGGTCACCAGTTCGCCCCGCCCAGGATGATCTCGGCCGCCATCTCGCCGATCATGTAGCAGGGCGCGTTGGTGTTGCCACCCGTGATCGACGGCATGATCGACGCGTCCGCGACCCGCAGGCCCTCGATGCCACGGACCTTCAGGTCCGGGCCGACGACCGCACGCTCGTCGACGCCCATCCGGCAGGTGCCGACACCGTGGTAGACCGACGTGGACCGCTGCTTGAGCGCGACCCGCAGGTCCTTGCCGTTGGCGATCGACGGACCCGGGTGGATCTCGGCCTTCACGCCCCCACCAAAGGCGGCGGACGCCATGATCTCGCGGATCATCTCGGTGCCCTGGGCCAGCACCTCGACGTCGTCGGGGTGGCTGAAGAAGCCGTAGTCGATGAGTGGTGCGGTCATCGGGTCCGAGGACGCGAGGCGGATCGTGCCCCGGCTCTTCGGATAGATCAGCGTCGAGAAGACGGTGAGGCCGGGACGCGGGTCGGGCATGTGCCGGATCGGCTCGTCCTGGTTGGGGCTCGGGTAGGTCCACGGCAGCGCGTGCAGCTGGATGTCGGGGACATCGGTCGCCAGGCCGGAGCGGATGAACCCGACCGACTCGAAGACCGAGTTGTCGAGGAAGGACTTGCGACCGGCGAGGTTGCGCGCGGTCCCCTTCGCGAACGTCCACGGGTTGCCGCGGTACGTGACGCTCGGGATGTGGAACGACAGCGGGTGAAACAGGTGGTCGTGCAGGTTGTCGCCCACCGGCAGGTCCGCGATCACCTCGATGCCGAGCGAGGCCAGGTGGTCGGCGGGACCGACACCGGACAGCATCAGCAGCTGCGGGCTGTTGATGAACCCCGAGGAGAGGATCACCTCCTTGCCGGCCCTGATGAAGCGGCGGGTGCCGCCGCCCTTGCCCTGGTCGAGGACCTCGACACCGGTGGCCCGGCCGTCCTTGATCACGACCTTCTCGACGTGCACCTCGGTCTGGAACTCGAGGGTGCGCGGGTTGAGGTGGTGCACGTAGCCGCGGGTCGAGGAGTAGCGCAGGCCGTCCGCAGCGTTCTGCTGCATCCGGGAGATGCCCTCCTGCTCGGCACCGTTGTAGTCGTCGTTGACCTTGACGCCGAGGGTGTCGGAGGTGGCCTGGATGAACTGGAGGGTCGCCTCCTGCGGGGTCTTGTTGCGGGTGATCTTGATGGGGCCTCCGGAGCCGCGGTAGGCGTCCTCGCCGTCCTCGAAGTCCTCGTAGCGCTTGAACGCCTTGTTGACGTCGTCGGCGGACCAACCCGTGTTGCCCTCAGCGGCCCACGAGTCGTAGTTGGCGCGGTTGCCGCGCACGTAGACCATGCCGTTGACCGAGGACGAGCCGCCGCCGACCTTGCCGCGCGGGGCGGGCATCCGGCGTCCATCGAGACCGGCCTGGGGAACCGAGCGGTAGCCCCAGTCGAACTTCGCCTCGAGCTTGGGCTCGGAGTGCATCGGGCCGATCATGCCGGGAACCTTGGACATGTAGCCGTGCAGGCCCTTGTCGTCGCTCTTGCCCGCCTCGAGCAGGATCACGCTCGCGCCCGACTGGGCCAGACGACCCGCGACGATCGCCCCGGAGCTCCCGGATCCGACCACCACGTAGTCGGCTTCACTGCTGCGCTGGTTGTTCTTGCTCGCGCGCTTGGCCATGCCAGTCCCATCCCTCGTCACTGTGGTCCGCTAACTGTAACGCGTTCTAGTTTCGTTACGAAAGGGTTTCGTTTGGGAGGATGTTCCGGTGAAGATCCTGTCCATCCAGTCCTCGGTCGCGTTCGGGCATGTCGGCAACTCGGCAGCGGTCTTCCCGCTGCAACGCCTCGGCCACGAGGTCTGGCCGGTGTTCACGGTGCACTTCTCGAACCACACCGGGTACGGCGCCTGGCGCGGCCCGCTGCTGGACCCGGCCGACGTGCGCGACGTCATCGCCGGCATCGATGACCGCGGCGTGCTGGGGTCGGCCGACGCGGTGCTGTCCGGCTACCAGGGCGACCCTGCAATGGGTGCGGTCATCCTCGAAGCCGTCGCCCGGGTCAAGGAACTCAACCCCGACGCCATCTATTGCTGCGACCCGGTCATCGGCGACGTGGGCCGCGGCATCTTCGTGCGGCCCGGGATCCCGGAGTACCTGCGCGACGAGGTGGTGCCCCATGCCGACGTCCTGACGCCCAACCACTTCGAACTCGAGTTCCTGGCCGGTCGTGAAGCACGCACGGTCGAGGACGTGCTGGCGGCTATTGACGTCGTACGCGATCGGGGGCCGCGGGACGTCCTCGTCACCTCGGTCCGGTACGACGACAGCGAGACCCTCGACGTCGTAGCGGTCTCCGACGCCGGCGCCTGGGCCGTCACCACCCCGGTCCTGCCGATCGCGCCCAACGGTGGCGGCGACCTGACGGCCGCGCTGTACCTCGCGCACCTGCACGCCTCCGGCTCCCCCGCGACCGCCCTGGGCCTGACCACCTCGTCGGTCTTCACCGTCCTCGAGCGCACCCTGGCTGCCGGAACACGCGAGCTCCAACTGATAGCCGCACAGGACGCGATTGCCGCTCCCCCGGAGCGGTTCGAGGTGCGGCAACTGCGGTGAGCGCGACCGTCAGCGCTCGACCATCCCCACAGCCGCGACGGACAGCACCGCGCCCACGGCGGCGATGCCACCCAGCACAGCGAACGTGACCGGATAACCACCGGCCACCTCGGCCAGACCGGCACCCACGAACGGCCCGACGGCCGTGGCCACGGCGACGGGCGCGCCGAGGACTCCATTGAGGGTTGCGTAGCGCTCCGGCCCCCACAGGTCGGTGACCAGCAGCGCGCCCACGAGCGTGAAGAGCCCACGGGCAGCGCCGGCCACGACGGCACCGAGCACGAGCAGCGACGCCGGACCCGGCACGACCGCGAACACGGCGATGGTCACCGCCAGCGCGGAGGTCATCAGGCCGACCCGGGCTCGCAGTCCGAGCGTCCGGCTGAGTGCCGGGTAGGCGAGGCGCCCGACGACCTGCCCGGCTCCTCCGAGACCGAGCGCCCAGGCGGCGAGCCCAGGAGTGAGGTCGCGCTCGATCAGGAGCGGCACGAACGCCACGATCGACGCATACATCGCCAGGGTGGCCAGGGTGAAACCGATCGCGACGAGCACGAAGGCGGCGCTGGTGACGACGTCGCGGTCGGTGGCCGCATGGTGCCCCGCCTCCACCGGCTGCCAGGCAAGCCGGAGCGCGAAGTGGTGCAGCGGTACCGCGACGACCAGGAGGAGCACAGCCAGCATCAGGTAGGTGGTGCGCCACGAGGTGCGCTCGGCCAGCAGGGTCGTCGTCGGCGCGAAGATGGTGCTGGCGAAGCCCGCCACGAGCGTGAGCGCCGTCAGCGCCTCGACCCGGCGCGCGCCGTACCAGTGGGTGATCGCGGCAAACGCGGGCGCGTAGAACAGGCCGGCCCCACCCGTGCCGCACACGACCATGGCCACGAGGAAGAGCGGGTACGTCGGCGCGACCGCCACGAGCAGCAGTCCCGCCGCACCGACACATCCGCCGGCCACCATGACCTTGCGCGGGCCGCCCGCCTGGATCGCCCGCCCCGCCGGGATCCCGGCCACTCCGGTGGCGAGACTCCCGGCGGAGAACGCGGCGGTGATCGCGGTCAGGGACCACCCGGTGTCGGTCGAGATCGTGGGCGCCAGCACGGCGAAGGCGTAGTAGAGCGTGCCGTAGCTGACCGTCACCGTCACGCAAAGAGTCGCGAGGACCCTGCGCGGCGGCCGATCGGTCATGGGCGAACGGTACGCAGGGCCGTTGGAGCACCAACTCCGCAGGGACGCGATCGCCGTACCGCCGGAGCGGTTCGAGGTGCGGCAACTGCGCTGACTAGGATGCTCCGGTGCTCAGTGATGGGCGCAGGCCGGTGTAGCTCAGTTGGCAGAGCGTCTTACTTGTAATAAGAGGGTCGCAGGTTCGATTCCTGTCACCGGCCCCAAAGGTCTTCGCCCCTCCTTGTGTCGGCGGTCGTTCCTAGTCTTGTCACCATGCGAACCTGTCTCGGGTGCGGCACCTCGATGACCAAACCAAGCCAGAAGGTGTACTGCAGCGTCGCCTGCCAACGGTCGCTTGAACGCACTGCCAAGACCGCAGAGTGGTTGGCCACCGGCCACGCACGAGCCACCGGCCAACGCGGCCACTACGTTCGCCGATACCTCCTGGACGCACAGGACGGCTGCTGCGAGATCTGCGGGATCGTCGAGGAGTGGAACGGCCAGCCCTTGGTCTTCGTCCTCGACCACATCGACGGCGATGCTGCCAACAACCGCCGCGAGAACCTGCGCATGATCTGCCCGAACTGCGACTCGCAACTGCCGACGTTCAAGAACAGGAATCGTGGCAAGGGGCGGCACTTCCGCCGCGAGCGCTACGCGAACGGGCAGTCGTACTAGCCGATGGGTGCGGCAACACGGGGCTTCCGCCGCGTCACCAGCACCCCGACGACACAGAGCGCACCACCAGCGAACGCCAGCGCCGGCGGCACCTCGTCGAGCAGGACCCACGCCATCACGGTCGCGATGGCCGGCACCAAGAAGGTGGTCAGCGCCTGCTTGCCGGCGTCGGTGTAACGCAGCGCGAAGGCCCAAGTGCTGAACGCAATCGCCGTCGGGAAGACGCCCAGGTAGGCGATCCACAGCAACGTGTCGGTGCTGCCGTTCCGGATCACGTCACCCAGGTCACCGACCCACGGCAGGCAGACGATTGCGCCGATCCAGCAGGCGTAACAGGTCACCTCGAGCCCGGAGAGCCGCCGGAGCAGCACCTTCTGGCACACCACCCCGATCGCGTACGTCGCCGCGGCGAGCAGGGCGAGCAGGACCCCGTCGAGGTCGGAGCCGCCCTCGCCCCGCATCGCGCTGCCGATCACGACCACGCCGCCGAAGGCGATGGCCATCCCGACCAGCAGCCAGCCCGTGAGCCGCTCGCCGAGGAAGAGCGCAGCGAACAGGGCGATCAGGATCGGCCCGACCTGCACGACCATCGCGGCCGTGGCGGCGTCGATCCGACGCTCGCTGTCGTTGAGGGCGAGGTTGTAGATGCCGAACCACGCGACGCCGCAGCCGACCAGCAGCATCAGTTCGTTGCGGGTGAAGCGAGTCCGCGGCGCCCGCGCCAGCAGTGCCGAAAGAACGATCGCTGCAATCAGCAGCCGCCCCAGCGACAGCGCGCCGGGTGTCACTTCGCGCCCGAGGTGACGGATCGCCACGAAGGCAGAGGCCCACAGGACGAGGGTGACGCCGATCGCGGCAATGGGTTGCCAGGGCGGCGGTCCCGTGACGACCGGAGTTTCGGGGGCGGCCTGGGCGGGCGTTGACGTCACTCGTCGAACCTAGGGCGCTCGATCGTCCGGCGGCACGCGGTTTTCGGACGTCCTGCGTCGAGATCCGGACGTTCCGATGAATGTCGGAGTGCTGACTAGTCTGAGGTGCTGTGGACCTCCCCGTGATGCCGCCCGTCCAGCCGATGCTCGCCAAGGCCGTGTCGGGCGTGCCCGATCCGGCGAAGTACGACCCGATCGGACTGCTCTTCGAGCCGAAGTGGGACGGGTTCCGCTGCATCCTGTTCAAGGACGGCGACGAGGTGGAACTGGCCAGCCGCAACACCAAGCCGCTGACCCGTTACTTCCCCGAACTCGTCGAGGCGGCGCGAGCCGAACTGCCGGAGCGGTGCGTCCTGGACGGCGAGATCTTCGTGGCGCTCGACAGCGAGGACGGCAAGGGACGTCTGCAGTTCGAGGTGTTGCAGGAGCGGATCCACCCGGCTGCCTCGCGGATCACGATGCTGGCCGAGAAGACGCCGGCAGCCTTCGTGGCGTTCGACCTGCTGGCGCTCGGCGACGAGTCCTACCTCGAGCGACCGTTCGTCGAGCGACGCAAGGCGCTCGAGGAGGCGCTCGGCGGCCTCGCCGACAAGCCCGACGCCCGCTGCCACCTGACCCGCACCAGCACCGACCCAGCCGTCGCGCAGGAGTGGTTCCACCAGTTCGAAGGCGCCGGTCTCGATGGCGTCATTGCGAAGCCGCTGAGTGCGCCGTACTCCCCCAATGCCCGGACGATGCTGAAGATCAAGCATGAGCGCACCGCCGACGTCGTCCTCGCCGGCTACCGCGAACACAAGACCAGCACCCCCGAACAGCCGCTGATCGGAAGCCTGCTGCTGGGGCTCTACCAGGACGGCGAACTCCAGCACATCGGCGTCAGCGCCAGCTTCACCGCCGCCCGACGGGCCGAACTCTGGCAGGAGTTGCAGCCCCTGGTCTGCGCCATCGAGGAGCACCCGTGGGGGCGCTGGCAAGAGTTCCTCGTCGCCAACCCCGGCCGCCAGCCCGGCACCCAGAGCCGGTGGAGCAGCGGCAAGGACCTGTCCTTCACCCCGCTGCGACCCGAACGCGTCATCGAGGTGAAGTACGACGCCATGGAGGGCCGGCGCTTTCGCCACACCGCGCACTTCAAGCGGTGGCGCGAGGACCGCGACCCGGAGTCCTGCGGCTACGAACAACTCGAGCAGCCGGTGAAGTACGACCTCGCCGACGTGCTCGGGGGCTGAGGTCTCGACAAGCTCGACCAACGAGGGAATTCCTCGACCGCCAGGGACCAGGGGTGCAGGATGGTTGTATGAGCACCGACGCCACACCCGCCCAAGAGCAGTACGACGTCGTCCTCCTCGTGGAGCAGGCCCTGACACCTGTGGATGCGGCCCAGGTTCGCGCGCTGCACGTCGAACTCGACGACGACCCGACGATCGAGGTCGTCTACCACGTGCTGCTGCCGATGGCCGATGCCGCCGCAGCGGTCGAAGCCTCGCTGGGCGTGATCGGTGGCGCCGACCTGATGGCCGCACCGATGACACCGTCGCCGGACGAGATCGAGCACCTGCGGACGGAGTACCGCGACCAGGCCGAGCGCGACCTGGCCACCACCTCCGATGCACTCACCGCTGCCGGCGCCAACGTCGGCGACGGCACCGTGGTCACCGACTCTGCTGTCGATGCACTGATCCGCAAGGTGAAGGAGGTCGATGGCCGCGAGGCGATCATCCTCACCCGGTCCCACGTGGTGGCGGAGTTCTTCCACGTCGACTGGACCTCGCGCGCGCGACGCAAGCTCGGCGTACCGGTCCTGCACCTGCTCGAACACGACGCTTCCTAGAGTGCCCAACGGCAAGGCGTAACAGCAACGGCGGCCGCGTCGTTGATCAGTCATGTCGGCCCTGCACACCCTCGATGTCCGCCTCTACGAGGTGCTGGCGGGCGCGCGCCTGCCGGCCGCTGAGCGCGACCAGGTCATCGACCTGTGCGAGTACGTCGTCGGGTTGATCCCGGAGCTGGACCTGCCCCACCCCGGCCGGACCACGCGCAGCGCCGTCCACCTGCTCCTCGACGACCTGACCACGTCCCTGGACGTACGGGTGCGGGGCGATCTGGCCCGACTCTGCGAAGTCGCCGTGGTGCGCGGCCTCGACTGACTCTCCGACCGACTCCTGCCCGATCAGGTCCCTTCGACCCGGTTGCCCTGCTCGTCCCAGTGCTCGGCGACCTTCTTGCTCGGCTGCACCCGCGGCGGCTCCCCCGGCATCTTCGGGTAGTCCGGCGGGAAGTTGAGCTCGCTCGCACCGTCAGCGACCTGCTGGTCCCAGAGATCCAGCAGCGGCTGGAGCGAGAAGGACTCGTCGTCGATGCTCGTCCACGGGTCGCCGTCGGCCATCCGCTCGGGCACGGTGAAGAGGTTGAAGTCCTTGGGGTCCGTGACCCCGGCGAGCTCGGCCCACGTCATCGGCGTCGAGACGGGCGCACCGGGCAGCGGCCGCAAGGAGTACGCCGACGCGATGGTGCGGTCGCGATTGTTCTGGTTGAAGTCCACGAAGATCCGCTCACCCCGCTCCTCCTTCCACCACGCGGTCGTGACCTGATCATCGCGTCGGGACAGTTCCCGCCCGAACGCGATCGCCGCGTGCCGCACGTCGGTGAACTCCCAACGCGGATCGATCCGGACGTAGACGTGGACGCCGCGGTTGCCCGATGTCTTCGGGTAGGCGCGCAGGCCGAGCTCCTCGAACAACTCCCGGGCAAGATCCGCGACCCGCACGGCATCACCGAACGTCGTACCCGGCTGGGGGTCGAGGTCGATCCGCAACTCGTCGGGGTGATCGGTGTCGGCACGCCGGACCGGCCAGGGGTGGAACGTCAGGGCGCCCATCTGGGCGCACCACACCGGCACCGCCAGCTCGGTCGGGCAGATCTCCTCGGCCGTCCGGCCCGACGGGAACGTGATCTCGACGGCCTCCAGGTAGTCGGGAGCCCCCTTGGGGACGCGCTTCTGGTAGAAACCCTCGGCATCGTTGTCACGCGGGCCGGTGGCCAACCGGAAGCCCTCGCGGACTCCGGATGGCCACCGTTCGAGCGCTGTCGGGCGCTCACGCAACGCGCGCATCAGGCCGTCGCCGACCGCGACGACGTACTCGGCCACCATCAACTTGGTGACCTCGCCCGTCCGCTCGGTCGCTTCGTAGATCACGCGGTCCGGGCTCGACACCCGGACCTCGCGCTCGCCGGCCTGCACCATGGCTGCCGCGGTTTTCGCCATGCGGCGAGCCTAGAGGGTCAGCCCACGACGCCGCTCAACTCGTTGGGCGCCTGCGCCACGTCGATGCTCCGCGTGACCTTGCCGGCCGCGAGGTCGATCACGTGGATCTGCTTCGTCGCCGGCTCGGTGACGTACGCGAGGTCGCCGATGACCTGCAGCGTCGGGCGCGCCTCGTGCCAGTCGGTCGGCTCCCGCCAGGCCTTGGTCACGGGGATCGAGTTCGTCAGGGCAGCTTCGGCGGGATCGATGACGTGCAGGTTGCCATCGGTACCGAGGACCAGCGCGTCCCCGTCAGACGAGCGCCCCAGGGAGCGGAAGCTGTAGCTCGCCGGCAGGTCGACCAGCCGCAGCGACGCGTTGCGGGTGTCGATGACCGACACCCGGGTCGGGCGTTCGAGCTCGGCGTCGGGCTGGACCTTGTAGTCCCCGAGGACGTACGGCGAGGTCTCGTGGCCGGCCTGGTTGCCGATCCGGCCATAGGCGTCAGGCGCCTCGACCTTGGTGATCTCGCGTCCGTCCACGAGGAGAACGCCGTCCTGGCACCCGAACAGCGCGACGTCGCCGGCGAAGGCCTCGCCGTGGACGCCCGGGCACTCGTCGGACGCGGCCAGTTCGTTCCCCGCAGCGGTGATGATCCGGATGCCGCTGCGTGTTTCCGCATTCCCGACCGTGTGGATCAGGTTGCCGTGGCCGTCCTGTACGGCGACGCCGTGGTGGGCCTCATCGAGGGTCCAGGTGTCCAGTTCGGGCTGGCCGTCAGCAGACAGGTCCGCGGGGTCGAAGGCGGTGACGATGCCCGTGCCGTCGTCGAAGACGGTCGTACGGCCGTGGTGCGGCACCACGTGGCCCGGCTCCTCGGCAGCGATTGTGAAGTCGGTCAGTCGCGGATCGGTCGTCCAGGAGTGGCCGTGATCGCCGTGGTCATCGGTCCACGCCCCGAGGTCGAGGGCGGTCAGTCCGCCGGCAGCAGCGACGAGGAGGTGACGGTCGTCGCCGGCAGGGTTGAGCCGGACGAAGCCGTCGATCTTCTCGTCGAGCAGCACGTCACCGGTGGCGGCATCGAGGACGGCCACGCCGCCGTCGTACGTCATCGCCAGCCGGGGCGCCGGGGCCTTCACCTCCGTCGCGGACGCGTCCGCAGCAGGGGTCGTGTCAGTGGAGCGGGGAGCGGATTCCTCGGTGCCGCAGCCGACGAGGGCGAGGGTGGACAGGAGCGCGAGAGCACTGGACTTGATCAACATGAGAACGATTCTCATGTTCAAGTCCAGTCACGTCAAGCCGACGCCCCGCTCCCCTGTCAGCAGCCGTCCGTGAAGAAGATGGCGACGAAGCTCCAACCCGCCCCCAGGAAGTCGAGACCGCACACCACGACGAGCGCGATGATCACCGCGGCCAGCGGCGGTTGCCTCCACGGCCACCGGAGGAGTGCCGTCACGACAGGCATGGCGAGCAGCACCACGGCCGGCACCAGATACGCGGCCGGGTCGACCTCGTTCGCGGCCGAGCACTGCGAAGCGGCCGTGAACCCCAGCAACAGGATCCAGGCCGCCTCGAGGGCGCCCCCGAGAGACAGGACGAAAGCGACGGTTGCCAGTCCTCGGGCCGCGCCGCCGCCACCGGCGGCGGGCCGATGGGGCGGCACTCCCGCGGACGCGATCAGGCGTCCTTGGGTTCCAGCGTCAGGCTGACCGAGTTGATGCAGTAGCGGTCGCCGGTCGGTGTGCCGTAGCCATCAGGGAACACGTGGCCCAGGTGCGAGCCGCAGTTGGCGCAGCGCACCTCGGTCCGCTTCATGCCCAAGGTCGAGTCGTCGATGTACTCGATCGTGTCGCTGATCGGCTGGTAGAAGCTCGGCCAGCCACAGCCGGAGTGGAACTTCGTGTCCGACTCGAACAGGGTCGCCTGACACGCCTTGCAGCGATAGACGCCCTTGGTCTCGGTGTCGGTGTACTCACCCGTGAACGCGCGTTCAGTGCCGGCCTTGCGCAGCACCTGGTACTCCTCGGGAGTGAGTTCGGCCTTCCACTCCTCGTCGGTCTTCTCCACCTCATATGCCATGACACGAGCGTACCCAGCGGGTCAGGCCGTCAACCGGAAACAGGCATCCCGGCATCGCGCCAGGCTGCGAACCCGCCCACCACGTCAGTCGCGTTGCGGATGCCGATCCGCTGGAGCGCGTCGGCGGCCAGCGAGGACGTGTAGCCCTCCTGGCAGAGCACGATCACCCGACGGTCGTACGACGCCTCCGGAATGCTGGCGTCGCTGCGGGGGTCGAAGCGCCACTCGAGCACGTTGCGCTCGATCACGCGCAGCGGCAGCCAGGCCGCGACCTCGCCCTCGACCTCTCGCTGGGCGGCGGGCCGGATGTCGACAAGGAGCGCGTCCCCACCGATCAACTCCTGGAAGGCGGCGCGGGCGCTGACCCGGTCGAGCCGGGAGCGGGCGTCGTCGAGCATCGCGTCGATGCCGTCGTACTGCTGCGCGACGGGGGCGAACCCGGCGAGCGCGGTCACCACTCCTCCCCGGCGCGCTCGACGCCGAGCACCTCGAGGCGGTCACCACGGAAGCGGAAGCGGGTCATGGTGGAGAGTCTCGGCGAGTAGACGTGCAACGACAACGCCGGCAGGTCCGATTCGTTGCGGACATCGTGGGCGTAGCCGGCGCCGAATGCCTTGGCGTCACCCGACTCGAGGTCGTTGAGCTTCAAGCCACCATCGAAGGTGTGCTCGACGAGCGAACCCTGGAGCACGGTGAAGGCGCCGTACGACGCCCCGTGGTCGTGCCAGTCGGTGGAAGCCCCCGGCGGCCACGAGATCAGCCAGACCTCGTACTCCTGCGCGGCGTGGATCCGCAGCCAGGAGCGCTCGGGCTGGTCGGGGTCGATCAGGTAGTTGAGGTCGGGGTCGGCGGCGTACTCACGCACGACCTCGAGCAGGGACAGGACAGCAAGCTGGGTCATCGGGGCGTCTCTCGGAACGGCGTCGGCCACCCTGTCGGGGCCGGACGCGACTGCTGGGATCGGGGATGAGGGCGATCAACAACAGCGACAACACGACAGCGCGTCGCGCGAGACGACGTTCATGGCTGCAGTGCGGTCGGACATGTTCCTATAGTGCATTAAGTCAATGCACTTTGCAAGTGAACTACGGCAGGCGGTTGATGAAGTCCGTGACCTCGACGCGGCGACCGGTGTAGAACGGCACCTCTTCGCGGACGTGGCGACGCGTCTCGGAGCCGCGCAGATGCCGCATCAGGTCAACGATCCGGGACAGGTCGTCGCACTCGAAGGCGAGGATCCACTCGTAGTCACCGAGAGCGAAGCTGGGGACCGTGTTGGCACGCACGTCGGGGTAACCGCGGGCCATCTTGCCGTGCTCGGCGAGCAGCCCGCGGCGCTCGGCGTCGTCGAGGAGGTACCACTCATAGGAGCGCACGAAGGGGTAGACGGAGACGTAGTCGTGCACCCGCTCGTCAGCGAGGAACGCCGGCAGGTGGCTGCGGTTGAACTCCGCCGGCCGGTGCAGGGCCATCTGCGACCACACCGGCGCGAGTCGCGAGCCGAAGGCGGTGCGACGCAGACGGTGGTACGCCGCCTGGAGCGCGTCGCTCGACTCGGCATGCCACCACACCATGACGTCGGCGTCGGCACGCAGGCCCGCGACGTCGTACACACCGCGGACGACGACGTCCTCGGCGGCCAGTTCAGCGATGAGGGCCTCGACCTCGGCGGCCTCGCCCTTGCGGGCGACGTCGTCGTCACCGATCGTGCGGTCGAGGCGGAACACCGACCACATCGTGTAGCGGATCAACTCGTTGAGCTCGTTGATCTTCGCGGCGTTGGACTGGATGTGGGCCTGCGGGTCGGACATGGCCTCCATTGTGCCGCGCCCCCAACTGCCGCACTTCGCACCCCCAACTCCCACACTTCGCGGGTCAGGCGAGCAGGTCGGCGATCGCGTGATGGGCGGAGCCGATGGTGGCGGGGATGCCGACGCCGTCGTACGCCGCGCCACAGAGGGTGAGTCCGGGGACCTCGGCGACGGCGGCGCGGATGCGGGCGACGCGGTCGAGGTGGCCGACCCAGTACTGCGGGAGGCCACCACCCCAGCGCTGCACAACGGCGTCGACGGGTGCCACGGAGAGGCCGGTGGCAGTGGCCAGGTCCTTGAGCGAAACGGTGACCAGTTCCTCGTCCGCGGCCTGCAACGAGGCCTCCTCACCGAAGCGGCCCAAGGACGTGCGCAGCACCAGCAGGCCCTCCCCGGCGGCCCGGACCCAGTCCCACTTCGCGAACGAGAACGTCGATGCCTTGATCGCACGGTCATCGACCGGCGGGACGAGGAAGCCCGACGCGCCGGTGTCGAGAGTCTCGGCGGCCTCGTCAGCACGGAAGGCCAGCGTCACGAGGGCGACCGACGCGTACCCGATCTGCCGCAGCTCCTCGGCGGCGCTCGGCGCGAGGTCGGTGAGCAGGCGGGCGGTCGGGGCAGCCGGGGTGGCGACGACGAGCAGGTCCGCGGCCTCGTCACCGGCGGGGGTGGTGACCACGAAGCCAGAGCCGGTACGACGAACCGCGGTGACCGTGGCGCCGTGGCGGATCTCGACGCCCGGCCGTTCACGCAGGTCCGCCTCGAGCGCGGCGGCCATCCGCCACATGCCGCCGTCGACACTGGCGAACACAGGCGGCGCATCGGCCGGCGGGGTCGGGAGTGTGAACTCGTCGCGCGCGATCAGGTCGACCAGTTGGGGCACGGCAGCCCGCACCGAGATGTGGCGCGCCTGGCCGGCGTAGACGCCACCGAGTAGCGGTTCGACGAGACGGTCGACGACCTCCTGCCCGAAGCGCCCGCCGACGAGCTCGCCCACCGAGACGTCCCACGTGGGGTACTGGACGTGCTGGTGGCGCGCGTCGCGCATGCCCTCGGGCGACAGAATCCCCGAGGCCTCGAGCTGGTCGAGGTCGAGCGGAGCGCCCATCAGCGTGCGAGGCAGCGGACGCAGCGCATCGCGCGTCCACACCCGGGACGTCGCGGCCGTGGGGTGCGTGATCGGAAGTCGGAGGTCCGTGGCGAGCGCCGTACCTTCGGGCCGGCGGTGCAACATCGCCTCCGCGCCGACATCCACGGTCACCCCCGCGACCTCGCCCGCGCGCAACTTGCCGCCCGACCGATCCGTCGCTTCGAGGAGCAGGACGTCGTGACCCGCGATCGCCAGGTCGCGCGCGGCCGTCAGTCCAGCCACACCCGCACCGACCACGACCGCTCGACTCACGCGCCCAGACTGCCAGAGCCCGGGAAGTGTCGCTGCCAGGCCTGGTCCGGCTGGGTCGGCACCCGTGGGTGGCCACGCCGGACCAACAGGCGGTGGATCTTCGCGACCGTCACGTCGGGCCTCGCGTACACGCCCTTGGCGATCACGACGAGGATCCGCCACCCGTCGTCATCGATCTCCTCGCGACGCGCGAGATCCGATTCCCACTGCTCAATGCGCTCGACATGATGCCGACCGTCGTACTCGACGATCAGTCGCACCTCCGGCCAGCTCAGGTCGTAGCGCCGAAAGGCGAGCCCCTCGTCGTCGCCGTAGGTGATGTTGACGAGCGGTTCAGGCAGGCCGGCCAGCACGATCAGCATCCGCAGGCGGCTCTCCATCGGCGAGTCCACGCGCTCGCGCACATAGGCAGCGGCCGTGCGCGCCTGGGCAGAGCCGCTCCCTCGGGCCAGAGCACAGTGAGCCCGCAGCCGGTCCAGCCGGACCATTCCGCGCCGAACCATGTGGTCGCCGACCACGACGAGTTCAACGAGTGGCAGTTGCGTCGCCAGCTCGACGAAGACCTGCTCGGGGCTCGACACCGGCACGCCCTCGACCAGACGCACCAGGTCGGAAGTCGCGTCCGGCGCACAGTGGCAGACGATCCCGACCCGGTTGCGGCGGTCCTGACGCCGTACGACGGTCACGTGCTCCTCCGGCAGCGCTGGGATCGGGAGTCGCCACATCCGAGCGGCCGTGGCGTGGCTGGCCCAGCTCCCCTGCGCGTAGGAGAGCAAGGCGGCTTCGGCGCGCAGCGCCGGAGTCAGCGCAACAGTCGCGTCGACGTAGATGCTCGCGTGCAGTCGGACATGGCGCGGGGAACCGAGCTGGCGATCGGTGAGACCCGCAGCCAGCGCTGCGGCGCGCGTGAAGGGCCGGGTCGGATCAAGCATGCAGTCGAGGATGGATGAGTGGGCGCGCTGCCGCTGCCTTCATCCACAGCCCTCAAGGGCGGGCGCTGGCCTGCGCGGTGAAGGATCACACCTGGGCGCCGTTTCGACAGCGATTCGACCCGGATCGGCGTACAACGTCGCGCCCTGGCGCGATCTTTCACGCCCGAGCGGAACCGTCCGGGACGGCCGCACGTCGTACCGCCATGACGAAGACACCCCGCACCCGATTCCTGCTCGCCATCGCGGCCGTGGCCGCCATCGCCGCGACCGCGGGTTGCTCGGGATCCGGCGACGACGACCGCTCGACGGCCGACGTGGGCGCCAGCAGCGACGATGCAGGGCGCGCTGCTGTCGAGGAGCCGGCCGCACCCCAGGGCAGCCTGGCGGGTGGCGAAGCCCAGGACGCGGCCGCGACGGCGCCCGATGCCGATCCGGCGAAGCAACTCGAGGTACCGGGGCAGTCCGTGATCTCGACCGGCACCATCTCGCTGGAGTCCAAGGACGTGGGCGATGCGCGCACCGAGGTCCGCAAGGTCATCGACAAGTACCAGGGCACTCTCGCCGAGCAGGAGACGACGACCGGCGACAAGGGCGAGGTCACCTCAGCCCGGCTGGTGTTCCGGGTACCGAGCGCCCGCTTCGCCGACGCGACCCTGGACCTGGAAGGAATCGCGACCCTGACCAGTTCGACGTCGTCAGGTCAGGACGTGTCCACCGAGGTGGTCGACGTGGAGGCGCGGATCCGAGCCCAACGCAAGAGCGTGTCCCGCATCGAGGCGTTGCTCGCACGCGCCGAGAGCCTCGAGCAGATCGTCACGATCGAGAGCCAGTTGAGCTCGCGCCAGGCCGAACTCGACGCCCTGCTCGCCCGGCAGATCTACCTCGCCGACCAGACCAGCCAGTCCACGATCAACGTCTACATCGAGCAGCCCTCCCAGGACTCCGACGAGCCCGACGACGACACCGCCGACGGCTTCCTCGGTGGCCTGCGCGACGGCTGGGACAGCTTCGTCTCCGGCTTCGGCGCCGTGCTCACCGTGGTCGGCTTCGCGATCCCGTGGCTCGCCCTGCTCCTGCTGATCGGCATCCCCGCCCGCGTGCTGCTCAAGCGGCGGACGCGAGCAACCGCGTGATCAACGGTCGCGTCCTCTCGAGCCACTGCTCGTAGGCCGCGGGGTCGTCGTACTGCTTGTCGAGGACGTAGAGCCCTCCCGGTACGACGGCCCCGAGGTGCAGGAGGAGCGGCGCGAGGCCCACGTCGGGTGCCAGCGCATGCGCCGGCCCGCCGCCGAGCATCAGGGGTACGGCGATCCCGGACAGCTGACCGACCGCAAACCGGTCGAGGAACAACTTCAGCAACCCCGTGTACGTCGCCTTGTAGGTCGGGCACGCGACGACCACCAGGTCTGCGCCACCGACGTCGGCCACCAGCCCCTCGACCGTCGGGTCGGACCAGTCGATCAGGCCGGCGCCGAGCGTGGCGAGGTCGACCACCAGGTCCGGCTCGCCACCGACCAGTTCGCGGTGCAGGAGCAGGGCAGCGTCGAGGGTGCGGCTGGCGGGACGGGGGTTCCCGACCACGACGGCCGTGCGAGCCGCGCTCATCGCGAACCCACCGAGGCGAACGGCACGGCGCTGCTGTGCAGGCGTTGGGGACCGTCGTACTTCCACAGGCCGCGCTCGGCGAGGATCGGCAGGACCCCTTCGCCGAACCAGTAGGCGCCTTCGAGGTGTGGGTAGGCGGAGAGCACGAACTCGTCGATCCCGAGGTCTGCGTACTCGGCGATCCGGTCGGCCACCTGCTCGTGGCTCCCCACCAGTGCGGTGCCGGCACCGCCGCGCACCAGGCCCACTCCGGCCCAGACGTTCGGGTAGATCTCGAGGTCGGCCGTGCTGCCGCTGTGTAGGTCCAGCATCCGGCGCTGCCCTTCCGACTCGCTACGACGCAGGCCCTCCTGGACCCGCTTGATCGACTCCGGATCAATCCCCTGCAACAAGCGGTCGGCCTCTGCCCAAGCCTCCTCGGCGGTGTCCCGGGTGATCACGTGCATCCGGATCCCGAAGCGGATCGGCCGGTCGTCGGGCCCGCGACCGGCGGCCTCGGCGAGTCCGCGGATCCAGGCGATCTTCTCCGCCACGGCGCTGGGTGGCTCGCCCCAGGTCAGGTACACGTCGGCGTGCTCGGCGGCCACCTTGCCCGCGGCCGGCGAGGATCCGCCGAAGTAGATGTCCGGGATCGGGTTGGGGATCTGCGAGAGCTGGGCGTTCTCGACCGAGAGGTGCTCGCCGGCGAAGTCGACGATCTCCCCCGTCCAGAGCCGACGGACGATCTCGAGGAACTCACCGCAACGCTCGTAGCGCTCGTTCTTGTCGAGGAAGTCGCCGTACATCCGCTGCTCATGGCTCTCGCCACCGGTGACGACGTTGAGCAGCAGCCGCCCGCCGCTGAGGTTCTGGAAGGTGCCGGCCATCTGGGCGGCGAGGTACGGCGCCACGACCCCCGGGCGGAACGCCACGAGGAACTTCAACCGGTCCGTGGTCTGGCTCAGCATCGCCGTACTCAGCCAGGCGTCCTCACACCAGGCGCCCGTCGGCGTGAGGGCGGCGTCGAAGCCGTTGTCCTCGGCAGCGCGAGCGACCTGGGTGAGGTACGGGACGTCGGCCGGACGACCGGCCTGGCCGGGGTTGACGCCATGGCCGCCGCCGACGACGTGGCGTCCGTCGCCACCGTTGGTGGGCAGGAACCAGTGGAACTTCAGGGACATGAGTGTCTCTCGTCTCGTTTCAGGGCCTGGAGGTTTCGAGGCTCGTCGCTGGCGCCCCTCGCACCTCAACCACCGGCTAGATCTGGCCGTTGCGCGGCGGTAGGGTGCCGTCGATCGCGAAGCGACCGAGGTGCTGGACCTTCCAGGCCGCCGGGTCATGGAGGGTGTGGGTGCGGGCGTTGCGCCAATGCCGGTCGAGGTTGTCCGAAGCCAGCGCCGAGCGGGTGCCGGCGACCTCGAACAGCCGACTCGACGCCTCCAGGGAGGCGGCGGTCGTGGCGGCGCGGGCAGCGGCCACGGCCAGGCTGGCGTCGGCACTCGTCTCCGCAGTCAGCTCAGCGCGGGCCCGGTCGACCGCGCGGCCGGCCTCGGCCAACAGCGCCTCCGCGCCCCTCACCTGCAGTTCGATCTCGCCGAAGGCCTTCACGATCAGCGGGTCCCCGGCGGCGCCCTCGACGTCGTACAGCGCGATCGCGTCGGGGTAGGGCCGGCTCCGCGTGGTGACGAAGGCGGCCGCGTCCCGCAGTGCCGCGCGCGCAATGCCCGCGTCGATGGCCGCATGCAGGAGTTGCGCGAACGAACCGTAGGTCTGGGGCCGTTCGAACGTCAGGTGGTACGGCGTGATCCGGCCGGATGCGACGCGGACATCGGCCAGTCGGACCGTGCCGCTGGCGGTGGTGCGTTGGCCGAGTCCGTTCCAGTCATCGATGACCGTCACGCCCTCGGCATCGCGTTCGACCCAGGCGACGTGCAGCGGACCGCCCTCGCCGAGATGGGCGAGGACCGGGATCCAGTGCGCGAACAGCGCGCCCGTGCAGTAGCCCTTCTCGCCGTTGAGCACCCAGTCGCCGCTGACCGCGTCGTCACGGCGCAGCGTCGTCGCGTGATCGCGGACGTGCTTCGAGGCGATCTCGGACTGCGCGTTGCCGAACCGCTTCCCGGCCAGCACCTCGCCGAGCAGGAAGACCTTCTGCGCCTCGGTGCCCTGCTCGAGGAGTGCGTTGACGTAGACGAAGTGGCTGTGCGGGATCTGCGCGATGTTCGGATCGCCGGTCGCGACCAGTCGCACGACCTCGGCCAGCACGGCGGCGCCGAGCCCGGGGCCGCCGTACTCGACAGGGACCGTGAGGGCAAGCAGGCCAGCGGCCGAGAGCGCCTCCACCTCTGCGACGGGGAGGATCCGTTCCCGATCGCGGAGGGCCGAGCCCTCGGCGAAGCTGGCCGCGAGCTCGGCAGCAACGGCGATCGCGGAGGTCGCCGTGTGGACCCTGGGGGTTTCGAGGCTCGTCGCCGGCGCTCCTCGCACCTCAACCACCGGGGCGCTCATCCGACGCGTTCCAGCTCCGCGGCTTCGAGCTCCCGGACGATCGGGAGCACCTCGCGGCCGAAGTACGCGACGTCCTCGAGGTAGTGCAGGAAGCCGAGCAACAGCAGGTTCACGCCACGGCGCTTGTATTCGATGATCCGGGTCGCGATCTGCTCGGGCGTGCCGATCAGGCCGGTGCGGAAACCGTCGTTGTACTGGACCAGGTCGGCGAACTCCGAGTCCTGCCACATGCCCTTCTTGTCGCCGGTGCTCTGGCCGGCCTGGCGTACGGCGCCGCCAAATCCTTCGACGGCTTCGCGGTCGGCCTTGTCGATGATCTCGCGGAGGACGTCGCGCGCCTCGGCCTCGGTGTCGCGGCCGATGAAGAAGCCGTTGACCCCGAACCGGACCTTGCGGTGGTGCACGGTGGCGACATCGGTGACGTCGCGGATCTGCTCGGAGATCCCGTCGGGGGTGTTGCCGTTGGCGAAGTACCAGTCGGACACGCGGCCCGCCATGCCCCGGGCATCGGACGAGTTGCCGCCCTGGAAGATCTCCGGGTGCGGGCGTCCCTCGCTGGCGATCGGCTTCGGCTTCAGGTCGAAGTCGTGGAGGCGGTAGAAGTCGCCGTTGAACTCGGCGTTCTCCGAGGTCCAGATCTCCTTGACGTACCGGATGAACTCCTCCGAGCGGCGGTAGCGCTCGCCGTGCTCGAGCCACGGCTCACCGAGCTTGGTGAACTCGTCCTTGAACCAGCCGCTGACGACATTGATGGCCGCCCGGCCGCCGGAGATCTGGTCGGCGGTGGCGATGAACTTCGCCAGGACGCCCGGCTGCCACAGGCCCGGGTGGACCGCGGCGATCACCTTGAGGCGCTCGGTGGCGAGCAGCAGCGCGAGGCTGAAGCTGGTCGACTCGTGCTGGTTCGCGGCGCCGTACGACGCGATGTAGCGCACCTGGGAGAGCGCGTACTCGAAGCCGTTGTTCTCGGCCAGGCGCGCGAGCTCGACGTTGTAGTCGTAGCCCCAGTCGGTGCGCTGTTCGATCTTGCTGACCACCAGTCCCCCGCTGACATTGGGGACCCAGTAGGCGAACTTGAGCGGCTCGGCGAAGGCTTCGCGGTCAAAGGGCTGGTCGGTGCTCATCGGCTTCTCCGTAATGTCGAGTACGTCAATAGACTTTAGCGTATAGGCCGGATGTTCGACAGGCCAGGCGACCTCCACGGCAGGCGGAAGCGACGATCCCGCGCAAGGCGAAACCGATCACCACCGCCTGCCGTGCGCGGGTCAGGACGGCGCGGTGCGCCCGATCGCCCACGCGTACGGCGGCGGGGAACCGTTGACGAGATATCCGCCGACCACCCTCGACTTGAGGATCCGCGGGTTGTGCGAGGCCACGGTCCGGGCGTTGCGCCAGTGCCGATCCAGGCCCCGCGCACGCGAGGTCCCCGAGGCTCCGAGTGTGTCGAACAGGTTGGTCGTCGCCGTCAGGATCAGGTCGGTCACGGCCACCTGGGCAGCCGACGACTCGAGTTCGGCAACCTCGTTGGCGATCGCGATCTCGACGTCAGCCCCGGGCGGCAGGTCGGCCACCTCCTGCACTGCGGTCGCCGTGCGGATCGTGACCGCTTCGGCCGCGTGGACCGCAGCGGCGGCCTCGCCGATCCGGGCGAGCACCTGCGCGTCGTCGCGGACCCGTGCCGCATTCGCATGGGAGTAGTTGCGCTCGCGACCCTGCACCTGCGCAATGAACTCCCGCAGAGCGGCCTTCCCGATCCCAGTGAGGACGGCCAACAGGTTCAGTTGGTAGAGCGCCGTCTGGAACACGAAACGCTCACCGAACGCCAAGACGTCCGCGGCAGGCACGGGCGCCGCGGCGAAGGCCGTGGTCCCGCTGCCCGTACCGCGCTGGCCGAAGCCGTCCCAGTCGTCGGTGACCGTGACCGTGGGGTCCCGGGTGTCCACGAGGGCGATCGCGAAGTCCGCTTCGCGACCGGGCACTTCGCGCTTCGCGTAGACGTCCGCCCACTCGGCGTAGACCGTGCCCGTTGTGTAGAACTTGCTGCCCGTCAGCAGATAACTGCCGTCGGGCTGGCCGGTCAGCACGGTGGCCTGAGTGTCGATCGAGGTCGCCCCCACCTCCGACCAGGCGTTGCCGGCGATCTCGCCCGCAGCGAAGCGCTCGAACCACACCTGCTGGTCACGGCCGCGGGCGTGTTGCCAGAGCCGGTCCTCGACGAGGGCCGCGTGTCCGCGCAGCGCCTGGGGCAGGTTGGAGTCCGCGGCCGCGAGATCGATCCAGAGCTGCGTGAGCTCGGGAATCGAGGCCCCGCGGCCGCCGTACTCGATCGGGACGCGGAGCGCGCCGAAGCCGGCCGCCTTGAGGCGGCCCACCTCCTGATCCGGCAGTACGTCGTCGAGGTCGCGCTGGAGCGCACCTTCGCCGATCTCCTCGAAGAGCGGTCGGTACGACGCCCGCAACTCATCGAGCAAGGGGCTCCGCAGCGTGGGACGGTCGAGTCCACGCACCACGTCCTGGGCCAACTCGGCGGACGGGAGATCCGTCGTCGTCATCGCCGCGTCCTCACGTGTACCAGGACGGCGCGGGCAGCTCGCCGAGCAGGGCGTAGCGCCCCACCTCGGCCCGCTTGTGGGCGACCGGGTCGTGCAGGCTGTGCGTGCGGATGTTGCGCCAGAAGATGTCGAGACCGACGCTGCTCGCCGTCGCTCGAGCACCGGTGACGTCGTACACCCGCGTCCCGATCTCGAGGCCGGTGTCGATCGCGACCTGCTTGGCCGCAGCGATCACCACCTCCGCCTCGCCGCGCTCCTCCTCGGTCACCGTGTCGGCGTGGGCATTGATCGCCTCGATCAGGGTCGCGGCCCGCTCGACGAGCGCCTCGGCGGCCCAGAGCTTCGAGCGGAGGTCGCCGTACGCCTCGAGGATGTAGAACTCTTCGCTCGCGGAGTCCTTGAGGTCCGGCGTGAACGGCCAGGGACGAGTCCGCTCCCGGGTGTAGGTGGCGGCGGTCGCGAGGGCTCCCTCGGCGATGCCGACGTAGATGTTGGCGAAGATGATCTGGATCAGCGGCACGTTGAGGGTGTTGTAGACCCGCGGCTGGAACTCCCAGCCCTGCTCGGTCTCGACATAACCGGCAGCCGCGGCCCACGGCACCCGGACGCCGTCGATGACGACGCCGCCGCTCTCGGTGAGGCGCTGGCCGAGGGCGTCCCAGTCGCCCTTGAACCGGATGGCCGGCTGCGCGGTCGGGACGATCGCGAAGATGTGCTTGTCGGTGCCCTCGAGGACGCCCTCCAGCACGGTCACATCCGAGACCCGGCCACCGGTCGAGAAGCTCTTCTCGCCACGGAAGACCAGTTCCCCGTCCTCGTCGGCGATGGTCAGGTCGGCGTCGCGCGGATTGACGGCCCCGCCGAAGAACCAGGCCTCCTTCGTGGCCTGCTCCTCGACGGCTGCGATCTGTTCGGGCGTGCCCACCAGGCGCACTGCCCAGAACCACAGGTAGTGGTAGCCGATCAACTGGCCGATCGATCCGTCGCCGGCACTGACCGCACGGATCACGCGCAGCGCCGTCGTCCAGTCCTGTCCACCTCCCCCGTGCTCGACCGGGCCCAGCAGGGTGACCAGTCCGGAGTCCTTGAGCAGCTGCACCTCCGCCGTCGGGATCGCGAGCGCACGGTCTCGTTCAACCGCATCGGCAGCCAGCGTGGTGGCGACCTGGCGGGCTCGGTCGAGCCAGCCTTCGGCAGTCGAGGGGCGGTCGGTCCACCCACCGGCAACAGTGCCGGTCGGGGCGGTCAGGTCAGCAGTCATGGACGAACTCTCCTTGGGGAACGGGCAGGCGTGATACTGTTTCTCTAGAAACTTACTGCACTTTGAGTCCGGGGCAAGCGCCTGGACCCACGGCGTCGCCGATGGTGGTGATCGGCGGCGACACTCACCACCCACCGCAGGAGCACGACATGCGCATCGAACAACTGGAGTACCTCACCGCCGTCACCCAGCACGGATCACTCCGCCGCGCCAGTGAGAAGCTCCACCTCTCCCAGCCCGCCCTCAGCGAGGCGCTCACCAAGCTCGAACGGGAACTGCGGGTGACCCTGCTCGACCGCCGACGCTCCGGCGCACGCATCAGCCGGGAGGGCCGCGAACTGCTGCCCTACATGAACGAGGTGCTCACCGCCGTCGACCGCCTCCGCGTCGCGGCCGGCGACCAGCGCACCGACACCCGCGTCATCCGGGTCGGCACCGTGCACGCCGCCACCTCCACCCTGCTGGTGCCCGCGGTCCGCGTCTTCCAGGAGCGCCACCCCGGTACGACGGTGGAAGTGCTCACCATGCAGCAGGCCCAGATCGACGAAGCGTTGGCCGAGGGCACCCTGGACCTCGGTCTGGTCAACGTGCTCGACGGCGACGACGCACCCATCGGCCTCGACGGGATCGACCTGCTCGTCGGCCGACCGGTCGCCGTACTGCCGGCCGGGCACGCGCTCACCGCACGCCCCCAGGTCACCATCGACGAACTGCGCCAGGAGCGCTTCGTGATGATGCGCGCGGGCTACGTCATGCACCGCTACGTCCACCGCGCGTTCGGCCCGGAGGTCCCGCCGGCCGCACACAGCACCGACGGCGCGGAGATGGGCAAGGCGCTGGTGGCCGAGGGCATCGGCGTGACCGTGCTCCCGGACTACTCCGTGCACGGCGACCCCCTGCACCGGGTCGGCCTGATCGAAACCCGCCCCATCGTCGGCGAGCAGACCTTCGTCACCCTGCAACTGCGCCAGCGCAAGACCCTCCAGCAGCCGCTGCCCGTGCGGGAACTCCAGACCGCGCTGATCGCACGGGCGAAGGAGTACCGCGCCGCCAACGAGGCGGCGGCGGGCGCGGCGTCCTGAGGGGGTCGGACCGCTCGGCCATGATGGCCGCATGACCGCCACCCGGATCGCAGTGCTCATCGACGCGGACAACACCTCGCCGAAGCACGCGAGCGCCCTGCTCGAGGAGCTCGCGAAGTACGGCGTCTCGACGGTCAAGCGGGCCTACGGCGACTGGACGACCCCGCAGCTCGGAGGCTGGAAGACCGAGCTCAACCAGCACGCGATCGTGCCCGTGCAGCAGTTCGCCTACACGACCGGGAAGAACTCGACCGACTCCGCGCTGATCATCGACGCGATGGACCTGCTCTACAGCGGCAACCTCGACGCGTTCGCCCTGGTCTCCAGCGACAGCGACTTCACGCGACTGGCCACCCGGATCCGTGAGTCCGGGATGACCGTCTACGGGCTGGGCCTGCGCAAGACCCCGCAGTCGCTGGTCGCGGCTTGCGACACCTTCATCTACCTGGAGGTGCTGGGCAAGGACGCGGCGACCGGCCAACCGTCCGGGCCGGTGGATGCCGGCGACGACACGCCCGACGACCCGCCGCTCCCGAACCTGCAGAGCCTGCTGGTCCGCGGCATCAACAACGCCTCCGACGAGGACGGCTGGGTCAACCTGGGAGCGCTCGGCAACTACCTGCGCACGGCGAGCCCGTCCTTCGACCCGCGGCTCTACGGCTTCCCGAAGCTGCTCTCGCTGGTGGAGGCCCAGCCGTTCCTGACCGTCACCGGCTCAGGCAGCGGCACGAAGGTCAGCCAGAAGGGCAAGGCCGCCGCGAAGAAGACCACGGCGCGGAAGGCGAGCGCGACGAAGGAGCCCGCGGCGGCGCCCGTTGACGAGGTGAAGTCCACCCGGCCGGTCGTCACCACGACCACGCGGAAGCGCGCCGCGAAGAAGGCTCAGCCCAGCGGGTAGGACTGCACGAACTCGGTCAGCCGCGCGAGCTGGTCGGGGTTGGTGCTCGGGATGACCCCGTGGCCGAGGTTGAAGATGTGGCCGCGGGCGGCACGCCCGGCCTCGATGACCTCGGCGGCACGCGCCGTCATCACGTCCGTCGGTGCGAACACCAGGGTCGGGTCCAGGTTTCCCTGCACGGCCCGGTCGCCCACCATCGGGATCGCCCGGCCCAGCGGGGTGCGCCAGTCGACACCGACGACATCGGCACCGGCCTCGCCCATCAGGTCGAGCAGGTTCGTCGTACCGACGCCGAAGTGGATGCGCGGGACGCCCAGCTTGCCGACCTGCTCGAGGACGCGCGCCGAGTGCGGCTGGACGTGGCGGACGTAGTCGCCCGGGGTGAGCGCGCCGGCCCACGAGTCGAACAACTGGACGGCGGAGGCACCGGCCGCGACCTGGGTCTCGAGGAACGCGGCGGAGATGCCGGAGATCTTGCGCATCAGCGCGTCCCACACGTCGGGGGCACCGAACATGAGGGCCTTGGTCTTGGCGTGCTCCTTCGAGGGCCCGCCCTCGACGAGGTACGACGCCACGGTGAACGGGGCGCCCGCGAACCCGATCAACGGGGTACCGCCGTTGATTCCGGCGAGCTCGCCGACGAGGCCCTGCACCGCGGCCGTGATGTACGGGATCTGGTCGGCCGTGAGGTCCGGAATCGCCTCGACGTCCGCGAGGGTCCGCACCGGGTTGGCCACGACCGGGCCGACTCCGGGAACGATGTCGAGGTCGACGCCGACCGCCTTGAGCGGCAGCACGATGTCGGAGAAGAAGATCGCGGCGTCGACGCCGTACCGACGGACGGGCTGGAGGGTGATCTCGACGATCAGTTCGGGGTCAGCGCAGGAGTCGAGCATCGCGATGCCTTCGCGGAGCTTGAGGTACTCCGGGAGCGAGCGGCCGGCCTGGCGCATGAACCACACGGGCGTGTGCGGGACGGATTCACCGCGGGCAGCCTTCAGGAAGGCCGAGTCATGGAGGGTCGTCACGGGTTCAGGGTCGCAGGTGAACGGCGTGGGACGCACATCGATCGGCACCCTTCGCCCTAGTCTGACCTCATGGTCGCTCGCCAGGAGTCGAACCCGGGGTCCGGCGCTGCCGGCACACCCCGCGAGTTCACCGCTGCCGTCGACAGCCTTCGGTCAGCCAACTTCCGCCCCGAAGTGTTCTGCGAGGAGATGCCCGCGCCGCAGCGGATCGCGCCGTATGCCACGGCGCTGTCCGCCGACGTCACGGTCGACGACGACGAGGTGGCCACCGGTCGTCTCGTGGTGCTGCACGACCCCGCCGGCAACGACGCCTGGGAGGGCACCTTCCGCTGCGTCGCGTACTGCCGCGCCGAGATCGACCACGACCTGGCCACCGATCCCCTGCTGACCGACGTCGGCTGGACCTGGCTGACCGACGCGCTCGAGGCCCACGGCGCCGAGCACGTTGCCGAATCCGGCACCGTCACCCGGGTCGCCACCGAGAGCTACGGCGGAATGGCCGGCGAGCCGGGCAACGCCCAGCTCGAGATCCGGGCCTCCTGGACGCCGACCGACCCGACCGACCTCGTGTCGCATGCCGAGGCGTGGGGCGAGTTGATGTGCACTGCTGGTGGCCTGGAACCGGTGCCGGACGGGGTGGCCGTGATGCCGTCGCGTCGTGGCCAGCGGGGCGGCACCGACTGATGGCTGATCAGCCAACCGAAGCACCTGACGGCACGCCGGAGGAAGCAGAGACTGCACCGCCGGTCGAACTGCTCCGACTCGCCGACGGCCTGCCGCCGGTCATCGACACCGTGCCTGCCCTCGAGGCCTACTGCACCGGCCTTGCCGCCGGCACCGGCCCCGTCGCGATCGACGCCGAGCGCGCCTCCGGCTACCGCTACTCGAGTCGCGCCTACCTGATCCAGGTCAAGCGCGAAGGATCCGGCATCGGCCTGATCGACCCCATCGCGTTCGAGAACCTCGACCTGCTCTCCGAGGCCATCGGGGACGCCGAATGGATCCTGCACGCCGCCACCCAGGACCTCGCGTGCCTGGCCGAGGTCGGCCTGCGCCCCACGGTGCTGTTCGACACCGAACTCGCCGGCCGACTGCTGAACTACCCCCGCGTCGGTCTCGCGACCCTGGTCGAGACCCTGCTCGAGCGGCAGTTGCTCAAGGAGCACTCCGCCGTCGACTGGTCCACCCGCCCGCTGCCCGAGTCCTGGCTGGAGTACGCCGCCCTGGACGTCGAGGTGTTGGTCGAACTCCGCAACCTGCTGGCTGCCGAGCTCGAGGAGACCGGCAAGGCGGACTGGGCGCGCCAGGAGTTCGACAACCTGCTCAGCTTCACGCCGACCGTGCGCGTGGATGCCTGGCGCCGGACCAGCGGGCTGCACAAGGTGCGGGGTCGTCGTACTCTCGGCGCGGTGCGGGCCCTGTGGGAGGCCCGCGACAAGCTGGCCCAGGAGCGTGACGTCACGCCCGGTCGTCTGATCCCCGACGCCGCGATCGTCGTCGCCGCCACCGCGATGCCGACCACGCGCGGTGGCCTGATGTCGACCTCGGGCTTCCACGGACGGGGCGCCTCGCGCTACGCGAACGAGTGGCTCGAAGCACTCCAGAAGGCCGCGGCGCTGCCCGAGGACGAGCTACCGACCCGCGTCACCCACGGTGACGGACCGCCCGCGCCCCGCGCCTGGGGCGACAAGGACCCCGTGGCCGCCCGCCGTCTCGAGTTGGCGCGCGCTGCGATCGGCGCCATCGCCGAGGAGCAGAACCTCCCGCTGGAGAACCTGCTCACCCCCGACCACCTGCGCCGGGTCATGTGGACCCCGCCGAGCAGCCGCGAGCCCGTTGAGCTGCTCGAGGCCGTGATTGATCAGCTCCGCGCCCTGGGCGCCCGCAGCTGGCAGATCGGCCTGACCGCGCCCGCCCTGTCCAGCGCGGTTCTCGACGCCGACGCGTGGAAGCGTCAGTTGCGGGAGCGGTCGTCCGTGGCAGCGTCCGACGCCGGTGCGCTGGACGAGGACCCTGCCGATGGATCATCGGACGGGTCATCGGACGCGCCGTCCGAGGGCTCTTCCGACGGGTCGTAGTCCGGGTCCAGCAGCGTGCGCGACTTCTCGTCGATCGCACGCAGCAGTTCCTGCAGGTCCGTGAGGACGGGCGTCGTCAGCAACGCCTTGATGTCCGGGGTGATCAGCGCCTGGAGTTCCGCACCGTTCGTCATCAGCGGCGGCAGCACGATCGAGCGCACGACGTTGTTGAAGACGACCGCGTGGGCAGGCAGCTGGTCGGGCTGCAGAAAGTCCTTGGAGAGCGCGACCGTCAGCTTGCTCGGCTGGATGTAGCCGGTCTCGGCGACCCGGGCGACAGCCTCGTCGCTCACCAGGTAGCTGAGGAAGTTCGCCGAACTCTCGGCGCGGCCCGCAGGCCCCGAAGCCAGGCAGATGCCGTTCTGTTCGCCGACCGTGTGGTTGGCGCCGAGCGACGGCATCGGCATCACGTCGAAGTTGAGTCCCTCGACTGCGCGCAGGTCGGGCGTCAGCCCGCGGAACCCGGCGATCATCGCGAGGCGACCGCGCTTGAACCAGTCGATGGCCGGCCGCTGCTCCAGTTGCCGGGTGGTCAGGGTGAGCCGGGGATCCCGCAGGAGTTCGAGGGTCTGGCGCAAGGCGTCCGTCGAGTCGTCCTCGCCGAGGGACAGGGTCTTCGGCTCGTCGCCGTCGAAGATCTTGCCGCCGCCGGAGTAGATGAACGGTGCCAGACCGCGCAGGGTCGGCTCGATGTAGACGCCCCGGGTCTTCAGCCGCGGCCGGCTCGCGAACTCGGCAGCGGCGCGGAACTCCGCGAAGTTCCAGCCCGAGTGGTCGTCCTTCGGCGTCGGCAGGCCTTCGGCAGCCATCGCCTCGAAGTCGACGAGGTCGGTGTTGTAGTACATGACCATCGGTGAGGTCGTGTACGGCATGCACTGCAGGTCGTCGTCGACCGAGAACGCCTCGATGGCGTCGCGCGAGAAGTCCTCGCCGACCGGGATCTCGCGCTCGTTCAGCAGGTCGAGCAACGGCAGGTTGCGCTTCTCGGCGATCGTCTCGGCGAGGTCGCCGCGCGGCAGGAGGTACAGGTCCGGACGAGCCACGCCGGTGCGCATGGCCAGGAGCATCGATGCGGCGTCGGGCCACGAGGCGAGCGCGACGTTCGTGTCGGTGCTGCTCTGGTTGTAGTCGTCGACGACGACCTGATAGGCAGCGACCTCGGCCTCGTTACCCCAGACGGCGAACTTGAGATTCGTCATGGTGGGCTTGGTCGACACGGGGTGGTCCGGCTTCTCGACCTTGCTTCCGCTGGCCAGGACCAGCATGCCGATCAACACAGAAACGGCGACGACGCCGACGACGGCACCCGTTCGCCAGTCGAAGCGACTCACGCGCGTCATTACCGTCCTCACCGTGTCTCCCCAGTACCGGTGATCACCCTACCGGGGGGTTCGAGCACACCGGGCCGGGAGCGCCTCACGGCGCAGGGCCGCTCGTAGCGGCTTGTTTATGGGACCCGGGGCTGCCGCGACCCGGCGTGCTCGAGTCCCCATTGTAACGGGGTCAGCCCAGACCACGCGCCAGTTCGACGTGCCCAGCCGCCTCGAGTTGTTCAGCGAGCGCCAGCATCCTGCGGACGTCGGCGTCCGGCACCTCACTGAGCGCCGCCCGCCCCGCTGCGACCACGCGCGCGAACGCCGAGGCGCGAAAGAGGACGTCGGCAAAATCACCGGCGGCGATGCCCCGCAGCACCTCGTCGATCATGTGGCGCAACTCATCCGGTCCGGGCGGGTCGGCCACGCCCGCGACCACCCGGGCGAACTCCGCACGCGCCCGTCCGGCCTCGAACTGCCGAGCGACACCGGCCGGGTCGGCGTACACCCACGAACGGAGGAGGTAGAGCCGCCACAGGCAACCCGACAGCGAGTCGGCCGACGCGTGCGACCAGACCTGGGCAATCGCCTCGATGCCCTCGGTGTCGGCAAGGTGGACGAGCCTCTCAGCCACGTCCGCGTCCTGGCTGTCGTGCGCTCCGCGCACAAGAAGTACGGCGGCGCGCTCCGCCGCTTCGGTCAGGAGCGCCGGATCGGCGCCATCGGCGTGGTCCTCGAAGAACGCAGCCTCCCGCGGAACGGGGCGATGGTGCGGGCGCTGATCGGACACCCGAACAGCCTACGGTCGGCGCGGTTCAACTACCGGATTTGTAGCGATCCGGTCGGAATGACGACAAATCCGGTAGTTGAACCGCCAACCGCGGGAGTCAGAGTGCGTCGAATGCCTTGCGCAGGCGCACGTCGGAGACGGGTCCGTCGGTGCCGAGGTGCTGGGCCCACAGGGACACGCGGTACTCCTCGAGCATCCACCCGATGGCGCGCAGACCGGCGCCCGCCGGCCGACCCTCGGGCAGCGCGGCGACCCGCGCCAGCCACGCCTCCTGCAGCGGCTGGACCAGATCGAGGCGCTGGCGATCACGCCCCAGCGCCACCGGTCCACCGGTGTCGAGTGCCTGCCGGCGCTCGCGCATCGCGCCCAGCCACGGGCGGTAGCGGCGCAGTCGGGCGGCGCCCGCCTCGCCGACGAAGCCGTCGTGGACCAGTCGGCCGAGTTGGGCCTTGAGGTCGGTGAGGGCCGGGAGCATCAGCATGTCGGCGCGACCGCTGAGGAGCCGCTCGACCTCGCGCCACGTCTCCAGGACGCGGAGCAGTTCGGCCAGGACCTGGCGGACTGCGGGGGCGGCGGTGGTGCGCAGTGGGGCCAGCACGGCGTCGTACTCGGCAAGGGTGCGGACGGGGCTGGCCGCGTCGACCGCGTCGACCACGACCGCGCGCAGGCAGTCGGCCAGCAAGGCGGGGACGCCGGAGTAGGGGGTGCCGGCGAGGCCGAGCTTCTCAACGTTCGTGAAGCCGTCGACGATGCCGGCGAGCGGCTTGCTGCCGAGATCCAGGAGGACCAGTCGGATCACTCCGAGCCGATGCCGGGCGTCGCGCTCGTCCGCGGACCCGAACACCTGCAGACCGACGGTTGCCCCCTCGTCCACGAGTCCGGGATAGGCCTCGACGTCGTGGCCCGCGCGGGTCCACGTCGCGGTCGCCGGGATCTCGTCGAACAGCCACGTCTTCTCGCCGGTCCGGGCCACACCGGAATCGGACGCCACCGCCGCCATCGCCTTCTCGAACTGCGGCTGCAACGGAGCCTTGAGCTCGGTCAGCGACTTCCCGCGACCCTGCACGCGGCCGGTCTCGTCGACCACGCGGTACGTCGGCGTGAGGTGAGCACCCAGGCCGCTGAGGTTCCACGCGTCGCGCGGGACGTAGACGCCGGTCGTGGAACGCAGATGCCGCTCGAGGGCCACCAACAGCGGCTCCTCCCCCGCGGGTACGGCGGCCAGGAACTCCCGTGCGGTGTTGGGTGCCGGCACGAAGTTCACCCGCAGCGCCTTGGGCAGGCTGCGGATCAGTTCAGTGACCAGTTCCTCGCGCAGGCCCGGCACGATCCACGAGAAGTCCTCGTCGTCGACCCGGTTCAGCGTCGACACCGGGATGTCGATCGTCAGGCCGTCGTCCTTCGCACCCGGCTCGAAGTGATAGCTGATCGGGAAGGTCAGCCCCCCGGCGAGCGACCATTCCTCGGGGTAGTCGGCCTCGCGCACCTCGTCTGCGGTGTCGTGGGTGAGCATCGCCGGGTCGAACGTCAGCAGGTCCTGGTTGGCCTTGCGGGCGTCGCGCCACCAGCGGTCGAAGTGGGCTCCGCTGACCACACCCTCGCCCACACGGGCGTCATAGAAGTCGAAGAGCGTGTGCTCGTCGACCACCAGGTCGCGGCGACGGGCGCGGTGCTCCAGTTCCTCGGCCTCGGCAAGGAGCTTGCGGTTGTGCTGGAAGAAACGGTGCCGGGTGTCCCACTCGCCATAGACGAGCGCATGCCGGATGAAGAGCTCCCGGGACAGTGCCGCATCAATCCGTCCGTAGGTCACGGCACGATCCGCGACCAGCGGGACGCCGTACAAGGTCACCCGCTCGCGGGCCATCACGGACTGCCGCTTGCGCGACCAGTGCGGCTCGGAGTAGGTCCGCTTGACCAGGTGATCGCCCAGTCGCTCCGCCCATTCGGGCTTGATCTCGGCGTTCTGCCGGGCCCACAGGCGCCCGGTCTCGACGAGTTCGCCGGCCATCAGGAACTGGGGGTTCTTCCTGGCCAGGCCGCTGCCGGGGAAGATCGCGAACTTCGCTCCGCGGGCGCCGAGGTACTCGCGCGGTCCGGGGCGACGGCCCTCCTTCGCCTGACGGGAGCCGGGAGCCGGCTTCTCCCGCTCCTCGAGCAGGCCGACGTGCGAGAGCAGTCCCGACAGGAGTGCCTGGTGGATGCCGTCGGCGTCGGGTACGCCCGTGCCGGCCGCGACCTCGGTGCGTACGCCGATCTCCTTGGCCACCTGCCGCAACTGGCTGACGAACTCCTGCCACTCCCGCACCCGCAGGTAGTTGAGGAACTCCCGTTTGCACATCCGGCGGAAGGCGCTGCCGGAGAGTTCCTTCTGCTGTTCGCGCACGTGGCGCCACAGGTTGAGCAGGGTGAGGAAGTCCGACCCCTCGGCCTTGAAACGGGCATGGAACTGGTCAGCCTGCGCCTGTTCCTTCGGGCGGTCGACGCCGGGACGTTCGCGCGGGTCCTGCAGCGACAGGGCAGCCACGATGACAAGGACGTCGCCGACGCAACCGAGGCGTTCGGCCTCCAGGAGCATCCGGCCCAGCCGGGGATCGATCGGGAGTCGCGCGAGGCGGCGGCCAATCTTGGTCAGCTCGCCAGGTCTCGATACGCCGGCTCGTTCCTCGCCGGCTACTCGACCACCCTGGATGGCACCCAGTTCCTCGAGCAACTGCACGCCCGCCTGGATGTTGCGCTTGTCCGGCGGTTCGACGAACGGGAACCGCGCGATGTCGCCGAGTCCGAGCGACGTCATCTGGAGGATGACGGACGCGAGGTTGGTCCGGATGATCTCGGGGTCGGTGAACTCCGGGCGCGCGTCGAAGTCCTCTTCGGCGTACAACCGGATCGCGATGCCGGCGGCGACCCGGCCGCAGCGACCGGAGCGCTGGTTGGCGGAGGCCTGGCTGATCGGTTCGATCGGCAGTCGCTGCACCTTGGTGCGCACGGAGTAGCGCGAGATCCGGGCGACGCCCGTGTCGATGACGTAGCGGATGCCCGGCACGGTCAGCGACGTCTCGGCAACGTTGGTCGCCAGGACCACGCGACGGCGCGAACCGTTGGCGGGCGCGAACACGCGATGCTGCTCAGCCGCCGACAACCGCGAATAGAGCGGGAGTACGTCGACCCCGCGCTGAGGCGCATGTTGATTGAGCTTGTCGAAATCCGCCAGCGCTTCGGCGGTGTCGCGGATCTCGCGTTCGCCGGGAAGGAACACGAGGATGTCGCCCGGGCCCTCCCTGGAGAGCTCCTTCACCGCGTCGACGATCGCCTCGGTGGGGTCGCGGGCGAACCGCTCGGCGTCCTCGTCCTCTCCGGACTCCTCGATGAGCGGCCGGTAGCGGACCTCGACCGGGTAGGTGCGACCCGAGACCTCGATGACGGGTGCGTCGAAGTGCGCGGCGAAGCGGTCGACGTCGATGGTCGCGGAGGTGATGATCAGCTTCAGGTCCGGGCGCTTCGGCAGCAACTGCTTGAGGTACCCGAGCAGGAAGTCGATGTTGAGGCTGCGCTCGTGCGCCTCGTCGATGATGATCGTGTCGTAGCGGCGCAGGGTCCGGTCCCGCTGGAGTTCGGCCAGCAGGATGCCGTCGGTCATCAGCTTGATCCGGCTGGCCTTCGACGTCTTGTCGGTGAACCGCACCTGGTAGCCGACGAGGTCACCGAGTTCGACGCCGAGTTCGTCGGAGATCCGCTCGGCCACCGAGCGGGCCGCGATCCGGCGCGGCTGCGTGTGGCCGATCATCCGCGGCCGGCCGTCGTCCCCCGGCAGACCGCGCCCCAGCTCGAGGCAGATCTTCGGCAGCTGGGTCGTCTTTCCCGAGCCGGTCTCGCCGGCGATGATCACGACCTGGTGGTCCCGGATCGCCGCAGCGATGTCCTCGCGACGGGCGCTGACCGGCAGGTCGGGCGGGTAGGTGATGTCCACAGCGGGAACATTCTCCCGCTCCCCCGCAACCAGTTATCAATCGGCACTGCTTCGGGTCCACCCGATTCGCTTTTCGACGTGTGGCCTGGGTTACAGTGGACCAAGATTGTCCGACAATCTGGCAATCCACCGGAGATTCTCCGGTGCCATCAGGGTGACGGAGGGAATTCCATGAGCATCACCACTGATCGCAGCGTCGTGGCGCCCCGGCGAACCGCTGCTGAAGTGGTCCGTGCCGAGGCCCGGACCGCGCACAACTACCACCCGCTGCCCGTCGTGCTCAGTCACGCCGAGGGCGCCTGGCTGACCGACGTCGACGGTCGCCGGTTCCTCGACCTGCTCGCGGGCTACTCCGCGCTGAACTTCGGCCACAGTCACCCGCGTCTGCTGTCCGCCGCGCACGCACAACTCGACCGGCTCACCCTGACCAGCCGCGCGTTCGTCCACGACCGGTTCGCCGACTTCTGCGCCGCCCTCGGCGACCTGTGCGGCAAGGACATGGTGCTGCCGATGAACACCGGCGCCGAAGCCGTCGAGACCGCGATCAAGGTCTCGCGCAAGTGGGGGTACGACGTCAAGGGCGTCGCCGCCGACCAGGCCCGGATCATCGTGGCCGCCGGCAACTTCCACGGCCGCACCACCACGATCGTCGGCTTCTCCGACGACCCCGACGCCCGCGACGGCTTCGGGCCGTTCACCCCCGGCTTCGACATGGTTCCGTACGGCGACCTGGCGGCCATCGAGGGAGCGATCACGCCGAACACCGTGGCCGTGCTCATCGAGCCGATCCAGGGCGAGGGCGGCGTGATCATCCCGCCCGCCGGCTTCCTCGTCGGGCTCCGGGAACTGTGCACCCGCGAGAACGTCCTCTTCGTCGCCGACGAGATCCAGGCTGGGCTCGGCCGCACCGGCCGCACGTTCGCCTGCGACCACGACGGTGTCGTGCCGGATCTCTACGTCCTCGGCAAGGCGCTCGGCGGCGGCATCGTCCCCGTCTCCGCGGTCGTCGGCAACAGCGACGTGCTGGGCGTGCTGCACCCGGGACAGCACGGCTCCACGTTCGGCGGCAACCCGCTCGCCTGCGCGGTCGGCCTGGAAGTCGTGTCGATGCTGGCGTCCGGCGAGCACCAGACGCGCGCCGACCAGCTCGGCGTCGTACTCACGGAGCGGCTGCAGGCGATGGTCGGCAACGGCGTCGTCGGTTTCCGCACCCGCGGCCTCTGGGCCGGCGTCGACATCGACCCGTCCCTCGGGACGGGTCGCGAGGTCTGCGAGCGACTGATGGCGCACGGCGTCCTCGCCAAGGACACGCACGGCTCGACCATCCGGCTCGCGCCGCCTCTCGTCGTATCGACCGACGACCTCAACTGGGGAATGGACCAACTCGAAGGGAGCCTGCGGTGACCGCGGCCCAAGAAAAGCGCAGCATCAACCAGGTCGGCGTGATCGGCCTGGGCAAGGTCGGCGAACTGGTGGCAGGACTGCTCACCGACGCCGGTTTCAAGGTCAGCGGGTACGACGCAACTCCGCACCCCGGCCTGCGGTTCGAGACCGCTGAGCTCGACGTGACCGACGCCCACGCGTTGCAGGAAGCCCTGCGCGGCGTCGACGCCGTCGTCTCGTGCCTGCCGTACGACCGCAACATCGAGGTCGCCGAAGCGGCTGCCGCCGTGGGTTGTCACTACTTCGATCTGACCGAGGACGTGCCCACCACGCAGCGCGTGATCGAGCTCGCCGGGCAGACGCCGGGCGTCGCGTTCGTGCCGCAGTGCGGCCTCGCGCCGGGCCTGATCGGCATCGTGGGCGCTTCGCTCGCCAAGGGCTTCTCGGAGATCCGCTCCATCGAGCTCAAGGTCGGCGCACTCCCCCAGAACCCCACCGGGCTGCTGGGCTACGCGTTCAACTGGTCGGCCGAGGGTGTCGTCAACGAGTACCTCAACGACTGCGAGGTACTCCGCTCCGGTCGTCGCCAGATGGTGCCGGCGATGGAGGAGAAGGAACGCGTCGTCATCGGCGGCATCGAGCTCGAGGCCGCCCTCACCTCCGGTGGTCTCGGCACCATGTGCCAGAGCTACGAAGGCCGCGTCAACCGCCTCGACTACAAAACGCTGCGCTACCCCGGTCACTTCGACCAGATGCACTTCCTGTTCGACGAGCTCGGCCTGCGTGACTGCCGCGAAGAGGTCGGCCGGATCCTGGTCAAGGCCAAGCCGCCGGTCAATGACGACATCGTCTACCTCCACGCCGCCGTCGAGGGCATCAAGGACGGCCAGCCGTTCCGCGAGAACCACGTGCGCGGCTACCTGCCCCTCGAGATCGACGGGCGCATGTGGCGCGCGATCTCGTGGACCACGGCCTCCTCAGCCGTCGCCGTCCTCGAGCTCGTCGCCGAGGGCAAGCTGCCGCAGGAGGGCTTCGTGCGGCAAGAAGACATCACTCTCGAGGACCTGCACTCCACACACGCGGGTCGTCGCTTCAGGGACTACGGAAAGATCTCGGCATGAGCACCCCCATTGATCTGGCAGCCCGTTCGCGGGAGATCCTCGCGGCGCTGGGCGCCGGCGACCCCTTCACTGTCGACGGCGCGCTCGTCTCTCGGACCCCCATCGACGGGTCGGAGCTCGGGCGCCTCCCTGCGCACAGTGCTTCCGACGTCACCGCTGCGGTGACCGCTGCCCAGGCGGCCTTCGAGGACTGGCGCTCGGTGCCCGGTCCGGTGCGCGGCCAACTGGTCCGCGAGCTCGGCAACCTGTTGCGCGAGCACAAGGACCTGCTGGGAGAACTGGTCTCGATCGAGGCCGGCAAGATCCGCTCCGAGGGCCTCGGCGAGGTCCAGGAGATGATCGACATCTGCGAGTTCGCGGTCGGTCTCTCCCGCCAGCTGCACGGCCTGACCATCGCCTCCGAGCGACCGGGCCACCGGATGATGGAGCAATGGCACCCGCTGGGCGTCATCGGCGTCATCAGCGCCTTCAACTTCCCCGTGGCCGTCTGGTCCTGGAATGCCGCCCTCGCGTTCGTCGCGGGTGACGCCGTGGTCTGGAAGCCGTCGGAGAAGACCTTGCTGACCGCGCTCGCGTGTCAGGCCCTGGCTTCCGAGGCTGCCCGCCGAGTGGGGGCGCCGCAGGGGCTCAGCCAGCTGGTCCTGGGCGAGAGTGCGGTCGGCGAGGTGCTGGTCGACGACCCGCGCGTCCCGCTGGTCTCGGCCACCGGCTCCACCCGGATGGGCAAGCTCGTCGCGCCGCGGGTCGCCGCGCGGCTGGGCCGTTGCCTCCTCGAGCTGGGCGGCAACAACGCGGCCGTCGTGGCTCCGTCCGCCGATCTGGACCTCGCGGTCCGCGGCATCGTGTTCTCCGCTGTCGGCACCGCCGGCCAGCGGTGTACGTCGCTGCGCCGCGTCATCGTGCACGAGTCGATTCATGACGAGCTCGTCGACCGGCTCTCCAAGGCCTACGGCACGTTGTCGATCGGTTCGCCGCTCGACGGGTCGACCCTGGTCGGCCCGCTCGTCGATGCCGCCGCGACCGACGGTTTCCTCGCTGCGGTCGAGCAGGCACAAGCCGACGGTGGCCGCCTGGTCACCGGCGGCGGCCGAGCCGATGGCGTGCAGGGTGGTCAGTACGTCGTACCCGCGATCGTGGACATGCCGGCCCAGACCGACATCGTGAAGACCGAGACCTTCGCTCCCCTGCTCTACGTGCTGAAGTACGCCGACCTCGACGAGGCGATCGCGCTGCACAACGAGGTGGCGCAGGGCCTGTCGTCGGCGATCTTCACGCTCGACGTCCGCGAGGCCGAGACGTTCACGTCGGCGGTCGGCTCGGACTGCGGTATCGCCAACGTCAACATCGGCACCTCGGGCGCCGAGATCGGTGGCGCGTTCGGTGGCGAGAAGGAGACGGGCGGCGGACGCGAGTCCGGTTCGGACGCGTGGAAGGCCTACATGCGCCGTTCCACGAACACGATCAACTACTCGACCGAGCTGCCCCTCGCCCAGGGCGTCGAGTTCGGCTGATGCCTGAGGGTCTGATCAGGCCGACCGAGCTCCGCGCCCGGTTCGCCCGCTCCCTGTCGACGCTCTACGGCTCGGAGGTCCCGGCCTACAACACGCTGGTCGAGGTCTCCGAGGCCGTGAACGCCGACGTACTGGCGGCTCTCGGGCCCGAGGCCGAGCGACTGGGTTCGATCGGACGCGTGACCGCCGAGCGGCACGGCGCGATCCGGGTCGGGACGCCCGAGGAGCTCGCGCAGGTGGGCCGGATCTTCGGTGCGTGCGGGATGTACCCGGTCGGATTCTACGACCTGCGCGAGGCGAACCCGCCGATCCCGGTGGTCTCGACGGCGTTCCGTCCGACCGACGGGGCCGAGCTGGCGGCGAACCCGTTCCGGGTCTTCACGTCCCTACTGGTGTCGGACGACCGGCGCTTCTTCGACGCCTCGACGCAGGCTCAGTTGGAGGAGTTCCTCGGTGCCCGGCGACTGTTCCCCGACGAACTGCTCGACCTCGCCGACCTCGCGGAGAAGGGCGGCGGCCTGGAACCCGTCGATGCGGACCGATTCCTCGAACTGGCCACTGCGTCCTTCGCGTTGTCGCCCGAGCCGGTGGACCGGTCCTGGTACGACCATCTCGAAGCAATCTCGTCGGTGGCCGCCGACATCGGTGGCGTGGCGTCGACCCACATCAACCACCTCACCCCGCGGGTGCTCGACATCGACGACCTGTACCGACGGATGACCGACCGCGGGATCGTGATGATCGACCGGATCCAGGGCCCGCCGCTCGCCACGAAGCCTGCGGTGCTGCTGCGGCAGACGTCGTTCCGCGCGCTCGCCGAGCCGCGGACGTTCCGCGAGGCCGACGGATCAGTGGCGGCGGGAGCGTTGAGTGTCCGGTTCGGCGAGGTCGAGGCCCGCGGCGTCGCCCTCACCCCCGCCGGTCGTGCCTTGTACGACGACCAGGGGCTGGCCGCGTTCCCCGACACCGAGCAGGGTCTCCACGCAGCAGGACTGGCCTACTACCGGCGGGACCCCGGCGGCTCAGACACAGGGCTCCAGCCGATCGTCTACGAAGACTTCCTCCCGAAGTCAGCGGCCGGCATCTTCGCCTCGAACCTCACGTCCGACGGCAGCATGGATGCAGCGCAGCGCGCGTCCGTGCGCGACGCGGCCTCGCTGCAGGAAGCCCTCGGCCGTCCGCTCCACGACCCGTACGACCTGTATGCAGCGCAGATCTGAGGCTCCTCAGAGCGCTTCGACGTTCTTCACCAACGAGTGGCTCGTGTGCCGGATGGCCAGACCGATGACCGGCCGAACAGCGCGCTCCATGGCCTTTCCTGCCGGACCGCCGGGCAACGTGTAGCTGATCCACGCATCGACGCGTGTGCGTCCGTCGCCGAGATCGGTGAACGTCCAGCGCTGCGTGTTCTGGATGCCCTTGATCGAGGTGAACTCGATCCGCTCGTCGAGCGTCCAGTCGGTGCACCTGATCCGCGACCTGAGTGGCACGCCGACCTTCATGACGCCGTCGAACTCCGCGCCGACGCCGCTGACCTGATCGGTGACGGGGTCGATCTTGCTCAGCCCGTACATCCAGTCCTTCGTCGTCGTGCAGTCATCGACGTACGCGAAGACCGTGCTGATGTCCGCAGCGATCTCGACGCTCTGTTCCACCAGGTTGCTCACCGCGGGATTGTGGCACGCAGCGCTCAGCGCGGCGGCGGCAAGGCGTCGGTCGCCTCGAGCTGTCCCATCCCGGTCACCATCAGCAGGTCGGCGACAATTGCCCGCAACTGGGCGAGGATCGCCTCCGCAGTGAGGATCTCGCTGCGCTCGACGACGCCGGTCGCAGCACCCACCGCCAGCACCACGTCGCGCGCCTCGATCGCCAGCCGATCGGACGCGAGCTCGTTGGCCACGGCATCGGCGGCTGCGGCGAGGTCGGCGGTGACGCGCGCATAGGAAGAGGGCACCGTGCGATGCCGGTAGGCCGCGAGGGCGACCTGCCGCACCAGCACACGAGTACTGCGCAACGAACGGTCGAGCGGGTCGACGAGTTCCACCATCTGGCGCAGTCCTTCGCGGTGCCGCACCCGGAAGGGCGACGAGCTGACGACCGACATCCCTTCCTCGGCCGCCGACTGCAGTTCGCGGATCATCCGGTCCGTCGCCCGCGCATCGGCAAGGAGATCCAGCGCGGGGCCGACCTCTCCGTCGACCATCGCGTCCGACGCCGCCCGCAACAGGTCGGCGATCTTGCGGGCCACCGCGGCCGCCTGTTCCCGCGGCCGTCGCAGAGGTGCGGCCGGCACGATCATGGCGGCAATGAGCGCCACGCCACCGCCGATCAGCGCGTCGGTCCACCGCAGGAAGGCGCCACCGGCGTCGGGCATCAGGGCCGCGACGACGATCGACTGCACCGCAGCCTGGGTGACGAAGAGCTGGCCTGCATCGAGCAGCAGCGCGGTCGACATGGACAGCAGCACGATCAGTCCGATCTGCCACCCGCCCGAGCCGATGCCGGCCACCAGGACGTCCGCGACGAAGACACCGATTGCGACGCCGAGGGTGACCTCGACGACGCGCCGCAGTCGCTGTCCGTACGACGTCCCGAGCGACACGACCGCAGCGATGGGCGCGAAGAACGGCGTCTCGTGGCCGATCAGGTCGGCCGCGATCCACCACGCCACCGCCGCAGCGATGGCGCACTGGACCACGACCCACAGCTTGCTGCGCCAGCGGTCGACCCTGCCCCGGAGCGACAACCGGCTCCGGGTCCACATCCGGTCAAGGGACGCGTCCAGGGGTCAGACCACTTTCAGATCGTCGGTGCAGGCATGAACTTCTTCGACACCAGCGCGACGATGTCCTCGTAGCGCGAGCCGGTGAACTTCTGGAAGTTGTGCAGGGCGTGGGCGTCGAGCCCGACCAGCACGCGTGCCTGGTTCTTCGTGATGCCCTTGATGATGATCTCGGCTGCCCGCTCCGGTGTCATCTTCGCGAGCTTCTCGTCGAACAACTTCGCCGTGGCGGCCTTGTCCTCCTTGTCGGAGACCCGTGCGTTCCGCGCGATGCCGGTCTTGATCCCGCCCGGGTGCACGGACGTCACCCCGACCTTGTGGCCGGCGATGAGCATCTCCTCGCGCAGCGCCTCCGTGAAGCCGCGGACCGCGAACTTCGTCGCGTTGTAGGCGCTCTGGCCGGGAATCGCAAGCAGCCCGAACAGCGACGACAGGTTGACGACGTGGCCGTCCCCCGACGCGATCAGGTGCGGCAGGAACTCCTTGGTGCCGTGCACCACGCCCCAGAAGTTGATGCCGACGATCCAGTCCATGTCGTCGTACGCAAGGTCGACGGCGTTGCCGGCGAGGGCGACACCCGCGTTGTTGATGACGATGTTGACCTGGCCGAAGTGGTCTGCCACCGCGGCGGCGTACGCCACGAAGGCCTCGCGGTCGGCGACGTCGAGGCGCGCGGTGTGGACGTCGGGCGCGCCGGCCTTCTCCGCCAGTTCAACGGTCTCGGCGAGACCGGCCTCGTTGACGTCCGAGAGGGCCAGGCGGGCACCCCGGTCGGCAAAGTTCAGCGCGAGCGCGCGGCCGATGCCGGAGCCGGCTCCGGTGATGACGACGACCTTGTTCTTGAAGTCCTTCACTTGCTGACCTTCTTCTTGGCTCGGGTCTTCTTGACGGGGGCGCTGACGGGCTCGACGTCGTACTTGTCGAGGTCGAACTTTGTCAGGTGCTGGCGGAACGTGAACGTCTGTCCCGGCCAGAGGGTGGTGTTGTTGCCGAACTTGTCCTGGTACCAGCTGGCGCAGCCGCCGGTCTGCCACACGGTCGGCTTCATCTTCTGACGGATGTCGGCGGTCCACTCGTCCTGCGCGGACAGCGTGGGCTCGAACGCGCCGATGCCCTCACGGCGCATCGCCTTCGCGGCCTCGACGACGTACTTCACCTGCGACTCGATGATGAAGATGATGCTCGAGTGTCCCAGCGCCGTGTTCGGACCGACGATCTGGAACAGGTTCGGGAAGCCGTGGATGGTCGTGCCCTTGTACGCCGCCATGCCCTGCTCGTTCCACAGGTCGGCGAGCGTGCGGCCGTCCTTGCCGGTGACGTGCTCGGCGATGGGCGGCTCGGTCACGTAGAAGCCGGTGGCGACGACGAGGACGTCGATCGGCCGCTCGGTGCCGTCGGCCGTGACGACGCCGTTGGCCGTGATCTTCACGATCGGGTCGGTGACCAGGTCGACGTTGTCCGCGGCGAGCGCCGGGTACCACTTGTTCGAGATCAGGATCCGCTTGCAGCCCGCGCGGTAGTTCGGGGTGACCTTGGCACGCAGCTCGGGGTCCTTGATGGCGCCGTGGATGTTCTTCTTGCCCTGCGCTTCGACGACCTTGAGCAGGTCGGGGAACTTGGCGAACGCCGGCACCCGGCCCTCGAGCGTCGAGTAGACCGCCGAGCGGGCTGCGCGCTGGAGGCCCGGCACCTTGCGGAACGCCGTCTTCTCGAGGCTGGTGAACTTGCGCTCGTTGCGCGGGATGACCCAGTTGGGCGTGCGCTGGTAGACGTCGACGTGTCCGGCGATCTCCTGCAGCTCGGGGACGAGCTGGATCGCGGATGCGCCGGTACCGATCACGGCGATGCGCTTGCCGGTCAGGTCGACGTCGTGGTTCCAGCGGGCGGAGTGGAAGATCTCGCCGGCGAACGAGTCGATGCCCTCGATCTCGGGCACCCGGGGCTCGGAGAGCCCGCCGGCGCACGAGACGACGGTGCGGGCGGCGTACACACGGGGGCCGTCAGGCCCCTCGGTGCGTACGTTCCAGCGCTGCGTGGCCGCGTCCCAGGTCGAGTCGAGGACAGCCGTGTTGAAGACGAACCGGTCGAGCGTGCCCGAGTCGCGGGCGACCTTGCGGATGTACTCGAGGATCTCCGGCTGCGGGGAGTAGACCTTCGACCAGTCCGGGTTGAGGGCGAACGAGTACGAGTACAGCTGGCTGGGGACATCGCACTCGGCACCCGGGTAGGTGTTGATGTGCCACGTGCCACCGACGTCGCTGTCCTTCTCGATCACGACGAGGTCGCGCTCGCCTGCTTCGTCGAGCTTGATGGCTGCGGCCAGTCCAGCGAAGCCAGCGCCGACGATGAGGTGGTCGACCTGCGTGGGACTCGTTGTTGAACTCATGGGGAGGACGCTATTGCCACTATTGAATATCTGTCAATAGAATGGTCCACGTGACGGCCACCACCCCCTCCCGCACTCGCCTGACACCCGACGAACGACGCAGCCAGTTGCTCGACCTCGGCGTGCGCCTGCTCGCGACGCGCTCGCTCGAGGAGCTGTCCATCGACCTCCTCGCCGAGGAAGCCGGCATCTCGCGCGGTCTGCTCTACCACTACTTCGGCGGAAAGCAGGGCTTCTACGAGGCGGTCGTGCAGCGCGCGGCCGACGACCTCTACGAGCAGACCGCTCCCCCGTCGTCGGGCGAACCGCTCGACCGCTTGCTGGTCTCCCTCACCGGGTACGTCGACTACGTCGTGGCCAACACCGCCGGCTACCGCTCACTCGTGAAGGCGGCGTCCGGAAGCAACGACAACCTCCGCGCGATCTACGAAACCACCTTCGCTGCCCTCGCCGACCGGTTCTTCACCGCCGACCCCGGAGGCCTGGTCATCGCGAACACCCCGGCCGTCCGTCTGGTGATCCACGCCTGGCAGGCCATGGTCGAGGACCTCGTCCTCACCTGGATCGACGAACCTGCCGGCCTCACCCGCGAGGACCTCTTGCACCTGGTCACCGGGTCCCTCCCCACCCTGGTCGACCTGCTCCCCTGACGGTCCACCGATGACGGCGTCAGTCGTCGCGTCGCGCGAGTCGGCCCTTCCCGGAACGCTTCCTGCGGGGGTGGCGGGTGATGCCGACCAGGCGCGGGCCAGAGAGGCGCTGCTCGACGCGGCGGGCCTCACGCACCACTGGCTGGGCGACGTACTCCCCCAGGATCACGCCCGCGGCGAGGGCGATCGCGATGGACGCGGCCGTGGCCATCGCCAGCAGGCCGTCGGCGACCTGCTGCCCGCCTTCCTCGCCGAGGAGGAAGAGGCCGCGGTAGATCGAGAGGCCTGGCAGCAGGGGTACGACGGCGGAGACCACCACGACGAACGGCGGGACGCGGAAGCGACGACCCACGGTGTAGCCGAACAGGCCGATCACGAACGCCGAGACCCCGACCGCCCAGGTCCGGCCGAAGCCTGCTTGCGCGACGGCCTCGGTCGCGGCGATCCCGACGCCGCCGAGGACGCCGACCGGCAACAGGGTCCGCCACGGCGCGTAGGACGCGAAGGCAAACGAGGCCGCGGCGATGCCGCCGCCCGCTGCCGCGGCCGACAGGCTCACGAGGTCGAACCGGGGCAGATCGAGCCGCGGGATCTCTAGTCCGACCGCCGCACACAGTGACAGCCCGCCGCTGACACCCGCGATGATGCCGGCCGTCGCGAGCACCGCCTCGAGGACACGGGCGCCGCCGGTCACGAAGAATCCCGACAGCGCGTCCTGGATCGCGCCCATGAAGCCGATTCCCGCCAACAGCATGATGATGTTCGCCGTCACCACGAGCGAGGCGTTGAGGTGGACCCAGGGCTGGCGAGCCGGGTGCAGGCCGAGGCAAGCACTGTCGCCACCACCCCGCCGGCGATCTGCTGGTAGAAGACGGGCAGTCTGCGCCGCGTCATCAGCAGCTGGAGGCGGTCGATGCAGACGGCCGCCAGCATCGCCACGAGTACGACGACGGGTCCGCCCCCGAGCTGCACCGCGATGCCGCAGCACATCAGCCCCCAGCCCAGCGTCGCCGCCCACCGCGGGCGCACGTGCCCGGAGGACACGATCCGGGCGAGGGTCGTGCGCGCCTCCTCGAGGTTGGTCCGGCCAGCCACCACGTCGCGCGCGAGCTGGTCGACGCGGGTGAGGTCCTCGTAGTCGATCTCACGCTGGGTGACCTGGCGGATCTGCGTCACGGGCGACTCGTCGGGACCCTGTTGCACGCTCATCGCGAGCGAGGTGAAGGTGACATCGATCTGCGACTGTCGCACGCCAAGGGCCCGCGACAGCGCGCGCATCGTTGCCACCACGTCCGCCGCGCCGGCACCGGAGGACAGCAACACCTCGCCGACCTTCAGGCACAGGTCGAGCGTGCGATGCAGAGTCCGCGGATCGTCCACCCGACCATGCTCGCAGGTCGCCGGTCAGGCCCTACGCTGAACGGGTGCGCATCGACTTCCACGGATCAGCAGCACCCACACTGGGGGTGGAGTGGGAGTTCGCGCTGGTGGACCGGACGACCCGCGACCTCCGCAACGAGGCGGCCCACCTGTTCGCGCGGGCCAAGCCGCGGATGCCGGAGCCGGAGAAGCTCCACAAGGAGCTGCTGAAGAACACCGTCGAGGTCGTCACCGGGATCTGCCCGACGGTCAAGGACGCGATGGCGGACCTGCGCAACACGCTGCGGTACGTCGTCCCGGCGGCCGATGACCTCAACATCGACCTGTACGGCGCCGGCACGCACCCCTTCGCGTCGTGGACCGGGCAGCAGCTGACCGAGGGCCACCGGTACGCCGAGCTGATCAACCGCACCCAGTGGTGGGGTCGACAGATGCTGATCTGGGGCGTGCACGTCCACGTCGGGCTGCCCGAGCAGAGCCGCGTGATGCCGGTGATGTCCGCCCTGCTCACCTACTTCCCGCACCTGCAGGCGCTGTCGGCGTCCTCGCCGATCTGGAACGGCGTCGACACCGGCTACGCGTCGAACCGCGCCCTGATGTTCCAGCAGCTCCCCACGGCCGGCCTGCCGTTCCAGTTCGAACGGTGGGAGGAGTTCGAGCAGTTCGCCAGCGACCAGATCGTCACCGGCGTCATCGACGACCTCAGCGAGATCCGCTGGGACGTGCGCCCGGCCGTCAAGCACGGCACCCTCGAGAACCGGATCTGCGACGGTGTCTCCACCCTGAGTGACATGTCCGCGCTCGTGGCACTGATGCACTGCCTGGCGATCTGGCTCGACGACCGCGCCGCCGCAGGCGAGACGCTGCCGACCATGCCGCCGTGGCACGTCCAGGAGAACAAGTGGCGTTCCGCGCGGTACGGCGTCGACGCGATCGTGATCCTCGACGACAAGTCGAACGAGCGCCTGGTCACCGACGACCTCGCCGACCTGATCCCGCAGCTCGAGCCCACCGCAGCCAAGCTCGACTGCGAGGAGGAACTCGCATCAGTGCTGGACCTGCTGAAGCGCGGACCGTCGTACGCCCGGCAACGCGCGGTGGCCGAGCGCACCGACGGTGACCTGGTCGCGGTCGTCGACTCCGTCGTGACCGAGCTCCGCCAGGAGCTCGACCAGTAGGTCGGGCCGAGCCGCCCGGGGTCAGCGCAGGTTCGGCAGGAACTCGATCCGGCAGCTGTCGTCCTTGCACTGCGGCGTCTCAGCCCAGACCAGGGCCGGCTCGAAGATCGCGCCCGTCGACTTCATCACCTGGACACCGGAGAACTTCGTGTCGTCGTAACCCTTCACGACGAAGACCACGTCGGCCTTGCCGTCGCCGTCGACATCGCTGAGCTTGGCGCCCTGCAGCGCGCGCTCGCCGATCTTGGACTTGCCGGTGAACCCTGAAACCACCTTGAACTGGCCACCCGAGACGTCGTAGACGGTGACCACGATCTCCTGCTCGTAGGTGTTGGCCTTCACCCCCACGAGGTTCGTCGTACCGTCGCCGGTGACGTCACCGACCAGGAGCGCGTCGTCGTAGAGGTTGCTCTTGTTGACCGCACCGAGCGTGAACGTCTTGCCCGTCGACGTCAGCAGCGCGTAGCCGCGGTCACCGGAGTAGTAGTTCGTGTAGTCCTCGTCGGTGAGGCGTTCCGCCGGCAACTCGGCCCACAGGTCGGCGTCGCCGTCCTTGTCGAAGTCGCCCGCGGTGATCCGGGTGGCGTCGATGACCGCGTTGGGAATCGACAGCCAGAGCACCGGATCGGCGAAGGTGCCCTTGCCGTCGTTCAACAGGACGTTCACGTCGACGACCTTGTCGTTGGACCCGGCAATGGCGAGGTCCAGGTCACCGTCGGCATCGAAGTCGCCGTTGACGACGCGGATCTTTCCGCTGTCGTACTGCCTCAACGAGGAGAGGGACAGGGTGAAGTTCTGGTCGCCGGCACTGGACGACAAGGTCACCTGCTTGCCCGAGAGCACGAACTTCCAGGAGAGCTTGTCGTTGACGCCGTCGCCGTCCCAGTCGAAGTACATCTCCTCGGGCTCGTCGTAGGGCTCGACCGCCACCTCGGACAGCTCGAAGCCGTTGCCGTTGCTGGTCGCGGTGACCTTCTTGACGTCGTCGTACTCGTAGTAGAGGTAGTAGAGCGCGTCACCCAGGTTGTCGCCGGTGATGTCGCCCTGGATGGCGACCTTGCCGCTCGGCTTGTCCGGATCGGTCCCCTTTGTGGACGACGAGTCGTCGTCGCTCCACGGCTGCACGACCGCGAGGACCACACCGGCCCCGACGCCCAGGAGAAGGACGAGGCCCAGGGTCAGCCAGAGCCACAACTTGCTCTTCTTCGGCGGTCCGCCCTGGTAGCCGGCGAAGGACTGGCCGTACGAACCCGGGTACGGCGTCTCCAGCGAGTTGCCCGAGGGCACATGGCCGTAGGACTGCTGCCTGGCAGCGGTCGGCGCCTGCCCCTGCGGGGTGGCGTACTGACCCGGAGCCCCCTGCGGCGGGGGGCCCTGCGGGGGGAGTCCCTGGGGTGCCGCGGTCACCGGCGGTGTCGTGGCGGGCGGGGCTGTCGGCGGGATCGCGGGTCGGACCTGCGTCGGCTCGGCCATCCGGCGCCGCTCCTCAGTCCACCCGGAGCCGTCCCAGCGCCGCTCCCAGCCGTTGCCGTCGGGGTACCACCCAGCAGGGGTCGAGAAATTGCTCACGCCCAGTCTCTCCCACCACAGACCTGCCCCGAAACGTCCGAAGTGCTTGTGACCGCACTCACGACACGCCACTATCGAGGTCCTGCAACGAAAGGTCACCTGTGGTTTCTGCTCCGTCCTTCCGGCCGATCGACCCCACCGCCGCGGGCTTCCTGCTGGCCGAGAACCGCAACATGCCCATGCACGTGGGGTCGCTGCAGTTGTTCGAGAAGCCCGAGGACGCAGGTCCCGACTTCATCCGCGAGATGTTCGAGTCGATGCGCGACACCCAGGCGATCGCGCCGCTCTTCCTCAAGCACCCCCATCGATCGGTGGCGACCGCAGGTGCCCTGGTCTGGCGCGACGACGAGGCCTTCGACATCGAGCACCACGTCCGCCACAGCGCGCTCCCCCAACCGGGTCGGGTCCGCGAACTCCTCGAACTCTGCGGGCGACTGCACTCCACCCGCCTGGCCTGGGAACGCCCGCTGTGGGAGGCCCACATCATCGAAGGCCTGGCCGACGGCCGGGTCGCGATGTACACCAAGATGCACCACGGCCTGGTCGACGGCATCTCCGCGATGCGCCTGCTCGCCAGCGTGCTGTCGACCGACCCGGACCGACGAAACATGCCCGCCCCGTTCGCGGAGGGCGCCTCGCGCAGGAAGAAGGCCCCCGAGGCCGAGTCGTTGCCCGCAGCCGCGGCCGGCGCCGCCGGCGCTGTCGCGAGTACGGCGGCAGGCCTGCCCGTCGACGTACTCCGCTCGGCGCTCAGCATCAGCGGCGAGGCCGCTGGCTTGCCGATGGCCCTGATGAAGACGCTCCGCAAGGGCATGCGCAACGAGACCTCGGCCGTGTCGATGTCGGCGCCGCGCACGATCTTCAACCAGTCGATCACAGGAGCGCGACGCTTCGCAGCGCAGGACTGGCCGACCGAGCGGCTCCGTGCCGTCGGCAAGGCCACCGGCACCACCATCAACGACGTCGTCCTCGCCATGTGCAGCGGAGCCCTGCGGACCTACCTCGACGAACTCGGCGAGTTGCCCGACGTACCCCTCGTCTCAATGGTGCCGATCGGCCTCAACGCCAAGCAGGCGGGCACCGCGTCGGGCGCCGGCGGCAACGCCGTCGGTTCGATCATGGTGCGGCTCCCCACCGACGTGGCCGACCCCGGTGAGCGGCTCCGGTCGATCAGCCGCTCGATGAAGGACGGCAAGGACGCGTTGTCCTCGATGACGCCGCTGCAGATCGTGGCGATGAGCGCGATCGGCATGACGCCCTCGATCGTGCTCCCGCTGCTGGGCCTGCAGGGGATCGTCCAGGCGCCGGTCAACCTGGTCATCAGCAACGTCCCCGGACCGCGCGTGCCGCACTACTGGAACGGCGCCAAGTTGGTGGGCAACTACCCGTTGTCGATCCCGATCAACGGCATGGCGCTCAACATCACCTGCACGTCGTACGACGGCAACATGGCGTTCGGGCTCACCGGCTGTCGCCGGACGGTTCCTCACCTGCAGCGGCTGCTGACCTACCTCGACGACGAGATCGGCGCACTGGAGAAGGCGGCGGGTCTGAGCTGAGGCCACCGCCGAGCTGGTCGGCGACGGCCTGCAGGCGTGCTCGGGTGATGGCCGAGACGGTGGCGTAGCCGGCGAGCGCCGCGTTCGAACCGGCCCGCGTCGGTTCAGCGGAGTTCACCGACAGGCAGGTACGACGACCACCGTCGGCCAGGTTCGCCAGCGCCACCGCGTGGCCGGTCGTGCCGCTGCCGGCGAAGTAGTCGAGGACACGACAGTCGTCGGGCATCGTGTCGAGGATGCGGCGGAGCAGGCCGGTCGGCTTCGGTGACTCGAAGACGTGGCCGAGGATCTCCTTGAGTTCGGCGACCGCCGTGTCCGTGGAGCCGATCTCCTCGGACATCCAGATGGTGCGCAGCTTCTTGCGCCGCCCGCCCACCGGGTGCCGCCAATCGCGTTGGTAGACGTCGATCCGCTCGCCGCTCGCTCCCTGCACGACCCGGCACTCCAGGTCGTCAGGGCGCTCGTCGATCCGCGGACGCGACCAGCGCCAGACCGCCGGGGCCCCGTCACCGAAGACGGGTTTGACCTTCACGGCGCCCTCGAACGGCGCCGTCGCCACCCTGCCGGTCAGCGGGTCGCCCCACACCGCGAAGTGCAGGGTCGGTGCCGTCAGCGGGTTGAACTTCTTGTTGGTGTTGCGCAACGGAAGGCGGCGATAGCGCCGGCCGTCATCGGCCACCAGAGGGAAGTCCGCATCCACGACCGTCGTCGACGACGACGCGTCGAGGACACAGGTCGCAGCGTCCTTCGCGTACGCCAGGACGTACTCGTGCGAGGTCGCAAAACCGCGGCCGAGTTGCCGGCCCTTGGCGTTGAGGTTGACCACGATCTGCGCGAGGAAGTTCGCTTCGCCGTACACCTCGTCCATCAGCAACCGCAGGTGCGCGACCTCGTGGTCGTCGATGCTGACGAAGATCGCGCCCGTGTCAGCCAGGACGCGGTGCCCGGCGACCAGTCGCGGTCGCAGGTACTCGACCCAGGCCAGGTGCCGACCGGCCGCACCTGCGCCGCGGGCGCCCTTGAAGTCGTCGTTGTAGGCGAACCCGTTGCCCGTGTTGTACGGCGGGTCGAGGTAGATCAGGTCGAACGAGCCGTCGGCGAGCGTGGGCAGCACGTCGAGGTTGTCCCCCTCGACGAACGTGTTCCACGGACCGGCCATGCGGGCATCGTCGCACGCAGCCAGGCGATCAACGTGGAGTCTGGCGTTCACCTGGTGCACGCAGGACATCACAACGATCCGTGAGAATGGCGAGATGGCCCGCCGTACCTTCTCCCGAGCGGAGCTCGAGTCCTTCCGCGACGCCGAGGTCCCCGACCTCCTGCCGACCGCACCCGACGAGCCGCTCCGCCTGCTCTTCGTCGGCATCAACCCCGGACTGTGGACCGCCGCGACGAGCACCCATTTCGCGCACCCGGGCAACCGTTTCTACCCGGCGCTGCTCAAGGGCGGCGTCATCGAGCGCCCCATCGACCCGGCCAACGGGATGACCGACGAGGACCGCGCGATGATGCGCGAGCGGGGCATCGGGATCACGAACCTGGTGCGTCGGGCGACCGTCAAGGCGTCCGAACTCACGGCCGCCGAACTGCGGGAGGGTGGCGCTGCACTGACCACCCTCGTCACCCAACGTGCGCCGCGGGTGGTCGCGGTCGCCGGGATCACCGCCTATCGCACGGCCTTCGGGCAGCCCAAGGCCGTGCAGGGACGCCAGCCCGAAGACCTGGCCGGTGCCGAGCTCTGGGTGGTGCCGAACCCGAGCGGACTGAACGCCCACGAGACCGTCGCGACGCTCGCCGATGCCTACCGCGAGGTCGCCGAGGCGGCCGGGATCGTCAGTCCGGGCTGACCAGTTCGCCGTCGAAGGTCGCGTGATCGGTGTCGCCGCTGCCGTTGTCATCGTCGACGGTGACCTCCACCCACACGGGCGATTCGGCCAGGTGGTGGAGGACGAGCTCACCCTCGTCGACTCCGACACCTCGCCGATCCCGAGCTGCGGACAGCAGTGGCGCGAAGGCCGCCGCGTCGAAGTCACCCAGATCAAATGCAGTGCCGCTGTCCGTGCTGGAGTAGAACAAGCTGAGCTCGTCCGGGTCCCAGCGACTCCACGAGTAGACAGTGACGTCGCGCGCCCCGGAACCACTCGGCACGCTCAACGAAGCCCCGTCGTCGCGAAGAGTTGCTGCGACGACCTGGTCGTCACCGACTGCCGCCTCGAGCAGGTCCGACAGGTGCTCGATCCCCTCGGCGGTGCGCGGGTCGGGACCCTCGTGGCTGGACTCCGTCGCCTGCCCGCTGAAGCCGTCGAGATTGCCCACGACGGCTACGCCCCCGAGGAGCGCCGCGAAGGTGAACAACTTGAAGACCATGTTGCGCAGGACCTTGTCGCCGGCCTCGACGGCGGCCTGGTTGGCGGCCCGCTCGGCAGCCTTGGCGGCTGCGGCCTGGGCGCGCGCGGCAGCGGTGGCCGTGGCAGGGGCGGGCGCCGCCGGCTCGCGGCGCCGATACGCGGCCCAGGGTTGCTGCGCGTCGACCTCGGGCTCCACCTCGTCGGGTGTCGGCGGTTGATAGTGCCGCCACAGTCGTCGCGCGCGGCGCTCGCGCTCCTGACGACGTTCCGGAGGGGCCATGCCGGCCATCCAACTACAGCGGCGTGATGCTGGTGATCAGCCAGGTCCCGTCCACGCGTTCGGCGTCGATGGACAACTGCGCTGCCGACACGGTGGATTCCTTGTCGGTGACTCGTTGCGAGGCCTGGTCGAGGAACACCAGCAACGACGCCTTGTCGCCCTTGAGCTCCTTGACGGCGGCAATCTGGACCTGCGCGGTGAGGACCAACTTCTGGCCGGGCGCCTTCTCCTCGAGGGACTTGAAGAGCAGGGCGTACTCGTCGCTGGCCTTGCCGGTCAGCAACTCCTTCGCGGCCTGCTGAGTCGGCGCCGGGTCGTCGTACGAGAAGCTGAAGACGCGCACCAGCGCGGCGGCGATCGCGGACTGGACCTCGGTCGTGCGGGTCGCGTCGACGACCGCGTGGTTGCCGACGTTGTCGACGCCACGGACCCGGTCGGCCTGCCAGAACGCCAGCCCACCGGCAGCGAGTACGACGACAGCGACCACGAGCAGGAGGTGGCGTCGGAGCAGCGTCATCATGAGAGGTCCACCGCCACCTGGTCGAGGGTTTCCAGCAACCAGGTGCCGCCGACCTTGACCAGGTCGGCCGCGAAGCGATTGCGCTTCACCGTCGGTGCGGCATCGGGGTCGGCGCCGTCGCGAACGGTCACCTCCACCGAGGCGATCACCGTCGCGGTGGAGGGAGTCAAGTCGATGACGGCCGCGTCGACCACCTTGCCGGACGAGACCTTGCCCTGGTCCTTCATCAGCGCCCGGGTCTCCTCGTCGGTCCCGGCGATCTGGTCCTTGAGCGTGCCCGTGGACACGTCCTGCCACTTCTCCAGGCCACCCGGCACGTCGCGGTAGTCGAGGGTGTTCATGGTCTCGATGTTGGCGCGGGCCGAGATCAGCACCGTGTCGCGCAACTCGGCCAGTTCGACTGCCTTGGCGTCGTGGTCACCGGCCTTCAGCCAGGACACGAGACCGGCGGCAAGGATGAGCGCCGCGATGACCAGCACCGCCCACTCGACGCCCCGGCCGCGAGTCTCGACAGGCTCGACCACCGCATCGGGCTCTGCAGGCTCGACCAACGGAGTCGACTCTTCGCTCTTGATGTCCTGCTCCTCCACGCTCGTCACTGGGCTCTTCGTCACTGGACACCACCCAACAGGTCGCCGAGTCCGTCGACCTCGTTGATGGTGGCACCGGGCACGGCCCTGCGCCCGAGTCCCGCTGTCGGTTCGTCGACGGCCTGCGCCCCGCGCACGTTGCCCTGGGACCGCGGCGCCGTACAACCGGCCTTCGTGTTCAGCGGCTTGCCTTCGGTGGCATCGGTGCCCCGCCGCTTCGCCGTGCCACTGTAGCCAGCGACGCATGGCAACGGATCGAAGAACGTCGGCACCAGGCCGAGGTTGATGCCCTGCGAACTCGTGGTCGCCCAACCGACACTGACGATCTCCGGGAGGCGGATCATCGCGTCGCGCACCCCGTTGGAGTTGACCCCGAAGACGGTCGCGGTCGAGACCAGGTTGTTCATCAGGATCGCCAGCGGTTGGCCGACGTCGTGGATGAGCAGGCTCAGTTCCCTGGTGGCACCGGGGGTGTTGCCGATCAGGGTGCGCAGGTCCGCGTCGGAGTCGGCCAGGGTCGCCGCGAACAGGGCCAGATCGTTGCTCCACGCGCGGATCGCCGTACTCGACTCCTCCTGGGTGCGCAGCACCTGGCGGGAGTTGCGGATGAGTGACGCGCTGACCAGGAAGTTGTCGTCGGCGGCCTTCTGGAACGACTGCGAGGTCTCCAGCAACCGGGACATGTCCTCACCGAGTCCCCGCGAGAGCAGGTACCCCTCGTCGATCACGGTGGTGAGGTCGTCCGACGGCAGTGACCCGGCCAGGTCGCGACCGGACCGCAGCACCTCGGACAGGTCCTGCGGCACCGACTCGATGCCACCGCTCAGGTGGTCGCCGTCGGCGAGCACCTTGTCGGTGTCGGCGCCGCGGAGGTCGAGGTACTGCTCACCGATCGCTGACCGGTTCCGGACCTGGACCGTCGAATCGGCCGGAATCTCGGGGGCATCCGGCTTCATCTCGATCGTGGCCTCCACCCCGTCCCTGGTGGGCGTGAGGTCGGTGACCTCACCGACCTGGACGCCGCGGTAGGTGACTTCGGAGTTCACGAACAGGCCACCGGCCTCGGGGAGCGCGACGGTCACCTGGTAGCCGTTGCTGAACGGCGTGAAGCCGACGTACATCGCCCCGAGGTAGCTGGTGCCGAGCAGGGCGACCAGCACGAACATGCCGAGCTTCACATGGACGGTGCGGGTGAGTTGCTGCATCACTGACTCCCTTCACTGATGCCACCGGAGGCGCTGTCCGACGAGCCCGGGGTGGGGCTGTCGCTCGTCGACGGATCGGTGGGACTCCCACTGGGCGTCCCACTGCTCCCCGGATCCGAGGGGCTGCCCGACCCGCTCTCGGACGGCACGATCGACGGCCCGGGCAGGCTGGGCGTACCAAGACCGGGCGTCGCGCTGTCGGTCGACGGCAGCATGGTCGGCGGCAGGTCCCCGGGGACACTGGATCTGGGACTCACCGCCGACCCGCCGCCCGGCTGCGGCCAGGCGCAGCCGATCGCCGCACACCCCGCAGGAAGGGTGCGGAAGTTCGTCGTCATGAAGACGTTCAGGTAGTCGCCCCGGATCGCGCCGAACACGGAGTCCGGGAACGGGTAGGTCAGCAGGATCTCCAGCGAGTGCGGCAGGTCGCTGCCCGCCTTCGCCAGTTGGCGCAGGATCGGCTCGAGGGCCTTGAAGTCCGCGACGATGTCCTTCTGTGACGCGTTCAGGGTGCTCACCGTGACCTTGGACAGCTTGTCGAGCGCGGTGAGCATCCGGGTCAGTTGCGGGCGCTGCTCGACCAGCACCTTCATGCCGGGCGACAACTTCTCCAGCACGTTCGCGATCTGGTCGCGGTCGCCTTCGAGGGACTCCCCCAACTTCGCGAGGCCGTCGATGGCACCGGTGATGGCGCTCTTGCGGCGATCGAGGACCCCGACGAAACGGCTCGTCTCCTCGAGGAACGCCTTGATCTCTCCGGTCTGACCGCCGTTGACCTCCTGCAGCTCACGGGAGATCTCCTGGAACTGCCCGATCCCACCACCGTTGAGGACCAGCGACAGAGCACCGAGGACCTGTTCGGCCGTGGCCGCAGCGTCGGTCTCCCCGGTCTTGAGGAGGGCGCCGTCGGCCAGCGCACCGCCTGTGCTGCTGGGGCCTCCGGCCTCGGGGCGGACCAGGGCGACGTACTTCTCACCCAGCAGGGAGGTCTGCTGGAGCCGGGCGGTGGTGGCCGCGGGCAGGTCGATGTCGGAGCGCACCTCCATCTCCACCAGGGCCGTGCGGCCGTCGTCGGCCAGGGTCACCTCCGAGATCCGGCCGACCGCGACGTTGTCGACCTTGACGCTCGACTGGGGCACCAGGTCGAGCACGTCCTCGAACTCGGCACTGATGGTGATCGGGTCATCGCCCAGGTCCGCGCCACCCGGGAGCGGTGCGTCGTAGACGCCGCCGCTGAGGACACCACACCCACTGAGGCTGAGGCCGAGTACGGCCACCCCTGCGGCCGTCGTACGACGGAAGCTGCCGGAGATCCGCATGCTCATTGCCCTCCGTCCACGCCGGGCAGCATCACCGGGGGCGCATCAGCGGACGAACGTGCGGTCTTGCCGTCCTCGGTCCAGACCGTCAGTTCGTTGAGGTTGCCGCGGCCACTGATCGTGTTGGTGCGGGGGTCGTAGGCGTTCAGGAAGTTCTGCAGGGCCAGCGGAATGGTGCGCACCGCCTCGTCGATCGACTTCCTCTGGTTGACCAGGACCCGGGTCGGGCCGAGCAGGCCGTCGACGCTCTTCTTCAGCGCCGCACGGTTGTCGTGGACGAAGCCTTCGAGCAGGGCCATCGCATCGCCGAGCTCGAGGATCGCGGCTGACATGTTCTCGCGGTCCTCGGCGAGGTACTGGGCAACCACCGCCAGCTGCTTGTTGGCCCCGAGCACGCCGGTGTCGTTCTTGAGCAGCGTGGTGTTGAGGGTGTCGAGGTGGCTCACGGTGTCGAAGAAGTCCTTGTCGAAGCCGTCGATCGTGGCCGACGCGTCGGAGAAGTCCGACAGCATCGTGTTGATGTCGGCGCCCTGACCGTCGAGGTTCTTCGCCATCGTGGTGAGGAAGTCCGACAGTGCTCCGTCGCGGTTGGCGCCGTTGGGACCCATCGCATCGCTGACGTCGACGAGGCTCTCGTACATCTCGTCGATCTCCACGGGTACCGCCGTCTTCGCGATCGTGGCGCCGTCCTTGAGAGCGGGGCCGCCGTCCCACGGTTCGGTGAGCTGGACGTAGCGGTCGCTGACCAGGGTCGGTGCGACGACGACGGCGCCGGTGTTCTTCGCGACCTTCTGGCCCTCGTCGAGCTCGATGGTCACCAGCACGCCGTCACCTCGCGGTTCGACCGCGGTCACCACGCCGACCGGGACGCCGAGGATCTGCACGTCGGACCCGGGATAGAGCCCGACCGTGGCGTCGAACTCGGCGGTGAACTCGGTCGTGTCGCGCAGCAACCGCAGGCCGACCACGACCCCGGTCACGACGAGCGCAATGCCCGTGGCGATGGCGATCCAGCGGATCCTGGACGTTGTCGTCGCGTTCATCGGGCGCCTCCCGGCTTGCAGTCGCGGACCACGTCGTTGTCGAGCACCGGCGCATCGTCGGCGTCGAAGAGACCGCAGATGTAGGAGTCGATCCACTTGCCGTTGCCCATGGCCGAGGTGAGCATCCGGTAGTACGGCCCGAGCACCTTCAGCGCGTCGTTGAGGTGGGTCTGGTTGGCCCGCAGTACGGCGGACACGCGATCGAGCTTCTTCAGGGCAGGAGTCAGCTGCTTCTCGTTGTCCCGCACCAGGCCCTGGAGTTCCTTGCCGAGCGCCGCCGTGCTCCGCAGCATCGTGCGGATCGACTCGCGCCGGTTGGCCAGCTCGGTGAGCAGCAGGTTGCCGTCGGACACCAGCGCGCCGAGCTCCTCGTTGCGGGTGGCGAGGGTGCCGGTGACCTTGTTGGTCGAGGCGAACAGCTTCCCCAGTTCGTCGTCGCGGCTGGAGATGGTCCGCGACAACCGCGACAGTCCGTCGACCATGCCCTTCACCGACTCCGGAGTGTTGGCGAACACCTCGGACATGGTGTTCAGGCTCTCCTCGAGCTGGGCCGTGTCGATCTCGCCGATCGTCGAGGACAGGTCGGAGAAGGCCGCGTTGACGTCGTACGGCGTCGTGGTGTGCTCGAGCGGAATCGGACCGTCGAGCGCCTCGGTGCCGAGTGGGTCGATGGACAGGAACTTCTTGCCGAGCAGGGTCTTGATCTTGACCGCAGCAGTCGACTGGTCGCCGACCTCGACACCCTTGACCCGGAAGGTGACCAGCACCTGCTTGCCGACGAGTTCGATGTCGGTCACCTTGCCGACCTTGACCCCGGCAACCCGGACCTCGTCGCCGGCGTGCAGCCCGGCGGTCTCGGCGAGGTAGGCCTGGTGGCGGTCGCCACCGCCGATGACCGGCAGGTCCTCGGCGTAGAACGTCGCGAAGAAGGTGGCGACGAGGGCGGTGAGGCCGATCACCGCGATCACCACGCGGTTGCGTTCGGCGAAGGAGGTCGAATAGCGCTTGGTCATCACTTGCACCTCCCGGCGACGGGCTGGACGCCCAGATCGCCGTAGTAGCCCTCGGGGAGCGGGATCCGACCCTCGATGGAGCAGACGTAGAAGTTCACCCAGGAGCCGTAGCTGCTCAGTCGACCGACCCGGTCGAGCTTGGTGGGCAGGGTCTGGAGGAACTTGGCGATGACCTCGTCGTTGTCGGCCAGGACGGCGGACAGGTCGCCCAGCGCCTTGATCGAGCCCTTGAGCGGCGCGCGGCCTTCCTGGAGCAGACCGGCAACGCTGCTGGACAGGTCGCTCATCCCCTCGATGGTGGAGCCGATGGTCTCGCGGTCCTCCGCGAGTCCGCTGACCAGTTGCTGCAGGGTGACCAGGGTCGTGTCGAGCTGGCCGGAGCGTTCTTCGACGACGCCGAGCACCGAGCTCAGGTTGGTGATCAGGTCACCGATCACCTGGTCGCGGTCGGCCAGCGTCGAGGTCAGGCTGGCGGTGCTGCTGAGCAGGCCCTCGACAGTGGGGCCCTCGCCCTGGAAGACGGCGATGATCTGCCCCGACAGTTCGTTGACGTCGTTGGGGTCCAGCAACCGGAAGAGCGGCTGGAACCCGTTGAACAGGACGGTGAGGTCGAGGGCCGGTTGCGTGTCGTCGAGGTCGAAGACGTGGCCAGCAGCCAGTCGCTTGCCGGGTACGTCGGCCGGCTGGACGGCGATGTAGCGCTGGCCGACGAGGTTGCGGAACCGCAGTTCTGCGGTGGATCCCTCGCTCAGCGGCGCGCTCTCGGCCACCGTGAACCTCACGCGTGCGATCCGGTCGTCGGTGACCTCGATCCCGGTGACGGTGCCGACCTTCACTCCTGCCATGCGGACGTCGTCGCCCTTGTTGAGGCTCGTGGCGTCGGTGAACAGGGCGACGTACTCGTCGTTCGGTCCGCTGCTGCTGTTGCGGATCGTGCCGGCCAGCGCCAGCGTCGCGAGGATCGTGGCGATGGCGAAGACCAGTGACTTGGTCAGCGTCGTGGCGAGCTTCCGGTTGCGGCTCATCGGACCTCCACCTCGGCTCCGCGGAGCAACGGTCCGACCAGCAGGCTGCCCCAGGCGGGGTAGGCGCGCGGGCTGACGCCGACGGTCGGCGCCATCAACTCGGCGATCAACTGGTTCTCGGCAGGCGAGTTGGCCTCACCGAGGCCGGCACCGGCCGCGAACGTGTTGCGGATCCGGTCGCTCGGCGGGGGCGGCACCTGCTCGGGCGTGTCCGCGGAGGCGACAGGACGGTTCCCAACGGGCTTGACGCTGCCGTCCTGGTAGGGACAACGGGGCTTGCCCTGCGTGGCGTAGCGCGGGTCGTCGCGACCGAGCAGGTACTTCCCGCGCGACGGCGTCACGTTCAGCACCACGTGCACGCCGGGCTCGTTGGTGCCCTTGCCCAGGGTCTTGTCCATCACCGGGATGAAGTCGCGCAGCGACTTGAACAGGCAGGGGAACTGCGCGGCGTACAGCGCCACCGCCTCCAGTGCACGGCGGCTCTGCTCCGACAACACGGTGATCGTGGACTGGTTCGCGGCGACGTACTCGCGGGCGTCGTCGGCCGCGACGATCACGTTGGCGAACAGGTCGTTCACCTCGGTGCGCTGGTCGACCAGGGTCGCCGACGTGGTGGTCATGCTGTCGAGCGCGTCGACCAGGTCGGGCGCGGCGACGGCGTACGTCTGCGCCACGCGGCCGAAGGATTCGAGGTCGTCCATCATCTGCGGCGCGAGCGGGTTCAGCTTGTGGAGGTAGTCGCCCCAGGCGACCATCGTCGTGCCGATGTCGGCACCGTTGCCGCGCAGCATGAGGGCGAGTTCGCCGAGCGTCGCGGAGAGCTTGTCGGGCTGGATCGCCTGCAGGACGGGCAACAACTGGTCGAAGACCTCCTCGAGCTCGACGGCGGAGGACGAGGAGTCCTGGGCGATCGTGTCGCCCGCTTCGAGAGCCTTGCCCTTGGTCGACGGGACCATGAGGGCGACGTACCGCTCGCCGAACAGCGTCTTGGGCAGCAACCGGGCCGTGGTCGTCGTCGACAGTTCGTCGAGGACGTCGGGCTGGAGCGCGAGGGTGAGCGTCGCTCCCCCGTCGCGCGGTTCGATCTTGTCGACCGTGCCGACGGGTACGCCGTTGAGCTTCACGTCGGAGCCTTCGAGGAGGGCGTTGCCGAGAGTCCCCGTGGTGAGGGTGATCTCGGACCGGTCGGCGAACACCTGGTTGTAGGCCAGCCAGGTGCCGGCGAGGATCGCCAGCACCAGCGCGATGTAGCCGAGGCCGAGGGCGGCGTCGCGGGCGCGGCCCAGGCTCATCGAATGGGTCATGGGCGCGCTCATCCGGCGATCCTCACCGTCGTCGTGGTGCCCCACATCGCCATCGACAGCGCCAGGTCCAGCAGCGCGACGACGACCAGCGTGCGTCGTACGGAATGACCGACGGCCAGGCCCACGCCGGCCGGTCCGCCCTTGGCGTAGTACCCGAGCCGGCAGTGGATCAGGATGATCAACACCGCGAAGACGAGCACCTTGCCGAAGGACAGCAGGATGTCGCCCGGTGGCAGGAAGAGCTGGAAGTAGTGGTCGTAGGTGCCCGCGGACTGGCCGCGCAGTTGCACGGTGACCAACCGGCTCCCGAAGTACGACGTCAGCAACCCGATCACGTAGAGCGGGATGATCGCGATGAAGCCCGCGACGACCCGGGTCGAGACGAGGAACGGGACGGCATCGAGTCCGATCACCTTGACCGCGTCGATCTCCTCACTGATCCGCATGGCACCCAGTTGCGCGGTGAAGCCCGCGCCGACGGTGGCCGACATGGCGAGGGCCGCGACGAGCGGCGCGATCTCGCGGGTGTTGAAGTAGGCGGAGATGAAGCCGTTGAGGGCGCTGGTGCCGATCTGGTCGAGCGCGGCGTAGCCCTGCAGCCCGACGACGGTGCCGACGAACAGGCTCATGCCGGTCATCACCCCGACGGTGCCGCCGATGACGGCGAGCGCGCCGGTGCCGAAGCTGACCTCGGACAGGACCCGCCAGATCTCCTTGGGGTAGAGCCGGATCGCCTTGGGGATGCCGGCGATGACCGTGCCGTAGAACCGGACGTCGCGGCCGCTCTGGACCAGGCCGTCGAGGCGGCGGTCCCACCACGGGCGCTTGGGTACGACGACCTGGCCGGGCTTGCGGCTGGGCGGCCGTCCCCAGGTGGGCGGAATGCCCCCCTTGCCTGGCGGGCCGGTCGGTGGTCGGGTGCCGATCGCCATCTCAGGCTCCCTTCCCGGGGACGAGCTCGAGGTAGAGCGTGGTGATCACGAAGTTCACGAAGAACAGCAACAGGAAGGTCACGACGACCGACTGGTTGACCGACTCCCCCACGCCCTTCGGCCCGGGGCGGGTGTTGAGGCCCCGGTAGGCCGCGACGACACCGGCGAGGAAGCCGAAGATGACGGCCTTGAGCTCGCCGACCCACAGGTCGGAGATCTGCGCAAGCGCCGTGAAGCTGGCGAGGTACGCACCCGGCGTACCGCCTTGCACGACGACGTTGAAGAAGTAGCCACCCAGGACACCGACCACGGACACCAGTCCGTTGAGGAGCACGGCCGCCATCACGCAGGCGAGCACGCGGGGGACGACGAGTTGTTGCACGGGATCGATGCCGATCACCCTCATGGCGTCGATCTCGTCGCGGATGGTCCGCGAGCCGAGGTCGGCACAGATGGCCGCACCTCCTGCTCCCGCGATCACCAGCGTGGTGACGATCGGCGCTGCCTGTTGTACGACGGCCAGGACCGAGGCCGCGCCGGTGAACGACTGCGCGCCGACCTGGACGGTGAGGGTGCCGAGCTGGAGGGCGATCACGGCGCCGAACGGGATCGCGATCAACATCGCGGGGACCCAGGACACGCTGGTGACGAACCAGAACTGGTCGAGCAATTCGCGGGCCGCGAACGGCCGGCGGAAGGTGGCGCGGATCGTGTCGAGGGCCAGCGCGAAGAAAGCACCGACCTGGTCGAGCGAGCGCGAGACGGGGTCGGGACGCTTCACGGAAGGTGGTCGATCTACCTCCTCGTCGTCGGCGATGTACAGCGCCGACTCCCCCGAAGCGACTCTCCGGGCGTGCCGTTCGGTGGCCGGACGCGGGAGGCCGCTGGCAGGCAGCAACTGGCGCGGCAGCACCTCGATGGCCCGGGCACCGGCACGCACCATCGTGTGGGCACCGACGGCGTCGGCCGGGTACCCGTACGCGTCGAGCACCGGCGCGTTGACGCTGTGGTCGACCTCCTCGCTCATCCCGATCGGGCCGACCGGGTCGCCGGCCATGAACTGGGAGACGACCGGGTGGTCGGTGAGCAGGAACTGCTCACGCGGTCCGTACATCACCAGCTGGCGCCGGTAGAGCATGCCGAGGTTGTCGGGCAGGGTGCGCGCCAGTTCGATGTTGTGCGTGACGACCAGCATGGTCGCGTCGGTCTGGGCGTTCACGTCGAGCAGCAGTTGCGCGAGGTTCGCCGTACGGACGGGGTCGAGGCCGGAGTCAGGCTCGTCGCACAGGATGATCTCGGGCTCGGTGACCAGCGAGCGGGCGAGGCCGGCACGCTTGCGCATGCCGCCAGAGATCTCGCCCGGGAGCTTGTGCTCCTGCCCCAGGAGTCCGACCATGTCGAGCTTGTTCAGGGCGATCTGGCGCACCTCCGCCTCGGTCTTGCGGGTGTGGGCCCGCAGCGGGAACGCGACGTTGTCGTAGACACTCATCGACCCGAAGAGGGCGCCGTCCTGGAAGAGGACGCCGAACTTCTTGCGCAGGTCGAGCCGGTGCGACTCCTTGGCCGTCACCATGTCGACGCCGTTGACGAGACAACTGCCGTACTCCGGGCGGAGCAGGCCCATCAGCGACTTGAGGAAGACCGACTTGCCCGTCCCCGACGGGCCGAGCAGCGCCGTGATCTCACCCGGCGCGAGCGTCAGCGTGACGTCGCTCCAGATGTTCTGGGAACCGAAGCTCTTGGTGAGTCCGGTGACCTCAACGGTGCCGCCCATGGCGGGTCTCCTGCCTGTCGGTGTTGATGCGGGTGTTCATGGCGCGACCGCGGGGTCGCTGCTGGTGGTCGTGGCGGTGCTGGGCTCGGTGGGTTCGCTGGTCGGCTCGGTCGGGTCCGTGGGGCCGGTGGGCGACTCGGTGGGATCAGTGGGCGACTCGGTCGGCTCGGTGGTCGGCTCGCTGATCGGCTCAGTCGGATCCGTGGTCGGGTCGCTGCTCTCGGACGTCGGCTCCGACGGCCGGGGCGTCAGCGCAGCCGACCCCGTCTCCGTCGAGGCACGGGGCAGCACCGGCCGGGCCTGGACGTCATCGCATTCGCAGAGCTCGGGCAACACGGGCAACGGACCGATGGGCACCACCGGGACGGGCAGCAGTGCCGCCTCCTTCTCGTACTGCCGGATCAGCGCGAGGACGGTGCGGACGAAGCCGGGCGCCGGGTGGTACGCCGAGAGTGCCGGCACCAGCTCCCACAGGCTGACGAGGTCACGTCCACCGGCACAGAGCAGGACCGCTGCCGCCAGGGCGGCGTCGTCGACGTCCTGCGGATTGCGGACCCCGTCGTCGTCGGCGTCGACAGCCACGACGGCCCAGGTGGCGGGCAGCAGTCGCATCGGACCGACGGGCGCGTCCCGGAGTTCGTTGCCGTCGACCTTGCCGAGGTCGGTGTCCGGGATGTCGAGGAGCTCTCCCACGGCGGGGCCGCGCCCGTGGTCGGACTCGACGCGGCCGATGGCGGCGAGCACCGTCCAGTCGAGTCCGCAGTCCGAAGCCGCGGTCATGATCGCCGCGGCCCGCTGGTAGGCGGCCACGGCGGCCGGCGGGGCGGAGCCGAGCGACCCCGGGAAGTCGCTCGGCTCGCCGACCGCCTGCCGTCGTACGACGACCGCGGGTTCCACCGCGACCGCCGGAACCGCGTCGGAGACGAGGGCTGTTGCCTGGGAGGTCGCCTCCGACCGTTCCGGCGTCGCGGGGGCTGGATCGGCCGATGCGACCCGGAGGACCTGGACCGCTCCCCCGACCAGACCGGTCGTCGCGAGGAGGACGCCGAGCACGACGGTGAGCACGGTGCGTGCCCGGTTCCCCCGCAGAATGCGGTGGAACGCCTTCGTTGCCCGAGACATCGATTCCCTCTCCCGTGACGGCCGTCACTCGGCCTGCGGCTAGTCAAGGCGGATGGCGAGACCGGGGCTAGGGGCTCGACGCAATCGATCCCCGCACCACACGGATGTTGTGATGCGCGTGACAACTTTTGCGCCGCCTACGTGCCGATCCGTCTGAGCGCCCCGTCATGACCAGCGGCCACCCGGCACCGTCTCGAGACACCGAAACCGCCATCCCTGTTGGGGAGTGGCGGTTCCGATGGGGGCCGCTGTGGGCGCGGCGTCAGGACAGCGTCAGCGGCCCGCTGCCGGCGGTTGGGATGTTGGTGAGATACCCACCCATCACCATCGCGTCGCCGGGAAGAAGATCGATCGTGACGCACATGGTGCCGACAACTGAGGTGATCACGAGATCGGAACTCGTCGGCGTCCATCTCTGCGTCGACGGGATGAAGGTGCCGTCAACTGTCCCTTCGAACCGCCAGACGAAATTGACGTGTGACACCTTGATACTCACCTCAGCGAGCCGGGCCGTCCACGAGGTTCCCGACCCCGCAAGCACTTCAAGATCCCAAATCGGCTGTGAGGGTAGTCGGGCCCATGATCGGGTTCGAGCACGTGTGCGTGAGCACCCCGAGATCGGCAGCCGTCGCGCCGAAGGTTCGGCTGGTCCCAGGCGAGACCACCTGACCCGCGACGTCGAACTGGCTGCACGTGACTGTCTGATTCGCCGGCACGTTCGTGAACCAGACACTCGTCCCGACCAGATTGAGCGATGGCTCACCGGTCGGGGTGTAGTCGGTCGTGGCCCGGGCGCTGGTGGCGGACGCCGCAATCACCGTGACCGACGCTACTGCGACGGTGACACAACGCACGGCCCGGGAGAGCGTGGATTTCATCGGAGGTCCTCAGGAGAAGCTCAGCGGGACACTGCCCGCGGGTGGGACATTGGTGAGCGAACCCGAGATCACGATCTCGTCGCCGGGCAGGAAGTCGATCGTCACGCACATCGAGCCGACCACTCCGGTGATGACCAGCGCCGACGTCGTCGGCGTCCACTGCTGGGTCGCTGTGTCGAAGAGGCCGTCCGCCTGTCCTTCGAAGGTCCACTCGCAGTTGGCCCAGGCCGCCGTCCCTGACACGTCGACGAGCCGGACCCTCCAACTGGACGTCGCACTGGCATCAAGCACCGCCAAGTTCCACGAGACGTCGAAGGAGATCGAGCCCATGAGCGGATGGGAGCAGGTCTCCGACGGGGTGCCAAGACCGACGGCTGTCGTGCCGAGCGGACGGCTCATTCCCGGGGACGTCACGGTGCCGGGAACGGTGAACTGGGAACAGGTGATCGTCTGAGCGGCGGGAACGTTGGTGATGGCGATGTTCGTTCCCTGCAGCTTCACAGCCGGCCCACCGGTCGGTGTGTAGTCAGTCGTGGCCCAGACGCTGGTGGCGGATGCCGCAATCACCGTGACCGACGCTACCGCGACGGTGACGCAACGCATGGCCCGAGAAAGAGTGGAGTTCATCGAGGAGTCCTCAGGAGAAGCTCAGCGGGACACTGCCCGCAGGCGAGATGTTGGTGAGCTGGCCGTTCAGTTCCATGTGGTCGCCGACCTGGAAGTCAAAGGTGGTGCAGGAACTGCCCACCACCAATGTGACGACCAGATCGGAGGTGATTGGAGTGAAGCGCTGGGTCACGATGTCGAACGTGCCGTCCACGGATCCCTCGAAGGCTTGGTCACAGTTGACCGCGGACAGGGTCATGTCCACCTGATCCAACCTCGTCGGCCACGAAGTACCGCTCGGCGATCCGGTGATGGAAAGTCCCCAATCAGGGTCGACATCAAAATCCACAAGCCCGAAGACCGGATGGGTGCAGTTGTCGGTCAGCGCGCCCAGGTCGACCGCTTCGCTGTTGAAAGCGCGGCTCGTGCCCGGCGCCGCGACCTGACCGGCGGCGTCGAGGCGCGAGCAGGAGTACGTCTGGAGGGCTTCGACGTTGGTGAAGGTGACGCTGCTGCCGACGAAGTTGGTTCCCGGCCCGCCGGTCGGCGTGTAGTCCGTGGTGGCCTCAGCGTTCCCCGACGTCACAGTGACCAGAGTCAGCGAGAACGCGGTGGCCGCGACAACCCGACGGGCAGCTGCTGTCTGCGCCCGCACGTCACTCATCCCCGTTGGGAAGCGGTGGCCGATCGCCCAACGGGGGAACCGGGAGGGGACAGCGTCCGCTTGCATCGCATGCCTCAAGATTGTTGAGGTCGAACCCGCTGTCCCAGAACCTGGCCTGTCCCTGCATCACGCGGAGCGGATTGTTGGGCCCCGAAGCCATCGCCGTGATGAGTGGGTCCAGGTCGTCGCCGACGCCACAGCCGGTGAAGGGAGGAATCGTCACACCCGTCGACGGCGGGATGACGCGCCCTTGCAGTTCCACGTAGAACGGATCGTCCAGCCGCCCAAGGGAGCCCACATGCGCCCCGTCGTAGGCCAAGAGCCTTCCGCCCGAACCCGGGAAGTAGCCACCCGATGCCGGGTCTCCCCACAAGGCCAGGTCGGCAGGTCGTTCGGTGCGGCACGAAGGGCCTAGAGGAACAGGCACGCCATCGACCTTCAGGTCACTCAACCGGATCTCGACTTGCCCCTCGACCAGCGAGTCGGCCGAAGCGCCCACCTGCGCTGGATCGCAGCCGCCTGATGACTGCCAGGTGTGGGCCACCAGCGGCTTCACTCGCGCACCTGCCTGAGGAACCCGCAGGGTCAGGGTTGCCGTCGCAGGCATCGAACCGAACGCCACCAGCCTGACGTCGGTACGGGCCACCAGACCCACGTCGACTCCACCGCCCGGCAGCTTGGACATCGGAAAGATGTAGCTCCTGAAGTACTGGCCCTTCCGCTGGGTGTTGATGTCGTCGGTCGCACATGCCGGTTGGAAGAAGGGGTTGGGCACACAGCGGCGCCCTCGCGCACACTGCGACACAGTGGAGGTGGGGTTGTCCGTCGGCGTGTTGTACATGAACACGTACACGGCGGCCCACATCGGAGTGTCGGTGCCCATGGTGATGTACGTCTTGGACCGTCTGACCACCGTGCCCTGCGAAAGAGCGGCGACCGCCTGGCTCGTCGTCAACTCCTTCACCGCCGGGAGGTCATCCAACCCGGGCGCAGGGTCACCGGGCGCACTGCTGCTCGGCGTGGACAGCAACAGCGACACCACAGCCACCAGGCACGCAACAGCGACGGCATTGCGCCGGATGGAACCGGGGCGCGGGGTTCGATTTCGCATGATGACTGCTGACCTCCGAGTGGGCTGATGGGGACGGTAGTACACAAATCACCGAAGGCCGGTGGTGCAGGTCGGAGAATCCGACGTGCACCACCGGCTCCAGTTCAGGACACCGACGTCACGGGTTGGAGATGTCCAGCGCCGCGCTGCCGGAGGGCGGGGTGTTGGTCCAGCTGCCACCCACTGCGACGTTGTCGCCGGACTGGAGGTCCAGCGTCACGCACATGCTCCCGGTCGGGGCACCGGCGCCGCTGTCGATGGTCAGGCCCGATGCTCCCGCGTTGGGCGTGAAGACCTGGGTGCTGTCGTTGAACGTGCCGTTCACCTCACCGGACGCGCTGAAGTCACAGTTCACGGCGGACACGTCGGCAGACACGTTCTTCAGCTTGGCCGGCCACGACGATCCGGTGGCGTCACCGGTGATCGCGACGGTCCACGTTCCGTTCGGCGTCACGGTCGTCGGTCCCGCGAGCGGGTGCGAACAGCCGCTCGACGAGAGGGTTCCGAGGGTGCCGCCGTCGGCGCCGTACGCACGGCTCGATCCCGAGCTGATGATCGATCCGCTCAGGTCGAACTGCGTACAGGTGAGTGTTTGTCCGGCCTCGATGTCGGTGAAGCTGACGCTGCTGCCGACGAAGTTGGCGCCGGGGCCACCCGTGGGGGTGTAGGTGGTCGCAGCCTGGGCGGACGTCGCGGTCATGGCCAGGACGGCGGAGGCCGCGGCCGTGGTCACCATCATCGTGCTGGCGAACCGGTTGAGCTTCTTCATGGGGTTTCTCCTTGGGTGGTGGGGGTGTTACCTGTGGAGCAGTCGGTGGATGCAGGCATCAGGCCGGCGGGCGCGGGTTGCTCAGGCTCAGCTCGAGCGTGTTGTCGGTGCCGGGCACCAGCGAGTTGATCGGGATCGAGCCGAACCACGGGAAGAACCCGGGGATGTCGAAGAAGTTCAGCGGCGTGCAGCCGGTGAAGTTCCCGATCGTGTACGTCGCCGTGACCGGGCCGCCGGCATTGATGGTGAAGTAGCCGGTCGGCGGCGTGGTGCTGTTGTCGATCGGGCTGCTGGCGTTGATCGTGACCGGGTTGATCGTGTGGCAGTTGCTGCCCACGGCCAGCGGCCACCAGATGCCGAACACCTTCGCCTCGACGTTGCTGAGCCTGATGTCGTACTTGACCTGCGTCTCGAGGTCGAGCGCCTGCCGCGGAGACGGAAGCTTGGTCAGGGTTCCGGTGACCGGGCCGACCTGGGTCATGGTGACCGTCGCCCGGCTCGGGATGCCGAAGATGCTGAACGTCATCACCTTGCTGGGGATCGTCATCGTCCCGTCGACGATCGGCGTCGGCAGTGCTGCCGCGGTGTCGATGGTGACCTCGATCGTGGTGGGCCCGAGGGCCATGTCGGCGTCGATCTGCGCGCCGATGTGGGTCGAGCCGACGGCGTCGTACACGACGCTGAGGTGGTTCGGGTTGGTTTCGTCAGCGTGGGCCGCGGGCTGCGCGACCGCCGCCGTGGCGACGAGCAGTGCGAAGGCGCTGGCCACGACGGCCGACCGCCTGCGTGCCTGGGAAAGGACGTTCACTGGATCTCCTGGGGGTGGGGGTGCGATGCACCGTCACCGTGGGAGCCAGCGGCTTCCACGGTCAACGGAAAGGTCGGGCAACGGCCCGAAATCCGGACGCCTGCCCGGAAAACACGGTCAGGAGCGGGCCGCACGGGCAGCCACCTCCTCGCGCCAGCGCGGCAGGCTGGCGTGCAGCGCGACGACGATCGCAGCGTGGGCAGCGGGCTCGTCGATGGCCGTTCCCAGGAGCTGCTTGCCGGCCCGTAGCCGGTCGTGCGCGGTCTGTCGTGCGACGTGGTGCGTGGTCGCGATGACCGAGAGCGGTTCGCGCGACTCCAGCCAGGTCAACAGGACCTCGCCGACCTCGACCCGGCGGCTCGGTCGGAGGTCACGCAGTCCGGCGAGGTACTTCTCGACGAGGATCTCGGTCAGCGCCGGACGGCCGGCGAGCAGGAGCTCGGCAGCGACGTCGATGCACGACGTGATCGGCGCTTCGTTGCCGATGAGCCCGGCCCGCAGTCCCGCGGCGGCCTGACGGGCGAGCTGCAGCGCGTCGCCGACGTCGTACGGCGGCCGCGCGGGCCCCGTGACGACGCGCTCCCCCGGCGCGAGCGCAAGGTCATCGAGCCGGTGCTCGGGGACGAGCGCGCTCCGTCCCGTCCCCTCGACCAGGGCGTCGTCGATCGCGGCCACCGCGTGCGTCGCCCCGTTGCCCGTGATCCAGACGACCGGGGCGTACGACGCCGTGGTGTCGATGCCCGCAAGGAGGAGCAGCTCCTCGGGGACGGACCCCGACGCGAACAGCGCGCGGGCGACCATGTCGCGTCGGGCGTCCAGCCCCAGCGCCATCATCGTGTGGGCCTGTCGGTGGCCGGTCAGTGTCGCGTGCCGGACCTGGTGCAGGAACTGGCGCAGGCGGCACCGGACCAGGTCGCGCTGCTCGGGATGATCGATCCGGGCGATGACAGGATCCGCAATCCGGGACCGGTCCTCCACGACGCGCTGGAGGTCCTGGCTCAGCCGAACTGCGGAGTGACCACGCACGGCAGCGCGCCGTCCCAGACCCATCAGGACCGGACCGACCTGGCGGGCCGCATCGTCGGAGCGGCCGTCGGCAACGACGAAGGCCCGGGTCGCGGCGAGGATCGACCGGGCCACGGCCGGCGGCAGCGCGTGGTCCGCGGAGTCGAGGTCGCGACACAACGCAGCGACCAGCGCGTCGCCGTCGATGATGTCGGCCCACCCGCCGATCACGCTCCCGAGCACCACGATCTCCCTCTCGTCCCTCCGGGGCCGTCAGTGACGACCGCCACATGAGCCAGCCACAGCGCGAGCGCCCGTCGCAAGGTCCCGATCGGCCGGACAGCCGAAAGCGACGCTCCCTTGTCAGGTGGATGACAACGGCGGGTGAAGGAGCCGGGGAACCGTGTCCAGCGCCAGCGGCCACGGAGCCGAACCAGCGCTCAGCAGCCATTACTTGTCATGCGGGTGACAAATTCTCCCGTCGTTCGACCCGCGGAGGTATGTTCCACGTCACAGCGGCACGCGGAGGTGTTGGCTCCCGTCGAGCCCGCTTCGCGCAGCGTTCGGGACAGCCGCACGGGAGGGGACAACCAGATGAATTCGGACGAGACCCAGGAACGGGTCTCGTTGCCGGGCTCGGCCCAGTGGATGCTCAGCAGCCTCGAGGCAGAGGTGCGTCCGGTGGCCGAGCGGGTGACCCAGCAGGTGCGCGCGACGGTGCCGGGGCTCGATGCTCCCGACGACAGCAAGCTGCGCCATCTCGTCTTCACGGCGATCCACAACGCCATGCGGCTGTTCGTCGACGAAGCCCTCGGCCGCGAGGTCTCCTACATGCCGGTCGAGGACGCGTTCCGCAAGGTGGGCTACCGCGTCGCCGTACGCGGCCGGGACCAGGAACTCATCGACCAGGGCATGACGGTCGCAGTCGGCGAGATCCTCGACGAACTGCGCGTCCGGGCCGCGGACAACGAGCTCTCCGCGAGCGCACTGAACGCCATCAACGGGGCTGTCACCGCCTTCGTCGCACACCTGACCGCGCAGATCTCCGTCGGCTACGCCGCCGGCACCCAGGCCCGCAACACCGACACCGGACTGGCCCGCGCCCGCCTGCTCGCCGCGCTCCTCGCCGGGGACGAGGAGGAGACACAGACCCAGGCCGCGGTCGCGGCGTGGGAGGTCCCCGACTCCGTCACGGTCATCGCCGTCGACGTACGACCGGACGAACCGATCAGTGGCGACGTCCTCGGCCCCGAGGGACTGACCCGGCCGGGGCGTACCCCGCAGCCGGTGGTGTGCGCGACCGCCGACACCGACGACGTCGTGGCCGCGATGAAGGCGGTTGCCCCCCGCACCCGGATCGCGGTGTGCTGGCCGGTCCCGCGGGCGGACGCACCGGCGGCGTGGGTCTGGGCGACGCGCGCCCTGGACCTGGTGGCGGCCAAGGTGATCCCCGCGCGACCCGTGATCGACTGCGTGAAGTTCCGGACCGAGATCTGGCTGCACGCCGAGCCGGTCCTGCGCCGACAACTGGCCCAGGAACTGCTCCAGCCACTCTTCGGCGAGACCGAGAACTCCCGCGAGATCCTGTCCGAGACCCTGCTGGTCTGGCTGGAGACCCGCGACAGTGCGCCGGCGATCGCGGCCCGACTCGGTGTTCACCCGCAGACGGTGCGCTACCGCTGGAAACGGATCAACGAACTGTTCGGCGACTCGCTCCACGACCCCGACTTCGTGATCCAGCTGACCCTGCTCCTCAAGGCCAGCGTGCCGTTGTGGATCGCCGGCGACCAGAGCGACTTCCAGCGGTTCCGAGAGCAGGAGGTCGGCTGATGACCGGGGGCGTATGGGGCGCCACGATCGCGATCCTCCTGGCGGCGCTGCCCGCACTCCTTGCGTACGGCGTCCCGCTGACGCGCTGGGCGACGCGACTCCGCGGCCGGGAAGCGGGCATCTACTTCGACGACCCGACCGCGCTCCGCGTCGGGGCGAGCGTCGACACCGTGCTCCTGGACCGGTGGGGCACGGTCACGACCGGGCAACTGCGGGTCACCACCGTCGAGCCCCTCGAACCCGACCACGACCGCAACCTGCGCTGGTTCGCCGGCGCACTCGGCCATGAGTCCGAGGACCCCGTCGGCCAGGCCATCGCGCGCCTGGCCGCACGCGGCAAGGTGAGCGGGATCGAGCAGCACGACGGCGCCGGGATCAGCGGCTCGGTCGACCGGCACCCGGTGCGCGTGGGTGCGCCCGGATGGCTGGGGATGGCCGAGCGGGACGACGTCGGCGTCACCGTCGGGGTCCAGGTCGACTCCCGGCCGATCGGCTACATCACGGTCGCCGACGACGTACGGCCCGATGCTGCTGCTGCCGTGGAGCGTCTGCGAAGCGACGGCGTCGACCCGGTCCTCGTCTCGGAGGACACCGACCGCAATACCGGCCACCTGGCCGAGCTCTGCGGGATCGAGCACTGGCACGCCGGGTCACTGGCCGCGCAACGACCGGGGCTCGTGGCGGACTATCGCGGGCGGGGCCGCGTCGTTGCCGTCGCCTCCGGGTCCGCGGAGACCTCGGCCGACCTGGCACTGTCCGACGCCGAGACCGTCAGCAGCGGCATCCGGTTGCGCGACCTCGACGTCACGCGGGTCGCCCGGGCACTGGCGCTCACCCGTCGCGCCGCCCGGCGGGTGGTCGCGACCCGACGGGTCGGCCTCGTGCTCGGTGCGGTCGGCGTCGTACTCGCTGCGGTGGGGGTGCTCACCCCGGTCCTCGCCGCGGCGTACGCCGTCGTCGGCTGTGCGGTCGTGACCGTCGTTGCCGTGCGTCCCTGAGCTCAGGGAGCCGAGGTCACCTGGATCGAGTCGTCGCCACCGACGCTGACCACCCACTGCACGTCGCCGGTGTCGCGGTCGACGTCGATCCGCAGGTCGTAGGTGTAGACGTCGTCGGTCTTCGTCAGGGCGTCCTTGACGGCGGCGATCATCGTGGCGGCATCGATCGTGGAGAGGTCGAACGGAACCGGCTGGTAGCTGTCGTAGTGGCTCTTCTCGACGCGCAGCTCGTAGCCCTCGACGTAGTCATTGGTCTCGAAGTAGCGCGTCTCGCGGTTGTTGGGGTCGAAGTACTCCACCGTGAGGTCGTACTCGGAGAGGCGCACGGACACGGCGTCCTTGCCCTCGACCTTCAGCGCCTGGGCGAGACCCTCGTCGATGAAGTCCTCCGTCAACAGGGAGGTGTCGACGTCCCCGCTGATGCCTTCGTCGTCACCCGAGTTTGCCGCGACGATGATCCCGACGACGACAGCGAGGCTGACGACCACGATCAGGAAGCCCACCCAGCTGCTGAGCTTCACGCCGGCCCTGGCCTTCGGCTTCGGCGGCATGACTTTCGACGTCGAGCGCGACCTCGGTTTCGGTTTCGGCTTCGCGTTGCGAACGGCGACGGGCTGGCCGGTCTCGTCCCGCTTCTCGGCAGGGGGTTTGTATCGACTCCACCGCCGCTTGCTCGCCATGCAGAGACCCTACAAAACGCCCTTGCGCTCGGCCTCGGCCACCAGGTGTCGCACCTTCTCCAGCGAACCGCAGCCCTCGTCGATCAACTGGTTGCGGCGTGCAGACCACTTCTCGCCGAGCTCACGTCGCACCTTGTCGGACACCTCGGACCGCGCCGGCTCGATGATGCTCAACTCCTCCTCCGCAAGGTGGTGGGCGATGAGGTTGCTCAGCTCCTCGACCGCGTCGACGAAGGCCTGGGTGTCGGTGCCCTTGAGTTCGAGGACGGCGAGCAGCGCCTGGTTGCCCTCGGCGTGCTCCTCCTTGCCGTGCTCGACGTCGTGCGCGTCGACGTCGCCTGCCTTGCGGCGCAGCACCGGATAGACGATCTCCTCCTCGGCCGCGCCGTGGGCAACGAGCACATCGGCGAACGCTTGACGCACGGCGTCGCGGTCAGCGGTGGCCTGGCGCAACTGGGCCAGGAGGTGCTCGAAACGGCGGTGGTCATCGCTGATCAGGTCGAGGACGTCACCCGAAGTGGGGCGGCCCAGGTCGATTCCAGTGGTCATGGAGCCGGAGGTACCCGAAGCCCCTCGAGGTATGCGTGGACCAACGACACCGCGGACGCACCCTCGCCGCTGGCCGACGCGACCCGCTTCATCGAGCCCGAGCGGATGTCGCCGGCGGCGAAGATGCCGGGCACACAGGTCGCGAGGTTCTCCGGCGGCAGGTCGTCGACCCAGCACTCGGTGGGTACGTCACGCCCGGTCAGCACGAACCCGTGGTCATCACGTCGTACGTCGTCGGGCAGCCAGTCGCAGTGCGGAGCCGCGCCGATCAGCAGGAACAGCCCGCCCGCGTTCACCCGCTCCTCGACGCGGGTGCGGACGTCGCACAACTGCAGCCAGCCCAGCTGACCGCTGTCGTCGGGGCCGCCGTCGATGATCTCGGTGCACGACCGCACGCTGATCCGCGGGTTCCACTCGATCTCGTCGATGAGGTACTTCGACATCGTGGACGACAGGTCCTCGCGGCGGATCAGGATCGTGACCGAGCGGGCGAAGCGGGCCAGGTGGACGGCGGCCTGGCCGGCGGAGTTGCCGCCGCCGACGACGTACACGTCACGGTCCTCCATCTCGCGGGCTGCCGTCATCGCGGCGCCGTAGTGCACGCCGGTGCCGACGAGTTCCTCGAGGGGCGCGACGCCGAGGCGGCGGTAGGCGACACCGGAGGCCACCATCACGGCGCGGGCCCGCACCGACCCACCGGCGGTGACGAGGGTGTGCGGGGCGCCGTCGACGCCGGGCACCAGCTCCTCGACCGGCCATCCCGTGAAGAAGCGGGCGCCGAACCGCAGCGCCTGCACGCGGGCGCGCTGCCCCAGTCGCATCCCGGAGATCCCTCGGGGGAAGCCGAGGTAGTTGCGGATCATCGAACTCGTGCCGGCCTGTCCGCCGATCACCTCGGACTCGAGCACGATCGTGCTCAGCCCCTCCGAGGCGCCGTACACGGCGGCCGCGAGGCCCGCCGGACCAGCGCCGACGACGGCCAGGTCCACCACGGTGTCGACCTCGATGTCCGAGGGGCGCCCGTAGATCAAGGCTGCCAGTTCACGCACCGACGTCGGCGCAATGATCGGGTGCTCGGCGAAGGGCCGCGAGGACAGGTGGACCAGCGGGTACGACGGCGTGCCGTCGTAGAGCGCAAGGGCTTCCTGCCCCTGCGGGCTGTCCGGCGGGTAGGTGCGGTGTGGGAAGCCGGTCCGGTCCAGGAAGTCGCGGATGGCCAGGGCCAGCGGCGACGCATCGGGCGTGATCAACCGGACGGTGTCGATCACCGACGCGGCCACGGTCGCGCCCCAGTCGCTCAGCAGCTCGACGATCGCGTAGTGGAACTCCTCGTCGCGTCGGCCCTGCGGCAGGATGAGGTAGGTGTCGAACTTCCCCTTCTGCAAGTAGGGCCGCAGGGCTACCGAGTCGCTGGCGAAGCGCGAGATCGGGATGGCGACGACGCGGCGCGCGGTCGGCATGAGCGTGCGCCACTCGTGCATCGCCATGAGCAGGTCCTGATCGGACAACTCCGACTCGGTGACGATCATCGCGACCGCCTGCCCGCTCTCGACGGCTTCACGGAGCGCGGCCGTCGCTTGCGTCGCCGTGGTGGCGGTGCGGACGTCGTAGTCGTGCTCATAGCGAAGGAACTGCTCGGTCAGGACGTCGATCTCGTCGGCGGAGACGAGGAGGATGAGGGGATCGCTCACCGGGTTCGATGCGTTCACAGGACCAGTCTGGCGGGGCCTGTGGAAAGCGACCACCGATTGTCGGACCCGACGCTCAGGATCGTCGCCATGGAAACACTGCCGCCGTACGATGTAGGTACGGTACCTACAGGAGGTGGTCGCGATGACACTCATCACGAGCAGGGAGTTCAACCGCGACGTGAGCGCGGCCAAACGGGCGGCCCTGGGCGGCCCCGTCGTGATCACCGACAAGGGTCGGCCATCCCACGTGCTGCTGTCGATCTCCGACTACGAGGAGCTGAAGCGCCGCGCCGGGACGCTGGCCGACCGCCTGATGGGCCCTCCGGGGGCAGAGGACATCGAGATTCCCCTCCCCCCGCGGGAGATCGAGGCCTTCCGCCCCCTCGACCTGTGAACTTCCTTCTGGACACCAACGTGCTCAGCGACATGTTTCGCAGGAACAGAACCGTCGCCGCATGGCTGGCTGCCCATGAAGACGCGTGCGCGATCAGCGCCATCACCACCATGGAGCTCGAGCGAGGCGTGCTACTCCTCGAACGCCGCGACCCACGACAGGCCATCCGGCTGCGACGTTGGTTCGACGAATGGGTGCTGCCTGAATTCGCGTGGCGCACCCATGGCGTCGACACCGATGTTGCTCTGCGCGCTGCCGCCCTGCATGTGCCCGACCCGGTGCCGATCAACGACGCCTACATTGCAGCGACAGCGCAGGTCCACGACCTGACCGTCGTCACCCGCAACGTCGCCGACTTCGCCCGGACCGGCGTCCTGGTCATCAATCCCTACGACTGACCAGCTCAGATGAAGATGTTCAACCCCATCACGAACACCAGGCCCGTGACGGAGAGCAGCGTCTCCATGGCCGACCAGGTCTTGAGAGTCTGGCCGACGCTCATCCCGAAGTACTCCTTCACCAGCCAGAAGCCGGCGTCGTTGACGTGGGAGAAGAACACCGACCCGGCGCCGATCGCGAGCACCATCAGGGAGACCTCGCCGCTGGAGAGCTGGGTGGTGAGCGGCGCGAGGAGCCCCGAGGCCGTGACGGTGGCGACCGTGGCGGAGCCCGTCGCGAGCCGGATGAGTACGGCGACGAACCACGCCAGCAACAGGACGGAGATGTTGGAGTCGGCGACCCGCTCGGCCACGATCGTGCCGATCCCCGTGTCGACCAGGGACTGCTTGAATCCACCACCGGCGGCGACGATCAGCAGGATGCCGGCCACACCGGGCAGCGAGGACTCGAGGGACTTCGCGACCCCGTCGCGTCCCATGCCCGAACCGAAGCCGAGGGTGAACATGCCCACCACGACGGCGATCGCCAGTGCGATCAGTGGGGTGCCGAGCACGTCGAGGGTGCGGCGCAGCGGGGCGGTCTTGTCGTCGATGAAGATGTCGGCCATTGCCTTGCCCATCATCAGCACCACCGGCAGCAGCACGGACGCCAGCGTCACGACGAAGCTCGGTCGGCGGTCGAATGCCCGCTCCGGGGCGGCGAACTGCTCGGGCACCGCCACGTCGACGTACCGACCGACGAGACCGAAGACGGGGCCGGCGATGATCACCGTCGGGATGGCAACAGCGACACCGAGGGCGAGCGTGGTGCCGAGGTCCGCGCCGAGGTAGTCGATCGCCGTGAGCGGGCCGGGGTGCGGCGGCACCAGACCGTGCATGGCGGAGAGACCGGCGAGCGCGGGGATGCCGATAGTGACCAGCGACTGGCCGGAGCGGCGGGCCACGAGGTAGATCACCGGCATCAGCAGGACGAGGCCGATCTCGAAGAACATCGGCAGGCCGATGATGGCGCCCACCAGCGCCATCGCCCACGGCAGGGCGCGCGGCGAGGCGTGCCGGATGATCGTGTCGACGATCTGGTCGGCCCCGCCGCTGTCGGCGAGGATCTTGCCGAACATCGCACCGAGCGCGATCAGGATGCCGACGCCGGCGGCCGTGGTCCCGAAGCCCCCGGTGAAGCTGGCCAGAGCGACCTCCACACTCACCCCGGCCGTGATCCCGACCGTGATGGCGCCGGCCGTCAGGGCGAGGAACGGGTGGATCTTGCCGGCGATGATCAGCGCGACGATGACGCCGATGCCGAGCAGGGCAGCGACGAGCAGGCGGCCTTCGGACGCAACCGGATCAACGAGGTCGGTGCCAGCGGCGAGGACGAGATGGGCGGACATGGCGGACATAGGGGGTGGCTCCTCAGTCGGTCGAGGCCGCGACGATGCGGTCGACGTATTCCTGGACGATGGCGTCGACGTCCTGGTCGACGTCGATGACGAGGCCGGCCTCGTGGCGCCCGAGCGGTTCGAGCGTGTCGAACTGCGAGTCGAGCAACGAGGCCGGCATGAAGTGGCCGGGCCGGCTGGCCTGGCGCCGCGCGATGACCTCGCGCGATCCGTGCAGGTGGACGAACGCGGTGCGCGGTGCGTGGGTGCGCAGCTGGTCGCGGTAGGCGACCTTGAGGGCGGAGCAGCTGATCACGCCACCCTGCTCGTGCCGGGCGAGCCACTCCCCGATCGCTTCCAGCCAGGGGTGGCGGTCGACGTCGTCGAGGGCGTGGCCGGCGGTCATCTTCGCGATGTTGGCGGGCGGGTGGAAGTCGTCGGCGTCGGCGAACGGAACCCCGAGGCGTTGCGCGAGCGCCGCGCCGACGGTGGACTTGCCCGACCCGGACACGCCCATCACGACGAGTTGCGGGGGCTGCTGGTTCATGCTGGTCATGTCGCCTCCTGCGGACGGTCCCTGATGTGCCCTGATGTGTTGGCCGTCACAGTGTGCGATGATTAATCTGGTTTTATCAAGACCTTGGACCAATAAATCTGATTATTGGAGGAGCGATGGCGCGCACCGCGCTGCACGACAACGTGCTCGATGCCCTGGGGCAGCGGATCGTCAGCGGCACGCTGGCCGCCGGCACGGTGCTGACCCTCGACACCATCGACAGCGAGTACGACGTCAGTCGCTCCGTGTCGCGCGAGGCGGTCCGGGTGCTCGCCTCCATGGGCATGGTCGCCTCGCGCCAGCGGGTCGGCGTGACCGTGCAGCCGCGGACCTCCTGGCAGGTGTTCGACCCGCGGTTGATCCGCTGGCGCCTGGACTCCGAGGACCGCGTGGCCCAACTGCGGTCGCTGGGTGAGTTGCGCAGTGGCTTCGAGCCGGTCGCGGCCGGACTCGCGGCGGTCCGGGCCACGCCCGACCAGTGCGGCGCGCTGTCCGCCGCGGCCAGTGACATGGTCGTGCACGGTCGATCCGGGGACCTCGAGGCCTTTCTTGCGGCCGACGTCCTGTTCCATCAGATCGTGCTCGAGGCGTCCGGCAACGAGATGCTGGCCGCCCTCGACGGCGTCGTCGCGGAGGTCCTGGCCGGCCGTACCCACCATCACCTGATGCCTGCGCACCCCAAGGACGAGGCCATCGACCTGCACGTCGAGGTCGCCCGTGCCGTCCGATCGGGGGACGCCACCGCAGCGCGGGCAGCGATGGCGGCGATCATCGAGGAGGCCACCGACGCCGTGGATGGCGACGACAAGGATGAGGACACCGGCCCGGAGTCGACTACTGTCGGTTGAGTCATGGAGAACACGCCGGAACTTGCAGACCTGATCGATCTCATCCAGGCGGAGGAGCACACCGTCGAGGAAGTGCTCCCCGGCGTGCTGCACGTGAAGGGCCGGTTCTCCAACCCGGAGCGGATCGCCCTGCGCGCTGCCGCCGACGCGGGCGACCGTCCGATCGCGGTCTGGGCCACCAGCCACCGCGAGGACTGGACCCTCATCGCGTGGGACCGCCCCGACCTGGTGCACGTCAACCAGCGCGGCCAGACGCCTCAGCGCTGGCGCCACCGTGAACTGCCTCCGACGCTGAGCCCGGACGCCCAGACCTTCCTCGAAGGCGCGTCTTCGTCGTTCGACATCGAGACCCGACCCAAGCACCAGCCGACCACCTCGGCCCGCGCCGTGCTGTCGCGCTTCGGCATCACCGAGCCCGCCCCGCCCGGATGGGTTCCCCCCGTCATCGAGGTGCCGGCCGTGGTCGAGAAGCTCGTGCCCGTCAAGGCCCCTCGTGCCCCCCGCGCCACGAAGGCCGCGGTCCCGCGCACCCCGGCCAAGCCGGCCAAGTCGGACGTCGTCTTCAAGATCTGCCCGACCTGTTTCATGGCGCTCCCGTCCACGGGCGTCTGCGACAACGGCTGCTGATACCCGCCATGCTGGGGGCATGAGCGACACCGCAACTGCTCCCACCACGCTGCGCGCGATCTCGCGCGTCGGCATTGCGATTGCCCTCGTGGGCGCGCTGATCCAGTTGGTCCTCGGGATCTACTACCTGGCGATGGCACACTCGCCGTCCCCCAACGACCTGCCCATGGGCATCGTCGGCAGCCAGGCCCAGCAGGACCAGCTGACCCAGCAACTCGAGGCCGACGGCGCCTTCAAGGTCGAGCCGTACGACGACGCGGCCGCGCTGCAACAGGCGATCCGCGAACGCAAGGCCTACGGCGGGGTCGCCTTCGACGGCCAGTCCCCCACGCTCTACGTCGCCTCTGCTGCCTCCCCGCAGGTGGCCAACCTGTTCAAGGCGAAGTACACCGCGGCCTATCAGGACGAGATCGCATCGCAGGTGGAAGCGCTCACCGCTTCCGGTGCTGCCGTGCCCGTCGCCACCGTCGCGGCTCTCACGACGCCGCCCCCGGTGACGGACGTCGTACCGCTTCCGAAAGAGGACAGTGGTGGCAGTTCGCTGGGCTTCGTGATCCAGGCGCTGTGCCTGGGCGGGTCCATCGCGTCCCTCGCGCTCGGGCGACTGCGGGGCCGGACCGAGCAGTCGACCCTGCGCGGCCTGGGTCACGCGGGCCTGCTCGTGGTCTATGCGCTGCTGTCGTCGGCCGTCGGGCTGTTGGCGATGTCCCTGTTCGGCGTCGGTGACGGGGCCGCCCACTTCACGTTGTTCTGGGGCCTGGCCCTGATCTCGCTGGCCGTGACCGCCTCCACCGCCGCGTTCGTCGCCCTTCTCGGGCCGGCCGGATCGCTGATCGGCGGCCTGTACTTCACCGTCGGGCTGATCATCTCCGGGTCGTCGATCGCACCCGAGATGCTCCCCCGCTTCGGCCACAGCATCGGCCAGTTGCTGCCACCAGGAGCGGGAGCGACGGTCGCGCGCGATGCGCTCTACTTCCCGGACGCGTCGACGTCGGCACCGTTCGTGGTCCTCGGCCTCTACTCCGTGCTCGGCCTGCTGGTGATCCTGTTGAGCAACGCCGCGGCGAACCACACGCGGTTCACGCGGATCCTTCGCCGGTCAGGAACTGGCACGTAGGTCCGGGCGCACGCGTCAGCCGGAGGTCCAGCGTTGCGAGGGGTGCGTCGAGCGCCTCGGCCAGCGCGACGTACCAGGCGTCGTACGTCGTGACGGAACCGCGGAGATCCCAGATCCGGTCAAGGACCGACGCGGCGTCGTAGTAGGTGATGGGCAGGTCCCGAAGATCTGCCATCGCCAGCGACCCGACATCCGTCGAGATCTGGCCCGTCGCAACAGCCCGACGCAACTGGCTCGCCACCTCGACCGGAAGCAGATGGGGTGCTGCCAGTCGCCCGGCCAGAAGTTGCTCCTCAGCCCATGTCGAACTGCCGTCAGTGCCGACGAGGGCGGCGATGACGACGGAGGCGTCGAGAACGACGGTCACTTCTGATCAACGGCCTTGAGGCCGAGGATCTGCTCCGTCGTCAAACCGCCTGCCGCCGCTGCCTTCCGGCGGCGAATGCGGTCGACGAGCTCGACAGGGTCGGGCGTCGAGGCGAATTCCACCAGCCGTAGGCGGAGGTACTCCTGCATCGACTGTCCGCTCCGGGCAGCGCGCACAGCGAGCTCGGCCCTGGTCTCCTCGGGGACGTCGCGCACCGTGATGGCAACCATGCATGCATTTTGCAGCGATTGCCTGCGGATTGCAACGCGGGTCAGGTCTCTGACGGTAGGTCGCCTACGCTCAACGACGTGAGCGAGCGCAACGTCCTGGGCGGGGACCTCGAGCCCTGCGGGACCGATCCGATGACCGGCTTCTACCGCGACGGCAACTGCTCGTGCGGACCGCAGGACGTCGGGCTGCATGCGGTCTGCGCCGTGATGACCGAGGAGTTCCTCGCCCACCAGATGGCCGTCGGCAACGACCTCTCGACGCCGCGCCCCCAGTGGCAGTTCGCGGGACTCCACCCGGGCGACCGGTGGTGCGTGGTCGCGGCCCGCTGGTTGCAGGCGCACGCCGACGGAGCAGCCGCCCCGATCGTCCTCGCGTCGACGAACGAACGGGCGCTCGAGCTCATCCCGCTCGAGGTGCTGCAGTCCCACTCCGTCGACGTACCCGACGACCCGAGTGGTCTCTAGGCGGCTCCAGCCGCGAGATCACGCGGGGTGACGACCACCTCGAACGGGTCCATGGCCCGCCACGTCTCGTCCGGCGCCACATCGGCGACCTCCACAAAGGTGCCCTCGCGGAGGCCCCAGGCCACCAGTCGGAGGTCGTCAGGATCGACCACCCAGTACGACGGCACGCCCGCCCGTTCGTAGCGGGCACGCTTGAGGTTGAGGTCGATCAGCCGCGAACTCGGAGACAGGATCTCGACGGCAAGAAGGGGCGGCGCCATCAGCTTGCGGCCGACGATCTGGACCAGGGGTGCGACCAGGAGATCCGGCTGCACGACGGTGTCGTCGGCCAGGACGATGTCCGTTGGCGCGCTGAGAACCTGGAGCTCGGGTGGGGCCGCGTTCAGCAGCAGATGCATCAACCGCGAGTGCACCAACTGGTGGCGCAACAACGGTGTCGGCGACACGATCAGCGTCCCGTCGATGAGCTCGTAGCGGTGCCCGTCATCGGGCATCGCGTCGACGTCGTCGACCGTGAGGGGTCGGCGTGGCAGGACCGTCACAACACTCATGGTGCCTCATTCCCGACAAGCGGTCAGCCGGCGGCGGCGAGGTCGTCGGGCGCGGCCACCCGGAGCTCGACGTCGTTGGCCAGGTGCACCGGCCAGCGATCGCCGGTGATCGACGCCAGCCCGCGGGCCCAGGCAAGGTCGCCTGCGGTGCGGGCCGCGCCACCCGGGCGGGCCAGCAGGAACGCACACGAGTGCTGGTCGTCGACGACGCGATCGAGGATGACCCGGACGGATTCGATCTCGACCGGACTGGGGTGCAGTGGGACGTCCTTGATCTGCAGGACATGGAGCGGTCGGTCGCCATCGATGAACAGCAACCACAGCTGGGGCACGGCAAAACCGAGCTCGCCCATCATGGCGCGCCAGGTGTTCTCCAGTGCGGCCTGATCGGTCAACGGCGGCATCAAGTGCGGCGACAGGAGTTGCGGGATTTCTGAGTTCTGATCGGTCATGACGCCAGCCTGCGCCATTTCCGGCACGGGCGTCGGCGCTCATCCACAGGCCACCCTCGGGTGGCCGTGCGGGCATCAGTCCGTCGGGCTCCAGCTGCTGCGCAGCACCTCGCGGTGCGTGGGCAGAGCGTCGTCGTACACCTTGCGGCCCTGGTCGGTCAGGCAGACGAAGATGGCACGGCGGTCGTCGTCGCAGGTCGACCGTGAGACCAGGCCGTCCTTCTCGAGTCGGGTGATCGCGCGGGACAGGGCGCTCTGGCTGAGATGGATGTCCTGAGCGAGCTCGGCCATCCGGTACTTGCCGCAGTTGGCGTCGACGATCCGGTCCAGCGTCTCGAACTCGCTGAGCCCGATGCCGTGCTGGTCCTGCATCGCCTTCTCGAGTGCGCAACTCACGACCGCGTGGCGGTCCAGCAGCTCGCGCCATTCGGCGACGGGAGCTTGCGGAGCGCGGGCCTTCGACACGGCTGCATCCTAGCCAGCGCGTTACATTCATGCAAACACATTATTTGCGCTTGCATTCAATGCGCACGCATGAAACGCTTCTTGCCATGTCCTCGACAACTTCGAATCCACCCTCCACGGCCGGCGCGATCCGCTGGTCCACTCGCACCTGGGCCCTCCTGATGACCCTGTGCATCGTGCTCTTCCTCGACGGCCTCGACGTCTCCATGATCGGAGTCGCGCTGCCCTCCATCGGCGCCGAACTCGACCTGTCCACCTCGACCCTGCAGTGGCTGATCAGCGGCTACGTCCTCGGGTACGGCGGCCTGCTCCTCGTCGGCGGCCGCACCGCCGACCTGCTCGGGCGCCGCAAGGTCTTCCTGATCGCGCTCGCGGTCTTCGCCGTGGCTTCGCTGCTCAGCGGCTTCGTCAGTTCGGGCCCCCTGCTCATCGCGACCCGGTTCATCAAGGGCCTGGCCGCTGCTTTCACCGCACCGACCGGCCTGTCCATCATCACCACGAACTTCGCCGAGGGTCCGGCCCGCAACAAGGCGCTGTCCATCTACACCGTGTTCGGCGCGGGCGGGTACTCCTCCGGGCTGCTCTTCGGTGGGCTGATGACCGGCGTCGGCTGGCGCTGGACCTTCCTGCTGCCGGTGCCCATCGCGCTGCTGGCGCTGGTGGCGGCGTACTTCCTGGTCCCCCGCGACAAGGCGGTCGCCGAGGGCGGCCACGACATCCTCGGTGCGATCACCTCTGGCGCAGCCATGCTGCTCCTCGTCTACACCGTTGTCTCTGCCCCCGAGGCGGGGTGGACGTCGGCCCGCACGGTCGGCTCCTTCATCGCCGTAGCGGTGCTGTTCGCCTCGTTCGTCGCAATCGAGCAGCGGATCGCCCACCCGTTGATCCGCCTCGGCATCCTGCGCAAGGCGACGCTGGTGCGCGCCAGCATCGCCATCGTCGCGGTCGGTGGTTCCTACTTCAGCTGGCAGTTCATCGTCACCCTGTTCCTCCAGGAGAACCTGGGCTGGAGCCCACTGGAGCTGGCCCTCGCCCTGCTGCCCATCGGCCTGATGGTCACCCTGTCGGCGATCTTCTCCGACAAGCTCGTGGGCCGCTTCGGCACCGGCCCGATCATCGCCGTGACCATGACGGTGATGGCGATCGGGTACCTGATGTTCGTGCTGCGCCTGGACACCTCGCCGTCGTACGTCGGCATGCTCCTGCCGGCGCTGCTACTCATCGGCATCGGCTGGGTGGGCTTCCCTGCCATCAACATCCAGGCCACCAGCGGCATCGATGACGACGAACAGGGTCTCGCCGCCGGCGTCCTGCAGACCTCGATGCAGGTGGGTGCAGCGATCGTGCTCGCCGTGACCACGGCGATCATCTCGAGCGCCCAGCACGCCACCTCGGCGACCGACGTTCTCGACGCCTACCGGCCCGGGCTCGGGTTCGCCGCCGTGGTCTGCACCGTCGGTGCTGCCGTGGCCGTTGCCGGCCTGGTCCTCGACCGGCGGTCCGGACGCGACGACACCCCGACCGCTCCGGAACCGGAACTGGCCGAGGTGTCGTGACGCACCGCGGGGCGCAGGTCAGCCGACGCCGGCCTGCGCCTCCGCGGTGACGGTGACACCTTCGGCCAGTTCGATGATCTGGTCGTCGGTCAGGCCGAGGGATTCCCAGACCTGCACCAGGACCCGCTTGTCGCCGTCGTTGTAGGTCAGGACCTTTGCCCCGTCGCTGACACGCAGCCAGCCGTCGAGGTCGCCGACCTTGACCGGGGTTCCTTCCGGGGCGCCGGTGACCGAGGACGACTCGAGCATCACGACGACCTTCTCGACGAAGACGTCGAGGCCGGTCAGGTTGTCGGGGCGGGCGATGTTGAGGTTGAACGGCCCGGCGCCCTCGAGCACGAAACCCTCCGGGACCTTGGTGATGACGAAGCCGGGCTCCTGGGCGCCGGTGTAGTTGACCAGCTTGAGGTCGCCGCTCGGGGCCTGGCCGTCGGAGGAGTCCTGGGCGATGGCCGGCGGGCGGTCCTGGTCGGCATTGACCGCAACGGTCACGCCGACAGCAGCGACGGCGGCGATGCCGAGGCCGGCCACCCCCATCCGGACGGTACGACGACGGGCGGCGCCGCGGCCCCGGAGGACATCGCGCTTGATGGTCTCGTCTGTGGTTTCGGCGTTGAGGTTGAGCTTGCGCAGGCGGTCGGTGAGGTCGAGGTCGGTCATGATGCGTCTCCTTCGAGGGGGGTGTGCGTGGGGGTGCTGGGGACGGTGCTGGGGTCGGGCAGGACTTCGCGGAGCTTGGCCAGGCCGCGAGCGGTCTGGCTCTTGACCGTGCCTTCGCTGCAGCCGAGGGCGTCGGCGGCGTCCTCGACGCTGAGGTCGACGACGTGGCGCAGCACGACGGCTGCCCGCATCCGGGCGGGCAGCGCACTCAACGCGGCGAGCAGCTCGGCGTCGATCGGCTCCTCGGCGGACGGGCCGGCGCGATCCGGCAGCTCACCGGTGACCTTCTCCCGGGCGACCATCGGGCGGCGCCGGTGGTCGATGAAGGCGTTGACCAGGGCCCGTCGCGCATAGGCGTCGACGCCGCCGCGCTTCGTGGCCCGGCCCCAGGCGAGGTACAGGCGCACCAGGGTTCCCTGGACGAGGTCCTCGGCCAGGTAGTGGTCGCCGGCGGTCAGGACGGTCGCCGTACCCAGGAGGTGGGATCGGCGCCGTCGTACGAACTCTTCGAACTCCGCGTCACGCGGTGTCGGTCTCATGTCCCCTACACGAGTGGGAGGTCCCAGCGGGTTGCATCACCCTCCCCACGATGTCACCTCGAAGGTGACGCGAGGGTCAGCCGTAGTGGCAGACGTAGCCCAGCGTCTCGGTGACCTCGATGTCGAAGGACGAGTCGCCGGGGACGCTGAAGGATTCGCCGGCGGCGTACTCGGTCCAGTCCTCGGAGCCGGCCAGGCGGATCCGGCAGGCGCCGGCGTTGAGCTCCATCACCTCGGGCGCAGCGGTGCCGAAGTTCAGCGACGCCGGGAAGATCACGCCCGCTGACTTCTTGGTGCCGTCGGCGAGGTGGAAGGTGTGGCTGACGCACTTGCCGTCGAAGTAGATGTTGGCCTGCGGATCCAGGGTCACGTTCTCAAAGGTCACGAGGCCGAACTTTAGTGGCTGTTGGCGTCGGGCCCGGCGCCCGCGGGCTCCGGCGGTACGACGACACGCTGGCCTCGCCCGCAAGCCAGAACCGCCAGGGCACATCGGCCGCCTTCGAGACGCCGACGCGAGGGCCGGCCTCGATGCGGTGTCGGTGGCGTACCTCGGGCCCGAGTGCGACGGCTCCGGGCGCCAGCAGGTCGGTGCCGAGGTCGTCGAGGGTGATGCCGAGCGCCTGGGCGAGGTTGCCCGGTCCGCGGGCGAGTTGGTGGTCCTGGGTGGTGTTACGGCGAGTGCGCGCGAGGTCGATCCCGTCGACCACCTCCCCTGCCCGCAGCAGCACCGCGGCCCCGATCTCGGTCGGCCCCGTGACCACGTTGGCGCAGTGATGGATCCCGTACGACCGGTAGACGTAGAGCCGCCACGGCGGTCCGTACATCACCTCGGAGCGCGGGGTGCGCGTGAACGCGTGGGACGCGGGGTCCTCGCAGCCGCCGTACGCCTCGACCTCGGTGATCCGGATGGTCACGTCGTGGGCGGTGAAGGTGCGGCCGAGCAGGGACCGCGCGCGTCGTACGACGTCGGCACGATCGCGGGCACTCACGGTGGCGAGGCTAGTCGCAGACCGAGGGCGGGCTGGCCTTGTCGGCCTTGAGGTAGCGGTCCTCGCGCGGGTGGCGGCCGTATCCGTCGCGGGAGTCGTAGCGCGCGATCGCGAGCCCCTGCTTGATCAACTGCAGGCCGGCGTCGACGTTGCCGACGTCGACGTACCGCAGCAACCGGTCGTAACGGTCGCGGTCCTCGTCGGACGCGCCGAGGGTGATCCGCTTGTCCTCGACCAGGTCGACGAGCGCGGACCGGGCCTCGCGGTAGCCGCACTCCCCTCGTTCCGGGGTGTCGATCCCGACGAGCCGCACGGTCTCCCCGTTGCTGAGGTCGACGGTGTCGCCGTCGACGACATGGGTGACGACGAGCGAGCGTCCGTCCTTCGGCTCGACCTGCTGAACCTCGTTGTGGGGCTGGGCGTTGGCGCCGTCGAACACGCGAAACAGCACGAAGACCAGCACGACCACCGCCACCGCGACGAGCAAGGGGTGGCGGCGCATGTGCGGAACGTACGGCCAGGGTCCGACCCTGTCAGGGGAACGGCGAAGTCAGTCCTTCGGTGCCGGTTCGAAGGCCAGGTAGTGCACGTCGGTCAGCGGGCGCGACACCAGTTCGAAGACCCGGCGGCCGATGCCCCACTGGCTCCGGATCACCTTCGCAGCACGTTGCCGGTCGGCCTCATCGGTGAGGACCCGGCCGCGCGCGGCGATCGGATCACCCTCCGGGACACCGCGGGCGTCGCACGGAGCGAGGAGGGCGCGCGGGTCGTTGCGCACCCGCTTGGCCTTGAACGCGTTGATCTCGGTCCACACGTAGAGCGTCTGGCCGTCGCGGGCGAACCACACCGGTGACGGAATGGCCGTCCCGTCGCGCTTGTAGGTCACCAGCAGCACGTGGACGTGGCCGTCGAGGGACGAGAAGTCGGTGTGTTGCACCGGCCGGTCGAGCACGGTCATCGCCTCGGGCGCGCGCATCGCGTTCATCGGCTTCTTGCCCGACTTGAGCAGCGGCCGGACGATGGCTTCGGGAAGTCGCATGGGTCGATCTTGGCGGCTACGGCGCCGGCTGTCGTCGTACCTGGGGAGGAACCTCCCCAGGTACGACGGACCTCAGGGCCTCAGTCGCAAGCCGGTCCGCTGGCACAGCGCCGTACGACCTCGAACCTTGCGGCGCTGCTGCGAGTGCTGAAGGCGCCGACCACCTTGACGACCTTGTCGCCCCACGCCGTGCCCACCTTGAACGTGAACCGATAACTGCCCGAGGCCGTGGCGTGCGCGCTGCGGGGTGTGACGGTCTTGCCGTCGAAGCTCACCCGGATGCGCTCGCCCGGCGCGAGGCCGGTGACGGTGACACTCTGCTGGTCCGAGGCCCGGACCTCCCGGTGCGCGAGCCGCACCTTCAGGCCGTCCTTCGTCACGACCCACACGCGGGCGGCGCCGGTGCGGTCCGGTTCCGAGCCGACGAGTCGCAGGGAGTGCCGACCCTGGGTCGTCCCAGCCGGCAGGGTGATGGTGCGGGCGACCGTGCCGTTGCTGCTCGCACGACCCGTGGCCAGGGTCTTGCCGTCGATCCGGATGGCGTAGGTCTCGCCGCCGTCCAGGCCACGGCCGCTGAACGCAGCGCGAGAGCCGGCGAGACGAATCCCGGTGGGCTTCGTGACGGTCAGCGCCTTGGCCTGGCGAACGACACGGATGCTCACCTGGGTGGTGGTCGTGCCGTTCGCGTTGGTGGCGCTCAGCAGGTAGGTGTGCGACCCGAGAGTCAGGGGGCGGACGGTCTGGCTCCCGCTCGCCGGCTTCGTGCCGCTCCAGCTTCCGGAGGCCTCTGCCGCGCTCGCGTCGGTGACGACCCAACCGAGGGTGGTCGACTGACCGCGGCGCAGCTGCGTCCGGCCGGTGTCGAGGGTGATGCCCGGGGCGCGGTTGGTGGCCACCGGGGCCGACGCGGCCGACAGGGCGGACCCGTCGACGTAGCCGGGGCGGGTGGCCGTGACACCCACGGTCAGTACGGCGCCGGTGAGACCGCTGCCGACCAGGTACTCCGCGGAGGTGGCGTCGTCGATGGCATCGCCGTCGGCGTACCACTGGAAGTCGACCTGACCCGGCGTGGGCGCGATCGAACCGGCGTTGGCGGTGAGGGTCTCGCCGACCTTGAGGGTGCCGCTGATGGTCGGGACCGGCATTGTCGAGAACTCGGCCAGTTCGACTTCAGCAGTGTCGACGCCGGCCGTCGCGTCGTCGAAACCGTCCCGGGTCGCCGTCGTGGTGACGTGAAGGGTGTGGCCGACGTCCGCGGCAGTCGGGGTGTACGTCGTCCCGGTCCCGACTTCGGTCGTGTCGTCGCGCTGCCAGACGTGGGTGATCTCGGCATCCGCCGGGTTCAGCGCGGGCGCTTCGGCCAGTGACACGGTGAGGGGTTGGTCGACGACGGGCGTGCCCGTCACCACCGGTGACGGCAGCGTGATCGTGCCGGGTACGACGACCTGCTCGACTCCCGTGGCCGACACGATGGCGTGCGAGGTGCCACCAGCCAGGGCGGTGATGCCCACGAGGCCTTCGGGGATGGCGCCGACCCAGTAGGTCTCCCCCCAGACGAAGAGCTGACCGTCGGCGGTCAGCGCCATGCTGTGCCGGCTCCCGGCGGCGATGTCCACCACGACCTCATCGGCCAACGCTGCGGGGATCGTCGTCTGGCCCGTCGGCGGGCGCCACATCCACATGGGGTGGTCGCCCCAGGCGACGACGTGGCCGTCGCCGGTCAGAGCGAACGCACTCGTCTCCGAACCGGCGACCTCGGTCACGACCACGCCGGCGAGGCTCGCGGGGACCTCGGTCTGATCGGCGTCGTCGATCCCCCAGGCCCGGGCTTCGCCGTCCGTGGTGACACCGAAGAACGCGCCCTCACTCGTGTCGATGGAGGCGAAGGTTGCCTGGGCGATGTCGAGCGGTACGGCGAGCTCGTCCCCGGCGTAGTCCCAGGTCGTGACATGTCCGTCGTCCGTCAACGCCATGGCATTGCGGTCCGCGGCGATCGCAGTGACGTGCTTGCCCGTCAGGGACGGCGGGATCTCCGAGTCACCCGGGAACATCTCGCCCCAGGCGACGATCGTGCCCTCGGCCGTCACCGCGTACGACGTCCGGATGCCCGCGGCGAGTGCCACGACCTCCTCGTTGTCGAGCGACGCAGGCACCTGCGACTTGCCACCCTCGTTGTAGCCCCAGGCAGTGACCTTGCCGTCGTCGGTCAGCGCAAGGGTGTTGAGGAATCCGCCGGAGACGGCGACGACGTTCTTGCCGTCCAGCGAAGCCGGAGGCTGCGTCTCGCCGAACTGGTTGTAGCCCCAGGCGTGGACGACGCCGGGTGCCGGGCTGACCGGGTCAGCCTGCGCGGAGACGCTGAGCGCTCCGATGGAGAGCGCAAGGGTCGTCGTCGTGACGAGCGCACTGCGAAGTACGGCGTGGCGGGACATGGGGTTCCTCGAGATTCCGTCGTGGTGCAGGGCGCACTGGAACCCCGAGCATCATCCGCCCGAGACTTTTCGGAGACCTTTCACCAAGGAAGTGGCCGATCGGACAATTCTCCGCGAGTTCAGCCATTCAGCCACGCGCCAACGCTGCACCTGTCCATGCCTCGTCGCCGCTGACGTCCTCGAGCACGTCGAGCCAGGCCGGATACGGCATCGGTTCGCGGTCGGCATCATCGATCTCGGCGAGCAGCGTTCCGTCCTCGAGTTCGTCGACGACGACATGCCATCCGTCGCGGTGCACGTGGTGCCGCCGCTTGCGCAGCGTCCTGCCGGGCAGCTGGGCAAGGAGCAGGGTCCACTCGGCGTCGTCGAGGTAGATCGAGGTGCACGCGACCTCGGCCGGGCTGTCGTCGAGGCGCACCTTGTGCCCGAGTTTGCGCACGATGGTGCCGTCGGGTCGTCGTACTTCTCGAAGCCGAAGGCGACTTCCGTCGACGTACCGATCCTCGATCTCCCAGGTCTCCCCCACGCCCTCGGGAAGGGACGCCACCAGGAAGCGGCGTTCACGTTCGACGACGGCGTACTTCAAGGAGACCATGCGGCCAGTCTGCCCAAGACCCGCATGAGAAGCGGTCCGTTGGGTACCGGCGTTCATCCGGTGACCGCACCGGACAGAACGATAGGAGTCCCCATGCTGACCATCTTGTGGCTGATCGCAGTCGTCCTCGTCATCGCTGGCGTCGTGTCCTTGCTCAAGGGCCGGATGCTCTACGGCGGCCTGCTGATCGTCGCCGGATTCCTGGTCGGCCCCGGCGGCGTATCGATCTTCAACTGACGCCCGCGGACCCACCCAAACACTGATCGAAGGAGCACACATCATGGCTATCGGACTGGGCATCGTGCTCATCGCAGCAGGACTCATTCTCCTGCTCGATGTACTCACGGTCGATCTCTCTTTCATCGATGACTCGGCACTCGGAGGCATCCTCCTTGCCGTCGGCGTTCTCGCCATCGGGTTGTCGCTCGTGGTGAACCAGCAGCGCAGCCGCCACAAGGTGGTCGAAGAACGACGCTGAGGTCTGGCGGAGGCCCGGGCTGCCCTGTGGGGAGCTCGGGCCTCCGTCGCTCTTTCGGGGGCGCCAACCGCCGCACCTTAGGCTCAAGCCCCGTGACGCCCTCAGCGAAGAAGCACTTCAAGGTCGTCGGCGCGGTCATCGTGCGCGACGGCCTGGTCCTGTGCGCCCGGCGCGCGCCAGGCGGAGAGACCGGCGACCTGTGGGAGTTCCCCGGCGGCAAGATCGAGCCCGGCGAATCCGCAGGCCGCGCGCTCGAACGCGAGATCCTCGAGGAGCTCGGCTGCCGGATCAAGGTCGGCGCCAAGGTGGTCGCGACAACGCACGAGTACGGGTTCGGCGTCATCACCCTCACCACGTTCTACTGCGAGTTGCTCGACGGTACGCCGATCGCGACCGAGCATGCGGCGCTGCTGTGGCTGGCGCCGGATGAGCTCGACGACCTCGAGTGGGCGCCCGCCGACGTACCGGCGGTGGACCTGGTCAGCCGCGCCCTCGGCTGAGCAGTCGGACCCGGTCCCTACGGCCGCAACAACGCGAGCAGGTCGAGCGAGACCTCGCCCCACGCTCCCACTGTGATCGTCGCGCTGAGGTTGTCGGCGTCGAGGACCGCGACACGATCCCAGCCCTGACCGTTGTTGCCGTAGACGATGAGCGAAGGCTCGGCCCGGTCGACAATCCAGTACTGGCTGATGCCTGCGGCAAGGTACTCGGTCGCCTTGCGGACGGTGTCCTCGCTCGCTGTCGAGGGCGACAGGACTTCTACGACGAGGATGGGGACGTTGGCGTCGAAGACGACGTCGTCCTTGTGGGCGAATACGGCGACATCAGGGATCCGGTGCAACTCGCCGAACGCCCACCCTGACTCGGTCCGGACATCAACAGCCTCCGCCAGGCCTGCCTCGATGGCGTTGGCGATCCGGCGCTGCGCCTTGTTGTGTCCGCTGGTGGCCGGTGGAGTCACGACGGCCTCGCCATTGACGTACTCCGCACGAACGCCCTCGGGCAACGCGAGGTACTCCGCGAGCGACATGGGCCACCGCTCAAGACGCTCGATGCGTTCAGGCGGCGTGGGGACAACCGACATCGTGACTCCCGTGGTGGACACACTTCTTCTCCTCACCATGCTCGCACGCTCAACTGATCGCAAGCGCGGTCTGGCGAGGATCTGCCACGATCCTTCAACCCGCAACCGGTCATCCACAGGTCCGCTGGGGCTCAGACCGGCACCCCGCTCAGACGACCTCGATGTCCACGTTCGCAGCGTTGGCGGCGAGTGCACCCAGGTCTCCACCATCGGAAGTGATCACCGTGCTCCCGGGCTCGGCGACGGCAACGACGAGGGCGTCTACCGCCGAACCTCGATGCGCCTTCGTACGCAGCTCCGCGGCCCGGCGGGCGACCCGTTCGGTGACCATCGGCCGGACATCGCATGCCTTGAGGAAGCGGTTGGTGTTGGCATCGCGCTGGGCAGAGCCAGTCAACGACTCGGCAAGGACCACCGTCGGCACCATCGCTGGCCACAGACCACGTCGCCGCAACGCGAGGAGGAGGGCAGCGGTCTGACGGTCGCGCTGGGAAAGACGAGACACACCGCCCGAATCGAGGACGAGCATCAGCCGGCCTGAGCGGCGATCGCGCGTTCATGGAGCCGACGCGCGATCGCGTCGGCTCGGGAAAACTCCTCCTCGCCCGGTTCGCCGACCTCATCGAGGAGTTCCGCCAAGTACTCGTCCGCACGGCTGAGCAGCTCCTGGCGGCGCACCTCGGCAGCGACGGCCTCCTGAAGCAACTCGGAGGCCGGAAGGCCACGCTCCTTGACCTCGCGGTAGAGCGCGTCGGGGAGGTAGACCTGCATCCGTGGCATACGCACAATTATACGCCTAGTCGGCCCAGGTCCGGGCAGTCCGTCGGCCCCGCGTCCAGCTCCTCTGCAACGCGAAGCCCGGTCGTCTCCCGATCCAGGAAGATCGACCCGGACATCCGGTTGATCAGTTCGATCTCGCGTTCGTTGAGCGGCGGCGATACGTGCAGGTAGCCGATGAAGTCTGCCTGATGTCCCATGCCCTCCAGCGTTGTCACCGCGGGCCTCGTCGACAAGCCTGGCCTTCCGACCTGTGGAGAACTCAGAGACCGAGCCTCCGCGCGACCTCAGTTCCACCGACTTCACGCACGTCGGCATGAGACGTGCGCGGGACGGGTTGTGGCTCGACTACCTGCCCCGATGATGGGCCCCACCCCGACGCGCCATTCCCGGACCGTTCTGTCGGTCCCACCCCTAAGCTTCGGCACGTGGAACAACCGGTCACCAAGAAGCAGATCAATGTCGTCGGTGCGGTCATCGTCAAGGACGGCGACGTTCTCTGTGCTCAGCGCGGCGACGGTGCCCTGGCCGGAATGTGGGAGTTCCCCGGAGGCAAGATCGAACCCGGAGAGACACCCCGTCACGCGCTCGAGCGCGAGATTGACGAAGAGCTCGAATGCCAGGTCCGCGTCGGCGACGAGGTTGTGTCGACCACCCACGAATACGACTTCGGCATCGTCACGCTCACCACGTTCTATTGCGAGCTGATCGACGGCACCCCCAGCCTGACCGAGCACGCGGCCGTCGAATGGCGCGCGCCATCCAGGCTCTCCGAGTTGGGCTGGGCGCCTGCCGACATTCCCGCCGTCGAGAAGATCCGGGCGGAGTTGGCCGATCGATGAGTGACATCGGCTGGCACAAAGAGCTGGCCCTGGACGTCCAGTTCGGCTATCTCGGCGCCGACGTGGTCGCGCCTCGCCAGCACCACCCTCAGATGGTTCTCAACGGCGAGAGCGAGTCCGTTCTACGCGTCCTACGCGACGAACTGAAGCGAGCCTCCGGCTTCCTCTTCTCGGTCGCCTTCGTCTCCCCTCGTGCCATCGCACTGCTGAAGCAGGAGATCTTCGAGTTCGGCGGAATGGGCCGGATCGTCACATCCGACTATCTCGGCTTCAATCGCCCCGAGGCCTTCGCGGAGCTCCTCACCCTGACTGACTACGGCGTCGATGTGCGCCTGCATCGTGCGAGCGCCTTCCACCCCAAGGGCTACATCTTCGAACACGCTGACGGGGTCACCGCGATGATCGGCAGCTCGAACCTCACCGAGAGCGCGCTCGTCAAGAACCACGAGTGGAACCTCAAGGTGTCGGCGGCAACCGGGAGCGACCTCGCTGCCCAGGTCCGACGACTGGTTGACGAACAACTGGCCGAATCGATTCCCCTCACACCCGAATGGATTGATCAGTACGCCGCGTCGTTCGTCCCTCCAGGACCTCGCCCGCATCGCGCGCCGCTCAATGTCTCCGCACCGGTCGTCGACGCAGCCGAGTCGGATCCAGGCGTCGTTCCAAACCTGATGCAACGCGACGCACTTGCCGAGATCGCGGACGTCCGGCTCAAGGGCGAGTCGCGAGCGATCATCATCTCCGCAACGGGCACGGGCAAGACGATCCTGTCGGCCCTTGATGTCCGCGCATTCAACCCGAGACGAATGCTCTTCGTCGTGCACCGCGAGCAGATCCTCGATCGGACGATCCATGAGTACCAACGGGTGCTCGGAGGACCGCCGTCCGACTACGGCAAGCTCTCCGGATCCTCGAAGCAGACCGACCGCCGGTACACGTTCGCGACCGTCCAAACTCTGTCCCAGCCGGAGGTTCTCGCCGCTCTCGCGCCCGACGCGTTCGACTACGTCATCGTTGACGAAGCACACCGCGCCGGCGCCGTCTCGCACCGTCGCGTCATCGACTACTTCCGGCCGAAGTTCTTGCTGGGCATGACAGCGACTCCGGAGCGCACCGATGGCTTCAATGTCTACGAACTCTTCGACTACAACGTGCCGTACGAAATCCGCCTGACCCATGCACTGGAAGCGGACATGCTGAGTCCGTTCCACTACTACGGCATCGCGGACGTGACTCTCGACGACGGCACGACCGCAACCGCCGACTCTGACCTGTCGTTCCTGATTACCCCAGAGCGCGTCGACCACCTGCTGGAGGCCATCACCAAGTACGGCCAGGCAGGTGTCGCCGCTCGAGGCCTGATCTTCTGCAGCCGCAAGGACGAAACCCACGCCCTGGCTCAAGCCCTGAATCAGCGCACCCTGCGCGGCAAACAACTTCGCGCTGTCGCCCTGACAGGCTCGGACCCGATTCCCTACCGCGAGCACGTCGTTGAGGAACTCGAGCGTGGCGCAATCGACTACATCCTCACGGTCGACGTCTTCAACGAGGGCGTCGACATCCCGTCAGTGAACCAGGTGATCCTGCTTCGCCAGACACAGTCAGCAATCGTGTTTGTCCAGCAACTCGGCCGAGGCCTCCGCAAGGCCGACGGCAAGGAATACCTCGTCGTTATCGACGTGATCGGCAACTACGCCAACAACTTCCTCATCCCGATCGCCCTGTTCGGCGACGAGTCCCTCAACAAGGAGTCGCTGCGCAAGAACCTGATCGCGGCCGAAGAGACCGGGGTTCTGCCGGGCCTCTCCAGTGTGCGTTTCGACAAGGTCTCGCAGGAGCGAGTTCTCCAGTCCATCGGCGACACCACCCTGAACAACGCGGCACGGCTGAAGGCCGCCATCACCGCGATGAGCAATCGCGTGGGTGGACCGCCGAAACTGTGGGACTTCTACCGATTCGAATCGGTCGATCCCGTTCTGCTGGCGACCGAACGCGCTCACTTTCCTGCGCTTCTCAAGGCAACGCTTGGGATCGACCACGGGTTCACCGACGCCGAAGACCGTGCGCTCGGACTGCTCAGCCAAGAAGTCCTCACCGCCCGGCGTTTGCATGAGTTCGTCATTCTTCGCGCCCTGCTCGAAGGACCCGCTTCGGTTCAGGGCCTACAGGAGGCGTGCGCAGGCGAAAGTCTTCCGTCCACCCGCGCCCTCATCGAGGGGGCCATCGACACTTTCACCCTGGCCCACCATGCCGAGGCGGATCTCAAGCGCTACGCGAGGGGTGTCGTCGAACGCACCGATGACGGCGTTCGCCTCCGCGCTGACTTCGTCGCCGCGTACGAGGGCAACAAGACCTTCCGCGGCGCTGTCGACGACATCCTCAAGACGGGCACCGCGCTCGTCAGTGACCGGTATCGACGCGACGTTCCTTTCACTCCCGGAATGCAGTACGGCCGCAAGGAAGCGACGCGACTCCTGTCCTTGCCTCGCAAGTGGACCTCAACGATCTACGGCTACAAGGCCGACATGAATAAAGGCGTCTGCCCGATCTTCGTCACTCTCCACAAGGCCGACGACGTGTCAGCGAGTACCGCATACGAGGACGCCATCGTGGATCGCTCAACGATGGTGTGGTTCACCAAGTCGCAGCGGCATCTCAAGAGCCCCGTCGAGCGGGCGATCGCCGCGAACGAACTCGACCTGCACGTGTTCGTGAAGAAGGACGACGCGGAGGGCAAAGACTTCTACTACCTCGGAAGTCCGACGGCGTACGACGCCGAAGACACGACGATGGTGGGCAGCAACGGGAAGGAACTACCGGTCGTGCGGATGAAGTTGCGGTTCGACGAGCCGATCGACGCCGCTCTCTACGACTACTTCCACCCCACAGTGACGATCTAGCGCCTCGGCAGCCGGTTACTGGCTGGGATCGGATCAGCCCGCCGGGTGATCCGATCCCAGCCAATAACCCGAACGCCGACGGCCCGGCACCTCCGAGGAGGAACCGGGCCGTCGTATGTCGCCTGCGTCTCGATACGCCCTCGCCTGGCGGCTCGGGCTACTCGACGACCTTGATCAGCTGCAGCCGCTGGTGCTTCCGCACCCTTCGCACACGTAGCACGAGCCAGCAGGCCGCATCTTCGTGCCGCAGGTCAGGCAGAGCGGGCTGTCGACGGCGGTGCCGGTGAGCTGCTCGAGCAGCTCGGCCGTGGTCTTGGCGACCTTGGGGGCACCGGCGAGCGGGTCGGCCTCGACGATCTCGGCCTCGGTGGCTTCGGTGGTTTCGAGGCTCGTCGCGTGCGCTCCTCGCACCTCAACCACCGAAGAGTTCTCGACGAGTTCGGACGGGCTGCCGATGTCCTCCTCGAGGGGCTCGTAGGAGCCGGTCTCGAGGTGGCGCTGGCGCTCTTCGGCGGAGTAGATGCCGAGGGCGGAGCGGTCGTCGAAGGACAGGTAGTCCAGCGCCAGGCGGCGGAAGACGTAGTCCATGATCGACTGCGCCATGCGCACGTCCGGGTCGTCGGTGAGGCCGGCGGGCTCGAAGCGCAGGTTGGTGAACTTCGAGACGTAGGTCTCCAGCGGGACGCCGTACTGCAGGCCGATCGAGACCGCGATCGAGAAGGCGTCCATCACACCGGCCAGGGTCGAACCCTGCTTGCCGAGCTTCAGGAAGATCTCGCCGAGGGTCTGGTCGTCGTGCGCACCCGAGGTCATGTAGCCCTGGGCGCCGGCCACCGTGAACGAGGTGGTGCGAGCCAGGCGGGACTTCGGGAGGCGCTTGCGGGTCGGGGCGTAGACGACCTTCTCCACGACCTTCTCGATGACCTTGGCAGCGTCCGCCGCGTCGGCAGCGTCAGCCGCGTCCTTCTTGGCCTTGCCGCCGCCGTCGGCCAGGGGCTGGCCGACCTTGCAGTTGTCGCGGTAGATCGCGGTGGCCTTGAGGCCGAGCTTCCACGACTCCATGTAGATGGTCTCGATCTCCTCGACCGAAGCGGACTCCGGCAGGTTGACCGTCTTGGAGATCGCGCCCGAGAGGAACGGCTGGCAGGCAGCCATCATCTTCACGTGGCCCATGGGCTTGAGCGAACGCTCACCCATCGCGGTGTCGAAGATTTCGTAGTGCTCGGTCTTGAGGCCGGGAGCGTCGACGACGTGGCCGTGCTCGGCGATGTAGGCAACGATCGCCTCCACCTTCTCGGCGTCGTAGCCCAGCTTGCGCAGCGCACGCGGAATCGTCTGGTTGACGATCTGCATCGAGCCGCCACCGACGAGCTTCTTGAACTTGACCAGCGAGAAGTCCGGCTCGATGCCGGTCGTGTCGCAGTCCATCATGAAGCCGATGGTGCCGGTCGGCGCGAGCACCGAGGCCTGTGCGTTGCGGAAGCCGTTGGTCTTGCCGAGCTCGACGACCTTGGCCCACTCGGCCGAAGCCAGCTTGTGCACCTCGGCGTCGGAGATGTGCAGCGGGCGGACCGTGTCGTTGGCCGCCTGGTGCTTGCGCATCACGCGGTTGTGGGCCTCGGCGTTGCGGGCGTAACCGGCGTACGGACCGACGATCTCGGCCAGCTCGGCCGAACGGCGGTACGACGTACCGGTCATCAAGGACGTGATCGTGGCTGCCATCGCGCGGCCACCGTCAGAGTCGTAGCCCAGGCCCATCGCCATCAGCAGGGCGCCAAGGTTGGCGTACCCGATGCCGAGCTGGCGGTAGTCGCGGGTCGTCTGGGCGATCGGCTCGGTCGGGAAGTCGGCGAAGCAGATCGAGATGTCCATCGAGGTGATGATCAGCTCGACGGCCTTCGCGAACAGCGGCGCGTCGAACGTGTCGTCGTCCTTGAGGAACTTCATCAGGTTCAGCGACGCGAGGTTGCACGAGGAGTTGTCGAGCGACATGTACTCCGAGCACGGGTTGGACGCGGTGATCCGGCCCGTCTCCGGGTTGGTGTGCCAGTCGTTGATCGTGTCGTCGTACTGCAGGCCCGGGTCGGCGCAGGCCCAGGCGGCCTCGCTGATCTTGCGGAACAGGGTGCGGGCGTCGACGGTCTCGATGACCGAGCCGTCCTTGCGCGAACGCAGGCCGAACTCGCGACCCTCTTCGACGGCGGTCATGAACTCGTCGTTGACGCGGACCGAGTTGTTGGCGTTCTGGTACTGCACGGACGTGATGTCCTTGCCGCCCAGGTCCATGTCGAAGCCGGCGTCACGCAGGGCGCGGATCTTGTCCTCTTCGCGCCACTTGGTCTCGACGAACTCCTCGATGTCGGGGTGGTCGACGTCGAGCACGACCATCTTGGCCGCACGACGCGTGGCGCCGCCCGACTTGATGGTGCCCGCCGAAGCGTCCGCGCCGCGCATGAAGGAGACCGGGCCGCTCGCCGTACCACCGGAGGACAGGAGTTCCTTGGAGGAGCGGATGCGGGAGAGGTTCAGGCCGGCGCCGGAGCCGCCCTTGAAGATGAAGCCCTCTTCCTTGTACCAGTTCAGGATCGAGTCCATCGAGTCATCCACCGAGAGGATGAAGCAAGCGGAGACCTGCTGCGGGGACTGCGTGCCGACGTTGAACCAGACCGGAGAGTTGAAGGAGAAGTACTGGTTCACGAGCAGCCAGGTCAGCTCGTGGTCAAAGATCTCGGCGTCCACCGCAGACGCGAAGTAGCCGTTCTCGATGCCGGCCTTGGTGTAGCGGGAGACGACCCGGTCGATGAGCTGCTTGAGACCGCGCTCGCGCTCGGGGGTGCCGACGGCGCCACGGAAGTACTTCGTGGTGACGATCGTCGAAGCGTTGAGGGACCAGAAGTCGGGGAACTCGACACCGAGCTGCTCGAAGACGGTCTCGCCGGTCTTCCAGTTCTGCTGGACGACGTCGCGACGCTCCCAGTTGATGGCGTCGTAGGGGTGCACGCCCTCGGTGCTGAAGATCCGCTCGATCTTCAGACCCTTCTTGCGCGCACCGGTCGCTGTGCCTGCTTCGGTGTTGCTGGCCGTCTCGGTCATGTCTCTCCTGGTCTCCTGGTACGTCGTGCGGCGGTGTTGTTCAGAACTGATTCAAAGCTGATTCAAAACGGGTGAATCCGAGAAAGGGGGGTGGCCCGGCAGGCGGCTTCCCCACCACCTGCCGGGCGTCTGTGGTCAACCCGTTGGGGCTGGTTCGCTCTGCAACTGCCGCTCGGCACGCAGGAGAGCGATCTCGTTCTCGAAGTCGGCCGCGGAGTCGAACCCGCGGTAGACCGAGGCGAAGCGAAGGTAGGCCACCTCGTCGAGGCGACGAAGGGGGGAAAGGATCGCCAGGCCCACCTCGTGGGCGGCGATCTCGGGACTGCCGGCGAGGCGCAACTGGTCTTCGACCTCCTGGCCCAGGCGGGCCAGGTCGTCCTCGTCGACGGGGCGACCCTTGCACGCCTTGCGCACACCCGAGACAGCCTTCTCGCGGGTGAACGGCTCGGTGGCGCCGGAACGCTTGAGCACCGTCAACTGCATGGCCTCGACCGTGGTGAAACGCTTCTCGCAGTCCAGGCACATCCGGCGGCGGCGGATCGCACATCCGTCGTCGGACACCCGGGAGTCGAGGACCTTCGTGTCACTGTGCTTGCAGTAGGGACAGTGCATGAGCCCTCCTCACGAGAACCTGGCGGCGGATTGCTGTGGACAGAGGGGGAGCCTCCTGTGCACAACGGGGCAAAATCTGTGCGTTTCCACCCCTCGTCCTGTGGACTAGATGTGGAGAACTACATCGTTGTAACTACTAGATGTAGTGGTAACCGTACGCCCCGACCACCACGGGTGCAAGACCGGGGGCCAACGAGTTCACGGAAGTTTCTCCGGGGGCGTCATTTGCGCTCAGGAACGGCCCATCGGAGGGTTGAGGGGACACGTCAGCCACCCATCGGACACAATGACGCCGTGGCGGGAGGCAAGCGTTCCGGGGACCGGGTCAAAGCAGGGTTCCGACCCGACCTCCTGCTGCTCGCCGTCGGCATCACCTTCGCCCTCGTGGCCTGGGGATACCTGGTTTTCGCCGCCATCGACTTCGGCGCCACGGCCCGCCACGACGGCAAGGCCGGCGCCTGGTTCTTCCTGCTCGTCGCCTGCATGGGCGCGATGTTCTGCCTGTTCCTGGCGTTCATGCTCGCCGTGCGCCTCTCCCGTGCGGTCGGATGGAGCGAGGGCCCGACGCCCCGAGTGAAGCGGGACCCGGCTGCCCCCAAGGGTGGCAAGCGCGCCGCTCGGTAGCACCCGGCTCGCCCCGATGCGAACAGCGCGAAGGGCGAGGCCGGCTGCATGAGCCAGGCCCCGCCCCTCGTCTTCCCCTGCACCCGTCGGGGTCGAAGCGACGGGCGAGTTTGGTCTCGAGACGGTTGCTGCGCAACCTCCTCGACCAACGGCTCGCTACTCGGTGGGCACGCGGAGCTGCTGGCCGGCGTAGACCATGCTCGAGTCGAGCGTGTTGAGCTGCTGGATCTGCTCCATCACCGAGCGCACGTTGTCGCCGGTCGTCGCGGCCACGTCGCTGGCCAGGCCCCACAGGGTCTCGCCCGGAGCGACGGTCACGATCTCGACGGCGGGCTCGCCGCCACCCTCGCGGGTCGCGGCAGAACCGGCGGCGAGCCACACGGCTGCCGCAGCGACGACCAGGAGGGCCAGCACCAGCACGACGAGCCGGCCGCGGCGGGTCAGCCGGACCTGGCCGGCCTGGCTGCGGGCACGCACCGGGCGAGCCGTCGTCGTACGACGAACGGTGGAGACCTGCGGGGCGAACGTGATGGTGCTCATGGAAACCTCCGGGGGAAGTGGACGGGCCATGTCTAGTCAGACCGTCCGACAGAAGCTGATCGATCAGGCGTTCGATCGAACATGTGTACGAGACTAGATCAGGTGTTCGAACAAATCCAGTACCTGTTCGAACAGACGCTCGACGGCGTGTCGCGACACGCCCCTTCGAACAGATGTTTGAAGAAGGGCCGGTTCATCGGTTAGCGTCGTCACATCCGAACCGGGCGACTTGCCGGAAGACTTGGGAGGGCATCCATGGCTGACAAGGCCAAGACCACGACTGGCAGCACCGTCACGGAGCTGCCCGACGGACCTCCGGACGCCAGTGGGCTGACCGCACGCCAGCTGCGCGTGCTCGCCCACATCAAGGACAGCATCGAGAAGCGCGGCTACCCGCCGAGCATGCGCGAGATCGGCCAGGCCGTCGGTCTGACCAGCACCTCCAGCGTCGCCCACCAGCTGCGCACCCTGGAGGAGAAGGGCTACCTCAAGCGCGACCCCAACCGGCCGCGCGCCCTCGAGGTCTTCCTGCCCGAGGTGATGGCCGCCCGCCGCGCGATGTCGACGGTCGAGGAGACCGGCCATGACGGGTACGACGACACTGGCATCAACGACGCTGCGCCCGCCCCCCGCAACGTCCCGGTCGTCGGCCGGATCGCCGCCGGTGGCCCGATCCTGGCCGAGGAGCGCGTCGAGGACGTGTTCCCGCTCCCCCGCCAGCTCGTCGGCGACGGCCAGCTCTTCCTGCTCCAGGTCAGTGGTGAATCGATGATCGACGCGGCGATCTGCGACGGCGACTACGTGGTGATCCGCCAGCAGCCGACGGCCGAGAACGGCGAGATCGTGGCCGCCATGATCGACGGCGAGGCAACGGTCAAGACCTTCCAGCGCAAGGCCGGGCAGGTGTGGCTGCTGCCGCACAACCCCGCGTTCGAGCCGATCGACGGCACCAACGCCACGATCCTGGGCAAGGTCACGGCGGTCCTTCGCCGGGTCTGACGTAAGGTCAGGGGGTTCAATCCATCGACCATGAAGGCCGAGCTTCCCCATGACGCGCCGCAGCAACCTGCCCTTCTCGGGGCTGCTCATCGCCCTGCTTGCCCTCCTCCTGCTCGTGCCGTCCCTCGGCACCGCAGCACAGGCCGACCCCACGGATCCAGCGGCTCCCGCCGGCCCGGGTGCGCCCGCGGCTGAGACTCCGCGGGAAGTGGCCGAGCAGGCGCTCGAGGCGGCGGAGGAACTGCTCGACCCGACCGCTGCGCCGGCCACGACGAAGGCCGACCGCGAGCACGGCAAGGACGTGACCCTGGCGCTGCGCGACCTCGCCGCCAGCCGGGCCGACCTGCCCAAGGACAAGAAGGATGACGCCGGGCGCCTGCTCGCGCGCCCGACCGACGGCCTCGGCGCCTCCGGCAGCTACGAGTGCGACGGCAACAACGGACCGCCCTGCTACCAGACGCCGGAGAACACGCCCCTGTGCAGCGGCTACCTCTGCGTGCACTACGTCGACGGAGCCGACGCGAGCGCCGCCGACCCGGAGAACAACGGCACGAGTGGTCGCTGGTCCGGCACCGACGCCGCCTACCCCGACTACGTCGAGTTCGTCTGGCAGGCCTTCTCCGTGGTGGCGAACGCCTACACGAACGCTGGCTACCAGCGGCCCGCGAGCGACGGGTTCATCGGTGGCAACGGCGCCGACAAGGTGGACATCTACATCGCTGAACTCGGCCAGTTCGGCATCTACGGGTACTGCGCGACCGACGAGAACATCAGCGGCCAGGGCCCGGCGCCCGCCTACTGCGTCGTCGACAACAACTACAGCAGCGCCGACTACCCCAACCACACGCCGGCCGACAACCTCAAGGTCACCGCTGCCCACGAGTACTTCCACGCCGTGCAGTTCGCCTACGACGCGAACGAGGACGGCTGGTTCATGGAGGGCACCGCCACCTGGGCCGAGGACGAGCTGTTCAACTCCATCAACGACAACCGCTCCTACCTCCCCTACGGTCCGCTCGGCGTACCCAGCCAGCCGCTCGACCGGTGGGGCAACCTCGCGCAGTACGGGTCGTGGATCTTCTTCCGGTACCTCGGCGAGCGCTACCCCACCGCCGAGGGCCTGATGCCCGTGATCATCCGCAGGATGTGGGAGAAGGCTGGCGCCGGCGGCCAGTACTCCGTCCAGGCCATCACCTCGACGCTGACGGACCTGCGCACCACCATGAACGTCCAGTTCGCGGGGTTCGCCTTCTGGAACCGGAACCCTGCCCAGTACTACTCCGAAGGCGCCGGCTACCGGCCCGCGCCGCTGTACGGGACCTACAACCTCAGTGGCTCCGCGCCCTCCAAGAGCCTGCGGATCCAGCTGCACCACCTGAGCGCCAAGCACTACCGGTTCGTCCCCAAGATGACCGGGGCGTGGCGGCTGCGGGTCCAGCTCAACCTCAACTACCTCATCGCCGGCGGCGCTGCGGTCGTGACCGTCAAGAAGAAGGGCCAGGCGCCCGTCGCCAAGATCGTCGCGCTCAACAGCGCCGGCGACGGGGTGTCCCTGCACACCTTCGGTGGAGCAGTCGACTGGGTCGAGGTGGCAGCCGTCAGCGCCAGCACCCGCTACGTCAGCTGCGGCACACGCAACTTCGAGTGGACCTGCGGAGGTGTTCCGAAGGACGACTCCGTCTACCAGAGCATCATCGTCAAGGCTGTGCGCTGAGCCGCTTCAACGCGGCCCGGACCATGGCCGGGTCGGTCGTCGCCCACATGGGCGGCAGGCTCGACTTCAGGAACGAGCCGTAGCGCGCCGTCGCGAGCCGTGGGTCGAGTACGGCGACCACGCCACGGTCGGACGTCGTACGGATCAAGCGACCCGAACCCTGCGCGAGCAGCAACGCCGCATGGGTGGCAGAGACCTGCATGAAACCGTTGCCGCCGGCCTTGTCGGCCGCCTTCGAACGGGCACTCATCAACGGGTCGTCGGGGCGCGGGAACGGGATCCGGTCGATGATGACCAGCTGGCAGGTGTCCCCCGGGACGTCGAGGCCCTGCCACAGTCCGAGGGTGCCGAACAGGCAGGTGTGCGGGTCCTCGACGAACTGGCGGGCCAGCTCCGGCAACTGGGCCTCGCCCTGGGCCAGCGTGGTCAGGTGCGGCAGCGCGGTGCGGACGTGCTCGGCCGCAGCCTCGGCCGCACGGCGGCTGGAGAACAGGCCCAGGGTGCGGCCCTCGGCGGCATCGACCAGTTCGGTGATCTCGTCGAGCTGCGCTTGACCGAGGCCGTCGCGTCCCGGCGGGGGCAGGTGCTTGGCGACGTAGAGGATGCCCTGGCGGGGGTAGTCGAACGGGCTGCCGACGTCGAGGCCGCGCCACGGTTGGGCGTCGGACGTCTCGATACGGTCGCTCGTTCCTCGCGACCTACTCGACGAACTTGCGAGCCTGCCGGCTGAGCGTTCGGAAGGCTTGAGGCCGACCGATGTGGCGATCGAGTCGAAGTCGCCGCCGAGCATCAGGGTGGCCGACGTCAGCACCACGGTGTTGTCGGTCAGGAGCTTGTCGCGCATCGGACCCCACACCTGCAGGGGCGCGACACACAGCGTCGGCGGGATCCGGTCGGTGCCCTCGGTGCGCCAGAGCACGTCGGCCTCCGAGCAGGCAGCCATCCGCTCGGCGGTCGCGAAGACCTCCTGCACCATGCCCTTGGCCTGTGTGAAGGCCGGGTCCGGCTCCTTGCCTGCCTCGGCCTTGGGGAAGGCGGACGCGCAGGCCCGGGCAGCGTCGCGGACCAGCACCAGGGCATCGGACAGTTCCTCGGGCAAGGTCTCGAACCGCCCCGCCGGCGCCTCGGAGACCGCGGAACGCAGGGCGTCAGCCGCGTCGGCCAGGTCATCGGCCTCGTTGCCCTCGACGTGGCGGATGCTGCGGCGGGCAGCCCGCTCGACCTCGGCCGCCCAGAGTTCGTCGGTCGCAGCCTGGGTCACCCGGGCGGCGAGTTCGTGCGCCTCGTCGATGACGACGGCGTCGTACTCGGGAATCATCGGGATGCCCTCGATCGCGTCGATCGCGAGCAGCGAGTGGTTGGTGATGATCAGGTGCGAACGCTGCGCCTTCTCCTTCGCACGCTCGGCGAAGCACTCCTCGCCGTACGCGCACTTGCTGGCACTGAGGCACTCGCGCGCGGAGACGCTGACCTGGCGCCACTCCTTCTCGGTGTGCCGCGGGGCCTCGTCACGCTCGCCGGTCGCCTTGTCCTTGGACGCCTTCTCGGCCCACTTGCGTAGTTCGAGGACCTTCGCGCCCATCGTCCCCTCGGGGATCTGGATCAGCTCGCCCTGCTCGTCGGGCGCCCCCTCGCGGATCCGGTGGAGACAGGCATAGTTCGAGCGGCCCTTGAGGACGGCGTACGTCGCGTCGAGACCCGGCGTCGTGCCGACCGCCTTGACCAGTCGGGGCAGGTCCCGCTCGACGAGCTGGTGCTGGAGGGCGAGGGTCGCCGTGGCGATCACCACGCGCCGGTCGTGGAGCAGCGCGGGAACGAGGTAGCCCAACGACTTCCCGGTGCCGGTGCCCGCCTGGATGAGCAGGTGCTCCTTGTCCGCGAACGCACCCGCCACGGCGTCGGCCATCGCGACCTGGCCGTCACGCTCCTGGCCGCCGAGTGCGGCCACCGCGGTCGCGAGCAACTCCCGGACGGGGTTGGTCTGCGATACGGCGTCAGTGGTCACCGGAGAACCCTAGATGGTCCGACCGACGACGGCGGACGCCCCTCCACAGGCGTCTCGCTACTCGACGAACTTGGCGGGCGAGTACGTGCCGCCACGGATGACGGACCGGACCTCGTCGACCGTGATGGAGTGCGGATCGAAGTCGGCGAGCCACCAGGTCGCCCCCGCGGCGCGGAACGCCGCCAGGTCCGCGTCCGCCGGCAACGTCACCGCGACGTCGTACGACGACGGGGGCTCACCCACGCGCAGGTCGGCGATCTTCGCGACAGCCTCGGCCAGCTGGTCCGGGTGCTCGAGGTTGACCGGCACGAAGCCGTCGTGGCGCGCCGCTCGATGCAGCGGGCGGATCCTGCCGGGGAATCCGGCGATCCAGACCGGCACCGTCGGCTGCACCGGACGCGGCAGGAACGCGACGTCGTCCACGGTGAAGTGTTCGCCGTGGTGCTGCACCGCATCACCCGTCCACGCCTGGCGGAGGATCGCCAGTGACTCGTCGAGCATCCCCGCGCGGGCCCGGTCGTCCTCCTCGTCGCCGAACCGCGAGAACTCACCACCGAACCGGTCGCTGCCGAGGCCGGCTCCGAGGGTCAACCGCCCGTTGCTCAGCCGATCCAGGGTGGCGGTGTGGCGAGCGACCACCTGGGGGCGGCGCCGCGGCAACGCGGTCACCATCGGGCCGAGGCGGATCGTCGACGTGGCTGCTGCCATCGCGGCCAGGGTGATCCACGGGTCCGCGGCCGCCTGCACGGGCTCACGCCAACGGACGTGGTCCCACACGAAGAACCCGTCCCAACCGGCTTCCTCGGCCTCGGCGGCGAGGCGCGCCACGACCAGCGGGTCGGCGAGCTCGTCGAACAGCGGGATCCAGATCGCCGACTTCATCGCGTGAACTCCACCAGTGCCCCGACGAACTGGTCCCACACCGGGCGCGGCACGTCGTGCCCGGCGCCGGGGAGCACCACCAGTTCGGCATCGGGGATCGCGTCGCGCAACGCTTCGCCGTGGGACACCGGGAAGACGGGGTCGAGCTCCCCGTGGACGACAAGGGTCGGCACGCGCAGGTCGGCAAACCCTCCGTTGCGCGGGCCGTCGAAGTCCATCGCGTAGTGGTTGCCGAGGGTGGCGGCGATGTCGCGGGTCCTCGCGATGTCCGTGACCGCGAGCTCCCGGACGGCTGCCTCGTCGAAGTGGGGCGAGGCGCCGGCGTACGCACGCAGGGCCGCGACGAGGTACTCCACGACGGCCGCGCCATCGGTCGGGTCGGGGTCCGGCGGTACGTCGAGCTCCCCCATCGGCAGGTCGCCGGGCGTGGTGGTCACCAGGGTGACCGAACGGGTTCGCTCCGGGTGGTCGAGGCCGAGGAAGAGCGCGATGCCCCCGGACATCGATCGGCCCACGACATGGGCGCTCTCGACGCCGAGGACGTCGAGGAGGCCGACCGCGTCGGTGGCGAGGTCACTCATCGCGTAGCCCGGCCGACCGACCGGGAAGCTGCTCGAGCGGCCGGTGTCCCGCTGGTCGTAGCGGATCACGAAGCGCCCGGCCGCGGCCAGACGCTCGCACAGTTCGGTCTCCCACCACACGAGGGACGCGCAGGCCCCGTGGATCAACAGCAGGGCTGGGTCGGTGGGCGAGCCGAAGGTCTGGGCGCAGAGGGTCACGCCGTTCACGTCGTAGCTGGTCTCTGGTGTCATGCGGTCGACGCTAGGCCCGCGCAGTGTTTCTGAAAAGCGATTACTTTCGATCAAGTCCATCGCTCTGTACGATGCTTCCTGTGTACGAGCTCCGCCACCTCCAGGCCCTCGACGCGGTCGCCGACGAAGGCACCTTCAGCCGCGCCGCCGCGCGGCTGGGCTACACGCAGTCGACCTTGAGTCAGCAGATCGCCGCCCTGGAGCGCGCGGTGGGCGGGGCAGTGTTCGACCGGCCCGGTGGACCACGACCCGTCCGCCTCACAGCACTCGGTCGACTCGTGCTGAACGGTGCCCGCTCCGTCCTGGACCGGTCGCGCTCACTGCGCGACGACGTCGCGCGGTTCCACGCCGGGGACGGGCGGATCGACGTCGGGACCTTCCAGACCGTCACCAACGTGCTGCTGCCGACGGTGGTCGGGCGACTCCGCGCCGAGCACCCTGACTGCGACATCCGGCTGTTCGAGGACGAGGACGACACACCCGATCCCGGCGACCTCGACGTGCTCTTCCTCGACGCGGCAGGCGGCGACGGCGTCGACAGCACCTTGATCCTCGAGGACCACCACGTGCTCGTCGCGCGCCGTGGCGAGTTCGCGGAAGGCGCGGTCGCGCTCAAGAAGCTCGACGGGATGCCGATGGTCGCGCTCCCGGCGATCTGCGACCAGGCCCGAGTGGAAGGGCACCTCGCCGAGCATGGAGTCGTCCCGGATGTCGTCTTCCGTACGGCGGACAACCAGGCCGTCGTCTCCGTGGTCCGCGCTGGACTCGGCTGCGCGATCATGCCGCTGCTGGCCATCACCGCACCGGACGCCGGCGACGACATCGTCCTGCACCCGCTGCGGGGCAACCTGCCGCCACGGCAGATCTACGCGCTCACCCGGGGCGCCCTGTCTCCACTCGCGCAGCGACTGGTGGCCGTCGCCCAGGAGCACGGCGCCGAACTGACCCGAGCCGGAGCCTGTCGGCTCTGACTCAGCCGAGCAGGTCCCGCACCCGGTCGGCCACCCGGTCACCGAAGACCCGGTGCCCAGCAGGGTCGGGATGCAGGTCGTCGTCGAGGTAGGTGAGGTCCACGTCGATCATCGACAGGTAGGCCGTCCCCTGGTCCGCCGCGAGCCGCGCGAGGGCGGCGTCCACCGCCTCGACATCCGTCCGCGGGCGTTCCGGCGCCGGCGGCGGGCCGACGATCAGCACCTGCCGCCCGTCGAGCACCTGCATCAGGCGCGCGAAGCCGGCTTCGAGGTCCTCGAGGGACTGGTCGTAGTCGTTGAGCCCGCCTTCGACGACGACCAGAGCGGTCGACGTGCGCAGCGAGCGGGCGGCACGCGTCGCGAAGGAGGCGTCGCCGCACTGGCTTGCCCCGACCGTGAACCCGCTGCCGGAGAAGCCGTCGACGCGGACCCGGCCAGGCAGCCGCACCGGCCACGAGTCGCGCGCCCGGACACCGGCGCCGACGGAGTAGGAGTCGCCGATCACGAGGACGTCGGCACCGGCCCCGGTCACGACTGCTGCCCGCTGCTCGGCGCGTTCGCCGACCAACCCGCAACGGTCGGTCCGGGCACCTGCGCGGCCCAGAACCGTCGTACTCACGGCGGCGACGAGGAGCACCGTGAGGACGGCCAGCAGCAGCCGAGGGCGGTGGTGGGTGAAGTGCCGAGTCACGCCGAAATCATCCGTCCTACCAACTGAATTTGCTGCCGAACGGCCCAGATCGCGACAAATCTGGTTGGTGCGTCGCACGCAGACGCAGGGGCGCGATGGTCAGACGGCGTACGTCGCGAGGTCGCCCGCGAGCGCTTCACTCGCGCGACCGGTGACGTGGCTGCCGTCGGCGGTGTGCTCGATGGTGGCGATCTCGCCGTCCTTGTGGATCCGGTCGATCAGGTCGCCGCGGGCGTAGGGCACCAGCGCGGAGAACTCGACCCGCGGTCGCGGCAGGTCGGCCTCGATCAGGGCGAGCGCCTCCTTGATGCCCTCACCCGTGTGGGCGGAGACAGCAATGGAGTGCGGCTCGCGGCGCAGCAGGCGGTCGATGACGAGCGGGTCCGCGGCGTCGATCTTGTTGATCACGACCAGTTCGGGGACGCCCCCGGCGTCGATGTCGGCGAGCACCGCACGGACCGCGGTCAACTGGCCTTCGGGGTCGGGGTGCGAACCGTCGACGACGTGGACGATCAGGTCGGCGTCGGCCACCTCTTCGAGGGTCGAGCGGAATGCCTCGACCAACTGGTGCGGCAGGTGCCGCACGAAGCCGACCGTGTCGCTCATCGTGAAGATCCGGCCGTCGCCGGTCGTGGTACGACGAGTGGTGGGATCGAGCGTCGCGAAGAGGGAGTCCTCGACGAGCACTCCCGCACCCGTCAGCCGGTTGAGCAGCGAGGACTTGCCGGCGTTGGTGTAGCCCGCGATGGCGACCGAGGGGATGTGGTTGCGACGGCGCTCCTGGCGCTTGGTGTCGCGGGTCCCCTTCATCACCTTCAACTCGCGGCGGAGCTTGGCGATCTTGTCGTTGATCCGGCGGCGGTCGGTCTCGATCTTGGTCTCACCGGGACCACGGCCACCGATACCGGCACCGTCGGCACCGACGCGGCCACCGGCCTGGCGCGACAGGCTGCCACCCCAACCACGCAGCCGCTGCTTCATGTAGCTGAGCTGGGCCAGCTCGACCTGCGCCTGGCCTTCGGCCGACTTCGCGTGTTGGGCGAAGATGTCGAGGATCAGGGCGGTCCGGTCGACGACCTTGACCTTGACCCGGTCCTCCAGGTTGCGGAGCTGGGAGGGGGCGAGCTCACCGTCGCAGATCACGGTGTCGGCGCCGCTGGCCTGGACGATCTCGGCCAGCCCCTCGACCTTGCCGCGGCCGATGTAGGTCGCCGGGTCGGGCGACTGGCGGCGCTGGTAGATCGCGTCGAGCACCTCGGAACCGGCGGTCTCGGCGAGCAGCGCGAGCTCGGCCATGGCGTTCTCGTGATCCTGGACGGTGCCCTCGGTCCACACCCCGACGAGCACGACGCGCTCGAGCCGGAGCTGGCGGTACTCGACCTCGGAGATGTCCTCGAGCTCGGTGCGCAGACCGGCGACGCGACGCAGTTCGTGGCGCGCGGCCAGGTCCATGTCGCCCGCGGTGGGCTCATCGGCGGAGGCGGGCGCGTACCCGGACTCGAAGGTGTCGTTGTCGGGGTCGTCCCAGCCCTCGGTGGCGCGCAGTGCGGAATCGAGGGAGAAGTCTTCAGCATGGTTCGTCATAGGCGTGTCCAGCGTAACGACGAACCGTCCCAAAGGCTTCCCGATTACCGGGGGCGGACGACGAACGGTCCCTCGCGCACCAACTGCGGTGCCGCACTCCTTGCGTTGCCGCAGTTTGTGCGGCACCATGGAGGTATGACCTCACCACTCCCAGGACCGCCGGCTGACGCGCTCGACGTCGTACGACGGGCGCTGGACGAAGCGGAAGCCCGCGATTCCGTCGGGGCCCTGCCCTACCTTCGAGAAGCCGCCGATCGCCTCACCGACATCCTCGACGAGGCCATGGCGGCCGCCGTGTTGACCGGCCAGGCGTCCCTGCGTGGGGCAGGGGCACAGGCCGGGCTCACGGAGAACGCCGTCGGCCCCCGACTGGCGCGCACCCGCAGCCTTGCGGCGTACGCCGACGACCGGGGACGGGTGACGGCCGCAGGGGTCGAACGAGCGAAGTACGACCTCGAAACCGGTCAACCGCGGCAGCCCGCCGCAGCCCCGGCGCCGATGCGGTTCAAGCCGCGCCGGCCCCAATGAATGGAGGAATCATGACCCGAGCCGATCTCACCCACCTGTACTTCCTGCTCGACCGCAGCGGATCGATGCAGTCCATCAAGGCCGACACCGAAGGCGGTTTTGCCGCCTTCATCGCCGAGCAGCGCGCCGTCCCGGGCGATTGCCGGGTCACCCTCGCCCAGTTCGACAACGAGTACGACGTCGTGTTCGCCAACGTCCCGATCGCGGACGTGCCGACACTCGACCTGCAGCCGCGCGGCTCGACCGCACTGCTCGACGCGATGGGTCGCCTGATCACCACCGCCGGCCAGGAGTTGGCCGCGCTGAAGGAGGACGAGCGCCCCGGCACCGTGATCGTCGCCGTGATGACCGACGGCCACGAGAACGCCAGCCAGGAGTGGACCCACCCCGCGATCAAGGCGCTCGTGGAGCAGCAGACCAGCAGCTTCGCGTGGCAGTTCCTCTACATGGGCGCCGACCAGGACGCCATCGAGGTCGGCGCGAGCCTCGGCGTCGCCGCCGGCGCCTCCGTCACCTACGGCCGCGGCAAGAGCCGCGACGTGATGGCCATGACCTCGCAGAAGCTGGGCAAGCTCCGCGGCGACCGGTTCGCGGCCCCCGTCGGCGCACCGGCTCCGATGATGGACGCCTACTCCGCCGAGGAACGCGAGGCCGTCGCCGACTGACCCGCCGGGTCCGGTTCGAGGGTCTTCTGCCACAGCACGGTCCCGACGGCGTCGTACAAGCGCACGGTCAGCTCGCCGGAAGGTGCGATGGCGAGCTGACCGATGTGCTGGTTGTCGGGGCGCGGCGCGATCTTCACCGGGAGGGGTTCGTCCTTGCCGTGGGTGAAGTGCACGAGCGGGCCGAAGGTGCGGTCGAGCTCGTCGGGGCGCGCCGTGAACGGCGAGCAGTGCAGCGGCCCCGAGATGAACTCCCAGAACGGGTCGAAGTCGGTGAACGTCGCCCGCTCCGGGGAGTAGTGATTGGCCGCCGTGTAGTGCACGTCGGCCGTGATCCAGACGACGTTCTTGACGCCGTACCGCTTGATGGCCGACAGGATGCGACCGATCTCGGGCTCGCGACCCATCGGGCGGCCGTGGTCGCCATTCGCGATGCCGTCCAGGTCATGGAGTTGGCGGACCGGCGCTGACAACGGTTGGTCGATGGAGATCACCTTCCACGTCGCCGTCGACCTGCGCAGGCTCGCGATCAACCAGTCCTCCTGCTCGCTGCCGAGCATGCCGCGCGGTGCCCGCGCGTCGCGCGGATCGGCCTCGGGGTTGGAGCCGCGGAAGCTGCGCATGTCGAGCAGGAACAGGTCGAGGTGCTGGCCGCGCGGGATCGTGCGATAGATCCGGGTCGGTGCGAAACCGTCACCGTCCGCCGACACCAGGCGCTCGACCGGCACCGGCTGGTACTCCTGCCACGCCCGCCGCCCGCGCAGCGCCAGGACGTCGGCGCGCCGCTCGGTGTAGCGCTCGTCGTCGATCGTCTCGCCGGGCCACCAGTTGTTGCACGTCTCGTGGTCGTCCCACTGCACGGCCGACGGTACGGCGGCGTAGAACTCGCGCACGTTGTCGTCACGCAGCGGGTAACGGTGCCGACCGCGGAAGTGGTCGAGCGTCTCGGCCACGACCATCACTTCTTCGGTCAGTTCGTTCTGCCAGGTGCTGCCGTTCTCGAGCAGGAGCTTGGAGGACTCCATCGGCTCGTCGGCGTAGATCGTGTCACCGACGTGGATGAACAGGTCCGGCCGCAGGTCGAGCATCGCGCGGTAGCCGGTCATCCCGCCGCGCGATCGGTCGATCCCCCAGCCCTGGCCGTTGGTGTCACCCGACCACACGATCGTCTGCGCTCCCCCGTGGATGGGTGCCGTGGCGAAGGAGGCGAACTGCGGCGCGCTCCGTTCCCCCTCGGGCGTCTCGAACCACACCTCGGCCTCGAACTCCCGTCCGGCGGCCAGGCCGGTGAGGTGCATCCGGGCCGTGAAGTCGGTGCGCGGATCGGCCCAGCGGCCGCGGATCGTCCGTCGCAACAGGCCGCCGCTGTACAGGCGCGCCATCATCCGGCTCGGCTCGACGGCCCGGGACCACAGGACGGCGGAGTTCGTGGTGACCTCACCACTGCGCACGCCCGTGGTCAGGTCTCTGCGTCGTTCGACGAAGTTCGGCCACCGGTCGGCCAGACCGAGGATCGAGGCGCCGGACAGACCGGCCACCACCGTCGTACGGCGGCCGACTCGCAACTCACCGAGGCGGGTCTGGTCGTCCCAGAGGAGCGTCACGTTCGGTAAGGCAACCGGTTCACAGCGACCGGGATGCGATCACCGGTGGACGACGGGGTGAACGTCACAGAACGGTTGACGCGGTCGGCCATAGCCACACGGCTCTGCGCGTCGTTGTACCGGCATGCGTGGTTCACCGGGGTCCGAGAAGAGGGTGTTTCTTGCCTGCGCCGCTGTCCTCATCCTGGTGACCGTCGGCATCATCATGATGCTCGGCCCCGGATCACCGGAGCGGGCCGTCGATGATGCGCGCCCCCGAACGGGCGACGACCTCACGACGCTCCCGACCGAACCGGCCGCGCCGACAAAGTCGAAGAAGGCGGTGCCGGCGGCGGACACGGATGCCCTGCCCCTCGCCCTGCAGAGCAACTTCCCGGGTCTCGGTGCTCCGCCCGGCATCAGCGGCGACAGCGACGTGTTCTCGCTCCCGAAGCACAAGCTCACGATCCGCTTGTCGGCCCCGAGTGCCCTCGGCCCCATCGCCTACGTCATCCCGACCAGCATGGAGCACTCGCAGGGAACGCTCGTGGAGAACGGCAGGACGTGGTCGCTCACCACCACGGTGTACGGCAACCCCGACTACGCGGTGGTCTTCGTCCAGGCAGGTCCGGGCGGGCAACCCGAGTCCTGCGTGATCACCGTGGACGGCAGGGTCACCGAACGGCGATCGACCGAGGGTCCGTACGGCGCCATGTGGTGCCAGGGCTGAACCAGCCCCGGCACCATCGCTGGCTACTTCGGGCTACTTCGGGGGCATCCGGATGCCGCCGTCGACCCGGACGACCTCACCGTTCATGTACGAGTTGGTGAGGCACTCGATGACCATGCTGGCGAGCTCGTCGGGCGTGCCGAGGCGCTTCGGGAACAGCACGTTCTGACCGAGGTTGGCCTTGAACGCGTCCGATGCCTCGCCCTCGCCGTAGATCGGGGTGTCGATCAGGCCGGGGGCGACCGTGTTGAGGCGGATGCCGGCGGCCGAGAGGTCGCGGGCGACGGGCAGGGTCATGCCGACCACGCCACCCTTGGAGGCGGAGTACGACGCCTGGCCGATCTGGCCGTCGAAGGCAGCCACGCTGGCCAGGTTCACGATCGCGCCGCGGCAACCATCGGCGTCGGGCTCGTTGAGGCTCATCGCGGTCGCCGCCTGGCGAACCATGTCGAACGTGCCGATCAGGTTGATGTGGACGACCTTGGTGAAGGCCTCCAGCGAGTGGGCCGACTCGAGCTGGCCGTCGCGACCGATGGTGCGCTGCGCCCAGCCGATGCCGGCCGAGTTGACCACGGCGCGCAGCGGCGCGATGTCGGATGCGGCCTTGACGGCAGCAGCGATCTGCTCGGTGTTCGTGACGTCGACCTGAGCGAAGACGCCGTTGATCTCGGCAGCAAGGGCCTCGCCCTTGTCGGCCTGCAGGTCGGCGACGACGACGGTCGCGCCCTTGGCAGCGAGCTGGCGAGCGGCCGCGGCACCAATGCCCGACGCGCCGCCCGTGACGATGGCGGAGGTTCCAGTGAGTTCCATGCGTCGGACTCTAGCGATCGGTGGAACAGGTTTCAGAGTGAGGCCGCCCGCGGCCGGCCTCAAAACCTCAGAGTGAGGTGCGGCCCTCGGCCAGGATCACCGCGGGGCCGGTCATCAGGATCCGGTCGTCGGTCGTCCAGGTGATCCGCAGCGTCCCGCCGGGGAGGTCGATCCGGTACTCGGTGTCGCGCTCGGCGCCATCGGCGAGAGCGGCGGCCACCATCACCGCGCAGGCGCCGGTCCCGCAGGAGCGAGTCTCGCCGGAGCCGCGTTCGTGGACCCGCATGGCCACGTGGCCCGGCCCTCGTCGTACGACGAACTCGACGTTGACGCCGTGGGGATAGACGGCGTCGTCATGGATGGGCGGCTCGAGGAGCGGGCCGATGTCGGCGAGGTCGGCGCCTGCGTCGAGGAAGGCCACGGCGTGGGGGTTACCCATGTCGACGTGGAGAGCCGGCCAGGACTGGTCGCCGATCGACACCTGGGTGTCCTCGAGGACCTTCGGCGTACCCATGTCGACGGTGATCTCGCCGTCGGCGGCACCGCCGGCAAAGGTCAGCACCTTCACGCCGTCGCGCGTCGCGACGGGCACGGGGGCGGAGGGATCGGCCAGGCCCTCGACCGCGAGGTGGCGCCCGAAGACCCGGATGCCGTTGCCGCACATCTCGGAGATCGAGCCGTCGGCGTTGCGGTAGTCCATGAACCACTCGGCATTCTGACCGGCGGCATCCGGGCTGACGACGGAGCGGATGACGCGCAGGACACCGTCACCACCGATGCCGGCACGGCGGTCACACAGCGCGCGCACCCGGGCCGGGTCGAGGTCGCCGTGGACCGTGCCGTCGTGGTCGGGGAGCAGCACGAAGTCGTTCTCGGTGCCGTGGCCCTTGAGGAAGGCGTAACTCTCGGGGAAATCAGCCATAGAGGCCGTCCTTGTAGGACTCGCCGTAGTAGGCGTCGAGCTCTTCGAGCGGGGTGTCGGGACGCTCCAGGCGGTGCGCGAGTACGGCGCGACGCGGGACCTTGCCGTCGGGGTTCCAGGACTCCGGCTGCCACAACTGCGAGCGCAGGAACGCCTTCGCGCAGTGGAAGAAGACGGTCTCGATCTCGACGACGACTGCCAACAGCGGCCGGTGGCCCTTGACCACCATCTCGTCGAAGAACGGGGCGTCGCTGACGAGCCGGGCGCGTCCGTTGATCCGCAACGTGTCGCCGCGACCGGGGATCAGGAAGTTCAGCCCGACGTGCGGATTGGCAAGGATGTTGCGGTACCCGTCTGCGCGACGGTTGCCGGGCCGCTCGGCGAGCGCGATCGTCTGGTCGTCGATGACGTGGACCAGTTGGCCGGCCGGGTCGCCCTTCGGCGACACGTCGCAGCGACCTTCGGCGTCAGCGGTGCCGAGCACGCAGAACGGCGTGGCCGCGAGCCAGTCGCGGTCGACCTCGGTCAGGGTGGAGCGTTCCTTGCCCCGGGCCGCTGCCGTCGGTTCCCCCAGCAACGCGCTCAGGGCGTCGTCGCTGGTGATCTCGGTCCAGGCGGGGGTACTCACCCCGCAATCGTAGGCGGTGGGGGTCAGTCCGGGTCGACGACCAGTGCCGAGCCCCCGCCCCGACGCGTGGGCTCGGCCACCGCGGTCAACTGACCCGCGGGCCCAACCTCGATCGCCGCCACGGCACCGATCTCCGATGCGCTGGTCCCGGGCGGGCCGGCGACGGACAGCGTGTGTCCGTAGTCGGCCAGCGCGGCGCCGTACGCATCGATGAAGGCCTGCTCCGCTGTGACCACCGGGCCGTTGCGCTGGGAGGCCCGTGGAGCAGCGACCGCGTCCGGCAACGACATGCCGAGATCGAGCCGGTTCAGCAACACCTGCAGGACCGTCGTGATGATGGTCGATCCACCCGGCGAACCGAGCGCGAGCACCGGCTCGCCGTCGCGGAGCACGATCGTCGGCGACATCGAGCTGCGCGGGCGCTTGCCCGGCTGGATCCGGTTGGGGTCCGTCTCGGCGTACACAGTGCTGAAGTCGGTCAACTCGTTGTTGAGGATGAAGCCGCGATCGGGCACCACGATCCCCGACCCGCCGGTCTGCTCAATCGTCAGCGTGTAGGCGACGACATTGCCCCAGCGATCGGCGGTCGTCAGGTGAGTGGTCGAGAGGTTCTCGGTGTCGGCGTCGGCAGCCGGTGCCGCCGCGCCCACTTCGCAGACCCCGTCGTACGACGTCACGTCGCCGGCGGGCACCGGCTTCGTCGCCGCGACGGCCGGGTCGATCAAACAGGCCCGCTCCTTGGCGAAGGTGTCGTCGAGCAACTGCGCGGTCGGTACGTCGACGTAGGCCGGGTCGCCGACGTACCTCCCGCGGTCGGCGAACGCGAGCGCGGTCGACTCGAGGTAGTGGTGGACGGCATCGACGGGGCCCATCGCGGCGAGGTCGAACTGCTCGAGGATGTTGAGGGACTCACCGACCGTCGTACCGCCGGAGGAGGACGGCGCCATGCCGTAGACGTCGTGACCGCGATAGGAGACGTGGGTCGGTTGCTGGACCAGGGCTTCGTAGCCGGCGAGGTCCCCTGTCGTCATGCTGCCGGGCGGTGCGGGCAGGTCGGTGTCGCCGCTCAACGGCGGATGCTGGACGTTCTCGGCGATCTCACCGGCCAATTGTCCGTCGTAGAACCAATCGGTGCCCCGGGCCCCCAGGAGTCGGTAGGTCCTGGCCAGGTCGGGGTTACGGAACAGGCTTCCGACGGCCGGCACGCCATCGGCGAGGTAGAGGTCAGCGGTGCTGGAGAAGGTGCGGAAGCGGTTGGCGTTCTCGGCGGTCTGCAGGTGGAAGGTCTCGTCGACGACGAAGCCACGCTGCGCCAGGGTGGCCGCGGGCTTCAGCGCGTCCTTGAGCGAGAGGCTGCCCCACCGGTCGAGGGCCTCCTGCCACGTGGCCGGCGTGCCCGGAACGCCGACCGAGACGCCACTGGTGACCAGGTCCGGGCTGAACGGGTACGGCGCCCCGGTCGCCGGATCGATGAAGGCGTCGGACGGCATGGCCGCAGGGGCGGTCTCGCGACCGTCGATGGTGGTGACCTCACCGGTGGCCGCGTCGTAGTGGACGAAGTAGCCGCCACCACCGATCCCGGCACTGTAGGGCTCGGTCACACCGAGCGCCGCCGCCGTCGCGACGGCCGCGTCGACCGCGTTGCCGCCGCGTTCGAGGACCTGTAGCCCGATCGCCGAGACATCGGGGTCCACGGAACTCACGGCGCCGCCATGCCCCACCGCCACCGGGGTCTTGGGCGGCGCGTCCGGGGCGGGCGGGTCGGCACTGGCCGGAGCGACCAGCGCAAGGGCGAGTGCAGTGACGGACGTGGTGACGAGGGCGGTGGTTCGGCGCACGGTTCCTCCCGAGAAGTGCAGAGCCGGTCCTTCACCATCCCCCCGGGGTCCCCCCTGCTGTCAAGGTGCGCGGTCTACGGGCGGTCCTCCTTGAGCACACCATCGACTTCGTAACGGGCGGTCACGAAGGCCCCGTTCTGAGCGGTCTCCACGAGCTTCAACTCCAGTCGGCGCGGGAGGATCGGCCGACCGGCACCGAGGGTGACCGGCGCGATCGAGACCACCACTTCGTCGAGAAGACCGGCGTCCGCGAACTGTCCGGCGAGGTCTCCCCCGCCCACCACCCAGACGCCGAGGTCACCGGCCGCCGCCCGGGCCGCGTCGATGATGTCGGTGACATCGCCCTGCGCGAACCGCACGTCGGCGCCGTCCGGGACCGGGAGTTCGCGGGACGTCATCACCCAGGACGGCTGCGGGTAGGACCACGCGTCGCCGGTCCTCTCGTTGTGGGCGAGCACCCATTCGTAGGTCGTCGAGCCCATCACGAGGGCGCCGATGTCCTTGATGAAGGCGCCGTAGTTCTGGGCGCCTGCCTCGTCCAGGTCCTGGCGCATCAACCAGTCCAGGGAGTCGTTCGGGTCGGCGATGAAGCCGTCGAGCGTGGTGGCGGTGTAGTAGGTGACGGTCATTTGTCTTCTCCCAGTTCGCGGCGCAACCACATGATCGGGTCGCCCTCATCGGTGGTGACTCCGGCGGCGCGCAGCATCACGCGGGCCAGTTGCCGCCGGTGGGCGGCGTAGGTCAGGACGTGCGCGAGCACGCTGCTCAGCACGAAGCTCTCCGGCGGGTCGCAGAGCGCGTCGACGAGCCGGTCGTTCCACGCACCGCGGCGGTCGATGTCGCGCACCGTCGCCAGCCAGCGTGGCGCCACGGCGTCGTGGCGTTCGAGCAGTTCGGCGGGGTCGGACGGGTTGGCGGACGGCGGGGTGTCGAGCCCTTCGATCGACGCCAGCCAGATCTCCTTCGAGAACACCTGCCGGTGCAGGACGGCGGCAATCGACTCCTCCGCGCCATCCCACGAAAGCACCGTGTGGCCGGGCATCCGCACCTCGTTCCATTCCGCTGCCGACAGACCCTTGGCCTGCACGATCAGGTCCCGGGTGTCGTCGAGGTCGTGGCGCACCTGTTGTTCGGTGACGGGGTTCATCGGCTGCTCCTCGGCGTGCACCCACAGATGCATGGGCGGGTGGAAGTGGATGCCGTTCGCGGCCGGCAGCCACGTGCTGGAGGTGCCGTCGCCAGCCCGGGCAACGGTCTCGCTCGGCGGATGACCGTAGGCGCGGGCGAACGCGCGGCTGAAGCCCTCCAGCGACTCGTATCCCGCCTCCCAAGCGGCGTCCGTGACCGTGGAGCCGTGCCGCAACTGCCACGCGGCCCGCTCGAGCATCACCCGGCGTCGCATCGCCACGGGCGCCTCGCCGACGTCCCGGGCCAGCACCCTGCTGAAGTGGTACGGCGACGCGTAGGCGCCGTCCGCCATCTGATCGAGCGTCCGGTTGTCCTCGTCGAGCACCGCGTCGAGGAGTTCGCGCAGGCGATCCCGTCCGGGGCGGGGCGGCGGCGTGGTCATGGGGTCCAGTGTGGTCCCGATCAGGACCCGGGCGCTTGACCGATCTTGCGCACTGCGGCCAGCGCCTTCGCGACCCGGTCCGGGTCGTCGTACTCGACCCAGGTGATGCGGGGATCGGCCTTCCACCAGGCCATCTGCTTGCGGGAAAACTTGCGCGTCGCGGTGAAGGTGCGTTCCTGCGCCTCCTCGAGGGACATCTCCCCCGCCAGCGCGGCCATCACCTGGCGGTAGCCGATCGCGACCCGCGCCGTGCGTCCGTCGGCCAGGCCTCGGTCCAGCAGCTCCTCGACCTCCGCGACGAAGCCCTCGTCGAACATCTCCTGGACCCGTTGCCGGATCCGTTCCTCGAGGATCGCCGGGTCGATGGAGACGCCGATCTGGACCGTGTGCGGGTCGGCGTACTCCTGCACGGGGAGCCGCGCGCTCCAGGGCTCGCCGGTCAACTCGATCACCTCGAGCGCCCGCACGATCCGGCGCCCGTTGTCCCCGATCCGGTCGGCGGCGACGGGATCGAGCACCCGCAGCCGGGCGTTCATGGCCACGGCACCCACCTGATCCAGCTCGGCCTCCAGCCGCTCCCGCACCACGACGTCGGTCCCGGGAAAGTCGAACTGGTCGAGGATCACCCGCGTGTAGAGGCCCGATCCGCCCACCAGGACTGGTGTCACCGCGCGTGCGCGCAGGTCCGCGATCGCCGCCCGTGCCCAGGCCTGGAAGTCCGACACCGTGGCCACGTCGCGGATCTCGAGGGTGTCGAGCAGGTGGTGCGGGATCCCGCGTCGTTCGGCGAGCGGCAGCTTCGCCGTACCGATGTCCATGCCGCGGTAGACCTGCATGGCATCGGTGTTGACGATTTCTCCGTGCAGCGCGGAAGCCAGATCGAGGGACAGCGCCGTCTTGCCGCTGGCGGTGGGCCCGACGAGCGCAACGATCGGAATCTCCGACGTGTTGAACGGCTGCGGCATGTGGTTAGTGTGGCAACAACCGGGCCACACCCCAGCACCGTGGGTGACAGGCCGACTCGGCGGTACTCACGAAGGAGCAACACGATGAGCCTCACGGACAAGTTCAAGGACGCCAAGGACAAGGCCACCGACGCGGTTGCCGAGCACGGCGACAAGATCGAAGCCGGCATCGACAAGGTCGCGGGCTTCGTCGACGACAAGACCGGCGGCAAGTTCAGCGACAAGATCGAGGGCGCCACCAGCAAGGCCAAGGATGCACTCGGCAAGGTCGAGGGCGACAAGGGCGAGCAAGCCTGACTAATGTTGCCGCGAGCGACCCAACGGTGGGTCGCAGACCATCAACGCTTGGGGGTTTCTCGTGGGCTTTCTGGATGACGCCAAGGACAAGGTGACCGACGCAGTTGACGGTCAGGGCGACAAGATCGGCGACGCTGTCGACAAGGCTGCGGACTTCGTGTCCGACAAGACCGGCGGCAAGTTCGACGACAAGATCGACCTGGGCGCCGACAAGGCCAAGGACGCCCTCGACGGCCTCGATGGCAAGAACGACGACATCAACTGATTGACGTCTCGCTACGCCGACCTTGGAAGGGCACCTCGGTGACTGTGCAGGACCCCGCGACCGGTAAGACGCGGTTCGTGGTGGTACCCGCCTCGTACGTCTTCCTCCTCCGGGAGGCAGCGAACGGATCAGCCACCGAGGTGCTCCTTCAATTGCGCCAGGGCACCGGCTACATGGATGACCACTGGGCGGCTGCGGCCGCCGGTCACGTGGAGCGCGGCGAGACCGCGGAGACGGCAGCCCGGCGCGAGGCGCTCGAGGAGATCGAGGTCAGCGACCTCGACCTCACCTTCGCGACCGCGATGCAACGCACCGCGCACGACCTCCCCATCGACGAACGCGTCGACTTCTTCTTCACCGCGCGCTCCTGGTCAGGCGAGCCGCGCATCGTCGAGCCGACCAAGTGCGCCGACCTGCGCTGGTTCCCGCTCGACGCGCTGCCGGACCCGGTGGTCCCCCACGAGCGCGTCGTCCTCGACGGCCTGCGCCGCGGCGACCTGCCGGCCCTGAGCCAGCACGGTTTCTAGAACCGTCAGCGCAGGAGGCGGGTGTCGAGCTGCGTCTCGATGGCCGTGCCGTCGGGACCGGGCTCGACGAAGTAGGCCGCGGACCCGTCGCGCTCGGTGAGCGCCTCGACGAACTCGGTGCCGCGGTAGAGCACGCCGACCCCGTCGTCGGTCGCATAGCCGGCCGGCAGTTCGCCGGACGCGATCAACGACTGGAACAGCGGACGTCGCTGTTCCTCGGAGTCGTAGTGCACGCCGTTGGAGTACGGCACCAGGCCCAGCCCGTTGGTGATCGGACGCAGATCGGGGCCGAACGAATCCGTCGTACCGCCGCGGTGCCAGCAGATCGAGCCGGCCGACACTCCCGTGAGGACGACGCCCGCCTCCCACGCTTCGCGCATCAGGTCACCGACGCCGTGCAGGTCCCACATCGCCAGCAGGCCGGCGACGCTGCCGCCCCAGACCCAGATGACGTCCTGGGACAGCAGGTGCTCGCGCATGTCGTCGACATTGGGCATCGGGAACAACTCGAGATGGTTTCCGTGGAACCCCGACTCCTGCGCCATGTCGTAGAAGTCGGCGATCAGCGACGGCTGGTCGCCGCACGCGGTGGCGAGGAAGCACACCCGCGGTGCGCGGCCGGTCACCCCCGCGAGGTCGACGGCGTAGTTGGTCAGCGGTCCGACGGACCACTTGTTCCGGTCACTCGGAACCACCCCGCCGGACGTGGCGAGGATGGTCGGAGCGTCGGCGGGCATGGGTGATCCGCCTCAGCCGCAGACCGGGCCGGCGGGCAACGGAGCGGGGACGCCGATGGCCGGCATCCCGAGGCCGACACCCGAAGGTGCCTGGACCCCGCTGGTTGAGCCTGTCGAAATCCGGTCCCACGCGTCTCCGGAGCGAGTACGACGAAGCGCCCGCACCGGGCCGTCGGCGATCAGGTGGTGCGGGGCACCGTGCGTGATCACGACGGTGACGATGTCGCCGGGTCGCGGTGCACCCTCGACCAGCGAGAAGTCCGCCTCGAAGTGCACGAGCCGGTTGTCGGGCCCGCGTCCGGAGAGGCGGTGCGTCTCGGCGTCCTTGCGACCCTCGCCCTCGGAGACCATCAGTTCGACCTCACGGCCGACGAGCAGCTTGTTCTCTTCCCAGGCGATCTGGGCGACGAGTTCCGCGAGCCGCAGGTACCGCTCCTGGACGACCTCCGGGGAGACCTGGCCCTCGAGGGTGGCGGCAGGGGTGCCGGGTCGCTTGGAGTACTTGAACGTGAAGGCACCGGCGAACCTGGCCTGCCGGACGACCTCGAGGGTCTGCTCGAAGTCCTCGTCGGTCTCGCCGGGGAAGCCCACGATGATGTCGGTGGTGATCGCCGCGTCGGGCATCGCGGCGCGGACCCGCTCGATGATGCCGAGGTACTTCGCCTGCCGGTAGGACCGACGCATGTCCTTGAGCACCTTGTCGGAGCCGGACTGCAGCGGCATGTGCAGCTGGGGCATCACGTTCGGCGTCTCGGCCATCGCCTCGATGACGTCGTCGGTGAACTCCGCCGGGTGGGGGCTGGTGAACCGCACCCGGTCCAGGCCCTCGATCGAGCCGCACGCCCGCAACAGCTTCGAGAACGCCTGGCGATCACCGAACTCCACGCCGTACGCGTTGACGTTCTGGCCCAGCAGGGTGATCTCGGAGACGCCTTCTGCGACCAGCGCCTCGATCTCGGCGAGGATCTCGCCGGGCCGGCGGTCCTGCTCCTTGCCGCGCAGCGCCGGGACGATGCAGAACGTGCAGGTGTTGTTGCAGCCGACCGACACCGACACCCAGGCGGCGTACGCCGAGTCGCGCTTGGTCGGGAGCGTCGAGGGGAAGACCGACAGGGACTCGAGGATCTCGACCTGCGCCTCCTCCATGATCCGGGCGCGCTCCAGCAGCACCGGCAGCGAGCCGATGTTGTGGGTGCCGAAGACGACGTCGACGTACGGCGCCTTCTCGGTGATCGTGGCGCGGTCCTTCTGCGCGAGGCACCCACCGACGGCGATCTGCATGCCCGGGTTCGCGGCCTTGACCGGCACGAGTTGGGACAGGTTGCCGTAGAGCTTGTTGTCGGCGTTCTCGCGCACGGCGCAGGTGTTGAACACGACCACATCGGCCTGGTCGCCGGCACTGACGGCGAGATAGCCGGCGTCCTCGAGCAGCCCGGAGAGTCGCTCGGAGTCGTGCACGTTCATCTGGCACCCGTGGGTGCGGACTTCGTACGTTCGGGGCGGACTCTGCGTGGTGCTCATGACCGGTCAAGGGTACGGCGGCACGGCCTCCGCACCCGAATCGCTCACCTGCTGGGTAGTCTCGAGGGCATGGCTGAGACAGTTCCCGCCGGCTTCGTGGCGCGCAACAACGAGTGGATCGGCAGCGTCCTGAGCGTCGCGGCGCTGGTTGTGTCGGTGCTGCTCGGCGCCGGGTTGATGTTCGGGACCGACACCCGCGGAGTGTCTGCGATCCTCACCGTCCTCACCATCGCCGGCGGCACGTTCACCGTGCTGCTGTACCTGATCGGCGCCACGCTGGAGGCGCTCACGCCGACGGCGCTGTGGAAGAGCGAGGACGCCGAATGGCGGGTCGGGATGGGCTTGCCGGCCGCAACCGACGCGGAGGCCGCGACCTCGGAGAAGGCCCAGCGCAAGGCCCTCGCGTTCGCCGTCCTCGCGATCTTCGTCGGGCTGGCGCTCAGCGTCATACCCGCTGTCCTCTGATTTCGGCGGCATGACCCCGGCGTCACGAATCGGTCTCGGTGGCGTGGCGGTCTAGCCGCTGGCACCCTCGCGGGACTAACGTCCCCAAGCATGACCGTCACCGACGACGCTGCGGTCAGCAGCGGAGCGACCCGTGCCAACGACCCGTTGGTCGAGCTCGTTGATGTCCAGAAGTGGTACGGCGAACTGCACGTACTCCAGGACATCAACCTGACTGTCGCGCGCGGCGAGGTGGTCGTGGTGATCGGGCCCTCGGGCTCGGGCAAGTCCACGTTGTGTCGCACGATCAACCGGCTCGAGACCGTCGACACGGGCACGATCAACGTCGACGGTGCCCCCCTCCCCCAGGAGGGCAAGGCGCTGGCCCGCCACCGTGCGGACGTCGGCATGGTGTTCCAGAGCTTCAACCTCTTCGCCCACAAGACGATCCTCGAGAACGTCACGCTCGGGCCGATCAAGGTGCGCAAGACGCCCAAGGCCGAGGCCGACGCCCGCGCCAGGGAACTGCTCGACCGGGTCGGCGTCGGCCACCAGGCCGACAAGTACCCCGCTCAGTTGTCCGGTGGCCAGCAGCAGCGCGTGGCGATCGCCCGCGCCCTGGCCATGGAGCCGAAGGTGATGCTCTTCGACGAGCCCACCTCGGCGCTGGACCCCGAGATGATCAAGGAAGTCCTCGACGTCATGGTCGATCTCGCCGAGCGCGGCATGACGATGATCGTGGTCACCCACGAGATGGGCTTCGCCCGCACCGCCGCCAACCGTGTCGTGTTCATGGCGGACGGCCGCATGGTCGAGACCGCCGACCCGGAGACGTTCTTCACCAACCCCCAGAGCGATCGCGCCAAGGACTTCCTCGGCAAGATCCTCAAACACTGATCGCTCGGCACCTCGGGCCTAGATAAAAGGAGCAGTACATGCGACTCAGGAAAGCATTCGCGGCGACGGCGGTCAGCCTCATCGCTGCCACCGGCCTCGTGGCCTGCGGCGACGCCGGTGACGACGCCGAAGACGGCGTGAAGGTCGAAGCCAAGGACGACTGCGACGACAAGTTCGAGGCCGGCTCGCGGATGGCCGAGCTCGCCGACGCCGGCAAGATCAACGTCGGCCACAAGGACGACCAGCCGGGCCTGGGCTTCGAGGGCGCCACCGACGACCGTCCCAGCGGCTTCGACATCGAGGTGGCGAAGCTCCTCATCGCCGACCTCTGCATCGACCCGGAGAGCGACAGCGTCAACTGGGAGGTGACCATCTCCGACAACCGGGAGCCCTTCCTGGAGCAGGGCAAGGTCGACCTGGTCCTCGCGTCGTACTCCATCACTGACGACCGTCGCCTGAAGGTCGGCCAGGCCGGCCCCTACCTGGTCACCGGCCAGCAGCTGCTGGTGAAGGCCGACAGCGACGTCGACAGCATCGATGACCTCAAGGGCAAGGAGGTCTGTTCGGTGACCGGGTCGACCTCGATCGAGCGGATCGACGAGAAGGGCGCCAAGGGCGTCGGCTTCGACAGCTACTCCGAGTGCGTGGCCAAGGTCCTCGACGGCACCGTTGAGGGCATGTCCACCGACGGCACGATCCTCGCCGGGTTCGCGGCCGAGAACGAGGGCCAGCTCAAGGTCGTCGGCGACACGTTCTCCACGGAGAACATCGGCGTCGGCTACAGCAAGGCCGAGCCGGAGATGTGCGCGTGGATCAACGACGTGTTGACCGCCTCGTTCGAGGACGGCGGCTGGGCCAAGGCGTTCGAGATCACCCTCGGGCCCTCGGGTGTCGAGGTGCCGGACCCGCCGGCACTGGACCCCTGCGCCTGATCTGAGCAGCACCGGCTGATGCGGGTCCCGGACAGGGACCCGCATCAGCACTCACCACGCACGTTCAACGAGCCGGAAGGAGGTACGACGTGGAAGCGATCAGCGACAACTGGGACCTCTACTTCCGCAGCTTCGGCTACACCGTGGCGCTGTTCGTCATTGCCTCAGTGCTGTCCATGATCTTCGGGACGATCCTCTGCGCCCTCCGCGTGGGGCCGGTCAAGATCATGCGGGCAGCGGCCACGACGTACGTGACGCTGGTCCGCAACACTCCCCTGGTCATCGTCTTCGCCTTCTTCACCTTCGCTTCGCCGATGTTCGGCCTCACCTTCAACTTCCTCGACGTCCACATCGGCAAGTTCGACTTCACCGAGGCGTTCGGCGCCGCCGTCGTGAGCCTGACGCTCTACACCTCGACCTTCGTCTGCGAGGCGTTGAGGTCCGGCATCAACTCCGTCCCGCTCGGACAGGCAGAAGCAGCTCGCGCGGTCGGGCTGACCTTCGGCGGCACGATGACCCAGGTCGTCCTGCCGCAGGCCATCCGGGCCTCGGTCCCCCCGCTGGCCAGCGTGCAGATCGCGATGCTCAAGAACACGTCGGTGGCAGCCGCCTTCGGGATCCTCGAGGCGGTCGCGCAGATGCGTCGCTTCACCAACAACTTCAGCTCGCAGCGCACCGAGATCTTCATCTTCTTCGCGCTCGGCTACATCCTGCTCGTCCTCCTCCTCTCGTTCGCCGCGAGCCGACTCGAGAAGAGGTGGCAGGTCGCATGAGCAACAGCGTGCTCTTCGATGCCCCCGGACCGAAGACGGTCCTCCGCCACCGGGCCTATGCCGTCGCGACCGGCCTGGCCCTGCTCGGCATCGCCTGGTACATCTTCGACGGCTTCAACGACGCCGGTCAGTTCGACTACGAGAAGAAGTGGGAAGTCTTCACGACGCCCGACTTCATCCGGGCGCTGCTGGTCGACGGGCTGTTCAAGACCCTCCAGATGGCCTTCGGCGCAATCCTCGGCGCCATCGTCTTCGGCGTGGTGTTCGGTATCGGCAAGTTGTCCGAGCACCGCTGGATCCGCTGGCCCTCGGCGGTGATCGTGGAGTTCTTCCGTGCCGTCCCGGTCCTGCTCCTGATGGTCTTCATCTGGTTCAGCCTCGGCATCAAGGAGGAGAGCAGTTCCTTCTGGGCCGTCGTCTTCGCGCTCACTCTCTACAACGGCGCGGTGCTGGCCGAGGTCCTGCGCGCGGGCATCAACGCCGTACCGAAGGGTCAGGGCGAGGCGGCGTACGCCATCGGCATGCGCAAGACGCAGGTGATGGCGAACATCCTGCTGCCGCAGGGAGTCAAGATCATGCTGCCGTCCCTGGTCAGCCAGTGCATCGTGGCGCTCAAGGACACCGCCCTCGGCACGCTCGTGCTGGCCCCCGGCCTCACCAAGGTGGGCACGCAGATCTACCTCGAGTTCAACAACCGGGTGCCGACGATGTTCGTCGTCGCCACGCTGTACATCTCGGTCAACTTCCTGCTCATGCTCCTGGCGAACTGGCTGCAGAAGCGGTACGTCGGCGAGAAGAAGCTCCAAGTCGCACTCCCCGGAACGGTCGACACCGGCGCGGGTGGCGCCGGCGGCATGTGACCTACTTCTTCTTCGAGGTCACCCAGAGGTTGATGACGCCCTCGATGACGACGGTGCCGTCCTCGAGCTGGCCGCGGACGCGGACCGGGAGGTCACCCTCGGCGGTGTCCCACTGCTCCTGGTCGGTCTCGGCGATGCAGGTGATGTCGCCGGTTGCCTTCGCGGTGTAGCTGATCGACATGCCCTTGGGGATCCAGCGCTTGGTGTCCGGGATGGTCGACTCGGCGAGCGCACCCATCGCCATCTCCAGGCCGTTGCACAGCGCGATCGCGTGCACGGTGCCGATGTGGTTCTGCACGCTGCGGCGCTTCGCGAAGCGGATCTCGGCGTAGTTGGGACGCATGTCGACGACGCGCGGGTGGATCGTCGCGAAGTACGGCGCCTTCTGGGCGAACGCGAGGGAGAACACCCGCTTGCCGATCGAGCCACCGACGACCGGCACGCCGGTCGTGGTCTTCCAGAGGTTGTGCACCGGAGTCGTCATGGCGTTGACATTACTCGCGGGTAACAACCGCGGCAAGGTGCCGTCCGTCTCACCCCGGGAAGCGCTGGGTCGCGACCTGCTCACCGGCGGACACCAGGGTGACGCTGCCCGCGGGGGTCGGGGGCGCGAGCAGCGGGTTGGCGGTCAGCGTCAGTGGCGGCGGCTCCGCGGCGTCGTACGCGAAGGAACAGGTGACCGGGGTGAGCTGGCCGATGACGAGGTACGGCGCCCCGGCTCCGACCTCGAGACCCCCGCCAACCGGGTCGAGCACCGTGCAGGTCCAGCCGGCGCCAGACCGACCACCGGCAGGAACGGTCACCGCGCCGTCGAACACGAAGACCAGCTCGATCGTCCGCGCGGGTCCACCGAACACATCGACCGTCGCGCTGACCTGCGACGGGGCCGGTCCCGGTCCAGCCGTGGTCCCGACGTCGGCCAGGCGGACACAGGGGTCGTCGGTGACGCACGGATCGGCCGGCTCGACGGGCACGACGGGCACGACGACCGGAACGGGCGACACCGCGGTGCTGGGACGCGGTCGCCGGGCAGCCGGGACGACCGACGGACCGCTCACCACATCGGCCTCGGCCTCGGGTTCGACGGGCGCCGGCGTGCGCAGGACGGGTCGATCAGTCGACGGAGCGGGCTTCGGGGCGGTCTCGACAGGCTCGACCACCGGAACGGGTGCGACGTCGGCAGGCGCCGCCCCGTCCCCTGGATGCGGGTCGCTCTCACCCGAGAGGGCAAGGGCTCCGGCCGCGATCGCCCCGATCGCGACCGCAGCGGCGACGCCCACAGCCACGGGCCCACCGACGGCCGAGCCACCCGAGGACGCAGCCCCGGAGGTCGCCCCGCCGGAGGCGGCCACGCCACCGGTGGCAGCCACGCCACCGCCGGCACCGACGAGCCAGAGCAGGCCCTTGCCGCCGCCCGGCAGCACGGCCAGCAACACGATCGGGAGCACGTACGCGGCGAGCTTCTGGTTGACGCGGTCCACCACGACGAACGCCTGGTTGCAGTTCGGGCAGGAGTCGATGTGCTCGCCGAACTTCAGTTCGGCGCGGGGGCTGAGGTCGCCGCGGGCGTACTGGCTCATCCGGGCGTGCGCCCACTGGCACTTCTCCTGCTCCGGGGCAGGACCGGCGTGGAGGTCGAGATAGGCACGCTTCAGGCCCTCGCGGGCACGGTGCGCCAGCGAGGACACCGCGCGCGGCTGCAGGTCCATGATCGTGGCGACCTCGGCCGGTTTCCGACCCTCGACCTCGACGTGCCACAGGACGCGCTGCCAACTCTCGGGCAGGCTCGAGAGGGCGTCCACCGCGACCGTCTCGTCGAGCCCGGCGACCATCTCCTCAGCGGGAACCTGGGCGTCGTCGAACAGCCACGGCTGGTCGGACACCGGCGCCTCGCGCGGTGCCCGCAGGCCGTCGCGATAGCCGTTGCGGATCGTGACGTGCAGGTAGGCGCGGAAGTTGTCGGTCGGTCCGCCGCCGGCGCGCAGCGCCGCGAGCACGCGGGCAAAGGACTCCGCAACGAGCTCGTCGGCATGGTCGGTGCCGACCAGGATGCGCGCCAGATGACGAGCACCGTCGATGTGTGCGCGGTAGAGGTCCTCGTAGGCGAGACCGTCGCCCGCGCGGACGCGGTCGAGCAGTTGCTCGTCCAGCTCGCGGCGCGCGTCGTCCGCCATCAGGTCCCCCCGGATCCTGGTCGTGTGCGGCCCGAGATGGGCTGCGCATTGTCGGGCCCGCTTCATTGCGAGGTCGTCGTGGATGCGCATCGCATCATGCCATCTGCAGGAAACTTGCAAACTTCCGGGAAAACCGCGTGATGTTTGCGGGCGCCCTCCGTCTGGTTGAGGACAGGCCGGAGAACCCGGCCTCCCCACCCACCCTGAACCGCGGACGGAGGCACCGATGAGCGCCATGCACGACGTCGGCACCGCCACGTCCGGGGTGGTCCAGCTCCGACCCCGCGCGGTCGCTCGCCGGACCGCGGCGCTCCGCGACCGTCTGCTCGAACGCCGCCGCGGAGTCGGGCCGTACCGTCACCGGCTGCTCGGGATCACCGGCAACGTGCTCGGCCGGGTCGGCCGGGTGGCGACGAACGACCTCGACTCCTGGGAGCGCCTCCTGCTGGTGCTCGAGGAGCACGAGGAGAACACCTTCGCTTCGCCCGCCGACGCTGCCGCGGCCAACCTGGTCGCCCTGGCGCTCTTCGGTGACGCCACCGACCATGCAGCGCTCGCGGACCTCGCCGAACAACTCGGTCACGAGCGGCTCGCACGGCTCCAGCACCGCCACGGCAGCCGCCTCGAGCCGCACACGGGGCTGCCGCTGGCCAGCGAGGCTGTCCGCCGCCTCGTCGCCAGTGGCCTGCGCGAGCAACTCGTCGCAGACCCGGCGACATCAGAACGCGCCGAAGCGGTGGCCGATGCGGGCTTGCGGGCCGCACACGCCCTGCTCAGTCAGGGTGTCGACCGCGCGTGGACCGTCCCGGTGCTGGACTCGGTCGAGGAACTCCTCGACATCGCCGAGCGAGGAACGATCGTCGAGTGGCGCCACCACCTGGCAATGGTCATCGCCCAGCCGTGGTCGCCGTACACCGGCCGCATCGTCGAACTCGCCCAGGATGCCGGGAAGTCCCACACCGCCGCCGTGATCGCAGCACTCGTCGACCTCTGTCGCGAACAGGCGACCTCGGCTGGACGCCGGGAGTTCCAGCGCGAGATCGACACACTGGTGGCGCTGGGTGCCGGACGCCGCAGGAGCGGCCCCTAGATCGTCGGAGTGCCTGCGGGCGCCAGTTCCGGGGGCCTGGGGGGGCTACGGAGCGGCAGGAACCTGATCTCCATCTCGGGAGAGTTCATTCCACCCGCAGGTACTCCGGCTTCACTTCCTCGCGCCGACCCGAGGTCAGCTGCTGGCCGGGCGGTCGGACTTCTCGAGGTGTGGCCGCATGCCCGAAGCGAGGGCGTAGACCCGGTCATCCAGCCGATTGATGTCGGCCTTCAGATCGACGCGAAGGTCGGCCATCTCGCCGCGGAGTCCGGAGATCTCGGCATGCAACTCCCGCCGCAACGCGACATAGAAGCCAGTCAGCGCCGTCACCAGCACCGCCAGCGAGATCCAGGTGTCGAGGTCCCAGCCGATCACGTCCTCAAGTGTGCGCCAGAAGTTGCCCTTGAGCCAGCGACGCTACGACGCGGCGCCCACACACGTCACCCGAGGCGGACCGGCCTGTGGACAACTCGCCACGACGAAGATCCGGCGGAACGGCATCACGACGCCCGCGCCACCGTCGGGGTAGGCGACGGCCAGGCGGGCCTTGAGCTCGGTTTCGAACCCGGGGCGCAGGTCCTCGGGCAGGGACTGGATCGTCGGGCGGGCGCCGGTGCCGGAGATCCAGGTGAAGACGGGGTCGGGTCCGGGGAGGAGGTGCAGGTAGGTCGTCTCCCAGGCGTCGACCTCGCAGCCCAGGGCCCGGAGCGCCCGCAGGTAGGTGGCGGCGTCATGGGCGGCGACGGTGGCTGCCCCGGCCGTGTGGGCGTCGTACGGCGGCTCGGCTGCCAGTTCCTCACGGATCGTCGTGGTGGGCTGGTCGGCGTTGCCGGGCACCTGGAACGCGAGCCAGCCACCGGGCGCGAGCGCGGCGACCAGGGCAGGCATCAGGTCGAGGTGGCCGGGGAGCCACTGCAGGGTGGCGTTCGAGACGAGGACGTCAACGCTGCCGGGCGTCACGTCCGCCAGCCAGTCGCGCAGGTCGGCCCTGTGGAAAGAGACGTGCTCGGCGGCCGGACTGTCGGTGGCCGCGCGCACCATGTCCGCACTGGAATCGATTCCGGCAATCGACGCTGACGGCCAGCGGTCAGCGAGGAGGGAGGTGAGATTGCCCGGACCACAACCGAGGTCGACCACGACCTTCGGATCGGTCGCATCGATGCGGGTGGTCAGGTCCACGAACGGACGACCGCGCTCGTCGGCGTACGTCAGGTAGCGCTGCGGATCCCAGGCGTGGGTCATCGCGCGACCTCCCGCTCCGCCAGGAACTCGAGGATCCGCGCGTTCACGACCTCCGGTTGCTCCACCTGGAGGAAGTGCCCGGCGCCCTCGATGACGGCGACCCGGCTGCCCTCCGGCAACTGGTCACCGATCAGCGCTGCCCAACGGGCATCGAGGCAGCCGTCGTCGGCGCCCTGCAGGTAGAGGATCGCCATCCTCGGTCCGGAGATCCAGTCGCGGGCAAACGATCGGTAGCGCTCGGGGAGCTTCCAGACGCGCGGCTGCGCGCGGTAGTAGCCGAGCACCGCACTCTTGCGCGCCTCATCCGGTACGGCGGCCGCGAGATGCATCAGGTCTTCGGTGGCATCGAAGCCCGGGGACCAGCGCTCCCACAGGTGGGCGACCAGGCGATCGAACGAACGCTCGGGCAGCCGCGGGAGCTGGTTGAACACGGTGTACCAGCTCAGCCCCGCCTGCCGCGGCACGACCCGGAGCCAGCGGCCGAGATCGCCCCGTCGCGGGTTCATCACCGTGAAGGGCGGGACCGCCATCGACACCACGACGCCGAACGGGTTCGCGGTCGACGCGGCAATCCCGTTGGCGGTGATCGCGCCCCAGTCGTGCCCGACGAGCAGCGCGCGGTCGTCGCCGCCGTACTCCCGATGGAGGGCGAGGACGTCGTCCATCAACGCGGGCACGTGATAACTCCCGTCGGTCGGGATCGAGCTCGGCGCGTAGCCGCGGGTGAACGGCGCGACCACCCGCCAGCCCGCATCGACCAGCACCGGAGCCAGATGGCGCCAGGTGTGTGCGGTGTCCGGGAACCCGTGCAGGAGTACGGCGAGCGGCCGGTCGTGGTCGTCGATGTCACCCCACACGAGACTGGTGAGGGTGACCCGGTCGAGGACTGTCGAGCGATGGTTCACGGGACCGACCCTACGTCCCATTTATCTCGACATCAAGATTCTCGACCGGACCGCTACGATGCCGTCATGCGGGATGAGGTCGATGAGCTGATCGAGGCGTGGGCGCGCGAGCGCAGTGACCTCGACCTCGGACCCGTCGCCGTCTTCAGCCGGATCTCCCGTCTGGCGCACCACGTCGACAAGGCACGCCGCCAGGCGTTCACGGCCCACGACATCGAACCGTGGGAGTTCGACGTCCTCGCCGCGCTGCGGCGGGCCGGGGCGCCGTATGAACTCTCGCCGGGGCGGCTGCTGCGCGAGACGCTGGTGACCAGCGGAACGATGACCAACCGGGTCGACCGACTCACCACGCGCGGGCTCGTCGAGCGCCACCCCGACCCGTCGGACCGCCGCGGCGTGCTCGTCCGGCTCACCCCGGAGGGCAAGGAGGCCGTCGACGGCGCGTTCACCGCACTGCTCGACGCCGAGCGCGACCTGCTCACCGGACTGAGCGACAAGGACCGGCAACTGCTGGCCGACCTGTTGCGTCGCCTGCTGCTGCCGTTCGCCGACTGACCGTTCCTGCTACTCCAGGAGGGCGGCGGCCTCGAGCCACTCGAGCTCGGCGTTCGCCTTGTCCTCGTGCAGCGTCGTGAGCTCGCTGGCGATCTCGGTGAGCTTCTTCGGGTCGCTGGCGTTGTCGAGCAGGGCCGCGGTCAGTTCGCCCTCGCGCACACCCATCCGGGCCAGCACCTTGTCGAGCCGGGCAACGGTCTTGCGGGCGGTGCGTTCCTCGGCCGAGCCGGCGCGGGCCTTGTTGGATTTCGATCCGCCGCCTCGTTCCTCGGCGGCTGCTCGATCAGCTTGCTTCGCGGGCGCGGTGGTGTTCTCGGCACCGCCGGCCTTGCGGCGCTCGAGGTACTCGTCCACCCCGCGCGGCAGCATCGAGATCTTGCCGTCGCCGAGCAGTGCCCAGACCGAGTCGGTGACCCGCTCCAGGAAGTACCGGTCGTGGGAGACGACGACGAGGGTGCCCGGCCAGCCGTCGAGGAAGTCCTCGAGGACGTTGAGGGTCTCGATGTCGAGGTCGTTGGTGGGCTCGTCGAGGAGCAGCACGTTCGGCTCGGTCAGCAGCAGGCGCAGCAGCTGGAAGCGGCGTCGCTCGCCACCGGACAGGTCGCCGACGCGCGCCGTGAGGCGGTCACCGGTGAAGCCGAAGCGCTCCAGCATCGAGGTGGCCGTGATCTCGCCGTCGACCGTCTTGGTGACTCGACGGATCGACTCGACCGTCGCCAGCACCCGGGACTCGGGGTCGTCGAACTCGACGTCCTGCGTCAGGTGCTTCAGCGCGACCGTGCGGCCCTGCTTGACCTTGCCGACGGTCGGCTGGGCCGTGCCCGCCAGGAGGGAGAGGACCGAGGTCTTGCCGGCACCGTTGACGCCGACGAGGCCGACCCGGTCGCCGGGCCCGAGCCGCCAGGTGGCGTTCTCGAGCAGCACCCGTTCGCCACGCTGGAAGTCGACGTCCTCGACGTCGACGACGTCCTTGCCGAGCCGCTGCGTCGCGAACTTCTGGAGCTCGAGCCGGTCCCGCGGCGGCGGCACGTCCTCGATCAGGGCGTTCGCGGCGTCGATGCGGAACTTCGGCTTCGACGTCCGGGCCGGCGCACCGCGGCGCAGCCAGGCCAGTTCCTTCTTGACGAGGTTCTGGCGACGCTGCTCGGAGACACCGGCCTGGCGCTGGCGCTCGGCCTTGGCCAGCACGAACGCGGCGTAGCCGCCGTCGTACAGGTCGACGACACCGTCGTGGACCTCCCAGGTCTGCTGGCAGACCGCGTCGAGGAACCAGCGGTCGTGGGTCACGACGACCAGCGCGGAGGACCGGCCAGCCATGTGAGCGGCCAGCCATGCGACGGCTTCGACGTCGAGGTGGTTGGTCGGCTCGTCGAGGATGATCAGGTCGTGGTCGCCGAGCAGCAGGCTGGCCAGCGCGCAGCGACGGCGCTCCCCACCGGACAGTCCGGCGATCACGCGGTCCAGTTCGACGCCCGCGAGCAGGACTTCGACGATCTCGCGGGAACGGCCGTCGGCCGCCCACTCGTGGTCGGCCATGCCGCCGAGCACGACCTCGCGGACCGTGTGGTCGTCCTCGAAGTCGTCACGCTGCGTGAGCACCCCGACGAGCAAGCCGCGCTGGCGCGACACCCGTCCAGAGTCGGGCTCCTCGGTTCCGGTCATCAGACGCAGCAGCGTCGTCTTCCCGTCGCCGTTGCGGCCGACGACGCCGATGCGCTCACCGGCTCCGATGCCGAGGGACACCTCGGTCAGCAGGGGTCGGACCCCGAAGGACTTCGAGACCTTCTCGAGGTTGAGGAGGCTGGTCGGTTCAGGCATAAGTCACCACGTGGGCACCAGCGACAGGGCCGGGCGCGAGGGTGCACCGGAACCCGCGCTCGGTGAGGTCAGCAGCCGTGGCACGCGCGTCGTCGACGTCGTCGTGCAGCACGAGCAGAGTCGGGCCAGAGCCCGACAGGAGTACGCCGGCGGGCGAGAGGCTGCGCAGTTGCACCTCGACGTCCACCAGATCAGGCCGGAGGTCACGCGCCGCAGGCCACAGGTCGTTGGCGAGCAGGTCCCCCACCTCGTCGACGTCGCCACCGGCGAGCGCCTCGATCAGGGCTTCCGGGACGGGCGGTTCGGCGGGTGCATCCGGCGAGAGTTCGTCGAAGTGGCGGTAGGCCGCCGGGGTCGACAGTCCCTCGTCCGACAGTACGACGACCCACCACACCGACGTGCGGTCCATGACCGGCTCCACCAGTTGGCCGTGGCCCGTGCCGAGCGCCGTACCGCCGAGCAGCGCGAAGGGCACGTCGCTGCCGAGCGCACCGGCGATCCGGAGCAGGTCGTCGTCCGGCGTCTGGAGGTCCCAGAGCCGGTCGAGCGCGAGCAGGGTGGCGGCGGCATCGGCCGAACCGCCGGCCATGCCGCCCATGACCGGGATGCCCTTGGCGATGGAGATGTGCGCGGCGAGGTCGACACCGTGGTGCGCCACCAGCGCGCGGCCGGCCCGGATCGCGATGTTGGTGTCGTCGAGCGGTACCCCGTCCACGTGCTCGGTCAGCTCGACCGACCAGGCGGGAGCGTCGAAGACCGTCACGTCGTCGTACAGGCCGACGGCCTGGTAGACGGTCGCGAGCGGGTGCAGGCCATCGGGGCGCGGGGCGCCGACGCCGAGGTGGAGATTGATCTTGGCCGGCGCGCGCACGGTGACGGGCGGCAGGCTGTCGATGCGTTGCTGGCTCACTGGTCGCCTCCCGACTGGGCGTCGAGGGCGATCGTGATCGCGACGAACTCGTCGATCCCGAGCGACTCACCGCGGGTGAGCGGGTCGATGCCGATCGAGAGCAGCGCGGCTTCGGCGGCTTCGGCACTGCCCGCGATCCCGCGGAGCACGCCGCGCAGGACCTTGCGGCGTTGCGCGAACGCGGCGTCGATGACGGCGAACACCTGCTCGCGGGTGACCTGGTCGGTCGGGGGCGGGCGGTGCGTCCAGGCCACCAGCCCGGAGTCGACGTTCGGCGCCGGCCAGAAGACGTTGCGGCCGATCGCGCCGGCACGCCGCACGTCGGCATACCAGGCGGCCTTGGCCGACGGGACGCCGTACGTCTTGGAACCGGGGGGCGCAGCCAACCGGTCGGCGACCTCGGCCTGCACCATCACCAGGCCGTGCTGGAGCGAGGGCAGCAACTCCATCAGGTGCAGCAGCACCGGCACCGAGATGTTGTAGGGCAGGTTGGCCACGAGCGCCGTGGGCGCCGGCCCCGGGATCTCCGTGACGGCGAGGGCGTCGGCGAGCACTACCCGGAACCGGTCCGTGTGGTCGGGCGCGAACGCCGCGATCGTCGCGGGCAACTCGTCGGCGAGTGTCTTGTCGACCTCGATCGCCGTCACGTCGGCGCCGGCGTCGAGCAGCGCCAGCGTCAGCGACCCGAGCCCGGGACCGACCTCGAGGACGACCTCGCCCTCGGCGACACCCGACTCACGCACGATCCGGCGGACCGTGTTCGCGTCGATGACGAAGTTCTGCCCGCGTTGCTTGGTGGGGCGAAGGTCCAGGCGTGCCGCGAGTTCCCGAACCTCCACCGGACCCAACAAGCGGGGTGGAGCTACGGAGTCGGACACGGCATCAGGCTATCGGTCAGCGAGGCAGACCCAGCTTCGAGGCGCAGCCCGGCCAGGCGCCGTACCCACCCGAGGCGTCGCGGACCTTGGTCGCGATGGCGATCTGGGTCTCGCGGGAAGCCTGGTGCGGGTAGCCCGTGCCACCGTTGGCCTGCCAGGTGCCGAGGTTGAACTGCAGGCCGCCGTAGTAGCCGTTGCCGGTGTTGATGGCCCAGTTGCCGCCGGCCTCGCACTGCGCCAGGCGGTCCCAGACGCTGCTGCCGCCGGCGAAGTTCGCGGTCACGACTTCCTTGGTGCCGATCCGCACGACCTCGGCCGTCGGCTTCTTGCTGACGTCCTGGGTCACGATGGCGCGGCGCACGACCTTGCCGTTGCGGAACACGATCTTGTAGGTCACGTCGCGGACGCCGGAGACGCCCTCGGTGATGACCTTGCGCTCGCCCTTGAACATCGAGTCGTCCTCGATCTCCTCGACGGGCGCGTTGAACACCTCGTCGTCGACGCTGCGGGTCTTCACGTTGATGTCGGTGTAGACGATCTTGTCGCCGTCCTTGACCTCGCTGCCGCGCTTGGGGCTGACCTTGTCGCGCTTGTCGAGCTCGACGCCGACCTCGGCCAGGGCCTCTTCGACGGTCAGGGCCACGACATCGCGCTTGACGGCCTTCTTGCCGGCGAGCTTGAAGGTCAGCTTCTTCTCCGTGACGACGTCGATCTCGGCGCCACCGCGGCTCAGGTTCATGCTGCGGCTGGTCGAGAGACGGCTGTCGGCGTACAGGGTGCCGATCTGCGAGAGCGCGCCCTGGACATCGGTTGCGGTCACCCAGTGGGTGCTGGTGTCACCGTCAACGGTCAGCTCGATCGGCTTGCTGTACCGGACGGAGATCTTGTCGCCGCCCTCGATCTTCTCGTCCTTGTCGGGCGAGACCAGGTCGCGGTCGGCGAGCTTGATGTCGGCGGCCGCGAGAACGTCCTCAACCGTGTCACCGAGCGTGGAGACAGTGCGCTCCTTGCCGTCGACAGAAAGCGTGACCTCAGTGGTCAACGACGAGTAGCCGTAGGTCACCGCGGAAACCGCGATCAACACCGCAACGATGGTTGCGACGAGGGCGACCCGGCTGTGGGTCAGCTTCTGGACAAGCGCCTTGGAGCGCAGGGCAAGGGTGGGGTGCGCAAGCTGCACGACTCTCCGATGTTTGATCTCCCCGGGCCTCGGCCAACCAGTCCGATCGGGTCTCCCGCACAGTGGTGCGGTACGGCCTGATCCCGTGAGAACTGGTCGAGATGGTGCTTCCGATCCCGGCCTTCTGACATCAACGAGAACAGGAGTTAGCACCCGGATGCAAACCCTCGCGGCCCGGTTCGCGCTCGCGGAGTGACCTGTTTCACCCCGATTTGGCCCCTTTGGCCCCACGCGCCACACGATCTTGCTAACTCCAGTTAGCACTTGGGGTGCTACCTTCGGCCATGAACGTCGGCACGATCGCAGCCCTGTGGCGCTACCCGGTGAAGTCGATGGGTGGAGAGACGGTGACGTCGTCGTACGTCGACGAACGGGCCGTGCACGCCGACCGGATGTGGGCGGTCCGCGACCTCGAACTCAAGGCCGTCACGACCGCACGACGGCTCCCCGTCCTGCTCGGTTGTACGGCGCGGTACGTCGACGAGCCACCCGCAGGTGTGGGACCGGGCGACGTGGTCGACGTGGTCGTCACGTTCCCGGACGGCACCGAGATCGCGAGCACCGACCCCGACGCCATGAACGCTCGCCTGAGTGAACTGACGGGCAAACGCGTCGCGCTCGTCCCGCTCCCGGCACTGCACGACAAGGCGGCGTACCGCGGCGTCCTGGCCAGCAAGAAGGACATCCGCCAGCAGTTCGGTCTCGCGGACGACGAACCGTTGCCGGACTACTCGATGTTCTCGCTGAAGATGCTGGCCGAGCTCGCGATCTACGCAACGCCGGTCGGGATCTTCGCGGATGCCTACCCGTTGCACGTCGTCACCACCTCGAGCCTGCGCACGATGGCCGCCCACGGCGGCGACTTCGACGTCCGGCGGTTCCGTCCGAACGTCGTCATCGACAGTCCGCTGGAGGGGTTGGCCGAACAGGAATGGATCGGCGGCACGCTCCGGGCCGGCGAGGTGAGGATTCGGGTCGAGGTCCCCACGATTCGCTGCACGGTGCCGTTGCGGGAACAGCCCGGCGTGCCAGCCGACCCGGCAGTGATGCGGTCGGTGTCGACGTACGGCGAGCGCTGGCTCGGCGTCTACGCCGACGTCGCCGCGACCGGCACGGTGCGCGTCGGCGACACGGTCGACCTGGAGCCGCCGCCCAGCCACGGCGCGGTCGCAGCGACCTTCGGCCGGATGGCTGAGAGGGTCAAGCGCAACACCGTCAAGACGGGCAACCGGCTCCTGCCGCGTTGAGGCGCGCGCCCGTCACCAGGTCCCGCCGAACGCCCTCTCGGTGTTCGCGTCGATCGCGGCACAGAGCTCCCCGAGGTCCTCGCCACGCTCGGCCGCCATCACGCGCAGCGTCACCGGGATGAGGTACGACGCGTTCGTCTGTCCGCGGTACGGCGTCGGGGTCAGGAACGGCGCATCGGTCTCGACCAGCACGCGGTCGATGGGGGCCAGGCGCAGCGCCTCGCGCAGCGGTGCGGCGTTCTTGAACGTCACGGTGCCGGCGAAGGACAGGTGCGCCCCGCGGTCCAGGCAGGCACGGGCGAAGTCGGCGTCACCGGAGAAGCAGTGCATCACCCAGCGGTCGGGCGCGCCCTCGCTGTCGAGGACCTCCACGACGTCGTCATGGGTGTCGCGGTCGTGGATGACCAGCGTCTTGTCGAGCCGTTTGGCGAGGTCGATGTGGCGTCGGAACGACTCCACCTGGACCGCGCGGCCGTCATCGCCGGTCCGGAACGCGTCGAGGCCGGTCTCCCCCACCGCACGGACCTTGTCGTGGGCACCCGCCAGTTCCTCGATCTCGGCCCAGGCCGCTTCGAGTGCGGCGCGGCCGCCCGCTTCGAAGATCCGGGGCGCTTCGTTGGGGTGCAGGGCGACACCGGCGATGAGTGCCGGGTGCTCCTCGGCCGCGGCGACCGCCCAACGGGCGCCCGGCAGGTCGCAGCCGATCTGCACGATCCGGGTGACACCGACGGTCGCAGCCGCCGCGATCGCCTCGGCCGTGTCCCACGGCTCGCCGTTGCGGCCGATGTCGAGGTGACAGTGGTTGTCGACGACCGGATGCGGGAGCGCATCGGGGACCGGAGGACGCTCGAGATCACTCATCGACGTGCACCACCTGGTAGACCTCGCGCTTCGGCAGTCCCGCTTGTACGGCGACGGCTGCGATCGCGTCCTTGCGTCGCATCCCCGTTTCCTCGAGATCAGCGACGGCTGCGCGCAGGCTGTCGGGGTCGCTGGCCACGCTGGTCCCTGCCACGACGCCGGCAACAACGATGGTGATCTCGCCGCGGATCCCCTCGTTCGCCCACTCGACGAGTTCGGCGAGCGGCCCTCGTCGTACCTCTTCATAGGTCTTGGTGAGTTCACGGCACACGGCCGCCGGGCGGTCGGGCCCGAACGCGTCGCGCATCGCTTCCAGCGCGGCGACCGTGCGGTGCGGCGCTTCGAAGTAGACGAGGGTGCGCTGCTCGGCGGCGACCTCGGCCAGGCGACGAGCGCGCTCCCCGGCCTTGCGCGGCAGGAAGCCCTCGAAGCAGAACCGGTCAACGGGCAGCCCCGAAACGGCAAGAGCGGTCAGCACGGCGGAGGGACCGGGCACCGCAGTCACCTTGATTCCGGCCTCGACCGCCGCAGCGACCAGCCGGTAGCCGGGGTCGGACACGCTGGGCATGCCCGCGTCGGTCACCAGCACCACGCGCTCGCCGGCCAGCAGTGCCTCGACGAGCGTCGGCGTACGAGCCGCCTCATTGCCCTCGAAGTAGGACACGACCCGACCGGTCAGTTCGATGCCGAGATCGGAGACCAGGCGACGCAGCCGGCGGGTGTCCTCGGCGGCGATGACGTCGGCGCCCGCCAGTTCCGTTGCGAGTCGCGGGGGTGCGTCGCCGACCTGCCCGATCGGGGTGCCTGCCAGCACGAGGACTCCAGTCACGGGACGATCATGTCAGCAGGGGGTTTCGAGGCTCGCTGGCGCTCGCACCTCAACCACCGGCTGTGGCCGTCGCCTAGGCTTCCGGACCGTGACCGCTGTCGACGAGAAGGCCCGGAGGCGTGAGCGCCTCGTCAGCCTCTCGACCTCGGCGACCGGCACCCGTGTGCCTCGCGCCGTCGAGCGGGCAATCAACCCGCTGCGCCGCCTGGCCCTCAAGGAGAAGCTGGTCGGCTGGCTGGCTCCGATCGGCCTGACCCTCCTCGCCTTCGGCCTGCGCCTGGTCGGGCTGGGCAACCCGGACCGCTTCGCCTTCGACGAGACGTACTACGCCAAGGACGCCTGGTCGCTGCTCAACAACGGCTACATCCAGACGTACCTGACCGACGTCGACGGCAACACCAAGAACGAGCTCAACGACGACATCCTCGCCGGGCACACGAGCAACCTCTGGACCGGCGATCCGTCGCTGGCCGTCCACCCCGACGTCGGGAAGTGGCTGATCGCGCTCGGCGAGAAGGCGTTCGGGATGGACCCGTTCGGCTGGCGGATCGCGTCCGCCGTCGCGGGTGCGCTGATGGTCCTCGTGATGTGTCGTCTCGTACGACGAATGACGGGCTCCACGCTGCTGGGTTGCATCGCCGGGTTGCTGTTGATGCTCGACGGACTGCACTTCGTCCTGTCCCGGCTGGCCCTGCTCGACATCTTCCTCGCGCTCTTCCTGCTGTGCGCCGTGTCGTGCCTGGTCGCCGATCGCGACTGGCACCGCGCCCGCCTGGCCCGAGGTCTCGACAGGCTCGAACACCGCCCCCCGTCGTACCCCGGAAGGTCCTGGGGGCCGCGGATCCTGTTCCGGCCGTGGCTGCTCGCGGCCGGCGTCTGCTTCGGACTGGCGATCGGCACGAAGTGGACGGCGCTCTACCCGCTCGCGGCCTTCGGCGTCCTGTGCTGGATCTGGAGCGCGGGTGCGCGCCGGTCCCTCGGGATCCGGTGGCCGATCGCGAAGGGCGCGATCGCGGACGGCGTACCGGCGTTCCTGCACCTGGTCGTCGTTGGAGCGCTCGTCTACATCGCCACCTGGGGCGGCTGGCTGGTGCACGCGAACGAGTACGAGGAGAAGCTCAGCGCGACGCAGTACCGCCAGTACACCGGGCAGGGCCACTGCGCCGATGACGACGACTCGTACGTCGCCACCGACCTCGACAAGTCGAAGGAATGGCCGACCGCGGACGAGAAGGACGCCAAGGGTGTGGGTGAGGCGTGGCAGTCGCTGCGCTCGCTCTGGTACTACCACCAGGACGTCTACACGTTCCACACCCACTTCCTGAACTGCTCCGACCACTTCTACGAGTCGAAGCCGTCCAGTTGGCTGCTGATCAACCGACCCGTCGGGGTGGCCGTCACCAACGACATCGCTCCCAGCGCGCCCGGCTGCGACGCCCCCGCCAACAGTGACTGCATCAAGCAGGTGCTGCTCATCCCCACACCGGTGCTGTGGTGGGGCGGCCTGCTGGCCCTGCTGTTCTCGGTCGTGATGTGGATCGGCGCGCGCGACTGGAGGTACGGCGTCGCCGTGGTCGGTGCACTGTCGACCTGGCTCCCCTGGCTCCAGTACGACGACCGACCGATCTTCCTGTTCTACGCGATCGCGATCCTCCCGTTCACGGTGATCGCGCTGACGTTGAGCATCGGGACCCTGATCGGGCCCTCCCGGCTGCCGTCGGCCCGCCGTACGACCGGAGTCATCGTCGGCGGGGCCTTCGTGATCCTCACCCTGGTGAACTTCGCGTGGTTCTGGCCCATCTGGACGAACCAGATGCTGACCCACAGCGAGTGGCTGGACCGGGTGTGGTTCTCCCGATGGGTGTGACCGGACTAGTCACCATTGACTAGTCGCAACAGGACCCGATGAGCCATAACGCTCCTGCCGTTCGCCGGTTGATCTCCATGACAGGCCAGCAACCCAGGAGGACATCGTGGAGCAGATCAACGTGGCACTGAGCCCGTTCACGCGGCGCAGCCGCTCGCTCGCGGTCAGCCACGTGGGCCACGACCTGAGCCGCGGCCTCGAGCCCGGCGAGCACGTCCTGATCCACGACCCGGTCGCCGACGAGCACTTCAACGCCGTCGTCGCCGACATCCACTTCGACCTCGACGACACCCAGTACCGGCTCACCGTCGGTGGCCGGATCACTCCCGCCGAGGCGACCGAGTGGATGGAGCCTGCGGGCGACGACGAGACGCTGACGACGCGCGACATCGTCGACCTGCTGGCCGAACTGCGCCGGGGCGAGCGGGACATTTCCGCGGCCCTCGCTGGCATTCGGGCCCGCTGACCGCGCCGCTTCCTTCGTTCGATCAGGCGGTCTAGTCATTCTGGACCAGGCGCCTCACAACGTCCGTCCACTACTGTCCCGTAGACCTGTCGGGACAGGATCCCGGGGAGCACACTCGGTGACGTGCCCGAAGAAAAGATCATCCGTGTCTACCTCGTCGACGACCATGAAGTGGTCCGCCGGGGTGTAGCCAGCCTGCTGGCGACCGACCCGTCGATCGACGTCGTCGGCGAGTCCGGCAGCGCCACCGTTGCGTTGCGGGAGATCCTCGCGCTCCGCCCCGATGTCGCCATCCTCGACGCGAACCTGGCCGACGGCACGGGCGTCGACATCTGCCGCGAGATGCGCTCGGTCGACCCGAACATCAAGGGCCTCATCCTCACGTCGTACGACGACCCGGACGCCATCTCGTCGGCGATCCTCGCGGGCGCGTCCGGCTACGTCCTCAAGCGCATCGAGGGCAACTCGCTGATCAGCGGCATCAAGCTCGTCGCCGGCGGCCACTCGTTGATCGACCCCACCGTCGCGAGTCGCGTCGTCGAGCAGATGGAACTGCAGCGCAGGTCCCTCGACGTCATCTGCGAGCTCACCCCGCAGCAGCGCAAGATCTTCTTCCTCATCGCCGAGGGCATGACCAACCGGCAGATCGCCGAGAAGCTGTACCTGGCGGAGAAGACCGTGAAGAACCACGTCACCGGCCTGCTCTCCCGCCTCGGCCTGCAGCACCGCACGCAGGCCGCCCTGCTCGCCGTCCGGCTGCACGGCTCCGAGGCGACCACGCCCGCGCCGGCCGCCGTACACACGACCACGGTCATGCCGGGACCGGCGCTGCCGGGCCTCGCGCGACGCGTGGGCTGACTTCACCAGCTGCGTTTTCGCCGACGCAAACAAGAACCTCCGACCGGATCCCGGTCGGAGGTTCTTGGCTTCTTCCTGCACCCTGACTCAGAGCGTGAAGCGGGCCACCAGCTCCCGCAGCTCCGCAGCCACGCCGGTCAGATCGGTGGCGGAGGCGAGCGTGTTCTCGGCACCTTCCCGGGTCTCGGCGGCGGCGGTGGCGACCTGGGTGACGTCACCGGCGATGCCGTTGGCGCCGGCAGCGGCCTCGGTCACCGAACGAGCGATCTCGTTGGTGGTCGCGGTCTGCTCCTCGACGGCGGAGGCGATGGTCGACTGGATGTCGTTGATCCGGGCGATCACGTCGGCGATCCGGCTGATCGCGGAGACGGCACCCTGGGTGTCGCTCTGGATCGCCTCGATCTTCTTGCCGATCTCCTCGGTGGCCTTCGCGGTCTCCTTGGCGAGTTCCTTGACCTCGTTGGCGACGACCGCGAAGCCCTTGCCGGCGTCGCCGGCCCGAGCGGCTTCGATGGTGGCGTTGAGGGCGAGCAGGTTGGTCTGCTGGGCGATCGAGGTGATCACCTTGATGACCTGCCCGATCTCGGCGCTGGACTCGCCCAGCGACGCGACCGTGCCCTGTGCCTCGGAGGCGACGGTGACCGCGTCGGTGGCAACGGTGGCCGCCTCGGTGGCGTTCTTCGCGATCTCGCGGATGGAGGCGGTCATCTCCTCGGCCGCCGTGGCGACGGTCTGGATGGACGCCGACACCTGGACCGACGCGCTCGACGCGGACGCCGCCCGGTCGGACGTCATCGTCGCGCCCTCGCCCATGCCCTCGGCCAGCGAGGTGAGCTGGCCGGCAGCTGCGGCGAGTGTTTCCGCCGTACCCCCGATGTTGCTCATGCTGGTGCGCAGCGTGGAGAGGAGCGAACGCAGGCCTTCGGCCACCCGACCGACGGCGTCGTCGCCCTCGATCTCGAGCTCGCGGGTGAGGTCCCCGGCCGCAGCAGCGGACACGACATCGAGGATCTGCGCGACCTTGGTAGCCATGCTGGCTGCGGCCTCACGCTCTTCGACCTCGCGGTTGATCCGCGAGAGCGCCTGGGAGACCAGGCGACCGACGTTGCGCAACGCCTCGAGGCGTTGCGGGCTCGGGTCGAGGGTCTCGGTCGCGAAGAAGTCCATCGTGCCGACGACTTCGCCGTCGATCATGACGGGGAAGCAGACACCCGACTTCACACCGACCTGCTGGGCGACCGGGGCCCGCACGCAGTCGGTCATCTCGCCGATGTCGCGGGTGAAGAACAGGTCGCGCTGCGCCCAGGCCCGACCGGACAGGCCGACCCCTTCGGCGAACGACGCCTGCAGGGTGACGCGGCGGAACTCGGCACCGGCGTCGCCGGACTCGCGGTCGAACTTCAGGGTGCGGTCGGCCGGGTCGACCTTCCAGTACGACCCGTAGGCCCAGCCGAACTCGTTGCGCACGGTGTCGAGTGCCGTCTGTACGGCGGCCTCGACCTCGGTGGCGGCCGACAACGTCGAAAGCACCTTGTTCACGGCCGTCGTCGACGACTCAGCCTCGACGCGCAGGTTCTCGTTGCGCAGGCGCTCGGTGATGACCTCCCACGTCGCCATCGCACCGATGTAGTTGCCCTCGGCGTCGGTGATCGCGCTGACCAGCAGGTCGAGGGTCTCGTCGCCGACCTTGATGTCGGCGCGGCGCGGCAGGTGCTCGGCGGTGGCGAGCAGGCCACGCTGGTAGGCGGGGTTCTTGTGGAAGATGTCGAGGCTCGAACCGACGACCTCGTCGGCGCGCACCGGCAGCACGTGCTCGAGACCGCGCAGCGTCCGCAGCGAGGCCGGGTTCATGTAGCGGATGACGAAGTCCAGGTCCGCGAACATCATGTTCGTCGGACTGTTCTCCATCATCGACAGCGCGAATCCGGACGCCCCCGTGACCGACTCGGTCTTGGACGGGCTCGCCTTCGGCGAAGCGGTCTTCGAAGCCTTCTCGGCAGGGAGCGTGCCATTCACCAGCACGTCAAGGATCTCGGTCACGGGGTTCCTCCGGGGTTGTCGGGTGTGGTCGAGACGTCGACCGCACGGTCTGCGTCGAGGACGAGCAGGATGGCGTCGGCCAGCGGGAGGACCCCACGGTCCTTGCACACGAGGTCCTGCACCTTCCTGGGCATGTTTGCTGGCGCCGGCTGGCCGTCCACGCCTGCGGTGTCGATCACGTCCCCGATGTCGTCGACGAGGAGGCTGACCACCTCGCCGCGGGTACGGACGATCACGTTCATGGGGAGCTGGTCGGCCTCGCGGGGCGGCAACCCAAGGCGGACCCGCAGGTCGACGGCGATGACGATCTGGCCGCGCAGGTTGATCAGCCCCGTCACGGCCGCGTCGGCCCGGGGTACGGGCGTCATCGGCTGGTGCCGCAGCACTTCCTGCACTTCCTCGACGGCGACGCCGAAGAACAGGTCGGCGACCCAGAAGGTGCAGTACTGCTCGACAGTCCGCACGGGGGGTGTGACAGCGACGGTGGTCATGCCGGCACCCCCGAGCGGGCGACGACAGCCGCCAGGTCGACCAGGTCGGTGACCCGGTCCTGGACGACCGCGCTGCCGGTCACACCGTCGCGGCGGCCGACGTGGCTGGAGACGATGACGACGTCGACGACGTCGAGCACCCGGTCGATCACGATCCCGACCAATCCGCCTGCGGCGGTCGCATTCTCGTGGACGACAACACTGATCTGGTCCTCCCGGTCGCTCGTGTCCGCAAGGCCGATCGCGGTGGCGAGCCGCACCAGCGGCAGGATCCCGTCGCGGTACTGCACGACCTCGGTCACACCGCTGCGTTCGATCCGGTCCCGGGCGAACTCCTCCAGGCGCGAGACCGCCGCCAGCGGCAGCGCCGCACGGCGTCCGTCCGAGACCTCGAGCACCAGCAGCGCCGTACGGTCATCGGCCGCAACGGCGCGGTTGTCGTTCATGTCCTGCTGCGCGACGCCGACACCGGCGGTGACCGCCGTACCGGCGACGTCGAGGATCAGTGCGACCCGTCCGTCGCCCATGATCGTGGCGCCGGCGTACATCGCGAGGCCCTTCAACTGGCGACCAATCGGCTTGACCACGATCTCCTGGGTGTCGAACACCGTGGAGACGCAGAGTCCGAAGCGCACGTCGTCGGACTGGAGTACGACGACCGTGAGTGCCTGACCGTCCATGGGCGGCCCGCCGAGGATCTCGGCGAGCGAGACCAGCGGCAGCAGGTTCCCGCGGAGCCGGAGCACGGGGGCGCCGGCGAGGTCCTCGACCTGGCGACGCAGGTCGTCACCCTCGATCCGGACCAGCTCGACCAGGTTGGCCTGCGGGATGGCGTACCGCTCCTCACCCTCCCCCACGACCAGCGCGGGGATGATGGCCAGGGTCAGCGGGATCCGCACGCGGGTGGTGGTGCCACGTCCGACCTCGGAGGTGACGTCGACGCTGCCACCGATACGTTCGATGTTGGTACGCACGACGTCCATCCCGACGCCGCGGCCGGAGATGTTGGAGACCGCGGCTGCGGTCGAGAACCCGGGCCGGAAGATCAGGCCGAGCACTTCGCGGGCGTCCATCCGGGACAACTGGTCGCGGGTGACGACGCCACGTTCGAGCGCCACAGCGGCGATCCGCTCAGGGTCGATGCCCTTGCCGTCGTCGGTGATCTCGACGACCACCTGGCCGGACTCGTGGTAGGCGCGCAGGCTCAAGGTGCCCTTGGCGGGCTTGCCAGCAGCGAGTCGGTCCTCGGGCCGTTCGATGCCGTGGTCGAGGGAGTTGCGGACCAGATGCGTGAGCGGGTCCTTCACTGCCTCGAGCAGGCTGCGGTCCAGCTCGGTCTCGTGGCCGTCCATGACCAGTTCGACCTCGCGGCCGAGCTGGTGGGACAGGTCGCGGACGACGCGGGGCAGCTTCGACCAGACCTGGCCGATGGGCTGCATGCGGGTCTTCATGACCGATTCCTGCAGTTCGCTCGCGACGAGGTCGAGGCGCTGGCTGGCGCGCACCAGTTCGACATCCGCCGAAGCAAGGCTGCGCTGGAGCAGCTGGTTGCGGGTGAGCACGAGCTCGCCAACCAGGTCGACGAGGTCGTCGAGCAGGTCGATGTCGACCCGCACCGATGCGTCGACGGCCGAACGACGATCGGTGCCGTCCCACGAGCTCTCGGGTGCCGCCACCTCTTCGGTGACCAGTCCCTCCGGCGGAGCTGCGATGAAGGCCGCCGGGGACACGTCCGGCTCCACCACAGCTCCGCCGATTTCGGACACCTCGTCGACGGGGGAGAGTTCGTCGACGACAGGTGTCGCACTGGAGGCGGTGGTTGGGAGACCGACCTCCAGCAGTCCTTCGATGACCGCGACCAGCGGGAGGACATCGACCGCGGGGTCGGTGTCCTTGCTGGTGCGCTCAATGACGTCCAGGAGGGCGCGGACGGTGTCCACCATGGACAGCAACGCCTCGGTGACCTGCGGGGTCATCACGGCGTCGCCGTCGCGCAGCCGCGACAGCAGGGTCTCCCCCACGTGCGTCAACTGCTCGAGGCGGTTGAACGCCAGGAAGCCGCTCGTCCCCTTGATCGTGTGGATCGTGCGGAAGATGCTCGAGAGCCGGTCCCGTGAATCGGGCTGCTGCTCGAGCTCGACCAGGTCGCGGTCGAGCTGATCGAGATTCTCGTGAGACTCCACGAGGAACTCCGCAATGATCTCTGCGTCGTCGTCCATATGTCCCTCCCTTCACGCGGCCCATCGGCCGCGCGGGAGGGGGGATGAGGGGCGATTCGCGAGTAGGGACCTAGTCCCTGCAGGCCCGACCAGTTGGTCAGTGGCGGGTGCGCAAGGCCTCGGTCAGCGAGGCGACCGAGGTCTCCGAAGGAGACGCTGCTTCGGTGTTCGCGTCAGCCACTTCGGCCAGGAGTTCGGCGCGGTGGATCGCGACGGAGCGCGGGGCGTCGATGCCCAGGCGGATGACGTCACCGCGGACCTCGAGCACGGTGATGGTCACCGCTTCGGGAGACCCCGCGCCGATGACGACGCTTTCACCGACGCGACGAGAGAGAACCAGCACGCGTGTGAGGCTACCGGTTCACGCGACGAGCGGTGCGGTGATCGACAGGTCGGCGTCATCGAGGACGACCTGGCTCGCACGGCGCGTGGCGGTGTTGATGACCAGCGGAGCGCGCAGGTTGACCGTGGTCTCGGCCAGGGTGGCGCCGGCACGCACGACGAGCAGGACGATCACGTCGCCGGCGTTCCCGTCGGACAGACCGAGTTCGCCAGCGACGTCGTCGGCGAGCTCGGGCGCGTAGTCCGGGAAGAACGGGGCGGGCGGGATGACCACGAACTGCAGGCCGTCGCTGTCGAGCGAGCGGAAGCCGTGCAGCATCCCGTCGTCGTCGAGTTGCACGAGCGCGAAGCGGCCGTCGTCCGGGAAGCCCGGCATCGGATGGACCAGCTCGATCACCGGGATGTCGCCCTCGGCCGCAGGCCTCTGTGTCATGGCGCCCATCATCGCAGGAAGTCGAGCAGGCTCGGTTGCATCACGCGGGACGTCGCCGCGAGAGAGGCCTGGTAGGCCACCTCCTGCAGCTTCAGGTCCACCGTTGTCGCGGCCAGGTCGGCGTTCTCGATCACGCTCAGCTGGTTCTCGAGCGACATCCCGGCGTCGGACGCCGTCAGGTCAGCCTGTTCGATTCGCTGGAAGCGGGCACCTGCCGCCGTACGCGCACTGGTGATCGTGTCGAGACGGGTGTTGAGCGTGTTGATGGAAGCGCTGATGCCGGCCTGGTCACCTGCGCGCAGGGCGACTGAGAGGGCCTCGAGTTCGGCGAACGCCGATGTGGCGCCGTTGCCGAAGACGTCGGGGCCGTTCGCGTCGACCTTGACCTGGACCCCGTTGGCGACCCGGCGGTTCACGTCACCGAGCGTTCCGACGTAGGTGCCCGTGGCGTCGTACGCCGTGGTGCCGGCGGTGACGCCACCGAAGACCGGGCTGTCCAGGTAGGTCGTGTTGGCCTCGGAGAGCAGGCTCTGCCGCAGGCCGTCGACCTCGATGGCGAGCGCTTCACGGGACACGGGCCCGGAAGCGGCGGCGTTCGCGCCCTGCAGCGCGAGGTCCCGGGCGCGGCGGACCGTGGAGGTGGCGGAGTCCAGCGCGGTGTCGATCTGGGTCAGCCAGCCGATGCCGTCCTGGGCGTTGCGGGTGTACTGCGCCTGGTCGGCCATGGAGCTGCGCAGCCGCATCGCGGCCGTCGTACCCGTCGGGTTGTCGGAGGGGCGGTTGATGACCCGCCCGGTCGAGAGCTGCTCCTGCACGCGGGCCAGTCGCCCGAGGCCCTGCTGGAGGTTGCTCAGCGAACCCTCGGTCAGCATCCGCTGGGTCACACGTCCGATGCTCATCAGCGTCCCACCAGTCCCGTGCGGTTGATCAGGGTGTCGAGGACCTCGTCGAGGGTCGTCAGCAAACGGGCCGCGGCCTCGTAGGCGCGTTGGGCGGTCACCATGTTCACCGTCTCCTCGTCGAGGTTGACGCCGGCCTGCTGCTCCCAGGAGTTGTCGAGGGAGCCGGCCAGCGCGGTCTGGTTGGCGGTCTGTCGCTGCAGCGCCGCCACCTGGGTGCCGAAGCCGTTGACGAGGCGCTGATAGGCGCCCGTGTTGTCGCCGGCATTGCTCAGCGCGTCAGCGTTGTTGCCATCGCGGCCACCGCCGGTGATCGAGGACGCCGCCACCAGGGCGGGATCGGTGATCGCGACCTGCAGGCTGGCCGCACCGACGAGCGGGTCGTAGGAGAAGAACGCACCTCCGGCGGCGCCCGCGGCGTCGTACCCCAGCGCGTGCTGGGCGTTGACGCCCGCAGCCAGATCGGCCGCGATCGCGTCCAGTCCGGCGCGGTACGACGGCAGGGTGGTCGTGAGGATGTCGGTCACCGCGCCCAGCTCTCCGCCGGGCCCGGCCGCACCGGTCGGGAGCGTGGTGCTCCCCCAGCTGGCATCGATGCGGAACGTGATGGGCAGGCCGTCGGCTGCGCCGGTCGGGGTGACCCCCGACGCGACGACGAAGGTACCGGCCTCGCGGCCCGACACGAGGGTCTCGCCACCGATGCTGACGTCGAACTGCCCGTCCGGGCGGACCGTGGTGACGGCGCCGCCGAGTTCGGCAAGCCGCAGCGCGAGCTGGTCACGGCGGTCGCGCAGGGTGCCCGCGTCGGTGCCGTTCTGCTCGGTCACGAGGATCGCCTGGTTGAGGTCGGCGAGACCTGCAGCAGCGGTGTTGATCTCGCTGACGACGTTGTTGAGGTGGACCCGCTGGTCGGCTTCCTCGCCGGTGATGTTGCTGACCTGGATCCGCAGCGCCTGCGCCAGCGTCTCCGCGCGGCCCAGCACCTGCTGGCGGGCGGCGTCCCCGCCGGGGTTCAGGGCGAGGTCCTGCCAACCGTTGCGGAAGTCGAGCATCGCGGCGTACACGCCGTTGGTGCCGGGTTCGCCGATGCCTTCCTCGACCCGGGCCAGGACGGCCTGGCTGGACTCGAGGTAGGACAGCGCGGCGTGCTCACGACGGACGCGGGTGTCGAGCAGCGGGTCCACCAGGCGGCGTACCTCGCCGACCGCGACACCCTCGCCGTGGCCGTCGTAGCGCGACCAGAGCGCTGGGGCGGCGCTGCTGACCGACTCGCCGACGACCCGACGTCGTACGAAGCCATCGGTGGAGGCGTTCGAGATGTTGTTGCCGGCGACGTCGAGCGCCACCTGGTTGTAGCGCAGCGCCGACAGTGCCGTGCTGATGGAACCGAAGGAGCCGACCATGTCACAGGCTCCTGTCCAGCAACCTGCTTCGACGGGTCTCCACGACCGCGGTGCCATTCGGGCTGTAGCTCTCCGTGCCCGTGCCACCGATCGCGAGGAGCGTCTCGCGCGCCGACCGGTAGCCGGCGGTGATCAGGCCGCGGGCCTCCTCGGAGGTCTCCGAGATCTCGCGCGCCAGGTTGATCATCGTGTCGCGGTGGTCCATCAGGATGCCGCGCCACGGGTCGTCGCAGGCATCGGCCAGCGCGGCCAGCGCCGGATTGGGAGCCATGCCGACCGACTCGGCGGCCTCGTCGGCGGCGGTCGCCCGCAGCACCTCGGTGGCGCGGAGGTCCTCGAGGACTTCCTCGATCTCGCGGGTCACGTTGACCAGCCAGCGGGTGCGGCCCGTGGCCAGCACCATCCGCTCGATGTCGAGCTTGTACGCCAGGGTCTCCAGCAGCTCACGCTCGCGCCACAGGACCTGCGACAACCTGTCCATGCCGATCATGTCGACCATTTCCCGACCCTTTCCGTCCCGCCCCGAGATGCCGGTGCTGTTGATCCATCCCATCGCCCGGGTCCCGCAGAACCTGAGCGGTTGGACCGGCCGGGTCCTTGCGCGGTGTCACTAGTGACCACGCCAACCCGGGACCCTTGTCCTGTATTGGTCGGCCAATAGGTCACTCGGGACCGAAATTGCTGCGCCACGCCGTACGGACCCCGGAATGTCATCTTTGTGAACGACAACGAGGGCACCGTCGCCAACGAGACGGACGAACTGATCACCAGCCACATGGCTCTGGTCGGCCACATCGTGCGCGAGACGATGGGCCGCGTGCCGTCGCACGTGAACCGTGATGACCTCACCTCGGCCGGTCTCACTGCTCTCGTCCTCGCCGGGCGGGCCTTCGACCCCGCCCGCGGCGTTCCCTTCGACCGGTACGCCGCCACCCGGATCCGCGGTGCACTGCTCGACGAGCTCCGCTCGGTCGACTGGGCCTCCCGCTCGGTCCGCCGCCGGGCCCGCGACCTCACCGAGACCCGCAGCCGCCTGGCCGGCCTGTTCGGTCGCACGCCGACCGCCGCTGAGGTCGCCCAGTCCACGGGCATGACCGTCGACGAGGTCGCCGCCAACGACGACGACGTCGCCCGCGCGCAGGTGCTGTCCCTCCAGGGATCGACCACCACCCCGATCGAGGAACTGTTGCCGACCCGCGCCCCGTCGCCGGAGGACTTGCTCGAGCACGCCGAGAAGCTGACCTACCTGCGGGAAGCGATCGCCGAACTCCCCGAGCGCCTGCGCGTCGTGGTCGAGGACTACTTCTTCGCCGAGCGCCCCATGGCCGACATCGCCGCCGAGCTCGGCGTCACCGACTCCCGCATCTCCCAGATGCGCGCCGAGGCACTCACCCTGCTCCGCGACGCCCTCAACCACGCGCTCGAGCCCACGCTCGTGAAGACGCCCGGCAAGAACGGTGGCGTCGCCCAGCGACGCCGCGAGTCCTACTTCGCCGCGGTGGCGTCCCGCCACGCCGACAGCGGTCGGCGCGGGGTCACCATCCCGCTCGACGCCGTGGGCTGACCAGCTCCGTCTGACGGCCCGCGTGCCGTCGTACCGAAGTTTTCGGAAGTTCTTCCGGAAAACCCTTCGGTACGACGGCAGGTTGGCCGATCACCAACTCGAAGGGCGACCACGGATGGTCTCCCGGAACATCTGACCTAATCCAGGAGGGAACCATCATGGGTCTTCGCATCAACCAGAACATCGAGGCGACCAACGCTTACCGCAACCTGTCGGTGACGCAGGGACAGCTCTCGAAGTCGATGGAAAAGTTGTCGTCCGGCTTCCGCATCAACCGCGCCGCTGACGACGCCGCCGGTCTCGCCATCTCCGAGGGCCTGCGCTCGCAGGTCGGCGGACTCAAGGTCGCGGTCCGCAACGCCCAGGACGGCGTCTCTGTCGCCCAGACGGCGGAAGGTGCACTCACCGAGGTCCACTCCATGCTGCAGCGCATGAACGACCTCTCGGTGCAGTACAACAACGGCACGCAGAACGTCGACTCGCAGGCAGCCCTGCAGGGCGAGTTCGACGCGCTGAGCACGGAGATCACCCGGATCAAGGACAACACCAAGTTCAACGGTGTCGACCTCTTCGGTGGTGCCGCACTCACCTTCCAGGTCGGCTTCGACAACGCGGACACCATCGACGTCTCCGCGACGGCTCTCGCCGACTTCACCGCTGGCGCCGCTGTGGCCGCCATCGACATCACCGACAGCAACACCCTGCAGGCGGCCATCACCGAGGTCTCCACGCAGCGTGCCGAGCTCGGTGCTGTGCAGAACCGGTTCGAGCACACCATCAACAACGTCAACGTCGCGATCGAGAACCTCTCGGCCTCCGAGTCCCGGATCCGCGACACCGACATGGCGCAGGAAATGATGAGCCTCACCCGCTCGCAGATCCTGTCCCAGGCCGGCACCGCCATGCTCGCCCAGGCCAACTCGGCCCCCAACGGCGTGCTGCAGCTGCTGCGCGGCTGATCTGCCTGAACCGTCGGGAGTTCGCTCCTGACACACAGCACCAACCGCGTGCCGGTGGGGCCACCGGCCTCACCGGCACGCGGGCTTTTCCAAGGACTTCGGAGGATCACCATGGCAGCGACCAGCAGCATCGGCGGACTCGCCAGCGGCCTGGACACCGCGAGCATCATCAGCCAGTTGATGGCGCTCGAGGCGTTGCCGCAGACCAAACTCAAGACGCAGGTCACCACCGAGCAGAGCAAGGTCACCGCGCTGCAGAAGTTGAACACCGCACTCCAGGCGCTGGGGACCTCCGCCGAAGGCATGCGCACCGCCACCACCAGCCCCTGGACCACCCTGGCGGCCACGTCCACCAACACCGGGGTCCGCGTCGCCGCCACGACATCCGCGACGGCGGGCGCCTTCACCGTGAGCGTCGGCCAGACCGCACTGAGCCACCAGGTCGCCTTCACCGACGCCCACGCGAAGACAGACGTCGTCACCGGCGCCACGACCAGCGTGCTCCTGAAGCGGGCCGGCGAGGCCGACCTCCAGATCGACACGGCCGGAGGGACACTCGAACAGCTCGCCGCGGCCATCAACGGCGCAGACGCCGGCGTCCGCGCGACCCTGGTCCGTACCGGCACCTCCGGCGGCACCGACCAGTACCGCCTGCTCGTCGAGTCATCGACCACCGGCGGCGACCAGTCCTTCGACCTGACCGACTCCACCGGCGCCGCACTTCTCGGTGGCGCGACCGTCCGTACGGGTCGCGACGCCAGCATCGACATCGGCGGGATCACCGCCACCTCGAGCACCAACACGTTCGCCGACGTCGTGCCCGGTGTCACGATCACGCTCGCCTCCAACGCGACCGGCACCGCCGACGTCGAGGTCAGCCGCGACGCCGCCGGCGCCGCGGCCTCCATGAAGTCGTTCGTCGAGGGCATCAACGCTGTCCTCGGCCAGATCTCCGCCATCACCTCGACCAGCACCACCGCGAAGGGCGTCCTCGCCGGCGACAGTGCCCTGCGTCGCGTTGCTGGAGCCCTGCAGGACGCGATGTACCCGGCCGACGGCACGTCGATGGCGAAGTACGGCATCCAGGTGGACCGCTACGGCAAGCTCACCTTCGACGCCGACAAGTTCACGACGTCGTACAAGGACGACCCGATCGCCGCTGCCGCCGCCTTCACCGGACCCACAGGATTCACGGCCCGGATCGAGGCAGCGGCCAAGACCGCGAGCGACAAGTACGACGGCAGCGTCACCCACGCGATCACCAGCCACGGCACGGCGATCACCCGACTGAACGAGAACATCGCCCGCTGGGACGACCGTCTCGAACTGCGCCGCACGTCGCTGGAACGGCAGTACACGGCGCTCGAGACCGCGCTCTCCCAGATGCAGGCCCAATCCAGCTGGCTCTCGAGCCAGCTGGCGTCCCTGACCGGCTCGAGCGAGTGAGGAATCACCCATGAACGCCCTGACCGCCCATGCGGCCTATCAGTCCAACTCCGTCGCGACCGCGTCGCCCGCACGCCTTCTGGTGATGCTGCTCGAACGGCTGGTCCTCGACGTCGAGCGTGGACACGGAGCGCAGCAGCAAGGCGACTGGGAGAGTGCGCACCGGAATCTGGTCCATGCCCAGGACATCGTGCTGGAACTGGAATCCAGCCTCCAGGTCGACAAGATGCAGGGTGGCACGGAACTGGCCGCCCTCTACGCGTACCTGCGCAACCAGTTGGTGCTGGCGAACATCCGGCGCGACGCCCCGAAGTCGGCCGAGGCGCTCGAGCTCGCCCGTCAGTTGTGCGAGACGTGGCGTGAAGCCGCGATGGCAGCGGCGCTCCAATGAGCACGCCACCGAACGGCCCCCGTCGCCTGGTCACGTGGCGTGAGGCGCTCGACCGCCTCGAGGCACACGCCGATCACGCGGAGCGGATGCTCCAGGGCCGCCGCGCCCCCGACCAGCCGGCGTGGCAGCCACCCACGGACCTCGGTCCGATCCCCGACGAGTTCCTGCCCCGCGCACGGGTGCTGCTCGAACGCCAGCAGCGCCTGATGTCCGCCATCCCGGCGATGCTGTCCGACACCCGGCAGCAGCAGCGACTGACCGACCGCGTCAGTGACGCGACCGCCACCCGGTCCGTACCCGTGTATCTCGACATCACGGCGTGAGCGCGTGATCGGGGTACGAGAAGGAGACACGGACCGGGGTGACGGTCGCTGCAGTGGGGTGTTCTAGGGCGCGAAGACCGCGTTGTTGTTGATCGCGTCGAACGCGTCCTTGGCGTCGGCCTGCACCGGCTTGGACGTTCCGTACCAACTGCTGGCGCTGACGTACTGACTGGCTGCGAAGGTCAGCATCTGGCTCACCGTGAGGCTGTCTGCCCCACCGAAGGCGGCGCCGACGTCACGGCCCTTGATCATCGTCAGGTCGATCTCGATGTCGCCGAGATTGGTGTTCGGAATGTACTTCTGCGTCGCCAGGGTGCTGTTTGCGTCGGCCGTGAAGTAGACCGACAACGCCGTGGCGAGCATCTGTGCCTTGAGCATCGGAATCATCGACGACGCCGTTGCCTTGCCGATCACCGTGGAGACGTACTTGGCCACGGCCGCGCAGTTGGCGGTTGCGGACAGGTCCTGGAACGGTGCGAAGGTCCGCAGGTAGGTCCCGGAGTTGCAGGTCGTGCCGGTCGACGTGCCGTTGGTGATGAGACCCTGGCCGTTCTTGTTCGTCCAGCCCCCGATGGTGTGGGCGCCGGTGTTCAGCGGGGTCTTGCAGACCTCGACGTCCTGGCTGTCCTCGCCCACGACCGCGTTGTCGTTGGTGACGAACGACGCGGTGTTCGGGTAGACGACGCAGCCCGGGTCGACGAGGTCGAAGTCCCGGGTGTACTGGATGGTCACGGGGGCTTCGCCGGCACAGTAGGTACCGAGATCGCCGGCGTAGGTGTCGGTGAGGTCCGCGCACTCATCGATCGCATTCTCCGTGATCACGATCGGGTCGGTCGTGTCCGTGGCCGAACCCGCGTCGAGGACTGCCTCGCCGAGCAGTTGGACGTCCCACTCCACGGTGACCGTGTTGGTGAGGCCGTCCGCTGGGACGGCGTCCGCGGCGACATCACAGCTGAACGGGAGGACCGTGTCGCCCGGGGCGACCTCGATGTCGTCACCCGCACCAGTCAGCGTGCACACGATCCCGGGTTCCGAGAAGGTGTCGGTGATGTCGGCGACGGCCGCGACGGGGTTCGGGTTCGTGACAGTGACCGAGCCGGTGATCGCAGCCCCGGAGATGTCGCCACCGTCGTGGCTCAGGTTGATGGTGTAGTAGGCGGTGACCGAGCCGGACACACCGCTCAGGGTGCTGTCGTCGACCGACTTCTCGACCAGCCAGGTGTACTTGTTGTCGTAGGAGCCCTCGGCGGTCTTCGTGACGGTCAGCGGGTCCGCGACCGGTGGCGGGTCGTCCTGGAGCACCTTGAACGAGTCATGGGTGCAGTCGTCGCCGCTGACGGGCGCAGTCGGGTCAGGAGACGGCAGTTCGCAGACGCTGGCGTTGTAGACGCCACCACCGTTGGTGGTGTCGTCGAACGGCGCCATCTGGATCCGGAAGTCGTCGAAGGAGACCGGGTGGGGACCAGCGGTCGTGATCGTGCCGTCGGCCGCGACGTGGAAGGTCCGGTCCGCACGGGAGTCCGACGACAGCAGGCCCGGGTCCCCGTCGTTCGGCGTGGACTGGGTGCCCGGAACGTTGACGGCGAAGAAGTAGTCGCCCTCTCCCAGGGTGTGCGGGAGGTTGCTCAACCACACGTCCGTCTTCAGGGCGTAGGCGTTGCAGTTGGTCGGGTCGTCCGTGTCACCCGTGCCGTCCGGGTTGACGCAGAATCCGCTCCCGTCCGTGATGTTGGTCGTGGTCGAGATGGACTGGGCGGCCGCATGGGCGATCGGCGGAGCCGACGTCGTGGCAATGACAGCAGCGCCGGCGACGAGGAGCGCGCCGGAACCGATCTGAGCGATGACGCGACGAGCGCGTCGGTGAGCGCGATGCTGGGACATGTGGTGACTCCCCCATGAAGTCGAGTGGGCTGTGCCCGCACAGCGTCACCACGAGACCTATGGCCGCCGGACCTTCCCCCATCGTGTGCTCCTCGGCGGGGCGTCACCAGTGTCGAATGTGAGGACACCTTCCCAAAACCCTCACCGGCAAGCGGAGCGTTGCCCGGCCGTCAGGCCGCGCGGGAACGCCGCACGGTCGCGGCAATCCGGTCACCCAGCTGTTCCAGCGGGAGTACGTCGTCGGCGAGTCCCGCGCCCGCAACGGCACCGGGCATCCCCCACACGACCGAGCTCTCCTCGTCCTGGACGAGAATCCGGGCCCCAGCGGCTGCCAGCTGCCGGGCCCCGGCGAGACCGTCCTGTCCCATGCCGGTCAGCACCGTCGCGAGCGCGCCGCCGCCGTAGATGTCGAGCGCCGAGCGGAACAGCACGTCGACCGCAGGGCGACAGAAGTTCTCCTGATCGCCCTGGTCGAGTGCGACCCGCACCGGGCCGATCCGGCCGACGCGACTGAGCCGGAGGTGGAAGTCGCCGGGCGCGATGAGGATCTCGCCGGGACGCACCTCCTCACCGTCGGCCGCTTCCCGCACGGTGAGCGCGGAGAGCTTGTCGAGGCGTTGGGCCAGCATCGCGGTGAACACGGGAGGCATGTGCTGGACGACCAGTACCGGCACTCCGAGGTCGGCGGGAAGACGAGGAAGGAGGCGGGCAAGGGCGTCGGGTCCGCCGGTGGAGCAGCCGATGAGGAGCGCACTGACCGGCTGCACGGCATGCGGCTGACGCTCCCGGCGAACGATGGGGCGCGAGGTGCCCGGGGTGAGCTTCCGCATGCCGGCCAGGGCCCGGATCCGCGGCACCAGCTGGTCGCGGATCGCGGCGATGCCGTCGGCGATCTGGCCGGTGTTGGAGGGCTTGGTGACGTAGTCCGACGCCCCCCGCGACAACGCGTCCAGGGTCGCGGTCGCCCCGCGTTCGGTCAGGGTCGAGAACATGATCACCGGCAACCGGGCGTGCTTCTCCCGGATCTGCGTGAGCGCGCCGAGGCCGTCGAGGTTCGGCATCTCGATGTCGAGGGTGACGACGTCGGGCTTGAGCTCATCGACCATGCGGACGGCTTCCACGCCGTCCTTCGCCACGCCGGCCACTTCGATGTCCGGGGCCTGACTGAGCGCAGTGGTGACCAGTCGTCGTACCAATGCCGAGTCGTCCACCACGAGCACCCTGATCTGAGTCACGGCCAAGGCATCGGCCACACATGGCTCGTCATGAGATCTCAGGAACCGCAGTTCCCCGCCGAAGAACCGGACATGACCACGCCCACCGCCTTCACGTCTGTCTCCGCGCTCATCCGGCGCGAGACGTCGATGGTGTACGACGAGGGCAAGGAGTATCTCGTCGAGGCGCGCCTTGCTCCCCTGGCCGCAGCGAAGGGCCTCACCCTCGAGGCGTACGTCGCCCGGCTGGCCTTCGAACCCGACGAACGCCGCAAGGTGATCGACGCGCTCACGATCAACGAGACCAGTTGGTTCCGCGACCACACGCCCTACCAGGCGTTCACGGACGAGATCCTGCCCACGCTCCTCGAACGCCGGTCGACGACCCGGAAACTGCGGATCTGGAGCGCGGCGTGCTCGAGCGGCCAGGAGGCCTACTCGATCGCCATGCTGCTCGACCAGCACCTGCCGGCCGGGTGGGAGTACGAGATCGTCGCCACCGACATCGCAACGACGATGCTCGAGCGGGTGAAGGCCGGCCGGTACAGCCAGGTCGAGGTCAACCGTGGCCTCCCCGCGACCAGCCTGGTCCGCTACTTCACCCGTGTCGGTCGCGAGTGGGAGATCGCCGAACGACTGCGCCAACGGATCACCGTCCGCCACCTCAACCTCGCGGCGCCGTACGTCGGCCTCGGGACGTTCGACATGATCTGGCTGCGCAACGTCCTCATCTACTTCGATGCCCCGACGAAGCAGGACATCCTGCGCCGGATGCTGCCGATGCTCGCCCTCGACGGCTACCTGTTGCTCGGTTCGACCGAGACCACGCTCGACCTGCCGGAGGATCTCGCCGCTGCCTGGCGGCGCGAACCGATCGGCCGGGTGCAGGTGCATCGACGCGCCGGCGCACCCCCACCCAGCACCGCACCCGCTGTTTCGACCACTCCCCTGACCATGACAGGAGCCTGATCGTGCACGCCATGATCATCGACGACTCCCGCGCCATGCGGAGCATCCTGCGCCGCATCCTGGCCGGGCTCGACTTCGAGACCTCCGAGGCCATCCACGGCCAGGACGCCCTCGACCAGCTGCGGTCCGGCCCGGTGCCCGACCTGTGCCTGGTCGACTGGAACATGCCCGTGATGGACGGCTACACGTTCATCACCACCGTTCGTGCGAACCCCGAGTGGCGCGATGTCACGCTGATGATGGTGACCACCGAGAGCGAGCAGCGGCAGATCGTGCGCGCCCTCGCCGCGGGTGCCCACGAGTACGTCATCAAGCCGTTCACGCCGGATGCGATCGTCGAGAAGCTCGAGATCCTCGGCCTGCTCACCGCGGGCTCCACTGCGACGTACGGAGCCCTGACGTGAACGTGCTGAGTTTCTTCGACCCCTCCGCTGCCGACGTCGAGGCACCCGACCTCGACGACGTCCGTTCGGTGACCGAGGACATGTGGATGGCGCTCCTCGGCGAGGGCGAGGCCCTCGTGACCCGCCCGGTGCCAGCCGGATCCCCGTTCGACGCCGCCGGTGCGTGGTCCGCAGCCGTCACCGTGACCGGTGGCTGGCAGGGCGTGGTCACCCTCGAACTCGACGAGGCCATTGCCCGCGAGGTGACCGCCCGGATGCTCGCCATCCCGTCCGTGCACGACGTCCACGACGGCGACGTCGCCGACGCCGTCGGTGAGCTCGTCAACATGGTCGGCGGGAGCATCAAGAGCCTGATGCCCGGGCCCAGCACGCTTTCCCTCCCCTCGGTCGCCGCCGGTCGCGCCGCGTTCGCCAGCGACGTCCGCGAGGTCTGTCGCGTCGACGTCGCCTGGCACGACGGCCCCGTCCGCGTCTGCGTCCACGTCCCCGGCGCCTGAGCGCCCTCCCTGCCCCCACTGGAAGGTCCCGATGAAGATCCTGATCGCTGACGACAGCCGCGTGATGCGGCAGATCGTGATCCGCACCCTGCGCCAGGCCGGCCACGGTGGCCACGACATCGTCGAAGCCGAGAACGGCCGCCAGGCACTCGAGATGGTGCAGACCGAGTCCCCCGACCTGGTCCTGTCGGACTGGAACATGCCCGAGATGAACGGGATCGACTGCCTCGACGCCCTGCGCGCAGCGGGTTCGACCGTCGCGTTCGGGTTCGTCACCTCCGAGGGGTCCGAGGAGATGCGCCAGCGTGCCGCAACCTCTGGTGCCGCCTTCCTCATTGCCAAGCCGTTCACCCCGGAGGCGTTCGACGACGCCCTCCGCACCGTGATCTGAGGTCGCCGTGGTCATTCACCTGCCCCAGCCCAAGCAACTCAAGGACCTGCTCGCCGATCTGCTCGGCCGCGACGTCACCCTGAGTCCCACGACGCCCTTCGCCCCGGCACCCGACACCGCCGCCTCGATCGCCGTGTACGTCGACGACCAGCTCCGGATCAGTGCGCTGATCCTGTGCGACCTGGCCTTCTCGGCCCACGCCAGTGCGGCCATCGGGCTGATCCCCGTCGGTGGCGCCCAGGCCGCGATCGACGACCGCAAGATCACCGATGCGATGGCGGAGAACCTTTATGAGGTGCTCAACATCGCCGCCTCCATGTTCAACGTCGCGGGCGCCGATCACCTGCGCCTGCACGCGCTCCACCCCGCCGGTCCCCCGCTCGACCCGCAACTGCGGATCAGCGCGCTGACCCTGGGTCGCCGCGAGGACCTCGCGGTCGACATCGCCGGGTACGGATCGGGAGCGGTCTCCGTCGTACTCCTCTGACGGCTCCTCTGACGGATCGTCGGACGGGGTTGATCGAACGGTCGGGATAGTCGGGATCAAGTCCCAGCGATCCGGACTCAGGTCGTTCAACGCTCAACCGATGATCCCCGTGAGCACGGAATGCTCAACCCCGCCGAAGGACCGGCACCGACCGTCGCACTCTTCCTGACTTGCTCGATCAGCCAGGAGCGGTGCCTCTCGAGGAGAACCTCGTGTCCTTCGCAGCCACCGACGCCATCGGCTTCGTGTTGCACTCGGCGATCAACGGCCTGTCCACGCGGCAGGAAGTCATCGCGGACAACATCGCGAACGTCGACACCCCTGGGTTCCGCGCCCGCGCCGCCGACTTCGAGTCGACGCTGTCGCGCGCCATCGAGCGTGGCAAGGCCACTGACGTCGGTGTCACCGTCTCTGCGACCGACACCCCCGTCGGCGCCAACGGCAACAACGTCGACCTCCGCAAGGAGTCGATCGCGGCCATCCAGACGCAGTACGAGTACGAGGTCATGGGCCGCGCCATCAGCGACCGGGCCACCCGGATGTCCCTCATGTCGGGCGGTAACGGCTGATGGGCGCGTTCGACACCCTGCGCATCGCGAACACCTCGCTCGGTGCCCACCAGGTCTGGCTCGACGCGCTCGCCGGCAACATCGCGAACGCCAACACCGTCAAGGGCACCGACGACGACGCCTTCCAGGCCAAGTACGTCGTCATGGACCCGCGCGCGGACGGCGGTGTGGACGTCGAGGGCTTCGCCCAGTCCAGCGCCGAGGGCCGGCTGGTCCACAACCCGTCGCACCCGCTCGCCGACGAGGAGGGCTACGTCCGGATGCCCGACATGGACATGGCCTCGCAGATGAGCCAGCTGGTCATGGCGCAGCGCGGCTACCAGGCCTCCGTGCAGGTCACGAAGTCCGCGCAGGACACCTACACCGCAGCCCTGCAGATCGGCCGGTGACCACGATGAGCATCTCTCCGATCAGCTTCCCGCAGATCCCGAACCTGCCCGGCGTCGACGGCATGACGTCGATCGCGAACGCAGCGCCCACCGCCGGCACCTCCGGCGTTGCGGGTCCCACCGGGCCCTCGGGCACCGACACCGAGTTCGGCTCGATGGTCCTCGACGGACTCGACCGGCTCGAGGGGCTGACCGACAAGGCCGACAACCTCGCCGTCCAGGCCGCGACCGGGAAGCTCGAGAACATCCACGACTACACGATCGCCGCCAGCGAGGCCTCGGTCGCCAGCCAGATGACGGTTGCGCTCCGCAACAAGGCCGTCGAGGCGTTCAACGAGATCATGCGGATGCAGGTCTGAGGACATCGAGATGCAACAGAAACTGAACCGCTTCCTGTCGCGCGGATCCGACGCCTTCGCGTCCTTCACGGCCGGCCAGAAGGCCGTCGCCGTCGTCGGTACGGCCGCGCTCCTCATCGCCGCCTTCATGGTGTTCCGCTGGGTGTCCGCCCCGAGCTACTCGCCGCTCTACTCGAACCTCTCGGGCGAGGACGCCAGCGCCGTCATCGAGGAACTCGACGCGTCCGGCATCCCCTACGAGATCTCCGGCGGAGGCGGCACCATCTCGGTGCCCCGCGCGGACGTCTACGGCACCCGGATCACGTTGTCCGGCAAGGGTCTGCCCACCAGTAGCGACTCGGGCTACAGCCTGCTCGACGGCCAGAGCCTGTCGACCTCGGAGTCGCAGGAGCAGACCAACTTCAAGCGCGCGATGGAGGGTGAGCTCAGCAAGACCATCGAGGCGATCGACGGCGTCGACACCGCGGTCGTCCACCTGGCGCTGCCCGAGAAGCAGGTCTTCAGCGACGAGCAGGACCCCGCCACTGCGTCGGTCCTCGTCGACACCAAGGCCGGCGTGACCCTCGACGACGAGCAGGTCCAGGCGGTCGTCCACCTGGTTGCCTCCAGCATCGACGGCCTCGAGCCGAAGAAGGTCACCGTCGCCGACTCGACCGGCAAGGTCCTCACCACCGAGGGCACCGAGGCCGGCTCCGGCGCCGCCACGTCCCGCACCAAGCAGGTGCAGGCCTTCCAGAAGTCCCTGCAGGGCGAGATCCAGGCCGTGCTCGACCGCGTCGTCGGCGTCGGCAACTCCAAGACCGCCGTCACCGCCGACCTCGACTTCGACAAGTCGGTCACCGACTCCCTGAAGTTCGACGTCCCCGAGGGGACCCCGGCCCTGTCCGAGTCGAAGACCAACGAGACCTACTCCGGTGCCGCAGGCGGCACCGACGGAACGGGCGGCGTCGTCGGACCCGACGGCCAGATGGACCCCGCTGCGGCCGGTGCCGACGGGGACTCGTCGTACAAGAACGGCAGCGAGACGCGCGACAACGCCGTCGACAAGACCGTCGAACACCGCGAGACCGCACCCGGCTCGGTCAACAGCCTGCACGTCGCTGTCGTCCTGGACGCCACTGCGGCAGCGGCCATCCAACCCGAAGTCATCAAGGACCTGATCAGCAGCGCGATCGGCATCAAGGCGACGCGCGGCGACACGATCGAGGTCTCCGCTCTTCCGTTCGACCGCAGCGCCGACGAGGCCGCAGCGAAGGAGATCGCGGCAGCGCAGAAGGCCGACGCAGCCGAGGCGAAGAACGCACTCCTGCGCAACGTCGGGATCGGCGGTGGCATCGCGCTCATGGTGCTGCTGGCCTGGTTCCAGGCACGACGCCGGGCCCGCGCTCGCGAGGACGCGACGTCGTACGTCGTCGAACAGCTCAAGCTCGACGCCGCCAGCCGGATGCCGCAGATCGACAGCCCCGCGGTCGCCGTACTCGAGGCAGCGGAGGCGAGCGAGGAGGACGGCTTGCGTGACGACCTGATCGCCCTCGTGGAGAAGCAGCCCGAGGACGTGGCGTCGCTGCTCCGTGGCTGGCTCGTGGAGCCGCGGTCATGACGATGCTCGCCAGCGGCAGTGCCGTGACCGGACTGGGTGTCCGCAAGGCCGCGATCCTGCTCATCCAGATGGGCAAGGACCGCGCCGCCCAGGTGATGTCCCACCTCAGCGACGCCGAGGTCGAGGGCATCTCCGCCGAGATCGCCCGCCTCGACTCGGTGTCCGCCGCCGAGACCGGTCTGGTGCTGTCGGAGTTCCACGACCTCGCAACGGCACACGCCCACATCACGCAGGGCGGGTTCAACTTCGCCAAGCAGCTCCTCGAGCAGTCGCTCGGTCCGGAGCGGGCCAAGGAGATCATGGACCGGCTGCACGCAGCCGCCGTCCAGATGCCGTTCCAGTTCCTGCACCGCGCAGATCCCGCTCAACTGCGGGGATTCATCGCCGACGAGCACCCGCAGGTGATCGCGTTGGTGCTCGCCTACATGGCCCCCGACAAGGCGTCCCTGCTGCTCAGCGGGCTGCCCGCCCACCAGCAGGCCGTGGTCGCCCACCGGATCGCGGTCATGGACCGGACCTCCCCCGAGATCGTCCGCACCGTGGAGACCGTCCTCGAGCGGAAGCTCTCCTCGATGCTCCAGCCCGCCGAGATCTCGCGGGTCGGTGGCGTGGATCCCCTCGTCAACATCATCAACCGCTCCGACCGGCCCACCGAGCGCCAGATCGTCGAAGGTCTCGAGGGCCTCGACGCCGCACTGGCCGACGAGGTCAAGAGCCGGATGTTCATGTTCGAGGACATCATCGGCCTCGACGACCGTTCGGTGCAGCAGGTGCTGCGCCAGGTCGACACCGCCGAGCTCGCCCTCGCCCTCAAGGGCGTCAGCGAGTCGGTGCGGTCCAAGATCACCAGCAACCTGTCCGAGCGCGCCGCCGAGAATCTCCTCGACGAGGTCGAGATGCTCGGCGCCGTACGTCTGGCCCAGGTCGAGGAAGCCCAGCAGGGCGTCATCCGGACCATCCGCCAACTCGAGGAGCAGGGCCAGATCATGGTTCGGCGCGGGAATGACGATGAGTTCGTCACCTGACCTGGTCCGCCCGGAGCTGCCTGAGCTCCGGGTCGGACGCTGGACGCGCCTGGGTGGGCAGAGCGTGCTCGGCGACTCCATCACCGAGACCCTGCTCGACGGCATCGCTGCCGAGGCGCGCGATGCCGCGCAGGCCCAGGGGTACGCCGTCGGGTGGGCCGCCGGTCGTCGGGCCGCTGCCGAGCAGGCGGCTGCGAGCGAACTGCTGCGGGCTGCACGCCACGCCGAGGACGACACCCGGCGGGCCGCCGAACACCGGGCCGCCGTCGAAGCGCTGGCCCAGGCAGCCGAGCAGGTCAGGGGGTTGCTCGGCGACCTGGCCGGTGCCGTCGAATCGCAGGCCGCCGGCCTGGCACTCGCCCTGACGGCCGAGATCGTCGGCATCCGGGTCGAGGCCATGGGCCCGGCCGACGTGGTCGCCCGCGTACTGCAGGTTCTGCCCGCCGCCCCGGTCGGACGGGTCCGCCTGCACCCCTCTCTCGTCTCTGCCGAAGCCGTTCAGGACCTGGTGTCGCGCGGCCTCGAGGTCGTCCCCGACGCCTCGCTCGGCCCCGCCGACGCCCTCGTCGAATCCACCGATGGAGCCGTCGTCGACCTCCGCATCGACGAGGCACTGGCCCGGGTCCGCGAGGTGCTGTCATGACGCGCGACTTGGGGTTTGTGACGCGCGACTTGGGGTTTGTCTCCGCCGAGTCGGGGTTTGTTGACCGCGCTCGCGTGGCCGCCCGTCCGCTGCACCTCGGCACCGTCGCCGAACTGGTCGGCCTGCACCTCGAGGTCCGTGGCCTTGGTACGGCGGCCGCAGGCGACATGCTCGAAGTACAGGCGTCCGCCGGCCCGCTGCTCGTCGAGGTCGTCGCGCTCCGCCACGGTGCGGCGATCTGTCTGCCGCTCGGCCCCACCACCGGCGTACGCGTCGGAGACCTCGTCCGGTCCACCGGTGGTCCGCTGAAGATCCGGGTCGGCGACGCCCTGCGGGGGCGCGTGCTCGACGGCCTCGGCCGACCCGTGGACGACGGGCCCTCCCTGGACCTGGTCGACGGACTAGAACTCGTCTCGACCGAACACACCACCCCGAGTGCCCTGTCCCGACCGCGCATCAACCAACCGCTCGGCCTCGGCGTCCGCGCCATGGACGCACTCGTCCCGGTCGGTCGCGGCCAGCGCCTCGGCATCATGGCCGGCTCCGGTGTCGGCAAGTCGTCGTTGCTGTCGATGATCGCCCGCGGTACGGACGCCTCGGTCAACGTGATCGCCCTGGTGGGCGAGCGTGGCCGCGAGGTCCGGGAGTTCATCGAGGCCGACCTCGGTCCCGAGGGCCTCGCCCGTTCCATCGTCGTCGTCGCGACCTCGGACGCTCCGGCCGTCGAGCGCCTGCGCGCCGCCTTCACCGCCACCCGGATCGCCGAGTGGTTCCGCGACTCCGGCCGCGACGTCCTGCTGATGATGGACTCGCTCACCCGCGTCGCCATGGCCCAGCGCGAGATCGGCCTGTCGGCCGGCGAACCGCCCGCGACCCGCGGCTACCCGCCCAGCGTCTTCGGTCTCCTACCCCGTCTCCTCGAGCGGGCCGGCACCGCCAGCAACGGCTCGATCACCGGTCTCTACACGGTCCTCGTCGAAGGCGACGACCTGCAGGACCCGATCGGAGACACCGCCCGTTCCATCCTCGACGGCCACGTGGTGCTGTCCCGCGAGCTCGCGACGTCCGGGCACTTCCCCGCCATCGACGTCCTCGAGTCGATCTCGCGGGTGCACCGCGCGGTCACCACGCCCGACCAGCAGGCCGCCGCTGCCCTGCTGCGCCGAATGATGGCCGCGCACCGCGGGGTCAAGGAACTCGTCGAGATCGGTGCGTACGTCGGCGGGGCCGACCCGTACGCCGACGCAGCCCTCGAGCGGTTGCCGCGGATCGAGGACTTCCTGCGCCAGGACATGGACGACGTCACGCCGACCGCCGAGACCTGGGCCCGACTCAACGAGCTGGTCCAGTCATGAGCACCCGCCGCCCACACCCGGAAGACCGCGGCCTCGCCGCCGTCGCTCGCGTCCGCTCCGTCCGGGAGACCGACAGCCGGATCGGCCTGACCCAGGTGCTGGCCGAAGAAGCCGCCATGACTGCCCGGCTCACCACGCTGCAGAACCAGCTGACCGCAGCGCCGGTCGTTGACCTCACGACCCCCGGCGAACTGATCGCGCACCGCACCGCACTGACCCACCTCGGCTCCCTCATCCAGGAGACCCGCGCCGACGTGGCAACCGCTGCGATGGTCTCCGCCGAGGCCCGCGCCCGCTGGATCAGCGACCGCGCCCGGCTCGCCGCGGTCGAGCACCTCCTCGAACAACGTGCGGCAGGTCGTCGTACCGAAGCACGCCGGAAGGCGGACCGCGAGGCCGACGACCTGGCTGCCCAGCGCTGGTCCCGCGCCCACGGGGGTGTCGCATGAGCATCGACAATGTGACTGCCCGGATCGGCCAGATCCAGTCCCAGCTGGCGCAGTTCGCGCAGCAGGCGACGGCACGGACGTCCGCGACCGGGTTCGCGAACCAGCTCACGACCGAGACCGCGACCGCCTCAGCTGCGGGCATGCCGACCGATGCCGCGGGCGTCAGTGGCGACGACGTCGTCGCCGAGGCGAAGAAGTACCTCGGTCTCCCCTACGTGTGGGGCGGCACCAACCCCGAGAAGGGGATGGACTGCTCCGGTCTCGTGAAGGTCGTCTATCGCAACCTCGGCTACGACCTGCCGCGCGTCTCCAACCAGCAGGCGCAGGCGGGCCGACCGGTCGCGAGCATGGCCGACGCGAAGCCCGGTGACCTGATTGCGTGGGACAACTCCAGTCGCAACAACGGCGTCGACCACATCGCGATCTACATCGGCGACGGCAAGATGATCGAGGCCCCGCGCACCGGGCTGGACATCCGAATCGTCGACGTACCGTCCACGCCCGACGTGATCCGCCGGATCCTCCCCGACGGCGCTGCTGCTGCGGCGGCCCCGGCGAGCGGAGCTTCGGCGCGGGTCTCCGACGCGACACCGTACGCCGGCCTGATCAACGCCGCCGCGGCCCGGACCGGAGTCCCCGGCGAACTCCTCGCCGCCGTCGCGAAGCAGGAGTCCGGCTTCAACCCGAAGGCCGTCAGCCCCGCCGGCGCGCAGGGCCTCATGCAGTTGATGCCCGGCACCGCGCGCGGCCTCGGCGTGGAGAACCCGTTCGACCCGGCCCAGGCGATCGACGGCGCCGCCCGCCTGCTCAAGTCCCTGATCGACCGGTTCGGCCAGACCGACCTGGCGCTGGCGGCGTACAACGCCGGCCCTGGTGCCGTGGCCCGGTACGACGGCATTCCGCCGTACCGCGAAACCCAGAACTACGTCCGCAACGTGATGGCGATGGTGAACGACTGATGAGCATTGCGCCCTTCCTGCCCGGCCTCCTGGCCCCGGCACCCGCACCCGCTCCCGCTGAAGCCGGTACGACGACCGGGACCGCCAGTGGCCAAGCGACCGACGCACAGCCCGGCGCCGAGGGCGAGGTCGCGTTCATGGACGCCCTCGCCGCGGCGCTCGCCGTGCAACCAGCCGTGGCCATGGCACCGGCCGCGCCCGCCGCGCCCGCCGCCCCGGCCACCGCCGCCACCCCGGCCACCGCCGAGTTGGGGTTTGTGGCGCCCGAGTTGGGGTTTGTCACCGCCGAGTTGGGGGTTGTGACGCCCGAGTTGGGAGTTCCCGCCGTCGGTACAGCAGCCGTCGCGGCCGACCCGCGGTCCGTCCCTTCGGACGCCGCGCCCGACGTCGCGCCCGATTCCGCAGCGCCCGGCATCCCGACAGCCACCCCCGTCTCGACTGCCTCAACAACCGAGCCCCACCGTCCTGTCGGCCTTCCGCCGGCCCGGCCGCTCTTCGCCGCGACCCCGATGCCGGCCCTCCCGGCCGAGCACCCTGCGACAGGTACGCCGGTCCGGGACGACGTACCCGCCCTGCAACCGTTGGCCACAACACCCGAGCAATCGGCCACCGCCACCGAATCGGCGGTCACAAACCCCAACTCGGGCGTCACAAACGCCAACTCGGCGGTCACAAACGCCAAGTCGGTGGAGCGGGTGGTCGTGACGCAGGTGTTCCCGGAGGTGACCCGGCTCGCCAGCAGTGGGAACGGGACGCACCGGATCACGCTGACGCTCCAGCCGGAACAACTCGGCGAGGTCCGGGTGACGCTGGTCGTCCGCGACGGTGCGGTACGGGTGCGGATGTCGGGCGAGGCGGGTGACGGCGCGGTACGACAGGCGCTCGCCAGCGGCGCCCCCGAGCTCCAGCGGATGCTCGAACGGGGCGGTGCCACCGAGGCACGGGTCCTGGTCCGCGAGCTCAACGCCGCGCCCCTGCTCTTGCCCACCGCAGCACGCAACGACTTCGCCCAGGCCTGGAGCGGCCAGCCCGACCAGCAGCCCGACCAGCAGCCCGGCCAACAGTCCGGCCAGCAGCAAGCAGGCCCGTCCGACCACTCCGACCAGGGCAACCACTTCGGCCAGTCCCGCGGCGACACCCAGCCCGGCAGGTCCGGCCACCCCCACGAGCAGGCAGGACGTCACGCGGCAGCCGCGGACGTCGTACCCGGCTCGACCCCGACCCCCGGTCGTCTCGACCGGAACCTGTGAGGAGGCACCATGTCCATCGGCGCAACCGAAGGCGTGACGTACGGCGTCACGTCCGGAGCAACGAGTACCGCCCAGACCAACAGCTTCGGTGACCAGAAGGTCTTCCTGGAGCTGATGGTCGCGCAGATGCGCTACCAGGATCCACTCAACCCGGCCGACTCCAGCGAGTTCATGGCCCAGACCGCGCAGTTCACCGCGCTGGAGAAGATGCAGGCCGTCGCCGACCAGACGGCGATGCTCCTGAGCACTCAACTCGCGTTCGGCGCGAGCTCGATGATCGGCCAGACCGTCCGTTGGTACGACGCCAGCGGGGCCGAGCTCAGCGGCACGGTCCAGGGCACCACCTATCTGTCGACCGGGCCGATGCTCAGCGTCGACGGGCACCAGGTGCCGATCACCGGCGTGATCAGTGTCGGCACCGCGCCGACCATCACCGCGCCACCCCCGAGCGGCACGACGGGTACGCCCAGCGGCACACCCGCCTGATCTCGACAAGTTCGATCAACGGGCCTCGGGTCCGATCAACGTCCACCGCACCATCCGAGAAGGAGAACCACCATGCTTCGCTCGCTCTTCGCCGGCATCTCCGGCCTTCGCACCAACCAGACCATGCTCGACATCACGGGCAACAACATCGCCAACGCCAACACCACCGGCTTCAAGGCCAGCACCACGGTCTTCTCCGACACGTTGAGCCAGATGCTGACGGCGGCCTCCGGTGGCAACGCCGAGCGCGGCGGCACCAACCCCATCCAGATCGGGCTGGGCGTGCAGCTCGCAGCGACCACGACCAACTTCGGCCAGGGCTCGGCGCAGATGACCGGGCGTCCCACCGACCTGATGCTCCAGGGCGACGGCTTCTTCGTGGTCCGTGACGGCGCCGAGAACATGTACACCCGCGCCGGTGCCTTCACCTTCGACCAGACCGGCGTGCTGGTGACGCCGACCGGCACCCGCGTCCAGGGTTATGCCCTCGACGTCGCCGGCCTGCCGACCGGTGGCCTGATCGACGTCGACCTGAACTCGATCCCGCTGCCTCCGGGCGTCGACCTGACGTCGTACTCGATCGCCGCCGACGGCAAGCTCCGTGGCGTCTACTCCGACGGTGTGCAGCGCGACATCGCGCAGCTCGCGGTGGCCGACTTCGCCAACCCGATGGGCATGGACCGGGTCGGCGACACGTCGTTCCGGGAGTCGGCCAACTCGGGCGCGGTGCAGCTCGGCGTGGCTGGCCAGGGCCAGCGCGGCCAGATGACGGCCGGTGCCCTCGAGATGTCGAACGTCGACCTGTCGGCCGAGTTCACCAACCTGATCCTCGCCCAGCGCGGCTTCCAGGCCAGTTCGCGCGTCATCACGACCAGCGACCAGGTCCTCGAAGAGCTCGTCAACATCAAGCGCTGACGTCACTGCGGGGTGGCCCCCAGCCAAAAGCACCGTAAATCCGCGTGTCGCGGTGCTTTTGGTCAGGGACCACCCCGGGTGGCCGATGGAACCCATGAAGCGAGCCACGGATGGCTCCTGGAATCGATCCACGCACATGGAGGTGCCGCGGTGATTTCGTTGACCCGACTGTCAGGAACCGTGTTCCTGCTCAACGCCGATCTGATCGAGCGTGTCGACTGCACGCCCGACACGGTGGTGACGCTCGTCGACGGCACCAAGTATCTCGTGTCCGAGCCGCTGGACGCCGTCCTCGAATCGATCGTCCGCTACCGGGCCCTGATCGTGGCTCGCTCCGCGCTTCCGGACGCCGTCGTGATCCCGCCCGTGGGCTCCAGCGTCCCCCGACCTGCTCGTCTGAGCGCCGTCCCGTTGACCGACCGCCACCGTGGAGGAATCCAGTGAAGGACATCGCCACCCCGGTCGGAATCGTCGCCGGTCTGGTCATCATCGTCGTCGCCAACATGATGGAGGGCGGCAACCCGATGAGCCTGCTGCTCCTGCCGCCGATGCTGCTGGTGCTCGGTACGACGATCATGGTGACCGTCGCCGGCGGCACGATGGCGGACGCGAAGGCAGCCGGCAAGAACATCGGCCGCGCGATGAGCGGAAAGGTCGAGCCCGCCGACGCACTCGTCCCCCAGGTGGTCAGCCTCGCTGAGCGGGCCCGGCGCGAAGGTCTTCTGGCGCTCGAGGACAGCCTGCGCGACATCGACGACCCGTTCCTGGTCAAGGGCGTCACGATGGCGATCGACGGCACCGACCCGGACGACGTACGCGACATCCTCGAAGCCGAGCTGCGCGCGAAGAAGCGCGATGACAAGCAGGCTGCGAAGTTCTTCGGCGACGCCGGCGCCTACGCGCCCACCATCGGCATCATCGGCACCGTCATGGGCCTGGTCCACGTCCTGGAGAACCTCGCCAGCCCCGAGGAGCTCGGCCACCTCATCGCCGGCGCGTTCGTCGCGACGCTGTGGGGTGTCATGTCGGCCAACGTGATCTGGCTGCCGCTCTCCAGCCGGCTCAAGCGGATCGGCGAGCTCGAGTGCGCCCGGATGGAAGTCGCCATCGAGGGCGTCGCCGCCATCCAGGCCGGTGCCAACCCGCGCCTGGTCGCCGAGAAGCTCCGCTCGCTCCTGCCCACCGGAACGGCCGAGCGGGAGGCCGCCTGATGTCCGGACACGGGGCGCCGCGTCGGCGACATCACGAGGAAGACCACGAGGAGGGCCACGGCGGCGACGAACGCTGGCTGGTCACCTACGCCGACATGGTCACCTTGTTGATGGTGCTGTTCATCGTCATGTTCGCGATGTCGACGGTCGACGAGAAGAAGTACCAGCAGCTCAAGGAAGGCCTGGCCGTCGGCTTCGGTCGCGAGCAGTCGATCCTCAGCGGCGAGAGCCCGATCAGCAACTCCAAGGGCGCAAACGACCCCGCCGACGCGTCGTACCAGATGTTGCTGGCGCAGGTCCCCGAGTCACAACGCGACCAGGTCGTGCAGATCATGAAGGAGTCCGACCGCCTCCGCAATGAGCGGGCGTACGGCGACGCGACCACCGAGGTCGACCGGCTCCTGAAGGTGTGGAAGGAGATCGACAAGGCGCTGCGCAAGCAGGGCCTGCGTGACGACGTCCGGGCGACGGTCGACGAGCGCGGCCTCGTGGTCAGCCTGGTCTCGCAGCACGTCGTCTTCCAGCCCGACATGGCTGAACTCACCGACCGCGGCCGCCGGGTGGTCGACACCCTGGCGCCCGTCCTGAAGGTCCTGCCGGAGCCGATCGAACTGGACGGCCACACCACCCAGGAGAAGGTGAAGCCGCGGTTCTACCCGACCGACTGGGAGCTCTCGCTGGCCCGCGCCGCGCACGTGCTCCGCCGACTCGAGGAGGTCCACGGCCTCCCCGCTCCACGACTGCGCGCCACCGGGTTCGGTCACACCAAGCCGCTGATCGCCCCGGCCCTCGCCGACTCGCAGAAGATCAACAAGCGCGTCGACATCCTCGTGCTCAGCCAGGCGCCGGCCGAGACCCGTGCCCTGATGGGCGAGGCGTACGCCGACCTCCGCCGCGAAGCCGGGCTCGTCGACGACGAGGACGCTCCGCCGCCGCCCGCCAGCGACACCCCCACGACAGACACCGACCACCACCCGACGGCCTCCGGCCGACCCGGCAGTACCCGCCAGGAGGAACTCCCGTGAGCACGATGACCGCCAACGCCCAGAACGCCACCGCCGAGCCAGCGGCCAACTCCGGCAAGACGAAGAAGATCGGCATCGTGGTCCTTGCGATCGCTGTCCTCGCCGCCGGAGCCTGGTACTTCCTGCTCAAGCCGGAGGGCAAGGTCGAGCCGAAGCCGGGCGAGGTCGTACAACTCGAGTCGATCCAGGTCAACCTCGCGTCGGGCCACTACCTGCGGCTGGGCCTGGCCCTGCAACTGACCGAGACGGCGCACGAGGCGGACGGCAGCAAGGCGCTCGACGCAGCAATCGGTGTCTTCAGCGGCCGGCCGGTCGGCGAAGTGAACAAGCCGGAGATGCGCGAAGAACTGCGTGCCGAGCTGAACAAGGAGCTCGAGCACCGGTACCACGGTGACGTGATGGAGGTGTACTTCACCGAGTTCGTCACCCAGTAGAACAACGGTCCCGGGACCGTCCCCGGGACCCTTTGTAGTCACTACGGGCCACACAGACGTGGCCGCACGGCGTCCCCAAACTCCTCGGTGACCCCTCAGGTCACCCGTGGCGACGACGATGGGCCCTGCGTGACTCTCGCCCCGCAGCGGCCCCGCCGCCGTGCTCGTACGGCCGAACCGACGCCGTACGACTTCCGGCGACCGATCCAGCTCTCGCGGGAGCACCAGCGCACCCTGCAGCTCGGCTTCGACGGTTTCGCGCGCCAGGCGACGACGGTCTTCACCAGTTCGTTGCGGACGGTGTGCTCGGTGACGCTCGTGGGCATCGACCAGCGCACCTATGCGGAGTACGTCGACAGCCTCGGCCCGTCGACGTACCTCACCCTCTTTTCCGCCGACCCGATGCCGGGCACGGGCGTGCTGGAGATCCCGTTGTTCGCGACCATGTCGTGCATCGACCACATGCTCGGTGGACCGGGCTCCGACGAGCAGCCCGACCGGCCGCTGACCGAGATCGAGGACGGCGTGATCCGCGGGCTGGTCGAGCGCCTGCTCAGCGAGATGCGCTACTCCCTCGACGGCATCGTGGTCCTCGAACCGACGATCACCGGCAACGAGTACAGCCCCCAGTTCGCGCAGGCCGCCAGTGCCGCCGACGTGATGGTGGTGGTGAGCCTCGAACTGCGGATCGGTGAGCGGGCGCACAAGATGTCGATCTGCCTGCCGTTCTCCGGCCTGCTGCCGCACCTGGCCAACGCGTCCGGCAGCGGTGCCGTCTCCGACCGGGAACGCGCGCAGCGTGCGGAGTCGTCGCAGTTGCTGCACGAGCAGTTCAACCGGGTGCCGGTCGCCGTGTCCGTGCGGTTCCGGCCGATCACCCTCGACCCCGAGTTCCTCGCTGCGTTGCAGCCCGGCTCGGTGGTCCGCCTGTCGCACCCTGCCTCGGCGCCGCTCGACGTCACCGTGGCCGGCACCACCTTCGCCCATGCCACCCCCGGTGCTCGCGGCCAGCGTCTGGCCGCCCTCATCGTCACCACGCCCGAGGAGAACTCATGACCACCGCATCCGACCCGACCGAGCTGGCCCAGTCAGTGGCGGAGGCAGCAGCACAGTCGCTGCCGGCCGTCACGCCGCTGACCCTCGGCCCGGTCCAGCCCGGCTCCCCGCACGTCGCGGCTGCCTTCGCGGGTGGCGCGATCGCCGACCTCGACGGCGGCGTCCCCGGTTCGGTGGCCATCCTGATCGGCAAGGAACTGGTCGACGCGCTCGCCTCCAGCCCGCTCGGCGGACTCGACGTCGCCTCCGCGATCCAGCCGGCGATCGACGCGGCCGCACTGCGCCTGGGCGCCCGGGCTCGCAGCGCCCGCACCCTCGACCTCGACGCCGACGGCTTCGACATCACCACAGAGCTCGGCGCTGCGTTCAGCACCGTGCCCCTCATCGGCCTCGGCATCGCCGCGGCGGTGCTGGTCCCCGAAGCCACCCTGGCCGGCGCCCGGGAGCCCCTGGCGGCCGACGACGATCTCGCCGCCTTGCCCGGTGCGGCCACTGCCGACATCGCCGCGGTGGACGCCCCCTTCGTTCCGGCCTTTGGTACGACGGTCGTCCCCCCGCGTGGGCTCGAACTCCTGCACGGCGTGGACATGGAGGTGACGGTCGAACTGGGCCGCACCCGGATGACTGTCCGCGACCTGCTGGCCCTGACGCCGGGCGCCGTACTCGAACTCGACCGCGCGGCCGGCAGCCCTGCCGACCTGCTCGTCAACGGCCGGCTCGTCGCCCGTGGCGAGGTCGTCGTGGTGGACGAGGACTTCGGCCTGCGTGTCACCGAGATCGTCGACGCTGCAGCGGCGGTCTGATCACCATGTCCGGCGCTGACTCGAGCATCGGGGAGCTGGCCGTCCGGCTGGTCGGCTCGCTCGCGGTCGTCGTCGGGCTGATGCTGCTGATCGCCCGCACGGTGAACCGGCGGTTCAAGGCGCCCAGTGGCGCTGCGATCCAGGTCGTGCACCGCCAGGCACTGGGCCGCGGCATGGGCGTCGCGGTCGTCTCGATCGGCACCCGGGTGCTGGTCATCGGCACCACCGAGCAGCAGCTCACCCTGCTCGCCGAGGTGGAGCCCGACGAGATCGGCCTGGACCTCGCGGCCGAGGTGGAGAGCACGCCGGAGCCCGCGCGGCACCGACGGATGCTCGACGTGTCAGCCGAGGCGCCAGTGACGACGCCGGCGAAGACGCCGTCGAAGGCGACTGCTGCGACGGGTCCGCTCGCCGGATCCGTGCTGTCACCCCAGACCTGGAAGCAGACCCTCGCCGCGTTCACCGGCAATGCCGGCAACGCCGGGAACACCGCGGACCCAGCACCCCCTCGACGGCGCGCGTCATGACGGCCCTGCGTCGGCTGATCATCCTCGTGGTGGGGACGATCGGCCTGGTCCTCCTTGCCCCGATGGCCGCGATGGCCGAACCCGTCGGCCCCGACGGACCCAACGGTCCGGCCGGCGGCGGATCCGTCCAGATCGACCTGACCGGCATGACGGACAAGCCCAGCAACAGCCTGGTCGTGTTCCTCGCCCTGACCATGGTCAGCCTGCTGCCGGCGATCATGCTGACCTGCACGAGCTTCACGAAGATCCTCGTCGTGCTGGGCCTGACCCGCAACGCGCTCGGCCTCCAGCAGACCCCGAACAACCAGGTGCTCGCCGGCCTCGCCCTGTTCCTGAGCCTGTTCATCATGGCGCCGGTGCTGGGGCAGATCAACGACGACGGCGTGCAGCCCTATCTCGATGGCGACAAGAAGACGTCCGAGGCGTTCCACGACGGAATGGAGCCGCTGCGGGCGTTCATGCTCGACAACACCGGCGACGACGAGCTGATGCTGCTGACCAGCGTCGCCGACCGCGAGCTCCCCGAGAACCGCGACGACGTCTCGACGGCCACCCTGATCCCGGCATTCGTGCTGTCCGAGCTCAAGGACGCGTTCATCATCGGGTTCATCATCTTCATCCCGTTCCTGGTGATCGACATCGTCGTCAGCGGCGCGTTGATGAGTCTCGGCATGATGATGATGCCGCCGGTGATGGTGTCGCTCCCGTTCAAACTGTTGCTGTTCGTGATGGTCGACGGCTGGGCCCTGGTCATCAAGTCCCTGGTCGCCTCCTACGGAACCGGTTAGGTGCGCTTGCCATGACTGACACCGCGATCATCGAGATCGCCCTCAAGACGATGCTGGTGGCCCTCAAGCTGTCGGCCCCGATCCTCGCCACCGCGCTGGTGATCGGCTTCGTGATCTCGCTCTTCCAGTCGATGACGCAGATCCAGGAGTTCACGCTCGCCTTCGTGCCGAAGCTCGTCGGTGTCGGCCTCGCGCTGCTGTTCTGCGGCAACTGGATGCTGCACACGCTGATCGCCTTCACGCAGGAACTGTTCGACCTCCTTCCGGGCCTGCTCGTCTAGCGGCGCTGTCGTGATCCTGACCGTCGACGGTGCCCAACTGACCGCGCTGCTGCTCGCTTCCGTGCGCGTGGCGACGTGGCTCATCGTCGTACCGCCGTTCTCGACGCGGGGCATTCCGTCGATGGCGAAGGTGATCCTGGCGCTCGGCCTGTCGCTGTCGATGGCGCCGACGCTGGCCACCGAAGCCCTCCCGAGTACGACGCCCGGACTCCTCGTCGCGACCGCGTCCCAGGCCCTGATCGGCCTGGCAATGGGCTACGTGACGATGCTGTTGTTCTCGGCGATCGGCGCAGCCGGTGCGCTGATCGACCTGTTCGGCGGATTCGCGCTGGCCTCGGCGTGGGACCCGCTGGGCATGAACATGAACACCGTCTTCGGGCGGTTCCACCAGATGCTCGCGACCATCCTGCTGATGGCGTCGGGCGGCCACCTGCTGGTGATCGGCGGGCTGCTCAGCACGTTCAAGTACCTGCCGCTCACCAGCATGCCGGACATGTCGAACTGGGACGCCGTGCTGGTGACGGCGTTCTCGATGTTCTTCACCGTGGCGGTACAGATGGCGCTCCCGATGATCGCGGTGCTGTTCGTCGCCGACCTCGCGCTCGCACTGCTCACCAAGGTCGCACCGCAGCTCAACGCCCTCAACGTGATGTTCCCGGCCAAGGTCGGACTCACCCTGCTGCTGCTCGGCCTGTCCTTCCCGATGCTGCCCGGCGCCGTCGACCACCTGGTCGAGCTGGCGAACGAGGCGATGGCCTCGATGGCGGGTGCCGGATGACAGGCAGCGAGGAGAAGACCGAGAAACCCACTCCGAAGCGCAAGAAGCAGGCGAAGAAGGACGGGCAGGTCCCCCGGACCCCAGAACTGGGCGGTTGGGCGGCGCTGTTCGTGGTGACCCTGGCGATGGGGCCCTTGCTGGACAAGGAACTCAACGCGATCCGGACGATGATGTCCGTCCACTTCCGCGCGATCGAGGACCCGTCGATCCCGCTGGCCCTGGACCTGCTCGCCGACGCATCTCAGCACGTCCTGCTGACCCTGGTGATCCTCGGCTCGATGGTGATGGTGGTCGGCGTCGTCGCTGCGCTCGCCCAGGGCGGCTTTTACCTCTCCCCCAAGCTGGTCAAGCCGGACTTCAAGAAGCTCGACCCGATCAAGGGCGCGAAACGGGCGTTCGGCCCGCACGCACTGTGGGAGGGCGTGAAGGTGCTCGGCAAGAGCAGCGTCGTCGCGTTCCTCGCCTACGGCGCCGTACGCGCGATGATGCCGCTGGTCGGCGACGTACTGCCGATCGAGACCGTGTTGGGCCTGCTCGCCGACGAGGTCTCGCACCTGATCCTCAGCGTCGCCGTGGCCGGTCTGGCCATGGCTGCCGCCGACTACGCGATGATGCGCCGCCGGATCGGCAAGCAGACCCGGATGAGCCACAGCGAGATCAAGCAGGAGCACAAGCAGGCCGAGGGCGACCCGATGATCAAGAGCGCGATCCGCAGCCGCCAGTTGGCGATGGCGCGCAACCGGATGATGGCCGATGTCGCCACCGCCGACGTACTCCTGGTGAACCCGACCCACGTGGCCGTCGCCCTGCGCTACGACCCGTCGCGAGGAGCGCCGCGGGTCGTCGCCCGGGGCGCCGGGGCGATCGCCGCGAAGATCCGCGAACGGGCCGCAGAGGAGCGCATCCCCCTCGTCCAGGACGTCACCCTGGCGCGCGCGATCTACCGCAACTGCGAGGTGGGCCAGGAGATCCCCCGCGAACTCTGGGCCGCGGTCGCGCAGGTGCTGGCCTTCGTCCTCAGTCGCCGCAACGCCGGTCAGTACGGCGGAAAGCACCGCTCCCCCCGTCGTACCGAGGACGTGCCCGAGGTCCTCACTGCGGCCGGGCGGCGGCGGGCGATCAGCACCTGACTGCGGGTGCAGGCCCGGAACCGCTCAACCCCACGCCCTCCCGACCGATGAGCAGTACGACGCCAGGACGGCGTCCCCCATTTGCAGTGCCACGGACGGCGCTCGGCTGTCGACCCCGGTCGACCCGCGAGAGGCTGATCCACCCCATGGACATGAAGTCGCTGACGAAGCTCGGTGTCCCCCTCGGCATCGTGATGATCGTCGTGATGCTCGTGGTGCCGCTGCCGGCCGTGCTCCTCGACGTACTGATCGCCCTGAACATCACCGGTGCACTGCTGGTGCTGATGGTCGCGATGTTCATCCACAAGCCGCTGGAGTTCGCCGCTTTCCCGTCGGTGATCCTGGTGATGACCCTGTTCCGGCTGGCGCTCAACGTCAGCGCGACTCGGCTGGTGTTGGTCGACGGGTACGCCGGCAAGGTGATCGACACGTTCGGGCACTTCGTCGTCGGTGGCTCGCTGATCGTCGGACTGATCGTCTTCTCGATCCTGCTCGTCATCCAGTTCCTGGTGATCACCAACGGTGCCGGTCGCGTCGCTGAGGTAGGGGCGCGGTTCGCACTCGACGCCATGCCCGGCAAGCAGATGGCGATCGACGCCGACCTCAACTCCGGCCTCATCGACGAGGACGAGGCGCGCCGACGGCGGGCCGAGGTGCACGCCGAGGCCGACTTCCACGGTGCGATGGACGGCGCCTCGAAGTTCGTGAAGGGTGACGCGATCGCCGCGATCATCATCACCCTCGTCAACCTGCTCGGCGGTTTCGCGATCGGCGTCGCCCAGAACGGGATGCCGTTCGGCGAGGCCATCCAGACGTACTCGCTGCTCTCCATCGGCGACGGCCTGGTCTCCCAGGTCCCCGCCCTGTTGCTGTCGGTCGCGACCGGCCTCATCGTCACCCGCTCGGTTGCCGACTCCGACATGGGCTCGGACATCGTCGGCCAGGTGTTCGCGCGCAAGATGCCGTTGCGGGTGGCGGGTTTCGGAGCCCTCGGGATGTGCCTGATCCCCGGCCTCCCGAAGATCCCGTTCCTGCTCGTCGGCGGCCTCTTCCTCCTCGCCGCCAGCCGGGTCGACGAGGATGCCGCCGAGACGGAAGCCGCCGCCAGCGGTACGACGACCGGCGAACTCGTCGAAGCACCCGACTCCCCCGAGGCCCTGGCTGCCGAGATCCGCGTCGACCCACTCGGCCTCGAACTGTCCGCCGACCTGATCGATCTCGTCGATGCCCGCGCGGGCGGCGACCTGCTCGACCGGGTGAAGGCACTGCGCCGGAAGGTGGCCGGCGAGCTCGGCATCGTGATCCCGCCCGTGCGCACCCGCGACAACCTCGAACTGCCGCCGAACACCTACGCCATCACGCTGTACGGCGCCGAGGTGGCCCGCGGCGAAGCGCCTCGCGGCACGGTGCTGGCCATCGGCGATCACCTCAGTTCGCTGCCCGGAACGCCCACTCAGGAGCCGGTCTTCGGCCTCGAGGCCAAGTGGATCCCGGCCGAACTGCGCCACCAGGCGGAGATCGGCGGCGCCACCGTTGTGGACCGGGCATCGGTCGTCACGACCCACCTTTCTGAAGTCGTGCACCAGCACGCCAGCCGGTTGCTCGGCCGCGAGGACGTCCGCCTGCTCACCGACATCGTCAAGCGCTCGCACCCCGTCGTCATCGAGGAGCTCACCCCGGTGCAGCTGCCGCTGGGTGAGGTGCAGCGCGTCCTGCGGGCCCTGCTCGACGAGCGGATCCCGATCCGCGACCTGGTGCGGATCTTCGAGGCGCTGTCCATCCGCGCCTCGGCGTCCAAGGACCTCGACGGTCTCGTTGAAGCAGCCCGCGCCTCCCTCGAACCGTCGCTCGCGTCGTCGTACGTCTCCGACGGCGTGCTGCACGCCATCAGCTTCGACCCGATGCTCGAGCAGCAGATGCTCGAAGGCTTGCGGCCCACGGAGCAAGGAGCCGTCATCGTGCTCCAGCCCGATGTTGCCCAGAACGTCCTGCTCGGTCTGGTCCAGAGTGCGCAGAACGCCGAGAATGCGGGCCTTCGGCCGGCACTGGTCTGCGCACCCCAGCTCCGTGCCGCCGTACGACGACTGGTGGCGCCGGCCGTCGAACGACTCCCCGTGCTGGCCTACTCGGAGCTGGGCGCGGCCCGCCAGGTGCGTTCGGTCGCGGTCGTCGGCTCCAACGGCGCCGTCGGCGCCCACGCGGCCCTCACCACGGCAGGTGCCTGATGGCGCGCCGCGCACGCCGACCGGCACCCGAGACGCCCGCGTTGATCGATCTGCGCGTGCTGTTCGTGGCCGCGCTGGTGGCCTCCCCGGCGGCCTACCGCGCCAGCCAGGGCCTGCTCACGATCGACCAGGCGTTGACGCGGTTCCTGCTGGTGGCGCTGGCCTGCACCGCGGTGAGCATGCTGTTGCGGGCCGTCTGGCCTGTCGTGGCGGGCCCCACGCCCGAACCCGTCCCCGTGGAGACCGGCGAGATCAGCCCACGGCCGGAATGACCCACTCCAGCGTGGTTCCTTCGCCGGGCGCCGTCGTCACCGTCAGGTGACCGCCGAGTTCGGCGGCCCGCGCTGCGAGGTTGCTCGAACCGTGGCCCGGGGTCACGACGGACTCGTCGAAGCCAACTCCGTCGTCCGCGACACCGAGCCGGAACCAGGCCGACGACGCGGTCATCTCGACGACCACCGACGAGGCGTCGGCATGGCGAGCGATGTTGGAGAGCGCCTCGCGAAGCGTGGTGAGCACGTGGGTGCTGGCCTCCGGCACGAGCGCCCGGTCGACGGGACCGGTGATCCGCAGCACCGGCTGGAAGCCCAACACGACGGCGTACTCGCTCAGGAGTGACCGGACCTCTTCCAGCAGCGGCTTCACCGGCCCGGCACCGAGCTCGAAGATCGCCGCGCGCAGCTCCTTGATCGCGATGTCGAGGTCCGTGATGGCTCCATCGACGCGGCCGCGCAACTCGCTGGGGTCCAGTCCGCGCGCACCCTGGAGCTGCATGCCGGTGGCGAACAGTCGCTGGATGACGAGGTCGTGGAGGTCGCGGGCGATTCGGTCGCGGTCCTTGGCGACCAGCAGCTGCGCGCGATCGCGCAGTGCCTGGTCGCGATCGAGGATCAGGCCGAGCTGCAGGGCGGTCACGCCGACGAGGTCGAGCATGACGCCGCGCAAGGACGGCGTCTCGTGGGCGTTCTCCACGACGATGGCCCCGGCGCCGCCGGCCAGGCGCGTGTGGACAGGAACGATGAGGGTCGCGTTGCCGGGCGATTCCGGGATCCGGGTCGGCATGCGGGTGTCCACGACGGCGCGGATCTCGGTGTTCAACCGCTCGATGACCTCGGGGGCAGCCGCCTGGTCACCGGCGACCTGGAGGATCTCGATCAGTCCGTCGACACGGCGCACGTAGGCAACCACCCGTGCGTCGCAGAGCTCACGCAACGAGGTGACGAGTTCGTTGAGCGCGTCCTGCACGCGGGCGCGCCCCGTCAGGTCGCTGCCGACATCGCGGGTGCCGACCAGCCAGCGGCGACGCCACTCGACCTGTTCGTAGGCCCGGGCGTTGTCGATCATCACGCCAGCCGCGCGCGCCAGCGCCTCGACCAGCGCCTGGTCGCGGGCCGTGAACGGCGCGCCGCCCCGCTTGTTGCCGAGGTAGAGGTGGCCGAAGGCCTTTTCGTCCACGAGCACCGGCGCTCCGAGGAAGCTGTCGATCTTCGGGTGCCGGTCGGGGTAGACCCCGGTCGCATCCGGATGCGTCGTGACGTCGTCGATGCGGATGGCCCGGCGTTCGCGGGGCACCAGGCCGAGCAGGCCCGACCCGGTCGGCAACACCTTGATGTGCGCGAACTCCTCGGCCACCGCAGGGTTCGGGACCAGTTCGGTGAAGGCACCGTCGTCGTCGACGATGCCGAGGACGCCGTACTTCGCGTCGGTGAGTTCACAGGACGCGACGACGATGCGCGTCAGCACACCGCGCAGGTCGCGGTCCGACCCGATCGCGACCACGGCGTCGAGCAGTGCCCTGGCTTCGGGCGGCAATTCGAGGTCCATCAGAACGCGCTCCCTCCACGGATCGTTCAGACCTCAGGCTAGCGCTGTTCTTTACCTTCGGCAGACGATGACACGATCCCTTCGGCATCGGAATCGCGGACCTGAGGTCAGGCTGGTCAGAAGCGACGCAGCTGATAGACCCCGCGGGTGCGCGCCACGACCGTTCCGGCCTCGTCGGTGACCTCGGCCAGGAGCTCGAAGTCGGACTTCCCGCGTTCGGCGTACTCCGCAAGAACACGGGCGATCTCCTCGTCACTGAGGGTGACCCGGGCGACGACGTCGGTCATGGCGGGACGCAGGAAGTCGATCTCCACCCGCTTGACCAGGGGCACGCCTCCCTCCGCAGCGAGCGAGGTGCGGGCGAAGACGCCACCCAGCACCTCGGCCACGGTGAACAGCGATCCGGCGTACGACGTCCCGAAGTGGTTCACGTTCGGTGCGGCAGGGAGCCGCGCGGCCGCCGAGTTCGGCTCGGCCTCGATGATCTCGACCTGCATGGCGGCGACGATCGGGATCAGGCCGTGCAGGCCTGCGGTGATCTCCTCAGTGGTGCTCATCGGGCCAACCTAGTGGCCCGATGAGGTCACCGGAGTCAGGCGACGTCGTACGTCGCGAGGCCCAGGCGCGGGTGCGCCGAACCCTCGAGGAGTACGTCGACCACCAGGTCGATGTCGTCGATCATCGGGACGTGCCCGCACTTGGGCAGCGTGACGTGGGTGGCGTTCGGGAGCGCCTTGCGCGCCCGCGCCGCCTGGTAGGGCAGCAGCACCAGGTCGCGCGTGCCCCAGGCGACGGTGACAGGGATCGAGGGATCGATCGGCCGGTCGAAGGTCGAGGGCCCTTCGATGATCGTCTTCAGTGCGGGTCGAGCGTGGACCAGACCGCGCAGGTCGCCGATCGCGAGCTCGGGGGTCAGCCGGCCACCGTGGGTCATCAGCAGACCCATGGCTGCGGCGCGACCGGGTGCCGTCCGCATCAAGGCCGGGGCCACCGGCTGGACCAGGGTCGCGGCGCCGGTCAGGGCGGTGAAGACCGCGCGGATGTAGGCGAAGTCGACCTGGTTGCGCCAGAAGCCCGCCGGAGCCAGCGTGGTGGCACTGCTGACCAGGTCGTCTGCAGCAGCCTCGAGGGCGATCCGGCCACCGAGCGAGTTGCCGGCGATGTGCGGCCGGTGGATGTCGAGCTCGTCGAACAACTCGATGAGGTCGTCGCGCAGGATCTCCTGCACCGGACGTCCGTCCTTCACCAGGCTCGGCGACTCACCGTGACCGGGCAGGTCGAGCAGGATGACCTCGCGCTGCTCCGCGAGCCGATCCGCGATCGGGTACCAGGCCTGCCTGCGATGTCCGATCCCGTGGACCAGGACGAGGGGCTCTCCCGAACCGAAGCGTTCGTAGGCAAGCATCACGACCTCGCTTTCGCACACCGACGCTGGCGTGCAGTTAGGTGCAACTAGTAGTTGCGCATACCGACAGTAGGCAAAGCGCTAACTGCGCGCAAGCATTCAGGCCAACCAGATTCCTGTGGCCCACGTCACACTCGGGCGTGGGCCGTCGTCACTCGACGACCAGCACCGTGCCCGCCGTGCCGTCCACGGTGACCCGCGTGCCGCTGGGCAACAGGCCGATCGCGCCGTCGAGACTGGTGACCGTCGGGATGCCGTACTCCCGGGCCAGGATCGCGCCGTGCGACAAGATGCCGCCCGTCTCGGTGATCAGGCCGGACAGCAGCGGGAACACGCTGGTCCAGCCCGGGTCGATGTTGGAGGCGACGAGGATGTCGCCCTCCTCGACCTGCGAGAGCTCGGACAGCGACGCGACCGACCGGACGGTGCCGGTGACCGTCCCGGAGGAGGCACCGAAGCCGACCAGCGAACCGTCGGCGGATGCCATCGGAGCCTCGACCCGGCCCTCGGTCGGCACCTCGTCGAAGAGGTACGCCGCCGGGAGCCGGCCCTCGTGCTTCGCACGGTGCTGGCGGGACTGCTCGACGTCCTCAGCCAGTCCGGGTACGTCGCCCTCGATCGCCGCAAGGAAGGTGTCCCCGGTCAGCAGGAAGACGTCCGCCTGGTCCAGCAGCAGACCACGCTCGACGAAGCGGCGCCCCTGTTCGAGCAGCAACAGGTGGAGGTGGTTGAGGATGTGGTCCAGGTGATAGCGCTGGTTCTCGCGGTAGACCGTGAGGGCCTGCACCTGTCCGAGGACGTGCACGAGTGCCTTGCGTCGTACGACGCCCAGGGGGCCCTTGCTGACAGCGACGAGCACCTCGCGCTCGGTCTCCAGACGACGCGCCTCGGCGCGCTCCTCGAACTCGGCGGGGCTGGTACCCGGGGTCTCCGGCCGTACCTGCGCCCGGATCAGGCCGAGGACGACGTCGGGCTGCTCGTGCCAGCGGTGCGCCGACACCTCGCGGCTCGCGGAGCGGTGCCCGTGCTGCACGAGGAAGGCATCGAACGCGGCCCAGAAGCCCGCGCCGGCGGTGCGGGTGCGCACGTCGTCGTACGACCGGTCACTCCGCAGGCCTTCGAGCACGTCGGACTCGGTGCGGGCGAGCAGCGCCAGGTCCCAGAGGTCGCGGTTGATCGCAGCCGTCATCGTGCCGGGCAGACCACTGATGAGTGTCTGCAGTTGCTGGTCGGCGTCGGCTCCGACCCATCTGGTCAGCAGCTTCGAGAGCACGCCCTGGAGGAGCGGCCCGTGGTGGCCCATGCCCCAGCGGATCACCCGGAAGTGGTCCTCGCCGAAGGCCTGGACCTCGTCGTACTGGCGACGCCATTCCTCCCGGCTCAGCGCGGTGTAGTCCTGCTTGCGCTTCGGCAGCAGGCTGGCGTCGATGGCCGCACTGTGCCGCGCGAGGGCAAGGATGTTGGCCTTGACCGGGCCACGACCCCTGTCTCGCCTGGGGGCACGCAGCGCGTTCAGCAGCAGGCGCCGCTCGAACGGCACGGCACGGATCCGCTCGACGAACGTCTCGTCGAACCACGCCGCCAGCGGGCCCTCGCGCGAGTCGAGGGGCAGACCGCGCACGAGCTCGAGCACGTACGCGCCGTTGAGGTAGGCGTACCCGTCATGGCGACGGATCTTGTCGATCTCGACGATCTCGGGCCGACGCTGGAGGACGGCGACCTCGTCGATGTTCGGGCCGATCAGCCACGGACCCATCAGGTCGAAGCCGAGGGGCGACATGTAGTCGGCGAGGTACTCGTCACCGAAGCGACGGGTCCACACCTCCTTGGGGTCGCGCGGCGGCAGACCCGTGATCGGCCGGTCCTGCAGGACCCGGAGCCGACCGTCCTCGATGGCCCACTCCAGGTCGCGGCGCTGGCCCAGGGCCTCGCCGACCTGGGCGGCCAGTGCGTGCAGGTTCGCGATGTCCTGCTCGCTCAGGCTGGACTCCTTGCTGCGCTCGACCGAAACCGCACGCTCGGCGATCCCGCCGTCCCAGACGATCTCGAGCTCCTTGGCGCCGATCCGGGTCGAGACGACCTCGCCGGTCCCGCGGTCGAGCACGATGGTGTCGGGGTCGGTGCGTCCGGAGACGACCGCCTCGCCCAGGCCCCACGAGGCGTTGATGACGATCTGGTCGTCGAACGGCCGCATCGGGTTCTCGGTCAGCATGACGCCGGCGACGTCCGCCTCGACCATCCGCTGCAGCACCAGGGCGATGCCCGCCTCACTGGTCATGCCCTGCGTGGCGAGGTAGCTCACCGCCCGGGTGTCCTCGAGTGCGTGCCAGCAGGTCTTCACGGCCTGCAGGAGGGCCTCGGCGTTCTCGACACCGAGGATCGTCTCGTAGACGCCCGCGAAGGACGCGCCTTCGAGGTCCTCGGCGACAGCGGAGGACCGCACGGCCCAGCGGCTACCGGGGAACTGTGCCTCGACGTCGGCCCACCACGCGGTGAGTTCGTGGTCCAGACAGGCCTGGCGCTGGGCGGTGTCGAGGGAGACCGCGGCCGGAATGACCCAGGCCTCGGGGACATCCAGCCCGGCGTTGATCAGCCGGACGAGGCCGCAGGCCTTGCCGCCGTACCGGGTGAGTTCGGGGGCCGTGTCAGCAGTGAGACGCTCGATCACTTCGAGTCCTTCCGGGCCTGCGCGACGACCTTGAGCAGTCGCGGAAGCCGCGAGACGAGCGCGGCCGGGCCGGTGTGGAACGCATGCTCGACGACGCCGACGCCCTCGTGGCGCACGCCGTCGATCTCGCACTCGAAGCCGAACTGGGTCTCCTCGATGAAGAGGCCTTTCTTGTAGAGCGGGACCCGGGCTCGCGCCTTGCCCGTCACGACGTACGTGCGGTCGCCGTCGACCGTGATGTCGATCTTCACGGTCTCCGGGCAGTGTCCACCGGTGTACTCGATCCGGACGCCGCACACGATGTGCGCGGTGCCGTCGTGGAAGAAGAAGCCGGCGGGGCTGCGGACGTTGTTGACGTCGGTCAGGGTCGCGTTGAAGCTGAGGTTCTCGTTGAACTGGCCAGCGATCCACTCCCAGCCGTTGATGCCGGACCAGTCGCGCACCCCCCACGACTTGTCGCGCTGTCCGAGGCCCTTCACGTCCGCGACATGGGTGCCGACGACGACCGAGCCGGCGACATGGCCCGACTGCTCGAAGTGCGCCTGGAGGTCCTCGACGTCGCCCGGGAAGGACTCGTGGAAGTCAACGGCGGGCGTGAACGCCGTCCAGGTCAACTCGACGTGCTGGCGCCCGGCGAGCTCGATCCGCCAACTCCCCAGCGGGTCGAGCATGGTGTAGGTCAGGCGACCGATGGTCAGGCCCTCGGCAAGGGAGGTCTCCAGGACGCGCGCCGGAATCGGCTCGCCCACTGCGGCGTAGACCAGTTCGGCCGCACCGTCGTGGAGCATCACCATGACCGCGTCGGCGGTGCCGGCGGCGTGGTTCAGGCCGATCCGCGTCAGGCCGAACGAGCGGCCGTCGTCGCTGGACCAGTTGAAGTAGAAGCTCTCCTGCCAGTTGGGGTGATCCCCCGGCGCGTGAAGCTCTTCGTCCTTGACCGTGATCATGAGATGTTTTTCCCTCCCTCATGCCACGACGAGCATCACCGTGACAGTCGTCACGCTAGGGTGATGCAAAATTCGAGTTCAACTCGCATTTCTTCGACGCCGGAGGAGAACTGGATGGCCGGGACACGCCACGCCCACACTCGTAAACCGCCGCAACAGCAGCGTTCCGAGGAGATGGTCGACCGCATCATTGATGCAGGTGCTCGCATTCTGCTCAGGTACGGATACGACGGCGCTTCCACCAACAAGATCGCCAGCGAAGCAGGGGTCAGCCCCGGGTCGCTCTACTACTACTTCAGCGACAAGGACGGCGTGCTGCGCGCCGTCCTCGACCGCTTCCTCAAGAACCTCGGCACGGCCGTCACCACACGTACCAGCGGGGCAACAAAGCTCGACCGCGCGGCGTTCATCGCCGCCGCCGACACCCTGATCACCCTCCTCGAGGAGAACCGCCGCTACCTCGAGGTGCTCATCAACGAAGCACCCCGGCTGGTCTCCCCCGACTCCCGGGAAAGTGTCGAGCAGCGACTGCACGACCACATGCGACTCGGATTCCTGCTCGCCGGTTCGACCCTCACCGGGGCCGAGCTCGAAGCGCGCTGCTGGCTGGCCACGCAACTGTGCCTGGCCGTTCCGGTGAAGTACGTCCTGACCCACGGACCGATCCCGCGGGACCTGTTCCTGGAGGGCCTGGCCGACCAGGTCGACGCGCTCGCTGGACTCGCCTAGCGGGCAAACGGCTCCGTCATGCCGTCGCCGGCGATCAGTCCGGGCCGTCCGTGATGTGCATCGCCGCTTCCTCGGCACTGGCGCCCGCACCGTCGATCCCGACATCGCGCGCCACCCAGTCCTGCTCGATGTCGCCTGCCGCTCCGTCGGCGGGAGCCACGAGCCGACCCGCCCGTTGATCACCGACCTCGCCGGGCAACGACGGGTCGTCCTCCATCTGATCGAGGTCGACGTCCGCCTCGGGCTCCTCCTGACGAAGTCGCTCCTCGATGGTTTCGCCCTCGAGCTCCTCGCGGGCGGTCACCCCTTTGGCCGTCGAGCCGCGCAGTCGCTCGGGCGGTGAGTACCCCTCGTCCAGGACGTCATCGACGCCGCGGTCGTCCAGGGGCTCGTGGGGCTGAAGTTGTCCGCTTTCGTCGCTCATGAACCTGCAGTACCCGGATGCATCATCCGCACACGGGTACGGCGCGGCCCGACAGATGTCGGACCGCGCCGGGCTTGCGGGACGCGGAGGTCCCTTCGTGCAGATCGATCAGAGGATGTCGTCGACCTTGTCCTTGACCTTGTCCTTGACGTCGTCGATCTTGCCCTTGATGCCGGCCTTGGCCTGGTCGGCCTGGCCCTCTGCCTTCAGGTCGTCGTTGTCCGTCGCTGAACCGGCCGCCTCCTTGGCGCGCCCCTTCAGGTCCTCTGCCTTGTTCCGGACATCGTCGTCGAAACCCATCAGTACCTCCGGATACTCGGAATGGTCGGGCCCCACAGCACTGGGCCCTCCTGTCGCCATCGCCGGTACCCCCATCGATGCGTTTCATCCGTCCTTGAGGCCGAATCGATCGTGCAGCCGGCGGAGCGGACCGGGTGCCCACCAGTTCGCCTCCCCCAGCAACCGCATCAGCGACGGCACCAGCAGGGCGCGCACGATGGTCGCGTCGATGATCACGCCGAGCGCCATGCCCACCGCGATCTGCTTCATGAAGAAGACCGGGCTGACGGCGAAGGCCGCAAACACGACCGCGATCATCAGGGCCGCGGCGCTGATGATCCGCCCCGTCTTCGCGACACCGTGGGCGACGGCGTCCTCGTTGGACATCCCGCCGTCGCGCAGTTCCTTGACCCGCGCCATCACCAGGACGGCGTAGTCCGTTGCGAGCGCGAACGCGACGGCGAACAGGAAGACCAGGCTGGTGACCTCGACGGCGTACGGCCCCGGGTAGTCGAGGACTCCGACGAGGAACTTGTGCTCGAAGACGATCACCAGGATCCCGAGGGACGCCGCCAGGGTCATCGCGTTCATCAACAACGTCTTCAACGGCAGCAGGACCGACCCGGTCAGCAGGAACAACAGGCCGACCGTGAGCACGATGACCAGACCGATCGTCAACGGTGCATTGGCGACCAGGCTCTCCTTCTCGTCGACGAAGCTGGCCGTGTTGCCGGCCGTGAGGAGTCGGGCGCCTTCCGGTGCGGCCAGTTCCCGCACCTCTCTCAGCGCGTCCTGTGATCGGGCGGACAGGGCCGGTCCCTCGAAGGCTCCGATCGTGTAGGCCACCGTGTCCGAGACCCGTACGAACGGCGGGATCGTTTCGGCGACATGCGCGACCCCGGCGATCTGCTGGCGGAGTCCTTCGAGTTCCGCGTCGGTCGCCGGACCGTCCACGGTCAGTGACAGGCCCTCGGTCACGGCCCTGTCGTAGTGGTCATCCAGATACGCATTGACCTCGTAGGACTGCTGTCCCGGCGGCACGGCCTGCGCGCTCGGGCCGGTGAGATGGGTGCCGAGCAACGGTGCGGCCAGGGCGACCAGGACGACGGTCGTCGCGACCGCCACCAGCACCGGCCGCTTCATCACCGCCCTCGCGACCCGAAGCCAGCGGGTCGACGTGTCGGAGATGGCAGGTCCGCGGCGGATCGACAGCGCGTTGATCCGCGGGCCCAGCACCGCCAGCAGGGCGGGTACGACGATCACGGCCATCGCGGCCGACAGCACACCAACCACGGCCCCGGCTGCGCCCACCGAGTAGAGAAAGCGCTGCGGCATCACGACGAGCGCGGCCATCGCGCCGGCGACGGTGAGGCCCGAGAACACCGCCGTACGACCGGCTGAGGCGACGGTGCGTCGGTGCGCTTCCTCGGTGTAGCCGTGTTCGGCAGTTTCCTCGCGATGGCGCGACACGATGAGGAGCGCGTAGTCGACCGCCAGACCGAGGCTCAGTGCCGTCGCGATGTTGAGGGCGAAGAGGGACGTGTCGACGAGGCCCGCCATGATCCGCAGCGCGAACAGCGTTCCGATGATCGACAGCGCGCCGAGGAGCAGCGGGACGAAGGCTGCGACCACGCTGCGGAAGACGATCAGCAACAGGATCCCGAGCAGCGGGAACGCGATCAGTTCGGCGTTCTGGAGGTCCTTGCGGGTCTGGTCGTTGACCTCGTTGAAGCTGGGTGCGTAGCCGCCGTACCCGACATCGAGGAGATCGGAGGTGACGTTCTTGCGCACCGACTCGTCAGCCAGCCCGCCCTTGTCCTCGAGGTCGCTCGTCGCGAGCTGGGCGGGCAGCGCGATGGACTGCTGGTCGGCAGGGATCAGGCCCGGAGCCGCCGCGGGATCGTCGAGCGGGTTCACCACGTTCCCGACGTACGACGACTGCCGCAGCGCGTCCGCCAGCCGGTCGACCTCCGCGAGGATCTCGGGCGAGGCCAGGTCGATCGGCCCGCCGTCGGGGTCCCGGAGCAGGACGACGAGCCCGGGCTGTGCGGTGTAGCCGAGGGCATCGGACAGCACGTCGCCTGCCTGCTCGCTCTCGGAGGACGGATCGGTGAACCCGGCCGCCTTGAGGTGGTGCTCGACGTCGTGCCCGAAGAACCCGGCGACCAGTACGAAGCCGAACGCGGCCAGCAGGACCTTCTTCGGGTGCCGCCAGGTCAGGCGTGCGAGGCGATCGAACACGCTCGCACGCTAGCGCCTCGCGGCCCCCCGCGGGTCTCCCCCGGACGATGCTGCGTGCCCAGTCGTCGCCTGCGCCTCGCCGACCGTCGTGACGCCGGACAGCCGGAGAGCGGTGGCCGCGGACACCAGCATGCAAGCGGCGACGGCGTACCAGGCGTGAGTGAAGGCTGCTTCACGATCGGCCCCGCCGACGATCGTCACCAGCATGCTGACGCCGAGGACCAGGCCGACCTGACGGGCCATCGTCACGACTCCGCCTCCCGTGGAGGACTGAGCGGGCGGCAGGGTTGCAGCCGCCGCAGCCAGCAGGTTCGGCATGGCCAGCCCGACACCGATGCCGCCGAGCACCCAGGCGGGCAAGAACGTCGTCCAGTACGCCGGCGTCGGACTGAGTGCGAACGCCTGCCACAACGCCGACCCCGCGAAGAGAAGGCTGCCGGCCGCGATCATGTGGCCGGGTCGCGCACGGGGGAACAGTCGGTGCGCGAGGACCGAAGTGATCGGCACGGCGAGCGGGCCGAGCGCAATCGCCAGCCCGGTCTGCAACGCGTCGTACTCCCAGGCGAGCTGCAGCCAGAGGATCGCGCCGAGCAGTGCAGCGCCGAAGCCCGTGTTGAAGACCAGCGTGGCCAGGCTGGCCCACCGGAAGGCGGGCACGGCGAGCAGGGCCGGCGCGATGATCGGCGACGGATGCCGCGCGGTGCGCCGGGCAAAGACCGCCGTGGCGACGACGGACACCGCGAAGGCACCCAGCACGCGCACCGAGGTCCATCCCCAGTCGCCTGCCTGGACGAGGCCGAGAACCAGCCCACCCACGGCAACCACGAGCACCGCGGCGCCCGTCAGGTCGGGCAGCGGCGTGCCTTCGTTGTGCCGCACGTCGGGGACGTAGCGCACCGCGCCGTACACCAGCACCAGCCCGATCGGGAGGTTGATCCAGAACGCCCACTGCCACGACAACTGGACCAGTCCCCCGCCCAGCGCCGGGCCGAGGGCCGCAGCAACCGCGCCGGTCATGGCCCAGAGCCGTGCCGCCGATGCCCGCTTGTCCGGCGCCACCGCAGCGAGCAGCAGGCCAAGGCTCGCCGGCGTCATCGCGGCCGCTCCAACAGCCTGGAGCACGCGGAAGCCCACCAGCCACCAGATCCCCGGCGCGAAGCCACAGGCCAGGCTGGCCACGATGAACAGGATCATTCCGGCCACGAACCCGCGCTTCTGTCCCGCGCGATCCGCCAGTCTGCCCATCGGGACGAGCAGCGCGGCGTACACGACGGCGTAGGCGTTGAGGATCCAGCTCAGCTCGGAGAGGTTCGTGCCGGCGAAGTCGCTGCCGATCTCGTCGAAGGCGACGTTGACGATGAAGAGGTCGACGCCGGCAAGGAACGCCGCACCGATCAGTACTGCGGTCACGATCCGCTGACTCTGGATTGCCATAGCCAGAGACTCTAGGTGGCTGACTATGGTTTCGGCAAGTTAGGCTGTGGTCATGACTGTTCGTCTGACCGGCCGGCTCGCACAGCGCGGAGACGTCGCGCTGGGCGATCGCTGTCCCATCGACCGCACACTCCAAGTGATCGGCAACCGCACCACGCTGCTGCTGCTGCGCGAGGTCTTCTACGGCGCCGGGCGCTTCGACGCACTCGTCAAACGCGTCGGCGTGACGGAGGCCGTGGCTGCGCAGCGGTTGCGCCAGCTCGTCGATGCGGGAGTCCTGACCAAGGAGCCGTACCGCGAGCCCGGCCAGCGCACCAGGCACGCCTACGCACTGACCGAGTCCGGACACGACCTGCTTCCCGTCGTGCTGTCGCTGCTGCAGTGGGGCGACTCGCACACCCGCGGCGGCGGACCCGCGGTCACCCATGCCAACTGCGGCGAGCCGGTGCGGGTTGAGGTCCGATGCGCAGCCGGTCACGCCGTTGCCGAGGATGACGTGGTCGTCGGCTCCGGCCGCTGACGGTCACAAGACGTGGGGAATGACTCGCCGCGTGCGTGCCTTGTAGGCCGCCCACTCGGGATGACGGCTCATGCTCGCTTCCTTGGCCATCATGTTCGAGGCGAAGAGGCCACCCCACACCCATGCCAGTACGACGAACGGCAGCCAGTGCCAGACCAGCAGGGCGAAGCCGAGGTAGATCATCATCTCGCCGGTGTAGTTGGGGTGGCGAACGAAACGGAACATGCCGTGGCACTTCTGGAAGTTGATCACCGTCGCGAAGGTGACCACGCGTGGTCCGCCGGGCATGTCGAGCACCAGGCGCTGCTGCAGCCCCCGGACGATTCGTGCGTAGCGTGGAACCGGTCGCGCCACACCCAGCACCGGCACTTCAGGCGTCGTAGTCAACGTGGACCTCTTCGCTGGTGGGGTGGGACTGGCAGGTGAGGACGTAGCCGGCTTCCACGACGGCCGGCGAGAGCGCGAAGTTCTGTTCCATCGCGACCGAGCCCAGGAGCACCTTCGCCTTGCAGGTGCCGCACGCCCCACCGAGGCAGGCGTACGGCGCCTCGAGGCCAGCCTTCAGCGCTGATTCCAGGACGGTGTCGCCCGCGGCGAGTGAGACCTCGTGCTGCTGGGCACGCAGGCTGACCGTGACCTTCGCCGGGGCGAAGCCGTCGGCAACCCTGGGCTTCTGGAAGCCATGGAAGAGCTCCACGTGGACACGGTCCGGCTTGGTGCCGCGCTCGAGGAGCAGGTTGCGAAGGTCGGTCACCATCTCGACCGGTCCACACAGGAACCACTCGTCCACCGGTGCGGCCAGGTCAGAGGCGAGCAGCTGCTCGAGCTTCGGGCGATCGATGCGACCGCGGAGGTGCTCGGGGTGATGCGGGTCGCGAGAGCGGACGTGGATGATCTCGAGCCGGTCGGCGTAGCGGGCTTCGATGACCTCGAGCTCCTCGCGGAACATGGTGCTGTCGGCGTCCCGGTTGCCGTAGACGAGGGTGAAGCGGCTCTCGGTCTCGACGGCAAGGGTCGTCTGCAGGATCGACAGTGCGGGGGTGATGCCGCTCCCGGCAACCACCGCCACGTAGTTCTTCGTGGCCAGCGGGCTGAGCGGCGTGCCGAACGACCCGGTGGGTGTCATCAACTCGAGGGTGTCGCCAGCACGGAGCTGCTCCATGGCAAAGGTCGAGAAGGCACCGCCGGGGATGTGCTTGACCGCGATGGCGAGGGGGTCGGAGATGGCCGACGAGCAGATGGAGTAGTTCCGCCGTACGCCCTGGCCGCCGAGGTCGGTGCGGACGGTGACGTGCTGACCTGCCTCGAAAGCGAACTCCTCACACAGGTCGTCGGGAACGTCGAAACGGATCAGCACGCTGTCATCGGTCAACCGGTCAACGCTGGCGACCGGGACCGGGTGGAACATCGCGGCGTGGGCAGAAGATCGCTTCGGCACCCGCACGGGCAGGAGTCGGGCCAGCTTGCCGTTCAGTCGCTTCCAGTCGCGGTACTCGTCGGCGTCGAGCTGCTGGCCGAAGACGGTGCCGATCGCGGCATCCCGCTCCAGGTAGGCCTCTTCATTGCGCCGCCAGGTCGCGACGTACCGGTGGAACGGGATCGACGGGTGCAGGTGATGGACGAGGTGATAGTTCTGCGAGAGGAGCAGCGGCGTGAGAACCCATTCGGAGCCCACGCGGTTGCGGGTGGCGCGGTAACGGTTCTCCTGCTGGGTGTCCTCGAGGTCGTGGTGCGGCAACCAGTCGAACCACCAGGCCAGGACGAACATGGCGATTCGCTCGGGGATCAGATACAGCACCGCAAACATCCACAGGTGGCCAGTGAGCGCGCAAGCGACGATCACCGCGACCGTGGTCGCCATCAGGAACGCGGTCTCCAGAACCTCGGCAAGCGGACGGCGCCGCACGTTGCGCACCAGGAATCCCAGGTACGGGAAATCCATCAGCGGGAAGCGGAACGGAAGCTGCCACACGGGAGCGCCGCTGACGAAGTGGTCCGGGTCGTTCTCGCCGTCATTGGTGTTGCGGTGGTGCTCGATGTGGATGAACGCGAACGACTTGAACGAGATCAGCGGCGAGACGAACAGCATCGCGACCCGACCGAAGGCCACGTTCACCCAGCGATGTGTGCTCACCGAGTAGTGCGCCGCGTCGTGCAGCACCGTGAACAGCACGAAGATCGCGGCTGCGCTGAGCGGCACCGTCAGCAGCGCCGTCAGCGTGTCGGTCACCGCCGCCCACGTGGAGAACACGAAGGTCGCGATGGCGCCGAAGAAGATGCCGACCACGGGCCACGAGATCGTCGGGACCCGCTCGCCCGGGTCGGGAAGCGCATGACGAGTCGCTGCGGGTGCGGGTTGCGCGGTCGTTGCTGACATGCCGGCAATCTATGAACCGCGAGTGCCCGCTGCCAGTGGTGCCGAGCCCACGCCGATGTGCGCGCAGCACATCGCCTCAGGGGCTGGATTGCTGAGCTGGATTACTGAGGGAGTACGACCCGACCGAGCACGTGAACGAGCCGTAGCGCGGCGTGAAGTTCGGCGACCCTCTCCGTCGCAGGGCGCCCTCGACGCTCCTCGGCCCGACGCATGCGTTGCAGCACGGTGTTGCGGTGAATCCCCAGCGTCTCCGCGGCGGCCGCCAGCCCTCCTTGTGCGTCGAGCACGGCCAGCAGGGCCCGCCGCTCCTCGTCCTCGCGCGGCCCCACGGCGGCCAGTGCGCGCAGTTCGTTCGCGACGAAGTCACGGGCGATGTCGAGGTCCCCGCTCATCGCGTCGACGAGTGCGACGTCGGCGTACGACGTCACCGGATCTCCGCGGCCCGAGAGCTCGACGATGCGGGCGCCCCGCTGGGCCTGGGCGTGGGAGTCACGAAAGCCGCCTGGACCCTGCGCCGGCGTACCGATGGAGATCCGGACCTTCCCGGGGACCTGGTCGGCCAGGGGCACGAGGTCCGCCGCGGCCACCGCGGGAGCGTGCGTCGTGGAGACCCAGCCCCACAACGCCCGGACCCCGTCCGGCACGAGGAGCGGATGGGTCGAACCCAGGTGGGCGCCGACCAACGCCCCCACGCGCGCCAGGTCGGAGTCGTCATGCTCGGCGCGGCAGACGAAGGCGGTCTGCCATCCGGTGAGCCGGTGCGACAAGGCGCGTTCGGCGTGCCCGAGGTCGAGCTGGTCGCCAGCGATCAGGGCGCGGACCGCATCGGTCCGGGCCGCGCGGGCGCGGTTCTGCATGCGGTCGAGCTCGGCGACGTACTCGGCAGCGACCTCGCTGGCGATGCGGTCGGTGTAGGCGAAGGCGTAGCGCTGCAGGTCGGCGACCACCGCGAGGGCGAGGGTCCGATCGACCACCAGGTCGGAGATCGCCGCCAGGATGCGCTCGCTGAAATAGCTGTGCCCGACGCGGTAGAAGCGCAGCATCACATCGACGCTGTAGCCACGGGCCGCCATCGCGCGCGCATGCTCGAGGGCGGTGACCGGCGCGGTCGCGGCGCTCACGTCGATGCCATGGCGAACCATCGACAGCGCCGCCTCGAGGTTCGATGAGCACGACCCGAGGGTCAGACCACGGAGGTCGTCGTCCGCACTGGCCTCCGGGATCCGTTCGACGATGTACGCAAGCATCTCGTCGGCGTGCGTCGACACGTTCCCCAGCAGCTCCGTGGCGGTACGGCGCAGCTCAGACACCAGCGCCTCGGGAACGCCGGCCGACCCGTCCGTATTCAGGACCATGTCGCGAGACTACGACCATCCAGCCCGTCCGGGACCTTGTCCGTCTCGTACCCGCCGGGCGGCACGAAGCCCCGTCCCGGCAGCGCTGCCAGTGCCGCGACTGCCCCCGCGATGCAGAGGATGCCCACCACGACACAGCCGAACGCCAGTCCATCGAGGAACGCAGCGTCGACGGCGCTCGCGATGCCGGGCACGCGCGTTGCGACCGCGTCGGCGTAGCCGACCGACTCGAGAGCCCTTTCGACATGGGTGGCATCCACCCGCCCCTCGAGCGCCGGTCGGAGCCCATCGGCGTAGGCGGACGCGAACAACGAGCCGACGACCGCGACGCCGAGCGTGCCACCGAGCTCACGCGTGGCGTCGTTGACGGCCGATCCGACCCCGGCCCGCGAGGGTGGCAGCACCTGCATGATCGACTCGGTCGCCGCGGTGCTGACCAGGCCGATCCCCAGGCCCAGCATCACCATCTGGGGTACGACGACCGTGGCGTAGGAGACGTCGACCGTCAGACCGGAGATCCAGAGGAACGCGGAGCCCAGCAGGGCCAGCCCGGAGGCGACGACCGCCTTGGTCCCGATCAGCGGAGCGAGCCGACCGCCGACCAGGGACGCGACGGCGATGGATCCGGCCACCGGGAGGAACCGCAGGCCCGTGTCGAGGGCGGAGTAGTCACGCACGAACTGGAAGAACTGCGTGATCAGGAAGATGAAGCCGAAGAGCGCGAAGAAGGCGATGGTGACCGCGCCGCAGGCCGCGCTGAAACGCCGATCCAGGAACAGGGTCACATCGATCATGGGCTCGGCGACCGCTCGCTCGACGAGCACGAACAGGCCGACGAGCGCGGCCGCCACTCCGAAGCCCGTGAGGATCAGGCCACTGCTCCAGCCGTGCTCGGGCGCCTCGATGATCGTCCACGTCAGGCTCCCGACGGCCGCCACCGAGATCACGAACCCGGGACGGTCGATCCGTGGCACGGACGGGTCGCGGGACTCGGGCACGAACGCGACGGCCAGAGCCGCTGCGGCGAGGCTGACCGGCACCAGCGCCCAGAACACGCTGTGCCAGCTGAAGTGGGTCACCAGGAACCCGCCGCCCACGGGGCCGAGCGCGACTCCGACCCCCACGGCCGCTCCCCACACGCCCAGCGCGGTGGCGCGCTCGCGCCGCTCGGTGAAGGTGTTCGCGATGATCGACAAGGTGGTCGGGAAGATGAGAGCCGCGAAGGCGCCCATGACGAACCGGATCGCGATGAGCGACCCGCTGCTGTCCGCGAGCGCCGCAGCACCGTTGCTCGCAGCGAATCCCACGAGGCCGATGATCAGGGCCGGACGGCGTCCGAACCGGTCCGAGAGGCTGCCCATGGCCAGGACCAGGGCCGCGAACGCCAGGTTGTAGCCGTCGACGATCCAGAGCAGGTCCTTCGTCGTGGCGTCGAGTTCGACCGCCAACGTCGGCAGCGCGATGTTCACGATCATCGCGCTCATGTTGATCGTGAGCGTCGCAAGGCACACCGAGAAGAGAATCAGGGACTTGCGTGGCACGGGCAGCTCCTTAAGTTGCTGTTGTCAACATTGACCTTGGCGGTCGGATGTTGACACTGTCAAGATCGAGCAATCAGGATTGGCCTGTGACGCTGCCCACCGCCCCCTACCACCACGGCGACCTGCGGGAGGCCCTCATCGAGGCGGCCGTCACGTCAGTCCGCGAGAACGGACCCGACGGGCTCGCACTTCGGGACCTGGCACGACGGGTCCACGTCTCGCACAACGCCGCCTACCGACACTTCGCTGACCGGGACGACCTGGTCGCCGAGGTCGCAGGAAGGGTCATGGGCAAGATCGTCGACTCCATGCAGGCCCGGCTGGCACAGGTGCGCACGCGCGACCCGGTCCTGCGCGCCCGACGTCGCCTTGCCGCCACAGGGCGCGGCTACGTCGACTTCGCCATCACCGAGCCGGGCCTCTTCCGTCTGGCGTGTGCATCGCTGTCGGCGGTCTCGTCGACGATCGCCGTCCCCGGGCGCGACCCTCTCGTACTCCTCGGCGAAGTGCTCGATGACCTCGTCGGCGTCGGCTTCCTCACGGCGGCAGCCCGGATCGACGCCGAGATCACGTGCTGGTCCGCCGTGCACGGCTTCTCGGTCATCAGCATTGACGGCCCCTTGCAGGGCTCAACAGCGAAGGAGCGCACCGTCGCCCTCGATCGCGTGCTGATCGCCATCGACCGGTCCTACGCAGCAACGACCGGCTCGGCCATCGGCGTACGGGACCTGCTGGGTTGAATCAGCGCAACTTGCGCAGCATCCCCTCACCGACGACATCGCGGAAGTAGGGATGCTCGTCGTTCAGTTTCTCGAACACCTCTCGACTGAGATGCAGCACGCGGACGGTGTCCTTGGCCACCACGGTCGCCGACCGGAGACGGTGCTGGAGGATGCCGATCTCTCCCAGGATGTCGCCTGGGCGACACGGTCCGAGATCGTCTCCGGCGCGGCGGACGTCAGCCAGGCCGTCGAGCAGGATGTAGGCCCGTTCCGGAGCCGTCCGTTCGGCGAGCAGCGTCCACCGCGGCCGAACCCGAAAGATGTAGCCAGCTTGAACCATTGCCTTCAGGGTGGCGGCTGGCGCATCCGCAAAACTCGGCACCGATCCGAGGTCCCTCATCTCCTGCTTCACGTTCCCGCGCGGGGGCGGGCCACCAGTGCTCATTCCGCGGTTCACCATCGTGGGACTCCTCTTGGTTCCGAACCGGACCGGGCCACAGCCCTCGGGCTGCGATGTGCTCAGCATGATTCGGTCGGCCTCGGCGGTCTGTTCCGTCGGTGACACAAGAAGGAACCGCATTCGGCGGCTTTCAGGGATCGTCCCGGTGGAGCAGGCGCGGGCGATCCACGATGGTGAGCTTGCCTCGACCGAGCTCAACGACGCGGTCCGTCACCAGCCGTTGAAGAATCTCGTTGAGCCGAGGTCGGACGCAGCCGACAAGGTCCGCCAACTGGGTCTGGGTCACGGGTATTTCTGTACGCGTTCCATCAGCCACGTAGATGTTGGCCAGCCGATCAAGGGTGGCGCAGACCCGACGGTCCAGGCCGACGTACCGGGCCTCCAGCAGGTCGGTGCCGAGCTCGCGAATTCTTGCGGCCATCAGGGCAATCACCAACCGCTCGATACGCGGGTGCTCCTCGCAGAGGATGTGGAACGCCGAGCGGGTCAGGACCAGGGTCTCTGCCGGATCGAGGGCAAAGACGTTTGCGGACCGTGGCGTGGGGATCTGGCCCGGCATCAGCGACAGCTCTCCGAACCAGGCCCCCGGCCCGAGGACGCTCAGGGTGGCCAGGTCGCCGTCCGGGGTCGAGACCTGAACGGCGAGGTGCCCACTCGCCACGAGCTGGACCGAATCGGCAAGGTCCCCTTCGCTGAAGACGATGTCGCCCTTGGCGAAGGAGCGCCGCTTCGCCGCGGCGAGGACAGCGATCCACTCGCGCTCGTCGAGAGCTCCCAGCAGCGGCCACTCCATCGCATGTTGGTAGCACACCCAGCGTGCTGGCGCGATCGGTCTGCTCGCTATCGGATCCGCTTGATATTTCCATTCTGGTCGACAGGTCACTGAAACGTCGCTTGACTAACTTGACTGGACGAGGGACGCAGGCGAAGGCATCAGGAGTGGCCGATGATCTGGCCTCAGCACACACCGCGTTCGACACGCCTGTTCGGTCTACGTTTCGCGCAGCGCGAGACCGAGCGGGACTACCAGCGCTGGCGAGTCAGCTACACCACGCCTTTCGCCCGCATCGGCTACATCGGGTCCACGCCGAGCTGGGTCCTGCTGCTGGTGGCTGTCGTCGTGCTCGATCCCGATGCGGCCGACCAGGCTGCCTTCTGGGTCGTCGGCTGGATCGTGCTCCTGGTCGTGCTGACCGGCCTGACCTTCCACCCGGCCCTGCAGAGAATGGTGACGCCCCTCTCGGCGGCAGCGAACTGCCTGGCTGGCTTCCTCATCGTCTGGTTGCTGTCCGAGGTCACCCTGGCCGACGAGGCGAGCCAGTCGCGGGCCGGGGTCATGACCGCTGGCCTCATCGTGGTGATGTTCTTCGGGTTCGCCGTCTTCCGCAATCCGCCCGGCGCCGCGACGGTCGCGATCACTCCCTACGTCGCCTTCGGTTCCTACCAGCTGCTCGAGGCCTACAACGACGGGGAGCTCAACGCCGTCGAGGCGAGCTCCTTCGCTGCAGCCCAATGGATCGCCTTCCTGGGCTGCCTCCTGGTCTGCATCGTCACCGAGATCGTCGATCGACGGACGTTCTCGAAGGACCAGATCATCGCCGCTCAGCAGCAAGAGCTGCGCAGCACCCGCGAGACGATCCGCCGCTACGTTCCCCGTCCTGTTTTCGAGCACGTTGCCCGTGGTGAGACTGCTGAGATCGACGTACCGGTGCGCAGGCGGCTCACCGTCCTGTTCGCCGACCTCGTCGGGTTCACCGCTCTGGCAGACCGCGTCGAGCCCGAGGATCTCACCCAGGTGATCAACGACTACATGACAGCAATGAGTCAGTTGATCGATGAGCACGGCGGAATAGTGAACGAGTTCGCCGGCGACGGCCTGATGGCGCTCTTCGGCGCTCCAGACGAGATGGACGTCGACCAGCAGGTGGCGAGCGCAGTCCGAGCCGCGCACGCGATGCACACACGACTCGATTCCCTGAACCGCCACTGGCAGGGGCTCGGCATCGCCGAACCGATGCAGACCCGCATCGGCATCGACACCGGCATGCTCAGCGTCGGCAGCTTTGGTTCCGCCGGGCGGATGACCTACACCGCGATCGGAATGCACACCAACATCGCGGCGCGGCTTCAAGCCGCCTGCGACCCGGGCCAGATCCTGATCAGCGAGGCCAGTTGGTACCTGGTGAGGGACCACGCGCCGTGTGAACCCCGAGGCGAGGTGCACTGCAAGGGCGTGCACTACCCCGTACGGTCCTACTCCCCGATCAGCGCTTTCACCAGCACGCGGCCTGACGACCAGGTCGTCTGAACCCGGCGATGGTGCTCCGCATCCGGGAAGATCCCGCCGTGGCCGGAGTCGGGGTTCAGTACTTGTAGGCGACGCGGTCGGTCACGCTTCCGCCCGTGTGATAAACGGTGGTGGAGACAGAGGTCCGGTCCGGGGTGTAGTAAACGCGGCTCCGAGGAATGCGCACCAACGTGTAGTTCCCGGAATCCGAGCGGGAGATTCGTGCATCGGTGTACGTGCGCTCATATCCGGTGACGTAGTCGAAATAGGAGACAACACTCGAACCGTCTGTGTAATAGCGCGCATAGACCTTCACGCCCTGCGAGCTGTAGTTGCCGTTCAGCAGGTTCTCGACGTGAATCCCCAGCTGTTGACCCTCACGGGGATAGAGATTGCGGACGTAGACCTTGACATTGAGGTACGTCGCATCGGAGTACGTCACCACCTTGGTGATGTCGGCGCTGTACTTCTCGTAGGCGGTCACCCCCGAGCCGTTCACATACACATCGCCGATGGGGTCCGCCTTGGCGTAGGAGTAGGCGAAGGCACCGCTGGCGGTGACCAGCACGATGACCAGCGCCCCCACCACCGGGGCGAGCAACCTGCTGGCGACGCGCGAGCTCCTGATTCCTCCGGGACGGCGATCGAGCATTCTGATTCTCCTCACGCGTGGGCGGCCGCCACGACAAGCACGTTCATTCCCGCGCGACAGCCACGCAAACTCGTGAGGTCCTGCTGGCACCGCAGCCGATCCTCGAAAGCCCCACTCCCCACTGGCCCTCGCGCACGGGAGAAGCGGCGCTGTTCGCAGAAGCGCAACACTTGTCCCATGCGACTGCTCAACCTCACCGGCGCGGCCGGGGACTTTCACGGGCGCCCCTTTCCCCCGGACCTCACCGAGGGCGAGGTGTGGTCGTTCGAGCCGACCCGGTCGGCGCTGGTGCTCGGCAGCGCCCAGGACCATACGGTCGCTGACGCGCACGCGACGGCCGCGGCGGGAGTGGACGTCGTACGTCGGCGCAGTGGCGGGGGCGCGGTGTACGTCGACCCGGCGCGGTCCGTGTGGGTGGACGTGGTCCTGCCGACCCATGACCGCCGATGGAGCAACGACGTCCGCGAGGCGACGTACTGGCTGGGCGGGGCCTGGCAGCGAGCGCTCGACGGAATCGGCCTGGAGTCCCGGCTCTACCGCGGCGGGCTGGAGCAGACGCCGTGGGGACGGCTGGTCTGCTTCGCGGCCCTCGGCCCGGGCGAGGTGCTGATCGGGGACCGCAAGGTGGTGGGTATTTCGCAGCGACGGACACGCACAGGTGCGCGCTTCCAGTGCATCGCCTACGACCGCTGGGACCCGGCTGACGTACTTGACCTGCTCGACCTGTCCGCCGAGGACCGTCGTACGGCGGCCGCCGACCTTGCGGGACGCGCCACCGGGGTCGGTGAGGTACTCGACGACCTGCGCGCCGCGATCATCAGCGAACTGCTGGCCTCCTGATCCATGCGCTGACAGCATGGCCGAGTGGATCTGGACACCATTCGCGCATTCCTCGCCGTCGCCGACGGACACACCGTCACGGAGACCGCCGAGCTCGCCCACCGTACGCAGCCGGCAGTGTCCCGAGCGCTGGCCCGTTTGGAGCGCGAGGTCGGTACGCCGCTGTTCCAGCGCGTGGGTCGCGGGCTCGTGCTGACGCCGGCTGGGAGGGAGCTCGTCCGGCACGCTCGCGACACCCTCGACGCGTACGAGCGCGGGGTGCGATCGGTCCAGGACGCGACCGCGCCCGACGGCGGCTTCGTCCCACTGGCCTTCCTGCACACCCTGGGGACCTGGCTGGTTCCCGAGTTGATCCGCGAGTTCCGCACCGAACGTCCACACGTCCGTTTCGACCTGCGCCAGCACGGCGACGCCGGGCTGGTCGATGACCTCCTCAACGGTGTCGTTGACCTCGCCGTCACCGGCGACCGCCCCACGGCAGGCGCCCTGGACAGCCGCCGACTCTTCCTCGAGCCGCTGCGGCTCGTCGTCGGACCGGACCACCGGCTGGCCTCTCGTCGTACGGCGCGGCTGGGCGACATGGCTGAGGAGCAGTTCATCCTGCTCAAGCCCGGATTCAGCCTGCGCGCGGTGACCGAGGAACTGTGCGCGCAGGTCGGTTTCGCTCCGCGGATCGGGTTCGAGGGCGAAGAGGTCGAGACCCTGCGCGGCCTGGTTTCCGCCGGCCTGGGCGTGGCGCTGCTGCCCGAACAGCGGGGCAGCGCCGCGCCTCTCGCGCCCTCGCTCCGCGTCACGGACGTGCGGGCCTCCCGCGAGATCGGGCTGGCGTGGGTCAGGGATCGCAGGCTGCCTCCAGCCTCCGAGCACTTCCGCGAGCACGCCCTCCGCACCAGTCGAAAGATCCATGTCGCTGACGCATGAGTTGTGCCCAATCTAGGCATTGGACGCATTGCTAGGAGTCCCGCAGGCTGGTGACGCCCATCACCACCGATCGGAAGACGCGGATGACCGACATCGACCCTGCCGAGACGCAGGAGTGGCGCGACGCGCTCGCCGCCGTCCTCGAGTTCGAGGGAGAGGAACGCACGAAGTTCCTCCTGGACCAGGTCATGGACGAGGCGCAGCGCCTCGGCTCACGCGTGCCCTTCGTCGCCACGACGCCGTACGTCAACACGATCACGGTGGGCGACGAGCCCACTCACCCGGGAGATCGCGAGATCGAGCACCGCATCAGATCGGTGATCCGCTGGAACGCGCTGGCGATGGTGCTGCGCGCCAACAAGGAATCGACGGAGCTCGGTGGGCACCTCTCCAGCTTCCAGTCCGCCGCGACCCTCTACGACGTGGGCTTCCAGCACTTCTGGCACGCCGCCTCCGAGGAGCCGGGCAAGGAGCACGGCGGCGACCTCGTCTACGTCCAGGGCCACCTCTCCCCCGGCATCTACGCCCGCGCCTTCCTTGAGGGCCGGCTCACCGAGGCGCAACTCGACAACTTCCGCCAGGAGACCGGGGGCGACGGGCTCTCGTCGTACCCGCACCCCTGGCTGATGCCCGACTTCTGGCAGTTCCCCACGGTCTCCATGGGCCTGGGCCCCCTGATGGCCATCTACCAGGCCCGCTTCCTCAAGTACCTCCACGCCCGATGCCTGGCGGACACCGCGACCCGCAAGGTCTGGGCCTTCCTCGGCGACGGCGAGACCGACGAACCCGAGTCGCTGGGCGCGATCTCCATGGCTGCCCGCGAGAAGCTCGACAACCTGGTCTTCGTCGTCAACTGCAACCTGCAACGACTCGACGGCCCGGTGCGCGGCAACGGCAAGATCATCCAGGAACTCGAGGGCGTCTTCCGCGGCGCCGGGTGGAATGTCATCAAGGTCGTCTGGGGATCGGGCTGGGACCAGCTGCTCGCCCAGGACACCTCCGGTGCGCTGAAGCGCCGCATGATGGACTGCGTCGACGGCGAGTACCAGACCTTCAAGTCCAAGGACGGCGCCTACGTCCGTGAGCACTTCTTCGGCACCGACCCCGAGCTCAAGGCGCTGGTCGCCGACTGGAGCGACGACGAGATCTGGCGCCTGACCCGCGGCGGCCACGACCCGCAGAAGGTGTACGCCGCCTACGCAGCGGCCAACGCCCACACCGGCTCACCGACCGTCGTCCTGGCCAAGACGGTCAAGGGCTACGGCCTCGGCGCCGCCGGCGAGGCCCAGAACATCTCGCACCAGGCGAAGAAGGTCGCCGACCCGGCGCTGCGCGCCTTCCGCGACCGCTTCCAGATCCCGGTCACCGACGAGCAACTCCCCGACCTCCCCTACGTCTCGTTCCCCGAGGGCTCGACCGAGCACACCTACCTGCACGCGCGACGCAAGGAGCTCGGTGGCTACCTCCCCGAACGCCGCCGCACGTCCCAGGCACTGGCAGTGCCGGGGATCGAGGCCTTCGCTGCCCAGACCGCCGGGTCGAACGGCCGGGCCATCTCCACAACCATGGCGTTCGTCCAGATCCTCACCAAGCTGCTGCGCGACCCCGAGGTCGGCAAGCGGGTCGTGCCGATCGTCCCGGACGAGGCGCGCACCTTCGGCATGGAGGGGCTGTTCCGCCAGGTCGGGATCTTCTCGCAGAGCGGCCAGCTCTACACGCCCGAGGACGCCGACCAGCTGATGTTCTACAAGGAGGACACCAGCGGCCAGATCCTCCAGGAGGGCATCAACGAAGCCGGTGCCATGTCGTCGTGGATCGCGGCCGCGACGTCGTACTCCAGCAACGACACCGCGATGATCCCGTTCTACATCTACTACTCGATGTTCGGGTTCCAGCGCATCGGCGACCTCGCCTGGGCCGCCGGAGACATGCGCGCTCGCGGGTTCCTCCTCGGCGGCACCGCCGGCCGGACCACGCTCAACGGCGAGGGACTGCAGCACGAGGACGGCCACAGCCACCTGCAGTCCGCGCTGATCCCGAACTGCGTCTCCTATGACCCGACGTACGCCTTCGAACTGGCGGTCATCGTCGCCGACGGGATGCGTCGGATGTACGTCGACCAGGACGACGTCTTCTACTACCTGACCCTGATGAACGAGAACTACGAGCACCCGCCGATGCCCGACGGCGTGACCGACGGGATCCTCAAGGGCCTCTACCGCCTGCAGCCCGGCAAGGGGCGCGGCAAGGCGAAGGTGAACCTGCTCGGCTCGGGCACCATCCTGCGCGAGGTGCTCGCCGCTGCCGACCTGCTCGCCAGCGACTTCAAGATCAAGGCCGACGTCTGGAGCGCCCCCAGCTTCACCGAGCTGCGTCGCGACGGCCTGGCCACCGAGCGGTGGAACACCCTGCACCCGCTCGAGGAAGCACGCACGTCGTACGTCGAGGAGTGTCTCGGGGACCGGGTTCCCGTGGTCGCCGCGACCGACTACATGAAGTCGTACGCCGACCAGATCCGCCGCTTCGTCCCCGGCCGCTACACGGCGCTGGGCACCGACGGCTACGGCCGGTCCGACTACCGCCGCAACCTGCGCCGCCACTTCGAGGTGGACCGCCACCACATCACGGTCACCGCTCTCAGCAGCCTCGCCGCCGACGGCGTCGTCAGCAAGGACGTCGTCGCGCAGGCGATCGAGAAGTACGGCATCGACCCCGACCGGGCCGACCCGGCACACGCGTGAGGACAGACTGATGGCTGGAACGATGGAGAGCACCGTGGAGATTCGCGTACCCGACATCGGCGACTTCGCCGACGTACCCGTCATCGAGATCCTGGTCAGCGCCGGCAGCGTGGTCCGGGCCGAGGATCCGCTGATCGCGCTGGAAACCGACAAGGCCACGATGGAGGTGCCGTCCCCGATCAGCGGCACGATCGTGTCGATGTCGGTGCAGGTCGGTGACACCGTCAGCAAGGGCACCGTGATCGCGATCGCCACGACGGCTCCGCTGGTCGAGGAGGCCGCCGAGCCGGCTGCCGCTCCTGAGGAACCCGTCCCTGCTCCCACACCGGCGGCGCCCCCGGCCCCTGAGCCGTCCGCACCGACACCCGCCGCGGAAATCCCGACACCTCCTTCAAGCAACACATTGCGCGCCACTCCCCTCGTCCGCCGCCTGGCCCGAGAACTCGAGGTCGATCTCGTCGCGGTCGCCGGCACCGGTCCGCAGGAGCGGGTGACCAAGCAGGACCTGCTCACCCACTACGGGCGATCGATCGCGCCCGCGGGCGCCACCGGCACCAGTGGCATCCCGCCCATTCCGGAGATCGACTTCTCGAAGTTCGGGCCGATCCGGAAGGTGCCGGTCTCGCGGATCAAGAAGCTGTCCGGTGCCCACCTGCACCGTTCGTGGCTCAACGTCCCGCACGTGACCCACAACGACGAGGCCGACATCACCGAGCTCGACGCCTTCCGCAAGGAGCTGGACGCCACCGCGAAGTCCGAGGGCTACCGGGTCACGTTGCTGAGCTTCCTGCTCAAGGCCGCGGCCGCAACGCTGCGGAAGTACCCAGAGGTCAACAGCTCCCTGGCCGGCGACGAGCTCGTGCTCAAGGACTACGTCCACCTCGGCGTCGCAGTCGACACCCCCGACGGCCTCGTCGTGCCCGTCGTGCGCGACGTCGACCGCAAGGGCGTGCTGGAAGTCAGCCGCGAGCTCGGCGAGCTGTCGGCCCGAGCCCGCGAAGGCAAGCTCACCGCCACCGACATGCAGGGCGCGACCTTCACCATCAGCAGCCTCGGTGGCATCGGCGGCACTGCCTTCACACCCATCGTCAATGCCCCCGAAGTGGCTATCCTCGGAGTCGTACGCTCGGCAATGGCGCCGGTTTGGAACGGCGAGACCTTCGTCCCCCGGCTGATGCTCCCGCTGTGCCTGTCCTACGACCACCGCGTCATCGACGGCGCCCTGGCCGCACGCTTCACCGCCCACCTCGCCCACCTGGCCGCCGACGTACGACGACTCGCACTCTGAGGTTTGTCGACTGACCCCCGCAGGAGTTCCGATGTTCAGCAAGGTGCTGGTCGCCAATCGTGGCGAGATCGCGATCCGGGCCTTCCGGGCAGCGAACGAGATCGGCGCCCGCACGGTGGCCGTGTTTCCGCACGAGGACCGGTGGAGCGAGCACCGGTTGCGGGCGGACGAGGCGTACGAGATCGGGGAACGCGGTCACCCGGTCCGGGCGTACCTGGATCCCGAGGCGATCGTCGCGGCTGCGGTCGCGTGCGGTGCCGACGCGGTCTATCCCGGCTACGGATTCCTGTCGGAGAACCCCGCCCTGGCCGAGGCATGCACCGCGGCGGGGATCACGTTCGTCGGGCCTCCGTCGTCGGTGCTGGAACTGACCGGCAACAAGGCCCGGGCGATCGAAGCTGCCCGGGCGGCGGGTGTACCCACGCTGAGGAGCGTCGACCCCTCGACCGACGTGGAGGCCCTGGTCGCGGCTGCCGAGGCGATCCCGGCACCATTGTTCGTGAAGGCCGTCGCCGGCGGTGGCGGGCGCGGCATGCGCCGGGTCGACGACCGGGACCAGTTGCGCGAGGCCATCGAGACCTGCATGCGCGAGGCCGACGGTGCGTTCGGCGACCCGACGGTCTTCATCGAGCAGGCGGTCGTCGACCCGCGCCACATCGAGGTCCAGATCCTCGCCGACGCCACCGGCGAGGTGATCCACCTCTTCGAGCGGGACTGCTCGGTCCAGCGCCGCCACCAGAAGGTCGTCGAGATCGCCCCGGCACCGAACCTGGATCCCGAGCTCCGGGACCGGATGTGCGCCGACGCCGTCCGTTTCGCCCGCGAGATCGGCTACACCTGCGCGGGCACGGTCGAGTTCCTGCTGGACCGCGAGGGCAACTACGTCTTCATCGAGATGAACCCCCGCATCCAGGTCGAGCACACGGTGACCGAGGAGGTCACCGACGTCGACCTGGTCCAGTCGCAGCTGCGGATCGCTGCCGGCGAGACGCTCGCCGACCTCGGCCTCGCGCAGGACACCATCCGCCTGCGGGGTGCGGCCCTGCAGTGCCGGATCACGACGGAAGATCCCGCCAACGGGTTCCGCCCCGACACCGGGAAGATCACGACCTACCGATCGCCGGGCGGTCCGGGCGTCCGCCTCGACGGCGGTACGACGTACACCGGTGCCGAGGTCTCGGCGCACTTCGACTCGATGCTCGCCAAACTCACCTGCCGTGGTCGTACCTTCGACAAGGCTGTGGAGAAGGCGCAGCGGGCGCTGGCGGAATTCAAGATCAGCGGGGTCTCCACCAACATCGCCTTCCTGGAGGCGGTGTTGCGCGACCCGGACTTCGAGGCCGGGCGGGTCACGACGTCCTTCATCGAGACGCACCCGTGGTTGCTCGCCACGAGGTCCTCGGGTGATCACGGCAGCAAGTTGCTGGCGTTCCTCGCCGACGTCACCGTCAACCAGCCCAACGGCCCGGCCCGGGTGAGTGTGGACCCCGCGTCGAAGCTGCCGGTCCTGGACACCACTGTCCCGGTGCCCGATGGTTCGCGTCAGCAGCTGCTCGCCGTCGGGCCGGAGCAGTTCGCCCGCGACCTGCGCGTCCGCACGGGTGTCGCCGTCACCGACACCACCTTCCGCGACGCCCACCAGTCGCTGCTCGCGACCAGGGTCCGCACCATCGACCTGCTCGGCGTGGCCGACCACGTCGCCCGGCTCACCCCCGAGCTGTGGTCACTGGAGTGCTGGGGCGGGGCGACGTACGACGTCGCGCTGCGCTTCCTCGCCGAGGACCCATGGGAGCGGCTGGCCTCCCTGCGCGCTGCGGTGCCGAACATCTGCCTGCAGATGCTGCTCCGTGGCCGCAACACGGTCGGCTACACGCCGTACCCGGAGGCCGTCACTCAGGCCTTCGTGCAGGAGGCCGCCGAGACCGGCATCGACGTGTTCCGGATCTTCGACGCCCTCAACGACGTCGACCAGATGCGGCCCGCGATCGAGGCCGTCCGCGCGACCGGAACCACGGTCGCGGAGGTCGCGCTCTGCTACACCGGCGACCTCTCCTCACCCGACGAGAAGCTCTACACGCTCGACTACTACCTGCGCCTGGCCGAGCAGATCGTCGACGCCGGCGCACACGTGCTGGCGATCAAGGACATGGCCGGCCTGCTGCGCGCCCCGGCTGCCCGGACCCTGGTCACCGCACTGCGCGACCGGTTCGACCTGCCGGTGCACCTGCACACCCACGACACACCCGGTGGCCAGCTCGCCACCCTGCTCGCGGCGATCGATGCCGGGGTCGACGCGGTCGATGCCGCGTGCGCTTCCATGTCGGGCACCACCTCGCAGCCCGCGCTGGTCGCGACCACCGACCACTCGGACCGTGAGACCGGTCTGTCCCTGGCGAACGTGAACGCCCTCGAGCCCTACTGGGAGGCGACGCGTCGCCTCTACGCACCGTTCGAGTCCGGCCTGCCGTCGCCCACCGGGCGCGTCTACACCCACGAGATCCCCGGTGGTCAGCTCTCCAACCTGCGCCAACAGGCCATCGCACTGGGCCTCGGTGAGAAGTTCGAACAGGTCGAGGACATGTACGCCGCCGCGAACCGGATCCTCGGCAACGTCCCGAAGGTCACCCCGTCGTCCAAGGTCATCGGCGACCTCGCACTGCACCTGGTCGCCGTCGGCGCCAGCCCCGAGGCGTTCGAGGAGGATCCCGGGAAGTTCGACATCCCCGATTCAGTCATCGGGTTCCTCTCCGGGGAACTCGGCGACCCGCCCGGAGGCTGGCCCGAACCGTTCCGCACCAAGGCACTGGCCGGACGCACCTGGCAGGCCACCGAGCCGACTCTCACGTTCCAGCAGCAGGACGCGCTCGCCACCGACCGTCGTCGTACCCTCAACCAGCTGCTGTTCCCCGCGCCCACGAAGGCCTTCGACGACGTTCGGCAGACGTACGGCGACGTGTCCGTGGTGCCCACCCGCGACTACCTCTACGGCCTCACCCAGGGCGAGGAACACGAGGTCGCGCTCGCCGAGGGCGTGAAACTGCTCCTCGGTCTCGAGGCGATCGGCGAGCCCGACGAACGCGGCTACCGCACCGTCATGTGCACCATCAACGGCCAACTCCGACCGATGTCGGTGCGCGACCGCTCGGTCGCTGCCGAGGTCGCCAGCGCAGAGAAGGCCGATCCCACCAAGCCCGGCCACGTCGCCGCCCCCTTCCAGGGCGCGGTCACACCTGTCGTCGCGGCCGGTGACACCGTCGCGGCCGGCGACGTCGTCGCCACCATCGAAGCCATGAAGATGGAGGCCTCGATCACCGCACCGGTCGCGGGAACCGTGAAGAGACTGGCCTTCTCCGACACCCAACCCGTCGACGGCGGCGATCTGGTCATGGAGCTCGACTGACACCCGACGAACTCGCCAACGCCGAGCCGAGCCGGGTCAGGCGATGGCGATGGCGATGGCGATGGCGATGGCGATGCACCTCGACCGGTTGGGTGCCATGATTTCCACCTTTGAGTGTACGACCGTACACTCAAACCATGGTGGGATACGTCGCGATCGCACCGTGTTCCGGCTCGCGATGAACACGGTTCGCCCATGACGCGGCGAAGGCGGATGGGGCGAGTCGGTGCGTGGTGGCTGCGCGCGGCCACGGTCTCCAGCATCGTGGTCATCAACATTGGCGGCGCGTGCGCCATCTTGCCGATCGCGTCGTTCGTCGTACCGCTCCCGACGATTCGGCACGAAGATGCCGTGAAGATCGCGAACCTCTGGCTCACGGTCGGCTACGTGACCGTCGCCATCGCCTTCGGTGTGTGGCGAGGACTCTCGCTGAACCGCAAGTCGATGCGCTGGTTCTACGAGCACCGGGAACCGACGGACGCCGAGCGTCGGGCCGTCCTCACACTCCCCCAGCGTGTCTTCCGCATCCAGGGCAGCCTGTGGCTGATCGCAGCCCTCGTCTTCGCTGCGTTCAACGCGCGCTACGACATCACGCTCGGCGTGCTCGTCGGAATCAGCGTCTCGATGGCGGGGATGCTCACCAGCTCGCTGAGCTATCTGGTGACCGAACGACTCACGCGGCCCTTCGCCCGCCGGGCCCTCGCCAGCGGAGTGCCCCGCCGCGTGGGGATGCGCGTCGGCGCACGCACCTTCCTCGCCTGGCTGCTGGGTTCGGGCACGCTCATCCTCGGCATGTGCCTGTCCGCCATCACCGCGCTCGGCCTGAGCGGGACCACCACCGTCGAGCAGCTGGCCGTGACTGTGCTGGTTCTCGGCGGCATCGCGTTCGTCCTGGGAGGCTTCACCATCTGGATGGCCGCCAAGGCCAGTTCGGACCCCATCAAGGCGCTCCGCAAGGCGGTGTACGCCGTACAGCGAGGACACCTGTCGACGGAGGTTCCGATCTACGACGGCACCGAGGTCGGCGTCCTCCAGGCAGGCTTCAACGAGATGGTGCACGGGCTACGCGAACGGGAGCAGATCCGCGACCTGTTCGGCCGACACGTCGGACCCGACGTCGCCAGGGCTGCCCTCGAGAACGGCGTCCGGCTCGGCGGCGAGGTCCGCAACGTCGGTGCCCTCTTCGTCGACATCATCGGATCGACGACGATGGCGACCAACCGCCCACCCGAAGAGGTCGTCGCGCTGCTCAACCAGTTCTTCGCCGTGGTGATCGACGTGGTGCACACCCATGGCGGCCTCATCAACAAGTTCGAGGGCGACGCCGCCCTGGCGGTCTGGGGAGCGCCTACCCCCGCGGAAGGCCTTGAACAGTCTCTGCTGACAGCCGCGCGAGTGATGGGCGAGCGACTTCGCGCCGAGGTCCCCGAACTGCGGGCGGGCATCGGCGTGTCCGCCGGCCCTGCGGTGGCCGGGAATGTCGGCGCGGCCGAACGCTACGAATACACCGTCATCGGCGACCCGATCAACGAGGCAGCCCGACTGACCGACCTCGCCAAGGACGTGCCCTTGCTCGTGCTCGCGCGAGGCGACCTACTCGACGCGGCCGGAGACGAGGCTGCGTACTGGACGCAACTCGAGCCCGTCGTCGTGCGCGGCCGCACCGAACCCACGCCGATCGCCACACCCACCTCGGGCGACGAGCGCAAACCTGGCCACCACACGTGAGCCGAGACTGATTGCCCCGCCCCCAGTTCATGATCTCCGACTTTCGGTGGTCCGTGGACTCCGGTTCGTGCCGCCACCCGACCGAATCGAACACCAGCGCGCCGACGGTGAATGTCTGTTTCCGCCGCGCCGGACGATGCACCACCTCGGCGTCGGCTACGCCCACCAAGGACTACAGATCCTCGCCATCGCCGACGACACCACCGTGACCGTCATCCAGTTCACCACCGGCGAAATCCTGTCCACCCACCACGTCGAGCCCGACAAGAACTACTGGCGCAACACGCAAAGAGCCCCCGGCCGATGGCCGGGAGCTCTCTGACTTGTCACTCTTGTCGCGACTCAGGTGTCACCTATGTCTCGACTCATCACATGGTGGAGCTGAGGGGATTCGAACCCCTGACCTTCTCATTGCGAATGGCTTCCTCGGCCTTCGCGCGCGGGATTCACGCCTAGAACTGGCGCAAATCAACGCATGGAACCGCACAGATTGCGCCCGCGGGGTACGCCGGGGGTAAGCGTTCCGACAGGATCCCGGTGCCGCCAACGGCAAGAACGGTCTCTGGCGTGATCATTCAACTGACGCCGACATGCGCTGCTCAGCGAGCAGACCGGCAAGCCGACTGACGTGCTCGACCCGGTCGGCCGGCGTCGCTGCCATCGGGTTGACCAGCAACGTCCTCACCCCGGCGTCGTGGAACTCCGCGAGCTGGCGACGCAGCGAGTCCTCGTCACCCATCAAGGTCACGGCCTCCACCAGATCCTGCGGTACGGCGGCCGCAGCCCCGGCCTTGTCACCGGAGAGGTAGAGGTCCTGGATGTCCTTCGCCTCGTCCTCGTAGCCATAGCGGCAGGCGAGCTGGTTGTAGAAGTTCTTGTCGCGCGCTCCCATGCCGCCGATGTAGAGCGCCAACTGGTTGCGCACCGTGGCAACGACCTCGGGCGGTGGCTCGCCGACGTGGAAGCTGACCTGGAGCTGGATGTCGAGCTCACCGAGGGCGGGGTCGCGCCTCGCGAAGCCGGCAGCCAGGGACTCGCCCCATGCCTGCTGAGCCTTGAGCGGGTGGAAGAACAGCGGCTGCCAGCCCTGGGAGATCTCCGCTACCAGCTCGACGTTCTTCAAGCCCAGTGCGGCAATCGACACCGGGATGTCCGCGCGCAGCGGGTGGTTGATCAGCTTGAGCGGCTTGCCCAGACCCGAACCACCGTGCTCCTTGGTCAGCGGCATCCGGTAGTACTTGCCGTCGTGGTCGAGCGGCTCGCGGCGCCAGACCTGGCGGCAGATCTCGACCGCTTCGCGGGTCCGGCCGAGCGGGGCGTCGTACTTGATCCCGTGGAAGCCCTCCACGACCTGGGGACCGCTGGCACCGAGGCCCAAGGTGAACCGTCCGCCCGAGACGAAGTCGAGCCCTGCCGCGGTCATCGCGGTCAGAGCGGGCGTGCGCGAGTAGACCTGCAGGATGGCCGACATCAACTCGACCTTGTCGGTCTTCGCTGCCACGTAGCCGAGCTGGCTGACGGCGTCGAAGGAGTAGGCCTCCGGAATCGCCACCATCTCCAGGCCGACCTGCTCGTAGGCCTGGATGAGTTCGACGCTCTCGTCGAAGCTGCCGGTGTAGTCGATGATCATGCCCAGCTTCATCGGCCGGCCTCCTTCGGGTAGCGGCCGGCGATGTCGCGGCCGATGATTTCCTTCATGATCTGGCTGGTACCGCCGTAGATCGTCTGAACCCGGGAGTCCCGGAAGGCGCGGGCGATCGGGTACTCGTTCATGTAGCCGTAGCCACCGAACAACTGCAGGCAGCGGCTCGTGACCCGGACCTGCATCTCGGTCGCCCAGAGCTTCGCCTTGGATGCCTCCGCAGCGGTGAGCGTGCCTTCGGTGAGCGCGAGCGCAGCGTTCTGGACGTAGGCGCGGGTGATCTCGACCTCGGTCTCCAGATCAGCCAACTCGAACCGGGTGGCCTGCTGGTCGCCGATCCGCTTGCCGAACGCCGTGCGCTCGAAGACGTAGTCCTGGGTCCACTTCACGGCAGCCTCCGACGCGGCCAACGCCTGGACAGCCAGGGAAAGTCGCTCCTTGGGCAGGCGCTGCATCAGGTAGATCAGACCTTCGCCGATCTCACCGAGCACATTCTCCGGACCCACCCGCACGTCCTCGAAGACGAGCTCGGCGGTGTCCTGCCCGGGGATGCCGACCTTGTCGAGCTTGCGGCCGCGCGAGAAGCCCGGGTCGGCGCGCTCGACGACGAACAGGCTGAACCCACGTGAGCCGGCATCAGGGTCGGTGCGTGCAAAGACGATGACCAGGTCGGCATTGATGCCGTTGGTGATGAACGTCTTGGCACCGTTGAGGATCCAGCCATCGCCGTCACGGACGGCCGTCGAGCGGATCCCCTGCAGGTCACTGCCTGCGCCGGGCTCAGTCATGGCGATCGCGAGGACGAGCTCGCCCGACACCGCGCCCGGGAGCCAGCGCTGCTTCTGTTCCTCGGTGCACAGGTCGACCAGGTAGGGCAGCACGATGTCGTCCTGCAGCCGCAGGCTGAGGAGGTACGACGTCGCGCCCACCGCCGAGAGCTCCTCGGCCACGATCATGGGGAACCGGAAGTCCGACACTCCCCCGCCGCCGTACTGCTCCGGGACGGCGAGGCCCAGGATGCCGTTCTTGCCGGCGGCCTGCCACGCACTGCGCGGGACGAGGCGGGCTTCTTCCCACTCGAGGTAGTGCGGCTCGACTTCACGCCGGACGAACTCCCGCACCGAAGCCCGGTAGTCGTCGTGGTCGACGTCGTAGAACCCGCTGCGCAAGTTGAGTGAGTGGGCGACGCTCATCGCGGAGCCATCCGGATGGCGCCGTCGAGACGGATGGTCTCGCCGTTGAGCATCGGGTTCTCGACCACGTGGGCGGCCAGGGCGCCGTACTCCTTGGGGTCGCCGAGACGCGAGGGGTGCGGGACCTGCTGGCCAAGCGACTTCCGCGCTTCCTCGGGCAGCGAGGCGAGCAGCGGGGTGTCGAACAGGCCCGGCGCGATCGTGACCACACGGATGCCGATCGTCGACAGGTCACGGGCGATCGGCAACGTCATGCCGACCACGCCACCCTTCGATGCGGCGTAGGCGGCCTGGCCGATCTGGCCGTCGAAGGCCGCGACGGAAGCCGTGTTGATGATGACGCCCCGCTCTTCGCCCTGCAGGTCGAGGCCCGCAATGTGCGCGGCGGCGAGGCGGATGACATTGAAGCTGCCGATCAGGTTGATCTCGATGATCCGCTGGAACTTGTCGTAGGGGTAAGGGGTGTTGCCCTTCCCGACGGTCTTGATCGCATCACCAGTGCCGGCGCAGTTCACGACCACACGCAGCTCGCCGAGTTCGGAGGCAGCGGCGATCGCGGCCAGCACGTCGTCCTCGCTTCGCACGTCGCCGGGAACGAAGCGGACGGCGTCGCCGAGCTCCTTCGCGGCGATCTCACCCGGACCACCGGGCAGGTCGAGGATGACGGCCTTGCCGCCCTTGGCGAGCAGGGCTTCGACGGTGGCGCGGCCCAGACCTGAAGCGCCACCGGTGACGAGGGCGACGTTGTTGTTGATCTGCATGGTGAGTCCTCAGATTCGTTCGATGATGGTGGCGTTGGCCATGCCCTGGGCCTCGCACATGGTCTGGATGCCGTAGCGGCCGCCGGTCGCCTCGAGGTGGTTGACCAGCGTCGCGAGCAGGCGGGTGCCGGACGAGCCGAGCGCATGGCCCAGGGCGATCGCACCGCCGCGGGGGTTGAGCTTCGCCGGGTCGGCGCCGAGGTCGTGCGCCCAGGCGAGCGGCACGGACGCAAAGGCCTCGTTGACCTCGTAGGCGTCGATGTCATCGATACTCAGACCGGCCTTGGCGAGCGCCTTCTGCGTGGCCGCGATGGGCCCGGTGAGCATCATGAGCGGGTCGGAACCCACGACGGCGTACGACACGAAGCGGGCGCGCGGGGTGAGGCCGAGCTTGCTGGCCATCTCCTCGCTCATGATCAGCGCAGCCGAGGCACCGTCGGTGAAGGGCGAGGAGTTGCCCGGGTGGATCGCCCATTCGACGTCGGGGAACCGGGCGGCGTACTCATCAGAGCGGAACGCCGGCTTGAGGCCACCTAGGCCCTCGGCCGTCGTGGTCGCACGCACGGTCTCGTCGACCTTGTGCTCGACGGCGTTGCCCTCGGCATCGGTCACCGTGATCGGCACGATCTCCTTGTCGAAGAAGCCCGAGGCGATCGCCTCAGCCGCACGGCGGTGCGAAGTGGCGGAGTACTCATCCAGCGCCGCACGGTCGAACTTCCAGTCGCGGGCTACGAGCTCGGCCGACACCCCCTGGTTGACCAGACCGTCGGGGTAGCGCGCGGCCACCTCGGGACCGAAGGTGTCCTTGCCCTGCGTGGTGCTGCCCATCGGGACCCGGCTCATCGACTCGACGCCCGCAGCAATCACGATGTCGTAGGCACCCGCGGCCACACCCTGCGCGGCGAAGTGGACCGCCTGCTGGCTGGACCCGCACGCTCGGTCGATCGTCGTCGCCGGCACCGACTCAGGGAACCCGGCACCGAGGACCGCAGTCCGCCCGATGTTGAGCGCCTGCTCGCCACCCTGCATGACGCAACCGGTGATCACATCGTCCACGAGGGCGGGGTCGAGGCCATTGCGCTCGACGATCGCCTTCAGGACGTGGACCAGCATCGAGGTCGGATGGGTGCCGGAGAGGGCACCGCCCATCTTGCCCTTGCCGGATGCGAGACGGACGACGTCGACGATGACGGGAGTGGGCACGCGGACCTCCATAAGTTATGTTCTGATTAACCAGTCAGTCTTGACTGGTTAATGCACTGTAGCCTGTCGCCGCTGCGATGTCATCCACGAGAAGGGACCAGCACCGATGCCCGGTACGTCGTCCCCGGAACGCGCGTCCGGCAAGCGCCCGCCGATCAAGCGCGCCGTGCAGTCCCGCACGGTTGACGTCCAGCGCCGGATCCTTGACGCAGCCGTCGAGGTCCTCCTCGAAGACGGGTACGGCGGCGCGACGACCCTGCGCATCCAGGAGCAGGCCGGCGTCACGCGCGGTCGGTTGCTGCACCACTTCCCGTCCCGCGACACCCTCCTGACCGCGGCCGCACACCACCTGGCGAGCGCGCGCGTCGCCGAGATGGGCGCAGACCAGATCTGGCCGGCGGACCCCGCCGAACGGATCGACGCCGCCATCGAGGCGATGGCTCTGACGTTCACCCAGGGCTACTTCTGGGCCGCCACCGAACTGTGGATCGCGGCGCGCCACAACGATGACCTCCGGGCAGCGCTACTGCCGGGCGAGCGCGATCTGGCTCGAGTGATCCGCCCCGGACTGGACGCGTTCTTCGGGCCGGACCTCACCACTCACGCGGACTTCGATGACCTGCGCGAGATCCTGTTCACGAGCCTGCGCGGCATGGCGTTGACCACGGCATTCGATCCCCGCGAGGAGCCGACCCGACGCCACATCGAACGGCTCAAGAAGCTGGCGCGCTCGGTCCTGCTGGACTGACGAGAACGATCAGCGTCTCGACCACGGCCGCCCTGTCGGGCGTGGCCGCGGGGGAGGTGGTCGACGTGCTGTTGAGTGCGCCCACGACGAGGTCCCGCAGGACCCGGAGATCCACGTCGTCGCGTACGACGCCGTCGACCTGACCGCGGGCGAGCACGTCGAGCCAGACCTTGCCGAACCTGCGTTCGTGCCGGACATGGTCGGCACGCAGGTGCGCCGGGATGGTCTCGACCATCCGGACCACCGACGACGCCCTGTCGTCACTGGCATGCAGTGCATCGAGGTGGCCGCGCAGTGCCGCCCGCAGGCGGTCGACAGGCAAGGCGTCAGCGGGAACGTTCGCCATGGCCGCCGCCAGGGCCTCCCGCGCCGAGTCCACTCCGTCCCGCAGAACGGCCGCAACGAGGTCGTCCTTCGTCGCGAAATGGAAGGCCAGGCTGCCCACCTTCAGGTCGGCGGCGTCAGCAATCCGCCGCAGGCTCGCGCCGCCGTACCCGTGCAGTGCGAACTCGTGCGCCGCCGCAGCCAGGATCCGCTGGCGGGTGCGCTCGGCCTTGGTCTCGGAAACGGTCACACCCAAACCCTAGCGAATCTGACGCATGTCCGATTATGCTGGAATCGTACAGTTGTCCGATTTCAAGGAGTCTTCATGAGCGTCGCCCGCACCCAGGACCGCATGTCGCACGACGTGTGGCTGCCTGAGGAGACCCGGAAGGTGCGGACCCAGGTCCGGAACGCCGTCGCCCGACACCTCGCCCCGGTCGCTCGCGAAATCGGCGAACGTGAGGAATCGCGCGACAGCTTCGCCTGGCCCGCGTTCCGCGGCCTTGCGTCCGAAGGGGTCTTCGCGCTCCCCTTCGAGAAGCCGTACGGCCCCGGCCTCGAGTTCCCGATGCTGGCAACCTGCACCGCCGCCGAGGAGATCGCCTACGAGTCCTCCTCCATCGCCGGCGTGTACGACGGCCAGTGCATCCTCGTACCCCAGACGCTCACGGTCGCGACTCCCGAGGTGCGTGCCCAGTTGATCCCTGAACTGGTGTCCGGCGAGACGGCGTTCGCGTTCGCCACCACCGAGCCCGCGACCAGTTCCGACCTCACCGCCGAGCGCCTCGGCACCGTCGCCATCGAGGCCGATGGCGGCTGGATCGTCAACGGCCGCAAGCGCTGGATCACCAACAGTGTGGTCGCCGGCTGGGTCTCGATGCTCGTGCGCGACGGACATGACGGCAACCGCGCCACGATGCTGTTGATCGACCTGACGGCGCCCGGCGTGCGGATCGGGGAGCCGGACCTGAAGATGGGCCACCGCGGCCAGATCACCGCGGACATCGTGCTCGAGGACGTCTTCGTGCCACGGACGCACGTGCTCGGCGAACCGGGGCGCGGCATGGGCGTCGCGCTCTCCGCACTGGTCCGCGGCCGCATCGGCATCGGCGCCGCCGGTGTCGGCGTGGCCCAGGCCGCCCTCGACCTTGCCGTCCATCGGCTGCAGACCCGCGAGGTCTTCGGCAAGCCCCTGGGCGCGATGCAGCACTGGCAGTTCACCCTCGCCCAGCGCGCGACCGAGCTCGAATGCGCCCGCAGCCTCTACCAGAAGGCGGCGTACCTGCTGGACACCGGCGACGCCACCGCCGAACCCGAGGCCGCCATGGCCAAGGCCTACGGCACGAAGCTCGCCGTCGACATGGTCCGCGACGCGATCCAGATCCACGGCGCGCTCGGCTTTGCCCGCAAGGTCTCCGAGAGCGGAGAGTCGGTGCGCCTCGAGGAGATGTACCGCGACTCCAAGATCCTCGAGATCTTCGAGGGTGCCAACGAGCTCCAGCAGTGGATCGTCGCCCGACGCCTGATCGGGCGCGACATCACCGGCTGAAGATCACGCCCCACCAAGGTGGGTGACGAGTTCAACCTGGAGCTCGCCGACCAGGAACCCGAGCAGCGCCCCGACACTGATCATCAGCCACTCGTCATCCTTGAAGATCGGGCGCATGATGCCCTCGAACTGCTCGGTCGTCAGTTGCGCCATCTTCTCGGCCAACACGTTCTCGACATCGAGCACCCGGGCGGCGTAGTCCTCGACCTCGGGCATCTCGGGCAACAGGGTCAGCACCCGTCGTACGACGGTGGCCTTCATCTGGTCGTAGCGCTCGGTGCCGATCCCGACGGCCACCAGTGACTTGGCCGGACCGAGGGATCGCGCCACCACGTCGTCGACTTCGCGCTGGACCATCACGAACAACCGGTCAGCGCCGGGACCTGTCAACACGGACTCCAGGAGAGCGGCCGGCTGGAACAGGTCGGCAGCCATGATGCGTGCATAGTCGCGAGTGATCTGGTCGCGGCTGGCATGCAGGACGCCGTGCATCCGCTTCCCGAGGATCCGGCGCGGTTCGCTCGGCCGGAACAGCAGGGTGAGCGCGATCCAGTCACTGAGGAAACCGGTGATCAGGCCGAAGATGGGCATGATCCAGACGTTGTGCCAGTAGGCCCAGGCCACCGTCTGGACCAGGCCGATCCCGAATCCGAAGATCACCCCGGTACGCCGCAGGAACAGCATCGAACTGCCGGCGGTCTGGCGCATCATGTCGTTGAGGCGGTGCTTGTGCTGCACCAGCGTGGTGACGGTGAGGTAGTGCAGGTCGATGAACTGGTCGACGTCGCCGCGGATCTCCGCAATCAGTCGGTCGACGATCCCGGGCGCCTGTTGCTGGACCCGGGCGCGCACCAGGCGGCGAACCGGGTCGGGCAGGGCATCCCAGCCGCCGGGCGTGATCTGGTCGACGACCTCCCGGGCGACCTCGTCCACTGCGCGCGCCAGCGGCACGCGGAGTTCGTTCACCGCATCGGCGCCGTCGAACCGCGCAAGCAGGTCCTCGGCGCGCAACAGGTTCTCGGTGAGCAGGCGGATGGTGACGGCAGCGACCTTGCCGGCCCTCCGCGGCACCAGCCCCTGCCACCCGAACGGCCCGATGCCGACGAACTTCATCGGCCGGTAGAGCATCTCGATCGCAACGATCTTGGTGACGTACCCGATCAGCGCCGCGATCAGCGGCATCGACGCGTAGATGTACCAGTACTCGGCAACGTCCGCGCGGATCTCGGGCCAGGTCTGGACCGCCGCAATCAGGTGCGCTCTCACCCCGACCGCTCCACGGCCCGCGGCGCAACCTGCCGAGCAGCCCACAGTTCCCGGCCGAGCTCGGACAGCTCGAGCCCACCCCTGCGGATCCGGGGTCCCAGCGGACCGCGACCGGCGGCCCGGATCGCGTCGAGGACGTCGGGCTCGGCGAGGAGCACCTCGTACTCCTGACCGCGGTTCTCCCGCTCAGGGGTTGCTGCCACCAGGCCGCTGGCGAGCAGTCGGGTCACATAGGTCGGCGTACGACGGACCAAGGCGATGCCGGCCTGTCGACCGATCAGCGAAGCGTTGCGCAGGCCCAGGTGTTCTTCGCCGTCACGGCGTGCTTCGACATGGACCAGCGGACTCCACTCGCGTGCAGCGAGGGCCGCGATGATCCTGGCTTCGTCAGGGACCAGGCCCCGGACCAACGCGTCGAGCAGGGCGTCCTCCGCCTCGGCGGTCGACTGGCTCAGCGCCTGATCCAGCAGTACGCCGAGCCGGCGCGCCGACGCTCGTACCGGCGCAACCCTCCCCAACTCAGCCGCGACGGGGCGCGCCGAGACGCCGAGGAGTCGTCGACTCCCCTCGCCCGCGAAGTTCGCGGTCGCGCGGAGCAGAGCCGTGGAGGCATCAACCAGCGGGCGCAGGTCATCGGCGGCGGCCATCGGTCACCCCGCGACGGCCTTCTCCAGTGCCTCCAGGGCACCGTCGAGGTGGATCAGCATCCGCTGGAGGTGCGGCAGCGCCTTGCGGTCTCCCACGATGCCGAAGGTCATCTGGTTGTCGTAGCGGGTCAAGGTGATGTTCATGGCCTGCGCCTCGGAGATCATCGAGACCGGGTAGATGTCGGTCATTTGAGCACCGTTGTAGTAGAGCGGCTGATTGGGAGCCGGCACGTTCGAGATGATCAGGTTGAACGGATGCCGCGGCAGCGCCGTGATGCCGGTCAGCGACGACACGATCGCGCCGCCCATGATCAGCTTGCTGACCGCGAGGACCTCGGCCGCCGACATCTTCGCGAAGCGTTCCTTCGCTGCTCGGGTCTGCGCGCGGATCGAGTCGACGCGCGCGACGGGGTCTTCGTGGTTGGTGCCCAGGTCGCAGAGCATCGCGCCGAACGCGTTCCCCTCGCCGTCGGCGAAACCGTCACCCTCGCGGCGCACGGACACCGGCACCATCGCAATCAGCGAGCGGTCCGGAAGGCCGCCGATCTCGTCGAGATAGGACCGGAGGGCACCGCCGGCCATGGCCAGCCCGACGTCGTTGACGGTGCCGCCGACGGCGTTCGCCACGGCCTTCAGGCGCTCGAGCGGCCACTGGTCACCTGCGAAGCGGCGGGCTCCGCCGACCTTGACGTTCAACGGCGACGGCGGTGCCTCGAACGGGATCGTCGCACTCTCGTCGCGCCCCATCTCGATCAGCGAGCGCACAGCGGTCGCTCCGCGCAGGACCGGCGCGAGACTCACGCCGCCGCTGGCGATCTGGGGCCGACGCGGCCTTGCCGGCCCAGCAGCCCAGGGAGGCAGGCAGCCACGGGCATCAGGATCGGGCGTCAGCGCGCCCAGGACGTGCTTGGCCAGCGACATCCCGTCAGCGATCGCGTGATGGGTCTTGAACGCCGTGGCGAAGCGGCCACCCTCGAGGCCCTCGAAGACGTGGAACTCCCACAGCGGGCGTCGGCGGTCCAACTGCACCCCGTGCTGCACGGACACCGCTTCGAGCAGTTCGCGCACCCGACCGTGGCCGGGGAGGGCAGAGTGCCGCACATGGTGGTCGAGTTCGACGGGTTCGTCGTCGATCCAGCGCAGCGTGGAGGGCGAGATCAACCGCCGAGCCGGGCGCCGCGTGAACACCGGCTTCAGGTTGTCACTGGCGAGCAGTTGCTGGAAGTAGCTGCTCACCCACTCCTGCGGGTCCGCGTCGACCGGAGGCCGGTAGAGCTGGAGCGTGATGACCTGCGCCGGGCGACCTGCCGCCTCGCCCAGCAGGAACATGGCATCACCCAGGGCGATGTTGTTCATTCGATGACCTCCGGCGTACCCCATGACGAGGGACCCCCGCCCTCGCTCGCCTTTGAATCTAACTTAGAAAATCTGACCCGGCAAGGTGTTCCCGGACACCACAGGACGCACCCTCGCAGCCCTTGACGAACGGGGTCCTCCGGGGTTCAAATTCTAGAGAGTCATAAATTCGAGGTGGCGGTTTCCGCAATCTTTCTCTAATCTAGAATAGAAAATACGATCCACCCTCCCTGCACCGAGGAAGCCCGACATGCCGCAGACCGATCAGACCCCCCGCGAGGCCGACGTCGTTGTCGTCGGCTCCGGCCACAACGGCCTCGTCGCCGCCGCCTACCTGGCCAAGGCCGGACTCGACGTCCTCGTCGTCGAAGCCTCGCCCACTGCCGGCGGCATGACGTCGACGAACCCGTTCCCCGAGGCACCGGAATACATGATGAACGAGGCCTCGATCCAGGCCTCGCTGTTCCGGACCACCACGATCGACCGCGACCTCGAGCTCTCCTCGCGCTACGGCCTGCGCCAGACGGTGATCGACCCGGCCCACTTCCAGCTCGCCGCCGACGGCTCCTCGCTGGGCCTGTGGCGCGACCCGCGCAAGACCGCCGCCGAACTCGAGTACTTCTCCAAGAAGGACGCCCGGGCCCTGCTCGAGCTCTACGAAGTCATCGACGCGGCCGTGGAGCTCGGCCTGCCCATGATGCAGACCAGCCCCACCAAGCCCGAGATCACGAAGGTCCTGAAGTCCGCCAAGGGCCTGGTGAAGAACCGCAAGCAGATGGCGGCACTGGGCCGCTGGATGACCTCCTCACAGGCCGAGGCCATCGAGGAGTCCTTCGAGCACGACATGATCCGGGCTCCCCTGCTCACCTCACTGCCCTTCATGCCGTTCGACGCCGACCTGTCAGGCTGGTCGCTGATCTACCTCGGTGTGCTGAGCAAGTACGGCGTCGCGATGTTCCATGGCGGCACCGGCTCGCTGCCCAAGGCACTCATCAAGGTGATCCGCGACAACGGCGGCGACGTGATCACGTCCTCCCCCGTCGAGGAGATCCTCGTGACCAACAACCGCGCGGTCGGCGTCCGGATCGCCGGCGGCGTCGAGATCAAGGCCAAGCGCGCCGTCCTGACCGCCTGCAGCCCCAAGACCACGCTGACGCGACTGCTTCCGCGTGGCGTCCTCGCCCCCAAGATCCAGAACGCCGCGGACCACATCCCCACCAAGAAGCGCGGCATCTCCGACCTCAAGGTCAACGTCGCCCTGTCCGGCAAGATCGACATGAGCAAGCACGAGAAGTGGCGCGGCGACGGCATCGACCTGCGGATCGCCTGCAACTGCTACCACACCTACGAGCAGGCCCTGGCCGCTGCGCGCGCGTGCGTGCGAGGCCAGGTCCCCGACGCCATCCCCGGCCTCGCGCAGGTCACCAACGCCTTCGACCCCTCCATGTCCCCCGAAGGCAAGGACCTCTTCTGGTTCTGGTCCGGCCTCGCGCCCTCGATCCCCGAGGACGGCTGGGACGTGGCTCGCAAGCAGATCACCGACTCCGTCATCCGCGACGCCGACGAGTACTACAAGGGCGTCGACGAGATGCAGGTCGCCGTACGACCGCTGGTCATGCCCGACATCGAGGAGAGGTTCTGGGCCATCGACGGCTCGGTCTACCACGTCGACCCCACCCTGAGCCGCTTCGGACCGAACAAGCCCGTCGCCGGCCTGGCGGGCTACAAGACCCCCGTCGACGGTCTCTTCCTCACCGGGTCCGGCACCCACCCTGTCGCCGGCATCAGCGGCATGCCCGGCCAGAACGCAGCGCGCACCATGCTCAAGCAGTTCGGCATGGAGGACAAGGGCGGCCGGATCGGCCAACTCAAGTCCAAGCTCGCCCAGGACCGTCGTACCAGCAAGGGCGACGACTACACCTCCGGCCAGAACGACCCCTTCCCGGGCCGCTGAGGACCCGTCGAGCGCGCTGGCCCGCCCTCGACCACAACCGGCCCGGCGCTGCCTCACGGCAGCTCCGGGCCGGCTTCGTTTCCGGCCAGAAAACTCATCATTAATTTATCTGGCCTTAAAATCAAACAGACTGTACGATTCCTGTACATACTGTTCGATTCGCCTTCGTCGGCCACAATCATGAAGGACGCACACGATGCTCTTCGGCACCGACAACATCACCGATCCGGTCCCCGTACCGCCGGGCTTCGAGCCCGGTTACTCCCCCATCGACGGCTACGGGAACCTGCTCCCCCACCCGTCCCCGATCATTGCCAGCGACTTCGACGCCTGGTTCTTCCTCTTCTGGGCAGGCCTCCTCGTTGTCGTCCTGGCGGTTCCGTGGGCCTCGATCCGACTGTTCAAGCACAAGGACCCGCTCCCCTGGCTGATGCTGCTCGCCGGCCTCGGCACCTCGCTCGGCGAGCCGATGCTCGACCTGGTCGGCCACCTGCGCTGGTCGGAGAACCTCCACGGCCCGGCGTTCACCAACTTCGGCATCCCGGTGCCGCTGCTGATCCCACCCTGTTACGCCCTCTTCATGGGCCTCGAGGCGTACTGGATCTGGTCGGTCATCCAGAAGGGCATCAACAAGCGCGCCTTCTTCCTCATGTTCGCGGCCGTCGGCATCAGTGACGCGATCATGGAGCACCCCGGCGTGATCATGGGTGTCTACGAGTACTACGGCCAGCAGCCGTTCGAGTTCTACAAGTTCCCGTTCTACTGGTCCTTCATCAACGGCGCCGCCATCTGCTCGATCGCCGTCGTGCTGCACTACGTGTGGCCGCGGGTCCAGGGCAAGGGCCTCAAGATGTTCTGGGTCGTCCCGATCGGCATCATCGCCACGACCGCTGCCGAGTTCGGCACGGGCTTCCCGGTCTTCCTCGCGATCAACGCGGACATCCCGGTCTGGCTCCAGTGGGTCATCGGTTCGGGTTCGCTGTTCCTCGCCGTCTTCTGGATCAGCAAACTGGGTGACCTGGTCTGCACCGAGTCGAGCCTGAACTGGACCTTCTGGGGTCTGTTCAAGTCGCGGTTCATGACCCCGGCAGCACGCCACCGCTACATCGAGAGCATCGGCTGGAACTCCGACGTCGAGCCGCCCTCCTCGGAGTGGCCGCCGGTCCGATGGGTCGAGCGCGCCGCCACCTCGGCACCGGACAGCACGCCGCCCGAGAAGGTCGGTGTCTGACCAACGCGCCCGGTCCCTCGGCCCGTCGCACCAGCGGCGGGCCGGGGGTCGTTCGTCATTCGGCGTAGAGGGCGCTCCACATGAGGTTCGCGACGGCCTCGAGCTGCCGCTCGCTCTCGTCGGCACTCGCGTCGGCGACCAGGTGGTAGAGCCCGCGCTCGAGCATCCAGACCAGCCACTGCCCCGTGCGATCCGCGTCGAGGTCCCCGCGGTCAAGGGCCCGCAGGTGGGCCGTGAGTCCGGCCGTGGCCCGCGCCACGAGCGCCGAGTGCAGCTCGCGAATACCGGGGTCGTACGACGCCGCGTCGGTGATCGAGCGCAGGATCTGGCGGTGCTCGCGGTAGGTCACGAACAGCGGCCGGAGCGCATCACGCACCGCCTTCTGCGAGTCCGGCACGCCGAGCTCGAACCACGGCGCCCCGGCCTCGGTCAGGTCGATCGTGACGTCCTCGGCCATGGCTGCCAGCAGGGCTGCCTTGTCGGAGAAGTACGAGTAGAACGTCGAGCGGGACACCCCGACGGCCGTGATCAGTCGCTCGACGCTGAGGTCGGAGTACTGCTCCCCCGCTTCGAGCAGCGGTGCGACCACGCCGATGAAGTGACGAGCCAGAACCAGCCGCCGCTTCTCCCGGGTGGGCTGCAGCGGGTTTGCCTTCTCCATCGCGCGCGCCATGCGGGAACCCTACCGACCTGCGACCGGAAATCGAACACCGTGTACGACCAGGTCGGAGAAGCGCCGTGACGGCCGCCGTCCGCGAGCGTGGCGACAGGGCACCGGCCCCGCAGCGCCCCGGCGGCACTGCCACCCGGATCCTCGACGCCGCGGCGAAACTGCTCGCCGAGAAGGGGTACGGCGGCCTCCGGATCTCGGACGTCGCGAAGGCCGCGGACGTGCGACCCGCCGCGATCTACTACTACTTCGCGTCTCGCGAGGTGCTGGTCGAGGAGGTGCTCTGGTTCGGCATGTCGCGGCTGCGCCGCCACGTCGAGGAGACCCTCCTCGACGCCGGTGAAGACGTGCCCGCGGTCGACCGCCTGCTGCTGGCCGTCGAGGTCCACCTCCGCTACGAGCTGGAGATCTCCGACTACACGCAGGCCTCGATCCGCAACGCCGGACAGGTGACGCCCGAGATCCGCGAGCGGCAGCGCCAGGAGTTCCGCGCCTACCGCCGACTGTGGCTCGACCTGGTCGACGCCGCAGCGAAGGAGCGCGGCCTCGCTCCCGACACCGACCGTCGTCTCGGTGTGATGCTCATGATCGGCGCCCTCAACGGGACGGCGGAGTGGTGGCGCGCCGACCGCGGCGACCTCCAGACGGTCATCGACCACGCCAGCCTGCTGGTGCGGCACGGCCTGCTCGGCGGTGCCGGCGCCGCCGCGACGCCGGTCCCTCTCGCCGTACCCCCGACGCCCCCGGCCTCCCCCGAGACCCGCGACCGGATCATGGCGGCGACGGCGGCCACGCTTCGCGCCCGCGGCTACTCGAAGTGCCACCTGTCGGAGATCGCCGAGCGAGCCAACGTGCAGGCGCCGGCGATCTACCACTACTTCGCTTCGCGCGACGCCCTCATCACCGAGGTGCTCTCCCGGGGCCAGCGCGCCGTCGGGAACCACATGCGCGCCGCCGTCGACGCCCTCCCGGCGAACGCCGACCCCCGGCACCACGTCGCCGCCCTCACCGAGGCCTACCTGCGCGTGGAGCTCGAGCTCAGCGACTTCGCCACCGCCCTCACCCGCAACGTGGGACAGGTGCCCCCGCCCGTGCGCGCTGCGCTCCAGGTCGAGGGCGACCGTCTGCACGCCCTCTGGCACGCCCCGCTCGAGGACGCAGCGAGTGCAGGCCTGCTCCGCGCCGGCCTCGACCCGTCGATCACCCGGATGCTCGTGCTCGGGGCCCTGAACTGGGTCCCGGAGTGGTGGCACCCCGGCGTACCCGTGGACCAGATCGTCGGCGCCGCCCACCGCCTGTTCGGCGCCGGGCTGTTCCCTCCCGTGACCACCGCAGCACACCAAGGAGACTGACATGGCTCAGCTGACCGCGCTCGGCACCGACGCCGCGGCACCGACCACCCGTCCGGCAAGCAAGCCAGTCCTGATGTGGGCGGCCATCGGCGTCGTCTGGACGATCGTGTCGATCGTGACCCTCTACGGCTGGGTCACCGGCGACGACTTCGGGGCGCCCGAGGTCCGCGGACCGGACCAGATGGACGCCGGCAAGCTGATCGGACTGCGCATCGTCGAGGTCATCAGCACCGGCGTGTTGGCCATCGCCGTCTACTTCCTGGCCTGGAAGCCATGGCGACGCGACAAGAAGGTCACCCTCGACGCCCTGCTGCTGCTCGGCGGCATCACCGGATTCGTCATGGACTGCTGGCTCAACACCCAGTCCTTCCTCTTCGCCTTCAACTCCCACTCGGTCAACCTCGGCGCCTGGTCGTCTTCACTGCCCTTCCACAACGACGCGGTGCCCAGTCACTATGCAGAGTCGCTGCTCTGGGGCCTGCCGATGTACATCTACTTCTGCGCGGCCCTCGGCTTCGTGAACACGATGGCGGCACGCCGCATCCGTGCCCGGTGGCCCGGACTGTCCACCCAGAGCATCCTGGCCATCCTGTTCGTCGGCGACCTCGTCTTCGACTTCGTCGTCGAGAACGTCATCATCCGCACCACCGAGGCCTACTCCTTCGTCCAGACCAGTGGCCCCCTGACCCTGTGGGACGGCGAGCAGCACCAGTTCCCGCTCTACGAGACCTTCCTCGTCGCCTGCGTGGCCATGTGTTTCACGTACGCACGCTGGTCGGCGGACTGGGACGCTGACGGACTGTCGGTCATCGAGCGCGGCGTGCTGACGATCCCGTCGTCGTACCGCCTCGCCGTACGCACGTTCGCCGCGATCGGCTTCTGTGCCGTCGTGCTGATGATGTGCTACCACCTGCCGTTCAACTGGATCAGCCTCACCGGCGACTCGTTCGCCGACCTGCCCAGCTATCTCGCGCCGGCCGGGCTGACCCTCCCGTAGCCGCCTGTCCGGCGTCCCTAGACTTCGGGCATGGCGGGCAAGGGTGGCGGACGAGCTGATCGGACATCGACGGCGAAGTCCGAGGCGACCCGGGCCCGGGTGCTCGACGCCGCGGCCCGTGTTCTCGCCCGCGAGGGGTACTCCGGCACCAAGTTGACCGACGTCGCCCGCGAGGCGGACATCCAGGCCCCGGCGATCTACTACTACTTCGCCAGCCGGGAGGACCTCATCGAGGAGGTCGCTGCCGCGGGGGCGAACACTCTGATCGACCAGGTCAACGAAGCGATCGCAGCACTCCCGGCCGACGCGAGCCCGCTCGATCACATCGATGCCCTCGCCGAAGCCCACATCCGCTTCACGATGACGGCACCCGACTACGCACGCGCGGTGCTCCGCAACGCGGAGCAGTTCCCCGACGGGATCGAGCTGCGCCACGTCGCGGTGATGCAGCGCTACCAGCGCCTGTGGGCCACCCAATTGCGCGAGGCACAGAAGGCCGGTCTGCTGGACACAACGGTCGACCTCGCCATCGCGAGGCATCTGGCGATCGGTGCCCTCAACAGCGCCATGGACTGGTGGGCGCCCGGCCGCTCCTCGGTCGCGAAGGTCGTCGCCCAGACCCGGCACCTGCTCCGGCACGGGCTGGGCGGCTGATCACTCCGTCGGTGCGGGCGTCTCGGTTGCCGGGGCCCCGGAAGCAGGCGGGTCTGCAGCAGGGGTCGGGGTGGAGTTCGCGGGCGGCGCCGTCGGGTCGTCCGGGAGGTACCCGTCGGCGTACTCGACGTCGGCGCCCTTCAGTTCCTTGGCGAGGAAGTCCCGCCATACCTTCAGGCGCGCCTCGGCCGAGAGGCGGTCGATGATCTCGGCCTTCACATCCGTGAAGCTCACTGGCCGAGCCTTCACGACTTCCACGACCTGGCCGACGTTCCAGCCGTAGCTGGTCTTCACCGGGCCGAAGATCTCCCCAGCCGCCGCGGAGAAGGCGATCTTCCCGTAGCCGTCCTCCAACTGGTCGGCGGTGACGAGGCCGAGTCGACCCCCATCGTCCTTGGTGCTGCCGTCGAGCGACCAGGTCGCGGCGAGGGTGCTGAGCTTGCCGGACTTGCCGGCCAGGCGGGCCACGCGGTCCGCGTCGGCGCGGGTCTCGACGACGACGTTGACGAGCTGGCGACCTTCAGGGGTGACCATGTCGCCCTCGTTGTCGTCGTACTTCTTCTGCGCCTCGGCCTCGGTCGCCTCGGGGACGTCAGCGGTGACCTCGTCGACGAGGCGGGAGGTGGCCAGCTGTGCCCGGATCTCGTCGAGCACGTCGCGCTCGGAGATCCCGCTGGTCGAGAGGAACTCGACGAACGCGTCGCGCCCGCCGGTGAGCTGCTGGTCGATGAGCTTGTCGAGCTCGGTCTGCGCTTCCTTGTCCGAGATCACGATGTCACGCTTCGCCGCCGCGTCGGCGAGCACCAGGCTCACGACCATCGACTTCGCTGAGTCGCGGTTGAAGTCGTCCTTCTTGTCCGCGTCGTCGGGGCGCTTGACGCCGTACAACGCCTCGAGGACCTCGAGGCGGTCGTCGAGCTGGGTCGTGGTGACCACGCGGTCGCCGTAGCGGAACGCAGCGTCCTCGGGCAGGTCGTCGGCCCGCGTCACCCCGAAGGCGACTCCAGCCCCGGCCAGGGCAACGACCAGGATGCCTGCGACCAGCCGGCCGCGAGGGGTGCTGAGCACCTGCTTGAGCTTGTCGATCACGACGACACCACCACCAGTTCATTCTCGGGTACGACGACCGGGACGGTGTCTTCGCGGGTCTCCGGCAGGACCACCCGGTCGACCACCAGCGCGGCCACGAAGGAACACACCACACCACCGGCAAGCAGGAGCCCGAAGTCGCGCAGGACGGCCAGCTCCGAGAGTGCGAGCACCAGGTAGCCGGTGGTCCCGGCCAGGGCCGCGGTTCCGACGGCACGCAGATCGGCTCCACGCCGCAACATCACCGAGAACTCGCAACCAGTGGCCGTCACCAGCGAACCGAGCGCGATGGTGAGCGGGTTGAGGGAGCCGGTGGTCGCGGCCGCCAGGAGTGCGACCCATCCGGTCGAGACAACGACCGTCAGCACGGCCCGGAGGGCATCGTCGCGGGACCGGAGTCCGATCCAGATCGCAGCGCCGGCGAGGCCGATGCCCGCGAGGTTGATCCACAACCGTCCCTCGCCGACCAGCTCGAGGCCGCGGGCAGCGGACACCGGGAGACCGACGGTGTCGACCTCGACCCCGTCGGGCGGAGTGCCGACCGCGCGGTCCAGGTCGTCGAGGAGATCTCCGAGTTCGGCCACGTCGTCGAACTCGACGGCCAGCACCACGACGCCCTCGGCGCGGTCGGAGCGGAGCACCGCCGACGACAGGTAGCGCGGCATCACGGCCACGGCTGCCTTGATCTGGTCCGCCGTGGGTTCGGCGCCGAGGAAGCGGAGCAGGTCCGCGACGCTGAGGACCGGGTGCACGCGGTCACCAAGTTCCGTGACGATCCGGGTCTGGGCCTGCTGGCTCCAGGCCAGGACCTCCGGCGAGGTGACGTCGTCGGCCCTGATCACGAGGCTCACCTCCCCCGCCGACCCGAGCAGGTCCTCGGCGTACTGGGCGTCGTCGAGTTCGGGGAGCCCGGCGGCCAGTTCGTCGGGCTGGGCCTCGACGGCGAGACCCGACAGGGCGACCCAGCCGAGGCCGGCGCTGCCCACGAGGAACGCCGTCACGATGACGCGGCCCAGGCCGGCTCGCGGCCAGGCGAAGCCGGGACGGTCAACGGACACGACCTTCGACGGTGCGGGATCCGGGACCGGACCGAAGTGCCAGCGGACTGCGAGGGCCGTCGCCACCGTGAGCAGGATGCCCACTGCCAGGGCGATGCCCAGTTCCCGGACGAACGGGAGCGGCGACAGGGCCAGCGAACCGAAGCCGAGCATGGCGGCCAGCGCCGTGATCAGGACGGCCCGATTGGACTTGCCCCGTGAGAGATAGAGCGGGAAGTCGCTGCCGATGCCGAGCAGGATCGGCAGGAACGCCACCACGCCGAGCGAAAGCGGCTGGCCGGCCCATCCGAAGCCGGACAGGGTGGCCGCCGTACCAACGAGGGCCGCAGCGGTGGGCCGGAGGCGCGAACGGCGCCGGGAGGTCCAGCCCACCACCAGGAAGATGAGGCCGACGGCACCGACGGCCACGGCACCCAGCACGGGGAGCTCGGCCCGTCCGCGGTCGGCCAGGCCCGCGGCGACCACGGGAGCGCCGGTCACGGTGCTCCGGCTGAGCTCGATTTCGACGTCCTTGACGGCCGACCGCACGCCGTCGACCAGCCGCGCGGTCCCGTCGGCGTCCAGACCGGCCCGGGGGCGCACCAGGACGGTGACGCTGTTCGCGGACGGCAACAGGTAGCGCCACTGTGGCCGGACGTCGAGGTTCTCCTCCTCGAAGAGGACGGTCTGTACGAACCGCGGGTTCTTCAGCGTCGGCAGGCCGGCCGGCAAACCCTGCACCATCAGGGCGCCGTAGCGTTCGTCGAAGCGGGCCAGCGCGGCCTCGCCCAGTTCCTTGACCTTGCTCTCGGGGATCCCGCGCTCGCGGGCCGTCGCCATGACTTCCTGGCGGTAGCCGTCGCGTCGACCGGAGATCTGGGCGAGCATGTCCTGCGCCGCCCCGGCGGTCTGGTTCAGCACGGTGCCCGGGCCATAGACCGCGGCGACGTCCGGCAGGTTGGCCAGTTGGCCCTCGAGGCCGACCAGGTGCACCAGCGCCTCCGGGTCGTTGAAGAGGGCGCGGGGCTCGCTGGTCTCCAGGATGACGATGACGGGATCGCCCCCGAAGTCGTCGGACTTGGCGGCGAGCGCCTTCTCGACCGGGTCCCCCGCGGGCAGGAACGAAGAGGTGCTGGTGTCGATCTCGACCCGCAACAGGCCGAGCACGATCACCGCGCCGAGGGCGACCGCCCCCAGCAACGCCGCCCACTGACGACGCTGCCGGGATCCGGTGTCACCGCTTCGCTCCAGCACGGCTCAGCGCTTCTCGACCCGCGGGTAGTCACCCTTGCCGAACGGCCGGGGCTCGTCGACGTTGCCCGGCAGCGGGTACGGGTTGTTCCACATCAGGCCACCGGTCTCGCTCGAGACGATCTTGAGCGGGTTTCCGCGCACCGTTCCCGGGCCTTCAGCGGTGGCGGTCAGACGGATCGGGATGATGCCGTCCTCGGCGCGGACGTCGAAGGATCCGCCGAAGCTGGCGAACAAGGCCCCCAGGTCGAGGCCGTACGGCGCCAGGTAGCTCAGCATCGGCTGGACATCGGCCAGCGTCTTCTGGGCATCGGGCACCAGGTCCTGCACGGTCGTCCCGAAGGGCTTGACCTTGGTGAGCGTGGCCGGCGCCGAAGCGAGGACACCGTCCAGGTCCGGCAGCAGGGCACGCAGGTCGCGGGAGACCGGGCGCAGGTTGGTCAGTGCCCGCGACAGGTACGGCGACGCGGCACGAAGATCGGCGGCGATCGGGGTCAGCGGGACGCTGAGCTCGCTGAGCTTGCCGGCCGCAGTGTCGACGTTCGCGACGACCGACGGCAAGAGCCGGACCGTCTCCTCGATCTTGACCTGGTTGTCGGCGGTGACCTGGGTGAGTTCCTGAGCATCGCTGACCAGGCCCACGATCTGGCCCTGGCCGGAATCAAGGGCATCAAGGAGGAGCCGTGCCTCGACGCTGAGCTTCTGGAGGTCGTCGCTCTGCTTGGCGAGGGCGTCGAGCACGGTGCTGCCCTCGGTCCCGACGTGTCCGAGCCCGGTCATCAACCCGTCAAGGTCGGCGCCACGTCCGCGGGTGGCTGTGTCGAGCGCCTGGACGGCACTGCTCAGGTGCGCCCGGGTGGGCTCGTCGAGCGTGTCGAGCAGTTCGTCGACGTCGACCGAAGGTGTGACTGCGGCACGGTCGAGAACGGTCTGGTCCTCGAGTTCGGAACCGTCACCGTCGATCACCTCCACGAACGAGGAACCGACCAGCGACTTCACACCGATCCGGACGTTGGCGCCCTCGTGCAGTGGCGCGGCCTGCTCCTCGACGCTGATCGTGACCTTGACGGTGTCGCCCTCGTGCTCGGTCGACTCGACCCGCCCGACGCGAACGCCGGCGATGCGGACCTCACCGAACTCCTTGAGGTTCTTGATGTCCTGCGACTGGAACGTGATCTCGTAGCCACCACGATCGGCGACGATCGGGATCTGCCCACCGGCCTTGACCCAGAGGAAGCCGAAGCCGACGGCACAGGCGAGGGTGAACAGGACGACCGTGCGAAGACGCGGGTCCGTGGCGACGGCTCCGAGGCCGCTCTTCACTGCTGCACTGGGGCTCACGACAGACCACCTCCGGTGGGATCGGTGACCTTCACGACGACGTTGGCGCGGCCGAGGCCACCGTTGACGTCACCGAGGCTGAAGGAGGAGGACGTGTTGTAGACGAAGCCACCGAGGTCATCGAGCCACGGCACAAGGCGCTGGGTGGCCTGCGGCAGGTTGGCCACGACCGGGCTCAGGTCGGCCAGAGCCGAGTTGAGATTGCGGGTGAGCGGTCGCAGGTCGGCGACGACTGGTCGCGCCTCACGGACGACGGGGCCGGCCTTGGCAACCAGGTCCCGGGCATTGCTGACCGTCTTCGACAGGTCCTTGATCGTGCCGGGCAGTTCCTCAGCCGAGTCGTGCAACTTGCGCAGCACCGGGCTGAGCTCGTCGGTGAGCTTCTTCGCGTCGGACATCGCGTTGCGCAGAGTGCTGGTGACACCGGGCAGACGGGCCAGCGAGGTGCTGAGTTCGGCGTCCCGGGCGCTGACCACGGCGAGCGTGTCCTGAAGCGCAATCACCAGTTCATCGAGCCGCTTGTCGTCCTCGCCGGCGGCTGTCGCGATCTGGGCCACGGACGTGACGAGGTGACTCAGGTTCGCCCGACGCGTCTGCAGCGCCTCGACGACTCCCGTGAAGTTGACGGCCGCCTTGTCCGTGGCCTTGAGGCCCGGGGCCAGATCGGTCGGGGCCGATGCCAGAGCGACGTCGGCCTGGGTGACCAGATCGGTCAGGGCGGCCCGTGCCCGGTCATCGAGTTCGTCCAGAAGTTCGTAGGGCTGCACGACCCGCTGGGTCTGCGACACCGGGATCACGCCGCCGTCGGACAGCTTGCCCGCTGACGGATCGCCCGGGTCGAGCATCACGTACATGACGTTGAGCGGTGTCTTCGAGCGCAGCACGAGCTTCGCGTTCCGGTAGACCTCGTGGCCCTCGTCCAGAGTGAAGGTCAGCCGCGCGTTGCCACCGTTGGTCGGCGCAGCGTCGGTGACCCGGCCGACGGTGACGCCGGCGATCCGAACCTCTTGGCGGCTGGCCAGCTGGATCGCGGGTGCCTCGTCGAACTCGGCCGCGAACTTGTAGGTGTCGTCCCACGGCTTGATGACCTTGTACTGCCCGAAGATGTAGGTCATCACGACCACTCCGGCCACCAACAGCGACACGAGCAGTACGACGTCGCGGCCCAGGCCGGGCGTGTTCTTCATCCGCTCGACAGCGGTCTCGAACTTCATCACGGCACGAGCCCCAGGTTCTCGAAGACCGACGAGCGCAGCGCGCCGGTGATGCCTGCCTGGTCCAGCGCCAGCGTGACCAGGCTGTCCAGGTCGAAGGGGAGCCCCGAGAGCGAGTTCAGACCGACGCCCGCCTGGAACGCCAGCGTGGAACCACGCTGGTCCTGGGACATCGACGCGCGGTCGACGTTGGTTGCCATGTAGGCCAGCTCCTCGTAGAACTTGTGGTCAGCGAGGTAGCCGCCGCCACCTCCTTCGTACTTGCCCTCGCCCTTCCACGGGCTGAGCACGAACTTCGACACGGGTCCGTTGACCCGGTCGAGGACGGGGCCATGCAGGTTCTTCAGGACTCCGGTCGCGCGGGTGGCCGTCGGGACCAGGTCCTGCACCGCGGGACGCGCGTCACGCAGCAGGGGTTTGAGGTCGGCCATCAGCGGTCCGGCGTCCTTCAACAGCGGATCCAGTTCCTCGATCAGGTTCGCGATCTCGGGGGCGGAGGGCCGCAGGTCGGCCGCAGTGCTCTCGAGCTCCGTCACCGTGTTGCTCAGGCCGGTGAGGCCCAGTCGGGTCTGGTGGATCGTTGCCGGCAGGTTGGCCAGCGTCTCGGAGAGCTCGCCCCGCCGCTCCGCGAGGACGCCACTCGCGACGTTGAGGTTGCGCGCGATGTCCTTGAGCTGTCCGTCGCGCCGCGTCAACACGTCGGCCGTCGTGTTGAGGTCCGCCACCAGGGCCGGCAGATCCGCGTCCGGCCGCGTCCCGCGGGCCGCCTTCACCACGTCCGCACCGGGGTCGAGGACATCGGGCGCGGTCTCGAGCAGGGCGTTGAGCTCGTCGTCGCTCTGCTCCAGCGTGGCTGCCGCAGAACCGCTCAACCCCTGCAGGGCTTCGCGCGCCGTGGCGGGCAGCGCCTCGGCGATCCGGTCCAGCTCCACCGGCGCGGAGGTGCGGGCCAGGGGGATCTCGCCATCGAAGTTGCCCTCGGGGCCTCCAGCATTCAGTTCGACGGCGTACCGACCGCCGAGCAAGGTGCGCGGCTCGATCCGGGCGATCGGCTGGGAACCCACCGTCTCCAGAGCCTTCTCCTCGACCTTCATCTTCACGATGACGGTGCCCTCGTCGGTGCGGTTGATGTCGGTGACGGTGCCGACCGTGAGGCCAGCGATCTTGACCGTCGAGTCGTGGGCCCGCAGCTTGTAGCTGTCGGCGAACTCGGCCGAGATTTCGCGGCCGCCCGCGAAGTACGACGTGATCTCGGCCTTGGCCGCGAGCAGGCCCAGCACCAGGACCAGCAGCACGTAGAACTGCACTCCCAGCCTGAAGTTGCGGCCCTTCGCGTACGCAGCCTTGGCCGCTGCGCCCGCTCCGAGCTCGGGTGCTGGATGACGCCTGGACATCAGTTGGCTCCTCCGCTGCAGTCGGTGACCGTGGCGTGGTTGTAGGACGTGCCGGGGCAGGGATAGGGCTCGGACCGGTAGAGCGGGTCCGACAGGCCGGCGACGCTGAACAGGCCGACGCCGGTCAACTGCGCGGCGAAGTAGTGCTGGTTCGGGTCGCCGTCCAGGATTCCCTCGAGGAGATCGTTCTGGGCGAAGAACCGCGCAGCGTCGTTCGTGTACGGCACGAAGCGGTACAGCAGGTGCTCCAGGCTGTTGACCGAGGACTTCAGGGGGTCGAGCAACGGCCGGGCGTCCACCAGGGTCTCCGTCAACGACGACAGGGCCGGGTCAGCGGCCTTGGCCACGCCGGGGACCTTGTCGAGGGTGTCCGGCGAATCCCGGAGGAAGGCGCGAAGGTCGGGGGTGGCACCACCCAGCGCGCGGGCGCCGGGCTCGAGATCCCTCAGGGCAACCTCGGCGTCTCCGAGCGGTGCGTAGAGGTCGTCCAGCGCCGTCTCGACCGTCGTGAGTGCGGCCGGGAGCCTGGCGATCGTCTCCTCGAGCGGCTTGCCGTTGTCGACACCCAGCGCCTGCACGGTCCGGTCAGCGTTCTCGACCAGACCCTTGATCTCATCGGTGCGTCCGTTGAACCGGTTGACCAGGCGGTCCGCACTGATCAGCAGGCCAGCAATGTCGGTCTGGTCGCTCCCAGCAGCCTCCATCACGGTCTCGAGGTCCTTGAGCAGGTGGGGCGCAGCGGCCAGGACTGCGTTCAGGTCCTCGCCGTGACCGGTCGTGCCCACAGCGAGCTCCCCCACAGCCTTCTGCAGCGAGGCACGGGTTTTCGGGTCGAGGGCCGAGAGCACGTCCTCAAGGGAGGTGGAGCTCTTGGTGGCCTCGAGAGCGATCACTTGCTCGCCGAGTTCCCCGGCCTGGGGCGTGCCCGGGTCGAAGCCGAGGTACTTCTTGCCGAGCGCCGAGGTGTTACCCACGAAGGCGGTGGCGTCCTGGTAGACGTCGACCTTGCCGTCGAGTCGCAGCGTCACTTCGGCCACGCCGTCGACGTACTCGATCTTGCTGACGGTGCCGACACGCAAGCCGTCCTGCTTGACGTCCTTGCCGGTCTTGAGGATGCCGACGCTCTCGAACTGTGCCTTCACCTCGGTGTAGCGCTTGCCCGGGAGAGCGCCGCCGGTCTGGACGATGCCGCCGATCCACCCGACCACGACGAGGGCGAGGATCATGGCCACGCCGACGACGACCTTGCGGGCGACATCGCGGTGGACGGGACGGTTGCTCACTTGTTTCCTCCCAGGAGCTGGCCGAGCAGGTTCTGTTCCTGCAGAGCGGTGAGGCCAAGGGCGCTGGTCGGGTCGGTGGCCGAGGTCCTCGAGGCCTTCGGTGGCTGCTTGCCGAGCAGGCCGAGAAGGCTGCCGCCGAGGCCGTCCAGCAGTCCGTCCACCGTCTTGCCGAGGTCCGGAAGGCCGGGCAACACATTCGGCGCCTTGTTGCCCTTCGCGGCGGGCGTCTGGCCCTTCGGCAGAGCGCCGACAGGGACGAGCGACTCCGCCAACTGGCTCAGCGTCGACGGCGTCACGTAGACGACACCGCGGAAGTAGTGGGACAACCCATCGCGGCCGTTGGTGCTCAGCGCCCACTTGCGCACGAAGTCCATGACGTCCTGGAGGTGGTTGTCGAGCAGCGCCCGGCTGACCGGCTTGAGGGACGCTGCCGTCGACGCCAGGTCCGGTCCGGTCTGGCGCAGCGTCGCCACCACCGGGGCCGCGGCATCGAGCAGCCGATCGGCCTCGTCGAGCACGGGCTTGAGGGAGGCGAGCGCCGGGTCGGCGGAGTCGGCAAAGTTGCGCAACTCCTTCACGACGTCGTCGAGATCGCCCGTCAGCGGTCGCAGGGCCTTCAGCGTGGGTGTTCCAGCCCGCGCCGTCGCACCGAACCGGGCGAGGGTGCGCTGAGCGGAGAGCAGGGTTCCCGGCAGTTCCCGAAGGGTCGCCTCGAGCGCCACCTGCTGGTTCCCGAGCGCGGCCAACGTGTCGCGCGTCGACTCGACGAGCGAGTCGAGGGTCTTGCCGCCGTCCGCGGCCAGCGCGGCGGTGACCGGGTCAGTGGCCTTGACCAGGCTGGCGAGCACCTCGTTCTGCTCGGACAGGATGGCCCCGACCCTGCCGGTGTCCTGCATGGCCGGCGCGAGCACCTTCAGCGCCTTGGCCAGCTCGGCGCCGTTGTCATCGAGGCCCTCGCCGAGGGTCGTGACGAGCGAGGCGAGTCCTGCTGCGGTGGGGTCCTCGAAGGTGTTCAACACGTCCTGCAGGGTGACGGCCGTCGATGTCCGCTCCTCGGGGATCACCGTGGAGTCGGTGAAGGCCGCCTTGTCGGAGCCCGCATCGAGGTCGATGTAGTTCTCTCCGAGCACGTTGACCGGTCGCATCGTCAGCGTCGCGTCGTCGTGGAGCGGGAGGACACCGTCGTTGACCTCGAGGGTCAATTGGGCCTTCTTCCCGACCAACTGGATGCCGGAGACCTGACCGATGCGCACGCCGGCCGAGCGGACTTCGGCGCCGTTCTCCAACTGGCCGGCATCAGCGATGGTCGTGGTGATCTGGTTGGTGTCGTCGTCACCTCCGGTTACGACGACGCCGACGGCGACGACAGCGACGGCCGTCAGGCCGACGGCGCTGCGCCGGAACAGGTTCGAGGCACTCATCGGACGCCATCTCCGTTCGCATCGGTCCACGGCTGCTCGATGAGCGAGCCCGGCTCGGGCTCCTTGGCCTGGAACATGAAGGGGGGCAGGATTCCCGGGTTGCTGTTGAACGAGCTGACCGACGCCGGGATGAGCGCGCGGCCGAAGTGGCCGGCGCCGTTCTTCGCGGAGAACAGCGAAGCCCAGTTGGTCAGGAAGCCCACGATCTCGGGGGTGTACGGCCGCAAGAAGCTGACGGCGGGCTGCAACTGGGTGAGCGCCGTCTCCAGGTCCGGGACGGTCTGGGTGGCGATCGACAACAGCCCCGGCGTCTGCTGGAGCAGTTCGTCGGCCGCGTTCAGGGTCGGCCGCAGCTCGGCCACCACCGGACGGAGGTCACGGAGCACGGGGTCCAGACGCTTGGCGACCGACGGCAGGTGGGCAATGGCCGGCTGGAGGTCCTCGAGCAGCGGGACGGTCTCGTCAACCGCTCCGGGCACCTTGCCGAAGAACTTCTCGGCCGAACGCAGGGTGGCCGGGACCTCGTCGAGCGCGGTCCGCACCTGTCCTGCCTGTCGTACGGCGACCGCGACCAGCGCGCGGAGGTCGCGCACCGTTCCGGCGACATCGGCGTCCCGCGACGACAACGCCTGCGTGACCTGGTGGAGGTTGGTGACCAGCGCCGAGATGGCGTCGCCGTCCTTGCCGACACCTTCGAGGATCTCGCCGAGCCCCTCCACAAACGGCCCGGCCTCCGCCAGGGTGGCGTTGATGTCGGTGTCGTTGCGGTTGAGCGTGGTGTCCAGGTGCCCCACGAGCTTCTTGACCTTCGCGCGGGTGGGTTCGTCGAGTGCCTTGACGATGTCGTCCAGTTCGACGCGTTCGGTGTCGGCCTTGAGCAGCTTGCCCTCCGGCAGCTCGGGGTTGCTCTGCGGGCCGGGCAGGACGTCGACGTACCGGCGACCGACGACGGAGTTCCACCGCACGTTGACGGTCGTTCCGGCGTGCAACGGGGCGCTGTCGGGATCGAGCTCGAGGACCAGGCGGGCCTGGTTGCCCTCGACCTTGATCTCCTTGACCTGACCGATGTCCTGGCCGCCGATCCGGACCTCGCTGCCCGTCACCAGGCCGTCAGCGGCCGGTGTCACGACGTCGAGCTGGTAGGGATCCTCGCCCGAGACGGTCTTGATGCCGACCACGGCGACGACGGCAACCGCACCGCCGACGACCCAGGGCCGGAGATTGTTGAACACAGCAGAAGAAGGCACAGGTCAGTCCATCCCCAGGGGGCCGTCAGCGGCGCCGGCCAGGAACTGGCGGACGAAGGGGTCACCTGAGTTGAAGGCGCCGTCGGCGTCGCCGTAGTGCACGATCTTGCCCTTCCAGATGACCGCGACGTAGTCGCTCACCTCTCGAGCCGTCGGGATGTCGTGGGTGATGACGATGTAGGTGCCGCCGTGCTCGGCGTGCACCTTCGCGATCAGCTGGGACAGGAGCTTGGTGCGCACCGGGTCGAGGCCCGAGTCGGGTTCGTCGAACAGCACCACGTCCGGCTTGAGGACCAGGGCGCGCGCGAAGCCGGCGCGCTTGCGCATGCCGCCGGAGATCTCGTTCGGTGCCTTGTCGATGGCCTTCTCCAGCCCGACCTCAACCAGGTTGGACATGACGATGTCGCGGATCTCGCGCTCCGACTTCTCGGTGTGCCGGCGCAACGGGAAGGCGACGTTGTCGTACAGGTTCATCGACCCGAACAGGGCGCCGTCCTGGAACAGGACGCCGAACCGCTTGCGGAGTTCGAAGCGGTCCTCCTCCGAGGTCCGCCAGATGTCGGTGCCAAAGACCTTGACCTGTCCGGCATCGGGCTCCAGCAGGCCCACGATGTGCTTGAGGAGCACGCTCTTGCCCGTACCGGACGGGCCGAGGACCGTGGTGATCGCATCATCCTTGAAGTCCATCGACAACCCGTTGAGGATGTGGGACGAGCCGAAGCTCTTGTACACGTCGCGGATCTCGATGGTGTGCTCGGCGGCCGAGTCGACGTGGGCGACCCGGTCGTTGAGCGGAAGCACGGCGGTCATGGAATCTCCTGGAGTACGTCGGATGCAGTGGGAGCAAGAGGGAGGTCGGCGCGACGGCACCAAAGGGCGCGGCGTCAGGTGCCGAAGGCCTCGGTGAGCACGTTGGCGTAGAAGACCTGGGCCATGATCATGGCGATCACGCTGATCAGGACGAGGTTGACCAACATGCCCTGGGCCGTGGCGCGGCCCACCCCAACGGGGCCGCCGGAGGCGTTGTAGCCGTAGTAGCAGGCCACGACAGTGATGACGAACCCGGTGACCGTTCCCCACAGCACTGCGATGAAGAAGTCACGCGGGCTCTGCAGCAGGAACAGCACGTAGGTGAAGCCACCGCTGGAGACCGAGCTGAGCAAGTCGACGAAGAACAACTTGCTGGCGACGAAGAAGACGCCGAGCGAGGTGATGAACAAGGCCGGGAGCACGATGATGCTGGCGATCACCCGGCATCCGACGAGCCACGGCAGCGACCGGACGCCCATGACGTCCATCGCGTCGATCTCTTCGCTGATCCGCATCGCACCGAGCTCGGCGACGATGCCGCAGCCGTACTTCGCCGCGAGCACCCAGCCGAACACGATCTCCACCACCCCACGCATCAGCGGCACGGCGGGGATCGCGGCGACGTAGCTCTCGAGGCCGATGCCCTCGAAGAGGAACGTGCCGGTGATGCCGAGGAGGGCGCCGAGCATGAAGAGCATGAAGAGGATGACCAGTGCGTTGGACCGGATCAGGGAGGCGCACTGGCGCAGGATCTCGCCGGGGTAGAGCCGCACGCAGACAGGCAGTTCCTTGACCACCTGGATGGCGAAGGCGATCAGCGAACCGGCGTCCTCGACGGGGCCGCGCAACCTGCTCGACTCAGCGAGGCGCAGGGCAGTCCGCTCGGAGCGCGTCGAGCGCCGCCCCGGGCCCTGCTCGCTGTTGATGGCGTGGTCGACGGTGTCGGTCATCGGAAGGCCCCCAGACCCGGGAAGAAGCCGAGAATCACGGCGTTGTAGCCGAGCTGCATGATGAAGAGCGCCAGGAAGGCGATCACGACGGCCTGGTTGACGGCCTTTCCGAGGCCCATCGCGCCGCCCTGGGCGGCGAGGCCCTTGTAGCAGCAGACCGCTCCGATGAGCAGGCCGGCGAGGAAGCAGTTGAACATCAGCGCGACGAGTTCGACCGTGCTCAGCGTCGACCACAGGAAGGCGCCGTAGAAGTCGGACTTCGGGATGCCGCCAATGAACCAGGACCCGAACTGCGACGACAGCACGGTGATGATCTCGGCCGGGATGGCCAGCAGGGTGGTGATCAGGGTGATCGACACCATGCGCGGAAGCACCAGCGTCCGGATCGGGTCGATGCCCATGACCTCCATGGCGTCGAGCTCCTCGCGCACCTTGCGCGAGCCGAGTTCGGCGGTCAGCGCTGCGCCGATGACGCCGGCGACCAGGAGCGTCGCGACCCACACGGTGAACGTGCGGGTGGACTGCACGAGGAGCAGCGGGCCGTAGAGCTCGCCGACACCGGCAAGGTTGACGAACTGCATCGACGGGACCGACAGGGCGAGCAGGAACCCGAAGAGCGCGATCGAGATCGAGAGCCAGGAGCGCTTGATGGTGAAGTGCATCTCGTCGAGCACGTCGTTCCAGTATCCGCGCGGGTGGCGGATCGCGCTCCACATCACCTTGCCGAGCAGCAGGGTCATGCCGCCGGCTTCCGAGGTCACCGAGCGGATCGGACCGGGCACGTTGGCCACGACCTGCGAGAGCTTGCTCCCGTAGGGGCCGTCGGGCTCGATCGGCGGCCCGTCGTACGCGGGTGCCTCAGCCTCCAGGTGCTGGCTCACCGACTACTCCTTAGTGCTCCACCGACAAGGGCAGGCAGTTTTTAATAGGTCTTAAAATCGAAGATACATTAGAAACGTGACGTAGATCAACCCGTCGCGACCAGCTCGCGCTCGGTGATGCCGGCGAACAGTTCCAGCAGGACAACTCCCTCGCCATCAACGACGATGTCTCCGGCAGCGAGGGCTGCGGCGAGGTCGATCTGGCCACGGCACACCCCAACCGCAGTGTCGGCCGCCATCGCGACGACGCCGGTCACGCCCGCCTCCCCGCGATGGACCGGACGCACCTCGCCGCTGCCGCAGTCGACCAGCAGCACACAGTCCGGATCGATCAGGCCGAGGCGGAGCCGCCGGCCGTTGCCCTGATGGCTCGCGGCGTACGCCGGGGCGCGAAGTGCTCCCTGGATCGTGTCTCCGACGTACTGAACGTCCTCGTCCGTACAGGTGACCAACATGGCTGACCTCCGGGTCTCCGGCGAGCAGGGCTGCTCGACGGTCCAAGATTGCGTCGCCGAGTGGGCCGAGTGGGCCCGGTCACATACGTATTTCGATACGTATGTACGCCGTCACACGTTCGTGCCCGGTGAGGCAGACGAAGGGCGGGGCGGCCCGCGATATCGTGAGAGATCCCGGTCACACAGGTCCGTCACGCCAGCAGGCGTGCGTCGTTGTCTGATCGAGGGAACACATCGGCCAGGCGAACGAGGGTGAGTGCACAGATGACCTCGGCGACGGACCTCGGTTCGGAGACCAGCCAGCTGCCGGTCGAGGTGACCTCCTTCGTGGGCCGCCGCGCCGAGCGCACCGACCTTCGTGAATTGCTGGCCGGCAGTCGACTGGTGACGCTGACCGGATTCGGCGGCATCGGCAAGACACGGTTGGCTCTCAAGGTCGCCTCCGAAGTGCGCCGCGCCTTCAAGGACGGCGTGGTGTTCATCCCACTCGCTTCACTGACCGAGCCCGAACTCCTCGCCAACACGATCGCCGCAGCGCTGGGCCTGGAAGGGCGCTCGACCCGCGCGGCCGCCGCGGTCACCGTCGAGTACCTCAAGGGCCGCTCGACCCTGCTCCTCCTGGACAACTGTGAGCACGTCGTCGATGCGGTGGCGATCCTCGCCGACACGCTGCTCCGCACCTGCCCGGACCTGCGGATCCTCGCCACCAGCCGCGAACCCCTGCGCATCCAGGGCGAGGCGATCCACGCCGTGCAGCCACTGAGCGCGCCACGACGCGGCGACGGGTCCCCCCTCCAGGGCTACGAGGCCGTCGAACTGTTCCTCGAACGGGCGCGGGCGCTCGTCCCCGACATGGAGGTCACGCCGGAGAACCGTGACGCCATCGCCACCATCGTGGCGCGGCTCGAAGGCATCCCGCTGGCCATCGAACTGGCCGCCGGGCGGCTGCGCGCCATGACGCCCCAGGAGATGGAGCGCAACCTCACCGAACATTGGGAACTGCTCAGCCGCGGCAGCCGCACCGCACCGCAGCGCCAGCGCACCATGGCGGCGTGCATCGAGTGGAGCTTCGACCTCTGCACGGCCACCGAGAAGGAGTTGTGGGCCCGGCTGTCGGTGTTCGCCGACGGGTTCGGGATCGACGCCGCACGCGAGGTGTGCGCACCGATCGATGAGTCCTTCGACGACGTCCTCCTCGACCTGGTCGACAAGTCCATCGTGATCCCCCTAGCCGGCTCCGACCGCACCACCTTCCGGATGCTGCCGCCGATCCGGCACCGCGGCATCACCCAACTCGAGGCCCACGACGAACTCCCGCACTGGCGACGCCGGCACCGGGACTGGTACACCGCGTACGCCCGCAAGGTCGCCGCCGAGTGGCCGAGCGCCGCACAGGTGGGCCACCTCGAGCGGCTGCGGCGGGAGCGTCCCAACCTCACCGCGGCGATCGAGTTCTCCACTGTCGCCCCCGGTGAGGCCCAACCCGGGCTGGAGATCGGCGCCTGCCTGCTGGAGTACGGCGAGGCGGACGGCGTCTATCGCGACAGTCGCGTCTGGTTCGACCGGCTCTTCGCCCAGGACACCGACCGCACGGAGATCCGGGCCCGGGCGCTGCGCGCCGCCGCATGGTTCGCCGCCATGCAGGGAGACCTGGATCGCGCCGGCGCGCTGCTCGAGGAAGGCCGCAGCATCGCGCAGGAATTCGGCGGGCACACCGACATCCTGCTGACCCAGGCAACGGCGTTCGTGGCGATGTTCACCGGCGAGGTCGACGATGCAGCACGGCTCTTCGACGACGCCATCCTCGGCTTCCAGAAGTACGAGGACGTCGGCCAGGAGGCGCACACCCTGGCCCTCTCGGCGCTGAACCACGTGATCCGCGGCGACCTCGGCGCCGCCCTCGCCGCGCACGAGCGCTGCCTCGCCCTGACCGAGCCGGCGGGCGAACTCTGGTACCGGTCCTACTCGCTGTGGATCATCGGGATGGCCCTGGTCGTGGCCGGGCGCACCGACGAAGGCAACGCCGCCCAGCGCGCGAGCCTCCAGATGAAGCGCTCGACCCGCGACAACCTCGGGATCGGGACCTCCGTCGAAGCGGTCGCCTACGCCTGTGCCGAGGACCTGCCGGAGCGAGCCGCAGAACTCCTGGGCGCGGCCGACGCGATCTGGTCACGCATCGAGACGTCCACGGCAGCGCTGCCGGGGCTGCATGCCCTGCACGTCCAGTGCGAGACCACCGCCCGATCACTACTCGACCCCGCCGTCTACGAAGAGGCGTTTGACCGCGGTCGCGCCCTGACGCCCGATGCTGCCATCGACCTCGCGCTGGAGGAGTCGACCCCGACCGCGCCGCGCAAGGCCGCCGGTGCCCCGCGTCGTACGCGCCGGCCCGGACCATCGGGCGCGCTGACCCCGCGTGAGCGGCAGATTGCCGAACTCGTGGCCACCGGTGCGACGAACAAGGACATCGCGAGCACGCTCGTGATCTCCAAGCGGACTGCCGAGACCCACGTCGAGCACATCCTGACGAAGCTCGGCTTCACCAACCGCGGTCAGATCTCCGCCTGGGTGACCGAGCAGTCGGACTCCTCCAGCTGAAGGTAGCCCGGCTCCACCACCCGGACCAGGGCCCCCCACAGGTCGCCGAGGGCCCGCCGCACCGGAGCTGCGCACCCCGCCCCATCGACCACGACCAGGGCCAGATCGGGCGGCGACAACCGCAGTACCCGCTCGGCACCCAGCCCGATGATCTCGATGGCTGCCTCGCTGGTCAGGTGCAGGACCGTCGCATCGACCGCAAACGCAGTCCGGAGCACCTCGACGCCCGTGGGACGGCGCGGGACCGCGACACCTCCCCCGCTGGCCAGGACAGCTGCCCCGAGTTGTGCGGCCACCGCCGACAACACGGGAGCCGCGCCGACGAGCACGGTGCCGGAGCCGATCTCGACGTCACCGAAGAGTTCGCGGCCGTTCGCCCGGCCCTGCTCGTCCGCGAGCGGATCGGGCAGCCGCACCTCCACCGGACGGCGGGACGGGCCGATCACGTGGTGCAGCGTCCCGGACGGTGTGGCATCGACCACCCGGACCGGTGCGGCACTGCGAGCCAGCGGCAGGCTCCGGTGGTTCGGGAACTCGGCGTCGAGCCCGTAGCGGGCCCGGATGTACGGCGTCAGCGAAACCAGCGCCTGTGCGGTGCGCTGCTGTCCGGTCGATGCCACGACGACCAGCGCTCCACTGGTGTTGATGGCGAAGGCCATCTGCTCGAGCGTGTGCGCCGGATCCAGCACCATCAGCACCAGCCCGGCCCGACGTACGCCGACGAGGAACTCGTAGACGCCGGTCGAGTGCTCGGACAGCAGCGCGACCACGTCGCCTCGCTGGAGGTCGTGACCGGCGAACAGCGAGGCGAGGAGCATCGACCGCCCCGCCAGGGTGACGTGGTCGAGCCCGGGCGCACTGTCGCTGGACAGCAGCGCGCAGCCGCGGAGTGCCGCGACGCCGGCTTCACTGATACTCACGAATTCTCACCCTCCTGACCACTGCAGATGTTCCCGGCTACCCGGGTGCCGAAGGATCGGGGCGAATACCTACGTACGTACGTATCAGCGGAGTTGCCGCCTCAGGCGACGACGTAGATCACGACGAGCACCACGAAGGTGACCCCGACGTAAGCCTCGACGAGCAGCCGCAGCGGCAGCGGCGCTTCGCGGATCTCCATGAAGTGCAGGGCAACCAGGCGGATCTTGATGAAGGCGATACCCAGGAGGAGCAGGCCGATGGCGGCAGAGCCGCCGTGCTGTTCGAGGCCGACCACCGCAGTGAGAACCGTGGCCGCAACCAGGACCATCCACACGTTGGTCTGACGGTCGCTGAAGAGTCGCGCGAGCATGGCAGTCACCTCACCGGATCAGGTAGAGCAGGGGGAACAGGACCAGCCACAAGAGGTCGACCATGTGCCAGTAGATGGCGCCGCACTCGGCGAACTTGCGCTGCCCCGCGCTCACCTGGACCCGGCGGGCCGTGCGGACCATGAAGATCATGATGATCGCGCCGATCACCAGGTGCGCCAGGTGGATGCCAGTGAAGACGAAGTAGTACATGAAGAAGTCGTTGCTGCCGCCGGAGTAACCCTCCTGGACGAGCAGCGTGTACTCCGTCGCCTTGATGGCGGCGAAGCCCAGCGCGCACACGAGGGTCAGCGCGAACAAGCGGCTTGATGCCGCCGTACCGTCGCCGAGGCGACGCAGTCCGCGGATGACGAAGAGGGATCCCGTCAGCAGCAGGGCGGTGTTGATGATGCCGAACACGGGATGCAACTCGTGCTGCGCCGCGGCGAACATGCCAGGGTCCTCGCCGCGGGTGACGAGGATGGTCCCGAAGAACAGGGCGAAGACCGCCATGTCGCCGAGGATGAAGACCCAGAGCCCCTCCTCGCCCGGAATCCTCTTCGGACGACCGGACTCCGGCGCCGCGGCGGGATCGATGTCCGTCGGCAGCTCCTCGGCAGGTACGGTCCCGACCGTCACGAGGCGACCAGGGACTCGGGTGCACGCTCCTGCGCGGCATCGACCGGCGGCACGGCGCGCAACAGCATCACGGAGCCCACGAGGAACCAGCCGCCGAACAGTGCTGCCGCCAGCCAGAAGGACAGCAGGCCGTTCCAGGCGAAGGGCCCGGTCTTGAAGAAGAGCAGCAGGAACGCCGGCAGGAAGCAGAACGCGGCCCAGAAGTTGAAGTAGCCGAACCAGCGCGGGAACGGCGGGTTCTCGCGCTTGTCAGAGAGGATCGCAACACCCCAGGAGACGCACTGCAGGATGGCCGGCGGGCCATTCATGATGAAGGGCACCCAGGCCAGGTCGATCAGCATCCGGAGCAGGTCGGGATCGCGGTCCGGGCGGAACGCGGCAGCGCCGAAGATCAGCACCGGCATCGAGATCGCGAAGAGACCGCCTGCGGATCCGATGATCTGGATGTAGGCCAGGGGTGAGAAGTCGCCCTCGATCCGCTTGATGTGGGCCGCGATGAGCGCGCCCATCGGCACGGTGAAGCCGGCACCGAAGAGCATCAGGACCGCGCCGAGCCGGATGCCGTTGTAGTCATCGGCGATCTGCCGGGCCACCTCGTCGGCGGTGTCGGACGGCGACGGCGGCGGCATCCATCCCGAGGCGATCAGTCCCCCGAACAGGAGCACGACAAGCATGAATCCGCTGCAGGCGCAGGCGATCTGGACGGGCCGCGACATCATGGCTTGCTCCTTGACTTCGTTGTCCGGGTCACAACATTCGTTGACCCAATAAAATTTAGTCTAAAGTAGATTCTTGTGATCGAGCAACCCTCTCGCGGTCCCGGCCGCCGACAGGACGCACCCGACCGGGTGCTCCTCCTGCACGGCATGGGCTGCGGACCCTGGGTCTGGCGCGAGGTCGAGGCGGCGCTCCCCCCGCACCTGACGGCGGTGGCGCCCGTGGTTGCCGGCCATCGCGGCGGTACCCGGCTGAGCCGGGACGCTGCGAACTCCGCTCCCGAGCAGATGGTCGACGACCTCGAGCGCCAGCTCGACCAGCTCAGCATCGACCGGATCCACGTGGTCGGCAACTCGCTCGGCGGCTGGCTCGCCCTGCGCCTCGCCGAACGTGGCCGCGCACTGAGCGTGCTCTGCCTCGCCCCGGCCGGCGGCTGGCGTCCCGGCTCGGTCGGCGAGAAGCTCGTGGTCTCGCGGTTCGTGCTCGGGCACCGCGTGGCCCGTCGACTCGAGCGCACCCCACGCTTCCTCCGGGCGGCCCGGGTACGACGTGCCGTCCTGGCGCCCGTCGTCCACGACCCGCCCGCCGTCACGGTGGCGGACACCGTCAGGTTCGTGCAGGACCTGGCCGACTGTCAGGCATTGCGGGCCGCGATCGGCCACGCCGAAGCACGGCAGCTCACCGCGATCCTCCGTGTCGGCGCGCCGACCACGATCGCGTGGTCCGGTGACGACCGGGTGCTCTCGGGGGACTGGGCGCGCGACGGATTCCGGCACCTGCGCGTCGACGAGGTCGACGTACCCGACGTCGGCCACCTGCCGATGCTCGACGATCCGGGCCTGGTGGCCGAGCTGATCGCGAACCGGGTCAGGACCGCAGCGCCGTCGTCTCCGTGACCGCCGCGAGATCGTCCCGCTCGAGCTGGCTCAGCGCCTTCCAGGTCAGCCAGGTGCCGAGCGCGGTGAACACGAAGAACTCGACGAAGACGACCCAGAAGCTGATGCCGCCGTGCCACGCAAACAGCCCGGTCTTCACGAACGGCATCACCGTCAATGGGACGTAGCAGAACGCGGTGAAGAACGAGACGTAGGCGAACCAGCGCGGGTAGAGGGTCACCACCCGGCGGTCGCGCAGGATCGCGACACCGATCGCCACGCTCTGCAGCGCGGAGCAGACGAAGGTGGTGTCGAAGAACATCCAGCCGAAGTCGTAGAGCGTCTGCACCATCTCGGGCGAGCGTTCCTCGACCCGGAACGCCGCCGTGATCCAGATCGTCGCCGGGACGAACGTGACCAGCCCGGTCAGGAGTCCGCCGATCACCTGGATGCCGGCCAGGGGACCCATCGGTCCCTCGATCCGGCCGATCACCTTCGAGATCGCCACGCTCCACGTGACGTAGAAGGGACCCGCGAACGCCATCATCACCATGCCGAGGGTCAGCCCGGTCTTGTGCTCCACGAAGTAGGCGTGAATCTCGTTGGCTGTCCAGTCCTCGCCCGGCGGAGGCCAGAAGCCCGCAAACACGGCGAAGCCGAGCAGGCCGAACACGACATAGCTGCCAACGAGCAGCAGGGCGACCCGCAGCGTCACGTAGTCCCCGTGGACCTGTGCCTGGTCTGCTGGCGCGCGGGAAGCGTCGGTGAGCGTCATGAGTTCTCCTCGGTTCGGTTCAGCACCTCGTCGCATCGCCTTCGCGGCGTCCGGGGTCGGCCGGACACGGGATGTTGCGGGCTCCGCGCACACCGCGCGGATCGTTGGACGGCAACTTGCAGTAGGACAGCGGGGTCGTCCGCGGTGAGTCGTCGAACGGGGACGCCCACTTCCCGGCAGGGACGAACCCCTTCACACACACGGGAGGCTTGTCGGCGTTGGCCAGGGTCAGTCGCACGGCGTGGCTGCTGAGCGCAGGCAAGGTCACGGACTGCACCGTCGCGACCGCGAGCGGGTAGTCGGACAGGATCTGCGCGAGGTGGCCGTTGTAGGTGCGCAACGTCCCGAGGACGGGGTTGGTCCGCTGCAACAAGGTCGGCAGCGAGATCGAGAGGTCGTCGATCAGGCCGATCGTCTCGGTCGTGAAGGCCGGCCCGTCCGCCAGGAGCTTGCGCAGGTCGGCATCGCCGGCACGCAGCTCCGCCGTGACCTGGTCGAGGTTCCTGGTCAGCCGGGCGATGCCCTCGCGCTCCCCGTTGATGGTGCCCAGGACCGGTCCGAGGTCCCGCAGTAGGTCGGCCGTCGGTCGGAAGTTCGCGTCGGCCGTCTCGATCAGGTTCGATCCGCTGTCCAGCAGTGCCTGCAGGTCGCCTGCCCGGCCGGACAGTGCCTGGCCGCTCTCGTCGATGAGCAGCGACAGCTTCTCCTCGTCGAGGCTGGACACCAGGGCCTGGACGTTGTCGAGCACCGGCCCGATCTCCACCGGGTACGACGTCCGGTCGAGCGGGATCACGTCGCCATCGGCCAGCAAGGAACCCTTGCCCTCATTGCGGTCGGGGACCAGGGACACGTACTGCTCCCCGACGGCGGATCGGCTGTGGATCTCCGCGGTGACCGTGGCCGGGATGTCGACGTCGTTGACGAGGCTGAACTCGGCGACCATCCGGTCGCCGGCGAGGTTCAGCTTCTCGACCTTTCCGACCGGGTGGCCCAGGTAGGTCACCTCGGCGCCGGTGTACAGGCCGGCCGCCTGGGCGAACTCGGCAGACACCGTGTGGCGGCCGATGCCGAGCTGTTCGGGAACGCGCAGGAAGGAGACGGCGAGGACGACCGCGCCGACGACGGCCGCGATGCCGAAGGCGATCAGCTGCTTCCTGATGATCGGAGCTGCACCCTTGAGGATCATCGTCCGCCTCCCAGGATTCCGCCGAGGAGTTCCTCGAGGGTGTCGGCGATGTCGGGGCTGCTGCCCGGGTTCTGCGCGGTTCCCGCGCCACCGGCCCCGCCGGACTTCGTAGTCGAGCCGTCGGTGCGGGCACCTCCCGTGAGTCCGTTGAGCAGTCCGGTGACACCGGGCAACAGGCCCCCGAGCAGCTTGCCGAGGTCCGGCAGGCCGGGGAGCCCCGGGATCCCGATGGAGCCATCGGGACGGATGAAGCCGTTCAGGAGCGCCGAGTTGGTCAGGTCGAGCATCAGGGTGAGGTTGCAGTAGGACCCGCGGCAGGCGTTCTGGACGGTCTCGGGAGCAAACGGGAAGGTCACCGCGAAACCGAGCGCCGACACGGCGGAGTCGCCGGCGGCGGTCACGGCCTCCAGCACCGGAACCAGGTCCTTGAGGCCGGCGATCAGGTCGTCCTTGACCCTGCCGACGAGCGGCGTCGCGACGTCGCTGAGGCGGGTCAGGGAGGTCAGCGCCTTGGTGAGGTCGGGACGGTTCTTCGCCAGTGCCTCGAGGGCGGGTCCGATCTCGTCGAGGGCGGTGGTCAGGACGCCGCGGTTCTTCGCGAACCGCTGGGACAGCCGAGCCATGTCCCGAACCGCGCCGAGGATCTCCTCGCGCTGGCTGTCGAGTGCCCCGACGAAGGAGTCGAGCCGGGGCAGCAGGCTGGCCACGGCCCGGTCATTGCCACCGAGCACCTGGTTGAGCTCGGTGGTGATCGTCGCGATCTGCTCCAGGCCGCCGCCGTTGAGGGCGAGGGACGCTGCGGACAGCACTTGTTCGGTCGAGGGGTAGGCGCGGCCGCGCTCCAGCGGGATCCGGTCGCCGCTGGCCAGCGTCCCCTCAGGCTTTGCCGGCGCCACGAGTTCGACGTAGGCGGCACCGAGAAGCGTGTTGACGCCCACCTTGGCGACCGCGTTGGCGGGCAGGTCGACGTCGGGCTCCAGGGTGAGCTCGGCGACGGCGTGCCAGTTCTCGACCCGCACGTCGGTGACCGTCCCGACGGCGATGTCGTCGACCTTGACGTCGGCGTTGACGTTCAGGGTGCCGACGTCGGGGAGTTCGACGGTGAGCTTGACGGCGTCCTCACCGTTCCCCTTGGCGCCCGGCAGGACCATCGAGTCGATGCCGTCGAAGCGGCACCCCGAGAGCAGCACGACCAGGGCGAGCACGCAGGCCAGCCCGAAGCGACGCATGGTGGCGGACCTCATGAGCCGGCCCCGGCGATCAGCAGCAGGAGGGCGTCGAGCAACTCCTGGGACTGAGGGTTGTCGACGACCTGTCCGAGCAGGTTCCCGAGCAGGTCGTTGCAGAGTTTCTCGGTGCCTGCCTCGTCCGTGCCCGCCGCGCCCCCGATCGCGCCACAGATCAGCGATCCGGGCGAGAAGATGTTGGCGGAGTTGAGGTTGACCCCGACCGCGTTCTGGTTCTCGTGGTACGACTCGGTCAGGTTCTCAAGCGCGTTCGGCGCGACGTGCAGGATCTGCGCGAGGTCGCCCTGCTGCTTGTTGACGACCTGGACGATGTCGGACAGCCGGGTGACGGCGGTGTTCAGTCCGGCACGGTTGTCCTTGATGAAGCCTTCCACGTCGCCGACCGCAGCGCTGAGATTGCGCAGCGCGCTGCGCACCATGCGCTTGTCGTCGACCAGCACCGCCGAGACGGCGTCGAGGTTCTGGATGAACCTCTTCATCTGCCCGTCGCTCTGGGCAAGGGCGGCGACGAACACCTGCAGGTTGCGCACGACCGAGAACGCGTCGTCCCCGCCGCTGTCGAGCACCCCGACTGCATTGGAGAGGTCGGCGATCGTCTGGTTGATGGTGGCTCCCTGACCGTCGAGCGCTGTCGAACCCGCGTCGACCAGGTCCGAGAGAGCGCCGTTCTTGTTCGCTCCGCGCGGACCGAGCGCTTCAGCGAGGCCGTTGAGCTGCTCCTTGATGTCGTCCCACTCGACCGGCACGGCCGTGTCGGCGAGCTCGATGGTCGAGCCGTCCGCCATGACCGGCCCGCCGTCGTACCGAGGGGTGAGCTGGAGGTAGCGACTGCTGACCAGTGACGGCGCAACGATGACCGCCTTGGCGTCCTTGGGGATCTTGATGTCGGAGTTCACGTGGAAGGCCACCCGCACCTTGGTGCCGTCGGGGTCGATGCTGTCGATCTTGCCGACCGGGACACCCAGCACCCGCACCTCGTCACCGGCGTAGATGCCGTCGGTGCTCGGGAACCATGCGACCAGGTCGGTGCTCCCCTTGTCGCGGAAGCCGACCGTGAGGACGGCGACGGCGACCAGGGCGAGCGCGAGAAGCAGGCGCAGACGCGGGGTGGCGAGGATCTTCTTGATCGTGCTCATGGGGTGGTACCTCCTCCGAGCAGTCCGCTCAGGTCGACACCCGACAGGCCCAGCTCCGAGATCCCGGGCTGGAGCATGTTGCCGGGCAGCAGGTTCTGGAGGTACGCCGAGAAGAACTCGCCGCTGGAGACGACCTCGCCGAGGCCGGTGGCGTAGACCGACATCCCCGTCAGTGTCTTGCTGATGTTGGTCTTGTTCTGCTGCAGGGTGCCGATCACGGTGTTGAGCTCCTGGAGCGCGGGTCCGATCGTGTCCTTGTTGTCCGCGACGAGGCCGCGCAACTCGATCGCCATCGCCGACAGGTTCTCGAGCAGTGCCGTGATGTCGTTGCGCCTCTTCAGGAGCTCGGTGAACAGCACGTTGCCGTCCTTCATCAGCGCGGTCAGGTCGCCGCTGCGGTCCGCGAGCACGTCGCTGAACTGATCGGCGTTGGCGAGCAGGCTGCGCAACGAGTCGTCGCGACTGCTGATCGTCTGCGACAGCCGGCTCATTCCGGTGATCGCGTTGCCGAGCTCGGGGGTTGCGCCCTCGAGGGTTCCAGCCACGGTCTCGAGCGCTGTCGCAACCTTGTCGACGTCGATCTCCTCGGTCTCCTGCTGGAGCTCGGCGAGTGCATCGGTCACCTCGTACGGGACGCTCGCCCGCTCGATCGGGATCCGGTCGCCTTCGGCGAGGGTGCCGCCGCCCTGGGAGGTGAGGACGAGCGCCTTGTCGCCGAGCACGGTTTCGACGCTGACTTCGGCCGTCGTCTCCTTGCCGAGTTCGATACCGGTCTCGGTGAGGCCGAACTCGACGAGGACCCCCTCGCCCTCGAGGCTCACCTCGCCGACACGACCGACGGTCAGGCCGCTGACCCGGACCGGGTCGCCCTGCTTGATGCCTGCTGCTTCGGGCAGCATCACGCTGTACTTGCGCCCGAAGGCGCCGACGACGCCGTCGATGTTGAGCACGAGGAGCAGGGTCATGACCAGGCCCACCACGACGACCAGGCCCAGCGGCAACGGGTTGCGTTCACGGAACATCTTCATCGCTGGCCCCTCCTCTCCGGATTGTCCTGGCACCTCTCGGTCTGGCTGCGGACCATGGGCGTCTTGATGGGCTTGCCGCCCGGTCCGCTGATCACGACCTGCACCGCGCAGAGGTAGAAGTTGAAGGTGTTGCCGTGGGAGCCGATCCGGTCCAGCACCTGGTAGGCACCGGGCAACGAGGCCAGCACCTTGTTCAGGGTCTTCGTGTTCGTGTTCAGCAACTTCGCCAGGTCCTTGACTGCGATCACGGTCTGCTTGAAGGGCTCGCGCCCGTCGTTGAAGAGGTCAGCCAGGGCAGCGGCCATCCGGTTGATCGAGGTGACGGACGTTGCGATGGGGTCCTTGTCGTTCGCCAGTCCCGACACCAGCTCCTGGAACTGGCCGATCGTCTGGCGCAGCTGGACATCGCGGGTGTCCAGGCTGCCCAGCAGCACGTCGAGGTTGTCGATGAGCGAGGTGATCGCCGTACTGTCGTCGGCCAGCCCGTTGGTGAGGCTCGAGGTCTTCGCGAGGAGCGACTCGACCGTGCCGCCCCTGCCCTGGAGGGTGGCGATCAGGTTCTCGGCCAGCTCGTTGACCTCGGTCGGCTCGAGTCCGCGGAAGAGCGGGCGGAAGCCGTTGAGCAGCACGTCGAGGTCGAGCGCGGGCGTGGTCCGGTCGACCGGGATCGTGGCTCCGTCAGCGAGCGGCTTGCCCATGTTCGGCGGCTGCCGGAGCTCGAGGTACCGGTCGCCGAGCAGGTTCTCGTAGCGCACGAGGACGTCGGTCGAGTCGGTCAACGTCTGCGACTCGTCGACCTGGAAGGAGACCTCGACGCGGTTGCCGTCGATCACGTCGAGGCCGTCCACCTGGCCGACCCGGACGCCGGCGACCCGGACGACATCGCCGCCCTGCAGCCCGCTCACGTCGGTCATCACGACGCGGTAGCTGCGGGTCGGGCCCAGCCGGGTCTCACCCAGCGTGAGGTAGAGCAGGCCGAGCACCAGCACGCCGACGATGCCGAAGATCGCGAGCTTGATCGCTTCTGCGTGGATCTTCACTGTGCAGTCCCCCGCTCGGGAATCGGGATCTGGCTGTTCTTCAGGCGCGGCAGGCCATGGCAGTCCGGGCCGCGGTCCTCGGGCAGGCCCGGCAGGTCCTTCGGCACCGTGTAGTGCGACAGCTCGGAGCGAACACTCACCAGCGCACGCAACGAGGCGTCCGTGCCACCGATGACGTCGGCCATGACCTTGCGGGTCTCGTCGAGGCCCTTGAGGAAGCAGGGCAGTTCGGTGGAGTAGGCGCGCAGGGTGGCCGCCGTGGGCCGGGCCGACTCCAGCAAGGTCGCGAGAGCGTCACCGTTGTCCCCGAGGAAGTCCGCAGCACGACCGCCGAGAAGTGAGAGGTCCACGAGCACCCGGTGCAGGGCCTGCTCCTCGTCGGCGATCGTCCCGGCCGTCACCGTCGCATTGCGCAAGATGGCCAGCAACGCCGGCGACACCTCGACAGCAAGGCGGGCGAACCGCGCCACCTCGAGCAGGTCCTTGCGCAGTTGCGGGAGGAGCGGCTCGAACTTCGTCAGATAGGCGTCTGCCTTCGCCGCGATCGCAACGATGTCGTCACCGCGGCCCGACAGGCTGGTGGCAAGTACGGTCAGGGTGCCGTTCAGGCTCGCGATGTCGATCCCGCTCAGCACCCGGTCCAGTCCGTCGAAGACCGTGTTGATCTCGGTGGTCACACCCGAGGCCCGGATCACCGCGCCGTCGGTGAGCGAGCCGTTTCCGCCGGCAGCAGGCGGGACCAGTTCGACGTACTTGGCGCCGAAGACGGTGGTCGCACGGATCTCTGCGACGACGTCAGCAGGAACCCCGTCGAGCTCGTCACGATCGATCTCCAGGACGATCTCGACGGCGTCGCCCACCGGGCGGACGGAGCCGACCCGACCGATCTCGACGCCGCGCATCTTGACCTTGCCGCCCGGGTCCATGACCAGTCCGGCACGGGAGGTCTGCACCGTGACCTCGGCCGGGTTGCTGAACGCGCGCCCGTACAACGCTCCGGTGAGTGCGACCGCGGCGACCACGACGAGGATCAGGCCCATCCCCGCAATCCGGGTCGTCCTCGGTGACGTGACTCTGCTCATCTCTCAGCCGCCCAGGTGGAAGGTGTTGAAGTTCGAGTAGATGGCCATCGCGATGAGCAGGTTCACGATCATCACGCCGCTCAACGAGGCTCGGACCGAACGGCCCACGGCCTCGCCGACTCCCGCCGGACCGCCGCTCGCGGTGTAGCCGTAGAACGTGTGCACGAGCATCACCACGATGACCATGCCGAGCACCTGGATGTAGGAGAAGACGATGTCCATTGGGTGCAGGTACAGGAAGAAGTAGTGGGAAAAGTTGCCCGCGCCGACGTCGTAGAAGAAGACCAGCAGCAGGTAGTCGGCCAAGAACCCGCCGAGCGTCGCGAAGATGTAGAGCGGGGTGATCACGGTCATTCCCGCGGCGACGCGCGTGGTCGCGAGGTAGGGCAGCGACGGGATGGCCATCACCTCGATCGCGTCGATCTCCTCGCTGATCCGCATCGCGCCGAGCTGGGACGTCGTGGCGGCACCGAGGGTCACCGACAGGGCGACACCGGCGAGCAGCGGCGTCGACAGCCGGGCCGTGAAGAAGGCGGCCAGCAGCGGGCTGAGTGATCCGACACCGAGGCTGGAGGACGACTCGAAGCCCTGCGCCGCGGCCACCGCGCCGGCGAAGAAGGTGATCGAGGCGACGATCACGATCGAGCCACCGACAAGGGCGAGCGCCCCCGTACCGGTGCCGAGCTCGGCGATCAACTTGACGATCTCACCGGGGTGGCGACGGAGCGCCCGCGGGATCCCGGTCAGCACGCGGGCATAGAAGAGACCGTGCGTGCCGATGGCGTCGAGCGTCCGGAGCGGCGCGCGACGTACGGCTTCGAGCTTGGGCGAAAGGGAAGACATCAGGGCCTCAGAGGATCGCGAACTGGATCAGGCTGATGGTCAGGCTGACGGGAACGAGCACGGCCACGGTGATGACCACGGCCTGGTTGACGGCGTCACCGACACCCTTGGAACCACCGGCCACGTTGAGGCCGCGATAGCACGCGATGAGCGCGGCGATCAGGCCGAAGATGAAGGCCTTGATCATGGAGAACATCAGCTCCGGGATCCCGGTGAACAGGGGGATGCTGGCGACGTACGCACCCGGATTGACGCCCTGGAGGTAGACCGAGAAGAAGTAGCCACCCGTCAGGCCACCGGCGCAGATCAGGACGTTGAGGACGAGGGTCACCATGACCGCGGCGACGATCCGGGGTACGACGAGCCGCTGGATCGGGTCGATGCCCAGCACCTGCATGGCCGCGATCTCCTCACGGATGGTGCGCGCCGCGAGGTCCGCACACATCGCGGTGCCGCCGGCACCGGCCACCACCACGACCGTGACGAACGGACCGATCTGCTGCACGGACGCGATCCCGGCGATGCCGCCCGAGAGGTCGAGCGCGCCGAGGTCCTTGAGCAACAGGTTGACCTCGAAGATCACCAGCAGCGTGAAGCCGAGCATCACCAGCAGGGTCGGCAGCAGCGAGACCCTCGTGATGAACCACGCCTGCTGCACGGCCTCGCGCCACGAGAACCGCTTGGTGAACATGATGACCAGGGCATCCAGCGTCATCGCCAGGATCCCGCCGAGCTCACGCGTCGGCTTGGCCGCAGCCTCGACCACTGACGCCATCGCAATCCCCCAGCACTTCCGGTAAATTTGAATCTAGATTAAGGTAACTCTACTTATGGAACGCTAGGGCGACCGCATCGACGTGTCAAGCGTCACGCTGGAGATGAATACCGACCGCCGCTCAAAGGAGAGTGCAGATGGACCTGGGACTGAAGGACGCGCGCGTACTGATCACCGGTGGCGCCTCCAACATCGGCCGCGGCATCGTCCATGCCTTCGCCGCCGAGGGCAGCCGGATCGTGCTGTCCGACATCGACGGCGCCCAGGCTGAGCGGGTCGCCGCCGAGGCCATGGGCCGCGGCGCCGCGGGGATCGAGGTGGTGGTGGGTGACCTGACCGACGAGGGCGAAGCGCAGCGTGCGGCCGATCATTGCGTCGAGGCGTGGGGCGGCGTCGACGTACTCGTCAACAACGCCGGATGGAGCGTGCCGGGCTTCATCGCGAAGAACACCGACCGCGCAAACTGGCAGAAGACGGTCGAGATCAACTTCTTCACCGCCATCGCCGCGACCCAGGCCGTCCTCTCCCCCATGCGCGAGCAGGGCCAGGGCTCCATCGTCTTCATCGCCAGCGAGTCTGCCTTCGGCCAGATCCGCCAGGGCGTGTACGGCGCAACGAAGGCGGCCGTCGTCGCACTGGCCCGGACGACCGCCCGTGAGCACGGTCGCCACGGCATCCGTTCCAACATCATCTGCCCGGGGCTGGTCGTCCCCGACAGCCCCGAGGCCGTCGGCGCCGGCAGCCTCTGGTCCGTCGGCAAGGACAACGTCTTCACCGACGACCAGGCGGAGTACCTGCTCAAGGACACGCCCCTGGCTCGGCTGACCAGCGCCGAGGACGTCGCCGCGTCGGTGCTGTTCCTGGCGTCGGAGAAGATGTCGCGTCAGGTGACCGGGCAGCTGTTCAGCGTGAGTGGTGGCTACACGATGCCGTGATGCTTCGCTTGCGCGCTGCTGCGGGTTCATCAAGGTATGTAGCCGAGTTGCCACTCCCCGGTGGTTGCTCACCATGGGAAGCGCGCACTCGCCGACATCCCTTGATGAACCCGCGCCCCGCTCAGGGAGCGAGCGCCGAGAACCGCCAGTCCAACACGGGGCGCTCGCCATCGGCGGTGACCTCGGCGCGCAAGTCGAGGACCTGCCAGCCAGCAACCGGCGTCACCTTCGCGACCGTGAACCGGGTGGTGAGGGTGTCACCCTCGTGGACCGGTCCTGTGTGATCACAGGAATCCCACGCGAGGATTGTCGCCAGGTCGGGCAAGGCCCGGGTCAACTGGGAAGCAGCGATCGCGATGGTGTGGCCGCCGTAGACCAGCCGCTGCCCCCCGCCGGCGAACCGGTCATGGTGCACAGCGGCGACATTGAGAGTGAGCCGGGCGAGCTCGGGAGCACTGGAGACGACGTCGCCCGTGGCGACCTCGAACACCTCCCCGGCTTCCGGGAGTACGCCGACCGTTCGGCCCGCGACGAACGCTGCCCGGTCCCACGGCGGAATGAGCGCGGCCGGGTCGATCGGAGGCAGGTCCGCACCGATCGCATCGAGGTCGTCAGCCCGTCCGGTCGGTGCGGCGCCCGGGCTCAGCGGGAGCATCGCGCAGCGGAAGAAGTCGATGACCGCACGCCCCTCCTGGTCGACGGTCTGCATGTGCAGCGCAGCGAGGCCGGTCGGCGGACGACCTTCCCGCCGGGCGTTCTCGCGCAGCCCGACCACCGTGGTCGTGGTGCGCAGGGTGTCGCCGATCAGGGGCTGCCGCAGCAGCGCGAAGCGACGGTAGAAGAGGTTGGCGCGAACCCGCTGGGTGACCAGCGTGGTCTGGCCGATCGCGGTGTTGGTGACGAAGCTCGGTCCAGCCACCACGCCACCGGCGACGGAACGGGCGAGGTGGTCGTCGAGCGCCAGGCGCCACCGATCCCCCACGATCGACTGGTGCTGCGCGGCGCGCCCCTCGGTCAGCGTGCAACCGGGCGCGGCGTCGAAGACCTGTCCGATCTCGAGCTCGTCGAAGTACGGTCCCCCGACCTGCGTCACGCTCATCCGCCGGCCACCTTGGCCAGGACCTGACGCGCGGCTCGGGCCATTGCCTCGTCCACCAGTGCTCCGTCGACCACGGCCGCCCCCCGGCCGGCCGTGGCCACGTCTTCAAGGGTCGACAGCACGCGCCGGGCGTGGTCGACCTCGTCCTCGGACGGCGTGAAGCCGCCGTTGACCCCGGCGACCTGCCGCGGGTGGATCACCCACTTGGCGTCGAAGCCGAGCGCCACGGCATCCGCGACGGAGCCACGGAACGGCTCGTCGTCGGCGACACCGAGGAACGGACCGTCGATCGCGGCCACCCGTGCGGCCCGTGAGTGCAGCACGATCGCGTCCTGGATCGCCCGCCAAGCGGCGGGTTCGAGGTCGCGGGCACGGCCCAGCGACGCGGCGAGGTCGGCGTAGCCGACGATGACCGCGCTCAGCCGCCGGACGTCCGAGACGATGTCGGCCAGGGCAACGACGCCCGCGGCGGTCTCGACGAGGGCCTGCACGCCGACCGCGTCGGCGCGGCCGACTTCGGCCTCGAGACCAGCAAGGAGGCGCTCGACGAAACCGATGTCGGCTCGCGACTCCACCTTGGGCAGCACGACCGACGTCACGCGGGGAATCGAGGCGGCAACCTCCAGGTCGCGGTGGCACCAGGGAGTCCCGACCGCGTTGACCCGCACGGCGACGTGCGGCCCCCCGGCGGGCCAGACGAAGGCGGCAAGTTGTGCGCGGGCGCGATCCTTGTCGTCGTACGCAACGGCGTCCTCGAGGTCGACGACGACCTCGTCGGCGCCGGACTCCAGCGCCTTGGTGAGTTTGCGGTCGTCACCGGCCGGAACGCAGAGGGCGGAGCGGCGGGTGACATGCGCGACGTTGACCACGGACATTCTTTTAATCTACATTAAATGACGTTCGGCAAGCAACGAGTCCCGGAGGAAGACCCCATCATGGCCAAGCTGTCATCGGAAGAGCAGGAAGTCGTCGCCCTCGTGCGCGACTGGATCGACCGGGACGTGCGCGGCAAGGTGGCCGAACTCGAGCACGCCAACGAGTACCCGGAGAAGTGGATCGAGCAGATGAAGCAGCTCGGCGTCTTCGGGCTCGCGATCCCCGAGCCGTACGGCGACGTCGCGGTCTCGATGCCCTGCTACGTCGAGGTCACCACCGAGCTCGCCCGCGGCTGGATGAGCCTTGCGGGAGCCATGGGCGGCCACACCGTCGTCTCAAAGCTGATCCTGCAGTTCGGCACGGAGGAGCAGAAGCAGCGCTACCTCCCCCGGATGGCCACCGGCGAACTGCGCGCCACCATGGCGCTCACCGAACCGGGGGGCGGCTCGGACCTCCAGGCGATGACGACCGTGGCGCGCCTCGACGGCGACGAGTACGTCGTCAAGGGCTCCAAGACGTGGATCAGCAACGCCCGCCGCTCGGGCCTGATCGCCCTGCTGTGCAAGACCGACCCGAAGGCCGAGCCCCGCCACAAGGGCATCTCGATCCTGCTGGTGGAGCACGGCCCCGGCCTCACCGTCTCCCGCGACCTGCCGAAGCTCGGCTACAAGGGCGTCGAGGCCTGTGAGCTCTCCTTCGACGACTACCGCACCCCCGTCGACACTCTTCTCGGAGGCGTGGAGGGCAAGGGCTTCGCGCAGATGATGCGCGGACTGGAGACCGGTCGCCTGCAGGTCGCGTCCCGCGCCCTCGGCGTCGGCCAGGCTGCGTTCGACGACGCGCTCGCCTACTCCCAGACCCGCGAATCCATGGGCAAGCCGATCTGGAAGCACCAGTCGATCGGCAACTACCTGGCCAACATGGCCACCAAGCTCACTGCTGCGCGCCAGCTCGTCCTGTTCGCCGCCGAGAAGTACGACGCCGGCGAACGCTGCGACATGGAGGCCGGCATGGCCAAGCTCTACGCCTCCGAGATCGCCATGGAGATCGCACTGGACGCCGTACGCATCCATGGTGGCTACGGCTACTCCACGGAGTACGACGTCGAGCGCTACTTCCGCGACGCACCGCTGATGATCGTCGGCGAGGGCACCAACGAGATCCAGCGCAACGTGATCGCGGCCCAACTCGTCAAGCGCGGCGGACTCGGACGCTGACCCGCGCGGGTCGCCGCATGTGAACCTGTGAAGCGCGATTAGAATCCAGCCATGGCGAAAACTTCGGGGAGTCCGGCGACGACAACCGTCAAGCGGACCGACAAGAAGTCCGCACGCACCCGGGTGCGGATCCTCGATGCAGCCGCGCAGGTCCTGAGCGCCAAGGGGTACGCCGGCATGCGGCTCAGCGACGTCGCCGAGGTCGCCGAACTCCAGGCCCCGGCGATCTACTACTACTTTCCCTCCCGTGACGACCTCATCGAGGAGGTCATGTGGGTCGGGCTCGCCGAGATGCGCGAGTACCTCACCAAGGCCCTCGACGCAGCGTCCGCCGACGCGACCTGCATGGAGCGAATCCTGATCGGCGTCGAGACGCATCTGCGTCACGAGCTCGAGATCTCCGACTACACCACGGCCGCGATCCGCAATGCCGGCCAGCTCCCGGACGCGATCCGGGACCGCCACGACGCCGAGGAGAAGAAGTACGGCGCCGTGTGGCGCGAGCTCTTCAAGGCCGCCGACGCTGCCGGCGAGCTTCGCGAGGACCTCGACCCGTACCTCGCTCAGATGCTCGTGATGGGCACCATCAACTGGGCAGCCGAATGGTGGCAGCCCAACCGCGCCACGATCGACCGGGTGGTGGCGAACGCGCAGTCGTTCGTGGAGAACGCGCTCTCGCCCAGGGCCTGATCAGGCTCCTGCACGGGGACCGACGAAAGGAGGGGGTGGAGCGCCCGAGTGCGCTCCACCCCCTCCTGCGGTCAGGGCGAGATCAGCCCTTCTGCAGCGCCGTCAGCATGGCGGTTGCGGTTGCCTGGTCGATGCAGGTCTGCTCGGGATCGGACTTGAACTCGCCGCCCGTGAGCTTCGCGGTGAAGTAGCACAGCGGGAACCCCGGCTGCCCCTCAGGGAAGTTCAGCGGCGGAGCGATGCCGTCGAGCGTCTCGTCCTTGAGCAGGCGCAGGCCCGCGACCACGTCCGCACCAGTCGAGGCCGGGGTGACCTTGCCAGCCTCGGCAGCGGCCTTGAACAGTTCGCCACCGGCCCACGGGTAGATCAGCGGGAAGCTGAACTGCGGGCTCTCAAGCACCTTGGGTGCGTGCTCGGCCAGGCCGTCGAGGAAGTTCTTGACGCCGGGCACCGACGCGTCGGTGTAGACAGCGTTGGTGGCAACGACCAGGGACCCGTCGAGGTTCTCATCGGTGGTCCAGCTCTTCTGCGTCGTCGTCGACGAGGCGACCTGGATCGGGTTGAAGCCGGCCTGCGAGCACGACTCTGCGATGCGCGGGACCACGTCGGAGTTCACCGCATTGAACATCGCGTCCACGCCCTTGTCCTTGAAGGACTGGCACTCGGCGAGGTACTTCGGCGCCGACTGGGACACCTTCGCCTCGACCACCGTCATGCCAGCCTGGGCGGCGAGCGGCTTCACGATCGCCGGCAGCTGCGCACAGACGGGCGTCTCGGAGCAGTACATGAGGCCGAGCTCCTTCGCGCCGGCCTTGGCCGCCACGGTCACCTCGCCGAGCAGGAGCAGCGGCAGGGTGGATCCGGAGGCGAAGAAGTTCGGGTCCGTGAAGAACGACGTGTCGACCGGCTGGCCGCCGACGACCGGGATGCCCTTCTTCGAGACGTACGACGCCCACTGGTCGGACACCAGGCTCATCGTGCCGACGATGGCAATGACCTTGTCCTTTTCGACGAGTTGCTTGGCCTTCGCGAGGCCGGTGGCCGGGTTCTGGCCGTCGTCGTAGGCGATGACCTCGACCGGGTGGCCGTTGATGCCACCGTTCTCGTTGGTGAAGCTCGCCCACGCCTTGATCACGTCGAGGCTCTGCCCCAGGGACGCTGCGAGCGGGCCCGTGCAACTGCACAGGGTGCCGATCCGGATCGGTTCACCGGTGAGGCCGCCCGACTCCACCTCGAGCTTTCCGTCCTTGGAACCATCCGAACCACAGGCGGCCAGAAGGGCCGTCAGGAGGGCCAGCACGGCGGCGATCAGGCCGGCGCGCAGCAGTCGTTTCTTCATCAGTTTTCTGCTTTCTGTTGGGGTGAGGACACGTGGGTCAAGGAGTGGTCGTGGCGCCGAGATAGCTGGCCAGCAGGCCGTCCCGGTCGATCTCGGACGCCGGGCCGCCGAAGGCGATCCGGCCACGGTCGAGCAGGTGCACGGTGTCGGCCATGGCCAGCGCCCGGTCGACGTACTGCTCGACCAGGAGCAGGGAGACGCCGGTGGATCGCAGCGCGTCGAGCGCCACGAAGATCTCGTCGACGACCAGCGGAGCCAGGCCCATCGACACCTCGTCCAGCAGGACGACCTTCGGTCCGGTCAGCCAGGCACGGGCGAGCGCCAGCATCTGCTGCTGACCGCCGGACATGCTTCCGGCCGTCTGACCGAGCCGGTTGCGCAGGTCGGGGAACACATCGAGCACGTCGTCGACGCGCCCGCGCGGACCACGGGCGGGCAGCATCATCCGCAGGTTCTCCCGCACCGTGAGGCCACCGAAGACTCCCCTGCCCTCGGGAATCAGGCAGACACCATGGCGCGCCCGACGGGACGCGCTCCAGCGGGTGACCTCCGCACCGTCCAGTCGGAGCACCCCGGCCGAGGGGCGCAGCAGCCCGGCGGCGACCCGGAGCAGGGTCGTCTTGCCGGCACCGTTCGGTCCGAGCAGGGCGGTCACCGTCCCGGCCGGGACCCTGATGTCGATGTCGTGGAGGACACGTGCACCCCGGTAACCGGCGTGCACGCCTTCTATCTGCAAAGTGGGTTCGGACATCAGGCACCTGCCTTGGCGGTCTCGAGATCGGTGGCGCCGAGGTCGGTGCCGAGATACGCGGCCTGCACCAGCGGCGAGGCCTGGACCTCTGCCGGCGTGCCCTCGAAGAGGGGCTTCCCGAAGTCCAGGACGTGGATGTGGTCGCAGATGTCGAGCACCAGCGCCATGTCGTGCTCGACGATGAGGATGCCGACGCCGCGCTCACGGACCACCGACCGCAGGATCTCGCCGAATCGCTGGCTCTCGCTGTGATCGAGGCCGGAGCTCGGCTCGTCGAGGAGCAGGATCGAGGACGGTCCGGCCAGGCAGCGCGCGAGCTCGACGAGGCGGCGCTGGCCCGTCGACAGCGATCCGGCTGCACGGTCGGCCAGGTCGGCGATCCCGCACAACTCCAGGGCATCCCGCGTGGCTGCCGCGACCTTGCTGTTCTCCCCCGGGAACGCGAACAACTGGCGCAGCGGGTTGCCGCCAGCGAGGACGCCCTCCGCGCCGATCGCGACGTTCTGTCGCACCGACAGCGAGTCGAACAACTCCATCCGCTGGAAGGTCCGCCCCAGTCCACGCCGGGCGCGGCGGGCGACCGACCAGCGGGTCGCCGCGTGCTCATCCACCCGAATCGTGCCGGAGCTCGCCCGGGCGAGTCCGGAGCAGGCGTTGAAGGTCGTCGTCTTGCCCGCGCCGTTGGGCCCGATCAGTCCCGTGATGCGGCCGGTCGGGGCTGACAACGTCAGCCCGTCAACGGCGACCACGCCGCCGTACCGCACGGTGAGGGCGTCGGTCTCCAACGCCATCGGCCGGACCTGGTCGCGTGCGTCCGTTGCGGAAACGGCGGTGGCACGCCGCCAGGTGAGGCGGTCCAGGAAGTCCCGGAGCGGCCGGGGCACCTGGAGCTTGCCGGTCAGGGCCGCCACCACGATCGCGAGCGCGCCGAACGCGACCTGCATCCGGAAGGCGATCTCGGGATCGCCGCTGTACGACGGCAGCAGCACCATCACCGCTGCGGCGAGCAGGGCGTACCACGGCTCGTGTCCGACCACGATGACGATCAGGGCGAACCAGGTGATCGACAGCAGGGGCTGGTAACTGTCGGCCGACACGTTCGTCGAGGCCCCGCCGGCCAACGCGCCACCGATGGCGGCGAGGAACGCCGACAGGCAGAAGACCATCACCCGCGTCACCTCGAGGGAGACCCCCGTGGTGGCGAGCGCCGTCGGCGACTCCGCGACACCGCGCAGGAGACGCCCCATCCGACCCCTGTTGAGCGCCACCACCAGCAGGGCTGCGAGCACCGTCAGCACGAGCACGAGCCGGTAGTAGCCGGCGTCATCCTCCGCCCCGAAGACGGAGGGACGCGGGACGGTCAGTCCGGCGCCGGTGTCACCGAACATGAAGTCCTGTGTGTAGAACATGACCTGGAGCACGATCCCGAAGCCGAAGGTCGCCAGTGCCAGATAGAGCGGACTCAGCCGGATCGCGGGGATGGCCAGCACGGCTCCGATCGGCACGGCGACCAGGCCGGCCAAGAACAGGGCCAGGAACCAGGGCAGGCCCTGGTCAACGGTGAACCGGGCGAACGCCGAGGCACCGATGGCGGTGAAGCCGACGTGGCACAAGGACGCCTGGCCGGACGTGCGCACCAGCAGGCCCAGCGACAGGAAGACGATGGTCATCGCCAGCGCCACCGTCCAGTCGGTCAGGTGGATGTCGGCGAACGACGGCACCGTCGCCAGGAAACCGACGAGGCCGATCCCGAGGACGACCTGCAGCGGTGCGGGTGCACGCCACGACGGACGCGTGCGCGCTGCCGGCCGCTCGCGGGTCGCCAGGAAACGTCGCGGCATCAGCAGGAGAACGAGGAAGAGCGCGAGGAACGGCATCGCGGCCGGGATGCCCGCCCACAGTCCCTCGGTGAAGTGACGCGTTGCCAGCGATGCGGCGAGTCCGATCAGCAGTCCGCCACCGAAGGTGAGGGGCAGGCTGGTGAAGCGGCCGATCGCTGCGGCGCCGAAGGCCTGGACGACGAGCAGCGTGAGCTGCAACGGGTCAAGCGGGAGGAGCGGGGCGAACAGCACGCCGGACAGGGAAGCGAGGGCGGCGCCGACACCCCAGGCGAGCCGTCGGGTCGCCGCGGCACTCGTCCCCATCAGGTCGAGGAGGTCGGGGTCATCCACGACCGCCCGCATCGCCACACCCCGGCGCAGCCGGCCGAGGCCGAGCGAGAGTCCTGCGGTCACGACGACCGCGATCGCGAAGGTGATCGCGTCCGACCATTGCACGACCGTGCCGCCGAGGGTGAACGTCGCGTCCGACAGGAAGACCGGGACGGTGCGCACTTCGACCTGCCCGTACAACAGCGTCACACCGCCCTGGACCAGCAGCAGCACGCCGATGGTGGCGGCGATCTGGAGCTCGAGCGTCGCCCGCGACACCATCCGGGTGAGACCTTCGAGCACGACACCCATGACCGGGCCGAGCACGAGAACGCACACCAGGGCCGACCAGAACCACGGCAGCCCCTGGTCGACGTACAGCGAATAGAAGCCGTAGGCGCTCACTGTCGCCATCGCGCCGTGCGCGAAATTGAAGATCCCGGACGTCTTGTACGTCAGCACGAGACCGACCGCCGCCAGACCGTAGATCGACCCCGTCACCAAACCGGCGATGACAAAGGGAAGCAGATCACCCACCTTGATGCTCCCATCAGGAATGACGCCGCCCCCCTCCAGGGCGACTCCGTTCTCCCGAGCGAGAACTCCTCGAAAATCTAATGCCGATTCAAAAGATTTTCAATGGGGTCATAGAAAATGATGAAAGTCGGGACCAAAGTCCCGGGTGCGCGCAGAAGGGGTCAGCCTCGCTGGCCGATCTCGATGCAGCGGGCGGCGATCGCGGCCGACTCCTCGACGCCAAGGCCGAGCAGGCGCAGGGTCAGTTCCGCCTGGGCAGCCACGACCGAGTCGTCGTGCTCACCGTCCAGAATCCTGCGGATCAGGGCGAGTGATCCGGCGACCACGTTGTGGACGACGGCATCTTCGTGCGGCACGACGAAGCGCCCCGCCTCGACACCGGTGCGCACCACCTCGAGCGCCGCGGGATACATCGCCCGCGTGTAGACAAGATCCGCATGGTCGAGCCGGACCAGCAACCGGGCCAGGTCCGGGTCACTGAACGCGATGCCCACGATGCGCAGGACGGCGAGGCCGGTGGTGATCGCCGGATCCTGGTGCCGGTTGGCTTCGTTGATACCGGCGGTCGCGGCCATCTCGGCGAGCGACTCCTCGACGACCGCCTCGACCAACTCCTCCTTGTTGGAGAAGTAGTTGTAGAAGGACCCGAGCGCGACATCGGCCTCTTCGGTGATGTCCTGGATCTTCAGTCCGGCGACGCCGTGGGCGCCGATCAGCGACCGCCCCGCAGCGACGAGCACGCTCCGCGTCCGCGCACGACGCCGGTCGTACCGGCTCTCCCCCACCGACGCTCCAGTCACGGAGGTCACACTACGGCCGGCGCCTTCGGCCCCGAACCGATGGTGATCTCCGGCGGCGGCACATTGCCTTCCGGCACGCCGAAGACGGCAGCCTTCACGATGGCGAGCTTGCCCTGGATGGCGACCTCGTCGTCGCGACGGCAGACCACGAAGGACAGCACCCACACGCAGGTGAGAGCCAGGCCGACGGTGACCAGGAAGGCCACGTGGCTCACCCACAGCGGCGCGTCGAGGTTGAGCGCGGTCCAGACCGGCCACGCCGCAGCGCCGTTGCCGATGCCGTCGGCCATCGGGATGAATGGAATGACCAACGCGATCCGCCAACCGGGCAGGTACGGCTTCAACCGGTAGATCAGGGCACCCGCAGTCAGCGGCATGATCGGGTTGACGAAGACCCACCACAGCGGCAGGCCCCAGAGGTTCATCGGTTGCGGTCCGTAGTACTCATAGGCACCCATCAGGACGCCCGGGCTCTCCAGCCAGATGTTGATGAAGACATCCATCAGGTACAGCTGGAACAGGCCCTTCACGGTGACCCCGTTGGAGAAGATCCGGTAGGCCAGGTAGGCCAGCCCGCCGACGTACCAGATATAGACGAAGTTGATGAACAGCGGGAAGTCACGCCCCATCGAACTGAACGTCGTCAGGTACGCGTCCTCGCGGATGTAGCAGAGGCCGAGGGTGTCGACGATCGGCTCGAAGAGGCAGGCGACCCCACCGCCGATCAGGCACACGGCGAGCAGAGGCCCCCGGCCCGTCAGGAGATGTCGGATCGCGAAGAACACCCCCACGACAACAGGGATCCCGAGAAAGATCGTGAACGCGATCTCGGGACCGAACGGCATCTCGGTGGTCGGGTGGGCCGGGATCTCCCGGGCGGCAGCAGCAAGCATGCGCCGGACTCTAGATCTATTTTGAGATCAATTTCAATATTGAAAATGGATTCATTATCTGTCAGTGTGGTGGGCGTCACGAAACGCCACGACCTGCTGGGAGCCTCGATGAACCACGCCGTCCACCCGCCCGAGACGGACCTCCTCGTCCCGCTGCCCGTCGGGGCCGAGGACTGGGACCACCACACGATCCACACCCACTACTTCGGCTTCTCGGTGCCGGAGGCGGCGATTGGCGCGTTCCTCTACGTCCGCTACCAGCCGACATTCCCGCTGAGTCAGGGCGGCGTCGCGATCTTCCAGGGCCTCGACAACGTCAATGTGCTCGACGTCGCCCACCTCGACTACGAGGTCACCATGCCGTGGCCCGAGTTCGACGGGAACGTCATCACCACGGCCAACGGCCTGCGCATCGATTTCCTGGAGCCCGGCCGGGTTGCACGAGTGAGCTACACCAGCAAGGACGGGCGTACGTCGTTCGACGTCACCCAGACCGCGGTCACCCCGCTCCTGGCCCGCGGCCACGTGATGCCCGGCGAGGACGCCCACCACGGTGACCCGGGCCGCGTCACCGGCGGCAGCGAGCAGTTCATGCACTGCGTCGGCTCGCTCACCCTCGAGGGCGTCACGTACGACGTCGACTGCTTCACACCGCGTGACCGCTCCTGGCGCCAGGTACGCACCGAGGACCAGGGCGGCGTGCCCGTTCCGCCCGTCGGCTGGTCGCCGATGTACTTCGGCGAGGACCTGATCTTCAACCAGATCAGCTTCGAGGCACCCGACACCGACCCGGCCTGGACCGGTCTCTTCGACATCCCCGAGGGTGCACCGACCCACCACTTCGCGTGGCTGATCCACAAGGGCGAGACCCGGCAGGTCACCCGGATCCGACGCAACGTCCTGGAGCGTCAGCCGCTGACCTTCGCGACGTTGCGCCAGGAGATCGAGGCCACCGACGAGGACGGCCGCATCTGGCGCTTCACCGGCGAGGCGATCGCAACGGCGACGATCCCTGCATGGCCCAACGTCTCCTTCCACGACAGCGTCTTCCGCTGGACCGACGAAGAGGGGCGGATCGCCCACGCCACGTACCAGGAGATCTGGTTCGACAAGTACCAGCGGGCGATGGTCGCCCGCGCCACCGATCCCACCCCCGTCGAAGGAGACAACTGATGGCCCTCGCGAACACCGACCCGGCAGAGATCCGCGGCGCCCTGGAGACCTGGCTCGCCGAGCGACTGCCCGGCGCCAGCATCACCGACTGCGACGTGCCCGCGGCGAGCGGCATGTCCAACCTCACCGTGCTCTTCACCGCCACCTGGTCCGACGGGCAGGAGACCGGACAATTCGTCGCCCGGGTCGCACCGGCCGGACCTTCCGTGTTCCCCAGCTACGACTTCGCCCGTGAGGCGGCGGTGATGAACGGCCTTGCGTCCGCCGGCGTGCCGACGCCTGTCGTGCGGTGGGTCGAGAACTCCCCCGCCGTGCTCGGCTCCCCGTTCCTGGTGATGGAGCGAGCCTTCGGCCGGGTGCCCGCCGACGACCCGCCCTTCACGGCAGCGGGCTGGGTGCTCGAGGACCTGACTCCTGCACTGCGCGGCGAACTGTGCCGCAACTCGATCGAGGCCATCGCCAGCATCCACGCTGCCGACTGGCGCACCCTCGGCCTCGACTCGCTCGCGCCGGCAGCCGGGGCCGACGCTGGTTCCGTTTACGACGCCGATCTCGCGCGCTGGCAGGACTTCTACGACTGGGCCCGTGCGGGCGACACCAACCCGACCGTCGAATCCGGCTTCGCCTGGCTCGCCGAGCATCGGCCCGCCGACGATCGCGACCCGGTCCTGCTGTGGGGCGACGCCCGGATCGGCAACCAGCTCTTCGGCGATGATCTCGCCGTCAATGCTGTCCTGGACTGGGAGATGGTCGGTCTCGGCCAGCCCGAGGCCGACGTCGCGTGGTGGCTGTTCATCCTGCGCCACCACACCGAGGGCATCGGGTTCCCCGTGCCCGAAGGATTCCCGTCGCGCGACGAGGTCGTCGCGATCTACGAGAAGGCGGCCGGCCGGGCGCTGGAGCACCTCGACTTCTACGAGGTGTGGGCCGCCGTACGACTTGCCGTGATCATGCACCGGGCCGGCAACCTGATGATCGAACTGGGTCTGCTGCCGCCCGACGCTCCCATGAAGTTCAACAACCCCGCCAGCCAACTGCTCGCCGCGTTGATCGGCGCACCTGCGCCGGGTGGGGACGCACAATCGTTCATCGGGAACCGGTGACCTCGATGTCGCAGGTGTCCGACGTCGATCTCCACCGCCGGAACCAGGTCATCATGGCGTGGTGCGGGCCTCTTTTCACCGTCTGCCTGTTCGGCGGATGGGGCCTGCTCGGGGGCTTCATCCCACTCGTTCCTGCAACCGACTCGGCAGCTCAGGTCGCCCAGCACTATGCGAACAATCAGGCCCTGCACCTGACGGGGCTGACCATCGCGATGGCCGGTGCCTTCCTCACCCTGCCGTTCTCGCTGGTGGTGAGCCTCCAGCTGCGCCGCGCGGAGCGGGGATTCCCGGTGATGTCGGTGCTGCAGTTCGCGTCGGGGATCATCGTGACGATGGTGTTGACCGTGCCCATCGTGTTCTTCATGGTCGGCGCGTTCCGTCCGGAGCGGCCCGCAGAGATCACTCTCGCGTTGAACGATCTGTCCTACATCCTGCTGATCATTCCCTGGCCCCCGGTCGTCGGACAGCTGGTGGCGATCGCGATCGCAACCCTCGGCGATCGCTCGCCCGAGCCGGTCTTCCCCCGGTGGGTCGCGTGGTTCAGCCTCTGGCTGGCTTTCCTGGTCCTGCCCGCCACCCTCATCGCGTTCTTCGCCGACGGCGTCTTCGCCTGGACCGGACTCATCGGGTTCTGGATCCCGGCCGCGGCCTTCGGCGCTTGGTACCTCGTCATGACCTGGGTCCTCCTGCGCGCCATCCGCACCGAAGCCCACCTCGCCACTGAACTGGAGCTCTCCCATGCCTGACCCGAAGGCACCCACTGACGTCCTCGTCATCGGCGCCGGCCACAACGGCCTCGTCGCCGCCTGCTACCTCGCCAAGGCCGGATTCACCGTCGAGGTCGTCGAGGCCTCCCCGACCATCGGCGGGATGATCTCGACCAACCCGATCTTCCCCGACGCCCCGGGCCACCTGATCAACGAAGGTGGGATCCAGGCCTCGCTCTTCCGCTCCTCGGGCATCGAGGAGCACCTCGAGCTGAAGAAGTACGGCTTCAAGCAGATCATCGCCGATCCCTTCCACGTCCACCTCGACCCCGAGGGACCGTCGCTGGCGTTCTGGAAGGACCCGGCGAAGACCGTCGAGGAGCTGCGGTACTTCTCCCCCAAGGACGCGCGCGCCTACGAGGCGTTCGCCCGCTCGCTCGACGCCGCCATGGACCTCGCGATCCCCTACATGAACGGCCATCCCCTGCGCCCCGGCGCGCAGCTGATGCGCGAGCTGCCGGCGGCGCTCAAGAAGCGCAAGGAACTGCTGCCGCTGACGACCTTCCTGACGACGTCGCACAAGGAGTTCATCGAGGAGCGGTTCGACACCCCGCTCCTGCGGGCCGCCCTCGCCTCGATGCCGCCCTTCTGCTGGATGACCCAGGACGGTACGGCGTGGGCACTGATCTACATCGCCATGTGCCACCGCACGAACTCCGCGCGCTTCCAGGGCGGTACCGGCGCCCTCACCAACGCGCTGACCCAGTGCCTGATCGAGCACGGCGGCTCGGTGCGAGTGAACAGCCGCGTCTCCGAGATGATCGTGCGCGGCGGCACCGTCGCCGGTGTCCGACTGGACAACGGGGAAGAACTCTTCGCGACCACGACCCTCGCCTCCTGCAGCCCGAAGGCGACGTTGGCGCAACTGTTGCCCGAGGGCACGCTGCCCGACCACCTCGAACGCCGGGCGCACGCCATCCCGACGAACGTGCTCGAGACGACGACCCTGAAGATCGACGTCGCCGTGTCGGGCCGGCTGACCATGCCGAAGCACAACGCCTGGCGCAAGGACGGCCTCGACCTGACCGAGCCGATCGTGAGCTGGCAGACCTACGAGGACCACATCGACGCCTGGAACAGCGCCGTGCAGCGGGTCTACCCGGAGAACGAGTGCTTCATCGGCATCGTCCCCTCGCGTCTCGACCCCACCCAGGCACCCGAGGGCCAGGACACCTTCTGGGCCTGGTCCGGCATCTTCCCGCGCAACCCCAAGGTCCCGTGGGAGGAGATGCGCGAGCAGATCGGCAACAAGGTCCTCAAGGAGTCATCGCTCTACTACGAGGGCCTCGACAGCATGGAGATCAGCCGCCGAGTGATGTCCGCACCCGAGCTCGAGGAGCGCTTCAACGTGCCGGACGGCAACGTCTACCACGTGGAACCTGTCGGCATGCGGTTCGGCGGACTCCGGCCGGCCCAGGGCTTCGGTGGCTACGAGACGCCGGTACCGGGGTTGTGGATCACCGGCGCCGGTACCCACCCGACCGGCGGCATCTCCGGCCTGCCCGGCAAGAACGCGGCCGAGGCCCTGATCAAGGCGAACCGGGACGGTGCGCTGACGCGGCTGAAGAAGCGCTTCGGCTGACCATCGAACAACGGCAGGGATTCGATCAAGCAGGTTGATCGGATCCCTGCCGATCCGCCGGTGGGCACTCAGGACACTGACTCGGTTCTCCGGCCCAGCCCCGCATCTGGAGCAACCGGCCGACCCTTTCCGCCGTCGAACACGACCTGGCGAAGACCTGTCCGTACCCGAGCCGGACGGTGTCCTCGAGCCCCAGGGCGGCGTCGAGGTCCCGCTCCATGTCCCGATCGCGGTCGGTCGCCGAGTCGTGCCCCAGACGACCATCGAGTTCGACGATCTGGCGCCAACGAGGCCGGCTGCCGCCGTACACGACGTCACGGAACATGCGCCGACCGTCCTCGCCGCGGGCAGCTACCTGCCGCAGTCCACGCGGAAGCTCGTGCGCCCGCTCGACCCGCGTGAGGTAGCCGTGCTCGAGCACCGAACAGGTCCCGTCGGCCACGTCCTGCAGGACCGCTTCCATCAGCGCTCGTCGGGCCAGCCGGGACATCTGCTCCATCCGTGACAGCAGCCGGGCAGCCGTCGTACGACGGCCACCGCACGCGTCGGCGAGGACGGCGATCATGTCCAACTCGTTCGAGGCACGATCCGCGAGCTCGATGATCGCGTCGTCGTAGCGCTGCCTCGGCGGACTCAGGTGCAGCTGCGCCGACTCCTCGAATCTCCGCGACTCCCGCGCACGCACCCCGTCCAGCAACGGCGGCCGGCGGCCGTGCCGGACCATGACCTCGATCGGCCGGTCGTCGTCGAATCGCCGCCGACCGGGCCCTTCGTGCGCGCGGATCGCCGACCAGCCGCTCAATGCCGCCGGCCAGCACGCCAGGACGGCCGCCCAGGCTCGTTGGCGCCAGACCAGCGGACCCGTGTGGTTGACGTAGACGCCCGGGTGAACGGTCACCAAGTCCCGACGCCGAACCTTGCGTGCGACGAAGGCGGGCGAGTGGCCACGGGCCAGCACCTGATGGCGCGCGATGACACCGTCCTGGCGATCGAGGAGGTCGTCGATGTCATCCATGACCGAGCCCTGTCCAGCCCGGGTCCGGCCGACACCTCGGCCGCTTCCGCCTGTGGACGGGAGCGCAAACCAGGCGGCGGAAGCGACATCGGCAGGGATCCGATCAAGCAGGTCGATCGGATCCCTGCCGTTGTTCAGATGAAACGGCCGAGGAACCGATCGATCGCGGCATCGGTCGCGCCGTTCTCAAGGAACCACCCGCGGGGGCCGTCGGGGTGGCCGGTGACCGCCTCGATCACCAGGCCGACCGCCTCGTACGGCGCCTCCGCCCACTCGGGTTGCCAGCCGTCGACGTCGATGGCGCCGCGCTCGACCAGTCGCGCGAGCACGCCGCCCATCGCGGACTCGGTGCGCTGGTAGTCCGCGACGACCGCCTCCTCGGGGACGCCGGCGAGCAGCAGCAACGCGGCGACGCTCGCGCCGGTGCGGTCCTTGCCGGCCGCGCAGTGGAGGTACGTCGGCCCGTCGCCCATCACGTCCAGCAGCCCGGCAATCCCGGGACCAGCGTTGGCCACCAGCTCGCGGTAGACGGACATCAGGGCGCCCTCCCGCGGCATGCGTCCCAGGTCGGCGGCGTCGAAGAGCTCCCGGGACACGATCGCCACCCCCTCCGGCCAGGTGTACGGCGACCGGTCGCGCTCCTTCGCGGACCGCAGGTCGATCACGGTGGCCGGCGGCCAGGTCACGTGCGCAGGTGGCTCGTCGCCGTCGTACAAGGCGTCACCACGGAGCAGCACACCGCGACGGGTCACGCCCCCACCCACCAGCGGCAGGCCGCCCACGTCGCGGACGTTGACTGGACCGGTCACCCGATGACCTCGACCGTGCCCGCGCTCCCGTCGACCCGGACCCGCATGCCGTCGCGCAGTTGCGTGGTGCCGGTACGGGTGTTGGCCACACAGGGCAGGCCCAGCTCGCGACACACGATGGCGGCATGGCTCATGGCGGAACCGACATCGGTGACGACCGCCTCGGCCAGGGGGAACAGCGAGGCCCAGCTGGGGTCGGTGGCCTTGCAGACCATCACGGTGCCGTCGTCGAAGTCGGCCTCGTCGAGGTCGGTCACGACCCGCACGATGCCCTCGGCGACACCGGCACTGACGCCGAGGCCGGTGACGACCAGGCCGTCCTGAGACGCACCCGGCGACTTCGCCGGGCCGTCGGCCGACACCGCATCGCTCACGACGACGGTTTCGACCGTGGGCAGGCCGTGCCACACGTGCGGCAGGCTCAGCGCGTCGTAGGCCTGGTGGTCCGCGCGCCGCGCCGCCACTGTCTCCGCCACGGATCGACCCGCGAACACCACCGCACTGCGCACGGTCGCGCGGTCGATCTGCACGAGCTCGTCGATGGTCAGGAACCGCACCTCGCCGGGAGCGCTGAGGACGCCCTCCTCGACCAGCCGGAGCCCCACGGTCCCAGACGCGGCCCGGGTGACGTCGACGCAGCGCAGGATGCTCGCGCGGCCGGTCTCGCGCCAGTCCGGTGCGTTCGAGGCGAACCGCAGCAGCAGCCGCGCCGGCACGGATCGGACCCGGCCGAGCGCCCCTTCGAGCCGTCGTACGGCGGCCGCGTGCTCCTCGCGACGGCGGAGGACCAGTCCGTCCATGTCCCCTGTCCGGCTGCGGTAGCGCGCGGCGAGGTCGCGCACCATCGCGGCGTCCTCCCGCCACGACACCGACTCCACCAGTCCCTCGCGAGGGCCGTGATAGCCGTGACTGCGCAGGAAGCTGTCCATGTCGATCTCGTCGGCCGACAACCGCCACAGGTCGCGCACGAGGTCGAACTCGGCCGTGCCCTGCTCGCTCTTGACCAACTGGTGCCCGAGCTCGGGCATCCCGGCCCTGGTGGCCAGCGTCTCAACCTGGCCCATCACGCCCTGGCAGGCCATCGACAGCACCATGTGGATCATCAGCACGCGCTCGAACTGGGCGCGCGCCTCCACCAGCAGGGCGGTCGCGCCCGCGAGGTCGAGGTCGCTGGCGCCGAACGCCGCCCTCCCCCACCACGCGTCGATCTCGCTCGCCGTCGGATCCAGCGCCCGCATCGCTCGGCGCAGAGTTCGGGGGAACTTCACGGCGACGAACGGGTAGCGCCGCATCTTGCGCAGACCGGTGGGTTCCGGCAGACCGCCGCCCTGGACCGAGCCGAACAACTGCTCCTCCATCATCGCGGCCGAGCCGCCCGGGATCCTGGCCGCCATCTGTCCCATCAGGTCGACGTTGGCGATCGCGTGACCGTAGGCGACCGAGATGAACCGGCCGTCGACGTCGTCAGGCACTGCCCGTTCCGACTCCGGCATCACCCCGAGGTCGACCCAGCAGTCCCGCATCGTCGACTCGGTCGGCGGGAAGTAGAGCGACCACGTCAGCGGCGTGACCGTCCCCGGCAACCCCTCGTCGACGTTCGCCGTCGTCCAGCGCAGTCGCCGACCGGGCGTGTGAACGGGGCTCCGCTCGAGGTCGGGACCCTCGACTGCTGCAACAACGGGAACCGGGCGTGGCGTACGTGGCTTGCGGGAAGCCCGTGTCTTCGGTGGCATCAGCGCTCCTGGGGTGAGGGTAGGTGGGAAGGTCGGTAGTCGCGCTCGATGACGCCGTAGCCGACCTCGCCGTCGGGCGCGACGACCCGCACGGTGCTCTGGGTGACGACGAGCGCGTCGGGCTGGCCGTCCAGGTCAACGCCGTTGATGTTCTCGTTGGGCGACAGGAAGGTGAGTGAGTAGCCGTGCAGCCACTCCGCCTTCAGGTCGTACGACGACCCGTCGGCCCGGTCGAAGGCGACGTTCAACGCCCGGGGCTGGTGGGTGCGGTGGTCCTCGAGACCGGTGAACCGGATGGATGCGCCGATCTCCACCGTGGCGTCGGGGCCGGTGCCGCCCTCGAAGACCGCCTGGGTGCGGTGGTCGACGGCGTGATCGGTGTTCCAGTTGACCAGGCCGTTGATCACGCGTCCTGACTGGGGAAACACGAACACGCAGAAGTGCAGCCCTCCGAGGTGAGACACGTCGCGGGGGCCACTGGAGTGGTCTCGGTGCGCGACCCCGGCCACGTCCCACTCCCGAGCAGCCGCACCGGATCCGGCGGTGATGCTTCCCGTTGCCCGGAAGCCCTGGGTGTGGTGGAAGGCCGCCCACTGCAGGCCGTCGATGCCGAGAGCCGCATGCATGTCCCAGACGGGAGCCGCGGCCTCGAGGTCGATGGCGAAGGTGAAGGCCTGGGCCGGGCCGGCACCGACCGGGCCGTCAACCATGGCATCGAGCGAGGTGATCTCGCCGGCGCCGTCGAGCTCCAGGCGCCACCGCCGAAGCGGCTCCACACAGCGGATCCGCAGGTTCCCCGTCGCCGGGCCGCGATCGTCGGGCGCGCGCCCCCAGGAGCGATCGACGAGCAGGCGGCCGTCGGGCAGGAGTGCGATCACCTGGGCCCACCACAGATCGGGGTCCTCGGGCCAGCGACCGCAGTGGATGAAGACACCGACGCCCTGCCCCTGGGCCGTGTCCGGCGACCAGACGTGGAAGTACATCGTCTCGCTCCAGCCCGGTACGCCGTCCGGAACTGCGTGCAGGAGGTCGTCGTCCGGATCGACACCGAAGGGATTCGAGCCCTGGAGCACCTCGGTCACGACGCGTCTCCCCACGCTGCCGCAACCGCTGCGTTCTGCCCCGGGGTGCTGCCGTACGTCGCGATCTCGTCAGCGCCGGCTGCGCGGTACTCCCGCAGGCGCGCAACCACCTCGGTCGAGGTCCCCAGGGCGCAGGAGTCGGCGATCCAGGTGTCGGGCACCAGGCGGGCAGGTTCGAGCAGCTCGATGCGGTGGAACGCGGTGTCGGCCATCTCGCCTCCGTTCAGCTGTCGGTGGTCGCGCAGGCGCGCCACGGGTTCGGGATCCCAGCTGTTGGCGCGCACGGTCGCGTCGCCGTACTCCTTGGCCTGGAGGTAGGTCACCGCCCGGGCATGGGCCAGCGCGCGGGACTCCTCCTCGGCCAGGTCGGGTGCCGTGATCACGCAGGCCGTGACCCGCAACGTCGCGGGGTCGCGGCCGATCCGCTCGCAGGCCTCGCGCAACCGGGCGACCGCGGCGGCGACTGCATCGGGCGTCAACAGCGGCGGGAGGAGCACGCCGTCGAACGCCGTTGCGGCCGCCGCTGCGGCCCGGGGCAGCGCGAAGCTGCCGGACCACACCTGCGGGGGTGCACCCTCGTAGGTGTCGCCGAGCTTGATGGCCTCATAGCGACCGGCTGGGCCGTCGTGGGTGAGGACCTCGCCGCGCCAGAGCCGATGCAGCAGGCCGACGTAGTCGACGATCCCGTCGTAGCCGGCAGTCTTCAGCCCTTCGTGCTTGAGGTAGCCGTGGTCGCCACGGCCGAGGCCGAGCACGAACCGCTCCCCGAACATCGCCTGCATCGTGGCGCCGAACGCCGCCATGTGCAGCAGGTGTCGACGGGCCGGCGAGACCAGCCCGGTGCCGAGCCCGAGGTGCTCGGTACAGGCGCCGACCGCGCCGAGGAACACCCCCGCCTCCTTGAGGTTCCAACGTTCGGAGAAGAAGATCCGGCGGAAGCCGAGGCGTTCGGCCTCGACGGCGTCGTCGAGTCCCTGGCGCGGAGTCCGCACGGCGGTCTCGTTGGGGACGTCGTCGGGCAGGTGCGAGGCGACTCGTCCGGCAACCACGTAGGCGCTGAGGTCGTCGTACGTCATCCGATGACCTCGACGGTGCCGGCGTCACCGTCGAGTCGGAGCAACTGGCCGTCCTGGATCCGGTGACTGCCGGTCTCGGTGCCACACACGCAGGGGATGCCGAGCTCGCGGGCCACGATCGGCCCGTGACTGAGCAGCCCGCCGTGGTCAGTGACCACGCCACCCGCCACAAGGAACAAGGACACCCAGCTGGGGTCCGTGGTCTCGCAGACAAGGATGTCGCCGTCGTCGAGCTCAACCTCGTTGGGATCGCGTACGACGCGAGCACGGCCCTCCACGACACCGCCACTGGCGGCCACGCCGGTCACCACATCACCCAGCACGGTCGCAGCACCCGCGCCGTCACCGGCCTTGACCACCTCGGGGACGCCGGACCAGGCATGCGGCAACCGCAGCCCCTGTCGGGCGTCGTGCTCGGCGGCACGGCGGGCGACGAGGTCTCGCTGGTCGGTGTGGACTCCCGCGACGAGCTGGTCGTGGCGCAGGTGGAAGACGTCGTCGCGGGCCGCGATCACGTCGCGCTCGACGAGGAGCTCGCCGAGGCGGCGCGTGGCGGCGCGGGCCACGTCGAAGGTGAGGAGGTAGCCGGCCTTGCCCTGTTCGCGCAGGGCCAGGAACCGGGAGGTCACCTTCAGCAGGAAGGCAGTCGGTCGACGCTTCAGGCGCGGTGTCGCCGCCAGCAGGCTGGCGATCGCCTGGTCCCGTACGGCCACCTGGGCCGCGCTGCGTACCTTCGGCGACCGCGGCGATCCGGGCGCGATGGCGCGGTAGTCGTCGAGCCGCGCGAGGATCGGCGCCGGGTTCTCCCGCCACACCGATCCGGCGAGCTGACCCTCGCCGGGGCCGTGGTAGCCGTGCCGGTCGGAGAACTCCGTCATCGTGATCTCGCCATGGGCAAGGGCCCAGAGGTCGTGCGCGACCTCGTTCTCGTCGGACCCGACACCCGACAACAGCTGTCCCTCGAGCCCTTCGTGCCCGGCGGCCTTCGCCGCTTCGGCGACCTTGTCGGCGAAGCTGGAGCTGATCATCGCGACACCCATGTGGATCGACATGACGTCTTCGAACCGTTGGCGCACGTCGTCCAGGAGGGCCAGGCAGCCGGTCTCGTCGAGGTTGGCGATCCGCGGGAGCTGCTCCAGTCGCCAGCGCCGCAGCTCGGCGAACATCGCGTCGTGGCGCTTCGGGACGCCGATCAGCCAGCGCGGCGCGCGGGCGATGATCGCCGGGTAGCGGTTGCGCACGTTGGCGTCGACGGTCTCCGGCCGCACGAAGCCGAACAGTTGCTGCTCCACGGCCGAGGCCGAGGTCCCGGGCATGACGTCGGCGATCTCGCGGAACTTGTCGATGTTGCCTGCACCCCGGCCCGCGAAGACCGACCAGAAGCAGTCGTCGACCTGGGTCGGGACGTGGACGTCGGCATCGGTGTAGACGCCCAGGTCGCGGAACATCCGGCGGAAGGCCAGCTCCATCGGTCCGAACACGAACGACAACCCGAACGCCGTGAACACGCCCGGGAACGCCTCCGCGACGTTGCCCGTGGTCCAGGTGGTGTCCGCTCGCGGTGCGGGGGTGTCGAGCAGGTCAATCATCTCGTCGGTGGCGGTCATGCCGTCTCCTCCTCGTCGCGCCATGCGCGCAGCGTCGCCAGCACGGGATCATCGGATGTGGCAGGTGGTTCGACCCGGAGCACGCCCAGATGGACCGTCCCGTTGGTCGCGTCGACCGTGACCACTTGACCGGCCAGGCCCATCAGGGTGTCGGCGCCGGTGCCGACCACGCACGGCAGGGCGAGTTCACGACAGACCACGGCGGCATGCGAGGTCGAGCCGCCGATCTCGGTCAGTACGGCGACCGATGCCGCCATCCCGGCGACGTCGTCGGGGTCCGTGGTCGGCCGGGCGAGGATCACGTCCTCGCCGTTGTCGGCACGGTCCTCGGCCTCGTCGGCATCGGTGACCAGCACGCCCGTCGCGATGCCGGGGCAGGCCGGCTTGCCGACGGCGACCGCCGGCGAGGCCAGCAGGTCGGCGGCGGCAAGGTGCGGTCGAAGGAGGGCGCTGACGTCCTCGGGACGGATCCGCTCGAGCGCCTCGGCGCGGGTGATGATGCCGGCTTCGGCGAGGTGCACGGCCGAGCGGACCGCCGCCTCGGGCGATCGCTTCGCGGGCCGCGACTGCAGCAGCCACAGCGTTCCCGACTGGACCGTGAACTCGATGTCCATCACGTCGCGACCCTCGGCCTCGAGAGTCGCGGTGGCGGCCATGAGCTGCGCGTGCACGTCAGGCTGAGCCGCCGCCAGCGCGTCGAGCGGCAGCGCGTCGGACCGACCGGAGACGACGTCCTCGCCCTGGCCGCGGGCCAGCCATTCGCCGTACACCTCGGGACTGCCGGTGAGCGGGTCGCGCGAGAACAGCACGCCCGTGCCGGACTCGTCGTCGAGGTTGCCGAAGACCATCGCCTGGACCGTGACGGCCGTGCCGCCGGTGTCCGGAATGTCGCGCGCGGCGCGATAGGCGACCGCCCGCTTCGAGAACCAGCTGTCGAGAACGGCGCAGACGGCCAGGCGCAGCTGCTCCCACGGGTCCTGCGGGGCCGTCGTACCGACGACCTTGGCGAACTGCTCCTCGAAGCGGTGCCGGGTGTCGGCGGCGTACGCCGGGCTGCCGGTCTCGACCGCGAGACGCTCCTCGATGGCGGCGTTCATGCCGAGGTTCAGGACGGTGTCCATCATGCCGGGCATGCTGTTCGAGGCCCCGGAGCGCACGGAGACGAGCAGCGGCTGCTCGCCACCGAAGGTCCGCCCGACGGCGGCCTCGATGCCAGCGATCGCGGCGACGACCTGCTGCCAGACCTTCTCGTCGAGGACCCGACCGGCGCGATGGTAGTCACGACAGACGTCGGTGGTGACGACGAACGCCGGCGGCACCGGAATGCCCAGGCCGAGCATCTGCTGGATGCTCCACGCCTTGCCGCCGATCTCCTCGCGGGTGTGGCTGCCGCCGCCCGCCAGGGCGACGACGGAGCTGGCCAGGGTGGGCGCGTTCACAGCGCCCTCCCGGCGGCGGCCTCGTCGGCGCGGGTCAGCCCGGCGAGGCCGATCAGGTCTTCGTGGAGCTCGAACCAGACGGTGTGATAGCTGTCGGCGAGCGGCCGCGCGAACCAGGTGTGGTCACCCGCGGCGATCTGCTCCAGCGCGTGGGCGAAGCGGGCCGGGTAGTGCCCCAGGCGCGGCGCGAGGGCCACGAACCGTGCCAGCAACGGGACGAAACCTTCATCGAGCACGACCAGGTCGGCAACGACGGCCTGGTCGTAGGCCGGGTCGGTGTGGTCGTTCGGCGTGCTCTCGTCCTTGAGCTGCCAGCGCGTCATCAGGCCCTTGAGTGCATCGTTGTGGGCATCGAACTCGTGGTAGCCGGCGGTGAGGGCGGCACCATCGACACCCGCGCGCTCGGCGGCCAGCAGCTCCTCGAGCGCGGCACGTCCTTCCGGGGTGAGCTTGATCCGCTCACGGGCCTCGACCACGTGACCGGACGCGGAGAGATCGTCCAGCAAGGGGCCAGCAACGGCGAGCGGCAGCCCGGCGGCCGCAGCGAGATCGACAGGCAGGGCACGGCCCTTGAGCCGGACGGCCTGGAACAGTCGGAGTGCTTCGTGGTTCATCGGTGTCTCCTGATCAGTACACGCGGTGGACGATGCCCTGCTCGAAGAAGCCGGCACCCGTCCTTCCGTCGAGCTCGAGCTGCATGAAGTCGTCGTAGGTGCCGAAGGCCGGCCCGTCGGTCTCCGCGCCCATCGGCACGAAGAAGCCGGCCAGGCGGTCGGTCAGGGTGACCACCCGCACCGAGCCGTCGGCAAGGGTCAGCGTCCCGGCGAGGAACTGCGCGGCCGCCGTACGACGGAAGCCGATCCCGGTGATCGAGTGCGACCCGGCGGCGTCGATCACGAAGCCGTCGGCCTTCAGGACGCCGTCGGTGCCGAGGAACTTCATGGCGGTCACGAACACTCCGTCGAAGACGCCCACCAGTCCGGCGTACTCGGCCCACTGGGCCGACTCGTCGCGGAAGCCCCAGGTGCGGTCGCGCATGCCGAAGCCGTCGACGTCGTACCTCTCTCCGTCGGCTTCGAAGGTGCCGACCAGGCGGCAGGCCTGCTGGAAGTGCTGCAGCGGCTTGCCCGGGACGAGCTCCGGAATCAGGTCGGTCGTGGAGTAGTCGGCAGGCTGGTGAATCGGCGAGTTGGTCAGTCGAGCGACGAGGTCCGGATGGTCAACGGTGATCGTGCCGTCGAGGCCGAAGGAAATGCTCTGGCTGGTGAAAGTGCCCGGGTCGAGCTCCTCGATCACCTCGACGACGCGGCCGCCCTCGCCCCCCAGGAGGACCGAGCAACGTGCGCGGCGGGCGCCGGTGCCGTTGGGCGAGGTGGACACGTGGAAGGTGCCGAAGACCTGGCGCTCGGTGTCCCAGAAGGACAGGTAGCCGTTGTCCTTCCACACCGGGTCACCGGGACCCGCCGCGTCGTTGTGGATCGGCTCGGCGAGCGGCCCCCACAGGGTGCTGCCGGGGGTCTCGGTCGTGGTGGTCATGCGGTGACTCCTTCAGGGTGGGTGGTGGTCAGTGAGGCCCGTTCGAGGACCTCGACAGTGCCGGCCCGGCCGTCGACGCGAACCAGGTCGCCGTCGCGCAGGACCCGGGTGCCGGTGCCGGTGTTCATCACGCAGGGGATGTCGAGCTCGCGGGCGACGACCGCCGCGTGGCTCATCAGGCCGCCGATGTCGACGACGAGCGCGCCCGACAGGAACATCAGCGACACCCAGGCCGGGTCGGTGGTGTGGGCGACGAGGATGTCGCCCTCCTCGATCTCGACGTTCGAGGGATCGTGGGCCACGACGACGCGGCCTTCCACGACGCCGGGGCAGGCGCCGATGCCGGCCAGGGCCAACGCCCCGGCCGGGTCGTCCGCGACCACGACCTCCTGGGGAACCGGCTGTCCAGTCCAGGCCGACGGCACCGTCAGCTGCTGGAACTCGCGCCGCTGCAGCTTGCGTGCGTCGACCGTCGCCCGAAGGTCCGGACGGTAGCGGAGGAACGGATCCCCCAGCTCCTGGACAGTGAGGTACGTCGTGTCGTCGGCGTGGTCGAGCCGGTCAGCGGCGACCAGGTCGGCCCCGACCCGGCGAGCGGCCCCGCGCAGGACGTCCAGGCTCTGCAGGTACGACACCTTGCCGACTCCGCGCAGCGGGATGAATCGGCGCGCGAGGCGCAGCACGAGGCGGGCCTTCAGGCGCCCCGCCGCACCACCGGCCGTGGCCATCACTGCGGCTTCGGCGCGTTCGCGCTCGGCACGGTGGTCGGCATGACGAGCGTCGGGCGCTTCGTGGTCCGGCTTGGCGGCGTACTGCGCCACGATCCGTCGTACGGGCTCCGGGTCCTCACGCCACACGCGGGTGGCGACCTCGCCCTCCCCCGGTCCGTGGTAGCCGTGGCGTCGCAGGAACTCGTCGAGGGACAGCGTTCCTCGCGAGACCAGCCACAGGTCGCCCAGGACCGCGCTCTCCTCATGGGGCGTTCCCCGCAGCAGTGCGGACCCGTCGACCCCGGCGGACTGGGCGAGCTTGTCGAGGTGCTCCTGGATCGGCTGGATCGCGGCGGCGCTGATCAGGGCCTGAGCTGCGAGGCTCTCCGCGAACCGGCGGTCCGCCTCGACGACGAGCCGTTGGCTGGCGGCAAGATCAAGCGTGTCCATACGAGCGATCTCGACCCGCCACCAGGCATCGGTCCGCGCGCGCAGGTCCTCGACTCGGCGAGCGATCGTGGCAAGGGTGCGGGGATAGCGGGCCAGGATGAACGGGACCCGGCGCAGCGACGGGTTGCTCTCGTAGCCCGGCGGCACATAGCCGAAGAAGTCGCGCGACAGGGCCTCGCCACTCTGCCCGGGCACCAGGTCACCGATCTCGCACAGGAAGTCGACACGAACGGCCATCCGACCGAAGAACGCGTTGGTGATCCGGTCGGCCGGGTCGGCCGGGATCTCCTTGCGTGCGGTCTCGAGCACTCCCATCGCGTGGAAGGGCAGGCGCAGTCCGGTCTCGCTGGCCGGAACCCAGGCGCTGGCGGTCAGCGGCGTCATCACGCCGGGGACGGCCTCGGCGAGGTTGATCGACGACCACGACGAGCCCAGTGGTGCGACCGCGTGGAGGACTTCGACGTCCTCGTCGGTGGGGTGTTGCGGCATCCGATGCATCCTTCGTTTTTAATGACCTCTAAAAACGAATGTACGTTGTACAGTCGTCGATGGCAAGCAGAATCTGTGACCCGGCTCACGAGAGGAAGTCATGGCACGCATCGCAGGGCTCGACGTCCCCGGCATCGTGAAAGCGGCGCTGGCCATCGCCGACCGCGACGGCCTCGACAAGCTCACGATGCGCCGACTCTCGGCCGAGCTCGGCGTCACGCCGATGGCGACGTACCACCACGTCAGCGGCAAGGAGGAGCTCCTCGACCTGGTCATCGACGAGTCCATTGGCCAGCTCGGTTTCGCCGAAAGCGGTGACCCGGAAGCGGTCATCGTCGACTGGTTCCTGCGGCTGCACGACCTGCTGATCGAGCACCCGGCCATCGGACAGGCCTCAGCCGGGCGACAGATCGTCGGCCCGCAGGCCACCCAGGTGGGCATCACCCTCAGCCGGATGGCCGAAGGGGTCTGCCACGACCTGGACCGCGCCGCCCAGATGGTCGTCGCGGGATTCTGGCTCACCCTCGGCAGCGGCCTGCACCGCGCCTCACGCCACCCCGGCGGCTACGGCGCCGAGGACCAGGCCGTCGGCTCAGTCGACGACGAGCGAGAACTGCTCGGCCGGGTGCTGGCGGCCGCCGGGCAGGACGACCAGTTCAGCCGCAGCCTCGCCCTGCTCATCCGCAGCCACCTCCACCCCTGACGGGGCGCGTCAAACCGCGGCGAGCTTCTCCTCATGCGCGATCCGGCGCTTCTCGGCGAAGGCCAGGGCGTCCTCCCACGAGCCGCCCTTCATGATCTGCACGCGGTACTTCATGATCTCGGCCTGGCCGTTGACGGTCAGTGCACCGATCAAGCGGTCGTCGCGGCGGTAGAGCGCTACCCAGCGCGACCCACCACCCGGATCGCCATCGACCAGCACGACCTCGTCAGCCTCGGGCGAACCGACGAACTGGATCCGGACGTCGTACCAGTCGGACCAGAAGTACGGCACGGTCCCGTAGGCCTTGGCGTTCTCCGGATCCAGCGCGTTGCGCGCTGCGGCGGCACCCTGCTCGGCGGCAGCCGTCCAGTTCTCCATCCGCTGGCGCTCCCCCATGGTCGGGTTGATCCAGCTCGCGACGTCGCCAGCGGCGTAGACGCCGGGCACGCCGGTCCACAGGTTCTCGTCGCAGACGATGCCGTTCTCGATGGTCAGGCCCGAACCCTCGAGCCAGCCAACCGAGGGGATCACGCCGATCCCGACGACCACGAGGTCGGCCTCGATCGTCGTGCCATCAGCAAGGACCACCCGCTCGACCTTGCCGTCGCCCTCGATCGAGGCGACACCCACGCCACAGCGCAGGCTGGTGCCGTTCAGTTCATGCAGGGCCGCGATCGCGGCACCCATCTCGTGGCCCGTCGCCCGGACCAGCGGCGTGGGCAGGGCCTCGATGATCGTGGCCTCCAGACCACGCTTGCGAGCGGTCGAGGCGAGTTCGGAGCCGATGAAACCGGCGCCGATGACGACGGTGCGCGCACCAGCTTCGAGCTGGTCACGGATCGCCAGGGAGTCATTGAGGGTGCGCAGCGGATGAACACCATCCAGCCCCTCGGTCCCCGGCAGCAGCCGGGCGTGGGCACCGGTCGCGATCACGAGGGCGTCGTAGGCGATCTGGTCGCCACCGACCGTGATCCGCCGGGCAGCCGTGTCGAGCGCGGTCGCGGGCGAACCCAGCCGTACGTCGACGCTGAGCTCGTCGCGCAACGTCTCCTCGGTGCGAAAGAACGGCACTTCGGCCAGCTCGCCGGACTCCTCGGCAGCGCCGAGGAACGCCTTCGACAACGGCGGCCGGTCGTAGGGCAGGTGGTCCTCGGCGCCGATCAGCACGATCTCGCCGTCGAACCCGGTCTTGCGTGCGGCCTCGACCGCCCGCAACCCGGCGAGCGAGGCACCGACGACAACCAGACGGCGGGGATCGCTCACAGCGAGACGATCTTCAACGCCTCGGTCGGGCAGCCGGCGACGGCCTCCTCGACCTCCTGCAGTTCGTCGTCGCTGATCTCCTCCTTGAGGACGAGCAACTCACCGTCGTCGTTGACCTCGAAGAAGTCGGGCGCGAGGGACTCGCAGATCCCCAGACCCGTGCACTTGTCGAAATCGACCGTCACACACTTCATCGTCTTCTCACCTTCTCGCTGGGCTTCACTCCCACGATCATAACTCGACTTATGTTTTCTGGCGAGACTTCCGCGCCGTCTTTTTTTCTGCCTGTTAGAAACGTGTCAGCCGGCGGCAGGGCTGAACTGTGCAGCGACCTTGCCGACCACGATCTCGGCGGTCTCGGCACACGCCGTCGTGCCGCCGTTCGCGTACTCCTTGACCGCGTCGCCGACGTTCCAGAGCCCGACGAACGGGGTGTCGTGGGACATGTCGAAGCCCGCCACGGCCCGCTGCGGCGGCCAGCCGTCGCGCGTGGTGACCTTGCTGAGGATCCGGGCCCGCTGGTCGAAGCCGGGGATGGTCTCGCGCAGGTCCTCCATCAGCAGGGCGTACTCCGCGTCCTCGTCGAAGTCGCCGACCGACGGCTTCGGGACCGCCGTGCCGACGTACAGGTTCCAGCCCTCGGGGGCCATCTCCGGGCAACTGTCGGTGAAGTTGGCGATGTAGGCGAGGCGTCGGGAGTTCGCGAAGCTCAACATGCCGGGCGCCTCGATGAGGCGCTCCTGGCTGGCGAAGTTGACCGTGATCATCGCGGTCGGACGATCGTTGCGCTTGACCGTCTCCTGGAAGTCGGCGGGCACGTTCGCGACGCCGAGCAGTCCCACGGTCGCGGCCGGGCCGATGTTGCTGATCACGACAGGCGCCGTGACCGTCTCGCCGCCCGCCAGCACCACGCCGGTGATCCGGTCGCCGTCGAGGGTGATCTGCTCAACCGCCGCCGAGAGGCGCACGGTCCCGCCGTCACGCTCGATCGCACCCGCCAGCGCCTTCCAGACGCCGATCGATCCCTCGGGGTGGAAACCGAAGCGCTTGAAGGCGCTCTTGCGCGTGAAGTAGGTCAGGAACACCCGGGCCGGCAGGTCCTCGGAGCCGACCGCGAACACCGACGCGGCCATGTTGCGGAAGATGCCATGGACGCCCTCGTTCTTCGTGTACTTGTTCAGCCAGTCCTGGAGCGTGATCTGCTCTTCGGGCAGGCCCTCATCCTTGCGGGCGGCGCCGATGCCGCCGACGACCTTGGCGCCCTGGCGGGTCAGCTTCTGGAGCAGGAAGCCCCAGCCGCCGCCGGTGACGTCGACGTCCTTGCCCTTGATCCGGTAGAGGATCGGCGGGCTGGGCTCGCGGATCTCCCACGGGATGTCGAGCTCGCCGAAGGTGCGCTCGGTGATGCCACCGCACTCGATGACGATGGCACCATCGTTGATCTTGAAGCCGTCGACGTCCGTGGTCGACGCGCGACCACCGACCTTGTCGAGGCTCTCGACGACCAGGGTCCGGTAGCCCTGGTGCTGCAGGCGGGCCGCGGCGAAGAGTCCGCCGGCGCCGGCGCCGATCACGATGGCGTCGTACGACGAAGGGTTGTCGTTGTTCATGAGGTGACTCCTGTTTCAGTAGGACCGCGGCAGGCCGAGCGAGGTCTGCGCGACGAAGTTGAGGACCATCTCCCGGCTGACCGGGGCGGTCCGCATGAGGCGGGTGACGAACCAGAGCTCGGAGAGTCCGTACTCGTTCGCCAGCCCGTTGCCACCGTGGGTCTGGATGGCCTGGTCGAGCGCCTTGAGCGCCGCCTCGGCGCCGACGAACTTGGCGATGTTGGCGGCCTCTGCGACCCCGGCATCGCCCTCGTCATAGAGGACAGCAGCATTCTTGGTCGCCAACCGCGCGACCTCGACGTCGATGTGGGCCGCGGCAAGCGGGTGGGCCACACCCTGGTGCTGGCCGATCGGCACTCCCGACCAGACGGCGCGCGTCTTGGCGTACTCAGCGGCCTTCTCGATCGCGTAGCGACCGACGCCCGTCGTGATCGCGCCGACCAGGATCCGCTCGGGGTTGAGCGCAGCGAATACCTGACGCAGTCCCTGACCGGCCTCGCCGACGAGCGCTTCCGGGCCGACGTACACGTCGTCGAGGAAGACACTGAACTGCTTGTCCGGGGAGACGATCGAGGTGTCGATCTTCTGGTAGCTCAGGCCCGGGGCGTCCCGCGGCACCACGAAGATCGAGAGCCGCTTCTTCTCCGGCGTCGACAATTCGGCGTCGCGGGCGACGAGGAGGAGAGCATCCGACTGGTCGATCGCGGAGATGTAGTACTTCGATCCGCTGATCCGCCAGCCGTCGCCGTCACGGGTGGCGGTGGTCGCGACCTCGTGGCTGTTGGAGCCGGCGTCGGGCTCGGTGAGACCGAAGGCGACCTTCTTCGTGCCGTCGGCGATGCCGGGCAGCCAGGCCCGCTTGAGTGCGTCGGAGGCGTAGGTGGCGAGGATCGAGCCGATCATGGCGGGCGAGATCACCCACACCAGCATCGGCATGCCGTGGGCGGCGATCTCCTCGACCACCACAACGGCTTCCTGCATGCCGGCTCCCCCGCCGCCGTACTCCTCGGGGAGGTGCACGCCGAGCAGCCCGGCCTGGCCGAGTTCGGCCCACAGCTCGGTGATGTCCTCGTTGTTGCGGGACTTCTCGAGGAAGTACTGCTGGCCGTAACGGGCGCAGATCTTGGCGACGCTCTCGCGGATGGCGCGATGGTCGTCGGTGTCGCGGATGAGTCCGGGCACGGTCAGGCTCCTTGCAGGGTCGTGTCAGACGGAAGGCTCTTGTTGGCCTGTCGGCATGCCCAGGACATGACGAGCAGGAAGACGCAGTAGCTGGTGAGCGCGAGCCAGAAGACGAAGATCCCGTTCCAGGCGAACGGCCCGGTCTTGAAGAAGTAGGCCAACGGATCGGGCAGGAAGGAGAACGCGACGAAGAAGCTGAGGAAGGCGACCCACCGCGGCATCAGGGCTGCGGGGTCACGCAGGATCGCGATGCCGACGGCGAGATTCTGGACGATGAATGGCGTGATGCCGCAGAAGAGCAGGAGCCAGGCGAGGTCGCACAGCAGTACGACGTCGCCCGGATCGCGGTCGGAACGGAAGGCCGCCAGCGCGAAGATGAGGTGGGGGAACATGTTGACCACCACCGTCACGGTCGCGCTGATGATCTGAATGACGGCCAGGAGCGGCATTCCGCTCGGCTCCATGCGCCGCAGATGCAGCGAGATGAGCGCGAGCTGGGGGATCATCAGTACCACGCCAATGGACCCGATCAGGAAGCCGACCTTGACGCGCGTCGCGTTGTCGAGGAAGAACCGGGCCACCTCCTGCTCGTCACCGGGACCGATCGGCAACGGCAGGAAGCCGGCGATCAGCCAGCCGACGAGGGTGACCACGACGGCGAGCGGACCGCTGAGGGCGGCGTAGTCGGCGAGCTTCTTCAAGGTTTCTCCTGGGTGTTCAGAGACCGCGGAATGTCGGGCGCTGCTTGTTGAGGAAGGCGTCGATGGCGCCGCGCGCGTCCTCGGTGCTGGCCGAGGCGACGAGGCCGACGATCTCGGCGTCGAGCTGTTCGGGGAGGCTGCGGTCCCAGGACTCGCGGAGCAGGGCCCGCATCTGCGCAAAGGCACGGGTCGGACCGTTGGCCAGGCGTTGGGCGATGGCCACGCCCCGGACCCGGGCGTCTGCCGCGGGGACGACCTCGGCCACCAGACCCCAGTCGAGGGCCTGCTGCGCCGCGATCGGCTCGTTCAGGAGGTAGGCACGTGCAGCGCGGGCCGGGCCGATCCGTCGAGGCAGGTGCCACGTGCCGCCACCGTCTCCGCTGAGCCCGATCGCGGCGAACGCCGTCACGAAACGTGCGTCCTCGGCGGCCACGACGATGTCGGCGGCGTAGACGAACCCCAGGCCACCACCGGCGACCGCCCCCTGGGCCACGGTGACGATCGGTGCGTCGAGCATCGCCAACACCTGGAAGGCCAGGTGGAACGGCACCGTCATCTGGCGCAAGGTCGCACCGAGGTCGTCGCCGGCGTTCCCGGTGAAGTACCCGATGTCACCGCCAACAGTCAGGTCCGGACCTTCACCACAGATGAGTACGGCGCGAACGCTGGTGTCGCCGGCGATGCGGACCGCTGCAACGAGGAACTCGTCGGCGAGACGCTGGTCGATGGCGTTGCGGGCGTCGGGCCGAGCCAGGCAGAGCGTGGCGACGCCGTCGGCGACAGTGAGGTCCATGGTCTCGAGACCGAGGGGGGCCGCACCTTCGGACTCCAGAGCGCCGACGAAGGCGGTGGCGTCCGTGATCTGGGTGAGACCGCAGATCAACCCGTCGCGGAACTCCCACACGTGCGCGAACCAGGTCGTGAACGGCGTCCCGCTCTCCCGGCCGGTGCCGCGGTAGATGCCCTGCACCTGGAGGCGACCGTCGGCCGTTGCGGTGAAGGTCGAGGGCTCCGCCCGCACCCGCCAGTGCGCACCGATCGTGAACCAGCCGTCGCGAATCATCGCCCCAGCGCCGACGTGCTCGCCGCCGATCCCGAACGGAAGCCCCGGCGTGACCCGGCCGATGAAGTCGGCGGTCAGCGCCTGCTCGATGGCTGCGCGATCCCCGCCCGCCAGGGCGTCGTACAAACCCTCAACCAGGGTGCGGGCGGCCCGGGAGGCCGACGTTGCGTCGCTCACCTAATTGAATATAGATTAAATACGCACCGCGGGACAAGCCCCTGGGATGCACACCACAAGGAGGACGCCGTGCAGGTGATCGTGATCGGCGGCGGCGTTGCCGGCGCTGCAGCAGCACACAAGCTGAAGAGCAACGGCGCGCAGGTCATCGTCCTGGAGGCGGCGGATGCTGTCGGCGGGCGCACCCGCACGCTTCAGCGGGACGGATTCGCCATCGACACCGGCGCGATCTTCCTGATGGGGTCCTACGACCGCACCTTCGGCTTCCTCCGCGACAGCGGACACCGCCGCGACCTGACCCGCTGGCTGGCACTCGCCGCGGTCATCGACGACACAGAACGCCTGAACCCGGTGCGCTACGACCGGCCCTGGACCTTCCTGCGCCAACCCCAACTCCGGGTGCGGGACGCGGCCCGCATCGCGAAGACCGCAGTCCAGGGCGTGCTGAGCTCGCGGGTGCAGCCCTTCGCCCTGGACGAGCTCGCCGCCGCGGACGACGGCACGACCCTGGCCGACTGGTCGCGGGGATCGATGGGCGATCCGGCCTATCACGCCCTGATCCGCCCACTGATGGAGCCACTCACCGGAGCGGACCCCCATCGGATCAGCGCCGCGTTCACGCGCGCGCTCCTGCAGCAACCGCACCGGACCACCCTGGACGTCCCGCTCGGCGGGCTTGGGCAGGTCGTGAACTGGCTGTGCAAAGGCATCGACGTCCGCCTGGACACGCCCGTCCTCGACATCGCATCGCGCGGCGACCGGGTGGCCGTCCGTACGGCGACCGAAACCCTCGAAGCGGACGGCGTCGTGGTGGCCACCGACGTTCTCACTGCTCGCCAACTCGTCGGCGCGGTGGCCCCGACCGCAGTCCTCGACGCCCTCGACTCGGTCGAGCCGATCCACGCCTTCCACGTCTGGTTCGGCTACCGGACGGACCCGTGGCCCGGCGTCGCCCAGGACCTGGTGGTCGAGGGCACGACCGGTCCACACGCGACGTACGGCGTCCTGCTCAACAATCGACGCGCACCGGGATCCACTCCCCCAGGCGGCCAGTCCGTCAGCATCTACCTCGACCGCGAACAGGTCGGCGACCGGGATCGGGACGGCATCATCGCGCTCGCCCGCACCGCCGTCGATCGCGCCTTCGGACCGGCGGCTCCCGACCTCACCGAGGTGTTCGAGTGGCCGGTGACCCTGATCGCACCGGTGCCCGGGCACTACCGCCGGATGCAGACGGCGCGGGACAGCATGCCGCAGCGGATCCGGCTCGCTGGCGACTTCCTCACCCATTCCGGCATCGAGGGTGCGCTGCGATCCGGCGAGCAGGCAGCCGAGGACCTGCTTCGCACCTGATGCAGGTCAGCCGCGCTCGTTGCCCACCACGGACACGAACGACACGCAGCCGCCGGGGCGGCCTCCCAGGTTGTGGGTCAACGCAAGGCGGGGGTCGCCGAGCTGCCGCTCCCCCGCGTCGCCGCGCAACTGCAGGAAGGCTTCGTAGAGCATCCGCAGGCCACTCGCACCGACCGGGTGGCCGAACGACTTGAGCCCACCGTCGACGTTGACGGCCAGGCGGCCGTCGGCGTCGAACTCGCCCGCCAGGACGTCCTTCCAGGCCTGGCCGCGGTCGGCGAACCCGAGGTCCTCCATCAGCACGATCTCGGTCGGGGTGAAGCAGTCGTGCACCTCGGCGAGCGACAGTTGCGAGCGCGGATCGGTGATCCCTGCCTGCGCGTAGGCGTCCGCAGCGGAGTGGACGACCTCGGGGAACGTGGTGAAGTCGTACGCCGGGTCGAGTCCACCGCGCATCGGGCCGGAGGCCAGGGCCAGGGCCTTCACGAAGATCGGGCGGTCCGTGTAGTCGTAGGCATCCTCGGCACGGACGATCATCGCTGCGGCCGCACCGTCAGAGACGCCTGAACAGTCGAAGATGCCGAGTCGCCCGGCGACCTTCAGCGCACCTTCGATGGTCTCGCGGGAGACCTCCTTGCGGAACTGCGCCTTGGGATTGCGGGCGCCGTTGACATGGTTCTTCCACGCGACGTGCGTCATCGCCTCGCGCATCGCGATCGGATCGACGCCGTACTTCGCGGTGTAGGCCGGGTCCAGCAGCGAGAAGGCTGCCGGGGCCGTGAGCGAGAGTTCTGCGGCAGTGCCGTCCGAGGGCGGATCGGCACGCAGGAGCCCCGAGAAACCGGAGTCCTTGAGCTTCTCGACACCCACGGCCACCACCCGGTCGTAGGCACCGGAGGCGACGGCGTAGCAGGCATTGCGGAAGGACTCGGATCCCGTGGCGCAGTAGTTCTCGACACGGGTGACCGGCTTGTAATCGATCCCCAGCGGTCGGCTGAGCGTCAGTCCGCTCTGGCCCGAACCCAGGGTGCCCAGCCACCAGGCGTCGATGTCGTCACGCTGCACCCCTGCGGAGTCGAGCGCCTCCCCCACGGCTTCGATCAGCAGGTCATCGGTGGAGGACTCCCAGCGCTCGCCGAACCGAGTACAACCCATGCCGACGATGGCGACGGCGTCCTTGATTCCCTTGCTGGCCATCAGCGGACCCGTGCCTTCCAGAAGTAGTTGTGCACGGCGCCCGCGGTGAACAACCGACGGAACACCAGCGACACCTCGGAGCCGACATCAACCCGGTCCGGGTCGGCATCGGCCACTTCGAGCGTGGTCCGTCCACCGCCCTCGAAGTCGACCACCACATCAATCACCGGAGGCGAGGGCGAGAAGGCCAGACGGTCGATGGTGAACGTGGCCACGGTGCCGGTGCGATCGGCCAGCGACACGGTCTCCATCGCGTCGACCGCACTGCACGACCGGCACACCCGCAACGGCGGCACGTGGACGAAGCCGCACTCGATGCACCGCGTGCCGCCGAAGCCGAACTTCCACGCACTGGCGCGCGCCGACGGCGGTCCGGCAGGCCGGTCCGGCTCGGGGCGGCGGGGCAGTTCGCGATCGAGCAGTCCTCGCCAGGAGAGGTATGTCGGGTAGGGAATCGCACGCCCGGCTGCGATCTGGTCGGCAACGGTCCGCCCGGCGCGACGAGTCGGGAGCAGGTCCGTGGTGCGCAGCAGCAGTCCGTCACAACCGTCGACGGCCGACAGCACCAGCACGGTCTCCCCCGGACCTGCGACATCGAGCACGGCAGCCAGACCGAGCAACGGGTCCACTGATCCGGAGAAGCCGATCGGCGACCCGCTCGACGACAGGGCGCCCTTGACGAGAGCCCCGGCCCGCTTGGTGATTCCCGAGTTCCCGCTCGTGACGACGACGTGGTCGGCCTCGGCCAGACCGGCCTCGTCGAGCAGCCGCGCGGCCACGGCACGGACCAGGTCGGCGTACTGCTCGAAGCCGAAGCGTTCCTCCCACTGCTCGCCCGTCGTGCGTTGCGGGTCGCGCCAGCGGTCCAGCACTTCGAGGGTCTCGCTCGCGACACCGAGGACCTCGGCAATCAGATCGCTCTCGCCGAACAGGAGGGCGGCAGCGCCGTCGCCACCGGACTTCTCGTCCGCGGAGCCCGGCTTGCCGATCCGGACGTCGGCCGCGACCACCAGGCCGCCCGATGCCAGCGCGGCGCGGACACCCGCGAAGGTCGATCGCGCCGATCCAACGAGATCCGCAGCCGGCACCGCCGAGGGGAGCCGCAGCGCGGCATGCACCGCAGCGGCGTTCGTCTTGTCGAGGTACGGCGGCGAAGTACTCGCCCACCACAACGAACCCGGCGCGGTGCGGACGAGCTCGCGCGCGGCTTCGACGGCCATCGTCGTGGCGTCCTCGTCGAAGGACGCGACGACCCGCGTCCCGCGGACCCCACTGTCACTCCCGAGGCGGTACGACGGCAGGTAGGCGCCGTAGCCCACCAGACCGATCGCTGCGCCGCTCATCCGTGGACACCGCGGAACAGCGCGGCGATGCCCTGGCCGCCACCGATGCACATGGTCTCGAGTGCGAGGCCGCCGCGGCGACGGTCGAGTTCGTGCAGCATGGTGGTGAGGATCCGCACGCCGGTGGCACCGATCGGGTGTCCGAGCGAGATGCCGGAGCCGTTGACGTTGAGGCGGCTGTCGACTTCGTCGAGCTTCACGCCCCAGCCGGCCAGGACAGCCAGGACCTGCACCGCGAACGCCTCGTTGATCTCGATCAGGTCCAGGTCGTCGAAGGTGACGCCGGTGCGTGCGAAGAGGCGCTGCACTGCGGCAACGGGTCCGATGCCCATCATCGACGGCTCGACGCCGGCGGCGGCCCAGCCCTCGAACCAGGCGATCGGCTCGAGGCCGAGCTCCTCGAGCTTGTCCTCGGCCACGACCAGACAGGCCGCGGCGGCATCGTTCTGCTGGGCGGCGTTGCCGGCGGTCACCGTGCCGCCGGGGCTGATCGCCCGGAGCCGACCGAGGGTTTCCAGGGTCGACTCCGGACGAATGCCCTCGTCCCGGTCAAAGACCACGGCGTCCCCACGACGCTGCGGGACCGAGACGGAGACCACTTCGTCGGCGAAGACACCCGACTCCCAGGCTGCCGCGGCGTTCGCGTGGCTGCGCACGGAGAAGGCATCGGCCTCCTCGCGGCTGATGCCGTAGTGGGTGGCCAGGTTCTCAGCGGTCTCAATCATCCCGCTGATCGGACCGAATCGCTCCTCGGGCTGGGAGCGTTCCCGTCCGCGGTCGAGGCGGTCATAGAGGGTCTGGTTGCCCGAGCGCGAGCCCCATCGGGCCGTGGTCGTGTAGTGCTCGATGTTGCTCATCGACTCAACGCCACCAGCGATGACGACATCGGCCGCGCCGGTCTGCACCGTCATCGCCGCGGTGATGACGGCCTGCAATCCACCGCCGCAGCGACGGTCGATCTGGAAGCCGGGCACCTCAATCGGCAGGCCCGCGGCCAGCGCGGCCCAACGGCCGATGCACGGCGCTTCGGAGTTGGAGTAGGACTGGGCGAAGGCCACGTCCTCGATCCCCGTCGGGTCGACGCCCGTTCGCTCCACGAGAGCGCGGATCACGTCAGCGGCGAGATCTTCGGCACGGACTGGCTGCAGTGTCCCACCGAAGGTGCCGACCGCGGTGCGTACGGGACCGACGATGGCGACGCGTCTCAAACTGGTCATGAGGTTCTCCTAGGCCGACGCCAGCACGCTGTCGGCGTGGGCATCGAGGTCTGCTCGGTGGGCCGGGTCGGCGACGGCGATCATCCGCTCGACCCGCTGGCTCAAGGTGGCACCGCGGAGATCCGCGACACCGTGGTCGGTCACGATGACGAGACCCTCGGACCGGGGCGTCGAGACCGGACCCGAGAGACGGTTGACGATCCGGCTCTGCCCGCGGGCGAGCGACGGGAGCGCCACGATCGGGATGCCTCCGGAGGATCGGTCGGCCCCACGGAGGAAGTCGACGGCACCGCCGACCGCGCCGACGTATCGCCCGCCGGCGAGCTCGGAGTTGACCTGCCCGGTCAGGTCCACCTCGATCGCCGCGTTGATCGCGACGAGCTGGTAGGACGAAGCCAGGACGGCGGGGTCGTGCGTGTAGGACGTCGGTCGCAGCTGGACGGCGGAGTTGTGGTGCGCCCACTGGAACAGTGCGCGGGTCCCGCCGAAGAGCCCACCCACGGCAACGCCGGGATCGTTGGTCTTACGGGATCCGTTGGCGGCCCCCGACTCGATCAGGCGCATCGCGGTGTCGTTGATGATGCCCGAGTGGATGCCGAGATCGCGGTGGCCATGAAGCTCCGCAAGCACGGCTTCCGGCAGGGCACCGATACCGAACTGGAGAGTGGCGCCGTCCGGCACCAGCTGCGCGACCCGACGGGCAACGGCTCGGGTGTCGTCACCGACGGGAGGCGTGGGCAGTTCACCGGGCGGACGCGAGGTGTGGATCGCCGCGGCCCACTGGTCGGCCGTCAGCGTGCGAGCCCCCTGCGTGAAGGGCACCTGGTCGTTGATCTCGGCGATCACCACGCGCGCCGTGTCGATCGCGGCAGAGAAGTAGTCATCACCCAGACCGAGACTGTGGCGACCCTGCTCGTCGGGCGGCGAGACCTGGACGAGGACGACGTCGCAGTGGAAGTCACCACCGGACAGCAGCGCGGGCAGCGTCGAGTAGTGCACGGGCCAGATCTCGAGCCGCTCGGCAGCGTGCAGGCGGGCGTTGCTGCCGGCGCCGCAGTAGGAATGCACGGTCAACGAGTCCGGGACGGTGTCCGCCGTCAGCGCCGACTGCGCCGGGATCCCGACAAAGCAGCGCAGCTGCCCGATCCGGTCAGCCTGTTGTACGAGCAGTTCGACCAGGGTGGTCGGCTCGGCGCAGGTCTGCCCCCAGGTGATCGTGTCCCCAGGCCGGACGTAGCGCGCCAGGTCAAGGGCAGCCGGGTTGTGCTCGCTCACCCACGCCACCGCTCGTGCGACGGGTCGAGCAACTGGGTGAGATGCCCCTCGCCCAGCCACACCAGCGATTCCAGTTCGAGCGCGTCGAGGAACCGGACGCGCCCCGTGCGCAGGTCTTCGACGCGCAACCGGACGGAGTTGCCGTCCTGGTCGAGCTTGATCGCCACGGAGGCGAACTCGCTCTCGACCACCTTGCCGGCGCCGATCGTGACCGCTCCCGAGGTCTCGTCGAACCGGATGTCGTGGCGCGGGCCGTCGGCTGCGGCGGGGTGGGTCTCGGTCATGGCGCATTCCTCAGATCAGGAAGCCGAGCGTGGGCACGGCTTGCTCGTTGTCGACCAGGACGACCTTCTTGTAGGCGAGCAGGATCTGGCCGTCGACGCGACGCAGGCGGTACGTCGTACGACCGCCCCACAGGGTGTTGCCGCGCGGACGCGACTCGAACGCCAGCACGTTGGCGCCGATCTCGATGTCGACACCGCCCTCCGCGTTCGCCCGACCGCCGAGGAGCTCGACGTTGCCGATGATGCGACGCAGGTTGGACGGCGGTGCCTGCGCGTAGCGCTTGCCCGTCTTCACCTGCTTCATCCGCGTCGAGATGCGGCTGCGGTTGTCGAAGATGATCGACACCGTCGTCCGCGGGTGGTCACCCTCACCGTCGACCGGCACCCAGTAGATCGCGTCGTCGGTCCACAGCGCCTCCCAGCCGTCGTAGTCGTTCTCGTCGGCGAGCCGTGCTTCGCGGTAGAGGAACTGTTCGACTTCCCGGGCCTCCCACCCGTCCGGGACGTCCAGCAACTCCGTGCCGTTGTCGGGGCGCGGCGGCAGCCCTTGCTCGATCGTCTGCTGAGCCATCAGTCTTCCGCCTCCATCAGCGACTTGTAGTGGTTCCAGAACCCGCGCATCCCGGTCTCGTCGGTCGCGGTGCCGATCGTGAAGCCGTCCTCGTCGACGCTCTCGCGGTGCAGCCCACGCCGTACGTCGAGCCACTCGGGGTCGGCCATCGCCACCCCGCGCTGGTTGCGCTCGTACATCTCGGTGTCGTCGGCGAGCAGCATGCCCGCCGGACCGACCGAACCGATCGACTGCGACACCATCCGCATGTTGAGCTCGTGGCCGCCGTCGAACTGCACGGCGGTGGCGTACTGGACGCACTCGCCGACGGCGACCGGCTGGATGTTGAAGACCTGGATCTCGGCGATGAACAGGTTGGGGAAGATCATCACGTGGGGCGCGCCCTCGATCATGAGGCGATCGGCGTCCTCGCCGTGCGCTTCCTTCATGGCTGCCACGTAGTTGGGCACCCGGTCGGGGGTCGTCCCGAACCAGCGCATCGGCTCCGCGAACCCGCGGAACTCCGGGCGCAGGTCGTTCTCGCTGTGCCCGTCCCCGAGGTTGCGGGTGACGGCTGTCGAGTTGTCGCTGTAGAGCTCGCCGATCGGGCTGCCGGTCACACCGAAGATCGAGCCGTGCACGAACTGCGGGTGGTAGCCGTCGGTCTCGTTCTCGGCGAGGAACTTCCAGTTGGAGCGGGTCTTGTGGCGCAGCCAACCGGCATCCAGCGACACCTTGCCCTCCGGGGAGAGGCCGACGAGCCGGTCGATCTCGCCCTTCGCGGCGCCGAGGTGGTCCTCGAGGCTCTGGCCCTCGGCGGCGAGGCTGCCGAAGACGAAGCCCTGGTACGACGCGACGCGGGCCACCTTGCCCATGCCGAGCGGCAGCTGCTTCTTGCCGCCGTACCCCTTGTTGTAGGGGTAGCCGAGCAGCTCGCCCGTGTTGCGGTAGGTCCAGCCGTGGTACGGGCACCGGAAGGAGCTGGAGTTGCCTGCCTTGTCGTCGCAGACCTGGAGACCGCGGTGCGCGCACCGGTTGATCAGGAGGTGGACCTCACCCTCCTTGTCGCGGGTCATCACGACGTCCTGGTCGGCGAGCTGCTTGCGGACGTAGTCGTTGACCTGCGGCACCTCGCTCTCGTGGCCGACGAAGACCCAGGTCTTGTGCCAGATCTTGCGCAGCTCCTCGGCGAAGATCGACGGGTCGGTGTAGAGAGTGCCGTGCACCCGGGCCGGCTGGATCAGCCGGTCGTACCGGCTGCCGCCTTCCTGGACCTCGGACTCGGACGGGACCACAGCGGTCATGACTTCTCTCCTTGGGGCGGGACAGACTGGGCGACCAGTTCGACGAGCCGGAACTTCTGGACCTTGCCGGTCGCAGTGGTGGGCAGTTCAGTGGCGTCGAGGAACTCGACGCGCTTGGGGACCTTGAATCGGGCGAGGTGTTCGCGGGCGTGCGCGATGACTCCTTCGGCGGTGAGGGCGTCGCCCTCCGCGCCCGGAGCTCGGACGATGACGGCGCAACCGATCTCGCCCCAGCGGTCGTCGACGACCCCGACGGCGTACACCTGGCTGATGCCGGGGTGCGCGCCGAGGACCTCCTCGACCTCCTTGGGCATGACCAGCTCGCCGCCGGACTTGTAGACCTCCTTGCTGCGGCCGGTGAGGACGAGATAGCCGTCCTCCCGCACCTGGCCGAGGTCACCGGAGTGCAGCCAGGTCGTTCCGTCAGCGGCCGAGTGGAGCGCGGCAGCGGTCTCCTCGGGCTTGGCGTGGTACCCGAGCATCGTGGTCGGGCCGGACGAGGTCAGCTCACCGACGGCTCCGTCAGGAAGCACCTCTCCAGTGCCCGGGTCCACGGTCCGGTAGACGCACAGGGTGCCGTGGCCATCCACGCCGGCAGAGCCGGCCAACTTCGGCCGACCGACGGTCGTGGACGTCAGCACCAGGTCGTCCTCGGGCAGCGTCAGGGTCATCGCGCCACCGCACTCGGTCATGCCGTAACCGGTGACGATCTCGCTGACGCCGAAGTCCCGCTCGACCTGCTCCCACAGCCAGACCGGCGCAGGGGCCGAGCCACAGAGCACCGCGGTCAGGCTGGAGACGTCCGCGTCGACGCGCAACGGCGACTCGACGAGAGCAACGGCCATCGTCGGGACACAGAGCATGTCCGTGGCGCGATGCTTCTCGATCGCGGTCAGATAGGCCTCGGCGCTGAACGAGGGCAGCATGATGACCGCGCCGCCGACGTACGTCGCCGACAGCAGGCCTTCGACGTATCCGAACATGTGGTAGGAGGGAAGCGAGAAGAGGATCCGCCGACCGTCCTCGTAGGCGCGGGTCAGCGCGGACGCATAGCCCGTGCGCAGGACCGCATCGTGCGTGACCTGGACGCCCTTGGGGGAGCCCGTGCTGCCCGACGTGTAGAGCAGGTCGGAGACGTCGTCAGGTCCGTGGCCGGCACCGGCCGACGCGCCCGGGTTCTGGGCGCCGAGATCGGACAACGCGGTCCCCGTGAAGGCCCCGGGGCGAATCAGGAGGTCGGGGCGCTCCACGAGAACCACGTGACGCAGCCCGTCGGGCGCGTCGTCTCCGACCGCAGGGCGATCGGAGAACTCGGGGGTGTCCCAGCCCGGCACGATGGCGTCGAGCATGCCGGCGTGGTCGAGGTTCTGGAATCCGGCGTTGGTGACCAGCACCGTGCATGCGGACTGTGTGAGGACGTACCGCAGCTCGTCGGTGCGGTACAGGAAGTTGAAGGGAATCGCGACGGCGCCGGCACGGGCGATCGCGAACTTCCAGGTGACGAACTCGGCATAGTTGGCCATCAGCAGGCCGACCCGGTCGCCGCGGCGAACGCCCAGGGCCGCGAGGCCGTCGGCCAGGCGGCGCGACTCCGCCGCGACGTCGTCGTAGGTGAGCACGCGCTCGTCGGTGACCACGAAGTCACGCTCGGGGAACTCGTCGGCGCAGACATCGAGCCAGGCATCGAGGGTGCGGGGCGTCCACGTGGCGAAGCGTTCGCGCAGTGCAGCACGACGGTCGGCGATGGTGCCAGCGTTCGAGTGGGTCACGAGATCCTCCGTTCTTTAATCTAGATTAGATTATGCGTGGATCTCACGCAATGCCGGGGTCCCGATCAGGTCGGCCAGCTTGAATTTCTGGACCTTTCCGGTCGGAGTGGACGGCAGCTCGCCAGCCAGGAACCAGCGCGTGGGCACCTTGTACGGCGACAGGCGTTCGCGGCAGTGCTCGATCAGCGACGTCACCAGAGCCGAGGGATCCTCCGCCGCAACCGCGTGGCGCAGGTGCACCGCCACAGCGACGATCTCGCCCATCCGCTCGTCGGGCAGCCCGAAGACCGTCGCGTCAAGGACTGAGGCGTGTTCGGCCAGGCAGGACTCGATCCCGGCGGGGGCGATGTTCTCGCCGCCGCGGATGATCAGCTCCTTGAGCCGCCCCGTGAGCGTGATGTAGCCGCGCTCGTCCATGGCGCCCAGGTCGCCCATGTGCACGAACCCGTCGGCGTCGACCGCGGCCGACGTGGCGGCAGGGTCGTGGAGGTACTCGATCAGCTGCTGGTAGCCGCGGGCGCAGATCTCGCCGGGCTCACCGAGTGGCTGCACCGCACCGGTCACGGGGTCGACGATCTTCACGTCGACCTGCGGCAGCGGGTGGCCCACGGTCGTCAGCTTGTCCTGCCGGGAGTCGCCCGGGCGGGTGGCCGTGAGCACCGGGGAAAGCTCGGTCTGGCCGAAGACGTTCGTGACGGCTGCCCCGAAGACGCGCTCGGTGGCCTCGATCAACGTGGCCGGCACGTTCGCGGCCCCGCCGAGAGCGACCTTCAGTTGCGGCGCCGGCAGGTCGGAGACGCGTTGCGCCTCGACCAGGGCGCCGAGGACGGCCGGCACGAAGAACAGCACGTCGACGTTCTCGCGGCGCATCGTCTCCAGCACGGGCGCCGGCGCGAACTGCTCGACCAGCACCTCGGTGCCGCCGAGCCACAGCGGCCCCAGGGTTCCGATGACGCACGCGGCGGTGTGGAACATCGGCAGCGGATTGATGGTCACCGCGCCGGCCGGCACGTCGACGTACTCCATGGTCAGCTTGGCGACGTTGACCAGGGAACGGTGCCGCAACAGCACGCCCTTGGGGTTGCCCGTCGTACCGGAGGTGTACTGCAACATCACGGGCAGTTCCGGATCGGTGGGCGCCTCGGCGATGACGGTCGGATCGACCACGTCGGCGCGCCACTCGTCACGGTCGGTGAGACTGATCAGCCGCAGGTGCGGGCGATCCGCCGCGACGTCGCGGGCAACGCTCGCCATGTCGTAGTCGCGACTGCGGTCCGCGTGCAGCAGCACCGTGCAGCCCGAGTGGTCCACGGCATAGGCGAGTTCGGGCGCGCGCAGCACGGGGTTGAGCGCGACCAGGACGACCCCGGCCAGCGCGGCACCGTGCTGGATCAGCACCCACTCGACGACATTGGGAGCCCAGAGCGCAACGTGGTCGCCGGGCGCCGAGACGCGACGCAGGCCGGTTGCAATGAGCTGGGCCTCGCGGTGCAGCTGTGCGTAGGTCAGGCGGACCTCGCTCGAGCCTGTCGAGACGCCCACCAGCGCCAGCCGGTCGGGGTACGACGCCGCGCGCTCCGCGAGCAGGCCCGGGACCGTGAGCTCGCTCAGCTCGACGCTGGTGTCTGCGGGCAGGAAGGACGTCGTGAGCGCGGTCATCAGCTCTCCTGGTCGGCTGCCGCCCCGAACACGGGACGTCGCTTCTCGGCGAACGCCGTCACGCCCTCGGCGAAGTCGTCGCTGTCCCAGAGCATCGTCTGGTTGCGGATCTCGAGGTCGAGGACGGCGAGCGGGTGGCGGGCCTCACCGGCGAGCATCTGCTTGATCACACCCAGCGCGAGCGGCGGACCGGCCGCCAGGACGGCAGCGTCCTCGAGTGCAGCAGCGAGAGCCTCCCCCGGCTCGACGACGCGGTCGACGAGACCGATCACTCCCGCTTCCGTGCCGCTGGTCCGGGAACCGAACATCAGCATCTGGCGGGCGCGGGGCGCGCCGATGCGGGCGGGTAGCGAGGAGAAGATCCCCATGTCGCCGGCCAGGCCGACCGCGGTGAACGTCGTCGCGAAGGTCGCCTCGCCCGACGCCACGATGCGGTCGCAGGCCAGCGCCAGCGCGGTACCCGCACCGAAGGCCGGGCCCTCTACCGCGGCAACGACCGGCTTCGGGGTGTGCCACAGGGCGCGGACGATGCGTTGCGCGGCCTGTGCGCGGGCCGTCGTCTCGTGGCGAGGAGCCCGCGTCATCGTGGCGATGTCGCCGCCCGAACAGAAGGCGCCACCGGTGCCTGTCAGCACGATCGCGCGCACGGCCGGCTCGGCATCGGCTGCCTCGATCGCCTCGGCCAGGGCGTGGCGCAACGGCAGGTCGATCGCGTTGCGGACATGCGGCCGGTTGAGGCTGATCACCCGGACGGGCCCGCGGTCCTCGACCAGGACCAGGCCCACGTCTTCCGAGGCGGTCATCGGCCCTCGTAGGTGCCGGTGCGCCGTTCGATCACGGCGGCGAGCGCCTCCCGGCTGTCGGCAGTTCCGGACAGTTCGGAGACCACCCGGGCCTCCTCGGGCAGCCGCTCGGCGACAGTGGACCCGAGCCCGTCCCAGACCAGCCGCTTGGTGGCCGAGAGGCCGAGCGGCGGCTGCGCAGCCAGGTCTGCAGCGAGCTGGTCCACGGCAGCAGCGAGTTCGGCATCGGGCACGACCCGGGACACGATGCCGAGGTCGCGCGCCTCTGCAGCGCCCAGCGTCGGGTTGGTCAGCAGGATGTCCATGGCCCGGCGGAGCCCGACGATCCGGGCCAGCGTGACCGTCGTACCGCCGTCGGGGGCCATGCCGACGCGAACGGCGCCGGAGAAGAATTTCGCTCCCTCGGCCGCGACGACGAGGTCGGCAGCGCAGACGAAGCCGAAGCCCGCTCCCCCGGCGGCAAAACCCTGCACCTGCGCGATGACCGGGGCCTTGAGCTGGATGAGCGCCGCGGTGGCGAGCTGCAGCCAGGCGGTGGCCTCGCGGAGGTAGTCGGGCAGGTCCTCCCCCTTGCTCAGGAAGGTCTTCACGTCGCCACCGGCGCAGAAGTTGCGGCCCTCGCCGCTGAGGATCACGACCCGCACGGTCGGCTCGGCGTGGCAACGCAACACGACCTCGTGCAGGACGCGCAGCAGATCGGCGTCGACGGCGTTCGCCGCCTCGGGCCGGTTGAGCCGGATCCGGGCGATGCCGTCGGTGATGTCGAGCAGGACAGGGCCTTCTGAGACGAGCGCGGTCATGCTGGGCCTTCCTTCCGGCCGGCGAACGCCGACACGCTGGCACCACCGGCGTCGCCGGCGATGTGGGAGACGACGGCGTCGAGCTCGAGGTCGAGCCCCGCCGGGAGATCGGTGGCGAGGCCCTCGCGGACCAGCCCCTTGATCGTGCGTACGGCGTCCGGTCGGCGCGTCGCGAGACGACTCACGAAACGGTCCACCTCGGCGTCGAACGACTCGGCCGGGTAGGCCCGGTAGGCCAGCCCCCACTCAACGGCGTCGACGCCGGTCAGCCGGTCACCGGACAGCAGCAGCCCGAGCGCCCGCTGCGCGCCCACAAGGCGGGGCAGGCGTTGCGAACCGCCGCCGCCCGGCACCATGCCGAAGTTCACGTGGTTGTCGCTGATCCGGGCGTCGTCGCGGACCAGGACGACATCGCAGGCCTGCATCAGTTCGAAGCCACCGGCCATGGCGATGCCCTCGACGGCGGCGATCACGGGCTGCGCGATCGCGCCCACGGCCTCGCAGGCCCCCCGGAACGCGTCGAACAGGCTGCGCAGGGCTGCCGGTCCCTCGTCACGAAGCCGCTGGACCTCGGCGAAGTCACCGCCGGCACAGAAGTTGCCGCCCGCGCCGCAGATCAGCACGACGTTGACCGCGGGGTCCTCGCCCGCAGCCCGGATCGCCTGCTCGAGGGCCACCGCGAGAGCCGTGGTGACGGCGTTCATCGCCTCCGGCCGGTCGAGCGTGATCCGTGCGACGCCGTCGGCGATCACGAGCTTCACGGGGGGAGCCCAGACGGGAGTGTTCACATCCCCCTCCCACCGGAGACCTCGAGCACGGCACCGGTCATGTAACTGGACAGGTCGGACGCCAGGAAGGCCACGACGTTCGCGATCTCCTCGGGCTCACCTGCGCGACGCATCGGGATGGTGGCCTCGGTGGCGGCGTAGGCCTCCGGCGTCATCGCCTCGGTCATCGGCGTGCGGATCAGCCCGGGCTGGATCGCGTTGACCCGGACCCCGTGGTGGGCCAGCTCCTTGGCCGCGGCCTTGGTCATGCCAACGATGCCGGCCTTGGCCGCGCTGTAGTTGGTCTGTCCCGGATTGCCACTCTTGCCGGACATCGACGAGATGTTGATGATGCTGCCGCGCTTCGCTTCCCGCATGACTTCGCTGGCAGCCCGGATGCCGAGCCAGGTGCCTTGCAGGTGGACGGTGATCACGGCCCGGAAGTTCTCGAGCGTCATCTTCTTCAGCGACGCGTCCCGGGTGATGCCGGCGTTGTTGACGATCACGTCGAGGCCGCCGTACTCGGCGACGGCGCCGGCGACGAGCGCCGCGACACTCTCCTCGGACGTGACGTCACAGGCGACCCCGCGGGCGGCCGGACCGATCGCAGCGGCCGCCGCTTCGGCCTTTGCGCCGTCGAGATCGGCAATGGTGACGCGCGCGCCGTGGCCGACGAGGGTGGTCGCGATCGCCAGACCGATCCCCTGGGCAGCACCGGTGACGATGGCGGTGCGACCTTCAAGCAGCGCGGTCATGCGATGTACCGCACGATCGAATGGACGACTGCGGCTGGCTTGTCAGAGCCTTCGATCTCGAAGGTGCTCTCGAACGTTGACTGCACGGCGCCCTCGAGCGACGTCACCGACAGCACCGTCGCGGTCAACCGGATCTTGGAGCCGACCGGCACCGGCGCCATGAAGCGCACCTTGTCGAGGCCGTAGTTCACTGCCATCCGGACGTTGTCGACCCGGTAGAGCTGGTTGAGCAGTGGCGGCAGCAGGGACAGCGTGAGGAAGCCGTGGGCGATGGTCGCGCCGAAAGGGCCGTCCGCTGCCCGCGCCGCGTCGACGTGGATCCACTGGTGGTCACCCGTGGCGTCCGCGAATGTGTCGATCCGCGCCTGGTCGATCTCCAGCCAGTCCGACGTGCCCAGCACGTCGCCCTCTGCGTTCGCGAAGCCCGCCACGCCGTCGTACACCTTCACCTGTGTGTCCTGTCTCGCTCAATCGATCATAGATTTTGAATCGAAACTAAATTATAGTCTAGTTTTGAAAAGAGCAATGCCGAGAACGTCAACGCAGGAGGATCCATGTCCGAGGCCTACATCGTCGAAGCTGTCCGGACGCCCGTCGGGCGCCGCAAGGGCGGATTCGCCGACGTCCACCCCGCCGACCTCGCCGCGCACTCGCTCAAGGAGCTCGTCGCACGCGCTGGCGTCGACCCGTCGGCCATCGAGGACGTCATCCTCGGTTGCCTCGACAACATCGGCGCCCAGGCCGGCGACATCGCCCGCACCTCCGCCCTCGCGGCCGGCTTCCCCGAGACCGTGCCCGGCGTGACGATCGACCGCCAGTGCGGCTCCGCCCAGCAGGCCGTGAGCTTCGCAGCCATGGGCGTCAAGAGCGGGATGCAGGACCTCGTCATCGCTGGTGGCGTCCAGAAGATGACCCAGTTCCCGATCCTCTCGGCCTTCGGCGCTGGCGAGGCCTTCGGTTCCACCGACCCGTGGACCGGGTGTGAGGGCTGGCAGGCCCGCTACCCCGGCGAGGAGATCTCCCAGTTCCGCGGCGCCGAGATGATGGCGGCGCACTGGAAGCTCACCCGCGACGACTGCGAGGAGTGGGCCTTCCAGAGCCACCAGCGTGCGTTGGCCGCGATCGACGCGGGCTACTTCGACAAGGAGATCTCTGCGTTCGCAGGCGTCACCGCTGACGAGGGCCCGCGCCGCGACACGACGCGCGAGAAGATGGCCACTCTCCAGACCCTGGTCCCGACCGGTGTCCTGACCGCCGGAGTCGCCTCTCAGATCTCCGACGCCTCGGCTGCCCTGCTGATCGCATCCGAGGCCGCCGTCAAGCAGCACGGTCTCACCCCGCGCGCCCGGATCCACCACGCATCGGTCCGCGGGGATGACCCGGTCATGATGCTCTCGGCGCCGATCGCCGCCACGCAGTACGCCCTGAAGAAGGCCGGCCTGACCATCGAGGACATCGACGTCGTCGAGATCAACGAGGCGTTCGCGCCTGTTGTGCTCGCCTGGAACAAGGAACTCAACGCCGACCCGGCAAAAGTGAACCCGAACGGCGGCGCCATCGCCCTGGGCCACCCGATCGGTGCGACCGGCGCGCGGCTGATGGTCTCGATGCTGCACGAGCTCGAGCGCACCGGTGGCCGCTACGGCCTGCAGACCATGTGTGAGGGCGGCGGCCAGGCCAACGTCACCATCATCGAGCGTCTCTGAGAGCGGGTACGACGATGGAACGCACGCTCTTCGACGAAGACCACGAGTCCTACCGGGCCACCGTTCGCGAGTTCCTCGCGCGCGAAGTCATCCCCCACAAGGACCAGTGGGACGACGACAAGTGGATCCCGCGGGAGGTCTTCAAGGCAGCAGCCGAGGCCGGCCTCTACGGCCTCCAGATCCCCGAGGAGTTCGGCGGCAGCGGAGTCAGCGACTACCGGTACCGCTTGGTCGTGGGCGAGGAGGTGGCCCGTGCCAACGCCATCTCGTTCAGCGTCACGCTCGGACTCCAGGACGACCTCTTCCTGGCCTACCTACTGGGTCGCGCGAACGACGAGCAGAAGAAGCGGTGGCTCCCCGGCTTCGCAGCCGGTGACCTGATCGGCGCACTGGCGATGACGGAGCCCGGAACGGGCAGCGACCTCCAGGCGATCCGCACCTCGGCCCGACGCGACGGCGACCACTTCGTCGTCAACGGGCAGAAGACGTTCATCTCCAGCGGCATCATGGCCGACTTGATCGTCCTCGCCGTGCGCACCGACCCCGAAGGCGGCTCGAACGGCTTCAGCCTGCTCATGGTCGAGGCGGACTCGACGCCCGGCTTCGAGCGCGGCCGCAAGCTCGACAAGATCGGCCTGCCGGCCCAGGACACCGCCGAGCTGTTCTTCACCGACGCCCGCATCCCGGTCGAGAACCTCCTGGGTGAGGAGGGCCAGGGACTGAAGTACCTGATGAGCCACCTCCCTCGCGAACGCCTCGGCGTCGCGAACCAGTCGATCACCACGGCCCGTGCGACGCTCGACCAGACCATCGCCTACCTCAAGGACCGCACGGCGTTCGGCAAGCGGCTGATCGACTTCCAGAACACCCGCTTCGAACTGGCCGAGATGGACACCGAGCTCGACGTCGCCCAGGCGTACGTCGACGCCTCCGTCCTCGCGTTCAACGCCGGCACGCTCACGCCGGTCGAGGCAGCCAAGGGCAAGTGGTACGTCAGCGAGCTGCAGAAGCGAGTCATCGACCGGTGCCTCCAGCTCCACGGCGGCTACGGATTCATGCGCGAGTACGCCGTCGGCAAGGCGTACATCGACACCCGGATCCAGACCATCTACGGCGGCACGACCGAAATCATGAAGGAGATCATCGGCCGCGACATCGCCGGTGGACGTTGATCGCCTGACCCAGACGACCGCCCGGGCCCGGATACAGCAATCTCCAGCCCGGGCGGTTTCTTGCTCCAGCTCCTTAATCGAAATTCAATGAACCGGAGGCCCTCGATGCCGCTGCGGGACACCCTTGCCATTGCCACCATGGTCGGACAGGTGGCCACCACCGTGGCCCGCGAGCGCTTCGGTCCCGCCGTGAAGCTGGACCGGCCGGACGCCGTACCCCCGAACGCGGAGACGGTCACGACCGACTGGCTCACCCAGGCGCTCTGCCGTGCGGTTCCTGGCGCAGCGGTCACCTCGATCGACATCATCGGTGGCAGCGACGGCACCTCGTCGCGCCGTGCCCTGTTGGTCGGCTACAACGACGCGGGGCGCGATGCCGGGCTGCCGACGCACCTCTTCAGCAAGGCGGCAGCGGGGCTGTTCTCCCGACTGCTGCTCGGCCTCACCGACATCGCCGAGGGCGAGTCGCTCTTCTACAACCAGGTCCGTAACAGCCTGGACCTGCGCAGCCCCCGGTCGTACTACGCGGGCTTCGATCCGCGCACCCGGCGGTCACTGGTGATCCTCGAGGACCTGTCCGTCGACGGCTGGTCCTTTCCCGACCCGCAACACAACAAGGTCACCCGCGCCGACGCCGAGGACATGGTTGCCGAGATGGCGCGCTACCACGGTGCGCTCTGGAACAGCCCGCGGTTCGCCACCGACCTGTCCGCCCTCAAGCACGCGGAGCGCTGGCAGCAGGACCTCGATCGTCGGGTCGGGTTCAGGTCCCGCACCCTGCGGGGGTTCGACCGGGCGAGCGCCGTCCTGCCCGAGCGACTGGTGGCCCGACGGAACGAGCTCTACCCGGCCTTCCACCGTGCGCTGGCGTTGCACCACGACACGCCCTCGACGCTGTTGCACCAGGACCTGCATCTCGGCAACTGGCTCCGGGACCCCGCGGGCCGGATGGGCCTCTACGACTGGCAGTGCGTGGCGCGGGGAAACTGGGCGCTGGACTACGCCTACGCGCTGGCCGGTGCCCTCGAACCGGAGGACCGACGCGAGTGGGAGGAGGACCTGCTTCGTGGCTATCTGGCTCGGCTCGCCGCCGAGGGCGTGACAACGGCGCCTGACTTCGACAGTGCGTGGCTCGCCTATCGTCAGCAGCCCATGCATGCGTTCGCCTTCGGCCTGTTCACCCTCGGTGGCAGCCGGTTCGAACCAGAGCTGCAACCCCGCGACTACACGCTCGCCGCGATCGGGCGGATTGCCCGGTTCGTCGACGACCACACGACGCTCGACGCCCTGGAGGCCCGATGACCACCGCCACCACCACTACTGCGGACGCCCTCGAAGACCTGCTGTCCTCTCGGTACAGTTGCCGCGGGTTCCTGCCCCAGACCGTCGACGGCACCGACCTCCGGCGCCTCTTCACGATGGCGCAGCGCACGGCGTCGTGGTGCAACTCGCAAGCCTGGCAGGTCGAGCTCCTCAGCGGCGACGCCGTGACCGCTCTTTCGGAGCGGCTGCTCGCCCACGTCCCGGTGGCGGCGGAGAAGCCGGACATCGCCGGCCCGGAGCGCTACGAGGGCGTGTACCAGGACCGGCGCCGGGCCTGCGGCTTCGAGCTCTACAACGCTCTCGGCATCGCGCGCGACGACCAGACCGGTCGCCTGATGCAGATGCTGGAGAACTTCCGGTTCTTCGGCGCACCGCACGTCGCGATCATCACCAGCCCCCAGGCGCTCGGGACGTACGGCGTCATGGACTGCGGCGGATACGTTGCGACGCTGCTCGCTGCGGCCGAGTCGCTGGGCGTCAACGCGATCGCCCAGGCGGCCATCGCCATGTTCGGCGACGTCGTTCGCGCCGAGATCGGCATCCCCGAGGACCGCTCGATCGTCTGCGCCGTCTCCCTCGGGTACGCCGACCCCGAGCACCCGGCGAATGCCTTCCGCACCGTGCGGGAGGACGTCGACGTGGCCGTCGCCGGGCTGCCATGACCCTCACACGGATCACCGACCGGGTCACCCTCATTCAGCTGCCCCTGCCGCTCGAGGGCCTCACCAGCGTCAACTGCTACGTCCTGCGCGGCGACAGCGAAGCCGTGCTGGTCGACCCGGGCTGGTCCTCGCCGGAGACCGAACGGGCCCTGCTGGACGGGCTGGGCGAACTCGGCCTTGGGCCGGCCGACATCGGCCGGGTGCTCACGACCCACCACCACTGGGACCACTACACGCAGGCGATCACCTGGCAGGGCAAGCACGGGATTCCCGTTCATCTCGGGCGCGGCGACGCACCCAGCATCGAGGCGTGGCACTCACTGGACGGGGCCTTCCCGCGACAGGTCGGCCTGCTTCGACGAGCAGGAGCGCACGGCCTTGCCGCCGAGGTCGAGGCCATGCCCGCCGAGGTGCACGAGCAGGACATGGACTTCGACCTACCGGCCGGCTGGATCGACGACGGAGCCGAGATCGATCTCGGCGGCCTGGTCGTGCGCGCGCACGCGACACCCGGCCACACGCGCGGCCACGTCTGCTTCGAGGTCGTCGGCGAGGACCTGCTGCTCAGCGGCGACCACGTCCTGCCGCGGATCACGCCGTCGATCGCCTACGAGCGCGAGCCGTCCGAGGACTCCCTGACGTCGTACCTCGGCTCGCTGAGGCTGGTCGCCGACCTGCCGGGGGCCCGGCTGCTGCCGGCGCACGGCGCCATCGGTGACAGCGCGGCCCAACGGGCGAAGGAACTGATCGCTCACCACGACGAGCGACTTGACGTGATCCGATCTCTCGTCGTGAGCGGTCATGCAACCGCTCACGACATCGCCGCTGCGATGACGTGGACCCGGCGCGAGCGCCGCCTCGACGACCTGGACCTGGTGCATCGGATGACGGCGGTACTCGAGGTCGCCGCCCACCTGACGGTCCTCACCCATGACGGCATCGTCGCCCGGACCACCGACGAGGGCGTAGCGCAATACGCGGCCATGTGATTGCCTGAAAACGAGAGAAGGGCCCGGAAGTCGATCACAGACTCCCGGGCCCCTCGGTTCTGGTCAGCCGATGGGGTTCTTGCCGATCGTGGCGTCGTCGAGGTCCGCGATGTCGCTCCAGCGCTCGGAAACCTCGCGCAGCGACGGCGGCTCGGTGAACACGGCGCCCTTGTTCTGGAACTGGGCCACGCGGTACACCTGCCCCCCTCCGGCAACGAAGACAGCGCCGTTGTCCGTGGACTCCTCGGTCAACAAATAGGTCACCACCGGTGACACATAGGCCGGCGGCAGCTTGTCGAGGAACTCCTGGGGCGCGATGTCCTCGGTCATTCGCGTCGCAGCCATGGGAGCGATCGCGTTGACGTGGATGCCGTCGCGGGCACCCTCGATGGCGAGGGTGTTGAGCAGACCCACGAGGCCGGCCTTCGCCGCGCCGTAGTTGGCCTGGCCGAAGTTGCCGAACAGGCCACTGGTGGAGGTCGCCATCACGATCCGGCCGAAGCCCTGCTCACGGAAGTGCGGCCAGACGGCCTTGCTCATGTGGAAGCCACCGTCGAGATGGACCGCCTGCACGAGCTTCCAGGCATCGACATCCATCTTGGAGAAGGACGTGTCGCGCAGGATGCCCGCGTTGTTCACGAGACCGTGCACGGCACCGAACGTGTCGATGGCGGTGGCGACGATGCCGGCCGCACCCTCGGCGGTCGCGACGCTGTCGTAGTTCGCGACGGCCTCGCCGCCAGCGGCGCGGATCTCCGCGACCACGGCGTCCGCCATCGTCGTACCTGCGCCGCTGCCGTCGCGCGCGCCGCCGAGGTCGTTGACGACCACCTTGGCGCCGACGCTTGCCAGGAAGAGCGCGTACTCGCGTCCGAGCCCGCCGCCCGCACCGGTGACGATGACGACCCGACCTTCTACTCCAGCCACTGTGTTCCCCTGCAAATCGTTCTGGTCATGGATGGTGAAACCCTGCGGCCCGGTTTTCCCCCGCCGGACCGCAGGGTGCTGAGTGGGTCAGGCGACGACGAGGTCGTCGCGACCGGCCGCCTTGAGAGTGGCGACGTACTTCGGGAAGAGCTTCTTGCCGAGGGGGGCCAGCTTGAGCAGGCTCGCGACGTTGCCGTCGACCTTGATCTTGCCCCGGGCCATCGAGAGGGGCAGGTTGACCTTGCCCTGCCAGTAGGCGCTGCCGAGCTCAGCGGTCATCCGCATGGTCGCGATGGGGGCGGCCATGCCTTCGCCGGCGCCGATCTCCTTCTTGCCCATGTCGATCACGAGGTCGGCGTCGGGATCGGAGAAGACGAACTTCACGACGATGCCGGTGGCCTCCATCTTCGGCCCGACCTCGGGGTCGTCGAACCCGGCCTGGAACACGCTGCCGATGTAGTGGCGAACCTCGTCCGCATCCTTGAAAGCCATTGCTGGGCCCTTCTCCCTCGCGAGCCACCCGACGTGGCCTCATTGACGTGACGACCGTAACATAAGTTAGGTTATGGTGGAAGAGGTGTCACCGGGTCCGGTCCCGACGACCGACGACGCCCTACGATGACCGTCGAGAGTTGAGGAGTCAGCCATGACTGAACGGCAGGTCCGCCGCAACGAGGCGTTGCGTGCTTCGTGGTTCGAGGGTGCCAACGAGATCCTCGCGACCGATGGCTATGGCGCACTGAAGCTCGCTCCCCTGTGCAAGAAGCTCGGCGTCACGACCGGATCCTTCTACCACTCGTTCGACAACTGGCAGGACTTCACCGACGCGCTGCTCGACGCCTGGCTGGACGAGCGCACCCAACAGACCGTCGAGATCGTCCGCAAGACCGAAGACCCGGTCGACCGGCTGTTGCAACTCGCCGACGCCACCGCCGAACTGATGCACCAGACCGAGGCAGCAATCCGGGTCTGGGCGGGCGTCGATGAGCGCGTCGCCATCGTGCAGCGCAAGGTCGACGACGGGCGCTACCAGGTCGTCAACGAGGCGATGACGCAGATCGTCGGCGCCGAGCAGGCCGAACGGTTCACCGTCTGGGGCCTGAGCACCCTGATCGGCTACGAGATGATCGCCGGACGGCACGGTCGCGAGCACCTGCTCTGGTCGCTGCAACACATTCTGGCCGACGCCCGGGCCGAGGCCTGAGGTCCCGACAGGCTCGACCAACGGCTTCCCGTTGATCGAGCCTGTCGAGATCAGAACAAGCGATCAGAACAAGCGGCGCATCAGCGCGCGTGCCTTCGGGCCGTACGGCGGGTAGACCAGCGCCGGATCGGGACGGAAGCCCTTCACAGCCACTGACTTGCGGTGACTGAGGGCTTGGAAGCCCCATTCACCGTGGTACGCGCCCATGCCGCTCGCCCCGACGCCACCGAAGGGCAGACTCGGGATGAGGTAGTGGATCGCGCAGTGGTTGACCACGGCCCCGCCTGCGGGGATCTGCTCGACGATCCGCTCGGCCACCGCACGGTCCTTGCTGAACACGTAGAGCCCGAGCGGCTTGGGGCGACCGTTGACGAAGCCGATGACCTCGTCGACGGTCTCGAAACTGCGGACCGGCAAGATCGGACCGAAGATCTCCTCGGTCATCGCCGGCTCGTCGGGGTCCGGGTCGACGAGGATCGTCGGCTCGATGGTGAGAGCCGTCGCGTCCGTCCCTCCTCCGGCGACGATGGTGCCCTTGGTGCTCTGCAGATAGCCCGCCAGCCGGTCGAACTGACGCTGGTTGACGATCCGCTTGGGGCCTTCCTCGATCGTGAAGGCCGCCATCGTGTCGCGGATCTTCGCGACCAGCGCTTCCTTGACCGACTCCTGCACCAGCACGTAGTCGGGCGCGATGCAGGTCTGGCCGGAGTTCATCAGCTTCACCCAGGCGATCCGGCGCGCGACGACGTCGAGGTCGGCATCCGCCGTGACGATCGCGGGGCTCTTGCCGCCGAGTTCGAGGATGACCGGTGTCAGCGTGTTCGCAGCACCCGCCATGATCTTGCGGCCGATCTCGGTGCCACCCGTGAAGAACGCGTGGTCGAAACCGAGCGCGAGCAGGGCCTGGGTGGTGATGCCGTCGCCCTCGACCACCGCAACGGCGTCCTTGTCGAGGTACTCCGGCAACGCCTCGGCCAGAAGGCGTGACGTGGCGGGAGCGACCTCGGAGGGCTTGAGGACCACGCAGTTGCCCGCGGCCAGTGCGGCGACCATCGGGCCGAGCGACAGGTTGACCGGGTAGTTCCAGGGGCCGATCACCAGCGCGACGCCGAGCGGCTCGTACTGGATCCGGGCACTGGCCGGCATCTGGGTCAACGGCACCCGACGCCGCTGCGGACGCATCCACCGCTTCAGGTGCTTGATGGCCAGCTCGGCCTCACCCTTCGGCGGCGCGATGTCACCGAACCAGGCCTCGAACGAACTCCGGCCCAGGTCAGCAGCCAGCGCCTCGGCGATGTCGGTCTCACGCTCGGCACAGAACCGCAGCAGTCCTTCGAGCTGCGCCTTGCGCCATTCGTAGCTGCGCGTCCGACCCGAGGCGTACGTCGCGCGCAGGCGTGCCATCAGGTCCTCGAGACCCGCGTCTGCGACCGCTGCTGCGGCCTTGGGTGTGCCAGTGGACTTGGCCATGATCAACCTTTCAGCGCCTCGGCGCAGTGTCATCGGAGGGTGTAGGGCATCCGCTTGACGGCCCGCACGAAGTTGCCGGTGAGGTACTCGGGCTCGCCGAGTTCCAGGTTGGGCGCACGACGAAGCAGGTTGTCGAAGATCTCGCGCAGCTGGATCTTGGCCACAAAGTTGCCCATGCAGAAGTGCGGGCCGCCGCCCCCGAAGCCGACGTGCGGGTTCGGGTCGCGCAGGATGTCGAACTGGTCGGCGTTCTCGAACACCGACTCGTCCCGGTTGCCGGAGGAGTAGATCATCGCGATCCAGTCCCCCGCCTTGATCTGCTGGCCACCGAGAACGGTGTCCTCGGTCGCCGTACGACGGAAGGTCATCACCGGCGTCACCCAGCGGACGAACTCCTCGATCGCCGTACCAATGCGGCCTTCGTAGTCCTCCAGGAGGAGCGCCTTCTGCTCGGGGAACTGGTTCAGCGCCCGCATGGTGAGGCTGATCGAGTTGCGCGTGGTGTCGTTGCCCGCGACGGAGAGCAGCACGAAGAACGCGCCGATCTCGTCGTCGGTGAGCTTCTGGCCCTCGACCTCGGCGTTGACCAGGCCCGTCATCAGGTCGTCCTGCGGATTGTTGCGGCGCTCCTCGGCGAGCTCCATGCCCATCATCAACAGGCCGACGAGGGACTCGTTGAGCACCTCGCCGGGCTCCCGGCCAGCGGCCACTTCTTCGTCAGCCCAGGAGACCATGCCGTCGGCGTGGTGGGCGGCCTCGAGCCGCTTGTCGATGTCGGTGAGGCCGACCATCTCGTAGATCGTCCACATCGGCAGCCGCTTGGAGACCATCTCGACGAAGTCACCCTCGGGGTGCTCGAGCAGGTTCGTGACGATGTCGTGGGCCTGGCGCTTGATCTGATCCTCGATGGCCTTGACCCGCTTGGGGGTGAAGGCCGAGCTGACCAGGCGACGCAGGACGGGGTGCCGCGGCGCGTCCATGCCGAGGAAGCTGCCGGCGGCCTCGTTGACGTCCTCGGGGACCTCCTCCATCTGGAAGCCCTGGCCCGAGCAGAACAGCTGGGTGTTCTTGCTGACCTCCTGGATCAGCGCGTGGCTGGTCACCACCCAGACACCCGGGTTCTCCGAGGGGATGAGAGCGCCCTCGATGGGCGGGTGCCAGCTGATCGGAGCCTCGGCGCGAAGCTTCTGGAAGGTGATCTCGCGTTCCTCGGCCGTGCCGGACCAGAAGGCCAGTTCCGAGATGCTGTTCGGGTGGAAGGTGCGGGCGTTGTTGTCGGTGCCCTGTGCAAGCGTCATGGTCAGACTCCAGTGGGGACGTAGAGCTTCTCGAGCTCGCGCTTGACGAGCTTGCCGGTGGGGAGCCGAGGGATCTCGGCAATGAAGTCAACGGAACGCGGCGCCTTGAAGCGGGCGATCCGTTCGCGGGTGTAGTCGATGATCGACTGGGCCAGCTCGTCGCTGGCCGCGGACGGGTCCTTGAGCTGAACGACCGCCTTGACCGACTGGCCCATCTCCTCGTCGGGCACGCCGATCACGGCCACGTCGTAGATGTCCGGGTGCAGCGTGAGCACGGCCTCGACCTCGGCGGGGTAGATGTTCACTCCGCCCGAGATGATCGTGAACGCCTTGCGGTCGGTGAGGAACAGGTATCCGTCCTCGTCGAGATAGCCCAGGTCGCCAACGGCGGTCCATGTGCCGTGCTGCGGGTGCGTCGCCTCGTCGGTCTTGTCCGGGTCGTTGTGGTACTCGAAGGGCCTGATGTCGCGCTCGAAGTAGACCGTGCCGACCTCGCCGGCAGCGAGCTCCACGCCTTCGTCATCGCAGATGTGGGTGATGCCGATCATCGCCTTGCCGACCGAGCCGCGCTTGGTGAGCCACTCGGGCGAGGAGATGAAGGTGATGCCGTTCTGCTCGGTGGAGCCGTAGTACTCGAAGACCACCGGGCCCCACCAGTCGATCATCGCCTGCTTCACGTCCGGCGGACACGGAGCGGCGGCATGGACGGCCAGGCGCAGCGTGCCGTGCGCGTACTTCGCCCGCGTCTCCTCGGGGAGCTGGAGCATCCGGACGAACATGGTCGGGACGAACTGGGCGCAGGTGACGCCGTACTTCTCGATGGCGGCGAGGGCGCCCTCGGCGTCGAACTTCTCCATCATCACGACGGTGCCGCCGAGGGCGTGCACCGCGCCACTCCACTTGAGAGGCGCGGCGTGATAGACCGGCGCCGGCTGCAGGTAGACGTCGGCCGGGCCGACCTTGAACGGGCCGCCCAGCAGGCCGGTGATCGGGTCCCCGGGCTGGTCGATCTGGATCGGGAGCATTGCCTGCTTGACGCCTTTCGGGCGTCCGGTGGTGCCCGACGAATACATCATGTCCGAGCCGCGGGGCTGGTCAGCGAGCCGCTCGCCCGCGTTCGCGATCAGGTCGTCGTACGACGCGTAACCGGCAACCTCGCCACCGAAGGCGAAGGCGTGGGCAACATCGGGGGCCAACTCGCGAACCCGTCCGGCGATCGGCACGGCGGCCGCCACGATCAGCGCAGAGGCGCCGCTGTCCTTGACGATGTAGGCGACCTCGTCCGCGGACAGGTTGCGATTGACGGGCGTGATGTAGAGACCCGAGCGCATGCACGCCCAGTAGATCTCGAAGCATTCCGCGGCGTTGTCGGTGAGCATGGCGACGACGTCGCCCTTGCGCAGACCGAGGCCGTTCAGCGCGCTGGCGAGGGCAGCTGACCGGTCATCGAGCTGGCCGTAGGTCAGCGTCCGACCCGAGCCGGTCATCACGACGGCCGGGTGGTCGGGGTTGGTCGCGGCGTGGACTCCTGGATACATCGGGCACCTTCCAAATTCGATCAGAGATGAGATTCCAACCTCCACTCGCACCGCGGTCCCAAGAATCTGCGGGTTGTGTGGGGTGTCACAAAGTACCGTAACCTGAGTTATGCTCGACGTCCAGAGGGCACCTTGCCAGGTCGTCACTTTTCTGATTCTCTATTAAAAACCTTGGAGGCGACATGAGCTCATCGACCGGAATCCGCACCCTGAGCGGGAAGCGGATCGCGATCACCGGCGCGGGCCGTGGCATCGGACGCGCGACCGCAGAGGAGTTGCACCGCCGCGGTGCACTCGTCGCGATCGGCGACATCGACGCCGACTCAGCCAAGGACGCCGCAACCTCCATCGGTGCCGACGTGACCGCGCACCACATCGACGTCACCGACAGCGAGTCCTTCGCGAGCTTCCTCGCCGATGCCAAGCAGGCGATGGGCGGCCTCGACGTGCTCATCAACAACGCCGGCGTCATGCCGATCGGGCACTTCCTCGACATCGCAGAGCCGACCGTCCGCCGCGCCATGGAGATCAACCTGCTCGGCCCCACCTTGGGCATGCGCGCCGCCCTGCCCGACATGATCGCGAACGGCTCCGGCCACATCGTCAACGTCGCGTCGGTCGCCGGCAAGGCGGCGGTGCCCGGTGGGCTCTACTACTGCTCCCACAAGGCCGGCATCATCGCCCTCACCGAGGGCGCCCGTCTCGAGTTCGGCGCCCGGGGCATCGACTTCACCTGCGTGATGCCGTCCTTCACCAACACCGATCTGGTCGCCGGCACGAAGGGCACGAAGTTCCTCAAGAACGTCGAGCCCGAGGACGTCGCGAAGGGCATTGCCGAGGCGATCGAGAAGAAGCACCTCGACGTCTACCTGCCGAAGTCCCTGCGCCAGATCACCTTCACCCAGGCCCTGACCGGACGCCGGATGCGCGACTTCCTCAACCGGCGACTCGGCGCCTACAACACGTTCCTCGACATCGACCAGTCCGGCCGGGCGGCGTACAACGAGCGGATCAGCAAGAGCTGACCGTGTTGCCGCACGAACTCGCCACGGCAGCCCTTTACGACTCGGCCCGACCGGACGCCGTACGACGTCAACACGGGCGGGGCAAGCGGACAGCGCGCGAACGGATCGCACTGCTCGTCGACGACGGGAGCTTCCGGGAGATCGGCGCGCTCGCGCGCCCCGACGAGCCCGGTCCCGACGGGCAGCCGATCCTCGCCGACGGCATCATCATCGGTACGGCCCGCATCGACGAACGGCCGGTCGTCGTGGTCGCGACCGACTTCATGTCGGCCGGTGGCAGCAACGGCCTGATCGGCAACGAGAAGCAGCGCCGGGCGATGGAGATCGCGGCGACCCGCGGGCACCCGCTGGTGATGCTGTTCGACGGCGGCGGGCACCGGATCCATGAAGGCCTCGACGCCCGCGACTTCGCCGGTGGCTTCGACATCCAGCAGGCCCAGACCCGGCTCAGCGGGTGGGTGCCGATGGTCGCGGCGATCCTCGGGCCGGGCTACGGCCAACCCACGATTGCCGCATCGTTGTGCGACTACGTCGTCGCGGTCCGCGGCATCGCGTCCCTGGGCATGGCACCGCCTGCACTGGTGCGCGCGGCCACGGGCGAGACGACCGATGCGGACGTCCTCAACGGGCCGGATGCCCAGGCGTCGTACGGCACGATCGACGCGGCCGTCGACACCGAGGAGGAGGCGCTCGAGGCCCTGCGCTGGTACCTCGACCTGCTCCCCTCGAACGCCGAGGCCGAACTCCCCCGAGAGGTCCCGGCGCTCCCCCGGGCCGACGCCGCGCGGTCGCTCGACGATGCCGTGCCGGCGAACCTGCGCGTCGGCTACGACATGTCCGAGGTGGTCGCCGGCATCGTCGACGACGACAGCGTGGTGGCGCTCAAGTCGGCCTTCGCGCCGAACCTGCTCACCGCCCTCGCTCGCATCGAGGGCCGCCCGATCGGCATCATCGCCAATCAGCCACTCTCCAAGGCAGGCATGCTCGACGCCGCGGCCGCCGACAAGGCGGCCCGCCTGGTATCGCTGTGCGATGCGTTCGGCCTGCCGATCCTCGTCCTGATGGACCTGCCCGGCATGGCCGTGGGTGCCGAAGCGGAGCAGTCCGGCCTGGCCCGCTCAAGCGCCCGGTTGTCCCTGGAACTGGGGGCCGCCACCGTGCCGACCTTCACTGTCGTCGTCCGCAAGGGGTACGGCGGTGGATACGTGATGATGTCCGGCGGCCGCACCTTCCACCCCGAACTGGTGGTCGCCTGGCCCCACGCCGAAACCGCCGTCATGGCCGTCGAAACGGCGGTCGAGCTCGTCTTCCAGCGCGATCTTGCCGCTGCGCCGGATCCAGCCGGTCGTCGTACGGAATTGATCGAGCAGTACCGCGGACAGCTCGGCGCGGTGCGCGGCGCCGAGGGCTTCGGGTACGACGCCGTGATCCGGCCGAGCAAGACCCGCGACTGGCTCGCCGACCTGCTCGCGGTGCTACCGCGGCATCGATTGATGGACACCTTCACGCCTCGTCGCCACAGCGTCGCGCCGCTGTGACTGCCGGACTGGCCGCTCCCCTGACCTCACGTCGTACCTAGGAAAGGAGAACCTGATCACCGCTGGCTGACCCCTTCAGGCGTTCGATCGCGTTGATCAGGAAGCTCAGGTCGTTTTCGTAACCAGCGATCCAGTCGTGTTGAGAGATGCCGTATTGGCGCGCGACCTGACGTAGCCGGGGATAGATGTCGGGCGGGAGTCGATCCAGGCGGGCTCGTTCGTCGGTGTCAGCATGTCGACGGTGTTCACGGATGGCGGCGCCGACGAGATGGTCGGTGAGCAGTCCGATGGCCTGGACGGTCGAAGTCTCGTCGAACCCGGCATCGAGAAGCGTCGCGAACATGGATTCGCGGATCGGGTCGAGCATCGGGTCTGAAGTCGGGCGGCGCAGGAGAAGTTCAGCGAGGCTGGGGTGCGCGATAAAGGCGGCGTGCATCGAGCGCATCGCGGCGGCCATTTGCTCCTGCCACGGAACGGCGGGATCGGGCGTGTGTGCGACGCCATCCAGAGCACGCTGGACCATCGCGTCGAGGAGGCCCTCCTTGTTCTCGAAATAGGTGTAGATCGTCATCGGGCTGACATTGATGGCCGCGGTGAGCGCCCGGATGTTGATCGCGCCGGTTCCGTCGACGTCGGCGATCTCGAGCGCGGCGTCGAGGAACAGGTCAGCGTTGAACGTACGACTCGGACCACGACGGGGCATGACTTCATGGTAGCGCTCGTATAGAGTAACGGTTGTACAGAGTTATGGATCGGCGAGGACATCCCCCGCCGTCACCGACGAGGAGTGTGGTCGACGTGGCGCAGGTCAATCCGTTCGATGTGGACGGAGAGCACGATCTACTGCACGCGCCGCCAGAAGGCGTTGCTGGGTGGAGCGAGACGATGTACTTCAGCGTGTGGAATCCGGACGCTGGCGTAGGGGTCTGGATCCACACCGGCCGCTGCCCCGAAGATCCCGACCTGTGGTGGGCACAAACCGCCGCACTACTCCCTGACGGCGCCTTGTTGATGGACATGTCATGGGGCCGCCCGGTGGATCGACGGGGTCCATCAACGGGGAACCTGACAGTCCGCTGCGAGGAGCCGCTGACGCGATGGACGCTGAGTTTCGATGGCGCAGGCGAAGCGACCACGACCGAGCGCACGGCACAGGGGCCGGTCGGGGCTGGTCCATGTCTGCCGTTTGCGTTCGACGTCGAACTGAATGCGATCTCTCCGGTGTGGGACATGGACCGTGCGTTGGGGATCACCGACCTCAGCTGGGCGCACATGCACCACGAGCAAGCGTTCCGCACGACGGGCGAACTGCGTGTCGGCGAGCGTTCCTGGCGCCTGGACGGGGTCGGTTTCCGCGATCACTCGCACGGCCCGCGAGACTTCACCTCGCTCGGCGGCGATCACTTCTTCAATGTCGTCTCGCCGACGACGGGTCGCGTCGCGCACGGACTGGTCAACTGGAGGCAAGACGGATCGGTGGACCACCGGACCTTCGCCACCTACTCCGAGAGCGATGGCTATCAACTGTTCGCCACAGGCTCCATGATCGGCCTCCAGGACCCGGTCACGCATTCACCGCGCGGGATCACTGTCCATGTCGGTGACGATCTCGTGCTGACCGGCGAGGTGCTGCACGGCCTGACCGTGTCGCTCATCGAACCCAACATCAACATCAACGGCCTCGCAGCATTTCACCCCGACCCGCTCGTCTTGACCGAGAGCATGATCCGCCTCGAATGGCCGGACGGCGACGTCGCCTACGGGATGCTCGAACGCGACTACCGGAGCCGTCTGCTGCCTTCGCCGGAGGCGCGATGACCATGCCTGCTCCCTTCTGGACGACAGTCAACGCGAGCGAGGCATTGCCGGGCGTCGTGACCCCCATGACGTGGAGCCTGTTCGATTCAGCGCTCGAAGTCGGGCTGCGCCGCTCGTTTCATGAGGTTGGTGTCCTCCACGCCAGCGAACTCGGTGTTCCCACCCGCCCGGATCGCCGGTTTCTGGATGTGTTCAGCGGCCGAGTCGCGATCAACCTCGACACGTGGCGGGCGACCGCCGACAAGATTCCCGGCACTTCCGGCGACGCGCTCGAGCAACAGATGTTCGGCTCGGCCCGCGAGGACATTCCATCCCTGCGCTCTCGACGTCGCTATCCGCATGTCGCCCTTCGCATGCCCATAGCGGCGGCACGCGTCGTCCGTGAGGTCCACGCCGCGCGGGACGCCAGCACCACCCTGTGGAGATCGACCCTGTCCACGCCACCGCGGGATCTCGCTGGTGCCGCCGACGTGTTGCTCGCATCGCGTGATGCGTTGACCCACAACTTCCACTGGCACGGCGTCGGAACCATGCTTGCGCAAGGTTGCCATGACCAGCTCGCCCATCTCTGCCGCATCCACGAACTCGAGGGCCTTGAACTTTCGCTGCTGACCGGATTCGACGACCTGGAGGAACGCGCCATGCTGAACGACCTCCAAGCACTCGCCGCCGGCAAGATCGAACTCCAGACCTTCCTCGGCGAACACGGGTACCACGGCCAGGGTGCCGCCGAGATTGCCATCCCATCGTGGCGCGTCGACCCGGCCCCGGTGCATCGTCTGATCGCTTCGTTTGCTGAATCGACGCCAGAAGACCGTGGCGGACAGGTTCGAACGGAGCGGCAGCGCGCGACGAACGAACTTCTCGCGGCCGTGAGCGGGCCTCGCGTACCGTTGGCGAAGCTGCTCCTCCGGGCCGGGCTGCGGTTCATGCCGTTGCGCGAGGCCGGCCGCAAGGGAGTACTCCTCGCGGCCGACACCGCCCGCATGGCCGTACAGGTCGCCGCACACGACCTGGTCAGCCGCGGCGCGGTGACGGCCGAAGACGACGTTCTCTTCCTCACGATTGAGGAACTTGTTCGACCGCCCGATGACCTCGCTGCCATCGTCGCTCACCGACGCGCAGCGCACGACGCGCACACGCGGACACCGATCCCGGCGACGTGGTACGGCACCCCTACGGCCAATGCTGGTGACACTCCCCTGAGCAGCACCGACCCGAACAATCCGCTCCGCGGGATCGCCGCGAGCACCGGCGTCGTCGAAGGACCCGCACGAGTCGTGGTCGATCCCGTCATCGACGAGCTCGAACCTGGCGAGATCCTGGTCTGCCGCACCACCGATCCCAGTTGGGCCTCCACCTTCATGCTCGCCGCCGGCGCTGTGATCGAGGTCGGCAGTGCACTCAGCCACGGCGCGATCCTTGCACGTGAGCTTGGCGTCCCCTGCGTCATCAACGTCGCCGACGCGACCACCCGGCTGAAGACCGGCGACATCATCCGCATCGACGGTCGCACGGGCGACATTGCCGTGATCAGTCCATCAACGAGGGAGGCGCTCAGGCCAGACCCTCGGTAGCCGGGAGCCTGGTTGAACAAACGAAACCTCCGAAGGGAGCCCGGCCTTTCCAGGCCCGACTCCCTTCGGAGGTTCTCGCGTTCAGGACTGGGTCTGGTCAGCGACTACCGGTGATCCACGCAGCCTGCTGGCTGGGCGCCGGTAGGCCCAGGACTTGAGCCAGCGCAACCGAAGCCGGATTTGCCAAGGGCAGCGCGGCGTCCTGCGGAAGGGCACCGAGCTCGATCAACAGGTTCCCGACTCGCAGGAGGAGGATCGCGCATCGCACGCCGGCGAATGCCTCCCACCAATCGATGCTTTGGACCTTGAGGCCGCTCAGCTCCTCATACCGACGAACAGCGGTCGCCGGGTCGGGGAACCCACCAGGAAGAGGAACGCCAAGTCCCTGGCTCCAGGTACGTGTGGTGAAGAGCAGGAAGCCGAGGTCGAACTCGTGCGGCCCGACTTGCGCGAGCTCCCAGTCGAAGACTCCGGTTACTTCTTGCTCGGGTCCGAACATGAGGTTGCCCAGCCGAGCGTCTCCCCAACAGACCGCGGGCGCGCTCTCGACTGCGGGGCGATTCACCTCAAGCCATTCCCAGGCAGCGTCGATGGTCGGACTCGTGCGACCGTTGCCTGCCCAGGAATAGAAGTTCCGCCAATAGGCGAGAAGGCGGTCGGTGGGCGACTCTCCCAACGCGGGGTCGACCAGGAACTCCAGGCCCAATGCCTTGACGTCACCCTGGCCAATCTGCGCCAGAGCCGCCAGCGCATTGTCGTAGAGGGTGGCACGTTGTGCATCGTCCAGGTCCATGACCCACCCCGACACCGTGTACGGCGGGTCGTCGGACGGCACCTCGCCGTAAGCACGCTCCATGAGAAGGAACGGCGCGCCCAAGACGTCACCAGTCGTGTCGACGGCGACAACCTTCGGGGCCGAGGCAGCGGTGCCGGTGGCGATGGCATTCATGACCGTGGCCTCCCGCTCCAGGTCGTAGTCGGGGAAGAGGCCGCCGCTGGTTGGCGCAACGCGCGCGACGAGTCCCTGCTTGACGCGCGCTCCGTCAACCGTCCACTCGGCTTCCATGAGGACCGACTCACTGGACATGCCATTGCTCGACGGGATGTAGACGTCAGTGAAACTGATGTCGCTCACACCGGGCAAGGTGTTCATGAGCCACGCGCCGAGTTGATCGGCGACCTTGCCCGGGTCGAGGGAGTTGATCAGTGCCATCGGGTTTCTCCTGGTGGTTGTGGGTCAGACGATTTGGCGGAGGATGCCTTGCTCGGTCAGGCCGATGCCTGCGGTCCCCTCCGCAACGAGGTGGTCGAACTGGTCGTAGGCGCTGAGCGTCGGTCCGGCTTGGTCGTCGGGGCCCATGGGGCACCAGAACGTTGCGGGCCGGCGCGTTGACTGCACGTCGAGGGTGCGCCCGGACGCTGTCGTCACCTGGGCGCGAGAGAGATGCCCGGACCCGTCCCTGTGGATCGCGAGTCCGGTCACGCGTTCAGCGCCGCCAGGACCACTGACAAATCCAACCGTGACGGGGTCGCGACCGGGCACGAGCAATTTGAGAGCGGAGATCGAGAGGTCAGGAAAGACCCACATGAGCCCGACGTACTCACGCATGGTCGCGGACTCGTCGCGGTAGCCCCAACTGCGATCGCGGTATCCGGCGCCCTCGACTGCGAGGATGCGGCCCCTGAACGTCAGCTCGCCCGTGACCAAGGCACTGCGCTGGTGGTGCTGGACCGGTTGGGCGGGGTCCAGGCTGAGCGTGGCCACTTCGGCGTCGCCGGCAAACGTCGCCAACCCGTGCAACGGCACCCCCGCGAGAACTCCGGACAGGTCAGGATGATTGACCGTCAATCTGGTCTCGGCCTCGAACGAGATCGACTCGCTCTGCCAGGTGCCGTGCTCCAGCGGCTCCACGATCTCGACCAGCTCCCGGCCGACCTGGACGGTGACTCGTGCCCGTCGTCCGGAGTCGGCATTCGGAGAACCTGAAACATGCGCCACGCCGTACAACTCGTGCGCCGGGTCCCAGAAGCAGAAGAACGCATTGTCCCGCCAGGGCCGTGGATCCTCCGGCACCGCCGTCTGGAATGGGGTTGCCAGCGGCCCCCATGTGTCGAGGGTTTCGTTGCCCATGGCACTCCTTCATCAACCGGTCCGTACCTGTACGCTGTATAGGCGCACCCTACGACGGACCCCTTGAGTCTGCAAGAGTTTTTTTATACTTCATTCAAATTTTTGAAAGGTGGTCGCGTGGTCGCCCGGAACTCGGCAGGTCTCGACGTCGCAGTAGTCGTCGATGCAGCACTCGCGATCGCAGACACTGACGGGGTCGACAAGCTGTCCATGCGCGCACTGGCCGGTCGGCTCAAGGTGACCCCGATGGCGATCTACCACCACGTACGGAACAAGGAAGAACTGCTCGACCTGATCGCCGACGAGTCATTGCGCGCATTGATCGATCTGGACGTACCTGACGACCTGGAAACAGGCTTGGTCACGTTCTTCACTGCGTTCCACCGGCTGCATCTCGCACACCCCGCGCTCGCTCATGTCATGTCCCAGCGACCCATCGAAGGGCCGACCGCGACGCTGCTCGGAGAGGAGCTCTTTGGCGCCTTGATCGACGCCGGCATCGACGACGATCGCGCCGCCAACGCAATGGTCAGCCTCGTCAACTTCACCCTGGGCACCAGCCTGTACCGGATGTCACGGTCCGGCCGACACTTCGGCGCCCTCCCGCAAGCGCCCACAGCCAACCGACTACGCGACTCACTTGAGGCCGCCGCCGTTGACGAGGCCCAATTCATCGACGGCCTGCAGCGCTTGGTCCGCAGTTACCTCACCTGACGCGCCCCTCGGACCGCAACGCCGCCGCGTCGCCTCAGGCGGCCACCGCAATCGGTTCGGCGGACGGCACAGGAGTCACCCTCGAAAGGCGCAGCGCTGCGATGGCGGCGAGGAGCATGCAGCCGGCGACAGCGAGCCATGCGTATCTGAATGCCTCCTCGGGGTCCGCGCCACCAACGATCGTCACCAGCATGCTGACTCCGAGGACCAGGCCGACCTGACGGGCCATCGTCACGATCCCGCCGCCCGTGGAGGACTGTGCGGGCGGCAGGGTCGCGGCCGCCGCTGCCAGGAGGTTCGGCATGGCCAGACCGACACCGATGCCGCCGAGCACCCAGGCGGGCAAGAAGGTTGTCCAGTAGGCCGGCTCCGGGTTGAGCGCCAGCGCCTGCCACAGCGCCGACGCGGCGAAGACGAGGCTGCCGGCCGCGATCATGTGGCCGGGTCGCGCACGGGGGAACTGTCGGTGTGCGAGCACCGAGGTGATCGGCACGGCGAGTGGCCCGAGCGCAATCGCCAGGCCGGTCTGCAATGCGTCGTACTCCCAGGCGAGTTGCAGCCAGAGGATCGCGCCGAGCAGGGCGGCACCGAAGCCCGTGTTGAAGACCAGCGTGGCCAGGCTGGCCCACCGGAAGGCGGGCACGGCGAGCAGGGCCGGCGCGATGATCGGCGACGGATGCCGCGCGGTGCGCCGGGCAAAGACCGCCGTGGCGACGACGGACACCGCGAAGGCGCCCAGCACGCGCGCCGACGTCCATCCCCAGTCGCTCGCCTGGACGAGTCCGAGAACAAGCCCACCCACGGCCAGCACGAGCACCGCGGCGCCCGCCAGGTCGGGCAGCGGCGTGCCCTCGTTGTGTCGGACGTCCGGGACGAAGCGGAGCGCGCCGTACACCAGCACCAGCCCGATCGGCAGGTTGATCCAGAACGCCCACTGCCACGACAGTTGCACCAGTCCCCCACCGAGCGCCGGGCCGAGGGCCGCAGCAACCGCGCCAGTCATGGCCCACAGCCGTGCCGCCGATGCCCGCTTGTCCGGTGCCACCGCAGCGAGCAGCAGGCCGAGACTGGCCGGGGTCATCGCCGCGGCTCCGACTGCCTGCAGGACGCGGAAGCCCACCAGCCACCAGATCCCCGGCGCGAAGCCACAGGCCAGGCTGGCTGCGATGAACAGGATCATTCCGGCCACGAACCCGCGCTTCTGTCCCGCGCGATCCGCCAGTCTGCCCATCGGGACGAGCAGCGCGGCGTACACGACGGCGTAGGCGTTGAGGATCCAGCTCAGCTCGGAGAGGTTCGTGCCGGCGAAGTCGCTGCCGATCTCGTCGAAGGCGACGTTGACGATGAAGAGGTCGACGCCGGCAAGGAACGCCGCACCGATCAGTACTGCGGTCACGATCCGCTGACTCTGGATTGCCATAGCCAGAGACTCTAGGTGGCTGACTATGGTTTCGGCAAGTTAGGCTGTGGTCATGACTGTTCGTCTGACCGGCCGGCTCGCACAGCGCGGAGACGTCGCGCTGGGCGATCGCTGTCCCATCGACCGCACACTCCAAGTGATCGGCAACCGCACCACGCTCCTGCTGCTGCGCGAGATCTTCTACGGAGCCTCTCGTTTCGACTCACTCGTCAAGCGGGTCGGCGTGACTGAGGCAGTGGCCGCGCAGCGGTTGCGGCAACTTGTCGACATCGGAATCCTGGCCAAGGAGCCGTACCGCGAACCCGGCCAGCGGACCAGGCACGCGTACGCGCTGACCGACGCCGGCCACGACCTGCTTCCCGTCGTGTTGTCGCTGCTGCAGTGGGGCGCCACCCACACCCAAGGTGGCGGACCCACGGTCACCCATGCGGACTGCGGGGAGCCGGTGCAGGTCGAGGTCCGGTGCGGAGCCGGCCACGCCGTGGATGAGGACGACGTGGTCGTCGGCTCCCGCCGCTGAACCACCACTGGCCCGCAGGTCGCCGTGCGCTCAGAGACCTGCCAGGAATGCCAACAGTTCTCTGTTGACCACGTCGGGGCGCTCTTGCTGAATCCAGTGGCCGCAGTTCGGCACGATGACCGAACCGCGCAGGTCATGCACATGCTCCTTGGCCCTGGCGATCGCCTCCTGACTCCAGATCGTGGCCACGTCGCGGTCGCCGCCGATGAAGAGTGCCGGAACGGTGAGCGGCTTGCCGTCGAACTCGCCGAGAACCTCCCAGCTCAGGTCGGCGTTGGCGTACCAGTTCAGCGGAGCGGTCAGCCCGGAGCGCTCCAGTTCCTGCACCAGGTGGTCGAGGTCGTCCTGGCCAAGCCAGTCCGGGAGCACCTCCGGGTGCTCAAGGTTCCCCGAAAAGCCCTGCCCGCGCGGGACGCACATGGACCCGCGAACGAATCCGAGGAGGAACTCGGGCGGGAGGGTCGTCAGGTCGACCCCAACCAACTCTGGCGGTAGCGGCCTGTCGGCCGACAGACTGAACAGTGCACTGGTCAGCCAGGCGCGAAGGTCCTGCTCGAACTCGCGCTCGGCGACTCCGCCGGGAAGCGCGAAGTAGTCCTGGTAGAACATCGCGTCTGGTCCCGCGATCGCCTGATGAGCGACGCTCGGGCGGCGTTCACCGAACGGGTCGCCGGGCAGCGCGGCCAGCCCCCGGCCGCCAAAGGGCACACTCATGCCCACGACGGCGCGGAACACGTCAGGCCGGGTCCATGCGGCGGTCCAGGCCACCGGTGCACCGAAGTCGTGACCGACGATCACTGCCTGGGATTCCTCCAGGGCCTCAATGACTCCGACGCAATCTGCAACCAGCTCGGTGATTCGATAGGCGGCGGGTTCGGACGGCTTGGAAGAACGGCCGTAGCCGCGCATGTCCATGGCTACCGCGCGATATCCGGCCGCCGACAACGCGTCCAACTGGTGGCGCCAGGAGTACGACGACTCAGGGAAGCCGTGGCACATCAGCACGACAGGCCCCGAGGATCCTGCGATCTGCAGGTGGATGCGTTGGCCATTGGCTCGAACGGTTCGCTCTTCCCAGTGCAAGGGTCCCATGATCAGTCGACGCTGAACTTCGCGGAGCCGCCGGTCAGGTAGTTGACCGGCGCGATGCCCTGAGCCTGCGCGCATTGCTCGGTCAACTTCATGACCGTGACGGCATCCAGCACCGAGTGGAACTGGCCCTCTTCGGTGAAACTGACGTTGGCTCCGTAGATGATGAAGAGCACCACGGTCGGCTCGGTCGCGGTTCTCGGCACCGCGAAGGTGTGCACCGAGGAAGCCGGTTCATAGAGGTACGAGCCGGCGGTCTGCGGCTGGTCGGGGTATTCCTTGTAGATCCACTCCCCCTTCAGGGTGAAGCCGTGCACCGGTCCGGTGTGCAGGTGGATGGGCAGTTCGGAGCCCGGTGCGAATGTTCCGATGACCGACCACACCCCGATCTCGGGATCGAGGAACAGCGGCTGGAAGTCAATGCCGGGCCCCAGGGAGTCCTTGAGCACCGGGATGTCACTCACGTTGACGGTGAGGAGTTCTGTCTGCGGGAGAGAGAAGACGGGCACCTTGCTCGCGGTCTCGTTGGCTGTTGCGGTCATGAGGAAACTCCTTCTCTCAGGGGATGACGATGATCTTGGCGTCGCGCCCCGGGGCGGCCAGCCTGGTGAATGCTTCGGGCACCTCGTCGAGGCCAACGTGACTGGTGATCAGCGGAGCGATTTCCAGTTCCCCAGCGGCCAGATGACCCAGCGCCTGAGCGAACTCGTCGGGCGTGTAGGCCATGCAGAAGACCACGTCGATCTCCTTCAGGAGGGCATAGGTCGGCTGGAACGCGTCCTGTTCCATGCATACGCCGGCGACAACCACCTTCGAGCAAGGTGCGGCGCCCGCCAGGATCTGCTGGATCACTCCGGGAACGCCGACACACTCGAACACCACGGACGGACGGAAAGCGGCGCCTGGGAACATCGTTGTCTGTCGGCCGATCCGGGCCGGGTCATCGGTCGCCGCGATCGAATTCCATGCTTCATACGGCGAGGTCTCCGCCGGGTCGACGACAACGTCTGCGCCGAGCTTCTCGGCAAGCGCCCGACGCGTCGGCGAGAAGTCCGCGGCCACGATCGGGCCGATTCCCCGCATCTTGAGAATCGCAATGACCGCCAGCCCGATCGGGCCACAGCCAATGACGATCGGGACGTCGTCGGCGCCGACTGCGCCTCGGTTGACGGCGTGCAGCGCCACCGCGAGGGGTTCGGCCAGTGCAGCGATCTCGTTGGGAACTTCGTCCGGCACCGGGAGCAGGAGGTCCTCGGACAGCAGCATGTACTCGGCGTACGCGCCCGGCGTCTCGTACCCGGCATAGCCGAGCAGGAGAACCGGCGGGCGCAGAAGGAAGGGGACCGAGGTCACCCTGGTGCCAGGTCCGAGCGTCCCACGGGTGTCGGGTCCGTACTCGACCACTTCGGCGCAGAACTCATGCCCCATGACGACGGGCTCGTCGAGCTTGAAGAGTTCGATTCCACTGACAGCGTGCACGCCTGCGACCAGGTCGGCGCCATGCTTGAGGGCATGCAGGTCGCTCCCGCAGATACCGACGGCGAGCGTTTTGACCAGCACCTCCCCCGGGCCGGGCTTCGGGATCGGGACCTGGACCACCTCCAGTTCCCCGTTGACCATGCTGACGACATTCATTGACATCGCTGAACTCCTGCTGTGAGACCCACGCGGCACGGCTGTGACGGTGATCACGATGCTGGCACCGACTCGACCCTCAAACTTGCCTTTGAGCGACAATTATTTGACAATTGGCGACTATGGGCCCGCTCATCCGAGGAACCGCACTCCTCAACTTCCAGGCGTTGGTCTCGAGCCTCGGCGGCGATGGCAAGGCGCTGCTGCGCGCCCGCGGGATCGATCCGGCTGCCGCAGGTGACTACGACGCATTCCTCTCCAGCGCAGCGGCCGCAGCGGTGGTCGCCGACGCGGCTGAGGCGATGAATTGCTCCGACTTCGGCATGCGCCTGGCCCGGGAACAGGGCGTCCAGATTCTTGGCCCGGTCGCGGTCATCATCCGCAACGCGGAGACGGTCGGCTCCGCCATTGATGGCGTCTCCCGGTTCCTGCACAACATCGCACCCACGGACCACGTCGAACTGATCCGCGGGTCGGAGCAGGCGGTCTTCACCCTCACCACCTCCGTGCGTCAACTCGCACGGCACGACCAGTGGGTCGAGAAAGGTCTCGGCATTTCCCTGGATGCCTTCCGGCTGATGCTCGGCGTCGACTTCGTACCTGTGCGGGTCACCATGCAGCACCGACGAATCTCACCGAACTCCAGCTATTGGGAGATGTTCGGCTGTCCGGTCGAGTTCGAGGCGGAACTGAACTCCGTCCACCTTCCCCATCGCGTGGTCAATCAGACCATCCTGGGGCGTGACGCCGCGGCACTCGCACTCGCCGAGCGGTACCTCGCGGGAATCGGCCCCGACCAAGAGGCAGCTGATCATGTCCGGGACCTGACCCGCCGCCTCTTGGTCGTCAATCAAGCAAGCCTCGCCGCGGCGGCGCGGGCGATGGCATTGCATCCGCGGGTGCTCCAGCGCCGGCTCGCTGACTCAGGAACCACCTTCGAGGAGATCCTGGACGACGTCCGCAAGGAGTTGGCGTGGCAACTGTCCGCGACCGGAATGCAGGTCTCCCAGATCGCGAGCGCGCTCGGCTATTCCGAACAGAGCAGCTACACGCGGGCCTGTCGGCGCTGGTACGACGAGTCTCCCCGGCAGTTGCGCGCGCGTCGTCGCGGCCAGGGCACCAGCGACGAGCGCTGATGCCCCACGGCAACGGGACTTGTCAGGCCAGTTCGCGCTTCAGAATCTTTCCCGTCGCCGTCATGGGCAGGGCGTCGACGAACTCCACGATGCGTGGGTACTTGTACGCCGCCAGTTGGCTCCTGGCCCATGAAACAAGTTCCTCGGCAGTCGTGTCGTCGCCGGCCGTTCGGACAACGACGGCCTTGATCTCCTCGCCATTCGACTCGTGCGGGACTCCGATGACCGCCACCAACGAGACGGCCGGATGCTCCATGAGCAACTCCTCGATCTCGCGGGGATAGACGTTGAAGCCGCCACGGATGATCATGTCCTTCGACCGATCGACGATGTAGTAGAACCCGTCGTCGTCCTTGCGGGCGAGGTCGCCTGACCGGAACCACCCGTCCCGGATGGCCCAGTCGGTCGCGTCGGGCCGGTTGTAGTAGCCCTTCATGACGTTGTGACCCCTGATCGCGATCTCGCCGATCTCGCCCGCGACATCCTTGATGTCGGCCCAGTCCTCGTCGATGAGTTTCATCTCGACACCCTCGATCGGGGTGCCGATCGAGCCCACGCGCGGAACGTCGCCGTACGTCGAGAACGACGCGATCGGCGAGGTCTCGGACAGGCCATAGCCTTCCAGGATCGTGACGCCGAATCGGTCCTGGAACGCCTTGTGAATTTCACCGGGAAGGGCCGAACCACCGGCGACCGCCACTCGCAGAGAGCTCGTCACTGCGGTGATGTCGACCGTCTCGTCGAGCGCCCCCAGCAGTCCCCAGTACATCGTCGGCACGCCAGCGAAGAAGGTCACTCCGTTGGCAACCATCAGCTCAAGGGCGGAACGGGCCTCGAAGCGCGGCTGCAGGACGATCGTGCCACCGAACGCGAGCGCGCCGTTCTGGATGACGGTCTGTCCGAAGGAATGGAACAGAGGCAGGACGCACAGGTAGGTGTCCGGGCGCTCGACGTCCGATCGGAACAAGTTCACGCCAGCGAGGGCGTTGTCCCGCATGTTGCGGTGGCGCAACTCCGCGCCCTTCGGCTGGCCCGTCGTGCCAGACGTGTAGAGGATCACGGCCGTGTCCTCCTCGTCCCGCGGAACGATCTCGAAGGTTGTTGGCTGTTGTGCGACTGCCGTCGAGTAGCTCTCGGGACGTCCCCCTGGGCCCCAGTCGCCGGTCCCCGATTCGATCAGGAAGAACTCGGCACAGCCCTCGTTCTCCTGATAGCCGTGCCACGCGTGTTCCCCGATCGGCAGATCGGCAGTGCCCTCGAACGCAAAGTACGCCTTGGCGTCCGAATCGGCGAGGTGGTACGCGACCTCGCGACCCTTCAGCAGCACGTTCAGCGGCACCACCGTCGCGCCGGCCTTGAGGATGCCGAAGTACACGATCGTGAAGTAGGGCAGGTTGGGGCACGACAGGGCAACCTTGTCGCCCGGCCCGATACCGCGCGAAACCAGCAGGTTGGCCACCTGGTTGGAGGCGGCGTGCAACTCCGCATAGGTGATCCGGCTGTCGCCGAAGACGATGGCTGTGCGTTCCGGGTTTCGCGCGGTTGTCCGCGTCAGCAGTTCGGACAGGTTGTACGCAGGCATGGTGGTGTTCTCCTAGGGATGGGTTCTCAGGCGGTGGCGGCGGCCTTGCGTCGACGCGGTGCACCGCGAGTGGTGGACCGCGCTCGCGTCAGGGGGGTGGCACGTTCGACGTCCCGGAGGAACGCAAGAACGCGGTTGGCGAAGTCCTCGGGACACTCGATCTGGGGCATGTGACCGATGCCGGCGAAGAGTTCTGTGTCGGCGTGCGGGAAGGCCCGCCGTACGGCGTTGAGATGATGCGCTGGAAGGACGCGGTCCTGATCACCCCAGACTGCGAGGGTCGGCCGCGCGTGTTCGGCGGTCGCCGCGATGAGTCGTTCGCGCCAACCATGGCTGATGCGACGGAAGGTGGCGAGCGCCCGAACGGTCTCGAGGAGCACCGTGCTGGCGTCGGGCTGTTCCGCGATCGCAAGAGCATGGTCGATACGAGCCGGGGTCACGAGCGTGGAATCGGCGAAGTTGAGGAGCTCAGCCATCCGCGCACTGCCTCGGGTCGTTCGTCGCACCGCAAGTTCTCCCAGGAGCGGGACGGCCAACAGACGCAGCGGCAAAGCAACCTCCGCCCCGAAGCCCGCGCTGTTCACCAACACGAGGCTGGTCACCCGATCGGGAGCCAAAGCGACGACCTGCATGGCGACCGCGCCGCCCAGTGAGTTGCCCATCAGGTGTACCGGACGCAGCTCGCCGAGCACATCGAGGGTTTCCAGCACCCCACGGGCCAGCACCTCCAGCGTGGTCGGTTCGGGCGAGCGAGCAGAGAACCCGGATCCAGCGAGGTCCAACGCGATCACGCGATGGTGTGCGCGCATGCGTGCGTATTGCGGTCCCCAGTCCTCGAGGCTGCGGCCGATCCCGTGGAGCAGCACCACCGGGGAGTTGGCCGGGTCGCCCTCGATGCGGACGCGGGTAGGTCGGCCGGCGACGGTGACGAAGGTCGGGGTCGTCATCGGCGTGCGCTCGCCGGGCCGACTGCAGCCAGGGCCACCGCTGCCTCCTGGACATGGGTGCCGGCGAACTGAAGTGCCTGATCCTCGATGGGGTCCTTCCCAAGCATGGTGCGATCGAGCTTGTAGTCCTGGTCCAGCTTCCACGGTCCGTGGGACCCCTGCTGCGGGAACAGGTGCATCGCGCGATTGACGTATCCGGTGCCCATGTTGATCAGCGGCGCCCGGGTCAGGGTCGGGTCGTCGACCACAGGTGTGGCGGTCGTGAGGCCGTGCCGGTCCATGTGGCCCAGGAGGCGACAGAACCACTGGGCGACCAGGTCGGCCTTGAGTGTCCAGGCGTGGTTGACGTATCCAATGGTGAAGACGAAGTTGGGCACGTCGCTGACCATGAGGCCCTTGTACGACATCTGGTCATGCAGGTTCACCTGCTCACCGTTCACGTGGAGCGGGATCTTGCCGAAGGGCACCATGTTGAGGCCGGTGGCTGTGACGATCAGGTCGGCCTCGAGCTCGGCCCCGGACTTCAGCAGGACTCCGTTCTCGGTGAAGCATTCAATGTGGTCAGTGACGACGGAGGCTGACCCGTCGGCGATGGCGTTGAAGAGGTCAGAGTCAGGCACCACGCACATCCGCTGGTCCCACGGCGCGTAGTTCGGCTTGAAGTGCGTGTCCACGTCGTAGCCGTCGGGAAGGGCGTTCACATTGACCCTGCGCACGAGCGCCCGCATCTGCTTGGGAAAGCGTCGACTGGCGTTGTAGAGCATGTACTGCTTGTTGATGTTGATCGCCCGCGTGACGGCGTATGCGGCCTTCGCAGGAAGCAGTCGGCGCAAGCCGTTGGCGATGGGGTCCTGGCGAGGAGCGGGCATCACATAGGAGGGTGAGCGCTGGAGCATGGTGACATGGCCAGCCGTCTCCGCCATGACCGGAATCAGGGTCACCGCAGTCGCGCCGCTACCGATGACAACGACCTTCTTGCCTGTGTAGTCGAGATCCTCCGGCCAGTGCTGCGGGTGCACGAGCTCGCCACGGAACCGATCGCGTCCCTCGAAGTGAGGGGTGTACCCGTTGTCGACGTCGTAATAGCCAGCCGCTGAGAACAACATGCCGCACGAGACTTCGAACCTGTGGCCGTCGATGCTGCGCTCGATGGTGACGATCCACCGCGCCTCCTCCGACGAGAAGTTCGCAGAGATGACCTTGTGGCCGAGGTGCAGGTGCCGCGCCAGGTCGTTTTCGTCGATCGTTTCCTGCAGGTACTCGAGGATCTCGTCGGCGTTCGCGATCGCGTTGTCGCGAGTCCACGGCTTGAAGCCGAAGCCGAAGGTGTGCAGGTCGGCGTCCGACCGAATGCCCGGATACCGAAACAGGTCCCAGGTCCCACCGATCGCGTCACGCGCCTCGACGATCGCGAACGTCTTGTCAGGCTGCAAGGTCTTCAGGTGGTAGCCCGTGCCGATGCCGGTGAGGCCGGCTCCCACCACCAGGACGTCGACGTGCTCGAAGGTAGGAGGCGCTTGTGTGTTCTGGTTCATTGCGAATGTCACTTTCAGTACGAGAGAGGTGGGCTCAGAGCGGCAGCATCGAGGCAACGAAGTCCGGCAAGTCCGCGATGTCGGGAATGTCGAGGAAGCCGGGATGTGCGTAGGCGGGCTCGGGGTAGGTGTAGTAGCCCTCACCGGTGGGGACGCCCAGCAATCCCTTGTCGAGGAAGCGCTCCTTGATGTAGTCCGCGTTGGCGCTCATCTGAGCGTCGCCCAGTTCCTTGCCCCACAGGGCGAGGACGTCGTAGGAGGTCTTCATCCCGACCATGTCCATCATGCCCAGCGGGCCCACCGCCCGACCTCCGATCATGAAGGTGCGGTCCACGTCCTCGGGCCTGGCGATGCCGTTGGTCACGAGTGTCTGTGCCGCATTGAGCAGGGGCACGAACCAGCTGTTGACGATGTAGCCGTTGTGCTCCTTGAGCACCGGGATCGGCACCATCCCGATCTCGACGGCGAACTCGGTGACCTGCGTGAGCGTCTCCCGCGACGATCCGGGATGGGCCATCACCTCAGCGAAATTCATGGTCCAGATCCCGTTGCCGAAGTGGAGTGCACAGAACTTGTCGGCGCGGCCGGTGTCCTTTGCGAAGTCGCTCGGAAGAAGGGTGGAGGAGTTGGTCGCCAACAACGTGTGGGCGGGCAAGAGGCCGGCCATGTCTCGGTAGACGGCGGACTTGATCTCGCGTACCTCCGGCACCGCTTCGATCACCAGGTCGGCTTCGGCCACTGCTGCGGCCAGGTCGGTCGTGAAGGTCAGGCGCTGGCGCGTGGCGACGATGTCTGCCTCGCTCGCTCCCACTTCCGACAGGTAGATCGCGGCGTACTGGTCGTGGGTTGCGCGGCATCGGTCGATGGCATCCAGATCGATGTCGTACACGACGACCTTCTTTGCCTTGTATGCGCTGTGCCAGGCAATCTGCCCACCCAGCACTCCCGATCCCAGGACCGTCAAATTGTCGAGTGAGGACATGGATACTCGTTTCCTTTCGCCTGCGCCCGCTGTGTCGGACGTCACAACCATCCAGCCAGCGACCTCCTCCCGACAAGGACGATCCGCCTAGAAACGCGGCATGTGGATGGGCACTTTGCCCACGCACGGATTGGTAGCCTCAGCATCGTGACGGAGCGGACCCCGATGACCAGCGCGACCGCAGACGTCATCCGTCGGGTGTCCGAACTGCTGCTCGAGGAACCTGCCGACGTCCTGGCGAACCAGGACGACGCCGTGTTCGCCGCGATCCGCGACATGTTCCGGACCGAGCCTTCGTTGTCCGCGGAAGTCATGGCGAGCACCCGCAGCAACATCCTGCACTGGGCGGCGTCACTCCTGCGCGACCCGAGCGGTCCGGTGCCCGTCAACCTGAGCACCGAAGTGGTCGGCATCGCCCGGGACGCCTTCCGCCTGGGGGTGGCCCATGACCTCGCACCCGCCTATCACGCTGGCCACACGGCGTTGTGGCGGAACTGGACGCGACTGGCCTTCACCGCCTCGTCGGACCCGGCCACGCTGGAGCAGGCCCTCGACATTGCCGCCGGCTCATTGGCCCGCTACATCGACGCCACGCTCGTCGCACTGACCGAACTGCTCGAGTCCGAACGCGCCGGCCTGACCCGGGGAACCCACGCCCAGAAGCTCGAGACCGTGAGCCTCATCCTCGAAGGGGCACCCATCACCACCGACCGGGCCAGCGAACGCCTCGGGTACCGGTTCGACCGCCGCCACACGGCCGCGGTCCTGTGGATGGATCCGCGGGACTCAGACCGCCGCGCACTGCAACGCGCGGCGGAGGCCCTGGGCACGACCACCAACGCGCGACAGACACTGCACGTCATCGCCAGCTCCTCATCACTGTGGACCTGGCTCGCGAATGCGGGCTCCATCGACATCGCCGCCATCGCCGCCGCAACAGCACAGATCGACGGAGTGCGGATTGCGATCGGCCCTGAGGACACTGGCGTCGAGGGCTTCCGGCGCAGCCATCTCGATGCCATCGAAACGCAACGTCTGGCCCAGCGATTGCCGGACCTGCAAGTGGCCCGCTTCGCCGACATCCAGCTCGTCGCCCTCGCCACCCAGGACGATGCGAAGGCCCGCGAGTTCGTCTCCCGGACGTTGGGGCCGCTGGCGATGGCCGACCCCGAATTGCGGACCACCCTGCGCACCTACATTCGCGAACAGTTCAACGCGTCGCGTACCGCACGGGCACTTTTCGCCCACCGCAACACCATCCTCAATCGCATTCAGCGCGCAGAGGAGATGCTTCCCATGGCACTCGGCTCCAACAGCCTCGAAATCGGAGTTGCTCTGGAGATCGCGCACTGGATGGGCTCGCCTCCGAATACGACCAGCGCTTTCCGCGCCTGACCCGGTGACACAGCGGTCACGGCAGCACCATCCGATCTTGGTCGCCGTCTGGCCGGATCTCGACGCACCTGCGCGCAATCTCGGCGGCCTCGTCGACACCGAGCCCCAGCAGCCGCAGGGTCAGCTCGGCCTGGAGCGAAACCACGGACGCGTCGTGCTCGCCATCGAGGATTCGGCGGATCAGGGCAAGGGACCCAGCCACGACCGTGTGCACGACGACGTCGACATCGGGTATGAAGAATCGCCCGACCTCCATACCAGCCCGGACGACCTCGGACGCCTGGGGCCGTAGCGCACGGGCGTAGACCAGATCAGAGTGGTCCAGGCGTACGAGGAGACGAGCCAGTTCGGGGTCGGAGAAGGCGATCCCGACGATCCGGAGCACCGCGAGCGCCGCGGTCACCGCGGGATCCTGGTGCCGATTTCCGTCGTTGATGCCGGCGGTCGAAGCCATCTCGGCGAGGGACTCCTCGACAACGGCTTCGACCAGCTCGTCCTTGCTGGCGAAATGGTTGTAGAACGACCCCAGGGCGACGTCGGCCTGCTCGGTGATGTCCTGGATCCGCAGACCGGCCACGCCCTTGCTCGCGACCAGCTCGCGGCCGGCCGCGACCAGAAGACGTCGGGTGCGAGCGCGACGAAGGTCGGCTCGGTTGTTCCCCACACTGGCTCTGGCCATGGTCGCCAGCGTAGCCGGGACACGGGACGCGAAAGCTGTAGGTGGGTGCGGGAGGCGGTCGGCCGACCTCGGCAATCTGAACGTTCTTTCAGTATTGAAAAGATCTTCAAAGAATGCGAATGTGGTGCCCATCACGTCATCGCACCCACAGGAGCCGCCCCATGAGCCAGATCGTGCAGTCACCGGAATCGGCTGCTCCCGACCTGCGGAGGAGACAAGCCGAACGCGCGCGTCAGGTGCAGGTCGTGATGGCCTGGTGCGGACCGGTGTTCACGCTCTGTCTCTTCGGTGGGTGGGGTCTGATGGCCGGCTTCATTCCGCTCGTCCCCGCGACGGACTCCGCTGCACAGGTCGCTGAGCACTATGCGTCCAACCAGACGCTGCGTCTGATCGGGCTGACCCTGGCCATGGGCGGCGCCTTCCTCACGCTGCCGTTCTCGCTGGTGGTCAGCCTCCAGATGCGGCGGGCAGAACCGGGCGTTCCGATGATGTCCGCGCTCCAGTTCGGCTCCGGGATCGTCGTGACCGTGATCTCGATCGTGCCGATGGTCTTCTTCATGGTGGGTGCCTTTCGGCCCGAACGGCCTGCCGAGATCACCCTCCTCATGAACGACTTCTCCTACATCCTGCTCATCCTTCCGTGGCCGCCGGTCGTGGGTCAGTTGGTCGCGATCGCCGTGGTCACACTCGGCGACGGAACCGATGAGCCTGTCTTTCCCCGTTGGATCGCGTGGTTCAGTCTTTGGCTCTCGTTCCTGGTGCTCCCGGCATCACTCATCGTCTTCTTCCACGACGGCGTGTTCGCGTGGACCGGGATGATCGGGTTCTGGATTCCCGCCGCTGCCTTCGGCAGCTGGTTCCCCGTGATGACGTGGGCGCTGTTGCGAGCGATCCGCCAGGAAGCCCTCGCTGCCGGTTGGGAGCCCGGCCGTGCGTGAACGCAGTCAGCGCGTGCTTCCGGAAGGGCCGCCGATCGAGGCCGGGGGGCCATACGACGGCCGGCTGAACCGCGCCGTCGCCCTCATCCCGTCCGGGCCCCGGGACCTTGTCGCCGAGGTCGGCGGGATGGCGATGTTGCTGGGCAAGGTCTTGCGGAGCGCCGTACGGAACCCACGCGGCTACTGGGGCGATGTCGTGGAGCAGATGCACTTCACCATCACGAAGTCGTGGTTCGCGATCGCGGTCGGGATCTTCGGCTTCCTCACAGCGCTCGCGACCACAGGCATGCAGTTCGTCAACCTTGCCGGTGTGGGTGAGTACTTCGGACCACTCCTGGTCGTCCACTGCACGCGAACCTTCACGGTATGGGTCTCCACCCTGCTGGTCGCAGGCGTGATCGGAGCCTCGATCACAGCCGAACTCGGCTCGAGAAAGGTCCGCGAGGAACTCGACGCCATGGTGGTCATGGGGGTGGACCCGATCCGGGTCCTGGTGCTGCCGAAGGTCGTCGCGGTCATCCTCATCACAACCCTCCTCAGCATCCCTGCCCAGTGGATCGCGATCCTCTCCTGCCAATTCGCCGCCAGCTTCATCGGTGGGATCGAGTCTCCCGACTTCTACTCGTTCCTGTGGATCAATCAGAGTCAGACCGAACTGATCGCCATGGTGGTCAACTGCTTGCTGGCCGGGACGATCATCGCCACCGTCTCCAGTTACAAGGGCCTCCACGCCCAGGGGGGATCGACCGGCCTTGGCCGCGCGGTCAACCAGAGCGTGGTGGTCTGCTTCCTCGCACTGTTCGTCCTCCAGTTGGGCTACAACGCAGTCGTCCTGGGCCTTTTCCCCGAACTCGGAGGATTCCGATGAGCACCGACCGGACCAGCGCTCCCGGATCCGACGCGCCCGGCACATCACTTCTGCGGGGAGCGGGCTCGCTCGTTTCCTTCTCTGTCCAGGCGTTCAAGTCCGTCCCCACCGCGCTCCGGCTCTACCCGAGCGAAGTGATGCGGCAGGTCGGGCTGATGATCAAGTCGAATGCACCGGTCGTCTTCTTCATGCTCTTCATGCTCGGGGCGCTCATTGGCATCACCGGGACCTTCCTCTTCGAAGGGATCGGGCTGGAGAGCTACGTGGGCTCCATCACTGCGGTGCCCATGATGCGTGGGATCTCCCAGATCGTGTTCGGGTGGGTCCTGGCGGCAAAGGCCGGCTGCGGCACCGTTGCCGAGCTCGGTGCCATGCGGATCAGTGAGGAGATCGACGGCATGGAGGTGATGGGCGTCCAGTCCCTGCCGTTCCTGGTAGGAACCCGCCTGATGGCCGCGATCGTGGTGGTTCCGCCGATGTTCACCATCGCACTGGGCATTCACTTCGCCGCGTCGAAGTTCTTCTTCGTCGACGCGCTCGGCGCCGTGTCCCCGGGCGGGTACCACTACGTCCTGTTCCTGTTCCAGAGCCCACGCGACCTCACCATCGCAGTGCTCTGGGCGACCATCGTGGCCGTGATCGTGACACTTGTTTCCTGCTACTTCGGGTACACCGCGGAGGGCGGACCTGTGGGCGTCGGCCATGCCACGGCGCAGTCCATGCTCGTCAACCTGATGCTGATCAGTGCCTCGGCCACGATCATTGCCCAGCTGTTCTATGCAGGTCTGTTCAACGAGGCCATCGGCACGTGAGCCGCTCCTTCGGCGGTCAGCGGCTCGGCTCATGCCTCGCGCGAACCTCCACCTGCACGACGCCATGGTCGGCAGCTCGACCCGGGCGCGCGCCAAGGGTTCAACCGCTGAAGTTGGCTGCCATGTCGGCTGCCGCGAACTCGCTGACTGCTCGATCGGCCACACTCGAGGCGGTCAACCGATCGATGAACGAATGGAGATTCGCCGCCGGCACAGCGCACGTCATTTCATCGTCGGGCAACGAAGTCCGGGTCCGGCTCACCGCACAGCCCGGGCTGACGGCGACCTCGCCTGAGTAGGCGAGCGGGACGATGACACACTGCGGTTTGGGCACCAACTTCAGCTCCGGAATCGCTCCTGCAAGTGTCATCACAGCAGACGCCGTGAGCCGCAGCAGGACGACATCGGGACTGGTCGCCTCCGCCAGGGGTTCGTAGGTGATCGATGCCGGGGCGAACGGCAGCACCGGGGCGCCCACGAGATCGGCTTCGCCCACCCACCCACTGGCCAGCAGAGCAGCGGTGTCTGCTCCTGCTGCGGCCTCCGCCAACGGCAGGAGGCCGTGGGTGTAGCTGCCCACGCTGCAGTTCGCGTGGTCGGCAGGAATGGTGTCAAGACGTTGCTCCCGGGCGGGCGCCCAGAAGCAACACCCAGCCGGCGCTGGTGCGACTGGATCCACGTCTCCCGACGGGGCAGTTTCCCTGAAGGTGACCGCGACGGGCGCACTGGTGAGGGTCAGCAGAGCGCCAAGACGGTTGTTGAGGTCTGCGTAGGGCGACATGAGATTTCCTTCGTGCGAGTTCACAGGTAGGTGATGAGGACATGGTGGGAGTCGACGCTGAGGTCGATGCGGATGGACGTCGAACCCTCGGGCTTCCACGCTGAGTGAGGTCGACCGTCGAGATGCACGCTCAGACGATCGAGCACCGGGAGTTGGTTGACGACGAACGACGTGTTCGTGCCCCGCAGTCGCGGGGTCGCGGCATAGGTGTCAATCTCCAGGGCACCGCGCCCGGCGTCGTGATGGGTTCGCCGGATGCCGACCGTCGGATAGTCGACGCCGTGGACAGTCGGTTGGTGGTGCATGTCCAGGTTCGGCGAGTTGAACACCCGCGACCATGCTCCGGGCTCGGCACATTCGACCATCATCATGGTGGCATTGAGTTGTCCGCGGGGCCACTGGGTGGACTCCTGGAACCAGAAGGCGAAGCGGGAGTCATCCTCGCCGAACCACCGTGGTTCGAACTCGCGCTCCGCCACCTCGCGGAGCCGGTCCCAGGTGACCTGATCTCCGAGTTCGCGAGCCATCCACAGCCCGGTGGAGAGCAGTTGAGGGTCATCAGCCAGTTGCACGACCGGGATCTTCGGGTTACTCCAGCCGAGTCGACGCATCGAGGATTCGTACAGGTCGATGCCCAACTGCTGGTCCTGCGGAGTGAGGTAATGGAGCAGGATCAGGGAGCTGTACGCGTTGACGGCCCCGGGGAACGTCATGGTCGCGTCCTCGATGGGGTCGTAGTAGAAGGCAACCCAGTCGATCCGGCCGTGGCGGTCGCGCCCCATGTAGTGCTGTTCGGCGTATTTGATCCATCCCCGGAACGCGTCATTCACGGACGTTCCGAGCACGGCGTCGTACAACTGCAGTCCGAGGCCCGCCGCACTCATGCAGAACGGCCAGATCTTGGTGTTCTCACAGTGGGCGCCCTGCGGTCGAGCCACGAGTTGGTTCGACATGAACTGCGCCATCCGCTCGTGACTCCACGTGAACTTCCGGTTTTGATATCCCGTCACCTGGAACGAGTCCGCTTCGGTCGAGTCCCCGGAGATGTAGCGACGGATGCTCATCAGGAGCGTCAACCAGCCGCGGTAAAAGAGGTTGCCGTCGCAACCGATCGGGTCCGGCTGCAGTCCCCAGGGTTCGATCCCGTTGCCTGTCCATCCGGGTGGCGGATAGCTCCCCCGCAGGTGTTCGGGGATCACCATCAGCCATTCCGGCGGATACCGATCCACGTTGGGGTCAGGGCCGATGAGGGTGTTCCAGTCAATGGCGCCCCAGAAGGACTGGTAGCGGGCAATCAGCTCATCGAGGATTCGGATGTACCCTTCGCGCCACGCTGGCGTCGCCTCGATCATCATGGGCAGGACGTAGCCCATCTCGGCAACGTCGAATCTCGGGAACGCGCACATGGGGGGCTCGCTGTAGCGGTCCCACCACGCGTGAGGTGTGCCCTGATCGGACCAGTCGTCAGGCGTGGTGGCCTTGTCCCACATGAACCGCAGCCAACCCAGTGAGCGGTCGTTGAGCCCAGCCTGCCGAGTGCTCGTCCTCATGGAATGTTGTCCCTGGCTGACGTGTGTGGTCGTCCTTCGTGTGAACTCCATCGTCAAGGCTCCAGAACTGGTTCGTCGGTGGTGGATCGCACCTGCAGAAGGGTGGATCGTGCGCGCCACGCATCGGTCCACTCAGGGGCGAGCCGTGTCACGGCTGGCTCGATGACGACGGACTCGCCGCCCCATGTATTCGGATCGGGCTCGAGATAGCGGTGGGGAAGCTCGTAGTTCGGCCCTGCTGTGCGACCACGCTTGACGAACTTGCGGGTCAATCCGTGGAACCACAGCAGCACGAATGCGCTTCCCTGCAAGGTGACCGAGCCTCGGTGAATGCCCGTCACGACTCGATCCACGGTCGTGGTTGAGGTGAGCGCCCGCAGGGCAAGTCCGCTGCTCTGGAAGTGGACTGCACCATCGGGCTGACGACTCGGACCTGAGCCGGAGCGAATTCGGCGGTGGGTTGCGTCGAACTCCCAGTATTGGCAGACGTTGTCCCCCGCTGACACCTCGAACGTCATGGACCTGGTGATCTGGGAGCGCAGGGATGGCATGAATCGTGATCCGGTGCTCATCAGGAAGCCGAGTCCTCGCAGAAGCAGGAACAGGAGACCGTCATGGAGTCTGCTCATCGCTGCCCCTCGACGCGCTGATCGTCGGAGCGCCCCGTACATCGGGCCTCAGGTGCGCTTCGAGGAACTCCGCCTGCTCCGTGACCAATTGGTCGAATGCGGCACCGACGTAGAAGGCGAAGTGCCCCGCCTCATAGGTGCGTACGTCGGCGTACGGCGATCGCCGGAGTTGCCGTTCGGCCGTTTTCGGTGGCGCCACCGTGTCGGTTGTGCTGATGCAGATCAGGGACGGGACGGCGATGCGGTGCGCGGAGCGGCCCGGCCGGTAGCCAAGGACGCTCAGGACACTGCGCGCCGCCGCTTCGTTGCGCCACTGATGCCCGACGGGAACCAGCGCGTGCATCCCCTTCAGGGCGTCGACCGTGCTCATCAAGCCTGCCCCGCCGGGAACCGCTGCGATCGGGACCATGACAGCCGGCCGACGACGCGCCACAGCAACGAGATCACGCACGATCGGCGAGGCGAGTGCCATCGACTTGCCCGGTCCGAGCGCGAGGGCGGAGGCGACGCCGTCGGTGAAGGGGCACTGGGCGACCATCGCCGCCAACTCTGGATGACGTGCCGCCGTGGCGATCGCATGTCCACCACCCAGCGAACTCCCCCAGATCGCCATCCGCTCGCTGTCCAACTGAGGGAGCGAGACTGCGTGCGCGATCGCTGCGTCCCAGTCCTGGAGCTGTCGCTTCATCGAGAGGATCTGCCGCGGATGCCCACCACTGTCACCCAGACCTCGGTAGGTGAAGACCAAGGCGGCCATGCCCCGATCGGCGAACTCTTCCGCGTAAGGAGCCAGTCCCAGATCGCGAGTTGCACCCAAACCGTGGCCCATCACGACCACCGGCACTGGGGAATCAGCCCCAGCGTGGTGAGGAACATAGAGCCAGGCTCGACACCACGACGAACCAGACCTGAACTGCACCGTCTGGACACCATAGGTCGCACTATCGGGCAGCTTCGGCGCCGGGCTGGGATCGAGCTCTGGCTCTCCCCCGTTGGCTCGGCCGCGGGCCAACGCGCTTCCGTAGCCTCCTGATCGGTAGACGGGCAGCTCGCCGTCGCGTTCGGTGTCGCTCAGGTAGTCGAGCATGATCTGTTGGGCTTCCCGTTGCGGAAGCGAGGACAAGAACTCGCTGCGCTCCCACCGCAAGCCTGAGCGGAGCCCGCGAGTGATGCCAGCATTCACGGAGCGCTTGATCGCACCGATCGCCGACTGGGGTCGAGCTGCGAGGATCTCTGCCTGACGCACTCCCACCTGCACTACTTCCGACGTGGGTACGACCTCATCCACCACACCGAGCCGCAGGGCCTCGGCGGGTGACAAGGGCGACCCTTCCAGCATGAGTCGCCGCGCGCGGTGCGGACCCACGAGCGTTGTCAGACGTTGGGTTCCCCCGGCGCCGGGCGCGAAGCCCAACAGAACCTCCAAATGGCCGATCACGTAGTCACCGTCAGCCATCACCCGCACATCGCAGGCCCACGCGATCTCTGCGCCCAGCCCCAGGGCGGACCCGTTCAGCGCCGCCACGAAAATGGTTGAGCTGGTCGACATGAGGTTGAGCGTTTTGTGCATGTCGTCGAGTTGGAGAGCGCCCTGAACCGGAGTGCGCCGGGCGACCCACCTCGTGATCGGGTTGGAGTTCAGCATCAGCGCGAGCCACACCACGGCGGACATCACCCGGCGACCCAGGGGCGGGACAACCGATCCGTCCTCCTGCAACCACGCCAGGTCAGCGTGACCCACGAAGCGCTCCGGGTGGGAGCCCGTCAGCACCACGGCACGAACGCTGGGGTCTCGATCCGCCTTCTTCACGAACAACGCAAGGTCGCGGGCGGCATCCCGGCCCAGAAGTCCATGGAGATCAGTGCACAACCGAGCCACCAGGACGTGCTGCCCGTGGCGCCGCACCTCGATCGAGGGGAAGGTGAATTCGATGTCCATCATGCTCCTTGTGGAACTTCGTTACAGAGTGATGGAATACTAGTGCCGCCAGTCCGATCCGGCAACCGTCTCGCCAACTCGGCACGAATGACACGATGTGGAGCCATGACCCAGAGCGCACGCCGGCTGAGCAAGACCCAGGCCACTGACCTGCTAGTGACTGCCGCTACCGACTTGCTCGCACGGCACGGGCCGTCCGAGCTCCAGGCCCGCACCGTGGCAACCGCTGCCGGGCTGTCGTCAAGCGCGGTCTACCACCACCTCGGCGGCCTGCCTGAACTGATGCATGCCGTTGTTGAACGCGGCTTCGAGGACCTTTCAGCTGAATTCGTCGGACTGGTCGAGTCCCCCGATCCCGTTGCCGACCTGTTCAGCCATGCCTTGGCGATGAGGCAGTTCGCCCAGGACAATCCCCATCGTTACGATCTGATGTTCGGTCTCTCAACCCGTGGGACTTACCGGTCCTGGGAAGCCGAGTCAGCCGACCGCCGATCAGGAGCCTTTCGAACGACGTACAGCCATCTTGTTCGGGCCTGTGAGCGTGCGGTCCAGGCGGGCAGGCTGTCACGCGCCACGGACCCGGATGAGGTGGCCGATCAGTTGTGGTGCTGCGTCCATGGATTCCTCACCCTGGAACTCGGCCAGCATCTGGCTCACCGAGCCAGCCCCGTTCAGGACGTCCTCCGACCCCTGACCACGAACGTGCTGACCATGCACGGCGATTCGCACGAATCCGCAGCAGCCTCGCACGCTGTCGCTCTCGCCGCACCCTAGGCCGCACGCCACTCGGGACTGCAGCACGGGACAGAACGGCGACCGGGGCCAATCACTCCAGCCGTCATGCCGCCCACATCGATCAGGGCCACGATGACGCCGGCGCCGGGAGCGGGCGCAACTGCTCCGGGTAGGTGATGTTCAGCGGTCCTTCAGACGGCCGGGTCGCATGCATTGTTCACGAGGAGGCCGCGGCAGTCTCAATACGGCGGATCTCACCACGACGGACGACCTGGCCGCAGGCCTTGCACGCCACGACGGCGTGGTACTCCTCGCCACAGGCATGCTCGAACCTCATCGGCGGGCCCGACTCGTCTGCCAGGTTGCGATCGCCGAACTCGCGCATCATGGCGACGATCGGCCCGAGCGAGTGACCGAGATCGGTGAGGTGGTATTCGAAACGCGGCGGACGCGCTTGATACTGCACCCGAGCGACGAACCCTTCAGCCTCCAGACTGCGCAGCCTGGAGGTCAGGATGTCGCGGGGCGCGCCGGTGTAACCCACGATCGCGTCGAATCGGTGGTTGCCGAGCAGTAGTTCGCGGACGACGAGCAATGTCCACTTCGCTCCCACCATCTCGAGCGTGCGTGCGACCGAACATGGCCGAACCTGGGATGACATGCCCCCACCCTAGATGAGTTGGACTTCACAACCAAGTAGGTTGGAAATTCCAACTAACTGCGCATAGGGTTCAGCATTGACCCTCTCCTCGGCAACGACTCGGATGCCGCCCACATGAAGGAGCCATCGCTCATGAATCCTGCCGTCATCGTCGACGCAGTCCGCACTCCCGTTGCCAAAGGCAAGCCCGGTGGCGCCTACGCCGAGATCCATCCTGTCGACCTCCACGCGGCCCCCCTGCGCGCATTGGTCGAGCGCACGGGCATCGACCCCGCAACCATCGACGACGTCATCAGCGGCGCCGTCGCCCAGGTCGGCGAACAGTCCGGCAACACCGCACGCTGGGGACTCCTCGCTGCGGGTTACCCGGAGTCGGTGCCAGGCGTGACCGTGGACCGTCAGTGTGGCTCGAGCCAGCAGGCACTCCACTTCGCGGCACAGGGCGTGATTGCCGGCGCGTACGACGTCGCGGTGGCCTCGGGAGTCGAGTCGATGTCGCGCATCCCGATGGGCACCCAGTTTGCCGGCAAGGACTTCGCCGGGCCGTCCGTCGCCCAGCGCTACGCCCCCGGTCTCATCCCGCAAGGGATCTCCGCGGAACTCATTGCTGCCAAGTGGGGCCTTTCCCGCGCCCAGCTCGACGAGTACGCCGCCATGTCGCACCAGCGTGCCGCCACGGCGTGGAAGGACGGCCTGTTCGACGGCGAGATCGTGAAGGTCAACGACCTCGCCACCGACGAGGCGATCCGTCCCGACACCACGTCCGACTCGCTTGCCGGACTGCGCCTCGCGTTCCAGGACGACCACTGGAGCCAGCGCTTCCCCGAGATCGACTGGAAGGTGACCGCCGGCAACAGTTCTCCCGTCAACGACGGTGCCGCCGCGCTGCTGGTGATGTCACAGGCAGCAGCAGAGGCGCACGGACTCCGGGCCCGCGCACGCGTGCACTCCTTCGCCGTCGCCGGTGACGACCCCCTCTTCATGCTCACCGGGATCATCCCGGCAACCCAGAAGGTCCTCGCTCGCGCGGGTCTCACGATTGCCGACATCGACGCCTTTGAAGTCAACGAGGCATTCGCGTCCGTCGTACTCGCCTGGCAGGCCGAGACCGGCGCCTCTCTGGACAAGGTCAACATCAACGGCGGCGCGATCTCCATCGGTCATCCCCTGGGCGGCTCTGGTGCCCGCCTGGCCACGACTCTCCTCAACGTTCTCGAACAGCGCGAGGGCCGCTACGGCCTCCAGGTCATGTGCGAAGCCGGCGGCCTGGCCAACGCAACCATCATCGAAAGGATCTGAAATGGCAGTCTTCGACGTCGTTCTCGTCACCGGAGCAAACGGAGGGCTCGGCACACATTTCGTGGAGCAGGCCCTCGAACGCGGCGCACGCACCGTGTACGCGACCGCACGCACGCCACGCGAGTGGAACGACCCGCGCGTCGTGACCCTCGCCCTGGACGTCACGGATCCCGCGTCCGTGGCCGCCGCCGCAGCCGCCGCAACCGACGTGACGCTGGTCGTCAACAACGCCGGCAGCTCGAACGGCTCGACCGTGTTGAACGACAACCCTGACCTGCGCGACCTGTTCGAGGTGAACTTCTTCGGACCCCTCGCCGTCGCCGGAGCCTTCACGCCGGCTCTCGCCGCCAACGGCGGAGGGGCCCTGCTCAACGTGCTGTCCGTGTTGTCGTGGATCGGCATCGGCGACGGCTACAGCGCCACCAAGGCCGCGCTCTGGTCCGCCACCAACACCCAACGAGTCGCCCTCGCCGACCAAGGCACCCTGGTGACCTCACTCCACCTCGGCTACACCGACACCCCCATGACGGCAGGCCTTGACGTCGCCAAGAACGATCCGGCCGACATCGTCCGAAAGGCCTACGACGGCATCGCCGCAGGGGCCTTCGAAGTGCTCGCAGACGACCTGTCGGTGCAGGTCAAGGCTGGCTTGGCGGCTCCCATCGAAGCGCTCTACCCGCAGCTGGCGCGCTGACCGCTACCGCTCACCTCAACTTCACCGGCACCCATGCTGTCGGTGGCCCAACAACCAAGGATGCACCTGATGACGACCAGCCCGACCCTGTGGGAGCCGCTCACTCTCGGGAAGCTCACGCTGTCCCACCGTCTTGCCCTTGCTCCGATGACTCGCAGCCGGGCACAGGCCGACGGGACCCCGAGCGAGATCATGGCCCAGTACTACGCCCAGCGAGCCTCCCTCGGCCTGCTCATCACCGAGGGAACGCAGCCCTCGGATGATGGCCAGGGGTACCTGAACACGCCCGGTGTCTACCGGCCCGAGCACGTCGAGGGCTGGCGACGCGTCACAGACGCGGTGCACGACAAGGGCGGCCATCTGTTCGTCCAGCTCATGCACGTGGGTCGGATGTCGCACCCCGACAACACGCCCCACCACCGCGTGCCGGTGGCGCCATCGGCGATCTCGGCCGATCAGGATTTCTTCACTCCAACGGGAATGCAGAAGACACCGATCCCCCGGGAGTTGACCACCACCGAGATCGCCGGGGTGGTCGCCGAGTTCGCCCAGGCGGCCAAGTCTGCTGTCGATGCAGGAGCCGACGGGGTCGAGATCCACGGCGCGAACGGATACCTGCTGCACCAGTTCTTGGCTCCGAACGCGAACCAGCGCACCGACGAGTACGGCGGCTCGATCCAGAACCGCTCCCGGTTCGTCGTAGAGGTCGCGCGTGCCGTTGCCGAGGCGATCGGACCGGAGCGCACCGGCATCCGTATCTCGCCTGGCATTCCCCTCGGCGGGCTCGCTGAAGGCGACTCCGAGGAGATCCGTGCTCAGTACCGGCATCTTGTCGCCGAACTCGCGCCGTTGAACCTGGCGTACCTGCACGTGCATCACCTGGGCGACGAAGAACTGCTTCGGTCGTTCCGTGAGGTGTGGCCCACCGCGCTGCTGGTGTTGCGCTACGGGCGAACCCGCGACGAGATCGCCGAGTACGTCGAGGCCGGCCTGGCCGACGTCGCCCCTCTCGGGCAGTTCGCACTGGCCAACCCCGACGTGGTCGAGCGGCTCCGTGACGATGCGCCGTTCAACGATCTGGATCCCGCCACTCTCTACGCCGGCGGCCCGAAGGGCTACCTCGACTACCCCACGCTGGCCGAATCCTCACCGTCGTGACAGTGCCAGACGGTGCCAGCATGAACACTCACTACGACGTCGTTGTCCTCGGCGCCGGCCCGGGCGGATATGTCGCCGCTATTCGAGCGGCACAACTCGGCAAGTCGGTCGCGGTCGTCGAGTCCAAGTACTGGGGAGGGGTGTGCCTGAACGTCGGGTGCATCCCGTCCAAGGCGCTGCTGCGCAACGCCGAGTTGGCTCACACGGTCCAACGCCGCGCCGAGGTGTTCGGGATCTCCGGTCAAGTGAACTTCGACTACGGGGCGGCTTTCGACCGCAGCCGCGCCGTAGCCGACGGACGCGTCAAAGGCGTCCACTTCCTGATGAAGAAGAACAAGATCGTCGAAATCGACGGCCACGGATCCTTCCTCGACGCCCGCACCCTCGCGGTCACCACGACGACCGGCGACACCCGGGTCCTCACGTTCGACGACGCCATCATCGCAACCGGATCAGAAGTCCGGCTGCTGCCGGGCGTCGCACTGAGCACCAACGTCGTCACCTACGAATCCCAGATCCTCGAGCGCGAACTGCCCGACTCAATCGTGATCGTCGGAGCTGGTGCCATCGGCATGGAATTCGCCTACGTCATGGTCAACTACGGCGTCACGGTGACCCTGATCGAGTACGCCGATCGGGTACTACCCAACGAGGACCCAGAAGTCTCCAAAGAGATCGCCCGCCAGTACCGGAAACTCGGCATCACCATCTTGACCTCCACCAAGGTGAGGTCCATCGAGGATCACGACAACGACGACACCACCAAGGAGGGCGTCTCAGTGACCTACGTCGACGCGTCGGGATCCACCCACACCATCGACACTCGTCGCGTGCTGATGTCAGTCGGCTTCACACCTCGCACACGCGGTTACGGCCTGGAGAACACCGGCATCGAACTGACCGACCACGGCGCCATCCGCATCGATGAACAGCTGCGCACCACCATCCCGCACCTGTACGCCATCGGCGATGTGACCGCCAAACTCCAACTCGCCCACGTCGCCGAGGCCCAAGGCGTCGTCGCCGCCGAAACCATCGCCGGCGCAGAGACGATGCCCATCACGGACTACCGCATGATGCCAAGAGCCACCTTCTCCCAACCCCAAGTCGCCTCGTTCGGGCTGACCGAGCAGCAGGCCATCGACGACGGACACGACATAACCGTCGCGAAGTTCCCTTTCACAGCGAACGGCAAAGCCCAAGGCCTCGGCGACCCCAGCGGATTCATCAAGCTGATCGCGAGCACCGAACACGGAGAACTCCTGGGCGCCCACCTCGTCGGTGCCGACGTGGCCGAACTTCTGCCCGAACTCACGCTCGCACAGAAGTGGGACCTCACCGCTGCTGAACTGGCACGCAACGTCCACACCCATCCCACCCTCGGAGAGGCCCTCCAAGAGGGGTTCCACGGCCTCATCGGCCACATGATCAACCTGTGATGGGAAGGGGGTAGGTGCTGTCGTGAGCCGTTGGTTCAGTCGGCGGGCGGAGGCTTGCCGCATCCGCCCTACCCGCCCGTGAGGCGACAGTTTCGCTAGCTCAGCGCACGCTTGAGCACCTTCCCTGTTGCGGTCATGGGTAGCGCATCGGCGAATTCGACGATGCGTGGGTACTTGTACGCGGCCAACTGGTCCTTGGACCAGGACCGCAGTTCGGCTTCGGTCGTCTGGTCCCCAGAAGTCCGGACGACGACGGCCTTGATCTCCTCGCCATGCGACTCGTGCGGCACGCCGATGACCGCAACCATCGAGACCGCCGGGTGCTCCATGAGCAGTTCCTCGATCTCGCGCGGATAGACGTTGAACCCGCCGCGGATGATCATGTCCTTCGACCGATCGACGATGTAATAGAACCCGTCATCGTCCTTGCGGGCAAGATCGCCCGTGCGGAACCACCCGTCCTTGATGGCCCATTCGGTTGCCTCGGGCCGGTTGTAGTAGCCCCGCATGACGTTGTGGCCCTTGATCGCGATCTCGCCGATCTCTCCCGCGACCTCCTTGACGTCTGCCCATTCCTCGTTGATGAGTTTCATCTGAACCCCCTTGATCGGAACACCGATGGAACCGACCCGCGGTTCTTCGCCGTACGTCGAGAAGGACGCGACGGGCGAGGTCTCGGAGAGCCCGTAGCCCTCCAGGATCGTCACCCCGAACCGCTCCCGGAAAGCCTTGTGGATCTCGCCGGGGAGTGCCGAACCTCCGGCCACCGCCACCCGGAGGTTCCTGGTCAGGCTGGCGACGTCGACCGTGTCGTCGAGCGCTCCCAACAGGCCCCAGTACATCGTCGGGACTCCGCCGAAGAAGGTCACACCGTGGTTCACCATCAGTTCGAGCGCTGCGCGGGCCTCGAAGCGCGGCTGCAGCACGACGGTGCCGCCGAACGCGATGGCCCCGTTCTGGATGACCGTCTGTCCGAACGAGTGGAACAGCGGCAGCACGCACAAATAGGTGTCCGGACGCTCGACATCCGACCGGAACAGATCGAATCCGGCAAGCGCGTTGTCACGCATGTTGCGGTGCCGCAACTCCGCTCCCTTGGGCTGACCGGTGGTGCCGGAGGTGTAGAGGATCACCGCGGTGTCGTCCTCATCGCGCGCCACGACCTCGAAGGTCGCAGCCTGGCCGGACACCGCGGCGGCGTGGCGCTCCGGCTGTTCCCCGTCGCCCCAGGCGCCGGCACCCGCACCCGACTCGATCAGGAAGAACTCGGTGCAGCCATCACTCTCCTGGAATCCACGCCACGCCTCCTCGCCGATCGGCAAGTCGGCCGTGCCCTCAAACGCGAAGTACGCCCTGGCCTCAGAGTCGGCCAGGTGGTAGGCAACCTCGCGTCCCTTCAGAAGAACATTGAGCGGCACCACGGTCGCCCCAACCTTCAGAATTCCGAAGTACACGATCGTGAAGTACGGCAGGTTGGGACACGACAGGGCGACCTTGTCCCCCGGCTCGATGTTCCGCGACACGAGCAGGTTCGCCACCTTGTTGGAGGCGGCATCCAGTTCCGCATAGCTGATCTGGGTCTCCCCGAACACCAGAGCGATGCGATCTGGATTCCGGGCAGCCGACTCGGTGAGCAGCTGAGAAAGATTGTACGACGACATGGTTGATCTCCCAGGAATGGATCGTCAGGACAGATGCAGCGAAGCCACGCCGATGCGAGCTTCTGGGCCGTCAGTCCGCGAGGAAGGCTGCTGCGAGCGGGGCGAACTGCTCGTGGTACTGGAAGACACCGCCGTGACCGGAGTCCGGGTAGATGATCAACTCGCTGCCCTTGATCCGGCGATGCAGGTCCTCGGAGAGAACCGTCGGTACCATCCGGTCGTGGTCGCCGTTGGCGATCAGCGTCGGCTGGGTGAACGTCGACAGGTCCGAAGGGGCAGACCGGCCGAACTCCTGAATCGCCTTCAACTGGGTCCGCAAAGCCTTGAGGCTGATCTCCTCGTCACGGTCGACCGTGCGCTCCTGGAGCCGCTTCACGAACGCCTTCCCGGCCGCCTTGCCGGCCGCGTCGCGGTTGAAGAACAGGAACTCCTTGGGGTCCGACCGGGTCAGGGTCGCGCGGAGGATGTCGTAGTAGGTGACACCGACGACCTTGTCCATGTCCTTGCCGCCACGCGGCCCGGTTCCGGTGAGGACGAGCTTGCGGACCAGATCGGGGTGCTTCACGATCAGATCCTGAGCGATCATGCCGCCCATCGAGAACGAGAAGACGTCGATCTTCTCGAACCCGAGGGCCGCGATGAACTCGTAGGCGTGATCGGCCGTTTCTTCGAGCGTGTCCGCAACCTTCCCGGTCGACGCGCCGACGCCGCGCTGGTCGAAGGTGATGACGTGCCGGTTCTGGGCAATGGGGTCGACGATGCGGGGATCCCAGTTGTCCAGGGTCGCGGCGAGGTGCACGAAGAAGACGACGGGGATGCCGCCCTTCGGACCCAGCTCGCGGTACGCGTAAGTCACGCCTCCGACCGTGACGGTGCGCGCCGGGGCCTGGGCGTACGAGGTGATGACCGGGTCATTGCTCATGACAGCTCTCCCTGGGTGAGTGCAATTGAGCGGGCGCGGATGCGCCGCTGCCACAGGACCAACGCCGGCGGTGCGGCCAGTTCGAGAAGGATCGCACTCATCGCAACCGGGTGGGGCCGCCCACGTTGCTGCCACGACCTGACGCGTGCGAGTCCGCCCACGAACAAGCTGGACAGCGCATAGTTCACGGTTGCCGACTGCTCGAGCCGTCCGAGCTGGGACCAGATGACCGGTGCGACGGCGGCCTTGTACACGTTGGCGTAGCGCAGCGAACTGTCCACGGTCGGGGCGACCTCAGGGGATCCACCGGGCACGCCCTGTGCGCCGAGCGTGATCTCTCGACTGGCGCTGACCAGCGGGAACGCCGCAAGAACCGCGAGAGTGATCTGCAGGCGTCGTCGGCTGCGGAGTTCGGTGGACGTAGGCATGCGAGAACTCATTTCGAGGTGGTGGCGGCAGCAAACACGGCATCGCTGACGGAGGTCGGGGTGACGGCGAGGAACGCCAGTTGTGCACGACTGACGTTGTCGCATCGATAGCGACGCTTCGGGCGCCTGGAAGTGAGAGCACGATCAACAGCCGACACGACCTTTGCCGGATCACCGGCAAGCTTCTGCATGCGGCCGAGGAGCTTGCGGGTGCCGACCAGGTGCGATGCGTACAGCTCACGGTGAGCCGGGCTCAAGCCACTGGTCATGCGGTCGTAGTCGTCGAGAGCATCGCCCCACATGTCGGTGCGGGTGGGGCCGGGCTCGATCAGCGACACCGGTATCCCCCACGGGCGCAGTTCCATCCGGAGGGCGTCGGCCAGTGACTCGAGGGCGTACTTAGAAGCGCTGTAGGCGCCGGTGCTCGGCATGGTGATCAGCCCGCTGACCGAGGACATGAACACGACCCGCCCTCGGGCCGCCCTGAGCTGAGGAAGCACCGCCTGGACAACCGCTATCTGCGCTGTGACGTTGACCTCGAGCAGCCGCGACAGGTCATCGAGCGCAACGCTCTCCACAGGCCCCTGGACGATGATCCCGGCGTTGTTGACCACGGCGTCGAGCCTGGGCGGCAGATGCAGATAGAGGTCAGCGACGGCGGCCCGATCGGTGATGTCCAGTTGGATGGAGTACACATTCGGCAACTCGTCGAGGACGTGAAGGTCAGCGGCTGATCGAGCGGTGGCATAGACGTGCCAGCCCCGAGCGCTCATGTGTTTGGTGATGGCCAGACCGATCCCTCGACTGGCACCGGTCACTAGTACGGATGGCATGTGATTTCTCGATTCTCAGAGTCCGGCGTGATTGGCTGCAGGGAGGTGCGGGAACGGCGGCTTGTCGATGCCGATTGCCCACGCGATGGGTCTTCGACGGTGACGAAGTCCGGCTTGGTCACTGGTCGGCCAGGAAGGCGAGGACCTCGGGCACGAACTCCCGGTGGTGCTGGAAGACACCGCCGTGGCCCGAGTTGGGATAGACGACCAATCGGGCCTCGGGGAATCGCCGTGCCATGTCGGCGGAGTGCTCGCTGGCGACCATCAGGTCGTGGTCGCCGTTGGCAACCAGGACGGGCGCCTTGATGGTCGAGAGGTCATCGGGGGCGTGCAGCCCGCCGGTGGTGATCGCCCGCAACTGCGCAACGGCTGCCTGTCGGGAGACCGGCTTGCTGCGATCACCCGTGCGTTCGTCCAGACGGGCGAAGTACTCCTTCGCCGCCGTCTTGCCCTCGGCGTTGCGGGGGAAGAACAGGAAATGACGGGGGTCCTTGCGCGTGGCGAAGGCCTTGGCGTAGGCGCCGCCCACGATGAACGGCATCTTCCAGATACCGCCACCGCCACGGGGGCCGGTGCCAGCGAGCACCATCCGGCGAACCAGGCCGGGCTCCTCCAGCGCAACCATCTGCGCCACTGCGCCGCCGAGCGAGAAGCCGAAGAGGTCGACCTGGTCGTACTCGAGCGCCCGGATGAACGCGATGGCGTCGGCGCCCATCTGCTCGAGGTCGTTGGGGACGCGGGAGCCGGTCGAGCCGACACCGCGGTTGTCGAAGGCGATGACGTGGTGCTGCGATGCGACGCCGTCGATGATCCGGGGGTCCCAGTCGTCGAGGACGGCCGTGAAGTGGTGCAGGAACACCACCGGTACGCCGCCCGGCGTGCCCAGCTCCCGGTAGGCGAACGAGGTGCCGTCGATCGTGATGGTCTTGGTCGGGGTGTCGCGCCAGGTGGTCATGACTTCTTCCTTCGTGAGGATGCTGCGGGAACGGGTGCGGGAACTGCAGCGCCACGTGCGTCGAGGCGAGCGAGGACGTCGAGGATGCGGCGGTCGCCGGCGAATCGCGCATCGAGACTCGGGCCGAGGAGGCCTCGCAACGCCGAGACCGGTCGCCACACGCTCGGGTGGATGACCCGGACCGAGCGTCGCTCGAGCCCGTCGGCGAGCACCGTCGCGGCGGACGCAGGAGTGACCCGCTTGAGCATCGGCTTCGGCAGGGTCGAAAGAAGTTCGAGGACCACGTCGTCCTCGTCGACGCCGTGCTTGATCATCTCGGTGTCGACGAGCGAGAAGTAGGCCGTCAGCACGGAGACGTCGTGGTCGGCGAGTTCGAGTCGGAGCCCTCGGCCGAGCTGTTCGACGGCTGCCTTGCTCATCGCGTAGGGGATGGTCCCCATGCCGTTGATGAACGCGAAGACCGAGCTGATCAGGACGATCTGCCCCTGGTTCTCGATCACCTGCTCGATCCCGGCCGCGACCGTGTTGACGACACCGGTCACGTTGACCGCCAGCGTCGCCTCGACGTCACTGGTCGGCGTGTTGCGCAGGGTTGCCGCCTTGGCCAGCAGCCCGGCGTTGGCCATCACGATGTCGACGCGGCCGAAGCGGTCCACCGCCTGGGCCACGACGTCGTCGAGGGAGGACCGGCTCCGGACGTCGGCGACGCAGCCGAGCACCCGGTCCGCACCCAGCGCCGCCGCCTTCTCAGGCGTCGTGGCGTCGATGTCAGCGACCACGAGCCGCGCGCCACGGCGGAGCAGTTCGCGCCCGGTCGCCGCACCGATGCCGCCGTTGCCGCCGGTGATGAGCACGACCCTGTCGGTGAGGTCGTACGACGTACGGGACTCGCGGGTCACGCGACGCCGCGCTTCGGGCGGAACGACACCCGGCCGTTGCGTCGTACCATCGCCACGGCCGTGGCCAGTGCGCCGCGGTCCAGATCGGGCTCGAGGCCGCGCGCGAGTCGGTGCAACTGGTCGACGTTCCAGCTGATGTTCAGGAACCCGTCGAGCGCCTGCACATCGGTGACGCGGCCGAGAAGCTTCCGCATGCCGGCCTGGATCTCGTGGGTCTCCAGCACCGATGTACTTCCGTCCAGGATCCCGTGAGCCGCGTCGGTGGTGGTCACGGTGGGTCGCGCCATGCCCACGAGATCGCAGTCGCCTGCGTTGACCGCCTCCTCCATGGCGGACCGGGTCCGGAACCCGCCCGTCACGGCGATCGGCACGGCACCGGCTTCGCCGCGAACCGACCGCGCGTACTCCAGGAAGTAGGCCTCGCGTGCCCTGGTCGAGGAGGCGGCGGAGCCACCCATCGCCGGCGACTCGTAGTTGCCGCCGGAAACCTCGATCAGGTCCACGGACTCGCTGGCGAGTGCGGCCACGACGGCCCGCGAGTCCGCCTCGGTGAAGCCACCTCGCTGGAAGTCCGCCGAGTTCAGCTTCACGGAGACGGCGAACCCGGGGCTCACTCGCTGCCGGACGCGTCGGACGACCTCGATCAGGAAGCGCATCCGCCGCTCCGGCGTGCCGCCCCATTCGTCGGTGCGCAGGTTGGTCAGCGGCGAGAGGAATTGGGTGATCAGGTAGCCGTGGGCGGCGTGGAGCTGGACGCCGTCGAATCCGGCCTCTTCGCAGACCGCGGCGGACGTCGCGAACCGGTCGATGATGTCCTCGATCTCGGCGGCGGTGAGCTCGCGCGGTGTCGCGGCACCGGGCATGGCGAGCGCCACCGGACTGGGAGCGACCGGCGTATGGCCGACAGCGAGCAGGTTGGACTGCCGACCGGGGTGGTTGAGCTGGGCGAAGATCGCCGCGCCGCCATCGTGAGCCGCCTTGGTCCATTCGGTGAGCTGGGCGAGCGCACGATCGTCCTCGATCACCACATTGCCCGGCTCTCCGAGATGGTTGCGATCCACCATGATGTTGCCGGTGATCAGCAGCCCGTAGCCGCCCTGGGCCCACCGGCGGTACAACGTGACGAGCCGCTCGTCGGGCGAGTTCCCGGCATCGCCCAGCGCCTCGCTCAGCGCCGCCTTTGCAATGCGATTCGGCAGCCGTACGCCGCACGGGAGATCAAGGGGTTCGCTGAGCGGGGACATCGGTGCTCCTCATGCGTCGATTGGCTTACGGTCGTTATATTACGATCGTACGACAATTGGCGCAAGGGGGTGTGACCGACTCGATCCACCCGACGTCCGGGCCGGACGAACCAGAGTCAGCGCAGGAAGGCGCGGGCGTTCTCGATCCCGGACGCCAGGACCTCGAGCGAGAGCTCCTGGTCCGCCACGGCGCGCGACAACTGGAGGGTGCCGACCAACAGCGTGAACAGGCCGATGGACCGGGCGCGCGCTCCCGCCGGATTCCGTGGCGACAACCGGGTCGCGATCTCGTCGATGATGGCGCCGGCGCCGTCGGTGTAGCCCTGCCGGGTGGCATCGGTGAACCGGGCGATCTCGTCGAGCAGGGCAGCCGAGGGGCAGCCGCTCGCCGGGTTGTCGCGGTGCTCCACCGACAGGTAGTCACGGATGAATTCCTCGACACCGGCCCGGCCGGCAGGAAGGGCGGCGATCCGCTCCACCTGGGCGCGCACCTGCTCGGCGACGACGGTCGCAACGAGGTCGTCCTTGGATTCGAAGTGCGCATAGAACGCGCCATTCGTCAGCCCGACCTCGGCCATGAGGGTGGCGATGCCCGAGGCGTCGACGCCGCTCTGCTTGAAGCGATTGCCCGCCGATTCGACGATGCGTTGCCGCGTCGCTTCCTTGTGTTCCCTGCCGTAGCGCGCCATCACGCCTCCCCTCACTGTTGATCAGAGCGTAGTCGATTACCTGCCGTGTGTAATATTATGACCGTCATTCAACCACTCAGGAAGCCGACTCACATGCCCTCACTCAAGGAAGCCGTCGTCCTCGTCACCGGAGCCAACGGCGGCATCGGAACCGAGTTCGTCCACGACGCCCTGGCCCGCGGCGCCACCAAGGTCTACGCAACGGCCCGCACGCCCCGCACCTGGGACGACGAACGCATCGTGCCGCTGACCCTCGACGTCAACGATGCCGCCTCGGTGGCCGCGGTCGTCGCGGCGGCCAGCGACGTCACGGTGCTCGTGAACAACGCCGGCTCCCTCCCCGCCAGCGCCAGCATCCTCGAACTCACCGAGGCCGAGTTGCGCGACGGCATGGAGACCAACTTCTTCGGGCCGGTCCTCATGGCCAAGGCGTTCGCTCCGGTGCTCACCGCGCACGCGACGTCGGTGATCGTCGACGTGCACTCGGTCGCGAGCTGGTACGCCTTCGGCGGCGTCTACAGCGCGTCCAAGGCAGCCCTCTGGTCGGCCACCAACTCGATCCGCCTCGAGCTGGCGCCCCAGGGCGTCCACGTGGTCGGAGTCCACATGGGCTACGTCGACACGGCGATGGCCGAGCACGCGGACGGCCCGAAGATGGAGCCGGCCGACCTCGTCCATGCCGTGTACGCGGCCATCGAGGCCGGCGAGTACGAGGTCATCGCCGACGAGGTGACCGCCGGAGTCAAGGCCGCACTGAGCCAGCCCGTCGAGGCGCTCTACCCCGAGCTGCGCGGCTGATCTGTCGGGCGTTCCTGCGCTGGCAATGTCAGCGCAGGAACGCCAGCACGTCCGCGACGAACCGGTCGTGGTGCTGGAACACACCGCCGTGACCGGCGTCGGGGTAGATCCGCAGCGTTGCATTCGGCAGGTCGTGCGCCAGGTCGAACGAGCTGCGCGTCGGCACCATCCGGTCGTCCTCACCGTTCGCGACAAGCACGGGATGCTCCACCACCGTCAGGTCCATGGGTTCGCGGGCGCCCCAGCGGTGGATTGCTGTGATCTGCGCGGCGACGTTGCGGATCGTCGTACGACGGACGCGGTCGTCGGTGCGTTCACTGATCCGAGCCATGTAGGCATCTGCGGCCGCCTTGCCGTTCGGCGTGCGGGTGAAGAAGAGCAGCGGCTTGGGGTCTCTCAACGTGAGCGCTCCACGCAGGGTGTCGCTGGCCATCCGCCTGTTGAACTCACCGACGCCCGCTCCGCCTGCCGGGCCGGTACCGGTCAGGACCAGGCGACGGACCAGCGCGGGCTCACGCTCGATGATGGCCTGTGCGACGAAGCCGCCGAGCGAGAAGCCCATCAGGTCGACAGGGCCGAGATCGAGGGCGCGCAGGAACGCGATTGCGTCGTCAGCCATGGCCTCGACGGTGGCCGGCGTCCGTCCGCCCGAGCCACCAATGCCCCGGTTGTCGAAGGTGATCACGCGTCGGTCGGCTGCGATGCCGTCGATGACGCGCGGGTCCCAGTCATCGATCACCGCGGTGAAGTGGTGTAGGAACACGACCGGGATGCCCGAGGTGGGGCCGTGGTCGCGGTAGGCGAAGTGGGTGCCGGCTGCCTGGATCCGCCGGGTGGGCGCGGCGAGGGCCGTGCGACCCGACTGTGTCTCGATCATGCGGTTTCCTCGAGCGTGACGACGATCTTGCCGTTGGCCTTGCCCTGCTCGACGTAGGCCATCGCATCGAGGGTGCGGTCGAACGGGAAGGTGCGGTCGAGCACGGGCTTGAGCACCCCGGCGTCGTACAGCGTGGCCAGGGCTGCGAGTTGGGCGCCGTCGGCCCGCATGAAGAAGAACGAATACCGGACACCGAGCTTCCGGGCCTGCGCGCGGACCTTGCGACCCAGCACCGCCATGACCGGCTTCAGCAACGGCTGGCCGAGTTGTGACGCGAAGGCCGGGTCGGGAGGACCGACCACGCTGATCGCCAGGCCCCCAGGCTTGAGCACCGTGAGGGACTTCGTCAGGTTCTCGCCGCCGAGCGAGTCAAGGACGACGTCGTATCCGGAGAGGACGTCAGCGAAGTCGGTCGTCGTGTAGTCGATGACCTCGTCGGCACCGAGGGCTCGGAGCCGGTCGGCCTCGTCCCCACGAGCAGTGGTGGCGACGTGCGCGCCGAGGTGCCGCGCGACCTGGATGACCGTCGAGCCCAGGCCACCCGCGCCGGCATGGACGAGAACCTTCTGTCCGGGCTGCACGTCGGCCACGTCGACCAGCGCCTGCCACGCGGCGAGCGCCACGAGCGGTACGGCGGCTGCCTCCTCCATGGTGAGGCTGGCCGGCTTGAGGGCGACGTCGTCCTGGTCGACCGCGATGGACTCGGCGAAGGCGCCAATGCGCAGGTCGCGTGGGCGTGCGTAGACCTCGTCGCCGACCGCGAACGACCGGACGTCAGCGCCGACCCGGGCCACCACGCCCGCCAGGTCGTGGCCGAGCGCGAACGGCGTCTTGTACTTGAGCAACTGTTTGAACTCGCCGTTGCGGACCATCTTGTCCAGCGGGTTGATGCTCGCGGCGCGAACCCGGATCAGGACGTCACGCGGACCCACTTGGGGTTCGGGTACGTCGACCGCGCGGAGGCCGTCCTTGCCGTACTTCTCGACGACGAATGCCTTCATGTCAGCCAACCTTCTGTGCAGGGTTCTCGATGGTCTCGTTGCGCTGGGCAGAAGTGCGCAGCACGGGTTTGGCGATCTTGCCGACAGCATTGCGCGGCAGGGCGTCGAGCACGTGGAATGCGACCGGTCGCTTGTAGCCGGACAGTTCCGACGCGCAGTGCCGCTTCAGGTCATCGACGTCGATCACGCGGTCGGGCGACGCTTCGACGTACGCGACGACGACCTCGCCCCAGACCGGGTCAGGCACACCGATGACGGCTGCCTCGAGCACGGACGGGTGCGCGGCGAGGACGTCCTCGATCTCCTTGGGATAGATGTTCTCGCCGCCGCGGATGATCATGTCCTTCGAGCGTCCGACGAGGGTGAGGTAGCCCTCGGCGTCGAGGAGTCCGACGTCGCCGGTGTGCAGCCAGCCGTCGACGATGACCTTCGCCGTCTCGTCGGGTCGCCCGAGGTAGCCGCGCATGACGTTCGCGCCGCGGACGACGACCTCGCCGGCGGTTCCCTGCGCCGCCTCGGCACCGTCGGCGTCAAGGATCCGCAGTTCCTGGCCGGGGAAGGGCAGTCCGACGGTGCCGGCTCGACGTGGTCCGTCGACCGGATTGATCGTCGAACCGCAGGTCGCCTCGGAGAGGCCGTAGCCCTCGATCAAGGGGAACCCGTAGCGGTCCTCGAAGCGCTGCAACAGTTCGGCGGACGCCGGGGCGGCTCCGCAGACCGCGAAGCGCACCGAGGACGTGTCGGGAGTGACGTCGGCCGGGCGCGCCGCCAGCATCGCGTAGATCGTGGGCACCGCACTGAAGTACGTCGGCCGCTCGGCCTCGATCAGGTCGAAGAACGTGTGCGGCTTGAACCGGCTCACGATGACCACGCTCGCGCCCGTGGCGAGCGGCAGCAGGACGCTGACCACGATGCCGTTGACATGGAACAGCGGAAGGATCAGCAGACACCGGTCGTCAGCACCGACACCGAGTCCCTGCCGGCCCATCTCGACCATCGCCTGCAGGTTGGCGTGGTCGAGCATCACGCCCTTCGGCACCCCGGTGGTCCCGCTCGTGTAGATCAGCAGAGCCAACGCCGCGTCATCGATCTTCGGCTCGTGGATGGGGTCGTGGGCCGTGCGGCGCAGATTGTCGACGGCCAGGCCCGCACACTCCATGAACAGATCCTCCTCGCTCTCGGCGACAAGGAGGCGGGCCTTCGCGTCATCGAGTTGCCGGGCGACCTCGGTCTCGGTGAGACCGGGATTCACCGGGGTGACAGTCGCGCCCAGTCGCCATGCGGCGAACAGGAGTACGACGAACTCGACCCTGTTGCTGAGCTTGAGCGCCACGACGTCGGCCGGCCCGACACCGAGGTCGCGCAGGTGCTCCGCTGCCGCGGCCACCTGCTGGAGCAGGTCCGCGTTGGTGAGCGACCGGGCCGCATCGGAAACAGCCCGACCGTTCGGGTCCATTTGTGCGCGGTGATCAGGGACGGAAGCAAGGTGCACCGGGATCAGGCCTTCCGGAGGTGACGGGTCAGGAACTCGACCTGGTCGGCGACGACGTCCTCGAAGGCGTCGCCCAGGTAGATGTCGAAGTGGCCGGCGTCGTACTCCTTGATCTCGCCGCGCGGAGCGGTCTTCGCGTACGCGAGAGTCTGGGCAGCCGGCGTGACCGTGTCGTGATTGGTGATGCAGAACAGGATCGGCGGCTTCACGCGGCGCGCGGCCTTACCAGGGCGGTACGTCGTGATCGTCGGGGCGACCCGCGCGGCGACCTCGTTGACGAAGGTGCCGCCGTCCGGCACCAGAGCCAGGTAGCCGTCCAGCGCATCGGGTGCGTTCATCAGGGCGAGTTCGCCGGGGGCGGCGGCCAGCGGGATCGTGACGGGAGCGCGGCCGCGGGCGGCTGCGAAGACGTCACGCGCCACGGAGGGCAGCACCTTCGCCGTTCCTCGCGGGCCGAGTGCGCGCGCCGAGGCCAGGCCGTCAGTGAAGGGACACTGCGCGACCGCTGCCCGGAGTTCGGGGTGCCGGGAGGCCACGGTGATGGCGTGGCCCCCACCGAAGGAACTGCCCCACACGGCGACCCGCGTCGGATCAACATCCGTCCGGGTCTGCACGTGAGCCAGCGCGGCGTCCCAGTCGGCGAGCTGGCGCTTGATGGACAGCAGTTGGCGGGGGCTACCCCCGCTGTCGCCGAAGTGCCGGTAGGTGAAGGAGAGTGCGGCGATCCCGGCCTGCGCGAAGCGCTCGCCGTACGCGTCCAGGCGCATGTCGCGGGTGGCGCCCAGCCCGTGGCCCATCACCACGACGGGCGGCGACGAGACACCGGCGGGCAGGTGCAACCAGGCCGCGCAGTCCGCGTCGCCGGACGGGAAACGGACGTCGAGGCGGGTGACCTTCTTGGTGCTCATCGCGCCGACACCTCGCTCTGGGTGCGGGGAACCGAGCCCTCAGCGATGGCGCGTTCGAACGTGTCGCCGCTGTAGAGCGGCAACTCGCCGCTCGCCTCAGTGTCCGCCATGTACCCCGTCATCAGACGCTGACCTTCCTTCGACAGGGCCTGCCTCAGGAACTCGGTGCGCTCCACGTGCAGGCCGTCCTCCAGCGACATCGAGCCGCCGAGGTAGACGGCGCGCTTGATCGCGGCCACCGATTCCTTGGTGCGGGCCCCGAAGTGCGCGGCCAGTTCCAGCGCCCGATCCAGCACTTCCTCCTGCGGTACGACGTCGTCGAGCGCGCCGAACGCAAGGGCTTCGGCCGGCGTGAACGGCTTGCCCTCCAGGATCGCAACCAGCGACCGGTGGGTGCCGATCAGTCGAGTGAGGCGCTGGGTGCCGCCGCCGCCCGGCATGATGCCGAGCAGGATCTCGGGCTGCCCGATGAAGTAGTCGCCGTCGGCCATCACGCGCAGGTCGTTGGCCCACGCGAACTCCGCACCCAGGCCCAGGGCTGAGCCGTTGAGTGCCGCTATGAAGATGACGCCGCTGCGATTCATCTTGAGGAACGTCTGGTGCAGGCTCTCGAGCTCGACGGCCGGCCACAGCGGGGTGTTGCGGAGGGCGGGGGCCAGCGCGGCACTGGCCTTGTTGACGCCGTACGCCGTGCGCGCGAGCGCCGATGCCCCTCGTCGACCGACAGCCGGGACAGCCGCGCCGCCCTCCTGGAGCCAACGGACCTCGGCGTGGCTGACGAACCGGTCCGGGTGGGTGCCCGTGAAGACCACCGCGCGAATGTCGGGGTCGCGGTCCACCCGGTCGACCAGCGTCTCCAGTTCGGCGGCGATGTCGGGGCCGAACACCTGCCGCGGTCCGCCATCGATGCGTACGACGACCACTGCTCCGCGTTCCTCGATCTCGAGGTGACCCGTTTCCTTCTCCGCCATGACGCCTGCTTTCCTCGTTGCGTTCCGCTAGAATAACGAAGTTATGAACGGACGACAAGGGTGATCCAGCCCACGAGTGAAAGCATCAGGACCATGGCAGTGGACGAGATCTCCGGCAGCGTGCCCGAGCGACTGGTGGCGGCCGCCGTCACGCTGCTCGCCGAGGAAGGCCCGTCGGCCATCAAGGTGCGCTCGGTGGCCGCGGCCTGTGGCCTGTCGACGATGGTTGTCTACAGCCACTTCGGCGGCGTGCCCGAACTCGTCAGCGCCGTGGCCGATCACGGTTTCGAGGAACTTGGCCGGGCGTTCGCAGAGGTTCCGGTGACCGACGACCCGGTGACCGACCTCTTCGCGATGGCCACCCGTTGCCGCCAGATCGCCCGGGCCAACCCGCACCTCTACGACCTGATGTTCGGACTCTCCACTCGAGCGACCTACCGGCCCGCGGCCGGCGGAGGGTCCCGGCTGAGCGGACACTCCCCCAGCTTCAAGGCTTCCTACGCGCTCGTGACCGACGCCTGCGCCCGCCTCGTGACATCCGGCCGGATCCCCGCCGTCGACCCCGAGGTCGTGGCAGCCTCCACCTGGAGCTTCATCCACGGCTACATCAGCCTCGAACTGGCCGACCACTTCGTCGAGTTCGAGGACCCATTGACCCAGGTTCTGGTCCCGATGGGCGTGACCTTCTGCGTCGGCCTCGGCGACACCCCGGAGCGCGCCCTGGCCTCCCACGAAGCAGCCCTGGCGCGCTACGGGACCAGCTGATCGTTGCGCCCGAGAGTGTCGACCTCGCGCTCCAGGGTCGGCACCGTCCGCGCTGCGAAGCGGCGCATCCACGGCCACGCCGCCGGGGAATTCAGCAGGCCCTGCGCCCAGTTCGCGACACCGACGGCACGCGGGACGTAGACCCGCGACCGCCGACCTACCAGCGAATCGACGATGGCTGCAGCAGCGTCATCCACGCTGGTCGTGACGTTTCCCGGATAGGGCAGCCGCCGGCGCATCGCCGCGAACGACGGCAGGTCGGCTTCGGCACCGCGCACCAGATCGGTGTCGATCCACGACGGATGCACCAAGCCCACCGTCACTCCGAGATGCGCAACCTCCTGACGATAGGCCAGCGCCAGCATCTCCACCCCGGCCTTGCTGGCGCCGTACGACGCCATTGCAGCCAACGGCATGAACGACAGTGCGGACGCGACGACTACCGCGTGCCCGTGACTCTGCGCCAGATGGGGCGTCGCGTACTTCAAGGTCCGGAAGACGCCGTTCACGTTGATGTCAATCACCCGCTCGAACGATGCCTCGTCGATGTTGCGCACGGTGCCGTAGGCAGCGACGCCAGCGTTGGCGACCAGGAAGTCGACGGAGCCGAGGTCCGCTGCACAGCCGTCTATGCCGGCGCGAAGCGCGTCACCATCACGCACGTCGGCCTCACGCCAGACCGCGCTCTCACCAAGATCGGTGGCGAGCTCCCGCAGCCGCTCGGCCTCGAGTCCCACCAGGCCGACCCGGGCACCACGAGCGACTGCCGTTCGAGCGACCTGCTCCCCAATGCCGCGCGCGGCCCCGGTGACGATGACGGATCGGCCCTGCAGGTCTCGGCTCATGCAATAACTATAACTTCGTTATTAAGTCCCGTCCATCAATGCACCGAAGTCATCCATGGAGCGGCCGACAAGGAAGGGGCGTGGTCGATGTCGCGTTCGAAGCAGAAGCGCCTCGGCGCGCCACCAGGAGACCTTTCGCATCCGAGGACGACGAGCCCAAACCTCCGCATCTCATCGAAGCCTCATCGCACATAGGCATCACGCGACGCTCACGCTCGGTGTCCCCCACCCGCAGTGCAAACGATCGAGTGCCACACACCTCTTGCATTGTCGGATGGGAATCGTCCGGCGTATTCCCCGCACAGGTTGTGAAAGCTGCTTTCCATCGGGGCGCACTTCCGCCGACCACCGGCTGAGTCGCCTGCAGATTGACTCTGTCGACGAGATCTCGGTCGGCGAATGATCGCTGCGTTGCGACCCGTGCCCTTTGGAGACCAGCAGAGGTGCAACGGGCACCCACGGGATCGGGACGAGGCTGCAATGAAGAACGACAAGCACGGACAGAACCAACCAAGTCTCTGGGACGAGCCGCCACCGCAATCCCCGCCAAAGCCGTCGCCGCGGCGACGAGTTGCGCCGTCCTCGCCACAACCGGTCACTCCTGCGCATGCCGCGAACGACAGCACGGGCGAACGTCTCTGGACCGCCGCGGATCTGGCCGAATACCTCGGCGTACCGGTCAAGACCATCTACGCCTGGCGCGCCAAGGGACTGGGGCCTAAGGGGTTCCGGTTGGGCAAACACCTGCGCTGGCATCGCCGGGCCGTCGTGGACTGGACACTCACGCTGGAGCGCGACCAGTGATCACGACCTGCCCTCGCTGCGGGAAGCCATTCCACGTCTCCGACCGCCCGAGTGCAGGCCGTCCGCGACGGTGGTGCAGCAGCGCCTGCCGCCGGCTCGCGTCCGAGGAGCGCCGAGCCGCCGAAGCCGGCCACAGCGCCGTCACGTTCATCAAGGAAGCCACGAGCCTCGACGAGCATGTCCGTGCCGTCCTGGACTCCCCCGGCGCCTGCCGCCGCATCCTGCGCGAGCTCGCTGATCGCGACGCCCGGGATGCATTGCGAGAGGCCAAGTGGAGCAGTGTCGCCGACGAACTGGAGCGTCTGCGCCGGCCCCGCCCAGGCACGCGCTGGCGCCGCTGACGATTACGCCGGACGCAACTCGACCGAGAATGCACCAGGTGTGTGGCACTTCCTCATCGCTGTCCGGCGTTCCATGCTCGTGGCCGCTGGTCAGCCATGACCGCGGCTGGGCTGCCGTCCGAGTCAGATCTCGTCGGTGAGTATCTCCAGGGCTGTCTCGGCGTCGATGCGGGGCTGGCCGGTCAGCACGGTCCAGGAGATGTTGTCCGGTGTGAGCCGGGTACGCAGGGCCTGGAGCCGGGATCGGTCGGATCCGGTGAAGCCCTCGCGCTCGGCGAATGGGTCATCGATGCAGGCGAGCAGGGCCACGGCGTCGCGCAGATGGCGGTCGGGGTCGCGAGAGACCCGTCTTGTAGGCGGCTGCCTTCAAGACGAGTGCACCGAACGCGCCGGGTACCGAGATTGTGGTGATGGTTTCTGGCTCGATCTCCAGGCGCGCGTTGATGGTGCGTCGTAGTGCCTGCGTGCCGCCCTCGATGCGGACCATGTCGCGTCCGGCGAGCCGCTCGGTGACCTTCGGAGCGTGGTGGTCGGTGATCAAGACGTCGACGACCTCCTCCGCCGCCTCGTCGGGACCGTTGGCGACCAGGTCGACATTGCTGGTGCCACGGTAGAAACGGTGCGCGGTGTTGTCACGCGGATCGACGGCCGAACGCAGTTCGTAGCCCAGCGAGCGCAGCGCGGTCGCAGTCTCGGCGGCGACGCCGCGGGACGTCTCGACGTGCAGCACGATGTCGACATCGTTGGTCGGGCGCACGATCCCCAGCCCGTGGTGGATGGAGTGCAACTGGGTCATCAGGCCGCCGACCAGAGTCCACTTGTCGGTCGGCAGCACCGCGGCAATCTCGGCGACGTTCGGCCACGGGTCGGGCCAGCCTCCCGCGGGGGCGGCGACGTCGATGATGGGGCGCTTCATACCCGGTTGCTTACCCCCTACCGTTCTCGCGGAACAACTCCAACCGGCCAAGCAGGACCTGCACTCCCACGCCTCGTTCGCGCGGGTCGAGGGAGGTGGCGGCGTCGACAGCGGCGAGCGTCCTGTTCAAGGCCGCCAGGGACTTGATGAAGTCGATGTCCATGGACGTGGAGCGCAGGGTGATCAACCCGGTGGTGTCCTCGACCAGCCGGCAGCGGCGCACAACGTCAGCGATCCGGTCGGCATGGATGTAGCCATCGACGATGGTGGCGTCCTCGACGAGCCCGAGCCACTGGCGGCCGGGGACGACGAGTTCCGCGCGGACGCGGTCGATGACGGAGCGGTGGCCTGACCAGGTAGTGACGCTCGCGCGGTCGCGCAGACGGAGGGCCAGGTCGGTCGGGTCGGTGATGTCGCGCAGGGCGGCGCGGAGCCGGGACGTCTGGACATCACCCAGGCCCAGCGGGGCCGCGCCCGAGAGTAGGGCGACGGCTCCCCAGGCAGTGTGCTCTGCCCAGGTCCGGGTCCGGCCCGAACCGCGCTCGGCGCGGTAGCGCTCCACCGAGGTGCGGTCGAAGATTCCGCGCGCGACGCGGGTGATGGCCCCCGCCTCGGCGAGGCCGCGGACCTGGCGCGCCTCGACGCCCAAGAGACCGGACACCTCCTGGGTCGTCAGGAAGTCCCCTCCGATCGCCATAACAGAATACTGCCTCTTCCGGTGGTTATCTGTAAAGCGATTCACGGGCTGCCCACTCCGATGTATCCCCTGCAGCCCGGTGAATTGCAGAGATTCCACAGGCTCCGTTGATCGCTCGAGGGCGCTTTCGGTCCCTAGGTGAACATCAAGGTGTCGTGGGCGGCGGATCGCCGACCCGGAAGTTGGAGGTGGCCCGATGGAAACGGTGGAGGAGATTCTCACCAGCGGCGAATTGTCGCGGTGGATCCGGGTGTCCGAGTCGACCCTGTGCCGGTGGCGGCAATGCGGGATGGGTCCACGGGTGACGTAGATGACCCCAACGTGCCCGCGCTACCGGCGCCGCGATGTCGAGCTCTGGCTCTCACGGGCGTCCTGATCGGGCGCATCGACGCACATGATTGAGAAGACTTCCAGCGGTCGCTTCCGGGCGCGGCTGAAGAGCGGACGGCAGTTCATCGCCAGCCGGACCTTCGACACGAAGCGCGAGGCGAGCGAGTGGCTGTCGCGGGAGAAGGCCGCGCTCGCCGGCGGGATCGACCCCCGCGCGGGACGCCGCCAGGTGAGGACGCTGCTCGAGGAGTGGTTGGTCGTTCGTGAGTTCACCGTCGCCGCGAAGACGTACCGCAGCGACCAAGCTCTTCAGCGGTTGGTGCCGACGAGCATGCAGCTCATGCACGTGGCGGCCGTGTCGGAGCGGGAGATTGCGCGCTCGTTCGAGCATCTGATCCAGCGCGGGCTCAGCGAGCGCTCGGTGACCAGGTACCGCGCGAGCCTGTCGACCTTCTTCGCCTGGTGCGTTCGGGAGAAGGCCGTCGTTCGCAATCCGGTGACCACGACGAAGGTTCCGCGGTCCTCGGAAGAACCGACCGAGATGCGGCCGTGGACCGAGGCCGAGCTCGAGGCCACTTACGAGCTGTGGAAGGAACGCGACCCGCAGCTGGCCGACGTCCTTCTCGTGCTGGGCTGGACCGGGATGCGGTGGGGCGAGGCGCGCGCCGCACTGGTGGAGGACGTGGTCGACGTACCCACACCCGGACTACTGGTGCGCCGCTCGCAGTCCGAAGGCGGCGCGGTCAAGGCCACCAAGGGACGCCGCGGGCGGCGTGTGCCGGTGGCCGATCGTGTCCTGCCGATCATCCAGCGCATGGCGGCCGGCAAGGAGCCCACCGATCTCCTGGTCACCACGGCGGGCGGCTCTCAACTGCATCGCAATGCGGTGTTGCGCACAGTCAAGTGGGAACAGACCGCGGGAGGCCGTCGCATCCACGACCTGCGCCACACCGCCGCGTGCCTGTGGCTGGCCCGCGGCGTGGACCCCGGAACCGTGCAGGCCTGGATGGGTCACGAGTCGATCGCGACCACGAACCGCTATCTGCACTTTCTCGGCACCTCGGCGGACCAGGCGGGCCTGGACCGGCTGAACGATCCCGGCCGCGGACCTGCCCCGAGACAGGGTCCGTCGCAAGGCGCCGCAGCAGCGGGGACGCGGCGGGGGACGCACTGGGGGACGCGGGGACGGCGTCGCCGCGGAGGCATCCGACAGTCTCGGCCGGAGCACGCGGCAGGCAGTCCGCGGGTCCCCACCGGGGCGGGGGTACGCGGGGGTACGCGAGGTGGGATTTCGCGGTGAATCCCGCCCGTGGAAGTCCCGCTCCCCACCCCCGAAACGCGAGAACCGGCAGGTCAGAGATGACTTGCCGGTTCTCGTTGCTTTGGTGGAGCTGAGGGGATTCGAACCCCTGACCTTCTCATTGCGAACGAGACGCGCTACCAACTGCGCCACAGCCCCAAGCAAGCGGAAACGTTAGCACCCGAGTCACGGGTGTCCGAATCCGGATCCCCTCCTGCGAAAGGTGCGCGGCCCGTCAGGAACCGGAGGCGCGACGCTGCTTGATCTCGGCGTCCGGCTCGGCCTTGGCGCGCTGGGCGTCGGCCTCGCGAGCCAGCTGCGAGTCGGCCTCGTTGCGGCCCGAACTCCACACACCGGTGGAGTCGAGGTCGATGGTGCGGACGGTGCGTCCCGCGGGCGCCTTGTCGACGTACGTCGGCAGGGGGACGGGGACGGGGGTCCAGGCATCGGGGTCCACGGCGACGGGCTCATCGAGCAGTTCCGCGGTGACGACCGGGATGTCCTGGGTGTTGTCGCTCTCGTCGTCGTCCTCGTCGGCGTCCTCGTCCTCGATGACCTCGTCAGCGAGGGTGCGACGGCGCTTGCGGACCGGAGCAGCAGCGCGAGCGGCACGCTCGCGCTTGACCATGAGCCGGCATGCGACGAGCCAGGCGCCCATCAGGACGACCGGGATCAGGATCCAGGTGGCACCAATGACGCTGCCGATCGCCAGGGCAGAGGTGACGATGATGGCGGCCAGCAGGACGTTGAAGACCCGGCGGCGACGCTCGGCGGCACGACGGGCAGCCGCCTGGCGGAGCCGGCGCTGGACCTTGCCGAGCTCGTCGGGGCGGGTACGCGGCGCCGGCGCGGGCTTCGCGGGGCCGTCTTCGGACACGACGTCCTCAGTCGGCTCGTAGGTGTCGTAGGACTTGCGTCCGGCAGGCACGAGTTCGGCTTCGGTGGCCGACACCGCGTCACGACGGGCGAGCACTCGCAGGCGGTCGGAGAAGCCCTCGACAGATCGACTGTCGGCGTCCTCTTCGTGCTGCTTGAGCGCCTTCGGAACGAGGTAGACGGCCCACGCCACCGCCAGTGCGACGAAGATCAGTGCGCTCAGGTCCACAACGAGAGGTTAGGAGCGCTACCTCAAAGTGGGGCGCATGTCGACCGGTGTGTCACAGATTGATTCGTGTGACGTGTGTGATTTGACCGAGTCGATCAAGCTTCGGGTTCCTCCGCGAGCCTGATCAGCACACCCTGCGGCGCCTCCTCGCGGACCACCGCGAAGATCCGGTGGTCACGCCACTCGCCGTCGATGTGCAGGAACAGCGGGGCGTACCCGATCTCGCGGATGCCGAGTTTCTCCACCACCCGCAGGGAGTTCGTGTTCTCCGGGCGGATGCAGATCTCGATCCGGTGCAGCCCGGCCACGAAGAAGCAGTGGTCGATCACCATCGCGACCGCGCGCGGGATCACGCCCTTGCCGGCGAAGTCCTGGTCGATCCAGTAACCCACGGACGCGAACTGCGCCGAGCCGCGCACGATGTTGTTGACGCTGACCTGGCCGGCGAACTTGCCGTCCACCTCCACAACGAAGGGGTACGTCGTCCCCTTCCGCGCCGCGCGGGACAGTCGCTTGGTCAGCCCTCGGAACGTCAGGGGGCGGGCATCGGCGCCAGGAGGCGCGGTGGCGTCCCAGGGCCCCAGCCACAGGGCATTGCGGCGGCGGGCGGCGCGCCACGGCCGGGCGTCACTGCGGCGAATCGGACGCAGCCGGACCACCGGGTCGGAGCCCGAGGTCAGTTCGTTCGGCCAGGCCCGTCCGGGCACGGCCACGATCGTCCGCTCACGGGGCGAACGCTCGCGGCGTACGCCACTCAATGGTCGCTCCCGACAATCTGCTCGACTGCGTGCACCAGCACGGGTTCGAGGACGGCGAGCGCGTCCTTCACGCCACCGCGCGAGCCCGGCAGGTTGACCACGAGCGTCTGTCCGGCGATGCCGGCAACGCCACGGGACAACGCGGCCGTCGGCACGCCCTTTGCGACACCGGCGGCGCGGATCGCCTCGGCCACGCCCGGGACCTCGCGGTCCAGCAGTGGCCGGGTGGCCTCGGGAGTGCGATCGGTCGGGGTGAGTCCGGTGCCACCGGTCGTGAGGACGACGCGCGCGCCGGCAGCGACCGCCGCGGCGATGGCTTCCCCGACCGGTTCCCCGTCCGGGCAGACCACGGGCGCGGCGACGACAAAGCCCAGTCCCTGCAAGGCATCGACGATCAGCGGGCCGGTCGTGTCGTCGTACACACCAGCGGCGGCGCGGTTCGACGCAACGATCACCGTCGCAGGCAGGCCAGTCATCGGGTGTAGTCCCCGGACTTGCCGCCGGACTTGGTCTCGACCTGGATGTCGGTGATGACCGCGGCCTTGTCGACGGCCTTGACCATGTCGACGACGGTGAGCGCGGCGACGGAGACGGCGGTGAGCGCCTCCATCTCGACGCCCGTCCGATCGGTGGTCTTCACGGTGGCCAGGATCTCGACGGCGTCGTCGGCGACGGACAGGTCGACGGTGACACCGGAGATGGCGAGCGGGTGGCAGAGCGGGATGAGCGCGGGCGTCTGCTTGGCGCCCATGATCCCGGCGATCCGCGCGACGGCCAGGGCGTCGCCCTTCGGCACGCCTTCGCCGCGCAGCAGTCCGATGACCTCGGCCGAGACCAGGACGCGGCCGGACGCGCTCGCGACCCTGTGCGTGACGTCCTTCGCGGACACGTCGACCATCCGCGCAGCGCCACTGGCGTCGACATGGGTCAACCGTGGCTGGGTGGCGTCATCGGCCATCTCGGTCCTCCTCGGGGTGGAGCGGCAGGACCTCGACGGTGGTGCCCTCGGGCACCACCTTTCCGGTCGCGGGTACGACGAGCAATGCATCGGCCACGGCGAGCAACCGTTGCGAGTGGCCGGCGTGCCCCGGCAGCGGGGCGATCCGGCCCTCGTGGTCGAACAGGCCAGGCAGCAGGACGGTGCGATCGGCACCCTCGACCGGCGCAGCGAGTGCGGCCGTCTGGCGCGCGACCTCGCGTCCAGCGAGGACGTGGAGCGCCGGGACGACGTACAACAGGAAGGAGGCGTAGGCGGCCACGGGCGTGCCCGGCAGGGTGACCACCGGAACCTGCCGCCCGTCCGACGTCGGCACGACGCCGAAGCCCTGCGGACGGCCGGGCTTCATGGCAACGGGGCCGAACCAGAAGCCGTCGGCGTCGCGCAGCGCGGCCTTCACCACGTCGTGGTCGCCGGCGGAGACGCCGCCCGTCGTCACGACCAGGTCGGACACCTCGGCGGCCTTCTGCAACTGCTCGCGGAAGATCGCCGGGTCGTCGGCCACCGGTCCGAAGGCTGTGACGTCGGCGCCGGTCGCGCGACCGGCCGAGGCCAGGGTCGCGGTGTTGCTGTCGGGGATCTGGCCGTCGACCAGTTCGGCGCCGGTGGAGATGACGGCGAGAAGGGGCCGCGGATGCACCGGCACCTCCCGCACCCCAACGGACGTGAGCAGGCCGATCTGCGGGGGACCGAGGCGGGTGTCGGCGCGCAGCGCGATCTCGCCGGCGGCGACGTCCTCGCCCTCCTTGCGGATGTGGCGACCCGTCGCGGCGGTCCGCAGGATCCGCACCGGATCGGCGCCCGTCGTCCACTCGAAGGGGATGACCACGTCCGTGCCCGGGGGCACCGGAGCTCCGGTCATGATCCGGATGGCCGCACCCTCGGGAAGCGGCAGGACCTGATCGCCTGCTGCGATCACGCCGGCGACGGGCAGGTCGACGGGCGTCGCCTCGGAGGCGGCAACGACGTCGGCGGCTCGGACCGCGAAACCGTCCATCGCCGCATGGTCGAACGGCGGTACCGACAGCAGGGCTGTCACATCGGCTGCCAGTACTCGACCGATCGCGTCGGCCAGCGCCACCATGTCGAAGCGCGTCAACGGGGCGACCGTGCCAAGGATCCGGGCGCGGTGCTCTTCGACCGACACGGTCGACCCGGGCGATCCAGCCAACGGGTCAGCCTTCCGAACCAGCGAGTACCTCGCCGGCAGCAACCCGCTGCGCACCCTTGCCCGAGAGCTCGACCGAGCCGACGACCTGGACGCCGTGGCCGAAGGTCCAGTCGCCGTCGACGCTGAGGGACGACGCCTTCGCCAGCGACGGCGCACCCTCGGGGAAGCGCTGGTCGAAGTCGTCGACCAGCTTGTAGTGGTCGGCGTCGAGCTCGACGAACGGCACCTCGCTGGCGACCTGGGTCAGGCCGAAGTCGGCGCCGATCTCGTAGACGTCGGAACGCAGCACCAGCAGGTCGTTGGTGGTCTTCACCGGGATGAACCGGTCACGCCCGACCTCGATCAGGCGAGCACCGTCGAACACCTCGATCGCCGCACCCATCGCGGTCTCGATCTGCACGACCGCCGGGCTGTCGGGGTCGGCCGGGTCGACGGTCTTGTTGTTGCGAATCAGCGGCAGGCCGAGGATGCCCTCACGTTCGTCGAGCTTGGCCTTCATCGCGTGCAGGTCGAACCACAGGTTGTTCGTCGAACAGAACTGGTGGCGGGTCAGGTCGGCGAGGGCCTCGAGGTCCTCCTTCGCCGTCTGCGCGGTCTCGCGCAGGACGATCCGGCCGTCGGTCTTGCGGCGGGCGAAGTGGCCACCCTTGCGGTCCGAGGCCGTACGACGAACCGCCTCGATCGCGAACGGTGCACCCGACGCGGCGAACCAGCCGGCCACCTTCGGGTCCGGCACCGCACCGAGATTGTCGGAGTTCGAGACGAACACGTAGCGGAACCCGTGCTCGATGAGCTGGTCGAGCAGGCCGGTGCCGCGCAGCGCGGTGTAGACGTCACCGTGGCCCGGCGGACACCACTCGAGATCCGGCTCCTTCGGCCACGACACCGGCGTCAGGTCGGACGCGAGGAGCTTGGGCTCCTTGTTCTGCAGGAACTCGATGGGCAGTCCGTCGACCGCCAGGTCCTCGTAGCGCCCGAGTGCGTGCAGCGTGTCCGCGGAGGTGCGGAAGGAGTTCATCAGGATCAAGGGCAACCGGGCGTCGTACTCCTTGCGGAGGTGGAGCGCCTGGCGGGCCATGATGTCGAGGAAGGACAGGCCGCGGCGTACGCACAACAGCGACTTCGCGCGGTCCATGCCCATCGACGTACCGAGGCCGCCGTTGAGCTTGATGGCGACGGTCTTGCCGATCGCGTCGGCCGCGACATCGGCGGGGACGTCCGCGTCAGCAAGGCTCTCGATGTCGACGGGGTCGATCGACGACTCAGGGATCATCCCGGTCTCGCCGTGCTCGAGCAGTCGGTAGTAGTGAGCGAAGGTGTCGATCGCCACCGGGTCCACGCCCGCCGCCAGCATCTTTGCCCGCGCCTTCTCGAGTCCACCGCTACGTCCAGTCATACCCATGAGTCGATCGTAGGCTTGTCCGGTGACCGGTCCACAACCGCGCCAAGAGGCGACACGCAAGATCGCTGTCCGGGACCAGGTCCTGACCGGCCGGCGGCGTCGACCGCTGACCGAGGTCGGCGAAGCCGCGCGGGCCATTGCCGACGTCCTGCTGGCCACCGATGAGGTACGACGGGCCGCGACCGTCGCGTGCTACGTCTCCCTCGGCACCGAGCCCGGCACGACCGATCTGCTCGACCGACTGGCCGACGCAGGCAAGCGGGTGATCCTCCCCGTCCTGCTGCCGGACAACGACCTCGACTGGGCGGTCTACCGGGGACTGATGTCCCTGGCGCCCGCTCGCCGCGGACTTCTCGAACCCGTGGGTCCGTCCCTCGGCGTCGACGCCGTGGCGACCGCCGATGTCGTTCTGGTGCCCGGTGTTGCCGTGTCGGAGGGCGGGATTCGCCTGGGCCGCGGCGGCGGCTCCTACGACCGCGCGCTCGGCCGCGTGCCGGCGGGCACCTTCACCTGTGTCCTTTTGTACGACGACGAGGTGCTCCCCGACGTACCGGCCGAGCCGCACGACCGACCGGTCACGGCCGCCGCGACGCCAGGCGGGCTGCTCCGCTTCTAACCGCCGGCGGGCAGCAGGGTCAGCACGTCTTCGCCGGCATCCTCGACGGCGCCGTCGGAGAACACCCACGGCAGGGTCTCGCCGCGGGCCCAGCGGTCGGTCTGGTCGGTGTAGTTCGGGTGGTACGCGTGCCCGGAGACGCCGGTCAGGTTGATCCAGCGCGCGGCGTCCAGGTCGTCCATCGGCACGACCATCCGCATCGACGGGGCGGTCACGACGTCGTACCCCTCGGTCGCGTCCCAGCCGGTCGCGTTGACGAGCGAACCGCCGCCGCCGACTTCCCAGCCGCCACGGTTGAAGATCCGCTCAATGACACCGATGCCCGACTCCCCCAGCGTCGCCGAGCGGAGCTCGAGCTTGTGCAGTGCACCCCACGTCCACTCCTCGGCGTTGGGTGACTCGCGTGCGGTGAGTTCGTCGCGCGCGGCCTTCATGGACGCGCGCAGGATGTCGTCGCGACCTTCCCGGACGCCGTCGGTCTCGACGTCGTCCCACCAGCTCGCCGATCCCTTGGGCAGGATCGACGCGAGGACGGCGAACCAGCGGTCGCTGCCGTCGGGGTCGAGGGCGTCGGGCAACTCGTCGCCGAAGGTCCGCTGCAGCACCTCGCGCCACACGACGTTGAAGTAGGCGGCCGCGCCGCTCTCCGGGCCCTGCCGGTAGTTCCACGAACGCAGCAACCGCTGGCCGTCGGAGTAGTAGCCGCGCGGCAGGTCGACCCGCAGCAGGTACGGCGTCAGCACCTCGCCGATGGCGTTCCAGTCGTCGAGCTGGATCGCCCCCATGCTGCGCACGCTCAGTTCGTCGTCGGCCTCGAGGAGCTCGTTGATCCGCGCCGAGCGGTAGCCGAGGTCCCAGTCGGAGGTGAGGAACGGCGCGTACCGCTCCGGGTCGATCACCGCCTGGTTCGCGGTCGTGATGATCCCCGAGTCCGGGTCGAGCACGTTCGGAAGGGCGTCGTACGGAACGAACTCGCCGGTCCAGGCGGTGTCGCTCTTCCACCCTGCAGCGGGCATCCGGCCGTCGTTGCCGGGCTTGCGGATCGGGACGAGCCCGGTCGCCTGGTAGCCGATGTGGCCCTTCGTGTCGGCGTACACGACGTTCTGCCCGGGTACGGCGAAGTCGCTGAGCGCGGCACGGAACGACGTCCAGTCGCTGGCGGTGTTGAGCGCGAAGAGTGCGTCCGCCGTGGGCCGCGGCTCGAGTGCGGTCCAGGCGAGCGAGACGCCGTACTCCCGCTGCAGGACGTCGCTCATGTGGTCCTCGAAGGACTCGTCGCCGGAGTTCTCCGGCCCCTGCTCCGAGGCGATGTCGGTGAGCTGGTCGACCAGGCCGTCCTCGGTCAGGTCGACCGCGTCCAGTTCGTCGTCCAGCTCGGCCAGGTCGGACAGCAACGGCCCGTGGCTCGTCGAGCGCACGTCGAGGTCGATCGACGATCCGTCGCGGACCTTGATGACTTCCTTGCGTACGACGAGCGGCAGGTCCTTGCCGTCGGACTCCCACGTGTCGCCCTTGATCCGCTCGACGTAGAGGTCGGTGACGTCCGGGCTGAGGTTGGTGAAGCCCCACGCGATGTCGGCGTTGTGTCCGATGACCACGCCCGGAACGCCGGAGAAGCTGAACCCGGCCACGTCCATCGGGCACTCCGTCGAGACCGTGCGGCAGTGCAGCCCCACCTGTGTCCACACACCCGGGAGCGAGATCCCGAGGTGCGGGTCGTTGGCGAGCATCGGCTCGCCGGTGCTGGTGTGGTTGCCGTCGACGACCCAGGCGTTGCTGCCGATGCCGTCGCCCTGCCCGAGCAGTGGCGGTACGCCGGCGAGGACTCCGCGCACCTCAGCGAGGGCCGCCAGCGCGTCGGGATCGCCGAGGGGCGGACGTTGCAACAGCCTTTGCCCGCCGCCGCTGACGTCCTGGTCGAACTCGTCGCCGAGCAGTCCGCCCTGTTGGACGATCGGGTCGTGCTTCGCGTAGGGGTAGCCGGGATAGAGGTCGGCCATGCGCTGGGTGCCGACGGTTGCGGCCGTGAGGGCGCGCCCGATCTCCTCCTCCATGTTGCCGCGCAGGTCCCACGCCATCGCCTTCAGCCAGGCGATGGAGTCGACGGCGGTCCACTTCGCGGGGGTGTAGTCGAGGCCGCTGAGACCGAGCAGGCTGTACTCCAGCGACATGTCGGAGGGTGAGCGGCCGGCGAGATAGGCGTTGACGCCCTCGGCGTAGGCGTCGAGCGCGCTGCGCGTGGCCGGGCGAAGCAGGGTCAGTTCCTTCTCGGCGACGTCGCGCCAACCGAGGGTCCGCACCACCAGGTCGCTCTCGATCCCGGCTTCGCCGAAGAGTTCCGAGAGCCGACCGGCGGTGGCATGGCGTCGTACGTCCATCTCGAAGAAGCGGTCCTGGGCGTGGACAAAGCCCTGCGCGAGCATCAGGTCCGGCATCGAGTCGGCGTAGATCTGCGGGATGCCGGCCTCGTCACGGATCACCTGCACTTCGCCCTCGAGACCGCTGATCTCCAGCTCCCCGCTGGTCTGCGGCCAGGGCTTGCGCGCGACGACCCATGCCGTTGTCAGGCTGGCCACCAGCGCGATCGTGCACAACACGGCGATCACGGTCAGCCAGCGCACTGAGCGCGACCACCTTCGGGACCCCGAATCCGGGCTGGCGTGCTGATCGACGTTCTCTGCTCCCGACATGGTGGGCGTCATTGTGCCGTCTGTGGGGGTCGTGACGTAGCATTGGCACTCGAAAGTCGAGAGTGCCAACCCGGAGAATCCACCGATGCCGACCTACCAGTACCTCTGCACCGCCTGCAGCCACGCGTTCGAGCAGGTCCAGAGCTTCAGCGACGACGCGCTGACGGTGTGCCCCGCGTGCGAGGGCAAGCTCCGCAAGGTGTTCAACTCCGTCGGTGTCGTGTTCAAGGGCTCCGGCTTCTACAAGACCGACAGCCGCTCCTCGACGACCGCGTCCTCGCCGGCCGCGTCCTCCGAGGGCGCGCCCGCGGCGTCCTCTTCTTCCTCGTCGTCTTCGGACTCGGGCTCCTCGGCGCCCGCGAAGTCGACCTCGAGCAGCAGCACCAGCAGCGGCGCTGCCGCCTCTCCTGCCTGAGCCTGTGGAGGACGCCGGCACGACCGGCGCCAGCGACCTACCGTCGCGGGCATGGATTCTTGGGACCCCTCATCGGCGCGCCCGCCGCGCACCCGCGCCCAGTCCTTCGCTGACGCCCTCGCCGAGGTACGACGACGCGTGCTCCGCCGACGCCGCCTGATCGCGGTTCTGCTGATCGCGGTGGCGGTCGCTGCCTCGCTGCGTACCCTCGCGCCGCCACCACCGGCATCCACCACGATGCTCGTCGCCGCGCGTGACCTGCCGGCCGGGCAACTCCTGCGCATCGAGGACCTCGTCGAGCAACAGGTGGCTCCTGGCGTCGTACCGGAGGGGGTGGTGGGGGCGCCGGCCGGGCGCCTGCTGGCCGCCCCGCTCCGCGAGGGCGAACCGGTGACCGACGTACGCCTGGTGGGCGCGGGCCTCGCTCAATCGCCGCCTCCCGGCACCGTCGTGGTGCCGATCCGGCTGTCCGATGCGGGCCAGGCAGCGCTGCTCACCGTGGGCGACCGGATCGACCTGCTGGCCACCGATCCGCAGGCAGGAACGACCGAGGAACTGGCCCGCGAGGTCACCGTGCTGGCGGTGCCCGAGGCCGGAATCTCAGGCGACGGAGCCCTGCCCGGACGCCTGATCGTCGCCGCTGTGAGCGCGAACGACGCCCCCACGGTCGCCGGAGCGTCGGTGGCGACCTACGTGACTTATACGTGGTGTCACAGATAGGTTGCTGTCTGCTCAGAACGCCTCATCAAAGAGATCTCGGGACAGAGGAGACACAAATGGCTGGATTCAGAAAGTTCCTGCTCCAGGGCAACCTGGTCGACATCGCCGTCGCCTTCATCATCGCCACGGCGTTCGGCAGGGTCGTCACCACCTTCACCGCCTGGCTGACCGACCTGCTGCCCGACGCCATGGACGACGTCTTCAGCGACAGGACCTACTTCGGTGCGTTCATGAACTCGGTCATCGCGTTCGTGATCCTCGCAGCGATCGTCTACTTCCTGGTCGTGACGCCCTACACCAAGGCCAAGGAGCGCTTCTTCCCGGACGCGCCCGCCGGCCCGAGCGAGGTCGAACTGCTCACGCAGATCCGCGACTCGCTCGCCACCCGCTGACGGAGAGCGTCAGCTCCCGCAGCACCCAGCCTGTCGGCAGCGTGGCGGGAGGTGTCATCCGAGCAGCTTGCTGCTCCCCACTACACCGAAGACACGCTCGACCAGCAGACTCTGCGCACGTGCCGTCTCACCCTCCGTGGTGAGGCGGCACCTGTGCTTTCAGCCAGCGTTCGGACGCGGTGTCGTCGCCGTCCTTCACGGGTGACGGCGGGTCCTTCTCGTCCGAGGTCACGGTCGGCAGGACATCACCGAAGATCTCGGCGAGGCGTTGCTTGCGCTTCCACTCGGGCTCCATCAGCACAGACCTGCGCGGGCGCGGGCGTCGTCGGACATGCCCTGGGGCACGTCGGTCGCTTCGCCGCCCGGCGACGCGGTGTCCGTGGGATCCGTCGGATCGGTCGTCCCGGAAGCCGGGGGGCTCGCGCTGCCCGAGGCCGACGACGATCCGTCGGTGTTCTCACCGGCGCTGATCGAGTCGCCGAGGTACTCCTTGGTCAGGCGACGGTCGGTGCGCGCCAGGCGCCACAGCTTGTTGACCGCGGAGGTCCACTCGACCCGGCCCGGCTGGGACGTGGAGTAGACCCACGGCGTCGTGACGAAGGAGATGTTGTCCAGCCCGATGCCGTTGAACGAAGCAGCGATGTCGGCGAGCTGGGCGATGTTCTTGAAGTCGGTCTTGAGCGAGCTGGTCGTCGCGTTGACGAACTTCGTCAGCTTCACCGGCTGCGCGAGGGTGTCGGCCGCGACTGCCTTGCTGATCATGGAGGCCATGAACGCCTGCTGGCGCTTGATCCGCTGCGGGTCGGTGCCGTCGCCGATGTGGCGGACCCGGACGTAGCTGAGCGCCTGCTGTCCCTTGATCTCGCGCGTACCGGCCTTCAGCGTGATGCCGTGCTCTTCGTCCTCGATGTCCTCGGGGATGCAGACCTCGACACCACCCAGGGCGTCGACCATGTCCTTGAAGCCGTTGAAGTCGACGACGATGTAGTTGTCGACGCGGATGCCGGTGAGTTGCTCGACCTGCTGGATGGTGCAGGCCGGTCCGCCGACCGAATAGGCAGCGTTCCACTGGGCAGCCGGCTGGGCGGGGATGATGTCCCCGTTCTTCTTGTAGCACTCGGGTCGGTCAACGACCGTGTCGCGCGGGATCGAGATCCCGTAGGCGAACTTCCGGTCGGCCGAGAGGTGGAACAGGATCGTGGTGTCGGACCCGCCACCACCTTCGCCGTCGATGTCGTTGCCTTCACCGGAGCGGGTGTCGTCGCCCATCACCAGGATGTCGAGGGGACCGGTGGCGACCTTCTCGGGCCGGTTCTTCACCTGGTCCGCGAGGCTCTCGACGGTGAGGTTGCTGTTCCAGTTGTTGTAGACCATGACGACGCCGACACCGGTGGCCATGCCGAGCGCGAGCAGGCTGGTGGCAATCACCTTGAAGACGGTCTTGCCCGGCTGCGGGGCCTTGCGACGACCACGGTTGCGCGCGCCACTACCACGAGCACCGCGATCCGCCTTGGGACGGTGTTCGGCGCGTGACGTGGCGACCCGGCGGGCTCCGCCCGGCGGGCTCTGCTCACCCGCCATCGGGCGAGTGCGTTCGTCCTGCGTCATCGATCACCTGGTCGTGCGGCCGCCTCGGGGCGGGACTGCGGATTCTTCCGGTGCTTCCGAGAGCAACCGACAGCGCTTCCTCGCGCCTGGCCCACCGTACGGTCCGGTCCAAGACCGGCGGTGGATCCACCCATTCTCCCCGCTCGGCGGCCGTGGGCCCAATCCGCTTCGCGGCAGAACACTTCGACCTGACAAGATGGTCCACCGCCAGCCCCAGTAGCTCAGTGGATAGAGCAGCCGCCTCCTAAGCGAAAGGTCGCAAGTTCGACTCTTGCCTGGGGCACCGAAGCAGATGTGTTGCATCGGTTGAAGGTTGACAGTTCGCCTTCGGCTGAGGCCTTACACATGTTCGGCTGATGCTTGACGGCTGCTCCGGTTGAGGCTTGACACTCCCGGAATGCGGGAGATGAGTGTGGCTGAACAGCGTTATCAGGCCGTGCTGGCAGTGATCAGCGACGGCGAAACGGTCAAGGACGTCGCGGCCCGGTTCGGGGTCTCGCGGCAGACACTGCATGCCTGGCTGGGCAAGTACGAAGCCGGCGGGCTGGAGAACCTCGGCGATGCCTCGCACCGACCCAGGTCATGCCCACATCAGATGCCAGGAGTCGTCGAGGTCGCCATCGCCGAACTACGGCGCTTGCATCCAACCTGGGGACCCAAACGGCTGGTCTACGAACTCGACAAGAGGGACGTGGAACCGCTGCCCTCTGCCTCAGCGGTCTACCGGGCACTGGTCCGGATGTCGCTGATCGACCCGGCCGCCCGACGTCCGCGGGACCGGAAGTGGAAACGGTGGGAACGCGGCAAGCCGATGGAGCTGTGGCAGATGGACGTGGTCGGCGGCTTCGCGCTGGCCGATGGCCGCCGGGCAAAGGCACTGACCGGGGTCGATGACCACTCCCGGTTCTGTGTCAGCGCGTTCTTGATGCTGCGCGAGTCCTCCCAACGGGTGTGCGACGGCCTGGCCCTAGCCCTGCGCACCTACGGAGTTCCTGAGGAGATCCTCACCGACAACGGGAAGGTCTTCACCGGCCGGTTCAACCGGCCGCCGGTCGAGGTGCTCTTTGACCGGATCTGTCGCGAGAACGGGATCACCCACCGTCTGACCCAGCCACGCTCCCCCACGACCACAGGGAAGATCGAGAGGTTCCACCGCGCGTTGCGCACCGAGTTCCGTACCGACCGGACCTTTGCCAGCCTCGAGCAAGCCCAAGGCGAACTGGACGAGTGGGTCGCTGACTACAACGCCAACCGGCCACATCAGGCACTCGACATGGCCACCCCCTCGTCGCGGTTCTTCCGTGAGCAGGTCGCACCGGCCATCACGATCCGTCCGACCCGAACGACCAGGGAATCCGGTCATCCCGACACCGGACGCGGTGAGGGGACCTGGGTAGCGCGGCGCGCCAGCAAGCTCGGCGTGGTCTGCGTGAACTGGCAACAAGTCTGTCTCGGCGTCGCAGCCGCAGGTCGCAACATCGACGTCTGGGTCACCGACGACGTCTTGCAGTTCTACGACGGCGACCACCTCCTGCGCACCCAAGCCCGGACCAACACAGGGGAGGTGAGAGTCAAACGAGCCCAAGTCCCCGGCGGCCAACGCCGCCGTAAAGTTCAAGACTGAGTGTCAACGATCAACCGACATTGATCTGTCACCCATCAACCGAAGCTGTTCAGGGGCACCGAAGCAGAAGCGCAGGTGAGCGAGCCGAATCGGCTCGTGACCTGCGCTTTTGTCATCGTGCTCGCCCCGCCGTTCGATGTCGGACCGTGTCGCGGCGGGTCGGTCTGAGGTATGGGAATCCCCTGCCAACGGCCAATCGCCCCAGTGATCTATGGGAATCCTATGTGAAAACTCGATGGAGGCGGCGCCCTCTTTCGAGTCCCCCGCACCACCACGCGGCGGCTGGCCTCGAGCCCTCCTCGCGGATCGGGTTGGGATGGATCATGGCGTCAGGACACCGGCGACACAGTTGCCCGCAGATGTCCGTTGGAGCAGCGAGACCAAGCCCTGGACCGCGCACTCCAGGACCTTCCCAACACGAGTGACCAGGTCGTTCGACGGCGCGGTCGGGGCAGGCTTCGGAGTCGGATCGACAGGTTCTGGCCGCGATCCTGACGATTCGGCGGGCCGATCGTCTCGGCCAGGTGAGGGTTGTTCAAGCACAGCCGTTGCCCGGGTTCGGGTCGGGTTCGACCGCTCGTTGCGGTGCCCGCGCAGCGAGGAACCCTGCGCAACCAGGTAGCCGGCAACAGAGCTGTCCGCTGAGGCCTCATAGGAGCGCACAGTCGACAACACGAGCCGGACGTATGCGCCGGAATGGTTGTAGCGCAGAAGGGCCCGGCGCTGGTCGGCCATTCGGCCCAGGTGGCCCGTGCCGGAGCAGAGGTGGACCCCTGCCGCCAGCGCGGCATCGTCGATGTCCTGCGGGTTGCGGGCGCCGTCACCGTCAGCGTCCACCCCCACGACCCCCCAGGTCGTGGGGATGAACTGCAGCGGACCGACGGCGCGGTCGAAGCTGCGGTCGCCGTCGTACCGACCGCCGTCAGTGTCCGAGATGAGCGACGTCCCTCGCCGGCCATCCAGACGGATCCCGACGATGGCCGGCCGCGCCACGCCTTCGTCATCGAGAACGCTCCCCCCGGCGCGGCCATGGTCGGATTCGACCCGCCCGATCGCTGCGAGGAGCGGCCACGCGAGATGGCAGTTCTCGTCAGCGGAGGCGATGACCGTCGCTGCCCGCTGGTAAGCCGCGAGCGCAGCGGCCGGGATCTGCACCGCGGCCGCGGTCCGGACCACTCCCGGCCCCCGACCCCCGGAGGCAATCGGCCGGGCCACGCTTGCGGCGGGCTCCACCTCGACGTCCGGCACCTGCACCGGGGCACGCGACACATTGTGCTTCGATACTGATGTCCCGGCGGACGGACCACCGACGCCACTGACGTTGGCCGTCCACGTCGCCGAGACCAGGACCAACGGGAGCAACGCGGCTCCTCTGCGCACCCACGGATGGCTGGGCGCTTGACGGTGCAGGGCGTTCATCGTGACCTCCGGACTTGTTATTTGAGTCACACTGTCTCATAAGTATCGGAGCGCCGTCACGCCTTCTTTTGAAGATTTTGAGATACGACGTCGCGACAAACTATGTACAATTGTCGTATGACTTGTTAGCGTGACGAGCACCACGTCCTGCCTTCCCGAGGAGCACACCCATGTCCGCCACGACGTCCCTCTTCTCAGTGAAGAGCCAACGCGCCATCCTGTGGTGGGGAATCGGGCTCGCCGTCGCCTACGCCCTCGCGCTGATCTTTCTGATGCGCATGGTTCCGCCGCCGAGCGCCGACTGGTCTGCCGAGAGCGTCTCGGAGTTCTATCGCGACCATTCAACGAGCATCCGCTGGGGCGCCGTGATCTCCGGCTGGACCGGCGCGTTCATGATGCCGATCCTGGCTGTCGTGGCCATCCAGATGGCCCGCGTGGAGACCGGTGGAGCGAAGATCTGGAGCGCGCTGTCCCTGGTCAGCGGTGCCCTGATGTCCCTGTTCCTCGCGCTGCCTCCGATCTTCTGGGGCGCGGCGGCCTTCACCGCCGACCGGGAGCCCGAGATCACCGCTCTCGCACACCAGATCGGCCTGCTCACCCTCACTACGACCGACCAGTACTACATCTTCATGTGGGTCGGCGTGACCGTCCTGGCCCTCCGACCGGCGACCCAGTTGGTGTCAAACAATCCCTTCCCCCGCTGGTGGGGCTACCTGTCGCTCTGGATCACCGTGATGTTCGAAGCCGGTGCGTTCGCGTTCATTCCGAAGACCGGCCCCCTGGCATGGAACGGCCTGCTCGTCTTCTGGTCACCGCTGACCCTGTTCGGCGTTTGGATCACCATCCAGTGCTGGCTCCTCTTCCGCGCGCTGCGCGGCCAGGAGGATGACCAGCGTTCCGGAGCCGCAAAAGAACGCGACCTCGAGACGGCGTTCCTCTGATGGCCGGCCTCGAGGTTGACCTGCTCGCGCCGGACGCTGGCGAAGACAACCCGAAGCGCCGGGTGCCTGGCGAGGAGGGGACCTGGATCTTCATCTTCGGCGACATGTGCGTCTTTGCTGTCTTCTTCTGCGTCTTCCTGCAAGCCCGGATCTCCGACCCCAGCGGTTTCGCTGCAGACCAGGCCCAACTCAATCAGAACTACGGGGCCCTCAACACGGTCCTGCTGCTGCTCAGCTCCTTCCTCGTCGTCCTGGCGATGCGCTCGATCCGCTCGGCCGACCACCACTCCTGGACGCCGAGACTCCTGATCGGTGCCTGGTTCTGTGGCGCCGGCTTCCTGGGCGTCAAGGTGCTGGAGTACTCCGAGAAGATCAGCCACGGGATCACGCCCCAAACCAGCGACTTCTACATGTACTACTTCGTCCTGACTGGCCTGCACGCCTTCCATCTCATTCTCGGACTGATCGTGCTGACCGTGATGGTCCTGATGGCACGCAAGGCGTCACTGTCCAGGGGTCAGTTCGTCTTCTTCGAAGGCGGCGCCTGCTTCTGGCACATGGTCGACCTGCTCTGGCTCGTCCTCTTCCCGCTGATCTTCCTCGTGAGGTGAACCCATGAGCACTCTCGACACGAACGCCCGCTCCACCATCAACCTGTTCCGCTCCAAAGCCACGGTGGTCTGGGTCTTCTTGATACTCGCCACGGTCCTGTCCTGGGCCCTCGGCACTGATCACGGGTTCGTCGACGACCACACCACGGCAAGCACCATCATCATGGTCGTCGCCTTCGTCAAGGTCCGGTTCGTGGGCCTGTACTTCATGGAGCTCAATCACGCGCCCTTGGCTCTGCGGCTGTTGCTCGAGGTCTGGTGCCTGGTGGTGTGCCTAGCGACGCTGGGGTTCTACTTCGCCGCATGACCACGCAAGGAGGGACGAGCAAACGGAATGCAACCGACCACTAGCCTTTCCGGCATGGATCACTCCGCGGCGCTCCTGACGCGTGCCGCCAGGGAGACCTTCGCCCGTTACGGCGTCCGACGGTCCACGATGGCCGACGTGGCCAAGGCAGCCGGCGTCGTGCGACAGACCGTCTACAACACCGTGTCGAGCCGCGACGAGCTCGTTGAGCTCGCGATCGTGCAGTGCTGCGAAGAGCTCAAGGAGCACCTGACTACTGCAGGCGCCGGCGATCCCGACGACGTTGACGAGGCACTTCTGGCCTTCCTGATGCGCGCGGTGGACACCGCTTCGACTCACACCGAACTCAACGAACTGAATGCGGCCCTGCCCGCTGATCGGGTCAAGGAACTCTTCGGCCACTCGCACCCCATCGAAGAGCTCATCCGCGAGACGGCGCGCCCCGTCCTGGAGCGAGCCAAGTCGGCCGGGCGGCTGCGCGGCGACACGACCGTTGACGAGGCCGGGCGCTGGATCCAGGGGGTACTGACGTTCGCCCTGCTCCACGATGCCGCCCGGGGTGGGCAACTGGAGCACGTCCTGCGCACCTTCGCCCTGCCGTCGGTACTGACCGACGTCGCACACGACTGAACGCGATCGGACTGTTCAGCACCTCGTGCACGCACACCACGGCGGTGACCATCCTGATGGCATAGCTCACCACAGGGAACTCCGATCGGATTGTTCCGTTCTCGGCGAACGGCCACGGGCAACCCCTGGCAACCGGTCAGACAACGATCGGCTGCCGTCCCGAGTTCGACGACTCGAGCGTCTCGTAGTAGCGCTTCTCGGCCGTGATCGCCTTGTAGAACTGCCACCAGGTGATGAGCAGGAAGGGCACGTAGGAACCGACCGGCAGGTAGAAACCGATCGCGCCGTTCCAGGCGAACGGGCCCGAGAAGAAAAAGATCGCCAGAATCCCGGTCGACCCGATGAGCGCCATCCAGAGGTTGAGGTAGTAGAACCAGCGCGGGAACACGGAGGGGCCCTCACGCTGACTGAGACCTGCCATCGCAAGGCAGAACAGTTGCATGCTGAAGGTAGGAAAGAAGAGCAGGAACTCGATCCACGTCATGTCACTGATCAACTGGACCAGTTCGGGCGAGCGGTCAGCCCGGTAGTAGGCCCCGGCCCAGAAGATGAAGGGCAGAATGAAAGCGACCGCGTTCACGGTTCCGGCCATCGCCGAGAAAATCGCCCACAACGGGAAACGTCGCCCTTCCTCCAGCCGTGCAGTCTGGATCGCGACGAGCGCGGACCACGGGACGAGCAGGGTGGCCCCGAGGAGTCCGACGACGATGCCCAACTTGACCATGTTCAGGTTGCCGCCGTACTTGGCCATCAACTCGGCGCCAGACAACTCGGGCGAGGGCGGTGGGATGAACCCGGATAGGGGCGCGAGCCCGACGAAGAAGAGGACTCCGAATCCGATGCCACAGGCCCACATCCCGAGCTGGACCCTGTGGTGGATGAACTGCGACGGGGCCATGACATTTCCTCCGAAAGATTTGAGACTATTCGTCTTAGATTAGTGCTCAGTGATGCAGTTGGGAACCCTCGAATAGGCCTTGCCAACTCGAAACGACGGCGTGGCCCGGAGCAACGCGCCGGTCCGCTCGCAGCCGGAGGCGAGGGCAGGCAATCAGCACCGCTCCTGTTCCTCAGGGGGAGGTGGGTGCCAAGGAATCCGGCACCACCCAGCGGGCGCCACAACTCCTCGCCGTTGCCATCCGCGTCGACCTGCCCCTGAAACCAGACCAGACCGGGCGGGATCCGGCGGACGCCTCCCGAGCACGCGCTCCGCCGTGAAGTCCGGCGGCACCTCGAGTCCCCCAGGAGGTGCCGCCGGCGTCGTACCCGCTGCGTCGATCAGCGGAAGTCCATCCAATGTCCGTGCGGTGTCCAGCCGATCTGGAAGGGCAGCTCGATGCGACAGATGGGTCCGTCGCTCACGTCGTCGGTGTCGAAGATCAGGTACTCACCGCGCTTCTCGGCCCACCACGAGACGGGGACGATGATGTAGCCGTCTCCCTCGGGCGAGTCGATCTTGCGGGGTGCGAAGGTCGCCTCGAGCACGGCGGCGGGCTCGTTGTCACGGATCTGGTAGGTCGACTCGGACAGCGTCTTCATGTTCGTCACGGTGAGGTTGTTCATCTTCATGCCGCTGCGCTTGACCACGCCGCCGACCGAGAAGCCCCACTCGTAACCCTTGCCGTAGAAACGCTCGTCGACCTTCGGGAGTTCGGAAGGTCGGTCCGAGAGCTGCTCAGCACGGGCCTTGCCCGTCGTCAGGTCGATGCACCAGCGACCCAGGTTGCTCTTCGCGATCGAGAAGAACAGTGCAATGTCGTCGCCCGCAGTGAAGTCCTGCTCGAACGGGAACGGGGGCCGGTTGAAGATCGGGCCGTCGAGCTGGAGCTCGTTGCCGACCACGTTGGCCGACATCGTGTGCATGACGTACTGCGGCGGAAGGTCGGTCTTGATCCAGCGGATCTCACCGTGCAGGTCGCGGCGCGGAATGAGGCCGATGATGATCGGCAGCTCCTCGTTCCACTCCCAGATGTTGAGGTCCTTCTCGAAGCGCTTCTTGTCGACGAGGAAGGGCTGGAAGGGCATCACGACCCACTCCGGAGTCAGCCAGATGTCGTGGGCCACGGTGTTGTACGGCGCGTCCCAAAGTTCACGGGTGTCGACGGTGCCGTCGGGGCTCACGTAGTGCATGACGACGTAGGGCGCCTCGTCGCTGTACGTCCAGCCGTAGAGGACACCTGTGTCCGGGTCCCACTTCGGGTGGGCGGAGAACGTGGCGTCGCCGTAGGCGGCGGGGGTGTGCAGCCCCGAAGAGAGCTTCGGCGACCAGGGCACAATGCCGCGCGTCTCGAGGGTGATCGGATCGATGGCGATCGGTGGGCCGCCCTGCTCGCTCGAGGCGAGCATCTCGCCGGCGAACGGAAAGATGTTGATGTTGGAGACACCGCGCGAGACGCCCTGGTTGCCAGCGTCGCGCTTGACCTCGCCGTAAGCCGTGTCGCGCCAATCACCGAAGCCGCCGTCCTGCCACTCGAACATGCCCTGCTTGCGGGCCTCCTCGAGGACGTACTTGGGAGTACGCACCCAGCGGTTCTTGAAGTTGGCAACGCCGTCCTCGAACGTGATCGCCTGGACCATTCCGTCCATGCTGAGGAGCGGGTTCGGCCCCTGCTTCGTGGGGCGCTTCCACGTGGGACCCACCCGGTAGAAACCTCCAGCCAGGTCCTTGGGGATCTCGCCGTGGGTGACGATGCACTCGTCGACCGTCGCCTCGAACCGCATGGGCTGGAACGGCCCTCGCAGTGAGTTCTCGGTCGGGAGGTTGTAATTCATCGTTGCTCCTTGTTTCGACTCAAGCATCCGCTCCCGGACGAGTTCGATCCACCAGGAGCAACATTCTGAACTTGCTCGTCTCAATTTATCTTCCGCGTCCGCGCTGGTCAAGGCATGTCCGCGGCAGCCAACCCTTCGCTGACGGTTGACGTGACGCGCCTCACGCGGTTTATTTAGACAGCAAGATTCATAAATCGTCACGGAAGCGGAAAAGACATGGGCGTCGAGATCAAGATCGAGCACCTGACGAAGAGTTTTGGACGGCAGGTGATCTGGGGTGACGTCTCGCTGACCCTGCCTGCGGGCGAGCTCTCGGTGATGCTCGGCCCATCAGGCACCGGCAAGTCGGTGCTCCTCAAGACACTGATCGGCCTGCTCAAGCCCGACAGCGGCTCCGTGATCATCGAGGGAACCGACCTTGCCACGTGTCGCAAGGCAGAGCTGTTCGAGATCCGCCGCATGTTCGGGGTGCTCTTCCAGGACGGCGCGATGTTCGGCTCAATGAACCTCTACGACAACGTTGCCTTCCCCCTTCGCGAGCACACCAACAAGGGCGAGTCCGAGATCCGCCGCATCGTCATGGAGAAGATGGAACTGGTCGGCCTGACCGGCGCCGAGCTCAAGCTCCCCGGCGAGATCTCGGGCGGCATGCGCAAGCGCGCAGGCCTGGCCCGCGCCCTCGTGCTCGAGCCCGAGATCCTGCTGGTCGACGAGCCCGACTCCGGCCTGGACCCCGTGCGCACGTCGTTCATCAACCAGCTCTTCGTCGACCTCAACGCGCAGATCGATGCCACCTTCCTGATCGTGACCCACGACATCCACACGGCCCGCACGATCCCCGACAACATCGGCCTGCTCTACCACCGGCACCTGGCCATGTTCGGCCCGCGCGAGATGCTCCTCTCCTCCGAGGAGCCCGTCGTCCGCCAGTTCCTCAATGCCCAGAAGGTCGGCCCGATCGGCATGTCCGAGGAGAAGGACGCCGATGAACTGGCAGCGGAGAAGGGCATGGATCTCCCGCCTCTGCCGCCGATCGGGTCCCAACTGCTGCCCTCGAACGGCATCCCCCGGCGCCGCCAGCGCGAACCCGGTGCCTGGTGCCGTGACAACGGCATCACGCCCCCGCCGGGATCATTCACCGACGCTCAGCCCCTGGCCGCGGCTGGTCTCTGAGCTCCATGGCGAGCTACGACGCGGCGGAGACCCTGGCCTCCATCACCGACCACGCGATCCCCATCGTGGCGATCGGTGGCCTCTCGATCGTCGCCATGTGGGTATTCTTCATCGAGGCAGCGCGGATGAGCAGGCGCGACCGGGTGGCCCCGATGGCGTTGTGGATGACCGTGTTGTGGTGGCCCCATGACGGCAACTACCTGCTGCGCCACGAGGACTGGTTCCAGACCTACGACCACTGGTTCATGCAGCTGTTCTGGTTCGCGATCATCGTCACCTTCGTCTCCGAGTCGGTGTACGTCGTCCAGACGATCCGCTATGGACGCGACGAGCTCTCCCCCGGCCAGACCCAGCGTGTGCACACGCTGAGGATGGTGGGCGCGCTCGCCGCCGGAGTGATCAGCTGGTCGCTCCTCAAGGGCGCGCTCGACGACCCGCTCTTCTTGATCTCCTTCATGGGCACGCTGCTGTGGGGCCTGCCCTCCGCGGCGGCCCTCCTCGCGCGACGGCGTGGCCCGGCGGGCATGTCGGTCCTGGAGTACGAAGCATTCGCGGCGATGACGTGGTGCTACTCGATCGCCTCCGTGGGCTTTTTCGGCGACGACTTCTTCCGCTCCTGGCCCTACGTCGGGATCTGTTCAGCGGCCTGCGCCTGGAGCATCGTGGTCGTCGTACAGCTGAGGGCTGCTGGAGCCGTTCGAAGTTCGTGGACCGGAACCTCGCGCCGCGAGCTCGAGCCCGTCGCCTGACCCACCCCCGACAGGACCAGCCGTGTACGAGCCACAGACCATCCTCGACGCGATCGACGACCACACCTGGCCGATCATGATCGGCTTCACCCTCGCCATGATGCTGCAGAACGTCGCCATGGTCACCGCGGTCGTGATGACCAGGCGCGAGGGCTGGATCTCGATCCCGCTCCCCTGCACGTTCCTGTGGTTCGCCCACGACCTCGGCGTCGTCGTCCGCTTCGACACCTGGTTCAACACCTACGACCACTGGTTCCTCAAGCTCTTCTGGGTCGGCCTGGTGACCGCCTTCCTCCTCGAGCTCGTCTTCCTCGCCCAGGCATTGCGGGTCGGACGCAAGGAGTACCTCCCGAACGGCAGCCAGCGGCAGTGGGGCGCGCTGCTCTTCGGCGGAGCCGCGCTGTTCGTGCTCTGCTGGGAGTACCAGAAGACGATCTGGGACGACCCGCTCTACCAGGCCCTGGCCGCGACCACTCTCTACGCGCTTCCCCTGGCCGTGGTCCCGCTGATCCTGCGTCGCCGGTCGGCGATCTCCCAGTCGCCCGTCATCTACGCCTGCTTCGCTGCCATGATCCCGCTCTGGTGGGGCGTCACAGCAGGGGCTTACGGCGATGCCTTCCGCACTTGGCAGTACCTCTCGTCCGGTGTCGTCGCGTTCGCGGGCCTGGTCGGCGTCGCCGTCTGGGTCAGCAGGCTCCGGGCCGACCGGGGTGCTCCCGCACCACGCCTCGACGACCTGGGCGCGAGTGCTTCGTGACGACGCAGACCTTCGACTACGTCGTCGTCGGGGCCGGTCACAACGGGCTCTCGGCGGGAGCGACCCTCGCCGCGAGCGGCCGGACCGTCTGCGTGCTGGAGCAACTTCCGATCCCGGGCGGCCTCTCCGCGAGCCACGCCTACTTGCCCGAGGCCCCGGATCACCTGCTCAGCCTGGGCGCGATGGACGACATGTTCATGGCACAGACGCCCCTGGCCGCCGAGCTCGGCCTGCGCCGCCACGGCTACGAAACGATCCCGCTCGACCACCCCTACGGCTGGGTGGACGAGGACGGCGAGACCCTCCTGCTGTGGCGCGACCCGCGTCGCGCCGTCGAGGAGATCCGGCACTTCTCACACGCCGACGCCCGCACCTACGCCGACCTCCAGGGTCCGATCAACTGGGTGATGGACCTGGTCGATCAGCTGTTCATCCAGCACCCGTCGGCCTGGGGCAAGCGCGACTTCGCCCGCTACCTGCTGCGCCACCGCCCCGACCGCGCCACCCGCCGCCTGCTGGGACAGCTGGCCACCCTGAATGCGTTCGAGTGGATCTCGGAGACCTTCGAGTCCGATGCGATGCGCGGCCTGTGGGCCTACTGGTCGAGCATGATCGGGCCGTCCGACGCGATCGGCAGCGGCGCCTATGTGCTCGGCTTCGCCGGCGTGCACCGCGGTCCGGGAGTGGTGCGCCCTCGAGGTGGGATGACCAGCCTGGTCCGCGCGATGCAGGGGGTCCTCGAGGAGAACGGCGGTGAGCTGCGCCTCGAGTCAGCCGTCGCAGAGATCCTCGTGGAGGGCGGCCGGGCGGTCGGCGTACGACTCCAGGACGGGAGCACCGTGCACGCCCGCCACGGCGTGCTGTCGAACCTCGCCCCGCAGGTGACCTTCGGTCCCCTGCTGGCCCCCGAGCACCTGACCCGCACCGAACACAACCGCGTGGCGATGGTGCCGTCCAACTCGATCAACGTCGCGGCCTTCAAGATCGACATGGCCACCGGCGGGCGGATCGGGTTCCCTGCTGCCGAGCTGCGCCGCAAGCGCCGCGACGACGCCGACGTACGCAAGGCCACGCTCATGACGGGCACTCTTGAGGACCACATCGCTCAGATGCGCGCCATGCGGGTCGGCCTCAACACCGAGAATCCCCCGGTCTACATGGCGATCCTGTCGGCGGTCGACCCGACGATCGCTCCCGAGGGGGGCGACGTGCTCTACCTGAACTCCAACGTGCCGCTGCGCCCGGACGGCGGTTGGGAAACCGCGAAGGACTCGATCACCGACGCCGTCTGGAAATCGGCGCAACGCTTCCTCGGCGGCACGGACACCGAGATCGGCCGCGTGGTGACCTCACCTGCGGACTTCGAGAGCCGCTTCGCCGCCCCAGCCGGCGCCTTCTTCCACGTCGACATGCTGGTCAACCGGCTCGGCGCGCTGCGTCCCGCCCGCGGCTTCGGCGGCTATGACACGCCCGTGGCCGGCCTCTACCTCGCGGGGGCCGCTGCCCACCCGAGCGGCGGTGTCACCGGCTGGCCGGGTCGCCTGGCCGCACAACACGCGCTTCACCGAGAGGACCGAACGCCTCGGGCGGCCACGCACCAAAGATGGTCAGCATCGCCATCTCACGGATGATCGCCTCCGCCCGCGGAGGGGCGTCATCGCCGTACAGCAGGTCACCGAAAGCGGTCTGCGACATCACCAACCCGGCCACGAGCCTAACCACGATCCGCGTGTCAAAATCCCGGAATCCGCGTTGCTTCTGCTCCGTGGTCAACAGATCGGCGAATCGGTCCAGGGCCGGCCCGAGGATCCCGCCGATCGCCTCAGCAGACCCGGAGGGCGAGTCGCCCTGGAAGGACAGGAGTGCCGCGAGTAGGCCCCGGTTCGCTGCGAACACTTCGTACATGCCGCGGTAAAGGTCCGCTGCTTCTTCCACCGCGTCACGCTCTCCCGTCGGCCGTCGCTCCCAGTCAGCGACATACGCATCGAGGTGCTCGACGAATGGAGCCACGGCGGCGGCCTCGAAGAGATTGGCCTTGGATCCGAAATGGCGAAACACCATTTGCTCGGAAACCCCCGCAGATTCAGCGATCTGGCGCGTCGTCACGGAGTCGTACCCGTGCTCGGCGAACAGGTCGCGGGCCGCGGTCAGGAGCAGGTTGCGACCGCGTCCCCAGACCACACTGGCGGGCTTTCGGGAGGGCTGGCTCATCGGCCACACCCTAGGCCGACGGCACCCGCAAAAGAAATGGTGTAGTCGCACTGGATGATGGTGTACCGTTCATGTATGAGCATGACGCAGGCCACGCCACCGATTCCTACCTCGGGCCTCCTGCGGCGTCGGATGATGCCGGTCTCCCGCCTGCAGTGGTGGTTCCTGGTTGCCGGCGGCCACACCCTCACAGTGCTGTTCTTCGTGGGATGGTTCCTGCTGGCGCGGTTCTTCCCGCCACCCTCGCCCGAACTGTCGGCTGAACAGATCGCCCAGCGCTATGTCGAGGACAAGGACGGTATCCGGCTCGGCGCCACCCTGATGTTCGCCAGTTTCGCCCTGTGGGCAGGCTGGGGTGCGGTGATCATCGCCTGGGTGTGGCGCCGGATCTCCGGTGGGCGCGTGTTGGCGATCGCAATGATCATCAGCCTGACCATTGCCGAGATGGTAGGTGTGCTCTGCGCCTTCTTCTGGGCGCTGGCGGCCTTCCGTCCGGGCGAGGTGAGCGCCGACATCACCATGACGCTCAACGATGCAGGCTGGCTGATGTTCGTGCTCCCATGGCCACCGTGGAGCTTTCTGTGTGTCTGCCTGGCCATCGCCATCCTTCGCGACCGGAGCACGGACCCGCCCTTCCCCCGCTGGGTCGCCTACGTCAGCCTGCTCACGGCGCTGCTGTTCGCGCCCGCCGGACTTCCCCTGTTCTTCAAGGGAACCGAGATGGCGTACGACGGCGTACTGGGCATGTTCGTACCCTTCATCGTCTTCTTCGTCTGGGTTGAGTCCGTGACCTGGGCGATGGGTCGGAGCCTGACGACCGAGGATCCCGACGAACCCAACGTCCGGAGCTTCCCGATCGAAGCGGATGGTGCCTCGTGACCGTCGACCTGCGCACGAAGACCGCGACCGCTCGTGGACCACGCCGAATCCCGGGAGAGGCGGGCATCTGGGTCTTCATCCTCGGAGACCTCTTCATCTTTGCGCTTTTCTTCGTGACCTTCGTCGTCGACAGGTCGCAGGAGACGGCCCTGTTCGACGCATCCCGTGCCGAACTCCACATCTCCTGGGGGGCGCTCAACACCCTGCTGTTGCTGACCGGATCGCTCTTCGTCGTGTGGTCCGTCCACGCCGCGCGCGACGGGAAGCTCCCCGAGGCTTCCCGCTTCACGACCTGGGCAATGGGTTGCGGAGTGCTGTTCGGCATCAACAAGGTGGTCGAGTACACCGACAAGATCAGCTCGGGCCACGGACCCGACTCGAACATCTTCTTCACCTACTACTTCTGCTTCACCGGGCTGCACGCACTGCACCTGCTCGTCGCCCTGTGCGTACTCGGCCGTATGCGATGGCTCCTCGCCCAGCCCGACTTCGACCAGCAGGACATGGGCACACTCGAGTCAGCGGCAACTTACTGGCACCTCGTGGACTTGCTCTGGATCGTCCTGTTCGCACTGCTCTACCTGATGACCTGATGGAGTGCCCATGACTTACGCACGGACCATGTTGCGCCACCGATCGACCGTCATCTGGGCGGCACTCATGATCGCAACCATCGCCTCGTGGTGGCTGGGCACCGACCACAACTTCCTGGGTGGCCCGCAATTCGCAACCGCCGCTGTCCTGGCCATCGCCTTCGTCAAGGTCGCCATGGTGACGTCGACATTCATGGAAATCGACCACGCGCCACGACCGCTCAAGGCCTTCGTGCACGGCTGGACCATCCTGGTCTGCGCCCTGCTCGTTGTGCTCTACGTGACTCTCTGACCCAACAGACTCGGACGGCCGCGGCCGTCCTCGCCGAAAGGACACCTCCTGTGCGCCGCTCCATCCACCTCACGGCCATCTGGACGGGGCCTGCGTTCTTCGTCCTGTACCTGATCGCCTTCGGTCTCATCGCCGGATACCTCCCCCCGCCGTCGCCATCCCTGTCCGCGGCCGAGGTACAGCAACTCTTCGAGGACGACGGCCAACGGATCCGGCTCGGCCTGTTGCTGGGGATGGTCTTCTGCACGCTGCTGTTCCCGTTCTTCGGAGCCTTCTCCATCCAGATCGCCCGGATCGAGGGAAGCTCCCCGATTCTGGCCATGCTGCAATTCGGCGCTGCCGTCTTCCTGATCGCGTTCTTCTTCATCTGCCACATGCTGTGGATCGCAATGACCTTCCGGTCCTATGACGCAGCGGCGCTCCAGCAGATGAATGACCTGGCCTGGCTCATCTTCGTCATGGTGTTTCCGACCTACGTGCTGCAGATGATCTGCATCGCGGTCGCGGGTTTCATGGATCGCGACCAGGTCGCCTTCCCACGCTGGTACGCGTACTTCTGCCTGTGGGTCGGGATCGCCGGTTCGGGCGGTGCCGTTGCGGTGTACTTCAAGAGCGGGCCGTTCGCCTGGAACGGCGTCGCCGGCTTCTGGATCCCTATCGTGATGTTCGCGGCATGGCTTTGCCTGTCCGTTCCGGTGCTCGTCAAGGCCGTCAACAACCAATTCGCCCACAACCTCAACCTCGAGAGCTGAGGACATCTCCATGGAAGCACGCACCCAACGCGTCCTGATCTGGTCCGGCCCCCTGATGGTGCTCTTGTTCCTGATCTCGTTCCTGTTCCTGGCGGGCTTCATCCCGCCTTCGAGCCCGAGTGATTCCGCGGCCGACACCTACGACCTTTACGCCGGCTCGCACACCGGCATCAAGGTCGGCATGGTGTTGGCGATGATCGGCTCCGCCCTGCTCACCCCCTGGGGCGTGGCCATCAGCGGTCAGATCAAGCGGATCCGCGGCGCTCGAGCCCTGGCCGACACGCAGATGCTGTCCTCTGCACTGGGGGCGCTCACCTTCATCATCCCCATCACCTTGTGGATCGGCGCCGCCTATCGGTATGACGAGCGGAGCGCCGACGTCACGCAAACCCTCCACGACATCGGCTGGTTGCAGTTCGTCTGCGTGGTCTGGGTGTTGTTCATCCAGATGGTCGCCATCGGTTGGGCGATCCTGATCGATGACCGCGAGGACCCAGTCCTCCCTCGGTGGGTCGGGTACCTTAGCCTGTGGGCGGCCGCGGGCGTCTTCCCGGCCGGCCTGGTGCCCTTCTTCTGGGACGGGCCGTTTGCCTGGAACGGCGCCATCGGCTTCTATCTTCCCCTCGTGGCGTTCTGCTGCTGGATGCTCTCGACCAGTTGGGCGGTGTTCGTTGCCGTCAAGAAGCAGGTGGCGGACGGCACCGAGCCGGGCGTCCTTCGCGCTGGTGCGTGCGCCTGCGGTTGCCCAGAGGCATGAAACCACTCGTCAACCCGTGACGAGGGCAGGGATCAGGAAGTAACGCAGTTCGGCGGCGGTGACCTCCACCGGTTGGCCGCGCCGCGGACGAAGTGACGCCAGCACAGCCTGTATCCAGCGAGCCAAGGCGCGCGTTCCCAACTCTTCGCGAAGGATCCCTCGTTCCCGAGCACGATCGAAGTACGGCCTCAGCACGCCTTCGAGCACCTCGGTCAGTTCCGACTGACCCGCCATGAACTCGAAGGCGTGCTCCTCGGGCATGGACTGCGCCAGCAGCGTGAACTCGGGGTCACTCCCCGACAGCGTGACCATGGCTACGACGACGTCGACGATCTGGTCCTCAATCGCAAGATCATCGCGAACAGGACGTCGCTTGATCATCTCTCCCAGCTCGCGCGAACGCTCAGCCATAGCGAGGTCAACGAGATGATCGCGGCTGCGCACCCAGTCGTAGAGGGTCTGCCTCACGACGCCAGCCTCTTCAGCAATGTCGTTCATCCTGGTTCGTCGCACTCCTCTGGCACGGAAGCATGTGCGCGCTGCCTCCAGGATCCGGGCCTGAGTCGGCGTCTCGACGTTCAGAGACAGTTCAGCCATCTCGCGATCGTAAACGGTCCGTTGGTGGCCACCTCGACCATCCGGGCCACCACCCCATCTTTATGAGACTCTATTGACCAAAAGTCGCACGGGCCCTAAAGTCATAGGCGACAAACATCGGTGTTTGTCGCCTATGACTCACCTTGGGAGACACAGCATGCACAACGACGGCTTCGACCCCCGCGTCATCAGGTTCTGTGCCTGGACGGGCCTGGCCTTCGCGTTCTTTTGGCCCTTCGCTGCGTTCGTCGTCGCGCAGGGCCAGTACATCTTCCCGCCGTCGGCCGCCGACCCGGCGGCGACGGTCGTGGCCGACTACGAGGCGCACCTGACCGGGATCCGGATCGCCACGGTGATCTTCATCTTCTCCAGCGTTCTCTACACGACGTGGAGCATGGCGATCATCCAGATGGTGCGTCGCCGCGAGAAGGACTGGCCGATTCTCTACAACATCATGGTCGTCGCGGTCGCCTGCGAGGTCGTCGTCGTGATGTTCATCGGCTTCTTCTTCGGTGCCGCTGCGTGGCGACCCGGTGAGACCAGCCCTGAGGTGACCCAGGCGTTCAACGACCTCGGCTGGCTGGGCGTGCTGTTCACCGGTGCACCGTTCCTGCTGTTCCAGATCGCGCTCGCAGCGACCACGTTCCTGGCTGGAAAAGAAGCGACCTACCCACGTTGGTCGGCGTACTTCAACCTCTTCACCAGCGTCTTCATGTTCGAGGCCTGCCTGCTGCTGTTCTTCAAGACGGGCCCGATGTCGCAGGACGGCGCCCTGGTGTTCTACGTCCCGATGGTCGTGTTCTTCGCCTGGATCATCACCTTCTCCGTCCTGACGCTGAAGGCGGTCAACCAGGAAGTTGCCGTCCGCGCCGCCGCTGATCGCGAGCCGGCCCGCATTGCAACAGGCGCCTCCCGGTGACAATCCAGCGCGGCGTCGATCGGACAGGCGGGAACCCGCTGTCCGGTGGGCGCCCCACCCTCCGGGCGTCCGCTCAGCCGCCCAGCCCGGCCGTCGCGCTGGCGGTGGTCGGGGTCCTGATCTTCGCCTTCATGATCTTCGTCCTCGGGCGCTGGGTCACCGGTGAAAATTTCACGAGTACGCCGACCGGTCCGGACCCCCTTCCCTCCGGCGAACGAGCGATGCTCATCGGGCTCCAGATCGCCGTCCCTCTCGGTGCTGCGGTCTGCCTGTGGTTCTGGGTCGGTCGGCAGTGGCGCCGCGACCGCCGGCTCAACACAACCAGCATGTTCGTGCTTTCGGGAGCGATGTTGTTCTTCTGGGACATGTCGATGAACTACACATCGGTGTCCCTGTTCTACAACTCGCATCTGCTCAACCGCGGTGCTTGGGCCAACGACGCGTGGCCCGGTTGGACCAGCCCGAACGGCAACCTGCTTCCAGAACCGCTGCTGATCGTCCCGCCTGCCTACACCTGCCTGGTCTTCATCCAGGTCATGGCCATGCTCTGGCTGCTGCGCAAGGCCCGGGAGCGCTGGCCAGAGCTGGGCTTCTACCGAACCTTCGCCATCATCATCGTCGGACTGACCATCTTCGACACCGTGATCGAGGGAGCTGTCCTGCGCACCGGCGTCTACGCCTACCCCGGGGGCATCCGTGAGGTGACCCTCTGGGCCGGTGAGACCTACCAGATTCCCATGACGGAGACCTTCTTCTTCGGTGGCCTCGGCCTGGGCGCCATCACCGCGCTGATGCACTTCCGCAACGACAAGGGCCAGACGATCGCCGAGCGCGGCATCGACCGACTGTCCGTCTCGGAGCGGCAGCGGCAGTGGGTCCGCTTCTTCGCCATCTTCGGGGCCGTCCACCTGTCCTTCTTCGTCGTGTACACGGTGCCCAACCAATGGTTGTCTACCCACTCCGACCCGCACCCGGCCAACTACCCGTCGTATCTTGAGAACGGGATGTGCGCCTCGGGCGCCGACCAGGACGAGTGCCCCGGTCCAGGCGTGCCGATGCCACGTCCAGCCAGCAACCCCTGACCCGCCGGATCCCGTGACCTTCGATGGACACCCTGGCTCTGCTCGCGAGTGCCGTTGCGGGCCGCACGGTCGAACTGCGCATGTCACGGCACGGCGTGTACGCCGACGGCCGGGCGATCCACGTTCCCGAAGGCACCGGGGACGAGATCGTTGCGGCCGTCGCGTGTCAGGCGGCTCTCCTCAGTGCAGGATCCTTTGACCCGACCACGATGAAGCGTCTGGCACGAGCTGGCGATCCTGCGGCAGCCCGGTTCCTCAGCCTCGAGGTGGTACGCGCGTGCCGGACACTCGACGCGGTGCTTCCGCGCCGCATCGTCCGTGACATCGAGGCACACGCGGGTCAGGCAGACCCGACCACGTCGGCCACCGATTCCCTCACCCGCGCGTTGGGCAGGGGACCGGTGTCGGCACCTCCCCCGTGGTTCGGCGAGATGCGCCCACGGGCGGCATGCGCGCCCTCCACGCGAGCCGCTCTCGACCCCAACGAGGTCGCGGAGGCCCTCCGGCGCGCCGCCGCCGAGATGCACGACAGCGACAGCCCGGACAGCGACAGCAAGACCTCGACCGAACTTCTGGATCGACAGACCGCACGTCGCCAAGGAGCCCGACGGCGGCTGCGCCAGCGGCTGACGGCCGGGCGCGTCGATCGCAGCAACGGTGGCGAGGAGGTCGTCGCTGCCAGCCGGCGCACCATCGACGGGACCCGGGTTCCCGAACTGGGCGTGCCGATCGGCCCGGTCATGATGAGCGGACTGCAGGTGAGGGGCCGGAGCTACCCGGAGTGGGATCAGAACCTCGGTGGTTATCGGGACGCCTGGTGCACCGTCGCCGAATTCGATCCTCCCCCGGCAGACAGACCGCTTGCCACGTCGAGCGCCGATGCCTCACTGCTGGGCGCGCTCGCCAGGCTGGGTCTGCGTCACCGCCTGAACCCGCGGGAGACCGAGGGTGACGACCTCGACCTGTCGGGGCTGATCGACCATCGGGTCGATGTCGCTGCCGGCTTCTCTGGCGTACCTCGTGTCCACCGCGCCGAGCGCCGTACCGAGCCGGATCTCGGAGTTCTACTCCTCCTCGACGCCACCGGATCGACCGCTGATGAAGACGGGCCCTCGTCCGTCTTCGAGGCACAACGGGACCTGGCGGCAGCGCTCACGACGGCCTTCGACGAGCTCGGGCAACGCGTGGCGACATACGCGTTTCAGACGCGGGGACGCCACGGTGTGCAGGTCCTGCGTTGCAAGGACTTCGAGGAGACCTGGAGCGGCCGGGCACGACTCCGGCTGCAATCCGTAGAGCCAGCGGGCTTCACCCGCGTCGGCGCCGTGATCCGGCACGGAACCCACCTTCTCGTTCATCAGGCGGGCACCCGCCGGCGTCTGATGGTCGTGATCGGTGACGGCATCCCCTACGACGATGGTTATGAAGGGCCCTACGCCGTCGCGGACGCGCGCCGAGCGATCACAGAGGCCGGTGCGTTCGGCGTCGCCTGCGTGGGGCTGTCCACCACCGCACCGTCCGGCCAGTCTCTCTGGCCCGCTCACGCCGAAGGCCGGGCATCCGATCGCGCTGCCCTCGCCACTCTTGCGCAACCCCTGTTCGCCGGAGCGATCCAGCGCGCTACCCACCACACCCGCCTTCAAACCGGCTGAAAGGGACGATCATGTCCACCGCACCGACGATGACCAGCCCCATCTACCACTCGGCCGGCAACGAGGTCTCGGTCTTCGCAGCCGCTTGGCGGCGCGGGCTCGCGGTCATGCTGAAGGGGCCCACGGGCTGTGGCAAGACCCGCCTCGTCGAGCACATGGCCGACCGCCTCGACGTCACGCTGCACACCGTGTCGTGCCACGAGGACATGACCGCCTCAGACTTGCTGGGCCGGTTCCTCCTGCGCGGAGGCGACACCGTATGGGTCGACGGGCCGCTCACCCGTGCAGCCCGCGAGGGAGGCATCTGCTATCTCGACGAGGTCGTCGAAGCACGGGCAGATGCCGTCGTGGCGATCCACTCGCTGACCGACCACCGGCGCGAGCTCAACCTTGAGCGACTCGGGGGTCAGCGCATCCAGGCGGCGCCCGGATTTCAGCTGGTCGTGTCGTACAACCCCGGCTACCAGTCAATCCTCAAGGACCTCAAGCCGTCGACGCGTCAGCGGATGGTCGCGATCGAACTGGACTTCCCGACCTTCGAGCTCGAACAGAAGATCGTGACTGACGAAACAGGCATGCCCGGCGAGGAGATCGGTGACCTGCTGCGGCTGGCACAGGCAATCCGACGCATCGAGCACCCGGGCTTGCGCGAGGTCGCGTCGACCCGCACCGTCGTCGCCGCGGCAGGCCTGATGGCCGAAGGTCTCGACTTCGAAGCCGCCGCGCACACCGCAATCACCGGTCCCTTGTCGGACGACCCGGAGTTGCGCGATGGCCTGCGCGGCCTGGTCCGGGAGTTCGCGCACCGGACTCCAACTGAGCCAGGCGGCCGGCCTTCCCGGAACAGGTGACTGCGCAACCCTCGTGAAGCATCTCGCCCCATGAGGCCGTGGACCGGGTCGCAGGAGTACTGATGCCCGGACCCCGTGAGGGAGTCCGGGCATCAGTGGTCGCTGCTATCCGCGTGGGTTCGCCGTTGTCTCGTGGTAGTCCGCGAGGTCGAGCTCGCGCATCCGGTTCCACGAGTCCAGGTAGGTCCACGGACTGCTGACCACGATCCGGCCGGCCTCGTTGCGATACCACGTGGTCATGCCCGGGTGGGACCAGATGCACTGGTCCAGCTCGGCGTCGAGCTCGTGGTTGTAGGCCCAGAAGACGTCCTCGTCCACCTCCAGGCTGGCCGCCTCGCCAGAGGCGAGCCGCGCCACGGCCTGCATGATGTAGCGGACCTGGAACTCGCAGGAGAGGATCGCGCTGCCGCCGTGCCCGGCGTTGGTGTTCGGCCCGTTGAGGATGAACATGTTCGGGAAGTCCGGCACCGTCACGCCCAGGTAGGCGCGGGCGTCGTGGTCGCCCCACTGCTCGGCCAGGCTCTTGCCCGAGACGCCGTGGATCTCCATCGGCCACAGGAATTGAAGCGCCTTGAAGCCGGTGGCCCAGACGACGATGTCGGCCTCGTGCAGCGTGCCGTCCTTCGTCACGACGCCCTCGGGCACGATCCGCTCGACGTCGGTCGTCACCAGGTCGACGTCGTCACGCTGCACCGTGCGGAACCAACCGTTGTCGAGCAACGGCCGCTTGCCGTACGGCGGGTACTCCGGGATACAGGCGTCGTGGAGGTCGGTCCGGTCGCCCAGCTGCTCCTTGATGTACTTCGTCAGGTAGATGCGGTGCCGCTCGTTCTGGTCGTTGATCGACAGCTCGGGCTTGGTCCACTCGGGGTCGATCCGCAGCGACGAGTGCAACCGGTCGCTGAAGTTCCAGAACGCCCGGAGCCGGTACCAGCGCGTGTAGAGCGGAAGCCGCTCCATCAGGTGCAGCACGCCCGTCGGCACGTCGCGGTGGTAGTTGGGGTGCGGCACAGCCCACTGCTTCGACCGCTGGAAGACGACGACCTTCTTCGCGACCCCGGCGATCGAGGGCACCAGCTGCATCGCGCTCGCTCCCGTGCCGATCACGGCCACGGTCTCGCCGGCGTACTCGACGGTGGGATCCCACTCGGCGGTGTGCATGATCGGGCCAGCGAAGGAGTCGGCTCCCGCGATGTTCGGGATCGAGGGACGGTTGACCATGCCGACGCCGGTGGCGAGCACCGGCGCCGAGTACGACGTCTCGCGTCCCTCGGCGTCGACGACATCGAGCTGCCAGGTCGTGGTCTCCGGATCGAACGCAGCGCGCTTGACCTCGTGGCCGAAGACGATGTGCTCGCGGATGCCGTAGGTGTCGACGAGCCGGGCGAGGTACTGGTGCACCTCAGGGCGCTTCGCGAAGAAGCGGGTCCACTCCCCGTTGGGCTCGAAGGAGAACGAGTAGAGGTGGCTCGGGGTGTCGACGCCGCAACCGGGGTAGACGTTCTCGAACCAGGTGCCGCCGATCTCGTCGTTCTTCTCGATGATCGTGAACGGCACGCCTGCGCCCTTGAGCTTGATCGCCAGCGCGATCCCCGACAACCCGGCGCCGATGATGAGGGCCTCGAATCCCGGGGGAAGCGGGTGCGGCACGTCGATGTCGCGGGAGAGGACACCGAGTTCCTCGGCGAGCAGGTCGCCGTACTCGGCGGGAATCTCCTCGACCAGCGCGATCTCGAGCATCCGCGTGACTTCGGTCGGCGTCAGGGGCTTTTCGGCGATCAGGCCCGACTCCGCGTCGAGGATGGTGGCCAGCGCCGCCGCGCGAATCTCCGCCTGGACCTCGTCGGGCAGCGAGCCCGAGTCGTTGTCGTCGAGCACCGGCCCGCGCTGGGGACGGTAGGGCTCCTCGAGCCACTTGGCGTCGCCGGTGAGGTGGGTCAGGACAAGGAGCAGGGTGGGGATGTTCGCTTCTTCGAGCGCTGCCGCCAGACGGTCACGGTCCGGGACGGAGCCGTCCTCGACGACGCGATTGATCAACTGGGTCACGTGATTCCCCTTCGTGCTCCCGAGCGCGAGGCCAACCGCGACGCACCCTGGAATCTTATTGAACGTGTATGTCTCAATATTAACGCGCGGATCATGCGCCTGTCCACCGCGGCGAGCGCTTCTCCACGAAAGCCAGGGCGCCTTCGGCAGCATCGGCCGAGGCCCGCACCGGAGCGGTGTGCTCGACCTGACGGTCGAATCCCTCGTCGAGGCTCCAGTCGGCGGACTCCACGACGATCCGTTTCGCAGCACGCACCGCCAGCGGAGCATTGGCGCTGATCGCCAACGCCAGCTGGCGGGCCACCGCCAGCGCCTGCCCGTCGGGGGCAACCCGGTTGACCAGCCCCCAGCCCCGGGCCTCCTCGGCCGTCAACGGTTCGCCGGTCATGATCAGCTCGAGGGCGACCGCCTGCGGGATCCGGCGCGGCAACCGCAGCACCCCGCCCGCAGCAGCCACCAGACCACGCTTGACCTCGGGCAGCCCCAGCCGCGAGCTCTCCGTCGCGACCACCAGGTCGCAGGCCAGAGCGATCTCCAGCCCACCCCCCAGCGCGTTGCCCTCGATCGCAGCGATCAGCGGCTTGTCGCAGGGCTTGCGCACGATGCCGAACGCGCCCCTGCGCTCGTCGATCGGGCGCTCCCTGGTCGCCGCAAAGGCCTTCAGGTCCATGCCGGCGCAGAAGGTCGTGCCCGCGCCAGTGAGGACCGCGACGGTCACGTCACTGCGGTCGTCGACCTCGTCCAGCGCGGCAGCAATCGCCAGCGACGTCGGGAGGTCGATCGCGTTGCGCACCTCGGGGCGATTGAGGGTGATCGTCGCGATCCCGTCGGCGACCTCGAAGAGGACCGCGTCACTCATCGCGGCGACATCCGGATGGCGCCGTCGAGCCGGATCGTCTCGCCGTTGAGCATGCCGTTGTCGATGATGCTCAGCGCGAGCTTGGCGTACTCGTCGGGCTCGCCCAGCCGACTCGGGTGGGGAACGATCTTCGCGAGCGAGTCGCGGACGTCGTCACTGAGGCGGTTCAGCAGCGGGGTGTCGAAGGTGCCGGGGGCGATGGTGCAGACCCGGATCTGCTTGCCCGCCAGGTCGCGCGCGGCGACGATCGTCATGCCCACGATGCCGGCCTTGGCCGACGCGTAGGGAATCTGGCCGATCTGGCCCTCGAAGGCCGCGACCGACGACGTCAGGATGCAGACACCCCGGTCCCCGTCGACGGGCTCGTTGCGCGCCATCCGGGCCGCCGCGAGGCGCAGCACATTGAAGGTCCCGATCAAGTTGATGCCGATCACCTCCGAGTAGAGCTCGAGGTCGCCGGGCGTCCCGTCGCGGTTCACCAGGCGTACGGCGCCACCCCGGCCGGCACAGTGCACGAGCGCGCGCACGGGCGCGATGGCCTCGGCGGCGTCGTACACGGCTTCCATCTCCTCGACGTTGCGGACGTCGGCCGGCACGAACGAGACGCGGTCGCCGAGGTCCTCGACGACGGACTTGCCGTCGGAGGAAGCCAGGTCGGCGATCACGACGCCCTGGGCACCGGCAGCGAGGAGACGCTTGACGGTGGCGAGGCCGAGACCGGACGCGCCGCCCGTGACGACGGCTGAAGATCCTGAGAGGTCCATCTGGACACACCTTTCGATTTTGAGAGATACTGTCTCTATATTAGAAGGACCCGGACCTCCGGGTCAACGACGAGCGGCCGCGGCCGGCGAGAGGACACCCCATGCAGTCGACCGAGCACCTGCTCTGCGAGCGACGCGACGGGTACGCCGTCGTCACGCTCAACCGCCCCGAACGGTTCAACGCGCTCAACCACGCCCTCGTGGCCGACCTGCGCGCGCAGCTGGAGAAGCTCGAGGCCGAGGACGACGTCCGCGCCATCGTGCTCACCGGGGCCGGTCGTGCCTTCTGCGCCGGCGCCGACCTCAGCGCGGGACCCAGCGACGTCGAGGACGTGATCCGCAGGCTCTACGTCCCGCTGGTCGAGCAGATCGCCGCCATGGACACCCCGCTCATCGCCGCCGTCAACGGTCCGGCCGCAGGAGCCGGCTTCTCACTGGCCCTCAACGCCGACTTCCGGATGGCCGCGACCACGGCGTCCTTCACCATGTCCTTCGTCAAAGTCGGACTCGTGCCGGACGTCGGTGCGACCTGGCACCTGACCCGCATCGTCGGTGCCACCCGCGCCACCGAGATCGCCCTGTTGGGCCGCAAGGTCACGGCCGAGCAGGCCCTGGCCTGGGGACTCGTCAGCGAGCTCGTCCCGGCCGACGACCTGCTGCGGCGGGCCACGCTGCTCGCGGCCGAGGTGGCCGCGCTGTCCGCATCCGTGGGCCCGATCCGGCGACTTCTCCGGGCCGGTCAGCACGTCGACCTCGCGACCCAGCTCGACGCCGAGGCGACCGCCCAGGGGCGCGCCCAACAGCACCCGCACTTCGAGGAGGCCAAGCAGGCATTCGTCGAGAAGCGGGCACCCCGCTTCTGGTGAGCGCGGCCCCGGACGAGGTCCGGTCAGCTCTGGACCGCGACCCCGTCGGCGATCAGCGCGCCGACGTCCGCGACGCCCCACTGCTCGAGCACCTCGCGGGTGTCCTGTCCGATGGAGGGCGGCGCATGCGGAATGCCCGAGGACGTCCTGCTGAACCGCGGGGCCGGAGCCGGCTGCGTGACTCCCCCGACCTCGACGAACGTGTCGCGCTTCGCCAGGTGCGGGTGGTCGGCGGCCTCGGTGAGCGAGAGCACCGGCGCGACGCAGGCATCGGTACCCTCGAAGACGTCGGTCCACTCGACCTGGGTCCGGCCGAGGAACGCCTCGGCGATGGCGGTGCGCAGCGCGGGCCAGCGCTCCGGGTCGGAGCGGTCGGCCACGGCCGGGTCGAGCCCCAGCAGCCGGACCAGCTCGGCGTAGAACTGGGGCTCCAGCGCCCCGACGGCCATCCAGCGACCGTCGGAGGTCGCGTAGGTGTCATACCAGGGCTGGCCGCCGTCGAGCATGTTCACCCCGCGCCGGTCGCGCCACAGACCGCCCGCCATCATCCCGTGCAGCAGGCCGGTCAGGGAGGCGGCGCCGTCGACGATCGCAGCGTCCACCACCTGGCCGCGTCCCGAGCGTGCCGCTTCCCAGCAGGCCGCGAGCACGCCCATCACCAGGAAGGTCGAGCCGCCACCGAAGTCGCCGACCAGGTTGACCGGCGGAACCGGTCGTCCGTCCGCGTCGCCGATCGCACCGAGCGCGCCGGTGATGGCGATGTAGCCGATGTCGTGCCCCGCCGCACTGGCGAGCGGTCCCTCCTGGCCCCATCCGGTCATCCGGCCGTAGACCAGGCGAGGGTTGACGGCCCGGCAGTCGTCGGGCCCCAGGCCCAACCGCTCGGTGACCCCCGGACGAAAGCCTTCGAGCAGTACGTCGGCCCCAGCGACCAGTTCGAGCACCGCCGCCACGCCGCGCGGGTCACGGAGGTCGAGCACGACGGAACGACGGTTGCGTCGCAGCACGTCCTTCTCCGGAGGCACCGAACTGCCCTGCGGCCCGGGCCTCTCGACACGGACCACCTCGGCCCCCATGTCCGCCAGCAGCATCGCGGCGTAGGGACCCGGCCCGATGCCGGCCAGCTCCACGACCTTCAGGCCCGCGAGCGGACCGGGAGAATCGTGCATCACTCGGCGTACATCCCCTCGATCGCGTCGGCGTACTTCACGTGGATGACCCGGCGCTTGAGCTTCGCGGTCGGAGTGAGCTCGTCGGAGTCCGGCAACCAGGCCGAGCCCAGCACCGTGAACTTCTTGATCTGCTCGTTGCCGTGGAGCCGCTTGTTGGCACGCTCCACGATCGAGGCGATCTCGGCCTGCAGCACGGGTGAGGCGACCAGGTCGTCGAGATCCAACCCCTCGAGTCCGAGGTTCTTCGCGTGCACCGGAGCGGCTTCCGGATCGAGGGTGATCAGCGCACTGACGAACTTGCGCGCATCACCGATGGCGACGACCTGCCCGACCAGGGAGCTCTCTCCCCGCACTGTCGACTCGATGTTGGCCGGCGACATGTTCTTGCCGGCCGAGTTGATGATGATCTCCTTCTTGCGGTCGACGATCGCGATGAAGCCGTGCTCGTCGATGGTCGCGATGTCGCCGGTGTGCAGCCACCCCTCGGCGTCGAGTGCCTCCGCGGTTGCCTCGGGCTGCTTGCGGTAGCCAGCAAAGTTGAGCTCACCGCGACAAAGCAGTTCGCCATCCTCGGCGAGACGTACCTCGACGCCGGGCAGCGCCTTGCCGGCCGTCCCGGTCTTGTAGTCGTCCACCCGGTTGAAGACGTTGAGCGAGCCCTCGGTCAGGCCGTAGGCCTCGAGCATCGGTACGCCGACGGCGCGGAAGAACTGGGACAACTCCGGGCTCGACGGCGCTCCACCGACGAAGGCGGCCTTGATGTTGTCCAGGCCGAGTCGGGCGAGCAGCGGCGCGATCCGGTCGAGGATCGCGTCGTGGCGCGCAACCAGCTCAGCCGCCACCTCGGCGGGCACCCCACTGCCGGCCTCGACCGCGTTGACCCGCTCGAGACCGAGGTGGACGACCTCCTGCAGGGCCGCGCGCTGTTCGTCGGGCTGCCCGGCGATCATCGCCTCGATGGCGACCTGGAGCTTCTCCCACAGCCGCGGGACCGAGAAGAAGGCATCCGGGTGACTGGTGCCCAGCGCCAGCGGCACCTCCTTCATGTCGGGGCAGGCCGTGATCGTCGCGCCGTAGCCCAACGACATGTAGTGAGCAGTGATCCGGCCGCCGGCGTGCGCCATCGGCAGGAACGAGATGATGCCGTCGACCGGCATCGGCAGCGCCGCATCCAGCGCTCGCTGCTCGGCCATGACCGTGTTGTGCGACCACTGGGCGCCCTTCGGCGGTCCCGTGGTGCCCGAGGTGTAGATCAGGGTCGCCAGATCGGCCTTGTCGACGGCGCGCCAGGCCGCCTCGAAGTCGTGGTCCGGGTCGCCGGCGGCCTCGACGGCAGCGAGCGTCACGACACCGTCGGCCTCGCCATCGACGACGACCACCTTCTCCACCTGGCCCTCGAGACGCGCGACGGCGTCGAGGACCTTCGGGAGGAAGGCCAGTTCCGTCACGACGAAGCGGGCGTCGGCGTTGCCCAGCTGATGGGCGATCTGCTCGGCCGGTGAGCTGTTGAAGATCGCGAAGGGCACGGCGCCGAGGTGCACGGCGCCGAAGTCGATCATGTGGCACTCCGGTGTGTTCGGCAGCATGATCGCGATCGTGTCCTGCCGTCCGACGCCGATGCCGGCAAGCCCTGCAGCGATGCTGCGGACCCGGGTGTCCAGTTCGGACCAGGTCAGGCTGGTCGAGCCGTCGATGCTGCGCAGGGCGACCTTGTCGCCGTACGCCGCCACCGTCCGCTGGAAGGCTTCCGGCACGGTCGCCGCATCGAGCGGGCGGGCTGCGGTGTCGTTCATTTCTGTCTCCTGGTCCTGGGTGATCACTTGGCCGCGCGTCCCAGACGGCGGCGCCAGTCGTGCATGCCGAGCAGCCGGAGTGCCTTGTCGGTCACCTGGGCCTTCCGGCGCGTGTTCGGGTACCAGTGGATCTCCTTCTTGAGATGCACTCGCTCGCTCACGAACGCCTGCTGCCGGCAGTACTTCCGGATGCCGTAGGCACCGCCGAAGCGGTGGCCGAGTCCCGAGGACTTCCAGCCACCCATCGGCAGCGGGAACTGGAAGACGTTCGTCATCGCGTTGTTGACGTTCATGCCGCCGGTCTCGATGCGCCGTCCGACGCGGAGACCGCGCTCGGCATCGCTCGTCCAGATGCTCCCGGCAAGGCCGTACGGCGAGTCGTTGGCGAGGCGCACGGCCTCGTCCTCGTCGGCCACCTTCATCACGGGCAGCAACGGGCCGAAGGTCTCCTCGGTCATCGCCAGCATCGAGTGGTCGACGTCGACGAGAACGGTCGGCGGGAAGAAGAGCCCCTTGGCGAGCCGGCGACCGCCGGTCAACGCGCGAGCGCCCCGCTCGAGGGCGTCGGCCACCTGACGCTCGACGATGCCCATCTGCTGCTCGTTGGCCATCGCGCCGTAGTCGGCGTCGAAGGAGCCCTGGGCGTCGTGGCCGACGCGGATCCGGTCCACTGCGTTGACCAGTCGCTCGACGAACTCGTCGTACACCGGCGCCTCGACGTAGACACGCTCGACGGCGATGCAGGACTGGCCGGCGTTGAACAGGCCGCCCCACACCGCTCCATCGACCGCACGGTCGAGGTCGGCGTCGGCGAGCACGACCATCGCGTCCTTGCCGCCGAGCTCGAGGCTCGCCGGGATGAGCCGCTCTGCGGCGCGGACACCGATCCGGCGGCCGGTCGCAGTGGATCCGGTGAACTGGACCATGTCGACCTCGTCGACCACCGCCGCACCGGTCGGGCCGAGCCCGGACGCGAGACCGAGGACCGGCGGCGCGCCGATCTCCTCATTCCACCCGCGAACGACCTCCGCCCACGCGAGCGGGGTGACCTCGGACGGCTTGGTCATGACCGCGGCGCCGGCCATGAGCGCGCCGGGCACGTCCATCATCGGCATGGCGAGGGGATAGTTCCAGGGCGTGATGATGCCGACCAGCTGGTACGGGCGCCGGATCAGGCGCAGTCGCTTGGTGATCGCCGAGACGTTGTGCGGCGAAGGAGTCTCGTCGGCGAGGAACCTGGCACCGTTCTTCGCGTAATAGTTGATCACCTCGACGGCGACCAGGAGCTCGATCTGCGCGTCGCCCCAGCTCTTGCCCGCCTCACGATGGACCAGGCCGAGGATGTGCTCCTTGTTGTCGACGATCCAGTCGAGCCACCGCAGCAGGTGCACCTTGCGGCCTTCAGGGCCGAGAGCCTCCCACGCGGGCTGCGCGGCGCGCAGCCGCGCGGCAAGATCGGCGACCTCGGTCGCGGTCATGTCGGGCACGGTGCCGACGACGGTGTCGTCGGCGGGATTGCGGACCACGACGACCGACGGTTCCGGGAATGCGGACCGGTCCGGGGTCTCGACCGGCGTCTCAGGGGAAGCGCTCATGTGCAAAGGTTATGAGAACCGGCGTCTCAATACAAGTGGATCAGGTCGACTTGGGCAACGAATCGCGGGTTCGCGCCCCGCGAAGGTCGACACCAACAACGATTTGAGATAGGACGTCGGTAATCTAGGAGCACGGCCGCGCACCGCGGCGATGCAGCGAGAACGCCAGGGAGCCAGCCATGACCGCAGATCCCAGCCCCAAGGCGCCCCGCCCCCGCGGCCGCCCCCGCCTGGACATCGACCCGGATGCCGTCGCATGCCGTCGCCGAGCTTTTCGCCGAGGGCGGCCTCGAAGCCGTCTCCATCCTCGACACCGCCGAAAAGCTCTCGGTCAGCCGCGCGACCCTCTACCGGACCGTTCCCACCAAGGAACACCTGATCGGCATCCTCTTCGAACGGAGCACGGGCGAGCTCACCGAGAACGCCAGGGCCATGGTCAAGGAGGTTGACGACCCGGCCGAGCAACTGCTGGGCCTGGTTCGGCTGCAGGTCGACGCGGCGATCCGGATGCGTCGCTACATGCCGGTCTTCTTCGGCGGCGGCGACCTGCCCCCCGAGGTGCTCGAGCGCTGGCACAAGTGGAGCCGCGAGTTCGAGAAGATCTGGGTCAGTGTCATCAAGGACAACATGGACGCCGGGATCCTGGCCCCCGCCGATCCCGTGATCACCGCGCGACTGCTGCTCGGCTCGTGCATCTGGGTGTCGCGGTGGTACAGACCCAAGGAGAAGTACAGCCCCGACGAGATCACCGAGATCGCCGTCAACATGGTGCGCTCCCTGCAGGCCCCGAAGGCCGACTCCAGGCCGGCGAAGAAGACCGCCGCGAAGAAGCCGCAGAACTAACAGCAGCCCGGCCGGGCAACCGCTGTTGCCGGGCGCTGTGCGCGGTCAGGCCCTCCCGAGGATGAAGTCCGAGGCTCGCTCACCGATCATGTAGCACGGCGCGTTCGTGTTGCCGCCAGTGATGCTCGGCATGATCGAGGCGTCGGCCACCCGCAGGCCCTCGATGCCGCGAACCTTGAGATCGGGGCCGACCACGGCACGATCGTCGACACCCATCCGGCAGGTGCCGACGGCGTGCATGACCGAGACGACGCGACGGCGCAGGGCATCGTTCATGTTGCCGTTCGGCGCGTCAGCGCCGGGATAGATCTCCTCCTTGACCGCGCCACCGAACGCCGCGGCCGCCATGATGGCGCGAGCCATCTCGGTGCCCTCAGCCAGAACCTTCAGGTCGTCGGGCTCGTTGAGGTAGCCGTAGTCGATGAGCGGGGCGACCGTCGGGTCTGCCGACGCCAGCCGCAGTGTTCCGCGGCTCTTGGGATAGATCAGCGTGGCGAAGACGCCCAGGGACGGTCGCGGGTCCGGCTTCTGCTTGCCGTGGTCACCCGCACCCGGGTCCGGGTAGCTCCACGGAATCGCGTGCAGCTGGATGTCGGGCGCGACCGTGGCCAGGGAGCTGCGCACGAAGCCGACGGACTCGAAGATCGAGTGGTTCAGGAACGTGTCCTTGCCCATGAGGTTCCTGGCCATCCCCTTGAGGAAGAACCCCGGCGTCGACTTGTGGCTGATCGACGTCGTGTGGAACGAGAGTGGGTGGAACAGGTGGTCGTGCAGGTTGTCGCCGACCGGGAGGTCAGCGATGCACTCGATGCCGAGGCTGGCGAGGTGCGCGGCAGGACCGATGCCCGAGAGCATCAGCAACTGCGGGCTGTTGACGAAGCCGCCGGAGACGATGACCTCCTTGGCCGCACGGATCGTCCGGCGGCCACCGCCCTTCCCCTGGTCGATGACCTCGACGCCCACGGCGCGGTTGCCCTCGATGACGATCCGGGTCGCCAGCACCTCGGTCTGGACGTCGAGCGTGCGGGGAGCGAGGTCGTGGACGTAACCCCGGGTGGAGGAGTAGCGCACGCCGTCCTTGACGTTCTCCTGCATGAGGGAGATGCCCTCCTGCTCAGCCCCGTTGTAGTCGTCGTTGATCTTGACGCCGAGGGTGTCGGAGGTCGCCTGGATGAACTGATGCGTGCCCTCCTGGGCGATCTTGTTGCGGGTGACCTTGATCGGTCCACCGGAGCCGCGGAACTCGTCCTCGCCGTCCTCGAAGTCCTCGGACCGCTTGTAGGCGGCATTGACCTCGTCGGCGGACCAGCCGGTGTTGCCCTCGGCAGCCCACGAGTCGAAGTTGGCGCGGTTGCCGCGCACGTAGACCATGCCGTTGACCGAGCTCGACCCACCCATGACCTTGCCGCGGGTCACCAGCATCTCGCGGCCACCGGCGCTGACCTGGGGCGTCGACTTGTAGCCCCAGTCGAAGCCCTTCTCCAGGCGCGCCTCGAAGTGCATCGGCGCCACCATGCCCGGCTTCTTCGTGAAGTAGCCGTGCATGCCCTTGTTGTCGGACTTTCCGGCCTCCAGCATGATCACGCTGGCGCCCGACTGGGCGAGCCGGCTGGCGACGACCGCGCCGGAGCTGCCGGAGCCCACGACCACGTAGTCGGCTTCGTTGGCACGCAAATTCCTAGAGGTCGGGCGCTTGGCCATGTCAGGCTCCATCTTTTTCGAGTTCAGGACTTCGTGCGCCATCGCACGGTGAGAGTCAGGGGTGAAACAGGTCAGGAAGGAGCGGGTGCCGCCAGCTGGCGCTGGTAGCCGATGATGCTCCGGTTCATGTTGAACGCGATGGCGCCGACGAGCTCGCCGTTGCGGTGTCCCTCGACCAGGAGCGACGGTTTCTCGGGGTCCTCCGCGACGATCGTCCACGAGTCGGCGGCCCGCAGGAATCCGGCGGACTTGATCTTCACGTCGTACTGGTCGGACCAGAAGGTCGGGACCGAGGCCGTTGCGGCCATCGGCGACCGGTCGCTGATCGGGAGCAGCAGATTGACAGCGGCCAGGTCGGCCATGTCGCGGGCATTCGACCAGTGCTCGATGCAGACCGCGGCACCGTCGCCGTGGTGGTGCGGCCAGGCGGCGATGTCTCCGGCCGCCACGATCTCGGGCACGGGCTGGCCGCTCGCGTCGATCACCGTGCAGGTCGCGTCGCAGACCACGACGCTCCGATCCATGCTTAGTCCGGCGTCCTCGAACCACTCCGAGTTCGGGACCGAGCCGACCGCCACCAGCACGACGGTGGCTTCGAGCAGTTCGCCGTCCTCCAGACGCACGCCGGTCACTCGCTCCTCGCCCTCGAAGCCGGCGACTCCACGTCCGAGTCGGAAGCGGACTCCCTGCGCCTCGTGGATGGCGGCCGCACGGGCACCGACTTCGGAGCCCATGACCGGCATCGGGTAGGCGGCCACGTCCACGACGGTGACGGAGACACCCTCCTTGCGCAGGGTCGCTGCGACCTCGCACCCGATGAAGCCGGCTCCGACGATGACGACCTTGGCGTCGGCGTCGATCGCAGACCTGAATGCTGCAGTGTCCTCGAGGTCGCGCAGGGTGTGCACGCCGGAAGCAGGCATCGGCCCGTTCCAGGTGCGAGCCCGCCGACCGGTCGCGATCAGCAGGCCGTCGTAGGCCACCTCGGCGCCGTCATCGAGGACGACGACGCGACGCTCACGATCGAGCCGCTCGGCTCGGCGCCCCATCACCCAGGTCACGTCCGGTGCGTCGCCCGGCAGGGCGCACTGCTCCTCGGTGTACGTGCCGGCCAGCAACTGCTTGGACAGGGGCGGCCGGTCGTAGGGCAGGTGCTTCTCGTCGGAAACGATGGTGACCCGACCGTCGTAGCCGGCCTCACGCAGACCCTGCGCAAACCGGAAGCCAGCGAGGCCGCCTCCGACAGCCACGACGTCCTGCATCACTCAGCCTTCGATCCGGATCGCGGCGACCGGGCACATCTTGACGGCCTGGACGATGGCCTTGCGGTACTCCTCGCCCGGCTCGGCATTGAGGATCTGGACGACGTCGTCGTCCTCACCGATGTCGAAGATGTCGGGTGCGGCGACGACACAGTCGCCGTGCACCTCGCAGAGGTCAGTGTCCACGGTGATCTTCATGGTGTTCTCCTGGGAATCCGTGGTGCGGTCAGGCCGGGGTGATCGTGACGGGCAGTTCGTAGACGCCACGCGAGTAGGCGTCACGCACGTAGCTGATGGGACCGGCCGGCTCGATGCTGGAGGTCCGCTGGAAGAGCTCCTCGAAGAGGATCTTCATCTCGAGCGCGGCGACGTGCTGGCCGAGGCACTTGTGCGCGCCGCGACCGAAGCTGACGTGCGGGTTCTCGATTCGGTCGGGCTGGAACTCGTCGGGCCGGTCGAAGGCGCGCTCGTCGAAGTTCCCGGCAGCGAACAGCATGGCGACGATGTCGCCTTCCTTGATCTGCTTGCCATGGAGTTCGTGATCGCGAGTGGCGGTGCGGACCAGGTGGGTGAAGGGCGACGCGATGCGCACCATCTCCTGGATGACGGTCGGCGGGAGGTTGTCCTGGTGCGTACGCATCCAGGCCATCGCCTTCTCGTTGCGCATCAACTCGTGCATGCCGTGCGACATGGCCGTGCGCGTGCTCTCAGCCGCACCGCTGGCAAGCAGCGCCACGTTGCCGACGATCTCGTCGGCCGACATCAGCGGGTTGCCGCCCTCACCGGAGGCCACCAACCGAGACATCACGTCGTCGGCCGGGTTCGCCCTCTTCAACTCGGCGAGTTCCTCGGAGTAGACCATGAGGTTGCCAATAGCCTCCATCACCTCGTCGAAGGACGCCGTGATCCGGGTGTCGAACGGAGCTGCGAACTTGTCGACCCAGCCGAAGAATTTGGCCCGGTCCTCCTGAGGGACACCGAGAACATCGCCCAGCGCCTCCATCGGCATGTTGTGGGCGATGGTGTGAACGAAGTTGAAGGTGCCCTTCTCGAGCGCGTCGTCGACAACGTCCTTCGCGTACTTGCGGAACTTGCCTTCCAGCTTGCGCACCATCCCGGGCGTGAACGCCTTCGCGAGGACCTGCCGCTGCTCACGGTGACGGGGACCGTCGGTGGTCAGCATGGCCGGCAGGCCGCCGTTCTTCGGGTCGATGGGAACGACCTGCCAGATGTTCACGTAGCCGCGGTCGGCTGCGTAAAGCTCCGTGTTGCGATCCACCTCCCAGATGTCCTCATTGCGGCTGACCACCCATGCCCGGTCGATCAGCATCGGGTCATCGAACTCCTGCAGGAAGCAGGGCTCCTCGTCACGGAGGTGGCGATACTGTTCGAGAGGCAGGCCGAAGGTCGTCGGGTCTCCCTGGGCATAGGTGTCGTAGTCGAAGATCCGGAGTTCCGGTGCCGTGGTGGTCATCATGTACCTTTCGCTGCCGTACGCATTAATAAGCCGCGCTGTCTCAAAATGTTACGGGGCGCGACGAAAGGGTGTCAATGATCGGCAGCACATTTTCGAGACGTCAGATCTCACGGCCAATGGCGGACAGGTGCTCTCGGTAGAGCCCGTAAGCCGGCTGGAGGGCAGGGACGAGACCCATCAGCTTGGCCACACCGCCGTTCACCTTGATCTTGCGACGAGCGAGAGCAACCGGCAGATTGAGCTGCCCCAGCCAGAACTTGTGGCCATCCTCGGCTGACATCGTCAGGTCCACCTCAGCCTCCCGACCGTCTGCATCCGCTCCGACGTAAAGAACCGGAGGGTCGACCGTGGCGTCGAGCAGGAAGACGCCGTCGGGGTCCTCGTGGATGACACGGAACGACGTGTTCGCAGAAGAGAACTTCTTGCCCACCACCGGGTCGGTCGTCAGGCTCTGCATGAACGGGGTGAAGACCTCATACATCTCGTCGGACGAGGTGAAGACTGACATCGGTAATCCTTTCGGAGGGTTGGGTACTACGCCGCCGACGCAGCGAGTAGCGGCGTCGAACGGGAATCGAGGGTCAGTAGAGGTGGATCAGACGGGCTTGAGGGAACTGATCCGCCACGAACCATCCACCCAGGAGGCCTTGACGACGAGGCGGCTGCCGGCAGTCCGGGCGTCTGCGAGCTCGCTGCTCCGCGTGGTCACGTTGACGAACAGCAGCAGCTCAACTTTGTGATGGCGGGCATCGATCACCCCGCTTGCGGAGACCTTCGCGTCGGTCACCACCTGTGCCTTGGTCGCAGCCGGCGCGATCTTGTCCGTCACCAGGGACCGGTACTCCTCGGCGAAGGACCCGGTCAACCATTTCGACTCCCGCGCGAGATCACTCTCGAGCTCCCGGAAGTCGTAGCTCAGGAGTTCCTCCACGTGGGTGGTGACCACCTTGCGGGCGTCGCTTGCGCCGTGGGCGTTGTCAGCATTGCGATCGTTGACGAAAGCCAGGACTCCGGCGCCGACGAGCAGGACCACGGGGACCAGCCAGATCCTCGGGCCGAGCGTCCGCCCAGCCAGCGGGTTCCGCAGACGCCGAAGGTGCGACTGCCTTGTCGGGGTCTCATCTTCCACGACATTCTCCTCCGCTGCCGACGCTGTCGTCGCACTCATCCGACGAACTCCATGCCCGTGATCAACCAGCCGGCGTCCTTGTGTTCCAGATCGACCTTCATCCGGTAGTCCTTCGTGGTGGCCCTCTTGGCGTCGCCGTGCGTGACCTCCGCAGAGGTCGCGACCAGTATGGACGCCGCCTCGCCGTCGTATTGGTCGACGGCGACCGACTTCAGTTCGCCCGTGGCCCTGATCTTGTCGTCGTTGACGACGTCGGAGAATGTCTGTGCAAAACCTTCGAACTGACGCTTGAAGGCTCCGCTGAGCCGCTTGCCCATCGCGTCAAGCTTGGCGTCGATGGTCTCCGAATCGAGCGTGGTGAGGTCGAGCACCTGGGCACGGGCGACCGCGATCGCCTCGTCACGTCGGTCCTCGTCCTGACGGTCACCGAACCAGACGACGGCCTGCCAGGCGAGCACCGCGGCGGCAATCAGACCAACCACCACTGCAACTCGCGTGCCCGCCATCGCGCGGGAGATCCGGGTTCTGTCGGGCAATCTCATTGCGCCACCAGTCCTGTCAGAAGGTCCTGCCACGTCGTGGCGCCGGGAATGTCGCCACTGAGCAGGAACGAAGTCAGTCCGAGGTCCAGGGAGCCGGAGAGGGGCAAAGGATCGGCGCCGCGAGGCTCGTCGCCCTTGCCGCGCGAGACCACGCTCTTGGTGAACTCCAGGCCACAGATCTTGGCGGTGGCGCCAGTGCCACCGTTCGGGCAGGGGCTGTTGCGCGCGCCACGCGAGGCTCGGACATCATCCGGCTTGACCTTGCACCAGGAATCGCTCGGAGCGTCAGCCGGCGAGATGTCATCGGGGTTGCGCAAGCTCTGGGCATGCTCGAAGCCCTTGGTGCAGGTCGGAGGGTCAAAGCCCAGCTTGAACCAGAGATTGACCGGTGCCCGAGGTCCGGCCCGACGATCTACCGGAGTACCGGCGTTGAACGCCGCCGTCACGGCGGGGAACACGATGAGAATGTGCTCGATGCCGTCGCGGTACACCTTCAGCACCTCCCCGACGTCTGCCAGTTCCGAGAGCATGCCGGGAGCGACCCCGGTGAGGTCCAGGGCGAAGCCGCCAATGGCATCCATGAAGGGCTGCCCGGCTGCGATCAGGCCTTCCAGCTCCCCGTTGCTCGCCTCGAGTTGGCCAGTGAAGGACTCAAGACTGCCCGCCAAGGACCGGATTGCTGGATCGAGGTCCTGCTGGGTCCCTAGGACCGTGGTGGAGTCATCGATCAGCTTGAGCGTCTCCGGCAGGTTCTTCTGCGCAGCGTCCTGGAAAGTACTGCTGGCGTCCACGAAGAGCCCGAGGTCGTCACCCGCACCCTCGAGTGCCTTGCCGAGTTCGTCGACAACAGTCCGCAGGTCCCCGACCGGGATGGACTTCAACAGGCCATCCACCGAAGAGAGCAGGTCGTTGGTCGTCGTCGGAAGCACGGTCTGCTGCGACGGGATCCGGGCACCGTCCGCAAGGATCTCGCGGCTCGGCTCCGATGGAGGCAGGAAGTTGACGTACTGCTCGCCGATGACCGAGGCGCTGCGCACCTCGACGATGGAGTTCGCCGGAATGTCGACGCCGTCATTCACCTGGAGAGATGCCAGAACCGATCCGTCTTCCTGCAGGTCGACGGCCGTGACCTTGCCGACTTCGACCCCCCGGTAGTTGACCATGGCCTGCGGGTAGAGACCGCCCGCGTTGGTCAGCTCGACCCTCAGGTCGTAGCGCCCGATGCCGACCTGCTGGGGCAGCTTGACGTAGTAGAGGGCGGTGACCATCAGGGTGATCGCCGTGATGGTGACGAACGCAAGCAGTTTGGTCTTCGTGACGCGGGACAGCATCAGCTACCTCCCAAGAGCGGCCCGAGCAGGTTGGAAAGCAGGTCGTCGCCGCTAGACGTCGCCGACGAGCTCTTCTTGGCACCCGACTTGTCCTGGGTGAGACCACCGAGGACGTCCCCTACACCGTCGAGCAGGCCTTCCAGCGGGTCGATGGACAAGGGATTACCCGCGTCCGTGGCTGGTCCCGTGGGAGCGCCCTCGATGATGGCCGGGAACAGGCCGTCGAGAGGTGTGCCACCGAGCCAGTACTTGGTCAAGTTGCCAGGGCTGACCTCGATCTCGGTGATCAGGTTGAGGTAGTCACCGTGCACCACCTGGTCAGCCGCTCGGGTGTTGAACGGGTATGTCAGCGCTTCAACGCTCTTGGCCAGATTGTCACCATGCTTCGCCAGCGACTTGGTGATCACCGCCAGGTTGTCCAGGTTCTCCTGGAAATCCCGTTTGGTCCCGTTGATCACCCGGTGGGCCACATCACCGAAGTCATCGACGGCGCGAAGGGCGCGAACCAACTGACGTCGTTCCTCGGTCAGTGCCTGCAGCCCTCCGGGCACTTCCTCGAGGAATCGGTCAACCTTGTTGCGGTCGTTCACCACGGTTCGCGAGAGACGGTTCAGCTGAGTGAGCGTCGACGCGATGTTGTCACGCTGCCGGTCGAGGCGCGAGGTGAAACGGCTAACGGTGCGCATGAACGAACGGACGTCCTGGTCGCGGCCACCGAGAGCGTTGTTGAGCTCGTGGGCGATCGTGCGCAACTGCGGAAGGCCCCCGCCGTTGAGCAGCAGGGACGCCGCCGACAGCACCTCTTCGGTCTCGGGGTAGCGGCCCGTCCGGCTCCGGTCGATCACGTCACCAGACGCCAGATACTCCACCTGCGCCGACGTCGACTCCGCGTCCGGATCCTTGAGTTCGAGATACTCCGCGCCGAGGAGGCTCTTCTGGGCGACCGACGCCGTGACGTCGGCCGGGAGCTTCACATCACCCTCGAGCCCGACAGTCAGTGTCGCGACCCAGTCCTTCAGCTCGATCTTGCGGACCGACCCGATGGTGACCTCGTCGTACTTGACCTCCGAGTTGGGCACCAGGTTCGCCGCGTTCTCGAGCTCAACGGTGATCTCGATGTTGTCGTCACCACCACCCTTGGTGAACGGCAACGACACCGAGTTCAGACCCGTCCAACTGCAGCCGGACAGCAGCAACGCGATCATTGCGCCCAGGCTGAGCGATCGCACTTTCGCCACCGTCGCCATGTCAGTTCCCTCCCAAGAGCTTGTCGAGCTGTGCCAGCAGATCGGCGTCGTCAGTGGAGCTCGACGATCCCCCACCTCCCGAGGAACCGGAGGACGCTTGAGAATCGGGGTCGCCCGGATCCACGACACCACCGTCACCCGCCCCGTTGTTGGTCACAGGGCCAATCCCGACGGGCGGCGCATTGAGAGCGAAATATTTGAGGAGCGGGGTGAGCGCGGTCTGACAAGTCGAGCGGTCGCCGCCAGCCGCCAGGAGCGCACCGCAGATGATCTGGGCCGGTGCCTGCAGGTTGTTGACTGCCAGTTCACCGGTGACCAGCGTTCCCGACCCGCCGCGTGGGTCGAGGATCTGGTAGAAGTTCGAGACGGCGGTCGGCGCTGCCTGCAGAATGTCAGCGATCTCCTGCCGATTCGTGGCCAACAGGGACGTCGTCGACCGCAACTCCTCGATCGTCGAGATCGTGAGGTCCTTGTTCTCCCTCAAGAACCTGTTGACGTTCTTGAACGCGGAGTTGAGACCGCTGAGCGCCCCGTCCAGCACCAGCCGGTCGGCATCCAGGATCGACGCGACCTCGGCCAGCCTCTCGGCGAACTGACGCACCTGCGTGTCGCTGCCCTTGATCGCGGTGACGAACACCTGCAGATTTCGAACGGTGGCGAAGAGGTCGCCGCCGTTGTCCGACAACGTGCTCATCGCCTCAGAGACGTCGGTGATCGTCTGGTTCAGGGTGTCGCCCGTGCCCTCGAGCCACTTCGCCCCGGAGGAGATGAGGTCACTCGTGGCGCCATTCTTGTTGGCCCCACTGGGACCCAGGGCAGACGAAAGGTCGACCAACTGATCCTTGATGTCGTCCCACTCGACAGGGATCGCCGTGCGTGCCAAAGGGATGGTCGCGCCATCCTCCAGTTCCTCCCCGTCGGCCCCGACGGGACCGAGCACGATGGAACGCACCGACACGAGCGAGGACGCGACGACCGCTGCACGGACGTCGGCAGGAACAGGGTGATCAGGATCGATCTCCAGCTCGACCTTCACCCGATCGGCCTGCGGCTCGACCGAGGTGACGGTGCCGATCGGCACGCCCAATGCGGTGACGTCGTCGCCGACGTAGATCCCCTTGAACTGCGCGAAGTACGCCGTGACGTGCACCTTGCTCTGGTCCGCGAACAGGAAGCCTCCGAAGGTGAGGGCGACCGCGATTGCCAAGCCGATCTTGACCATCTTGCTGCTCATCAGAACGCACCTTGCCCTTCGAGGAGTCCGGCGAGGCCGCCGGTGCCGAGGTCCTCGGGAGAACCGATGTTGGCGACGTAAGCCTGGAAGAACGGGCCACCGGCGACGGACTCACCCAACGACCGGATGTAACCACCAGTCGCCTTGAGCGCCAGCTTGAGCGTGCTCCTGTACTCCGTCAGCAAGGTCGCCGTCTGCCGCAGTTCGGTGAGAGCCGGCTTCAGGGAGCTCTTGTTGTCCGTGGCCAGCCCATTCAACTGGACCGTCGCCTTCTGCACGTTGCGCAACAAGTTGCCCAGTACTTCCCGACGCTGACGGAGCTCGTCGAACAGCAAGCTGCCGTCACCGAGGATCGACGTGATGTCCTTGTTGCGCTCGGCCAGGATCGAGGAAACGTTGCTGGCCTTGTCCAGGAGCGCAGCCAGGTCCGAGTCCCGCGAGCTGAGCGTGGTCGACAGTGCGCTCACCCCCTCAAGGGCAGATCGGAACTCCGTCGGGGTCGCGTTGAGCACGGCGCTCACCGACTCGAACGACTTTGCCAGCGCATCCTCGTCAATCTCGGCGGTCGCAGTCGTCAGCTTGCCCAGCTCCTCGTTGACTGCGAAGCCCGCGTCGGTGCGCTCGATCGCGATGTGGTCGATGTCACCGGAGCCCAGGGGTTCGACCGCGAGGAACTTGCTGCCGAGCGCGTTGTCACTCTTGACCGTTGCCCGGGTCTTGTCGCCGAGGTCGATGTCCTCGATACCGAAGGTCACGACCACATGGTCGTCCGCCAGTTCGACGCCGTTGACCTTCCCGACCTTGATGCCGGCGACCCGTACGTCGTCGCCCGAGCGCAGGCCACCTGCCTCGGTCATGTCAGCGGTGTAGGTGGCGTTGCCCACCAGGGACAGCACCTTGCCGATGTTCAGTGCACCAGCGAGGATCGCCACGGTAAGGATCAGCCCGACGAGGCCGATCTTGCCCAGGTCCATCTCGCTGAAGGCCAGGCGCATCGGGCGAACCTTGCCATTGGACTTCTTCCGCGTTGCCATCAGCGTTGCTCCCCGCCACATCGTCCGGTGTTGTCGATGACCCACGGCGTGTAGACGTCGAGGTCCTCACCCGGCAGATCGAGCTTGAGCTTGACCCCGCACAGGTAGAAGTTGAAGAAGGAGCCGTAGGCACCGAGTCGTCCGAGCTTCTTGACCACTCGCGGATAGATGTCCAGCACCTCGCGAACGTCGTTCTCGTTGTCGTTGATCGACCTGGCCAGTCGGCCGATCTGGTCGATATTGGCCTTCACCCCGGGCCGGATCCGTTCAAGCAGGTCAGCCGTGGCAGCCGCACCCTTGTTGATCGACGCCAACGACGACCCGATTGCCTCTCGGTCCTTCGCGAACCCGTCCATCAGGCCGGCCAGGCCGACAACGAGGTTGTCGAGCTCCTCGTGGTGCCCATCGATGACGGTGAGCGCTGCTGAGAGGTTGGTGATCGTTGAACCGATCAGCTCGTCGCGCTCAGCCAGGCGGCTGGTGAATGACCCAACGTTGGCCAGCATCGATTCCACGGCGCCCGACTGTCCTTGGGTAACGTTGATGACGTTGGTGGCGAGCTCATTGACCTCGTCAGCGTCGAGGGCCCGCATCAGCGGGTCGAAGCCCTGGAAGAACTGGTCCAGATCGAGTGCCGGCTGGGTCCGCTCAAGCGGGATCGTCGCGCCCGGCTCCAGCGGCGCAGCGCCCTCGGCACCTGGCGTCAGGTCGAGGTAACGGTCACCCGTGAGGTTCGCGTACCGGATACGGGCATCGGTGGCTTCGTTCAACGCGACGTCCTCGGCGACGGTGAAGGTGACCCGCGCCCGGCCGTCATCATCGAGCGCGATCGCCTTGACGGTGCCCACCGCAACACCGTTGCCGCGCACGTCGCTCCCGGCACTGATGCCCGACGCGTCGGTGAAGAGCGCGTCGAACTCGTTGCTCGGCTGGATCCTGACTCGGCCGAAGACGATCCCGACCATGCTGATCAGGAAGCCCATCGTCAGGACGAAGGCCAGAACCTTGATCAGCGGTCCCCTGGTGATCCTCACTGGTCTACTCCATTCCGCGCCTCGAAGAGCTTCGCAAGGACCTCGCTGCCGAACCAGTCATCGACCAGGTTCGAATAGAGCTGGAGGGGGTTGTCGCCGACCCCGACCGGCTTAGCGGTGTTGGCCTCGGAGTACGTTCCCGCGGTCCCGTCGTCAAAGTCGACATGCGGCACCGTCGGACGCTCAGCCGTTGCCTCTCGATAACAGAGTGGACCGACATCGGTCACAAGCTTGGGCCGGTTCTTCTCCAAGGTGTACGGGTTGATGCTCGGCAGGAACCCCGTCTTGGCATAGAGGTAGTGCTCTCCATCGACCGTCTTGCCGAAGGCCTTGTCGATGATCTCGATGTGCGTACGAACCGACTTGATCAGGCACCCGAACTCCGGGGCGTATTCAGCGCCCAGAGCGGAGAACGGGAGCAACTGGGTGTTGAAAGCACCCAGTGGGCGCTCGACCGCATTGAGGAACCGCGAGATGGAGTCGGCGGCCTTCGGCGTCTCCTTGAGGAGGGCATCGAACTTCGCCTGGTCAGCAACCAGCGTCTCACTCGTCGTGGCGAAGTTGTCGCCGGTCTCGATGAACTGGGGGGCGACATCGGCGTACGTCCGAAACACATCCGGGGAAGCGGACAGGTCGGTCTCGAGCTCGTCGAGGTGGGGTTCGACCGCCGTGAGGTAGCTGTCCCAGTCAGTGAAGAACTGCCCGAACTTCTCGCCACGCCCCTCCAGTGCGGTCGCGGCCGCGGTCAGGGTGGAATTGAGCTTCACGGGATCGACCGCTTCCAGCACTGAGAGCCCGTGCTGGAACACGTCATTCACCTCGACGGTAACGCCGCTGGCCTTGATGACATCGCCATCGGCGATCGCTCCCTTGGCCGTGCGCTCGGCTGGCGTGCGCAAGTCGACGAACTTCGACCCGAAAGCTGTCGTGGCGCGGATGGTCGCGACGGCATCAGCTGGCACCAGAGCCGCCTTGTCGGCGTCGAGGGACACCCCGACCGCGACTGTTCCGTCCTCCTGGACCTTGGTGCTGGTCACCGCACCGACCGGGACCCCGGACATGCGGACGCGGGCACCCTTGTCGAGCAGCAGGCCACCGCGATCGGTCTGGACCGTCACGGTCACCACGTCGGCGAAGACTCGCTGGTAGGTCGCGATCAGGAAGGCAGACACCATGATGATCACCGCGAGGCCGAGGGCTCCGAGGAACTGCGTGTGATGGCGCGCATGGACTGTGCGAGAGGACGTCATTGCTGGATCACCCGGTGATGTTGAGGCTGTTGGACGAGCCGTAGAGCGCGAAGCTCAGCAGCATGTCCGCGAACAGGATGGCGATGAGGGAGAGCCGGACGGCGCTCCCGACTGCTTGCCCGACGCCGGCTGGGCCGCCCTTTGCTGTGTACCCGTAGTAGCAGCAGACAGCCATGATCACGACGGACATGCACATCACCTTCACGAATGAGAGCACGATGTCTCCCGGGATCAGGAAGGTGTTGAAGTAGTGCTGGTATGCACCGCTGGACTGGCCGAAACCGATGGTCACCACCAGCCGCGTAGCGGCATAAGACGCCAGCAGCGCCACAGCGTAGAGCGGGACGATCGAGACGAGTCCCGCGACGATCCGGGTGCTCACCAGGTACGGAATCGACTTGATGGACATGACCTCGAGGGCGTCGATCTCCTCGCTGACCCGCATCGCGCCGAGCTGGGCAGTGAAACCGGCCCCGACGGTCGCGGTCAGGGCGATGCCCGCCAGCGCCGGTGCGGCCAACCTGGTGTTGATGTAGGCGGAGATGAACCCGCTGAGCGCCTCCACCCCAATGTTGCTGAGCTGGGAGTAGCCCTGGAGCCCGAGCTCGATGCCGGCGAAGGCGGTGAGGAAGGAAACAACCACGATCGTGCCTCCGACCAACGCGATCGCGCCGCTGCCGAAGGCGACCGTCGAGATGAGCCGCAGGACCTCGCGTCGGTAGTGCATCAGCGCGTACGGAATGCCCCTGAACGCGGCGGCATAGAACCGCACTTGCTCACCGCTGTGGAACAGGGTTCGGCCAGGCGTGGTGACGATGCGCTTGAGAGCTGCCACCTGACGCGCCCGGATCTCCGCGCTGAGCGCCGTACGCTCCTCGGTCATACCGGCGAGTGCCATGTCAGCCTCCCAGCTGCAAGTAGACAGTGGTGATCGTCGAGTTGATGACCAGCAGCACCATGAGAGTCAGGACCACGGTCTGATTCACGGCTTCACCCACGCCCTTGGGCCCGCCCTTGGCGTTCATGCCGAGGTAGCAGGCGACAAGGGCGGCGGCGACTCCGAAGAGCGCTGTCTTGATCAGAGCTGTGATGAAGGCACCGGTGCCCGTGACCAGGGTCAGGTTGGCGACGAACAGGCCGGGGCTGGCGCCGCCAAGTGTGACCGCGAAGATGTAGGTGCCGATCAATCCGACCACACAGACGATCCCGTAGAGACCGAGGGAAACCACGACAAAGGCAAGGATTCGGGGAGCAACCAGGCGCTGCATGGGGTCGAGGCCGAGCACCTCCATCGCGTCCAGTTCCTCGCGAATCTTGCGCGCGCCGAGGTCGGCGCACACCGCTGTGGCGCCAGCGCCTGCGACCACCAGGACACTGCAGAACGGGCCGAGCTCCTGGATGACGACCAGACCGGCGCCGGCACCCGAGAGGTCCGTGGCGCCGATCTCCTGAAGGAGCTGGTTGATGAAGAACTGGACGACGACCGTGAACGGGATCGTCACGAAGATCGCCGGCAGGAAGGACACGCTTGCGATGAAGACCGTTTGCTCGAGGAACTCCCCCACGGCGAATGGGCGACGGAACATCGCACGCAGCGAATCGCCCGCTAGAGCAAAGAACCCACCTAACGGCACGAACTTTGCGCGCACCGGAGTGGCCTTGGGTGGCCTGACAGTGGTGGCCATTCCTCAACTCCCCTACATTTATAGAACTGTATAACTCAATAGTAAACGACGAAGTGTGATCCCGGTTACTCTCGCTACCGTCTTTTTTGAGACGGGCAGCATTTTTTATCTGTCTCGGGGTGGCCGCAGACCGAAGGTGGCCGAGATGATGTCGCGCTGGATCTCGTTCGTGCCGGCGTAGATGGTCGCGGGAATGGCCAGTCGGAGGTGGCGCTCCATGTCGAACTCCAGCGTGTAGCCGTAGCCACCCATCAACTGGATTCCCTCCAGCGCCACCCGTTTGGCCGTCTCGGTGACCTTGACCTTGGCCATCGACGTCGCACGGATCAGTTGCTCGGGAGGCCCGTCACCGGCGGCAACGCGGTGCGCGGTCGCGTAGGTGAGGGCGCGAGCCGCCTCGATCTCGATGGCGAGGTCGGCCATGCGGTGGCGGACTGCTTGGAAGGACCCGATGGGAGCGCCGAACTGCTCACGCTCGCGCAGATAGCCCAACACATCATCGAAGGAGCGCTGCGCCATCCCCAGTCCCTGAGCGGCGCAGACGATGCGCTCCCCGTTGAGCCCGGACATGACCTGCTTCCAAGCGCCGCCCTCCTCACCAATGACCGCCGACACCGGAACCTCCACGTCGGTGAAGAACAGGTCGTTGACCTCAGCGCCACCGCCCATTGTCCGGATCGGCCTGATCTCCAGGCCCGGGGTGGAGGTCGGGATCTCGAACATGGTGAGCCCGTCGTGCGGACGGTCACCGCGACCAGTGCGGGCGACGAGAAGGATCTTCGCGGCGAACTGCGCGTCGGAACACCAGGTCTTCTGACCGTTGATCCGGAAGACGTCGCCGTCGCGGACGGCCCTGCAGGAGACAGCCGCTGCGTCCGAGCCTGCCCCCGGCTCGGAGATGCTGATCGACATGACCTCGCCCGAGCAGATCGCCCCGAGGACGTCCTTCTTCTGCTGCTCGGAGGCGTAACGCTTGTAGACGCCGGCGACGGTGTGGGACGTGCCGGCACCGTGCACCGGGACCATGCCCCGCCACAACTCCTCGAACAGGATGACCTGCTCGATGATCCCGCCTCCGCTCCCGCCGTACTCCTCAGGAATCGAGACGCCGAGGTATCCGGCGGCGGCGAGCTTTGCGTAGACCGAGTCGTGGTGCTGCTCCCGGTTGTCGTCCGTCAGAGCCGAACGCTGCTCCCGGGTCCCGCACTCCTTCGCCGCGAACTGACGGACAGCCGCCGCGAACTCCTCCTGCTCCTCGGTGAAACCTCGTGCGCTCATGTCTGTCTCCGCCTTCTCCGTCTTCATCGTCCGGACCACCGGGGAGGTCGGCGCTCAACGAACGCCGTCATGCCCTCCACGCGGTCTTCACTGGCGAATGCCAGCTCCATCAGCTTTCGTTCGGCGAGCATCCCCAGCGACAGGGCGCTCTCCTCGGCCGCCAGCACCGCCCTCTTCGCGAGCCGGATCGCGATCGGCGGTCCTGCAGCAACCTCCTGGGCCAGCGCAATCGCCTCGTCACGCCAGTCGGCGGGGGCGACCACGCGGTTCACGAAACCGAGGGTGCAGGCTTCCTGCGCCGAGACCGGGCGGCCGGTGAGGACCATCTCCATCGCGCGGTGCTTGCCGATCGTGCGAGCCAGACGCTGGGTCCCGCCGCCGCCGGGCAGGATGCCGACCTTGATCTCGGCCTGGGAGAACCGGGCGGTCTCCGAGGCCACGACGAGGTCACAGGCGAGCGCCAGCTCACAGCCGCCGCCGAAGGCTGGCCCGGACACAGCAGCGACGAGCGGCGCCTCGATGTCAGCAAGGCGCATCCAGAAGCGACTCGCAGGTGCGGCGAGCACCTCGTGAAGGGTTCGCGAGCGCATGCCCTTGATGTCGGCGCCGGCAACGAACGCACGCTCGTGGCCAGCGATCACGACCGCTCCGACAGTGCTGTCCGCATCGAGCATCCGCAGGGTAGCGAGCAACTCGTCCATCAGCGCCGGCGACAGAGCATTGAGCTGTTCGGGCCGGTTGAGCTGAGCGACGACGACACGGCCGTGGCGTTCGACCAGGACACCAGGTGCATCCGACTGACTCGACATGGCGCTCCCTCCAGGCCCACACCGAACGATCCAGGTGACCGCACGACTTGTTTCTGAACCTGCTTGTCTCAATACTAGGAAGTCGTCGGGACGCACGTCAACCAGCGCCCCGATTTCAAAGGAGGAGCGCCATGCTGACCCGTACCGTCCTCGGCACCGAGCACGAGACCTTCCGCGCGACCGTTCGCGCTTTCCTCGAGGAGGAGGTCGTCCCGGAGTATCCCGCCTGGATTTCAACCGGCCGACCGTCCGACGGCTTCTGGAAGGGCATGGGCGCACTGGGTGTCCTCGGCATCGGCGTGCCGGAGGAATACGGCGGCACGCCGGGCTCCGACTTCCGGCACAGCGTCGTCGTGACAGAAGAGATCCAGCGCCTGGGCCTGGCCATCGGCGGCCTTCGGGTGCACACCGACATCTGCGTGCCCTACCTGTTGCACCACGCCTCGCACGAGCAGCGGCAGCAATGGCTCCCGCGAATGTGCGCCGGTGACGTCGTCGTCGCGCTGGGCATATCGGAACCGGGCGCCGGCTCCGACGTCAAGGCCATCACAACAAGGGCCGAGCGCGACGGCGACCACTTTGTCGTCAATGGCGCCAAGACGTTCATCTCCAACGGCGCGGCCACCGACTTGCTGATCCTCGCGGCGAAGACGGACCCCGCGGCGGGTCGCGACGGCATCAGCCTGCTGCTCGTCGACACAACAACTCCAGGCTTCGCACGCGGGCGAAAGCTGGACAAGCTCGGCGTCGCAGCCCAGGACCTCGCCGAATTGTCCTTCACCGAGATGCGCGTTCCTGTCGAGTGCCTCCTCGGCGAGGAGAACCAGGGCTTTCGCTACTTGTCCTCCAACCTGGCCCACGAGCGGCTGTCCGTTGCCGCCAACTCTCAGGCCGCAGCGGTCGCCGCCTTGGAATGGACGGCGTCCGCCCTTCGCGGGACCGGAGCCGGCCAAGAGGCGAAATTCGTCCTCGCGGCCTGCGCCACCGAGGTCGCGGCCGGTCAGTCGCTCGTCGACCACGCGATCACGGACCACGTCGCCGACCGGCTCAGCGTGGCGGACGCCGCCCTGGTCAAGCTGTTCTGCACCGAACTCCAGGGCAGGGTGGTCGACCGTTGCCTCTCCATCTCCGACCCGCGAACGGCATACTCCGTCGAATCAAAGATCGGCAACGCCTACCTCGACGGACGGGTCAGCCGGATCTACGCCGGGTCGAGCGAGATCATGAAGGTCATCGTCGCCCAACAGCTCGGCCTCTGACCGTCGTGGCGCGGCAGCCACCCCGGCACCACGCCACGACGGGGCTTCAGCGGCCCGCGAAGCGCGGGCTGCGCCGCTCCCTGAACGACGCGATCCCCTCCAGCAGGTCCTCGCTGCCGAGGGTCTGCTCCTCGAAGGCCAGGGCGAGGTCGACGACCTCGTCGGCCCGCTGACGCGAGACCTGGTTGAGGGCCCGCTTGGTGCCTTGTACGGCGAGCGGCGCGAGTCGCGCCATCCGCCGGGCGATCTCGGTCGCGGCCGGGTGGGCCTCCTCGGGGGTCTCGACGAGGTCGGTGACGACCCCGACCCGGAGCGCCGTCTCGGCGTCCAGCGGATCCCCTGTCAGCAGGTGGCGTCGAGCGCGCGTCATGCCCATCGCCTGCGGCCACACCAGGCAGCCGCCGTCCCCTGCAACCAGGCCGATGGCGACGTGGGTGTCGGCCAACACCGCGGACCGGGCGGCCACCACTGCGTCACACAGCATCGCGACGGTCGCGCCCAGACCGATCGCAGGTCCCTGGACGGCAACCACGATCGGCTGCGGCAGGGCGAGGAAGGCGTCGAGGAGATGCCGGGCGTCGCCGATGATCTCGCGCCGTACGGCTGCGTCCTTGTGCGCGGCCTCCATCAGCTCGAAGTCGCCGCCTGCGGAGAATGCCTTGCCCGTGGAGGCCAGCACGACGGCGCGGATCGAGGTGTCCGCTGCGATCTCGCGCAGCACCCGGGTCAGCTCGTGGTGGAGCTCGGGGTCGAACCGGTTCATCACCTCGGGCCGCGACAACACGATCTCGCAGACGCCCTCGGCGTCGGTCGTGAGCCGGAGGGTCTGGTGGACATCACTCATCGGGTTCTCCTTCGTCCGGCCCGGGAGGACCATCGATCCGCTATTATTGCGACGACAAGGATCAATAAGCAACCGCGAGCGGGAGCCCCCATGGACACGACGGCCCAGATGCGCACCCTTCCCCGCCACGAGGACCCGGACGACGCCTGGATCACGTGGGCGGATGCCTACCCCACGTTCTCGGCCGCCGGGCTGCACTGTCGGTCGATGGGACTCACCGAAGCCGCGTTCGACTTCGTCGGGACGCCCTTCCCCCTGAACCCGAACGGTGCGGTCAACGGCGGCATCGTGGCCCTCGCCGTCGACCAGATCATGGGCGTCATGGGTGCCCGCATCGCCCCGACCGGCAGCATGCCGGTCACCGCCGTGCTGCAGGTGCACTACCACCGGCCTGCCATCGAGCCCCTGACGATGACCGCGTCAGCGATCCACAGCGGACGCAACCTCCAGACCATCGAAGTCGTCGTCCACGACGCCCGGGGCCGTCGATGCAGCACGGCCACCGGGACGATGGCGGTCGGCACGCTCGAGCAGCGGATCGCCCCGGCAGTGAAGTCATGACGCTGATCGAGGTCGAGCCCGGCGTCCGGGTCTTCATCCAGGACCTCGGCACGCCGTCCACCCGGCCGCCGGTCGTTCTCGTGCCCGGGTTCGGAATGACCCACGAGGCCTGGGACCGCCAGGTGCGGGTGCTCTGCGCCGCCGGGCACCGAGTGATCGCCATCGACCAGCGCGGCCACGGCCGGTCCGACAAGCCACTGACCGGGTACGACGCACAGGGGCTCAGCGACGACCTCATGGCCGTGCTCGACGCACTCGGCGTGGAACGGTGCTCGCTGGTCGGCTGGTCCTTCGGGGGCCAGGTGGCCTTCCGGACCGCCGCGGCAGCCCCGAACCGGGTGCACCGCCTCGTGCTCGTCGGCTCCAACGCCGTGCGGGCGAGCCGCAGCGAGGCCTTCCCCTTCGGCGCCCCGCCCGGGCCGACGATCGCCGCGATGGTCGACCTGGAGACCCGCGACCGCTTCGCCGCCCGTCGTACGACGATCGCGGGCGGATTCGGCACAGAGCCGTCCCCGGCACTAGTTGACTGGATGGTCGCCCAGTCGCTGCAGATGCCGTCCTGGGCAGCCGTGGCCTGCTACCGCTCGATGCTCAGCGCGGACCTGGTCGACGACCTGCCAGCCGTCACGATGCCGGTCCTGCAGGTCATCGGCGAGGACGACCCGGTGCACTCGGCCCGCGGCGCCCGGTGGCTGGCCGAGCACCTGGCCGACACCCGCCTGCTGGCGATCCCCGCGTGCGGGCACTACCCGATGTTCGAAGCACCGGCAGCGCTGGACGAGCACCTGCTCGAGTTCCTCGCCGACTGAGCCCTCAGTCCACCAGCACCGAGGGCACCGCGAACCGTCGCAGCTCCCGGCGCAGGCGTCCCGGGTCGTCGTACTCCCCGAGCAGGAACAGGGCCAGCACGCCCTGCAGCCAGCGGGACGCGAGATCCACGCTGGCCCCGGGACGCAGGCGGCCGGTCGCTGCGGCCGCGTCGAGAATCGGGTGCAGGCTCTGGCCGATCAGGACCTCCAGCGGCCGCGACCCGGCGAAGACGGACTGCACCCTCTCCTCGGGCAACGCAGCGGACAGTGCGGCGAGCTCGCCGGATCCGGCGGTCACCTCGACCGCACTAGCGAGGAACTCGGCGAGCCGGTCCCCGAGGTCGTCGTACGCCGCGTGGTCGAAGGCGTCCACCCTCGCCTGGAGCTCCTCGCACACCTGGACCATGGCGAGCTCGACGAGGTCATCGCGGTTCGAGACCGACTTGTAGACGGTCTGCCGGACGACGCCCGCGGCCCGGGCGACATCCGCCATCGTGGTCGCCTCGATCCCGTGGTCGAGGAAGGCATCACGCGCGCCGCGGACCAGGCGGGCGGTGGGCGCATCCATGGTGCGGAGCCTAGTGAGCCGACCTCGGCCTGCAGCCTCAGCCGGGCTCGGTGCCTTCGGCGATCTGGCGAGTCAACGCGCGGTGCACCTCGCGGCTGATGCAGACCATCCAGATCGCGAACGCTGCCAGCGGGATGTAAATCCCGACGATGCCGTCCCACGCGAAGGGTCCGTCCTTGAAGAAGAGAACCAGCCCGGCAGGGGTGATCAGGACCGCCGCCCAGGCCGTCAGGTACGCGAGCCAGCGCGGCAGCACCGGCTCCTCGCGACGGTCGATGAGGATCGCCGCGACGATGCACCACATCTGCATCCACAGCGACCAGATGACGGTGACGAAGAGGATCCAGCCCACGTCGTGCAGGGCCTGGGTGACGGCTGCAGGGCGCTCGTCGTACCGGAAGGCCGCGGCCATCCAGACGCCGATGGGTGTGATGAACTCCAGGGACAGCAGGCCGCACGACACGAGCTGCGTCGCCGCGAGGACGCGGGCGCCCTCGATCCGCTTGAGCTGACCCGAGATGGCAGCGGCCCAGGGCACCAGCAGCGCCGAGGCGGCCATCACGACGACGAGGCCGAGCCGGATCAGGGTCGGGTCGTCGGCGTAGAGCTGCTTGATCTCCTCGGCGCTGGCGCTGGGCGCTGAGGGCGGGAAGAAGCCCATCACGAAGATGAAGGTGGCGAACCAGATGGCCACCATCAGGGGACCGGTCCAGATCAGGACCCGGTGCACGCGCGCTTCCATGGCGATCTTCTTTCCAGGGGTGGACAGGTGACATTTCTGAGACGAGACTAGTCAGAAAGGCGTCACTTGTACAGGATCTGTCGTTCTGACGCCGCATCACTTCAGGAGGACCACATGGCATCGAGTCACGACTTCGTGATCATCGGAGGCGGACACAACGGCCTCAGCGCCGCCTGCACGCTGGGCGCTGCCGGCGCTTCCGTCCTGGTCCTCGAACAACAGCCGATCCTGGGCGGGCTCTCGACCAGCCACCCCCATCTCCCCGCCGCACCGGACCACTGGTTGAGCCTCGGCGCGATGGACGACATGTTCATGTCCTGCACCTCGATCGTCGACGACCTGCGCCTGCGCGACCACGGGTTCTCCACGATCACCGTGCCTGCCCCGTACGGATGGCTCGGGCCCGACGGCGAGACCCTGTTGCTGTTCGCCGACCTCGAGCGCACGCTCGCTGAGATCCGCCGGTTCTCGACGGCCGACGCCCGCACGTACGCCGAGCTGCAGCCGGCGCTGTCGTGGATCTTCCGCGCCCTGGTGAGCGTGATGTCGCGCCACCCCGCTGCCCTGCCCAAGCGCGAGCTCGGGCGCCACCTGTTGCGCCTCGCGCCCGACCGCGCCACCCGTCGGCGACTCGGCCAGATCATGACGAGCAACCTCGTCGAGCTGATGGCCGACACCTTCGAGAGCGACAAGATGCGCTCGCTGGCGACCTACTGGGGCAGCATGATCGGCCCGATCGACGCCGACGGTGGCGGCTTCTACTGCGTCGGGCTGGCAGCGGTCCACAGCAGGCCCGGCGTGCAGCGACCACGCGGCGGCATGCGCTCGATCTCCGGCTCCCTCGAGGGCCGGGCCCGATCGCTGGGCGTGCAGTTCCGCACCGGAGTCGAGGTCACCGAGGTGGTCGTCGAGCAGGGAGCGGCACGCGGCGTCCGCCTGGCCGACGGTACGACGATCGGCGCCCGCCGCGGGGTGCTGGCCGCCGTACCTCCGCAGTCGGCGTACGGGCACCTCCTCGCCGACGGCGTCGCCGACTCGAGCGTGCGTACCAAGGTCGCGATGCTGCCGGCGAGCGGCAACAACTCGGCGACGTTCAAGATCGACCTCGCTCTCGCCGGTCGCGTCGACTTCCCGATCGCACAGGCTGCACGCGACCGGATCGACGGCCACGACCTGCGCACCGTGTCACTGATGACCGGCACCTTCGACGAGCAGATCGAGCAGCTGGCGCTGATCCGTCGCGGCCAGAGCCTGCTGCAGCCGCCCTGCTACCTGTCCGTCCTCTCCGGCCTCGACCCGAGCGTTGCTCCGGACGGGCAGGACGTCCTCTACATCGCCTCGAACGTGCCGGCGCAGCCGCGGGAGGACTGGGCGGTGGAACGGGACCATTACGCCCGCGCCGTCCTCGACGCAGCGTCGGTGCACCTGTCCGGGCTCGACAGCGAGATCGGGCGGGTCGTCACCTCCCCCGCCGACTTCGGCTCGCTCTACGCGACCCCCAACGGCTCGTACTTCCACGTCGACATGACGCCGCTGCGCCTGGCCATGAACCGACCGGCCCCCGGACTCGGCGGGTACCGCGGCCCGGTGCCCGGATACTTCCACGCGGGAGCGGGGTCGCACCCCGGTGGTGGCGTCAGCGGGTGGCCGGGACGACTCGCCGCCCAGACCGCGCTCACTGACTGCTGAGGAGCGGAGCACCATGTACGACCCGAACGACGTGATCGACCGGATCAACGACCCCTACCTGCCGCTGCTGGTGTTCACCGCGATCGCGTGGGCGACCGGTTTCGTCCAGATCGTCCAGGCCTTCCGCTGCGGCCGGCGCGACCGCGTGCCGGCGGCACCGATCGGCATGACTGCGTTCCTGCTCGCCCATGACGGCACCTTCGCGCTGCGGGCCGACTACTGGCTGCACGAGGTCGACGTCTGGTACTTCACGATCTTCTGGATCGGCATGGTCATCTCGGTCGGCATCGAGCTGATGCTCGTGCGCCAGTACCTCGCGTTCGGCCAGCCACTGGTCGCGCCCGATCTTCCCCGCTGGATGTTCGTCGGGTCCTACCTGGTCCTGCAGGCCTTCGCGTTCGTCGGTCTGTGGTGGCTGCAGTCCGTCGTGGACGACCCGCTGAAGCTGATCAGCCTCGCGGCCACCCAGATCGTGGCCGTCGTCTTCCTGGTGCCGTGGATCCTGGCCCGCGGATCGGCCCGAGGTCATTCCCGTGCCTTCGCCTGGGCAACAGTCATCGGCCCCGGCGGGCTGGCCCTCGGCCTGTTCCCGGCCCTGTCGCCGGAGCTGTTCAACAACGCCCACTTCTGGGCGCTGGCCGGATCCCTCGTGACGCTGTCGGTAAGCTACCTCTTGCTGCTTGAGCACCACCTGCGTCGGACGAGCAGGACGCCGGCTGCCTCACCTAGCACGTGACTCGGCTTCATGTCCCGCGCGCCCGTCTCGTCCAACGAACGTAGTCCCGGGCGGCGGCAGCGTGCGCTGGAGCCGGATGAGGACGACCGCCATGGCGAGGACGACGACGCTGCAGAGGAGCCACAGTCCGTCACGGAACGGCGCTCCGGCGGGCTCACTGCCGATGACGCCGGTGGTGAGACCTACGAAGAAGACACCGATGAGGAGGTAGGTGGTGGTGAGCAAGGGACTGAGGCCTGCGGAATCGCCCCGACGTGCCACCGCCTGGAAGGTTGCGGGCGCACACATCGCGTAGGTCACCAGGAACGTCATCAGGTAGATCGGGTCGTCGAGATAGGCCTTCGCCACGGCAAAAAAGATGATCCCGACGGCCAGCGCCGCGACGCAGTAGGCGGTCCACTGGCCCTGGGTGAGGCGCGGTGCGTACTCGTTGCGACCGTAGCGAACGGTCTGGCTGAAGAAGACGGCCTCGAAGCTGAACGTGACGATGAGGCCGCACCAGAACAACGGCAGCATCCACGCCCCCGCGACGCCGTCGTAGTCCGTCCACCAGTGCTCGGCGTTGACGAGGAAGCTGCCGTCGTGGGCAATGAAAATTGTCGTGCCCCACAGTGCCATCGGCGAGCACCGGTCGCGACGGGCACCCTGCACGCAGGCGTAGAAGTAGGTCCAGTTCGCCAGGAACGCGAGCGCCCCCAGCGCGCACGCCCAGATGGCGTGGTCGTTGATGGCCTGAAGGACGTCCAGTTCGTCGTACACGGCTCAGGGCCTTTCCTTGTTGCAAGTGCGGCGGCGGGGATGTGAGCGCCCGCTCGAAGCACGCGACGGCTCGCGTTCAGAGGTCAAGAGCCGACGCGAGCAACTGTCGGGGTTCGCTCGTCGCATCAGCCACGACACGCAAGAAGCGGGCGTCGCCGAAAGCGTGGGAGATCGGGTACTCGCGCATGTATCCATAGCCCCCGTGCAACTGCATGCCCTGGTCGACAGTGCGGTCGTGCACGGAGCCCGCGACGATCCGGGCAGCTGCAGCCAGCGCCGGTGTCGGTCCACCGAGAGCGAGCCCGCCCACCGCCTCGTCGACGAGGCCGCGGGCAGCCGTCAGTTCGGCACCGAGCTCGGCCAGCCGGAAGCGGGTGTTCTCAAAGGTCGCGAGCTTGCGACCGAACACCGCTCGCTCCTGCACGTAGTCGACGGTCAGGTCGAACGCCGCACGGGCCGCCGCCACACTGACGACTCCGGACCACAGGTCGAGAGCCGTCCGGAGACCCGCGGCAGGGTGTCCGTCGCCGTCGAGGGCATCGGCGGCAACGACGACATCGGCCACTGCGGACTCGTTCCCGGCGAGCAGGCGCGCATCGACCACGTCGACGGCGTCCCGCTCGAGGACGAGGAAGACCTCGGGTCGTGCAGGATCGACGACGAGGAACACTTCGGCGACCCCGGCCCCGGGAACTCCGGCGGCCCGCAGGTCCGGCCCCAACGCCACGACGCAACCCAGCATTTCACCACTGGCGAGGCCCTGGACGAGCGTTGCGATGCGTCCGTGCGCCGCAGCCAGTGGCGTCAGCGCCGGCAGTACGACGCCGACGTGGCGAGCCGTCACCAGAGCGAGCCCGGCAGCGCCGGTCGCCGCGATCTCCTCCACGAGGATCGCGGCGAAGCGCGGGTCCTCGATGCCTGCGCCGCCCAAGTCCTCGGGCACCGTGGTGGCGAGGAAGCCCCGCTCGCCGGCGGCAGGGAACAGCGTGGACGCGAATCGTCCGGCGGTCCGCCACGCGTCGAGCTCGCCGACGAGGTGGTCGGAGAGGAACCGGCGGACCGACTGGGTGAAGTCGTCGTGGTCCGCGTCGTACCCGGGTCGCCGGACGAGCTCCACGTCAGGCCCGCTGGTCGAATCGGCGGCCGAGGTACTCGGAGACGATCCGGGTCCGCTGGATCTGCGGCGTACCACCCGCGATCGCCCAACCGACGGCGTCGCGGTGCATGCGCTCGATCTCGTACTCCTCGGAGTAGCCGTAGCCACCGTGCAGCTGGATCGCGAGGTCGGTGACGCGCTTGACCATCTCGTTGGAGTAGCACTTGGCGAGCGAGGCCTCGAGCTGCTGCGGGGCGCCGGTGCCTGCGGCGAGCGCGGCGCGGTAGATGAGCAGGCGAGCGATGTCGACCTGGCTGATCATGTCGGCGAGCGAGATCTGGGTCGCCTGGAACTCGACGATCTGCTTGCCGAACTGCTCCCTCTCCTGCACGTACTTAGCTGTGCGGTCGAGCGCCTCCTGAGCAAGGGCGAGGCACATCGTGCTGTTGCCAAGCCGCTCGATCGAGAACGCCGTGAACAGCTTGCCGAAGCCGCCCTCCTCGATGATCACGTTCTCCAGCGGAACGCGGACGTCATCGAAGAACATGTCGGCCGAGCCCACCCCGCGGTGGCCCATGAGGTGCTCCTGCGGACCGAACGTCAGCCCGGGAGTGTCAATGTCGACGACGACTGCTCCCATACCCTTGCCTCCGGGCACGTCACTGAAGCGCACATAGACGAGGTACTGCTCGGCGACACCGCCACCGGAGCACCAGCGCTTGGCGCCGTTGATGACGACCTCGTCGCCCTCGATCCGCGCCTTCGTCTTCACGTCGGTCGCCGCGGAGCCCGCGTCGGGCTCGGAGATCGAGATGGCGATGATCTTCTCGCCGGAGGCGACCGGCGGCAGAAATCTCGCCTTCTGCGCCTCCGTGCCGAAGAGGTGGATGACCCGCGCTGGCCCAGCGTTCGCCTCAAAGATCGGCCATGCACAGAGTGGGTTCGCCTTCGCGAACTCCTCCTGCACGATCAGGGCATCAATCAGGGGTGCACCGGCGCCGCCGTACTCCTCGGGAAGACACATCGCCAGCAGGCCCAGTTCGGCGAGCTTCTGCCGCTCTTCACGAGGGAAGTGAGTGCGCTTTGCATCCATCTCGCGGGCGAGCGGCGCGTACTGATCCCGCGCCACCTTGCGCGCGAGTTTGCGCAGTTCTTGCTGCTCGTCGGTCAAATCGAACACCGTCAGTCTCCTCAGAATCGTTCGATGATGGTGGCGTTGGCCATGCCGCCGGCCTCGCACATGGTCTGCAGGCCGTACCGACCGCCGTTGGCCTCGAGGCCGTTGAGCATGGTGGTCAGCAGCCGGGCACCGGAGGCGCCCAGGGGGTGACCCAAAGCAATCGCGCCACCCCGCGGGTTCAAACGGTCGAGGTCCGCACCGAAGTGGTGGGCCCACGCCAGGGGCACCGGGGCGAAGGCCTCATTGACCTCGTAGTGATCGATCTGGTCGAGGCTCAGGCCTGAGCGCTTCAGCACCTTCTCGGTCGCCGGGATCGGGCCCGTCAGCATCTGGATCGGGTCGTCGCCGGCGAGGCCGAACGAGTGGAACCGGGCGCGCGGAGTGAGGCCGAGCTGGGCTGCGCGCTCCTCGGACATGATCAGCACCGCGGACGCACCGTCGGTGAGCTGCGAGGAGTTGCCTGCCGTCACGTGCCAGCCGAGCTCCGGGAACCGGACAGCCATCTCCTCGGACCAGAACGACGCCTTCAGCTGGCCGAGGCCCTCGACCGTGGTGCCGGGACGCGGCGTCTCGTCGGTGCTGACGACAGTGCCGTCCGCGAGCACGACGGGCACGATCTCGCCGCTTGCGTCGGTGCGGCACGCAAGCTCGTGGGAGCGCGCGGAGAACTCGTCGAGCATGGTGCGGTCGAAGCCCCACTTCGCCGCGATGATCTCCGCCGAGATGCCCTGGGGCACCAGCCCGGGGGCGTAGCGCTCTGCCACGGAGGGACCGAACGGGTCCTGCCCGATCCGGGCGGTGCCCATGGGGATGCGGCTCATCGACTCGACGCCCGAGGCGACGACGACGTCGTACACACCCGACATCACGCCCTGGGCAGCGAAGTCGGCGGCCTGCTGGCTCGAGCCGCACGCGCGGTGGACGGTGACCGAGGGCACCGACTCGGGGAGGCCCGCAGCGAGCCATGCCCAGCGACCGACAGGGCCGGACTGCTCGCCCACCTGGCTGACGCAGCCCGTGATGACGTCGTCGACCATCGCCGGGTCGATGCCGTTGCGCTCCACGAGCTGGCGCATGACCTGGCCGAGCAGGTCGACGGGGTGCAGGGACGACAGCGAACCGCCCGGCTTCCCGTCCCGGGGGGCTCGTCCGCGGCCGAGCGGCGAGCGAACGGCGTCGACGATGACAGCTGTATGCATGGTTCTCCTTGGTTGGGGTCCGCGATCAGGCAGCAGCCGTCAGCGCAGGAGGTCCTGACACGCCGCGGTGTCCCAGTAGTAGGCGCGGACCTCGGTGACGAGGCCTCCGGCGAAGGTCCAGAGCTCGAGAGCGCCGGACGCGATCGTGGCGCCGTTGGCCCGCCAGTCGAACGCGACCTGGGCGACGACCTGGTCCCCGCCGCCGTCGACCACGGAGACGACGGTGAGGTTCTCCGGACCCATGACCGGGTCCGGCGTGGCGAGCCCCGCGAAGACCTTGCGCAGGATCGCCCGGCCCTCGATGCGACCGCCGTACGGCAGGCCCTCGGGCCAGTGCACGGCGGCGTCCTCGTGGAAGCTGCTTTCGAGGAGCGCGTCGAGGGCGCCTGCATCACGCCCGGCGGCGGCTTCGTAGAACGCGGCGACGATCTCGTGCGGCTGGGAACTCATGCAGACTCCTCGAACGGCGTTTAATATTGAAGTGGTGCGTCTCAGAATAACGGGACGGCGTGTCCCCGTCAAAGCCGGGTCGTCACCGACCGAGTGCGAGCACCTCGTCGAGACCCTCCTGAAGGCACTCCCACAGCACGTCGGCGTCCGGGAAGACATCGCCGTCGACGTTGATGCCGATGCAGCAGGTGCCCTCGTGGGTGCACAGGGCGGCGCACATCGACGTACCAGGCAGGGGGCCGAAGACGAACATCCGCTCGAAGGGCACCCCGGCCCAGTACGTCGGGAAGGACACCCCCTGCCAGCTGCTCGTGGTGAGCGTGGCACCCGCGTTGAGCCCGGAGATCGCCGCGGCGACGACCGGCGACGGCGCGAGGTTCATCAGCGGCGTGACCTTGTTCATGATGTCGAGCGCCGGCTCGTGGCGGACCTTCAGTACCCGCTCGTGCATGGCCTGGATCCGGGCGGTCGGGTCCGCGATGCCGGCCGGCGCGGAGAAGAAGGCGCCCGTGAACCGGTTGCCCCCCATGGGGTCGTCGTCACGCCGCATCGACACCGGCATCGAGATCGGCACGTCGCCGAGGGTCGCACCGTGGCGGTCGTGGTATTTCCGCAGGCCACCCAGCACAGCGGAGACGAAGGCGTCGTTGACCGTCCCACCGGATGCCTTGGCTGCGCGCTTGAGGTCCTGGACGTCGCACTCGAGGCTGCCGAAGCGCCACTTCGTACGCGGCCCAGGCGTGAGCAACTCGCTCTCCGCTCGCGGCGGTGGCGTCGCCACCCGCGGCACGGACGAAAGGTAGGCGCCCGCTCCCCTGAGCGCAGCGCCCGGGTCCAACGCGACCTGGGCGATCGCCTTCGCCCCGCCGCGCAGGACCTTTCCGGCTGCCGCAGCCTGCCAGCGCAGACCGTTCTCGGTCGCGGCCTTCCGCGAGACCTGTGGACGCTCGGCCTCGACCGGCGCGCTTCCCGGTGCCTGGTCGGGCCCGCGATCAAGGATCCGCGAGAAGAGCTGCGTCGCGGCCGCGCCGTCCATGAGGACGTGGTGCGCCTGGAGGAGGTACGCCGCGCGCCCGCCCTCGAGCCCTTCGACGAAGACGGCCGACCACGGCGGTCGGGACCGGTCGAGCGGCGTCACGCCCAGTCGCTGCGCATGCTCGAGGAGCTCGGCCATGGTCGCCTCGCCAGGCAGCCGCACCCGACGCAGGTGGTAGTCGAGGTCGAAGTTCTCGTCGGTCGTCCACATCGGCGGACCGGTCGGCAGCAGTGGCTCGACCACCCGTTCGGCGAAACGAGGGACGATCTTGATCCCCCATCGATGGGCAGCCTGGATCCGCTCCCACGTCGGCGTCTCACCGAGCACGATGACCACGACACCAGTCCACGAGTCGGCCGGCGGCCGCTCCGTACGCCACATCAGGGCATCCAGTGGATTGAGGTTCGGCTCCCCCCAATGCGCCAGCTCCGAACGGCCTTGTTCGATGTCCTCATCTGAGATTGCCATCGCCGTACCTTGCCCATCTGTCCGTGTATCGCCTGATCCACTTTCCCCGCCCGCCATCGGGCTTCGTCCACGCGTCGGCAGCTTGCTGCTCGGCGAGAAAATCCAGGGCGAGCGCGTTGAACTCGTCCGCGGCCTCGAACATCGCGCAGTGGCCAACGTCATCAAGCACGACCAGGCGCGCTCGCTCAAGGCACGCGACCAGGCTGCGGCCAGCGGCGAGCGGGAGGATGCGGTCACGCTCGCCCCAGAACAGCAACACCGGGACGTCGACCCGTTCCGGAGCCAGACGCCTCAACTGGGCCGTACCGAGGCGCACCGCCTCCATGAACCCGGGGCCAATCGCTCGGGGCACCATCTGCGCGACCAGCTCGCTGGGCAGGTCCCGCCAACGATGGACCGCCGGAGAGAGTGCGAGCCGTCCAACAACGCTGCGCACCAGCACCTGTCGGGCTCGCGGCGTCAAAAGCACGAGACGGACCAGCCAGAACGCCGCCCGGATGATCCACAACCGCGGCCTCGACAGTTCAACGCCACCAGCCGAGACCAACACCAGGCACGCCGTCCGCTCGGGGCGCGCTGCCGCGAACGACAGCGCAACGAGACCGCCCAGTGAATGACCGAAGACCGCGACGCTCTCGATCTCAAGCTCGTCGAGCAGGCAACGAAGAACGGTGACATATCCGGAGAAGTCGGCGCCTGCCGGAAGCGGCTCGGAACCGCCGAACCCAGGGAGGTCCACGGCAATCACGCGGTGGTGCTCCCCGAGCGCCTCGAGGTTGAGCAACCAGGACTGCCAGGACCCAGCCATGCCATGCACGAGCATGAGCGGCCGACCGGTGCCGTAGTCCAGGTAGTGCACTACCCGACCACCCACGATCACGTCGTGCTCGTGCGCGCTCCAGTCGACATCGGCCCATGAACCCGCGACGGACACTGACCATCTCCTTTGAACGGCAACAGAGGCCGTTTCAAGGAATTTTGCGACGGCAAGCCTCAGTTTGGCATCGTCTGGAGAATTTAGCGACAGTCAATGTCAGAAAGCGAGCGGGCGCACCTCACGTCAGCCGGTCACGGTGCTCCGCCACCCATGAGGCGACGGCCGACCGGGAGTTGAAACCGAGTTTGCGCAGGATGTTCTCGACGTGCGCCTCAGCGGTGCGGATCGAGAGCACCAGCCGCTCGGCGATCTGCTGGTTGCTGAGGCCCTCATGGACGAGCATGGCGACCTCGCGCTCGCGCCGGGTGAGCGGGGAGACACTTGCCGCAGGATCGGGTCGCGCCTTACGCGGCCGCGACGGCGCAGCGGTCTCCCCCAGTGCATAGGCCATCGCCGCAGCCAGCCCCATCGCCGCGCCGGTGCCGACAGCCCGTTCGAAGTCCTCGGGACTCTGGATCGACCGAAGGTGGATTTCACCCTGCTCGTGCCGATCCGAGAAGTGCGGCAACGAGTGCATCGACACGCCGAGGTGATTCCAGACATCCGTCGCCGCCCCAAGGAGGGTTGCCCCCCGCTCGCCCTGATTCTGCACGGCCGCCGCCCATGCGAAGATCTCCAGGATGAGGGCAGTACCGAGCCGGTCTCCCAATTCACGCTTCAATCGCAGCGCGTCACCCAGCTTCGTCGTACAACTGTCCAGGTCGCCCTCGACGAGACCAATTAATCCGAGGATCGACAATGCGTATGCGCGCATGTAGAGCTCGCCACGAGGCTCGGTCAGCGAGACGCACCGCTCCAGCATGGCGCGCCCGCGCTGCGTATCGCCCGTGAACCCGTAAAGCATCCCGCTGGCGACGATGCCAAAGGAGCGCGACGACAGTTCGCCCAGGTCGGCCAGCCCCACGATGGAGCGTTCGATCAGCTCGATGCCGCGCCCCGCCTCTCCCACCCAAGCTGCCAGAAGTCCCTCGGCGAGATCCGACTGCGCCGTCGTCGCGACGTCTGGCTCACCGTCCAATTGACCGACCAGCAGATGCAGGCCTGCGACGATCGCACGCGCCGCGTCGATGTCGACTTGGATCAGCGCGAACCAGGCGCCCACCCGCAGGGCCACGGCCAGGCTCGGCACGTCACCCTGCGGCGCCGCGGCCAGAGCAAGGTCGATCCAGCGGCGCGCCTCGCTGACCAGACCTGCCGTGATCCAGAAGGGTTCGACCGCGCTGATCATCCGCAGCGCATCATCAGCCTCTGACTGGTCGATGGAGTACTGCAGGGCGGCGCGGAGGTTGGCGTGGTCTTCGTGCATCTCGCACAGCCAGGCGACCTGGTGCGCACCCGTCCAATCCTCCTCGAACCGCTTCGCACGCAGGAGGAAGTGGTCGCGGTGTCGACGTCGCACGACGTCCGCGCGGCCGTCCCTGCTGAGCTCGCGCTCGCCGTAGAGTCGCAGCGTCTCCAGCATCCGGAAGCGCGCGCCCTCCCCTTCGATCTCTCGGCGCACGACCGAGCGCTCGACGAGGGAGTCGAGCACGTCCAGGAAGGCCTCGTCCACCGAGGCGCCCGCTACTGCTTCGGCGGCGTCGAACCCGAAGCCGCCACGAAACACAGACAGGTCGGCCCACATCCGGCGCTCGGCGTCGGTACAGAGGTCGTAGGTCCAGTTCACTGAGGCTTCCAGCGAGCGCTGCCGGTCCGGGACCTTGCCCCGGAAACCGCGATTCAACAGTTGGTAGCGGTCCTCCAGCCGTTCGACCATGTCCTGCGGCGTCAGGACGCGGGTCCGGGCGGCTGCCAGCTCCAGCGCGAGCGGGATGCCCTCCAATGCCTGGCATAGCTCAACAATGGCAGCCGCGTTGCCAACAGTGACCTTGAAGCCTGGCTGGACCGTGGCGGCGCGTTCCACGAAGAGGCTGATCGACTCGTACTGGCCGAGCCCATCGATCGGGACGTCGGCGTCCACAGCGGGCATCGACAAAGGCGGCACCTGGAACAGGCTTTCGTTCCGTAGTCCGAGCGCGCGCTGGCTGGTGGTCAGGATGCGTACACCCGGGCAGGTGTCGAGAAGGTCCTCCACCAGTTCTGCGCACGCATCGGCGAGGTGTTCGCAATTATCGAGGGTGATCAGCGCACGGCGGTCGGCCAGGAACCCGGTGAGGAGGCCTGGGTCGAAGTCCGCCGACTTCACCTGGAGACCGATGGCTCGCGCGACGCTGTGTCCGAGCAGCGCCGGATCCTGCACGTCGGCGAGCTCGACGATCCACACCGCGTCCTTGTAAACGCGCGCGAGATCCGTGGTGATGCGATCGGCCAACCGGGTCTTGCCGGACCCGCCCACACCCGTCAGCGTGACCAAGCGATGGCGCTCGAGCAGCTTCTTGATGGTGTCGAGCTCGCGCCTCCTCCCTACCAGCGGACTCGCCCCCGCCGTGCGACCCCCGACCATGTGCCCATCACACACGGCACGAGCTCGCCGTGCAAGCGCGCCCGCCGTAGCGGCGGTCCCGGATCTGCGTGTCGTTCTACGTAGTCGTCCGCATCCGGCGCAACGACCGCGCCAGCATGGTGAGGCCAACTGCAAACGATGGGATACAGACCGATGAAACCGCGCCACTCCAACCAACAGCTGGTGAGGGTCCCCGCGCGCATCGACCCTTCTGGCGAACTACGCGGCTACCTACGCATGGCTGCAGTCGGGGATGGGCTCGCCGGCGGGTCGTCCACGGCGTGGGCTCCCCTGCTCGCGCGCGCTGCCAGACGCCAGCACGATGTGTCCTTCCATTCGGTCGCGCGACCTCGGGCGACTGCTGGCTGGGTCATTCTTGAGCAGTTGGCAGACGTCCTCGCGCACCGACCCCACGTCGTCGTCCTCGCCGTCGGGACCTACGACGTCCGCTCGACGGCGTGGGATCCCGACACCTTCGGCCGAGAGATCCTGACAGTTGGCGACGCGCTCGCCGGCACCGGCGCACTACTCGTCCTCACCAGGCTGGCGCCACTGGCCGGCCACCCTGTGCGCGTTGGCGCGGCGAACGCTGCCCTCGACGCGTTGCACGAGCGTCATGGCGGCGTCGTCGTCGACCTCGAGCATCACCCCGGTGCCCGGGACGCCGAGTTCTGGTCAGAGCCCGGGTCCCGCCTGTCGGAGCTGGGCCAACTCGCGCTGCTGCACGAGGCCGCCGCCCTGCTGAGTTGCCACGGCCTGCTGGTCGACACGGATTCGCTCGAAGGACCGGCGGGCTCCGGAGGAGCCCGTCGGGATCTACGTAACGGTCTAGGTAGTAGTCACCATGTCAGCACTATGACGACAGTCACAAACTACGAACAGGGTCGGAGCGCCACCCCGCTCCCCTTCTGGCCCCTAGGAAAGGTGACACCGTCATGACTGCAACCCTCTTCACCGCCCGTCCCCGTCTCGACCTCACCTCGCCCGCCAATGGCACGAAGCCGCGCCTCCTGGTCGTCCTGGTCGCCCCCGCGAGCGCCGTCCACCAGTGCGACGCGGCGCTTGACAAGGCCCTGCTCGCCGGCGCCGCGACCGTCACCTGCGAGGTCGACGTCACCGATCGCATGCTCACCCAGTCCGTCGGCGACGTGCTCCGGGCCATCGACGACGCATCCGCTACCCGCCCCGGCGTCCCGATCGTAATTGTGGGCCACGGGGACGCCGCAGCAGTCGCCTCGATGGCGGCCGACGCGTGCGGCGACGAAATCTCCGGTCTGGTCCTCACCCACCAGCGTTCCGAGCAGGACCCGACCCGCCACGCTGCCTGACGACACCGGCCGCCGCCATCAGCGGGCGGACCCAGACTCTCAAACCACCACACGAGCAGGGTGCGCGCGGCCTCCCGATGACCAATGATTCAGGCGACCGCGGTGATCGCGATCAACGGAACGCTCAACACCACACGACCCGTTGCTCCGGAACCAAGCCCGGCTCATCAAACCCGCTCTGCCCTTCAGCTCCAAGGGCCTTGGCGTCAATCCTCGGCGCTCGTCGATGCCCCTACAGCGATCAGATTCATCACCGTCGAGTCAGCCAGGGTGGACACATCGCCGACCTCACGGTTCTCGGCAACGTCGCGGAGCAGGCGCCGCATGATCTTGCCGGAGCGAGTCTTCGGCAACTCCGCGACGATCAGGATCTGCCGCGGCTTCGCAATCGCGCCGATCCCACGAGCCACGTGGTCACGCAACTCCTGGACGATGTCGCTTCCCCCATCGCCAGCGGCCTCGCGCAGGATCACGTAGGCACAGACCGCCTGACCGGTGGTCTCGTCATTCGCACCGACGACCGCGGCCTCGGCAACCTTCGGGTGGCTCACCAGGGCCGACTCAATCTCGGTGGTGGAGAGCCGGTGGCCGGAGACGTTCATGACGTCATCGACCCGGCCAAGGACCCAGACGTCGCCGTCCTCGTCCTTCTTCGCGCCGTCTCCGGCGAAGTACATACCCTCCCAGCGTGACCAATACGTCTCCTTGAACCGCTGGTCGTCACCCCACAGCGTGCGCAGCATCGAAGGCCACGGCTCTCGGATCACCAGATAGCCGCCAGTCCCGTCGGGCACTGACGCTCCCTCGTCGTTCACCACGTCGGCCACTATCCCGGGGATGGCGCGCATCGCCGACCCGGGCTTGGCATCACTCACCCCGGGCAGCGGGCTGACCATGATTGCGCCAGTCTCGGTCTGCCACCAGGTGTCCACGACCGGCGTACGGCCGCCGCCGATGGTCTCGCGGTACCAGACGTAAGCCTCCGGGTTGATCGGTTCGCCGACCGAGCCGAGGAGCCGCAGCGATGACAGGTCGTGCTTCGCCGGGATTTCGTCGCCCCACTTCATGAACGTCCGGATCGCGGTCGGCGCCGTGTAAAGGATCGTGACACCGTACTTTTCGATGATCTCCCACCAGCGACCCTTGTGTGGGCTGTCCGGAACCCCCTCGTAGATGACCGACGTGGTCCGGTTGATAAGAGGTCCGTAAACCAGGTAGCTGTGCCCGGTCACCCACCCCACGTCGGCGGTGCACCAGTAGACGTCGGTCTCCGCCTTGAGGTCGAAGACGCCCCAGTGCGTGTACGCCGCCCCGGTCAGGTACCCGCCCGTCGTGTGCAGGATTCCCTTGGGGGCCCCGGTCGTGCCGGAGGTGTACATCACGTAGAGCGGATGCTCGGAGTCGAAGGACTCGCACGTGTGCTCGACAGACTGCGAGGCAACCAGTTCGTGCCACCACACGTCCGTCACTTCGTCGAAGGGAATGGTCTGCCCGGTACGCCGTACCACGAGGACGTGATCCACGGCGCTCCTGCTTCCCAGCTTGGCGAGCGCCTCGTCCACAGCAGGCTTCAACGCAGAGGGGACGCCCCGACGGTAGCCACCGTCCGCCGTGATCACGATCTTGGCCTGACAGTCCTCGATTCGCGAAGCCAGCGCCTCGGCGGAGAAACCGCCGAAGACCACCGTGTGCGGCGCTCCCAGTCGCGCGCAGGCCAGCATCGCGACGACCGTCTCGGGGATCATCGGCATGTAGATCGCCACCCGGTCGCCAGCCTGCACGCCCAGGTCCACCAGTGCGTTGGCCGCCTGGCAGACCTCGTCCTTCAACTCTGAGTAGGTGATGCTCCGTGCATCATCGGCAGGCTCACCGATCCAGTGGAAAGCGACTTTGTCCCCTGCGCCCTCCTCGACGTGCCGATCGACCGCGTTGTAAGCCGCGTTCAGCCTTCCACCCACGAACCACTTCGCGAACGGCGGATTCGACCAGTCCAGGACCCGGTCCCATCTGGTGTCCCAGGTCAGCCGCTCGGCCTGCTTCTCCCAGAAGCCGAGCCGGTCCCTGGTGGCCTCCTCGTACGCCACGGCGGTCAGGTTCGCGTTGGCCGCAAACTCCGCAGGCGGCGCGAACCGGCGCTCCTCCCGGGAAAGATTGGCCAATGTTTCGATGTCCATCCGACTACTCCTCTGTGTGCTGCCAATCTCGCCGAGATCAAGCGTCGGACGCGCGCCGCTCCAGGTAGGCACCGAATCCCCCGTTGAAATTGCGGTGCCACTGGTCAGCGTCGAAATAATCACGCCACAGCGTGATCTTCCCGTCAGTCACCTTCCACCTGCCCATCACGCGTACTTCTGCGTAGAGCCCATCGTCGAACCAGTGGCGGTCCAGTCGCTCGTTGACAATCGCGCCGTCGCGCTCGATCTCGAAGTGGATCTCGTACTCCGCTCGGACAAGCCAGGTATAGGCGCTCTCGAGGCGAGCTCGGATGACGTCCCTCCCACGATTGACCGACGGCTCGAACGGGACGTTCTCGAACTCCATGTCATCGGCGCACAGCGCGAACGCGCTCTCGAAGTCGCGCGCACACAGGAACCCAATAAAGGCATTAACTGTTTGCACTGGAGTCAATCTGTTCATTCCTTCAGGCTGTTGTGTGGACTCTGCTATTTCGCCCGATGGCTGACAACGCCACCGGCCTCAGCCCGATCGGTTCTGAAGCCGTTCACCGGGTGCTGCTCATCGGCGTAACCGAAGGAGACCGCGCAGACCACCACCTGATCATCGGGGATGTCGAGCCAGGTCCGAACGAAGTCGGAGTACGCCGCGATGGCTCCCTGAGCCACCGCCCCCAGCCCAAGATGCTGGGCAGCGAGAAGAAGTGTGTTGACGTATCCCCCACAGTCGACAGCGCCGTAGGGACCCTGGTCGCGGTCGCTGGTGATCACAGCCACATGGGGCGCGCCGAAGAATGTGAAGTTCTGGAGCATCTGATGACGGCGGCCCTCCGCGTCGGCTCGATCAATCCCGAGCGCACCGTACAACTGATGGCCGGTCTCACGACGGCGCTTCTGATACACCTCCGAATAGACCGTCGGGCGCTCGATGTCCGACTTCGGCTCACTCGTGGACACATGCTCACTCAACGCCTGAGCGAAGCGAGCCGTAGCTGGACCACTGGTGAGATGGACGTGCCACGGCTGGACGTTGCACCACGAAGGAGTGCGCTGCGCCAATCCGAAGAGCTCATCGAGCGTCTCGTCCGCCACCAGTTCCCGCTTGAAGGCGCGGCAGCTGTACCGCGCAGCCAGCAGGCCGGGGAGATCCAAGGTTTCACTCCTCAGTGAAGCAAGCGAAGGCTGCCTCGGGCGGAAATGAGAGTCTCCGGCCGAAACGGCACTCACTTGGCTGACTTGTAGCCCGGCAGGATGCCCAACTGCTCGGCCTTGAGTTGAAGTGCAAGGACCGGAGAGTAGGTCCGGGCCTGCGCCACACCCGAGATCATGAACCAGAGGCCCTTCTGCGCAGTCGGCTTCCACGCGTTGCGCAATTCACCGTCTTCGCCGAATCGGGACACGTCCCCGAGTTGCGCAGCCAGTTCGTCGCCGAAGTAGCGCTGCGCTTCTGCACCCTGGTTCTTGTAGCCCGTGGCCATCACGATCGCGTCGACCGGCACATGGGTCCCGTCAGCCAGCTGAGCACCGTTCGCATCGAGCCTTAGGAGGTCCTCCGTCTGAACGAGACGGATGTCCCCGCGCGCGACAACATCGCTTGCGCCGACATCGATGTAGTAGCCGCCACCCGTCTGGAAGAACTTGTACATGAAGCCCGTGCCGTCGATTCCCGAGTCGAGCTTCATGCCGACCGCACGCAGCCGGTCGAGAAGGACCTTGTCCTTCTCCTCCATGATCTTGGTACCGGCCTGCATCGCCGGAACCATGAGCGGGTGGATGAAGTTGCCGGCCGAGATCATGTCGGCCTCTTCGATCGGGGTGCCGTCGAAGTACTGGCCATAGGCTGCATTTGCGGTCTCCAACGAGACGACGATGGACGCCGACCGCTGGAGCATCGTGACCGTCGCATCGTTCTGGTAGAGATCCAGGGCGATGTCGTGCGCGCTCGTGGCAACGCCGACGACCACGACGTTCTTGCCCTGGAAGCGGCGCCCACTGTCGAACTGCGAGCTGTGGATCACCTCTCCCTTGAAATCCTCGAGCCCTGGCAGCTCCGCGAACCGCGGCTGGCCACCGGCGCCGCCCGTTGCCACGACGACGTGCCGCGGGTGAAGGGTGCGCTCGGTGCCGTCACCGCGCCGGACCTTTACAGTCCAGACCTCTTCGACCTCGTCGTAGTCGGCGCCGAGGAACTCCGTCGACGTCCAGGTGTTCAGGTTCATGTTCAGCGCATATGCCTCGAGCCAGTTCGCGAACTGATCCTTGGGGAGGTACTCCGGGAAGGTCCGAGGAAACGGCATGTACGGAAGCTGGACCATGTCTGTGGGGTTGTGCAGCGCGAGCGAGTGGTAGCGGTTTCGCCAGTTGTCGCCGATGCGATCGTTCTTCTCGACGATGAGCGCGTCGACTCCCAGCACGCCCAGGTGCGCGGCCAGCATCAGACCGGACTGGCCGGCACCGGCGATGACCACCTCGGGCTCACGGTCCTCATAGGCAACGGACTGGGCGCGCCTGTCTGCCCAGTTGTCGGTCGACCCCTCGCGGTCGTAACCGCGACCCGGGTGACGCTCCCCGACGCCGGGTACCGGAACCCCATGGATCGAGCGAATCTTGGTGAGAACCGTCCAGGCGCGTAGCGCCGTCTCGTTGTCTTGGTTCGGCTCAAAACGGATGACACCTTGGCCCGTGCCGACGTTCGTCGTGAATTCGAAATACGCCTCGACGACCTCCCGCATGAGCCGTGACTTGAGCCGCGGCGTCGTCCGATGGAGCGCTACATGCAAGTCACGGACGTCGTGGGTCAACCTGGCGTCCAGCAGAGCCTTCGCGATCTGACCTGAGCCACCCACGTGACCGAGTCGCCACGTGAGCGCAATCAGGTCCCGCCAGTAGGCATCGTCGCAGAACAGGTCTTCGATCTGATCCGGGTCCCCGCCTTCGAGCGCCGCATTCAGCGCCTCGAACCAGTGCCCCACAAGTGGAGCGAAGTCAGTTTCAACCGCCGACTCGTTGTTCGTCATAACCGTTGCTCTCCTGATCGTCAGGCACCGGGACCCGCTCCCGGGACCCGAGGTCAATCAACTGTATTTTCTACTGTTTGGAATTCATCAAGACCGTCCGACCACGCATCTGACGAGCCCTCCGAGCAGCTACTCGAAGACGCGTGACACGGTCTTGGACACTCCATAGCTCGGAGAGATCATGCTGTGCTTGCCTTCCCCGCCGGCCACGACGAGAACGAGTTCGTCCGCAGTAACCACAGGCACGTCCGTGAAGTCATCCGCCCCGGTGTAGAGGCTTGGCCACTTCTCGGCGAAGTGTCCGTCGATGTTCACCCGCGACCAGTGACGCAGGGGAACCCGGGCGTGTCTCGCGATGTACTCCCGCGCGTCCTGGCGGGACCAGCCGTCCCCTGCGATGGTCCGCGCGTGCTCGGGCCCGAGCACGACGACAGGGGTGGAGTCCGGGAAGAAGAGCGCATCATTGGTGCCGACGTTCGCCAACGAGAACGCGATCTGCCGGAGTAGGTCATGTGCAGTGAAGCTGCGGTGATCGTTGACCTCGTGCGGACCTTCCGTTGCCACGACAGTGACCACGTTTGCGCCGTCACCAGCGAACTCCGCAGCACGCGTGGTCCAGTTCACCCCGTCGGACTCCACGCCCTTCTCGGCGAAGACCATCGACGACTTGTGGGGGGTTCCGAAGGTCGCCCGATCAAGCCCCCCGGCACGAGCGCCTCCGACGTTCTGGAGAATCAACCGCACGGCACGTCCGACACGGACGTTGCCAGCATTCCCCGGACCAAAGCATCCCTGACCACTGGTGACGCCCGCATCGGTGGCAGCAGGGCCGCTGAAGATGATCGTCGGCCCGACGGGATGTGTGGTCGCCTGGATTGCGTAAAGATTGAAGGCTGGCTCCAGCATGGCTGCGAGCGCCTCGGTAACGAGTAGGAACTGTTCGGGCGTACACCCGGTCATCACGGCGTTCGCGGCCGCGACCTCGTAGGTCAGAAGACCATTTCGCGGCGGCACCGCACCGATGACGGCCGCGGGGTCCCACCCGCGGTAGTCGAGCAGTTCGTGAACTCGTGCCTTGGTCGGCGCAATGATCGGAAGCCCGTCTGAGACCTCGGTGGAGGTCCAGTCCAGCGTGGTGGTCGTCATGACACCTTCCCCACTACCTCAAGCACCCGCGCGGCCATTCCGCGTCCGATGACTCGGGCCTCGCCCTCGGACCGCCCACCGAACGGATGCTCCCCGACAACGATCTTGGCTTCGAGGTTCGCCTCGTCGAACAGTGCCTCGGCCAGCGGGACGAACTTGTCGCTGACGAACATCACCGCCGGGATGCCGCGACTCTCCAGTTCAATGGTGTCGCGCACTGTCCAGGCGGTGCAGGACCCGCAATCCCCGGTGCCGGTCACCACGACGTCGCACTCCTGGACCAGGCGCGCCATGACGTCGGCAGCTGCAGGCAGACTGGCAGTCGGCTTCCGAATGACCGTGAAAGTGAGCTCCGTATTTGCCGCAGCCAAGGCAGCCCGTGCTTCGTCGAGCAGGAAGCGCGCGTTGGCCTTGCCGTTGTCAAGAATCCCGACGTGCAGTTTGCGCCACACCACAGGGCCGGCCGAGACCTTCCCGGATTCGTTGAGCCGGACCGCACCGCGAGGGTCGAGGAGATTCTCGGCCACCCACGAGTCTGGATCAATCACGTCGCGCCAGGATGGCACCTCGTTCTCCGCAACCACAGCCACCACACACCTCTTTCCTCGGCCGCGTCGGGACCGAACCTCCCGCGCTTGATAGATGGATCATATAAACAATTACGGTATTTGAACAGAGGTCAGCGACGCTCAGTGCCCGACGCGTTGATCGCAGGCATGGCCTCCAGCTCAGCGAGCTCCAGGATGGCGTGGAAGTTGTCGCGCACCGCCTCGATCGTGAGGCTCGCATCGGCGTAACCAGCAGCAGACGCGTACGAGATCCGGTTCACGCGACCAGCCTCGGTCTCGAAGAACTCACCCGTAGCCATGCAGTCCGAGTGGCACAGAAACGCGACGACCGCCGAGATCACCGCCGTCGAACGTTCGGCAAGCAACCGCTCATCCGCCTCGTCCACCCCCAACTGCCTGGCGATCCTGGCCCGGACACGAAGACGCACCTCGCCGGCAACACCGTCAGTCGCCTTGCTCATCTCGGTGAATGCCGCCGGATTCACAGCGTTGACGCGGACCCCAGCAGCAGCACCCTCTGCAGCGAGCTGCCTCGTCATGCCCAGCATCGCACCCTTGGAAGCCGCGTAGTGGGTCAGGTTCGGCGCGCCCACCATCGCCCCCCTCGACGCGACCATGACCACGCGTCCGGCGCCACTCGCCACCAGGTGCGGCCACGCGTGGTGAGTCACGAAGAACGCTCCGTACGCGTTGACCTTCATCGTTCGGTCGAAGATGTCAGGCGTGAGGTCCGCGAGCGGCACGTGGTGGGAAATCCCGGCATTGTTGACGATCGCATCGATTCGCCCATAGGCCCCGAGTCCCTGCTCAACAAGGGCTAGAGCCTCATCGGGGTCCGAGATGTCGTAGGTCGCGGCGACCGCTCGCCCGCCTCGTGTCTCAATCTCGGCGACAACGGATTCTGCACCTGCGACGTCGTTCACGACCACCGCGGCGCCGCGGTTGGCAAGCAGCAGGGCGTGGGACCTCCCCATTCCCGCCGCAGCGCCGGTCACGACTACGACCTTCCCGTCGAAGGACAGGCCTGTCGTCACGGAGCTCCTCCTCGGTCGCGGTGCGTCCCGGTGAGCAGATCTTCACCAGGACTGAGACGTCGATTACACTAGTTAGGTTAGATCTTTATATCAATGGACCGCGACAGGAATATTCCTGAAACGGTCGCGCCGCTAGGAGAGCAGCCGCGATGACCGAGACCTTCACCGACGCACAACAGGAAGAGATTCGAGTGTGGTTCCGCGACCACTTCGACAGGAATGTGCCCTTCTCACGCTTGTGCAACATCAATGTCGTGAGGTGGGAACGCGATGAGGTGGTGCTGCGCTCGCAGTACGCCGACGACCTGTCCGCCCACCCCGGAGTGTTCCATGGTGGGGTCATCGCAACGCTCATCGACACAGCCGGCACCTGCGCCATTCTCGCGGGACAGGACTACAACAACGGATCTCGCCTGTCGACCATCAGCCTCAACGTGAACTATCTGTCCGTGGGCCAGTCAGAAGACGTGGCGGCAACCGCGCGATGCCTCAAGAGGGGCCGGACGATGCACGTCGCCGACATCCAGGTCCACGGTGTCAACAGCGGTCGCCTCCTGGCAGTCGGCCAGATGACCGCCAGCGTTTCCGGAACGCGGTCCGGCCTACTGGGACCGCTGCCGCCTGCTTGATTCAAACCCGCCCGAGAAAGACGCATGCGGTGCCGGACGCCCGGCACCGCATGTCGCACGATGAGCCCAGCTCGCTGACATCTACTCGGCCGGCGTGCGCCGCTTCACAAGGAACCGCTGCTCTCCGAGCATCAGCAGTTCACCGCGCTGATTGTGCACTGTTGACTCGAGAATCATGACGCCCGTGTTGCGCTGCGGGACGAGCTCAGCGATCTTGATGGCCGGGTAGACCGTGTCGCCGCGATAGAGGGGCTTGAGGAACTTGCTCGACTGCTCGATGAACCCCATCATCGCCCCGCCGGTGACGAAGACAAAGTCACTGGCTCCCGGCGCAGTGAGTGCCACCATCTGCAGTCCGTGCGCCTGGAGGTCGGGCCAGCCCTTGGAGCGACTGAACTCCATGTCGTAGTGGCTCGGGTGGTTGTCACCCGAGATGACCTGAAATGCCGCGAAGGCGGCGTCAGTGACCGTGCGGCTCGGCATGTAGAACTTCTCGCCGAGGATCATGTCCTCGAAGAACCGTGGCTGGCCGCTGGTCCTGCGGAAGTTGTAGTGGTGGAAGGTCGGATCGAAATCCGTGTCCTGCTGCGCATCGGCGCTCATCGAGTCCCCTTCGGATTGGTGGTGATCACAAGGCCTGAGTCGCGATGCCGTCCGAGATCAGACCTGCGATCTCGGCGTCACTCAGTGCCAGCCAGTCCCGGAGGACGACTTCGGTGTGCTCGCCGAGCAGTGGAGCAGGTAGGACCCGGACCAGGCGATCGTCGACCTCGACGGGCCAGGTCTGCACTCTCAAGTCCTCGATCGACGGGTGCGCCACGTCCTGGAACAGGCCGCGCTCCGCAAAGCTGTTGTCCGCGAGCAGATCGCGCGTGTCCAGGACCGGGCCTGCCGGGATCTGTGCGTCACCCAGCGCCTGCATCGCTTGTTGCTTCGTCAGCGTCCTGGTCCACGCGGTGATCATCGCGTTGACCTCATCGACGTTCGCGACGCGGGCCGCGGCGGTCTCGAGTCGTGGATCGCCGATCAGCTCCGGCCGGCCGATCAGGTGCAGCAGGCGGTGCCAGTGCTCGGAGCTGGTCGACCGCGTGTAGATGAAGATGAAGTCGTTCGGACCTTCGGGACTGCAGAGGTATGTGTCACTCGGTACGTTGGCCACACTGACACCGCCGGAGCCCGCTCGCTTGGGCGGACTACCCGTCGACAGCTGCGAAGCAAACGCACCACGCAGGAAGTGCATGACCGCGTCCTGCATCGACAGCCTCAGTCGGGCACCTTGGCCGGTCCGGGCCTTACGGTTCAGGGCGCCCAGGATGCTGGTCACCATGAGCATCCCACTGCCACTGTCTGCGATGTTCAGGCCTGCCCGGATCGGGCGTCCACCCGGCTCGCCCGTCACGCTCATGACACCACCGGTTGCCTGACCAACACCGTCGAAAGCCAGGTACTTTTCGTACGCGCTGCCCGGCCCGAAGCCTTTGATCTCAGCGAAGACGAGGCCCGGGTTCACAGCGACCAGGGAGTCGTATCCGAGTCCCATCTCCTCCATCCGCCCCGGCGCGAAGTTCTCGACCACGACATCTGCCTCCGCGGCCAAGGCCCTGGCGAGCTCGATGCCCCGCGTGCTCCTGAGATTCAACGCGATCGACTGCTTGTTGGAGTTGTACTCCTGGAACCAGGCGCCATAGGGGTCGGCCCCCTTGCGCCCGATGGCCCGACCGGGGTCGCCTCCGCGGCCGGCCTCGGCCTTGACAACCGAGGCTCCGAGCCATGCGAGGGTCTGCGTGCAGGTCGGGCCAGACTCGAAGCGAGAGAAGTCCAGGACGCGGACGCCCTCGAGGCAGTTTGCAAACGTCTCGTCGGCGAGCACTCGTGATCTCCTCATGCAGATAGCGGCCAAAACCGGGCGCCTGCCAGCCGAAGATCGGGACTTCGCCAGCCGCTGAACTCCGAGGTTCCCGGAGATACAACCAGATTAGTTGAATGATTTGTGTTGTGTCAATCAGCATCACGTCTCACACCTAGACACCAAACAGTCTATTCATTAAGATAATGAGGGGTGGTGCGCACCAGACTTGCCGAGCGCCCCGGATAGTGATCCGCCGGTCGATGCCGGGAACCGATGCGGCACGACGCCGCAGCTAACGACAAAGGATGACCGATGACGGACATGCGTTCGCTGGACTGTCTCTTTGCCCCCAAGAAGATCGCCGTGATCGGCGCCTCCGACAACAAGGCCCGGATTGGGGGGCGGGTGCTCGACTATCTCCTCACACAGTTCCCCGGACAGACCTACCCGGTCAACCCAGGCAGAGCGACTGTGCAGGGCGTGCCCGGCTACCCGACCGTCGCAGACCTCCCCGAGACACCTGACCTGGCGATCGTCGCAGTACGTAGCGAGGACGTCCTCTCGGTGGTCGACCAGCTTGGCCAGCGAGGTACCGGGGCGGCCATCGTGTTCAGTTCGGGATTTGCGGAAACCGGAGACGAAGGGCGGCACGAGCAGGAAGAGATGCACGCGATCGCCAGAAAGTACGGAATGCGGCTGCTCGGCCCCAATTGCATCGGATTGGTCAACCGAAGCGAAGGCCTACTGGCGACGTTCGCCGCGATCTCAGCCCCCGCCGACGAAGGTGGCGGGGTAGCCATCGTGAGCCAGAGCGGCGCAGTAGGCGCGTTCTTCTGGCGCGAGGTCCACCGCGTGGGCCTCGGCGCCAACTATCTCTGCACCACCGGGAACCAGTCCGATGTGACCGCAGCCGAAGCGGTGTCCCACCTCATCGAGCAGCCGGACGTGAAGTCGGTCCTTCTCTTCCTGGAGGGCCTCCCGGACCCCGACGTGCTCCTCAGCGCCGGTCTTCGAGCCCTGGAGCTCGGCAAACCCATCGTTGCCATGAAGTCGGGATTCTCGGCCGGTGGCGCGGCGGCAGCCGCGAGTCACACCGGCTCGGCCCCTTCTGACGATGCGCTCGTCGAAGCGCTTCTGGAGCGTGCAGGGATCGTCCGTGCGGAGACACCGGCGGAGCTGGTGTACTTCTCGGCGGCCTTCGCTGCGGGACGCTTTCCGACTGGCAACAAGCTCGGCATCGTCACGGGCAGCGGCGGGCTCGGTGTCGTCATGGCCGACGAGGCGGCGCGGGCAGGGCTGGTGCTCAACCGTCCGAGCCCGTCCACCGAGGCGAAAATCAGGGAGCGCATTCCGCCGTTCGGCTCCTCGCGCAACCCGATCGACTACACGGCCAACTCGGTCAACGACCCGACCATCTTCGACTCGGTTGTCGACACAGTGCTCCAGGAGGCCGGCTACGACGGCGTCTGCATCTCGGGAATATCACCCACGACCTCCGCGGAGCGCGCCGCGGCCGTGCGCGACTCGGTCGAACGCAACCAGAAGCCGGCGCTGGTGCACACCGCCGACCCCGAGGTCGTCCGCTACCTGATCGCCAACGGAGTACCCGCATTCACCGATGCGCCCACCATGGTCCGCGCAATGGCGGCCTTGAGCGAGTATGCGCGCAGGCTCGCCCAGGGGTCGAAACCCGCGCCGACTCTTGCCGTCGGCCGTGTCGACGACGCTGGGGCCGGGACAGTCCTGACCGAAGACGCGTCGGCTGATCGTCTCTCCTCCTTCGGAATTGCCGCTTCTCCGTCGGCCCTGCCGCATGAGGCCGTTGAGTTTCGACTCGAGGCCACCCACGACGCTCAATTCGGTCCGATTACTTCGGTCTCACTCGGCGGCACGCTCGGCGAACTCATGACTGAGTCTGCCCACGCCCTCCTTCCGCTGCGATCCGGGGAAGCGCAGCGGATGCTCGAACGGCTGTGCCGAGGGCGTCTGACCGACGGTCCCGCCGCGCTGACTCCGGGCGGGGTGTCTCAACTGGCCGACCTGATCGAGCAGCTCAGCCTCACCATCGATTCCGGGACGGGAGTGACTCGGGCGACTCTCAATAGAGTCGTCATCAGCGGAGCCGAGGTTCGCGCGCACGGCGCAGAGGTCACCGCCTCAGCGTGACCTTACAGAGGACGTCGCCAACAGGAAGCGAGGCCAAGCCGGCCTCGCCCCCTGTGTCGGTGTCCGGACGTCAGGCCTCCCGCGCTGAACGTGCCGCGGCAAGGCCGAGTCCCTCGACCGCCAGACCGTGGCTCAGGTCATTGAGCAGCATCCGACGACGACCCAGATTGAGCGCTTCTCGCGTGTATCTCAGGACGGGGAGCGGGCGCTGCGCGAAGCACGCCGCGAGTTCCCAGGCCCGCTCGCTGACCTGGTCGAGGGGTAGCACCTCATTCACCGCACCAAGTGCTAGAGCATCCGCGGCAGTCAGCACCTGGCCCGTCATCAGGAAGTAGTTCGCCCGTGTCGTTCCAATGAGGTGGGACCAGACCAGATTGACACCGTCGCCGGGCACTCCCCCGGTCTGGAAATGTCCAGAGTCCTGGAATACGGCGTGGTCAGCCGCAATCACAACGTCCGCAAGGAGCGGAATCTCGGAGTGGATCAGCGCAGGGCCATTGACCACCCCGATGACAGGGACGTCGATTCCAACGAGGTCCTGAAGTAGACGTTTCCCCTCGTACCAAGTCGGATCCCACCCACCCCCACCTGCACTGCGCGCCTTGAAGGCAGCCATGTCCACGCCCGCACAGAAGGAACTACCGGTACCTGTCACAATTACCGTCTTGACGGTGATGTCCGCGCCAACCTCCGCGAACGCGATAGGGAGTTCGCGGTGCACCGTCGGCGTCCACAGGAGTTCCCCCCCGTCGGAGTGCAGCCGCACCTCGACGACAGCATCACGACGCGTCAACACGACCTGCTCGTAACTACCCATGAGAACTCCACAACCTGATGTCTTTAAAAGATCTGACTAGGTATTACAGTCTAGTCGATGGCCTCGGAAGGCCTTCTTAGATATAGTTAAATCTACCATCTTGGTCAGCCGATATTGGGGGTGCGTGTGGAGCAACCAGAGCAAGACGCCCGGATAACGCGAGTCCACGCCCCGAAGATCGCCAACCTCGTCGCGAGTCAGCTCCGGCGCCAGGTTCTCATCGGCACCTTGAAGAACGGCGATGTTCTCCCACCCGAGGCGGATCTCATCGACCAGTTCGGAGTCTCGAGGCCGACTCTGCGCGAGGCGCTTCGCGTGCTGGAGTCCGAGCAGCTCATCGAGGTTCGACGGGGTGCCCACGGCGGTGCGCGCGTTCGCACACCGACCACGGACGTCGCCGCGAAACATGTAGGCATCGTGCTGCAGCTCCACGGGGCGACCCTGGCCGACGTCTACAACGGTCGTACTGTGATCGAACAGCACTGCGCCCGCCTGCTTGCTGAAGGGCGCACCGACGCAGACTTGAGTAGACTCTGGGCTGAGATCGAGCACGGCGAAGCGGCGATGGACGATCCTTCGCGGTTCATACGTGCGCACACCAGATTCCACGCCGTCGTCGTCGACCTCGCGGGCAGCGCAACCCTCAATGTGCTGTCCGGGTTGCTCCGGGAGATCGTCGACGCCGGCAACTACTCGCGCATTGCCGAGGATCACGTTGCCGAGAGCCTCGGACGGGCCACACACAAGGGAGCTCGGGCTCACCGCAGGCTTGTCGAGCTGATCGAGGCAAAGGACGCCGATGGAGCCGAACAACTCTGGCAGAGTCACCTCACGGATGCAGACGACTACTTGGCCAGCGGGACGGCGAAGACGATCCTCGACCTCTTCGAGTACGTCTGAAGGTTGCGCGCTGGCCTCAGATCGAGCCCGCCTGCACGCGTTCCACAGCGTCATGCCAGGACATGTCGCTCCCGATGGCGGCCCGCCACGGAAGGATTCTCTTCACTGGCATGCCGACACTCACGACTCCGGTGATGCGGTCCGCTGTGCGGTAGACCGCGACGAAACTCCATTCAGCCAGGTCGCCCTCGACGACGAGCATCTCTTCGTGTCCCGCCAGACTCCCGTAGGCCTGCAGTTTGAGGTCGTACTGGTCGGACCAGAAGTAGGGAACTGGTGAGTATGCCGTTGGCACACCGTTTGCCAACAGGTTCCGCGCAGCTGCCATCCCCTGCTCGGCAGCATTGGTGCGGTGCTCAATCCTCGTGGACTTTCCCAGACGAGGATGGTGCCACCGCGCGACGTCGCCAGCCGCGTAGACACCGGGAGCTGCCATCAGGAACTCGTCGCACACGACACCGTTGTCCACCGTCAGACCACTGCCCTCCAACCATTCGGTGTTCGGCAGGGATCCGATGCAACTCACCACGTCGTCTGCGTCGACGACCGAGCCGTCTGCGAGCCGGACTCCAGTCACACACTCGCCGTCGACGACCAGTTCACTCACGCCGATACCGAGACGCACGTCCACGCCGTGATCACGGTGGAGGTCGGCGATCATTGCACCGACCCTCTCCCCGAACACCTGGGCCAACGGCACGGGCGCCGGTTCCAGCAGCGTGACGTTCGCGCCGACTGCGCGGGCGCTGGCCGCGACCTCGCAGCCCAGGAATCCCGCCCCGATGACCACGAGGTTGCCGCCAGGAGCCAGCCTTGTCGCAATCGCTGCGGCGTCATCAAGAGTCCTCAGCACGTGGGCGCCACGTACCGCCGAAGCAGTCGGGAACAGACGCGGCCGGACACCGGTCGCCACGATCAATCCATCGAAGTGGGCCTTTGATCCGTCGCCGAGGACGACAGAGCGATCGACGAGGTCAAGGCCCAGCGCAGGCACGCCAAGTCTCCAGTCGGCCGCCAAGGCATCCACGTCGGGCCGTGCGCGCAGCGCCAACCGATCCGAGGTCCACTCACGCTTGAGGATCTGCTTCGACAGTGGTGGCCGGTCGTACGGCAGGTGCGACTCGTCGCCGATCATCACAAGGCTGCCCTCGAAGCCCTCCCTGCGCACGGTCTCAGCGGCCGCGAGGCCCGCCGCAGAGGCTCCGACGATGACGACCTTGCGCAGAGACATCTGTTCAGTCCTGACGCAGGTGAATCGCCGCCGCCGGGCACACGGCCGCGGCTTCCTTGACGTTCTCGTGCTCATCCGCCCCAGGCGTCTCTTCCAGAAGAAGCACGAGGCCTTCGTCGTCCTGATCGAAGACCTCGGGAGCGATCAGTACGCACTGGCCGGACGACACGCACTTGTGGGCCTCGACGCTGACATTCATGGACATGGAAGTACCTCTTCTAATTGAGCCGAAGGCCGGGCTACCAGGTGACCGGTAGTTCGTAGATGCCGTTGTTGTTTCCGTCGTGCTTGAACGAGAGCTGGTCCAGCGCGGCGTCGACCTTGAGAGTCGGAATCCGCCGGAACAGGGTCGTCAGCGCGACCTGGAGCTCCACTCTCGCGAGCGGCTGGCCCAGACACTGGTGGACGCCGTAGCTGAAGGTCACGTGACGCCGCGCATCACGAAGAAGATCCAGCTTGCCTGGATCAGGGAAGACTGCGGGGTCCCAGTTCGCGGCATCGGCCGCACAGATGATTCCCTCGCCGGCCTTGATCTCCTGACCACCGATGACCAGGTTCTCGGTCGCCACGCGGCGCCGCCCAAGGTGCGGGATAGTCAGATAGCGAAGCAACTCCTCGACGGCACTCGCTACCACCTTCGGATCATCCGTCGCCTTGAGGATCTCGAGCTGGTCGGGATTGCGCAGCAGCAGCACCGCGCTGAGCGCGATCATGTTCGCGGTTGTCTCATGACCCGCGAACAGGAGGAAGGCCCCGAGCTCCGCCGCACGACGGCGGGCCACCCGTCCGTCCGAGACCAGGCGCGCAAGGTCGGAAAGCACGTCTGAGGCGCCGTTCTCCCGCTTCGATTCGATCAGCGTCTCGAGATAGTCAATGAGTTTCATGTTGGCTTCGATGCTCGCCTCAGGCGTCGAGTACCGATTGACCAGGACGGCCGACAACTCCTGGAAGAACTCGTGGTATTCCTCCGGGACGCCAAGGAGTTCACTGATGACCTCCGACGGGAGGGGCAGGGCGAAGGCAGCGACGAGGTCGGCCTCGTTGGGTCCGGCCAACATGTCATCGATGAGCTTGTCAGTGAGCGCCTGGATACCCGGCCGCATCGCCTCGACGTTCTTGACCCGAAAGGCCGGCGTGACCATGCTCCGGATGGCGCGGTGCTCGGGATCGTCCATCGCCACGAGGGACGGGGTGTGCTGCCACCGAGCCATCGTTCCGGCGCCTCGGTGGGGATACCCGGGCCTCATGGCATCCGCACTGACCCTGGAATCGCCCATGGCCGCCAGTAGGTCGGCGTGGCGGGTGATCAGCCACGGCTTGCTGCCATCCCAGATCCTGACCCGCGTCACCGGCTGAGTCTCCTGAAGGCCCAGGAGCTCGGTCGGTGGCTCGAAAGACCGGTCCCGGTCCCTGGCCATGGGGTACTCGTGCAACGCGTCAGATTCAGAAGGGCCGCTGAAGTCAACGTTCGTCATCAAGGTGCTCCTCGAAAATGGGTGGGAAGCGAGCAGCTACTTGGTCGAAGCACCGGCGTCGACCGGCAGCGAAGCGCCCGTGACGTAGCGCGCACCGTCGCTGACGATCCAGGCGATTGCGTTGCTGATGTCGATGGGATCGATCCACGCGACGGGCAACAGGTTCTTGCCGGCGTGCCGGTCCCAGACGTCTTCCTTGCCCATCTTGGTCGCGTCCTTCTCGGGGTAGAACAGCTGGTAGCTTCCGAGGTTGTGGACCATCATCGTGTCGGTGCTCGTGGGGCTGATCGTGTTCACACGGATGTTGTTCTCCGCGAGCTCGATGGCCAGGCACTTCATCATCCCGACCAGCCCGTGCTTCGCAGCGGAGTAATGGGCCACGTTCCGATTGCCCTTGAAGGCGCCGAGCGAGCCGATGAAGACGATGGACCCGCCCTTCTCGTTCTTCTTCAGGTGCGGGATGGCGGCACGCACGGTTCGGAACGAGCCGCTGAGGACGATGTCGACGACGTCGTCCCACATCTCATCACTCATGTCCTCTACGAACGAGAAGGAGACGATCCCGGCATTGGCGATCACGATGTCGAGGCGCCCCAACTCAGCGACGCCGGCGTTGACAGCGGCCGTCATGCCTGCGCCGTCACGGACATCGACCTTTGCCGACACGATTCGTCGACCGAGGGCCTCCACCAGACGAACCGTCTCCTTCAGATCGTCTTCGCTGGCCATGGGGTACCCAATGGTTGCGATGTCAGTCAGCGAGTCGAGAGCGATGATGTCGGCGCCCTCCTCGGCCAGCCGAATCGCGTGCGATCGACCCTGACCACGGGCCGCACCGGTGATCAGAGCTACCTTTCCTGCAAGGCTAGACATGTGTTCACTCGCTTCCTTCGAAACGTCGGACGCAGCGTCCCGACCGTCATCACCCCGGACTCGCACGGGGACTCAGGACGACTATACGCTGAATCAGGTAGATGAATCAATAGATATGGCTAGGTGGCGTGGTGGAGGCCGAGCAGAGACGCCCGCTTCGATCACTCGAAACGGACGCCTCGTCAATGCCCAATCAGCCTTTGACGGACGGACCGATCACACCGCGCGCAACCTGGCTCCGCAGCATCTCCGTGGTCCCTTCGACCACACGAGCAACTCGAAGGTCTCGCAGCCACTTCTCGAGCGGAACCTCCCGCGACATGCCCATGGCGCCCATGATCTGCATCATCCGGTCGACGACGCGGAAGGACATCTCGGTGCAGTAGAGCTTCGCCATCGCAGCATCCAGCCTCGCGTCCTCACCCTGGTCGTCTTTCCAGGCAGCACGCCAGGTCAACATCCGCCCGGCGTCGATTTCGACCTGAGCATCGGCCACCTGCCACTGGAGCCCCTGCCGCGTTGCCAGCGTTGCGCCGAACGTCTCGCGATCCTTCATCCACTCCACTGCCAAGCGCAGAGACTCGGCGGCAAGCCCAACGGATCGCGCGGCATAGGTCAATCGACCTCGCACGAGCCACTTGGATGCCAGCATCAGCCCTTGGCCCTCCTCGCCAACGAGGTGCGAGCCAGGCACCCGGACATCATCGAGGATCAGCTCCACCGGCCAGCGGTCCCGGATCACCGGGATCTCATGGCTGCTGAGACCAGCGGAGTCCGTGTCCACGACAAAGGCACTGATGCCTGACTGGGTCCGGGCATAGACAACGCCGTACTTGGCCTTCTCGACGTTGGTGATGAACAGCTTGCGGCCGTTGATGATCCAGTCGTCACCATCCCGCCGGGCCGAGGTCTTGATGGCCCGAGCGGGATCGGAGCCGCCTGCCTCCTCCCCGATGGCTGTGAACGACCCCCATCCGTGCTCGATCGTGGGTCGAACGTAGTTCTCGGTCAGGTAGTCGCTCTGCCCGTACAGGACGACGGGCGGACTCTGCCCAAAGGCCCCGGCTCCGGCATGGGGGAAGCACATCCGGTGCTTGCACGCCTCCTCCAGAACCACGACGAGCTGGAAGGCGCTCAGCCCCGCTCCGCCGTACTCCTCGGGCGCATCGAAGCACCAGAGATCAGCACGCCTCGCCTGCTCACGCAGGCCCGCCAGAACGTCGTCTGGCAGATACGCATCCGTGACCGGCAATGATGCCTCTGCTGGGACGACTCTCTCCGTGACGAACTTCTTGACGACGTCCCGCATCGCCTCGAGCTCTTCGGGCAGGTCGTATCCGGCGAACGTCATTTCGGATTCTCCATCGGGGTTCGGGGGCACTTTCACAGGAGCGCGAGTCGGAGCCTTCCGGCTACGACTGAAGGTCGTCGAAGTCGTTCCCGCGGATCAGGCGCACCGGCGTGAAAACCAGCACTTCCTCGTCACGCTGATTACGGACGCTCACGTGCGAGCGCACGACACCACGGCCGGGCTTGCTCGACTGGCGAGCCTCGACCGTCGAGACGATCGCATGGAGCGTGTCGCCTACGAATACCGGGCGCTTGACTGACAGGTCCATCTGCATGAAGGCCAGCCCAGTGCCATTAAGGACGTTGCTCTGCAGGATGAGGCCCTCGGCAATGCAGTAGATCATCGCACCAGGAATCAGACGGCCCGCATAGCCTGCCTGCTGGGCGTGGTCGGCGTCAAAGAACAGCGGCTCGTTGAACCCGGCCCACGTGACGAACTGGATCAGATCCGCCTCAGTGACGGTCCGTCGGGCAGTACGGAAGACCTTTCCATCCATGTCCTCCCAAGTGAGGCCCTGGCTCAGCAGCTCCGCCTGAGCCGTCTCGGTGTTGGTCGATGTCATCGTCACTTCTCCTTGTTTGCCGTCCGGCAGTACCCGAACGATGTCGTTGGGCCCGGTTCTTGTAGTTGCAGCGTCCTTGCATGGACAGTGCAGGGAATCAAGCAGGTCGCACCATGGCCGCGAGCCGGCCGGTGATCGTGTCCTCCGCCTCGCGCAGGATCCGGCGAAGTACGTCGGCCACAGGGGCCACGTCGTGAATGAGGCCCTGAGACATGCCGGCATACCAGACGCCGGCTTCCGGATCCCCAGTCTCGTAGACGGTCCGACCCCGGGCTCCGGCGACGAGATGCCGGACGTCCGAGAATTCTCCGCCGGCTTCGAGGATCTCCACGACCTCGCGACTGACCCTGTTGTCAGCGACACGAGCGGTGTTCTTCAGGGGTCGGAATATGAGCTGCGTGCTGGACGTGTTGGATTCGACAATCCGCTGCTTGATGGCGTCATGAATGGGCGCCTCGGTGGTCGCCATGAACCTGGTTCCCATGTTGACGCCGTCCGCTCCGAGAGCAAGCGCGGCGGCAAGACCGCGACCGTCAGCAAATCCCCCGGACGCGATCATGGGAATCGTGATCTGGTCGCGGGCAGTCGGAATCAGCAGCAGTCCAGGTATGTCGTCCTCGCCGGCGTGACCCGCACACTCGAAGCCGTCGATGCTGATCGCATCCACACCGATCGCCTGCGCACTGACCGCGTGCCTGACGCTCGTGCACTTGTGCAGCACCTTAACGCCGTTGGCATGCAGCAGCGGTAGGCGTTCTGCAGGGTTGGAACCGGCAGTCTCGACGATGGTGATGCCTGAGTCGATGGCCGCGTGGAGGTACTCATCGTACGGCGGAGGGTTGATCGTCGGGAGGATCGTCAGGTTCACGCCGAACGGCTTGTCCGTCAGGTCTCGGCACCGCGCGATCTCCTTCGCCAGCGCCTCTGGATCGGGCTGGGTCAGGGCCGTGATGAAGCCGAGCGCGCCCGCGTTGGCGACGGCAGCGACCAGTTCTGCGCGTCCGACCCACTGCATTCCGCCCTGAGTGATCGGCGCCTCGACGCCGAACAGCTCAGTGAAAGGCGTGGTGATCATGGGTCATCCCTTTCTCTATAGTCTTCGCTTGACCAAGGTAATAGAGTGGAATGATACAACGAATTTAGTCGATGAGTACAGGCCCAACGGCGGGCGCTGTTGTCGGCACACTCACAATTCGGCCGACCCGCGGCACCCTTCAGCGAAGACGGAGAAACCCCTGTGCACATCTTCACCCGGACAGACGAACTGCTCGAGAGCAAGGAAACGGATCTCGGCGCCAGCGACTGGCTGCTCATCGAGCAGACTCGCATCGACTCGTTCGCCGAGGCCACCGGCGACCTGCAATGGATCCACACCGATCCCGAGCGCGCAAGGACTGGGCCATTCGGAACGACGATCGCCCATGGGTACCTCACCTTGTCGCTCATCCCCGTTCTGGTGGCTCAGGTGTACCGTGTCGAAGGAGCGAAGATGATTGTGAACTACGGTCTTGACCGCGTACGTTTCCTGTCACCCGTCGCTGTGAACTCGCGCCTGCGGGCCCGACCCTTTCTCGCGAACGTGGACGTCACGGACACCGGTGCTCAGGTCAAGCTCCGCACGACCATCGAGATCGAAGGGTCGGAGAAGCCCGCCTGCATCTCCGAGACGATCTCCCGGATCTACTTCTGAGCGATTCCGTCCGCTTGTCCGCGGTCACAATTCTCGGGGCGGCCACGGCCCAAATGAGGGCGTAGTCTTGCTCACCAGGCTCTTGATTCCCTCAGCGAAGTCCGGGTGGGGCTTCAACGTGGAGTTCCACAAGTCGATCGCTGCAATGCGCGACTGATCCAGAGTCTTCTCGGTGTCGTGATGCAGTTGCTGCTTGATGGTCGCCATCGCTAGCGGCGAGCAGTTCTGAGCAAGCTCCGCCGCGTAGTCGAGCGTAGCGGGAAGAAGGTCTGCCGCTTCGAACGACCGATTCACCAGGCCGATTCGGAGAGCCTCGTCCGTCGTGAACGTTCGAGCCGAGAGCAAGAGTTCCATCGCATTGGAGAAACCAACGACCTTGGGAAGCGCCCAGGAGATGCCCTGCTCTGCCATGATCCCACGACGCGCGAAGGCCGTGGAGAATTTGGCACCGCTCGCCGCGAACCGAATGTCACAGAAAAGCGCATGGACAAGCCCCAGCCCTGCGCACGCGCCGTTGATCGCAGCGATCACCGGGGTCTTGAGGGTGGTGGGCAGCAGTGAGGGCGTACGGTCCTGTGGTCGAGTGTCCAGATGTCCCTGCGACATGTCGTCCAGGAAGTTGGCATCCATGCCCGGACAGAAGCTCCGCCCGGCGCCGGTGACCACAATGACACGAACAGCTGGATCCGCCTCGGCATCGCGGAGGGCCTGAAAGTACTCAGCCTCCATCGACAGCGTCCATGCGTTGTGGCGGTCCGGCCGGTTCCAGGTGATCAGAGCAACTCCGCGGTCAACGTTCACGAGCACGAGGGCGGACTGGGGGGAAGTCATATGGGCTGCCTTTGAGGATTCTGAGCTAGATGAACGGGAAGGATCCGAACCATCCAACGTGGTTTGATGATCGCGCTTTGCGACCGGATCTCAGCGGCGCTAGAGGGTCACCCGCATGTGCAGGGGCTCAAAGAGCTCACCGGGCGGATACACCTCGTTGAACACGGACACCGCCTCTGTACGCAATGAGGTTGGTATCAGCTGCCAGTCGCGGATGCCGTGCGCATCGACGTACCCGGGGTAACCGAGTCCGAGCATCGGACGCCGGGCACTGTCGTCGGCAAGCTCAGGGTCTGCTTCGACATCGTGAAAGCTCAACGTCGCGAGACCGTCGTCGAAAGTCACCCATGGATCAACGAGCATCACGAACAGGAACCCGAAGTGACCAGAGAAGCGGAGGTCTCCCTGGAACTTCAGCGTCCCCTGGCCAGTGCCATAATCGTAGGCGTCACTGGATGCGAGCGGGAAGTGGTACAGGCCAAGCTCCGGCGCGACTGACGCTCCCCCGCTCACCGAGCTCTTGAGGTCCGGCATCCGCGACAAGTACGCCAGAAAGCTCCGCTTGATTCCCCAGATCAGGCCCGTTGACATGTCTGCGCCGGCAAACGAACCGAGCTCACCTTTGGAAGACCGCAGATCCTCGATCGGACGCTCCACTTCCGACATCAGGAGGTCTTGGGCGGGTATTTGACGACGACCTCTTTGGGCTCGATGCCGGATTCCGACAGCAGGCTCCGGATAATGCGTTCGAGGATCGCAGGCGGCGTCAGGCAGTCTTCGCATGCATCCTCGCCGGCGGCGATGTCGAACGTCAGCACGTCGTCAACAAGGTCCACCGTGACGTGATAGTCGTCCGCAGACATCGGTTCAATGATGGGCGCCAAAGCAGTTTCGGCCGACACCTTGTCTCCTATTCGGGCGGACGGTCGGCCCCAGGGCACGACCGCGCGATATAACTGATTTATTTAGCCTAATCGTTTGAATCGGCCTCGTCAACGGCCTTCAGCGGTTTGGCGTCAGGCTCGGCGGCCGCTCGATTACCCGGTCGGATCTCCCGCCGCGCGAGGCGTTCCGCGTAGGCCTGTTGAACGTCGTCGTACGTCCACAGATGGCCTCGGGCCAGCGAAGCCTCGATGCGACTCGGGTGCGACATCAACGAAAGGCCGTCAAGGTCAACACGGAGAACCTGTCCGCGGACTCTCCCGGAAGCCGGCGAGAGGAGGAATGCGATCGCTCCCGCATTGTTCTCAGCGGGCGGGAGCGCCACCGTGCCACCGCTGAATTTGTTGGCCTTTCGGAACTGACGTGTCGACTCGGTCATCGGGGTTGTTGCAAGGGGAGCGATGGCGTTGACCCGGATGCGGGTGTCCGCAAGATCCAATGCCGTTCCGTATGTGAGGGAGGCGACACCTCCCTTGGTGGCTCCGTAGACGTTCAGGAGCGGCATGCCCGCCTGCGCACCGGAGGTTGTGTTCACGATCGAACCGGTTCCCCGAAGCCGCATCACACGCAGGGCTGACTGCGTGCCGAAAATGACGCCGAGAAGGTTGATCTCGACGACCCGGCGCACCTCAGCAGGATCCAGGTCATCGAGCTCGCCCATGACCTGAATCCCGGCGTTGTTGACCCACCCGTCCAGGCCACCGTATGCACTCACGGCCAGGTCGGCCAGACCGTCCATAGCCGCAGCATCCGCCACGTCAACGACCGCAGCCACGACCTGCGCCCCTGACGACGTCAACTGGCCGCGGATCTCCTCCAGGGACGCCGGATCGACATCGGCGATGACCAGGCGCGCCCCGAGCTCGGCGCAGTAGCGCGCATACGAGGCGCCGAGCCCGCGGCCCGCTCCCGTAATCACCACACTCAGGCCCTCAAGAGGCTTCGTCGAACTCGGCACTTGACACCCTCCTTGGGCCTATTGAGACGGGCGATCAAGCTCGGTGACCATGAGGTCGGCGAGCCGGGTCAGCCACACACGTGCATCACTGAATGCGTCGATCATTCCCAAGAAGCCATGCAGCTGGCCAGGTACGCGGAACCTCTGAACGCGACATCCAGCCGACGCCAGCCGATTGGCATACAGCTCACCCTCGTCCCTCAAGGGATCGAGCTCGGAGGTCAACACGATCGCTCGAGGCAGACCCGCCAGCGACTCTGCGTGCGCTGGCGACAACAACGGGTCATCCTTCGGCGCGTCGCCGATGTACTGGTCCCAGAAGAAGCGCACCTGGGCGCGCTCGAGAAAGTGGCCGTGCGCGTACGTTTCCAGAGACTTGCCCCGCATGGCCGAATCAAGCAGCGGATTGACCAGTACCTGCAAGGCGATCTTCGGCCTACCTGCGTCGCGCGCCTTGATCGCGACTGACGCCGCGAGGTTTCCTCCTGCGCTGCTCCCCATGACAACCAGGCGTCCCGTATCGGCGCACAGTTCCTCAGCGTGTGCCTCCGCCCACTCGACGGCAGCGAAGCAGTCATCGAGGGCCGCGGGGAACCGATGTTCAGGTGCCAGCCGATAGTCGACGTTGACGACGCTGGCCCCCGCCTCTCGTGCCAGGAACCGACACGTCAGGTCGTGCATGTCGAGGTTGCCGAGAATGAAGCCACCACCATGGAAGTACACCAGCAGCGGGTGCGGTCCATCACCGTCCGGGACGTAGGTCCGGACGCGGACACCCTTGGCAATGTCGTGTTCTGACACTCGGCGCACCGGAAGCCGACTCGCCCCATCAGTCGGATAGTTCCCGGCACGGGCACGCGCAACATACTGCTCCGCGACCGCGGGGTCGGACAGCGCCGCGGCGGGAAAACGTCGCTGCCGTCCCGCTCCCTCCAGAAAAAGTGCAACCTCCCGAGCTGTCTGAGTCCGAGTCTCCACCTTCGATACCTCCCTACCGGAAGGACAGGCCCGGGTAGCCCGCATCCGCGGCCTCGTTGGACAGCTCCACGAAACGACCGAAGCCTCCGGCGTAAGGCATGAACGTCCTCGTGCCGTCATCGCTCACGTGCACCATGTAGTTCTGCACGTTAAGACGGAGCAGCTTTCCCGACGCTGCGGCGACCTCTGCCGCCCAGTCGTCGAGGCCGATCTCGGTGGGCTCGACACGGGTCAGCCCGTTGGCCTTCATGTGCTTGATGAGTTGGACGACGTAGTCGGCCTGGAATGTGTTGAGCTGGATCATGTTGGCCAACACCGACGGACTGCCCGGGCCCGTCGGGATGAACAGATTGGGGAAACCGCTCGCCATCAAGCCGAGGAAGGTTCGTGGGCCCTTTGACCATCGGTCGCTGGGCTGCTCGCCGTCCTCGTTACGGATGTCAATCGCATCGAGGGCACCAGTGAAGGCATCGAATCCGATAGCGAAGATCAGCAGGTCGAGTTGGTAGTGGTGACCGCTCTGGGTCACGATCCCGTCCTCAACGATCCGATCGATCGGATCAGCCTTGACATCCACGAGCGTCACGGACTCCCGGTTGAACTGCTGGTAGTACCCGGTGTCCACACAGAGCCGGCGAGTCCCAATGGGATACTCCGTCGGGATAAGTCGCTCGGCCACCTCTTGGTCAACGACGATGCCGCGGATCTTGCTTCGCACGAACTCCGACACGACGGCGTTGGCAGTTGGTTCGGTGCCCTGATCGGTGAAGACGCGGTTCATGCATTGACCCCCCAGCGCCCACCGCTCCTCCAGGATGGCTTGCCGCTCCGCGGGATCGAAATCGGTGGTCGCGCCCGGCGGATCAGGGAACAGGCTTCCCGATCGGTCCGTCAGGATGCGACCGTACGCCTTCGGAACGTCGGAGCTGATCTCGTCGAACCGATCTTGGTCGAACGGGCCGTTGTGAGCCGGCACCGAGTAGTTGGCCGTGCGCTGGAACACGTAGAGTTGTTCGGCTCGGGGAGCCACTGCAGTGACGACCTGGACCCCGGTGGATCCGGTTCCGATCACCCCCACGCGCCCAGACAGGTCGACGTCACCCTCCGGCCAGTGCGCTGTCTGGTGCCAGGCGCCCTTGAAGGTCTCGAGACCCTTGAACGGAAGTTCTCGGGGCGCCGAGAGCTGGCCTGTCATCAGGACCACGTATCGACAGATGATCGTGTCGCCGTCGCTGGTCGTGACACGGTAGTGGTCCTGCTCGGGAACCCACTGCGCCGCGATCATCTTGGTGTTGAAACGGAACCGCTCCTTGACTCCGGTGCGCTCGGCGATCCAGTCAAGGTAGGCGCGGATCTCCGGCTGAGCGGCATAGCGCTCGGTCCAGGTCCACTCCCGGAACAAGTCAGGGGAAAAATAGAAGCAGTAGTACAGGGACTCGACATCCACACGGGCGCCTGGGTAGCGGTTGTGAAACCAGACACCCCCGACTCCGGAACCTGCTTCCAGGCCCTGGACGGAGAAGCCGGCATCGTTGAGCGCATGGACGGCGTAAATGCCGCCCATGCCGGCACCAACGACAACGGCGTCGACGTCGACCTCGGTGACCATCATCAATTCGTCCTTCTCTGCTGCATGGATCGGGGCGCGGTCACACGTGACGGAGTGGACGTGCCCATCGACGCGGATCGCATTAAGATCATTTAGTTATATTATCCAACGGCTCCAACGGTATGGCAGTGATCACTTGGCGTCAACCGGCGAGCGAGTGTTCACCCGTCGGTCATCAACCCACACGCCTGCCGGTCCCCTGAACGGCCACCAAACAGCGGAGAGCCGTGACCAAGGCGATCGGCTGATCGAGCATGCAGTGGTGCCCAGCCTGCGGTATCCGAACCATCGGTGTCCCCGGCGGCACTCGCTCGCGGACCTGAGCATCGATCTCCGGGCCAACAAGACCGAACTCGCCGTTCAGGAAGGCGACCGGCACTGTCAAACCCTCGAGCAGCGCGAGGGACTGGCTCTCGCGCGTGAATATCCTGCTGTCGAACTTCCACCCCCACGTCCCGTCACGCTCGCGGACGGAGTGCGCCGCGATGTGGTCGGTGACGTAGGCCAGCGCCGGCTGCGACGGCACCAACCGGAATCGAGATGTAGCCTCCGCCGCACTCGCATATCGCGAACGCGGCTTGGCCGCGACGGCATGGCGTCGCTGGATCGCCGGGTCGGGCACATCGCGAACGGCTGAATCAACGCAGACAACTGCCTTGAGCGATGACTCCGCCCGCGTTCCCACCTTGAGCGCGGGAAACCCTCCCATGCTGTGGCCGACCACGGTCCAAGGACCAGAGCCACCTGCGACCCTCCACGCACCGCGAATCTCCTGCGCCCAGACATCGAGCCCGTACTCGTCCCGCCAGGCACTGTCTCCGTGCCCGGAGAGATCAAGAGCGACGACCCGGTGATCGCTCGCCAAGAGCGGTCCGATGTGATCCCACCAACGACTGTTCCCACCGGCGCCGTGAACGAGAACCACACCGGGGAGTCTCGTGTCGCCCCACGCACGCCAGGCAATCTGAGCGCCGAGCACCTCCACCGAACCCGACTCCGGCACCTGCGCGACGGCATCGACGAACCACAGAGGAGCCGCTTGCCCCGGCGCAATTGGCCTCATCGAACCACGCTCCCAACTCGGCGATATGATATCAATCATCTTACTTAATCAGGTTTTGGGCGTCCACGCCCTTTCCTGCCACATGAAGGAGACGGACCATGCCCGAAGTTGTCATCGTTGAAGCGGTCCGGTCGGCCGTCGGAAAAAGGAAGGGCACCCTGACGCACACAGAATCGCCCGACCTGCTCGCGGATGTCTACGCTGCGCTCTTTGACCGCGTCGCCCTTGATCCGGTTCTGGTGGGGCAGGTACTCACCGGATGCGTCGGCCAGGTCGGCCAACAGTCGGGGAATGTCGGCCGGACCGCGTGGCTCAGTGCAGGGCTGCCGTTGACCGTGCCAGCGACGACGATCCAGACCCAGTGCGGATCTTCGCAGCAGGCCACCACTCTGGCTCACGGTTTGGTCGCATCCGGCCTGGTTGATATAGCTGTCGCTGCCGGCGTCGAGTCGATGAGTCAGGTGCCGCTGGGCGCCGCCAACAACGATGACTATGGCGTTGCCCGCAACGACCGCTATGCAAATCACTACGAGGTCACCTCCCAGTTCGAAGGCGCGGACAGGATCGCGCAGAAGTGGGGCCTCACCCGCACTGACCTAGAGGCGTTTGCGCTCCGGTCCCAGCAGTTGGCGGCCAGCGCCGTGGCAGACGGGCGTTTCGACAGCCAGATCGTTGCGATCGAAGCGATCAGTGTTGATGAAGGGGGCAACCGTTCCGGCACGGTCAGTTTCAGACGGGACGAGGCACCACGCGAGTCATCGCTCGAGGGCCTTGCTGGTCTCAAGACGAACCTTCCCGACGATGGCCTGCACACCGCGGGCACCAGTTCTCAGATTGCTGACGGCGCTTCCGCTCTTCTGCTGACGACCCCGGAAGCAGCCGAGCGCCTTGGCCTTCGCCCGCGAGCGCGTGTGGTCGACTCCGTCCTGGTGGGCAGCGACCCGGAGCTGATGCTCACTGGTCCGATTCCGGCGACCCACACGCTGCTCGAGCGCACTGGACTGAGTGTTGACGACATCGACGTGTTCGAGGTGAACGAGGCATTTGCCTCGGTCGTCCTTGCATGGCAGCGGGAGATCGGCGCATCACTCGAGAAGGTCAATCCCAACGGCGGCGCAATCGGTCTCGGGCATCCCCTCGGCGCCACGGGTGGCATTCTGCTGACAAAGGCGCTCAACGAGCTCGAGCGGACCTCGTCGCGCTACGGACTGGTCACCATGTGCTGCGGTGGTGGCGTCGGCACGGGAACTATCATCGAGCGACTCGACTGAGAGTCTGGCTTCCGTCGGCATCGACGGCCTCAACATGTCAGGGCGCCGAGGGTCACAAACCCCGGCGCCCTGAACACGTGTCGGATCACACCTGATCAGTTGGTCCAGACCTCCGACACCAGGTCGTGCCCGCCGCCGCCCAGCGATGCCTGCGCTCGATCGGCAAAGTCCGGATCCGTGAGCAATGGAAGCTGGATCTTGAGCACCTTCTCCAGATACTCGTCCAGACCGCTCCGGACTCCGGTGCGCCCCATCCGAGCGTAGTGAGTGACGACGTTGCGCGGCATCGGCTCGAGAGCCTGCCCTCGCGCGACGGCAACTTCCACAGCGGTGGGTTCGGCACGCTCTCCAAGTCCGAGCCGCTCTGCCACCGCTCCGTCAACCTTGCGCTGGCCGGGCAGCATCTGCCACATGGCATTCGGCGCCTTCAGACGGAGAAGGAGTTCTCCGCCAGTGCCGGGCAGAAGACCGAGGCCGCCCCAACCCTGACGGCACCATCCATCCGGGCCGAACAGACGCCAGTCGCACGCAAGCGCCATGTCGAGCCCAAGACCGACGGCGGGGCCATCGATGGCGGCGAACGTGGGCACCGGACAGTCAAGGAGAGTCCGGACAAGATTCTGGTAGATCGAGTACACGAGCGCCTTGCGCTCGGCCGCGGGCATGTCCTTGCGCGAGACCATTCCCTTCAGGTCACCGCCGGCAGAGAACGCGCCGTTCCCGGTCAGGACAAGCGCCTTGATCTCCTGATCAGCTGTGGCCCCGTTGATCGCGAGGATCAGCGCGCTCGCGTCGTCGGGAGGGAGCGCATTTCGGCGCTCCGGCCAGTCTAGGGTGATGAGCGCGCAAGCGCCCTCCTTAGTCACCTGAATACCCATGGAGTCACTCCTTCAATGTGCGGTTTCGAGCAGGCCGCCGTTGCTTCATGCAATGCGCCACGCATCCTTGACGTCCTCAATCGGCGACACCGATCCAGCGGGTACGACGGGCGGGTCCTGAACACTCCTCGAGAAGCGGGGCGCCGGGTGCGACTGAGTCTCCCCGGCGACTTCCAGAAGCGTGTTGCGAGCCGCCAGATGCGGATGCACCTGAGCTTCCGCGAAGCTGAGCACCGGCGTGACGCACGCATCGGTGCCATCGAAGGTCGCCGCCCACTCGTCACGGGTCCGTGAAGCGAAGATGTCCGAGAATCGGCTGCGGAGAGACGGCCATGTCTGCTCGTCCAGCTGCGCCGGAAGTTCGTCCTCAACCAAGCCGAGTCCCTGGACCAGCAGCGAGTAGAACTGCGGTTCAATGGCACCCACTGCGACATAGCCGCCGTCGGAGCACTCGTACGTCCCGTAGTAGGGAGCAGCGCCGTTCAGCATGTTGCTCCCCCGCTCATCAGCCCACAGGCCCCCGCTGCGCAGGCTCCACATGTGCTGCGTGAGGACCGCGACCCCATCGACCATGGCCGCGTCGATGACCTGGCCGAGGCCGGACGTGCTGCGTTCGACCAGCGCTGCGAGAATCCCGGAGACGGCCAACATCGAACCGCCGCCGTAGTCTCCAAGTAGGTTCAGGGGTGGTGTAGGCCGTTCGTCGGCACGTCCGATGGCGTGCAGCACGCCTGTGATCGAGATGTAGTTGATGTCGTGCCCGGCCTGCTGCGCGAGTGTGCCGTGCTGCCCCCATCCAGTCACGCGCGCGTACACAAGGCGGGGATTGACCTCAAGGCAGGTCTCCGGCCCCACGCCGAGTCGGTCAGTCACTCCGGGCCGGTAGCCCTCGATCAGCACATCGGCCGTAGCAACAAGGTCCAGCAGACTGTCGCGCTCTGCAGGATCCTTGAGGTTGACCTCGATGATGCGCTTGCCGCGACGCAGCAGATGATCACGCTGACGACCCCGCGCCGCCCAGCCGGGAGCTTCCACCCGGGCCACGTCGGCCCCGAGGTCCCCCAACACCATTCCCGCGTGTGGTCCGGGGCCAATGCCACCGAGTTCAATGACCTTGAGTCCGTTCAGAGGGCCTGACATGTTCACTCCTTGCGTAGCGTGCCGGCGCACTTTCGCCGGGCAGATTGACCGATCCCGAAGGATCAGGACGTGGCCTTGCCGCTCCCGGGAGCGTTGTCATCACTCGTTCCGGCCAAGAACGAGATGGTCTCGGTGGCGAGGCCGAGGTGCAGGCGCTCGACACTCGCGGCTCGCAGCGGCTGATTGAGGAGCATCTTGGTGTCCTGGACTGCCTGCGGAGGCAAGGCGGCCATCTTGTTGGCGAACTCCAGCGACGTCGACATCACCGATTCGGGCGCAACGACCCGGTTCGCGAGGCCGATCTCGAGCGCTTGGGAAGCACTCAACCGGTCACCGGTCAGGAGATACTCCTTCGCTCGGAGCAGTCCGGTGTGCAAAGGCCATACGACGGCACCACCGTCTCCGGCAACGAGGCCCACCAACACGTGTGTATCGGCCAGGAAGGCGTTCTCCGACATGACGACCAAGTCGCAGGCCGCGACCAGTGTGGCTCCCAGACCGACGGCGGCACCGTTGACGGCCGCAACTACAGGGACGTGCAGGGAGACCAGGGCTTCGAACAATCGGCCAGCCCGGCGCATGCGACGCCGACGGTCGTCGACCGACGCAGCCCACTCCCCGCGGCGCCCCCCCGTGCTGAAGGCTCGGTCACCGGCACCGGTGAGGATCACCGCGCGCACGTCGACATCATCCTCGAGCTCGGCCAGGATCGCGACCAGGTCATGGTGCATCGTCTGGTCGATGGAATTGAGTTTGTCCGGGCAATTGAGGGTGATGACACGCACGTGCGCATCCCCTGTCACGGAGACCTGGTCCGTACCGCCGAGGATCGTCCCCTCACCCGGAGCACTGGGTGCGTCGGTCGTCATCGTCAGCTCCTTCCTGCTGTAGTGGCGACCTTGGGCTCTCGCGGCATGCCGAGAAGCCGCTCGCTGATGATGTTCAAGTGGATCTGGTGCGAGCCGCCGTAGATCGACTCCGCCCGGCTCAGCAGCCATGACCGCTGGAACTGACTCAGGTTGTAGTCCTCGCCAACCAACTGGGCGGCTGGACCGGCGATCTCCATTGCCAACTCGCCCATCGACTTGTGCAGGTCGGGCCAGTAGAGCTTGAGAAGCGAGGTCTCGGCGCCCAAGGTGCCGGTGCGCATCAGCTGGGACAGCATTCGGAAGGTGTTGAGTTGCATCACCTGAAGGCCGATGGCGGTGTCTGCAAGCTTCTGCCGAAGAAGTGGATCCCGATCCTTGGCGTTCTGGCGGGCCAGTTCGACGATGTTGTCGAACTCGGACTGGAATGCCATCTGATAGTTCAGCGTCGCGACTCCGCGCTCGGACTGCAGCGTGGTCATGGCAACGTTCCAGCCGTCGTTGAGCGCCCCCACAACCATGTCTTTGCTGGTCCGAGCGTCGGTGAAGAAGACCTCATTGAAGTGGCTTCCGCCGGCCATGTTCTTGATCGGCCGGATCTCAATGCCGGGTTGGTCCATCGGAAGGAGGAGCATCGTGATGCCCCTGTGCTTGGAAGCGTCCGGGTCCGTCCGGCAGAGAATGTACATCCAGTCAGCATGGTGAGCCCCACTGGTCCAGATCTTCTGCCCATTGATGACCCATTCGTCATCAACCAGGGTCGCCCGCGTCCGCAGGCTGGCGAGGTCGGATCCGGCACCCGGCTCGCTGAACCCCTGACACCATTCCTCTTCGCACGAGAGAATCGGCGGCAGGAAACGCGCCCTTTGCTTTTCGGTCCCGTGAGCGAGCAACGTGGGGCCGATCAGGGTCATTCCGTGGACGCCGACGCGGTGCGGAGCCCCGGCCTTTGCGTACTCGTACTCAAAGACGATCCGCTCGTTCAGGGTCGCTGGTGAGCCGCCGAACTCCTCGGGCCAGCCCAGCCCCTGCCAGCCCGCTTCGAAGAGGGCCTTCTCCCAAGCACGCCGATCGTCGTGGAACTCGTCGTTCTGCGAGCCGCCCTTACCCGCCAGATGAGCGAACCGCCCGGCAAGGTTGTCCATGAGCCAGGTGCGGGCTCGCTCCGCGAACCGCTCCTCTTCCTCCGTCAAACTGAGTTCCACGCAAGTGTCCTCTCGTGATGATCTAGATGCTGGCGGCGGTGGGCAGGTTGGGCGTGGGGCCCTGCTCGTCCTCGCTGGCCAACTTGAACTTCTGGACCTTTCCTGACGCGTTGCGAGGAAGCTGCTCCAGGAACTCCACGTAGCGCGGGACCTTGAAGTTGGCCAGGTTCTCGCGGGCCCAGGCGATCAATTCGTCGGCCTCCAGGTGGGCGTCGGGCTTCCGCACCGCGTACACCATGCCGACCTTGCCGAGCCGTTCGTCCGGGACGCCGACCACAGCGACCTCGGCCAGTCCACCGTGGGTCATCAAGATCCGCTCGATCTCGGCCGGATAGGTGTTGAAGCCGCCAACGAGGAACATGTCCGTGCGACGGTCCAGAACGCAGAGGCGCCCTTGGTCATCGATGAGTCCGACGTCGCCGGTGTGAAGCCAGCCTTCTTCGTCGATCGCTTTTCTGGTCGCTTCGGGGTCTTCGAAGTACCCCTTCATCACGGTGAAGCCCCTGACCGTGATCTCACCAGCCTCGCCAGCGGCTGCCTCCGCGCCGTTGTCGTCCAGAATCCTCACCTCGATACCTGGAACCGGACGGCCGGACGAGAATGCCACCGTGTCGAAGTCGTCATGTGGATAACTCCGGGTCACGATGCCGTGCGTCTCCGTCAATCCATACGCCGAGCCCAACTCCTCCGATCCGAGCTCATCGCGGATCCGGGCAAAGTTCTCCGGTGCAAATCCTGCAGACCCGACCGAGCTGATCCGGATTGACTTCAGCCGGCTGCGGTCGACCCGCGGGTCGTCGAGCAGGCCCATGTGCAGCGGCGGGGGACCCTGGACGACGGTGATCTGTTCGTCCCCGATGAGTTTGCCCACCTCAACGATGTCGAAGACGGTGACCGGGTACATACAAGCTCCGGCCAGCACGCAGGCGAGAAGGCCCGCTTTCAGGCCGTAGATGTGGAAGTACGGGGGTACGCCAAGCACCCGGTCGCCATTGCGAATCGAAACCGAGTTCAGGTACTCGGTGTAGCCGCGCACGCTGGTGCCATGCATGAGCATGGCGCCCTTAGGCCATCCGGTCGTTCCCGAAGTGAACTGGATGTCGGACACGCTGTCGTACTCGAGGGCCGCGATCCTCTCCAGGACCGTCTCCCGGGAAACGGTCTCTCCCAGAGCCAGGAACGCGCTCCGCGTGAGTCCAGACGCCGTCTCAGGACCCCGGAGGTTGACGGCCAGGTCCACGTCATCGAGGACGCCGTTCTCATGCAAGGAACCGAGGTAATCGGTACCGAGCAGATCGGAGAACGCGAAGACCGCTGCAGCGCGTGAACGACGCAGAATGTCCGCCGCCTCCGCAGCCTTGTACCGCGTGTTCAGTGGGACGAGCACCGCACCCGCGAAGTAGACACCGAAGGCCGTGGCGGCATACTCGATCGAGTTGGGAGCCCACAGGCCGACGCGATCACCCGGCTTGATACCAGCCGCGATGAGCGCCCTCGCGGTGTCGAAAGCGGCGTCACAGTATTCTGCGAAGGTCAGCCTGACATCGCCGTCTACAAGGGCTTCAGAATCCGGCCACCGCTCCGCAGCCCTCAGCAGGGCACCTGGGATGGTCTCGGGAATGTTGCTGTCGGACATCATTCTCATCTCTTGGGCACGACGCCGCCATCGCGGCGGCCTGACAAATGCAACTGGTTCAGATTGCTCGCTGATTCAGCAGGTTTTCGCGATGCTCACTCGGCTCGGCGAAGAACGCACGCGAGGTCTGGGCACGCTTGAAGTAGAGATGGGCCGGATGCTCCCAGGTGACCCCGATCCCGCCGAGGATCTGGATGCACTCACCCGCGACATGGCACAGGTGCTCCGCTGTGAATGCCTCGGCGACGCTGGTTGCCTCGCCGAGGGCCTGGGGCTGCTCGTCCGCCGTCCGCAGCGCGTAGTGCACGACCGACCGCATGGACTCGATCTCGAGCATCATCTCCGCACACATGTGCTTGATCGCCTGGAACGAGCCGATGGGCCGGCCATACTGCTCACGGACCTTGGCGTATGCGACCGTGATCTCGAAGATCCGCTCCGCCGCTCCGAGCCTTTCGGCAGACAGAGCTGCACCTGCGTCCTCGAGCGTCCGTCGCACCACAGACCAGCCCTCCCCTTCGACGCCCAGCAGCACCGCAGGCACGTCAGAGAGAACGACCTGCGCTTGCTTACGGGTCTGGTCGAGGGTCGGCACGGAGACCACGGTCAGCCCCGGTGCCTTCGCATCAACGAGGAACAGCGAGAGTCCCGCATCCGTGCGAGCTGCCACGAGGAGCACTTCCGCCGAGGCGCCATCCAGTACGAACTGCTTGGTGCCGTCGATCCGGAACCCGTCGCTTTCGTGGCGGGCCGTCGCGTCGACCGCGTCTTCGGCCCACTGCCCGGTCTTCTCTGTGACGGCCAGAGTGGCGATCAGCTCGCCAGCCGCAATCCGGGGAAGGTACTCGGTCTGGGCCCCGACGTCGCCGCTGTGAACGAGCGCGCGAGCCGCCAGCACCACCGTCGACAGGAACGGGCCGCCATAGAGGCTCCCTCCGAGCTCCTCAAGCACCACTCCGAGCTCGGCGAGTCCGAAGCCCGCCCCGCCGAACTCCTCCGGGATGGCGAGCCCATGAAGCCCAAGCTCTTGGGCCATCCGTGTCCAGATTGCAGGGTCATAACCTTCGACGGTGTCGGCGAGCTCGCGGACCCGCTCCTCTGGCAGTGCCTTCTCCAGGAAGCTGCGCGTGATGCTGCGCAGCTCCTCTTGGTCATCGGTGAGCACCAGCTCCATTGGGTCTCCTCTGTGAACGATCCTGAGAGATGGCGTCATCCATTCCCAGCGTCATGACACGTGCTTCTTGGGGGTCTTGGCGAACAGATCCGGGCAATCAGCTCATCGTGAGGCCGCCGCTGACCGACAGCGTCTGGCCGGTGATGTAGCTCGCCCCGTCGCCGGCCAGGAACACAACGGCAGGGGCGATGTCCTCCGGCTGACCAATCCGTCCGATCGGCACCGCGCGAGCCAGGCCGTCGTACATTTTCTGACTTCGTTCGGCGATCTGGTTGAGCAGGGACGTGTCGGTCGGGCCAGGACATACACAGTTGACCGTGATCCCCTTGCGCGCCGTCTCCCTGGCAAGCGCCTTGCTGAAGGCGATGACGCCACCCTTGGTGCCGGAATAGACGACCTCGCCCGATGATCCGACGCGTCCTGCGTCAGACGAGATGGTGATGATCCGCCCTCGACCGAGGTCGATCATGGAATCCAGGACCTCGCGTGCACAGGTGATCGATCCGATGAGGTTGACATCGATGATGCGACGCCACGTCTCTTCCGTGCTCTCGACGAACGGTTCGATCTTGTCGATTCCGGCATTGTTGACGAGTACGTCGATCGGGCCGAGCTCTGCCGTGATCGCAGCCACGCCCGCGCGTACGCTGTCGCCGTTGGCAACGTCGATCTGCTGACCAATTGCCTGGACACCCAGTTCACGAAGCTCCTTGGCTACCGCCTCGGCGCCTTCGGCATTCAGATCACAGGCAGCGACCAGTGCGTTTTCCTCGGCGAAAGCCGAGCACAACGCACGCCCGATCCCACCCGCCGCGCCGGTCACCATGACCACGCGTCCCGCCAGTCCAGTGTTCGCCATGTCGTTCGTCTCCTTCATGCTCTCTGATTGGGATGTCGCGCAGGAGCGCGCCTAGAACTTCGGCTGACGCTTCTCAAGGTGGGCGGCGAGGCCTTCGCGGACTTCCGGTCCGCCAAAGCCGAAGAACTCCATGCCGAGGGACGCGTCGAAGATCGGGCCCGCATGGCGGTACCAGTTGTTGAGGCTGTACTTGGTCCACTGGATCGCGGTCGGCGCTCCAGCCGCCAGAGTGGCGGCAACCTCGCGAGCGCGCTGGTGCACCTGGTCATCTTCGACACACAGCGACACCATGCCGATCCGCTCAGCTTCCTCCCCACTCAACGGCTCGCAGGTCAGCAGGTAGTACTTGGCCTTGGCCATTCCCGCGAAAAGGGGCCAGCAGATGGCTGCATGGTCACCAGCCGCCACTCCGAGGCGGGTGTGGCCGTCGATGATCTTGGCCTTGCGGCCAGCAATCGAGATGTCCGCCAGCATCGCTACCACGAGTCCTGCACCTACCGCGGGGCCGTGGATCGCCGAGATGATCGGCTTGCTGCAGTTGATCACGTTGTAGACCAGGTCGCGTGCTTCGCGCATGGTCCGCGCGCGCATGTCGTAGTCATCGATCATCCCCTTGAGCAGTTCAAAACTGCCGCCGGAGGAGAATCCCTTGCCCGCGCCCTGAACCACGACGACCCGAACATCCGGATCCCGATCGATGACGGGCCAGATGTCCGCTATCTGGCCATGCACTTCGGGCGTCACTGCATTGAGCCCCGGTGCGTCGAAGGTAATGGTGAGGACACCGCTCTCGTCGAGCTCGGTACCGAGGCCGTCGAACTGGCTGTATGCGTTCATGTTGGGGAGGGACTTCCTTCTGGACCGACTGTCACTGGCTCTAGAACTTCTCTGCGAAGTAGTTATATCATTCTGTAGTTGTAACTACTAGTGCCGCGAAGTTCCGGGTCAGTTGGACCTGGACCGCGTGCGATCTCCCGAAGGAGCAAATGCCGTGGACTTCGGCTATACCCCCGAGCAGAAAGCCCTCGAGCAGGTTGCTCGCGAGTTCGTCTCTTCCGTCTGCCCACCCGAACGCGCGAAGGAGTGGGACGAGCAAGGCACGCTGCCTCCCGAACTTTTCAAGGGATTCGCCGACATGGAGTGGCTCGGCATCCCCTTCCCCGTTGAAGCAGGCGGTGGCGGAGGCGGTGCCATCGAACTTGCGATTCTCGCCGAGGAGCTTGGCCGGGCCAGCCTGGACGTGTCGATGTGCTTCACCGGGACAATCATCAACAGCCTTTGTGTCTTCGAGCACGGGACCGATGCGCACCGTGAGCTCCTTGCTCAAGAGGCCTTCGACGGCAAGATCAGGTTTGCCGTGTCGATGAGCGAACCCGACAGCGGGTCGGACGTCGCTGCGCTACGAACGCGAGCGGAGCGCGATGGTGGCGACTTCGTCCTCAACGGTCAGAAGATGTGGTGCACGGGTGCCGGGCTCCCGGGCACCCAGATCGTCATGTACGTACGAACCGGCGAGGGCGACAAGAAGCACGATGGCATCAGCGCCATCCTTGTCGACCCTTCGTCGCCGGGTGTCGAAATGCACCAGACGCCGACCTTGGCGCGCCACATCCTCGGCACCTACGAGCTCTACCTCTCCGATGTGCGTGTTCCCGTCGACAACCTGATCGGTCCCCTCGACGGCGGCTGGAAGGTGATGCTGACGAACCTCGAACTCGAGCGGGCGATGATGAGCGGTGCCTACGTCGGGGTCGCGCAGGCGACGCTCGATGAAATGCTCGCCTACTCGAAGCAGCGCACCCAGTTCGGCAGGCAGATCGGCAATTTTCAGGCACTGGCCCACCGGATGGCTGCACTGCAGGTCGACATCGACGCCGCTCGCCTTCTGGCCCGCCGCGCTGCCTGGATGGTGTCGGCAGGAATCCCCTGCTCGCGGGAGGCAGCGATGGCCAAGTACAAGGGATCAGAGACATATGTCGCCGCCGCCCGGCTCGGCATGCAGGTGCTCGCTGGCCACGGGTTCTCCACCGAGAGCGTCATGAGCTTCCGTTGGCGTGAGTCGATCGTGGCCACCATCTCCGGCGGCACGAGCGAGATCCAGCTCAACGGGATCGCGCGGTCCATGGGCCTGCGCAGTTACTGACCGACCGCACGCCGCCAACGGGACGCATCAACACGACCCCCTCCAAGCACTACGCCAATTCATACTCGAAGGGAAAGCTGAACTCATATGGGACTTCTGGAAGAACGCTCTGTGGTTGTCACCGGATCTGCCCGCGGCCTGGGCTTAGCAATGGCTGAACGCCTCGCCGCCGAAGGCGCGAGTGTCGTCATCAGCGACATTGACGAGGCCGCGCTCAAGGACGCGGAAACTCGGCTGCGCGATAGCGGCCTCTCTGTGTGCGCCAAGGCAGCCAACGTCACCGATGAGGATGCTGTCGAGGCGCTCATCCAGCATTGCGTATCCACGTTCGGAAAGATCGATGTCATCGTCAACAACGCAGGTATCACGCGGGACAGCGTGATGCGCAAGATGTCGCTGGCGGACTTCCGAACCGTGGTAGACGTGCACATGACAGGGGCCTGGCTCGGCACCAAGTTCGCAGCGCAACAGATGCGCGACCAGGGTCATGGTGGATCGATTGTCAACATCTCGTCGATGTCAGGCAAGGTCGGCAACGTCGGCCAGACCAATTACAGCGCGGCCAAGGCCGGGCTCATTGGTCTCACGAAGGCTTCCGCGAAGGAGGCCGCCCGCTATGGAGTGCGCGTCAACGCCGTGCAACCCGGCCTGATCCGGACTGCGATGACCGACGCGATGCCTCCGGACGTTCTCGCGGCCGGCGTGTCACAGATCCCGCTCGGCCGGATCGGCGAGCCAGTCGACATCGCCAACGCCGTCCTCTTTCTCGCGAGTGACCTTTCGGCCTATATGACCGGTTGCACGCTCGAGGTCCACGGCGGCCGCAGCATGTGATTTCACCTTCCCCGAAGACAAGGCCCAACCCAGGAGCAACACATGGACCAGGCAGATCTGAATGCAATCCTGAGCGAAGCGCGCCGCTTCATTCGAGAGGTGGCAGTGCCCGCCGAGCCAGAGATCGACGAGAAGAACGCAATCCCGGAAACGCTCCGCGCTCAGGCTGCCGACATGGGCTTCTTCGGGTTCGCCATTCCGGAGGAGTACGGCGGCCTCGGACTCACGATGCACGGCGAGGCGCAGCTCGTCTTCGAGCTGGGCTACACCAGTCCGGCGTTCCGCTCGATGTTCGGAACCAACAACGGCATTGCGGGGCATGTGCTGCTCGAGGGCGGAACGGAGGAGCAGAAGCAGCGCTACCTCCCGCGGCTCGCCAGCGGAGAGTGGATCGCGGCGTTCGGCCTCACCGAGGAGGACGCGGGTTCTGACCCGAGTGTTCTCAAGACCACGGCGGTCCGGGACGGCGACCACTGGATCATCAATGGCACGAAGCGGTTCATCACGAATGCCCCGGTGGCGGAGGTGATCATGGTGTTTGCCCGGACCACGCCAGACGTGCCCGCCAGCAAGGGCATCTCCGTATTCTACGTTCCTGTCGACACCCCCGGTCTCACTGTCGGCCCCCCTGACAGCAAGATGGGCCAGTCGGGCGCATTGACGGCGGACGTCATGCTGGACAACGTCCGCGTACCGGCGAGCGACCTGATCGGCGAGGAAGGTCGTGGATACACAACGGCCATGCGGTGCCTCGCTCACGGCCGCCTTCACATCGCGGCGCTTTGCGTCGGCCTGTCGCAGCGCTTGGTCGACGAATCGGTCGAGTGGGCGACGACCCGGCACCAGGGCGGGTCGGTTATCGCGGAGCACCAACTGATCCAGGCACTCATCGCGGACTCGCAGACGGAGCTCATGGCGGCACGCGCTCTCGTACTCCAGGCGGCCGCTGCCTATGACGATGGAACCGACAAGAAGATGGGTCCTGCGTGCGCGAAGTACTTCGCGTCAGAGGCGGTCGGGCGGATCGCTGACCGTGCCGTCCAGATCCATGGAGGTTCGGGCTACATGCGCGGCGTCGCCGTCGAGCGGTTCTACCGAGACGTGCGCCTGTTCCGGATCTACGAAGGCACGAGCCAGATCCAGCAGCTCGTCATCGCGCGCCAGTTGATCCGGAATGCCCAGAGCAAGGGCGCTTGAGATGGACGCCAACTACTTCCACGTCGCGATCGTGGTGGAGTCCCTCGAGAAGTCCCGGGAAGCCTTCAAACGCACGATGGGACTCGAGTTCACCGAGCCGAGCACCGTTGAGTTGAACGTCGCCCTGGACGGCGAGGTCGCCCAGCGCACGTTGCAGGTCTCGTTCTCCACGGCACATCGTCCCTACATCGAGCTGATCCAGCGAACCGAAACACCGTGGGACCAACTCGGTCTCAACCACGTGGGCGCCTGGTGCGAGCACCCCGAATCCGAGGTGGCCGCGATCGTCGAGCAGGGCGGACGAATCGTGACGCGACGCGTGCACCCGGACGGAACACCGTTAGGTTTCATCTACATCGAGATGCCGGGCGGAGGCGTCATCGAGGTCGTCGACAGCGCCCGAAAGGCCGACATGCAGGCGATCATGGGTCCGGACGTCAGAGTCATCTGACACAACCCTGCGGAGGCGTCTCGTGGCATGCCCTACGGGACGCCTTCCCTTTCGGCAATAACCTCTCGGAGAGCCTGATTCACGACTGAGGCTCGTGGCCAGCCCTGGTACACCGCGAACTGCAGCACGAACTCACGCAGCTCGTCAGGCGACAGGTCCCCACTCTCGATTGCCGCACGCAGATGCGCCCTGATCGCACCAATAGCGCCGACTCCGGCGGCAGCGGTCAGGCTGATGAGGCGTCGATCCCGAAAGCTCAGCCCGGGACGGGAGTACACCTCAGCAGCGACGAAGTCGATGGTCGCCTCCCGGAGTGGATCGCCCGGGTCTCCGGGGTCGGTTCCCATCACTCGGGCCCAGATCTCCTTGCCCGCGGCGCGGCGGGCCGGATCGACGGAATCACTCATGCTGACCTCCTTGTAGGCGGATGAGCCATTACTCGTCCCACCCATGCCATGGCATTGCATTGCCATTATAGGTAATATAATCTACCTTTTTATCATGCCCTCGACTACCTCCTTTCTCTACTCGTCGATCCGAACCCCCTTTGGACGATTCGGTGGGGCCTTGAGCGCTGTCCGACCGGACGACCTCGCGGCGCACGCCATCTCAGCACTCCTGGAGACCACCCCGGGCCTCCACGGAGGCTCCATCGGGGAGGTGGTGTGGGGCTGCGCGAACCAGGCCGGAGAAGACAACCGGAACGTCGGACGGATGGCAGCCCTGCTTGCCGGTGTCCCCACTGAGGTTCCTGCGACCACGGTCAACCGCCTGTGTGGTTCATCCCTTGATGCCGCCATCCACGCTTCGCGGCTGATTGAAACCGGCGACGCGGACATTGCCCTGGCCGGCGGTGTGGAGTCAATGACCCGTGCTCCTTGGGTCCTCCCGAAGCCGGTACGTGCGTTCCCGGCCGGTGACCTTCTGGCACCATCGACCACGATTGGCTGGCGGCTCGTCAATCCATCCATGCCTGCTGAGTGGACAGCCTCGCTGGGCGAGTGCAACGAACGTCTGGCAGACCAGACGGGAATCTCGCGGGACCGGCAGGACGAGTTTGCGGCCGCGTCGCACCAGCGAGCTGCAGCCGCTTGGGACGCTGGCTTCTATGACGACCTCGTTGCGCTAGTCCCAGGCGTGGATCTCGACCGGGACGAGAGCATTCGCCCCGCAACGACGGAGTCGACGTTGTCCGCGCTCAAGCCCTCATTCCGCGAGACTGGCACCATCACCGCAGGGAACGCCTCGCCGCTCAACGATGGCGCCTCGGCCTTGCTCATCGGGAGCGAAGCTGCTTCAGCCGCGATCGGGCGCGCTCCGCTGGCACGGATCGCAGGGCGTGGTGTCGCAGCCAACGAACCGCCGATGTTCGGCATCGCTCCGGTCCTCGCAGCCGAGCGCGCTCTGAAGCGAGCGGGCATCACGTGGTCCGACGTCGCGGCTGTTGAGCTGAATGAGGCATTTGCCGTCCAATCCCTGGCATGCATCGATCAGTGGGGTGTCAACCCGGAGATCGTCAATGCCAAGGGGGGAGCGATCGCCATTGGCCACCCGCTCGGCGCTTCCGGCGGGCGCGTGCTCGGCACCCTCGCCAAGCGGCTGGTCGAGTCCGGAGATCGCTGGGGAGTCGCGGCCATCTGCATCGGTGTCGGCCAAGGGCTCGCGGTCGTCCTGGAGAACGTCTCCTGACGTATCCCGCTGCCTGATAGGCATTGCCACTGAACCTGCGCGCGGTCGTCGCAACTCCCCGAACTCGAGGTGTTGCGACGACCGAATAGACCCACCGGCAAGGTCCTGGCTCATTTCGCGATCGCGACGCCTAGTGCGCCTTGAATGTCACTGGCAGCGCCACGATCTCGCGAGTGATGCCCGGCATCCGCTGGATCTCGGTGCCCTCCACCAGCTCGAAGTCGGGGATCTCACGCAGCACCGTCTCAACCATCGCGTTCAATTCCAGTCGAGCGAAGTGCTCTCCCACGCAACGGTGGACGCCGGCGCCGAACGTCAAGTGGTGGTTGATGTTCGGCCGTTCGAGGACGAACTCATCGGGACGCTCAAACACAGAGTCGTCGCGGTTCGCGGAGCCCCAGAGCATGAGGACGATGTCACCATCACTCACCTCCGCGTCACCCAGCTTCGCGTCGCCGTCAACGGTTCGCGACAGGCACGTCACCGGTGCGTCGAACCGAAGGCTCTCCTCAACCGCGCTGGGAATGAGCGACGGATCCGCGATCAACTGCTTGCGCAGCTCAGCATCCGTGGCGAGGATCGCGAAGATGTTCTTCGCGGCCGAGATCGTCGTCGGGTGCCCGGCCTGAAGCAGCGTCGAGCAAATGCCCGCGAGCTCCTGCTCCTCGAGGAGCTCGCCGTCGATCTCCACGTTGGCGACCTTCGTCAGGAGGTCGTCGCCCTCCTTGCCGCGGCGACTCATCACGGCCTCGCGGAGATAGCCGTCGATCTCCCCTGCGACTCTCATGACAGCCTCCATGTCGCCCTGAGCGGCGAGCTGAAGGACTGAGCTGCTCAGGTGCTCGAATCGCGGCCAGTCCGCTTCGGGAAGCCCGAGGAGCATCCCGAGCGCGATCGCAGGTACGGGCACGCTGAAGTCAGCGACGAGATCGAGCTCACCCTTGGCCAGATGAGGCGCGAGCGTGTCACGGGTGATCTGCTCGATGGTTGCACGCCACGGAGCCATGGCCTTGGGGTTGAAGTGACTGAGAAGGAAGCGACGGAACTTGGGGTGCCGCGGAGCGTCGATCTCGTTGGGAATCTGATTGTGCTGGCCCCGAACTCGCGGGATGTGGTCGCCGTTGGGCTCGGACTTATAGCGGTCGGTGTCCAGCGCGACCGCCTTGACGTCCTCGTAACGGGAGACGGCCCAGAAGCCACCCAGGGCCTCGCTGCGCGCCACCGGGCACTGCTCACGCATCTCGCTCATGACCTCGTACAATTGGTCGGCCATATGGGGGTTGGTGTGGTCGAAGTTGCGGGCCAGGTCGGAAACCGTCGGCACTACCTCGGACTGCGTCATGACATTCCTTTCATTTGGGGACAGCAAGGCACCGATCACAGACGCGAAGACGCCAGCAGATCAGCCGTACTGACAAACTTTGTTCGATTCCGACCGGCTTCCCGACCCAGCCGGCGTTCGCTCTTGTCGATGCGCGCCCAGCCGGCCTTGTCGACGACGTCGGGCTGCCTCTCGGCCAGGAGCCTCTGCAAGTGCTCGAGATCGTGAATCGGGTCTGGAAGCCGACCGCTGGCAAGGTCAGTGAGGATCGATTCGACGGTCTCCACGGCATCAACCTTGTTGCTGCCGATCATTCCGTTGGCGCCCCGCTTGATCCATCCGGTGCAGTACAGGCCGGCGACATCCTCTCCCGATTGCGGGTCGTAGATGCTGCCCCCTCGATGCGGGAACGTACCGGCGACCTCGTCGAAAGGCAGTCCCGCGACAGCGCGGCCGCGATAGCCGACGGCTCGCAGGACCAAGGAGGTTGCTATGGTCTCGAGCTCACCGTTGCCGCGGGAGAAGGTGACCGACTCCACCGCATCGGTGCCGTTGATCGAAACCGGCGACAACCCATATCGGAGCGTGATCGTACGGTCCTCTTCGGCCGGACTACGCACGGCCGCCGCCGCGACAGCCGCGGCTCGGTGTTCGTCGTTGGAGCGCGGGTCTGTCGGCGCACCGCCAACCTCGTCGGCCTGCGCCAGCAGCGCCACCCGCTCGATGCGATCCAGAGCAAGCAGCTCGCCGGTCGTGTAGGCGGCATGCTCCGGCCCACGGCGTGCAGCAACGACCACGTCCACGACGTTGCTGCGAGTGAGCGCGTCGATGCTGTGCAGAGCGATGTCGGTCTTGACCAGCATGTCGACGGGTTGAGCGAGGATCCGTGCAACGTCCAGGGCCACGTTGCCGTTCCCGATCACGACCACGCGCTCGCCGTCGAGCTGGAACCGATGGTTCGCATGGTCCGGATGCCCGTTGTACCAAGCCACGAACTCGCGCCCCGAGTGGCACCCAGCCAGGTCCTCCCCCGGGATTCCCAGGCTTCGGTCGTCATCAGCGCCTCCTGCCCAGAGCACCGCGTGATGGTGTTCAAGCAACTCCTCGATCGAGACGTCATTCCCGACCTCGACATTGAAGAAGCAACGCACGTTCGGCAGGCCGAGGACAGCGTTGAATCGCTCGGCGACTCGCTTGGTCTTGGAATGGTCAGGTGCGACCCCGCTCCGGACGAGCCCGAACGGCGTCGGCAACCTGTCGAACACCGACACCTTGACGTTGCTGATCCGTGCAAGTTCGGCAGCCGCGTAGCACGCAGCCGGACCTGACCCGACAATCGCGACATTCAGCGCCAGATGTGCTGCATCGAGCTCACGGCGGACCGGCTTGGGCGGCTCGCTCTTGGTGATCGGGTTGGCCTCGAAGTAGCCGGCGTTGATGTCGAGGTAGTCCTCGAGACCGTCGGGCAGGTCCCACTCTGAATTGATGGCGTCGACCGGACATTCGTTCATGCAGACGCCGCAATCGATGCAGACAGCCGGATCGATGTAGAGCTGCTCGGCCGTGGTGAAGTCCGGGTCCTCCGGCCGCGGCCGGATGCACTGGACCGGACACACGGGGATGCATGCCGCATCCTTGCAGCATCCACGGTCGATGACGAACGTCACGATTGCTCCTCTCTAGCAGGCAGGGGTCGGGTTGCGCGCCGAGAGCGCGTCCCGCCCACTCGCCCCTGTGCACGGGCTTCAGAAGGTGATGACGCCGCGCAGGTTCTTGCCCTGCCGGAGATCTTCGTATCCTTGGTTCACGTCATCGAGGGCGTAGGTCCGCGTTACCAACTCGTCCAACTTCAGTTGGCCGCGGGCGTAGTAGTCGAGAAGTTGCGGGATGACCACCCGGGCGCTGGCGGACCCGAACAGGCACCCGACGATCTCCTTCTCCATGAGCGTCAGATCCAGTCCGCTCATCGTGAACTGCATCTCGGCGGCAGGATGGATGTTCGTCACGACCACCCGACCCCGCTTCGCGGTCATGGCGAGTGCCGCGCCGACCATCTCGCCGCTTCCGACGCCCATCGTCATGATCACCTTGTCAGCCATGCGGCCGGCCGTCGCCTGACCGATGATCTCGGCGGCCTCCTCAACGGACGGGCTCGTGTGGGTGGCACCGAACACCTTGGCCTGATCCAGCTTGAAGGCAACCGGGTCGATCGCGAACACCTGGGATGCACCAGCCATGGCCGCACCCTGGACTGCGTTGATCCCGATTCCGCCGACGCCGATCACCGCGACGGTGTCGCCGGGCTTCACCCCACCCGCGTACACGGCAGAGCCCCAACCTGTCACGACTCCGCACCCGAGGAGGCACGCCTTGTCCAGCGGCACATCCGGGTCGATCTTGACGCAACTGGCTTCGTTCACGACGGTGTGCTCGGCGAAGGCGCCGACCAGGCACATCAGTCCAAGATCAGTGCCTCGAGCGTGGTGGCGCGACGTGCCGTCGAGGATCTGGCGGCCGGCGCCGAGTTGCGCACCGAGGTCACAGAGGTTGGCGTGCCCCGTCGCACAGGAGGGACAACGCCCACAAGACGGCAGGAAGCTAAACACCACGTGGTCGCCCGGCGTGAGCGTGTCGACATCCGGACCGACCGCCTCGACCACGCCGGCACCTTCGTGCCCGCCAATCATCGGGAGCGCGAACGGAAGGTCCCCCGTTACGACGTGCTCTTCGGAGTGGCACAGTCCGGAACCCACGATGCGGACCATCACCTCACCGCGCTTCGGGGGATCCAGTTCGATGTCCTCGACGCTCCACTGATTGCCGCTTTCCCACATGACGGCTGCTCTGCTCTGCATGATGCTCCTAAAGGTTCGCTTGAAGAATGTGAGAGAGGCGGGCCGTCCCGACCCGCGCTCGGAGAAGGCCTGAGGTTCCGCTAGAGCTGCAGCGACTTGATCTCGAAGAACTCCTCAAGACCGATCGAGCCGTTCTCACGACCGTTGCCCGACTGCTTGTAGCCACCGAAGGGGGCGATCAGGTTGAAGTCACCGCCGTTCACCTCGATCTGGCCGGCACGGATCTTGCGGGCGACAGCGATCGCACGGGCACGGTCGGCTGACCAGACTGCCCCCGCGAGTCCGTAGATCGTGTCGTTGGCGATCTCGATCGCTTCCGCCTCCGTGTCGTACGGCTCGATCGCCAGAACCGGCCCGAAGATCTCCTCCTTGTGGATGGTCATCGCAGTGGTGACCTCCGAGAAGATGGTGGCGCGGACGTAGTAACCACGTTCCAGGCCTTCTGGCGCCTCCGGGCCACCGGTGATGAGCTTCGCGCCCTCCTCGATCCCCGTTCGGATGTATCCGCGAACCCGTTCACGCTGGAGGTCGGAGACCAGGGGGCCCAGAACAGACGTCTCCGACGTCGGGTCACCCATGGGGATCGACTCGGCCACCTGCTTGGCAAGCTCCTCGACCTCGGCAAGCCTGGACCGCGGCACAATCAGCCGGGTCAATGCGGAGCACGTCTGCCCCGAGTTGAAGTAGGCCTTGTGGACCGCGTTCGTCACCGCCGCAGGAAGATCAGCGTCCTCGAGGAGCACGTTGGGGCTCTTGCCGCCAAGTTCGAGCGTCACCCGCTTCACCGTCTCCGCAGCCAGCTGCTGAACACGCTTGCCGGCCCGGGTAGATCCGGTGAACGTCACCATGTCGACGTCGGGATGCGCCACGAGTGCTTCTCCCACCCCCGGCCCTGAGCCGAGGACCAGGTTGAAGACACCCGGCGGCAGGCCGACTTCGTCAATGACCTCGGCGAGGACGCAGACGCCCAACGGTGTGATCTCGCTCGGCTTGAGCACGACGGTGCACCCAGCAGCCAAGGCCAGTGCGACCTTGGCGGAACTCTGCTGGAGAGGGAAGTTCCAAGGGGTGATGGCAGCAACGACGCCGACAGGCTCGCGAACGATCAGCGATTTCCCCAACGTCTGTTCGGCTTCGTAGTTTTCCAGGACCGAGGCCGTAGCGGCAAAGATCGCCGACGCGAAGCCGACCTGGATCTGCCGGGCCATGAGTACGGGCATGCCGACTTCTGCTGAGAGCAGGTCACCCAACGTCTCGCCGCGGGCGGCGAGCCCCTCAGCGATCAGGTTGAGGCACTTGACGCGATCAGCAACCGGCGTCGTGGACCAGGAGTCGAACGCGGCGCGTGCCGCGGCGACCGCGGCATCCACGTCTACCGGGTTGCAGTCGGGGATCGTGCCGATAACCTCTTCGGTCGCGGAGTTGATCACCTCGAGCCTGTCTGTGCCGTGGGGACGAACCCAGGCGCCATTGACGTAGATTTCGTTCCGGTTGTGCATTCCTGTGCCTCTCTTTGGTAGAGCATTGCTCTGCGTCGCCCGGTCCGGCAGCGGTCAGTAGGGCCGCGGGCAGGACAGGACCCCATCCGGGCCCCTGGGGCCGTCGTCAGCCAGCTGCGGTCGGCCATTGGTGGCAGGTTCCGCATCCAGCGGCGACGACCTGAGCCGGCCGTCCTGCTCTTCGGACGGCTGTTCCGCAGCGGCTTCCTGTGGGGAGCTGCCAGGGTCCGGGCCATCGAAGTCCGCATGAGTTCCGCAGAGTCTCTGGATCTGCTTCAGGCCGTCTTCCGGGCCGCTTACGGCGTAAGAGAACTGTCATCTGGACCCGGATTCATGTCAACGAACCTGAGGTCGAACCCGGTACTGATTTGTAACGCGCGCCACATGAATTACGTGTACGTACGTACCCCAGCGGGACCACCGGGACCGAAAGGCCGGAAGAATACGAACCGGCTCAAGCAGCGCGGGGGAGGGCTTCGCGATTCTCCCGGCCCACGATCACTTGCACCCCTCGGAGGCCTTGGTGCGTCGGACTTGGAGCATCTCGTCGCCCCCTGCGGAGGAGAGCAGACAGTGGAAGGTCAGCCCGGGAAATTGCGACGAGCCCGGTCTGGATATTTAAACAATGTTACCTATTAGACTGCAGGGGATGCGACACATGTGGGAGTCGACCGCGGGTCGACGGGCGGGCTACTCGCTGCCTGCGGAACTGACCAGCTTCGTTGGCCGCGAGTCAGATCTGGCGCGCGTAAGTGAACTGTTGGTTGGATCGCGGTTGCTTACGCTGACCGGCTTCGGCGGAATCGGGAAGACGCGCCTCGCATTCCGCGCGGCGGCTGACCTGAAGGACACCTACGTCGACGGGGTCCACTTCGTCGCCCTGGGTGCTGCGAGCGACCCCAACAGCGTCCCGGACATGATCGCTGCGACCCTGGGTCTGCTCGAGCGCTCGTCGCAACCAGCCATCCAGGCAGTCATTGACTACCTCAAGACCCGTTCCTCGCTGCTTCTTCTCGACAACTGCGAGCACCTCATCGACGCGTCGGCGACGGTCGCAGAGGTGCTGCTTCGCCAATGTCCTGACCTCCACATTCTCGCGACAAGCCGCGAAGCGTTGCGAATTGATGGCGAGGCCATCTACCCCGTTGCCTCCCTGAGTCTGCCAAGCCCAGATGCGCTGGATCCGTCGACTGTCGAGAGGTTCGAAGCAATCCGGCTTTTCGTGGATCGGGCACGAGCCGTGTCTCCGGACTTCGAGCTCACCGATCAGAACGCCTCCTCGGTGGCTGCGGTGTGTCGGAAACTCGAAGGTATCCCTCTCGCCATCGAGCTCGCCGTCGCCCGACTCACCACGCTCTCCCCCGCTGAGCTCGATCAACAGCTTTCAAGCCAGTGGGAGCTGCTCAGCCGCGGAAGCCGCACCGCTCCTCACCGACAGAGCACCATGGCGGCATGCATCGAATGGAGTTTCGACCTGTGCACGCCCGCGGAGCAGGAACTCTGGGCCAAGGCATCCGTCTTCCCGGACGGATTTGAACTGGACGCTGCCAAGGCTGTGTGCTCAGACCCCGCCGATCTTCGGCCGGTCACCGACACCTTGGCGTCACTCATTGAGAAGTCGATCCTGATCACGGTTCGGTACGAATCTTCGAGTCGCTTCCGGATGCTTTCCCCGATCAGACATCGCGGACTTCTCAAGTTGGAAAGTATCGGCAATGAGGAGGAACTCCGGCGCAAGTACCTGACCTTCTACGCCGATCTGGTCCAGCGTGCCCGTCAGGCGTGGATGAGCGAACGCCAGCGAGACTGGATCCATCGCCTCAGGAGGGAGAGCTCGAACATCCGGGAGGCGATTGAGCAGTGCGCGTCCTCGGCGCCTGACACTGACATCGGCATCATGACGGTGGCGCCACTCATGGAGTTTGGCCTCATCGAGGGTCAGGTCCGCCAGAACCGCAGGCTCATCGAGCGGCTGCTCGCTGCCCCTTCAAGCGACCCGGCCATCAGGTTCACGGGCCTCCGCGCAGCCTGCTGGTTGGCGTCGATCCAGGGCGACATGGATACCGCCGACATCCACCTATCCGAGGCCAAGCTTCTTGCGAGCCAGTTGGACGACGAGGCTCAGGCGCTGCTCAAGCAGGCTGAAGGTCTGGTCGCCCTGTTCTCCTTCGACTATGCACGAGCCGACCCGCTGTTGGACGAGGCCGTTCGGGCGTTCCGGGCGACGGGCAAGGGCTCAGAACTGGCGCTGAGCAGCAGCCTCCTCGCATTGAACCGAATCGTCCTGGACGACATCGATGGAGCGCTCGAGTGTTACCGCGTCGGCCACACCATCACGGAGGCAGCCGGCGAGACCTGGCAACGCTCGTGGATCCTGTGGGAAGCAGCACTGGCCCATTGGATGCGCGGAGATGTCGAAGAGGCGAAGGCCCTGTTGCGGGTCAGCCTCCCCTTGACGCGATCAATCACCGACCGGCTCGGAATGGCGGTAGGGCTCGAACTCAGCGCCTGGACCTTCGCCGAGACAGACCCTGAACGGGCCGCGAAACTGCTCGGGGCAGCCCAGAACGAGTGGGACCGGGTCGAGACATCAACCGTCGTCCTGCCCGGCTTGGACATTCCGCATCAGGCGTGCGTCTCCGGAGTGGCGGCCAAGCTGAGTCGGGAGACCCTCGCAAGGGCGACTGCTCAGGGACACCTGCTCGATCACGACGCAGCGATCGAACTGGCATTGAACGACGTCACGACCTCCGCCAAGAGGACCGGTGGGGAGTCGAGCCAGACCGACCTCACGCCACGGGAGGTCGAGATCGCCGAGTTGGTGCGAAAAGGTCTCACAGACAGGCAGATCGCAGACGTCTTGGTGATCTCGCCACGTACGGCCGAAACGCACGTTGCGCACATTCTGGCGAAACTGAAGTTCACCAGCCGCAAGCAGATCGCCCGCTGGGTTGCTGAACTCCCGGATCGGGGCTGATCAACGCTCCCAGCGTGACACCCAGGCAAGGAAGAGGTGGGCGGCGCGCGTCGCGATCCCACCTCGGCGGACCGACGCGCCCCGCTCACCTACTGGAAGACGACCGCCCGCTCAGGACAGACACCGACAGCGAGTTGGGCGGTCTCGACAAGAGAGTCCGTAACCTCACCGTTGTTGAGGACATGCGCATTCTCGCTGTCATCCGCGATGTCGAAGAGTTGCGGCGCAAGGGCGACACAACGCGCATGACCCTGGCAGCGGGCACCATCGACACTCACTCTGCGGGGCGTCATGCTCCGTCTCCGTTCAGTTCCGTGGTCATCCGGTTCACTGGACTCGTGGACCGGGCGTAAAAGTCGCCGGAAGGTTGATGTAGCCGTTCATGATTCCGAGGCTCGGGTACTTCTGGGCGCGCTCATAGTCGATCTTGAAGTCAGGGAGGCGGTTCAGGACCTCCTGGATCAGGATCTCGAACTCCATGCGCGCGAAGTGCGAGCCGATACAACGGTGCGCACCAATCCCGAATGACGTGTGCCTGTTCGGCACACGCTCAAGGTTGACCTGGTCGGGGTCTTCGAACTCTTGCGGATCATGGTTCGCGCCGAGCCAGGACATCATGACGCGCTCACCGGGAGCGAAGATGTTCCCGCGCATGTCGTATTCGTTCTTCATGGTCCTGGACAGCGCCGGCGTTGGCGCGAAGCAGCGCAGGAACTCTTCAGTCGCGGTGACGTAGAGGTCGGGTTCATCCCTCAAGCGTTGAATGGCATCGGGGTTCTGGCCCAGCCATGCAAGCGTCGTCGCGGTCAGGCTCGCCGTCGTGTCAAGGCCGCCGCCGAGTAGCGCTCGCATGTTGTCCTTGATCTGCTGCACCGTGAGCTGCTCACCCAGGACTTCTGAATGGACCAGAGCGGAAACGATGTCGTTCTCACGCGGCGAGCGGCGCCTGTCGTCGATCATGGCCTCGACGTCGGCGTCGATGATCGCCATGTTCTCGATGACCTGGTGGTGCACGTCGGGATCCGACGCGGCGTACATGTGCATGTGGAAAGTCTGCGCATACATCTTGGCATCCACGTGCTCCATGTTGTAGAGCGCGAGAGTCGCGACGGCAGGGACCTCGGAGGCGAAGTCATGCACCAGGTCGCACACACCAGTCTCGATAAACCGGTCGATCGCCACGGTAGCTGCCTGACGGACGACGGGTTCGAGATCATCGGCCTTGCTTCGCGAGAACCAGGGGAGCAGCAACTTGCGCATGGCGCCATGGAGCGGCGGGTCGTACTCGATCGGCGCAAACCGCTGCGAAGTCGGCGGAATCATGATGCCGCAGCCCGCCTGGCGGTCGTTCTCGACGTCGTGATTACTCGAGAAGTCCGTGTCATTGCGGGCCACCTCGGCGACACCTTCGTAGTCGCTGACAACCCAGAAGCCGCCGTGCTTTGAGGAGTACGCAATCGGGGATGCTTCTCTCAGCGCGTTCCACGCATCGACACCCTGCTTCGCCACTTCGGGCGAGTGGTGGTCGAAGTCAACGATGACCTTGTTGGACATGATCTGCGCCTTCTTAGAGGTTGTTCCGGATGAGCTCTACAACTGACGGGGCCTGGCCCTGTGCGATCTACAAATAATACTGTTTTGCTCAACCAGCGCAATGGTTCAACGAATTTAGATTGATACGAACCATGATCTGGCGGCACCGGCCACGCGGTTGCCGATCGGTCCATGCGCCACACCCCTGCCCGGTCCGGGGCCAGCCCCAACTACGACACGCGACGCAAACAGAGGAAACCAGTAGACTGGGCGTAAGATTCAAAGGAGTTGAACTTTACTTGAGCGAGAGGGCATACCCAGTGACGTTGGCGAGCAACGAGGACTCGAGAAGCGCCATTGAGCAGGTACGCGCTCCCAAGATGGCAGACCTTGTCGCCAAGCAGCTCCGTCGGCAGATCATCAGCGGCGCCCTTCGCGATGGAGATGCACTCCCCACGGAGACCGAGCTCCTCGAACAGTTCGGCGTATCTCGGCCAACCCTTCGCGAAGCACTGCGCGTGCTCGAGTCCGAACAGTTGATCGAGATCCGCCGTGGGGCGCGCGGCGGCGCCCGCGTGCGCATCCCCACTGCGGATGTCGCCGCGAAGAATGTCGGCCTGCTCTTGCAGCTCCGTGGAACGACCTTGGCGGACGTCCTCAACGCTCGGGAACTGATCGAGCAACACTGCGCGCCGATCCTCGCGCGGAAGCGGACCAAGTCAGACCTGGCGCGCCTCTGGAAAGAGGTCGAGCACGGCGAATCAGCCGTTCACAACTCGCGCGAGTTGATCCACGTTCACGCCGATTTTCATGGCTTGGTCGTGGAACTGGCAGGGAACGAGACCCTACGGATCCTCTACGGCCTCCTGAGGGAGATTGTCGAGGCCGGGACCTACACACGTATCGCCGAAGAGCGCACCGCATCATACAAGGGCGCGAGCTCACATCGCCATCTCGTCGAGGCAATCGAGGCCCGCGATGCCGATGCGGCCAGAGAGCTGTGGCGAACACACTTGAGCGAGGTCAGCAAGTACGTTTCTGGCGGATCAGCGAAGACCGTCATCGATCTGTTCGACTACGTCTGACAGACCCGGGTTAGAGGCCAACGGGGATGGCCGCGGCCGCGACGTGCTCCTTGTGAGCCAGGTACCGCTCAGCATCGAGGGCAGCCGCGCACCCGCTGCCGGCGGCTGTGATCGCCTGGCGGTAGGTGTGGTCGACGAGGTCACCGCAGGCGAAGACGCCGGGCACGTTGGTCTTGGAGCTCCGCCCGCTGGCCAGCACATAGCCGTCACCGTCCAGATCCACCTGGCCCGGCAATAGTTCCGAGCGCGGGTCGTGCCCGATCGCGATGAACAGGCCGGTGGCGTCGAGCTCACGGGTTTCGCCGGTCACAGTGTCGTTGAGCGTCAGGCCGGTCAACTTCTCCTCGCCGTGGATTCCCTCAACGACCGAGTTCCAGACGATGTCGATCTTCGGGTCGGCCAAGGCGCGGTCCGCCATGATCTTCGAGGCGCGCAGTTCGCCACGGCGCACGATCAGCGACACCTTGGAGCCGAACCGCGACAGGAAGGTAGCCTCCTCAACGGCCGAGTCACCGCCGCCGACGACAGCGATGTGCTGCTCGCGGAAGAAGAACCCGTCGCAAGTGGCGCACCACGAGACACCGCGGCCGGAAAGCCGGTCCTCGTCAGGGATGCCGAGCTTCTTGTAACCCGAACCCATTGCCAGGATGACGGCGTTCGCAGTGAAGATCCCCTCCTCGGTCCGCACCACCTTCACATCGCCGGTGAGGTCGACCTCGATGACGTCGTCGGCGATCAATTCGGCGCCGAAGCGCTCGGCCTGGGCGCGCATCTCGTCCATCAGCGCGGGCCCCTGGATGCCGTCACGGAAGCCGGGGAAGTTCTCGACCTCGGTGGTGTTCATCAACGCACCACCGGCGGTCACGGATCCCTCGAATACCAGCGGCGCGAGATCCGCCCGGGCGGCATACACGGCCGCGGTGTAGCCGGCCGGGCCAGAGCCGATGATGATCACATGACGGGGTTCTTGGGTGACCGCGGTGGCGTCCGACATGGTTCGTCTGCTCTCGGTGCTCGTTGTCTGAATGGCACATCTAGGGGATGACCACGTCTGGAGTGTCATCAAGAAAATATCCGCCCTCGTGCACGACAAGACGCGGCTGGATCGGCTCGATGGTCCGGGACGCGGCCTCTGCAACCACATCGGCCGCCCGGTGCCCGACCAGATCCAGACACGTGTGAATCGTCGGCGGCAGCATGGCCAGGTCTCCGTCCTTGACCATGCGCAGCGTGTCCGTCAGCGAATGCCACTCCCCCGCAGCGGCCTCGGTCGCCAGAGCACCGACGGACTGGCCATCGGGCATCCTCGCGACGAAGAATCGGGTGTCGTAGCGACGGGGTTCGAACTCAGGGGTGATCCAGTGGGCCCACGCTCCGAGCAGGTCTGAGCGGAGCACCAACCCTTGCTCGTCCAACAGGTCAGCGAACCCGATCTTCTTCGCCTCGAGAGCGTCACGAGCTCGCAGGAAGACCGGCGCTGACACGTCCCCGACCACTGTGCTCTCGTCTGGCCCAGCGAGCAGGATCCCCGTCTCCTCAAACGTCTCACGAACGGCAGCAACGACAAGGGCGACAGCCATCCTGGGCTCGCAGCTCAGGATTCCTGCCCATTCATCGGGAGTCGGTCCAGCCCAGCGGACCGGCGCCTCGTCCGAAGCCTGTACGCCACCGCCAGGAAAGACGTACATGTCAGGAGCGAACTCCATCGTGCTCTGGCGACGAAGGAAGAAGGACTCGAGCCCGCCGTCACCGTCGCGGAGGATGGCCACCGTCGCAGCATCTCGCGTCGGGGCGGGCTGGCCGACGTAATTCTTGGCGTTCACGAGCAGTGATTCCGGGACGGGTCGCATCGTGGACCTTTCTCAGGGCTATTCCGACGGCAAACCTTACACTCATTATGCTGTTTTGTGGAGCGGGCTCGCAATCGGCGTGACTCCGTTGACATTACTGGGTCCCGATGGCAGATTCCGAGTACTATCATCTAGATCATTCAATAGTTCGGCGCGCGCGGGCCACGGGGCACCGACGGCCGAGAGATGGAGCTGGCGCCGTGATCGACGTACTCGCTTCTTATGCAGGTCGTACCGTCTACGTGACCGGGAGTTCGTCCGGTATCGGCGAGGCCGTCGCACGCACACTCATCGAGGGTGGCGCCGATGTCGTCGGAGTCGACCTGAAGGAACCCGGCTACCAGGGCTTGTCGGGGTTCGTGCCGGTTGATTTGGGAGAGGCAGCCTCCATCGCTGCCGCCGCAAGTGCGCTGCCCGCCCACCTGGATGCGATCTTCCATTGCGCCGGCATCGCCACCGCCGCCGCCGACCCACTCACCGTCCTGCGCGTCAACTTCATCGGTCTCCGGGAACTACTTGAACTAACAGTCGATCGCGTGCCTCGCGGAGGCGCAGTGGCTCTCACCGCGTCCACGGCATCGCGCGACTTTGCGGACACGGTGGATGACGTGATCGGGCTGGTCCGCACCACCGGTTTCAGCGAAGCCGTCGCGTGGGCCGAGGCGCACGAGGACTACGTCACGAGCCGTGGCGGCTACCCCGTCTCGAAGGACGCCATTGCCTTGTTCACCGTTGATCGCTGCTTCGACTTCGGCGAGCGTGGAGTTCGTCTCAACACTGTCGCCCCCGGTCTGACTGCTACCCCGATCCTCGACACGGTTGCCAAGAACAAGGGCGCAGGCTTCACCATCACGCCGCCAGCACCCCTCGGCTACATCTGCACGGCGCAGGAACAGGCGAACCTGCTGATCTTCCTGAACAGCCCCTGGGCCAGCTACGTGAACGGGCTGACGATCTTCAGCGATGGCGGCGCTCTCGCTCGTCGCATCTTGCCCGACTGATCTGTTTGCCAGCCGACATGCCGCACACAAACGCCCCAGTTCGCCACTCCGACCGAGCAGTTCGTCGACACGGCTGCGAGGCGGCGCCCCTCCTCCGTCGCCGTAGTCGCCAACGTCTTGGCGCTCCGGCGAATCCGCCTGGTGTGCCACGTCCAAACCCAGAGGCTGTTCAGGAGAGGACCGATCGATGACCCATGTGATCACGCAGACCTGCTGCAACGATGCAACCTGCGTTCCGGCGTGCCCCGTCAATTGCATTCACCCCACGCCGGACGAACCCGACTACGCCACCGCGGAGATGCTCTACATCGATCCCGACGGTTGCATCGACTGCGGCGCTTGTATCGACGTCTGCCCCGTCAACGCCATCTACCCCGATTACGAGCTGCCAGATCATCTGGCACCGTTCACCGACCTCAACTCGGCCTACTTCGAGGCGCCACAACGTCGCGACTACGAGCCCGTCCACCCGCCACGGCACACGCCGACAGTGCCGCCGTCCGACGAACCACTTCGCGTTGCAGTGGTCGGCTCGGGACCAGCGGGGCTTTACGCGGCCGAGGAGCTGCTCGGCATCCGGTCCGCTGGCATCAAGGTCGATGTGATCGAGAAGCTGCCCGTTCCGGGTGGCCTGGTGCGCTACGGCGTGGCACCAGACCACCAGTCGACCAAGACGGTCTGGAACCAGCTCGCGCGAACGATGGGCAAGCCTGGCTTTCGGCTGCTCGCCAACGTGGAGGTCGGTCGCGACATCAACCATGAAGACCTCGCCACCCGCTACCACGCGGTCGTTTACGCAAACGGCGCCGATGCCGATAAGTGCCTGGGAATTCCTGGCGAGGACATGCCGGGCAGCCACTCCGCTGGCGAACTCGTGGGCTGGTACAACGGTCACCCAGACTTCGCGGAACTGCGCTTTGACTTCTCCAACGAGCGGGTCGTGGTTCTGGGCAACGGCAACGTCGCAGTGGACATCGCTCGCGTGCTGCTGAGCAGCGTGGACGACCTGCGACGTACCGACATTTCGGCAACCGCTCTCGCGCAGATCGCGGAGAGCCAGGTGCGCGAGGTCGTCATCGTGGGCAGACGTGGCGTTGCCGAAGCCGCCTTCACGACTGCCGAACTGCTCGGATTGGCTCGGGTCGAGGGCTTGTCGATCAGCTCCGAGGTCGACGAACTCAGCGCTGAAGGGTCGTTGAGCGACGTCGTCGCAAGTCGGTTCACCACGGCGCCACAGAAGAACCGTCTACTCCACGAACTCTCAGCCAGAGCCACATCGGACAGCAAGATGGTTTCCTTCCGGTTCCTTCACTCGCCGATCGAAATCGTTGGCAACGATCGCGTTGCCGGGGTGCGCCTCGCGCGCAACGAAATGGTTCGAGAGGGGACAGCAGTCGTCGCTCGACCAACTGGCGACGTGGAGGAGATCAAATGCGGGATGGTGGTGCGCTCGCTTGGGTTCCAGGGCAGACCCATTGGTTCGCTACCGTTCGACGCCCAGCGTTCTGTGCTTCCGACGCGGGAAGGCCGCGTGCTCAGCAGCGGAGGCGATCCCATTGCAGGTGTCTATGCAGCGGGCTGGATCAAGCGGGGCCCATCTGGCGTGATCGGAACCAACAAGGCATGCGCCATCGAGACAGTGCGGGCGTTGTTGGACGACTACGCCGCCGCCAAGCTCACCCCTCCCGCCGTGGGCGGTGATCTCCTTGACCTGGTTTCGCCGGCAGTCGACGTGGCGGGGTGGCGGGCGATCGACTCCCGCGAGCGCTCAACCGGCAAGGCCGAGGGCCGGCCACGGACAAAGATGACGTCAGTCACGTCGATGCTCGAGGCAGCTTCGATCCACCACCGTTCTTGACGCTCAAACAGAAGGATGTGATGGGCTATGGGCCTGCTCGACGGAAAGGTCGCACTGATCACGGGGGGCTCCCGAGGCCAGGGACGCGCGCATGCGGTTACCTGTGCACGCGAGGGCGCCCATGTGGTGATCGTCGACGTCACCAAGCCCACCACCGAGGTCGACTACGCGCTCGCCACGGACGAGGACCACCACGAGACGGTGCGCCAGGTTGAAGCCCTTGGCCGCCGATGTGTCAGCGTCGACGCGGATGTGCGCGACCAGGCGTCGCTTGACGGCGCAGTGACGCTGGCCGTGCAGGAGTTCGGCCGTATCGACATCCTGATCGCCAATGCAGGGATCTGGACAAAGGCGCCCTTCTGGGAGATGTCCGAGCAGCAGTGGCACCAATTGGTCGACGTCAACCTCACCGGGATCTGGAAGTCAGCCAAGGCTGTCGCTCCCCACATGATCGAGCGACGGTCAGGGTCGATCGTCGTGATCTCCTCGAACAACGCGATCGAGCCCCTCATCGATTCAGCGCACTACAACGCCTCGAAGTCGGGGGCGCTGGGGCTCATGAAGTCCATCGCGCTCGAGCTTGCTCCCTACGGGGTGCGCTGCAATGCCATCTGCCCAGGGTTCATCAAGACACCGATGACCAGCCACCAGCGAGCGTGGGACATGTTCGCTGGTCGGCCCGGTGGCACCGAAGCCGATATGGCGCCTGCAGGCAGGTCGTACACAGCGCTTCGCAACACGGAGGCACTCGACCCGTCGGAGATCGCGAGCACCGCGCTCTACCTCAACTCGCACCTCGCGAACAAGGTGACCGGCGTGGTCATTCCAGTGGACGGTGGGCATTTGTTGCTTCCCGCGACGAATTCGCGCCCCGTCGTGGAGTAGCAACACCAAGATTCACGCACCAGAGTCGCAACGAAGGAGACCTACACATGACCACCACCGACGCCAACGTCTCGGACAGCAGCAACGGACCCGAAGAGGACGACTGGCGAGCGGTCGCCACCCGGGTTCGAAACTGGGGTCGATGGGGCGACGACGACGAGCTCGGCACGCTGAACCACATCACTCCGGAGGCAGTGCAGTATGCCGCTACTCTCGCGCGACGCGGCAAAGTCATCCCGCTGTCGGTCCCACTCAACTCCGACGGGCCGCAGGATGCATTCGGACTGCGGCGCAATCCGGTCCACCTGATGTCGGTCGACGGCGGTGACGATGATGCGGCTGAGCACCTGCACGGCTGGGGAGGCCGCAAGGAAAAGGGCATCGCCACGCTCTATGACGCAGGCCCGGCCCGCTATGCCGATGACTGGATCATGATGCCGTGTCAGGCGGGCACCCAATGGGACGCCCTCTCCCACGTCTTCTATGAAGGGAAAATGTACAACGGATACCCTTCGTCGGCGGTCACCAGCCTGGGTGCCACCAAAGCCAGTATTGAGCCGATCGGGATGGCTGGCGGCGTGGTCGGTCGAGGAGTGCTTCTGGACGTGGCCCGGCACCGGGGCGTGGACCGTCTGGAACCGCACACTGCGATCACGCCCGAGGAACTCGACGATGTCGTGGCCACCCAGGGCGTCGAGCTTCGAACCGGCGACATCATCGTCATCCGAACGGGGTGGTGGCAGGAGTACGACGAGAAGCAGGACGGACACCAATGGTTCGTCGACACGCCGGGTGTGCACTGGCGGGTCGCGGAATGGCTCCACCTCCACAACGCTGCAGCCGTCGCGGCCGACAACATCAGCGTCGAGTCCCAGCCCCCCGCAAACGGTGTCCGGCTGTGCTTCCACATGCTCGCGATCCGGGACATGGGCATGATGCTGGGCGAGATCTGGGATCTGGAGGAGCTGGGTGCGGACTGCGCTTCTAACGGCACCTACGACTTCCTCCTCGTCGCGCCCGCCTTGCCCATCACTGGCGCTGTCGGGACGCCCGTCAACCCCATCGCCATCCGGTGACTTCGCCACGTCCCGGAACCTGCACGGGCTATCATTCATACCTGTCCCCACAGGCTCGCGCTCTCGATCCGTCCTTCGCAGAGGTGTACGACCGCTTGGTCGATGCTGCGATCCGGGCGCGCGGCCAGTTGGCTCCTCTGGATCTGGAGTTGATCGGTTTCGCCGTGAACACTGCGGCCTCCGGGCCCGGTTCGGCTGGGGCAGCGGGTCACGCCGCGGCTGCCCGGCAACTCGGTGCCTCTGACGATCTTCTCGTCGAGGTGGCCCAGATCGTGGGCGTGGTCGGGATACACACCCTTGCCTCGTGCATGTCCATCGTCGACGAACTCAGCGGTGAGCACTCAGCAGCTTCCGACGACGAGCTGGGCCGCCTCCAGGAGGACTTCGAGCGTCGCCGTGGCACATGGTCGCCCTTCTGGGAGGCATTGCTCAGCAGCGACCCTGCGTTCTTCGCGGCCTATGCCAACTACTCGAGCCACCCGATCGAGCGTGGCCAACTCCCGCCAATGCTTCGCGAGCTCATGGTCTTCGCAATGAACGCGACGACGACCAAGCTTTTCGTGAAAGGCGTGCGCGGCCACGGCGGCGCCGCGATGCGACTCGGCGCGACGAGGGAAACGCTGATCCAGGTCCTGGAACTGGTGTCCCTCGTCGGCGTCGGATCCTCGACAAGCGCGGCACTAATTCTCAGCGAGGGCTGAAACCGGCAGCCGCGGTGCTGACGACCTCACGGCGGTCTGGACGAGATCAAAGGGGTGGCGCGTGCAGTTGCACGCGCCACCCCTGGTGAAATCGATTCGCTACCGAGTCACTTGAGACCCCAGAGCGTGTTGAAGCGCTGCGGGATGTCTTCCGGCTGGAAGTAGTCCGAGATCGTCTCCTCGGTGTTTTCCTCGGTGAAGATCTGCTGCGGCATCACGGTGTACTCCGCCAGCGGGAGCTCCGCCTTCTGCACGATCCGGAATGCGGCATCCATGGTGACGTAGCCGAAGTACTTGGCAGCGGTCACGAGGCAGGCGTCGACCTTACCGTCCTTGACGTCCTGGAGATTCTCCTGCGAGCAACTGGAACTGGTGACATGAATGTCACCGCGTCCGGCCGCCTCGAGCGAGTTACGCAGGCCGACAAAGACGCTGCCGAACGGGAGGGAGAGCCAGTCCGCGTCAGCGCTGCGCTGCGCGATCGACGCCGCAGTTGCCGCGCCGTTGGTGAAGAGATCCTTCGTGCTCACGTTCTCCACAGTCATCGAGCAACCAGCACAAGCGTCGAGTGCCTTCTTGATCCCCTCGTTGTACTTGCCGAAGATGGGGATGTCCGGAGAATCGATGGCGACGACCTTCGCCTTGCCGCCGGAGCTGGCCACGATGTAGTTGCCGATCTGCTCGCCCCGCTGCTCCTGAGTGTCACCACCCCACAGGAAGTCACCGGTCGGAACGGCCGGTTGTGCCTCGATGCCCGTCGTGCCGATCGGGATGATGGCGACACCGGCCTCCTCAAAGTCCGGGATCACCGACTGCCAGACCTCCGGGGAGACCGAAGTCACCGTCGTGGCCACCGGCTTGGGGTTCAGACTCAGCACTTGCTCGAGCGCAGTGACGACCGTCTGCGGCTGGTCCTGCTTGAAGCCGATCGTGACGACCTCCCAGCCGACCTGCTTCGCAACTTCCTTGATCGCATCGGCGATCGCAGTAGAACTCTGGTCGCCACCAGTGAGGACCGCGATCGTCTGGCCACTTGCCGGCGGTGCGGGCAGCGGCGTCTTGACGCCGATTTCCGTGGCCGGCTCCATGTACGGAGCGATGAAATCCTTGGCTGCCTGGATCGACTCGGGCGAACTGCCAGAGCCTGACGAGTCATCATTCCCGTCGGATCCGCAGGCGCTCAGCGAGCCTGCGACGACAAGGCCTAGGCCAGCCATCAGAACCCGAATGACTCCGCGGGTGCGGGGTCGCTTGACCGAGTGAATCACGGTTGTCTCCTTTGAGTTGGACGTCTCGGGCGATTGCCCGGACTACCGGCATGGATTCGCCTCGTCAGCCGAGGCAGAAGCGCAGCGACCTCCGGCCGGGTCGCGCCCGGTCGGGTCGACACGCAAGGCCGGCTCCCGAATCGCCGGGCCGCATGAAGGGATATTTAGTTGCCGGTTTGCCATGGCCCCGTGGGACCTACTCGGCGTTGGCGGGCTGCGTGATGTCCTGCGAGGAGCTCGTCTTCAAGTCCTCCGCATTGTCGGGGTGCACACCACTACGTGCTCGAGGACTCCTCTTCGCATTGCGCTGTCGCCAACCGGCGAAAGCGACTGCAAGAATCAATGCCACTCCGTTGAACATGTCGTTGAGCCACGGTTCCCCGGTGACAAGCTGCATGCCCTTCACACCAGTGGCAAGGACGTACACCGCGATCAGCGTGCCCCAGACATTCGGGCGACCCGGGCGCACTTGGGTGGTCCCCAAGAAGGCCGCAGCGAAGGCCGGGAGAAGCAGTGCCATGCCGTACCCGGACGATGGACCGCTGTACGAGGCAAAGACGACGCCAGCGAAGGCAGAGATGACGCCTGAGATGATGAAGGACATCCACTGCCAGCGATCAACAGCGACACCAGCCAGCCGGGATGCCTCGCGATTGCCGCCGATGGCGTAAAGGTAACGACCGATCTTTGCGTGGTCGAGCACCCAGTACAGGACAAGACCGACCGCCAGCACCCAGAACACGATGACCGGGAACCCGAGTACACCTTCACGAGCGGTGAGGTTTCGCCATGTCTCGTCGACGACCGGCATCGGGACCGCTGGTCCCATGACGATTGCAGTCACAGCTCCGATGACAGTGGCGGAGGCCAGTGTGGCTATGAAGGAGTCGACCTTCAGACCGACGACGATCAGACCGTTCATGAAGCCCACAGCAGCTCCAACCAGGAGCGTCGCCGCGATCGCCGTCCACATGCCCCACTCATGGCGAACCTGGAGCACAATGACAACGATGGTCGCCAGGTTGGCCGTGGCGCCGACGGACACGTCGAAGCATCCAGTAGCCATCGGCACCAGCAAGGCCAGTGCCAGCAAGGCAGGAACTGCGTACGCAGAACCGATCGAGTGCGCAGTCGCCGACGTCAGGAACAGTTCAGGGCTCCAGATGCCGAACAGAATGATGAACGCAGCCCAGAGATACAGGCCGCTGAAGCGGTCGAGACCGATGTTCGGCAGACGGCTCATGCCGACGCCTCCTTCCAGGATTTTTGCATTTGCTTTCCGATCTCACCCACGTTGATGTCATCGCCCGCCAGGGCGCAGGCCAGCCGTCCTTCCGCGAGGACGAGCACCCGGTCAGAGATCGCAACCAGTTCGTCGACGTCCGCTGACGCCACGAGCACTGCGGCACCGCTGCGAGCGACCCCCACGATCTCCTCGTGGATGCGGGCGCGGGCAGCCACGTCTACGCCTTGCGTCGGCTCGTCGAGAAGGAAGACCTTCGGGTTCCGCCGGAGCCACTTCGCAATCACGACCTTCTGCTGGTTCCCACCGCTGAACAACTCAAGCTTCCGCTCGATGTCCTCAGCAGGCCGCACGTCCAACCGTCGGAAGGACTCACTTGCAAGTTCACGTTCTTTGCGACGTCGCACGAACGGGGCCCGCCAGATCGAGGCCAGGTCGCCGATGCTGAGGTTCTCGCGGGCGGTGAGCGACATGATCCCGCCAGCCGCGTGCCGGTCGGGTGGCACATAGGCCATGCCCAGCGCCATCGCGTCGGCCGGGCGGAGGGGCCGTAACTGCTTGCCGCCTACGGAAACCGTGCCGCTGCGCTCCAACGCACCGAAGATCGCGCCCAGCGCTGACTCCCGGCCCGAGCCCGTGATACCAGCGATCCCGACTACCTCGCCCGGACATGCCTCGATCGTCATACTGGCCAACGACCCCGAACCCACGCCGTTCACCGTCATCAGTGGCGGAGCGTCGAGGAACTCGAGCGGAATGGCGGGCGCCTCGACGGGGACGTCACCCTCGGCCTCGGTCAACAACTGCAGCAGGGCCGGACGATCCAGCGCGGCCACCTTGCGCCGCGCAACCGTGATCCCGTCGCGTAGCACCGAAACGTTGTCGGCGACCTGGAAGACTTCGCCGATTCGATGCGTCACATAGATGACAGCGACACCCGCGTCGGACGCCCGACGAACGAGTGCCAGCAATGTGTCGACCTCATCGGGCGGCAAGGACGCGGTGGGCTCGTCCAGCACAAGCAGACTGATCTCGCCGGGCTGAGCAGTGCCAATCGCACGCGCGATCGCCACTCCCGTGCGCTGAGAGGCCGTCAACGTGGCGACCAGTCGGTCGGGGTCGAGGTTGAGCGAGATGCGCTGCAGCGCCGAGGTGGCAATGCCCCTCGCTTCCTTGCCCAGGACTGTCCCGAACCGGGAAGGGAAATCCGCACCGATCAAGATGTTGTCGGTGATCGACAGGGTGTCCACCAACCCGAGGTCCTGGTGAACGAAGCGGCAACCGAGAGCGGCCGCATCATCCGCTGAGCCCACGTTCAACTGCTTCCCCGAGATGAACACCTCACCGCCGGAGTCGGGCCGGTGATAGCCGGACAGCATCTTGATGAACGTCGACTTGCCAGACCCGTTCCCACCCAGCAATGCATGCACTTCACCGACGGCAACCTCGAAGTTGAAGTCCCGCAGCGCATAGGTGCCGGCAAACGTCTTGCTCAGCCCGGCAACACGCAGCGCGGGCGGCGCGGTGGTGGTGGAGGCGTCCATGGAACTGGTCTCCTTCTACGAGGCGGCAAGAGACTGGGGAGTTCGACACTCTTGGCCTCGGATTTCGGGCCGAGCGGAGTGCGATGAACCGGTGAAAGTGTGGCGAGCGTAACAATAAATCAGCACAATGAACAGAATCCGCCAAATATTTGCACCTGTCCACATTCCTCGTGGAACCGGTTCCAGAAGCACGGCCTCGCCATGTCACCCCCGGCGCGCCCTCCAGTGCAGCCAGACCGCCTGCAGATCCATTCTGATCTTCCAATTGATCTAGCGGTCTCGGGCCAACGGACGTTAACGTCCGGCTAGCGTGGCCTCAGTCGTGGCTACGCCGACAGAGCCTCGAAGGAGCTTGGGCATGAGAGCAGGACTGACCGACCATGTGAGCATCGTGACTGGCGGAGCCGGCGGCATCGGCGCTGCGGTCGCACGGAGCCTGGTCGCAGACGGCGCACGCGTCATGGTCACGGATGTCCAGGATGACCTGGGCCGCTCGTTGGCCGAGGAACTGGGCGACGCCGCGACTTTCGAGCACCACGACGTCACCGACGAATCAGCGTGGGCTGGCGTCGTCGACGCGACGATCAACAAGTTCGGTCGAGTCGACTCCTTGGTCAACAATGCCGGAATCCTCGGCATGAAGCCGTTCCTCGAGATGACAGTGGCGGACTTCGACCGGGTGATGGACATCAACGCTCGTAGCGTGTTCCTCGGCATGCACGCCGTCGCCCCCGCATTCGCCCAGCAGAAGCGAGGCGTCATCGTGAATCTTTCCTCGACCGCCGGACTGAGCGGTCAGGTTGGCGGATTGGCCTACTCGGCGTCCAAATGGGCCGTCCGGGGAATGTCGAAGAGCATTGCGTTGGAACTGGGCGGTCACGGGATTCGGGTCGTCTCGCTTCATCCTGGAACGATCGTGACGCCCATGACCGAGCAGGTTGGGGCGTCCTTGGACCAACCTGCCCCGGCCAGCGCGCTCGGGCGCAACGGGAAGCCGGAGGAGATCGCCGCCGTCGTCGCGTTCCTGGTGTCGGAGGACGCTTCGTACATGACAGGGACCGAGGTCGTCGTCGACGGGGGCTGGAGCGCAGGCCTCAGCCCGGCGATGTACGGCCTCATGCGGCAGGCACGGGAACGCTGAATTCACCGGGCTCGCCAAGGGAAGGGACCTCAGGTCACCTTGCCTCCTTGAAGCACGAAGGCCCCAGCCCTTCTCCACCTGATGGCCTATCACCAGGCCATCAGGTGCATCGGGAAAGCGGCTCAACGGCCGACGAACTCAGCCCTTCCCGGCCCGTTCTCAACGAAGGAGCCCATCCCGATGCTGCGGTCCTCGGTCGCGAACAGGCCCGCGAAATGCTGCCGCTCGATCTCCAGGCCGGTCTCCAGATCGACCTCGAGACCACGGTCGATCGACTCCTTCGCCGCCCGCACGGCATACGTCGCCGCCTTCGCGAACTGGCTCGCCCAGACGACGGCTTCGGCGTAGACGTCAGCGGCTGGAACCAGACGGTCAACCAGCCCGATGGCCAGTGCTTCGTCAGCCTTCACGAACCGGCCGGAGAAGATGATGTCCTTCGCCTTGCTCGGGCCGACCAGACGGCTCAGCCGCTGCGTCCCGCCAGCGCCCGGGATCACGCCGAGAAGCACCTCCGGCTGACCCAGCGTCGCATTGTCGGCCGCGATCCGAAAGTCAGCACAGAGCGCCAACTCACAGCCACCACCCAGCGCATACCCATTGATCGCAGCCACGACAGGCTTCGGGATTCGTGCAACTGAGGAGAACGCCGTGGTCAGCCCTGAGGACCTCTGGATCATCGCCGTGTAGGACATGTCGGCCATCTCCTTGACATCGGCCCCTGCAGCAAACACACGCTCGCCGCCCCAGACCACGACGGCCTTGACATCGTCGCGCGCCGTCGCCTCGGCGGCCGTCGCACGGATCTCCTCCTGCATCGCTTCGTCGAGTGCGTTCAACTTTGGCCGGTCCAGCCGAAGTGTCCCGACACCGTTCGCCACCTCAAGCCGTACGAAGTCACCCATGGGACCAACTCCTCTCAATAATCCAGTTGTTTTAGCGCATTCTCCCATGGCTCTCACCATGACGCCAGAGATCGCGACGTTAGGCGGCCGGCTCAGATTTCGCGGACGCAACAAGCACCAAGGGCCTGGTCGACGACGAATTTCCTGAAGCGCGCGGCAGCCGGCTCCATTTCACGATCAGTGCGCCACGTCAGCCCGACCGTTCGTCGCGCTCTCGGGCTGGCGATGGCAAGGCCGATCGTGTCCGAGGAACCTGCGAACGCCTCGGGGAGAATGGCAACGCCGAGTCCGGCAGCGACCAGTCCTTCGATGGTGCCGAGGTCGGCACTCTCGAAAGAGATCGCCATCGTGATGCCAGAGTCCGCAAGTAGGTTGTCGACCAGATTGCGGAATCCAAATCCGGACGGAGTCGTGATCAGCTGGTCGTTCACGAGGTCAGACAGATCGACGCGCTTACGACGACGGAGCGCATGAGTCGGAGGCACCACGACAACCAAGCGCTCGTCCTGGAGGGTCACCCAGCCGTAGTCGCCGGGAGGTCGTGCAGAAGTGATCGCCAAGTCGACCGCTCCGGCCGCCAATTCACGCTGCATGATGTGGGCAGGTTCCTGCGAGAGGCTGACACGTACAAGTGGTGCCTCCTGGTGAAACCCCCGCAGGATCCTCGGCACGAGCGACGTCGCCATGGAGTCGAGAAAGGCAAGACGAACGGTTCCCCGTTCGGCGTCCAACCGAATTTCGACCTCGGAGAGCAGTCGGCGATAGCGCCCAATGAGTTCGCGACTCGCGTCCACAACCAATTCGCCATTGGGCGAAATGACGAGGCCGCCGGGAACGCGCTCGAAGAGCACTGCGCCGATTTCTGCCTCGACGCGTGACAACGCGCGTGACAACGTCGGCTGACTGACGCCGAGAGCCACGGACGCCGATGTGACGTGGAGGTGTTCAGCGAGCACGACCACCCATTCCAAGTCGCGAATGCGCATGCCGCATTATGCGGTCTGCGCATGCAGATACCAATTTTGATGCATTGGACGTATGCGTCGGCAGGATCCAACCTGAACCGGTGAGCACCCCAGCCGCGCCCGCCGGTGAATCGGCCGCGCCCCATGCAACTGCCGCCGCCGGCCACCGCCCGGGATCGCGCGAGTACCGACGCATCATGGTCGCGCTGATGCTGGCAGGGATGGTCACGTTCGTGCTGCTCTACGACACACAGGCCCTTCTACCAGCGTTGTGCACTTCTTTCCAGGTGACACCAACGCAAGCGACACTCTCCATGTCTTTGGCCACTGCCGGCCTCGGACTCGGGCTACTCGTGGTCGGCCCTGCGTCCGAGATGTTCGGCAGGACCCGCCTGATCCACGCCGGGGTCTGGGCAGCTGCACTGGTCGCCCTGCTGTGTCCCTTTGCCTGGTCGTGGAACTCGCTGCTCGCGCTCCGCTTCCTTCAAGGTTTCGTGCTTGCCGGCCTTCCCGCGGTGGCCACTGCCTATCTGCGTGAGGAGCTCCATCGCTCGGGTCACGCCCGGGCAGCTGGAATCTACATCGGTGGAACAGCCTTGGGTGGCATGGTTGGCCGGCTCCTCACCGCACCCATCACCGATGCCCTCTCCTGGAGGTGGGGGCTCGGAGCCGCGGCCGCTCTTGCGTTGGCGTGCGCGGTCGCAGTAGGCCTCACCCTTCCCCCCTCAACCAACTTCCGACCGCGGCGATGGGGGGAAATTGGTTTCGGCGCAATGTCTCGCGCAGTCCTGACCGATCCAGCACTGCGTCGGCTCTACGTCGTGGGAGCATGTGCGATCGGCGCGCTGGTCATCGTCTTCAACAATCTCGGCTTCCGGCTCGTGGGCGCCCCGCATCACTTGGGCATCGGCGCCATCAGCCTGTTCTACCTCGTCTACCCGCTGGGCACGCTCAGCTCCACGGTTGCCGGCGCTTGGGCCGATCGCATCGGCCGGCGCGCGGTGATGCCAGCGGGCTGCCTGCTCGCAGTCGGCGGAGTCGCACTCACCATCCCGGACTCTCTCTTGAGCATCGTCCTCGGTCTTGCCGGACTCATCGCAGGCTTCTTCGTCGTTCACGGCATCGCCAGCGGTTGGGTGGCTGCCCGGGCGCACGCAGCAGGGGGCAGCGCCAGCCAGGCCGCGTCCTTCTATCTGATTGCTTATTACGCCGGCGCCTCCGTTTTCGGCAGCCTTGGAAGCAGCGCGTGGTCGGCTGGGGGGTGGACCGGAACCGTCGCGCTTGCCCTCGGCCTCATGGTGGTTGCCGGCCTCCTGTCGCTGAGCCTGCGCAACATTCCGGTTCTGGTCCAGCACTAATCGATCGCCGGCGCCCATATTCAGTTAACTCATACAACGGTATAGTCGGAAGGGCCCACCCCTACGAGTAGTCACCGGCCGGCGATGCCTGGTCGGCTGCTCCCAAACGAAGGTCGACGTTCATGAGCGAGGGGGTGATCGGTCGCCGTTCAGCTGGCCAACTCCTCCTGTCCCGGGACTTCGGACTCTTCAATACTGCGAAGACCTTCTCCACTCTCGGCATCTGGGTACACAGCGTCGTCGCCGCGATCGCCATGTTTAGTGCCACGAACTCCACCGCTGCGGTCGGCCTCGTCAGTGCGGTGCAGTTCCTGCCACTACTCTTGCTCGCCCCATTGAGCGGCAAGTGGACAGACATGGGCAGCACGAAACGGCAACTTCTCTTCGGCAGGATCATCAGTACAGCCGGGAGTGCCGCCGTCTCCGCGTATTATCTCGTTGACCATCCGACGGGGCACCGCGCAGCGGTGATCCTTCTCGCCGCGTCGACCATCGTGGGTATCGGTGGCGCGCTCGGCGGACCAGCGTGGCAATCGGCTGTGAGTGAACTCGTCACCGTCGAGGAGCTCCCTTCCGCCATCGCCATCAACGCCTCTCCCCTCGTCGTCGGGCGCCTACTTGGCCCACTCCTCGGCGCCGGTTGCGTCGCAATCTCCGGCGACGCCCTCGGATTCGCGGTCGCCGGGCTCACACAGGTGGTCTGCCTCGCCCTGCTCATGCCGGTACGATTCCCTCGTCGTACCACAGCTGTCGATGGTGACGACACCATCCTGACCGGTGTCCGCCACGTCCTCACCCATCGCTATCTCCTCCTCATGATGTTTGCGATCACAGCTGTGGGCTTCGGCTCAGAGCCCACCTTGACCGTTGCTCCAGCCATTGCTGCTTCACTCGGCGGAGGAGCTGCGCTGGTCGGAATTCTCACCGCTTCCTTCGGCGTAGGCGCCGCCGTGGGAATGGCCATCACGGCCGGATTCGCTCCCCATTTCAGGTCTGAGGAACTTGCCCTGTGGGGGCTGACTAGCATGACAGTCGGCGCGCTGGCCATGGCCGCCTCGCCTTGGCAGTCATCGACCATGCTGGGGTTCGGACTCGTCGGCATCGGGTTCAGCATGGCGTCGACGTCAGTGGGGACAGCCGTCCAGGTCAGCGTGCCCCCACGCCTACGCGGTCGGATCATGGCACTGTGGCTTGTCGGATTTGTTGGCTCCCGCCCGCTGGCATCGGTTCTCGTCGGTATCACTGCTGACCTCACCTCCGCTCGCGCGGCCGTCCTTGTCATGGCGCTCCTCCCGGCCAGTGCGGCCTTCCTCTGCCGCCCCCGTGCGCTTCCTCCGAAGCCGGAGCTGAACTAACGAAATGGCCTCCGGTCGGGCCGGGACCCTTCCCAGCAGGGGATCCGTCAGGCGTGGCTGCGGAAGAGGACGACCCTGAGAATCTCGAGCAATTCAGCGTCACCGGCGGCGAGCCACTGCTCGTAGGCACACAGCGCCCGCGCGAGGGCCAGGTGGGAGACCAGTTGAGGCCCGATGGACCCCGCCGGTTCACCGGTGCGCACGGCGACGAAGTCCGCGATCACCTGCCGCCAATCGCCGTACCGCAGGACCGAGTGGGCCTGCAGCGCAGGGGTGTAAAGAATCAGTCGCATCCGGTCACGGTGGTCGATCGGGCCGCCTGGCGAGAAGTCGTTGAAGGCCAGGACACCGCGGAGGACAGCCTCGTTCGGGTCGAGATCGTCCGGCAAGGCAGCAAGCAGCGAACGAAAATGATCGAGGGTGGCGTCGAAGCGACCCCAGGCAATGTCGTTCTTCGAGGGGAAGTAGCGGAACAGGGTACGGCGACCGACGCCGACCTCCGCCGCGATCATGTCGAGCGTCGTACCCTCGAAGCCGTGCTCGGCGAACAGCCGGAATGCCGCCAACTCGATGTCCTCGTGCGTGGTCACCTCGGGCCGCCCCACACCACGCCGACCGTGACTCACGCACCGATCCTCTCACTCTGCCAACAACTTCTGACCGCAACCTCTTGATTATGACCCCGAGTGCATTTAATATCCAGGTATGACGCACACCACAGAACCCGCCCCGCAGGACGCCGCGGCTGACGCCACTGACCCGATCGCTGCCGAGGACCTCATCGAAGAGGTCTCGATCGATGGCATGTGCGGCGTCTACTGATGCTTGACCAGGCCTGGGCAATGTCGCCGTCGGTCGCGTTGCGACCGGAGCCGTTTGGTGCCTTGGCCTACCACTTCGGCAACCGCAAACTGACCTTCCTCAAGCGTCCCGAGCTGGTTGTCGTGGTGCGCAGCCTCGGCGAGCAGCCCGACGTGCGGTCCGCCCTCGTCGCGGCCGGCATCCCCGAAGCCCAGCACGCCGCCTACGCCAAGGCCCTCGAGGGCCTGGCCGCGACCGACATGATCCGCCGCCGTACCGCAACCGAGGACGCCGCATGACGATTGCACTTGAACGGCCCATGCGCCCGCAGGGCGGCACCTTGATCGAGCAGTTCGAACTTGGCCTCGATGCCCCGATCTGCCTGACCTGGGAGCTCACCTACGCCTGCAACCTGGAGTGCGCGCACTGCCTCTCCTCATCGGGCCGCCGCGACCCGCGCGAGCTGAGCACCGAGCAGTGCGAAGCGGTGATCGACGAGCTGCAGCGGATGCAGGTCTTCTACGTCAACATCGGCGGCGGCGAGCCCACCATCCGCCCCGACTTCTGGCAGCTGCTGCAGTACGCCGTCGACCACCAGGTCGGCGTGAAGTTCTCCACCAACGGCGTGCGGCTGACCCCCGAGCGTGCGGCGTACCTCGCCTCCCCGGCCTGCAACGGGTACGTCGACGTACAGATCTCCCTCGACGGCGCGACCGCCGAGGTCAACGACTACGTGCGCGGCCCCGGCTCCTACGACATGGCACTGACCGCCCTGCAGAACCTGCAGGACGCCGGCTTCACCGACGCGAAGATCTCGGTCGTCTGCACCCGGCAGAACATCGGCCAGCTCGACGAGTTCCAGGCCCTGGCCGACCGGTTCGGCGCGACCCTGCGCCTGACCCGGCTGCGCCCGTCCGGCCGCGGTGCCGACGTGTGGGACGAGCTGCACCCGCTTCCGCATCAGCAGCGCGAGCTGTACGACTGGCTGATGGCCAAGGGCGACAACGTCCTGACCGGCGACTCGTTCTTCCACCTCGCTGCGTTCGGTGAGTCCCTGCCCGGCCTCAACCTCTGCGGTGCGGGACGCGTGGTCTGCCTGATCGACCCGATCGGTGACGTCTACGCCTGCCCGTTCGCGATCCATGAGGAGTTCCACGCCGGCAACCTGCTCGACGACGGTGGCTTCCAGAAGGTCTGGCAGACCTCCCCGCTGTTTCAGGAACTGCGGTCCCCGCAGACCGGTGGTGCGTGCGCGAAGTGCCAGTTCTACGACTCGTGTCGCGGTGGCTGCATGGCCGCGAAGTTCTTCACCGGTCTGCCGCTCGACGGCCCCGACCCCGAGTGCGTTCAGGGCTACGGCGAGCAGGCGCTGCTCGCTGGCGACCGCGTCATCCCGGCCGCCAGCCAGGACCACTCAAAGGCCAACCCCACCCGCAATCAGCCGGTGATGCTGCAGCTGATGACCCGCCCGCCCGTCTCGGCCTGCGCCGAGAACCCCCTCGCCGGCTTCGATCCCACCCCCGCAGGCACTTCCGCCTGCGCTACCGAAAGTTGCTGTTCGTGAGCAAGCCCGACTGGCTGGAAAACCCCTGGAAGCAGAACCCTTGGTTCGAGTCCGTCGCCGTTGCCCAGGACCGTGCCCGCAAGCGACTCCCGCAGCCGGTGTACAGCGCGCTGGTGTCTGGCTCGGAGCGGGGACAGAGCGTGAACGCGAACGAGGCGGCGTTCGCCGAGCTCGGCCTCGCCCCCCACGTGGTGGGCCAACTGCCCGAGCGGTCGCAAGCAACGACTGTGTTCGGCCAGCTCATCAACAGTCCCGTGATCATCAGCCCCACCGGCGTCCAGGCCGTGCACCCCGACGGGGAAGTCGCCGTTGCCCGCGCGGCGGCCGCACGAGGCACGATCATGGGCCTGTCGAACTTCGCATCGAAGTCCGTCGAGGACGTCACCGCCACCGGCGCGACCACGTTCTTCCAGATGTACTGGACCGGCGACCGCGACACCATGATCCAACGGATGACCCGCGCCCACACTGCAGGCGCCAAAGGCCTGATCGCCACCCTCGACTGGTCATTCTCGATGGGACGCGACTGGGGAAGCCCCGAGATCCCCGAGAAGGTCGACCTCAAGGCCATGATCCGCCTCGCGCCGAAGGTAGCCACCAAGGGTCGGTGGATGTGGCAGTTCGGCAAGGAGTTCAAAGCCACCGGCAAGCTCCCCGACCTGACCGCCCCCAACCTGCGCCCCGCGGTGGGCAATGGGCAGCTGGGCGAGGCGCCGACGTTCTTCGGTGCCTACTACGAGTGGATGACCACCCCACCCCCGACCTGGGACGACGTCGCCTGGATGCGTCAGACATGGGCACAGATCTCCGGCACACCGTTCGTGCTCAAGGGCGTGTGCCGTGTCGATGACGCGCTGCGGGCCGTCGATGCCGGTGTTGCCGGGATCTCGGTGTCCAACCACGGCGGCAACAACCTCGACGGCACCCCGGCAGCGATCCGGATGGTCCGCCCCATCGCCGAAGCGGTCGGTCACGACATCGACGTGGTCATGGACGGCGGCGTACGCCGCGGCTCCGATGTGGTCAAGGCCGTTGCGATGGGAGCGAAGGCCGTTCTCATCGGCCGCGCGTACCTCTGGGGCCTTGCCGCGAACGGACAGCCCGGCGTGGAGAACGTCCTCGACGTCCTCTCCGGTGGCATCGACTCCGCCCTGCGTGGTCTCGCGCTCTCCTCGGTCCAGGACCTGCGGCCCCAGCACCTACTGATCCCCGACGGGTTCGACAGGACCCTTGGCGCCACTGCCCCTTCCACCGTCTGACCCACCATGGAGCTCTCGTCGACCGTCTCACCGCGCACCGCCGGCACGCGCCTTGTTTTGGTACCGGTCGGGTCGCTAGAGCAGCACGGACCCCATCTGCCCCTCGACACCGACACCGTCATCGCCACCGCGGTCGCGAAATGCGCCGCTGAACGTCTCAACGCGTGGGTGGCACCAGCGATTGCCTACGGCTCGAGCGGTGAGCACCAGTCCTTCCCCGGCACTGTGTCGGTCGGCACCGAAGCCCTGGCCCACACGGTCATCGAACTGGTCCGGTCCATGCGAACCTGGGCAGGTCGCGTCTTGCTCGTCAACGGCCACGGCGGCAACATCACTGCACTCAAGCGGGCCGTCGACCAGCTGACCCACGAGGGCCATGACGTCGACTGGGTGGCGTGCCGCACCGAGCAGGAGCACGGGAAGTCCGACCTGCACGCGGGCTTCGCCGAGACGTCACTGATGCTCCACCTGCATCCCTGGGACGTGCGCGTCGACCTGGCCGAGGTCGGCGACACCCGACCGCTCGCCGAGACCCTGCCGTTGATGATGAGCGGCGGCGTTGCGGCCGTGTCGGCCAACGGCGTGCTCGGCGACCCCACCGGCGCGACCGCAGGATGGGGCGCCCAGTTGTTCGAACTCATGGTCACCGCCGTCGTCGCTGCCGCCTGGCCCCCGGTGAATGCAGCACCATGAAGATCGAACGATGAGAGTCGCCTCATGAGGGTCGCACTGGTCACCGGTGCCGCCCGGGGCATCGGTGCGGCCACTGTTCGGCGACTGGCCGCCGACGGCTTCCACGTCGTCGCGCTCGATTCGTGCGCCGGTCCGCCGCTCGCCAGTCCTGGCGACCTCGAAGCACTGGTCGCCGAGCTGGGCGAGCACGTCGTTCCGGTCATCGCCGACGTACGTGACCGCCCTGCTGTCGACAAGGCCGTCGCCGATGCCGTGGCCCGCTGGGGCCGGCTCGACGTGGCGGTCGCGGCCGCTGCCGTGGTCCGCGGCGGCGTGCCGTTGTGGGAGACCACCGATGCCGACCTCGAGGACCTCTGGGACGTCGACGTCCGCGGAGTGTGGAACACAGCCGCGGCCGTCGTACCCGCGATGTTCGCTGGACCGGACCCGAGCGGCTGCCGGTTCGTGGCCGTCGCGTCCGCCGCTGGCCACACCGGCCTGTTCCACCTCGCCGGCTACAACGCCGCCAAGCACGCCGTCGTCGGGCTGGTCCGCGGCCTGGCCGCCGACCTGCAGGGCACCGGTGTCACGGCCTGCGCCGTGTCCCCCGGCTCCACGGACTCCGCCATGCTGGATGCCACCGCGGCGCTCTACGACATCGACCGCGCCGAACTCATCGAGCACCAACCACTTGGCCGCGCCCTCACCCCCGACGAGATCGCCGCCACCATCGCCTTCGCCTGCTCCCCGGCCGGTCTGGTCTGGCACGGCGCCGACATCCACGCCGACGGCGGCTTCACCGGATGAACCCGCTGCGGGTGCGCCTCGACCCGCGCACCCGCGTGCTCGAAGACGGACGACTCCTCATCGGCGGCACGCCGCTCACGGTTCAGCGCCTCCGACGCCCAGTCGCCGAAACGACATCTGACACCAAGCTGGGACACCGCTGGCTGGCAACCGGACTCGGCGTACCCGTGCTCGACGACACTCCCCCCGTGCCCCCGGATCAACTGACCGTCGTTGTCCCTGCGCACGGGCGAGCCTCACGTGTCTCTGCGTGTGTTGCTGCGCTGACCGGACTCAAGGTCATCGTGGTGGACGACGCATCGGACCCGCCGATCGACGGCGCAACCGTGCGACTGGCCGTCAACGGCGGACCCGGCGCGGCACGAAACGCCGGCTTGGCACGGGTTTCGACGCCGTACGTCGCCTTCGTCGACTCCGACGTTGACGTCTCCGCCGACGCGCTGCTCGCCCTCACCCGCCACCTCCACGGCTCCGACGTCGCCGTCGTCGCGCCACGCGTGCGCGGCACCGGCGGCCCCCGCTGGTGGCAGCAGTACGACGCCGCCTTCTCCCCCTCGACCTCGGACCCCACCCCGCCCCAGTCCGCCCCGGCTCATCGGTGTCCTACCTACCCAGCGCCTGCCTCGTGGCCCGCACGACTAGTCTGCGCGAGGTGGGCGCATTCGACCCCGAACTACGACTCGGAGAAGACGTCGACCTGATCTGGCGGCTCGCGGGTGCTGGGCACCGAGTTCGCTACGACCCATCCGTCGTCGCACACCACGACACCAGACCGTCGATCAGTGCCTGGGTGCGCCAAGTGTTCGAATACGGCACCAGCGCCGCCCCCCTGGCTGCTCGTCACGGCGACGCCGTCGCACCCGCCGTGCTCAACCCAGCACTCGGACTCGCGGGACTCACGCTGCTCCTACGCCAATGGTGGGCACTACCGTTCGTCGCTCTCGTCTGGGCCTCGACATGTCGACGCCTCGCTCGCACCGTGCCCGTGCGTGAAGCAGCCCGGCTGGCTGGCTTGAGCCTCGTCTCCGCAGTACAGCAGGAGTCTTCGCTGGTCGTCCGCCACTGGTGGCCACTGGCCACGATCGCCATCACGACCCGCCTCGGCCGCCGTGTAGCGCTCGGCGCGGTCCTGGTCGACAGCACCGTCACCCTCACCGAACGACGAGGCCTCGACCCGCTCGCCAGGCTCGGCGGCCGGCGAATCTCTGACCTCGCCTACGGCGCTGGGGTGTGGTCGGGGTCGATGCGTCAGCGGACGGTCAAGGCACTCACACTGCGCAGGTCCCGCTGACGTTCCAGCAGCAACCGCCCCGCCGCGGTTGGGCACCGGGCTATGCGAACCCAGAGCGCCGCCGCGCCCTACTCGTCGGATCAGCGCAAGAGGTGGAGAACCAAAGCAAAGCGAATCGGGCTGACCGCACCACCATCGCGAGATCGCGATCAACTGAGCGACATCGGGGTTCAACCCGTTTGAACCGACATCCCATAGAGCCGCGCCGGCTCAGAAATCCCATCGAACGAGGCGATAGGGAACGCGCGCGCGAGGTGTTGAGGTTCGGGCTCTCCCTCGGAAGGACGTCTCACCCTGCCGCAGCCTCGCCAGCAGCGGACGACCACAAACCTCAGGGCGCCCAAGTCGGTTGGTGACACACGCGACGTTGACCTCGCTAATTCTTTTAATCTATCTTAAACGAAGTTGGGCAGGCAATCGAGACCTCGGAGGTACGAACACACCATGGCAAAGCTATCGTCGGAAGAACAGGACGTCGTCGCCCTGGTGCGCGACTGGATCGACCGGGACGTGCGCGGCAAGGTGGCCGAACTCGAGCACGCCAACGAGTACCCCGAGAAGTGGATCGAGCAGATGAAACAGCTCGGCATCTTCGGACTAGCGATCCCCGAGCCGTACGGCGACGTGGCAGTGTCGATGCCCTGCTACGTCGAGGTCACCACCGAGGTCGCCCGCGGCTGGATGAGCCTCGCCGGCGCGATGGGCGGGCACACCGTCGTCTCCAAGCTGATCCTGCAGTTCGGCACCGAGGAGCAGAAACAGCGCTACCTGCCCCGGATGGCGACCGGCGAGCTGCGCGCCACGATGGCGCTCACCGAGCCCGGCGGCGGGTCGGACCTGAAGGCGATGAAGACCGTCGCCCGCCTCGACGGCGACGAGTACGTCGTCAACGGATCAAAGACCTGGATCACCAACGCCCGCCGCTCCGGCCTCATCGCACTGCTCTGCAAGACCGACCCGAAGGCAGAGCCGCGGCAGAGGGGTGTTTCGATCCTGCTGATCGAGCACGGCCCGGGGCTCCATGTCTCACGGGATCTGCCGAAGCTCGGCTACAAGGGCGTCGAGTCCTGCGAACTCTCGTTCGACGACTTCCGCACCCCCGTCGACACGCTGCTCGGCGGGGTCGAGGGCAAGGGCTTCTCGCAGATGATGCGCGGCCTCGAGACTGGACGCCTCCAGGTTGCCTCCCGCGCCCTCGGCGTGGCCCAGGCCGCCTTCGACGACTCACTCGCCTATGCCCAGACCCGCGAGTCCATGGGCAAGCCGATCTGGAAGCACCAGTCGATCGGCAACTACCTGGCCGAGATGGCGACCAAGCTGACCGCCGCGCGCCAACTGACGCTCTACGCCGCCGAAAGGTACGAGTCCGGCGAACGCTGCGACATGGAGGCCGGCATGGCCAAGCTCTACGCCTCCGAGGTCGGCATGGAGATCGCACTGAACGCCGTACGCATCCACGGTGGCTACGGCTACTCGACCGAGTACGACGTCGAGCGCTACTTCCGCGACGCCCCGCTGATGATCGTCGGCGAGGGCACCAACGAGATCCAGCGCAACGTGATCGCCGCCCAACTGGTCAAGCGCGGCCGACTCGGCCGCTGACACCGCGCGTCCCGACTCGCAATTCGGCACGCTACAAACCCGAATGGTGTCGCGTTCACGGAGCACGGCAACAAGAAGGGACTGAACCAATCTTCGGCCTCTGGCCCCGCGGTCTGGTGTGCGCCTCCACTCAGATCGCTGTGGAGACGAGGGCAGCCTCGCTGCCTACGGTGTCGGAATATTCCGACTCGATGCGCTCATGCGAGATCGCGATGCTCTTCCCCAACGGGCTGCATCGGATGCTTCAGACATCGCCCGAAGCGCGAACCGCCGGTCGGTGCGCTGGGCATCACACGACACTTCTGCGCCTGCGGGAAGGTCGGAGGTGATTTGGTACCGCTCACGGTAAGCGGCGACCGTCATCGCCCCAGCGAGCCAACGAGCGTTTGCCGCTGGATCGTCAGACGGCTCTCCCAACCGCCTCAGCCAGGAGGTCTGGCTGGCAACCGCCCGGTCCACGAGTGCGTGCGTGCGCGCGGTTCTCGATGAGCTCCGCCCGTTCAGCGATCGCCTGCCTGTCTTCATTGCTCAGGGGGCCGATCGGCTCGGGGATGAATCCCGCGATGAAGCGCGGGCGTAGCCGGCAGCCAAGCGGAGGCGCGGACGCCGCGTTCGTCAACCGGTGGCGCAGGACCGCAGCTATGTCATCGGCGTCACCCAGGCCATGTTGAACAACGATGCGGGCTACGAGACGGTCGAGGTCGTGGTGGTTGGCCTCTGCACGTCGGAGGGTAGCGACGAGCGGGCCGAAAGCAGGCGGCACCACGGCCGCGGAATGCTGCGCGGGAGTGAGACCGGAGCGCTGCAGCAGGTCGACGAAACGGTTGCGCTGGGCCTCCGCTGCGATGGTCTCGATTTCCGCGGCGAGGCGGTCGATACCTCCATGGAGTTCGTACTCGGTTTCGAGCGTCTGTAGTCCCGACAGGTGTGCTCCACTGTGCTGGAGCACACTGAGCAACACCGAACGTGCAGTGACCCACCTGAGAGTTCTGGCCCCAGTACGCGTCGCCGATGCCGAACTCGGCCCACATGGATTCCCAGTACTCCTTGAACGCCTTGATCTCCGGGTCCTCGAACAGGTCGATCGGATCACCGTCGGTCTCGATCACCAGGAAGTCGATGTAGGTGAATCCGACGGATCCGACCTTCTGCTCGGTCACCTTCCAGTTCGTGTAACTGACACCGGGATACTTGTTGAAGTGCGGGTTGTCGACCTCGCGCAGGAACTTGTCGTACGCCTCGGCGTCGCTTCCTTCTTTGATGTTGTAGGTCACCAGAAGGGTGTGCTTCTTCATGATGTTCGGATCCTTTCGATGGTGGAATGACCATCCAGAGGCTAAGGACGCCGTGAGCCCCCACACCAACAACAATCTGGTCGGGATTCACCGGAGACTGGACCGCGCCCGGGCACACAATCTCAAACGACGACGCAACCGATCCGGGCGCCAGAACGTCTCTATACATGTGATCTGGACAGCCGGAATCCTGATGTGGTCAATGGTCCTGCTCGTCGCCGCGGTGGCGATCGCACGACGCTGACCCGGTTGCACTCAGTTGTGCAGGGCGAGCGCGGCGCCGTACCCCTCGGGGACGACGACGTCGTTCAGCACCCAGCCATCGAGCGTCCGGCCCGGCGCGTCATCCGTGCCGAGGTAGTCCAGGTGCGGGTCGCGGCCCAGACCGATGCCGATGCCCTTGAGGTACGCCTCGGTCCGTGACCAGGCGCGGGTGAAACGGACGGCAGCGCGACCGCCGTCGAGCGTGCCGCGCGCGGCGGCCTCGATCTCCGCGGTCTCCTGCGGGTGCAGGACCCCGGCGAGCGCGGTCGGGTCGTCCGGGTGGATCTCGACGTCCACGCCGACCGGGACATCGGCCACCGCGACCAGGATCTGGCCGGGAGTGTGGGACAGCGAGAACTCGATCGCGGTGCCCTCGGCACGCGGGCGTCCGTGCGGTTCACCGCAACCCGGGCAGGCGTGGCGTCCCCACACGACCTTCTCCGGCGGAGTGTCGGTCGACGCGCCCACCACGAGGCGAGCGGCGGCATGGGCGATCTCATAGGCCCGGCGCAGCTCCGCCCGAACGTACTTCGACGCTTGCTGGCGCTCCGCCTCATCGAGCCAGCTGCGGCCGATCTCGAGTTCATGGTCAGCGACGCGAGCCGTGTCGATCAACCACACGCCGAGACCGGCGCCGGTGACCTCCCGCGGGTGCGGCTCACCCAGGAACGACGCGAGGGTCGCGGGGACGATCGCGATCGCGGAGCGATCAGGCACGGCTTCCGATGTTTCTCGGCTCATCACCACCGAGGTTAACAAGAGGTCGGTCAACGCCCCTGGGTCCGGTTCGCCTTTGCGATCGTCTCCTCGACGATCGAGTTGAGCTTGGCGCCGTTCGGCCATCCCGCGTAGTGGCTGACGAAGACCACGATCTCGCGGAGCGCCTCGTCGTCCAGGTCCCCCGAGGCGTGCGCGGCCGGGATCTGGATGCTGAGGACGTCGGCCGCGCCCTGGCCGGCGAGCATGCCGATCAGCAGCAGCCTGCGATCGCGGTCGGAGATGCCCGGGCGGGTCCAGATGTCGGCGAACAAGTGGTCCGCGGTGTAGCGGAAGAAGTCGCCTGCACCGTCGGTCATGTCGAAGCCGTAGACCTGTTCCATCTTCTCCAGGCCCTTGCGGCGGGTCTCGGGGAGGTCGTCGAACTTGCCCATCAGTCGTGTCCTTCAGTGGCGGAGAGCCCCAGTCCGGGGCCGAGGCGGTCGATGGCCAGTTCGGCCAGTGGTACGTCGACGCCGAGCTGGTGGGCGAGGTCGATGGCGAAGCCGAGGTCCTTGACCCCGAGCGAGGTCACGTTCGTGAACACGCCGTGCCAGAAGTCGTCGGGGTCGAGGGGGGCTGCGGTCTCGCGGTGCATGATCGCGCCCGGTCCCCCGGTGATCGCGTCCGTGTGGCGCACCACCTGGCCGAGAGCCTTCAGGTCCAGTCCCGCGGCCTCGGCCAGCCGCTGCGCCTCGGTGGTCGCGGTGAACGCGATGAAGTGGAGCATGTTGCGGGCGAGCTTGAACTTCGTGCCGGCGCCGATCGGGCCGGCGTGGACGACCAGGCTGCCGAGGGCGTCGAGCACCGGCTTAGCCGCGGCGAAGGCCTCGTCGGTCCCGCCGACCATCACAGCCAGCGTGCCATCGGCTGCCCCCATCGCTCCTCCAGACACCGGGGCGTCGAGGATCCGGTGCCCGGCGGCCGCGAGCTCGGCCGGCGTCCCGGGTGCGACCGTCGAGTGGACGACCAGCACCGTGTCGAGGGGTACGTCGGCCGCGACCGATCGAACCTGGTCGTCGTCACGCACCATCACACACACGACATCGACGTCCAGCGCGGCGACCGAGTCCACGGCAACGGCCCCGGCCGCCACCAGTTCGGCCACCGGGTCCGGCGCGACGTCGTACACCTGCAGGTCGATGCCAGCGGTGCCAGCGAGCCGCAGCGCCATCGGCTTGCCGATGTTGCCGAGACCGACGAACCCCACTCTTGTCGTCATCAGAGACGGAAGGTCTGGCCGCCGTCGACGGCCAGGATCTGGCCGGTGACCCACGACGCGTCGTCGGACAGCAGGTAGAGCAGGGCGCCGACCATGTCGTCGACCTTGCCCATCCGCTTGATGGCGAGCGAGTTGCGCACGATGTCCTTGGCCGCGTCGCCGGCCTGGGTGCGGGTGGCCTCGGTGTCCGTGGGGCCGGGGGCGATCGCGTTGACCCGGATCCGCTGGCCGCCGAGTTCGTGGGCCAGTTGCTGGGTCAGGCTGTTGGTGGCCGCCTTGGCGAGTCCGTAGAAGCCGGAGTAGAGGTAGGCCGCCGTACTCGACTGGTTGACGATGGCTCCCCCGCCGCGCTTGGCGATCTCGGGGTAGATCGCGCGGGTCATCACCAGGGCGCCGTCGAGGTTCACGCTCATGAACTTCTTGTAGTAGTCCCAGTCGACGGCGATGAGGAGGTTGAACTCCATCGCGCCGTAGATGGCGGCGTTGTTGACCAGGTGGTCGATCCCGCCGAACTCCTCCACGACGCGCGCGACGAGCGCTTCGGCGGACGCCGACGAGGACACGTCGCACGGAACGAAGACAGCCCGGCCGCCCTCCTCGTTGATCGCCGCAGCGACCTTGGCGCCGGACTCCTCGTTCATGTCGGCGACCACGACGGCCGCGCCTTCGTTGGCGAGCGCGCGGGCGTAGGCCTCACCGATGCCCTGTGCCGCGCCCGTGACGACGACGACCTTGTCCTGGAACCTCATTCGTGTCTCCTCGCTCATGCCGGTTCGGCGATCGTCTTGGTCTCGAGGTACTCCTCGAAGCCGGCCACGCCCATCTCCCGGCCGAGGCCGGACTGCTTGTATCCACCGAACGGCGCGTCGGGGCTGAACCAGACGCCGCCGTTGACGGCGAGCGTGCCGGTGCGGATCCGTGCCGCCACCGCTTTGGCCCGCCCGAGGTCCGCAGAGTCCACTGAGCCCGAGAGGCCGTACGCCGAGTCGTTGGCGATCCGGACCGCGTCGTCGTCACCGTCGTGCGGGATGACCACGAGGACCGGACCGAAGATCTCCTCCTGCGCGAGGCGCGAGGAGTTGTCGAGTCCGGCGACGACGGTGGGCTGGATCCAGTTGCCGGGCTGGTCGATGACCGCACCACCCGTGGCGAAGGTGCCACCCTCCGAACGCGCGACGTCGAAGTACGCCGCCACCCGCTCGCGCTGCAGCGGCGAGATGACCGGTCCGCAGATCGCACCGGGGTCGGCCGGGTCCTTGGCGCCGATGGCCTCCATCGTCGCCGCCGCGACCTGGACCGCTTCGTCGTACTGCGCCCGCGGGACGATCAGTCGCGTCGTGAGGGCGCAGCCCTGGCCGGCGTGGATGCAGGCCGCGAACGCCGTGCCGCCCGCCACCGCAGCGACATCGGCGTCGTCGAGCGCGATCGCCGCGGACTTCCCGCCGAGCTCGAGGAACACCCGCTTCAGGGTCGGTGCGGCCGCGGCCATGATCGCCTTGCCGACGGCGGTCGAGCCGGTGAAGGACACCATGTCGATGCGCGGGTCGGTGGCCAGTACCGCCGCCACGTCATTCGACTTCGGCGTCACCACGTTGAAGACGCCCGCCGGGATGTCGGTGTGCTCGGCCATCAGGCGTCCGAGTTCGGCCGCCACCCACGGGGTGTCCGGGGCCGGCTTCAGCACGACGGTGCACCCGGCGGCGAGCGCCGGGCCGATCTTGGCGAGGTTGATCTGGGTCGGCACGTTCCACGGCGTGATCGCCGCGACGACGCCGATCGGCTCGCGTCGTACCGTCCGGCGGGAGGGGATGCCCATCGGCGCCGCCACACCGAGGTCGGTCTCGAACTCGTAGGTCTCGGCCAGGTCGGTGACCCATTTCAACGAGTCGACCGGGACGTCGAACCCCGCCGCCATCATCATGAAGCCGGGTATCCCGACCTCGGCGGTGGTCAGCGCGCGGAAGTCGTCTGCGTTGTCGAGCAGCGCCTGGTGCAACTGGCGCAGGCAGCGCACCCGCAGCTCGCGATCGGTCGACCACGACGACTCGTCGAACGCCCTGCGGGCAGCAGCGATCGCGGCCTCCATGTCGGCCGCCGTACCGTCCGGGGCACGGCCGATCTCCTCACCGTTGGCCGGGTTGAAGATCGGGTACGACGACCCGTCGGATGCCGCGACGAGCTTGCCGTCGATCAGCTGCTGGGCAGCGGGCGTGTTGATCGAGCTCATGACGTCGGCTCCTGGGTGATGTGGTCGCCGCGCTCCACGGGTGGCGGCCAGACGGTCGAGGGCAGGTCCTTGAGGTGGTAGTGCCCGGGCACCTCGTGACCGAAGACCGACATCCGCTTCAACAGCGTGTCCGAAGCCTTGTCGGCCTTGAGGATTTCCATGAACGTGTGGGTGGTCGACGGCATGTCGAACCAGTCGCGCTGCCAGGCGATCTTGATCTGCCCGGCGTCCGCGCCTTCGGTCTGGCGCTCGACGCCGAACCAGGAACCGCCGATGCCGAGGATCTCGTACTCGCCACCGGTCTCGTCGTTGGTGATCCCGGACTTCTGCTTCCAGAAGCCCAGCACCATCGACTTCTTCTCGTCGATCATCGTGCAGACGTAGTCGTAGTGCCAGCCGTCGAAACCGTCCATCTCGATGCCGATCGCCCAGTCCCGGATCTGGTCGCGGCCCACCGCCATGAAGTGCTCGTCGTGGCTGTACATCCAGCCGTAGTTGGCGTCCTCGGCGTACCACTCGGCCATCACGCGCCAGTCGCCCGAGCGTTCGGCTTCGCGGTTGATCTCGAGCCAGGAGTCCCAGAACTCCTCGATCTCCTCCCGCGTCAATTGGCCGGTGGTTGAGCTTGTCGAAACCATCAGTTCTCCTCGATCGACAGGGCGAAGGCAGGGCAGTACTTCACGGCAGTGGTGACATCAGCGCGGCGCGACTCGTCGGGATGTTCCTCGAGTACGACGACCACGTCGGCGGCCTCGTCGAACCCGAAGACATCGGGGGCCTCGCCCTGGCAGAGCTGGTGGCCCTGGCAGACGCTGGCGTCGGCGATCACCTTCATCACGCTCGACCACCTTGGCGCCGGCGGTAGCGGACCTTCGCGGGCTGGGCGAGCTGGATGACCATCTTGGAGACGTCGTCGCGGTAGGAGTCCAGCGGCTGCACGGGCTCGAACTCGAAGTCGCGCAGGATCACCGAGAAGATCGCCTTCATCTGCATCATCGCGAACGCGTTGCCGACGCAGCGGTGCTTGCCGGCGCCGAACGGGATCCAGGTCCAGCGGTTCTGGAGGTCCTCCTGGCGCGGGTCGACGTAGCGGCTCGGGTCGAACTCGTCGGCCTTCGGGAAGTCGTCCTCGATCCGGTTCGACACCCGCGGCGAGGCGGCCAGGACGGTGCCCGCCGGGATCGTGTGACCGAGCAGCTCGAAGTCCTCCTGCACCAGTCGCATCAGGATGACCAGCGGCGGGTGCAGGCGCAGGGTCTCCTTGAGCGTGGCCTCCAGGACCGGGATGGAGCGCAGCGCCTGGAAGGACACCTCGGACCCGTCGGCGTACAGGCCATCGAGCTCGGCGACGACGTCCTGCATGACCGCGGGGTTGCGGAGCAGCTCGATCATCGCCCAGGACGCCGTACCCGAGGACGTGTGGTGCCCGGCGAACATCATCGAGATGAAGATGCCGGTGATGTAGTCGGCGTCCATGCCGACCGCGATCAGGACGTCGAGCAGGTCGCGCTCCTCCTTGGGCACCTCGCCACGCGCGATGCGGGCGTCGAGGATCGCCTGCACCTTGGCGACGAGCTGCTCCCGAGCCTCGTCACGGAGGCGGAAGTTCTCGATGTCGGCGTACGGGTCGACGTACGCGATCGCATCGGTGCCGTGCTCGAGCTGGTGGTAGACCGCGGCGAAGGAGCTGTCGAGCTGGTCGCGGAACGGCTTGCCGATCAGGCAGGACGACGTCGTGTAGATCGTGAGCTCGGCGAAGAAGTCGAGCAGGTCGATCTCGCCCTCGTCCCCCCAGCCGGCGACCATCCTGCGGATCTCCGCCTCGATGGTCTGTGCGTGCCCGCGCATCATGTCGCCGCGCAGGGCCTGGTTCTTCAGCATCTGCTGCCGCTCCTCGGGCGAGGCGTCGAAGACGACGCCCTTGCCGAAGATCGGGGTCATGAAGGGGTACGCCGCGGCCTGGTCGAGCACATTCTCCGGCGCCCGGAAGAAGGCTTCGTTGGCCTCGCCACCCGTGACCAGGACGACGTTCTTGTCGGCCAGCCGGAACCGGCCGATGTCACCGCACTCCTCGCGGACCCGGTGGAACAAGGTGATCGGGTCGACCCGCATCTCGGGGAGGTGGCCGGTGCCCTTGATGATGTCGGGCACCGACGGGTCCTGGTCGTCCAGGACGGTCGAGACCGAGGGGATCTGGTCGAGACTCATCGCTTCTCCAGTGGTGCTTCGGGGTTCACGTCGACAGGACTGATGTGCACGCCGCGCGGCGCACTGACCACCGTGACGATCGCGTCCGCGATGGCCGTGGCCTTGAGGAAGTGCGAGTGCCGGGCGTGGCCCCACTTGATCCATTCGGTGAGGACCTTCGCCCCCGCGTCTGCATCCCAGTCCGAGCCCATCTCCGACCAGGTCGGCCCCGGGCGCACGACCGATGCGCGCACCCCGGAGCCCTCGAGCTCCATCTGGAGCGCCTCGACCAGTCCCTCCAGACCGGACTTGGTGGCGCTGTAGCCCCGCATGAAGGGTCGGGCCCGCAGCGCCGTGTCGGAGGAGATGAAGACGAGGTCGCCACGCTGCCGCTCGACCATCCCCGTGCCGAAGGCGCGGATCAGGCGGTGGGCGCCCAGGACGTTGACGTCGAACTCCGCGGCGAGCTGCTCCGTTGTGGCCTCGACGACGCTGCCGGGAGCGAGCAGTCCCGCATTGCAGACCACGACCTCGGCTTCACCTAGCTCGGTGGCGACCGCGGCAGCGAACTTGTCGACGGACTCGGTCGACGCGACGTCGAGCGCGTGCACGAACGCCTCACCACCGGCGGTCCGGATCTCAGCGGCCAGCTCCTCGAGCTTGTCGACCCGGCGCGCGCCGAGCGCCACCGGGAAGCCGGCGGCAGCCAGCGCCTTCGCCGTCTCGGCGCCGATCCCCGAGGACGCACCGGCGACGACGGCGGGACGGCGGTCGGGGTGGACGGGCTTGGGCATCAGACACTCCGCTCGCGGAACGTCGTCGGCAGCGCGGCGAACCCGCGCACGTTGACCGAGTGCACGCGCACCGCACGGTCGGCGTGGACCTCGAAGCCCTCCACGCGGCGCACGAGCTCAGCCAGGACGATCCGCGCCTCCAGTCGCGCCAGGTTGGCGCCGAGACAGAAGTGCCGTCCGGTGCCGAAGCTCAGGCTCTCGCTCAACTCCTCCTTCGACCGGGAGATCAGGAAGTCGGTCGGCCTTGTGAACACCCGCTCGTCACGGTTCGCGGACCCGAGGAACAGCAGCAGCTTGGAGCCGGCCGGCATCGTCCGTCCGTGCAGGTGCACGTCCTTCGTGACGTAGCGGGCGAGCATCTGCGTCGAGGTGTCGAAGCGCAGCGTCTCCTCGACCCACGGTGCGACCAGGTCGGTCCCGGCCGACGGCGCGAAGACGGCCGCCTGCTGGTCCGGGTGCGCCGACAGGTGGAAGAGCGCGTTGCCGAGCAGCTTGGTCGTGGTCTCGTTGCCGGCCACCACCATCAGGGTCAGGAACGCGATGATCTCGTTGTCGGTCAGCCGGTCGCCGTCGAGCTCGGCCTCGACGAGGGCAGACGTCAGGTCCTCCGACGGGGCAGCGCGGCGCTGCTTCACCATCTCGCCGTAGTAGGCGAAGAGCTCGAACGCGGCTTCCATGCCGGCGGGCGGCACGTCCCTCACGCCGGCCTCGCGGTGCACCAGCAGATCAGCGAGGCGTCGTACCTCGTCGCGATCGGAAACGGGCACGCCCATCATCTCGGAGATGACGTCCATCGGGAGGCGGCCGGCAACGGCACTGATCCAGTCGACCTCACCCTGGTCCGCGTTGGCGGCCAGGGCCTCGCCCAGGTAGTGCTCGGTCAGGCGCTGCACCTCGGGCTCGAGCTCGCGCACCCGTCGCGGCGTGAACGCGGCGGACACCAGCCGACGGATCCGCGACTGCTCAGCGCCGTCCAGAGCCAGGAACGACATCACCCGGTGTGCCTCGGGACTCCACGCGCTCGCGTCGAGGGTGACGCCCATCTGGTTGGAATAGGTGGCGTCGTCGCGGAAGGCGTCGAAGACGTCGGCGTGCCGGGTCAACGCCCAGAAGTCGTCGGCCTCGCTGTGGAAGAGCGGGGCTTCGTCACGGAGCCGCGCATAGAGCGGGTACGGGTCCTCGTGGAAGTCGTAGTCGTAGGGGTCGAGAGCGATGGTCATGAGTTGCCTCGCAGGATCGTGTCGACGGCGGACGAGAGCCGCTCGGCGAACTGGTCGTAGGTCATCAGGTCCATGCCGACCTGGAGCAGCGCGCCGATGAAGGTCATCCCCAGCACGTCGAGGACGGCCGGATCGGCCGGCTGACCAGGGCGGTCCGGGTCCGCCAGGGCAGCCTCGAAGCGGGCCAGGAACTCGCCACCGATCTTGAGCCGCAGCCGCGCCACGTCGGGGTCGGTGCCGAGCAGGGCCGGGGTGACGGCGGCCGCCAGCGCCTCTTCCTCCCGGATCCTGGACGTGAGCACCCGGACGGTGGCCTGCAGGCGCTCGACGGCGGTGGCGCCCGGCTGGGGGGCGCGCACCTCGTCGGCCGTCAGGTGCCGCCAGAACAACTCGGCGAAGAGATGGTTCTTCGAGGCGAGATACGTGTACGCCGTCGCAGTGGAGACTCCCGCGCGCACCGCGACCGTGCGCACGGTCAGCGCCTCGTGGCCGACCGCTCGCAACTCCTCGAGTCCGGCGGCGAGCAATCGCTCGACGGTCTCCGCCTGACGCGGGTTGAGCCCCTGTCGCGGGGTTTCGAACACTTGACTGGACACGTGTCCAACATAGGAGACGTTTTCGTCCGACGCAAGCATTTTCCTAGAACACGTTCTACTCTTCGAGTCATGCGCAACGGCATCGTCCTCTTCACTTCCGACCGCGGCATCACGCCGGCCGATCTCGCCAAGGCCGCCGAGGAGCGGGGCTTCGACACGATCTACGTGCCCGAACACACCCACATCCCCGTCCGGCGCGACGCGCTGCACCCGACGGGCGGCGAGGACCTCCCCGACGACCGCTACCTGCGCACCCTCGACCCGTGGGTGTCGCTGGCCACCTGCGCGGCGGTCACGACGAAGATCGGCCTGTCCACCGCGGTCTCGCTCCCGGTCGAGTCCGACCCGATCACCCTGGCCAAGACCCTCGCCACGCTCGACCACCTGTCCGGCGGCCGGGTCACCATCGGCGCGGGCTTCGGCTGGAACACCGACGAGTTGACCGACCACCACGTGCCCGCGGAGAAGCGTCGTACCGTCCTCAAGGAGTACCTCGAGGCGATGCGGGCGCTGTGGACCCAGGAAGAGGCGTCGTACGACGGCGAGTTCGTCTCGTTCGGACCGAGCTGGGCCTACCCCAAGCCCCCGCAGGGCCAGATCCCCGTGATCATCGGCGCCGGTGCCGGCCCGAAGACCTTCGCCTGGATCGCCGCCCACGCGGACGGCTGGATGACGACGCCCACGACGAGCGATGTCGCCGCCAACGCCGACAAGCTCCGCAAGGCCTGGGCCGACGCAGGCCGCGAGGGCCAGCCGGACGTGCGGATCCTGGTGGCGAAGCGGCCCGAGGCCGAGGACTTCGCCGACTGGATGGCGGCGGGGGCCTCCGAGCTGATCTGGGGTGTCCCCGACTCCGACGAGACGGCGGTCATGAAGTACCTCGACAAGCTGGCCGGCCGCCTGGGGCTCGGATGAGCGACGTACCAACCGAATTTGTCGGCGATGCCGACGATTCGGAACAAAATCGGTTGGTGAACCGCAACCCCAGCCGGTACGCCGATCTGAGCCGGGCCGAGCTCGCCGTCCTCGTACCCGAACTGCTCCTGATGGGGCAACTGATCGACCGTTCCGGCATGGCCTGGTGCATCGCCGCGTTCGGGCGCGAGGAGATGGCGCAGGTCGCCATCGAGGAGTGGGCGGCCTCGAGCCCGATCTACACGCGGCGGATGCAGCACGCGCTCGGGTATGCGCCGGACGTGGCCGGGCAGGGCGACGTGGTCACCATCTTCAAGGGGCTGCAACTCGACATCGGCGCTCCCCCGCAGTTCATGGACTTCCGCTACACGGTGCACGACCCGTGGCACGGCGAGTTCCACCTCGACCACTGCGGCGCACTGATGGACGTCGAGCCGATGGGTGAGGACTACGTCCGCTCGATGTGCCACGACATCGAAGACCCCACCTTCGACGCAACCGCGGTCGCATCCCACCCGAAGGCGCAGATTCGTCCGATCCACCGGCCGCCGCGGACCACTGCCGCGATCGCCAGCGGCGCCAGTCCGCACTGCGCGTGGTCGGTCATCATCGATGACGCCCATCCGGAGGCGCAGCCGATCCCGGCGCTCGAGGTCAACGAGCGGTCGCGGGCCGCGTCGCTCGAACTCGACGCCATCGATCGGGCCGACGACGGATTGGCCGACTACCGCGGACCCCTGCTGTCCGACATCGACTTCGCCGCCTTCTCGAAATCCGCCCTCGTACGGATCGCCGACGAGATCTGTCTGCAGATGCACCTGCTCGACCGCGCCTTCGCGCTGGCCGTTGCGGAACGGGTCGAGACCGAAGCCGAACTGGACAAGATCCGGACCAAGCAACTGATCGGCGTTGCGGGGATCGGGTCCGACCGGATCGCCCGGGCGCTGGGCGTGAAGGATGCCGTGCGGCTGCTGGCCCTCCACCCGCTGCTCAATCCGGCCGCCTACGTGACGGCAGATCTCACCGACGACACCATGATCGTGCGGCCGTCGCCCGCCCACGAGGACGCAGCCTGGATCTCGCTGTGCGGCCCCGGCCGGACGGCTCCGCTGCAGGCGATCGTCCGCGCGATCGACCCGCACCTCGACGTGGAGGTGGAGCCGTTGGGTTCCGCGGACGAAGGCTGGCGCCTCACCGTCGTACGACGGAACGAGGCGGAGCCCGAGGCGGACGAAGTCGCCGTGACCCGGTTCAGCACCGGGGCCACGTTCGCGTTCGAGCCCCGGCGCTCGATCCCGATCACCCCTGTGTGAGACCGCGTTCGATCGTCGCGATCACCTTCGGGCGCAGGTCGCTGGCCGCGATCACCTCGTCCACCGAGCCGACCTCGACGGCACGGTGGATGTTGTGGACGCCGTCGAACTCGGCGGCGACCTCGGCGATCTTGTCCGCACGCAACTGGGCACGCAGGTCAGCCAGTTCGACGACCAGTAGGCCTCGCTCGCCGTCCTCGGCGCTGTCGATCCGCTCCTCGAGTGCCGCGACCCGGGGGTCGGCGGCGGCCCGCTTGGCGACCTCGGCTGCGAACACCACGGCTGCCGCCGGGGCGCCACCGAGCACGGAGGCGAAGGAGCCCTCGATGGCCAGCACGGTCATCGACGGGTTCAGCCGCTTGGAGAACACCACGAACGCACCACCGTGGTAGCGGGAGATCACGCAGAAGACGATCGGGCCGCGGAAGTTGACGATCGCGCGACCGATCTCGGCGCCGTACTCGAGCTGCAGGTTGCGCATCGACTCCGGTGACCCGTCGAAGCCCGACAGGTTCGCGAGGACAACGACCGGCCGGTTGCCCGATGCGGCGTTGATCGCTCGGGCGACCTTCTTCGACGACCGCGGGAACAGCGTGCCCGCGGTGTAGGTGTCGGGTCCGTCGGTGGGCGGGAACCCTGCGCGCGGAACGGGCTTGGACTCGATCCCGATCAGGCTGACGGGGTACCCACCGATGCGGGTGCCGACGACCACGGCGGTGTCGGCGTCGGCCATGCCGGCCCAGCGCTCGAGCATCTCGTGGTCGGCGTCGGCCAGCGCCCGCATCACGGTGCGGATGTCGAAGGGCCGCTTGCGGTCAGGGTTGTGCACCGCGGAGAAGATCTCGCCGACGGTGGTGAAGTCACCCTCGTGGGGGTGCGTGGTGATGTCGCGATCGACCGGGTCGGTCGACGGCGCGCGTCGCGGTCCGGCCTCGCCGGGCAGGACGTAGGTGTGCTCGTAGTGCGACATCAGCACGCCGAAGGCACCAGCGAGGTCGGGCACCCAGTACTGCGCCTGGCCGTTCGGGCCCATGACGCGGTCATAGCCGCCGATGCCGAAGTTGTCCTCGGCCGACACCCCACCGGAGAAGTCCAGTGACTGCTTGCCCGTCAGCACCATCGCGCTGTCCGGCGTCATCACCAGGATGCCCTTGGTGTGCATCAGCATGGTGGCTTCGGCGTTCCAGTACGGCTGGGCGCCGACGTTGATCCCGGCGACGACGATGTTGATCTCGCCACCGGCCTGGGTGAACTGCACGATCCGGCGCAGCGCATCCGCGACCCAGTCCATGTTCTCGGTGCCGCTCTCCATGGAGATCCGGGCACCGGCCGAGACGGCAAACCACTCCAGCGGTACGTCCAGCTCGTCCGCCAGGTCGATCGCTGCGATCACGCGGGCGCACTCGGGCTCTGAGAGCGCACCGAGGGACTTGATCGGATCGCCGCAGAGCACGACCCGCTTGATCCCCTCGGGGTACAGCTTCGTCGGGGTGGTGACGACCGCGACGAGCAGGGCAGCGGAGTTCTGCCCGCGCGGGCGGTCGACCGGAGACAGCAGGCCGTTGGCGTCGAAGTCGTACTCGACCAGCGAACCACCGCCGGCCAGCACGGACTCCAGTTCGTAGGGGTAGACCAGCCCGCGGCGACGAGCCCGCAGCACCTTGCCGGTGTACTCGTCGAGCGGCGCCAGCGGCTCGGTCGGCGGAGTGATCACGTCGGCGACCACGCCCGCGCCGGGCTTGGCGTGGAACCGGATCGCCACCGGCACGGGCGTGCCGTCCGGACCGGCGATGCGGCCCTCGGCGAGAACCTCTTCGATCCCCGCACCCTCGCTGAGCGGCGTGATCTTGCCCTGCAGCGCGGTGAGCTGGTCGAGGTCGGCCTCGATGACCGGCCACACGGTGACCCACACGTGGTTGACGTCGAGCTTGGTGCCCTCGCGGCCCCGCGCCGTACGCACCCGCCGGATCGCCTCGAGGCAGTTCTCGATGGCGCGCTCGGCATGAGGTACGGCGATGACGCGGCCTTCTTCGTCGCGGACGACCGCGAGCTGGCGGACCTGCGCGGCGGCGACCAGGCGGCGGTCGGCCCGGTTGGACTTGGCGACGCACTCGTAGAGCAGGACGTCGTCGGGGGCGTCGAGACGCGTGACGTCGAACTCCGACAGACGCGACAGGTTGAGCCGGCGTCCGACCATCGGGTGCATGCCGCGGATCAGGGTGTCTTCCACCAACTCGGTGGTTGAGGTGCGAGCGGAGCGAGCCTCGAAACCACCCTCCTCGGCACGGAACGTGTAGTAGCCGATCTGTTGCGGCGCGGCCGGGCAGACGACGACGGAGACGCGACGGACGCGGCCAGCGAAGTCGTGCGCGGCCAGCAACTTGGCCGCTTCGGCCGAGGCGACGTCCGGGTCCGCAGGGGCGTCCGGCCACCGCAGGTAGATCTCGACGACGTCGTCGTGGTCCTCGGTGAGGGCCGATCGGATGGCCGCGCCGAGCGGGCCTTCTGCGTCAGCGAGCTCGGACACGTCGCCGATCGTGGAGACGACGCGCGTCGCGCCCTTCTCGTCGGTGGCGTACTCGGCGTGCACGACCGGGCGTCCGGCGTACTCCTCGGGTGCGCTGAGGGTCAGGTCGTGCAGGTCGTACTCCAGGTAGTGCCGACGGATCAGCACCTCCAGCAACGGCTCCCGCTCCGGCAATCCGTCGACCAACCGGTCGCGGAGGAAGCCGACCAACGGCTCGGGGATCTCGGTGAGCGCATCGATCCGGGCGTCCCGCTCGGGGGCAGCCAGGTCGGCGAGCGCGGTGACCTCGGCGGCCACCCCTTCGAGCACGGTACGGCGCTCGTCATCGACCAGCGGCTGGTCGAACCAGGCGAACCGGATCGACCGCGCGAGGTCGCCGACCACGGCGAAGCGCAGCTGCGTGGCGCGCACCAGTCGGTCGAGCAGGGCCCGCGCCGCAACGGCATCGTCCGCAGCCGGCGGCGGGTTGCCCAGCCAGCGCTGCAGGACGCCGACCGCGACGTCGACGTCGGACGGGTGCTGCTGGGCGAGGAAGACGCGGAACACCGCGCGCTCGAGCTCGGGGGTCCGCTCGAGGTCGGTGATTCCGTAGTGGGCCAGGACCCGCTGCAACTTGTCACGGAAGTGTTCCGGCAGTGCGCCGCGCTCGGGGTCGAGGCTGCTCAGGTAGGTGTGGAAGTACTCGCGCGAACTGTGCACCCGCAGCTCGGTGTGCGGCTCGTCCCCCGCCGGGCGGTTGCGGCTGAGCTCGGCGAAGTCGGCGAACAGCGCCAGCAGGTCCATCTCGGCGCCCAGCGTCGGCGGCTGGGCCGAGGAGAGGTAGTTGGCGAGCAGCCTTCCGCGCTGGTCCGGCGCGACGTCGTACCCCATCAACTGGCCGGAGAGCACCGCAATGCTGTCGGGCTCGCTGGAGGACACCGGCTCCGGCAGGTCGAGCTCGGCGGCCGGCGCTGCGTTCGCTTCCTCAGCATCCGCGTCCCCGGTCGGTTCGAGCCGCACCAGCGGCATACCCGTCTCGACCTGGCTGCCGACCCGGACCAGCAATTCCTTGACCCGACCGGTGAACGGCGCGTACAGCGCCGTCTCCATCTTCATCGACTCCAGCACCATCACCGGCTGTCCGGCGGCGACCTCGTCGCCGACAGCCAGAGGCGTCGCGACCACCAGGGCGGGCGCGGGCGAGCGGACGACGCCGCCTTCATCCCGGCTCACCCGGTGCATCACGTCGTTGACCTCGACCATCTGGACGGGGCCGTGGGTGGCCGTCACCAGCCGGAAGCGGGCGCCGTCGACGGTGAGTCGGCCGTGGACGTCGTCAATGCGGTCCAGCACCGCGGTGACAGTGCGCACCGCGCCGCCGCCGGCGACGGTGACGCGGTAGCGCGACGGTCCAGTCTGGTTGACGGTGAGGCCGTACGTCGACCCGCGCAACTTCAGTTCGAAGGTGCGCGAGGGGTCACGCTGGACGTGCGGGCGACCACCGTGGGCGACCTGGAGGAAGCGCGCGATCTCGGCGTTCTCCTCTTCGGCGTACACCTCGATGGCGGCGGCAACGAGGGCGACGCCGGAGTGACGGGCGGCCTGCAGACGACCCTCGCCACGCACCCGGTCGATCCAGCCAGTGTCGGCCCACGAGGGCGTACCGGTGGTGACCTCGGGCTGGTCGAGGAGGTCCAGGATGAAGCTCTTGTTGGTGGCACCGCCGTCGATGACGACGGTGGTCTCGCCCATTGCTCGACGCAACCGGGCCAGCGCCTGCTCGCGGTCGGCGCCCCAGGCGATCACCTTGGCGATCATCGAGTCGAAGTCGGCGGGGATCGTGTCGCCCTCGCCCACCCCGGTGTCGACCCGGATGCCCGGGCCGGTGGGGAACTCGAGGCGGCTGATCCGGCCGGGGGACGGCGCGAAGTCGCGGTCGGGGTCCTCGGCGTTGAGCCGGGCCTCGACGGCGTGGCCGCGCTCGGACGGTCGCTCGCCGGTGAGCGGGATGCCCCGTGCGACCTGGATCTGCAGCGCCACCAGGTCGGTGCCGGTCACCTCTTCGGTGATCGGGTGTTCGACCTGCAGGCGGGTGTTGACCTCGAGGAACGCGAACGCCTGGTCCCCGGGGTGGTACAGGAACTCGACGGTGCCCGCGCCGGCGTACCCGACGGCGTTGGCCAGCCGCTCCGCGGACGCCTTGACGTCGGCAGTCTGGGTCTCGGTGAGCAGCGGGGAGGCGGACTCCTCGATGACCTTCTGGTTGCGGCGCTGCACGGAGCAGTCCCGCACGCCGATTGCCCAGGCGGTGCCCTGGCCGTCGGCGATCACCTGGACCTCGACGTGGCGGGCGTCGGTCACCAGCTTCTCGAGGAAAACGATGCCGCTGCCGAACGCACGCTGCGCCTCGTCGCGGGTCCGCTGGTAGGCGTCGGTGAGTTCCTCGCGGGAGGTCACCTTGCGGATGCCCCGTCCACCGCCACCTGCGGTGGCCTTCAGCATGAGCGGGTAGCCCACCTGGTCAGCGCTGGCCAGCGCGTCCTCGAGGGTGTTGACACCGCTGCGGCTCCACGGCGCGACGGGGACGCCGACCTCTTCGGCGATCAGCTTCGAGCCGATCTTGTCGCCGAGCTTGCGCATCGCGTCGGCGCTCGGACCGATGAAGGTCACGCCCAGCCGGTCGCACAGTTCAGCGAATGCCGGGTCCTCGGCCACGAAGCCCCAGCCGACCCAGGCCGCGTCGGCCCCGGACTCGACGAGCGCCTGCTCCAGGACCGCGAGGTCGAGGTAGGGACGGTCGGCCGCTGCTCCGAGCAGGTACACCTCGTCTGCCTCACGGACGAACGCCGATCCGGCGTCGACGTCGGTGTGGAACGCAATGGTTCGGATGACCTCGCCACGGGACGTGTCCCGTGCGTTGAGGTCACGAACGGCGTGGATGAGCCGCATGGCGGCTTCTCCGCGGTTGACAATGGCGATTCGCGAGACCTGTGGCACGGTTCTGACGCTGCCATCTCACGAGGCCCCCGTGACAGTCGAGATCCCACAGGATTCTGCCGCGATTCTTGTTGGCAGGGCTGAATGACAGTCAGGCGGTCGGCAAAAAACTGCAAGATTGCGCCCGCTCGGTGCTCTCACAGGTGTCCATGCCGCACGAGAACCCGAGGGGACCGATGTGCAATCGAGCCGGAGCGCGCCTGAATTCCCTAGGATCGCGCCATGACCTTCTCGGACGCGCCGACCGACGACGCGGATCTCGTTTCCGGCGTCCTGGCCGGGGACCGGGCTGCGTTTGCCGGCGTCTACGAGAAGTACGCCGACCGGCTCTACGACTTCGCGTTCTCGATGCTCCGCAACCGGGAGGAAGCCTCCGACTGCGTGGCGGACTCGTTCGTGGTGATGGCGGAGAAGCTCGGACAACTGCGCGACGCGAGCCGGTTGCGACCGTGGCTCTACTCCGTCGTACGCAACGAGTGCCTGCGCACGCTGCGCGGCCGAGGCCGACTGGCCCACGACGACGAATGGCTGGAAGCCATGCCTGACGAGACGAACGGACCCGAGCAGCAGGTCGTGCAGGGCGACGTCCAGGCCGAGCTCAGCGAGCTCGTCTGGGCGGCGGCCGAGGGCCTCAACGACCGCGACCGCGCGCTCCTGGACCTGCACCTGCGCCAAGGCCTCGACGGCGCCGAACTCGCCGCGGCCATGGACGTGACCCCCGCCAACGCGTACGTGATGCTGAGTCGGGTCCGCGACCAGGTCGAGCGCTCGCTGGGCGCGCTGCTGATCGCCCGACGCGGCAGCGACGACTGCGACGACCTCGCCGAACTCCTCAAGGACTGGGACGGCGGGTTCTCGCCGCTCATCCGCAAGCGCGTGGCCCGCCACATCGACGGCTGCGACGTCTGCGAGAGCCGCCGCAAGCTGATGGTCAGCCCGCTGGCCCTGCTGGCCGGCGTCCCGGCCTTCGCCGCCCCGGCTGCCCTCAAGGACCGGGTGCTCGACGACCAGCGCCTCGTCTCCTACTACGTCGACGCCCCTGTAGTCCCTGCTGCTCCCGTGGTGCCGGGTGGTCCGACGCAGGGCGACTCGAGCGACAAGCGCCGCGCCCTGCTGGTCGGCCTGATCGTGCTGCTGCTCGCCCTCGGGGGTACGGCGGCGCTGGTCCTGTGGCCCGACGGTGACGACGACCTGATCGGTGTCGACAGCCCCACCAGCTCCGCCCCGACGACGCCCGCGTCGGAGCCGACCCCGCCGACTCCCTCGGTGACCGCCTCGGGCATGCCGACCAAGTTCGCCCCGTCGCCGACCGAGCCGTCCAGCACGGCCACGAGCGATGCCCCGACCGTGGCCGCCCCGGCGGACCTGCAGGTCTCCACCCGGTCCATCCGCCTGGGCGCCAGCAGTACGTCGGGGACGACGCGGCTCAGCAACGTCGGCGGCACCGCGCTCGACTTCACCGCTCAGTCGCGGGCGAAGTGGCTGTCCGTCTCCACCGGCTCCGGTTCACTCGATCCGGCCGCCCAGACGACGCTCCGGATCCGGGCCAACCGCTCCGGGCTCTCCGAGGGCGCGCACAGCGGGCAGGTCGCCATCAACTGGAGCGGCGGCACCGTGCTGGTCACGGTGAGCCTGACCGTGAACCGGCCGCCGGTGATCGGGACGATCACTGCGACGGGGACCGACTGCACGGGCCGGGCCATCGCCGCAGCCATCACGGACAAGACCGGAGTCCGCTCGGCCCGCGTGAACTGGAGTGGTCCCAGCGGAACCGGCCAGGCGACCATGTCCTTGTCGAACGGAAAGTGGCGGGCGAACATCGGGCCATTCCCGATCGGTGGCGACGATGTCACCGCGACGATCACGGCAACCGACCGCGCCGGCCTCCGTTCCACCCGGAAGCTCAGCTTCAACGTCGACCCCTGCCCGGGCTGATCCTCGAAAACCTGCAAGGTTCGCCCCGCGACCTGCTCCTACCTGCGTAGGCACTCAACGCAGGAGGACAGGTCATGGGCATCAAGGCACGGCTGACCCGGATCGTGGCAGCGATCGGCATGCTCGCCGGACTGGCGGCCGGGACGTTCGGCATCGTCGAACTGACGCAACGGCCGGAGCCCGTCACGCCACCCCCGACGACTGCGGTCTTCGCCGACAACGCCCCCGCGCCCGTCGTACCGGCGGCTCCCGAGCCAGCGGTACGGGTCGCCGTACCGACGCGGCTCGAGGTGCCGGCGATCGGCGTGGACGAAAAACTCACCGGCCGCGGCCTCAAGGCCGACGGATCGCTCGACACCCCGGACTTCGGCAAGGCCGGCTGGTACCGCCCCGGCCCGCGGCCCGGTGAACCCGGTGGCGCCGTCGTGGTCGCCCACGTCCACGGCCCCGACGGCCCCGACGTGTTCTGGGACCTGGCCACCCTGCAGCCCGGCGACGTCATCCGCATCCACCGTGCCGACGGGATCGCGACCTTCGTCGTCGACGAGGTGGACGACGTACCGAAGGAACACCTGCCCTACGACAAGATCTGGCCGGACACCGACGAACCGCTGCTCCGCCTGATCACCTGCGGCGGCAAGCGCACCTCCGCCGGCTACCCGGACAACACGGTCGTCTACGCGCGCCTGGCCTCGACAGAATCGCTGAGCTGACCAACTGCACCGAGATCGGCGCGATGGGCATCAACCTGGTTGATGCGAATCGCGCCGATCATCTTTTTCCAGAACTTCTCGAGGTTTCTGCAAGGTCTCGCTCGCGGGTTGCTCCTACCCCCAACGAACCAAACAGACGGAGCCGCCAAGAGGCCCCGACCAACCGAGGAGACACCATGAACACGACCACCCGCACCGCGCTTCGCCTGCTGATCGCCACCCCGCTCGCTGCGAGCGCGCTCGCCATCGGCGGCTTCGCCGGGGCCGCCCACGCCGAGACCCCTGGCTTCGACCCCAACCCCGGCCCGGTCATCGTCCAGCCGCACGACGACGAGGACCCCCGTCCGGAGGGACCCGGCGACATCGCCCTGCCCGAGGACGACGAGGACCCGCGCCCCGAAGGACCCGGCGACATCACCAACCCGGAGGACGAGGACGAGCCCGAGGTCCCGGACGACAAGGACGGCCCGAACCCGGGTGACGACGAGCCCGAGGTCCCCGGCGACAAGGACGGCCCCAACCCGGGCGACGAGCCCGAGGACGTCCCGGCCGACGAGGTTCCCGGCGAGGACGTGCCCGCGGACAAGAAGGACAAGGGCAACAAGGGCGGCAAGAAGGACTCGGTCGTCGAGGAGGGCGACGCCGTCGTGGTCCCGACCCGGATCGACGCCGGCGCCGGCCCGGTCGAGGAAGAAGGCTCCGGCCTGACCTGGCTCATCGTCGGTGGCGGCGCTGTCGCCGCCGCGGGCTCCGTGCTCGCCCGGAAGCGGACGGTCGCGACCCGCTGACCCACCGCCTCACCCACGCAACAGCGGCCTCCCGGAACACCGGGAGGCCGCTGTTCGTCGTGGTCCGGGGGCAACGAGCCCTAGTCTCAGGACATGTCCGACTCCCCGCGCACGACGTACGTCCTGGTCGACGGCGAGAACATCGACGCCACGCTCGGCCAGTCGATCCTGGGTCGACGGCCCCGACCGGACGAGCGGCCGCGCTGGGAGCGGTTGCTGCAGTTCGCGAGCGAGGGTGCCGACAAGCCCGCCAACGGACTCTTCTTCCTGGCCGCCAACAACGAACTGCCCATGTCGTTCGTGCAGGCGCTGATCGCGATCGGGTACAAACCGATCCCGCTGTCCGGCGACGCCGGGGAGAAGGTCGTGGACATCGCCATCCAGCGCACGCTGGTGGCCCTGAAGGAGCGCGACGCCGACGTCCTCCTGGTCAGCAACGACGGCGACTTCGTCGACCAGATCCGCGACCTGCTGGACGGAAGCCGTCGGGTCGGTGTCGTCGGGTTCGCGGAGTTCCGCAACAACGCGTTCCTGCAGCTCGCCAACCAGGGCCTCGCCTTCTACGACCTCGAGTACGACGTGCAGGCCTTCAACGAACGCCTCCCGCGCGTCCGGATCATCCCGATCGAGGAGTTCGACCCGATGCAGTTCCTCTGACCCACCTCGAGGTGCAGGATCGCCCCCACGGGCGATATTGCACCCCGATCTGATGCGTTTTGGCGGGGAACATCGCCCGCGCGGGGGATCTTCGTCATCGGTGCCCCGGGAAGTGGCGGCGCCAGTCAGGCCGCAGTCGCGCCGGTACACCCGGCAGCCGGCGCGCGAGCAGCAGACGGTGAATCCGTTCCAGGGTCCGCCCCGGGTCGGCGTAGATCCCGGATGAAACCACAACCAGGATCCGCCACCCGGAGTCGTCGATCGCTTCGCGCCGGTCCAGGTCGGACTCCCACTGCTCGATCCGCTCGATGTGGTGTCGACCGTCGTACTCGACGATGACCTTCACCTCGGGCCAGCTCAGGTCGTAGCGGCGGTAGGACAAGCCGTCGTCCTCGCCGTAGGTGATGTTCACCCTCGGCTCAGGCAGGCCAGCGAGGAGAATCAACATGCGCAGCCTGGACTCCATCGGCGAGTCGACCTTCTCACGGACGAAGGACGCCGCCACTCGCGCGTGCGCTGCACGACGACCGGTCCAGCCAGCGCAGAAGTCGCGGAGCGCATCGATCCGGACGCGGCCGTTGCGGACGAGGTGGTCGCCGACGACCACCAGGTCGACGAGCGAGAGCTGTCCTGCGAGCTCTACGAACACCTGGGCAGGGGCCGACACCCGGATCCCATCGACAAGTACGACGCTCGGGGCCGACCCCCGCGGCACCTGGTGGCACCGCACACCGGATCGACTCCGGCGATCGCCATCGCCCGGTACCGTCACGTGCTCCTCGGGCAGGGTCGGGATCGGGATGCGCAGCAATCGCGCAGCGGTGGCATGGCTCGCAAACGCCTCCGCACAGAAGGGCAGGAGTGCTGCCTCTGCCCGAATCCCCGGCGTCAGGTCGACGTCGGCATCCAGATAGATGCCCACGTGCAATCGCTGGAACCGCGACGACTGCAGCTGCTTGTCACTCCATCCCGCAGCGAGTGCGTCGGTCCGCAGGAAGGGTCGGCGTAAGTCCGGCACCCCAGCAGGATGGCCCGGATTCCCCGCGGACGTCAGCGCTCATCCACAGGTCTCACAGAGCGCTCGGGCCCACGGCCCGGGAACCCCGAAAAAGAAATCCGGAAAGTTCTCCAGAAAATCTGCAAGGTCCTCAGGCCGGCGTGCTCTTACCACCAAGAACACCAAGCCACCGGGCTCCGCAAGGGCCCAGCCAACCTGAGGAGAACACCATGAACACCACCACCCGCACCGCGCTCCGCCTGCTGATCGCCACCCCGCTCGCCGCGAGCGCCATCGCCTTCGGCGGCTTCGCTGGAACCGCTCACGCCGACGGCTTCGAACCCGGCCCGATCATCATCGCCCAGCCCCACGACGACGAAGACCCCAAGCCGCAGGGCCCCGGCGAGATCGCCATCCCGGAGGACAACGACGACCCGAAGCCGCAGGGCCCCGGCGACATCGCCATCCCGGAGGACAACGACGACCCGAAGCCGCAGGGCCCCGGCGACATCACCAACCCCGAGGACAACGACGACCCGAAGCCGCAGGGCCCCGGCGACATCACCAACCCCGAGGACAACGACGACCCGAAGCCCGAAGGCCCGGACGACCTGACCAACCCCGAGGACAACGACGACCCGAAGCCCGAAGGTCCGGACGACCTGACCAACCCGGAGCCGGGCGACAAGCCCGAGGACGTGCCCGGAGACGAGGTCCCGGCCGACCAGAACGACGCGACCGACGAGGTTGCCGGCGTCGAGGACGTCCAGCTCCCGAACCGGATCGACGCCGGAGCCGGCAGCGACGACGAGGGTCTCAGCCTCGCGTGGATGCTCGCCGGTGGCGGCGTGGTGACCGCGGCGGGCTCGCTGCTCGCTCGCCGTCGGATGGGTGGCGCCACCCGATGATCGTCTGCTGAGAAGTGGGGACGCAGCACACGACGGCAACGGCCGACCGGTGATCCCGGTCGGCCGTTGTCGTTTTCGTACGTTCTGGTGGGAGTGTCAGCGACGTTCGAAGCTGATCCCGGCCCGCTCCAGGCGCGCGAGCAGGGTGTCGCCCATCGCGGCGGCGGTGGTGACCTGGCCCGACACGTTCGGGTTGTCGTCCAGCGCCAGGCACAGGGCCGACTCGGCGAGCATCTTCGCGGTCTCGGTGTAGCCGGGGTCGCCGCCAGAGACGCGGGTCCGCACCGACTTGCCGGCGCTCTCGGCCACGAAGTCGACGGTGAACCAGGACTTCTCGCGGCGGCTGGCCGACGGGCCCTCGCCCTGCGGCACCCGCTTGAGCAGCGCATTGCGCAGCGGCGCCACCTGCGAGGCGACGGCCAGGCTGCTCGCGCCGACGGCTCCGCCCGCGGCGTACCGCAGGGTCTTGGTGCCAGCGAAGTGGGAGTACGTGAAAGCAGGCCCGTACGACGACAGCGCGGCCCCGCTGCGCGCCACCACGAACGGGTCGATGGTCGGCAGGGGCAGCAGCCAGTAGCCGAGCTCGCCGTCGCGGCGGGGCCGTCCGGCAGTCGCGCGCGAACGGCGACCCTCGGGCCGCGGCTCCATCTTGCGGCGTGCGCCGGAGGCCTCCTTCATCTGCCGGGCGCGGGAGAAGGCGGTGAGCGCAGAATGGAAGGTGCCACCGGAGAAGCCGGCCTTGGAGCGCACCACGCCGCGCATCTCGACCGGCGCGGTCAGCTCGCCGCCGACCTCCTTCTCCAGTTCCTTGATCGTGAAGTACGCGCCGAGGTCGTGCGGGATCGAGTCGAACCCGCAGGAGTGCACGATCCGCGCCCCGGAGCCTTCGGCTGCGGCGTTGTGCTCGACGTAGGTGCGGTCGACGAACTCGGGCTCGCCCGTCAGGTCGACGTAGTCGGTGCCGGCAGCCGCGCACGCAGCAACCAGCGGGCCGCCGTACTCGATGTAGGGACCGACGGTCGTGGCGACGACCTTCGTGGTGGCGACGACCTCGGCCAGGGCGGCGGCGTCCGTTGCGTCGGCGACGAGCAGCGGCAGGTCGGCGAGGGCCGGATTCACGCCAGCGAGGCGCGACCGGACCGCTTCGAGCTTCGCCTGGCTGCGACCGGCGAGCGCCCAGCGAAGGTCCTTGGGGGCATTCGCGGCGAGGTAGTCGGCGGTCAGTCCGCCCGTGAAGCCAGTGGCTCCGAACAGGACGATGTCGTAAGGGCGAGCAGAGGAAGCCATGGCTCACTCTTTCATTGAGGTGGAAGTCGATGGAACCCCGCAGCGGGTCCGGTGCGTCATAGGTTCAGCACCAGCCACCAGGCCCAGCACTGACGGGCCAGAACAACGGAGCGCACGTGGATCCCGAGACCGAAGCGGTCTACGCCGACTATGTCGAGCAGAGTTGGCCGACCCTGGTCCGGGCGGCGATCTTCCTCGGCGCCCGGCCGCACGAAGCCGAGGATCTCGCGCAGACCACCCTGGTCCGCTGCTACACCGGCTGGGACCGGGTCAACTCGGCCGAGAACCGCGAGGCCTACGTCTACCGGATGCTCCTCAACTGCCTGCGCGACACCCGCCGCACCCGGTGGTGGAAGGACCGGCAGTACGACGACCCGCGCTCCCTCGAGCGCAGTGACCGCCCCGTGGGGGGCGATGCGGCAGAGCGGGTGGCCGTCGCCGATGCCGTGCACCGGGCGCTCGGAACCCTGACCAAGCCCAACCGCGATGTGGTGGTCCTGCGCTACTTCGTGCAACTGAGCGAGAAACAGACCGCCGAGGTACTCGGCGTGCCCGCCGGCACCGTGAAGAGCCGATTGTCCCGGGCACTCGCCCACCTGGCCTCCAATGACCACCTCCTCGATCTGTCCGGAGGGACGAAGAAATGACCGACCTCGAGAACCTCTGGGACGACTACCCCACCGGCAAGGCGCCGACCGGCGCGATCCTCGCCGCGGCGACCAAGGGACAGCAGTCGCACCGACGGCTGGTCGCCCGACCGCTGATGACGGCGGCGGCCGTGACCGGCCTGGCGGGCGCGTTCCTGACCGGGACGCTCGTCAACGACGGATCCGGGGGCGGCGGCAATCCACCGGGCGCGGAGGCGCTGCCGAGCCATGTGGCGTTCCAGGCCGACCTCGAGCCGGCGAAGAACTGTGACGACCTGCTGCAGACCTACATCGACAGGGCGCTCGACCTGGTCGGGCCGTACGGCTGGGGCGGCGGCCTGCCCATCTACTACGGGGACGGACGCGAACTGATCGACCCGGTGACGGATCAGCTCAGCGACGCCGTGCCAAACCCCACCGGCGGCATGAGCAACTCGTACAAGAGCCTCGAGCGGGGTGCCACCCCGCAGTCCAGCCGCCAGGAGAGTAGCGAGACCGGCACCAACGTGCAGGAGATGGCGGTCGACGAACCCGACACCGCCAAGACCGACGGCAAGATCCTGGCCCTGGTCCGCGACGATGCCCTCTTCGTGTACGACGTCACCGGCTCCTCCACGAAGAAGCTCGGCCGGATCGCCCTGCCGGGGATCGAGGACGCCGAGATCCTGCTGAGCGGCGACACCGTCGTGGCGATCGGCGCCGACGACGACGCCGAGGCGCGGCCGAGCGACAAGCACGTCTACGGGTACACCCAGCCGACCGGCACCCGGGTGCTGACCATCTCGCTCGCCGACCCCGCGACGCCGAAGATCGCCCACGACGTCACCTATGACGCCGGCCTGTCGTCCGCCCGCCAACACGACTCCACCATCCGGATGGTGCTGTCCTCGGGGCTGCCGGACCTCGACTTCGTCGAGCCGCGCGGCAAGCGCAGCGACAACGAGGCGCTCAAGCACAACCGCACGCTGGTCGAGGACTCGAAGATCGAGGACTGGTTGCCCACGATCACCACCGACGACAGTGCCGACGCGAAGGGCCAACAGCTCCTCGACTGCACCAATGTCGCCATCCCCTCGGACGATCTCGCACTCGACACCACCAGCGTGGTCGGCTTCGACGCCGCGTCGCCCGACAAGGTCGACGCCATCGGCCTGGCCGGCCAGACCGGCATCGCCTACGAGTCCGCGGACCATCTCTACCTCGCCACGAGCGCCGGTTGGGGCAACGGTCTGCTGGACCGGTGCGTCGAGGGGTGCATGGGCAGCCCGATCCGCGGCACGACCAGCGGGTCGTCGTACCTCTTCGACTTCGAACTGGACGGCAAGCAGGCCACCCACGTCGCTTCCGGCGAGGTCGAGGGCGCGATCCGCGACCGCTGGTCGATCGACGAGGCCGACGGCGTGCTCCGGGTGGCGGTCGGGGCCACGGAGGAGACCGGGAACTTCAACTCGATCGTCACCTTCCAGCGCGACGGCGACGAACTGGTCGAGCACGGCCGCCTCGACAACCTCGGGCGCAACGAGGAGATCAAGGCGATGCGCTGGTTCGACGACCTCGCGATCATGGTGACGTTCCGGCAGGTGGACCCGCTGTACGCGATCGATCTCACCAACCCCGCGGCGCCCAGGCTGCTCGGCAAGCTCAAGATCCCGGGCTTCTCGTCGTACCTCCACCCGCTCGGCCCGAACCGGATGATCGGCGTCGGCGAAGGGCCGGTCAAGAACGGCTGGGGCGCGCAGATCGGCCTGTTCAACGTCCGCGACGTGACCAACGTCCGGCGGATGGACGTCCACAACTACGGCACCGACACGGTGGCCCGCGCCGGCCTGGACCCGCGCGCCTTCACCTGGCTGCCGGACCAACGCACCGCGATCACGGTGCTGGAGAAGCACACGAGCCGCCGCGTCGGCTATGTCTCCGTGGTCAAGGTCAAGGACGGCAAGCTCCACAACCGCCTCCGGCAAGTGGAGTACGGCGACGACGTGGACGACGTCCGCGCGCTGCCCATGCCCGACGGGCGGGTGGTGCTGGTGACCGGCGAGGACGCGCAGTTCTTCGAGCTCTGAGCTCCTAGCCGCGGATCCAGGCGGCGACGGTCTCGGCGAGCGCAGTGGGCTGGTCGTCCTCGTCGAACAGCAGTGCGTAGCCGTGACCGGACTCGGCCGGCTCGAACCGGCTGCCCGCCGGTGCCAGGTCGACGATCGCCTGTGACCCGACCACCGCCTCCTCACCTTCGTCATCGGCCATCGCCACCAACACCGGGACCCGGAGGCCACGTCCACCGTCGATGACCTCGATGCCGGCCCAGTCCACCGGGCCGGACAGGTCCACGGCCGTGTCGATCATCGCGTCACTCGCCGCCGTCATCAGAGCAACGCTGCCGCCCATCGATGCACCGACCACCACGACGCGGGTGGCCTGCAGTCCGGTCCGCGCCTCCCGCACAGCAACACGGACCGCGTCGGCCTGCGCGGGCCCCGACCGGCGGCCACCGTGGCAGGTCGACTCACCGAACCCGCAGAGGTCGATCGCCAGGACCTGCACCCCCGGCTCGGCGACCAGGTCGGCGGCGTACGCCAACCAGCCACACAAGCCGTTGCCATCGGTCTGGTGGAGCAGGATCGCGACCGTCGGGCCGGTCCCGGCCGTCACGGCGGTGATCTTCCCGACCTTCTCGTCCTGCAGCACGGTCGGCGCGAACCCCGCATCGGCCACGTCCGCAGGCTGAGGCCCGCAGCGACCGAGCGGGCCGTCGAGGGCCTGCCAGGGCTCCTGGGTGGGTGCGCTCGTCGTACCCGTCGACCGGGCGTCGTCGGCCTCGCCCTTCGAGCCGTCGTCTCCCCCACAGCCGCCGAGCAGACTCGCCGCAAGGACGACCACCACCCCGATCCGAGATCTCATCGGGCCATTGTGCGCCCTGCGCGGCGTAGGCTCGGAGCATGTGCCGCAACATCCGGACACTCCACAACTTCGAGCCGCCGGCGACCAATGACGAGGTGACGGCTGCTGCCCTGCAGTACGTCCGCAAGGTCAGCGGATCGACCAAGCCGAGCCAGGCCAATCAGGCCGCGTTCGACAAGGCCGTCGCCGAGATCGCCCACATCACCCAGCACCTGCTGGAGGACCTGGTCAGCGCGGCGCCGCCGAAGGACCGCGAGATCGAGGCCGCGAAGGCCCGCGAACGTGCCAAGCTCCGCTACGGCTGAGCTGGCTGGGTCGGGCGCGCTCGAGCAGTGCTCGCGCGGGCCGCTCGTGGTCCTGACCGGCGCCGGCCTGTCCACCGACTCGGGCATCCCGGACTACCGCGGACCGGACGCGCCCGCGCGGATGCCGATGACGTTCCAGGAGTTCGTGGCGAGCCCGGCCGCGCACCAGCGGTACTGGGCGCGCAGCCACCTCGGCTGGGCACGCATGGGGCACGCCGAGCCCAACGCCGGCCACCTCGCCGTTGCGGCCCTGGGCGCCGACCTCGTCATCACCCAGAACGTCGACGGCCTGCACGAAGCCGTCGGCACCCCGCACCTGGTCGCCCTGCACGGCCGCGTCGCCGACGTCATCTGCCTCTCCTGCAGGAGTACGACGCCCCGGACCGCGCTGCAGGAACGACTCGAGCACGCCAACCCGGGCTGGGCCGTTCGGCATGCGGAGGTGGCGCACCGACCGGACGGCGATGTCGCTCTCGAGGAGACAGCCGGCTTCGTCGTACCCCCGTGCGAGGAGTGCGGTGGCCTGCTGAAACCTGACGTCGTGTTCTTCGGCGAGAACGTGCCGAAGGAACGGGTCGAACGCTGCTACGCGGCCGTCGACGCACTGGCGGAGACCGGCGGCACGCTGCTGGTCGCGGGGTCGAGCCTGACGGTGATGAGTGGCCTGCGGTTCGTACGCCGGGCAGCGCAACGCGAGGTGCCCGTGGTGATCGTCAACCGTGGGCCAACGCGCGGCGACGCCCTGGCGACCCACCTCGTTGCCGAGGGGACCAGCCAATGGCTGCCGCGGCTGGCGGCGGCCAGGACAGCCTGAGTGTCAGAGTCGCTTGACGAAGATGTGGTCAGCGGCTTCCGGGAAGATCTCGGCGGTCTCGCCGCCGGAGCCCACGAGTACGCCATCGGCCGTGGCCTGGATCGTGATCGTCTTGTCGGGCAGCGCACCGACGCGACGCATCGCGCTCATCAGCGCCTCGTCCTTCTGCATCTCCTCGGAGATGCGGCGGACCAGGGCCCGCGAGACCTCCGGACCGGCGGCCTTGGAGAGCGGCTCGACGTCGGCCATGAACGTCTCGCCGACCTTCTCCTGGCCGAGCTCGGCCAGGCCGGGGATCGGGTTGCCGTAGGGCGACTCGGTCGGGTGGTTGAGCAGTTCGAGCAGGCGACGCTCCACCGTCTCGGACATGACGTGCTCCCAGCGACACGCCTCCTCGTGGACGAGCTCCCAGTCCAGGCCGATGACGTCGACGAGAAGTCGCTCGGCGAGGCGGTGCTTGCGCATGACGCGGGTGGCGAGGCGCTGGCCGTCCTCGGTGAGTTCGAGGTGGCGGTCGCCTTCAACGGTGAGCAGTCCGTCGCGCTCCATGCGGGCAACCGTCTGCGAAACCGTCGGTCCGCTCTGGTGCAGGCGCTCGGCAATCCGGGCGCGCAGCGGCGTGATGCCCTCCTCGATCAATTCGTAGATCGTGCGGAGGTACATCTCGGTGGTGTCGATGAGATCGCTCACGTAACCCATTCTGTCCTATCGGCTGGCAGGCTGGGCGCGTGACCACGCTCGCTGTCCCCCGTCGCTTCAACGGTCCACCCCGCTCCGGCAACGGAGGCTGGGTTGCCGGTGCCCTGGCGGCGACCCTTCCCGGCCAGGGGATCGGTCGCGCCGTCACGGTGACCCTGCGGCAGCCGCCGCCGCTCGAGACGCCGATGCATGTCACCGCGACGGCTGCCGGAGCCACGCTGACCCATGACGGCCGGACGGTCGCCGAGGCCGTCTACGCCGAGATCGCACCCGCCACGGTCGCGCCGGTCCCGGTCGGGATCGCTGCGGACGCGGAGGCCGCGTTCGGCGGTCACCGCAAGCACCCGTTCCCGACTTGCTTCGTCTGTGGCACGGCCCGACGCGTGGGCGACGGACTGCGGATCTTCGCCGGCCCGCTCCCGCCGGTGGCCCGGACCTCCCCCGAGGACGCACGCGTGGCGAGCACCTGGTCGCCGTACGAAAGCAGCGTGGCGCTCGCCTGGGCCGCACTCGACTGCCCCGGCGGCTGGGCCAGCGACCTCGAGGGACGGCCCTCGGTGCTCGGCCGGATCACCACCGAGGTACGTCGACTGCCCCGCACCTCGGAGCGCTACGTCATCGTCGGCGAGCAGCGGCGAATCGACGGCCGCAAGACCTTCACCGCAGCAACGATGTACGGCGAGAACGGCGAGGCCGTCGCCACCGCCGACCACGTCTGGATCGCCGTCGACCCTGAGGAGTTCCGATGACCGCCCCGGCTCCGTGGTGGCGCGACGCCGTCGTCTACCAGGTCTACGTCCGCAGCTTCGCCGACGAGATGGGGGCCGACGGGATCGGTGACCTGCCCGGGATCACGTCGCGGTTGCCGTACCTGCGCGATCTCGGCGTCGACGCCCTGTGGATCACGCCGTTCTACACCTCGCCCCAGAAGGACCACGGGTACGACGTCGCCGACTACACCGACGTCGATCCGCTGTTCGGCAGCCTGACCGATGCCGATGCCCTGCTCGAAACGGCGCACGGTCTCGGGCTGCGGGTGATCGTCGACCTCGTCCCGAACCACACCTCGGACCAGCACGTGTGGTTCCAGGCGGCCCTCGCCGCTGCACCGGGCTCGCCCGAGCGTGCGCGCTACCTGTTCCGCGAGGGTCGCGGCACCGACGGGAGCGAGCCGCCGAACAACTGGCTGTCGATCTTCGGGGGTCCGGCGTGGACCCAGGTCCCTGACGGGTCTTGGTATCTCCATTTGTTCGACACCTCCCAACCCGACCTCGACTGGCGCAACCCCGAGGTCGGCGACATGTTCGAGGGCGTGCTGCGGTTCTGGCTGGACCGCGGCGTCGACGGCTTCCGGGTCGACGTGGCGCACGGCCTCTACAAGGAGGCGTCGCTGCGCGACCAGGTCCGGCCGGAGCCGACCCCCGACAAGGCAGGCAAGACGGGCAAGGCGGGCAAGGCGCGCAAGAAGAAGCCGAAGGCCGCCGAGTCCATGGTCGAGCGCGTCCTCAAGGACGAGCCGATGTGGGACCAGCCCGAGGTCCACGACGTCTACCGCCGCTGGCGCAAGGTCCTCGACTCCTACCCCGGCGAACGGATGGCCGTCGCCGAGGCCTGGACCCAGACCGCCGAGTCGATGGCACTCTTCATCCGCCCCGACGAACTCCACCAAGCCTTCAACTTCGGCTGGCTCGGCACCCCGTGGAAGGCGAAGGACTTCGCCGAGGTCGTCACCAACTCCATCGCCGCGGTCGGCGCGGCCGACTCCGCACCCACCTGGGTGCTGTCGAACCACGACGTGATCCGCCACCCCACCCGGTACGGCGGCGGGCCGGTCGGGCTCGCCCGCGGCCGCGCCGCGACGCTGGCCATGCTGGCGCTGCCCGGTTCGGCCTACCTGTACCAGGGCGAGGAGCTCGGGCTCGAGCAGGTCGACGTGCCGCCCGAGGCGCGCCAGGACCCGTCCTGGTTCCGCACCGGCGAGCCCGGTCGGGACGGCTGCCGCGTGCCGTTGCCGTGGTCCGGGTCCGCGCCGCCGTACGGCTTCGGGGGGCCCGACAGCTCAGAGGGATCGCAGCCGTGGATCCCCCAGCCGTCCGACTGGGCGGGTCTCACCGTCGAGGCGCAGCAGGGCGACGACGCCTCGAGCCTGGCCTTCTACCGGCGGGCGCTGGCCGCCCGCCGCGAGGTCTTCGCCGGAGCCGACGAGACCACGGAGGCCAGCGCGTTGGGCAAGCTGCTCGTCGTACGACGGGCGGGCGTGACGGTGCTCGTCAACACCAGCAAGTACCCCAAGGCGCTGCCTGACGGCGACGTGCTGATCAGCAGCGGACCGATCATCGACGGGCTGTTGCCACGCGACACCGCGGCGTGGATCAGGTGACCACCTCCCACGTGGAGGTCTCGGGGGATTCCATCCGGAGGGCGTGGAAGGCGCGCGGCCACGACGACTTCTGGTTGCGTCTTCGTACCCCGCAGACCGGAGAGCTCGACGCAGTTGAGAGGTCCGTTGCCGCGGCCAACGCCGCGGCAGAGCAGGACGCCATCGACCCCAGGGCGTATTCGTTCACGCCGTGCCCCGGCGGCTTCGCCATCGAGATCGGCCCCGTCGCTGACCGCCCACAGATCGACCGTTGGGTCGACCTCTTCACCGGCGCACTCGAAGCTCACGGCCTGAGTGGCAGCCTCGGCGGAGCGACAGAAGCCCGGCGGATGCCGAAAGCAATCAGGGACGGTCGACCCGTCCCGACGCTGTTCGCTCAATTTCGGCTGCCTTCAACCCACTCGACGAGTCAGCCTGGATGGCACGTCGGCGTCGCGCAGACCGAGGAGATCGTGCGCCGCACTGTTGAGTGGGCAACGACTGATCCCGGCAAGGTCGTCCTGACGCAGAACTCCTTCTCTGTGGCGGTCGACGCCAGCCTCGGCCTCCAGGCACCGATGGAGCGCGCACTCCACGCCGCAGGCTCTGCCGGCCTCGACGTCTCAGACACCCGATCAGCACGCGTACGACACGCGGTCCTAGGTCCGAACGCCGTCGCCCACTACCAATCGATCGGCCCACGGTGGGACGCCGTCGTCGACGAGCTCCGGGATCTGGCGACGAGCCTGCCAGCCCCGCTCGACTATGCATTTCTACGAGTGGCCAACCGCGGGATCCTGGGTATTCACGGGATCGACACCGTGCAGCCTCTCGACGGGATCCAGGAACTGCACGTGCGATACAACGCCCACCTGCTCGACCGCTTCCTGCCCGACGCACACGGCTTTCAAATCGTCACCGACACCCACCTCCACGCCGCACACGACCTGTCCGATTGGGTCGTGACCGACCTCGGAAACGGCCAGCACCTAGTGACCGCTTCAGATCTCGATCCTTGGTACAGCGCAACACAACCGGACCCCACCACCCTCGCCCGAGCGCGGTCCGACTGGGCGGGAGCGCTGCTCACGCTGGCGAACTTCGAGGCCTACGGACCTCGCTGACTCAGCGGTCGGCGGGGATCCCGAGCGCGTCGTTGTAGCGTCGCAGCGACGTCGAGAACGCGGTCAGTTCGTCGTACGACCAGTCGGAGAGCCGCTCGGCGAGGAGTTCACGGCGCTCAGCCGCAACACCCTCGAGGCGCTCCTCGCCTTCCTTGCTGGTGGTCAGCAGGGTCGCCCGGCCGTCCTCCGGGTCGGGATGGCGGTCCAGGAGACCGAGGTCGAGCAGGTGCTGGACCTGACGGCTGATGGCGCCCTTGTCGATGTCGAAGACCGCGCACATCGCCGAGGCCCGCAGCGGTCCGTGGTCGCGGACGTAGGCGAGCATCAGGTACGACGCCGGAAGCAACTCGGGATGCACGGCGCGGGCCCGTTCGCCGATGACGCGGCGGATCCTGCGGATCAGGACGCCGACCTCGGACTCGAGGTCCTTGAGGACGTCGATCCGGTCATCGGTCTTCGGGCTCATTGCACCGTCTCCAGTTCGGACTCCTCGGCCACCGCTCCGGTGGTGGTGCGCAGCGGCACCTCCTTGATGAACAGGATGCAGAGGAACGCCACGATCGTGAACGGTACCGACACCCAGAAGATGTGGCCGACAGCGTCGCCGAAGGAGTTCTCGTAGAGGGCGCGGATCGGGAGCGGCAGGCTGGCCAGGTCCGGGATGTCGCCCGTGGAGTGCTCCATCGTGGCCAGCTGCTCGGGGGTGACCTTGCCGGCCTTGACGAGGCTGAGGAGGCCGTCCTTCACACCGCCGGTGACCTGGTGGGCGAGCACCGCACCGAGGGCGGCGACGCCGACGGAGCCACCGATCGAGCGGAACATCGCGACGAGCGAGCTGGCCACTCCGAGGTCTTCCGGTGCCGTGTTGTTCTGCACCGCGAGCACCAGGTTCTGCATGGTTGCACCCAGGCCGATGCCGACGATCGCCATGTAGCTGGCGACGACCCACAGCGCGGTGTGCGCGTCGATCGTGCCGAGCAGGGTGGTGCCGACCATCACCAGCACCATGCCGCCGACGAGCCAACGCTTCCACAGGCCGGTCGCGGAGATGGCCCGGCCGCTGATGATGCTGGAGACGAGCAGGCCGCCGACCATCGCGATCGACATCAGGCCAGCCTCGGTGGGGCTCATCCCGCGGGCGAGCTGGAAGTACTGGCTGAGGTAGACGGTCGCGGCGAACATGGCCACGCCGACCATCACGGAGGCCGCCGTCGCGAGCGCGATGGTGCGGTCACGGAACAGGCGCAACGGGATCACCGGTTCGCTCGCCACCCGCGCCTCGACCCACAGGGCCGCAGCAATGAGGGCCACGCTGCCTGCGACGAGCGCCGCCGACGTACCGGAGATCCAGTCGAAGTTGGTGCCGGCCAGGCTGACCCAGACGAGGATCAGACTGATGCCGCCCATGATCAGGGTCGCGCCGGCGTAGTCGATCTTGACCTCGCGCTTGACCACCGGCAGGTGCAGCGTCTTCTGGAGTACGACGAACGCGAGCGCCGCCACGGGAAGGCCGATCATGAAGCAGCCGCGCCACCCGAGGGGGCTGTCGACGACGAGGCCGCCGAGCAGCGGGCCGCTGACGGTGGCGGTGGCGAAGACCGCGCCGATGTAGCCGCTGTAGCGGCCGCGTTCGCGCGGGGAGACCATCGAGGCGATGACGACCTGCACCAGCGCGGTCAGGCCACCGATGCCGAGACCCTGGATCGCACGGGCGCCGATCAGCACGCCCATGCTGGGCGCGAGGGCAGCGATCACGGAGCCGATCGAGAAGATGATCAGCGCGACCTGGACGAGGAGCTTCTTGCTGAAGAGGTCCGCCAGCTTGCCCCAGATCGGGGTGGTCGCAGTCATGGTGAGCAGGGTCGCGACGACGATCCAGGTGTAGCCGGTCTGGCTGCCGTGGAGGTCGGTGACGATCGCAGGGAGGGCGTTGCTCACCACGGTGCTGGAGAGCATCGCCACGAACATGGCGAGCAGGAGCCCGGTCAGGGCTTCCATGATCTCGCGGTGGGTCATCTGGCCCGGTTCCGCGGTAGCGGGTTGATTGGTTGCCATTCGGCAACCATAACCCCTGATGGTTGACGAGGACAACTTGTTGTGACCGGGGAGACATTCGCAAATCAGGTGCGCCGTAGCGGCCGGCCCCGAACCATGGCACGGTGACCGACTCCTCGGACGAGCATCCCTGCTTCCGCGCATCACTTGAGGTGTTCAGCCGGGACCTCCGCCTCGCGGAGATCACCCGCGCGCTGGGGCGAGATCCCGACCGGGAACACTCGAGCGACGTCGGCGACCCGCTGCTCCAGCCGGGCGCCCCGCCCCGTACGTCCGCGGCATGGCGAACAGAACTGGTCTTCGACGACGCCGTCCACCGCGGCTGCCATGGCCTCTCGATGGCACTGCGCGACCTGGGCTACGACCTCGCCGATCGTGCCCGCGAGCTGTCAGAACGTGGATGCGATGTCTCTGTCTCCGTCGAGCAGCACCTCGACCCAGAGGATCCCGCGACCGACGGCATTCACCTGGACGAGTTCGCCCTTGCCTGGCTGGCGCGGGCCGGGGCGAGCCTCGACATCGACCAGTACGCCAAGGACGCCACCCTCGCCGCAGCCGTCCGCGGGTGGGCCGACGACCGCATGTGGAATCTGCGCGAACTCAAGTGGGGCGCACGCAAGATGTCCCGGGCCATCCCGGTCCTCCGCCATCTCGTGCCCCTCGGGCCCGAGGAGACCCGACCTCCCGCGCGCGCCCGTCTGATCAACGAAAGCCTGCGACCCCTGGCCCTGGACCTGCTGGAGGAGATCACTGCCACCAGACAACCGCCGAATGACACCAGCGACGCAGAACGGGACGACTGGCTCGCCCTGATCGAAGCCACACGTCAGTACGCCGACATGCTCAGCGCGGTGGCGGCGAAGGGAATCGTGGACCCGACGGATCTGCGTCGGGCTCGGGAGCTCCGCATGGGCGCCCTCACGTCCGTCCGGCGATGGCCCACTCAATGGAGTCTTCTCACCGAGGCGGACGACCTCCTCGACAGCGCAGCATGAGGAACGTCGGTCAAAAAGCAGCGACCCGCAGGCGTGGTCCGGTGGACCGACCGGGGGACGTCCCGGTGCACCTGCGGGTCGGGTGGCTGCTGTGGTTTTCGCGAGCAGCCCTGGTCGCACGAAGCCGACCAGTTCATTACTCGGGCTGCTAGCGGGCAGCCACCTCACGCGTCCTCAAAGAAATCATTCTTCGGACCACCTCCTTTCCCGTGTGCGACAACGGTAGGTCGGCACTCGCCGGGACACAACGGGATTTCCGCACCTGGATTTCAAAGAACCGCAGTGTCTGCCCGGTCACACCCGGGAATGGCTCCCCGTCGCGCTTCCTTGTCACCACCATCGGGTCCACCAACCCCGATTAACTCACTAGAGTTACTTGCCTTAGAGTGAGCGACTCCCGCGGCACACCCCGGCCGCTCCCCCGGCGCGATCACGAGTCGCGCCCGAACCGAGAAGGAGGACGACGATGTCCGACGACATTCCCCTCATCGAAGCCCCGAAGTCCCGACTGCCCCTGCTGGTCGGCGTTGGTGTCGTGGTGATCGCCCTCATCGGCGCGGTGATCTTCTTCGCCACCCGCGGCGACGACGCACCCCGCGCCACCGGCAAGGACGCCACCACCGAACTGGACAAGGACAACCCGGTGAAGGTCGTGCTCGGCACGGTCGGTGCCTCCGACGCGTACTGGAAGACCCTCACGGACGCGGCCAAGGAAGCCGGCATCGACCTGGAGGTCAAGGACTTCGCCAGCTACCCGCTGCCGAATCCCGCGCTGAGCGAGGGCGAACTGGACGCCAACCAGTTCCAGCACATCGTGTACCTCGCCGAGCACAACGTCGCGAACAACGACGACCTGGTCCCGATCGGTTCCACCGCGATCTACCCGCTCGGCCTCTACTCCAAGAAGTACGACGACGTCGCCGACATCAAGGACGGCGACACCGTCGTGGTCCCCGACGACGACTCCAACCAGGCGCGCGGCCTGCTCGTGCTCCAGTCGGCCGGCCTGGTCACGCTCAAGAACGGCGGCACGATCTTCTCGACCGTCGCCGACGTCGACGAGTCCGCCTCCCGGGTGAAGGTCAAGGCCGTCCAGGCGGACCTGACCGTCACGTCGCTGCCCGACGTGGCCGCCGCGATCATCAACAACGACTTCGTCACCGACGCCGGCCTGAAGTTCGACGACGCCATCGCCCAGGACGACCCGTCCTCGGACAAGGCACTGCCGTACGTGAACATCTTCGCGGTTCGCGCCGAGGACAAGGACAACCCGGTCCTGTTGAAGCTGGTCGAGATCTACCAGCAGACGCAGGCAGTACTCGACGGTGCCGACGAGGCATCCGGCAACACTGCGGAGTTCCTCACGATCAGCCAGGCGGACCTCGAGAAGAGCCTGCACCAGGTCGAGGACCAGATCCGCGAGAAGAAGTAGGCGCTGCACTGATGGGACTCGTGGAACTGCGGGGCGTCGTCAAGGAGTTCGCTCCGGCGCGACGTGGCGACGCCCCGATCCGCGCCGTGGACAACGTCGACCTCACCGTTGAGCAGGGCGAGATCTTCGCGATCGTCGGCTATTCCGGCGCTGGCAAGTCGACCCTCGTCCGACTGGTCAACGCGCTGGAGCCGGCGACGTCGGGCAGCGTGGTGGTCGACGGCGTCGACGTCACCACGCTCTCCGAGCGCGAGCTGCGCAAGGTCCGGCTCGGCATCGGGATGGTGTTCCAGCAGTTCAACCTGCTCGACTCACGCACCGTGTGGGGCAACCTGGCCTTCCCGCTCACCGTGGCGGGCACGCCGCGGCGGGAGCAGCAGAAGCGGATCTCCGAGCTGCTGCACTTCGTCGGCCTCGGCGACAAGGCGCATGCCCGCATCGACGAGCTGTCGGGCGGACAGAAGCAGCGCGTCGGCATTGCCCGCGCACTGGCCACCAACCCGCAGCTGCTGCTGGCCGACGAGGCCACCAGCGCACTGGACCCCGACACGACCCGCGACGTGCTCGACCTGCTCGCCAAGGTCAACCGGGAACTCGGGATCACGATCCTGCTGATCACCCACGAAATGGACGCCGTACGACGGATCGCGCATCGCGTTGCGGTGATGGAGAACGGGAAGGTGGTGGAGGAGGGCGTGACGGCCGAGCTGTTCGCCGAGCCCCAGCACCCGGTGACCCGCCGCTTCGTGGGCTCGGTCGTCGACGACGTCCCGTCACCAGTCGCACTCGACGCCCTGCGGGAGCGGCATCCGGGCCGGTTCATCCGGATCGCGTTCCGCGAAGGAACGGCGCGCCAGTCCGAGGTGTTCGCCGTACTCCTGCGGCACCAGGTCGAGTTCGAGCTCATCTTCGGCGGCATCGAGGAGATCCAGGGCCACACCTTCGGGAACCTCACCCTTGCCCTCACCGGCGATGACGACGCGATCGAGCGAGGACTGACGGATGTCAGCGCGCTCGTCGCCTGGACGGAGGTGGCCTGAGATGGACGTCCTCGCCATCGACACCCGACTCGGGGAACTGCAGTCGGAGTTCTGGTCGGCCACCGGGGGAACCCTGGTCATGGGCTCGATCGCCCTCGTGATCGGCGGCCTGCTCGGCCTCGGACTCGGCCTGGGCCTGTTCCTCACCCGCAAGGGCGGACTCTTCGCCAACCGCCCCGTGTTCGTGGTGCTCAACGTGCTGGTCAACTTCTTCCGGCCGATCCCGTTCGTGATCTTCGTGGCCGCCCTGCAGCCACTCGCGCGCCTCGTGATCGGCACCGGCATCGGGATCTGGGCAGCGACCTTCGCGATCACCATTGCCGCGATCTTCGGGATCAGCCGGATCGTCGAGCAGAACCTGGTGACGGTCAACCCGGGCGTGATCGAGGCGGCGCGCGCGATGGGCGCCAGCCGGACCCGGATCACGTTCACCGTCCTGGTGCCCGAAGCCCTCGGTCCGCTGATCCTCGGCTTCACGTTCGCCTTCGTGGCGATCATCGACATGACGGCCATCGCCGGCGTCATCGCCGGCGGCGGACTCGGCTCCTTCGCCCAGGTCTACGGCTTCCGCCAGTTCGACGAGATCGTCACCTGGGGCTCGATCCTGGTCCTCGTTGCCATCGTGATGGTGATCCAGTTGTCGGGCAACCTGCTGGCCCGCAAGGTGCTGCGGCGCTGAAGAAGGTCCGCTTGGCCGACAACCAATCCGCAGGCCCCGGCATCACACGAAGCATGAACCTGCACTCGCGCCGTACGCCGGCAGTCCTTGCCCTCCTCCTTGCCGGCACCGCACTGTTCACGGGCTGCACCGACAACGGAAGCCCTGCCGAGGCGAAGGACAAGGCGACCTCGACGGCCACCAGCGACCCGACGAGCACCCCGTCCACACCGGACGAACTGGTCATCCTGCCCGGCTCGATCGGTGCGGCCCGGGTCGGCATGACCCGCGCCCAGTGGACGCCGACCGGGTTGTTCGAGGACGGCGCGGTGCTCTGTGGCGGCGAGTTGATCCACTGGGCGGCCGACCCGACAGCCGAGAAGCTCCTGGTCCTGACCGACAAGGACGCCACCATCACGCAGCTGTTCGTCTCGGCCCCCGGGCCGCACACCGAGCACGGCGACATCGAGGTCGGGTCGACGTACGGCGAACTCAAGCGGGCGTTCCCGGCCATCACCCAGCCCGTCGCGGACGGATTCGGGGAGACGTCCTCGGTCTACCCGCCGTCCGAGGAGGACGGCCTGGCCTACCTCGGGTTCCTGCTCAACGCACTGCCCGGCGACGTCACCGACGCCACCACGATCGCCAGGATCGCCGTCACCGGCGGCGAGAAGCCCTACTTCCAGTACGGCTGCTAGGCCGGCTGGTCGGCGTACCAACCGAATTTGTCCTCCGAACGGGCGGAGAGGGACAAATTCGGTTGGTACGCCGCCTGCAGGCTCAGATGGAAGCGGCTGCGAACTGCGCTGCGTGGAGGTGGGCGAAGGGACCGTCCGCCTCGAGCAGTTCGGCGTGCGACCCCTGCTCCACGATCCGTCCGTCCTCCATCACCAGGATGAGGTCGGCGTCGCGGATCGTGGAGAGCCGGTGGGCGATCACGAACGACGTCCGGTCGGTCCGCAGGGCGGCCATCGCGTGCTGCAGCAACAGCTCCGTACGGGTGTCGACCGACGACGTCGCCTCGTCGAGGATCAGCAGCGCCGGCTGGGCAAGGAACGCCCGGGCGATGGTGATCAGTTGTCGCTCGCCGGCGGACAGGTTCGAGCCCTCGTCGTCGACCTTGGTGTCGTAGCCGTCGGGCAGCGAGTGCACGAAGCGGTCGACGTACGTCGCCTTGGCTGCGGCACGGATCTCGTCCTCGGTCGCGTCGGGGCGGCCGTACGCGATGTTGTCGCGGATGGTGCCCTCGAACAGCCAGGTGTCCTGCAACACCATCCCGATCCGGCTGCGCAGTTCGGCCCGTGAGAGCGCGGTGATGTCCGTGCCGTCGAGGGTGATCCGGCCTGCGTTGAGTTCGTAGAACCGCATGATCAGGTTGACCAGCGTGGTCTTGCCCGCGCCGGTCGGTCCCACGATCGCGACCATCTGGCCGGGGTGCGCGATGAGGGACAGGTCCTCGATCAGCGGCTCGTCGGGGTCGTACGAGAACGACACGTCCTCGAAGGCCACCTCGCCGCGAGTCTCCTCGCGCACGGCTTCAGACGCACGCGCGTCATCAACCGTTGCGACCACCGACGGATCCACCTCCTCCTCGGCGTCCAGCAACTCGAACACCCGCTCCGCCGACGCGACTCCCGACTGCAGGAGGTTCGCCATCGACGCGATCTGGGTGATCGGCTGGGAGAACATCCGGGAGTACTGGATGAAGGCCTGGACGTCACCGATGCTCATCGACCCGGACGTCACCCGGAGCCCGCCGACGACGGCGATGATCACGTAGTTGATGTTGCCGACCAGCATCATCACCGGCATCACCAGCCCGCTGATGAACTGTGCCTTGAACGACGACTGGAACAGCGCCTCGTTGGCTTCGTCGAAGCCCGCCTCGACGCTCTCGCGGCGACCGAAGACCGACACCAGTGCGTGGCCGGAGATGGCCTCCTCGACCTGACCGTTGAGCTTGCCGGTCTGGCGCCACTGGTTGATGAACTGGCTCTGGGAGCGCTTCATGATCCGGCCGCTCGCGAACATCGCGATCGGTACCGACACCAGCGCGATCAGGGCCAGCAGCGGCGAGATCCAGAACATCATGCCGAGGACGCCGACGACCATCAGCAAGGACGTGAGCAATTGGCTCATCGTCTGCTGGAGGTTCTGTGCGACGTTGTCGATGTCGTTGGTGACCCGGCTGAGAAGCTCGCCGCGCGGCTGCTTGTCGAAGTACGACAGGGGCAGGCGATGCACCTTGTCCTCCACGTCGGACCGCATCTGCCGCACGGTCTCCTGCACGACATCGTTGATGTAGTAGCCCTGCAGCCAACCGAGCACCTGACCGCCGATGTAGATCAGCAGGGTGACCAGCAGCAACTGGCCGACCTGGCCGAAGTCGACGCCCTGGCCGGGGATGATGTCGAGGCCGCGCAGGAAGTCGGCGAACTGACCGTCACCACGCGACTCAGCCGCGGCGATGGCGTCGGACTTGGTGGCGCCCTCCGGCAATTGCTGGCCGACCTCCTTGCCGATGTAGCCGGTGAAGACCGCATCGGTGGCCTTGCCCAGCAGCCACGGGCCGATCGCGACCGAGGCGACCGAGCCGATGCCGAGGAGGAGTACGGCGAACGCCCGGCCCCGCGCGGGACGCAGCAACCCAATCAGGCGCTTCGCCGAGGCGCGGAAGTTGTCGGCCTTCTGGCCGACCATGCCGCCCATCGGGCCGCGGCCGGGTCCGCCCTGCTGGACGATCCGCTCGGTCGACTTCATCGTCTTCGAGTCACTCATGCGACGACCTCCTCGCTCGTGATGCCCTGTGAGGCGGCGATCTCCTGGTACGTCGGGTCGTCCGCCATCAGCTCGTCATGGGTGCCGCGGCCGACGACCTCGCCGTCCTCGAGCACGAGGATCAGGTCGGCGTCGCGGATCGTCGCGATCCGCTGGCCGACGATCACGACGGTGGCGTCGCGGGTGATCGGGCCGAGGGCTGCCCGCAACCGCGCGTCAGTGGCGACGTCGAGCGCCGAGAAGGCGTCGTCGAAGAGATAGATCTCCGGTCGTCGTACCAATGCGCGGGCGATGGCGAGCCGCTGGCGCTGACCGCCAGAGACCGTCGTACCGCCTTGGGCGACGGCGGTGTCGAGACCGTCGGGCATCTCGCGGACGAAGCCCGCGGCCTGGGCGATCTCGAGCGCCTCCCAGAGTTCTTCGTCGGTGGCGTCCTCGCGGCCGTAGCGCAGGTTCGTCGCGACGGTGCCGGAGAACAGGAAGGCACGTTGCGGCACCAGCCCGATCTTCGACCAGAGCAGTTCGGGGTCGAGGTCGCGTACGTCGACGCCGTCGACCCGGACGACGCCCTGGGTGGCGTCGAGCAGCCGGGGAATGAGGTTGACCAGCGTGGTCTTGCCGGCGCCGGTGGAGCCGATCAGCGCGATCGTCTGCCCGGGGCGCGCACTGAAGGTCACGTCGCGCAGCACGGGTGCCTCGGCACCGGGGTAGGTGAGACCCACGCCCTCGACGTCGAGGTGACCGGCGACGTCGACCGACGTGACCGGATGGGCCGCCGGGATGACGCTCGAGTCGGTGTCGAGCACCTCGGCGATCCGGACGGCACCCACGGAGGCGCGCGGGATCATCATCAGCATGAACGTGCCCATCATCACCGACATCAGGATCTGCATCAGGTAGGAGAGGAACGCGGTCAACGCCCCGACCTCCATCTGGCCGTTGTCGACGCGGTGCCCGCCGAACCAGATCACCCCGACCATGGCGACATTGGTGACACCCATGACCAGCGGGAACATCAGCGCCATCCAGCGTCCGGCGCGGATCGACACCTCGGTGAGGTCGTCGTTGGAGTGGGCGAACCGGGCGGTCTCCTGCGGTTCGCGCACGAACGCGCGGACCACGCGGATGCCCGTGATCTGCTCGCGCAGGATGCGGTTGACGTCGTCGATACGGGACTGGACCGTCTGGAACGCCGGCACCATGCGCGACACCACGAACCCGATGCAGAGGAAGAGGACCGGTACGACGGCGAAGACCAGCCACGACAGGCCGAGGTCCTCGCGCATCGCCATGACGATCCCGCCGATCATCATGATCGGGATCATGACGCCCATCAGGCAGACCATCATCGCGAGCATCTGGACCTGCTGGACGTCGTTCGTCGCACGGGTGATCAGCGAGGGTGCGCCGAACGTGGAGACCTCGCGGGCGGAGAAGCCGCCGACGCGCGCGAAGACGGCCTTGCGCAGGTCGCGGCCGAACGCCATCGCAGCCTGTCCACCGAACCAGGCGGACGACATGGAGCATGCGGCCTGGACGAGCGAGACGCCGAGCATGACGGCGCCGATCTTGATGACGTAGCCGGTGTCCCCTTCGGCGATGCCCTTGTCGATGATGTCGGCGTTCAGGCTGGGCAGGTAGAGCATCGCGGCCGTCGCCGTGAACTGCAGCAACACGATCGCCGTCAGCCAGCCCTTGTACGGCGACAGGTAGGTGCGGAGCAAGCGGGGAAGCATCAGGCGTCCCTCCTCTCGACGCCGTTCAGGACGGTGTCGACGATCTGGGCGGGGGTCAGCAGGTCGTTGTCGGCGATCTCCTGGTGGGAGCCGGCGAAGGTGAGCAGGCGCCACACGTGCAGCACCTGCTCGGGCGGCAGGGTCAGGTGATCGGCGTCCGGCTCGATCAGCGCGAGCAACCGGGCGCGCACGTCCTCGAGGCCCTTCTTGAGCTCGGGCCGGTCATGCAGGTGCTGCGGCGGACCGACGGTCCCCATCGCGCGCATCAGCCCGAAGATCGCGAGGAACCGCTGCTGGAGGATCGAGGTCATCGCGAGCATCCGCTCACGCAACGGCAGTTCGACGTCGATCTCGTCGAGCCGGCGCAGCACGTCGCCGGGCTCGAAGGCCCGGGTGACCGTGGCGTCGATCAACTCCTCCTTGGAGGCGAAGACCCGGAAGATCGTGCCCTCCGCGACACCGGCGGCCTCGGCGATCAGCCGCGTGGTGACGGCACGCCCGTGCTCGTAGAGCAGCGGCCGGGTGGCCGTGATGAGGGCTTCGCGCCGGTCCTCGGGCGAGAGCGGGGCAGCGCGTGGTGGCATCTCACCAGAATAGATGAGTGAGCACTCACTCACCAACCACTATTTGCGCGACTTGGGGTTTGTGTCCCCCGACTTGGGGTTTGTGTCCCCCGACTTGGGGTTTGCCTACGGCGTGAGCGCGCTGCCGAGGTCGCTGCCCGGGAGCACGGGCACCCGCAGCCGCGCACCATCGGCCCCACCGATGCGCAGGTTGTGGATCGCGGGCAGCGCCAGCGGGGACGCGAGCGACGTACCGACGATCTGGATCCGGATCCGGTGGCCCTTCTCGAACCGGTTACCGACCGGCCACAACTCCACCTGGTAGCGGCGGAATTGGAGCGGCGTGGCCGGCGAGGTGTGGGAGTAGTCGCCGTACGGCTGGACGATCCGGCCCTGGCTGTCGGTCATGGACTTCCCGGGTACGACGCCCGGGTAGTTCGTGTTCAGCCGGCCGACCGTGAGCGGGCTGGACGTCCCGTCAGGAGCGACATCGGACAGGACGGCCCAGATGCCGGAGCCCGGAGTCGTGGTCGACAGGTTCAGGTCCAACGCGACCGGACCGGCGAGGTCGACATCCGCGTCGAGCGCGCCCGTCGTATAGGTCAGCCCGGTCACGCCGTCGATGCTGGCGAGCGTGGTCTGGCTGAGCAGCGGCAACGCACCCGCCGCACCGGCGTCGATCAGCGCGATGTTCGGGACGTCGGTCATCGTCGGCAGGGACGGGACGGTGACGTACGACGCCGTACCCCTGGTCGTCGGCGGCGTCAGCGCGAGCGCCCGTCCCGGCGCGAAGGCGAGTTCGGTCCACTCCGTACCCGGCAGCGGCCAGTCGGTTCCCCGGACGGTGACGTGCTCGCCCTTGAGGTACGACGGCCGGTCGCCCTTGGCAAGGGTGAGACTGACCCGAGGCTGGCTCTCGATGCCGTTCGCCTCGCCGCGGACGAAGTGGTCGAGCCACGCGGCGGCCTCGGCCGCTCCCCCGTCGGTGCCCACGGGCACGCCGTCGTGGCCGCCCTCCATCAGCAGGTGAGCTCCGTCGGCCCGCAACGCCCGGTAGCCCTGGAACGCGCCGCGCGACTCGACGTCGTAGAACCCGTTGATCATCAGCACCGGGATGTCGTTGGCGTCGCCGCGCCAACCGCGCTCGGCCCACCAGGCGTCGAGGCTCGGATGGGCGAGGCCGGCGTTGACCCCGGAGGTGAAGAGTCCGCCGATCACGTCGAGCGAGGAGGCGGGGTTGCGCTGCAGGCGTTCGACGCCCTGCAGCAGGGCGGGGGCACCGATGAGGCTGATCACGCCGGCACCGGGCACGAGGTTCATCAAGCCGCCGGGCACGAGGAGGTCCCGGTACAACTCGTGGGTGCCGGACCTGAGGATCGCGGCCTTCACGCACGGCAGCTCCTGGTGCCAGGAGTTGTAGAGCACGATCGCACTGGCCGAGAAGCCGTTGAGTGCCAGTCGTCCGTCGCTGAAGGGCTGCGTGCACGCCCACTCGAGCACCTCGACGACATCGCTCTGGCTCTTCGGGCCGAGCGCGTCGAACGAACCGTCGCTGCCACCGGTGCCGCGGATCTGGACGAGCAGGTAGTTGTAGTCCGGGCCGACCTCGAGCGTCTGGCTGTTGTTGCCGTACGGCGAGAACTCGACCACGGTCGGCTTCGCCTCGACGGCGCCGGTACTGGTGCCGGTAGTGGTCAGCGTGGTCTGCAACTGGACGCCGTCAGAGGTCGTGAACCAGTGGTCGACGACGACCGGCGCAGGGGTGTCCTCAGCGGCCGCCCAACCAGGTGCCACCGTGATGCCGGCAGCGACCGTGACGACGGCAAGGGTGAGTGCTCCGAGTCGGGTGCCCATGCGTTCTCAACGACAGGAGTTGGTGAGCGCTATGTCAACCCCTCCCTACCACCAATCGACAGAATCAGTTCCGTGTGACCGGTCTGGCGAATTCGGTCACACGACGGCTCGACGCGGGGGAGGATGCGGCCATGGACATGGGGCTTCCGTCTGACGAGCGCGCCACGCTACGTGCGCTCATCGACGCGACCGCGCCCGCGCCCTTGCCTGCCGATCAGGTCCTCGCGCTGCTGCAGGGCGTCAAGGGCCTGGAGGCGGAGCCGCTGGGACGTCTCGCCTATCACGCACTGACGGGCGTGGACCCCGGCACCGCCGACCCGGCCGCGCCGAGCGAGGTCCTGCCCGGCTTCCCGCCGTTCGCCGCCGAAGTACTCATGCGCGCCATCTGCGGCCCGGACCACCGGCGCCCGACCGCCCAGGCCGTCCTGATCGTGCTCGACACCGTCCCCGCCTCAGCGTGGCCGACGTCCGGGCGACCGCACGTGGCTCTGAACGGTGCGCCGGTCGAGGCTCCCGAGGTTGAGGTCGAGATCGTTGAAGAGGTGGCGGTCGAGGCGTACGTCGAACCCGAGCCCGAACTCGTCGTCGAACCCGAGCCCGAGCCGATCGTCGAACCGATGGTGGTCGACGTCGTCGGCCAGGACCAGGAGTTCCGCAACCTGATCGCGCCCGCCCGCCCGATTCCGCGGTTCGACCCGCTGTCTGACCCGTGGGAGCCGGAGCCCGAGTTCGGAGCCACGCCGGAGGCCGAGGTCGAGCCGGAGGTCGAACCGGACCCGGAACCGGTCGTCGAGCCCGAGCCAGTTGTCGAACCGGACCCCGAGCCGATCATCGAGCCCGAGCCCGTCCCGGCGCCGATCCCCGAACCCCTGCCGGTGCCCGCGCGCCCCGACATCCGCGGCATCGACCCGCCCACAGAGGGCGGCATGCACGCGGAGTTCCGGAACCTGGTGCCCGCGTCCTTCGAGGTACCCCACTTCGAGAGCCTGCCCTCCTCGGGCAGCTTCGAGGCGCTCGCCGAGGACCCGCGCATGCACACCAGCGGACGCCGACGCAGCAGCCGCGGCGCCGCTTCCAAAAGCAAGCGCGACAAGAACCAGGTCCTGCTCCTGGTCGCGGTGGTCATCGTGATCGGCCTGCTCGCGGCGGTCTACCTCGCCACGAAGAGTGCCAAGGAACAGGCGGACGACCCGGCGACGCCTCAGGGTGCGAGTCGCGTGACGTCCCAGCCGGTCGACACCCGGCCGTAGTGGACGCGGTCGTGCAGGCGCCCCTGCCGACCTTGCCAGAACTCGAACGTCGTCGGCCGCACGCGGTAGCCACCCCAGGTCGGCGGGACGGGCACGTCCTGGCCCTCGAACCGCGCCTCCGCGTCGCGGTAGGCCTGCTCGAGCTCCTCGCGGCCGCTGACCACCCGCGACTGGGGCGAAGCCCAGGCACCGAGCTGTGAACCCCGCGGCCGGGAGGCCCAGTAGGCGTGCACCGCGGCGGCGTCGAGCGGGATCGCGAGGCCCTCGACGCGCACCTGCCGTTCGAGCGGGTGCCACGGGAACAGCAGCGCGCACAACGCCTCGTTGGCCAGCGCGCGCCCCTTGCGGGACGCAGTGTTGGTGAAGAACGTGAAGCCGTCGTCGGGTCGCTCCGAGGCAACGCCCTTGAGCAACACGGTCCGCGACGACGGCATCCCGTCGGGGTCAACCGTCGCGAGGATCATCGCGTTCGGTTCGTGGATCCCGGCGGCGGTCGCGTCGTCGTACCAGCGCTGCCACTGGACCCACGGATCCGGATCGACCTCGGACTCGTCGAGCCCGGCCGCGCCGTACTCCTTGCGCAGCATGGCAAGGTCGGGCGCAGGCGGTACCGCCGTTGGTGTCGCGGGCGTCGTTGGGTCCCCGGGCATGTCCCCAAACTACCGAGTGCGGCAGAATGCCGGGTGGCCTGCGTGCCGTTGGCAACCCGAACGACGCGCCCCACGGATGAAGGAGATGTCGATGCCTGAGGTACACCACGGACTTGAGGGCGTCGTTGCCTTCGAAACGCAGATCGCGGAGCCGGACAAGGAAGGCTCGGCGCTGCGCTACCGCGGTGTCGACATCGAGGACCTCGCTGGCCGGGTTCCGTTCGAGAACGTGTGGGGCCTGCTGATCGACGGCTCCTTCACCCCCGGCCTGCCGCCCGCCGAGGCCTTCAGCCTCCCGGTGCACACCGGTGACGTCCGCGTGGACGTCCAGGCCGCCATCGCGATGCTCGCGCCGGCCTTCGGCTTCGGCCAGACCTACGACATCTCCGACGAGCAGGCCCGCGAGGACCTCGCCCGCGTCGCCGTCATGGTCCTGTCGTACGCCGGCCAGTCGGCCCGCGACCTGCACCTGCCCGTCGTCCCGCAGCGCCTGGTCGACGAGGGCCAGACACTCGCCGAGAAGTTCCTGATCCGCTGGCGCGGCGAGGCCGACCCGAAGCACGCGCACGCCATCGACGCCTACTGGTCCTCGGCTGCCGAGCACGGCATGAACGCCTCGACGTTCACCGCGCGCGTCATCACCTCCACCGGCGCCGACGTCGCCGCAGCCTTCTCCGGCGCCATCGGCGCGATGAGCGGCCCGCTGCACGGCGGTGCGCCCTCGCGCGTGCTCGGCATGATCGAGGACGTCGAGAAGACCGGCGACGCCCGCGCCTACGTCAAGAACCTGCTCGACTCGGGCGAGCGCCTGATGGGCTTCGGCCACCGCGTCTACCGCGCCGAGGACCCCCGTGCCCGCGTGCTGCGTCGGACCGCCAAGGAGCTCGACGCCCCGCGGTACGCCGTGGCCGAGGCTCTGGAGCAGGCCGCACTGACCGAGCTCCGCGAGCGTCGCCCCGACCGCGTTCTCGAGACGAACGTCGAGTTCTGGGCGGCCATCGTCCTGGACTTCGCCGAGGTCCCGGCGCACATGTTCACGTCGATGTTCACCTGCGCCCGCACGGGTGGCTGGTCGGCGCACATCCTGGAGCAGAAGACCACGGGCCGCCTGATCCGCCCGTCGGCCATCTACACCGGTCCCGCCACCCGCCCCGCGAGCGAGATCGAGGGCTGGGACAGCGCCTGGGCGAAGTAGCCCTTCCCCGCACCACTCGCGACGTCATACGAACTGGTCGCTCCGGCAGCCAGTTCGTATGACGTTGTTGCGTTTCCGGATGAGCGAGGACGTCACCCGGCGACGTGCTCCAGCAGGACGGCGCTGGCGACCGCCGCCGCGTCGACGTCACCCGCGCGGATCGCGTCGAGTACCGCGTCGTGCTCCGCCTCCAGCGCATCGGGTCCCGCGGGGGTCTCGATGCTCGCCGTGAGCGTCTCGACAAGACCGTCGTAGAGCTCGACGAGCAGCGGGTTGTGGGCAGCTGCCACGACGCCGATGTGGAAGGCGACATCAGCCGCCACGAATCCGGCCGCGTCTCCCGCAGCAAGGGCGGTGCGCTTGCTGGCCACGGCTGCGTCGAGCACGGCCAGGTCCTCGGTCGTACGACGCTCGGCAGCCAACGCGGCCGCCCTGACCTCGATGGCGTGGCGGACCTCGAGCAGGTGGGCCAGTTCGACGCGGTCGACCTGGCGGCGCATCAGCGCCTGCATCTCGGTGGCCGCAGCGACATAGGTGCCGTCGCCGCGTCGTACCTCCAGCAGACCGACGTGGGCGAGCGCCTTGACCGCCTCGCGGACGGTGTTGCGGCTGACCCCCAGGGACGCGCCGAGAACGGGCTCGGGCGGGATCCGGGTCCCGACGGTCCACTCACCGCTGGCGAGCAGCGCGCGCATCCCCTCGATGGCCTGGTCGACCAGGGAGGCGGTGTGCGTGGGGGCGAGCGGCATGGGCGTCCTTTCGTCCAATCATCCTACGTCTGTCTACACTAGTCGACATGCCGCCCACCGCGCAGCCGTCGCGCCTCTCGCACTTCCTCCGGGGACATCTCTCCGAAGGTGCCGAGGTGAGCCCGCTGACGCGGCGTCGAGCCACCGTCAGTCTGGTCGTGGCCGTCCTGCTTGTCGCGTTCAACCTGCGCATCGCGGTCACCAGCCTCGGCGCAATGCTCGATCGCCTCGGCTCGATGGGCCTCTCTGCCACCACGCAGGGGGTGCTGACGTCCCTGCCCGTGCTCTGCTTCGCCGCCGTCGGCGCCACCGCCATGATCGTCACTCGCCGCGTCGGCGTGGACCGCGGCCTCGAAGGTGCACTGGTCCTGCTCGCCGCCGGCCTGGTGCTCCGCGTCGTCGACGGCACCCCGGCCCTCATCGCCGGCACCCTGGTCGCCTGCGCCGGCATCGCCCTGGCGAACGTGCTGATCCCCGCGATCGTCAAGGAGCACTTCCCCACCCGCGTCGGCGCCATGACCGGCGCCTACAGCGCGGTCCTCTCGCTCGGCTCGGCCTTCGGCGCCGCGCTCACCGTCCCGATCGCCAACGCGACCGGCAGCTGGCGCGTGGGACTCGGCATCTGGGCGGCCCTCGCCGTCGTCGCTGCGGTCGCCTGGGCGCCGTACTGCCGGGGACGCAACAAACAGCGCTCCACCGCCCGCGGCACCTCGATGTGGCGCAACCCCACCGCGTGGGCCGTCACCGTGCTCTTCGGCACCCAGTCGCTGTTCGCCTACGTGATGATGAGCTGGCTCCCGAGCGTGTACGTCGACGCCGGCTTCAGCGACGAAACAGCCGGCCTGTTGCTGGCCGTGAGCATCCTCATCGGCGTCCCGTGCTTCTTCATCGTCCCGAGCATCGCCGGCCGGATGCGCCACCAGGGCCACCTGGTCGCCGTACTGACGTCGCTGACCGTGCTCGGCTGGCTCGGCCTGTGGCTCGCGCCGGCCGGCGGCGCCTGGCTGTGGGCCGCGCTCCTCGGCGTCGGCGGCTCGGTCTTCCCCGTCGCCCTGTCCTTCTTCGCACTGCGGACGACCTCGTCCGTCGACACCGCCGCGCTGTCGACGATGGCGCAGAGCATTGGCTACCTGCTGGCCGCCAGCGGCCCGTTCGTCGTCGGCGTCCTGCACCACGCCACTGGCGGCTGGACGCTGCCTTGCGTGCTGCTCGCGGGTCTCGGCGTGATCCAGCTCGGCACCGGCTACCTCGCCGGACGCCCGGTCCGCATCGGCGCCCACTGACCCCTTTCCGACAGGGCACCTTTTCGGATAGCGTCGACCTCGGAACAGGGAGGCGCCCGATGGAGACCACTTCAGCTCGACGGTACGGCGGCCAGTCGGCCGAAGAACGCGACCACAGTCGCCTGGTGCGCCTGAGGGCAGCAGCCCTCGACCTGTTCGGCACCCACGGCTACCAGGCGATCTCGATCGACCGGCTCTGCTCGACCGCATCGGTCTCCACCCGGCACTTCTACCAACAGTTCAGCTGCAAGGAGGACCTCCTCCTCGACCTCTACGGAGCCATCACCGCCGAGGCCTACGACGCGGTCGCCCAGTCCCTCGCCACGACCGAGGGCGAGGACTTCCGGCGGCGCATCGACGCCGCCGTCCGTGCCTACCTCCGACCTGTGCTCGCCGATCCCCGGACCGCCCGGATCGCGTTCGTGGAGATCGTCGGCGTCAGCCCGCGGGTGGAGCAGAAGCGGCTCGACTTCCGGGCGACCATCGTGGCGCTCGTCGAGGAGGAGGGACGCCAGGGAGTCGCCCGACGCGAGATCGACCAGCGGGACTTCCACTTCCTTGCCCTGTCCCTGAGCGGTGCCATCAACGTCGTGGTCCATGACTGGATGCTCCAGCGCAAGCGGGCGCCGGCCGAACGGCTCGAGGACCAGTTGTGCGCACTCGCCGTCCACCTGCTGACGGGCGACGCGACGCCGATCTGAAAAGCCATCCGAAAAGGCATCTGGCTGGCCGCCCGGATGCCACCTACGCTCCGATCATGCGAAAGACCATCATTTCGCTTTGCGAGCTGCTTGCGGTTCTCATCGCTGTCGTCCTGCTTCCCCCTGTCGCCATGGCCGAGCCCGTGCCCCTCCCCGAGGACGATCCCTTCTTCGCTGCGCCGGCCGACCTGGCGTCGTACCGACCGGGCGAGGTGATCGCGTCACGGAAGGTCCAGGTCAAGGCGTTCGAGGTGCCCGTGCCCGCCGCTGCGTGGCAACTCGTCTACCGGACCTCCGACCGCGTCGGGACGCCGACCGTCACCGTGACGACGGTGATCGTGCCGACGGCTCCGTGGAGCGGTCCGGGCACGCGCCCCCTGGTCTCGTACCAGACCGCCGAGGACGGCGTCTCGACTCGCTGCGCACCGTCGTACGCGCTGACCGCCGGTGGCCAGGGCGGCCTGACCGGTTCCTATTCGGAGACTCCGATCATCGTCACCGCCCTGCTCCAGGGCTGGGCCGTGTCGGTGCCGGACTACGAAGGCATGCAGTCGCAGTTCCTCGTCGCCGACGTCGCCGCGAAGGCCGTCCTCGACGGCCTCCGCGCAGCCCGCCAGTTCACCGCTGCCGGGCTGCGCGACGCACCCGTCGCGATCTGGGGCTACTCGGGAGGAGCGTTCGCCACGGCCAACGCGGCGCAGCTCCAGGGTGCCTATGCCCCGGAGCTGCCGATGCGGGCCGTGGTCCTCGGGGGACTGCTCGGCGACGTCCGGGCGACCATCGATGCATTCGACGGCAGCATCGCCGGCGGAGCGATCCCGATGGGCATGCACGGCTTCGACCGGGCCTATCCCGCGATCGGCATCCAGCAGTACCTCAACCCGCTCGGCCGGCAGCTCTTCGAGACGATGCGGGACGACTGCCTGTTCGACGCCGTCCCGCGGCGCCCGTTCCTGCGGATGCGTGACATCGAGAGCATCCCGAACGCCCTCGACACCCCGGCCGTGGCCGCGATGCTGCGTGAGAACAGTCCGCGCCATCGTGCGGGAACTCCGACCGCACCGGTGTACGAGTACCACACGCTCCTGGACGAGTTCGCTCCGATCGGACCCGCGAAGGACGCGCTCCGCAACTACTGTCGGGGCGGCGTCGCCGTCCAGCAGGACGTCAAGCTGCTCGGCGAGCACCTCACCGAGATCGTGCTCGGCGTCCCGGGAGCGATCGGCTATCTCCGCGCCCGGTTCGCCGGGAAGCCTGCGCCGAGCAACTGCGCCGGGCTGCTCCGGTGAGCAGGCTCCGGGTAGCTGTTGCGACCGCCGCAACCGGTGTCCTGACGACGGGGCTGCTGGTCACGGGCTGGACGACCGCCGGCCCGGCCGCGCCGGCCGTGGGCACCTGGTACGTGAAGGCAGGCGCCACGACCTCCGCCGGCACCGCCACCCAGCCGTTCGGTTCGCTCACCCAGGCGGAGAGCGCCTCACGAGCCGGCGACACGATCGTCGTCCTGCCCTCAGGCGGGGTCCTGGACGGCGGCATCCAGCTCAAGTCGGGCCAGACCCTCCAGGGCTCCGGACCCTCCGTGTGGACCGCAGGTACGACGGCCCCGCGGCTCACCAACACGACCACCCGGTTGGCGGGGGACGCCGTCCGGCTCGCCGACGGGACCACCGTCGCCAACCTGCGCTTCACCGGCGCGCGCCGCGGCGCCGTCTACGGCGTCGACGTGACCGGGGTGCACATCGCGGGCAACGACGTCTCCGGACAGAACGCCGACTGCATCGACGGCTACCTGATCCCGCCCTTCATGGCGCCCACCAACCTCCCCGGCATCGGGATCCCGATCGCGAACGGGCTGCAGAACGGCTGGGCCGGCATCATGGTCGACGCCTCCAGCCGACAGGACGTCGCCGTGAGCATCACCGGGAACCTGGTGCACGACGCGATGTGTGGAGATGGCATCGACGTACGCCTTTCCGGAACGGCCACGGGTACGGCGACCATCACCGACAACACCGTCCGCTCCCTGCGTCAGGGCAAGGACTTCCGCTCGGTGCTCGCCATCGGCCTCCAGGCGCGCGACTCGGCCCGGCTCCGGGGTCTCGTTCACCGCAACACGCAAGCGCTGCTCGGCAACCCCGACGACCTCAATCTCGCGGTCGAGGGCGCCGACTCCGAGGGCGTCTTCCTCAACGCGGTCGGACCGGCCCAACTGACGGCGACGGTCACCCACAACACGTACACGAACGAGCACGGCTGGGGCGGCTTCTCGGCCAACGGCCTCGAAGCGGTGACCATGGGCTCAGGCGCGCGGCTGGACGTGCTGGTCCAGGACAGTTCGTTCTCGGGCTCACCCGGCGACGTCATCGAACACGGGGGCCTCGGCACCGACGCCGTGATGACGATGACGCTCGAACGGGTGACGGCCGAGCGTTCCACGGGCATCGGCAACACCGTCGTACTCCCGTTCAACAACGGCGACTGCGTGCTCGCCGGAAGCCTCGGGGCACGCAACACCATCCGGCTGGCCGTGCGCGACAGCGTGCTGCGGCGCTGCGCGAACAACGGCCTGTCCCTGGGCAGCAACGTCGTCAACGGCAAAGGACCGACCACGGAGATCACCGCCACGGTCGACGGATCGACGATCACTGACAACCGCGGCGCCAACATCGGCATCCGCAACTTCACTGCGCTCGAGAAGCTGTCGGTCAAGGTGCAGCGCACCGACCTCTCGCGGGCCGGCGGGCTGGGCTCGGGGATCGCCGACTTCTCCGCCGAGGACCTGGGTACGACGCGCACCCCGGTCATCGACATCGGCGGCGGACCGCTCGGCAGCATCGGGCAGAACTGCCTGGTGGGCGGCCTGCTGGCGGCCAACGTGGTGAGGTACGACGTCTCCGCGCGCCACAACTGGTGGGGGCGACCGGGAGGACCGGCCCTGTTGCGGACCCTCACCCTCGGCGGTGTGCTCGACACCTCCGCCCCCCTGCCCTCCTCACCCTGCTGACCCGCGAGGTCAGCGGCGCAGTCCCGATTCGATCGCGAACACCACGAGCTGGGCGCGGTCGCGGGCCTGCAGCTTCACCATCGCGCGGCTGACGTGGGTGCGGACGGTGTCGGGGCTGACCACGAGTTCGGCGGCGATCTCTCCGTTGGAACGCCCGGTGGCGACCCAGCCGAGGATCTCGCGCTCGCGCTCGGTCAGCTCGCCCAGGCGCGGGTGCGGGCTCTCGGCTCGGCTCGATCCGAAGTGCTCGATCACGCGACGCGTGACGGACGGGGCCAGCAATGAACCGCCCTCGGCCACCACGCGGATCGCGTCGAGCAGAGCGACCGGCTCGGCGTCCTTGAGCAGGAAGCCGCTGGCGCCGTTGCGCAGCGCTTCGAAGACGTACTCGTCCAGCTCGAAGGTCGTCAGCATGACCACCTTGACCCCGGCGAGAGCAGGATCCGACGCGACCTCGGCGAGCAGGGCCAGTCCGTCGAGCACCGGCATCCGGATGTCGCAGAGTACGACGTCCGGCAGTGTGCGACGCAGCAGAGACAGGCCTTCGCGCCCGTCGGCGGCCTCCCCCGCGAGCTCGAGGTCGGCCTCGGACGCGATCAGGGTCGCCAGACCCATCCGCACCAGCGGCTGGTCGTCGATCAACGCGACCCGGATCGGCGTACTCATGCGGGGAGATCCGCGACAACCTGGAAGCCGCCGTTGGCGTGGGGCCCGACGTGGAGGCCGCCGCCGATCCCCTCGACCCGTGCGCGCATGCCGCTGATGCCCATGCCCTCATCCTGCACGTCTCCCCCGCGACCGTCGTCGGTCACCGACAACACCACGAACTCGGGTTGCTGCGCCCAGGCCACCTGGGCCCATGAAGCCCCGGCATGGCGGAGCACGTTGGTCAACGCCTCCTGGACGACGCCGTAGGCGGCCGCCCCCGATGCGGCGGGCAGGTCACCCGGGTCACCGACGACGTCAACGGCAAGCCCTGCCGAACGCACCCGATCGATCAGGGCGGGGATCGCGTCGAGGCCAGCGGCCGGGCGACGCGGCGCCGGCTCCCCCGCGATGGTGGCCAGCTCGGACCGCAGCGCGTCCAGCGCTTCCTTGCTCGTCGCCCGGATCGCTTCCAGGCTCTCCCGCGCCGCGACCGGATCGCGGTCGAGCACGTGCAGCGCGACACCGGCCTGCATGGCGATCACGGCCAGTCCGTGGCCGACGCCGTCGTGCAGGTCCTGCGCCATCCGGAGTCGTTCCTCGGTCGCGGCACGGCCGACCCGTTCGGTGTGGGCGTCCATCCGACTGCGTGCCGCGGTTGCGATCGCACCGGTGGCGGCCACGATGGCCACCGCCCCCACGGCCTGCCAGAAGTGCTGGTGGCCCGCATCCCGCTCCCACCACGCCCAGCGACCGGCGAGGCCGAGCGCGACCAGCACGAGGGCCGGCACCGCCCAGCGGATCCAGCCCGCGACCGGCGTACTGATCGCCACCACGAACGTGACGGCCGGCAGGGCCAGGAAGATCGGGCCGTCGGAGTAGCCCGCCGCGAAGTACACAGCAGTGAAGGCACCCGAGGTCAGCAGGAGCGCACCCGCCGGCACCCCCCAGCGGTGCGCGAAGCCCGGCACCACCGTCGGCAACATCGCGGCCGTGGCGAGCAGGACGGCCACGGGCACCGGGCCCGGCGATCCGATCGCCTGGTTCGCGGCCGCCGTACCGACGAACAGCAACGCGGTCAGCACCCACGGCCACACCCGCAGGCTCGCGGTGAGGGCAGGGGTGGGTGCTGAGGTCATGCTCCGAGGCTAGAGGGATCCGCCCCCGTCGTCGTACGACGACAGGCAGCATCGCCGTACGCAGAACTGCGTACGCAGCGACCGCCTGCCAGCGGACGCGTGAACGGCTCCGGCACCGCAGAGTTGGAGTCATGGAAACGAACCTGAACCCGGTGGTCACCACCGATGCGCTGACCAAGCGGTACGGCGACCGACTGGCCGTCGACGGCGTCAGCATGACGGTGCAGCGCGGCGAGGTCTACGGCTTCCTCGGCCCGAACGGGGCCGGCAAGACGACCACGCTGCGGATGATGCTCGGTCTGATCCGGCCCACGTCCGGATCGGCCACCATCCTGGGCCGCCCCTCCGACAAGCCACACGCCGCGACCTCCGTGGGTGCGCTGATCGAAGGGCCCGGCTTCTATCCGTACCTCTCCGGCCGCGCGAACCTGCGCACCCTCGCTCGGCACCGCGGCTTCGCGGAGACCGAGGTCGAGCGGGTCCTCGAACGCGTCGACCTGGTCGACCGGGGCGAGGACAAGTTCAAGGGCTACTCGCTCGGCATGAAGCAGCGCCTCGGCGTCGCTGCTGCGCTGATGGGTGACCCGGAGCTGATCGTCCTCGACGAGCCCACCAACGGCCTCGACCCGGCCGGCATGGCCGACATGCGAGCGCTGATCGTCGAGCTCGCCCGCGGCGGCCAGACCGTTCTTCTGTCCAGCCACCTGCTGGCCGAGGTGCAGGAGATCTGCCACCGCGTCGGTGTCATCAACGGCGGTCGCCTGCTGCGCGAGTCCACCGTCGCCGACCTTCGCGGCGGCATCTCGCTGCGGGTCCGAGCCACCCCGGAAGCCGACGCGCTGGCGGTCGCGATGCGGATGGCCGGCGACGACGGTGTCCGTCGTACCGACGACGGCGCCCTGCTGCTCAGCCTCTCCCCCGACCGCGCCCCCGACGTGATCCGTGCCCTGGTCACCGCCGGCGCCGACGTCCACGAAATCACCGCTGCCGAGCGCAGCCTCGAAGAGGTCTTCTTCGAGATGACCACCAAGGAGTCCGTGTCATGAGTACGACGACCAGCACCGCCGCGCCCGCAACGACGGGCCTGTTGACGGCAACCCTGCACAGCACCCGCGCGGAACTGATGCGACTGCGTGCCTGGCCGGCCGCGTGGATCACGCTCGGCGCCTGGCTCGCGCTGAGCGTGATGTTCGGCTACTTATTCACGTACCTCTCCTACACGAGCGGCGACCCGGGCTTCGCCGACGAGGGCACCACCCAGGCCGAGCAACTGGCGCGGATGCTGCCGGACGCCGTACCCGATGTGTTCCTGCAGGGAATGCCGATGTTCGGCGGTGCGCTGATGATGGTGCTCGGCGCGCTGGTGGCCGGGAACGGCTACGGCTGGGGCACCTGGAAGACGCTGTTCTCCCAGGGCGTGCGCCGCGGCCCGGCCGTGATCGGCTCGGTCAGCGCCCTGACCGCGGTTGTCGTGGGCACGCTCGTGGTCACCCTCGGCCTCGACCTGAGCATCTCGCTGCTGATCACCGCCAGCGAGGGACAGGACGTCGTGATGCCGTCGTTCGGCTCGGTGGCCGAGGCATTCGGTGCCGGCTTCCTGGTCCTGGAGATGTGGGCCGTCCTCGGCTTCGCCCTCGGCACCGTGGCCCGTGGCCCGGCGCTCTCCGTCGGCCTCGGCCTGGTCTGGGCGCTGGTGATCGAGAACCTGCTGCGCGGTGTCGGGACGCTGCTCGGCTGGGTCGAGACGCTGACCGAGTTCATGCCCGGTACGTCGGCCGGTTCGCTGATCGGTTCGATCGTCGGCGTCGGGTCCGGCGACGGGACGCCGGGTGTCCTGGACACCGTTCCGGCCGGTCAGGCCGCGATCACGGTGGCCGTCTACATCGTGCTGGCCGTGGTCCTCAGCCTCGCCCTGGTACGACGCCGCGACGTCACCTGATCCGCTTGCCGTAGGACCGGGCGAGCACGTGGCCCGCGTAGAAGCCGAACACGGGGATCTCCTCGTAGCCCTCACTGAGGTACAGCGCGATCGCCTCGGGCTGCATCGTCCCGGTCCCGAGCAGGAGGGCATCGTGGCCGGCCGCCGCAGCCGTCGCTTCCAGTTCCGCGAGGATCCGGCGGGCGAAACCCCGGCCACGAGCCTCGGGTACGACGTACATCCGCTTCAACTCCGCTGCGTTGGTCGCCCCCAGGGCCTGCTCGGAGGATCGCCGCCAGGCGCCGGTCACGACCGGCGTCTGGCGGTCGTCGTACCCGACCAGGAAGAGGCCGTTGGGTGCGTCGAACTCGCGCAGGTCCACGGCGCCTTCGTCCGGGGAGCCGTAGCGCTCGGCGTACTCCAGCTGGACCCGGGCGACCAGCGCGACGGCATCGGGGTGGTCGTAGCCGACGGCGCGCAGCTCCAGATCGTGGTCCATGACGGCTAATGATTTATCACCGGTGTGATGCGGCTGTCACACTGGAGCCATCTCTGACAGCGTCGTCAGCCTGCCCCTCCGCTCACTCTGATGAGAAGGTTGAACTCGTGACTGACGCGATCGTGATCCCCGCCGACATCAAGCCCGTGGACGGCCGCTTCGGCGCCGGCCCCTCGAAGATCGCTCCCGGCGCCCTCGACGCCCTTGCTGCGACCGGCACGTCCCTGATGGGCACCTCGCACCGCCAGGCGGCCGTGAAGAACACCGTCGGTCGCGTGCGCGACGGCCTCGGCACGTTCTTCGACCTGCCCGAGGGCTACGAGGTCGTCTTCGGCAACGGCGGCGCGACCGCGTTCTGGGACATCGCCACCTTCGGTCTGATCCGCGAGAAGTCGCAGCACCTGACCTTCGGCGAGTTCTCGTCGAAGTTCGCCAAGGCCGCCGCGGACGCTCCGTGGCTCCAGGCGCCCTCGATCATCAAGGCCGACCCGGGTTCGCGCCCGGTCTCGGTCGCCGAGGACGGCATCGACGTCTACGGCTGGGCGCACAACGAGACCTCGACCGCCGTGATGGCGCCGGTCATCCGCCCCGCGGGCATCGCCGACGACGCGCTGGTCCTGATCGACGCCACCTCGGGCGCCGGCGGCCTGCCGGTCGACCTGAACGAGGTCGACGTCTACTACTTCGCGCCGCAGAAGTGCTTCGCCTCGGACGGCGGCATCTGGTTCGCGATCATGTCGCCGAAGGCCCTGGCCCGCGTCGAGGAGATCAAGGCTTCGGGCCGCTTCATCCCCGCGTTCTTCGACCTGCAGACCGCGGTCGAGAACTCGCGCCTCAACCAGACCTACAACACCCCGTCCATCGCGACCTTCTTCCTGATGGCCGAGCAGCTGGACTGGATGAACGCCAACGGCAGCCTCAAGGGCATGGTCGAGCGGACCACCGCCTCCTCGGACGCGCTCTACGGCTGGGCCGAGAAGACGTCGTACACGACGCCGTACGTCGCCAACGCCGAGGACCGCTCGCTCGTGATCGGCACCATCGACTTCGACGACAACATCGACGCCTCGTCGATCGCCAAGGCGCTGCGCGCCAACGGCATCGTCGACACCGAGCCGTACCGCAAGCTGGGCCGCAACCAGCTCCGCGTCGCGATGTACCCGGCGATCGACGCCTCGGACATCGAGTTGCTCACCGCGTCCGTCGACTACGTGGTCGGCCAGCTCTGACGAACTGCCGAAAAACGACTTCAGGTCATCTCCCCCACGCGGAGATGACCTGAAGTCGTTTTGGGAGTCAGGCGAAGGTGTCGACGCGCAGGCCCACCGCGGCGACGAGTTCAGAGCGGGCGCGGCCGGAGACGGCACCCGGGGTGGCGAGGACCTGGGCGACGGTGCGCTCGAGGTCCTTGTGCTGGTGGAAGTGCTCGAGGGCGGCGGAGCGCCACTCCTCGACGTCCGGGCCGGCAGCCTGGACCCGGGGGCCCGACCGCAGCAGGGAGACGGCGCAGAAGCACGCGAGGACCATCAGGAGGAACGCGGAGGTGAGTTCGAACGGCATGGTCGTCTCCTTTCAGCAGTACCGGGGGTTCGGTAGCTGAACAACGACGCCAGTCGGCCAAGGGTGACGATCGGTCACCAGAATAGGGACTTCGTCCCGATGGGCGGCGTGAAAGATCGCACCTGGGTGGCGTTTCAACAGCGAAACGGGCCGACAGGGCGTGCGACATCCCACGCAGGTGCGATCTTTGACGGTGGGGCGGCACCGGCACCGATCAGACAGTCCGCACCTGCACGCGGCACGAGCCACCCTCGTCGAGGCCCTCGGCCGTCCGTACCGCCTTCTTGATCGGCAGCACGTAGGTCTTCTCCTCCGCACTGGGGAACACCGAGGTCCGCCACGTGGTCGAGCCGATGGTCACCTCGACCTTCACGCTCCCGAACCCCTTGCCGGGCACCGCCTCTGCCTCGATCGCATCGGACGCCTCGAAGGGCAGGCTGACGAAGAACCAGGCGCCGCTCTTCTCCTCGTCCTTGGCGGCCCAGCGCCAGAGTTCAGCGGTGAAGACGTGCTCGGTCATGGCCGCGGCCGCAGCGACCGCAGCAGGACGGCGATGATCGCCACACCGGCAACGCCGCCGAGTGCCCACGGCCACAGCGAGCGGTCGTCGGCGGCCGTCACCGGGACGGCCTCGCTCGACGAGTCAGGGGTCGGCGTGGGTGCGGGGGACTCATCCGTCGGCTCGTCGATCGGCACCTCCACCCGGAGCACCTCGGAGTGCGCACCCTCGGAGCCGATCAGCACTTCACCCGACTCACTGACCGCGATCCCCTCGCCCTGCTGCTGGGACGGGAGGTCGACCATCGCGACCCGGTCGAGGTCCGGCCACGTGTAGACCGCAGCCTGCCCGTAGTTGCGGAGCACCAGGTGCTCGCCGTCGGGGAAGAACGCGCCGTCGGTCGCGATGCCAAGCACCTCGTCGACTGCGGTCAGTTCGTTGCGGCCCGTCTCCTTCAGGTCCTCCGGAGCCGCGTAGAGCCGGCCGATGAACTCCTTGGCCACCACGAACACCTGCCCGGTCTTCGGGTGCACCAGCAAGGACTCCGCGTCGTGCGGGCCGTCGGGATAGACCAGGTCGTACGTCGCCGCGTCGACCGCCTGGTTGCCGCGACCGAAGGGCACGCGCGCGATCTCGATCTCGCCGCGCTTGGCCTCGTTGTCACCGATGTCGCCGACGTAGACCTCGCCGTTGCCGGCCGGGGCGAGCGCCTCGATGTCGCGGGCATCGCCCTGCCAGCGGGTCACGCCGACGGTGTCGCCGGTGGTCGGGTCGACCGTGAAGATTCGGTTGCTGTCGCCCGAGTCATTGACCGTGACCACCAGGTCGTCACGGGCGACGAGTCCGCTCGACTCGACGATGTCGGGATCGGTGTAGCTGAAGACGACGGCGCCGGGCACCGGTTCAGCCGCAGCACCCGGCATCAGGAAGCCGATGCCGAAGGGCAGCGCCAGCAGGAGCAGCTTCTCCATGCAGGTCAGGCCTCGCGCGTGGGAGCGTGGCCGAGCAGTTCACCGAGACGCGGCTGGATCGCCCACGTGGCCACCAGGTCGTCGTACTCCGCGACGGCGGAGCCCTGAGCCTCGCCGGTGCGGATCGCCCGCAGCAGGGTGTTGCGCGGGGTGTGCTGGCTATCGACGAACTCCATCACGTCGACGCGGTAGCCCTGCTGGCGCAGCAGCAGCGAGCGCAGCGCGTCGGTGAGGGTGTCGGCGAACCGTTCGCGCAGGATGCCGTCGCGGACGAGGGCGGAGTACGGCGCCGGGGCGGGCGTACGACGGAGCTGGGCCGCGATGTCGTGATGGCAGCAGGGCGCAGCGAGCACCAGCGGTGCCTCCCAGGCGACGGCCCGGGCGAGGGCGTCGTCGGTGGCGGTGTCGCAGGCGTGCAGCGCGAGCACGACATCCGGTGGTGTCGTGAGCGCGACGTCGCCGATGGTGCCGGCGACGAACTCGGCGTCGATCCCGAGCTTCGCAGCGACCGATGCGTTGTGGTCGCGGGACTGCTCCTTCACGTCCACACCGGTCAGCCGGACCGGCAGACCGCTGCGCCCCGACAACATCCGGTGCGCAGCGAAGGTGAGGTAGCCGTTGCCGCAGCCGAGGTCGACGACGTGGAGCGGCTTGTCCTCGGTCGGCTTGCGCAGGTGTCCCTTCGCGCGGGCGTCGGCGACCGAACGGTCCAGGATCCGCAGGAAGTCCTCGACCTGGCGGTACTTCGCCATCCGGCTGGGCTTGATCCGGCCCTGCCCGTCGGTCATGCCGAGGGCAGCGAACACCGGGTCGTCGGCCGGGAGCATCCGCTCCTTGGCGCGGTCGTGGCTGTGGTCCACGTCGTTGGTCGAGCCTGTCGAGACCGCCGAGGCCCGTTCGTGCAGGGCCGCGTCGCCCTTCTTCGTCACCCGCAGGGTCAGTTCGTGCTCGGTGGTCTCGACCGTCCAGTTGCCGAAGGGTTCGGCCAGCAGGGTGTCGACCGCGGAACGGGCGGCCTCCCCGGCGAGGTGGTTCGCGGTGTGGGCCTGGGTGGCGTCGTACCGCACGATCTGGAGGCTGCGGCCGGCCTTGAGGTCCACCCAGCGCAGTTCGACGCGTCGCCACGGCGGCACCGCCGTACGACGGCGCCCCGACCCGACCGCGCGGATCAGGCGCTCGGACAGCAGGTCCTCCGCGACGCGGGCCAACCCGGTTTCGAGGGACGCGGTCGTGCTGCTCACAACGCCGCCAGCACCACGATCAGCAACAGGATCACCAGCGCGGCCGGAATGATGAGTCGACGGTGGCGCGGGTTCACTGCTTGATCGTAGAGGGGCGAGCCCCCCGGAGCCTCACCAGTGCGACAGGGAAGACCGGATGATGCCGGCCAAGTCCTCGCCGGTGACGTCCTTCGGGGCGGTCGCGAGCAGGCGTTGCTGCTGCAGGGCGCCGTCCACGAGGTTGTCGACGTCGCCCTCGCCGTAGCCCACCTCGGCCAGTCCGTTGGGGATGCCGATGTCCTGCATCAGGCGGGCAAGAACGGCCGGGAGCACCTCGGGACCGTTGCCCTCGGCGGCCGGATCGAGCAGTCGCGCCGCCCGCAGGTGGCGCTCCGGGGCCGCGTCGAACGTGAACCGGAACGCCTCGGGCGCCGTCAGCGAGACCGCCATCCCGTGCGGCACCATCGGCTCGTCGTCGGGGTAGTCCGCGGGCCGGAAGTCCCGCACCCGACCCGCGATCGGGTAGGCGTTGGCGTGCGGGATGTGGACGCCGGCGTTGCCGAATCCGAGGCCCGCGAAGGTCGCAGCCAGGGCCATCTGGTCGGCAGCCTCGGCCGCATCCGCACCCTCCAGATCCCGTCGTACGGCGGCCCGGAACGCCGTGGCCAACAGACCCAGCGCGCGTTCGGACCACAGGTCCGCGATCGGGTTGGACCCGCAGTAGGGCACCCGCTGCTCGGGGCTCTTGGCCGCGAAGTCGCCGTACCAGCGGGCGGTGTAGCTCTCCAGCGCGTGGCAGAGGATGTCCATCCCCGCAGCCGCTACGACGCCAGCCGGCTGGGTCGCCGAGAAGGTCGGGTCGACGACCGCGAGCTTCGGGCGGAGCGCCGCGTGACTGATCCCGGTCTTCACCTTGAGTGCCAGCACGTCCATCACGCAGATCGTGGTCGACTCGCTGCCCGTGCCGGTGGTCGTGGGCACGGCCACCAGCGGGAGGACGGGCTGCTCGGGGGCGCGGGCCTTGCCGACCGGTGCGTTGACGTAGTCCATCAACTCGCCGGGGTTGGTCACCAGCAGCGCGACCGCCTTCGCGGTGTCGATCGCCGAGCCTCCGCCCACCGCCACGACCGCGTCGAACGGCCCCTCGGCACGGGCGAACGCCACCGCCTCCTCCAGCGAGACATCGGTCGGCTCGACGCGCGCACGGTCGAAGATGACCACCTCGAGGCCGTGGCCACGCAGCGACTCGGCCACGGTGTCGGGGTGTCCGGCGGCGGCCACCCCGGCATCGGTCACCAGCAGGACCCGCTTCGCGCCCCAGCCGCGGACGTCGTACCCGATCTCGGCGGCGGCGCCGCGGCCGAACTTCAGGGCCGGCGCGGCGTAGGTGAAGATCTGTTCGCTCACCCGATGCACGTTAAGGCATGGCCCGAAGGTTCGGCAGGAGGCCTCGACGGCGTCTCAGTCCGGGCGCGGGACGGACATCGGTCCGAGTTCGGCGACGATGCGGTCGACGTAGTACGCGACCCCGGCTGCGCTGGGGTGCACCCCGTCCGTGCCGATGTACCGGTCCTGGTTGCCGTCGCCCTTCGGACTCACGATCGAGCCCGTCCCGGTGAACCACCGGTCCGTGTAGGGATCGATGAAGCCGACGACGTTCTGATGACGCCCCACCGTGGCGGCGAGATTCGCCGTCATCGCCCGGGCCTTGGTGTCCCAGGAGGCCGTCTGCCAGATCCCCAGCGGTTCGATGCCGACCAGCACGACGGGCAGGTCGGGACGGATCCGCGCCACATCGGTCAGGAACCGGTTGACCGCGTCCGCGTGCGCCGTCGCCGAGTACGTCGGCGCGGACGCGTCATTGATCGACCCGTTGACCAGCAGTACGTCGATCGGCGCGGCCGCAATCGCTTCCAGGCGCCGCGTCGACCCGAACACCCCGGGCCGGTACTCCCCGTACGTCGGTCCGGACGACGGTGACAGGTAGCCCGTGCCCGCCTCGGCCAGGTTCCAGACCCGGAAACCGGTGCGGGTGCTGAGCGTCGGGGCAGCCGCCCGGCTGTGACAGAGGGCCTCGCTGCAGACGTCGAAGAACGAGTCCGAGAGGACCCCGACGGTCAGCCGAGGTGCGGCTGCTCGCACGATCACGTTGTCGGCCGCGGGCGCGTCGACGCCGGTGAAGATGATCGGCCCGGCGAAGCGGACGGTGACGGTCTTGCGCTCCGGGAGTTCGATGGTGATCCAGTTCGGGGCGTACCCCGTGGTCGGGCTCTGGCTGGGGATCGGCTGCGCCGCGACCGGGCGCCCGTCGACCCACACCATGGCGTCCATCGTCCGGGTGCCCTGGTAGGCGATGGCGAAGCGCCGGGCAGTGACCGTGAAGCTCACGTCGGCGTTCTTGAGGGAGGCATTCGTGCCGGGGTACTCCGCGCCCAGGGCCGCCCTGGCCCAGTCCTGCCCGTAGGCGACGCTCGAGAGGGTGAAGGCCGGCTTGGGCACCTGGGCGTGGGTGAACGCGCCCGGCGCATCCCAACGGGTCCGGACCGTGCTGGTCCAGGCCGGCGCAACCAGACCAGCGGTGTGCTTGACCTGCGTGGTCGGCCAGGGAGTGGTCGCGGCGGGCGCCATCAGTTCGGCGAACGTGGTCTCGGGTGGTGTCACGGCCGGCACCGCCAGGGCCGCACTCACCACATCGGTGGCCGCGACTCCGGGGGCCTCCGCATGGACGGCGACGGTCAGGGAGCGTCCAGCGTCCTCCCCCGCGACGACGTACGTCCCGCCGGTGGCGCCCGCGATGGGCTGCCCATTGCGCCGCCACTGGTAGGCCGTCGACGTGGGGGCTGGGCTCCAACCCGCGAACTCGACCCGCAGGTCGGCCCCGACGGCTGCCCGTCCGACGATCTCCGGAGGCGGTGCCGTGAACGTCCCCGGCACCACCCGTCCCGTCGGACGGCTGTCACGGTAGGTCAGCGTGGTGGCCGTCTTCGGGAACCCGATGGCGGTCACCGTCAGGCGGTGGCCCAGGTCCTCGGCCTTGACGACGTACGTCGACCCGGCAGCGCCGGTCCAGACACCGTCCCGGTTCCACCGGAACCCCAGGTTGGCTGGCGTGGGCGTCCAGATCCCCGCGCTGGCTCGCAGCAGCGACCCCACCGCGTGCGTGCCCGTCGTCGTCGGCAAGGTGACCGTCGTGAACGGCGGATTGCCCGGCCCGAGGATGAAGACACCGAACGGGTCCGAAGTGACGGCCGCCTGGTCCCCCGTCGCGGGCCGGACCGCCCGCAGGTAGAAGTACCCGCCGCGGTCGTAGGGGGCGGTGGTCAGCGGAACGGTGGCGAACCAGGTGCTCCCGTCGGCCGTGACGGTGGCCGTCACCGGATGCCATTCCTGGCCCGAGATCCGGCCCTGGATCGCCGCGGGGAGCCCGTCGGTCGGCGCCTGGCCCCACAGGACCAGCTCACCACCGGCCTGCGGCAGCACCGTGAGTGACGCGATCGTGACGGACGGCGCGGCGACCGCCGTACCGGTCAGGGCGACCAGCGAGGTCGCGCAACCGAGAACGACCGCGAGCAGGGCCCGACTGATGAACCGCACAAACCTCTCCGATCCCCTCCCCAAGGGGCACCGAGGGTCGCGACGCTAGCAGGTCAGGCGTCGCCTGCGGCGGCGATTGCGGCACGCACTGATCCGTAGACCTTCAGCTTCCCGGCGGCGATGTCGGCCAACGGCACCCAGGCCACCGCGTCCGTCGTACCGCCCTCTTCGACGACCCGCGGCTCCCCGGCGCCGACCGTGGCGCGGTAGATGATGCCGATGGCGTGGAAGTCCTCGGCACGCCCGTTCGGCGCCGTACCGGTGAAGTGGTGGTCGAGCACGGTCAGCAGCTCGCCGGCCTCGCCCTCGAGTCCACATTCCTCCCACAGTTCGCGGACCACCGTGGCGGCCGGCGTCTCGCCGTGATCGATGCCGCCACCGGGCAGGTGCCAGGTGCCCGGATCGGGCGCCAGGTCGGACGTGCGGGTGAGCAGGATGGCGTGGTCGCGGACGACGTACGCGTAGGCGGCGGCCCGCTGCCGCTGCCTGATCTGGTACGACGCCAGGGCCTCGTTCACGAGGCCGACCGTCGGCACCGTGCCGTCGAGCACCTCGGCGATCGGCTTCCAGGCCGCCTCTGCGGTCGAGCCGTCGACCTCGGTGACGCGGGGCTTCGGCGAATCCGCCGGCACCCAGCCTTCGTAGACGATCCGCACGGAGTGGGCATCGACGCGGCGACCGCGGCGCCACGAGTCGGCGACATGCAGGGAGAAGACGTGCGCAGTGAGGTCGACCTCGACCCGCAGCCCGGCTTCCTCGTAGACCTCGCGGACCACTGCGTCGCGCGGGTCCTCGCCGTGGTCGACGCCGCCGCCGGGCAGGGACCACAGTTCCTTCGTGGTCACCTTCTCCGACAGCCGCGAGAGCAGGATCTGGTCGTCGCGAACGATCACGGCGTAGGCCGCCAACCGCTGCACCCGCTGACCCATGTCCACCACCCTAGCCACCGCCGAGTTGGGGTTTGTCACCGGCGACTTGGGGTTTGTCGCGCGCGACTTGGGGTTTGTCGTCGTACGACGCGTCGACAAGGCACAACTCGCCGGTCAGAAACCCCAACTCGCGCTTCAGGAGAACGGGGGACGGGCGTCGCGGGCCAAGGAGCGACGACCGGCCCAGCGCCACACGCGCGCGGAGCGGTCGCGGTCCTCGTCGGTCACCAGGTTGCCCATCCAGCGCAGCGCGAGCGTCATCAGCAGGTCCGAGCGCATCCCGATGGGGCCGAGGGCCGGCAGCAGGCGCGGCACCGTCACGAGGCCCGCGAGACGACGGGCGACGGAGAACGACTCGCCGTAGTGCTCGCGCAGCAGCGCCGGCCACGCCTGGCTGAGGTCGATGTCGGGCGTGTCGGCCAGCAGTTCCGCGATCACCCGGCCGGTCTCGAGGCCGTAGTCGATCCCCTCCCCGTTGAGCGGGTTCACGCAGGCGGCGGCGTCGCCGATCAGCGCCCAGTTGCGGCCGGCGACATTCGACACCGCCCCACCCATCGGCAGCAGGGCCGACGTCGGGGCACGCAGTTCGTCGCCGAGTCCGAACTCCTGACGGAGCCGGTCGGCGTACAGCTTCATCAACGGCTTGATCGCCACGTCGGTCGGACGCTTGGCCGTGGCCAGCGTGCCGGCACCGAGGTTGACCTCGCCGCTCTCCTTGCCGAGCGGGAAGATCCAGCCGTAGCCGGACAGGATCTCGTTCTCCTCGCCACGCAACTCGAGGTGCGAACTGATCCACGGGTCGTCGGCCCGGGTGGAGGTGACGTAGGCGCGGCCGGCGACGCCGTAGACGGTGTCGCGGTGCCACTCACGGCCCAACACCTTGCCCAGCGGGGAACGCACACCGTCAGCGACGATCAGCTTCTTGCAGGCGACTTCGCGACCGTCCTTGAACAGGACCGAGGCCACCCGATCCCCGTCCATGCGTACGTCGACCGCACGGGCGCCGTCCAGAGCGGTGGCACCGGACTTCAGGGCCGTCGTGCGCAGGTGGTCGTCGAGTTCGGTACGCGGCACCGCGCTCCCCCAGTTGGGGAGGTTGCCGCCCGGCCAGGGCAGGTGCAGCGTCCGCCCGAAGCCGTGCGCACGCAGGCCCTGGTTGACCGTGTGCGAGCGCACCCAGTCACGCAGACCGAGGCGGTCCAGTTCCCCGATCGCGCGGGGCGTCAGGCCGTCACCGCAGGTCTTGTCGCGCGGGAAGATCGCTGCGTCCGCCAGCAGTACGTCGGCGCCCGCACGAGCCGCCCACGCGGCCGCAGCCGATCCAGCCGGGCCCGCGCCCACGACGAGGACGTCGGTGCTCATCGCGGTGTTGTCGCTCACCCCCCGATTGTCTCAGGACGCGGCAACACGAGGGCGTACGGGTCCGTCAGGTGTCCAGCAGGCCCGCCGCCCGGAACGCGCGGTCGTAGATCTCCCGAATCACCGCCTGCTTCCGGGCGTTGTACTGCATGGTGTGTTCGCCCGCGGCATTCGCCGCCTCCGCTGCCTCGACCTTGGCGTCGCGGTACCGCGCGAGATCATCGGGGTTGCCCCGCAGCCAGTCCCGGAACAACCTGTGCCGCACCGGTTCCGGAGCCGCAGGCCCCCAGACGTGCAGGTTGCAGCGCGGCTCCTCGTGCCGCAGCATCCGGTGCCCCCACGCCCACGGCTCACGCACCCGCAACACAAAACCCGCCGCCACGAGCGCCGGCACATAGCCGCCCTCGGCCCCCGAATCAGCCACGACCAGGTCCACGTCGATGATCGGCTTCGCAGGAAGGCCCACCACGGACGTCGACCCCACATGCTCGACCTGCAACGCCCGCCACCCGAGCGCCCCACGGACCAGCGCCCCGATCCGCTCGAAGTCACCCGGCCACCGGTCGTCGTACGACGCCAGGGTGATGCCGGTCTCCGGAGTTGCCCCATCCACCCAAGGATCAGCGCCAGGTGGCGCCGGCGGCGAGGTGAAGTCAACGATCTCCGAGGGCAAAGGCATCCGGCGATGCTAACCGGGCACCTGAGCGCCTTCGGCGCAGGACGACAGACCGTCGCCGGCGCTTCGGGTCCCGCCGTCGGCGTCGTCAAAACAGAACCGCAACCCACACGCCCAAGGCCCGACGCCGACGTCGGGACCCGCTCCTAAGCCGGCGACGGTCTGTCGGCAGGCGCCGAAGGCGCCCAACCCACCACCCACGCAAAACGGCACGAGGCCCTCCCGAGCGAACTCGGGAGGGCCTCGATGCTGGTGCGATCAGCTCTGGTAGGAACCAAAGTCGAAGTCGTCGAGGGCGACAGCCTGGCCCCCGGCGTTGCCGAACTCGTAGTCGTACGACTCGTAGCCCGTGACGGCGTACGCCGCGGCGCGCGCCTCCTCGGTCGGCTCGACACGGATGTTGCGGTAGCGCTCCAGACCGGTACCGGCCGGGATGAGCTTTCCGATGATCACGTTCTCCTTCAGGCCACGGAGGCTGTCGGAGCGGCCGTTGATCGCGGCGTCGGTGAGCACCCGGGTGGTCTCCTGGAAGGAGGCCGCCGACAGCCACGACTCGGTCGCGAGCGACGCCTTCGTGATACCCATCAGCTCCGGACGACCCGAGGCCGGCTTGCCGCCCTCGGAGACGACGCGACGGTTCTCGGTCTCGAACTTCGCGCGGTCCACCAGGTCCGAGGGGAGCAGGTTGGTCTCGCCCGACTCGAGCACCGTGACCCGGCGCAGCATCTGCCGCACGATGATCTCGATGTGCTTGTCGTGGATCGACACACCCTGGCTCCGGTAGACCTCCTGGACCTCGTCGACGAGGTGCTGCTGCGTACGGCGAACACCGAGGATGCGGAGCACCTCCTTCGGGTCAGGCGTACCGACCGTGAGGGGCTGGCCGACCTCGATGTGGTCACCATCGGCAACGAGCAGACGCGAGCGACGGCTCACGACGTACTCGATGACATCGGCGCCGTCATCGGGGGTGACCAGGACCTTGCGGCTCTTGTCGGTGTCCTCGATCTCCACACGGCCAGCGGCCTCGGAGATGTGGGTCAGACCCTTGGGGGTCCGCGCCTCGAAGAGCTCGACCACGCGGGGAAGACCCTGCGTGATGTCGCTTGCGGAGGCCACACCACCGGTGTGGAAGGTACGCATCGTCAGCTGCGTGCCGGGCTCACCGATCGACTGGGCCGCGATGATGCCGACGGCCTCACCGATGTCGACGAGCTTGCCGGTGGCCAGCGAACGGCCGTAGCACTTCGCGCAGGTACCGGTCTTGGCGTCACAGGTCAGCACCGAACGAACCACGACGTCAGTGATGCCGGCCGCGATCAACTCGGCGATCTTGACGTCGCCCAGGTCGTCGCCGCCCGCGGCGAGGACTTCGCCGGTGGTCGGGTGGGCGATCTCGGTGGCCGCGCTGCGGGCGTAGGCAGCGGTTTCGGCGTTGTCGTCCTTGACGACCACACCGTCCTCGTTACGCACACCGATGACCTTCGACAGACCACGCTCGGTGCCACAGTCGTCTTCACGGATGATGACGTCCTGCGACACGTCGACCAGACGACGCGTGAGGTAACCCGAGTCGGCCGTACGAAGCGCCGTGTCGGCCAGACCCTTGCGGGCACCGTGCGTGGAGATGAAGTACTCCAGCACGGACAGGCCCTCGCGGAAGTTGGCCTTGATCGGGCGCGGGATGATCTCGCCCTTCGGGTTGGCCACCAGACCACGCATGGCACCGACCTGGCGGATCTGGTTGAAGTTACCGGAGGCACCCGAGTAGACCTGCATGTAGATCGGGTTCGACGGCTGGGACTTGAAGGCGTCCTCCATCGCGTCTCCGACCTTCTTGCCGGCTTCGGTCCAGATCTCGATGAGCTCCTGACGACGCTCGTCGTCGGTCACCAGACCGCGCTCGAACTGCGTCTGGATCTTGGCGGCCTTCTCCTCGAAGACCGACAGGATCTCGATCTTGTTGTCCGGGGTGACGACGTCGTCGATCGAGACGGTCACGCCGGAGCGGGTCGCCCAGTGGAAGCCCGTGTCCTTGAGCGCGTCCAGCGAGGCAGCAACCTCGACCTTGCCGTAACGCTCGGCGAGGTCGTTGACGATCGAGCCGAGGCGCTTCTTGCCCACTTCCTCGTTCACGTACGGGTAGTCGGCCGGCAGCGTGTCGTTGAACAGCGTGCGACCCAGCGTGGTCTCGAGCAGCACACGCTCGCCCGGCTCCACACCATCGACGACAACGTCGGTGAGGCGGATCCGGACCATGCTCTGCAGCGCGATCTCGTTGCGGTCGTAGGCCATGATCGCCTCGGCCTGCGAGGAGAACACCCGGCCTTCGCCGATGGAACCGGGACGCTCGGTCGTCATGAAGAACAGGCCGATGATCATGTCCTGGGTAGGCATGGTCACCGGACGGCCGTCCGACGGCTTCAGGATGTTGTTGGTCGAGAGCATCAGGATCCGCGCCTCGGCCTGGGCCTCGGCCGACAGCGGCAGGTGCACCGCCATCTGGTCACCGTCGAAGTCCGCGTTGAACGCGGTGCAGACGAGCGGGTGGATCTGGATGGCCTTGCCCTCGATCAGCTGGGGCTCGAACGCCTGGATGCCGAGACGGTGCAGCGTGGGCGCACGGTTCAGCAGCACGGGGTGCTCGGTGATGACCTCTTCGAGGACGTCCCACACGACCGGGCGGCCGCGCTCGACCATCCGCTTGGCGGACTTGATGTTCTGCGCGTGCGACAGGTCGACGAGGCGCTTCATCACGAACGGCTTGAAGAGCTCGAGCGCCATCTGCTTGGGCAGACCGCACTGGTGCAGCTTGAGCTGCGGACCCGACACGATGACCGAACGGCCCGAGTAGTCCACGCGCTTGCCGAGCAGGTTCTGACGGAAACGACCCTGCTTGCCCTTGAGCATGTCGGACAGCGACTTCAGCGGCCGGTTGCCCGGGCCGGTGACGGGACGACCACGGCGACCGTTGTCGAACAGCGAGTCGACGGCCTCCTGGAGCATCCGCTTCTCGTTGTTGACGATGATCTCCGGCGCGCCGAGGTCCAGGAGCCGCTTGAGGCGGTTGTTCCGGTTGATGACGCGGCGGTAGAGGTCGTTGAGGTCGGAGGTCGCGAAGCGGCCACCGTCGAGCTGCACCATCGGGCGCAGGTCCGGCGGGATGACCGGAACGGCGTCGAGGACCATGCCCTCGGGCTTGTTGCCGGTCTTGCGGAATGCGTCGACGACCTTGAGGCGCTTGAGCGCCCGAACCTTGCGCTGGCCCTTGCCGGTGGCAATGGTCTCGCGCAGCGACTCGACCTCGGCCTCGATGTCGAAGCTCTGCAGGCGCTTCTGGATCGCCGTGGCGCCCATGTGGCCTTCGAAGTACTTGCCGAACCAGTTCTTCATCTCGCGGTAGAGAACCTCGTCACCCATGAGGTCCTGCACTTTGAGGGTCTTGAACGTGCTCCAGACCTCGTCGAGGCGGTCCAGCTCGCGCTGGGCGCGGTCACGGAGCTGCTTGAGCTCGCGCTCGGCACCGTCGCGCACCTTGCGGCGCTGGTCGGCCTTGGCACCTTCGGCCTCGAGGGCAGCGATGTCCTCTTCGAGCTTCTTGGTGCGGTCCTCGAGACCCGAGTCGCGGCGCTTCTCGATGTTCTGGCGCTGCAGACCGATCTTGGTCTCCAGGTCAGGGAGGTCGCGGTGGCGAGCATCCTGGTCGACCGAGGTGATCATGTAGGCCGCGAAGTAGATGACCTTCTCGAGGTCCTTCGGGGCCAGGTCGAGCAGGTAACCCAAGCGCGACGGAACGCCCTTGAAGTACCAGATGTGCGTCACCGGAGCGGCGAGCTCGATGTGGCCCATCCGCTCGCGGCGGACCTTGGATCGGGTCACCTCGACGCCGCAGCGCTCACAGATGATGCCCTTGAAGCGCACGCGCTTGTACTTGCCGCAGTAGCACTCCCAGTCCCGGGTGGGACCGAAGATCTTTTCACAGAAGAGGCCGTCACGCTCAGGCTTGAGCGTGCGGTAGTTGATGGTCTCCGGCTTCTTGACCTCGCCGTGGCTCCACGTACGGATGTCGTCCGCGGTGGCCAGGCCGATCTTGAGCTGGTCGAAGAAGTTCACGTCGAGCACGATGGCTGCTGTCCTTCGTTAGTTCTGGTGCAAATGAGGCTGGGAGGACTGAGGCGGTACGGCGGCCGGATTCGACCGCCGTACCGATGACTCAGACTTCTTCGACGGAGCTGGGCTCGCGACGGGAAAGGTCAATGCCGAGCTCTTCGGCCGCGCGGAAGACGTCTTCCTCGGCGTCCTTCAACGAGATGGTGGAGCCGTCTTGGCTCAGCACCTCCACGTTGAGGCAGAGCGACTGCATTTCCTTGACGAGAACCTTGAACGACTCGGGGATACCGGAGTCGGGGATGTTCTCGCCCTTCACGATGGCTTCGTACACCTTCACGCGGCCCGGCACGTCGTCGGACTTGATCGTGAGCAGCTCCTGCAGGGCGTAGGCGGCGCCGTACGCCTCCATTGCCCAGACCTCCATCTCGCCGAACCGCTGGCCACCGAACTGGGCCTTACCGCCCAGGGGCTGCTGCGTGATCATCGAGTAGGGGCCCGTCGAGCGAGCGTGGATCTTGTCGTCGACGAGGTGGTGGAGCTTGAGGATGTACATGTAGCCCACCGACACCGGCTCCTTGTACGGCTCGCCGGAGCGACCGTCGAAGAGGCTGGCCTTGCCCGTCTCGTCGATCAGGCGCTTGCCGTCACGGTTGAGCGTGGTGGCACCGAGGAGGCCGATGATCTCGTCCTCACGGGCACCGTCGAAGACCGGCGTGGCGACCTTCGTGTTCGGGCCGGTCTTGTCGACGCCGATCGAGATGAGCCGCTGCTTCCAGTCGGCGTTCTCCGGGTCACCGGACAGGTTGATGTCCCAACCCTGCTTGCCGAGCCAGCCGAGGTGGAGCTCGAGGATCTGACCGATGTTCATCCGTCGCGGGACACCGAGGGGGTTCAGCACGACGTCGACCGGGGTGCCGTCCTCCATGAACGGCATGTCCTCGATCGGCAGGATCTTCGCGATGACGCCCTTGTTGCCGTGACGGCCAGCGAGCTTGTCGCCGACGGAGATCTTGCGCTTCTGCGCGACGTAGACCCGCACCAGCTGGTTGACGCCCGGCGGGAGCTCGTCGCCCTCTTCACGGTCGAAGACCCGAACGCCGATGACCGTGCCGGTCTCGCCGTGCGGAACCTTCATCGAGGTGTCGCGGACCTCGCGCGCCTTCTCACCGAAGATCGCGCGGAGCAGCCGCTCCTCCGGCGTCAGCTCGGTCTCGCCCTTGGGCGTGACCTTGCCGACCAGCAGGTCGCCGTCGCGGACCTCGGCGCCGATGCGGATGATGCCCCGCTCGTCGAGGTCAGCAAGCATTTCCTCGCTGATGTTGGGGATGTCGCGGGTGATCTCCTCCGGCCCGAGCTTGGTGTCGCGGGCGTCGACCTCGTGCTCCTCGATGTGAATCGAGGTGAGGACGTCTTCCTGCACCAGGCGCTGGCTGAGGATGATCGCGTCCTCGTAGTTGTGGCCTTCCCACGGCATGAACGCCACGAGGAGGTTGGTACCGAGGGCCATCTCCGCGTTGTCCGTGCAGGGACCGTCAGCGATCGGCGAACCGACCTCGAGGCGGTCGCCCACCTCGACGATCGGGCGCTGGTTGATGCAGGTGCCCTGGTTGGAGCGCTTGAACTTCGCGAGGCGGTACGAGGAGTACGAGCCGTCGTCGTTCATGGCCTCGATGAGGTCGGCCGAGACCGACTTCACGACACCGGCCGCGGTGGCGACAACGACATCACCGGCGTCGACAGCGGCACGGAACTCGATGCCGGTACCGACGATCGGGCTGTCGCTGCGGATCAGCGGAACGGCCTGACGCTGCATGTTGGCGCCCATGAGCGCGCGGTTGGCATCGTCGTGCTCGAGGAACGGGATCAGCGCAGTTGCGACCGACACCATCTGACGAGGCGAGACGTCCATGTAGTCGACGTCGTCGGCCAGGACTTCGGAGACCTCACCACGGCGCTGGCGGACCAGCACACGCTCTTCGGCGAACCGGTTGGTCTTGTCGAGCGCAGCGTTGGCCTGCGCGATGACGTAACGGTCCTCGTCGTCGGCGGTGAGGTAGTCGATCTTGTCGGTGACCTTGCCGTTCTCGACCTTGCGGTACGGCGTCTCCACGAAGCCGAACGGGTTGATCCGTCCGTAGGAGGCGAGCGAACCGATCAGACCGATGTTCGGGCCTTCAGGGGTCTCGATCGGGCACATGCGGCCGTAGTGCGACGGGTGGACGTCACGGACCTCCATGCCGGCGCGGTCACGGGACAGACCACCCGGGCCGAGCGCGGACAGACGACGCTTGTGCGTCAGGCCGGCGATCGGGTTGGTCTGGTCCATGAACTGCGACAGCTGCGAGGTTCCGAAGAACTCCTTCAGCGCAGCGACCACGGGCCGGATGTTGATCAGGGACTGCGGCGTGATGGCCTCGACGTCCTGGGTCGTCATCCGCTCGCGGACCACACGCTCCATGCGCGCCAGACCGGTGCGGAGCTGGTTCTGGATCAGCTCGCCCACGGTGCGCATGCGGCGGTTGCCGAAGTGGTCGATGTCGTCCGAGTTGATCTCGAGCGTGCCCTGGGCCGACGCCATGTCAGCGCGACCGTCGTGCAGCGCCACGATGTAGCGGATCGTCGCGACCATGTCGGAGATCGTCATCGTCTGCTGGTCGAACGCCAGCTCCTGGCCCAGCTTCTTGTTGATCTTGTAGCGACCAACCTTCGCCAGGTCGTAACGCTTCGGGTTGAAGTAGTAGTTCTTCAACAGCGTCAGCGCGGCCTCACGCGTCGGCGGTTCGCCGGGACGGAGCTTGCGGTAGATGTCGAGCAGCGCGTCGTCGGGTCCGGACGTGTTGTCCTTCTCCTCGGTCAGCTGGATCGACTCGAAGCTGCGCAGGTCGGCCATGACGGCCTCGTAGTCGTACTCCTCACCGGTGTCCTCGGCGACGGCCTGGAGGGCCTTGAGGAGAACGGTGACGTTCTGCTTGCGCTTGCGGTCGAGGCGAACGCCGACCATGTCGCGCTTGTCGATCTCGAACTCGAGCCAGGCGCCACGGCTCGGGATGAGCTTGGCGGTGTAGATGTCCTTGTCGGACGTCTTGTCGGCCGTGCGCTCGAAGTAGACGCCGGGCGAACGGACCAGCTGCGAGACGACGACACGCTCGGTGCCGTTGATCACGAAGGTGCCCTTGGGCGTCATGAGCGGGAAGTCGCCCATGAAGACCGTCTGGCCCTTGATCTCACCGGTTTCGTTGTTGGTGAACTCGGCGGAGACGTAGAGCGGGGCGGAGTAGGTGAGGTCCTTCTCCTTGCACTCGTCGACCGTGTACTTCGGGTCATAGAAGACCGGGTTCTCGAACGAGAGGGACATCGTCTCGGAGAAGTCCTCGATCGGGGAGATCTCCTCGAAGATCTCCTCGAGTCCAGACTTGTCGGAGGCGTCCTCGCCGCCAGCGCGGCGGGCCTCGATCCGAGCCTTGTGGGCCTCGTTGCCGATCAGCCAGTCAAAGCTGTCGGTTTGCAAAGAAAGGAGCTGCGGAAGTGCCAGCGGCTCCGAGATCTTCGCGAAAGAGATGCGGGACTTACCGGGGGTGGTGCGCGCGGCCAAGAGTTGTCCTTCGACGGTTCGACTCTTCGATTGCGCCGTCCCACCTCACAACGGCCACCGGGCAGGCCGAAGCGCATCTGAGGGCAGGCGCAAGGACCCACACTACATGAACTGGGCGCGCTCAACAATACCGGCTGCGCAACTTCACACAGCCGAGGAGCGGCCACCGCCAGCGGGCACAGGAAACCGGTGCGCCGATCATCCGTCGCGGGCCGCGAATCGTCAAGCGTCCTCGCCGTTCGTACGGCGGCAACAGGCGCGCGGGGATCAGCCGCAGGAGTCGTCGGTGCACAGGTCGTCGAGCAGCCACCGGCCGCCGTCGCCACCCTCGCGAACCAGCGACATCGTGGCCCACATGTGCAGGACGAACGGCTCGTTGGCCTTCTTCTCGACGTACTGGTCAATGAAGACGACCACGGTGGCGCGCTTGCCGTCAGGGTCCACGCGGGTGAGCGCGGTGCCGGTCGGGGTCGCCTCGACCACGATCTCCTGCGCCTGGGCTTCCTTGGTCAACTCCGGCCAGGCAGCCGACTGCTTGTCGGCCATCTTGGTCGTGAGGAAGCCCTTGAGGCGCTCGAGGTCCTCGGCCATCGTCTTGTGGTTGTACGACAGCACCGGGGTGACCATCTGCTCGGCGGCGCTCTCGACCGCGAGCGTCGCCTTGTCCTGGGCCTGACTGCGCTCGGCGATGTCCTGCGGCGACTCGTCGGCACGGACACCGGCGAGCGTGAAGGTCCAGATCGCCAGCACCACGGCCAGGGCGGCCGCCACGCCGACACCGATCAGGGTGGCCTTGCGCGGGCCGTCGGACGGCGTGCGCGGTTCGACGGCCGGCTCGTCGGGCTTGTCGGCCTTCTCGCTCGTGTCGGCCGGTTCGGCCTTCTCGTTCGTGGCCGCAGCCGGCGCCGCCGGTTCCTCGACCACCGCGTCAGGTTCGACTTCGGCTTCGACTTCGGCCTCGGCTTCGGCTCGCGCCTCGGCCAGCCCGGCGTCGTACGACGCCCGCTTCTCCTCGTCGAGCAGGACACCGGCCGCATCGTTGTAGGCACGGAACCGGCGGTCGCTCGGGTCGAGGTCGGCGATCGCGACCTTCCAGGCGGCGCGGATCTCGTCGGCCGTGGCCGACTCGTCGACGTTCAGCAGGTCGTAGTTGTTGACGCTCATGACTACTCCCCCGTCCCGGTTGCCGAAGGACTGGGATCGACCGACGCCGAACCAGACGGGTCACCAGATGGCTCTCCGGACGGGTCCGTCGACGGCTGGCCCTGCGGGATGGAGGCCTCGCCGAAGGAGGGCAACTCGTCGTCGAGGTCGTCGAGGTCGTCGACCTTCCACGCGCCACCGCTCTTCACCAGGGACACCTGATAGCGGAAGCGCAGCGGCGCGAACTCGATGCGCGCGCCGCTCTGCTTCGGGTCCGGGTAGGAGAAGTCGACGATGCCGGCGACCAGGAGTTCAGAGGAGTCGTTGTCGATCGACGCGACGCCCACGGCGTACACCGTCCCCACCCGGTCGATCCCGGTGTCCTTGACGACTTCGGCGGCATAGCCGGCGTTGTCCTTGAAGATCTTGGCGAACTTGGCCGTCATCACCTCGCCGAGGGCCGAGTAGTCCGGCATCGACCCGTCGGTCTGCAAAAGGTCGGGACCGTAGGTGTTGAAGCGCTGCACGAAGGAACGGGCAGCAGCCAGCGCCTGCTCACGGGCCTTGGCCGGATCGGGCGACGGATCGATCAGCGAGTCCAGCTTGCTGGCCGGGTTGGAGCCGGCGCCCTTGTCGAGGACGACAAAGCCCGCGATGCCGAGACCGGCGACGAGCACACCCAGCAGCAACCCGAGAATGCCCCAACGGATCCGTGCATTCGGGGTGGTGCTGCGTGCCGTTGAGATTTCTTCAGCGGTCACGCGACAAGTCCCCTAGTGGTCGAGCATCGGTTGGAGGTACAGCCACTTCCAGGAGTCTCCTCCGAGCGACGGCGGAGCCACGTTACCCCGCTTCGCAGCCGAGTCTGCCGGAGCGCCCCAAGTCACTTCGCCGGTGGACTCGTCGTAGCTGGCGACCACAGGAGAGGTGCCGGTCATGTCGGGCGCCACACGCGGCAGGTTCTGCGGACCGCGCGGGTTGCTCATCGTGATCGGCTCGTTGCAGCGCACGTTGGGCATTGGCGGGCTCTTGAACCGATCGGTCTCCGGGTTCTGGCGGTCGGTGAGATAGCCGTTGCGGCACAACGCGTGCCCGCCCGGAGTGGGCAGCTCCGCCTGGATGATGAGTCCGAAGTGGGCGTCCCAGAAACCCGAACCGCCTGCGGTCTCGGCGCGCTTCCCGACGACCACCATGCCGCCGAGCACGGCAGTCGGATAGACCACGAGCAGTTGCTTGAGCGCCGGCAGGTGCTGGACGACGACGTCATTGGTGGCCACGACGTTGGCGAGCAACTCGCTGAGCTCGACGCCGTTCTGCTCGAGGAAGGTGCGCAACTGGGTGGCCGCGAGCGACCCCGAGTCGATGACCTTGCGCAACGAACCGTCGGCTCCGGCCAAGGCCGTCGAGAAGGCCGAGAGCTGCGTGGCGAACGTGCGCAACGAGGACTCCGAGGCCAACTGGCCGCGCAGCACCGTGTTGCTGTCGCGGATCAGTGCCGTCGTGATGTCGAAGTTGTCGTTGGCCGTCTCAATGAACGAGTTGCCGGTGTCGATGATCTTCTGCAGGTCGGGGCCCGTGCCGCCGAACGCGGCACCCAGCTCCTTGACGGTGGTGCGCAGCGCGTCGCGGTCGATGCTGCCGACGGTCGCAGACAGGTTGTCCAGCAGGACCTCGGTGGCGATGGGTGTCGCGACATCATCGATCTCGGAACCATCGACGAGGTAGGGGCCGTCGTCGGTCTGCGGTTGCAGTTCGACGTACTGCTCACCGACCGCCGACTTGTTGCCGACCAGCGCGACCGAGTCCCGGGGGATCTTGTCCCACTCCTTCTCGATCTCCAGCTCGACGTCCACGCCCTTGTCGGTGAGGACCAGGTTGCCCACCCGGCCGATGCCGACACCTCGATAGGTGACCTCGGCGCCGGTGAAGATGCCGCCGGACTGGGGGTAGTGCGCCGTCACTGTGTAGGCCCGGTCGATGACCAGGCGGTCGAGCTTGGCGTAGCGGGCTCCCACGAACGAGACACCGACGAGGGTGATCACCGCGAAGATGATCAACTGGATCCGGGTACGACGAGTGATCACTGAGCAGCCCTCCGAGCCGTGCCGGTCGTGGTCATCGGCCCGGCGTACAGGCTGACCATGTCCGTGTCGTAGGTCTGGTCGAAGTCGCGCCACATGGCGTTGGCGTCATCGGAGCCACCCGGTGCCGGTCGGCCCAGGCCCCCGCCCTTGAGCACGCTGCCCAGGAGGTCTTCGATCGGGTTGCTGGCCGCGCCGCCGCTTTGTGCGCCACCGGGGAGGGCACACAGCAGGTCGACCGCGTCGCAGACGTTGTCGAGGAGGTACTGCGGCAGCTTGGCGCACGCGGCCGCGTCGGGCGGGGTCTTGAGGCAGCCCTGCAGCGCCTTCGTGGCCCCGGCGCAGAGGTTCTTCAGGTCGATCAGGTCATCGAGGGGCGAGTCGGGCAGCTCGTTGATCGGGATGCAGATCAGGTCGGGAATCTCCAGCGCCCCGATGTCGAGTTGCAGGTCCACCGACAGGTTGACGTAGTCACCCATGTGGAGGTTGGCCGCTACGACGGGGTCGCGTCCGACCGCTTCATCGATGAACGGGAAGGTGAGGAAGGTGCTGAACCCGTCGACGAAGTCGTCGCCCGCCTTGGCGATCTGGGTGAGGATCGGGTCGAGCGCGCGCAGCGAGTTCACCGTGGCAGTCGAGGTGGTCTGGATGACCCGGACACCGACGTCGCTGAGCCTGGTGAGTCCCTGCAGCATCGCCACGAGGTCCTCACGCTGGCGGTCGAGCGAGTCGAGCGCGCTCGGGAGCTCCTCGAGAGCGGTGTCGATGCTCTTCTGATGGGTGCGGGCACTGATGGCGAGCCGGTTGATCGACTCGATCGCGTTGACGATGTCGCCCTTGCGCTGGTCGAGCTGGGAGACGAGCGAGGAGACCTGGGTCAGGACCGACTTCGCCGAGTCCTCCCGACCTTCGAGGGCCAGGTTGAGTTCGCTGGCGATGGTCTTCAACTGTGCGACGCCGCCGCCGTTGAGGACAAGGCTCAGGGCGCCGAGGACTTCTTCGACCTCGGGGTTGCGCCCGCCCTTCTCGATCACGTCACCATCGGACAGTTCACCCGTGGCGCCGGTGCTCGGCGGTGCCAGCGAGACGAACTTCTCGCCCAGGAGGCTGGTCTGGCGGATCGAGACGACGGCGTTGTCGGGCAGGTCCACGTCGCCGCGGATCTCGAGCGTGACGACGGCCCTGTAGCCCTCGAGCTCGACGTCCTTCACCTGTCCGACCGAGACGTCGTTGACCTTCACCGACGACATCGGCACCAGGTCGAGGACGTCGTCGAACTTGACCGTCACCTGGATCGGGTTGTCGCCCGTGTCCGTGCCGCCGGGCAGCGGCAACTGGTAGACGTCGAAGTCGCAACCGGACATCAGCACCATGCCGAGCGCGAGCGCAGCAGCTGCACGCATCCGGGACCGGAATCCGGTGTTCCTGCGGGTCATCGGTCCACCTCCACGAGTCCGCTGAGAGTGGGGTCGTAGGGCTGGGTGTGCCAGGACCCGGTCCCGAACGGTGCACCGCGGGGCAGGACCCCACTCACGAGGTCACACACCGTGCCGCCCGGGTCCGCCCCGGACAGGATGGCGCACAGGACGTCGGCCGGGTTCGAGGTCAGCTCGTTCACCAGGTTGCCGATGTTGGCGTTGGTGTCGAGCGTGCCGTTGCCCGGGTTGTAGGTGTGGTAGAGGTTCGTCAGCGCCAGAGGACCGGCCTCGAGGATCTCGTCGAGGGCAGCGCGCTGGCGGACCAGGATCTTCGCGACCCGGTTGACGTCCTTGATGTTGCGCCCCAGGACCTCGCGGTTCGTCTTGACGAAGTTGCCGACCTCGTCGAGGGCGACGCCCAGGTTGCTCAGTGCCGTCGTCAGTTCCTGGCGCTCGTCGGCCAGCAGGGTCGACACGTCGCCGAGCGACTTGTTGAAGTCACGCACCGTGGAGTCGTTGTCGGCGAGGGTCTTGATGAAGCCCTCGAGCTTCTCCGCCGACTCGAACAGCTCGTCCTTGTTGTTGTCGAGCGTCTCGCTGAACCGACCGAAGTCCTTGATGGTCTGGTTGAACTGCTCGCCCTGACCGCCGAAGTTCTTCGCGGTCTGCTCCAGGAGATCGGTCAGAGCGCCGTCGCGGTTGGCCCCCTCGGGGCCGATGGCGACGGTGAGCCGGTCGATACTGGAGAAGACCTGGTCGAGTTCGAGCGGGATCGCGGTCTTGTCGACCTTGATCACGGTGTTGTCGGCCATCACGGTGCCCGACTCGTAGGCGGGGGTCAGCTGGATGTAGCGGTCACCGACCACCGACGGCAGTACGACGACCGCCTCGGCGTCCTGCGGGAGCTTGAGGTCCTCGTCGTAGGTCATGACGACCTTGACCTGGGTGCCCTCCGGCACCACCTCGGTGACCTCACCGACGGTGACCCCGAGGACCCGGACATCGCTGCCTTCGTAGATCGACACGGCGCGCGGGAAGTAGGCGGTCACGGTCTTCGTGCCACCTCCACTGCCGAACAGCCAGACGAGACCGGACACGATGAGGAGTCCGATGACGGCCAGCGGCAGCCAACGGCGAAGAGCACTCACTTCGGTAGTCATGCTCACTTCACCGTCCCGGGCGCGGGCGGCAGATTGAAGATGTAGGTGTCGAACCAGGGCCCGTTGCCGAGCGTGCTGGCGAAGACCCGGTAGAACGGCGCCATCGTCTTGATCGACAACTCGAGATTGTCCTCGTTCTTCTTGATGACCTTGAGGACGGAGTCGAGGTGGTCGAGGGCCGGCTTGAGGTCGGCCCGCGTCTCCCGGATCAGGCCGGTGAGCTTGGTGCTCAACGTCGTCGTCGACTCCAGCAGGCGGTGGATCTGGGCCTTGCGCAGGACCAGCGCCTTGAACAGGCTGTCCGAGTCGGCCATCAGGGCAATGATGTCCTCGTCGCGGGCGTCGAGCACTGTCGAGACCCGGTTCAGGTTCTTCAGCAACGAGTTGATCTCGTCATCGCGCGAAGCCACGACCTCGGAGAGGGCAGATACGCCGTCGAGCGCGGCCCGGAACTCCTCGGGGGTGTTGCGGGTCAGGTCGGCCAGGGTCGTCAGCGACGCCGCGAGCTGGTCGGTGTCGATGTCGGCCGAGGTCTCGGCAAGGCCGGAGAACGCCTCCACGATGTCGAACGGCGAGGTGGTGCGGTCCTTCGGGATCAGCGTGCCCTCGGCGAGCTGACCCTGCCCGGCAGGGATGAGCGCGATGAACATCGATCCGAGGATCGTCTTGACCTTGATGTCGGCCCGGGTCTGGTCGCCGAACTCCGCATCGGTCTTGACCTTGAACCCCACCTTGACCGAGTTGCCGTCGAGTTCCATCGAGGTGACCTGGCCGACGCGGACGCCCGCGATGCGGACCTCGTCCTTGACCTTGAGCCCACCGGCTTCGGCGAAGGACGCGTAGTAGGTGTCGCCGCCGCCGATCAGCGGGAGGTCCTGGGCACGCAGCGCGGCCACCAACAGCAAGACCAGGGTGGCGATGCTGACGGCACCCACGATGACGGGGTTGCGTTCGCGGAAGGGGATCACTGGCCCACCTCCTGAGCAAGGGAGCAGCGCTTGGCGGTGACTTCGTACGTCGCCTTGATCGGCTTTGCGACACCCGGCACCTTGATGGTGGCCTTGAAGTGGCACAGGTAGAAGTTGAACCACGAGCCGTACGTCGCCGTACGACCGATCTTGGTGAGCTTGATGGGCAGCACCTGGAGCGACCGGTCGATCTCCTGGCGGTTGCGGTCGAGGTTGCCGGCCACCTTCCGCAACTCCTTGATGTCCTTGACCAGCGGGTCCTTGATGTCCGTCACGAGCGCTGCCGTCTGCACCGAGAGCTCCGAGATCGAGTCGAGCGAGGACAAGATCGCCTCGCGGTCGTCGTTGAGACCGCCGATCAGGCCGCGGAAACTGTCGATCAGCTGGGTCAGCTGCTCGTCACGGTCCGCGACGTGGTCGAGCACGTAGTCGAGGTTGTCGAGCAGTTCGCCGATCACCTGGTCGCGGTCGGCGAGGGTCTGGGTGATCGAGGCGGTGCTTCCGAGGAGGCCCTCGACCGTCCCGCCCTCACCCTGGAAGACCTGGACGATCTCGAACGAGAGCTTGTTGATGTCGTCGGGAGAGAGCGCCTGGAAGAGCGGCTTGAAGCCGTTGAACAGCACGGTCAGGTCGAGCGCCGGCTTGGTGCGCGCCACCGGGAGGGCATCGCCCTCGTCCAGCCGGTCTCCCCCGTCGCCCTGCTGGGTCAGCGAGATGTAGCGCTGGCCGATCAGGTTCCGGTACCGGATGCTGGCGTGGGTGGCCTGGTCGACGACCGTCTCGGCGTCGACGTTGAAGGTGACCTTGGCGCGGTCCGCCCCGAGCACCTCGATCTTCTGCACCGTGCCCACCTTGACGCCGGCAATCCGGATGTCATCGCCCTTGTTGACGCCAGTGGCGTCGACGAATTCGGCGGCGTACTCCTTGGTGGCACCGAAGGAGAGGTTGCCGATCGTGATGATCAGGACGCCCGTGGCCAGCGCCGTGGTGACCATGAAGATCACCAGTCGGACGAGGTCACCGCTCGTCTTGCGGTCGAGTCCGCGTACCGGCATCAGCGAGCACCTCCCTGCGCCACGATCGGGCCGGTGAGAAGGACGTTGAAGTCGGTCCCGGCGTCGCCGTACTCCTGGGTGAGCAACGAGCGCAGGGTCGAGACGTCATCGGGCGTGCCGTAGTAGCCGGAGGCCGAGGTACCGGGCGCCGGGCGGAAGTTGCCCTTGCCCGTGTTGCCATTCATGCCGTCGTTGAGGGCCGGCTGCCCCGGGGCCGGGTTGAACTGGCTGTAGGGCGTGTTCGGCAGCCCCTGGCAGTCCGGTCCGGTGTCGGTGCCGAAGATCGGCCGGTCCGCCGGCGTGTAGGCGCGCGGCTGGTCCTTCAGGGTCTCCAGCACGATGTGCAGCTCGTAGCCGCGGAACGCCTCGGCCAGTCGGCCCTGGGTGATCACGATCGAGCGGGACATGCAGGGAATGGTGGGCGCATAGCGAGCCACCGCACGCAGGATCGGCGTGCTCGTCTCACCGAGACGCTTGAGGCGGCTGGCGTTGGCGTCGAGGAACGACGTCGCCGTGTCGGAGAAGCTCTTGATGTCGCGCAGGGTCGCGGTCAGTGCTGCTTCCTTCTCCTCCAGGGTGCCCGTCGTCTTGACCGTGTTGTCCAGGATCTTGGCCACCTCGGGGAGGATGTCGGCATAGGTGTCGGACACCTGGGCAGTGAGCTTGAGGTCCTCGAGCAACGCCGGGATCTGCGGGTTGAGGCGCTTGAGGTACGAGTCGACGGTCTCGAGGTTCTGGCCCAACTGGTCGCCCCGGCCCTCCAGCGCCGTCGCCAGCGCGGTCAAGGTCAGGTTGAGGTCGGCCGGCTGCACCGTCTGCAGCAGCGGGTAGAGGTCCGACAGCACGGCCTCGAGCTCGATGCTGACCTTGGTGCGGTCGATGACGTCGCCGGCCTTCATCGTCCCGGCAGGTCCCGTCTCGGGGACCTCGAGCGAGACGTACTTCTCGCCGAACAGCGTCTTCGGCACGATGGAGCCCGTCACGTTGGCGGGAACCAGGTCGATCTTGTCGGCGTAGAGACCGAGGGTGAGCTCGGCACCGTCGGCGTTGCCGGCCCGCGCTTCGAGCACCTCGCCCACGATGACGCCGCGCACCTTGACGTCCGCGCGGGTCGGAAGCTGCAGGCCGATCGTCGAGGTCTGCAGGGTGACCTCGTCGTAGTCGGTGAACTTCTTCGTGAAGACGGCGTAGGTGAGCCACACACCGAGCAGGAGCAGGGCAACGAAGATGACGCCGAGCGTCTTGTGAGCGCTGAGAACCTTGTCCATGATCAACCCGCCAGCCTGACCGTGGTCGAGGCGCCCCAGATGGCCATCGACAAGAAGAGGTCGATCACGTTGATCGCCACGATGCTCGTCCGGACCGCCTTGCCGACGGCCATGCCCACGCCGGCAGGACCACCCGACGCCGTGTAGCCGTGGTAGCAGTGGATGAGGATGACGACGACGGCGAAGACCAGAACCTTGCCGAAGGACCACAACACGTCGCCCGGTGGCAGGAACTGGTTGAAGTAATGGTCATAGGTGCCCGCGGACTGGCCGTAGAACTGCGTGACCACCAGCCTGCTCGCGACGTACGACGACAGCAACCCGACGACGTACAACGGCACGATCGCGATCAGTCCACCGACGACCCGGGTCGTGACCAGGAACTGCATCGAGGGGATCGCCATCACCTCGACGGCGTCGATCTCCTCGGAGATCCGCATGGCGCCGAGCTGAGCGGTGAAGCCGCAGCCGACCGTCGCGGCGAGCGCGATGCCCGCGACGAGCGGCGCGATCTCGCGGGTGTTGAAGTAGGCCGAGACGAAGCCGGCGAAGGCCGCCGTACCGAGCTGGTTGAGCGCGGCGTAGCCGGACAGGCCGACCTGCGCACCGGTGAAGAAGGTCATGCCGATGATGACGCCGACCGTGCCGCCGATGACCGCGAGCGCGCCCGAGCCGAGCGTGACCTCGGCCAGGATGCGCAGGATCTCGCGCGGGTAGCGCTTGATCGAGCGCGGCAGCGCCAGGAGCACCTTGAGGTAGAAGGACAGCTCGTGACCGAGCGTGTCGAGACCCTTCAGGGGCCGGTCGTAGACAGCCTTGAGATTCGCCATGTCGTCGCTAGCCCCCCTTCGGTGGGACGATCTGCAGGTAGATCGTGCTCAGGGTGAAGTTGACGATGAACAACAGCAGGAACGTGATGACGACGGACTCGTTGACGGCGTCGCCCACGCCCTTCGGGCCACCGGCCGCGTTCATGCCCTTGTAGGCCGCCACCACCGCGGCGATGAGGCCGAAGACCAGCGCCTTGACCATGCCGATCCACACATCAGGCAGTTGCGCGAGCGCGGTGAAGCTCGCGAGGTAGGCCCCCGGCGTGCCGTCCTGGAGGATCACGTTGAAGACGTAACCGCCACCGACGCCGACGACGCTGACCATGCCGTTGAGGAACACCGCGACGAGCATGCACGCAAGGACCCGCGGCACCACAAGGCGCTGGATCGGGTCGATGCCGAGCACCATCATCGCGTCGAGCTCTTCACGGATCTTGCGCGCGCCGAGGTCAGCCGCGATCGCCGACCCACCTGCACCCGCGATCAACAGCGCCGTCGCGATCGGGCCGGCCTGCTGGATGACAGCGAGGACCGACGCCGAACCGGTGAACGACTGCGCGCCGAACTGCTTGATCAGGCCACCCACCTGGAGCGCGATGACCGCGCCGAAGGGAATGGCAACCAGAGCCGTCGGGACGATCGTCACCGAAGCAATGAACCAGGCCTGTTGAATGAACTCCCGCAATTGGAACGGGCGTCGGAACAGGCCACGGCCCACATCGAGGGCGAAGGCGAACAGCTTGCCAGCTGTGCCGATCGGCCTCAGTACGCGCGCAGTTGTCGAGGACAATGGCTAACCGTCAGTGCTGCTGGGAAGAACCGCTGGCGTGCTCGGCTTCCTTGGTGAAGGAACCCGGCGGCGGGACGATGCCGTTGTCGCGGCACCACGCGCCCGGCTCACGCTGGCTGCGACGCGGGATGCCGTTGGAGGGCTCGAGCTGGAGCGGGATCGGGGGCAGCGGCGGCAGGTCCATGTCCTTCTCCGCGGCGAGCTGGTCGGCGTCCTTCTCCTCGGACATGCCGATCGGGCCGACCGTCTGGGCGTTGAGGAACTGGCGCACCACGGGCTCGTCGGAGGACAGGAGCATCTCGCGCGGGCCGTACATGGCCAGGTGCTTGTGGTAGAGCAGGCCGATGTTGTCCGGCACGATCCGGACGCTGTGGATGTCGTGGGTGACGATCAGGAACGTCGCGTCGATCTGCGCGTTCAGGTCGATGAAGAGCTGGTTGATGAACGAGGTGCGGACCGGGTCGAGACCCGAGTCGGGCTCATCGATCAGCAGGATCTCGGGGTCGAGGACCAGCGCGCGAGCCAGACCGGCACGCTTGCGCATACCGCCGGAGATCTCGCCCGGGAGCTTCATCTCGGCGCCGAGCAGACCGACGAGGTCCATCTTCTCCATGACGATGTCGCGGATCTCGGACTCGCCCTTGCGGGTGTGCTCACGCAGGGGGAAGGCGACGTTGTCGTACAGGTTCATCGAGCCGAACATGGCGCCGTCCTGGAACAGCACGCCGAACAGCTTGCGGATCTCGTAGAGCTCCTTCTCGGAACACGACGCGATGTCGGTGCCCTCGATGACGATCGAGCCCTCGTCAGGCTTGATCAGGCCGATCAGGGCCTTCAGGAACACGGACTTGCCGGTACCGGACGGGCCAAGCATCACGGACACCTCACCGGCAGGAAGCGTCAGCGTGACGCCCTTCCAGATCAGCTGCTTGCCGAAGCTCTTGCTCAGGTTCGTCACTTCGACATCGACGCCCATGTTGACCTCTTCCTCAAAAAGACTCTCGCTGGCCCACCGAACCGGCTGCGATGGATCAACGCAGCCGCGTGGCGCACGTTACGCGGAAACCGTGGCAGACGTCACGCGTAGCCGGACTCCGGGACAAGATCCGTACTGATCAGTAGCCATACCCCGCCCAGATGGTCGCGACGAACCGGCGGAGAAAAATGCACGAGGCCGGCAGAGCGTTCGCTCTGCCGGCCCCGTGACTACAGGTCAGTGACCAGTCACTTGAGGGTGACGGTGGCACCGGCGCCCTCGAGCGCCTCCTTGGCCTTGTCAGCAGCAGCCTTGTCGACGCCCTCGAGGATCGCCTTCGGGGCGGCCTCGACGAGGTCCTTGGCTTCCTTCAGACCGAGGGAGGTCAGCGCGCGGACCTCCTTGATGACGTTGATCTTCTTGTCGCCAGCGGCTTCGAGAACGACGTCGAACGAGTCCTGCTCAGCGGCAGCCTCGGCGGCCGGGGCACCCGGGCCAGCAGCAGCGGCAACGGCGACCGGGGCAGCAGCGGTGACGCCGAAGGTCTCCTCGAACTGCTTCACGAACTCGGAGAGCTCGATGAGGGTCATTTCCTTGAACGCGTCGAGCAGTTCGTCGGTGGTGAGCTTCGCCATGGTGGCGGTTTCCTTTCTCAGGTGGTCGGGCCGCTCAAGCGACTCGACCGGGTTTCAGGTGGTGTACGTCGGCCTGGATACCGACTTCGTCGGCTACCCTCAATCGCCTCGGCATACGAGCAAGCTCGTCTGCGCTCGGCTCAATCGGGTCTCAGGCTTCGGTGGACTCGGCTGCCTCGTCGGTCGCCTCAGCCTCGGTGGCGTCGGCAGCGGGTGCCTCGACCTCTTCGGCGGGGGCGGCTTCCTCAGCGGCCGGGGTCTCCTCGACAGCGGCCGGCGTACCGGCACCACCTGCGAGGATCGAGGGGTCCTCCGTCGCCTTCGCCTGCAGGGCGCCGGCGAGCCGGGCAGCCTGTGCGAGCGGGGCGTTGAGGAGGTAGACGGCCTGGCTGAGGGAAGCGAGCATGGCGCCCGCCATCTTGCCCAGCAGGACCTCGCGCGACTCGAGGTCGGCGAGCTTGCCGATCTCCTTCGCGTCGAGGAGGTTGCCGTCCAGAACTCCACCCTTGATGACGAGGGTGGGGTTTGCCTTGGCAAAGTCACGCAGACCCTTGGCCGCCTCGACGACGTCGCCCTTGATGAAGGCGATCGCGGTCGGGCCGGTCAGCAGGTCGTCGAAGCCGGTGATGCCGGCCTCGTTGGCGGCCAACTTGGCCAGCGTGTTCTTGACCACGGCGTAGCTGGCGTTCTCACCAAGGGAGCGGCGAAGGTTCTGCAGCTCCTTGACGGTGAGACCGCGGTACTCGGTCAGCACAGCGCCGGCGGATTCGCTGAATGCTTCAGCGATCTCCGCGACGGCGGCTTGCTTGTCTGCCCGCGCCATGGGTCTCCTTCCGGATGGGGACCTCCGCGAGTGTCCTGGGAAAGACAGACGCCCTGAGCGCAGGCGCTCAGGGCGTGGACATCGCTCGTGACTGACGAACGTCGTACTGCTCTGATCCCCTGCGCAGGCCATCCGCTTTCACGGAACCTTCGGTCAGGGCTGGCAGCCCGGACAACCGGCGGTCTTTAGGTTTCAGTGGGTAACTGTACGGCGGAGCGCGGGCCCGGTCCAAATCACCGTGGCCGAAGTCGATACGGCACCATTGTCCCCGTGACCACCACCCCCGCGCACCTGTCCGAACTGTCCGCCGACGACCTCGCCGCGCGCCTGACGACGGTGCAGGCGGAGTACGAAGCGTTGAAGGCGGGCGGGCTCAAGCTCGACCTGACGCGGGGCAAGCCCGGGGCCGACCAACTGGACCTCTCCAACGGGTTGCTCGGCCTTCCGACCGGCTACCGCGACCGGTCCGGCACCGACCTGCGCAACTACGGCGGACTGGACGGGCTCGTCGAGCTGCGCGAGATCTTCGCCGACCTGCTGGGCGTCGACGTCGCCAACGTCGTGTGTGGGGGCAACTCCAGCCTCACGATCATGCATCAGGTGCTCAGCGCGATGCTGCTCAAGGGCGGCCCCGACTCCCCGCGACCGTGGTCGCAGGAGCCGGTCGTGAAGTTCATCTGCCCCGTGCCCGGCTACGACCGCCACTTCACGATGCTCGCCGAGCTCGGCATCGAGATGGTGAGCGTGCCCATGAACGCCGACGGCCCCGACGTGGTCGCCGTACGCGCCCTCGTCGCGGAGGACCCCAGCATCAAGGGCATGTGGATCGTGCCGACGTACGCCAACCCGACGGGCGCGGTGTGCTCGACCGCCGTGGCCGCCGACCTGATGGCCATGGACACCGCGGCCCCTGACTTCCGGATCTTCTGGGACAACGCGTACGCCGTCCACCACCTCACGGAAGAGGAGACCAAGAGCGCGGACGCCCTCGGCCTGGCCGCCGTGTCCGGTCACCCGAACCGGCCGCTGATCTTCGCGTCGACCTCGAAGATCAGCCTGGCCGGAGCCGGCGTCGCGGCGCTGGCAGCGTCCAGCGAGAACATCGCCTGGTACCTCGCGCGCCTCGGCTTCGCGTCCATCGGGCCGGACAAGCTCAACCACCTGCGCCACGTCGAGTTCTTCGGCGACGCCAACGGCGTGCGCGCCCACATGCGCAAGCACCGTGAACTGATCGCCCCGAAGTTCGCCGCGGTCGAGGCGGCGCTGTCCGGGCGGCTCACCGGCCTCGGCATCGCCGAGTGGACCGTGCCGACGGGTGGCTACTTCGTGAACCTCGACGTCGTCGACGGCACCGCGTCGCGGGTGATCTCGCTGGCCAAGGAAGCAGGCATCGCGCTGACGGCGGCCGGCTCGGCGTTCCCCTACGGAAACGACCCGTTCGACCGCAACATCCGCCTCGCGCCGACGTTCCCGGTGCTGGCCGAGGTCGAGGCCGCGATGGCCGGGGTCGCCGTGTGCGTCGAACTCGCTGCATTGGAGTCGTTCACCTCCGCCTGATCCCTCAGGGCGCAGCGACGAACGGCGTCAACCGCAACGTCGTGAGGGTGCCGATGTCGAGCGACGGGGCATCCGCCGGGTCGTTCTCCAGGCGCGCGGGAACGGCCACCGGAACCTGCCCCTTCGCCAGTTGTACGACGACCAGCGAGGCGTGCTCGGACTCGGCACCGGCGAGGTCACCGGTCCACTCGAGGGTGCTCGTCGCGGCGGCACCGGGCGCCAGTTCGACGGCGTCGGGATCGGCGAGAGAGCCGCTGCCCCGCCCGACCCCGGGCACGAAGGTCCTGCCCCACGCGCCGCGGACGCCGATGCCGGGCACCCCCTCGACGAGGCACGCCTGGTCCGACACGTTGTGCACCGTGATCCGGGTGGCCCGGTGTCCGGCGGCCATGTCGAACCCGCTCAGCACGGCCCGGACCTGATCGGGCCGGCAGTGCTCCGTCGACCCCACGGTCGCGCGGGTGCGCAGCAGCGCGATCAGGTCCTCGTCGGTGAGCTCGGCGTCCGGAACCGGCGGTGGCCCGTCCGGCGACTCGTCCGCGTCAGCGGGAACGTCCTCGAAACCGGGCGACGCGGACTCCGCAGGCGCATCGGGAGCCGCGGGCGTCGTACCCGGGCTGGAAGGGGTGGCCTCCGGATCGGAGGAGTCGGCGCTGCAGCCGCCGAAGGTCAGTGCGAGCAGGCAGGCAGAAGCAGCGGCCCCGAGACGTTTCACCACGCGGCCACCCTACGGAGACCCGAAAACGGCGACACCCGCCCTTCCCGAGGGAAGAGCGGGTGTTGCGCGAAGAAGGGGAGGCTCAGGCCTCGTCCTCCTCCGTGACGTTCTTGACCTTGTTGGGGTCGACCTGGATGCCGGGGCCCATCGTCGTCGAGACGGTGACCTTCTTGAGGTACCGGCCCTTCGAGCTCGAGGGCTTGAGGCGCAGGACCTCGTCAAGCGCCGCAGCGTAGTTCTCGGCGAGCTGGAGCTCGGAGAACGACGCCTTGCCGATGATGAAGTGCAGGTTGGCGTGGCGATCGACGCGGAACTCGATCTTGCCGCCCTTGATGTCGTTCACGGCCTTGGCCGGGTCCGGGGTGACGGTGCCCGTCTTCGGGTTCGGCATGAGGCCGCGCGGACCGAGCACGCGACCGAGACGGCCGACCTTGCCCATCAGGTCCGGGGTGGCGACCACGGCGTCGAAGTCGATCCAGCCGCCGGCCACCTTGTCGATGAGCTCGTCGCCACCGACGAAGTCGGCGCCGGCCTCACGGGCGGCCTCGGCCTTGTCGCCGTTCGCGAACACGAGGACGCGAGCGGTCTTGCCGGTGCCGTGGGGCAGGTTGACGGTGCCGCGCACCATCTGGTCTGCCTTGCGGGGGTCGACGCCGAGACGCATGACGACGTCGAGGGTCTCGTTGAACTTCTTCTTGCTGGTGCCCTTGGCGATCTTGATCGCGGCGAGCGGCGCGTAGAGCTCGTTCTTGTCGAACGCCTCTTCCGCCGCGCGGTAGGTCTTGCTGCGCTGCATGGGTGATTCCTTACTTAAGAGAGGAGATGTGGTCAGCGGGCCAGCGCGGCCCTTCCACGGTGCTTCAGTCGGTGGTGACGCCCATGGAGCGGGCAGTCCCCTCCACGATCTTCATGGCGGCGTCGATGTCGTTGGCGTTCAGGTCAGGAAGCTTGGTCGTCGCGATCTCGCGCACCTGGTCCTTGGTCAGCTTGCCGACCTTTTCCTTGTGCGGGACGCCCGAGCCCTTCTTGAGGCCAGCGGCCTTCTTGATCAGCTCTGCGGCCGGCGGGGTCTTCGTGATGAACTCGAAGGACCGGTCCTCGTAGATGGTGATCTCGACGGGGATGACGTTTCCACGCATGGACTCGGTCTGGGCGTTGTACGCCTTGCAGAAGTCCATGATGTTGACGCCGTGCGGGCCGAGAGCCGTACCAACCGGCGGAGCCGGGGTGGCCGAACCAGCCTGCAGCTGCACCTTGACCAGTGCGGCGATCTTCTTCTTGGGAGGCATTCCGTGTTCTCTTTCTTCTCGTGGTCATGACGAGGGCTGCCTGGCCCTCTGCCACCTACTGCAGGTCGACGCCGGAGTGCCGGCGCGACCGCGCTGAGCTCAGACCTTCTGGACCTGGCTGAAGCTCAGCTCGACCGGGGTCTCCCGGCCGAAGATCTCGACCAGCGCCTTGACCCGCTGGGCCTCGGCGTTGATCTCGGTGATCGTGGCGTGCAGCGTTGCGAACGCGCCGTCGACGATCAGGACGGAGTCGTTGACGCCGAAGTCGGCGACCTCGATCGGCTTCTTGGCCGGCGTGGTGGGCGAGCCCGCGGCGCTGGCAGCGGCCTCGGCCTCGGCGGCAATCACGGTCATCGCGGCGGGGGCGAGCATCTTCTCGACCTCGTCCATGCTCAGCGGCACCGGCTGGTGGCTGTGACCGACGAAGCCGGTCACCGACGGGGTGTGGCGAACAGCGGCCCACGACTCGTCGGTGAGGTCCATGCGAACCAGGACGTAACCGGGGAGAACGGTGCGCTTGACCATCTTGCGCTGGCCGTTCTTGATCTCGGCCACTTCCTCGGTGGGGACCACGATCTCGTGGATGTAGTCCTCCATGTTGAGGGAGTGGATCCGGTTCTCCAGGTTCTGCTTCACCCGGTTCTCCATGCCGGAGTAGGTGTGGACGACGTACCAGTCACCCGGCTTGGCCCACAGCTCACGGCGGAAGGACTCGAGCGGGTCGGCGTCCTCGGCGGGCGTCTCCTCGGCGAGCTCGTCCTCGACGATCTCCTCCGCGACAACCTCCTCGACACCCTCTTCAACCTCGGGGGCGTCGGTCGCTTCGGCGTCGATGGTCTCCTCGACGTCGGCGGCCTCGGTGACCTCGGCGGTCTCGACGTCCTCGCCCTCGACGACGATCGTCTCGTCGCTCTCGAGGGCCGGGTCGTACTGCTCCGTCACTTGCTGCTCCATCAGTTGGTCGTCAGGGTCAATCAGGTCTGAGCGGAACTCAGATGTCGTCTGCGCCGGTGAAGATCTCGAACGCGAGCTTGCCGAGACCGAGGTCCAGCAGCGACACGATCGCGATCATCACGAGCACGAAGGCAAGAACCACGAAGAAGTACGTCACGAGCTGCTCGCGGGTGGGGTAGACCACCTTGCGCAGCTCGGCAACGATCTGGCGATAGAAGGTCACCGGACCGGTGCGCTTCGGTGGCTTCTTGCCACCCGGGGCGTCCTTGCGGCCCCCGTGGACGGCTGGAGCGTCCGACAAGATGCTCACCCTTTCCTTCTGTCGTCTTCATGGTCTGTCTTGCAGGGCACGAGGGACTTGAACCCCCAACCTTCGGTTTTGGAGACCGATGCTCTGCCAGTTGAGCTAGTGCCCTCCGCGGCTCTCCCGGCCAGCTCGACCCGCGCACAGATGCCCGAAAGGGAACTGCGTCAGGGCGCGACCAACCATGTGGAAGAACCACCAGTGGGTGAGTCTACGCACGCCACCCACGCCGCTCCAAAGTACGACGGCCCCTGAAACAACAGAGGGGCCACTCCCGGCGACGGAGACCATCGCGGTTCCCCGGGCCCTCGACGTGACGAGCGCCCTCCCGCCTACGATGGCAGCGTGCGGGACCTCCATGTGCTTCCCAAGGCCCACCTCCACCTGCACTTCACCGGTTCGATGCGGCACGGCACGCTGCTGGAACTCGCGGAACGCGACGGCATCCACCTGCCCGACGCGCTCGTCTCCGAGTGGCCCCCGCAACTCACGGCGGCCGACGAGAAGGGCTGGTTCCGCTTCCAGCGCCTGTACGACGTCGCGCGCTCCGTGCTGCGCACCGAGGACGACGTACGACGGCTGGTGCTCGAGGCCGCGGAGGACGACGTCGCCGACGGTGGCCGGTGGCTGGAGATCCAGGTCGACCCGAGCGGCTACGGCGCCCGGTTCGGCGGGATCACGGCGTTCACCGACCTCGTGCTGGACGCGGTGCGGGACGCGACGCAGCGGACCGGCCTCGGTATGGCCGTGGTGATCGCGGCCAACCGGACCCGTCATCCGCTGGATGCCCGCACCCTGGCCCGCCTTGCTGCGCAGTACGTCGACCGTGGCGTCGTCGGCTTCGGCCTGTCGAACGACGAGCGCCGCGGCCGGACCTCCGACTTCGCGGGTGCCTTCGCGATCGCCGAACGGGCCGGCCTGATGCTGGCGCCCCACGGTGGCGAACTCCGCGGACCCGAACACATCAGCGCGTGCCTCGACTCGCTGCACGCCGGGCGGCTCGGCCACGGGGTACGCGCGGCCGAGGACCCCGACCTGCTGCGGCGGATCGTCGACACCGGAGTCGCGTTGGAGGTCTGTCCGGTGTCCAACGTGGCGCTGGGCGTCTACTCCGACCTGACCTCGGTCCCGCTCCCCACGCTGCTCGAAGCCGGGGCGACCGTTGCACTCGGCGCCGACGACCCGTTGCTGTTCGGCTCCCGCCTCGCGGGCCAGTACGCCACGATGCGCGCCGCCCACGGACTCAGTGATGCCGAGATGGCCGAACTGGGCCGGATGTCACTGCGGGCGAGCCGGGCACCGTCGGACATCAGGGACGCAGCGCTGGCGGACATCGACGCGTGGCTCGCCGCTCCCGAACCGGGCGCCTGAACACGCACTGCGCCCGGACGGTTTGGCGCACGCCCGGAACTGGGAGAATGAGGTCATGAGCGACCAGCCGCCCCTGACTCCCCCGTCGCAGCCTTCGCCGGGATTCGAGCCCTACCAGGCTCCGGCCTACGGCGACGTCGCTCCCGATGCGCCCACCCAGCAGGCACCTGCCGGGTCCGCCCCGGTCCCGCCGGCGGCGCCGTACCCCGTGGCGCCCGGGCCCTACCCGGTCGCGCCCGTGGCGTCGCCGTACCAGGGCGCACCCGTGCCGTACCAGGTCGCGCCGCAGTACCTCCGCCACGTGGCGCCGACCCACTCCCTGGCGACGACCTCGCTGGCGCTCGGCATCAGCGGCCTGGTCGGCCTGATGCTCACGCCGGTCTTCTTCGTGACCTTCCTGGCCGTGCTGTGCTCGCCCTTCGCCATCTGGACCGGCCTGAAGGCGCGACGCGAGATCCGGGCCAACCCCCAGGCCTTCGGCGGCGAAGGACTGGCCACGGCCGGCTTCATCACCGGGATCATCGGCCTGGTCCTCGCCGTGCTCGGACTGGTGGCCCTCGTGGCCGTCGTGGGACTGTTCGTCGCCGCGCTCAGCTCCGCGAGCAGCTGAGCCTCAGAGCACGCAACCGACGAGCACGGGCTCGTTGACCAGGGCGACGCCGAAACGCGCCTCCACGCCGTCGCGGACCTCGCGGGCCAGGTCGAGCAACTCCGCCGTCGACGCACCGCCACGGTTGGTGAGCGCGAGCGTGTGCTTTGTCGACAAGGAGACGCGGGCGTCCGGCCGGTCGAGTCCGAAGCCCTTGCCGAAGCCGGCCTTCTCGATCAGCCATGCGGCGCTGGTCTTCACCCGCCCGTCGCCCTGGGGGTACGACGGCGCTCCCTCCGGAACGCGATCGGGCTCGACGAACGGGTTGGTGAAGAACGACCCGGCACTCCACGTGTCGTGGTCCGCAGCGTCGAGCACCATGCCCTTGCCGCGCCGCAGCCCGAGGACGGCTTCGCGGACCTCCGCCAGCGGGGCCCGGTCGCCGACCTGGACGCCGAGCGTGCGGGCCAGTTCGGCGTAACCGACCGGCGCGGACTGTTCGCCCGGATGGAACTCGAAGGTGACGTCGAGGACGATGTGGCGGCCGGGGTCGGCCTTGAAGCGCGAGTGGCGGTACCCGAACTGGCACTCGGCGGCAGCGAAGCTCCGCTGGCCCCGCAGCACCCGGTCCCAGACCCGGACGCGGGCGATCGCCTGGGCGACCTCCTGGCCGTAGGCGCCGACGTTCTGGATCGGGGTGGCCCCGACGGTCCCGGGGATCCCGGAGAGGGCCTCCACGCCCGTCCAGCCCTCCTGGACGGCCCGGGCGACCAGGTCGTCCCACGGCTCGCCGGCCGCGACCGTCACCGAGGCCACGCCGCACGCGTCCCCGTCGACGTGGACGCCGCCGCCGGTCAGGTGCACCACCGTCCCGGCGAAGCCAACGTCTGCGACCACCAGGTTGCTGCCGCCGCCCACCAGGAGCACCGGTTCGCCCGCCGCATCGGCTGCCGAGACCGCGGCCACCAGCTCGTCCGCGTCGACGACGGGCACGTAGCGGGCCGCCGGCCCGCCCAACCGCAGCGTCGTCAGGTCGCGGAGAGCCGGGTCAACCACGAATGGTCGCCTTGGGCGCGCCGAGCACCTTCGTCCCGTCAGAGGTGACGAGAAGCGCCAGCGCGAGCAGGTCGTCGGTCCGCTCCCCCACGGTGCCCGTGACGGTCACCCGTGCCGCCCCCGTGGCGGGTACGACGACGGGCGCGACGAACTTCGCACCCAGCTCGACGACCTCGGCACCGGGCGCCCACTCGCCGACGGCGCGGCCGACCAGCGCGAGGGTGTACATGCCGTGCGCGATCACACCGGGCAGGCCGACCGCGAGGGCGATCTCCTCGTCCTGGTGGATCGGGTTCTGGTCGCCACTGGCCGCCGCGTAGGCGACCAGGTCGGCGCGGGTGATCTCGAAGGTGATCTCGGGCAACGCATCGCCCTTGGTGAGTTCGCTGATGGCACTCATGCGGCACCTCCACGGTGAACGAGGGTCGCGGTCGCCGTACACACGAGGGAGCCGGAGGCGTCGAGGATCTCGCTGGACGTGCTCACGATGTCGTTGCCGCCAATGGATCGCACACTGGTGACGGTGAGGGCCGTGGTGAGCACGTCACCGATGACGACGGGGCGCTCGTAGCGGAAGCGCTGGTCGCCGTGGACGATCCGGGAGAGCTCGACCTGCTCGGCGGCCAGGAAGTCCTGGAGGGCGGCGAAGGTGACCACGATCGGGAAGGTCGGCGGGAGGCCCGCGGCGACGTCGTAGCTGCCCCCGACCGAGGTGGCGAAGGCCACGACGGCGTCCGTGGTGACCGGGTAGGGCTGCGTCGGGGGGAAACCACGCCCGACGAGGGAGGCGTCGATCGGCATGACCCGAGCCTACTGGTGGCAAAACAACAGCAGCCCGCGGTCCCCGAGGGGACAGCGGACTACTGGAGCGCCGGACGGGGCGCTGGGTCGAACGGGTCGCTCAGCGCGTTTCGCGGTGCGCGGTGTGGGTGCGGCAACGGGGGCAGAACTTCGACAGCTCGATGCGGTCGGGGTCGTTGCGGCGGTTCTTCTTCGTGATGTAGTTCCGCTCCTTGCAGTCCACGCAGGCAAGCGTGATCTTGGGGCGAACGTCTGAGCTCTTGCTGGCCACGGGAAGTCCTTCTACTGCTGTCTATGGGGTACTGCCGGGGTGTTTCTTCGTCATCTGGCGTAGCGGGGGCGGGACTCGAACCCGCGACACCACGATTATGAGCCGTGTGCTCTAACCACCTGAGCTACCCCGCCAGGGGGTCAGGGCGTCCGCCGCACCGTGTGGCTTTCACCGTCTGGATTGGCGGACCCTTGTCCCAGAGCCCCTTTACGGAATCGAACCGTAGACCTTCTCCTTACCATGGAGACGCTCTGCCGTCTGAGCTAAAGGGGCAACGCCGCAGAACGATACACGCGCTTTCGACGGAGATGAAATCGGGCCGCTCACCGTCGAATTCAGGCGTGGATCCGGGCGAACGGTTGGGCCTGTTCGAGCTCGTACGCGAGCTCGATCAGGAGGGTTTCCTGACCGGGTGCTGCACCGAACATCATGCCCTGCGGAAGCCCCGTTGCGGTGGTCGCGAGGGGCAGCGAAATGGCGGGTGCACCCGTGACGTTCTGCCACGGCGTGAAGGCCACCCAGTCCATCAACTTGTCCATGATCACGTCGTAGGTCTGGGTCGGGTCGAGGTGGCCGACCGGGGGCGTGGCGGCGCCGAGCGTCGGCGTCAGCGCGACGTCGTACTTCTCGTAGTAGAGCTCGGCCTGGGCGTTGGCGCGCTTGAGGCGGGTGATCGTGCCCGGGAGGCGGTGCAGGTTGCGGCGGGCGTGGCGGGCCAGGCCAAGGGTCAGGTTGTCGTGCTTCGCCTTGCTCCACGTGCGGCCGTGGACCGGCCGGCCGGTGGTCAGCATCGCCTGGGCGAGCATCGCCCAGTAGAGGAGGAAGTCGTCGGCGAACCCGGGTCCGATCGGTGCGTCGGTCTCGGTGACCGTGTGGCCGAGGTCCTCGAGCAGGGCGGCCGTCTTCTCGGTCAGCGCGCGCGTCTCGGGGTCGGCGCCGCGGCCGACGCCGCTGGTGTTCAGGGCGACCCGCAGCCGGCGCTTGATCGGGCGGGTCAGGTCGCCGATCGGCGGCAACGCGAGATTGCGCTGGACGCGCTCGGCCTCGCGGTAGAACGCGGCCGTGTCGCGAACCGTCCGGGTCACCACGCCGTCAGAGACGATCTTGATCGGCATCTCCCGCATGATCTTGTCCTGCGGCAGACGGCCGCGGGTGGGCTTGAGCCCGACCAGTCCGTTGACGGACGCGGGGATCCGGATGGAGCCGCCGCCGTCGTTCGCGTGGGCAATCGGTACGGCGCCCGCCGCGACGAGTGCCGCCGAGCCGGCGCTCGACGCACCGGCCGAGTGGTCGGTGTTCCACGGGGTGCGGACCGCACCGAGCCGCGGGTGCTCGGCGGAGGCGCTGAAGCCGTACTCCGAGAGCTGGCTCTTGCCCAGCGCGATCATCCCGGTAGCGAGGTACATCGCCGCGAAGTCGCCGTCCTTCTTCGCGGGCCGGGGCGCCCAGGCGTCGGTGCCCGACATGGTCGGCATGCCGCCCACGTCGACGTTGTCCTTGAGCAGGGTGGGCACGCCGGCGAAGAACTTCTCCCCCGGCGTCCGGGCGCCCACCCGCGCGCGGTCGTAGGCGGTGAACGCCATCGGGTTCAACTCGGCGACGACCTTCTCGATCCGGCTGATCGCAGCCTCGACGGCCTCGGTTGCGGAGACCTTGCCCGCAGCAAGGTGCTCGGCGAGGCCGACCGCGTCCAGGTCGCCGAGGGCGTCGTCAGAGAAGGCGTGGACTCGCGTCGTCATGAGTCGAGACCGTAGCCGCCACCCGGTCGCTGTGCGACCGCAACCGGAAGATCGCGGCGCCGTCGTTCGGGGTGTGCCACGGTGAGCCCATGGACCTGTTCTGCAGCAGCGAGGCCTTCCTGCATTTCGACGGCGCCGTCCTCGAGTGCTTCTCAGGGACCCAGCACAGCAACGGGCGGGTCCACGCCGCCACGATCCGTGAGATCAAGGTCGACCGGGCGAAGGGTCGCAACTACCTGCAGCCGCACCTGACGTGGGGCAGTACGCCTTTCCTCGTGTACTTCGACGACGACCGCGCGGAGGCCGTGGCCGCGCTCGTCGCCGAGGTGCTGGCCGTCCGCGACCGGCTCTGGGGCAAGTAGCTCAACCTCGGCCAGTTCAACCCGTCCAGCTCAACTCAGAAGAGCCAGAGGGCCAGGACGGGGACCAGCAGGCTGATCGCGAGCGCCGAGAGTCCCATCGCGAGGCCGGCGAACGCCCCTTCGGTCTCGTCCTCTCGGAGCATCCGCGAGGCACCGATGCCATGGGAAACCGCACCGACGGCGAGCCCGCGCGCCCGGCGGTCCCGGATCCGGAGCAGGTTGAGCGTCGCCGGGCCGACGATGGCACTGAAGATCCCGATGATGATCGCGAACACCGCGGCCAGCGGCGGGATGCCGCCCAACGCGTCGGTCACTGCAATCGCCACGGGGGTCGTCGCGGCCTTGGTGGCCAGGGTCCGTTCGAGGTCGTCGCCCGCACCGAGGGCACGGGCGAGCAGGACTGCGGACACGATCGACACGACGGCGCCGACCACGATCGCCACCAGCATCGGGACCACGAAGCCCTTGAGCCGCGCGGCCTGGCGGTGCAACGGAATGGCGAGGGCGACCGTCGCCGGTCCCAGCCAGAAGGCGATCAGCTCGGTGGCGCTGCGGTAGTCCGCGTAGTCGACGTCCAGCGCCGTGATCGCCAGTCCCACGACCACGATGGTCACCAGCACCGGCTGGACCAGGGCATGCCCGCCCGAGCGGACCTGCAGCCACCGGCCGAGCTGGTAGCCGCCGAGGGTGACGGCCAGCAGGGCCAGTGGCGAGCGAGCGACCTCGAGGGCCTGGTCCAACGCGGCGGTCATGCCGCACCCAGGTCGTCGCGGGGTCGGCCGAGCAGCCGCTCCAGGGCCACCGCGGTCCAGCCGACCGCAGCGAGGCCGAGCAGCCACGAACCGAGCATCGCCACCCCGATCGGCAGCACCTCGCGCCCGATCAGGCCGAGGTAGAGCACCACCCCCACGCCGGCCGGGACGAAGAAGAGCTGCAGGTGTCGCAGCAACGCGGTGCCGGCGCGCACGATGGAGCCCGCATCGTCGTACCGACGCAGACGGAGGAAGCAGAACAGCAGAAGCATGCCCACGACCGGGCCCGGCACGGGCAGGTCAGCCATCCGGGCGATGAACTCTCCGAGGAGCTGGAACGCGACCAGCCAGGTGAGTCCGGCAATCAACGACGTTCCTTGAGGCGCACGTTGGGCAGCACGGGCGCGGGGATCGGCTTCAGCGGCTGGTCGGGTACGACGCCGAAGCGGCCTGCTGCGACGAGGCGGCTGTCGTCCAGGATCTCGCCGGCGGCGTCGGTGATCTGCGCCTGCCAGTCAGCGCGGAAACCGGCGACCTCCTCGTGGGTGCGGCCGACGAAGTTCCACCACATCACGATGGACTCCCCGAAGGGCGGACCGCCGAGGAGCAGCAGCCGGGCACCGTCGGCGCCCGCCACCAGACGGATCTCCTCGGCTCCGGAGGCGACGTAGGCGAGGTCGGCCGTGGCGGCGTCGATGCCGTCCACGGACACCGACCCGAGGTCCACGAGGACCCCGTGCTCGAAGGTCTCGTCGACCGGCACGTCCAGGCTGGTGCCGGGATCGAGCACCAGTTCGGCGCCCAGCAACGGCGTGAAGGTGCTGACCGGCGAGGTGTCCCCGAGCACCGAGCCGAGGAAGACGCGGGCGCGCCAGCCCGTGCCGGCGATCTCAGCCGGTGCGTGGTGCTGGAAGCCCGGGGCTGTGTGGCGATCGGCGTCCGGCAGGGCCACCCAGAGCTGGGCGCCGTGCAGCACTGCCGTCTCCGGCGTCGAGACCTCGGAGTGACTGATCCCCTGGCCCGACGTCATCAGGTTGACCTCGCCGGGACGCACCATCGCGACGGTCCCCGCACTGTCGCGGTGCTCGATCTCGCCGGTGAACAGCCAGCTCACGGTCTGCAGTCCGGTGTGCGGATGGGGCGCGACCTCCATGCCACCGGACTCACTGACGGCATCGGGGCCGTAGTGGTCGAGGAAGCACCAGGCGCCGATCAGCGACCGTTCCCGCTGCGGGAGCGTGCGTCGTACCGTCATCGCGCGAGGCCCGCCGAGCGGCACCTCCCGGGGCGTCATCAACTCGACCATGCCCTTCATCTTTCCGCGCTCGTCAACCACAGGTGGGCTCGGGTTCACCGGGAGCGGGGAAGGTGGCAACGTGCGGATTGCTCAGCTGGCCAACTTCGTCGGGTCGACCTCGGGAGGGATGCGGACCGCGATCGAGCAACTCGGGCGTGGCTACGTCGCCGCCGGGGCCGAGCGGTTGCTGGTGATCCCCGGCCCGGTCGACGCCATCCTCGAGACCGATCTGGGCGACGTCGTCCAGGTGCGCGCTCCCCGGGTCGGCGGCGGCTACCGGCTGATCGTCGAACCGTGGCGGGTCACCGACGTCCTCGAGCAGTGGCAGCCCACGAGCGTCGAGTGGAGCGACAAGCTCACTCTGCTGCCGGTGGCGTGGTGGGCCGGGCGCAACGACGTCCGCAGCGTGTTGCTCTCGCACGAACGCCTCGGCGACATGTTCGCGATGCGGACCGGTTTCGACACGACGTCCAAGGTCTCCATCGGCCTGCTCAACCGCTTGCTGGTCCGCAGCTTCGACACCGTCGTGGTGACCTCCCGCTACGCCGAGGGCGAGTTCCGCGCGGTCGCGGACTCGGCCGGATGCCCCGTCGAGCGCGTCCCCCTGGGCGTGGACCTCGACACCTTCCGGCCCGCTGTGAGGCGACCCGGCGGTGGCCCGGAGCTCCGCCTGGTCCACGCGGGTCGGCTCTCCCGGGAGAAGTCCCCGCACCTCGCGGTCGCGACGGCCGTGGAGCTGCACCGACGTGGCGTTCCCGTCCGGCTCGACGTGTACGGCGATGGCCCGCACCGCGACGAGCTCGAGGAGATCGCGGCAGGATCACCCGTCCACTTCCACGGGTACGTCGACGGGCGGGCCGCGTTGCGTGACCGGCTCGCCGCCGCCGACATCGCGCTCTCCGTGTGCCCGGGCGAGACGTTCGGACTGGCCGTGCTGGAAGCGCTGGCCTGCGGGACACCCGTGGTCACCGCCAATCGCGGCGGCGCCCGGGAGCTGGTCACCGACGGGTGCGGAGCATGGGGCGCCCCGGAGGCAGGCGCGCTGGCCGATGCGGTACTGGCCCTCGCGTCGCGGCCACAGGCCAGGGTGCGCCGGGCAGCCCGCCTCCGTGCGGAGACCTTCACGTGGGCGAGCACCGTGGACCGGATGCTGGCGATTCACGCCGGCGACCGGGTCGGCGCGCTCACCGCCTGAAGCGGTCGGGCGGAATACCCACCGTCGAGGTCCTGTTGGTGATCGAGTGACCTCACTCTTCGACCCGCTCAGCATCGGCACGACCCCGCTGGCGAACCGTGTCCTGATGGCCCCGCTGACCCGGATGCGCGCGACCCCCGGGATCGACGTCCCGAACGACCTGATCGTGGAGTACTACCGGCAGCGCGCCGGAGCTGGCCTGATCTTCTCGGAGGGCACCCAGATCTCGCCGATCGGCAAGGGCTACATGGACACCCCGGGCATCTACAGCGCCGAGCAGGTCGAGGGCTGGCGCAAGGTCACCGACGCGGTGCACGCCGAGGGTGGTCGGATCGCCGCCCAGATCTGGCACGTCGGCCGGGTGTCCCACGAGTCGTTCCACGACGGCGCCCTGCCGGTGTCGGCGTCCGCGCTGCCGTACCGCAACCGGGCCACGATCAAGGGCGAGGACGGCCAGCCGCTGCGCGCGAACTGCCCCACCCCGCGTGCACTCAGCGTCGAGGAGATCGCCGAGACGGTCGAGGACTACCGCCGCGCAACGGCGAACGCCCGGGAGGCCGGCTTCGACCTGGTCGAACTGCACGGCGCGCACGGCTACCTGATCCACCAGTTCCTCAGCGAGCAGAGCAACCACCGCACCGACGAGTACGGCGGCTCCCAGGAGAACCGTGCCCGCTTCCCGCTCGCGGCGGTCGACGCGGCCATCGACGCCTGGGACGCCGAGCACGTCGGCATCCGGATCTCGCCCCAGGGCTCGTTCAACGGACTCGATGACGACGACCTGCCGATGGCACTGCACCTCGCCGCCGAGTTCTCCCGGCGGAACCTCGCGTTCCTGCACCTGTCCGAGCCGGACTGGGCTGGCGGCCCCGTGATCGACGACGAGTTCCGCACGCAGTTGCGCGCGGCGTTCAACGGCGTGATCGTCGGCGCCGGCAACTACACGACGGACAAGGCCGAACGCCTCATCACAGCCGGGCTGATCGACGCCGCAGCGTTCGGTCGCCCCTTCATCGCCAACCCCGATCTGCCGGAGCGATTCCGTACCGGCGCCGCGCTCAACGAGCCCAACGGTGCGACCTTCTACGGCGGCGGAGCCGAGGGCTACACGGACTACCCGGCGCTGGCCGCGGGCTGATCCGGGCGGTCCGCTGGCGCCAGCGGCGCGACGATGCTGGCCAGGCGCTCCCGCGCCACCCGGGTCAGCAGTAGCACTGGCATCAACAGCGCGACGGTCATCGCTCCGATCACGATCGCGTAGTAGGCACCGTGCAAAGAGGAGTCGAGGGGCGCAACCAGTCCGAGCAGCAGGGACACCGCGACCAGGGCGCCCATGGCATGGCGCGGAAGTCGCTGGGTCGCCAGGAACGGCGGCAGCATCAGGAAGTACCAGAGGTGCACGACCGGGGACAGCAGCACGAAGGCCGCCGTGGTGAACGCGACGGCGCTGAGCGCCGCTGTGCGCGAACCGGTCTGCCCGCGCAACACGAGCCACGCGCCCACACCGAGCGCGACCAGCAGGCCCACGGCCCGCACCAGGTCGCGGAACATCGCCGGGTCCGTGCCGAGACCCAGATGAAGCGCACCCCAGTCCAGAACGCCACCCACCAGGGTGGTCGCCGAGAGGGGGGTGTTGACCTCGCCGGGGACGGTGAGGGCCCGGACCCAGCCGGCACCAAGCCCGGTGACCAGGCCCAGTCCCACGAGCGTTCCGACAGAGACCGCAGCGACGGCCCCGAGGCGTCGTACCCGGGGTAGCAGTGCGGCTCCTGCGGGGAGCGAGACGACCACGATGCCGACGGCCACCAGGCCGCCCGGCACCTTCACACCCGCGGCGACCCCGGCGAGCATCGCTCCCCAGACCCAGCCGCGTTCGACGGCGATGACCAGCGCAGCGGCCATCAGGCCGACCATGAGCAGGTCGTTGTGGAGACCGGCGACACCGTTGGCCATCATCAACGGCGAGACCAGGACGAGCGCTGATGCCACCGCAGGGTTGGCTCCCGTCCAGCCGGCAAGGCGCGGAACCGCCCACGCCAGCAGGGCAAGGCCCACCAGGGCGATGCAGCGGTGCGCGATCACGAGCATCCACGGGTTGCCCGTGGTGTCGGCCGCGAGAGCGCCGAAGAAGACGGGCACCGGCCCGTACGGCGTCGCGGTGTCCCACCACAGCGGGTCGACCGCCTGCACGATCGGCGGTCCCGTGATCCACGGCCACGGGATGAAGTCGGCAGGAGCAAGCGCCCCCGGCCCCCAGTCGTACGGCGACAGTCCGACCCTCGCGAGCATGCCCTGGGCGGCGTACGACCAGCCATCACGGGAGAACAGCGGCGGTGCCAGCACCAGGGGGGCGCACCAGGCGGCGGTCGCGAAACGAACGAGGGCCACACCTTCGGCGGGATCGACGGTGTCCCGGTCGCCCACGGCGACGGTACGACACAGGCGCAGCCAGGCATGGGCGAGCAGGCCGAGCCCGGCCAGAACCACCACCAGACCGGCCATCCGGCCGACTTCCAGTCCGCGCAGGACGTCGAGCGGACCGATGTTGAGAACGGGCGTGCTCGCAGGCAGGGTGGCGGTGACGAGGCCTCCGAGGAGAACCAGCACTCCGCCGAGGAGCCCACGCGTGATCACGTTCGGACGCTAGTGACGGCGGTTGTCGGCGGGGCGGCGTCCGGCGGACCTTGGGTTGAACGGGCCGACAACAGGGCAAGAACGCGCGTGCGCCTGCTCGGAGGCCGTGATTTGCCCTAGATTGCTGACATTCCCCGGTGCGGTCGCGCACCACCTGACTCAAGGAGGACCCATGTCCTACAACCAGCCGCCGCCTCCGGGAGGCCCCGGAGCTCCGCCTCCGCCGCCTGGTGGCGGATATGGTGCGCCCCCTCCGGGTGGCGGAATGCCCGCCGCGCAGTGGGACCTCGGTGCCGCGGTCAACTACGCGTGGACCAAGTTCCAGGCGAACATGACGCAGTTCATCCTCGCTGCATTGGCGCTGTTCGCGGGTATCGCGATCACCGCCATCGTCGGCTTCGTCTTCATCGGCCTGGTCACCGACTTCGGCACGCCGTTCGTCGTCAGCCTGATCCTCAACGCGATCGTCTTCGGCGCCATCATGATCGTCGCCCAGGTCATCGGCTCCGGCCTGATTCGCGGCGCGCTCGGCGTGACCGAGGGGCGACCGTTCGCTGCCGCTGATGCGCTCAAGTTCGACAACATCGGCCCGGTGCTCATCACCTCGCTCATGGTCGGTGGCGCAACGATCGTCGGCACGATTCTCTGCTACCTGCCGGGCATCATCATCGGCTTCTTCACCAGCTACTCGCTCTACTTCGTGATCGACAAGCGCCTCGCGCCCGTCGAGGCCATCAAGGCGAGCATCGACCTGGTGAAGAACAACATCGGCAACGCGCTGATCTGGTACCTCGTCGGCGGTCTGATCGGTGGCGCGGGCGCCATCCTCTGCGGCGTCGGCCTGATCTTCACGCTGCCGATCGCGCTCATCGGTACCGCCTACACCTACAAGGTGTTGACGGGCCAGCAGGTCGCTGCCTGATTGCACGCACGACACAGCACCCTGACGGGGCGTCCTCCATCCGGAGGGCGTCCCGTTGGTCATTTCAATGGAACACGTTCCACTACGCTGGGAACATGGGACTTCTGACTCCGGTCGCCGTGAAGATCGGCTCACAGCCATGGATGCCGAAACTCCTGCCCCAGGTCACCTGGACCGACTCCCACCTCCAGCAAGTGACGCGCGGCCGCCTGAGCCTCCTGGACATCGCCGGGTTGCCGAACCTGATGCTCACCGTCATCGGTCGCAAGTCGGGCATCCCGCGATCGACTCCCCTGCTGTGCGTGCCGTGGCAGGGCGGGTGGCTCATCGCCGGATCCCACTTCGGTGCGCCCAAGCCTCCCGTGTGGACGCACAACCTCCGCGCCGCCGAGACGGTCGAGGTCGCGTACCGCCGACGCCGACACACCTGCACCTGGCAAGAGGTGACCGGCGAGGAGAAGGACCGGGTCTGGGCCCACATGCTCACGATCTGGCCCAACTACGCGAAGTACACCGAGTGGACCGACCGGGTGATCCCGGTCTTCCTGCTCCGTCCCATGTGAGGGCAGGCATACCCAACTGAGGTCAACCTTGCCTTACCCTTCAGGGGTGGGGGAAGGCACAGCCAGCGCACAGGTGCAGCAGACGGTCCTCGCGACCGGGTTCGCTGTCGACCTCGCGCGCCATGGCCACCGCCCCGCCCTGCACACTCCGGACGGGAGCATCAGCTACGCCGCGCTGGACCGTCGTGTCGCGACGGCCCGGGCCGAACTGGACGCGCTCGTCGGCACGACCCGCCAGCTCGTCCGGCTGAGCCCGGCCCCCACGGTCGACTTCGTCGTGGCCTGGCTGGCCTCCCTCACCGGCGGGCACGCCACCCTCCTGACCCACAACGACGGCCTGGCCCGGGCCTACACCTCCTCCATCGAGTACGACGACCGCGCGTGGCGTCCGACAGGTGCCCCCGCGCCCGCACTCCACCCCGACCTGCGGCTGCTGCTCAGCACGTCGGGTTCGACCGGGTCGCCCAAACTGGTGCGCCTGTCGCAGGCCAACCTCGACGCCAACGCGAGCGCCATCGCGTCGTACCTCGGTCTGCGCAGCGACGACGTCGCCGTCACGACCCTGCCGCTCGACTACTGCTACGGCCTGTCGGTGCTGCACAGCCACCTCGCTGTCGGCGCCTCCCTGATGCTGGACGACCGTTCCGTCACCGACCCCAGCCTGTGGGCGGATGCGCGCGAGCGCGGCGTGACGTCGTTCGCCGGTGTTCCGTACACCTTCGACCTGCTCGGCGCCGCCGGCTGGCCCGAACTGCCGGCGCTGCGCCAGGTCACCCAGGCCGGCGGCCGGATGGCGCCCGAGCGCGTCACGGCGCTGGCCGAGCAGGGCCGCCTCGAGGGCTGGGACCTGTTCGTCATGTACGGCCAGACCGAGGCAACAGCACGGATGGCGTACCTGCCGCCGGCCCTGACCCTGACCCACCCGTCGGCCGTCGGCGTAGCAATCCCGGGTGGCACCTTCCGGATCGATCCGGTGGACGGCGCCGAGCCCGGGGTCGGCGAACTCGTCTACTCCGGCCCGAACGTGATGATGGGCTACGCCGATTCCCCGGCGGACCTGAGTCTCCGTCAGCGCAGCGGGGACCTGCGGACGGGCGACCTCGCCCGGATCACCGACGGACTCGTCGAGATCGTCGGCCGACGGTCGCGGTTCGCCAAGGTCTTCGGCGAACGCATCGACCTGGACCGGGTGCAGACCCTGCTCTGCCTCGGCGGCCACGACGTCGCGTGCGCAGAGGCGGCCGACGGCTCCGGACTGGTGGTGGCGGTGCCCGGCCCGTCCGAAGCCCTCACCCTCGACGAGGTGCGCGCCGCGACGGCCGCCGACACCCGGTTGCCCGGCCACGCGATCCGCGTCGTGCCGGTCGACGACCTCCCCCGCCTGCCGAACGGCAAGATCAACCAGCAGGCCGTCGCCCGCCTCGAGGTGCCCGAAGTCGTCGAGCAGGGAACGGCGGCCACCTCGATCGCCCGCCTCTACGAGCGGATCCTCGGGTGCGGCCCGGTCGGCCCGGACGACTCGTTCGTCGGTCTCGGCGGCGACTCCCTGTCCTACGTCGAACTCTCGCTCCGCCTCGAGCGACGGATCGGCCGGTTGCCCGCCGACTGGCCGCGGCGCTCCATCGAGGACCTCGCCACCCTGCTGGGCAACGCCGACCACCCGCGTCGCCGTGGCTGGGCGCGCATCGACACGACGATCGCCCTGCGCACCGCCGCCATCGTGTTCATCGTCGGCACGCACACGAACCTGTGGCTGCTCTACGGCGGCGCCCACGTGCTGCTCGCCGTCGCCGGCGCCAACTTCGCCCGCTTCCACCTCACCGACGAGAGTTCCCGCGACCGGGTGCGCCGGGTCTTCCGCGCGACGAGCCGGGTCGTCGTACCCGCCATCCTCTGGATCGGCGCTGTCTCCCTGGTGACCGGCGACTACCTGTGGCGCAGCGTCTTCCTGCTCAATGACGTCCTCGGCGGCCGGAATTGGTCCGAGCCCGCGTGGCACTACTGGTTCATCGAAGTGATCGTGTTGTTCGCGGTCGGGGCCGGCCTGTTGACGGCGATCCCGCGGATCATGGCGCTCGAACGCCGGCACCGCTTCGCGCTCGCCACCGGTCTCACTGCCCTGGCACTCGTGCCGCGCTTCTGGGCCACCTCGACGTCGTACGACGGCGACCTGATCCACTCCTCGACGTTCGTCGCATGGCTCTTCCTCGGCGGGTGGGCCGCGTCGGTCGCGCGGAACGTGCCACAGCGACTCGCCGTCACCACCCTGCTGCTGGCGGGCACGTGGGACTTCACCGGCGACGTCGCCCGTGACCTGATGATCGCCGGTGGCGTGGCACTGCTGGTGTGGGTGCCGACGGTGCCGTGGCCACGGGTCCTGGTCGGTCTGACCGGAACGATCGCGAGCGCCTCGCTCTACGTCTACCTCACGCACTGGCAGATCTACCCGCACCTCGAGGACCGCTGGCCGCTGGCCGGGCTGCTGGTCTCGCTCGCCGCAGGCGTCCTCACCTGGCACCTGGTGAACCGGGCCACCGCGCTGGCCGCTCACCGCTCTCACTACGCTCCCCATGGAACCGAACGACAGGAATCCCGATGAAGAACCGCCTGCTGCGCGCCGGCCTCGGCCTCGCCGCCGTGACCCTCGTCGCTCCCATGCTCGCTGCGTGCAGCGGTGACGACGAGCCGAAGCTGGTCATCTACAACGCCCAGCACGAGCCGCTGCTCAAGGAGCTGGCCCCGGCGTTCACGGAAGAGACCGGCATCGAGGTCGAGCTCCGCAACGGCAAGGACCTCGAGCTGTCCAACCAGCTCGTGCAGGAGGGCGACGCGTCGCCGGCCGACGTGTTCCTCACCGAGAACTCCCCCGCCATGTCGCAGGTCGAGGCGGCCGGTCTGTTCGAGAAGCTGCCCGCCGACCTGGTGGAGCCGATCCCGGCGCAGTACCGCCCCCGCAGTGGCCTGTGGACCGGCTTCGTGGCGCGCTCGACGGTGCTCGTCTACAACACCGACAAGGTCCAGGTGTCGGACCTTCCCGCGTCGATCCTCGATCTCGCGAAGCCCGAGTGGAAGGGCCGGCTGTCCTTCTCCCCGACCGGCGCGGACTTCCAGGCGATCGTCGCGGCCGTCCTCGAACTCGAGGGTGCCGACGCCACCAAGGCGTGGCTCGAGGGCATCAAGGAGAACGGCAAGGTCTACGACGGCAACAACCTCGTGCTGGAGGCCGTCGACTCCGGTGAGATCGAGGTCGGCATCGTCTACCACTACTACTGGGAGCGCGACCACAAGGAGAACGGCGACGTCTCCGACAACAGCGAGCAGTACTACTTCACGAAGCAGGACCCCGGCGCGTTCGTGAGCGTCTCCGGCGCCGGCATCCTCAAGTCCAGCGACATGAAGGACGAGGCCGAGCAGTTCATCGAGTTCCTTGTGAACAAGAACGGCCAGCAGATCCTCGCCGACAGCTACGCACTGGAGTACCCGCTCAACCCGGCCGTCCAGCTCGAGGGCGTGGCCAAACCGTTCAGCGAACTGCAGCCGCCGGAAGTCAACGTTTCCGACCTCGACGCCAAGGCCACGTTCGCCCTGATGACCGAGGTCGGTTTCTTCTGAGTTCGTCGAGACAAGCGGTGCGACCCCCCGCGGCCGGAAGGCCGCGGGGGGTCGCTGCGCCTGCCTTGCCGCTCCTGGTCGTCGGTCTGCTCATCGCGGCGCTGACCCTGGTGCCGCTCGGGTACGTCCTGTGGACCACCGCCGAGCTCGGCCGCGACGAGGCCGCGAACTTCCTGTGGCGGCCCCGGATCGGCGAGCTGCTGTGGAACACCACCCGCCTCCTGGTGGCCGGTGTCTTCACCAGCGTCGTCGTCGGCGTGGCCGGGGCGTGGGTGGTCGAGCGCACCGACGTCCCCGCACGCGTGTGGTGGCACGGCCTGCTGTGCGCGCCCCTCGCCGTCCCGGCGTTCGTCAACGGCTACGGCTGGGTCTCGCTGACCCACGACGTGCAGTCCTTCCCCGGCGCCGTGATGGTCGTGACGCTGTCCTACTTCCCGCTCGTCTACCTGCCCACCGTCGCTGCGCTGCGCCGCCTCGACCCCGCCGTCGAGGAAGTCGCCACGTCGCTCGGCAAGGGACCGTGGCAGGTCTTCTTCCGGGTCACCCTGCCGGCGATCAGCCCGGGCGTGCTGGGTGGCGCGCTCCTGGTGGGCCTGCACCTGCTGGCCGAGTACGGCGCCCTCCAACTGCTCAACTACCCGACCCTGACGACGGCGATCCTCCAGCAGTACGCCACGGTTTTCAACGGACCGGAAGCCACCCTGCTCGCCCTGGTGCTCGTGGTCTTCTGCCTGTTGCTGCTCGGCATCGAACTGCTCCTGCGCGGGCGTGGTCCGCGGGCGCGCGTCGGATCCGGAACCAACCGCCAGTTCGCGCCGATCCGCCTGGGCCGCCACAAGCCGTGGGTCGTCGGATCCCTTGCCCTGTTGGCCGCGTGGGCCCTTGGCGTCCCCCTCGGCAGCCTCGCCCGCTGGCTGGCACGCGGCACGTCAGCGGGTGTCGACATGGGCGAACTGGGCGGCGCCCTCTGGTCAACGCTGATGCTCGCCGTCCTGGGCGGTGCGCTGGCGACGGCCGCCGCCATCCCCGTCGTGTGGCTCGCCGTGCGGCATCGCAGCCTGCTGACGACCACCATCGAGCGCAGCGTCTACACCGCGAGCGCGATGCCCGGCATCGTCATCGCGCTGGCGCTGGTCACCGTCGCGATCCGCGTGGTGCCGTCGTTCTACCAGACCCTCGGGCTGCTGCTGATCGGCTACCTGATCCTCTTCCTGCCGCGTGCTGTGGTCAGCGTCCGGGCCACCTTCGAACTCGTACCGCCGGGCATCGAGGAGGTCGGGCGCAGCCTGGGCTGCACCGGTCCGGAGGTCGCTCGCCGCGTCACGCTGCCCCTCGTCGTACCCGGTCTGGCGGCGGCAGCCGCCCTCGTCGCACTCGCGGTCTCGACCGAACTCACCGCCACCCTGCTGCTCGCGCCGATCGGCACCGATACGCTCGCCACCGAGTTCTGGTCCGATGCCTCCTCGATCGCCTACGGTGCCGCGGCGCCCTACGCGCTGGCGTTGATCCTGCTCTCCGTTCCGTCCACCTGGCTGTTGGCCCGGCTGAGCATGAGGAGTCGTTCGTGACCACCACGACCGCCGCCTTGGAGATCCGCGGTCTCGAGGCCGGGTACGGCGGCGCGCCGGTCCTGCACGGCCTCGACCTCGTCGTCCCCGGTGGCGTGACCTCGATCCTCGGGTCGTCGGGTTGCGGCAAGACGACCCTGTTGCGCGCGGTCGCGGGCTTCGTCCGGCCCTCCGGCGGCAGCATCACCGTCGCCGGCACCGAGGTGGTCGGCGGTCGCCGGATCGTGCCCGCCCGCCAGCGCGGTCTCGGCTACGTGCCCCAGGAGGGCGCGCTGTTCCCGCACCTCACCGTCGCGCGCAATGTCGCCTTCGGCCTGCCGCGCGCCGAGCGCCGCGACGCTCACGGCCGCGTGTCCGAGGCGCTCGAGCTCGTCGAGCTCGCCCCCGAGCTCGCCGGTCGGTTCCCGCACGAGCTCTCGGGCGGACAACAGCAGCGGGTCGCGCTCGCCCGCGCGTTGGCGCCGCGTCCGAAGCTGGTCCTGCTCGACGAACCGTTCTCCTCCCTCGACGCCTCGTTGCGCGAGGAGACCGGCCGGGCCGTCGTACGCGCCCTGCGGGCTGCGGATGCCGCTGCCGTGCTGGTCACCCACGACCAGGGCGAGGCGCTGTCGCTGGCCGATCAGGTGGCGGTGATGGTGGACGGCCAGTTCCTCCAGGTCGCGCCGCCCACGACGGTCTACCTCGAGCCCGCCGATCCCCGCGTCGCGTCCTTCATCGGCCACGCGTCGCTGCTGCCCGGCCAGGTCGACGCAACCGGCTCCGGCCAGTGCGCGCTCGGCACGGTGTCGACGCAGTCGCCGGTCGGCTCCGGCGGTCCCGCCCAGTTCGCGGTCCGCTCCGAGCAACTCCAGATCCGTCCCGCGGACGGCGAGGGTGCACCGGGCGAAGTGCTCGACGTGAGCTTCTTCGGCCACGACGCGACCATCCGGGTCCGGCTGGAGTCCGGCGAGCACGTCGCGGCGCGTACGCCGGCCGACTCCGTGCCGCTCCCCGGCGACCGGGTCCGGGTCGGCGTGGTCGGCCACGTCGTGGCCTTCCGCTCCTGACCTTCCCTGCCGGGGCTCAGGCGTAGTCGGCCCAGACCTGCTGCTGGGCTCCGTCGACGGTCATCTCGCCGCCATGCGGGACGATCCACTGCGGCCGAGTGTGTCCGAACGGAATGCCGACGCACACCACGGCGTCCGGGTTGTAGCGCGCCACCTCGGCGACGACGGCGTCGCGTTGCGCGGCCCGGAGCTCGATGCGCTCCTCCGGCGAGGGCTGGACGACGAAGTCCGAGACCGGCGGGCGGGCGACCAGCACGGCGTCGACCGCGGCCAACACGCCCCGCTCCCCCAGCGCCCGCACGATCCAGCCCACCTCACGAGCCGGCAGGAGTTCCTCGGACGCCTCCAGGAGGAGGACGCCGCCGGCCAGTTCGTCCACCCCGGCCTCGAACCGCCCCGCAATGAACAGTTGCGGGAGCACCTCGAAGCAACCGCCCCAGGTGCGGCCGGTCACGGCCCGCTGCGGGCCGAACCACTCCCACGGCTCGCTCGGTTCCCGGGCGCCGTACTCACTGAGCGCGAGGGAGTTGTCCCACCCCAACCCGATGTCCTGCGACCAGTCCGCGGGCGTGAGCTCGATCCGTTCGCCGGTCAGCAACGCCGCACGCAGCGCGGCGGCATGGATGTCGTCGACGGCTGGCCCGGGGCCGAGGTGAACCTGGGTGGATCCGCCGTAGAAGCTGGCGATGCCGGCGGCCCACAACCACTGGTGGAGGTGGGTGTTGTCGCTGTAGCCGACGAAGGGTTTCGGGTCGGCGCGAGCCAACTCGGCATCGAGGTGGGGGATCACGGTGATCTGGTCGAACCCGCCCACCACCGCATGGATGGCCCGGATCGTCGGGTCCGCGAAGGCCGCGTTGATGTCGGCCGCCCGCGCCTCGGGACTGGCTCCGACCTGTCGGGTCGTGGGGAATTCGACGGGCTCGAGACCGGTCACCTCACGCAGCCGCACCATCGCCTGCTCGTGGATCTCCGGAAAGGCACCGGCAGCCGCGAACGACGGCGACAGCACCGCGATCCGGTCCCCCGGAACGGCCTTGGGCGGGTGGACCAGTTCGCGACTCATGGCTCCAGTCAAGCATCGGGTACGACGAAACCCGGCCCCGTTTTCGGGGACCGGGCTTCGCCGAGCCCACTCAACAGATCGGCCTCAGCAGACCAGCGTCAGGAAGAAGGCGCTGTCGACGGGTGCGTTGGACGGCAGCCGGACCTGCACCGTCGCCTGGGCGAAGTTGGGGGAGATGCTGGTCGACACGATCGCGTTCGTCACGACCACGTCGCCACTGATCGCTCCGACCGAGCCCGTGACCGCGCAGGTGCGGATCTCCGCGATGCCGGTGAGGACGTAGACGCCCGCGCTCGGCCGCGAGACGGTGGCCGTGCCGAGGTCGACGACCCCCGTGCTCTTGACGTGGACCTTGTGGACGACGGGCACGGGCTCCGGCTCGGGGAGCGACTCCCAGCCCACGGTGCCGTTGCCCTGGTTGGTCAGCACCTGACCGTCTCCGCCCCCGACGCCACTGATCCCGGCCGCGCTCACCAGCGTGGAGTAACCGGTGATCTTGACGCCCAGGGTCGCGGACGCGGCACTGGAGTTGGTCACGACGACCTTGTTCGAGTTACCGACGTTGACCCGCACGGTTCCTGCGCCGGACCCACCAGCGGCCCAGGACACCGTGGTCGGCGAACCGTTCCCCGGCTCCCCGAGCGGAGCAAAGGACACCGTTCCCGCCTTGGTGCCCTTGGCCGTGATCGCCAACTCGACCACCAGTGCATTCGACGGCACCGTCGACGTACCACCGCTCGCCACGAAGGTGTAGGTCTTGCCGGCAGCAACCGAAGCCCCGGTGGCGATCAACTTCGTCGGCGTCAGGGGCGTGATCGCGACCCCCGTGGTACCGGAGGTGGCTGTCGCGCCGGTCAGACCGAAGGCAAGCAACAGCAACGTCAGTGCGCCGACGACGAGGGGCACTCGACGTGGACCGGCGGTAGGCAGGGAACGAGGACGTACGGACACAGGACACTCCAAGGGTTGCGGGGGGACCCTCCCCGCGACGCACGCTAGAGCAGCGGACACCCTCGTGCGTGCGGTTTGCTTCAGGAGCGTTGAATCAGCAGACCTTCGCATCGCTGGCGCGCGTGGCAGTGCTGGTCACGGCGGCGGTCCAGTAACGCAGGCCCTTCTCCGACTGGTGCGTTCCGTCGCGAATCATCGCGGGGTCGTTGATGGCGATCCTCCGCCAGTTCGCCACCGTGACCACGTGCTTCATGGTCGGCGACTGGGCGATCTCGACCATCCATCGGCTGTACTCCCGCCCGTCGGACAGACCCGCGGCCGCGGCGCCCGGTCGGTAGGTGTTGACGAACACGATCCGCGTCGAGATAGGGAACTTGCGGATGGCATGGACGTAGTGCGCACGGGTCCAACCCGCCTGTTCGTTGGTCCCCAGCGCGATGACGGCGACCTTCGGGGGGAGGCGGTGACCGGCCAGCCACCGGTCGATCTGCCGCGGCAACTGCAGGACGCCACGGCCCCAGAAGGCGTCGATGCTCCACGCGGGCTGAACCCGGTTGAGCAACGGAGTTGCCCCGACCGTCATTGAGTCGCCGAACACGACCACCGTGCTGCTCGTGCGGGGGCAGGTGACACCTGCCTGGGCAGGAGCGGAGGGCATCAGGACCAGCAGGCCTGCCAGGAGCAGGGCCACAAAAAGGGCGCGCACGTTTTTCACTTCCGCTGCATCGTCCGCGCAGAGGAGTTTCCGAGCGTTCCGGGAGAAGAATCTCATGAACCCTCACCAAAAAACTTGGAAACCCTGAAAACGACGAAGCCCGGCCCCCTTGGCAAGGGGCCGGGCTCCGTACTGTTCCCGTGGCAGATGCAGGATTCGAACCTACGTAGGCGTTGCCGGCTGATTTACAGTCAGCTCCCTTTGGCCGCTCGGGCAATCTGCCGGGAGTGTCGCTGGCCCCGTTCCACGCCTATGGAACAGCCCTGTGTTGGATGGTCAGCAACGACGAGAAACAATAGCGCAGCACGGCGTTCCACAGAAAACCGCACCATCCTCTTCCGACAGTCAGCGCAGGTGACCACCATGGCCGATTCCTCCTTCGACATCGTCAGCAAGATCGACCGCCAGGAGGTCGACAACGCCCTCGGGCAGACCGCCCGCGAGATCGCGACCCGATTCGACTTCAAGGGCACGGGCGCGTCCATCGACTGGAAGGGCGATCAGGCGATCGAGATCTCCGCCTCCGCAGACGACCGCGCCAGCGCCGTCCTCAGCGTCTTCCAGGACAAGCTCATCAAGCGCGACCAGTCCCTGAAGATCCTCGATGCCTCCGAACCGCGCCAGTCGGGTCAGCAGTCGAAGATCGACATCGTGCTCAAAGAGGGCATCACCTCCGAGGACGCCAAGAAGATCTCGAAGCTGATCCGCGACGAGGGCCCCAAGGGCGTCAAGGCGCAGATCCAGGGCGACGAGCTCCGCATCTCCTCCAAGAAGCGCGACGACCTGCAGGCCGTCCAGCAGCTGGTGAAGTCGCAGGACCTCGAGTTCGCCGTGCAGTTCACCAACTACCGCTGAGTCGCCCGTGCTCCCGGACCGCGTCATCGGGTCGGTCACCCTCGGCATTGCCGCGATCCTGCTCGTCCTGGGAGTCGGGGCCGCGGTGGCCTACACCGCCGGGAAGCCTCCGCCGCTGCCCGCCTTCGAGGGGCAACCGGCGCCGGCGGTGACCGCTGACGCCCCCCCGGCCCCGACTGGGGACACCGCGACGGTGCGCGACCGGTTCCAGCCGTCAGCAGCCTGGATCTCCACGACGTCGACGGCCACCGGCATCCCGCCGCGCGCCCTGGAGTCCTACGCCCGCGCCAACCTGCGGATCGCCGATGAGCAGCCCGGCTGCCGAGTCGGCTGGACCACGATCGCGGCCATCGGGGGCATCGAGTCCGGTCACGGGAGCGCCAACGACGCCGTGCTGGGCGAGGACGGCTGGCCGCGGCCGGGCATCGTCGGGCCCGCACTGAGTGGCGGCAAGTTCGGCGTCGTCCGCGACTCCGACGACGGGGCCCTCGACGGAGACACCACCTGGGACCACGCGGTCGGGCCGTTGCAGTTCATCCCGCAGACGTGGGAGCAGTGGGGCGCCGACGGCAACAACGACGGCACCTCGGACCCGAACCAGATCGATGACGCGGCCCTGGCGGCCTCCCGCTACCTCTGCCACAGCGGTGACCTCGGCGTCGCCGACAACTGGCGTCGCGCCATCTTCAGCTTCAACCACTCCGACGTGTACGTCGCCGACATCGCCTCACTGGCGAACCAGTACGCCGCCCGGGTCTCCTGATGCCTTGAGGGATTCCGCAGGACAGGTAATAGCACTTGCTATACTTGGTCCATGACGGTCCTTGGACAGGTGGCTCGCCGGTCGGACGCGGCGGTCGCAGAGGCACGTCGCGAACTGGTCATTGCCGTTCGTGCCGCAAGCGCTGCCGGGATGACCCAGGCCGAAATTGCCCGTGAGATCGGACGCAGCCAACCCGAGGTCTCCCGCCTGCTGAGGTTTCATGGCACCAGCCCTCGCGCGATGGCACTTCGCCAGCACCGAGGCGAGGTGGCGCGACGGATCAAGCAGGCGGGCGGATCGAACGTCAGAGTGTTCGGGTCAGTCGCGACGGGCGAAGACCAGGAAGGCTCGGACATCGACCTGCTCGTCGACCTCCCCCCAACCGTCGGCCTCCTCAAGATCGCCCGCCTCGAGCGCCTGTTGTCGGACGTCGTCGGTATACCTGTGGACGTCGTGCCACAGGACGACCTGCGGGCCGACTTCAGGGACCGAGTTCTCGGGGAAGCGGTGTCGCTATGAGCAGGACCACTACGGATCTCATCGTGGAAGCGCTCGTGCACTTCGACGCGGCCGCCGAGTACGCACAACGGGACGACCCCGAGCCGCAGATGGCCATCGACGCCATGTCGATGCGCCTGTTCGCCGGGCTTGAGACGCTGACGCGGCTCCCCGAAGGGGTGGCCGACCCACCACCACCGCAATGAAGCGGGCGTCGGTCAGACTGTGCGCATGGGCGATTGGGGCAGTTACCTGTACGAGGCCGACACCTGGTCCAGTTCCCCTCGGCCTTCCGGCAGTTCCCTGGTGAGCTTCGCTCGATCATCGGCAAGGATGCGGACATGAACCCCGCAGCCGAGATCGAGATCGACGCACCTCTCGAGGTGGTGTGGGGTGTCATGACCGACACCGCCCGCTACGGCGAGTGGAACCCCTTCGTGGAGCGAGCCGAGACGGCCGCGCCCGCCCAGGTCGGCAACCCGATCGTGCTGCACGTCGTCTGGTCCAACGGCAAGAAGACCCGCTCCCCCGAGCGGATCACAGCCCTGGACGGACCCACCACCGACCCGGCCAGCGGTACGACGACCGCCCTCATGTCCTACGTCTACGAGGGCTTGCCGTCGAAACTCGGACTGGTGCGCGGTGTGCGGCACCAGCGACTGACACAGCGACCGGGTGGCCCGACGTCGTACACGACGGTCGAGGAGTTCAGCGGTCCGCTCGTGAAACTGGCCGGTCCCGGCCGGGTGGCCGACGGCTTCCGCCGCCATGCCGAAGGACTCAAGAAGCGCGCTGAGTCCCTGGCGTCTTCTGCCGGACAGGCTGGGAACCCGGCGGAATGAGTTCGCTGGAGTTGCGGGCCGCCCACAGGGCGAAGGCCAGGACCGCGACTCCGCAGATGATGTCGACGATGACGTGCGTCTGGCGCCACCAGACCATGTCGGTGGCGCCCGGGATCGTGTAGTGCGCGATGCCGATCAGCCCGGACAGTGAGTAACCGGTCAGGGCGATCGCGGCCGACGTGATGTGGCGCCGGAACCACAGCAGCAGCCCGACCGCACCGAATGCCGTGAACAGGAACCAACCGAACGCGACCAGGCCCGCCGACGGCACCGGGAGCGAACTGTCCGAGGCGGGCACCGGGTAGTCGTCGTAGTTGACGTAGTTGTCGACGTAATGGACGACCGACACCAGCACTGCGATCCCGAGCAGCCAGCCCAGGACCCGTGTCGCTCGCAGATAGCTCACGGGTCCCAGACTAGGCCACCTGGTGGGGCAGGCTCAGCCGTGCGGCAGCGTGGCGGGAGCCGCCGACGGCAGCTTGCTGCCCCTAATTCTGCGGCGGAGACACGCTCGCACCGTCAAACTGCAGCGACTCCCAGCACCGGCACCGAGGTGGCCCCCGTGGCGGGACGCAGCCACACCCGCGTGCCGACTCCGAGATCCAGGGCGCGCGCGTGCGTGCGGGACAGCACGACCTGCGTGGTCTCGCCCTGACCCTCGACGTCGACCGTGAGTCGCACCTCGAAACCCACCCGCAGCGCACGGGCAACCGTCCCCGCGAACGCGGGCGGCGTGCCCGGAGCAACGGCGGGCGACAGGGCCAACTCGATGTCGTGCGGCCGCAGCCGCACGTTGCCGAGACGGGTGACGTCGCCGAGGAAGCCCATCACGAAGTCATTGGCGGGCTCGTCGTACAACTGGTCGGGCGTGCCGATCTGCTCGATCCGACCGTTGTTGATGACCACGATCTCGTCGGCGACCTCCATGGCCTCCTCCTGGTCGTGCGTCACGAACACGGTCGTCACGTGGACCTCGTCGTGCAGGCGGCGCAACCAGTCACGCAACTCCTTGCGGACCTTCGCGTCCAGCGCACCGAACGGCTCGTCGAGCAACAGCACGCTCGGCTCGACCGCGAGGGCGCGGGCCAGGGCGAGGCGCTGGCGCTGGCCACCCGAGAGCTGCGACGGCAGCCGGTGGGCGAACTGCGACAGGTGCACCAGTTCGAGGAGTTCGGCAACCTTCGCCTTGACCTCGGCCTTGGGGCGCTTACGGATCTCCAGGCCGAAGGCCACGTTCTTGGCCACCGTCATGTGCTTGAACACGGCGTAGTGCTGGAACACAAAGCCCACGTTGCGCTTCTGCGGGGGCAACCGCGTCGCGTTCACGCCCTCGATCTCGACCGAGCCGCTGTCAGCCGTGTCGAGGCCGGCGATGATCCGCAGCAGCGTGGACTTGCCACCACCACTCGGGCCGAGCAGTGCGGTCAGCTGGCCGGTCGGCAGGGAGACATTGATGTCCTCCAGCGCGATGAAATCGCCGTACTTCTTGTTGATCCCGGAAACTTCGATACTCACTTGTGGTCCTCCGGCTTGCGGATGAGTGACACCACGACGAGGGCCAGCACGGAGGCCAGCACGAGCACGAAGGCGGCTGCGTACGCCGTCGGCTCCTCGTAGTTGGTGTAGCGATTCTGGATGAGGATGGTGGCGGTCTCGCCACGGAATTCGGCGCCGGGGCTGACGATCTTCACTGCCCCGAACTCACCGAGCGACCGGGCCAGGCTCAGCACGACGCCGTACACGACGGCCCACTTGATGCTGGGCAGCGTGATCCGGCGGAAGGTCTGCCAGCCGTTGGCGCCGAGGCTGCTCGCGGCGAGCTCGGAGTCGATGCCGATCTCCTCGAGCACGGGCACGATCTCGCGCACGACCAGCGGCAGGCTGACAAAAGCGGTCGCCATGATCAGACCGGGCGTCGTACCGATGATGAAGATGCCCGCCGACTCCAGCACACCACCGAACCAGCCCTGGCCGCTGCTGTAGGCCAGCACCAGCGCGAGGCCGACGACGACCGGCGAGACCGACATCGGCAGGTCCACCAGCACGGACAGGATCCGGCGGCCGGGGAACTGGTAGCGCACCAGCAGCAGCGAGATGCCCACGCCGAAGACGGTGTTGATGAGCACCGCCCAGAAGGCACATGTCGCGGTCAACTGGAAGGCGTAGGTCACCGACGGGTCCTGGAGTCGCTCCAGGAACGCGGCGATGCCCCCTTCGGCACCCTGTTCGATCGGCGCGAAGGTGCGGGCGGTGACCTCGTAGAGCGGCCACACGACGAGCACGGACAGGTACGCGATGACGGAGAACCGCATCACGTAGGTGACGGGGCCCTTGCGTCCCCGGATGGTCGATGTGTCAGCCACGACGCGCCACCCTTCGCGACACGATGTCGAGCAGGACGATCGTGATGACCGCGACCAGCAGGAGGAGTACGGCGACCGCCGCGGCTCCGGCCTGGTTGTCACCTTCGATGAACTTGAGGATCTTCAGTGAGGCGACCTCGGTCTGGTACGGCGTGTTCCCGGAGATGAGCACCAGCGACCCGAACTCACTGATCGCCCGGGCGAAGCCGAGCGACGAGCCAGCCGTGATCGCCGGCACCAGGCTCGGCAGGATGATCCGGCGGAACGTCGTGAAGCGCGACGCACCGAGGGAGGCCGCGGCCTCCTCGACGTCCGCGTCCAGTTCGATCAGCACCGGCTGCACGGTCCGCACCACGAAGGGCAGCGTCACGAACAGCAGCGCCAGGAAGATGCCCTGGCGGGTGTTCACGATGTTGATCCCGACGGGGCTCTCCGGGCCGTAGAGGCTCAGCAGGACCAGACCGGCCACGATCGTCGGCAGCGCGAACGGGATGTCGATGACGACGTCCAGGATCCGCTTGCCGAAGAACTGGTCACGGACCAGCACCCAGGCCACGACCGTGCCGAGGATGCCGTTGACGACCGTCACGAGGCCGGCCTCGATCACGGTGAGCCGCAGCGCAGCAAAGGTCTGCGCGTCGGTCAGCGTGTTCCAGAACGCGCCCCAGCCACCGGCAGCAGCGGCCCCCACGACCGCCGCGAGCGGCAGCAGCACGAGGACGCTGAACCAGACCAGCGCGATCCCCAGACCGATGCCCGAGGAAGGCGTCAGCCGGAACAGCCCACTGGGCCGACTCGACGTGCGAGCCGGCCCAGCAGGTTTGACGAGTACTTCAGTCACTGCTTCGTTGCTTCGGCGTACAGGTTGTCGAAGCGGAGCTTCTCGCCGTCCTTGCCGAACCATTCCTTGGTGACAGCCTTCCAGCCGCCGAGCTCATCGATCGTGTAGAGCTTCTTCGACGGGGCCGGGAAGGGGCTGGCCGGGTCGTTCGCGCCGTCGACCTCGATGCTGGAGATGTCCAGGCCGCCGACGGGGCGGAAGCCCTTCTTCACGAACTCGGTCTGGCCTGCGTCGCTGAGGACGAACTTCAGCCAGTCGCTCGCGACCGGGTCGGCGTCCTTGAGGACGGCGCCGGGGTTCTCGATCAGGAAGGTGGTGTCGGGGAGGATGTAGTCGAGGTCCTCGCCCTTCTGCTTGGCCAGGATGGCCTCGTTCTCGTACGTGATGAGCACGTTGCCGACGCCCTTCTTGAAGGCCTCGGTCGCCTCGCGGCCGCTCGCGGCCCAGGTGGTGACGTTCGCGAAGACCTTCTTGAGGTACTCGTCGGCCTGCGCCTCGGTCTGACCGAGCGCGAGAGCGTGCGTGTAGAGCGCGAGGATGTTCCAGCGTGCGGCGCCAGAGCTGGCCGGGTCGGCGGTGATGACGTTGACGTCGTCGCGGGTCAGGTCTTCCCAGCCCTTGATGCCGAGCGGGTTGCCCTTCTCGACGGCGATGACGGCGACCGAGGAGGAGACGATGCCCTTGTTCGGGCCAGCGTTCCAGTCCTCGTCGACCAGGCCGGCGTCGACGAGACGGGTGACGTCGCCCTCGAGGGAGAAGTGGACGTAGTCCACGTCCTTGCCCTTGGTGTCAGCAACCTTGCGGCTCTGCTCACCCGAGGCGCCGTACGAACCGGAGAACTTGACGCCCTTGCCCTCGTCGGTCTTGTTGAATTCGTCGGCAATGGCCTCGTTGGCAGCCTGCGGGACGGCGAAGCCGTAGATCCCGATGGTGTCCGCACTGTCGGTGCCGCCTGCGCTCGAGCACGCAGACAGCGCCAATGCGCCGGTCATTGCCAGGGCCGCAGCCTTGATCACTCGCTTCATCGCACCCATTCCTTGCTTCGGTCCGGCCCCACGCCGGCAGTTTTAACTCGACTGGAATAATACACATTAGAGAGTTAGTCGACGCGGTTTGAGATGGATTTGTCTTTCAACGTGACGGACGTCACGACGCGCCACCGCCCACGAACTGGCTTCACACGGGGCTTGCCACGCGGGCGGACTATCGTGGGAGTGCCGCTGCGCACGTCGCCAGCCAGGCGGGGACCGGACACCAGTCCGCCAAATGTGGAACACGTTCTAGATATCGATCTAGAATCGTCCTCACCTGTCGCTGCTGCGACGCCGTCCAGCGGCAGCCGCCTGATGTTGAGAGAAGTGGACCGAAGCGTGAGCCAGACCAAGCAGGTCAAGCAACTGGACCGGGTGATCATCCGGTTTGCCGGTGACTCCGGTGACGGCATGCAGCTGACCGGTGACCGTTTCACCCAGGAGTCGGCCGTCTTCGGCAACGACCTGGTCACCCTGCCCAGCTTCCCCGCCGAGATCCGGGCCCCTCAGGGCACTATCCCTGGTGTCTCGTCGTTCCAGATCCACTTCGCGGATCACGACATCCTCACCGCGGGTGATCGCCCCGATGTGCTGGTGGCGATGAACCCTGCCGCGTTGAAGGCGAACCTTGCCGACCTGCCCAAGGGCGCGGCGATCATCGTGGACTCGGCTGACTTCACCAAGCGCAACCTCGAGAAGGCCGGGTACGACACCAACCCGCTCGACCAGCTCGGCGAGGTGAACGACCCGCTGGCCGACTTCCAGGTCCACCCGGTCGACCTGACCGGGATCACGGTCGAGGCCGTCAAGGAGTGGGGCCTGTCCCGCAAGGACGCATCGCGAGCGAAGAACATGTTCGCGCTGGGCCTGTTGTCGTGGATGTACGGCCGCCCGACCGAGCCCACGGTGAAGTTCCTGGAGAAGAAGTTCTCCAAGGTGCCCGACATCCTCGGCGCCAACCTGGCCGCGTTCAAGGCCGGCTGGAACTTCGGCGAGACGACCGAGACGTTCGTCGTCCAGTACGAGATCAAGCCCGCCAAGATGAAGGCCGGTAACTACCGGAACATCACCGGCAACCTGGCGCTGTCCTACGGCCTGGTGGCCGCGGGCGTCCGTTCGGGCCTGCCGGTGTTCCTGGGCTCGTACCCGATCACCCCGGCCTCCGACATCCTCCACGAGCTGAGCCGCCACAAGTCGTTCGGCGTCACCACGCTGCAGGCCGAGGACGAGATCGCCGGCGTGGGTGCCGCGATCGGCGCCTCGTTTGCCGGCCACCTCGGCGTCACGACCACGTCCGGCCCGGGCATCGCGCTCAAGGGCGAGGCCATCGGCCTGGCCGTGATGACCGAGCTCCCGCTGCTCGTCATCAACGTCCAGCGCGGTGGCCCCTCCACCGGGCTGCCGACCAAGACCGAACAGTCCGACCTCCTGCAGGCCATGTACGGCCGCAATGGCGAGGCACCGGTCCCGATCGTCGCCCCGCAGTCACCCGGCGACTGCTTCTCCGCCGCGGTCGAGGCCGCCCGGATCGCGATCACGTACCGCACCCCGGTCATGTTGCTCTCCGACGGTTACCTCGCCAACGGCTCCGAGCCCTGGCAGATCCCCTCGATCGAGGACCTCCCGGTCATCGACCCGAACTTCGCGACCGAGCCCAACCACACTTCGAAGAAGAGCCTGGGCGAGGGCGGTAGCGGGGAGCCGGACGAGTACTGGCCCTACCTGCGCGACGAGGAAACCCTCGCTCGCCCGTGGGCGATCCCCGGCACCGCCGGCCTGGAGCACCGCATCGGCGGGCTCGAGAAGGGCGAGGGCCACGGCAACATCTCCTACGACTCGGTCAACCACGACCGGATGGTGCGGATCCGCCAGGAGAAGATCAAGCGGATTGCCAACTCGCTCCCCCCGCTCGAGATCGACGACCCTTCCGGCGAAGCCAAGGTCCTGGTCATCGGCTGGGGCTCGACGTACGGCCCGATCGGTGCCGCGTGCCGCCGGGTCCGTCGCGCCGGTTACAACGTCGCGCAGGTCCACCTGCGCCACCTCAACCCGTTCCCGAACGACCTCGGCGCCATCCTCAAGTCGTACGACAAGGTGCTCGTCCCCGAGATGAACCTCGGCCAGCTCTCCAAGATGCTGCGCGCGGAGTACCTCGTCGACGCCATCGGCTACAACCACGTCTACGGCCTCCCGCTGAAGGCAGCCGAACTGGCCGAAGCCGTCGGCGCGCTCGTCGGCGAAGCCGAGGGCAAGGACGTCGACCTCGGCGAACACGGACTCAATCCCCCTGCCGACCACGAGGAGGCACCCGTCTCATGACGACCATCGACCTGCCGCTCCCCGGCGCCCGCACCGGCACCGAACTGGTTCCCGCCGTCGACGACGGCGTGACCCAGACCGCCAAGGAGTTCACCTCCGACCAGGAGGTCCGCTGGTGCCCCGGTTGCGGTGACTACGCCGTCCTCAAGGCCGTCCAGGGCTTCCTGCCCGACCTCGGACTGCGTCGCGAGAACATCGTCTTCGTGTCCGGCATCGGCTGCTCCAGCCGGTTCCCGTACTACCTCGACACGTACGGCATGCACTCGATCCACGGCCGCGCGCCGTCGATCGCGACCGGCATCGCCACCGCACGCGAAGACCTGTCGGTCTGGGTCGTCACCGGCGACGGCGACGCACTGTCGATCGGTGGCAACCACCTGATCCACGCACTGCGCCGCAACGTGAACATGACGATCCTGCTGTTCAACAACCGGATCTACGGTCTCACCAAGGGCCAGTACTCCCCCACCAGCGAGGTCGGGAAGGTCACCAAGTCCACCCCCGTCGGCTCACTCGACCACCCGTTCAACCCGGTCTCCCTGGCGCTCGGCGCCGAGGCGTCGTTCGTCGCGCGGACCATCGACTCCGACCGCAAGCACCTCACCGCGGTGCTCTCCGCAGCCGCCGCCCACCGCGGCACCTCCTTCGTCGAGATCTACCAGAACTGCCCGATCTTCAACGACGGCGCCTTCGACGCCATCAAGGGCATGGGCGACCACAAGGGCGAGAAGGAGTACGCAGTCATCCCGCTCCTCCACGGCACCCCGATCACCTTCGGCATCCGCGACGAAGCGACCGGGCTGGGCGACAAGGCCCTCATCCGAGCCGCCTCGGGCAACATCGAGGTCGTCGACACCGCCGACGTTGCCACCGAGGCGATCCTGGTTCACGACGCACACGACCCCGACCCGTCCACCGCGTTCGCGATCTCTCGCCTCACTGCAGCGGACTACCTCAACCGCAGCCCGATCGGCATCTTCCGCCAGGTCGAGCGGCCGACGTACGACGACCAGGCTCGCGCCCAGGTCAGCGACGCCGTCAGCAAGGTCACCGGCAGCGCCGAGGACCGCCTCGCCGCACTGATCAACGCCGGCGACACCTGGACCATCGACGACTGAGGGTGTCTCGCGCGGCGGATGCGGGGTGCACGCCCCCGCCGCGCGAGACAGTCAGGGGTCAGGCAGACCGCTCGAGGCGGCCGAACCCGCTGCGGTGGAAGACGAGGGGATGCCCCTCGTCGCCCGACTCGGCGTTGTCGACGGACTCCACCTTGAGGAGCACGATCACGTGGTCGCCGGCCTCCACCTCGCGATAGAGCGAGCAGGAGAACCGGACCAGACCCTCGTCGAGGGTCACCGCGCCGTCGTCCGCCACCGTCAGGGCAATGCCGGCGAACCGCTCGGCGACCGGGCCGGACAGTTGGCGACAGAGGCTCCCGTGGTGGTCGGCCAGGACGGTGACCCCGAAGTGCCGCGCGCGGCGCAGGTCCGGCCACGTTTTCGACGTGTGCGCCACCGACACGGAGACCAGCGGCGGATCGAGGCTGACCGTCGTGAACGAACTGGCGGCCAGGCCGACCGGCTCGCCGTCGACGTCGGCCGCGAGGGCGACCACGCCCGTCGGGAAGACGCCGAACGCCCGGCGCAGTGCGACCGGGTCGAGGTCCTGATTGGTGGCCAAGGTGCTCATCGCAGTCAAAGTTAACTGATCTGCTACAGATTGACGAGACAGTGCGGCAGCGGTTCGGCCGAGCCCGTGGAAGGCACTGCCGATCAGGTCCCGGCAAGCTCGACCATCGGTGGGATCAGGCGGAGCGCACCGCGACGACGTCGGCGAACGCCTCGAGCGCCGACCGCACCGAGCCCTCGGGCAGCACCTCGAGGAGCTGCTTGGCCTCCTGGGCGCGCGCGACGACGTACGCTCGCGCTTCCTCCATCGCGGGGTGCTTGCGCAGCAGACCCAGCGCCTCGGCGTGCAGGTCGACGTCGTTGGCGAGGTCGGACTTCTCGGGGTCGAGCAGCTCGAGCAGGCGGGCGTCGCCCGGGTCCGTGGAGGCGCGGGCCATCAGTACGGGGAGCGTCGGCACGCCCTCCTTGAGGTCGGTGCCAGGCGTCTTGCCGGACTCCTCGGTCTCGGAGGCGATGTCGAGGATGTCGTCGGAGAGCTGGAACGCCGTACCGACGAGCTCGCCGTACTCCGTGAGGGCGGCGACCACGGCCGGTTCGGCACCGGAGAACAGGGCGCCGTAGCGCGCAGACGTGGCGATCAGCGAGCCGGTTTTGCCAGCGACGACCTCGAGGTAGTGCTGCAGGGCGTCGTCCTCGGGGCCGGGCGTCACCGTCTCGAGGATCTGGCCCTCGACCAGGCGGGTGAAGGTCTCGGCCTGGATCCGCACGGCTTCCGCGCCGAGCTGCGACGTCAGCTCGGACGACTTCGCGAACAGGAAGTCGCCCGTCAGGATCGCGACGAGGTTGTCGTAGCGCGAGTTCGCCGAGTCGGAACCGCGGCGCAACTCGGCCTCGTCCATGACGTCGTCGTGGTACAGCGAGCCGACGTGGGTGATCTCGACGACGCAGGCCGCCGTGAGGACCTCGGGGGCGTCCGGTCGCGGTCCGACCTCGGCCGCGAGCAGCACCAGGAGCGGACGGAAGCGCTTGCCGCCGGCCGCCAACAGGTGGCGTGCCGCCTCGGTGACGTACGGCGCCCGGCTGGTCGCGTGGCCGAAGAGGGCCTCCTCGACCGTGGCCATCCGCTCGCGCAGGCGCTCAGCGAGGGCAGTGTCAACGATCGGCAGGGCCAACTCGGCCGGGCTCGGAGCGGGAGTCACCTGATGAAGTCTCCCGCATTCGTGACCAGATCCAGCACCGGCCCCGGCACGACGCCCAGGACGAGGGTTGCGGCGAGGCACACGACGATGGTGCCGGAGGTCAGCAAGGACGACGCCGTGACCTCTCCGACGCCGTCCGGGTGGGCCTCGGTGAAGAACATCAGGCGGATGTGGCGGACGTAGAAGCCGACCGCGATCACGCTCGACGCGATCGCGACGAGCACGACCGGCCAGGCGCCCGCCGACATGGCGGAGGTGAACACGGCCCACTTGCCGATGAAGCCGGCGGTCAGCGGGATGCCGGCCATCGAGAGCAGGAAGAAGGCGAACGCACCGGCCACGAGCGGCGAACGACGACCCAGGCCGGCCCACCGGTCGTAGTGGGTCGCTTCGCCGCCGGCGTCGCGCACGAGCATCACGATCGCGAAGGCGCCGATCATCGAGAAGCCGTAGGTCGTCAGGTAGAACAGCACGCCCTCGAGGGAGGTGTACTGCCCCTTGGCGAGCTCGTCGGCTCCCTGGACTCCGAGGACACCGACCAGCAGGAAGCCGGTGTGGGCGACCGAGGAGTACGCGAGCATCCGCTTCACGTCGTTCTGTACGGCGGCCAGGACCGCACCGACGAGCATCGACGCGATCGCGACGACCCACAGCATCGGCACCCAGCTCCAGCGCTCCCCGCCGAACGCGACGTAGAACAGGCGCAGGAGAGCGCCGAACGCGGCGACCTTGGTGCCGGCGGCCATGAACGCCGTGACGGCGGTCGGGGCGCCCTGGTAGACGTCGGGCGTCCACGCCTGGAACGGCGCGGCACCGATCTTGAAGAGCAGGCCCACCGCGAGCAGCGCGATGCCGGCGAGGAGCAGGCCGTGGTTGGGCCCGCCTGCGCGGACGGCTTCGTTGATGCCGGCGAACGTGACGGAGCCGGAGTAGCCGTAGACCAGCGCGGCGCCGTACAGGAAGAAGCCGGAGGCGAAGGCGCCGAGCAGGAAGTACTTCATCGCCGCTTCCTGGCTGAGCAGGCGACGTCGACGGGCGAGGCCACACAGCAGGTACAGCGGGAGCGAGAGAACTTCGAGCGCGACGAACATCGTCAGCAGGTCACCCGACGCGGGGAACAGCAGCATGCCGCCGACCGCGAAGAGCATCAGCGGGTAGACCTCGGTGTGCTCGAGGCCGCGGGTCGACGCCTCGCGCTCGGTGTCCGTGCCGGGGAGCGCGGCGGCCTGACCGGTGAAGGCCGAGACACCACCCTCGAGGCGACGCTCGGCGAACAGGGCGACGCCGCCGATCGCGAAGATCAGCACCAGGCCCCACAGGTAGACCGTGGGTCCGTCGACGATGACGCTGCCTTCAGCACCGACGAGGCCGCGGCCTTCGCTGCCGGCCGCGCCGGTGTGCTCCTGGAGGTCAGCACCGACGACGATCGTGGAGACCAGAGCGGCGACGAGCACCGACAGGGCCAGCGTGATCTGCGGGATGCGGCGAGCGCCGCGCGCGAGGAACGCCTCGATCAGGACGCCGACACAGGCGCCGCCGAGGACGAGGAGCAGCGGGAGGAGTTCGAAGTATTCGAGCTCGGGCTTGGAGAACTCCATCAGTGCGACTCCCCTTCGTCCTTGACCTGCGTCTCCCCTTCAAAGGTGAACCAAGTACCGACGGTCGGTGGGTCGTCGTGCACACCAACGTGTTCGAGCAGGTCACCCACCATCGGGTTCGCCGCGTCGAGCAGCGGCGCAGGGTAGAAACCGAAGAACACCAGCGCCGCAATCAACGGTGCGACCGCGACGATCTCGCGCAGGTTGAGGTCCTTGGTGCCCTCGAGGTCCGCGGACGTCGGCCCGGTCATCGTGCGCTGGTACATCCACAGCACGTAGATCGCCGACAGGACGACCGCGGTGATCGCGATCGCGCCGACGTACCAGCCGTAGTCGAAGGCAGCCAGCAGCACCAGGAACTCGCTGACGAACGGCGAGAGGCCCGGCAGGCCGAGGGTCGCGAGACCGGCGATGAGGAACAGGCCGGCCAGGATCGGCGCCACCTTCTCGATGCCGCCCATCTCGCTGATCAGCGAGGTGCCGCGACGGTCGAAGAGGTAGCCGGCGACGAGGAACAGCGCCGCCGTGCCGAGGCCGTGGTTGACCATGTAGAGAATCGCGCCGGTGCCGCCCTGCGTGCTCATCGTGAAGATGCCGAGCGTGATCAGGCCGAAGTGGCTGAGCGAGGTCAGACCGATCAGGCGGAAGACGTCGTCCTGCCCGATGGCCACCAGGGCGCCGTACACGACGGAGATCAGAGCGAGGACGACCACCAGCGGCGTCGCCCACTGCGACGCCTCGGGGAAGATCCCGAGGCAGAACCGCAGCATCCCGAAGGTGCCGATCTTGTCGAGGATGCAGACCAGCAGCACACCGGTGCCGGGGGTTGCCTTCTCGGTGGTGTCCGCCAGCCACGTGTGCAGCGGGAACAGCGGCGCCTTGATCGCGAACGCGATGAAGAAGCCGAAGAACAGCCAGCGGCCGGCCTCGGTGTCGATGTCCAGGTTCTCGAGGTCCGAGAGGAGGTACGACGGCGAGCCCTGCTGGGCCGAGACGACGTACAGGCCGATGACCGACGCGAGCAGGATCAGGCCGCCGGCGAGCTGGAACATCAGGAACTTGAGCGCTGCGGCGCCGCGTCCCTCGCGGCCGAAGCCGCCGACCAGGAAGTACGCCGGGATCAGGGTGGCCTCGAAGACGACGTAGAACAGGAAGACGTCGGTCGCGCAGAACACCGCGAGCGACAGGCCCTCCAGAGCCAGCGCCCAGGCGACGAACGCCTTGGCACCCGCGCCGTTCTTGTCGTCAGCCTTGGCCCATTCCGCGCCGAGGACGACGGGGACGAGCAGGACGGTGAGCAGCACCATCAGCAGACCGAGGCCGTCGAGCCCGAAGGCGTAGTGCACGCCGAACGCTTCGATCCAGTCGTGCACCTCCTCGAACTGGCGGCCGCCGTCGACGTCGTAGTTCAACGCGATGACGAGGCCGAGGACGAGGGTCACGAGCGCGACGCCCAGACCGGTGACCTTGCTGACCGCAGCGGGCAGCAGGGCAACCGCAATGGCGCCGGCAATCGGGAGCCAGACGAGCAGGCTCAGGATCGGGAAGTCACCCATCAGTGACCCTCCTCGGAGGCAGTCGGGTCCTGAGCGTGCTCAGGGTGGGTAGATCGCAAGGCGGCGGCGCGAAGGCCAGCCTGACCGCTAGTCGAGCGTCGCCAACGCAGCGAGGTGCGCGCCATGGGCGCGCTCAGGGCTCGAGTGTCTCCGAGGAGGGTCACAAGTTCACCGCCACGAGGGTCAGGACGAGGATGACCGCGCCCACGAGGATGGACAGTGCGTAGGTGCGGACGTAGCCGTTCTGCAGGCGCCGGACCCATTCACCGGTTCCGGTGAGGATCGTCGAACCGCCCGTGAAGGCGCCGTCGACGAGCGTCCGGTCACCGGCCACCAGCGCGGTGACGGTGGCCTTGCCGGGCGTGACCACGAGCCCTTCGTTGATCGCGTCGCCGTACAGGTCGGCACGGGCCGCCTTGGTGGCGAAGGAGACGTCGGTCGGGGCGGTCCGCGGGACGTCCTGCTTGCCGACGAGGAACCAGGCGAGACCGACACCCACAGCGACCACCGCAACGGTGATCAGTGTGATCACGATGACCGGGATCGGGGGCTCGTGGTGCTCGGCGTGGCCGACCACCGGACTGAGCCACTCGACGATCCAGTTGCTGGCGAGCATCAGGCCACCGAGGACCGACAGCGCGGCGAGGACGATGAGCGGGATCGTCATCACCTTCGGGCTCTCGTGCGGGTGCACGCCCTTCTCCCAGCGCTTCTGGGTGAAGTACGTCATCAGCATGAGGCGGGTCATGTAGAAGCCCGTGATGCCGGCGCCGAGGAGGGCACAGATGCCGACGATCGGGTTCTCGATCAGCGCGACCTCGATGATCTTGTCCTTGGACCAGAACCCCGAGAACGGCGGGAAACCGATGATCGCGAGGTAGCCCATGGCGAAGGTCAGGAAGGTGACGGGCAGCAGCTTGTTCAGCGCGCCGTAGTGGCGCATGTCCACGTCGTCGTCCATCGCGTGCATCACCGAACCGGCGCCGAGGAACATGTTGGCCTTGAAGAAGCCGTGCGTCAGCAGGTGGAAGATCGCGAAGGCGTAGCCCGCGACACCGAGACCGGCGCCGAGCATCATGTAGCCGATCTGGCTCATCGTGGAACCGGCCAGGGCCTTCTTGATGTCGTCCTTCGCGCAACCGATGATCGCGCCCCACAGGAGCGTCACCGTGGCCACGATGACCACCGCGGTCTGGGCGTTCGGCGCGAGCTCGAAGATGAAGTTGGAGCGGACCACGAGGTAGACACCGGCCGTGACCATGGTCGCCGCGTGGATCAGGGCCGAGACGGGGGTCGGGCCCTCCATCGCGTCGAGCAGCCAGGACTGCAGCGGCACCTGCGCGGACTTGCCGCAGGCACCGACGAGGAGCAGGACGCCGATCCAGGTCAGCGTGTTCTCGGAGGCACCTCCGGCAAGCAAGCTGACGCCGCTGAAGCTCGTCGTACCGAAGGTCACGAACATCAGGAAGATCGCCAGGCCCAGGCCCATGTCGCCGACCCGGTTGATGACGAAGGCCTTCTTGGCGGCCGCCGCTGCGGACGGCTTGTGCTGCCAGAACCCGATCAGGAGGTACGACGCCAGGCCGACGCCTTCCCAGCCGAGGAACAGTCCGACGTAGTTCTCCGCGAGGACGAGCATCAGCATCGCGGCGACGAACAGGTTGAGGTAGGCGAAGAACCGGGAGCGGCGCGGGTCGTGCTCCATGTAGCCGACGGAGTACAGGTGGATCAGCGCACCGACCCCCGTGATCAGCAGCAGGAACAGCGAGGACAGCGGGTCGTAGAGCAGGTCGAGTCCGACGTCGAGGTGACCGGCCTCGATCCAGGTCCACAGGTGCCTGGCGACCTGGCGGTCACCCTCGTCGCGGCCGAGCAACTGCAGGAACATCACCAGGCTGAGCACGAAGGAGCCGGTGATCGTCGCCAGCCCGATCCAGTGGCCGTAGGCCTTGGTCCGGCGATTGCCGAGCAGCAGGAGCACCGTGGCGCCGAACAGCGGCAGCGCGATGATCAGCCACAGCAGGCTGAAGATGCCGTCGGCCTCGCTGGGAGCAACAACAGGGATGTGGGTCTCGCTCGAGGCGAGCGCGACAGCAGAGAGAGCGTTCATGGTCCGGTCCTCAGAACTTCAGCAGGCTCGCGTCGTCGACCGAGGCCGAGCGACGAGTCCGGAAGATGGTCATGATGATCGCGAGTCCGACGACGACCTCGGCCGCAGCCACCACCATCACGAAGAAGGCGGCGATCTGGCCGTCGAGGTTGCCGTGTTGGCGCGCGAACGCCACGAAGGCCAGGTTGCAGGCGTTGAGCATCAACTCGACGCACATGAACACCACGATCGCGTTGCGGCGGGTCAGCACCCCGATCGATCCGATCGTGAACAGGATCGCCGACAGGACGACGTACTCGGTCACTTCGGGTCCTCCCCGGTCTCGGCGGTGTCGGAGGTCGCGGCAGCGTCGGGCTTGGCGGTCAACTCGCCGGAACCCTCACCGATCTGCGCCTGCATTTTGTCGATGTCGCGCAGTCCGGCCGGCCGCATCGTGCCGCGGGCCGCGAGCACCCGGGACACCGACGCCGCAGCCGGGCTCCCGTCGGGCAACAGGGCGGGCGTGTCGACGGCGTTGTGCCGGGCGTAGACGCCCGGTGGGGGCAGCGGTCCGAGGTGGGCGCCGGTCTCGGCGTAGGCCCGGATCCGCTCGGCCGCGATCTCGTGCTGCGTACGACGCGGGGTGAGCCGCTCGCGGTGCGCGAGCACCATCGCGCCGACCGCGGCGGTGATCAGCAGGGCGCTGGTGGTCTCGAACACGAAGACGTAGCGGGAGAAGAGCAGGTTGGCGAGCGCCTGGACGTTGCCGCCCTTGTTCGCGTCGTCGAGCCCGACCGCCGTACCGAAGGTCAGCTGGGTCAGGCCGACGATCATGATCACGGCGAAGGCCAGGCCGACGAACCAGGACAGCGCGCGCTGGCCCTTGATCGTCTCGACCAGGGAGTCGGAGGCATCGACGCCGACCAGCATCAGCACGAAGAGGAACAACATCAGGATCGCGCCTGTGTAGACGATGATCTGCACCGCGAAGAGGAACGGTGCCTCCAGGACGGCGTACAGCACGGCCAGGCTGATCATCACGACGGCCAGCAACATCGCGGCGTGCACGGCCTTGCGGACGAACAGCAGGCCGAGCGCGGCCAGCACCATGATCGGGGCGAGGACCCAGAACGCGGTCATGCGTGGCCCCCTTCGACGCCGTCCGTCGCCGGCACTGTCGGCACCGGGATCGGGGCCGCGAAGTCCCCGCGGTAGTAGGCCAGGTCGTCCTTGCCGAGCTGCATCTCGTGCGGCGGCTGCTGCATGCCGGGCAGCAGCGGAGCCAGCAGGTCGGACTTCTCGTAGATCAGGTCAGCGCGGTTGTCGTCGGCCAGTTCGTACTCGTTGGTCATCGTGAGCGCCCGCGTCGGGCACGCCTCGATGCACAGGCCGCAGAGGATGCAGCGCAGGTAGTTGATCTGGTAGACGCGGCCGTAGCGCTCGCCGGCAGAGAACCGGGCCGACTCGTCACCCTCGCCGTCGACGTTCTCGGCGCCCTCGACGTAGATCGCGTCCGCAGGGCAGGCCCACGCGCACAGTTCGCAACCGATGCACTTCTCGAGCCCGTCGGGCCAGCGGTTGAGCTGGTGCCGGCCGTGGAAGCGCGGTGCCGTCGGGAACTTCTCCTTCGGGTACTGCTCGGTGACGACCTTGCGGAACATCGTCCGGAAGGTCACTCCGAACCCGGCAACCGGGTCCCAGAGCTGCTCCTTGAGCGTGGGGCCGTTCTGGTCAGCCATGGGGTACCCCTGCATCCATTGGGTTGTCGGCCGGGTTGTCGGTGGTGTTGTCCGCGGTGTTGTCGGCCGGGTGGACGTCGGACCGGAAGGTCAGCGGCGCGGCGGCGCCCTGAACGGCTCCACCGGTCGGCATCGGCGGCACGGGGTAGCCCCCGGGCCGCGGGGTCGTGACGGACACGATCGCGGAGTCGTCCTTGCCCTCGGGGATCAGGAACGTGAGCAACATGACGACCAGGACCACGCCGATGGCGACCATCCAGAACTGCGGGTTGCCGCTGAAGCCGCCGTCGAAAACACCCTCGTTGCGGGCGACGCGCATGGTGGCGACCGCGATGATCCAGACCAGTGCGATCGGGATCAGCCGCTTCCAGCCGAAGGCCATGAACTGGTCATAGCGCAACCGCGGGAGCGAGCCGCGCAGCCAGATGAACACGAAGATGAAGAAGAAGACCTTGCCGAAGAACCACAGCACCGGCCAGTAGCCCTCGTTGGCGCCCGCCCAGACCTCGTCGATCCAGAACGGCGCGTGCCAGCCGCCGAGGAACAGCGTGGTGGCCAGGGCCGAGACGGTCGCCATGTTGATGTACTCGGCGAGGAAGAACAGGGCGAACTTCAGGCTGGAGTACTCCGTGTGGAAGCCGCCGACCAATTCGCCCTCGGCCTCCGGGAGGTCAAAGGGCGCACGGTTGGTCTCGCCGACCATCGCGATCGAGTAGATGACGAACGACGGCAGCAGGATCAGGCCGAACCAGACGTCGCCCTGCGCGGCCACGATCTCGCTCGTGGACATCGAGCCGGCGTACATGAAGACCGCGACGAGCGCGAGGCCCATGGCGACTTCGTAGGAGATCATCTGCGCGCTCGAGCGCAGCCCACCCAGCAGCGAGTACGTCGACCCGCTGGACCAGCCACCGAGGACGATGCCGTAGATCCCGATCGAGGCGATCGCCATCGCGAAGAGCACGGCGACCGGCATGTCGGTGAGCTGGAGCGGGGTCCGCTCACCGAAGAAGCTCACCTCGGGGCCGAAGGGGATGACCGCGAAGGTGACGAAGGCCGGCACCACACAGATCACCGGCGCCAGCACGAAGACCACCTTGTCGGCGGCCTTCGGGATCAGGTCCTCCTTGAACGCCAGCTTCACACCGTCGGCCAGGGACTGCAGGAGGCCGAAGGGGCCGTGCACGTTGGGGCCGATCCGGTGCTGCATCCGGGCCACGACCCGGCGCTCCAGCCAGATGTTGAACAGGGTCAGGAGCACCAGCACCAGGAAGACCAGCAGGGTCTTGAGGCCGATCACCCACCAGACGTCCTTGCCGAAAGCACTGAGTCCGGTGTTCATGCCGCACCTCCCGTGATCGTGACAGCCGAACCCGGCGAGGCGAGGTCAGCGAGGACGCCGTTCCCGACGGAGTTCGCCGGCACCCAGACCACGCCGTCGACCAGGTCGTCAGAGATCTCGGCCGGCAAGGTCACCGAACCGCGATCGCCGGTCAGGGTGACGGTCGGCCCGTGGGCGTCGTAGATCTCCCGGGTCACCAACGCCACCGGCGTCCGGGCGGTTGCCTTGAGGTACTTGTCGCCGTCCTGCAGCGAACCGTTGTCGAGCAACTGCTTCCAGGTGGCCAGGACGATGGTGACGCCGCCCTGGGCAGGCTTCTTCGCGGCCTTCTTGGTGGCCTTCTTCGTCGCGAGCTCCAGCGCGGGACGCGCACCGTCCCAGGGCCCCAGCTGCGACATCTCGGCCCGGGCCTCGTCGACGGTCCGGAACCCGAGCGACGCGCCGAGTTCCTCGGCAATGCCGGCAAGCGCACGCAGTTCGGGCAGCGAAGCCGGGTTGCGCAGGGCGACCTCCCAAGGCCGCACCCGTCCTTCCCAGTTGACGAAGGTGCCCGACTTGTCGGTGGTCGGAGCGACCGGGAACACCACGTCGGCGGCGTCGGTCACCTCGGTGCTGCGCAGGTCGAACGCTACGACGAAGTCGGCGGCAGCGATCGCGGCGCGGGTGGCCGCTGGATCGGCCGTGTCGTCGGGGTCGACGCCCGCGATGACGAGTCCGTTGAGGTCACCGGCGCCGAGCGCGGCGACGATGCCGTCCGCGTCACGACCGGCGGTCTCGGGCAAGGAGTCGACACCCCAGGCAGCGGCGACATCGATCCGGGCGTCGGCCACAGCGACCGGGCGTCCACCGGGGAGCAGGTTCGGCAGGCAACCGGCCTCGACGGCACCGCGGTCACCGGCGCGACGCGGGACCCACGCCAGGCGCGCACCGCTGGAGGCAGCGACATCAGCCGCTCCGGCCAGGGCCCCGGGGATCGTGGCGAGGCGCTCACCCACGAGCAGCACGGTGCCCGCGTCGAGTTCGCCGGCCAGGTCGCTGAGGCCCGTGACCTCGGCACCGGGAACGGTCGGGATGACGCGAGCGGACAGTTTGGCCAGCCCGCGCGTCGTGTACGGCGCCAGGCTGATCACCTCGGTGCCACCAGCCAGCACGGACTTGCGCAGCCGCAGGAAGATCACGCCGGCCTCGTCCTCAGGCTCCAGACCCACGAGGACCACCTTCGTGGCGGACTCGAGGTCGTCGTACGTCACGCCGCCGAAGCCGGGGCCGGTCAGCGCGACCGACGAGGCGAGGAAGGAGGCTTCCTCGGCCGACAGCGGACGAGCGCGGAAGTCGATGTCGTTGGTGCCGAGCGCGACCCGGGCGAACTTGCTGTAGGCGTAGGCATCCTCGACGGACAGCCGCCCACCGGTGAGTACGCCGACGCCGCCGGCCTGCTTCGCCGCGGCAAGCCCGCGGGCTGCGACGGCGAAGGCCTCGGGCCACGACGCGGGACGGAGGCTGCCGTCCTCATCGCGGACCTGCGGATACGTGAGGCGGTCGTCGGACTGCGCGTAGGCGAACGCGAAGCGGTCCTTGTCGGTGATCCACTCCTCGTTGACCGCCGGGTCGTTGCCGGACTGGCGACGGAGCACCTTGCCGCGACGGTGGTCGATCCGGATCGCCGAGCCGCAGGCGTCGTGCTCGGCCACACCGGGCGTCGAGACGAGGTCGAACGGACGGGACCGGAACCGGTACTGCTCGGAGGTGAGTGCGCCGACCGGGCAGATCTGGATCACGTTGCCGGAGAAGTACGACAGGAACGGCGCGTCCTCGGCGATGCCGATCTGCTGCTGCGCGCCGCGCTCGAGGAGCTCGATGAACGGGTCGCCGGCAATCTCGTCGGCAAAACGCGTGCAGCGCTGGCAGACGATGCAGCGCTCGCGGTCCAGCAGGACCGTCGGCGACAGGTTGATCGGCTTCGGGAAGGTGCGCTTCACGCCGCGGTTGCGGTCATCGGAGAACCGCGACTCGCCCTGCCCGTTGGACATCGCCTGGTTCTGCAGGGGGCACTCGCCGCCCTTGTCGCAGACGGGGCAGTCCAGCGGGTGATTGATGAGCAGGAGCTCCATGACACCGCGCTGCGCCTTGTCGGCCACGGGGCTGGACTCCTGGGTGCTGACGACCATGCCCTCTGCGACCGGGAGCGTGCAGGACGCCTGCGGCTTGGGGAATCCCCGACCGTTGCCGGCGTCGGGTACGTCGACCAGACACTGGCGGCACGCACCGGCGGGTGCGAGCAGCGGGTGGTCGCAGAACCGCGGGATCTGCACGCCGATCTGCTCGGCAGCGCGGATGACCAGGGTGTCCTTGGGGACGCTGACCTGGACGCCGTCGATGGTGACGGTGACCAGATCGGTCTTCTCCACTGCTCCGGTTGTCGAGCCTGTCGAGACACTCATGCGCTGACCTCCGTACCGGCCCAGGCGGTGGACTTCGCCACGTCGAACGGGCACCCGCCGTGCGACAGGTGCGCGAGGTACTCCTCGCGGAAGTGCGCGATGGAACTGGAGATCGGGCTCGTGGCACCGTCACCGAGCGCACAGAACGAGCGACCCAGGATGTTGTCGCACTGGTCGAGCAACTGGTCGAGGTCGGCCTCGGAGCCCTGGCCGTTCTCCAGACGCGTGAGCGCCTGCACCAGCCACCACGTGCCTTCGCGGCACGGGGTGCACTTGCCGCAGGACTCGTGCTTGTAGAACTCGGTCCAGCGCAGCACCGCACGCACGACGCAGACGGTCTCGTCGAAGATCTGCAGGGCGCGGGTGCCGAGCATGGAGCCGACCGCACCGACACCCTCGAAGTCGAGGGCGATGTCGAGGTGCTCGGCCGTGAGCAGCGGGGTGCTGGAGCCACCGGGCGTCCAGAACTTCAGCTCGTGGCCGTTGCGGATGCCGCCGGCCAGGTCGAGCAGTTCGCGCAGCGTGATGCCGAGCGGCGCTTCGTACTGGCCGGGCTTCTCGACGTGGCCGGACAGCGAGAAGATGCCGTGGCCCTTGGACTTCTCGGTGCCCATCGAGGCGAACCAGGCGGCACCGTTCTTCACGATGGCCGGGACCGAGGCGATGGACTCGACGTTGTTGATCACCGTCGGGCTGGCGTAGAGGCCCGCAACGGCGGGGAACGGCGGGCGCAGACGCGGCTGGCCGCGGCGACCCTCGAGGCCCTCGAGCAGCGCGGTCTCCTCGCCACAGATGTAGGCACCGGCCCCGGCGTGAACGACCACGTCGAGGTCGTAGCCCGAGCCGTGGATGTTCTTGCCGAGGTGGCCGGCGGCGTACGCCTCTTCGACGGCCGCCTGGACGCGACGGATGACGTGCAGGACCTCGCCGCGGATGTAGATGAACGCCTTGTTCGCGCGAATGGCGTACGAGCTGATGATGACGCCCTCGACGAGGACATGGGGGTTGCCCATCATCAAAGGGATGTCCTTGCAGGTGCCCGGCTCCGACTCGTCGGCATTGACCACGAGGTACTTGGGCCGCGGGTTGTCCTGCGGGATGAACGACCACTTCATGCCGGTCGGGAAGCCGGCACCACCACGGCCACGAAGGCCGCTGTCCTTGACGGCGGTGATGACGTCGTCCTGGCTCATGCCGAACGCGATGTCGAGAGCGGCGTACCCGCCCTTGGACTCGTACGGCGCCAGCTTCCAGCCCCGCTCGACGTCCCACATGTCCGTGAGGACCGGCGTCAGCATGTCGCTCACTTGTCCGCCTCCTTGGCCGCGGGCCTGGCTTCGATCGCCGGAGTCGCGGGTGCGTCCGGTGCCGTCCAGCCGCGCTCGCGCGCGATCTTGAGGCCCGCGAGGCTGGCCGGTCCGGCCGTGGGGCCTTCGTCGACGCGGCCGTCGGGGAAGCCGGCGAGCACACGCTCGGCCTCGCGCCAACTGCAGAGTTTCGGGCCACGGGTCGAGGACACGTCGTGTCCGGCGCGCAGCGACTCGACCATCTGGACCGCCGACTCGGGCGTCTGGTTGTCCATGAACTCCCAGTTGACCATCATCACCGGGGCGAAGTCGCAGGCCGCGTTGCACTCGATGTGCTCGAGGCTGACCGTCTTCGAGTCACCCTGCCGTTGTACGGCGACCTCGTCGTTGCCGATCTCGAGGTGGTCCTTGAGACGGGCGAAGATCTCGTCGCCACCCATCACCGCGCAGAGCGTGTTGGTGCACACGCCGACGTGGTAGTCGCCGACGCCGTGGCGCTTGTACATCGTGTAGAAGGTCGCGACGCCGCTGACTTCGGCGGCACTGATGTCGAGGACCGCGGCGCAGGCCTCGATCCCTTCCGGGGTGACGCGTCCCTGCACCGACTGCACGAGGTGCAGCATCGGCAGCAGGCCCGAGCGCGGCTCCGGGTATCGCTCGGAGATCTCGCGGAGTTCGGCGAGCGTCTTCTCGTCGATCGGTGGGGTGCTCATCTGTCCACGCCTCCCATGACGGGGTCGATGCTGGCGATCGCGACGATGACGTCAGCGATCTGGCCGCCTTCGCTCATGACGCCCATCGCCTGGAGATTGTTGAACGAGGGATCGCGGAAGTGCGCCCGGAACGGGCGGGTGCCGCCGTCGGAGACGACGTGGGCACCGAGCTCGCCGCGGGGCGACTCGACCGGCACGTAGGCCTGACCGGCGGGGACCCGGAAGCCCTCGGTGACGAGCTTGAAGTGGTGGATCAGTGCTTCCATCGACTCACCCATGATGTGGCGGATGTGGTCGAGGCTGTTGCCCATGCCGTCGCTGCCGATGGACAGCTGGCTGGGCCAGGCGATCTTCTTGTCGCCGACCATCACCGGCGCACCTTCGAGCTTTGCGAGGCGGTCGGCAGCCTGCTCGATGATGCGCAGCGACTCCCACATCTCGTTGAGGCGAACGCGGAACCGGCCGTAGGAATCGGCGGTGTCCCACGTCTGCACGTCGAAGTCGTAGGTCTCGTAACCGCTGTAGGGCTGGGCCTTGCGCAGGTCGAAGCCGTAACCGGTGCTGCGCAGGACCGGGCCGGTGAGGCCGAGCGCCATGCAGCCCTCGAGGTCGAGGTGGCCGACGTCGACGAGGCGGGCCTTGAAGATCGGGTTCGCGTTGCAGAGCGCGGCGTACTCGGGCAGCCGCTTCTTCATCAGGGCGACGAAGGAACGGATGTCATCGAGGGCGCCGGGCGGCAGGTCCTGCGCGACACCGCCGGGACGGATGAACGCGTGGTTCATCCGCAGGCCGGTGATCAGCTCGAACAGGTCGAGGACCAGCTCGCGCTCACGGAAGCCGATGGTCATGACAGTCAGCGCGCCGATCTCCATGCCGCCGGTCGCGATGCAGACCAGGTGGGAGGAGATCCGGTTGAGCTCCATGAGCAGGACCCGCATGATCTGGGCCTTCTCGGGGATGTCGTCCTCGATGTCGAGCAGTCGCTCGACGCCCAGGACGTACGTCATCTCGTTGTAGAACGGCGAGAGGTAGTCCATCCGCGTGCAGAACGTGACGCCCTGCACCCAGGAGCGGTACTCCATGTTCTTCTCGATGCCGGTGTGGAGGTAGCCGATGCCACAACGGGCCTCGGTGACCGTCTCGCCCTCGATCTCGAGGATCAGCCGGAGCACGCCATGGGTCGACGGGTGCTGCGGGCCCATGTTGACGACGACCCGCTCCGCGGCGTCGCCCTCCCCCAGACCCGAAGCGATCGCGCTCCAGTCCTGGCCGGTGACGGTGAAGACCTTCCCGTCGCCGGTCTCGCCGGTGCCGGCGTAGAAGTCCTGATCGGTCGTCATGAGTAGGACCTCCGCTGGTCCGGGGGTGCGATGGTGGCGCCCTTGTACTCGACGGGGATGCCGCCGAGGGGATAGTCCTTGCGCTGCGGGTGGCCCGGCCAGTCGTCGGGCATCAGGATCCGGGTCAGGGCCGGGTGGCCGTCGAAGATGATCCCGAACATGTCCCACGTCTCGCGCTCGTGCCAGTCGGCTGCGGGGTACAGCGGCACCAGGCTCGGGAAGTGGGCGTCGCCGTCGGGAGCGCTGCTCTCGACGCGGATCCGGCGGTTCCACGTGTAGGACATGAAGTGATAGACCGCGTGCAGCTCGCGGCCGGTGTCGCCGGGGTAGTGGACCGCGCTGACGCCCGAAAGGAACTCGAACCGCAGCGCCGGGTCGTCCCGCAGCAACTTCGCCACGGCGAGCAGATTGTCGCGGTGGACGTGGAAGGTGATCTCCCCGCGGTGGATGACCACGCTCTCGATGAGCGCGTCCAGCTTGTCCGCCACCGTGTCGAACCAGCCACCGAAGGGCCGCTGCGCGGCCGTCGGGAGTACGACGGGCGCGACCAGTCCGCCGAAGCCGCTGGTGTCACCGGTACCTCGGACGCCGAACATGCCCTGGCGTTCTCCGACCGCACGCACCTCGACGGGTGCGGCCGTCTCCTCGGGCGTCAACTCGCCACCGTTGGTCGAGCCTTCGCCGTTGGTCGAGCCTGTCGAGACCGTCACCGGAGCATTCCCCTCATGTCACCGGTGGGCACTGCAACGAGGCCCTCGGCTTCCATCTCGCGGATCTGGGCCAGGCGGTTCGCGCCGAGCGGCGTGGACTGGACCTTGTCGTGCAGCTTGAGGATCGCGTCGATCAGCATCTCCGGACGCGGCGGGCAGCCGGGGAGGTACATGTCGACGGGCACGACGTGGTCGACGCCCTGCACGATCGCGTAGTTGTTGAACATGCCGCCGCTGCTGGCGCACACGCCCATGGCGAGCACCCACTTGGGCTCGGCCATCTGGTCGTAGATCTGGCGCAGGACCGGGGCCATCTTGTTGCTCACCCGGCCGGCGACGATCATCAGGTCGGCCTGGCGCGGGCTGGCCCGGAAGACCTCCATGCCGAACCGGGCGAGGTCGTACTTCGGACCACCCGACGTCATCATCTCGATGGCGCAGCAGGCGAGGCCGAACGTCGCGGGCCAGAAGCTGGCCTTGCGCATGTAGCCGGCCAGTCCCTCGACCGTGGTCAGCAGGACGCCGCTGGGCAGCTTTTCTTCTACTCCCATGGAACTAGTCCCAATCCAATCCGCCGCGGCGCCACACATAGGCGTACGCGACAAAGACAGTGGCGATGAACAGGACCATCTCGATCAGGCCGAACCACGCCATGGCGTCGAGGTGCAGGGCCCACGGGTACAAGAAGATGATCTCGATGTCGAAGACGATGAAGAGCATCGCGGTGATGTAGTACTTCACCGGGAAACGGCCGCTGAGCGCCTGGGGCGTCGGCTCGATGCCGCATTCGTAGGAGTCGAGCTTCGCGCGGTTGTAGCGGCGCGGCCCGATCATGGTGCTCATCGCCACGGACCCGACCGCGAACAGCGCGGCCAGTGCGGCAAGAACAAGAACCGGTGTGTAGAGCTCCATGAGCCTCCCTCTCGTGACCTTGTGAACAGAATCACTAGTGGTGTGGCCCACATCCTGCCACTCCATCGGAGGGTCGCGACAGGGGGGTGGGTCAACCCGAAAGAGCGGCCTGACCTGCGGATTTAGGGCACGGAGGGGTTGCCAAAATGAAGGTGGGTCTGTGGGCGCGGGTTGCCCGGGTGGGCCACGGCAGCGCCTCCCGGCTTGCCCCTCGCTGGCTTAGGAGCGGGGTCCCGCCGTCGGCGCCCAGGTGCGCCCGCGACGGGAATGTTGTTCGGGCGCCGACGACGGCACCCCGAAGCGCCCGCGAGGGGCAGCCGTACGGCGCCGCCGTGGCCCAACCGGGCACGCAGCACGAAGGTCGTTCAGGGGTCGGTCGGGTCGAGCCGAGGCAACCACTCGTCAGGGAAGAGCACGCGCGGGATCAGCATCGAATGCCGGCTGACCCGATCCTTCGCGACAATGAGTACCGGCCCCACCCGGTGGCGTCCGATCCGACTCCAGGGCAGTTCCATCGCTCCGGACGCCGTGCGCATCACGAACGCCGCATCAGTCGCCTCCGTGGTGATCGTTGCACCGACCGGGAACGCGGCCCCGAACATCCGCCGGACCGAACGCGCGGCGACGAGAGCTCCACCGAGCACCGCCAGTCCGGGGACGGCGCTGAAGGCTGCCAGAGGCCAACCACTGAGGAGTCCGAAGACGGGTGCCACCACGAGGACGAGAAGGAGTCCGGGCAGGCCAACGGTGAAGAAGGTGCGCAGGACGGCAGCGCGCAAGATCGTGTCGTACTCGTCCTGCGAAACGGTCCAGGTCACCTGCCGCATCGGTCAGGCGGTGGCGCGGTGCATCGCGACGATGCCGCCGCTGAGGTTGCGCCACTCGGGCGCGTTCCAGCCGGCCGCGCTGATCAGGTCGGCCAGGCCGCGCTGGTCGGGCCAGGCGCGGATCGACTCGGCGAGGTAGACGTAGGCGTCGGGCGCGGAGGAGACCGCGGTGGCGACGGCGGGGAGTGCCTTCATCAGGTACTCGAGGTAGACGGTGCGCCACGGCGACCAGGTCGGGTGGCTGAACTCGCACACGACGAGGCGCCCGCCGGGCTTGGTGACGCGGCGCAGCTCGGCCAGGCCGGCCTTCGGGTCGACGATATTGCGCAGGCCGAAGGAGATGGTGACCGCGTCGAAGGTGGCGTCGCGGAAGGGCAGCTTCGTGCCGTCACCGGCGGTGAAGGGCAGGTGCGGGAACTGCGACTTGCCGACCTGCAGCATGCCGATCGAGAAGTCGCACGGTACGACGGTCGCGCCCGCGTCGCGGAACGGCTGGCTCGACGTGCCGGTGCCGGCCGCGAGGTCGAGCACCATGTCGCCGTACGCCGGATCGACGGCCTCCAGCACTTCCTTGCGCCAGCGGCGATCCTGCCCGAAGGAGAGGATGTCGTTGGTCAGGTCATAGCGCCGCGCGACGGTGTCGAACATCCGTCGTACATCGGCGGGCTGCTTGTCGAGCTCTGCGCGGGCCACCGCGGAAGCGTACCTACGCAGGCCGGACGGGCTGATCGCCGGGTGAGCAAAAGTCGTTCGCAACCAACCGCCTCCTTGTGGCGTCTACCTAGACATGAACACCAAGTCGCGCGTCGCTCGCCGGATCAGCCTCATCACGCTGGTGGCCGCCCTGTGCTCCGTACTGGCGTACGGCGTCGGCTGGGCCGTCCAGAAGGACACCCTCCCGTGGGAGTCGAACCCCCGGGCCACGGGGCCGATCGGCGAACCCGCAGCAATGGATGACCCGTCGGAGCCGGTGGATCCGGGCGCAACCCCCGAAACGGATCCCTCGCCGGAGCCCAAGCCCTCGGCGGAGCCCAAGCCGGACCCCGAGCCGGCCAAGGACCCCGGTCCGCCGCCCGCCGGACCGGCGCTGCTCTCCCCTGGTGACCGTGGACCCGAGGTCCGCGACCTCCAGGCCCGGCTCAAGCAGATCGACTGGTTCAGTGGCGACGTCACCGACAACTACGGCGACGTCACGACCAAGGCCGTCCGTGGCTTCCAGGCCAAGCGTGGCTTCGAGGTGACCGGCGAGGTCGACAAGCGCACCCTCGACCGCCTGCACTCCATGACCCGCGTGCCGACCAAGGCCGAGCTGACCAATCAGCCGCCTCCGGGCAACGGTGGCAACAAGCCAGGTGCGCTCGACCCGCGCTGCAAGACCGGCCGCGTGATGTGTGTCGACAAGAGCAGCCGAACCCTGCGCTGGGTCGTGGACGGCCAGGTCCGCAAGACCGTCGACGTCCGGTTCGGCTCAGCCGAACTGCCGACCCGCGAGGGCTCGTTCCGCGTGAACAGCAAGAGCGCCAACCACGTGTCGAGCATCTATCACACGCCCATGCCGTTCGCGATGTTCTTCTCCGACGGCCAGGCCGTGCACTACTCGCCGGACTTCGCGGCGAACGGCTACAACGGCGCTTCCCACGGATGTGTGAACGTGCGGGATCGCGACGCCGTGGCGTGGCTCTTCAATCAGGTCCAGGTCGGCGACAAGGTCATCGTCTACTGGAGCTGACCTGCCCCTGAACAGCCTCGAGCGGACCGTCAGTCCTTGGCGGTCTGCTCGAGGACCAGCCCGAGGTAGTGCGCCGCTTCCTCGGGCGTCACGCCTGAGGAGTAGATGTCATAGGTCAGGCCGGCGCGCACCGTGCGGCACTCGACCTCCTGGTAGCTCGAGCCGGTCCGCTCCGCGCCGGTCGGGAGACCGGTGGTGGGGTCGACGGCCTCGGCCCAGATCGACGAGCACTGGTAGCCGTCAACCTCGGTGAGTTCGTAGTGGGTGCCGGACTGGTCGAACTCGAACGGACCGTGCGGGATGAGCGGACCGCCCTCGCCGGGCGCGATCGTGATCGCGAGCTGCGGGGGCCGCACCTGCGCGGCGGGGTCGATCGTGGCCGGGATGTCGAGGTAGGTACGGACGGCGACCTCGCCGTACATGCCGTCCAGGCGGGCGGTGGCCTTCTTCTCGCTCTCAGCGGACCCGTCGACGATGGCCTTTGCCTGAGCGATGTCCTCGGGGGTCGTGGCCTTGACGTCCTCAGCGGTCACCGACGACAGCGCGATGAACCGGTCATCGAGGCGGTCGGGCAACGTCGGCAGTTCGGCGGCGGTGGCGCCGGGGTTCTCGACAACCTCCGGCAGGCCCACGCCGAAACCGACGGCACCGGCGAGAAGGACGACTCCGGTAGCAGCACCGGCGAGGGAAGAACGTGCGATCGGCATCGGGCCATCATGCCCGGTCCACCTGAGAGTCCCGGACCCTGCCTACAGGTCGGAACCGTCGGGCAGCCGGACGTAGTCCAGGCCGCGCGCCCCGAGCAGCCGGCCGAACTGGCCGTCGATGATGCCGAGGCCCTCGCCGGAGTAGATCCGGTCGTGGATCGCCACGTTGCGCGCAGCGCCCACGGATCGGGCGAAGTCGACGCCCTCACTGGCGCGCATCCAGGGCGCGCACACCGGCGCCAGCAGTACGTCGACCGGCAGGCCGGGCACGGTGAGTGCATCGCCGGGGTGGAACACGGTCTGGTCCTCCACGGTCAGGACGTACCCGCTGTTGTGGAACCGCGGCAGGTCCGCGTGGATCACGGCGTGCAGCTCCCCGATGGCGCGGATGCCGATGGAGCCGATCTGCCAGGTCTGGTCCGGCGCGACGACGGTGACCCGTTCGGCGACGTCCGGAGCCGAGTCCCTGATCTGAGCGGCCACGGCGGCGATCGTGAAGATCGGCGCGTCGGTCGCCCGCAGGTGCTCGGGGTCGTAGTGGTCGACGTGCTCGTGCGTGATCAGCACGGCGTCGACCCCGTCGACGGCCTCGCGCTGGGTCCAGCAACCCGGGTCCAGCACCACGGTGGTGCCCTCGGTCTCGATCCGCACGGCGGCGTGCCCGAACTTCGTCAGTCGCATGGCTCCAACGCTAGCCGGTCTGGTGGTGCACGAAGCACCACCGCCAGTCCTCGCCGGGCTCGATCGAGCGCATCACCGGGTGCTGCTCCTCGCGGAAGTGCGCGGTGGCGTGGCGGCCGGGCGAGGAGTCGCAGCATCCGACGTGCCCGCAGGACAGGCACATCCGCAGGGCAACCCAGCGTTCGCCTTCAGCGGCGCAGGCCGGGCAGGCGAGTTCGGTCGGCGGGTCGAGGAGAGGCAACGACGCGAGGTGCTCGCACCCGTCGGCGCGGCTCACGGTCGTCGTATTCCGGAGCTCGGCGCGTTCGGCCTCGGCGGCGTCCAGCATCGATTCCTCGACGTCGAGCATGGCGAGCACCTCGCTGATGATCTCCGACGGGACCGTGCCCGTCGAACGGATCTCCAGCACCCGGCGCCGTTCGGCGTCGATCATCTCCCCGCGCCAACGGGCGTAGAGGTCGCTCGGGCTCTCCTCGCCCTCGGTGGTGCCAAGGCGTTCCCAGGCGGCGAAGTTGCGCTGCTCGATGCGCTGGATGATCAGGTCCCTGACGCGATGGGGGTCGCTGCAGTCCTCGGCCAGTTCGTCGAGCTTGTGGAAGCCGGCCTTGGCGGCCTGCTGCAACAGCGTGGCGCGGGCAAGGGCGTCGTCGTGCGGGTCGGGCGAGGGAACGCGCAGTCGTCGGGCGACCCACGGCAGGGTCATGCCCTGGCCGAGCAGGGTGCCGGCCACCACCGTGAACGCGATGATCAGCAGCACCTCGCGGTGCGCGGTGTCCTCGGGCACGGTGAACGCTGCTGCGAGCGTGACCACACCGCGCATGCCGGCCCAGCCGATGAGGAACGAGTAGCGCCAACTGGCCCGCTCGCCGGTCACCGGGTCCGGGCCTGGACGGATCAGCAGGTACCGGGACACGAACACCCACACCAGGCGCAGGACGACGACCGCGACCAGCGTTGCGGCGCACGCAGTCGCGATGGTGCCGACGCCGAACTCGCTCTCCCCCACTTCGGCGAGCAGCCAGTCGGCCTGCAGTCCGATCAGCAGGAAGACGGTGTTCTCGAGGACGTAGGCGATGGTGCGCCAGTTGGTGCGTTCCGCGATCCGCGACTGCGCGGTCTGCAGGATCGGCGCGACGTGGCCGAGCAGCAGGCCGGCGACGACGACGGCGACCACACCGGAGGCGTGGATCTCCTCAGCGAGGATGTACGACGCGAACGGGATCACCAGCGAGATGGCGGTGTCCATCAGCGGGTCGGTGATCTTCTTGCGGAGGAAGCCGACCACGAGGAACGCGAGGACTCCGATGACGAGGCCGCCGCCGGCCGCACGCACGAAGTCGAACCCGACCTCCCACACCGTCACGGTGGTCCCGATGGCCAGGACCGCCGTGCGCAGGGCCACCAGGGCGGTCGCGTCGTTGAGCAGGGACTCGCCCTCGAGGATCGTGACCACGCGGCGCGGAAGCCCGATCCTTCGGCCGATCGCGGTCGCAGCGACCGCGTCGGGAGGCGCGACCACGGCGCCGATCGCGAGCGCAAGCGGCCAGTCGATCTCGGGGATGACGGTCTTGACGACGGCGCCGACACCGACCGTCGTGAACGCCACCAGCCCGACGGAGAGCAGCAGGATCGGGCGCCGGTTGGCGTTGAAGTCGACGAGCGAGGTGTTGACCGCGGCGGAGTAGAGCAGCGGCGGCAGCAACCCCAGCAGGACCACCTCGGGTTCGAGCCGCAGTTCGGGCACACCCGGCACGTACGACGCCGCGACGCCCACCACGACGAGGGTCAGGGGCGGCGGGATCTCGACGCGTTCGGAAATGGCGGTGACCGTCAGCACCACCACCGCAATGGCAACCAGCAGGAAGGCGATGTCCATGGCTATGCGTCCTCGGGGGTGGTGGCGAGGGCGCGAATCTGGAGGTCCAGGTCGCGCCGCCCGACGCGACTGATCATCGCCTCGATGACCTCGATGCCGCCATTGGGACTGGCGAGCGCGTGCTCGAGCTCGGGGCGCGACGTGACCCGCAGGTGCGGGATCCGGGCTGCCCCACACAAGCTGCCCAGGTCCATGCCGTGCGGCGTTCCGAAGAGCCGTTCGAACGACGCGGCGTGCGCGGGAGCGCCCTGCTCCAGCATCGAGAAGATCGCACCGCCGTCATCGTTGGCGACCACGATCGTCAGGTTCGGGCGCGGCTCCTCGGGGCCGAGAACGAACGCCGTCTGGTCGTGGAGGAACGTCAGATCCCCCATCAGTGCGAGGTTTCTGGCCGAATCGCGGCGACCGAGCGCGGCACCGATCGACGTGCTGATCGTGCCGTCGATGCCCGCGAGACCACGGTTGGCGATCACCTTGCGACGGGTGCCGACCGCCGGCGGTCGCGCCATCACGTCCAGGTCGCGCACCGGACTCGACGCGCCCACCACGAGCAGCCCGGCGGCGGGCAACGCTGCGAATGTGCTCCCCGCGACGTCGTACGGCGTCAGGGTGGGCTGGTCCGCGAGCAACCGGTCGATCCGACGACCGAGGGCGCGGTCGGCGTCTTTCCAGGCGTCGAACCAGGCCGGGTCGTCCACGTCGTCCTCGCCCCAGCGGGGCGCGAAGATCGCCGTCGAGCGCTCCGGCTTCGGCGGCCAGATGCCGCGGCCCGGCACGACGAGCACCTCGACATCGGGGCGCTCGAGGAGCCGGGTGACGGGACGGGACAGGGTCGGGCGACCGAAGACGACGACCCGCTCGATGCGCGCGCCGAGGTCGGTACCGAGCAGCAGGCGGTAGGTGCGCAGGGCGTTCTCGCCGGTGCGGGCACCGCTCGTCGGTTCGGCCAGGAGCGGCCACCCGGCCGTTTCGGCGAGTTGGCGGGCTGGCGGGCCCGAGTCGTCACCGGCCACCACGACCGTGCGCGGACCGCGGGTGAGCAGGGTGGTTTCGAGGCTGGTCGCTGGCGCTCCTCGCACGTCAACCCCCGGCTGGCGCGCCATCGGCCCGTTGGCTGTCTCGACAAGCTCGACCGACGGACGGGTCACGGGCCCGGCGGGCACGAGAGGGGCATCCAACTGCAGGTTCACGTGGACGACGTCATGGGGACCTGCTGCGACGGCATCGAGCGCGGCCACGGTCGCGACGTCGTACGACTGCAGGAGGGGGCCGAAGATGCCGGTCTGTTCGGTGGTCTGGTTGGCGCCGGTGCCGCGCAGGCGAGCGGGTCGGTCGGCGGAGACCACGATCAGGCCGACGCCTGCGTGGATCCCCTCGAGCACCGCCGGGTGGAGGTTGGCGACGGCCGTCCCCGACGTGGTGAGGACCGCGGCGCGCGAGCCGCTCTTGGTCAGCCCGAGGGCGAGGAAGCCGGCGGTCCGTTCGTCGATCCGCGTGTGCAGGCGGGCTCCGCCAGCCTGCGCCGCTGCCCACAACGCCATCGACAAGGGGGCATTGCGTGATCCCGGCGCGACGACGACGTCGGTGACCCCGGCCCGGGCGAGCCAGGCGACCAGGGCGTCCGCCAGGGCGGCGGCGCTGTCAGCAGCGCTCTCGGGCGAGGTCGGGGAGGTCATGATGGACGATTCTCCCGCAGCGAGCGCACTGCGGCGAGCCTGGCCTCCCAGTGCTCGACCCGGTCCGGAGCCGCACCCAGCGCCGTCAGCTGTTGTACGTCGACCGTGGGCCGTTGCACGGGCAGGGCTCCGTCGACGGGGAGCAACGGGTGGGCCACCACGTCCGAGGTGAGGAGCTGCACCGTGGCGAGCCCGCAGGCGTACGGCAGGTCGGGCAGCGCGGCCGCGAGCGCAACCCCGGCGGCGATGCCGACCGAGGTCTCGAGCGCGGACGACACGACGACCGGCAGGCCGATCCGTTCGGCGATCTCGAGGCAGGCACGGACTCCGCCCAACGGCTGCACCTTGAGCACGGCGATGTCGGCGGCCTCGAGATCCCGCACCCGATAGGGGTCCTCGGCCCGGCGGATCGACTCGTCCGCTGCGATCGGGACGTCCACGCGGCGACGAACGCGGGCGAGGTCCTCGACGGACGCGGTCGGTTGTTCGGCGTACTCCAGACCGCCAGCAGCACGATCGAGGCGACCGATCGCGAGCACTGCTTCGTCGACGGACCAGGCGCCGTTGGCGTCGACCCGGATCCGGCCATCGGGTCCGAGCGCGTCCCGCACCGCTTCGACCCGGGCCTCGTCATCAGCGAGGGTCTGGCCGGGTTCGGCCACCTTCACCTTGGCCGTGCGGCAACCGCCGTCGAGCACGATGGCGTGCGCGCGCTCCGGACCGACGGCAGGGACGGTGACGTTGACCGGGATCGAGGACCGGAGCGGTGCCGGCCAGTCGCCGGCAGCGGACTCCTCCGCGCAGCGCAGCCAGGCCTCGGCCACGTCGGGGGGGTACTCCAGGAAGGGGCTCCACTCACCCCACCCGCCGGGCCCGCGCAACAGCGCGACCTCGCGGACGGTGATTCCACGAAAGCGCGTGCGCATCGGGATCGCGACGACCTTCACCGGGCGACCTCCTCGACGAGCGAGAGAAGGCCCCGGCGGTCGGGCTTGCCGTTCGGCAGCAGCGGGATCTCGTCCAGGACGACGAACTGGCGCGGCGCCCAGGCGCGGGGGTGGGCCTCGGCGACCCAGGCGCGGAGGGTGGTTTCGAGGCTCGTCGCTGGCGCTCCTCGCACCTCAACCACCGACGGCACTCCGGTGGTTGAGGTGCGAGCGTCAGCGAGCCTCGAAACCCCCGGAGCGACCACCACGAAGGCGACAACGCGGTTCCCCCACTCCGCATCCGGCACACCGAGCACTTCGACCGCAGCGATCGACGGATGGGCCAGCAACCGCTCGGCCACCGCGGGCCCGGGGACGTTCAGGCCACCACTCACGATCACGTCGTCGATCCGCCCGATCACGACCAGTCGCCCGTCCTCGTCGATCCGGCCGGCGTCGGAGGTGAGGAACCACCCGTCGACGAGCGTCCCGCGCGTCAGGTCGGCCTGGTCGACGTACTCGGTGAAGAGGGTGGGGCCGGCGATCCGGATCCGGCCAGCGTCGCCGAGCGCGACGGCGACGCCGTCGAGGGGCAGACCGTCGTACACACAGCCACCGGCGGTCTCGGCGGAGCCGTAGGAAGCGACGACATGGACGCCGGCGCCGGCCGCACGGGCGCGCAGCGCAGGGCCGATCGGGCCGCCGCCGAGCAGCACCGTGTGGGCCCGCTGCAGGGCAGCCAGGCCCGCGGGATCGTCGAGCATCCGGGTCAATTGGGTCGGGACGAGCGAGACGAACCAGCCACTGCCCTCGGGCCAGCCATCGCGCTCCAGCAGGATCGGCTCGTGACCGGCCGCCAGCGACCGCGCGATGACCTGGACCCCGGCCACGAAGGTCGGCGGTACGGCGAGGACCCACGGCCCGGTGGCGCCCATCCGGGCGGCCGACGCGTGGACCGATGCCAGCAGGGCTTTCCGGGTCAGCAGGACCCGCTTCGGAGCCCCCGTGGATCCGGACGTCTCGACCACCAGGGCGCGCGCGGATGTGTCGCCCTCGAACAGCCACGAGCGCAGGCCGTCGACCACCTCGGCGGGGTTGCCGCGCACCGGCCAGATATCCACCTGACAGACGCTAGCGGGAGGGGCGAGGATGGGCGGCGATGAGCACCCCTGTCTCGGACACAGGATCGGGCACGTCGGGCGTCTTCCGTCGCCTGATCCCGCCCACTCCCCTGTCGCGCCGCCTCGCTGTCCAGTCGATGCTGTTCTCCACCGGCGACGGTGCGTTCGTCACGGGAAGCGCTGTCTTCCTGACCCAGGTGGTCGGCATGTCGGCGGGCAAGGTCGGCATCGCGATCACCATCGCGGGCATTGCGGAGTTCCTGTTCGCATATCCGGCCGGGCGGGTCGTCGACAGGTTCGGCCCCAAGCGGGTGTGGGTGATCTCGACCGTGTTCCGGGTGGCGTGCTTCTGCGTGCTCCCGTTCGTCGGTTCCTTCTGGGAGTACGTCGCCCTGGCGATCACCTTCGCCGTGTTCGAGTCCGCGGGCCATTCGTCCCACCACGCCTACGTCCTGGACGTCCTGCCACCCAAGGAACGGGTGGAGACCCAGGCGTACATGTACTCCGCGCTCAACGTGGGCTTCACCCTCGGCGCGATCATCGGCGGCATCGCGCTGGCCTTCGACAACCTGACGGTGATCCGCTGGACGCCACTGTTCACGGCGGCGTTGCTGCTCGCGAACGCTTTCTGGATCAGCCGACTCCCCGCCGCGCCCCATGACCTGCGCGTCGCCAGCGGCGAGCAACGGGTGAAACCGGTCGGCCCCGGGCCCATGCGCAACTGGGGCTGGATCCTGGTGTCCTTCTTCCTCGGCACCCTCTGGACCAACCAGGTGCTGCTCCACGTCGTGATTCCGCTGTGGCTGGTCGAGGCCACCGACGCACCCCACGTGCTGCTGGCCTGGCTGTTCGGCACCAACACGGTGCTCTGCATCTTCCTGCCGGCGTACACGTCCAAGGGTGTACGGACGCTGGATGACGCGCTGCGATACACGTGGATCAGCTCGGGTTTCTTCGTGATCTCGTGCGTGATCACGATGGCCACCCACTCGACGGTCGGCCTGATCACTGTCTTGCTGGTGTGGCTCGGGCACGTCACGGTGACCGGCGCCGAACTGGCCGTCTCCGGCGCGAGTTGGTCCTTCCAGGCTGAGCTGATGGACCCGAAGCGGCGCGGCGAGTACCAGGGCGTGAACGACGTGTTCGGTGCTCTCGGCTCCCGCTGGGCGCCGGCGCTCTACACGTTCCTGGCGCTCTCGTGGGGCGCCGAGGGCTGGCTGGTCATCGGCGGCATCATCGTGGTCGCGACGATCTGCATCGGCCCGTCGGTCCGCATCGCTCAGGGCTTCGCCCAGCGGAACTTCCCGGAGGAGCAGGAGGAAGTGGAGCCCGTCGCCACGGCCTAGAGTCCGGGGCGGACGGCCAGTGGCACCGGCTGCTCCGGTGTGTTCGGGGCGAGCAGTTCGCGGACCCGGCGCAGCACCGTGCGGGTGATCTCCAGCTCGGCCTCGCCGAACTCGTCGGCAAAGGCTCGTTCCAGCGCCATGATGTGGTTGAAGCCTTCCTGCGCGACCTTGGCGCCGTAGTCGGTGTAGCGAACGAGCTTCGCCCGTCGGTCCGACGGGTCCTCGACCATCTCGAGGATCCCGAGCTTGACCATGTCGCGGATCGCCTCACCCATCGACTGGCGGGTGATGCCGTTGCGCGCCGCCATGTCGGCCGCCCTTGCCCCTTCCGAGGGAAGCGTCGCGAAGACCGCGTTGTGCGACGGCGCGAGCTCCGTGTAGCCCGCACGGTGGCCGTTGGCCAGCATGTCGTCGCGCAGCGCCCGCGCCGCCTTCTCGGCGAGCGCGATGAAGGGCTCGAAATCCGGGCGGACCAACTCGCTTGACATTTGACAGGCTACCTTCCATTATTTGACAGGTCGCCTTACTTTATCAGGAGTTGCCATGAATGCACCAACGATCCGCTCCCAGGTCGCCCGGCTCTTCCGCCCGCTGCGCTCCAGCGGCACCCGCACCGTCCGCGCCGCCATCGAGCAGGAGTTCTTCGCCGTCGACTTCTTCAACGGCAGCAGCGTCCACCCGACGCGGGTCCGGGACGCCGTCGCCGGTCGGCCCTACGCCCCCTGGGTGAGTTTCGAGCCCGGCGGCCAGGTCGAGCTCAGCCTCCCCGTCTCGCCCTCCGCGAGGGTCGCCGCCGAGCACCTCGCCGAGGTGACGCGGGCGCTCGCGGCAGACCTGCTCGGCGCCGGGATCGTCCTGTACGCCCAGCCGGTGCGGACATCCGAGCCCACCACCCCCAGGTTCCTGCGTTCCCCGCGGTACGACGCCATGGAACGCCACTTCGACACGATCGGCCCCGCCGGCCGCCGGATGATGCGCCACACCACTTCGACCCAGGTGTGCCTCGACTGGTGGCCGGGCCGCGCGGGCCTCGAGCAGTGGCGACTCCTGCTCCTCGCCGGTCCGTTCCTGGCCGCCGCGACCGCACACAGCACCGGCCCGACCGGCCGGCTCACCACCTGGCTGGCCGCCGACCCCGACCGGACTGCATTCGACGACCGACTCCTGCACGGCGACCCGGTGGCGGCGTACTCCTCCTTCGCGGCCGGCGCCACGGACTTCCTCGGCGAAGGCATCGAGGCCCATCTGTCCACGCTCTTCCCGCCCGTGCGGCCGCGGGGCAGCTACCTGGAGGTCCGGTTCCCGGACGGCCAGCCGACCGAGCACGTCGGTGATCTGGCCGAGGGCCTCGCCGGCCTGTTGTACGACGACGAGCGCCGCCGTTCGGCCCTCGCCTCCCTGGCGGGCGAACAGTCCCGGCTCGCCGAGCACTGGGCGGCTGCGGCCGCCGGGACCGGCGACGTGGAACGCGGCCTGGCGCTGCTCACCGGCTCAACCCGCACCCTGGAGGTGGCGGCATGAACGTCCTCGTGGTCACCGACCCGGTGGCCGGCATCGACCCCACCATCGACGCGACGGTCGGCCTGGTCGCAGCCCTCCAGCGCCTGGACGTCCCGGTCTGGGTCAGCACTCCCGCGGACCTGTCGGTCGTCGACGGCCGGGTCCGGACCCTGGCCGCGCGCGTCGTCCTCGCCCCACGGAAACGGGGCAACGACCACCGCTGGCTCGTGGAGCGCGACTGGTTCCGTGTCATCGAGCGAACGCACTTCGACGTCGCTGCCGAGATGGACCTGGTGCTGCTGCGGATCGATCCACCCGTCGATGCGCGGTACCTCCACACGACGTACCTCCTCGACCTCGTCGAGGCGGCCGGCACCCGCGTCACCAACCGGCCCGAGGGCGTGCGCGCGCTGCACGAGAAGGCCGTTGCCCTGCACTTCCCCGAACTGTGTCCGACCACGCTGGTCACCGCTCGGGTCGCGGAGATCCAGCGGTTCGTGACCGATCACGGAGCGGCGGTCATCAAGCCCGTCGACGGGTTCGCCGGAACCGACGTGTGGCTGCTGCAGGACGACGCGTCCGCCCGGGCGCTCGCGGAGTCGGCGACTGCGGGAGGGACCCGGCACGTGATCGTGCAGGAGTACCTCGCTCGCGTGGAGGCCGGCAACAAGCGCCTGTTCGTGCTCGACGGGGAGATCGTCGGCGCGGTGTTGCGCCGCCCCGACGACGGCGACTTCCGGATCGGCGCGCCCAGCGCGTCGGCCGAGATCGACGACGCGGACCGCCGCATCGCGGACTCCCTGGCTCCCCTGCTCCGCCAGCACGGCATCGCCCTCGCAGGACTCGACGTCATCGACGGCCGCCTGATCGAGGTCAATGTCACCTGCCCCGGCGGGATGGCCAAGACCGACGCCCTGCTCGGGACCGACCTGTCCGGCGCGATCGTGCGCCGACTGCTCGACCTCGCACCCAACCCCACCACCCCGGCAACCCTGAAAGAGATGGCCTCCTCATGAGCACGATCGTGATCACCTGCATCGCCCTGATGGGCATCCTGCTGTTCCTCCTCGGCGCCAACGTCACCCGCCACCGGGCAATCCGCGGCGACAAGGGCCCACAGATGCCGACCGATCCCGCCGACCGCCTGCTGATCGCGCAGCGCGCGCACGGCAACGCGGCGGAGTACGTGCCGACCCTCGTCGTCCTGCTCGTCGTCTGCTCGACGCTGACCGACGGGTGGTGGCTCGACGCGCTGGCGATCGCCGCGGCCGCAGCGCGCTTCACCCACGCCTACGGCATGCTCCGCGCCACGACCCTCGCGGCCCACGGCCCCGTCCGCGACTCGGGCGCGCTGTTCACCTACCTGGCCGGCGTCGCCCTCGGGGTGACGGCGCTGGTCGCGATGTGACCTCATGAAGGAACACCGGAAGCGACCACTGATCGGCATCGCCGGTCACGGGTACGACGTCCCGCGGCCCTTCGGCACCCTCCCGGTGCACGGCGCCCCCCGGACGTACGCGACGGCGGTCCGGGCGAGCGGAGGGCTGCCGGTGATCGTCCCGCCCGGCGCGGGCGTCGAACTGCTGGACGTGCTCGACGGACTGGTGCTCACCGGCGGCGGGGACATCGACCCCGCTCGCTACGGAGGCCGGCCCGGGTCGGCGATCGACGTGGATCCCGCCCGCGACGACGACGAGATCGAGCTGGTCCGGGCAGCGGCCGCGGCCGGGGTCCCCGTGCTGGGTGCGTGCCGTGGCCTGCAGGTGCTCGTCGTGGCGTTCGGCGGCACTCTGCGTACCGACGTGGACCACCAGCATCCCGCGGCGGGGCACGCTGTCACGACCGCACCCGGTTCGATCGTGGGCACCCTGATCGGCGCCGCCGCAACGACCAGTGCGCTGCACCACCAGGCAGTGGAGGATCCCGGACCGACGTGGGTCCCCACGGCCTGGGCGGGCGACGGGGTGATCGAGGCCGTCGAGCCACGGATCCCGGGCTGGCCCGTGCTCGGCGTCCAGTGGCATCCCGAGATGTCCTGGAACGAATGGCCGCACGACCCGACCGGCCCGGCAATCTTCGGGTGGTTGGTCGCGACAGCAGAAAAACGTTCGACACGAACACCGGTGCCGTCGTAAAATCGTCTTGATGTCAAGACAGCTCTCGGAACGAATCACCCGCCTCGCCGGCCCGACCCCGCTGGTCCGCCGCCTGTCCGCACAGTCGGTGCTCTCCGCCTTCGGCGACGGTGTCTTCCTCACCGGTAGCGCGGTCTTCTTCACCCAGATCGTCGATCTCTCCCCCGCCCAGGTCGGCCTCGGCCTGACCATCGCCGGCGTCGTGTCCTTCTTCCTGGCGGTGCCCCTCGGCAAGCTCAGCGACAAGTACGGCGCCCGCCGCGTCTGGGCGATCGCGTCCCTCATCGAGGCCCTGCTCTACATCGCGTGGTTGGCCGTCGGCGGCATCTACACCTTCATCGCGATGATGATCCTGCTCGAGGCCGTGCAGGTCGGGAGTCGCGCAGCCCGCAACGCGTACCGCTTCGACATCTTCCCGCGCGAGGAACGCGTCTCCTCCAACGCCTACTTCCGCGCCGCCCGCAACGTGGGCTACACCTTCGGCGCACTGCTCGCCGGCATTGCCCTGGCGACCAACAGCAACGACGTGATTCGCGCCGTGCCCCTGATCACCGCCGGGTTGTTGCTGCTCAACGCAGTGCTCGTGTCACGACTCCCGGCCGCCGTACACGCGGCGACGGAGGAGGCGGCCGAGTCGGCCCTCGAAGCCGCCTTCGAGGACGCGGGCGACAAGCAGAGCGCGCTGCGCAACCGTGGCTACCTGTTCATGTCGATCTGCGGGGGCGTGCTGGCCACCCACCAGGTCCTGCTCAACGTCGTGATCCCGTTGTGGCTGGTCGAGGAGACCGACGCACCGCGGGTGCTGCTGGCCTGGCTGTTCGGCACCAACACCGTGATGGCCGTGGCCTTGCAGGTCGCGGCCGCCCGCGGCATCACGACGGTTGCCGACTCGCTGCGCGCCCAGCGACGTGGTGCGGTCTTCTTCATGCTGTCCTGCGGCATCGTCCTGGTCACCCACGACACGATCGGCTGGGTGACCATCGTGCTGGTCTGGGTCGGCCACGTCACCGTCACCGGTGCCGAGCTGTTCCAGTCGGCCGGCGAGTGGGGTCTGCAGGCCGAGTTGTCGGACCCGAACCGCCGCGGCGAGTACCAGGGCGTCTCCCAGCTGGGCCACACCATCGGCTCGGTCTGGGCGCCGGCGGCGTACACGTTCCTCGCCATGGAGTGGGGTGCGCAGGGCTGGCTGGTGATCGCGGCGATCGTGCTGGTGGCTGCCGTGGCCATCCATCCGGCCTCCCGCGCAGCCGAACGCCACATCGAGCGCATGACCCCTGCGCCGCGCCCGGCGCCCGAACCTGCTTGAATCGCCGATCATGGCTACCCCCGCCCACTGGATCGCCGGCGCCCGTCTCCGGACCCTGCCCGCAGCCGTCGCCCCCGTCCTGGTCGGCACCGCCATCGCTGTGTACGACGACAGCGCGGTGTGGTGGAAGGCGCTGCTCGCCCTCGTGGTGAGCCTGGCCCTGCAGGTCGCGGTCAACTACGCCAACGACTACTCCGACGGCATCCGCGGCACGGACGACGAACGGGTCGGTCCGCTGCGCCTGGTCGGCTCCGGGCTGGCGACCCCAGCAGCCGTGAAGCGCGCAGCCTTCCTCGCCTTCGGCGTGGCCGGTGTCGCCGGCCTCGCCATCGCGGCAACCACGTCGTGGTGGCTGGTCGCGCTCGGTGCGGCCTGCGTGCTGGCCGCCTGGTTCTACACGGGCGGCTCGAAGCCGTACGGCTACCTCGGCCTCGGCGAGGTCATGGTCTTCGTCTTCTTCGGACTCGTGGCCGTCGTCGGCACGACCTGGGTGCAGACCGAGTCTTGGGGCACGATCGGCTGGGCGTCCGTCGTGGCCGGTGCCGGTGTCGGCGCCCTGGCCTGCGCGATCCTCGTGGCCAACAACCTGCGCGACATCCCGACCGACACGCTCGCAGAGAAGATGACGCTCGCCGTACGCCTGGGCGATGCCCGCACCCGCAAGTTCTACGCGCTGCTGGTGCTCGCCTCGGCGGCAGCCGTCGTCGGCCTCGCGGCCCTCACCACCTGGTGGGCACTGCTCGGCCTGGGCTTCCTGCTCCCCGCTGCCCGCGCGACGAAGATCGTGCTGGGCGGCGCCCGCGGACCGGCCCTGATCCCGGTGCTGCAGCAGACCGGCATCGCCGAACTCGGCTGGGCGGTCCTCGCCGGACTCGGCCTGGTTGTTGCCTAGTCTTCGTCCTCTTTGGCCTTCATCTCGTCGAACTTGTCGACGATCCGGTCGGCCCGACCGGCGACCCGGTGCGCGAATGCGTTGCGCTGCGGCGCGAGCAGGACGTACGACGCGAAGCCGCTGACCAGGAACGCAGCCATGATGACGATCAGCACGTTGACGGAGTCCGCCACCAGGAACCAGACGCCGAAGATGACAAGGAACGCGGCGACGAACATGGCCGCACGCAGGCCGGTGTAGATCCAGAACTCCTTCACCCGGACAGGGTAGGCGCCGCCCGTGCGTGTCCGGGCACGGGCATCCGCCAACGAGATGACCTGCCCGGGCCTACGCTGAGGGGGTGAAGTTCCTGCTGGTGGTCATCATCTTCGCGGTCGTGACGTATTTGGCGATCCGCTGGATGCAGGACCGCGGCCCCGGCGCCTCCCCGGCCAAGCGCCACCCGTCGCGGCCGCAGCCGCCCAGCCGCCCGATGGCCCCGGACGACGACGAGTCGTTCCTGCGCGATCTGGAGCGCAAGCGCCGCAAGCAGGCGCGTGACGCGAAGCCGCCGGAAGATCCCACTCCACCCGCGCCGCCGGCCCCCACACCCGACTCCTGAGCGCCGCAGTCGGTCAGCGGCCGCCGGCCACCCGCAACGTGGTGGCGGTGACATAGGCCGCCTGGTCGCTCATCAGCCACGCGACGGCGTTGGCGATCTCCTCGGGCTGTCCGGCCCGGCCGAGCGGGATCTGCGGCGCCATCCGTGCCACCCGTTCCGGGTCACCGGTGGTCGCGTGCAGGTCGGTCGCGATCAGGCCGGGCGCGATCGCAACGACCCGGATGCCCCGGTCGGCGACCTCGAGTCCGAGCCCCCGCGTGGCCGCGTCCAGTCCGGCCTTGGCCGCGGCGTAGTGGACGTACTCCCCCGGCGACCCGATGGTCGCGGCGCCCGAGGTGATGTTGACGATCACGCCGCCGCGGTCCAGGACGGCGACCGCAGCCCGGGCGACGAGGATCGGCCCGGTCAGGTTGATGTCGATGGTCCGCCGGATCTCTTCGGTCGGCGTCTCGTGCAAGGGCGCGAAGCGGTACGTCGCGCCGGCGTTGTTCACGACGCCGGTGACCGGACCCACCTCGGCGGCGCGGGCGAACAACTCTTCGATGCCGGCATCCGTCGTCAGATCGGCGCGGACGGTGACGCAGCGGACCCCCCGCGCATGGATCGACTCGGCCGTCGCGCGTGCACTCTCCTCGTCGCTGCGGTAGCCGAGCACCAGGTCGTGGCCCTCGGCGGCGAGGCGAGCGGCGATGGCGGCGCCGATGCCGCGCGTTCCTCCGGTGACGATCGTCAGTGACATGGGCCCCGACTCCGGTTCAACTACCGAATTCGTCGTACCCAAGCCCCGGAGGCAGCAAATTCGGTAGTTGAACCGGGGCCGGTGCGTCGACGAACTGCTCGACGGCGTACGAGTGCTGGCTGGTCGTCGAGAAGTAGTTGATCCCGATGAAGTTGAACCACAGGGTGCCGAGGCCGACGAGCGCGAGCATGGCGGCCTTGCGGCCCTTCCAGCCGGCGGTGGCGCGGGCGTGGAGGTAGCCGGCGTAGACGACCCAGGTGATGAACGCCCACACCTCCTTGGGGTCCCAGTTCCAGTAGCGGGACCAGGCCTCGTGCGCCCAGATCGGGCCGGTGATCAGGACCGCGAAGGTCCACACCGGGAACGCGAACGCGTGCACCCGGTACGCGAGGCGGTCCAGGGCGGGCAGTTCGGGGGTACGGGCGATCCAGCGGGAGAGCGGCCGGCCCTTCTCGGCTGCGCGACGCTCGGCCCGCATCCGGACCAGGTACATGATCGAGGCGATGCCACCGAGGGTGAAGGTGCCGGTGGCGATCACGGCCGAGACGACGTGGATGACCAGCCACGGCGAGTTGAGTGCCTCGGTCAGCGGTGCGACCTCGTCGTGCAGCCAGATCACCGCGGTCATCAGCACGGTCAGCACGAAGCCGACCACGATCGGGCCCATCCAGGCGAGGGCGAACTTCTTGTGCAGGACGACGTACAGGAGGGTCACGACGAAGGTGCCGGACACCGTGAACTCGTACATGTTGCCCCACGGCACCCGGTTCGGGTCCGCGGCCATGCCGCGCCCGAGAAGGGCGACGAAGTGCACCGCGCAGGCGACGATCGTGAGCAGGAAGCCGAGGCGCCCGAGGAAGGCCACCCGCGCTCCTCGCTCCACCTCCGAGGCGGCGGAGGCACTGCCAGCATCGGTGACGTCGCCGCCACCGGCCGCGACGAGCTCCCGCTCATCAGCGGGCTGGCGCAGGGCCGCCCACTCGGCGAGGTGCACGAGCAGCGCCAGGAAGTAGACGAGACCTGCCATCGCAACCGCCTGGTTGCTCAGGTTCTCCCACGCCGTGTTGCTCACTTCGGTGCCTCCTGCAGTTGCGCCATCAGTCTGGCGAGGATCTCGTCCGTCTCGCCGTTGCCGGAGCGATCGAGTACGGCGACCTCGACCCGAGTGCCGCCCGTGCTGTCCATTGTGTCTCCCGCGTCTGCGTCACCAGTGTCGGGTCCGGCCCCGGCGGCGTCCACTGCCACCGCCCGCACCCACACCCGGCGCGGCCGCAGGAACAGCGACGCGCACAGGCCGATCAGCGCGAGCACGACACCGAGCAGGGCAACGCCCTTGCCCGGGGTCTGGCTGATCTGCACCCGGATCCACGGATCGACGCGGTCGAAGGTGACCGTCCCGAGCCCATCGGGCAGTTCGACGGTGTCACCGACCTGCAGGTCGAGGCGGAACGGCTTGCCGTCCTCTCCCTTGACCGGGGTGGCCTTCGACTTGTCGAGGACGTAGACCGACTGCGACCGACCGTCGTCGAGGCCAAGGTCACCGGTGTAGGCCAGCAGCGACAGCGTGGGGAAGAGGTCGTCTCCGAAGACGGTGACCGGGTCGCCGTCGAGCATCTCGAACGTCGGGTAGAACAGCCCCTCGAGGCCGATCTGGCCGGGCTTGGCCGCCGGCGCCTTGACCACACCGAAGGACAGGAAGGTTGCGTCCTGCGGCAGGAACACCGTCGGGCCGGTCGCGACCACATCGCCCTTGCCGTCACGCACCGTGATCACGGGGGCGTACCCGTGGCCGATCAGGAACACCTCGGTGCCGTCCACGTTCAGCGGGTGATTGACCCGGAGCGTGTAGTCCTTCGCGTCGGACTGACCCTCGCGGTAGGACAGGTCGGCCTCGAACTTGCGGGCCTGTCCGGCGCGCGGTCCGTCCTTGAGCCAGTCGACCCGGAACTCGTTGACGTCGAAGCGGAAGTCCTTCATCTGCTGCTGGGTGAAGAGGCCACCCGGCTTGAAGTCGTCGTACTGCGTCAGGTTGTTGCTGAAGGTGCTGCCCTCGACGAGGATCACGCCGCCCTGATAACCCCAGAGCCCGCCGACCGCGAAGCCCGCCAGCACGATCAGCACCGACAGGTGGAAGACCAGGTTGCCGGCCTCACGCAGGTAGCCCCGCTCGGCCGAGACCGCGTCGTCGGGAACCCCGTCGGTCGAGCTCGTCGAGACCCTCAGCCGGTGCCGGCGCCCGAGCACCGCGCGCGCCCGGTCGAGCACCTCGTCCACCGTCAGGTCCGTCGTGTACGACGAATGGACCGGCAGCCGCGACAGGTGGCGTGGCGCCGCGGGGGGCTGGGCGCGGAGAGCGCGGAGGTACACGAAGAGGCGTGGCACGATGCAACCGACGAGCGAGATGGTCAGCAGCAGGTAGATCGCGGAGAACCACGGGGAGCTGTAGACCGAGAACAGGTCGAGACGTTCGTAGAGCGGCGTCAGCTTGGGGTGCTGGTCCTTCCAGCGGGTGACGGCGAGCGAGTCGACGCCCTGCTGCGGGATCACCGAACCCGGGATGGCGGCCAGCGCGAGGACCAGCAGCAGGATCAGCGCGGTACGCATCGAGGAGATCTGGCGCCAGATCCACCGGGCGAACTCGCGCGCGGTCAGCTCACCGGGACGGCGTTCGCGGGCGTCGGGCTTCGGGGCGCTCACAGTGCGGTCTCCCCGAAGTCGACGGTCCGCAGTTGCGCCCACTGCACGATGTGGTCCCACCAGCCGGTGACCATCAGCAGCCCGATGGCGACGAGGAAGAACCCGCCGGTGCGCATCACGAGGACCTGGTGGCGGCGCACCCAGCGCAGCGCGCCGATGGTGCGGTTGTAGAACAGCGCGACGATCACGAACGGGAGCCCGAGGCCGAGGGCGTAGCAGAGAGCGAGGAGCCCGCCGCGGGCCGCGGTCGCGCCGTCGGCGTAGGTGAGGTTCAGGATCACGCCGAACGTCGGGCCGATGCAGGGCGTCCAGCCGATGGCGAACATGGCACCGACGACCGGGGCGGCGCCCAGCCCGACCGCCGGGATCTTGTGCATCCGGAAGTCCCGCTGCAGCCACGGCACGACGCCCGCGAAGACCAGGCCGAGCACGATCAGCAGCAGGCCGAGCACGAGGGTGATCGTGTTCTCCCAGCGCTGGAGCTGCCCGGCGAAGCCGCCGAACGCCGTACCGGCGAAGACGAAGACGACCGCGAAGCCGAGCACGAACAGCAGCGAACCGAGCACCATCCGGCCGCGGCGCTGGCCGGCCTCACCGCTGGCGAGGTCGGCGCCGGACAGGCCGGTGGCGTAGGAGAGGTAGCCCGGGAGCAGCGGCAGTACGCACGGGGAGAAGAAGGAGACGAGGCCGGCGATCAGCGCCACCGGCACGGCCAGGCCGAGCGAGCCGGCCGCCGCCTGCTCCGTGAACCACTCGCCCATCAGTCGGACTCGGCCAGGGTGTCGTCGATCAGCGTGGAGAGCGTGCTCTTCGACGGGATCGGGCCGTTGATCAGCGCAGCGACGCGGCCCTGCTGGTCGAGCAGGATCGTCGCAGGCGTGGCGTGCGGGGCGTACTTGCCCAGGCGCAGCAGGGTCTCGCTGCCCGGGTCGTAGAGCGAGGGGTACTTCACGCCCCGGTCGCGCTCGAACGCCGCAGCGTTCTCGGGGGCGAGGTCGCGGATGTTGATCCCGACGAAGGCCACCTCGTCGGCATCGACCTCGGCCTCGGTGTCGACCAGCATCGGCATCTCGGTGCGGCACGGGCCGCAGCCCGACCACCAGACGTTGAGGACGACGACCTTGCCGCGCAGGTCGGTCACGTCGAGCGCCTCACCCTGGACCGTCGTACCGGCGAAGTCGACGGGGTCTTCACGGTCCGCCTTCGCCACCTCGATGACCTGGCCGTCGCCGGGGACGTAGTCGAGGTCGCCGGTGCCGCCAATGTCCGAACATCCGGCCATCAGCACCAGGGCAGCGAACAACGCCACCGCTCGGGCGACACGAGTCATGCGGGCGGAGTCCCCTCGGGCTTCTTCTCTTCGGGCGCGTCACCGGCGGAGAACGGCGCCGCGATGTCACCGGTCGGGATCAGGTCGATGGCAGGCTCGGCGTAGCTGACCTGGACCAGTTCCTCGCCCGCGAAGTGGAACGAGGTGATCGAGCAGAGCGTGCACTGACGCTTGCGCGGGTCGTGCAGGAACGAGCGCTTCTCGGCCGCCAGGCGGGTGGTCCAGATCGGGAGCTGGTGCGAGACCAGGACGGCCTCGTGACCGGCCGCGGCGACGCGGGCGTCGTGGACCGCCGCCATCATCCGCTCGACGATGAGCTTGTACGGCTCACCCCAGGACGGCTTGAAGGGGTTGTAGAGGTGGCGCCACAGCAGCGGGTTGCGCAGCGCGTTGTTGCCCTTGCCGAAGGTGAGCCCCTCGAACTGGTTGGTTGACTCGATGACCCGCGGCTCGAGGGTGACCTCGAGACCGAGCTTCGCGGCGAGCGGCGCGGCCGTCTCTTGGGCCCGCTCGAGCGGTGAGGAGCGGAGCACGGTGATGTCGTTGGACCCCAGCGCCTCACCGATCCGGTCGGCCATCGCAAGGCCGCGGGTGGAGAGGTGGAACCCGTCGCGGCGGCCGTAGAGGACACCCTCCGGGTTGTGGACCTCACCGTGGCGGACCAGGTGAACGATCGTGTCGGGCGTGCTCATGCGTCTTCTCCGGCGGTGGTTGAGGTGGTCTCGACAGGCTCGACCAGCGGCGAGCGGGCCGCTGCAGCGGCCTCGGCCGCTGCGGGAAGGGCATCAAGGACGTGCTGGACGGCGCGGTCGTCGTGGGACGACGACACGAACCAGGCTTCGTACGCCGACGGCGGCAGGTGCACTCCGCGGTCGAGCATGGCGTGGAAGAAGGCGCCGTACGCCGCCACGTCGGTGCGCTGAGCCTCGGCGTAGTTGGTGACCGGGTCCTCGGTGAGGAACACCGAGAACATCGAGCCGGTCGACTGGATGACGTGCGGGACGCCGGCAGCCGTGAACGCCTCGGCGGCACCGGCGCGCAGCGCGTCGGCGACGACGTCGAGCCGTGCGTAGACCGCGTCGTCGGCAGCGGTCAGCGTGGCGAGGCCGGCGGCCGTGGCGATCGGGTTCCCCGAGAGCGTGCCCGCCTGGTAGACGGGGCCTTCGGGCGCGAGGTGGGCCATGACGTCGGCGCGACCGCCGAACGCGGCAGCCGGGAAGCCGCCACCCATCACCTTGCCGAACGTCGTGAGGTCGGGGGCCCAGCCCTCGACGGCACCGTCGGTGCCCCACTGGCCGGATGCGGAGACCCGGAACCCGGTCATCACCTCGTCGCTGATGAACAGGGCACCGTGGGCGCGGCAGGTCTCGGCAAGGAACTTGTTGAAGCCGGGCGCGGGCGGGACGACGCCCATGTTGCCGGGCGCGGCCTCGGTGATGAGACAGGCGATCCGGTCGCCGTACTCGGCGAAGACGGCAGCGACCGCGGCCGTGTCGTTGTAGGGCAGGACCAGCGTGAGGTCGGTCGAACTGGCCGGCACCCCGGGCGTACCCGGGATGGAGAAGGTGGTCAGGCCCGAGCCCGCCGCAGCGAGGAGCGAGTCGACGTGGCCGTGGTAGCAACCGGCGAACTTCACGATGACATCGCGGCCGGTGAAGCCGCGCGCCAACCGGATCGCCGACATGGTCGCCTCGGTGCCCGAGGAAACCAGGCGCAGGCGCTCGACCGGGGTACGCGCGACGATCGCCTCGACCAGCGCGACCTCACCTTCGGTGGGCGTGCCGTACGACGTCCCGCGACCGACCGCTTCGCGCACGGCGTCGACGACGGCCGGGTGCGCGTGGCCGAGCAGCATCGGGCCCCAGGAGCAGATCAGGTCGACGTACGTGTTGCCGTCGACGTCGGTCAGCCAGGGACCGGAAGCGGAGGCAATGAAGCGGGGCGTTCCGCCGACCGCGTTGAAGGCGCGGACCGGGGAGTTGACCCCGCCGGGAGTCACGGCCCGGGCCCGGGCGAAGAGGGCGTCGGAGCCGCTGGTGGGGCCGGTGGTCACGAGGTCAGGCACCGCGCCATTGTCACTGATCGACCCCAGCGGTCCCCCATCGCGGTCCGAATGGGGCCGGCGGATAGTCCTTCGGGCACATATCACGTCGTCCGCTTTGTGAGCGGGAACATGTGACACCCGTAACGTCGGTGTGTCAAACTTCGTTGTCCAGGTGTCGCGCCATTCGGTTGGTCCACATCGTGGGTCACCGGACTACGCGTGACGCACGGGTGGGCCCAGCGAGGGAGTGGCCCACGGAAATCGGCCGAAAGGCCCGGGGAGAGAGTCCGATACATGTCGAGGAAGCGTCTGGGGCGTCTGCAGCGCGTCGCCACCATCATTCCGCTCGCTCTGCTTTCAGCAGCGTGGACCGCATCCGTTGCCGGCATCGGCAGCGTCGCAGCACCGGTCATCGCCGCTGAGGGTCCGGGACAGGTCACCGACGGCACCAGCGTGCCCGAGGAGTCGATCGAGGACCCGGCCAGCTTCTCCGACCCGGCCAACGTCGAGGGTCTCAACGGTGGCAACGAGGCGGGCATCATCTCCGCCGCGTCGACCAACGCGATCCCGGCCGCCGCTCTCGCCGCTTACCAGCGCGCTGAGACGGTCATCAACTCCGCGGACGAGTCCTGCAACATCACCTGGCAGCTCATCGCCGCGATCGGCCGTGTGGAGTCCAACCACGGTCGCTTCGGTGGCAACGTCCTCAACGACGACGGTGTCGCCACCCCCGGCATCTACGGCCTCCCGCTGAACGGCACGAACAACACCCAGGCGATCTCGGACACCGACGCCGGTGTCTACGACAACGACGCCAAGTGGGACCGCGCCGTCGGCCCGATGCAGTTCATCCCCTCGACCTGGCAGGTCGTCGGCGTGGACGCTGACGACGACGCCGCCCGCAACCCGCAGGACATCGACGACGCTGCTCTCGCTGCCGCCGTCTACCTCTGCTCGGGCGATGGCGACCTCTCCACGGTCGTGGGCCAGCGCGCCTCGGTCTACCGCTACAACCACAGCCAGGCGTACGTCGACCTGGTTCTCAAGATCATGAACGCCTACCTCGAGGGCGACTTCACCTCGGTGCCGAACAACTCGACCGCCGCGGGTTACGTCGTTCCCGAGCCGCCGAACTTCAACTTCGGCAACAAGGGCAAGGGCGGCAAGGGCAGCAGCACCGGCGGCTCCTCCACCGGCGGCAGCACCACCAACCCGGGCACGACCCCCGGCGGCGAGACCCCCGGTGGCGAGACCCCCGGTGGCGAGACCCCCGGTGGCGAGACCCCCGGCGGCACGCCGTCCATCCCGAAGACCAACACCCCGCTCGACCCGGTCATCGAGACCGTCGACGACGGTGTCGGTGCGGTCACCTCGAACCTGATCAGCGGCCTCCTCGGCCCGCTCGTCAAGGCTGAGGCCGGCCCTGCCTGCAAGGCGGCCTACCCGAAGCTCACCCAGACGGTTCAGCTCCTGAACTGCCTGCTGAGCTACGGCCTCCAGGCGCCGTAACCAGAACAACAAGCGAACGGCCCCGGACCTCACGGTCCGGGGCCGTTCGCAATTGGTCGTCGAGCAGACGCGTATCGAGACGCCGGTCAGCGGCGCAGCAGACCGGCGGCCTCGGTCGCCCAGTACGTCAAGATCATGTCCGCGCCAGCGCGGCGGATCGAGGTGAGCGTCTCCAGGATCGCGGCCTCCCGCTCGATCCACCCGTGGGCCGCAGCGGCCTCGACCATGGAGTACTCCCCCGAGATGTTGTACGCCGCCACGGGCACCCCGAAGTCGGCGGCCGCGTCCGCGACGCGGCGCAGCACGTCGAGGTAGGCCAGGGCCGGCTTCACCATCACGATGTCCGCGCCCTGCTCGATGTCCAGGAGGGCCTCACGGACGCCCTCACGGGCGTTGCGGCCGTCCTGCTGGTACGTACGCCGGTCGCCCGTCAGCGAACTGTCCACGGCCTCACGGAACGGTCCGAAGAAGGCGGAGGCGTACTTCGCGGAGTAGGCCAGGATCCCGACGTCGGTGTGACCGGAATCGTCGAGGGCCGCCCGGATGACGGCGACCTGGCCGTCCATCATGCCGCTGGGGCCGACCAGACCGGCACCGGCCTGCGCCTGGACGACGGCCATGGCGGCGTACTGCTCGAGCGTGGCGTCGTTGTCGACCCGACCCTGGGCGTCGAGGACACCGCAGTGGCCGTGGTCGGTGAACTCGTCGAGGCACAGGTCGCTCATCACGACGAGTTCCTCGCCCACCTCGGCGACGACGTCGGCGATCGCGACGTTGAGGATGCCGTCGGGGTCGATGCCGCCCGAGCCGGTCGCGTCCTTGTGCTCAGGGATCCCGAACAGCATCACGCCGCGCAGCCCGGCCTCGGCAGCCTCCGCGGCCGCCTTCCGCAGCGAGTCCCGGGTGTGCTGGACGACGCCCGGCATCGAACTGATCGGCAGCGGCTCGGTGGCGCCCTCGCGGACGAACATCGGCAGGATCAACTGGCCCGCGGACAGGTTCGTCTCCGCGACGAGGTCGCGCATCGCGGCCGTCGTACGGAGACGGCGGGGGCGTACGACGGGACGGTCGATGTCAGTCACAACACCATCCTAGTTTCGTCGCGGTAGACGCCCCCCGGCCCCACGCTCAGCGCCAGCGCACCAGCCATTGGGTGGCGCCCTGGTCCTGGCCGAGATCGCCCTTGCCGTCGCCGTACGCCGTGTCCCAGAGCAGTTGGCCCGACGGCGCGGACCCGCCGAGTGCCCACGACGACACCGAGTCACTGACGCGCTTCCAGCCCCCGGTGTCGAGGTCGTAGACGTACTGGCCCTCGGTGGTCGCCGTGTGGCTGCGGACCAGGACGAGGTGGCCGTCGCGGCTTCCGTTGTCCGCGATCCAGCCCTCGATGCCGTCGCCCTGGATCGTGGTGACCAGGTCCCCGTCGGTGCTCAGCACCTGGATCCGGTCGTCACGTCCGTCGTCGTAGGTGCCGCAGTACTGGCTGAGCACGATCCGGTCACCGGTGGCACCGAAGCCGAGCAGGTTGCACCGCTCCCCCGACTTCGGATCGAAGTCGTGCTCGGCGCCGGTCGCCAGGTCGCGGACGTGGATCCGGTCGTTGATGCCGTTGGTCGTCGTACTCCAGACCAGGGCGTCGTCCGTGAACGCGAACGCCCCGACCCGAAGGCCCTCGTCGCGGACGTCACCGGCGTCGGTCAGGGACACCGACCAGAGGTCGAACGTGTCGCCCTTCGCGGCCGCGTCGTCCGCCTCACCGTCAGGTCCCGTCGGCCACCCGCCGGGGGGCGGGCTGCCCTCGGTCGCGCGTACGCCGACGTAGAGGCGTCCGTCGGGTCCGACCTCGCCACCGAAGGGTTCGGCGCCCGCGGGGAGCGACGGCCACGTGATCGTCGCCCACTGCATCCGCGCCCGGTCCAGGACGTGCATGGTCAGCACACCCGGGTCACCGTCACTGGTGAAGCCCAGCGAGGCGAACACCAGCCGCTCGGCACCGAGTTCGAGAGGAATCATCTGCTGGTCGTCGGCAAGGTCCGGCAGCCAGGTCTTCTTCTCCGTGACCGGATCGAGCAACGCCAGCCGCTCGGTGTTGTCGACACCGTGCGGCCCGTCGCGGAACAGGATCAGCCCGTCGTCCGTGACGCCGTCGTAGTACTGCCCGTTGGCGGCGTTCAGGTCCTTGTTCGTGTACGACGACAGCACGTCGTAGTCCGTGCCCTCCACCGCCGCCGTGGCATCCCCGATGCGCAGCACCGGCCCCTGGGCCTGCGGGACCGTCCGGTTCGCGACCTGGTCGCCGTCCTTCCCGCCCGGTCGCCAGCCGATCCCCACGGTCACGACCGCAGCGAGGACGAGCGCCCCGGCAACGACGCCGGTGCGCCGGCGGCGGACCCGACGTCGACCGGACCGCAGGACGTCGGCGAGGGCGTCGCCCTCGGCCGGAGGCGAGGCGACGGCCTCGCGCATGATCTCCCGGATGTCGTTCACCATGATGCGGGTCCTCCCAGCGTGAGCTCGCCCAGTGGCGAGTCGTCGAACATGGCGCGCAGTGTGGCCAGCGCGCGGGCGGTCTGGCTCTTGACCGTGCCTTCGGTGCACCCGAGGGACGCGGCCGTGTCGGCCACGCTGAGATCCTCGAAGTAGCGGAGTACGACGCACGCGCGCTGGCGTGGTGCCAGGTCGGCGAGCGCCGCCATCAGGGCCGCTCGGGCCGTCACCTGCTCGGCGAGATCGCCCTCGGCGGCCCGGGACGGATCAGGCTCCGCCACGATCTCCGAACTCGACCTGCGACGACCGTGGTCGAGCACCACGCTGACCAGGGCCTTGCGGGCGTAGGCGTACTCGAAGCCTGCGCGGTGCAAGCGGGGCCAGGCGACGTACACCCGGATCAACGCTTCCTGGACGTGGTCCGAGGCCCGTTCCCAGTCACCGCACATCAAGAAAGCGGTACGGCGCAGGCGCACCCGGGCGCTCTGCGCGAACGCAACGAACTCGGCCTCGTCACGCATCGGTCAGGCGCTCCATGCCGAACACAACGCAGTGAGCATGCCAACAGGTTGCACCACCACAACGAGAAACCCCCGAACAACGCAGATGCGTCGTTCGGGGGTCTCGTTGAGCGGGGCCGCCCGGACTACTCCGAAGCGGTCTTGCGGCGGCGAGCCGACGGCTTGCGGTCGCTCGGCTTGGTGACGGGGTCACCGGCCTCGAGCATCGCCACGCGGCGCGAGGCACCGAAACCGGCGAGGGCCTCGACGAGCAGTTCGACGTCGGGCGCAGGCGCCATCACGTCGACCCGCAGGCCGTGCTCCTCGGCGGTCTTGGCCGTGGCCGGACCGATGACGGCGATGATCGTCGACGGGTGCGGCTTGCCGGCGATGCCGACGAGGTTGCGCACCGTCGAGGACGACGTGAACACGACGGCGTCGAACTTGCCCGTCTTGATCGCGTCGCGGGTCGGAGCCGGAGGCGGGGCCGCCCGGACCGTGCGGTAAGCGGTGACGTCGTCGCATTCCCAGCCGAGGTCGATCAGGCCGGCGACGAGGTTCTCGGTCGCGATGTCGGCGCGCGGCAGGAACACCCGGTTGATCGGGTCCAGCTGCTCGTCGTACTCGGGCCAGTCGGCCAGCAGGCCGGCAGCGGACTGCTCGCCGGAGGGCGTCAGGTCCGCACGCAGACCCCAGTCAGCGATCGACTGGGCGGTCTTGTCGCCGACCGCGGCGATCTTGAGGCCCGAGAAGGCGCGGGCATCGAGGCCGTACTCCTCGAACTTCTCGCGCACGGCCTTGACGGCGTTGACCGACGTGAAGGCGATCCACTCGTAGCGACCCTCGACGAGACCGCGGACGGCCTTGTCCATCTGCTGCGGGTTGCGCGGCGGCTCGACGGAGATGGTCGGAACCTCTTCCGGCACGCCACCGAACTCACGCAGGCGGTTGGACAGCGACGCGGACTGCTCCTTGGTGCGGGGCACCAGGACGCGCCAGCCGAACAGCGGCTTGGTCTCGAACCAGGAGAGCTTGTCGCGCAGGTCGACGACGGCACCGATGACGGTGATCGCCGGCGGCGTCATCCGCGCAGTGCGGGCGTCGGCAGCGATCCGCTCGAGCGTCGAGGTGATCGTCTGCTGCTCGGTGGTGGTGCCGACGCGGGTCATCGCGACAGGCGTCTGCGGCGAGCGACCGGCAGCGACGAGCGCCTTGGCGATCTCACCGATCTGGCCGACCGCGGAGAGCAGGACGAGGGTCGGGGTGTCGGCGTACCGGGTCCAGTCGACGGCCTTGTCGCTGCAGGTCACCACGGCCACCTCGCGGTGGTCCTTGGTGGTCAGCGGGATGCCGGCGTAGGCCGGGACCGCACCGACCGAGGAGACACCGGGGACGACCTCGAAGGGCAGACCGGCCTTGGCCACGGCCTGCGCCTCTTCGGGACCCGAGGCGTAGAGGAACGGGTCGCCGCCGAGCAGGCGTACGACGCGCAGCGGGCGCTTGGCCTGCTTCACGACGACCTTCGAGCGGTTGGCGTGGGTCAGCGGCTGGCCGTCCTCGCCGAAGCCACCGTCGATCAGTTCAGGCGCGACATCGGAGGCGAGTTCACCGGTCGCCGCCGCGCGGGCGCGGACGATGTCGACGAGCGCGGCGTGACCGGGCTCCTCGGTGATGATCACGTCCGCTTCTTCGATGAGCCGCACCGCACGCACGGTCAGGAGGTCGGGGTCGCCAGGACCCGTGCCGACGAAGGCGACCCCACCGGGGCGAGCCTGGGGGGAGGCGGGAGTCGGGGCAGCCTTGGCTGTCGTGGCTCGCGTCATGCGTTGTGCACCTTTGCGGATCGTGCGGATGGGTCAGGGAGCGTGGTCAGTTCGGCCGCGCCGTCTTCGATCATTTCGTTGGCAAGGGCTGCGCCCAACGTGACTGCGGTGCCGGGCCACGTCGTGACGTCCTCGCCCAGGGGCGTGGAAGCCGAGCGGCGGACCGCGAGCGCGCCATCAGTGGACAACGCCACGGCCCGCAACCACAATTCGGGGCCGTCATCACCTTCTGCTATGTCAGCGAGGGCGCCGATGGGTGCCGAGCAGCCACCTTCGAGGGTCGACAGCGCGGCGCGTTCGGCCGTCACGGCCGCCCGGGTCGCCGGGTCGTCGAGGCCCAGCAGCACGGCGAGGGTCGCGGTGTCGTCGGTGCGGCACTCGACCGCGAGCGCCCCCTGGCCGGGAGCCGGCAGCACCTGGAGCGGGTCGAGCACCTCGGTCGCCTCGTCCACCCGACCGAGCCGGGCCAGCCCGGCGCGCGCGAGCACGACGGCGTCGTACTCACCGGAGGTGACCTTGGCGATCCGCGTGTCCACGTTGCCGCGTACGCCGACGAGGTCGACGCCGAGGCCGAGGGCCTCGATCTGGGCGACCCGGCGGGGAGATCCGGTGCCGACGCGGCTGCCCTGCGGCAGCTCGCCGAGGGTCAGTCCGTCGCGGGCGACGACGACGTCACGCGGGTCCTCACGGACCGGAATGGCGGCGAGCGTGATGCCGTCGGCGGGGTAGGTCGGGAGGTCCTTGAGGGAGTGCACCGCGACGTCGACCTCGCCGGACAGCAGCGCGTCGCGCAGGGCGCTCACGAAGACACCGACCGAGGAATCGGGGCCAGCCAGCGGCGTGCCCTTGGCCTGGCTGCGGTCGCCGTCGGTGTTGATCTCGACGAGTTCGGTGGCGACACCGAACCGGTCACGGAGGGCGTCGGCGACGTGGCCGGACTGGGTGGTGGCGAGCGCACTTCGGCGGGTGCCGATCCGAAGCGTCATGCGGAACCCTCCTCGACGACGACGGGACGGGTCACGGCGTCGACGGCTTCGGGGTCGAGCGCGAAGAGCTCGGCCAGCGCGGCAGCGTACGAGACGGCGCCCTGGTCGTTGGCGAGCTCCTTGACCCGGACGGTCGGCTCGTGGAGGAGCTTGTCGGCCACCCGGCGAACCGCGTGGCGGATCTCCTCGCGGGTGAGGTCGTCGAGGTCCGGGAGCCGGCTCTCGAGGCGGGTCATCTCGGCGTCGACGACGCCGGTCGCCATCGATCGCAGCGCGACCACGGTCGGCGTGACGCTGGCCTGACGACGTGCGGCGAGGAAGGCGTTGACCTCCTCGGCCAGGATCCGGCGGACCTCCTGGACCTCACGTCCGGTGGCACCGCCCTGCAGCACCTTGGCCAGTTCGGCCAGGCCGACGAGGCTCACCTGGGGCAGGTCGAGGACGTCGCGGGCGATGTCGTGCGGGAGCGCGAGGTCGATCAGCGCGAGCGGTCGCTCGGGAGCGTCGCCGCGGGCGGACTCGACCATGGCCCGGTCGATGATCGCTCCCGACGATCCCGTGCAGCTGATCACGATGTCGGCGCGGCCGATCTCCTCGCCGATGTTCTCGAGCGGGGCCGAGCGTGCGTCGTACTGCGCAGCGAGCCGGTCCGCTCCGTCGGTGGAGCGGTTGACGACGACGAGGGTGCCGGCTTTGAGGCGGCTGGCGGTCGCGGTGGCCAGGCCGGCCATGGCTCCGGCGCCGACCACGACGACGTACTTGCCCTCGACAGGGCCGACGGCCTGCGCGGTGACGTCGAGCGCGGCGCTGACGAGAGACGGTGCGACCTGGTCGATCTCGGTCTCGGCACGAGTGCGCTTGCCGACGCGGAGCGCCTGCTGGAAGAGCAGGTTGAGGGCGGGCCCGACGGTGCCGAGCTCCTGGCCGCGACGCAGCGCATCACGCGTCTGGCCGAGGATCTGGCCCTCGCCGACAGCCATCGAGTCGAGGCCGGCCGCCACCTGGAAGAGGTGCGAGATGGCGCCGTCGTCGTAGTGGACGTAGAGGTGCGGAAGCATCCCCTCGGTCGACTCGCCCGCGCGCTCGACGAGGAGGCGGGAGATCTGTTCGATGCTTCCGTGGAACCGCTCGACCTCGGTGTAGATCTCGAGCCGGTTGCAGGTCGCGATGACCGTGGCTTCGGTGACGTGCTCGCAGGCAGCCGCATCGGCGACGAGCTTCTGCACGCCGTCGTCGTCGAGGGCGACCCGCTCGAGCAGCGACATCGGTGCGGAGTTGTGGGAGATCCCCACGACCAGAACGCTCATGCAGCACCTCCATCGGCAGAATTTGCCAGCGCAGCAGCGGCCGCGGCGTCAGCACCGTTGGCCTTGCGCTGCTCGTGATAGGCGAGGATCTGCAGCTCGATCGACAGGTCGACCTTGCGCACGTCGACGCCCTCGGGCACCGCCACCACGGCAGGCGCGAAGTTCAGGATGCTGGTGATGCCGATGGCGACCATCCGGTCGGCGACGGACTGCGCTGCGAGAGCGGGGGTGGCAATGACGCCGATCGCGACGTCGTGCTCCTGCACGATCGCCTCGAGCTCGTCGAAGGCGCGCACGGCGACGCCGGCAACCGTCTGGCCGATCAGGTCGGGGTCGGCGTCCAGCAGCGCGACCACCCGGAAGCCGCGGCTGCGGAAGCCGGAGTAGTTGGCAAGGGCGTGGCCCAGGTTTCCGATGCCGACGATGACGACCGGCCAGTCCTGGGTGACCCCGATCTCGCGGGCGATCTGGTAGCGGAGGTAGTCGACGTCGTACCCGACACCGCGGGTGCCGTAGCTGCCCAGGTGGGAAAGGTCCTTGCGGAGCTTGGCGCTGTTGACGCCCGCTGCGACCGCGAGATCCTCGCTGGAGCAGGTGCGGATACCGCTGTCGGCCAGAGCCGTCAGCGCCCGCAGGTACACCGGCAGGCGGGCGACCGTGGCCTCCGGGATGACCCGGTTGGCGTCTGTCGAACTCCGTGTGGTCACAGCTCCACTTTCCAGTCACGACCAGCAGAACTAGGTGGGTCGCGGCTCGATCACTGTAGGAGTTTGTGAACGTGAGAACAAAATTGGTGCGACCCCCCACGCAGGGCGTAGAGAGGGGTTTCGGGGCGGCTTCAGACCGCCGCCGGCTCCTCGGTCTCCCCGCGGTGTTCCACCGGCCACACGACGAACCGGTAGGCAGCGAAGTTCAACACCAGGCAGCACGCGATGGAGGCGAGCTTCGCGCCCCAGATGCGTACGTCGTCCGCGGCCATGCCGGCGAGGGTCAGGTCGGGCCCCTGCTCGAGCACCCACAGCCAGCCGTGGATCAGCAACGGCTGTGCCACCCACATGACCAGACCGGTCGTGGCGACGAAGAGCGCCGCGTGCCGCAGCGTGAGCTTGTCGGACTTGAACGTGAACAGCCCGTTGACCACGAAGCTGAAGACCATGCCGGCGCTGCTGGAGATGAGGTTGGCGACCGTGATGCCGAGCTGGTCGTGCAGCAGCACGAACAGCACCGCGTCGATGGCGGTGTTGCAGAGTCCGACCGCGCCGAACCGGAGCGCTGTCGCCCGGTGGCTCAGGACTCGACCCCTGGGCTCGGCGGCGCCAGGTCACGGTGCCGGCGCGCAGGAGCCGTCCGCCCGGCATCGTCGCGAGCCGCCACGGCGTCCCGCGCGACCATCGCCACGGTGTAGAGCGGGCGGTCCTGCGCCTCGACGTAGATCCGTCCGAGGTAGCTGCCGATCACGCCCATCATCACCAACTGGATGCCGCTGAGCATGAACATGCCGACGCCGAGGAACGCCCAACCGGGGACGGACTCGTCGGGCTGGAAGATGCGGACGGCCAGCACGTAGAGACCGAGCAGGACGCTGAACGCGGAGATCGCGAAGCCGAAGCGGGAGATCAGCTTCAGCGGCGTGGTCGAGAAACCGAGGATGCCGCTGGCGGCGAAGTTCAGCATCTTGCGGAACGGGTAGCCCGTCTCTCCCGCGAACCGCTCGTCGCGGTCGAAGAGGTGTGCCTCCTGGCGGAACCCCACGTGGGCCACGATGCCGCGCAGGAACCGGTCGTGCTCGCGGTAGCGGGAGATCTCGGCGACGACGCGCGCGTCCATGAGCCGGAAGTCCCCGACGTTGCGCGGGATCTCGATCGACGCGAGCCGGTCGAGCACCCAGTAGAAGCCGAAGGCGGTGAACCGCTTGAAGGGCGTGTCCTTGCGGGTACGACGCTGCGCGTAGACGACGTCGACGCCGTCCTCCCAGCGCTCGATCATCTCGACGCTGACGCGCGGCGGGTCCTGCAGGTCGGTGTCCATCACGATCACGGCGTCGGCCGACTTCGCCTCGGCGACGAGGTCGAGTCCGGCCGTCACGGCGAGCTGGTGACCGAAGTTGCGCGAGAACTGGACCACGGTGACGCGCGGGTCCTGGGCGCGCAGGTCGATGAGGCGTTCCAGGGACGCATCGCGGCTTCCGTCGTCGACGTACACGAACTCGAAGGCCAGGTCGGGCCGCGCCGCCGTCGCCTCGACGAGGGCCGCATGGAAGACCGCAATGCCCTCCTCCTCGTTGTAGACGGGGAGGACGTAGGCGATCCGGCGAGGACCGTCCTGCGTCGCGGGGGCGTCCGAGTCGCCGCGTGTGCCTTCCATGGGGGGTGACTCTAGAGGAGCGCTCACAGGATCACGGCGCCGAGAAGGACGACGACCACGATGCCGGTCAGCACACTGAGCAGCCCCTGCACGCGACCCAGCCAGGCCACCGCGGTTCCGTCCATCGGCGTGACGATGCCCTCCGGCGGCGCCACCGCCCCTTCCAGCGCGAGCTGGCGCTCCCGGAGGAACGAGAAGGCCGCGATCGCAAGGATCGGCCCGGCCGTCGTCCAGTAGCGCCCGCCGGCGATGTGGACGAACGGCTGCACCAGCAGGGCGCCGAGGGCGAGCTTGGTCAGTACGTCGAGCAGCCGGGCCTCGAGGCTGCGACGGGCATGGAACAGCAGGGACACCGCACCGAGCAGGACGAGCGGCACGTAGAGCGCCCACGTGATCGCGTTGGCGACCTGCGCACCGGCGTTGCCGAACGTGCCCCGGCCGTCCTCCGGCTCGAGGTAGCCGGTGAAGTTGTTCGGCTGCAGTGAGTAGGCCCCGAGGTTGTGCACCACCTGGTCGAGGTAGTGCGACGGAGTCAGGTCGCGCAGCGCGTAGCTCGACATGTGCTTGAGGACCTCGACCTCACTGGTGTCGGTCGAGCGGCCCACTTCGCGGGCGTAGCGCAGCGGCCGGAACCACTGGGTGCTGTCGGGGTCACAGTGCCCGAAGCAGACCTCGCTGCGGTTGCCGAAGGTGTTGGCCATGACGGTGGGGACGGTGGTGGTCGTCATGACCCGGCCGCCGAGGGACTCGGACGCGAAGTAGGACCACGGCGCGAGCAGCAACACGAAGACCACGCCGGCCAGGACGGCCGAGCCGATGGCGCGGACCCGGACCTTGCCGCGCAGCATCACGATCGCCGTCGCCAGGGTCGCCACCCCGAGGACCGCGAGCAGGATCGACGTGCTCGAGCGCAGGTAGAGCTCGGCGGTCGCGAGCAGGCCGAGCACCAGCCCTTCCTTGAGGGTGGGCGCCTTGCCCTCGCGCAGACCGCGGTACATCTCGACGAGATGGACGAGCAGCAGCACCAGCACCAGTCCGGCGCACAGGTCGCCCCAGGCGCCGTACGAGAAGACGACATAGCTCGGGATCAACCCGGGTACGACGACCAGGACGCACGCCCAGCCGGGGCTGAGTCGACGCGCCACCGAGCGCACCACGATCAGGAACAGGACGAGCGTGAACAGCCCGAGGTAGGCGCGAACCAGCCACATCGGTGCGTCCGGGAACAGCACGTAGACCGGTGCGATCACCACCGGCATGCCGGGCATGAACCATCCCGAGGCAACCACGTTGCGTTCGAGTTCGGCCGAGTCCGGAGAGGTGAAGGCGAAGCTGTCGCGCAGCAGGTTGGACAGCGCACGGCCACCGTTGAGGTACGCCGACTCGTCACCGACGGGCGCGGCGTTCATCACCAGCGGGAAGATCAGCAGCTTGAGGAGCACGTGGGCCACGACGAGCCAGCCGAGCATGATCTCGGGGCGCGGCAGCCAGGCCGGTCGGGCCAGCAGGAAGCGGGTCACCTGGTCGGCTCCCGACGCTTCTTGCCGGCGTCGGCCCACCGCTTGGTGGAGGACGGGGAGTCGCAGACCGGGTCGTCCTTGGCCTTGGCCACGACGGGCAGGTCGAGCTCGAACTCACCGCGGACCAGGGTCTCGGCGCTGGTGCCCGGCAGTGAGGTGACCGTGATGCCGACCTCCTCGTCGCCCTTGGCCAGGTTGACGTCGACGGTACGGATGCCGTTCTTCGTCAGCTCCTGCGAGCCGTACTCGTCGAAGCCGACCCTCGTGAAGGCCGCCACCAGCAACCGCTGCGCTTCGACGCTGTCCACCAGGTCGTACTGCCCGTACAGGTGGCGGCGCTTCCCCTCGGGCGTCTCGACGTCCTCGTCCCACCGCACCTGGTAGGCGAGTCCGTCGAACTTTGCGTCGCCCGGCAGCGGGTAGCAACCGCTCTCGATCGCGTCGGTCGTGAGCAGCGGCCGGTAGTTGTTGGTCGGGACGGCCCGACCGAACGAGTGGCTGAACAACAGCACGACGAGGACGGCGATGACGCCGGCCGCGACGCCGACCCGACGGTGGCGCGGCGAAACGAGAGGGAGCATGGTGCCCCGAGGATAGTCAGCCGCGCAGCGCGCGGCGCAGTCGCTCGGGGTCGACCCGCCAGAAGTCGTGCTGCTTGCCGTCGACGAAGGTCACCGGGATCTCGTTGGCAAACCGGCTGCCCAGCGCCGGGTCGTCGTCGATCGAGACCTCCTCGTAGGACTCCCCCGTCTCCGCGCAGATCGCTTCGATGACCAGGCGCGCGTCGTCACAGAGGTGGCAGCCGGGCCGGCCGTAGAGCGTGATCCGGGGAGCGGTCACTGTTCGAGAAGACCCATCGCGAGGCGGCGCTGCTCGCCACGGAGCACGCCCTTGCGGATCTTGCCGGTGATGGTGCGGGGCAGCGCTTCCACGACCTCCACCCGCTCCGGTCGCTTGTACGGCGCCAGTCGCTCCGCGCACGATGCGCGCACCGCCGCCACCAGGGCGTCGGCGTCCGCATCGGCGTCGTCCGGGACGACGTACGCGATCACGGCCTCGCCGGTGCTCTCGTCGGGGGAACCGACCACCGCGGCCTGGCGGACGCCGGGGACCTCGTTGATCACCGCCTCCACCTCACTCGGGTAGACGTTGAAGCCCGAAACGATCACGAGTTCCTTGACCCGGTCGACCAGGAACAGGTCGCCGTCGCCGTCGAGGAAGCCGACGTCGCCGGTGGACCACCAGCCCTCGGCGTCCGGGCCGTCGGCGCCGTCGGGCCAGTAGCCGCTGAAGAGGTTCGCGCCGCGGATCTGGATCTCGCCCGGGTCGTCGGCCTCGGATCCGGCGAGCACGTGTCCGTCCTCGTCGATCAACCGCAACTCGATGCCGGCGAGTGCGGCACCGACAGAGCCGGGCTTGGAACCCGCGGACAACAGGGTGCTGGTCACCACGGGCGAGGCCTCGGTGAGGCCGTAGCCCTGGTGCACAGGCACCCCGGCCAGCGCGGTGAACTCCTCGACCACCTCGGCAGCCAGAGGCGCGGAGCCGGACAGGATCATCCGGACCGGCCCGAGCCGCTCGGCGAGAGCGTCGACATGGCGCCAGGCAGCGAACACCGGCGGCGCCACCGGGATCACGCTGCAGGCCTCGTCCTCGATCAGGTCGAGGGTGCCCTCGGGGTCGAACCGCTCGGCGAGAACCAGCTTCGCCCGGTGCCGGATCACGCCACCGAGCACGGCACCGAGGCCATAGACGTGGAACAGCGGCAGGACGCCGAGGACGACGTCGTCGGTGTGGATCATCGGCGGCTCGACATCCGCGACCTGCGCGACGTTCGCGAGCAGCGCGCGATGGGTGAGCATCGCCGCGCGCGGCAGACCGGAGGTTCCGCTCGTGAAGAGCAGCACGGCCAGCTTCTCGGGGTCCTGCAGCGGCGGAACTGCGCGGCCATGCTCGGCCCGCAGGTCGTCGTACGTGCTCTCGCCGTCGGCGGCGGCCGCGCCGACCGCAACCACCTGCGGCGGCCGGGTTTCCAGTCGTACGACGCCCGCCCGAACCGCTTCGACGGCGGCGCCGTCGGCCAGGACCATCCGCGCGCCGGAATCGGCGAGCATCCGCGCGAACTCCTCGGCCGTCGAGCCCGGATTCACCGGGACGGCGACGGCCTGGGCGCGCAGGATGCCGAGGTAGGTGACGACGAACTCGAGGCGGTTGCCCATCGCGACCATCACCCGGTGGCCGGCCAGGATGCCCGCGGAGCCGAGCCCGGTCGCGACGCGTCCGACCGCGTCGTCCAGCTCGCCCCAGGTCAGGCCGCGACCGCCGGCCTCGACCAGTGCGAGCCGGTCAGGCAGGTCTGTCGCAGCGGCCGCCACCAGCGCTGCCACGTCCGGCGCAGCGGTGGCCTCGGCAAATGACATAGGGGCGATCCTATGTGGCGTGAATCGGAAATGCTTGGCTGGTTGGCGTGCGATCGGTGCGTGCATCGCAAGGCGGCCAATGATTCCCGATTCACGCCACCAGACCGGTGGTCGTCCGTAACGTCGGATCCCTAAGGTTGGGGCATGACCCCCGCCGATCGCCCCCGCCGGCTGAACCTGCAGCAGCGCTCGACGCTCGCAGGCGAAGCCGCGGCCGCTGCCGCGGAAGTCGAGAGCGCACTGACCCCGGCCAAGGACACGCAGGCCGCCGCATTCTTCGACGTCGACAACACGGTCATGCAGGGCGCCAGCATCTTCCACCTCGCCCGCGGCCTGCACCGCCGCAAGTTCTTCACCACCCGCGACATCCTGGGCGCCGCCTGGAAGCAGGCGTACTTCCGGATCTCCGGCAACGAGGACCCCGAGCACGTCGCCGAAGCCCGCAACTCGGCCCTGGCGTTCATCGCCGGCCACACCGTCGCCGAGCTCGAAGAGGTCAGCGAGGAGATCTTCGACGAGGGCATGGCCCACCGGATCTGGCCCGGCACCCGTGCGCTGGCCCAGATCCACCTCGACCAGGGTCAGCGGGTGTGGCTGGTCACCGCGGCTCCGATCGAGATCGCCAGCCTGATCGCGCGGCGCCTCGGACTCACCGGCGCGCTGGGCACCGTGGCCGAACACATCGACGGCGTCTACACCGGCGCCCTGGTCGGCGACATGCTGCACGGCCCCGCGAAGGCGGTCGCCGTCCAGGCCATTGCGGACCGTGAGGGACTCGACCTGTCGGCCTGCTCGGCGTACAGCGACTCCTACAACGACCTGCCGATGCTGAGCCTCGTCGGCGACCCGGTCGCCATCAATCCGGACGCCAAACTCCGGGCCCACGCCCGCGCCGAGGGGTGGCGGATTCGCGACTACCGCACCGGGCGCAAGGCGGCCCGGGCCGGCCTCATCGCCGGTACGGCGGCGACGGGTGCGGCGGTCGCCGGGACCGTCGTACGACGCCAGGTCCGCCGCTTCCTCTCCTGACCGGCCCGCCAGAGGAGCCCGGAACCCCCAGGGTGACCACCGAAATTCATCCGATCGGCCCTCTCGGAGGTTCACAGGTTTGGGTAACACTCTGATTGGTTTCACCGTAGGATGCGCCGTGGGGGTACAGGGAGGGGACCGGGGATGACCTGGGAAAGCAGTAGCACCGCGCGTGGGCTCGACGCCCTGCGCGCCGCCGTGCTGTCTGTCCTGACCCTCGAACCCGCTCTCGCGATCGCTGGAACTGGCGGCTTTCCGGGCGACTCGCGCACCCGTCGTGACAACGGCTGGCTGCTCAGCGAAGCCCACGCCGAGCTCCCCAACGACGACTTCGACCGCACCTCCGGTCCGGCCGGGTACGGCGACGCCACCCTCGCCACGTCCTCCGAGGACTCCCCCGAAGCCCGCGAACGGCTGATCGGTCTCGTCGAGCTCGCCCGTGGCGGCGACTCCGAGGCGTTCGGCATGCTCTACGACCACTACCAGTCCTCGGTCTACCGCTTCCTCTACTACCGCACGCGGTCGGTCGTGGTCGCCGAGGACCTCTGCTCGGAGACCTTCTTCCGCGCCCTGCGCAACATGTCGTCGTTCCGGTGGCAGGGCAAGGACTTCGGCGCGTGGCTGATGACCATCGCCCGCAACCTCGCGACCGACCACTTCAAGGCCGGACGCACCCGCCTCGAGTTGACCACCGAGGACATGGGTCAGCACGACGACTCGACCGAGGGCCCCGAGAACGCCGTTCTGGCCGGGCTCACGAACGAGATCCTGCTCGAGTCCCTCACCAAGCTGCCCAACGAACAGCGCGACTGCCTGATCATGCGCTTCCTGCAAGGCATGAGCATCGCCGAGACCGCTCTGGCCCTGGGCCGCAGCGACGGCGCCATCAAGCAGTTGCAGTTGCGCGGGGTCCGGAACCTCGCGAAGTTGATGCCGGAGGGCCTGCGATGAGCGCCCTCACCCCGCGTCCCCAGGGTTTCGTCCGCGTAACTTCTGACGTTGTTCCCTCGTTGTACTGCTGTACGGATGGATGGGTCCACTCGACCCTGCTCACGCGAGGATGGACATGGTGATGCGCGGGAACGCCTGGTCGCGACGCGCCGAGGAGTTCGATGCCCTGGTGACCGGCAAGTCCGGTGACCTCGAGGGACATCGCGAACTGCTGGACGTGGTGGCTGCGCTGCGCTCCGTGGAGCCCGTCACCGCCCGTCCCGACTTCGTCGCCTCGCTGCGCACCCAGCTGATCGCCGCTGCGGAGCGCGAGCCCGCTCGCGTCGACCAGGCCATTGCGGCCCGGCTCACCCCGAAGCAGCGCCGCGGTTCGCGTGAGCGTCGCCTCGCGGCGGTCGTCGGCGGCTTCGCCGTCGTCTCGGCCACCGGCTCGATGGCCATGGCCTCACAAAGCGCCCTCCCGGGTGACGTCCTGTACCCGGTCAAGCGGGCGATCGAGAACGCCCAGACCAACCTGCAGGCCGACGAAGCCTCGCGCGCCGAGACCCTGCTGGCCCACGCCGAGTCCCGCCTCAACGAGGTGCGCGAGCTCACCGCCCGCGACGCCGACTCCGACGTGATCTCCTCGACGCTGCAGGACTTCACCGACCAGACCGAGCAGGCGTCCGAGGCCACCCTCGACGACTACGCGGCGACGGGCAAGAGTGAGCGGATCGCCGACCTGCGGGCGTTCGCCGCCGACAGCATGGACGTGCTGAGCGCGCTCGGTCCGGTTGTTCCGTCCGAGAGCCGTTCGATCCTGATCACGGCCACTCAGACGGTCCGCCAGGTCGACGTCGCTGCCTGGGAAGCCTGTGCCGCCTGCGCGGACGGCGACCTCGCCCAGATCCCCGACTTCGCGCTGCAGTCCCTCAGCAACGTGCTCAGCGGCACGATCCCGGACACCGCATCGGTCACCGCGCCCGGCAACTCGACGGCCAAGCCGAACGACAAGCCGACCACGGCCCCCGTGCTCCCCACTGAGATCCCGACCGGTCCCGCATCGCCCGTCGACCCCACCACGGTGCCCACCATCACCGACGGTGTCGGCGAGACGATCGACAAGGTCACCGACGGCGTCACCGGCGGTCTCACCGGCGGCGGCTCGACCCCCAGCACGGACGACCAGACGCTGACCGGGACCCTGGTCGACGGTATCGGCGGCCTCCTCGGCGGCTTGTTGCAGTAACTGCCTGACGGCAGTTGTTGTACGCACCCGACCGGCGTCGACGGGCAGCTTGCTGCCCCGGATCTACGCCGGAGACGCGCTCGGCGAAACTACTTGAAGACGCTTTGGCGCTGCATGAGCAGGCTGTAGAGGGTCTGCTGGATGGTCTCGCGGACCTGGTCAGTCACGTTGAAGACCAGCATCGGGTCCTCGGCCGCGCCGGCGTCGTACTCGTCGGTGCGGATCGGCTCGCCGAACTCCAGCAGCCACTTCGAGGGCAGCGGAATCAAGCCGAGCGGACCGAGCAGCGGGAAGAACGGCGTGATCGGGATGTACGGCATGCCCAGCAACCGGGCCAGCGCGGGGACGTTGCCGACGAGCGGGTAGATCTCCTCGGCGCCGACGACTGACAGCGGAACGATCGGGACACCAGTGCGCAGTGCGGCGGACACGAAGCCGCCACGTCCGAAGCGCTGCAGCTTGTAGCGGTCCGAGAACGGCTTGCCGATGCCCTTGAAGCCTTCGGGCCACACGCCGACGAGTTCGCCACCGCGCAGCATCCGCTCGGCGTCCTCGGTGCAGGCCAGCGTCGCGCCACCCTTGCGGGCAAGGGCGCCGACCATCGGCAGGCGGAACACGAGGTCCGCGCCGAGCGGGCGCAGGTGGCGGCCGGTCTGGTCGTGGATCGAGACCATGGTCATCAGGCCGTCGACCGGGATCGTGCCCGAGTGGTTGGAAACGACCAGGGCGCCACCGGTGGCCGGGATGTTCTCGGCGCCGCGGACCTCGATCCGGAACCACTTGTCCGCAATCGGGCGCAGCGCGGCCATGAAGAAACGGGTGGTGACCTCTTCGTCGAAGCCGTATTCGTCGACGGTGTAGTCGCCGGTGAGACGGCGTCGCAGGAAGGCCAGGAAGCGCGCCAACTGCGGCTCCCACTGGTCACCGAACATCTCGCGGCTGGCGTGCTGGAACGCGGCGAGCCAGTCGCCGACCGGGATGCCGGCCAGCGGGCTGTTCGATCGGTCTTCGGTGCGCGCAGCCGTCAGGCCGGTCGGTACGGCGGCCGGTTCGTCGAGCACGGACGCGGTCCGGATGACGGGCTCGTCAGCGGCCGGCTTCGGCGCCAGGACGTCGTCCGCCGCGGCGTCGGGTTCGGCGACCGGTGCGGTCGGCTTCTCCGGCTTCGCGGGCGGAGCCTTCTTCGTCGTACCGCTCTTGGGCGCGAGGCCCCGCGCAGCAGAGGAGGGGCGGGTCCCGGTGCCGCGGCCGGGCTGGCCGCGGGTACCGATCGGGATGATGTCAGCGTCGGCCATCGTGGTCTCCGGCAAGCGTGAGCTGGGCGGGACGGTCCTCGTCGACCGGGGGCAGGTGGTCTGCCAAGGCACCGAGGACGCGGTCAGCGCGTCCGCCGGCAGGCGGCAGGGTGGCGACGAACTCGGCCAGCGACTCGGCCGTGGAGTAGTGCGGCTCGAAACCGAGGTCTGTGCGCATCCGGGTGGTGTCGACGCCGCGACCGTAGGTCAGGAACGCGATCAGTTCGGGCGACAGGTCGGCCACGCGGGCCGACTTGAGGAAGGAACCGAGGCCACCGAAGGCGACGCCGGGCAGCGGGACACTGGTGCGACCCATCCGGCGCAGGACCTGGGACAACATGACCAGACCGTCGCCGGCGACGTTGAAGGTGCCGCCCGTGTCGGACAGCACCGCGTGGCGCAGCACGCGGTTGAGGTCGGTCTCGTGCAGGAACTGCAGGCGCGGGTCGAAGCCCAGCACGGTCGGGATGACCGGCATCCGCAGGTAGGAGGCCAACGGGCTCATCACCCGCGGGCCGAGCACATTGGCGCAGCGCAGCAGTGTGACCTGGACGTCGGGGCGGCGGCGCGCGAAGCCGCGGACGTAGCCCTCGACCTCGGTGACGTCCTTGGCGTACCCGGTCCGCGCAGGGCGCCGGGGCTCCATGTCCTCGGTGAACATCGCGGGGTCACGGCTGCTGGCGCCGTACGCGATGGTCGAGGACTTCACGACGAGCTGGCGGACCTGCTCGGCCTTCTGGCACGCCGCGAGGAGTTGCATCGTCCCCATGACGTTGAGCTCTTTCATCGTGCCGCGGGCACCGGCGGAACCGGGCGTGGCGATGACGCTCATGTGGACGACCGTGTCGACGCCCTCCTTGGCGATCACCTTGGCGATCACCGGGGTGCGGATGTCGGCGCGCACGAAAGTGACGTCGCCGAGATCACCGCGGGGCGGGATCACGTCGACGCCAATGACGCGGTCGACTCCGGGGTCGGTGGCGAGGGTGCGCGCGAACGTGCGTCCGAGGTCCCGGGAAACTCCCGTGACCAGGACCGTGCGACCGGCGCCCATACCCCGACTCCTCGGTTCAGGCCGCGCGCTCAAGGCGCGCGGCATGACCACTTACTGCAGAAGAATTACTTGCCGAGCTTGCGACGCTGAACGCGCGTCTTCTTCAACAGCTTGCGGTGCTTCTTCTTCGCCATCCGCTTACGGCGCTTCTTGATGACAGAACCCACGTGGAACCTCTCCAGATCGCCCGGCAACATTGCCAGGCGGAACGTTCGACGCTCCAGGTAGTCCCCGGAGCACCCGGTCAGCCTATCGGTGACCGGGTGGCCCCGGTGAATCTGCGTGGGAGATGGGATGAAGATCGCAATACGGGGGTGTGCACCGACCCCGGCCAACAGCGGGGGGCGGCCCGGCCAGAATCAGCCGGCGTCGTAGAAGGATTTGCGGAGGTACTCGTTGACGTTGTCCTCGGTGACCCGGAACGACCGCCCGACCCGCACCGCGGGCAGTTCGCCGTTGTGGACCAGTCGATAGACGGTCATCTTGGAAACTCGCATGACCGAGGCAACCTCGGCGATGGTGAGGAATTTCGGGTCCGGAAGGGACTCGGCGCGCTCGCGCGACGTAGGAGCCATGACAACCACCGCTTTCTTCGCGCCCGTCACTGCCTTCCCCAGCAGTGAACTCTGCGGACGCCTGAGCGTGACAATAGGGCCAGATGTGACGCGTGGGGAAGAGATTCACCTGTGAAACTTTTGAGGCGGCGGCGTGTCGCCTTGACCCTCTCGGTTAAGTCACACGGATGTTGTTCTGTCCATCCCGTCCCCGTGGCCGCTGCGCAGCGATGTCGGTGGGCGCTGGCAGACTGCGTTCCATGACGATCCAGGCACTGCTCCTCGACCTGGACGACACGCTCGTGGACCACCGCGGCGCGGCCGATCGAGGCCTGCGCGCATGGCTGACGGGACTCGGCCTGGCCGAGTCCCCGGCCGAGCTGGAAGGACACGTCGAGCGCTGGTTCGTGCTGGAGGCGCGCCACTACGAGCGCGCCCAGCGACGGGAACTGACCTACACCGAGCAGCGGCGGGTGCGGATCCGCGCGTTCCTGCCCAGCTGGGACCTCGCCGACGACCAGCTGGCCGACGACGTGTTCGCGGGCTTCCTGGGCTGCTACCAGGCCGCCTGGCGTGCGTTCGATGACGCAGCGGCCCTCATTGCCCGCGTCCGCCGCGCCGGCCTGCCCGTCGGCATCCTCACCAACGGCGACGAAGCGATCCAGACCAACAAGCTGCGCCGCACCGGCCTGCTCCGCGACGACGTCCCGGTCTTCGCCTCCTCGGCGCTCCCGGCCGCCAAGCCCGACCCCCGCTCGTACCTCACGGCATGCACGCGCCTCGGGGTCGACCCGGCCGCGACGTTGATGGTGGGCGACTCGTTGCGCCACGACGTCGTCGGCGCGCAACGCGCCGGCCTGCAGGCGCGCCTGCTCGACCGGCACGGCCGCTACGACGCCCACAGCAGCCGCGAACGCGTCCAGTCCGTGCGCGGGCTGTCCGAACTCAGCGACCTGGTCAGCCAGATCGCGAGTTAGTCCCGGAACTCCTAGGAGCCGAGCTCCTGCGAGCGGTTCCGGGCAGCTTCGAGGGCCGCCAGGAAGGCCGCCCGCACGCCGTGCACCTCGAGCTCACGAAGGGCCGCGGCCGTCGTACCACCGGGTGAGGTGACCTGCTCGCGCAAGACAGCCGGGTGTTCGCCCGTCTCGCGCAACATCAGGGCCGAGCCGACCAGCGTCTGCACCGCCAGTTCGTGGGCGACGGTGCGGGGCAGGCCGAGGTGGACGCCCGCCTCGATCATCGCCTCGACGACGAAGAAGACGTACGCCGGACCGGAGCCGCTGATGGCGGTGACCGCGTCCTGCTGCTTCTCGGGCACACGCACGACCTTGCCGACCGAGCCCATCAGCGCCTCGGCCTCGGCGAGGTGGCTGTCGTCGCAGTGAGTGCCGGGCGAGATCGCGGCCATGCCCTCGTCGATCAGGGCCGGCGTGTTCGGCATGACCCGGACGACGGCGACGCCCTCGGGGACCTTCGACTCGATGAACCCGGTGGTGATGCCGGCGGCGAGCGAGACGAGCAACTGGCCGGGGCGCAGGGCCGGGCCGATCTCGGCGAGCACGTCGGACATGTCCTGCGGCTTGACGACGAGCAGCACCGTGTCGGCTGCAGCGGCTGCGGAGACCTCGGCGACCACCGCGACGCCGTACTTCTCGTTGAGCTCAGCGGCGCGCTCGGCCCGCTTCTCGACGACCACGAGCTGGTCGACCGCGCGGCCGGACCGGATCAGGCCTGACAACAGGGTCTCCCCCATCACACCGGCACCGATCACGGCAGTCCGTCGGAACTCAGTCATGCGTCACTCATTTCCTGGAGATCAAGGACGTGAGAAACAGTGACAGGTCGCTCAGGCACAACGCCACCGGGTTCCACGTAACGAGCGTTGGCTGCTCAGGGGTTCACCCACTTGTAGATGCTCGTCGAGGTGGACGGCTTCAGGCCTGGGTTGCCGGAGTAGACGGCCTTGAAGGTGTGCACGCCCGTTGGGCCAGCGGCGACGGCGGAGCAGGTAGCAACACCGTGATCGTTGACGGGCACGGCGGCGCACGCCACGGACTTGCCGTCGTAGAAGGTCATCGTCCCGTTGTAGCCGTAGTCGTAGGTGAAGGCCCCCGGCGTCACCGTCGCGGTCAAGGTCATCGGAGAACCGATCCGGGGAGTCCCGGCGCTGGCCTTCAGCGTGGTCCTGCTCGCGACCTGGTACCCGCTGCCGGTGATTCGGAACTCTGGCAGGTGCACGCAGAGACCTGCGGCGTTGCACACCCCGACATAGGCGTCCGCCGCATGGCTCCCGGCCTGCATCGGTTGGAACTTGATCTCGACGAGGCAGACAGTCGGGCTCTGGCAGGTCGTCCTTCCGTACCGGAAATCGTTGGTCGGGTTGGGCACGGACGGGACATGACCGAAGCCGACTCCCGAGACGTGCCAGCCGGCGGCGAGGGTGACTCTCACCGACTTGACCGCTGTGGTGGTCACCCGGACCTGGCCGAAGGCCAGGCTGGTCGGCGAGACCGTGCCCGGCGCCGTACCCGTCCCGGAGATCGTTGAAGTGAGCGCGGTGCAGAACGAGAGATCCGCGACCTTGCAGACCCGCACCCTCATGGTGTCGCCCTGCTCCCCGATCGAGCGAGGGCGGAACGCGGCGGTCATCGTGCAGCTGGTCGCGGTGGGCGAGGCGCCACACGGGTCGGTGTAGACCCCGGGCGGGACGGCCGGGACGGTGAATGTCGCTGTGGCCGGTCCGGGCTGGTTGGCGAAGTCGACCAAGCGGACGAACCAGCCTGCGTCGAAAGTGACCGTGAACGGCTTGGTCACCGTCGCGCCAACCATTGCCTGACCAAAGGCAACGGCCGGGCTCGTGCCGGGGGCAACTCCCGTCCCGGTCATGGGCACGTAGGTGTGCGAGCACGAGCTGCTCGACGAACAGGTCACGACCCAAAGCGTCCCTGTGGCAACGCCGGCCTGGGTCGGGCTGAAGGTCGCCGTCACCGTGCACTCGGTCGGCCCGGGAACCGAGCACGTGGCCGGCACCGTGGGCACGTCGAAGGGCGCACCTTCCTGGGACTGGACATGATCGATCGTCTGCCCCGCGGCAACCGTCAAGGTCACGGACCGCGTCAGTGTCTTGCCGACCTGGATCGAGCCGAAGGAGACGGGCGAAGCGGTGACCGGTTCGGCGGCCTGGGCCGCCGTGTTCACCAGAGCGCTGGCGAGCAGCGCAACGAGGACGGCGAGGACACGCATCATCGGACGGGCGATTCGAGGCATGGGGGGTTCTCTCGGTAGGGGGCCCGGACATGCAACCACCGCGTAGCGATGCGAGTCAGCGGATTCCGGGAACTCACGGCCGGTGATCCGCCGCTTCTACCTCTTCGAGATCAGAGAGGTCAGGAAGAGGGACAGGTTCTGCGGACGCTCCGCCAGTCGCCGCATCAGGTAGCCGTACCACTGCTCGCCGTAGGGCAGGTAGACGCGCACCTCCTCGCCGCTCTCCGCGAGGCGGCGCTGCTCGGCGGGCCGGATGCCGTAGAGCATCTGGAACTCGTAGGTGCCGGGTGCCTTGCCGTAGCGACTGGCCAGGGACGCGGCGATCTCGATCAGCCGCGGATCGTGGGTGGCGATCATCGGATAGGCGTCGCCGGCGAACAAGGCCTTGAGGCAGCGGACGTACGAACGGTCGATGTCCCCCGGGTCGGTGAACGCGACCTCGGCGGGCTCGTCGTAGGCGCCCTTGCAGAGGCGGACCCGGCTTCCGGCGTAGGCGAGGGCACGGCAGTCGGCCTCGGTCCGGTGGAGGTGCGCCTGTACGACGGCGCCGACCTTCGGGAACTCCTCCCGCAGCGCCAGCACGATCCGCAACGTGGCGTCGGTGACCGTGTGGTCCTCCATGTCGATGGTGACCGTGGTCCCCGCGCCATTCGCGGCCCGACAGATCTTGCGCGCATTCGTCAGGGCGATCCGTTCGCCGTCCTCGAGCAGCAGCCCGATCGCGGTCAGCTTCAGTGACACCTCGGCGTACGACGACAGCCGGCGGTCGGCGATCTTGTCGAGCAGGATCCGGTAGGCCTGCACCGTGGCGGTCGCCTGCGTCTCGTCGAGCGTGTCCTCGCCCAGGTGGTCGATCGTCGTACCAATGCCGAGCGCGGCCAGCTCCTCGACGGCCTGCAATGCGTCGCGCACCGTCTCACCGGGCACGTAGTTGCGGACCATTCCGGACGTGATCGGGAGCGTCGTGACCATCTTCTTCACGGCGCCACTGCGCGACAGCAGCAGGAGGGAATCCCGGACCGGTCGCATGGCCCCAACTTACGCAAAGGGCCCACAGAATGGGGGTTTCAGCTCAGGTGTTCACCTGAGATCAAGCCCACGCGCGGCTCCGGTTTCAGTCCGTACGACGCCGCAGGGTCGCCGCACCGAGGGCCAGCGCGGCCACGGCGAACCCGGCCACGATCGCGACGTCGCGCCACACCTCGCCCGAGCGGGTGCTCGTGGCCAGCTGCTCCATCGCATCGACCGCATAGGACAGCGGCAGCAGGTCGGCCACGATCTCGAGCGCCCGCGGGAGCCGGTCGCGCGGCAGGAGGAGGCCACACAGCAGGATCTGCGGCACCACGATCGCGGGCAGGAACTGGACGGCCTGGAACTCCGTGCGGGCGAACGCGGAGACAAACAGGCCGAGCGCCGTGCCGAGGATCGCGTCCGCCACTCCGACCACGACGAGCAGCCCGGCGGCTCCGCGGATGTCGAGGTCGAGCAGCCCGATCGCGACGCCCGCCGCGAGGGAGGCCTGCACCGCAGCGACCGCACCGAAGGCCAGTGCATAGCCGAGCAGGAAGTCGAGGCGCCCCATCGGCATCGTGAACAGTCGCTCGAGCGTCCCGCTCGACCGCTCACGCAGCGTGGTCACGCTCGTCACCAGGAACATCACGAAGAACGGGAAGATCGCCAGCAGCGCCGGGCCGATCCGGTCGAAGACCAGTGGCGTGTCCAGGAAGACCCACCACAGCAGGGCCTGGAGCAGGCAGGGCAGCACCAACAGCATCGCGAGGGTGCGGTGGTCGCGGCGCAACTGGGTGAGCACCCGGGTGGTGATCGCCAGCGTCACGCGGGGATTCATGCCACGTCCCCTTCGACGAGGGCGAGGAATGCGCTCTCGATGTCGGCGGCGCCCGCCCGTTCCTTGATGGCAGCGGGGGTTCCCTGGGCGAGGATCCGACCTTCCCGCATCAGCAACAGGTGGTCACAGCGCTCGGCCTCATCCATCACGTGGCTCGACACGAGCACCGCCGTACCGCCGTCCGCGATCCGGTGGAACAACGCCCACAGGTCGCGCCGCAGCACGGGATCCAGCCCGACCGTGGGCTCGTCGAGGACCAGCAGGTCCGGCTTGCCGAGGAGCGCCACGGCCAGCCCGACCCGCGAACGCTGGCCGCCGCTGAGCCGGGACACCACGCTGTCGCGGTGACTGCCCAGGTCGACCGCAGCGACAGCCTCGTCGACGGCGCCGGCCGACCTGCCCAACACCCGCGCAAAGAAGCGGAGGTTCTCGGTGACCGTCAGGTCGTCGTACACGCTGGAGGACTGGGTCTGATAGCCGACGCGGTCGCGGACGGCCGGACTTCCCGCCGCTGCGCCGAGGACGGTGACCGTGCCCGCAGCGATCCGCTGGACGCCGACGATGCTGCGCAGGAGGGTCGACTTGCCGCACCCGGACGGACCGAGGAGGCCGGTGACGCCGGGGCCGATCTCGAGGTCGAGGCCGGCGAGGACGACGGTGCCGCCGCGCACCACCCGCAGTGCCTCAAGCGTCACCACCGCATCACTCGCCATGTGTCGAACGATCCTCCACCGGCACGACGGTCAGGTGCTGCTTGGCGAACTCCAGCGACTCGAGCAGGTCGGCCTCGCGTTCCTCGCGGGTCGTGCAGCGCCGGGTGTTGATCTCGAGCACCACCTCGCCCGCGAAGCCGGTCGCAGCGAGGTGCTGGAGGAAGGCGGCCGCACCGATGTCGCCACGACCGGGGACGAGGTGCTCGTCCTTGGCGGAGTCGGTGCCGTCCGTCAGGTGGATGTGGCGCAACCGCGGGCCGAGTCGCTCGGCCATCGCGATCGGGTCGGAACGCGCAATCGACGCGTGGGACAGGTCGATCGTGGTGTTGGCATAGGGCTCGTCGGAGGGATCCCACCCGGGCAGGTACATCTCCATCTGCCGACGGGACGCGCGCCACGGGTACATGTTCTCCACCGCGAACGCGATGCCGGTGGACTCCTCGAGAGCCGCGATCCCGTTGACGAAGTCGCGGGCGTACTCCTTCTGCCACCGGAACGGAGGGTGCACGACGACGACCTCGGCGCCGACCTCCTTCGCCATCGCCGCGGAACGCTCGAGCTTGCCCCAGGGCTCGACGCCCCAGACCGCCTGCGTGAACAGCAGGCACGGCGCGTGGATCGCACTCACCGGCATCTCATGGTGCTCGGAGAGGTGCCTGACCGCACTGACCTGCTGCGACAGAGCGTCGATGCCGACCATCACTTCGACCGCCTCGTAGCCGACGCTGGCCGCATAGGCGAAGCCGTGTGCGGTCGACTCGGGATAGACCGAACTGGTGGACAGTCCGATCCGAGGGCGGTTCATGGGGACCGTCACGGTCCGTCGGCCACACCGAGTTTGTCGATGCGCTCCAGGATCACGCCTTCACGCAGCGCCCACGGACAGATCTCCAGCTCGGCGAGGTCGAAGATGTCCATGCACGCCTCGGCGACCAGGGCGCCCGGAACGATCTGGTGGGTGCGGCTCGGGGAGACGCCGGGCAGCTCGGCCAGCTCCTCGGGCGTCATCGCGACCAGCTTCGGGATCCAGTGGCGCAACTCGGACAAGGGCAGCGAACGCGGGACGAGCGGGCCGTCGCCCGACGGCGCCGAACCACAGATCCGCGCCAGCGAACGGAAGGTCTTGGACGTCGCGGCAGCGCGATGCGTGGTCCCGCCGCGCAGCAGGTGGCCGGCATCGCGGGCGATCTCGGAGCGGATCCGGCGCCGGATCTGGCGCAGGTGCTCCTCATCCGGGGCCGCGGCGAACTCCGCGCGGGCCAGGCGCGCGGCGCCCAACGGCAGCGACCACGCAACAGTCGGCCGCTCGTCGGAGCCGGCGGCGATCTCCAGGGACCCCCCGCCGATGTCGAAGACAGCGAGTCGGCCGGCCGACCAGCCGAACCATCGTCGTACCGCCAGGAAGGTGAGGCGGGCCTCGTCCTCCCCCGGGAGTACGGCGATCCGCACGCCGGTCTGCTGCTCGACATGAGCAAGGACAGCTTCGGAGTTGCCGGCGTCGCGCACCGCGGACGTCGCGAAGGAGAGCATCTCCTCGCAGCCCTTCTCCTCGGCCACACGCACGGCCTGCGCCGTGAAGGCGGCGAGCGCGTCGATGCCGGTCTGTGACACATCGCCGGCCTCGTCGAGGTGTTCGGCGAGGCGAAGCGGCTCCTTGTAGGAGTACGCCGGGAGCGGGGCCGAACCGTCGTGGGCGTCGACCACGAGGAGATGACCGGTGTTGGAACCGATGTCGAGGACGCCCAGCCGCATGCGTCCAAGGTACTAGCCGCGACGCGGCGAGCCACCAGATCTCATCTAGATTGGGCGGATGCCTGAAGTCCCGCTCGTCTTTCCCCGCGCGTGGGTGGAATTCCAGAACCCCGCCGACGAGACCGAAGTCCTTCGTTGTGACCTGACCTGGCTGACGTCGAACTTCACCTGCATCTTCGGCAGCGGCTGCGCCGGCATCTACGCCGACTCTCCCGACGTCGGCTGCTGCACGCTCGGCGCGCACTTCGCCGACAAGGAGGACGAGGAGCGGGTCGCCGGCTTCGTCGAGCAACTCACTCCCGAGCAGTGGCAGCACCACCCCGGGCGCCCGGTGAAGCGCAAGGACTGGGTGGAGAAGGACGACGACGGCGAGCGCAAGACGCGCGCCCACAAGGTCGACGGCCAGAACTCCTGCGTGTTCGCGAATCGCGAGAACTTCCACGCTGGAGCGGGATGTGCGCTTCATGGGCTCGCCCTCGACCAGGGTCGCAACCCGCTCGAGACCAAGCCCGACGTGTGCTGGCAGTTGCCGATCCGACGCACCTTCCGTGAAGTCGAGCGGATGGACGGGTCGTCGTACACAGAGGTCTGCATCACCGAGTACGACCGCATCGGCTGGGGCCCCGGCGGCCACGACCTCGACTGGTACTGCTCGGGCAACACCGAGGCCCACGTCGGCATGGAACCGGTCTACATCTCCAACGAAGCCGAACTGGTCGCGCTGATGGGCCGCAAGGGGTACGACCAGCTGGTGGTCCACGCCGAGGCGCATCTGCGTTCGCGGTCGGCCCTGGCGTTGCACCCCGCCGACCCTCGCTGAGGCTGCCCCGTCGGCCCCTCCGGGCGTGACGACCACCTCTCGACATCAAGAAACCCGGACCCCGCTGGTTTCCCTCTCTCAGCACAGGCTCAGAATGTGTGGCATGCGCCTCGACCATCTCTCCTACGCGGCAGGACCCGACGGACTCGAGAGCACCGCTGCGCGCCTCGGGGCAGCACTCGGTCGTGAATTCGTCGATGGTGGTGTCCACCCCCGCTTCGGCACGGTCAACATGATCCTTCCGCTGGCCGACGGCATCTACCTCGAGATCGTCCAGGCACTCGACCACCCGGCGTCCGACAAGGCGCCCTTCGGCCAGGCCGTCAAGGCCCGCTCCGCCCTCGGTGGCGGCTGGCTCGGCTGGGCCGTCGCCGTCCCGGACATCTCCGTCGTCGAGGAGCGCCTCGGCCGCGCCGCCGCCCCGGGCTCGCGACACCGCCCCGACGGCACCTCGCTGAAGTGGCAGCAGATCGGCATCAACGGCCTGATCGCAGACCCGCAGCTCCCCTTCTTCATCCACTGGGACGTGCCGGCCGAGCTGCACCCGTCCGCCGGTGCCGACGGCAACGTGTCGCTCGCGGGCATCGAGATCGCCGGTGACCCGCAGCGGGTCAGCGAGTGGCTCGGCGAGACCGTCGAGGCTCCGCTCGAGGACGTCAAGGTCGAGTGGGTTGCCCCGCACGGCACCCCCGGCATCCTTGCCGCGCAGGTCCTCACGCCGAACGGCATCGTCCGTATCTGATTGGCCCGAGCTTCGCTCGGGCATGTCGGGCGCCCTTCGGGCGCCCGACGAGAATCAGATGAACGTGATGCGACAGCTGTAACGTGACTCGGTCGAACCCGTCGTGCCGCCCGCCGTTTCTGGACGGAGGAGCGAGCGAGGTACGAGCGAGCGGGGGAGGAAGAAACGGCGCAAGGGGGCGGCACGACATGCGCGAGCGAAGCGAGCGCCCAACAGGCAGAGTGATTCCCAGCCCGAACATCTGGCACCACACCGCCACCTACGAGCTCGAGAACCACGCCGCCGACCCCGACGGCCGCCTCTGGTCGGCGATGGAGGCACGGGTCGACTGGTCCGGCCAGGTCGTGCTCGACCTCGGCTGCGGCTCGGGGTTCCACCTGCCGCGCTTCGCCACGACCGCGGCGAAGGTCATCGGTGTCGAGCCGCACACCGGCCTGACCCGGCTGGCCGAGCGCCGGCTCCGGGCACGTGGCGTCGCCAACGGCGAGGTGCTGGCCGGCACCGCGCAGGCGATCCCGCTACCCGACTCGTCCGTGGACGTCGTACAGGCGCGGTGGGCGTACTTCTTCGGCCGCGGTTGCGAGCCCGGCCTGGTCGAACTCGACCGGGTGCTGCGGCCGGGCGGCACGGCACTGATCATCGACAATGACGGTTCGCGCTCCACCTTCGGCGGGTGGTTCCGGCGCGGCTACCCGCACCTGGATTCCCCCGCCGACACCGAGCGGTTCTGGAGCATCCGCGGCTGGACGCTCGACCGCGTCGACATGGGGTGGCGCTTCGAGAAGCGTGCCGACCTCGAGGCCGTCGTACGGATCGAGTTCAAGCCCGACATTGCGGACGAGATCCTGACCCATCACGACGGCCTCGAGGTCGACTACGCCGTCAACCTCTGGTCACGCGTTCACTGAACGGCGTCGAGTGCGTCGACGACGCCCTCTCCGTAGTAGCTGTTGTCCTGGTCGGTGCCGACGCACGGGGCGCCAGCGGTTGCCACCACGCAGGCGTGGTCGTCGGCCTGGGCCCGCAACTTCTCGACCATCTGTGCCGGCGTCCAGTCCGGGTGAACCGACTTCATCAGGGCCAGGACTCCGGCGACGTGGGGTGAAGCCATCGACGTACCGGACTTCAGGCCGTAGCCGTTGTTGGTGACGATGGTCGACAGGATCCGCGAACCGGGCGCGGCGACATCGATGACGCCGAGACCGCGGTTGCTGAAGCCCGAGAGGCGGTTCTCCAGCCCCGTGGTCGGGAAGCGCTCCAGCGACGAGACGGTGACGACACCATCGAGTTCGGTGGGGATGTCGTCGCACTCGCTGTTGATGGTCCGCACGATCGGCGTGCTGTCGTCCGGGCTGGTGTCGTCGGTCGTCTTGTTCGCCAGGTCGTACGACGAGTTGCCGGCCGCAGCGGCGTGCACGACGCCCTTGTCGGTGGACCAGGCCACCGCACGTCGTACGGCTTCCTTGGCGGCGTACTGGTCGGCCTGGTCCTCGCAGTAGAACATGAAGGGGTCGACGTAGTAGCTGTTGTTGGTGACGTCCATGCCGTGCTGGCCGGCCCAGACGAAGCCGCAGACCGCGAACTCGGGGTAGATGAAGCCCTCGTCGCTGACGACCTTCACGGACGCCATCTTCACGCCGGGCGCGACGCCGACGATGCCGGTGCCATTGCGGGCGGCACCGATGGTGCCGGCGACGTGGGTGCCGTGGTCGCTCGTCGTGGGGTACCAACCGGTGGCCGAGGTGTCAGGGCGGCCGGCGTCGGTGCAGTTCACGGAGTCGGCGACGTCGATGTTCGCCGCCAGGTCGGGGTGGTCGGGGTCGATGCCGCTGTCGAGGACGCCGACGACGACATCGCTCGAACCATCGGTGATCTCGTGCGCCTGGTCGGCCTTGATCATCGCGAGGTCCCACTGCTCGGACTCACGCGGATCGGGCGTGACCGCGAGCGTGGCCTCGGCGCCGGTGGTGTCGGCCTCGCGGTCGGCCGTGGAGCTCTTGCCGACCTGGCCGTTGCCCGGACCCCACGGGGCCGGGACACCCTCGGGCGTGCCCTCGAGGACCGACACGGTGCGGGTGGCGCCGACGGACTCGAGCGCGTGGCCCGCGAGTGCGCGGACCTGGTCACGGAAGTCGGCCTGGTCGCTGTGGGCGACGATGACGCCGATCTGGGGCCAGGTCTGGACGACGACGCCGTCCGCGGCGCGCACTGCCCGCTCGACCAGACGCACCTGGCCGGGGTTCACGATCTTCGTGTTGAGTAGGTACGACGACACCACGCCATCGGGCGTGGAGATCGGGACCGGGGTGGACGGGGGACCGTCGAGAGCGCCGGTCGGCGCCGCGCTGGCACCGGATCCGATCGCGGCGAGACTGGCCACGGTGAGGCCGGTCGCAACCGCGAGAGTGGCGACACGGAGTCGCCGATTGACACCTGAGGGCATGGGTGTTCCTTCCGAGTGAGATGCAGGATTACTGCGCCGTCATCCTCACACCCGCACAGTGTCCTTGTCGCCCCCTCCCGGGCAGGAGATTCTCCTCAACCGGAGGTGGTACGACGAATGGCGAGCTTCGGCGCGAGCAGGACTCCCGTGGCGTCGTACCCGAGGGGACCGAGCAGCCCGGTGAGGGCGTCGACCAACTCGACCGCAACCTGCTCCAGCGGCTGGCGCACCGACGTCAGCCCCAGCACCTGGGCGACCTGCGAATCGTCGAATCCGACGACCGCGACGTCGCGACCAGCGGGCATCCCGCGGTCGGTGAGCGCCTGGAGGACGCCCACGGCAAGGGTGTCGGAGGCGCAGACGAAGGCCGACGGTCCGACCGCGTCGAGGAGCTCCGACGCAGCCTGACGACCGGATTCGACGGTGTCCTCCACGGCGGCTTCGAGCCCCGACGTCGAGAGCCCATGGGCTGCCATCGCGCGGTGCCAGCCCTCGCGCCTGTCGTCTCCCAGCCTGGAGCCGGGCTTCCAGCCGATCCAGGCGATCCGCTCATGGCCGAGTTCGCGGACGTGATCGGTCGCGGCGTGCACGCCGGCGGCGCCGTCGACATCGACCCACGGGTGCGTGGCTCCGGGGTCGTCCCAGGGCCGACCGAACGCGACGAACGGAGCCCGCCGCTCGGCCAGTCCGACGGTCTGCTGGTTGCCGAGGTAGGTGTCGGTGACCACGAAGGCGTCGACGGCGGTGGAGCGGAGCAGGTCGTCGTACCCGCTCATCGGCTCAGGCCGGGAGCCCTCGGCGACGGGGCCGGTGGAGAGCAGCAGGACGTGGTAGCCGACGACCCGCGACGCCTCGACCAGGCTGCGCACGAACCGGTCCATCGCCATGTTGGCGGTGAACTCCTGCGGCGGCGTCAGGCGCAGGCCGATCAGCCGCGAGGAACGGGTGCGGAGTTGTCGCGCGGCCTGATTGGGGGTGTAGCCGAGGTCGTCGATGACCGCCCGCACGCGCTCCAGGGTGTCGGCGCGGAGCAGGTCAGGACTGTTGATCGCATTGGACACGGTCTGCCGCGAAACGCCCGCACGCTCCGCGACGTCGGCGAGCGTCGCCGGAAGCCGAGGAGTGTCCACCTGCCCATGATCCCACGCTCGTCGGGCGTGGCGACTCGGTGATGTCGGACCCATGTCCTACCTTCAAGAACATGGCTGGTTCGAAAGTACGTTCGACTTACCGATGCGGCGAGTGCAGCTGGTCCACCGCGAAATGGGTGGGCCGTTGTGGCGAGTGCCAGGCGTGGGGCTCGGTGTCCGAGGTCGCGGGCGCCAGCGCTTCCACCAGCCGTACGACGGCCTCGGCCGTGACCTCGGCCGCAGTGCCGATCGGACAGATCTCGGCCGACACCGCCGTCCACCATCTCTCGGGCGTGCCCGAGCTCGACCGGGTGCTCGGTGGCGGGCTCGTGCCCGGCGCCGCGGTGCTGCTCGCCGGCGAGCCCGGCGTCGGCAAGTCGACCCTGCTACTGGAGGTCGCCGCCCGCACCGCCCAGCGCTCCCAGCGCACGCTCTACATCACCGGCGAGGAGTCACCGGCCCAGGTCCGCCTGCGTGCCGACCGCACGGGAGCCATCCACGACGAGCTCTACCTCGCGGCCGAGACCGACCTCGGCGCGGTCCTCACCCACATCGAGCAGGTCCGCCCGAAGATGGTGGTGGTCGACTCCGTGCAGACCATCAGCGCCTCGGAGGTCGACGGCATCTCCGGTGGCGTCACCCAGGTCAAGGAAGTCGCCCAGGCGCTGGTGCGGATGGCGAAGAGCCGCGACATCACGGTCGTGATGATCGGCCACGTCACCAAGGACGGCGGGATCGCCGGACCCCGCGTGCTGGAGCACCTCGTCGACGTCGTGCTGCACTTCGAGGGCGACCGCGATTCGCGCTTCCGGATGCTGCGCGCGGTCAAGAACCGCTTCGGCCCCGTCGACGAGGTCGGCTGCTTCGACCTCGGCCCCGACGGCATCCGTGCCGTCGACGACCCGACCGGCATCTTCACCGAGCGCCACCACGGCCGCGTTGCCGGCACCTGTGTCGCCGTCACCATGGAGGGCCGGCGTCCGCTGCTGGCCGAAGTGCAGTCGCTGGTGACGGTCTCCCCCGCCGAGCGTCCGCGGCGTACGACGTCCGGGCTCGACGGTTCGCGCCTGGCCATGGTGCTCGCGGTGCTCCAGCAGCACTGCGGCATCAAGCTCCACCAGCACGACGTGTTCGCCTCCACCGTTGGCGGCGCGCGGCTCACCGACCCCGGCAGCGACCTCGCGGTCGCCATCGCCGTCGCCTCGGCGACCTTCGTCAGCGCACCCCCGGCTGGCGTCGTGGCGATGGGTGAGATCGGGCTCTCCGGCGAACTGCGCCGGGTGCGCGACCTGCCGCTGCGCCTCGCCGAAGCCGCGCGACTCGGGTTCGAGATGGCCGTCGTGCCGGCGGATCCTGGTGCCGCGCAAGGAGTGCGCCGCGCCAGCACCGACCGGATGATCGATGGGATGCGGGTCGTGGAAGCGCCCGACGTCGCGACCGCCCTGCGCCTGTTGCACCTCGACCGTCGTACCAAGCACGCGCTGGAAGTTCTCGAAGCGGCCGACTGACGGGCGTCCCGGGACGCCCGAACAGATCCGAACAGCCGCCAGTAGGGATAACCCTGCGCCAAGGTGGGTACTGATCGATAGGGTACGAGCGTTCCCGTTTCACCAGCACGGTCCGTGCCAGCAAGTTCGCCAGCCAGCCAGTCAGCAAGGGAGGAGCCCTCGTGATCACGTCGGCCGACCCCCGACTCCGCGAGACGCTCGCCCTGATCGCGCCGGGCACTCCGCTGCGCGACGGCCTCGAGCGGATCCTGCGTGGCCGCACTGGCGCCCTGATCGTGCTCGGTCAGGACAAGCTCGTCGAGACGCTGTGCACCGGCGGCTTCGAGCTCGACGTCCCGTTCACCGCCACCGGCCTGCGCGAGCTGGCCAAGATGGACGGCGCGATCATCGTCGATGGCGACCTCACCCGGATCATCCGGGCCGCCGTCCACCTGATGCCCGACCACGGCATCCCGTCCGAGGAGACCGGCACCCGGCACCGCACCGCCGACCGCGTCGCCAAGCAGACCGGACGCCCCGTCATCTCGGTGTCGCAGTCGATGCAGATCATTGCCGTGTACGTCGGCGACGTGCGCCACGTGCTCGAGGACTCCGGCCAGATCCTGTCCCGCGCCAACCAGGCGCTCGCAACGCTCGAGCGCTACAAGCTGCGCCTCGACGAGGTGTCGAGCACCCTGTCCGCGCTGGAGATCGAGGACCTGGTCACGGTCCGCGACGTCGCGGTCGTCGCCCAACGCCTGGAGATGGTCACCCGGATCGCCCGCGAGATCGAGGATTACGTCCTGGAGCTCGGCACCGACGGCCGCCTCCTCGCGCTGCAGCTCGAGGAACTGATCACCGGCGTCGACACCGAGCGGGAGCTCGTGATCCGTGACTACGTCCCCTCGCGTCGCCGCAGCCGCGACCCGAACGAACTCCTGTCGAAGCTCGAGGCCCTGTCGGCGACCGACCTGGTCGACCCGTCCGCGGTCTCCAAGGTGCTCGGCATCGGCACCGGCGAACATCTCGACGGCGCCGTGGCCCCCCGCGGCTACCGCCTGCTCACGAAGGTCCCGCGCCTCCCCACGAACGTCGTGGAAGGCCTGGTCGACCACTTCGGCACCCTGCAGAAGTTGCTCTCCGCCGGCATCGACGACCTGCAGGCCGTCGAGGGTGTCGGCGAACTGCGCGCCCGCAGTGTGCGCGAAGGCCTCAGCCGGCTGGCAGAGTCGACGATCCTCGAGCGCTACGTCTGAGGCCCGCTGACCGCGAGGAACGAGCGGTCAGCGTAGGCCGAAGAGGTTGAGGGCGCGTCCGGCCGAGGTACGAGGCCGGAACCGCGCGTCTCGAAACCAGGTGCGGTGGTGCTGGAAGGTGGCCGGGGCTACCGCGTGGGCGTGGCCTTCGGCGTGGGCGTGCCCTTCGGCGTCGGCGTCACCACAACAGTCCGGTTGGCGGGCCGGCCGAGACTGAACGCAGCCTCCGCCGGCTCTCCCCCGAGCGCCGCGGCGGCGATGGTGAAGTCACCGGGCAACACCCAGTGGGTGCGCGACGTACAGCCCTGATTCGACTCGCGGGCATTCCAGGTCATCGTCACGATCGTGGCCACCGCTCGTCGTACGACGACGGACTGGGACGGCACGGCCCGGGCGCACTGACGCGTCGACCAGATCTCTTCGTTGCCCTTGGCGATCCGGACCGTGACGCTGGTGCTGGAGACCTGCCACGTGCAGGCTTCGGCGGTGACGGTCTGCAGCGAGAGGCTGAGGGTGACGTTCCCGCCGGCAGCCTGGCCCTTGGCGACGGAGGGGGTGACGGCGACGTCGGCGGGCTTGCAGATGCCCTCCGGCGCGGCCAGGGTCGGCGTCACCTTCGCGCCCGGGGTCACGGGCGCGGTCGAAGTCGCCTCACCCGCGGTCACCGTCTGCGTTGCCGACACCTGCGCGCCGGCCTGCTCGGCCGCGGGCGTCTCGTCCGAGGAACCGTCGCTGCCACCGGTCAGCCATTGCGCGATCACGAACACGAGCGAGAAGGCCACGGTGCCGACGAACAGGCGCCGCCGCCAGTAGACGTCAGAGGGCAATGAGCCGCGCGTGGTCCGGCCGCGGGCGCTGGAGGGGCGGCGCTGCGACGACATGCCACCGACGGTAGTCAGCGACGCACCGTGATCCCGGCTGACCCGCCGGACAGGGCCGAAGTCACAATGGGTCTGCGATGACAACGAGTACGACGGACCCCGGCGAACGCCTGGTTGCCCCCATTCTCCAGTGGTTCGACGAGCACGCCCGCGACTTGCCGTGGCGGCGCCCCGAGGCCTCGGCGTGGTCGGTCCTGGTGAGTGAGTTCATGCTCCAGCAGACGCCCGTGGTTCGCGTGCTCCCCGTCCACGAGGCCTGGCTGGATCGCTGGCCGACTCCCGCAGCGCTCGCGGCCGACGCCTCGGGTGAAGCAGTGCGGGCCTGGGGACGACTCGGCTACCCCCGACGCGCGCTGCGCCTGCACGCGGCGGCGGTCGCCATCACCGAGCAGCACGACGGTGTCGTCCCGTCGTCGTACGACGAACTGTTGGCGCTGCCCGGCATCGGCGACTACACCGCGGCCGCCATCGCCGCGTTCGCGTACGGCCAACGGCAGGTCGTGCTCGACACCAACGTGCGCCGGGTCCTGGCCCGCACGGTGACCGGTGTCGAGTTCCCCGCACGGTCGGTCAACCGCGCCGAGCGCGACCTCGGCGCGGCCCTGCTGCCCGACGACGCACCGACCGCCGCGACCTGGTCGGTGGCCGTGATGGAGCTGGGAGCGCTGGTGTGCACGGCCGATCGACCCCGGTGCGCCGACTGTCCGGTGCGGGACGCCTGCGCCTGGCAACAGGCCGGCGCGCCGGCGTACGACGGACCACCGCGACCGGTGCAGGGCTATGCGGGCACCGACCGGCAGTGCCGCGGACGGCTGCTCGCGGTGCTGCGCGATGCACCGGGCGCCGTACCGAAGAAGCGCCTGGACGCGGCCTGGGACGAACCCGTGCAACGCGAACGGGCCCTGACCTCACTGCTCGCCGATGGTCTGCTCGTCCGCACCGGCGACGGCCACTACGCCCTCCCCTGACCGCGACCGTCCCTACGGACGTCAGGAGGGGGTCAGGCGAAAGACCCGGATCTCCCGGTCGGTGCGGGTCTTGTAGACCGCGTAGTTGCCGGCGAGATCGACCATCTTCTGCCACCCGGCGTCGGCCTCCGCGCCCGCGAGGAGCTCAGCGACCACCGGGATCTCGGAGCCGCCGCTGATGACGCGCGCCTCCGGCTGGGCCAGCAGGTTGCCCGTCCAGGCGGGGTGGTGCGCCTGGCCGAAGTTCGAACCGACCACGACCACCGACTCACCCTCGTCGCGGGCGTAGAGCAGCGGGCTCAGCCGCTTCTGGCCCGACTTGCGACCCGTCGTCTCCAGCAGCAAGGTGGGCAACCCGATCGGCCCCAGCACGGTGCGGCGCCCCCGGGTGCGCAACAGGACCTTGCGATCCAGCGGCATCAGCTTGCGGATCACGAAGGAGCCGGGCTTGCTGGCCGCGATCCGCACGGCCATGCCCTGCACCACTGCGTTCTCCGTGCCCCAGCGGTAGTCAGGAATGCTCGCCATGTCCCGATCAAAGCAGGTCCGACCCGGTCCGTCGATGACGGACCGGGTCGGATCAGGGCTTGCTACTCGCTGCTGGCGAGCGGGTCGGCGTCGCCGGACAGTTCCGCGACGTCGCCCGACGGCTCGGAGACCGTCTCGAGCGGCGGCATGTCCGGAACGCTGTTGACCTTCTGGCCCTCGAACGTGAACGACGCGTCCGGGCCTTCGCCGTCGACACCCACGAGCACGATCTGGCCGGGGCCGACCTCACCGAAGAGCATCTTCTCGGCGAGGGTGTCCTCGATCTCGCGCTGGATCGTGCGACGCAACGGCCGCGCACCCAGCACGGGGTCGAACCCGCGGGTGGCGAGCAGGTTCTTCGCCGCCTGGGTCAGCTCGAGCTGCATGTCGCGATCCTTGAGCCGGAGCTCCACCGAAGCGATCATGTTGTCGACCATGGCGACGATCTGCGCCTGCGACAGCGGCGGGAACACGATGATCTCGTCCACACGGTTGAGGAACTCCGGGCGGAAGTGCTGCTTGAGCTCGTCCTGCACCTTGTTCTTCATCCGGTCGTAGGAGCCCGCGGTGTCGCTGCCCTGCTGGAAGCCCAGGTTGACGGACTTGTTGATGTCCTTCGTACCGAGGTTGGTGGTCATGATGATGACGGTGTTCTTGAAGTCCACGACCCGGCCCTGGGAGTCGGTCAGGCGACCTTCCTCCAGGATCTGCAACAGCGAGTTGAAGATGTCGGGGTGGGCCTTCTCGACCTCGTCGAACAGGACCACGGAGAACGGCTTGCGGCGCACCTTCTCGGTGAGCTGGCCGCCCTCTTCGTAGCCGACGTAGCCCGGAGGCGAGCCGAAGAGCCGCGACACGGTGTGCTTCTCGCTGAACTCCGACATGTCGAGCTGGATGAGCGCGTCCTCGTCACCGAAGAGGAACTCGGCGAGGGTCTTGGACAGCCACGTCTTACCGACACCGGACGGGCCGGCGAAGATGAACGAACCGCCGGGACGCTTGGGGTCCTTCAACCCGGCGCGAGTACGACGGATGGCCCGGCTCAGCGCGCGCACGGCCTCTTCCTGGCCGATGACGCGCTTGTGCAGCTCGTCCTCCATCTTGAGCAGTCGCGTGGACTCCTCCTCGGAGAGCTTGATGATCGGAATGCCGGTCGCGACCGCCAGCACCTCGGCGATCAGCTCCTCGTCGACCTCGGCCACCTCGTCCATGTCACCGGAGCGCCACTGCTTCTCGCGGTCGGACTTGGCCAGGATCAGCTGCTTCTCCTCGTCGCGCAGACGCGCGGCGGCTTCGAAGTCCTGACCATCGATGGCGCCCTCCTTGCGCTGGCGCACATCGTTGATCTTGTCGTCGTACTCACGCAGGTCGGCGGGCGCCGTCATCCGGCGGATCCGCAGGCGCGAGCCGGCTTCGTCGATCAGGTCGATCGCCTTGTCCGGAAGGAACCGGTCGGAGATGTAGCGGTCGGCCAGCGTCGCCGCCGAGACCAGCGCCAGGTCGGTGATGGTCACCCGGTGGTGCGCTTCGTACCGGTCCCGGATGCCCTTGAGCATCTCGATGGTGTCGGCCACCGACGGCTCGGGAACCTGGATCGGCTGGAAGCGGCGCTCCAGCGCAGCGTCCTTCTCGAGGTACTTGCGGTACTCGTCGAGGGTGGTCGCACCAATGGTCTGCAGTTCGCCACGGGCCAGCATCGGCTTGAGGATGCTCGCCGCGTCGATCGCGCCCTCGGCCGCACCGGCACCGACGAGGGTGTGGATCTCGTCGATGAACAGCACGATGTCGCCGCGGGTGCGGATCTCCTTGAGGACCTTCTTCAACCGCTCCTCGAAGTCACCGCGGTAGCGGGAACCGGCGACGAGCGCACCGAGGTCGAGCGTGTAGATCTGCTTGTCCTTCAGCGTCTCCGGCACGTTGCCCTTGACGATGTCCTGGGCAAGACCTTCGACGATCGAGGTCTTGCCGACACCGGGCTCGCCGATGAGGACAGGGTTGTTCTTGGTACGGCGCGACAACACCTGCATGACCCGCTCGATCTGCGGCGCGCGGCCGATGATCGGGTCGAGCTTGCCCTCGCGGGCGTCCTGCGTCAGGTTGCGGCCGAACTGGTCGAGGACCAGCGACGACGACGGGGTCTCGCCACCACTCGTGCTGCCGGACGCGGAAGCGGACTGGCCGCTCTCCTTGCCCTGGAAGCCGGACAGCAACTGTATGACCTGCTGGCGCACCCGGTTGAGGTCGGCACCGAGCTTCTGGAGGACCTGGGCGGCCACGCCCTCGCCCTCGCGGATCAGGCCGAGCAGGATGTGCTCGGTCCCGATGTAGGAGTGGCCGAGCTGCAGCGCCTCGCGCAGGGACAGCTCGAGCACCTTCTTGGCACGAGGCGTGAAGGGAATGTGTCCCGACGGCGCCTGCTGGCCCTGGCCGATGATCTCCTCAACCTGGGCGCGGACCGCCTCCAGCGAGATGTCGAGGGACTCCAGCGCCTTCGCGGCGACTCCCTCGCCCTCGTGGATCAGGCCGAGCAGGATGTGCTCGGTCCCGATGTAGTTGTGGGAGAGCATGCGAGCCTCTTCCTGGGCCAACACGACCACACGGCGGGCTCGGTCAGTAAACCGCTCGAACATCAGCACGCTCCTCACGTCACAGGGAAGTTCTGGAGATACAACCCTTCGAACAGCCTACGCGTTCCATGTTCGGGTTCATTTCCAGTCCGCTGACAGCGAACAACCCAGCCCGTAGGGCCGGGTTGTTCTCTCTTTTCGGCGTCAGTTGGCCGAATCAAAGGCCTCGCGTACGTCGGCAGGGATCCGGCCGCGCTCGGGGACGGCGTGGCCGTTGGATCGGGCCCACTCGCGGATCTCCCTGGCGGAGACGCCACTGTCGGATGACGCCGCGGCGCGCGCACCCCGCCGGGCAGCGCGGCCGACCTTGCGGCCGTGGCCGACGTACGTCGCCAGGGCTTCCCGGAGCGCATCGGCATTCGTGTCGTTCAGGTCGATCTCGTAACTGGTGCCGTCAAGACCGAAGACCACCGTCTGGCTCGCCTCGGTGCCGTCGATGTCGTCCACCAGGGTGATGCTGACCTTTTGCGCCATCGCGGGAAACTCCTCTGCTTCTCTGCATTGTCACGAATTGACTCGTGTCCACGAGTTCATTGAAACAATCAAAGCACAAGGCAGTGAATATCGACATCACCGTTGATTGCGGAGGAACACCTTTTCCAGTCCGCGCAGGGTCAGCCACGGGGAGTGGTCGGTAAAGCACCGACAATCCTCGAAGACCAGTGGGGCGAGATGTCCGGTGGCAATCACCGCGACGTCCTCGGTGACACATCCCAATGCGGCAATGAGGCGCTCGACCATGCCTTCTACCTGACTGGCGACACCGAAGACCATTCCGGACTGGAGGGCCTCGACGGTGTTCTTGCCGATGACGCCGCGTGGGCGCACGAGTTCGACCATGCGCAATTGGGCGCCGCCGCGACTCAATGCGTCGAGAGAGATCTCAATTCCGGGAGTGATCGCTCCGCCGATGTACCGGCTCTGGGCATCGACGACGTCGAAAGTCGTCGCCGTACCGCCGAAGTCGACGACGATTGCGGGACCCGAATAATCGGCCGCTGCGGAAAGTGCGTTGACGATCCGGTCGGTGCCGACTTCGCGGGGATTGTCGACCATGATCGGAACTCCGGTGCGAATACCGGGTTCGACGATCACCTGCGCGACATCGGCGAAATGCACCGCGAGCATCTCGCGCCATGCGTTCAGTCCGGCGGGCACCGTCGAGCACACGACGATCCCGGTGACGTCCTGCTCCAGGTCGCCGAGCAGCCCGCGCAGGAGCACCGACCACTCGTCGGCCGTGCGCCGCTCGTCGGTCGACACCCGCCAGTCGGCAACGACTTCGCCGTCCTCGAGCAACCCGAGGACGGTGTGGGCATTGCCGATGTCGGCGGCGAGCAGCGGCATGGGACTACGTGGTCCGGAAGTCCAGGCCGAGGTCGAACACGTTGACCGAGTGGGTCAGCGCACCGACCGAGATGAAGTCGACACCGGTCTCGGCGACCTCACGGGCGCGCTCGAGGGTGAGCCCGCCCGACGCCTCGAGAGTGGCGTTGCCGCCCGCAGCCTGGTTGATCCGGACGGCCTCGGCCATGTCTGCGGTGCTCATGTTGTCCAGCAGCACCTCGGTGCAGCCAGCGGCGAGCACGTCGCGCAGTTCGTCGAGGTTCATGACCTCGACCTCCACCCGCAGGCCGGGGTTGGCGGCCACGACGGCCTGGTAGGCGGCCACGGGTCCACCCGCGGCAACGGCGTGGTTGTCCTTGACCATCGCGCGGTCGACAAGGCTGAACCGGTGGTTGACGCCACCACCGCACGCAACGGCGTACTTCTGCAACGCGCGCCAGCCCGGCAGTGTCTTGCGGGTGTCGAGCACCCGCGCACTGGTGCCGGCCAGGGCGTCGACCCAGGCAGCGGTCGCCGTCGCGACGCCCGACAGGTGCGACGCGAAGTTGAGAGCGGTGCGCTCGGCGGTCAGGACGCCCTGGACGGGGCCCGACACGGTGAGTACGACGTCGCCGGGCTCGACACGGGTGCCGTCGGGCACGCGGCCACTCAGTTCCACGGCGTCACCGAGGGCGTAGATGAACGAGAGTTCGGCGATGGCGAGGCCCGCCACGACCCCCGGCTCGCGAGCCACGAAGTCAGCGACGGCGCGGCCCATGTCCGGCATCGCGGCGCTGGTGACGTCGTCGGCGCCACCAGGCAGGTCTTCCTCGAACGCCAGCGCGATGTGGTCGTAGATCGCCTGCGGCGAGAGTCCGGCTGCGGCGATCTCCTCGACGAGCGACGCCGGCAGGGCGTCGTACGACGTCCGCGCGATCACGCGGCACCTCCATCGACCTTGGCATCGACCTTGGCATCGACTGCACCGTTGACCGTGCCGTCGGTGGCAGGCGAGGCAACGAAGGCCACCGTGCTCACCCCGTCGGTCATCCGGACGTCGAAGTGCCCGGCCCAGTGGGCGTCATCGCGTTCGGGGAAGTCCTCGCGCCAGTGCGACCCGCGGGTCTCCTCGCGCAGCGCGGCAGCGTCGGTGAGGGCGGCGCTGATGGTGACCAGGTTGGTGGCCTCCCAGGCGTCCTGGCCCACGACGTCGGCGACGTGGCCGGCCAGCTTGTCGAGCACGGCACCTGCCTCGGCGAGGCCGGGCGCCGTACGAAGGACACCGACCCTGGAGGACATCGCCTCCTGCAGTTCCCGGCGTACGTCGCCGGCAACGAGCCCCGCCGTACGACTGTCCTCGGTGGCCTCGCGCCACGGGGCGAGCTCCCCGGGCAGCACGTCCGCGATCCGCCGCGAGAACACGAGCCCCTCAAGCAGCGAGTTGGAGGCGAGTCGGTTGGCGCCGTGCACACCCGAGCAGGCGACCTCACCGGTGGCATAGAGGCCGGGCAGGTCGGTGCGGCCGTACAGGTCGGTGCGGACTCCGCCGGAGGCGTAGTGGCAGGCAGGTGCGACGGGGATCAACGCGTTGACCGGGTCGACGCCGTGGGAGCGGGCGGTGGCGAGGATCGTCGGGAAGCGCTTCTCCCAGAACTCCGCGCCCAGGTGGCGCGCGTCAAGCCACATGTGCGGTCGACCCGTCTCGATCATCCGCTTCATGATCGCCTTGGCGACGACGTCACGAGGGGCCAGATCGGCGAGTTCGTGGACGCCCTGCATGAAGCGGGTGCCGCCCTCTTCCGGCGGGCCGTCGACGAGGAACGCGCCCTCGCCACGAACGGCCTCCGAGATCAGCGGCTGCTGGCCACGGGAGTCGGGGCCGAGATACATCACGGTCGGGTGGAACTGGACGAACTCCAGGTCGCGCAATGTCGCACCGGCCCGCAGCGCCACGGCCATGCCGTCGCCGGTGGAGACCGACGGGTTCGTGGTCTGGGAGAACACCTGGCCGAGGCCGCCGCTGGCCAGGACGACCGCGCGGCAGTTCACGGCACCGACGCCGTCCCGCTCACCCTCACCGATGACGTGCAGGGTGAGGCCGGCCACGCCGCTCACGCCGTTCTCGTCCTCGCCCAGGAGCAGGTCGACGGCCAGCGCGTGCTGGATGACCTCGATGTCGGGGGCGGCCTCGATGGCCGCGATCAGCGCCCGCTGGATCTCCGCACCCGTGGCGTCGCCGCCGGCGTGCGCGATCCGGTCGCGGTGGTGCCCGCCCTCGCGGGTGAGCGACAGTTCGCCGTCGTCGGTGTGGTCGAAGTTCGTGCCGAGCGCGATCAGTTCACGAACGGCCTCCGGGCCCTCGTTGACCAGGATCCGCACGGCGTCCAGGTCGCAGGCGCCAGCGCCGGCAACGAGGGTGTCGACCTCGTGCTCCTCGGGGGTGTCCCCCGGCCCGAGCGCCGCGGCGATGCCACCTTGTGCCCACTGGGTCGAGCCGGCAGCCAGGACGTCCTTGGTGACGACGAGGATCTTGTCGACGTGCCCCCGCAGGCGCAGCGCCGCAGTGAGGCCGGCGATGCCGGAGCCGACGATGACGACATCCGCGCGGGTGGTCCAGCCGGGCCCGGGGGCGTTCAGCCGACCGGGCAGACGTCGTACGGCGGCCGGGGGCACGTGGTCAGACATTCCTGCAGGCTACTGATCCGCAGCCGGTTCAGCGCGAGGCGGTGACGTCGCCGCGCTCGAGGCTCGGGTCGCCGAAGGTCTCGGCCGGGTCGAACCCGGTGGCCATGATCTTGTTGTCGGCGTCGACGAAGACCACGCTCGGCTTGAACTCCTTGGCTTCCTCGGTCGTCATCTGGCCGTAGCCGATGAGGATGACCAGGTCGCCGGGGTGCACGAGGCGGGCAGCAGCACCGTTGATGCCGATGACGCCCGTGCCGCGCTCGCCGGCGATCGTGTACGTCTCGAGGCGGGCGCCGTTGTCGATGTCGACGATGTGCACCAGCTCGCCCGCCAACAGGTCGGCCGCGTCGAGGAGGTCCTCGTCGACGGTGACCGAGCCGACGTAGTGCAGGTCGGCCTGCGTCACGGTCGCGCGGTGGATCTTGCTCTTCATCATGGTGCGCAGCATGGGTTTTCCCCTTCTCAGAACTGCAAGGTCATGTTGTCGATGAGCCGGGTCGTACCGACCCTGGCTGCAACGAGGATCCGGCCTTCGGTGCCGGCTTCCGGAAAGTCGGGCAGCTCGCCCAGACCCGAATCGGTGAGCGCGAGGTAGTCGAGTTCCACGCCCGGCTCCTCCTTGATGACACTCATGGCAGCCCACCGGGCTGCCGCGACGCCGTACGACGCCCGTTCCTGGGCCGCACGGAGGGCACGGCTCAACGTGGCGGCCTGCTGGCGCTGCTCGTCGTCGAGGTACCGGTTGCGGCTGGACCGGGCGAGCCCGTCGGGCTCCCGATCCGTGGGGGCACCGACGATCTCGATGCCGAGGCAGAGGTCGGAGACCATCCGCCGGATCAGGGTCAGTTGCTGGTAGTCCTTCTCGCCGAAGATCGCGATGTCGGGACGGACCAGGCCGAAGAGCTTGGCGACCACGGTGAGCACGCCCCGGAAGTGTCCGGGCCGGCTGGCGCCGTCGAGGATGTCGGCGAGCGGGCCGGGCTGGACCGTGACGGCGTCGATCCCGGTGGTCGAGCCTGTCGAGACCTCGTGCGGGACGCCGTCGGGGTACATCTCGGCGATCACTGGCGCGAAGACGACGTCAACGCCCTCGGTCGCGGCCATCTCGAGGTCGGTGTCGAACGTGCGCGGGTAGCGGTCGAGGTCCTCGCCCGCACCGAACTGCAGCGGGTTGACGAAGATCGAGACCACGACGACGCCATCGGCGCCGGCACGCTCGCGCGCGGCCCGCATCAGGGTCGCGTGCCCCTCGTGCAGGGCGCCCATCGTGGGCACCAGCACGACAGGAGCATCTGCCCGGTGGTTGAGGTGCGAGCTCGCGAGCCTCGAAACCAGCAGGCCGGCGAGGTCTGCCCGGCTGCGTGCGACAGCCGGTGTGGTGGTGGCAGTCATGCCTGGTCGGCCCCCGCGTCACCTGCGGTCGAGGGGCGAGCGAAGCGGGACTCGATGCTCCGGTCGCCGTACGCACCGAGCACGTCGGCCATCTTCTGCGCGCGGATCGGGATCAGGCGGCCATCCGTGACGGCGCGGTCGAGCGTGGCCCAGGCCATGGCGACGTACGACGGAAGGGTGTCGGGTGCGTTGCGCGAGATGTCGGCCAGGTGGGCCGCAACGGTCTGCACGTCGCCGCGGACGATCGGCCCGGTGAGGGCGGCGTCACCGTGGGCGAGGGCGTTGTCGAGGGCGGCGTCGAGCAACGGGCGCAGCGTGCCGGACGGGTCGTCCACACCAGCGGCAGCGAGCATGCTCATGGCCTCGCTCACCAGGGTGACGAGGTGGTTGGCACCGTGGGCGAGACCCGCGTGGTAGAGCGTGCGCATCTCTTCGGGCACCCAGGTGGGGCGCCCGCCGAGGTCAGAAACGAGGCCTTCGGCGACCTCGCGCTCGGCGGGTCCGGCGGTGAGGCCGAAGACGCAGCCGTGCAGGCGCTCGAGGTCGACGACGGTGCCGGTGAAGGTCATGGCGGGGTGCAGGGCGATCACGTGCGCGCCGACTTCAGCAGCCGGGGCGAGCACGGCCAGGCCGTGGCGACCAGAGGTGTGGGCGACGTACTGCCCGGCCCGGATCGCACCGCTCGCGGCGAGGACCTGCACCACGTTGGGGAGCATGTCGTCGGGAACGGTCAGCAGCAACAGGTCGGCATCGCGCGCGACGTCGCTCGGCTTGCGCAGCGGGACGCCGGGCAGCAGCTCGGCGGCGCGGCGACGGGAAGCGTCGGACTCGCCGGCAGCGGACACGACATGGTGACCGGCGGCGTGCAGACCCGCAGCGAGGACGGCACCGACGCGGCCAGCGCCGATCACGCCCACGCGGAACTTGTGGGACATCTGAGAACCTTTCGTTCCCGTCCCTCCGACCACTCCTCCCTTGCGGGCGGAGCCGGGGTGGGTACCGGACGTTGTGCTCACGTTTTCCTGCGCCCCGGGGTTCCGGGACGAGACAACGGTACGCCGGTTGCGCCAGCCACGGAACGGGGTCGTTCCGTGGCCCCTGTCACATCAGTCGCGGTCCGTGCGCTGCCGGGCACGGGCGAGCCGCCGAGCCGCACGCCTCACGGGCGACGCACCCGTCGCGGGCGACAGGCGATCCAGGAGTTCCTGGCTCAGCCGAACCTGGTCCTGGCGCCGTGATTCGCGGGTCTGCTCACGCAGCCAGGCCACGTGCTCGCGGGAGGCCTCGAGGTCGGAAAGATGCGAGGGCTGGACCCCTGCCGGGAAGTCGAGACTCGCCATCCGGTCGTCGAAGGCGGCGCCACCGCCTCCGTGGGCGAACGTGTTCGCCAGGCCGTGCCGGTCGAGGTACGCAGCGAACCTGTCGAATCGGTCGCGATGCCCCGTGGCCATCGGCGACCAGTCGGCTTCCTCGATGAGCGCGACCGGGTCGACGTCCTCGGGCAGCGACTTCAGCATCCGGTGCGGGATCTCGAAGTAGCGGCACAACTCCATCGTCCGGGAGTCGCCACAGAGCACGAGCGCAGGCGTTCCGGCGAGCAGCGCGGCGATGCTGCCGTGGATCCGGGCACCGATGGAGACGTCGAAGCCCCGCAGGTCGTTGATCCACGACGCCGGGTCCACGTAGACCCGCGCCCTGCCCTCCCCGAACATCGGGTGCTCGGGGTGGGTCGGCATCAGCTTCACCGCCCCCGCGGGTGACGAGATGTCACGCCAGCGCAACTGCGCGGCCTCCACCGTGTTCTGCCCGATGAACGTCGTCTCGGGGAACTGCTCGTGGATCCGGGTGATGATGCGATCCAGGCCAAGGCTCCGCATAGCTGCGTGGGCGCCGTTGACGGCGATCCGTGAACTCTCCGACAACTCCCCGACGGGCCGGACGGGCTGCAGAACAGGGCCGTCGAAGAACATCGACGGACAGCCGATCACCTCGACGTCACGGAAGCCCAGGCCAGCGAGGTAGTCGGCCGTGAACTCGCCGCGCACGCCGATCGAGGGGCCGTGATCGAGAACGGCCGAGACGAAGTCGCGCACCGAGTCCTCCAGTGGGCCCAGGGCGGCGAGATCGCCTTCCGCATTGGCCTGCGCACCGACACCGAGAACGACGACGGGGACCTTCAACTGGCGCACGACGCGCGTCAGGCGCTGCAGTGCCGGAGCGAAGCTCGGCCGGAAGGCGTTGGCCAGCGGGACGACGAACGCGTCGTACTCGCTGTTGATCTTCTCGACGAGCCCCGGAAAGACGGTCAGGCCGTTGGAATCCACCTGGGTGTCCGGCGTCGAGAGGATCTTGTGGGAAGCATTGCTGAAGATCAGGTTGCCGGCGTTGGTTCCGAGCACGTCGCGCTCGATGGACTCCTCGACGCTCAGGACGTCGAACGGGTCCTTGCCCGACCGCAGCAGAATTCTCTTCACACTCAGTCGCCCAGGCTGAACGGGTCGTCCTTGCGGACGTCGTAGACATGGCCCGACTGGTCGGAGATCAGTACGTCGACCGAGGTGCGCGCGACGACCTGCGAATCCAGCAGGGTCCCGGGCGCCTCGTCACCGAACGCCTTGGTGCGCATCGGGGTGCCGGTCCGCTCGGGGTTGATGCAGTTCACCCGCACACCCGAGTCGGCCCACTCGTCCGCCAGCGCCTGGGTGAGGTTGACCGTCGCCGCCTTCGCGGAGGAGTAGAGGCTGTAGCCGCCGCGTCCGCGCGTGTAGGAACTCGACGTGAAGAGGAGGAGCGCGCCGCGCGTGGCCGCGAGGTGCGGGAAGAACTCCTGCGCGATGAAGATCGGCCCGAGGTAGTTGATCTCGGTGGCGGCGTAAACGGTCTCCTCGCTGGTCTCCAGCAGTTCGCCGCGGGGCAGGACGCCGGCGGTGTTGACCACGAAGTCGATCGACCCGGTCGCGGTGATCGCCTGCTTCGCGGCGGCGGCGACGTCGGACCGTCGGCCCACGTCGGTGTTGGTGGTGGACCGGCTGAACGTCAGCACCGTGGCGCCGTACGACGTCGCGAGGGCCGCGATGTCCGCACCGATGCCGTAGCTGCCACCGAAGACCACCATCGTCTTGCCGGCGAGCGCGTCCTTGTAGCCCTCGTCGGTCTTCGCTCGCGGGAGGTCGATGCCGGTGAGCTGGAAGAGCTTGTCGGCGATGAACACGTCGATCGGCTCGGTGACCTTCATGTTCCGGTCGTCGCCGCGCACCACGATGATCGGCTCGTCGGGGAGATAGCGCAGCACCACGCTGCAGTCATCGGTCGCGGTGAAGTCCGGATCGGCGGCCGCGATCTCGTAGGCCTTCGCGAGTACGTCGAGGCGGAACGCCTGCGGCGTCTGACCCCGACGCAGGGAGGCACGGGGCGGGATGCTCCGGATCGTGTCGTCCTCGGCCACCTCGATGATCGTGTCCGCTGACGGGATCGCGACGTCGACTGCCGGGTAGGACTCCAGTGCGGCAAAGCACTCGCCGATGATGCGCGGCGTGACGAGCGGACGCACCGCGTCGTGCAGCAGGATCCGCACCTCGGCGCCGGCGGCACTCGTCTGCAGGTGGTTGATCGCGAGCTGGGTCGTGGCGTTGCGGGTGTCGCCGCCCTCGAGGATCGCGGTGACCTTCGGGTACGCGTCGCCACGGGTGATCTCGCGGACCGCGTCGGTGTGGCCGGGCGCCATCATCACGATGAGCTCGTCCACGTCCGGGTGGTCGTGCAGCGCCACCAGGGTGTGCTCGAGGAGGGTCTTGCCGGCGACCTTGATCAGTTGCTTGGGGATGTCGAGACCCACCCGGGCCCCCACGCCACCGGCGAGGAGGACGGCGACGTTCTTCACGGGATTCGACATGGAGAACAGGTTAGTAGTGCCGGCCCGGCGTCTCGATACGCCCCGCTCGTTCCTCGCGGGGCTACTCGACGACCTGAGCGAAGAACGCTTCGACCACCCGACGGGCGGACTCGCCGTCCTGCAGGTGGTTGTACTTCTCGTGGAACCGGGCCAACTCCGGCGCACACGCCCGCTCGAGACCGGCGAAGTCGCGCAGCAGGCGGACCGCTTCGTCGGCGGTGTCGACCAACGGACCGGGAGCGGAGTCGCGGTAGTCGTAGAGGAATCCGCGGACGCCGCCGACGTAGGTGTCCAGGTCGGGGACGAGGAAGATCATCGGGCGCTGGGTCAGGGCGAAGTCGAAGCGCAGCGAGGAGTAGTCGAGGACCGCTGCGTCGGACGCCAGGATCAGGTGGTTGATCTCGGGGTAGTCGGTGACGTCGAGAAATCGGGCGGCCTCGCCACCGGTCGCGGTCGTCGCCGCATGGAACCGGTGCCCGCGCATCAGCAGCACGTAGTCCGGCCCGAGCGCGCGACTGGCGGCCTCGAGGTCCAGGTGCTGCACCATCTCGGCACTGCGCCAGTTCGTTGCCAGGTCGTCGCGCCAGGTCGGCGCGTAGAGCACTGCCTTCTGGTCCGGGCGGATCCCGAGCCGCAGCCGGGTCTCTTCGCGCAACGCCGTTGCCTCCGCCGAGACGAGGACGTCGTCACGGGGGTAGCCGTGGCTGTGGATCGGCCCGTCGTAGTCGTACTCCCGGCGGTAGTGCTCGTCCATCGCCGGCTCGGGCGTGAGGATCAGGTCCCACTCCCCCGACGTGCGGTGGAGTTCGAGCTCGATCCGCTTCTGGGTGAAGTTCTTGGCGCGCCACATGCGCAGCCCCATCGACTTGGCCGGGTAGCCGTGGAAGGTCTGCAGCATCTTCTGCCCCGGCTTGCGCGAGAACCACCGCTCCGGGTCGATGTTGAGGCAGAGGTACTTCACGCTGCCGAGTACGCGGTACCACGCACGCGTGTTCAGGACGACCGGGATGCCGCCCTCGGGCACCCACGACGCGGTGTCGGTGACACCCCAGTAGATCGTGAGTTCGGGGCGGGTACGACGCAGTTCCTCGTGGATGGCCAGCTGGCTGTCGGTGGCCGACGCGCCGACGTACGACTGGAGGTAGACCGCGTCTTCCTCGAGCGGGAAGTCGGTGGCGGCGTACCAGTCCTGCAGGACCTGCTGGGCGTACGGACCGCGCTCGTCATCAGCCATCGGGCGATGCAGCTCGATGTTGCAGTCCCGACCGAAGCGCATGAGGCGCGACGTGTAGGCGGCACCGACGGTGAACTGGTGCAGCTTGTCGATGGCGTTCTCGCCGAGCGGGGCAATCGATGAACGGCCACCGCTCACCACGGTGACCGGATAGATGCCTTGGGGCACCGGCGCCTCCCCCAGGCCCCACCGGTCGTGGACGAGCCGGAAGTTGACCCGCACCTCACCGGGCGCGGCGGGGTCGATGGTGCCGACAACAGTGGCCTTCTGCCCCGCCAGTTCGATGCGTACGTCGCCCGGCGGTTCGGCTGCGAGCCAGCGGCCGGTCACGGTGGCATCGAGGTCATCGACCACCACGTCGTCGACGACCAGGACACCGGCGGCCTCGAGGAGTTCGGTGTTGCCGTGGGCGTCGCGGCTCGCGACGATCCCCCCGCCTCCGACGCCCAGCCACTGCGCGTGGACAGCCGGCCAGCCGATCGGGTGCTCGGCGCCGTCAGCGGTCAGTGCGACGAGCGACCACCGGGTCTGCCCGGTCCAGGCGGGCGGCAGGTTGATCCGGAAGGTGGTGGCCCCGTCCTCGCCCACGGCGGTCGCGGCGCGTGCCTGCAGCGCGCCCTCGGCCGCGCGCACCGCGACGATCGAGAGTCCGGCGGCGTCCATCGTGCCGCTGACCGCTCGGCCCGTGACCTCGACCGAACGCAGCCGCGGGCCGGTGTCCGGGAGCACCCGCACGCCGGCGAGGGATGCGCGCGGACTGAACCCGACCAGGGCGCCGGCGGCGGGCCGGGGTGCCAGGTGGTACTCACCGACGAATCCTGCCGAGCCCTGCGCATCGACGCGGGCGATCGGACCGGACCGGGTCACCCCGTCGACGGTCAGGGTGACGTCGAGCCGCCAGGTGCGGCCGGTGGCCGACAGGCCAGCGGTTCGGGAGGCGGCGACCAGTTCAGGAACTGCGACGGTGGCGACGAACGCTCCCCACGAACCGTCCTGGCACCGGCGCGGCATCAGCTCCCACCCCTGGTTCGCCCGGAGGTCGCGGGCCTGCCGGAGGTCGAGCTCGATCCGCGCACCCGAGTCCTGGTCGACCAGGGCACAGGTCACGTCCGGCAACTCCGACATCGAGACGAACTCGATGGCTGCGAAGACGGTCAGCTCGATGGCATCGGCCGCGACCCAGCGCACGTCGCGCAACACCGCCGCAAGGCGCGTCTCCACGGGCGGCATCTCGAACAGGTCAGCCGGGATGGCGAGCTCGTCGTCGTCGTGGAACGGCAGCTGGGCGAAGACCTTGCCGTCGCGGACGACGGTCGGACAGCTGCCACCAGCGAAGAGCCGTGCCGCTGCGAACTCCGCCAGCTGCTCGCGGTGGTCGTGCTGCAGCAGCCAGATCTTGATGCGCGACTCTGCGGACAGCCGGGACCAGATCCGTTCGTCGGCCGATTCCAGCAGCATGATGACGTGGTCGCGCAGGGTCTTCCACTCGCGGTCGTCGGCGCGTTCGACATCGGCGACGAGGGGCTGGACGGCCGCTTCCAGGACACCCCAGAGCCACCAGTCGCGGGCGTCCGGTTGTTCCAGCGAGGTGATCGCCTGCCACGTGCGCGTGTGGTCGTCGATCCAGGCGTCGAGACCGGACAGGGCGTCGTGCACGGTCCCGACCCCGACCCCGTCCCGGCGACCCGTCGGAACGTACGTCGCCTGCTTGAGCAGGTCGAAGGACGCAGCGTGCCGCAGCAGACCGAGGGCGACGGCAGCGCCACTGGGCTGGGCATCGGTGAACTGCAGCCCGGACTGGCTCCACAGCGCGGTGGTGAAGAGCTTGTTGCCGACCCCCAGGTCGGTGACCGCCACCGGCGACGCGACGAGCGTGGTGCGGGAGACGTCGACGTGGTGGGCGGCGTCGTACGGCGAATCAGGGACCCAGCCGACCGTGTCGGGCTCCTTCATCTGGCCCACCACGAGCGGCGATCCGGACAACTCATGGGCGGTCACCAGGCGCGCGACGGCGGCCAGCGGGAAGTCATCGCCGCCACTGGCGACCATCACCACGGCGCCCCGCGCCGAAGCGATGCCGGCGTTGCGGGCGGCCGCGAGCGTGGGCTGGACCTTCGAGCGGATCCGGATCCGCCAGTCGGCGACGGCATGGCCGCGGGCGATCTCCAGCACCTTGTCGTGGCGGCCATAGGGCACCACCACGATGTCGAGGTTGCGGTAGGTCTGGGCACGCAGCGTGTCCAGCAACGGCCCGATCCGTGTGGTCTCGTCGTCGCTGAGCGGGAGGACCACCGAGACCCGGGTGCCGCTGAATCCGTTACGGAAGCGGCGCGTGGACCGACCGACGGGACCGCGCAACCGTCCGGGTCCCGACTTCGCGAGTCGGATCAGGGATTGCTTCGCGCGCGCTCGGTCGTAGGCCAAGAGTGAATCCTTCAGGTACGGCAGACGGTCGACTACGGGGTGAAGACGTGAATCCTAACGATCCGATCGATCCACCTGAGGGTCGGCCGCAGCGCCGTGGCGTCAGACCGCCTTGCGTGCGCTCCCGCGTGTCCGCGACTCCATGAGCTGCCATTCGGCCTGCAGCACGTCGAGCTCGGCTTCGAGCTCGGCGACGCGCACGACGGCCTGGCCGGCGCGCTCTTCGGCATCCGTGAGCCGCTCGCTGAGGCGCTCGGCAACCCGCTGGGCCTCCGCAGCCTGGTCGTGGGCGTCCGCCAGTTCCTGGCGGGCGTCGGCCAGTTCCGAGGCCGCGTCACCGAGACGCTTCTCGAGCCGGGAGATCGTGGCGTCGCGCTTGGCGAGCTTGCCGGTCATGTCGGCTGCGAACTCGACGTTCTCCGCCGTACGGACCTCGGTCAGGTCGGCGTACGCCCTGGCCTGTCCGGCACGGTCGCGCGCAGCGTCGTGACGCGTGGCGATCAGCTCGGTGTGGGCGATCTTGAGAGCGGCCGCGCCGAGGACCACAGAGCCCGCAGCAGCAACGGTGACCAGCAACCAGGAACCGGTCACAGCGGTACCCGCAACGGCCAGCGCCGCGAGCGTGAGGAGAGCGACGGCCACCAGAAGACGGGTGGACCGCTGACGACGACGGTTGCCGACGGGGGAAGTCATACCCGCACGGTATGCCTCAGGCGCCCCATGAGACGCACGACACGCTTGACACAACTGTCACAACAGTCACACGGGTTGCATGGGCGCGGGGGTCAGCGCGGCTCGGGGTCGTCCCCGCGCACCCGGCACGCCCGCTCGAGCAGGAGCGCCGCCACCGCGGCGGCCACCGCGCAGCCCGTCGCGATCAGGGACCGCACCAGCCGCTCATCGGCCAACTCAGCCGGGTCGCCGATCCAGCTGATGGCATAGCCGAGGTACCCGCCGGCCACCAGAGCACCCACCAGGGCACTCGCCCGCGCCAGCACCAGCCGATTGACCGCCTTGTGCGCCTCGAGCCGCTCTCGTCGTACCTGCACGGCCCGGTGGGTCGCCCAAGCGACGTACCCGAGGATCGCGGCCAGCAGGAGCAGCGCCAGGGGCTGCGGCGCGGTCACGAGAGGCGGTACGACGCTCAGCCGTTCGCAGAGAGGATGCACCGCCCAGCCACCGACCAGCCCCACCAGCGCCCAGCCCAGCAGGCTGAGCAACGAGGTGGGCCGCAGGGCGCCGCCTTCGGACTCCGGATCGGAGACCACTAGGACACGCCTTGGGTCACTCGAACTCGAGGACCAGATCAGCGCGCGGCTTCAAGCCGCTCGTGTCCACCTTGGCCAACAGTTCCGAGACCGGGCCCAGGCCCGGGAACTCGGCGTCGGACTCGAGGTCGCTCCACGGCTGCAGCACGAAGGCGCGCTCGTGCGCCTGCGGGTGCGGCAGGCGGAGTGCCTCGGTGTCGCTGCGACGGTCGCCGACCGCGATCAGGTCGACGTCGAGGGTCCGCGGAGAGTTCTTGACCTCGCTGCGCATCCGGTCGTAGGCGTCCTCGATGGCGAGGGCTCGGTCGAGCAGGCGGTGCGCCGACAGCGTGGTGTCGATCAGGACCACCGCGTTGAGGAAGGTCGCCGAGTCCGGCGGGCAGTCGACCGGTTCGCTCTCGTAGACCGGCGAGACGCCAGTGACCCACACGTTCGGGGTGTCGGCGAGTGCATCGACTGCGCCCTGGAGGTTCGAAAACCGTTCACCGAGGTTCGAGCCGAGGCCGATCACCACCCGACGAATGGGGCGCATCTCCCCCGTCAGGGTGTCTGCATCGATGATGTTCGGGTTGGGGGTCTCGGTCATGCTGGGCCCTCTGCCTTTCCGGTTCGGTCTCCCGCTGCAGGCGTCTCACGACGACGGGTGACGGTGAGCTGTACGTCGGCGAACGTCGCCTGGATCGGCGCATCCGGCTTGTGCACGGTCACACGCGCCCATTCAACACGACGGTCCAACAGACACACATCGGCAATCCGCTGCACGAGGGTCTCGATCAGGTCGACCGGGTCCCTCGTCACTTCCGCTACTACCTGGTCCACGAGGCTTCCGTAGTCCACGGTGTCACGCAAGTCGTCCGATGCGGCCGCTGGTCGGGTGTCGACGCCGAGAACGAGGTCGAACCTGAAGACCTGCCCGTCCCGTCGCTCGTGGTCGAAGACGCCGTGATGTGCGAAGCACTCGATGCCGAGGATGCTCAGTTCATCCAGGGGTCCGTCCAGAGGATCGTCCGTCACGCGCGTTCCTTCCCCGTCGCTGCCCGATCAGCGTTCTGAGTGTTCCACTGTGCCGCAACCGCAAGGGCGTCGCGGTGGGCGCGCACATCGTGGACCCGCAGGCACCAGACGGGGGTCCCGCCGACACCGGCCGCCAGCAGCGCGGAGAGCGCGACACCGGCTGCCTCCCGCTCAGCGACGGGCCGGGGCTCACCGCTGCCGTCGGCCAGGAGCCGTCCGAGGAAGGTCTTGCGGCTCGCGCCGACGAGCAGAGGGAAGCCGAGTTCGGCGAGCTGGTCGAGTCCGCGGAGCAGTTCCCAGTTGTGATGGGGCAGCTTCGCGAACCCCAGGCCCGGGTCCAGCACGATCCGTTCGTCCGCGATGCCCGCAGCGCGGATCGCCGCCACCCGGTCGGCCAGTTCGGCGCGCACGGCCTCGACGACGCCCCGGTCGTCGTAGTCGGTGAGTTGCTGCATGCGGTCGCTGTGCGCGCGCCAGTGCATCGCGACATAGGTGACGCCCGTCCGGGCCACCACGTCCAGGATCGCCGGGTCGGCCAAGCCGCCGGAGACGTCGTTGACGATCTGCGCACCGGCCTCGACCGCCCGCGCTGCGACCTCGGCGCGCATGGTGTCGACCGACACCACGGCACCCCCGGCGGCGAGCTCCTCGATCACCGGTACGACGCGGTCGAGCTCCTCCGCGAGCAGTGGCCGCGTGGCGCCCGGCCGGGTCGACTCGCCCCCCACGTCGAGGATGTCCGCGCCATCAGCCAGCAGCTGCAGTCCGTGCGCGACCGCACGCTGCGGGTCGTCGTACTGACCACCATCGGAGAAGGAGTCGGGCGTGACGTTGACGACGCCCATCACCAACGGTGCCGGCGAAGGGGAGAAGATGGTCACGGAAGGACAGTAGTGACTACGAGAAGCGCGCTTCCAAGGAGAGTTCCATGTCACGGATGAGGTCCATCGCGGTCAAGACCGTCAAGCCACTGGTCAGCGACCAGGTCTGGCAGCGGTTGAGGTCCACCCGGGGAGATCAACCGGACCCCCGGAGTTCGACGACCAGCGGCGCGCAGACAACGGCGCAGCGGCCGCCGTGGCACACCATGAGCCTCACCGAGATCGGACAGCACTTCGGCACTGACAAGGCCGGCCCGGGACATCACTACACCCAGCACTACGAGCGCCACTTCCAGCACCTGCGAGACGAGGAGTTCACCCTGCTGGAGATCGGCGTCGGCGGTTACGCCCGCGAGCGCAAGGGCGGCAAGTCCCTGAGGATGTGGAAGAACTACTTCCGCCGGGCCCAGATCGTCGGTCTGGACATCGAGGACAAGTCGTTCGTGGACCGTCCCCGCATCACCACCTACGAGGGCTCGCAGGTCGACGAGCAGGTGCTGCACCGGATCGTGGAGGAGCAAGGTCGTCCGCAGGTCGTCATCGACGACGGCAGCCACCGGCCCGAACACATCCGGGAGACGTTCCGCCTGCTGTTCCCGCTCCTCGCCGACGACGGCCTCTACGCCATCGAGGACACCCAGACGTCGTACTGGGCAAGTTGGGGCGGCAACCCCGACCGGAATGCCCCTGACACGACGATGGCGCTGGTGAAGGACCTCATCGACGGGCTCAACTTCGAGGAGTTCCCCCCTTCGGACTACGAGCCGACCTACAGCGACCGGCACGTCATCGCCGTGCACGCCTACCACAATCTCGTGATCATCGAGAAGGGGCTCAACGACGAGGGCAGCAACCGCGGGCCCGAGGGTCGACGCTGAGCACTGCGCCAGAGCACCGCGCCTGGATGGCACAGCGAGTCAGTACGGTGGACTGGTGAATGCAACCGTCAAGGACACCGCGCAGGTCGCGGACTCGGCCCGGCTGGGCGATGGCACCACCGTCTGGGAGCTCGCCCAGATCCGGGAGGACGCGACTCTCGGCGAGAGCTGCGTCATCGGGCGTGGCGCCTACGTCGGCACCGGCGTCCAGATGGGCGACAACTGCAAGCTGCAGAACTACGCGCTCGTCTACGAACCCGCAACCCTCGGCAACGGCGTCTTCATCGGCCCGGCGGCCGTGCTGACCAACGACCAGTACCCGCGCTCCGTCTCGCCGGACGGCGACCTCAAGCGCGCCCACGACTGGGAAGCGGTCGGCGTCGAGATCGGCGACGGCGCCTCGATCGGCGCCCGCGCGGTCTGCGTGGCACCCCTCAAGGTCGGTGCCTGGGCGCTCGTGGCCGCGGGCGCCGTGGTCACCCGCGACGTCCCCGACTTCGCCCTGGTCGCCGGCGTCCCGGCCCGCCGCATCGGCTGGGTCGGCCGGGCCGGCGTACGCCTGACCGAGTCAGCGCCGGGCGAGTGGACCTGCCCGGCGACCAGCGACGTCTACGACGAGAAGGACGGCGTCCTCAGCCGCCGATGACGACCCGGCGGACGCCCTCGACGTTCCACGCGTCGGCGTCCGTCGCACGGCGACCGTCCACCAGGACGGTGACGCCGGGCAGGTCGGCGGGCGTGAGCTTCTTGTACTCCGGGTGGTCGGCCTGCACGATCGCGGCCGTCACCGGCTCACCCGCGTGGGCGGGCAGGCCGAGCGCCTCGAGTTCGGCGTCGGTGTACATCGGGTCGGACACGAACGGCACGGCACCGCGCGCCTTCAGCCCCTCGACGAGCGGGAAGACGCCGGAGAAGGCGGTCTCCTTCACCGCGCCGCGGTAGGCCGCGCCGAGCACCAGCACCGGAACACCGGTGAGGTCGCCGTGCGCAGCGGCCAGCAGGTCGAGGGCGTACGACGGCATGCCGGCGTTCGCCTCGCGAGCGGCCGTCACGACGGTGGCCGCGGGGTCGTTCCACAGGTAGAGCCGCGGGTAGATCGGGATGCAGTGCCCACCGACGGCGATGCCGGGGCGGTGGATGTGGCTGTAGGGCTGCGAGTTGGACGCGTCGATCACCTTGAGGACGTCGACGTCGATCTGGTCGGCGTACCGGGCGAACTGATTGGCCAGGCCGATGTTGACGTCGCGGTACGTCGTCTCGGCGAGCTTCGCAAACTCCGAGGCCTCCGATGATCCGAGGTCCCAGACACCGTTGGCGTCGGCGAGGTCGGGGCGGTCGTCGAAGTCGAGCACGGCGCGGTAGAAGTCCATCGCCGCGTCGGCCGAGGCCTGGTTGATGCCACCGATGAGCTTCGGGTACTTGCGGAGGTCCTCAAACACCCGGCCGGTGAGCACCCGCTCGGGGCTGAACACCAGGTGGAAGTCCTCGCCGGCCTTGAGCCCGGAGAGCTCCTCGAGCTTCGGCCCGAAGCGGTTGCGCGTGGTGCCGATCGGCAGGGTCGTCTCGTAACTGACCAGGGTGCCCGGCTTCAGGCCGCGGCCCACGGCCTCGGTCGCCGCGTCCATCCAGTCCCAGCTCGGCGTACCGTCCGCCGCCACGAAGAGGGGTACGACGATGACGACTGCCTGCGCGGCGGCGACTGCGGCGGTGGTGTCGGTGGTGGCCGACAACAGTCCGGCGTCGACGGCCTCGCGGAGCTTCTCGGCGAGGTGGGCCTCACCGGGGAACGGCTCTTCGCCGCGGTTGACCATGTCGACGGCGAACTTGTCGACGTCTGCACCGATGACGCGGTGACCCTTGCTGGCGAACTGCACCGCCAGCGGGAGCCCGATCTTGCCGAGCGCGACCACACAGATGTCCACGTTTCCTGCTCTCCTCAGTTGCTTCCGAGCCGACCGAATTCGCGTCGCAGCCGTCCGGCTGCCCGGCGGGCGAGTGTCCGCGGGACGGCCACGTCCACCAGGACCCGATTCTCGGTCGATGATGTCACTGTCACGGTGAGCTTCCGCGATGGGGTGGCCACCTCGGAGACAGCGCTCACGGGTACGCGGATCGGGCGATCAATGGTCCGCCCGTCGGTCTCGAATCGGAGCCGGAGTCCCGCGCGGCGGATGCCCCGTTCGACAAACGGCGCCAGGTCGATCTCCGCCCGAACGGCTCCGTCGGCGTCGATGGTCACCGGGGCACTGGCCAGCACCGGGGGGCCGTCGGCCGGGGGAAGGTCGAGCGCCTCGCGAGGTTCGCCGCCCTCGTTGACGGGGCTGAGTGTCAGCCGGGCGTGCTGCGCCGACGCCGGGTCGAGCGTGGTGGTCTCCGCGATCAGGGTGATCGTGTGGCCGTCCAGGCGAACCGTTGCGTCCGTCTCGATGCTCTTCGTCCACGGAGTGATGGCGCCTTGCGGGATCGCGAACAAGTCATCGGGGAGCCCGTCGCGGAACCCGGGCAGGCGCCGGAACGCACCGCCCGCGTCGACCAACAGTTGCCCGATGGGCGGAGCCTCCTCGGAGGACGCGCGGACCGCGGCCAGGTCGCCCGCGACGACGTGGTGCCAGCGAATCCGTCGCGGCACGATGAGCCGGCGCCGTACGCCCTCGGTGAGGTAGCGCTCCGCGAGCACCGCCAGCGCGGCGACGAGGCCGGCCCCGTCCTCGTCGGAGAGTTGCGGCAGGTCGCGGGTGATGAGCTTGTCGAACTCCCACGAGAAGTGCCGGACGAGCAACGCGTCACGGTCGTCACCCTCCGGCTCGATCTCGCAGAGGTGCTCGACGACCGCGGTCAGGTCGGCCAGACGGGTCGGCCAGTCGATGTTGTAACTGATGTTGCTGTCGTCGGTCCGCTTGACCGCGAAGTACGCCGTCGGGGCACCCAGCACGCCGATCCGCCGTGCCGCGCGGAGTGCCGCGAGCGTGAAGGGCTGGTCGCTGCCGACGCGCAGGTCGAGCGGGTAGCGCAACCCGTGCTCGACGACGAGGTCGCGGCGATACAGCTTCGTGTTCGACAGCGAGTAGGGAAGCAACGTGCCGGGGTAGGCCAGGTCCGGGTGCTCACTCCCGAACAGGCGCTGGTCGACGTGCCGACCGTTGACGCCCTCGGCCACCGGCACGACGACGTCCGCCTGCCACTGGTCGGCGCGCTGGACCAGGCGCTCCAGCGCATCGAGGGCGAGGTAGTCGTCGGAGCCGAGGAAGAACACGTAGCGCCCGGTCGCGTGCTCGAGACCGGCGTTGCAGGGCCGGGCCGGGCCGCCCGAATTCTCCTGGTGGAACACCCGGACGACCCCGGAGTACGACGCCGCGTACTTCTCGAGCAGTTCCCCGCTGCCGTCCGTCGACCCGTCGTCGACCGCCACGACCTCGAGGCGTTCGTGGCCGATGGTCTGGCCAACCAGCGAATCGAGGCAGGCGCTCAGGTAGTCGACGGTGTTGTAGACCGGAATGATGACGGTGACGTCGACTGCGGGGGTTCCCATGGGTGAGGTGCCGGCTAGAGCCGGACCGCTCCACCGTCCTTCGAAGAAGCGAGGATCCCGGCAGCAACCTCGACGGTCCGCATGCCCTGGGCGAGCGTGACGATGTCGGACTCCTTGCCGAGCACGGCGTCACGGAACTGCTCGTGCTCGCGCAGCAGCGGCTCCCGCTTCGGGATCGCGAACCGGGTGACGTCACCCTCGACGACGCCGCGGAAGGCGCTGACGGCTTCCCACTCGGTCGGCACTGCACCGTTGGCGTAGAAGGTCAGGTCAGCGGTCAGGGTGTCGGCGACGAACGCACCACGCTCGCCGGTGATGACCGTGGACCGCTCCTTGAGCGGGCTCAGCCAGTTGACGAGGTGGTTGACCACCGCGCCACCGTCGAGCTCGCCGACGACCACGATCAGGTCTTCGTGCTCGCGGCCGCTGCGGCGGGCAGCCCGCGCGGAGACCGAGACGTAGTTCTGTCCGGTGACCCACGCGGTGAGGTCGATGTCGTGGGTCGCAAGATCCTTGACCACACCGACGTCGGCGATGCGGCCGGGGAACGGACCCTGGCGGCGGGTGACGACCTGGTAGATCTCGCCGAGGTCGCCGGCGGCGAGACGGGCGCGCAGGCTCTGCAGGGCAGGGTTGTAGCGCTCGATGTGGCCGACGCCGCCAATGAGTCCACCCTCGGCGAACGCGTCGACGAGGCGTTTGGCTCCTTCGACCGACGGGGCGAGCGGCTTCTCGATCAGGGCATGGATGCCAGCGGCCGCGAGCTTGAGGCCGATCTCCTCGTGAGTGCCGGTCGGAGCGGCGACGACGACGTAGTCGGGCTTGAGCGCGATCAGGGCGTCGACGTCCGGGACGATCGGCGCGCCGTGCGAGACCCGCTGGTCGGTGACGACGGCGTCGGCGGCACCGACGAACTCGACGTCGTCGAGGATCGACAGGATGCGCGCGTGGTTGCGCCCCATGGCGCCCAGGCCGACCAGGCCAGCCTTCAGCGTCATGCGTTCACCGCCGCGACGATGCGGTCGAGTTCTTCGGCCGTCAGCGTCGGGAACACCGGCAGGGACAGGGCCTCGAGGGCCGCCTTCTCGGTCTCCGGCAGCTCCCAGCGGGGGTCCGGCACACCGGCCTCGTTGAGGAACGGCTTCAAGCGGTGCACCGGCGTCGGGTAGTACGTCGCGCTGCCGATCTTCTGCTCGGTGAGCCGGGCCTGGAGGGCGTCGCGCTCCGCGGACCGGACGGTGTACTGGTGGTACGAGTGCAGGTAGCCCTCGGGCACGACCGGCGTGGCCGCTGTCGTGATCCCGGCGGTCAGCGTGGCCGCGTTGGCCCGACGCTGGTCCGTCCAACCGGCAAGGCGGCGCAACTGGTTGCGGCCGACCGCGGCGGCGACGTCGGTCATCCGCGTGTTGGTGCCGACGACCTCGTTGGCGTAGCGCTGCTCCATGCCCTGGTTGCGCAGCAGGCGCAGCTGGCGGGCGAGTTCGGCGTCGGCCGTGGTGATCATGCCGCCCTCGAGGGAGTGCATGTTCTTGGTCGGGTAGAAGCTGAAGCAGCCGGCGGTGCCGAGCGAGCCGACCGGGCGACCGTCGATCGCCGCGAGGTGCGCCTGGGCGGCATCCTCGACGATCGCGAGCTTGTGCCGGTCCGCGATCGCGTTGAGGGCCGTCATGTCAGCAGGCAGGCCGTAGAGGTGAACCGGCATGATCGCGACGGTCTTCGGCCCCACGAGCGCCTCGACGGCGGCGGGATTGATGTTGAAGGTGTCCGCCTGGATGTCGGCGAAGACCGGGGTCGCGCCGACGAGGCGGATCGCATTGGCGGTGGCCGCGAAGGTGAAGGACGGGCAGATCACCTCGTCGCCCGGACCGAAGCCGAGGGCGAGCAGGGTGAGGTGCAGTGCCGACGTACCGCTGTTGACGGCGACGCAGTGGCGTCCGTCGACGACTGCGGAGAACTCCTCCTCGAACGCCTTCACCTGCGGGCCCTGGACCACCATGCCGGAGCGCATGACGTCGACAACGGCCTGGATGTCGGATTCGTCGATCACCGGCCGGGCGGCCGGGATGTTCTGAATCGCGGAGTCGGTCATTCTTGTCCTCTCGTCGTACTGCTTGCGGGCTCGCGCCAACGCACCCGACCTAATCATGCCGGGAGCGTGTCAGGGAAACGACGCGGCGCTGTTCACTTCCCGAACAGGGCCGCGTCGAACGCCGGCCCCGTTGCGGTCACGTCCCATGGGCGGGCCGCATCGCGTGCCGCCGCGGACTCGGCCTGCCACTGTTCGGCGGTCGCCGTCGTCGCCAGGACACGGGCCACAGCCTCCTCGACCGAGCCCACGACCCAGTGCTCGGGGTAGAAGGTGCGGGCCCCGTGCTCCTGCTGGGCGAAGAACGGCCAGTCCCGGACGACGGGTACGGCGCCGCTGGCGGCACCCTCCACGACGACCAGGTGCGCACTCTCGCGCACCGAGGTGCTGAGGATGACGCCGACCGAGCGGAGCGCCCCGGGCACGTCACTCGTGTAGCCGCGGCGCTCGACGACACCTCGCGGCTCGAGTTCGCGCAGGTCGGCGCGGTACGCGGCGTCGTACGCACGACCGATGGCGGAGCCGGTGTTGTCCAGGTCGGCACCGAAGAGAAGCAGTCGGTAACGCTCGTCGTGCGCCTGCAACCGGCGGACGACCTCGATGGCCCATCGCACGTCCTTGGCCACCGCGGAGATGCCGATCAGCGCCAGCGTGAACCGTGCGTCGTCGTCCTTGGGCTGGTCGAAGCCGGTCAGGTCGACCACGTTCGGCACCACCGAGACCGCGGGGTGCTCGGCCAGTGCGGGCACGGCGGCCTGGCTCAACTCGCGCAGGTGCTCACTGACGAAGACGACCTCGTCGACGCGGGAGAAGTCGACCAGGTGGGGCGAGAGGGACCAGGCCTCGAAGCTGTGCAGCCGCACCACCACCCGCGCCGTACCCGGGTCGATCAACGTGGCAAAGACGGCCGTCGGCGTGCACCATTCGATGAGGACGACGTCGGCCCAGTCGTAGTGCTCGCGGAGTCGCTCCTCAGCCATCTCCTCGGCACGGCCGTCGCCGTTGAGAAGGGACTGGAAGACCGGGTTCAGTCCGCCCTGGATCCCGAGCTCGGCGGGCCCGATGGTCCTGACCTCGGCTCCCTGCTCGCGCTCGAGGCGCGCGGTGATCGCTCCGACGAAGTTGGTGTTCCCGCTCGACATGATCACGACGCGGGCTGGCCGGTCCGCACCGATCGCGGCAGCAGGGTGCCGGCGTCCGGCCGGGGTTGCCAGACGGCGCAGCACTTCGCTGTCCTGCAGCGCCGCATTGAACCCGGACGGGTCGGCCGCGAGCGGGGAGACCAGCGAATCGAAGTGGATGCCCGGATAGAAGGCCAGTCGGGTCGCGGTGAGGAAGGATCCGAGCGCGTTGCGGGTCTCCCCTGCGGCCAGCAACCGGTCGGCGTGCGCGAGCTCTGCGGCCACCGCGTCGACGAGATTCGTCGGCACCTTGGCCGCCGCGAGCTCGGCGAAGGCGACGGTGCCGAGCTCGTCGGCCCGGACGCGCGTCTCCTCGACGGCCGGATCCGGAACCTCGGGGCGCCGGGTCGCTCGTGCAGCGCGACGCAGCTTGCCAGCGACGCGCCGTGCCTTGCGCCGGCCCCGGACCATCAACGAAGGCCCGTCCGGCTGCGGAACGGCCACCGCCGCGGCTGTCGGGGCCGCGGCTTCGGCGGCAGGGGGCTCGCTCGGGGAGTTGAGCTTGTCGAGCGCCTGGAGGCCGGCGTAGACACCGGCCCGAGCCGCAGCCCGGCGGTTGCGTTGAGCGAGACGCCACACCGCGAAGACAGCACGGTTGTCGACCGCGACGAGAAGGTCCGCCGACAGCGCACGCTCGACGGTCCACGCGTCGCGCTCGATCTCGAACCACATCCGGCGCGGCGGGATCACCACGATGCTGCGCCGCCAGAACGCCGGCGGGTTGCCCTCCGATGCCTCGTTGATGAAGCGGACCTCGGTCCCGGCGCCCACCGGTACGTCGACGGTCGGAACGGACACCAGGGTGAGCTGTGCCCCGCGGTCCTCGAACTGGCGGACCACGTCGGCCAGGAAGCGCGGCTCGTGGCGGGTACCGACGAACAGCACGACCGCGCTCATCAGGGGGCCACCTTGTCAGTGAGTGCCGAAACCGCGTCGATCATGATCCGGCTGCGCTCGAACTGTTCGGCGTAGTCGCGGGCGGAGCGACGCAGCGCATCATCAGCGCTGCGCGCGAGTTCAGCGGCACGACCGAACGCTGAGACCAGGAAGTCGTGGTCGAGCCCGGCCACGCCGGTCCACAGCGGATAGCCCTCGAGCAAGGTCGAGGCATCGTGCCGTACTTCGTGGGCCGAGACGATCGGCAGCGCCGTCGCCATGCACTCGTAGACCTTGCCGGACGTCATGAAGGCACCGCCGATGACCATGAAGGTCACCGCGTCCAGGCTGCCGTAGAACTCCCCGACATCGCGCTTGGGCACCGGGCCGCCGTAACTGACGCCGTCGGCCTCGGCAGCGATCAGCTGCTCCAGCACTGCGGACGAGCCGCGCACCGCACCGGCGCCGAGGTTGCCCCGCCAGTCCCAGGTCGCGCCCTCGAGCAGCGGGTTGGTCGCGCGCGCCTCACGCCACGCACCCAGGACCGTGCTGACGAACTCGGGGCGGAAGTTGATGGTGCCGAGGTAGCCGAAACGCAGCGGCCCCGCGGGGGGCTGCGGGATCTGCGTGGGGATGCTGTCGCGGTCGAACCCGTTGCGGACGACGCGGACCTTGTCCGCCAGCTCCGGGTACCGCACGCGGTAGTGCTCGGCGATCGGGTCGTTCACGAGCCACAGCGACTCCGCGGCTTCGAGGGCACGCTGCTCCCACCGGCCGCTGACCGAATCCCGCTCGAAGGCCTCGCCGCCCTTGATCACGTCGACCGACCAGCCGTCGCGGAAGTCGACAGCCATCGGCACCTGGTGCTCCTCGTGCAGTCGCAACGCGGCGGCCAGCGAGACGTACGGGACGCAGCTCACCAGGATCAGGTCGAAGGGGTCCTCGCGATGCAGGTCGACCACCACCCGCTCCAGGTCGTCGCGCCAGCCACCGAAGGTCGGCTCCGGGAACGACTCCTCGTTCCTCTCCCGCCACTCCTTCAACCAGCGTGCCGGAGTCAGCGCCCGTGCTTCGTCGTAGGTGCGGATGTCCGTCTCCAGGTCCGCACGCGCAAGCGGGAGTTCGATCACCCGGATCGAGGGATCCACGTTGTCCAGCAGGGACTCGTCCAGGCCGAACTCGTTCTCCCACATCTCCCGTGCCGCGTTGAGAACGGTCACCTGCCAGCCAGCGCCGGCGAAGGCGTTCGCGATCTCCCGGAGCCGATAGGAGGAGCTCTTCAACGCCGGAGGGAACCCGAAGGCGAGGAACAGGAGCCGTCGTGGCCTGTCGGTGTTCAAGGAAATCCTTTCGCCGGCGAAATCGGGAGAAGCGGCGCGCCTCGGTATCGTACGGCGGTGCGATCCCGAACCCGGGACCGCACGATCCACAAGTGGGGAGCCCAACGCGATGTTGCCGCCCGGCGATGCTCGAACCGACGACGTCCCGGATGCCGACGACGCGCCCGACCGGCGCCCACGCGTGGTGATCCTCGTCGACAACGACGTGCGCCGGGACTCCCGGGTGCAGAAGCAGGCCACCTCCATGGCGGAGCACGGCTGGGACGTCCGCGTGCTCGGACTGGCCCCGCGTGGCGAAACGGCGCGGTGGGAGCTCGGCGGCGCCCAGGTGCGGCTGCTCAAGGTCACCACCAACCGTCGGCCCTACGAGGCCCGCAGCCCCCGCTGGCGCAACCCCCTGGCGTTCGGCTCCCAGGAACGTGAGCGTCAGCAGCAGCTCGCTGCAGATCGCCGCCGCGCCGACGTGACTCTGCGGCTGGCTCGTGCCCGGAACGCGGCACTCGCCAAGGACCGCACCCTGCACCGGGCCCAGCCGGTCAGCCAGCTGCCGCGTCGGGCACTGGCCAAGGCGCTCGGCGACCTGGTCGGCCTGCGTTCGCGGGCGACGGAGTCCGTACGCCGCAAGCGCCGGACCCAGACGGCCCCGCTGGACCGCGCCGCCACCTGGTTCCACGTCAAGGTGGGCGGGCCGAAGGCCTGGCGCCAGCTGGACAGCCACCTGTGGGACTTCGAGGCGGCCTACGGCCCCGCGATCGACAAGCTCCGCCCCGACGTCATCCACGCCAACGACTTCCGGATGCTCGGCGCCGGGGCACGCGCCAAGATGCGCGGCGTGCTGCAGGGTCGGAAGATCGCCCTGGTCTGGGACGCCCACGAGTTCCTGCCCGGCGCCAAGCCGTGGAACGACCACCCCCGGTGGCACGTCGCGCAGATGGCGCACGAACGCGAGTTCGCCGCGTACGCCGACGAAGTGGTGACCGTGTCCGGGGAGCTCGCCGAGCTGCTCGTCGAACGACACGGCCTGTCCCGGACGCCGTCGGTCGTGCTGAACTGCCCGACCATCGCCACCGACGACGGCTCGGCCCGTCCGGGTGTGCGTGAGCTGTGCGGTGTCGGCCCCGAGACCCCGATCCTCGTCTACAGCGGTTCGCCGTCACGGCAGCGCGGTCTCGGCACCGTGATCGAGTCGCTGCCCGCGATGCCCGGTGTGCACGTGGCCCTCGTCGTCGCCGTGCCCGAGTCGGCTCCTGTCGTCGAGGTCGTCGAGCGCGCGCAGGAACTGGGGGTCGCGGACCGACTGCACCTGCTGCCGTACGTCGCTCCCGAGCACGTCGTGGAGTACCTCTCCTCCGCCGACGTCGGACTGATCCCGATCCAGCACTTCCCGAACCACGAGATCGCACTGATCACCAAGTTCTTCGAGTACAGCCACGCCCGGCTGCCGATCGTGGTCAGCGACGTGCGCGCCATGTCGACCCAGGTGAAGGCGACCGGGCAGGGCGAGGTCTTCATCGCCGACGACGTCGCCGACTTCACCCGCGCCACCCTGGCCGTGCTGGCCGATCCGGCTCGCTATCGCAGCGCGTACGACGACCGGGTCCCCCTCTCGGAGTGGACCTGGGAGCGGCAGGCCGAGATCCTCGACGGCGTGTACCGCGCGGGCGTCCAGTCGCTGGCTGGACCGTCCTGACCGTGAACGCCCACCGGACCCCCGACGAACGACCCGGAGCCGCGCAGTTCCGTCCCGACATCGAAGGTCTCCGCGCCGTCGCAGTGTCGGTGGTGCTGTTGCACCACGCCGGGCTGGCCATCCCCGGCGGCGGTTTCGCCGGCGTCGACATCTTCTTCGTCGTGTCCGGCTTCGTGATCACGGCCCAGTTGCTGCGCGAACTGGAGCGCACCGGCCGGATCAGCTTGCCCGGGTTCTACGCCCGCCGCGCCCGGCGACTGCTGCCCGCCGCGGCGGTGGTCCTCGTCGTCACGACGCTGATGTCGTGGCTCATGGTCTCGCGGGTGCAGTGGCAGGCCATCTCCACCGACATCATCGGCGCCGCGACGTATGTCGTGAACTGGGTCTTCTCGGCCCGCTCCGTCGACTACATGGCCGAGGACGTCGCGCCGTCCCCGGTCCTGCACTTCTGGTCACTGGCGGTGGAGGAGCAGTTCTACTTCATCTGGCCGCTGGTGCTGTTGGGCCTCCTGTGGGTGGGCGGCAAGCGCCGCCGACGCGACGACTCGGCGCCGCCGCGGCGGGCAATCCTGGCGATCGGCCTGACCCTCGTCATCGTCATCCCGTCGCTCCTGTGCGCCTTCTGGCTCACCGCCGAGCGTCCCTCCGAGGCCTTCTTCGTCACCCCGACGCGACTGTGGGAGCTCGGCATCGGCGCGCTCGTGGCGCTCGGCGCGACCCAGTGGGACCGGCTGTCCCGGCGGGCCGGACAGGCCCTGGTCCTGGCCGGACTCGCCGTCCTCGGTACGGGCCTGATGCTGCAGTCCACGCAGACCGCATGGCCCGCACCCGGCGCTCTCGTGCCGACGCTGGGCACGGCCGCCGTCATCATCGGGGGCTTCGCCGCCGGGCACACCGGCGTGGGTCGCCTGCTCGGCAATCCACTGTTCGTCTGGGTGGGCGGACTGTCGTACTCGCTCTACCTGTGGCACTGGCCAGCCCTGCGGTTCGCCACGTGGCAGTGGGGGGAGCTCTCCGCGGCCCAGGGTCTCCTCGTCGTCGTACTCTCCGTCGTTCCGGCCTGGCTGTCGTACCGCTTCGTCGAGAGCCCCGTGCGCCACTCGAAGGCGATCGCAGCCTCGCCACGCCTGGCCCTGTCCATCGGCCTGAACTGCACCCTGGTCGCCGCCGTTGCCGGCCTCGTCCTCCAGGGCGCAGTCCTGCAGTCGCGAGGCACGGCCAGCGGGATCGGGGGTGCCGGCATCCAGTTGGTCCCCGAACAACTGCGCGGCGCGGAGACCAGTCCCCCGTCCGCCGACACCACCCCCCTCTTCGACGTGATCACTCCGGATCCGGTGGACGCGGTCCTCGACTCCCCTGCCCTGTACGAGAAGGGCTGCGCCGTCGAGGTCTACGACACCGACGTGAAGGCCTGCGACAGCGGCGACCCCGACGGCGGTCCCTTGGTGGTCGTCGTCGGCGACTCCAAGGTCGCCCAGTGGATGCCGGCCATCGACGCGATCGCCGAGGCCAACCACTGGCGGGTGCGGATCTACACCAAGGGCGGCTGCACGTTCACCGACACGATGACGTTCGTCGCCGGCAAACCCTTCCCCGAATGCCGGGAATGGGGCCAGGAAGTGTTCCGGCGCCTTTCCGAGGCCAAGGGCAAGGACCGCCCCCAGGTGCTGATCACGACCGGCCTGCGCAAGGCTGCGGCCGATGCCGACGGCAAGGAGACCCTCGAGGGCCTCGTGGCGGGCTACGTCAGCTACTGGCAGCAGTTCACCGACCAGGGCACCCGGGTGATCGCCCTGTCCGACACCCCGAGTCCGTCACCGGAGATCGGCGCGAACGCGTACGAATGCGTGGCCGAGCACGACGCGGCCACCGCGGGCGACGACTGCTCCTGGCCGTATGCCGAGTCGAGCAGCAACCTCGCGATGAAGGAGGCGGCCGAGCAGGTCGACGACGCTGCCTTCATCGACATGAATCCGCTGGTCTGCCCCGATGGCGTCTGCAAGGCGGTGATCCGGAACGTGCTCACCTATCGGCAGGGCTCGCACATCACGGCGACCTGGGTGAAGGTGCTGGCACCGGACCTCGCCAACAAACTGGTGCCGCTGGTCAAGGACCACCTCGCGTCCGCCGGGACGCCGTAGCCGCCGGTTTCAGAAGATCCGGCGCAACCAGGGCACGCGGGCGGCGGCCACGCTGATCGCGAAGGATGCGACGACCACCATCGCGTAGAGCTCGAGCTTGGCCACAGGGGCCGGGTCGGCGTACAGGTCCGGCCACCAGCGGCGGACCACCGCAACGAGCAGCAGATGCACCAGGAACACCCCGAAGGTTGCACTGCCGATCGCCCCGATGACCTTCACCACCCGCTCCTTCGGCCGCAGGCGTGCGCAGAGGTCGATCACGCACAGGTAGATGGCGAGCGCGGCCCCGACCGTCGGGAGCGAGACGTAGTGCACCGGGAGGAACGCGCGCAGCCAGGCGAAGTCGGGAGCGACGTTGAACAGCCAGATGTCGAGTGTCACCAGGGCGACCGCGATCCCGCCTGCCCAGATCCAGCGGCGACCCTCGGCCCGGGGCTCCCGCCAGGCGTACCCGGCGATGAAGAGCCCGACGTACGGAATCCACAGCGTGATGGCCGTGTCGGTGCGGGTGCGCGGGAAGCCCAACTGGGTCGCGACCAGGGGCAGCACCAGCAGCGCCGCGCCCCACAAGCAGGCAACGATGGCCGTGATCTGCGCGCGGCGCGCGTCCCCGTCGCGCAGGAAGGCCGCGATGACAGGCGCAACGACGTACAGGCCGAGGATCAGCCACAGGAAGTACAGCGCCGTGTAGACCTTGCCGTCGATGAAGTTCACCGCAACGGTCTCCGGGACCAGGTCCGCCTGCAGGATCCAGTGACGGACGACCACGAGATAGACCAGGTGCCACACGATCACCGCTGGCAGCAGGCGCACCGCCCGCTTCTTCAGGAACGCTCCGGGGCCGGCCGCATGCGCCCGTGGCGCGAGCAGCAAGGCGCCGCTGACCATGACGAACATCGGGACGCACCAGTTGCTGCCGATGGCGAGGATGACCGCGAAGTTCCAGGTGTCCGTGCCGCGCAGGTCAGGTCGCCCCAGGATCAGGCCGAAGACGTGAATGGCGACGACGCCAAGGATCGCCAGGATGCGCAGGACGTCGTAGTCCCAGCGATGGGCCGACGCGGCGGTCTGCGGGCGAACATCCTTTTCGCTCAAAGTCACCGGACGCATCCTATTTCAGGGTGCGGTGCAACGCGCAGGCAGCCCGGAAGCCGCCGCTAACGCCGTACGACGGCGCGACGCCACGCCCGCCCCGCCAGTCCGCGGGCCGTGCGGCGCTTGAGCGCGGCGATCTCCTGCTGCGCCTCCAGCAGCTCGGCGCGCTTGACCTGGAGCTTGCCGCGCAGCTCCTTGGTCCGCCCCCGCAGTCGGACTCGTTCGGCCCGCTCCTTCTCGAGGCGGGTCCGCAGGACCTCCAACGCCGCTTCGGTGGGCGGCACGGTCCAGTCGGGGAAGGCCGGGATGCCCGGGCGGCCGGGTGATCGGTAGAGCTCCTCCAGGAGGCGACCGACCACGGCCGGCGAGTGCTCGGTCTCGACGTACTGCCGACCCTCCTGCCCCAGGCGCACCCGGCGCTCAGGGTCCGTGAGGAGCCCGCGCATGACGTCCAGGAAGGTGTCCGGCGACGCCGAGACGACCGGCATCGCGGGGTGCCGCTCCCGAACCTGGTCACGGATGCGCGCGACGGCCACCCGACCCAGCGCCATCGCCTCGAGCGACGTCACTCCCGCGTCTCCACCGAGCAGCTTCTCCACCACGATGTCCGCGCGGCCCATCCTGGCCAGCGCCTCGGCGTTGCTGACCCCCTCGATCAGGTCCAGGTCGAACGGGACCCCCTCCTCGCGAAGGGTGTCGAGCGACTGCAACACGATGTCCGTGCCCTTGGTCGAGCGGCGGCTCGGAGCGTGGGCGACGACCGCCCGGGCCCGGTCGGGTGGCGCGCCCACCCGGATGCCGTCGGTGTCGACGATCTTCGGGACGTACACACCCTCGTCGACGTAAGGCAGGTCGAGCACGCTGCCCACGGTCATGTGGGAGGCGTACCGGCGAATGACCGCCAGCCGCGTGGTGATCAGGTCCTCATCGCAGGGAACGTCTGCGAACCGGTAGTAGCTCCACGTGTCGTCGGCGATGTGATGGCTCCGCAGGCGCGCGTCCGAGCCGTGGAAGGTGAACACCACCGTCACGCCGAGCGACCGCCACACCGGCAGGTCCCAGAACCAGGGCAGGAACTCGCGCTGGGGCACCAGCGAACTCGCGTAGTGGAAGTGCACGACGTCGAAGCCCTGCTCGACCGCCTCCATCAAGGTGCGGAGGATCGCCAACGGGCCGGCCGTCACGTCGACGGTCCGATCGACCGGATACCCGAAGGGATGCTCCCGGAATTGCCAGACCTCGACCTCGTGTCCGGCCTGACGAAGTCCCTGGGCCATCAGCCACGGCTGATTGGCGATGTTGACCGGCGCCTGGAGCACGCGCATGAGCCGACAGGGTAGTTCAGTAGAGTCGCCGGGTGCCTGTGTTTGAGGAACCCCGCCATGTCGGCCGGCCCAACATGGGTGATCGTGAGGCCTTCCTGACCCGGGTCGGCGAGATCTTCGACCGCGGCTGGTTCTCCAACGACGGCCCGGTGGTCCGCGAGTTCGAGTCCCGCCTGGCCGAGATGGCCGGCGTCAAGCACTGCGTGGCGACATGCAACGGCACCATCGCCCTGGAGATCGCCATCCGCGCGCTCGGGCTCGAGGGCGAGGTGATCGTGCCGTCGTACACGTTCATCGCGACGGCTCACGCCCTGCACTGGCAGGGCATCACCCCTGTGTTCGCCGACATCGACCCGACGACCCACACGCTGGACCCCGAATCCGTGCGGCGCGCGATCACGCCGCGGACCACCGGCATCATCGGCGTGCACCTGTGGGGTCAGCCCGCGGCGGTCGAGGAACTCCAGGCCATCGCGGACGAAAACGGCCTCGAACTGCTCTTCGACGCCGCCCATGCCTTCGCCTGCACCCACCGGGGCCGGATGATCGGCAGCTTCGGTCGCGCCGAGGTGTTCAGCTTCCACGCCACGAAGTTCTTCAACAGCTTCGAGGGCGGGGCGGTGATGACGGACGACGACGAGGTCGCCGAGAAGGCCCGCCTGATGCGCAACTTCGGCTTCGCTGGATACGACAACGTCATCCACCCCGGCACCAACGGCAAGATGATCGAAGTCTGCGCCGCCATGGGACTGACCAACCTCGAGACGCTGTCCGCGACGATCGCCGTCAACCAGCGCAATCACGCCGCGTACGCCGCCGGGCTGGCCGACGTTCCGGGCCTGGAGCTGATGTCGTTCGATCCCGACGAGGCGAACAACTTCCAGTACGTCGTCCTCCAGGTGAAGGAGGGCGCCGGAACCACCCGGGACGCCCTGGTCGAGGCCCTGCAGCAGGAGAACGTCCTCGCCCGTCGCTACTTCTGGCCGGGATGCCACAAGATGGCGCCGTACCGCGACCTCGACCCCGACGCGGGCGACACCCTGCCCGTGACCGAGCAGGTGGCCGGTGAGGTCGTCGTCCTGCCCACTGGCAGCGCAGTGAGTGTCGCCGACATCGAACTGATCACCGGCCTGATCCGGGCCCAGGCCGGCCGATGACGCAGCTCCTCCACATCTTCGGCGCCGGTGGGCACGGCCGGGAACTGGCCTGGCTGGCCCGGGACGTCCACGGCGAGGACCTGGACCTGGTCTTCCTGGTCGACGACGAGAGCCACCTCAGCGGGCCGGTGCACGGCCATCCGGTCCGCCTCCTGGCCGACGTCACCCGCGGTGGGCTCTACGTGGCCGCGATCGGCGACCCGGCGATCCGCGAGCGTGCCGCGCGGGCGTGCGAGACGGCGGGGCTGGTGGCGACCACCCTGATCCATCCGCGCGTCGAGCACTCACCCGATCGGGTGCGGTTCGGGCCCGGGAGCGTGGTGGCCGCCGGCAGCGTCCTGACCACCGACATCGCCCTGGGCCGGCACGTCCACGTCAACGTCGGCTGCACCGTCAGTCACGACGCGGTCCTGGAGGACTACGTGACCCTGTCCCCGGGAGTGCACATCGCCGGACACGTCACCGTCGAACGCGGTGCGTTCCTCGGGACCGGGGTCACCGTCATCAACGGAACCGCCACCGAGCGGCTGGTGATCGGCGCCGGCGCCGTCGTGGCGGCCGGAGCAGTCGTCACCGGTTCCGTCGCCCCGGGAGCACTCGTTGCCGGCGTGCCCGCCGTGCAGAAGCGCTGACCCGCTTCTCCAGCTCCGCTACGAACCGGGTCAGGTTGGCCTCCACCCGGTCGGTTCCCCAGAAACCCTCGAGCACCTCACGGTGCCGCGCCAGTGCGTCGGCCTCCACCGGCCCCTCGGGTAGGGGCTCCTTGAGCCTGGCCGCAGGATGGATCTCGAGCCCGAGCTCTCGCAACCACGTGTAGAGCGGGTTGCGGCGGTCCAGGTAGACGTGGGTGCCCTGCTGCACCGCAGCGACGATATTGCCCAGGCCCTGTTGGCGGCGGTGCAGGAACACAGCAGTTCCGCACCCCGCGAGGATCTCGAGGTACTCGTCGATCGGCAGGTGCTCGACGATCGGGAAGAAGCGCTCACCGAGGAGCCGCTCACCGCCCCGGATCACCCCGTCGCGGTAGGCGGCGTCCCCGTAGGTGAGGGGTACGACGACGCGGCGCGAGCCCAGGTCGGCATCGGCGAGCCGCCGAAAGGTTTCCAGGTGGTTGTTCGTCCACGCCGCCGAGTTGCCCACGAGGATGTCGTCGCCGTTGGCCACGGCATCGCCAGCACGGCACATCGAAGCGACGTCCCCGTAGTTGAGCTGTCGGTACTCCCCGCGGAAGCCCGGGAAGGCGCGGGTGAAGACGTCGAGGTCCGGCGGCGCCGGGGCCGAGAAGAAGTCGGTGCGCCGGGCGACCGTCTGCCGCACCATGTCGAGCGCGGCACCCTCCAGTGAGCCGGCTTGCCCCTCGACGACGAGTCGTCCCAGCCGATCGGGGACCTTGCCGCGGTGCACGCGCTTCAGCAGGTTGAGGGTTCGTACGCCGTACAGGTCCGCGGCCGCCTCGCCGCGGTAGTAGTCGAAGCCGAAGCCGCTCCACACCACGACCACGTCGGGCGGCAACTGTGCACACACCAGGGCCGCGAAGTCGGACATCGCGTGTACGACGACGACATCGGCTTCCTGGAGCTGTTCGACGACGAGGTCGACGTTCTCGGCCGTCGGCAACACCCAGGAACTCGGACCGGTGAACTCCCCGGAGCGCGGCTCCCTGCTGGTGGCCTGCACGAGCACGTTGGCGCCCGGGGCCAGTCGCTCGAACCGTGCGACGAGGTAGTCGACGAAGTGGGAGTCCGAACCGATGTGGAAGATCTTCATCGGGTGGGTTCTGGCCTACCGGGTTCCGTTGATGATCAGACTCATGGCCTCGGCCCGGGTCGCCGGGTTGTGCATGGAACCGCGGATCGCCGAGGTGATCGTGCGGGCACCGGCTTTGCGGACACCCCGCATCGTCATGCAGAGGTGCTCGGCCTCGATCACCACGATCACGCCGCGGGCGTCGAGCAGTTCCATCAGCGAGTCGGCCACCTGGGTGGTGAGTCGCTCCTGGACCTGGGGGCGCTTGGCGTAGACGTCGACGAGCCGGGCCAGCTTGGACAGCCCGGTGATCTTGCCGCTCTCGGCGGGGATGTAGCCGACGTGGGCGACCCCCGTGAACGGCACCAGGTGGTGCTCGCACATCGACCACAACTCGATGTCGCGCACCAGGACCATCTCGTCGTGCCCGATGTCGAATGTCGTCGTGAGGACGTCCTCAGCGGTCATCCGCAGACCGGCAGTGAGCTCGGCGTACGCCCGTGCCACCCGGGCCGGCGTCTCCCGCAGGCCCTCGCGCTCGGGGTCCTCCCCGATCGCTGCGAGCAGCTCCCGGACGGCGGCCTCGGCCCGGTCATGGTCGAACGCAGGCACGTCAGCAGGCTCCCGTGCAGGCACGGTGATCGGGTCGGCCATCAGGGTCCTTCTGTCAGGTGCCGGCAGAGGGTGCGGGCGGCTGCGGGTCATTGGGCGGAAGGATCGGGGCACCGCCGTGGACGTCACCGTCCGGACCCGGAGGGGTCAAGATCTGACCGCTGTCCGATTCTGCCGCGGGTGCTCCGTTGACCGTGAGGCCGTTCTGCGCCGCCCGACGCCGGATCTCCTCGGGGATCTCCACCGGGGGGATCTCGGAGGGGATGCGCGTCGGCGAACCGGTCCAGGCCGGACGACGGGGACGCAGCCGCAGTGCGGTGAAGACCTCCGCGACCTCGGCCTTGTCGAGCGTCTCCTTGTCGAGCAGCGCCAGCACGAGCTGGTCGAGCACGTCGCGGTTCTCGACCAGGATGTCGAAGGCCTCCTGGTGCGCACCGGCGAGGAGCAGCTTGGTCTCCTCGTCGATGATCGCGGCGACGTCCTCGGAGTAGCCGCGGCCATGACCCATGTCGCGACCCATGAAGGGTTCGCCAGCAGCCTCGCCGAGCTTGATCGCACCGAGGCGCTCGGTCATGCCGTACTGGGTGACCATCGCGCGGGCGACGCTGGTCGCCTTCTCGATGTCGTTGCCGGCGCCGGTGGTCGGGTCGTGGAAGACCATCTCCTCGGCCGCCCGGCCGCCCAGCATGTAGGCGAGCTTGTCGAGCATCTCCGAACGGGTCTGGGAGTACTTGTCCTCATCCGGGAGCACCATCGTGTAACCGAGGGCCCGGCCGCGCGGCAGGATCGTGATCTTGTGGACCGGGTCGCCACCCGGCAGCGCCGCTGCGACGAGGGCGTGGCCGCCCTCGTGGTAGGCGGTGATCAGCTTTTCCTTCTCCGTCATCAGGCGGGTACGACGCTGCGGGCCCGCGATGACGCGGTCGATCGCCTCGTCGAGCGTCGCCGCGTCGATGACCTTCTTGTTGTTGCGCGCCGTGAGCAGCGCCGCCTCGTTGAGCACGTTGGCGAGGTCGGCACCCGAGAAGCCGGGCGTACGACGGGCAACGGCCAGGAGGTCGACGTCGGTGTAGAGCGGCTTGCCCCGCGAGTGCACGTCGAGGATCTGCTTGCGGCCGGCCAGGTCAGGCGCGTCCACGGGGATCTGGCGGTCGAAGCGGCCCGGACGCAGCAGTGCCGGGTCGAGCACGTCGGGACGGTTCGTCGCGGCGATCAGAATGACTCCGCCGCGGACGTCGAAGCCGTCCATCTCCACCAGGAGCTGGTTGAGGGTCTGCTCGCGCTCGTCGTGACCGCCACCCATGCCGGCACCGCGGTGGCGACCCACGGCATCGATCTCGTCGATGAAGACGATCGCGGGGGCGTTCTCCTTGGCCTGTTCGAACAGGTCACGGACACGCGAGGCACCGACACCGACGAACATCTCGACGAAGTCCGAGCCGGAGATCGAGTAGAACGGCACGCCGGCCTCGCCGGCAACGGCGCGGGCGAGCAGGGTCTTGCCGGTACCGGGCGAGCCGTAGAGCAGCACGCCCTTGGGGATCTTGGCGCCGACGGCCTGGAACTTGGCGGGCTCCTGGAGGAACTCCTTGATCTCGCCGAGCTCCTCGATCGCTTCGTCGCAACCAGCGACGTCGGCGAACGTGGTCTTGGGCATGTCCTTGCTGATCATCTTGGCCTTGGACTTGCCGAACTGCATGACGCCCTTGCCGCCACCCTGCACGTTGTTCATCAAGAAGATGAACAGCAAGATGATGAGCGCGAAGGGCAGCAGCGTCGCGAGGATCGAGCCGAGCAGGCTGGGCTTGGGGTTCTTCGAGTTGGCCTTCTCGATGGTGCCCTTGGCGACCTGCTCGTCAACAGCCGCGAGGATCGTTTCCTGCTGGCCGTTGATGTAGTAGGCGAGCACCTTGTCGCCGGTCTTGCGGGTGCCCTTGTCGAGAGTGGCCTCGATCGACTGGTCACCATCGATGAAGGTGATGTCCTTGACCTCGCCCTTGTCGATGTACTTCGACAACTGGGACGTCTGGACCTCGTCGTACCCTCCACCGGGCGCGAGCAACTGCAGGGCAAGGACCACGGCGAACACCGCAACGACGATCCAGAGCCAAGGCCCCCTGAAAACGCGCTTCACAGACTCAACCGCTCCTCGTCATCACATCAGAATCAGTCGACGGTACACGCCGACAACTCTGCCATTGTGTCCGGTCCCTGGTGACCGGAGCACCATTCACGAGTAGACGGAAGGCGAGAGGGTGCCGATGTCGCGCAGGTTGCGGTACTTCTCGCGGTAGTCGAGGCCGTAGCCGACCACGAACTCGTTGGGGATGTCCCAGCCGACGTACTTGGCCTCGATGGGCATCGTCAGGGCCTCGGGCTTGCGCAACAGGGTCGCGATCTCGACGCTCGCCGGGCCCCGGGAGCCCAGGTTGGACGTCAGCCACGACAGGGTCAGGCCGGTGTCGATGATCTCGTCGACGATCAGGACGTGGCGCCCGGTGATGTCGGCGTCGAGGTCCTTGAGGATCCGCACCACACCGGAGGACTTCGTCCCCGAGCCGTACGACGACACGGCCATCCAGTCCATCTCGACGTGCTTCGTCAGGGCGCGCGACAGGTCGGCCATGACCATGACCGCACCCCGCAGGACGCCCACCAGGACGAGGTCCTTGCCGTTGTAGTCGCGGTCGATCACGGCGGCCATTTCGGCGATCCGGGCCTGGATCTGGGCCTCGGTGAAGAGAACCTCGACCAGGTCGTTGCCGACGTCTGCTGCGTCCATGGGCGTCAGCCTGCCACAGCGGTGGGGCGGAACCGGAGGTGGGAGCGATCGCGGTACGCCGTCACGTGGCCCGGGAGCTGGACCTCGCCGCTGATCGCCCCCAGCGCCAGTTGGTGCAGGGCTGTGACGTGGACGTGGAAGAGCTCGGCGTCGCGCGCACCGGCGGCCAGCGCGGCCAGGCGCAGGACCCGGGTGGCGACGGCGCGGGGCACCTCGTCGAGTTCGCCCAGGTCGACGCTTGTCCCGTTGGTCGAGCTTGTCGAGACCATCGCCTCGTACGCCGACCGGGCGATCGCGTCGAGGGCCTCGACGTCGTCGCGGATCTGGTCCGCGGTGCGCGCCAGCGTGGCGGCGATCCCCGGGCCGAGCTCGTCCTCGAGGACCGGCAGCACCCGCTGGCGCACCCGCACCCGAGCGAACACCGGATCGTCGTTGTGGGGGTCGTCCCAGAACTCGATGCCCTCCGCCAGGCATGCCGCGACCGTGTCGGCGCGGGCGACGTCGAGCAGCGGGCGGTCGTAGTGCTCGAACGACCGGCGCATCCCGGCGATGCTGCGGGCACCGCTGCCCCGGGCGAGCCCGAGCAACACGGTCTCGGCCTGGTCGTCCCGGGTGTGGCCCAGGAGCACCGACTTGGCATCGAAGTGCTCACGCAACTGCCCGAGGACCTCGTACCGGGCGCGACGGGCCGCCGCCTCGACACCCAGCCCGGCCGGGTCGACCTGGACCCGGATCGAGGCCGTCTCGTCGGCTCCGAGCGCGGCCATCTGGAGGACGACGCGACCAGCATGGTCCGCCGACCCGACCTGCAGGCCGTGGTCGACGGTCGCGCCGATCACCCGGAGTCCTGCCTTCTGGCCCTCGAAGATCGTCGCGCTCAGCAGGGCCAGGGAGTCCGCACCGCCCGAGCAGGCGACCAGGACGGTCATGCCCCGGTCCAGGCCGTTGAGGTATCGGCGTACTCCCTGACGGACCGCAGCGACGGCCGGATGGAGTCCCATCAGACGGTGCCCATCAGACGGTGCCCATCAGCTGAGGACGCGGCGGACCCAGCCCTCGGGGTCGCTCAGTTCGGCCTTGCTCGGGAGGTTCTCCGGACCGGCCCACACGGCGTTGAACTCCTCCATGCCGACCTTGTCGACGACGGCGCGGACGAACTGCGCGCCGTCGCGGTACTGCGCCATCTTCGCCTCGAGGCCGAGCAGTCGGCGCAGCACGCGGTCCAGGGTGCCGACGCCCTTGCGGCGCTGGGTGAATTTCGCGCGGATCTTGTCGACGCTGGGGATCACGCTGGGGCCGACATCGTCCATGACCACGTCCGCATGGCCCTCGAGCAGCGACATCATGCCCGTGACCCGGTCGAGGATCTCGCGCTGCTCCGGGGTGCTGAACATCTCGACGATGCTGCCGCCGCTGCGGGCGGACTTGACCGCGTCGGTGATGCGTTCGAGACCACCGTCGATGAAGCTGCTCGGGTCGACCGCGTTGCTGATCGCGGCGACCTCCGAGAACAGGTGCTCGCGCATCCACGGCACTGCCGTGAACTGCACACGGTGGGTCTCCTCGTGCAGGCAGACCCACAGGCGGAAGTCGTGCGGGTCGACCTCGAGCTCACGCTCGACGTGCACGATGTTCGGCGCGACGAGGAGCAACCGGCCGTGCGGCGGGTGGAACGGGTCGAACTGCCCGAGCACCTTGCCGGCCAGGAAGCCCAGCAGGCCTCCGACCTCGGCGCCGGTGACCTTGGAACCGACCTTGACCGCGAGGCGGCCCGGCGGCTTCGCCTCCACCATCTTCTCGACCATCGGGCGGGTGGCGACCGCGAACGCCTCCGCATTGGCCTGGATCCAGCCGCGGCGGTCGACCACGAGGATCGGGGCCGTCCCGTCGGGGGCGTCGAGTCCGGTGAACTCGCGCACGAGCCCCGTCGAACGATTCGCGCCCGCCCGCAACTCCGCCACGGCGTCGTCGGCCTCGGTCCGGGACACGACCGGTCCCTCACCTGCCAGGCGCGAGCCGAGGGACACCGCGAGGTCCCAGTCGATCATCGGGGGGAGTTCAGCGGTCGGCTCGGACATGGAAGGAAGCGTAGGCCGTGGGCGGTCAGCGGCCGCAGGAGCAGGCGCCGAGGCTGGCCGCCGCGTTGTCCAGCGCCGTCTGCGCCAGCGTCTCCTTGGGATCCTTGATCCGGTCGGCCATCAACGCGAACGCCATCAGGTTGCCGTCGCGGTCGACGGCGATCCCCGCGAGCGACGACACGTTCGACAGGGTTCCGGTCTTGGCGCGCACCCGTCCGCGTCCGGCAGCCGGGCCCCTGTCCATCCGGTTCGCGAGCGAACCGGTGAAACCGGCGACGGGCAGGGCGGCCAGCAGCGGGCGCAGTTCGGGGTGGGCGTCGGCGGCCGCCATCCGCAGGACACCGATGAGTACGGCGGGTTCGAGTCGGTTGTCGCGCGAGAGCCCACTGCCGTCGTACAGGACGGAATCACCGAACTTCACGCCGTTCGCAGCGAGCACCCGCTCGACGCCGGCCTGCCCGGCCGCGGAGGATCCAGCGCCCTGGTCGGCGACACCGATCTGGCGCAACAGGACCTCGGCGGCCGAGTTGTCGCTGACCTCGATCAGGCGCTGCACGATCTGCGCGACGGTCGGACTGCTCACCGAACTGACCGGGGTCGCCGCTGCCGGCGCCACCGCATGGCCGGTACGACCGGTGGTCTTGATGCCGTTCCGGGCGAGCACCTTGCGGAACAGCTCCGCGGCGGTCACCGACGGAGCCATGACCCGTCCCGAGCCATCCGGGTCGCGGCCCTGGTCCACCCACAGGGCAGTGATCGGCGCAATGTCATCGGGCACGTAGCCCGGCTCCCAGGTCGGGTTGATCGCCGGACCGGAGAACAGCGAGTCGTCGTACGCGAACTGGACCGAGAGGATGCCGTCCGCCTTCAACGCCCGAGCCGTCAGCCGGGCGAGCGTCCGGATGCTGGCCCGCTTCGGCTCGAAGGTCGCCGACCCCGCCGTCGCGGGCTCCGGGGCACTCGACGAGAGGAACGGGTCGCCGCCCCCGACCAGGGTCAGGGTGGGCGTCGTACCGCTCCGGTCGAGGACGGTCGTGGTCTTGAAGACCTTGTCCCCGCCGAGCAGGAACAGCGCGACCGCCGACGTCACGATCTTCGTGGTCGAAGCCGGGATGGCCGTGACGGCGCCTTCGGCCTTCTCGTACGCGATGCCCGTGCCGTCCAGCGGCCCCACGGCTGCCAGCACGTGGGCGCCGAGGTCGGTGTCATTGAGGTCGCCGAGCGCCTGCTTCAGCGCCGCGGGATTCAGTGGGCCCAGCCCGTTGGCCGGCTCCGCCACCGCGCCCGGGAGTACGACGTCCGGCACATCGACCTCGGGCGGCGGTGCCACCGCGGCCGGGTCGGCGGGCACGCCCGACTGCCCGTTGCGGAAGTCGTCCCACTGCTGCTCGGCCCATCCGGTCTGCCAGGCGACGCCGCCGCCGGCAACCAGCGCGACCACGACGAACCCACCGAACGCCCTCTTCAGGCGCCCGGAACCCCGCTCCTCGTCGCTGCTGGCCACTTTTCCCTCTCCCCGACTGCGCGTTCGGAGACATTGTGCGGGACAATGACGCCGACAACGACGTGGGGCAGGCCTGAAGAACCAGCGGCCGCCCCCGCCGGACCCGACATCCGGGCCAGAAATTTGTGGAGGAAGCCAGTGCTGGAATTCGACGTCCTCGTGGAAATCCCCAAGGGGAGCCGCAACAAGTACGAGGTCGACCACGAGTCGGGACGCATGCGTCTCGACCGGTTCCTCTTCACCTCGACCATGTACCCCGCTGACTACGGCTACATCGAGGACACCCTCGGCCAGGACGGCGACCCGCTCGACGCCCTCGTGCTGCTGCAGGAGCCGACGTTCCCCGGCATCCTGATCAAGTGCCGTGCGATCGGCATGTTCCGCATGACCGACGAGGCCGGCGGCGACGACAAGGTCCTCTGCGTCCCCGCGGGCGACCCCCGCATGGAGCACCTGCGCGACATCAACCACGTGGCGAACTTCGACCGCCTCGAGATCCAGCACTTCTTCGAGGTCTACAAGGACCTCGAGCCCGGCAAGTCCGTCGAAGGCGCCGACTGGGTCGGCCGCGTCGAGGCCGAGGCCGAGATCAACGCGTCCTTCGAGCGCTTCAAGCTCGACCCGCACTGATCTGATCAGCCGAGTTGGGGTTTGTCACCCGCGAGTTGGGGTTTGTGACCCGCGAGTTGGGGTTTGTGACCCGCGAGTTGGGGTTTGGGTGAGCCAGCCGGGCAGGTCGCCGATGGGCCGGTCTCCGGCCACTTCGGCGAGGGCGTCGACCATCGCGTCGAAGCGGACGGCGCCGAGCTGATTCCGCCAGCGGTCCATGACGTGCTCGAAGCCGGCCGCGCTGGCGGCCAGGAACTCCTCAGCGCGAGGCGTACAACGCAGCTGGACCGCCCTTCGATCGCCCGGCACTGAGCCTCGGGCGACGTACCCGGCTCCCTCGAGGCCAGCCGCGGTCTTGGCCGCAGCCTGCTTCGAGACGCCAAGACGATGACCGAGCTCGTTGATCGTGCACCCCTCGGGGCCGATCGCCTGGAGCGCGAATCCGTGCAACGGCCGAGCCTCGGGATGGCCCTGCTCGGCCAGCTCCCCGTGGAGGGCATCGACGGCGTCCCGGAACGCGCCGGCCAGGAGCAGTACGACGCGCCAGCCCGGCTCGCTCATGAGTACCTCCAGTTCGACAACTCGGTTGACCATATCCAACGCGTTGCCTACGGTAGATAGACAACAACATTGTCTATCTACCTGGAGTCGGTATGCCCGCCGTCAAGATCGCCCGTTCGGAAAGTCGCGTCACCGAGACGCCCAACGCTTCGATGACCACGCTCGCGTCGCCCACCCAGGGCGGAACGCAGACGCTGAGCCTGTGGCGCGTCGCGATGCAGACCGGCCAGCGAGGACCACAGCACGCCTTTGACGTCGAGCAGGCGTGGCACGTGCTCGACGGCACGGCGACCGTGGTCGTCGACACCGAGACCATCGACCTGTCAGCCGGTGACACCCTGGTCCTGCCCGCCGGCGCGCAGCGGCAGGTCAGCACCGAGTCCGGCGCGGTGTTCGTCATCACCGGCCCGGCCAGCGGAGTGGCGACCCCGATCTCACCTGAAGGCCGTGGCGAGCCCGTCTCGCCCGCCTGGATCGCCTGACCCGTACGCCGCGAGACACAAACCCCAACTCGACGGTCACAAACCCCAAGTCGCGCGCGACAAACCCCAACTCGCGTCAGCGCGGAGCAAGCAGTGAGGACAGTTCGGTTGCGATCACGGCCGGGCTGTCGTCGTACTCCGGGGGCATCGGGACGAAGCTGACCGCGATCCGGGCGACGGTGCGCGCCAGCGTGCGGCGTTGGTCGACGTCGACGTCGGGCCAGGAGTTGCGCAGGGCGACCTCGAGCCGGGATGCGACGTGGGTCAGCAGGGTGCCCGCGTCGGCGGTCACCAACTGGACCAGGTCCGGATGCGCGTCACCGGCGCGCACGCGCTGGATGAGCGGGTCGGTCGCGGCGACCTCCAGGTAGATCTGCAGACCCGCTTCCAGCCCGGCGCGCGGGTCGTCGCGGTGCTCCTCGAGGGTGGCGGCGATCAGGTCGCACAGCGCGTCGGCCAGGGCGATCGTGTACGCCTGCGCCAGGCCGTAGCGCGACCCGAACGAGTTGTAGAGGGTCTGCCGGCTGACACCGGCGTCCTTCGCGACCGCCTCGAGGGTGACGTCTCCCCACGGCTTGGCCAGGAGCAGGTCCCGCAACGCCGTGAAGACAGCCTCGCGCCGCGCGGCGCTCCCTCTCCTCACGTGCGCTTGACTCCGCGGAAGTAGCCGATCGCTCCGCTCTTCTCGAGTACGACGTCCGCGATCCCTTGTCCCGCAAGCCAGCCCTGGAGGTCGTTGCTCGTGCAGCCGGGGCCGAGCACGCTGGCGAGTCGCCCGATCCGCCGCATCGGCTCGAACCGCAACCCTGTGTCGTTGAACAGGGCGCTGCCCGTGAGGACGCCGCCCGGCTTGAGCACGCGCGCCATCTCGACCACCGCACGTGCGGGGTCGGGGAAGCAGTGCAGCCCGGTGAAGGTGACGACCATGTCGAACGAGGCGTCGTCGAACGGCAGGTTCCCGACGTCGGCGATCTCCGGCACGACCTGGTCGGCGACCCCCCGCACCTCGGCTGCCCGCATCGTGCGGTCCAGCATCGCCTGCGCGATGTCGCCGGCGACGTACTCGACGCCCTGACCGGGCTTGAGGCCGCGCAGGGCGACGCCGCCCCCGCAGGGGATGTCGAGGATCCGCTTGCCGGCCGGTTGGGCACCGATCTCGGCGGCGGCCTTGTAGAGCCGGCTCAGGTCGCTGTTGATCCCGACCCGCCAGAGCGCTCCGCCGGCACGAGGGTGCTCGACGGTCCAGTCGTAGAAGGTCGCCCAGAGCGGGTCTTCGTCCCAGTCGCCGATGCCGGGGACGCGGGACAGTGCCTTGCGAATCATGGTTTCGAGGCTCGCTTCGCTCGCACCTCAACCACCGGGCTGGCTCGCTTCGCTCGCACCTCAACCACCGGTTGGATCAGCGCCGGGGCGCGCAGCAGTTCGGTCGGCACCGCGAACGCGTCGACCAGGTCGCCGGCGACCGGGCGCACCCGACGGCACAGGTCACCGATCTCGCGGGTGATCTGCTTGGACCGCTGCGTGGTGAGGCGACCGTGCTCCATGAACCAGGCGGCGTCGTCCTCGATGCTCGTCAACGCATACAGGTCACACAACATGTTGAGGGCGAGCTTGTTGTCCCCGTCATCGAGGGTCGCGAGCTTCTCGACGAACGCCTCGAGGACCAGCCGCTCGACGTGCGCCTTGGCCGTGGAGATCACGTGGTCCTGGACCCGGGAGAAGACCTCTCCCGGGTTCATCCCGGAGTCGACGCCGCGCTTGAGCCGCTTGGCGACGCCACCGATCCGGTGCTCCTCGCGGAACCGGAACATCGCGAGGTGGTAGCTCGGGTCGAGCAGGCCGCTGTCGGTGTACCAGGCGTCGTCGCGGTCGGGCAGCGCGTCACGGATCTGCTGCAGGATCTTGTGGACGCGGGTCTTCTCCAGCACCGTCTCCACGGCGACGCTGGCCACGAACCGGACCATCCCGAGCTGGTCGAGGTCGGAGAAGTCGCTGGCATAGTCGGTGAGCAGGCCCTTGCCGACCAGTTGCAGCAGGACGTGGTTGTCGCCCTCGAAGGTCATGAACACGTCCGTGTCGGCCTTCAGCGCGGCGAACCGGTTGACCGACAGATAGCCGGCTCCGCCGCAGGCCTCGCGGCACTCCTGGATGACATCGGTGGCGAGCCAGGTCGACAGCGCCTTCGTGCCCGCGGCGCGCGACTCCAGCAGCCGCCGGGACTCCTCGTCCGGAGTGATTCCCGAGAAGACGTCGTGCAGCCGGCTGGCGAGCACCTCCTGCGCGAAGTGCAGGGCGTAGGTCCGGGCCAGGCGCGGGAACAGCCGGCGCTGGTGCAGGCCGTAGTCCAGCAGCAGCTGCTCGGCGTCCTCGCCCTCCTTGGCGTTGCCCGTCTCGAACTGCCTGCGGTGCAGGCCGTACTTCACCGCGATCGTCAGGGCCACCTTCGCCGTGCTGACCGCGGCCGAACCGACCGAGACCCGGCCCTGGACGAGGGTTCCGAGCATCGTGAAGAAGCGGCGGCCCGAGCTCTCGATCTCGCTGACGTACTTCCCGTCCTCGGTCACGTCGGCGAACTTGTTGAGCAGCGCCTCGCGCGGGACGCGCACGCCGTCGAACCAGATCCGGCCGTTGTCGACGCCGTTGAGGCCCATCTTGTGGCCGTCGTCCTCGATCCGGATGCCCGGGAGGGGGTTGCCCAGCTCATCGCGGATCGGCACCACGAACGCGTGCACGCCGTGTCCCTCGCCCTCGACTTCGAGCTGCGCGAACACAGCCGCCATCCGGGCGTGCTTCGCCGCGTTGCCGATGTAGTCCTTGCCCGCTTCAGGCGTGCTCGTCGTGATCACGAACTCCCCCGCAGCCGCGTCGTACGTCGCCAGGGTGCCCAGCGCCTGCACGTTGCTGCCGTGGGCGGTCTCCGTCATGGCAAAGCAGCCGAACAGCTTGCCGGTGATCAGGTCCGGGAGATACGCGTCGTGGTGCCGCTTCGTGCCGAGCTGCAGGATCGCGCCACCGAACAGGCCGAACTGGACGCCGAACTTCACGAGCACCGACAGGTCGCCGTACGCGAGGGTGTCGAAGGCGGCGATCGAGGCGCCGATGTCCTCCCCGCCGCCGTACTCCTTCGGGAAGCCCACGCCGGGGGCGCCGGTCTCGGCGATCTCGAGGACCACCTCGCGCACCCGCTCGCGGAACTCGTCGCGGGTCATCGTCTCGGCGTCCTCCAGGACCGAGGCGTACGACGGCAGCAACCGGCGCACCTCGGTGCGCATGTCGACGTACTTGCCATCGAGGACGCTGGTCAGGCCAGGGACGTCGATCGTGAGTGCCGGGGGCTTGGTCGTGGTCGTGTCCTCAGCCATGGACTGAACCTAACGGACCACGAAGTGTGGGCATCAGGGACGGGCGTAGAAATCCGGGGTGCGCCAGTAGTGGAGCGATTCCTGGGTGACCGGACGGCCGGTGCGCGGTGCGTGGATGATCTGGCCGTTCCCGACGTAGAGCGCGACGTGGTAGATCGAGCCGGGGTTGCTGCCCTCGCCCCAGAACACCAGGTCGCCGGGCCGCAACTGGCCACCCGAGATGGGCGTGGAGACGTCGTACTGGGCGACGGAGTAGTGCGGGAGGCTCTTGCCGCCGGCTGCCCAGGCTTCGGCGGTCAGGCCGGAGCAGTCCCATGCGTTCGGGCCGGAGGCGCCCCACCGGTACGGCTCGCCGAGCTGGGCGCGGGCGAACGCGATGGCCGCCTGGGCACCGTTGCTCGGTGCAGGAGCTGGGCCGGGGTCGGCCGGCTTCGGATCGGGGTCCTTCGGCTCGGGCGTCGGAGTGGCGTCGCGAACCGGGGTCGGCCTGGCCGCGACCCGGGCAGCCCGGCGTTCCTCCTCGAGCGCAGCCTGGCGGCGGGCGGCGAGGGTGACACTGACGCCCTGCAGTCGGGCGAGGGTGCGGACCAGTTGGGCCTTGCGGCGTTCGATGCGGGCCGTGGTCGCAGCGGCGGTCCGGGCGGCGTCCTGCGCCTCGTCGCGCGCGACGCGAGCGTCGGCTGCGGCCCGGTCGGCACGGACCGCTGCGGCCGAGGCGACCTTCTCGGCCTTCTCGGCGTCGTCGGCCGCCGCGATGAACTCGTTGCGCTGCTGGTTGAACATGGCCTGGACGTGGTCGATGGCAGCGGATCGCTCGACCAGGGCCTCCATCCCGTCGGCAGAGATGAAGGCACCGACGGCAGACAGTTCGAGGCCCATCGCCTCAGCGGTGATCACGGCGTCGCGGTAGTCGACCTTCTGGAGGGCCATCGTCTGGTCGGCCCTCACCGACGCCGCTTCCGCGACCCGTTGGGCGGTCCGCGCCTGTTGGGCGGCCCACCGGGCGCCATTCCAGGCCTCGGTGGCCTTCGCGGCGCGAACCGAGGCCGTCTCGAGGTCGGCAGCAGCCGCCGCGAGCTTCTCCTGGACGACCTGCACCTTCGTCTTCGCGACGGATGCCCGGTCCCGCGCGGCGCGGACGTCGCTCACCGAGGGGGTGTCGGGATCGGCTGGATCAGCCTGCGCCCCGGGGACGAAGACGGCCGCCGTCAGCACCAGCGCAAGAAGACCTGACCCGAGAGTTGGAGTGCGCACTCGCGTCACCGTAGTGCGATTTCGTCACATCCGAAACAAAAACCCCAACATTCTCAGGATTCATCGGCGTGTCGGCTTGACGAACTACATCGTTGTAACTCTCGAAATGACGTCGTTAGTCGACCTCGATGGGTACCTTCGACGTCGTCGTGGTCGGGTGTGAATGCAGGCCGCGATCGAACTTCTGACCGCTCGCGATCCCACCGACGTAGAAGGCCACGACGGCAATCGCGATGCCCGCGATGTCGTCGGCGACGTAGTGCCAGCCGAAGTACAGGGTCGCGACGACGGTCAGGCCGAAGTTCACCCAGAAGACCCACTTCAGGATCTTCGAGCGCAACGTGTACTGGACCATCAGCGCGAAGAGCAGGGTGATCGCGCAGTGGAGGCTCGCGAAGCCGGCGATCGAGTTCACCGAGCCGGTCGCGCCGCCGTACAGGACATTGCCCCTGGCTCTCACGATCCCGTTCATCAGGTCGGTCGTGCCGGTGTGCGCCAGACCTCCGGTTCCGTAGTACTCCGCGGCGTAGGCGATACCCGGGCCGAGGGTCGGGAGGAGGTAGTAGGACAGGGTGCCGAGCGACCAGGCCAGGCACTGCGAGGTCACGAACCAGTAGCCGAACGACATGTTCCGCGACCAGACCAGCCAGGCCGTCACGCCGAGCGGGACCAGCGGCAGGAACATCAGGTAGATCGGCGAGAGCACCTCAGCGGTGACCGTCTTGCCCAGGATCGCGTGCAGGACGTCGCTCGGGTCGTTCCCGAAGAAGATGACCCGGTCCATGATGTGCAGCTCGCGGTCGTAGGACAGCGCCCGGACCTCGCCCGGTGCGGCGGCCGGGTCGGAACGCACAAAGGGCAGGAACGACTTGAGGTTCCGATAGCTGACGTAGGTCAGGTAGAAGCTGATGACACCGATCGCCACCAGGGTGGCGCGTTCCCTGGTCCAGTGGGTCTTCAGGCGGTGCCGCACGATCGGCATCACCCGGTTCGGACGGCCACGGGCCTTCCAGAGGGTCAGCGGCAGCAGGTCCAGCAGCAACGCGCCGATGAGCAGCAACGGCAGGCGGATGTAGGACGGTCCGAGGAAGCTGCCCTCCGGGTCGAGCAGGCGGCGGTCGAGCTTGACCGCGGTGAAGATCGCAAGCCCCAGCATGATCGCGGCCGTGCCGATGAGGAGGGTATAGGCGCGGCGATACACCGGGGCAGTCTAGGAGACCGATCCTGACCATCGTGCTGGTGCGTCGGGAATCACGGCCAGGCCACGCCGATCCACCTGTACGGCGGCGCTGTTTCCCGACGCCGGTGCCCACCCCGGGGCGCCCACGGCCTCGAGATCACCGACCCCGTCGACCGACACCACGACACGACTCCCGTCCGGCGTCAGGCCGAAGTCCTGTACGACGGCCGGTTGGCCCTGCCCGGGTCCCGCTTGGACCGCCGAGGACCGGACCGCCACCGCCGCGCCGGGAGCGGCGGGCGCACCCGCCAGTCGCAGCAGGGCGGCCGCAGCATCCCCTTCCAGTACGCGGGAGTAGCCGAGGAACAGGGCGGTGTCGCCGTCGACGGGCGCTCCCCACACCTCGGTCGCGGCGCCCTCCTGCACGATCTGGCCCCCGCGCATCACCGCGAGCCGGTCGGCGACCGCGAAGGCCTCGGCCTGGTCGTGGGTGACCATCAGCGCGGTCGTTCCGGACGCGGTGAGGATGCGGCGCAGGTCGGTGGCCAGGCGGCCGCGCAGTTCCGCGTCGAGGGCACTGAGCGGTTCGTCGAGGAGCAGCAGGCGCGGGCGTGCTGCGAGGGACCGCGCCAGGGCGACCCGTTGCCGCTCGCCGCCGGAGAGGCTGCGCGGCAGGCGGTCGCCGAAGCCCGCGAGCCCGACGAGAGCGAGCAGGTCGTCGACCTCGGTGCGGACTGCGGCACGCGACAACCCGCGCAGGCGTTGGGCGTAGCCGACATTGCGGGCCACGGTCAGGTGGTCGAAGAGTTGTCCGTCCTGGAACATCAGCGCGAAGCCGCGGCGGTGCGTCGGGGTGTCGGCGAGGTCGCCGCCATCCCACGAGATCGACCCTTCGGCGAGGGGCTCGAGTCCGGCGACTGCCCGCAACAGGGTCGACTTGCCGCAACCCGACGGGCCGAGGACGGCGAGCACGTCGCCGTCCTTGACGGAGAGGTCGACGGCATCGACGGCACGGGTGCCGTCGAAGGTGACGGTCACGCCCTTGAGGTCCAGCATCACCAGGCTCCTGTTCCCGGCACACGCAGCCGCTCGACGACAAGGATGACAGCGGCGGTCACCGCAGCCAGGACGACCGAAGCCGCCATCGCGGTGCCGTAGTTGAGGGCACCGGGATGGCTCAGCAACCGGTAGATCGCGACGGGCAGTGTGGGCTCGGCAGGCCGCACGATGAAGGACGTCGCGCCGAACTCGCCCAGCGACACGGCGAACGCGAAGCCGGCGGCTGCGAGCAACGGCCGCCACACGACGGCCACGTCGACGGTGCGGATCGCCCGCAACGGTGAGGCCCCGAGCGAGGCAGCAGCTTGCCGCTGCCGGTCGTCGATGCCCGCCAGGACAGGAACGAGGGTCCGCACCACCAGGGGCAGAGCCACCAGGGCCTGGGCGATCGGCACCAGGAGCGGGCTGCTGCGCAGGTCCAGTGGCGGCTCGTCGAGTGCGATCAGGAATCCGAAGCCCAGGGTCACCGCGGAGACGCCGAGCGGCAGCATGAAGAAGCCGTCGAGCACGGTGCGCATCCGGCGACCGGTGCGCGTCCGGGTCCGCCGGGTCACCACGAACGCGACGATCAGGCCCAACGACAGGGACATCCAGGTCGCGTCGACCGCGATCCGCAGCGACGCGGCCAGCGCGTCGGTCACCGACACCTGGAGCAGTCCGTCACCCGACCCCTCGAGTGCGCGGTAGAAGTCGAGGGTCCAGGCACCGTCGCTCCGGAAGGACGCGACGACCAGCGTCAGGATCGGCAGCGACACGGCCAACAAGGTCAACGCGGTGACCACCACTGCTGGAATGTCACGAGCTTGCGGTCGTGCTGGGGCAGCCACGGATCGTCGTACCGTCGGGTCGGGGACGGCGCGCAGGCGTCCGACCACGACCAGGAGGACGACGACCGCGATCATCTGCACCAGCGACAGGGCTGCGGCCGCGGGCAGGTCGAGCAGGTCCGCGGTGAGCAGGTAGATCTCGGTCTCGACCGACGAGTACTTCACGCCGCCGAGCACCAGCACGACACCGAACGCGGTGGCGCAGAACAGGAAGACCACGCTGGCCGCGGAGACGATCGCCGGTCGGAGCGCGGGGAAGGTCACGGTGCGGAACACCTGCCACGGCGAGGCGCCCAGCGCCGCGGCGGCCTCCCCCGGTCGGCGGTCGAGGCCCTCCCACGCCACGCCCACGGTGCGGATGACGACCGCGACGTTGAAGAACACCAGGCCGATCAGGATCGCCACCGGGCTGCCGTCGAGACCCAGGAAGCCGAGCGGCCCGGACGACGAGATCAGCTCACGAACCGCGAGGCCGACGACCACCGTGGGCAGCACGAACGGCACCAACAGCGCCGCCCTCACCAGCGCGCGGCCCCGGAACCGCAACCGGTGCAGGACATACGCGGCCGGGACTCCCAGCAAGACAGCGATGGCGGTCGCGACCGTGCTCGTCCAGACGGTGAACCACAGCACCCGCCCCGTCCGGGGTCGCTGGAGTACGTCGACCACGGCTCCCGGATCGAAGCGGCCCTCGGGCCACAGGCCACGCCCGAGCATCGCGCCGACCGGCAGCACGAAGAACACCGCGAAAACGACCACCGGGACGGCAGCAAGCAGCGCGAACGCTGCCTTGCGGCCTGTCCCGGCGGAGGAGGTCATCGGGAGATGATCTCGTTCCACTCCTCCAGCCACGCCTGGCGCTCGCTGGCGATCTCGGCCGGAGCGACCTGGTCCGTGCCCTCGGGGCGCTTCGCGAAGGTGGCCCACTCGGCCGGCAGTTCGATGCCGTCGGCGACCGGGAAGACGTACATCGAGGGAGCCAGTGCGGCCTGCACCTCGGGGCTCAGCAGCCAGTCGATGACGGCCTCGGCACCAGCCACGTTGGTCTCGTCGTCCTCGTCACCCTTGAGGATGCCGGCGTACTCGACCTGCTCGAAGCAGTTGTCGAGCAGCGCGCTCGTCGTCGACTTCGTGCCGGCCTTGTTGAGCGTGAAGGCGGGCGAGGAGTCGTAGGACACGACGATCGGGCGGTCGCCACCGGAGAAGGTGAAGTCGGTGAAGTACGCGTCCGACCAGCCCTTGACGACCTTCGCGCCATTGGCGACCAGGTCCTCCCAGTAGCTGGGCCACTCGTCGCCGTACTCCTCGATCGTGGCGAGCAGGAAGGCCAGGCCAGGCGAACTGGTGCTGGCGCCCGGGATCACGAACAGGTCCTTGTAGGCCGGCTCGGTCAGGTCCGCGAGGCTGGTCGGGGCAGCGATGCCGTTCTTCCTGAACCACGCGTTGTCGACGTTGACACACACGTTGCCGTTGTCGATCGGGGTCAGCGCGTCATCGTCGTCGCCCTCGAGTTCGAACTTCTCGGCACCCGCGGGCAGCGTCGGCGCGTACGACGCGAAGACGCCCTCGTCGATGGCGCGCGTGGCGAACGAGTTGTCGACACCGAACACGACGTCGCCGACCGGGTCGTCCTTGGTGAGGACCAACTGGTTGGTGAGCGCACCGGCATCCTCGAGCTTGCTGATCTCGAGGGTGTAGCCGGACTCCTTCTCGAACGCCGCGACCATCTCGTCGGGCAGGGCGAAGGACTCGTGGGCAACGAGGGTGACGCTCTTGTCGGTGGCTCCGGTCTCGCCGTCGTTCTCACTGCTGATGAGCGAGCAGCCGGAGGCGACCAGCGCCACCGCTGCGACACCGATGACCCGAGTGACGTGAATGCGCGCACGCATGATGAAGATGACTCCCTTCGCCGGTCTTAACCGGAGCAGGTTCGGAGGGTCTGCGGCGGATCCGCACTCTCAGCACCGATTCGGTGCTCCCCTGTCGTACCCACAGAAGGTAACCGATCGGACGATCCGGACCGGTGCCGGTCCGCCCTAGGGTGGCGCGGTGACAACGGTGATCGCGCGCGGCAAGGCCTCGGCAGTCCGCACCCACCCGATCGCTGTCCTCTACACCGTCACTGCCTTCACCGGCGCCGCGCTCTTGTTCCTCGTCGAGCCGATGGCGGCCCGCATGCTGCTGCCGTCGTACGGCGGCGCGGCCAGCGTGTGGGCGACGTGCACCTTGTTCTTCCAGGTCGTGCTGCTGCTCGGCTACGTGTTCGTCCATCTGACCTCGCGCCTGGGCCCGCGCGGGCAGCCGCTCACGCTCGCCCCGTTTCTGCTGCTTCCCCTGCTCGTCCTGCCGCTCGCGCTGCCGTCCGACGCGACCCCGGAGTCGTCGCCGGTCTTCTGGCTGCTCCGCACGTTGCTGGTGATGATCGGCCTGCCGTTCGCCGTACTCACGACGACGGGGCCGGTCCTGCAACGGTGGTACTCCTGGCTGGACGTTCCCCGCGCCGACGACCCCTACTTCCTCTACGCCGCGAGCAACGTGGGCAGCTTCGTCGGCCTGCTGGCCTACCCGTTCGTGGTCGAGCCTCACTTGTCCCTCGGCACGCAGCGCTCGGCATGGTCGTGGGCGTTCGTGGGCTTCCTCGCCCTGGTGGCCGCCTGCGGCCTGGTCGCCTTCCGGGGACATCGACGTGCTGCTGCGCCTGCCCAGCACTCTCAGCGGCCCGCCGTACGCCGGATGCTGATCTGGCTGGCGCTCGCGTTCCTGCCGTCCTCACTGATGCTCGGCGTGACCACGCACCTGACGACGGACGTCGCGCCGGTGCCGCTGCTGTGGGTGGTGCCCCTGGCGATCTACCTCGCCACCTTCGTGATCGCCTTCGCGGGAACCGGGCGCAAACGACCGGGCACCGCGGCAGCCGTCGCCATCGTTCTGGTGATCGTGACCCGGGCCCTGACCCTCGTCGAGCGCACCCTGCCGCTCCCGGTGACCGTCCTGGTCCACCTCGCCCTGCTCGCGGTGGTCGCGTACGTGGCGCACGCGCTGCTCGCCGCGGACCGGCCCGCGGCCGACCACCTGACCCTGTTCTTCGTCGTGGTGTCGATCGGCGGTGCGCTCGGCGGCCTGTTCAACGGACTGCTCGCGCCCCTGCTCTTCGACCGGGTCATCGAGTACACACTCGTGCTGGCCGGCGTGCCCCTGTTGTGGCTCGCGCTGGGAGCCACGCGCTGGATTGCCCTCGGCATGACCACCGTGCTCGCCATCGGCGCGTTCATCTCCCTGCCCCGCGGAGAGGTGCTGGCCAGGTCTCGCACCTTCTACGGCTCCTACCTCGTCGTCCAGCACGACGATCGGGTCGAGCTCGCCCACGGAACGACCGTGCACGGCTTCCAGTCCCGCAAGCCCGACGAGCGCTCGGAGCCGACCAGCTACTACGCCCGCAACGGCCCGCTCGGCGACGTGTTCGACACGGTCGGCAAGGACCTCGTCGACATCACGGCCGTCGGCCTCGGGACAGGCACCATCGCCGCCTACGGCCTTCCGGGGCAAACAATCCGGTTCATCGAGATCGACCCCGAAGTCGTGCGGATCGCGAGCGACCAGCGCTACTTCACGTTCCTGGCCGACTCAGCTGCAACCGTGGAGACCACGGCCGGCGACGGACGGCGGCGCGTCGCCGAGCTCGCCCCCTCCACGACCGACCTGCTGGTCCTCGACGCCTTCAGCTCGGACGCCATCCCGGTGCACCTGCTGACCGCCGAGGCCTTCGCCGAGTACGCGACCCGCATCCGCAACGGCGGCTCCATCGTCGTCCACATCAGCAACCTGTACTTCGACCTCGCACCGGTGGTCGCGGGCGCCGCGCAGCGGCTGGGCTGGCACGCAGCCGTCGGCGAGGGCGGCAGCAAGCCCCTCGGCGTCCGATCGGGCTGGATCGCACTGAGCCCCGAAGGCGGTCTGGCGGACACCCTCGTCGCGGAGTCGAACTGGGCGCCGCTGACCGGCACGGCCGACCAGGCTTGGACCGACGACCACGCATCGCTCCTCGAAGTACTGCGCTGACCGTCAGGTCGCGAGGTACAGGACCCCGTCGGCGTGATCGGCCTCCGTGGCCTGGCCGCGCGCGACAAGCAGGTCGAGGTGGGCCTTGGTCTCCATCGCCGCCATGCCCTGGCTGAAGATGTCGAGAGTGTCGAAGGCGTGCTCGTGCCGAGTCCAGCCGAGGTCGCGCGCCACGACGATCGACGACACCTCGCCGCGGGCTCGCAGCGAGGCCAGGCACTGGTCCAGGCGAGTTTCGTGGAAGGCCAGCAGTTCATCCACCCGGTCGTACGACGACGGGGCGACCGGACCGTGCGCGGGAAGGATGCGCAGGTCGGGCAGGCCACGCACCTTGGCCAGCGAGGCCATGAACTGCCCCAGCGGTTGGTCGGCCGGCGGCACGGTGAAGCCGATCGACGGGGTGATCGTGGGCAACACGTGGTCGCCCGCGAACAGGACGCCCTCGACCTGGTCGGCGTAGACGTAGTGGCCCGGCGTGTGACCGGGGGTGTGGACGGCGTCGATCGTGCGCTGACCGATCGCAAAGGACCGGTCGCCCTCCAGCCAGACATCGGGGAACTGCCAGTCGGCTGCGTTCGGCAGTTCGCCGTCGTGGCCGGCCTCCCACTCCTGGGCGATCTCTTCGGCGCCGGCAGTCCGCAGGACCGCGAGGAACGGGCTCTCCCCCATCTCCGCCCGGGCCGCCCGTTGCAGCAGCTCGAGCGCCGGCTTCTCATCGATGCCGAGCGACACCTCCGCGCCGAACTCCTGACCGAGCACGTTGGCCATCGTGAAGTGGTCGCGGTGCACGTGGGTGACCAGGAACCGGCGGATGTCACCGAAACCCGAGCCGATCGACCGGAGGCTCTTGTCGAGCAACTCGCGCGCCACCGGGATCGACCAGCCGCCGTCGATCAGGGTGAGTCCATCGTCTCCCTCGACGACGTACACGTTGATCGCCTTGAGGGCGTCCATCGGCAACGGCAACGGAATCCGGTAGATGCCGTCGGCGACCTGCCAGGCACCCTCGTTCGCCCAGTGCTCGCCGGAGTCCGGTGAAATGGCGTGGCCGGTGGCGATCCCTCCCGTGGTCATGAGGTCACCTTAGGAAGGGGTCGTTGAAGTCGCTCCACTGGGGACCAGATCGGGCAGGTTGAGGTCGAGGTTCGGCTCCTGGATGCCGCCGTCGACCTCGAGCAGTTTTCCGGTCACGAACTGGCCGGCGCGGGAGGACAGGTAGAGCACTGCCGCCGCGATGTCCTCGGCCTCGCCGATGCGACCGAGCGGCGTGGCCTCCTCCATCTGCTGCTTCATCTCGGGCACGCCCGCGACGAACTCCAGGGCACTGGTCATCACCGAACCGACATAGACCCCGTTGACGCGGATGTTCGGGGAGAGGTCGGTTGCCGCGAGCCGCGTCCAGTGCGCGAGCGCGGCCTTCGCGACGCCGTACGCGAGGTAACCGCGGGCCGCCGTACGACCCATCATCGAGCTGATCGAGGTGATCGACTTCTGGCGTCCCTCGCCGGCCGAGGCCAGCATCAGCGGGACCGCGGCGCGGCTCAGCGCATGCGCGGTGGCGACGTTGAAGTGGAAGGACTCCTCCAGGTACGCCACATCCGTGTCGAGGAAGGCGTTCGGGATCGTGCCGCCGACGTTGTTGACGACGATGTCGAGACGGCCGAAGGCGTCGTACGCCGCTTGGGCGAGCCCGGCCACCTCATCGGTGTGCGCAAGGTTCGCTGGTACGACGACCGCGCGGCGCCCGACGGCCTCGATCCGGGCCGCGACCTCCTTGAGCTGGGAGTCGGTGCGCGAGGAGATGAGGACGTCGGCGCCGGCCTCCGCCAGCGCGATTGCGGTGGCGGCGCCGATGCCCCGGCCGGCACCGGTGACGACGGCGACGTGGTCGGTGATCGTGAAGCGGTCCAGGATGGATTTCGAGGCTCCCTCCGGTCGCACCTCAATCACCGACCTTGACGAGTCCGCGGCCGGTGACGAGCGGCAGGTCCAGCGCGGTCAGCAGTCCGGGCCGGGCGGCAACGACAGCCGGCACCGCGTTGATCAGGCGCTGGGCGGTGATGATCATCCCGGAGACGTTGTGGTCGCCGTGCTCGCCGTGGTGGGTGAACTCCACCTTCATGCAGGGCTCGCCGGTGATCTCGATCCGGTAGCAACCGTCGCCCTCGTGCGGACGTGGCCATTCCGGTTCGGCCTCGGCGTCGGTGCGGGTGACGTGCTCGAGGGTGACCCGCGGGACGCCGTCGACCGTGCCGATCACGCGGAACAGCACCGATCCCATGGTGCCCTCCTCGACATCGACCGAGTGGGTCTTGACCGAGCGCGGGGCGGGGCGGCGGGTGACCTCCTCGACCAGCGGTTCATCCAGGGTGACGCCAAGTCCCGCGGCGATGACGCGCACGACCGGGCCCCACGCCGTACTCAGGATGCCGGACTCCCACAGCATCGGGCGGGTGTCCATCGGCTGCCCGAACCCGAAGATGTCCTTCATGACGACGGGTTGGTAGTAGGTGGAGTAGTCGGCGATCTCGCTGACCTTGATGTGGTCGATGCGCTGGCTGAGGCTCGTCATCACCAGCGGCAGCACGTCGTTCGCGAAGCCGGGGTCGATGCCGTTGACGTGCAGGCTGGCGTTGCCCTGGCGGCCGGCCTCATCGATCGCGTCGATCATCTCGGCGGGCAGGGTGCCCTCGTTGTGCAGCAGGATGACCGGCCCGGAGGACACGACGTTGACGCCGTCGCGGATGAAGCCGGTGAGGTCCTCGATCGACTCGAAGAGCCGGTCGTCGGTCATCGCGCCGTGCACGATGCAGTCCGGGCGCAGCGCGATCAGCTCATCGCGGTCGGTGGTCGCCTTGACGCCGAGTTCGCGACCGAGCTCGGCGAGCTCGCCGGCGTCCTTGCCGTGCTTGGCGGCCGTCGATGTCCAGACACCGACCAGCTCGAGGTCGGGGTGGGCGTCGACGCCGGCGATGGCGTGCCGGCCGATCGTGCCTGTCGACCAGACGACGACACGCAGCGGCTTCTCGGGGATGACCTGTGACATGCGGTCAATCTAGAACAGGTTCTAGTTCTGGGGAAGGGCCGCGACGGGAATCGCTTCGCCCGGGCCCCACTCCGGGCACCGCGTGCCGGAGTAGATCGTGGGCATGCACCGGTTGCAGTGGATGCAGATCCCTTGGGTCGCCGTGCCGGCCCGGAGCCGGTTGACCAGGTCCGGCTCGCGCAGCAACGCACGCCCCATCACGACGAACTCGAACCCGTCGGCCATCGCCTGCTGCATGGTCTCCAGCCGGTTGATCCCACCGAGCAACATCAGCGGCGTCGACACGGCGGCCCGGAACTCCAGCGCCTTCGACCGGAAGTACGCCTCCTCGAACTCGTACTCCTTGAGGAAGCTGCGGCCCGCCGGCGTGCGCATCCCCCACTTCACCAGCGGCGGCATGGTCGCGGCGAACTCGTTGACCGGCGCCCCACCGCGGAACAGGTACATCGGGTTCATCAACGACGAGCCACCCGACAACTGCAGTGCATCGAGGTGCCCGTCGGACTCCAGCAGTTGCGCGAACTCGATACCGGTCTCGGTCGTCACGCCGCCGGGGAAGCCGTCGGAGACCGAGATCTTTGCCGTCACGGCGACCGCGTCCCCCACCTCCTCGCGTACGACGCGCGCGACCTGCCGCGCCAGACGAGCTCGCCGCTCCAGCGGCCCACCCCACCGGTCACCGCGGCGATTGAGCGCCGGCGCCAGGAACGAGGAGATCAGGTACGAGTGGGCCATGTGCAGTTCGAGGACGTCGAAGCCGGCACGCACGAGGGTGCGCGCGGCGGAGACGTAGGCACCGGTGACCCGGGTCAGGTCCTTCTCGCTCGCCGAGCGGATCATCTGCATCGACAGGGGGCTGGGCATCGGGCTGGCGGAGATCGCCCCGACGCCATTGGACCGTCCGTTGGCGACCGGGCCGGCGTGCCCGACCTGGGCGGAGATCTTCGCTCCGGTCGCATGGATCGCGTCGGTCAGGCGCGAAAGTCCCGGCAGGGTCCGCTCTCCTACGACGATCTGCTCGCGATGCGTCCGGCCCTCCGGTGCGACCGCCAGGTAGGCAACCGTCGTCAGACCGACGCCGCCCTCGGCCGGCGCCTGGTGATAGGCAATCAGTTCGTCGGTGACTTCGCCGTTCGGCGTACGCCCCTCGAAGGTGGCGGCCTTGACCGTCCGGTTGCGCAGGCGCACTGGACCGAGGTCGACGGGACTGAACACATCGGGGACGCTCACGCCTGCACCCTAGCCGCGAAAACTGAAACGTGTTCTCGTCTCCGGGAAGGCGATTTCGGCGCTATCGTCCGATCATGGCCAAGTCGCTCTGGCGCGAACGCAACGACGCCCTCGACCCCGAGACCGACTACGTCGAGATCGTGCAGAACCTGTCGACGTACGAATTCCCCTGGGACATCCTCCAGGCCCTGGGGTTCGCGCTCTTCCGCACCTTCGCCGTCCCCAGTGTGGGTCGCCTCCTCTACGAAACGGGTGCCTTCACCGAGGCCACGCAGAAGCGGTACGACGACACCGGGCTCCTGCTCGAGCCGCCCATCGTGCACGGCTTCGAGAGCGCCGAAGGCAGGGCCGCCCTGCGCCGGATCAACCAGATGCACAAGGCGTACGACATCAGCAACGACGACATGCGCTACGTCCTGTCGACGTTCGTCGTGGTCCCGAAGCGCTGGCTCGACGAGTTCGGCTGGCGACCGCTCACCGACAACGAGGTGCGGGCGGTGGTCAACTACTACCGGGCCCTCGGGAAGCACCTCAACATCAAGGACATCCCGGAGACGTACGACGCGTTCATGCACCTGATGGACGACTACGAGCGCACCCACTTCGCCTTCGACCAGGGCGGGCGTCGCGTCGCCGACGCGACCCTGCACCTGATGACGACGTTCTACCCCCGCCCGACGCGCAAGGCCGTGCACCAGTTCGGCCGCGCGTTGATGGACCGCCCACTGCTCGACGCCTTCGGGTACGTCGCACCGCATCCCGTCGTTCGCAAGGCGAGCGTCGCCGCCATGAAGGCACGCGCCCGCCTGCTCCGCCACGTGCCCTCGAAGCGGAAGCCGACCTTCGCGATCGACCTGCCGCGGATCAAGAGCTACCCCGACGGCTACGCGATCGGTGCGCTCGGCACGTTCCCTGTGCCGGGGTCGGGCGGCTGCCCGGTCCGGCACACGGCGGGCGCCGCCAAAGCGTCTGCCTGATGGAGATGCCGCAGTTGCGATCGTACCCAGGTGATAAGATTCCCTTATGACATTGGCGGCCCAGTACGTGAGTGCTCGTCACGACGAGGACGTCGCGAGGGTTCGGCGCATCCTGGCGTTGCGAGCGATGACCGCCAACGGCATGTCGCAGCGCGCGATCGCCGAGGCGCTGGGCATCAGCCAGCCGGCGGTCAGCCAGCAACTCAAGTTCGCACCCGAGTTGAACAACATCCATCCCAACGTTCTCCTCGAGGCAGCGGCTCCAGTGCTCAAGGCTCTCGCCGCAGAGAACGGCTACTCGCGACTCGCGGTCTTCGGTTCGGTTGCTCAGGGCAGCGCGCGGGCAGACTCCGACATCGACCTCATCGTCGAGACACCGCAGGGGACGTCGTCCTTCGGGTTCCTTCAGTTCAAGCAATTGATCGAGAAGGTGATCGGCCGAGAGGTCGACCTGGTCGACTACGGCGGCCTCAAACCGCGACTCGACGACGACATTCGTCGGGAGGCGGTTCTCCTTTGATGGAACGCAAGGCCACGAAGGAGTTGCTCCACATCCAGGGGTGGCTTGACCGTGTTGACGAGATAGTCGAACGCGGCAAGGACATCTACCTCGCGGATGCCCTGCTCCAGGAGGCCGGCGATTCGCTCATGATGAAGCTGGGCGAAGCCGCGAACCGGCTTTCACGACTGAATGTCCTGGCCCCGCAGGGAGTTGAGTGGGCGCTGGCTGTCGCCAACCGCAACTTCCTCATCCACCAGTACGACGAGGTCAATCGGGAGCTCACCTGGTTGACGCTTGCCCGCGATCTGCCCGACTGGAAGCACTCGCTGGCAGGCCTGTTCGAGGATGCGGGCAGAGCCCTGGACCGCGACGCCGATCAGACCTGAGCCTGCAACGCGTCCGCCTGGTCAGCCCTGGTTGAACTGCGCCGCGCGCTTGCCCACGAACGCCGCGACACCCTCGATGCCGTCCGGCGATCCGGCCTGGTTGCGGATCGAGAGGGTCTCCTTGCGCAGCGCCAGCTCGGGCGCCGGGACGGCGACCTCGCGCAGCAGGCGCTTGGCGGCACCGTTGGCCGAGGCCGAGCCGGCGGCGAGGACACCGACGACCTGCTCGACGGTGTCGGCCAGTTCGGCGGCCGGGACCAGTCGCGCGACCAGCCCGGCGTCGTACGCCTCCTGGGCGGTCAACAGGTCACCGAGGATCGCCAGACGCAGGGTCCGGTGCAGGCCGAGGGTGTTGACGAGCAGCGAGCTGCCGCCGTCCGGCGAAAGGCCGACCTTCGTGTACGCGAGGCTGAACTTCACGTTGTCAGCAGCGATCACGACGTCACCGACGGCCGCGAGCGGGAAGCCGGCGCCGGCGGCGGTGCCCTGGACGACGGTCACGACGATCGCCTCGGAGCGGACCAGTTCGCCGACCACGCGGTGCAGCGCCTCGGCGAGGTCGTCGATGAAGTCGGCGGGGTTCTCGGCGGTCTCGAAGGCGGCGAGGTCGCCGCCCACGGAGAAGAACCGGCCCTCGGCAGCGAGCACGATGACCCGCGCGCCGTCGCGACCCGCACTGCGGACTGCGTCGAACAACTGGGCCACCGATGCGGGATGGATCGGGTTGCCCCGGTCCCCGTCGACGAGGGTGATCCGGGCAATCCCGGCGTCGTGGGCGTAGCTGACGTAGGTCTCGGTCACACGTTCATGATGCCGGAGCGATCAGGCAGCGCAGTCCCCGGTGTCCTTCTCGGACTCCTCGGCCTCACCGGCGCGCGCGCTGGCCGTGACCTGCTTGGCGGTCAATGCGTAGCCCGTCTCCGGGTCGGTGACCGACGCAGCGAAGACCACGCCGGCGACCTGGCCGTCGGGGGTGACGATCGGACCGCCCGAGTTGCCGGGCCGCACCAGGCCGCGCAACGAGAAGACCTCGCGTACGACGGTGCCGGAGCCATAGATGTCGGGGGAACGGAGGTTCTGCATGGACCGGATCCGGCCGGTCTGCACGTCGAACGGCCCGTCCTGCGGGTAACCGACGATGGCCACCGGGTCTTCAGCGACCGACGTGGTGTCGAAGTCCAGGACGTTCGCGTTGCCGGTGTCGACCGCCAGCACCGCGATGTCGAGCTCCTTGTCGTAGAGCACCACCCGCGCCAGTTCGGTGCCGCCGTTGATGCTCACCTCGGGGTCGTCGACACCTGCGACGACGTGGGCGTTGGTCATCACGCGGTCCTCGGCGTAGACGAAACCGGTTCCCTCGACCCCGCGGCCGCACTGGTTGGCGCCACGGATCTTCACGACGCTCTCGCGGGTGGCCTTCACCTTCGCGGTGCCGGGCAGGTTCGCCGGGCCCGGGGCGACCTCGATGATCTGCTCCGGAGCGAACGGCTCGAGGTAACGCGGGAAGAAGCCGGTGCCGACGACGTTGTTGAACGCCTGGAGCACGTTGGGGGCGGCGTCGGGCAGGACTTCGTTGACCTTCGACAGCACGGTGGAACTGCGCACCATCGAGGTCACCGAGCCGATCCGGGTGCCGGAGATCGCCACCCCGAGCGCCCAGGCCACCAGCAGCACGGCCAGCGCCGACAGCAGCGCGCCGCCGATGGCATCGACGGCCCGGGCCGGCTGCCAGGTGATCCGTTCGCGGACCCGGGCGCCGGCGTACTGCATGAGGGCCTGGCCGAGCGAGGCACACAGGATGACAATGAAGAGCGCGCCGAGGGAGACGGCCAGCGACGGGTCAAGGCTGCCGAGCACGATCGGCGCGAGCAGGATGCCGCCGAGGCCGCCGGTCAGCAGGCCCACCGTGGCGAAGGCGCCGGTGACGAAGCCCTGCCAGTACCCCGACAGGGCGTAGGCAAGGACGAGCAGGACGAGCAGCCAGTCGAGGAAGTTCACGCGGTCACTCGTCCGGTTCGAGGAGGTCCATGCCGTCGTCACCCGCCCGGTCGTCGTCGCCCGTCCCGGACGTCCGGCGGACGTACTCGGCGAGCATGTACTCCGGGAGATCATGCACTGGCGGGTCGTCCGCTGGGGGGAGCCACCCGAGGAACGAGAAGAACCGGGTCAGGATTCCGCCCGTGAAACCCCACAGGATGACGTCCTTGTCGTCGCCGATCAGGAAGCCGGGACCGTTCCACCCACCCGGGTGGCGCACCGAGATCCGGTGTTCGGGATCAACAAGTTCGCGCAGGCCGACCCGGTGGATCTGGTGGACCTCGTCGGGCGAAGCGACCCGGACCGGGCCCGGATCACGCCACCAGCCCAGAACCGGCGTGACCGCGAAGTCGGACGGTGGCAACCACAGCTCGGGGAGCACGCCGAAGATCTCGACGCTGCCGGGATCGACGCCGATCTCCTCCCACGCCTCCCGCAGCGCCGCCTCGACCGCGGTCTCGCCGGGATCGATCTTGCCGCCGGGAAAGGAGACCTGCCCGGGGTGGGAGCGCATGTGGTGGGCGCGTTCGGTGAGGAGTACGTCGCCGCCCGCGTCACTCTCACCGAACAGCATCAGCACCGCTCCGCGGCGCGGGTTGCCCCCGGCAGGCGGGAGGAACTGGGTGAGCTCGATGCCCTCGATGTTGCGCGACCCCTCGGCCAGCGGCCGCAACCAGTCGGGCAGGTCCGCGGGAATCTCGTCGGGGACACGGTCCACCATCCGGGCCCGGACGTCGTCCGGCATCGGCGTGCTCATCGGGCCCCTTCCTGTGCAGTTTCGTCGGGTGTCGTTGCGGTGACGTCGATCCCGAGGTGCTGGTCGACCAGCGCGACCAGTTCCTTGAGGGAGTCGACGCCACCAGCAGACTGCTGGATCTCGCCGCCCGCGTCCACGAACACGAACTGCGGCAGGCCCTGGACGACCAGATCCGTCTCCTGCAGGTCACCGCACGCGTCGGCCAGCGACGGGTAGGTGACGCCGCTCTGCCGGGCGAGGTCGATCGCCGCACCGGGATAGGTCTCGAGGTAGTCGACGCCGAGGACGGCGACCTGGTCGCCGTACTTCTCGTGGAACTCCTGGAGGACCGGGAGTTCCTTGCGGCACGGGCCGCAGTTGGACGCCCAGAAGTTGAGGAGGGCCGGCCCGCGAACCTCGGCGAGCGAGCGGGAGGTCGTGCCGCCGAGGCAGTCCAGCGCGAGGTCGGGCAGGTCGGCAGCGGGCGCGGTGGTGTCGGTCTCGAAGTCGCAGTCGGCGATGCCGGCCGCTTCGCGGTCCTTGACCAGGTCGGGCGAGTCGACGTCGACCTTGCAGGCCAGCGAGGGGGCGACGCTGTCGCAGCCCGTGAGCAGCACCCCCAGCGCGACGAGAGCGAGCAGAAGGGCGTGCGGCCTCAATTCGGTCCCTCGGTGCGCAGCAGCTTGTCGGCCTCGCCCGGGTCCGTCGGACCTTCGCCGTACGACGGACACCAGCGCGCCACCGGACAGGCACCGCACGCAGGCTTCTTCGCGTGGCAGCAGCGGCGGCCGTGCCAGATCAGGTGGTGCGACAGCATCGTCCAGTCACGCTTCTCGAAGAGGGCGCCGACGGCGTGCTCCACCTTCACCGGGTCGGTCTCCTCGGTGAAGCCGAGGCGCCGCGAGAGCCGGCCGAAGTGCGTGTCAACGGTGATACCGGGGACGTCGAACGCGTTGCCGAGCACCACGTTGGCGGTCTTGCGGCCGACACCCGGCAGCGTCACGAGGTCCTCGAGACGCCCGGGCACCTGACCGTCGTACCGCTCCATGAGGGCAGCGCTGAGCTTCAGCAGGGACTCGGTCTTGGCCCGGAAGAAGCCGAGCGGGCCGACGATCTGCTCGAGGTGGTCGCGGGCGGCGGCGGCCATCGACGCCGGGTCGGGGTAGGCCGCGAACAGGATGGGCCGCACCAGGTTGACCCGCTTGTCCGTGGTTTGGGCGGACAACACGGTCACGACGAGGCACTCGAAGGCGTTGTCGAAGTCGAGCTCCGCCTTGGCGTCGGGATAGGTCTCGGCGAGCACCCGATCGATCTTGCGGGCCCGCCGGACCCGCTGGGTGGGGGTTTCGTCCTCGACCGCAATGGCCCGCTTGTTCTCCCGCACGGGCCAAGCGTACGGGCGCCCGCCGACAGCACAGCCCGCCCAAACCGCCGCCCGTTGACTAGGTGTGAGTTCGACCACTGGCTAGGATGCGGATCGAGCGTGTTGATGGGTCGTATCCGTCCCTGGGGGGCGGGCCTTCGATGCGTAGTCACCTTGGAGGAAAAGCGTGGACAACGACGTACTCCGTCAGGCGCCACTGTTCAGCGCGCTCGACGACGAGGCCATGGCCGCCCTGCGCACGTCGCTGGCGACCACGCGACTGCGCCGCGGCGAGGTGCTGTTCCACGAAGGCGACACCGGCGACAAGCTGTACGTCGTCCTCGAGGGCAAGGTGAAGCTCGGCCGCACGTCCTCGGACGGCCGCGAGAACCTGCTCGCGATCATGGGCCCCGGCCAGATGTTCGGTGAGCTCTCGCTCTTCGACCCGGGCCCGCGCTCCGCCACCGTCACCGCAGTCACCGACGCCGACTTCGCCTCGCTGTCCCACGACGACCTGCTGCGCTGGCTCGAGGGCCGCCCGGTCGTCGCCCGCGGCCTGCTCACGCAGCTCGCCGGCCGTCTCCGCAAGGCCAACGACGTCGTTGCCGACCTCGTGTTCTCCGACGTCCCCGGCCGGGTCGCCAAGGCGCTGCTCGACCTCGCCGACCGCTTCGGCCGCACCGCCGACGACGGCGTCCACGTGCACCACGACCTCACCCAGGAAGAGCTGGCCCAGTTGGTCGGCGCTTCCCGCGAGACGGTCAACAAGGCACTCGCCGACTTCGCTTCGCGCGGCTGGCTGCGCCTGGAGCCCCGCTCGGTCGTCATCCTCGACGTCGAGCGCATGGGTCGCCGCGCCCGCTGATCCTCAGCGGCAAAGGTTTTTCTGCACGGTTCACCCCCGGACCACCCGTCCTGCGCGTAGGTACGGGTGAAAGGGGGTCAGCCGCATGCCACACGCACCACGGGACGCATTCGAAGAGTTCGTCCATGCCCGCACGCCGGCCCTGACCCGCACCGCGTACCTCCTCACCGGAGACGCTCACCTCGCGGAGGACCTCGTGCAGACAGCACTCTTCAAGGCGGCCCGCGCCTGGCACCGGATCAACGGTGACCCGGAGCCCTACGTGCGGCGCATCCTCTACACCCAGAACATCTCGTGGTGGCGGCGTCGCAAGCTGAACGAGACCCTCACCCCGTCGTACGACGACAAGGCCGGCCCGGGGCGCGAAGCCGATCGCGAGCTGCGGATGAGTCTGGAAGCGGCGCTGGCCCAACTCACGGTGCGCCAGCGCTCGGTGCTGGTCCTGCGCTACTTCGAGGACCTGACCGAGGTCGAGACCGGCGCCGCACTCGGCATCTCCTCAGGGACCGTGAAGTCGACGACTCGGGAAGCGATGGCCCGCATCCGGTCCCGTGCACCGCACCTCGAAGAACTGCTCGAGGGTGCGTCATGAGCGGCGAACGGCTCCGTGAAGAGCTGGCCCGGATCGCGGAAGGCGCGCCTCAGGTCGACGTTCCCGCCGACCTCTACGCCCGCGGCCGCCGAGCGACGGCGCGGGCCCGTGTCCTTGCGGCGGGGGCCGCCGTCGCATGCGTCGCGTTGCTCGTCGCGGTGCTGGCGCCGGCGCTGCAGACCGATCGCACGCCGGTCGCCGGCAAACCAGCGCCCGCCATGCCCGACCACATCCATGCCGTACCGCTGCACGTCGACGATGCCCAGACCGACCTGAAGATCGGCATCGGCGCGGCGGCCTTCGTGACCGAGACCGGCATCCCGGTGGTCGTCAGCGCGATGACCGGCGAGTACCACCTGCTCGACCTCGAGGGCCTGTTGACGCAGGAGAACGACTCAAGCGGCCCCACCCTCGACCACCCGCCGATCGCTCTCTCGCCCGACGGGCAGTCCGTGGCCTGGGGCTGGCTCGAGCGGGGCGGCGACGACCTGGCCGGTGCGCGGAGCGGAATCCGGATCGCCGACCTCGAGACCGGTGTGGTCCGGGATGTGGTGATCGAGGCCGAGCGCCCGGTCCTCGTCAACCAGGTTTCGTGGTCGTCGGACAGCCGATGGGTCGGTTGGGGCGGCACCTTCATCACGAAGTGGACCGACGACGCGTTCAACACCGAGACCTACCTCGGCGGGCACCTGCGGCCGGGCGAGAACACGACGGACTGGGTCGAACTGCCCGAGCCCACGAGCGAGACCGACCAACAGACCATCGCAGGCGACCTCTCGTTCCTGGTCGCCGTCACGAACACCGGTGAACTGTCGGCCATCTCCGGCAACCTGTGGTGGCAGCCCGGCAACCGGACCCAGATCTCGCTGCGGGCCGATCTACGGATCAGCACCTTGTGGTCCGAGGCTGGCCGCTGGTTCGTCCTGGTCCACTCCGTCGATGGCGACGAGGTCGCCATGGTGCGCGAACTGCCCGACGGCCAGGACCAACTGGCCTTCACCCTCGCACCCCAACCCCGGATGCTGGGCGTGCTGAGCGACGGGACGCTGCTGCTCCACCAGGAGTCCCTCGACGGCGACGGCCGCATGCCCCCGAACGTCGAGATCGTCACCCCCGACGCGCAGGCCGGCGAGATCGACGCGCTCGAGATCATCGACGTCGACCCAGGCGTCCTTGGCCTCACGCTCGCCGCCGACCTGATCGATCCCGATCACCCGACGGTCGAACGGCCGGCACCTGACTGGCCGTGGTCGACCGAACGCAAGCTCGTCGTCGGCGGTCTGGCTCTGCTCGGTCTCGTCCTGCTCGGCGGAGTCGTGCTGCTCGCGCGACGCCTCAGTACCCGTTGAGGATCTTCCGCGTCGCCTCGTCGGCCGGGTAGAACGCCTCGATCGCCAGCTCCGACAAGGTCACCTCGCGCGGCGTCCCGAACACGGTCGTGGTGGAGATGAAAGACAGCACCGTGTCCTCACCCACCCGCAACTGCAGGGGTACGACGAGCGCGGACGAGTCGATCGGCTCGACCCCGTCGCCGGCGACTTCGGCCGCGAGCTCCCCGATGAACGGGTCGCCCGTGGCGTCGTACTCGTGGCGGAGGCGTTCGGCGAGGTGGGCGCGCCACTCCTCGAAGTTCACGACGCGGGGACCGAGGCCGCGCGGGTGCAGCGAGAGCCGGATGACGTTGATCGGCGGCTCCAGCAGGTCCGGGTCGATGCCGTCCATCAGCGAATAGGCGGCGTCGTTGGCGCTGACCAGTTCCCAGCGGCGGTCCACGACGAGCGCCGGGTAGGGGTGGTGCGCGGCAAGGATCGCCTCCAGCGCGGCATTGGCCTCGGCCATCGGCGGGTCGCTCAACTGGTGCTCCGGGTGGGCGGGCGCATGGCCGGCGGCCAGCAACAGTTCGTTCTGCTCCCGCAACGGGACCTCCAGGTAGTCGCACAACCGCAGCACCATCGAACTCGTCGGCCGGGAGCGGCCGGTCTCGATGTAGCTGAGGTGTCGGGTCGAGACGTCGGCCCGGCTGGCGAGCTCGAGCTGGGACAGGTGCCGTCGCTGCCGCCAGTCGCGGATCAGCTCTCCTGCAGGTGCGTTCACGTCGCCCAACCTAGCCAGCGCAACGCAGCAGGGACATGACCTCGGAGGTCATCGCCCGTACGCCAGGTGTCGCGGTGGGATGCAGGTCCACCGCACATGACAGGAGAACACCATGAGCACCTCCGTGAATGCCCGCGCCTACGCCATCGCCTACCTCCGCGAGATCGACTTCGGGGACGCGATCGTCGAGTACATCGAGAAGATCGACGCCACCCTTGCGCCGTACGGCGGCCGGTTCCTGGTCCACGGCGGCGAACTGACGCCGGCCGAGGGCACCTGGGACGGCGACATCGTGATCATCGAGTTCCCGGACCAGGCAGCGGCCAGCGACTGGTACCTGTCGCCCGCCTACCAGGCGATCCTGCCGTTGCGGACCGAGCACTCGCAGTCCATCGCGGCGATGGTCGAGGGCGTCCCGAGCGGCTACCGCGCCGTCGACAAGCTCGCTGTTCTGCTGGGCGGCACCGGCGGCTGACACCGGTCGCGGCGCGGCTAGCCTGATCGTGTGAACCTGCCCGCCGCGACCGTCGCGCGGGGGGCGTACCCGATCTGGGTCGTCGGACTGCTCGTCTACCTGCTGGCCGTGTTCCACCGGTCCTCGCTCGCCGTGGCCGGCCTCGCCGCGACCGAACGCTTCGACATCGGCGCCTCCCAGCTCGCGACCTTCACGATGTTGCAGTTGCTCGTCTACGCAGCGATGCAGATCCCGGTGGGCCTGCTGGTCGACCGCTTCGGGCCACGCCGGGTGCTGCTGACCGGCGCCGTCGTTCTGATCGTGGCGCAGGCCGGCTTCGCGTTCGCCGACACGTACGCGCTGGCGCTGCTCGCCCGGCTCTTCGTGGGCATCGGCGACGCGATGACCTTCATCTGCGTGCTGCGCCTGGTCACCACCTGGTTCGCTCCGCGCCGGATCCCGCTGATGACCCAGCTGACCGGCGTGCTGGGACAGCTCGGCGCGATCCTCGCCGCCGTACCCATGACGTGGGCGCTGGGGAACCTGGGCTGGACCCGCTCGTACCTGCTCGCCGCGTCGCTCGGCATCGTCCTCGTCATCGCGCTGTTGACGATCGTGCACGATGCCCCCTCGTCGCGATCGGTGTTCGGGCCGGCGCTGTCCTGGCCGCAGATCCGCTCGAGCCTGGGGGCGTCATGGGCCGAGCCGGGCACTCGCCTCGGCTTCTGGATGCACTTCTCGACGCAGTTCAGCGCGACCACCCTGGGCCTGCTCTGGGGCTATCCGTTCTTCGTGCGCGGCGAAGGTCTGTCCGACCATGCCGCCGGCCTGTTGCTGACACTGATGGTCATCGCCGTGATGATCACCGGACCGGTGCTGGGGTGGGCGATCACGCACCACCCGTGGCAACGCTCCACCATCGTCCTCGGCATCGTCGTCTCCATCGTCGTGGTCTGGACCGTCGTGCTCGCGTGGCCGGGCAACGCACCGCTGCCCCTGCTGGTGCTGCTCGTCATCGTGGTCGGTGTCGGTGGCCCGGCCTCGATGATCGGGTTCGACCTCGGTCGCACCTCGAATCCCCCGGACCGACTCGCCAGCGCGACGGGAATCATCAACCAGGCCGGGTTCATCGCGAGCCTGCTGCTCGTCGTCGGCATCGGTGTCGTCCTCGACTGGCGCACGCCGGGATCGAGCACTGACTACACGCCCGACGCGTTCCGCGCCGCGATGTCGTGCCAGTACCTGCTCTGGGGCGTCGGCCTCGTGCAGATCTGGCGCTACCGGGTGAAGGCGCGCGCCAAGATCATGGCCGAAGAGCCCGAGGCGTACGGCCGGGCCCCGCACCAGTTGGGCTAACGCCCCGCCAGGTAGGCCAGTTGTGCCCGCACGGACCACTCGGCTGCCACCCACAACGACTCGTCCACGTCGGCGTACACGACCTCGACGACCTGGCGCGGCAGGTCGGGGTCCTCGGCGACATCGGGGGGCAACTGGGCCGGCGTCAGGCCCAACCGTGACAGGGCGGCCTCGACCTGGGCCAGGCGTTCGCGGCGGTGCACCACGTAGTGGTCGAGTACGGCGGCCGCCTCCGGGAGGACCGGGCCGTGAGCCGGCCACAGCGACTGCGCCCGGCCGTCGGTGACGAGCGAGCGCATCTTCGCGATGGAGTCGAAGTACGAACCGAGGTCGCCGTCGGGATGGACGATCACCGTCGTGCCGCGGCCGAGCACCATGTCGCCGGTCAGCAGCGCACCGTCGGCCTCGATCAGCAGGGACACCGAGTCGCTGGTGTGCCCGGGCGTCGTCACCACCTCGACCTGCAACCCGGCAACCGACAGCACCTCGCCGTCGACGATCGGCTCCGAACGCCAGCACTGCTCGGGATCCAGGCCGCGCACGCCGCAGCCCATCCGCTCCGCGAACGAGCGGGCCGCCTCGGTGTGGTCGAGGTGGTGGTGCGTCACCACGACGGCCTCCACCTGGCCAGCGACAGCAGCGACCGCGTCGAGGTGGTCGTCGTGCAACGGGCCCGGGTCGACCACGATCGAGCGGTCCGCGCCCGGTTCGCGCAGGATCCAGGTGTTGGTGCCGTCGAGCGTCATGATCCCTGGGTTGGGCGCGAGAACGCAGCGCCCGCGGGCGCCGTACTCACCGCCCTGCCAGGGCACCAACGCCGCGCTCACGACCTCAGGACCTCCGGGCCGCCACCAACGGCCGCAGCTCGTCGGGCATCGACAGCGTGAAGCCGTCACCCAACGGCTCGACCTGGGGCATGAACATCTCGACCGTGCGGCCCACGCTGGCGGCCATCACCTCATCGAGACCGGCATGGGTGCCGATCTCCAGACAGGTGAGGTACGTCGGCGGGAGCATCGCGAGCTCGCCCCGATCCGCCTGGTCGGCCGCTTCGGCGGCCGGCAGCCACACGACCTCCGACGACTCGGTGGACACGTCGCGGGTCAGCTGGCCCTCGGGCAACCGGGCCGCGAAGAAGTAGGTCCGGTAGCGCTTGGGCTCGAAGACCGGGGTGAGCCAGCCGGTCCAGATGCCGAGCAGGTCGGTGCGCAGCACCAGTCCGCGGCGGGTCAGGAAGTCGGTCATCGACTCGGCGCGCGACTCGAGCGCGACCCGGTCGGCCTCCCAGTCGTCGCCGGTGGTGTCGGCGATGACACTGTCGGCCGAGGTGCCGGCGAGCAGCACGCCCGACTCCTCGAAGGTCTCCCGGACGGCCGCGCACACGAGCGCCCGCGCGACGTCCTCGGCCGTCCCGAGGCGGGTGGCCCATTCGGCGGGCGACGGCCCGGCCCAGGCGACGGTGTGGTCGTAGTCGCGCGGGTCGACGCCACCACCGGGGAACACACACATGCCACCGGCAAAGGCCATCGTGGTCTGGCGCCGCAGCAGGTAGACCTCGGGCGCACCGTCCACACCGGGCCGCAGCAGGATCACGGTCGCGGCGTCGCGCGGCTCGGCCGCCTCACGCTGCCCGTCGGCGTACTCCTGGGCAAGCGTTGCGAGCTTCTCCGGCAACGGCACCGGAGGAAGCGGCAATGCCTTCAGCCCGAGCGTGTCTCCGGTGGCACCGCCGGACAATACAGATCCGCTGTCGACCACCGGTGGGAAACCGGCGGCCCCACCTCCCGCCACGCTGCCGGGTGTCACCCGACGACCTCGGCGATGACCTCGACCTCGACGGCCGAGTCGAGCGGCAGCACGGCGACACCGACGGCCGAGCGTGCGTGCACGCCGAGCTCGCCGAACACCGCACCGAACAGCTCGGAGGCGCCGTTGGCGACGGCGGCCTGCGCCGTGAAGTCCGGGGCCGAAGCGACGAAGACGCCGACCTTGAGGATCCGGATGCCCTCGAGCGTGCCGGTCACCGAACGGATCGCCGCCATCGCGTTGAGCGCGCACTGACGGGCGCACTCGTACGCCGTCTCGGGCGTGACCTCAGCACCGACCTTGCCGGTCGCGACCAGCACGCCGTCGCGCATCGGGATCTGCCCGGCCGTGTAGACCATCGCCCCGCTGCGGACAGCGGGCAGGTACGCCGCGACGGGCGGAACGACGTCCGGAACCGTCAGTCCGAGTTCGGCAAGCCGCTCTTCCGCTGTCATCTCACTCGGCCGGACGCTTGAAGTAAGCGATGTCGTTGCCACCCTGGCCGGGAACGAGGGCAACGAGCTCCCACCCGTCCTGGCCGAAGTTGTTGAGGATCTGGCCCGCAACGTGGTTGAGGACGGGCGCTACCTGGTACTCCCACTTGGTCATGCTCAGCACGATACTCAGCCCGGTCAGGCGCTCCGGTCGAGGGCGGCGCCGACGCCCGGATCCGGGCCGGCTGGGATCGGAACGGAGTGGCCGACGTCACAACTTGTGCGACGATGCGGCCGTGAGTCTCGACAACGCCGTTTGGATGTTGACCGGGCTGGCCGCGGTCGTCGTACTCCTGACCAGGATGCGCCTCTCCTCGGAGCAGTCCCAGGCAGGCCACGCCCTCGTCCCTCTCGGGATCGTCCGGGCCCACACTGTCGTGGGCATCGCGGCACTGGGCGTCTGGATCTACTACCTGACGTCGCCCGGCGGGACCGTCGGCGCCATCGCGCTGGTCGTGTGGTGGATCGAGGTCCTGATCGGCCTGTTGATCCTGACCCGGTGGATGTCGCGTCCGAGCAAGCACGCCGCCGACGCGACGGGCGACAGTTGGGCGCAGGGCCCGGCGCTGTCGATCCTGGGCCACATCGGCATGCTGGTCGGCATCAGCTTCTTCACGTGGATCGTTCTGGCGGACAAGCTCTCCTGAGCCCACACCGACGCCCGGGTCCACCCGTGGTCTGACGCGTCGACGCCGAACCTCCCTCTACGGTGGACCGGTGGCTCGACCAGACCGGCAACCGTGGCGCCTCGGCCCCCGGGGCGTGCGGTGGTTCGACCTCGGCCTCACCGCGTTCCTCCTGTTGCCGGTGCCGGCGTTCCTTCTCTTCGGGAACCCGCTGCACGGACTGCTCATGCTGGTCCAGATCGCACCCCTCGCCGTTCGCCGGCGCTGGCCCGTTCCGGTGTTCGCGGTCGTCGCGGTCGGCTGTGCCATCCAGGCACCCCTCGTCGACGTCCCGCTGTGGAGCCAGTTCGCCTTCCCGATCGCGACGTACTCGGTGGCCCGGTTCGGCTCGACCTGGTGGAGCGCGGCCGCGGTGGCCACCGGACTCCTCGGCGCCGGCATCGCGTCGGTCGTGTGGCTGCGCGGGTACGACGGCACGCAACTCACCTTCCAGAACGTCTCTGCCTACTTCCTGACCATCGCCCTCGTCGTGGTGGTCGCGTGGGCGCTCGGCACCCTCAACCGCGTGCGGCAGTCGTACGTCGACGCGCTGGTCGAGCGCGGAGAGCAACTCGAGCACGAGGCGGCGCAGCAGGCGGCGCTCGCCGCGATCGAGGAGCGACAGCGGATTGCCCGCGAGATGCATGACGTCGTCGCCCACGGACTCACCACGATCGTGGTGCAGGCCGACGGAGCCCGTGCGGTGGCCGCCACGGATCCCTCGGTCGTCGTACCCACTCTCGCGACGATCGCGGACACCGGACGAGAGGCGATGGCCGAGATGCGCCGGATGCTCGGCCTGTTGCGCGCCGACGGCGCCGCGACCACACCGCAGCCCCGGCTGGCTGATCTCGCAGGGCTGGTCGCCGAGGCCGAAGCGGCCGGGACTCCGGTGACGACAGAGTGGCCCGATCCTGCGCCGACCGTGTCCGACGGGGTCGGCCTCACCGTCTATCGCGTGGTCCAGGAGTCACTGACGAACGTTCGCAAGCACGCCGGGCCGGGCGCGACAGCTGCCATCCGGCTGCGAGTCGACGGCGAGGCCGTCGTGGTCGAGGTCGACGACGACGGGCGCGGGGCCGCAGCCCGCACCGACGGCGGCGGTCTGGGGCTGACCGGAATGCGCGAGCGGGTCGGCGCCCACCGGGGTGCCCTCGACGCCGGTCCGCTACCCGGCGGTGGCTACCGCGTGTGCGCAAGGATCCCGCTGTGAAGGCGACGAGCGCTACCGCGAGCGAGCCGATCCGGGTGTTCCTCGTCGACGACCAGGAACTGGTCCGCGCCGGCTTCCGAATGCTGATCGACAGCCAACCCGACCTCACCGTCGTGGGCGAGGCGGGCGACGGCGGCGAGGCGCTGGAACGACTGGCCGTGACCGGCTGCGACGTCGTCCTGATGGATGTGCGGATGCCCCGGCTCGACGGCGTCGAGGCGACCCGGCGCCTGATGGAACGACCCGGCGCCCCGCAGGTCATCGTGCTCACCACGTTCGACCTCGACGAGTACGCGTTCGCCGCGATCCGGGCAGGTGCGGCGGCCTTCCTGCTCAAGGACGCGACGCCCGAGGTCCTGCTCGGCGCCGTACGAACGGTGCACGACGGCGAATCCGTCGTCGCGCCCAGCACCACCCGTCGGCTGCTCGAGCACTTCGCCACCACCCTCCCGGATCCGGCGATGCCCACGCCCGACCAGCGACTCGACGCCCTCACCGATCGCGAGCGCGAGACGCTCGTGCTCGTCGGCCGCGGCCTGTCGAACACCGAGATCGCGGCGCAGTTCGTGGTGTCGGAAGCAACGGTCAAGACCCACATCAACCGGTTGTTGTCGAAGACCGGCTCCCGCGACCGGGTCCGACTGGTTGTCCTCGCCTTCGAGACCGGGCTGGTCCACCCGCAGTAGGACACCCGGATCAACCTCCGGCCTGACGATTCGCGGGCGGCCGACGACAAGGCTCGCAGGCATGACCTCCCTGCAGACCAGCCCCCCATCTCTCACCGGCCCGACCCTCGCTGCCAGCGCTCGCGGCGTCACCCGGACCTATGGCCGCGGCGACACCCTCGTGTCCGCCCTGCGCGGCGTCGACCTCGACCTCCCGACCGGCCGGTTCACCGCGATCATGGGCCCGTCGGGGTCCGGCAAGTCGACGCTGATGCACTGCCTGGCCGGGCTCGACCAACCCACGGACGGCACGGTCGTTGTCGCCGGGCAACCCCTGGAGTCCCTGGACGACGATGCCCTCACCCGGTTCCGCCGCGACCACGTGGGCTTCGTGTTCCAGGCGTTCAACCTGCTGCCGATGCTGAGTGCCGAACAGAACATCTGGCTGCCCACCGAACTGGCGGGACGTCCCCACCCGGACCTCCGCGAGCGCTTCGACCACATCGTCACGACCCTCGGACTGACCGACCGCCTCACCCACCGACCCGCGGAACTCTCCGGTGGCCAGCAGCAGCGGGTCGCGATCGCCCGCGCCCTGCTCACCGCTCCCGCCATCGTGTTCGCCGATGAGCCGACCGGCAACCTCGACAGCACCTCTTCGGCCGAGGTGTTGTCGTTCCTGCGCGGGTCGGTGCGCGAACTCGGCCAGACCGTCGTGATGGTCACCCACGAGATCGACGCGGCCGGTTACGCCGATGACGTCGTCGTTCTCGCCGACGGCCGGGTCACCCACCATCTCCACGACCCGTCGCGCGCGGACCTCGTCGCCGCGCTCGCCGCCCGGGGCGCCTGATGCGCACCGTGCTCCTGGCGTCCCTGCGCACCCACACCCGGCGGTACGGCGCCGCCCTGCTCGCGGTCGTCGTCGGCGTCGTGTTCATCGTGGTCACCGGGGCCCTGTCGTCGGCCGTACGTGAGGGGCTGACCGCCGGCGTGGCCGTCCCGTACGACGGCGCGGACGCCGTGGTCGACCAGCCCTCCACTGCGGATGCGACCCGCCTGCTGGACGCCGCGCCCGCGGTGGGCGCCGACGCATGGTTGATCGGCTGGACCCTCCAGCAGGTCACCCACGACGGCAAGGTCGTCGACAGCAGTGCCGACATCGCCCAGGTCCCCGATGAGCCCGACCGGCGCTGGCAGGAGCTCGTCGACGGGCGGTTCCCCGCGGGACCGGGCGAGGCCGTGGTCGACACCAACGCCGCCAAGGTCGCCGACGTCGGCCTCGGCGACCGGCTCCGGATCGGGTCCGGCAGCCAGGCCCTCGACGTCGAGATCGTCGGCCTGGCCGACTCGCCCTCGGCCTTCTCGGTGGCCTCGGTCTACCTGCTGTGGGGCGACCTGTCCCGGTGGGAGGACAGCCTCTACGTCAGCAGCGTCGCGTGGGCCGACCCCGGTGGGCTGAGTGAGGCACGCGCGGCAATCCGGGACGTCGTACCGACGGCGGAGGCGATGAGCGTCGACGCCTTCACCCAGCTCGTCCAGAAGGAGATCAACAACGAGGTCGACCTCATCGCGATCATCGTGCTGCTCTTCGCCTCCATCGCTCTCCTGGTCGCGGTGCTGGTCATCAACAACACGTTCACGATCCTGTTCGCGCAGCGCGCTCGGGACTTCGCGCTGCTGCGCTGCGTGGGAGCCACCCGGCGCCAGCTCGTGCGCACGGTGCGCCTCGAGTCCCTCCTGATCGGGCTGCTCGCGGCCGGCATCGGCATCGGCGCGGGGCTGGGCCTGGGCCACGGCCTGGTCGCGTTCGTGCGGGCGCAGTGGCCGGACGCGCACATGGGTGAGGCCTCGGTCGGCGCAGCCTGGCTGCTCGTCGCCGCGGCCGTCGCCCTCGGCGTCACGCTGGTCGCCGCCTGGCTCCCGACCCGGCGGGTGGTCAAGGTGAGCCCCCTGACCGCGCTCCGCCCGGACGACAGCACCCGGATCGGCACCTCCACCGGCCGGATCCGGCTCGGCCTCGGTTGCCTCGTGATCGCCGTCGGCGCGCTTGCTCTGGCCGTGGCGGTCGAGGTGACCAGCCCACCGGCGCTCATCGCGGGTGGGGCCACCACCTTCGCCGGCGTACTGCTGACCGGCCCGGTGCTCGTGCCGGCGCTGATCCGCGCGCTGGGGCGCGTCACCGGCCGAGTCCTCGGTCCCGCAGGTCGCCTGGCGGCAGCGAACGCCGTCCGCAACCCGCGACGGACGGCCGCCACCGCTGCGTCGCTCCTGATCGGCGTCACCCTGACGACGGCGGTCCTGACCGGCATGGCCAGCTCGCGATCGGCGCTGGCGGACAAGATGGACGAACAACACCCGATCGACGTCGCCATTACCGGCACCGGACCGCTGTCTCCCGACGTGGTCGAGCGGATCTCGGCCGTCGACGGCGTCGAGGCCACGGCCGCGGTACCCGGCACGACCGCCCGGATCCAGGGCCTCGGCCAACTGCCCGTCATCGCCGCACCGCCCTCCGGGCACGGAGTCCTCCACGGCGATCTCGTCGAACCGGGCGCCCGCCAGGTGCAGGTGCCATGGGATCTCCTCGGCGACGGTGTCGAGGCCGACGACCGCGTCGACGTCACCGTGGGCGACCGGACGCAGCGGCTCCGGGTCGTCGGCGGCGAGGGCTGGGGAGAGGCGGCCCTGGTCCGTCGTACGACGCTCGACCTGCTGACCCCTGATCCGTCCGTACAGGCCCTGTGGGTCCGCGCGGCCGACGATGCCGACGCGGAGGACCTCGCGGGCTCGCTCGAGGCGATCGCCGTACCGATCGACGCCGGGCTCGAGAACGGCCTGGCCCGACGGGCCTACGTCGACCTCCAGCTGGACGTCGTGACCGGCGGCGTCGTGGGCCTGCTCGCCATCGCGGTGCTCATCGCCCTCGTCGGCATCGCCAACACCCTCGGCCTGTCCGTCCTGGAGCGGGGTCGCGAGCACGCCCTGCTCCGCGCACTGGGCCTGACCCGCCGCCAACTCCGACGAATGCTTGCCACCGAAGCAGTTCTGCTGGCCGTGGTCGCCACGGTCCTCGGCACCGCGCTGGGGGTGACGTTCGCGTGGGCTGGCGTGCAGGCCCTGGTCGGTCCCGTCGTCAGCGGTGCCGGTCTGGTGCTGCCGTGGACCCAGTTGGCCCTGGTCGTGACGGCATCAGCGGTGGCCGGTCTGCTCGCCGCCGTGGTCCCGGCCCGCCGGGCCGGTCGTACGACGCCCGCGGCGGGACTCGCGATCGAGTAGCCGGGCCAACACACCAGCGTGGGGAGGTTCACGGGGCGTGTCAGCACCCGCGGGCCTCCCCTGTCGCTACGCTGCCCCGGTGAGTGATTGGCCGAAGGTTCGCCTGCACATCGTCTCCGGCAAGGGCGGTACGGGTAAGTCGACCGTGGCCTCGGCGCTCGCGCTCGCGCTGGCCCGCAAGGGCAAGAACGTCCTGTTGTGTGAGGTCGAGGGTCGCCAGGGCATCGCGCGGATGTTCGACGTCGACCCGCTCCCGTACGTCGAACGGCGCCTGACCACCGGCCTCCCGGACGAGGACGGCGGCCGCGGCGTCGTCTACGCCCTGCACATCGACGCGGAGTCCGCGCTCCTGGAGTACCTCTCCATGTACTACCGCCTCGGCCGCGCCGGGAAGGCGCTCGACCGCTTCGGCGTCATCGAGTTCGCCACCACCATCGCGCCGGGCGTGCGCGACGTGCTGCTCACCGGCAAGGTCTACGAGGCCGTCGAGCGCAACAGCCGCAACAAGGGCGCCATCAACTACGACCACGTCGTGCTGGACGCGCCGCCGACCGGCCGGATCTGCCAGTTCCTCAACGTCAGCAACGAACTGGCCGGGCTGGCGAAGGTCGGCCCGATCAAGGCGCAGTCGGACACGATGATGACCCTGTTCCGTTCGCCGCGTACGGCGGTCCACCTGGTCACCGTGCTCGAGGAGATGCCGGTGCAGGAGACCATCGACGGCATCGCCGAACTGGGTGCCAACCGGCTCCCGGTCGGCGGCGTCATCGTGAACCTCGCCCGGCCCCAGGATCTCGATGCCGACGACCTCGCCGCCGCGCGCACGGGCAGCCTCGACCAGGCCGCCATCGAGAAGGACCTCGCGGCAGGGGGCCTCGCGGTCACCCCGACCCTGGTCGAGGACCTCGTCGCCGAGGCAGCCGACCACGCCGAGCGTCGCGCCCTCGAGGACTCCCAGCGGGCGCTGGTCGCCCAGCTCGACGTGCCGTCCTACGAACTCCCCCGGATGGCCGGCGGCATCGACATCGGCGGCCTGTACGAACTCGCCGCCCACCTCCGAGCGCAGGGAATGGCCTGATGGCACGCAGCAGCACCCAACGCCAGACCCGCGTCGGCCCCGCCACCACGCCCGCCCGGCGGGCCGGCACTCTCGACGTCGACGCCCTCCTCGATGACCCGACGACGGGGATCATCGTGTGCTGCGGCTCCGGCGGCGTCGGCAAGACCACGACCAGTGCCGCGCTCGCGCTGCGGGCAGCCGAACGGGGGCGGAAGGTCGTCGTACTCACGATCGACCCGGCTCGCCGCCTCGCGCAGTCGATGGGTATTGCGGAGCTCGACAACACCCCGCGGCCGGTCAGCGGCATCCAGGGCGAGGGCACCCTCGACGCGATGATGCTCGACATGAAGCGCACCTTCGACGAGGTGGTCATCTCCCAGGCCAGCCCGGAGAAGGCGAAGCAGATCCTGGCCAACCCGTTCTACATCGCACTGTCGAGCTCGTTCGCGGGCACGCAGGAGTACATGGCGATGGAGAAGCTCGGCCAGTTGCACCGTGACTCGCAAGCGGCCGGCACCTACGACCTGATCGTCGTGGACACACCGCCGTCCCGGTCAGCGCTGGACTTCCTGGACTCCCCCGAACGCCTGTCGAGCTTCCTGGACGGCAAGTTCGTCCGGCTGATGATGGCGCCGGCCAAGGGCCCCGCGAAGCTGATGTCGGCCGGCTTCGGTCTCATCGTGAACGCGATGACCAAGATCCTGGGCGCCCAGTTCCTCAAGGACCTGCAGACCTTCGTCACCGCACTCGACACCGTCTTCGGCGGCTTCCGCCAGCGCGCGCAACTGACCTACTCGCTGCTCAAGGCCGACGGTACGGCGTTCCTCGTGGTCGCCGCCCCGGAGCCGGATGCACTGCGCGAGGCGGAGTACTTCGTGGAGCGGCTCAGCGAGGACGGCATGCCCTTGGCAGGACTGGTGATCAACCGGGCCAGCCCGGAGCCGGCCGGCGCCCTGTCGGCGGACGAGGCGATGACGGCAGCGGAGCGGCTGCGTCAACAGGATGCCGGGTCGCTGACGGCCGGACTGCTCCGGCTCCACGGGGACCGGGTGCGGATGGTGCAGCGCGAGGGCATGCTGCGCGACCGGTTCGCGACCGCGCACCCGCAGGTGTCGACGGTCGTCGTGCCGGCGCTTGCCGGAGACGTGCACGACCTCGATGGGCTGCGCACGGTCGGCACCCTGCTCGCACAGGGGTGAAACAGGCCGGGAAGGTCGCTCGCGCGACCCTCCCGGTTCAGGCCTCAGACAGCCGGTACGCCCTGGCCGTCGCGCGCGTCCTCAAGGACCTTGCGCCACGACGCACTTGGGCGGCGGCGCAGCAGCGCACGGCGCTCCCGCTCCGTCATTCCGCCCCAGACGCCCCACTCGATCTGGTTGTCGAGCGCCTCAGCGAGACACTCGGTGCGCACGGCACAACCCGAACACACTTGCTTGGCCTTGTTCTGCTCTGCACCACGGACGAAAAGCTGGTCCGGCTGCGATTCTCTACAGGCCGCCCTGGGCGCCCAGTCATCTACCCACATGTTGTCCCCTTGTGGTTCCCACATCCGAAGAGCCAGCACCCCCACAGCGCATGGTCTCTTCGACTTAGACAAAGTAAAGGATGAAGACCCCTCTCCAACACCGCTCGTTCTGCCCAACCTGTCTAGTCACATCTGACTAGTCCGCACTTGGTCGAGCGCGCCCGTCCTACCGTCGTTCACCTCGCGACGAGTCCGGGTCGCACAGGTATGTCCCGTACCCTGAGGCCATGTCTCGTACCCGGTTCGACGGCCTGCCGCCCGGCAAGATCGCCTCCCATCTCGGCGTGATGCTGCTGGTGTCTGCCGTCCTCGGGGTCGTCGTGTCGGGTCTGGCGATCCCGTTTGCCGGTGTCCTGGGCTTCACCGCCCGCAACGTGGCCGAGTCCGTCGACGACCTCCCGCAGCAACTCGCGACCGAGCAACTGCCGCAGCGCACCGAGATCAAGGACAAGGGCGGGCGCACCATCGCCACCCTGTACGACCAGAACCGGGTCGACGTACCCCTGCGCCAGATGTCGCGCACGATGGTCGAGGCCATCGTCGCGATCGAGGACTACCGCTTCTACCAACACGGTGCGCTCGACGTGAAGGGCACGGTGCGCGCCCTGTTCACCAACCAGGCCGCCGGCGGCGTCGCCCAGGGCGGCTCGTCGATCACGCAGCAACTGGTGAAGCTGACCCTGATCAACCAGGCCAAGACCGACGAGGAACGCGCCGCAGCGACCGACGACACCTACGGTCGCAAGCTCAAGGAACTGCGCTACGCGATCGCGCTGGAGAAGCGCCACACAAAGGACTGGATCCTCGAGCGGTACCTCAACACCGCCTACTTCGGTGACGGCGCGTACGGCGTCCAGGCCGCCGCCCAGCACTACTTCAGCGTCAACGCCAAGGACCTGGACCTGCGCCAGGCGGCTCTCCTGGCCGGACTCGTGCAGAGCCCCGAGGCCTACAACCCCACGAAGAACGCCGCCCAGGCGATGGTCCGACGCAACATCGTGCTCGGCCGGATGGCCCAGCTCAGCGTCGTCACGGACGCCGAGGCCGACGCCGCGAAGAAGCGCAAGCTCGGGCTCAAGGTGCAGGAGCAGCCGAACGGCTGCGTGAACTCGGGTGCGCAGTTCTTCTGCGACTACGTCGTGCGCTGGCTCAAGACCGACCCCGCACTGGGCGAGACGCCCGCCGAGCGCGAGGCGCTGATCTTCAACGGTGGCCTGACGATCAAGACCACCATCGACATGCGCTTCCAGAAGGCCGCACAGGCGTCGGTGAAGTCCCACGTCTTCAAGGACGACGCGGCCATCGGCGCCCTGGCGCTGATCGAGCCCGGCAGCGGCAACGTCCGAGCGCTGGCCCAGTCGCGACCGATGGGCAAGAAGAAGGGCCAGACCTTCCTCAACTACGCGGTGCCCACGAAGTACGGCGACGCCGCTGGCTTCCAGCCGGGGTCGACCTTCAAGGCCTTCGTGCTCGCCGCCGCGATCCAGAAGAAGATCCCGCTCAGTCAGCGGTTCCCGGCGCCCAACCCCGGTCGCTTCGTCGAGAGCGAGTTCGAGACCTGCGACGGGCCCTACCAGAGCAGCGGCATCTGGACGCCCGGCAACTCCACGCGATCGTCGGCCTCGCCGAACCTCTACGAAGGCACGCAGAAGTCGGTCAACACCTTCTTCGTGAACCTCGAGAAGGAGGTCGGCATCTGCGAGCCGTGGAAGCTCGCCAAGCGGATGGGCATCCGCTCCCTGACCAAGGCGAACATCGTGCCGTCGTTCACCCTCGGCGTGGCCAGCGTGAGCCCGCTGGAGATGGCCGAGGCCTACTCGACCTTCGCCGCACGCGGCCTGCACTGTGACGCCCGTCCGGTCACGCAGATCGAGGACGTCGACGGCAACATCCTGAAGAAGTACGAGAAGGCGTGCACGCAGGTGCTCGCCAGCCCCGTCGCGAACGCCGTCAACGACGTGCTCCGCGGCGTGATCGCCCCCGGTGGCTTCGGCCAGGCGTTGAGCCCCGGGCAGCCGGCTGCAGGCAAGACCGGTACGACCAACGCCAACAACTCGGTCTGGTTCGCTGGCTACACGCCCAACCTCGCGGGCGCCTCGGTGGTGGCCGGCATCAACAAGGCGGGCCAACCCCAGTCCCTGGACGGCAAGTCGGTCGGCGGCCGGACCCTGTACACCTCGTCGGGTTCGACCACGGCCGGGCCGCTGTGGGGGGACACCTTCAAGGCGATCGCCCAGTACCTCGACGACGAGGACTTCGAGCGGCCTTCCTCCACCGACATCGCGGGCGTCCTGACCCCGATTCCCGACGTCGCCGGCCGAAGCTACGAAGACGCGCGTTCGGAACTGGCGGCCCTCGGCTTCACGGTCGCCCGTGGCAGCACGGTCGACTCGGGCTACCGCGCCGGACTCGTCGCCTACTCCTCCCCCGGCGCAGGGGCCGACCTCGGCTCAGGTGACACGGTCACCCTCTTCATCTCCGACGGCAGCCCGAAGGCGGCGAAGAAAAAGAAGAAGCGCGGCGGGCCGCCTGCCGGTGGCGCCACCGGCGGCGCCACGGACGACGCCACCGACGACGCCACCGACGACGACTGACGTACGGGCTCAGCCCAGCTGGCGCCGTACCTCCGCGGCCACGGCTGCGCCATCGGCACGCCCCTTGACCTGCGGCGTCACGATGCCCATCACCTGGCCCATGGCCTTGGGGCCGGCACCAGCCGCGCCGATCTGCTCGACCGCTGCGGTGACGATCGCTGCGATCTCCTCGACCCCGAGCTGCTGGGGCAGGTAGTCCTGGAGCACAGCCGTCTCGGCACGCTCCTTGGCGGCCTGCTCGGGCCGGTTGCCCTCCTCGAACGCCACCGCGGCCTCGCGGCGCTTCTTCGCCTCGCTGGACAGGACGCTGAGCACCTCGTCGTCGGTGAGCTCCTTGGCGACCTTCCCGGCCACTTCTGCGTTGGTGACTGCGGTGAGGACCATCCGGAGGGTGGAGGACCGGAGGTCGTCACGGGCCTTGATCGCGGTGGTCAGGTCAGCGCGCAGACGGTCCTTGAGGGTGCTCATGCCTTGATTGTGCCTGCCGTGTGATGTGCTTGCCGAATGGGATTAGGGCAGGCGCTCCTGCGCACGGCGGGCCTCGGCGGCGCGCTCGGGGCCGCGGTGACGTCGTACGCGGTCTGGGAGGCCCGTCAGTACACGCTGCGGACCTACGACGTCCGGGTGCTGCCTGCCGGAATGCGCCCGTTGCGGGTCCTGCAGCTCACCGACATCCACATGACGCCCGGGCAGACCCGGAAGCAGGAGTGGCTGCGGTCGCTGGCGGCTCTGGAGCCCGACCTGGTGATCGACACCGGCGACAACCTGGCGCACCGCGATGCGGTCCCCGTCGTACTCGACAGCCTCGGCGGCCTGCTCGACCTGCCCGGCGTCTTCGTCCACGGCTCCAACGACTACTTCGAGCCCGGCCTGCGCAACCCGTTCGCCTACCTGACACCGGACGACGGCAAGCGCCACACCGACGTCCCCCAACTTCCATGGGGTGACCTGACGGCCGGGATGGCGGGCGCGGGCTGGCTGGACCTGACCAACCGGCGTTCGCGGCTGACCGTCGGCGAGACGACCTTCGCGTTCGCCGGGGTCGATGACCCGCACCTCGGGTACGACGACCTCGCCGCCGTCGCCGGACCGGCGGAAGCGGATGCCGACCTGCGCATCGGGGTGGCCCACGCGCCGTACCTGCGGGTGCTGGACCAGTTCGCCGACGACGGGTACGACGCGATCATCGCCGGGCACACGCACGGCGGCCAGGTGCGGCTGCCCTGGCCCGGCGGTTCCCGTGCGCTGACCACCAACTGCGACATCGAGCCGGCCCGCGCACGCGGCCTGCACCGCCACCCCGCCGACTCCCGGCCGGGTGATCCTCGATCGTCGGTGCTGCACGTCTCCGCGGGCATCGGCACGAACCCCTACACGCGGATCCGGATCGCTTGCCGACCCGAAGCGGTCGTCCTCAACCTGCTGCCCGTGGCCTAGGGCACCCCGTCCGCAACCCGGCTCCCGATTGCAGGTCGGCCTCCCGGCTCCGCTATGCTCCCGTGCTTGTGAGCCGTCCCCGCAAGGGGCTGGTGATCGGCGGGCTGTGGCGCAGCTTGGTAGCGCGCTTCGTTCGGGACGAAGAGGCCGCAGGTTCAAATCCTGTCAGCCCGACCATGTGATGTCTCAGGACATCGGTAAGGGACCCGGACCCACGGAAGTGGGTTCGGGTCCCTTGCTTTTGCCGGTCTGGGCCCCGCCGGGGCTCTTCCCCGCGCTCAGCCCGCACCAGATGCGTGCTGAGCGCGGGTCAACGGCGTGTCGGACCCCTGCGTGGGTGTTGCCACCCCACGCCAGCCCTTCGTGACAGACTGCACGCCATGTCAGACGAGCAGGACAAGCTGAAGCTCAGCTTGGAACCGCCCAAGTTGTTCGGGCGCAAGAAGAAGCCGGCCGAGAAGTCCGACGCGCCCGCAGAGCCCAGCACGGCAGCCAGCCCCGCGGCCGCCACTCGTCCGACGCCCCCGACCGCCGAGGTCCCCGTGGCCACGGAAGCGGTCGTCGAGGAGCCCGCGCTCGAAGAGCCGACCGCGGTCCTGGAGGCCGTGGAGCCGGAACCCGAACCGGAGCCCGAACCCGAACCGGAGCCCGAACCGGAGCCGGAACCCGAACCCGAGCCCGAACCCGAGCCCGAACCGGAACCTGCTCCCGTGGCAGCGAAGCCTGTTGAGCCGACGCCGGCGCCCAAGCCCGCCGCCGCGAAGCCGGCCCCGAAGCCTGTTGAGCCGGAGCCGGTGGCGACGACCACGGCGGCCACCGAGGACGCCGAGATCTCCCAGCTGGCCCAGGGGCCGCTGCTGACGCTCTACCGCGCCGCAGCCCTCACCGGGTTCGCCGTGGGCGCCACGATGGTCGCGCTGACCTGGCTGTCGCTGCGTGGCTGCGAGGCCGTCCGGGGCACGTCCTCGTGCGGCGGGGGCCCGGGCTTCCTGCTGCTGATCGCCACCTTCGCGCTCTGCGTGCTGCTCGGCAGTGCCCTGCTGAAGGTCTTCCTCATCCCCGACCCCGGCAGCAGCAGCTTCCTCGCAGTCGGCCTGGTGGCCGTGGTGGCCCTGCTGTTCCTGATCGACCTGCTCGACAGCTGGTCGATGCTGATCATCATTCCGGTCCTGAGCATCGGCGGCTATCTCGCCTCGGTCTGGGTCACCAAGACGTTCGTCGAACCAACAGACGCCTGATACTGCGCTGGGGCTGGACGACGAAACTCATGCCTGGACGACGAACCTTCCTCGTCCAGGCATGAGATTCACCGGCCGGCCGGTGAATCTCCCGTCACCGCGAGGCGGCGATCAGCTCGGCGATCTGCACGGTGTTGAGAGCGGCACCCTTGCGCAGGTTGTCATTGGAGACGAACAACGCCAGGCCGCGGTTGTCGTCGACACCCGGGTCCTGACGGATCCGGCCGACGTACGACGGGTCCTTGCCGGCTGCGGCGAGGGGGTTCGGGATCTCGGCGAGCTCGACACCAGCGGCGCCGGACAGCAACTCGGTCGCGCGGGCGGCCGTCAGCGGCCGCTCGAACTCCGCGTTGATCGCCAGCGAGTGGCCGGTGAAGACGGGGACGCGCACGCAGATGCCCGAGACCCGCAGGTCCGGGAGGCCGAGGATCTTGCGGGACTCGTTGCGGAGCTTCTGCTCCTCGTCGGTCTCGTTCAGGCCGTCGTCGACGAGGGCACCTGCCAGCGGGACCACGTTGTAGGCGATCGTGCGCTGGTAGACGCCCGGCTCGGGGAACGCGACGGCCTCGCCGTCGTAGGCCAGCTCACGGGCCTTGTCGCCCGCCGCCTCGACCCGGGTGGCAAGTTCCTCGACGCCTGCGATGCCGGAGCCGGAGACGGCCTGGTACGTCGACGCGATGAGGCGGACCAGTCCGGCCTCGTCGTGCAGCGGCTTGAGGACGGGCATCGCGGCCATCGTGGTGCAGTTCGGGTTCGCGATGATGCCGCGGCCGGCGGCGATCACCTCGGCGGCAGCCTCAGGGTTCACCTCCGAGACCACGAGCGGGATCGACGGGTCCTTGCGGAAGGCCGAGGAGTTGTCGACGACGATCACGCCGGCGTCGACGAAGCGCGGCACCAGCGCGCGGGAAGCGGTGGCACCGGCGGAGAACAGCGCGATGTCGAGCCCGGTCGGGTCGGCCGTCTCGGCGTCCTCGACCACGATCTCGCGGTCACCGTAGGCCAGCACCTTGCCCGCGGAGCGAGCCGAGGAGAAGAACCGGATCGTGTCGGCGGGGAAGTTCCGCTCGAGCAGGATCTGGCGCATGGCGACACCGACCTGGCCGGTGGCTCCGACAATTCCAATGCTGAGACCCATGAGTCAGCGTCCTGTTCCGCCGTACACGACGGCCTCGATCTCGTCCGAGCCCAGCTCGAAGGTGGCGTGTGCGGCGTTGACGGCGTCCTCGACCTGCGTCTCGGCGACGACGACGGAGACGCGGATCTCGGAGGTGGAGATCATCTCGATGTTCACGCCGGCCTCGGAGAGCGCCTCGAAGAAGCGGGCGGAGATGCCCGGCGAGGAGCTCATGCCGGCACCGACGATGGAGACCTTGCCGACGCTGTCGTCGTACTGCAGGCTCTCGAAGCCGACGGCCTCCTGGATGCGGGACAGCGCGGTCATCGCGGTCTGGCCCTCACCGCTGGGCAGCGTGAACGAGATGTCCGTGCGGCCCGTTGCGGCGGCCGAGACGTTCTGGACGATCATGTCGATGTTGATCTGCGCGTCGGCGACGGCGCGGAACAGGGCCGCGGCCTCGCCCGGCTTGTCGGGGACGCCGACCACGGTGATCTTGGCCTGGCTGCGGTCGTGGGCGACACCGGTGATGATGGCGGCTTCCATGGAATCCTCCTGAGCAACATCCTCGGCCTTGACGACCCAGGTGCCCTCCTTCTCGGAGAAGGACGAGCGGACGTGAATGGGCATGTCGTAGCGGCGCGCGTACTCGACGCACCGCAGGTGCAGGATCTTGGCGCCCTGCGCGGCCATCTCGAGGGTCTCCTCGTAGGAGATGCGCGGCACCTTGCGGGCGCGCGGCTCGATCCGCGGGTCGGCGGTGAAGATGCCGTCGACATCGGAGTAGATCTCGCACACGTCGGCCTTGAGCGCCACCGCGAGGGCCACCGCCGTCGTGTCCGAGCCACCACGGCCCAGCGTGGTGATGTCCTTGGTGGTCTGCGAGACGCCCTGGAAGCCGGCGACGATGGCGATCGCGCCTTCGTCGATGGCGGCCTGGATCCGGCCCGGGGTCACGTCGATGATCTTCGCCCGGCCGTGCTCGGCGTCGGTGATGACGCCCGCCTGCGAGCCGGTGAAGGACCGCGCCTCGTGGCCGACGCTCTGGATCGCCATGGCCAGCACGGCCATCGAGATCCGCTCACCGGCGGTGAGCAGCATGTCGAGCTCACGGGCCGGCGGCAGCGGGGAGACCTCGTTGGCGAGCTCGATCAGGTCGTCCGTCGTGTCCCCCATCGCCGAGACCACGACGACGACCTGGTGGCCGGCCTTCTTGGTGCTGACGATGCGCTGCGCGACGCGCTTGATGCCGGCGGCATCGGCGACCGACGAGCCGCCGTACTTCTGCACGACAATGCCCACGGGGGCTCACTCCTGGCTGTACGGGGAAGGGGACCTGGCCCCGGCCGCGAGACGGCACGCGGGGCCGAGCCCGATTCTACCGACGTACGCGAGGGGATTTCCCCCGTGTCCAGCCCGGTCGTCGTACGGCGGTGCTGCGGCGAGGGTCAGTCGCCCAGCACTGCGGCGGCGACCTGGACCAGTTCGAGCTCCTGGGTGCGGTCGAGGTCGACGTCGAGCCGGTCGTGGGCGACCACGGACAGCAGCGCCTTCATGGACGCGCCAGCGAGGGCTCCCCACGCCGAGACGTACGAGAACTGCCACCACCAGAGGGCCTCCTCGACGTCGCCGACGTCGTAGTGGCGCACGCCCACCTCGAGGTCCGCCGCGATGCTCGTCAGGTCGTCGGAGAGCAGGCCCTCGACCATCTCGGGCTGGTAGGGGTCGAACACGTAGCTGTAGGTGTCGAGGTCGCCGAGCAGGCCCGCCAACTGGAGCCGGAGCTCGTCGAGATCGGGGTCGGGGCCGTCATCGGGCTGGAACTCGTCGCGCGGGGCGAAGTCCCGGTGCACCCCCAGTCGGGCGCCGGTGAGGGCAATCTGGCTGATCTGGAGCAGCAGCAGGGACACCGCCTGTCCCCCCGTGGCCTCGGCTGCGACCACCCGCAGCCCGTCGAGGAACGACCGGACCGAGGCCGCGATGTCGTCGGCCAGCCGCACGGTCTCCGTCTCGACGGCAATCAGCGCCTCGAGCGCAGCCAGTCCGGGGAGCTTCTCGCTCGCCGCCCCAGTGGCGTTGGTGTTGTTACTCATGTTGCTGTCTGCCTTCCCACGAATGCCCGACCCAGGGTGACCTCATCGGCGTACTCCAAGTCTCCTCCCACCGGAAGTCCACTCGCCAAACGTGTCACGCGCAACCCCAACGGCCCGAGCATTCTGGTGAGGTAGGTCGCAGTCGCCTCACCCTCGAGGTTCGGATCAGTTGCGAGGATCACCTCGGTGACCGTCTGGTCCGCGAGGCGCGTGAGCAGTTCGCGGATGTGCAACTGCTCCGGACCGATGCCGTCGATCGGCGAGATCGCGCCTCCCAGGACGTGATAGCGGCCCCGGAACTCCCGGGTCCGCTCGATCGCCACGACGTCCTTGTACTCCTCGACCACGCACAGGATCGAGGGATCGCGACGAGCGTCCCGACAGATCCGGCACTGGTCGTCCTCGGCGACGTTGAAGCAGACGCTGCAGAATTTGACCTTCGCCTTGACCTCGATGAGCACGTCCGCGAGGCGGCGTACGTCGGCGGGATCGGCCTGCAACAGGTGGAACGCGATCCGCTGGGCGCTCTTCGGACCGACCCCGGGCAACCGCCCGAGCTCGTCGATGAGGTCCTGAACAACGCCTTCGTACAAGGTCCGGGTCCGCTCAGAATCCGAGCTGGCCCGGCGTGCCGGGCTCGCCCGCGCCGGGGAGTCCGCCGGCCAGCGGGCCGAGGGTGTCGCTGGCCAGCTCGTCGACCTTGGTCCGGGCATCGCGGAACGCGGCGACGATCAGGTCGCCGAGATCGGCCAGGGCCGCGGCGTCGGTGCCGTCGAGCGCTTCGGGGGTGATGTTCACGGCGGTCAGCTCACCGACGCCGGACACGGTGACCGTGACGACGCCGCCGGCGACCGAACCCTCAACGCTCGTGTCGGCCAGACGCTCCTGCGCGGACTGGAGGTCTTCCTGCATCTGCTGGGCCTGCTGGAGCAGGGCGCCGAGGTCCAGGCCGCCCAGGGCACCGGCGAGGTCGCCGCCACCGGTGAGTGCGTCGAACGGGTTCTGGCTCATGGTCATCTCATCTCTGACGGGACCGGAGGGTCCAGGGGTGGGCGGTGTCGCGCCGATCAGGCGCGCGGGATCTCTTCGATGACACGGGCGCCGAGCTCGCGGGCCAGCAGTTCGGCACTGGACTCCTCGTCGACCTCGGCGTCGTCGAACGCGACCGCGGCGTCGGGATCCTGCTTCGGCGCTTCGACCTCGGCCTGGATGTCGGCCATCCGGGGACGCCGGGAGACCGGCTCCTCGGCGGGCGCCGCATCGCCCTCGACAGCCCAGGGCGGAGCGTCGTCGGCAGGCTGGTTCTGCGCGGGCGGGGCGGCCTGGGGGGCGGCGGGCGCCGCCGGGGCGGCCGCAGGGGCCGGGGCGGGTGCCGCCGGCGCCGACGGCGCGGCCGGGGTGTTCGCGCTCGGGTCGGCCGCCGGGTCGATGATCGCTTCGATCCGCACGTTCGCGCCGATCTCGTCGATCACCGCCTGCTGCACGATCTCGGCGTGGCCGCCGGACTCGAAGGACTTGCGCGGGCCGTCGGACTGGAAGCCGAGGCTGAGCACGGCGTTGTTGAAGCCGACGACCTGCGAGTTCTGCGTCAGGTGGATCCAGGTGACCCGCTTGACGCTCTTGACCCGGTCGATCACCGAGGGCCAGAGCCGGCGGATGTCGACGAGGGTGAGGATGGCGCCCTCGGCGGCCGGGGCGGCGGGCGTCGCCGGAGCCGGCGGCTCCGGGACGTACGCGACGGGCTCGGGGGCGACGGGCTCGCGCACCGGCTCGGGCTCGGGTACGACGACCGCGACCGGCGTGGGCTCGGGGGTCTCGACAGGCTCGACCACCGGCGCTGGGGCCGGCTCGGCGGGTGCAGGGGCAGCCATCGCCGGGCGCTGGGGCGCGGCCGGCTCCTCCGAACGCTCCGGAGCAGCCCGCTCGGCGCGCGACGGCGCGGGGCGGTCCTGCGCCGGCGCGGCCGCAGGGGCTGCGGCCGGAGCAGACTCGGCGGACGTCGTACCGCTGATGGAGGCGCGGCGCTCGAGGCGGTCCAGGCGGGCCAGGACGCCCTCGGTGCTGTGGTCGGCCGCGGGCAGCAGGATCCGGGCACAGATCAGCTCGAGCAGCAGCCGGGGCGCGGTGGCGCCGCGCATGTCGGTGAGGCCGGTCGCGACCAGGTCAGCAGCCCGGGTCAGCTCGCCCCGCCCGAACGAGGTGGCCTGGGCCACCAGGCGGTCACCCTGGTCGCCGGAGACGTCGATCAGACCGGAGGCCGCCGCGTCGGGCACCGCCGAGATGATCACGAGGTCGCGCAGGCGGCGCAGCAGGTCCTCGGTGAAGCGACGCGGGTCCTGGCCCGTCTCGATGACCTTGTCGACCACGCCGAAGACGGCGGCGCCGTCGCCGGCCGCGAACGACGACACGACGTCATCGAGCAACGTGTCGGGCGTGTAGCCGAGCAGCCCACTGGCGAGCTCGTAGGTGACGCCGGCGTCGCCCGCGCCACCCAGCAACTGGTCGAGCACCGAGAGGGTGTCGCGCGCCGACCCGGCACCGGCGCGGACCACCAGCGGCAGGGCCGCCGGCTGGATCGTCACGCCCTCGGCCTCGCACAACTCGGTGAGGTACGACGACAGCAATCGCGGCGGGATCAGCCGGAACGGGTAGTGGTGGGTCCGCGAGCGGATGGTCGGGATGACCTTCTCCGGCTCGGTCGTGGCGAAGATGAAGCGCAGGTGGGGCGGGGGCTCCTCGACCAGCTTGAGCAGGGCGTTGAAGCCCTGCGTGGTCACCATGTGGGCCTCGTCGATGATGTAGACCTTGTAGCGGCTGCGCACGGGCGCGAAGAACGCCTTCTCGCGCAGGTCCCGGGCGTCGTCGACACCACCGTGGGACGCCGCGTCGATCTCGATCACGTCGATCGACCCGGGGCCGCCCCGGGCCAGGTCACGACAGCTGTCGCACTCGCCGCACGGATCGGCGATCGGCGCCAGCTCGCAGTTCAGCGCCCGCGCCAGGATCCGGGCGCTCGTGGTCTTGCCACAACCCCGCGGACCGGAGAACAGATAGGCGTGGTTGACCCGGTTGGCCGCAAGGGCCGCGCGCAACGGCTCGGTCACGTGTTCCTGCCCGATCACCTCGGCGAAGGTCTCGGGCCGGTAGCGGCGGTAGAGCGCGAGCGGGGAGTCCACGAGTGAACACTAACCAGCCACACCGACAGCACCAGAGGGCAGCACCAGAGGGCCGGGCCCGAGGGACCAGGGAGTGGTCACTCGATCCGGTGCTCGTGGACCGTCGACTGCAGCGTCGTCTGGTTCAGATCGAGGTACAGCTCGCTCTCCGTGAGGGACAGCGTGACCACGTTGCGGCGTTCGATCGCAGCGACCGCTGCGTCGATGAAGCCCGGGTCGAAGCTGCGTACGACGACGTCCTGGGCGCGATGGATGCGCTTCCCGGACCACGTGGTCATCAGCCTGGCCGGGTCTCGGTGCGTGTAGACCGCGACCCGATCCGCCAGCTTGCTGCCGTGGTGCAGGCGCTCGGCATCCGGCGCGCCGACCTCGATCCACGCGGTGATCTGGCCGGTGAGATCGCGGACGAAGACGGGCGGCTCCTGGGTCGAGGAGATGCCCTCGCTGAACGCGATGCCTTCCTCGTACTCCATGCAGTAGGCCAGCAGCCGCGTGAGCATGTACGCGTCGGTCTCGGACGGGTGCCGCGCCACGCGCAGGGTGAAGTCCTCGTAGACGCCGCGATCCATGTCGGCCCATTGCACGGTGAAGGTGTGGATCATCGAGCCGGTAGCCATATCGCCCCTATCAAACGTAAGGCCCCCCGTGCACCTGACAGAGCTCACTTACCCTTGCTGCCTTCCGGCCCTGGGGGAGTTGGGTGAGATGCCACCGCACGGGGGGTTGGCAGCACTTTAGTCGACCGTCGCGCGACTGCCGAACTCAGGTGGCGATCCGCCAGCGCACTCCGGGACCGAGGCTGCACACCTGCATCGTCAGTCCGGTGCCGACCTCACGTCTGGCAACGCCGAGGCACAGTCCCCCGCGGACCAGGCGCAGCGAGACCCCGCCTGCGGGGTTCGCCAGCACCCGCCACTGCTGGTTGTCCTGCACCCCGCACCCCCAGGTGCCGACCTGGCCGCCCACGCCCGTGCCGTAGGCGTCGAAGCAGCGATCGGTGAGGAGATTGCGCAGCTGATAGGTCCCGTTGGGGTTGCGGGCCAGCCGCACGCGGGTGGCAGCCCCGCCGGGCTCACGCACCAGCAGGCCCGAACTTCCGACCGTGCCGTCCGGGACACCCGCCGGCCGTCCCGACACCAACTGGATCAGGCTGCGTTGGCCCACGCTCGGGGCAAGCGTCGACCAGGAGGACACCGAAGGAGGCCGGAACGACCAGCTCATCGCGAGCGTCTGCCCGCACTGGCGATGGGTCAACACGGCGCCGGAGAGGATGCTCCCGCTCGTCGGCAGCACGCAGGTGCCGTAACGCTTGCTGACGATCGCCGAGCCGGTGACCGGGTGCTCGACGATCCGGAATCGCTGGGCCGACACTGCCCGACACGTCTCGAAGACGACCCGCCCCTGGGAACGAGCCGCCAGACAGCCACCGCCCGATCGCTGGATCGCGTAGGTCGAGGACTTCTTCACCGTGAACGCGGTGAGAGAGCCGTACGCACCGCGCTGCACCACCCGGTTCCGGGCATCCTTGCCGATGACCAGTCGGGACTGCGTGTTGAGGATCGTGTAGCGCGAGGCCGGGGCGACCGCGACATTGCGCCAACCACTCACCGGTCCGGGCGCGGGCGCGGGATCGACGCGGAACAGCACCACACCCGTCGCCGTACGGCCGGTGGAGTCCCGCACGATGTACCGGACGAAATCCGTCGTGCGACTCGACACCCGCGGCGGAAGGTAGGTCACGACATTGCCCAGTCTGGACAGTCGCCCACCCAGGTGGCTGCGGGCGGCGACACCGGACAGGGCGAGGGCGTTCCCGTTCGCGTCGTGGTCGTTGTCGGTGGGGCGGAACCGGTACGCCGTCCCGCTGGTCTGGTGGATCACCAGATCCAGGGCGGCGTACGGCGGCAGCGGCACCGTCTGGGCCGGCACGGCCTCGAACGGCGACACGGCGCGGGCCAGCCGGTCGTTGCGAAGTCGCAGGATCGCACTGAGCTCGGTCCCGTCGAAGCGGTGGAACTGGTTGCCGGAGTTGATCGTGGCGCCTTCGGGGCCGTTGGTGTGGTTGTCACTGGCTCCCCAGACGTGGCCGAGCTCGTGGCGGGTCACGACCCACGGGGTACCGGTGCCCCCGTTCGAGCTCACGCCGTAGTCACCGGCGATCGTGCTGAGGTAGGCGACGCCCCCGCCCGCGCCGGCGCCGTGCCAGAGAGCAACGGCATCGACGCCGGAGTCGGCCTGCGCCGTACGCCACTCCTCACGGACGTCGCCGAGCGGCGATGCGTAGCCGGCGTAGGGCTCGGCCGTGGCCGAGGCGCGGATGATCACGCGCCCCGTTGCCGGCCGGAGCCGCGCGTCGGTCTCGTAGGCGGCCTGCAGGATCACGGTGTTGAGCTCGACGGCGTCGAGGGCGCGGTCCACCGACCCGTTGATCGTGGCCGCGTCGCTGAACCAGCGGTTCGCCAGGTCGTACCCGACGCCCCAGCGGTAGGTCTTCGCCCCGACCTGCCCCGGCACGACCGTGACATTGCGGGACGTGTCGGTGGCCGAGGGCCAGGCGTACGTCGTGGGCTGGGACAGCCCGCGGGTGCCCACGACCGTGGAGTCCACGAACTGCCACGTGCCACCGCGGTCGAAGACGATCAAGCCCTCGACCTTGCCGTCAGAGCGGAGTACCGCCGCGGCGCTCGCGCCGGGGACGCCGTCCACGGTGCCGAGGTAGGAGCGTTCCGCGGGCGCGGCCTGCGCGACCAGCGCACCGCTCGCCTGCTGGACCAGGACCTCGAACCCGGGGGCGCGGGTGCTCACCCGACTCAACCGGACCTTCAGGCTGCGCCCGTCGCGGGTGACCGTTCGCTCCAGTGTCGACGGTGGTGCGGACCCCGCCACCACCGAGCGGGCGGCAGCCTGCTCGCCTGCCGATGCACCGACGGGCAGGGCAAGCAGCCCTGCCAGAACGACCACGAACACTGCCAGCGCATGGCGCTGCTGATTCCCCATGTCAGACCCTCCCCAGGATGACGCTCCGCGGATCAGTGTCGTGCACCGGCGCCACGCTGTCGAGACTCCGGCACGTGGACGATTTCATGCCGCCGCCGGGCGACGGGTAGCCTCCTCCGCGGAGGTATCGCCTAGTGGCCTATGGCGCTCGCTTGGAAAGCGAGTTGGGTTAACGCCCTCCGGGGTTCGAATCCCCGTACCTCCGCCACCGGACGGCGCCGACGCTCATGTCGGCGCCGTCCGTCATTGGACTCGCGCGCGATCCGGGACGCGACGCCCTGACGTTGGTGAGTGAACATGCTGCGACCCGTTCGGATCCTGGCCTGGTGTGCCGTCGTACTGATCACAGGACACCTCGCCGGGCTCGTTGCCCGTGAGGCGTTCGACGTGTACCCCACCAAGTACGGGATGGTGCGCCAGTTCGACCTGAACGCCGAGGGCAACCTCGCGGCGTGGTTCTCGTCGTTCCTGCTGATCTGCTCCGCTGGACTGTGCCTCCTGGTCGCCCAGGTCCGCCGTCTCCGTCACGAAGCCATCGCGGGCCGCTGGGCGGCACTGTCGGCGTTCCTGCTCGTCATGGCGATCGACGAGACCGCCCAGCTCCACGACATGGCCAGCCGCCCGCTCCGCAACGGCCTCGGCCTGGACTTCGGCGTCCTGTACTTCACCTGGCTGATCCCCGCGCTGCTCATCGTGGCTGCTGCGGCGTTCTACTTCGCGCCCGTGGTCAGGAACCTGTCCGCCACCATCCGGCCGCAACTGCTGCTCGCCGTGATCATCTATCTCTCGGGTGCGGTCGGCTTCGAGATGGTCGGCGGCAGCGTCGTCGACGGAGGCCGCCAGTCGCTGACCTATCTCGCGGTGATGACGCTCGAGGAGAGCCTCGAGATCCTCGGCGGATTCCTGCTCCTCACGACCTTGCTGAACCAGGTGCGCGAACTGCGACCGGCCCTCGTCCTGCGCTGGACCGGAGCCCTGCCGGAACTCGCCCTCGCCGAGGACCGCGCGGCGTCACCGACGGAGTTCTGAGCCGCCCGTCGTACGACGGCGCGACAACACCGGGCGCAGCACCACCAGGATCACCAGCGCCCCACCGCCGCCGAGACCCCACCAGACGGCGTTGTCGCGCGCTTCGGCGAGCAGGTCGGCGCGCTCACGCGGCTCCCTGGCCCGCTGTACGACGTCCGCCTCATGCCCTTCGGCACCCATCCCGTTGACGTCGCGGAGGATCGCCTCCACGGGTTGCACGACGCCGTACCCGGTCAGCGGGCTGGCGCCCTCGCCGTTGCCGCTCGCCGTGCCCTCGAGGCGCTCCTCGAGCTGCTTCGCGGTGTCGCCGCGGTGGACCGACCACACGACGGCCGCGACGCCGGCGACCTGGGCGGCCGCCCAGTGCGAGGAGATCGTCGTGACCACGCACCACGCGCCGTTGAGCGCCTTGGAGACGGACCCGGTGCCGGGCGCGGCCAGGTCGATGCCCGAGTTGCGGAGCACACCGTCGGTCGGCGTCGAGACGCCCACGGAGACGACGCCGTCGCCGCCCGCCGGCCAGACGTCCGCGACCGCGTCCTCGCCCGGTGACGCCTTGTCGTTGGCGTACGACGTCAGGAACGAGTCGTCCGCGGGCCGGTCGCCGGCGGCAGCGATCACCAGCACGCCGGACGCGACGAGCGCCGCCACGGCCTTCTCCAGGGAGTCGGTGTGCAACACCTCCATCGGAATCAGCACGATGGTGGGGCCCTTGAGCGCCCCGCTGCGCCGGCGGGCGGTGACGCCCCTCAGGTGCTGTTCGAGGGCATCGGACATCGGGAGCAGGAGTCCGTCCTGCTCCTCGCCGCGCGGCACGTTGTAGAACGGTTCGTCGACGAGGTCGGCGCCGGGGGCGATGCCCACGGGGACCGCCGGCTTCGGCTGGTTCGGTCCGGCGATGATGCCGCCCACGATCAGGCCGTGGGCACTCTTCACCGGCGCCGGGCCGCGGTCACGCAGACCGGAGATACCGCTGTCCACGACGACCACGGTCACGCCGGCCCCCGGGCGCTTGCCCGTCTTGTCTGCCTGCGCCCAGGCCTGCGGGACCTGGAGTGCCTCCATCGCCGTGTTCTCGCCGGTGACCGGACGCTCCACGTCGTCGTCCGGCGACACGGCCGAGCACTCCGGACCTTCGGCGGCCACGGCGGCCTGGTGCGCGACCGATGCCCCGGGGATCAGCAGGACCGGCACGCACGAGATCGCCGCCAGGGAAGCGATCAGCGGTCGTCGTACCTTCACGAACACGTGTTCTTGTCCTCGTCGGCCTTCGTCGGCGCGTTCGTCGTCGGCGGGCAGAGGGCCGCGAGGACCGAGAGGTCCGCGCCGGGTTGGAACAGCTTGTTCCAGGAGTCGGGGATGACGACGGCGGGGACTTTCTGGTAGCCGAGCCGCTCCACTTCGAGCGCGCCAGCCACCGAGTTGGTCCGGCCGCGATCGTCGATGAGGAAGGTGGTCCCGCCGCGCGAGGTCGTCCATTCGGCCGAGCGGATCAGGGCCCCTCGACCGGACATCACGTTGACCTCCCGCTCGCCCTCGGCAACACCTTCGAGCATGGCTGAGCCGGACGGCACGGTGGCGAGCAAGGCCCTCGGCAGCTCGTCCTCCTCGGTCACGAGCTGGGCGCAGATCTGGTCGTTGGCACCAGCCGAGCCCCGCAGCATGTCGTCCGGCCAGGCCGCGTCGCCGTACGGATCGGCGCTCTCGTCGATGTTGAAGCCAGCCCCTTCCGAACGCTTGAGCTCAACCGGTTTGCGGCCGGCGCCCGGCAGGGTCGTGTTGCGCAGCACCGCTGCCGCGAAGTCGGACAGGAGGACGAAGCCGTTCCTGGTCGCCGCGAGGGTCCGGCCGGAGTCGAAGTAGTAGTCGCCGACGCGCGCGCCCGCGGTGTAGCCCGGGAGGTCCACGGAGTTCCCCAGACCGGCGATGCCGAGGCCCGCCCCGTTCAGGGGACCGCCGACCGGGAACAGCGAGAGCCACTCGTCGGGGACGGTGATCACGTCGGTGGGCGAGACGCCGACCGCGATGTAGAGGCCGTCGTTGTTCGCGGGCAACTCGTAGCTGTAGGCACGCCGCAGTGGACCCACGCCGGCCTCGGCGATGAGGTACGGCTTGCCGCTGTCGGCACCCCGCACCACGAAGCCGTCGCCGGGCGTCAACGTGACGCCGGGACGGTCCGTCACCTCGGTCTTGATGCCGCTGCCGGAAGCCGTGCAGGACGTCCAGCCGCTGTTGATCAGCTGGCCGGCCGCCGGCACGGTGGCGGGCGCGTCGAGGATGCCGATCGGCGCACCCTTGTCCTGGACATTGAGTTCGTCCTCCGGGACGCTCTTGGTCTTCACGGCGGCACCCAGGATGAGCTGGGCCGAGGTCACGTTGATGATCTGGCGCAGTCGCGGCTGGCCGGGGACGGCGTCCTCTTCGAGGATGACGTAGAGCGCACCGTGGTCGTCGGTCACCAGGCCCGGGGTGTCCCAGTCGGCCGGCGGACGATCGGTGAGGGCGCCGGCGACCGCCGCTCCCGCGATGAGCAGTACGGCGAGCGCGACGCCACCGACGATCATCCGGCCCGGACGGGCCGGCTCGACCTCACGCCCACCGGGGGCCCCGGACACGAACGCGGTGACCAGCCGCCGCCGGCTGAAGGAGTACGCCTCGACAAGGTCCTTCTTGGTGGCCATCAGATCGCCTGGCGAACCTGGGTGAAGAGGCCGACCGCGATGACCAGCAAGGGCAGCAGGGTGAGCAGGGCGACCGACTCAAGGACGTCGCCCAGCCGGCCACGGCGGACCGAGGGAACCGACGGCGACAACGTCGCCGTCAGCAGGACCGCACCCATCACCGCGAGCAGCACCGACAGCGTGGGGCGCCAGTCGTCGTGCATCGAGAGCACCGCGAGGGCGGTCACGGCGAGCCCGGCGATGCCGGTCCCGAGCCCGAGGAGCACCTCGCTGCCGGTGCGGTACTGCCGCGTCCGCAACATCACGATGAGGCAGGCGTCCACCGCGAGCAGCGTGCCGCTCACGCCGAGGCTGACCGCCAGCGGCGCGACGAGGACCAGCAGCAGGCCGACGGTGCCGGAGATGGCGAGCAGGATCTCGTGCGCGATCCGGGCATCAGCGGCGACCCGGGAATGCTCGATGTCCTCGGGATCGGCCGTGATGTCGGACGGAGCGAAGAGCTGGTCCACCCGGGTGGAGGTGGCGCCGAGCGCGAGCCACGGGAAGACGCTGCCGGCCAGCACCACGAGCGCGAGGACCGTGGTGAGCAGCGGTGCGGGTTCGAAGCCCTCACCGTCGGCAGAACGGAGATAGAGGCCGATGACGAGCGCGAGCACACCGATGACGACGGGCGGGAAGACCAGCGTCCGACCGGCACCGAGGCCGATCACGCAGATCAGACCGGCCATCAGCGCACCGGCGCCGGCGAAAGCCAGTGGTTCGGCGAACAGGTCGGCGTCGAGCGGCGCGAACATCACGCCGGCGGCGGCCGCGTAGGCGGCACCGAGCCAGGAGACCCCGACGGCAGCTTCCGGTTCGTGCTGGGCGCGGGACAGGACGATGCCGCCCGCGCACAGGGCGAGAGCGACCAGGGCGGTCGCTGCACCCGCGAGGTCCGAGCCGCGCTGGATGAGCAGCGCCACCAGTCCGAGGGCGAGGAACAGACCGGCCGCCGTCAGCGCCGTGTGACGACCGGAGGCGGGCAGCCACGGCCGGAGATCGTGCTCGACGACATCGGTCATGGCCTCGACCACGTCGTCGTAGACCCGCGGAGCCGGGTCGTCGACGCCGGCGGACACCGTGAGCAGGCCGCCGTCCTCGACGCCCTGCAGGATCAGTCCGGTGTCGGGCGCCAGTCGGCGGCCGTCCGCCGTACCGACGCGATAACCACCGTGGACCGTCGCCGGATCCAGCAACCCGACGCTGCGGGCCAGTTCGGGGAGCAACTCCGCGACCGGAATCGCTCCGGGGAGCACGAGGTCCACACGCCGTGTGCCCGAAGTTATCGTCACCCGGACCAGCCCGGAGGCCACTGCCCCCGAAACCCGACCTGCCTGTGTCATCTGCTCAACCCTTCCCGAGACCGTGGCCTCATCCTGACATCAGCGAAAGGGACCGACGCGTGTGCGTCGGCCCCTCGCTGTGGTGTGACTGATCAGAATTCGAATCGGCCCGCGCCGCGCTTGTCGGCGGCCATGTACTCGGCGTTCGACGAGTAGACGGTCTTGTGGCTCTCGTCGAGCAGGTCCTTCATCTCCTGCATCGCCCAGTCCCAGGAAGCCTTGGAGACGCGGTAGGCCTCCTGCTGCTGGCCGGACCAGGTGGCGACATCGTTGGCGATGTCCTTCTCGAGGTTGTTGAGCGACTCGTCCAGCTTCTGGACGGTGGCGTACATGTTCTGGGCAGCGGCTTCGAGCTCGCCGTGGTTGACGCGGAGGCCGTCGAGGCTCATGTCATATCTCCTTGGTTTCTCGTCCGGCTCAGAGGTTGCCGAGTTTGTTGATGAGGTTGTTCATGCTGCCGCCGGCCTGCTGGTCGACTGCAACGTTGTCCTTCTCGGTCTCGGTCAGCGAGGCGTGGAACTTGTCCAGTGCCGTCGTGACGACCTTGTGCTTCTCGGTCCATGCCTGGTGAAGGACCATGAACGCGCGACCGCCGTCGCCCTCCCACTTGCCCTTCAACGCGCTGATCTGGCCGTCGAGGGTGCTGGAGTGCTTGCCGAACTCATCCTTGGCCTGGATGACTCGATCGGCGATCCGCTTGAGTGCGCCTTCTGCCTGTCCGAACTCGACAGTCATGTCTGTTCTCCCTTGGTCTCTGGTTGCGGCCGGCTCATCTGACTGGCCACTGGTTGCGGTTTACCTCTTTGAACTGGCTCCCGAGTGCTTTCAAAGAGCCGACGCGATGGGTGGTACCCCGGCCACCGACCGGGCTAAACATCAACCCGTCACTTCCCACAGATGACGGAAGAATCCAACGGCCACCACAACGGCCCCGAAAGCGAACGAACCGCACACCGCTTCGGCGACCTCTGCACGTCGCGACCACCAGGCCGAACGCCAGCCTCGACCGACCAGAACCCCCACCAGGACAAGGATTGCGGCCAACGCGATCGCGGCCATCGCCAGGAATCCGGGCAGGCTGGAACCGTCCGACGGCTCCCCCGGACCCATCACTCCGAGCAGGACCAGGGCGACGAGACCGACCGAGATGACCCCGGAAAGTCGCAACAATCTCCGGGCCAGGACGTGGCGGTAACTCCGGGCAGCGAGCAGCAGGGTGCCGCCACCGAAGCCGACCAGGCAGCGTGCGCCGATCCGGTCCAGCGGCAGGTCGGCAGTCCAGAGCACCATCGGAGCGGACACGAGGACCACGACGAGGATCGCCACCGCGGCGGCACTGATCGCGCGCGCTCCGCGGGCAGCGACCACACTCACGGCCTGCTCGGGGACCACGATCCGGCCACGGCGTCCGGTCGGCCGTTCGCGAGCCGACCAGGCCGTCACGGCGAGACGTTCGAGGTCGAGGAGGTACTGGTCCGGTACGTCGATGGCCACCTCGGGCACGAAACGCGCACCCAGCACCGCCAGCAGGAAGAGCACGGCCCACACCACCTGGGGGGCCACATTGGTCAGCGCGCCGACGCCGGCCAGCGCGAACCAGGCGGAGCCCACCAGCATCTGGATCCGGAGGCCGACCTCGGCACTGCTGTCGGGATCCGCCAGCGCCCGGCCGACCGCAGCCGTCACCGCGGCGGCCAACGCCGCGGCACCGAAGACGGTCGGCAGACGCTCGTCGAGGGGATCCCACGCTGCTGCGAAGACGGCAGCAGCGGCAAAGGCCGGGGCCGCCAGCACGCGCTGCGTGGCCAGGGCACCGAACGGCAGGCAGCCGACCAGCGCGGTCAGGAGCAGTACGACGATCGCCGGCAACCGGTCGTCGGGTGCGAGGCGGGTCGTGGACCACGCGGCCGCAACCGCCAGGGCGACAGCGACCGTCAGCCAGGTGCTCGACGCCGTGCCGGGGACCGCTCCGTTCGATCGGGACTCACCCGATCGGACACGTCGAGGCGCTGCCGGGCGGTACGCCGGGTCGACCGCGACCAGCACGGAACCGGCGACCAGTCCCGCAGCACCGACCTCCGTCGCCATCGGGAGCGGCTCACCCGTGCGGCTGACGAACGGCAACGGCACCGCCAGCCCGGTCTCCGCGGCGTAGGCCACGGCCACGTCGGCAAGCGTCGCGTCCGTGGGCACCGTGAGATCGAGGACACCGAGGGGTCCGTGGACCGTCACTGCGGTCACTGTTCCGGCCGCAGGCGGCCGGGACGGCGTACCCGACATCGCGCCTCCCGAGAAATCCATAGTCGTCACCGCGGTTCACGGCCCCGTCCGCAGGGTAGTCGTACGTTTCGTGCTTCCACAGACCTCTCTCTACCCACTGACGCCGCCGCCTATCATCGGGGCCGTCGCATGATCGGGCGTCGACGACAGGGGAGCACCGAATGACCGTGACACCGGATACGGCCCAGGGCCGGAGGGTGCGCACGGCTGCGCCTGGAAGCCTGACCCAGCGCGCGGGGCGCAGCGAGCGACCCGAACTGCCGAGCGGACAGCTGCAGATCCAGCCGCCGCCGCAGATCCAGCCGAGCGAAGGCGCCGCCGGGGTCGCGATGAACGCGATCCCGATGCTGGGCAGCCTCGGGTCGATCGTCCTGGTCGCCGGCCTCAGCACGGGCAGTGGGCAGAATCCTGCGCTGCGCTACATCGCCGGCGGCATGTTCCTGTTCGCGACGCTCGGCTTCATCATCGTGCAGATCGACCGGCAGCGTAAGCAACGCCAGCAGCAGGTCACGGGCTCGCGCACCGAGTACCTCCGCTACCTCGCGACCGTCCGCGGCGTCGCCCGCGACGCGGCCGACCAGCAGCGCCGGGCGCTGACCTGGATCCACCCCGACCCGTCAGCGCTGCCCGCCCTCGCCGAGGACCGCTCGCGAGTGTGGGAGCGGTCCTCAGCCGATCCCGCCTTCCTGCAGGTGCGGTACGGCGTCTGCGCGCAACCCCTCGCCCTCGAACTCGTGCCCCCGGAGGGCGCACCGATCGACGACGTCGACCCGGCGTCGGCCTCCGCGTTGCACCGGCTCCTCGTGGTCCACCGGCTGCAGCCCGACCTGCCCGCGTCGATCGATCTGCGGGCGTTCGACCGGATCGAGATCTGCGGCGCCGAGGAGGAAGCGCGCTCGCTCGCACGCACCCTGCTCTGCTCGGCCACCACCTTCCAGTCACCGGAGAACCTGCAGGTCGCCGTACTCGCGACCGAGGCGACGCTGGCCAATTGGGACTGGGTGAAGTGGCTCCCCCATGCCCACAGCCAGCACCAGACCGACGCAGTCGGCCCGGCCCGGATGGTCACCACGTCGCTGACCGACCTGGTGGCGATGCTCCCGCCGGACCTCACCGAACGCCCGCGCTTCGGTGCGGACGAGCGGCCCGCGAGCCCGCACATCCTGCTGATCACCGATGGTGCCGAACTGCCGCCCGGCAACCACGTCATTCCGCCCGACGGCCTGCACGGCGTCACCGTGCTGGACCTGCCCGCCCGGTGGGGCGAGCTCGACAGCGCGACCGCGCTGCGGCTCGAGATCGAAGAAGCGCCGATCCGGCCGCGTGGAATGGGCGGCAGGTCCGCGCACGATGACGGGACGAACACGGTGCCCCTGGTCGCCGTACGACTCCGGACGGAGCCGGTGCGCGCCAAGGGCGACCAGTGCAGCCTGGCGACCGCCGAGGCCCTGGCCCGTCGCCTGACGCCGCTGTTCACCCCGAGCGCGGGCTCCTCGGTCGGCGACGACGCCGTCGACATCACGGCACCGACCGACTTCATGGACCTGCTCGGCCTCGGCGACGTCCGGACCTTCGACCCGGATGCCGCCTGGCGGTCCCGCCCTGCGCGCGACCGACTGCGGGTGCCGATCGGTGTCGGCGACGGCGCCGCGCCCGTGCACCTCGACATCAAGGAATCCGCCCAGCAGGGCATGGGTCCGCACGGTCTGGTGATCGGTGCGACCGGTTCCGGCAAGTCGGAGTTCCTGCGGACGCTGGTGCTCGGCCTGGCGATGACCCACTCCCCCGAACAGCTCAACATGGTGCTGGTCGACTTCAAGGGTGGCGCGACCTTCGCGGGCATGTCCGAGATGCCGCACGTCTCGGCCGTCATCACGAACCTCTCGCAGGAACTCACCCTCGTCGACCGTATGCAGGACGCCCTGTCCGGCGAGATGGTCCGCCGCCAGGAACTGCTGCGTGAGGCCGGCAACTTCGCCTCGATCCGCGACTACGAGAAGGCCCGTCTGTCGGGCGATCCGGCCGGTGCCGCGCTGCCGCCGCTGCCCTCGCTCTTCGTCGTCGTCGACGAGTTCTCCGAAATGCTGTCCGCCAAGCCGGAGTTCATCGACCTCTTCGTCGCCATCGGTCGACTCGGCCGATCGCTGGGCCTGCACCTGCTGCTCGCCTCGCAGCGCCTCGAGGAGGGCCGGCTGCGCGGACTGGAGTCGCACCTGTCGTACCGGATCGGCCTGCGGACGTTCAGCGCCCAGGAGTCGCGCGCCGTGCTCGGCGTGCCCGACGCCTACGAACTGCCGGCCGTCCCCGGCCTCGGTTACCTGAAGCCCGACCCGACCTCGCTGACGCGCTTCAAGTCGGCGTACGTCTCGGGTCCGCCAGAGGCCGGGCGACGCCGCGTCACGCGCGACAGCGGTGGCAAGGTGCGCGGCATCCTGCCGTTCACGATCTCCGAGGTGCAGGCCTTCGACCTGCCCGAGACCGACTCCGAGCCGGACGTCGCACCCGCCGCTGCGGCAGAGGACAGCAGCATCACGTTGCTCGACGTCGCCGTACAGAAGATGGAAGGGCGTGGCCTCGCGGCCCACCAGGTCTGGCTGCCGCCGCTCGACGAACCCGACACGCTCGACCATTTGATGGCCGACCTCGCACCCCACCCCGACCTCGGCCTGGTGTCGATGCGCTGGCGCAACGTCGGCAACCTGACCATCCCGCTCGGCACCGTCGACCGACCGCGCGAACAACGCCGCGACACCCTGACCGTCAGCCTCAGCGGCGCCGCCGGACACGTGGCCGTCGTCGGCGGACCGCGCAGCGGCAAGAGCACTTTGCTGCGCACCATCGTGACCAGCCTCGCGATGACCACGACGCCGCTCGAGACGCAGTTCTACGTCCTGGACTTCGGTGGCGGCACCTTCTCGCCGCTCGCCGCGCTGCCGCACGTCGCTGGCGTCGGCAGCCGCTCGGAGCCCGAGGTCGTGCGCCGGATCCTCGCCGAGGTCAAGGGCATCGTCGACCGTCGCGAGAAGTACTTCCGCAGCCAGGGCATCGACTCCATCGAGACCTATCGCAGCCGCCGGGGCCAGGGTCGTGCCGACGACGGGTACGGCGACGTCTTCCTCGTCATCGACGGCTGGGGCACGCTGCGCTCGGAGTTCGACGACCTCGAACTGGAGATCCAGCAACTCGCCGGACGCGGCCTCACCTTCGGCCTGCACGTCGTGACCTCCTCGACCCGCTGGCCGGACTTCCGCGCAGCAATGCGCGACGTCCTCGGCACCCGTCTCGAACTGCGTCTCGGTGACCCGATCGACTCGGAGATCGACCGCAAGGTCGCAGCGCTGGTCCCGATGAACCGGCCCGGTCGCGGCCTGGTGCCGGGCAAGCTGCACTTCCTGTCCGCACTGCCGCGGATCGACAGCGACCCGTCCGCCGGGACGCTGGGCGACGGCGTCGACGCGCTCATCTCCGCTGTGGCCAAGAACTGGCGTGGCCCGACCGGCCCCAAGCTCCGGCTGCTGCCCGACCGGATCAGCCTCGACGAGGTCCGGGCACTCACCGCGACGCCGCCCGCACGGCAGTTGCTGCTCGCGATCAACGAGAAGGAACTGGCCCCGGTCGGACTCGACGTCGACGCCGAGCCGCACCTGCTGCTCTTCGGCGACGGCAAGTCGGGCAAGTCCAACCTGCTCCGCACGTACTGCCAGGAAATCATGCGCACGCGCACGCCTGCCGAGGCGCAGATCGTCGTCGTGGACTACCGGCGCTCACTGCTCGGAGAAGTCCCCGAGGAGTACCTGCTGAACTACCTCACCTCGGCCACACAGGCACAGCCCGCGTTGAACGACCTGGCGACGTACCTCCAGAACCGGATCCCCGGACCGGACGTCACGCCCGAGCAGCTGCGCAACCGCTCGTGGTGGTCCGGCGCCGAGGTGTTCGTGGTGGTCGACGACTACGACCTGGTTGCGACCCAGCAGAGCTCACCGGTCGCCCTGCTCCAGCCGCTGCTGGCCCAGGCCCGCGACGTCGGCCTGCACGTGGCCATCGCCCGCCGCTCCGGTGGAGCGTCGCGTGCGCTGTACGAACCGGTGATCCAGTCGCTGCGTGACCTCGCCATGCCCGGCATCCTGCTCGCGGGCAACCGCGACGAGGGCGTCCTGCTCGGCAACGTGCGCCCCGGACCCGCTCAACCCGGCCGTGGTCGCCTGATCACCCGCGACCGTGGCACCGAAACCGTTCAACTCGCCTGGACGGACCCCAGCGTCTGACGAAGTGCGTGGGTTTCTGCCACGAAGTGCGTGGGTTTCTTGGTCGAGGTGCGGAAGTTTCTGCCAGCACGGTGAGAAACCGACGCACCTCGACGCAGAAACCAACGCACCTCGACCAAGAAACCCACGCACCTCGTGCATCAATCAGGGCGGGCGGGTGAGGCGACGAGAGTCGCCAGGCCGGTCGTGATGGGTACGGCGAGCACGAGGCCGACCGAGGTGACCAGGGTCCGGATGACCTCTTCGGCGAGCTGTTCGGTCGAGAGCAGGTCGATCAGGGGCCGGTCGTAGACCCGCAGCAGCATCAGCAGGATGAGCGCCGTGCCGACGTAGGCGAACACGATCGTGTAGATCGTCGACGCGATGTGGTCGCGGCCGATGCGCATGGCGCTGGCGAAGACCTCCCCGCGAGACGCGTGGGGGGAGACGGAACGCAGTTCCCAGACGGCCGAGGCCTGGGTGATCGTGACGTCGTTGAGGACACCGAGGCCGGCGATCACGAGGGCACAACCCAGCAGGGCCTGGAAGTCGAGGGCGCCGAAGGTCGAGAGGATGGCGCCGCTCTCGTCGCTGATGCCGGTCAGGTGCGCGTCGCCGATCGCGATCACGCCGATCCCGGCGGTGAGCACGATCCCGACCAGGGTCCCGGCGAGCGCCGTACTCGTGCGCAGCGAGAACCCGTGGGTCGTGTAGAGGACGACGAACATGATCGCCGCAGCGCTGGTGAGCGCAACGCCGACGCCCGGTGAGCCGTCGAGCAGCGCCGGCAGCATCCACCACCACACCACCAGACCGCCGAATGCGAGGCCGAAGATCGCGAAGACCCCGCGCCAGCGCGCGATCGAGACGACCACGACGACGAAGAACAGGGTGAGCCAGATCAGGGTCCCGTTGCGTTCCGTCGCGAAGTAGGAGTACGACGCCTCCTCGCCGTTCTCGGCCTCGGGGGTCGGCGTGCGCAGCAGTTCGACGTGGTCGCCCTTGCCGATGCCGGAGTCGAGCACCTCCGGTGGCACCTGTACGGCGACCGGTTTGTCCTCGCCCTCGACCTGGACCTGGAGTTCGCTGCACCCCGACCCGTCCGGCAGGCCCAGGCCCGGGCAGGGCTCGCTGACCGACACGATCTCGCCGCTGGGGAAGGTCACGCCCGGAGCAGCGAACTGGCCGGCGGCTCCCCCGGACTCGGCCGCGCGTTCGGCGACGTCACTCGGCGGCCACCACACGACCAGGGCGATGAGCGTGGCGAACAGGGAGATCCCGAGTCCGGCGAGCAACACGGTCCGGGCCGTCGTACCGACGCTGACGGGGTCGGCGTCGCTGTCACTGGTGGCGCGATGGCTGTGTCCGGCACCCACGGGCGCTCCTTCTGCTCGGGACGTCGGGCGAACTGGTCGCCGGAGCGACCAGTTCGCCCGACGTTAGCCGGAACAGTTCACCAACTCGACTTCGTGATCCCGGGCAGCTCGCCGCGGTGGGCCATTTCACGAAACCGGATCCGGGAGAGCCCGGCCTTGCGCAGGTGGCCCCGCGGACGACCGTCGACCTGGTCGCGGTTGCGCAGGCGCACCGGCGAGGCGTCGCGGGGCAGCCGGGCCAGGGCCCGCACAGCCTCCTCCAGTTCGCGCGACCCGGGCGCCGCCCGCCGTACCTGCTCCTTCAGCTCGGCCCGGCGGGCGGCGTACTTCTCGACGACGGACCGACGTCGTCGGTCGGCGACGATCTTGCTCTGCTTGGCCATCAGCGCTCCTCACGGAAGTCGACGTGGCGCCGTACGACCGGGTCGTACTTGCGGATCGTCATCCGGTCGGGGTCGTTGCGACGGTTCTTGCGGGTCACGTACGTGTAGCCCGTGCCCGCGGTGGAGCGCAGCTTCACGATCGGTCGCACGTCGGATCCCTTGTTCGCCATCTCAGATCTCCCCTCGTGCGCGCAGGTCAGTAACGACCGCTTCGATTCCGCGCTGGTCGATGGTCTTGATGCCGCGAGCACTGACCCGCAGCGTGAGATGCCGTCCGAGCGAGGGCACCCAGTAGCGCTTGCGCTGGATGTTGGGGTCGAAGCGCCGTCGGGTACGGCGGTGCGAGTGGGACACGTTGTTGCCGAACGCCGGTCGGGCGCCGGTCACCTGGCACACCTGGGACATCGCTGTTCCTCCTTCGTGAGGTGTGGCATGATTGAGAACGATTCTCATTCTAACCACGGAGGAAAGACATGAAGCAGGGCATCCACCCGGACCACGGACGGACCAGCACCGGAGCGCAGCAGTCATGAGGGTGCCCGTCGTCCTGATCTCCGGGGTCAACCCCGACGCCATGGCGTCGACCATGGTGGGACTCCAGTTCGACCTGCCCGGCGCGGTCGCCGTACGCCACGCCATCGACGTCGAGCGCGGCCTGTTGACCCGGACCGTCAGCGACCTGACCGGGGTCGTGGAGACCCACGAGACCCTGCTCGAGCACGCCTGCGTCAGCTGCGCCATCCGCGAGGACATCGTGCCGACACTGGAGCGACTGGCTCGCGACGGTCGCTGGCAGAGCATCGTGGCCCATCTCCCCGTCGGCGCCGAAGCCGCACACCTGTGCTCGGTGCTGACCTGGGACACCCGACTGGCCCGCTTCCTGCGGATCTCCGCGGTCGTCACGGCCGTGGGCTCGATCGACCCGGTGCACGACCTGCTCGGCGACGACCTGCTCGCCGATCGCGGGCACCACTGCTCGCACGACGATCGTCGAGGCGTGGGCGAAGTGCTCGCCGCGATGGTGGAGTACGCCGACGTGGTGACCTTCAACGATGCCCGGGACCAGGTGGACCCGGTGGCGCGTGGCCTCGTCACTGCCCTCGCGCGACCGGATGTGGCCATCACCGAAGGGGGCCACGGACTCGAGGGCGCCACCCTGACCGGGCGCCTGCACCAGCACACGCGCACCGATGCGTGGACCTCACCCACCCGTGTCGACGCCCTGCCCGACCTCCGGACCGAGGGCATCTGGCGGCTCGACCTCCAGTCGCTGCACGCCTTCCACCCCGAGCGCCTCCTGGAGTCGCTGGAGTTGCTCGGCGCGGGCGCGCATCGCTCCCGCGGCTGCTTCTGGCTGCCCACCCGACCCGGACGGGCACTGACGTGGGACGGCGCCGGGGGCCAGGTCAGCATCGGCGACCACGCAGGCTGGGCACTCCGGAGCCCGTTCACCCGGCTCGTCATCACGGGCGTGGGCGCCGCCCCCGCCTCGTTGCGCACGTCGTTCGACGACCTGCTGGTGCGACCGGGCGAGAGCGGCACGTGGTCGGTGAGCGAGGACGGGTTCGAGCCGTGGCTCGGCCCGATCAGGGAGGTGGCGTGATGGCAGTCCCGAAGCGTCGTACGTCCCGAAGCAACAGCCGGCACCGCCGTTCGCAATGGAAGGCGACTGCCCCCGACCTCGTGCCCGTCACGATCGAAGGCGTCCTGCACCGTGTCCCCCGCCGACTGGTGGGCGCCGTGATGGACGGCCTCGTCGACCCACGCACCGGCCGCCCGACCCGAAGGGGGACCCGATGAAGGTCCGCAACTCGCTCCGCTCACTCAAGGCCAAGCCCGGCGCCCAGGTGGTGCGCCGACGCGGCCGGACCTACGTGATCAACAAGCAGAACCCTCGCTTCAAGGGCCGCCAGGGCTGAGGTTTGCTACTGACCGGATGGAACCCACCCGGTCACAACTAGAACACGTTATCGTTTCGCCATGGACCTGCAGCAGGAGTACGACGTCGTGGTGGTCGGTTCGGGCGGAGGCGCCCTGACCGGTGCCGCCCTCGCAGCCAAGGCCGGACTGAGCACCCTGGTGCTGGAGCGGACACCGCTCATCGGCGGCACGTCGGCGTACTCGGGCGGCGCCTGCTGGCTGCCCGGCACCGAGGTCCAGCAGCGTGCCGGGCTGCCCGACTCGACCGAGGGTGCGCGCACCTACCTCGCCGCCGTCCTCAAGGAGGCGGACCAGGAGCGGGTCGAGGCACTCCTCACGCAGGCGCCGAAGCTGGTCGCGGCGCTCGAGGCCGACGACCTGATGGACTTCGAGTGGATCCCGTTCTCGGAGTACTACGACGCCCCGGGCCGGGTCCCGATGGGTCGCTCCATCCAGCCCGCCACCATCAAGCGGGCCGACCTCGACCCCGCCGTCGGCGAACTCCTGCGCCCGCCGGTCGAGCGCGACCGCGTGGGCGGCCCGGGACGGTCCACGCTCTCCGGCGGCCAGGCGCTGATCGGCCGGCTCGCGGCCATCGTGCTGCGCGACGGCGGCACCATCGCGACCGAACACCACGTCATCGGCTTGCGCCGCAACGAGGAAGGCCGCGCGACGACGGTCATCGCGGACGGCCCCGACGGCCCCGTGGAGATCACCGCACGACGTGGCGTCCTGATCGCCGCGGGCGGCTTCGAGGGCAGCGCCGAACGGCGGGCAGAGCACGGCACTCCTGGTCGCGCCGAGTGGACGATGGCGCCGCAGGGCACCAACACCGGCGAGATCATCGACGCTGCAGCGGCCATCGGTGGCGCCACCGACTGGTCCGGCGAGGGCTGGTTCTGCCCGGGCCTGTTGCAGCCCGACGGCAGCGGCGCCTTCACGCTCGGCTTCCGCGGCGGCCTGATGGTCGACCAGACCGCCCGGCGCTACGGCAACGAGTGCCTTCCCTACGACCAGTTCGGACGGGTCATGGCCGGCTCCGAGGACCGCACCCCGTCGTGGTTCGTCTTCGACTCCCGTGAGGGTGGCGCGCTGCCCGCGATCGCGATCCCCGAGGGTGACCGCGCCGAGCACCTCGCCACCGGCACCTGGGTGCAGGCGGACTCCCTCGAGGAGCTCGCCGCTGCCGCCGGCCTCGACCCCGCCGTCCTCACCCAGACCGTCGAGCGCTTCAACGGCTTCACGACGACGGGCATCGACGAGGACTTCGGTCGCGGCCAGGACGAGTACGACACGTTCTTCTCGAGCGCCGGCAAGCCCAACAAGGCGCTCGTCCCGATCGACCAGACGCCGTACTTCGCCGCGAAGTTCGTGCTTTCCGACCTCGGCACCAAGGGCGGGCTCGTCACCGACGCGTCGGCCCGCGTCCTCGACGAAGCCGGCGCACCGATCCCCGGCCTGTACGCCGCCAGCAACTCGACCGCCTCGGTGTTCGGCTCCGCCTACCCCGGGCCCGGCGCACCGCTCGGCGCTGCGATGGCGTTCGCCTCGCTCGCCGTGGAAGACATGCTGCGCTGATCCCCGCTGGGGTAGCTAGTCAGTGGTGAGGCGGGCCAGCACCGTCGTGGCGTACGTCGTCAGTGCGGCCACCTGCTCGCGGTCCATGCCGTCGAAGAACAGTTCGCGCACCAGTTCCACGTGACCGGGGGCGGCTGCGGCGATCGCGGCCATGCCCTGCTCGGTCAGGTCCACGAAGGCTCCCCGACGGTCGTCGGCGCAGTGTCGTCGTACGACGAGGCCGCGCGCCTCCATCCGGGTGATCTGCTTGGAGACACGGCTCTTCTCCCACTGGAGGCGTTCGCCGAGTTCGAACATCCGCAGCGAGCAGTCGTCGACGCCCTCGTCAGTCAGCTGGTCGGTCAGCGCCACGAGGATCTCGTAGTCGGCGATGGAGAGGCCGTTGGCGGCCTGGAGTTCACGGTTGAGTCGCGCGCTGAGTTGCGAGTTCAGGTCGACCCAGGCCCGCCAGGCCTGCTGCTCCTCGGCGTCGAGCCATCGCGTCGTCGTACTCATCCTTCGATGGTAACCAAAGATGTTGACACATCCACGACTTCCGCCGTGCTCGTCAGCGGGTGGGATTGGTCACCTTCCCCGTCCCAGCGAACGGCTCGATTACCCCCGGCCCCCGCTTCCCGGCCTACGATCGAGCGATTTTGTTGATGGACCGAAGGGGAAGCCGTGAGCGTCACCGAGGACAAGTTCGACCGCTGGAAGCACCACGAGGAGCTCGCCGAGGCGGCGATCCCGATCATCGGCAAGCTGCAGCGCGAGAAGGACGTCACGATCCTTCTGCACAGCCGCTCGCTGGTGAACAAGTCGGCGGTCAGCATTCTCAAGACCCACCGCTTCGCCCGGATGATCGAGGGCGAGGAGCTGTCGATCTCCGAGACGTTCCCGTTCCTCGAGGCGATCGCGGCGCTCGACCTCGGCGCCGCGAAGATCGACCTCGCGCTCCTGCTCGGCAGCTACAAGGCGTCCAACACCAACCTGAGCCCGGCGGAGTTCACCGCCCTGGCCCTGTCCGACGCGACCGGCGACAACAAGACGAGTGCCGCCGGCCCGCAGGACATCGTCCTCTACGGCTTCGGCCGGATCGGCCGTCTGGTCGCCCGCCTCCTCGTCGAGAAGTCCGGCTCCGGCAACGGCCTGCGCCTGCGCGCCATCGTCGTCCGCAAGGGCGGCGAGGGTGACCTCGCCAAGCGCGCGTCGCTGCTGCGTCGCGACTCGGTGCACGGCCAGTTCAACGGCACGATCACCGTCGATGAGGAGAACAACCTCATCATCGCCAACGGCAACGTCATCAAGGTCATCTACAGCAACGACCCCACGACGATCGACTACACCGACTACGGCATCAGCGACGCCATCCTGATCGACAACACCGGCAAGTGGCGCGACCGCGAGGGCCTCTCCAACCACCTGCGCCCCGGCATCGCGAAGGTCCTGCTGACCGCGCCCGGCAAGGGTGACGTGCCCAACATCGTGCACGGCGTGAACCACCTCGAGACCGACCTGGACGAGAAGATCCTGTCCTGCGCGTCGTGTACGACGAACGCGATCGTCCCGCCGCTCAAGGCGATGGAGGACGAGTTCGGCATCAGCCGCGGTCACGTGGAGACGGTGCACTCGTTCACCAACGACCAGAACCTGCTGGACAACTACCACCCGGCCGACCGCCGCGGTCGCTCCGCGCCGCTCAACCTGGTCATCACCGAGACCGGCGCCGCCTCGGCCGTCGCGAAGGTGCTCCCGGACCTGAACGCCAAGATCACCGGCAACTCGATCCGGGTCCCCACCCCCGACGTGTCGATCGCGATCCTCTCGCTGCAGCTCAAGCGCGAGACCACCCGCGAAGAGGTGCTCGAGCACCTGCGCAAGACGTCCCTCACCGGGCCGCTGAGCCGCCAGCTCGACTACACGACCGCCAGCGACGCGGTGTCCACCGACTTCATCGGCTCGCGCGCGTCCTCGGTGATCGACGGCAACGCCGCGATCGTCGACGGCGACTCCGCGATCCTCTACGTCTGGTACGACAACGAGTTCGGCTACTCCTGCCAGGTGCTGCGCACCGTCCAGTACGTCTCGGGCGTCGAGTACCCGACGCTTCCGCGCGTCTGATCTCGACAGGCTCGATCAACGGGAGACATCTCCCACGCTGAGCGCCCGTGTGCGCCGGTTCCGAGCAGCCCTTGCGGCGTGCGTGGGACCGGCGCACACTGCAATTGAGGGGGCCATCGGGGGTCCCTCAAAGGGGCTGAAATCATGACCGAGAACAGCGTCGACATCCTGGCCGACAGCATCACCCAGACCCACGACGTGCTCGCCGAGCGACTGGCCCGGGCCATCGCCTGCCGACCGACGCGCGAGCGGCCCCGGGACCGGCTGGCCGCCACCGATCCCTTCCTCGCGAGTTGCAGTCGCCACGTCTCGGCTGCCAATGCCGTGCTGGCGCCGACCGCGCGCCGCCACCTCGCCCACGGGAGCCGCCGGGCACAGGAGTTCGCCCACGAGAGCCGACGCCTGGAGGTCGCCCTGGCCCAGGTCAAGGGCAAGCTCTACGGCTCCACCTTCGTCGTACGACGTCCGTGGTCGTCGATCTGGGAGGAAGTCGAGGACGCGCTCGGCCAGTTCCGGGCGCTCGAGGAGCAACTGGCTGACGACCTGGTCGCGACCGAGGCGGGGCCGGACACCGACGCGCTCGCCGAACGCCTCTACCGGGCCGAGCAGCGGGTGCCGACCCGACCGCACCCCTACCTGCCGCACCTGGGCCTGCGCGGCCGGATGGCGCGGCGGATCGCGGTCCGGGTGGACCGGTTCTGGGACACGGCCGAGGGCCGGATGGTCCCGGAACCGGTGCGACCGCACCGTTCCAGGGACGGCCGGATGACGCAGTTCCTGCTGGCCGATCCGCACGCGACGGCGAGCCCTGCTAGCACTGGCAAGCAGACCACTACCGACTGAACACAGCGCAAACGAGCGCCGGGTTACGCTCAATTCCGGGTGACAGGCGCCACGTAGCAATCGTGACCGGCGCCACTGCGCTAACTATTGCAAGCATGCGAAATTTGGAGTGTCAGACCTTCCCGACCTGGGGAGGCCGCCCACGCCGCGCTGAGGCCCGCGACGACGTGGAGCGACATCGCACAACGATGAAGTAGTCGCGGGCACGGGAGAACCAATCAGCACCGCCGGACCGCCCACGAGGGCGAACCGGCTCGGGGCGAAGGAACGAGAGTTCCTGGACATCAGCAGTCCAAGCCCGACAGGTCACCTTTCGAAAGCGTCGCTGTTGGAGACACTCCGATGTCCACCACCCTTTCGCGCGTCAGCGCACGCCTACTCGTCGTACCGCTTGCCGCTTCGCTGCTCGTCTTCGCACCGAGCGACACCGCGCACGCCGACGAGTCCCTCGCTCCGGCTCCCGTGGTCAGCACGTCCACCGCGGCCGAGCCGGTCGCGGCACCCGCCCCGGTCGTCAAGAAGAAGATCAAGAAGAAGAAGCTCGCCGTCGGCCGGCGCGCCCTGAAGGTCGCCAAGACCCGCGCCGGCAGGCCTTACGTGTACGGCGCCAACGGTCCGAACGCGTTCGACTGCTCCGGCCTGGTGCAGTGGTCCTTCCGCAAGGTCGGCAAGAAGCTCCCCCGTACGTCGGGCGCCCAGGCCGGCGCGACGCGTCGCGTCAAGAACCCCCGTCGCGGTGACCTCGTGTTCTTCTCCAACGGTGGCCGCGTCTACCACGTCGGCATCTACGCCGGGAACCACACGATCTGGCACGCCTCGCGTCCCGGCGCTCCGGTCAAGAAGGAACGGATCTGGACGAACTCGGTCTTCTACGGCCGCGTGCGCTGATCCAGCAGTCACCACAGAACCGTCGGTGCCCCGTATGGGGAGGCACCGGCGGTTCTTCGGGTTTTCAGGTCGCATACGGTCCTCCCATGGGGCAGCACGACCGGCGGCGACGACTCGCCGGCACCGTTCTGGTGGCGCTGCTCGCCTCGGGCTGCGGCGCTTCGCCGCCCGGTGGCAACGAGCAAGAGCAAGGTGGCGGACCCCAGACGTCGGCGCCCGCGGTGCCGATCGTCACGCCGACGCCCACCGATCCGCCGACGACGGAACCGACGACGGGGCCGACCGCACCCGTCGATGACCCGCGTACCCAGAAGGCATCGAACCGCAAGCGCTACCACCGCCTGAGCGGACAGAGCTACCGCTTCGAGAACTCCTATCGCGGCCTGGACTACGCGGCGGCCCACGGCTACCTGTGGATCGACATCGACACCAACTACTGCTTCGACGACACCAGGACGAGGGCGATCCCGATCGCGACGCACTGGCGCAACGTCGACACCGAAGGCTTCGACCCGGGAGGCCGCTACCCACCGGGGACCCGGTGGTCGGACCTCACGATCAGCCAGGTGCGCGAGCTCCGGACCGCGGACAAGCGACCGTACGAGCTGGTGAAGATGGTGGACATGGTCCGATACGCCGCGCGCGTCGGCATGGAGGGCATCGAGTGGGAGGTCAAGGCAGGCGCCGCCTTCGAGAAGGTGGAGACCTACCGCGCCGTGCTGCAGGTGGCCCGCAAGCTGGGGATCACCATCGAGGTCAAGACCCTCTACGCACTCGGGGGCGCCAAGGCGTCACTGCGGCGGTTGCGCGCGGCCAAGCTGGCGGGTGCCACCACGATGCTGATCGTCACGCGCAAGCAGCCACGGATCCTGCTCAGCCCCGACCACGAGACCTTCATCGACTACGTCCGCGGCAAGTGGGGACGGGCCTGAGGTTCAGTTGATCGGTACGCCGCGGAAGTCGCCCCGGCCGAGCACCTCGAGGAACGTGTAGCGACCAAGGCAGGCGCCCACGTGAGGCTCCGAGTTGCCCATCCGAGATCCGTCCTGTGCTGGTTCCGCATGTCGTTGCCGACGTCACCGATGGTGCGTCACTGCGGCATGCTGTGCAAATGGCGGATTACCCCTTCGGTCCCCCTGCTCGCCGCAATTCGGTACTGGTGCCCCTGCTGATCGGCCTCGTCGCCATGGCCCTGGTCGCGGCCGCAGCCGTGGTCGTCGTACTGCTGGCCTGGCCGGAGGACAGCAAGGACGACGAGGGGCGTGCGTCAGACGGCACCTCGTCCGGCACCTCGTCCGCAGTGAGCAGCCGAGATCGCAACGAAGTCCGTGAGGCCGCACGCGAGGCGGCGGTCACGCTGATCGACTACGACCCCCGCACCCTGGACGGCAAGGCGGCCGCCGTCGCGGAGGTGTCGACCCCGGAGTTCGCCTCGGAAACCCTGCAGACCCTCGACCAGATCGCTCCCAGCGTCACCGAGAGCGAGGCGACCGGACGTGTCACCATCAGCGCCGACGGCATCGTGGGCATCGACGGGGACAGCGCCATCGTGCTGATGTACCTCAACCAGTTGACCACCAGGCCCGGCAGCGATCCGGTCACGACCTCGTCCGCGGCGACGATGCTGATGGCAAAGGTCGACGGTGAGTGGCTCGCCGACGGCCTCGAGGTCGACGCGGAGCTGGACGGGCCCGACGAGCGCGACGACACCCGCAACGAGGTGCTGCGAGCGGCGACCACCTTCGGGGAGGCCTTCACCGCCTTCGACCACCGCACGTTCGAGGACGACACCACCCGCGTCCTCTCGCTGTCGACCGGGGTGTTCGCACAGCAATACCGCGAAGGCCTCGCGGACCTGGAGCGCTTGTCGACCGCGTCGCAGACCGTGTCGGAGGGCGAGGCCTGGTCGTCGGGAGTTGCGGACCTGGGCGGCGATCACGCGACGGTCCTGGTCGCCACGAAGGGCACCGTCACCGACAACCGCGGCGAGTCCCAGGCCCGGAATTACCGGCTGCGGTTGATCCTGGACCTGGTCGGTGGCAAGTGGCTCGTGTCCGACGCGGAGTTCGTCTCGTGATCTACATCGACGACATGCAGCTCCCCGCACAGGTCGGCCCGGTGTACGGCGTCTGGTCCCACCTGCTGTCGGACCTGCCCGGCGAGGCCGGCACCGCCGAGCTGCTCGCCTTCGCCGAACGCCTCGGGATCGATGCCCGCTGGATCCAGAAGGCGGGTACGACGACCGAGCACTTCGACGTCCGGGAACCGACCCGGCAGCGGGCACTCGAACTCGGCGCCACCCCGATCCGGTACGGCCGGGCCGTCGCTGCGATCACCCGGGCCAAGCGCGACGTCAGCGGCCGGTGAACTCCGGAGGCCGGCGCTCCGCGAAGGAGGTCAGCGCCTCCTTCAGGTCGTCGCTGACGAGGAACGCGGCGTTCCAGGTGGCGGTGTAGCGCAGCCCTGCCTCGACCCTCGGGCCGCGCTCGGAGTCGAGGACGTCCTTGATCCCCCGGGAGACCAGCGGCGAGTTGGCGGCGATCCGGCCCGCCAGCTCGACAGCGGCGGTGCGGGCGGCGGTCGCGTCGTCGTACACGCTGTTGACCAGGCCGATCGACAGCGCCCGGGCCGCGTCGATGTCGTCGCCGGTGAGGGCCAGCTCGCGCAGGTGGCCGTCGCCGATCACGCCGACCAGGCGCTGGAGGCTGCCGAGGTCGGCGACGATCGCCATCTTGGCCTCGCGGACGCTGAACACCGCGTCGGCCGAGGCCACCCGGACGTCGCACGCCGCCGCGAGGTCGACACCGCCACCGATGCACCAGCCCGTGATGGCCGCGACGGTCGGGGTGCGGCTGTTGGCGACGGCGTCGATGCAGCCCTGCCAGCGCCGGATCATGTCCAGCAGCTCGGTCCGTCCGCCGGCATGGGTCTGCTCGAAGAGGGGTGCGAAGGTCGCGAACGCCTGGCCGAGGTCGAGGCCGAACGAGAAGTGCTTGCCGCTGCCGGTGAACACGATCGCGCGGACGTCGGGGTTCGCGTCGAGCGTCGCGACGGTGTCGGCCAGCTCAATGAAGAACTCGTCGTCCATCACGGCCTTGCCGCCGGGGCCGGCCAGGGTCACGGTGGCGACCGGGCCGTCGTACGCGAGGGTGAAGCGCGGCTCGCTCATCAGGCGCCTTCCTTCGCGTTCGTCTCGGCGACGAGTTCGGACAGGCGGCTCAACTGGCTGACTCGCTCCTCCGACGTCCCGGCGAGCGAGTTGAGCAGCAGCGTGCGGATGCCCGCGGCGTCGAACTCGGCCAGCTGGCGACGGATCGCGTCCTCGTCGCCCAGCAGCGTGACCGCTTCGATCAGGTCGTCCGGTACGACGGCCGCGGCCTCGGCCTTCTTGCCCGACAGGTAGAGGTCCTGGATGTCCTTGGCCTCGGCTTCGTAGCCGTAGCGGCAGGCGAGCTGGTTGTAGAAGTTCTTGTCCCGGGCGCCCATCCCACCGATGTAGAGCGCCAGCTGGTTGCGGACCGTCTGGATGGCCTCGGGCGAGGGCTCGCCGATGAAGTAGTGCACCTGCAACTGGATGTCGAGCTCACCGAGCGCGGGGTCGCGCTTGCTGAAACCCTCCTCGAGCGACTCGCCCCAGGCCTGCTGCGCCTTCGAGGGGTGGAAGAACAGCGGCTGCCAGCCGTTGGCCAGCTCGGCGACGAGCGCGACGTTCTTCGGGCCGAGGGCGGCGACGGAGATCGGGATGTTCGAGCGCACGGGGTGGTTGATGAGCTTGAGCGGCTTCCCGAGGCCCGAGCCGCCGTGCTCCTTGGTCAGCGGCACTGTGTAGTGCTTGCCCTCGAACTGCACGGGCTGGCGCTGCCACACCTGGCGGCAGATCTCGATCACCTCGCGCGTGCGACCCAGCGGGGCGTCGTACTTCACGCCGTGGAAGCCCTCGATGACCTGCGGTCCGCTCGCGCCCAGGCCGAGCGTGAACCGGCCGTTGGACACGAAGTCCAGGCCAGCGGCGGTCATCGCGGTCAGCGACGGGGTGCGCGTGTAGATCTGGAAGATGCCCGACATCAGCTCGAGGCGCTCGGTCTTGGCCGCGATGTAGCCGAGCTGGCTGACCGAGTCGAAGGAGTACGCCTCCGCGACGGCGACCAGGTCGAGGCCGTTGCGCTCGTACTCCTGGAGCAGTTCCACGGTCTCGGCGAAGCCGCCCGAGTAGTCGATGATCATGCCGAGGCGCATGGGGTTTCCTCCGTGGATGGGTTGCTGGCGGGCCGATTCGGAGCGTAGCGGTCAGGCGGCGGGACCCGACCCGATAGATTCAGGTCGTGTCCGGAGTCGCCCAGCAGATCATCCAGCACGGGGTCTCCGACGTCACCGACGATGCGGCGGTCCTCGCCGCCTACTCCTCCGATGCGTCGCTCTACCGTGTGCTGCCCGCCGCCGTCGTGTTCCCGCACTCCGCCGAGGACGTGCGCGCCGCGCTGGCCGCTGGGCGCGCCCTGGGCTTGCCGGTCACCTGCCGAGGTGCCGGTACGTCGGTCGCAGGCAACGCGATCGGGCGCGGCCTCGTCATCGACTTCAGCCGCCACATGAACCAGGTCATCTCGATCGACCCCGTCGCGGAGACCGCCGTCGTGCAGCCGGGCGTGATCCAGGCCGCCCTGCAGAAGGCGGCCGCCCCGCACGGGTTGCGGTTCGGGCCGGACCCGTCGACCAGTTCGCGCTGCACCATCGGCGGAATGATCGGGAACGACGCGTGTGGCGCGCGGTCCCTGGCCTACGGCCGGACCTCGCACAACGTCGTGGGGCTGCGCGCACTGCTGGCGGACGGCTCGGACCTGGTCACGGGCTATGCGGAATCAGGGACGCCGGAGTCCACGGGGTCGGTGCTGGAGGACCTGCGGGCCGTCATCGCCGGCGACCTCGCGACCGCCCGCACCGAGTTCGGCACCTTCGGCCGCCACGTGTCCGGCATCGCCGTGGACCGCCTGGTGCCCGAGAACGGCTTCGACGTGACCCGCGCCCTGGTCGGCTCCGAGGGCACCCTGGCCGTGATCACCGAGGCGACCGTGCGTCTCGTGCGCACCCCCGCCGCTCGATCGCTGGTCGTGCTCGGCTTCGCCGACTTCCCGACCGCCGGCTTCGCGACTCCGGCCGTGCTGGACTTCAAGCCCTCGGCCTGCGAAGGACTCGACCGGCGGATCGTCGACGTCATCATCGAGCGCCGCGGTCCCGACGCCGTGCCGGCGCTGCCCGCCGGCGACGCGTGGATGTTCATCGAGATCTCCGGCGACTCCCCCGACGACGTACGACGACAGGCCGGCCGGCTCGCTGAGGCGGGACTCGGGCTCTCCGCACTCGTCGTGGAGGACGGCGCGGAGATCGAGCGCCTGTGGCAGATCCGTGCCGACGGCGCCGGCCTGGCCGGGCGCGCACCCTCCGGGCTACCGGCCTGGGCCGGGTGGGAGGACACCGCCGTACCGCCGGAACACCTCGGTACGTACCTCACCGGGTTCGAGGCGCTGCTCGAGCGCCATCACCTGACCGCGATGCCGTTCGGCCACTTCGGCGAGGGCTGCATCCACGTCCGGATGGACTTCCCGTTCGGCGATCCTGACGGCCCCGAGCGCTACCGCGCGTTCATCGAGGAAGCGGCCGACCTGGTCGCGTCCCTCGGTGGATCGCTGTCCGGTGAACACGGCGACGGCCGGGCCCGGAGCGAGTGGCTGCCGAAGATGTACTCCCCCGCGGCGATCGCGTTGATGGGCGCGGTGAAGCACGCCTTCGACCCGACGACCCTGCTCAACCCCGGCATCCTCGTCGACCCGGTCTCCAGCACCGCGGACCTCCGCTACTCGTCCTCGGCGCGACTGACGAAGGGCCTCGCCCTGGCCTACGCCAGCGACGGCGGCGACTTCGGCCAGGCCGTGCACCGGTGCACGGGCGTCGGCAAGTGCCGCGCCGACAACTCCGGTTCGGGCGGCGTGATGTGCCCGTCGTACCAGGCGACGAAGGAGGAGATCCACTCCACCCGCGGCCGCGCTCGTCTGCTGCAGGAGATCGTCAACGGCGAGAGCGACATCTCCTGGTCCTCGCCTGCCGTACACGAGGCACTCGACCTCTGCCTGTCCTGCAAGGGCTGCGCGTCGGACTGTCCGACCGGCACCGACATGGCCAGCTACAAGGCCGAAGTTCTGCACCAGACCTACAAGCGCAAACTGCGCCCGCGCACGCACTACTCCGTCGGCTGGCTGCCGCGGTGGGCGAAGGCCGGCTCGGCGACGCCCGGCCTGGCCAACAAGATGATGAGCTGGTCGGCGGTACGCATCCCTGCGTTGAAGGCCGCGGGCGTGGACACGCGTCGGCAGATGCCGGCGTTCGCCCAGCACACATTCAGGAAGACTTTCCGCCGTAGTTTCGGGGCTTCCGGGACTTCTGCGGCAACGTCCGGCGGGAACCCGGTCGTCGTGTTCGTGGACTCGTTCACCAACCACTTCGCCCCGCAGGTTGCCGATGCGACCGTGGCGGTGCTGCGCTCTGCTGGATTCGAGCCGCGGATCACCCGCCACCAGGAGTGCTGTGGCCTGCCGTGGATCAGCACCGGCCAGCTCGACGGTGCCGCCAAGCGACTGCGGTCGATGGTCGACGCACTGGCTGCTGATGCACTGGCCGGCGTCCCGATCGTCGGCATCGAGCCGTCGTGCACCGCCGTCCTGCGCCACGAGCTCACCGAGCTGGTGCCGGGAGCGGAAGCCGCGGCCGTGTCGAAGGCGACGGTGACGCTGGCGGAGTTCCTCGCGAAGGAGCCGGACTGGACGCCGCCCGACCTGAGCGGGGTGTCCGTGGTCGCGCAGCCGCACTGCCACCACCACGCGATCATGGGTTGGTCGACCGATCGCGCGCTCCTCGAGAAGGCCGGCGCCACCGTCGAAGCCGTGGCCGGCTGCTGCGGCATGGCCGGCAACTTCGGGGTCGAGAAGGGCCACTACGAGGTGTCCGTCGCCATCGCGGAGGCCAACCTGCTGCCCGCCGTACGACGGCCCGCGGATGCCGCCCGCGAGCGCGTCGTCCTCGCCGACGGGTTCTCCTGCCGCACCCAGCTCGACGAGCTCGCCCCCGAGGCAGCACCGCTGCACCTGGCCGAACTACTGGCCAGCCGGATGCAGCGGTGACCTCCGTCAGGGAGTGGTGTTCGGCAGGACGGTGATCGACCCGGGGCTGACGACAGCGATGTCGGTGTCGCCGTCCTCGTCGTAGTCGGCCAGGACCGGGTTCTGCGGGAACGCAGCGGTGCTGAAGGTGCCGACCTTCCTCATGCCGGGCGTGCCGTTCCCGGCGAGCACCGTGAGGGTGCCGGCGGCGGGGTTGGCCAGCGAAGAGACCACCAGGTCCTGGCGACCGTCGCTGTCGAAGTCCGCGACGGCGGCGCTGGTCGGTCCGGGACCACCGAACTGGAAGGAGCTCGGGACGTAGGACCGGAACTTCCCCGTGCCATCGGTGAGACCGGTGGCGAGGGAGAAGCTGAAGGAGCCGACGACGGCACCGTCGTCGTACCCGTCGCCGTCGAGGTCGATGGCCGCGACGTCCTCGGGGATGAAGGACGTGCCATACAGGGCGCCGGTCTTCGTGAAGCTGCCGTTGCCGTTGCCGGTGAGCGCGAACAGGGTGCTCGAGCCTCCGTCGATCGCGAACAGGTCCGGCGTGACGCCCGGGTCGAGGTGCGCGACAGCGATCGCCGAGAGCACGAACGCGCCCGAGACCTGCGTCGTGGGCCCGACCGTGAAGGTGCCCGACCCGTTGTTGAGCAGCGTCTGGATCGCCGTGAACGTAGGGGCCACGACGTCGAGGTCCCCGTCGCTGTCGAGATCGACCAGGAGGGGCTGGACCTGGCCGCCCAGCGTGAGCGGGTAGCTGCCGATCTGGCTGAATCCTCCCGCTCCGTTGCCCTGAAGGATGCGCGCCTCGGAGACGGTCATGGCGACGAGGTCCGCGTCGCCGTCGCCGGTGACGTCACCAAGGTCGAGGCCCTGCGTCTGGGTCGTGCCCGCCACCTTCGTGGCCGCGTCGAACGTGCCGTTGCCGTTGCCGAGGGAGACCCGGATGTCGCCGAAGGTGAAGTCGCCGATGCTCACCAGGTCGACATGGCCGTCGCCGTCGACGTCGGCCGTTGCAGCCGGGCGTGGCGCCGGGCCCGGACCGAGCGAGTTGTCGAGTTGGCTGGTGAGCGGAGCGCCGAACCAGGCGGCAGCCATGGCGGGACTGGTGGCCGCGACCAGGAGACCAGCGGTGACGGATGCGCCAAGTGAAAGGGTAACGTTTCTCATGATGGTGACGCTAGGTCCGCTCATCCATGACCGACAAGGTGCCTTTTCGGATCGTTCGACGAAGAATTTCCTCGAAACGGAATATTTGAAGTCTCAAGTGTCTTGGTTCGATCATGGCCGCCGAACTCCTGCACGTCAGCTCCGCCCCGACCCTGCCTGCCGCCACGGTCCGGACCCAGGTCACCGTGCCCCTGCGCTTCGCCGACGGATACGCGACGTCGGCCGCGGTCAGCACCTTCACCGGCCTCGCTGACGAGAAGGAGCACCTGCTGCTCGGCCTCGGCGACTGGCAGGGGGCACTGCGCCGCTCCGCACTGGGCGGCCCGGCTCCGCTGGTCCGTCCGCACAGCGAGTGCCTGACCGGCGACGTGTTCGGGTCCGAGCGGTGCGACTGCGGCCCGCAACTGCGGGAATCGGTCGAGCGGATCAGCGAGGTCGGCGGATTCCTGCTGTACCTGCGCCAGGAAGGGCGTGGCATCGGGCTCTACGAGAAGCTGGACGCCTACGCACTTCAGGACGCCGGCCTCGACACCTACGAGGCGAACACGGCGCTGGGTCGGGACGAGGACGAGCGCGACTACACCGCCGCCGCCCAGATGCTGATCGCGGTCGGCGCCGACCGGATCCGGCTGCTGAGCAACAACCCCGACAAGGCTGCGCAGCTCGAGGACCTCGGGATCTCCGTCGCCGAACGGGTCGCCACCGGCGTACACCTGACGGACGCCAACGCGCGCTACCTCACGGCCAAGCGGGACCACACCGCGCACACCCTGGTGCTCCCCGACCTTCTAGTCTGAGCGCGTGCCCGCCGACGACGTACCCGAGCAGCCGTGGCTGACGGACGCGCAAATGGCGGCGTGGCTCCCGTTCCTCCGCACGCTTCTCCAGTTGCCCCACGAGCTGGACAAGCAGCTGCGCGAGACGGCGGGGATCAACCACGCCCACTACGGCATCCTCGCGATGCTGTCGGCGCAGGACGACGGCATGCTGTCGATGACAGCACTGGCCCAGCAGTCGGCCACGTCGCCGTCGCGGCTCTCCCATGCCGTGTCCAGCCTCGAGCAGCGCGGCTGGGTGGTCCGCAGCCAATGCACCGGGGACAAGCGGATGCAGTACGCCGCGCTGACCCCCGCTGGCCGGATCCTGCTCGATCAGGTCGCCCCCGACCATGTCGCCACCGTGCGCCGCCTGGTCTTCGATCAGCTCAGCGATGCCGACGTGGAGTCGTTGCGCAGGATCACCTCGAAGATCGTCGCCGCGATCAACGACTGATCAACGATCTGGGTTCAGGTAGCCGGAATCAGGTAGCCCGAGACGTAGACATATCCGCCCCCGTCGCCTGTCACGGCACCACCGGCCGGCAGTTGGCGCTCCAGGCTGATGACGTAGTACGAACCGGGATCGGCAAAGTCCAGCACGGGTGTCGCACCGTTGTAGAACGCGTTCCCGTTCCCGACGCCCTGGAGCGCAACCGGAATCGGGAATCCGAGTCCCCCCGTGCTGGCATTCGCGCTCAACAGCGGAGTCTGACCTGAGGGCACGTTGACGCTCGCGGAGATGAACTCGACGACGAGCCGCTTTCCAGCGGGCACCTGGAAGTTTCCAGTGTCAAGAGTGGTGCCAGCATCGGTGAGGTTGACCCTCGTTTCGAACGGCTCACGATCGTCAGCGACGGAAACGCTCCCGCTCACGCCGACATCGCCGGTCACGGGCACCGCGTTCGCGCCGGTGTTGTTGACAGCGACCGACCCGCTGACAGGGACCGGATGCGCCGCGTCGTTGGTGATGAACACGTTGAGGATGGCGCCCGCGGCATGAGCGCCGGGGCCGCCGAACAGCACACCGCCCAGGATGACGGCGAGTGTCAGCGCCAGGATCGCCCGGCCCCGACGGCGCACCAGCGCGACAGTCGATCCGATTCTCTGATTCTCGGTGAACGGTTTCATGAGGTTCTCCAGGTGGGCTGTGACGACCTGAAAGGCCGTTCCCTCCCGCACCCATCACGCTAACTCCGGTTCGGCGAACAGGGCATAGCCCGTTCGGGCCAGGTGATCAGGTCACACGCTGACGACCGGCTCCGTCTTCTCGCGCACCTCGTCCTCGGTGACACCCGGCGCGAGCTCGACCAGCTTCAGTCCATCAGCAGTCACATCGAGGACGCAGAGGTCCGTGATGATCCGCTCGACGACGCCGCGGCCGGTGTACGGCAGCGAGCACTCGTTGACGATCTTGTAGGAGCCGTCGCGGGCGACGTGCTCCATCAGCACGATCACGCGCTTGGCGCCGTGGACCAGGTCCATCGCGCCGCCCATGCCCTTGACCATCTTGCCGGGGATCATCCAGTTGGCGATGTCGCCAGCGGCCGAGACCTGCATGGCGCCGAGGATGGCGGCGTCGATCTTGCCGCCACGGATCATCCCGAAGCTGCCGGCGGAGTCGAAGAACGACGCACCGCGACGGAGGGTCACCGTCTCCTTGCCTGCGTTGATCAGGTCCGCGTCCTCTTCGCCCGCGATCGGATAGGCCCCGACGCCGAGGATGCCGTTCTCGCTCTGCAGCACCAGTTCGACGTCGTCAGCGACGTAGTTGGGGACCAGCGTCGGCAGGCCGATACCGAGGTTCACGTAGGACCCGTCGGTCAGTTCGGAGGCCGCCCGTGCGGCCATCTCCTCGCGCGTCCAGCTCATCGAACGGTCCTCTTCTCGATCCGCTTGTCGGCTGCCTCGTCGGCAGTCAGCTCGACCACCCGGTGCACGAAGACGCCCGGTGTGTGGACGTGGTTGGGCTCGAGCTCGCCGGGTTCGACGAGCTCCTCGACCTCGGCGATCGTGACCCGACCACACATCGCCGCGAGCGGGTTGAAGTTGCGTGCCGAGTCGCGGAAGACGAGGTTGCCGTGGCGGTCGCCCTTCCACGCGCGGACCAGGCCGAAGTCGGCGATGATCGCGTGCTCCAGGAGGTACTCGCGCGGACCGTCAGCGGTCTCGAAGACCTGCGTCTGCTTGGCCGGCGAGGAGACGACGACATTGCCCGCGTCGTCGTACCGCCACGGGAGGCCGCCGTCGGCGACCTGGGTGCCGACACCGGTCGGCGTGAAGAACGCCGGGATGCCGGAACCGCCTGCGCGCATCCGCTCGGCCAGCGTGCCCTGGGGAGTCAGTTCGACCTCGAGCTCACCCGAGAGGTACTGCCGCGCGAACTCCTTGTTCTCGCCGACGTACGACGACACCATCCGCCGGATCCGCCGCTTCTCGAGCAGCAGGCCCAGGCCCCAGTCGTCGACGCCGCAGTTGTTCGAGACCACTTCGAGGTCGGTCGTACCGGCCTCGAGCAGGGCGCGAATCAGCACCGAAGGGATACCGCAGAGTCCGAATCCACCGACCGCCAGCGTGGCGCCGTCGGGGATGTCCGCGAGCGCCTCGGCTGCGGATGCCACCACCTTGTCCATGATCCGATCAAAGAGGGGCACAGGCCAGTCGTCAACGGTTGACCGGTGAACCGACGGGAATCACCCGCTCAGTGAGATCCACGATCCGGTAGCGTTCACTGAGTGGACACCCCGTCGGACGTGATCGGACGCACCGGAGCCGTGCTCCGCGCGGTGTCGACCTGCGAACCCACCGGCGCCACCACCTCCGAGGTCGCCCGCCGCACCGGACTGGCCAGGCCCACCGTGCACCGGCTGCTCGCCTCCCTGCTCGGCGAGGGCCTCGTCGACCGCGACACTGCGGGCCGCTGGCTGCTCGGCCCCGAGCTGTACCTGCTCGGCACCACCGCCGCACCGCGGTACGACGTCACCGCCCTCGCCCAGCCCGTCGTACGACGACTGGCACAGGCGACCGGCGAGAGCGCCTTCTTCTCCGCCCGCCGCGGCAACGAGACGGTGTGCCTGCTGCGCGAGGACGGCAGCTTCCCGATCCGCTCGCACGTCCTCTACGAAGGCATCCGGTTCCCGCTCGGCGTGGGCACCGCCGGCCTCGCGATCCTGGCGTACCTCGGCGACAGCGAGGTCGAGGAGTACCTCGCGCGCGCCGACCTCACGACGACGTACGGCGAACAACACGGCCGCGACGCGGTGCGGGAACGCGTCGCCACCACCCGCACGCAGGGCTACGCGATCAACCCCGGCCTGATCGTCGAAGGCAGTTGGGGCATGGGCGCCGCGGTGTTCGACGCCGAGGAGAAGCCCCGCTGGGCGCTGAGCCTGACCGGGATCGAGCAGCGGTTCGGCGAGGACCGGCGCGGGGAACTCGGGGAGCTGCTGTTGCGTGCAGCCCACCAGCTCACCCGGACCCTGCGGCCTCGTACGTAGGGAGCCGAAATGGGTGTCCAACTCAGTAGGACTACGGGTGTCCCGCGGCGGGAGGAAGCGCACCATCGAAGAGTGCTCATCACGGAGCACCCCTCCGCAGGAAGGAGGCCTGTCATGACCTGGCACACCTCAACCACCACGAAGTCCGAACTGAACCAACTGCTCGCCCAGATCCGGCACCAGGGCGGGACGGTGGCGAGTTGCCACCAGTGCACGGCCGGCCTCGAGATCACCTGGTTCACCCTCTGACCGGGCATCCTTGCGGCGCGTTCTACTGACCGGAACGACGCAGCCGCCATGCAACGTCGGGAGGCGCACCATCGGAAATGTGCTCATCACGGAGCACCCCTCCGCAGGAAGGAGGCCTGTCATGACCTGGCACACCTCAACCACGACGAAGTCCGAGCTGCACGACCTGCTCGCCCAGATCCGGCACCAGGGCGGAACCGTGGCGAGCTGCCACCGGTGCACGGCCGGCCTCGAGATCACCTGGTTCACGCTCTGACCTCTACGCTCCGGGGGTGACTTCACCCCGACCCGCTGCCGTTGTCACGGGCGCCGGCCCCGGATCGATCGGAGCGGCCGTCGCCGACAAGCTCGCCGCGGCCGGGTACGACGTCACGGTGACGACCCGCACGCAGCCGGTGGCCGACCACCGCTGGCACGCGCTCGACCTCGCCGATCGCACCTCCGTCGCCGCCTTCGCCCACTGGTACGACGACCAGGGCGCCGAGCTCGACCTGCTGGTCAACTGCGCGGGCATCCACCTCGACCTCGGGTCGCGCTGGAAGGAGCCGCAACTGCTGGACGGGCACGAGATCCACTGGCGGACGAACTATCTCGGCACCGTCGACCTCACCCGTGCCCTGCTCCCGCGGCTCCTGGCTGCGACCGATGCGCGCGGCACGGCCGGCGTACTCCATGTCGTGTCGAAGCTGCACGAACGCGGAGTCGCCGCGGCTCTCGTCGACGAGGAGTGGGACTACGACTCGTGGGTGGCCTACGGGAGTTCGAAGCTGGCGCTCGTGCATGACGCAGCCGGGTTGGCGGACGAGTACGGCACGCGCGGCCTGCGCGCGATCGCGATGCACCCGGGCGCGGTGTCCACCAACATCGCGGACCGCGGCCTCGAGACGCGGCCCGTGCTGCGGCGGTTGCGCAACCTCGCTCGTCCCCTCGAACGCCGCACCCTGATGCGACCCACCGAGTCCGCCGAGCTCCTCGTCCGGCTGGCCACCGACCCGGCCATCACCTCCGGGTACTTCCACAAGTCCCGCCCCGCCGACCCGGCACCGCTGGCCACCGACCTCGCCCTGCGCGCCCGCCTGCTGGCCACGACCGACGAATGGCTGGCGGCCGCCCGATAGCGTGCGACCCGTGTTCGCATACGAGTTCGAGGGCAAGGCCCCCACGGTCCACCCGGAGGCGTTCGTCGCCCCGACCGCCACCCTGATCGGCGACGTGACGATCGAGAAGGGTGCGAGCGTCTGGTACGGCGCCGTGCTGCGCGCCGACATCTGCACGATCATCGTCCGCGAGGGCGCGAACATCCAGGACAACTCCGTCGTCCACGGTGCCCCGGGCGTCGTGGTCGAGATCGCCGCCAACGCCACCGTCGCGCACGCGTGCGTGTTCCACGGTGACCGGCTCGGCACCCAGGCCCTGCTCGGCAACACGAGCACCGTCCTGGACGGCGCGAGCATCGGGGACGGCACCCTCGTCGCCGCCGGCTCCCTCGTCACACCGGGCACCCAGATCCCCGCGGGCGTCCTCGCCGCCGGCGCACCGGCGCAGGTGAAGAAGCCGATCGAGGGCACCGGAGCCGCGTTCTGGATCGAGACCAATGCGCCGTACTACCGCGAACTGGCGGACCGCCACGTCGCCGGCATCCGTGAGGTCGACGACCACCAGGACTGACCTAGTCTCGGCTCATGAGTCCGGACTGGCAGCCTGACCAACTCGACCTCGCGGGCTACCTCGCCCGCCTCGGCCTGACCCGGCGCGAGCCGGGCCGCGAGGCACTCGACGAACTGCACGGCGCGCACGTGCGGACCTTCAGCTTCGACAACATCGACATCCTGCTCGACCAGCACCCCGGCGTCGCGCTGGAGGCGCTGAACGAGAAGTTCGTCGGCCGCGGCCGCGGCGGCTACTGCTTCGAGCACGCGACGGTGTTCGCCGCCGCCCTCGAACAACTCGGGTACGACGTCCGCCGGCACCTCGGTCGCGTCGGCGACCCGGCGAGCGGCAGCGTGCAGGGCCGCACCCACATGACCGTCGAGGTCGGGCTGGACGGCGAGCGGCTGCTCTGCGACCCGGGCTTCGGGATGAGCCTGGTCCGACCGGTGACACTCGCCGACGGAGCCGAGAGTGACCAGCACGGCTGGCCGTACCGCGTGACGCGCAACGAGGACGGCACCTGGGGTTTGCACCGGCGCCGTGAGTCCGGCTGGGAGCTGACCCACACGGTCGACGAGTTGCCCGTGCTGCCGGTCGACGTCGTGATCGGGCACCACTACACGAGCACGTTCCCGACCTCGCACTTCCGCTCCGGGCTGATGGTCACCCTGCACCAGACGGGTCGCCACATCGCGCTGACCGATTCGGCCGTGACGATACGCCGACCCGGCGACCCGACCGAGCACCACGACCTCGCCGAGGGCGAGCTCACAGCGTGGCTGCGGGAGCTCGCCGTACCGCTGAACGAGGCGGAGCAGCAGCGACTGCTCGCTCGCCTCGCGACCGTCCGGCACTAGTCAGCCGTGACCCGGACGAGGGGCCGACACCCCCCGAACGGACTAGTGAAGTCCCGCCCAACGGGGTTCGTGCTGCCTGCTGCGATGAGCGCACGATGAAGGAGTGCTCAACGTCGAGCACCCACACCCGAGAGGAGGAGCGTCATGACCTGGCACACCTCGACAACGACCAAGGCAGACCTGCAGCACCTGTTGGCCCACATCCGGCACCAGGGCGGCACCGTGGCCAGCTGCCATCAGTGCAGCGCCGGCCTGGAAGTCACCTGGTTCACGCTCTGAAGTACCGCCGGGGCCGGACGCGATCCGTCCCGAAGCTCCCGGCACAATGACGCGCATGGCGAACCCTGGCGGATCCGAACACGAGTCCCCGGTTCTTCTGCACCGTGACGGCCACGCAGCCCACGTCGTGCTCAACCGCCCTCGCGCGATCAACGCCCTCACCCACGAGATGGTCGGCATCATCACCGCCGCGCTCGAGGAGTGGGCCATCGATGACACGGTCCGGACCGTCGTACTGACGGGGGCTGGGGAACGCGGCCTCTGCGCCGGCGGCGACATCGTCGCCCTCTGGCAGGACGCCAAGGTCGGCGGGACCGACGCTGCGGCCTTCTGGGCCGACGAGTACCGCCTCAACGCGATGATCGCGGCCTATCCGAAGCCGTACGTCGCGATCATGGACGGCATCGTCCTCGGCGGCGGGATCGGCCTCTCCGCCCACGCCGGCGACCGCGTCGTCACCGAGCGCTCCGCGATCGGCATGCCCGAGACCGGCATCGGCTTCCTGCCCGACGTCGGCGGCACCTTCCTGCTCTCCCGCGCACCCGGCGAGACCGGCACCCACCTCGGCCTGACCGCAGGCTCCGTCGGCGCCGGTGACGCGATCGCGATCGGCTTCGCCGACCACTACGTCCCGACCGAACGCATCCCTGCCCTGCTGGCGGATCTGGCCGTCCGCGAGGCTGCGGTCGCCCTGGCCGCTGCGGAAGAGCCTGCGCCGGAGTCCCCTCTCGCTGCGGCCCGGCCCTGGCTGGACGCGGCGTACGCCGGCGACGACGTACTCGTCATCCTCGAACGACTGCGTGCCCTCGGCACCGACGAGGCTCTGAAGACGGCTGCCACGATCGAGGCCAAGTCACCGACCTCGGTGAAGCTCACCCTGCGCGCGCTGCGGGAAGCCGCGCAGATGGCGACGCTGCCGCCAGCACTCGACATGGAGTACCGGCTCGCCCTGGGCCTGCACGGCCACCACGACTTCGTGGAGGGCGTGCGCGCGCAGGTCGTCGACAAGGACCGGAACCCGCAGTGGGAGCCGGCAAGTCTTGACCAGGTCAGCGATGCCGACATCGCGGCCCTCTTCGAGCCGTTGGGTGAGCGCGAACTCGGCCTCGCTCCGTAGGGCAGGTGCGAGACTCGCACCGTGGATCGCCGGACGTTGCTTCGCCTCGCCGCGATGGGTAGCGCCGCTGCCGTCCTGTCCACGACCGGATGCAGCGAGGAGAACGTGCCCGTGAGTACCCCTGAGCCCGCCGACGTGGACCGCACGATCCACACGTACGGCGAGGACCCCAGCCAGTACGGCGAGTTGTACCTGCCGGCCGCGACGGCACGCGGGATCGTGGTCGTCATTCACGGTGGTTTCTGGCGGCCCGAGTACTCCGCCGAGGCGCTCGGTGCACCGCTGGCCGCCGCTCTCGCCGAACAGGGCTGGGCGGCGTGGAACCTCGAGTACCGCCGCGTCGGGAACAGGTCGGGCGGAGGCGGCGGCACGCCCGCCACCTTCGACGACGTGGCCGCGGGCATCGATCTGCTGGCCGACCTGGACGTCGACACGACGACGGTCGTCGCCCTGGGCCACAGCGCCGGCGGCCACCTCGGGGCGTGGGCGGCGGCCCGCGGCAAGCACGGTTGGGCCAACCGGGTGCCGGTGACGCACGTGATCAGCCAGGCCGGCGTACTCGACCTCCGCTCGGCCGATGCCGCAGGACTGGGCAACGGAGCGGTCCGAGGACTTCTCGGCCACCCGCCGACGACGGCCGACGCGCGCTTCGACCCTGCCCAGCAACTCCCCCTCGACGTCCCCGTCTGGTGTGTCCACGGGGACACGGATGCGAACGTGCCGCTGAGCCAGTCGGCCGAGTACGTCGACAAGGCCCGGGCTGCGGGCGCAACCGCCGAATTGGTGGAGGTGTCCGGGGACCACTTCGTGGTCATCGACCCCGGCTCAGCCGCGTGGGCGCGCCAACTGGAGATCCTCGACACGATCGCCTGAGCGCCCCTTCCGGCCTCCCGCGTAGTCTCCGGTGGTGTCATCGACCCCTCGCCGCGGCCATCTGCCCGCGGTCGTGACGCTCCTCTTCGTCGCCGGCTGGGCGACCAACCACTTCGCCGCGATGATCCCGGTGCTCCGCGATCGGGAAGGCCTGTCGGCCACCGTGCTGGCCGGCGCGTTCGGTGTCTACGCGCTCGGCCTCCTCCCCGGGCTGCTGGGCGGTGGCGGGCTCTCGGACCGCGTCGGACGCCGACCGGTCGTCCTGACCGGGAGCGCGATCGCTGCCGCTGGAAATCTCCTGATGCTCTGCTGGCACACCGGCCCGGGTGTCTACTGCGGACGCCTGGTCGTGGGGGTCGGCGTCGGGCTCGCGATGAGTGCGGGCACGGCGTGGGCCGCGGACCTCGGGGGCCGCAGGGGTACGACGATCGCCGGAACCGCCCTGACGGCCGGGTTCGCCGGCGGGCCACTCGTGTCCGGCGTGGTCGCGCAGTTCACCCCGGGGTCCGCAGCACTCATCGTGCCGTTCGTCCTGACCATCACGCTGTCACTCGCCGCGGTCACGCTGGGATCCCGGGCGACCGCCGCGACGCCGCACTCCGCCCAGCCACAGCCACCCCGGCCACTGCCGCCACCGTCAGCGGATCACGGCGTGGGCCGTGCCCTGGTGCGCGCCGTACCGATGGCGCTGTGGGTGTTCTCCGCGGTCACCGTGCCAGTGGTCGTTCTCGCCGGCCGGGTCGGCGGCGACCACAGCGGGCCGTGGGTACCCGGGGTCGCGTCGGCACTCGCCCTGGGCGCAGGCGTGGTGGTGCAACTGACGGCCCGCCGCGCCGAATGGGGACCGCGGGCCGGCATCGTCGGCGCCGTCCTCGCTGCCAGTGGCTTCGCGCTGGCGGTGGTCGTCGACGAGCAGCGGGGCGTTGCGTTGTTCGTCGTCACAGCGGTGGTGCTCGGCTCGGCGTACGGCCTGTGCCTGCGGGCGGGCCTCGTGGATGTCGAGACCCTGACTCCGCCGGAGCATCGCGGCCTCACGATCGGCGTCTTCTACGTCTGCACCTACCTGGGCTTCGGGTTGCCCGTGCTGCTGGAGTCCCTGCGCGGTCCGGTCGGTACCGCCACTCCACTGCTCGTCCTCACCGGACTCGCGCTGTCGGCGGCGGTCCTGCGGTGGACGCAGATGCGCGCTGACAGTCGTCGCTGATCCACGCGGATTCAGTCGGTGGCCGCAGGCCACCAGAAGCGATCACCCAGCACCAGGGCGAGTGCGGGCACGAGGACGGTCCGCACGACCAGGGTGTCGAGCAGGACACCGATGCACACGATCAGGCCGAGCTGGGCGAGCACGACCAGCGGCAGAACACCGAGTACGGCGAACACCGCTCCGAGCAGGATGCCGGCGCTGGTGATGACGCCGCCCGTCGCAGCGAGGGCACGGAGCATGCCCGCCCGCGTGCCGTGGGTACGTGCCTCCTGACGCGCGCGGGTGACGAGGAAGATGTTGTAGTCCACCCCGAGCGCGACCAGGAACAGGAACGCGAACAGCGGGACGTCCGCATCGAGGGCCTCGAAGCCCAGCGGCCCGCTGAAGAGCCACCACGAGACACCCATGCTGGCGCAGTACGTCGCCAGCACCGTGGCCACCAGCAGGACCGGAGCCACCGCCGACCGGAGCAGTGTCACCAGCGCGAGCAGCACGACGAGCAGGATCAGGGGCAGGATGACGAGGCGGTCCCGCGCGGCGGCGGCGCGCTCGTCGAGGGCGGCCGCCTCGGCTCCACCGACGTGCGTGTCCGGCAGGTCCTGGACGGCGTCGCGGAGCTGCTCGACCGCTGTTCGGGCGGCGTCGGTGCCCGGGGCCGACTCCAGCACCACCTGGACCCGGGCGATGCCGTCGACCTCGTCGGTCACCCGTGCCGACGCGACCCCCGCGACACCCTCCGCAGCGGCCACGACGCGCTCGACGTCAGCTCGGGTGAGGATCTCGGTGGGGCTGGAGGACCCCGCCGGGAAGGACTCGGCCAGGCGTTCGCCGGCAGCGATGGCCTCCGGCTTGTCGAGGAACTGGTCCGCCTGGTCGAGACCGGTGTCGACCCGGAACAGCCCCACGGACAGCAGGGCCAGTGCCACCACGGCCCCGGCCGCGAGGGTGACCGGCCGCCGTTCGACGGCGTTGCCGACCTGGCGCCACAGCGAGGGTCTTTCCGTCAGGGCAGCATCGCCGAGCTTCGGCGCGCGAGGCCAGAAGATCCACCGGCCGAAGAGGACGAGCACCGCAGGCAGGACGACGAGCACGAAGAAGGCGGCCACGAGGATGCCGATCGCGCAGGCGAGTCCGAGGCCTCGCGTCGTGGGCGTCAGCGACAAGAACAGCGTCAACAGGCCGACGACCACGGTGGTGGCGCTCGCCAGGATCGGCTCGACACTGCCCCGCAGAGCCACCCCCATCGCCTCGTGGCGCGACTCCGTGCGACCGAGCTCGTCGCGGTAACGGGAGATCAGCAACAGTGCGTAGTTGGTGCCGGCCCCGAACACGAGCACCGAGAGGATGCCGATCGTCGACTCGTTCCACGCCACGTCGACGGCAGCCATCACGTGCGTGGCCAGCACGCCGGCGAGGCGATCCGCGATGCCCACCACGAGCAGCGGGATCACCCAGAGGACCGGGCTGCGGTAGGTGATGATCAGCAGGATCGCGACCACGGCCGCCGTCACGGCGAGGAGCCGGAAGTTGGCCCCTGCGAAGACCTCGGCGAGGTCGGCCTGGATCCCTGCCGGCCCGGTCACGGCGGCCGTCGTACCGTCCGGAGCCTCGTCGGCGAGCGTGTCTCGGAGCTCCTTGACCTCGTCGATGGTGGCGGTCGCGGACCCTGCGTCGATGGGGACGACGACGAAGGCGGCGGTCCCGTCCTCTGCGACGCTCAGGCTCTCCGGCGCTGCTCCGATGGACCTGGCCAGATCGGCGATGCCCGCCTGACGCGCTTCGTCGAGTCGTCCGCTGTCGGCGGTGAAGAGCACGATGGCGACGTCGCCGTCCTCCGAGCCGATCTGCTCGGCCAGCTCCGTTGCCAAGGTGCTGTCGAGACCCGCGGGCAATGAGTCGGTCGGTTGCTGGGCGCGGTCGCCCTCACTCAGCAGGCCGAGTCCGAGGACCGCGAACAACAGCGGCACGAGCGCCACCAACCACGCGGTCCGGGCGCCGGTGATGAACGACGACGGCGAACGTCGGGAGACATCGGTCATGGGAAACTCCGGGTACGACGGACGGGAGTTCGCTAATGTACTTGATAGTTAAGTAGGTGAGAGAATTGACCCAGCCGACCGCCGGACGGGCGTGGCACGAGTCGCCCACCCTCCAGGTGCTCCGCGACGTGATGCGCGCGGCCGTCGACGTGCGGCACCGGGTCGGTCGCAGCACCCGCTTGAGCGAGGTCGAACTGGCGACGCTCGAGGAGCTGAGCAGGCACGCCATCGGACCTGCTGCACTCGCCCGACACCTGTCGGTCTCCACCGCCGCGGCCACCGGCATCGTCGACCGACTCAGCAGCCGCGGCCATGTCGAACGCGAACCCGACCCGGACGACCGGCGCCGTACCCGCCTGCGGCTGACCAGCTCCGGCAGCACCGAGGTGCGCGGTCACCTGCAGCCCATGTTCGGTCGGCTCGCCGAACTGGACGCGAGCTTCGCACCCGAGGAGCTGGTGGTCGTCGAGCGCTATCTTCGCGGCGCGCTCGCGGCGATCGAGAGCGTTGCGCCGGCTGCGTCAGAGCCGGGCCAGGGCAGCGCGTAAAGGCCGTCGCCGCACCTCGGGCCACAGCACCACGAGGCCGACCACCGGCAGAGCAGCCAGCACGGCCAAGCTGTTGGCCGTGCCCACCAGCGCACCGAGGCCGGCGACCGCGGCCGAGCCCACGCTGCCGCCCACGAGGAACAGCAGCGTGGCCACGCCGAGCGCGACCCCCCGCACGTCACCGTCGACGGCGTCGCCGACCGACGCACTGAGCGCAGGCTGTCCCACGCCGAAAGCAACGGTGACGAGGATGACCGACACCGCCAGGACCGGCGAGGAGACGAGTGCCACGCCAAGCGCCGCGAGCAGCAGAGCCGCCGAGGCCACCATGCCGGCGAACGCCAGCGAAGTGGCGCCGCCGACCCTGGCAAGAAGCGGGCCGGCGTACCTCGGCACGAAGAGTGCCACGACAGCGCTGGGCACGAGGAGGAGTCCCACCTGCCAGGTCTCCCACCCCTCGTCGACCAGCACGACAGGGACGGCGACCAGCAGTGCGAACCAGGCAGCCGGAACGGCGGCGGCCGCAGCGGCGCTGCGCACCACAGTGGGGTTACGGACCACGGCGAGCGGCAGGAAGCCGTGCGGACGGCGGCGCACGCGCAGCACGACGGCGGGGGTGCCGAGCACCAGCAGCAGCCCACCCACGCCCGCCACGAGGACACCGGTCGAGGGCGACTGGATCAGGAGGACGAGACCTCCAGCCGTGGCCGCGACGAGCAACGCGCCGAGGATGTCGAGCCGGGCGCCGCTGCCTTCTCCGACAAGGGCCTTCCACAGCAGGGGAATCACCAAGGCACCGAGGATGGGCAGGGCCATCACGGCGCGCCAGCCGAAGGCGTGCTCCACGACGCCACCGAGAAGTGGCCCGAGGCAGCTGACCGAGGCGGCGACGGCTGCCAGACGGCCGAGGGCGAGCCCGCGCAACTCGCCGTCGTAGCGCCGACTGAGGGCGGTGATGCCCAGCGTGGGGACGGCCGCCGCCCCTGCCCCCTGGAACACCCGGGCCACCAGGAGCGCCTCGAAGGAGGGAGCGAACGCAGCAGCCAGCGCACCCGCGGCCATCAGGGCAATGCCGATGGTGAGCGGCGTCCGGACGCCCCAGAGGTCCGAGACCCGGCCGTAGACGGCGGTCGTCACTGCCAGGAACAGGACGTAGAGACTGATCGCCCACGTCGCGTTGCCGTGATCGACGCCGAGGTCCTGGCCCATGAGCGGCAGCGCGACGGCCGCCGAGGACGAACCCAGTCCGGCCAGCCCGAAGAGCAACCCGAGCAGCAGCGAGACACGTCGGGAGTCATCGAGGGGCACCTGACCTCAACCTCGCCGGCGGGTGGCGTATTCCGCGAGGGCCGCCGGCCCGTGGGAAGGACAGAGGCCCTGACCAGTACGTCCACTGGCCAGGGCCTCTTCGTCAGAGCCGCCTGTCAGAATCGAACTGACGACCTAGTCACCGCTGGAGGTGCAGGTCATGAAGAGTCCTCGAGGCCCGGAAGGGCGCATTCAGGCCGTAGAACGGGCGCATCCGGATGCCCGCCGGTCTGGTCCGGATCGGAGAAGCGCGGCGAAACGTGTCGCAAACGTGTCACTTCGCCGTGGCTCTTGCACTTTCGAGTGGCCACCGCTCGACCGCTGCTGCGCCTCTGCGTGCTGCGTCCGGGACCTGTTGGGCCCCGCTCGCACCCCACTGCTCCCCCACGATATCCCGATTGCTGATCGCTCCCGACCCTCCACCGCACTTAGGAGAACAGCATGCGGCAGGGCGCCGCGCGCGTACGGAAGGGATCACTTCGATGAATGAGAGCAAGACACCCGCCACCACCGGTAGCCCGACCACCGCCACCGACCCGCTCCTCACCCCGGAGGACGTCTCCCAGATGCTGGGTGGCGTCCCCGCAGCGACCTTGAAGCGGTGGCGGACGCAGCGCACGGGACCCGTCGCCCTCCACATCGGCCGGCATGTCCGCTACCGCCGCTCCGCGGTCGAAGCCTGGCTCGACGGCAAGGACCGCGAGGCCGCCGCATGGATGGCGTCCTGAGCCATGCCGCAGATCCGAATTCCCCGTGGCGGCCACGGTGACATCGTCGCCAAGCAACTGGCGGACGGCCGATGGTCCGCCCGCGTCCAGGTCCGCGACATCGACGGCCGCGTTCGCTCAGTTCGCGCAACCGAGAAGACCAAGAGCTCCGCCACCCGCCTCGTTGAACGCCGCCTGAGGGAGCGCGTCGATCCGTCGATCGCCGGCATCACCGGAGACACCACCTTCGAAGACCTCTCCGCGCTGTGGCTGCAACACCGCAAGGACCACGGCAAGGTCAAGACCAAGGGACTGCTCGCACCCCAGACCTTGGCGACCTACCAGTACGACATCACCCAGGTGATCATCCCCGCCATCGGCCAAGTCAGGGTTCGCGAGGCAACCATCCCCCTTCTCGATCGTCTCTTCGCCGATGTCGAGCACGGGCGCAAGCACGGCAATTACCCGGCCAGGCCTGGAGGCCGCTCCACACGCCAGCTCCGAGTGGTCCTCGGCGGAATGCTCGCCCTTGCCGTCGCCCATGGAGCACTGACTGCTAACCCGATCCGGGACGTCTCCCAGTCATCGCGGCAACCCAACCCGGAGGTCAAGTTCCTCACCATCGACCAAGCACGACACCTGCGCACACGCGTCAGGCGCACAGCCATCCGTGTCCCCGACCAACGTATGCCGAACCACGACCTCGAGGAGTTCATCGACCTTCTTCTCGGCACCGGCTGTCGGGAGGGCGAAGGCCTCGCCATCCGACCCATCGACCTCCACGACCTCGACGGGCCCGTGCCCACGGTGCACATCTGCGGCACGGTCATCGAACCGCGCAAGGGATACGTCGACCACCTCCACCGCCAGAACCGGACGAAAACCGGCGATGACCGGCGCCTGGTCCTGCCCGACGCTGTCGCGGCGATGTTGCGAGAGCGGATGCGAAGAGACCCGCCGAGCACGCCCGAGTCACCGATATTCGCCACCGGCACCGGCAACTGGATCTCCCCCGCCAACCTGCGCACCCGTCTGCGATCAGCCCTCAGCCGGAGCTCCGGACCGCCCGATCCGTTCGATGAGGCGCTGGCGGGAACGACCCTGCACACTCTGCGCCGGACTGTCGGCACCCTCATTGCGCACGAGGTGTCGCTCGACGCCGCCCGCGATCAACTCGGCCACCGCGACCCGTCGGTCACCTTCCGCCACTACGTCGGCAAGCGACTTGTCGCGCCCGACCTTCGGTCAACACTCGACCAGTTCTTTGTTTGACGCGAACGAACGACAGCGATCGCGAGTTGAGCCGATCCTTGGACACCCATGCGTGCGGCGACTGGGGAGGCACGGCCCCCTCGCGCGAGTCCCCGCAGGTGAAGCGGGAAACACAGAAGGGGATGGAAGCCGACACACGATCTGATCTTCTGATCCGCAGTGCGAATCAGAAGGTTTTGGAGGTGCCTGGCGCCGACTCGGCGCACCTTTTGCCGTCGCCTTCTTCATCGAAAGTGGCGCAACGGGGAACTTGCATGCAGCGGGCTTTATTTACGTCGTGATGTTATTGACTCCTAAAGTATTTAGGCGCACCCTGAAAGTGGGTGTCGGTCCCGGCGCCTGAGCCTGATACCCGGAGGCATCACCATGTACGACCTGCCCAACCCCAAGCACACAGACCGACTGACCACACACCTGCGTGATCAGCTCCTTGCCCTCGCCCAACACGAGGAGAACCTGGCCACGGAGGTCGCAACGAGCCTTCAATATTGGCAGCCTCGGCCACCGGGCACTGTCGGACACCTGGAAGCTGCGCGTGCACTTCGCGCGCATGCGCAGAGGTTCGAAGGACCTTACCCGTGCAACTGTCAGGCTTGTGGACACCCCGTCGACGTGGCGGATCAGGTCAGGTGGGCGTCATGATCTGGCACACCGCGACCGTGGCTCTCGAAAGGTTCGCTTCGCTGCTCGCCGAGATACGGCGCGGAGGCGGCACCGTCGCGAGGTCGATTCCTGCTGCCGGAGCGGTCCAGGTGACATGGACGACTGTGGCCGACTAACCGCGACGAACGAACCCAATTCCAGCCAACCACCACCAAGCACCCGGAACCGCGGACGCGTCCCTGTCGATGCCGCCGTTGCAATGAGCGGACCCTTCCGGCCTAGCGATTAGACGTTTGCGCGGTGAGGCACTCGAAGGATCAAGGCGTCACCTTGCCCACCGCCACCACAGAGAGCTGCCGCACCTAGTCCGCCGCCGCGCCGTGCAAGTTCGAGTGCGAGGTGAAGCGTGATGCGCGCTCCCGAGGCACCCAGCGGGTGTCCGATGGCGATCGCTCCGCCGTTGACGTTGGTCTTCGCCTCAGGGACGCCCAGCGCTCTCGATGACTCGATTCCGATGAGGGCGAATGCTTCGTTCAACTCGATCAGGTCAAGGTCAGCTGCAGTCAATGAGGCCTTCTCAAGTGCCTTCTTGATGGCGTTGGCTGGCTGGAGTTGGAGACTGGAATCCGGTCCAGCGACCTGACCAAGGCTGAGAATCTCAGCGAGGACGGGCAGTCCGTGTTTCGAGGCTGCTTCGGCACTGGCGACCACGACGACAGCCGCGCCGTCCGAGATTTGAGAGGACGAGCCTGCGGTGATGGTGCCGTTGGGCCAGAACGCAGGACGCAATGCGGACAGTTCCTCGACGGTCGTGTCGGCCCGCACGCCTTGGTCCATAGTGACGAGAACGGGGTCGCCGTTGCGCTGGGGGACGGACACCGGCGCAATCTCGTCGTCGAAGAGGCCTTTCGCCTGTGCAGCGGCCGCTCGTTGATGCGACTGCGCCGCGAATCGGTCTTGCTCCGTGCGGCTCACAGAGTTTCCATGAGCACAGTTGTAGCCCTCCGCGAGGCTTCCCATACCTTGCTGCGTCGCCTGGTCGTAGAGCGCGTCGTATGCCATGGAGTCAACGAGTGTGGCTTCTCCGTAGCGGAAACCGTCGCGCGACCGGGGAAGGATGTGCGGGGAGTTGCTCATCGACTCGGTGCCACCCGCAATCACGATGTCGGCGTCGCCTGCACGAATCATTTGGTCGGCAGTCGCGATGGCATTGATGCCTGAGAGGCAGACTTTGTTGATGGTGATCGAGGGGATATGAGCGGGCAGGCCGGCCTTGAGGCCTGCCGTGCGTGCAGGGTTCTGACCGGAGCCTGCTTGCAGGACCTGTCCGAGGATGAGGTGGTCGACGTCGGCGCCTTGTAGTCCGCTTGTTTCGAGAGCACGCCTGATGGCAACTGCGGCAAGGTCTGTAGCCGACAGGTCCTTGAGTGCACCCAGGAAGCGTCCGGTCGGGGTTCGGGCTCCGCCAACGATGACGGTAGGTGCGTGGGGCAAAGCAGGCTCCATGAGTGGGGGTTGGCTAGGGGTTTGCATGCGGCTGGGCTACCGAGGCGTTGACGTTCTGGCAGGGCCGACGGATGGTGCCGCGCACATGGCGGACGCGAGGTAGCGATCCGATCCGATCCGATCCGTCAGTTGCCGTCGATGGCGTACGCCAACGGAGTACAGGTGGCGGCAGCCCAGGCCCCAGAGCTCGGGCTGCCGCCGGACTGGGAAACCGACTAGCCCTGGCGTGTGGCTCGGAGTTGAGCGACGCCGCGTGGACGGTAGCCGAGGCAGTCATTGATGCGGGCAGAGCTCACGTGGTCTGGGCCAGCCGCCTGGATTTCTTGCGTCAGCGGCGGCGGCGGGCCGTTGGGCTCGGCCGGCTTTGCATCCGAAGTCGGTCCGGAGAACTTGGCAGCACTCATACCGTCGAGTATATCACTTCTAAACTGTTTAGACCTGTTGCATATGGTTGAGTGTTCTCCCTAGGGCGCCGGCCGAAGCCAAGATCCGACCACGGGCAAGGAGTAGGTCATGCCACTCGTTTTCGGCTACGGGTCGCTGGTCGATCGAGAATCGATCGAGGCGAGTTTGGGTCGCCGGCTCGGGGCCGGGCAGGGGCCAACGGTGTGCCGGTTGCGTGGTTTCGAGCGTCGCTGGAATGCCGCCGCACATACCGACTCCAGGCCGGGCTATCGATTCGTTCGGACCGACGGGACTAGTTGGACCGGCTCCGTGGTCTTTCTCGGTCTCGAACCTGTCACAAACGGGTGCGTCGTCGGCGCAACGTTCTGGGTCTCGGACGAGGAACTCTGCATCCTGGACGCTCGGGAGCTCAGCTACACCAGGCTGGTCGTGAGCGACCTGTTGGACCTTCCCAGTGAGAGCCGGAAGGCTGAACCGATCTACACCTATGTTCCGACCGAAACTGCCCGTGCTGCCGCGAAGAATCTCGGCGACTCCGGCGTGGTCATGGCCCGCTATCTCCGGCTGATCGACCGCGCATTTCGCTCACAGGGCACCGAAATCCATGAAGAACATGTGATGTCGCTGCCGCCGGTCGAGCCCTTTCGCGTCGAGGAGATCCTGGTCATCGCTTCGGAAGCGGGCGACCGCAGTTACGCGATAGATCCGGGGATGACACCCCTCTGAGCGGTGGCGTTGCGCTGCGCCGTTGCGCATGCTCACCAGAAGGTGGCGCCTGCCCGGAGCAACGAAGGCTGCGCGACCGGAGGGGCCAAATCTCTCGGGGCTAGCCGCGGCAGGGCACAAAGAGGGAGGGTGTGCCCTGCCGCGAGTCTCAGAGTCTCGATCAGCGAGGCGCCATGCGGAGTGCGCCATCCATGCGGATCGTTTCGCCGTTGAGGTAGTTGTGTTCGACGAGGGCCACCGCCAACTGGGCATATTCTTCGGGCTGGCCGAGCCTTTGCGGGAACGGGACGCCTGCAGCTAGTCCGGCACGGAACTCCTCGGAGATCGTGGCGAGCATCGGGGAATCGATGATTCCGGGAGCAATCGCGAGAACCCGGATTCCATGCTGAGCAAGGTCTCGGGCACAAGAGAGCGTCAGCCCCACGACGCCGCTCTTGGAGGACGCATACGCCGCCTGCCCGACTTGACCGTCAAAGGCAGCAATCGAAGCAGTGTTGATGATGACACCGCGCTGGCCGTCGTCCAGTGCCGGCGTCTTCGCGATCTCCTCGGCTGCTTTGGCCATCACGGCAAAAGTCCCGATCAGGTTGACCTGGATGACCTTGGCGTAGAAGTCGAGGTCGTGGGCGCCGTTCTTGCCCACCACGCGCATCGAGGGCGCTATGCCAGCGCAGTTCACAACGATGCGCAGTGGTGCGCCATTGTTGGCGGCTGCCTTGACCCCAGCCGCGACGTCGTGGCTGTCGCTCACGTCGACGGGGTGGTACCGAACACCATCAATCACGGGGGCGTTCTTGAGCGCATTGGCAAGGTCGAATCCGGTGACGCGGGCACCTAGCTCGGCCAATCGTGCTGCAGTTGCTGCCCCGAGCCCAGAGGCGGCACCGGTGACAATGGCGGCGGTGTTTTCGATGTGCATCTGTCCGTCCTCTCATTTCCCTGACGGGAGGGTCGGCAGGAGAAGCAGCAGGTGCAACTTGGATTCGATCGTCCGAGCCAGCCTGATCGTGCGATCCAGTTCGGAGCCGATCGAGCTGATGGTCTTGCGAGTTCCGGCGAGGGTTCCGGTGATCGTCCGCACTGGTATTGCGGCTCGGTTGGCTCGGTGGGTGGCTGTCTTGCCTGCCTCGATGATTCCGACCAACGGGCCGTCCGCTGACTGCAGGGTGATCCCCAAGGTGGCGAGCCGGTCAGCCAGGGTGGCCAAGGTGACCTCAGCGTTGCTGAGCGAACCCATCACCCCGGTGACCTCCGGCATGCTGTCAATCAGTGCGTCGTCCGCGCCGGGCAGCTCCTCGGCTGCGGAGAGTGCGTCGTCGGTGGTGTCGTTCACCTTCTCGGCTTGTACGACGCCGTCCTTGAAGATGTCGTTCGTGATCGCCAGATCTCTTGTGACGATCAAGATGCCGGTGAGCATGACCAGCGAACAAGCCAGGGCTAGAGCCCAAGAGAAGCGGAACATGGTGTCGTTGCCTTCCGGTGATGCATACGGGCGCCGGGAATGCCCGACATGAGCGAGATCAGGGAGTCAGGCCGAGCAGCAGGTCAAGCAGACCGTCGGCCAACGGGAGGTCATAGATCGTCTCCAGCGGTCCGGACAACCCTGCGAGAAGAGGCGCCAGCGGCTTCACCTTGACCGAGGCAGCCTGGATCTGTGCCAGAAGGTCGACGATCGTTGTGGCACGCGGACCCAGTTTCGCAAGGTCTCTGAATGCACCATTGAGTTGTGTCTGGACGGCCTCAAGTTCAGTCGTGACACCTGACACCGACTTGCCGAGGTCGCCGACAACAGGGGCAGCTTCAACGGCTCGTCCGGTGACTGAGGCAATGAGTCCTGGCAGCGGCAGGGCAATGTCGTTCACCTTGGTGGTGCCTTCATTGACGGTGATCGATTTCCCGGTGAGCTTGCCGGCGTCGTCGACCACGATGTCGAGGTTGTCAGCGACGCCGTTCAGTCGTTGGATGCGCTGCGAAAGGGTCCCGTGTTTGGGAACGAGTACCCCGGTGATGCGTTCGAACTCGCTGGCGGAATGGATGACTTCCAAACTGAGTGCGGACGGACGACCAAGGGGGTCCTTGACGTCATCGACACCGGGCTTGAATGCGTTGGATCCGCTGAGGAACACCGCTCCACCGAGGCCGACGACGAGGACGAACAGGAGCCATGCCTTCTTGGTCATTTGTTGTCTCCGGTTGCGGGGAGGATGGCGAGCTTTCGGGTGGTGCGCTCGAGCTGAGAGTTGAGGAGTTCGACCTGCCGCAGCGCTTCAGAGAGTTGCCGGTCGACGCCAGACACCGTGGCATCAGCCTTGGTAGCGATGGCGCGGAGTTCGCCTGCGGATCCACCGAGGATGGTCGCGATCTCCTTGAGTTGCTTGGCGATGCGGACGTCTCCCTCGCCGGCCTTGAGGAGGCGATCGACGATGGGCAGCACGGCAGAGAGTTCGCGCACGTCTAGCGCAGCGGCGTCGTCGAGTTGGGCGAGGACGCGTTGCAGGGCCTGGAGTTGCTTGCGGACCTTTTTGGGAGCGTTCATGTCCGCACGGTCAGCGAAGAAGTCGTTGGCTGTGTGGAAGTCGGTGACGATCTTGTCGGCGCTGTCCTGGACGACGAGTCCCTTGTGGATCGTGTGGAAGACCATGATCATCAGGACGATTGCGACGGTGGCCGCCAAGCGGCCCAGCCATTCGGTGGCTACGGCCCATCCTGTTGAGCCCGCCAGGTACTTGTGTGGAACGTCGTAGCGACGGTTGGTCGATCCGCTGTTCCCGCGACTCGGGAGGTCGCTGAAGGAGATGTCGTCGCGGTGGGTCAACGATCGGCCTCTGCGGGGAAAGGCTGTGGCGGGTATGTCAGTTCGAGTGTGCATTTGTCGGCTCCTGGCCTTCGGGTCGCTCAGTCCGGGAGCGGCAGGGACTGGTTGATCTTGACTGCCGCCGCGACGGCACTTTCGAGGTCCTTGACGAGGTCCTTGACGATGACGAGGAGGTCGCCGCCTTGGCCGCCGAACGCGTCTGCCGACTCGACGAGGGGCAGGATCTTCTTCTTGATGGCCGAGAGGATCTCGTGCATGGTGTCGAGCTTCTTGGTGCTCAGTTCGGCGCCACCTGTGGCTGCTTCGACTGTCGTTGCCGCAGGGCCAATGGCCTCACGGAGACTGACCAGGAGGGGGCCGAGCGCGGAGGTCTCGCCTAATGCCTTCTGGGCTGTCTTGGTCAGTGCCACCAGTTCTTCAAGGCGCATGGTGAGTAGGTCGTTCACGTCGACGATGTCGTTGGAGGCAACGAGGGTCGCCTCGTTGGCCTTCTGTTGATTGTCGAGTCGGGTGTTCAGGTTGAAGACCACGAAGCTCAGCAGTCCGAGTACACCGACGCCGATGATCGCGAGTACGGTCCGAGCGGGTCCGCCGCGGCGTCCGAAGAAGATCATTGGTTTGTCACTCTCCTGAGACGTTCGAGGCGGAGGTCTCAGCTGAAATCCGGGCCCGCTTCACTTCTGCGGCGGTCGCGCGGGCTTCGGCCAGGATGCGGGCCAAGGAATCGCGGTCGGCTTTCACCGCTGCGGAGGCCCCGTTGACTGGTCCGTGCAGCGCGTTGAGGTGGGCTGTGAGCTGGTTCAAGGAGGTCAACATGCCGCCGACGTTTCCGTGGGCGGTGTTCAGGGTTCCTTGCAGGTTGGCGGTGATCTGACCGATCAGGCGTTCAAGTTCGCGAGCGACTTGGGCGTCGGTCTCGCGAACGTTCGCGAGAGCCGTTTTCACCTGATCCAAGGCGTCGAAGGCGGCGAGGGTGACCTTCTCGTGCTCGACGACTTGGTGAAGGCCCGGGTTGTAGGCGTCGGCGTGTACGACCGCTTGGTCCAACCGGTAGGGGGTGGCGACCAGGCCGGTGATCCTGGGCAGTAGGTACAGCAGGGCCACGGGCACCAGTGCGGCGATGATCAACCAGCGACCTACCTGGGTGCCGCTTGTGGGCCGTGGAGGCCCGAAGGAACTGAGGTGTGCGGCCATGTCAGACGACCGAGACCAGTGAGATGGTGCGCAGCGAGCTGAGGGTGTGGGTGAGGAGGCCCTTGACGACCAGCTTGTGGGTCAGGATGTTGCCAAGCACCTTCATGCCTCGCTTGGTGAAGAAGCCGACGGGCAGCAGGCCGCCTGCCTTCATCTCCAGTTGGGAGACGTCGAGGATCTGGTCGACGGTGGCGATGACAGTGACGTTGGGCTTGCCGACGACGTCGTTGAAGACGACGGCTTCGTCGGTGCCGAACACGATCGTGCAGGCACTGTCGGTGTCGGTGCTGTAGATGGTGACGGGGCGCGGCATCCGTCGTGCGGTCTTCACACGGGCTGGATAGTTCTCCAGGTTCTGCTGGATGAGCATCGCGACGATGTTTGCGACGCCGTTGGCGTCGTCGCCGTCATACAGGGAGACCGGGTAGTTGCTCGTGGTCGTCGTTGGCACGGTTACGCCTCGTTGTCGTGTCGGGAGGGAGCGAGATGGGGCTTGGTGAACTGCGGCGGGGCAAGTTGCGCGGTTGCGCCGTGGGGCCGAAGGGGCCGGCCCCACGGGCAGACGTTGGTAGGTCAGACGTCCCAGTTGGTGTCGACCTGACCCCAGGAGAGAAGGAAGGCGTTGAAGGCCGCAGCGTTTTCGATGGCGGCCGACATCGGGCCCTTGGCGAACTTCACCTTGCCGGCCATGAGGAGCTTGCCGCCCTCGACCTGACCCGAGGCCGACTTCTGCCAGGTCGGGATCTCACCGTTGATGATCAGCCAGAGGTCGCTCTCCGGGAACTCGGCCGGGGACCAGTGGACGATCTTGGCTTCCTTCCATTCGAGGTGCGTGACGAGGTCGTCGCGACCGGCAACGCCAAAGGCCATCCGGTTGGTGAACGTCGCGGGGTCCTTGAACCCCTTGTACATCGCGTCGCTGGCGTTGCATGCGGCCATGGCCTGGTCGCACCAGGCCTGCGAGAAGAACGGAACAGCCATGAAGGATCTCCTTGAACGGGTCGAGCACCACCCCATGTTGTGATGCTCGTCATACGACACTTTAGATACACGCTTTCTTAGACGTCAACTACTTTGAAGGATATTTCTCAGTTCATTTGGCGCTTCGGGATTTGTCTCACCAACACCAAATGGGCGTGACGATCCAGACGCCCTAGGAAGGGTCGAGATCGTCACGCCCACGGCGATCAGAGCGGAGCGGTTGGTCTCACCTACAACGCGAATAGGCGTGACGTTGGGAGTGCCTGGCGGGCCCGATCAGTGCGTCATCACATTCGATCGGCAAGACGTCGCGCGGCCAACTGGACGACTTCCCACACTGTGGCAAACGGCGGGGCATAGGCCAGGTCCATGCTTGCCAGGTCGTCGACGCTGAGGCCGGCCCAAAGGGAGGCTGCCGCGGTGTCGATCCGCTTTCCAGCTGCTCGTCCGCCGATGATCTGCATGCCCATGAGTCGTCGGCTGTACGCGTCGGCGATGACCTTCACTGCGATCGGGCTGGCTTCGGGCATGTATCCGCTGGCGGTACGTCCTTCGGTGACCAGTGAGGCCACGGTGAAGCCAGCCTCTTCTGCCTCGGCTGTGCTCAGCCCGGTTCTCGCGACTTCGACGTGATGGTCGCCTGCAACGAATCTGGTAATAGCGGTCCCGAGGACTCCCTGGAACCGGGCTTCGCCGCCGGCGAGGTTCTCGCCGATCGTTTTCCCTTGTTTGTTCGCGTGGGTGCCGAGCGGAGCGAACGTCCATTTGCCGGTCACGCGGTGCTTGACCTCGCAACAGTCACCTGCTGCCCAGACTCCCGGCGCGACCCGACCGGATTCGTCTGCAAGGAGACCCCCTGTCTTGCCAACGGGAAGGCCTGCGAGTGAGGCGAACCCTGTGGCCGGACGAACCCCCATCGCGACGACGATCGCATCGGCGGGGTACACCGTTCCGTCGTCAGTGACCGCTGCGGCCACGGAGCCGTCGGGATGGGTCCGAAGTTCACTCACTTGGGTGTCGCCGATGACGGTGACGCCTGCGCTTTCAATGACTGTTTCAAGTCGCGCGCTCATGTCTGGGTCAAGGTTGCTCATGACGCGAGTACGTGTGATGAGGGTCGTTTCCCATCCGCGCCGGTGCATGGCCTCGGCCATCTCCACTCCGACGTACCCTCCACCGACAACGATCCCGCGGCGTGGGGACGGGCTGGCGGCTGGAGCCTGGGAGGTTGTTGGGTTGAGGGTCCGGAGCCAAGCGTGTCCATCGGTCATGTCCTTGAGGGGACGCACCCCGGGGACCATGGCCCCTTCGGTTGTGCGTGCCCAGTCGGGGATGACAGGTGCTGCCCCTGTGGCGATGACGAGGTCGTCGTAACCGATCCGGATCGTGTCACCGGCACTTGTCCGGTAGGTCAGTTTGCGATCCTTGACATCGAGCTCCGTAGCGGTGGCTCCCAGTCGGAGATCGATCCCCAGTTCACGATGGCGTTCAGGTGATCGGGCCACCAGTTCGTCGGCATCGTCAACATCGCCGGCAACCCAGTAGGGCAGGCCGCATGCTGAGTACGAGGTGTCTTGGGTCATCTCAAGGGCGACGACCTCGATTTCCTCGCCGCGAGCGCGGTTCGCGCGGATCGCCTGATGGGCTGCGCTCATTCCTGCAGCGTCGGCGCCGACAACGACGACCCGTCGGGTAGTCACTGGGAACTTCCTCCTGTGTTGGTGGGTGCCCCTGCGCGGCGGGGGCACTGCGTCTCAGACCACACGATCACTTCGTGGGCGGCCTGAACGTTGCCGACGACGTCGATCTCGCGGATGCCGGTCGGGCTGGTGACGTTGATTTCGGTGACGTAGGGGCCGATGAGGTCGAGTCCGACGAGGTGGAGGCCTCGCGACCACAGCATCGGGGCGAGCCGGGCGCACACTTCTCGGTCGCGGTCGGTCACAACGTCTGCTTCGGGGGCACCGCCAGCTGCCATGTTGCAGCGGAAGTCGCCTTCGACTGCCCTTCGGCGTACAGATCCGATGGGAACGCCACCGAGGACGATGAGTCGTCGGTCGCCTTCGGCCTCGACGTCTTCGATCCACTTTTGGATGACGACCTGGGTGTTTCCCCGGTTGGTCGCGGAGTCGAGGAGGGTGCCTAGGTTCGGATCCGTCGGATCGAGCACCATGACGCCGCGTCCAGCCATTCCGTCGGTCGGCTTGAGGACGGCACGCCCCCACTGGAGCACGGTCTCTCTGATTTTGGTCCGGTTGCTGGTCACGAGTGTTGGAGGGGTCAACGCGACCTGGCTGTCTGTTCCGAGAGCGCTGGGGGTTTGGAGGACAAACAACTTCTCGTTGGCGTCCCGTAGGCCGCGCGGGGAGTTGAGGATCAACGTCCGGTTCGGATCGACGAGGTCGAGGAGGAAGGTCGCTCGCAGATAGGCGTCGTCGACCGGCGGGTCGGTCCGCATGAAGACGACGTCGACCTCGTTGAGGACGACCTCGGTGGTGGGTCCGAGTGCGTACCAGTCCGGGTCGGTGATCCAACTGCCTTCGTGGCGCACGGCTGGGCGAAGCACTACGTCCGTGCACGGTGCCGTTACTGCGCCGTGGTCGTATCCCAGTTGTTCTGCGGTGGTGATCAGCACTCGATGCCCGCGCAACTGGGCTGTCTCCATCAGCGCGACGCTCGTGTCGTGAGCGGGCAGCAGTGTGTCGATTGCGTCGATCACGAACAGCATCGTCAGCTGGTCTGACGATGCGCCGCCTTCGCGGGTTGGTGGCGTTGGGTGGTGACTCACTGCGGGCCAAGCCATGTGGGTGCGAGACGTGCCGCCGAGTCGAAGGCGTCTGGGTTGGGGCCACCAACGATCAGGCCATGCGGGAGCTGAGGCTGCTTCTCGAAGCCCACGAGGCGCGCGACTCCGTCGGCGTATCGAGCCGCAGCGAACGCGCCTTCAAGTTCGGACTCTTCAGTGAAGGTGAGGACGCCGAGGGTAGGGCCGAACGGGTCGAGCGCAGAGTGAACACGGTGGGCTGCCGAATCGGCCGGCCCTAGGCCGAGCAGCGTCGGAAGCATTCGCCAAGCCATCCTGTGCTGGATGTCGTCAGGAAGGTCTGTTCCACCGGTCTCGATGTGGGCACCTGCGTCAACCTGGGCAGTCAGGTTTCGCATTGCTTGGAGACGCAGTCCTTCGGTCGGAAGAGGCGCTGGAACGATCGCACGGAGCTTCTCGACAAGCGCTGCTACCAGCGAATCTCGCAGCGTTGCGTGGACGGCAAGTGTTCCCAACGCGTGTGGCCCGCCCGCGTTGTTGAGGCGAACCATCTGAACCGCCGCGTCGGCGACCTGCTCCAGGCAATGTTCGGCGCCAGGACCGACGATGATCGTGTTTCCGCCGGCACGAAGGCTGTGGAGAGGGACGTTCGTGCGCGCTCGGTGTGCCTGCTTGATGACTCGTTCGCTGGCGCGGACATGAAGGCCAGAAAGGTCTGCGCGGCTGATCAGTTCGGCGCCGACGTCACCACCGGTTCCCTGCACGACATTCACGACACCAGGTTCGAACCCTGCGATGGAGGCGAAGTGAGCGAACGCCGCAGCCGAAAGCGGAGCACGCAACGACGGCTTGATGACCACTGCGTCGCCAGCCAACAACGCAGGGATCACGCTAGTGATGACCTCATTGAAGGGAAGCCCCCACGAGAGGATGTGACCCGATACGCCGCCCGCCTGGGGCAAATGCGAGACGGCCTCGCATCGCAACATGGCGCGGGCTTCGCTTAGAGTGACACGGACAGCAGTCAGCGAGTCCGACAGGTCAAGCCCGCTTTCGGCAGCTTGAAGCGCAGCGAGATCAGTGTCGTGGACCGCAAGCTCGTCGAGCAGCCGTCGGACTGCCCGAACTCGTGCACCACGGTCTGCCCAGCCGCTCAGTGATGCGCGGGCAGCTTCGACGGCGTCAGCAACATCAAAGCGTGATGAGAGTGGCACCACGGCGACGATGGTGCTGTCTGCAGGATTACGGATCTCAAACTCGTACGGTGCCGCAGGGAACTGCCACCGCCCGGCAATGTGATTGCGCCCGAAACGCTCCCCAAGCACGTCGAGGAGTTCGGCGGAGTTGCCAGTGGTGGCGATGGTGGTGACGGTCATGACGGTCCCCTTGCTCTGATCCCTGGAAGTTCGATGGTCTCGTAACGGGCCTTGCGGCGGTACTGGTTGCTGCCTTTGACGACTTGTCGGTCAGTTGAAGCGGTCGAGAAAGACTCGGTCTGCGGATGCGGTTCCCTCACGTACAAGGCGGCGCAGGGCTGCGTCGATCATCGGCGTCGGCCCACCGAGGTAGAGGTCACTTTGACTCAGATCGGGGTGATCTTCAGCAAGGTGATCCAAGGCAGTGCCGACGCGGATCTCTCCCCATTCGGGATGTTCCATCCGCCATCCCGGCGCGCCGGCATCAACGGCGGCTACGACTCGGGCTCCAGCCTCGCGAAGTTCGGCAAAGCGTTCGGCGAGAACCAGGTCCTCGGCGGCGCGAGCGCCGACGTAGATCACGACGTGTTCTCCCCCGCGCTGTTCGACTACGGACGTTGCGATCGACAGCACTGGTGCAGTTCCTGTGCCACCGGCCAAACACACAACCTTGCGGGTCGAGTCCGGTCGCACATAGGCGCGTCCGTAGGGGCCTTCGACTGTGAGGTCGTCGCCGATGCTGAGTTTGTCGAACAACCAGGCCGAACCGGTACCGCCTGGTTTGGCGCGCACCAGCAGTTCGACGATGTTCGCGGCTTCGCTTCTGAACGGTCGCGACATTGAGTAGGCGCGTCGACTGTCGTCCGGAAACTCGATCTGTACGAACTGCCCAGATAGATATTCCATCGGACCGTCGAGACTGAACTCAAACAGAGCGGTATCTGCGGTGAGCATGTCGCGTCGTGTCAGCACTGCAGGGTGACGCGTCGGCGCGGGCTCGTTTCCCGGGTCCTCCCCAGGGTCCCCTTGCCAATGAACGCGCACATCGACTGCGCTGTCGGGGGTTGATTGGCACATCAGGATCCGGTCACCGCGCCGACGGTCACGTTCTGTTATCCCTGTGGCGTCAGGCCACCGGGATTGGATTCGGCCCTCGACCAGGCGGACTTTGCACGCTCCACAGCCGCCGCTTGCACACTCATACGGCAGGCGAAGGCCGTTGCGCAGTCCGGCGAGAAGGATGGTTTCACCGGGTTCGCAGGCGACTGTCTCTTCCCCGTTGTTGAACGTGATCGTGTTCACGGGGGCGGGCGCATTCCCGGTCGAGGGCCGAGTCATGGTTGCGCTCTACTTGTCGCCGAGCCGGAGCTCAAGTGGGACGAGTAGGTTGCTCCACTGCTCGCGCGCAGCGGTGGCAATCTGTTCGGCAGAGCGACCACCATCGACAGCAATGAGTTCCGCTCCGGCGGCGATGATCTCTTCGGCCAACGGTGCAAACTCATCCAGGTAGCCCTGCAGGATCGCCTGGTTGTCGGCGTTCTCCGCGATCAGGAAGTCCACGAGGGCAGACGTCCAACGCTGGCTGCGTCGGCTGTCGCGGTAAAGGTTTTCCAGGACCTGTGCGTCGAGCTGGGCCCCGAGGTGGGCGGCCTGTCGGCTGACCTCGCCGAGCGTGAGCAGGTCGGTGACCGGCTTGATGACCAGGTTGGTGATCACAAAGGCTCGGTCCCAGTCGTACTCCACGAGGGCGAGTTCGACAGCCTTGCGGAACGGCTGCCACAGGGGGTTACCCTCCCAGTGCCACCGGTCGCCGTTCGCCTGAGCGTCGCCATGGGTGAGCTGCAGCTGCTTGGTCCGATAGGCGGTGGTCTGCAGTCGGCGAAGCATGTCGGCGGTCTGGAAGACCGCGCAGTTGCTCACATAGCTGCTGACGGCCAACTGCTGGACGTAGGCCGACAGCATCTGGAGACCGTGGGCGAGGAACCGGCTAGGGGTGAACGCCCGGAACAGCAGCGCCCGTGCTTCGGGGCTGAGGTTCTCGTCGTGGCCGGCCTCGTCGAACTGCTCAAGCAGACCCTCGACGTAGGTTTCCTGGTCGTCCTGGCCGCCGACGTAGACGTTGTAGGTCATGGCGTCCGGGTCGCGGAATGCGTCCCAGTCAGGGACTGTGACCTTCATGGAGTCGCGGTGCTCGCGGAGCCAGACATTGCCGTGGACGTCGGGACCCATTTCGAGTCCTGCTGGTCCAGTGGTGTGGTTCAGATTGTGGGTGACGATCTCGTACTCGCTGGGCCGTCGTCCCAGGTCTCCGAAGGCACTCCAGGTCTTGAGAGTCCGCTTGCGTTCACGCTTGGGCTTCACGTCGCTCATCGGTTGTCCTTTCACGCCTCGGCCATCGAGCCCTGGAGGAACCAGGTGAACTCGTTGGTCCGGGTCTTGAGCCGTCCCTTGAAGGACGGCATGTCGATTTCGAGGGCTTCGAGCTGGTAGGGCCTACCCAGCGCCTCTTCGAGGCTGGCCAGCGTCAGCCGGCAGGATCCACGGGTGTGGATCCTGATGTAGTCGTCACGGTCGACGACGATGACGTCTTGGTCAGGGTTGTCCTTGGCGACGGCGTCAATGACTGCCTCAGCCAAGTCACCCGACCGGATTACGGGGCCGACCAGGTCGGCTTCGGCTGATGCCTCGGCTTCGTCGAGCTCGATCACGCTCATAGGTGTTCCTGTTCTTGGGTCGGTGTTGTCAGTGGCGCGGACCGCGGGTACCGGCGCTTTCGCGCAGGCGGACCTCGACCATGCCGTCGTCGTTGATGCGGACGTCGTGACGTGTCAGGCAGTTCCCGAGGGGGTTGACGCCTTCGCCGGAGACGGCGTTGAACTGCCATTCGTGCGCACGGCAGGTGATGAGCCCGTTCTCGAACTCGCCCTCGGCTAACGAGATGCTCTGGTGAGGACAAATGGCGTCGTAGGCGTGGATCTGGCCGTCCACTTTGACGAGCAGGACCTCCTCATCTCCGACGTCATAGGAATCCATCTCGTCGTCCCAGAGCTCGTCGGCTTCTACCAGCTCTACGAAGCCGTCGGGGGTTTCGGTGCTCATCGGCTCAGGCCTCGCGGAACCGGACGTCGAACCATTGCAGGGGGTAGATGGTCTGCTCCCCCATCAGTGCATCGAGCGTCTTCTCTGCCGGGATGACCTCGCCGTCGAGGAGAACCTCGTAGCCGGGGAGGGGGTCAGGCCTGGGAACTCGAATGCCAACGGCGAAGCTGGCCACGACGGAGGCGAACTTCTCCATCGTGTCTTCGGTGTCGATCGGCACGAGAAGAGGTACGAAGTCCCCAACGAATCGGCCGGTGAGAGCGAATGCAGTCATTTGTTGTTCTCCTTTTCAGAACTGCAGTCAGACCGCAGCGGTCTGGCCCGGCTGGTTGAGGTAGTCCTTGGCCCAGGCGTAGTCGTAGACGTCGTCGCCCATGACCTCGGGCGTGATGCCCATGTACAGCAAGCCTCCGGCGAGGTCGGCGGGCAGGATCTTGCCGCCGATGAACCGGTCGACGAACGACTCGTGTCCGGCGTATCGCTCAGGGTCCTGCTCAAAGCACCACTGAGAGACGTCCGAGTCGAAGCTGTAGAGGCGCCCCTTGTACAACTTCTGGGTTGGCTGCAGGTCGTGACGTGAACCCGACGAGCCGAGCGGCAACTGGGTGAGGTTGCAGAGAGCCGGAAGCGTGTCCGGGAGCGTGTTGTAGATCTCGTCGTTGTTGACGTTCTTGATGATCTCGTCCCACATGACGCCCCAGTTCTCTTCCCACGTGGGGTACTTCTCGCGCAACCAGTCGCGCTCGTCCTTGGAGACGCCGGCGTTGGGCTTCCAGAACAGGGTGGGGCGCCAGAACCAGGTGCCGATGTGCATGGCGTGGTGGCCGTTTTCCAGCGAGTACATGAAGGTGTCCCAGTACCAGGGCTTCTTCAGGCCGTAGTCCTCAAGGATGCGTTCGTGGTGGTTCACGATCCACTCCAGCATGAACTCCTTGAAGGAGTGCTTGCGCTGGTCGACCGGCGTGTAATAGTCCATCGCGGGACCGGTCAGGGTCTGGAAGAGCCTGGTGGAACGCCAGAAGGCCACGTCGAGGGCCGTCTGCGCGCGAGCAGGGTCGTGCTCCATCAGGACCTCAAGGGTCGGGAAGCCCTGCTGGGCATGCCGCGCCTCATCGGTCTGGATGGAGGACAGCAGGTTGGACCAGTTGATGTCGCCGGCGGCCATGGCGTCGGCGGCGAGCGCAACGAACTGGACGTTGGTGAAGCCGTGTTCGACGGTGAGGCTCGTCGCCAGTGCGGCTTCGACGCAGTCGGCGTTGAGCATGATGTCGTCGAAGAAGTTCTTGACGGCGAGGATGCCCCACTCGTTGGTGTGGAACGCCTTCTGGGTCCAGTCAAACCGCTCGTCCACCTTGAGCAGTTCGTGGGAGAAGCGCATGTCGAGCTGGGTGTGACGCGTTTCGTCGAGCATCCCGAAGACTCCGAGGTTGCGCCACTTCGAGGACGGCGCGAACCGACAGAAGCGGCTCTGCATCGTGACCGCCATGTGCTCGACCATGCAGGTGCCGCCCATGTGCAAGTGCGATGCGGCGACGTGGGCGGGGTCCAGCTTCTCGAACAGTCCGGCTCGGCCGAGCGCGTTGCCCACGGCCTTGACGCCGGACTCCTTCTCTCGCTGGATGCGCACGTAGTCGCGGTAGGAGACCCGGAAGGGCTCCTCCCACTTGTCCCATGCGTCAGCGGGAACGTTCTGTGCGCCGCTCCAGGAGGTCGGGAAGGCGACTTCGGGGTCGACGTGGGTCAGTGACCAGTCGACATCGCGGGAGATGTCGTACCAGTCGTCTCGGTTCAAGAGCATTGTGTAACTCCTCTGAGTTTGATTGGTTCAGTGCTCGTTGGTGTTTAGGGGTGGGCTGCTGAGCCGGCGCCCGATGCGGGGCCGGCTGCTGCACCGAGTCGGTCAGTGCTTAATGCGCAGAACGGTGATGTCGGTGTACGCGAGCAGGCCGTGCAGGGAGGACTCGACGCCGAGTCCGGACTGCTTGACCCCGCCGAAGGGGGTGTCCGGGGACATGGCCGGGTGCTGGTTGACCCAGACGCTGCCGGCTTCGAGTCGCTCGGCTACGTCGATCGCTCGTGCCTCGTCCGGCGACCAGACCGAGGCACCGAGGCCGAGGTCGCTGGCGTTGGCGCGGGCAATGGCATCGTCCAGGTCGTCGTAGGCGATGATCGGCAGAACCGGTCCGAACTGCTCCTGCTCGACGATGGGGAGCGATTCGTCGTCCGCACGGACGAGCGTGACTGGGTGGAAGTATCCTGGCCCGGAGGGAGCTTCGCCTCGGAAGATCTCCCGAGCGCCTCGGGCGAGGGAGGACTCGACCAGCGAGTTCACACGGTTGAGCTGTGCCTCGTTCTGGATCGGACCCATGTCGACACCGTCTTCGAGACCGTTGCCGACACGGACGGTCGCGGCCACGGCAGCGAGAGCGTCGCTAACCTGGTCGGCGAGACGCTTCGGAACGTAGAGGCGCTTGAGGCCGGCGCAGACCTGCCCGCAGTTGGACAGGCCGCCCCAGTAGAGGTCAGCGGCGATCGATGCCGGATCGGCGTCATCGAGGACGATGCCCGCGTCGTTGCCGCCCAACTCCAGGGTGAGGCGCTTGAGGGTCCCGGCGGCGCTGGCCATGATGGCCTTGCCGGTGGCGACCGACCCGGTGAAGGAGATCTTGTTGATCCCGCGGTGGCTCGTGAGGGCTGGCCCGATGTCGTCCCCCCCAGAGACGACCTGGAACACGCCGACAGGGAAGACGTCATGAAGGAGTTCGGCCAGTCGCATGGTCGCTACTGGGGTGAGCGGCGACGGCTTGACGATGATCGTGTTGCCCGCAACGAGGCCGGGCGCGATCTTCCAGAGTGCGAGCAGGATCGGGTAGTTCCAGGCGGTGATGGCGCCGACGACACCCAGCGGCGCTCGACGAATTTCAGTTCGCTCGGTTGCGTCGTCACGAACGACCTCGACCGGGATCTGCATCTGCGCGTAGGCCTCGCAGTAGCGGAGGCCGGACTCGATCTCGCCGCGAGCCTTGGCGAGGGGCTTGCCCTGTTCAAGGGTGACGAGCAGTGAGAGTTCATCGAGGTTTTCGCGGATGACTGCGACCATGCGCTGCACGGCCATCTGACGACCCTGAAGGGACGTCTTGGACCATCCGGTGAAGGCTCGTCGGGCAGCAGCGACGGCGTTGTCGAGGTCAGCCGGCGTCGCGTCAGGTACAGCGGTGAAGGCATCCCCGGTTGCCGGGTTGATGACCTCACGGCGTCGGGCGGTCGTGACGACCTCCCCGTTGATGAGGAGCTTGGGTGCCGTCACTTCGGCGGACTGGACGTTGGATGTCATTGGTTGCCTCCAGCAACGGCGGGCTCAGGTGAGTCGATGGTGGGATTCCCGGTGGTGTCGGGTGGGCGGAACAGGGTCTGGAACTGTTCGGCGGTGTACTCGTTCTTGGACGCTTTGGCCTCGCGCGGGTCGGAGACCCTGACCTTCGTTGATGGGCGTTCACCGACGCGCTGGGTCCACGCGGCAACGTGGGGGAACTCGCCTTCGATGTCGACGCCCTGTCCCTTCGCGACTCGGGTCCAGGGATATGTGGCAACGTCGGCGATGGAGAACTCACCGGCGATGTAGTCACGGTCGGCAAGTCGGGTGTCAAGCACGCCGTACAGTCGTCGGATCTCGTTGAGATAGCGGCCTGTGGCGTACTCGTCGTTGATGCCCATTGCGGGTGCGTACTTGTGGAAGTGCGTTGACTGGCCGGCGATCGGGCCGTGGTTGGCTACCTGCCACACGGTCCACGCCACGGCGTCCCAACGCTCAATCGGATCAGCGGGCAGCAACTTGCCTGTCTTCTCTGCGAGGTAGAGAAGAATCGCGCCGCTCTCGAACAGGGCCAGGGGCCGGCCATCGGGGCCATCGTGGTCGACGATGGCCGGCACCTTGCCGTTGGGATTGATCTGGAGGTACTCGGGCGAGAACTGCTCTCCGCCGCTGATGTCTGTCCAGCGGATCTGGTACTCCAGCTCCAGTTCCTCCAGTGCGATCAGCACCTTACGAACGTTGGGGCTGGTGTAGTAGTAGAGATCGATCATGTTCTCGGGTTCCTCCCGTTACCTACAGGGTTTGGGTGACGTGCGTCAGATGCCGAACTGGGTTTCGAGGCGCTCCAGGTAGGCGACGAGGTTCGGCTTGGTCTGCACGTAGCCGGTGCCCGGCCACGGGTGCGGCTGGTTGGCGATGTGCTTGAGGGTCGAGTAGACGGTGGCGTCGACAGTTCGGAGCGCGTCGCCGGTGAAGTAGGTCTTGTCGCCGAGGTAGTCAGCGAGGGCGTCGACGTCGAGCCGGAAGACGACCTGGACGGCTTCGGAGCTGCGTCGGCCCATGCCCTGGCCGTTGAAGCCGTCGAGGATCCGCTGGCGGAACGGTGCGAGCGCGGTGCGGATGTCGTCGTTGACCTCGCCGTTGACGATGATCCCCATGTAGACCTCCCAGCCCTCGTCGAGGCGCCAGCGGGGCTCGATGATGCCGCTCCAGTAGAGGTTCTCCTCCACGAGCCGAGTCCAGGCAAGGTTGTTTGCGGCTTCGGCTGCCGACAGATCGGCGTCGAGCTTGTCGCCGTACTTGTCCTTGAGGTAGTTGATGATGGCCGTCGAGTCGGCGACCTTGGTGCCGTCGCTGTCGACGATGTACGGGAGCTTGCCGGTCGGGGAGTCCTCGTCGAGGGTGGCCAGGTCCTGGGGCTTCCACTCGAAGTCGAGGCCGACGAAGGTCAGGTAGTTGACGACCTTGTTGACGAAGGGGCTGATGTCCGGGACCCCGAAACCGGGGACGTAGCCGTAGACGGTGATCATGGTGTGGTTCCTTTCAAGAAGTGCGTGTTGTCGTGTTCAGATCGAGGTGCGGGCGCGGCGGTGTAGCCGCGTCCGGTTCACCACGGCAGGTAGGTGCCGTTCGAGTGCTGGAATCGACCTGCGTTTTCGGGGGTGAGGCCGTCGACGTCGGAGATGAGGCCTGCTGCGGCCTGCTCCGGGGTGATGTAGTCGTAGTCGCCGGGGTAGTCCTTGGTGAGGTCCGTGGCGACCATGCCGGGGTGCAGCGCCAGGACACTGATGCCCTGCTTCGCCAGATCGTGGTGCAGGTTCAGGACGACCATGTTCGCGGCGGCCTTCGAGACCCGGTAGGCGTACATTCCGCCCGAGGTGTTGTCGGTGAGGGAGCCGACGCGGCTGGTGAGAATGCCGACCTTCGATCCTTCGTGGAGGAGCCCGCGAACGGCTTCGACGGTGCGGAGCGGCCCGATGGTGTTGATTTCGATCTGCCGACGGAAGTCGTCGTAGTCGATGGAGCCGAGGTCATCGAGGCCGAGGACGCCCGCGACGTGGAAGACCGAGTCCAGGCTGACGCCGTCGGCTTCGAGCTTGGCGACGAGGGTGTCGACGGACTCCTGCGAGGTGACGTCTACTCCCCCTTCGACGCGGACACCTGCGGCGACAAGTTCGTCGTTGCCGACCATGCAGGCTGCGATGACATCGTCGCCGCGTTCCTTGAGCTGGAGTGAAATGCAGTGGGCGATTCCGCGGTCTGCGCCTACGACCAGAACTGTTGACATGAAAGTGATCTCCTCTTGCTTCAGACGGTCGCCGCGGCCGCGGCTTCTTCGTTGCCGACGATGTTGCGGGCGACCAGGTCGCCGAGGGCTTCGGTGTCGATGCCCAGTTCGCTCAGTACTTCGATGTTGTGCTGGCCGAGGCGTGGTGCGCCACGGGGAGGCGTGGGAGGCGTTCCGAGGAACCGGGCAGGAACCCGGGCCTGTCGCAGCGGTCCCGCATCGGGGTGGTCGTTCTGGACGATGATCTCGGCGGCCAGGACCTGGGGATGCTCGATGACTTCGGCGCGGGTCAAGATCGGTGCGGCGGGAACGTCGTTCTCGTCCAGCATCTTGAGCCAGTGTTCGTTGGTGTCATCGATGACAACACTCTGGATCATTTCCAGGCGGGCGTTGATGTTTTCCGACCGGCCAACCGGGGTTGAGAACCTTTCGTCCTCGATCCATTCGGGGTGTCCGAGCGCCTGGCACATGCCTTGCCACTCGCCGTTGGAGTTGGTGGCGATGGTGATGTGCCCGTCGGCGGTTTCGTAGATCAGGTCGATGAAGCTTCCGCCCTGCTCGATCGTCGTGGGCTTGTCCATGAAGGTGTAGGCGCCCATGTCGGAGGCCCAGAGGAACGACAGCACTCCTTCGAGCATGGACAGTCGAATGTGCTGGCCTGCGCCGTTGCGTTCACGGGCGAAGAGGGCTGCACTGATGGCCTGCGCACCGACAACGGCACTGAGCTTGTCGGGAAGGATCGTGCGGATGAGTCGCGGACGCTCTGTGTCTGAACCGGCCTGAACCGAGGTGAGACCTGTGAGAGCCTGGATGAGCGAGTCGTAGACTCGCTGGCCGGCGAGCGGTCCACGCTCACCGAAGCCGCTCATGGACAGGTAGATCAGTCGCGGGTTGATCGCGGCAAGGTCGTCGTAGCCGATGCCGAGGCGCTCGACGACGCCCGGCCGGAAGTTCTGGATGACGACGTCGGCGGTCGCGACGAGCTTCTTGAGGATCTCCACACCTTCGGGATCCTTCAGGTTCACCGTCACCGAACGCTTCGAGCGGTTGACGTTGACGAACATCGCCGACATCCCGCCGTGCCGGTTCTGCAGAGCGCGGACGTGGTCGCCCTTGTTGGGGACCTCCACCTTGATCACGTCGGCGCCCTGGTCTCCCAGGATGTCTGCGGCCCACGGTCCCGACATCATCGATGCCAGGTCGATCACTCTCACACCATCAAGTGGTCCAACCATCGGAACCCTCCTCGTCTTGTTTCACCGCGCGTCTATAGGGCGGTTGCTTGTTCGGTATCGCGCGTTTGATCAGCGAACTGGTCCGTCGTGGTTCGCCTTGACTTGTGCTTGTGTCGGCGATCACACTGGAATGACCGTAGAACTAAATCTCTTAGACGTCAACTACTTGTGTCTAGAAGATTTCCGTTCTAGCGTCGTAAGCCACAAGGAAGGGAGTCCCGATGCCGCACTCACGCCGCTCGCTGGACCTGGACACGTTGGCTCGGACCGCTCAGGAAGCGTTTGCCAGCACCGAACCCGACCTTTACGGCCTTGAGGTGGAATGGCCGACAAACCGATTCGGCGATGAGTGGGCGCGCCCAACTCCCGCGGACATGGCAGAGCTGCAACTACTTGAGATGCCCGGACAGAGCCGCGTCACGTTCGAGCCGGGCGGCCAGGTCGAACTCTCGACAATGCCGTTCCCGACGATGACCGAGGCCGTCAAGGCACTGCGAGCAGATGCCGCCCAAATCGATCTGGCACTTCACGGCTACGGGTACGACACCATCGTTGCGTCAGTCGACGGACGACGCGCACCGCGTCGCGTACTCACCAAAGCCCGATACGAGGCAATGGAGAGGTTCTTCGAAGCCAACGGCCCCAGCGGCACATGGATGATGACGAACACAACCTCAACGCAGGTCAACATCAGTCACGCCGCCGACGACCCGTACCGCCGCTGGCGGCTGATGCACCATCTCGGTCCGGTCTTAGTGGCCGCATTCGCGAACTCACCGGGCATCGACCAAGCCGGCCGACACTGGCGATCACTTCGCCAGGCAATCTGGTGGGGCATTGATCGGGGACGGACCAAGCCGGTGCCCGAACACGTCGATCCGGCAAGCGCATGGCTCGACTATGCGCTCGCAGCAGACGTCTTCTTCATCAATGAAGAAGACTCGAACGGGTCTCGTGGGATCGGCTTACCGCCGGGAACGTCGTTCGCGAACTGGCTGCGGAGCGGGCATGAGGTGGGCTGGCCGACCATCGATGACTTCCGCTACCACCTCTCGACCCTGTTCCCGCCCATTCGACCTCGCGGCTGGATCGAGATTCGCTTTCTCGATGCCCTTCCGCCATGGATTTGTGAGGTCGCAGCCATGACGATCGCCACCCTGTCTGCGGCACCGGGGATCGATGAGGCATGTGAGCGCCTGCCGGACACTCGCGGGCTTTGGATGGACGCGTCCCGCAACGGACTCCAGAGCCGCGTCCTTCGGGAGACGGCAGTGCCGTTGTTCGAGTTGGTCGAACGGAACCTTGAGCAGGTCTCGTCTGACCCGAACCAGGCGGCCGCGCTGGCAGAGTTTGTCAGTCGGTATGTGCGACTTGGTCGCTGCCCCGGCGACGACATCTCGACACTGGTTGACCTTCGACAGTTCGCCGGTCGACCCTTGGTTCCCGCTCTCGGTTGACAAGCACGAACCTTCGCGCCCTCGTTCACTCGGCCCTCCGGTCGCACGTCTTGCACGACGGCCGACGGCACCTCGCTCTCGCGAGGGTGGCGCATTGATGCGTATGGGGACGACTAAGCGTTGGTGCCGCAGCGACCCAAGAGCAGCCCGCTGACCCGCAACCCCGCACGGTCGTCTGATCACAACAACCGGTGGCGTCGCCCTGCCAAGACATCCACGCAGGCTTGTTGAGTGGCGTACCTCGTGGCGAAAACGAAATGACCTGGTGCGGAAGTTCAGTGAACGTCGTTCTCGGGGTGCTCGAATTGAGCAAGCAGAAGCTTCAGAAGGCGACGCAGTTCGGCTTGATCAGTGGGAGTCAGTACCTGGACCAGTTTGGTTTCATGGTCCATCAGGTCTGCCAACACGTCGTCGATCAGGTGCATGCCGTCGGGGGTGAGTTGGACGTCGATTCGCCGGCGATCCTCAGGGTGGATGTGTCGGGTGACAAGTCCGGCCTTCTCAAGCTTTTCGAGCCTCTGGGACACACCGCCGGGCGTGATGAGCGAAGAGTGAGTCAGCTCGCCTGCGGTCCGTCGATAGGGCTCGCCTGATCGACGCAGCATCGCGAGGACGTCCAGTGTCACGCGGTCGGTTCCGACCTCTGTGAGTCGGTCCTTGCGCTCGCGTTCCATGTGGCGCCCAACTCGCCAGATCCTGGAGATGATGCCGATCGAGCTGACGTCGAGGTCAGGACGTTCGCGGTTCCAAGCCTTCTCTACGCGGTCGATGCCGTCCTCAATCTGACTAGGTTCCAGCTTTGTGGGCTTTGTCGCCATCGGGATCCCTCTTTCACAAAGGCAGACTATTTCTTATACCTAAATATCATACCGGGTGATGGGATCTCGTTGCGTTAGCAAGTTGTCCGGCCGTGATGCGTGGATCAGCCCTGTGGTGTGTGTTGGATCTGAATACGTGACCCCGAGCCGTGTGGAGTGTTCGCAGGTGGTTCTTGCGGGCTGGTGGCTCGTCAGATCCTGGCGGGTGGTCGTCGGGGACCGTTGTCGTCCCAGACGGCGATGACGCGAACTTCAATGCTCTCTCGTGGAGGGGATCCAGCGGGAGCGTCCGGGTTGTCGAATGCGGAGTGCGCAGAGAAGCGGGTGGACGCAGCGGTGTCCATGCACTTGAGGAGCAGCGCTTCCTCGTTCCGCATCTCCGGAAACCAGTACCACCGTTGATCGACATGGTGGCGAAGTAGAAAGTACTCGCCTTCTCGTTCGGGATAGATCAGCGCTGCCCGCTCAAGGTCTTCGTTGCGAATGGTTTGGCCATCGCAGACCGCGAGGGGCGTGTCGCGCAGTGGCTCTCGGATCGGGCGCCAGAGGTTGATGAAGGCGAAACGGCCATGGGGCACGTAGCCGAGGATTTCAGCGGCTCGTTCGCGAGCAGATTCTGGCGTGTAGTCGTTGTGCACCCAGCGTGCGGTTCGTGTGTGGTCAGAGGTATTGGCCCAGGTTTGTTGCTGTGCCTTGTCGTCGCATCGCACGTTGTGGTCGAAGGAGACCACTCGACTTGCGCCTGTGATCGCCGCGATCTGCGCTTCGACCTCGGGTCGGTAGGTATCGCAGATGGCAGCAGCGTCGTCCCATGCCGTGAATCTGGTGGGGAGATGTCCGGCCTCAAAGCCGTGGGTTTCAAGGGTTCCCGACCCCAGCTCCCAGCCGTTGCGGATGAGTACTGGTACGTGATTGGTGTTGCCGTTCACGCGAGGGACGCCCTCTGGTGGCACATAGGTGTAGAAGTACGTCCGGCCTGGCGTTTCGTCATGGAACGTCAGCACCGATGTGACGCTGGGGGTGCAACGCAGGTGGGGGTCGACACTGGTCGACGCTGACATGGTTCAGTCGCCTTGGGTGTCCAGTGAGCGGTCGAGTGTCGTGCCCGACCTCTCGATTGTCACGCGCTGCCTGCTACAAGCGATGGGGTCGGCGGGGCTCCGGCCACGCCCGATTCAAGGAGACCGTTGATGGTGTCGTCGTCCAGCCCGATGCTGCGCAGTACCTCGACGGTGTGCTCGCCGAGGAGGGGCGCTCCACGGGGCGGCGCGAGTGGGGTGTCCGAGAATCGTGCTGCGGCTCGGGCCTGCCGCAGTCGGCCAGCGACCGGGTGGTCGGTGGTGATGAGCGTTTCAGAGGCAACGACCTGAGGGTGGTCGATGACCTCGAATCGGCGAAGTGCCGGAGCGCAGGGAACGTCGTTCGCGTCGAGAATCTCCAGCCACTCAGTTGCAGTGCGCGTCAGGAGAGTCTCCTGCACCTCAGCGAGCCGCTCATCGACGTGCTTGCCACGACTCGCTGGGGTGGAGAACCGCTTGTCCTCCAGTAGATCCAAACGATCCGTGGCGCGACAGAACGCTGCCCACTCGCCGTCGCTCATGGTCGAGACAGTGATGTAACCGTCGGCAGTCTCGAAAATGAGGTCGATAATGCTGGCATCCTGCTCAGGGAGCACGGGCCTATCAGCAAACGTGTAAGCCCCCATGTCGGTGGCCCACAAGAACGACATCATCGTGTCGAGCATTGAAAGTTGGACGTGCTGGCCTCGACCCGTGTGACCACGGCCTGCAAGTGCAGCGCATACGGCCTGGGCACCCATCACGGCGGTCAGTTTGTCCGGCAGGACCGTTCGAACCAGGCGCGGGCGACCGTCGTCGGACCCTGCTTGCACGGATGCGAGTCCGCTGACTGCCTGGACAATCGGGTCGTAGGCTCGCTTGGAGGAGTACGGTCCGACCTCGCCGAAGCCGCTGATCGACAGGTACACGAGGCCCGGGTTGACTGCACTGAGTTCCTCGTACGAGATGCCGAGGCGCTGAACTACGCCGGGGCGGAAGTTCTGGATCACGACATCGGCGGTAGCGATGAGCTTCAGGAGTGCGGATCGTCCCTCGGCTTGCTTGAGGTCGATCGCAACGGACTTCTTCGATCGGTTGATGTTGACGAACATCGATGCGAGGCCGCCTGAAGTGTTGGGCAGCAGTCGTACGTGGTCGCCGGTGCCCAAGGGTTCGAGCTTGATGACCTCAGCACCTTGGTCGCCAAGGATGTCGGCTGCCCACGGACCCGACAGCATGGCCGAGAGGTCAATGACGCGGTACCCCTCCAACGGTCCAGGCATTCGCGACATCCTCTCTGACGTCCAACCACAATGATTCGGTTCTAATTTACTTAGTTCGGAACGATTTAGCAATAGCGGCGTCGGGGCAGCTCGGCCACAAACCTGCACCTGAGGAGGGGTCTGCTGCGCAAACGGGTGACAGTCGACAAGCTGCTTGGTTGGCAGCCGTCGGCTGGACCCCTGAAATCGCCAAGTCGAGAAAGTGCACTCCCGCCCTCACCGCCGCCATCCGCAGTGGCCCGCATGACGATCGTTGACGGATTCTGACGAGTCCAAAACCCGCTCCGCGTAAGGCGATTCACGGCCTCGAAACCGAGCGGCACGCATGCTACGACGAGCGTAGATATACCTCGCTCGCGACGGGCGGCCTCCCTGGCGCTCCCATCGCCTTCGTTCGCGAGTCATGAAGGCGCGGCCAGCGAAGCGCCGGCCGGGCCGGTCCACAAGCTGGATCACGGGTCCACCCCAACCAGCACGCACATGGGAACCGTCAGCGCCCCGTGCATCCCGCCGGCCACTGATTCCTAGCCGTCAGACGCTCTGACCGCGCTCCTTTGCCGCCTTCACCGACGCCTGGTGTCCCCCCGACTTTCCGCATCGAACCAAGTGCCACACACCTCTTGCATTGTCGGAGCGGAAACGTCCGGCGGAATGCCTGAGCCGCTCACTGAGCCCGGCGTCCCCCTCGACGTCCGGCACCGCAGCCCCAGACAGAGCGGCGTTCCAATCGAGCGGCTCGCCGCCATCCCGTCGTGGCGGTGATCGCACCCACCACGTGTGACTCCTTTGGAGACCAACAGTGGTGCAACCGACACCCACGGGATCAGGACGAGGCTGCAATGAGGAACAACAAGCACGAACAGGACCAACCAAGTCTCTGGGACGAGTTGCCAATGCAACCTTCACCGAAGCCGTCGCCGCATCGACGAGCTGCGCCGTCCTCGTCACGACCGATTGCTCATTCGCAAGCCGCAAGCGACGGCACCGGCGAACGCCTGTGGACCGCCGCCGATCTAGCCGGACACCTGGGCGTACCGGTCAAGACCATCTACACCTGGCGCGCCAAGGGCCTGGGCCCCAAAGGGATCCGTGTTGGCAAGCACCTGCGTTGGCATCCCCGCACCGTCGCGGACTGGACAAGCGCATTGGAGCACGACCAGTGATCAGGACCTGCCCTCGCTGCGGCGATCCATTTCACCTCCCGGACCGCCCCAAGGCGGGCCGCCCGCGCCGGTGGTGCGGCAGCGCCTGCCGCCGACTGGCATCCGAGGAGCGACGAGCCGCCGAAGCTGGCCACAGCGCCGTCACGTTCATCAAGGAAGCCACGAGCCTCGATGAGCACGTCCGTGCCGTCTTGGACTCCCCCGGAGCCTGCCGCCGCATCCTGCGCGACCTGGCCGACCGCGAGGCCAGGGGTGCATTGCGCGAAGCGAAGTGGAGCAGCGTCGCCGATGAACTGGAGCGCTTCCGTCGACCTCGCCCAGGCACGCGCTGGCGCCGCTGACCAATACGCCGGACGCAACTCGACCGACAATGCACTAGGTGTGTGGCACTCCTTCTCGCGCCTCAGCGCGCCGTGAGGTGGCCGTTGGTCAGCGACGATTCTGGTTGCATTGGCGGCTACTAGACACTCGACTGCAGGATCGGTGTCTGGCCAGACTCGGTCCAGGTGATCGGCGGGCAGCTCTCTATGCGGCTGCCCACCGGCTGTTCTGGTGTGGCTCACTATCGGTCTGCGGCCCGCCGTTCACCGTGACGAGGCGTGGCTCAAGAAGGGACTGCCCTGCTCGTAGTAGCAATGCCCACCTCGCCGTCCAATCGGATCGAGCACAGGCGGGAACAGCACATGAACCATCACTTGGAGCACGTGATCATCGGGGTCGATCCCCACAAGCTGTCGGCCACCATCGAGGTCGTCGATCAGCACGAACAGATGCTCGGCGCCGGCCGGTTCACTACGGACCGCGCCGGCTATGCAGCGATGCGGACCTACGCGAAGGCCTGGCCGGAACGGGTCTGGGCCGTCGAGGGAAGCAACGGCGCCGGCCGACCGCTCGCTCAACGACTGCTCGAGGACGGTGAACGTGTCGTTGACGTCCCCGCGAAACTCGCCGCTCGAGTCCGGCTCTTCGACACCGGCCACAACCGCAAGACCGACGCTCATGACGCCCACGCCGTCGCGGCAGTAGCTGTCCGTACCTCGACCCTTCGGGTGCTGCAGTTCGACGGAGAGCTCGAGGCGCTGCGGATGCTCACCGACCGACGTGAAGCACTGACCCGTCGACGCGTCCAGACTGTCGACCGGCTCCAGGCTCTGCTCGCAGAACTCCTGCCTGGACAGGCGAAACGCGACATCACCACCGGCCAGGCCAAGACGATGCTGGCATCTGTCCGCCCCCGCGACATCGCGGGCAAGACCCGCCGACGCATCGCTGCCGAAGAGCTCGCCGAGTTGGTTGCGGTCGAGGCCAAGATCAAGAAGTCCACCGCCGAACTGAAGGCGATCGTGCTCGCCCGCGGCTCACGCCTGATGGACCTGCACGGTGTCGGACCCGTCGTGGCTGCGCGCATCCTGGCCGATGTCGGAGACGTCGCTCGGTTCGCAGATCGCAACAAGTTCGCTTCCTGGACCGGCACCGCGCCACTCGATGCGTCGTCTGGCGAGCAGAACCGTCACCGGCTCTCGCGCGCCGGAAACCGCCGGGCGAACCACATGATCCACATCGCAGCGATCAGCCAGATTCGCCTCGATACCGAGGGGCGGGTCTACTACCGACGCAAGCGCGCCGAAGGCAAGAAGTCACTAGAGGCCATCCGGTGCCTCAAGCGCAGTGTCGACGACGCTTGAAAACGAGGCCATAGCGACGGTCGGAAACGAGGCCACCCAGACAGATTGGATGGGTGATCTCTGTGGAGGATTGGGCTTTGATCCGGCGGCTGGTTGCGGACGGTGTTCCGCAGCGTCAGGTCGCACGGGACCTGGGCGTCGGACGGTCGACCGTGGCACGGGCGGTGGCATCGGACGCGCCACCGAAGTACGAGCGACCAGCGGTGCCGACATCGTTTGCTGCGTTCGAACCAGCGGTGCGTCAACTGCTGGCCAAGACGCCGGACATGCCGGCGACGGTCATCGCCGAACGCGTCGGCTGGACCGGGTCGATCACTTGGTTCCGTGACAACGTCCGCCAGCTGCGGCCTGACCACAGACAGGTTGACCCTTCGGATCGGTTGACGTGGCTGCCAGGTGACGCGGCGCAGTGCGATCTGTGGTTCCCGCCGAAGAAGATCCCGCTCGAGGACGGCACGACAAAGTTGCTGCCAGTCATGGTGATCACCGCGGCGCACTCCCGCTTCATGGTCGGACGAATGATCCCGACCCGGCACACCGAGGACCTGTTGCTGGCGATGTGGATGCTGCTGCAGCTGCTCGGCCGTGTCCCACGCAGGCTGATCTGGGACAACGAGTCCGGCATCGGCCGCGGCAAGCGGCATGCCGACGGGGTCGGTGCCTTCACCGGCACCCTGGCCACCACGCTGCAGCGACTCAAGCCCTATGACCCCGAATCGAAGGGCATCGTCGAACGCAGGAACGGATTCTTCGAGACCTCCTTCATGCCTGGTCGTGACTTCACCTCACCGGCCGACTTCAACGCCCAGTTCGCTGATTGGCTGACCAAGGCGAACACCCGCATCGTGCGCACGATCAAGACCCGACCGGTCGATCTGCTCAACGCCGACCGGGCCGCGATGCTGCCCCTGCCCCCGGTGCCGCCGACGGTGGGGTGGATCAACCGGGTCCGGCTGGGACGCGACTACTACGTCCGCGTCGACAGCAACGACTACTCGGTCGATCCCGCGGTGATCGGCAGGTTCGTCGACGTCCATGCGGACCTGACCAGGGTCGAAGTCCGCCACGAAGCTCGCCTCGTCGCGGCCCACGACCGGGTCTGGGCACGCGGGATGACCATCACCGACCCCGCCCACATCGCTGCGGCGAAGGTCCTGCGCGAGCAGTACCAACAACCCCGACCCGCACCAGACCCTGATGACGGCCTGGTGCGGGACCTGGCCGACTACGACCGCGCCTTCGGCCTCATCAACGGCGGCCTCACCAACGCCCTGAGCGACGGTGGCGTCAGCGATGGTCCTGCCGATGGTGTCGATGGTGAGGAGGTGGCCTGATGGCGACCAGCAGTAGCAAGACGAAGAGCGACGCAACCGAAGCACTCAAGCAGCTGACCTACCTGGCGTCGGCGCTGAAGGCACCTCGGATCACCGAAGCCGCCGGCCGGTTGGCCGACCACGCCCGCGATGCCGGATGGACCCACGAGGAGTACCTCGCCGCTGTCCTCGACCGCGAGGTCGCCGCCCGCAACGCGTCCGGTGCCCGACTGCGGATCCGTGCCGCGGGGTTCGCAGCACCGAAGACGATCGAGGAGTTCGACTGGGACGCCCAACCCTCGGTGCGTCAACAGATCGGATCACTGGCATCAGGCGGATTCCTCACCGAAGCCCGCAACGTCGTCCTGCTCGGCCCGCCCGGCACCGGCAAGACCCACCTGGCCACCGGCCTGGGAATCGCTGCGGCGAACCACGGCCACCGGGTGCTGTTCGCAACGGCGACCGAATGGGTCACCCGACTCACCGAAGCACACCGCGCCGGACGACTACCCCAAGAGCTCGCACGGCTGCGGCGCTACGGGCTGATCATCGTCGACGAGGTCGGCTACCTGCCCTTCGAGCAAGACGCCGCCAACCTGTTCTTCCAACTCGTCTCGTCCCGCTACGAACACGCCTCGCTGATCCTCACATCCAACCTGCCCTTCAGCGGCTGGGGCGGCGTGTTCGGCGACCAGGCCGTCGCTGCCGCGATGATCGATCGCGTCGTTCACCACGCCGACGTCCTCACCCTGAAGGGCGCCAGCTACCGACTACGCAACCGCGGAATCGACACCTTGCCCAGCATCAGAACCCAAGACCCGGCAGACTAGAAGTCAACGAACCGGTGGCCTCGTTTTCGAGCGTCGCATCGGCCTCGTTTTAGAGCGTTGCCGACACGCAGAATCTCTGACGCGATCTACCGCCAACTCGTCGACGATGCTCAGCGAGCGGCTGGCACGGGTCCGGGAGGGCACTGCGGGGCGTCTCAAGAATCCAGCGCGGTCGACCTGCCCCCGCACATCGACACTTCGGATCAGCCACTTCCCGGACCCGCACGCCAAACGCTACGCCCGGCATCGACGTCCCGGAAGACCCCTAGCGACGGAGCGCTTGCAGCTACCGGTTGACAACAGAAGGGAGCCGCTATGACGCGGCTATACGGGTTCGCGGAGCCGATCGGAGGGCAACTCAAGCCTAGGCGCGAGCCGTCAGGACTAGCCTGCCTGCGCAAGACTCCCAGGACACGGCCTGACACCGCTCCGCTAACTAAGGAAGCAATGGATCTCTGTTACCCGGTTCCCTAGGACTGGCAGGCTTTCGAACGTCTTGTGACGTCGATCGCCTAACTCCCCTTTCCTGATGGAAGGACGCACCATTATCGATAGTGCCGTCGGTGCCTGGACCTACGCTTCTGCGTGTGTGGGAGAGCCAGGCTGGCTTGTGGAGTCGCCTCAAGCTGGGCCGGGAGGAGTACCTCCAGCGGCTCGTCACGACGCTGATCCTTGATGGAGACGCGCCACCCTGGCACACCCGGCGATCGCCGGGTGTGCCAGACCGAAGGTTTTGAGGCTCTTGGGCGACGCTACTCATGGCGGGGTCCACGTACTACGTTCGGCCCGGACGCATGTCGATTGGGCGCATTGGACGACTGCCCATGCGTCTTGGGGAGGGCCGCCGCGCGTCCGGCATGCCCTAGCGTGGCAGCCGTTCGGACGGCTTGTCAGGGTTCCTGCCCTGGCGGACGAACATGGCGGCGACCCAAAGTTTGAACGTGGCGTCCTCGACCTCAAGTACGAAGTCGCGGTGTGCGCTGAGTTGATGGAGGTCTAGGTCCTCCACGACGGACTTCAATCGTCCTCTAGCGGTGATGGAGCCGACGCGCGATACTTCCGGTTGGTCAGGCTTCTTCACCCACTCGCCGTGAACCAGGCGATTTCGCATTTGTTGCAGTGTCCTTAGCTCAGCCAGATGCTCGAGCACTCGCGGAACGAGCAGTGGATGAGCGATTGGCGGTTCAGGCACTCCGTCATCGTCGGGGAGTCCTGCTTCGCAAGCAGCGCGCAGACGGTCGAGTTTGACCGCCATCGTGTCGTTGCCGTAGAGAAGAAAGACGTTCCGCCGTGACGGCTCCTGCGGGGCAACGACCTCCGCGATCAGCCAGCCTAACCGGGCCTCGATTTCGGAACAGCCAGTGATGATTTCGCCGATCAGTTCGAATGCCTTGGCGTTGAGCCTGCGAGATTTGTTGTCTAGTGCCACGCGCCCATCCTCGCGCAAAGCGGTCTCGGTCAACTTCCGCATTCATCAAGTTGGATCTATCGGCAATAGCTCGAATGTTGATCGCAGGATTGGGTGGAGTAGATGGAGAGCGCGCCCCAGCGACCTCGCTGGGCTCATGGCCCTTTCTGGGCGGAAGGGACCGGGCCGATCTCCAGTCCGACTACAGCCGGCACGGTCAGTCGGTGCCAACGCGGTCCGCAGGGCGGGCAGTCTCCGAGACGCAATGACGTGCCCAGTGGGGGCTGACGCGGGAAACGTGTCGCAAACATGTCACTCGCCTGATTCGGACCAAAAACGTACAGTGGCTCTGATCAGCATTCCTGCTGGTCAGAGCCACTGTCGTCAGAGCCGCCTGTCAGAATCGAACTGACGACCTAGTCATTACGAGTGACTCGCTCTACCGACTGAGCTAAGGCGGCGTGCTCCACGTCGAGACGCAGAACAACGTGCGGAAGCATACCGAGGGCAGGCGCCGGGAGGGGAATCCGGGGCCACCTCAGCCGGACTCGGCCAGTTGCTTGAAGTTCAGCAGCTGGCGGCGGGCCATCACCAGGTCGCCCACGCTCAGGGCTGGCGCCAGGGGACGAGGCAGGTCCGCCACGATCTTCAGGACCAGCCGGGTGCGTTCCGGACCGACGGGGACGAGCAGGTAGGTCATCGTGGCGCCCATGATGCGCGCGGTCAGGTGCACGCGGTGCTCGACGGCGAGCACCCTGCCCAGCGGGCGCCCTGCACTCGCCGTGAAGGGGTCGCCGGGCTGCGGGTCCGGTAGGTCCCGGAGTTCCCGCGGGGAACGTCGTCCGAGGTTGTCGATCCAGTCGTAGGAGTACGGCGCCAGCCGCACCTGGACCAGCCAGGGCCAGACCCGCTCCGGGCTGGCCTCGACCGTCACCGCACGCCATGCCCTCAACGTCGGGTTCGCGACAAAGGCATCACACGGGTAGCTCCGGACGAGGTCATCGTCCGTTGTTCCCCAGCGGTCAGCGAGCATCAGCTCACCGCGTCTCGATACGCCGCTCGTTCCTCGCGGCTACTCGACGACCTTGCGCGGCTCAGCACTTCAGGCCGTCGGCCGGCACCTTGCCCTCAATCAGGTAGGCATGCACGGCGTCGTCGATGCACTTGTTCTGCTTGTTGTACGCCGTGTGGCCGTCGCCGTCGCGGCTGACCAGCACACCGGTCTCCAACTGCTCGGCCATCGCGACCGCTTCCTCGTACGGCGTCGCGGGGTCGCGCGTCGTACCGAGGACCACGATCGGGGCGGCTCCCGAGCCATCGATCTTCAGGTCGGGCTCGTCGGTGGCGGTGAACGGGATGCCGTTGCAGGCCGTGAGGCCCCACGCGAACACCTTGCCGAACGTCGGCGAGGCCTTCTCGAAGTCCGCGAACTGGGCCGGGACCTCGTCGGGGGTGATGGAGTACGGGTCGTCGAGGCAGTTGATCACCGAGATCGCCTCGAGGCTGTTGTCGGTGTAGTTGCCGCCCTCGCGCGAGCCGTAGAAGTCGGCGAGCAGGAGCAGCGTGGAGCCGTCGCCCTTGAGGGCCTTCTGCAGGCCGTCGTCGAGGTAGGTCCAGTTGTCCTGGCTGTAGAGCGGCGTGATCAGGCCGTAGAACGCGAGTCCGACGGTCAGCTCGCGACCCTCGGCGTCGCCGGCGTCGAGCGGCTCCTTGTCGATCTTGTCGAGCAGGTCCTTGATGGTCTTGAGTCCGGCGTCGACCGAGGAGCCGAGGAAGCAGTTCCCGCCGTCCACGCAGTCCTGGATGTAGGACCGCAGCGCGGTCTCGAAGCCCTTCGCCTGGCTCAGCGAGCCGTCGCGCGAGGAGATGGACGGGTCGATCGCGCCGTCGAGGACCAGGCGGCCGGTCTTCTCGGGGTAGAGCTCGGCGTACGTCGCCCCGAGGCGGGTGCCGTAGGAGAAGCCGAGGTAGTCGAGCTTGTCCTCGCCGAGCGCCTGGCGCAGCACGTCCATGTCACGAGCCGCCTCGACCGTGCTGACGTGGGCCGCAACCGCGCCCGACTTGGCCTTGCAGCCGGCCCAGAACTCTTCCGACTTCTCGATGCCGTCCTCGACCTCCTCGGGGGTGTCGGGGTCGGGGTCGCCGGCGATCTGGGCGTCGAGCTCGTCGTCGGTGATGCAGTCGACCGGCTCGGACTCGCCGGTGCCGCGGGGGTCGAAGCCGACAATGTCGTAGGCCGCCAGGAGCGGCGCCGCGAAGTAGAGGTTCGCGTCCTCGACCGTCGAGGTCCCGGGGGCGCCGGGGCCGCCGGGGTTGACCACGAGGGACCCGATCCGGTCGCCGGAGGCGGGCGCCTTCTCCAGCGCGAGCAAGATCGAGCCGTCCTCGGGCGACTGGTAGTTGATGGGGACCTCGAGGGTGCCGCACTCGTTGGAGCCGCAGGACTTCCAGCTGATCTTCTGGCTGTAGAAGTCCTCGATCGACTTGCCACCAACGGGCTGCTCGCTGACCGGGTCGTCGGACTTGTCCGCCTTGTCGTCACCGTCCCCGTCGTCGCCGGTGAGCAGCACGACGCCGACCCCGACCGCAGCGGCGAGCACCAGTGCCCAGATCGCAATCACTGCGATGACCAGGTTCTTCTTCACAGCCATGTCCACTCCCTCGTCATGGTGCTCTTCATCGTTGCGGCGTCTTCAACGCCACCATCATTGACTCCAGTGCCAAGGCAACCGGGACGTTGAACTCCAGCATCTGTTCCCGCGCGGCGAAGATCCACCCGATCCGCCTCAGGTTGAGCTCCGGCGACGCCGTCGCCACGATCTGTTCGACCTGGTCGCGGATGTCCTCGTTGACCAGTCCGCCGGGTGCGCCGGTGGCCAGCGCGATCGCATCGCGGTAGACCGACACGAGGTCGGTCAGGCCGCGGTCGACCATGTCGAGGTGGCGCCGCTTCGCGCGCGTCTTCTGCGCCTTGTCGAGCGCCGTCAGGGCCGGGCCGTACTCCCGCGGCCGGCGGCCGCGCTCGACCACGCCGTACGCCGCGTCGAGGTCGGTCTTCTCGCGGGCGTCGAGGTCGGCGGTGATCGCGTCCGCCTCCTCCTTGGCCGTCGTCGCGAGCCGGGCGGCCGCATCCATGCAGCGGCCGAGGTTCGAGAGTCGCGCCGGGATCGACACGACTTCCTGGCGCCGTGTCCGGACCGCCTCGTCGAAGGCCAGCGCCTTCGCCCGGCCGATGTGACCCTGGCTCGCGCGGGCGGCGTACGACGCCAGCGGCTCCGCGACGCCCTTGGTGACCAGGAACCCGGCGACCTCGGCGACCCTGGGCGTGGAGAGCGTGACCAGCCGACAGCGCGAACGGATGGTCGGCAGGACGTCCTCGACCGTCGGAGCGCAGAGCATCCACAGGGTCCGACCGTTCGGCTCCTCGATCGCCTTGAGCAGCGCATTGCAGGCCTGGTCGGTGAGCCGGTCGGCGTCCTCGACGATCAGGATCTGCCAGCGGTCGCCCATCGGGCTCAGCGCCGCGCGGCGCACGAGGTCGCGGACCTCGTCGACACCGATGGAGAGCTTCTGGGTGCGGATAACCGACACGTCGGCGTGCGACCCGTGCAACACGGTGTGGCAGGCGTGGCAGGTGTCGGGACACCCCGGACCGGCCCCGCGATCGGGGCACTGGAGGGCTGCAGCGAAGGCAATCGCGGCATTGGAGCGCCCCGAACCGGGCGGGCCGGTGAACAGCCACGCGTGCGTCATCCCCTGCCCGGCGGCCGCCTGCTGCAGTGCGGTGATCGTCGGCCCCTGGCCCACCAGGGTGTCCCAGACGGTCATGGGGCTTCCCGACGCGCCTGCGCCAGCAGCGGCTCCACACGCTCGGCGATGGTCGCTGCGATCTCCTCGATCGGCGAGCGCGCATCGAGCACCTCGTAGTGCTCCGGGTCGCGGTCCGCGAGATCGAGGAAGGACTGGCGCACACGCTGGTGGAACTCCAGCGACTCACCCTCGATCCGGTCACGACCCTCGAAGCGCCCGAGCCCGGTCTCCGGCTCGACATCGAGCACGACCGTCAGGTGCGGGCGCAGGTCGCCGGTCGCCCAGCGCGCGACCTCCTCGACACCGAGAGCTTCCCGTTGGTCGAGCCTGTCGAGACCCCGGCCGGCGCCCTGGTAGGCCAGGGTCGAGTCGACGTACCGATCGGTGATCACGACCTCGCCCCGGTCGAGCGCAGGCTGCACGAGTGTCTCGATGTGCTCGGCCTTGTCGGCGGCGTACAGGAGGACCTCGGTCTTGTGGGCGAGCACGCCGGTCTCCGGGCTCAGCACGATCCGCCGCATCTCCTTGCCGACGGGGGTGTCGCCGGGCTCGAAGGTGAGGCGCACGCGGTAGCCGGCCGCCTCCAGGCGGTCGCGGAGCAGCCGTGACTGGGTCGACTTGCCGCCACCCTCGCCGCCCTCGAAGCAGACGAAGACACCCGTCGGGGCGTAGCGGCCGGGGTACGAGGTCACGAGGCGAACCTACGAGACGGCACCGACGTTTGTCGCAGGCGGGTCAGGACTTCTTCGCCGCAGCCTTCTTGGCCGGAGTCTTCTTCGCGGCCGTCTTCTTGGCAGCAGTCTTCTTCGCAGCCGCCTTCTTGGCCGGGGCCTTCTTGGCGGTCTTCTTGGCCGCCTTCTTGGCCGGGCCCTTCTCGCGACGCTCCGCCAGCAACTCCGCCGCCCGCTCGAGGGTGATCGCCTCGACCGAATCGTCCTTGCGCAGGGTGGCGTTGTACTCACCGTCGGTGACGTACTCGCCGAAGCGGCCGGCCTTCACCACGATCGGCTGACCCGAGACCGGGTCGTTGCCGAGTTCCTTGAGGGGCGGGGCCGCGGCGGCGCGACCGCGCTGCTTGGGCTGGGCGTAGATCTTGAGCGCCTCGTCGAGCTGGATGCCGAAGATCTGGTCCTCGCTGGTGAGCGAGCGGGAGTCGGTGCCCTTCTTCAGGTACGGGCCGTAGCGGCCGTTCTGGGCGGTGATCTCTTCGCCGTCCTCGCCGGAACCGACGACGCGGGGCAGCGCGAGCAGCTTGATGGCGTCGTCGAGGGTGACGGTGTCGAGCGACATCGACTTGAAGAGCGAGCCGGTGCGCGGCTTCTCCTTGGACTTCTTCGCGCCCTCGGCGGGCTCGGGGATCAGCTCGGTGACGTAGGGGCCGTAGCGACCGTTCTTCGCGACCACCTGCAGACCGGTCTCCGGGTGGACCCCGAGCTCGATCTCCTCGCCGGCCGGGTTGGCCAGCAGCTCGATCGCCTTCGCGACGGTGAGCTCGTCGGGCGGCAGGTCGTCCGGGACGTTCGCCCGGCGGGCCAGCGGAGCACCGTCGTCGTCGGGGCCCTCGAGGTACGGGCCGTACTTGCCGACGCGCAGGTTGATGCCGTCCTCGGCCGTGCCGACCGGGAAGGTCGCCAGTTCCTTGGCGTCGATGTCGCCCAGGCCCTGCACGAGGGGCAGCAGGCCGGCCAGCGTGGCGGAGCCGTAGTAGAACTCCGTCAGCTCGGTCGTCCGGTCCTTCTCGCCGCGGGCGATCTGGTCGAGGACTTCTTCCATGCCGGCGGTGAATTCGTAGTCGATCAGCCGGGAGAAGTGCTCGGTCAGCAGTCGGACCACGGAGAACGCGATCCAGGCCGGCACGAGGGCCGTGCCCTTCTTGTAGACGTACCCGCGGTTCAGGATCGTCCCGATGATCGAGGCGTACGTCGACGGGCGGCCGATCTCGCGCTCTTCGAGCTCCTTGATCAGCGTGGCCTCGGTGAAGCGCGAGGGCGGCTTGGTCTCGTGGCCGTTGGCGGAGATCGACGCGGCGGAGACGCTGTCGCCCTGCTGCAGGTTCGGCAGCCGGGTCTCCTGGTCGTCCTTCGCCGCGGCAGTGTCGTCGGTGCCCTCGACGTAGGCCTTGAGGAACCCGTGGAAGGTGATGACGCGACCGGTCGCGGAGAACACGACGTCCTCGCCGCTGGCGGCCGCGCCGCCGAGGCGGATGCTGACCGACTGGCCGACGGCGTCCTTCATCTGCGAGGCGACGGTGCGCATCCAGATCAGCTCGTAGAGCCGGAACTGGTCGCCGGTCAGGCCGGTCTCGCCGGGGCGCTTGAACGAGTCGCCCGCCGGACGGATCGCCTCGTGCGCCTCCTGGGCGTTCTTGACCTTGCTCGTGTAGGTCCGCGGCTCGTCCGGGACGTACTCGCTGCCGTAGAGCTCGGCGACCTGGCTGCGGGCCGCGGAGATCGCGGTGCCCGACAGGGTCGTCGAGTCGGTACGCATGTAGGTGATGTGGCCGTTCTCGTACAGGCGCTGGGCGACGCTCATCGTCACCGAGGCGCTCATGCCGAGCTTGCGGCTGGCTTCCTGCTGCAACGTGGTGGTGCGGAAGGGCGCGTACGGCGAACGGCGGTACGGCTTCGCCTCGACCGTGCGGACGTCGTACGCGGTGTCAGCGAGGGCCGCGACCAGGGCCTCGGCGCGCGGGCGGTCGAGGTGCACGACCTCGGACTTGCCCTTCAGCAGGCCGTCCTGGCCGAAGTTGCTGCCGCTCGCGACGCGGGTGCCGTCAATCGTGTGCAGCTTGGCCGGGAACATCCGCTGGTCATGCTGGGAGCCGGCGTCGAAGGTGCCCTCGAGGTCCCAGTAGGAGGCCATCTTGAAGGCCATCCGCTCCTTCTCGCGGTCGACCACGAGGCGGGTGGCCACGGACTGCACGCGACCGGCGGACAGCCCGGACATGATCTTGCGCCACAGGACCGGCGAGACCTCATAGCCGTAGAGACGGTCCAGGAGGCGACGGGTCTCCTGCGCCTCGACCAGGTCCATGTCGAGCTCGCGCGGGTTGGCGGCGGCTTCCTGGATCGCGGCCTTGGTGATCTCGTGGAAGACCATCCGGCGAACGGGGATGTTCTTGGGCTTCAGCTCGTCGAGGAGGTGCCAGGCGATGGCCTCTCCCTCGCGGTCCTCATCGGTGGCGAGGTAGAGCTCGTCGGCGTCCTTCAGCAGCGCCTTCAGCTTCGAGATGTGGCTCTTCTTGTCCCGGGGGACGACGTAATAGGGAACGAAGCCGTTCTCCACGTCGATCGCCAGCCGGCCCCAGGGCTTGTCCTTGATCTTGGCCGGGGTGTCCGCGGCGTTGTTCGGAAGGTCGCGGATGTGGCCGATGGAGGACTCGACGACATAGCCGTCGCCGAGGTACCCGCCGATGGTGCGGGCCTTGGCCGGCGACTCGACGATCACCAACTTGTGTGCCACTGCTGAAACCTTCTCTGCTGCATTGGTTGCCACTGGAGGGGCGAACTCGTCACCCATGATGGGCTCTACGGCCGATCACGGTAGCGGGTCGTGTCCAGTCCGTCTGCGTTCGGCATCCAACCTGGGCAGCAGAACAGGTCCCGTTCAGCCGACCTTGATGGCCTTGATCTGGCTCTCGACCAGAGCGATGCTGGTCGGCTCACCGATGGTGGCCACGCCGAGGAACAGGCCGTACGAGGTGCCGCCGGTGTCCACGACGATCACCGAGGTGACGTCGCCCTCCGCCACGACCTCCGGGTTGTCCACCCTGATCTCCGAAGTGATCCGGTACGCCGGCTTGCCGCCGACCGTGATCGCCTCGCTCGTGAGGTCCTTACGCTCGCTGAATCCCTCGTAGATGGAGTCGTTGGCCGTGAGGCACTTCATGATGATCTCGGCCGCATCGGCGACATCAGTGAAGCCGTTGGCGCGCGGAAGGCCTCCCACGGCGAACTCGGTGATCCAGTTCTCCTCGACGGACTTGTAGGCGACCAGCACCCCGTCCGCGAAGCTGTGCGGCGGCGAGAGCCGGACGTCGACGGTGTAGCCGGTGGGCACCGGAATCGTCAGCCCGCCGCCGGTGATCGTCGCGGGCGTCGCACCCGGATCCGCCGCCGGTTCGGGGGCTCCGCCCGTGCATTGGATCCCCGTCGGGGCAACGCTGTTCGTGGGAAGTTCGGTCGGATCCCCCGACTCCGTGGGGTCGCTCCCCTCGGTCGAATCGGTCTCGTCGGAGGAGGACTCGCTGGTCGGGTCGGCGGCGGACTTGTCGCCGTCGTCGTCACCGGTGAGAGCGCGGACGCCGAAGAAGCCGCCCACGCCGAGAAGGACGAGGGTGAGGACCGCGGCGATCACGATGCCGATGGTCTTGCCGCTGCCACCGCCGCTGCTGCCGCCGGTGGGCATGGGGCTCCACTGCTGCTGGCCGTAGCCGTACCCGGGGGCCGGCGTCGGCGGCTGGGGTACGGCGCCGTACCCGCCCTGGTTCGGTTGCTGCGGCTGGTGCGGCTGCTGCGGCGGGAACTGCGTGGCCGCCGCTGCCGGCGGCGTGGGCCGCTGCGGTTGCTGAGGAACCTGCGGCGGCGCCTGCTGCTCAGCAGCCGGCGGGTGGCTCGTGGTCATCTGGCTCCACGACTGACCATCCCAGTAGCGGTAGGTGTCGGGCGCGCCTGCGGGGTCGGGGTACCAGCCTGCGTTCGTCACGGGGTCAAGTGTGCATCACGGGCGGGACAGGTCTAGTCCGCGGCAGCACCAGTCGGCGTGAGGAAGCCCTCAGCGACCAGTTCGGCGAGCTCGGGGAGGTAGACCTCCTGCAGGCTGGCCGCATCACGCTCCAGCAACTGGCCGACGGCGTCGACGAGCGGCCCCACGGCCAGGTCGCCGTCACAGGCACCCGCGACCGCTGCGACCACGGTGTCGACCTGCCGGGCGCGACGGAAGCCGCGCTGCTGGCGCAGCACGATCGTCGCCGGATCCTCGACACCGACCGGGCCACTCGTCTCCTGGAGGACGTCCTCGCGCAGCACGAGGTGCGTGTCGGGCCCGATCAACTGGGCGGCCAGGGCCGAGCCCGCCCAGTCGGCGATCGCCGGGGCGATGGGCTGCTCGACGTCGTACGGCCACTCGAGGAGGTCACGCACGAGAGCACCCGGGACGACGTCGGCGCGGCGGCGCAGGTTGATCCAGCCGAAGCCGATGCCGCCGACACCCTGCTGCTCCAGCCACGAGAGCCAGGTGTCGTAGCGCTCGGCGTACTGCGCCGGGTCGCCACCGGTGGAGGGGTGGTGGCCGGCGTCCTTGAGCCACAGTTCGACGTACGACGCCGGGTCGAGCACCTCGCGCTGGACGACCAGCGCGTCGCACTCCTCGGGCAGCCAGGTGCCGAGGCGCTCGTCCCACGGGCGGCCGGTCTCGATGACCCAGTTCGCAAGGATCTGGCACCAACCGCCGTCGTTGAGGTGGTCGGGCGCGCGGCGGACGATGTGCTCGACGACCTGGTCGCCGGGGAGGCCGGAGTCGCGGTAGACGAGGCGTTCACCGCTGGCGGGCGAGATCACGAACGGCGGGTTGGTGGCGATCAGGTCGAACCGCTCACCGGCGACCGGCGCGAAGAAGGAGCCGTCGCGCACCTCGACGATGTCGTCGACGTCGTTGAGCGCCGCGTTGAAGCGGGCGATCGCGAGCGCGCGCTGGTTGACGTCGGTGGCGACCACACGGTCGCTGTGCGTGGCGAGGTGGAGCGCCTGCACGCCACATCCGGTGCCGAGGTCCAGTGAGGTGCCGACGTCGTGCCGGACGGTCAACTGGGCCAGGCTGGACGAGGCAGGGCTGATGCCGAGCACGTAGTCACCGGTGACCGACGTCGCGATGCCGTTCAGGCCGGGCGTCAGGTCGCTCACAACCCACAGGTCGCCCTGCTCGGAGCCGTAGGGCCGGACGTCGAGCCGGGCCGCGACCTCGCCGACGCTCTGGGCCAGGAAACCTGCGTTGACCAGCCGGTCCACCAACCCGGGCAGCGCACGCTCGGCAGCGGAGGTCGGGACCACGGCCTGGAGCAGGAACAGCCGGATCAGCGTCGCGAGCGGGTCGTCGTTCGTCGTACGACGAAGGCCGGGTGTCGTCTCGTTGCGGGACAACGCCTGGTGGGCCTCCGCCCCGAGCAGTTCGCTGATGGCGTCGTAGGTGAAGTCGGCAGCGAGCAGGGCTTCACGGAGCGGGGCGGCGAGGGCGACGGGGAGCACGGGGACCACGCTAGTGGCCCCGCGCTCCCCGTCGCCGGTGAGCCTTTCGGTTCAGACGGACTCGACCGCGGCCGGTGCTTCCTCACCGATCGTCGAGACCCGCTGCTTCGAGATGTAGACGGCGGCGAAGATGCCCGTCGCCGCCGCTGCGGCGATGAGGATCCGGACGACGTCGTTCTCGCTCTCGCCGTACGACAGGCTGATGATCGCGCCGACGATGAGCAGCGACACGAGGTTCATCACCTTGAGCAGCGGGTTGATCGAGGGGCCGGCGGTGTCCTTGAACGGGTCACCGACGGTGTCACCGATGATCGTGGCCTCGTGGGCCGGCGATCCCTTGCCACCGTGGTTGCCGTCCTCGACCAGCTTCTTCGCGTTGTCCCACGCGCCACCCGCGTTGGCGAGGAAGACCGCCATCAGCGTGCCGGTCGCGATCGCGCCGACCAGGAAGCCCGCCAGCGGACCCACGCCGAGGCCGAAGCCGACGGCGACCGGAGCCAGGATCGCGAGGATGCCCGGCGTGGCCAGCTCGCGCAGCGAGTCGCGGGTCACGATGTCGACGACCTTGCCGTACTCCGGACGGGCCGTGCCCTCCATGATTCCGGGGATGTCGCGGAACTGGCGTCGTACCTCCATGACCACGGCGCCGGCAGCACGGCCGACGGCGTTGATCGCAAGGCCCGAGAAGAGGAACACCACGCTGGCGCCGAGCAGGGTGCCGACGATCAGCTTCGCGTCGAGGACCAGGAAGCTGGCGAGTACGTCGCCCGCGGCATCGGTGTCGACGCCCTGGGCCTCGAGCAGCGAGTCGAACGCCGACTGCGCGTACGACGCGAACAGCGCGCTCGCGGCGAGTACGGCCGTGGCGATGGCGATGCCCTTGGTGATGGCCTTGGTCGTGTTGCCGACGGCGTCGAGCTCGGTGAGGATCTTGGCGCCCTCTTCGCTGACGTCGCCCGACATCTCGGCGATGCCCTGCGCGTTGTCCGAGACCGGACCGAAGGTGTCCATCGCGACGATGACGCCGACCGTGGTGAGCAGGCCGCAACCGGCCAGGGCGACGGCGAACAGCGCGAGGGTGGTCGAGCCACCCGCCAACAGGGCGGCACCGAAGACGGCGGACCCGATGACGATCGCGGTGTAGACCGCCGACTCGAAGCCGACCGAGAGACCCGAGAGGATCACGGTCGCCGCACCGGTGAGCGAGGTCTTGCCGACGTCCTTGACCGGACGGAACTCGGTGCCGGTGAAGTAGCCCGTGAGCGCGAGGATCGCGGCCGCGAGCACGATGCCGATCGTGACGGCACCGGCGGCGAACACGGCCGGGCTGATGCCGGGGACATCGCTGCCGAGGAGTTCGTCGAGCACCGAACCGCCACCGTTGAGCTCGCTCCACTTGCTCGGGAGGTAGACGAACGCGGCGATCGCACTGCCGACGGCACCGACGGCCGCGGAGACGTAGAAGGCCCGGTTGATCGTCTTCAGGCCGCTCTCACCAGCGCGCGGCTTGGTGAGGTAGACGCCGACGATCGCGGAGAGCGCACCGATGGCGGGAACGATCAGCGGGAACACGAGGCCCTTATCGCCGAACGCCTGCGAGCCGAGGATCAGCGCGGCGACCAGGGTGACGGCGTACGACTCGAAGAGGTCGGCAGCCATGCCGGCACAGTCGCCGACGTTGTCGCCCACGTTGTCCGCGATCGTCGCGGCGTTGCGGGGGTCGTCCTCGGGGATGTTCTGCTCGACCTTGCCGACCAGGTCGGCGCCGACGTCAGCGGCCTTGGTGAAGATGCCGCCACCGACACGCATGAACATGGCGAGCAGCGCGGCACCGAAGCCGAAGCCCTCGAGCACGTTGGGTGCCGTCGACTGGAAGACGATCACCACGACGCTCGCGCCCAGGAGCCCCAGACCGACGGTGAGCATGCCGACGAAGGCGCCCGTCCGGAAGCCGATGTTCATCGCCACGTCGCGGCCCTGGTCGTTGGCGGCCGCAGCCACGCGCAGGTTCGCGCGAACGGCGAGGCCCATGCCCAGGTAGCCGACCGCACCGGAGAACCCGGCGCCGACGAGGAAGAAGACCGAGCGGAAGATCCGCACCGCCCACTCCGACTGCAACCCCGACCCGTCATCGGCGGTGTGCGCCGGCAGCGCCAGCAGCACGAAGAACGCAATCGCCGCAAAGACGGCGAGCGTGCGGAACTGCCGGGTCAGGTAGGCGTTCGCGCCCTCCTGCACGGCTTGGGCGATCCGCTGCATGTTCGGGGTGCCCTCACCCGCCCGGAGCACTTCGGATCTGAACAGGACCGCCATGGCCAGACAGCCAAGGGAGATGACGGCGACGACGGAGACCAGGGCGAGATCGCCGCCGGTGACTTCGACATCCACAACGAACGGACGGGGCATGCGACTGCCTCCTGGTGAAGTTCAGGTACGGGCCATGTGACCCAGGTCATAGAACGTGCCGGAGTCTACGCAGAGTCGCAGGGGGAAAAGGGGAGGGGTGTGACCCGTGTCACAAAGGTTTCGCCAAAACGGCGAACCCGGCCTCAGGCCAGCGCGGCGTCGGCGGAGCTGTGGATGACGAAGACCTTCGCCAGTCCGGTGATCTTGAAGATCTTGAGGAGACGGTCTGCGTTGCAGACGAGCTCGAGTGAGCCGTCGTGTGCACGCACCTTCTTCAACCCGCCGACGAGGACCCCGAGACCGGTGGAGTCGAGGAACTCGACCGCCTCCATGTCGACGACCAGGTGGTAGGTACCCCCGGCCACGAGCTCTGTGATCGTGTCCCTGAGCTTGGGCGCGGTGTAGACGTCGATCTCGCCACCCACGGCAATGACGGTGCGCGCACCGACCTCGCGCGTCGACAGTGTCAGATTCACGACCCTCACCCCGGGATATTCCTACGTTTGGCAGTTGCGCCCAATCAAACCATGCCTGCCATGACCGCGCACGAAGTCCACCGAACCTCCGGCCCGCGGGGGCGACGATGTCGGGCCCGCTTGCGACACTGGTCAGATGACCGCGCAGCCCGACACCCCGATCCGTTCCGGGTCGGCGCGACGCGATCCCGCCGCCCTGATGGCCAGCCTCACCGCAGGCCCCGGGCGGGCCGACCGGCTGACACATCTCGAACAGATCCCGGCCCGCCCGGCCATCAGCGGCGACTGGCCAGCCTGGGCGGACGCAACCGTCGTGGCGTCGTACACAGCGAGGGGGGTAGCGCGGCCCTGGGCGCACCAGGTGGCGGTCGCCGAAGCGGCGCACCGCGGCGAGCACGTCGTGGTGGCGACGGGTACGGCGTCCGGGAAGTCACTCGCGTACCTGCTTCCTGCGCTCTCCGCTGTCCGCGCGGCCCGTGGCTCGCGGGGCCAGCGCGGCGCATCGGTCCTCTACCTCGCGCCGACCAAGGCGCTGGCCCATGACCAGTGGGCGGCGATCCGCGACCTGGGTCTCGACGTCCGCGTGGCGACGCACGACGGCGACAGCACCGCCGAGGAACGTGAGTGGACGCGCGAGCACGCCGAATACGTCCTGACCAACCCCGACATGTTGCACCGGTCGCTCCTGCCCGGACATGCGCGGTGGGCGCCCTTCTTCCGGTCGCTTCAGTACGTCGTCATCGACGAGTGCCATCACTACCGCGGCGTGTTCGGGGCACACGTCGCGCAGATCGTGCGACGTCTGCGGCGGATCTGTGCGTCGTACGGCGCCTCGCCGGTCTTCATCCTCGCGTCCGCCACGGTCGCCGACCCGGAGATCACGGCGCGCCGGATGCTCGGGCTCGACGTCACGGCGGTGACCGCAGACGGGTCGCCGCGGGGCGAGCTGGCCGTGGGGCTCTGGGAGCCGCCCCTGACGTCGTACACAGGAGAACACGGGGCGCCGGTGAGGCGGCCGGCCACCGCAGAGACGGCCGACCTGCTGGCGGACCTGGTGGTGCAGGACGTGCGGACCCTCGCCTTCGTGCGATCCCGCCGCGGCGTCGAAACCGTGGCCCGACGGGCTGGCGAACTGGTGGCCGAGGTCGATCCGTCCCTCGTCGGACGCATCGACTCCTACCGCGGTGGCTACCTCCCGGAGGAGCGCCGTGCCCTCGAGGAGGCGCTGCGCAGCGGACGACTGCTCGGCATGGCCGCGACCAACGCGCTCGAGCTCGGCATCGACGTCAGCGGGCTGGACGCCGTCCTCATCACGGGCTACCCCGGGACGCGGGCCGCCTTCTGGCAACAGGTCGGCCGGGCCGGGCGCGACGGCGGCGGCGCCCTCGGGATGCTGATCGCGCGCGACGACCCGCTGGACACCTACCTCGTCCACCACCCGGAAGCACTGCTGGGACGACCCGTCGAGGGCACGGTGTTCGACACCGACAACCCGTACGTCCTGGGTCCGCACCTGTGCGCCGCGGCGCAGGAGTTGCCGGTGACCATGGACGACTTCGAGATGTTCGGGCCGCGGACGCGGGAAGTGCTGGGGTCGCTCGTCGCCCAGGGATTGTTACGGCGCCGCGCCCCGGGCTGGTTCTGGACCGACGGATCACGCGCTGCCGATCTCGCCGACATCCGCTCCACCGGCGGACAGCAGGTGCAACTGATGGAGGCCGGGACCGGCCGCGTGGTCGGCACCGTCGACGGCGGCCGGGCCCACGGCACCGCCCACACCGGTGCGATCTACCTGCACCGCGGCGAGACCTGGCTGGTCGAGGAGCTCGACCTCGAGGACCACGTCGCCACGATGCGGCGGGTCGAGGTCGACCACACCACATCGGCGCGGGACATCACCGACATCACGATCGCTGCCGAGCACGAGCACACCGACTGGGGTCCGTGCCGGCTGTCGCTCGGCACCGTCGAAGTGACCAACCAGGTGACGTCGTACCTCCGGCGACGGGCGCGTACCGGCGAGGTCATCGACGAGACCCTGCTGGACCTGCCGGCCCGGACACTTTCGACCACGGCGGTCTGGTGGACGGTGCCGGACGCAGTGTTGACCGAGATGGCGGCGGCGACCGGGGTGGATGCGGCGGACCTGCCGGGCGCCGCGCACGCGGCCGAGCACTGCTCGATCGGACTGCTCCCGCTGTTCGCGACCTGCGACCGCTGGGACATCGGTGGCGTGTCCACCGCACGCCACCCGGACACCGGTGTGCTGACGGTGTTCGTCCACGACGGACACCCCGGCGGTGCGGGCTTCGCGGAGCGGGGATACCGCACGGCGCCTGCCTGGTTGCGGGCGACGCGGGCCACCATCGCCGCGTGCGAATGTGTGTCCGGGTGCCCCTCGTGCGTGCAGTCACCGAAGTGCGGCAACGGCAACGACCCGCTCGACAAGGCCGGCGCCGTCGCGTTGCTGGACGCGTTGCTCCGCCACGCACCAGCGTCGCCGGAGTAGCGTGCCGCCATGGTGATCTTCGGTCTGCTCCTGCTCCTGCTCGGTGTGGCGGTGGTGCTCTCTGGGCTTTTCGGCATCGGCTACGACCGGGACGAGAAGAACCCTGCCCGCGACACGACCGAGATCCTCGGCATCAACGTGCAGCCCGAGGTGATCTTCTTCATCGGTCTCGTCGCCGGGCTGCTGATCATCGGCGGGCTGTGGTTCATGAAGACCGGCGCCAAGCAGGGGTGGAAGCGCCGCAAGGAACAGAAGAAGCTCTCCAAGCTGTCCTCCCAACTGGACGAGGCCGAGCTCGAGCGGCGCAAGGACGACCTGTCCGGCCGCGAGGAGAAGTAGCCCCTCTCCGCTACGGAGAAGTGGGTCCGGCGCGGGCGGTGCCGACGAGGTCGCGGTCCTGACCCAGCCAGTACGGGCCGGTGACGGTCACCTCGACGAGGACCTCCTGCCCGTCGGCAACGCAGGACCGCACCGTTGCATCATTGGCGGCCGCGACCTCTCCTGCTGCGTCGCACGGATCGCGGGCGCTCGCTGGCTCGGCGAGGGCGGTTGCTCCGGCTAGCGCCGCCAGGTCGGCCGCTGACTGCGCCTTCCGGTGGGCCACCACGATCGCGGCGACCACTCCGGCCGCTGCTCCGACCAGGAGCAGAACACCTGCCATCGCGACCACCAGGACCGTGGCGGCGCCACGCTCGTCTGCTGTCGTCGACTTCATCGGGTTGCTTCCCCCGATTCCTCGGCGACGGCGACGGCTTCGGCGTCCAGCACCGCGCCGGGCAGCGCCCGGAACAGTCCGCCGGGACCCTTGACCCGTCCCCGCGCCCGTACGACGACACGGTCGCCCTCCCGCGCCACCGAGATCTGGACGCCGTCCGGTGCGATCCGCTCCCCCAACGCTCGGGCCTCGCCGGGGTCGTCGCCACGAGCCAGCGCACGGGCGGTCTCGCGCGCGGCATCGACCGTGCGGACCTGACCGATACCGACCGCCAGCAACCAGACCAGACCGGCCGTGATGGCCAGCAACAACGGCAGTCCGACCGCGAGTTCGGCGGTCACCGCACCCCGCTGATCGCGGCGGGATCGTCCGGTCACCGCAGGCCGAGCAGGCCGAGGACGTGGTCGAAGAGCTTCGTGATCAACTGGTTCCCGAAGCCACCGCTGAGCATCTTGTAGAGCAAGCCCGCGAAACCCGCACCGGCCGCGGTGGCCACGGCGTACTCCGCTGTCGTCACACCACGCTCGTCGTGGATCTGTGTCATCTCGTCTCCCCTCGTCATGGCCGCCGGATGCGGCCGTTGTCAGGAGAATGCGGGAGACCGACGATCTCGCAGCGATGCGGGAACTCGCCTGTGGACAGGGATTCGTCGTCCACAGGTGCGTTGGGTCGCAACGGCCTCCGCTGGGACCGATGGGGCTGGTCAGACGATCACCGACGCCAGCGACACGGCCAGTGGAACGATGCCGAGCAGCAAGAACGACGGGAGCAGGCACAGGCTCAGCGGTACGGCGGCGCGGACCCCGACAGCCCGCGCGCGGTCCTCGACCTCCGCCCGCCCGCGGCGGGCCAACTCGTCACCCAATCGCTCGACGGCCGCCACGACCGGCGCCCCGGTGCGGTGAGCACGAGCGAGCGTCCGCCCGAGCGCGCCCAGCTCCGGGTCGGCGGCCAGGGCTGCCCAGATCGGCACCACGTCGCCACCCAACTGGAGTCGGACAGCCACCGGAGCGAGGCGATCGGCGGCCGCGCCGGGGAGCGCCCGGGACACGAGTCCGATCGCATCAACGGGTGCGAGGCCGGATCGGAGGGCGGCGGCCAGCAGCGTCACGACATGCGGCAGGTCTCGTCGTACCTCTTCACGGCGACGGCGAACCTCGGCAGGTTCGAGACGGCCGGCCACGACCCAGACGCCAGCGGCAACGCCCATTCCGGCAGGGAGGGCCAGCGGACCGCCGAGGACGAGTCCGGCCCCCGTGCCGGCGAGGGATGCCCAGGCCCAGCGACCCCGTCGGAGCAGGCCGTCCCGATCGGGGGCGGCGGGCAGAAACTCCCGCACCTCGACAGAGAAACCTGCGCACTTCGGCGCAGAAACCCGCGCACCTCGTGGGATCAGGAGGGCCGCGGCGAGGGTGGTGGCGAGGGTGATCAGCGCGGTCGTCAGGAAGGTCATCAGGTGGCGCGTTCGATGTCGCGGGCGAGGGCGTCGATCCACGCGAGGCCGGCGTAGGCGAGGGCCAGTCCTGCGGCGAGACAAGCGAGACCGATCGGGTGGCCGAAGAGGAAACGCCACGGGTGGGCGCCGGCGCCGGACCCCATGGCGAGGGCCAGCAGTGGGAGTGCGGCGAGGAGGCGGGCGGTGGCCCGGGCGGACGACAACTCGCCGTCGACGACGCGACGGGTCTGTTCGGTGGCGCGCAGGTCATCGGCGACGCGGCCAAGGGTGTCGGCCAGGCCGTGGCCCGTCCGGTGAGCGACCTGCCACGCCGCCGCGACCACCCTCAGGGCACCAGTTCCCGGTCGGTCCGCGAGAGAGCGCAGCGCCGTCGGTACGTCGCCGCCGGCAACCGCAGCGCGGGCGACGGGCGCGATCTCGGGCCACTCCGCCGCCGCTCGTTCCAACGCCAGGCCGGCGGTCTGGCCCGCTGCGAGCTCGGCCTGGAGGGCATCACAGAGTTCGACCACCCGGGATCGGCTGGCGACGGCGAGTCGTTCGCGCCGCCGGCCTGCGACCAGACGGGCCAGTCCCCCAGCGACTCCGGCAGCCACGATCGCGACGACCAGGAGGTGCGCAGATCCGGCCAGGAGCGCGGCGGCCGCGAGGGCGCCCGCTGCCACGAAGGCCCAGCGCCGTCCCGATGTCCCACCGCGCCCCCATCTCGTCGACGGCGCTGGTGGCAGCACGAGTGCGACCGCGATCGTCGTACACAGTGCGGCGACAACGGCACTCATCCGCGACCACGTCCGTCGAGCAGGTCCAGCAGGCGACGCGATCCGGGACCTGAGGCGAGAGTGCCGTCGTCCGCGAAGGTCACGGCGGGTTCGGTGCGCACCCAACCGTCCGCATCCCTCTCCAGTACGGCGATCTGGCCCAGTCTGCGCCGCCCGCTGACGCGGTCACGAACGACATGGAGGACGAGGTCGACCGCCGAGGCGAACTGGCTGTGCGCGGCCGCGCGGCCCAGACCGGCGGTGAGTGCGAGCGCCTCGACACGCGCCGGGACGTCGGCCGCGGAGTTCGCGTGCAGCGTGCCGCTCCCGCCCTCGTGGCCGGTGTTCATCGCGGCCAGCAGGTCGACGACCGCCGCGTCGCGGACCTCACCGACCACCAGCCGATCGGGCCGCATCCGGAGCGCCTGCCGCACCAGGTCCCGGAGTACGACGGCGCCCGCGCCCTCGAGGTTGGCCGGTCGCGCCTCCAGCCCGACGACCTGGGGATGCACCGGACGCAACTCGGCGGCGTCCTCGACAATCACGATCCGCTCGGCAGGATCGACGGCTCCGAGCATCGCGGCGAGCAGCGTGGTCTTGCCCGTGCCGGTCCCACCGCTGACCAGGAAGGCCCGGCGGGCCATGACGATCTGGCCGACCAGGTCGTGGGCCTCGTCGCTCAACGCTCCCGCCACGCGCAGTTCGTCGAGGGTGAAGCCGCCGCGGCGCGGGATGCGCAGCGAGATCGCCGTCCCGGGTTGGGCAAGTGGCGCGAGCACGGCATGGCAGCGGGTGCCGTCGGGCAGGCGGACGTCGGCGTACGGCGCCCCGTCGTCGATGCGGCGACCGCCGGTGGCCACCAGCCGCTGCGCGAGCCGACGACAGGCATCCTCGGACGGCAGGACGACGTCCGTCTCCTCCAGCCCGTTGCCGCGGTCGATCCTCACCGGGCCGGGCCCGTTGACCAGCACATCGGTCACGCCCGGCAGGCGCAGCAACGGATCGAGCGGGCCGGCACCCACGACGTCGCGGCGCAGCGCCTCGTAGACCGCGAGCACCGTTGCGTCACCCACGGGCCGACCGGCGGCACGCAACGCATCGGCCACCCGGTGGGGCGTGAGGGAGCCCTCGACCGCGGCGAGCCGGCGGCGTACCTCCTCGACCAGCACCGTGACCTCGTCGGCCATCACGACGCCTCCGCTCCCGGCGTGACGCCGCTGCCAGCCGGGTCGCCCAGGATCCGCGCCACCGCCCGCGCCAGCGGGCCACGGAACGTGCGGAGCGGCCCCAGCCCGAGATCGACCGCTTCGTCCAGCCCGCGCTGGTCGCGCATCTGCGCCACGACCGGCAACCCGACCGCCCGTTGCACGTCGGCGGCCGCAAACCCCTCCCCCCGGAGTACGACGCCGGGCGCGCCATGGTCCGCGAACCGGGCCCGCATCCGGGCAGCCCCGGCCACCCCCACCACGCTCGCCGAGGTCGTGACCAGCAGCTCGTCGCACCGCGACGCGATCTCGTCGATCAGTGGGTCCGTGGACCGTGGCAGGTCCACGACGACCACCCGGTGCCCGCGGCGGGCGGCGGACAGCGCCTCCCGCACGGCGAACGCCTGCAGCGTCTGGACCCGACCGTCGACGTACCAGGACAGGACACCGAGATCACCGCGCCGCGGCAGCGCATCACGCAATGCGCGTGCCGACAGGCGGCCCGTGGTCTGGCACAGCGCGTCCCACCGGAAGCCGTCGTTGCGCTCGACACCGAGGATCCGGTCCAGGCCGGGCCCCTGCGGGTCGCAGTCGATGACGACCGACGGTCCCGACCGTGCGGCCCACTGGCCCAGCGCGCAGGCCAGGGTGGTGGAGCCGGCGCCTCCGCTGCCGCCGATCACTCCGATCACCCGCCCGCGATCCGTGCGGTGCTCAGTGAGGTCGGCGAGCAGCTCCACCAGCCAGCCCGACGAACCCACGACGTCGACGACCTGGTCGGCGCCGAGCGTCAGCGCAGTCCGGTACAGCTCGTGCGGCACGTTGCGCAGGGTGACGACGTAGGTGCGCGGTCGCTTCTCGGGCCCGATCTCCGCAAGGACCGGAGCCAGGTCCGGACCGACCAGGACCACCGGTGCGCGGCTCCAGGTCGTCAGTGCGGCCAGCGGATCGCGGGCAATCGTCGGCGCCACATCCGCCGCGGCGGCGAGCGGCAGGAGCTCGGCGAGCAGGCCTTCATCGGCGGTCACCACCAGGGGCGGGACGTCCACGGTGGGCGTGGACGTCGTACGGGAAAGGGGTTGGGTTCTGGACATGCGGAGGTTCTCGCCAGCCGCCGACACCGGCACACACGACCGCCCCGGGCCTGTGGATCAGCCCGGCCCCAGGGCGTGTTGTGGAGGGGAAGTGGACATTTCGAACACCCCTGCGACCTACGATGGAGCCATGGCCCTCCCGGGTACTTCGCCCACTGCGGCTTTCTTCGACCTCGACAAGACGATCATCGCCAAGTCGAGCGTGCTCGCGTTCAGCAAGCCCTTCCAGGCCGGCGGCCTCATCTCGCGTCGTGCCGTGCTCCGCTCGGCCTACGCCCAGTTCGTCTTCATGGTCGGCGGCGCCGACCACGACCAGGTCGAGAAGATGCGCCAGTTCATGTCGCAACTGACCGCCGGCTGGGACGTCGCGACGGTCCGCGAGATCGTCGCCGACACGCTCCACAACATCGTCGATCCCCTCGTGTACGACGAAGCCGTCCGCCTCATCGAGGAGCACCACGCCGCGGGGCGCGACGTCATCATCGTCTCCACGTCCGGCAGCGAAGTGGTCGAACCGATCGGTGCCCTGCTCGGCGCCGACCGCGTCATCGCCACCCGGCTCAAGGTCGAGGACGGCCGCTACACCGGCGAGATCGAGTACTACGCGTACGCCGAGGAGAAGGCGAACGCGATCCGCGAGCTCGCCGAGGAGGTCGGCTACGACCTCGAGAACTCGTGGGGCTACTCCGACTCGATCACCGACGTGCCGATGCTCGAGATCGTCGGCCACCCGCACGCCGTGAACCCGGACAAGGAGCTGCGGAAGGTCGCCGCGTCACGCGGCTGGCCGGTGCTGGCGTTCACCCGACCGGTCGCGCTGCAGTCCCGATTGCACCTGCCGCCACCGAAACCGACCCTGGCTGCGCTGGCCGTCGGAGGAGTCGTCGCGGTCGGCGCTGTGGTGTGGGTGGGCGCGCGTCGACGCGCGTTCAGCGCCTGACGTCGTACCGGAAACAGCAACCCGCCCCAACCCCCCAGAGTTCTCTCTGCGGGCCGAAAAGACAACCCTTGAAGGTGCCGCCGAAGCGGCGTACAAAGGACATCAACAACTCCACAGACAACACGTGATCCCGGTACCCACGCGGCGATCTACCCTTCCTAATTGGGCGCTTGCATCCCGGAACACTTCCGGGGCAGCTGAAATGGTGCACGCCTGGTAACCAATGGGCCCACGTGTCCGCGATGGCACCCGAGACATACGTTGACTCGGGTGCCATCTGCATGTCCCGAGGAGTTACTCCGCCTCGCGCACCAGCGGGCTCGCTTCGGCCGCCGCGGCGTACGCCTCGGTCGTGTAGATCAGCCAGGCGTGCCGGCCGGCCTGACCACCGTGCGACCAGCCCCGCAGGTTCGACTCGTACTCCGCACGCAGCGCCAGATGGGCGGCCTCGGGCACCATCAGCGACTTCTCGTCGACGCCCTTGACCGCGAGCAGGAGCCGCTCGGCTGCTCGCGCGACGATGCCGTTGTGCGAACCGAACGGCGCCGCAGCGACGAGGTAGGCGTGCACCACGGCGGCCACGGCCAGGGCCGGCGCTTCGGTCGGCGCGGTGATCAACTCGGCCACGGCACGCAGTTTCAGCGCGGCCTCCTCGTCACGCGGACGACCCAACATCTCGTCGGGCAGCACCCCGCGCGCGGCCACCGTGTGCATCCGGGCGAGCGCCTGGAGCGGCTGGCGGCGCAGCACCGGCATCAGGGACAGCAGTTCGGTGGCCAGTCGTACGGCGACCATCGCGATCTCGTCACCCGTGCCCGCCCGTACCTCGGCGAGCGTCGACGTCGAGCCCTCGAGTACGGCGCTCGCGTGCGCACCGCGCAGCAGCGACTCGGCCGTCAGTTCGGGGCTGGTGCGGCGCAGGCCGCGGTCGCGCAGGACGACGTCAATGCCGTCGCGGGCGGCGGTGAAGCCCGAGGGCACGCCTTCGAGGGAAACCAGCCAGGCGTGCGGATCGGTGCTCACAGGCAGAGGATAGAAGGGTGGAAAGGTAGAACGTGTCGAAGGTGGAAGGTAGATTGGTTCGAGGAGGTCGGACATGAGCCTGAACATCAAGAACGAGCGCGTGCATGCGCTTGCCCGCGAGGCGGCGCGCGTGACCGGCAAGACGCAGACCAGCGCGATCGAGGAGGCGCTGGTGAAGTTGCTGGCGGAGTACGGCGTTGACCCGGCCGAAGCCGATCGACAGCGGAGGCTGGACATCGTCCATCAGGCCCAGATCCGGTTCGCGGCGCTTCCCGAGGCGACAGGACCCGATCGCATCCTCAGCGACGACGACCTCTACGACCCCGTGACAGGGCTCCCCGCATGATCGTCGATGCGTCGGCGGTGCTCGCTGTTCTCTTCGCCGAACCAGAGGCCGAATCCTTCAAGAACCTGATGAGTTCGACCGCTTGTCAGATGTCGACGGCCAACTGGCTGGAGGCGGTGATGCGCGCTGAGGGATCGCGAGGTCCCACCGGTGGGGCCGAACTGGACACGATCGTGACAGGGCTGGGGATCGGTCTCGTGGCCGTCACCGAAGCCCATGCGCGCGCTGCCCGGATCGCGTTCCGCCGCTACGGCCGCGGCTCCGGCTCGCCAGCCAAGCTCAACTTCGGCGACTGCTTCGCCTATGCGCTCAGCGCCGCGAGCGGTGAGCCGCTGCTGTTCAAGGGCGACGACTTCACCCACACGGACGTGCTGCGCGCCTTGTGATCGCCGCGCCTGCGCGACGCAACCCGCTCGTCGCCGTACCCTCGCCTTGATGGCTACCGACTCCACCCCCCGCACCACGGCCGCACTCTCCTTCGGGAACGTGGTCGAGGCCTACGACCGCGGCCAGCCCGGCTACCCGCGCGAGGCCGTAGCGTGGCTGACCGGTGAGCAGCCGCGATCGATCCTCGAACTCGGCGCCGGCACGGGCAAGCTGACCGAGCACCTCGTCGCGCTCGGCCACGACGTCCACGCCACCGACCCCGACCCGCGGATGCTGGAGCGGCTCGCCGACCGGATCCCCGAGTTGCGGGTCTCGCAGACGAACGCCGAGGAGATCCCGGCCGCCGACGCGACCTTCGACCTCGTCATCGCCGGCAATTCCTACGAGTGGTTCAACCACGAGTTGGCGCTGCCCGAGATCGCCCGCGTCCTGCGCCGCGGCGGATCGCTCGCGGTCGTGCGCAACCTGCGCGACGAGCGGATCCCGTGGGTCAAGCGCCTGGGCAACCTGATCGGCCACCACGTCGCCGGGCTCGGCATCGGCGACGAACTGGACTCGTCGCCGTACTTCGGTCCGGTCGACGAGAAGGCCTTCAAGCAGTGGCAGGTCATCCAGCGCGCGTCCGTGCAGGACCTGGTCCGCTCGCTCGCCGACGTCGCCACCCTCGAGCGCACCGGCCAGGAGTCGCGGATCCGGGAGGTCCTCGCGTTCTACGACGACTTCGGTCGCGGCATGGACGGCATGCAGTTGCCCTACGTCACCGAGTGCTTCCGCGCCGTGGTCGGCATCCAGCCGAAGACGATCCGGACCGAGAGCGGTACGACGGACGCACTCGCGCTGGCCAGGGAGTCCGATGACCAGTCGGTGTCCGTCGGAGCCGTCGCGGCCGCGGTCGAGCCGCCGGCCGACGACGACTCCGGAATGCTCCTCATCGACTTCCGCTGAGCCACTGCCATGCGCGGCCGGTGCTTGCTGGCCGCGACGGCGCTGCTCCTCGCCGCATGTACGACGACCGATGATCCGTCGCGTCCCCCTGCCCCTGCGGTCGTGGTGCCGAGCGCGGTCCCGGCCGGCGCGGTCCACGGACGGTTGCTCGACAGCTCCGGGAAGTCGGTGCCGGGTGGCTCGGTCACGCTGACCCAGCCGTTCGACGACAACATCGTGCTGCTGTCCGTGCGGCTGATCTCGCTCGGCGTGTTCTGCCTGATCCCCGACGCGGGCCTGTGCCCGACGTCCCACCGCGCCGACCTCGCGGACAACGGACTGTGGAGCGTGCCGGCCTCCGAGGTCGAGCAGGGCAAGGCGATGACGATGAGCGGGCAACGGCCGGGCGGAGCGAGCGCCGCGGTGTCCGTCCCGAACGGCACTGATCCGCAGCGCGCCCCCGACCTCGTGTTGTGGGAGCCGAAGGTGGCACTGACACCGGTCGCCGGCGGCACCCGGGTCACGTGGCCACGACTGACCGGACCCCAGGGCAAGGCGGTGCGCTACGCGGTCTACGTCACCACCGGGGAGCCGGCGTTCGCGAAACCTGTTGAGGTGGCGAGTGGCCTTCGTCGTACCAGCGCGATGGTGGCGGGGTGGGTGACCGAGGACCAGGCGATGCGGGTGAGCGTGGTCGCCTCGACGAAGCGGGGGCGGGCCGCGTTCGTCTACACGGCGCCGTCGGCGGTGGCGACCGCGAAAGCGGTGCCGGTCTCGCGCGGACGACCGTGCACGACCGATCGCGGCGGACGGCAGGTCCGGGGCGAGGGCGCGTGCGGACTGACCGACGGCGACCTCGACAGCCACGTGCAGGTGCGGTTGTCCGGCGAGTGCGACATCAACGACTCCGCCTGCCGACCGCCGTCCCATCGCCGGATCTGCGTCGACCTCGGCCGCGCGCTGAAGGTGTCGCGCGTCGTCGTACGGACGCCTTTCCTGGCGGTGGACCAGGTCGTCGAGCTCTCTCCAGACGGCCGGAGGTTCGCAACGGAGGGGCGGTTGGGCGACGTCGGCGCAGACGACGCGCGGGTGATCTCGGTGCCGATCCGGCCGGCCACGATGGCTCGATTCGCGTGCATCCGCAGTGATGCCTACGGCTACTCCGGCGCGACAACGTCCGAGATCTCCGTGTGGTGACACGATGGGCGGATGCGGAACGCGGGGTGGTGGAGGCGGGGCCATCTGGGCAGTGACGCGGACCGCGCGGCGTTCCGGGCCCTGCACCAGGCGTCGCTGGCCGCACCCCCACTGCAGGAGGGGCTGACGACGGCGAGTGCCGAGCGCGCGGTGAAGCACCTGCGGAACCTGCTCGGTACGCCGGCGATGGCGATCACCGACACCGAGTCGGTGCTGGCGTGGGACGGGGTCGGCAACCACCACCTCGACCAGGCGGCCGTGGTCGGGCTGCTGACCATCGAGCGGGGCAGCACCCGCACCGTCGATCGCAGCCAGCTCGGGTGCACCACCAACGGCTGCCCGGTCCGCTCAGGCGTGGCGAGTCCGCTGATCGTCGAAGGCCGCGTGCTCGGCACGGTGCAGGCGTTCGCGCCGAGCACGACCGCCGGGCTGGTGCGGGCCACCGAGGAGGTGGCGCAGTGGGTGTCGGGGCAGCTCGAGCTCGCCGAACTCGACGCCCACCGGAACCGGATGATCGAGGCCGAGATCCGGGCCCTGCGCGCCCAGATCAGCCCGCACTTCGTCTACAACTCCCTCAACGCGATCGCCAGCTTCGTCCGCACCGACCCCGACCGGGCCCGCGACCTGCTGGTCGAGTTCGCCGACTTCACGCGGTACTCCTTCCGGCGGCACGGCGAGTTCACGACGCTCGCCGAGGAACTGCGTTCCATCGAGCGCTACCTCCTGCTCGAACAGGCGCGCTTCGGCGACCGGCTCCAGGTCACGCTCAACGTCGCGCCCGAGGTGCTTCCGGTCGTCGTACCGTTCCTCTGCATCCAGCCGCTCGTCGAGAACGCCGTACGCCACGGCCTGGAAGGCGTGGAGCAGGCGGGGCACCTCACGATCAACGCCCACGACCGCGGGCACGAGGCGGTCATCGAGGTCGAGGACAACGGGGTCGGCGAGGACCCGGAGAAGGTACGACGCGCGCTCGCCGGCGACGAGGCGCTCGACTCGATCGGCCTGGGCAACGTCGACGCACGGCTGCGGGCGACCTTCGGTGACGACTACGGTCTGGTCGTGGAGACCGCACCCGGCGCCGGCACCAAGGTGATCGTGCGCGTCCCGAAGTTCGCACCGGGTGTCACCGCCACCCCGCCGGCGGAACGGGCATGAGCGGCCTCCGCGTGCTCGTGGTCGACGACGAGAAGCCCGCCCTCGACGAACTCACCTTCCTGCTCGAGTCCGACCCTCGTGTCGGCGAAGTGGTCGCCTGCCAGTCCGCGACCGACGGCCTGCGCACCCTGCGCGAGCAGGAGGTCGACTGCGTCTTCCTCGACATCCAGATGCCCGGACTCACCGGCCTCGAGTTCGCCGAGGTGCTCCGCCGGTTCAAGCAGCCGCCGCCGATCGTGTTCGTCACCGCGCACGAGCAGCACGCGGTCGAGGCGTTCGACCTGCGCGCGGTCGACTACGTCCTGAAGCCGGTGCGTCCCGAGCGCCTCGCGGAGGCGGTACGACGAGTGCTGGCCGACACCGCGGCCCCGGCACCCGTCGCCGACACCCAGATTGCTGTCGAGCGCGGCGGCGTCACCCGCTTCATCGACCGCCGCGACATCACCCACGTCGAGGCGCAGGGCGACTACGCGCGGCTCCACACCAAGGCCGGCGAGAACTACCTCGTGCGGGTTCCCCTGACGACGCTCGCCGAGGACTGGGCCGAGTCCGGCTTCCACCGGATCCACCGTTCCCTGCTGGTCGCACTGGCGCACGTGACCGAGGTGCGGTCGGACAGCGGCAGGACGTCGGTGATGGTCGGCACGACCGAGTTGCCCGTCAGCCGCCGGCACACCCGGGGCCTGCGCGACGTCCTGGTCCGCCGGGCCCGGGCAGGCGGCTGAGCATGACCGAGCGGGTGCGGGTGACCGGTCCGCCACGCCACACCGCGGCCAGTCGTACGGCGACCCGACTCGGCGACGTCACGGAGCAGACCGCATTGGGCGACCTCTACCTGCGTTCGCTCCTGGCCGAACAACTGCGGCTCGCACTGCGGGTGATCGGGCTGCTCGTCGTGACGCTGGGTTTGGTGCCGCTGTTGTTCCATCTCGCGCCCTCGCTCGCGGACAGGCAACTGCTCGGGATCCCCGTGGCGTGGCTGGCGCTGGGCGTCCTCGTCTACCCGTTCCTGTTGTTCCTCGGCTGGCGCTACGTGCGGAGGGCCGAGCGCAACGAGCGGGTGTTCGCCGACCTGGTCAGCGGCCACGAAGACGGGGACTGACGGGTGGACACCGCCGCCGTACCCGGCCTCGTCGCCGTCGTCCTCGTCTCGCTGGTGACCCTGGCGATCGGCACCTGGGGGCTGCGCTTCTCCCGCACCACGAGCGACTTCTTCGTCGCCTCGCGCACGGTGCGACCGCGGCTGAACGCTTCGGCGATCGGCGGTGAGTACCTCTCCGCGGCGTCCTTCCTCGGCATCGCGGGGCTGCTGCTGATCGGCGGCGCCGAGATGCTCTGGTACCCGGTCGGCTGGACCGCCGGCTACCTTGTCCTGCTCGTCCTCGTCGCCGCTCCCCTGCGCCGTTCGGGCGCCTACACGCTGCCGGACTTCGCCGAAGCGCGCCTCGGATCACGCACCGTGCGGGCTGCCTGCTCGCTGCTGGTGGTCGGTGTCGGCTGGCTCTACCTGTTGCCGCAGTTCGAAGGCGCCGGGATCACCCTGAACGCCGCGATCGGCGCCCCGGAGTGGGTCGGACCCGTGGTGGTCGGGGGCGTCGTCCTCGCCAACGTGACGTCGGGCGGGATGCGCTCGATCACCTTCGTCCAGGCCTTCCAGTACTGGCTGAAGTTGACCGCGCTCCTCATCCCCGCGGCCGTGCTGCTCGCCGTCTGGTGGGGCGACGGGCGTCCGGGCAGTTCGATGGCCGACGGCGACTGGTCGGTGCCGGTCGCCAGTGGCGGCGGGCTCGGGCTCTACACGACGTACTCACTGATCATCGCGCTTTTCCTCGGCACCATGGGCCTGCCGCACGTGGTCGTGCGGTTCTACACCAACCCCGACGGCCGCGCAGCGCGTCGTACGACGGTGGTGGTGCTCGGCTTCCTCGGCCTCTTCTACCTGCTGCCGCCGGTCTACGCCGCCCTCGGTCGTGTGTACGGCGACCAGCTGGTCTCGTCGGGCAGGTCGGATGTCCTGGTCCTGGAGTTGCCGCGCGTGATGCTCGAAGGAGTGGGCGGCGACGTCCTGACGGGCCTGGTGACGGCCGGCGCCTTCGCGGCGTTCCTGTCGACCTCGTCCGGGCTGGCCATCGCGGTCGCCGGCGTCCTGACCCAGGACGTGACGACGCGGATGGTCGGCGATCGGGGCGGTGTCACCGCGTTCCGGGTTGCCGCGGTTGTCGCCGTGGTGATCCCGTTGGTGCTGGCGCTGCTGGTGCGCAATGTCGGGGTCGCCCAGTCGGTGGGGCTGGCCTTCGCGGTCGCGGCCTCGACCTTCTGCCCGCTGCTGGTGCTCGGCATCTGGTGGCGCGGCCTGACCGACGTCGGGGCGCTGGCCGGACTCGCGGCGGGTGGCCTCGGCGCCGGCGGTGCGGCCGTGGCCACCCTCGGCGGCTACGCCCCCGGCGGTTGGGCCGGAGCCCTGCTCGGCCAGCCCGCCGCGTGGAGCGTGCCACTCGCGGTCGTCGTCATGGTGGGCGTGTCACTCGCGACCGCAACAAGGGCACCCGCCCACGCCCGCCGCTTCCTGGTCCGCCTGCACACCCCGGAGTCGCTCGAGGCTGGCTGACGAGGTGCGCCAGTTTCTTGGTCGAAGTGCGCCGGTTTCTTGGTCGAAGTGCGCCGGTTTCTGGTCAGGCGCCGTTGAACTCCGCAGGATTCGGCCCGACACGACCGTCCCGCTCCAGTCCATCGATCGCGGCGAGGTCGTCGCCAGTGAGGTCGAAGCCGAACAGGTCGAGGTTCTCGGCGATCCGCGACGGGGTGACCGACTTCGGGATCACCACGCGACCCTGCTGGACGTGCCAGCGCAGGATGACCTGCGCGGGCGTGCGGTCGACCCGGGTCGCGATGGTCGTCACCACCGGGTCCGCGAGTACGGCGCCCTGGGCGAGCGGGCTCCACGCCTCGGTCGCGATGCCGAGGCGGGCGTCCGCCTCGAGGACCGCCCGCTGCTGCAGCGCCGGGTGCACCTCCACCTGGTTGACCGCCGGCACGGTGCCGCCGAGGGCGACGATCCGCGCCAGGTGATCAGGCAGGAAGTTGGAGACGCCGATCGCACGGGCCCGCCCGTCGGCGTACAACTTCTCGAGGCCCTGCCAGGCGCCGACGTACAGGTCGCGCTCGGGGGTCGGCCAGTGGATCAGGTACAGGTCGACGTGGTCGAGGCTGAGGCGCTCGAGGCTCTTCTCGTAGGCCTCGACCGGCTGCTCGTGGTCGGAGTTCCAGAGCTTCGTGGTGATGAAGAGTTCGTCGCGCGCGATGCCGGACTTGGCAAGGGCGCGGCCGACGCCGACCTCGTTGCGGTAGACCGCTGCGGTGTCGATGCTGCGGTAGCCGGCCTCGAGGGCTGCGGTGACCGCCGCCTCGGTCTCGTCGTTCGGGACCTGGAAGACGCCGAAGCCGACCTGCGGCATGGCGACACCGTTGTTGAGGGTCACGGTGGGGATGGTCATGGGTTTCTCCTTGTGGGGGCTGGATCCATCGTGCAGGAAGGGTGTTCAGGCGGGAACGAGGACAGGCTCGACCGCGGTACGACGCTCGCCACCGGGCGCGCGGACGGCGACCAGCAGCACGACCAGCCCGAGGGCGGTCACCCCGGCACCGGCCCACAGCGGCGACGTGTAGCCCAGACCTGCGGCGAGCGTCAGGCCGCCGATCCAGGCACCGAGGGCGTTGCCGACGTTGAAGGCGGCGATATTGGCTCCGGATGCGAGCGTGGGTGCGCGGTCGGCGTACGCCATGACCCGCATCTGGAGCGCGGGCACCGTGCCGAAACCGACGGCGCCCATCAGGAGCAGGGCGACCACGGTCAGCGGCTGACTTCCGGCGACGAGGGCGAAACCGGCGAGGACGGCGGTGAGGGCAGCGAGGAGTACGACGAGCGTGCGGACCAGGTTGCGGTCGGCCGCGCGACCGCCGACGAGGTTGCCGATGAACAGACCGACCCCGAAGAGGACGAGCAGCAGCGGCACCGCGCCCGACGAGAAGCCGCTGACCTCGGTGAGGGTGAACGCGATGTAGGTGAATCCGCCGAACATGCCGCCGTACCCGAGCACGGTGACGGCGATCGAGAACCAGACCTGCGGACTCGCGAAGGCGCTCAGTTCGGACCGGATGCCTGCCGGGGCGGCTTCGCCACGCCCGGTGTGGGCGGGCACGAGCGCGGCGATGCCGACGAACGCGACGACGCCGATCGCGGTGATCGCCCAGAAGGTGGAGCGCCAGCCGGCGGCCTGGCCGAGCAGGGTGCCGAGGGGGACGCCGAGGACGTTGGCGAGGGTCAGTCCGCCGAACATGAACGCGATGGCGCGGGCCTTGCGGTCCGGGGCCACCAGTTGTGCGGCCACGACCGACCCGATGCCGAAGAACGCGCCGTGGCACAGCGCTGCGACGATCCGGCCGATCATCATCGTCGTGTAGTCCGGAGCGACGGCGGAGATCAGGTTGCCGAGGATGAACAGGATCATCAGTCCCAGCAGGGCCTGCTTCCGGGGAACCCGCGTCATCGCGAGGGTCAGTCCGACCGCGCCGACGGCGACGGCGAGCGCGTAGCCCGAGATGAGGTAGCCGGCGGTCGTCTCGGACACCGCGAAGTCCGCCGAGACCTCGGGCAGCAGGCCCATGATCACGAACTCCGTCAGGCCGATCCCGAAACCGCCCATGGCGAGGGCGAGCAGTGCGACAGGCATCGAGGATGCACTCCTGTGGTCGTGGCATGTGGAGATAGTCCGCGCGTGCACTAGTTGCACACGCTTTGTATTGATAGTTGCACGCGCGCACTATCCGCGCAACTCAGGTATGCTGTGAGGACGTTCACGAGGAGGACTCCATGGGAATCGCCGACGACGCCGTCGAGATCCGGTCGCACGGCTGGCGCACACTGGCCGCCGTCCACGGCCTGATCGAGGCCGCCCTCGAGAAGGCCCTGCAGCGCGAGCACGACCTGTCCGTCGTGGAGTTCACCGTGCTCGACGCGCTGAGCCGCCAGGACGGGTGGCACATGCGGATGCAGCAACTCGCACGCGCCGCAGCGTTGTCGGCCTCCGCGACGACGCGACTGGTCACCCGCCTGGAGAACCGAGGGCTGCTCACCCGGATCCTCTGCGCCGACGACCGGCGCGGCATCTACACCGAGCTCACGCCGGCAGGTCGGGCACTGCTGAAGAAGGCGCGGCCCCTGCATGACGAGGTGCTGCGCACAACCCTCGACGAGGCCGAGGGCATCCCCGAACTCGCGACGCTCGCCCGCTTCGTCGGCTCGGTCGCGGCGGAGTAACCGGCCCTCGTCTCCGCCAGATCAGGCGGAGAAGCGCTCGGCGACCTGCATCGACGTCGCGCGCTGGCAGACCAGGTCCACGACGAACCGGTGTGGGCCGATCACGTCGGCAACGACACTCGCTCCCGCAGCGAGGGCGTCGTGCCGAGCCTTGCGGTGGAAGTGGCCCGTGGCCAGCAGGTACGGCGACACGGCATCGCCATGGCGGACCACGTGTTCGGGTCGCGTGCCGAGGCCCGACATCGTCGCGAGCCGCACCGGCGCGCCCCAGGCGTGGGCCAGCAGGTTCGCCGCGCCTTCGAGGTCGGCGGTGGCGAGCGGGTCCGAGGAGCCGGCCGCAATCAGGACCACCGGCTGGCCGGGCGTTGCGCCCGCCTCACGGAGTCGGTCGGCCTGCGCGAGCGCAAGCAGCGGGTCCGGACCGAGGCTGCCACCGAGGCTCACCAGGTCGGGCTGTTCGGCCGCATCGACAGCCGCGGGCAGGTCCTTGCGCAGGTGGTAACCGGTGCTCAGCAGGAGCGGTACGACGACGGTGGGGCCGGCAGTCGTTGCAACGACATCAGCAAACAACGGCGAGCAGAGTTCGACGTACGACGTCGTGGCGGGCCAGCCGAGCTGAGCGGCTGCGGCGGCGGTGAGCTCGGCGGCGACCTGGTTGCCCTCGGGGGTCCGGGTGCCGTGGGCGACCGTGACCAGATGGGGCACTTCGAGAGAGAAACCCTCGCACTTCGAGGCAGAAACCCCCGCACCTCGTGTGAGAAACCCACGCACCTCGCGCATCACGACGACACCGCCAGGCGGTAGCCGCGCTTCACGACGGTCTGGATGCAGCGGGTGCCGATGGCGGCACGGAGGCGGGCGACGGCCATCTCGACGGCGTGTTCGGAGCCGGCGGTGCCCGACGGCAGGGAGACCAGGAGGTCGCGGCGGGAGACGACCGTGCCGGGGTTGACCAGGAGCGCCGCCAGGACGGCGTACGGCGCCGGGGAGAGCTTGATCTCGACGCCATCGAGGAGCACGTCGTCGCCGTGCAGCAGCAGCGTGTGGCCAGCGACTTCGAGCGACGTGCCGGTCGCGCGCGACGGGAGCTCGATCTCGAGCTGCTTGACCATCGCCGCGAGGCGGAACCGCTCGGGATAGATCGACGGGACGCCCCACATCTCGAAGGCGGCGGCGGTCACGGGACCGATGCAGGACGCGATCACGTCGGCCTGGAAGGCGGTGATCACCTCGTCGCGGTGACCGGTCGTCCCCGCGGCATCCATCAGCGCAGCGATGGCGGGCGCGGCGGTGAACGTGACGGCGTGCACGCGGCGCTCGGCGATCTGCTCGATCAGGCCGAACATGGGCTCCGGGTCATCCGCGCCCTCGACGCGGTAGACGGCAACGGTGGTGACCTCGGCGCCGAGGCGCCGCAGCGCGTGCGCGGCCATCGACAGCGACTGGCCGTGCTCCTGCACCACGATCCGCAAACCGTTCAGGTCCCGGCCGCGCAGATGCCCGAGCACGTCCTCGAACGCCTCGGACTCCGGTGCCCACAACTCGCGCAGGCCGGAGCGGCGCAGGGCGCCGACGCTCTTCGGGCCGCGCGCGAGGATCTCGGCCTTGTCGAGGTGGGCCAGAAGCTCAGCCTGCAGACCCCAGCGCTCGGACGCGGCGAACCACGACTTCAGGCCGATGCCCGTCGTCGCCACGAAGATGTCGACGGGCTGCGACAGCACGTCCTTGGTGGCCGCGAGCAGGCCGACCTCATCGATCCGGTTGGGATCGACCGACAGCGCCGGCGCATGCACCACCGTGGCGCCACGCCGCTCCAGCAGCGTGATCTGCTCCTCGGCGCGCCGGGCGGCGGTGACGCCGATCCGGAATCCGGAGAGCGGCAGGTCGGTCATGTAGCGATTGTCCCCCGTTGTGCCCCCACAGCGACAACCCCGTCGATGACCCGGACGTCGTACGTCGGCACGGAGACCTCGGCATTGTCGAGGCAGATGCCGGTCCGGAGGTCGAACGGCTGCTTCAACAGCGGGCTCGCGACGAAGGGCACCTGCTCCTCGACACCGTCGACGACGACCGTCTTGGTCCCGACGATGCCGCGCGACAGCACGGACGCCTTGCCGAACGGGTCGAAGTTCGACAGTGCGTAGACCTCGTCGTCGTACGTCCGGAAGACGGCGACGGCCTCCCCCGCGACGAGCGCGGTCACGCCGGACTCCTTGCGGATCTGATCAAGGCGACACACCACGGTGTCGATGGTCTCGAGGGTCTCGACAGGCTCGACCAACGGGTGCGTTTCGGTCATCACGGGGCTCCCACAGGAATCGTGCTGCCCAGCGACACCGGGCCGTCGGTGAGCTCGGCCTGGATCTGGCCGCGCTCCTCACGGAAGGTGATGTTGGGGTCGGGCGTACCGGGCGCGTTGACGAAGGACACGAACCGGGCGAGCTTTGCCGGGTCCTCGATGGTCGCCTTCCACTCGTCGAAGTACGAGTCGACGTGCTTCGACATGGCGTCCTCGAGCTCGACGCCGAGGCCCAGCGCGTCGTCGACGACGACCTCGCGGACCCGCTCCAGGCCACCGATGGCGTCCATCCAGGGGGCCGTGCGCTGGAGGCGGTCGGCCGTGCGGATGTAGTACATGAGGAACCGGTCGAGGTACTTGATCAGGGTCGCGGTGTCCAGGTCTCCCGCGAGCAGCTGGGCGTGCGCGGGGATCGCGCCGCCGTTGCCGCCGACGTAGAGGTTCCAGCCCTTCTCCGTCGCGATGACACCGAAGTCCTTGCCGCGGGCCTCGGCGCACTCACGGGCGCAACCGGAAACTCCACCCTTGAGCTTGTGGGGCGAACGCAGGCCGCGGTAGCGCAGCTCGAGCTCGATGGCCAGGCCGACCGAGTCCTGCACGCCGTAACGACACCAGGTCGAACCGACGCAGGACTTCACCGTGCGCAGGGACTTGCCGTAGGCGTGGCCGGACTCCATGCCGGCGTCGACCAGCTGCTTCCAGATCGCCGGCAGGTCCTCCATCCGGGCGCCGAACAGGTCGATCCGCTGGCCACCGGTGATCTTCGTGTAGAGACCGAACTCCTTGGCGACCTGACCGATCACGATCAGCTTGTCCGGGGTGATCTCGCCGCCGGGGATGCGCGGAACGACGGAGTAGGTGCCGTTCTTCTGCAGGTTGGCGAGATAGGCGTCGTTGGTGTCCTGCAGCGTGACGTTGCTGCTGTCGAGGACGTGGTGGTTGAGCAGGCTCGCGAGGACGGAAGCGACGGCAGGCTTGCAGATGTCACACCCGCGCCCCCGACCGTGGCCCTCGATGATGTCGTCGAACCGGTTGTAGCCGTGGACCGCGACGACGTCGAAGAGCTCCTGGCGGGTCATCGCGAAGTGCTCACACAGCGACTTGTCGACGACCTTGCCGGTGGCGGCGAAGTGGTCCTCGACGATCTTCTTCACGACCGTCTTGCAGGACCCGCAGGTGGATCCGGCCTTCGTGCACTTGGTGACACAACCCGCGTCACTGCACGGACCGCCGTCGTTGAGCGTCGCCTCGTCGGAGACGGCCGCCACGATGTCGCCCTTGGTGACGTTGTTGCACGAGCAGATCTGCGCGGTGTCCGGCAGGCCCAGGTCAATGCCGCCGCCGCGACCGGCCGGGAGGATCAGCTCCTCCGGGTTGGCCGGGAGCTCCATGCCGCTGCCGACCATCGGACGCAGCGAGCCGTAGGCCGACGCGTCGCCGACCAGGATGCCGCCGAGCAGCTCGTAACCGCCGGTGGCGTTCTCGGCCACGACGAGCTTCTTGTAGATGCCGGCCACCGCGTCGGCGAAGACCAGCTCGAGGGCGTCCTCCGTCGTGGCGAACGCGTCACCGAAGGACGCGACGTCCACACCGAGGAGCTTGAGCTTGGTCGACATGTCGGCGCCGAGGAACTGGCCCTCGCCACCGAGCAGTTGGTCGACAACGACCTCGGCCATCGAGTAGCCGGGAGCGACCAGGCCGTACATCCGGCCACCGGGGGCGGCGCACTCGCCGATCGCCCAGACGTGCTCGTCGGAGGTGCGGCAGTCCTCGTTGACCAGGACGCCGCCACGCTCGGCGATGTCGAGGCCGGCCTCGCGGGCGATCAGGTCACGCGGACGGATACCGGCGGAGAAGATGACGATGTCGAGGGGAAGGGTGTCCGCGTCCTTGAACTTGATGCCGCTGACGTTGCCGTCTGCATCACCATCGATCAGCTCGGTCATCACTCCGGTGTGGATGGAGAGGCCGAGGTCCTCGACGTGGCGCTTGAGCGTGGCACCGCCCGCCTCGTCGATCTGGACGGCCATCAGGCGCGGCGCCATCTCGACGACGTGCGTCTTCACGCCGAGCTGGTGCAGCGCGTTGGCGGCCTCCAGCCCGAGCAGGCCACCACCGATGACAGCACCGGCCTTGGCGGTCTTGCTCGCCTCGCGGATCGCCTCGAGGTCCTCGATGGTCCGGTAGACGAACACGTTGCCGAGGTCCTTGCCGGGCACCGGCGGGACGAACGGCGCGGCACCCGTGGCGAGCACCAGCTCGTCATAGGCGAAGGCCGTGCCGTTGGCGAGGGTCACGGTCTGCGCGGTGGCGTCCATCGCCACGACCTCGGACTCGAGGTGCAACGAGACCCGCGGGTCGTCGTACACGCCCTCGGGGAGGTAGGACAGCGCCTGGGCGCCGACCTCGAAGAAGGAGGTCAGGGCAACGCGGTCGTACGCCGGCCGCGGCTCCTCGCCCAGCACGATGATGTCGTAGGTCTCGGTGAGCCCACGCTCGATCGCGGCCTGCACGAATCGGTGGCCGACCATGCCGTGGCCGACGACGACAAGTTGCTTCCTGAGGTGCGGTGCCATCTCAAGATCCCTTCTGGGAGGTTGCCAGGGCCGGACGACTGCCGAGCAGTTGCCGGACCGTTGGGGCACAACCACCGCAGCCGGTGGTCGCACGAGTGGTGTCACGTGCCTGCTCAAAGGACGAGCAGGCCCGGATCCGACCGGCGGAGACGCCCGCACAGGCGCACACCTCCGCGTCGTCGGGCAGGGTGAGGGCGACGCTGCCCTCGTCCCCGGAACGTTCGGGCATCAGCAGGTTCCCGGGCTCGTGAGGGCCCAGGACCGTCTGACGGTCGAAGTGCTGGGTGATCAGGCCGACCCGCGAGAGGTCGCCGACCAGGGTGGCCGCAACGATCCGGCCGTCGCGGACGACGAGGCGGCGGTGCGAGCCGGAGATCGGGTTCGAGACCTCGACGACCTCGCCGCCGGCGGCGATCTCGCGCTCTGCGTCCCCGAGGACGGCGACGTCGAGGTCGGTGGCCCGGAGGCGAGCGACGATCCGGCTGCCGTCGTACTTCACGGCCTCGTCGCAGAGGATCCCCGCGAGGATCCCGGCCTGCTCCCAGGCGGGCGGCACGAAACCGGTGGTCCGGCCGTCGTGCTCGACGCAGTCGCCCAGGGCGTGGACGTTGGAGTCGGTGACGCTCGCGAGCCGGTCGTCGACGACGATCCCGCGGCGGACCTCGAGCCCGCAGCCGCGGGCCAGCGCGGTCGAGGGGCGACCGCCGGCGGTGAGCACGAGCAGGTCGGTGTCGAGGTTGAAGCCGTTGTCGAGGCGCAGGGCGACCTTGCCGGGGTTGCGGGGCAGCGGGTCCAGGACGCGGACGGCGCCGATGCCGGACAGGCCCGGCGTCGCCGGCTCGTCAGGTGAGTGCAGGCGTACGGCGCGGGCGCCGGTGTAGACCGAGACGCCGAGCTTCTTCAGGTCGCGGCTCAGGATCTTGCCGGCCGCGGTGTTGATCTGCTGGTGCAGCAGGTGCTCACCACCCTCGACGATCTCTGTGTCGAGGCCGCGGGCACCAAGTGCCCGGGCGACCTGCAGGCCGAGCAGTCCGCCACCGACGACGACCGCGCGCTTGTTGATCGGGCCCTGGTCGTCGATCGCCTCGATCGCCTCGACCAGGCCCTCGCAGTCCGAGAGCGAGCGGAAGGCGTGCACCGACGGGTGCAGCGACCCGTCCATCCGCACCAGCCCGCGGATCGGCGGAAGCGTGGGGATGGAGCCGGTCGCCAGCACCAGGACGTCGTACTCGATCAGGGTGCCGTCGACGAGCATGACGTCCTTGAGCTCGCGCTCGACGGTGAGGACGCGCGCGCCGAGGCGGAGGTCGACACCGTTGTCGGCGTACCACTCCGGCGAGCGCAGCGTGAGGGCCTCCGGTCGGTGCGTCCCCTCGAGGACAGCCGACAGCAGGATCCGGTTGTACGGCGCCACCGGCTCGTCGCCCAGGACGGTGATGTCCATCGTGGCGGTCGCGTTGCGCGCCACCAGCTCCTCGATCAGCCGGGTGGTGGCCATGCCGGAGCCGACGACGACGAGCCGCTTGCGCGGCTGGTCGGGGCGGTGGCTCTCGGGCATGTCTCCATGGTCGACGGGCGAGGTTTCACGGCGCGGTCGTCGTGTTGCACCCCGAGGTCAACTACTTCTCACAACCTCACGTGCCTCACGACATCACGGCGTGAGCGGCGTCACGACCGTGTTAACACCCGGTGGCTGAGGTGCGAGCGCAGTGAGCCTCGGAACCTCAGACCAGCACCTCGGCCGCACACACCTTGAACTCCGGCATCCGGCTGGACGGGTCGAGGGCGTCATTGGTGAGCCGGTTCGCGCCGACCCAGTGGAACGGGATGAAGACCGTGTCAGGGCGGATCGTGGTGACCACCCGGGCCGGCGCCTTCATCTCGCCGCGACGGGTCCGGACGATGACCGGTTCGCCGTCGTGCGCGCCGATCCGGTCGGCGAGCATCGGGTGCATCTCGACGAACGCACCCTCGTCAGTGAGCGAACGGATCCGACGGGTCTGGGCGCCGGACTGGTACTGCGCGAGCACCCGTCCCGTCGTCAGGTGGATCGGGTACGACGCGTCGGGCTGCTCCGCGGCGCCGACGAACTCCTGCGCCAGGAACCGCGCGCGGCCGTTCGGGGTGGCGAAGGCGTCGGTGAACATCCGTGGGGTGCCGGGGTGGACCGGCTCGCCCTCGGCGACCGCCGGACAGGGCCAGAACACGCCCTTCTCCGCGGTGATCCGCTCATAGGTGATGCCCGAGTAGTCGGCCTTCGCGCCCACCGTGGCACGGCCGAGTTCCGCGAAGATCTCCTCCGGATCGACCGAGAACTCCACCGGTGAATCGAGGCGTTCGGCGAGCCCCGCGATCACATCGAGGTCGCTCTTCACGCCCGTCGGCGGCGCGATCGCCTTGTTGCGCAGGATCACCCGGCCCTCGAGGTTCGTCATGGTGCCGGACTCCTCGGCCCACTGCGTGATCGGAAGGACGACGTCCGCGAGTGCAGCGGTCTCGGACATCACGATGTCGCAGACGACGAGCAGGTCGAGCGACTCGAGTCGCTGCGTGATGTGGGTGGCCTTCGGGGCCGAGACCACGATGTTGGAGCCGAACACGAGCATGGCCTTCGGGCCGCCGCCGTCGCCCAGCGAATCCAGCAGTTCGTAAGCCGACTTGCCCTTGCCTGGCAGGGATTCCGGCTCCACGCCCCACACCGCGGCGACGTGCGCGCGGGCGGCCGGGTCGTCGATCATCCGGTAACCCGGAAGCTGGTCGGCCTTCTGGCCGTGCTCGCGGCCGCCCTGCCCGTTGCCCTGTCCGGTGAGGCAGCCGTAGCCGGCGTACTCCTTGCCGGGCATGCCGAGGGCGAGGGCGATGTTGATCCAGGAGAGCACCGTGGCGGTGCCCTGCGCGTGCTGCTCGGCACCGCGGGCGGTCAGGATCATCACGCGCCCGGCGCCGGCGAGCAGGTCGACGAGCGCACGCAGTTCGGAGGTCGCAACGCCGGTGGTGCGCTCGACGCGCTCGGGCCACCACGCGGAGACGGAGCGACGGACCTCGTCGAAGCCGGTGGTGCGGGCGGCGACGTACTCCTCGTCGATCGCACCCTGGGCGTCGAGCAGGTGCAGCGCACCCAACGCGAGGGCGAGGTCGGTGCCGGGGACCGGCTGCAGGAAGAGGTCGGCGCGCTCGGCGGTGCTGGTGAAGCGCGGGTCGATCACGACGACCTTGCCGCCGCGCTCGCGCAGGCGGTCGAGGTGGCGGGCGGCCGGCGGCATCGTCTCGGCCATGTTGGAGCCGACCAGCACGACGACATCGGTCTGCTCGATGTCGGCGAGGGGGAACGGCAGGCCGCGGTCGACGCCGAACGCCTGGTTGCCGGCGCTGGCCGCCGAACTCATGCACCAGCGGCCGTTGTAGTCGATCTGACTGGTGCCGAGCGCGACCCGGGCGAACTTGCCGAGCTGGTAGGCCTTCTCGTTGGTGAGGCCCCCGCCGCCGAAGATCGAGACCGCGTCCTTGCCGTGGTCGGCCTGCAGGGTGCGGATCTTGTCGGCGATGACGTCGAGCGCCTCGTCCCAGCTGGCGGCCCGAAGTTCACCGGTGGCGCGGTCCCGGATGGCCGGGGTGGTGAGCCGTTCGCGGCTACCGCGCAGCTCGCCGGAGGTCCAGCCCTTGCGGCACATCGCGCCCTCGTTGACCGGGAACTCCTCCCAGGCGCTGATCTCGATGCCGACCCGACCCTTCGGGGCAACCTTCATTCCGCACTGGAGGCTGCAGTAGGGACAGTGGGTCGTGACGCTCATGGTGCTCCTAGTATCGCGCTTGCCGAACGGCGAACGCACCTGACGAAAGTGTCGCGAATCCGGGGATTCGACGACACTTCCGTCAGGTGCGACCGGTGGATCAGACTCCGACGTACCCGGTGTCCGCCTTGGCACCCGTGCGCTTGCGCAGGTAGACGGCCCAGGTGACGACCGCACACACCACGTAGAACGCCGCGAAGATCGTGAACGCGTTCTTGGTCGCAGCGAGCGGCTCGCTCACCCAGGGGCTGTTGAACGTGATCGGGATCAGGAAGCCGCCGATCGCGCCGACCGCTCCGATGATGCCGATCGCGGCCGAGGCCTTCTTGGCCTGGCTGACGAGGGAGAACTCGCGCTCCGGGCTGCCCTCGGCGGTGCCGCGGATCGCGTCCTTGCGGAAGATCGCCGGGATCATCTTGTACGTCGACCCGTTGCCGATGCCGCTGAACACGAAGACCAGCAGGAAGGCACCGAGGAAGAACGGGAAGATGTCCTGGTTGGACTCGATCGCCGCACGCACCGGCTCGGGGAACTGGAACGCGGCCGGGTCCTTCGCGATCTCGGCGAGCTTGGCCTTGTCCGGCGGGGGCGGCAGCGTGGTCAGCTTGCTGAGCGTGAACAGCACCAGCAGCGTCGAGGCGATCATGCCGCTGAAGGCAACGAGCGTGATCCGCGCGCCGCCGTACTTGTCAGCGAGCCAGCCACCGAACGGGCGGGCCATCGACCCGACGAGGGCACCGAGGAACGCGTAGAAGGCGAAGTTGATGCCGATGCCCTCGATGGACGGCAGGGGCTGGCGCCAGAAGTTGACCTTGATCAGCAGCGGCATCGCGGCGGAGTAGCCGATGAACGAGCCGAAGGTGCCGATGTAGAGGAACGACATGATCCAGGTCTGCTTCTCCTTCAGGACCACGAGCTGCTCACGGGGGTTGGACTTCGCACCCTCGAGGTTGTCCATGAAGAAGTACGCCGCGATGGTGGCGACGATGGCGAGACCGGCGTACACGAACGCCGCACGCTCGAGGTGGATGCCACCCTCGCTGGCCTTCACGATGCCGAAGATGCCGGCGCCGCCGACGATCACGGGCAGGAAGAACTGGATCAGCGAGACGCCCAGGTTGCCGCCAGCGGCGTTGAGGCCGAGCGCAGCACCCTTCTTGTCAGCGGGGTAGAAGAAGTTGATGTTGGCCATCGAGCTGGCGAAGTTGCCGCCACCGAAGCCGGCCGTCGCGGCGATCACGCAGAACACCCAGTACGGCGTGTCCGGGTTGGTGACGGCGAAGGCGAAGCCGAGGGTCGGGACGAGCAGCAGCGCAGCGCTGGCCATCGTCCAGTTGCGGCCACCGAACTTGGGCACCGCCAGGGTGTAGGGCACCCGCAGCAGCGAACCGACGAGGTTCGGGATGGCGATCAGGAAGAACAGCTGCTCGACCGTGAAGGTGAAGCCCTGGGCCAGCAGGAAGGCGGAGCTGACGCTCCAGATCAGCCAGACCGAGAAGCCGAGGTGCTCGGCGAAGATCGACCAGATCAGGTTGCGCTTGGCGATCGGGGCGCCGGTGGACGCCCAGAACTCGGGGTCTTCCGGGCGCCAGTCCTCGATCCACCGCCCGGAACGGTGGCTCTTGGTGGGTGTCGGCGTGCCGACGCCAGAGGCGTCGGGGCCGGTGTTGGTGGTCAGTGTCATCGTCGGGCTCCTGGCGGACAGGGGTCGGATACTGATGTCGATCCTGTGGCCCGCTCGTTTCGCCTCGACGTTTCCGCGAGTTTCATTTCGTCAACTCATTCTCACAGCCTCACCGACCTCACGGGCTCTCCGGCGTGGGCCAGGTCACTGTTGGGGTCGCGGCACCCCAGCGAGCTCCAGCGCTCGCGCCCGGTCGATGAAGAAGAACTGAGCCGGCTTCTCGCTGATGCTCGTCTTCAGGTCGACCAGCGGGCCACGCTCGGCGCCCAGCCGCTCCATCAGCGCGATCGAGGGGGCGTTGCGGGCGTCGGGCTCGAGCACCAGTCGCTGGCAGCCGGGCAGGTGCGCGACGAAGTCGAAGCCGGCCGCAATCACCTCAGCGGTCCGACCGGCGCGCGCCCGGTCACCGGCGAGGAGCAGGTGGATCCCCACGTCGCCGGGGCGGCGGTCGTACCACTCGCCGATCTCGTCGACCGCCGGGTCGTAGGTCTGGAGGAGGCCGACCGGGTGGTTGTCGAGTTCGAGGACGTACGCCGCCAGGTGAGCCTGCTCGTCGATGTAGGTGTAGATCTCGGCCACGTCCTCCTCGGCGAGGTCACCCATGCCCCAGAAGGCGGCGCGGGGCTCGGTGACCCAGCCGTGCAGTAGAGGGATGTCGGCGTCGGGGTCGACAGGGCGGATGGTCACGGTCATCGGTCTTCTCCTCGTGGTGCGGGGCCGGTCAGCGGCAGGGTGCCGCCGGCGGCCCAGGTCTGTTGCTGGTCGTGGTGGTGGGGCGAGACCGGGTTGCCCGAGGCACCGAGGGGCACCACCCAGCGACTGTCGCCGGCGAGATCCCAGACGAACCGGGCCACGGGTCCGTGGACGCACGGCCCGATCCCGCCGAGGGCCCGGGTGGCGAGCACGCAGTCCTCGTCGCCGGCGAGATACGGCATCGGCGCCGCAGATCCGGCCGGGGCAGCGAGACCGAACTGTTCGTGCGGCGTCAGGGGTACGGCGACGTGCCGGGTCCCCCATGCGGAGGGCTCGGGTTGGTGGGCGACCTGGTCGAGTGCAGCGGCGACGACCTGGAGGGGGTCCACGCCCAGTGGCTTGTCCGCGAGGAGCAGGCTCGGCAGGGCCAACCGGATCCGCCCGCGCAGGTCGAACCAGGGTGCGAACAGGTCGCCGTACGGACTGCTGTCGACGCCGTCGAGGACCGGCGCCGCGGCGAAACCGTCAACGGCGGCTGCGCGCACGGCGGCGAAGAGAGCGGCGTCCACGCTGTCGGACGCCATCTCGCGATCCCAGCCCAGGAGCCGGGTGCGGAGCGCGTCGGCCGGGCCGTCGAGGTCGACGAGTTGGGCGATCGTGTCCAGGAGCGCGGCTCCTGCGGTCTGCTTCACGTCGGCGAGCACGCTGGCCAGGGCCTCGGGGGTGAGCGGTCCGCTGGCCGCGAGTTGCGTGAGGCGCTCGCGGATCCGGTCGGCACGGAACGGCCGCGCGAAGTCGTCCCCGATCCGGGCGAACTCGGGGGTCGCCCGGTCATTGGCACTCACCAGGATCGATCCGGTCGTGCTCGGGAGGTCCGTGACCCAGGTGGGGACGAAGTGCGCCGGTTTCTTGGTCGAAGTGCGCCGGTTTCTTGGTCGAGGTGCGCCGGTTGCGCGTTCCGGGACCCGCCCGACGACCCGGTGCTCCACGTGGCCGGTGGTGTCGGCGACCATCAGGTTGTTGACCGGCGCGACCCAGCCGTCGAAGGCGGCGGTGACGTCGGCAGCGGTCCGTGAGCGCAGCAGCGGCAGGATCGCGTCGAGCCCGAGATCGCCCAGCACGGAGGGCGGCGTACGAAGGCTGACGGCAACGTCCGCGTCGGGGCCGCCGAGGATCACCGGGCCACGGTCGGTGACGAGGACCTCGACCTCGTGGGCTTCGAAGGTCTCGTCTCCCGTCCGCACGCGCACCAGCTCGACGCGGCGGGCGACGGGCGCCCAGCCGGCGGTTCCGCGGGCGAGGACGGCATCTCCGCGGCGGACCAGGTCTTCGTCGTACACGTCATCGGTGTCGGCCACCGCGTTGGTGATGCCCCAGGCGACGGAGCCGGCGTGGCCGAAGTGCTGGATGCCGGGTACGCCGACGAAGGTCAGGCCGCTGACGTCGAACGCGTCGTCTGGGTCGGTGCAGACCAGGCGGACCTGGGCGTAGCAGCCCGGCGCCTCGATCACTCGGTGCGGATCACCGACGACGATCGGCAGCCCACTCTCCGTGAGCGTTCCGGAGACGGCGAACGCGTTGCTGCCGCCCGGCAGGCCCTCGGTGCGGAACAGGTCGATGCACTCGGCGGCCTCGGGACCGGCGGTGTCGAGGACGTGGTCGCGCCAGAGCTTGCTCGGAAAGGTGGAGAACAGCAGGTGCTGGGTGGCGAAGACGGCCAGCGGTGTCCACACCTCCCATTTGCGCGAGAGGACCTCGTTGAGCCCGTCGACGTACGCGCTGAAGAAGGCGGCGCTCTCCTCCGACAACGCCGCGTACGCACGTCGCGCGGTGTCGACGATCAGCGCGCGCCGCGCCAGCAGGTCCCATTCGAGTGCCGCGGGACCGAACACCTCGGCGCACGTCCCGCTCGCCCGGCGTCGTTCGACCTCGAGCTGCCACGGTCGGTCCTCGGCCGTCGCGCGCCCCTGCTCGCGGGCGAGCTCGAGGACCGATCCGGCCTGCACGTGCGGGATCCCCCAGGCGTCACGGGTGATCGTCACCGGGCCACCGGGTTGCGGAGCGTGCCGGCGAAGATCAGCGACTGCGACTGGTCGGTGATGTCGACCATCTGCAGGGTGTTGCGCAACTGGAGCCGGTTGAGGCAGCTGTGCCGGAACCGCTCAGCCAACAGGTCGTAGCGCGCGGCTGCCTCCGCGAGCTCGGGATGGTCGGCCAGGTGCTCGGTGATCGTGTCGCGCGCGATCGCCCAGAACTCCTCCTCGGCCAGCATCCCGTCCTCGTCGAGGATCGCCGCAACGAACCGCAACACACCGTCGAAAACGTCGGTGTGGACGGCGAGCGGCTTCATGTCCTCCGGTACGGCGACGCGGATCCGCTCGATCTCCGCCGGCAACTCCACACCGGTTCCTGAGCCTGTCGAAGGGCCCATCACGGCGACCTCCTCGCCGATGTCCTTCATGAACGCACCGACCGGCACGTGGTCGCGCAGCTTGAGCAGCAGGTTCTCGCCGTGCGGCATGAACGCCAGGTCGTAGGCGTAGAGGCAGTGCACGAGCGGCCGCAGGTAGGCCCGCAGGTAGGAACGCACCCAGGTCGCCGCGTCCACGGGCGACGACTTGATCCAGGCCGTGATCAGCGCGTCGCCGTCCGCGTCGCGGTGCAACAGCGCCGCCATCGTGGACAACTGCTCACCCTCGCCAGCACGGGGCACCGGGCTCTCACGCCACAGCGCTGCGATCATCTTGCGGTACGGCGACGGCGCGGCCGTGCGGTGGAACGCATCGCCGGTGTAGCCGATCGCCGCGACCTCGCGAAGCACCTCGAAGCCATTCGCGCGGAGCTCCTCATCGGAGTGCACAACGGACGCGACCCAGTCGTTGATCGCCGGCGTCACCGCCATGTAGGCAGGGGAAAGTCCCCGCACGAAGCCCATGTTCTGGATCGCCAGCGCCGTCTTCACGTAGTGGCGTTCGGGCCGGCTGGTGTTGAAGAACGTGCGGATCGACTGCTGTGCGCGGTAGTCGTCGTCACCGGTGCCGAGATGCACGAGATCACGCCGTGCGACATCCGGCGCGAACGTGATCGCGAGCTTGTTAGTCCACTGCCACGGGTGCACGGGGAGGAGCAGGTACGCCGCAGGGTCGAGGCCGAGGTGGCGCAGTCGACCGTCGAAGGATGCGCGGACCTCGGGGGCCAGCTCGCCGTCGTACAAGGTCTGCTCGGTCTCGCCCTCGCCGAGCGAGAGGTGGCTGAGGTCGCGGCGGGCGGCGACCCAGTGCAGCCGGATCGCCGAACCGGTCTCGGGCGCGAACGCGCGGTAGTCGTCGAGGCCGAAGCCGATCCGCCCGTTGTTGGCGACGAAGGCCGGGTGGCCTTCGGTCATCGCCGACTCGAGGTCCTGGTAGCCGGCGTCGACGAGGTCGCGCACCGGCACCTGGCGATGCGCCAGCTTCCACGCGGTCGAGGCGAGGGTCGAGGCGATCTCCTCGAGGTACGTCGGCAGCAGGTTGTCCGGAATCCCCAGCACCGGCGCCAGTTCTGCGATGAACTCCTGCGCGTCGGGCGCGGCCGGAGTCCCGTCGATGGTCCGCTCGATCGACGCGGCGTCGACGACCCAGTGCTCCAGCGCGTACACCCGCGCCGTGAAGCGGTACGACGACCGGTCGGTCTCGACGCGCCAGGTGCCGTCGTCCAGCGACTCGGGCGCCAGCAGCCGTTCATGGCTGAACTCGCCGAGCGCCTTGGCCACCAGATGGCGTTGCGCGCGGTCCATGAACTCGGGCGTCAGGTGGTCGGCGTGGCCACGCACCAACCGAATTTGTCGTGAATCCGTTGCTGTGGCGGCAAATTCGGTAGTTGCGACCTTCACCAGGTCGGGGTGGTTCCAGTCCGCCCGCGGGCAGACGGACAGCATCGAGGTCTTGCCCGGCATCGGGATCTCGCGGAGTTCGGTGAAGCCGGCCGCGACGTTCTTCGCCCGGATGGCGGTGTTGCGGGCGTCGGGTTCGACGACGATCCGGTCGACGGACGGGTCGGCGAAGCAGAAGGCCAGCACTGCGTCGAAGATCTTCGTGGTCAACCCGGGCACGGGCGCGCCAACGGGCGGCGCGACGAGCACGTGCATCCCGCCGTCGCCGTCCTGCAGTTCGGGGAGCCCGGCAAGGCCTTCGGCATGAGCCGGGTCGTAGGTCTCGACCAGGAACGCAGGCCGGCCACCGACGCGGCCCAGGAAGGCGTCGTGGTGCGGGTTCGCGGCGATACCGGCGTACTCGGCGCGCACGTCCTCGACGGACGCGTCCTGCATCATCCAGTAGACCGAGCGGGGGTGGGTGACCCACGCGTGCAGGAGCTCGAGGTCGCGGGACAGGTCGAGCGGTTCGATGGTGATGTCGTGGGTCATCGTGCAGCGCTCCTCAGGTGGTCGGGGACGCCGAAGGTCTGGACGGCGATCCGCTTCTCGATCGGGTAGGCCTCGCGGCCGAGCAGCGCGGCGATGATCACCGAGTTGCGGTACGGGCCCATGCCGAGGTCAGGGGCCAACAGCGAGTGCGTGTGCTCCTCAGCGTTCTGCACGAAGATCTCGCCGCCGGCGATGTCGACGGAGTAGTCCCCCGCGACGTCGTACCGACCCCGCTCGTCGAGCCGGATCCGGTCGCGGACCCCGCCCAGGAAGGAGGGTGCGGTCGACGCGTAGCCGGTCGCCAGCACCAGTCCCCCGGTGCGCAGCGAGAACTCCTCGCCGGTCTCGACGTGCAGCAGGTCGAGCTCGCTGACAGCGCCGTCGCGGCGCGAACCGCGCACCTCGGTGTTGGTGATCAGCGTCGTGCGCGGACCGTCGCCGGTCACCCGCTGCTGGTAGTGCAGGTCGAAGATCGCATCGACCAGTTCGGCGCTGATCCCCTTGAAGAGGTGCCGCTGCTCGCGGGCCAGCCGATCACGCGTCTCCAGCGGCAACGACCGGTGATAGGCGCCGTACTCCGGCGACGTCATCTCGAGGGTGAGCTTCGTGTACTCCATCGGGAAGAACCGCGGGCTGCGCGTCAGCCAGGTCAGCGTGTAGCCGTGAGCCGGCGCCTCCGACAGCAGGTCGTAGTAGACCTCCGCGGCGCTCTGGCCGCTGCCGACGATCGTGATCGTCTCCTGCTGTTGCAGGGCGGCCTTGTGGGCGAGGTAGTCGGCGGAGTGGGTGACGACGGAGCCGGGGGTTTCGAGGCTCGCTGGCGCTCGCACCTCAACCACCGGGGGGCTCGCTGGCGCTCGCACCTCAACCACCGGGAGCAGGGCGTCGGGGACCCGTGGCGTCGTACCGATGCCCAGCACCAGCTTCCGCGCCCGGAACGCCTCACCGCTCCCGCTGTGGACGACGTACGACGACCCGTCGTGCTCGACGTTCGTGACCTGCTGGCCGAAGCGGACGCTGTCGAGGCGTTCGGCAGCCCAGCGGCAGTAGTCGTCGTACTCGCGGCGGAGCGGGTAGAAGTTCTCGCGGATGTAGAACGAGTAGAGGTTGCCGCTCTGCTTGAGGTAGTTCAGGAACGACCAGCGCGACGTGGGGTCGGCCATCGTGACGAGGTCGGCGAGGAACGGCACCTGCAACGTGGCGTCGTCGAGCAGCATGCCGGGGTGCCAGTCGAAACCGTCACGGGCTTCGAGGAACACACCGTCCAGGCCGTCCGAGGAACGCAGTGGGTCGGTCAGGCAGGCCAGGCCGAGGTTGAACGGGCCGAGGCCGATGGCCACGAAGTCGTGCACGACAGTCATCGCACGACCTCCACCGGAGCCAACGGCGGCTCGACGACGTGCTCCGGCGCGAGCCGGGCTCCCGTCGCCCGGACCAGGTCGAGCACGCCGACGATGTCGTCGGCGGTCGCCATCGGGTTGAGCAGGGTGACCTTGAGGTACTGGATGCCGTCGACCCGGGTGGCCGCGACCATCGCCGCACCGGAGTCGTAGAGGGCCTCGCGGATCGCGCGGTTGAGCGAGCCGAGGCCGTCTTCGTTCAGCACCACGTCGCGCGGGACGTAGCGGAAGACGAGGGTGCTGAGCTCGGGTGCGGCCGCGAACTGCAGGTCCGGCTCGTCCCGCAGCACGGCATGCACGGCGGCGGTCAGGTCGACCACCGCGTCGACGTACCCGCCGAGCAGCTCGGGGCCCATCGTGCGCAGCGTCAGCCACAACTTGAGGGCGTCGAAGCGGCGCGTGGTCTGCAGGCTCTTGTCGACCTGGTTCGGGTCGGTGGCCTCGCGCGGATTGAGGTAGTCGGCGTGCCAGGTCGCGGGCGACAGGGTGGTCCGGTCGCGGACGATGATCGCGCTCGAGGAGACCGGCTGGAAGAACGTCTTGTGGTAGTCGACGGTCACCGAGTCGGCGCGGTCGATGCCGTCCAGCATCGAGCGACGACGCGGCGAGATCAGCAGTCCGCCGCCGTAGGCCGCGTCGACGTGGAGCCACGCGTCGTACGCCAGCGCCAGGTCGGCGATCGCCGGAAGCGGGTCGATCGCACCGAAGTCGGTGGTGCCGGCGGTCGCGACGATCGCCATCGGGCGCAGGCCGAGGGCCGTGCAGGCAGCGAGGGAACGCTCGAGGGCGACCGGGTCCATCCGGTGGCGGGAGTCCGTGGGGACACTGACCACCGCTTCGTCGCCGAGACCGAGCAGCCGCGCGGACTTCTGCACGGAGAAGTGGCTGTCAGCCGACGCCAGGATCCGCAGCCGCTCGGCCGGGACGCGCTCGTGCCGGCCGCGGGCGAGCAGCAGGCCCTGCAGGTTGGACTGGCTGCCGCCGCTGGTGAAGACGCCGTCGGCGGCGGCGCCGAAACCGATCTTCTCGGCAGTCCACTCGATCAGCCGGCGTTCGATGTAGGTGCCACCGACGCTCTGGTCGAAGGTGTCGAGCGAGCTGTTGACCGAGGCGACGAAGAGCTCGGCCAGCAGCGCCGGTACGACGACCGGGCAGTTGAGGTGCGCGGCGTAGGTCGGCTCGTGGAACCACACCGCGTCGTCGAGCCAGAGCTGCGACATCTCGGAGAGCACCGCACCGACGTCGGAGAGCGGACTGGCCAGGTCGACCGCGGCGACGCGGGCGGCGGCGTCGGCGGGCTGGGCGCCGGTGGACGGACCGGCGACGGTGCGGAGCTGGCCGAGCAGGTGCTCGAGGCCGGCGCCGAGGGTCGCGGCGTAGTGGTCGGCGTGGGCAGGGTGGAACAGGTGGTGCAGAGGGAGCTGGGACACGGAGATCTCCTGTGATCCGAGAAGGTAAGCCTTACCTAATCAGATCACAGGAGACCGTGTCACTACGCCGCCGGGTGCAGAAGGTCACACTCGCCCAGGTCGCCCAGGTGGCTCAGCCGAGGTACTGCTCCCACGGACCCGTGATCGCCAGCGTGAGGCCCGGCGTCTGGATGTTCACGAACAGCACCTTGCCGTCCTCGGAGAACGTCGGCCCCGTGAACTCGGAGTCATTGAGCTGGTTGCGGGCGATCGCCTGGGCCGGCCCGTACGGCGTCGCGGACAGCACGTGCGAGGCGCCCACCCCGTCCTCGGCGAGCACCAGCGAACCCCACGGGGTGACCGTGACGTTGTCGGGGCTGTCGAAGGTGAGGTCGTTGAACTTCGGCGTGCCCTCGGTCTCGGTGGTCTCCTGGTGCGGCAAGTAGGTGACCAGCTGGATGGTCTCCGCGCCGTAGTCGTAGAACCAGACCATGCCGTCGTGCGGCACCGCGTCGGCGGGCAGGTCGCCGTCGGAGAAGGCGTAGGAGTTCACGACGTACACACCCTCGTCGGTGCCCCAGACGCCCTCGAACTTCTTGCCGCGGGTGACCTCGCCGTCCGCGAACTGCTTGCGGGTGGGGACCGTCCTCGCGTCGCGGTCCGGCACCGGGATCCAGCGCACCGGGAACGGCCGGCCGAGCTGTGCCGAGGTCAGGTACGCGACATCGGACAGCACCGAGCCGTCAGGCATCAGGATCTGCATTGCCTCGAGCACACCGGCGTCATCGGCCAGGTCGTCGGCGATGCCGGACTTGAGCCGGTGGCCGCGCTCAGCGGTCCAGCGGTAGAACAGCCCGTTCGGGCCCGAGGCGTCCTCGGACAGGAAGACGTGGCGGCGCGACTTGTCGATCGCGCAGGCCTCGTGGGCGTACCGACCGAACGCCTTGATCGGCTTCGGGTTGGTGCGGCCGTCGTGGAAGACCTCGAAGACGTAGCCGTGGTCCTTGGCGTACGTGCCGCTCTTGCCGTTGCCGCTCCACGACTTCCCGGCGCGGTCCTCGGTCTCCTCGCAGGTCAGCCAGGTGCCCCACGGCGTCGGGCCGCCGGCGCAGTTGGTCGACGTACCCGAGATGGCGACGAACTCGCCGAGGTTGCGCCCGTGCCGGTCGGTGCTGATGACCGTGCAGCCGCCTGCGTCGATCGCGCCTTCGTCGTAGACGGTGCCCTCGATGTGCGGGACACCGAGCGGGGAGCCGGCCTTGAGCTCGTGGTTCTGGATGAGCTGGTAGCGACCGCGTCCGGCCGAGAAGACGGCCGTACCGTCGTGGGCGTTGGGTGTCAGGCCACCCTCGTCGAGTCGGGTCACGCCGGCACGCGTGATGACCGAGTACGAGAAGCCGGCAGGCAGGGCGAGCAGGCCGGCCGGGTCGTCCTCGAGCGGCGGGAACGGGACCGGCCCACCACCCGGTCGGCCCGGGCGCTGGGGGGCGAGGCGGTTCGGCGTGGCATGGGCGAGCGAGGGCATCGCACCGGCAACGGCGAGGCCGGTGGCGGCGGCACCGCCGGCGATCATGGATCGACGGGAAGCAGTCATGACGGGGTCCTTCCGAGGGAGGCAGGGGGCAACCTCCTCAGCGAACAGCCGTCATGCAGCCAGCAGCCGACGCCCCGGTGAACGCCGGACGGACCCTTGTCAGCAGGCCGGGTAGCTCCCGCTGGCGTGCACGTAGGTGAACTTCGGGGCCGAACCCCAGGCCACCGCCGAACCAGCCGAGACGGACTGACGGGCGATCGTGTCGACCTCGCGGCTCGCGTCGATGCAACCGTCGAAGTTGGGCGTGAAGAGGGTGCCGATGTCCGGGCTGTTGCCGTACTTGCCGATGTAGTTCGGCATCGTCAGGTGCGTGTCGCGGACCGTCCAGGTGAAGCTTCCGGAGTCGCGGAGGCCCTTGCTGTCCTGGATCGTCACGGTGACCGTGAACGAACGGGACCGGATGTTCGACCGGCTGCTCGTCACGCTGGCAGCGTTGTGCGACACCGTGCCGCCGAGGGAGTGCGCACCCGCCCTGCCCACGCCCGAGGGCGCGCCGGAGACGGACACCACGCTCCAGCTGTCGCCGTCCGGATCGCTGCCCCCGACCGTGTAGGCGCCGCTGACGCGCTCGCCCGTGCTCTTCGAGCCGAGCGAGATCCGGGGTGCGCGGTTCGCCGCCTTGGTCGGCCGCGGGGCCGCGGCGGTCGGCTGGTCGACCGGGGTCGGCTCGGCTTCGTCCGGCAGGTCCGGGGTGACCACGTCCTCCGCCTTCTCGGCTTCGGGGATGTCCGGGATCGGCACGACCTCGCCTTTCCGGGCCAGGTCCGGCACTTCACGCCGGATCAGCGGGAGCGCAGCGGTGAAGGCCTCTTCGTGCCAGCCGGTGATGCGCGCGAGATAGTCAGCCGAGGGAACGGCCCCCTTGGGCAGCAGCGTCGTCCAGCTCACCTGACGGCTGCCGCCCGACGGAATCCTGAGCCGCCAGTAGACGACCGGATCGGCCTCGATCACCTTGCGGTCGGTCGGCTTGAAGTTCACCAGACCGACGTGGTCGGCCAACTGCTTCGGCACGACCTCGGTCCACAGGACCGTCATCGCCGCCTTCTTCGTGTTGGTGAGTACGACGGTCGACGACACCCGTGCACCGCTCAACAGGTAGGTCCGTTCGCTGCGCACGCCCTTGTCCACGTCGATCCCGCCGGTCACGGAGAGCGGCACGAAGTCGGCAGCCGGGATCGTCGTACTCGAACTGCGGTCGGCAGCATCCGGATCGTCGTCGCCACGGCCCAGGCCGGAGGCGAAGGCCGCACCACCGGCCAGCAGCACCACCACGACACCCACGGCCAGCAGGATCCGGCCGATCGGACGGGACTGTTCGGCTGCCTCGGCGTCGTCGTCGAGCGGCACGGTCGAGGGGCGCTTCACGGTGGTGGCTGCCAACGCCTCGTCGCCCGTCGCGACCTCGGCGGCCGGGCGACCGGCGACCTGGGCGGCCAGGCCCTCGACCGGCACCATGGCGGCGCGCAACTCGGTCAGGTCCGGCTCGTCGATCTTCCCGACCGCGAACGCCAGGACACCCAACGCCCAGGCGGCGCTCGTGGACTCCGTCGTACCTCGATCACGGGCAAGATCCCGCCCCAGGAGCCGGGTTGCCTGGGTGATCTCGGCGCCGTGTTCGACCTGGTTCAGGAGGCGCGCGAAGGTGCCCAGGCGCACGGCGTCGACCAGCAGATTGAGCTCGCCGCGCGTCGCCGCGTCCTCGGCGAGGAAGTCATCCAGGGCCGCGCGGAAGGAGTCGGCGTCGTCCAGTACGCCAGGTCCGGCCTGGTCGACCAGACGAGCAACTTCGTTGTGCATCCCCACGTTCAGGAAGCATTCCAGCCATCGGCTCCACGCGGACCCGAACACCGATTTCCGGCTGCTCGCGATGCCGTTCGTCGCGCCGCACCGACCGTTCGTCGACAACCCGTTCCCGTTGGGCGCGCGCCCGGACCGCACCCCTGCCGGTGTGACAGCGATCACTCCTAGCGTCGCAATGTCCGGCCGCAATCGCGGCCACCTGCAGCACACCAGGAGGTTTCGTCGTGACATCTGAAGTCGCCCCGCACGACCCGCACGAGGTGGCGTCACGCCACGATCCCGTCTACGACGAGTTGCACGCGTCGCCCGAATTCGCCGAGCTGCGTCGCCGCTACCGGGCCTTCGTCTTCCCCGCGACGATCGCGTTCCTCGCGTGGTACCTGCTCTACGTCGTCCTCTCCAACTGGGGCGGCGACTTCATGAGCCACAAGGTCTTCGGCAACATCAACGTGGCCCTGATCTTCGGCCTGATGCAGTTCGTGACGACCTTCGGACTCGCGTGGCTCTACAGCCGCTACTCCAACGCCAAGCTCGACCCGCTCGCCCGCGAGCTCGACGAGCGCTTCATCGCCCTGGCCGGCAAGTCGTCGCACGGAAGGACCCAGCACTGATGGACCACCAAGTACTCACCGCAGGGCTCTTCCTCAGCGTCGTCGCCCTGACCCTCTTCATCACCATCAAGGCCAGCCGTTCCAGCAGCGGCACCGAGGACTTCTACGCCGGCGGACGTTCGTTCTCCCCCATCCAGAACGGTCTCGCCATCGGCGGCGACTACATGTCGGCCGCGTCGTTCCTCGGTATCTCCGGCGTCATCGCGCTGGCCGGGTACGACGGGTTCCTCTACTCGATCGGCTTCCTCGTCGCCTGGCTCGTCGCGCTGCTCCTGGTCGCCGAGATGCTCCGGAACTCCGGACGCTTCACGATGGCCGACCAGCTGGCCTACCGGATGAAGCAGCGCCCGGTGCGCACCGCCGCGGCGACGTCCACGGTGGTCGTGTCGATCTTCTACCTGCTCGCACAGATGGTCGGCGCGGGCAGCCTGGTCGTCCTGTTGCTGGGCATCGACAAGGAGAACACCCTCGCCGTCAGTTCGGTGATCGCCGGTGTCGGCGCGCTGATGATCGTCTACGTGACGGTCGGTGGCATGAAGGGCACCACCTGGGTGCAGATCGTCAAGGCGGTCCTGCTCATGGTCGGCTCGGCCGTCATCGTCGTCCTGGTCCTGGCGAAGTTCGACTTCAACCTCTCCGAACTGCTCGGCGCGGCACAGTCGAACTCGGGCAAGGCTGGATTCCTGGAGCCGGGCCTGAAGTACGGCATCGACGCCACCCACAAGCTCGACTTCCTGAGCCTCGGCATCGCGCTGGTCCTCGGTACCGCGGGCCTGCCCCACATCCTGGTCCGCTTCTACACCGTCCCGACCTCGCGGGACGCCCGCAAGTCGGTGCTCTGGGCCATTGCCCTGATCGGCACGTTCTACCTGTTCACGCTGATCCTGGGCTTCGGTGCAGCCGCACTGCTCAACACCGCTGTCGGCAGCGATGTCGCCAACAGCGGCGGCAACCTCGCCTCACCGCTGCTTGCTGAAGCGGTCGGCGGTGGTGCCGGCTCAACGGGCGGCGCCATCCTCCTGGCGGTGATCTCGGCAGTCGCCTTCGCCACGATCCTTGCGGTCGTCGCCGGTCTGACGTTGACGTCGTCCACCTCGGTGGCACACGACATCTACAACTCGGTGATCCGCAAGGGCAAGGCCACCGAGGCCGAGGAGATCCGGGTGACGCGGTACGCCGCCGCCGGTCTCGGCGTGATCGCGATCGTGCTGGCCATCCCGGCCCGCAACCTCAACATCGCGTTCCTGGTCGGACTCGCCTTCGCCGTGGCGGCCTCGGCCAACCTGCCGGCGATCGTCTACAACATGTTCTGGCGACGCTTCAACACCCGTGGCGCCACCTGGAGCATCTACGGCGGCCTGATCTCCTGCATCACGCTCGTGATCTTCTCGCCGGTCGTCTCCGGCAAGGGTCTTGATGCAGCCGGCAAGAACCTGTCCCTGCTGCCCACCAGCATCGACATCTCGTGGTTCCCGCTGGAGAACCCTGGCCTGATCTCGATTCCGCTCGGCTTCTTCTTCGGCTGGCTCGGGTCGATCACGTCAAAGGAGCCCGCTGCCGAGGAGCGCTACACCGAGCTCGAGGTCCGCGCGCTCACCGGTGCAGGCGCCGAGCAGGCCGTCGTCCACTGACGGTTCGCCCCACGCAACCACGAAGCAACCCCTAGCGGGCACAGTTGGGGGTGCGGCAATGTGAGCCGCACCCCCAACGTGCCCCGAACGTCGAAAGGCCCGGTAGTGACCGACCACGAAGAGACCCTCGCCAACCTGTCGCGCGAGGAGCGCCGTTTCGAGCCTCCGGCCGACCTGGCTGCTGCCGCGAACGTGAAGGCCGATGCGTACGACGCCGCGAAGGCCGACCGCGAAGGCTTCTGGGCCGCCCAGGCCGACCGGTTGTCCTGGGCCACGAAGTGGGACCAGGTCCTCGACTGGTCGAACCCCCCGTTCGCGAAGTGGTTCGTGGGCGGCACGCTCAATGCGTCGTACAACTGTGTGGACCGGCACGTCGAGGCCGGCAACGGTGACCGGGTCGCGATCCACTGGGTCGGCGAGCCTCTCGATGACACGCGCGACATCACCTACCGCGAGCTGAAGGACGAGGTCTCGAAGGCCGCGAACGCGATCACCGAGCTCGGCATCGAGGCCGGTGACCGGGTCGCGATCTACCTGCCGATGATCCCCGAGGCGATCATCGCGATGCTGGCCTGCGCCCGCCTGGGCGCACCGCACACGGTCGTGTTCGGCGGCTTCTCCGCCGAGGCCCTCGCGTCCCGGATCGAGGACTGCGGCGCCAAGCTCGTCATCACCGCCGACGGCGGCTACCGCCGCGGTGCCCCCGCCGCACTCAAGCCGGCCGTGGACGAGGCGCTGGTCAAGATCGACAACGTCAACACGGCCATCGTGGAGAACGTGCTCGTGGTCCGTCGTACCGGCCAGGACGTGGAGTTCAACTCCGCGATCGACAACTGGTGGCACGAGGTCGTCGACGAGTCCTCGACCGACCACACCCCTGAGGCGTTCGACGCCGAGCACCCGCTCTACGTCATGTACACCTCCGGCACCACCGGCAAGCCGAAGGGGATCCTGCACACCACCGGCGGCTACCTCACCGGAGCCTCCTACACCCACAACGCGGTGTTCGACCTCAAGCCCGAGACCGACGTCTACTGGTGCACCGCCGACATCGGCTGGGTCACCGGCCACTCCTACATCGTCTACGGACCGCTGGCCAACGGCGTCACGCAGGTCGTCTACGAAGGCACCCCCGACGCCCCCGAACGCGGCCGGTGGTGGCAGATCATCCAGGACTACAAGGTCACGCTCTTCTACACCGCACCCACCGCGATCCGGTCCTTCATGAAGCAGGGCCGCGAGATCCCCGACAAGTTCGACATGTCCTCGCTGCGGATCCTCGGCTCGGTCGGCGAATCGATCAACCCCGAGGCCTACATCTGGTACCGCAACGTCATTGGTGGCGACCGCACCCCCGTGGTCGACACGTGGTGGCAGACCGAGACCGGGTCGGTGATGATCTCCCCGCTGCCCGGTGTGACCGCGGGCAAGCCCGGCTCGGCGATGACCGCGATCCCCGGCATCGACGCCGACGTCGTCGACGACGACGGCCACTCGGTCCCCAACGGCTCCGGTGGCTACCTCGTGATCACCTCCCCGTGGCCCTCCATGCTGCGCACCATCTGGGGCGACGACGACCGTTACGCAGAGACCTACTGGTCGCGGTTCCGGAAGGAAGGCTTCTACTTCGCCGGCGACGGTGCGAAGAAGGACGAGGACGGCGACATCTGGCTCCTTGGACGCGTCGACGACGTCATGAACGTGTCCGGCCACCGCCTCTCCACCACCGAGATCGAATCCGCACTGGTCTCGCACCCCAAGGTCGCCGAGTCCGCCGTCGTCGGGGCCAACGACCCCGACACCGGCCAGGCCGTGGTCGCCTACGTCATCCTCCGCGAGGAGTTCGAGGCGGCGGCGGCAGCAGACAACGCAGGCATCATCAAGGAGCTGTCCGACCACGTCCGCAAGGAGATCGGCCCGATCGCCAAGCCCCGGCAGATCATGATCGTCCCCGAGCTCCCCAAGACCCGCTCGGGCAAGATCATGCGCCGCCTCCTGAGGGACGTCGCCGAGGGCCGCACCGTCGGCGACACCCAGACCCTGGCCGACGCCTCGATCATGGACCTGATCTCCGCCGGCCAGACCACGTCGACGGACGAGTGATCGCCGGGGGTCCGTAGGCTCGAACCATGACCACGGCACTCCCCGGCGTCGCCACGCTCCAGGCGGACTTCGCGACCGCGCTGCCGGAGCTCGCCGTGCCCTGGCAGGCGGCCGCGACTCCGAGTCCCCGACTGCTCGTCCTCAACGAACCGCTCGCTGCCGAGCTGGGCCTCGCCCCGGAACGGCTCGGCAGCGCGGAGGGTCTCGGCCTGCTGACCGGGACCGAGCCGCCGACCGGGAGCACGCCGGTCGCGCAGGCCTATGCCGGCCACCAGTTCGGCGGCTTCACGAAGCTGGGCGACGGGCGGGCGCTGCTCCTGGGCGAGCTGACGGACACAGCAGGCAACCTGCGCGACGTCGCCCTCAAGGGCTCAGGTCGTACGCCCCACGCACGCGGCGGAGACGGGCTCGCAGCGGTCGGACCGATGCTCCGTGAGTACGTCGTCAGCGAGGCCATGCACGCCCTCGGCATTCCGACCACGCGCTCGCTCGCCGTGGTCGCCACCGGGCGCGATGTCCGTCGCGAGACCGTCCTGCCGGGCGCCGTACTGACCCGGATTGCGAGCAGCCACCTACGGGTCGGCTCCTTCCAGTACGCCCAGGGGATCCGTGACGACGACCTGCTGCGCCGGCTGGCCGACCACGCCATCGCGCGCCACTACCCGGAGGTCGCATCGGATCCGGAGCCGTACCTCGCCTTCTTCCGCGCCGTCGTGGCCGCGCAGGCCGACCTCATCGCGCGGTGGATGCTCGTCGGGTTCGTGCACGGCGTGATGAACACCGACAACATGACGATCTCGGGCGAGACCATCGACTACGGCCCGTGCGCCTTCCTCGACGTCTTCGAGCCGTCGACCGTCTTCAGTTCCATCGACAGCGGCGGGCGCTACGCCTACGCGAACCAGCCGGTGGCGGCCGAGTGGAACCTCGCCCGCTTCGCCGAAGCGCTACTCCCCCTGTTCGCCGATGACCGGGAGCGCGCCGTGGAGATCGCGAGCGAGGCGCTCGCGTCCTTCCGCACGGAGTACGACGCCGCGTGGTCCGCCGGCATGCTCGCCAAGCTGGGCCTGGCTCCCGCGGCGGACGCGCAGGGACTGGCCGCCGACGTGCTCGACCTGCTCAGCGCGAGCCACGTCGACCACACGACCTTCTGGCGCCACCTGGGTGCGGCTGCCCGGGGCGATGCCGAGCCGGTCCGCAGCCTCTTCCTCGACCTGCCGGCGATCGACGAGTGGCTCGGCCGGTGGCAGGCGCTGAACCCGGACGCCGACGCGATGGATCGGGTCAACCCGCTCTACATCGCCCGCAACCACCTGGTCGAGGAAGCGCTGGCTGCAGCCACGGACGGGGACCTCGGACCAGTGACCCAACTGGTCGACGCGGTCCGCGCACCGTTCACTGCGCGCCCCGGGCTGGCGCGGTTCGCGGAGCCGGCGCCCGACGACTTCGGCCAGTACCAGACCTTCTGCGGCACCTGAGGAGATCGAACGTGCCCGTACTGCATCCCGTCGACTGGTCGGCCCTGCCCGCACCGCTGCGCGACTTTTGGACCGAGTACCACCTCTGCACCCTGAGCACCCTCGATCGACACGGGGCACCGCACGCCGTACCCGTGGGAGCGACGCTCGACCTCGAGCAGCAGTGCGCCTGGGTGATCACCCGGCGTGGCTCGCAGAAGATCGCCAACATCCGCCGCGACCCGCGGCTGTCGATCACCCAGGTCGATCGCGGCCGCTGGGCGAGCGTCGTCGGGACCGGCGAGGTCCTCGAGGACGAGGCCTCGATCGCTCGCGCCTGTGAGATGTACGCCGCCCGGTACCGCCCGCCGTCGCCGAGTGCCGAGCGCGTGGCCGTGCGGATCACCGTGGAGCGGTTCCTGGGTGGAGCACAGGTGCTCCCCGGTACCTCTTGACAAGGGGTCAGCACCAGGCGCATTCTCCTAACTGTGTTAGGAACACCTAGTCGCAATAGGATTGCCGAACGGCGTGAGGGCGTACGCCGGGAAATCCTCGATGCCGCGTGGAGCCAGGCCCGGGACGTCGGGCTCGCGAACATCACGCTGCGCGACATCGCCCGTGAGGTCGGGATGCAGCCACCCTCGCTGTACTCGCACTTCGCCTCCAAGAACGCCATCTACGACGCCATGTACGCCGAGGCCTGGCTGACCTACGAGGAGTCCGCCGCCGCGCTCGAACCGCTGCCCGAGCACCCCCGGGTCGCCATCGCGAAGATCGCGCGCGGGTTCTTCGACTTCGCCGTTGCGGACCTGGCTCGCCACCAGTTGATGAACCAGCGCACGATCCCCGGCTTCGAGCCCAGCGCCGATGCCTACGCACCGGCCGTCCGGGTCCTCGAGCAGTGCCGCGCCATGCTCGCTGGGTGCGGCGTCACCGACAGCGCCGACGTCGACATCTGGTTGGCCCTCATCGGCGGCCTGATCGACCAGCAGCTGGCCAACGACCCCCGCGGAGACCGCTACTCGCGGCTCCTCGAACGGGCCATCGACATGTGGGCGGACGCCATCGGCGTCCCGAAGCACTCGCCAGCCGCCACGAAGGCGGCACGCAAGAGATGAGCAGGACCATGAACCAGACCACCACCGCACCGGGGCTTCGACGCTCCGCTCTGGACCGTCGTACGGCGATGGCACTCGCCGCCGAGGAGTACCGCCGCTTCGCCGACACCGTCGCAGCACTCGACGCCGCCGACTGGAAACGCTCCACGGACTGCCCTGCGTGGGACGTCCGGCAGTTGACCAGCCATGTCGTCGGCATGGCCGCGATGGCGGCCGGCATCCGTGAGGGAGCACGCCAGCGCAAGATCGCCATGGCCGACGCCTCGAGCCGTGGCATCGCCATGATCGACGCGCTGACCGACCTGCAGGTGCGCGAACGTGCCGACCACTCCCCCAAGCGGCTCGTGGGCGATGCCCGTGCGCTCGCACCCCGCGCTGCCCGCGGGCGCCGGATGACACCTTTCTTCGTGCGCCGGATGGCGATGCCCGTGGCGCAGTCGGTGCAGGGCGTGGACGAGACGTGGTCGCTCGGCTACCTGATCGACGTGATCCTCACCCGCGACACCTGGATGCACCGGGTCGACCTCGCCACCGCGACGGGCACCGCACCTGCCCTGTCCGCCGAGCACGACGGCCGGATCGTCGCGGATGTCGTTGACGAATGGGCCGCCCGCCACGGACGGCCGTACTGCCTGGACCTCACCGGCCCGGCCGGTGGCTCCTGGCGGTCCGACGGCAATGGGCCGGTCATCGAGATGGATGCCGTCGAGTTCTGCCGGGTGCTGTCGGGCCGCGGTCAGGGCGAAGGGCTGCTCGCGACCGCGGTGCCGTTCTAGCCACAGGACCGACGGGCGAGCACGAGGGTCGGGAAACGTGCCGCGGCCAGGCCCTCAGACGCCCGATTCAGCCGCGTTTTCCGACGCTGGTGCACGCGATGCGAGCAGCAGGACCACCACACCGATGACCGCGGCCAGCACGGAAGCGAGCAGGATCCCGACCTTCGCGTCGTCGGCCAGCAGGGCCGAGCCGGGGTACGACAGCCCCGCGATGAAGAGGGAGACCGTGAAGCCGATGCCCGCGACCGCGCCGACACCGATCACCTGACCCCAGTTCGTGTCCTCGGGCATCCGGGCGATGCCCAGGCGGATCGCGATGAAGCAGGCGAGGGCGATGCCCACCGGCTTGCCGAGCACGAGTCCGGCGCCGATACCCAGGGCGACGGTCGAGGACAGGGCATCGCCGAGCGCCCCATCACCCAGCGCCACACCGGCGTTGGCGAGCGCGAACACCGGCAGGACGACGTACGACGACACGGGGTGCAGGCGCGACTGGAGCCGTTCGGCGATGGGGACCGATTCGGCGAGCAGGAACCGCATCCGGTGCAGTTCCTCGGCGTCGAGGTCGTTGTCCCGGAGCGCGCCGCGCGCGAACTCCTTCGCGACGTCGGGCTTGAGCAGCGCAACGGCCGGTGTCATCAGGCCGATCGCGACGCCGGCGAGCGTGGCGTGGACCCCGGACTCGAGCACGGCGAACCAGATGACGATGCCGAGGACCCAGTAGACCGGGATCGCCCAGACCCGCGCGGCGCGCAGGAGTGCCATCACGCCGAGCAGGCCGACGGCGAGGCCGAGCCAGCCCCAGGACAGGTCGGCGGTGTAGAACACCGCGATCACGATGATCGCGCCGATGTCGTCGACGATCGCGAGCGTCAGCAGGAACAGCCGGGCGGCCGACGGGATCCGGCGACCGAGCACCCCGAGGACACCGACCGCGAAGGCGATGTCGGTCGCCATCGGGATCCCCCAGCCCGCCCCGGCCTCGCCACCCCCGCGATGGCCACGAACACCAGTGCCGGGACGGCCATGCCGCCGACCGCCGCGATGATCGGAAGAGCCGCGGTGCGGGGGTCACGCAGGTCGCCATGGACCAGTTCGTACTTGATCTCCAGGCCGACCACGAAGAAGAAGATCGTCATCAGGCCGTCGTTGACCCAGTGCTGCAGCGACTCCTCCATCCGCCAGCTGCCGATGTCGAGCGCGATCGGGGTGTGCCAGAAGTGGTCGTACCCGGCGGCCCAACCGTCGACCGGGAGGTTGACCCAGAGCAGGGCGATCACGGTCGCCGCGAGCAACAGGATCGACCCGGCGGATTCGACGTGGAGGAACTCCCGCATCGGACGGGCGACATACTTCGCCAGGGGCTTCTCGCTGGCCGTCCACACCGGGCCCTGGCGCCAGAGGTCGTCGGGCGAGTGGGGGGAATCGGGCACGGAGGCCTCCGGGATCAAGTGGGCAGGGGAGATCGTCTGCCGACCAGACTTCCCGGCTCACCTGACAGGGAGTCTATCGATGTCGGTAAGGTCGGTCGCATGGCCATCGAACCGATCCGGGAAGAGCCCACCATCGGGCGCCTGATCAAGGACGCGCAGACCGACTTCTCCACGCTCATGCGCAAGGAGATCCAGCTCGCCAAGTCGGAACTCAAGGTCAGTGTGACCGCCGGCGGGATGGGCGCGGTGTTCCTCGGTGCGGCGCTGTTCATCCTGACCCTCGCCGTCATCATGCTCTCGATCGCCATCGCGTTCCTGATCCACTGGAACGGCGACGGCCTGGACCTGCACTGGGCGTTCCTGATCGTCTTCGGGTTCTACGTGCTGGTCGCTGTCCTCCTGGTGCTGCTCGGCATCCGGAGTTTCAAGAAGGTCAAGGCACCCGAGCGCGCCATCGAGCAGGGTCGAGGGATCCCGCGGGCGCTCAAGGGACAGGCCTGATCCTCCAACTACCTGAGTGGACCTGAGAGGACCTGATGGCGCGGCAACCGGTCATCGCCGGTCGGGCTGAGCAACTGCTCGGGTCCGCCGTCGTGGCCACCGCGCCCGTGGCCGGTGGCGACATCTCGACTGCGGTCAAGGTGCGCCTGTCCAACGGCAAGACGGCCCTCTTCAAGACCCTCGGTACGGCGCCCCCGCACTTCTACGAGCGCGAGGCCGCCGGGCTGCGCTGGCTGGCCGAGGCCACGCCCGACGGCGGCGTCCCGACCCCCGAGGTGATGGCGGTGGCTGATGACTGCGTGATCCTCCAGTGGATCGAGACGGGCCGGCCGGGCGCAGAGGCGGCTGGCCGCTTCGGCCGCGCCCTCGCCGCGACCCACGCCGCCAGCCCCGACTTCTTCGGCTTCGACGCCGACGGCTACATCGGACGACTGCCGATGCCCAACCGTCCCGCACCCACGTGGGCCGAGTTCTACGCCGAGCGCCGGATCGCGCCGTACCTCAAGGTGCTGCGCGCCAAGGACATCGTCAGCGCCGAGGACGGCGCCACGATCGAGGCAGCCGTCGCCCGCGGCCCCGAGATCCTCCCCATCGAGCCGCCCGCCCGCATCCACGGCGACCTGTGGAACGGCAACGTGCTCTGGACAAACGACGACCGCGCCGTCGTCATCGACCCCGCGGCATACGGCGGCCATCGCGAGATGGACGTGGCCATGCTGGCCCTCTTCGGTCTCCCCCAGTTGCCCCAGGTGATGGCGGCGTACGAGGAAGCCGCACCGCTCGCGGACGGCTGGGAGGACCGGCTGGGCTTCCACCAGCTCTTCCCGTTGCTCGTGCACGCGTGCCTGTTCGGTGGTCAGTACGGCGCCCGGGCGGCCAAGATCGCGGCCCGTTACCTCTGACAGACTCGCGACGTGGCCCTCTCGGACGAACTCACCGACCTCCTCGCGCGCACCGGCAACGGGATCCTGTCCGACGCCGCGAGCTTCGGTGCGGCGCTCGATGACTTCCTCACCCCCGAGGCGGCCAGCCGGGGCGTGATCAACCTGCTGGTCGACGCGGTCCGCCAGGGCGCGTTCGACCGGATGCAGCGCGACATCACGCACGGCGGGGACCCGCACATGGCCGTCGCCGCTGCCGGTGACCAGCTCGCGCGGGACCGGGCGGCCACCGACGTCGCCCCGAGCCGGTGGGCGGTTGCGGTGCTCGGTGTCGCGGCCGGGGTGCTGGATCGCGGGGTGCTGGACGGGCAGACGGCTCCCGGCCCCTCCGTTCCGCAGGCGGCGGCTCCCGGCCCCTCCGTTCCGCAGGCGGCGGCTCCCGCCGCTCCGCCTCCGTACGTGCCGGCACCGCCGCCCGTCGCTCCCACGGTCGCGCCCACCGCCGCGCCCCCGCCGTGGAGGCCACCCGGACCGGCGACCCCCCGGCGTCGTACCGGCTTGATCGTCGGCGCGGTCATGCTCGCCCTGGCGCTGGTCGGCGGCGGTACGACGGCGGCGATCCTGATCGCGAAGGACGACCCGTCCGCCCGGCGTACCGATCCGACCACCGATCCGACCACCGGCGGGACGACCGACGGACCCACGACGGACAGCACCACAGACGTTCCCCCCGTGGCCGACGAGTTCGCCATCGCGGAGCTGATGAAACAGGTGGCGACCGACTCGTTCCCCGGCGCAGTCGACCCCGAAGTCACCGCACGGTCCTGGAGCGTCGCCTCCACGAACCTGAGCGACGGCTTCCCGCGCGAACTGGCCGTGGGCGAGAGGGCCGACGCGACCGCGTGGTCGGTCCGCACCACCATCGACATCCGGCGCCTCGACATCCGTGCCGAACACGAGCCCAGCGACGGCGGGTCGTACTACGACTGGGACTGCGGCCAGTTCCAGGCCAGCGGAGATGTCCTCGCGGAGTGCACCGACGTCACGACCGGCGACGGCCGCACTGCCATCGAGTACTGGTACATCAACCCCACCCTCAAGAGCGCCTCCCACAACCTCGTCGTCCCTGCCGACCGCGCGACGGGCCGGCTCGAGGTCTTCGTGGGCGAGCGGCTCTCCGAACCGCCGGCCGGCCTGACGATCGCCGATCTGAAGGAGAAGCTGCAGCTCAGCAGTCGGGCGATGCTCGAGATCGCCGAGGACCCGCGGCTGCGACTGCCCGCGCCTGACCCGTTGCCGCCGCTCCCCAGCTACGGGTTCTGCTTCGACGCCGACCCGAAGCCGGCGGGGTGTCCCGCGGACCTGGGCTGACGACGCGCCTCTCAGGTCGCCTTCAGGCCCATCAGCCATGATGGTGTCGTGTCCCGCCCTGTCCCGCCTGCTCGTGTGCTCGTCGTCGACGACGACCGCGCGGTGCGTGAGTCGCTGAAGCGCTCCCTCGTCTTCAATGGGTACGACGTCCACCTGGCCGGCGACGGAGCCGAAGCCCTCGCGGGGATCGGTGCGCTCGCCCCCGACGTGGTGGTGATGGACGTGATGATGCCCAAGCTCGACGGCCTGGAGACGACGCGTGCGTTGCGCGCGGCCGGCAACGACGTACCCGTGATCGTGTTGACCGCCCGCGATGCCGTCGGCGACCGGGTCGAGGGTCTCGACGCCGGTGCGGACGACTACCTCACGAAGCCGTTCGCGCTCGAGGAACTGCTGGCCCGGCTGCGCGCGTTGCTGCGCCGGGTCGTCCCCGCCGAGGACGGCGCTGAGGAGGAGGTGCTCTCCTTCGCCGACCTCACCATGAACGTCACGACCCGCGAGGTGCTGCGCGGCACCCGCCACATCGAACTGACGCGCACCGAGTTCACGCTGCTGGAGATGTTCCTGCGGCGTCCGCGTCGCGTGCTGGACCGCTCCTTCATCCTCGAAGAGGTGTGGGGCTACGACTTCCCCACGACCGCCAACTCGCTCGAGGTCTACGTCGGCTACCTGCGCCGCAAGACCGAGGCTGACGACGAGGCCCGTCTGATCCACACCGTCCGCGGCATCGGTTACGTGCTGCGCGCGACGGAGTCGTGACGCGTGGTGAGCGAGTGATCAGGTGAGTGCCTGGGGCCTGGTCGCCATGCGGCCGGGCAGTGACGGCCGCTGGCACTACCGCCGTTCACTGGCCAGCCGGGTGATCTGGTTGACCACGATCGCGGTCGGCCTGTCCGTGGCACTGGTGGCCGTGGGCGCCTACTTCACCGCCCGCGTGCAGATGCAGAACGCCCTGGACGACTCGCTCCTGGACCGCGCCAACAAGGCGGCCGCGACCGACACGCTGCTGGAGGTCGGGGCGCGCGGAGTACCGCCCTGGGCGCTGGGCGCGGCCGACGTACGGATCGCGTTCGTCGACTACAAGGGCAACCCGGCGATCCTCGATCGCGGGCCGGCGATCGAGCTCGGCACACCCGAGATCGACGTCGCCAAGGGCGAGCACTCCTCGAGCCTGCGCACCCTGCTCATCGCCGGCGAGCGGTACCGCGTGGTGGCGGTACCGACCCAGCAGGAGGGCATCGCGCTGGTCATCGCCCAGCCGCTCGAGGACCAGGACCGCACGCTGTCACGGCTGGGCTGGGTCACGATCGCCTTCGGCGCCTTCGGTGTGATCGTCGCGGCGCTGGCCGGCTGGACGGTGGCGAGCAACGGGCTGAGACCGGTACGCAAGCTGACCGATTCGGTCGAACACATCGCCCGCACGGAGGACTTCACGCCCCTCACCGTGGAGGGCGACGACGAGGTCGCGCGCCTCGCGACGGCGTTCAACCACATGCTGGTGGCCCTCGACGCCAGCCGTATTCGACAGCGACAACTCGTCGCCGACGCGAGCCACGAACTGCGCACGCCGCTCACGGCGCTGCGCACCAACGTCGACCTGCTGACCATGACCGCGCGCCAGCCGGACGGGATGCGCAACCTGCCGCCCGAAGCCCGCGAGGAACTGCTCGACGACGTCCAGGCGCAGATCGAGGAGCTCACCACCCTGATCGGCGACCTGACCTCGCTGGCCCGCGACGAACCCATGCCGATCCAGGTCGAGCCGGTCGACCTCGCCGACGTCGTCGACCACGCCATCCAGCGGGTACGACGACGCGCGCCCAGCCTCGAGTTCGAGGTCTTCACCCGTCCCTGGTGGGTGATCGGCGAAGCCGCCGAACTCGAACGAGCCGTGACCAACCTGCTCGACAACGCCGCCAAGTGGAGTCCGGAAGGCGGCCAGGTGACGGTGCGCCTGAGCGACGGCGTGCTGACCGTCGACGACCAGGGGCCCGGGATCAACGAGGCCGACCGCCCGCGGATCTTCGATCGCTTCTGGCGCTCCCCCGACGCCCGCACCCTGCCCGGCTCCGGCCTGGGCCTGGCCATCGTCCGCCAGGTCGCCGAACGCCACTCCGGCTCCGTACACGCCACCGCCAACGCAAGTGGGGGGGCGCGGATGGTCCTGCGGCTCCCCGGACGGGAAAAGAACGATGCTTGACGCGAAGTGCGGGGGTTTCTCCTCCGAAGTGCGGAGGTTTCTCCCTCGAGGTGCGGGGGTTGCTGTCGCCGTACTGCCGCTGGTGCTGGCCGGTTGCGGCGGTGAGGACGTCGGTACGAAGCCGGACCTGCCGACCGAGACGCCCGCGCTGTGGAACCCGTGCGATGCGCTCGACACCGCGTTCGTGCTGAAGAACTTCGGCTCCACGACGACCGAGCACGCTGGGACCCCGACCGTGCCGGAGTGCCGGTTCGCGCCGGCGAAGGACTCGGGCGAAGCCGCCCTCACCGCGAACTACCAGCTGTTCAGCGGCAGCCTCGACGACTTCTGGGAGGCGATGGGCCAGACCGCGGGCGCCGACGTCCGCAACCCGACCGTCGCCCTCGCCGATGGCGCGCGGATCGTGGTCGACGCAGCCAAGGACCAGCTGTACGTCACCGGCTTCGTGCAGAACGGGAATCTGTTCGAGGTCATCAACGTCGTCGACCCGGCGCCGTACGACGAAGAGCGGGCCGTGCGCGGTGTCGAAGCCACGCTCACCCAGCTCTCGGCCCACGCCGACAAGTCCGGCGCGGGTTCGCCCACGCCAGCCAGCTAGAGCCAGCCAGCTAGAGCCGGCGGTTGACGCTCTCCGAGTAGGCGCCCGGCCGGAACAGCAGGATGGGGTCGTCGGACAGGCCGATCCCGTCGATGACCCTGGTCGGGTCGAAGACGGTGACCTTGCCGTCGGTCTCCGGATCGGGGGCGATGGACGTTACCTCGATCGTGCCGGCGTCGAACGTCTCGACCCCGCGCCACACCGACATCGGGTCGTGCGGGTCATCGCCATCGGACGCGATGGTCACCTCGAGCGTGAACCGCACCGGCCCCTTGGCGAGGCGAGCCTCCATCTCGTCGAAGAGCCGGTCGGCGCCGCCGAAGGTGCCGGAAGGCCGGCCGGCCTCCTCGTCGAGCGGGCGCAGGACGTAGCGCACCCAGCGCTCGATCCCGGTGGACGACGTCCAGAGGTAGGCGTGGATCGGGAAGAACGTCGCCGCGGCGAAGCTCTTCGGCGGGACCAACGCACCAGCCTTGGCGTTGACGGCGAGCGCGGGCAGCGCGCTGGGGTGACGCAACAGGAACCCCGGCAGCGCCGCCGGCTTCCGGGCGGCCTCGACCATCCGGACGAAGGCGTCGGGGGTTCGGACCGGGAAGCGCGGCGCGGTCTGTCCCAGCAGGTCGGTCGCGCCGTCGGGGTGCCGGAACGAAACCGCCATGCCGCGCACGTCCGGCGCCTTGTCGGGCGACGTCGGGTCGCCGCCGCCGTTGGACCAGCGGACCAGGACCGGCACCGGCTCGCCCTGCAGATGGGCGGCGCGGCCGTGCTCCGTGGCGGCGGGGGTGGCAGTGAAGGTGCCGGTGTAGAAGCGGCCCTTGGCGTGCAGTGAGCGCGAGCCGCCGTGCACCCCGAAGGCCGCCTGGATCCGGTCGATCGCCTCAGCGGGAGTCACCATGAGGGGACGCTACTAGGGCGCGATCGCCTGCAACAGGCGCTCGGCCTTCCACCGCGTCTCGTCGTACTCGTCGTCGACCTCGCTGGCGACCGTGATCCCGCCCCCGGTGCCGAGGACGTAGTCGTCGCCGGCCGAGACGAGGGTGCGGATGATGACGCCGAGGTCGGCGCGACCGTCGCCGGAGATCCAGCCGAACGCGCCGCTGTACGCCCCGCGCGGCGTCGCCTCGACCTCCTCGATGATCTCCATCGTGCGCAGCTTCGGGGCTCCGGTCATCGATCCGGCCGGGAACAGCGCCCGCAGCGCCCCCACCGTCGTGACGTCGTCGCGCAACTGCCCGCGCACCGTCGACACCAGTTGGTGCACCGACGCGTAGGACTCGACCTCCATCAGCGTCGGTACGTCGACCGAGCCGACCTCGCACACCATCGCCAGGTCGTTGCGGAGCAGGTCGACGATCATCAGGTTCTCGGAGCGGAACTTGGGATCGCGGGCGAGGTGGTCGCGGGCGGCCGCGTCCTCGTCGGGGGTGCTCCCGCGGGCGGTCGTTCCCTTGATCGGCTTGGTCTCCAGGGTGCGGTCGGCAGTGACCAGCGCGTACCTCTCGGGCGACGAGCTCAGCAGCCACGCCTCCGCGCCCGCGACATCGTGCTGCAGGTACCCCGCGTACGGCGCTGGGTTGAGCGTGCGCAGCCGGAGATAGGCGCCCGCCGGGCTGAGCGTGCTCAGCGTCCGGGTGCGGTAGGTCAGGTTGACCTCGTAGGAGTTGCCCGCGTGCAGGTGCTCCTGGACGGTGGTGAAGGCGGTGGCGTAGGCGGGCGGGGTGGTTTCGAGGCTCGTCGCTGGCGCTCCTCGCACCTCAACCAACGACTCCGACCCGGTGGTTGAGGTGCGAGCGCCAGCGAGCCTCGAAACCCCCACCGGGTGGTCGTACTCGCGGATGTGCGAGGGCCGCAGCCACACCGCATCGGGCAGGTCCGGGTCAGGGAGCGCCGGCAGGTCGGGGCGCGCGGCGTACCCGAAGTAACCGAACCACTGGTCGGTCCGGCTGCCGTCGGCCAGCTCCGCCTCGAGTACGACGAACGGGTCATCTCCCACGACCTCGGACCGTCCACCGGAGTGCCGGGTCACTTCCCGCGAGGCCGCCGAATAGCTGATCGAGACGTCGTCGTCCTCGAGCCATCCGATCAGCGACTTCCGCCGCGACCAGTCCCGGGCACCGCCGCCGTCGAGCCACACGCACCGCGCATGCCGGGCCTGGATGCGGGCGAACGCCTCGGCGGGGTCGCCCTGGGTCACCATTCGGCCACCATCAGGTCAGCGTCCCATGGCCAGGAAGTTCGCGACCAGCATCGCTCCGTGCTCGGAGAGCACCGACTCGGGATGGAACTGGACGCCTTCGATCGGTTGGGTCCGGTGCCGCACGCCCATGATGGTGCCGTCGACCGCCCAGGCGGTGGCCTCGAGTTCGTCGGGCAATCTGGTCGCAGCCAACGAGTGGTACCGCACCGCTTCGAACGACGCGGGCAGGCCTGCGAACACTCCACGGCCGTCGTGCGTCACCGACTCGACCTCGCCATGGGCAGGGTCGACCCGGTCGACCTCGCCGCCGAAGGCGACCACCATCCCCTGCATGCCGAGGCAGACACCCAGCACGGGTCGGCCATCGAAGTCCCACCGGTATTCGCTCGGATGGCCCGGCCCCGGCGACAGCACGATGTGCGAGAAGGCGGTGAGGTCGACGGCGTCGTCCCACTGCACCACCGTCGGCAGCTCCCCCGTGACGCCGGCGATCAGGTGCACCAGGTTCCACGTGTAGGAGTCGTGGTGGTCGACCACGACGACGTCGGGTGTCACAACAGGACGGCAGACACCAGGTCGTGCACGATGTCGAAGCCACGCTCGGTGAGGATCGACTCGGCGTGGAACTGGACGCCCCGGTAGTGCGGTCCCGTCACCGCGTGGATGTCGCCGGACTCGGGGTCGGTGTCGACGCGCACGCCTTCCGGCAGCACGGTGTCGGCCGCGGGGCGACCGACGAACGTGTTGTAGAACCCGACCTTCGCCGGCTTGCCGTCGAGCAGTACGGCGGCCTGCGTGCCCTGGAAGACGATGTCCTTGAACGCGAGCGGGATGCCGAGCTGGTGGCACAGCGTCTGGTGGCCGAGGCACACGGCGAGGAACGGCTTCTCGTTCTCCAGCAGCCACGCGACTGCGGCCCGCATCCGCAGCATCTTGGGGTCGTTGTCGTCGCCGGGGTCACCGGGACCCGGCCCGACGATGACCAGGTCGTCGCCGTCGAGTGCGCCGTCGACGTACGCCTCATGACGGACGACCCGGCTGCTGATCCCCATCCGGGTCAGCATGTGCCGCAGCATGTTCACGAAGTCGTCCTCGCCGTCGAGGATGACGGCGGACTTCCCGATCAGGCGCGGGTCGACCGGCGTACCGGCCTGGTCGGCGAGCCAGAAGCTGGACAGCCGGTTGTTGCGGCTGTTGAGCGCGATCAGCACCTCTTCGTCGGCGACCAGGGTCGCAACATCCGTGGTGGGGATCGGCGCCGGCGGCACGAGACCGAACGCGGACAGGATGCCGCCGGCCTTGGCGTGCGTCTCCGCCACTTCGTACGACGGCACGGAGTCCCGCACGAGGGTCGCTCCGGCGGTCACCTTCAGCGCCCCATCGATCGAGACATCGGCCGTGCGGATCACGATCGGGCTGTCCACGACGGGTTCGCCCTCGGCATCGCGGCCGAAGAGGGCCAGCGCAGCGCCGTAGTAGCCGCGGCCCTCGGGCTCGTACTGCTTGATCAGGCGGCAGGCGTTCTCCACGGGCGAACCGGTGACCGTGGCGGCGTACATCGTGTCCCGCAGGACCTCGCGCACATCGCGCGACGTACGTCCGGCGAGGAGGTACTCGGTGTGGATCAGGTGCGTCATCGGCTTGAGGAACGGGCCGAGCACCTGGCCGCCCTCGGTGCAGATGTCGCACATCATCTTGAGCTCTTCATCGACGACCATGAAGAGCTCGTAGATCTCCTTCTCGTCCTTGAGGAACTCGGCGAGGCGCTCTTCCGTGCTGCGCGTCTCGCCGGCGGGCGGGCGCAGGTGGAAGGTGCCGGAGATGGGGTTCATCCGCACGTCGCCGCCGTGCACGCTGACGTGGCGTTCAGGGCTCGCGCCGACGAGGTAGCGGTCGCCGGTGAAGAAGAGGAAGGTCCAGTAGGCGCCGCGCTCGCGCTCGAGCAGACGGCGGTAGACGGTGAGCGCGACGTCCGCGCTCCAGTCGGCGACGACGGCTCGGTAGTTGCGGCCGATGACGAGGTTCGCGCCCTCGCCCTGGCCGATCTCCTCGCTGATGATCGACTCGACGACCTTGGCGTACTCGTCATCGTCGGTGTCGAAGCCACCGCGGTCGGTGAACTCGACCGGCACCTCGTCGATCGCCGCGATCACGTCGGCGACGGAGAACTCGTGCTCGGCCTGGACGTCGACGACCACCAGCGGGGTGCCGTCGTCGTGTGCCTCGAAGCCGCGCTCGGTGACCTGCCGGAACGGCACCGCCACCAGGCGGTCGCAGATGTGCCCGGCCTCGGGAACGCCCGTCTCGAGCGGGATGTCCATGATCGACTCGGCGGTGCTGCGGGTGCCGCCGAGAATGCCGACGGTGTCGCGATCGCCTGCCCGGGTGGAGCGCCGGATGATCGCCCACGCCTCGTGCCCCTGGATGGCCGTGATGGCTTCCCGGGCAGTGAGCGTGGTGCTGATCTGATCTGACATGAGCGAAGCCTATTGCGGGCGGCCGGTCGGTCGCCGCCCGGTTTCGCCCTACGGCCAGCGCTGCACTGCTGGACGGGGCTGTCCGCGCCACCGTCCGGCGAGTCCGCTGCCGACCAGCAACGCTGCCACCAGCCCGAAGAGGTGCGGCGGTGTGGGGAACCAGAAATGGGTCGAGGGCAGGTCCTGCGCGAACTGGAAGAAGCTGTTCACGTCGATGACGTACCAGAGCAACGGGATCAACCCCCACACGAACCCGGCGACGATCGGCCCCAGGCCCGACACGCGAGCGGACCCGGCCACGGCCATGAGCACCACGGCACCAGCGAACATGAGGGCGAAGTGACCTGCGCCGTTCGACCCCTCGACGCCGAAGTACGCGTGCCTGCGGCCGTACTCGCTCGCGCCGTAGTCGAAGAGCAGGATCCCGACGGGTGTGGCGACCAGGGCGAACCCGACGCTGAGGAGGTGCCGCAGCACCATCGATCGCCGCATCACCCGCTCGACGGGGACGTACGCAGGCGTCGGGGGCGGGGGGAACGGAGAGCCTGACTCGGTCATGGAACTGAGCCTGCCCCGGACCGGGTGGACCCCAAACAGTCAGATCAGAAGGCGCGCGATCCCGAACATCGATTCCGCCGCCGCGATTGACGTGATCGGCAGACTCAGGACCGCGACCGCGGCCACCACCCACCAGTTGCGAACGAACCCTCGAAGAAAGACCATCGCAACGAGGACAAGGGCACCCGCGACGACGAAGGCTGTCCCCACGTGTTCGAACCACTGGACGCTCGTGAATTCGGGGGCCATGTCCTCGATGGCACCGCTGATGCGGACGCCCCCCAGACCGGCATCCACGAACGCCACACCCACGCTGACCAGGACGCCGACAGCAACCGATCCCAGCACCGTTCCACGACGCGCGGTCGCGACCACCGGATCGGTCGTCTCGGTTTCCACGGTGCCTCCTTGTGTCCGAGTCAGCAGGCTAGCCGCGGAGGGCGGCGTCGTCTCTCGAACGGGCTAGACGCCGAGGGCCAGGAAGGCCGCCGCCGTGGCCGCTTCCACCGATCCGGGTACGGCGGCGCGTCGTACCTCGTGCAGGGCGGTGGCCGGGTCGCCGCCCGCCGCGAGCGCCGCGTGCAGGTCGACCATCAGGTCAGCGGTCGCGACGTCGTTGACCTCCGCGACGCTGCTGACCAGGCACGCGGTGCCGAGCGAGAACAGGGCTGCGGCCAGGCCGAGCAGTTCCTCGGCGCCGACGGGTGCGAGGACGCCCGACTCGCAGGCCGACAGGACGACGCGGTACGGCGCCCGCTGCAGCCGTTCGAGGTCGTGGACCGTGAGCGGGCCGTCCGCGAGGTCGAGTGCGGAGAACAGCGGGCTGTCGGCGCGGAACCGTCCGTGCGCTGCGAGGTGCACCAGGTCAGCGCCGTCGAGCTGGCTCAGCACCGCATCAAGCGTTGCGTGGGTCCCATCGAGGAGTACGGCGTCCGGGTGGCGTTTCGCGAGCACGGGCACCTCGGCGCCGCCGGTCGCCAGACCGGGCCCGGTGACGAGGACCGTTCGCGGTTCGGCCGGGCGTGAGGTCGCGCGGGCGCGGAGCAACTGCCCCGCCGACGGCACCACGCTGAACGGTCGGTCGTGGAGCGCAGGGAGCAGCGCCCACGGGAGTCCGTGCAGCCGCGCGGTCGGGGCGATCACGACCGGCCCCTCCGGGATCAGCCGTACGGCGTCCCCGAGAATCGCGTCCTGCAGGCGCTGCCCGAGCGCGGTGAGGTCGGCCGGTCGGCCGCGCGAGGTGCGCCGGAGGAGCATCGCAGCGGGTCCGAGCAGCTCGGCGATCTCGGCGGTGCTGCCCGCAACCTTGCGACGCACCTTCCCGCCATGCACCACCAGCACGTGCAGGGTGCCGTCGACGTCGACCAGCTCGACGAGGCAGCCGTCACCGACCGAGCTCACGACCTCCTCGGCGCTCACCGGCCGCTGCCGCTCGACCGAGTCCGCAGACAGCGTGTGGTGCTCCGCCCGCACCGCCCGTTCCAGCCGCAACCGCTCCTTCTCCAGCTCCTCGGTCGGATCCCCGTCCTGACGGGCCTCCGCGAGCCTGCGTCCGTTGTCGCGGAGCGCCGCGAGCGAGGCCGGGATGGTCGCGGCGTCGGACGTTGCCGGTGGTTGGGCGAGCGCGGTGGCGCGGGTGCGTTCGCTCCAGCGGAGCAAAGTGCGCGGGTCGGTCGCTGCGTGGCGCAGCGCGATCGTCGTCAGGTCTCGCCCATGGGTGGTGGCGAGGGCGCGGAGTTCGGAGGAGCCGATCAGGCGGCGGTGCTCGTCGATCGCGTCGAGGCCGGACGCAGCGGCCCGCAGAACCCCGCCCCTGTCATCACCCTCCGAGCGAGTCAACACCTGTGCATGCCAGGCGCCGGCACGAACCAGCGCGTTCGGATGATGTCGGTACGACGCTGCCTGCGCCCAGAGGGTCGCCCGTTCCTCCCCGCGGGCCAGGCGCCCGGCAATCGTGAGCGCCAGAGGTGCCTCATCGGCGGACTGCTCACGCAACTTCCCCGCAACGCGTCGAGCCGCAACCGACAGGCCGCGGTCGTCCTTCATCGCCTCGCGGACGCGAACATGGACGAGTTGCGCCCGAAGCGTGAACCAGGCCCGTTTCTGACGACGGCACAGGTCGACAGCGGTGCGGGCCGCGACCTCGGCCTGGTCGAGCGATCCAACCCCCAGGAGCGCAGTTGCGTACAGGATCTGGAGATCCGCGACGTCGAGCAACGCGACATCGGGCGAGTTGAGCTGGGCGTCAAGGAGGCGAATGGCCTCATCGTCAAGGCCAGCGGCAAGGTGAGCGCGAGCCATAGTTCCGATCAGCGGTTGTCGCGGCGGTTCCCCGGTGGCGTCGTACCCCTGAAGGGCCTCGGCGTATGTCCGCAGGCTGCCTGCGACGTCTCCCCTCGCCAGCGCGATCTCGGCGAGATTCTCAACGGCATGGAGACGTTGCAGCGTCTCGCCCATTCCAGCCAGAGTTGCAGCGGCCGAGAGAATCTCGCGCTCAGCAGCACCAAGGTTCCCCCGCGCCAGTTCGACATGCCCGAGCCAGATCTGAATCCGGGCCTTCCACTCCTCGTTGCCAGCCCGCTCGATTTCGACCAGCGCGGCTCGAAGCATGGGCGCCGCTTCGACAACCCGGCCCACCATCGCCAGCAAGCCGGCCTTCCGCACGAGAATCTTCGCGGCGAGCTCCCCCGTGGCACCTTCGAGCGCTCTGTCCATCTGGGCAAGTCCCGACCGCGTACGGCCCGCAAGGACCAACACGCTGCCGTGAGTGGCTCGGACGTCGCGCTCCCGATCCTGGCTGCCGGCCTGCCGCGCGGCGCGGCCGGCGTCGCGGAGCTCCTTCATGGACTCATCCATGCGCCCTTGGTCACGGAGCACGATCCCCAGACAGTGGTGGGCATACGACCGCTCGAGCGCACTGGGCGCCCCTGCGAGGACACGCTGGGCGCGCTCCACAGCACTCGCTGGCGATCCGATGGCGAGTTCGAGCAGATCTTCCACGGTGCGACCTCTTGAAGGATGGTGGTGAGCCGCTTTACTCCCTGAGCCGGGCGGGACTACGTTAGCGCCGCTAGCGGACCTCGGGCCCGCGTCGTTCTTCCCAAAGGAGCGGTCATGGATGAACCCGCACGTCCCGGCTTCCCGATCGGGGTCCTTCGAGACCTGATCCGCAAACTCAGATTCCCGTTCCCGGACCGGACTCCGCCCGACAACGGACGCCCGAAGCCCGACAAGGACCTTGACGACCATCTCCGGCGCGTCCAGGTCGGCGTGATCCGAAAGGCATTCGAGGACACGGAATCCGGCGTCTCTGGCGGACCGGTGAAGGGCACCATTCCACCGACCGATGATGCAGACGTGCGCTACCTGTATCGGCCCGGACACGCGCTGATCCGTCAGGAGGACTTCGGGCGGCTCAGGGACTACTTCACCTCGGACGAGAACAAGGACCGGTACTCCGGCGAGTTGGGCGCTTCCGAAACGCGCGTCCCCGGCCTCGTGCTCGCGAAGTTGCCGTCGCGCGTCGACAAGCAGGACGACGTACTGGCCACGCTCGGGGAGCTGGAAGATCAGCGGGTGATCGAGCCCGGAGCCGTGTGCCCTGACCACATCGTCTACGTCACCATTCGTGGATCACTCTGCCCTGCCTCCGAACCCGAGATGCTGAGGCAGCGCATCGGGGCCACCCCTTGGCCGCCTGCCACTCCCTCGCGGGGCGACGTCTCCGAAGAGGAACGCATCCGGGTGGCCGTCGTCGACACCGGTCTGTGGACGGCCGCCGTCGGCAGCGCGAAGTCCCCGTGGCTGGAGTCGGGCGAGATCTTCGCCGACGCGACCGACGAAGAGCACGTCAATCCCAACGCCATCCACGAGTACGCCGGCCACGGCACTTTCGTCGCCGGCGTGGTCCGATGCATGGCGCCCGACGCTCGGGTCGAGGTCGAAGGGGTACTCACCCACGGCGGCGCGGTCTACGAGTCAGAGATCGTCCAGCAATTGCAGGAAGCCATCGACGACGACAATCACCCGCAGATCATCAGCATCTCGGCAGGCACCCACACCCGCGGCGATTTCGCGCCTCTCGGGTTCGAGATGCTGAACGGTCACAACAAGTTCGCCCGACGAGACGACATCGTCATCGTCGCCGCGGCAGGCAACGACGCCAGCAGTGCGCCGTTCTGGCCCGCCGCGTTCGACTGGGTGGTTTCCGTTGGCTCGGTCGACGCCGACGGCAAGGTCTCCGACTTTTCCAACCACGGCAAGAGTTGGGTGGACGTCTACGCCCGCGGACGCAATCACGTCAACGCGTTCCCGAAGGGCACGTACAAGTGCTACGAGCCGCCGAATGTCGGACAGATCCGGAAGTTCGATGGCCTCGCCCAGTGGAGCGGCACGTCGTTCTCGACGCCGCTGGTGTCCGGGCTGATTGCCGCGCACATGCAGGCCACGGGCGACAGCGCGCGCAAGGCCGCCGACATCGTGATCAAGGGCGGCACGCCGTCCACCGACCCGCGGGTCGGACCGATTGTGACGGTCGGTCCGCTGACCTGACGCCCGGGGGTTTCGAGGCTCGTCGCTGGCGCTCCTCGCACCTCAACCACCGGGCCACTTGTCCGCGCTCAGCCCGCACCTGGTGCGTGCTGAGCGCGGGAAAGCCGAACTAGATGGTCACCCAGGGCGTGGTGAGCGACCACCCCGCCCGCTCGACCACGAACCGGGCGAGGCCAGACGCCACACCGGAGAACCGGACGAAGCCGGACGCGTCGGCTTCGACGGTGACGTCCTGACCGTCGGGGCGGCGGAGCGTCACCTTCGTGCGCTCGGAGGCCTCGCCGTCGGTGATCACTTCACCGAGGACCTGGTCGCCGTCGACCTCGATCTCGAGGGTGCGGCCGCTGCGGCCGAACGCCAGTGAGCGTGGGCCTTCGGAGCCGGAGCGGACGGCGGCGCCGGCTTCGAGGGCCGAGTCGTGCAACAGCTCGGCCAGCTCGGCGTCGACCGTGCGCCAGGTGAACGCAGCCTGGGCGGCCGCGCGACGCCGTTCAAGGACCTCTGGTGCCGGCTCAGCCACCGCTGAAGCCAGTTCAGCCATCAGCTCGTCGTCGGTGAGTTCATCCCAGTTGGTCATCAGCGTTCCCCTCCCACGAGATCCGGACCGAGACCGCGCAGGGCGCGGGTACGTCGCAGTTGTTCGAGTGCACGGGCCCGGGTGGGGCCGATGCTCCCGATCGGAATCCCGAGTCGTTCACTGATCTGTTCGTAGCCGACCGGAGGGTCGGCCAGCAGGAGGAGCAGGAGTTCGCGGCGGGCGGCCGGCAGCTCGGCCATGGCTTCGCGGAGGAGGTTGCGGCGCTCGACAGCCAGCAGGTCGTCGTCCGCGATGTCGTCCTCGACGGCGTCCAGGCCGCCGTGGTCCTGCGGGTCGACCGGTCGGACCCGGCCCCGCGTGGTGAGCAGGCGCAGGCACTCGTTGCGGGTCGTCGTACGGATCCAGCCGGGAAGGGCGTCCGGTTCACGGAGCGCACCGAGGTGTTCGACCAGGCGCAGCCACACGGTCTGGCTGACGTCGTCGCCGTCGGCCTCGGCCAGGCGGTAGCCACGGACCAGGGCGTTGACGAGGGGCAGGAACCGGTCGACGATCGCGTTCCAGGCATTTTGATCTCCTTCGCGTGCCGCGGGGACGAGCGTCGACAACGGCGTCGTCACATCCACTCCCGACCTCCTCATCCAGCGTGCGCAGGAATCCGTCGAAAGCATCGTCCCGCACATAGGACCTGCGAACCAGTGCCGGTGATACGTCGAAACGCGGCCACCACTCCCGTATCACCGAGATCCCCCCACGCCTCCGAGAGGTGGACGGTGACTCCCCACCGCCCGCTGCCCGGAAGAGGTACGGCGCATGACACTCGAACTCAGCTACATCACAGCCACGAGCCGGCTGGACCGACTCGATCCCACCGAGCGCTCGCTGCTCCGGGTGATCGCGCTCGGCCAGTCAGGGGCCGACACCGAGGCCCTCGTTGCGGCCCGGCTCGGCATCACGCCCGAGGAAGCAGCGGCGCTGTGCACGGCCGTCTTCGACAAGCTCGGGCTGCGGCCGACGCCGTACCTCGGGCGGCACACGCTGGCGAAGCTCGCCCTGCGCCGGCAAGGTCGCCGAAAGATTTCCGAAGTCGGCGTATCAGCGGGGGGTGGCCAGTCCTCCTCCTTTCGTGAAACCGAGCGGTGACTCCCCACCGCCCTCCCCGGAAGGAACAACGTCATGACCTGGACCGAAACCCACGAACGCATCCGCATCTTCCACGAGGTCGAAGCGGTCGCCGCCGCCGACATGAGCGGCGCCGTCCCGTGGCGCGAGGAGTGGGCGCCGTACTTCAACGGCCCCGCCGGCCTGGTGGCCGCGCTCCGCGCCCGCTGGAACCACATGTGCGAGGCACAGCTCGACATCCGCACGGGTGAAGACGACCTCAACGACGCCGTCGCCCGACTCCGTCGGTCCGAGGCCGGGATCCTGGAGATCCTCAAGAATGCCGCGGGCGAGGTCGTCCCCTCCCGCGTCCTGACACTGGCGGGACCGCGGAGCGCTCCCTCTCCCCGTACGCGGTCCCGCCGGTTCCAGTTCCACGGCGGACCCGTCATCCCCGCCTGATGACCACCACGATGATGGATCTCGGGGCGACGTACGTGGCGGCGACGAGTCGGCTGGACCGGCTCAGTCGTCGGGAACGCCAGGTGCTTCACCAGATCGCCATGGGCCAGTCCAACGCCGGCATCGCAGCGCAGCTGTGCCTGTCGCGGAAGACCGTCGAAGCGCTGTGTTCGCACATCTTCGACAAGCTCGAACTCGAACCCTCACAGCACCTGAACCGCCGGGTGCTCGCGGTCCTCACCCTCCTCCAGGCGCGCACGCGCCGCGCGGCGGACTGAGGCAGTGGCCAGCGTCCTCGGCCAGTGGGGGTCCGGGCGACGCACGTAGGAAGGGAAACACCGACCGAAGAAGGCTCCGGGGCCCGATTCGGTCGGTGTTTCCCTGCGTTGTCTCGCGGGTTCGGGTACGTCGGCGGGCGCGCCTAGGCTGCCCGGGTGCTCGGTCCACACGGTTCTCCGCTTCGCATCCCCGACTTCCGCTGGCTCGTCGGCGGGGTCACGGTCAGCGCCCTGGGCTCGGCGATGACGCCGGTCGCGCTGGCGTTCGCGGTGCTCGACCTCGGCGGGTCCGCCACCCAGCTCGGCCTCGTCGTCGCTGCCTTCTCGGCCGCCGAGGTCGTCACCATCCTGTACGGCGGGGTGCTGGGCGACCGGCTCCCGCGACAACTCCTGATGCAGGGCTCCGCAGCAGCCACCTGCGTCAGCCAGGCCATCTGCGCGACGGTCCTGATCACCGGGCACGGGTCGATCCTGTTCCTCACCCTGATCGGGGTGCTCAATGGCTGCCTCGGTGCCCTCGCCCAGCCCGCATCGAACTCGCTGACCCGCTTCACGGTGCCCGACGAGCTGCTGGGGCGCGCAGTCGTGATCCGCAGCCTGGCCAACCAGACGTCGTACGCCGTGGGGTTCGCGCTGGCGGGCATCATCGTGGCGGTCGCTGGTTCGGGGTGGGCGATCGCGATCGACGCGGTGTCGTACGCCCTGGCGGCCGTGTTCTTCTCACTGATCCGGGTCGCGGCGCCTGCTCGGGGCGCGGGAGAACGGCTGCTGAGCGAGCTCGCGGACGGTTTCCGCGAGGTGCTCCGCCACACGTGGCTGTGGCTGCTGATCGGCCAGGCGCTGCTCTACCACCTGTGCTTCGGCGGGGTGCAGGGCGTGCTCGGGCCGATCGTCGTCGGCGACACGTGGGGCGAGGCGGCGTGGGGTTGGGCGCTCGCCTCGTTGATGGCGGGCTTCGTGATCGGCGGACTGATCGCGCTGCGCTGGCGGCCGCAGTTCCTGCTCCGGTGGGGCGTTCTGCTCCTGTCACTCACCGCGGCGTTCCCGCTCGCGATGGCGGTCGCTGACCAGTTGCCGCTGGTGCTGCTCGGCGCCGCGGTCCACGGTGTCGGGCTGCAGTTGTTCAGCGTGAACTGGGACCTCGCGATCCAGGAGAACGTCGCCGAGGACATGCTGTCGCGCGTCTACGCCTTCGACCTCGTCGGTTCGTTCGTCTGCCGTCCCCTCGGCATGGCGTTGACCGGTCCCGTCGTGGGTCTGGTCGGCATCGATCGCTGGCTCCTGGTGGTGGCCGGCGTGATCGGCTTCAGCTCGCTCGCCGCGGTGGCGGCACCATCGGTGTGGCGGCTGACCCGTCGGGTCAGCGCAGTGTCGACTGCGCCGGGATGAAGAGAGGCGCTCCGCGCTCCCCGACCTCGACGTCGAGGATGACGTGGTGGCTGGTGTTGCCGAGGATCGCCGACTGGTTCGCCACCAGTACCCGCGTGCCCAGGAAGGTCGCGTTCGACGGACTGTCGAAGGGCACTGCCGAGCCGGTGGCGCGCATCCGGGCCAGCACCTTCCCCGTGGGGCTGAGCTTGAGCAACTGGTTGGTGCCGAGCAGCGAGAGGTAGACGTTGCCGGACCGCGCGATGCCGAACCCGTCGGGCAGGTCCAGCGGCCCCGACGTCCAGACGGTCCGGAGCGCACCGGGACCGCCAGTGCTGAGCACCGGGATCCGGTACAGGTGTCCGCGGAGCAGGCCGAGCAGGTCGCTGGTCGTCTGCTGGCTGACCAGGAAGGAGCGCGTCGCGGGCTCATAGACGATGCCGGTGGTGCCGAACCCTGCGAGGCCGGCGAGCTTCGCCGTGCGGAGCCAGACGCGCGGAGCACCGCCCGCGGCGGGGATGCGCCAGATGACGTCCTGTCCGTAGTCGCTCAGGTAGAGCGCTCCGCCCGGACCCCACGCTGCGTAGTTCGGGATCGGGTGACCAGCGCCGGGCAGGTCCGGAATGGTCGCCTGGACCGCGAACCGTCCCGTCGTCACGTCGAGGGTGAGGACGCGGCCCAGTGACTTCTCCAGCAGCACCAGCCGGCCGCGTGCGTCCGAGGTCGCGACCTGCACGCCGCGCGGCTTGGTGAGGTCCTGCCCGGGCACCGTCCAGGACCGGAGCAGCGTCCCGGACGCGGCGTACTCGAACACCCGCGAGCGCAGCGCGTCGCCCGTCGGGTTCGTGTAGGTGCCGGCGTAGACGCGCCCGTTGGGGTGCACGTGGACGTACGCCGGGAAGCCCGGCGACTGGACCTTCGCGAAGACCCGCGTGTGCCCGACGGCTCGCTCCGCAGCGGTGGCCGGGCCGAGGCCCACGGCAGCGAGGAGCGCGACGAGGACCAGGAACGTCGTACGGCGCATCAGAGCTTCGCCAGCGCCTCGGCGGCGGCCCGGTTGCCGGAGCGGACCGCCCCGTCCATGTAGCCGGTCCAGTACGTCGACGTCTCGGTGCCCGCCCAGTGCACGCGTCCGAACGGCGTGCGGATGTAGCGCCCGTAGGTGGCCATCACGTTGGGCGGGTACATCGCGACCGGACCGCCACGGGTCCAGCGTTCACGGGTCCAGTCGTGCTCGGTGTACTCGATCGGGTGCAGCGCCTTCTCGCCGAACATCCGGGCGAAGCCCTCGAGCACGGCCTTGCGGCGCTCGGCCAGGGACAGGTTGCCGTACTGCGCCCAGGTCGAGCCGCCGACGAAGGCCAGCAGGATGCCGTGGTTGGTGCCGGGCACGCCGTTGTCGAACGCTGCCCGGACCGCGCCCGAGTCGGAGATGCCGAAGCCGGTGAGCCCGTCGGTGCGCCAGAACGGCGTGTCGTAGACCGCGTCGCACTTCATCAGGCGGCCCATCTGCATCTTCGTCAACAAGGTACGACGACCGGCCGGCATGCCCGGCGAGAAGTCGATGTCGAGCACCTGCTTGGGCGGCGCCGACACGATGACCCGGCGACAGGACACCACGCCGCGGGCGGTACGGACGCGGACCCGGCCGTCGACGTGGGCGATCTGGCTCACTGGCGCATTCAGCGCGACCCGGTTGCCCAGGCCCTTGGCGAGGGCGAGCGGGATCCGCTGCGACCCACCGACGAACCGGCTCTCCTGCGCGCCGTTGACGGTGTCGGAGTTGCGCTCGAACGTGCCCACATGGGTCTCGTCGCCGGAGCAGGCGATGTAGTGGATGACGTACAGCAGGGAGAGCTGATCGGGGTCGGAACCGAAGCCGGGCTGCGTCCAGGCCCGGATCAGCGACTCGACGCCGCGGCTGTTCAGGGTGTTGCGGCGGATCCAGTCACCGAGCGTGGTCCGGTCCCATTCGGCAGCACGCGGGTGGGTCCACGGTGCACTGACCGACATGCCCTTGGCGTAGCCGTTCAGCTTCTGCAGCGCGAGCAGCGCGTCCAGCAGGATCGTGGGGTCGGGCGGGACGGTGCCGGTGTACGTCTGGCGGCCCAGCAGCGAGGAGATGTAGACGTTCTTGCCGGTGACGTACTCGTCGAAGGTCGCGACGCCGAGGCTGGTCGCGAGGTTCTTGATGTAGCGCTGCGTCGGGCCGATGAAGGCGCCGCCCGCCTCGATCGTGCCGCCGGTGCCGAGCGCGTGGTTGAGCACCCGGCCACCGACCCGGTTGCGGGCCTCGACCACCAGCACCGAGCGGCCGCTGCGAGCAACCCGCGCGGCGGCAACCAGCCCGGCGATCCCGCCGCCAACGACCACCACGTCGACCTTGGGTGGCAGCGGTCCCTGCAGGGTCGCGGCGTTCACCTCGGCCTCGAGGGCGTCGATCGCAAGCACCCCGAGGGCGGCGGCGCCGCCGGCGAACAGGCCGCGCCGGCCCAGCGCGAACGCGCCCGGATCAGTCGCCAGTCGGGGGGTGCTCATCGTGGCCTCCAGCCCTTTCGTCGTACGACGAAGGTGAATGTGTGTCAGGTTCGGGTTCAGAGGCTACACTGCGTCCATGCCGCCGTCCATCACTTCCGGCCCCGCCGTGCCCGTCGACGGGTCAACGACGGAGCGGCCGTCCAGTGCCGTCCCCAGTCGCCGCCGCATGCCCACCCAGGCGCGGTCGCGCGAGCGGGTGGAGCGGATCCTGGACGCCACCGCCGGGCTGGTCCTCGTCGACGGCATCGACGGACTGACCACACGAGCCATCGCGGACGCCGCCGAACTTCCCGTCGCCTCGCTCTACCAGTACTTCTCCGACAAGGAGGCCGTGCTGCTCGCACTGTGCGAGCGCGACATGGCCGAGATGGACGACCAGGTGGCCAGCGACCTCGCGGCCGTTCCCGACCTGACCGTCGCCACGCTCGTCGACACCTCGATGCGCGCGTTCGTGTCCGTCTATCACCGCCGCCCGGCGTTCATGCAGATCTGGATGCGCGGGCGCACCAACAACGCGATCTACGACTACGGACGCCACCACAACAAGCGGATCGCGGAGAACCTGCTCGCCGTGGCGACCGGCTCCGGGCTGGTCGACGCAGGTGACTTCAGCGCGGCCGAACTGACCGCGATCGCCGAACTGGCCGTCGAGGTGGGCGACCGCGCCTTCCAGCTGGCCTTCGAGCGCGACCCGCGCGGCGACAACTTCCTCATCGACCAGGCCATCGAGCTGGTGACCGGCTACCTCGCGCGCATCGCGAGCGACCGGTGACCCTCGCCGGTCTCCGGGCCTCGGTTGCCGAGGCATCGCGCCGGCTCGCGGAGGCAGGCCTGCTCATCGGCACCGCCGGCAACGTCAGCGCCCGGTCCGGCGACCTGGTCGCCGTCACCGCCACCGGCGTGACGCTCGGTGGCTGCACCGCCGACGACGTGACCGTCGTCGACCTCGCCGGACGCGTGGTCGAGGGCAACCTGGCTCCCACGTCCGAGCTCGCCCTCCACCTGGGCGTCTACGGCGACTGTCCGGCCGGGGCCGTCGTCCACACCCACGCGCCCTTCGCCACCGCCCTTGCGTGTGTCCTGGACGAACTGCCGGTGCTCCACTACCAACAGCTCGCCCTCGGCGGCGCGATCCGGGTGGCGTCGTACGCGACCTTCGGGACGCCGGCCATCGCCGACCACGTCCGTGAGGCCCTCGCCGGGCGGAGCGCAGCACTGCTCGCGAACCACGGCTCGGTCGCGATCGGCGACACGCTCGGCAAGGCCGTCGAGAACGCACTGCTCCTCGAATGGCTGTGCCAGCTGCACCACCGGGCCAGCGCCCTCGGCGAGCCACGCGTGCTCACCGAGGAGCAGCAGCTGGACGTCATCCGGGTCGCGATCGAGCGCAATTACGGCACCACCCAGGAGAACCGATGAGCTCACCCACCGCCCCCATGACTGTCGCCGCGGTCGGCGTCCACGTCCTCGACACCCACGTCCTCGGCATCGAGTCGATCCCGGCGGGCTCCGACGGACAACTCGTCGAGACCATCCGGATGTCCCCGGCCGGCACCGCCGGCGGCACGGCGGTGATCCTGAGTCGCCTCGGTGCCGCGGTGAAGTCGTACGGCGCCGTCGGCACCGATCCCGTCGGCGACACCCTGCTCGCGCTGCTCGCCCGCGAAGGCGTCGACACCTCCGGGCTCGTCCGCAAGGCGGAGGCCCAGACGTCGGCCTCGGTACTGCCCGTGCGGCCGAACGGCGACCGGCCGGCCTGGCACTGCATCGGAGCCAACGGTTCGTTCACGCTCGAGGACCTGCCGGGCGACGTACTCGACGGGGTGACGCACCTGCACCTCGGCGGACCGGAGTTCCTCGGTGGCGACGCCGCCGGCGAACTCCTCGCCCGGGCACGCGGACTGGGGATCACCACGTCGGTCGACATCCTGGCGCCGGGCGACCCCGACATGCTGGCGTGGATCGCGGCCGCCCTGCCGCACACCGACTACCTGCTGCCCAACGACGAGCAGGTACTCGGCTTCACCGGTGCGACCTCGCTGGCCGACGGCGCCCGCGCCCTGCTCGACCTCGGCGCCCGCTGCGTCGCGGTGACCCAGGGCGCTCGCGGGGCGCTGGTCGTCACCACCGAGGGAGTGGCCGAGGTTCCGGCGTACTCCATCGAGGTCGTCGACACGACCGGCTGCGGCGACGCGTTCTCTGCCGGCTTCCTGCGTGGCCTGTCCCTCGGCCAGACGCCGACCGAGGCCGCGGCACTGGGTTGCGCGACCGCCGCGCAGGTGGCCCAGGGCGTCGGGACCGACGCGGGTTCGTACGACCTGGCTGCCGTGCAGGCCTTCCAGACCGCTTGACCGACACCCCGGGCCCTTTGTGCAGGCCGCCAACGCCCACCACCAACGTTGTGCGAACGGCCTGAGATGACGACCCCGCTCCGGTGACACCTTGGAGGGCATACGGCGACTGGCCGTCGCCCGATCCAAGGAGGTCCCGATGACGAAGGTCGAAACTGCCACCGGCGCAGCGAAGCGGTGGAAGGACAAGAAGCGTTACCTGTGGATGCTGGGGCTCGTGGTCCCCACGCTGCCGCTGGCGGCCATCGCGTTGCACAGGGCCACGGACCAGGGCTTCTGGCTCTGGATGACGCCGGTCGTGTTCTTCGCGGTCATCCCGCTCCTCGACCTGGTCACCGGGTACGACGACACGAACCCGCCCGACGACGTGATCGACGCGCTCGAGAACGACAAGTACTACCGCTGGGTGACCTACCTGTACCTGCCGGTGCAGTACATCGGCTTCATCCTGGCGATCTACTACCTCGCCACCGCCGACCTGTCCGTCATCGCCAGGATCGGGCTCGCCATCTCGATCGGCACCGTCGGCGGCGTCGCGATCAACACCGCCCACGAGCTGGGCCACAAGCGTGAGTCGGTGGAGCGCTGGGCGTCCAAGATCGCCCTCGCGCAGACCTTCTACGGCCACTTCTTCATCGAGCACAACCGGGGCCACCACGTCCGCGTCGCCACCCCCGAGGACCCCGCCAGCTCGCGGATGGGCGAGAGCGTCTACCGGTTCCTGCCGCGCACCGTCCGCGGCTCGCTGACGAGCGCGTGGCACCTCGAGGCCAAGCGCTACCAGCGCAAGGGCACGCACCCGTTCCACCTCGGCAACGACGTCCTCAACGCCTGGCTGATGACCGTCGTCCTGTGGGGTGGCCTGATGCTCTGGCTCGGTCTCGCGTACGACGTCAACCCGCTCGCGCTGCTCCCCTACCTCGTCCTCCAGGCCGTCATGGGCTTCTCGCTGCTCGAGGTCGTCAACTACATGGAGCACTACGGCATGCTGCGCGCGAAGGTCGGCCCGCCGGAGCGGCAGCGCTTCGAGCGGGTCCAGCCGAGCCACTCGTGGAACTCCAACAACGTCGCCACGAACGTGCTGCTCTACCACCTGCAGCGCCACAGCGACCACCACGCGAACCCGACCCGTCGCTACCAGACGCTGCGCGACTTCAAGGACGCCCCGGTCCTGCCCACCGGTTACACCGGCATGATCGTCGTCGCGATGTTCCCGCCGCTGTTCCGCTCGATGATGGACAAGCGCGTGGTCGCCCACTACGACGGCGACATCCGCCACGCGAACCTGCTGCCGAGCAAGCGCGAGAAGCTGCTGCGGAAATACCCCGCGCCGATCGCGGTCGTGGAGGAGGTCCTCGAGGACACCTCGGCCCACACGTTCAACGAGGAAGTTCTCGCCGCGAAGTGCCCCGGCTGCAACTACACCTACGACGTCGAGATCGGCAACGCGCTCGAGGGCTTCGCCGCCGGCACCGCCTGGAAGGACATCCCCGACGACTGGTGCTGCCCTGACTGCGGCGTCCGCGAGAAGGTCGACTTCGTTCCGGTCGCGCCGAGCTCCCGAGTCGGTGCGTGATGCGAGTCGATGGCCAACGACTACTTCGAGGGCTGACGCGTCAGCGGTGGAACAGTTCGTGATGGCGCAGGGCGATGGAGAGCTGGGGGCTCAGCTTCGCGACCGGGCGCCCCAGCATCTCCTCGGCCTGGCCGAGGCGGTAGCGGATCGTGTTGCGATGCACGACCAGGAGGCGGGAGGCCTCCTCGGCGCTGCCGCCACAGTCGAGGTACGCCGACAAGGTCTCCCTGATGCGCTGGGTGCCCTCGTCCTCACCGGTGAGCGGGCCGAGTTGGCGGGCGACGAAGCGGTCGACGTCGGGCGTGCAACCGAGCAGGACCGGGAGTTCGACATCGGTGTAGAGGGTCAGCCAGGTGGGACCGTCGGGGGTCGCCACCCGCAGGGCACCGAGTGCTTCGCGATGGCTGGCGGCGAACCCGGCGATGCCGGTCGTCGAGGATCCGATGCCGACCGCGATGCTCTCGTGCGCGAGGTCCGAGGGGGCCGACGGCGCCGACAGGGGCGTGAGGTCCGGTGCGTCGCGGGTGCCGAGCCACATCCACAACTGTCGCCCGCCCGGCTTGACCACGAGCGGGTTGGCCGCGCCGATCTGGCGGGCCAGGTCCAGGGCGAGGGGTTCGAGGGAACCGGCTCGCTCCGGGTCGGTCACTGACAGCACGAAAGCCGTGTGGTGCACGGAGATCGGGTACCCACCCAACGCGCTGGACGCCTCACGCGGGTCGTCGAGTTCGCCGGCCAGAACCGCACGCACCGATTCGTAGCGTTGCGCGGCTGCGCCGGCCAGCACCCGGCTGCGCACTGCCTGGTAGACGTCGATCGAGGCCGTGATGGAACTGTCGAGCCAGACCCCCGCACGGTTCCAGAAGTAGATGAGCAACTCGGCGTGGTCGACCTCGCCGGAGGGCGCTTCGGCGATGACCTCGCGGGCGTAGCCCCACACCTCCTGCTGGGCGACCCGGTAGAACCGGATCAGGATCTCCAGGGGCACCTGGCGGTCGGCGACGTCAGCAGCGAGCCGATGGGCCGAGTCGACGAGACGGAAGTGCTGCTCCGGCTTGGGCAGGTCGGCGAGGAACGCCATCCAGTGGTCGCGCACCGTCACCCGGATGCTCTCACCGAGCCCCTCGATCTCACCGACCTCGGGGATCTCGGTCAGGATCGCGCCGCTCACCCGGTCCACCCACGCGGAGACCTGCGCGAGCTTGGCCTGCTCCGCGACGTACGCGAGCAACCACGGCGCGAGGTCGGATGACGCGGACTCGCTGGACACCATGTGCGCCACCGTAGTCACCCCGAGGGCCCTTTGTGCAGAGGGACAACCGGCCGTGCGTTCTTTGGTCGACAACCACGAGCGCAGTGACGCACGCCACCTGTCAGATGGACCCCATGCCCGCACCGACCTTCGCCACCAGCAACGAGTACGCCGCATGACGCTCGCGCCGGTCAAGGAACGCCAGGGCCCCGACGGCATGACGCCCGAGGCCCGCCAGATCGCTCGCGAAGCGGTGCGCTCGTCGATGCCGTTCAAGACGCTCGGCACCTTCGGTGCGTTCTACAGCTTTGTCGGGACCGTCTTCAAGCAGATGTTCACGCGCAAGTTCCACTTCCGCGAGTTCATCTCGCAGGCCTGGTTCATCACCAACGTGTCCTTCTGGCCGGCGCTGCTGGTGTCGATTCCGTTCTGCGTCGTGATCATCTTCCAGGTCAACCAGCTGCTGATCCAGATCGGTGCGGTGGATCTCGCCGGCGCCGGTGCCGCGGTGGCGGTGGTGCGCGAGATCGGGCCGATCGTCTCAGTGCTCGTCGTCGCTGGTGCCGGTGCGACCGCCATCTGCGCCGACCTCGGGTCGCGCAAGATCCGCGAGGAGATCGACGCGATGGTCACTCTCGGCATCGACCCGATCGAACGACTCGTCGTCCCCCGGGTGCTGGCCTCGACCCTGGTCGGTGTCGCCCTGAACGGGATGGTCACCGTGGTCGGCCTGGTCGGCGGGTACTTCTTCTCCGTCGTCCTCCAGGGCGCCACCCCGGGCCTCTATCTCTCCGACCTGACCCTGCTGGTCGGGCTGCCCGACTTCCTCGCCTCCGAGGCGAAGGCGGCGGTCTTCGGGATGCTCGCCGGCCTGACCGCCTGCTACCTCGGCCTCAACGCCAAGGGCGGACCCAAGGGCGTCGGTGAGGCCGTCAACCAGACCGTCGTCTTCGCCTTCATGCTCCTGTTCGCCGCCAACAGCGTGATCTCCGCGCTGTTCCTCCAGATCAAGCTCGGAGCCTGACATGGCCACGATCAATCGCGCCGAGGTCTCCCGCCACCTCGCCAAGCCGACCGGTGCGCTGCGCGAACTCGGCGACCAGCTGGCGTTCCACGGCAGCGCCTACTCCCACATGCCGCGGACCCTCAGGCACTACCCGAAGGAGATTGTCCGCCTCCTCGCCGAAGTGGCGCTCGGCTCTGGTGCGCTCGCGTTGATCGGCGGCACGGTGCTGGTCATCGGGTTCCTGACGGCGGCCTCGGGCATCGAGGTCGGGCTGCAGGCCTACACGTCCTTCGACAACATCGGCGTCTCGACGCTGTCCGGGTTCTTCTCGGCGTACTTCAACACCCGCGAGGTGGCGCCGATCATCGCGGGCATCGCGCTCACCGCGACCGTCGGTGCGGGTTTCACCGCGCAGATCGGTGCCATGCGCGTCTCGGAGGAGATCGATGCCCTCGAGGTGATGGCGGTCCCGCCGGTCCCCTACCTGGTGACGACCCGGATCATCGCGGGACTCATTGCCGTCGTACCGCTCTTCGCGATCGCGCTGATGATGTGCTGGCTGGCGACGTACCTGGTCGTCACGGTCGGGTACGACCAGCCGCCGGGCACCTATCAGCACTACTTCGACACGTTCCTGGTCCCCAGCGACATCTTCTTGGCGATGGTGAAGGTGATCCTGATGGCGCTCGTGATCGTCTCGATCTGCTGCTACCACGGCTTCCGCGCATCGGGCGGCCCTGCCGGTGTGGGTGCCGCGGTCGGCAAGGCCGTCCGGTCCGCCCTGATCTGCACCATGTTCATCGACCTCATCTTCGCGATCGCCATCTGGGGCGGTCCGTCGGTGCACATCGCGGGGTGAGGCGGCCATGACGACAACCCATTCCCACAAGATCGACCGTCAGGTCGTCTTCGGTTTCCTGTTCATTGCCCTGATCGCGTTGATGATCGCGGGCACCATCGCCAAGTACCGCGGGGCGTTCGAGCGCAACGTGCTGGTGTCGGTCGAGGCCGACCGCGCCGGACTCACCCTCGCCTCGGGTGCACCGATCAAGCTGCGCGGCGTCGAGATCGGCCGGGTCGCCGAGATCCACACCGACGGGTCGAAGGTGACGATCGACCTCGAGATCGACTCCGACAAGGTCGACCAGGTGCCGGCCGACGTGACGGCGCAGATCGTCCCGCCGACGGCGTTCGGTGCGAAGTACGTCCAGCTCACGCCCCCTACTCCTGACACCGGGGAGACGATCAAGGCCGGCGCGGTCATCCCCGCCGACCGGGTCACGGTCGAGGTCGACGAGGCCTTCGAGAACCTCACCGCCGTGCTCGCCGTGGCACGCCCGGCCGACGTGAACTCGGCGCTGACCGCCGTCGCCGGTGCCGTCGACGAGCGGGGCGAACTGATCGGTGATCTGATCACCCAGACCGATACCTACCTGCGCTCGTTCAACCCGTCGCTGCGCACCCTCAGCGCCGACCTCCGCGCAGCCGACGACGTCCTCGACGTCTACGAACTCGCCCGGCCCGACCTGGTCAGCGCGTTCAGCCAGACCGGCACCATCTCGCGCACGGTGGTGCGCCAGCAGGCGTCACTGCGCGCCCTCGAGCGCAGCCTGACCGGCTTCAGCGACGAGACCGACGTCCTGCTGCGCAGCTCCGAGAAGGGTCTGGTGACCTCGTTGCGCCTGCTCCAGCCGGTGGCCGATGTCCTGGAGCGCTACTCGCCCGAGCTGCCCTGCACCGTGCTCGGTCTGGCCAATGCCAACAAGCTCGCCGAGGCCGCCGTCGGTGGCACCCACCCCGGCGTCACCACCATCACCCGTCTGATCCCGGGTCGCGATCCCTACACGTACGGCGAGAACCTGCCCCAGCAGGGCGACACCACCGGACCCATCTGTTACGGGCTGCCGTACATCGACGCCGCCGAAGCGGAGAAGGAACCGCCCTCGTTGCTGACCGGTGCCAATCCGTACGTCGGCCCGCAGCCGACGCCCGACCAGGCCGCCCTCGACACCCTGCTCGGCCTGCTCAAGGGAGGGGCGCAGCTGCCATGAAGCGCGCGAATCGACTCAGTCCGGAACGACGGCGCCAACGTGGCGACCTGATCAAGTTCGGCGCCTTCCTCGCGATGGCTGCTGCCTTCACGCTGTGGGTTGCCGCAGTGACCGGCGAGTACCGCCCCGGCGACCGCACCGACTACCGGGCCGTGTTCAACGACGTGTCCGGCCTCGCGGTCGGTGACGAGGTGCGGATCGCGGGTGTCGACATCGGCAAGGTCCGCGACATCGACGTCCAGCCCGACAACACGGTGATCGTCAGCTTCGACGTCAAGGACGACCAGGCGCTGACGACGGCCACGAAGGCGACCATCCAGTACCGCAACCTGATCGGCGACCGCGTCGTCCAGCTCACCCAGGACACCACTACGTCGGGGGCCGGCGCCGAGACGCTGGCGAAGGGCGCCACCATCCCCGCCACACAGACCGCTTCAGCGCTCGACCTCGACACCCTGCTCAACGGCTTCAAGCCGCTGTTCGCCGGACTCAGCCCCACCCAGGTCAACGAGCTCTCCGGCCAGCTGATCCAGGTGCTCCAGGGCCAGCAGTCGGCCGTGGCCACCCTCGTCCAGCACGTCGGGTCATTCACCACCACGATCGGCAACCGCGAGGAGTTGATCGGGCAGGTGATCCGCAACCTCAACGACGTGCTCGGCACCGTCGACGAACGCAAGGACACCGTCGGCCTGCTGCTCGACCGGGCCGACATCCTGCTGACCGGACTCGACAAGCAGGACACCCAGGTCCTCAACGCCGCCGCGAAGATCGACCAGTTCGCGGTGGAGACGTCGACCCTGCTCAGCCAGGCCCGCGGTGACGTCCGCACGGACCTCACCCGCCTGGCGACCGCGGCCCGCGGTATCAACAGCGAGTCCGCGACGCTCCAGACGGTGTTGCAGAAGCTGCCCGGCCACTACCGGACGATCCAGAACTCCGCGTCCTACGGCAACTTCTTCAACTTCTTCCTCTGCGGCGTCCGGGTCCAGACCGGACTCGACGGGGTCACCCCCATCACGACGCCGTGGATCTACTCCGACGCCCCGAGGTGCAAAAGATGAGCCGCGCTCCCAGCCCTGACCGGATGGCCGCCCGCGGCCTGATCGGCACCCTCGTGCTGGTGCTGGTCGTGCTCGCTGCGCTCAACATCAACCGACTGCCGCTGATCGGCAACAATGACGTCCTGCACGTGCAGTTCGCCGAGGCCGGCGGGCTCAAGGGCGGCGACTCCGTGATGATCTCCGGTGCCGAGGTCGGCAAGGTGCGCGACGTGCGCATCGACGGCGAACACGTCGTCGCTGACGTCGTGATCACCGACAGCGACGTCACCCTCGGCGATCTGACCGAGGCCCGCATCATCACGGTCACCCTGCTCGGTCGGGCTGCCGTCGAACTCGAACCCCGAGGCAGCGGCAACCTCGGCGCCGACGATTCCATCCCGGTCGAGCGGACCTCGTCGCCGTACAACCTGACAGCGACGCTGAACGAGCTCACCGAGACCAGCGCAGAGATCGACAAGCCTCAGCTCGCGGCGGCCCTCGACCAGGCCTCGCAGACGCTGAGCGCCACCAGCCCCGACCTCGGCCCCGCGCTCGAGGGCATCACGGCGCTGTCGTCGGCGGTCTCCTCGAACGACGACGAGCTCCGCTCGCTGGTCGACCGGGCCGACCGGGTCACCGGCGTCCTGGCCAGCCGCGACGAGCAGATCGCCTCGCTGCTCGGGTCCGGCAACTCGCTGCTCACCGAGCTGGACGAGCGGCAGGCCGTCGTGGTCAGCCTGCTGTCCAGCGCCCGCGAACTGGCCACCCAGTTGCGCCTGATGCTCAAGGACACCGACGACGTGCTGACCCCGGCACTCAAGGAACTCGACGGCGTGGTCGACGTACTCAACAAGAACAAGGACAACCTGCAGCAGAGCATCACCGGGCTGCGCGGCTACGCGACCGCCTTCGGTGAGGCGATCTCCAGCGGTCCCTGGTTCGACGCCTACATCCAGAACCTGACGTCGCCCTCGACGCTGGTCCCGATCCTGTCCGGAGTGCAGCCATGACCACGCGTGCAAAGAGCCGTCTGAAGGCGCTGCGCAGCGGCCGCGGCCTCGTCACGGCGCTGGTCGTCGTCGCCCTCGTCGGCGGCATCCTGTTGTGGACCCGCGACACAACCAGCACTGTCGTCCAGGCGCGTTTCACCAGTGCCGAAGGGCTGAACGTCGGCGACGACGTCAAGGTGCTCGGCGTCCGGGTCGGTGAGATCGCGGAGATCGAGAACGACGACGAGGGCGTCCTGGTGACCCTGGAGGTGGACGCCGACCAGCCGATCCCGGCCGACGCGCACGCAGCGATCGTGTCGCCCAGCCTCGTCAGTGGCCGGTTCGTCCAGTTCGACCCGGTCTACACCGGCGGCGACCGGATGCAGGACGGCGACGTCGTCGACCTGGACCGCACCGCGGTGCCGGTGACCTTCGACGACGTGAAGCAGCAGCTCACCGACCTCGCCACGACCCTCGGCCCCGACGAGGGCAAGAAGTCCGGACCTCTCGCCGTCGCCATCACCTCCCTCGAGAACGCGCTGGAGAACGGCAACTCGACGCAACTGCGGACCTCCATCACCGAACTCCGGGGCGCCGCGACGGCGTTGTCCGACGGACGGTCGGACCTGTTCAGCACCATCGAGAACCTGAACACGTTCACCCGCAACCTGGCCCTCAACGACGCAGCCGTGCGCGGGTTCACCACCGAACTGGATGACGTGAGCGCCGTACTGGCCAGCAACAAGACGAACCTCAGCGGGGCGATCAAGGACCTCGCGACGGTGCTGGCGGCGACCGAGACGTACTTCAAGAAGCACGGCGGGCAGTTGACGTCCTCGATCACTGATCTCAACACCCTGGCGGCGACGCTGGCCGACCGCTCCAACGAACTCGCCGGCGTCCTTCACGTCGCGCCGCACTCGCTGATCGGCCTGCACAACGTGATCCAGGACCAGGCGATCACCGGCCGGGCGACGGCCACCAACTTCGACAGCGTGTCCCAGTTGCTCTGCGGCGCCCTGCTCGGTGCCGGCGGCACCAGCGAGGACTGCATCAAGGCACTGGATCCGTTGATGGGCCTGCTCGGCGTGCTGCCCGGCGGCGACACCGGCGGCCTGCCGCTGGTCGGCGGAACGGGAGGGACCGAATGAGCACCCCCAGCAGGAACCGACTGCGCCGGGCGTTGCCCGCCGTCGTACTGGCTGCCCTGGTCAGCTCCGGCTGCGCGATCCAGCCCAACGACAACACGCTGCCCGGCCAGGTGGCCGTCGGCGAGGACGGCTACACGGTCGAGGTGCACTTCGACCAGATCGAGAACCTGGTGCCGAACTCGACGGTCCTCAAGGACAACGTCGTCATCGGCACGGTCGCGAAGATCGAGGTCCAGGACTGGGAGGCCGTCGTCGAGATGCGCCTGCTCAAGAGCGTGGAGCTCCCCGCGAACGTCGTGTTCGCCGTCGGGCAGAAGACCCTCCTCGGTGCCCAGTACGTCGACGTGTCGATCCCCGGCGCAGCCGATGGTGCGCTCCAGGACGGCGACGTGATCGGCGTCGAACAGACCGGCACCTACCCCGCGACCGAGCAGGTGCTCGGCGCCGTCGCGCTGTTGCTCAACAACGGTGGTCTCTCGCAGATCAGCACCATCACGGGCGAGCTCTCGACCGCGCTGCGGGACCGGGTGCCGGACACGAAGGGCCTGATCCGTCGGGCGAACGACCTGCTCGCCGTACTCGACGCGAACCGTGGGCAGATCGTCTCCGCACTCGAGTCGCTGGACCAACTCACGGCCGGCCTGAAGGACGACCGCTCGGCGATTGCCACCGCGATCGACGAGATCTCGCCCGGGCTCCAGGCGCTCGAGGAGGAGCGCGCCCGTCTGGTCAAGGCGGTCACGACAACGGGGCGGACCGGCGATCGTGCGGTGCGGGTCATCCGCGCCAGCGAGACCGCGCTGCTCGCCAACCTCGACTCGCTCGGCCCGATCCTGGCCAACCTCGGCAAGGCCAGCGAGACGCTTCCCGAAGCGCTGAAGCTCGGCCTCACCATCCCGTTCCCGGTGATGACCACCGGCAATGCGATCAAGGGTGACTACGCCAACCTGTTCGCCACCCTCGACCTGCGGTCGGGCAGCCTGGTCGACAGCTGGCTCGGTGGCATGCCCCCCGCTCTGCAGGCGGGCGACCCGGTGCAGGACCCGCTGGCTCCGCCCGCCGCGGACACGACGGACCAACCGGCCGACACCCCGGCCGACACTCCGGCCGACGGCGACAAGGCCGGTGTCCCTGCACCTCCGGCACCTGCCCCTGCTCCCGCCCCGGCACCCAAGCCCGGCTGCCTGCTCCGCTTGCTAGGACTCTGCTGATGCTGCTGACACCCCTGATCAAGCGCCAACTGCGCATCTTCGCCGTCCTCGCGTCGATCGCCCTGGGCCTGGCCTTCTTCAACTACGCCAAGGTCCCGGCGATGGTCGGCATCGGCGTGTACGACGTCACGGTCGACTTCGCCGACGCGAGCGGGCTCTACCCGAAGGCCTCGGTCACGTACCGCGGCGTCCGGGTCGGGCTGGTCTCGGACCTGGTGGTGCGCGACAACGGCGCCGTGGCCACGCTGCGCATCGACAACGGCACCGAGATCCCCGCGGGGTCCAAGGCCGAACTGCACAGCACGTCAGCCATCGGTGAGCAGTACGTCGACCTGGTGCCACCCGCCGATGCGAAGGGCAAGGGCCCGTTCCTCTCCCACGACGACCAGATCCCGCGCGACCGGGCGATCGAGATGCCCCAGATCACGCCCGTCCTGGACTCGGTGAACCGGCTGCTCGAATCGGTGCCGAAGCAGGAGACCCAGCGCGTCCTCAACCAGATCGACGACGGTCTCGGTGGCTCCGGACCCGAACTCAACGAACTCGTCTCCTCGGCGGGATCGTTGCTGACCGAGGCGCAGTCCCAGATCGACGCCACGACATCCCTGATCGCGGTCCTCGAGCCCGTGCTCGGCACGCAGCAGGACCTCGGCCCCTCGACCCGGGCCTACGCCGGCAACCTCAACGAGGTGACCGCCGCACTCGCCAAGGACAACAGCGCCGACCTCCGGGCCCTGCTGAAGTCCGCGCCCGGCGGGCTCGACGCGGCAACGAAGACCGTCACCGACCTCCAGCCGGTGTTGCCGATGCTGCTCGCCAACCTCACCACCAACGCACAGGTCCTCAACACCTACCTGCCGGAGATCCGGCAGACCCTGGTGGTCTACCCGGCCACCATCGCGCGCGTGCAGTCCGCGGTGAACCCGCGCGCTGCCCAGGGCGACGTCCAACTCGACCTGCGGGCCGCGTTCAACAACCCGCCGTCCTGCCTGAAGGGCTACCTGCCGCCCCAGCAGCGGCGCAGTCCGCGGGTGACCGAGACCCGTCCGGTCGACCGTCTGGCGCACTGCGACATCGCGCCCGACAACCCGACCGCCATCCGGGGTGCCCGCAACCTGCCGTGCCCGCAGGGCGGCGACCGGGGACCGCTCCCGGCGGACTGCGGACTGACCTTCCGTGGCGGCGTGTGGCCGGACTCCAGCGGAACCGTGGCCTACGACCTGGCCGTCGGCCGGGGCAACGACCCCTCGGCGCTCGACCTGGCCGACGGTGACAACACTGAAGGAGACGACCTGTGGAAGATCCTCGTTCTGGCCCCACTGGCGGCACGCTGATGTCGCGGCTCACCCCACCCATGACCTGGCGCTCCGGCGCCGTGCTCCTGGTCGTCGCACTGCTGCTCGCGTTCTCGGCACAGCGCGCCCTCGCCTGGCAGGAGGAGCGGTCCCGCGTCTCGGACGAGAAGGCCGCGTCCGCTGCCGCGAGCGCCGAGGTGGAGGGTCTGATCGACATCAGCGGCTCGACCTCCGAGGCCGACATGGCGCGGCTGCTCGACGGCGCCACCGCCGGCTTCCGCAGCGAACTCGAAGCCCAGGCCGACCGGCTGAAGAAGGCGCTGTCGGACAACGCAGTGAAGGCCACCGGCGAGGCCGTGTCGACCGGCGTCGCCAAGCTCGCCGACGACCGGGCCACGGTGATCGTCGCGGCCATCGGCACGGTCGAGAACAAGTCGACCAAGCCCAAGGGGAGGGCCGAGCCCCGCAACTACCGGTTGCAGGTGGACCTGCAGAAGACCGATGGCACGTGGCTCGTGTCGGGACTGGAGTTCGTCGCATGAGCGCGCGCATCCGACTCATCGCCGCCGTCGCGTTGACCCTTGCCCTGGCCGCCGCGGCCTTCACCGGCCTGCAGGCACACCGGGCGACGGCGACGGCCGACGCCCGCAGTGATGCCCTGGCCGCCGCGAAGACGCGGGTGCCCGAGTTGCTGAGCTACGAGAACGCCACCCTCGAGGACGACCTCGCCACGGCACTCGACCAGACCACCGGCGCCTTCACCGACGACTACCGCACGATCCTCACCGACGTCGTCACGCCGACCGCCACCGAGCGCAAGATCAGCACGTCTGCTTCGGTCAGCGCCGCGGGCGTCGTGTCGGGCGGCCGGGACGAGGTCGTCGTACTCCTGTTCCTGACGCAGTCCACGACAGCGGCCAAGGCCGGGACGTCGGTCTCCGGCAGCCGGGTCGAGGTCACCATGGCGCGCGACGGTGACACCTGGAAGATCGCCGGCCTGAAGCCGCTCTGACCCTTCGGTTCAGCGCAGGAGCGAGAGCAGGGTCAGCACGACCGGCGTCGCGAACGCGCCCAGGAGCACCCACGCGACGACCCGGTGCGACAGCTTCGTGCTGTCGAGCGCGCCGGCGAACTCCAGCATCGCGCCGTCGGGCACATTCGCGTTCAGTCCCATCCGCCTCGCGTCGGCCGGGATGTGCCCGCTCGGCGACCAGGGCTGCGGCTCGTCATCCCTGGGCTCCATGAGCCGATGGTACGGCGGGTCAGCTGATCGTGGTGAGCAACTGCGTCGCGCGCGTCAGCACGACGTAGAGGGTGGCGCGGCCGGTGGCCGACTCGTCCTCGATCTCCTGCGGACGTACGACGACGATGGCGTCGAACTCGAGGCCCTTGGTGTCCAGGCCCGTGAGGACGACGACGCGGTCCTCTCCGGACGGAGCGACCGAGGAGTCGACGGCTGCGCGAGCACCTGCGGCGTCGTCGGCCAGTTCCGGCCAGGACGCCAGCCACGCGTTGACCTCGGAGCGACGCGCGACCGGGACGACGATGCCGACGGTGCCGGACACGGCACCCGCGACGTCGAGGACGGCCGCACGGGTCGCTGCCTCGAGGTCACTGGTGTCGGCGCCGGGGCCGAGGACGATCTCCTTCGGCTCCTCCCCCGTGCGTCGTACGGCGTCCGGGAGATCGGCGTTGAGACCGACCCGCTGCGCGTAGGCCGCGGCATGCGCGTAGATCTCGGACGAGTTGCGGTAGTTCGTCGACAGGTGGAACTCGTGGATGACCTTGCGCTCCAGCGCCGCGCTGCGGGCCTGGGCCGCTTCGGCGGGGGCGGGCCACGACGACTGCGCCGGGTCGCCGACGATCGTCCACGACGCGGTGCGGCCACGGCGACCGACCATCCGCCACTGCATGGGCGTCAGGTCCTGCGCCTCGTCGATGAGGACGTGGGCGTAGAGGTCGTCGTCGATGCTGCTGGTCGGCGGCGCCCAAGCACGGCCGGACGGGGCGTACTCCCGCTCGGAGGCGGTCATCAGCTCCTGGATGTTCACGCCGCCCTCGATCAGGTGCATCGGGTCGTCGCGTGCGTCGTCGGCCTTCTGCGGCAGGTCACCGAGTGCGTAGCGGAGTTCGTCGAGGAGCGGCACGTCCTCGATGGAGATCTGGTGGCTGATCGCGCGGGTCGGGTCGAGCGCGCTCCACGACTTCGCGAGCAGTCGCTGCTCCTCGGCGTTGAGCAGGCCCTCGGAGACGCGGGACAGGAACTCCGGGTCGCGCAGCCAGCAGAGCACCGTCGGTGCATCGAGCGGCGGCCACCAGTCGATGGCGAAGTCGAGGAAGTCCTGGTTGGACAGCATGTCCTCGTTGAACTTCTCGCGGCCGTACTCGCGACCACGTTCACCGCGAACCTGGCGCCACAGGGCGTCGAGGAGGGCGTGCGAGACGCGCGGCAGTTGCTTGTTGCGCAGGCCCTGCGACATCAACTGGCGCCGGACCTGGCCCAGCCGGCCACGGTCCAGCACGAGCCGGTCGTCGCGGAAGAAGACGCGGAACTCGCTCGGGGCACTCGGCGCCTGCTGGCGCGAGACCCGGCGCATCACTTCGGCCATCCGGGCAGAGCCCTTGATGTCGGCGACCGCCGGCTCGTCGTGCCGGGTGGCGCGGACGTCGTTGACAACCTCACCGAGGCTGCGCAGGGCCACCGCGGTCTCACCGAGCGACGGCAGCACCCGCTCGATGTAGCGCATGAAGACGCCGGACGGGCCGACGACGAGGACGCCGCCGCGCTCGTAGCGCTGGCGCTCGTTGTAGAGCAGGAAGGCGGCCCGGTGCAGGGCGACGACGGTCTTGCCGGTGCCTGGGCCGCCGGAGATCGAGACCACGCCACGAGAAGGGGCGCGGATCGCCTTGTCCTGCTCGGCCTGGATGGTGGCGACGATGGAGTGCATCGAGCGGTCGCGGGCCCGGGAGAGCTGCGCCATCAGCGCGCCCTCGCCGACGATCGGGAGCGCGCGACCAGCGGCTTCGGCAGTGGCCAGCGCCTCCGCGTCGAGCAGTTCGTCCTCGACACCGATGACCTTGCGGGAAGCACTGCGCAGCACGCGGCGCCGGATCACACTCTGCGGCTCGGCTGCCGTGGCCTGGTAGAAAACGGCGGCGGCCGGCGCGCGCCAGTCGATCAGCAGCGAATCACGGTCGTCGTCGCGCAGGCCGATCCGGCCGACGTACCGCGGCTGGGGGTCAACGGTGGCCTCCATGTCGAGGCGGCCGAAGACCAGGCCCTCGTGGGCCGCGTCGAGCTGGGCGATCCGCTTCGCGGCCTGGAACACCATCGCGTCGCGCTCGACCAGGCCACCTTCGTGGCCCACCCGCCCGCGCGAATGGCCTTCCTTGGCCAGCTCCTGGGCGGCCTCGCCAGCCACTTCCAGCTGCCGATAGACCCGGTCGACGAAGGCCTGTTCAGACGCGACCTCGCGCTCCACCAGTTCGTCTGCCACCGACGTGACCCCTACCGTCCGCATTCCGTCTGAAACAACCGTTCCCAAGGAACGGCAAGCCCATAACCCTACAGGGCCCGGGGGTGCTTGAATGGCGGCAGGCTCGCACACCTGAGGGGGGTCCGATGAGTACGACGCCAGTGGCACTGCCACGCAAACTGAACCGACGCGGCGTGGCCGCGAGGGAGAGGTTGCTCTCCACCGCGCTCGAAATGCTCGGCACCGGGCGACCCGAGTCGGTTTCGATCAACCTGGTGGCCCGCGAGGCCGGCCTCAGTTGGGGCTCGGTGCAGAACCTGTTCGGGGACTCCGACGGCTTCTGGTCCGCCGTCGTCGAGCAGATCCGTGACGACCGGCCGGCACTGTGGTCGGCTCCCGAGAGCGACACGGTCGCCGGTCGCGTGACCGAACTGGCCGACCTGTGGCGCCGCGTTCTCGACTCGCCGTATGCCGTGGCGATCGAGACCCTGCGATCCGGACTGCCCCGCCCACGCCCGACCCTCGCCTTGTCCCATCCGCTCACGGCAGCCGCGATGAGCGAACTCGAGAACAGTTGGACCGGTGCGTTCGTCGACTTCTTCGACGGCATGCCCGGAGTGAGCATCAACGAGCAACGTGCGATTGACGTCGCCCACACCCTGACGATCGCCCTGCACGGGCTCCGGTCGCACGTGTCCAACGGCACCGGACTGGACAGCGAGCGGGTCTACAAGACGCTGGTGACCTCGCTGACGTCGTACCTCGAAGGCTGAGGCGCGCCCTCAACCCTTCTTGCGGGTGAGGAACGCGGTCATGGCCTCGCGGGCCTCGTCGGATCCGAACAGGCGCGCGCTGAGCTCGACGAGCTCCTCGCCATGGGCGTCGATGTGCGCCAGCAGGTCGGCGCCCAGCAGCTTCTTGGTCTCGCGGAGACCCTGAGCAGCACCCGTCGCGATCTGCCCGGCGACCTCGTCGACCTTCGCCTGCAGGTCGGCCGCGGGTACGGCGAGCGTGGCCAGGCCGAACTCGACCGCCTGCGCACCCGTGAAGACCTCGCCGCCCAGGGCCGTCAGCGCGGCGCCCCGGGACGTCATCCTCGGCAGCACCGTCAGCGAGATGACCGCCGGCGTCAGGCCGAGCTTCACCTCGGTCAGCGCGAAGGTGGCGTCCTCGGCCACGATCGCCACGTCCGCGGCCGCCACGATGCCGATCCCACCCGCCCGAGCCGCACCCTCGACGACCACGACGACCGGCTTCGACAGCGCAACGATCTGGCGCTGCAGCGCCACGATCGCCCGCGCACCCTCCTGCATCGGCGCCGTCGACGCCGCCGCGAGGTCGGCCCCCGAACAGAACACCCGGCCCGAGGACTTCAGTACGACGACGCGGACGTCGTCTGCTGCGTCGGCCGTCGCGAGGTGACCGGTCAGTTCAGTGATCAGCTGCTTCGACAGCGCGTTGCGGTGGTGCGGCGAGTCGAGGGTGATCGTGGCGACGGCGTCGGCGACATCGAGGTGGACCAGCTCGGCGGGTGCGTCAGTCATGGGCGCCATCCTGCCGCACCCGGGAACTCGACCGACGAGAACTCAGGTGTCGTACTCCAAGCCGTCCCACGGCTCGTAGTAGACGATGAAGTCACCGGGCCGGATGCCAATGAAGTAGGTGCCGTCCTCATACCGATCGACTTCCCAGCCGAACGTCACGCCATCAACGACCGTCGTGAAGGGCTCCACGACGATCGGTTCCAACTTGTAGTTCCCGAGCTCGCTGAGGCGCTTGGCAACGAGGTCGTCCGCGCCGCCTCCCATTGCCTGACCCGGTGGGACGCCTTCCGCTCTCTCGACCCGGTCCACTCGCACCTCCGCGAAGGTTCCGTCCGGGTGCCAGAGAAACAGCCCGACAAACCCCGCTGCTTCGTCGTCCGCTGCGTGAACATCGAAGAGCTCATCGCTCAGGAAGAACTTGCGCCCGTCTTCTGCCGTCCCGGCAAAGGGCACGTGGTAGTCGTCGGGTGCGATCGTGAAGCGTTCCGGAGGCTGGCCAGAGCCAACCGCACCGCCTCGTTCATCGGGCTGTGAACACGCGGTCGCGAGCGCGAGGACGGAGGCGACGATGCTCGACAGGACGATGCGCACTCCGTGATCCTGTCAGCCCCATCCCGCGCCTGGGTGAATCGGCAACACACGCAGAGCGGCAGAAGAGCGCGGTCTCTAGACACCTTGGCGGACGAGGATCCAGCGAAGGAGTTGGCGCGACGCTAGATACCCGAGAACAACGCCGGGGACGTATCCGAGGAGCCCGTTCACTCCGACCGACTCCGCCAACCAGTAGCCGAGACCTCCGCCAACGGCGAACGCGAAGCACGCCACCAGACCACCGAATACGATGCCTTGCTGTTGCGTCCAAGAGTTCTCGTGCCCCACGGCGTCAGTGTTGCAGCCGAGCGGAATCAGCGGAGCAAAAGTGACTCAGGCTCTTCGCGGCAGATCAGGGCGTTAGGTGGAGGATCGCCGGCGTGTGACGCCGGGGGAACTCCAGTTAGACGGTCCGAATGACCGGATGCGCGCCCATCGGCATGTGCGTGCGGGTCCGCTGTCTCACTACTGACTTGCTCCGGGCATGCCGCTGGCCCCGCTGGTGGGCGGGGTTCGCGGCGTGGGGAGCTATTCGTCGGGTGCGGGCGACCGCGGTGGGTCGAGGGCGCGGGTGCCGTCGGGTCCGACGAGGAATCGTCGCCCGTGGGGGCTGGTCCACAGGTAATGGCCGGGCAGGACGATCGTGTAGCGCCATCGGCTGTGGGTTTTGGCGCGGTGATGTCGTCGGCACAGCGGGACCAGGTTGCACGGACACGTCGCACCGCCCTGGCCATGGGGTTGCGCATGATCCAGATCGCAGCGGGACGCCCGATGGGGGCAACCGGGGAACCGGCATGTGTGATCACGCTGTTCGACGCGGCGGCGGATGCGGTCGGGGATCTCGTAGGAATCGACCGGGACGCAGTCGGCAAGGTCGATCACCGGTCGCACGATGATCGTGGTGTCGCGGGCGCGGAGCCATTCCTTGATCTGCGCGATGGAGATCGGTGCACGGCCCTCGTCCCAGCGGCCGACGGGGTTCGCGAACGGGTTGTCCACGTCGTCAGAGGTCAGGGTGGTGTCGGTGATGTGGACACTCAGCTCGACCTTCCGGCCGGGTGACTGGGCCACGACTTCGCCGGTCTCTTCGTCGGTGAACAGCAGGTCCAGGGACAGGTCTTGGCGGGCCATGTCGCCAACGGACTTGGAGCGGCGGACGTCGAAGGAGTCGGTGTCGCCGAGCTGCCCGCGGATCTTGGCTCGACGCGACAACGCGAGGTCGAAGTCATGAGCATCCGCGGCATCCAGAACCGAGTGGGACTCGACCTGCCCGTTCGCGTCGACCTCACCGACATCGACCCGCCGGGCATCGGCGGCGGCCTGGCGTTCGGCTTCGGCGCGTTCGGGGTCGAACCGGATCACCGCTTCCTGAACCAGGCGTTCGAGTTGAGCCCAACCCACGCCGCCGACGGCAGCGAGTTGCCGATCGACGAAGGCAGCCGCTTCGGCGTTGAGGGGCCGGGTGAGGTCGGCGATGCGTTCGGCCCGCCACGGTTCCAACCGGCCCTCGATGACAGCGGTGTAGATGCCGGGCAGTCGCCAAGCGCACTCGATGATCCGCCCGACGTACCCACGTCCACCATCAGGGGAGCGGCCGAGCACGGCGATGAGTTCCATCAGGTTGAACTCGGACACCAACGGTGCACCGGCACCCGCGATCGGGACACCGGTGTCGATGATCCCGTCGACGATGGTCGCGGCCTGCTCGGGGCTCGTGACGATGTTGCGCCTGGCCCAGGTCGCGATGTCGACCCATTCCTTGACCAGCGCAGCCTGACGGACCTTGACGCCCTTGCTGAGATCGGACAGCAAGGCCCGATCAGAGCGGGTGTCGGTTCCGAGATCCATACATGTATTACATCACCGACCTCCGACATCGCGAAGCGGCGGAAACCCGCCTGTGGACAGGCGAAAGTCCCCACCAAGCCTGTGGAGAGTTCGTGGTCAGGGCCGGGGGTTTCGAGGCTCGCTTCGCTCGCACCTCAACCACCGGGCTCGCCAGATTTCGCTCGCACCTCAACCACCGGGCTCGCCAGAATCCGCTCGCACCTCAACCACCGGGCTCGCCAGATTTCGCTCGCACCTCAACCACCGGGGCGGCGTCTCGATACGCGACTCGCTCAGGTGTCGGTGTGGATCGGCTGCTTGGGCAGCTTCTTCACCCGGGCCCGGCGCTTCGGGCGCGCGGGGATCATCGAGCGCATCTCCTCGAGCTTGCCGAAGCAGAGCAGGCGGTCGTCGGGCTCGAGCACGTGCCGGTTGAACGGGTTCGGGATCACGGTCGTGCCGCGGTGCAGGGTCAGGACGGTGACGTCGAGCTCGCGCAGGCCTGATTCGCCGAGGGTCTTACCCACGAGGTCCGCGTCACCGTGGACGACGATCTCGGCGACGCCGTACCCCGTGGAGACCGACAACCGCTCACGCACGTCGATCTGGGGGAAGGCGACCTGGTTGTCGATGTAGTCGATGATCGCGCCGGCGACGTCGAGCTTGGTGGCCGTCTCGATGCCTTCGAGGCCCGGGGAGGAGTTGACCTCCATGACCAGCGGGCCGTCGTCGCCCTCCAGCATGTCGACACCGGCGACCTTGAGGCCCATGATCTGCGCGGCGCGTACGGCGACCTGCTCGTAGGCCGGGTCCAGGTCAACGCGTTCGACGGTGCCGCCGCGGTGGACGTTGGAGCGGAACTCGTCGCCCTGCGCGACGCGTCGCATCGCCGCCACGACCCGGTCGCCCACGACGAGGGCGCGGATGTCGCGGCCCTTGCTCTCCTTGACGAAGCGCTGGATCAGCACCTGCTGACGGGTCGAGTGGAGGGTCTCGATGATCGCCTCGGCGACCTTCAGCGTGGGCGCGAGGATCACGCCGATGCCTTGGGTGCCCTCGAGCAGCTTGATCACGACGGGTGCGCCACCGACGCGTTCGATTGCGGGGATCACGTCGGCGCGGTCCCAGACGAAGGTCGTCGCCGGCATCCGGATGTTGTGCCGCGACAGGATCTGGGAGGCGCGGAGCTTGTCGCGGGAGTTGCCGATGCCGTTCGCCGTATTCGGCGTGTAGACGTCCATCTGCTCGAACTGTCGTACGACGGCCGTGCCGAAGTAGGTGATCGAGTTGCCGATCCGCGGCAGCACGGCGTCGTAGTCCGAGAGCTGTCGCCCGCGGAACTGGAGGTCCGGATCCTCGCCCGAGAGGTCGATCGCGAACCGGAGTGTGTTGAGCACCTTGACGTCGTGTCCGCGATCCAGCGCCGCCGTACGGAGGCGCTGGGTGCTGTAGGACCGTGGTGCGCGAGAAAGTATCGCGAGCTTCATTCCCGACCTGCTTGTTTCCCGACCTGATTGGATGGCCGTGTGGATGCCAGCGTGGTGAGATCCCATTCAAGCAGCCCGCAGGTCACTGCCGGCTGGCGAGAGTGGGTTCGTCTTCCCGGTCTGGGCGTCAACAACGTGAAGGCCAAGCTGGACACCGGTGCGCGGACCTCCGCGTTGCACGCCTTCGATCTGACCGAGTTCGAGCAGGACGGCGCCGAATGGGTGCGCTTCTCGGTGCACCCGTGGCAGCGCTCGGCCGAGGACGCCGTCTTCGTCGAATGCCCGGTGCACGATCGGCGTGTCGTCCGCAGCTCCACCGGCCACGCCCAGGAACGGATCGTCATCCTCACCGACCTCAGGCTCGTCGACCGCTTGGTCACCACCGAGATCACCCTGACCCGTCGCGACGAGATGGGTTTCCGGTTGCTGATCGGCCGTGAGGCACTCCGCCAGGGTTTCGTCGTCGACGCCAGCCACTCCTACCTTGGCGGTCGACCGACACGGCGCGTGCGGCGCAGGAATCGAGGAGTCAGCAGTGGCGCGTGAATCGTTCGCGATCGGCAACGTCCGGGTACGCGCCGGCTCGTCCAAGGAGGTCGAACTCCCGATCACCCGGCTGGTGACCGGCGGCGACGTCAGCCTGCCCGTGCGGGTGATCCACGGCCGCGAGCCCGGCCCCACCGTCTGGGTGAACGCCGCGATCCACGGTGACGAGGTGCTCGGCGTCGAGGTGATCCGCCGGGCGCTCGCGCCGCTGTCGGCGAAGACGCTGCGCGGCACCCTGCTCGCCGTACCCGTCGTCAACGTCCTCGGCTTCATGACCGGCGACCGCTACCTGCCGGACCGCCGCGACCTCAACCGGTCCTTCCCCGGGTCCTCCCGCGGATCGCTGGCCAGCCGGATCGCGCACCTGTTCATGACCGAGGTCGTCAGCAAGTGCGACGTCGGCATCGACCTGCACACCGCAGCCGACCGCCGCGAGAACCTCCCCCAGATCCGCGCCGACCTCGACGACCCGCGCACCCGCGAACTGGCGCAGGCGTTCGGCGCCCCGGTGATGTTGCACGCCAAACTGCGCGACGGCTCGCTGCGCCAGGCCGCCCGCGACCGCGGCGCCATCGTCCTGCTCTACGAAGCCGGCGAGGTGATGCGTTTCGACGAGCAGCCGATCGCCGTCGGCGTCGAAGGGGTACGACGCGTCCTGACCGCGCTGGACATGATCGACCCGACGCCCGCCGACCTCGGCGAGATCGTCGGTGCCACCGAACCGACACCCACCCCCGTCGAAGCGCGCGGCAGCGGCTGGGTCCGCGCCCGTGGCACCGGGATCCTGCACCTCGAGGTCGGCCTCGGGGAGTACGTCGAAGTCGGCCGCCGTCTCGGTGGCCTCTCCGACACGTTCGGCCGCCGGGTGCGCCTCGTGCACGCCGACCGGGCGGGCATCGTGATCGGGCTGACCCGGGCGCCGATCGTCAATGCCGGCGATGCGTTGTTCCACATCGCCACCCCGCACGTGCCGTAGACCAATCCGCGGAGCCGTCCGCTCCGAAGCACTCGCATGAAGCTGCGACTGCTGTGGGCCTGGTACGGCGTTCTCGCGACCTTGGTCGGTATCGGACTCGCGCACGCCGTGGCGTCCCTCACCGACCCAGCCTCCTCGCCCGTGCTCGCCGTCGGCTCGGCCGTCATCGACCTGACGCCGACGCCGATGAAGGAATGGGCGATCCGGAACTTCGGCAGCGCCGACAAGGTGATCCTGGTCGGCTCGGTCCTCGGGGGCGTCCTGGTCCTCGCGGCCATCGCGGGAGTGCTCGCACGACGCAGGCTGGCCTGGGGGGCCAGCCTGCTCGTCGTACTCGTCGGCATTGCTGCCGTTGCCGTCCTGAGTCGTCCCGAGGCCCGGGTGCTCGACCTGCTCCCGAGCATCGTCGCCGCCGTCACCGGTCCGCTGGCCCTCGCGTTCCTGGCCCGCAAGCAACACGAGGTCACCGCCCCTGACGCCACGGGCGAGAGCTCCACCGGGCGTCGCGGGGTCCTGATCAGCATCGGTGCCCTGACCGCGATCGCCGCTGTCGGTGGCGTGGCCGGCCGCGTGATCAACAAGTTGCGCCTGCGCCCCGAGGACGTCGACCTCCCGACGGCTGCGAGCCCCGCGCCGCCGCTGCCGCGCGGCCTCGACGACCAGGTCCCCGGGATCACGCCGTTCGAGACGCCGATCAAGGACTTCTACCGCGTCGACACCCGTCTGGACACCCCCATCGTGAGCGCCGACGACTGGACCCTGACCGTCGACGGCGACGTCGACAAGAAGCTCACGATCACCTTCGACGAACTGCTCGCGATGCCGATGATCGAACGCAACATCACCCTGACCTGCGTCTCCAACAGCGTCGGCGGGCCCTACATCGGCAGCGCCCGCTGGCTCGGCGTCCCGCTCAAGGACATCCTCGACCTGGCCGGCGTCGGCAACAAGGCCGACCAGATCCTGTCCACCGACTTCGACGGCATGAAGATCAGCACGCCGCTCGACCTGGCGACCGACGGCCGCGACGCAATGATCGTCGTGGGGATGAACGGCAAGCCGCTCGAGCGCGAGCACGGCTTCCCGGTCCGGATGTTGATCCCCGGCCTCTACGGCTTCATCAGCGCCACCAAGTGGCTCACCAAGCTCACCCTGACGACGTACGACGACCAGAAGGCCTACTGGACCGATCGGGACTGGGCGACGGACGCTCCCATCAAGATCTCCGCGCGCATCGACACCCCGAAGGCCCTGTCGAACCTCGACCCGGGCGACGTCGTCATCGGCGGCGTGGCGTGGGCCCAGGAACGCGACGGCATCTCCGGCGTCCAAGTCCGGATCGACGGTGGGGCCTGGGTCGACGCGACCCTCGGCCCGGATGGTGGCGAGAACTACTGGCGCCAGTGGTTCTACCCCTGGGACGCGAAGAAGGGCTCCCACCGACTCGCCGTACGGGCGATGTCCGGCAACGGCGAGGCCCAGGTGGCCGTGCGCGCCGAACCGTTCCCGAACGGTGCCAGCGGGCTGCACGAGCTCATCGTCAACGTCGGCTGAAAAAACTTCCGATCCGGCCAATCCGGATCGGCAGCACCTCCGAATCACCAGCAGCACCAACCCAGACAGACACACCAAGGGAAGGCACCACCATGAAGCTCCAGAACCTCCGCCGCAACGCCGGGATCGCCACCGCGGCCCTCGCCCTGTCCTTCAGCCTGGCCGCGTGCGGCGAGGACGAGCCCAGTGGCTCGGACAGCACCGACAACACCAGCAAGACCCCGGACGGTGCCGACGGTGCCAAGGCTGGCGCCGGCGCCCAGACCTTCGGTGACGGTTGCGCGAACGTCCCCACCTCGGGTGCCGGTTCGTTCGACGGCATGGTCAAGGACCCGGTCGCCACCGCCGCGAGCAACAACCCGCTCCTCAAGACGCTCGTCGCCGCCGTCGGCGCGGTCGACGGTCTCGCCGACACCCTCAACGGTGCCGAGGCCCTGACCGTGTTCGCGCCGTTCGACGGTGCCTTCGCCGAGATCCCCGAGGCCGACCTCAACGGTCTGGTCATGGAGGGTCAGGAGAAGGGCCAGGACAGCACCCTCTACAAGATCCTCGCGCACCACGTGATCGGCGCGAACGAGGACAAGGACTCCATCGCTGGCAGCCAGGAGACCCTCGCGGGCGACAAGCTCACCATCGAGGGCAACGCCGAGTCGGGCATGACCGTCACCGACGGCACCGTGACCGCCAACGTCATCTGCGGCAACGTCCCCACGGCCAACGCCACGGTCTACGTCATCGACAAGGTGCTGACCGGAGTCAAGTGACTCTGACTCAGTTGCTCATTCCCTCGTCAACCACCTCCTGATAGCGCAAGGATCACCTCATGGATCCGGTCCAGGACAACCCGAACGGCGTCCCCCTCGCGGGGGCGCCGGTCGGCGCTGACTCCAGCACCGCCGATCTCAGCGCGCTGCTCAAACGGGCATCGCGAGGCGACACCGAAGCGTTCGCAGCGGTTTACGACGCCACCGCAGCACGAGTCCACGGACTCGTGCTGCGGGTGGTGCGGGACCGAGCTCAGTCCGAAGAGGTCACCCAGGAGGTGTTCCTCGAGGTCTGGCGCCAGTCCAGTCGGTACGACGCAGAGCGCGGCAGTGCCCTGGCCTGGTTGATGACCATCGCCCACCGCAAGGCGGTCGACCGGGTCCGCAGCGCCGAAGCTGCCAGCCGGCGGGACGAGAAGTACGAACAGCGCAACCACACGCCGGATCACGACACCACGGCCGAAGCCGCCCATGCCTCCTTCGAGGCACACCGGGTACGGGCGGCCCTGGCGCACCTGACCGAAGTCCAGCGCGAAGCAATCGAACTGGCCTACTTCGGCGGCTACACCCACACCGAAGTGGCCGCTCTGCTCGACCTACCGGTCGGGACCGCAAAAACCAGGATCCGCGACGGCCTCATCAGGCTCCGCGACACCATCGGAGTAGGACGATGACCGACAACCAGCCCACGAGCGGAGGAGACGACGTGCACGCACTTTCCGGCGCCTATGCCGTCGACGCCCTCGAGCCCGACGAGCGTGCCCGCTTCGAAGCCCACCTCCGCCAGTGCGCGGACTGCCGCGACGAGGTCGACAGCCTCCGTGAAGCGGCCGCGGTCCTCGGTACCGACGACGTCGCTCCCCCTGCCTCGCTGCGCGACCGCCTCCTCGGCGACATCGCGAACATCCGCCCGCTCCCCCCGCTGCCTGCCGACCGTCCCGTCGAGGCTCCCGTCGAGGCTCCCGTCGAGGTGGCGGCACCGTCCGCACCGGTGGTCCAGCTCGACAGCCGCCGCCGTCTCGGCGCCCGGATCCCGCTGCTCGTTGCCGCGGCCGCCGTCCTCATCGCCGGTGTGGGGGGCCTGTGGCTCCGCTCGGACGAGGAACCGGAGACCCTCGTCCTCACTGCCGAACAGGTCCTGGCCGCTGCTGATGCCAAGAGCATCGAGAAGCGCTTCCCCGACGGAGCCGAGGCCACGGTCGTCGTGTCCCGCTCGCTGCACGGGGCCGTGATCCAGACCGAAGACATGCGCGCCGCCCCCGCCGGCAAGGACTACCAGCTGTGGCTGCAGACCCCCGCCGGTGTGATGGAGCCCGCCGGGATCATGCCGGACCTCCGTGACGCCACCGTGCTGCTCGACGGCGACCCCTCGGATGCCATCGGAGTCGGGATCACCGTGGAGCCCGACGGCGGCTCCGAACGCCCGACCAGCGAACCCATCGCAGTCTTCGCACTGGATTCGTGATGAACCAGGAACGGCCACGGCGACTCGCCGTGGTGGGTTCCGGCGTTGCCGGACTCACCGCTGCCTACGTCGCCTCGCGCTCCCCGGACGTCCACGTGACCCTGCTGGAGGCCGACAGCCGCCTCGGCGGCCACGCCGACACACACCGGGTGACCGACCCCACCGGCCGCGAACTCTCGATCGACACCGGCTTCATCGTCCACAACCGTCGTACCTATCCGGTGCTGATCCGGATCTTCGACGAGCTCGGCGTGCCGACCCAGGCGTCCGAGATGTCGATGTCGATCACCGACGAGGGGACGGGCCTGGAATGGGCGGGCGCCCTCGGACGCAGCGGCCTGTTCCCGGCCGGCGCCGGCAACCACAAGCACCCCCGCTACCTCAAGATGCTCGGGGAGATCCCGCGCTTCCACCGGCAGGCCCGGAAGCTGCTCGCCCGCCAGAACGACCCGTCGCGGCCGACCGAGGACCTGACGACGCTGGCCGAGTTCCTCGACCAGGGCCGGTTCTCGCCGTACTTCCGTCGCCACTTCATGGAGCCCGTCGTGGCGGCCGTGTGGTCGTGCGACCCCGACACCGCTCGGGACTACCCGGCGGCGTACCTGTTCGCGTTCCTCCAGCACCACGGCATGTTGCAGGTATTCGGGTCTCCCACCTGGCGCACCGTCACCGGAGGTTCACGGACGTACGTCGACAGGTTGGCCGCCGCCGTCCGCGCAGCCGGCGGAGACATCCGCACCGGCTCGCCCGTGGTGGCTGTCCGGGAGACGCCGCACGCCGTCGAGGTGACCACCACCAGCGCCGGTCGTGAGGAGTACGACGCCGTCGTCCTCGCCACGCACCCGCACCAGGCACTGACGATGCTGGACGCCCCCACGCCGTTGCAGCGCGAACTCCTCGACGCGCTGCCCTACGTCTACAACACGGCGCTGTTGCACACCGACACCCGCGTGATGCCCGCCGCTCGCGACGCCTGGGCGTCGTGGAACTTCCGCCGCCCGACGACCGCACACGACCAGGTGCAGGTGACCTACGACCTGACCCGGTTGCAGCGTCTCGCCACGCAGACCCACTACCTCGTCACCCTGGGAGGCGAGGACATCGTGGACCCGGCGACCGTGCTGGTGCGCCGCGAATACGAACACCCGCTCTACACACCGCCCTCCGTCGCCGCCCGGTCCCGGCTTCCCGAGATCAACTCGGACCGCCTGGTCTTCGCCGGGGCGTACCACGGGTGGGGATTCCACGAGGACGGTGCGCGGTCGGGGTTGAAGGCCGTGGAGCGGTTGGGGATCGAATGGCCGGAGGTTTCGAGGCTCGCTGGCGCTCGCACCTCAACCACCGGCGACGCACCGCTGGTTGAGGTGCGAGGAGCGTCAGCGACGAGCCTCGAACCCAAGCCCGCGACGTCGTACGACACCGTCCTGGTCCACAAGCGCCGGGAGCCGCTGAAGAACAGCTTCCAGTTGAAGTCCCACCTGTACGTCGTCGACCTCGACCAGACCTCGGAACGAGGCCGGGTGGAGGGTGCCCACGGCCGCTTCCTGGGTCGTGACCACTTCGACGGCGACACGGTGTCGGTGCGTGAGGGACTGGACCGGTTCCTCGCCCGACACAACCTCGACCTGCGGGCCGGCCGCGTGCTGATGGCAAGTCAGCCCCGTGCGTTCGGACACTGTTTCAATCCGATCTCGGTCCACTGGTGCTGGGCCGATGAGCATGGAAACGGTCGGCCCGCAGCCACCGTCGTCGAGGTGCACAACACGTACGGCGACCGGCATGCCTACCTGCTCGACGCGGACTCCGAGGGCCGCGGGCAGGTCGACAAGGCGATGTACGTGTCGCCGTTCCACGGGACCGACGGCTACTACGACGTCCTCGCGCCACCGCCGGACCCGGTCACCGGGGCGATCCGGCTCGGCATCACCCTGCGCACGGAGGCGGGGTCCCGTTTCGACGCCGGCCTGACCGGCGAACCGGGCACCGCGCCCCTGCTGCCGCTGTCGGGCCTGCGGGGGGCGGCCCTGATCCGGGTGCACGGCATCGCGCTCTGGGCCCGCCGGGTTCCCGTCCATCCGCGGCCTGTCTACGAATCTCCTGCAACTGCTCCCGCCACCGATCCCTTCGAGGAAGGCGTGCTCCGATGACCCAGACCACCGCTCCCCTGCTCCAGGCGTGGCCGGACCTGAACCCCGCCCCCAGCGCCGGCTTCTCGGCGCGCGTCGCGCAGCGCCTGTTCCGCTCGGCCGTCTCCCGGCTCGACGTGACGGTGCACCTGCACCGTGGCAACGGGAAGATCGAGCAGCTCGGCCGCGGCGGTCCCGCGATCGTCGTACGACGTCCGGACGAGTTCTTCGCACGCCTGGGCCGGGATCAGCTGATCGGCTTCGGCGAGGCGTACATGACGGGCGCCTGGTGCGAGGACGGCACACCCGGCGACGGCGTCCTCGGCGACTTCCTCACCGTGCTGGCGGCCGAACTGCCGTCGCTGGTGCCGCCGAGCCTGCAGAAGCTGCGCTCGCTGGTGGTCACGAAGATCCCGCGCACCCAGCGCGGCACCCGCGAGAACACGCAGAGCAATGTCGCGCATCACTACGACCTGTCGAATGACCTGTTCGCGGCCTTCCTCGACCCCACGCTCTCCTACTCCAGCGCGCTCTTCACGGACCCGGCCACGGCAACGGCCGAGGACCACGTCGCGGCCCAACACCGCAAGATCGACCGGTTGCTCGACCAGGCCGGCGTCACGAAGGGCACGCGGCTCCTCGAGATCGGCACCGGTTGGGGCGAGCTCGCGATCCGTGCGGCGGCCCGCGGCGCGCTGGTGCGGAGCATCACGCTGTCGGTCGAGCAGCAGGCCCTGGCTCGCGAGCGGATCGCGGCGGCCGGCCACGCGCACGACGTCCAGGTGGACCTCTGCGACTACCGCGCCCTGCTCGACGAGCCCGCCGGTGCGTACGACGCCGTCGTGTCGGTGGAGATGATCGAAGCCGTCGGCTGGCAGTACTGGCCGACGTACTTCAGCACGCTCGACCACGTGCTCGCCCCCAGTGGTCGGGTCGCGATCCAGGCGATCACGATGCCGCACGACCGGATGCTCGCGACCCGTTCGACGCACACCTTCATCACCAAGTACATCTTCCCCGGCGGCGCGCTGCCGTCAGTGCAGGCGATCGAGGAGACCGTCGCCAGGCACACCCAGTTGCGCGTGGTCGACACGTTGTCGATCGGAGCGCACTACGTCCGCACCCTCCAGCTCTGGGACGACGCGTTCGTCGCGTCACGCCAGGCGGTGACCGATCTCGGCTTCGACGAGACCTTCGGCCGAATGTGGCACTTCTACCTCGAGTACTGCCGAGCAGGCTTCGCTGCCGGCTACATCGACGACCACCAGCTCACCTTCGCCCGGGAGGCGTGATGACCGCCGTGAGCAGCACCCGGGAACACAGCCGGGAGGCGACACCGGGGGGTATCGCCTCCCGGCTGGCCGAAGCCCTGCGGCCGTTCATCGGCGGCGATCTTCCTGTGCGCCTCATCGCATGGGACGGCTCTGCGGCCGGTCCCGAGTTGGGACCGGTCGTCGAGCTCCGCTCGCCCGACGCCCTGCGGCGCCTGCTCTGGCACCCGGGTGAATTGGGTGCGGCGCAGGCCTACGTCACCGGTGAGCTCGAGGTGCACGGCGACCTCGACGCCGCCCTGACCCATGCGTTCGCGGTCGCCGCTGAACGCGGCCTCTCCGGTCGTCGTCCCTCACTGAAGGCGATCGCCGGCGCAGTGAGGGCCGCCATCGGCCTCGACCTGCTCGGTCGCCCGCCCGCACCGCCGGCCACCCAGGCCCAGCTGGGCGGCCGCCTGCACAGCAAGGGCCGCGACCGGAGGGCGATCAGCCACCACTACGACACGACGGCCGAGTTCTACTCGCTGATCCTCGACGAGCAGACGATGGCGTACTCGAGCGGCTACCACTCCTCCCCGACCGCGCCGCTCGAAGAAGCACAGAACGCCAAGCTCGACCTGGTCTGCCGCAAGCTCGGCCTCGAGCCGGGTATGCGCCTGCTCGATGTCGGCTGCGGCTGGGGATCGCTGTCGCTGCATGCCGCCGAGCAGTTCGGTGCGCGCGTGGTCGGCGTGACCATCTCCGCGGAGCAGAAACGCTTCGCGGAAGCGGCTGCGCGCCGCCGTGGGTTGTCGGACCGCGTTGAATTCCAGCTCTGCGACTACCGCGACGCCGTACCCCTGCGGGGTGCGGAGTACGACGCCGTCGCGTCGCTGGAGATGGGCGAGCACGTCGGCGAGAAGAACTACCCGACGTACGCGAAGGTGCTCCACGACGCCGTACGACCGGGTGGGCGGGTGCTCGTGCAGCAGATGTCGCGCACCGGGAAATGGCCCGGTGGCGGCCCGTTCATCGAGTCCTTCATCGCCCCGGACATGTACATGCGTCCCGTAGGCGCGACGGTTGCGTTGCTCGAGGAAGCCGGCCTGGAGGTGCGCGACGTGCACGCCCTGCGCGAGCACTACGTGCTGACCGTCGCGGGCTGGCTGGAGCGGTTCGAGGCCAATGTCGAGGCGATCACTGCGCTCGTCGGCGAGGAACTCGTCCGCGTGTGGCGGCTCTACCTCGTCGGCGGCTCGATGGCGTTCCGTGATGGTCGGATGGGCGTCGACCAGATGCTCATGGTGCGCCCCGGCGCGGATCACTCGCTGCACTGGACGCGGAGCTGGTGATGTCCGACCCGGTACAAGTGGCCCTGTCCATCGGTACGGCGGTCCTGGCTGCCGCGGCCGTGATGACCGTGACGGCTCTCGTCGCGCGTCGCCAGGGTCGCGTCGTGGTCGTGGATGCCGCGTGGGGACTGGGTTTCGTCGTGATCGCCGCAGCGTGCGCGCTGCTGGCGACCGCGCTCGGTGCGGGCGAGGGACCCCGCACCGTCTTCCTCGTCGTGATCGTGGGTGTGTGGGGGCTGCGGCTCGGGTGGCACATCCATCGCCGCAGCAGCGCTCCCGACCACGGCGAGGATCCTCGCTACCTGGCCGTCCTCGGCGGTCCGCTCAGCGAGGTCGGGATGGGCGTCGCCGTACGCAAGGTCTTCGGCGTGCAGGGCGCGGTGATGTCGCTCATCGCGCTGCCCGTCGCCGTCGGCGCGGTCAGCGGCGTCTGGTGCTGGCCCCTTGTTGTCGCCGGCGGAGTCGTGTGGCTGGTCGGTCTGGCCTTTGAGTCCGTCGGCGATGCCCAGCTGGCTGCCTACAAGGCCCTGCCGAAGGAGACCCGGCCCGCGGTTCTGGACAGCGGGTTGTGGCGCTACACGCGGCACCCGAACTATTTCGGTGACGCCTGCGTGTGGTGGGGAGTGTGGCTGGTCGGCGGCCTGGCGTCGGGCTGGGTCGCCGGCCTGGCCACGCTCATCGCGCCGATCGCGGTGACCTGGTTCCTCGTCTCCGTCACCGGCGTGAAGCTGCTGGAGCGGACGATGATGCAGCGGCCGGCGTACGTCGAGTACGCCTCCCGCACGTCCTCCTTCTTCCCCCTCCCGCCCCGCTAGCGCGAGTTGGGGTTTGTCGCGCCCGAGTTGGGGTTTGTCACGCCCGAGTTGGGGTTTGCAGCTTCGCTCTGAAGAGAGCGAGTACGTCGTCCAGCGCCTGCCGGGTGCGGGTGCCGGGCTCGTCGATCAGGTGCTCGGTCAACACCGAGTGCGGCGGCAACAGGCCGTCCGGGTTGGCGTCCTCGTCATCGAGCTCGACACCGACGAACGCGTCGCCGAGCTGTTCCCGCAGGAACGCGAACCGGCTGTCCGGAACGAGCCGGTCGCTGCGGAACCGCAGGCCCATCACCTGGAGGCCCGCTGCACAACGGTCCTTGACGATGGCCAGGTCCTCGGGCGAGATGTCGATGCCACGCCGGCCCCTGGGTGACAGCGGGAGCGACGGCTGGGAGAGGACGGGCGCGAGGAGTCTTTCGTCGGTGGCCATCGCCAGCGCGAAGCCACCGGTCAGGCACATGCCGACCGCGCCGACGCCCGGGCCGCCGCAGCGCTCGTGCTCGTGCTCGGCGAGGGCGCGGAGCCACGCCACCACCGGCGAGGTCCTGTTGCTGGCGAGCAGGTTGAACTCACGACTGATGCAGACGCGACCGAGCGCCCTGGTGGTCAACGCGACCGCACCCAGCAGTCCATCGTTCGGATCGTGCCCGGGCGCCCCGAACAGGCTGGGCATGGCCACCGAGAAGCCCGCGTCACGCACCTGCCGGGCGAAGCTCGCGACCTTGGGCGTGATGCCCGGGATCTCCGCGATCACGATCACGGCCGGGCCGGTGCCCGCCCGGTAGAGCGGATGCGTGACGCCGTCCGCAGTGAAGGTGCCGGGCTCGAAGTCGCTCAATGCGTCGTCGGTCATGGCCGGGACTCTAGGGCGTGGACGGCCCCGGTAGCGTCGGTTCCATGAGTGAGCGCCCCGTGCCCACGCCCGGTGACGAGGAGCGCGAGCTCCTCCGCCTGGCGTCGGTCGACAACTTCCGCGACGTCGCCGGCTCCGGCTACGCGACCCGCGACGGACGCCAGGTGCGCACCGGCGTCTTCTTCCGCAGCAACGACCTCCGGCTCGCCGAGGAGGACCACGCCGCCATCGCCGACATCGGCCTGCGGGCGATCCTCGACCTCCGCTCCGAGGTCGAGATCTCGATCCACCCCGACCCCGCCGTGCCCGGCGCCGAGGCCCTGCACTTCGATGCCATCGGCATCCCGATGGAGAAGGTCGCCGGCCTGGAGACCCGCGAAGGCGCCGTCGACCTGATGAACGAGGTCTATCGCGCCTTCGTGACGGAGCCCAAGTCGCGCGACGCCTTCGGAGCCGCCCTGCGCCAGCTCGCGACCGGCGGCCCGCAGCTCTTCCACTGCTCCGCCGGCAAGGACCGCACCGGCTGGCTGGCCGCCATCTTGTTGCACATCGCCGGGGTCGACGACCCGACGATCGAGAGTGACTACCTGCTCACGAACGCCCTCACCGCCGCCAGCCGCGCCCGCACCGAAGCCGAGATCGTCGCGCACCTGGGCGAGGACGGTGTCGCCGTCTACGAGCCCGTCTTCGTCGCCGACGTCGCCTACCTGCGCACCGCCCTCGCGGCAGTCGAGAGCGAGTACGGCGCCCGGTCGTCGTACCTGCGCGAAGGGCTGGGGCTCGACGACTCCGTCATCGCCCGGCTGCAGGAGCTGTTGCTCGCCGACTGACCGCGGGACGTCATGCGTTCTGGCTGCTCGGGCGACCAACTCGTATGACGTCCGGCGGATTCAGGCCGCAGACTGCCGCCGCTGGGCTGCAGTCAGTGCTTCGGCGATCTGGGCATAGAAGTCCTCGGGCTGCAGGCGGAGTCCGAGCAAGGGCATGCGCAGGACGACGTCGCCGGTGAGAGCCAGCGAGTTCTGCCGGAGGGCATCACCGACGATGTTCTCCGCCCAGGCATGGTGGATGCCATCGATCTCCACCACGACGCCGAGGCCGGGCCACGCGAGGTCGAGGTAGTAGCGGCCTCGCCTGTCCTTCCGCAGCACTTGCTGCTCGGGAGCCGGAAGACCGCGCCGGCGCAGCTCGCGCGCCACCTCGAGCTCGCCGAGCGCCCGGCCGCCGTCGAGAAGGTCCCCCACGGTCACATGGACGAGCGTCCGTCGCTTGTCGCGCCGGATGCGGAGGGCTTCGTCGCCGAGCTGCGCCGCGGTCGCCAACCCCTGCTGCACCACCATGGTGAGGACCAGCGCCGCCTGCATGTCGCTCTGCGCCCACAGGGCTGCGCGTACGGCGGCAACAGCCACGCGCGTACGAGGGATCCCGCTCACCGCCGCATCGGCCAGCGACCACCTCCGCGTCTGGCGGATGTCGTAGTGGCGGGTGCGCCGCACGCGAGCACCTCGGGGCACCGACACCCGGATCCGACCGATGCTGAAGCGCTCCAGTCCCGACGCCACCAGGCTCGCCACCCCGTCGAGCTGTGCCCGCGGACCGCCCTGCAGCACCGCGGCCCACAAGTGGGCATGCTCGTCCATCGGTCCGGCGTGAACGACGACTGCCTGGTCCGACAGATGCCGCCAGCGCCCGGCACGCAGGTGCCCGCGGACCTCTGCCCGGGTGACCCCGAGGCCATAGAGCTGTGATCGCGAGAGCACGCCCGCCTGCGTCGCAGCCAGGGTGAACACCGGGTTCCACCGCGGGAGCCTCAGCGGGCCGCTTCGAGGAATCGGATGCGGTGCATCGGGTCGTGGTCGAGGTGCTGCCGTCATGGGAACGGGTCTCCCCGAGACGATGGCACGTCACACCTCACCGATTCCCAGCTGTGGAAACAGTCAGGACGTCATACGTTCTGGCTGCTCGAACGACCAATTCGTATGACGTCCGGCGGCCCTACCCAGGCGGTCAGATGGACGGCGGCAGGTTGATCGGCATCGTCGGCTCGTCGGCCGCTTCGGGGCGGGGCGGGGCACCGGGGATGTGCTGCTTGATGATCTCTTCGGTCTTCGGGTCGAGCAGGATCTCGTGGCTGTCGCCGTCGCGGCCGTCGAAGCGGACGGCGACGGTCTCGAAGCCCTTGTGGCGCTGCATCTGGGCGTACATCGCGTAGGCGCGGCGGTCGGCCTCGGTGAGGTCAACCTGGTCGGTGAACGGGGTGAGCAGGGCGCGGGGCCAGAGGCGGCGGGCGAGGACGACGTTCACCTCGATGCCGAGCACACCCATGACGGCACCGATGTAGAGCAGGCCCATCAGGCCGAGGACGACGCCGAACGTCTCGGTCATGCTGTTGCGGTCGGCGCTGGCGACGACATTGGTGACGTAGACCGTTCCGATCCATTGCAACAGCTGCCACATCACGGCGATCGTGTAACCCCCGGGGGCGGCCCGGACCACGTTGGCGCGGATCGCACGGGCGGCCGCCATCCGCAGGAGCACGGTCATGGCGAAGCCGACGATGAGCACCGTGATCAGGCGCACCAGCCAGTGGAACCAGGTGTGCTGCGAGAGTTCGCCGACGAGCCGGGTCTCGGTGAGGACGGCGGACCCGACCGAGATCGCGAAGATGGCGCTGCCCGCCGCAGCGAGGATGAACAGGCTGTTGACCCGGGTCATCACCGGGTGCGGGCGGCTGTTGCGCGGGACCGCCCAGGCGGCCGACTGCACGTTCTGCAGGGCCAGGCCCAGGCCGAGCGCGCCGTACAGCGCCGTCAGCGAACCGACGATGATGCCGCCGGTCGAACCCTGCAGACCGTTGGGGCGGCCAAGCGCGTCACCGATGATCGGGAACTGGGCAAGCGCCGAGTCGAGCACCTGTTGCTGCAACGACGGATTGCCCTCCAGGACGAAGCCGAGGATCGACGTGGCGAGCAGCAACAGCGGGAAGATCGACAGGAACGCGTAGAACGTCAGGATCGCCGCGAGGTAGTTGCCCTGGTCGTCGAAGAACTTGTAGATGACCGCCAGCGGGAAGCCAAAGACCGAGTGGCGGCGCTGGCCGCGATCGAGGTCCCCAACAACTCCCACGGCCGAAACTTACGGCATGGGGTGCTGTCAACCCGGGAGCGCGTCCTCAGGCGAGCAGTGCGGCGATCACGACGGCGATCGGTGCGGACACGATCGTGCTCACGAAGATGGCGTCGCGCGCGAGCAGGATGCCGCGGTCGTACCTGGTCGCGATGACGAAAACGTTCTGCGCCGTCGGCAGAGCGGAGAGCAGCGTGACGGCGAACAGGTCGGTGTCGTCGAGGCCCACGAGGAAGCGCCCGACGACGTACGCCGTCACCGGCTGCACGACCATCTTCAGTGTCGTGACCGTGCCGAGCGCCTGGGCGCTCACGCCGCGACCGGGCAGTGGTCCGAGACGGAGCGCGACGCCGTACGCGATCAACATGGCGGGCACCGCCATGCCGGCAACGAGCTCCAGGGGCGCGTGCACAGCGCCGGGCAGTTCGGTGTCGGTGAGGGCCAGCACCAGACCGAGGACGGACGCGATGGTCAGCGGGTTCCTCGCCGGCCGCGACAGGATCTTCCCGATCGATGGCCGCGTAGGACTGGTCACGACGTCGAGCACGGTCAGCGCCAACGGCTGCAGGAACAACAACTGCATCAACAGGGCGGGTACGACGAGCGCCGCGTCACCCAGCGCGTAGGCGGCGATGGGGATGCCGAGGTTGCCTGCGTTGACGTACGCCGAGCAGAGCGCGCCGATCACCGCGGTGCCGGAGTCCATGCCGCGCACGACCGCCACCGCGATCAGGATCCCCGCCGTCACCACCACTCCGGCCGCTGTCGCGATCAGTGGTCCCGACAGCACGCCGGACGGGTCGGAGTCCTCCAGCACCGTCACGAGCAACGCCGGGCTGGCGACGTAGAACGCGGTCAGCGAAAGGCTGCGCTGACCGCGCAGGTCGACGATGCCGAGGTGCGCCAGCAGGGCCCCGAGCGCGATCACCACCGCGATCGTCAGGAACCCTTCGAGCACGCCGGTCATGGGTCGATCCCATCACGGCGGCGCGTCTCGATATGCCCGGGGGTTTCGAGGCTCGCTGCGCTCGCACCTCAACCACCGGGCGTCGGTGGTTGAGGTGCGACGAGCGCCAGCGAGGAGCCTCGAGACCTCCGAGGTCAGTAGGACTTCGGCAACCCCAGCGAGTGCATGGCCACGAAGTTCAGGATCATCTCCCGCGACACGGGGGCGATCCGGCCCAGGCGGGCGGCGATCAGCATGTTGCCGAGGCCGTACTCCTGCGTCAGGCCGTTGCCGCCGTGGGTGTGGACCGCGACGTCGGTGGCATTGCAGGCGACCTCGCCGCCGGCGTACTTCGCCATGTTGGCGTACTCACCGGCCGTGAAGTCGTCGCCGGCGTCGTACAGCGCTGCGGCCTTCTGCCAGAGCAGGCGGGCCTGCTCGAGCTCGATCTTCACCTTGGCCAGCGGGTGCGCGATGCCCTGGTGGGCGCCGATCGGCTGGTCCTTCCAGACGCTGCGTTCCTTGGCGTAGTCGACCGCCTTCTCGAGCGCGTACCGGGCGATGCCGCAGGAGAACGCACCACCCATGATCCGCTCGGGGTTGAGGCCGGCGAACAACTGCCAGAGGCCGCCGTCCTCGTCGCCGACGAGCGCGTCGGCGGGCACGCGGACGTTGTCGAGGAACAGCGTGAACTGCTTCTCGGGCGCCTGCCACGTCATCGGGATCGGCTGGGCGGTGAAGCCTTCGGCATCGGTCGGTACGACGAACAGGGCCGGCTTCAGCTTGCCGGTCTTGGCGTCCTCGGTGCGCGACACGATCAGCACCGACTGGGCCTCGTCGACCCCGGAGATGAAGGTCTTCTGGCCCTTGATCACCCAGCTGTCGCCGTCGCGGGTGGCGGTGGTGGTGATGTTGTGCGAGTTGGAGCCGGCGTCGGCCTCGGTGATGCCGAAGGCCATCAGGTGGGTGCCATCAGCGATGCTCGGCAGCCACTTCTGCTTCTGCTCCTCGGTGCCGCAGCGGGTGATGATCGAGCCGCAGATCGCGGGCGAGACCACCATCATCAGCAGCGGGGCGCCGGCCGCGGCCGACTCCTCGAGCACCGCAGCCAGGTCGGCCATGCCGCCACCCCCGCCGCCGTACGCCTCGGGGATGTTGACGCCAAGGAAGCCGTTGCGGCCCATCTCGAGCCACATGTCCGTCATCTTGCCGCCCTCGCGGGCCTGCTTCTCGACGAACGCCCGGCCGTACTTGCTGGCCAGCTTCTTGACCGCCTCGCGCAGGGCGACGCGCTCCTCGGGCTCGCTGAACATCGTCTGCGTCATGCGCTTTCTCCTTCTTCGACAACCTGGGCGGTGGGTTCCACAACGGCGAGAACGGCGCCCGCCTCGACCTGCTGACCGGCGGTCGCCGACAGCTCGGTGACGGTGCCGTCGTACGGCGCCGCGATGGTGTGCTGCATCTTCATGGCCTCCATCACGAGGATGGGCTGGCCCTTCTGTACGACGTCCCCGACCGCCGCACTGACGGTGATCACGCTGCCCGGCATGGGCGCGAGCAGCGACCCTTCGGCGACCTGGCTCGCGGGGTCCACGAACCGCGGCACGATCCGCAGCGTGGCGCCGCGGTGCGGTGAATCCACCAGCACGGCATTGCCCTGGATGCGGACCCGGTGCCGGGTCGTCCAGCCGCCGCGGTTGATCACGACCAGGTCCGGGCTGGCCTCGAGCACCGTGACGGGACGGACCTGGTCCGGCTCGGCGAGGCGATAACCGTCGCGCCCGCCGAACCACTCGACCGCGATCTCTTCGCCGTCCATCTCGAAGCGGGTGACCTGCGGCTGGGAGAGCACGTTGCGGAATCCGGCGGGGATCCGGTTCTGCACCCTGGCGCCGATCCGGCGGTGCTCCGCGAGGGCGACGGCACCGATGAACGGAGCGAGGTCGTCGCACGACTCTCGCTCCAGGAGCACCGGGTGGTCGTCGTAGAACGAGGTCGCCAGGTCCCCGGCGACGAAGGCCGGGTGCCGCAACGAGGCAACGAGTTGATCGCGGTTGGTCACCAGGCCATGGATGGACGCGGTCTCGAGACGCCGCGCGAGCACGCGAGCCGCCTGCTCCCGGGTCGGCGCCCAGGCGATGACCTTGGCCAGCATGGCGTCGTAGAACGTGCCGACCTCGTCGCCCGGACCGAACCCGGAATCGAGGCGGACGCCCGACGTCGCGGAACCGAACCCGGTGAACTCGACCTCGTGCGCGATGTCGAAGTCGAGCAGCGTGCCGGTCTGCGGCGAATAGTCGGTGGCGGGGTTCTCGGCGTACAGCCGCACCTCGATCGCGTGGCCCTGCGGCTCACCGACCTCAGGCAACCCACGACCTTCGGCAACAGCGATCTGGAGTTCGACCAGGTCCACGCCGTAGATCGCCTCGGTGACGGGGTGCTCGACCTGGAGGCGGGTGTTCATCTCCAGGAAGTAGAACGACTCCTTCTCGGGGTCGTACAGGAACTCCACCGTGCCAGCACCGATGTAGCCCACCGACGTGGCAGCGGCGCGCGCCGCCTCGTGGATGGCATCCCGTGTCGCCTCGGAGAGACCAGGGGCCGGCGCCTCCTCGACGACCTTCTGGTGGCGGCGCTGCAGCGAGCAGTCGCGCGTGCCGAAGACGACGGCGTCCGTACCGTCACCGACGACCTGCACCTCGACGTGGCGGCCGCGCTGGACGTAGGGCTCGACGAAGACGGTGCCGTCGCCGAACGCCGACTCCGCCTCGGCGGATGCCTTGGCGATCTCACCGGCGAGGTCCTCGAGGCGGGTGACGATCCGCATGCCGCGGCCGCCACCTCCGGCCGAGGCCTTGACCAGGAGAGGGAGATCCTCAGCAGTCGCCGTGTCTGGAGTGAAGTTGCCGAGCACCGGAACCCCAGCGGCCTCCATCAGCTTCTTCGACTCGATCTTCGAGCCCATCCGCTCAATGGAGTCGGGAGCCGGCCCGATCCAGATCAGACCGGCGTCGGCCACCGCGCGAGCGAACTCGGCGTTCTCCGACAGGAAGCCGTAGCCGGGGTGGATCGCGTCGCAACCCGCCGCACGCGCGGCGTCGAGTATCAGGTCGCCGCGGAGGTACGTCTCGGCCGGAGTGTTGCCGGACAACGGCATGGCCATGTCCGCGTCGAGCACGAAGGGCATCCCCGCGTCGGCGTCCGAGTGGACGGCGACGGTCTCGATGCCGAGGTCGCGACAGGTGCGGAACACCCGGCGGGCGATCTCGCCGCGGTTGGCGACGAGCATTCGGTTGATCGTGGTCATGGAGGCCCTCACATCCGGAAGACGCCGAAGTTCATGGCGCCTTCGATCGGCTGGTTGTCGATCACGGACAGGCAGATGCCCAGGACGGTGCGGGTGTCCCGCGGGTCGATCACGCCGTCGTCGTAGACCATGCCGGACAGGACGTAGGGCAGGGACTGCTCCTCGATCTGCTGCTCGACCATCTGCTTGATCGGAAGGAAGCCCTCGGCGTCGAAGACTTCGCCCTTCTTCTCCGCGGACTCGCGCGCGACGATCTCGAGGACACCGGCGAGCTGCGCCGGACCCATGACCGACGACTTCGCGGACGGCCAGGTGAAGAGGAAGCGCGGGTCGTAGGCGCGACCGTTCATGCCGTAGTTCCCGGCGCCGTACGACGCCCCCATGATCACCGTCAGGTGCGGCACGGTCGAGTTGGAGACCGCGTTGATCATCATCGCGCCGTGCTTGATGATGCCGCCCTGCTCGTACTCCTTGCCGACCATGTAGCCCGTGGTGTTGTGCAGGAAGAGGAGCGGGGTGTCCTTCTGGTTCGCCAGCTGGATGAACTGGGTGGCCTTCTGGGCCTCCTCACTCATCAGCACGCCGCGGGCGTTGGCGATGATGCCGATCTCGCGGCCGTGCAGCCGGGCCCAGCCGACGCAGAGCGACGAACCGTAGAGCGGTTTGAACTCGTCGAAAGCGAGGTCGTTGGTGGCGTCGGTCCCGTCGACGATCCGCAGGATCGCGTCGCGCGGGTCGAACGGTTCCTTGAGGTCGGTGGGGATCAGGTCGAGCAGGTCCTCGGGGTCGAGGTCGGGCTCGGCGTAGTCCACGACGGTCGGCGGGGTGCCGCCCTTGCGCCAGTTGAGCCGAGCGACCGTGCGCCGCGCGAGCCGGATGGCGTCGTACTCGTCGACCGCGAGGAAGTCGGAGGACCCGGAGATCCGCGAGTGCATCTCGGCGCCGCCGAGGCTCTCGTCGTCGGACTCCTCACCGGTGGCCATCTTGACCAGCGGCGGGCCGGCGAGGAAGACCTTCGCCTGCTCCTTGACCATGATCACGTAGTCGCTCATGCCGGGGACGTACGCGCCGCCGGCGGTCGAGTTGCCGAACACCACCGAGATCGTGGGCTGCTTGCGCGCCGAGGCGCGGGTGAGGTTGCGGAAGCCGCGCCCACCGGGGATGAAGATGTCCTTCTGCGTCGGCAGGTCGGCCCCGCCGGACTCGGTGAGGTTGATCGACGGCAGGAAGTTCTGCTCGGCGATCTCGGCCGCGCGGAACGACTTCTTCAACGACCACGGGTTGAGGGCACCGCCCTTCACCGTCGGGTCGTTGGCGATGATCATGCACTCGACACCCTCGACGACGCCGATGCCGGTGACCATCGAGGCGCCGACCGCGAAGTCGCTGCCCCAACCGGCGAGCGGCATCAGCTCGAGGAAGGCCGAGCCCTCGTCGACGAGGAGCTCGATCCGCTCGCGGGCGGTGAGCTTGCCGCGCGCGTGGTGGCGGGCGATGTACTTGCCGCCGGCCTCGACCGCCTTGGTCTGCTCGACGTGCAGGTCGTCGATCTTGGCCTGCATCGACTCCCTGCGGTCCGTGATCTCCGGGGCCGTCGTCATGACTCCACCACCGCCTTCATCCTCTCGAGAGTCGTGCGCATGCCGCGCTCGTTGGTCCTGCTGCGGAGCTGGCCCAGAACCAGCCAGTACGCACGCAGGTAGATCGCCGGCGTCAGCCGGAAGTACTCCGTGACCCGGGTCCCGTCGCCGTCCGCTTCGAGTCGGTAGCCCCAGGTGTTCATCGGGTTCTTGTCGAGGCCGACCGCGAACTCGAAGACGCCCGTCCCGTCGGCACCGGGCTCCACGGCCTTCGTCACCGTGCACGGCGTCCAGTACGTCGGCCCGACACCGTTGCGCTTCACGTGCCCCTTGAACCGGGAACCCACGGCGGGACCGGTGGCACCGTGCGTCCACACCGCCTCGAACGTCTCGGGCGAGAACTCGCCGATCCGGGTGACGTCGCTGACCAGCGCCCACACCTTCTCGGGCGGCGCGGCCATGGTCACGGAGACTTCGCCGCCGAGCGGCTTGAGGAGGCCCATCAGCTGGCGTACCCGAGGAGCTTCGCGGCCAGGTCGGTGAGGACCTCGGTCGCGCCGCCACCGATGGGCAGCAGTCGGGCGTCGCGGTAGTGCCGCTCGACCTCGGTGCCGTGCATGTAGCCGGCGCCGCCGAACAGCTGCACCGCTTCGTTGCTGACGTCGACCGCGGTGTCGACCGCGGTCTGCTTGGCCAGGCACGCCTCGGCGATCACCTGCTCGCCGGCGATGTGCCGGGCAGCGACGTCGAGCGTGTAGGTCCGTGCGACCTCCACCTGGCGGTGCATCTCGACGAGCTTGGCGCGGACCACCTGGTTGCTGATCAGCGGTTTGCCGAAGGTCTCCCGGTCGCGGCAGTACTGCGCCGCGAGGTCCAGGCAGCGCTTCGCGTGGCCGTAGCCCATCAGTGCGAGGAAGATCCGCTCCACGACGAACTGCTCGGCGATGTAGTAGAACGCCTGGTTCTCCTCGCCGACCAGGTTCGCGGCGGGGACCCGTACGTCGACGTACGACAGCTCGGCGGTGTCGGAGCAGTGCCAGCCCATCTTCTTCAGTGACCGCTGGACGGTGAAGCCGGGCGTGCCCTTGTCGACGACGATCAGCGAGATGCCGCCGTGGCCGGGGCCGCCGGTCCGGCAGGCAGTGACGACGAAGTCGCCGCGGACGGCCGAGGTGATGAAGGTCTTGGCGCCGTTGATGACGTAGTCATCACCGTCCCGCACCGCTTTCGTGGTGATCCGCGCGACGTCGGAGCCGCCGCCGGGCTCGGTGATGCCGAGTGAGCCGATCAGTTCACCGGCCAGCGTCGGGCGGACGTAGCGCTCGATCAGGTCCGGCGATCCGTGGGCGATCATGTGCGGCACCGAGATGCCGTGCGTGTACAGCGAAGCCATCAGGCCACCGGACACACCGGCCTCCATCAGGCCCTCCTGGAGGGCGCAGCCGTCGAGCAGGTCGCCGCCGTCGCCCCCGGCCGACTCGGGGTAGCCGACGCTGAGCATGCCGGCCTTCGCGGCTGCCTGGGTGAGGCTGCGCGGCAGCTCGCCAGCGTCCTCCCACTCCTGCAGGCCGGGGATGATCTCGCGGCGCGCGAACTCCGTCGCCGACTCCTTGAGCGCCTGGCGCTCCTCGGTCCATCGCATGCTGTCCCCTAGACGAGATCTTGTTGGATGTGGACGATCCGGCTGCGGACCCATTCACCGAGGCCCTTGGCCTGCGGGTCGAAACGGGTCGAGGCGGCGACGCCGTCGCCGAGCAGACCGTGGATCACGATGTTGACGGCGCCGAGGTTCGGCAGCACGAAGACCTCGAGGTCGAGGTCCTTGGCCTCCGGCACCAGTTCGCGGACCTTGCGCGGGTTGAACATCTTGGCCAGCCACTGCACGCGATCGGCGTACTTCGGCGAGCCGTCGTTCTTCACCCACAGGCCGAGGTTCGCGTTGCCGCCCTTGTCGCCCGAGCGGGCGTGGACGAAGGTGCCGAGCGGCATCCGCCGGGTCATGGTGTCCGTCGGTGCCGGGTACGGCGACGGGCGCAGGCCGAGCGTGGGGTCGAGCTCTTCGGGGGCAATCTGCTCCACGAACTCCGTCGGGTCGGCGATCACCTCGCGGGTCCCATCGGCGTGGACCACCGTGTGCTGCACGGCCGACCTGTCGACGTACTCGGGACGGTAGATGCCGAACGGCGAGGGCTTCTGCGGCGGCGTCGTCATCGTGAAGCCCGGGTACGACGCCAGGGCAATCTCGACGGCGGGCCCGGTGAAGGGCTTGCCGAGCGGTCCGGCCTCCGGGTCCTTGCCGATGCAGCGCAGCAGTACCGAAGCGCCTTCCTCGGTGTCGGCGTCGCCGGTCCGCGCGGGCGTCTGGATCCACGCGATCTCGGCAGCGGTGAACTGGTCGTCCAGTTGCGAGCGCACCCACGCGGCCTTCGCCTCGATGTCGAGGCCGGTGAGCACGAACTCGACCTGGTTGCGGTACCCGCCGAGCGTGTTGACCGCGACCTTGAGCTTCTCCGACGGAGCCGTGCCGGTGACGCCGCTGATCTGGACCCGATCCGCGTCCGTCTGACTGAGCTGGATCGAGTCGAGCCGGGTGGTCACGTCGGGGTTGAGGTAGCGGGTCGTCTGGATCTCGTAGAGCAACTGAGCGGTGACGGTGTCGATCGTGACCGCGCCGCCGGTGCCCTCGTGCTTGGTGATCACGCTGCTGCCGTCGGCAGCGATCTCCGCGATCGGGAAGCCGAGCGGCTTGTCCATCGGCGCACCGGCGCGGAACAGGTCGGTGAAGCCGGAGAAGTTCCCGCCCGTGGCCTGGGTGCCGCACTCGATGACGTGGCCCGCGACGACGGCGCCGGCCAGGGCGTCGTAGTCCGTCGGAGTCCAGCCGTGATGGGCGATCGCGGGTCCGACGACGACGGACGCGTCGGTCACCCGGCCGGTGACGACGACGTCCGCGCCGTGGGTCAGGGCAGAGGCGATGCCTAAGGCACCGAGGTAGGCGTTGGCGGTCAGCGCACCCTCGAAGAGGTTGGCGCCGCGGAGGTCGTCGCCCTCGACGTGGGCGATCTTCGCGTCCAGGCCCAACTTGTCCGCGGTCTCGCGCAACCGGGCGGCAAGGCCGGCCGGGTTGAGACCGCCCGCGTTGCTCACGATCTTCACGCCCTTGTCGAGCGCGAGCCCGAGGGTGTCCTCGACCTGGCGGACGAACGTACGGGCGTAGCCGAGGTCGGCGTCGCGGAGCGTGTCCATGCCGAGGATCAGCATGGTCAGCTCGGCGAGGTAGTCGCCGGTGACGACGTCGACGTCGCCGCCCTCGATCTGCTCACGCAGCGCGGAGAGGCGGTCGCCGTAGAAACCGGAACAGTTGGCGATGCGGAGCGGGTCGGTCACTTCGGGTCCCTTCCGCCGCCGGCGGGACCGGCGAAGGCTTGCGCGATGGTCAGCCACTTCTCGGCGTCGGTGCCGACGGTGACCAGGTCCGTGTTGTCGCGGTGGATGCGCTGCGTGACGAGCTGGCAGAAGTCGTACGCGGAGCCGCGCACACTCTGGGGCGCGTCCTCCGCGCCCCACGTCCAGAGCTCGCCGCTCGGCGCGGTCAGCTCAATGCGGAACTCGTCGGTCGGCGCCGGGAGTTCGTTGTTGATGAAGGAGTAGTTGCGGGTGCGGACGCCGATGTGGGCGACGTGGCGGATCCGATCGGTCACCTCCGGGGCGAGCGCCAGGGCTTCATACACATCGAGTGCGTGCGCCCAGGTCTCCATGAATCGGGCGGTCGCCATCGAGGTGGGCGACATCGGCGGACCGAACCACGGCATCTTCGCGCCGTCGGGGTGGGCGCGCAGCGCCTCGGGAAGTGCGACCCGGCCGGCGTCCCAGCGGGCCAACAGGTCGTTCGGTGCGAGGGCACCGAGCTCCAACGCGCCCTTGTCGACGAACCCGGTCGGGTCGTCGATCGCCTGGAGTACGACGGCGTCCCAGGCCTGCTTGCCCTCGTCGGTCAACGCACCGGCAGCCAGCACGGCCACCTCGTCGGTCCAGAGCAGGTGGCCGATCGTGGTTGCGACGGTCCACCCCTCGGCGGGAGTGAACGTGGTCCAGCCGTCGGCGTCGAGACCCGCGACCGCGGCGCGGAGCTGGTCCCCCTCGGCGGTGAGGTCGGCGATCACGCCGTCCAGGACAGTCATGTTTTTCTCCCGGTGGTTGAGGTGCGAGCGGAGCGAGCCTCGAAACCCAGCGATTCGTCGAGCGTGCGCGCCCATTCGGTGAGGATCCGGCGACGACGACGGGCGTCGTCACCGAGCGTGTTGGCCAGGCCCAGACCACGGACGAGGTCCAGGGTCGCCTGGACGAGTTCGCGCACCCGGGGCGCGGCCTCGTCGACGTCGAGCAGCTGCACCGTCAGCCGGTGCGTCTCGCGGCCGACCCGCTCCTCGAGCGGTCCGACGGCTTCGAGCAGCGCGGCATCGGTGCGCGCCGCGACCCACAGTTCGAGGGCGGCTGCGAAGACCGGCGACGCGAAGTGCTCCCCGAGCATCTCGACGACGGCGCGGGTGCGGTTCTTGCCACGGGGCAGTTGTGCCGCTGCCGCAGCCAGTTCCTCGCCGCGGATCTCGGTGAGGTGGGAGACCGCCGCGACGACGAGGTCGTTCTTGGTCGGGAAGTGGTGCAGTTGGGCACCCCTGCTGACGCCGGCCCGCTCGGAGACGAGCGTGGTCGTCGTACCGCCGAAGCCCTTCTCGACGAGGAGGTCGACGGTGGCTTCCATCAGCCGCTGCCGCATGGCGCGCGTGCGCTCCTCCTGGGGCACACGAGTCACGGCAGGGGTCGACACCAGGCCAGCATGGACCCCAACTCACAAACAGTCAAGCATGACTGTTTGTTTACGTCCCCACGACCGGCTGGCGATCAGGCGGTGACGGACTCCCGGTCACTGCCGTTGAGGTGGACCGGCAGCGCCTCGACGCCGTACACGGCCGAGAGCTTGCGGAACTCCAGGGCGGAGATGTCCGCGGCCATGCTCAGGTCGGGGAAGCGCTCGGCGAGCATCCGCAGCGAGGTGCGCAGCTCCATCCGGGCCAGTTCGGCCCCGACGCAGCGGTGCATGCCCCAGCCGAAGGCCAGGTGGCGGGTGGGTTCGCGGGTCGGGTCGAAGTCGCCGAGGCCTTCGCCGAGCTTCGGGTCGCGGTTGGCGGCGAGCAGCGAGACGCCCACCGCGTCGCCGGCCTTGATCTTCACGCCGCCGACGACGACGTCGGTCTTCGCGAACCGCAGGAAGGCGAGCTGGACGACACACAGGTGGCGGAGCAGCTCCTCCACGACCCGGTCGACCGAGTCGGGGTCCGAACGGAGCATCCGGCCGGCCTCGGGAGTGGTCGCGATCAGGTACGTGCCCAGGGCGAGCATGCTGGCCGAGGTCTCGTAGCCGCCGAGGAAGACGCCGTCGGCAATGCCGCCGAGGGTGACGTCGTCGAGTTCGTCGCCGTGCTCCTTGAGGAGTGCACCGATCAGGCCGTCACCGGGGTTCTTGCGCTGCTCACGCACCGCGTTGATCAGGAACTCACGGGTGTGGGCGGCCGCGCCGAACGCACCCGCTCCCCCCTCGGTCAGGTCGAAGCGCGCGACGCCGAGCTCGAGGAACCGCGACCGGTCGTCGACCGGCAGGCCGAGCAGGTCGCAGATGACGTCGAACGGTACGGCGAACGCGAACTCCTGCACCATGTCAACGGACTGACCGTTGGCTCCGGCCGCGGCCATCGCATCCAGGCGCTGCGTGACGATCGTTTCGATGCCGGGCTGCAGGCGCGCGAGGCGGCGCATCGTGAACTCGGGGGTGAGGTACTTCCGCAACTGCGTGTGCAGCGGCGGGTCGATCATGCCGAGGCCGCCGATCTGCTCCTCGTCGGACTTGCCCTCCTGGGAGACGAACTGGCCGAGGTCGTTGGACCACGACGCCGCGTCCCCGGCGAGGACATCGCGGGCTTCGTCGTACCCGCTGACCAGCCAGACGGTCTTACCGAACATGTCGGCGAGCTTCTTGACCGGAGCCTCGGCCTGGACGTCCATCAACGCAGGCAACGGGTCGAGGCCGTCGCGCTTGAGCGGCAGGGTCACGGAGTCGGGCAGGAAGCGCAGTTTGCGCAGGTCGATGCCGTTGCGCATGGTGCGGTTCAGGAGCCAGATGCCGACGCGCTGCTTGAGCGGTCCGAAGATGGGGTCGAACACCGGCCCGATCACGGGACCGACGAGGGGGAGACGACGCATGGCTCCATTCCACCAGACGATTCGTGACACGCGCGAAACCGATGTGCTCGGCGCTGGCGGCTAGCCTGACCGGGTGGCTGATCACACCGTGCGCTGGGATGACTGGGACGCCGTGCTCTTCGACCTCGACGGGGTGGTGACACCGACCGCCGAGGTGCACATGCACGCGTGGGCGGCGATGTTCAGCGCCTTCCTCGTCGAGCAGTCCGCGACGGACGGCATCGCCTATCCGCCGTACACGGAGCAGGACTACTTCGACCACGTCGACGGCAAGCCGCGGTACGACGGCGTGCGGGCCTTCCTGGCGTCCCGCGGCATCACGCTTCCCGAGGGCTCGCCCAAGGACCCGCCCAGCGCGCACACCGTGTGCGGCCTGGGCAACCGCAAGAACGACGTCTTCTCCGAGGTGCTGGCCACCGATGGCGTCGTCGCCTATCCGGGATCGGTCGCCCTCGTCGAGGACCTGCACCGACGGGGCAAGCCGATGGCGATCGTGTCGTCGTCCCGCAATGCACCGGCCGTGCTCGCTGCCGCGGGACTGACCGACTACTTCGGGATCATCGTCCACGGCGGGCTGGCCGCCGAACTGGGCCTGCCGGGCAAACCAGCACCCGACACCTTCTCCTACGCCGCCGCCCACTTCGGTGCCACCGATGCGCGGTCGGTCGTGCTCGAGGACGCCACCAGCGGTGTGGCCGCGGGACGCGCGGGCGCCTTCGGACTCGTGATCGGCGTCGACCGCGGCGCTGGGCCGGACGCCCTGGTCGAGGCCGGCGCGGACCTCGTCGTCACCGATCTCGACCAGTTGCTGGAGGAGTCCTGATGAACGCCGCCGACGGCCCCGGCCCCTCCCACAAGGCGCCACCGGTCTCCGACCCGCTCGACCGCACTCGCTTCCCCGTCGACGAATGGCGATTCGTCGAGACCCGCTTCTGCGGCGCCGACCTCGGCACCACCGAGTCGCTCTTCACCGTCGGCAACGGCTACCTCGGCCTGCGCGGCAACTACTCCGAGAGCCGCGACGCCCACCTCGACGGCACCTTCATCAACGGGTTCCACGAGACCTGGCCGATCTCCCACGCCGAGGAGGCCTACGGCTTCGCCCGGATCGGGCAGACGATCGTCAACGTCCCCGATCCCAAGGTGATCCGGTTGTACGTCGACGACGAGCCCTTGCAGCTGTCGGCCGCGGACGTCATCGAGTACGAACGCGCACTCGACTTCCGGACCGGCGTCCTCACCCGCGAACTGATCTGGCGCACCCCGGGCGGCAAGCGGGTGCAGGTGCGGAGCACCCGGATGGTGCCGCTCGAGCAACGGCACCTCGCCGTCCTCACTTTCGAAGTGACCCTCCTCGACGAACGCGCGTCGCTGGCGATCTCCTCCCAACTGATCAACCGGCAGGACATCGAGCCCGAGGCCCCGTCCAACGACGGTGACGCCGGCGCCGGCGCGGACCCCCGCAAGGCGGAGTCGTTCAAGGGCCGGGTGTTGATCCCCCGCCTGCACGACGCCGACCCGAACACCGGGCGGATCAAGCTCGGCTACCGCACGGCCCAGAGCGGCATGACGATCGGTGTGGTCGCCGACCACACCCTGGAGACCGTCGCCCACACCTCGATGAGCGTGCACTCCGAGGACGACATGGCGAAGGTGATCTACCGCGTCGCCGCCGAGCCCGGGATCACCGTGAAGCTCACCAAGGTGGTCTCCTTCCACACCGCCGAGACGGTGCCGCCGCGCGAGCTGATCGACCGCTGCGAACGCACCCTCGACCGGACACACGAGGAGGGCATCGCCCACCAGTACTCCGCGCAGGAGGCCTGGCTCGCGGACTTCTGGCAGCGCGCCGACGTCGAGGTGCCCGGCCAGCCCGCCATCCAGCAGGCGATCCGGTGGAACCTCTTCTCGATCCTGCAGGCCTCGGCACGCGCCGAAGGTCGCGGCATCGCCGCCAAGGGAGTGAGCGGCTCCGGGTACGGCGGCCACTACTTCTGGGACACCGAGATCTACGTGATGCCGTTCCTCACCTACACGATCCCGTGGGCCGCCCGGAACGCCCTGCGCTTCCGGCACGCGCTGCTCGACAGCGCACGCGCCCGCGCCCGCGAGCTCTCCCAGAAGGGCGCGCTCTTCCCGTGGCGAACCATCAACGGCCACGAGGCCTCGGCCTACTACGCCGCCGGCACCGCGCAGTACCACATCGATGCGGACATCGCTTATGCCCTGAGCCAGTACGTCGGCGCCACCGGTGACGAGGAATTCCTGGCCAACGCGGCCGTCGACATCTTTGTCGAGACCGCCCGCCTGTGGGCCGATCTGGGCTTCTGGCGCGACGAGTCGCGGCGCACGTTCCACATCCACGGCGTCACCGGGCCCGACGAGTACACGACCGTCGTCAACGACAACCTCTACACGAACGTGCTCGCGCGGTTCAATCTCCGTCGCGCGGCCCGGGCGGTGTGGGAGCTGGAGCGCGACGACCCCGAGGCGCACGCGGCCCTCGTTCGTCGTACCGGGTTGACTCCGGAGGAGCCCCAGGAATGGGCCGACTGCTCGCAGGGGATGTTCATCCCGTTCGACGAGTTCCTCGGCATCCACCCGCAGGACGGGCACTTCCTCGAGCGCGAGATGTGGGACCTCGAGAACACGCCGCTGGAGAAGCGGCCGCTGCTGCTGAACTACCACCCGCTGGTGATCTACCGGTTCCAGGTGCTCAAGCAGGCCGACGTCGTGCTCGCGCTGTTCCTGCAGGGCGAGGAGTTCACGCCCGAGCAGAAGAAGGCGGACTTCGACTACTACGACCCGATCACCACCGGCGACTCGACGCTGTCCGCGGTGATGCAGTCGATCGTCGCGGCCGAGGTCGGCTATCACGAACTCGCGCTGCGCTACTTCGTCTCTGCCCTGTACGTCGACCTGGACGACCGCCACAACAACACCGCCGACGGGGTGCATGTCGCCTCGACCGGTGGCGTGTGGAGCGCCCTGGTTTCAGGGTTCGGCGGATTCCGCGACATCGGCCCCTCCGCCGGTGACCAGCAGTGGCAGATCGATCCGCGGCTCCCCGACGACTGGTCGTCCCTCGTCTACCGGGTGACCCTGCACGGCACCCGCGTGCGGGTGACGGTCCGCCCCGAGGAGCTCGAACTGTTCATCGAGGACGGCTCGGACCCGGTGACCTTCTCCGTGCGCTCGGAACTGGTGACCGTCGGCGCAGGTGCGCCGGTGACCCTGCCGTTGAAGCACCAGGGACCGCGCCTGGAGGGCGAGCCGCCGTACCCGGCAGGAATCCAGCGGGCCGACGGAACGGTGATCTCAGCGATCGTCCCGACGGGCGAGTGACCACTCGTCGTCAGCCGGTGCCGCAGACCAGGAAGCCGTAGTCCTGGGCGATCTCGTCCGCCTCGGCGAACGTGGTGTCCTGGAGCAGGGCCAGCGGGTCGGTCTCGAGGGTGGCCAGGTCGGTCTCGAGAGCAGCCAGCATCGACGCGATGGTGGCGACGTCGTCGGCCGGCGCCTTCAGCGCCCGCAGGTCCGTGATCTGACTCCTGATCTCGGGGATGACGACGTCAGTGACCGCGACCCGGAACTCCGCCTCGGTGGGCTCCTCCGGGTTGATGAAGTTGTCGTTGGCCGCGTCGATCTTCTCGTTGCTGGCCGCGCAGATCGCGTCGCCTTGCTTGATGACCTCGTCGCGGGTGAGCGTGGGCTCGACCGTTTCCGACGGCTTGTCGTCGGACTTCGCGGGCTCGTCGTCGCCGCATCCGGTGAGGCTGACGCAGCAGCAGGCAACGATCGCGGCCAGAAGCTTCTTCATGGCCCAGAGCCTAGGTGGACCTCGCCACGAGACCGATGTCACAACGCTGGTTGGGCGGATCGATGTGCACCTCGGGGACGTCCGGGCGTTCACTTGACCCGTGACCTCGACCGCCGCACCCGAGCAGATCAGCGTCGCTCGACGGTGGGCGATGCTCGCGGTCGGTACCGGTTCGCAGGCCGCTTCGGCCGCGATGGTCGTGGCGCCGGCGTTCCTGATCCCCGAACTGCACCGCCCGGTCTCCGAGGGCGGGCACGGCATGAGCCTGGCCGAGGCCGGCCTCGTCGCGTCCGCGTCGATGGTCGGAATGATGCTCACCCTCGTCCTCTGGGGCGTCGTCGTCGACCGCCGTGGTGAGCGGTTCGCTCTGCTCAGCGGTCTCGTGATCGCTGCTGTCGGCGGCGCACTGGCCACCATGGCGGGCGGTCCGTGGCCCATGGCGGCCGCCCTCGCGCTGGCTGGCATCGGTGCTGCCGCCACCAACTCTGCGTCCGGTCGCGTCGTCGTGGGCTGGTTCCCGCCCGAGCGCCGCGGCTTCGCCATGGGCATCCGGCAGACCGGTCAGCCGCTGGGCGTCGGCCTGGCCGCCGGCACCGTCGCGGTCATCGCGCACGCGCACGGCATCGGCCCGGCGCTGTGGGTACCGACCGGCGCCGTTGCCCTGGGCGCCCTGCTCGTCGCGTTCGTCGTGATCGACCCGCCGCGCCCTGCCGTCGTGGCCGGGAGCGTGGCGAATCCCTATCGCACCGACTCGTTCCTCGCGCGGGTCCACGGCGCCTCGGTGCTGCTCGTCGTCCCGCAGTTCCTCGTCTGGACCTTCGGCCTGACCTGGCTCGTCGAGGACCTCGACTGGTCCCCCGGCGTCGCCGGCCTCGTCATCGCCGGTACCCAGGTCGCCGGTGCCGCGGCCCGGATCGGCGCCGGTTGGGTGTCTGACGTCGTCGGCAGCCGGATGCGGCCGATGCGTTCGGTCGCACTCCTCGCCGCGTTGACGATGGCGCTGCTGGGGGTGGCGGCCGGGCAAGCTGGCCCCGAGGGCTCCGGCCTGGTGACCGTCCTGGCCGTTGCGCTCCTCGTCGTGGCGTCCGCGATCACCGTCGCCGACAACGGCCTGGCCTTCACCGCCGTTGCCGAACGGGCTGGCCCGTTCTGGTCCGGCCGTGCGCTCGGCATGCAGAACACCGCCCAGCACATTGCCGCCGCCGCGGTCCCGCCAGTGGCCGGCCTGTCGATCACGCTCTGGGGGTACGGCGCCACGTTCGCTCTCGCCGGCCTGCTCCCCCTGCTCGCGATCGCGGTCGTGCCGGTCGCGGCCGAGAACGATTTCAGCTGACGTCGTAGTCGACGACCACCGGTGCGTGGTCGCTGAGGCGAGTGCCACGATGCTCGCGGTCGACCACCGCGGCCCGGGCCGATCGCGCCAGTCCGGGCGTCGCGAGGTGGTAGTCGATACGCCAGCCGGCGTCCTTCTCGTACGCGCGGCCGAGCCAGCTCCACCAGGAGTACGGCCCCTCCGCATCCGGGTGCAGCCGACGTACGACGTCGACCAGCGTGCGCGGTGTCAGCTGGCTGTCCAGCCACGCCCGCTCCTCGGGGAGGAAACCCTCGACCTGGTTGCTGCGCCGCCAGTTCGCGACGTCCTGGCGGTCGTGCGCGACGTTGAGGTCGCCGGTCAACAGGAACTCTCGACCGGCAGCCGCCGCGTTCCGGCGGGCGTTGGTCAGGTGGCGCGCGAACCCTCCGAGAAAGGCCATCTTGCGGTCGTACTTCGCACCGCCGTCCGGGGCTTCCCTCATCCGGTTCGGAACCTGCAGGTGGGCTGGCAGTCCACCCTTGGGCAGGTACAGGCTGGCCACCGTGATCGGGTGGTCGGCGAGGTCGACCTCGATGTAGCGGCCCTCCAGCGCGTGGGGGCGCAGTGCACGCGGGAGCGGCTGCGCGGGATCCGGCACCGCCCAGGTGCGCACGCTGTCGGGCGGAGTGCGCGTCAGTACGGCCACCCCGTTGCGCCCCGCGATCGTGCCCGCGTCGTAGGCGGCGTGGAAGTCGCCGAACGCTCCCTCGGGCAACGCGTCGACGGGGCAGCGCACTTCCTGGAGGGTGATGACGTCGCAGCCGCGGGTCGCCAACCAGTCATCGAAGCCGCGCCGGTGGGCGGCCCGGATGCCGTTGATGTTGACGGTGGCGATGCGGAGCACCGGCCGAGGCTAGCGGCCTCGTTCAGCGGTCCTTCCATGCGGCAAGCAGTTCGGCCTCGCGCTCCGTCGTGATCCCGTCGATGCGAGCGGCCGGATCCGACTCGAGCCAGGCGCGGGTGTCGCTGGCCGTGTCCTTGATGGGGCGCAGCACCAGCCCCGCAGCCACGGCCGGCGCTGCGTCGTGGGCCAGCATGCCGTCGTACTCGGGACGCGGGAGCCAGAGCGGGATGCTGTCCGGTCCGGCCCACGGCTGCACGCCCTGGCCGCTGAGGAACTCCTGGTCCACCCACACGACATCAGCGTCAGGAAGGGCGTCGCGCAGGAGGTCCGCGAACGGGACCGCTGGCCCGATGGCGTCGAACGTGCCGGGCGTACGACGATCGGCGAGATCGACGAGCCACGTCGCGAGGTCGCGTACGTCGATGACGTCGACCAGATCCCCCGGATCGCCGGGCCCGAGGACCTCTCCGGTCGCGACGGATCGGCGAGCCCAGTAACTGAATCGCCCCGTCGGATCGCCGGGTCCGACGATCAGTCCGGGACGGACGACGGCCGCCGAGGATGCGGCGTCCAGGACCAGTTGTTCGCACGTGACCTTGAGGCCGCCGTACGCCTCGGGGTCGGTGGCGAGATCGACGTCCTCGGCGATCGGGGTCTTCAGCGCCCCGCTGCCCGGCCCGGACGGGTCCGCGTCGTCGGCGTACACGGAGATCGAGGAGACGTAGACCCAGTGCGCATCGGAAACCGCATCGAGGGCGTGCCGAACGTGGGACGGCTGGCGGGCGATGTCGACGACCGCGTCGAACGGGCCGGCCTCGGCCAACGCGTCCGGCGCCGGTTCGGAGCGGTCCCAGCGCACCTGCGTGACGCCGGGCGGGACCCTTCCCGACTGGCCACGGTTGGCACACACCACCTCGTGCCCCCGTCGTACGGCGTCCGCCGCGACCGCGTGGGAAAGGAACTGTGTGCCACCGAGCACGAGGAGTCTCATCCCCCCATCTGAGCACGTGGTTGGCTGGGCTCCATGAATCTCCGGAGCGCTCTGGCCGCGATGGTCGTGGCCGGGCTGCTGACCGGGCTGCTGACCGGGTGCGGTGAAGCGACCCCGTCGGACGAGCCTGTCGAGACCACGACGCCGTCAGCGCTCGCGACCACCACGCCGCCCGTCGAGACTGTCGAGCCTGTCGAGACCAGCACGCCTGCCCCCACGGAGGCCGAGGTCGGCGGCGATGGCGGTCCACGCCAGGGGATCGACGCCTCCCACCACCAGGGCCCGATCGACTGGGCGAAGGTCGCCGACCACGGCATCTCCTTCGCCTACCTCAAGGCCACCGAGGGCACCGGCTTCGTCGACCCGCGCTTCGCCGCGCACCGCAGGCGTGCGAGCAAGTACGGCGTCGCCGTCGCCGGCTACCACTACTTCCAGCTCTGCTCCGACGGCACCGCCCAGGCTGCTCACTTCATCGACGTCCTCGGCGACGGAGGTGCCGAAGCGCTCGCCCCGGCAGTGGATCTCGAGCTCGTCGGCAGCTGCACCACCCCGCCGGCACGCGCCACCCTGCTCGCCGAGGTGCGGGAGTTCCTCGCCGCCGTGGACAAGGAGTACGCCACGAAGACGGTGGTCTACCTGTACCCCGACTTCGAGGAGCGCTTCGGCTTCGCCACCGACCTCGCTGACCACCCGCAGTGGGTCCGCCGGATCGGCGACCGCGCTCCGCGCCGCCCCTGGGAGATCTGGCAGTACGACGACCACGGCTCCGTCCCCGGCATCGCCGGCCCCGCCGACCTGAACCTGATGCAGCCCTCGTCCTGAGTGCACGGCGGAACACCGGGCGTACCTCGGGCGTTGAGGAGACATGTCCACCATCGACCTGACGTCCGGCAACTTCGAGCAGACCGTGCTCGACAACGACATCGTCTTCGTTGACTTCTGGGCGTCGTGGTGCGGCCCGTGCCGCAACTTCGCGCCCATCTACGAGTCCGCGGCGGAGCAGCACGGCGACCTGGTCTTCGGATCGGTCAACACCGAGGAAGAGCAGCAGCTCGCCTCGGCAGCCCGCGTGTCGTCGATTCCCACGCTCATGGCGTTCAAGAACGGCACGCTCGTGTTCTCGCAGGCCGGTGCCCTCCCGGCGCCCGCCCTGGAGCAGGTCATTGCTGCGGTGCGCGCCGTCGACGTACCGGCCGCGACGAACGAGTCGAACGACGCGGACGAAGCGAACGACGCCTGACGTCGTTCGCCCCGCCGCAAGAGCGCTCCTGCGGCGGGGCGAACACCCGGGTAACCGGGTTCGTCAGATGCCCCTCACTGCTCCCAGACTTGCGCCCGGAGAGGACCACCTGACCATGGTCAGGCGGAGTGGGGACGCCTCACCATGACCAACGCGGCACCGGCAAGTACCAGAGCGGCACCGACCGGAACCAGCCAGCCATCAGGACCACCCGTGTTCGGGAGGTCTCCGTCGCCTTCGTCGATCCCACCGACATCACCCTCGTCGTAGGTGTAGGTCACGTTGACCTCACCTGCTCCGGAGGCCAGGAACACCAGCGTCCACTCGGACGGCTGCGACAGGTTCGACGCGGAGGAAGCCGTGTAGTCGAAGCCCACCGTGCCCGTCCCCACGTACGGCGCCAGAGCAGCCTCATCGGTGATGGTGGTCGAGAACGTGTCGCTGTCCGAGCCCGCCGTCAGCTGGCTGTTCGCCCCAGCCGGCGCCGTGTTCGGATCACCGCCCGCCTCTTCCCAGGCCGAGCACCCGTCGGTTCCGCCATTGGCTGCAAGCTCCAATGCCGGCACCTCCATGGCACCTGAGGTCTGGGCGACGACATCACCGGCGAACGTCAGGGGCGCAGCGCCCGAGACGTTGCCACTGTTGACCGACGAGGCCTCCTCGCTGAGGTTGGTGATGCAGACCGCGAAGTCCATCGTCACCTCGGCCTCGATCTTCACGGAGGTCAACTCGCCGAGGTCGGGATCGAACTGCTCGATCTGTCCCGTCCCCGACGCGTCGAGGTCTCCCAAGTCGAAGGTCACGGTCTGGGTGTCGCCGGTGACTGCAGATGCCGGCGCCACCCCCATGGTGAAGACCGTGACCGACGCAACTGCCCCGGCCGCCGCGATCCGAACTGCCCGCTTCGTCATCAATGCTCCTCGCATGATCATCGCCTCCCTCTACTCGCCCGCAGGCGCGTCGCCTGCAGCCGGCTCGGGGGTGGGCTCGGGCTCGGGCGCTGAGGCGGGTTCAGCCGGTGGTGGTGGCGTCTCCTCAACCTGGGGCTCGGGCTCGGGTGCGGGCTCCGGTGCGGGCTCCGGCTCGGGGTCAACGTCTCCCTCGCCTTCCTCCTGCTTCGGCGCGGGAACCGGGTCGACCTTGGCCGCCGGCTGTTCTTTGGATTCCTTCTGGTCCTTGCCCGGGTTCTTCGAGGTCAGACCGGCCGGTCCTTCCGGTTCGTCCGCCTTCACACACAGGTGACTCAGCCCGTACCACTTGCCGCTGTTCGGGTTGAGGATGGCGTGGAGGCCCGTCCCGCTCAAGGCACCGTCTGGTGCGTACGAGTAGAACTGCGGGTCGTTGGCCACCGGCCCGCCCTTCACCGTGATCGCGAGGATCGGCACCGTGGACTCCCAGTCAAAGACCTGGCCCGCCTCGGTGTTGTAGATGTCGGTGATGGTGAAGACACCGTGCTCACCCTCAGTGACGGGGTCGATCTTGAAGCCCTCGACCGTGTCGCACTGGTTGGATGCCGGATCGCAACCCTCCATGTTCGGGTCGTCCTCGCACGTCGGCTCGTCACAGCCCTCCATGTTCGGGTCGTCCTCGCACGTCGGCTCGTCACAGCCATCCATGTCCGGCTGGTCCTCGCACGTCGGCTCGGAGTCGCCCGCACAGACCGTGAGGTGGCTCAGGCCGTAGTACTTGCCGCTGTTCGGGTTGTCCGGAGCGTGCAGGCCTTCGTCCGACAAGGCGCCTTGCGGCTGGTAGTCGTAGAACTCCTGCGGAATCGCCTGGGGTCCGCCCTTGACGCTGATCCAGAAGATCGGTACGTCGGAGGTCCAGTCGAAGGTCTCGCCCAGCTCCTCGCTGTCGTGCTTCACGATCGTGAAGGTTCCGCCGCCCGGCAACGCGTGGTCGCCAGCCGAGACCGGATCGATCTTGAAGCTGTCACTCTCGAGGCAGTCCGGAGGCGAGCAGCCCTCCATCTCCGGGTCGGACTCGCAGTCCGGTACCGGTTCGGAGCACACCAGGATGTAGTTCACCGAGTGCCACGTGTCCTGGCTGGCCTGGAGCGGAGCGTGCAGGTCGTTGCCTTCCATGGAACCGCCCGGGTACAGGTACGGCTCGAAGCCCGGCCCACCCTTGACCTGGATCTCGAAGACGTTGACCGTCGACGTCCAGTCGAACGTCTCTCCGATCGGGTTGCTCAAGTCGAGCTGGAACATCGTGAAGGTGCCGCCACCGTTGAGGTCGAAGACCTTCTTGTCCTCGTTCATCACCGGTGCGATCTTGGTGACGCTGACGCCCTCCGTGGCGCAGTCCGGCTCCGCCGGAGCACAGATCTCGTTCTCCGGGTCGACCACACAGGTGTCCGCGAAGGTGTAGGAGATCTTGACCTTCGCCTCGCCACCCGCGACACCGGTCGTCTTGTACGGCGCCGGGCCGGTGATGCTGACGTCGATCTCGCTGTGCACGTCGTAGTTGAGGTCGCCCTCGCCAACGAACCCTGCGAGTACCGCGGGTTCCGTGACGGTGACCTCGGAGGACACACCCGCGCCCAGCAACGTGATCGGCTGGATCTCGCCGGGGGCGAGGTTCCACACCTTGTCCTCGGAACCGGCAGCCTCCAGGTTCGAGACGCCCACACCGTTGACCGTGATCGCGGCGTTGAGCGAGCCCGACAGCGACTTCGGCTGCGAGGCGCTCAGGTTTTCCACCGAACCCTCGAGCTCGCCGTCGACGGACGCAATGACCGTGACTTCGGTGAGCGTGAGCAGGCCTTCTTCGTCGTCGAACTTCGGGACGTTGATGACCTTGTCGCTCGGGAATGACTCGATGGCGACCGAGCCTTCATGCACTACTGGATTGTCTATGGCTTGCGCCGGAGCGGCGGCGATGAACGGAATGGCCATCGCAGCGGTTCCGACCAGGAAAGCGACCCCAATTCGCCTTCGAGCCGTACCGATTGACCTCATAGGGAGGCACTCCTGTACTCGAGGTTCGCCGCCGGACGGGAGCATCGCGGGCGACCGGGACAAAGTCCCTACGCCTCCATGACGGGATTCGGCGACCGACATGACGCGTCGCAAGTAAAGAAATGGGTAAAGACTGCGCCGGGCGGGTCGCAATCTTCGCCATTCGCCAGCGGAGGCCGGATACCTGTGATTACCGTCGAATGATCCGAAGCCACTCGAGGTAGCCATCGTGATCACGACGCCGGAACCGTCCGCAGACGACACCGCTCTCCTGACTCGCGCGCGCACCGGCGACGCATCGGCCATCGCCGAGTTGTACGAGGTCCACCGCCTCGCCGCCCACCGACTGGCGGTCCTGCTGGTCGGGTTCGATGACGCGGACGACCTCCTCGCCGACGCCTTCGCCCGGGTGGTCGCGCAGTTCATCGCCGGGGTCGGGCCGACGACCAACTTCCACGGCTACCTCTTCACCACCCTGCGCAACCGGCATCGCGACCTCCAGCGCCGCGGTGGGCACGAGGAGCCGGCGTCGGATCACCCGTGGCTGCTCGAGACCGCCGTCGCCCCGAGCGAGGACATGGCCGAGGACTTCGACAGTGATCTCGCGGCCGCTGCCCTGGCCAGCCTGCCGCCCGCCTGGCAGCAGGTGATCCACCTGCTGGAGGTGGAGGAGCGGACGGTCGCCGAGGCCGCTGCGCTGCTCGGGCTGCGCCCGGCGGCAGTGTCGTCCCTGGCCTACCGCGGGCGCGAAGGCCTCCGGGCGGCGTACCTCGACCAACTGATCAAGCAGGCTCCGGCCCGGACCAGCGAATGCGACTGGGTGCGCCAACGGATGAGCCGCTACGTCCGTACGACCCTGTGCGCCTCGGCTGTCGCGCGCTTCGACAGCCACCTGCCCACGTGTACGACGTGCGCGCCCCTGCTGGGTCACCTGCGCCAGGTCAACGGCCGGTTCCGGTTCCTGCGTCTGCGCAGCACGACTGCGGACCAGCAGCTCGCCGGCTGAGCCTGGATCCGGCTGCATGCCGGAACGGCAATCGCCCCGCCGCAGCTGAGCTGCGACGGGGCGATCATCCGGTCAGACCGGTTGCTTCACATCAGACGGTCTCGCGGCGGCGCATCAGCACCAGGGCCGCACCCGCCAGGACCAGCCCGGTGCCGAGCGGCACCAGCCAGCCCGCCGGACCACCCGTGTTCGGCAGCACCTCGACGATGCCACCGACCGTCGGCGGTTCCTCGACGATGACGGCCACCTCGCCGCAGAGCGTCGCGGCGTCGAGCGAGCTCGGGTCCTGACCCTCCGCCAGCTCCTGGAGGATGGTGACCTCAGAGGTGCCGTCCGTGTAGGTGTACGGGAACGTCCCGAGGAAGCCCTTGAGCGCTGCCTCGACCTCGTCGATGACCACGATGATGCCGGCCGCGATGGGTGCCGTACGAGCGACGAGCGGCGACGAGCAGGCGACGTACGCCTTGACCACGGGGCACTCTTCGTTCGAGTCCACCGGAGCCGGGTAGGTGTAGGTCGGCTCACCGTCGAAGCCGTAGTCCGCGATCGCGGTCAGCGTGACGCTGCCGTCCTCGTTGACCTCGCTGGTGTACAGCTCGTTCTCCGGCACCGTCTCGTACGCGGCGTTGTCGAGACCACACGGGTCGTTGACGTCCAACTCAGGAGCAATCACGGGGCACAGCTCGTTCGAGTCGACCGGAGCCGGGTACGTGTATGTCGGCTCACCATCGAAGCCGTAGTCCTTGATCGCTGTCAGCGTGACGCTGCCGTCCTCGTTGACCTCGCTGGTGTACAGGTCGTTCGCCGGAACCGGTTCGTAGGCCGCGTTGTCGACACCACACGGGTTGAGGACGTCCAGCTCAGGAGCGATCGCCGGGCACAGGATGCCTTCGTCGACCGGCGCCGGGTACGTGTAGGTCGGCTTTCCGTCGAACGCGTAGTCCTTGATCGCGGTCAGCGTGACGCTGCCGTCCTCGTTGACCTCGCTGGTGTAGAAGTCGTTCGCCGGGACCGCTTCGTAGGCGATGTTGTCGAGACCACACGGGTCGACTGTGCCCAGGTCAGGAACCGTGGCCGAGCACAGGATGCCCTCGTCGACCGGAGCCGGGTACGTGTACGTCGGCTCACCATCGAAGCCGTAGTCCGCGATCGCGGTCAGCGTTACGCTGCCGTCCTCGTTGACCTCGCTGGTGTACAGCTCGTTCTCCGGCACCGCTTCGTACGCGGCGTTGTCGAGACCACACGGGTCGTTGACGTCCAACTCAGGAGCAATCACGGGGCACAGCTCGTTCGAGTCGACCGGAGCCGGGTACGTGTATGTCGGCTCACCATCGAAGCCGTAGTCCGCGACCGCTGTCAGCGTGACGCTGCCGTCCTCGTTGACCTCGCTGGTGTACAGGTCACTTGCCGGCACCTCTTCGTACGCGGCGTTGTCGAGACCACACGGGTCGTTGACGTCCAGCTCAGGAGCAATCACCCGGCACAGCTCGTTCGAGTCGACCGGAGCCGGGTACGTGTACGTCGGCCCACCATCGAACGAGTAGTCGTCAATCGCGGTCAGCGTGACGCTGCCGTCCTCGTTGACCTCGCTGGTGTAGAAGTCACTCGCCGGCACCGCTTCGTACGCCGCGTTGTCCAGACCACACGGGTCCTCGATGCCCAGGTCCGGCACGGTCGCCGAACACAGGATGCCGGAATCGGCCGGTGCCGCGTAGGTCCAGGTCGTCGTACCCGGCAGCGCCGGAGCCGGCGGCGGCGACGGGAACACGTTGTTGCCCGTTGCGGTCAGCGTGAGGCTGCCGTCCGGGTTCCTCACGAAGGTGTAGCTCCCGGCCGGCGGGTCGTTGTACTCCGCGTTGTTCAGGCCACAGGGGTCGTTGACCGTGAGCACGGGCGGCACGATGACGCCCGGCGGGACGTACGGCGGGCACTCCGTGTTGATGTTGATCTCGTTGGAGTTCTCACCGTCGAGCGGGTGACGGGTCGCGATCGAGGCGCCCTGGGCGTCGTTGAACTGCAGGGGCCAGTCGACCGGGAGCGTGACGCCGCCGGGCAGGTCACGGATGACGACGGTCTGCGCCTTCTCGCCGTACGTCGGAGTCGCGGAGTACTTGCAGACGACCATCTTCTTGGTGTTCTCGTCAGCCAGCGCAACAACCTTCGCCACGAGGCGGGCGCCGGTGTCGGCAGCCTCGCCCACGGGGACGGCGTCCTCGGGGATCTCGATCGGGGTCGACTCGGCCTCGTCGGTGGCCTCGTCGCTCGCCTCGTCGGTGGCCTCGTCGTCGGACTTCGGCTCGGGCTTCGGGTCGGGCTTCGGGTCGGGCTTCGGCTCGGGGGCCGGCTCAGGCTTCGGCTCCGGCGCGGGTGCCGGTTCGGGCTCGGCCGCGGGCACCTCGGACTCGACGACAGCAGGCGTGTCGCCGCCGTCGTCCGGGTTCACGTCGTCGGCGAAGCTGGGCGAGACCAGCGTGGTCATGGCCAGGAGCGCGGTCGGAACGACCAGCGCCAGCCGTCCTCCGCGAGAAAGTGGGCGGCGCAGGCGCCGCGAAGAGCTTGTCATCTCTAATTTGTCCCCATGTCTTGGTCGGCGCGGGAGCCCCGCGACCGTCAACTACTCACATCGGGACGGCCCCATACCGAAAAAGGGAGCGTTGCACCTGCCACGCGACCTTGCGCGGCGCAGGTTGAACACTCCCTCTATGCCAACCACAACCCCACTCGTGGTCAGCTCCCACCGAAGACGGTAGGTGGCTTCATAGCGCCACCGAACCAAAACGCGGTCGATTTTGCCCAGAACCATCGGAAACGATAGTCCGCAGCGCCCGAGAACCGGCAAAACCTCCACAAAACCGCGACCGCCCTGCCGCAGCGGTGCTGCGACAGGGCGATCAACCGGTCAGGCCGGGTCCCTCAGGTCAGACGTTCTCGCGGCGACGGGCCAGCACGAGGGCCGCACCCGCAAGGACCAGCCCGGCGCCGAGCGGCACCAGCCAGCCAGCCGGACCACCCGTGTTCGGCAGCACCTCGACCAGGCCGCCGACCTCGCCGTCGACCTCGCCGTCGACGTCGCCCGGAAGCTCCTCGATCTCGGCTTCGACGCCACAGACGACGGCGTCGATGTCCTCGGCGACCTCACCCTCGTCGGCGAAACGGATCGCCGTCGAGGAAGCGCCACCATCGGTGAACTCGTACGGGAAGACACCCGCGAAGCCCAGGTCGACGAGATCCTCCAGCGCGACGATGACGATCGTGCCCAGAGCAGTACGCGTGGGAATCGGGGCGGTCTCGTCGGCCGGGTAGGTGCAGAGCACGACGCGCGTCGGGTCCTCGGCCGGGCAGGCCTCGATGTTGGTCTCGACCGGCACCGGGAAGGTGTGCGTCGTCTTGTCACCCGGGAAGATGAAGCCCTCGTGAGCCTCCAGCGTGATGCTGCCGTCCTCGTTGGGGGTGATGACGTACTCGCCGAGCGGCACGTCGCCGTACGAGGCGTTGCCGGTGTCGCACAGGTCATCGACCGGCACCTCGGGCACGTCGATCTCGGTCGGCTCGCACGCCTCGGTGTTGGTCTCCACCGGCACCGGGTAGGTGTAGGTCTCCGCGCCACCGGCGAAGGTCGAACCGGCGGGCGCCGTCAGCGTGATGCTGCCGTCGTCATTGCGGTCCACCTCGTAGTCACCGGCGGGGACGTCGCCGTACACCGCATTGCCGGTGCCGCACGGGTCCACGACCGGCACCTCGGGGGCGTCGATCTCGGCCGGCTCGTCGCACGGCTCGTTCGAGTCGGTCGGGGCCGGGAAGACACGCTCGTCGGCGCCGCCCGGGAACTCGTAGCCGGCGTCGGCCTTCAGCGTGATCGAGCCGTCCAGGTTGCGCACGATCGTGTAGTTGCCCGTGGGGACCGCGCCGTAGACGGCGTTGTCGGGGCCGCAGGCGTCGACAACCGGAATCTCGGGGGCGGGGATCTCGTCGATGTCCTCCGGCTCGTCCGCCAGGAGGTACGACGCGTGGCTCAGTTCCTGCGCCCGGCCGTTGCCGTTGACGAAGCCGGCCCACGGGCCCGTGCCGGACTCGATCGTGTACGACGCCTGGCCCGGGTTGAGCGTGATCGTGACGACGTTGGTCGAGGACTTCGCGCAGACACCGACGATGACCTTGCCGGCCGGAGCCGTGATCGTCAGGGTGAGGCCGGAGAGACCGTCGAGCTTGATCCAGCCGTCGTTGGCCTTGCAGGTCTCCTGCGCGGCGGCGGTGACGACGTTGGCCTTGGCCCGGACGCCGTCGGTGAAGGCAGCACCGGGCGTCGGCGCCGACTTCTCGGACGTGGCGCCGGACGTGGGCGCCGCCTTCGACTCGGACGCGGTCGGGGCCTTCGGCTCGGCAACCTCGGCCGGTGCCGGGTCGACCACGGGTGCCGGGTCGGGCTCGGCCGACGGCACGGGCGTCTCGGTGACGGCCGGCGTCTCGCCGCCGTCATCGGGCGTCACGTCGTCAGCAAAGCTGGGCGAGACCATCGCGGTGATGGCGAGGAGCGCGGTCGGCAGGACCAGCGCGATCCGGCCTCCACGCAGAATCGGGCGCCGCAAAGGGCGCGAAGAATCAAGCATCGTGTGTCCCCACATTTTCGGGCGCGGTGGTCCGCGGCCTCGTCCAACAACGACCAGGATCGGTTCTTGACGAACCTGTGACGTGAGGTGGAATGGGCTACGCGTCCCTGCGCAGCCGTCCGAGCCCTCCGCCTGTCTGGGTGCGCCCCCACGCGCAGCCAGTCCCGGGGATCAACGTAGGGGACCCTGATCGGGACGATGTCCTCAATTTGTATGGATTTCGGAGATTTAACTGTCGCGGCGCGTGATCTGTGTCTCAGCGAGCCAGGTCGGCCAGCGCCTTGCGCGCCGCGAGGTGCCCGCACATGCCGTGCGCACCTGCTCCAGGAGGGGTTGCGGCGGAGCAGAGATAGACCCCCTCCACCCCGGTGGAGTACGGCGAAAGGCCGGCCCGCGGGCGGAAGACGAGTTGTCGTGCGTCGTTGGCGCCGGTGGTGATGTCGCCGCCGACGTAGTTGGCGTTGTGCTGCTGCATGCCCGCTGCCGACCGGACGTGCGTGGCCAGGATCCGGTCGCGGAAGCCGGGGGCGTGCTCCTCGATGCGGGCGATGATCGCTTCGGTGACCACCTCGTCGGGCCCGTCGTAGCCGGCGGGGACGTGGGCGTAGGAGTAGAGCGGGTGCGTGTCCCCGACCGAACGGGACGGGTCGGCCAGCCACTGCTGTCCGACGAGGACGAAGGGGCGTTCGGGCAGCACGCCCCGGGCGACGGATCGCTCGGCCGCGACGGTCTCCTCGAAGCGACCACCGAGGTGGACGGTGCCGGCGCTGCGGGCCGGCTCATAGGACCAGGGCACGCCCTCGGCGATGGCGAAGTCGACCTTGAAGGCACCGGGTCCGTGGCGGAACCGACGGAAGCCACGACGCACACGGCCGGGCACCTGGTCGCCCAGGATCCGGAGCGCGGCGCCCGGGGTCGTGTCGAGGAGGACGAGGTCCGCGTCGGCGATCTCCGCGATCGCGGTGATGGTCCGTCCCGTCTCGGTCGTGACGTCGAATTCCCCGCACCTGCGCAGGATTGCGTCACGGATCGACGACGAACCGCCCTCTGCGACGGGCCAGCCGAAGGCGTGGGCGGCGGTGGCCAGGGCGACACCGATGGCCGACGACAACGGCAGGTTCAGCTTCGTGAACGCGTGCGCGGCGACTCCCCCGAACAGCGCGCGAGCCGGGTCCTCCCGGAAGCGACGGCCGATGAGTGTGGCCGGCGGTGCGGAGAAGGCACCGAAGCGGGCGAGGTGGATCGGGTGCTTCGGCACGTGCAGCATGGGCTGGAGGAACTCGCCACTGATCGTGCCGAACCGCTCGGCGAGCGGACCGAAGGTGCGTTGCCACCGGGCGCCGTCAGCGCCCAGTCCGGCTGCGGTCTCCGAGACGGAGCGGCGCAGGACCGCGCCCGTCGCCCCGGACAGCGGGTGCGCGAGCTCGGCGTCGGCCCAGAGCCAGTTCAGGCCGGCGCCTGCGAGGTCGAAGTCGCGTCCGAAGGAGGAGCCCAGGGCGAACGGGTGGAACGCCGAGCACTCGTCGTGGATCAAGCCGGGCAGCGTCAGCTCGGCCGATCGCACCCCGCCACCGAGCACGTCGGCAGCCTCGATGATCCGCACCTGTACGCCGGCCGCGGCCAGGGTCAGGGCGGCGGCCAGCCCGTTCGGACCGCTGCCGACGACGACTGCTGTGGTCACGTGGTGACCCCGGTGGCGGCCTCTGCGCGCCAGGTCACCTCGAGCGGGATCGGGCCGTTCGGCAGCCACGGCTGCTCCGCGACCGCGTCAGCCACGCGCCACGTGCCGCGCTCGATGACACCGAGGGCGGCGTCGATGATCCGGTACTCCTGGACCCGCTTGTGGACCGGCTGCGACTCGACGAACACCACGATCAACTCGCCGGGCTCGAAGCCGACGCGGGCCTGGATGGCGGCGATCATCCGGTCGTCGTGCAGGTGCCCGTCACCGAAGTTCCAGCCCCGGACCCAGTTGGACATGAACTCGCCTTCGCGCACCGTGCGCTGGTCGATGTCGTCGTACCGCGCCAGGAAGACGCTGAACAGGCCGCGACCCTGGCTGTGCAGCGAACGCCAGCCGGCGATGAGGGACATGCACTGCTCGGCCGTGGGGCGGTCGTACTTCAGCAGCGCCATCAACTGGTCGGTCATCGGCGGCGCGGGCAGGTCGAGCTTCAGCATCTTCTCCTCGGCGCCCGGGGAGAAGGCCCAGACGGCCGAGGCCCAGTTGCCGGCGTACTGCCGCAGCGAGGCAAGGAACGAGACCTTGTCGGGGCGCAGGTTGCCGACGACCGGGGAGACCAGCAGGCAGGCGGCGATCAGCACGAGCAGCCACGGTTCGCTGAAGTCGGTCACCGCGTAGCCGTCGCTGGCGTGGTGTCCCCAGAACAGGAAGGCCGCCAGGAAGGCGAAGAGCACGTTCCACTCCAGTGGCACGGCCAGCGGGAACGTCATCGTGATGAACACGTGGAAGCTCACCATCACGCCGACCGCGAGCAGCGTGACCGTCTCGTTGGTGGAGAACAGCAGGATCAGCGGTGTCAGCATCTCCACGCAGGTGCCACCGAAGTGCGCCAGGCCCCATGACAACTTCGAGGGCCGAAGGTCGTCGGGGGCGTTCTTGTAGTGCAGGCGCCGGACGAGCTTGCCCGGTACGAACGGGGCGTTCGACACCATCGGCGGGATCACGTTGGCGAAGTGCAGGCCGAACTTCGAGAAGCCGGCGCCGATCCACACCGTCACGATGAGCACCTTCGCGGCGATGATGAAGTCGGCGCCGTCGAGCATCGCGGTGAAGACCAGGGCCGGGAGGTACTGCTCGCCGCGCGCGGCCAGGAACACGATCGAGTCGCGCAGCCCGTTCACCACCAGGAGTACGGCGGCCAATGCTGCCAACGCGGCCGGCACCCGATCGCCCTGCCACACGACAGCGGTGGCGAGCGAGACCAGCAGGGCGGCGTACAGGGTGATGTCGACGAAGGTGCGGCTGTCGCCGGCGGTGCCGGGGATCCAGCGCCACGGGGCGACCCGGATCGTGCCGGGGCGCAGCCAGTAGCGCGCACCGCCGGTGAACGGCTTGAAGTGGCCGCACAGCGGACCCCACGCTCCGCCGAAGCCCACGACCTCCATCAGCAGCGTCCAGGCGATCGCCTTCTGGTAGACGACCGGCTCCGTCCACCACTGGTCGAGGTTGCCCAGGCCGCCGAGGTCGCTGGTGGCGGAGATGATCAACAGGCCGCCCAGGGCGTACCAGACGGTGACCTTGAGGATGTAGATCATGTGGACGTAGCGGGGCGTGCCGAAGCCGTTGTCGGCCCAGAAGGTCGCCGCGATCCGGATCCGTTCCCGCAACGGCAACGCCGCGTGGACGACCGGGTCGATGTCGGGCAGGACCGCTCTGATCAGGGGCATGGTGCGACTCTAGGGACGGCTGTGATGCCCGTCATTGGATCGGGAGCACAACAGCGTGATGCCGCGCGCGGGCGTCAACCGGCCTGCCGAACCGCGGCGAGCTGCCGCTCGAAGGCATGCAGTTCGGCGTCCGTCGCGGTGAGGTCGAGGATCGTCGACTCAGCCGCGAACATCAGGTCGAGGTAGCCGGTCGTGCCGCCACCCACGAGAGGCACGACCGCGTCCACGGGCACTGCACCACTGGCGAACTCCAGCCAGGCCTGCAACAGCTCCGATTCCGCGCGGGCCCTGCGGTCCGCGCCCGGCGGCGACAGCACGCTGTGGGCATCGGCCGCAGTGGCGAGTGCCGTGTGCTCGATGAAGACGCTCGACACGGCGCCGACGATCTCCAGGTAGGCGTCGGCCAGGGCGGACTCGATGTGCGGCGACCCGTTGTCGGCGTACTGGTGCTTCCACCAGCCGCTGCCCTTCGTCGCGTCGGCCGTGCCCGTGACGATGACCGTCGCCGACGCGCTCGCGGTGCCGTCGTCGTCATCGGTGACGACGAGTCCGAGGTCCGCGACGCCGGGGAAGTCGAACAGGGCATCGGCGTCGTCGCTCGCCGCGAACGGGAACACCCCGAAGGGCGTCGGTGTCGGCGGCTCGGCCGGCTCGGGGCCGACGCCGTCGTTGAAGTACGTCTCAGCCGACGGCAGGTTCCAGGTGAAGGTGAGGTCATCGGAGCCCGCGTCCGCGGCGTCGGCCGTGACGGGCAGCGTGGCGCCGGCCTCGACGACGAGGTAGTCGCCACCCGGGAACGAAACGGCGTCGCTGACGTCGATCGTCACTGTCGGATCGAGGTTGCCCACCACGACGTCGACCTGGTCCGTCGCCACGCCGCCGTCGTCGTCGCTCACGGAGACCGTGACGGCGTACGTGCCGTTGTCGCCGTAGACGTGGTCGACGCCGGCGGCGAGGGTGGCGGGCGTGACACCTGTGCTGTCGGGACCTCCGTCTCCCCAGTCGATCGAGCCCACGTGGGTGTCGAGGACACCGGGGTCGGTGAACGTGGCCGACACGGTCGCGGTGCCGGCCTCATCGATGCTGTCGCCGATCGCGGTCACCGTCGGTGCGACGTTCTGGACCGTGACAGTCGCGTCGTCGCTGTCGGGCAGTTGTTCCACCTGGTCGTACACGGTGAGCGCGGTGTCGTGGGCGGCCGGGCCCTCGACGGCCGTGAACGTCGGGGCCGCGACTCCGGTGTCATCGAGCCCGGAACCATCGGCGTACGACTCCGGGTCCCACAGGTAGGTCAGGTCAGTGCCGCCGTCACCGTCGTTGCTGCCGGTCCCGTCGAGGACGACGGTCGAGCCCTCGTCGACGGCATAGGGGCCGCCGGCGTCGGCGACGGGAGGCTCGTGGTCACACGGGTTGGCCGTGTAGGACTCGCCGCTGACGTAGCGGTTGCCCTCGATGTCGCAGACGACGGAGGTGCGGTTGGTGCCCTCGATGAATCCGCCGAGGGTACTGAACGGCTGGGGGTCCGTGGGATCGGTGGGCACCGCGACCTCCCAGTGCAGGTGCGGGCCCGTGGCGAACCCGATGTCGCCCTCGATGCCGATCGTCTCGCCAGCACTGATCGGATCACCGGCGGCCCAGCCCGCGTCGATGCTCGCGCTGCCGGTGCGCAGGTGGGTGTACTTCGTCCACTCACCGTTGGGGTGCTCGATCCAGACGAAGTTGTTGTACTCCTGGCAGAGGCCGGGGACCAGGTCGTCGTCCTGGCAGGTGTGCTCGAGCGCATCGCCCTCGTCGCCGTCGGCGTAGGAAGCGCCGTCCCGGTCGGCACCGTCGCCACGGTCGTCGTCGTCCCCGTTGTGGTCGTCGACCCACCGCACGATGCCGTCGGCTGCGGCCACCACGACCAACGAGTTGTCGCCAACCATGTCGATCCGGTCCCGGTTGCCGTTCGGGCCGCCGTGGTTGTGGGCGTCGCCGGTGACGGTGATGTCCGCGCCGTCCTCGAACGGGATCCGATAGGTGCCGCTGGACGGATTGTCACCGTGATCGGCCGTTGCCGGTCCTGAGCCGGTCCCGACGAAGACCAGCGTGGCTCCGGCCAGTACGACCGCGCCGAGAGTTCCGCGTAGTTGTGTCCTCATGTCCGCACCGAGTCCTCACGAGACGTTGTGGCGGGACGCTACGCCCGTCACGGATTGGTCGTCAGTGCCGTCCGTGAGGCTGATACCGGCGTGAGACTCCCCGGAGGTCCTGTGGCGCCGGTCACTGGAGCGGGAGCACAATGTGGCCATGGGGTCCGGATGAGTGCTGCAGAGGATGCCACCGCCGCGTTTGACCGGGCGTGGAACGACCGGGTCGGCGCCCTCGGCTCGACGATGGCTGGCCAGTTGCCGGCACTCACCGACCGCCTGCACGAGGGCCTGTTGGCGCACATCCCCGAGTTGAAGAGCGACCCGGTGCTGGAGGACCTGCTGCGCAGCAGCGTCGACGCCAACCTCGAGACGGTGGCCCATCTGCTCCAGCACGACCTCGACGTCGAGGACGCGACGGTGCCGGTGGCGGCGCGGGAGTACTCCCGCCGCCTCGCGCAGCGCGGGGTGCCGCTGACGGCGCTGGTCCGTGCCTACCGGCTCGGCCAGCAATGGATCTCGGACTGGGCGTTCCAGGAGATCCGCGACAAGGAGCCGGATCCCGACGTCGCCTACCGGGCGATCCAGGAAATGATCACCGTCACCTTCCGCTACATCGACCGGATCACCGAACAGGTGATCGCGGCCTACGAGACCGAGCGCAAGAAGTGGCTCGCCCACCAGAACACCGTGCGCACCCAGCTGCTCGAGCAGCTGCTCGCGGGCGAGCCGATCGACGCCGCCACCGCGGAGACCACCCTCGGCCACCGGATGCGTCAGCAGCACGTCGGCGCCGTGCTCTGGGCGGTGGATGCCGCCACGGATGCACTCGGTGACCTCGAGCGGCTGGCCGGCACCATCGCCCAGGAGATCGGTGCCGTCGGCAGCCCGTTCGTGGCGCCCCGGGACCGCTCCACCGCGTGGGCGTGGTTCCCGATGGGCAGCACGACCACGGTGCCCGACCTCGCCGCAGCGGTCGTGGAGAAGGCGGGCTCACCCGTGCGCGTCGCCTTCGGTGCGCCCGCCCCAGGAGTCGCCGGATTCCGGGCCACGCACGACCAGGCCCTTTCGGCGACGTACGTCGCCCGGCTGGCCGGGGAGCGCGGGCAGTCCGTGACGTCGTACTCCGCCAACGGCGTGCGGGCGGCGACCCTGCTGGCCAGTGATCTCGGTGGCAGCCGCCGACTGGTGGCCGACGTCCTCGGCGATCTCGGGACCGCGGACGACGGTGCGACCCGGTTGCGCGACACCCTGCTGGTGTTCCTCGACTCGGGTGGCAGCTATCTCGCCACGGCCGAGCAGCTGCACCTGCACAAGAACACGGTTCGCTACCGGGTGGAGAAGGCCGTCGAGCTGCGCGGCCGCGGCCTGGACGTGGCGCCGCTGGAGCTGCACCTCGCGCTGCTCGCCTGCCACTGGCTGGGCGACGCGGTGCTCACGCCGGCCTGACCGGGTTCACGACCCGCCGGCGGCGTTTGTATCCCGGGTCCAATTCGGCGTCCGGACTTCAGCATCGCGCGCCGACGACGTGGCGGCGCGCGCGAACGAGACTCGTGGCATCGAGAAGTTCACCCGCGATCCCACGGAGCCGACCATGAGTGACCTGCTGCAGCTGCTGCCGATCTACGCGTTCATGTTGATCCCGGTGTGGATCCCGCTGATCGCCATGACGGTTGGTGGCCTCCGTGACGCGATCAGCGCGCCCGCCCGTCGTGCGACCGCTCCTCGGGCGGCGCACGCCGCCCGCGCGGTCAGCCGCTCCGGCGGTCCTCGGGTCCCCGCGGCAGGAACTGCTGCGTGAGCGCAGGCCACGCCTCGGCGATCAGTTCCTCCATGTCGAGGTTCATCGCCTTCTGCACGTAGGGCTTGTTGAGCTCGGTGTCGATCACCTTCAGCACGAAGCGCCGCAGCTCGCCGTCGATGCCGGCCACCTTGCGGATCACTGTCCCCCGCCGGGTGTCGGTGTGGAGCTGGAGCTGGATCTGCTCCTCGGTCGGCGTCCGGATCTCGAGGCGCAGCCGCAGCGGCTCCTCGGTGTGGACCACCATCACCAGCGGAATGATGACCTCGCCGTTGAAGGTCAGCCGGTCCATCGGCAGGTCGAGGTCGAACACCACGCTGATCGGCAGGTTGATCGCGTAGGTCAGCAACTCGGCAGGGATCTGGTGACCCGTGGTCGGGTGGAAGGTCCCGACGAAGCTGATGCTCGCGAAGGCGCGCCCCGGACCGGCGCCGATCGGGCCGAGGGCGAGTTGATCACCCAGCACCTGGTCGACCGTCGCGAGGATGCGATCGAGGTGAAGCACCCGGTGGACCCAGTTCACACCAAAAAGCTGGTACGACGCCGGACCTTCGTCGTACAGCACCGGAGCGGGCACGTCGGCCATCCCCATGAGTCCGTCGACCACCACACCACCCCCTCTGGCAGAGGGGGCCAATACCCCCATCGGCGTTGATGATTCTCCTACACGGTGACACAGGTTGAGGCCCGAACGGGCCTTCCGGTCAGCGCGTTCTTCGCCACAACCCTCAGTTGCTGCCGGCCTCGACACCGAGACCGCGCGCCGCAGCCGAGATCGCCTGGGCGAGGTCGCGGTCGGCCGTGGTGAGCGTGCCGGTGTCGTGGGTCGTCAGGCTGACGCCGACCTTCGGATAGGTGAGGGTCAGGTCCGGGTGGTGGTTGACCTCCTCGGCCAGCCGACCGATCTCGTTGACCAGGGCCAGTCCCTTGACGAAGCTTCCGGTGGCGAAGACCGCCCGGACCTCGACGCCCTCGACCCGCCAATCCTCGACCCCGTCGGCGGCAACGAACTCGTCGGCCGTGAGGCGCTCGTACGCGTGTGCCACCTCAGGCGTCCAGCCGCGGGTAGGTCGCGACCTCGCCGGGCGGATCCTCACCGGTGAGGCCGTCGATCGACTCGCGCAGGAGGTCGGCGTGGCCCACGTGGCGGGCGTACTCCTCGATCATGTCGACGACGAGACGGCGCAGGCTGGGGTGGCCGCCGTGCACGAACGCGTCGGCAGGGTGGTCGAGCCCGTCGCTGCGCATCGCCTTGGCGACCGCGACGCGGGACCGGCGCACGGAGCTCTGCCACAGGGCGTAGAGCGTCGCGGCATCGTCCTCGGCCGCGGTCCGCCACTCCCAGTCGGAGTCACGCTCCCAGTCGACGCCGTCCCACGGCGCCGGCAACGGCCGGCCCAGCAACGCCCGGGTGAACACCTCGTCCTCGACCAGCGCGAGGTGCTTGAGGAGCCCACCGAGGGTCATCGTCGACCTGCCGAAGGCGAGCCCGAGCTCTTCGTCGTCCAGGTCGCCGCACTTCCACGCGAAGGTGAGGCGCTGCCGCTCGAGCGAGCCGAGCAGGGTGGCCGTCTCGTCACCCGCCAGCGGTGGCTCGGGACGTGCGACGTCGATGTCGAGCGTGAAGGAAGCCGTCATGGCTCGACGCTAGAACGGGCCGCCGACAAGCGGTAGGGGTGACTGGCGAGTAACGCGGGTCTCGAGAACATCATCCGGCGTGCACGTGCGGGCGCTTCTTCGGATTCTTCTCGGCCCGCCGGACCACCTCGCGCGTCAGCGGTGCGACCTCGCCCGTTCCGAACAACAGGAACCGCGCCATCTGGGCGATCGGGCTGCCCTCGGTCCACTCGAAGTACATGTGCGGTCGGACCCCCGACTTGTCGCGCAGGTCGAGCAGCAGCGCGGCGAGTGCGTTCGGGATGGTCGCCGCGTGCACCCGCAGCACCCGGAACTCGCCGTGCACGACGGAGCCCTCGACCTCGATCCGGCTCTCGAAGTCGGAGTAGTCCTCGACCACGACCTCCACGAAGATCAGGTCCCCGCCGTTCTGCAGGGCGTGTGAATCGACGATCTGGCGCACCTTGGCGCGATAGGCGCTGGCGTCGTGGTGCTCCGGGTCATGGGCAACCAGGCGGAGGGTACGGCGGGCGCAGTCGCGAATGAACGCGTCGGCCTTGGCGTCGTACTCGATCTCGGTGGTGCGGAGCTCCAGCGAACGCGTGAGCCGCGAGAGCAGGGACACCGCGATGATCGCGGCGATGAAGCAGCCACCGATCTTCACGCCGTCGGGACGCTCGTAGATGTTGTCGACGGTGGTGTAGATGAAGACCATCGCGATCAGGGTGAAGCCGATCGTCCAGCCGCGCTGGCGTGCCTTGCGTGCGGCCAGCGCCACCGCGACGCTCGCCGAGGTGATCAGCACCAGGACACCCGTTGCGTAGGCGCCGCCCTGCGCGTCGACGTCGGCGTCGAAGATCCAGGTGATCAGGAATGCGGTGGCGGTGAGCACGCAGACCAGCGGCTTGACGGCGCCGGCCCACTCCGGCGCCATGCCGTAGCGCGGCAGGTAGCGCGGGATCAGGGCGAGCATGGCGGCCATCGCCGAGGCGCCGGCGAACCAGAGGATCAGGATGGTCGAGACGTCGTACACACTGCCGAAGACGTCGCCGAGGTACTCGTGGCCGAGGTAGGCCAGAGCGCGGCCGTTGGCCTCGCCGCCGTCCTCGAAGGCCTCGGTGGGGATGAGCAGGGTCGTGACCAGGCTGGACGCGATCAGGTAGACGCTCATGATCAGCGCCGCTGCGGTCAGCAACCTCTTCGTGTTGCGAATCCGCACTTCGGGCCGGAGCAGGTCGTCGTCCGGGGCGCCCTTGACGTGGCCCATCACGGCGACGCCCGTCTCGAAGCCGGACAGGCCGAGCGCCAGCTTCGGGAACAGCGTCAACGACACCGCGATCATGAGCGCGATGTTGCCGTGCTCCGCGGTGAGCGAGGTGGACCAGTCGGTGACGACGTGGCCGTTCTGGATCACGTGCACGGCGCTGACGCCGATGACGACGGCATTGAGCAGCAGGTACGTGACGACCAGGACGACCGCGACACCCACGGCCTCCTTGAAGCCACGCAGGAACACCCCACCCAGCAAGGCGATCAGGCCGAGCGTGATCCACAGTTCCTGACCGTGCAGGAAGTCGGGGACGTGCGGGTTCTCGACGACGTGCGCGCTCGCATCGGCGGCGGACAGCGTGATGGTGATGATGAAGTCCGTCATCGCGAACCCGAGCAGGACGAGCACGAAGATCTTGCCGCGCCAACGCGGCAACAGGCGCTCCAGCATCGCGATCGAGCCCTGTCCGTGCGGGCTCTCCTGCGCGACGCGGCGGTAGACCGGCAGTGCGCCGAACAGGGTGAGCAGCACCAGGATCACCGTCGCCACCGGGCTGAGCAGTCCGGCCGCGAGGAACGCGATACCGGGCTGGTAGCCGAGGGTGGAGAAGTAGTCGACGCCGGTCAGGCACATCACCTGCCACCACGGGCGGGTGTGTGTATCCGGTTCTACCTCAGTGGTGGTGCTCACGACAGTGAGTGAACCGGCCCACCGGACCCCATCCGACCGCTCCTAACAACTTCCTAACGGGGTGCGAGCGGGGTCACAGGAGTGTTAGGCCCTGTCAGGACGACGTTAGCGGGGCGTTAGGACCGGCGCCGGAGGCCCGGAACCGGCGAAGACTCGGTGCCATGACATCCGTCCAGACCCTGCACCGGTACGACGAACCGCGGGTGATCGACGAGCCGGCCGTCCGGTTCGGCCTCGCCGGATTCGCGCTCTTCGCCGCTGTCGGCGTCGTCAGCGCCGTCCATCCTCCCGCCGCCCTCGGCGTGCTGGCGTTGGCCGGGGTTGCGATGAGCCTCAGCGCCGTACTGAATCGGCCCTCGGCCTGCGGCATCGGCATCGCGGGGTGGGCCTTCGCCGAAGGCTTCGCCCTCCACGACTACGGCCAGTTGCGGCTCACGCAGCCCGACCTCTGGCTCCTCGCGGTCTTCGTCCTGGCCTGTCTCGCGACCTCGGTCCTGCGGAGGCAGCCGTGAGCGACGTCCTCTTCCTGTCCCTGGTTGTCGCGTTCTTCGTCGCAGCCTTCCTGATTCTGATGGCCCTCGACCGATGGTGAGCCGAACCGCATGAGCATCGACAACGTCATCGCGCTGGTCATCAGCGCCCTCCTCCTCGGCTACCTCGTGGCCACCCTCGTCTTCCCGGAGCGTTTCTAGAAATGAACGACACCCTTGCCGGCCTGTTGCAGGTCGGCGCGCTGATCGCTGCGCTCGCGCTGTGTTACCGCCCGCTGGGCAGCTACATGGCCCACGTGTTCACCACCGAACGCGACCTGCGGGTGGAGCGGGTGATCTACCGCCTCGTCGGCGTGGACCCACGGGCCGACCAGGCCTGGAAGACCTACGCCCTGGCCCTGCTCGCGTTCTCGTTCGCCGGCGTCGTACTGCTGTACGCCCTCCAACGGTTCCAGTCAGGCCTCCCGTGGTCCCTGGGCTTCCCGGACGTGGCGCCCGACCTGGCGTTCAACACGGCGGTCTCCTTCGTCACGAACACCAACTGGCAGGCCTATTCGGGTGAGGCCGCGATGGGGCACCTGACCCAGATGGGCGGACTGGCGGTCCAGAACTTCCTGTCGGCAGCGGTCGGACTGTGTGTCGCCATCGCACTCATCCGCGGGTTCGCCCGGTCCCGCACCGGACGCCTGGGCAACTTCTGGGTCGACCTGACCCGGGGAGTGATCCGGATCCTCCTGCCCCTCGCCCTCGTGGCAGCCGTGGCACTCATCTTGTTGGGCGTCGTCCAGAACCTGTCCGGCGGCGTCGACGCGACGACCCTGACCGGCGGCAGCCAGACCCTGCCCGGCGGTCCCGTCGCGTCACAGGAGGCGATCAAGGAACTCGGCACCAACGGCGGTGGCTTCTTCAACGCCAACTCGGCACACCCGTTCGAGAATCCCGGCCCGATCAGCAACCTGTTCGAGATCTTCCTGCTGCTGCTGATCCCGGTCTGCCTCACCCGGACCCTGGGCGAGATGGTCGGTGACCTGCGCCAGGGCTACGCGATCCTCGCAACGATGGCCGTGATCTGGGTCGTCATGCTGGCGGCCGTGTGGGCCATCGAGGCCGCCCACCCGACTGCTGCCTACGACCTCGCCGGCTCGGCGATGGAGGGCAAGGAGACCCGCTTCGGCGTCCCCGGTTCCAGCTTGTTCGCGGTGTCGACCACCGGCACCAGCACCGGCGCAGTCAACTCCTTCCACTCATCCTTCTCCCCCGTGGGCGGAGGCCTCCTGATCCTCAACATGGGGCTCGGCGAGGTTGCTCCCGGCGGTGTGGGCACCGGCTTGTACGGCATCCTCGTGATGGCGATCCTCACGGTCTTCATCGCGGGCCTGATGGTGGGCCGGACGCCCGAACTGCTGGGCAAGAAGTTGCGCGCGATCGAGATGAAGCTGGTCGCACTGAACATCTTGACCATGCCGTTGCTGGTGCTCGGCTTCACCGGCCTCGCCCTGGCCCTCGATGGTCCGAGGGAATCGATCCTCAATGGCGGACCGCACGGCCTCAGCGAGGTCCTCTACGCCTACATGTCCGGAGCCAACAACAACGGCTCCGCGTTCGCCGGCCTGTCGGCCAACACGCCGTTCTTCAACATCACGATCGGCCTGGCGATGCTGGCCGGTCGGTTCATCCCGATCATCCTGACCCTCGCCCTGGCCGGCGCCCTGTCGAAGCAGGCCACCGTGCCGCGGACCAACGGCACGCTGCCGACCAACGGCCCCCTGTTCGTCGGCATGCTCGCGACGGTCGTGCTGATCGTGGCCGGGCTGACCTTCTTCCCCGCCCTCGCTCTCGGCCCGCTGGCGGAGGGCCTGTGAGCACCCGTACCCCTGATCCCCGACCGGAGAACCCGATGTCCACCACCACCGAACCCACCAGCCCTGCCGCGGAAGTGAGCCCCGCCCAGGCTCCACCGCGCCGGGTCGCCGGCGGCCTGCTCGACCCCCGCACCCTCGTGACTTCCCTGCCCGAAGCCCTCCGGAAACTGGATCCGCGGGTCATGGTGCACACCCCGGTGATGTTCGTCGTCGAGGTGGGCGCGGTCCTCTGCACGGCGTACGCCGTTCTCGATCCGTCTGTCTTCAACTGGGCGATCACCGTCTGGCTGTGGCTGACCGTCGTGTTCGCCAATCTCGCCGAGGCCGTCGCCGAAGGTCGCGGTCGCGCCCAGGCCGCCACCTTGCGCAAGGCAAAGACGGAGACGACCGCTCGCCGGCTGACGGCGGCGGGACAGGTCGAGGACGTGTCGGCGTCTGCCCTGCGCATCGGCGACCGTGTGGTCGTCGAGGCGGGCCAGATCATCCCGGGCGACGGCGACGTCATCGAAGGCGTGGCCAGCGTCGACGAGTCGGCCATCACCGGCGAATCCGCGCCCGTCATCCGCGAATCAGGGGGCGACCGTTGCTCGGTGACCGGCGGCACCAAGGTGCTGTCCGATCGCATCGTCGTGCAGGTCACCACCAATCCCGGCGAAAGCTTCATCGACCGGATGATCGCGCTCGTCGAAGGTGCGAGTCGCCAGAAGACCCCCAACGAGATCGCCCTCAACATCCTGCTCTCGAGCCTGACCATCATCTTCCTGGCCGCGACGGTGACCCTGAAGCCGCTGGCGATCTACTCCGGCGCCGACCAGGACCTGATCGTCCTCGTGGCGTTGCTCGTCTGCTTGATCCCGACGACCATCGGAGCGCTGCTGAGCGCCATCGGCATCGCCGGGATGGACCGCCTGGTGCAGCACAACGTGCTGGCCATGTCCGGCCGCGCCGTCGAGGCAGCCGGGGACGTGAACACGCTGCTGCTCGACAAGACCGGCACGATCACGCTGGGCAACCGCCAGGCAGCGGAGTTCCTGCCCGTGGCCGGGATCGCGGCCGCCGTACTCGCTGATGCAGCGCAGCTCGCGTCGCTCGCCGACGAGACCCCCGAAGGCCGTTCGGTGGTCGTGCTCGCCAAGCAGGCCCACGGTCTGCGGGAACGTTCGGAGGGCGAACTGCCCGGTCTCCACTTCGTCCCGTTCTCCGCCCAGACGCGGATGTCCGGAGTCGACCTCGGCGACCGCGAGATCCGCAAGGGCGCAGCTTCCGCTGTCACGGCGTGGGTGCGCGAACGCAACGGCGAAGCCGGCGACCAGGTGGGGGTCATCGTCGATGCGATCGCCTCTGCCGGTGGTACGCCGCTGGTCGTGGCCGAGCAGCGCCGTGACGAGCCGGCCCGGGTCCTGGGGGTCATTCACCTCAAGGACGTGGTCAAGGAGGGCATGCGCGAACGGTTCGAGGAGATGCGCCGGATGGGCATCCGGACCGTGATGATCACCGGCGACAACCCGCTGACTGCACGCGCCATCGCGGAGGAGGCGGGTGTCGATGACTTCCTCGCCGAAGCCACTCCCGAGGAGAAGATGGCGCTGATCAAACGGGAGCAGGAGGGCGGGCGACTCGTCGCGATGACCGGCGACGGCACCAACGACGCTCCTGCGCTGGCCCAGGCCGACGTCGGTGTCGCGATGAACACCGGCACCTCCAGCGCCAAGGAGGCCGGCAACATGGTCGACCTCGACTCCAACCCGACGAAGCTCATTGAGATCGTGGAGATCGGCAAGCAACTCCTGATCACCCGGGGGGCGCTGACGACCTTCTCGATCGCCAACGACGTCGCGAAGTACTTCGCGATCATCCCCGCGATGTTCGGCGGCGTGTACGCCGGTCTGGACACCCTCAACGTGATGCGGCTCGACTCACCCCAGTCGGCCATTCTCTCCGCCGTCATCTTCAACGCACTGGTCATCGTGGCGCTGATTCCGCTGGCCCTGCGCGGGGTGCGCTACCGGCCCTCCAGCGCCGCATCGATGCTGCGCCGCAACCTCGCCATCTACGGCATCGGTGGCGTCGTGGCTCCGTTCATCGGCATCAAGGCCATTGACCTGATGGTGTCCACCATCCCCGGCATCGGCTGAAAGAGACGACGACATGTCCACCACTTCCTCCCTTCGCGGCCTGCTGAGCCAGTTCGGCGCAGCAACCCGTGCCCTCGCCGTGATGACGGTCCTGCTCGGCCTCGCCTACCCGCTCGCGCTGACCGGCTTCGCCCAGGCGGTCGTCCCCGGCCGAGCGGACGGCTCGATCGTCGAGCGCGACGGCCAGGTCATCGGCTCGACGTTGATCGGCCAGTCCTTCGCCGGCGACAAGGCCTACTTCCAGTCCCGCCCGTCGGCCGCCGGCGAGGGGTACGACGCCCTGGCCAGCTCCGCGTCCAACCTGTCGCCAGCGAACCCCGAGTTCGTCGCGGAGGTCCGGCAACGGATCAAGGACGTCGCGTCGTTCGACGGCGTCGCCGAGGCCGACGTCGCCCCCGACGCGGTCCTGGCCAGCGGGTCCGGCCTCGACCCGCACATCTCGCCGGCCTACGCCGAACAGCAGGTCACGCGCGTGGCCGCTGCCCGCGGCCTCGACGAGAAGGTCGTGCGCAACCTCGTCGCAGACAACACGGCCGGCCGGGTGCTCGCCTTCCTCGGTGAAGCGCGGGTCAACGTGCTCGAACTGAACCTTGCCCTCGACGCGCAGGCCGATCGGGGACACTGAGCAGATGGAGCGGGACGCATGAAGCGGGGGCGGCTGCGGGTGTACCTCGGCGCTGCGCCGGGTGTGGGCAAGACCTACGCCATGCTCGGCGAGGCCCGCCGTCGCGTCGACCGCGGCACGGACGTCGTCATCGGGTTCGCCGAGACCCACGGCCGCACGCACACCGCCGACATGATGGCCGGGCTCGAGACCGTGCCCCGCCGAACCGTGAACCATCGCGGTGCCCTGCTGGACGAGATGGACCTCGACGCCGTACTCCGGCGGCGACCGAAGGTCGTCCTGGTCGACGAGCTGGCCCACACCAACGTCCCCGGTTCGCGCAACGCGAAGCGCTGGGAGGACGTCGAGGAACTGCTCGACGCGGGCATCGACGTGATCTCGACGGTGAACATCCAGCACCTCGAATCGGTCAACGACGTCGTCGAGAAGATCACCGGGGTTCCCCAGCGCGAGACGGTGCCCGACTCGGTGGTCCGCGCCGCCGACCAGGTCGAACTGGTCGACATGTCCGCCGAGGCGCTCCGGCGCCGACTCGCCCACGGCAACGTCTACGCGGCCGACAAGATCGACGCGGCGCTGTCGAACTACTTCCGCGAGGGCAACCTGACCGCTCTTCGTGAGCTCGCCCTGCTGTGGGTCGCCGACAAGGTCGACGATGCCCTGCTCGGATACCGGCGCCGCCACGACATCACCGGCACCTGGGAGGCCCGCGAGCGAGTCATCGTGGCCCTGACCGGCGGACCCGAGGGCGAGCAGTTGGTACGACGCGCGGCCCGGATCGCGGCCCGCTCCGGCAGCGGCGATCTGCTGGCCCTGCACGTGAGCCGGTCGGACGGTTTGACCGCCGCCGACCCAACCCACCTCACCCACCAGCACCAGCTCGTCGAGTCGTTGGGCGGTTCGTACCACCAGCTGCTCGGGGACGACGTGCCCGAGACGCTGCTGTCGTTCGCCCGTGCCGAGAACGCCACACAGCTCGTGCTGGGCGACAGCCGGCGCCCACGGTGGGCCACTTTCTTCGCCCCGCCGGGGATCGGACTGCGCACGATCCGGGCTTCCGGTGACATCGACGTCCACATCGTTTCCCACGCGCACGCAGGTGCCGGGCGACGGCTCCCCGTCGGCACCGGCGCGCTGAGCCTGCGTCGCAGGGTGCAGGGCTACGTGTTGGGGCTCGTCCTGCCGATGCTGCTGACGCTCGCCCTGTTGCCCGTCGACCACACCCTCAACCTGGTCAGCGACGTGCTCCTCTTCCTGCTGCTCGTCGTGGTGGTCGCGCTGGTGGGCGGCGTCGGGCCCGCACTGCTGGCCGCAGCACTCGGGTCGTTCCTGCTGAACTACTTCTTCACTGCGCCCGTGCACACGCTCACCATTGGCGACACGAACAACGCACTCGCGCTCTTCGTCTACGTGCTGGTCGCGACGATGGTCAGTTCCGTCGTCGACGTCGCGGCACGACGTACGCGGCAAGCGGCCCGTGCTGTCGCCGAATCGCACATCCTGGCCAGCCTCGCGGCCATGCCACTCACGAGCAGCCAGGACCTTGCCGCCTTGCTGGAACGGTTCCGCGAAAGCCTGTCCCTCACGTCGGTCTCCTATCTGGAGAAGACCGACGGCGCGTGGCACCTCGTCGGTTCCGCTGGTCAGGATCCGGCGGGCGCGCCTGAGCAGGCGGACACCAAGGTTGCCGCCGGGTCCGACACGATTCTGGCTCTCAAGGGGCGGGGCCTGGCTCCCGAGGACACCCGCGTGGCCGCGGCCTTCGCGGCACGGACGAGCCAGGCCGTCCACCAGATCAGGCTGGCCGAGGAAGCCGCTCGCGCTGCTCCGCTGGCCGAGGCCAACAAGGTCCGTACGGCGCTGCTGGCCGCAGTGGGCCACGACCTGCGCACGCCCCTCGCCGCCGCCAAGGCCGTCGTCTCCGGGATGCGGTCCGAGGACGTCGACCTCAGCCCCGAGGACCGAAGGGAACTGCTCTGCACCGCCGATGGAGCGCTCGACACCCTGGCCGGGCTGGTGGACAGCCTGCTCGACCTCAGTCGCCTGCAGGCCGGCGCTCTCCCGATCCACCTCTCCCCGGTCCTGATCGAGGACGTCATCGCGGGGGCCCTCGATGACTTCACCGTGGCCGCCCGTCCCTTCCGCCTCGACCTGACCGCCGACCTGCCGCCGACGCTGGTCGACGCCGCCCTGCTGGAACGCGTCGTGGTCAACGTGCTGTCCAACGCCCAGCGGTACTCGCCGCCGGACCGGCCCCCCGTGGTGCGGGCAGGCGCCGTGCTGGACCGGGTCGAGATCCGGGTCGTCGACACCGGACCGGGCATCCCTGCAGCGGAGTACGAGCGGGTGTTCCTGCCCTTCCAGCGACTCGGCGACCACGACAACAGCACGGGCGTCGGCCTCGGACTCGCCCTGGCCCGTGGCCTGGTCGAAGCCATGGGCGGCACACTCGACCCCGAGGAGACGCCCGGCGGTGGACTGACCATGGTGATCTCGTTGCCCGTCGCCGACGGCGACATCGGCGGTCCGGACCTCGGCATCAGGGAGCGCGTGGGATGACGAAGATCATGGTGGTGGACGACGAGCCGCAGATCGTCCGGGCACTGGCCATCAACCTGCGCGCACGGGGCTACGAGGTGACCACCGCTGCCGATGGCGCCGAAGCGCTGGCGGTCGCGGAACTCGCCCCACCCGACATCGTCATCCTCGACCTCGGACTGCCCGACCTCGATGGTGTCGACCTGATCGCCCGCTTGCGGGCCAGGTCCGCCGTACCCATCCTCGTCCTGTCCGGGCGCAGCGACAGCGCGGACAAGGTCGATGCGTTGGACGCCGGTGCCGACGACTACGTCACCAAGCCCTTCGGGATGGACGAACTGCTGGCCCGGCTGCGGGTGATGCTGCGGCGCACCACCACGGCCGAGCCCGGCGAGCACGTCGTCGAGTTCGGCCGGGCGCGCGTCGACCTGGCCGCAACGCGGGCGATGGTCGACGGTGAGGAAGTGCGGCTCACGCCGACCGAGTGGCACCTGCTGGAGGTGCTCGTCCGCAACCCCGGTCGGCTGATGAGCCAGCGCCAACTCCTCACCGAGGTCTGGGGGCCGGGCTACGAAACAGCCCACGGCAACCTGCGCCTCTACATGGCGCAACTGCGGCGCAAGCTCGAGGCCGACCCGGCGCGGCCCGTGCACTTCCGCAACGAGCCGGGCATGGGGTACCGCTTCGAGCCGTGAGCATTCACGTATCCCGCAGTACTGCGGCAAGAATCAGGTCGTTCGACCTGACGAGCAATCCGACTTGAGGAGGTGGTGGCGGTGAAGACCGGTGGCGATAGTCCGAGCATCTCGCCGCTGCCCCTGAGTCCTCGAATCTGATCGATTCGGGCTCCCGGCCGCGGCTTTCCCGCACGTCTGACGCGCGCCCGTTGCGGCGCGCTCACCTTCAGGAGCCCCGTCATGGGAATTGTTGACAACGCCGTCTACGTCGATGGCTGCCGTACCGCCGAGCCGTCCTCGCTCGAGCTCACCTACGAACTGCTCCGCGAGCAGCACGGCATGGGCTGGATCGGTCTGTACCGACCCACGCGCGAGGAGATCGACTCCGTGGCCGCCGAGTTCGCGTTCCACGGGCTGGCCGTCGAGGACACCGTCCTGGCCCACCAGCGACCGAAGCTGGAGCGCTACGACCAGGTCCTCTTCACGGTGCTGCGGCCGGCCCGCTACATCGACGCCGAGGAGCGGGTCGAGTTCGGCGAGCTCCACGTGTTCACCGGCCCCGACTTCGTGGTGACCGTTCGCCACGCCGAGTCACCCAACCTGGGCCGCGTCCGGCGCCGGCTCGAGGCCACCCCCGAGTTGCTCAAGCTCGGCCCCGAAGCCGTCCTCTACGCGATCTTTGACGAGGTCGTTGACGAGTACGAGCCGGTCGTCGCCGGCCTGGAGAACGACATCGACGAGATCGAGTACCAGGTCTTCGAGGGTGACCCCGGAGTGTCGCGACGGATCTACGAGCTGACCCGCGAGGTCATCGAGTTCCAGCGGGCCACCCGGCCGCTCATCGGGATGCTCGGCGCCCTCAGCGCCGGCTTCGACAAGTACGACGTCGACGAGGAACTGCGCCGCAACCTGCGCGACGTCGAAGACCACGTCATCAAGATCGTCGAGCGCATCGACGGCTTCCGGCTGCTGCTCCAGAACATCCTCACCGTCAACGCCACCCTGGTCGGCCAGCGCCAGAACGAGGAGACGCAGCGACTCACCGAGGCCAGCCTCGCCCAGAACGAAGAGGTCAAGCGGATCTCCTCGTGGGCGGCGATCCTGTTTGCGCCGACCCTGGTCGGGACCATCTACGGCATGAACTTCGACACGATGCCGGAGCTGGGCTGGCAACTCGGCTACCCGTTCGCGCTCGCGCTGATGGCCGCGGTCTGCGGCACCCTGTACCTCGTCTTCAAGCGCAGGAATTGGCTCTGACGGCGGGCTGCGAGGATGCAGCCGTGGGTGACTACTTCGAGTGCGAGATCCAGGCCCGACTGCGCGACGTGAACCTCGGCGGACACGTCGACAACGTCGAGGCGCTCCGCGTGCTCGACGAGGCGCGGCTGCTGTTCTTCCGCTTCGCACCGCTGCCGGGGTCGGACCTGCCCGGGTTGTTCCGCGACGTGCCCGCCGGCATCACCGACCTGGTCGGCTCGCAGCAGGTCAACTACAACGCCGAGATGCGGTTCGTGGCCTACCAGCCGTTCCTGGTGCGGATGTGGATCGGCCACGTCGGCAGCTCCTCCATCGCGCTCTCCTACGAACTGCGCGTCGCACCCGACCACGAACCGGCGATCGTCGGAGAGAGCACCGTCGTGCTCTGGGACCCGGCCGCCGGGTCGTCGTGGCCGATCTCCGACGCGGTCAGGCAGACGTTGACGTCGTACTCGAGGGAGCCGGTGGCGTTGCGGGAGCGCCCGGGTCGCTGAGGCACCAGGCCACCGTCACGGCGGCCACCGCGGCGGCGAGCGCAAGGATCCCGACCACAGCTGCGTAGAAGGCGGCGGAGTGGAAACCGCCCTCCAGCAGGAAGAGGAAGGTGCCGACCGAGATCAGCGACGCGACAGCGAAGGCGGCGCCGAGGGTTGCCGCGGGCAGGCGCCGCGTTGGCGGCGCGTCGTCGAGCACCGGCCGTCGTACGACGGCGAGGAGGGCGAGGCCGATGACCAGCAGGCCGAAAACGCCGCTGCCGTACTGCGCCCACTGACCTCCGCGCAGCGGGCCCTGCTGCTCGGTGAGCCAGGGAATCAGGCGCGTTCCCCACCGACCTTCGTGAGTGAAGGCATCCCAGACGACGTGGGTGATCGAACCGACCACCGCGGCCAGCGGCGCGAGCAGCCAGGCGCTGCGACCGATCCGGTGTGTCGCCGGAAGTCGGTTGCGGACCAGGGACGGCGCCGTGTCGACGAGCGCGTCGCGACCGAGGAAGTCCCAGAACCCCAGCAGGACCAGGGTCAGGGCGAGATCGACGGTGAGGATCCCGAGCACGCTGTGCGTGAAGCCGTAGATCCCCCAGGACTGCGAGAAGACCGGCAGGTCCGGCGCCATCGACCCGATCACCATCGCCGACAGCGGCAGGCCGAGCCGACGCAGCGGCAGGACGGCGGCCGGGTGGGCCAGGGTGACGGGCACCCGGTGAGGCTAACCGGGGCGCGAAGCCAGGCTCAGCGAAGCGGTCAGTTCGGCGTCGAGCTCGATGCCTGCGGTTCGTCGTACGGCTGCCTTGAGGGGAACGAGGTAGCGGCCGTCCTTCGGGAACAGCGCGGTGGTGAAGTCGGTGTCGCCGATGCGGACCTCGACGGCCACCTGGCCCCAGTACTCCTGCCTGCGCGCCGCTTCCTTGATGTCGTCGCTGTCGTCCTGCGGCACCGCGAGGAAGAAGTACGGCGCCGGGCCGCGCCACTCGATGACCGGACCGGTGAAGGTGAACTCCACCTCAGAAACCGCTCGGCTCGAGCGGGTCGTACTCGTGGTCGTCGACGTAGTCGGGCGGACGCTCGTTGCCGATCTCGCACAGGTCTGCGGGCGAGAGCAGGCTGGGACCGTCGGCCTCCTTCTCGGCGACACAGGCGTAGAAGCCGGAGTAGTCGGGCTCGGAGTCCCACGATCCAGCGACCCCCACGCTGGTGCCGATGAACACGAGGCTCGCGAGCCCGATGAAGACCCCCCGCCCGCTCCCCGAGCGGGTGCCGCCGGCGATGATCGGCTGCGGGTCCGGGAGTTCGGCCCACTGCCGCTCCGAACCGAGCGGCGGACGCGTCGGCTTCGCGTTCTCGGTCGGTTCCTCGCCGGACGGCTCGTACTGCTCCCACATGGCACCCAGCCTGCCCCGGCGAGAGACGCCCTGCAAACCCCACGGCCGTCAGTTCCGCAGCAGAGCCACGATCTCGTCGTACCCACGACGCTCGGCGTGCTGCAATGCGCTGACGCCGTCGGCATCGGCGATCGTCCGGTCGGCGCCAGCAGCGAGCAGGATCCGGACGACGTCCTGGTGGTCACGGCCGCCGTCGCCGAGGATCACGGCCTCCAGCAAGGCGGTCCAGCCCAGGTCGTTGACGTGGTCGATGTCGATGCCGGTCTGCACCACGCGGCGCACATAGTCGACGTGGCCCCGCTCGCTGGCCGGGATCACGGACAGGCCACCGAACCGGTTGCGGATCGTCAGGTCCGGATCGGCCGGCAGGAGGGCCTCGACCATGGCCACGCTCCCGGTCACCCCCGTCACCAGCCAGGGCGTGTCGTGCCGGTCGTCGAGCGCATCCGGGTCCGCCCCCATAGCGACGAGCAGCTCCGCGACGGCGACCCGGTCGTAGGTGCTGGCGAGCAGGAGTGCGGTGCGCTCCTTTCCGTCCCGCGCCTCGATGTCGGCTCCGGCCCGCAGCGCCACAGCGACCGCATCGGCATCGCCACGCTCGGCAGCGCGCAGCAGGGCCGCGTCCGCGTCGGCCGGGGGCTGGGCAGTGGTCACGGTGGTCAGGATCCTCTCCAGTCGGTCGAACCCGCGCTGGCGGGCCATCTGCAGCGGGGTCAGCCCCGCGGTGCTCGAACGGTCCTCGAGCCGGACACCGCCGGCGGCCAGCACCCGCACCGCGGTGGCGTACGACGCCGTGTCCTTGCCGAGCCAGACGGCCTCGTGGATCGCCTGGTAGCCGATGCGGTTCACGTGGTCGCGGTCGATGCCCGCGCGGAGCAGCTCCCCCACCACCTGGCCGTGGCCGCGCTCCGCAGCGCGGATCAGGCCGGTGCCGTTCCAGCTGTCCTTGTCGTTGACCTTCGCGCCGTTGCGGAGGGTGAGTCGGAGCAGGTCGAGGTGGCCCTCGCTCGTCGCGACCAGGTACGCCGACTGCTGGGTGCTGTCCTGGGCATTGACGTCGGCGCCCTGCCGGACCAGCCGGCGAGCGGCCGGCACGTCGTTCGCCCACGCCGCGTCGCGCAGCTGCTGATCGAGCGCGGCCTGCTGTTCCGCGCTGAGCTGCGGCGGCGTCGTACGGGCGTCGACGGAAGCGGACGGAGTGCCCGAGGGGTGCGACGGCCGCTGCGCTGCCTCCTCGGCAGCCGGCGTACCGCCACCACCGCACGCGCCCAGGACGAGGGCGAGCGGGAGGGCGGCCAACACCGAACGCGTCATCGCGTCGGGTCCGTGATGACCTCGTGAGGGCCCGACGCGACGGCCTCGTCGAACTTGCTGTCGACGTACAGGACCCGGCCGCGCAGCGTCTTCGCAGTGGTCAGGACGCGGTCCGCGGACGACGCCTCCTGGCCGAGGGTGACCAGGCGGCTGCCGTCGGCGGAGACCCGCAGCGTCGCGATCATCTTGCTGAAGTTGCGGACCACGGTGAGCCGGTTGCCCTGGCGGACCAGGCCGTCGGCGTTGACCAGGTCGGTGTCGGTCGCGATCGCGGTGGCCTCGCCGGTGTGCGCATCGAAGCGCCACATCCTGCCCACGTTGCCCTGCGCGACGACGAACGCGCTCCGATCCGCGGAGAGCACGATGCCGCCGAGGTTGAACCCGGCCGAGCGGGTGATCGTGCCGGTCGCGTCGGCCCACAGGGTCGCCTCCCAGCCGTGCGCACCCTCGGCCACCCGGAAGACCTGCGGGTCGTTGGAGTTGGTGAAGTACGCCGCCCCGTCCGGCCCGATCGCGACGTCGTTGAGGAACACGTCGGTGCCGGGCGCACGCAGCGCGGCGAGGAGTTCGCCCTGCGCGGAGTAGACCCACAGGTCGGGGCGACCGGTGCCGATGCCGTTCGGGCCGCCGGCGACGTAGACCCGACCGGCAGCGTCGACCGTGATGCCCCGTGCGGTGAAGCGGCCGTCGGTGCCGTGACCGGCGATCCACTCCTCCGTCTGCGCCGAGTTCGCCGAGCCGCGGTGGATCTCGCCGCCGGTGACCTCGCTGACGTAGAACAGGCCGCGGCGCTCGTCGGCGCCGATGCCCTCGAACTTCGAGCCGGCCGGGTTCGCCGGGCCGACCGCGTCGCCGTTGAGTTGGTACGACGACGGGCGGCCCAGCGCGTCGGCGGTCGCGGTCGTCGTACTGCCGACGGCGAGGGCGGAGAGGGTGAGCAGGCTGCTGAGGATGAGGTGGGTTCGCTTCATTCCTCCACCTTGCGTCGGTAGCGGGGTTCCGCACGTCGGGCGGGCGGCTACCGCTCGATAGCCAATTGGATGATGCCGCCCGCGCCCGCGATCCCTAGTCTGGATCGACCATGAACGCGCCCACCGACCGCCGCCGATCCGGCGTGCACGGCATCCTCGCGCCGGCCGCGAGCCTGGACCGCTGGCTGCTCGTGGTCCTGGTGGTCCTGCTGGTCACCTGTGCGGTGCGGTACGTCGACCGGCACGGCCTCGGCGCGACCGGTACCGCCGTGCTGGCGGGCGCGCTGGCCCTCGCCCTGGCCTACGCCACCCGTGGGTTGCTGCCCGGGCGTTCCTGGTGGCCGACGGTCTGGGTGGTCGGGATGGTGGTGCTGTGGGGCGCCCTGACCGCGGTGGCTCCGTCCTTCGCGTGGTGCGCGGTGCCGGTGGCGTTCGCCGTACTCCGGGTGTTGCCGTTCGCGTGGGCCGTCGGGACCGTGGTGCTGATGACCGCGCTGCTGACCGCGGCCTGGGCGCGCATCAGCGACGGCGTCGACCCGGTGCAGGTGGCCGGCCCGATCGGCGTCGCGCTCCTCACCGTGCTCGCCTACCGCGCCCTCGATCTCGAGACCCGGGCTCGCCAGGACCTGCTCGACGAACTCGTCGACGCCCAGGCCGACCTCGCCGAGGAGCAACATCGCTCCGGCGCGCTGGCCGAGCGCACCCGGCTCTCCCGCGAGATCCACGACTCGGTCGGCCAGGGACTGTCCAGCATCAACCTGTTGCTCCAGGCCGCCGAGCAGGCCTGGGACACCCAGTCCACGGCAGCCCGCGAGCACGTCCACACCGCCGCAGCCACCGCCCGCGACGGTCTGGATGAAGTACGACGGGTGGTGCGCGACCTCGCACCGGCGGACCTCGCCGCCGACTCCACCGGCGCGGCCCTTCCCGACGCCCTGCGACGCACCGCCGCGCAGGCAGCGCTCGCCATCGACTCCGAAGTACGGGTCCACGGCACGCCCGTCGTGGTGGCACCGGAGGTCGCCGCGGCCCTCGTCCGCACGGCGCGTGGGGCACTCGCCAACGTGAGGGAACACGCCCATGCTGGGCGCGTGGCGCTCACCCTGACCTACCAGCAGGACGAGGTCGTCCTGGACGTGCGCGACGACGGGCGCGGCTTCGAACCCGACCAGGTCCGGGCCGCCGGGTCCCGCGGGCGTGGACTGGCGGGCATCCGTGACCGGGCCGCCTCCCTCGGTGGACAGGTCGACGTCGAGAGCGCTCCCGGCGAGGGCACGACCGTGTCGGTGCGATTCCCCGTGACGGTCGAGGAGGCGCCGTGATCCGGATCGTGCTGGTCGACGACCACCCGGTCGTGCGCGCCGGACTGCGGGCACTCATCGACGGACAGGCCGACCTGTCCGTGGTCGGTGAGGCCGACGGACTCGACCGTGCGCTGGCCGTGGTCGCGGCGGACCGGCCGGACGTCGTACTCATGGACCTGAGCCTGGGCGCCGGCCAGCCCGGCGGGGCCGAGGTGACCGCGCAACTGAGGGCGCTCGCGAACCCGCCCGAGGTGCTGGTGCTGACCACCTACGACACCGAGTCCGACATCCTGCGCGCGCTCGACGCCGGGGCGCGCGGCTACCTGCTCAAGGACGCCCCACCCGAAGAGCTGTTCGCCGGGATCCGCGCGACGGCCCGTGGCGACACGGTGCTCGCGCCGTCGGTCGCCGCCACCCTCGTCCGGCGGACCGCACCGGGTGCCACCACCATCACCGAGCGTGAGGTCGAGGTGCTCGAACTGCTGTCCCGCGGCCTCGGCAACAAGGAGATGGCGCGCGAACTCTTCGTGTCGGAGGCGACCGTCAAGTCCCACCTCTCGCACATCTACACCAAGCTCGGCGTGGACACCCGCGCCGGCGCCGTGGCGGCAGCGATCGACCGGCGGATCATCCGCGCCTGAGGGTGTCAGCCCTTCTCGACCGCCGCCAGCACCTTGTCGAGCTTGGCCTTGAGGTCGGGGACCTCGTCGAGCAGCGCCAGCTTGTCGTTCAGGTCGGTGAGCAACGTCTGCACCTCACCGAGGACCACCTTGGTCTCGGCGAGGGTCGCGTCAACGGTGGCCAGCTTCTCGTCGACGCCGACGAGCTTCTCGTCCACTCCCGTGAGCGTGCCCTCGACGGTCCCGAGCGTCTTGTCGACATTGCTCAGCGCCGCCTCGGCGTTCTTGAGCGTCTTGTCGGTGCGCTTGAGGATGTCGGAAACAGGATTGAGACCCATCAGGCGAGCCTACCCAGCACCGGCTCCGACTCGAGCAGACCGGCGTCGCTCGGCGCTTCGCCGAGGCCGAACACCTTCTCGTGCTGCTTCTGCCGCCAGGCCAGGTGTGCCTCGGCCGGCTTGTCGAACCCGTAGCGCTCGCGCGCTTCGGTGGGCGTGAGGACTTCGGGGTTGGTCGGCTCGATGCCGCGGAAGACCGGGGCCACCACCGCGATGGTGCTCGGCGAGAGCAGCGCGAGGACCCGCAACTGAAGGCCCTTGCTCAGGGTCAGGGCGGCGAACACCGCACGCAGGACCGGGCGCACCGCGATGTCGACAGCGCGGCGCTGGGGCAGGTCGCCCATCTCCCGCATCCAGCCGGGCAGGGTGGCGATCACGCCGGCGGTGAAGAACTTGCCGACGATCCACTGGGCCGGACGCAGCACCAGCGGCACCTGGACCAGCTGGTCGATGTCCATCAGGTGGTGCATCGCCTTCTGCGCGATGGGCGAGCCGGACATCAGCGGGCGCATCCGCTCGTAGTACGCGTGCAGTTCGGCGCGGTTGCGCGGCACGTCGTCGGGGTTGCAGGTCTGCAGCTCCGCGGCGATCGCGCACTCCTCCCAGAACTGCAGCTCGTCGGCCTCCGACAGCTTGCCGGGGCCGTACATCTCGTAGGCCTTGAGCACCGAGTGCCAGCCGGTCACGAGGATCCAGAGCTGGGAGTCGGGGTCGTTGGCGTCGTACTTCCCACCGCCGTAGGGCTCGGTGCCGATCGCCTTGCTGTGCACCTTGACGAGGACGTCGGCGGCGCGGCTGGTGCTGCGGCTGTCACCGAACGCGACGAGGGCGAAGTAGTGGATGGTGCGGTCGTAGCGGGTCTTCGGACGCTTGTAGATGTCCTGGGTCCGGTCGACGGAGGCGACGAGGTTCGGGTCGAGCTCCTCGACGACGACGGCCCGGCTGAAGCCGATGGTCAGGGAGGTGGGGTAGCCCCACACCTTCCACGCGACCGAGTCGGGACCGAAGAAGCCGTAGTCCTCGGCGGGGTTGATCTCGCGCTGCTTGCGAAGTGCCATGTCGCCAGAATGCTACAGTTGTGTAGTAAATGGAAGACCTTCGGCTGAACTAAGGTGATCGCATGGCGGATGTGGCGCGGAAGAGGCGGCCGTACGCCGCCCGCGTTCCGATGGCCGAGCGCCGCGAACAACTGCTGGACGCGACCCTGCGGATCATCGATCGCGACGGGTACGACGGCGTCTCGATCGACGCGATCGCGAAGGAAGCCGGCGTCACCCGACCGGTCGTGTACGGCGCCTTCGAGAGCCTGGGCCCGCTGCTGATGGCCCTGCTCGAGCGCCAGCAACAGCGTGCGCTGATGCAGCTGTTCGGCGCCCTCCCCCAGGACCTCGGCGAGGGCAAGCCCGCCGACCTCATCCGTCAGGCCGGGCCGGCCCTGCACCAGATGCTGCTCGACGACCCGGTGACCTGGCGGGCGATCCTGCAGAGCGCGACCCACGCACCGGAAGCCGTGCGCGAGCGCGTCGAAGCCGACCGCGAACAGGTCCGGCACTTCGTCGAACAACTCGTGGTCGGGACCGTCGGCCGTCGCGCGGATGCGGAAGTGCTCTCGCATGCCGTCATCGCCGTACTCGAACGGTTCGGTCAGCTCGTGATCGCGGACCCCGAACGCTTCACCGCCGAGCGGCTCACCGATGCGGTCGCCGCGCTGCTGGGGCGGGCGCCCCGGCGGGTCACCTGAGCGTGATGTCGCTGAAGATCAGCAACGGCCAGGCAACGATCTCGCCGAGGTAGGAGAAGAACGCGTCCGGGCCATACAGGCCCTCGCGGTGCTTCTGGTGCGCGTCAGCCCAGAACACCCCGACGATCACGTAGGGGATGCCCAGCCAGATCATCACGACGAGCAGGTCCTTGACGGTGATCGGCTTCTTCTCGGTCTCGGTCGAGGTCGTCATGGAAGCCACCGTAGGTGATTCCGCGGGCAATTGCTACACCTGTGTAGTAATCAGTGGTGGTTCCTGGGCGCCACTGTCGGTGGCGAGGTGCACGCTGGCTGCATGACCACTTCCACCACACCGATCTCCACCCCCGTCACCGAACTGATCGCGTTCACCATCGACGCGTCCGACGCGGCCCGCCTCGCGAAGTTCTACGCCGACCTCACCGGTGGCGAGGTGACCGGCGACTACCCGGAGTACGGCTACGCCGCGGCCTCGATCCTCGGGTCGGCCTTCAACTTCCAGACGGTCGCCGACTACGCCCGCCCGCAGTGGCCCGGCCAGGAGCACCCCCAGCAGTTCCACATCGACCTGCGCGTCACCGACGTCGCGGCGGCCGCCGAGCACGCCATCTCGCTGGGCGCGACCGTGGCCGGCGAGCAGCCCGGTGGCGGTGCGTGGCAGGTGATGATCGACCCCGACGGGCACCCGTTCTGCCTCTGCCCGCCGAAGGACTGAGGCCCCCCTCCGCGGCGATCAGCCGCGGCGGTAGGTCAGGTGCGGCGGTAGGTCAGGTGCGTGACGTACGGCGTCGTGCGCGACGCCACCGGGACGAGGTCACTCGACGGCACGCCCTCGAACAGGCGTGACCCCTCGGTGAGCCCGGAGACCAGCGGAGCGACGTGCCAGCGGAGCTCGTCGATCAGGCCCGCGGCCAGGTAGGCGTTGACGGTCGACGCACCCCCGGCGATCGCCACGTTGGCGTCGCCCGCGGCCTCGCGGGCTCGATCCAGGGCGTCCTCGATCCCGCCGGTCACGAAGTGGAAGGTGGTGCCACCCGCCATCTCCAGCGGCTCCCGCTCGTGGTGGGTGAGCACGAAGACGGGCGCGCGGTACGGCGGCTCCTCGCCCCACCACCCGCGCCACGCCAGGTCCCACTCGCCGCGGCCCGGCGAGAACATGTTGCGCCCCATGATGAACGCGCCGGCGCGGAGGATTCCGGCCGCCTCGTCGGGATTGTCGTCGCGGTGATCGATCTGCCACGCGTGCAGGCGGAGGTGGTCCAGGCTGCCGAAGGGGTGCTCGAAGCTCTGGTCGGCCGCCGCCCCGAAGCCGTCGACGGTGGTGGTGATGTCCGCGGTCACGATGCCCATGTCCAGCCAGACCCGGGCGCCCGCGAAAACTCATCGGCCCGGGGAACCGCCCCGTGGGAGGATCGGCCCGTGCTGGGCATCACCGACCTGTCGACGTACCTCGTCGGACTGATCTTGATCATCCTGCTGCCCGGACCGAACTCGCTCTACGTCCTCTCCGTGGCCGCACGACGCGGTGCGCGCGACGGCTACCGCGCCGCCGCGGGCGTCTTCACCGGCGACGCCGTCCTGATGACGCTGTCGGCCGCCGGAGTCGCCTCCCTGCTGCAGGCCAACGACCTGGCCTTCTCGATCGTGAAGTGGGTCGGCGCCGGCTACCTCGGCTACCTCGCCTTCACCATGCTGCGCGGGGCGTTCGTGATGTGGCGGGCACGGCACCGCGCGGTCCAGGCCGTGGAGGAAGGCTCCCCGCCGCTGGCACCGGACGAGCGCCCGTACCGCCGCGCCCTGGTGATCAGCCTGCTCAACCCGAAGGCGATCTTGTTCTTCGTCGCCTTCTTCGTGCAGTTCGTCGACCCGGCCTACGCCCACCCGGCAGTGTCGTTCCTGGTGCTCGGGATCTTCGCCCAGATCGCGAGCGTGGCGTACCTGTCCGCGTTGATCTTCGGCGGCACCCGGATGGCCGCAGCGTTCCGGCGCCGCAAGGCGCTGTCGGCCGTCGGCACCTCAGCCGTGGGCGCAATCTTCCTGGGCTTCGCCCTGAAGCTCTCCCTCGCCCACGCCTGATCGCGACTTGGCGTTTGTCTCGCCCGACTTGGGGTTTGTGACCCGCGAGTTGGGGTTTGTGACCGTCGAGTTGGGGTTTGTCACCCGTCGTACGACGACAACTCACAAGTCGACGGTCACAAACCCCAACTCGCGATCAGGCCTTGGCGAGCCCGTCGTCGATCATCTGCTGGTAGTGCTCGGTGATGGTCTCGGCGACGGGGCGGAACTCGATACCGAGCTCCGCGGTGGTGCGGCTGCTGTCGTACGCGAGCGGGTGGCCGACGTTCTTCTCGACGTACTCGCGGGTCAGGCCGGCGAGCGGGGCGCTGAGCTTGACCGCCGCCTTGGGGGCGATCATCCGCGGGAAGGTCAGCTTGTTACCGAAGGACGCCGCGAGGATCCGGCCAATGGCGAGCATGCTGACCGTGTCGGCGTTGGTGAGGTAGCGGCCCTTGGCCTCCGGAGTGAAGCCGGCGGTGATGTGGGCCCGCGCCACATCGCGTACGTCGACCACGCCGAGGTAGAGCTTCGGGACACCGAGCGTCAGCGAGTAGTCGGTGAAGTGCTTCATGGTGTCCATCGATCCGGAGACGCTCGACGTGGTCAGCGCCGGGCCGAGCACCAGGCCGGGGTGGATGGTGACCAGGTCCCAACGCTCCTGCGCCTCGGCGATCGCCCACGCGTCCTTCTCGGCGACGGTCTTGGAGTAGGGGTAGGGCTGGTGGTCGAGGGTGCTGGTGGTGTTCCAGTCGGCCTCGGTGACGGGCCGTCCCTTCACGTCACAGTTGTCGCCGTGCAGTGCGACGACGCTGCTGGTGAGGACGACCCGCTTCACGCTGTCGGTGGCATTGACGCTGGCCAGGACGTTGCGGGTGCCGTCGAGCGCGGGGTCGACGAGCTGCGCCTGCGGGTCCTTGACCTTGCCCAGCAGGAAGGGCGAGGCGGTGTGGATGACGAGCTCGACGCCCTCCATCGCGGGCGTGAAACTGCCCTGGTCGAGCAGGTCGGCCTGGTGCAGGGTGAGCCGACCGGGGTGCGCGTCCGACAGCGCGTGCAGGTGCTCGAGGCCCTTCGGCTTCTGCGGGTTGCGCACCGTGGCGCGGACGGTGCGACCGTCCTCGAGCAACTGGCGCACGATCCAGCTGGCGACGTACCCACTCCCTCCGGTGACGAGGACGGGTGCGGCGGGATCTATCTGCGTCATGCGGTCACACTAGGGGTCTCACCAGGTGACGGCGTCACAGTCCGTGGAGCGGCAACCCTCGATCTGCAAGGTCGCGTGCTCGATCTGGAACCGGTCACGCAGCAGCGCCTGGCCCTCACGCAGTGCGTCACCGCTGTCGGTGCCGTCCTCCAGCACCAGGTGCGCGGTGGCGACGTTCATGCCGGAGGTCAGCGTCCACGCGTGCAGGTCGTGCACGTCGCGCACGCCGTCGATGGCGGCGAGCGCGGAGGTGACGGCGTCGATCTCCAGTCCTGCGGGGACGTGCTGGCCGAGGACGGCGAGCACTTCGCGGCCGAGCATCACGGCGCGGACAGCGACGAACCCGCCGATCAGGAACGCGACGACGGTGTCCCAGACACTCGAGCCGGTGGCGATGATCAGCCCTCCGGCGATCAGTACGCCGACACTGCCGGCCGTGTCCGCCACGACTTCGAGGTAGGCGCCCTTGACGTTGATCGAGTCCTTCGCTCCGGCCCGCAGGAGGAGCAGTGCGATCACGTTGACCACGAGGCCGAGAAAGCCCACGACGATCAGCGGGCCGCTCGCCACCTCGGCGTCCTCGCCGATCCGCGCCATGGCTTCGATGACGACGTACACGGAGACGCCGAGCATCATCAGCACGGCGAGACCGGAGGCGAAGACCTCGGCCCGGTACGACCCATAAGTACGACGACCGGTGCTGTCCTCACGCGCCGCGATCTTCGTGGCGACGAGTGCGGCACCGAGCGCGACCACGTCGGCCGCCATGTGGCCCGCGTCGGAGATCAGCGCGAGTGATCCGCTGATGATGCCGACGACGAGTTCGACGAGGAAGAACGCCGCGATGAGGGCGAAGGAGACCGCCAGACGCCAGCGGTGGCGCGCGCCGGCGTGGCCGGTGGCAGCGGGGGTGTGGCCATGTCCGTGTCCGACGCCCATCACCACTCCTCGTCGGCGTGGAGGGCGGCGGGACCGAAGTTCGCACTGAGCACCACCGCTTCACCGGTGGCTTCGAGCAGGCGCTCGGTGGCGCGCAGGATGTCGGCGGTCGCCTCGGGGTGGGCGAGCGAGAACATCGACGCCCGACCGCTCGGGCGCGACACGACCAGGCCGCAGTCGCGCAACAGGGCGAGGTGCTTGGAGACCGTCGACTGCGCGAGCCCCAGGTGGTCGGTGAGATCGATGACGCGGTGCTCGCCCAGGGCGAGATGTTGCAGGATCGCGAGCCGGTTGGGATCACTGAGTCCGTGCAGCAGGCAGGCCGCCGCGACGAGTGCCTCGACCTCGCTGGTCGGCTCCACCTGATTCATCGCCATACGACGATGTAATCACCGTTTGGCGTCGCTGGTCAAGCCCGTCAGGGTCAGAACGGCAGGCTCAATACGACGCGCAGCGGCAGGCCCGGCCACGCGAGACCCAGCCACAGGCCGCGTCCCAGGACGCAGCCGGGGTGCAGGTGCCCGCGGGCGAGGGACGTCCCCCAGCCCACGACCGCCGCGAGTCCGAGGACGCCCAGGACACCCCAGCCCACGGGGTGCGGCGACTCCGGAACCACGACCGCCGCCACCCCGAATCCGAGGAGCAACAGGCCCGCGAGGAACGAGGCGGGGCTGACCGGAGTGTCCCGCTGCCGCCACGGTTGTTCGACCGAACGGCCGCATGCGCAGCGCTTCATGGCGGGAACGTACCCGGGCCCCCTCCCGCCACACCCGTTCGGTGCCTATGCTCCGATCGTGCTGATACGACCTGGCGAGCTCGAGGCCATCCGTGATGGCGACCTCGACCTCGCCTTCCGGCGCTGGGACCGGGCCCGCGTGAAGGTGGGCACCCGGCTGCGGACCGCCGTCGGGCTGCTCGAGGTCGTCGCCGTCGACGCAGTGCCACTGTCGGCCCTGCGCGCCGACGATGCGCGCCGTTGCGGTGCCGCCTCCCTCGCCTCCCTCAAGGACGCACTGAGCGTCCGCAAGGACGGCCAGGTCTTCCGGGTCGGCCTGCGGTACGCCGGCCCCGACCCCCGCGAGATCCTGCGCGAGTCCGTTCCGACCGCGGAGGAACTGGCCGACATCCTGGCCCGGCTCGACCGGCTCGATGCGGCCTCCCGGATCGGCCCCTGGACCCGCGCGACGCTGCGGCTGATCGACGCGAACCCGGAGGTGCGCGCCCCCGAACTCGCGGAGCAGATGGGGCGTCCGACGCCGGAGTTCAAGGTCGACGTACGCAAGCTGAAGGAGCGGGGGCTGACCGAGTCGCTCGCGATCGGCTACCGCCTGTCCCCGCGCGGCGAGGCGGTGCTGGACCACGAGGACGGTCCGCGCGAACGGGCGCCCCGACGCACGGGAACCCCGCTGCCGCGCACCATCGGGGCACCGGCCACCCGCGCACTGCGCGCCGTCGACCTGCACACCCTCGAAGCGGTCAGTGGATGGACCCGGCGCGACCTCGCGGCGTTGCACGGCGTCGGACCGATCGCGCTCGACCGAATGGCGGCGGCAATGGCGGCCGGCGGGCTCGCCTACGCACCTGACTGACGCGTCCTCGGGGGCAGACAACAGGCGCCCCCTTGCCTAGGTTGGTGCCATGACGCACCTCACCTCACGCCGCCTGCTCGGAGTCGCCGCGAGCTCATTGCTGCTGGCCGTCCCGTTGGCCTCGACACCGTCCACGATGGTCTCCGCCGCCGCATCCCCCGGGGCAGAGGCGTGCCTCGATGCCTCCGGCGCCAGGGTCGCCGAGGGCTCCCACGCCGCGGAGCCCGAGCTGTACCCCAAGAACGAGGCGAAGAAGTACGGCGTCATCAAGGACTCGCCGTACCTCGGCGACGGCACGGTCACCGTCAACACGGTCTTCCACGTCATCACCGACGGAGCGAGCCAGGCTGATCGGGACCGGCTCGAGACGATGGTGAACGCGCAGATGGACGTGCTCAACGCCGCCTACTCTGGCGAGACGTCCGCAGAAGCGGCCGACACCCCCTTCCGGTTCGACCTCACCTCGATCGAGTTCGTCGACAACGCGAAGTGGTACACCGTGGTGCCGGGCAAGACCGAGCGCGACATGAAGGCTGCCCTGTACGACGGCGATGCCACGACGCTCAACGTCTACACCGCGAACATCGGCGCCGGCCTGCTCGGCTGGGCGTACTTCCCCAAGGGCTACAACAACGGGCGTGACTTCATCGACGGCGTCGTCATGCTCGACGAGTCGATGCCCGGCGGTACGGCGGGCAAGTACTCCGAGGGCGACACCCTGACCCACGAGGTCGGCCACTGGCTGATGCTCGAGCACACCTTCCAGGGCGGCTGCTCCGCTTCCGGCGACGGCGTGGCGGACACCCCGCGCGAGGCTGCCCCGCAGTTCAACTGCCCCGACGGCGCCGACACCTGCACCGCACCCGGCGTCGACCCGATCCACAACTTCATGGACTACACGCAGGACTCCTGCATGAACACGTTCACCGAGGGCCAGGCGGAGCGGATGAGCGACGCCTGGGTGGCGTTCCGCGCAGGGGCGTAGACCCAGCGTTGGACCAGGACGTTGGACATGCGCGCCATGCTGGACCCATGCGCGCTGTCATCCACCACGAGTTCGGCAACCCTGCGGAGGTCCTCGGCGTCGAGGACCTGGAGGTGCCCGAGCCGGGTCCCGGCGAGGTGCGCGTGCGCACCCTGCTGGCTGCGATCCACAACCACGACCTCTGGACGATCCGCGGGTCCTAGGGCTTCAAGCCCGAACTCCCGGCCCGGGCCGGCACCGAGGCGGTCGGGGTCATCGACGCCCTCGGCGAGGGGGTCGACAAGTTCCAGGTCGGGCAGCGGGTCGCCAGCGGCGGGACCTTCGGCGCATGGTCGGAGCTCTTCATCGCCAAGGCCGGCGGGTTGATCCCGGTCGCCGACGGGATCGCCGACGAGGTCGCGGCCCAGCTGGTGTCGATGCCGTTCAGCGCGATCAGCCTGCTCGAATCACTGGAGCTGTCCTCTGGTGACTGGCTCGTGCAGAACGCCGCCAACGGCGCCGTCGGCCGGATGGTCGCGCAACTCGGCGCGGCTCGCGGGGTCAACGTCATCAGCCTGGTCCGCCGGGCCGCCGGTGTCGACGAGCTCGGCGACCAGGGCATCACGAATGTCGTCGCGACCGACGCCGAGGGCTGGGCCGACCAGGTGCGCGCGCTCACCGGCGGCGCCCCGATCAAGGCCGGCGTCGACTCGGTCGGCGGACCTGCCAGCGGCGACATCCTGTCCCTGCTCGCAGAGAACGGCACGCTGGTCGTCTTCGGCGCGATGGAGTCGCCCACCATGGAGCTGTCGTCCGGCGACCTGATCTTCAAGCAGGTCACGGTCAAGGGATTCTGGGGCAGTACCGTCAGCCAGACCATGCCGGCCGAGCAGCGCCGCGCACTCTTCGGGGAGCTGATCGAGCGGATCGCGTCGGGCAAGCTCACCCTGCCCGTCGACACCATCTACTCGTTCGACGAGGTCAGGGCCGCGGCCGCCGCGAACGGCGAACCCGGCCGCAAGGGCAAGGTCCTGCTCCGCCCCTGACCCGGCCGGAGCCAGACGGTCAGGTGAGGACGACGAGCTTGCCCGCGTAGGTCCCGTCCTCCAGGTCACGGTGCGCCTGGACGATCTCGTCGAACGCGTAAACGTGGCCGATCGGCACCTGCAGGCGGCCGGCTTCGGCGTCATCCAGCCAGGCCTGGAGTACGTCGGCCGGCAGATCGCCGGCGTTGCCGGAATAGCCGCCCAGCCACACGCCGCGCGGCAGGTCGCCCGTGGGATAGAAGTCCGGCAGCGTCCACGAGTTCGACAACATCCCGGTCATGCACGCGACACCGTGCACCCGGACGGTGGCGAGGGTGTCCAGCAGGGTCGGCGCGCCCACGAGCTCCAGCGCGCGGTCAACACCATCCGGGAACAGCGCCCGCACGTCGCCGGCGATGGTGCCGTTGTCGATGACGACATGGTCGGCGCCGAGGTCCAGCAGCATCTGCGTGCGCGCGGCCGAACGCGTCGTGGAGACGACTGTCATCCCGCGCTGCTTGGCCAGGATCGTCGCGGCCTGGCCCACGGACGACGTACCACCTCGGACCAGGAGGGTCTCGCCGGGCTGGGCGTCGAGGCCGACGGTGAGGGAGCCGTAGGCGGTCTGCAGCATCTCGGGCACCGCACCCAGGGTGGCCCAGTCGAGGCCGGTGGTGACCGCAATCGTGTGCTGGACGGGGACGACGACCCACTCGGCGTAGCCGCCGTTGATGGTGCGGCCCATGCCGCCCATCATCGCCACGACCTGCTGTCCGACGGCGAGCTCGCCACCCGGGCACGCAGCGACTTCCCCCGTCGCCTCGATCCCGAGGACCCGCGGGAAGGTGACACCGTGGGCCAGCCCGATCCGCGTGTGCAGCTCGGACCGGTTGAGACCGAAGGCACGGACGCGGATCAGCACCTCGCCGGCCGCAGGTGTCGGCACGGGGAGATCGCGAATGACGAGTCCTTCGGGCGGCGCAGGCGCCGCATCGAGAACCACTGCCCGCATCGTGCCTGTCTGGTCGGTCGTCATGGGACGAGAACCTACGCCGACTGCGCGACAATCCAACGGGTCAGGAATCGAGAAGCAGGGTGGGGTCGGCCGGACCTAACGTCGTGGACATGAACTCCACCGACACCCAGACCACACTGTCCGCCCTCACCCTCGAGGTGGCCGACCCGGCCGCCGCCCGGGCCTTCTACGCCGACGCGTTCGGCTTCGACACCCAGATCGACGTCCGCGCCACCGACGCCACCACGACCGGCTTCCGCGGCTTCTCCCTCTCCCTCACGGTCGCCCAGCCGGCCAACGTCAACGCGTACATCGACGCTGCGGTGGCCGCCGGCGCGACCGTCCTGAAGCCTGCTGCCAAGTCGTTCTGGGGGTACGGCGGCGTCGTACAGGCTCCCGACGGGACGATCTGGAAGGTCGCGACCTCGAACAAGAAGGACACCGCCCCCGCCGAGAAGAAGTACGACGACCTGGTGCTCCTGCTCGGCGCGACCGACGTGGCCGCGACCAAGCGGTTCTACATCGAGCAGGGCATGAAGGTGGCCAAGAGCTACGGCCGCAAGTACGTCGAGTTCGAGGCCGGCACCGGCCCGGTCAAGCTCGCCCTCTACGGCCGGCGTGCGCTGGCGAAGGACGTCGGCGTTCCCGAGGACGGCAGCGGCTCGCACCGCCTGGTCCTCGGCGGCTTCACCGCGACCGACCCCGACGGGTTCGTCTGGGAAGCCTCGGCCTGAGAGCTCAACCCTGTTCCCACTCCAGGTGGTGACGCAGTTGCTGGATGGCGGCGTCGAGGTGCCGGTGCATGATGCCCCGCGCGAACTGCTCGGCGATCCGCGACATCACCAGTCCCGACAGGGTGATCGTCATCGTCATCGTGACGAGCGACCGGTCCGCTCCGTCCGGCTCGACGATGAGGTCGAACGTGTGGCGCGTGCCGCGCACGGCCACCCAGGCCAGGTGGTGGTCGGCGGTCCGGTCGATGTCGATGGCACCGCCGATGTGGAGGGTGCCGACGTCGAGGAACGCCTCCCACTCCTCGTGCCCGGGTTCGTCGAGCTCACCCAGGAACCGGAACCGGCCGAACCCGCTGATCAACGGCAGCACCTGCTGCGGGTCGGTGGCGAAGGCCGAGACCACGTCGCGAGGGCGACCGACGGTGGCGGTGACGGTGGCCGTGGAACTCACGCGGTCACCCGAGCACCGGAAGAACGGTCTTCGCGGCGAGGGTCGAGAGGCCGGCCTGCATCACGCTGGTGACGTAGTCGTAGGCCTCGTCCCAGTCGGGCTCCTCGCCGAACCGCTCGGTGAGGTCGATCGGGTCGAGCACCTGGATCCGGATCTTCGCCGGCAGCGGGATGTGCGGGAGGTCGCCGGGCAGGAAACCCCACGGGATGCTGAACGAGATCGGCAGCGTCTTGACCCGCAACAGCTTGTCGAAGCGCAGCAGCTTCGCGGTCTTCCGGCCGTCGTTCAGGACGAAGAAGGTGTCCTGGCCACCGGTCGCCACGACGGGCACGATCTTCACGCCGTTCTCGTGCGCGAGGCGGAGGAAGCCCTTGCGGCCGTCGAAGACGATCTTGTGGCGATCCCGCCACGGACGCAGCGCCTCGACGTCGCCGCCGGGGTAGACCAGCACCGAGCCGTCCTGGGCGAAGACGTCAGCAGCGGCCCGCGGGGTGGCGGTGACGACGCCGAACTTGCGGGCGAACGCACCGATGCCGGGCAGCGAGGTCACCATCTCGTGACCCAGCGCGAACAGCGGCCGGCCCTCGACCGTCATGTAGGTGTTGTAGCCGAGCAGGAAGACGAAGGTGTCCGGTACGCCGGCCCCACCGCTGTGGTTGCCGACGAACAGCACCGGCTCGTCGGGGACCTTCTCGAAGCCCTCGACATCGGCTCGGAACCACACGCTGGCCACCAGCCACAGCCGCGGCAGCATCCGCCGGATGAAGGCCGGATCGCGCCCGCTCAGGTCCGCCAGCGGCGCCTTCAGCAGTCGGCTCTTGCCGACGGAAGAATCACTGCTGCTGGCCACGAGCAGTCAACGAGACGGCGGGCGGGGAGTGACGTGTCGCGCCGCCCGGCACCCGCACACTGAGCCCCACCACCGCGATGGCCATCAGAGGTCCCGTCCTTCGCGGCGCGCACCGAAGGTGCGCTGGGCGAGGTAGAGGGTCAGGCCGATCGGACCGGCCAGCCAGGTGAGCAGCAGAGCGAGCCGAGGGCTGCGACCGGCGGCGATCGCGTCGCGCCAGATCCACTGGCCGACGAACAGGTCGAACGAGATGTAGTGCGCCCACCCGGCGAGGAAGACGTCGTGTTCGGCCAGGACCCGGCGGAGCTGGTCGGGGTCGCGGAAGTCGAGGAAGGTGCGCGTCTTCAGCAGGCCGGAGCCGAGGAATGCCGCGTAGGTGACGCCGATCGTCGCGTGCAGCGGCATGGCCAGCTCGACGAGGCGCCGGGTCAGGGCCGACCGGGGCAGCAGGATCATGGCCAGGAAGAGCGGCGCGGACGAACTGTTGATGGCGGTGTACGCGTGCCGCCGGCTCGCGGGCATGGGCTCCAGCGGTGTGGTGGGTCGAGCGGTCTCGGTCATGTCTCCTCCATTGACAACGGCGTTGCACAACAACGTAACGAGTTGCCGCCGGGCGCCGACCCTGCGACCGCAGCGCAGGAGAGACTTCACGAAGGGTGCAACGCGACGGCGGGCTCGGACGACGACAGGTGCATGGAGCAAGTGGAAGAAGATGCCGCAGCGCTGTCCCTTGAGGACGCCTACCGGGAGCACCGGGTCGCGTTGCTGCGGCTGGCCTACCTCGTCGGGGGCAGCCGCGAACTCGCGGAGGACGTCGTGCAGACGGCCTTCGCCACCGCGCAACCCCGCTGGGACCAGGTCGAGGAACCGCTGCCCTACCTGAAGCGCGCGGTGGTCAACCAGATCAAGGACGCCCAACGGCGGTGGTACCGGAGCCAGCGACATCGGGAGCACCACGCGACCCCGCAGTCCGTGCTGCCGCCCGAGGTCGACGAGACCTGGCAACTCATTGCCTCGCTATCGCTCCACCAGCGCGCCGCCGTGGTCCTGCACTACTACGAGGACCTGCCCCTCACCGAGGTCGCCGAGATCCTCGGCCGGCCCGCCTCCACCGTTCGTTCCGACCATCGTCGAGCCCTCGACCGGCTCCGAAAGGCACTCTGATGAACACCCTCACCGACCCCCTCGAGGACCGGATCCGCCGCACGTTGCACGCCGTGGCCGACACCGTCACCGATGCCCCTTCGCCCATCCACGCGCCTCCCGTTCCCGAGCGCAAGCGGAGCCGGTGGAAGTGGCCGCTCGTCGTCGGCGCCGTGGCCGTCCCCCTCACGCTGGCCGCCGGCGCCCATCTCCGGAGCGGTCCGGAGTACGTCGACGCGATCCCGAAGGACACGATCGTCCTCAAGGGCGAGGTCGACGGGTCGTCGTACCTGCTCGCGGAGAGCCGGCGCACCAGCACGTGCGGCGAACCCGTGCCCGGGGTCGAGTTCGTGGTGGAGGACAAGAACCTCCTCGGCAGCGAATGGAACACGTCCGGATTGACGTACGGCGCCGGGAGTGCCGACGGGTGTGACCTCGACACCGCCAGCTACCTGGCGAATCCCGCGCTCTTCAACGACGGCGGCACGCTGGTCGGTGACACGTTCGTGTGGGTCTGGGCCGTGCATCCCGACGTCACGGCAGTGCGCGTCACCGCCGACGGGTTGTCCGTGGACGTGCCCACACACCGGGTCGACGGCGCCGGGTACGCGGTGTACGAGGTCCCGAAGGACCTGACGTCGTACACCTCGGAACTGCTCGTTGGCGACGTGGTCGTCCCCGGCTCGAGCGAGGTGCAGCGTCTCACCAGGCACTGACCTGAGGTCAGTGCCGAGCGGCCGTCCCCCCAGGTCCGGCCGCTCCTGCGTGCCTACTGGAAGGTCGTGTCGGCGTGGGCCTCGGCGACGACGACCTCGATACCCGGCGACAGACCGAGGATGTTGTTGGCGACGGTCACCACCACACGCACCGCGCGGACCGTGATGCCGCTGTGGCCCGGTCCCGAACAACTCCCGTTGGCGGCGCCACCGCCGTCACAGAACTGCTCGTTGAGGATGATGAAGCCGATTCCTGGCAGCACCAGCGTCGTGTTCGGCGCCGGGTTCGCGGCAAGGGGCGCCAGCCCGGCTATCTGGAGACCCAGCAGGGATGTCCCCGCGGAGGTCGATGTGGACCCGCTCGCTGAACCATTCGAGTTGGCCTGCGATCTCACCGCCGTGGCCCTGACGGTGCAACCCAGCACACAGACCGGTGTCGGGCCGTCGCCTGCGACTTCGGCCCAACTGGTCGCCGTGGCCGACGAGGAGTTGAACGAGCCGCTGCTGCTGCTGTCGGCAACCTTGGCACCGACGACGCCCCCGCCCGCGGGCAGCGCCACGGCAGCGACGTGCTCGCTCTCCGCGCCGCCGAGAGGCGAGATCTGCACGTAGCCCTGGAGCAGGTCGGCGAGCAACGGACCGGTGTAGACCCGTGCGGTGTAGGCGTGTCCGCTCACCGACCGGGTTCCGGCGCCGCTGCAGACGAAGGTCTTGGCGAACTCGCTGTGCGCCGTCGCCTTGGCCACGTAGATCTCCGCCGCCTGGATGAGCAGCAGGCCGGTGATCTTCACGTGGATCATCGCCACGGTCTGGTCAGCGACGTACTTGCCGCCCGAGAGTCCGGTCGACGAAGTCCGCTCGTTGATCGCGACGTAGCTGTTCTTGCCGAAGACCAGCGGGTTCAGCGGGATGGTGGTCGTCTGGTTGAGGTCCACCGGAGTCGCCAGGCCAGCGATCTTCAGGTTCTGGATCGTCGACCCGGTCGAGGTGGCCGAGGCGTAGTACCCGTTGGCCATCGTCGAGGCGACCGCCCGAACCGTTCCCGTCTGCACGGTGCAGAGTCCCGCGACCGGCACCAGACACACACCGGCCACTTCGGCCGTGGTGGTCTGGCGGGCCTCGGCCGGAGCGGCCGTGACCGAGCTGGAGCTCGTCGTGCTGATGACACCGGCCGTCAGCAGTCCGCCCAGGCTCAGCGACAGGAGCGAGTCACTGTTGGTGGTCGGACCCCCGACCCCGGTCTGGCTGCTCGCGGCGTTGCTGATCGCCACGGTGCTGTTGTTGGTGATGACCGCGTTGGCCAGCCCCGTGATCAGGGTGAGGATGCCGGACGTCTTGACCTGGACGCCGATGGCTGCGCCGTTCGACTTCGCCGTCGACGGGTCGGGCTGCGGCGTGACGTTGTCGGTCACCGTGTTGGAGCTGATCGCCGTCTCGTTGCCGACCTTGATCTTCGCCGAGTTCGGGACGGTGCAGATCTGGTTGCTGACGAGCTTGACCACGAGCGTCACCGAGCCGGTGCCACCGAGCGGTGCGATCGCCCCGAGGTTCCAGGTCGCCGTGGCCGGCGAGCCGACCAGCGAACACCCGGCGGTGCACGAGACGAACTGGGTGCCGGCCGGGATCGCGTCGGTGAGGACGACCTGCAGGGCCTCGGCCGGGCCGTTGTTGATCCAGGTGATCGTGTAGGTCAGCACCTGGTCACCGTTGGGCCGGTGGTCGACCGACGAGGTCTTCGTCAGCTTGAGGTTCGACGTCGCCGCCACACAGACGGTCACCGCATCGTTGGTGCCGTTGGCCAGCACCACACCGTTCGCAACCGGGAAGGTGCCGGTGGCACAGCCCCCGAGCCCCGAGGGTCCGGTGAAGCTCGCGGGCATCGCTGCGGTGTAGGTGATGACCTGCTCGTCATCGGGCTCGATGACGGCCGTCGTACACGTGAGCACTCCGCCCACCGCCGAGCAGCCGGCAGGCACCGACGGGTTCAGGCGGGAGTCGTAGTCATCGGAGAAGGTCGTCGAGCCGGCGACGGAGCCGGTGTTCCTGACCGTCACCTTGTAGGTGATGACCTGACCGGGCGTCGCGGTGACGTCGTCCGCCGACTTGTCGACGGTGAACTCCGGAGCCGCAGCCACACAGACGGTCTCGTCGGCAACGACCTCGCCGTCGATCCGGACCAGGTTGGCCACCGGGTACTCGCCCGCCTGGCAGGGCTCGACTCCGGAGGTGCCGGAGTACGTCGCAGGCAGGACGGCGTCGTACGTGAACTCCTGCTCTCCACCGGAGAGGAGGACGCCCGTGGTGCAGGTGAGCAGTCCGCCCGCGGCCGAGCAGCCGGCGGGAATCGTCGGGGTCAGGCGGTTGTCGTAGTCGTCGACCAGGGTGGTCGAACCTGCGGCAGCGCCGTTGTTGGTGACGGTCAGCGTGTAGTGCACGGTCTGGCCGGGCACGCCGGTGGCGTCGTCCACGGTCTTCTCGACCGTGAAGTCCGGCGCCGCTCCGACACAGACGACCGCGTCGGCGACATCACCGTTCGCGAGCGTCGCCCGGTTGCGGACCGGGTACGCCGGCGGGTCACAGTCCTCGACATCCGGTTCGCCGGTGTACGTCGCCGGGACGGTCGCCTGGTAGGTGAAGACCTGGTCCTCGCCGGCCTCGAGCGACCGCGTCGTGCAGCTCAACGAGTGCGCAGACACCAGCTCGCAACCGGCCGGTGCGGCCGCGATCGTCGCATCTGCCTGGTCGGTGAAGGTCGTCGAACCCTCGGCGGTGCCGATGTTCGTGACGGTGATGTCGTAGCCGACCGAACCGCCCGGCATCGCCGTCGAGGAGCTCGGCGACTTGGTGATGGTGAACTCCGGTGCGGCAGCAACACAGATGGTGACGGCGTCGGTGTCACCCACGACGGAGACGCTGTTCACGATCGCGAAGCCACCACCTTCACAGGTGTCGTCATCGTCGGTGAAGGCATCCGGCATGGCGGCGGAGTAGACGAACTTCTGCGACTGGCCCGGGTCGAGCGAGGCCGTGGTGCAGTCGAAGAGCTCGTTGCCGTCGGACTCGGACGGGGCACAGTCGTTGCCGGCCGGGGTCGACACCGCGGACGACGGCGCCAGGCGGTCGTCGAAGTCGTCGGTGAAGTCACTGCTGCCGGGAGCAGCGCCGATGTTCTTCACGGTGACCGTGTAGGTGACGAGGTCGCCGGCACCCACGCTGGTGTCGTTCGCCGTCTTGACCACGGAGAACTTCGGCAGGGCAGGGACACAGAGCGTGACGCTGTCCGCGGCCGTCGTACCGCTGACGGTGACGCTGTTGACGATGTCGAACTCGCCCGGGTCGCAGTCTCCGGCGCCGTCCGCTCCCGTGAAGGAGGTCGGGATGACGGCGGTGTAGACGAACGACTTGCTGTCACCCGCGAGGATCGTGCCCGTCGTACAGGTCAGCTTGCCGCCGGCCTTCGTGCAGCCGGCCGGAACGGTCGGGTCGAGGCGGTTGTCGTAGTCGTCGACGATCGTCGTCGAACCCGAACTGGTGCCGAAGTTGTCGACCTTGAGGGTGTAGGTCACCGTGTCGCCGGGGGCGACGTCGGTGTCGTCAACGCTCTTGGTGACGTCGAACTCGGGGGCTGCGGTGACGCAGAGCGAGACGTCGTCCGATGCTCCGCTGCCGAGGACGACCTTGTTGTAGATCTCGAAGGTGCCCGGCAGGCAGTTGCCGGTGGTGCCGGTGAACGTGTCCGGGATCTGCGCCGTGTAGACGAACGTCTGCTGTCCGAGGGCGTTGATGACGCCGGTGGCACAGGCCGTGAAGGCGCCGCCAGCAGGGACACAGTTGTTGCCGGCGGGGTTCGACGTGGCGGTGCTCGGGGACAAGCGGTTGTCGTAGTCGTCGGACCACGTGGTCGAGCCCGAAGCGGTGCCGTTGTTGGTCACCTTGATCGTGTAGGTGACGGTGTCTCCGGGCGCCGGGTTGCTGTTGTCGATCGTCTTCTCGACCAGGAAGTTCGGTGCCGCCGCGACACACACGTTGACGCTGGCGCTGCCGAGCCCGTTGCCGAGGTTGACGCTGTTCGCCACCAGGTAAGTGCCCGGGTTGCAGACCCCTTCACCATTCTCCGTCGCGTACGTCGCCGGGAGGGTCACCTGGTAGGTGAAGACCTGCTGCTCACCAGCCGGAATGGTGCCGGTCGAACAGTTGAGGGTCTTGGCCGTCGTACCGACGATCTCGCAGGAGCCGGTGTCCGGCGTCCGGGTGATGTTGGTGGGTGAGAGCCGGTCGTCGAAGTTGTCGACGAAGCTGGTGGTGCCCGCGGCGTTGCCGGTGTTCTTGACCGTGATCGTGTAGGTCAGGACCTGGTTCGGCACTCCGGTCGTGTCGTTGACGGACTTGGTGACCGACAGGTTCGGCGCGGCCGCGACACAGAGGATCTCCGTGGCGCCGGGTCCGTTCAGGACGGTCGCGGTGTTCTTGAGCGGGTAGGTCCCGCTGGCGCAGTTCTCACCGCCGGAGGTCGGCCCGAAGGCGGACGGTACGACGGCGGTGTAGGTGAAGGTGACCGTCTCGCCTGCCGCGACCGAGCCGGTCTGGCAGGTGAACGTGCCGGACGAACCGGAGCAACCGCTCGGGAAGGTGACGACCATCCGGGGGTCGTACACGTCGGTGAAGCTGGTCGAACCCGCCGCGGCGCCCTCGTTCTTCACCTTCACGGTGTAGGTGACGGTCTGCCCCGGGATCGGGGTGTCGTCGTTGACGTCCTTGGTGATCGTGAAGTTCGCCGCGGCACCGACACACACCTGGACGGTGGCCGCCTGGCTGTTGGCCAGCGTGACGGTGTTGAGGACCGGGTACGAGTTGGCCGCGCAGTTCCCGACGGAACCGGAGAAGCTCGTGGGCATGTTCGCGGAGTAGACGAACGTCTTGGTGAGTCCGGCCGCGATCGTGCCCGAGTTGCAGCTCAGTTGACCGCCGGCCTTGGTGCAGCCCGCCGGCACGGTCGGGTCCAGCCGGTCGTCGTAGTTGTCGACGAAGGTCGTCGAGCCCGAGGCATTGCCCGTGTTCTTGACGGTGATCGTGTACTCGATCAACTGGCCGGGGGTGGCGGTCAGGTCATTGGCGACCTTGGTGACCGTGAAGGTGGCGCCGGCCTGGACACACACGATCACGGTGTCGGTGCTGGAGGTACCGATGGAGGCAGTGTTCTTCACCGGGTAGCGGTCGGACGCGCAGCCGGTGTGGTCGTCGCCCTCGAAGGTCGCGGGCATCGTGGCGGTGTACGTGAAGACCTGGGTGAGGCCCGGCAGGATCGAACCCGTGGTGCAGGTCAGCTTGCCGTCGGCCTTGGTGCAGCCCGCGGGGGCGGTGATGCTCGCGTCCAGCCTGTTGTCGTAGTCGTCCACGACGGTGGTGGCGCCCGGGGCGGTACCGGTGTTCTTGACCGTGAGCGTGTACGTGATCGTCTGGCCGGGACCGGGCAGCAGGTTGCTGGCCGCCTTGTCGACCGTGAAGGACGCGGCCGCGTTGACGCAGACCGTCGCAGTGGCGGTGCCGGAGCCCGCAAGAACGCTTCCCCCGGTCAGGGTGGCGGTGTTCGTGATCGGGAAGAGCCCGGTTCCACAACCGCTACCGGGGCCGGACGTGAAGGATCCGGGCATCACGGCGGAGTAGGTGAAGACCTGGGATGCGCCCGCGGCGATGCTGGACGTGGTGCAGTTGAGCACCTTGTTCGTGGTGCCGGCCGGCGTACACGTGCCACCGGAGGGGTTGCTCGTCACCGCAGACGGCGTGATGTTGTCGGCGTGGTCGTCGGTGAACGTCGTGGACGCCGGCTGACCGCCCGTGTTCTTGACCGTGACCGTGTAGTTGACCGTGTCGCCGGGAGCGGCGGTGGTCGGGTTCGCCGTCTTGGTGATGCTGAAGAGCGGCGGTGGCACGGGGCCGGTGGCGCTGGCCTGGATCGTGTTGGCGGTCGCGCCCGTGGAGCCTCCGTCGATCTGCTCGAGCTTGAAGGCGTACGGACCGCCGCTGACCGAGCTGGCACCGAGGTTCAGGCCCCAGGCGCGCGGGAGCGTGTTCGGGCCACCCACAGCGAGGTGCCCACCGAACAGCAGGACGACGTCGCGGGCCACCGTGGGCGTGGCGTTGCGGAAACGGACGGTCACGGTGACGAGGTCGTCGCCGCTGGTCGGTGAACTGTGGGAGATCACGGCGTCCGAGGTCAGCACGCCGCCGTACAGCGTCCACATGCGGTCGGCGGCCGGGAGCTGGTGGGCGGAGACGGCCGTGGAAATGGGGGACACGGACGGCGGGATGTTGGCCCCGTCAGTGGCCATGGGCAGGGTCGAAGGGGCGCCCGCACACAGGCTGGCGGCCAGGCTCTGACAGGGGTCGGCGTCGGAAACGGTCTTGTTCCACGTCGCGAGGGAGTCGTACGCGTGCACGTTGCCCTTGCGGTCCTGGTAGGTGAAGGTCAGCGAGTGTTCGGCGTTGTCGGCCGGCAACGAGAGGAGGGCGCGCTGCGGCACGACCTGGTCCTCGTTGTAGTGGGAATTGCTGTTCTGGATCGCCCCGTTGATCCAGCCGCCGGCGCAGGTCAGCGCCGTGCCGGTCCCGTTGGCGCATTGCGAGAAGCCACTGACGGTGGCGTTCGCTGCGACGGCCGGCGGAGCGGCGACGGCGGTCAATCCGGCTGCGGACACAGCACCGGCAAGAAGAATTCGCAACGCACGCATATTCAGAGCCCCCATGACTCGGTTGGAACAGAGCCCCCCGAGAGCACGACAGGCGAGGAGCCGCCTGAACCGGGCCAGTGCACAGAAATCTCCGGCACTATCGAGGGACGCTACGCGCGCACGACCCGATGCGAGAGCCTCGATTCCGCCCCTTGCAGAGCCCGAATCGATGTGTTATTTGAGATGGCTCGACAGAACGGGCGCGACGAGACTCGGGTCAGCGGACGACGAAGCCGAGCCACGAGCCGACGACGAGCGTCCCGACCAGGACCTCGACCCGGCGGGCGATCTTCGCGGGGTAGACGTTGCCCTCGAAGTAGTGCGCGATGAAGCCGCGCTCACTCATCAACGGCCGGCCCGCGCCCTCGCGGCCCCAGTCCTCGATGCGGGACAGCGGGCATGCCGCGCGCGAGATCGACATCCGGCCTCCCCAAGCCGCAGCGGCGAGGTGGGGAAGGAACACCCACGGCATCATCCAGGCGAGGAAGCCGCCGAGGATGGTGAAGGCAACGAAGACCATGTGGACGCCGCACGCTGCGGCGGCCACGAGTCTGTGCATGCCTCGACACTAGAGCCGCCGTGGTGGCGTCCCCTCATCCGCGCAGGCTCAGCGGAAGAACCCGCCCGGCCGCTCGGCCGTGTCGTCGAGGGCGCTGCTGTTCTTCCACTCCGCGAAGGTGCTGCGGGCGTCGAGGTCGATGCCCGGATTCGCGCGGGCGTACTCCGCGACGGCGACGGCTGGATCGACGCGTTCGCGGCGTTCGATCAGCCGCTGGTAGGCCACCAGCTGCCGAATGGGATAGGCCGTCGCTGGGCGGTGGGTGTGCGTGCTCGGCCGCGTTGCGGTGTGCACGCCGGTGCGTTCATGATCCCGAGTCATGTGCTCCACGCTAACCGCACCCTCGGTGGAACGCGCAACCCGTCAGCGCAGGCCGGGGTGGCTCTTCGTGAGGATCGGCAGCAACAGCGTGCGGGGTGTGACCTGCGCGAGCGCGGCGGCGGCGCGGTTGACCTTGCCGGGGATCACGACGAGGCGGCCCTTCTCCATGCCCTCGACAGCAGCAAGGGCGACGTCGCGCGCGGACACCCACATCACGCTCGGCAACGCGGCCTCGGCTTCTTCCTTGGTGAAGCCGGCGCGTTCGCCGAAGCCGGTGTCCACCGGGCCGGGGCACAGGGTGGTCGCACTGACGCCGGTGCCGCGCAGTTCACCGGCCAGGCTCTGCGTGTACGACAGGACGAAGGCCTTGCCGGCGCCGTACCCGGCCTGACCGGGCAGGGGCTGGAAGGCCGCCGTCGACGCGACGTTGAGGACGGCCCCCTCGCCGCGCTCGACCATGCCGGGCAGGACCCGGCTGCAGAGGTCGGCCACGGCGACGACGTCGACCTCGATCATGCCCATCTCGGCGATCGGGTCCGACGCACTGACCGGCCCCATCGTGGACAGGCCGGCGTTGTTGATCAGGATGTTCGGGACGCGGCCGTTGGCGGCGACCCGGTCGAGGAGCCCGGCGCGGCTCGGTCGGTCGGACAGGTCGGTGGCGAGCACGTCGGCACCGCTGGTCAGTTCGGCGGCCAGGGCCTCGAGCTTGTCAACGGACCGGGCCACCAGGGTCACGTGGTGCCCGCGGCGGGACAACTCACGCGCGATCTCCGTGCCGATGCCGGAGGAGGCCCCAGTGACGATCGCAGTGGTGTCGGGGCCGGGCAGGGGCAGCGTCATGCGCACACCCTAGGAGTCCCCTGGGGCTGGCTTCGTCGAAAGATCGCCGGTTGACCTCAAGTCTGATTGAGGTCCTAGCCTCACGATCATGACTCCATCGCCGCTCTGGTCGGCCGACAACCCGCCCCGCCAGGGCCTCGGCCTGATGCGCTTGCGGGACCCCGAACCGGGTGGCGCGAGGGAGCCGGACCGGGATCCCGTGGCCGTCGTCCACGCAGCGCTCGACCAGGGCGTCACCCTGCTCGACACCGCCGAGATGTACGGAAACGAAGAGCTCGTCGGGCGCACCATCGCGGGACGGCGCGACGAGGTACTCCTCTGCACGAAGTTCGGCGTGGTGTGGGGCGACGGCGGCGACTGGAGTGTTCGCGCCGATGCCGCGACCGTCGTGCGGTCCTGCGACACGAGCCTGCAGCGGCTGGGTGTCGACGTCATCGACCTCTACTACCTGCACCACCGAAGCGATGAGACCCCCATCGAGGAGACCGTCGGCGCGATGGCGGACCTCGTCGCCGCCGGGAAGGTCCGCGCCATCGGGCTGTCCAACGTCACCGTCGAGGACGTGCGCCGGGCCGATGCCGTGCACCACGTCACCGCTCTCCAGGAGCAGTGGTCGCTCGTGGCCAACGCTGCGGAGGCCTTCCTCCCCGTCCTGAAGGAGCTGGGCATCACCCTCGTTGCCCACTCGCCGCTGGGACATGGCCAGCTGTCGGGCGACGACACTCCCTCAGCCCTGCGGGCTGCCCTTGCCGGGCCTGCGGCCCGACTCGAGGTGCCGACGGGCCAGGTCGCGCTGGCCTGGGTCCACCACCAGCAACGCAGGCACGACCAGGCCGTTGTGCCCCTTCCGGGCGCGACCAGCATCAGCCACGTGCGGGCCAACGTCGCGGCCGCGTCGATCAGCCTGACCGACGACGAGCTCGCGATCCTGGACGCCGTCCGCTCCTAGAGCTCGGCCAGCAACGCCTTCATCCGGTCGATCTCGGCGCCCTGCCCGATCACGATCTCGTTGGCGATCTCGGTGACCTGGACGTCGGTGCCGCCCGTCGCGACGGTGTCCGCCATCGTGATCGCGCCTTCGTGGTGCTGGATCATGCCCTCGAGGAACAGCCGGTCGAACTCCGCGCCGCGGGCGGCCTTCAGGGCAGCGAGCTGCGCATCGGTGAGCATGCCGTGCATCGTGTCGTGGCCGTGCTCGCCGTGGTCGAAGTCGGCCGGGTCGTCCTTGGCCGACGGTACGGCGACGCCCTTGTTCTCGAGCCACGCCGCCATGGTCAGGATCTCGGGACGCTGGGCGGCAAGGACCCGGCGCGCGATTGACTTCACGGCGGGCGACTCCGCCCGCTTGGGGGCCAGCTTCGACATGGTCAGCGCCTGCGCGTGGTGGGGGATCATCATCTGCATGAAAGCCACGTCGTCGTGGGCGAAGTCGGACTGCTTCACGATCTGACCGGGATCGACCGTGGTGGCATCCTCCCCCGGCCCGCCGGGCTGCACGACCTGCGGCGAGGACCCGCTGGCGGGATCCGCGTCGTTCTCCTTCTCCAGACAGCCACTCAGGGAGAGCGCCGCCACGAGGACGACGAGGGCAGAGCCGAACGACCGAGACCGAGACACCGAGAAGCTCCTCAAAGGGGTTGCGTGAAAGCCTCACCATAGGCGAGGGTCGAAGTTCGGATCCGCAGCCAACTTTTCTCGGGAGTGAACATGGCGATCCCTGTCCCTCTGCGCCTGCGCAGGCTCGGCGTCACCACGCTGGGCGTGCTGGCCCTCGGCATCACGGCAGTGACCCTGCCCGCCGACGCCCATGACGGCGACCACGACAAACCAGCCGCGGCCTGTCCGCCCGGCCAGGAACGCGCCGCCGAAAGAGCCGGCGACAACTTCGACGACGCCTGCCAGCCCGGCCAGGACATCGCGCAGCTCGACGACAGCGCCGCGGTCCTCAAGCCCGGCGAGGTCGACAAGAGCCGCAACATCACGTTGCTCGCCAACCTCCCCAAGTCGGGGGCGTTCACGGCCGAGTCATCGTTCGAGACCGACCTCGCCTTCCAGGGCGACTACGCCTTCCAGGGCAACTACGACGGCCTGACCGTCTATGACATCCGCAAGCCGCACAAGCCGAAGATCGTGACCCAGGTGCTCTGCCCCGGGTCGCAGAACGACATCTCGGTCTACGGCGACCTGCTCGTCCTCAGCGTCGACTCCAGTCGCAGCAACAACACCTGCGACAACGTGCCCCAGTCGGCGACGATCAAGGAGTCGTGGGAGGGCATCCGGGTCTTCGACATCAGTGACCCGACCTCCCCGCAGTACGTCGCCGCGGTCGAGACCGCGTGCGGGTCCCACACCCACACGCTCGCCCCGTCGAAGGACAACAAGGACGTGTTCGTCTACGCGTCGTCGTACGCACCGAACGCGAGCTTCCCGGACTGCCAGCCGCCGCACGACCAGATCAGCGTGGTGAAGGTGCCGGTCGATGCACCCGAGGACGCGGCGATCGTGAGAACGCCCGTGCTCTTCCCCGAGGGCGGAAACCCCGCGGGTGGCTACTCCCGCGAGACCTCCGGCTGCCACGACCTCACGGCGTATCCCAGCAAGGACGCCATGGCTGGTGCCTGCATGGGTGACGGCGTGCTGCTCGACATCTCCGACCGGGCGAACCCGGTGGTGACCGAGTCGGTCCGTGACACGGAGAACTTCGCGTTCTGGCACTCGGCCACGTTCAACAACGCCGGCACCAAGGTCGTCTTCACCGACGAGCTCGGCGGCGGCGGTGGCCCGACCTGCAACCCGACCGTGGGTGACGTGAAGGGTGCCGACGGCATCTACGACATCGTCGACGGCAAGCTGCAGTTCCGCTCGTACTTCAAGATCCCGCGGACCCAGGCCAACACGGAGAACTGTGTGGCCCACAACGGTTCGCTGGTGCCGGTCAAGGGTCGCGACATCATGGTCCAGGCCTGGTACCAAGGCGGGATCTCGGTGTGGGACTTCACCGACTCGGCCAACCCGAAGGAGATCGCGTACTACGACCGCGGCCCCCTCTCGGAGGAGCGGCTGATCCTCGGCGGATCGTGGTCGGCGTACTGGTACAACGGCCACATCTACTCCAGTGACATCCAGCAGGGCTTCGACGTGTTCAAGGTCAACGACCCGCGCGTCGCCCCGGCCCAGGGTGTGTCCATCGGCGAACTGAACGTGCAGTCGCAGACGTCGTACTGATCGCCTCCGACCGCTGGAGCCCCCGCCAACTCTGGGCGGGGGCTCCAGTGCGTTCGACTTGACCTCAACAGAAGTTGAGGTTGGACGGTAGGTCCATGACCGCTGTCGCCAGTCCCTCCGTCGCGTCACGGAGCGCCACCACCGTCGCCCTCACCGTCATCGCCGGGACGGTGATGATCCCGCTCGATGTCACCGTCGTCGCCGTCGCCCTCGCCCCCCTCGCCCAGGAGATGGATGCCTCCCTGCCGGTGATCCAGTGGGTGAGCACCGGCTACACGCTCGCGCTGGCCAGCGTGATCCCTGCCGCCGCCTGGGCGATCAGGAGGTACGGCGCCCGGTCGGTCTTCCTCGCAGCGATTGCCCTGTTCACCGCGGGCTCTGCGCTGGTCGCCACGGCCTGGGACGCACCGAGCCTGATCGCGTTCCGGGTGATCCAGGGCTTCGGCGGCGGATTCGTGATGCCGGCCGCGATGACCCTCGCGCTGCGTGCCGCACCGGTCGGGGACAAGGGTCGGGTGATGGCGCTGCTCGGTCTGCCCATCCTGGTCGGACCGGTGCTCGGTCCGCCGCTCGGTGGCTGGGTCCTGGACACCCTGTCGTGGCGCTGGATCTTCCTGGTCAACGTGCCCGTCGGCCTGGTCGCGCTGTGGCTCGGGCGACGCAACCTGCCCGCACTGCCGGGCGACCCGACAGTGCCGCTCGACCGCGCCGGCCTGTTCCTGCTGGCTCCGGCGATGGCGTCGCTCGTGGTGGGGACGTCGCTGTCCGAGGGCAGCCTCTCGGACCTCCGCTCGGTGCTGCCGATCGGGCTGGGACTGGTGCTGCTCGCGGCGTTCGTGCGGCATGCGCTGACTGCCGTCGTACCGCTGCTGAAGGTGCGCCTGCTCGGGGTACGGGCGACGGGCGGCGGTGCCTTGCTGCTGGTGCTGTTCGCCGGCGGCTACTTCTCGACGCTCATCCTGGTGCCGCTCTACTTCCAGGTCGCCCGGGGCGAAACGGCAACCACGGCCGGGCTGCTGATGGTTCCGCAGGCTGTCGTCGCCGGGATCTCGATCCAGGTGTCCGGCCGACTGATCGACCGGGTGCCGCCCGTGCGGGTCATCTCGACCGGGATCGCGCTGGCCGTGATCGGCTACGGCGGCTTCACCCTGCAACTGGCTGCCGATGCGTCGTACTGGTCGCTGGTGCCGTTCCTGATGCTCGGCACGACCGGGGCCGGAGCGACCATGCTGCCGACGATCACGCTGGCGACCCGGGACCTGGCCGACGACGACATCCCGTCCGGCAGCACGATGATCAACGTCCTCAACCAGCTGGCCACCTCGGTCACCACGGCCGCTGTGGCGGTCCTGCTCGCGGGCCAGTTGTCGACGCGGCTCCCCCAGTTGGGCGACGACGGGATCGGCGACCTGCAGCGGCTGTCTCCGGCGGAACGACTGGTCCTCGCACCCGACGTCAGCGCGGCGGTGCAGTCGGCGTTCTGGCTCCCGGTCACCATGATGGCGGCGGCGCTGGTCGTTGCCCTGGTGGTGCTCCGGCCCCGCCGAAGCCCGGACCGCACCACCACCAGACCGGAGACCTGACCGGAGGTGCACGGGATTCCTTCAGGAACCCCACAGGTTCGTGCGGCAGCATCTGGATGAAGGTTCAACTACCTTGAGCCGCTCATCAATGACGCCCTACTCGGAGGCCCCCATGCACGCACTTCTCGGATTCAGCACGCCCGCTGCCCTGCGCGACATCGTCCTGCTCGTCGCCCGCCTGGGTCTGGGCGTCGTGCTGCTCACCCACGGCCTGGACAAGCTCGAGTCGGGCTTCGGCCCCACCGCCGACGGCTTCGCGGCCATGGGGATCCCGATGCCGGAGGTCGCGGCCGGCTACGCGCTGGTGGCGGAGATCGGTGGCGGCGCCCTGCTCATCGCCGGGCTGCTCACCCCGCTGGCCGGGCTGCTCGTCGTGGGCCAGATGGCCGGCGCGTTCTGGTACGCGCACCGCGGCACCGAGGTGCTCTCTTCGGCCGGTGGCTGGGAACTGGTCGGTGTGATCGGGTTCCTCGCCCTCGTCCTGGCCGGCACCGGAGCCGGCCGGATCTCCCTCGACCGGCTGATCGTCGGGCGCACCGAGCCCGCCCCGATCACCAGCTGACCCCCGGTCGAATCGGCCCGGGTCCGGTGGGAGGCTGGATCCATGCACGACGAGTCCCACGCCTGCCAGTCGACCGCTTCGGGGACCACCGAGGTCGGGACGCAGCTGGCGGGGTGGCTCGAGGAGCTCGACCTCGCCGAGCACCTGAGCGAAGCCGGCCTGCCGACCTTCGAGCGGGACGCCGACGGGAACGCACAGTGGCGCGACCCCGCGACCGGGCTGCCGATGAACGACGAGCAGATCCAGGCACTGGACCAGATGCTGCACCAGGACGGCGACGACCCGGCGCACGCGGTCCCGCTGGCGCTCGTGCAGTTGCGGCGGCAGGCGCAGGTCCGCACGACCCTGCTCGCCACGACGTCGCACAGCTACGCGAGCCTCGCTGAGGTTCGGGGCACATCGGAGAACGCGACCCGGTTCGCCGTACACAAGGCCGCGGAGCGGAAGGCCCTGCTGGTCGTGTCGCACGACGGCGGAACCCTGATCCCTGCGTTCCAGCTGGACGATTCCGGCGAGGTCCGGGCCGAGCTCGGCCCCGTGCTCGAACCGCTGCTCGCCTCGACGATGGATGCATGGCAGGTGTGGGCGTGGCTCACCCAGCCGGCGGGCCTGCTCGGCGGCGCGGTCCCCCACGAGGCGGCGCGCGACGGTGAGGAAACCGCGATCGTCCAGCACGCCGCCGTACGACTGGCGGAGCGAGCGGGTCGTTGACCGACGGCCCGGTGGACGCGGACCTGGAGGATCGCATCCTGTCTGTCTTGCCGTACGGGTCGGCGGAGGATCGAATTGCCCTGCTGTTCACGCTGGGCCGTGTCGGCGGCACCCGCGCCCTCGAACTGCTCGTAGCCATCGTCGATGGCTCGGCGAAATCGTCTGGCGCGGAGCGCGACTCCGCGTTGCAGGCTCTCGGCGCCCACCAATCGGCAGCGGACCACGTCCACCTCTATGCGCTCGCCCTCAAGGAGCGGAACCTGCACAACCAGACCGTCGGCCTGATGCTGCTGCGGCGCTGGGACACGAGCGGAGCAGCCGCTCCTGCGGTGACGGAGTGGGTCCGACGACGGCTGAAGGGCCGCGCGGCGCGGAAGATCACCGACTTCGCCGAGTTCCCCATGTCTGTCGGCTACTTCGCGGGCATCGACGACCTCGCCCCTCTGGCGTCGCTGTTCGAGCAGTACGACGACCAGGTGGATGGTGTCGATCGTCTGGTGCTGGAGTTCATGTGGCCGCGCGAACAGCGGCAGCGGTGGGCGAACGGAGCCGAAGGCGACCGTCCCGACCTCACTGGTCTCGGAGACTTCGGCCACTCGCACCAGTTCTACCTCCGTTTCGACGCGTCGTTGGCCGGGATCGAGAACCTCCAGTTGCCGCCTGAGATCACCGCCGAGGAGGTAGCGCAATGGGTGGCTGAAGGACAAGCGGAATGGGACGCGGAACTCCCCCAGCTCCTGACCAGGCTGGAGCGACGCCGGGACAAGGCTCGCTCGTAGCCCACAACGTCAGACGAATTGGCTGCTTGAGCGACCAATTCGTATGACGTCCTGAGCCACTCAGATCCGCTCGAGCTTCGTCCACCCGGTCCAGCCGCGCTCCTCGAGGAGTCCGAGCAAGGTGCGGGCGAGCGGCACCGCGTCGAGGAACACTGCGTCGAGCAGCTCCACCAGGTCGCCTGGCAACGGGAAGTCCTCCCACTCCTCGACGTCGGCGGGCTCGCCAGCCTCGAACATCGCCACCATCCGGTCCGCGAACCCCGGGAGACGCGGGTCGTCGGGCGCCCAGTCGAGCGCTTCGTTGAGGTCACGGTAGAAGTCAGCGACGACCGGTTCGTCCAGTTGGTTTCCCTTGAGCTCCATGAACAACGGCATGTGCTCCGGCAGTTGCGCCGCCACGAGGATCCAGGCATCGCGCTCACCCTCGATCAGGCGTTCCGAGACGCCGGCGGCCCGCAACCGGTCGAGGTAGGCCACCGCTTCGGGCGGCAGGGCGAGGTTGTCGCCGGCCGCAAGCTGGGCGATCCGCTCGCGGTGCCGCTGCCGCTCCCGGATCTCGGCCCGCAGCCGCTGGTCGATGTCGGTCACCGCAGCCGCGAACTCGTCCGGCTCGGCGGCCAACAGTTCCTGGACCCGCGCGAGGGGGACGCCGGCCTCCGCCAGCGTGCGGATCTTGATCAGATCGGCGACCGCCCTGGCGTCGTACCGCCGGTAGCCGGAGTGGTCCCGCTCGGGCTCCGGCATCAGCCCCTTCGCGTGATAGTGGCGTACGGCGCGCACCGTCACTCCGGCGTACGACGCCAGCTCACCAATCGTCAGCATGGGATCAGCGTGCCTGAGCCCGGGCGAAGAGTCGGCGCGCCCACGCGAAACTCAGCACGGTGATCAGCACGCACCAGCCGATCGCCCACGCCAGGTCGGCACCCGGAGCACGGCCCTCGAAGCAGGCACGGAGGGTGTCGATGATCGGCGTGAAGGGCTGGTTCTCCGCCACCCAGGCCAGTCCGGTCGACATGGACTCGGTCGGCACGAACGCGCTGGAGATGAAGGGCAGCAGCACCAGGAACATCGGGCTGTTGCTGGCCGTCTCCACACTGTCCGCGGCGAGGCCAAGGGCAACGCAGAGCCAGGTCAGCGCGATGGCGAGCAGGGTCAGGACGCCGATCGCCCCCAGCCAGCCGACCGGCCCGGCATCCGGACGCCAGCCGAGCGCGACGGCGAGCAACAGCACCACCGTCAGGGCCAGGGCGGTCTGCACCAGCGCAGCGAGGACGAGTCCGGACAGCACCGACGACTTCGCGATCGGCATCGTCCGGAACCGGTCGATGATCCCCTCGGTGGCGTCCTTGGCGGCATAGATCGCGATGCTGAGCGCGACCGAGCAGACGGTCACGAGCAGGATGGCCGGCGACACGTAGGCGAGGTAGTCGTCGCGACCGCCGCCGCCGGGCAGTCCGGCGCCCATGGTGCCGCCGAAGACGTAGACGAACAGCAGCAGGAAGAGCACCGGCTGGGCGATCAGCATGATCGTGAGCGACGGGTAGCGGACCATGTGCTTGAGGTTGCGGCGCAGCATGGTGACCGAGTCGCGGGCGGTGAGGGCGAGCGTGGTCATCGGACCGTCTCCTTGTCGTTGTCGTCGGTGTCGTCGGTGCTGTCGGGGGTGGCGGGGTGACCGGTCAGGGCCAGGAAGACGTCGTCGAGGGTCTCCCCTCCGGCCAGGGCCTTGAGCTCGGCTGGGGTCCCCTCGGCGACCAGCCGGCCGTTGTCGAGGAGCCCCACCTGGTGCGCGAGTTGGTCGGCCTCCTCGAGGTACTGGGTGGTGAGGAACACCGTCACCCCCTCGGTGAGCAGTTCGCGCACGATCTGCCACAGGTCGCGGCGGCTGCGCGGGTCGAGCCCGGTGGTCGGCTCGTCGAGGAAGATCAGCCGCGGCCGACTCACCAGCGTCATGGCCAGGTCGAGGCGCCGCTTCATGCCGCCGGAGTACGTCGCCGCGCGGCGATCGGCGGCGTCGGTCAGGCCGAAGCGCTCGAGCAGTTCGCTGGCGCGGGCCGCGGCGTCCCGCTTGGGCAAATGCGCGAGATCGACCATCAGCCGGACGTTCTCCCGGCCGGTCAGCAGCTCGTCGATCGCCGAGAACTGCCCGGTCACCCCGATCGAGCGTCGTACGCCGTCCGACTGGGTGCGGACGTCGTACCCGGCAACGGTGGCGACGCCGCCGTCGGCCGAAGTGAGGGTGGAGAGGATGCGGACGATGGTGGTCTTGCCGGCGCCGTTGGGGCCGAGCAGGGCGTAGACGGTGCCCTCCGGGACGGAGAGGTCGACGCCGTCGAGGACGGTGTGGTCGCCGTACGCCTTGCGCAGTCCGGCGACCTCGATGGCAGGTGCTGTCGTGTTCATGCACCCACCATCAAGGGTTGACGCTACGTCAGGGTCAAGCCCTGTTGTCGTAGGCCGGTGAGAGGCTGGGAGAACCATGGCAACGATCGAGGACGTGCGCGGGCTGGGCTCCGAGCTCGAGCGCTCCTACGAGGTCTACGTCCGCCATCGGTTGAAGTTCCGGGTCAAGCAGATCGTGTACGTCGCGTTCTCGCTCGACGAGACCGTGATGGGCTTCGCGTTCCCCAAGGAGGAGCGCGCAGGCCTGGTGGCCGGCAACCCCGACAAGTTCCAGATGCCGCGGGAGTCCGACCTGCGCTTCCACTGGGTGCACGCGAACCTGGCGGCGCTGGACCCGATCGAGGCACGTGAGTTCGTGGTCGACGCGTGGCGGATGGTGGTACCGCAGAAGGTCGCGCGGGCCTACGACCTCACCCATCCCGAGGGACCGGGCGAACCGCCGGACTCGTGAGTCAGGTCCACTAGCCTCGACAGAGACCGGAACACTCGAGTTCCGCTGAAGGAGTCACCGTGAACGTCGTCGTCTGGATCGTCTCGGGCCTGCTGGCCGCCCTCTTCCTCATGGCCGGCACCATGAAGCTGGCCAAGTCCAAGGAGCAGATCCTCGCTGACCCGAAGATGGGCTGGGCGGAGGACTTCTCCCCAGGCATGCTCAAGGTCATCGGTGCAGCAGAGGTCGCCGGCGGACTCGGTCTCATCCTGCCGGGCGCCTTTGACATCGCCACCTGGCTCGTCCCGGCCGCGGCGATCGGCCTGGCCGTGACGATGGCCGGTGCAGCGCTGACCCACGCTCGCCGCAGTGAATGGTCGAGCGCCGTGTTCACCGTGGTCCTGCTGGCCCTCGCCGTCTTCGTCGCGATCGAACGGATCGGCCCCCAGGCCTTCTGATCGATCGACGTCTCATGCCCGCCGCCGTCTTTGCCCACGTCAGGGACGCGATCCTGCTCGAGCTGGCCCTGTACGGGTGCCTGGCCCGCTGGATCATCCGGCGTCCCGCCGTACCCAGGGGCGCGACGCCGATCGGCTACGCCCAACTGGTCGGCCCGATGCTGTGGCTGTGGATCTTCGGCTCCGCGACCGAGGCGGTCGTGGTCGAGGTGGTGCTGCGCCAGATCGACACCGGGTGGGCCGAGGCGATCCGGCTGCCGTTCCTGGTCGTCGGGATCTGGGGCGTGCTCTGGATGCTCGGCCTGATGGCGTCGTACCGGATGCGTCCGCACCTGCTGACCGACGACACGTTGCGCATCCGCAACAGCGCACGGACCTGGGTCGACGTACCCCTCGCTGCGATCGCCAGCACCCAGTCGGCGGAGCACGAACTGCCTGGCATCGTGAAGTCGGTGCACCTCGATGGCGGCCTGCTCCTCGTGGGCGTCGGCAGCCGCACCAACCTCGAGTTGAAGCTCACCGAAAGCACCGTGCTGCGGACGTCGAAGGGCGACGTCACCGCCGACCGTGTCGACCTCTGGGTCGACGACCCGCGGGGGGTCGCCGCTCAGCTCAGGGCCGGGCTGGCAGCACCACGCTGACGACCAGGCCGCCCTCGGGGCGTGGCGTCAGGGTGAGCGTGCCGTCGTGCGCGTTCACGATGCTCTGGACGATGGCCAGCCCGAGGCCGATGCCGGCGTGATCGGTGCGGATCCGCTGATTCCCGCGCTGGAACGGCTCGACGAGGGTCGCCACCAGTTGCGGCGTCAGCGTCTCGCCCGTGCTCTCGACCGTGAGTACGACGCCCGCGGGATGAGCACCGGTCCGTACCCACACCGCTCCGTCGGCGGGCAGGTTGTGCACGATCGCGTTGTGGACGAGGTTCGTCGTCATCTGCAGGAGGAGGGCCTGCGAGCCGGTGGTCAGCGCCTGGTCGCCGGACGTCTCGATGGTGAGACCGCGCTTCTCGGCCAGCGGGAGCAGCGTCTCCGTTGCTTCTTCGGCAGCGAGTGACAGGTCGACGACGCCGCGCGCGAAGGCCTGCCGGTCGGCGCGGCTGAGCAACAGCAGCGCCTCGGTGAGGTCGATGGCGCGCGCGTTGACGTGGTGCAACCGGTCGATGAGTTCGTCGACGTTGCGGGTCGGCTCGTTGCGGGCGACCTCGAGCAGGGTCTGCGTGATCGTCAGGGGCGTGCGCAGTTCGTGCGAGGCGTTGGCGGCGAACCGCTGTTGCTCGGCGACGTGCGCCTCGAGGCGCGCGAGCATCGCGTCGAAGTCGTCGGCCAGTTGGCGGAACTCGTCGTTGCGCCCCTCCATCTCGATCCGGTGGGAGAGCGAGCCGGTGGTGGCCTGGCGGGTGGCGCGGGTGATCCGGTTCAGCGGTGCGAGCATGCGTCCCGCCAGGAACCAACCCCCGACAAGACCGAAGACGAGCAGGAAGGACATCGCCTGGATCGCCCGCGGGGTGAAGGCCTTCTGGAGATCGGTACGCGACGGCCCGAACGACGGCTGGAACGCGGCCTGGTCCGGCACGTAGCGCAGGAGGAACACCCAGACGGTGGCGAGCAGCAGGCCGCCCGCGACCATCAGGAAGCCCGCGTAGCTGAGGGTGAGCTTGAGGCGGACGCTCGGGCCCCACGGCCGCCTAGCCACGGTCCGCCACGTCCTCGATGCGGTACCCGACACCCGGCACCGTCGCGATCAGCCACGGTTCACCGAGCCGCTTGCGCAGGGAGGACACCGTGATCCGCACGGCATTGGTGAACGGGTCGGCGTTCTCGTCCCATGCCCGCTCCAGCAGCTCCTCGGCACTGATCACACCCCCGTCGGCACCGACGAGCACCTCGAGTACGGCGAACTGCTTGCGCGTGAGCGCGACGTACCGACCGTCGCGGTAGACCTCGCGCCGGAACGGATCGAGGCGCAGACCGGCGATCTCGCTGACGGGCGGCCGGTTGTGGGCGCGCCGGCGGTCGAGCGCCCGGAGCCGGAGCACCAGCTCGCGCAGGTCGAACGGCTTGGTGAGGTAGTCGTCGGCGCCGAGCTCGAACCCGGTGGCCTTGTCGTCGAGCCGGTCGGCCGCAGTGAGCATCAGGATCGGCATCCCGCTTCCCGACGCGACGATCCGCTGGGCGACCTCATCGCCCGACGGACCGGGGATGTCGCGGTCGAGCACGGCGATGTCGTAGGTGTTGATGCTGAGCAGTTCCAGCGCCGTGTCACCGTCGCCGGCGATGTCGGCCGCGATCGCCTCCAGCCGCAGGCCATCGCGGATGGCAACGGCAAGCAGGGGTTCGTCCTCGACGATCAGCACGCGCATGGCAATGCCGATGCTACGAGTCCCCGCATATCGCCGGCATATCGAAAACCCGATACGCCCCGGCAACGCCGCCTTGCCTTGGCTGGACCCATGACCTACGCCAAGACAGTCGCGATCGGGACGATCGTGCTCTTCGCAGCGATCGCGGTTCCGCTGAGCCAGCAGGTGCTGGGCTCCACCGCTTCCACGATCACGACACCGTTCGACGCCTTCCTCGGTGGCAACAGTGGTGCCCTGGGTGAGGACGGCGGTGAGCTCCCCGATGGCGTCACCGTCTTCGACGACACCTACCCGGCCGTGGCCAACCTCGACTCCGACCTCCTGCAGGCGCTCCGCGATGCGGCCGACGACGCCGCCGCCAGCGGCATCACCTTCCAGGTCAACAGCGGCTGGCGCTCCGAGGCCTACCAGGAGAAGCTGCTCGACGATGCCGTCGCCGAGTACGGCTCCCGCGAGGAGGCGGCCCGCTGGGTCGCCACCCCCGAGACCTCGGCCCACGTCTCCGGTGACGCCGTCGACATCTCCCAGGGCGAGGCCACGAGCTGGCTGGCACGGCACGGATCGTCGTACGGCCTCTGTCAGATCTATCGCAACGAACCCTGGCACTTCGAGCTGCGGACCGAAGCGACCCGGATCGGGTGCCCGCGCCCGTACGCCGACCCGACCGAGGACCCGAGGTTGCAGCAGTGAGGGTCCACGGCGTGCAGGACATCCTGGGTACGGCGACGGGTATCGCCGTCGGTGCTGTGGCCCTGGTTCCCCTTGCCCTGCTGGGGATCTGGGCACTGGCCCGGCTGCGCATCTCCGCTGGTGCGCCGCCGGCGCGGGCCTGGCGCAGGTCGCTCGCCGAGGTCGGACTCGTGTACGGAACGGTGCCGTGGGTGTGGATGACGATGCTGCCCGGCAACCAGGCGGGACTGGTCACGGGAGCGGTGAGTCTGGAGCCGTTCCGCGACCTCGAGACGATGTCCGACATCCAGGTGGTCGGCAACCTCGTGCTGCTGTCGGCGCTGGGCTTCTTCGCCCCGCTGCGGTTCCGGGCGCTGGCGTCGCTGCCGCGGATCGTCGTGCTCGCGGCCTTCTCTTCGGCAGCGATCGAGACCGCCCAGTTCGTGCTCAGACTGGACCGGGTCTCGTCGGTGGACGACGTCCTCCTCAACACCGCCGGCGCAGCCGTGGCCGCCGTACTGTCGTGGCCCTGGTGGGGACCGGACAGCCCGGACCTCCCCCACCCGACCACGGATCGGCAAACGCGCGCGTCGTCCGTCTGCTTGGATGCGGGAGAAGTCCACTCCGAGCGATGAGGAAGTCATGTCAGCGGACAAGAAGCAGCAGCGCAAGGAGCAACTCACCCTGCTCAAGGAACTGGCCAAGGGCGCGCGGAAGGACCCCAAGGGCGCTGCGATCTTCTTCCGGGACATCATCAAGGAGAAGATCTCGAAGAAGCGCTGAGACCCGGCGCCGGGCGCTGGCGCGACGCCCGCGGCAGTTCGAACGGTGACGCCGTCCCGTCACTGAAGGCGTCGGTCAGGGCAGGTACGTCGTCCGGGTGAACCCGCCCGAACCACCGGTCGTCCGGTTGTACGACGACCACCGGGGCCTGGTTGCACGGGAACATGCACCCGGTCTGGGTGACGAGCACGTCGTCGTCACCCAGTCCGCGGGCCCGGAGTTCGGCGTCGATCGCTGCGCTCGTGTCGGCTGATCCCCTGGCCGCGCAGCGCGGTCCCCGGCAGACCAGGACGTGGTGCCGGTGACCTGGGACCGCTTCCCAGCCCGGCGAGGTGAGCGTGTCCTGCGACTGTGCGTCGCGCCCCTGGATCTCGACGTCCGCATCCGGGTGGGTGGTCAGCCAGAACGCGACCACCCGGGTCAGCCAGGACCGGGCCGGTGCGGTGCCACCGACCGGCACCCGGGTGACCCGGATGCGGCGCTCACCGGCGGCGTGGAGGCGATCCAGTTCGGCCGCCAGGGACGGGGAAGCCCCCTGGAGGTAGGCATGGGTCGCGCCGACGGCCTCCGCCAGTTCGGCCAGTTCCCGGTCCCGAGCCGCCGCATCGACGGCCATCGCAACGAGCACGAGCGGCGTCGACGGCCCGGTCATCCCGGTCATGCGCTGTCCCGGTGGTGCCACACGACGTGCAGCCGCCCCGACTCCGGGTGCGGGCCGACGGACGTCTGCACGCCGTAGACCTGCTGGATCGTGGCCGGCGTCAGCACGTCGGCCGCGGCACCCGACGCCACGACCGCGCCGTCCTGGAGCAGCACCAGCTGGTCGCAGAACGCGGCCGCGAGGTCGAGGTCGTGCAGCGCCGCGATCACCGTGAGCCCCAACCGCCGTACCGTGGTGAGGAAGTCGATCTGGTGGCCCAGGTCGAGGTGGTTGGTCGGCTCGTCGAGGATCAGGATCTCGGGTTCCTGCGCCAGCGCCCGGGCGAGTTGCACCCGCTGGCGCTCGCCGCCGGACAGGGTCTGCCATCGGCGGTCCAGCAGGTCGCCGACCTCGGCCAGCCGGATGGCCCGGTCGATCGCGTCCCGACCCTCGGTGCGGGACGCGGGCCAGCGGCCGCGGTGCGGGATCCGCCCGAGCTCGATCACCTGGCGGACCTGCAGGTCGAGCCCGGTGACGGAGTGCTGTTCGAGCACCGCCACCCGGCGTGCCCGGTCCCGTGCGTTCAGGCGATGCAGGCTCTGCTCACCGAGGTGCACCTCGCCGGCGTCCGGGCGACACAGCCCGGCAAGGATATGCAGCAGGGACGTCTTGCCTGAGCCGTTCGGCCCGAGCAGGCCGGTGACGGTGCCGGGCGAGCACTCGAGGGACACGTCCTTGAGGATCGTCCGCTCGGGGACGCCCCACGTGATCTCCGCGGCCCTCATCGCGCCCGCTCCCGTCGCAGGAGTACGGCGAACACGGGTGCACCGAGCACGGCCGTGACCACGCCGATCGGGATCTCCTGGCCGTCGATGATCGAGCGGGCCGCCGTATCGGCCCACACCAGCAGGATCGCTCCGACCAACGCACTCAACGGCAGCAGCCGACGGTGGCTCGGTCCGACGAGGAGCCGCACGACGTGAGGCACGACGAGTCCGACGAACCCGATGGCGCCGGTGTAGGCGACGAGGCTGGCGGTCACCAGCGCCGTACCCGTGAGCAGGATCCAGCGGGTCCGGTTCACCGCGACCCCGAGCGAGTTGGCCGCCGACTCACCGAAGGCGAAGGCGTCGAGGTCCGAGGTGAAGGCGAGGACGGCGACGGACGCCACCACGGCGACGACGAGCAGCAGGATCGCCGAGTCCCAACGGAGGCCGGCCAGCGATCCCATCGTCCAGGCCAGCACGCGGCGGGCGGCGTCGTGGTCGCCGCTCATGATCGTGACGAAGGACGTGTACGCCGCGCACACCTGCCCGATCGCCACACCCGCCAGCACCGTGCGGGCCGGCGGCAGGTCGCCTGCCCGCCCGGTCGCGAGCAGCAGGACCGCGGCGAGGGCGCCGAGGGCGCCGAGGAACGAACCGAGGGTGAGCATCGTGGTGGCGAGCAGGCCGCCGACCGAGACACCGAGCACCAGCACGCTGACGGCACCGACGGCCGCGCCGCCGGAGATGCCCAGCAGGTAGGGATCCGCGAGGTCGTTGCGGGTGAGTGACTGCAGCACCACACCGACGAGCGCCAGCGCCGCGCCCGTGGCCGCGGCACCGAGGACCCGGGGCATCCGCAACTGCCACACGATCTGGTCGTCGAGCAGGGAGACGTCCCCGCCGAAGCCCGAGCGCTGGGCGATGACCTCGAGCACCGTCGAGGTCGGGATCGGGACCGACCCGATCCCCACGCCCATCACCACGCTGACCACCAGCACACCGACGAGCAGCGCGCCCAGGCTGATCACGCGCAGGCCACCGGTCGCGCCGAGCCCGAGGGCCCGGCGCGACGAAAGCGCCACGGACATCAGCGCTTCAATTCCTCGAGCTGCCCGGCGACGTTGACGGCGCCATCAGCGAGCCGCACTCCCGGCGTGGTCTCCGAGAACGGCAAGGCGACGAATGCCCCGGCCTTCACGGCACGCATCGTGCTGAGCACGGGATCATTCTTGAGGTAGGCGATCTTCTCCTTCGCCGTCGACCACGAGGCGTCGGCCAGGACGATCACGTCGGGGTCGGCCGCAATGACCTTCTCCCACGCGACATCGGTCCAGCCGTGCGGGATGTCCGCGAACACGTTGGTCGCGCCGACCGCATCCAGGATCAGCTGCGGGCCGCCCTCCCCGGTGCCGACGTACGGCGTCTTGTCGCCCGAGTCGTACCAGAACACGTCGACGCCAGCGCCGGGCTTCTCGGCCGCGAGTTCCTCGAGCACCGCCGCTTGCTCGGTGCGGATCGTCTCGGCCCGCTTCGGGACGCCGAACGCCTTCGCCACCAGGTCGATCTCGTCCCAGACGGTCTCGAACGTGGTGCCACCGACGGGCTTCGCGTCGCCGTCGCCGCACCCGAAGAGCGAGGTCATCGACGCGATGCCCAGGTCCTCCAGCTGCTTCTGCGAACCAGCGGCCTCGTCGTCGTACGCACTGATGTAGGAGCCGTAGACGAAGTCCGGCTTGGCGCTGATGACGGTCTCGTGGTCGGGGTACTGCTCGGAGAGGACCGGCACCGCGTCGTAGGCCTCCTTCCACTTCGCGGGGACGGCGTCATCGATGTACGCCGTTCCTGCGAGCTGGTCCTCGACGCCGAGAGCGAGCGCGACCTCGGTCGCGCCCTGGTTCATCGTGATCGCCCGGGTGGGCCTGGCGTCGAGGGTGGAGGTGAAGCCACAGGTGGTGACCTCGACCGGGTACCCATCCGTGGTGGACGACGCCTTCTCCTCGGACGGAGCGCCCGCGCAGGCGGTGAGCACCGAGGTGAGCACCGTCAGGAGCGAGACGGAGGCAAGGGTCGCCAGGGGTCGGGAAATGCGCATCATGAGTTCTCATCTCATGTCGAGACCTTTGTCGCGAGGCCTGTTGGACAGATCACGCGGACGTTGTCGCCCACGGCCAGCAGGTCTTCGGACTCGGGATCATCCAGACGAAGCGCCTTCCCGGATCGCATTGATCCAGTGGCAAAGTGCCTCGCCCGTCACCCTCACCGCTGCGCGTCAGTCCCGGATTCTCACCGGGTTCCCTGACTCCCTTCGGAGTACGACTGGCGCTGCGAACTTAGCAGGGCCAACTCAGGCAACCCTCAGTCGCACGTCACTCGTGTGCGTCGTACCAACCATTTTCGGGGCGGTATCAGCCGAGGTGCCCCGAATTTGGTTGGTACGACGCCCGGCAGGTTCGGTTCACAGCTCCTCCGGCAAGCCGAAGCGCTCGAACATCTCGGGCCCGAAGGTGAGCATCTCGGCGACCAGCCCACCCTCGACCCGCAGCACGTCCAGGGCCAGCGCTTCGTAGGTCGTGGCGCCGGGCGAACGGTGGTACGCCGCCACGGCCGGCTGGCCGTTCGCCGTCGTGATCAGGCACCGGAACGCGGTCGGCTCCAGCTTGTCGAGCCCGCCGTCGATCCAGGTCTGGACGACCGCTGCGCGACCGACCCACACGCCGACCTGCGGCGGCATCGCGAACCTCACGTCGTCGCGCAGGAGGTCCGCCAACCCGTCGAGGTCGAGGTTCTCGAGATGCTCGACGTACCTCGACACCAGGGTCTGCTCCGCCTCGCTCAACCCTTGCCCCGCGCGGGCACTCCAGTCGAGCCGACCATCCGGCAGGTGCTGGCGCATCGTGGCCCGGGCCCGCGCGAGCGCGCTGTTGGCCGAGGCCAGCGTGAGTTCAAGGGCGTCGGCCGTCTGCTGGGCCGGCCAGCCGAGCACGTCGCGCAGGATGAGTACGGCGCGCTGCCGTGCGGGCAGGTGCTGCACGGCCACGATGAACGCCAGTTCGATGGTCTCCCGGGCCACGACCTGGGTGTACGGGTCGTCCGGCTGGCCATCGGGCCACGGCTGCAGGTAGAGCACCTCCGTGCCCGTCCCGCCCACGCCGTGCAGATCGGCCGGCACGGGCGTACGGTCACGCCTCTTCTCGATGAAGTCCAGGCAGGCGTTGGTCGCGATCCGGTACAGCCAGGTGCGCAACGACGCCCGCCCCTGGAAGGACTCCCGCTTCGCCCACGCGCGAAGGAAGGTCTCCTGCGTGAGGTCCTGCGCGTCGTCGTACGACGCAAGCATGCGGTAGCAGTGGACCAGCAGTTCGCGTCGAAAGCGTTCGGTGAGCAACGCGAACCGACCACCGTCATCGGTGCGCGCTGCCTGCATGAACTCGGCTTCATCGGCGCCGATCGGCCCGGTCGGGGTTGGTGCGGTTGTCTCCACGGTTCACTCCTGTGGTCGCTTGAACTGTCGCAGGTAACGACGGTCGAGCTGCGGAGAAGTGATCGGTCCGCTACCTGCCGCGTACGCACCTGATCGCGGTGTCGCGGTGGCCGACACGGTCCACCGCAGTGACCTTGAAACAGGTGCGGCTGGGGCTTCGAACGCGACTGACGGACGTCTGGGTGAGGTGGAGCCACCTCGCGCTTGCCATCCACGGCGCGGAGTTGGAGCCCAGGCGGTAGCGAACGACGTAGTGGCTGATGCCGTAGGTGTCCGTTGCGCGGTAACGGAAGAGAAGCCGGTCGAACCGCGACGTGTCGATGGAGGCGCGGGTCAGGACCGGAGGCTCCCCGTCGATGGTGGTGCACCTGCTCGTCGACCACGAGGACAGGTTGCCAACTCGGTCCCTGCCGCGGACCTGGAAACAGGCTGTCTGCTCGTCACGGAAGGTCCGGGTCATTGAAGTCTGCGTGTAGCGGGAGACCATCGACCACGCCGACCAGGCACCGGCCGGCGTAGCGGTGCGCCACCGCACGTCGTACGAGGCGACGCCGGACGGAGCGACCTCGCCGCTGCGGACCGGGTCGGAGTACCTCCAGCCGACGCTCACGGCGCGTCGGCCGTCGACGCCACGCACGTAGCGAGCCGAACCGCTGCTGGAGACCAGCCGCGGTGCCGTTCGATCGGGAGTGAGTAGCGGCGGGACCGTCACCCAGTCCAGGTCGGTACGGGTGAGTCGCCCGAACGCGTCCGTCCACACCAGCGTATGGCTCCCCGCGTCGTCCGCGACCACGTGCACCACCCCTTGTCCGATCTCACGCGTGACATGCGTCGAGGAGAAGTCCGTCACCCTGACTGCAGGGACCCGGTAGCTCGACACGGTGTAGGCGAAGTCGGTGCCGAGGCGCCAAGAGGTGGACCCGTCGAGGTAGTCGAGGAGGACGCGGGGCGCCGCGCCACCATCGAGATCGAACAGCGTGGGCTGGCTCCCACAATTGACCAGCGCCCAGCGGCCCCGGACCTGCAGTCCTGAGGCGAAGCACTCGGAGCCGAGACCCACCTGTCGGACGGGTCCCGGTTGGGAGGTGTCGACACCTTCGAGCGTGTGGTCATCGGCGAGGCGCCAGACCCAGGTGCCGTCCAGAGCCGGGCCCGACGAGTCGGGGGTTACCCCGGACCACACCTGCGCGCCGGTGCGCAGGTCCTGCACGTCGGTCCGCCACAGCCCATCGTCAGAGCGAGTGAGTCCGACCAGCTGACCTCGGTGACCCAGCGTGAATGCCGAGGACTCCACGGTCCGGGCGCCGTCCGGCCAGACGACCCTCCACAGCCCGGCAGCTTTCTCGGTGGCGATGCTGTCGCCAGCCACCAGCAGGCCGCCGCGGCGCCTTGTGCTCTGGGAGAGGGGCAGACCCGTCACTGGGTCATCGACCGCCGACCATGCACTGCCGGCGTACTCCCGGACGGGGTCGGTGCTGATCTCGCGCGACGACACCACGACACGGTCCCCGGAGAATCCCACGTCGAGCGGCTCCACCGGTTGGGCCGGGAGTGTGGTGAAGAACCGCGGTTCCTCGCCCGCCCGGAGAAGTGCCAGCTCACCGGTCCCACCGTCGTCGACCGTGACGTGCAAGCTGCCATCGCTTGCCGACAACTTCGCGACGGCGTGCGACAACAGGACCTCGCCCAGGGATCCAGTCGCCAGGTCGACGGCGCGCAGGTCGGCACCGCAACGAGTGGCATCGCAAGGCTGCGGCTCGTCAGCCACCAGACCATCGCCGAGCACCTTGAGGGTCGTCCCCTGGTCCACCGCCACCGTCGTCGTGTGCGTTTGCGTCAGATCTGTCCGCGGAGCCCAGGTCACCTCCTGCTCGCCCGGGACAGGGCGCAGGTTCAGGACGCGATTGGGGGTGAGCACCAACCCCGGCGCCGACTCGACGGAGCCAGTGGCGGGATCAAACAGGAAGCGACCCTGGTCATCGCCACAACTGAGGCTGAAGATGACCCCGCTCTCGTCGCTGTCCCACAGGTTGACGGTCGAGCAGAACGGGTAGGGCCCCGCGATCGCCGAGCTCGTGCCGTCAGCTCGGTGAAGGAACACACCCCTCCGGCCGTCGTTGAAACGCTGCGTCGTCACCGCCCAGTCCGGGTAGGTGACCGCCGCTTCGTGGGCAGGAATGGTGTAGGCGTGGACCAGCCCGGACGTCAGGTTGTCGACGGTCACCGTCTTGCCCGAGCCCGAGCCCGCGGTCGCCCGGGTGACCAGGTGGTCGCCCACGATGGACGGCAAGTCGAACGACGTCGTCAGGCTGGCCACGCGCACCGTGCGGACCACCGCGCCGTCAGACACACGGATCACTTTCCTATGCAGCTCATCGGTCCCCTCGATGGTCGTCACCGGACTGAGCGCGAACGTCGATGAACCCCGCGACGCGGCCTGCGGCGGGTCGCTCCGGTAGGCCACCGGCAGGACGACCCCGTCAGATGACTCCGCGACTACCGCGACGTCGACTGCTGCGCTTCGAGCGGGCGCCAGCCCGACCCCCGAACCGATGAGTGCCATGAGGAGAACCCCACCGACGCTGCGCCCGAGAAACATCGAGACCCTCCCACTGCGATTCGTGGGCGCCTCGCCGCACAAGGGCACCCATCCTAGTTCCCGGACGTCCGTGTCGGACGAGTTCGCAGATTGTCGAGGTGCAGCAAACGATGATCGGTCGGAATCCGTGCGCTGGCCGCTCAGTTCACAGCCACTGGATGCCGTAGTCCCAGCAGACGGGGTAGAACCAGGACGGTCCGTCGGTGAGCGCGTTCAGTGTCAGCTGCATGGTCGGTCCGTCGAATGCCAGACCCGCGTGACCGATGTTGTCGTTCCAGCAGTAGTCCTGGACGACGAGGTTGCGCACGTTGGTGCCCGCGAGCCGCTGGCTGGAGTACGGCGTCACGACGGCGTCCCAGCGCGACATGATGACGGTGTACTTCGGGCCGGTGGGGACCGTGTTGGTGTCGGCCCAGAGCGCCTTCGTGTAATCGCTGGTCACCATCTGGTCGGTGACCCCACGGGTGCCGAGGTAGGCCGACGCGTCGTTGATGAAGCCCAGCGAGTCGAGGTCCTCCGCCAGGTCGACGAGGCCGTTGAGGTCGGTCCCGTGCGAGGACGGCGCCAGGCCGACGTAGTGGGCCGTCTTGGCCGCGCCGCCCATCCGCTTCATCCAGTAGATGGGGACGTTGCCGCCCTGCGAGTGCCCGACGATGTCGACCTTGGCGGCGCCGGTCGCGGTGCGCACCCTGGCCACGAAGGCGTCGAGCTCACGGGCAGAGTCCACGATCGGGCCGAGGCCCCCGACCCGGCCGTTGGAGAGAGCCGTCATGCCGTAGTTGAGACCGAAGACGCAGAAGCCGTTGTTCTTCAGGCGCGGCGCGAGCTTGGTGAAGTTGGCGCCGAGGTTCGCGAAGGTGCCAGGCACCAGCACGACGGGATGGGGCCGGGCAGCAGTCGGCTTGCAGGTCCAGTCATTGCCGCCGGGCAGGTAGTCGGGCCGGTGGAGGTAGTTGTAGACCGCCTCGCTGAGACCGCCTTCGGGTACGGCGGCCTGTGCCGGCAGCGTTCCCCCGACGAGCACCGAGAAGGTCACCCCCACGGTGACGAGCAACTTCCTGAACGAGCGCATGGCGGCTCCCTTTCCTCCCGTGATGTGACTGGCGTCACAAGGCCTTGGAGGACAAGTTACTGGCGGGTTGCGTTGCTGGGAACCCCAGCACGTGGCTGTCGCCCACCCGCCATCAGGTGCGGCGGACGCCGCGGGTGGGTGGTGCGGTCCAGGGGTCCTCGGGCCAGGCGTGCTTGGGGTAACGCCCTCGCAACTCGGCCCGCACAGCCGGATAGCCGGTGCGCCAGAACGACTCCAGGTCCGCGGTCACCGCGGCCGGCCGGCGGGCGGGTGAGAGCAGGTGCAACAGGAGCGGCACGCGACCGTCCGCGAGGCGAGGGGTGGCGGTCCAACCGAACGCCTCCTGGATGCGTACGGCGAGGACGGGCTGCTCCTCGCCGTACGCCACCCGCACCTGCGACCCGCTCGGCACCTGCACCCGCTCCGGTGCCAGCTCGTCGAGACGCCCGGCGTCGGGCCAGGGCAGAAGGCGCCGGAGCGCGGAGAGCACGTCGACGCGGCGCAGGTCGCGGACTCCCCGGATGCGGCTCAGTTCCGGTCCGAGCCACGACTCGACTCCCGCCGCGAGCGCCTCGTCGGACACGTCGGGCCACGGAGGGCCCAGGGCTCTGTGCAGGAAGGCCATCCGATCGCGCAGTGCGGACGACGCCTCGGTCCAGGGCAGTACGGAGACCCCCTCGATCCGGAGGCCGTCGCGCACGGCAGCCGCGACGAGTTCCGGTGCCGGCGACTCCAGACCCGCGGTGGTGAGCTCGATCGCTCCGAGTCGGGTGCTGCGCCGCGCCACGACGCGCCCGTCAACCCAGTCGACCTGTTCGTCCTCGTGCCACAGGGCCGCGGCCGCCTCCAGCGCCAGGGCCTCCGACAGCGGTGCCGCGGACCGGATCGTCGCGTCCCGCATGCCGGGCCGGCGGTCCACGTCGGCGACCGCGAGCCAGGGCTGCCCGACCAGGGCGGACCCTCCCGGACCGAAGACGGCGCCCGTCCCGGAGGCCATCAGGTAGGCAGTCGTTCCGCGACGCAGGCGCGCGACCCGGCCCGGGTGGGCAAGGGCCACGACGAGGCCGACCGCCACGTCGTCGGTCAGGCCATGCTCGCCGTCGTGCGAACGGACGTCAGGCGGCAGCGCGGCCTGCAGTTGTCGTACGACCGACGACCAGCCCGACGACGCCGGTCCGCCCCGGCGCAGCGACCGCAGTGCTGCGACCAGGTCACCGTCGGGGCTGCGGACGTCTTCGGACAGCAGTGCGACGACCTCCGCGGCACGCCGTGCCCCGACGACGGAGGCGCCGTCGAGCAGCGCGCGCGCGAGCCGCGGATCGGCAGCGATGCGGGAGATGGCCCGGCCACGGTCCGTGACAGCCCCTTTGTCGTCGACGGCCCCGAGGTCGAGCAGGGTGGCCCGCGCGACGAACAGGGCGCCTTCGGGCGGTGGGTCCAGCAGGGCCAGCCCCGCTCCGTCGGTGCTGCCCCAGACCGCGAGTTCGAGGGCGAACGACGTGAGGTCGGCCGTGGCGATCTCGGGCTCCGGGTGCAGGGAGAGGTGGGAGTGTTCGGCCAGCGACCAGCAGCGATAGACCGCTCCCGGGCCCTCGCGGCCGGCCCGCCCGGCCCGCTGTTCGGCGGCCGCCCGGCTGACCCGGACGGTCACCAACCCGGCCAGCCCGCGACGGTGGTCGGTGCGAGGCTCGCGGGACAGTCCCGCATCAACGACGGTGCGGACTCCGGGAACGGTGAGTGACGACTCTGCGACGGCGGTGGACACGACGACCCGTCGCCGTGGCCCGCCGGTCAGGGCCAGGTCCTGCTCGGCGGAGGTGAGCCGTCCGTGCAACGGGAGTACGTCGACTCCGGAGCCGCCGAGCCGCCGGACCACGCCGGACACCTCGCCGACGCCGGGCACGAACACCAGCACGTCCCCGGGCTGCTCCTCCAGCGCGCGCCGTACACACGCGGCGACGTGGTCCAGGAAGCGCGGTGTGACACCCCGGTCGTCCGAGCGGAGTACGCCGCTGGGCAGCGGGCACCACTCCTCGACCACCGGGTGCAAGGCGCCCGGCACGGTCACGATGGGCGCGTCGCCGAGCAGGGCCGCGGTCCGCGTTGCTTCAACCGTTGCGGACATCGCCACCAGCAGCAGGTCGTCGCGGAGGTTCTCGCGCACGTCGACCAGGAGGGCCAGGGTCAGGTCAGCGTCGAGTTGCCGTTCGTGGACCTCGTCAAGGACGACCGCGGCGACGCCGGGGAGGGCCGGGTCCCGCTGAAGTCTGCGGAGCAGGACGCCGGTGGTCACGATCTCGATGCGCGTCGCGTCGCTGGTGCGACGCTCACCCCGGACGGCGTACCCCACCGTCTGACCGACCGGCTCACCCAGCAGATGCGCGATCCGGCGAGCCGCCGCGCGAGCCGCGATGCGCCGCGGCTGGGTCACCACGACCCGGCCGGCGGGGCCGATCAGGGCGGCGACCGCGGGGGGCACCAGCGACGTCTTGCCGGTGCCCGGCGGGGCCTGGACGACCGCAACACCATGGGCGCGCAGCGCATCGGCGATCGCCGCCAGGCCAGCCACGACCGGCAGGTCGGGAGGTGCCTGGAGGAACTCGCCCGGCTCGCTCATCTGCACTCCTCCGGCGTAGCTGACGTCAACCTACCGCCGGATTCCGACGGAGGACGGGCCCCGCAATCCGGGTTGCTGGGAGTGACGTTAGTACGCGCAATCCAGCGCCCCAGTGCGGCCATTTCACGCAATTGTGCGGCAACTAGTTCACACGGGTCCCGATCCAGCCGTGCGATGTCACGGCGTCCGGGAAGCCTGCCACAGGTCACTACGAGGTGGCGACGGTCGCCCCGCGGGCATGTTCGCGATGCCGTGGGAGAACAGGATGTCGCGACAACTGATAGGAGTGGACTGCGCTGCGCAAGAGAGTGATGTGGCCGGAGCAGTCGGCGGTCGATCGCTCCGGCCACGACTCGGTCAGCCGCGTTCGCGCTGTTCGCGGGTTTCGCGGTCGTCTGCGTTTTCGCGGGTTTCGTTGCCGCGCTTGTCGAATCGATCTGGTTCGCGGGGGCCAACGTCGGTGGTGGTGTATTCGTAGTCGTCCTCGTCGCCGGGCATGTTTCACCTCCTATTGGTGGGCAAGTTGTTGGTACATGAGGCAGAGCAGCGCTGAGAGGCAGACGAGGGCGGCGAGCATGGCTGCGGCGGCTGCGACAAATCGGTTGGCGCGCTTGTCTGCTCGGGCGTAGGCAGCGCCGACTGGGAAATCCTTGCTGACGGTGTCGTGCGCCATCAGGTAGGAGTCGGTCACGTAGCCGAGGATCTTTCCTCTGCCATCGCCGCCGAGCCATTCGATCCATTTGGTGCGCACTTCGTCGACGCCTGGAGCTGTTGAGGGGCCGGGGAGGATGGTGAGGAGGCAGCATAGGGCGCATGCGAGTAGGCAGACGATCGTGCTAATGGCTGCGATGGTTATCCAGAGCGACACGTCGATGCCTTTGGGGATCGGGCCACGGAGGAGAAGGACGAGTATGACGCCGGTGAATCCGAGGAGCGCAGTGGCTCGGGTGGTGAGGGAGTCGCCTCGTTTGTCGTGGTAATCGATGAGCCATCGTGCGTGGGTGGTGAAGGCTTCGAGTTCGGACTTAGTGACCGCTGATCGATCACGTTTTTGGGCGTCGGGAGGCGATGCCTTCTGACTGCGCTTCTTGAGGGTCATGGTTGTTTCTTCGGCTGGACGGCGGCGAGGGCCTCGGTCTGGGTTAGACCAGTCATGACGAGTCGAGTTGGATCTCTCCCGTCGTTAGCTCTGCGTCGGTCCTCCATCACAGTCGGGTCCTCCATCACAGCAGAGCGGTCGGATAGTCGGAACGCGAGTTAGCTTGAGTCGAGGTCAATCCGCACGTAGAGACCGACGTCGTCGGCTCCGCAGCCGCCTATGCCGCGGCTGGTGATCGCGATAAGGCGTGGTTCGCTACCGGCGACGTCGAACAAGGGTCCGCCGGAGTCGCCCTGACACGTATTTCGTCCGGTGGTGGGAAGCGCGCAGATCTGCCAGGGACGTTCCGTCTGTTCGAGTCTTGCTAGCGCGGCGTCGCATGCTGATTTGGTGGTTGTCGCCAGGTTCGCTGTGACACGCCGGCAGGGGTCCTTTGCGGCTCGCTGGTTTCCCCATCCGACGGCCAGTAGTTGCGCTCCGTCACTATCGGGATGGGCGAAGCGGACTGGTTCGACATGTGTTGGGTGTTGGAGGATGAGGTCCGCGATGTCCGCGACCTTGGAACGCCGGATGCGTGCCACACGTATGCGCTCACCCTTGATCGGGGCAGTACTGCAGAGGTTGTCGGCGCCGACGACCACGTCGAGGTGGGCGGCGGTGAGTCTGGCTACGCAGTGTCCAGCAGTTAGTACGCGGTCGGGCGCCACGAGGATTGCCGCGCATCGGAATCCTCCGAGCAAGTCGTCCGGGAGCGCCGAGTGGCTTACTAGTGCCGTCACGGATGGCAGGTTTGCGCCGCGTGCCGCCGTAGTCGTAACAAAGCTTGCGCCCTGTTGTGTTGCGCTTGAGCCCGCTGCCAAGAGGCATGTTGCTAGGGCGAGGCCTCTGTGGAAGCGACGCAACACGACGTGCCAAGCGTCAGCAGACGTCACGGACGGCAAGTCCCATCTCCGACTGCCACCCGAACTCTTCTCCGTCAACCTCATAGGTGAGCCGAATGCCGCTAGCTGAGGGTTGGGTGGATCCCGAGTCGAGGTGAAGTACGAGGTTGTATCGAACTCCGCGGGCTGCCGTTGCTCCCGGAATGGGTTCCCGGTGGTCCCACGCCAACTCGGCTGCGGTGATGATCTGTTCGGGAGGCGGGAACGTGCTGTGATCACCGACTGCTGCACCATTCATTGGCACCAGCCATGCCTCCTTGAGTGTCAGCGCCACGGGGTCGAGGAGGCTAATGTCTGTGACGGCTGCGGGCTTGTCGCCTGCGTTGGTCACGACGTTGAAGCCCATTGTGAACGCGTGCGCGGGGCCGGGGCGTGCTCGGAGGCAGCTTGTTCCAATTTCGGGGCTGGACTGTATCGGGCCGCCGATTTTTGGCGGACGGGACTTGGTGACCTCGTCGTTTGTTGACGAGGAGCACCCGAGCACGAGTGTGAGGGCGCAGGCGATCCCCACGCCCTCACACAGCGCTCTACGAAGTCGGGCGGTATTTGCGTGCAACGAGAGTCCTTGGGGTGCCGCCGGGATCGCCACCCGTGCCGCAAAGCCACCCCTGGGTCTTGAACTTGAACGAAACCTTGGCGTCAGTCGTGTACCCGGTTCGAGCTGAAACGTCGATCCCGATGGCTCCGCTGAGCGCGACACCGTTGGTCCATGTAACGGCTGTGGATGTTGCCTTTGTCGCGCCGCTGCCCGTCTCTTGGAAGACGCAATAGTCACGAGGGGTGTTAGGCAGCGTAGTGGAGCCGTAGGTCGTCGCGCCGCCTGAGTAGTTGCTGGGCCGAGCCTCATACTGGGTCGCTGAGCCGCCGCCGTAATAGACACAGAAGATCTCGTACTTCTTGTATCGGAAGTTCGTCTTGCGGGACCAGTAGCCCGTGCTCTTGAGCGGGAACTCCGTCGAAAGTGTGCCCGACGATGTCCTTTCCTTGGACGAGGTTCCGCTCGCCTTGAAGGACCCATAGGAGCCGCTGGTCGAAACTCCGACACCCAGGGTGGACATTGCACCATCGGTATAGACGAAGTCGGTGGTCGCGCCGCTCCATCCAACGCCAGCGGCGTTGACCTGAGTGACACGCTGTCCGTAGTCCTTCTTCACGTAGGTGCTGCATGCCTTATCGACCACGGGCTCCGGCTCTTCGACCGGGACGAATTCGGACTCGGGAACCTCATCAGCCGCCACGTCTGCCGTTGGGAGCGCAGAATCGATGATGCCGCCAATCCCGGTGCTTCCAAGCAGCACTCCAGTCAGAGGCACCACAACCTGTTGCGTGAGGCCGGAGATGAGTGTGTTGATCAGGTTCTGCGGCATCTCAGGGTCCACAAGGGCCTCAATGACGCTCAAGCCCAAGACGCTGGTGTTCACCAACCGGCGTGAGAAGGCGAAGCGGCTTGATTCCCCGTTCGGGGAAGTAGCGACGAGGCTGAAGTCGACGACGTTGTCCCCGACTGCACCAGGCGCGAGGTCTGAGATCCTTGGAAGGACCAACTGGAAGTCGCCGCCGCTGGTCGTGCTGGCGGACGCAACAGTGACCAAGTTGATGGGGTCACCTTCCTGCGCTGCATCCAACGTCGCGTCGTTCGGCCACATTTGAAGCTCGACCGAGGCGCCGCTGACCGGGACGCCTAGCGCATTGACAACTCTTCCGATTGCGATGGTCAGCGGGGTTCCGCTGGCCTCGGCGGGTGCCATTGTCGGTGAGAGCGACAAACTCCCACCGACGACCACGAGCGCAGCCATCAGTCGTTTAAGCATGTGCGACTCCTTCGGCAAGACAGATTGAAACAGCGGTTGTTTCCAGCAAATGCTCGATCCCACCTGGGTCGGAACGGCGGGAGGAGATGTCGTACTCGATGGAGACCCTCCGGCCGAGGGGTGACCATTAGTACCGCACCGAGGCGCTTCGCTGGGCATGTACAGACACTATTTGAGACAAATTTTGCCGGCGTTTCGACAACAATGCCGCAACGAACACGGCTCTCGCCTACTCCGAGGAGTCTGGTTGTCCTCACCGGAGTTGGAGAATCGAAGCACCCGCAATCAACAAGACACCCGCACGAGTGGGTTGTCGAAGATTGCCAGTAGACTTGTCACGAGCTTCAAACGCGGTCGAGACCGACCCGGCTCGAACAGGTGGGACGGCTCGGATGACTGAGAAGAAGATTGTTTTCGTGGCGTTCGCGATCGAAGACGAGAGGCAGCGGGACTTTCTGAAGGGCCAGTCGCTGAGCCCACGCGCTCCGTACGAGTTCGTTGACATGTCGGTGAAGGAGGCCTACGAGGAAGCCTGGAAGGACAAGGTCCGCACTCGCATCCGCCGCTCGCACGGTGTGATCGTCCTCGTTAGCAAGAACTCGCTGACGTCGGAGGGACAGGGATGGGAGATCCAGTGCGCGAAGGACGAAGGCAAGGAGATCCGTGGGATCTGGGCGTACAGCGATGACCGGACGCAGCTCGCCGACGTGACTACCGTTGCCTGGAGCGACGCGAACATCTCGACATTCATCGACTCGCTCTGAGGCAGGGAACATGCGGAAGGCGCTTATTGTCGGGATCGACTACTACGAAAACCTTCGGTCCCTGAACGGCGCAGTCAACGACGCGTACAGCGTCAAGGCAACCCTTGAACGCAACGCCGACGGCACCCGCAACTTCGCGCAACCCAATCTAATGACGAGCACCGGCGGTGGTTCGGACGTCACGCGCGCCGAACTGCGCGAAGCGATAGAACAACTCTTCAAGGACGACGCAGAGATCGCGCTGCTGTACTTCTCGGGTCATGGCCACATTGACGGCATCGGCGGCTACCTCTGCGCGAGCGACTTTGCCACCGAGCACGACGGCCTCTCGTTCGCGGACGTCATGAGCTACGCCAACCAGTCACCGGCGAAGAACAAGGTGATCATCCTCGACAGCTGTCACAGCGGAGCGGCCGGCAGCAACCCCATTTCGGGGAAGGTCGCAGAGATCTCCGAGGGCATCACAATCCTTACCGCTTCGGCCGCAAACCAGTATTCGATTGAGACCGGCGGCTCAGGAGTGTTCACGAGCTTGCTGATAGACGCGCTCAGCGGGGCCGCGGCCAATCTCATCGGGGATGTTACGCCGGGCAGCGTTTATGCACATGTCGACCAGTCCCTCGGCCCGTGGTCCCAGCGACCGATCTTCAAGACAAATGTCAAAGAGTTCGTCTCGCTGCGGAAGGCCGATGCCCCAATCGAGCTCGGGAAGCTGCACAAGCTGGTCGATTTGTTCGAGGACCCCACCACCGAACTCATATTGGATCCTGGCTACGAACCTGAGCGCAGTGGGTCCGAGGAGGTCTCGATCCCGAAGCCGGACCCAATCAAGACCATGGACTTCGCCGTCCTGCAGGCACTTAGGAGCGTCAACCTGGTCCGGCCAGTCGGGGCGCCGCACATGTGGCACGCGGCCATGGAGTCAAAGGCTTGCGAGCTGACCGTGCTTGGTCAGCACTACTGGTCGCTCGTCAAGAGGGACCTGATCTGATGCTGGACTCGGTCAGGGTCCGAGCGGCACTTGAAAACGATCGCGCAATCGATCAGTTGGCGGCAGTCGAGCACGAGCGCTGGGCTGGCTGGCAGCAGTTCCTGCACGATCGTTGTGAGCGTCGGGACGATGGCTCATTGGTGATCCCCGCGGAACTCGTTTCCCGATGGGAGAAGCAAATACGAACTCCCTATGCAGAACTGTCGCCAGAGGAGCAGGAGAGCGACCGTGAGCAAGTCCGTCGATACCTCCCCACTGTCGTCGAGGTCCTCACCAACTGACTCTGGCTCGACCGAAGCTTGACCTGTAACCGGTTCCCGGGACACCAGCATTTCCGGAGAACCGGGTCGGGCCACTTTCGCTTGTGGAGTTTGTTGCAACATGCTGGCCGTTAGTTGGGTGGTGTGATGACTGGTGGGGTCAGCTCCGGTCATTCGTCACCTCGCTCCGCGATGCCCATCTTCATCTTCATGAACTGCGCGACTTCCCACGGCTCAATACCCATGCGCCGGGCCTCAAGGCAGGGTCCTCGGTTGGCATGCACGATGTCCACGGTCTTGGATGCCTCGCATTCCAGACCGTTCATGAGGCAAATGACCACGCCTGCAAGCCACACTTCATTCGTCATTCGCACCATGAGCGGGTCTATGAGTTCTACGCCTGCCGCTTCAGCCTGCTCGAACCGTTCGGCCTCGCGGATGAGGATCAAGGTCGTTCGGTGAAGGCTTTCTCGCTTAGGGCTCATGGGGCTGCCGTTTCTGTTGGTCTGCTGCCTGGGTGTTGTTGACCGCTCGCGTGTCGAGCGCGGTGCTGACAGTCGAGGACGTCGACCAATGGCATTCGTAGGTGGGCCATTCATTCGCCGATACGGAGGTCGGGGATTCAGTTGCTCCGACCTGAGCCGGACAGGGGCACCACCCCCTTCCGCATGGGGGGGTGTACATCGATGCGAGGCTGGCGCTGGGATCGGTTCGTTTGTCGCGGAAGGTCACCGTGGGTGGGCAGCGATCCATCCGTCGGGCGAGTTCGGCGACCTGTCTTAGGAGCGCGGCTCGGTGTTCGGGTGGTGTCTTACCGATGGCGTTCCGTGACCGAGTTCGCCCACTAGCGGGGACCCATCCGAGTGCGAGGGCACCGTCGGTCCAGGTGCCGGCGAGGAGTCGGGCCAGGCAGAGGCTGGTGAATGCTTGCTTGGCGGGGTCGCTGAGTCGGGCGACATGCCTGAGCGTCTCTGGGATTCCGCAAGCCCAGAATCGTTGTGGGAGTTGGTCTGCGGTGTAGCCCCATAGGGGATCCTGTGGCCGGGTTCTGGTGATGCGGGTGCTGAATCGTCCTGATTGGGACAGCGCGACTTCGACCAGTTGAGCCATTGCGGGTGTGGGTTGTTTGGGGAGTCGGTCACGGAACCAGTGGCGGTCCGGTTCAATGCCTGCGGTGCGGGCGATTCGGAGGAGTTGATCTGCACCCTCAGCGGCCGAGTCGGCGGAGAGGACTTGTATCGAGGTCGCGACCAGACGTCGGGCGGTTCCGGCGGACCGAGGGGCCGAGCGGAGGGGGCGCGGTTTCAGTTGGTCCCGGGTGTGGGTGAGCCATGCGGAAAGTGTCGTCAGTTCTCGCCATAGGCTGAGCGCCTCGCCGGATGATGTTGTTCGTCCCAGCAGGGTGGTGTCGCGCCCGGCGATGGCCGCAGCGATGCGGCCGTCAGCCGCCGACGCTGCAATCGGGTCGCTGTGGGGCGTGGAGAGGTCGGCGCCGCAGGGCATGGCTGCTCGCCCGGTACCACGGCTGGAGAAGTGCTGGGAGAGATAGCAGCGCGTGGGATCGCGCCATTCGCCTTGGAACGAACGTGCCGACGCGGTGTTGTCGTGACCTGAGCGCGGCCATCCGCCACAGCTGGGGCAGGAGTCTCGGAGGAGTAGGCCGTGCCGCGAACATCGTGTGTTGAGGGGTAGGCGCCAGTCGATGCGCCATTGGCCAGTCTCGTCGAGGCAGCGTGTGCAGTAGCGGCTGCCGGCAACGAAGATCCAGCGCTGAGCTGCGAGGCGCCCGAGTTCCTCTGGGCTGATCGTTTGGGGAAGTGAGAGCGGAAGGGTGTACCTACGCAGCGTCATGCTTTCGATAATCTGCGGCGAAAGGTCCAGTCCCACGGCCCATGCAGCGACGTGACCTGGGGTCGGCCACAGGAGACGCGAGCTGAGGCCGGTTGGGTCGGCATCGATACCGACCCGTTTTACTAGTGCCTCTGGGCTGCTCCGGAGCAGCCGGGCGCAGCGTTCGATGTAGCTCTCGAGCGACTCGTCGGCGCCTGGGCCGGAGGGAGGCAGGCTAGGCAGTCTGAGAACCATCTCGACACCCAGTGTCCGCAACCGCGGCGGCCGCTTTGAGTCGCTCCTCGATGAGGTTCCAACGACCGCAGGTGTCGGACCTCCGTGCATGGAACTCGGAAATACCCGCATCCCTTGCACGAGTTGGCGACCACCCAAGACGAGCCAGATAGTCGACACACCTGTGGTCCCTGAGGAACCACAGGACGGCAGCATCCAATGGCAAGTCGGCACAGGAGTCCTGTCGAAAGTTGACCGAAAATAGGTCGACATCGGACAGGGTGGCGCCGAACACCTGCGGGTTGCGACGCAACGCTTCCGTCGCTTTGGTGAGCGCGCGAAGCCACGCCTCGAGTTGGCCCCGCTCCTCGAGGCGCTCCCTGACCGCCGAGACAGCGCGGCTCCGAGGTTGGTCGAAATCATCGAATGCTGCCATTGCTGCGATGCGCCGCGATCGTTGAAAATGCAGACCCTTCGGGGTCTTCCAACTGTCGTAGATCAAGTCCGATGTGTATCTGACGTGAAGGTCGACCGGCATGAAATGCGGTACCGAGAGCCGTACCAAGGGCCCCGACTCTCTTGGCTTCGGGCGTGCGGCCCGCATTTCGGCGAGCACCAGACCCGAAGCTTTGCTCAACGCAACACTTCGGTACGGGCGGCCGGCTTCCTTGTTCAGCGGGTGCTTACACGTGCGGCGAAATTCGGGATCGCCAGCGACGGCCGCGGGGTTCATCTCGGACCAACCAGAAGCGATGGCCAGTCGACGCCCAATCTCCGCAGGCGACTCCGTCACTGACAAGCTCCGGGCATTCTTCTTGGGCGACCGACATAGATACCAGAGATAATCGAGGGTTGCCGAGAGAGCATCAGTCTCTTCGGATGACCCTGCCGCGAGTAGGCCAGCGAGGCGCCGTTGGGCAGCCATGACCTCTGACTTTGCGGGCTCACCATCAACGAACTTGCAGCGACCGCGGCAATATTTCTGGCGGTGCGTCCCTACATACAGGATCCGGGCGGGCGCTTGATGGCATCCAGCACACGAGGATGTTAGATAGACCTCGTGATGAAGGCATGCAGGGAAATAGCCGATTCGCCATGACACCGGGAACGTCAACGGGTCCTCTCTCAGACAGGGCATGCACGCCGGCGATGAGGTCCTGTGGATTCCCCGGCAGGCCCAACTCTTGCCCCATGGATCAACTCCACTCAAGCCACCTAGACGCACGAGCGCTGGGTACCGGCCGGGCAGAGTCAACGACCCGATCTCCTGCGTGGTCAATCCAGTACTCGCCGTCAGCGTGCGGAGTTCGGCGCTGCCGAACCCCCAAATGTCGAGCAGGCCGGGCCCTCTAACCGGCAAGGAACTGAGACCTAGCGTCTGGATTGCACCCAACTCGGTCAGGCTGTGCATCACGGCTAGACGACGCACGAGACTGGTGAAGGACTCGCCCTCTGGCAGACGGGGGATCGACGGAATCCTCGTCACGAGTCGCCCTCAAGGACTCGTGCGGCTTCCTCTAGACCAGGTCGGTCAATTCTTTCGGAGCCGCCGACGGCTCGGCGTGACGCAAGGATCATGGTTTCGAGCAGTTTGACGCGGTGCCCTTGACACATTTGCAGGAGCCAGGCGTAGTCGACACCGGTGAGGGTGTGGTCGTGCTGGAGGACCGGCGCATCAAGACACAACTGCACCAATTCGATCCACTCTGACTGGCCGGCAGCGCTCACAGGGACAGGCACGTAAGTCGTAACGATCTTTCGCTCCGCCAGCTGTTGCGCGGCCTTCTGATTCTCTGGATCGCTCCCTGATGGCTTGAGCAGCCAGGTCTCGTCGAGTTGGTCGGCGATGAATAGCAAGGTGACGGGAAGGGTGGAGAAGGTCTTCTTGAAGAACTTGGTCACGTGGCGGCCACGTCCCACCTGAATTTGGTGCGTGTCGTCAATGCACAGCAATTCTGTCCGGCTGCGTCGCATCTGAGCCGCAATCAGGTTCAACACCGCAGTGGTCGTCGTAGTGTCCCTACGTGCCGGTTCGGGCATGTCGAGGGCAAACATCATCTGTTCGCACAGTTGACGCTCGGTGTCGTTGGCGCCGGCAACGACATAGACCACTGGGTAGATGACGTGACGCCCCTCGGCGTCCTCGACCTCGTGTCCGAACTCCCCCCAAACGTCTCGACAGACCTTCAGCGCGAGCATCGCTGCCGTCTCCGACTTTCCAGTGTGGAAGGCTCCTTCAAGACCCAGCCACCGGGCTGGCATTCGGCCTTCGTTGATCTCCATCCACTCTTGACCGGTGTCGAGGAATGCGCGGTTGGCCCGATGTTCCAGGAAGGAGATTCGGCCGTTGTAGCGGCGGCGCATCCGGTCAGAGTCGTCGACTCTTGGCCGGTCGTTTTGGAGGAAGTCTTGATGGGCGACGAGGTCCTTCAGGCCGCTGAGGCTTGTGGGGTGGGTGGCCGATCGTCGTTCGGTCATCCTTGCTTCCTTTCGCCAAGAATTCGTTCGAAGCTGGCGGCCAGGTCGTCAGCCGGTGAATCGGGTTGGCTGCTCTTGGTGATGCGCTCGTCGGCTCCCGCAGCGGCCGGGCGCTTCGAGCGTCCGGTACGTCCAGCGGGTTGGGTGGCGAGCGCCGTGTCGGCGGACTCAAGTGGCGATCGCTCGTCAGAGGTGCTTGCTTTGATCCGCCCAGACTTGGCCTTTGGCGCCACGCAAGTGACCGCGAGCGTGTTGGCTACGTGGATGAGCGCCTGCTGTGCCTCGTCAACCTGTTCACGGGTCTCGACTCGTTGACTGCCGAACAGCGCCTCTACGCCTACGGCGTCACGCAGTTCACGATCCAAGAGATCCGCGAGGGGTGGAGCGGGCGCTATCGAATCGATGTCTCTGATGGCGATGGGTGCCGTGACGTTGGGGGGCAGCGCGTAAACGAACTCAGGGTGCCGGTCGTCGATCCAAGCCTGAACGCGTAAACCGGGGCGGCCTTTGTCGCCAAGGTTCCGGTCCTTGAGGTCGTCCAGTTCCTGGGAGTTGTACCAGCGGTGGTCGATGAATAGACCCTTCTGCTGTAACGCGAAGTTCTTCGTTTCCAGCAGGCCGAGAGCCACGGACAGGTCCTGATTCATTGACAGCCGTCCGCCCGGACCCTTGACCAGGTGGTCGAAGTACTCGAACGGGCTGAAGCGCCTCCCAGGGAAGTCTGGGTAGTAGAGCTGTGAGTGTTCTCGCCGGTGATAGATCTGGTCGATGAACCATCGGACGAGTTCGAGCATGTCCTCGACACGGAGCATCGGGCCGCGCTCGACGTGGCGGCCGCGGTCCATTGTGTTGGCACCCTTGTAGCCGGGCATTGTCTGGAAGAAGGCGTCGAATGTCCGGTGGACGGCCTCGACATGCGGTTTCTGGTAGCCCGTTGCGGGGTCGTTGAGGCGGGCATGGGAGCCGAGGTTGTTCAGCGCGCTGATGGTCCCGAAGCAGTTGAACTGGGCGCCGCGGTCGGTGTTCGCGGCACCGAAGCGCGTCGGGAGCGTTGGGGTGGGATCGATGTCGACCCAGGCTGGCAGGTCCAATGCACGAAGGGCACTTCTCGCGGGGCCGATGGAGCCGCGGATGCAGTCCCAAAGCAGGCCGCGGACTTCGCGTGAGTCATAGGGATTCGAGCTGGTCACAAGGCGCAGGCCGGCAACGATTCGAGTGACGGCACACACCGCGACTAGGCAGTGCGTCACGGTGACCGTCTTGCCGTACTGATCGATGACGACCGCGTTGACGGGCGTGCTGTCGATCTCCATCCACTTGAACGGCACGACCTCGCTCCACTGCCCGGCACGGTCGCGCTTGGGTCGGCCGTCCTTGCCTTGCTGGGTCGAGGAGTGTTGATAGAAGCCACGCCCTTGAGCTGAGCGTTTGAACGTTTTCTCTAGTCGTCGCACTGAGGTTTCGTCGGAAAGACCTGCTCCGGTGATCGCCTCACGCAATAGCGACACGTGGCTCTTGATGCTCCGTTTGGACCCGCCTACGTGCTTTGCGACGTAGTCATCGACGATCTTCTGTACCTCGTCAGGCACCGGTTGGGACTTGGTTGTCCCTTGGTTGCCGTGGATGAGGAGGCGTTTGTCGCCGGTGCGCCGCACGAGCCTGAGTTGGCCCCTGAGGGTGTCCGGGGCGGACCCGCCGTAGACCTTGATCCCGTCGCGTTTGCGTTGGTCGATGTCGTGCGACATCCGCGCATACCGCTCTTCGAGTGTGACGTCTCGGGGGTCAAACCGCGGAACGACGAAACGTTCACCGCGGGCGGTGCCGTTAACGATGTGACCGAAGGGATCGCCGGTCAGGATCATCGCGAGGTCCTGCATACGCTGGTCGATCTGCTGCTTCTTCTCCTCGGTTTGGCTGTTCCAAAGGTGGTCGTCAACCGGGATCGGTGCCGGCTGGTCCAGGATCGAGTTCTCCAGTTGAAGGGTGTGAACGAGCCAGTCGAGCGTTTTTGTAACCTCGTCGCCGTTCGGCAGGCGGAGGAGCACTCTCAGTTCCATGTCATCCGTACGAATGAAGTCAATGACGCGCGAAGGTCCGTCAGGCAGGGCGACGATGAGGTCTCGGCCGATGATGAGTTTGGGTACAGCGGGGCGACGCGGCATCAGCTCGGCCCACCAGCGGCTGTCTGCATGCTCGTCTCAAATCGAATGGTGTGGTTGTTGCGGCTCATGCGACCACGACCTCTCGCCAGGGTCCGTCGAGGACCAGTCCCGGTTCGTGCTCGTCGCTCGGGAAGAGTTCGGTGTGCATTTGGATCGCGCAGGTCAGGTCGGTCTGCACGTAGCCGCACCACAGCGCGTGCTTGAGGGCAGCAGTAGCGTCCCCTCGGTCGAGTCGCGATTGTGCGTAGGCCCTGAAGCCAGCCACCGTGCGGAACCCGTCGGGACAGTGACCGGAGAGGTCGCGAGAGGCGTCGCCGACTGACGTCTCCACGATGACGAAATTCTCAAGGTCGCGCAGATTGCAGTCGAGTTGCTTGGGCAAGCGATCCCACAGCTCGTATCGCCAACCGATCTCGCGGCACAGTGACGCAGTCAGAGCCACCTGTGCAATGAAGGTTTCGTCATCTCGGTAGTCCGCGTCGCGACAGTCGATAACCATCGTTTCTCCGGATCGAAGTTCCACAATCAGGTCCGGAAGGTGCTGGAGTTCCATTCCCTTATGGCTCCATTGGAGGTCCAGTGCCTGGGTCGTGAAGGCAGCGAATCGTGCGTCGGCCGCGACCACGATGAGGTGCCCGTTCTCAAGTGCCGATTCGTGCCAGACCATGTAGTCGTCGCTACCTGGCACCTGTCCGCCGGTCTCGTCGTCGAGCACTTTCGCGCGTTGGATGAACAGGCCCGATGGGGTCGAACGTCTAGCCCAGGCGGCTGGTCGTCGGACCTCCTGCATGCTCCGGACATTCGCTTCGACCAGATCGCTGAGGTCGACCTCCTTCGCCTTGCCACGTTCCCGGATCTGGATTCGTGTCTGTTGTGCCACCGTGCGCCTCAGCTTGTCGTCACTGAGGAGCTCGAGTAGCAGCGGAAGGCGAGCGGCGCCCACGACCGAACCGGTCCGGCGTTCGGTGAAGGCTGACTTCGTTCCTTTGCGTTGTCCAACGATGGGGGCCCGCAGAACGGAAGGCGTTCGGTATCGATCAAGCGGGGGGACCTGCAGCGTCTGCCGAGAAGCCGGGACAGACCGGTCGACCTGATCCTTCGATCGGGAGCTGCTGTTGGCCCCGCTGTCGTCGAACGCCGGGAGTTGGGCGGACATGCGTCAACTCAGGTGCGAAGCTGCCGGGACCACTTCGATGACCTTCCATTGCCCGACGGATTCGTTGACGTCGGCCAGATGGCGGGCCATCAACCTCGCCTCGTACATGCATCCAGCAACGTCAGCGATGTCACCGTCCAACAACACAAGCCAAGGTCCGTCATGCGGCCCGAGTCCTGCCGGCCCCGCCTGTTCGTTCGGGTCGGCATGGTCGAACTGTTCGACGACAGCGGTTCCATTCGCGCTGCGGCAGTCTCCGGTCGGCTGCTCCCCCGCGCCTTCCGAGTGGGGCTTCGGCCTTATCGGCGCCCGGTTATCCGGGACGGGCTGATGAGGGGTCGTGTGGTCGCGATGAGCAGCCACCTGTGCCTCGTCGAGGGTGGCCGGCGCGGGCGCTTCGGTCGCGGATTCCTGACGACACGCGTAGGTGCTTCCGAAGTGGTGCGAAAGGGTTGCATCCGCCAAAATGGGGTCGGGCGTTGTCATTGTGCTCCTTAGGTGGTGTCCCAATGACGTCGTCAAGCGAGGCCGGTGTGGACTGCGCCAACAGTCCCCGGCCTCGCGCCCTCCCCTTTTTGGGCGCAAGGTCGGTTCCGGCTCTTCAAGAAAATCGTCAGTTGTTGATCGGACTATAACCCCTCCGTCTCCGCAGCGCAGCCCTCGAACCGTGGCAAAACATTCTTCGTCTACCGGCTTCCGGTCTGCTCGACGCAACAGAAGCGCTGCACTCTGAGCCTCGGACTGCCTTGACAATCGGGATGCATAGGCGGTCGTCTGACAGAAACTGATGTCCTTTGACGTGGACGTCTGATGGAACCAGATCTCCCCTAAGGAGATGGCATAACCTTTGCATCAGTCCCGACAACCGGCAGAATGTGGCTATGGGCCTGACAAGTCTCGAGAAACGATACGCACACAGGATGCTCTACGAGGGCACTCTGTGCGACGATCCCGACTTGGCCTGGCTGCATTCCGACCGACGACGTGGCCTCACCTACACATGTCGGCTCCCGGAGTGCGGGATCCTTCTGCTGAGGACTGCAGAGAAGCGCCTAGCCCGCTTTTGCGGTGAGGCACACGCCGCCGAGGCACGCCGCCGACTACGCATACTCAACGACAGGATCGGAGCGCTGGAGGACGAACTCTCCGCACTCCCTGTAAACAGCCGCGGCCGACAAACGACCGCTCGCGGCCGCAGCCTCACTGCTGACCTAACATTCCTTCGCAGCCAGGTCCTGATGCACCAGTAGCGACCGCGGCCCCCGTCACCGGGGAAACCAAAGGAACGTGACAGCCAAAACTCTCTGACGCACCTTCAGTGCGGGTTGGACGGTGTTCCATCGAGGATCACCGTGTACGCCTTTCGTGGTGCCCTTGGGGATATCGAGGCCGCACTGCTGCTCGACGCGTCAGCAGACCCTGAGGTCGTCAGGGTCTGCCCTTGGCTCAGGGTCTGCCCTAGGCATGACCGGCATCACTGACCGTGCTGCCTGAGGCCAGAAGGTTGCTCGCCCGGATCACCGCCCTGGCAAGGTCGTTGATGTCTTCGCGCAGGTCATCGTCACTGCGGGAAGCCATCTTCATCGATCCGTTGACGAGAACCGACACGGTGTCTGCACCTTGGTCGATGACCCAGGGCGAGTGCATCACATGATTCCGTGCCTTGTTCGCACGTCGGGCAACAGCGACCCAACTCGCCAAAGCGATCGGGTCCAGGTTCCCGCAGTCGCGCCGATCGGCAAGTTCGGCCAGAACCTGCAGTGCAGCCGCCTGTCCCATCTTGCTCGCAAGAAGACGACCACTTGATTCAGAAACGATCAGAGCCCGCGCTAGCAACTGAGCTGTTGTCGACGACGCTTGAAAACGAGGCCATAGCGACGGTCGGAAACGAGGCCACCCAGACAGATTGGATGGGTGATCTCTGTGGAGGATTGGGCTTTGATCCGGCGGCTGGTTGCGGACGGTGTTCCGCAGCGTCAGGTCGCACGGGACCTGGGCGTCGGACGGTCGACCGTGGCACGGGCGGTGGCATCGGACGCGCCACCGAAGTACGAGCGACCAGCGGTGCCGACATCGTTTGCTGCGTTCGAACCAGCGGTGCGTCAACTGCTGGCCAAGACGCCGGACATGCCGGCGACGGTCATCGCCGAACGCGTCGGCTGGACCGGGTCGATCACTTGGTTCCGTGACAACGTCCGCCAGCTGCGGCCTGACCACAGACAGGTTGACCCTTCGGATCGGTTGACGTGGCTGCCAGGTGACGCGGCGCAGTGCGATCTGTGGTTCCCGCCGAAGAAGATCCCGCTCGAGGACGGCACGACAAAGTTGCTGCCAGTCATGGTGATCACCGCGGCGCACTCCCGCTTCATGGTCGGACGAATGATCCCGACCCGGCACACCGAGGACCTGTTGCTGGCGATGTGGATGCTGCTGCAGCTGCTCGGCCGTGTCCCACGCAGGCTGATCTGGGACAACGAGTCCGGCATCGGCCGCGGCAAGCGGCATGCCGACGGGGTCGGTGCCTTCACCGGCACCCTGGCCACCACGCTGCAGCGACTCAAGCCCTATGACCCCGAATCGAAGGGCATCGTCGAACGCAGGAACGGATTCTTCGAGACCTCCTTCATGCCTGGTCGTGACTTCACCTCACCGGCCGACTTCAACGCCCAGTTCGCTGATTGGCTGACCAAGGCGAACACCCGCATCGTGCGCACGATCAAGACCCGACCGGTCGATCTGCTCAACGCCGACCGGGCCGCGATGCTGCCCCTGCCCCCGGTGCCGCCGACGGTGGGGTGGATCAACCGGGTCCGGCTGGGACGCGACTACTACGTCCGCGTCGACAGCAACGACTACTCGGTCGATCCCGCGGTGATCGGCAGGTTCGTCGACGTCCATGCGGACCTGACCAGGGTCGAAGTCCGCCACGAAGCTCGCCTCGTCGCGGCCCACGACCGGGTCTGGGCACGCGGGATGACCATCACCGACCCCGCCCACATCGCTGCGGCGAAGGTCCTGCGCGAGCAGTACCAACAACCCCGACCCGCACCAGACCCTGATGACGGCCTGGTGCGGGACCTGGCCGACTACGACCGCGCCTTCGGCCTCATCAACGGCGGCCTCACCAACGCCCTGAGCGACGGTGGCGTCAGCGATGGTCCTGCCGATGGTGTCGATGGTGAGGAGGTGGCCTGATGGCGACCAGCAGTAGCAAGACGAAGAGCGACGCAACCGAAGCACTCAAGCAGCTGACCTACCTGGCGTCGGCGCTGAAGGCACCTCGGATCACCGAAGCCGCCGGCCGGTTGGCCGACCACGCCCGCGATGCCGGATGGACCCACGAGGAGTACCTCGCCGCTGTCCTCGACCGCGAGGTCGCCGCCCGCAACGCGTCCGGTGCCCGACTGCGGATCCGTGCCGCGGGGTTCGCAGCACCGAAGACGATCGAGGAGTTCGACTGGGACGCCCAACCCTCGGTGCGTCAACAGATCGGATCACTGGCATCAGGCGGATTCCTCACCGAAGCCCGCAACGTCGTCCTGCTCGGCCCGCCCGGCACCGGCAAGACCCACCTGGCCACCGGCCTGGGAATCGCTGCGGCGAACCACGGCCACCGGGTGCTGTTCGCAACGGCGACCGAATGGGTCACCCGACTCACCGAAGCACACCGCGCCGGACGACTACCCCAAGAGCTCGCACGGCTGCGGCGCTACGGGCTGATCATCGTCGACGAGGTCGGCTACCTGCCCTTCGAGCAAGACGCCGCCAACCTGTTCTTCCAACTCGTCTCGTCCCGCTACGAACACGCCTCGCTGATCCTCACATCCAACCTGCCCTTCAGCGGCTGGGGCGGCGTGTTCGGCGACCAGGCCGTCGCTGCCGCGATGATCGATCGCGTCGTTCACCACGCCGACGTCCTCACCCTGAAGGGCGCCAGCTACCGACTACGCAACCGCGGAATCGACACCTTGCCCAGCATCAGAACCCAAGACCCGGCAGACTAGAAGTCAACGAACCGGTGGCCTCGTTTTCGAGCGTCGCATCGGCCTCGTTTTAGAGCGTTGCCGACAGCTGTACATAGCTCGAGTTGCTGACTCCTCCCAGTGGCTTCACCGAGAAGGCGCAGATGCTCGTCATGATTCATGCCTTGGAGGCTAGTCCGAAACAGTGGTTGCGGCGATCGGCCAGACGTCTTCGTGAGGGGCGCGCGTCGATCGCCCAAGCGGGTAATGCAATCCCCGACGGCAGGAGGCGAATCAAAGCATGTTGCAAGCTAGACGCACTACGGTCAGTTGGGTGAAGCCTGGATTGCTCCGCCTTTGTGGACGAGCTGGAATGATTGCCAGCGCCTTGTTGCCGGGGGTCATGGCCGGACTCACGTTAAGGCAGCGCGACTTCCTCGATCGTGTGGGCTGGTCTCCCGTTGGACGTACCGACACGCAGTGGCCAAGTCTGTTGGCGCTCGGGCCGGACGGCTGGGTGTTGTCTGCAGCGTTCGCATGTTCGGCGGTTGCGATTGGTGCCCAGGCCGCCGCAGTGTTCCAGGCATCGGGCGACCGTCGAGGTCGAGGGGTTGGCATGCTCATTGGCGCTGGGGCCGTCGGGCTGGCAGCGGTTGCCTTTCCCGCCGACCTACCTGGCACGGCGAACGGGTCGTGGCACGCCGCGATTCATAACGGCTTCTATCCACTTATTCCGTTGTGTACGACTGCCGCGGCCGCGCTGCATGGCTATGGACGTCCGGCCGGTGCAGCGCCATCCGCGATCAGGGTCTCCCAAGTCATGGCGCCTCTGATGTTGGTCTCATTTGCCGGCACCGCCGTCGATGAAGTTGCGCAGCTCTCGCGCTACTTCGCCTTCACGCTTTTCGCCGCCTGGCTGGCAATGATCGGCGCCCAACTCGTCCGGCAGGGAGATTTCGCGGCGACTCGCCTCGGCAGGACTGGCGCCGCTACGTGACGGCCCGCGGACGAGGCTGTTGAAACTGCCGCTGTGGTGCTGGGCGGCTGACTAAATGCGCGTCCGTGTCCATATCGAGAAGCCAGCAAGCAAGCAACCGTCAATCAGTCGCCGCCCCACGGAGCAGGCACCGACTTAGCCCCAGCAAGGGTGCTCGCGGACGGGTTCCTGAAGCAGTACCAGTTCATGCCCATGCAATCTGCTGGGCCCACGCACGCGGGAGCCGTGCGGGAAGAGGTGATCACATCGGACAACTCACCGATCTTGATCAATGTGCCTGGCTCAACGAACTCGGGCGCCGCCATTGCCTCTATCTGGGCAAAGGTCTTGTAGTTGGCACCTTGGATCGAGACGTCGATGATCAAAGCATCTTCGAGCTGGTGAGACCGAGGGTCCGGCCGTACCTTGATCACCCGCGCAACACGAACCGGCGGACTCAAGAAGTAGGCAAAGGCCGAGATCACATCGCCGCCGACGCGGCCGTAGCCGATCGAGAGCGCGGCACCAAGAATCGCCCACGCAGCTCCTTCAGCACCGCTGTCCGAGGTCGACGCGAGATAGCCAGGGATACCGGCAAGGATGACTGTGACAATCGCCGTTGCTGCTGCCCGATGGGCGAACCAAAGTTTGGTCACTAGTCGGAACTGACCGTCGGCCACGTTCACGCAGGGCAAGGGACCTGTAATGCCGGAGATCTTGGGAAGGACCCAGTACCAGTCGACGAGAGCAGACACGAAGACAGCTGCCGATCCAAGCATTGCGCCCACAAGGAGCGGTGTGACCGGCGTCGGAACTGCCTCAACGTGCCAACCCTCGAAAGAAGTCAGTGCGACGGCTCCGATGCAGGCCACTGCCTGGCCGACCCACTGACCTGCTACCCACCGGTCTAGCTCCTTTCGGTGCGCCATCCGCCGCTTGGGGTACGAGCGTGTTCGAAATCGATACGACAACCAGAGGAAGAGGCCGGACGCCCACACACTGACCGATGTCCAGACCACGAACTGCGGGTTGGACAGCACGCTCACGGCGATCCCGGTGACACTCATGACAACCACATATGCGGTCAGGGAGAACTTCGGCTCCACGTCGCACCTACTTCCTCACACCAGTCAGAAGATTGATCTCGGGTGGAGCGCGACGCTGCGTCCGGTGCGCAAAGATATCCGTTTGGGTTCCGGCCGACTGCGGAAACAGCGAGGCTCGCAGCGCACCGGGCGAATGGAAGCGCCAAGGGTTCCACGGCGTCTTGGGTTGTCGCCCACGTTCGGGCTGCGGGATCCGAGCCAGATGCATACCTAGGGTCCCCACCGGCGGGCATCTGGAGTCAAGATTCCTCACCGCCGCGTGGTTGCCTGAAACGCCTCGTCCCGCCAATGAAATCACTAGACTTCGAATCGACGTCACTACCCATGTCGGCGCGAAATAGGGAGCAACGAAATGGCGAACCTTCCCGATTTTCTTGCGGTAACAACTCCGAATCCCGCCGCACCCATTGCTCAAGAGGATCCAAAAAAGCAGCCGTTGTTCCTGACCGCCGGCAACCTGACATTTCCCGGTGTCACGGTAGTCGCCGGATCCATTCTCAACGCCGTCGCCAGCGACTCGGGTACGACTCGGGCTTGGGCCACTGTCGTCATCGCGCTTGCATTCGGGGGATTCATTACTTGGCTCAGCTACAGCGACGCCGATAGCACGAAAAAGAAGGCAACCGACATCTTCATCGGTGTCGTCAACACTGCGCTGTTGGCAATCTCCATGTACGGAGTTTCTTCGATCTAGCCGTGGCACTGCCTGTGCAGGTCGTCATAAGTGGTGATGCACCGACATGATCGTCCTGGCGCACCCGTGACTGAAGCACGTTCGGATACGGCTTGTGGCTTTCAGCCGCGCTGCGGAACACGTACACGTCGGGATACGTAGAACCACGCTTGTGATAAGCCCCTGAGCACGAAGTCGGCTCTGCTGCACCTACTTGTCTACTAGGGCTAGCAGCTTGGCAAGCGCGACACCGAGCGGAATGCGTTCCTGTTCGACGCGTCGGAAGTGCGGCCAGTCCGCAGAGATGAGCGCCGCATACAGCGCCCGCTCTGGTCCCTCTAGGTGCTCAACAGGTTTCGGGTCGCGCGCCCCCAACGGTTGGTCGTATTTGTCCACGTTGGTGCCGAACCGGGCCCACGCCTCGAAAGTGCCGAGGTCCATGAGCATCGAGGTCTTGGCGACGCCAGCGCCGCGGAACTGGTTGAGGATCTCCAGTCCGTCGGCGTCCATGTCGCCCCAATACACAACGACGGGGGCATCCAGGATGAAGTCGAACTTGGCGTGGGTGGTTGCGCCGCTTCCGCCGCCCTCAATGGCAATGCCGCCGGGAACGGACGGGAATCCGACGGCAGTATCCTTGTTCTCGCTGATCAGGACCACCCGCGGTACGTACGGCAGCGCGACAGGGTCCCCCACGGATGCAGAGTCGTATTTTCGGCCGCCAGTGGTGAGGTAGTCCTCGTCGAGGTAGGTGAAGTGGATACGTGCTGGGTGGTCGGGCATCAGGCCGAGGCTCTCGAGTCCTGCGAGTTCAGCGACGAGGGCCTTTCGCTTGCTGAGCCACTTCGCATGGATGCCCTCGACCGGAACCTGACGCGGGGTCCGCTGCGCACGGTCCTCGGCTGTGCTGTCGGCGAACCATGCGGCGACGTCGAGCAGCAAGCCGAACTCAACGTCAAAGAGCCCGGCGGTCGCGTTCAACATCCACGCCGAACGCGTCTGGTTCGGAAACCGCTCCAATAACTCCCCCGCGCGCCTACGCCCCCGCTCTAGGCGCTCGGGCCAGCCGTCGCCAGCAACCCGGGCAGCGTCATCCAGACTTTCGACTCGGATGTGGGTGTGGATCTGATGGGCGACTCCGGATACCCGTCGAGTGCGCTCGATGAGTTCCACCCCATGGGCGGCGGCCCAGTCGCGCCACGCGTGGAGTTCTTCGACGACATCGGAGAACCCGGTGGCCATTTCGGCCGACTTCTTCCGTCCCAGGGGGAAGTCGTTCGGCCACGCAGCTCGGTCGGCCGCAATCCCGCGCGCTTCAGCGAGGACGGCTTCAGCCCACGAAGTCTGGAGCCGCCGTCCGATGCTCGCGACGACTTCCGTCTCTCCCTTCACAGGACGGCCGCCTCAGCCTCTTCGGCGCCGCGGTGGTCTTCGACCGAGTCGATGAACGAGTACCCGGTCCGCTGGTCCTTGGCCACGACGATGAACTTCCGCATGTGCCGTTCCAGACCGGTGAACTTGTCCTCCGGAGCGCCCACCACGATCTGGAAGCCGAGTTCGCGCCACGCCGACACTGCTCGTCCAGCGAACTCGCTGTCTGCCTTCACAAAGCCCTCGTCGAGAAAGACCGGTCTGAACCGGGGTCGGTCTCGCAGTTCGTCGCCGAGACGGAACCGCAATGCGGCACCGAGGACAAACGCGATGAGCTCCTGTGACTCGCCACCCGACGCCGAACCGAGCTGCCGGTGCTCGCGGGCCGGCCAGATGTCTGCGCCGACGGGGTACTCGACGGCGTACACCTCGACGTGACGTCGCACGTCAAGGAACAAGTCACGGTTGGACCTCTCACCCACATACTTCGGGTCCTTCGGCCCACGCAGGGAGTCCATGAAGACTGAAATCTCGTCGAAGGCTTTCCTGGCCTCTTCGTAGGTCATCTGCTTGGTGGCCAGCTTCACCATCCCCCGAAGCCTCTTGCGGAACAGTCGCACAGATTCGTTCGATACGTCGTCGACCTTGAGCTTGAGGCGGCCCCGTCGCGCACCGAACGCCATTCGTTCCAGCGCTGTGTTGATGGGGACAACGCGTGCCTTGATGGCCTCCACCTCGCCCGACATCTGCTGCAGCAGCAGAAGCAGGTGGTTGCTGGCCCACCGGCTGATGTCGCGCTGCCACTCCTTCCGCTGCTCGTGCAGGCTGTGCTTCTCCAAGTCTTCGAGGATGCGGAGGTAGTCGGGGTACGACGTCGCCGTCTCACCGTGGTTGGAGTCTTCCCAGGTGTGGGCGTAAAGGCTGAAGGTTCGTCCAAGGGAACGCTCCGCTTCGGCTGCCGCAGCCTGTGCTGCGGTCGCTTGGGCCAGCAGTTGACGCTTCATCAGCGTTGTTCGCTCGTTGAACTTGTTCGCGGCTGCGATGGGGTCCTCGACACCGTCGGCGACGAACGTGCTGGCGTAAACGGCGTCGAGGTCCTCGCTCTGCTCAAGGGTGAGCTCGAAGACGTCGTTGTCCTCGAGGGGCCTCAGGTGGTCGACGACGCGGTCCTTGCGGTCGGTCAGGTCGAGCCACGCCTTGTGGAGGTTCTCCGCCTTGTTCGCCGCCTCGGCCTGAGCACGCAGGGCGGCCTCGTGGCGGCCCTTGAGCTCCTCGATCTGGTCGAGGAGCGTCTGCAGCTGGTTGTTCGAACTCAGGAACTCAGCCTGACGTGCCTCCAAGGCAGCGATGGCGTCCTCAATACCGGCGACGTCGACGCTGTCCCACCGGACCTGCAAGATGGCGGTGTAGGCATCGCGGCGGGCGTTGTGCGTCCGGTTCTCCTCCTCGACCGCGGCGATGTCGGCGAGCAGGACCCCAAGCTCCCTCTCCGCCTCGTACAGCTCGACCTCGACTTGGGCGATGGCGCCGGCGCTGGAGAACCCGATGATGTCGTCGCGGTTGTCCCGGCCGATGGACGACCGGATGCCGCTGCGTGTTTGACCCGACTGGGAAACGCGAAGGCCTCCGCCATCGAGCTCGTCGGTGGACTCCACGCACACAGCGTTCAGACCAGCGCCGGACAGGTGTTCCTGTACCCAGCCGGCGTACGGGTGGTCAGCGAACTGAAGCTTGCCCAGGATGCGGCCGGCCTGGTCAGAGGTGACCGCACCAGTGAGGGGGTACTTGGGACTGGTGCCGGCGGTCCCGTCGAGCAGCCGCACCTGGCGGGAGACGTTCAGGTCATCGAGGGTGCGCGCGAATTCCCGGCGGCGCTCGACGGGGATGACGATGCGGCTGGCGTCTCCGCGCAGCACGGTCTCGATGGCGGTTCGCCAGCCCTCCTCGTCGGGGCGGACGTCGATGAGTTCTGCCAGGAAGGGCAGGTCGGTCGGCTTCATCCCGAGGCGCTGGGCCACGCGGTCGCGCTGCTGCCCGAGTTCCCACTTGATGCGGGTTCCCGACTTGTTCAGCTGCTCGAGGTCCTTCTCCAATCCCTCACGCTTCTTCTGCAGCGGTGTGAGCTTGTCGCGCAGAGCGTCTCGCCGCGCCTCGTACTTCTCGTTCCAGGTCTCCCTCTCGGCTCCGAAACGGCGCGCGTCAGCGAGCAGGGCATCGAAGTCGCCACGGCTGGCGACGCTGGCACCAACGACGGCGACGTGCTCGCCGAAGTCCTCGAAGTTGCGCTTTACCTCGATCAGGTCGCCCCGACGAGCGCCGAGCTTGACGTCGAGGGTGGCCAGCTCGTCGCCGCCTTTGGCTCGGCAGTCAGTCCGCGCGCCTTCGAGCTCTTCCCAGAGGCCGTCGACGTGCTTGCCGTGCTGGCGGGCCACACCGTCGGCATCATGGTGCTGGGCGCGAGCGTCATCCGCGGCAGCATCGAGAAGAGCAGCTTCCTTGCGCAGCGACCACACCGTCAGCTTGGTGGTTCCCGGCTTGTTCAACCCGTAGAGGTCAAGCGCATCTGCCCGTACGCGGGCCTCGACCAGTTTGGCGTGCACTTCACGGATATCACGCAGGGTGTCGTGCTTCGTCTCGGCGACGACCATCTGCGCCAGGCTGTCGGCGGCCTCGTCGAAGGCACTCAAAGCAAGGTCCGCGTGCCCGAAGGTGGCGGGCTTGTCGAGCACCATGTCGCGGTAGAGCAGGTTCACGCTGTTGACGGGGGTGCCTGCCTGGATGCGCGATAGAAGGTCGAGTGCCATCTTGCCGTCGCCGTTGGCTCCGATGGCGAGCTTGGTGTACATCGCGTGGAAGAACTCGCCCGGCTTCGCGTACGGCTTCATGCCGGTAAACGTGCTCGGGATGACGGGCGACAGCTGCTTGGCTGCCGTGTGGGTCGACATGGCATCGAACAGGTCACGCAGGTCGATGGCCCCGGGGCCGAGGCCCATCCTGATGGTGATGTCGGAGTCTGCAGTCGCGGAGACGGGCACGAAGTAGAGCCGCATCACCGAATATTGGGCGCCTTCGCTGCTGACGAAGACACCGGCAACCGCGCCCCAGGTTGCGCGGCCTGTGCCGCGCAGGAGCTGTTCGCTTGACGCGCCCCCGGAGTCGTCGTTGGTGCCCTGTTTGCCGCGCAGGTAGGACAGGAGCGTCCGTCGCCCGCCTTGGGCGTTTCGGGCGCGTCCGGTGCCGGAGCTGTTGGAAGCGCCGTTGAAGTCGACGTACGACGGCATCATCAACGCGGTGTAAGCGTCCAGCAGCGTGGACTTTCCGGTGCCCGAACCTCCGGAGAGGAGCGTCGAGTCCGGGTCCATGTCGACCTTCTCGAAGCCTTCGAACCCACCCCAGTTCACAACCTGAAGAGACTCGAGAAGCCACTGGGTGGTCGCCCCGGTTTTGTCGTCGACCAGGTCGGCGACCTCAGCGGGTGCGAGGAGTTCGCTCTGGATGCTGCTCACGCCGGCTCCTCGTAGGTGTCACCGGAGTCGCCGCGTTGCTCGACCTCGTCGTCTTCGTCCGTCGCGTCCAGGACTTCCTCGGGCGCCGCGTGCTTGCCTGCGTAGTCGTCGGCCTCGAGCGGCTCTCCGGATTGCAGTCGCCGGAAGGCCTCCAGCAACTGGTTCAGGCGGGTCACCGGCAGAAGAGCCTCGATAGCCCGGTGAACACGGAAGCGGCCCTCGTCGTTGGTCTTCATCAGCAGACCGTCCTTCACGAGGCCGGCGATGGCGTTGGTGACCCGCTTCTCGTCTCCGACCCGGTCGGTAGCCGAGTCGGGTCGGAACCTTTGGACGTAGTCGAACATCGCAACACCGTCGGTGAAGACGTGTGCCTCACCTGACGCGGTGCCAACACGGAACCGTTCACGGAGAAACAGCAGGAGCAGGGTCTCTTCACGGCTGTTGGGTGCGTCTCGGACCAGGGTCCGGAACGGGTTGTCAGCCGTTCGCGCCGGTGAGGCGTAGGCGACCTCGGCGCGTTCGTCGATTACGAGGTTGAAGTACAGATTGCTCAGGTTGGTGGCGACGGCGTCACGGTGCTGGAGCAGCGCCTTCCACTCGACGTCATCGGAGGACACGAACGCCTTCTTGAGGAGGGCGACGAGCGCGTTGCGGGGCTTGGCGTCCATGTTGCCGGTGTCGCCGTCCCAGAGCCGCGGCTCGTCGACGAGGTAGCTCTCTTCGTCCTCGTCGTCGAACGCACCGATGCTCGGGGCGTCGAATTCGTTTGAATCGTCAGGTCCTTCGGTTCGGTAGTGCTCGCTCATCGGTGTCCCTCCCCGGCAACAGCCGAGTCGTCATCGGGCGGTGTGGTGCTGGCGTATCTAGGAACGTCAAGTAGGCGGCGAGAACCGTCTGGTCTGACCGTTTCGTAGACCTCGACCTCGCCGGTTGGTTCCAGCCCGCTGCGTCGAGCCAGCGGCAGAACGCCGAGAACCTCGACCGGTCGGCGCAGATCTTCGGGCAAGGAATGAAAGAGCTCGGCAAGGGACTCAACCGAGTCTCCGAGGTACGCCTCGAGCTCGTCGCGAAGCGCGGCATGGGACGGCCCGCCCCGGGCCCTCAGCTCAGCCAGGGTCACGTTCCCGACTCGATCTGGCCTCTCGACCTGGGTCATTGGCAGGGGAGGTTCGTCGTTGGCGGGGTCGTACATCTTGGTTCGGAGATGCTGAACGTCCAGCTTGCCGGGAAGTAGCTCCATCGGCGCTTTGGCTCGTGGACCGGCCGTCTGCATCCACTCCTGTGCGGCGCTCTCCAGGGCACGCAGCGTCTCGGCGAGCTCGTGGTCCCGCTCCACATCATGGGAGGTGATGTAGTCGTTCAACGTCCGGGAGACCCGGGCCCGACGCTCGAGAACCTGTTTGAGGCCTTCGCGTATGAGGAGAACTGCGTTCTGGACCTGGCTGCGCTCCTCGACGTTCAACAGGGCCGCAGCACGCTCGTCGGCCAAGAGCGTAGAGATGTACCGGTTCACCTGGTCGAGCAGCTCCGGATCCCGCAGCAACTCGAGAGCTCCCTCGAAGCCCCGGCCGGCAGCGGAGGACGTTGCCAGGTCCTGAACGTGAGCCAGATACCGGCGAACAGCCTCACCCGTGGCTACCGACTCGGTACGGAACTCGGAGATGAGCTTGACCTCGAAGTCCCTGTAGGACTCCGAGACGCGGGAAAAGTCGCTGGGAAGTTCCGCGAGAAAGCGTTGCAGCTCGGTAAAGCCCGCGATGATCTGGTCCTCCGAGGCCTCCTCGACCGCACCACCGTCTAGTACCCGTTTGATCTCGGTCTGGATGCGTACTTTCTCCGCGGTCAAAGAGGTGATGTAGTCCCCAACGTCCGGCGAGATTGATGCCGAGAAGTCGCGAAGATGCCGGATGAGACCTGCGATGAGATGACTGCTCAGCGAAATGGACCGGTCCTTCGTCAGCCGGTCCACCGTCCGCAAGCCGTCGAGGGCATTGGCGGTGAGCGAGTAGATCTCGTCGCCATTCGCGTCCGACGTGCGGTTCAACCAGCCGTCATTCATCCATCTCTTGCACGCGTCACGCCCGTTCGCGTCGGGCACGTCCGGAATGCCGGCTCGGCGCAGGTCAGCCAGAAGGCCGTTGACCTGGTCGTGCATGCGCGCGGTAGGAACGTTCGGTTTCTCAGTGCTGAACATCGAACGGAACACCGCGATCACCGCCGGGGAGGACTTACGCGAGATGAGAGACAGTGTCGGCTGGGCATACGCGGACTGCACACGCCTGAACTCTGCGGTCACATCGACCACGCTCTCGACCTCCTCTCGGTCCAATCACGGTAGAACGCCCATCCGACACAAATCACGGGCTACTAACGGCGGTACTCACGCCTGCGCCAGCATGCGGCGACGCACGCGGAACAGCTGGTGCCGAAGCAGGTTGTGCTTGGCTTCTTGGACCGGATGATGCGGCGCGCTTGGTCGACGGCTGGGACACTTCTGGAGGTCGCCACGTGTTGGAGGGTGCCTCGAGCGCTCCTGACAACCTCTTGCTTTGACTTCTGCGTATGTTTCGTCGGTGCCGACGACAAGGTCGAGGATGCGGAAGTTCAGTCAAGTGGAGACCACTCACGCGTATTCCGCATCGTGGGTTTCACCGAAGAGGACGTAAAGCGGGTACCAGACCTGAGCAAGGAGTAGTTCTTCGACCAGTGCGGCGACCAGTTCGAAACGCATCTCATCTGTCTCGGCGGTGCTCACTCGCGCTGCAGCGTCGGTAACCGTTTGGGGCACAACGAACCCGCGATGGGGTAGTTGACGGCACAGTCTGGGCAGTTGAACGAGGTCCGGAAGGCGGTCTGCGAGACCTCTATCAGCTAGTTCGCGCAACCGGTTCGCCTCGCGCAGCATCCGTCTCTGGACGATTACCCAGCATCTCATCTGGATTTGCATGAGCGCTTCGCTCCGCAGGCGCCACGAACGTGCTGTGAGGTCGTCGACCGCTCCGGTCGGCGAACCCGACTGATCCGAGACCTGAGCTTCGCTCAACCAGCCTGTGAACCGGCTCTGAAACATTGATCCGGTGAACATGCGGTCGGCCAGGACCGGACCCGCAAGTCCGAAGATGAACCAGCCAAGAAGGTTGCGGTCATTTACGAAACTGACAAAGAACCGTGGTTCCGACAGCGACAGGAAGGCTGCGACGACACCCAGGATGAGTCCCCCGAGGGCGTCGACTACGACCGTAATGAGGAGACAGTCCAACTTGCCGAGCACCGCATGGGCCACAGTTCGGAGACCGCCGCCAGCGCTCTGCCGAACCGCCAACATCGTGTAGAGCAGGCCGACCGAGACGGAGCCAAACGCGGCAAATAGCATCCACCAACTGAACTGGATCCCAATCGCTCCTGTCTCGGTCACCGAGTCGCCTCAGAGTTCGCTCAGGCCGACAATGGAGTACCTGGCCATGGCGGCTCCGCTGTCGGTTCGCACAATAAGGCCGACGCGCTGCAGTTCGATCAACTCGGAGTCGACGTCCCGCGGGTCGCGATGCAGTCGACCGGCAATCTGCCCGAGGGTAAGGCCGTCTGCCAGAAGCAGTACGTGCAGCGTTGACGCGAATTCCCGTCGGCTATGCCTCAGACCGCGACCAAGTCGGACGACCTCGCTCTTCAGAACCCGCAGTTCGTCGGCGAGGTCGTCTTGATCGAGATCATTCCGGCTGTCGGTGAGATCACCGTCGATGAGATCGTCGAGGAGGCCGGGCGTCTCGTTGAAGTCATCAATCGACGGGAGTCCGTACCCGGGATAGACGTCGTCGACATCTTCGAGACGGATGGTTCGTGGAGTCATTGCACGTCCTTGGAATGGGATCGTCGGGTCGTTCACATGTACAGGTCGATGTGGTGCTCGAGGCGGGACTGAAACTGGGAGGCGATAAGCATTGTTCGAACCTTCATCCCGAGCGCACCGCCGAAATCGCGTGCGCGGACTGATGTCATGAGCAGTCCGTGTGCAAACTCGTCACGTAGGTCAACGATGTCTCGGATGTGACTGCGCCACCCTTCGGTAAAGATGCTGTGAAGGTCTGCCGCTAGGTCGCCTTCGAATCGGACGTAGCTCTCAGACAAGACACGGAGCATGAGGCCAAGGGTCCATTTATCGGGACCGCTGCCGGTGAATCTGTCCAGAGCGTCCGGTGAGTTGATTCCCAGGTTGAGATTCGAACTCCTGATCTGATCAAGCCACCGTGGGCCGAGGTGGGCGGCCAGGAATCGTGGGAGGAAGTATCGAAGGTCGTCCTCGATACTGGTGAGGAACGAGAGCGCGCGATTTAGATCTTTGCGGCTTTTGGCGATGCAGGCAGTCAGTGTTTCGCTCATCCGCTCGAGATCTGATCCGCTGGCGCGTGAGTAGATCTCACCGGCGAGATTGGAAAGCGCGGTCATCTGCCGGCGGTCCATCGAACCGATTTCTCTTCTGAGAAGCTCGGCGCGGGCAGAGTCCTGCTCCAACGACAGCAGTGTCTCCAATGCGCGCCCGAGTTCCCCTTCGACTCCATCGAGGGTCTCCTGCATCATCGCCTTTCCGAAGTCAGCGACGGGAAGGCTCCAAGGGTCGAAGTGGAGGCTCTTAGACACCACGCGAAGAGAGTTCACGATCTCGAGCAAGGAGTCGTAGTTGGGCGCGATGGCTTTCATAATCAGGTCGACGAATCCGGTGCCGCTGTAGATAGAGATGCCTTGCAGGTTCTCGGCCTGAGCGGTCCGTCGCAGTTCGCGGACTGTGTAGTCGAGTGGCGGTGTCTCAGGGAGTTGAGACTTGAGGAAGAGATAGAACTTGACTCCAACAGAAGGTTGGATTAGGTGGGCAAGGCCGCGCGAGAGCAGGAGTTCGACCACACCCTGATCGACCGGAGCCCCTGGTTTCAGGCGTTCGGCTTCGGCCGCGGCGCGGATGTGGTCGATCTGCGCTGATATCTCTGCCGCAGACGGTGCTCCGGTTGCGGTCAATCCGTAATGAACGTCGCTTGCCGTGAACTCCCGAATGGTTACCACCTGGATGGCTGACGCTTTGAGTCCACGGGCAAAACGTTGGCGACTCTGATTCGTCCCCCAGAACCGGAAGAGAACGTCGTACGGCCCGAAGAGCGCATGTGCAGTAGCGGAGGTGATGCCAAGCGACAGGGCTAGCCGCCGCAGGTCGTCGCTAAGTGTTCCGGTGGGATCTGCACGACGGCCAGTGATCAGGTAGAGGTAGCAACGTTCACCAAAATGCTCGTGGACCGCTGGATCCCACAGCATCCGAGTGGCCGAAACGCTCGAAGATGCCCAGTAGATTGGAGTTCTGGCGTCGTCATCCAACGCACGACTCCTTCGGTTTCGTTGACATCGAGCCCGAAAACAGGCGAAAGTCCGGCGATCTTGCCGCGAGATTCCTCAGGACCACGTTGACGCGATCGCTGGGAACCCGGGTCACAGGTGCCGCGCAACAGATTGTGGGCCACACGTCGCTGCCTCGACCGTTCACGATGACCTCTCAATCCGGAGCGACGGAGCACTGCCCCGCAGACAAACGTAGTTAAGCAGGGGCAGGCCCGCGACGCGATCAATCTGTCAGAAATTGTCCATACAGCGGGTGCGCGTTCGGGCAACGGCGACCCAACTCGACAAAGCCACCGGGTCAAGGCGCCCGCAGTCGCGGCGGGCGGCAAGTTCCGTCAAGACCTGCAGAATCGCCGCCTGTCCCAGCTTGCTCGCGAGAAGACGGGCGGTCGATTCAGAAACGAGCAGGGCCTGGGCCAGCACCTGAGCAGTGCACAACTCGAGTTGCTGACTCCTCCCCGTGGCTTCACCAAGAAGTCTCCGGTGCTCGTCATGATCCATGCCCCGAAGGCTGGTGCGCCCTGCGAGCAGGAGACTTGGCCGAGTTGTTGGTCAACCAGGAGTTACGAGTCACGTTCCTCGAAGTACCGGTCCATCTCGACCGCTGTAGAACCGCTTTGCCAGTTCGCTGCGAATGCCATCGCTTCTTGCAAGATGTCATCTCGCACCAACCGCTCGCTGACGAGCGAACGGATCTTGGAATCGTGTTCGGAGTCTTCCGACCAAAGGTTGGGACGGTCGACGAGAAGTAGGCCACGCGGGCACTCGATCACTGACACGAAGTCCTGTGATCTTTCGAGCGCTGGGCGATCTGTCAATCGTTCCAGGGTCTCGTCAGAAACGAACGTCACCGATCCAACGCCGCGAAGCCAACGAGGTGCCAGTCGAAGGCCTGCTCCGAAACAGTCGGGTTCTAGATCGTCCTCCCACGGCGTTGCACCCCTGTATCCGGCGAGTGCCTGAGGCGACACTTCGGCGTAGTGGACATGCGGATCGTTCGACGCTGTGCGCACCAAATCGATCAGGTGACCTGTGATATCAACCTGGTCGGCCGCGGACAGTTCGGCGACGAAAGTTACATCGAGGCCGAGACTGATCCAGTCGGGAGGATCGAGGAGCGCCCAACAATCCGCTTCATAAACGAATGGAAGATTCGGAGCAGCACCGCGCGCCTGACCCGACCAACTGAGGCTGCCATCAAGCCCGAGAGCCAACAGCTTGGCGATCTCGGCCTGCTGCGTGCCTTGGTTCCGGTCTGCCGTAACCACCTCATCCCGCGTTGGATCCCAGCGAGACAGGGTCATCTTCGGCACTGCGATTCCCGACGACTCGATCTGTTCGAGTGTCCGATCGCATGCATCGACCCACCCATCGACCAATTCTGGCGACGAGGGCTTTCGACCCGAAACGAGAATCCCACATCGCGCGACCGGAAAGTGTTCGTCGATGGTCTCCCACGGCGGCGGTAGCTGCTCATTCACGTTGCCATCATTCTCCATCGGAAGAGAGCAGGTTCTCACCGCCGAGGTCAAGACACGCACGCTTCATTCGGTGCGGAGATGCACGACGTGCGGTTGCTAGCCCACTGCCTCGACGTCAACATCCACGATCTGATCGGCCAGGCCTTCGCTAACTGCCCATCGGTCTCGGGTCGGTCGCGAGGACAAGGTCCCGAAGCTTGTTGTCCTTGAACGCTCTGCGGGCCGCATCGGCTATCAGCACCAAGGTATTGGCGCCGAAGGGCCCGGTCGGCTAACACCACCCATTGTTCTTGCCCGACGGCCTGATTTGGAATCGCGCTGACGCCAGGACTCTGGATTGAGACCAAGCGCCGTTCCTCGCTGCCCTCAGGATCCGCCGTCGGAACTCAACTGGTCGAGTATGTCGAGGTCACCCTCGCTGCTGACAACGACCAGCCATGCTCGATCCTGGTCAAGGAAGTAATGATGCTCAGGCACCTCAAGTAGCGCTTTGACGATCGCCCCGACGTTCTCGCTAGATAGCCGGACTCCGTAAGGCGACAGGCCGTCGCCCACATGGTCGACGCCAGCTCCTGCCGCCACCCGGCGACCGATTTCTCGCGCCGCCTCGTCGGCAAGTTCGACCTCATCGACGAAGTGGCTGTGGGAGTGCATCCCCCGCACCGAGGACCAGTCGACTTTCGAACCGAGGACTGGCAGGGATGTCCCTAGCCAGTCAAATACGTGGTCCATGTCGATGCGCTCCAAGTCGGCGAGCGGCGCCGTTCCATACACCTCCGTCTCCCAGAAGTTTTCAGACATCGTTAGCACCCGAAGTTTCCCTGAATCTTGGAGACAGTCTTCGAAGTCGCATTGAAAGTGAAGTGCGGTCCCTTCTCTTTACCGTTGAACACGTTGATGTGCGCACCACTTCTTTCGTCAAACTCCACTCGGAAACCGACCTTGCCATCGGCTGTCTGCATGCCGATCGGCCTGCCACGAGTATCTCCGAACCTGCCGAAGGTCGGCCGCTCCGCCCGGAAGCCACGCTCCTCGAGCCACGTCATTGCCTCCCGCATCGCTTGGTTGTAGTCATCGTCGTCGTTGTGGACCAACACTGGCTCAGCACCAGCGAAGTAAGTGTGCAGGTCCTCGATGGTGAGGTTGTATGCCGTGAGGTCCTGTTCGGTGACCAACGTCGCGATGACTCTGTTCTTAGCACCGTCGGGCCCGATCAGCACGTCGCCCGACTCCAAGTCGATCGCTTCGACCCATGTGTGGTCGCTCTCCACCCAGAACGGGTGATGATCAGTTGCATCAATAGCGGTGCCGTCAGCGAGTCGAACCCTGACCATGAGGTGTGGCCCCGAATGCCGGATCAAGTCGACTACCTTCCGCGGGCCGTTCTCGCCGGTCTCGGGCTCGACCGCAAATACGAAGTCACCGAGTTCGACGTCCTTGATCAACTTCTTGCTGCCATCTGCCATCAGAACCGGTGTATCCGCGGTGAACGAGTTGCTTGGGACGTCGCATGCCGACTTCGCGACACGACGGCTTCGAAGGATCCGCGCCAGGACTCCGCCGCTTCCCGCCAGCACCACCGAAACCCCCGCGGCGATGCAATCGCTTCGGTCTCCGGACTCGATGCAACCCCTGAATGGAGCGGTCGGGTCTAGGACCTTTCCCAGTGTCTTTAGGTTGTCTGGAATGCACTTCAGTGTGCACGTCGAGAGCCCGAGGCACTCCTTGCCTCCACCGTCGTTGATGCACGATTCTTCGGCCAGGATTGTGTCGAACTGGCCTAGCGCGTCCCAGTCCTCCGCCTTAAGCGCACGGATGTAGTCGTCGTAGAACTGCTCTTCGTCGAAGGCGCTGCCGAGAGTGGAGTTGATCTGGCGTTCGATTCCTGGCCCTAGCAGTTCGGCGAGCTCGAGACCGGTGGGCGGTGCAACCATGCTGTCGGCCCGCTTTGCAGCCTTCGTTTTCTTGATCTTGGTAAATCTGCCCTTGGCGTCGACCTTGGCTGTGCAGGTTCCTTCCCTAACGCAGGTCGGTGCGTGTCCGTCGGGGTCGAGCAGGTTGATGGGGTTGCCGTTGACGTAGGAGTAGGTGTTCATCGTCAACGGGTCCGTGCCCACACCCAGGTCGGTGCCCGAATCGGAGACTCGGTAGGAGTCCGGTGCCGTGAACGCACCGGTGGTCGGGCTGTAGGTGCGCGCCCCGAGCTGGTAGTTCCCGGTCGAGCCGTCACGGGTCTGGCCTCGGTACCAAGAGGCGTTACCTGTTGCTTCGGCGGCGCCACCGGTGTTGTGGCACACGCCGTTGGCGTCCCCACCTGAAGCTGCGTCTACAGGAGACCCGAACGGGTCGAACCTCGCTGAACAGGCCAGGTTGTAGCCGGTGGTGGTGACGGTGGTGATGTTTCCGTTGCCGTCGTGGTCGAGGTAGGCCTTGCCGGCACCGGTGGATCCGGACTGTTCGTAGGCCATCGGCGTCGACGATGCGTCGAACTGGTAGAGAACCTTGGGCCCGTTGAGGTCTCCGTTGACGGCATCGGTCTGGCCGACCATCTCGGTGCCGAGGCCGTCATAGACGCTTCGGGTCGTCCGGTTCGCACCTGCCTTCGATGAGCCAGTCACCTTGATGGCTCGTTGGCGGTCCATTCCGTCGTAGGTGTATTCAGTGGTTCGGCCATTGGTTCCGCAAGCAGCAGTGTTGTTGGCGATCTGCTTGTCGATGCGGTCGAACGCGTCATAGACGTAGGTGCTGCAACCGTCGTTGATCAACAGTCCGGCGCGGTTGTACTCGTAGCTGTAGTCGCTGGCGGTGCCGGGCGCGTCGACAGTGGCGATCGAGTTGTCCTGGTTGTAGGTGGTGTTGGTCGTCGTGGTCGTTCCCGACACGTTGACGGCAACGGACTTGCGGTTGCTGTTCTTGTCCCAGCCGTAGGTGGTCGCCTGCTGGGTGCCGCCGGTCGGGGCGTAGGTCCAACCGGTGACTTGCTGGCCCGGCGAGTAGGAGTAGTCGTTGGTGTAGTTCCCGTCGCTGCCCGTGACGGTCTGCTTGGTGATGTTGCGGTTGGAGTTGTACTGGTAGCGGTACTCCCCCATCACGGTGGCGTTGACAGTGGTCTTGGCGCCAGCGAGGGCGTCGTTGGGGTGCCAGGACCATTCGGCGATGTGTGCTCCGGTTTGGGCCGTCAGGATGCGACCGGCGTCGTCCCAGGTGTAGTCGGTGGCGGCGTCGAGGACGTCGGAGTTCACTCCACCTGGCAGACCGGCGTGGTTGTACCGGTAGGACGTGGTTGCGGTTGCGTCACTGGTGGCTCCGGATACTCCGGTCTTGTCGGTACGGACGGTGACGGCACCGGATCCGTTGTAGGCGTACGTGTTGGTGTTGCCCTTGCTGTCGAGACCTGCACCGGTTTCCGTGACCCGTCGGGTCATGCCGTCGAGGTAGTAGCCGGCTTCGATGGTGATCCCGCTGGTGGGGTCGATGATCTTGGCGGGTCCGCCGTGTTGGGAGTAGGTGGTGGTGATCGAGGTGGTCGGTCCTTCGAGGGGGTCGCGGTCGCGTCCGACTTGTGAGGTCGGTCGTCCGTTGGCTCCGTAGGTGAGTTTGACGACACCTGCGGTGAGGAAGTTGCTGTTGCCCGGGGCACAGTCGGTGTAGGTGGCCGATGAACAACGAGCTGTTTCTGTGGCGACCTTCATTCCGGCAGGGGAGTACGCGTAGCGGGCGGACCGGTAGCTCGTGTCGGTGATCGGGGTATGGGTGGCTGCGAGCAGGTTGTCGTAGGTGAACTCGTTGCGAACGGGGCGCTTGTTGTTGAGGACCGCCTCGGGCTGCCAGGTCTGGATCGCGTTTCCAACGAGGTCGTAGCCATATTTGGTGACAGCCGTGGTCTGACCGGTCCCGGTGCCGGGTCCAGGTGCGGTGATTTGGGCGATCAGGTTGTCGGTGGTCCAGGTCTGGAGGGTCACGTCGAGGGCGATGCTCGGGTTGCTGCGCTTGAGGAGGTTTCCTCCGGCGTCGTACTCGAAGTCGCTGATCTCGGTGACTGTGCCGGCCGGGCCGCTTCCGTCGGGGTCGTAGGCCTGTTCGGCTGTCTGCCGTACGAGGCCGTCCGCGGTATAGGCGGTCTGGGTAATGTTGTTGTTGGCGTCCTGGTTCCAGGTCTCGCGTCCCACACCGTCGTAGCGGGAGGTCGAGACCGTGACTCGACCGGTGGAGTTCGGGTCCGGTCCAGTGATCGTCGCCGTCAGCGCGTCGCCGGTGTAGGCGTACTCGAGGTAGCCGTTGTCGGTTCCGTTGGAGGTCGGGAGCCAGGCGCGTTGGAGGTTGCCGATCGGGTCATAGGTGGTGCGCGTGATGCAGACTCCGACCTGACTGCCATAGTTGGCGGGCAGGAGCGAGTAGTTGGCCCGATAGGTGGCTTGCGTGCCGGTCGCATTGTTGGCGGGTCCGGCAGCTTGGTCGACCACGCGGCCGGTGGCGCATTGTGAGGTCTGCTGGTTTGCCGATCCTCCGCCATCGTTGCCGGAGCCGATCGAGGTGGTGGCGCTGCCTGAGGCGTTGTCATAGCGGGGGTTGTAGGACGCCACGGGTAGGCCGTCGAGGTTGTAATCAACTCGTCGGGCGGTGTCGTTGTTCGGGGCGGTGAGCGACGCTGCGTTACCGAAGGCCTGCGGCGGAAGGGTCGCCACGATCTGTCCGTCGGCGTCGTAGACGCTGCGGCTTCGGGTGTTGGCCAGGCCGTTGGGGTCAGGCACGGCAAACTCGCCGGCATCGATCGTCGGGTCGGCCTGCAGGGTCTGTGCCCCTTCAACGGTATCGACGGGACGGTTCGCTGCGTCGTAGGAGATCGAGGTGATCATCGCGGCGCGGGTGCGATCTGCGCCGGAGGGTTCGTTGGTCACTGCGTCTGCGTCGAGGCGGACGTAACCTGCAGAGCCGTTGCCGCCTTGCCTGTTGGTAGGTCCGGCGCCACCGGTGCCGCCCGTGACGTCGAGGGCGGTCGTGGCAGCGAGGTCGATGTCGGGTGCTGCGAGCCAGATCCCGCCACCGGCACCTCCGCCACCGCCACCGGAGTTCGCGGCTCCGGCGCCACCGTCGGCTCCGGAAGCATCGATCTGCCCGCTGATGACGATCTTGTTGGCGGTGATCCGTACGAATCCGCCGCCGTTGCCGCCGGGGCCGGCGGTGCCGAGGAGGTTCTTACCTCCGCCGCCGCCTCCGCCGCCGGAGCCGCGAAGGTAGTCGGTGCCGACGGTGGCGAAGTCGGGGCTTCCCGTGGCCTTGCCGGGAAGACCGGGTCCGCTTCCGGCAGTTCCCGGTTGACCTCCGTCGGTCTTGTGACCACCGCCGCCACCGCCGGACGGGTCAAGGCCAAGGAGCCCACCGGCACCGCCCTTGCCGCCGTTGCCCGGGTTGGGGTTCGCCGCGTCGGAGCCGTTGCCGTTGTTGGCGCCCGTACCGGCGGCACCGCCTTGGTATCCCTTTCCGGCCATAGTGACGACGCAGGTCGAGCAGACGGTGACGGTGCCGGTCGCGTGCAGCATGAGGCCGTTCGCGACAGCGGAGGTCGCGTAGGCGCCGTTCTGCAGTGTGACGTTGCGGTATTGGGCGCCGTCGGGGATCTGGAAGGGGTTGCCTGCGCCGTGCGCGGTTCCGTCGGTGGAGTTTGCTGCTGTGGTGCCGTCGATGACCAGATGTCCGTCAGCTCCGGAACCGGTGTTGATCGATCCCGGTGCCCGAACCGCGGTGATGTTGCCGGCCGGGTCGTAGGACCATCGGGACGTGTACGACCTGGTCGCGGTGCGGGGCACGGTCTTGGTCAGCCGGCGTCCTTGAAGGTCGAACGTGCTGGTGGTCTCGTGGCCGTTCGCGTCGGTCATCGAGATGACGTTGCGGTCGGCGTCGTACTGGTAGGCGGTGACGAGCGCCTCGGGTTGACCGGAGCCGGCGCGGTATCGGGTCTCGGACTTGACGTTGCCTGCGGTGTCGTAGGCGAGGTGGGTGGAGTGGACTCCGCTGCTGGTGCAGGTGGTCGTGTTGTCTGGTTCAGAGGAGGAGAACTGCCGGGGCGGGCAGGTGTCGATGACACGGCCGTCTCGGTCGTAGTTCCATCGGGTCGCCAGTGTTGTGGCACCGGCGTGGTTGCGCGGGGTGTCGATGCGGAGTCTGCGGCCTGCGGCGTCGAAGTACAGCGTGGTGACTTGGCTGTTCGCGTCCGTGCCGGTGACTTGGCGGCTGATGCCGTCGTAGGTCGCGGTGGTGATGCAGATCTTGTGGCCGCTTTGTCCGCTGGTCCAATCAGCGGTCGTCGCCGTACCGGTGCAACTGGCTGGTGAATCGGCAGCAATGCCGCGGGTGACCTGGGCGGAGACCTGTCGGTTCAGGGCGTCGAACGTTGCCCGGGATGCGACGCCGCGCGCGTCGACGCTCTTGATGGGGTTCCCGAACGGGTCATAGGTGGTGCGGGCGGTGTTGCTTGGGGCGCGGTGTTGCGCGCCGCTCGCCCAGACGGGTCGACCGGCTGCGTCGTACCCGGTCATGCGGTCGAAGGCTGAGGTGTTGATGTCGTGTCCGCGTCCGGCGCGGACCCGGCGTGGCTGCCCAAGCCTGTCGCGTGTAGTGGTCGACAGGTTGCCTGTCGCGTCTCGGGATCCTTGCGGTCCCCACAGGGCGGTCTTGTAGGGCGAGATGTTGATGCCCGCGAGTGTTGGGGTGGTGGTCGACGTCGGGTTGGTGCCGTTGGCCAGTTGATGGTTCGCGGTGCCGCCCCAGACCTTGATGCGTCCGGCCTGGTCGGCGGTAGCGATGGTGGCCCATCCGCCTGCGATGGCGACTTGGCCGGTCAGGTCGGGGACCTGGGTCGGGGTCGTCATGGTGGCCGCGGTCGAGCCGCCGCCGGATTGGCCGACGTTGTTGAGTCCCCACACGCGGACCGTTCCATCGGCCATGAGTGCGGTCGCACCGTAGGCGGCGCCGACGACTTGCCGGACGGGTCCGGCGCTGGTTCCGGGGCCGAGGGTCGTGATCTTGACGGGGCTGGTGCGCTGGGTGGTGGTGCCGTCGCCCAGGTCGCTATACCCGTTGTTGCCGAAGGCCCAGACCGTGCCATCGCGACCGACCGCATAGGAGGATGCGAATCCGCCGGAAAGTTGACGGATGCCGGCGTTGTCGAGGGCAGCGGCCTGGGTAGGCGTCGTGCGGTTGCTGGTGTCGCCGAGTCCGAGCTGGCCGGCGTTGTTGGCACCCCAGGCCCAGGTCTTGCCGTCGGTGGTGACAGCGAGGGTGTGCGTGTAGCCCGCTGCCATGGTCGAGACTTTCTCGAGCACCTTGACCGGCGTGTAGACGGCGGCGGTGGTGCCGTTGCCGATTTGTCCGGCATTGTTCGTTCCCCATGCCCAAAGGCCGCCGTCAGCGTCGAGCGCGAGCCCGTGGCAGCCACCTGCGGCAACCGAGATGATGTTGTCCGGGAGTCCGCTCGCCGGGTAGGGGCGTGAGGTCCCCTGTCCCGCGGCCCAGACCTTTCCGCTGCCGGTGAGGTAGAGGGTGAACGCACAGCCGGAGAAGGCGCCCGTGGAGGACTGCGCGACCTGGACGACGTTAGTCATCGGGTCAGCACGGACGGCGGTGGAATGCGGTGTGGTCGTGCTGTCGCCGAGCTCACCGGAAGCGTTGGTTCCAGCGCCAGTGACGGTGCCGTCAGGGCTGATGGCGATCAACGCGGTGTTGGAGACGCTGATGGCGTCAGAGGTAATGGGGTTGGCGGAGACGGTGTCGGTGAACGCGTTCGAGGGTGGTGCATTGGCATCAGCCCAACCCGCGGTTAGTTCCTTGCCGTGGCTGGCGTTACGGTCCCAAGTACGAGCGATGTTCCCAGCTGCGTCGTAGGCATAGACGACCTTCTCCCCCGCGGGGTCGATGACGGCCTTGAGCCAGCCCCCGGCCGATACGGAGCCGGACAGGTCACACGCTTTACGGTCATCACCCGAACAGGTTGTGACAACTGGATAGTAGCGGTATTCGGTGCCCGGCTTCAGGTCGCCGGTCGAGGAGCCGGAGTTGGCTTTCGGACTGCGCATCAGGCTGCGCTGCCCGCGATTGTTGTACTCGTAGGTGGTGCACGTCGACGCATACGAACCCGAAGGTGTCGGAGCGAGCGTGCTTCCGGCGGGCAGGTTGCTGGTCGGTGACGTGCACACGCCCCTCGCGACGCCGGCAGCGGCGGGGGTATCGACCTCACACACCAATCCGGTGTTGCCTCTGGGCGCTGAGCCACAGACAGAGTCGCCAGCCGTCTTGTTGGTTGAAGCCAGAACACCGTCGGCGGGAATATCGCGCCGGATGCTGGTCAGGTACTCACCCCAAGCGTTGCTGTTGGCGGCGGCGTTGCCTCGCGGGGAGAGCTCCTGGACCTCGTCGACGACCGCGTAGAGGGTGTCGGCCTTGATCCGGGTCGCGCCGCGGGCAGCCGTGTGGTGTGCCTGGATGCGGGAAGGGGCAAGAGCGGTGTTGTAAATCGCGAGCTCGTCGAGGCTCGATGTCCCGGACGATGCGCCGAAGAACCCGATCGGGCTAGCACCAGCGAATGCGCCAGCGAGGGTGTTCGAGTAAACGGTTGTGGGCGCCTGTTGGCCGTCGATCCAGATCTCGATGCCGGCAGCGTTGCCGGATCCGGTGTAGCGGTACACGACGTGGTGCCACTCGTTGTCCGAGACCGATGTGGTCGAGTAGACGACTGCACCCTTGTTGGTGGCCGAGTCAGAGTACAGACCAACAAATGGCAGGCCGCCGTTGAGTCGTCCGACGGTGGCGTAGGCCGTGCCGCTCCCCCATTGCAGGGCGTACTCGAGTCCGGTGCTAGCCGTCTTCATCCAGGTCTCGACGGTGAAGTCGGAATCCGTGGCTGTCGTGCCTTGGGCGAAGCCGGTGAGTGGATAGACGGAGGCGCTCCAGGCCGAGGTGGATTCGCCGAGGGCCGTGTTTCCGTGGACGACCCCGGGCTGGCCGAGCGCTGCGGTCGAGCCGTAGACGCCGTTGTTGGTGCCGGTTTCGCTGGCCATGGCCGTGCCGGACGGCTCGTTGAGTCGCCAGTACGACAGGGGGGCGTCCTGCATGACCGACTGGCGGTAGGTGCCGCCGGCTGCCGTCGCCTTGACGACTCCGTTTCCGCGGACATGGTTGTTGAAGAACCGCTGGTTCTTGTTCGCGTCAAAGTATTGCTCGTGGCTGCCCCAGGTGGTGATGGCGGAGTTGGCGTCCGTCCAAGCCTGGCTGGCGTCGAGGAGGACGCGTTGGCGGAGTCGTTGACCGAAGTCGCCGTACAGATAGTCGACTGCTTGATCGTGTACGGGCGTACCTGAGACAGTCCCGGTCCCGACGGCGCCGGGAGTGAACGCAGCGCTGGAGGGCACAGCACGGCGAATGACCTGACACAGGTTGTGGTTCATTGCGAGGGTCGGTTGTGCACAGGACGCGACGCCTCCGGAGTCGCCCATGCCGTCCCACAGGTAGCCGGCTTGGGAGGAGTAGATGCCGAGGTTGTCGGTGCCACCCGTTGTTCCTTCAGCGATCTGTCCGACGCGGCCCCATCGGTCGATGTTGCTGTACCTGATGCGGTGGCACGACGTGCCGCAGGAGGTGAGCGTGTTGGGTGCTGCCATGTCGGCGGTTGCCAGGTAGATGCCGGCGTTCTGATCTCCGACGGGATCAGACCAGGTGTACTTCGTTGCCAGTCCGCTCGTAAGGCCGTCGCTGGCGTTCGCACGGCGATCCTTGACCATTTCGATGCGGTCGGGTCCCATGGGCGCCTCGACGTAGGAGAACGTGGTTTTCTCGCCGTTTGCGTTCGTCACGGAGCACAACTGACCTGCTGTTACCGGTCCGCCGACTGAGCAAGGGTTGTTTGCTGTCGCGTACGTGTAGGCCGCGGTGGGTACCGCGCGGTCGTCGCTCGAGAGCGGGTTGCCAGGCTCCCACACCTGCAAGAGCAGCGGGAGCGTCAGACTCGGGGAGACAATGTAGGACGTGACTCGTCCGGCGGTGTCGGTGACCTTGACGTGCCGATTGCTCCCCGCACCACCTGCGTTGTAGTTGATGGTGATCTTCGGGCAGGCCGCTCCGGAAGCGCAGGACGAGGACCGGATCTCGGTCGGTCCGTACTGGACGCCGGGCGTGTAGGTGAGTTGCTCGCCAGCCGGGTCGGTGACCCTAACGAGGTTCCCGAGCAGGTCGAAGTCGTAGCGCACACGGTCGGGGCGAACCAGGGACCAGCCGATCGACAGGAGCTTGTTCTCTTCAGTCGCAGCCGCACAACCGCTGGCGCCCGTGCCGATGTAGCGGAACAGGAACATGTTCGATCCCGGAGGACCGGTGTAGGCCTGATCGATGCAGAGTTTGCCGTAGATCAGCCCCTCCTCGATCGACGTGAGGGTGAACGGGAGCGTTGCGGGGTTCAACAGATCGAGGATCGGGCCGGCGTCGGGGCTGTTCAGGTCGATAGGCAAGCTCAGTCCGCCCACGGACGCTCCAAGGGACCGGAGCTTGAAGACATGCCTGGTGCCGTCACGATCGACGTACGGCATCGACAATGGTTGGAGGACGGTCTGCAGATTGGGCAGGCTCAGGCCGAAGAGTCCGAACCCTCCGGCTGTCTCGCCTGTGTCTCCGATATCGAACTGCCAACCGGCACCAATCGGACCTCCACCTGACATGTGGTCCTGAGAGTTGTAGACGCGACCGAGTCCCATGGCGAGGCGACCAGGCATCTGCACCGGATCCGTGTCGTACTGCTTGACGACGAGGTTGCCGTTGGCAACGTTCACACTCGCGGACCCGCCACCATCTAGATCGGTGGTGTCGAATGTCCACCAATCCTCCAGGCCGAGCCCCCCACCGCACACCGTGACTTGGGTGGAGACCTCTGCGGTCGCGCCGAGTAGCGACGAAGCGACTGCTGGGATATCGATGAGTTCGCAGCCTTTCTGCGAACCAGCGACACTGGCGATGAACTCGCCCACAGTTGTGCCGCCCGCCGGGATTCCGATGTTTGCGATCGTGGCCGTCAGATCCTGGACACCACCGCACAGCGCGGCCAAGCCGCCTTGGCATCCCGACACCTCAGCTGTGCCCCACTTGATCTGGGTCCCTGCTGCGAGCAGGGTGCTCTGCAGTGCAGAGGTGATCGATATCTGGTCGGAGGCAGTTATTGCTTGTCCGGGATTGGCTGCGGTCACCCTGACCCGGATCGAGTCCCCCACCCAAAGGGTGTCGTCTTCGCGTTCCTCGTCGGTCCCGAGTTCAGCTTCAATACCGAGGATCGGCACGTTCGTGTCGTAGGTCCAAGTCTCACTGAAATTGTCCCAGTCGTCCTGTCCCCCGAAGAGCACCATGTGTCCGTCATTGTCGGCCGCCATCGCCATCGCTGCTCGGCCCGATGGGGACGCGCTACCAACGGCTTGCGCCCAGTCGTTGCCCGTCCACGCCCACGTGTCATTGCGGAACAGCGAGGTCGGGGTGTAGTCGATGCCTCCGAACATGACGACAGCCCCAGGATTCGAGGAGTTGACTCCCAAAGAGGCGTCGTACGCCATCCCTTGACCTCCTCGAGCGGGCGGATTGTGCCCAGGAGCCTCATGTGTCCAAGTGGAAGCGCCGGACTGGAGAGTCCACGTGTCGGACAGCACCGCGCAGGTCGGGGAACAGGTTCCGGTGCCGCCACCGAACAGGATCATTTCGCCCGTCGATGCCGAGTAAGCCATGCCCGAGTCGTAGCGTCCCGGAGGCGCACCGGGGGCACTGCTTGCCTGAATCCTCGTCCATGCGTTGTTCTTCAACATCCACGTGTCGCTGTAGGCGCCGAGCGCGTTGACACCGCCGAAGACGATCATCCCGGCGCGAGAGTTGTCATAGGCCATCGTCGCCCCGGCACGGGCAATCGGCTTAGTGCCCGTGGGGCTCTGCAACGCCCAGGTTGTGCCATTCCACGTCCACACCTCGTCACTCACGTCGGCACCGGAGGAGGTCTGCCCACCGAACATCACAACGCGTTCAAGGACGGGATCCCAGGCCATGGCCGCCCGCGATCGCGCACTGGGGCTGGTCGTCGGGGTTGCCTTCGTCCAGTTGACCCCGTTCCACAGCCAGGTCTCATTGCTAAACGTCGTCGCGCCAGTTCGACCTCCAAAGAGCACGTATTGGTTGCGCTTGACGTCGTAGACCATCGACATGGATCGCCGCTTACTCGGACTGGTGGCCGGCAACGCATGGATCCAGTTCGGCGCCAAGTACTCGCCTGCCGGCGCAAGAGCGCCCTGCGAGAGGTCGATGGCGGCTGGCACCGGTGCGGATCGCACCGTCGACATTGCCGGCTTGGCGCGAGGAGCCGCTCCTTCACCCGACAACCCGTCCGAATCGTCCTCGGACTCCTCCGAAGTTCCTTCCGAGGGCCCATCTGCGGGCGGGCCGCTTTCATCGTCGCTCGGTACCGGGACGTCGGTGGGCGGATTGCCGGACGGGTCGGTTGACGGGCTCCCGGACGGGTCCTCGGATGGGTCGACCTCTTCGGGAGCTGGCTTCGGAGCGGGGACGGCGGTGGTCCCCTCGGCCACCGTCAGGGGCTCTGCGTTAACCAGGTCATCGGATTGCGACGTCTCGGCGTACGCGCAGACCTCGTCGCCTTTGCCTCCCGCGGCAGTGAGGTCCGGAAGTCCGCTGACGGGTGCCAACTTGTCCGCGCCGGAATCCTTGTCGCATTCCTTCTTGGGCTTGACAGCCGGCTTTTCGGGCGTCGTCTCCTTAGGAGGTTTCGGTTCGTCCAGCTCGACGCCCTTGGCTCCCTTTGGTCGGGTCATGGGGTCGAGCGGATCGACTGCAGTGTCGACGCGCTTCCCGGCGATGTCGAACGGAACGTAAGGGTCCTTGCGTTCGCTGGTCACGGCGACGACCGCGACCACCGAAGCGAGGAGGGCGAGGGCAATGAAGGCGGCGAGCGCCATGCCCCGTGACTTGGTCCGTCGACGCTTGCCGGCGTTGCGAAGTGACCCAGCGATACCAGAGAACATGCCCGCCTCCGAACCAAAGACCCGACTTTGTGTGGCGTGCGCCGAGATCGAGTCCGAACACCATGTCTCTAAATAACTAGATCTGTCTAGGGTCAATACTGGAAATGTCGACGCTGTTGACATTTCGCGTCTCGGTGCCAACGATGGCGTTACCCGGCCAGATCTCGAGGGAGTAGCCGTGAATCCACGTCAGCATCACCGGCATCTCGTAGCAGCGGGCCTCTTCGGATTCACCCTGCTTGTGCTCGCAGGCTGCTCAGGAGCAGATCCAGCTGACGTCGCGAAGGTGGCCGATCAATACACGGGATCGACCAACCCATTGGCGGTGCCCGTCACCGAGGACCAGGCGCGATGCCGCGCTGAGGCATATCTGGAATCAGACCTTTCAGACAGCGCACTCGACGACGTCCGCGCGGGCCGACAACCAGTCGCACGGACCAAAGAAGACGCGAAGGTGCTGACCGCACTGGCCGACGAGCTGGCCGCCTGCGTCTAAGGCAACTGGCGCCGGCGCCGCTGTCAGAAACGATCTAGCAGGATCCGAAGGAGCGAGCGATGGGCGACGCTGGGGAGCGGCATCGCCGTACGCATGCACGAACAATCGTCGTCGGGCGATCGGTTGCGTTCGCTCTCGTCGGTTCGTTTGCACTCACCGCCACTGCAATTGCGGCCAGTTCCGTGGCGCTTACCGGCGGAGGATCGGAGGCGTCAACACCACCTTCGGATCCACCGTCCGCATCGAGCCCTGCACCAGTCGAATTGCCCGCCGCAGTGCCCATTGAGGTTCTCCAGAGCGCGGTGAGCTTCCCGGTCGAGAGGCGTGCCTCTCGACACGTTGCTCGTATTCAGGACTCACCGGTGATCCCCGGTCCCGCACTCGCCGCCTACCAACGATCGGAGGCGATCATGGCGGAGGCCGACGCTGACTGCGACGTTGAGTGGACGACAGTCGCCGCGATCGGCGTTGTCGTCAGCAATCACGGTCGACGATGGCTGACCCGTCTCAATGGCGCTGGACAGGCGAGGCCGAGGATCATCGGTCCGGCGCTGGTCGACAGGGGCTCCCGGTTGGTCGCAGACAGCGACGGCGGCGTACTCGACGGCGACCTGATCAACGATCGAGTCGTGGGACCCATGCATCTGGCACCGACACTCTGGAGCATGGTTACCGTCGACGCCGACAATGACGGCGTCCGGAACGCCCAGGACATCGACGATGCCGCATTGGCAACAGCGATTCTTCTCTGCAGTTTTGGCACCAACCTCAAGGATCCGTCACAGCGCACCAACGCGATTGAGCGGCTCAACCCTCATCCGGGGTTCGTTGAACTTGTCGCCCAAGCCAACGCGGCCTACCAACGACACGCAGAGCTGAACGGCGCCTCGAACCATCCGAGCGCCGTGCCCATCAACGTCAACACCAATCCCGAGCGAACCGGACAGGCCACAACGCACCACCATTGGCAACCATTCTCCGACTCTTGGTTGATGAGCCCGTTCACCGCCGAGCCCACACCTGCACCAACCGACTTGCCCTCGCTACCTCCGCGACAATGCGATGAACCCACCGCCTCGACAAAGTCGGCCAGTCCCACCGACGCAGAGACAGGGCCTTCTGAGTCGGCGACTCCGAGCGCTGCCATGCCGACCGCGGCTGTGCCGGCAGAGACCCCGAGCCCGTCCATCGGCAGTCCATCGGGCAATACGACCGCAACTCCAACTGCGAGCCCTTGCAGTACCCCAGACTGACATCAGGAGAACTGACATCGCGTTCAACAACTGACTTGCGAGGTACAACTGACCAGATGGAACCCGAGACCACTGCGAATCTCATCGCACTGGGAGCACTCTGCCTCTCGGTCGCAACGACCATGAGGGGCGAGGTTGCCGCCCGGCGTAGCGCCAAGCGAACCGCCGAAGCCGACACCGCCGCCTCAAAGTCCGCTGCTGCAGCGGAGCGATCGGCTGCTGCCCTCGAGACGATGGCCAACCAGTGGGCCGAGTCCATGTCTCGCCAGGAGAAGCTTGATCAACGGCAATGGAGCCGGGGAGGCTCACGACCGGGGCCTGGGTACGAGACCCGAGGGAGCGGCCCCTGGGCTGGTCCGATGCCAAGCGGCGAACCGAGCCCACCCGTGGTGCACTGGACGGTCGACAAGACGAGCGGCCGCCGACACATTCTCAAGAACCTCGGCCGGGCCACGGCCTACAACGTTGAGCTGCATTCCGACAACGCCGTGAGGTTCGACGGCCCTGAGACACCGAAGACCATACGGATGGGCGAGGCCGTCGAGTTCCTCGCGATCGGGTCAATGCAGACCGGCACACCTGAGCTCGTGGTCTCGTGGCGAACCACCCCCGACGGCAAGCGGCAAGAGTGGCGGCGTCCCCTGCCGTAGTGTCTACGGCAGTGGACTCTGCCAAGTTCAGCCGTTTTGATAAATGCGGGCTGGGTGGTCTTACTACCTCCAATGACGCTCGAGTCCGCGCCTTATGCGATGGCGCCTGCAGGATGACCCGCTCCCGATCGCATCGCTCCGGTCTCCCAGGCTGGTCCCGCTGCGGCACCGCTGCACTGATCCGCAGCCGGGCAACCGCTGCGCTACAGGCGCAACTTCACGATCGAGGACCGCCGCGAGGTACTTCTGGTGGGCCCAGCCGGCATCACAAGCATGATCCCAACGGTGCGCCTGCTTCGATGACCCGCAGTGCCTTCAACGCCGATGAGAAGTCAGATGCTCGGGTACTCGTTCGCGTCGCTTCTTCGCCTTGCTAATGCTGCTCGCCACTAGGCCACCTCCACCCCGTCGGCAGCACCTTCGCTGACGCCACCGTTGGTCAGGCCAACCCCAGCCCTTACCTCACCGCTCGCGGACCAATGCAGATCGAGAGATTCCACCGCACCTCAAGGTGTGGCTGGGCATACGTCCGGGTTCTACAGTGCACAGGCCGAGCGCCGCGCAGCCCTCCCGGACTGGCTCCGTCTTCTACAGTCGACACCGAGTCCACTCCGTCTAGGCGCAAGCCACCGCTCAACCGGTTGACCAACGCGCCCGGCATCCCAACTAGCGGCGGAGTGCATCGGATGGTTGGATCCGGGCCGCCTTCAATGCCGCCGGGATACCGCCAAGAACCCCCACCAACACTCCACATCCAAGTGCGACGATCCCAAGTCGGGGATCAAACACAGGCTGCCAGCCCCTTACAACGGTCACACCGATGATGGCTGCGCAGCCTACGAACAGTCCGCTGACGCCTCCGAGAACTCCTACCGTGGCCGCCTCGGATGTGGAGAGGATGAGGATCTGCCGCCTCCCTGCGCCGAGCGCCCGTCGTAGCCCAATCTCGCCGATGCGCTCCACGACCGACAGCATGAGTGCATTCGCGACTCCTAGAATCGACATTAGGGCCGTTAGCGCTGACAGAGCGAGCAACGCGCTCCTCACACTGTCCTCAATGTCCTCGCGGAGAGCAACGGGATCTGGCGGGATCTCCACCTCTAACGACTCGGGGGCCTGAGGAAGGAGAACCAGTCTGGCTTGGTCACCTACCTGTCGGGCGGCACCGGCCTGGGTGCGAACGAAGATCTGTGCTGCAGAGATTTCACCGAATCCATCAATGTCGGTGAAGGACATGCTGATCCGACCCGCCAGTTGTGGGTTTCGTCCTCCGTCGTCAACGATGCCGACCACTTGGAAGTCGATTCCGCGAACCATGACCACGGGAGCCAAGCTCAGCGGTCCGAGATCAAGTTGGTCCGCCAAGATTGAGCCGAGCACAACTGTCCGGGGCGTTAGAGAAGTCACGCCCGGCGCCCAGCGAACCGAGGCTCCTGCAGCGTCCAGTAGTGAGGGTGAAATGGCTTGGACGATGCTGTCGGCTGCACCACTCCCGTTGCGGAGCACTCCGGTATCAAGTTCGAGAACTACTCCGGCCGACTCGACGCCGGCCAAGTCCTCAAGTTCATTTTCGAACTGCGAGGCTTGCGCGATGCTCAAGCTCGCCAGCGTGCCGCTGGGATATGTGGCGGAGACGGATCGATTGAGGCGTGCGTCGAACGTAGAGCCAACCTGTGCTCTGGCACTGGCTGACAAGCCCAGTGTGATGACTACTAGCGCCACGGCGAGAGTCACGGCTGCAACCAGACCAGCCGTGCGTCCCGGACGTGAGAGTTGGCCGCGAACGGCATCACGTACGAGGTCAAAGACGCGGGCCCGACCCGGTATGGGGTGGCCAGTCCGCAGATGCGTCGTAGGGCGGTCTCCGGAATGCAGGGCAGCAAGAGAGCGATCGGCGACGACCTTGCCGTCGCGCAATTGAATAGTTCTTGGCACTGTTGCGGCGAGGTGGTCGTCGTGAGTGACCATGACCACCGTTGTCCCGGCGGCGTGCGCGCTCTTCAGGTTGGCGACGACCTGTTCGCTGGCAGCCGAGTCCAAGTTGCCTGTCGGCTCGTCAGCGATCAGGATTGCCGGCCGCCCAATCATGGCTCGTGCAATCGCAACTCGCTGGCGTTCTCCTCCTGACATCGTTTCGCAGCGGGCGAACATGCGGTGTTCAAGTCCGACGGCGGCCAATGCCTCTCGAGCCCGTTGTCGCCTTTCGTCCCGGCGAACTCCCGTATACAGAAGACCGGTCTCGACGTTTTCCAGTGCCGTTCGCCGCGCCATGAGATGGAAGCTTTGAAAGACGAACCCAAAGCTGGTCGCCCGTGACCTGGCACGTTGTCGTTCGGCAATAGGAGCAGGACGACCCTCGAACCAGTAGGACCCGTTGGTCGCGATGTCCAGAAGGGCGATGACGTTCAGTAGCGTCGACTTCCCGCTCCCTGATGGGCCGACGATCGCAACGAATTCGCCTTGGCGAATTTCAAGATCGACACCGCGGAGCACCTCGACCGTGGGCGGGCCGGGGAAGCTCTTTCCAAGATCTCGCAGCACGATTTGGGCTGATCCAGACCTCGCCTCTTCGGTCGGCGCGGTGCTGGAGCTACTTGATAAGGACATCGTCGCCGGCGCTCAGTTCGGTGTGGTCGACGCTCAGGGCACTCACCCCGGTTTGCTCGCCGATCACCGTCACTTGCACCTGTCGGAGCTCGCTCCCGGTTCGGACGATCACGCTGGTTTGTCCGGATGCGTCTCGCGCAACCGCGCGACTTGGAACCAGCAGCGCATCCGAGGCAACTCGGGACAAAGTGAACTGTGCAACGGCCGCCTCTCCTGCAAGCCGATCCGGCAGTTTCCGCGTCGTTGAGACAATGACGACTGAAAGTCCATCCGATCCGTTGCGGATCGACTCGACAGTGCCGCGTACTGGCCGGCTACCGACCCCAGCCGTTACCGAGGCAGCCATACGCTTCTCAAGCCTGGCAGCAACGGGTCCGTCTACGTGCACAACCACTCGCAGCTCGCCCGTGCTGAGTTTCGCCAAGGGTTCTCCGGCTACAGGATGGGAACCGACCTTGGGTACCGAAACAATCCGACCAGGAAGCCGGTCATTGACGACCATCTCCGACAAGGGAATCGTCTTGGCCTGAACGGCGTAGCCATGCGCTGCGTACAGCCGCTCCAGTGCTCGGAGGGTGGTCGCACCGAAGTCCCCGTCATCGGACAGGGAATAGCCTGCAGACTGCAACCCTTCTTGGAGTTGGCGAACGTCTGGCCCCTTGTCGCCTAGGCGTAGGTCTCGGTAGAACGCGAACCTTCCTGAGAAGACCAGGAGTGGCCGTCCGTTGATCTCAGTCACGATGCTGCCGCTACTCATCGGCTGAAATCGCCGCGTCGGGGCGTTGGTTACGACAGCATTCGCGGGAACAGTCGCGAGCGTCAGTTCGTCGGTCTTGGTGAACTCCACCTTGCCGGACCCACTAGCCAAATCCTCTAGGGGGCCCCGGTTTACCTTCTCGAAGACTTGGCCCGGTTTCGGTGGTTTCGCCCTGGCCTCTCGTTGTGCCGGCGACTCAAACTGTCGCGCTAGCACCCAACCGGCGACAAGGAGCAGGACCATGGCCAACATGACGACGCCGACGCGCAGCGCCCGGCCGCCCCGATGCGAACGCGACTGCTCACTCACTAGGAACCAGTGCCTCCAGCTTCGCGGATAGCATCGGAACCCTTCTCCTCAACCTCTTGGGCATACTCCAGCGCCTTGTCTAGGTCGCCTTGGTGGTCGCGGATCGCTTCGAGTTCAAACCGCACTTCTTCGCGATAGAGGGTCCGAGTGAAACGAGATTCGTCCCTGCATTTCGCGTCGGCGACTGCCTCCTTTACCTCAAGTGCCGAGATCGGAACTTTGTAGGCCTTCATCCGATCGGATGTCCCAAAGCGGACCCTTTGCGAGTCAGTCGGCATTGATCCTTCGACAGGAGACTCCGGCAAATCTGGAACTCCTAGCGGAAGCATGCATTCACGCCACTTGGCTGACGGCTCGACGAGTGCGTTTGACTCCTTCGCCTGCTCATACGCCTGGCCTCCGAACCCTTGCGCCAAGCTCAGCAACGGGTTGGACGTATCAAGTTCGCGCCCTGCCTTCAGCGAGCACTGCTCGACCTTGGCTTCTTGACCCGGGGCACCGTGCGAGACTGCGTTGGAGGTCTGGCCAGGCTTGTCGGCCCGATAGCCGTACTTCTGGGCATTCTCGAGGTTGAAGAGGTAGCGCAGTCGACTGCTGTACGCGGCAGGTACCGTCCGACGCGGGTCGATCAGGGTGAACTTAAGCCCGAGCTCCTGCATGCAGGTCGCGATAGAAGCGTTGACCGCGTATTCCAAGGTGACAGGGTCGGGAATGTAGGCGTCGAGCGGCAGCGACCAAGTGTCAATGTTCTCCTCGAACTTCGGAAGGGAACCGTCGTTCGCCGGAGCGTTGTCCCCACATGCCGAGACAAGACACGCAATTGCTGCGACCGCAGCCAAAGTTGATCTACGCACTAGGAGCCTCCTGGCCTTGTGCTACCGCCGGTGTCAACGTCCGAGAGTCTGTCTGGCACCGCGGTCGGGAGCCTAGCGAGCGCCCCCGATGACCTTCGGCGCGCATCACTCCTGGCGTCCGTCCACTGCGGTTCGCCAGGAGTGAGGCACATCGCGGGCGAACCCAGTCCGTCAGGCCTTGCACTCGTCGAGGTAGCTGCCGAATGCCACCGCGCTGAGCTCGTCGTTGAAGTTCTGAGGGCCGGGGCTCCCGTTGTTGAAGTTGGTATCGGTGCTGTTTGGCGGCTTCTGGAACCAATAACCGGTGCAGTCGGGGTCCATGTAGAAGTAGGCGGTTCGCGTGTTGTCGTTGTTGTGTGCCGAACTTGACTTGTCGTTCACCGTCAGCGACGTGCCGCTGTAGTAGTGCTGGCTGAGGCGGGGCGCCCACATCTGGAACTGGAAGCGATTGGCCTGCACTCCGTTGGTCATGAAGTCGTAGTCCTCCCACAGGCAGGCACGATTGTCGGTGCATGTGGTGGCACTGGCTGCGTCGGCGGTCAGGCCGACCATCACCAGGCCCATACTCGCTACAGCCGTCGCTCCGACAAGGCCCGCAAGTTTCTTGGCAACACGCTTTTCTGAGGTCATGGGCAGACTGTACGAACGCGGACATGTGGCGTCAAGCAAAATCTGCCTTGATCTGTCTAAATACGTCCTCCAGGCAAGCGCCTGGACTCCCTGGGCGCGACCCTGAATCGAGGTGCTTTGCGTCGGAATGTTCGCGCTCCGAGCAACACGCAAGAGTCGGGAATCCAACCCGCAGGTTGTCAAATAATGACTACGGGAGTTGTCGCGTCGTGACTTTACCTGGTCGGTCATGGATACTCAGTGAATGGACGTTCGACTGGCCGAACTCAGTCGCTCAATCGATGCGGCCGAACTTGGGCGACGCATTCGTGCAGCGCGCGTAGCGGCCGGCATGACCCAGGCACAGCTCGCCGGAGGTGAAGTGTCAGCTGCCTACATCTCGCGCATCGAGGATGGGCAACGGCGGCCGGCCGCACACCTCTTGGGACGGATGGCGGCACGGATGAACACCACACTCCACCAACTGTTGATGGGGTTTGCCACGACCGAAGCCCGTCAACTCGAACTCCAGGTCGAACATGCGGCTGTCAGCCTTGTCCTAGGCGAAACCGCGGATGCCCTAGCCGAGGCCACCACCGCGGCAGCCCGGCTTGAACGGTTCGGAGATCCAGCGCTTCTTGCTGAGGCCATGCGTATCAAGGCCGAGGCGCAGCGCGCGGTCGGCGACCTCGAGTCGGCTGTCGCAATACTTGAGGCACTCACCGAAGACCTATCACCGGACATGAATACCTTGCGGGCATTGATCACCCTGTGTCGCTGCTATTGCGAGCGAGATCAACTCACCAAAGCCGTAGCGACCGGAGACCTAGCCCAACGGATGGCGGCCAGACTTGGCATCGGCGGACTTGGCGAGACGCTCCAAATTGCAGCGGTTCGCGCCGAGGCTCTCCTAAGGCGCGGAGACCAGGACGCAGCAGCGGTCATTTGCCGCGAGGTACTGGACGGCCTAGTTGGCGACGGTTCCCAGCTGAGCAGTGCAACGTCCTATTGGCGCGCCAGCATCTCCGAGTCCGCTGCCAACGGCGCCACTCCGGCGGCCATCGAACTGGCCAAGGTCGCTCACACCCTGATCGACATCGCCGAACGTCGCACTACAATCGATCACCTCACGAAGCTCTCCACGGCCTGAGACGACGGCATATTTCCCGCCGGAGGCCGTGGGCTGCCGCGGGGATTGCCAGATCAAGGCACAATGGGGCACATGGATCTCACCTTGGCTGAGCTGAGCCGCACCATCGATCCGGCCGAACTTGGGCGACGCCTTCGCACTGCCCGGGTCGCGGCAGGAATGACACAGGCGCAAGTGGCCGCAGACGACATTACTGCCGCATACCTGTCGCGGATCGAGGACGGGCAGCGTCGCCCCGAGGCGGGGCTCCTGGAGCGAATGGCTACCCGGATGGGTGTCACGTTGGAGGACCTGCTTCTGGATGTTTCGCGCGACAAGGTAAACGAACTGCGTCTCGCTCTCGACTACGCCGAGCTGTCCCTTGCGTCGGGTGAAGGAACCGCAGCGCTGCAAGCGGTCGACGTGCTAGTCGCCGATCCGGCACTTGAGAGCGTCCCCAGTTTGTTGCGCGCCGCTCGCCAAGTTCGCGCCGGCGCATTAGAGAACACCGGAGACCTTGATGGAGCGATTCTGCTACTTGAGGACCTGACGGCGAACCCTTCCCCCGACGCGTCATGGCTTAAAGCTCTGATCGCACTGAGCCGCTGCTACCGAGAGAGCGGCGACTTCCCAAGGGCCATCGGAGTCGGGGAACAGGCACGCAAGATGATCGAGGATCTCGGAATCGACGGGCTCACTGAGGCCATCCAACTCACCGTCACCACTGCAGGGGCCTACCACGCTCAGGGTGACACCGACCAAGCAATGCGGGTCTGCATGCGAGCGCTCGAGGCGGCCGAGAAGCACGAGTCACTAGTCGGCAAGGCATCTGCGTACTGGAACGCCAGCATCGTCGAAGCCAGCCGTGGCGCCACCCAGGCCGCGATCGATCTCGCGCGTAAGGCGCTCACCCTTTTCGAGATGGGCGACGACCATCGCAATCTGGCGCGGCTCCGCTCAACGGTTGCAAACCTGCACCTACTCCAGGACCCACCCGAACCCGAGGCCACCTTGGAGATCCTGTCCACCCTCGAGCGAGAAATGAACTGGTCCAGCGCTTCCGCCTGGGACATCTCCTATCTCCACCTGCTGCGCGGACGAGCTCACCTCCTGCTTGGCGACCATGAGGCGGCGGAAGAAGCCGCTGAGAGGGTCATGGAAACCAAGCCGACCGGAGCGCCCACCCACGAGGCACAGAGCCACGTGCTCAAGGGTCGCGTGGCCTTTACCCGTGGCGACCACGACACCGCCCGTCAGCATTTTCAGGCGGGAGTACACGCCCTGACAGCGGCGGGAGCCGACCGCGATGCTGCGCAGTTGTGGTTCGAGCTCGCTGACTTGCTCGCCGACGTTGGCGACCATGAGGGAGCCCTCCAAGCGTTCCGCAGCGCCGGCGCCTCGACCGGGCTGCGCCTCCCCACGCGCGTTGGCACGACGCTCCCGCGGGGATAGCGCACGCAACCCGGCCCGTTGAGGGCATGCAGAAGGGGCGCACGGCGGAACGCCGGGCGCCCCTTCCTCATTCCGACAGAACCGTCCATCGGCGGCCACTTAGGTCCGGACTACGCCAAGCGCCGCCTTCTCCAAGATGGCCCGGTTCATCACTAGCAGCAGTACGGCCAGTTGGCGCGCAGCGAACCTTCGCTGGCATCTGTCTGAGCGCCCACCACGCCCACACCCGTCACCGCAACAAGAACCAGCGCGCCCAGACGAACAGCAACCTTCTTCGCGAACATTTGAAGCCCCTTTTGTGTCAGACACATCCGGACAGATGTGTGTGACACATTTAGGAACTACGAAGGGGTGGCCCGTCTACTGGAACGGCAATTTTGATGTCTAGAGTTGCCAATGAGGTTCGAGGGACGGCTTCTCGCCCTGTCCACATTGCCCCTGAAGGTGGCCCCACCACCGGGCAATGTCTGACATAATCGCGTTGCCTCGAATGCGCGGGCACCGCAAACCAACCCGGGGAGAGTTCCAATGCCCAACTACTGCGTCAACCGCAACGCCCAAACGAACGGCGACCACGAAGTCCATGACCTCGCCGCGGGCATCGCCCAGAGATGCCTTCCGGACGCGTCGAATCAGCTCTCGCTTGGGCTCCACGCCACCTGCCAAAGCGCTGTCTCGGCCGCCAAGGGTTACTACCCACAGAGCAATGGCTGCGCGCATTGTGCGCCCGCTTGCCACACCGGCTGAGTCACCTCGACAGGCGACCCTCAGCCACGCAAGCGCCGCGAGAGCAGGGGACGCCGGCCGCGCAGGATGAGTGGAAGGCCAGGTAGAGAAGTAGATCGGTCTGCTCGACTAGTCATCAGGCGTGCGATCGCCCCATCGACCCATCAGGCACGTGTAGACGGCACTTGAGCTCGACGTTGCGGCGACAATCGATGCAGGCTCACAGACACATGAGATCGTGGCCTCAGGCCGTGGCCCCACAGAGACGGTCGCGGCGAGACGAAGCCGCGCCAACGCCCGTGGTCGCAGGCAATGCGTGCCCCATCACTGCGAGAGCCACGAACAAGGCGGCTTGCGTAGGCTCGCCTACATACAACACAGGGGAGCGTGTTGATGTCGTCCACTAGACCGGGTAGCCGACGTGAGCCGCACTGGCTAGTTCCAGTCTTAGTCGGAACAGTGGCCGCCCTTCTCGTCGGCTGGCTCGGCTGGAACGAATGGCGCTTTCCATGGGTGAATGACCCATCGAGAATCGACCAGGACCCCGCCGCAACCTCCACGCCTGCGCCGCAGACTGAGACCCCGCCCGCAAGCAACACTCCAGGCCCAGTCGAGACGCCCGTCCACCCGCCGACCTCCACCGAAAACAGATCTACGGCGCCCGTACAGGTCTCCTTGCTCAGCGACGGTGCCGTCGACGTTCGGTGGTCGATCGTGGACGATCCCGAACTGCACGGATACTCGATCTACGTGTCGGCAGTGCGTCCGGTGCAGTATGAGTACAGCGTTCCCCGGTATGCCGGCGACCCCGAAGTCATCGAGCGCCTCTACCCCGCCGAGTACCTCAACGGACTGCTCATAGATGCCGGAGATCCACGGCGGATCGAACCAGGGCAAGTCTGGAACATCTGTATTCAAGGCATGAAAGACACACCCCTCAACACCCCGATCGATGACTACATCATCCCCGGCACGAAGGGCTGTAGCGAGGACTTCAGCCTCCCGTAATGTGCGCGTGGATCCCGGGACTCTCCAGTCTCGAACTCTTACGACAACCCCTACTGCGTGACAGGCGGATCAACCCCGGTCAGGGGTCTGTTGGAAGACTGTGTGAGTGGCTCGGCGTGACGCCACGGCTTGAGTCATGGAGTCCACGGAGGACGAAGGGCCGTCGGCTGCAGTACCGGCGGTGCCGGCACCCCGCCAGACCCCAGATCGCGCAGGAGCTGGTGCCGTCTGCCAGTGATCGCGGGATCGCGTTGACCATCAGGGGCGAACTGTTGACCGCGTTAACCAAGCAGGTGCTGCAGTCAGCACTCAAGGCAGAGACAGGCCCATCGCCTCGGTTACGACAAGCACGCCCCAGCCGGGCGCGGGCACGACCCCGAAGACGGTGACGACCGAGTTCGGCAACTCAACAATGATGTGCACCGGGATCGGGCAGGACTTCCGAGCCGCAGATCGTGGGCAAAGCACCAACGCCGACCAACGTGCTTCGATGAAGCGGTGATCTCGCTGTACGGGCAAGGGCATGCTCACCGGCGCGATCGTCGAACAGCTCGGAGATGGTCTACGGCGCCACGATCAGCCGCGACTGGTCTCGACGTGACCGAGAAGGCCACCAAGGAGATGCGTGAATGGCAGATCTGGCCCCCTGAACGCGAGGCGGTTTCAATGGGGCCAGGCGTTCGAGTGGGCCTCGTCAAGAGCAGTTCTCGTCGACGTACTCATGTAGCTCCCTTGAGTCAGACCGTGCATCGGGATCTGACTGCACCGTTTCTGGAGCCAGCAGCTTCTTGATCCGGTTCTCGGCCTGCTTTAGAGCGTCAGGATCTGAGCTTGGGCGAAGCAATGCTCCGTTGGCGAGTGCACACCTGTCGTCGCCGTATGTGTTCAGGCTTGTGGTCAGGGCCGGCCACCAGAGTTTGCCGCCACGTGGCCGGAAGCCTGTGAGTGTGATGGTTCGCTGGATGATGATGGGTGCCGTCGTCGCATCCTCAAGGGTCACGTCGTGGCGGATGACTACTTCGAGGGACAAACGGAGGGTCGGCGCCTGGGCGCCGTCGTCCTGTGTGGCCATCATCGTTGTCGTTTGCCAGCGAACGGCAAGGACATGTGCCGGCTCGACCGGCGGTTGATCAAAGCGGGAGGCGATGACGAACTGCCAGTCCAGTCCAGCGGCGATGTCGTTCATGTTCGCTTTGTAGTTGGCGATTGTGGCGGGGTATTGGCCTTCGAGAACGTAGTTCACAGCCTCGTTGGGGGCCATGGATTGAACGGTCGGCGAGATGCCCCGACGCAGGATGTCGAGCGCTTGGCGAGCAAACTGGATGACGTCGGCTCTGGCGAATCCTCTGGGGGCGTCGGTTGGCAACCCATCCAGCGTCAGCACTGCCGACACCTGGTCTGTCGCGCGACTGATTTCCTGTCGTGCCTCGGTCAGAGCGTCAATTTCCGGTGTTGAGGTAGCAGAAGTGTCTCGGCGATCACCATCACAAGCTGTGAACCAAAGGAGGACCGCGCCAAGTAGAAGCAGGGCGAGAACAGCACGCTGTCGTCGCACAGGAAGCAGGGAACCGTCGGGACGATGGAGGTCGACGTCAGACCCCGTGGGCTCCCCCGCCTGCTCGGCTTGGTTGGGCATGGAAATCCTTCGACGCGGTCGGGGGTCGGTCGACAACATGGCGACCACTTGAACGCACAGATTAGCGGTATACGTCTAAGTTGTGGACGCCTATGCGTTGCAGGCTCTGGCCTGAAACATCTCAGCCCGATGGGGTTAAGGCATGCCCCGCGCTGCAAACTCCGACGACGATGAGTTCGAACACGCGCGAATCGAGTTCGGCAACCGCATCCGGGCAGTCCGCCAATCCCAGGGGAAGTCCCTTGAGTCTCTTGCCGAAGGCAGCTCGCTGCATTGGTCGTTCGTTTCCCGCGTTGAGCGCGGTCACGGAAACGTCACCTTCAAGAGCCTGCTTCGACTCGCAGAGGCGCTCGGAGTAGACCCGGGCGACCTCGTCTCCGGGCTGGACATCAAACACTGAGCACTCCCAACCGGGGCTCCGTCGACGTGGCGCTTCCAGCGCGGCGAGGCGATGCCCGGCGGACAGTTGCCGCTGCTCGACCCGATTCGACTGCTCGACCGGGCAGACGTCAACGTTGGATCAGGTCGCTGTGCTCGAAGCGGCGGATCGGCTCGCCGGTTGCTCGGGCGACGACCCTCGACACCCACCAGGGCGCCGAGCAGCCGGACTCGGATGCTGCGGGCCCATCGCCGTAAGTTTCACGAACGAAGCGGCTCGCATGGGCTGGCTTCTATCCACGTGCGCACGAGATCGGAACCCACACCAGTCGGGGTCACCAGCTCCACAACCTCGGCACCACTCACTGGTCACCCCAACCGAGCGACTCTCGCGCGGGCAGAATTCTGTTATTGAGCCTGCCATGACGGTCGTGGGTACACCCGTCATCCTCCGACGCTCGTACCCCACACGGGGCGCACGTTCTTGGGTCAGAGATGCTCCTGCAGCCACTCGTTCCCGCTTGCCCCAAGACCGCGCCAAGCCCCCACGCCACTGGACATCACAACAAGCACCCGGTCGTTGGAGTCAGTGTGCGCTTTGATTGCGTCGCGGAGTTGACGCGCGGTCATCGAGGTGACCACCACCCACGTGCTGCCGAGGCCGTGCCACCAGTCTTCGAGAGACTGCAGATACTCGATCAGCTCTGAGTAATCCTTGCCAGGCGCCTTGAGGTCGTAACTGACCACGTAGGTACTACTCATGGGCTTCCTTTTGGGGGCCGAAAGGGTTCCAAATGAAGGCACTGCTTGCCTCTGGCCGGTTCCGCGGCCAGTGGACGCGCTACATGCGCCTCAGAAGCGCGGCAACGACAACAAGTTGTTCGTCCAAGAGCCGTCTGCATGGGTGCGGAGGTACGGCTGCCCCTGCGTCGGACGCACCACGCCGACGTTCACCTTGTTCGCGGCACTCCCGACGTACGCCACACCACCGTCATCGACCCACTTGACCATCGTGGGCTTATCTGACGAGCCAACCGAGCCATCGCTATCACTACGCCATTTGTAGTCAGTGATGTGCTCGTGAGTCGACCCGCCCGACGACAACCTCACGTGAGTGATCTCGATTGCCACTGCCTGCTCCTCGCTGTTTGTGCCCAAGAGGTGGTGCCGCCGTTCGGCCACACGGCTCTGCGGGGTCTACTGGTCCGTCCTGGAGACCCATGCATCGAGCGGCAAACGCCGCGCTTTCCACGTCTACCGCGCCCCCACTGCGCGTGGCTCGGCATGCGCGGTGCACAGGGAGGGATATTCTGACATACAGCGCCCTCTCTATGGGCAACTCGTTGACTGTCTTTTCATGCCTTCCCTTCCATTGGGTCGCGACTTACTGACGCGCTGGGCCGGCCTGCGGCAGGCTTCGCTCCAGGACGCCGTCCCAGAAGTGCGCACCGCGAATTCGAATGCCTAGGGCCCGCCCCCGGTGCGTCCCAATAGGTCCTCCGTACGCGTTGACGCCGAACCCGATTGAGGAACCCCGCTGCAGGATGCGCTAATGCCGACTCGTTGGCCCGTCAGGCAGGCTCGTTGAGGTCGGCCTTCCCGTCTGCAACCTGTGCGGGCCGCCCACAGCAACGAGTGCACGGCGTGGCGACGTCGCGACCACCTGACGGTTGTGCCCGGATCCCTCTCTACAACACGCGACGCGGCCATTTCCGGATCACCGCAATTGCGCCGATACCTCTCGTGACCAAGACACACCCAGAATCCGCGAGAGGAACTCACCCAATGGCACCCGCAACCCGAAGCGCCGAGACGCACCGCAACGAACGTGACCGAATGTCCTTCTACAACCTCGGCCGCGAGTACGCCCGGGACGCGACCGAAGCACACGCCGACGCCGCTGCCGGCAACATCGAAGCCGCCCGAAACGAGTGGGCGCAAGCAGACAGCCGGTTGGGTCCTCTCGGTGAACTCGACGATCCCGAGCAGCTACGCGACTTCATTGCGGGCGTCGCCAGGGAGGACGAAGACAGGCTCGTTCACCTCCTGGAGCAGAGCGTTCAGTGGCTCGAAACTGCCGTGGCCTCCGAGAGCGAACGCGACAACCTCTCCCACGCGTACCTGTTGCTAGGGCGGCTTCACGGCCTGTTGGCCAACGCGGCGCCTCGACCGCAGGCCACCCCTCTCTGGAGGCAGATCTACAAGGAAGGAGGCGACTTCCAACTACTGAGGCCAGACCTCCTTCCCACACAGGAACGCGCCTACCTCAGAGGGATCACAGAGGCTGTCCACTACTTGCCTGAAAGCGAATGACTTCCGCCCGATTCCCAATCCGTCCGCGCCACTGTCGGCAGAAGCGGCGGTTCAGGTCCGACACAACGTTGTGGGCACGCTGTTGTGTCGGACCTCGTTCCTAGCGTCTGGAGGCATGGTGACCCCGCCCCGTCTGCCGCTCCTCTCCCTGGTCAACCACGAATCGAAAGCCGTGCACGACATCTCTGCGCCTGGCGGACGATGAAGATGTCACCGGTACGTGAGGACGTCACCTCAGCAACACCGAGGCCAGCCCTTCCTGCGATGCGAAGGTATTGGAGCGAGGCAGACCTGACGAAGGTCGGCTTCTCTACGGCAGAGGCCGAACGAATCGCTCCTGTCCTGCCAAGCGTGACCGTCAGGGCGTTTCGGCATGCGATGGGACACGCGTGGTATCTCTACGACGACTCGGGCCCAGCAGCCGTAGTCCTGTACGCGACTTATCGTCTGCCCCGGGACGTAGCGAGGAGGTTGGCGCGGTCAGGGTGTGATCTCGTGGAGTTGGTTGGGATCATCGACACGTTCGTCGAAACGCTCTTCGAGGATGGTGTCGTTCCGTATTGGCCGACCAGTGACACGGACGTCCTGCTGGAATGGACTGAGGACCAGCGCATTGCGAGCGATCGCGTGGTCGCATACCTCCGCGCAGGAGTCGACCGCGAAGAGGCCGCCGCGTTCGAGGCTGACGAGACCGCCCGACCAAGCACCGCACAACTCGACGTCCTTGCCGCTCTTCGCTGTCCAGCGCTGACCGGCGCTAACCGGCGCTAACCGGCGCTAACCGGCGCTAACCGGCGCTGAGCAGAGCCCCAATGACCTGGCGCCCCTCGCAGCCCCTTGTCATTTCGGGGTGGTGGTAACTACCATCACTCCATGATCGACGTCGCGGCAGCGAAACCCTTGGGTCATTGGGCCATGGGCACCCTCACTCTGCACTTCGCCGAAGGCGCCGTCGTCGAGCAGAAGATGCACCTCGACGAAGCGCGGGACGTCGAAGCAATCTTGTCCAGCACGCGCGAGGGCGATGGACTGCACTGGGACGCACTCGCGTGGTTCCAGTTCGAGAGCTCCAAGGTGGTCTTCTCCTCGTTTAAGGTCTCCGAGGACGGCGGATGGCCGATGGACCCAGATGAACGGCGCGCCGTCGCCAAGGTGGGTCACCCACACGGAGTGTTGCGGTCGCTGTTCGACCTCTGGTCAGACCAGGGCGTGCCCGAGCCGGAATACAGTCTGTTGGCCCTATACCAGTTGCACAGCGCCGCCGCCGACGGAATGGACCGCTTACGATGGGATGCGCTTGCGCGCAGAACAGTGGGCAATGAGGGCACGAAGGCGCTCATTGCCGTGATGGCGGACGCCGGAGCAGCCGAGGGCGACGGGTTGCCCGCGACCGAGGACCTCGACGTTGACGACCGCGCCGAACCCGAACCCGCACCAGACGCCGAGGAGGTACGGTCCGACGTCACGAACGAAGACAGAGAACCAACCATCGGCGACACGTCCGAGGGTCCGGCGCACCAACCATGACCCCGTCACTGGAGACGCTGAAGATGCACCCCGCGGTCAGGTGAGGCCAATGGAGGCGGCGCGAGGCTGTCGCTCAGGTCGCGCTACTTGGGATGCAACTTTCGGGCGACGCCACCGGGCCAAAGGTCGGCGCTCAACCCGCATTCAAGGCGCGCAAGCGTTCGCAGATCGGGCCATGTCGTTCCATTGAGAATGGCTGAGACCGTTGTGTAGTCGACCCCAGTAAGTCGGGCGACCTCCCGCGAGGAACGCCCATCCATGACCTCCTGCAGGTTGAGCGCCAGCGCTCGAGCAGTCTCGACAGCAGGATCGTCGGACGCACGCCGGGGCCAATCGTCGACGACAAACGACGGAACGAGTCGGGCGGGCCGGGGCACGCGGAAACTGTACGACTCAATGTCCTGGCCACGGCTTACAACGAGATCTGACAAGACAATCCGTGTCCAATATTTTCTTTGCGGTGATTGTTACCACCAAAACAGCACCCTTGCCGAGCTGCAGCGCCAGATCACGCAACCCGCAGACCCACCCGGGCCCCGCCGCACAACTTGTGTGTTTGTCACTTCGCACTACCTAGAAGAGGCGATCGGACTCCGGCGAAACTCGGTCGTCAGACTCAGGACCACTCCGACGACTGATCCGAGCCTCGATCAGCGGAATGAAGTCGGCCTCGCGTTCAATCGCGATGCAAGACATTCCCTCTGCAATACATGCCTCAACGGTCGTGCCCGACCCCGCGAATGGATCGAGAACCATCCCACCGAGCGGCGTGACCAGCCGAACGAGTTCCCGCATCAGCGCCAGTGGCTTCACCGTCGGATGCTTCACGCCGTCCACTACGACTCGTTCGTTGTTTCCTGGCTTGGCATGCCAGAAGAATCGCGACGGCCCACCTAGATCCGCCTGGTCGAGTACTCGTGCTTGAGGCTCGTCGAGGAAGACGTTGGTTGGCCACCGCCCGCCGGCGAGCCGGGTGCCGTCCACATTGATCGCGCCGGTTCCGTAGGCGAGGACGTTCTTGGCGACGGTGCTCGTGAGCGGCGCCCTGGCGAGAACGATCGGCTCGAAGGCGGGCTTGAGCGCTGTGCCCCAACCCGTCCATGCGCTGGCGCCAGCGCCGCTCGATGGCTCTGTCTGGGCAAGGTCTGCAACTCCCTTGGCGACGTTCAGTGACTTGGGGAACCCGGTTCCGTAGAGCCATGCGAGCGAGTCGCGGATCTCGAAACCGACGGTCTCTGCTGCGCAAGCGAGACGGTGCCACGTCCTGGTACCGCCAAAGGCGACCAGGTACCCGCCGGGCTTGAGCACGCGAAGGCATTCATGGAGCCAGAGTTCGCACCATCGCTCGAAGTGGACGGGATCATTGTCGGCGTAGCCACGCGAGTGCGTCTCCCGTGCGTGCCAGTTCATCGACTGCTGTCCAAGCATGGCCGCATCTGCATAGTTCTTCCATTGGTCGTCGCGCGACGCCACTTCGCCACTCGAGGCACCGCTATTCAATTCGTCGCGTGCCCGGGTCGCGGACCCGCGAGGGGGCCGGATTGCATAGGGAGGGTCGGTGACGATCGCGGCGACGGAGTGCGCCGGCATGGCCTGCATCGCGTAGTAGGCGTCGGCGTTGAGGATGCTGATGGTCGAGGTGATTCCGGACAGTTGGTTCTTCTGGGTCGCGGTCATGCGGCCGGTATCGGCGTGATTTTCGAACGACCGGGGATCCAATCGCGGTCAGAAGGGACCAGCTCCTACTGGTCCCATTCGGGGTCCCACACCGAACGAACGTGGGAACGATCGCCAGAAGCGTTGCGCACGTGTACCAACCTCGCGGCCGGCCTTTGGGCGGGCGCTTCCAGTCGTGCGCCTCCAGTCGCGCCTTCCGATCAGCGCACCGGCAAATGCTGTGGAATCAGTTTGTCGCTGAAGGTCGTGCACCCCGCGTCGCCTCTGCGCAGACCACGTTCCACATCGCCCCGGCAGCATCACTTCCGGCTGGGTCGTGGTCGATCACGGACCCAACTTCTCGGCCGAAACTCACGTAATAGCGTCGGATCTGTCCGCGAGGACCGACAGGACGGTCCCGGTCTTCTTCGGGTGCGTTCGACATCATCAGTTCGTAGTGACCGAGGAGAGATTCTGCGAGATCAAGGACAGCAGGACACGCTTGCTCAAATTCCTCGTAGATCTCAGCGACTGCATCCAGGTAGTTGTCAGCGCGGTGATGGTCAGGATCTCGTCGAGCCACCTCGACCGTCACCGCGCACCATGCAAGACCGCGGACCAGTTGTGCAGCCAACGCGAGGTTCTGGTCTGGGTCCAAAACATGCCCGGACTGGCACGTCGGTAGCTCCTGCATGTGCTTCTCCTAGATCGGTTCTCGACCCAGGTATCGGCAGAACTCGGACGCTTCTACACCGGGAAGTACGGCGAAGTCGGACTAAGCCGATCCCGGGCCCGGACGTCCCGGTGGCTTCTGCCGAGTGATCTACGAGTCCAGCCGTGCCCGTGGTGTTATCACCGCAATGCGGCTAGGACCTGAAGGGCGCCGACGATGTCTTCGCCGTTTGCACGACGTTCTTCGAGCCCGAGTGCCTCGTGCGGGGCGAATCCTGCTTGAAGGTAGAGGAGTGTGAGGTCAGGTGGCATTCCAAGTTCGAGCCAGTGGTCAGCCGTGTGGATAAGGTCTCCGCGCGGAGAACGAAGCGGTCCCCCCGCAACGCCGTTGACCAAGACACCGACGTGAAGTTCGATTGCCAGTTGCAGTGTCCAACCATTCGATGCCATGGAAGCGGCCGCGTCCGCTTGGTAGCCGTGGTTCCGCCATTGGATCGCGTGGCGGACGGCAAAGCCGTGGTCGCGGTACCCCGCCGCCGCATCGGCCAGGTTCGGTGGATCGATGCTCTCTCGAACACGTGCCCAGCGAGCGGCATCTGCAAGGTTGAACCCCGCGTCCATGAGGACGGTGACGCGGAGGTTCAAGAGTGCGCGAGTGAGGCGAAGGTAGTTGGAGGCGTTCATTCGAGTCTTGGCTTCCGTGGCGGCTCCCGCCCTCGGGTCTGCACGGGGTCTGGCCTTGGTTCTGGATGTGCACGCGACCGTAGACCCTGGGTCCGAGGGAAAGTACGAGATGTGCGGCGAACAGCCTCGGAGCGTCGCGACGTGGTCCAAAGGCGGGCCTGCAGTTCGCGGTTCGGGGGTCCGACTGGCTGCCTACGTCGCGGACATCAAGGTGTTCGAGATTGTCGCCTTGAGGCCGATGCGGACATCGCTTGCTTGATCAGTTGAAGGCGGTCGCCGAGCGAGAGAGTTGCCTTTGGGTCGGCGGTCGGCTCGGTGGCTAGAGGCGCTCGTTCGGCCCGTGCGCGTCGGAGAAGGTCTGCCTCTCCCTGCTCACTGCCAAGCGTGGCGTACGCGATGGTCCACAAAGTCAACGACGCAGTGGCCATCTGGAGAAGACCGAAGGCGATCACGACGATCAAGAGCGTGGGTTCCGGGACCGTCGATACCTGTTTGGACAGTAGGTCCCACATGACGGTAGCCACGAATAGGGCCACCGCAAGAGCGCAGGCCTTCGGGAGAAGGTGGGCGACCCTTATCAGCGAGGTTGGGTCATCGGTGCCCGCCCGCGGCCATGCGGCCGCCGGCGGTCCATCTTCGTCGCCAAGTGCGCGGAGTCGCGTCGAGTTGAGCCAGCATCGTCGAGCGCTGCGAAGGTTGGCCCATCGCGTTGCCATAGTGGTTTCGAACTGTGGCTCAGGGGTCGACGGATCAAACAAGGAACCACGGCGCCCTTCGCGCTCGTCGATCACGCTCTTCAACGCGAGGAACGGAACGCAGCACGCCACGAACGCGGCACCTGCCGCCAGCTCCAAACTCACCCACCCCAACAACTGCGACCACTCTGGGTTCAGACTCCCGATCTGGGCAGCTAGCGCTTGCGGCACGACGATCGCCATCCCGGTGATGGCCGTGCACAAGGGCAATGCGAACAGCGGCGCTACCAGCTCGGCTGGAGCTCGTTCGTTTAGTTGCGGCGTTCCGGCGGTCAAGCGCACCCAGATAACTCGAGGTGCCATGCAGATCAACACGATCACCAAGATCATGAAAATGGTGGTTTGCACTGACACGAGCGTTTGCTGATTGCTGGGAGCGGAGTAGAGCGCGACAAAGGTCGTGACTCCCAGCCCCGCGACAACGGTCACAGCGGACACGAGGGCCAGCATCCAACTTCGCATAGTCGATCGTTTCAGCCGCTTGGGTAGCACGCCGGCCGTTTCAACTCGTGGTTCGAAGGCCGCCAGGGGATTCGAGTCCCGTCGTCGTCCGTCGGGCTGAGCTTAAAGGCGCGAAGTCCTTTAAGCGGCAGCACCTCGCCTAACCTCGGCCGTTCGATTGTTGTGGCAACCGTGACAGACGCTATTGCCGATCCCTCGGGATGGCTGGTTCTCTGATGCGCCTCTCAGCGTCCCGGTAGTAGCCGCCGATCACTCGGTCAGCCATCTCCCGGCACGTGCTTTTGTTTTCGTAGCCCTGCCCGCCATCGGTGGCGATGACGTCACCGCCAACAAACAGTTGCCAACCCCAGGTTCCGTCTGAGCGTTGATAGATCACGCGCTTCACCCTGCTCGCCACCGACCGCCCCCTCTCTTGTCCACTCAGCCTAGGTCAGACCACCGACAACGAGGGTTGCTGAGCGGTGCTTCGGGGGGTGACCACTGGCATCTGTGGCCCCAGCTAGACGGTGGCGCTCAAGCGATCCTCACACAGGCACGTATGCGTATACCGTGTGTCAACCAACAGGAGGTGCGATGACGGTCGACGATCCGATCCCCTACGTAATGGTGAGCGTTGATCGCTGGCAAGATTGCCGACACTCGACGGTGAACGGTCAATCTGTCGTCACGGGCGTCTGCCAGCGGTGCCTACATCCCACGTCTCGTCGATTCGGACGTGCGCTGGTTGCCGGTGCCTCGGCAAGCAGGACAACGCCAGTATCTAAGACTGAGGTGATCTTGTGCGATTGCCAGCAACCTCATCCCGGTCGACCAGATGAACCGGCTACTCGTGGTTGCGGCGCAATGTGGTGGGGATCGCGAGGAGACACATGACGTCCGAGCCGCCCACGCTGCCAGCCTTGACTTCCGATGACCGGTACTGGGCAGAAAGGGCCGCTGCAAGTGAGCGTCACAGCCTTGCGGACATTCGCGCCGCGGCCGAGCGGTGGCGGGGTGGTCTGCTCACTATGACAGGTGTGGTTGCCACTGCTCTCGCGGTCGGTACGCCATTCGTTGGCAGCGTTGTCCACTCAGGGGAAGCGCGCGCTGTCATCGGCGGGGCCATGGGGGGCGCTGTTGTTTGCCTTGGGCTTGCCTCCTGGGCAGCGATGTCGGCCGCCTTCGGGTACCCGTCCGAGATTGATGATGATGGAGCGTCGCTCCGCGACTGGGAACTCACCCAAGCGCGTACCGCCAAAGGCTGGTTGACATGCGCCCGATGGGCGACGGCATTTGGATTTGTACTCTTGCTGCTGGCAGGGATGGTCGGCTTCTTCGGATCCTCGGACAGGACGACATTCTCGTCCGTGAGGCTGAAGAACGGATCGGAGCTCTGCGGGACTCTTTCGTTCCGGGAAGGGGGTTCGGTTGCCGTGATCACGGCAGAAGATGGTTCCGTGACGTCGGTGCGCCTGTCGCGAGTTCGAGGCATCGACTTGAGCTCCCATTGCGACGATTGACCTCATGTGTCAGCGAGTCTCGACTCTTAGTATATGAGCCCCTGGTGTCGACTCCGAGAACCGTTGGTTTCAACCACGGAGCCTTTAGGTGACTGCGTGCTTGGTTCCGAGACACGTGGGACCACCTTTGAAGTCATCGACAGGATTACTGCGGGGATGTCTGTTGCTGTCGACGTTCGGGACATTCCGGGACGACTGCCCTTGGGTAGTGGGACCTAACGAGACGGAACTAGAGGACCTCGCGAGGTGGTTCGCGCATCCAGTCATCGATCTTGACGTCCGGGAACTCTGGAGCGGTCGGACAGATGTAGCTGCCTTGAATGAAATCGTCAGCGTTGAGTTCGCGTTCAGGGTCACTGACCTGAACGTTGAAGAACACCAGTTGTGCGACGCGTTCGCCCGGATAAAGGGTGAGGGGGACCGTGCCGAGGTTCACCAGCTCGAGCGTGAGACATCCGCGGTACAGCGGATGGACTTGGACCGCTGTGGCGGTTATGAGCCCGAGCCGGCCATAGGACGAGCGCGTGATGACTTGCGCTCCGACGTCGATCGGCAAAGCGATGTACTCCAGAGCTGAGGCAAGTACGACTTCGCCTGGGTGTAGCACGAACGGGCTATTGAATGGGCGTTCGATGAAGCGCTGGACCGCTCTGGGGTTGTTGCCGCGTCGGGCGTTGAATGTCGAGATTCCGGTGCGCTGGAAGACGATGAAGCGGTTGCCCAGTCGGAGATCGATACTTGCGGCGGTTCCGGGTTCAATGATGCGAGGCGTAACGATGATTCGGCGCCAGTAGTCGCGACAATCGAGTCGGCGCTGGATTTCCTCGTGGCCCAGGATCGCCCCCGGCATTGCCGTGGCGAGCGGTGTCGACGTAGGTGTGCTCGTTGGATTCGTAGCAAGTTGCGGATACTTCGTAAGCAACTGAATGGTCTCGATGGACTTGAGCAGCAGTCGGTCGACTGGAATTTTCCGGTGGACGCCGTTCGGGTTGGTCGCTGAGTCGTCATCGTGTTCTCGTTGCGTGACGGCGAGCCATCCGGCGTTCATGACGTCGACGTCGTCCAGCTCGAGCAATGGACCGGGCGGCGCCACTTCGTCGCCGCCCTGTGTCGTCGTTGCAGTGAAGGCGTCGGCGGCGGCATGAAACGGGGGTAGACCGAACTTGATCTGTTGTAGCGCCAACCCGATGGATTGCTTACGGTTGTCATCGGTTACGTCGCATTGTTCATCGGGCCACGTGTCGACGAACTCATAGATCTTGGTCCTGTTGTCGCGGATGTAACGAAACATCTCGCCGGCCCAGTCCTCGAGTTCGGGAATGGGATCCCAGCCATGCTCGGCGTCTCCGGCCTTGCGCCAAGGGGAGACGATGGGGTCGAACTCGACAGGCACTTCACCGAGGTAGTCGAGCATGATCTCGGTTCGGAAGTACCCTGGCGGGTGGCTGATGGTCAGTGGAGCCCAACTGCCGACAGCGGTGAGGAAGTTGGCCATGGCGGCGATGGCTGCGGGCCCGAAACGTCGGACCATGACCAGGTCACAGACGATTTCTTCGACCCAGTCATTCGCGATGGCTACGCGGGCGGCGACCGGTGATGCGGGAGTGTCTGCCTTTTCCGACGCAGGTTCGCCGAGGCCGGGAGGCTGAGGGATGAGGAGTTGTTGGACGCGTCTTTCCTTTTCGATGATTTGTTCGAGACGGTCCAGGTCAAGTCTGTCGAGAATCTTGATGCGGTTCAGAAGGTAGATCTGCTGTTCACCCGACAGTTCCACGCCGCCGACCTGGTGGCTCGAACTCTCATTTTGCTCCGTCTGATTTCGCTCGTCCGTGGCCAACTTAAGGTGGGCAAGTTCGTGACCGAGAACGATCGGCCAGTAGCGCGGCGCGCCGGCCTCATGAAAGGGCGTACGGAATACCGCGACTGGGGGTGGAGGATCGGGACGCTCCTCGTCCTCATCGATCCGAATCTCTGGTTGGATCGCTTCTTGGAAGAAGATGTCCTGACGGGCGTCGTCGACGACCTTGTCGAGCTGGTCTGGATCGCCAGCGGTGATTAGTCCGTAGTGGTCTCTGATTCCGAGACTCCGGATGCCTGACTGCAGCGCCGTGTCGAGTGCGGTGGGAATGTCAGCGCTGTGTGGCGACGTGAACCAGCGTTCGATGTTCTTGGTTGCCTCAATCAGGTTGGCTGCAATGGCCCTTAGGTTGAGGAGCAGAACATCGCTTCGCGTAGCGCGTTCGAAGCGACGGTTGATGACCTTGCGGACTGCATCGGGATACTGCAGCAACTCGTTGAGGAGTTCTTGAGCGACCGTCGTTCGTTCGTCGGTCTCGCCGGTTCCCGAGTTCGGTATCGAAGAAGGAGAAGGCGGCTCACCATCGGCCCCGAGATATCGTCCGGCGAGTTCAGCAAGTTCATCTTCAAGGCTGTTGAGTCGATCGGAGAGCGCGCGCTTGAACTCGACTGCCTGAGGGTGGCGAACTTGCTTCTTGTCGCCGGCGTCGGAGGTTCCCATAAGGGGTAATCCTGTGCCATCAGTAGCTGAGCGCGGCGCCGTTTCCGGAACTCTCAACCAACATGGCTACACGGCCGAACAACGGATCCCACTTAGATGCGGCGTCCTGGTCGCCCGCCTCGATCGCTTCAAGGGCCTCGACTACGGCCGCGATGCCATCGCTACGCGGCGACTCTCGCAGCGCAACAAACTCGAGTTGGTCCGAGGCAAGCCAGAGCAGATCCACGAGGGTGTCAGTCCCCCTAAGAGCAGTCGTCGGAGCCGGCGCGGCTGCTCGCTGCACCACATAGTTCAGCATGTCGCGTTGACCGTTAAGCAGGATCTTGGCACCGTCAAGGACTGCACGATCTTCCTCGTCTGGCTTGTGTCCATCGGCGACACGAGCGACCGTTTCCCACAACAGCGCCACGAGGGACTGCAGGGCTCGCTCTTCCCTACTGCGCGTGAAACTGACACCACTGCGGCTGTGCGACTGCACAATCCTCACGACGTCATCCCTTCCCAGTCATATTTATGTTCGGCACGCCATACGGCTTGCTGTAGCAGAAACCGTCACGAGTTGCGATGGCCCCGGGTGTCTTAGTCAGTCTCGACCGTTCAGGTAGATCGCGTCTAGAGGAATCTCTGCCGCCATCGTCGCGCACAGCCGACAGTCGGCGCATGAGAACAAGCGTGTTCAGGCCCATGGCGTCCTGGCCTTCCTGTGTCGGAGCAGGCGTTGTTGGCGAACTCGATTCTGTTCTTCGATGGTACGCGTTCGTGCACACACTGGGGCCGATATTTATCGGCGTTTCATGCACACTTCATGGTGGTTCCGCGGACGTCTTCTGAGCTGTTTACGCGTGAGGTTCCTGCTTGCAACCGACCCAACTGCGGCGCGGGATCTACCGCATACAAGCCTGTCAAGGCGCGAGTAGCGAGCACGGTTCTCGAGGCGGAGTACCCTGTTTCGTTGGTGATTCATAGCCGATTGGTCGAGAGGGTGTGTTGTGTCCGACAACGTCCGCCGCTTGCGCCAGCGCTCCTCTCTCGTCCCGGCGTCGTCATCGGTAGCGATCTTCTGCAAGCGGCCGTCTTGCTCAAACCTCGTTCAACGCTCACCCACAGGTCGTCCTTCCGACTTCTGCGACGGCGACTGCCAACTGGCCTACCAACGCGAGCGCAGCGAGGTCCGTAGACACCTCAAGGAGGCACACCGCCTGGCCGCTCAGTACGAGATCGGACCTGGCGGTGAAAGCCGCGCACGTATGAAGAGCACCGACAATCTTGGTTCTGCCAATATCACCAAGGACGTGCCTGCGACGGTGACACGAAGTGAGCAGCCGCCACCTCCGCGGCACTCGGGGAGCGCACCAAGCAACAGAGCAAGTGACCGGGATCTACTCGAGGCGCTTCTCGCGGCGACACACCTAGCGATCGCATCGATCAACTTGAGCAGCGATGAACCGGAACAGTTAGCAACAGCTGTTCACAGATTGACTGCCGCTCAAGCGGCTACCTATGAAGCACTGGTCGCAGGAGATCCGCCGCCTAGGGTCCCGTGACCCAACCGGATCAGCCTCGGACACCAGTCGGCCTATTGACATCGCGCGGCAGGGCTACGCATATGCCGATTCGTGATCACCTGGCGGGCTGAAACGCCCCGCGGTCACAGAGGACCCTTGCCGCGCTCCGATCGGTGGCACGCCGTCGCCCGCCGGGGCGCGGTTTACCAAATATCAACACGAACCACGACACGTCGGGGCACAGGTCGGATCCTCGTGGGTAAGGATGAACCACATGGCGATGAACGGCAGTGACTCAGGGTCGGGCTTGGACGCGGTGATGAACGCACACCCACAACTCAACGCGTTCGGAATCGGTGCCTTCGATTCGCGGAAGAAGTCACCGGAGGAGCGTCGTGCCTACCTCGCTGACGGACGTGCCGCACTGAAGCGGCGTGAGGCGATGGTGATGAAGGTGACCGCCTGGCTTCGGGCCAACATCTCGCCGATCAAAACGCCCTCCGTTGGCAGCTACCGGATGAAGCACGTGGCAGAGAGAGCGCTGGCGGAGTACGTGTCCAATGGCGAACTGATCGCGGCTGCGCTCATTGCCGGATATCCAGTGAAGTACTCGGAGGGGCCCAACGCGAACCTCGGGATGAGCAAGCGTGACGTCGATAGCGTGGACGCAAGGCGCTCGAGCTAGCCGATACAGGTCCTTCCGGCTGCATGTGAGCCACAGGCTGCGCAGTTTGCAAGATCCGCTGAGGCGGGTGTACGACTAGCCACGTCCGGTTGGCTGCCAGCGTTGAGGACGTCGGACTCGCACATTGAACGCAGCTCACAATCCTTAGCTTTGAAGGCGGACCTGTTGAGTCGGCAAGGGTCGGTCGCTTGCCGGGTTCCTTACTGCTCGGGCGCTACTGCCCGAGTGGAGTGAACGTCCCAGCAAGGCTTACGCATAGCGAGTTGCCACGGGAATAGTCGAGCCACCGAACGCGACGCATCTGATGCACAGCGACGCCTGGTGAGATCCCTATGTCCGCGGCCACGCGTCGGATCTCATGGTCGTACGAGAGGCCCCGGAAGGACTCGATGCCCTCGGGGCCGAAGAGCACTGCTCTGGCGAACTGATTTGCCGCCTTCTCTGCGTCTGAGTTTCGCTTCTTCTCGGTCGAGTACTCAAGGTGCATCTCGCCACGGGGATCGTTCAAGACGTGTCCGAGTTCGTGGAAGAACGTCCAGATTACGAACCCGTCTTTGTCCCAGCGGCCCGTTTGTTGGATCACGGGAACCCTCTTGTCGATCCAACGAGTCATGCCAAGAAGCGGGAAGCTTTTGGGGGGCTCAACAACCATGAACACGACTCCAACGTCGGCCAGAATGCTGGCGAGGTCGTTGAGCATCTGGTTGTCAGGCTCGGCTGCACGGGTCCGGAGTTCTGGCAGCCGTGCACGAAGGTTGTCCGGATCAAAGTCGAAGCGGCGTCCGCGCTCGTACTCCTCCGTGAGTTCGCCGGCTCGTAGCCAGGTGCTGAGGAGCGTTCGGTGAATGTTGGCCTTGGCTTCCTTGAGTGCCGCCAAGGCGTAGTCGCCTTGGGTGGCGGAGTCGTGACGATGTAGATACGCATCCCAGGTTCCACACTGATGGAAAGCCAAGAAGTCAGACACCAACTGACCGGGTTTAGAAAGCGTCGCTTTGGTCGCACCGAGCTTCCGAAGGTAAGCCGCAGCATTCGGGTCAATCTGATCGCCATGCGCGCTGAGGGCCTGCTCGTCAGCGATGCGGGCGCGGTCCGCGCGATATGCAGCCTCGTATCGCAACCAAACCTTCGCGGGGATTCCAACGACACGTTCCAGCCTCATTGCTGTTTCGTTGGTGACAGGCGCGCGGCCGTTGATGATCTCGTTGACCTGCTTGCGGCTGGCGCCAAGCATGTCGGCAACCTGCTGTTGGGACAGACCCTGCTCTTCAATCCATTCGTCGAGGTACGCGCCTGGCGGTACTGCGTAATCCGTGGTGGTCATGGTCTCTCCTTCCTAGGCGCTCGACGGGCTAGTTACCGTGGTAGTCGGTGATCTCGATGACGGTCACGGTCACAGCCTCCCAAGTCTCACCGTCTCCCTCGGGGCGGATCACCAGTCGGTAGTTGCCACTCAACTTGCCGGCCCAATGCCCTGGTCGATCGGCAGTGAGTTCGTGCCAGTAGCCAAGTGGGTCATCGTCCTTCAAGTCGCCGACGGTGTCGGCGTTTTCCAGTGCCTTGATCCGAAGTTTGAGCTTGGCGGCGATGTCCGCCCTCTTGCGCTGCATCTCGCGTTCGACGGTGCACACCTTCTCGAGCTTGCGGTCCTCGTACTGCACTCTCAAGGTTGTTACCGATCTCGTTACAGTGTAGCGCGTTTTCGGGTGTATGATTCCATCCTGAGGGTCACTCTGAGCGGCCCTCACGAGTGCGGGATCGGACCATCGAGATCCCTCGCACACTAGTTCGAATGGTAACTGGCGCTCAGGGTCCCCGAGTGCTAGAACTAATGATGGCCGAGATGGCAGCGCTCGACACGCGATGCCGCTGAATCAGCCCAAAACTTCATACCAAAACAGAAGGCCTCGGTCAGACGAGGTCTGAACGAGGCCCACTGGTGTTGCGTAGAGAACATCACCATAGACCTTTTCTGCCAGATCCGAGAAGCCTTCGCGACCTCTGGTGGGTTCAGTCCGTCTCTGCATCCCAGTCGCCTTCGACAACACTTCGTCGAAAGCAGGAACGCTCAATGCATGAGCACGTGACACATCGGACGCTGTCCGACTACGCCCTAAACCGCGTGAACCTTCCATCGGAGACAGCCAAGGCGCGACGTGTGCAGGTCAACCACCTGCGTACCCGCCTCGAGACCTACATCGCGCAACACCCCGACTACGACCTCGTCAAGATGCGCGCGTCGGGAAGCGTGGCAAAGCACACTGCGATCCGAAGCAGCTCGGACGCCGACGTGGCCGCCTACGTTCGCGCGGGCGCTGTCGGCGGTGTCAGCGCAAACGAATCCCAGCTGCTGACGTGGCTGCGTGACCGTTGCATCGAGGTGTACGGAGCGACGAAGGAGTCGAGCGACTTTGAGATCTCCCAGCACGCGGTCGCGATCACGATGCGCGACAGCGGGTTGAAGATCGACGTGGCCCCAGTCCTCTACGAGGGCGAGGGCAACGATCGCGGTTACCTGGTGACGCAGAGCGGCGACCGGGTGCTGACCTCCGTGACGCTGCACCTGGACTTCCTCAACAAGCGGAAGGCCCTCGCCGGCAGCAACTACAAGGAGTTCATCCGTTTGGTGAAGCAGTTCATCAGCCGCGCGAAGCAGGAGAGCCTCGTGGCGGGGGTAGACCTCCGCTTCAAGAGCTTCATGGCCGAGTTGATCGTGGCCCACCTCTGGGACCACGGCTGGAACAGCGAACCGTTCGCCCTCGACGACTACCCCCGAGCGTTCGAGCAGTTCCTCGGGTTCATCGCCAAGACCGAACTGCGCACCCCGATCGTGTTCTCCGACTACTACACGGCGAGCGACGTCGCGAAGTCGTACGACCCGATCCAAATCTGGGACCCTGTGAACCCGGCGAACAACGTCGCCAAGGGTTACACCGACCTCGACCGTCAGCGACTGGTGCAGCGTTGTACGGAGGCACTCGACCAGGTGACATGGGCGAGCATGGCGATGAACAAGGGCGACGCAGTGGATGCGTGGCGAACCCTGTTCGGCCCGACCTTTTCGGGGGCGTGACGATGACTACCTCGATGTCTCGATCGACGACGCTGACCATCACCGACACGCGTCAGATCGCGAGCAAGATGGGCGCGGATCTGCGGAACATGAACACGAGGACCGGATACCCAGCCCTCGATCAAATCCCTCTGTTCGTCGAAGAGGTCGCGCAGTACTTGAAGGCGGGCTACCTCAAGGAGGTCAAGTTCGGATTCCGGAACGGCGACGTGTGGAAGTACTACCTCCGCTACCAGGCTCTCGCAGGAGGCCATCTGACCGACGGCGCACCTGGGGGTCTACCGAATATGGACGTCAGCAACCTGACGTTCTACTCGTACTTGATCACCAACTCGACCTACTCGAGCTTGGCTCAGGCCGATCGTGACTCGTTCGAGCGGGACCTTCCGGTCCAGCGGGCTGGGGCGGCGGAGCCGTCCTCCTACGGCGGGATCACTACCGGTGGCCACTCCTACGCCCGCAACGGCGTCGGTCTGGGCCGCGAGATCTACCGCACTCACTAGCCCTCGGGCAGCCACACGGTCGTCGCCGAAACATTTGTGTCTCCACGACGCGAAACGCCATCGGCGCCCAACATCCCCACCGACCCCAGACCACGCTTGCGCGTTCTCACAGGCACGCGAGCGATAGACCGCCACGAACCTAAGGAACAGTCACATGGGCACCAGCGACCTCTTCCATGAAGTCATCACATTGCCGGAGCCAGTCCGAAGCGCCCGCTACAAGCGACTCGTGGGACTGGACGACCACAAGTCGCGCCTCCGAAAGGAAGCCGCGGTCCTTGCCGATCCCAGCAAGATTGACGCCTGGGCACAGCAGCACCACAACCTCAACTTCAGCGGCAACGTCGCGCTCACCCTGCTGAAGGACCGCGCTCCGCTCTTGCTCTTCGCGGGCGATGTCGGGTCGGGCAAGTCCGCGCTCGCCGAGAGTTTCGGATGTGACCTCGCCGAGCAACTCGGGGTCGACGTGACTCTTTACCGGTTGAAGTTGACCACGCGCGGCGAGGGACATGTCGGCGAGATGACCAACCTCATCGGCAAGGCATTCAACGAGGTCACGAGCGAGGCCAAGATGGGCCGCTCGGCCGACGGCCGGCTCCTCGGGATCACCGTCCTCGTCGTAGACGAGGCGGACGCGTTGGTCCAATCGCGCGAGGCCACGCAGATGCACCACGAGGACCGAGCCGGGGTTGACGCCTTCCTGCAGGGCATCGACGACTTCGCTGGCACCGGCCTCCCGCTGCTCGTCGTGATGTGCACCAACCGGCTTGCGGCGCTCGATCCGGCAGTCCGACGACGCGCAGCCGCGGTCTTCTCGTTTCGTCGACCAAACGACGCCCAGCGGAAGCAGGTGCTGTCCGACGCTCTGGAGGGGTACGGGATTTCCCCAGAGTCCCTCGACAAGCTCGTGTTGGCGACCGGCCCCCAAGGCGCCAAGCGTCCCGGTTTCACCTTCTCCGACCTCACCCAGCGCCTCGTTCCAACCGCGATCCTGGCGGCATACCCCGATCAGGCGCTGAGCGCCGATCTGATCCTCAACGTGGCATCCGACATGGACCCCACGCCCGAGTTCAACGACGCCGCCGCATCGTGACCGCGCTCCGTCCCCGCGCCGCCGTATTGCGGGGTGACGACTACCAACACATCATCGGGCTCTACGAAGCGCTGCAGGTCCTCACTGACCCCGAGCTTGAGTCGGTTCACATCGAAGACGCCGCCGGTGGCGCGTTCGATGACATCGTCGTTCGTCCCACCGTGGAATCTGGACGGCCGACGCGATGGATCCAAGTGAAAGCCGGTGTTTACAACAACGTCGTCATCGACAGCCGATGGCTCACAACAACCCGAACCCCGCGCGGAAAGAGCCCACTCAAGCAATTCCACGAGACATGGCGGACACTTTCGACTGGAGGCGCACCCTACGAGTTGGAACTGCTGTCGAACAAGAACTTCGACCACTCCGATCCCTTGCTCTCGATGATCGACAAGGACTCTGGTCGCGTCTCCCTGGCCGCCCTCGAAGAACTCGGAACAAAGGCGAAGGCGAGGATGCAGCTGGCCGAATGGGCAGAGCACCTGAAGGCACCCGTCGAGGAAGTCCGCGAGTTCGTCGCCTGTGTCCGCTTCCGCAACAGTGAAGCGCCAACGTCCTGGGCCGAACGGTGCGGAACTGTCATGAAGCTTGCGGGTCTGCGCGGTGACGCGGCTGCGGTCAGCCAAGCACAAGCCATGGTGAGGAACTGGGTCAAGACCGGCGTGCGGGAACGCACGAGGTCCGAGATTCTCTCCGAAATGACCGACCTGGGCCTCGTCGCGCGCGGCGGACAACTCCTGCTGACCGTGAATGCCATCGACCACGTGAAGACCACACATCGGCCGAACGCCAGCATTGACATAGTCGACCTCTACGAGGGTGACGATCCATTCTCGCGTCGACAACTTGCCGATCCCGCAGACTGGGACCTGCGAGTGCAAACCCTGTTGTCCGACGCCAAGGCCGAACTGTCGGCATTCGACTGCCGTCATCTGCGCATCGTTGCCGCCATGCGTCTACCCATGCACTTTGCCGTCGGACGCACGTTCCCCAAGGTTGCGGGCTGGGTTCTGTCAGTCGACCAGAACGGCACCGAATGGACAACGAACGCACAGCCAACTGACGCGAACCTCGACGTCAGGCACACCGAACTGGACCTCGGGCCAGACCTCGCGGTGGTCATTGAACTCGCAACACCGGCCACGGACGACGTCCGGAAACACGTCGAACAGGCAGGGATACCCATCAAGCAGATCACGACCTTGTCGGTGCCTGAAGGCGCGGTCGGCAGTACCGTTCCGGGTCCAGCGTGGGCTGTCAACTGGGTCGGACAGGCGCGGAACGCCGTACGCGAGACAGTCCGCGAATCCGATACCCGACACATCCATCTGTTCATCGCGGCACCCGCCGGCATCGCTCTGATGCTGGGGCACGAGTGGAACCTGCTGCCGACAACGACCATCTACGAGCACGTCGGATGGGGCTACGCGCCCGTGGGCCAAGCTTCCGGCTACTGACCATGCCCCCTCCTCACAGGCTTGTTGACGCCCCCATCTGGTTACTAGGCAGCGTTCCAGGTGTCTCTCGCAACGAGCGCTCCTGGGCCGCGTCCCCCTGCGCTGCAGGGACCTAGCGCATGGCAGCCGTCGACGCGCTGCTGGCGCACACCGAGTTCCGCGAGGCGTTCCGACCCGGTCCAGGCCGCCCTCATCTTGAAGGCATGGCGCAGGCATTCATCGAGGACGCAGCGCCCACGAACATCGGGCCACCCGACGTCTTAATGGAGCGATGGCAGCGAGCCACCGAGATGGCCGAGACCTTCTACGTCGACCCGCAGATGCGTGACGTCGTGACAGCCGCTGCCGGGTCACTACCAACTGAGGAACTCCTCGCCGAAGACTTGCCGTCCTCACACGGATTCGTTCTCATCCCCGGCGGTGTGGGTCAGGTCGATACGTTCGGACGGCTCATCGTCATCAACGCTGTTCTCTGGATGACCTCCGGCGGACAGGTCAACATGCTGATGCTGACCGATAAGTACGACCCCAACGACTACTACAACAACGAGCAGGGCGTGACCATCCCCGCGAGCCTGCCTCGATTCATGCCGTCCGCACTCCTTGCTGCCAGCATCGGAAAGCCGCTACCAAAGAAACAGACCTTCGCTTCAGCGCTGCCGACGAACATCCATGCGGAGCAGCGCGAGGAACCCGACGGGTCTGTGCGCCTCCACATTCTCCGACAGGACGGCTCGCAAGCACACGAGGACGATGTACCCGACCTCGACTTCGGGTTCCACCCCGACCCCGTCACACGGTGGCTGGTCGCAATGTGGAGGCTCATGCAGCAGTCCATCGTCACCGTCGACCACGAGGAACCCACCCGACAAGTTCGGCGACAGTTGCAGCGTCGCAACCAAGAAGCACGGAAGGTGTCGGTCATCGCCCTGCGACGCAAGACCTACCCCGGCGCCGGAGTCCGAGACGTGGAGTGGACCCATCGGTGGATTCGTCGCGGACACTGGCGACAGCAGCCATACAAAGAAAACGATGATTGGGTGAAGCGAGCCATCTGGATTCACCCAACCATCTGCGGTCCCGTGGACAAGCCGCTCCTCGTCCGCGACCGCGTGTACAGCCTCAAGCAATAGTCCCACCGGCTCCAAACCAAGCCAAGCGACGAGACCCAAACGAACTGCGCCCATCTTCGGGTCCACACCAAATAGGCGGCATGCAGCGCCACCGTCAAAGCCACCAGATCCACATCGAGCGATGAAAGTATGGAGAAGCCATGATCGATATCACTGAGTTCGAGCAGCAGCTGCGCATCGAGGTCGCCGAGGCTGAGGCGAACGCCCAGCGCGCCTTCGCCTCCTTCCGAGAAACCGACGCGCACCCAAACAGCAGCGATTACCAGATGACCAAGTCGAACGCCCTGATGTCCGGGGGCGTCTACACCGGCCTCACGAAGGCACTGAGCCTCATCACCGGCGACCAAGAGTTCGAGCGCGCGAATGCCGCCGTACTGTCCTGGCTAAGGCCTTCCGCCTAAACGGAGCTGCCTCAGCCACGCGCTGGTCGAGTCGTCCCACGCCACGGACTGCTCAACGCCACATGCGGTCACGATCGCTCCCCGTCGCCGACGTCTGCTGCTGTCCTGTACGCGTATTCAGATTCCACCAACGAACTTGTGTCGTCGCCGCTGACACTTTCGTACCGTGCTCACCAGCCAACAGCTGTTCTCGGTTGCGGAGAATGGCTGCATCAACCACCAAAGACTGCGTGAAGTGGTGATTCAACTGCGAACTGCGCAAAGTAGCGCCACTCGCAGCACGGGTCAGTGCGCCATGTCGACGAAGCGGCTGTAGTGACCCTGGAAGGCCACGGTGACATCGCGAGTGGCGCCGTTACGGTGCTTGGCAACGATCAGGTCGGCCTCGCCGGGGCGGGTCGACTCCTTCTCGTAGACGTCCTCGCGGTGCAGCAGGATCACCATGTCCGCATCTTGTTCAATGCTGTTGTGGAGGGCGATGCCTTCGGCGACGAAGTTGTGGACGCCCAGCACGGTGGCGTCGTACACCGGCTTCTCACCGACGGCCTCGATCGACTTGATCGAGTCCCAGTAGACGTCATTGGTGGCCAGGACCTCGAGGTCCGCAGAGTCCAGCACTGTCGCGACCTTGGCCAGGCGCTCCCGGCTCGGCGAGTGCTTCCACATGGTGGAGCCGGAGAACTGGGTCTCCATCGCGGCCGCGAAGTCGCGGTGGGTGATGCCCTGGTCGCTGAGGATCGACCGCACGTCGTCCCACACCTCCACCGGGATCGTGTCGGTGTTGGTGTTGGGCTGCACCTCGCGAATCAGTTCGCCGATGCGAGTAGCCGTCACGCCACGGGCGCCGTGGACGCCGATCTCGTCGATGAACCGCAGCTGGTTCGCGACGCCGTAGATGTGGAGATGGAAACCGTCGCGGTAGCCCTCCTTGCGCACCCGCTTGACCCGGGTGAACACGTTGTAGCGGCCGAGCAGGCGAGCAAGGTCGTCGACGAGTCGACGGCTGGTCGACGCGTAGAAAAGCCGCCCGAGACGACGCTTCTCGTCCCAGTGGACGCATCCGTCGGTGGCCCAGAGGTGCCGGATGAACAGACCGACCTGTTCCTTCGGCAATGAGAACACCCAGTCCGGCACGAACTTCTCGTGGCTGCGAAGCCCGAACAGGCCGTCCTCGTCGAGCCAGGCGGCGATCGGGTTCCGTCGCCCACGGGCGAGCCGGTACGGCGCCGGAAGACGAAGTGTGGTCACGCGCGCGGCGGCGTACTCGTCGCGGATCGCCGTGATCCCGAATCGGCGGCTCGCGGCCTCGGCCACAGCGGTGAGGTTCGCTTCATCCTGGCTCGCGTAGCGGATCGGCTGCCGCTTGACGAAGGATCCGTCTCCCAGCATGTGCGCCAGCACGACCACTTCGTCGGCGTCCCTCGGCGTGATCTCCAGCGGAGGCGGCACGTGCCGGATCACGCCAACGCGGCTGCCTTCGGGCAACTCAGCCAGCGGCATCCAGCCGTTGTAGGTCAGGAACGGGTGGTTGCCTGTGGCCTGCACTCGTCGACCGGAGGCCAGGGTCACCTCGAAGACCTGCTTCGTGCCGCTCGGAAACGCGTGGGTCAGAGTCCGCGGCACCAGCTTGAGCCGGTCGTCGAGCGCCCATACGGGGACGTCGGTCGCGCCGGTCTCCATCAGCTCACCGAGGCTGATCTCGGCGTTGGTGTCGGCGCGCATCAGCCGGGTGTCCGAAGTCAGGCAGCCGGACTCACGAAGGTCGCTCATCATCGGCTTCTTGTCAGCGCGCTGCTCGGGACCACGGTTCAGCTGCGAGAGCGCGATGATCGGGACCTCGAGCTCCTTGGCCAGCAGCTTCATCTGCCGCGAGAACTCGGAGACCTCGAGCTGACGGGACTCGACCTTCTTGCCGGAGCTCATCAGTTGCAGGTAGTCGATGACCAGGATGCGGAGGTCGTGCTTCTGCTTGAGCCGCCGCGCCTTGGCGCGGATCTCGGTCATCGTCATGTTCGGGGAGTCGTCGATGAACATCGGCGCCGCTGAGATCTTGGCGACGTGACGGGCCAGGCGGTCCCACTCCTCGGTGCCCATCTTGCCGTTGCGGATGTGGTTCAGCGGGATGCGGGCTTCGGCCGAGAGGAGTCGCATCACGATCTCGGCGCGCGTCATCTCGAGGCTGAAGAACGCGCTGGTCATGTTGTTGTGGATCGAGGCCGCCCGGCAAAAATCGAGAGCCAGCGTTGATTTGCCCATGGCCGGTCGAGCGGCGACAACGATCATCTGGCCGGCGTGCAGGCCGTTGGTCAGGTCGTCGAGGTCGGCGAAGCCGGTCGGGACGCCGTAGATGCCGGACTCACGGTTCTCGATCGCCTCGATCTCGTCGAGGACGCCGTCCATGATGTCGCCGAGCGGCGCGTAGTCCTCGGCCTTGCGGCGGTCGGTGACCTGGTAGACCTCGGCCTGGGCCTCGTTGACGATGCTGTCGACGTCGCCCTCGCCGGCGTAGCTGATCTGGACGATCTTGGTGCCCGCGTTGACCAGGCGGCGCAGGATCGACTTCTCGCGCACGATCTCGGCGTAGAAGCCGGCGTTGGCGGCGATCGGGACGTTGGCGGCCAGGGTGTGGAGGTACGGCGCCCCGCCCACCTTCTGGAGCTCACCTCGCCGTTGCAGTTCGCCGGCGACGGTGACCATGTCGGCCGGTTCGCCGCGGCTGTAGAGGTCGAGGATCGTCTCGTGGATCGACTCGTGCGCCGGGCGGTAGTAGTCGGGGCCGCGGAGGACCTCGACGACGTCGGCGATGGCGTCCTTGGAGATGAGCATCGCGCCGAGCACGGACTGCTCGGCAGCCATGTCCTGCGGCGGCACGCGGCCGCCGGCGGACTGCTGGGGGGCGTCACCGGGCGCGTACGCAGCGGGGCCGTCACCCCATTCCGCGGGTGGCTCGGAGGTCCACGACGGCGCGTCGTCCGTGAGACTCACGGTGCCCTCTCCCTCTGTCGTTGCCCTGCAGTTTGATCGAGCGAACTAGCCAACACGGTACGGACTGGCCCCGACACAAAGGGGGAGCCACGCGCCCTACCCCGGGAGGGGCGTCGTGCACCCGGACTGGCAACCTACGGGTCAGTAGCCGTCGCGCGAAAGCGGCCCGTACACAGGGGCTGGGGATAACCTGCGACCGCCCGTGGACGACACGCGTGGATGGTGTGCACGGGCTGGGGAGGAACCTGTGGAGGGAGAGGGCATGCAGAGGGCAAAGTGGCCGCTGACCTGCGCAAACGTTCTCCCAAGCCTGTGGATGAAGAAAAAGTTCGGTGTGATCCTGTTCACGTTGCCGACATACAGGCGTCACCGGGGGTCCCCCTTGGCGCACCTCCGTCCCACCGGAACCACGAGCGCCTATCCACAAGTGCGCCCAAGTTATCCACCGGTCGCGGCAGCGCGCCCGTGAACCGCCTCGTCCGGCGTCCCGAACACCGCCTGCTCGACCGGGAAATCGCCCGCCTGGCGGTCCCCGCATTCCTGGCCCTGGTGGCCGAGCCACTCTTCCTGCTCGGCGACGCCGCCGTCGTCGGACACCTCGGCACCCGCGAACTCGCCGGCCTCGGCATCGCCGGAACGGTGCTGGCCACCATCGTCGGACTCTGCGTGTTCCTCGCGTACGGCACGACCGCCAGCGTCGCGCGCCAACTCGGTGCCGGACACCGGCGCGCGGCGCTCGCCCAGGGCATCGACGGTCTCTGGCTCGCCGTCGCCATCGGCATCCCGGTCACGCTCGCGACCACCTTGCTGGCCGGTCCGCTCGTCGGCCTGTTCGGCGCGTCCGACGCCGTCAACGACCCCGCGACGACGTACCTCCGGATCGCCGCAGGCGGCATCACACCGCTGCTCCTCGTGCTCGCCACGACCGGGGTGCTCCGCGGCCTGCAGGACACCCGGACCCCGCTGGTCGTCGCCATCGTCGGCAACCTCGCCAACATCGCCCTCAACATCCTCCTCGTGTACGGCGCCGGCCCGGTCCCGCGCCTGGAGATCGCCGGTTCGGCACTCGGGTCGGTGATCGCCCAGGTCGGCATGGCCGTGGCGCTGGTGCTCGTCGTGGTCCGTGCCGCGCGACGGGAGGACGCCGACTTGCGCCCCGACCTGCCCGGGGTCCGCGCGGCAGCCCGGGCCGGCGTACCCCTGCTGGTGCGGACCCTGACCCTGCGCGCCTCGCTGCTCGTCACCACCTACGCCGTGGTGCTGGCGGCCGGCTCGGCCGGCGACGACGCGGTCCCCATCGCCACCCACCAGTTGGCCCTGACCCTGTGGGGCTTCCTCGCGTTCGTGCTCGACGCCATCGCCATCGCAGCGCAAGCCATCACCGGCCGCCACCTGGGCGCGGGCGACGTGGCTGCCGCCCGCGCGGTGACGAACCGCATGGTGGGCTGGGGCGTCGTGAGCGGCGTGGTCACCGGCGTCCTCCTCGCCGCCTCGAGCCCCTGGCTCGGAGCGCTGTTCACCCCCGACCAGGGGGTGCGCGACGCGCTCGTCCCTGTGTTGCTCGTGGCCGCCGCAGCGCAACCGATCGCGGGCGTCGTGTTCGTCCTCGACGGGGTCCTGATCGGCGCCGGCGACGGCCGCTATCTGGCGGTCGCCGGACTCATCGTGCTCTGCGGCTACGCTCCCGTCGTGCTGCTGACGAGTGGACTGGGGGCCGGGCTGCCCTGGCTGTGGGTGGTGTTCGGTGCGCTCTTCATGGGCGGCCGCCTCGCCACCCTGCTGCACCGCGCCGCGGGCGACCGCTGGCTGATCACCGGCGCCGGAGTGCGATGAAGCCGCTCTACTGGATCGCCGCCGGGCTCGCGCTCGTTGTCTTCACCAAGGCGCCTCCCGACCGCTACGACTACTCCGAAGTGCTCGGCAACGCCTTCGTCCTGATCGGCTGGATCAAGCTCGCGCGGGCGCGGCCGGAGATCCCGCTGCGCCTGACGCTCTGGTACCTCGTCGTCCTCGCCTTCGTGCTCTCCATCGTGCTCAGCGCCGCGGACGCCCGCGCCTGGCTCGAGGACGCCGACGCCGCCGTCATCTGGGCAGCCTCACTGCCCGCACTCGGCTTCCAGGCCGCGCTCTGCCACGCCATGACCCGGCAGGCCAGCGCCGGAAAGGCCCGCGGGGGTTGGTGGTGGACGGTCGCCGAGGCCGGCATCCTGATCGCCCTCGTCGCCACCGTGTTGTACGACGGCGCCGACTGGGACTGGCTCTACGGCGTCGGCACCGTCGGGCTCGCCGGGGTGCTCCTCGTCATGCTCCTGTGCCTGGTCTACGGCCCGGCCGTCTGGGCAGGTGGCCCGGAACCGGAGGCAGAGGTCGAGGATGCCGAGGCGACCTGACGATCAGCCCTGCAGCGCCGCGAGCACCAACTCGGCAAGGGCGATCGACTGACTGCGCGGGTCACCCTCGTAGTCGACGCCGTCCTCGTACTCCAGTTCGACCGCGACCAGTGCCGTCGAGGAGCAGGCGCGCAGCGTTGCCGCCAACGGCGGGGCGTCGCTGACCTTCCACCAGCCATCGGTGGCGCCGGCGACGTCATCGGCCGGCTCGAGGATGGCCGAGCTCTCGCTCGGCTGCGGGCAACCGAAGCCGCCCTCAGTGAAGTCATCGGGACCGCTGACCGCGACCGTCACCTGAACCAGGTCGGTGGCCACGAAGGAGCAGTTGTCGCTCTCCCAGACGAACGCGCCCTCGCCGTGGGAGCCGCCGCCGGCCACACCCGACCCGAAGGAGACACCAAAGGCCCTCGCGACGTCATCGGAGGTGACCACATCGCACGCCGCCGGCAGTCCGGCCGGTGCGGCCGAGGTGGTCTCGGCCGGAGCGGTCGTCGTCTCGGTCGGAGTCGTGGCCGTTTCGGACACGTCCGGGGTGCTCGGGGTGTCCGTGGGCGTCGAGAAGCCCGATCCGTCGATGCCTCCGTCCTCACTGCAGCCGGTCAGCACCGGAACGAGAAGCAGGAAGGCAGCGGGCCAGAGCCGTCGTACGCGCACAGGAACTCCTGGGGTGGGGGAAGTCCCCCAAAACTAGCGGCCCGGCCGGCAGCGCGGCGGGAGGCGCCGTCGGCAGCTTGCTGCCCGCAGCAGCGACGAAGACGCGCTCGGCCCGAAAAACGCCGCGTGGCCGGCCCCAGAGGGACCGGCCACGCGGAAGGTGCTTGCTTCGAATCAGCCAGGGATCACGTTGAGCGCGACCGCGACGGTCACGTCGTCGTGCAGCTTCACCGACACGGCGTGGTTGCCCAGCGCCTTGATCGGGTTGCCGAGCACGATGGTGCGCTTGTCGATCGCCTCGCCGGCAGCTTCGCCGAGCGCGGCGGCGATGTCGGCAGCGGTGACCGCGCCGAACAGCCGGCCGCCCTGGCCGGCCTTCACCTTGACGTCGACCGGCTTGCCCTCGAGCTTGGCCTTGATCTCGGCGGCGTGCGCCTCGTCACGAACCGCGCGAGCGGCCCGGGCCTGCTTGATGGAGTCGGCCTGCGCCTGCGCGCCACGGGTCCAACGAATACCGAAGCCGCGCGGGAGGAGGTAGTTACGGCCGTAGCCGTCCTTGACCTCGACCACGTCGCCAGCGGCACCGAGGCCGTCGACTTCCTGGGTCAGGATGATCTTCATGTCAGTCTCCTTTTCTCAGCGTCGCTGATCAGCGGCCGGCGGAGGTGTAGGGCAACAGTGCGACCTCGCGGGCGTTCTTCACCGCGATGGCGACGTCCCGCTGGTGCTGGACGCAGTTGCCGGTCACCCGACGGGCGCGGATCTTGCCGCGGTCGGAGATGAACTTCTTCAGGAGGCCGGTGTCCTTGTAGTCGACACCGGTCGCCTTCTCCTTGCAAAACTGGCAAACCTTTTTCTTGGGCTTGCGGACGACTGCCTTCGCCATTGTGGTGCTCCTCCTCAGAGCCCGGCCGCGGCTGCCTGGTCAGGCGGCTTGGCCGGAATGGTTGATGTGTTGTTGCTTAGAAAGGGGGCTCGTCGGCCGAGACACCCGGTGCGGCCCACGGGTCGCCAGCCGGCGCCCCGCCACCCGCGTTGCCACCGGACGGCGCCGAAGCACCGCCACCGTTGCCCCACGGGTCATTGCCGGCCGGACGGCCGCCACCCTGGTTGCCGCCACCCTGGCCACCGCCGTAGCCGCCGCCCTGACCGCCGGCACCCTGGCCGCCGCCGGAGCGGGCAGCACGGGTGACCTTGGCCGTGGCGAACGTGAGCGACGGGCCGATTTCCTCGACCTGAAGCTCGTTGACCGTGCGCTTCTCGCCCTCACGCGTTTCGTAAGAGCGGGAGACGAGTCGGCCCTGAGCGATGACCTTCATGCCCTTCTGGAGGGACTCGGCGACGTTCTCCGCCGCCTGCCGCCAGATCGAGCACCGCAGGAAGAGGGTTTCCCCGTCCTCCCAGGCGTTGCTCTCGCGCTTGAAGATGCGAGGGGTCGACGCCACCGTGAAGTTGGCAACCGCGGCGCCGGAGGGCGTGAAACGCAGCTCCGGGTCGTCGGTCAGGTTGCCGATTACGGTGATGATGGTGTCGCCAGCCATGGTGCTCTCCTGGGTGAGGGTGGGTTCGAGTGGCCAACCCGGGTCAGACCCGGGTGATGGCCCCCATCGTTGCCTGTGGGGCCGACATTGAGTAGCGGTCGTCCACAGGCGACGGGGATCCTCAGATGGTGGGTCGAATGACCTTGGTCCGCAGGATGACCTCGTTGAGGCCGAGCTGACGGTCGAACTCGTCGACGGTCGCCGGCTCTGCGGTCAGCTTGATGATCGCGTAGATGCCTTCGGCATTCTTCTTGATCTCGTAGGCAAGACGGCGCTTGCCCCAGATGTCGACGTTGTCGACGGTTCCTCCGTCATTACGAATGACGTTGAGGTACTTGTCGAGCGACGGCTGAACCGTACGCTCATCGAGGCTCGGGTCGAGGATGACCACGACTTCATAGTTACGCAAAGCGGTCTCCACCTCCTCTGGACTTGGCGGCCGCGGACTTTCCGTGGCAGGAGGGCTCTGCACACCGATCCGGATCTGCCCGGTTCGGTGGGTACGGCGCCTTGCGGCACCGGACAGGAGAGGTTAACAGCGCAGGACGCGTGCCTCCCAATCGAGCCAATCCAGCCAATCCGGCAACGAGAGTCGCTACTCGAACAGCACCGGGTTCTGGATCTCGACGTCGCCGATGACCAGGACTGCGTTGGCTCCTTCGAGGTCTGCGGGCAGGTCCAGGCTGACCGTCGCGCACACCTGGTCGGACCCGAGCGTCCATTCACCCTCGGACGATCCGAGCACGTCTCCGTCGGGATTGCGCAGCTCGAGCGTGAACTCGGTGCCGTCGGCGAGCCCCCGCACCGCGAAGTGCGCGAAGAGCGTCGCGGGCAGCGTCACGCCCGCCAGCGTCTGCGGGTCATCCAGCGTGCTCGGCTCCGAGCACTCGCTCTCCCCGTCGAGCGACCAACCGGCGCCACCCGCGCTCGCCTGACCCATCGGGTCGGCCGGCGGCTCCGGTACGTCGTCGAGGTACGGCGACACGTAGTCAGGGTCGCCGCCCTTCTTCGCGATCTCGACGATCTCCTTGGTCAGATTGACGGGCCGGATCCGCGCCGAGCCGCCGGTGAACGCGCCACCGGCACCGGACTCGCCGACCGACGCCTCGGTCACGACCGCACTGTTGATGCCGACGAGCTCGCCGTCGAGGTTGATCGAGGCGCCGCCGGAGTTGCCGGACCCGATCCGGATGTCGCTGTCGATCCACGCCCGCGGACTGTCGACCGCGGTCTCGGTCAGGAAGGTCGACACGACTCCGCGCGTGACGGTGAGGCCGCTCTCGATGCCGTCGTCGGACGCCACGTGCGCGACCGCGGGGAAGCCGAGTGCCGTGATCTCGTCACCGGTGCGCAAGTCGTCGCTGTTCCCGAGCTCCACCGGCTCGGGCAGGTCGAGGTCACCCTTGATCTCCTTGCCCTCGGCATCAGCGGTGATCTTGAGGATCGCGAGGTCGAGGACGCCGTCAGCGACGATCGGTTCGGCCGTGTACGACGCCGCGACGGGCACGTCATCGTTCATGGAGGTGAGCGCGATCCGCAACGCAGCCGGGTCGTCGGCCGGCGGCTGCTGGCCCGGCGCACTGGGCTTGCCCACGTGCGCGTTCGTCAGGATCAGGCCGTCGTCGCTGATGATCGTGCCGGAGCCGGTGTACATCGGCTCACCGCTCTCGTCGACGGCGATGATCAACACGCTGGCGAGCTTGGCGCGGTCGAGTTCGGCGGTCGTCAGCCCGTCGTCGGAACCGCCGGGTTCACGCGCGTTCGACGACTCGTCGCCGCCACCGAGCAGGACCGCAGCCGTGACGCCTCCGCCGACGAGAACCAGCGCAGCGACGATGCCGCCGACCAGGGCAGCGGTCCGCTTGCGCTTCTTCTTCGCGATCGACTTCTGGGCCTTGCCGGCCTCCACGATCGGGATCACCTCGACCTCGGCGCCCGCAGTGGGGTGGCCGAGCATCAGCGTCGTCGGATCGGTGAGCTTGCGCTGGGCGACCCGGTCCTCCTCCAGGTACGTCCCGGCGGTCGACCGGTCGACGTACCACCAGCCGTCGGGGCGGCCCTCGATCACACCGTGCAGCCGGGAGACCGACGGGTCGTCGACGGTGACTTCGTTCGCGGGGTCGCGACCGATCCGTACGACGCTGCCCGGCGGGAAGCGCAGCGGGCCGGTCGCCGTACGCACGAGCACGCCGGAGCCGCCGACGTAGTTCGGCCCCAGCGGACCCACGCCGGGGAGCACCGTCTGGGCGAGGCCCGGCGGGATGCCGGCGACGTCGACGGGGGCGGCCGGGCGCTGGGCCGGGGCCGCCGGGGTGAGCACCAGTTCCTCACCGTCGCTGGAGCCGAAGCGGATCGCCGTACGACCGTTGACGCGGACCTCGGTGACGCGCACGGCGCCCTGCCAGGTGCCGCTGCTGGACCCGCTGTCGACGAGCGACCAGCCGGAGCCGTCGTACCTCAACTGCGCGTGTTGGCGGGAAACGGACGGTCCGCTGAGGACGATGTCGCAGCCGGGGTCGCGACCGATCGTCACGGGGCGCTGTCCATCGAAGTCCCACGCTCGGCCCGAGACCTCTGCATGAAGGGTGCTCACAGCGTCGAACGCTAGCCCGTGCGCCCCTCGGCGGCGATCCGCACCGCCGGGCACGACTGTCGTCGCCGCTGCCTACGATGGCGGCCATGAGCGAGTTGCGCATCGGAGCCCACGTCGACCAGACCGACCCCATCGGCGAGGCCCGCGCCCGCAACGCCCCGCTGGTGCAGTTCTTCCTCGGCAATCCGCAGTCCTACAAGGGCCCCGTCCTTGAGTACGACGGCGGGCCGGCGCAGTTGCGCGCCGACGCCGAGGAGGCCGGGGTCGACCTGTACGTGCACGCGCCGTACCTGATCAACGTGGCGACCACGAACAACCGCCAGCGGATCCCGAGCCGCAAGTTGCTGCAGCAGCACGTCGACGCCGCCGCCGAGATCGGCGCGAAGGGCCTGATCGTGCACGGCGGGCACGTCACCGACGAGGACGACCCGGCCAAGGGCTTCGACAACTGGCGCAAGGCGATCGAGGCCACCGACCTCAAGCTCCCCCTGCTGATCGAGAACACCGCGGGCGGCACCAACGCGATGACCCGCTACCTCGACCGGATCAAGGGCACCTGGGATGCGATCGGGGCGGCCGAGGGCGCCGACATGGTCGGCTTCTGCCTCGACACCTGCCACGCCCACGCGGGTGGCAACCGGCTCGAGACGATCGTCGACGACATCCTCGCCATCACCGGCCGGATCGACCTGGTGCACGCCAACGACAGCCGCGACGACTTCGACTCCGGCGCCGACCGGCACGCCAACTTCGGCGCCGGCCGGATCGACCCCGACCTGCTCGCGCAGGTGGTCCGCGACGCCGGTGCCCCGGTGGTCTGCGAGACGCCGGGCGGTGCCGAGGAACACGTCACCGACTTCAAGTGGTTGCGGGAGCGGCTCTGAGTCGCGTTTCCCCACACAGCGCCGGCTGACGACGTCGCCGCCCTTCGGAACCACCGCTGGCCCCGGGGGAACTCCCCGGGGCCAGCGGCGTGTGGTGGGTGCGCGATCAGCGGCGGACGGTGATGGTCCGAACGACGCTCGTGCTGGCCCTGACCACCGCGGTCCCGCTGTAGACGACCTGGTACCTCTGACTGCCCGCGGGCTGGGACGTCAGCGTGACCGTCACCCTCCCGTTGACAACGGCGACGCCGGACCTGATCGTCCTGGTTCCGCGCTTGATCGCCACCGTGCCGCCTGGGTTGGTGAGACCCGTGCCCGTCACGGCGATGACCAGGCGGACCTTCCGCGACGCGGGCGACGTGCCGGTGAAGCTGGTCACCGACGGTCGCTTGACAGTCGCTGTCGCCGCGGAGAGTGCGGTACCGGTCAGGTCACCGTTCCGGTCAACGTGGGTGGCGGTGACCCGAGCGGTGAGCTTCTTCCCGGCATCTGCAGCCGTCAGCTTGTACAACGTCCCGATCGCGACCGGAGTGCTGCCGCGCAGCCACTCGACCTTGTACTGGTTGTCGGCCATCAGGTTCCAGGTGCCCGTGGAGGCGCTGAGCGTCTTGCCCACCACGGGGGTGCCGGTGATCTTCGGCACCGTTTTGTTCTGCAGTTGTGTGGTGAGCTGGACGTCGAACCCCGACTTCACCACACCCCCGACGACGACCACCGGTGTCGATCCGATGATCGAGCTGCTGTCCTTCCAGAACTCCTGGATGTACGACGTGTCACCGTCGTCGGTGACGCCGCCGTAGCTGACGTGGTGCTTCCCCGGTGGGAGCGCCAGCGTGTAGGTGCCCGGCTCGCTGTCCATCACCCGCGGTTCGGAGTCGTACATGTCGACGTCGAGCGCACCGAAGTACGGGTTCTCGACCGCTGTCCCTGCGTCGTTGGTGAGGTGCCCGCTGATCGCACCCCACTGCTGCAGCGTGACGTCACGATCGGCGCCCGCGGCATCCGGCGTCACCGAGACCGGCGTCGAGGACCCGCTGGACCGGGAGTTGAGGTACCACTGCGGCGAGTACGGCAGCTCGCTGCTCCAGCCACTGAGGCGCTCGTACTGCAGTTGGTAGCTGCCTGCGGTCAGGCTGGCGAACTCGTAGCGGCCGTCCCGCCCGCTGAGCGTGCTGGCCTTCTCGATGCCGTTGCGATAGGCCGTGACCCGAACGGCCGGCAGCGGTCCGTCGGTGCCGTGGACGACACCGGTGAGGTCCCGGTCTGCCGTCGACGTCAGTGCCGCAGCGAGCGAGGCGTTCTTGCCGGTCACGTCTGCGTTGGCCGCCACCGGGAAGTAGGTCGCGCCGGCAAGTTCCGCTGCGTTGTCGTAGTACTCCCCGGTGAAGTCACCGAGGTGGTCGTCGAAGCGCAGGGTGTAGCTGTCCGCCGGGAGGCCGAGCAGCGTGAAGCTTCCGGCGTCGTCGGTCTCGGTCTCTGCCCGCGCCTCGCCGAACTCGTCGTAGGCCGTCACGAGCACCCTGTCCAGGGCACCCCCGGCGGCGGCCGTCACCGTGCCGGAGATCGTCGCGCGCCGCGGCATCTGCATCACAACGCTCGCAGGTGCGGTGCCGGCGGACACCGTGACGTGACCCGCCTCGTGGGTCCCGTCGTCGTCCCGGCCGTCGAAGGTGAGTGCACAGTTCATCGGAGCGATGAACACGCCGGTGCCGTCGGATCCGGTGGAGGCCCAGTTCCACCAGTCACACCGTTCCTCGTAGCCCGGGTCGCCCGGGTCCGTGGCGTAGGAGCCTTCGATTTCGACATCGGACAGCGGGTTGCCGAGCTCGTCCTTGGCGACGACCGAGACCACCCTGACGGGGATCGTGGTCAGCGCGAGCTCGCGCGGCGACCCCGCGACAGTCACCGGCGTCGCGTTCTCGAGGTCCGCGCCCGTGGCCGACCCGGTGGCATACCAGCGCGACGAGTTGCCGGCCCACGAGCGGAAGAGGAACTTGTAGGTGCCGGGATCGAGGTCGACGTCGAACTGACCGCCCTCGATGCTTTCTCCCGTGTAGAAGTCGTATCCAGCATCGGGAGTGGGGTCCAGCCGATAGACCGTGACACTGCCGGCGGCAGGGTCGCCCGTCGACAGGCGCACGGTACCGAAGACGGGTGAGCGCGTCTCGACAGCGGTCGCGGGCGCCCCGCCGATCAGGTGGGCCATCGTCGCCAACAACCCGGCGAGGACGAGGAGTACGACGGAACGCCATCGGCGATCGCCGCGGTGCGGAGTCAGCATGCGGGTCCTTGGTGGTTGAGGAGCGTCAGGGATTGGCCGCCCCGAGCGGGCCGCGGCGAATCTATTGGCGCGCTCGACGGGCGCGGGAGGGAATGGGGACGAACCCTCGGATCTGCGGACGCTCCCGACCCTCGCCCGCTCAGCCGCGTCCGGCGCCGACGCGGCTGTCGATCTCGCGCAGCAACTCGCCAGGAGTCGGGTCTCTCGGGCTGAGCCTGCGGGCCAGCCGCAGGTCCGCACGCGCCCCGGCGACGTCGGTCTGCTCGAACCGGACCCGGGCGCGCTCGATGAGGGCGGTGGGCTCGTTCGGGTGGAGCGCCAGCAGGCGGTCGAGGGTCGCGTGCGCACCAGCCAGGTCGCCCTGACCGTGCTGGGCCACCGCGAGGGCCAGGCCCGCGGGGAAGGTGTCCGGCGTCCGGGCGAGACTGCGCCGTGCGTACCTCTCCGTGAGCTCCGGAGTGTCCCCCACCCGTTCGTACGCCGGCGCCGCCATCGTCTGGGCCGCCAGCATCGACGTGTCGGGATCCCAGGGGCGCAGGTGGTGAGCGCGGTCGAAGGCCGACTCGGCCGTCTCGAGATCGTGGTCGAGGACCGCTTCGACCCCGTCCGCGACCGCCTGTTCCGCCGCGGCGCCCAGGGTGAAGAGGACGACACCGGCGACAGCTGCCGTTGCGGCCAGCCGGGGCTGGGCGGCGCGTTCGCGGACTGGTGCCTCCTCGGCGACGAGGACGCCGGCGAGGAAGGCCGCCAGGCAGGTCGAGCCCGCGATGGTGAAGTTGGGCAGGAGCGCCACGCCGTAGCCGATGGTGGCGGCCAGCGTCGCGAGCACGATCGGGTCGGTGGCATCGCGCCGGTGGGCGAACCACCCGGCGCGCACGACCAGGACGGCGGCCGCGAGCGCAATGAGCAGGAGCGGGACACCGCCCGCGACCAGGGCCTGGAGCGGCCAGGAGTGGGGCGAGTCGGGCGGATTGTCGACGCCGACCACCCGCACCCACTCGGCGTCCTTGTGCCGGCCGAAGGTGTCGACGTACGTGCTCGGTCCTCCGGACCACCACCGCTCCCACCCGATCGACAGCGACTTGCGCCACAGCAGCAGACGGCCGTCGACCGAGTGCGTCGACGTCAGCCGGTCGCGGGTCTGGGGCAGTGCGAGCACCAGCCCGGCCAGGACCACTACGGCCGCACCCGCAGCGACGAGGTGGGCCCGCTGGATGTTGCTGCGGCGCTTCAGCACCACGGTGGCGCCGATCACGACGAGCGTGGCCAGCAGTGAGGCGCGGGACCCGGAGAGCACGAGCGTGACGGCACTCGCGGCCAGGCCGGCCGTGAGCAGCGGGGTGCGGCGGGTCAGCCACGGCGCGAAGAGCACCGCGGCGAGCATCATGGCGACCATGCCCTGGTCGGTGGCGTTGCCGAGGAGCGACCCCGTCCGGTCCTCGACGCTGGAGCCCTCGATGCTCCACCCGAGCGCCGATCCCAGCGATGCGATCCCCAGCAGGACCGACGCCGTCGCCACCGCGGTCGTCAACTCCTTCTGCTCGGCGTGCCCGCGACCGCCCAGCAGGCGCGCGCCCGCCCACAGGCAGCCCGCGTAGACCAACAGGACCGGGACGCCCTCGTACCGAGGCCACCGACCGACGAACGACGCCCACGGTGTCGGAGACAGCAGACAGGCCACGGCGAACCAGGCCAGTCCGACCACTGCGACGACCGCCACCTCGCGGGGCAGTCGACCGCGACGCGCCGCCAGGGCCGCGCAGCCGACGCCGGCAGTCGCCACCAGCACCTTCCCGAAGACGAACCGGTCGAACCCACCGGGAATCCACACCAACGGGCTCAGGCAGATCAACCAGAGGGCGGCACGCCCGTACCTCGACACATCGCGCAGTGTGGCAGCGTTGCCGCCCGACCGTCCCGAAATCCACCGGTCCGGCAACCTGCGGCTGCGCCCGATAACCTGCTCCCCATGCCCAGCGTGCGCCCGATCATCCGCCAAATCAGCGCAGCCGAGCACCGCGACTACCTCGCCACGCTCCCTTCTGCGAGCTTCCTGCAGACGCCCGGATGGGCGAAGGTGAAGAGCGAGTGGCGCAGCGAGTCGATCGGCTGGTTCGACGACGCCGGCAAGCAGCAGGGCGTCGCCCTGGTGCTCTATCGCCAGCTCCCGAAGCTCAAGCGCTCGCTCGCGTACCTGCCCGAGGGTCCGGTCCTCGACTGGACCACCGACCAGCTCGGCGACTGGCTCACGCCGATGGTGGCGCACCTGAAGAAGCAGGGTGCGTTCGCCGTCCGGATCGGCCCGCCGGTGGTGACCCGCCGCTGGTCGACCGCGCAGGTCAAGGACGGCATCGCCGACCCCGAGGTCAGGCTGCTCAGCCAGATCCCGCCGGCCGAGCGCACCGCCGCCGGTGCCCGCGTCGTCGCCCAGCTCCACGAGCTGGGCTGGCGCCACCAGGGTGTCGAGGGCGGGTTCGCCGCCGGGCAGCCGCAGTTCGTCTTCCAGATCCCGCTCCGGGACGCGGACGGCACCCAGCGCACCGAGGACGATCTCCTCAAGGGGATGAACCAGCTCTGGCGGCGCAACATCAAGAAGGCCACCAAGGAAGGTGTTGACGTGGTGCGGGGCACCCGCGACGACCTGGCCGCGTTCCACGAGCTCTACGTCCACACCGCACAGCGCGACCACTTCACCCCGCGTCCGCTGCGCTACTTCGAGACCATGTACGACGCCCTGACCGCCGATGCAGCCACGCCCGACGAGCGGTTCACCCTCTGGCTGGCCCGCCACGACGGCGACCTCGTGGCCTCGACGATCGCGATCCGGGTCGGCGAGCACGCCTGGTACTCCTACGGCGCCTCCTCCACCGAGAAGCGCGAGGTCCGCGGCTCCAACGCGATCCAGTGGGCGATGATCCGGGACGCCGTCGCAGCCGGTGCTGCCGTCTACGACCTGCGCGGCATCACCGAAACACTCGACACCAACGACTCCCACGTCGGGCTCATCCAGTTCAAGGTCGGCACCGGTGGCGAGGCCGTCGAGTACGCCGGCGAGTGGGACCTGCCGATCAACCGGGCGCTCTACAAGGCGTTCCAGGTCTACCTGGCGAGGCGCGGATGAGCCTCACCCTCACCGTCGACGGGCCGAGCTGGCGCGCGCACCTCGAGTCCGTCGCCACCGCCCACCCCGGCCTGGTGCCGGTCACGAAGGGCAACGGCTACGGCTTCACCAACGCTCGCCTGGCCCGCAAGTCGCAGTGGCTGGTCGAGCGCGGCCACGACGTCCACGCCCTTGCGGTCGGGATGTACGACGAACTGCCGGACGTCGTACAACGCTGGCACGGTGACGTGCTGGTCCTCACCCCGTGGCGCCCGTGGGTGGCCCTGCCCGAGCCGGCGCTCGCGCGCCGCCTGATCCACACCGTCAGCCGGGTCACCGACCTGCGCGACCTGCTGCACGCCGACCCGACCGCCCGCGTCGTCCTCGAACGGATGACGTCGATGCGCCGCCACGGCATGGCCGCACGCGAACTCTGGGAAGCCGGCGACCTGTTGCGCAAGCACCCCGGCGCCCGCGTCGAAGGCCTCGCCCTGCACCTTCCGCTCGGCCAGGGCACCCACCTCGGCGAGGTCACCCGGTTGATGAACGACTACGTCGCCGCCGAACTCCCCGACAAATCACCCGCGCACCGGCCCACCGTCTGGGTCAGCCACCTGACCGACAACGAGTTGGGCACCCTGCGCAGCCAGTACGGCGACTTCACCTTCCGTCCGCGCATCGGCACCGGCCTGTGGCTGGGTGCACGGTCCGCGCTCAGCGTGACCGCGACCGTCCTCGACGTGCACGCCGTCGAGCGCGGCGACGCGTTTGGGTACCGCGGCCGCACCGCCCCCAAGTCCGGCCACGTGCTCGTCGTTGCCGGCGGAACTGCGCACGGCATCGGCCTGGAAGCACCGACCGGCGAACAGACGATCAAGGCACGCGCGGCCACCCTGGCCCGAGGCGGCCTCGACGCCGTCGGTTTCGTGCGGTCGCCGTACTCCATCGACGGGAAGCAGCGGCTCTTCGCCGAACCCCCCCACATGCAGGCGTCGATGCTGTTCGTACCGCACGGTTCGCGGGTGCCCGCAGTGGGCGAGGACGTCGACGTGCGGGTGCGCTACACCGCGACGGCGTTCGACCGGGTCGTCGTCACCGGCCAGTAGGCCGCGAGGAACGAGCGGGCTGCGTCGGGAGTCAGGGCCCGGAGGTTTCGAGGCTCGCTGGCGCTCGCACCTCAACCACCGGATCGGGGTCGCGCACCGGGTCGTGGTCGGGGCGATACAGGTCGCGCACGATCACCGCCGCGAGGTAGAGCTCGCCGAGGACCCGGACCGCGATGCCGACCCAGTAGAACCCGGCGTCGCCGCCGCCCGCGGGGGCGAGGTAGCCACCGAGGTACCACCAGATCGTGCAGAAGTAGAAGACCTCCGCGCCCTGCCAGATCAGCTGGTCGCGCCAGCGCGGGCGAGCGAGGACGGCGAGCGGCAGCAGCCACAGGACGTACTGCGGTGAGTAGACCTTGTTGACCAGCAGGAAGCCGACCACGATCAGGTAGCCGAGTTGAGCGAGGCGCGGGGTGTCGAGGCGTCTCGATACACCCGCGACTCGTTCCTCGCCGCGGGCACTCGACGACCTTGATGCGGTCATGCCGATCACGAACACCCCGAGGCACCAGGCGCCGAAGAGGATCCACGACCACACGTTGATCGTGTGCGCCTTGAACCCGATGTCGCCGGCCTGGTCGATCAGCATCCAGACCGAGCCGAGGTCGGCGGTGCGTTCGGCGTTGAAGCTCCAGAACACCTTCCACTGGTCCGGCCCGGTGAGGAACCCGGGTGCGTTTGCGACCAGCCAGGCCAGGGCGGCGGACACGGTGACGGAGGCGAACGTCCAGTACTGGCGCTTGCGCAGGCAGATCACAAGGATCGCGCCGAGCAGGAAGAGCGGGTAGAGCTTCGCCGCCGTGCCGAGTCCGATCAGGACGCCGGTCAGCACCGGTCGGTCGCGCGACCACGACCACAGCGCACCGGCCACCAGCGCGACCGCGATCAGGTCCCAGTTGATCAGGCCGGTCAGCAGCAGGGCGGGTGAGAGGGCGAACGCCGCGGCGTCCCAGGGTCGGCGCTCATGGGTGCGCGACAGCAACCACACCGCGGCCAGGGCGAGGAAGGCGAACCCGAGGGCATTGACCAGCAGGAAGATGGTCTGTTCGTCCTCGACCTCGTCGTCGCCGTACAACTGGTCGACGGGCGACTGGTAGCGCTGCTCGACGTCCGGCGAACCGTTCAGCCAGTGCGTCACCCACGCCGTTCCCCACGCCCAGTAGGCGATGCCGACGGGGTACTCCATCACCTCGTAGCGCTCGCGGGTCTGCTCGTCGTCGGAGTACGGCCACGCGTGCTCGGCCAGTCCCCGCGGCACGTACAACGGCCGCAGGTCGGTGTAACACATGTGGGAGTAGACCCAGTTCTGGTCCTTGCCGTCGACCAGCGAGCACGGCGCCTTCTGGACCAGGCCCAGGCAGCAGGTGAACGCGGTCAGCAGGAGAAGCACCCGCAACGGCGTCCACCAGCGGTGCGGTCGCGCACGCTCACCCATCGGCCCGCCGACCACCTCGCTCAGCGCGGTGACGACCGGGTCGTCGTTGGTGGCGTGGACGTGCGGCTTTCGCTCCCGGGGCATGGAGCCGTCGGCCTCAGGCGGCGGTACGACGACGACGGCCGACCCGCACCCGGTTGTTGCCGTTGCCGCCACCCGGCACGGCCGGGTTCAGCGGCTGCGGGTCGTCGGCATCCGGAACGCCGTCGCCGTCGTCGTCCTCGTCGAAGATGTCCGGGTTCCCGTCGCCGTCGGTATCGGTCGTCGGATCGGGCGGCGTGCTGGTCGGCGGTCCGGGGTCATTCTTCGTGGGCGTCGGGCTCGGCGTGGGCGTCGGGCTCGGCGTCGGCGTCGGTTTCGGCTTCTTGGTGGGTGTCGGCTTCGGCTTGGGCGGTTCGTGGCCCTCGTCGGGCGCGTCGCCCTTGACGTTCGCGGCCGGCGGCAGGTCCTCGATGTCCACGTCCTCCATCGCCCGCTTCATCACCTCGGTCCACGTCTCCGCGGGATAGGCGCCACCGAAGTACGACGGCAGCCAGCCCTGCAGTTGCTCGTTGCCCTTGCCGCGGACGTACATCACGGCGGTGGCCAGTTGGGGGGTGTAGCCGACGAACCAGGCCGAGGAGACCTCGCCCTTGCCGTTGGTCGCGGTGCCGGTCTTGCCCCCGACGGGGCGACCCAGGCCGAGCGCTGCCGAACCCGAGCCCGACTTCACGACCTGCTGGAGCGCGTAGCCGACGTCATCGGACACACCTTCACGGATCGCGCGGTGGTCGGTGACCTTGTGGGTGTAACGGACCATGCCGTCCGCGTCGACCACCTTCTCGATGATGTAGGCGTCGGCCGCGACGCCGCGGTTGGCGATGGTCGCGTAGCCGTTGGCCATGTTGATCGGGCTGACGGTCTGCGAACCCAGCGCGACGCCGGTGTTCGGCTGCAGACCGGCACTGATCGTCGGGAAGCCGTACGGCTTGGCGGCAGGCTCAGCCGGCGGGACGCCCATCGCGTTGGCGGTCTCGATGATCTTCTCGGGACCGTCAGGCATCGCCAGCGTCATGTCGATGTAGGCGGTGTTGATCGAGTCCTCGGTGGCCTTGATCAGGTTGACCCGGCCGTAGTCCTGGTCGCCCTGGTTCTCGATCGGGCGGCCACCGCCGGGCAGCTCGTAGGGCGAGTTGCCGTCGAAGGTGTCCTTGAGCTCGAAGCCGGACTCGATCCCCGCTGCCAGTGCGAACGGCTTGAACGTCGACCCGGCCTGGCCACCGGCCGCCGCCCAGTTGAGCTGCGACTTGAGGTAGTCGTGGCCGCCGTAGAACCCACGGACAGCACCCGTGCCGGGCTCGACCGAGGCGACCGCGACGTGGAGGTTCGCGCCAAAGCCCTCCGGGCGCGCCGCCGCGACGCCCTGCTGGGCGGCCCGCATCGCCTTCCTGGTGAAGGTGGTGGTGATCTTCAGGCCACCGCCGTCGATCTCCTCCTCACTGAACCCGAGGCGGATCAGCTCCTTGCGGACCATCGTCAGCGCGTGGCCCTTCTGGCCGGCGTACTGGTCGTTCTGCTTGATGTCGGGGAACTTCGGCAGGCCCTGCTCGAGCGCCTTCGCCGCGACCGCGGGGTCGACGGTCTTCATGTCGAGCATGCCGTTGATGATGCGCTCGTAGCGGGCCGAGAGGCGCGTGGTGGCCGCTTCGCCGTTGGCGGGGTCGAACCGGACCGGGTTGTTGAGGACGGCCGCGAGGACGACCGACTGGCCCAGCGTCAGGTCCTTGGCGTCCCGGTCGAAGTACGCCTGGGCAGCGGCCTGGATGCCGTACGCACCACGGCCGAAGTAAATGGTGTTGAGGTAGCCCTCGAGAATCTGCTGCTTGGACAGCTCGTTCTTGATCTTCAGCGACAGGATCGCTTCCTTGGCCTTGCGCTTCCAGGTGCGGTCCTGGGTCAGGTAGAGGATCTTCACGTACTGCTGGGTAATCGTCGACGCACCCTGCTTCGAGTTGCCCTGGGCGTTGCTGAACGCCGCGCGCAGGATGCCCTTGGGGTCCAGGCCACTGTCGGTCCAGAACGTCTGGTTCTCGGAGGCGACGACCGCGTCCTTCACGAACTGCGGCATCTCCTCGTAGGGGATCGAGTCACGCTTCTGGATCGCGAACTGGCCGAGTTCGGACTTGCCGCCGGCGTACAGGACCTGGGTGGTCTCGGTCAGGAACTCGGCGTTCGGGTCGGGAATGTCGATCGTCCGGTAGGCGATGAACAGGGAGAGCAGACCGAGCAGGCCGAACACGACACTGGCGACCATGCCCCACAGGGCGAACCGCTTCACCTTCTGCTTGAAGGTGCGCGGCGCCTTGCTGCCCTTGCCGCCCTTGCCGCCCGACTTGCCACCCGACTTGCCGGACCCGGACCTGCCGCGCGACGGCGGCGTCCCTTGCTTGCGCTTTCCCTCGACCACGCACCACAGGGTACGGCGCGCACCTGTGTCACCCGATTCGTGACGGGCGGTCGACCGTTGGACACTCCCGATCCATCGAAAGTTCACGTTCCGTGGATATATCGCTACGATAGGTCGCATGGCACGGCGTGGCGACACCATCGAGTTGGCGGTCCTCGGACTGCTGCACGAGGGACCCATGCACGGCTACGAGCTGCGCAAGCGGCTCAACCTGATGCTCGGATGGGGACGGCTGCTGTCGTATGGCTCCCTCTACCCGGCGTTGAAGAAGATGCTTCGCGGCAATCTCATCGAGGAAGTCGTTCCGTCGGGCCCCCAGAGCCGTCGGCAACGAATCGTCTACGAGGTGACCCCGCAGGGCACCGAGGAGTTCTCACGCCTGATGTCGGAGGTGGGTCCTGCTGCATGGGAGGACGACAACTTCGACATCCGGTTCCGGTTCTTCTCCTCCACCGACATGGAGATCCGCCTGCGCGTCCTCGAAGGACGACGTTCGCGACTCCAGGAGCGGCTGGAACGGGTTCAGCGCGACCTCGCGATGACCCAGAAGGAAGCCGACCGATACGCCTCCGAGCTCCAGCGGCACGGCGTCGAATCGGTCGAGCGCGAGGTCCGATGGCTCTCGGACCTCATCAACGCCGAGCGTGGCGCCCAGTCGCGCGCCGAAGCAACGCCCGAGACGCCGACACCGTCGGCTTCTTGACCACCACATCCGAAGCACATCCGAAGCACAAGTCATGAACACAGTCATGAGCACCGAGGAAGGAACACACCCCATGGGTTCGGTTCGAGTAGCGATCGCCGGCGTGGGCAACTGCGCCACGTCCCTGATCCAGGGCGTTGAGTACTACCGGAACGCCGATGCGACGAGCACCGTCCCGGGGCTCATGCACGTGAAGTTCGGTCAGTACCACGTCTCTGACGTCCAGTTCGTCGCCGCGTTCGACGTCGACGACAAGAAGGTCGGCAAGGACCTTTCCGAGGCCATCAACGCCTCGGAGAACAACACCATCCAGATCGCCGAGGTCCCGACCCTCGGTGTCGAGGTCCAGCGCGGCCCGACGCTCGACGGTCTCGGCAAGTACTACCGGATGACGATCGAGGAGTCCGCCGCCGAGGCGGTCGACGTCGTCCAGGCCCTCAAGGACGCCAAGGTCGACGTGCTGGTCTCGTACCTGCCCGTGGGCTCCGAAGAGGCGGACAAGTTCTACGCCCAGTGCGCGATCGACGCCGGCGTGGCGTTCGTCAACGCCCTGCCCGTCTTCATCGCCTCTGACCCCGAGTGGGCCAAGAAGTTCGAGGACGCCGGCGTCCCGATCGTCGGTGACGACATCAAGTCGCAGGTCGGCGCCACCATCACGCACCGCGTGATGGCGAAGCTGTTCGAAGACCGTGGCGTGGCGCTGGACCGTACGTACCAGCTCAACGTCGGCGGCAACATGGACTTCAAGAACATGCTCGAGCGTGAGCGCCTTGAGTCCAAGAAGGTCTCCAAGACCCAGGCCGTGACCTCGAACCTCACCGGTGCGCTGGCCAACCTGACGGACAGCAAGAACGTCCACATCGGCCCGTCCGACTACGTCGCATGGCTCGACGACCGCAAGTGGGCCTACGTCCGCCTCGAGGGTCGCGCCTTCGGTGACGTTCCGCTGAACCTCGAGTACAAGCTCGAGGTCTGGGACTCCCCGAACTCCGCCGGCATCATCATCGACGCCGTGCGCGCCGCGAAGATCGCCCTGGACCGTGGCGTCGGTGGCCCGATCATCGCCGCGTCGGCGTACCTCATGAAGAGCCCGCCGGTTCAGATCGAGGACACCGAGGGTCGCCTGCTCCTGGAGAAGTTCATCTCCGGCGACGAGTGACCTCGTAGCAATCGCCGAAGGGCCGGTTCCCCCCAGGGGAGCCGGCCCTTCGTCATTGTGTAGGTGGTCCTAGGCGGTCTCGGCCTCAGCCTTGATCTTCTCGAGGGTGTGGCGGATGCCGCGACGCAGCTCGTCGGCGAAGGGCGCCTGTCCACCGAGGACGAACCTGGTGAGCACCTGCGACAGCTGTGAGATCCCGTCGGGGGCCTCGCGGCGCTCGGTGAGGCGGGTACCGCCCGTTGCGGTCGGCTCGACCTCGAACGACCAGATCGTCCAGTTCTCACGGATCCGGAACGCGAACTCGCCGACCGAGGAGTCGGTGGGAGCGGTGAAGCGGACCACCTTGCCGGCCGTCGGCCAGCGCTTGATGCCCTGCTTGTTGAGGTTGCGGAAGGTCGCACCTTCCTTCACGACGCCACCCTTGACGGTCGACTTCACGACCTGGGGGCTTCGCTTGGACATGGCGGGGATGTCGGTGACGAGCGCCCACACCTTGTCCGCGGGAGCGTCGATCTCGATGGAGTCTTCGAGGAGCTTTTCGATCGTGTCAGCCATGCGGGGAGGCTACCGGCCAGTAGGGATCGGACGCATCCTCCCCTGGTAGGACGCGATGGATCAGGACGGCTGGCGGGCCGCCCACCAGTCCTTGAGTACGGCGATCGCGTCGGCTTCGGCCATCGGACCGTTGTCGAGGCGATGCTCCATGAGGAACTTGTAGGCGTCGCCGACATCGCGGCCCGGGCCGATGCCCAGGATCTCCATGATCTGGTTGCCGTCGAGGTCCGGGCGGAGGGAGGCGAGCTCCTCCTGCTCGTTGAGCCGGTCGATGCGGGCTTCCAGGTCGTCGTACGTCCGGCTGAGGCGGTCGGCCTTGCGCTTGTTGCGGGTCGTGCAGTCGGCGCGGGTCAGCACGTGCAGGCGCTCGAGCTGGTCGCCGGCGTCGCGGACGTAGCGGCGTACGGCGGAGTCGGTCCACTCACCGGAGCCGTAGCCGTGGAAGCGCAGGTGCAGTTCGACCAGGTCGCCGACAGCGTCGATCTGGTCGTTGGAGAAGCGCAGCGCCTTCATCCGCTTGCGGGTCAGCTTGGCGCCGACGACGTCGTGGTGGTGGAACGTGACGATGCCGTCGTCCTGGAAGCGACGGGTCTTCGGCTTGCCGACGTCGTGCATGAGCGCGGCGAACCGGGACACGAAGTCGGGGCTCGCGATCCCGGACCGCTCGGTCAGCCGCGGCTCGAGGTCGATGGCCTGCTCGAGCACGGTCAGGGTGTGGTCGTAGACGTCCTTGTGGCTGTGGTGCTCGTCGCGCTCGAGCTTGAGCGCGGGCAACTCGGGCAGCACGTGCTCGGCCAGCCCGGTCTCCACGAGGAGAGACAGCCCCTGACGAGGGTGGTCGGCGCAGATCAGCTTGACCAGCTCGTCGCGAACGCGCTCGGCGGAGACGATCTCGATGCGGTCGGCCATCTCGGTCATCGCGCGGACGACGTCCGGGTCGACCGTGAAACCGAGCTGGGACGCGAAGCGGGCGGCCCGCATCATCCGCAGCGGGTCGTCGGAGAAGGACTGTTCGGGCGTGCCGGGTGTGCGGAGCACCTGGTGCGCCAGGTCCATCACGCCGCCGAACGGGTCCTCGATCACGCGGCCCGGCACGCGTACCGCCATGGCATTGACGCTGAAGTCGCGGCGACCGAGGTCCCCGGCCAGCGTGTCGCCGTACTGCACCTCGGGCTTGCGGGAGTCGGCGTCGTACTCCTCGGAGCGGTAGGTGGTCACCTCGACCACCCAGTCGCCCTTGCGGCAGCCGATGGTGCCGAAGTCGCGGCCCATGTCCCACCACGCGTCGCCCCAGGCCTTCAGCAGCTTCTCGGTCTGCTCGGGGCGGGCGGAGGTCGCGAAGTCGAGGTCATTGGAGCGACGGCCGAGCATTGCGTCGCGGACCGGCCCACCGACGAGCGCGAGCTCGTGACCGGCGGCTTCGAAGAGGCGGCCGAGGTCGTCGATGACCGGCGCGATCCGGTCCAGTTCGGCCGTGACGGCCGCTTGTACGTCGACCAGCCGCAGCGGTGCAGCGGGGGAAGCGTCAGCGGGGTCGGTCACGGCGCAGGAGTCTAGGCCGTCAGCGCCGTGACCCCTTCCTCGCCGAGGTTGATTGATGTCAATCAACCTCGGCGAGGGCACCTGCGCCGTGGGGTCCGCTGACGCGCGGGGTGGCCCCACTACCCTCGGGGGGTGGTCGTCCGTCGTTCTCCCCTGCGCTCTCTCGCGGGTGGGCTGACCGGACTCCTGCTCGGCGCGACCGTCCTGGCCGGCCCGGTGGCCAGCGCCGACGACAGCGCCACGGCTGCCTATGAGGGCGGTGCCAACTCCTCCAGGACCGCCGCTTCAGGCCCCGACGACGACGGCGACGACGCCCCGCTGGCGATCACCATCGACGAGATGACCCCGGGCGGACTGCCACGCTCGGGGCCGCTCGTCGTCCGCGGGACGATCACCAACGTCGGCCTCGAACGGTGGGAGGACATCAGCCTCTACCCGATGTTCAACTCCGGCCCGGGCTGCGAACTCTGCGCGGGCGTGATGACCACGTCGGCCGAACTCGAAGTCGCTGCCGAACTCGACGCCGAGGCGCCGGTCGGCAATCGCCACACCGCGGTGCAGGCGCAGGTCAGCGCCCTCGTGCCGGGCCAGGTGGCGTCGTACACCTTGCGCATCCCGCAGGCTGCGTTGCGGATCCTGTTCCCCTCACCGACGCCCGGCGTCTACTGGTTCGGCGTCCACGCCCTCGGCGCGAGCGCGAGCACGCCGCGCGACCTGATCGCCGACGGCCGCGCGCGGACCTTCCTGCCCTACGTCCCCGGCAGCGTCGACGGAGTCGTCGAGACCGCGGTCGTCGTGCCGCTGCGCGCGCCGGTCACCCACGCCAGCGACGGTTCCCTCAGCCGTACGACGGCCTGGCAGGAAGCACTCACCCTCGACGGCCACCTGGCCGGACCGCTGGCCTTCGGCGCGGCCAGTGGGCTCAACCCCGTGACGTGGCTGGTCGATCCCGCTGTCCTCGACGCCGTGCGGCACCTGTCCCTGCGCAACCTGCCGCGCGACGTCGCGCCGACGCCCGATCCCGAGGAACCCGCGGCGAGCGACGAACCCTCGGACGACGAGGACGAGGAACCCGCCGGCGAGAAGGACGAGCCCGGCCTACCGGCCGACCATCCCCTGGTCAGCGCCGCGACCTCGTGGCTGCTCCAGGCCAGGACCGCCCTCACCACCGACGCCGTCGCTGCGCTGCCGTACGGCGACCCTGACCTCTCCGCTGCCGCCCACCACCTGCCGAGCCTCTACGGCACCGCCCGCGAGCACCCGAGTGCCGAGTTCGACGCCTGGGACGTGGAACCGCTGCCGGTCGTGACCGGCCCCGACGGCTACCTCGCCCCGACCGGGATCGACACCGTCGATGACGGAGCCGCCGTGCTGCTGGGCGACCAGATGTTCCCGACCGAGACCTTCTCCGGTCGCGCGCCGACGAACGGGCTGATCGGCGACCGTCCGGTCGTCGTGACCGCGACGACCGCCGCGACCGGCGGCCCCGGCCCCGACCCGGTCACCGCCGCGGTCGCGCTGCGCCAGCGGATCCTGAGCGAGGCCGCGGTGCGGGTGCTGGGCGCGAAGGGGCAGGCCCCCGAACCGCTCGTCGTGGTCCTGCCGGACACCATCACCGCCACCAACGCCGCGTCCTTCTGGACCGGTCTCGACGCCGCCTGGCTCGACCTCACCGATCTCCGTGCGATCGTCGCCGCAGCACAGCCAACCGAGGGAGCCGGCACCGACGAGAGGCAGGTCGACGCCGGCGCGCTGACCTATCCGAAGTCGCAGTCCCGGGCCGAGGTCAGTTCCAGTGTCCTGATCGAGGCCGGTCAACTGATCCGGGCTGCCCGCTCGTTCCAGGCGATCCTCGGCGACGAGTACGAGATCGGCGACGAGTTGATCGCCGAAGCACTCGCCGGGTCGTCGTACGCCCTGCGCGGGGACCGCGACGCCGCCGTACGCCTGACCCGCACGCGGCAGTGGATCGAAGAGCAACTCGGCCAGGTCACCATCGACGCGCCCAACGGCGTGACCCTGTCCGGCACGTCCGGCGGCTTCAGCGTCTCGGTGCGCAACGCGCTGCCCTACCCCGTCACGGTCAACGTCGCCGCCAGCACCGACGACGGCGCGACCATCGGCATCGCCAATCCGGTCCGGCTCGCAGCCAAGAGCCGTACGTCGGTCCCGATCACCGCCGACATGACCCGCACCGGCGTCCACAACGTCACGCTGCGCCTCACCGACCCCGAGGGCGAGCCGATCGGATCGGACGACGCGCTGCCACTGCGCTCGGGCCAGGTCGGCGTCGTCATCTGGATCATCATGGGCACCGGCGCCGCGATCCTGTTCCTGGCGATCGGCATCCGCCTGGCCCGCCGGTTCCGGAGGCGCACCGAGCAGGACGCCGAGGCCGTCGAGGCGACCTCGTGAGCGACGCCCCCGACACCCCTGACACCTCCGTCGGCACCTCCGCCGACACCGGATCCGCCGAACAGAAGCGGATCCTCGCCAACACCGCCGTGATGGCGGCCGGGACCGTGCTGTCGCGGTTCAGCGGCCTCATCCGGGCGACGTTGCTGGCCGCGGCGCTCGGCGTCTCGCTGCACGCCGACATCTTCACCATCGCCAACACCGTCCCGAACATGCTCTACATCCTGATCGCGGGTGGTGTGTTCAACGCGGTCCTCGTGCCGCAACTCGTCCGGGCGATGAAGAACGACACCGACGGTGGAGCGGCGTACATCGACCGCGTGATGACGCTCGCGATCTGCTTCCTCGCCACCGTGACCGTGCTGCTGGTCGTGGCAGCACCGTGGGTCATGCAGGTGATGCTGAGCGACAAGTTCAGTACGCCGGAGCTCGCGGCACAACGCCAGTCCGCGATCGACTTCGCACGCTTCTGCCTGCCGCAGGTCTTCTTCTACGGGATGTTCGCGCTGATCGGGCAGATCCTGAACAGCCGCGGGAAGTTCGGGCCGATGATGTGGGCGCCGATCGCCAACAACATCATCTCGGTCGCGGTGCTGGTGGCCTACCTGGTCGTCTTCGGCGCGGCCACGAAGTCCGAGCAGCAGGGCGCGTTCAGCCAGAACCAGGAACTGGTCCTCGGCATCGGCTCCACCCTCGGCATCGCCACCCAACTCCTGATCCTGGTGCCCTACCTGCGCGCCGCCGGCGTCCGTTACCGCCCACGCTTCGACTTCCGCGGCGTCGGCCTCGGCCAGACCTTCAAGCTCGGCGTCTGGACCGTGCTGTTCGTGGTCGTCAACCAGATCGCGTACGTCGTCGTGGTGCGCCTCGCGTCGGGCGGTACCGCCTCCTCGGCCGAGGGCACCGGCATCACCATCTACTCCAGCGTGATGCTCGCGGTGATGGTGCCGCACTCGGTCATCACCGTCTCGCTGGCGACCGCGATCCTGCCCCGGCTCTCGGCGTCCGCCGCGCGCGGCGACCTCGCCGCACTGGGTGCCACGCTCGGCAGCACCCTGCGCTCGGCGCTCGTGGTCGTCGTACCGTTTGCGGCGTTGCTGCCGGCCCTGGCGCTCCCGTTGGCAACGGTGCTGTGGGGCCACGGGGCAACCGCCGGCAAGGCGGGCCGGTTCGAGCCGTCGATGGTGCTCTTCGGACTGGGCATCGTGGCCTTCACCGTGCACTACCTGGTGCTGCGCGGGTTCTACGCCCTGGAGCGCAACCGCGCGGTCTTCTTCGTGCAGTGCGTGATCGCCGCGACCAACATCGGCCTCGCCACCCTGCTCGTCAGCCGCGTCGACGACGACCACACGGCACCGATGCTGGTCGTCGCCTACACCGGCGCCTACACCGTGGGTGCCACGATCTCGACCATCGTCCTGCTCCGGTTGCTGCGCTCGGCCGATGCAACCGCGCCGCGCCCGGTCGCCGACTGGTTGGGGTTCGTGCTGCGCCTGCTCGTCGCCGCCGGGGTCGTGCTGGGCATCAGCCTCTTCCTCGACCTGGTGGTCACCGACACCATCGCCGAGTTCGTGACGGATCCGCACTGGACGTGGTCGGTCCTCGAGGCCGCGATCGTCAGCGCGGGCGCCGGTGGTGCCTTCCTCGCCGCGGCCCAACTGCTGCGTCTGGACGAGGTGACCTCGGTGGTCGCCACGGTGACGGCACGCGTTCGGCGCAGGTGACCCCGCTTGGTCTCGGCGGTCTCCTAGGATGACAAAGGATCCGAAGGGATCGGAGGGGGACAGGGTGGCGACGTCGACGCGGTCGGGCGATGTGCTCGCTGACCGCTACCGGTTGATCGACCTGCTGAGCGAAACGGGCAGCGGGCGATTCTGGCGAGCGCGCGACGCCGTCCTGGAACGCTTCGTCGCGCTGCACGTCATCGCCGAGGACGACCCCCGGGCCCCGGGGCTCTTCGAAGCCGCCCGTACGTCGGCCTCCGTGCTCGACCCGCGGATCCTGCGGGTCCTGGACGCCGAGAGCGAGGACGGTCGCTCCTTCGTCGTCAACGAGTGGGGCACCGGGATCTCCCTCGACATCCTGGTCACCAACGCCGGTCCGCTCGGCCCGCGCCGGGCCGCCTGGCTGGTGGCCGACGTCGCCTCCGCCATCGCCCGGGCCCACGCCGCTGGTGTCACCCACGGCCGGCTGAACCCCGAGAACGTGCTGATCGACCGCTACGGCTCCGTGCGCATCATCGGCATGTGCGTCGACGCCGCGCTGCACGGGTTGCCGCCCGGCGAGGTCCGCGGCGACCTCGAGGACCTCGGCGGACTGCTCTACTGCGCGCTGACCGGCACCTGGCCGGGGCCGTCCGGTTCGATCGTCCCCGCCGCGCCCCGCGAGAACGACGCCTTCCTCAGCCCGCGCCAGGTCCGCGCCGGTGTGCCGAAGCCGCTCGACCTGCTCTGGCGCGAGTTCGACTGCACCCAGGACCACGGCCGCCGGCGCCTGATCGGCTCCGACCACCCCGACGTGACCACCGCCCAGGGCATCGCGGCCGAACTGCTCGCCTTCGTCGGCGACCCGGCGGGCATGCCGGACGCGCTGGCCAAGTCGATCCCGCCCATCAACGAACTGCGCCCCGTGTGGCTGCCCGCCGTCCTCGACCCGTTGCCCCACGATGCGTCACAGGACGACCTGCCGGTGGTGCCGCCCGAGCGCGAGGACCCCGCGCCCGTCGTGATCGAGGTCGACGAACGGACCCAGGAGAGCATCGAAGCGCGGCCGGGGCCCGAAGAGCACGAGGACCCGCCCATCCCGCTGGTGTCCGAACTCCCCACCGAGGCCGGCATCCCGCTCTTCGGCGGTGACGACGATGACGTCCAGTGGCTGCGCACCCGCAGCACCCCGCCGCCGCCTCCGCCGCCGTTCGAGGAGCCCCCCGAGCGTCCCCTGTTCGCGCCCGACTCCCCCGATGGTGCCGTCGTACGACGCCCACGGCCCGACGCCGTACCCCTGATGGATCCGCATCCGGGTGATCCCGGGGAGGACGGCGTTCGCCCCCACGGCTACTGGCCCTGGGACCCCAGCGGAGCGCCGGCGACGGATGCCGACGACACGACCGAGTCCGAGGCCGTGCCCGGCCGCAACTGGCTGCGCCTGGCGATGGCCGTGGCGCTCGCCGTGATCCTGCTGGTGGCGGTGGCGATCGCGTTCAACCTCGGTCGCGGCCGTACGGCGCTGGGTGGCGACCCGGATCCGGAGCCCACCGAGCCCTCCACCACTGCGGCCACCCCGCCGGCCGTGATCCCCGGCGTGCGCGCCACCGACTTCGACCCGCTCGGCGAGGACGGGGAGAACCCCGACGGGTTGCCGAACCTGTTCGACGGCGACAACGCCACGAGCTGGAACACGTCGACGTACAAGGACCAGTTCGGACCGCCGCTCGGCCTCAAGACGGGCGTCGGGCTGATCCTCGACCTGGGCCGCAAGCGCGACGTCAGCACCGTCGCGGTCCGCCTCGCCCAGGGCACCGGGACTGTCGAGCTCTACTCGTTCGACAACCCGCCCAGCAACGCACCGACGAGCAAACCGGTCGCCACGGGCACCGGATCCGGGCGACTCGTCCTCGCTCCAGCCGCCGAGGGCGCGACCGCGCCACCCATCACCGGCCGCTACCTTGTGCTCTGGTTGACGGCGTTGCCCGAAGTCGATGGAGACTTCCGGGCCGAGATCTCTGAGGTGGTGGTCCGTGGAGAGTGAGCCCCGCGAGTTGCCCGACTCCGACCTCCTCGCCGCCCACGTCGCCGGCGATGCCGAAGCGTTCGGCATCCTCTTCGCCCGGCACCGCGACCGCCTCTGGGCCGTCGCCCTGCGCACCTGCAGTGACCCCGAGACCGCGGCCGACGGACTCCAGGAGGGCATCATCGCCGCCTTCCGGCGCGCGTCGTCGTACCGCGGCGACGCCCAGGTCACCACCTGGCTGCACCGGATCGTCGTCAACGCGTGCCTCGACCGTCTCCGCTCGGCCAAGGTACGACGAGCAGAGCCCCTGCCCGAGGACCTGGACGAGCACGCGAGCAGTGCCCGCACCACCGTCGGCGACAGCGTCGACCCGGCCGACGCCAGCGTTGCGCTCGAGCGCCGCGACCTCGTCCGCGCCGCACTCGCCACACTCCCCGTCGAACAGCGGGCAGCCGTGGTGCTGGTCGACATGGAGGGGTACTCCGTCGCGGAGGTCGCCCTGATCCTCGACTGCGCCGAAGGCACCGTGAAGAGTCGCTGCTCGCGCGGTCGCGCCCGCCTGGCTGGGCTGCTGGCCGACGTACTCCACGACGGTGGGGACGAGGCCGACGTCACGTCGCCCACGGCCGCGCGCGACGCCGTACCAGGGAACCCCGCGGCGGACCCGCACGTCGGACCCTTGGCGACGCGTGGGCCTCCCCCGGCCGGCGCGCCGACGACCGATTGACTCCGACCGGACCCGGACGGGGTCCGATGACCAGGGGACCTGATGACTGACCCGACCGACAGCACGGACGCCACCGATGCACCGCTGACGCCTGCCCAGGACGCCGCCGTACGACGCGCGCTGGCCGCAGCCGGCGGCCCGGAGCCGATGCCGGAGGAGGTGGTCGCACGTCTGGACACGGTGATCGCGTCCCTGGCCGCCGACCGCACGGTCGCCCCCGACATCTCGCACCCTGAGGACCACCGGGTACTGCCCCTGGACCCGTTCGCCCGGCACCGGCGGGTGCGCGCCCGCTACCTGCTCGCCGCAGCCGCGGTGGTCGTGGCCGGAGCCGTCGGCGCCGGCGTCGTCAGCGACCGCGAAGCCACTGACGACGCCCTGACCGCGGCGGACCAGATGTCCGAGGACGACCCGGCCCGCAGCGGTGTCGCCGATGCCAGCGGCAGCAAGGGCGAGTCCTCGGCCGACGACGACAAGGCCGCAGCCCCGTCCACGGCAGCCCAGGAGGTCGCGCCCTCGGCGCCGTCCGGCCTCGTCGTCGAACCCCGCCGCATCGTGACCGACGAACCCCTGCGCGAGGTGCGGGCCGACCGCCTCCGCGAGGACCTGGTCGCGCTCCAGCACATCACGCTGCCCCACCCGGCGGCCGCCGACTACAGCGGCGCGACGCTCACTGCGCCCAAGGACTTCATGTGCGAGCCGGCCGACTTCGGCCTCGGCTACCTCGTCGGTGTCGAGTACGACGGCAAACCCGCCGTGGTCGCGTTCCGGGACACGGTCGGCTCGACCCAGGAGGCCGAGGTGCTCGCCTGCGGCACCGGCGACGTGCTGCACTCGACCACGCTGGCGGCCACCGGCTGACGTCCTCGGGAGCCACGGACTGACTCCCTCGTCACACAGGGAACAGGTCCGCCTACCATCGGGTTGTTCAGTCGAGCCCACTGTCGACCCAATCGGGGAGTTCCATGTCCACCGCCGCAACGTCCGAGACCCGCAACGTCATCGTCATCGGGTCCGGCCCCTCCGGCTACACGGCGGCGATCTACGCCGCCCGCGCCCAGCTCGCTCCCCTGGTGTTCGAGGGTTCCGTGACCGCTGGCGGCGCCCTGATGAACACCACCGAGGTCGAGAACTTCCCCGGCTTCCGTGACGGCATCCAGGGTCCGGCGCTGATGGACGAGATGCGCGCGCAGGCCGAGCGCTTCGGCGCCGAGCTGATCGCCGACGACGTCATCGAGGTCGACCTCACCGGCGACATCAAGGTCGTCAAGACCGCCGACGCCACCTACACCGCCCGCGCGGTGATCCTCTCGACCGGCTCGGGCTACCGCCACCTGGACCTCCCGAACGAGGAGAAGCTCTCGGGCCGTGGCGTCTCCTACTGCGCCACCTGCGACGGGTTCTTCTTCCGCGAGCAGCACATCGCCGTCGTCGGCGGTGGCGACTCCGCGGTCGAGGAGGCCACCTTCCTGACCCGCTTCGGCTCCAAGGTGTCGCTGATCGTGCGCCGCGACGAGCTGCGTGCCTCGAAGATCATGCAGGAACGCGCGTTTGCCGACCCGAAGCTCGAGATCATCTGGAACTCCGCGGTCGAGACGATCAACGGTGAGGAGTCCCTGGAGTCGCTGACCCTCAAGGACACCGTCACCGGCGAGCTCAGCGAGATCCCCGCGACCGGCCTGTTCATCGCGATCGGCCACGAGCCGCGCTCCGAACTGCTGGTCGGCCAGGTCGACCTCGACGACAACGGCTACGTGCTGGTCAAGCCTGGCTCGACCGCGACCAACATCGACGGCGTCTTCGCGGCCGGTGACCTCGTCGACCACGTCTACCGCCAGGCGATCACCGCCGCCGGTACCGGTTGCGCCGCCGCCCTCGATGCGGAGCGCTACATCGGCTTCCTCGACCACGCCGCCGCAACCGCCGGGAATGTTCCAGCCGACGCGTAAGTTCTCCCATTAGACGTTTCGTTCAAGATTCAAAATACCCCTGAAGGAGCCCTCGTGGCCGACAACATCTCCGCAGTGACCGACGCCGAGTTCGACGCTCAGGTCCTCAAGTCCGACAAGCCTGTCCTCGTGGACTTCTGGGCCGAATGGTGCGGTCCGTGCCGCCAGGTCGCCCCGATCCTCGACGAGATCGCCGGTGCCCACAGCGACAAGATCACGTTCTACAAGCTGAACGTCGACGAGAACCCGGTCACCCCGGCCTCGTACCGCGTCACCGGCATCCCGACGATCAACGTCTACCAGGGTGGCGAGGTCGTGAAGACGATCGTCGGCGCCCGCCCGAAGGCCGCGATCCTCAAGGAACTGGACGAGTTCATCTCGGCCTGACCCGCAAGGTCGTCGAGTAGCCGCGAGGTACGAGCGGCGTATCGAGACGCACGGCAGCCCTCGCTCCTTCTAGGAGCGGGGGCTTCCTGTTTCCCGTGAAACAGGAGCCGGCTTCGGCCGTCGTACGACGCCCACGATCCGCTCCCACGCCGCCTCGACCTCGCCGCGCCAGGTGACCAGCGACCGCATCTCCATCCGCATCCGCGGAGTCCTCGGGTGCGCCCGGTGCGTCTTGAAGCCCACCCGGGCAAGGAATTCGGCCGGTACGACGCACGTGGCGCTCTTTCCGGCCCCCGGAAACGCCCATCCGGTGCTGGCAAACGCCTCCACAGCGCGGATGTCGTCGCGACCGACCAGGTCGCGGGCCATTCCCTGCACCAGGAGCCGTCCCAGACCGGCTCCGGTGTACTCCGGACGCACCCAGGCCGTCGTCAGCAGCACCGCGTCCGCGGAAACGGGCGACGTCGGGAACGCAGCAGCGCCCGGCACGAACGCCGGCGGCGCGTAGACGAGGTAGCCAACCGGTTCGCCGTCGACCAGCGCCACCCGGCCGCAGGAACCCCACTCGCGCAGCACCTCGGAGATCCACGCCTCCTTCTCGCGCGCCCATTCGGCCTCGGGGAGGGCATCGCGGTGCACCGGCTCGCGCTCCCAGAACAGGCACGAGCGGCAGGGCGCGTCGAGGGCCTCGAGCAGGTCGAGGGTCAGCGGAACCGTCGTACGCGCCATTGCGGCCTCCGAACCGGGGGTGCTGTCGATGGTAGTCCCGAAATCCGCTGGCACGGACCTGCGAGAATGCGGTGTGCGCAAGATCCGCCAGAGCCAGAAGCTTCGCAATGTCCGGTACGACGTCCGGGGACCCATCCTCGTCGAGGCCCAGCGCCTCGAGGCTGAGGGTCACCGGATCCTGAAGCTCAACATCGGCAACCCGGCACCGTTCGGGTTCGAGGCTCCAGAGGCGATCCTCGCCGACGTGATCCACCACCTGCCCGAGGCCCAGGGCTACAGCGACTCGCGCGGCATCTACTCCGCCCGCACGGCCGTCGCGCAGTACTACCAGTCGCGTGGACTCAAGGACACCGACGTCGAGGACGTCTTCATCGGCAACGGCGTCTCCGAGTTGATCTCGATGGTGCTGCAGGCGTTCATCGACGACGGCAACGAGATCCTGGTGCCGGCACCCGACTACCCGCTGTGGACCGGCGCCGTGTCGCTGTCCGGCGGCAAGCCCGTGCACTACAAGTGCGACGAGAACAACGACTGGATGCCGGACCTCGCCGACATCGAAGCCAAGATCACCGAGAACACGCACGCACTGGTCATCATCAACCCCAACAACCCCACGGGTGCCGTCTACAGCAAGGACATGGTCGCCAAGCTGGTCGACATCGCGCGTCGTCACGAACTCGTGGTCTTCGCCGACGAGATCTACGAGAAGATCCTGTTCGACGACGCGGTGCACCACCACGCGGCCGAAGCGGCGGGCTCCGACGTGCTGTGCCTGACGTTCAGCGGGCTGTCCAAGGCCTACCGGGTCTGTGGCTACCGCGCCGGGTGGGTGATGATCTCCGGCCCCAAGGAGATCGCCGAGGAGTTCCTCGAGGGCCTCACCCTGATCGCGAACATGCGGATGTGCGCCAACGTGCCCGCCCAGCACGCGATCCAGACGGCTCTGGGCGGCTACCAGTCGATCAACGAGCTGATCGTGCCCGGCGGACGCTTCTACGAGCAGTCCATGCTCGCCGACCGGCTCCTGAACGAGATCCCCGGCGTCTCCTCGGTCCGTCCCCGTGGCGCGCTGTACTGCTTCCCCCGCCTGGACCCCGAGGTCTACGCGATCGACGACGACGAGCAGTTCGTGATCGACCTGCTGCGGGCCAAGAAGATCCTGGTCACGCACGGCTCCGGCTTCAACTGGCCCGCCCCGGACCACTTCCGGCTCGTGACACTTCCCGACGTCGACGTACTCGAAGAGGCCATCGGCCGGATCGCGGAGTTCCTCGCCACGAGACGCTGACACCCGCAGACGGGGTGCCGCCTACGCTCTGCGCATGCGCGACATCACGTACCCGCCCGTCATCGTCACGGCGAAGGTCCTCTTCAAGGCCCTCGGCCAGAAGTTCCAGCTCTCCGGCACCGACAACGTGCCGAAGACAGGCGGAGCCCTGCTGGCGATCAACCACACCGGGTACGTCGACTTCATCTACGGCGGCCTCGGCGCCAACCCGTCCAAGCGGTTGGTCCGCTTCATGATCAAGAAGGAAATGATGGACGCCCCCGGGGTGGGCCATCTGCTGCGTTCCTTCCACCACATCACCGTGGACCGCTCGGCGGGCGCGCAGTCGATGCTCGACGCCAAGGCGTACCTGAAGGCCGGTGAGGTCGTCGGGATCTACCCCGAAGCCACCATCTCCCGTTCGTTCGAGATCAAGGAACTCAAGGTCGGCGCGGTGAAGATCGCGGCCGAGACCGGGGTCCCCCTCATCCCGGTGATCGTGTGGGGCGCCCACCGGCTGATGACCAAGGACCACGAGAAGGACTTCTCCCGCAAGCGCAAGACGATCGCGGTGAAGGTCGGCGAGCCGATGTACCCGACCGGCGAGGACCTCGCCGCCGAGACCGCCGCGCTCCGTGCGGCGATGCAGACGATGCTCGACGAGGTCATCGCGGAGTACCCCGAGGACGAGAAGGCCCCCGGCTCCTGGTGGACCCCCGCCCGCTTCGGCGGATCGGCCCCACCCCCGAGAAGGCCCTCGAGATGGACGCCGCCGAGCTCAAGGAGCGGGCCGCCAAGCGTGCGGCCAAGGCTGCCGAGAAGCGCGCCGGCAAGAAAGGCAAGTAAACTTACCGATATATCGGTTTGTCGCCTTGTCGCTTTGTCGACAATAAGTGTTTCCGCAGGTCAGCCCGGTGGTTGAGGTGCGAGGAGCGTCAGCGACGAGCCTCGAAACCTCCGGACCTGCGCGCAGAACGTCAGCCCCGGGGCTTCGAGGCTCGCTCCGCTCGCACCTCAACCACCGGCGCGAAACCGCTCAGATCGGTCGGTCGTCCCGGTTGCGCGGGTCGATCAGGTCGACGATGCGCTGCAGGTCGCCGGTGTTGGCGAACTCGATGCTGATCTTGCCCTTGGCCTTGCCCAGGTCGATCTTGACCCGCGTCTCGAGCCGGTCGCCGAGGCGATCCGAGAGCTCCACCAGGCCGGGGGCCTTCGGGCGGGCACGCTGCGGACGCGGGGCAGCGCCACCGACGTCACCGACCGCGACGATCTCCTCGAGGCCGCGCACCGAGATGCCCTCGGCCACGACCCGCTGCGCGAGCCGGTCCTGGAGGTCCGCCTCGGAGACGCCGAGCAGCGCCCGCGCGTGGCCGGCGGACAGGACGCCCGCGGCGACCCGGCGCTGGACGGCCGGCGAGAGCTTGAGCAGACGCATCGTGTTGCTGATCTGCGGACGCGAGCGGCCGATCCGCTGGGCCAGCTCCTCGTGCGTGCACGCGAAGTCCTCGAGCAGCTGCTGGTAGGCGGCTGCTTCCTCGAGCGGGTTCAGGTTGCTGCGGTGCAGGTTCTCCAGCAACGCGTCGCGCAGCATCGCGGTGTCTTCGGTCTCCCGGACGATCGCCGGGATGGTGGCGAGGCCGGCCTGCTGGGTCGCGCGCCAACGCCGCTCCCCCATGACCAGTTCGAAGGCGTCCGGCCCGGTCCGTCGTACGACGACGGGCTGGAGCAGCCCGATTTCGCGGATCGAGTGGACCAATTCGGCCATCGCGTCCTCGTCGAAGACGGTCCGCGGGTTGACCGCATTGGGCTTGATGTGGTCGACGGGCAGTTCGGCGAAATAGGCGCCCTCAACGGGCGCCAGACCCGAATCTTCGATCTGAGGGCCTCGCGCGGAATCGGTGGACCCGGGGTCCACGGATGGGCTGGAAGTGGCTCCTGCGGAAAGGTCCGCATCCTGAAATGTCGGGTTGACAGGGGGCGCTGTCGGGATGAGCGATCCGAGGCCGCGACCGAGGCCGCGTCGAGGGGCCTGGGCGTTCACTGGAGGCTGCCCTTCGTGACGATTTCGCGGGCCGCCTCGAGGTAGCTGAGGGCCCCCGGAGAGCCCGGATCGTAGGTCATCACGGTCTGTCCGTACGACGGCGCTTCGGACACCCGCACCGAACGCGGGATGGCGGTCTTCACGACCTGGTCACCGAAGTGGTCCCGAACCTCCTGGGCCACACCGGCAGCCAGGCGGGTCCGGGCGTCGTACATGGTCAGCAAGATGGTGGAGACGGCCAGGTCCGGGTTGAGGTGCGCGCGGACCATGTCGACGGTCTTGAGCAGCTGCCCGAGACCCTCGAGGGCGTAGTACTCGGCCTGGATCGGGATCATCATCTCGGCGCCCGCAACGAGGGCGTTCAGGGTGAGCAGACCCAGCGACGGCGGGCAGTCGATGAAGACGTAGTCGAAACGGTCCTCGCCCACCTTCTCGGCCGTACCGATCCGCGGGTGCGCATCGATGGCCTTCTTCAGGCGCTGCTCACGGGCGACGACGCTGACCAGTTCGATCTCCGCACCGGCCAGGTCGATGGTCGCGGGGACCACCCACAGGCCGGCGGCATCGGGGCACGGCTGGGCGATGTCGGCGATCGCGAGGCCGTCCACCAGGAGCTCGTACGTCGACGGGGTGCCCTGGTGGTGGTCAATGTTCAGTGCGGTCGACGCGTTGCCCTGCGGGTCCAGGTCGATGACCAGGACCTTCTGGCCGAGCTGCGTCATCGCGGCCGCGAGGTTCACGGTCGAGGTGGTCTTGCCGACCCCGCCCTTCTGGTTGGCCACCACGAAGACGCGGGTCTCGGAGGGCCGAGCGAGATGTTCCTGCGGGATGCCGGCGCGCACCAGAACGGTCGCCTGAGCGGCCCGCGCGAGCGGTGTCAGGTCGTCGTCGAAGTCGGCGGCGGCCTCGGCCAACTGTGCCGCGGTACGGACCTGGCTGGACGCCGGCGGAGGGGGAGTCATCGCCGTTTCACGTGAAACGTCGGCACCCTCAACTGCGCCTGTTTCACGTGAAACATGGCCGTCGCCCGAGACCTCGTCCGCAACGGCTACCTGTGGATAACCAGGGCCAGTCTGTGGATGGGCACGCTCAGGACCGGTACTCCCATCGGTGGAAAACCCTTCGGGGGTGAACTGGTCGCTCACGACTTCCTCCTCTTGGAACGTGACGTACCGGGACGTGATTCGCGAGAACCACGGGTGCCACGAGCGGGCAACGATACGCGGGTCGGGTCGGCCCAGGTGACCCGGACGACCTGAATCGGATCGACACCTTCGACGGCAGCGAACTCCGCGCCGAGGGTATCGATGGTGGGGGGAGCGCACTGCAGCTTCGACAGGGTGGAACCGGCTGAGGCGACCTCGTCGGCAGCAGAGCTGCCCTTCATGGCCACGAGCGCTCCGTGCGGTGCAACGAGCGGCATGCTCCAGCCGAGCAGCCGTTCCAGGGGAGCCACTGCGCGGGACGTGACGACGTCGTAGGTGGCCTTGCCGTGCAGTGCGTCCGCGCGGCCACGCACGACGGTGACGTGGGACAGGCCCAGTTCCGCCACGACCTCCTCCAGGAACGTCGTACGACGCAGCAGGGGCTCCACCAAGGTGATGGTGAGGTCGGGGCGGGCGATGGCCACCACGAGGCCGGGCAGGCCGGCTCCGGAGCCGATGTCGGCCACGGTGGCGCCCTGGGGCAGGGCGGGCGACAGCAGCGCGCAGTTGATCATGTGCCGGTCCCACAGGCGGGGAGCTTCCCGCGGGCCGATCAGGCCGCGGATCACTCCCGCGGTGGCCAGCAGTTCGGCGTACCGGATCGCCAGCGGCAACCGGTCGGCAGGGAAGACGTCGGCGGCAACCGCCGGGACAGGTCCGGGAGAAGACCGCACCCCCGGGCCTGCCGGATCCTGCGGATCCGGAGACACCGGGGGTGTGGTGGAGTCGTCTTGTTTCACGTGAAACGTCGACCGGTGGTCCGGGACGCTCAGGCGTCCGCGGGCAGTACGACGACGTAGCGACGCGGCTCGACGCCAGCGGACTCCGACCGGAGACCGGCGGCCGCAACGGCGTCGTGGACGATCTTGCGCTCGAACGGCGACATCGGGTCCAGGGAGACGGGCTCACCGGACGCGATGACCTCGGCTGCCTTCTCCTCACCGAGCTTCGTCAGGCGGGTGCGCTTGTCGGCCCGGAAGCCGGAGATGTCGAGCATCAGGCGCGACCGCTCGCCGGTCTCGCGGTAGACCGCGAGACGGGTGAGCTCCTGGAGGGCTTCGAGCACCTTGCCGTCGGAACCGACGAGCTGCGAGAGCTCGGCTCCCACGATCGACACGGCGGCCCGGTCGGCCTCCACGTCGATGTCCAGGTCGCCATCGAGGTCGGCGATGTCGAGCAGTTCCTCGAGGTAGTCGGCGGCGATGTCGCCTTCCTGCTCGAGGCGGGCAATACGGTCGGCCTCGGTCTTCGGGGCGGCAGGCGCCTCGTCGGTGTCCGCGGCGTCGGTGTCGACGGCGTCCGTCTCCACGACCTCGTTCTCGGTCGCGGCCTCGGTCTCGATGTCGGCGCTCATCTGGGGTCTCCCTCGTTCGTGGTGGGGTCCTGCTTGTTCGGGGCGCTGTTACTGGCGCCACCGGAGGTCTTCTTGCGCTGCGCCTTGGTCTGGCGCTTGGGCTGCTGGCGTACGGCGGCAGCAGCGGCACGCTTGGCTTCGATGGCCGCGGCCTCAGCAGCCGCCGCCTCTGCCTCCAGGTCCACCTTGCCGTGCTTGATCGCCTTGGCGCGGTCGCGGTCCTTCTTGGCCTGCTCGGCCGGCGTACCGGGAGCGGGGTTGTTGCGGATGACGTAGAACTGCTGGCTCATCGTCCACAGGTTCGAGGTGGTCCAGTAGAGGAGTACGCCGATCGGGAACGCCACGCCACCGAGGCCGAAGGCCACGGGGAGGATGTAGAGGAGCATCTTCTGCTGCTGCGCGTACGGGCCGCTCATCGCCTCGGCAGGCATGTTCTTGGCCATCAGCTGACGCTGCGTGAAGAAGGTGGTGGCCGTCATAGCGAGCACCAGGACGAGCGCGACGATCATGACCGCGGTCTGCGGCTCCGGGCCCCAGGTGCGCGATCCCCAGAAGGAGTCGGCGAGCGGGATCTTGCCGAAGACCTCGGACTGGCCGAACTGCTTGGCGCGGTCCGCGTCGAGGAAGCCGTGGGCCTTGTTCTTCTTGGCGGCCTGGTCGAGCAGGCGGAACAGGGCGAAGAAGATCGGCATCTGCAGCAGGATCGGCAGGCAGGACGCGAACGGGTTGGTCCCGGCGTCCTTGTAGAGCTTCATCGTCTCTTCGGCCAGCTTCTGCCGGTCGTGGCCGTACTTCTTCTGCAGTTCCTTGACCTTGGGCTGCAGCAGCTGCATGTTGCGGCTGGACTTGATCTGCTTCACGAACAGCGGGATGAGCGCTGCCCGGATCACGAGCGTCAGGCCGATGATCGACAGTGCCCACGACAGACCACCAGCGGGATCCAGACCCAGCAGGCTGAACAACTCGTGCCAGCCGATGAGCACCGCGGAGATGATGTAGTAGAGCGGCACCATGATGAAGTGGCCGATGTCGCCGAAGATGCCCACGGATCAGGCTCCTTGCTGGGTGTGAGGTCCGCCGGCGGACGCCGTACGGAGATCGGGAGAGCGCGGAGTGCGCTCAGGGACGTGGTCAACGCCCCCGGGAGACCAGGGGTGGCACCGCAGCAGCCGTCGTACGGCCAGCCAGGTGCCCTTGAAAGCTCCGTGAATCTGCAGCGCCTGGACGGCGTACGCCGAACAGGAGGGGTAGTAGCGGCAGGTGGGACCCAGCAGCGGGCTGATCAGGAGTTGATAGCCGCGCACCAGACCGATCAGCAGCCACTTCATCCCGCCTCCCCGGCGATGGCACCGGACCGGACCACGCGTTGGAGACAACGGTCGAGGTCCGCCACCAGTTCCGGGTACGACGCCGTGGCCGCCGGCGTCTGGGCCCGCACCACGAGCAGTGAGCCCGCGGGGAGCGTTGCCATCCGGTCGCGCATGGCGTGCCGCAACCGGCGCTTGACCTGATTGCGGACGACGGCGGTACCGACCGCCTTGCTCACGACGAACCCGACACGAGGCGCGGATCCGATGGTGGACATGCCAACAACCTGCGTGCCCTCAGGGGACAGCAGGTGGGTGACGACGGAGCGGCTTCCGGCGCGACGGCCGCGACGGCTCGCCGCCCGAAAACCTTCGGGGTCAGTGAGCCGGGAACCGGCGGTGAGCACGGTCAGCCCCACGGAATGCGCTGGGCGGACACGAGTCCGTCCTCAGACGGACAGGCTCTGACGGCCCTTTCGGCGACGGTTCGCCAGAATCGAGCGACCCGCGCGGGTCCGCATACGAAGGCGGAAGCCGTGGACCTTGTGCCGGCGGCGGTTGTTCGGCTGGTACGTGCGCTTGCTCACGATGACCTCTCAGGGTGCAAATGACGGGAAGGGTCTGCCCGGCAGCCTGGAAGCAGCTCCGGTCAGGAGCCGCAAGACGTGTCGGCCGGCACCGCGCAGCCACGAGGCGGTAAGGGCCTCGTGGACATGCGGCACCGGTCGACTCCGGTTGACCAATCAACGGTACGCGCAGGCCCAATCTGGGGTCAAACCGACGGCACCCCCCGACTCTTTGCACAGATGAAGGTGAAAACCTGTGGATAGCGGGTTGATCCCCGGGGTGATCGGCTACTAAGTTCGACTGATCCGGGTTTCCCCGCCGGACCTCGAAGCAGCCAGTCGACACCGTGACCCGCAGCACCATCGCCCTCCACTACAGGGCGCTGACCTGCGCAAACAGTGATCGAGGCGGCAAATCGAGGCGGCCTCGGTTTCGCATCCCGCGCCAGTGATGCAAATGTTCACAACCTGTGGACAAACTTGTGGAGCCAGCCTGTTTCTCCGGACGGAAAATCGGCCGGCACCACCCGAAGGCCGCCCATCGGCGGACCGGACCAGACGAACAGCGAGAGGTGTGAGGCGTGACCGGCAACCCCGATCAGCCCCAGAACGATGCCAACCAGGACTCGGCCCAGGACTCGGCAACGGCCCGTCTCAGCGTCGAGTGGTCCGCTGTCGTCGGTGAACTCCAGGCCCATCAGCGTGCCTGGCTCCAGGCCAGCCGACCCGTCACGCTCCACGGCACCACCGCGATCGTGGCCGTTCCGGACGACTTCACGCGCAAGCGCCTCGAGGGTCGCCTGCGCAGCCAGCTCGAGGACGCCCTGACCGAACGGTTCGGCCAGGAGGTCCAGTTGGCGGTGACCGTGGACAGCACGCTGCGCCATGACGTCCCCTTCGAAGGTGGCCCGGCGCCGTACGACCAGGGCCCCGGCTACGACCAACCCCGCCAGTCGGGACAGCCCGGTCAGCCGGCGCTCGAGCAGCAGGTCGACTTGTCGACAAAGCCACAAACCGATTCGTCGACGTTCGACGCTGCAGCCGTCGTCGCCACTCCCGGGTACGACGCCGCGTTCACCCCGCCGGACCTGAACGCCGCCAACGCCGCCGGTCCCTCGGCCACCGGCTCCGGCGAGACGCGCCTGAACCCGAAGTACACCTTCGAGACCTTCGTCATCGGCTCGTCCAACCGCTTCCCCCATGCCGCGGCCGTCGCGGTCAGTGAAGCACCGGGCAAGAGCTACAACCCACTGCTGATCTACGGAGAGTCCGGCCTCGGCAAGACCCACCTGTTGCACGCGATCGGGCACTACGTCCGCACGATCTACGCCGGGTCCAAGGTGCGCTACGTCTCCAGCGAGGAGTTCACCAACGAGTTCATCAACGCGATTCGCGACGACCGCCAGGACCGGTTCAAGCGGAAGTACCGCGAAGTCGACGTCCTCCTCATCGACGACATCCAGTTCCTGGCGGGCAAGACCCAGACCCAGGAAGAGTTCTTCCACACCTTCAACACGCTCCACAACGCGAACAAGCAGATCGTGCTGACCTCCGACCGGCCGCCGAAGCTGCTCGAGGCGCTGGAGGACCGGCTGCGCAACCGCTTCGAGTGGGGCCTCATCACCGACGTCCAGGCCCCCGACCTCGAGACCCGGATCGCGATCCTTCGCAAGAAGGCCGCCATGGACCGCCTCACGGCGCCCTCCGACGTCCTCGAGTTCATCGCCAGCAAGATCCAGACCAACATCCGTGAGCTCGAGGGAGCCCTCATCCGGGTCACCGCCTTCGCGAACCTCAACCGCCAGGACGTCGACATGACGCTGGCCGAGATCGTGCTCAAGGACCTGATCCCCGACGGTGGCGAGCCGGAGATCACCGCGCCGCTCATCATCGCCCAGACCGCGGCGTACTTCGGGCTCTCCATCGAGGAGCTCACCGGACCCAGCCGCGGCCGGCACCTGGTGATGGCCCGTCAGATCGCCATGTACCTGTGTCGTGAGCTGACCGGACTGTCGCTGCCGAAGATCGGTGCGCAGTTCGGCAACCGTGACCACACGACCGTGATGTACGCCGAACGGAAGATCAACCAGCTCCTCGGCGAGCGTCGTGCGGTCTTCAACCAGGTCAGCGAACTGACCAACCGCGTGAAGATGCAAGCGCGCCAGGGTTGATCTCAAGAATCTTTTGGTGATTCCAGCCTGTGGAGAAACCACCCCGAATGGTGCGAACTACACGGGGAGGATTCCGTGGAACCACCTGGCGTTCGTCGTACGACCGGAGCTTCCTGCACAGGGTCACCCCGTTCGTACCGATTTCATCCACAACCTTCATCCACCGGTCATCTGGCACCTGACCTGCGGAAACAACGGTCATCCACAGTTTCCACCGCACCTATGACTACTCCCTCTTGAACTCCAACACTTCGAAGCGCAGCACCTCTCCGGGCCCTTTCCCTGTGCACTCAGCGGACCGGGACAGATCCCGGAGAGGCTTCGACGAGGTTCTGGGTGCAGGTCTTGGGAATGACATGGCAGGATGCAACCCCACACGGGCACGAACTCCAGATCTGTCATTCACCGACAGGCGCACCGCAGCGAGTTGGGCCCGGCTCCTTCGAACTAGTGATGAGGTACGACGCCGTGAAGTTCCGTGTCGACCGTGACGTCCTCGCCGACGCCGTGGCCTGGGCTGCTCGCAGCCTTCCGGTGCGCCCCAGTGCCCCCGTCCTTGCCGGCCTGCTGATCGAGGCCAGCGACGAGGGCCTGATCCTCTCGACGTTCGACTACGAGACGTCGGCTCGCGCCACGCTCAACGCCGAGGTCAGCGACGAGGGCAAGGCCCTGGTCAGCGGCCGTCTGCTCGCCGACATCTGCCGCAGCCTCCCGAACAAGCCGGTCGACATCACCCTCGACGGCACCCGGGTCTCGCTGACCTGCGGTTCCTCGCGCTTCTCGCTGCAGACCATGCCCGTCGAGGACTACCCCTCGATCCCGGACATGCCGACCGCCACGGGCACGGTCCCGAGCGAGGCGTTCGCCCACGCCGTTGCCCAGGCCGTCACTGCTGCAGGCCGCGACGACATGCTGCCCGTCCTCACCGGCGTCCGGGTCGAGATCGAGGGCGACACGATTGCCCTCCTCGCCACCGACCGGTTCCGGCTCTCGCAGCGTGAGCTGACCTGGAACCCCGGTACCCCCGACGTCACGATGGCCGCCCTGGTCCCCGCGAAGGTCCTCGGCGACACCGCGAAGTCCCTGACCGCCGGTCCCGAGGTCACCATTGCGCTCTCCGCGTCGGGTGCCGGCGACGGCATCATCGGCTTCGAGGGCACCGGTCCCGGCGGCGTCCGTCGTACGACGACCCGACTGCTCGACGGCGAGTTCCCCAAGGTGCGGGCACTTTTCCCGAGCGAGAAGCTGACCGTCGCGCGCATCGACCGGGCCGAGCTGATCGAGTCGGTCAAGCGCGTCTCGCTCGTCGCCGACCGCAACACCGCCGTCCAGCTGAGCTTCCGTGACGGTGCGCTGGTGCTCGACGCTGGCTCGGGCGATGACGCCCAGGCCTCGGAGTCGGTGCCCGCGGACATCGACGGCGAGGACCTGGTCACCGGGTTCAACCCGGCGTTCCTGCTCGACGGACTCGGCGCCATCGATGAGCCGATCGTGGAGCTCGCGTTCACTCAGGCCTCCAAGCCCGTCGTGATCAGCGGCACCGGCGAGGCCGGCGCTCCCACCGAGGGCGGCTCGTTCCGCTACCTGTTGATGCCGCGTCGCCTGCTCAGCTAGCCACGCCCCGTAACGACTCGCGCTGCCACCTGGAGGAGAGCCATGGACATCGGACTGGTCGGACTCGGCAAGATGGGTGGCAACATGCGCACCCGGTTGCGCAACGCGGGGCACACGGTCGTCGGTTACGACCGCAACCCCGACCTCGCCGACGTGGAGAGCCTGGCCGCGCTGGTCGAGGCGCTCCCCTCCCCCAAGGTCGTCTGGGTGATGGTCCCGGCCGGGGACCCGACGCGTTCGACGATCACCGAACTCAAGGCACTGCTGAGCGCCGGTGACGTGGTCGTCGACGGCGGCAACTCCAAGTACACCGACGACGCCATCAACGCCGCTTCCCTTGCCGAGAACGGCATCGGCTTCGTCGACTGCGGTACCTCCGGCGGTGTCTGGGGCCTGCAGAACGGCTACGCCCTGATGTACGGCGGATCGGTCGAGGACGCCGCGAAGGTAATGCCCGCGTTCGAGGCGCTCAAGCCGGCCGACACCGAGGACGGCCTGGTCCACTGCGGCCCGACGCCGGGTGCCGGCCACTTCGCCAAAATGGTTCACAACGGCATCGAGTACGCGATGATGCAGGCCTACGCCGAGGGTTGGGAACTGCTCGACAAGGTCGACATCGTCGAGAACGTGCCGGAGATCTTCGCCTCCTGGCGCACCGGCACCGTCGTCCGGTCCTGGCTGCTCGACCTGCTCGTCGAGGGGCTCCGTGCCGACGAGCACCTCGACGGGATCCGCGGGTACGCCGACGACTCGGGCGAGGGCCGCTGGACGGTCGAGGCCGCGATCGAGAACGCCGTACCGATGCCCGCGATCTCCGCGTCGTTGTTCGCGCGGTTCGTGTCACGGCAGCCGGAGGACCACGCCATGAAGGCGATCTCGGCGATGCGGGCCGGCTTCGGCGGACATCCGATCCAGAAGGCCTGACGCAGAACCGTCAGATGGCCAGGGCGAGGCGGATCAGCCCGTAGCCCAGCCAGATCGCACCCACGCCAATGGCGAGCGGGTGCCGCAGCATCTTGTCGAGTGAGGGCGGCGACAGTCGCCGTGCCCGTCGTACGACGACCAGGACCACGAACGTCATGACGGCCGCGAGCGCGACCAGGCCGAACGGGTTTGCGGAGAAGGACTCCTGCCACCAGCCGTGGGCGCCGTAGACCCACGAACGGGTGAGGCCGCAACCGGGACAGGGCAGTCCGGTGAGGGCGCGGAACGGGCAGAGGACCGGTCCGTCCTCGATGTGATCGGGCGACAGCAGGAAGGCCGCACCGATGGCAGCGACCCCACCCGCCGCGACGACGTCCGCGCTCGAGAGGCGGATGTGTCGGAGGAGGCTCCTGGTGGGGAGTTCCTCAGTGGCGGGCGGGGTCGTGGTCACGCGTGGGTTGCTGGGGTCAGGCTCAGCGGAAGGGGCGGCCGTCGGCGTCGTGCTGCTTGCGCAGCGCGAACATGATCAGGTCGTAGATCGCCCAGATGCCGCAGCCACCGCAGGTGAACAGCTTGCCGAGGCCGAGACCGGTCTGGCCGAGGTAGAAGCGGTCCACGCCGAAGCTGCCGAGCAGCCAGGAGAGCAGGACAACGGTCAGCCACTCCTTCTCGGAGTACAGGCCGGGGACGTCCTTGGCCGCGATGTACTGCTGGCTGTCGGCCGAACGGACCGGGGCGTCTGCCTTGATCTGGCCGGAAACGGCCATCTGGGCAAGCGTGTTGAAGTCGATCGGGCCCTGCTCCTGGCCGAGGACGTTCACGAAGTACGGGCCGCCGGAGGGGATCGGCGCGGGGGCGCCGTAGCCGTAGTTGCCCGGGGGCGGGTTCTGGGGAGGTTGCGTCATGGGTGTCAGCCTAGGTCCCACAGGCCCTCTTCAAACATCTTGCCCCGGAGGATGTCCTTTGAGGCAATGTCGAGGTGGCGTCCAGTTGTCGTCGGGGAGGGGGATGATGGGCCCGTGCACGTCTCGCATCTGACCCTCCACGACTTCCGGTCGTACGCCGACGTGGACGTCGCGCTCGAAGCGGGAGTCACTGCCTTCGTGGGCCGCAACGGTCAGGGAAAGACGAATCTGGTCGAGGCGATCGACTACCTGTCGCGGCTCTCGTCGCACCGGGTCGCGACCGATGCACCGTTGATCCGGGCCGGGACCGACCAGGCCGTGATCCGCGCGGCGGTCGTCCGCGAAGGCCGCACCGCGATCCTCGAGGTGGAGCTCAACCCGGGCCGAGCCAACCGCGCCCGCATCAACCGCTCCCCCCTCTCCCGGGCCCGCGACCTCGCGGGGATCGTGCGCACCGTCGTGTTCAGCCCCGAGGACCTCGCCCTCGTGAAGGGCGACCCGAGCCAGCGCCGCCGGTTCCTCGACGACCTGATCGTGCTCCGCACCCCGCGGATGGCCGGCGTCCTGTCCGACTACGAACGCGTCCTGCGCCAACGCAACACCCTCCTGAAGACGATGTACGCCGCCCGCGGCTCGTCGCGCGAGAGCGCACTCGCGACGTTGGCGGTGTGGGACGACCACCTCGTCGCCACCGGCACCGAACTGCTCCGGGCTCGTCAGGCGCTCGCGACCGACCTGGCGCCGTACCTCGGCAAGGCGTACGAGGCGGTGGCGCGCGGGGCTTCGCGTGATGACGCACGCCTGGAGTACCAGCCGAGTGTGCCGGCCCCGGCCGACGGTGAGGAGCTCACCGACAGCTTCCGCGCCGAGCTCGGGCGCCGCCAGCACGACGAGATCGGCCGCGGTGTCACCCTCGTGGGTCCCCACCGCGACGACATCCTGCTGACCCTCGGCCCGGGTGACGAGCAGCGGTTGCCGGTGCGGGGCTACGCCAGTCACGGCGAATCCTGGTCGTTCGCGCTCGCGCTGCGGCTGGCGTCGTACGACTTGCTGAGGGCTGATGGCGACGACCCGATCCTGGTGCTCGACGACGTGTTCGCCGAGCTCGACTCCGAACGTCGTACGCAACTGGCCGAGCTCGTCGCCGGCGCTGAGCAGGTGCTCGTGACCGCGGCGGTGGCGGCCGACGTCCCTCCGCAGTTGCGGGGCGTCACCTTCCAGGTGGCCGGCGGTGAGGTGACCCGTGACTGAGCCGCCGATCGAGCCCGACGACACCACGGAGCCCGACGAGTTGGATGCCGTCGAGCCCGAACCAGAGCACCACGCGGACGGCCTGGACCTCGCCCGTGCGCAGACCCTCGGCACCGCCGGGTCGAGTACGACGCCCGCCAAACGCCGTGGCGGCCGCTTCTCCGACACCACGATGTCGGCGAATGGCACCTTCCGGCCCGGTTCGCGGGGGCGTCGCGGCGACCCGCAGTACAGCAGCGCGCATCCCGACGGCCGGGACCCGCAGGGCCTGACCGGTGAGATCGGCAAACTGATCAAGGACCGCGGCTGGGCCCTGGATCTGCAGGTGCGCGGGGTGTTCGGTCGCTGGACGGAGATCGTCGGCGACGAGATCGGCGCCCACTCCACCCCCGAGTCGCTGGTCGATGGCGTGCTCATCGTGCGCACCGAATCGACGGCCTGGGCGACCCAGCTCAAGCTGCTCGCCACCACCATTGTCCGGCGCCTCAACGAGGAGCTCGGGACCGGCACGGTCACGGTCGTGGAGGTCCTCGGCCCCCTCGCGCCGACCTGGAAGCACGGTAAGCGCGGGGTCCGCGACGGGCGCGGTCCGCGCGACACGTACGGCTGATCCAGCAGCGGCGGATCTGCGGCCCGAACAGCCCTCTCGACCGTACGGGGACACATCAGACCCCCTCGCAGGCCCTCCAAACCGGCGTTATGAGCCGCTCAGGGCCCGATTTCCACAAGGATCCCCCCATCCCGAGGGCTTAGAACGTGTTCTGAGGCCCTCAGCAGGCTAGAATGGCCACCTGGCCGGGAACGCGTCACCTGTGCGCACGACTCGGCCTTCGCCATGCCTCCGGCATGGCGATGTTGAGGTCCAGTCAGAAGAGGTCCTGCGTGTCCAACGACAACCAGCCCGTGTCCGCGGTTCCCGCCGATGAGGTCGAGTACGACGCGTCGGCGATCCAGGTGCTGGAGGGCCTCGAAGCCGTCCGCAAGCGCCCGGGCATGTACATCGGTTCCACCGGTGAGCGCGGCCTGCACCACCTGATCTGGGAGATCGTGGACAACGCGGTCGACGAGGCGCTGGCTGGCTACTGCGACACGATCAACATCACGTTGAACCCGAACGGTTCGATCAGCGTGATCGACAACGGCCGCGGCATCCCGACCGACACCGCACCCGGGCAGGAGTTGCCGGCTGCGACGCTGGCGCTGACGGTCCTGCACGCCGGTGGCAAGTTCGGTGGCGGCGGCTACAAGGTCTCCGGCGGTCTGCACGGCGTCGGCTCGTCGGTCGTCAACGCGCTCTCGACGCACCTGCACCTGGAGGTGAAGAACCGCGGCTTCCTCTGGGAGCAGGAGTTCTCCCTCGGTGTCCCGGACTACCCCCTGCGCCAGGTCCGCCCCCTCGAGGACGGTGAGGGCACCGGCACGACCGTCACCTGGTGGGCCTCCCCCGACATCTTCGAGACGACCGACTACAGCCTCGAGACGATCTCGACCCGCTTCCGCGAGATGGCCTTCCTCAACAAGGGCCTGAAGATCGTGCTGGTCGACGCCCGCCCCAAGGCCGAGGAACTGGCCGACGCCGTCGAGGACGGCACCGTCGAGGTGGAGGGCGTCGCCGCTGCGGCGACCGAGATCCACGCGACCGAGGTCGACGGTCACAAGGCTCTGGAGCAGGTCTTCCAGTACGAACGCGGCCTGGCCGACTACGTCGACTTCCTCAACCGTCGCAAGCAGACGGTCGGCGCGATCATCGACTTCGACGCCGAGACCGCGGTCGACGCCAACAACCCGATGAGCCTCGAGCTCGCGATGCAGTGGCAGACGACGTCGTACAACGAGTCGGTCCACACCTTCGCCAACACGATCAACACCCCCGAGGGCGGCACCCACGAAGAGGGCTTCCGCGCTGCGCTCACCACGCTCATCAACAAGTGGGGTGAGGAGTGGGGCATGATCAAGAAGAAGGAAGATCGCCTCACCGGTGACGACATCCGCGAGGGCCTGACGGCGATCATCAGCCTCAAGATCTCCGAGCCGCAGTTCGAGGGCCAGACCAAGGCCAAGCTCGGCAACACCGAGGCCAAGGGCTTCGTGCAGTCGATCGTCAACGACCGGCTCGGTGCCTGGCTGGAGCAGAACCCCAGCGAGGGCAAGGACATCATCCGCAAGGCGCAGGCCGCCGCGACCGCCCGGATCGCGGCCCGCAAGGCGCGCGACCTGGCCCGCGGCCGCAAGGGTCTGCTGGGCGGCGGGAGCCTGCCGGGCAAGTTGTCCGACTGCCAGTCGACGAACCCCGAGGAGTGCGAGGTCTTCATCGTCGAGGGTGACTCCGCCGGTGGCTCGGCCCGCCAGGGGCGCGACCCGCGCATCCAGGCGATCCTCCCGATCCGCGGAAAGATCCTCAACGTCGAGAAGGCGCGCATCGACAAGGTGCTCGCCAACACCGAGGTGCTCTCGATCATCTCCGCGCTCGGCACGGGCATCCACGAAGAGTTCAACGAGGACAAGCTGCGCTACCACAAGGTCGTGCTGATGGCGGACGCCGACGTCGACGGCCACCACATCAACACCTTGTTGCTGACGCTGCTGTTCCGCTTCATGAAGCCGCTCATCGAGCACGGCTACGTCTACATGGCCCAGCCGCCGCTGTACCGGCTGCGCTGGAACAAGCCGGCCGAGCACGAGTTCGTCTACTCCGACCACGAGCGCGACACCTTGATGGCCGACGGCCTGAGCAAGGGCAAGAAGCTCCCCAAGGAGAACCCGGTCCAGCGCTACAAGGGTCTCGGTGAGATGAACGCCAAGGAACTGTGGGAGACCACGATGGACCCCGATCAGCGCCTGATGCTCCAGGTCACCCTGGACGACGCCGCGCAGGCCGACGAGATCTTCTCGATCCTGATGGGCGAGGACGTCGAGCAGCGGCGGTCCTTCATCCAGCGCAACGCCAAGGACGTCCGATTCCTCGATATCTAGGCATCTCGATACGCCCCTCGTTCCTCGGGGCTACTCGATGACCTTGTATTCCGGAATCTAGAACTTTCGCTAGACATAGCAAGAGAGATGAATCGTGACTGAGACTCCCACCCCCCTCGGCGGCCGGATCGAGCCGATCGAGCTGCAGACGTCCATGCAGCGCGCGTACATCGACTACGCGATGGCCGTCATCGTCGGCCGGGCCCTGCCCGACGTACGCGACGGCCTCAAGCCCGTGCACCGCCGCGTCCTCTATGCCATGTACGACGGCGGGTACCGCCCGGACCGCGGCTTCTCCAAGTGCTCGCGTGTCGTCGGTGACGTCATGGGCCAGTACCACCCGCACGGTGACACGGCGATCTACGACACCCTCGTCCGACTCGCCCAGCCGTGGGTGATGCGCGCACCGCTGATCAACGGCCAGGGCAACTTCGGTTCGCCGGGCAACGACTCCGCCGCGGCCATGCGGTACACCGAGTGCCGGATGGCGCCGCTGGCGCTGGAGATGGTCCGCGACATCGAGAAGGAGACCGTCGACTTCCAGCCGAACTACGACGGTCGCTCCGAAGAGCCAAAGGTGCTGCCGGCGCGGTTCCCGAACCTGCTGGTCAACGGCTCGGCCGGCATCGCCGTCGGCATGGCCACCAGCATCCCGCCGCACAACCTGCGTGAAGTCGCCGCGGGCGCCACCTGGGCGCTCGAGCACCCGGATGCCACCCGCGAGGAGCTCCAGGACGCGCTCATGGAGCGGATCAAGGGCCCGGACTTCCCCAACGGTGCGCTGATCGTCGGCACCACCGGCATCGAGCAGGCCTATCGCACCGGTCGCGGCTCGATCACCCAGCGCGCGGTGATCGAGGTCGACGAGGACAACAAGGGCCGGACCTGTCTGGTCATCACCGAACTGCCCTACATGGTCAACCCGGACAACCTGGCGTTGAAGATCGCCGAGCTCGCCGACTCCGGCAAGGTCCAGGGCATCAGCGACGTCCGCGACGACACCTCGGACCGCACCGGCCAGCGCCTGGTGATCGTGCTCCGCCGCGATGCCGTTGCCCGCGTGGTCCTGAACAACCTGCTCAAGCACACCGAGCTGCAGACCAACTTCAGCGCCAACATGCTCGCGCTGGTCGACGGGGTGCCGCGCACCCTGACGATCGACCAGTTCATCAGCAACTGGGTGACCCACCAGATCGAGGTCATCCGTCGTCGTACCGAATACCTGCTGCGCGCGGCCGAGGAACGGGCCCACATCCTGCGCGGCCTGGTCAAGGCCCTCGACATGCTTGATGAGGTGATCGCGCTCATCCGTCGCTCGCCCGACGTGGCCGAGGCGAACACCGGACTGCAGGCCCTGCTGGACGTCGACGAACTCCAGGCCACCGCGATCCTTGGCATGCAGCTGCGCCAGCTCGCCGCCCTGCAGCGCCAGAAGATCATCGACGAGCTCGCCGAGATCGAGATCGAGATCGCCGACTACCGCGACATCCTCGCCAACGTCAGCCGCCAGCGGCAGATCGTGATCGACGAGCTCGGCGGCATCGTCGAGAAGTACGGCAACGACCGGCGTTCGCAGATCATCGCGGCCGATGGCGACCTGTCGATGGAGGACCTCATCCCCGACGAGGAACTCGTCGTCTCCATCACCCGCGGTGGCTACGCCAAGCGGACCCTGGCCAGCCAGTACCGCACCCAGAAGCGCGGCGGCAAGGGCGTTCGTGGCGCCTCGCTGCGCGGTGACGACGTCGTCGAGCACTTCATCTCGACCACCAATCACCACTGGCTGCTGTTCTTCACGACGGCCGGCCGGGTCTACCGCACCAAGGCCTACAACCTGCCCGAGGCCTCACGTGATGCCAAGGGTGGTCACGTCGCCGGACTGCTGTCGTTCCAGCCGGACGAGTCGATCGCCCAGGTGCTCGCGATCCGGGACTACGAACAGGCGCCGTACCTCGTCCTCGCGACGCGACGCGGCCTGGTCAAGAAGACCCGACTCGGCGACTACAACAGCCCGCGTCAGGCCGGCGTCATCGCGATCAACTTCCGCGAGGACGACGACGAGCTGATCGGTGCGGAGCTGGCCAACAGCGAGGACCACATCCTGCTGGTGTCCCGCAAGGGCCAGGCCATCCGCTTCCCCGCCGACGACTCGCAGCTGCGACCGATGGGCCGGGCCACCTCCGGTGTCACGGGCATGAAGTTCCGCAGCGGCGACGCACTGCTGTCGATGTCGGTCATTCGTGCGGCCGATGTGGCGCACGAGGAGGCCGCGGACAACGTCCAGTACGTCTTCACGATCACCGACGCCGGCAAGGCCAAGCGGACCCGGATCTCCGAGTACCGCCTCCAGTCCCGCGGCGGTCTCGGCATCAAGGCGATGACCCTCACCAACGAGGACCGCGGCTCCCTGGTCGGTGCGTTCATCGTCATCGACGGCGACGAGATCCTCTCGATCACGGCGACCGGCCAGGTCGTACGCAGCCCCATCAACGAGGACTTCCGGGTCACCGGTCGGACCACGCAGGGCGTCAACTTCGTCACCCCGAAGAAGGGCGACTCCGTTGCGGTCGTTGCCCGTTCGGTCGAGGCGAAGGAACTGGACGAGGAGGGCGCCGGCGAGGAAGTCGACGCCACCGTTGATGCCACCGCTGGCGCCATCGCTCCGGTGACGGAATCGCCCGATCAGGCTCCGGATGCCACAATCGAAGGATCCGAATCCGGAGAGAGTGAGAGCTGATGACCGAGCGCATCGATGACACGGCGAGCCGCACCGCCTTCGCGGCGGCGCCGGGCGCGGGTCAGTCGGCGCGCGCTCCCATGCCGCAGGCGGCTCCGGCCGCCGCGGCTGCGGCACGGGGTCGGGCGCCACGTCGCGCCCGACTGCGCCTGACCCGGATCGACCCGTGGTCGGTCATGAAGACGGCCTTCCTGCTGTCGATCGCGTTCGCCGTCGTCACCGTCGTCTCGGTGGCGATGGTGTGGCAGGTCCTCGGTGCCGCGGGTGTCTGGGACTCGATCAACTCCACGATCCAGGAGAGCATCGGCGGTGAGGACGTCGCTGGTTTCCGGATCGAGGACTACGTCGGCACCAGCCGCGTGCTCGGTTTCACGATGCTCGTGGCGGCCATTGACGTCGTACTCATCACCGCGACGGCGACGCTCACGGCGTTCCTCTACAACATGGCCGCAGCCCTTCTGGGCGGCATCGAGATCACCCTCGCCGAAGACCCGCACTGACCGAGACGCCCACCGTTTTGTTCGGTGATCGAGTGCTCCGGTAAGGTTCATTCTCGGTCTGCTGCGGAGGGGCTTCCACCCAGAAGCAGCAGGCCACCCGGGCCTATAGCTCAGACGGTTAGAGCACCACACTGATAATGTGGGGGTCAGAGGTTCAAGTCCTCTTAGGCCCACAAGTTGCCCCGGCTGCGGACACGCAGACCGGGGCTTCTTCGAAAAAAGGAGTGGACCAGTGAAGAAGCTGATTCTCGCAGCGCTTGCCGCTGCCGGAGCCGCGTTCGCACGCAAGAAGCTCCAGGAGAGCAAGGCGGAGCAGGCCCTGTGGGCCGAGGCCACCGACACCCTCCCCAAGAACTGAATCAACCCGCCCCGGGGCCTTAGCTCAGCTGGTAGAGCGCTGCCTTTGCAAGGCAGATGTCAGGAGTTCGAATCTCCTAGGCTCCACTCGATGAAACCGCAGCTCAGCCTGCGGTTTCTTCTCTTTTTGGGTGGCGTGGGCTGGTCTGTGGTGGCCCGGACCGTGCCAGCACGTAGCCCCTTGTCGTCATTGTCTGTCCGCGACGACTCGTCCTACGTTGAAGCCGCATGCCGGGAGGGAGACCCAACTGCGGGCTGACCAGCGCGAACTGGTGGGCCCACCCCCCGAGGAGACGACTCATGCAACAGCAAGCGGCACGGCCCCGACGACTGAAGATCCTCGCAGCAGCAACGGCGGTGACGGCGTGCGTCGGCGGCGCGTTCGTGGCAGGCGTGGTGACGGCCCAGGCGGCCAAGCCCAAGCCGGCCTCGATCACGCTGCAGACCGAGTTCGACCACATCGGCGCCGAGGTTCACTCCATGGACCACGCAGGGCGCGACGTCTACTACATCGACGAGGGCCAGCCCGGCCAGCGCGCCGTGGTCTTCATCGGCGGCCAGGGGACCAGCCTCGAGGCCTTCCAGTTGTCGGAGTTCGCACGGACGAGTCGCGAGAAGCTCGGCCTGCGCGTCATCTCGGTCGAGCGCAATGGCTTTGGCGAGTCGCCGCTGGACCTGAGCCTCGGCTACGCCGACTACACGGCGGAGGTCCTGGCCGTGCTCGAGCACCTCGACATCGACCGCTTCGTGATCGTGGGGATCTCGGGCGGCGGCGCCTATTCAGCACACCTCGCGGCCGCCGTACCTGATCGCGTGATCTCGCTCCATGCCGCGGCTGCGACGGATTCCACGTTGCCCAATCGCAACCCGCGCAACTGCTCGCTGACCTTCGAGCAGCGCAACGCCTCGAACCAGTTCTGGTACGAGAACCCGAAGGTCTGGTGGGGGGTCCCGGGATCGCCCGTGCTGGTCATCCCCGGCTGGCAGGCCACCGCCTACCTCGACGCCGTCCGCTCGTTCCATGTCGGTGGCGGACCGATCGACCCGAGCCCGCTGAGCCACGAAGGGGAGCTGCCCTGCCTGTCGGGCGCCTTCGTCGACCCTGCGCAGATCACCTCACCCACTTATCTCTACTGGGGCGGTGCGGACACCACGGTGCCGATCAGCGTCATGGAGAACTGGCAAGAAGCGCTTCCCAACGTCGTCAAGGCCGCCGTCTACCCCGGTGAGGGCCACACGGTCCAGTACCGCCACTGGGACCAGATCCTCCTCGACATGGCCGGCCACAGCGACCAGACGGTGATCTGCAAGAACGGCCAGACGAAGACGGTGCCGAACGCCGAAGTCAACGTGCAGGTCGCCGGCGGCGCAACGCTGGGGTTGTGTGCCTGGGTGCCCTAGGACGTGCCGTGGAACCGGACTCGAACTCGGGTCCTCAGGCTCCACGCGCAAGGGGGGACGCGGGCAGGTAGTGCGAGCTCGGCCGTCCGAGCAAGTACCCCTGTCCGCGGTCGCAGCCCAAGCGGGCCAGGTGCGCGCGCTGGGGCTCCGTCTCGACGCCCTCGCCCACCACCACCATGCCGATGGCGTGAGCCAGCGTGATGACCGAGGCGACGATGGCGTCGCACACCGGGTTCTGCCCGAGCTCGGCGACGAAGGTGCGGTCGATCTTGAGCTCGTCGGCGGGGAGTTCGCGGAGGTGAGACAGCGACGAGAATCCGGTGCCGAAGTCGTCCAGGGCTACACCGACGCCGAGGGCGCGCAGTCCCTCGAGTTGGATCACCGTTGACTCGATGTCGGTCAGAACCGCGGACTCCGTCACCTCGACCACCAGGTCGCCGGGCTCGGATCCCGCCTGAGCGACGGCTGCGGCGACCGTGGCAACGACGTCGGTTCGCAGAAGTTCGGCGGCCGACACGTTGATCGACACTCGGGTCGGGGTGCCGGCTGCCCGCCAGGCGGCGGTACGCCGTGCGGCCTCGAGCGCTACCCAGGTGCCGATCTCGAAGATCAGGTCGGAGTCCTCGGCGACGCCGAGGAAGGCCGCGGGGCTGAGCAGTCCGCGCGTCGGGTGTTGCCAACGGATCAGCGCCTCAACGCCCGCGGTGCGTCCGGTGGCGAGATTGACCAGCGGTTGGTAGTGGAGGATGAGTTCCCCGCGCTGGGCCGCGCCTCGAAGCTCACCTTCGGTCTGGAGGCGTTCCAGGGCCACGGCTCGCATCTGGTCGTTGAATTCCGCCCACCCGCCGCGACCGTCGTCCTTGGCGCGGTACATGGCTGTGTCGGCCTGACGGATCAGGTCGTCGCCGCTCATGCCGCATCGGGCGCGGGCAATGCCGATTGATCCTCCGACGCGCAGGTCGAGACCCTCGATGCGGATCGTGTTGCGCAGTACAGCCGACAAGGCTTCCACCACCGGCGTCGGATCAGGTGTCGCCGGACACAGGATGACGAACTCGTCGCCTCCGAACCGGCTGACAATCCAGCCGTCGGGGACCACCGACCGAATACCGCCGGCGAGCTCGACGAGGAGCCGATCGCCGACCGCGTGGCCGTGACTGTCGTTGACGAGCTTGAACCGGTCGAGATCGATGAACAGGACGACCAACGGCGCAGCATCGTGGTCCTTGAGGAGGCGGGCGAGCTCCTCGGTCGCCCCCCGCCGGTTGAGCAACCCGGTGAGGTGGTCATGGCGAGAGTTGTGACTCAAACGCTGGACCAGACCGTCGTGTGACTCCACCAGTTCGTTGAACGCCCGGGCCACATCAGCGACCTCGGTCGGACCGGATTCCGGCGCTGGACGTGCCAGTCCGTTCGAGCGTGAGGCGGCGATGGCGGTGCCGAGACGGCGAATCGGCATGGCCAACCTGCGGTGGAGTGCAATGGCCAAGGCCGTGACGAGGGCCACGATGGTGGCGCCGAACCCAATCAGTGACTCCCGCTCGCCACGGGCGGCCGCCATCGCGACGTCGACGTCGAGACCCACCATGACCCGCCAACCCGTATCGGGTTCGGTCACCTCTTGCCAGATCCGCTCGACGCCATCAGGAGCGGTGGCCGGGGGATGGGTCCATGAGACGGGTTCCCCCACGGGGTAGGGCGCCCCCGCGGTGGCGGCAGCGACCAGGCCGCTCACCGGGTCGATGGCGAGGATCACTGTCGCCCGGTCGATGTCCGAGGGCAGCGAGAGAGCCGGGGTATCGGTGAAGAGCACACCGACGACTGCTCCGATCGGACCGGCGGGACTCGGCACCGGCGCAGCGACGGCAACGGCCGGGTGGCCGGTCGTCGGATCTATGAAGACCACGTCCGTCACGGTCACCGCCCCGCCGAGTGCTCGAGCGTAGGTGTGTTCAGGGACAGTCTCGCCAGGATCCCCGGTCAGCGAGCACACGGTCTGACCAGCCTTCCCGACGACGACCAACCGTGCCGACGACCGCACGCTGACGAGCGGAGCAAAGGCCAGTTCGCATGCTCCTGGATCGAGATTCTCCAGGGCCGGGTTGGCCGCGAGGTCGCTGATGAGAGGGACCGCACTGTCGAACAGGCTGCCAAGGTCGGATGCCTGGCTCGCGGCCACTGCGGCGAGGTCCTCCTCGGCCCGAACGCGCTCGCGATCGAAGGTGGCAGAGGTCACCCAGACCAGGAGCGCTCCGACCACGAACAGGCAGGCCGTCAGGCCGGCGACCACGGACGCGGTGACGGAGTTGCCCACGCCGCGGCTGTTCACGTGCGTCGGCTTCCCAGGGGAGGCAACAATCGAACAGTCCCCATGGCGTTGCCTCGTCTCGTCTGTCCCAGAACCTGTCGAGTCCAGCGTCATCCAGCGACGAACACCGGGACAGAGTCCAATGGGTCGGAGGTTCGGGAACTAAGGCCCTTGTGTCTCCGGGGCCTGCCGACACCGGATGCCCTGAAACCCTCACGTCGTCACGCGAAACGACGATGATGCTGGTATGACGGCGGCCCCGGCGAGCGGCCGTTCGCCCGAGGTCGGGCGGGCGGACATCCGTCTGGCACGCCAGTTCGGTGGCGTCGTTGCCGTCGCGACGTTCCTGGTTCTCGTCGGCTGGTACGCCGGCGTCGAGCAGTTGACGACTTTGGTGCCCGGGTTCGCCTCGATGAAGCCGAACACAGCCCTGTGCCTACTCCTGCTTGCGCTCGTCCCGTGGTTTCATCCGTCCCATGGCCGCGTCACGACGTTCCTGGCGGCCACCGTCCTTGCGATCGCGTCGATCACAGCAGTCGAACTGGCGCTCACGGCACATTGGTGGATTGACCGCGTGCTTCCGGGAATCGACCTTCGCGGCAACGACCCCCAGATGGCTCCGGTGACTGCCTGCTGTCTGATCCTGCTGTCGGTGTCAGCAATCGCCGGATCGTTCGGCGGGCAACGCCTGCGGCAAGGACCAGCGCTGCTGGCCATCGCCGCGGCGGATGTCGCGCTGGTCGGGTACCTCTACGGCGCCTCGACCCTCTATGGCGTCGGTGCCTACAGCAGCATCGCGATCCCCACGGCAATCTCGATCGCTCTGCTCGGCGCGACGCTCCTCGTGCTCGTGCCTGAGGGCCCGGCGATGACCCTGCTGCGCGACCGGGGACCGGCCGGGAAGATGGTGCGCTCGCTGGCTCCCTTCCTGCTGATCGGGCCACCGGCGCTCGGCTTCCTCCGCCTGTTGGGCCAGCGCCGGGGTTGGTATGACACCACCTTCGGCGTCGCGATCCTGGTGAGCGTGCTGACGGTTGTCTCGCTGTTGCTGCTGTTCCGGACGGCGCGACAGGTCCGCGTCGCGGCGTTGGCGAGGGACGAGGCTGCTGCCGAGCTCGAAGCTCTGAATGAGGGCCTCGAGGACCGGGTACGAGAGCAGACCAGCGAGGCGCATCGCCTGGCCGCCCAGTTCGAGGCGACCTTCACGGCTTCGCCGATCGGCGGCGCGTTCACGACCCCGGACGGGGTGGTGCGGCTGGCGAACGACGAACTGGTGGCGCTCGTCCGTCGTACACGTGTGGAACTGGTCGGGAACGACGTCCAGGACATGTTCGATGACGAACATGCCGCCCGGGACCTGGCGCTCCGTGAGGCGTTGCTCGACGGGGCAGAGGGCGGCTATCCAATGGAGCGTCGTCTGCGAACTGCGGACAACGATGTTCGTTGGGTGCTGGTCCACGTGGCCGTGGTCAAGGAGGCCGATCAGATCAGCGGCCTCCTGTACAAGCTCCAGGACGTGACCCGAAGGAAGGCGGCGGAGGATCGTGCGAACTTCCTGGCGTTTCACGACAGTCTCACCACCTTGCCGAACCGGACCCTGCTGATGGACCGATTGCAGCAGGCCCTGCACCAGGGTGCGCGAAGCGGACGCGGTGTAGGTCTGCTCTTCCTCGATCTCGACCGCTTCAAGACGGTGAACGACAGCCTGGGCCACGACGCGGGCGATGAAGTCCTGCGCGAGGTCGGCCGACGGCTGCAGGCTGCCGCGCGGGCCGGCGACACCGTCGCGCGCATCGGCGGCGACGAGTTCATCGTCGTTTGTCCGAACATCTCGTCCGAGGACGACGTGATCCCCGTGGCGACCAAGTTGCACGAGATCCTGGCGCGACCCTGGTCCTACCAGGGGCACGACGTACCGCTGGGCGGGTCCATCGGGATTGCGTACGGCGTCGCGCACGACGATCCGGAGCTCCTGATGCGCAAGGCCGACCAGGCGATGTATCGCGCCAAGGCCGGTGGCCGGTCCCGCTACGAGGTGTTCGATGACGACCTCCGGGCTCATCTCGACGCGCGTCTGGAGACCGAACTCGGCCTCCGTGGAGCGGTGGAACGCGAGGAGATCGAGACCTGGTTCCAACCGGTCGTCGATCTCGCCAACGGTCGTTGCGTCGCGACGGAGGCACTGGTGCGATGGCGTCGACCGGGGCACGGCCTGGTGATGCCCGGGGATTTCATCGGTGTCGCCGAGGAAGACGACCTGATCAAGGAGATCGGGGGCCATGTGCTCACGTCCGCCTGCCGCGCCGTTGCCCCACTGCCCGACCTCCTCTGCGTCAGCGTGAACGTGTCGGCCAGGCAGTTCGTCCACGGGGACTTCCAGGCAGAGGTCGCGGCTGCCCTGCTGGCCTCGGGGCTGGACCCGTCGAGACTCTGGCTCGAACTCACCGAGGGCGCCGTCATCGAAGCCGTCGACTCCGCCGCCCGCAGCTTCCAGTCCTTGCGCGCCACCGGGGTGAAACTGGCGATCGATGACTTCGGGACCGGCTACTCGAGTTTCATCCAGTTGCGTCACTTCGAGGTCGACATCGTCAAGATCGACAAGACCTTCACGGCTGGCCTGGCCCACAGTGCCCGGGATCGCGAACTCGTCGGCACGATGATCAGCATGGGGCACTCGCTGGGCCTCCAGGTGGTGGGTGAGGGCGTGGAGACGATCGCGCAGCGCGACATCCTCCTCGACCTCGGGTGTGACCTGGGACAGGGCTACTTGTTCTCCATGGCGTCGCCCGCTGTGGCGCCCTTGCTCAGTCCCTTGCCGTAGGGCGCCCCACCGCTTCTGTCCCACGTCGTCTTGCTTTGTCGGTGCGGTCTCCTAGGCTCGACGACATGACTGCTGGACAGTGGACTGCAGACTCCATCCTTGAGCGGTACGACGACGTCCGCTCCCACACCGAACGGCTCGCCGCACCGCTGTCCCCCGAGGACCAGACGGTGCAGTCGATGCCCGACGTCTCGCCGACGAAGTGGCACCGCGCGCACGTGACGTGGTTCTTCGAGACGTTCCTGCTCGCCGACAACGAGGACGGCTTCGCGCCGTACCAGGACCAGTACTGGTTCCTCTTCAACAGCTACTACGAGGCGGTCGGGCCGCGGTATGCGCGCGCCGAGCGTGGGGTGATCAGTCGGCCGGGTGCCCACGACGTCGGCGTCTACCGCAGCAACGTGGACGACCGGGTGCGCACGCTGGTCGACGCGCTCGACCAGGGCAGCATCGACAAGCTGGCCGCGACCATCGAGCTCGGCTTCCACCACGAACAGCAGCACCAGGAGCTGTTGTTGATGGACATCAAGCACGTGCTGTCCCTCAACCCGCTGCAGCCGGTCTATGCCGGCACGCGTGCTCCGACCACCACCAGCGACCCGCTCGGGTGGGTCGAGATCGAGGGCGGGCTGGTCGAGATCGGCCACCCTGGCGGGGGATTCTCGTTCGACAACGAACTCCCCGAGCACCGGGTGCACCTCGAGTCGTACCGGTTGGCTGACCGCCTGGTCACCAACGAGGAGTGGCTCGCGTTCATGGCAGACGGGGGTTACCGGCGCCCCGAGCTGTGGCTGTCGGACGGCTGGGCGGGTCTCGACAAGCTCGACCACCGGAACAATGCGCCCTTCTACTGGCGCGAGATCGACGGGGTCTGGTTCGAGCACACCCTGAACGGCACCTGGCCGGTCAACCCGAGCCTGCCCGTGAGCCACGTCAGCCACTATGAGGCCGACGCCTATGCGACCTGGGCGGGCAAGCGGTTGCCCACCGAGGCCGAGTGGGAGCACGGCGTCTCCGTCGCTGGAGACGTCGAGGCCGTGGGCCGCCCCGACACATGGCATCCGCAGGCAGCCGGCCCGGCCACCGGCCGACTCCGCCAGGTCGGCGGCGACTGCTGGGAGTGGACCGCATCGGCCTACCTCCCCTACCCCGGCTTCCATCCGGCCGCCGGGGCCATCGGCGAGTACAACGGGAAGTTCATGTCGAACCAGATGGTCCTGCGAGGCGGGTGCGCGCTGACGTCGCCCGACCACGCTCGTGCGTCGTACCGCAACTTCTTCCCGCCGGGCGCCCGCTGGGCGCTCAGCGGCGTCCGCCTCGCCGACGGGGTTTCGAGGCTCGCTGACGCTCGCACCTCAACCACCGGAGGCGCTTGATGAAGCGCATCGAGCCCGAGTTGGCGGTGCTGCTGGACCCCGACTGGGCCAGCGGCAGCCTGGTCGACGACGTACGCCGTGGCCTGACCCGCCATCCGCGCACCCTCCCGCCCCGGTGGTTGTACGACGACCACGGGTCGGCCCTGTTCGACCAGATCACCCGGCAACCCGAGTACTACCCGTTCAACGCCGAGCGGGCGATCCTCGAGGCACACGCCGACGAGATCGTGGCCGCCAGTGGCGCGACCGCGCTCGTCGAACTCGGCAGCGGCACCAGCGAGAAGACGCGCCTGCTCCTCGACGCCTTCACCCGTACGGGCCAACTGACCCGCTTCTCCCCCGTCGACGTCTCCGAGGGCACGTTGCGCGACGCGGCGGCGCAGATCGCCGACGCCTACCCGGGCCTGGAGGTCGTGGGCGTGGTCGGTGACTTCACGCTGCACCTGTCCCACCTGCCCGAGGGCGGCCGGCGGATGGTGGCGTTCCTCGGCGGCACGATCGGCAATCTCTACCTCGAGGAGCGCAGCGCGTTCCTGAGCATCCTCGCCGATCTCCTGGAGCCCGGCGACTCGCTGCTCCTCGGCACCGACCTGGTCAAGAGCACCGACCGGTTGATCGCCGCCTATCACGATGAGGCCGGCGTGACCGAGGACTTCATCCGCAACTCCCTCACGGTCATCAACCGTGAACTCGGCGCTGACTTCGATCAGTCGGCGTTCACCTACATCCCGTTCTGGGACGCCCACATGGAGCGGATCGACATGCGGCTGCGCTCCGAGGTGCCGCAACGCGTCACCGTTCCCGGCGCCGATCTGTTCCTCGACCTGGACGTCGGTGAGGAGATCCGGGTGGAGATCTCGACCAAGTTCCGGATCAGCAAGGTGGCCGCCGAACTGGAAGCCGCGGGCCTCGTGGTGGGCCGCGTCTGGACCGATGAACCGGGCGACTTCGCGCTGACCCTCGCGACCAAGCCCTGAACCACCGCCGGGCGTGGCAAGATCAGCGCCGTGATGGGCGTGCGGATGGGTGCAGCGCTGGCCGGGCTTGCCCTGCTGACCGCCTGCAGTGGCGACCCCAAGCCGGTCTACCAGGACGAGCCCACCCCCGCAGCCGTCGTGTCGACCTACGACGAATCACTGGAACCCTCGGCCGCCGTACTCGCGCTGGTGCCGGCTGACGCCAGCACCGTGATGGTGACGGACTTCGACCAACTGCGGCTGGTGCTGGGTTTTGGCTCCCTCTCCAGGGACAGCGTGCCGGCCGACCGCGACGCCTTCTGGGCGAAGGTTCCCGGCACGGCCGCCCTGTCCCGCGGCATGCTGCGCCCGTTCGAGGCCCGGCTGCGTGACGACTTCGGCATCAGTCAGGACGACGTCGCCTGGGAAGCCACCTACGGCGGTGACAACGGCAGCGGCTGGGTGCTGGCGTTCCGGCCGACGACCGCGATGGCCGCCGTGTCCCGCGCCGTCCGCGCCGGTGTCGGGCCGCTCAAGGGCGCCTCCGTCGACGCCGCCCGCCACCTGGTCACCTCGTCCGCAGCGCCCGACGCGGCGGATTCGTGGGGCGCCGAGCCGGAGTTGGTCCAGCTCGCGGGCCGCGAGGCCGTGTCGACGTACGTCACGCGCGGTTGCCTGGACTTCGACACCGTCTTCGGTGCCGGGATGAAGGCGCAGCTGGCTGCGGCGCCGGGTGCCGCTCTGGGCGCTCTCGACGAACTGGACGGTTTCGCCGTGGCGCTCGGCAGCGAGCTCGCGACCGTCCTGCTCGGCGCGGACCGTTCCGACGCTTTCGAGCGCGCCCGTCTGGCCGAGGTGATGCCGCCGACGGCCCCCGAGTTCCCGCTCGCGATGAGTCGCCCCGTGGCAGACCCGTCGACCGGCCGCCTCGGCTACACGCTGAGCGACCCGGCGGCCGCCGCCGAACTCACCCGGACCCAGCACTTGCCGTTCGCGGTCTGCCGCGGCTGACGGTCTACCGACCGAGGTCGTGCAGGCGCTGCACTGTCGGGGAGGTCGGGACGCTGCTCGGCTCGGGCGCCGTACCGAAGAGGCGGTCCGCCGTACCGGCCGAGGTGACCGTGAACCAGTAGTGCTCGCTCTTGTAGTGGTGCAAACGGTGGTTGCGCCAGATCTTGCGGTAGTACGCCGACTTCGGTCGGTAGTCGCTGTGCAGCAGGTAGTGGGTCCACTCGTAGCCGGACATCAGCGTGTAGATGCCGATCAGCAGCGAGAACATCGCAGTCGGGTTGGGCGTCGTCGCCCAGGCGAGCGCGGTGTACGCCGGCGCCAGCCACAACTGGGCCTGCCACGGGATGAACACCAGCGGGATCTCGCGAGGGTTGGCGTGGTGTGCGCGGTGCTTGCGGGCGAGCAGCGGGTCCAGGGTCAGGCCGGCCACCTTGCGCGGTCGCCAGTGCAGGATGAAGACGTGGACCAGCCACTCCACCACGGGCAGGATCGCGAGCAGCCCGAGTGGGATCGCGAACTCCCACCACGAACCGCCGCCATCGCGGCCAGCCAGCACACGACCGGTGATCGCGGCGACCAGGCAGGTGCTGAGCAGGTACGGGCTCGGGTGCTTCCAGTACTCCCGGAACACCGCCCCCAGGCTGAGGTTGGTACGACGACCGGTGGCCTTGTCGCCGACGATCAGCCGCGCTTCGTCCGCATCGACCCGCTGGGCTGCGAACGCCTCGGCGTCCCGCGGGCTCACTGGTCGTCCTCGCTCAGCGCGGTGAGCGCACCGAGCAGCGAACTCGCTGTCGGGGAGAGCACGCGGGCCGCGGCGGCGCGGGCGGTGGCCGGGTCGCCGGCCCGGATGGCGGCAGCGAGGAGGCGGTAGGGCTCGACCTGTCCGACCTCGTCGGCGAGCACCGCCGCGAGGGCCGGGAGCGCGGGCTCGTAGGCCGCACGGAGGCTGTTGTACATGAGCCGGAAGACCAGGGAGTCGGCTCCGTCGACGAGCAGGTCCCAGTAGTCGAGGGCGAGTCGCTGCCACGTGATGGCGTCGTCGGCTGCTTCGAGGTCGGCGACGACGGCGTCGAGGGCCACGGCCAGTGCCGGTCCCCCGCGCTCGGCAGCCAGCGCTGCGATGCCGGGGCCGACCTCGGCGCGGGCCTCGACGACACTGCGGACGATGGCCGCGTCGAGGCGCCCGCCGCGCACCAGCAACTTCGGCAGCAGGTCCAGTCCAGCGGCTTTGCGGAAGTCGCGCACGGTCGTGGCACCGCCGTGCCGGACCTCGACCAGGCCGGTCTGCCCGATCCGCTGGAGTGCCTCGCGGACCGCGGGCCGGGAGATGCCGAGCACCTCCGCCAGGCGACGTTCACTGGGCAGGGCTTCACCGACGGCGATCTCGCCATCGACGACGTCGTCGACCAACTGGTCGAAGACCTGGTCGGACACGGAGCGGCGGGTGACGGGTCGCAGGGCCATGGACCGACCGTAAACCGCCTCTGGTCCACTGGTCAAGTGGTAAGACCAGTACGCTTCCAAGTGTGGTCCCGGAGTCGAGAGTGCGCCCCTGGAGCCCACGTCTGCTGGGGGCCCACCTGCTGGCCCTGGTCTGCATTGCGTTCGCGGCCGGCATGGGCCTGTGGCAGTACGACGCCTGGCAGGAGCGCCGCGCGGCCGAACGGGTCGACCTGACCGAGGCGGAACCGGTTCCGCTGACGGACGTCCTGGGTCCCGACCAGCCCTTCCAGACCGCCGGGCTCGGGCGACCGGTGGAGGTGCGGGGCACCTTCCTCGCCGAGGGCACCGTGCTTGTCTCCGACCGCGAGAGCGCCGACGGCAAGCCCGGTCGCTGGCTGGTCACCCCGATCAGCGTGGGAGCGCTCGGTGCGCCCGCCGTACCCGTCGTTCGCGGGTGGGTGCCTGCGGACACCGCCATCGAGGACCTACCGGCACCCCCGTCGGGCGAGGTCGACGTCCTCGGCTGGCTCCAGCCCACCGAGGCCGCCGGCGAGCCCGACGACGACCCGAAGGACGCCGTCGTCCCGGCGCTGCGGATCGCCGACCTGCTCCAGCTCCTCGACGAGGACCAGGACCTCTATGAGGCCTACGTCGTCACCGAGGAGCCGTTGGCCGCCGACCAGGCGGACGGCGTCACTGCGGCCACCCTGGACCAGCTCCCGCCGGCCAGCCGGTTCACCGGCCTGCGCAACATCCTCTACGCGATCGAGTGGTGGGTGTTCGCCGCGTTCGCGGGGTTCCTCTGGTGGCGCTACGTGCGCGACGCCGTACGCTCGGAGCCGTGACCAAGCTCTTCAACACCTACCGCGTGCTCGCCCTCGTGGTCGGCGTTCTTCTCGTCATCGGCACCATCGGCTCCGTGCTGAAGTACCTGCTCGAGGACGGCAGCGGCCTGCAGCAGTTCGGTGACGACCTGACGCCGATCTGGCTGGTGCACGGCTGGATCTACATGGTCTACGTCGCCGTGGCGTTCGTGCTGACGCAGAAGGCGCGCTGGACGCTGCCGCAGTTCGGCCTGATGATGATCGCCGGCCTGATCCCCGGCCTGATCTTCTGGGTCGAGCGCCGGGTGGCTGACCGGCTGCGCGAGGAGCACCCCGAGCTCGTCACCTCCTGAGGAGGGTGCCTGTGTGCAGGTTGATTGATATCAATCAACCTGCGGCGCGGGTGGTGCCCAGCTGGATTCGCGGTGGCGCTGTGGACAGACCGTCTCGATGTCGGCGCCGGCTGTCAGCGTCGTCCGCATGCGATTGATCAGCTCACCGTACGAACGCCCATTCCTCCGCTCGGCGTCGTTGAATCCGTTCGACATTGTCGGCGACGGCGGCCTTGTGTCGCATGGCATCGGTGGCCTTGGAGCAACGATGGTTCGCATGGGTGCGTGAGTCGCTGATGGTTCTCGACCCCGAGATACCGGAGTTCCGCTTCCCCGAGACGGAACACGAACGCATGGGTGTCGCGGTCTGGATTGCCTGGCACGAAGTTGTGCGAGGACGCGCCCTCGTCGGCGATCTCGTACCGGCTGAGCTACTCGCTGCGTCGCGTGACGACGAGCGCCACGTGTTCGCCCAAGCCATCGGTGCGTCCGAGGGGCGACCGCTGTCCGATCACCAGCAGGTGACCTTGCTGGGCCTCGCGGAGGGCTTGCGTGCCGAGTTGGTGCGGCCGGGCTCGGCGCTGCCAGTGAGCGTCGCCCGGGAGGTGATGGCCCGACAGGTGGCCACGGTTCTCAACAGTGAGACGCGCCCGGCCGCCTGACGGCCATCACCGACGAGCAGTCAGGCGGTCGGCTCAGCCGACTGCCACTGGGCTGCTCCGGCGCTGCCACCCTGCAGCTTCTTGGCCACCGCAGCGACAACCGCGCCCAGCGCGACAACCAGCACGAGCGTCTTCAACTTCTTCATCCCGAGCACTCCTTGGGGTTGGGGTTGTGCGGGCAGGACCCAGCATGTCTCATCGCGCAAGCAGGGTGCCCGTAGGATCGAGCGCGCACGAAGACGTACCCATCACCGAGACGAGGATTTCATGGCAGACCAGGCCATCCTGAAGACGAACAAGGGCGACATCAACGTCACCCTGTTCCCGAACCACGCGCCGGAGACGGTCGCGAACTTCACCGGCCTCGCCACGGGCGAGAAGGCGTACGACGCCGGCAACGGCAAGACGGGCCCGTTCTACGACGGCCTCGGCTTCCACCGCATCATTCCGGGCTTCATGATCCAGGGCGGGTGCCCCCTCGGCACCGGCACCGGCGGTCCCGGCTACACGTTCAAGGACGAGCCGCACCCCGAGCTCGTCTTCGACAAGCCCTACCTGCTCGCGATGGCGAACGCCGGTCCGGGCACCAACGGCTCGCAGTTCTTCATCACCGTTGGCGCGACGACCTGGCTGAACTTCAAGCACACCATCTTCGGTGAGGTCGCCGACCAGGCCGGCCGCGACATCGTCGACGCCATCGCCGCCGTCCCGACCGGTCGCAACGACAAGCCGGTCGAGCCGATCGTCATCGAGTCCGTCGAAATCGTCGGCTGACCGAGCTCCATGACCAACCCTCCGGTCGGGGTGCCGACCTGTTACCGGCACCCCGACCGCGAGTCCTGGATCCGCTGCCAGCGCTGCGACAAATCCATCTGTCCCGACTGCATGCGTGACGCTGCCGTCGGTTTCCAGTGCCCGGACTGCGTGGCTGAAGGCCGCAAGTCCGTTCGTCAGGCCACGGCCGCGTACGGCGGCGCGCGCTCCACGAACCCGGCGCTCACCTCGCAGGTCCTGATCGGTATCAATGCCGCGATCTGGATCGCGATCATGGCCACCGGCCGCTACGGCAGCTGGCTCTACGAGTACTTCGCCCTGCAGCCCGCGAGTTCGTGTCGCGAGAGCGACGGCTCGTACTACCCGTTCATCAACGATGCGGCGACCTGCACCAGCGGCGCCACCGCCCAGTGGGTGCTCGGCGTCCAGGACGGCGCGTACTGGCAGCTGTTCACCAGCATGTTCACCCACGTCGAACCGTGGCACCTCGGCTTCAACATGCTCGCCCTGTGGGTCCTCGGCCCCCAACTGGAGCAGGTCTTCGGCCGGACGCGCTTCCTGGCCATCTACCTGCTCTCGGGCCTCGCGGGTTCGGTGGCCGTCTACTGGCTCTCCGCCGAGCACGGCAGCACCGTCGGCGCCTCCGGCGCGATCTTCGGGATGATGGGTGCCCTGGTCATCGTCGGCCTCAAGGTCGGCGGACAGATGCAGGGACTGCTGCTGTGGATCGGCATCAACATCGCCCTCACCTTCACGCTGTCCAATGTGTCGTGGCAGGGCCACTTCGGTGGGCTGGCCGGCGGTGCCCTGATCGCGGCCGTCATTGCCTACGCGCCGAAGGGTCGTCGTACCCAAATGCAGGCGCTCGGCCTGAGCGTCGTCGGGGTCCTGCTCATCGCGGCGACGCTCGTCCGCACTCTCACGCTGTCCTGATCCACGCCTGAACGGGACCTTCATCCACAGGGTTATCCACCATTGTGGATGAATCACACCGATGTAGTTCTCCACATCTGGGGAGAAACCTGTGGAACGACAAACGCCGGCGGACCTTGCGGTCCACCGGCGTTTGTCATGCGCGTGCTCGCGCGGGGATCACTCCCAGCGTGTGGCGAAGGTGAAGCCGACGGCCATGAAGGCGATGCCGACGAACAGGTTCTTCTGACCGAGGTCGTTGAAGATCACCAGGTCCTTCGGGTCGTTGCCGGTGAGGAAGATGTAGAAGATGCAGATCCAGATCAGACCGATGATGAAGCAACCGAGCATGCCGACCACGACACCGCGGCCGCGGCCCAGCGGCGTCTTCGGGTGGGCCGAGATGGCCAGGCCGAGGAACAGGGCGATGAACCCGATCAGGTAGTTCTTGCCCTCGAGGTCCTGGAGGAACGACGGGCCGGTCGGCTGGTTCGGCTTGCCGTCGGCGTTGATGCTGCCGAAGCCGTCGGTCGGGCGGACGCCGAAGTAGTAGAAGAGGATCCAGGCGATGCCGCCGACGATGAGCAGCAGGGCGAGCGCGAACCGCAGTGTGAACAGCGGACCGCGGTCGGGCGCGAGGACGTCGCGTTCCTTGCTCTTCAACAGGCGGGGCAACTTGGCCACGGAGGGCTCCTCGATCGTTCTGGGACTTGGGTAGTAGACACTGTCAGTATGACGGGTACGCACACCGAAGGTCCGACGGGCCATCGCTCAGGCCGCTCGTTGGCCTGGCGGATCGGCACGCCTGCCGTCGCGGTGCTGTGCGGCAGCCTGCTCGCGGTGTCGGCCACGAACAGCGACGGCACCGACCTGCGGCCCGGTCGCTACAACGATCTGGCTGGTCTCGTCGAAGGTGAAGCCGCCGACTACCAGGGCGTCGAGGACAAGTTCAACACGCTCTCGGCCGAGGTCGACCGGCTCGGCGCGAACGTCAGCGACGAAGGTGTCGACAGCGCCCGTGCGAAGGTCGAGGAACTCAACGACCCGGCCGGTTTCACCCCCCGGCGCGGGGAGGGCCTGCGGATCACGCTCGCCGACGGTCCCGAAGACCTGCTCGAGGAGGCCGCCGAGCGCAATCGCGACCTCCCGCGCGAGGAGCGACTGAACCTCAACCGTTTCGTCGTGCACCAGCAGGACATCCAGGCCGTGGTCAACGCGCTGTGGAACGGCGGAGCGAGGGCCGTCACGATCGCCGGCCAGCGCGTCATCAGCACCACCGGCATCAAGTGCAAGGGACCGGTCGTCCAGCTCGCCGGCGTGCCGTACCCGCAGCCCTACGTCATCGAGGCCGTCGGCGACCAGACCGCCCTACTGGCGTCCGTCGACACCGACGAACTGGTCAGCCGTTACCGATCGGACGCCGACAACGCCGAGATCCAGATCGGCTGGTCCCTCGAGGAACCCGACCTGGTCACCGCGCCGGCGTACGACGCCGTCCTCGACCTGCAGTACGCCCGGCCGCTGCGTTAGCCCGCTGGGTCAGCCCGCTGGGTCAGCCCGCCTGGGGGCGTTGCCCGCCCGGCCCGCCGCCGGGCAGCGGCGAGAGCGGATTGAGCGGATCGGTTCCGTCGGTGACTTCCTGGCCGTCGCTGACGCCGTCTCCGTCGGTGTCGGCAAGGGCCGGGTTGGTGCCCCGCGTCGCCTCGTCTGCGTCGGAGAGACCGTCGCCGTCGGTGTCCACCGGCTCGGGCGGCTTCTCGTAGATCGACACGTAGAGCACGACCCGGTCGCCCTGGCGCAGCGGTTCACCCGCGACGGGGTCCATCCGGGTGATCCGGCCCTTGGGCTGGGTGGCGTCGTCGGCGGCCGCGTTGTTGACGACCGGGATGAACCCGGCATCGCGGATCGCCTTCTCGGCCGCCGCCTGGGTCCGACCGACGACGTTCGGCACCTTGGCCGGACCGTCGGACACGCAGAGTTCGACGATGGCGGAGGTGTCGACGGCCATGCCGGCGTCGGGGGTCTGGGTGACGACCGTGCCCGCCGGGTCGTCAGATTCCTTGCACTCGGTCTTCTTGATGTTCGCGCGCAGGATGCCGACACCGAGCAGGTCGTTGACCGCGTCCTTGAACGGCTGGTCGGTCACGGGCGGAAGCGGGAAGTCGCAGGGTCCGCTGGACAAGGTCAGGAAGACAGTCCCGGTCGGCTCGATGTAGCGCTCGGCGAGCGGGTCCTGCTTGATGACCTGCCCACCCTCGGGGTATTCGTCGCTGCACTCGGTGGTGCGGTCATCGATGGCCAGACCGACATCGCCGATCCGGTCCCGGGCCAGGTCGCTGTCGAGGCCGATCACCGACGGCACCTTCACGTCAGGAGCTTCGGTGTCGAAGAGCTTCGGCCACACGATGGCGGCCGTGGCGAGCAGGGCGAGGAGCAGCACACCGAGCACGACCCACAGCGCGACCCGGCTGCGCCGGTCGTCGTCCCGCACCGGTGGCAGTGCCGAACGGACGGCGGTCTCGTGGTGCGCGTCGGCCGTACTGGTCGCGCTGGTGGCGGGTCCGGAGACGACCGGCACCACGGCGGTGCTGTCGGCCACGGCCGCCTGGACCGGGCGGCCGGCGAGGTAGCGCTCGATGTCGGCGCGCATCTGAGCGGCGGACTGGTAGCGGTCCTCGACGCGCTTGGCGAGGGACTTCATCACGATCGCGTCGATCTGCGGCGTGAGGTCACCCTCGTGCGTCGACGGGGGTACGGCGGGCTCCCGCACGTGCTGGTACGCGACGGCCACGGGTGAGTCGCCGACGAACGGCGGCCGTCCAGTGAGGAGTTCGTAGAGCAGGCAGCCCGCGGAGTACACGTCGGAGCGGGAGTCGACGGTCTCGCCGCGCGCCTGCTCCGGGGAGAGGTACTGCGCCGTACCGACGACCGCAGCGGTCTGGGTCATCGACGACTGGGCATCGCTCATCGCGCGGGCGATGCCGAAGTCCATCACCTTCACGTCGCCGGACGGGGTGAGCATGACGTTGCCGGGCTTGATGTCGCGGTGGATGATCCCCGCGCGGTGGCTGTAGTCCAGCGCGGACAGCACGCCGCTGGTGATCTCCAGGGCGCGCTCGGGCAGGATCTTGCGGCCCTCGCGCAGAATGTCGCGCAGGGTGCGCCCGGCGACGTACTCCATGACGATGTAGGGGACGATCTCGCCGTCGTCGACGCCACCGACGGTGCGTTCCTCACCGGTGTCGTAGACGGACACGATCGAGGGGTGGTTCAGCGAAGCCGACGACTGCGCCTCGCGGCGGAAGCGGGCCTGGAAGGTGGGGTCGCTGGCGAGATCGGTGCGCAGGCGCTTGACGGCCACGACGCGGCCGAGCCGCGTGTCGGTGCCCTTGCGGACCTCCGCCATGCCGCCGCGGCCGAGGAGTTCGGCGAGCTCGTAACGCCCGCCGACCGTGGGACCACCTGATCCGGGTTCAGTGGGGGGAGTTGTCATCCGTCTTCACCCCCTGGGAGCTCGGTGAGCGGGTTGCTCGGGTCGGTGGTCTCGTCGGTCGGGGTGGTCTCCTCGGTCGGTTCGACGACCGGGCCCCAGTAGTAGACGGTGATCGGGTCGCCCTCGTTCAGGGTGCCGTTGGTGGAGAAGCGGCTCACGGTGTCGGCGGGGCAGGTGCCGTCGTTGACGGCGGAGTCCTGCTCCCAGGTGACCTGGAGGCGGTCGTCCTGCAACTGGGCCACGGCGTCGCGGTAGTCGGCGGTGCAGGAGTACGGCGTGTCGTCGACCTGGACCGTGGTGGCCTCCTCGGAGGTGGTCTCCGTGGTGGGTTCGCTGGAGGAGGATTCCGTGGTGGCTTCGGTGGTCACCTCGGACGTCGTGTCGTCGGCGGCCGGGTCCTCGTCGCCGTCGCGGCCGAGCAGTAGCGCGGCCACCACGACGGCAGCGATGACCAGCAGGATCACGGCGATCGCGGCGGGCCACGGGGAACGTCCCTGACGCTCGGTCGCCTGGGAGCCGGCGTAGGCACCCGGCGCGTCGAGGCGGCGGATCGGCTGTCCGGGAACCGGAACCGGCATCGGGGTGTGCGTCGGCGTGGCCGGCGGGATCGGACCGGTGACCGACGGCAGCACCTGGGTGGCGCCCTCGGAGGGCGGCGGGTACGCCCCGGGAACCGGACCGGCACCCAGGTCGGCCCCGCGTACGGCGGCGGCGAACGCCGCACCGTCCGTGTAGCGGTCCGCGGGGTCCTTCGAGAGGGCGCGCGTGACGATCGCGGCCAGCGCCGGAGGCACCGTCGAGGGCAGCGCAGGAACGGGCTGCTGCAGGTGCGCAAGGGCCGTGGCGACCGGGGTCTCGGCGTCGAACGGACGGCGACCGGTCAGGCACTCGAACGCGACGACGCCCAGCGAGTAGACGTCGGACGCGGGCGTGGACGGGTTGCCGCGGGCCTGCTCGGGGCTGAGGTACTGCGGGGTGCCCATCACCGATCCGGTGCGGGTGAGCGCGACGGCGTCGGCCGCACGCGCGATGCCGAAGTCGGTGATCTTGACCCGGCGGTCCGCGGTGATCAGCAGGTTCGCGGGCTTCACGTCGCGGTGCACGATCCCGGCCCGGTGCGCCACGGCCAGCGCGTCGCCGGTCTGGGCGATCAGGTCCTGCACCACGGCAGTGTCGAGCGTGCGGTCGTTGCCGCGCGCGGTCGCGAGCAGGTTCGAGAGCGGCTGTCCGTCGACCAGTTCCATGACCAGGTACGGCGGCAGGTTGCCGTCGACCTCGCCGGCGCCGTAGTCGTAGACACCGGCGATGCCCGGGTGGTGCAGGGCCGCGGCACTGCGCGCCTCGGCCTCGAAGCGGGTGCGGAACATGGGGTCGTCGGCGTACTCGGGCTTGAGCACCTTCACGGCGACCGAACGGTTGAGGCGCGTGTCCGTGCCGCGCCACACCACGCCCATGCCACCCGTGGCGATCACGGAGTCGAGGTGATAGCGACCTGCCTGGTCGGCGAACTGCCTCTGCTCGGAGTTCACTTCTTCAACACCGCTTCCATCACTGCCTTTGCGATCGGGCCGCCGAGCTGGCCGCCCGCGATCTGCTTGCCGGGTGCTTCCTGGATCATCACGGCCACCGCGACCTGAGCGTCTTCCGCAGGCGCGAACGACACAAACCATCCGTAGGGCGCTTTGCCTTCGACACCTCGCTGGGCGGTGCCCGTCTTGCCCGCGACGCTGACGCCGTCGATGGCGGCGGGTGACGCGGTGCCGTCGTCGACGGTCGCGACCAGCAGGTCCGTGAGCTGGTCGGCGGTCTGGGGCGAGATCGCGTCGCGGAGGGTCTCCGGCTCGGTGGTCTCCAGGACGTCGAACGTTGCGGTCTGCACCTCGTCGACGAGGTAGGGCCGCATCAGCGCGCCGCGGTTGGCGATCGCCGAGACCACCATCGCCATCTGCAGGGGCGTCGACTGGACCGAGAACTGGCCGAAGCCCGAGCGTGCCGTCTCGGCGTCGTTGAGCTCGCGCGGGTCCTGCTGGACGTCGTCGATGGTGTCGACGACCTCCTCGGGGAACACCGAACGCGCCTGCGGGCCGAGGTCCAGCAGATAGTCGCTGTTGAAGCCGAACGCCTCTGCCTGCTCGCGCAGTTTCTCCGGCCCGACCTCGACCGCCATCTTCGCGAAGGCGGTGTTGCAGGAGTCCTCCATCGCCTTCGAGAAGGAGATCTTCGCCGGGCTGCACCCGGCGCGCCCCTCGTTGTCGATCACGTTCTGCGAGCCGGTGGTGCCGGGCGCCTGCCAGGTCGCACCCGCGGGCACCTCGTCGTCGGCGTTGTAGAGACCGTTCTCGATCGCGGCCGCGGCGGTGACCACCTTGAACGTCGAGCCGGGGAACAGCCGGGTCTGGATCGCCCGGTTCAGCAGCGGCTGGCGCTTGTTGCTGTCGAGGCTGTCGTACGCCGTCTCGCGCTTCTCCCGGTCGTGGGAGGCCAGCCGGTTCGGGTCGTACGACGGGAAGGACACCATCGCGAGGATCCGACCGGTCTTCGGCTCGATCGCCACGACCGCGCCTTCCCCTTCGGGTCCGACGGTGTCGCGCAGCGTCGTGTAGGCGGCGCGTTGCGCGGCGGGGTCGAGGGTCAGCAGGACGTTGCCGCCCTGGTTGGTGTCGCCCTTGAGCAGGTCGACGAGCCGGTTGACGAACAGTCGCGGGTCCTCGCCGGAGAGCACTTCGTTCTGGCTGCGCTCGATGCCGGTCTGGCTGCCGAGCTGGAGGTAGCCGGTGACGGGCGCGTACAGCTGCTTCTCGGGATAGACCCGGAGGTACTTGTACTGGTCGTCGACCGGTTCGCTGCGGGCAATCGGCTCCTCGCCGACCAGGATCAGGCCGCGCTCACGGCTGAACGCGGCCGCGGCGACCCGGGAGTTCTTCGGGTCGGTGTTGTACTCATCGGCCCGCCAGAACTGCAGGAACGTCACATTCGCCATCAGGGCGAGGAACAAGAACATGCAGAAGATGGAGACCGCGCGGATCGGCTTGTTCATGACGGCACCACCTTCACGATCTGGGTCTGCTGCTCGTCCGGGTCGTCCTGCTGCTCGTTGAGGTCAGGCACCGGACGGCGGGCCTGGTCGGAGATGCGCAGCAGGATCGCGATGATCACCCAGTTCGCGACCAGGGACGAGCCGCCGTACGACAGGAACGGTGTGGTGAGGCCGGTGAGCGGGATCAGTCGGGTGACGCCGCCGATGACCACGAAGATCTGCAGCGCGAACACGGCTGCCAGGCCGGTGGCGACCAGCTTGCCGAAGCCGTCGCGCGAGATCAGGGCGGCGCGCAGGGCGCGCTCGACGACGAGTCCGTAGAGCAGCAGGACGGCCATGACGGCGGTCAGGCCGAGCTCTTCGCCGATCGCAGCGAGGATGAAGTCGGACTCGGCATACGGCACCCGCTCGGGCATGCCCTCACCGAGGCCGCGACCGACCAGGCCGCCCCACGCGAACCCGTAGAGCGCCTGCACCAGCTGGTAGCCGCTGCCGCTCGGGTCGGCGAACGGGTCGAGCCAGATGTCGACCCGGTTCTGCACGTGGCTGAAGATCCGCACCGCGACGGCCGCGCCGCTGAAGAACATCAGTGCGCCGACCACGATCCAGCCGGGGCGCTCGGTGGCGACGTACAACATGACGAGGAAGAGGCCGAAGAACAGCAGGCTGGAACCGAGGTCGCGCTGCAGGATCAGGATGCCGAGGCTGACGATCCACATCATCAGGATCGGCCCGAGGTCGCGCCCGCGGGGCAGGTCCAGGAACAGCACCCGGCGCCCGGCCAGCGCGAGCGCGTCGCGGTGGACGACGAGGTAGCCGGCGAAGGTGATGACGAGCAGCAGCTTCGCGATCTCGCCCGGCTGGAAGCTGAACGGGCCCACGGAGATCCAGATCCGGGCGCCGTTGATCTCGGTGCCGAGCACCGGGAGCATCGGCAGGATCAGCAGCCCGATCGCCGCGAGGCCCGAGGTGTAGGTGAAGCGGGCGAGCAGCCGGTGGTCGGGCAGCACCACCAGGGTGCCGATGAACAGCACGACACCCAACGTCATCCAGGTCAGCTGCTGGCTGGCCAGCGCGGTCTCCTTGGCGAGGTCGAGGCGGTGGATGATCGCCAGACCCAGGCCGTTGAGGGCGGCCACGACGGGCAGCAGCACCGGGTCGGCGTACGGCGCCACGCGGCGCACCGCGACGTGGGCCGCGACGACGAGCAGGGTCAACCAGCCGCCGTACCCGATCAGGTTCGTCGGGACCTCGCCGTCGACACCGAGCCCGACGGCGGCGTACGCGCCGACGCCGACGAGCAGCGCGAGGATCAGCAAGAAGAGCTCCGCGCCCCGCCGCCGGCGGTGCACGAAGCCCATCAGGGCTGAGTTGGTGGCCATGTCAGTGCCGTCGGTTCGCTCAGGAGCCGTCGGCCGGGCTGCCGAAGTCGCTCGCCTCGCCGGAGGGCGGGGTGGGCGCGGGCGTGGACGTGGACGTGGTGGCGGACGTCGGGGGCGTGACGGAGGGCTCCTCGGTCGGTGTCTCGTCGGTCGGTGTCTCGTCGGTTTCGTCGCCGAGCTGCCGCAGCTTCTTGACGGCCTCTTCGTAGTTGTCGTAGTTCAGGCGACCGTCGACGGCGCTCTTGTCGGCCTGGCTGAGGTCGTCGAAGGACAGGCCGGGGCGCCAGACCACGTCGGACAGGCCGGGGACGTCGACGCCCTGGAAGAGCACGACCTCACCCTTCTCCTCGCCGATGTAGTACTGCCGCTGGCTCCACCAGTACGCCGTACCGAGGACCACCCAGACCAGGCCGAGCAGGACGGCGAGCGCGAGCAGGCGCCGCGCCCACGTGAACCGCGGCGGGGGCTGCAGGGCGTAGCGAACGGCCTCGGGGTCCGGCGGCGGGTCGGCGCGGATGGCGTGGTCGACGCCGGGCGGGATCTCCTCGTCGATCGGCTCGAGCTCGCCGGTGTCGCCGGAACGGTGGCCACGGAACAACGCGCGCGGACGCCGCTGCTTCAGTTCGGCGGCGGCGCCGACGATCTGCGGCTCCGGGGGTACGACGGCCGTGTCGCCCGGGTTCGGGGCGAGATGGACGTCGGCGACCACGCAGGTCACGTTGTCGGAACTGCCGGCCTCGAGGCTGGCGCGGACCATCTCGACTGCGGAGAACTCGGGGGTGCCGTCCGCCAGGATCTCGGTGATCCGCAGGTCGTCGAGGACACCGCACGCACCGTCACTGCAGAAGAACAGGCGGTCGCCCGCGACGAGTTCGAGCGTGAACAGGTCCGGTTCGACGTCGTGCAGGCCGTCGAGGGCCTTGAGGATGAGGTTGCGGTGCGGGTGGACCCGCGCCTCCTCCTCGGTGATCCGGCCCTCGTCGATCAGGCTCTGCACGAAGGTGTGGTCGCTGGTGAGCTGGGACAGCTCGCCGTCGCGGTAGAGATAGGCACGCGAGTCGCCGACATGACCCAGCGCGAGCCGGGCACCGTCGAACAGCCCGACGGTGACCGTCGTACTCGTGCCGTTGAGCGAGGCGTCGTGGTCGACCTGGGCGCCGATGGACACGTGCGCCTCTTCGAGGCCGTCGTTGATCCGTTCGATCAGGTCGACCGAACCGGGCGCCTCGTCGAGCTGGCGCAGCTCGTTGATGGCCGTGCTGGAGGCGATGTCACCGCGGGCCGCGCCACCGACGCCATCACAGACGGCGAGCAGCCACGGGCCGGCGTACCCGGAGTCCTGGTTGTCCTTGCGCACCCGACCCACGTCGGAGACCGCGTGGTAGCTGAATGCCAGGGCCGGCCGCGGAGCGGGAATGGGTACGTCGACGGTGTCGGCCGGGACCGGCGGAAGGATCGTGTCGCCCTCGACCGTCGGACCCGAGATGGGGTCCGGGTCGACGGGGCGGTCGGAGGTCGGCTCCGGGGGCGGAGGCGGAGGCGGGGGACCGTCCGGTGCTGTCGGTTCGGTCATCTACTTCCTCAGCTCCACGATGGTCTTTCCGATCCGGATCTGCGAGCCGAGGCCCACGGGGACGGGCTGGGTGAGCCGCTGGCTGCCGATGTACGTGCCGTTGGTGGAGCCGAGGTCCTCGACGTACCACTGCCCACCGGACGACACGATCCGAGCGTGGCGGGTGGAGACGTAGTCGTCGTCGAGGCGGATGGCTGCGTCGTTGCCGCGCCCGATCAGGATGGGCGCCTGCGCGAGGTCGGCGACGATCCCGGTGTTGACGCCCTGGACGACGGCGACCTCCTTGGGCTGGCCGCGGCGAGCGGCGGGCGCCTTCGCCGGCTTGGGCTGCTTGCCGGGGCTGGCGGGTGCAGGGACGCGGGCACCGAACATGTCGGACCGGATCACCGAGATCGCGGAGAGCACGAAGATCCAGAGGATCGCGAGGTACGCGATCCGGACCAGGAACAGGGTCAGCTCAGACATCGGCCGCCTCCTCGAGCAGTCGAAGTACGAGCGAAGTGTGACCGATCTGGACGCGGGAGCCCTCACGCAGCACCGCGCGGGCGACCTTCTGTCCGTCGACCCGGATGCCGTTGGTGGAGCCCATGTCGTGGACCTCGATCAGGAGCGGCCCCTCGCCGGGCGCGTAGCCGTCGCCGGACTGGGTGGTGATCAGGAACTCCGCGTGCCGCCGGCTCACGCCGGGGTCGTTGATCCGGATGTCGGCCTCGCTGCCGCGACCGACCACCAGTCCCGGCGCCTGCAGCGGGTGCTGGGTGCCGTTGACCTCGATGACCGCGCGGGTGCGCTGGGTGCTGCCGCGACGGGAGTGTCCGGTCACGGAGGCTTCGGCCTGGCTGCGGACCCGGAACCGCCCGGTGCCGAGGTCGTCGGCCGCCTCGAAGACGATCCGGATCGCGCCGGGGAAGACATAGGACTGCAGTTCGGCGTGCTCGGTGAGCTGTTCGGTGAGCTCGGTCGCCAGCGTCGAGTCGTAGGGCCCGAGCCGCTCGAGGTCGCCCGTCGACAACTCGACCGCGAAGCTGTTGGGCACCAGTCGACGGTGCCGCGAGAGCACCTGCGCCTTGTTGTCCAGCTCGCGCTGGAGAGCGGCCGCGATCTCGACCGGCTGGACGGCGCTCCGGAAGGTGCGCGCGAACGCGCCGGAGATCGCCTGCTCGAGGCGTTGTTCGAAACGCTGCAGTCCCCCCACGTGGGGTGCCCTCCCTTCCGAGGTCGCCTGACGGGTCTGTCGATCGTATCGGTGGCACCCTTCCGGGCCCGGTACATCGTCCCGGACCCCCGCGGTTCGTCCCTTCCCCGCGCTGCGCACTCACCAGGTGCGTGCCCAGCGCGGGGAAAGCGCCTGTCGGGGTGCGGCACCCGGTTTTGGGCGAGTGGCGGGGACTGGGATAACCTTGCCGACGCTTCACGCGCGAGTGGCGGAACGGCAGACGCGCTGCGTTCAGGTCGCAGTGTCCGAAAGGGCGTGGGGGTTCAAATCCCCCCTCGCGCACGTGCAGCGAAAGCCCCGGTCGAGAGACCGGGGCTTTCGTCATTTGGTCAACGGACGTAGACGCGAATCGACGTGGACGCGGCAGTGTCGAGCTGGGATCCGGCGTAGTTGAACCGCACGGTCACCCAGCCCCGCCGCTTGGCGGTGACCGAATGCCTGATCAGCTCCCGGATCGCGACGCCCCGATAGGCGTAGTTGGGGTACCTGATCGTGTAGTACCCGCCGCCGGGTCTGCTCAGCCCCGGGGTGAGGACCCGGATCTTGAGGACCGCGTTGAGGTACTTGCGATCGCCGACCCACGAAGCCTCCAGCCTGGTTCGGGCCTTGATCTTCGTCATTCGCAGTGACGTGGCGGACGCGCTGATGCCGTTCCGGGTGTCGACCGCGGTCACCTTGACGGTGATGAAGTCGGCGACGTCGGCGGGGACCAGGCGGTACGACGCACCGGTGGCACCGGTGATCGGCACGCCGCTGCGGTACCACCGGTAGGTGACCTGGTCCGGTGTGAAGTTCCAGATCGGCGCCCTCAGGGTGAGCACCGAACCTGCGACTCGGCTACCGAGGACGGCGGCGCCGTTGGTGGATTGCGGGCTCGCCACCGTGGTGGTCAGCGAGGTCACGATCGCGGACTGGTGGCCGGCCAGGCTCGCCACCTGGCGGACCTTGAGCGAGCAACCCGCGGCGGTGGCTGGGAGTACGACGACCTCGCCCGTCAGGCCGAGTGGGACGCCGTTGCACAGCCACTCATAGCGGGAGGTGTCGGGCGTCGGGGTGACCGAGGCGGAGCGGGCGCTTACGGGCAGACCGGCGACCGGGGGACCTTCGATCGTGGGGAGGCTGCTGGCCGCCAGCCTGTACTCGGGCAGGTGCGTGACCGCCTGGATGGCCAACTCGTCGGGATGCGGCAAGAAGAGTTCGACCGCGTCGCGGGCACTGATCTGCGTGGGCTGGTTGGGATACCAGACCGTCGTGGTCCGGTCGCTGGTGTAGCGCAACGTGATGCCCATCGTGGAGCCCAACCCCAGACCGGGGATCGACCAGGTCCCGTCGTTCGCGGAGACTGCGGACCCCTTGACCACATCGGTGTGGCCACCGTAGGCAGTCACGTCGACTCCGGGCACGGGGTCGCCTGCGGGGTCGAGGACGACGCCCGAGAGCGTCTTTCCACCGGGCTGGTTGATGTCGTTGCCCGAGAGGGTCTGTCCCTCGGTGGGCGCGATCACCGTGGCGGACGAGACGTCCGTCGCTTCCCCGAGCCACCGCGTCTCATATCCGTCCGTGACGACTCTCCCGATGGCCTTCAGGGTCAGCGTGGTGGCCGGAACCACCATGGAGAACTGGCCGTCGAGATCGTCGGACCAGGTGCGGACGTAGCCACCGAGATCAATTCGTTCGCCGTCCTCGATGAGGATCATCCGTACGTCGGCGCTGATGCCTGCACCGCTGACGTTGGTGATCTGCCCGGTGACGATCGCGGTCGGTTGCAGATCGATGGCAATGTCCGAGAGTTCGGTGCCGCCAGCCACCTGCAGCTCAGGGGCGTGCGTCCAGTGGTACTTGTTGCCGTTGAATCGCGCGATGACGTTGAGGGGGGAGAGTGCGCGCGTGAGCCCGACGACGATGGGCCGTTCGGTGGTGACCTTCGCGGTGAACTCGCCGCCGCCGACGGTGAAGGCCGGGAACAACGACTCCCAGGTCCCGGCGACCCTGATGGAGACACCGGTCGGGTCGGGGCCGGTGTACGCGCCGCGCACGACGCCGGCCGGGCTCAGGGTCGTTGACGCATCGACCGTGCCGGAGTCGCCGACGGTGAGGACGCTGCCCGACACTTCGTCGCCGTCGTACCACTTCGTGATGGTGTTCTTCGACTCGAAGCGAATGCGGTAGCCACCCGGCGCGGACGGGACGAACTGGAAATGCCCATCGGTGTCAGCGTTGACTACTCGGAGTTGTCCGCTGTCGCTGTACAGAAGTGCCCTGACCCCGGCGATCGGTGCGCCGTCGCTGGACGACGTCACGGTTCCGGTGATGACGGCAGCCGTTGTCTCGGCAGCTCGTGCTGGTGCGACGAGGGCCAGGAGGGAGAAGAGGGTCAGCGCGAGCAGGGCCCCGAGAAGGCGTTTCACCGGAGAAGCGTAAGCGGCCGACCGGTGGTTTCGTTGCCGAACGGCGACGGCGACTGCGGTCAGCGAGGCCCGGAAGGTACGTCGGCCAGGGCCGGTGCCACCAGCATCTCGAAGCGCTGGTCCTGAAGCATCCGCTCCTGGTCGACCATCCGCCGCAGGTCGGGGAGCAGGCTGCTCAGCCCGAGGTCGTCGGCAGTGCGGGTGATGCGGCCGAGTTCGTCGGCAGTGAGGTCGCCGTCCGCCGTACACATGCGCAGGGTGCAGTAGAGGACGCCGCGCCCGCCGGACGCCATGCCGGGCAGGGCCAGCGTGGTCTCGATGGTCTCGTCGACGGCGTAGGTACGCAGGTCCTCGAGCACCCAGGGTGCGGCACCGGCGGCAGCTTCGAAGCCGACCGCCCACTCACGTTGCCGCGGCGTGATGTGGCTGACGCCGCCGGCTGCGGCGAACATCGCGCGGACCCAGGACCGTTGGTCCTCGTGGGTGAGCTGGTCATAGCTCTCGGCGGGGAGTTCGTACATCTCCCAACCGACCCAGCGCAGGGCGGTCAGGCTGTACGGGTCGCGGGCGGCGACGACGCGTTCGGCGAGGGGGAGGCAGGCGCTGATCGTGGTGCCCTCGCCTGTGCGGCTGTCGATCTCCAGGCGCCCGCCGAGGGCCGACACCCGGTCGGACAGGCCTTCGAGGCCGGAGCCGGGGGCTGTCGTGGCCCCACCGCGGCCGTCATCGGTGACTGCGACGCGCAGGCCCTGGGCGGTCAGGGTGGCGTGGACCACCGCGTGGGTGGCGTCGGCGTGCTTCGTGGCGTTGGCGAGCGCCTCCGCCACGACGTAGTAGGCCGCCACTTCGACCAGGTTCGGAAGAGGAGCGGGTACGTCGACGCGGAGCTCGACCGGCAGGCCCGGCCGCTCGGCCAGGGACTCGAGGGCGCCGAGGAGGCCGGTGGCGGCGAAGATCGCGGGGTGCATGCCCCGGGCGAGCTCGCGCAACTCGGCAATCGCGCCGTCGAGCTCTCCCGCGGCATTCGTGAGGATCGCTGCCAGGGCGGCGTCGGCGGCGGACCTGTTCCCGGCCAGTCGCAGCATCAGGGCGACACCGACGAGGCGTTGCTGGGCGCCGTCGTGCAGGTTCCGCTCGGTCCGTCGACGCTCGAGGTCGACGGCCTCCAGGATGCGCGCGTGGGAGGCACGCAGGTCGGCGACCTCGGCGCGGAGGTCGGCTCGTTGCTGCTCGTTCTCGAAGGCCAGGGCTGCGGCGTCGACGGCCGCCTTCAGTCGGCCGGGACTGCGGAGCAGCGACGGGTCGTGGATCAGCGCGGCGATCGGCTTCCCGCCACGGTCGATCGGCGTCACCGCGCGCCCGTCGATGGTGACGGGAGCGGTCATCGACTGGCCGCGCTCGTCGATCCATCCGCCGCTGCCGACGCGGATGTAGGCGATGTCGAGGCCGGGGTCACCGAGCGACACCCGCAGGGCGTTGCGGAGGGTGTCTCCCGGGCCGACCGTCTGCAGGTCGGCGACCAGGCCGACCAGTCGCTGTGCGGCCCGTCGGTCGCCGCGTCCCCATTTCCGTGACCACGAGACCACCACGGTGACCAGACTGCTCTGCCCGAAGCCGCTGCGCCACCGCTTCCGGGGGTCCATAATTCGTCTGTGCAGGCAATTCGGGTGGTCCTGGTCGATGACGCGGCTCTTGTCCGCGAAGGAATCGCCCGTCTGCTCCGCGAAGAAGGCCTCGACGTCGCCGCTCAACTGGAGGACGCCACCGACCTTCTCGCCACCGTGGAGGAGATCAAACCGGACGTGGTGATCCTCGACGTACGGATGCCGCCGACGCACACCACCGAGGGCCTCGATGCCGCTGTCGAGCTCAAGCGCACCCACCCGCACGTGGGTGTCCTGGTGCTGTCGCAGTACGTCGAGACCCATCACGCCCTGGACCTGCTCACAGGTGGGCAACGCGGGGTCGGCTACCTGCTCAAGGAGCGCATCGCGAAGCCCTCGGACCTGGTCGATGCCCTGGTGCGCGTCGCTGACGGCGGGACCGTGGTCGACCCGGACGTCGTACGCAGGGTCCTGGAGACGCCGCGACGAGCGGACCCGGTGACGCGACTGACCGTCAAGGAGCGCGAGGTCCTCACCCTGGTGGCGGAGGGACATTCGAACGCCACGATCGCCGAACTCCTCGACTCCAACGTCCGCACGGTCGAGACCCACACGAGCCGGATCTTCACCAAGCTCGAGCTGGAAATGAGCGCCACGACCCACCGGCGGGTGCTGGCCGTCCTGGCGCATTTGCGGGCGCGCGCGTCGACGGCAGAGGGATAGCCACGACGGCGTACGGATGTGACTCAGGGCAGCAGCGTCCGCCCCTGCCAGGTCCCGTGCTCGGACAGCGGGCGGAACCGCATGAACGCCGATTCGTGGTGGAACTCGCGCCGGCGCTGCTCGGCCATCGCGACGGTGTGGGCGGGCTGTTCGCCGACGCCCTCGCTGCGCCCGTGCACCATCTCGGTCATCTCCCGCACGGTGCGCCAGATCGAGAATGTCGAGAACGTGTGCGGCGGGCGCATCGCAGCGGTGGAGAACACCGCGGCCGGGTGACCGGCGACGAGGCGCTCGACGGGCTTGCCCCAGGACAGGAAGCGAGGCATCTCCCGGAGCCGGAGTCGGGCCAGGGTGACCGCGACGATCGGCTCCTCCGGGTCCCAGTCGCCGGCCTTCTGGGGAAGCGGCGCGAGGGCGGCCACTTCGCCGTACCTCCGCAGGAACTGCAGGCGCACGTGCCAGCCGGTGGCGAGTTGCTGACCGAGCGGCTGGGTCGCCAGGAAGGCCTCGAGCGCGGCCTCGTCCTCCCAGGCGCAGAACACCGCGAGCCGCCGCAACTGCATCCGCTCCAGCGACACCGTCGGCGAGCCGAGCCGCATCATCGCGAGGGTCTCCGCGTGCTTCATACCGGGTACGACGCCCGCGCGGGGCGGACGCAGCAGCGCCCGGCTCGTGGTGCGGGGCGGGAGCTCGGCCAGGTGGAAGGAGTGCAGCACCGGCCCATTGAAACAAGTGCTGCCGACCCGGGGGTTTCGAGGCTCGCTTTCGCTCGCACCTCAACCACCGGGCCGGCGTGCGGTCAGCGTCCGGTCGGCACCAGTACGCCGTTCTGCGATTCCCACGACGTGGGCGGCAGGTCCTCCGCAGCAGCAGCGACCGGCGTACGACGCTTCGGCCAGGCCCGGTCCCCGAGCAGGACCAGGATCGCGGGCAGCACGACCAGGCGGATGACCGTTGCGTCGATGAGGATCGCGGCCGAGAGGCCGACGCCCATCATCTTCATCTCCATCATCGACAGGGTCGCGAAGATCGCGAACACCGACACCATCACCGCCGCAGCACTGGTGATCACACCGGCGGTGTCGGCGATGCCGCGATGCACGGCGTCCCTGGCGGACAGACCGGAGTCGATGAGTTCGCGGATCCGGCTGAGCGCGAACACGTGGTAGTCCATCGACAGGCCGACCAGCACCACCAGCACGAATACGGGGATCCAGTCGATCACGAAGCCGGGGCTGGTGAAGTCGAGCAGCGACTCACCGACGCCGTGCTGGACGACGATCGCGAGGATGCCGAACGCGACGCCCACGGACGCCAGGTTGAGCACCGTCGACACCACGCCGAGCAGCACGCTGCGGAACGCGGCGATCATCATCACCATCGTCAACAGCAGCACGAACCCGAGCAGGAACGGCATCCGCGCCGACTGCTTCTCCGCGCTGTCGAGCGCTTCGGCAGCGCTGCCGCCGACGGCGTGCTCCGCACCGGTGAGGTCATCGAGCGCGGCCGGAACCAGGTCGGTCCGCAACCGCTCGATCGCGGCACCTGCACGGTCATCGGACTCCTCGTAGGGCATCGGCAGGTCGAGCACCGACGTGTTGCCATCGGCGGAGGCCTGGACCTGCGCGCCGGCGATGGCGAAGTCGTCGAAGCCGCCGGCCTCGTCGCGCAGCCCTTCCAGTGCAGCCTTCGCGGCAGCAGGGTCGGCGCCGGTGACAACGACCTGCGCCGACGTCCCTTCGCTCGGGTAGGCCTTCGTGATGGCGCGGAAGGTCTGCACCGCGGGGATGTCGCCGGGCAGGGTCTCGGGTGTGGCCTGGTGCGTCTTCATCGACAGCGCCGGTACGGCGAGCGCGATGATGCCGACCGTGGCCACGACCAGGGCGGCGACGGGGTGACGAACCACGGGGCCGAGCAGGCGTCCGCTGATGGAGCCGGTCGTCGTACGACGGGTGAGGCGCCAGAGCAGCGGCACGCGAGGCCGGTCGACCCAGCGGCCGAGCTTGGCGAGCAGCGCCGGGAGCACCGTGATGGAGCCGAGGACGGCGACGGCGACGACGATGATCGAGCCGGTGGCGAGGGAGTTGAAGGTGACGTCGGTGAGCACGAAGAGCCCCGCCAGTGCGGCGATCACGGCGCCACCGGACACGAGGATGGCGTGGCCCGAGGTCTCCGCTGCGATTGCGACGGCGTCGAGGGTCGAGCGTCCGGCGGCACGTTCCTGGCGTTCGCGCTTGAGGTAGAAGAGCGAGTAGTCGACGCCGACGGCCATGCCGATCAGCACGATCATGCTGGTCACCGTCGGCTCTGCGGGCACGAGCAGCGACACCGGTGCACTGATGCCGATGGTGGCGGCGACACTCGTCGCGGCCAGCAGGACCGGCAGTCCAGCGGCGATCAGCGCTCCGAAGGCCAGCAGCATCAGGACCAGCGTGATCGGCAGGCTGATGAACTCGGCGGAGTGCAGGTCCTCGGCGACCCGTTCGTTGATGGCTTCGTCGATGGTGACGTCGCCGGCCTGTTCGACGACGAGATCCGGATGCGCCTTCTGTACGGCGGCCGTCGCATCGAGCAACGGCTCGGCGTCGATCTCGTCGGAGGTGAGCTCGACCGGCACGAGCAGAGCACTGCCGTCCTCGCTCGCGATGGCGTCCCCGACGCCGACGACGCCCTTCACGTCGGCCATGGATGCGGCGACCTCGGCGGCTGCAGCCCGGGCATCGGCGCCATCCAGGTCCCCGGACTTCGAGGTGATGAGGACGTTCTCGGTCGGCGGGTGGTCGAGGCCGGCACTGTCGAGCAGCGCTTCGGCGCGGCCGGACTCACCGATCCGGTAGTCGGCGTCCTTGACCTCGTTGGTCGACACGGTCATGGCGAGGCCGACGGCGACGGCGACGAGGAGGAACCAGGCGCCGATGGCACGCCACGGATGAGTGGCGCTCCACCGCGCTGCGCGGGTCGGTAGCTGGGCGAGGGGGTTGGACATCGGGACTCCTGGCTGCTCGGAAGGGGGGTGGGAACCTGTGGTCTCCAGCGAATCGCTCCCGGCGCCGTGGGTCAGGGGTGGAGCGTCCCGACCCGGGGTGGTGCCTGCACCACTGCCCGATGACCGCCGGCACGACAGACTGGTCCGGTGAGCAGATGGCCCGAGCACGACGTCGACCTGCGTGCCGGTCGGTGGGCACTGACCGGGTACGCCGCCCTGCACGTCCTGCTCTTCGCCTTCGTCATCGTCACCTTCGTCCTGGTGACGGTGAGCGCCGTGCTCACCATCGTCTGGGTCGGCGTGGTCCTGCTGATCGGCGTGCTGCCCCTGATGCGGGGCCTGGTCGGCTGGCACCGCACGATGTCGGGCCGGATCCTCGGGGCGCCCGTCACGGCGCCGTACTCCCCGCTCCCGGGCGGCGTGATCGCCAACCTGAAGACCCGCGCCGCCGACCCGATGACGTGGCGCGACCTGTTCTGGATGCTGTGGGCGATGACCTTCGGGTTCGTCGCTTCGCTGCTGGCGCTGGTGCTCTTCCTCGGCGTCATCACCTGGCCCGTCTGGTGGTACGGCGTCGGGCCGCTCATGCGCGCCCGGGCCTGTGTCGACCGGGCACTGCTCACGGTGGGCCGCACCGAACATCTCGAGCGGCGGGTGCAGGTGTTGACCGAGTCGCGCGCGGTCGTGGTCGACCACTCCGCGGCTGAACTGCGCCGAATCGAGCGCGACCTGCACGACGGTCCGCAGGCCCGGCTGGCCGCCGTGTCGTTGAGCCTGGGCCTGGCCGAGGACCTGTTCGAGAGCGACCCCGAAGCAGCCCGCCGTCTCGTGCTCGACGCGCGCTCCAACTCCTCCGCGGTGCTGGGCGAACTCCGCGACGTCGTCCGGGGGATCCACCCACCGGTGCTGGCCGATCGCGGCCTCACCGGCGCCGTGTCGGCGCTGGCCATCGACATGGCCGTGCCCGTGGAGCTCACCCTGGCCGTCGACACCCGGCTGCCGGCACCGGTCGAGTCGGCGGTCTACTTCACCGTCGCCGAGTGCCTTGCCAACGCCACCAAACACGCCAGCGCCGCCCGGACCTGGATCCGGCTCGAGCACTCCGACGACGTCCTGCGCGGCGAGGTCGGCGACGACGGCCGCGGCGGCGCCGACCCGCGCACCGGCACCGGCCTCCAGGGAATCGCCGCGCGCCTCGCGGCCTTTGACGGCACGATGGCGGTGTCGAGCCCGCTCGGTGGCCCGACCGTCGTCAGCTGGGAGATCCCGTGCCGCCCCTCCGCGTAGTCCTCGCCGAAGACCACGCCCTGCTGCGCGCCGGTCTCACCCAGCTCCTGGAGGCCAAGGGCTTCGAGGTCATCGCCGCCGTCGACAACCTGCCCGAGCTGGAGCGCGCGCTCGCCGACCCCCGCGCCGACGCAGCCGTGGTCGACGTACGCATGCCGCCGACGTTCACCGACGAGGGCCTGCGCGCCGCGATCGCCGTGCGTGCGGTCCGGCCGGGCTTCCCGGTCCTGGTGTTGTCGCAGTACGTCGAACAGCTCTACGCCCGCGAGCTGCTCGCGAGCGGCGAGGGGGCCGTCGGGTACCTGCTCAAGGACCGCGTCTCCGACGTCGCCGAGTTCGTCGACGCCGTACGACGGGTGGCCGACGGCGCGACGGTGCTGGACCCCTCGGTCGTCGCGGCCGTCATGGAACGCCGCAAGGATTCGCCCATCGAGCGGCTGACCGACCGGGAGCGCGAAGTACTGGCGCTGATGGCCGAAGGCCGCGCCAATGCAGGGATTGCGGAGTCGCTGGTCGTCACAGAGAAGGCCGTCGCCAAGCACATCAACAGCATCTTCGCGAAGCTCGACCTGCCCGCCGACACCGACGACCACCGTCGGGTCCGCGCAGTCCTGGCGTGGCTACGCGTTTAGCGGTCAGTGCTGAGCGACCGCCGGCGGCTGCACGCCGAGCTGGGTGAGCTCGGCGACGTACTTCTCCACGTTGCGCATCTTGACGTGCTCGTAGCCACGGACCAGGTCGGGCAGCTCGGCGATCACCACCGCGCGCTCGTAGTCGCCGACCAGTCCGGTGGCCGGGTTGGCCGCCAGATCGGTCACGAGCGCGCGGTAGTGGTCGCGCAGCTCCCGCTCGACCTTGCGCAGGTGCGCCCGGCCGAACGGGTCGGCAGCAGTGCCGCGCAAGCGCTTCATCCGGGCCAGCGTGCGCAGGCTGCCGTGCGAGCGGGGACCGAAGCTGATCTTCTTGTCGCGGCCCAGGGCGCGCAGCGCCGGCGGGTGCAACTGGAAGGCCACGGTGCCCCCGGGGAACTCCTCGCCGGTCGAGGCAAGGAAGGCGGGGTCGGTCAGCAGGCGCGCGACCTCGTACTCGTCCTTGTAGGCGGTGAGCTTGAAGAGGTGGCGTGCCACGGCCTCGCTGAAGCGGGTCTCGGTCGTCACGGCACGCTCGGCCGCAGCGACCTCGGAGACGAGGGCGACGTAGCTGTCGGCGAGCTTCTCGTCCTGGTAGTCGACGAGGTCGGCGGCCCGCAGGCTGACGAGGCGCAACAGTTCGCCGTCGAGGCCGGAGGCGGCGACGGACGCCGGGACCGGCCGCTCGCGGACGACGGCGGTGCGCTCGTTGGCGGCGCGGAAGGCAGCCGGGTCGGCGACGGCGGTGCGCCCCCAACGGAAGGCCGCGATGTTCGCAGCGACCGCGGTCCCGTTGATCCCGATGGCCTCCTCGATGGCGGCGGCGGGCAGCCGGAGGGCACCGGTCTGGTGGGCCGCACCGACGAGGAGGAAGTTCGCGGCAACGGTGTTGCCGAAGATCCGGTCCGCTGCCTCGAGGGCGTCGAAGTCGAACAGGTCCAGGCTCGCGGTCCGGACCCGGTCCAGGAGATCGCCCTCGTCGGGGTGCTGGACGTTGAGGTCGTGGACCATCGCGCCCGTCGCCGTACGACTGGTGGACACGACCGTGCGGGTCCCGGTGGCGCTGCCGAAGACGAGGTTGCGGTCCTCGGCGAGGGTGAGCAGGTCGAAGCCGAGGAAGCAGTCCGCCGAGCCCGGGGTCAGCCGGTTGGCCGGCTCGAGGTCGCCGTCGGCGAAACGTAGGTGCCCGACGACCGGCCCGGCCTTCTGGCTCAGGCCCGTCTGATCGAGTGATTCGACGGCGTACCCGGCCCGGAGGGCGGCGGTGGCGAGGACCTGGTTGACGGTCACGATGCCAGTGCCGCCGATGCCCACCATGAAGACGTTCTGGGTCGCGGTGACCCGCTCCTCGGCCGGGCTGGCGGCGACGGTCGGCGGCGTCGGGTAGGCCCGCTTCTTCTTGGCGGCCTTGGTCGCCTTCGTCTCCTGACGCTTCGCCTTGCGGAGCGTACGACGCGTGCGGGGCGCCGTTTCGACGGTCACGAAGGACGGGCAGTCGCCGTCGAGGCAGCTGTAGTCGGTGTTGCAGGACGTCTGCTCGATCTGGGTCTTGCGGCCGTACTCGGTGTCGACCGGCTGGACGGACAGGCAGTTGCTCTTCACGCCGCAGTCGCCACAGCCCTCACAGACGGCCTGGTTGATGACGACCCGCTTGGTGCGGGTGGGCAGCGAGCCGCGCTTGCGTTGGCGGCGGGCGTCGGCGGCGCAGTGCTGGTCGTAGATCAGCACGGTCACGCCGGGGATGTCGCGCAGCATCCGCTGCGCCTCGTCGAGGCGGTCGCGGTCCCAGAGCAGGGTGCCGGGCGCCAGGTCGCGCTTGCGGTGCCGCTCGGGCTCGTCGGCGCAGATGATGATCTTCTTGACGCCCTCGGTGTGCAGCTTGTGGGTCAGCTTCGGCACGGAGAGCGCGCCCTCGGCGTCCTGGGCGCCGGTCATGGCGACGACGTCGTTGTAGAGCACCTTGTAGGTGATGTTCACGCCGGCCGCGATGCAGGCCTGGACGGCCAGCTGGGCGGAGTGGAAGAAGGTGCCGTCGCCGACGTTCTGGAAGATGTGCGGGGCGTCGGTGAACCAGGCCTGCCCGATCCACTGCGCTCCCTCGCCACCCATCTGGGTCACGCCGGTCACGGCGCTCTCCGGACGGTCGGAGATCGTCACCATGGCGTGGCAGCCGATGCCGCCGCCGCCCATCGAGCCCTCGGGGATCACGGTGGAACGGTTGTGGGGGCACCCGCTGCAGAAGTACGCGCCCCGGCTGGCGGCGAGCAGCGGGAGCGGCGTGCGCTTCGCGGCCGGCGGCTTCAGCTCGACGACACCCTGGAGGAGGTGGCGCATGGGCGCCAGCAGGCGGCCGGAGGTGAGCTCGCCGTCGGCCGGGACCAGCAGCATGCCGTTGGCGTCGCGCTTGCCGAGCACCTGGGGCGCGGCGGGCGTGCCGTAGAGGATGTCGCGGATCTGGGTCTCGATGAACGAGGTCTTGTCCTCGATCACGACGATGCGCTCCAGGCCCGCGGCGAACCGGTGGATGATCGACGGGTCGACCGGGCTCATCATGCCGAGGCGGAGCACCCGGATGCCCGCAGCGGTGAGCGCCTCGTCGGTGATGCCGAGGTCGGTCATCGACTGGCGCATCGAGTCGTAGCAACTGCCGGACGCGATGAAGCCGGTGGTCGCACCCGCCACGTCGAGGTCCACGACGTCGAGGTGGTTCGCGGCGGCGTACGCGCGAACCACCTCGGTGCGCGGGCCGACCAGTTCGGCCTCGGCGCCCACGATCATCGCGGGGCGCAGCACGATCGGGCTCTGGGTGTAGACGTAGGGCAGACCGTTCCACTCGATCGCGGGAATCACCGGCTCGACGTGGACGTCGGGGCCGTCGACGACCCAGGCGCCGTCAGCCACGTCGGCCACGATCTTGAGCGCGACGACGCAGCCCGAGGCGCGGGAGATCTCGATGGCGTGCAGCCCCAGCGTCACGATCTCGCTGGCGTTGCGGGGGAACAGGACGGGGATGCCCAGCGCGGCCAGCGACCGCTCGCTCACGGCCGGCACCGTCGAGGACTTCGAGGCGGGGTCGTCGCCGACCAGGAGGACGGCGCCGCCGCGCCGGTTGACGCCGTACATGTTGGCGTGGCGCAGCGGGTCCGTGGCGCGGTCGACGCCGGGTCCCTTGCCGTACCAGAAACCGGTGACGCCGTCGTGGGTCGCGTTGGCGGCCGGGAGGTCGACCTGGCTACCCCAGACGGCTGTCGCGGCGAGCTCTTCGTTGAGGCCGGGGACGAAGCGGATGTCGTTCTCGTCGAGGGTGTCCTGCATGTCCGCGAGCATCTTGTCGAGGCCGCCGAGCGGGCTGCCCTGGTAGCCGGAGACGAAGGACGCCGTGTGCAGTCCGCGGCGCCGGTCCAGTGCGCGGTGCTCGACGAGGAGCCGCGCGATGGCCTGCACGCCGGTCAGCAGGGTCGGTGGCGCGCCCACGCGGAAGCGGTCGTCGAGGTCGTACGACGGCATCGGCTCGGAGGCCGGGCGGTTCAACAACTCGGTCATGAGCTCTCCTGTGCTGGCGCGAGGGCGGGGGTACCCCCACGAGCCTCGCCCCTGGGTGGGGCGGATCACAACAGTCGTCGTCGAGTTTGGCGACGATCCGCAACCAAAGGGTGCCTCAACCTCCATCAGGCGCAACCAGCAACCTGTCCGGCGTAGTGTTTGTTGCGTGACCGAGCATGCCGTCCTCGACCGGACCGACCGCGAGATCCTCGATCTCCTGCGGGAGAACGCCCGCCGCCCGCTGCGCGAGATCGCGACGGCCGTCGGACTGACCGTCGCGCCGGTGCAGCGTCGGATCGCCCGCCTCGAGAAGATCGGCGTGATCGAGCGCTACACGGTCCAGATCAACCATGGCCGGATCGCCAACGGCATCGAGGCCGTGACCGAACTGCAGTTCGCCGACGACCTGGACCTCGCCCAGATTATGGAGTTCGTGGCCGGCATCCCGGAGGTCGAGGAAGTGCTCACCCTGGCTGGTGACCCCGACGCCCTGCTGCGCATCCGGGTCGACGGGGTGGAGGACCTCCGCCGCGTGGTCAGCCGGCTGCGCTCCGGCGGCCAGATCTCCAGCACCAAGACCCTGGTCATCCTGGAGGAATGGAATCGCTTCAAGTGACGGGCGCGATACTCGCTCCATGAACCCCGTCGACATCGTGGAGCCCCTCCGCTCCCGCTGGAGCCCGAGCGTCTTCGACGCCGCCCACGAACTGAGCGATGTCGAGATCACCCGATTGCTCGAGGCCGCGCAGTGGGCGCCGAGTGGCGGCAACCGGCAGCCGTGGCGCTACCTGGTCGCGGTGCGGGGCAACGCCACCCATGACGTGCTGGTCCCGCACCTGAGCCGGGGCAACTCCGGCTGGGTGCCGCGGGCCTCGGTCGTGTTCATCTCGGTGGCCGTCGTGGACCCCGTGGACGGGGAGCCCGGCGACCCGACGTACCCGCTCCACGACCTGGGCCAGGCCTCCGCCCACCTCACCCTGCAGGCCAAGGCGATGGGCCTGGAAGCCCACCAGTTCGCGGGATTCGACCACGACGCCGTGGCGTCGGCGCTGGGTGTTCCGGACCACGCGCGAGTCGTGGCGGGCATCGCGGTCGGGGTCCGCGGCAATCCCGCCGAGGTCAGCGAGCGCGACGCCGAGCGCGAGCACAAGGTCCGTTCGCGTCGCCCCCTCGTGGAGACGGCGTACGGCGACCGCTGGGGCACGCCCTGGCCCGGCATCACCCCGTCCGGGCCGACCACCGCAGAGCCTGCATGACCTCTGACGTCATCGTCAGGAGACACCGCTCGGGGTGAGAGTCGGGGCATGACCAACACCATCGCTCCCCGTACCGCCACTGCCCCCACCACGACCGGCCGGTTCTGGTTCACCGCCGACGCCGTCATCTCCGGCGTCAACGGTCTCGCCTACCTCGTCGCCGCCGGTCCCATCGCCGACCTCCTCGGCGGTGACGCCACGACCTACCGCTGGCTCGGCGCCTTCCTGGTCGGCTACGCCACCGTCGTCGGCCTCTACGCCCGCAGCGCCCTGTCGAAGCGGATGGGCTGGGCGATCGTCGCCGGCAACGCCGTGTGGGTGCTCGCCTCGCTCGAGGTCGCCGTCACCGGGATGTTCGACATCGACGGACTCGGCCGTGCGTGGGTCGTCGCCCAGGCACTCGTCGTGGCCGACCTCGCCCTGATGCAGGCACGGTCGTTGCGGGCCCGGTGACACACTTGCCCGCATGAGCAGCCTCAGCGACTTCTCCGCCACCTCCATCGATGGCAAGCCGATCGACCTGTCGTCGTACGACGGCAAGGTGGTCCTCGTCGTCAACACCGCCTCCCAGTGCGGCTTCACTCCGCAGTACCAGGGCCTGCAGGAGCTGTACGACACGTACGGCGAGCAGGGCTTCGAAGTCCTCGGCTTCCCGTGCGACCAGTTCGGCAACCAGGAGCCGGGCGCCGAGGACGAGATCGCGGCGTTCTGTGAGCGCAAGTTCAACGTCACGTTCCCGATGTTCTCCAAGATCGAGGTCAACGGGGACAACGCCCACCCGCTCTACCAGTGGCTCAAGGACCAGCAGAGCGGCCTGCTCGGCCGTGAAGGCATCAAGTGGAACTTCACCAAGTTCCTGATCGGTCGCGACGGCTCCGTCATCGACCGGTTCGCGCCGACCACCAAGCCCAGCAAGATCAGCAAGGACATCGAGAAGGCCCTCGCCTGATCGCGAGTCGGGGTTTGTGACGCGCCAGTTGGGGTTTGTGACGCGCCAGTTGGGGTTTGTCACCGGTGAGCCGGAGCGAACCGCCAACTCGGCGGTCACAACTCACAACTCGGCGGCGACAAACCCCAACTCGGCGAATCAGACGCTGACCAGTTCGCGGTCCTCGTCGTCCTTCGTCGTGACAGCCACGGGGGCAGAGTCCCGCTCCAGTGAGGTGCCCTCGACGTCGACGTTCGGGAGGATTCGGTCCAGCCAGGCCGGCAGCCACCAGGCCTTCTCGCCGAGCAGGTAGAGCACCGAGGGGATCAGCACCATCCGCACGATGAACGCGTCGAAGACGATCGACGCGGCCAGCGCGAAGCCCATCGACTTCACGACGGCGGCGTCCTCGAGGATGAAGCCGGAGAACACCGCGATCATGATCGAGGCGGCGGCGACCACGACCCGGGCGCTGTTGCGGAAGCCGTCGACGACGGCCTCGTGCATGGGCAGGCCGTGCACGTGCGCCTCGCGCATCCGGGTGACCAGGAACACCTGGTAGTCCATCGCGAGGCCGAAGACCACGCCGATCAGGAACACCGGCATGAAGCTCACGATCGGCTGGCCCTCGAAGATCCCGAAGGCGCCTTCCTGGAAGATCGCGACGGTGGCGCCCAGCGTGGCCAGCACCGAGAGCAGGAAGCCCAGGGTGGCGGTCAGCGGCACCAGGATCGAGCGGAACACCAGCACCAGCAGGACGAACGCCAGTCCGATGACCACGGCGAGGTAGATCGGCAGCGCCGCGTTGAGTCGGTCGGAGACGTCGGTGGTGATGGCGGTCAGGCCGGTGACGCCGACGACCGTATCGGTCTGGTCCTCGATCGCCGACTGGCCATCACGCAGCTTCTCGAGCAGGTCGAGCGTGGCCGGGTCGTCGGGACCCGACGACGGGGTGATGTTGACGATCGCGCCGGTGCCGACACCCTCCTGCACGCCGTCCTTGACGGGCGCGTTGGTGGCGACGATGGACGCGTACTCGACGTCGTCCTGCTTCTCGGCCCATGCCTGGACCTGGTCGAAGGCCGCCTGGCGCTGGTCGTCGTCCTTGATCGAGCGACCGTCGATGACGAGCGTCATCGGGCCCTCGCGGCCCGGGCCGAAGGCCTCGGACTTCAGGTCGGCGGCCTTGCGCTGCATCGTGTCGCTCGGGGCAGTGCTGTCGGTCGGGAACGCGAGGTACATCTGCGTGATCGGCGCAGCGAGCGCGCCGAGCAGGAGGACGGCACCGAGCGCCCAAGCGATCGGGGCCTTCGCCAGGACCTGGGCCCAGCGGACGCCGTTGTTGTGGACCCGGCCGTGCTCGTCACGTTTCGGGGCGTACGCGCGGACCTGGCCGCGGAAAGCCCACGACTTGGTCAGGCCGAGCAGCGCCGGCAGCAGGGTGAGGGCCACCATCACCGCGACGAACACGGTGGCGGCAGCCGCCAGGCCCATCGCCGTCAGGAACGGGATGCGTACGACGGCCAGGGCCGACAGCGCGATCAGGACGGTGAGCCCCGCGAACACCACGGCGGACCCTGCGGTTCCGACGGCGATCCCCGCCGCGTGGGCGCGGTCCTTGGTGTGGGCGAGCTCGGTTCGGTAGCGGGCCAGGATGAAGAGCGTGTAATCGATGCCGACCGCGAGGCCGATCATCGTCGCGAGCATCGGGGTGGTGGAGCCGATGTCCATCAACGCGGTCATTGCGGTGATGCCGGTCATGCCGAGGCCGATGCCGAAGATCGCGTTGAGCAGGGTCATGCCGGCTGCCATGAAGGAGCCGAAGGTCACCAGCAGCACGATGAGGGCGACGCCGATGCCGATCATCTCGGCTGATCCGCCCGCCTGTGCCTCGGCCGCGGTGCCGGCGCCATTGGCCTCGACCGTCAGGCCGTACTCGTCTGCGGTGTCGGCCAGCATTTCCTCGAGGTCGTCGATCGTGGTGGCCTTGATGTCGGAGGGACCGTCGACATCCCATTCGAACCCGAGGGTGCCGATCCGGCCGTCATCGGACAGGGTGGCCGTTCCGGGGGAGGCGCCCTCGGCGGCGGCCGCGGGCGCGACGAGCTGCGGGTTCTCCGGAGCCGTCTGCGGCAGCGTGGGGACCTCGTCGATCAGGTGCTGGATGGCGGCCTGGTACTCCGGCTCGGCGAGGGTGTGGCCCTCGGGCGCGGCGACCACGATGCTCACCGGCACCGAGTCGAACGCGTCCTCGGCGTCGGGGAACAGCTCCTGCTGGATGTCGGCGGCCTTCTCCGACGGGATGCCGGGGATGGAGAACGAGTCCACCATCGGCTTGGAGTAGGCGGCGGCGACGCCGCCGACGGCGACGGCGAGCAGTAGCCAGCCGGCGATGAAGAAGGGCCACCGCCGGTAGGCGGTCGAGCCGAGTCGATAGAGCAGGCGGGCCATGGTGAGGTCTCCTGTGAGTGGTGGGTGTGCAGGGTTCGCCCGCACAGGGCCGGTGGTCGGGGAAGGGGTGGGGGAACGGTCAGGCGAGGACGTCGCGGGCGTCACGGATCGCGGCGTCGAAGTGCTCGGAGAACGGACGGCTCGGGTCGGCCACCGACCGCTCGGCGGCGTTGTCGAACAGGGTGACCACGAGCCGGCTCAGGAGACGGGCGCGATCGGGGTTGTAGGACTCACCGTCGCGTTCGCGGACGAGCTCGACGAATGTTGCCGAGATGTCCTCGAAGCGCTGGTGCGCCAGGCCGAGCAGCCGGGCGTCCTTGAGGACGGCGTTGCGTCCGGTGGCGATCATTTCCTGGTCGCTGGTGTGTTCTTCGATGACGTCGGCCGCCATCGCGAGGACGTCGGCGAGCAGGTTTCCGGACGGCCCGCCGGCGACGAACACCGCGACCCGCTCCGGGTCCAGCTCGACGACCGGACCGAGGACGACGTCGGCCTTGCCGTCGAAGTAGTTGAACACCGTCCGGCGGGAGACGTCGGCGGCTGCAGCCAGGTCGTCGATGGTCCAGCCGTCGAAACCGTGGTCGAGGGTGAGCTGGACTGCGCACTGCTGCAGACGGAGCGCGGTCTGGGTCCGCTTCGTCTCACGGCGATTGCACAGTTGATTCATGAGTGCATCTTTGCACTGTCTCGTACGACGGTGCAACTTTTGTGAGGGCGGTCACGCCGTTTGCGTCCGGGTGCGTCTGGATACGATCACTGGACCCCGGCCGCAGCGTCCGTACGGCCACCTTCAGGAGCGTTCGTGACCGTCTTCTTCATCCTTGGCCTTGTCGGCCTGGTGATCCTTGCCCTGTCCCTGCTGGTCGGAGACGTCCTCGACGGAGCGCTCGACGCGCTCGAGGCCGACTGGATCTCGACTGCCGTCGTGGGTGGCTTCGTGTCGGCCTTCGGATTCGGTGGCGCGGCCGCCGATGGTGCCGGCCTGCCGTGGCCGATCTCCGTCGTGATCGGCGCCGGTGCCGGCGTACTCGTGGCGTGGTTCGCCTGGTGGCTGACCCGCCTGGTCAAGGACGGTCCGAGCGACGGGACCGTCTCGATCGGCGACAGCGTCGGCCAGACCGCGCAGGTGATCACCGCGATCCCGGGCGAGGGCTATGGCGTGATCCGCGTGCTGGTCGGCGGTCACACCCTCCAGTTCAACGCCAGCGCCAACCTGCCGATCGAGGCCGGGACCAAGGTCAACATCACCGGTGTGCTGTCCCCGACCGCGGTGAGTGTCACCACCGTCTGGCAACCCTGACCCACCTGCGTTTCAAGCTGCACCACCCCCCGTCCCGCGAACGAAAGTCGATTCATGAACTCCGCTGTCTGGGTGCCGATCGCCGGCATCGCCGTCCTCCTGGTCCTGCTGGTCCTGCTCGTCACGAGCCGCTACAAGGTCGCCGGTCCCAACCAGGCGTTCATCGTCACCGGCCGCAAGGGCAAGGCGGTGATCAACCCGGAGACGGGCGAGCTGAGCACGGACCTGTCCGGCCAGAAGGTCGTCCTCGGCGGCGGCGTCTTCGTGATCCCGTTCGTCCAGAAGCTGGCGACGATGGACCTGTCCAGCCGCCGGATCTCGGTGCAGATCCGTGGTGCGGTGTCGGGCCAGGGCATCAAGCTCAACCTCGACGGCGTCGCCATCGTCAAGGTCGGCGGCAACGCTGACCAGATCCGGCTCGGTGCCCAGCGGTTCCTCAGCCAGCAGGCCGACATCGAGACCTTCACCCAGGAAGTACTGGCCGGTGCGCTCCGCTCGATCGTCGGCGGTCTGACCGTCGAGCAGATCATCCGCGACCGTGCGGCGTTCGCGCAGCGCGTGGCCGACGAGTCCGAGAGTTCGCTGACGGGGCAGGGCCTGATCCTCGACGCCTTCCAGATCCAGGACGTCACCGATGACGGCAGCTACCTCGCCGACCTCGGTCGCCCCGAGGCCGCCCGGGTCAGCCAGGCCGCCCGGATCGCCGAGGCCAACGCCCGCCAGGCCGCCGAGCAGGCGCAGATCGCCGCCGAGCAGGAGATCGCCATCTCCCAGCGGACCCTTGCCCTCAAGCAGGCCGAGATCAAGGCCGAGACCGACGCCGCTTCCGCCCAGGCCGCCGCGGCCGGACCGCTCGCGCAGGCTGACCGCGACCAGGCGATCTTCGCCGAGCAGGAGAAGGTGGCCGTCCAGCAGGCCGCCCTCACCGAGCGCCAGCTCGAGACCCAGGTGCGCAAGCCGGCCGACGCCGAGCGGTACCGCGTCGAGCAGGAGGCCGAGGCACGCCGGTCGTCCGAGATCGCTGCCGCCGACGCACGCAGGGCGGCCACCATCGCCGCGGCCCAGGGTCAGGCGGAGGAGACCAAGCTGAGTGGTGAGGCCGAGAAGGCCCGCCGTAGTGCGCTCGCGGACGCGACCCGCCTCGAAGGTGAAGCCCAGGCCGCCGCCACGCTCGCGATCGGCGCCGCCGAGGCCGACGCGATGGACAAGCGCGCCGAGGCGTTCGCGCACTACAACGACGCGGCCGTCCTGCAGATGCTGATCGAGGTCCTTCCGCAGATCGCCAAGGAGGTCGCGGCCCCGATCGCCGCGATCGACAACCTCACGATCCTGTCCTCGGACGGCGCGGGCGCGTTGCCGCGGCAGGTCACCGACAACGTCACCCAGACCCTGGCGATGCTGAAGACGACGACCGGCCTGGACCTGGAGTCGCTCATCCACCGCTCGGTCGAGCGCGCCGCCACGGGCATGGGCGGCGTGACCGGCACGCTCACCGGCACCGGCACCGACGCCACGACCGCACCCACGACCGAGCCGGTGGAGACCGTCGAGCCGGTCGAGACCGAGCCGACCGCTTGACCTCGGAGGTCGCTCCGCGCCTGGCAGTTGTCAGGACAGGTGCGGAGTGACCAGCCCGTTGTCGTAGGCGTAGACGATCGCGGCGGGCCGGTCCCGCAGGCCGAGCTTGGTGAAGATCCGCCCCACGTGGCTCTTCACCGTCAGCTCCGAGATCACCAGGTCGCCGGCGATCTCGCCGTTGCTGCGGCCCAGTGCCATCCGGCGCAGGACCTCGAGTTCGCGCACGGTCAGCTGATCGGCGGCACCTGGCGTGCCCGATGCCGCGGGTCGCGGAGCGATGCTCCGGAACCGGTGCAGCACCCGGCCGGTCACCGACGGGTCGAGCCAGTTGCCGCCCTCGGCGACGGTGCGCACGGCGCGAATCAGGTCGTCTGCCGAGGAGTCCTTCAACAAGAAGCCGGCAGCGCCGGCCCGCAGCGCGCCGGACAGCATCTCGTCGTCGTCGAAGGTCGTCAGGACCAGTACGGGCGGGCCGTCGCCGCGAGCGACCACGGCCCCGGTCGCGGTGATCCCGTCGACGGTGCGCATCCGCAGGTCCATCACGACCACGTCCACCCCGGCGCCGAGTTCATCGAGCACGGCCGGCACCTCCGAGCCGTCGCTGCACTCCGCGACGATCTCGAAGCCGTCGCGCCGGCGCAGGATCCGGCGCAGTCCGGACCGCACCAGCTCCTGGTCGTCGACGAGGACGACCCGCACGTTTGCGTCGACGTCGCCCTGAGCCTGTCGAAGGGTCACGTGGGACTCACCTTTCCGATCGTCCGGCCGCAGGGCAGTTCCACCCACGGCTCACGACGCGAGCCCCGTTCCGGTCCCATCTGTACGACGACCTCCCACCCACCGTCCGCGACGCCGGTGCGCAGCGTCGCCCCGAGCTGGGTCGCCCGCGCCTCCATGCCGGCGAGGCCGGAGCCGAGTCCGTCGGTGCGGGGGCGGCCGGGCGGAAGCGGGTTGAGAACCCGCAGGGTGGCTGATCCGGCGCCGGTGACGTGGAACGACATCCGGGCGACGCCGCTGCCGTGCTTGGACACGTTGGCCAGCGACTCCTGTGCGATCCGGTAGAGACCGAGGCCGGCGGCGGCAGTCAGGGCGCTCGGGTCGCCTTGCTCGTCGTACTCGACACGGAGGCCGGCGTCGGACACTTCCTGCACGAGGGCGGCGATGTCGGTGGCGCAGGGCAGGGCGTTGCGTTCGCTGGGCCCGTCGGCGAGGGCGCTGACGGTGCGGCGGATGTCGGCCATGGCGCGGCGACCGACCTGTTCCGCGTCGGCCAGTGCGGCGTCGACCTCGGCCACGGCGTCGGCGGTCTCGGCCGGACCGGCCGCGTCGGTGACGTCGCGCAGGGCCCGCCGGGCGCCGGTGACCTGGAGCAGGGAGACGCTGAGCGAGTGGGCGACGAGGTCGTGGATCTCGCGGGCGATCCGTTCGCGTTCGGCGGTGGTGGCCTGCGCCCAGGCAGCGCCGCGGGCCTCGCGTTCGGAAGCCAGCGCGCGCATCTGCCACCACAACATGGCGCCGACGACGAAGCCGAGCAGCACCTCGAGCAGGTAGACGCCGTAGCTGTCGAGGTTGGCGGTGATCTCGGTCGCGATGATCACGCCGGTCGCGACGGTGGCGACGGCGGCCCCGGGGCGCAGCCCGTCACGGGCAACGGCCTCGGCGGCGATCAGCGCCAACAGGGCCGGCGCCAGGTCGATGCCGGAGTCGACCGGGGATGCCATCAGCACGCCCGCGGCCACGATCGTGGCCGCGCTGTCGATCCACCACGGCAGCCAGCCTCCGAAGCCGAAGTGCACGACCGGCGAGATGAGCACCAGCACGACGGTCACGGTCATCGGCTGCACCGGCCACAGGGCGTCGCGCTGGGCGAGGGCGAGGACGACGGCGAGGGTCTGCCCGACGAAACAGGTCATCGGGACCCACCACGGGTAGAGGATGTCGCGGCGCTCGAGATTGCGCTCGATCCGCTCGCGCACCCAGCGCGGTAGCCGCCACAACATGACCCCCAGCCTAGGCACCTCTGTCCCCGACAGCATCGGTCCACGGGAGGTCACCGACTCCTCCCCTGGGAGGAGTCCAAGTGCGTTCCGCCGACCGATGTACGGCGGTCGCCGTCTCCGTAGGTTCGGTGTCATCCCCCTGATCACCCGTGACGCCCCCGTCACAGCACCAAGAGAGGCCGTGAGGACCATGACCTGGACCGAGACCCACCGTCGTTGGCAGGCACTGCGCTCCATCGAGGAGCAGTTGGCCACGGCCACGAACCCTGAACTTCCGTGGAACGACGAGCTTGCGCTGATCTTCGGTGACCGCGCCGGACTGGTCGCCGCCCTGCGCTACCGGCTGCGCCTGACGGTCAACACGCAGATGGACACGCACCTCCCGGAGCACGTGCTCGAGGAGCAGCGTTTCCTGTTGGTCGCCCGGACCCGGGGACTCTTGCGCGTCCTCGAGGCTGAGGCCCATGCTGAATCGATGCAGGCTGGCCGGATCCGCGATGACGGCACGACGTGGGGGCAGGCCCGTGTGGTCGCCTGACACCCCCCGCTCCTTCGCCGCGTGGAGCCTGTCCCATGGCGTCCAACGCAAGTTGATCCAGCGCAGCGCCCGCAAGGGCGACCTGATCAGTCGGCTCGTGATGGACCCGGCGTTGCTCGCCGACCCGTTCCCGGCGTACGAGGAACTGCGTACGCGGGGGCTGATCGGCAGCAACGGGCTGGTCCGGGCCACGGTCGACCATGGCGTGGTCAACGAGGTGCTGCGCGGCGACGCGTTCGGCACCGCCGGCGGCCAGGGCGAGCTGCCCAAGCCGCTGCAGTGGCTGCACCACCGGTTGATTGATCCCGAGACCCTCGGCCCGGTGGACCCGCCGTCGATGCTCGCGGTCGATCCGCCGCTGCACACTCGCTATCGCAAGCAGGTGGCGCGGGCGTTCACCGCCCGCAAGGTCGGTCGGATGGGCGAACGGGTCGAGTCGGTGGCCGCCGGTCTGCTCGACAACCTGGATCGCGCCGACTTCGACCTCGTTGAGCGTTACGCCTCGCTGCTTCCCGTCACCGTCATCGCGGACCTGCTGGGCGTGCCCGAGTCCGACCACGGACGGCTCCTGGAGCTCGGCAACGAAGCCGCGGTCACGCTGGACCCCGGCCTGTCGTGGCAGCAGTTCCGCCGGGCCGAGGTGGCGCTGCGGGAGATGCACGGCTGGATGCAGGCCCACGTCGACCGGCTCGAGGCCAGCCCGGGCGACGACCTGATCAGCCAGCTGACCTTGCTCGAGGGCGAGGACCGACTCACGCCGGTCGAACTGCGCCAGGTCGCGCTCCTGGTGCTGGGAGCGGGCTTCGAGACCACGGTCAACCTGATTGCGAACGCGGTGGCCCTGCTCGACCAGCACCCCGACCAGCTGCGCTGGTTGCAGGACAACCCCGACGGCTGGGCCAACGCGGTCGACGAGGTGCTGCGACACCAGTCACCGGTGCAGGTCACCCTGCGCGTCGCGCTGCGCGACGTCGAGGTCGCCGGCACTCAGTTCGACAAGGGCGCCGGTGTCCTGTGCTACCTGGGCGGTGCCAACCGCGACCCGGCCGTCTTCGACGACCCGGCGACCTTCGACGTCACCCGCTCGAACGCCGATCATCACGTCGCCTTCTCGGCCGGCGTGCACTACTGCCTCGGCGCGAGCCTGGCCCGGCTCGAAGCCGCGGTCGCGCTGCGCTCGCTCTACGAGCGTTTCCCCGACCTGCGGATCAATGGCACGCCCGAGCGTCGCAGCACCCGCGTGCTGCGGGGCTTCGAGCGGCTGCCGGTGACGACGGCCGCACGCGTGGTCGCCTGACGCTGGTCTCGGGGGGAGCGAGCGGGTCAGAGGCGCTGGATCGGACCGCTTGAGGCACCCAGGACGCCGAACGCTTCACGCAGCCCGGACGCCTGACCGGCGGACTCCAGCGTGTCTGCGAACTTGCGGACCGGACGCGCCCACGGCCACACGTGCACGACCATCAGGACCAGCGCGACGAGGGCGCCGCCGGCGTAGATGAGGAAGCCACCCTCGGGCAGCACGAAGGCCAGCGCGAGCGACAGGATCGCGATGCTCTCGCAGAGGGCGAAGCGCAGGATCATGCTCGACTGCCACTGTGCCCTTGCCTGTGCGGCGGCATCGTCGCTGGTGAGCGAAGGATCCAGGGGAAGGGTGTGGTAGCCCATCGCCTCGAGCAAGGCGTGGGTGGCGATGCCGGCCGCGAGCTGGGCGAGAGGAACCCACAGGGGCGGCGTCTCGTCGAGGGGGAGCACGAAGAAGCACGCGAGTCCGATGAAGACCAGGGCCCCCATCAGTGTGCCGCTCAGGACGCGGGTCGACATGGCGAACTGAGTAGCGGTGGGCTCGGGCGTGGTCGGCGACATGAGCGCGACACTACCGAGCGCCGCGAGCCGTCCGTGGGCAGCGTCGGTGCGCCCGCGGCACACCCGGGGACCGTCGGTGACGCACTTTACATATCTGCAGGGGTTGTCAAAGGCGCTTTACAAGTCGTACCGTCTTGTCAAGCGATGGTGAACATCGCGGCCGCTGGGCCCGGGGAGGGACGCAGCGTGTACCCAGAAGGAAGGCAGAGATCGATGGAGACCTCGAGCGCCGGGATGAATCCCGAGCAGATCGGCAAGACCGTCCCGGACGGTTCCACCGAGAAGTGGAAGGACAAGAAGCGCTACCTCTGGCTGCTCGGCCTGATGGTGCCCGGTCTCGGCATCACCGCCGTGATCGCGTGGCTCTACACCGACTGGATGTGGTTGCTGCTCGCCGGCCCGATCCTCGTCAACGCGGTCATCCCGCTGCTCGACCTCGCTCTCGGCCTCGATCCGGCCAACCCGCCGGACGACGTCATGGAGGAGCTGGAGAACGACAAGTACTACCGCTGGGTGGTGTACATGTACATCCCGCTCCAGTTCTTCATCCTGTTCGCGGGCTTCGCCATCATCTCCGGCACCAACCCGGTCGCCTGGTTCGCCGATCTCGTCGGCGCCACCGGCTGGGTCACCGACAACCTCGGCGGCGACCTGGTCCGCTCGGTCGACATGACCTGGTACGAGAAGCTCTTCCTCGCGGTCTCGATCGCCGGTGTCCAGGGCATCGCGATCAACACGGCCCACGAGCTCGGCCACAAGAAGGAGACCGTCGAGCGCTGGCTGTCCAAGATCGCCCTCGCGCCGACCTTCTACGGCCACTTCTACATCGAGCACAACCGGGGCCACCACGTCCGTGTCGCCACCCCCGAGGACCCCGCATCGAGCCGTCTCGGTGAGTCGTTCTGGGCCTTCTGGCCGCGCACGGTCAGCGGGTCGCTCAAGTCCGGCTGGGAGGTCGAGGCCAAGCGCTACAAGCGCAAGGGCACGCACCCCTTCCGCATCGGCAACGACGTCCTCAACGCCTGGGCGATGTCGGCGGTCCTGTACGGCGGCATGTTCGCCCTCTACGGCTGGGGCATCGCGCCGTACGCCCTGGTCACCATCGTCTTCGGCTTCTCGCTGCTCGAGATCATCAACTACCTCGAGCACTACGGCATGAAGCGCCAGAAGGTCGGCGAGAAGCAGCGCTACGAGCGGGTGCTGCCCATGCACAGCTGGAACAGCAACAACATCGTCACCAACCTGTTCCTCTACCACCTGCAGCGCCACAGCGACCACCACGCCAACCCCACGCGTCGCTACCAGACCCTGCGTGACTTCAAGGAGTCGCCGGCCCTGCCGACCGGGTACGCCGGCATGCTGACCCTCGCTCTGTTCCCGCCGCTGTGGCGCAAGGTGATGGACCACCGCGTGGTCGAGCACCTCGACGGCGACATCACCCTGGCCAACATCCACCCGAAGAAGGTGGACAAGTACCTCGCGAAGTTCCCGCCGCCGGCCGAGCACGTCCAGCACGAGGACCACTGGCTGCAGAACCAGGTGGGCGAGATCGTGGCTGCGAAGTGCCCCGGTTGCTCGTATGTCTACGAGGTGGCTGCAGGCGACGAGCACCAGGGATTCCCGGCCGGTATGGCATGGTCGGACATCCCCGAGGACTGGTTCTGCCCCGACTGCGGCGTGCGCGACAAGGCAGACTTCGTCCCGTTCGATCCGGAGAAGGTGGGGTCCTGATGAAGATCGTTGCTGACCTGAACAAGTGCGAGGGCCTCGGCATGTGCGAGGCCATGGCCAACGACTACTTCATGGTCGACGAGGACGAGGACAAGGTCGAGGTGCTCGACGACTCGCCCCCCGAGGCGGACCGCGCGCACGTCTACGCTGCAGTTCAGGCTTGCCCCGTCCTCGCGCTGACCCTGGAAGGCTGATTCACCCCGATGGCAGTTCTCGCGGGACGTTTCGTCGAGGTTGCTTCCCCCGACGGGGAGGCAGCCTCGACGCTGCGTGATCGCCTCATCGATTCCGCGGTCGGGGTGATGACGACCGCCGGCTGGGCGAAGGTCACCATGGCCCGCCTGGCCGACGAAGTCGGTGTCAGCCGGCAAACGGTCTACAACGAGATCGGCACCAAGAACGACCTCGCCGAAGCGATGGTCATGCGCGAACTCGACCGGTTCCTCGCCGGCGTGACCCGGTCCTTCGACGAGAACCCGAACGACCTGATCAACGCGATCCGGGCCTCGGCCCGCCGCGTGCTCAAGTACGCCCAGAACAACGCACTGCTGCACGCGGTCGTGTCCGCCACCCATGGCGCCGACACCGAGTTGCTCCCGCTGCTGACCACCCATTCCGAGTACCTCCTCGAGGGAGCCAAGGCCGTCGTCTCGGAGCGCGTGGCGTCGTACGACCTCGATCTGCCGGAGGGCCGCCTCGATCCGAGCATCGACATGGTGGTGCGTCTGGTCCTCAGTCACGTCATGCAGCCCTCGGGTGACCCGGCTCGTACGGGCAACGACATCGCATGGATCGCTGAACGCGTCCTGCGCTGACCGGTATCCTCCCTGTGGGAGGACTACCGGGTCACCGGTGGCAGGGAAGGGACAATGGGGTTGGCGCGAGGACGCGTACGGCTGACGGCTGGGCTGTCGGCCGTGGTTGTCGCGACGCTGCTGGTCGGATGTGGGACGCCCGAGAAGGGCACGCCCGAGGCGAAGGCGAGCAAGGCCGCCGCTTCGACCACCACCGAGATCCCGACCGACGCCGCTGACCCGTCCCACGCCGTGGCGCCACCGGGCAAGTTCGACGGGACGCAGTTCGGCGACGACCTGCTGCTGGTCAGCAACAAGACCATCCCCGCCGACGTCCTCAAGCAGATCATCGGCGTGAAGGTGAAGGGGAAGCTGGGCGTCGCCGCCCACACCCAGCTGTCCGTCGGACAATTCTCCGTCGAGAACAAGCTGTTCAACATCGCTGCGGTCGACCCCGCGGAGTACCGCCGCTTCTCCGGCCCCAACAGCGCGAAGTTCCAGGAGCAGTGGGACCGGATCGCTGGCGGCGAGGTCTCCGTCGCCGTCCACCTGCAGCAGGAACTCCCGATCGACGGCAAGGGTTACCTCGCGGTCGGCAAGCAGAGCATCCACGTCGGGTCGTGGGACCGCGAAGGGGTCGACAGCGTCGACGCCGTGGTCAACGAGAAGTGGGGCGAGGAGCTCGGCCTGCCCGAGGACAACGCCGTCCTGATCAACACCGGCATCACCTCGCCGCAGGCGGTCCGCAAGGTCATCGAGAAGAACCTCGGCAAGGACGCCTTCTCCATCACCGCGCTCGACATCGTCGCCCAGGCCGGCATCGACCTCGACACCTTCCAGAACGTCATCCCCGTCGGCGCCTTCGGCGACGCGGTCGGTGTGTTCCGCTACCGCCCGATCGGTGGCGGCCGGATCGCTCCCGACCCTTCGTGGGTGCGGTCCCACATCGTCACCGAGCAGGTGCCGATCCTCGGCCGGGTGACCTGCAACAAGTTCATGATGCCGCAGCTCAAGGCCGCCCTCGCCGAGATCGTCACCAGCAAGCTGGCCGACAAGATCCACGCGCGGGAGTACGCCGGTTGCTACTACCCGCGCTTCATTGCCGGCTCGTCGTCACTGTCGAACCACTCGTTCGGCCTGGCGCTCGACATGAACGTGCCGGGCAACCAGCGCGGAACCGTCGGTCAGATGGACCGCCAGGTCGTCGCGATCTTCAAGCGCTGGGGTTTCGCGTGGGGCGGCGACTGGGCGTTCACCGACCCGATGCACTTCGAACTCGCGCGCATCGTCAATCCGGGCTAGATCCGGCAGGCGCTGGTCGCGCCGGGCAACTTGTAGCGGTAGCGCGCGACGAGCCGGTAGCCGATCGCCGCGAACGGCCGCACGATCCGCCAGGTCAGCACCCGGCCCATCCAGCGCCACGGGCGCCCACAGCTCAGCAGTGCCTGCGCGATCGCGTCGGCCCCGCTTGCGGTCACTGCGCCGGAGGCGTCCTGCCACTGGACCGCCGCGGAGACCTGCTCCTCGGTGAGGCCGAGAGCGTCGAGGTCCAGCGCCTGCCACGGGACGATGGCGCAGGTGCCGTGGCGCTGCAACCACTGGGCCGACTGGGTGCAGAAGCCGCAGTCGCCGTCATAGATGCAGGTGCCGGTCATGTCTTCAGCGTACGGCGACCGGTCCCGCCGGACGACGGACGTTGACATGATCACTGTCACGTTCGTGCCATGATCGGCCCATGACGTTCGCACTGGGTCAGGGAACCGGTCCGCTCAAGGGCCTCAAGGTCGTCGAGATCGCCGGGATCGGGCCCAGCCCGCACGCGTGCATGTTGCTGGCGGACCTCGGCGCCGACGTGATCCGGGTTGAGCGCCCCGGCGGCCAGATGCTCTCCGGCGGCTCGCATGACCTGCTCAACCGGGGCCGGCCGAGCATCGCGCTGAACCTCAAGAACCCCGAAGCGGTCGCGACCGTGCTCGACCTGGTCGCCGAAGCGGACGTCCTCGTCGAGGGCATGCGCCCCGGGGTCACCGAGCGCCTCGGCCTCGGTCCGGAGGACTGCCACGCCCGCAACCCGCGCCTGGTCTACGGACGGATGACCGGCTGGGGCCAGGACGGCCCGTGGTCGCAGGTCGCCGGCCACGACATGAACTACATCGCCATCACCGGCACCCTCCATGGCCTCGGTCAGTCCAAGGACAAGCCGCAGTTCCCGACCAACCTCGTCGGCGACTTCGGTGGCGGGTCGACGTACCTCGTCATCGGGATCCTGGCCGCCATCTTCGAGGCCAGGGCGTCCGGCAAGGGACAGGTCGTCGACGCGGCGATCGTGGACGGCACCGCGAGCCTCAACGCGATGACGTCGGCCTTCCTGGCGGGCAACGGCTTCAAGGAGGAGCGCGCCGAGAACATGCTCGACGGCGGGGCGCCGTACTACGACATCTACGAGACGTCCGACGGCGAGCACCTCTCGGTGGGCGCCCTGGAGCCGCAGTTCTACGACCTCCTCATCGACCTGCTCGGACTCAAGGACCAGGCCCCGGACCGCTGGGACCCGGAGAAGACCGACGAGCTGCGCAAGCTCTTCACCACCACGTTCCTCACGAAGACCCGCGACGAGTGGTGCGCGATCTTCGACGGCACCGACGCCTGCGTGGCGCCGATCCTCAAGCTCAGCGAGGCGCCCGAGCACCCGCACATCAAGGGCCGTGGGGTGTTCGTCGAGCACGAGGGGATCGTGCAGCCGCAGCCCGCTCCGCGCTTCTCCCGCACGCAGGCGACGCTGTCGCACCCGCCTGCCCCCGGCGCCGGTGCGCACACCCGCGAGGCCCTCGAGGCGTGGGGGATCGCGGACGTCGACGGGTTGATCGAGCGCGGCGCGGCGGTCCAGCTCGAGGGCTGAACCCGCCCGGGGTGGTGCAGCCCACACCTGCTGCGCGCCCGCGGATGCAACGCGGCGCGCCCACAACCCCTAGGGTGGAGTTACCGATCCGGCCAGTCTTGCCCTGGATCCTGCGCTCCGCCCGCGGATGCGCCCTCTACCTGAGGCACCGCTTCACCGCCCGTCACCAGACGGGCAGCACGGCGAGACGCCCACATCAGGGGGCTGCGCCGAGTTGTTGCGGTCCCCGGAGAGAAACACCCAGATGACTTCCACGTTCGCCGAACTCGGCGTTCCCGCTGATCTCCTTGCCGTCCTGACGGCCGACGGGATCACCATCCCCACCCCGATCCAGGCCGCGACCCTTCCGGACTCGCTGGCTGGCCGGGACATCCTCGGCCGCGGCCGCACGGGCTCCGGCAAGACCTACGCGTTCGGCATCCCGCTCGTCGCGCGCCTCGTCGGCACCAACCGCCGCCCGGCGCCGAAGAAGCCGCGGGCACTCGTGCTCGCGCCGACCCGTGAGCTCGTCTCGCAGATCGCTGCGGCCATCACCCCGCTCGCCAAGACCTCCGGCCTGAGCGTCACCACCGTGTTCGGTGGCGTCGGCCAGGGCCCGCAGGTCAACGCGCTGCGTCAGGGTGTCGACATCGTCATCGCCTGCCCCGGTCGCCTCGAGGACCTGATCCAGCAGCGCGCATGCGACCTCAGCGACATCCAGGTCACCGTGCTCGACGAGGCCGACCACATGGCCGACCTCGGCTTCCTGCCCGCCGTACGGCGCCTGCTGGACCAGACGCCGAAGAACGGCCAGCGGATGCTCTTCTCCGCCACGCTCGACGGCGCGATCAACGTGCTCGTCAAGCGCTTCCTCGCGAACCCGGCCGTCCACGAGGCCGACTCGGCCCAGTCGCCGGTCTCCAAGATGGACCACCACGTGCTGCACATCGAGCGCGAGCAGCGCCTCGCCGTGCTCATCGACCTGGTCAGCGCGCCGGGTCGCACGGTCGTCTTCACCCGTACCAAGCACGGCGCGAAGGGCCTGGCCCGCCAGCTCAACAGCAACGGCGTTCCCGCGGTCGACCTGCACGGCAACCTGAGCCAGGGTGCGCGCACGCGCAACATGGACGCGTTCCACAGCGGCACCGCGACCACCCTGGTGGCCACGGACATCGCGGCCCGCGGCATCCACGTCGACGACGTCTCGCTCGTGGTCCACGCCGACCCGCCGGCCGAGCACAAGGCCTACCTGCACCGCTCGGGCCGTACGGCGCGCGCCGGTGCTGCTGGCACCGTCATCACCCTGATGACCAGCGACCAGCGTCGCGACGTCAGTGACCTGACCCGGGCGGCCGGCATCAAGCCGACCACCACCCGGATCGACAACCCCAACCACCCGATGCTCAAGGAGCTCGCTCCCGGCGAGCGTTCGCGTCCGGGCGGCATCGACCTCGGCCCGGCCCCTTCGGCCGGTGGCGGCGGCAACGGTGGCGGCGGTCGCAACCGCGGCAAGTCCGGTGGTGGCCGCGCGGCTGCCAAGACCGGCACCAAGACGGGCGGCGGCCGCTCTGGCGGAGCTCCGCGCGGCAACGGTGGCTCGGCTTCTGGCACCACCTCGGGCGCGAAGACCGGCCAGTCGGCCGGCGGCAACCGCGGTCGCCGCAGCGGCGGCGGCGGTGGCGGAGCGGCTCGTGGTGGCAGCAGCGCCGGTGGCAGCAGCCACAGCGCCGCGAACTTCAGCGGTCGCCGCTGAGCGTCTCGACACGCTCGCTACGCGACGATCTCGTAGCAACGCCGGCCCGGCTCGTTTCGACGAGTCGGGCTGGTGTGTTTTTCAGCGTCCGGAGCGGTTCCGGACGTTGCGGGCCACGGCCGTTTCGTACGCCGTCACCAGGCCACCGACGGACAGCGGCTTGAGCCGCTCCATCACCTCGCGGAAGTGCTCGGACTCCTTCTCGAAGCCGGCGGGCACCAGCAGCTCCTCGATGACGGCCCCCAGCTCCTGGGCCATCTGCTCGCCGTGTCGCTGGTAGACCGCGGCGGCGCCGATCGCGACATCCCGGGGGAAGCCGAGCTCGAGCAGCCGGACGCCGATGGCGAGCTGGTTGCTCGCCACGAGGTACGTCGTCCCGCGCAACCGGAGCACACCGAGCGCCTGCAAGGTGGCGATGTCGTCGGCCGAGAGTGCACGCCCGGCACGGAGCTCCAGCTGCTCCAGGTCCATCTCCACCGGCAGGTCGGACTGCCAGGGCGCGAGCATCGTGCGGGCCAGTGAGATGTCCTCGGGGGTGGCGTCCGCGGGGATTCCGGCGACGTACCGCTCGATGGCCGACAGCGTGAAACCGTGGCTCTGCAGTTCGAGGACCAGCTCGATCCGGGCGACGTGGATCGCGGCGTAGTAACCGGACCGTCCGCGGCGGATCGGAGGCGGAACGAGGCCGCGTGTGGTGTAGAACCGCACGGTCCGCACGCTCAGTCCGACCCGGGCGGTGAGCTCGTCGAGCGTCAGCAGCGCGCTGTCGGATGCGTCCCGCGTCACATCCACGGACGCCCCCTCACCCTTGACCATGACAGTAATAGTGTCACAATCGTCTGCAGGGACACCTTTTCCAGTACGGCGCGTCCGCGACGTCGTACGCCACCCGAGTAACCCGAGCAACAAGGACGGTCATGGCAGAAGCATTCGTGTACGACCACATTCGCACTCCGCGAGGACGAGGCAAGGCCAACGGCTCCCTCCACGAGTCGAAGCCGGTCGACCTCGTCGTCGGTCTGCTGGATGCCCTCCAGGAGCGCAACCCGAGCCTGGACCCGAACCGCATCGACGACGTCGTCCTCGGCGTCGTCTCCCCGGTCGGCGACCAGGGTGGCGACATCGCCAAGACCGCGGCCATCGCCGCCGGCTTGCCTGACACCGTTGCCGGCGTCCAGCTCAACCGCTTCTGTGCCTCGGGCCTCGAGGCCGTCAACCAGGCCGCCAGCCGCGTCCGCGGTGGCTTCGAAGACCTGATCATCGCCGGTGGCGTCGAGTCGATGAGCCGCGTCGCCATGGGCTCCGACGGTGGCTCCTGGGCCTCGGACCCGGCCACCGCGTTCAAGGCCGGCTTCGTCCCGCAGGGGATCGGCGCCGACCTGATCGCCACGATCGAGGGCTGGTCGCGCGAAGACGTCGACGCGTACGCCGCCGAGTCGCACCACCGCGCCGCCAAGGCGTGGGCCAACGGCTACTACGACAAGCCCGTCGTACCGGTGAAGGACATCAATGGCCTGGTCCTGCTCGACAAGGACGAGACCGTGCGCCCCGACACCTCGGTCGAGGGCCTGTCCGGCCTCAAGCCGAGCTTCGCCTCGCTCGGTGCCGATGCCGGCTTCGACGACGTCGCGCTCGAGAAGTACCACTGGCTCGAGAAGATCAACCACGTCCACCACGCCGGCAACTCGTCGGGCATCGTCGACGGTGCCGCACTGACCCTGATCGGCACCGAGCAGGTCGGCAAGGACCTCGGCCTGACCCCGCGGGCGAAGATCATCGCGACCGCCGTGTCCGGCGCGGACCCGATCATCATGCTCACCGGTCCCGCCCCGGCGGCCCGCAAGGCGCTGGCCAAGGCCGGCCTCGAGGTCGGCGACATCGACCTGTTCGAGATCAACGAGGCGTTCGCTGCCGTCGCCATGCGGTTCATGCGCGACATGGACATCAGCCACGACATCACCAACGTCAACGGTGGCGCGATCGCGATGGGCCACCCGCTCGGTGCGACCGGCGCGATCATCCTCGGCACGCTCATCGACGAGCTCGAGCGCCGCGACCTGCGCCGCGGCCTCGCCACGCTCTGCGTCGGCGGCGGCATGGGCATCGCGACGATCGTCGAACTGGTCTGAGACCAGCTCGCCTCGACCTCTCTTACGAATCTCAGACTGAAGGAAACACATTGAGCACCGAGACCCAGACCGCGGTCCGTTACGACCGTGACGCCGACGGCGTCGTCACCCTCACCCTCGACGACCCGAACGCCAGCGCCAACACGATGAACGAGCTGTACATCTCGTCGATGGCCGACGCCGTCGAGCGGCTGTACGCCGAGCAGGACGACGTCACCGGCGTCATCGTCGCCTCCGCGAAGAAGACCTTCTTCGCCGGCGGCAACCTCAAGGGCATGGTCACCACGACCAAGGCCGACGCCGCGGGCGTGTTCGAGATGGCCGAGAACGTGAAGAAGGCGCTGCGCCGCCTCGAGCTGTTCCCGAAGCCCGTCGTGGCCGCGATCAACGGCGCCGCGCTCGGTGGTGGCTACGAGATCACCCTCGCGACCCAGCACCGGATCCTGGTCAACGACCGCAAGATCAAGGTCGGCCTTCCCGAGGCGACCCTGGGCCTGCTGCCCGGCGGCGGCGGCGTGACCCGCGCCGTGCGCAAGTTCGGCCTGCAGAGCGCGCTCATGGACGTGCTCCTCCAGGGCACCCAGTTCGACCCCGAGACCGCGCTGAAGAAGGGCATCGTCGACGAACTCGTCGCGACCCAGGACGAGCTGATCCCCGCCGCGAAGGCGTGGCTCAAGGCCAACCCCGAAGCGGCCCTCAACCCGTGGGACGCCCCCGGCTACAAGATGCCCGGTGGCAGCCCGAAGTCCCCGGCGCTGGCCGGTTTCCTCCCGGCCTTCCCGGCGCTGTTGCGCAAGCAGGTCAAGGGAGCCGACTACCCGGCGCCGCGCGCGATCCTGTCGGCGGCCGTCGAGGGCGCGAACGTCGACTTCGACACCGCATCGCGGATCGAGTCGCGCTACCTGGCGAACCTGATCGTCAACCAGGACTCGAAGAACATGATCCAGGCGTTCTTCTTCGACCTGCAGGCGATCAACTCCGGCTCGCTTCGTCCCCAGGGCATCGAGCCGTGGAAGCCCACCAAGGTCGGCGTCCTCGGCGCGGGCATGATGGGCGCGGGCATCGCCTACGTCTGTGCGAAGGCCGGCTTCGAGGTCGTCCTCAAGGACGTCGCCGTCGAGAACGCCGAGAAGGGCAAGGCGTACTCCGAGGCCATTCTCGACAAGGCGATCTCGCGCGGTAAGTCCACCGAGGAGAAGAAGGCCGAGCTGCTCGGCCGGATCACCGCGACCGCCGACCCGGCCGACCTGACCGGTGTCGACCTGGTCATCGAGGCCGTGTTCGAGGACCCTGCCCTGAAGGCCAAGGTCTTCGCCGAGATCGCGCCGTTCATCAACAAGGACGCGCTGCTCTGCTCGAACACGTCCACCCTGCCGATCACCGAGCTCGCCCAGGGCGTCGACCGCCCGGCCGACTTCATCGGCCTGCACTTCTTCTCCCCCGTGGACAAGATGCCGCTGGTCGAGATCATCACCGGTAAGGAGACCAACGAGGTCGCACTGGCCAAGGCGTACGACGTCGTCCAGCTGATCCGCAAGACGCCGATCGTCGTCAACGACAGCCGCGGCTTCTACACCTCGCGGGTCATCGGCTTCATGGTCAACGAGGGCATGGCGATGCTCGCGGAGGGCATTGCGCCGTACTCCATCGAGCGGGCCACCACCTCGGCCGGCTACCCGGCCCCGGTGCTGCAGCTCTCGGACGAGCTCAACCTCGAGCTGATGGCGAAGATCGCCAAGGCCACGGCCGACGGCGAAGCGGCCGCCGGTCGCGCGTACACCCCGCACCCGGGCTCAGCAGTCGTCCAGAAGATGATCGACGCGGGTCGTCCCGGTCGCCTTCGTGGCGCCGGTTTCTACGAGTACGTCGACGGCCAGCGTGGTTCGATCTGGGCCGGTCTCGCCGAGCTCTTCCCGGTCGCCAAGGAGCAGCCGCCGATCCAGGACATCCGGGACCGGATGCTCTTCGCCGAGGCGCTCGAGACCGCGAAGACCTTCGAGGAGGGCGTCATCACCTCGGCGGCCGCCGCGAACATCGGCTCGATCATGGGCATCGGCTTCCCGCCCAACACCGGTGGTGCCGCGCAGTTCATGACCGGCTACGAGAACAAGGCCACCGGCGAGATCGGCCTCAACGCGTTCATCGCGCGGGCCGACGAGCTGGCTGCCCAGTACGGCGACCGCTTCCAGGCCACCGCCTGGCTGCGTGAGCTGGCTGCCTCGGGCGGTTCGTTCCCCGCCTGATCCAACGGAAGCGTCTCGATACGCTCGCTGGCGCTCGCTACTCGACGAACATGCTCGTCGAGTAGCCGAGCCGCCAGGCGAGGCGTATCGAGACGCTTCTGTCGTTTTCAGACGGCGACGACGGCCTCGGCAATCGCCGCGGCGACGTCGGCCGCGTCGTCGGGGGAGACCAGGCCGGTGGTGACCCGCACGAACGCCTGGCCCGGGGCCGTGGCGTCGCCAGCGAGGAAGGGCGTACCGCCTGCTGCCCGGATCCCTGAGGCGGACAGGTGCACCAGGGCGGCTCGCTCGTCACGGACGGCCAGCCACAGGTTGATGCCGTCGGGCGGCGGCAGGTCGATGCCGTGGGTGGCCAGCTCCGCGACCATCGTGCGCTGGCGTGCGAAGTACTGGCGCCGGGCCTCGCCGACCTCGTCCAGCGCCTGCGACGAGGTGAGCAGGTCGAGCAGGATCGTCTGCACCATCCGGGAGGTCCAGGCCGGCCCGAGCATGCGCCGGGCCACGATCCGGTCGATGAGCTCGGACGGCCCCGACATGGCGGCGATCCGGAGGTCGGGTCCGTGCGACTTGGAGTAGGAACGGATGTGCACGACCTTCTCCGGCAGCAGGGTGGCGAGGGTGACGTCGGCCGAGGTGCTGATGCCTGCCGAGTGGTCGTCCTCGATCACCCAGGGCATCCCGTGCGCTGCGCGTCGCAGGACCCGGGTCAGTTGTTCGACCCGCGTCGCGTCCATCGCCACCCCCGTGGGGTTGTGCGCCCGCGGCTGCAGGATGACCGCGACCGGTCGCGCCGCCAACGCCTTGCGCAGGGCGTCGGGCCGGATGCCGCGATCATCGAGTTCGACCGGCACGATCTCGCCGCCGAGGGTCTCGACCAGGTCGAAGAACGGCGGGAACGTGGGTGACTCGAGCACCACGCGGTCGCCGTACCGAACGATCTGTTCGAGGGTCCGGGTCACGGCGTCGGTGGCGCCGTCGACGACGGTGAGGGCTTCGGCGGGGTAGGGCCACGAGGCGGCCAGCACCGCGCGCAGCTCCGGGAGCACGGGCTCGTCCTGGTAGGTCAGCGTCCCGGCGCGTTGCGACACCCGCTGCAGGGCGGGCCCGATCGAGGGCAGCAAGCGGGGATCGGGCGTCCCGCGGGACAGGTCGAGGCGCAGGCCGTCGGGGCCGGCGCCGACCAGCTCACGTTGGCGCGGGGAGAGCCAGGGCGTCGGGGTGTCCTGGACGAACGTGCCGGACCGTCCGCGCGACACCACCGCTCCGGTACGACGCAGCGCCTGCCACGCCGCGGACACGGTGGCCGGTGACACGCCCAGCTCGGCGGCCACCGCACGCACCGTCGGGAGTCGGTCGCCGGGGAGTAGCTCACCGGCCCGGATGGCCCGGCTGAAGGCGCCAGCGATCCCGGACGGGGTGCGGTCCGTGAGGGAGGCGAGGTCGGGCGCGTGACCCATCCGGCGACCTCCTCGACCAAGTGGTTTGCCCGAGAACCTTGACAGAAAGGAAATCGAAGCGAAATGTTCAACCCGAAGGATAACGAAACATCCGGAACCGTGCTTGCCTCATCCGACCCCCGTGGAGGTGGACGTTGACCATCGTGCGTGCAGCCATCAGCCAGACGACCTGGACCGGCGACAAGGACTCGATGCTGGACCGGCACGAGCAGTTCGCACGAGAAGCCGCCGCGCAAGGGGCCCAGGTGATGTGCTTCCAGGAGCTCTTCTACGGGCCGTACTTCGGGATCACCCAGGACCAGAAGTACTACCGCTATGCCGAGTCCGCCGAAGGCCCGATCGTGCAGCGCTTCGCCGCGCTCGCCAAGGAGCTCGGCATGGTGACCATCCTCCCGATCTACGAGGAGGAACAGACCGGCGTCTACTACAACACCACGGTCACGGTCGACGCCGACGGCACCATCCTCGGGAAGTACCGCAAGCACCACATCCCGCACCTCGACCGGTTCTGGGAGAAGTTCTACTTCCGCCCGGGCAATGTCGGCTACCCGGTCTTCGACACCGCGGTCGGCAAGGTCGGCACGTACATCTGTTACGACCGGCACTTCCCCGAGGGCTGGCGCGAGCTCGGCCTCAACGGCGCGCACATCGTCTTCAACCCGAACGCCACCAAGCCGGGTCTGAGCAACCGGCTCTGGGAGGTCGAGGGTCCGTGCGCGGCCGTCGCCAACGGCTACTTCGTGCTGCAGCCCAACCGGGTCGGCCGCGAGGACAACGAGTACGGCGACCTCGCCGTCGACTTCTACGGCACCAGCCAGGTGATCGATCCGCGCGGCAACTTCGTCGGCGAGCGGGGCTCGGCCGAGAAGGAGGAACTGCTCGTACGCGACCTCGACCTCGGCATGGTCCAGCAGATGCGCGACGACTGGCAGTTCTATCGCGACCGCAGGCCCGACTCCTACACCCACATCGCGCAGGCCTGACGATGACGATCCTGATCCAGGGCGGCACCGTCGTGAACGCGACCGGCACCGTTGCGGCCGACGTCCTTGTCGACGGCGAGAAGATCGTGGCCCTGCTGACGCCCGGCACCTCGCCGCTCGGCAGCATCAACGCCGACCAGGTGATCGACGCGACCGGGAAGTACGTCATCCCGGGCGGCATCGACGCCCACACGCACATGCAGTTGCCGTTCGGCGGCACCGAGGCGAGCGACACCTTCGAGTCCGGCACCACCGCGGCGGCCTGGGGCGGCACCACGTCGATCATCGACTTCGCCGTCCAGAAGTACGGCGAGCGCGTCGAGGACGGCCTCGCGGCGTGGCACGAGAAGGCGCGCGGCAACTGCGCGATCGACTACGGCTTCCACCAGATCATCGGCGGCGTCGACGAGGAGTCCCTGAAGGCGATGGAGAGCCTGGTCGACGAGGGCATCACGTCGTACAAGCTCTTCATGGCCTACCCCGGCGTCTTCTACAGCGACGACGCGCAGATCCTGCGCGCGATGCAGAAAGCCCGAGAACTCGGGCTCCTGACGATGATGCACGCCGAGAACGGTCCGGCGATCGATGTCCTGGCGGCGCAGCTGGCGGAGGCCGGGAAGACCGGGCCGTACTTCCACGGCATCGCGCGGGCCTGGCAGATGGAGGAGGAGGCCACCCACCGGGCGATCATGCTCAGCGACCTCACCGGGGCGCCGCTCTACATCGTGCACATGAGTGCGAAGCAGGCCGTCGAGCAGGTGGCGTGGGCGCGCGACAAGGGCCGCAATGTCTTCGGCGAGACCTGTCCGCAGTACCTCTACCTCTCGCTGGAGAAGCAGCTCGGTGCCCGCAGCGAGGAGTGGGGCGACTTCGAGGGCGCGAAGTGGGTCTGCTCGACGCCGCTGCGTTCCGAGGAGGAAGGCCACCTCGAGGCGATGTGGCAGGGCCTGCGCACCAACGACCTGCAGATGGTGTCGACCGATCACTGCCCGTTCTGCATGAAGGACCAGAAGGAACTCGGCAAGGACGACTTCCGGGCCATCCCCAACGGCATCGGCTCGATCGAGCACCGCGTCGACCTGCTTTACCAGGGCGTCGTCGACGGCCGGATCACCCTGTCGCGGTGGGTGGAGCTGATCGCCACGACGCCGGCGCGGATGTTCGGGCTGTACGGCCGGAAGGGCGTGATCCAGCCGGGTGCGGACGCCGACATCGTCGTCTACGACCCTTCTGGCCACACGTCCATCGGCGTCGGCAAGACCCACCACATGAACATGGACCACTCCGCGTGGGAGGGCTTCGAGATCGACGGCCACGTCGACGTCACGATCTCCCGCGGCACGGTCCTCGTCGAGAACGGTGAGTTCAAGGGGACCAAGGGCCACGGCCGGTTCCTCAAGCGCGACCTGACGCAGTACCTGGTGTAGCCGGGGGTTTCGAGGCTCGTCGCTGACGCTCCTCGCACCTCAACCACCGGCACGACGAAAGGAAGACCATGGATTTTGGAGTCGTACTGCAGACCAACCCGCCGGCCTGGCGGACCGTCGGTCTCGCGAAGCAGGCCGAGGAGCACGGGTTCGACTACGTGTGGACCTTCGACTCGCACCTGCTCTGGCAGGAGCCCTATGTCATCTACTCGGCGATCCTGGCCGAGACGAACCGGATCATCGTCGGGCCGATGGTGACCAACCCGGCGACCCGCGACTGGACCGTCACGGCGTCCGTCTTCGCGACCCTCAACGAGATGTACGGCAACCGCACCGTCGTCGGCATGGGTCGCGGCGACTCCGCCGTACGCGTGCTCAACGGCAAGCCGTGCACGTTGCAGGAGGTGCGCGACGCGACCCACGTGATCCGCGAGCTCGGCAACTGCCGGCCCGTCGAGCACAACGGCGCGACCCTGCAGTTCCCGTGGGCGCGGTCCTCTGCGCTCGAGGTGTGGATCGCGGCGTACGGACCGCTCGCGCTGAAGGCGGCAGGGGAGGCCGGCGACGGATTCATCCTGCAGCTCGGTGACATCGACATCGCGAAGTGGATGATCGAGCAGGTCCGGACGGCGGCGTCGAACGCCGGCCGCGATCCCGATGCGCTGACCTTCTGCGTGGCCGCGCCGGCGTACGTCGGCAGCGAGGACCAGATCGACCACATGCGCTCGCAGACGCGGTGGTTCGGCGGCATGGTGGGCAACCACATCGCCGACATCGTCAACAAGTACGGCGAGGACGCGGACTTCCCGAAGGTGCTCGTCGACTACATCAAGGGCCGCACCGGCTACGACTACAACAGCCACGGCAAGGCCGACAACGACCACGTGGACTTCGTGCCCGACGAGATCGTCGACCGGTTCTGCATCCTCGGCACCCCTGAGCAGCACATCGCGAAGCTCAAGGAGCTCAAGGACATCGGCGTCGACCAGTTCGCGATCTACCTCCAGCACGACAACAAGGAGGAGACCCTCCGGGTCTACGGCGAATCGATCATCCCCGAACTGCGTGACCACGTCACGGCGAAGGCGTAGGGCGTCGCGTTGGTTCATCTTTGGAGGCGCTTCCGCGCCGTGATCCTCGGCGTCCTCGGCGTCGCCGCCGTCGTTGCGGCCTGGGACCTCTACAAGGCGCTCGGACCGGAGCAGGGGGTGCTGCTCGGCGACACCCGGATCCTGCCGCGCACGACCGATCTGGCCATGCCGCACTCGTGGGAGATGCTGCAGCGCTTCGGAGAGCCGGTGACCTCGCTCGCCGGAGCGCCCGATGCCCTGAGTGCCGTGTACGACGCCAGCCTGTTCTCGCTCGGACTGGCCGCCCGTGGCTGGCTGATCGGCGTGGTGGTCGGTCTCCTGCTTGCGCTGGTGATGAGCCGCTTCCGGATCATCGAGTCGGCGCTCCTGCCCTGGGTGGTGCTGAGCCAGACGGTCCCGCTGATCGCGATCGCACCACTCGTCCGGCGCTGGGGCTCGGCCGTCGAGATCGGCGGACACGTGTGGACGAGCGAGGACTCGGTGGCCGTGATCGCCGCGTACCTCGCCTTCTTCCCGGTGGCGGTCGGTGCGCTGCGCGGGCTGAAGTCGCCCGAGGCGACCCACCTGGACCTGATGCGTGCCTTCGGGATCGGATGGTGGCGCACGTTGCTGACCCTGCGGATCCCGGCGAGCGTTCCGTACCTGCTGCCGGCGCTGCGCCTCGGAGCCGCGAGTGCGGTGATCGGGGCGGTCGTGGCCGAGGTCTCGATCGGCCTCAAGGGCGGTCTGGGCCGGATGGTCATCGACTACGCCGTCGCTGCCAGTGGTGACCCGGCCAAGCCCTGGGCCCCGATCTTCGGTGCCGTCGCCATCGGCCTGGTGGCTGCCGGAGCCGTCGGCCTGCTGGGCCTGGCCCTCCGACCGTTCCGACTGACAGGAGTCGCCCCATGAACCCTCCGGTGAACGACCCGGCGATCGAGGCGCGTGGCGTCCACCGCATCTTCGGCAAGGGGCGCAAGCAGGTCGACGCGCTCACCGATGTGGACCTCACCGTGGCGGACGGGGAGTTCGTCTCCCTGATCGGCCCCAGCGGCTGCGGCAAGAGCACCTTGTTGCGACTCGTCGCGGACCTCGACGCAGCGACGTCGGGGACGATCACGGTCTTCGGCAAGACCGCCCGTCAGGCACGGCTGGACCAGGAATACGGCATCGCCTTCCAGCAGTCCGGCCTGCTGCCGTGGCGCACCGTGGCCAGCAACGTCGAGCTTCCCCTCAAGCTGCACGGCGTCCCCGCCGACGTACGACGGCAACGGGTGGCCGAGTTGCTCGAGCTGATCGGCCTCACCGACTTCGCGAAGAGCCACCCCGACCAGCTCTCCGGCGGGATGCAGCAGCGCGTTGCGATTGCGCGGGCGCTGGCGGAGAGCCCGCGCCTGTTGCTGATGGACGAACCGTTCGGCGCGCTCGACGAGATCACCCGCGAGCGGATGCAGAACGAGCTGGTCCGGATCTGCGCGGAGACCGGCGCAGCCGTGCTCTTCGTGACGCACTCGATCCCCGAGGCGGTGTTCCTCTCCGACCGGGTGGTGGTGATGTCTCCGCGTCCTGGCCGGATCACCGGCGTCGTCGACGTCCGCGCCGATGGCATGGTCCCCGCCCACGACCGATCGGCCGGCGCCCGCGACGAGGAGGGCTTCTTCCGTGCGGTGGGCGAGGTCCGCAGCCTGCTGCACGGCATCCCGGAGCAGGCCGTCTCTGCACGCGGGGTCGACACCCGATGACGACGGTTGCGGACGCGTCGCCCGCCAAGGACACCCGCGCCCGGCTGCCCATCGCCGAGCTGCGGTGGAGCACGGTCCTGGCGCCGCTGGTCGTCGGCGTCCTGGCGATCGCGGCGTGGGAGTGGCTGGTCGATTCCCTCGAGATCGAGCCCTTCGTCCTGCCCGCCCCCAGCGCGATCTGGGACCAGATCACCCTCAACTTCGACAGCATCGTCAAGGGCGCCACGGTCACCGGTCGCAACGCGCTCATCGGCACCGTGGCGGGTGCGGTGATCGGGGTCGGCGGCGCGATGCTGGCCGGGACCTTCCGCTTCCTGGACCAGATGGCCGCGCCCGTGGTCGCCGCCCTCGCGGTGATCCCGATCGTCGCCCTGGCTCCGGTGCTCTACTCGATGTACGGCGCCGCGGTCGACACCGGCCGGATCATCGTGGCCGGCCTGTCGGTGTCGATCCCCGTCTACCTCAACACCCTGCGCGGGCTGCGTCAGGTGAAGGCCGTGCATCGCGACCTGATGACCGCCTACGCCGCCGGGCCGTTGCAGGTGATCCGGAGCGTCACGTTGCCGACGGCGACGCCGTACGTCTTCACGGGATTGCGGGTGGCGTCCTCGCTGGCCGTGATCGCAGCGCTGATCGCCGAGTACTTCGGTGGCCCGATCGGCGGGCTGGGCAAGTCGATCACCTCCTCGGCGGCGAGCAGCAACTACCCGCTGGCGTGGGCCTATGTCTCCGGAGCGATCGTGCTCGGCCTGTTGTTCTACGTCGTCACCCTGCTCGTCGAGCTGTGGTTCTCACGGCACCACCGGCCCTAGGCCACCCCCGAGTCTCGGAACCCCCTGAGGAAACAGGAGATCCAATGAAAACAACACTGAAGCTGGGCGCCGCCGCTGCCGTCCTCGCACTGGTCACTTCCGGATGTGGAAGTGACGACGGGAAGAACTCCTCGGAGGTCGACGTCGCGGCCAACAAGGACTGCGCCGAACGCACCCAGGAAGCACGGGACGCCGGTGAACTGGACGAGGTTTCGCTCCAGCTCCAGTGGGTTTCGCAGGCGCAGTTCGCGGGGTACTACGCCGCGGTCGCCGAGTGCTTCTATGTCGACGAAGGTCTCGACGTGAAGATCGTCGAGGGCGGTGTCGACATCGTTCCGCAGGACGTACTGGCGTCGGGCGACGTCGACTACGCGATCTCGTGGGTGCCGAAGGTGCTCGGCTCGATCGAACAGGGCGCGAAGATCACGAACGTCGCGCAGATCTTCGAGCGCAGCGCAACGACCCAGATCTCGTTCAAGGACAAGAACATCACCAAGCCCGCGGACCTGAAGGGCAAGGCGGTCGGCAGCTGGGGCTTCGGCAACGAGTGGGAGCTCTTCGCCGGCATGCAGGAGTCCGGGGTGGGTGTCGGTGACATCAACCTGGTGCAGCAGGCCTTCGACATGAACGCGTTCCTCGCCGGCGACATCGACGCCGCGCAGGCGATGACCTACAACGAGTACGCCCAGGTGCTGGAGACGGTGAACCCGGACACGGGCAAGCTCTACCAGCCCGAAGACCTCAACGTCATCGACTGGAACGACGTCGGCTCCGCGATGCTCCAGGACGCCATCTGGGCGCAGACCGAGAAGCTCTCCGACGCCGCCTACGAGGCGCAGACCGTTGCGTTCATCAAGGCGTCCATCAAGGGCTGGGCATTCGTCCGCGACAACCCCGAGGACGGCGCGAAGATCGTGGCGGAGTCGGGCTCCGAGCTCGGCACCAGCCACCAGCTCTGGATGACCAACGAGGTCAACAAACTGCTCTGGCCCTCCACCAACGGCGTGGGGATGATCGATGACGCCGCCTGGAAGCAGACCGTCGACATCGCGCTCAACACGAAGAACGAGACGGGCGCATCGATCATCAGCAAGGAACCGCCGGCCTCGGCCCACACCAACGAGTACGTCGAGAAGGCACTCGCCGAGCTCGAGGCGGACGGCGTGGACACCAAGGGCGCCGGCTTCGAGCCGATCACCGTCGAGCTCAAGGAAGGCGGCAAGTAACCATGGATGACCGGGACACCCTCGCGACGGAGCTCGATCGAGAGCACGTCTTCCACTCGTGGAGTGCGCAGGCGGCGCTCGCGCCCCTCGTCGTCGCGGGGGGTCTCGGTACCCGCGTCTGGGACCACGCGGGCCGGAGCTACCTCGACTTCGCCAGCCAGCTCGTCAACGTCAACATCGGCCACCAGCACCCGGCGGTCGTCGCCGGCATCCAGGAGCAGGCGGCCACCCTGGCGACGATCGGGCCGGCCACGGCCAACCTCACCCGGGGCGAGGCTGCCCGGAGGATCGCAGCACGCGCCCCCGAGGGCATGAACAAGGTGTTCTTCACCAACGGCGGTGCGGACGCCAACGAGAACGCCATCCGGATGGCCCGGCTGCACACGGGTCGCGACAAGGTCGTGTCGACGTACCGGAGCTATCACGGCAACACCGGGGCGGCGATCGTCTCCACGGGTGACTGGCGACGGCTGCCGAACGAATACGCCCGGGGCCACGTTCACGTGTTCGGTCCCTATCTCTACCGCTCGGAGTTCTGGTCCACCACGCCCGAGGAGGAGGCGGAGCGGGCGCTGCGACACCTGCGCCGGGTGGTCGAGTGCGAGGGGCCGCAGAGTGTGGCCGCGATCCTGCTGGAGACGATCCCGGGTACGGCGGGCGTGCTGGTGCCGCCGCCCGGCTACCTCGCCGGCGTACGGGCCCTGGCCGACGAGCACGGGATCATGCTCATCCTCGACGAGGTGATGGCCGGCTTCGGTCGGGCGGGGGAGTGGTTCGCCTTCGACGCCTTCGACGTCACCCCGGACCTCGTCGTGTTCGCGAAGGGGGTCAACTCCGGCTACGTCCCCGTCGGCGGCGTGGTGCTGAGCGATGCCGTCGCTAAGACCTTCGACGACCGGGTCTTCCCCGGCGGGCTCACCTACAGCGGCCACCCGCTCGCGGCCGCATCCATCGTCGCCTCGATCGACGCCATGGAGGACGAGGGCATCGTCGAGCACGCGAAGAAGATCGGTGCCGAAGTGATCGGCCCCGGTCTCGACGCCCTGGCGGACAAGCACCCGGTCGTCGGGGAGGTCCGTGGCACCGGCGTCTTCTGGGCCGTGGAGCTGGTCGCCGACCGCGCGACCCGCGTGCCCCTGTCCGCCGCACTGATGGGACGGGCCAAGGCCGAACTGCTCGGCCGCGGCCTGATCCCGTTCACCGCCGACAATCGCATCCATGTCGTCCCGCCCTGTGTCGTGACCGCCGATGAGGTGGCCGAGGCCCTGGCGACGTACGACGCCGTACTCACCCTGCTCGACGAGGAGCTCTGACCCTGATGACTGAAACCACGCAACTGCCCGTGCTCGACCACTGGATCGCCGGCGGACCCGACACCGGCGTCTCTCCGCGCACCGGGGAGGTGTTCGACCCGGCCCTCGGTCAGGTGTCGAAGCATGTCCGCTACGGCAGCGCCGAGGACATCGCGCACGCCGTCGCGGTGGCGAAGGAAGCGTTCGCGACCTGGGGGCAGGTGTCGATCACCCGCCGCCAGCAGGTGCTCTTCGGCTTCCGCGAGCTGCTCAACTCCCGCAAGGACGAGCTCGCCGCGATCCTCACCTCCGAGCACGGCAAGGTGCTGTCGGACGCCGCGGGTGAGGTCGCCCGGGGGCTCGAGGTCGTGGAGTTCGCCTGCGCGATGCCGCAACTCGCGAAGGGCGCGTTCTCGCAGAACGTCTCGACCGACGTCGACGTCTACTCCCTCAAAGAGCCGCTGGGCGTCGTCGGCATCATCAGCCCGTTCAACTTCCCGGCGATGGTCCCGCTGTGGTTCTTCCCGATCGCCATCGCGACCGGCAACACCGTGGTCCTGAAGCCCAGCGAGAAGGACCCGAGCGTCGCGAACTGGATGGCCGAGCTCCTCAAGGAGGCCGGTCTGCCCGACGGTGTCTTCAACATCGTGCACGGCGATAAGGAGGCCGTCGACGCACTGCTCACCCACCCCGACGTCGCCTCGATCTCGTTCGTCGGGTCGACCCCGATCGCGCGCTACGTCTACGAGACCGCGACCTCGCACGGCAAGCGGGTCCAGGCTCTCGGCGGCGCGAAGAACCACATGCTGGTGCTGCCCGACGCCGACCTCGACCTGGTCGCCGACTCGGCAGTCAACGCCGGATTCGGCTCGGCCGGCGAGCGCTGCATGGCGATCTCCGTCGTGGTCGCCGTCGAGCCGATCGCGGACGACCTGATCAGCCGGATCAGCGACCGGATGGGCAAGTTGGTCATCGGCGACGGCCGCCGCTCCTGCGACATGGGCCCCCTGATCACCCGCGAGCACCGCGACAAGGTCGCGGGCTACCTCGACGTCGCCACGGCCGACGGAGCCACGGTTGTCGTCGACGGGCGCGAGGTCCAGATCGACGGAGCGGCCGAGGGCTTCTGGCTCGGCCCCACGCTGATCGACAAGGTACCGACGACCTCCACCGTCTACATCGACGAGATCTTCGGTCCGGTCCTGTCCGTGGTGCGGGTGGCGTCGTACGCCGACGGGGTGGCGTTGATCAATGCCGGGCCCTACGGCAACGGCACCGCCATCTTCACCAACGACGGCGGCGCGGCCCGACGCTTCCAGCGGGAGGTCGAGGTCGGCATGGTCGGCATCAACGTGCCCATCCCGGTGCCGGTCGCCTATCACTCGTTCGGCGGCTGGAAGGCCTCGCTCTTCGGCGATGCCAAGGCGTACGGCCCGCAGGGCGTGGAGTTCTTCACCCGGGAGAAGGCGGTCACCTCGCGCTGGCTGGACCCGTCGCACGGCGGCCTGAACCTCGGGTTCCCGCAACACACCTGAGCCTGAGACCACCCGAAAGGACTAGTCCTTCGGCGCCGCCTGACCGTTGGCCTTTCCGGGCAAACAGGTCAGGATGTGATGGTGATGGGGAGGGAAACCCAGACCGCAATTGAAGTGTCCGGCCTTCGGGTGCAATTCGGCACGGTAGAAGCGGTGACTGGAGTAGATCTGCGAGTCGAGCCCGGCCAGGCCATGGCCCTGCTGGGACGCAACGGCGCGGGCAAGTCCACGACGATGCGGGTGCTGGCCGGCGTGGTGCCGCCGACCGAGGGCACGGCCTTCGTCGGTGGGTACGACGTCCGCGACGCCACGCTCGAAGCGAAGCGTGTCGTCGGGTACTGCCCGGATGTCGGCGGCCTGGTGCCGCGCGCGACGCCGTGGGAGCACCTGCAGCTCAGCGCGCGACTGCGCAACCTCGAGGGTTGGGAGACCCGTGCCAGGGCGCTGCTCGAGCGTTTCGACCTCGGTCTCGTCGCCCACCGGGTGACCGCGGGCTTCAGCCACGGGATGTCGCGGCGCCTGAGCGTGGTCCTCGCGGCCCTGCACGAGCCGGCCGTCCTCTTGCTCGACGAGCCCTTCGACGGGGTCGACCCGGTCGGTGTCGAGGCCACGTTCGAGGTCATTGAGGACGCCCGCGCCCGAGGTGCCGGTGTGCTCGTCTCCACCCACTTGCGCGACCTTGCGGTCCAGGTGTGCGGCGAGGTCGCCGTACTCCGTGGCGGGACCCGGATGGCCACCATTTCGTCCGGCTTCATGGCGGGCGAGGATGGGGCGCGTGCCTACCGCGCACTTCTCGCCTGAACCGGCCGCGGCCGATCGTGCCAGCGAGATGCGCCGCGCCGTCGCGGACCTCCGGCACCTGCTGTGGTTCCGTGCCGCGACCCTGAAGCGGCCGCGGGCCGTCGTCGTGGCGCTTGCGATCTTCGGTGTGGTGACGGTGCTGGCGGCGACCGTGCCGGCCTGGGTCGACGTCGCCCCGGGCGCCCTCAGCCGCACGACGCGTGCGTTGCCCGCAGCCCTGGCCGCGGTCGCGGCGATCAGCGTGGCGAGTGCCATCGCCGGTGGCGGAGGCCGGGAGTTGCTGGCTCGCGACCCCGCGTCGATCCATCCGATCAGCCCGGTCACCGACCATCTCGGTGCGCTGGTGCTGGCTCCCCTCAACACGGGGTGGTTGCTGCAGACCTGGCTGCTGCTGGGCTTCACGGCCCTGGTGGCCGGCCCGGAACGACTGTTCGGCGTCCAGCTGCTCACCCTGGCCTGGGTGGTGGCCGCCACGGTCCTCGGTCAGGCGGTGGCCTGGGGCGTCGAGTGGATCCGGCGCGGCCCGCGCGGTGTGCGGGTCGTGCGGATCGCGATCACGGTCGCGCTCGCGCTGTTGGCAGCGATCGGCGCGACCCCGGATGTGCGTTCGGTGCTCGTTGCCGGCCCGGCCCGCATCTCCGCCACCGCGATCGAACGCGGGAGTGCGGGCTCCGTCGCGCTGATCACGATCGTGCTGATGGCTGTTGCCGTGGCGTTCATCGGCCTCGGTGCGCGACTCGCGACCCTCGCGGCGACCCGGCAGCCGCGGGACGAGGGCCGGCAGGAGACGCGCACCCATGCCGCCCGGCCCACACCCGCTTCCGGTCGCGCGATGCTGATCCGGACCGACCGGGCCTCGGTGTGGCGCAGCGTCCCGCTCCGGCGCGGCACCCTGCTGCTCGCCATCGCGCCCGGCCTCGTTGCTCTCGCCGGTGGACTCCTGTGGGAGACGCTGATCTTGTTGCCCGGACTGGTTGCGTCCGGTTGCGTGCTGCTCTTCGGGGTGAACCTGTGGTGCCTCGACGGCCGCGGCATGCTGTGGCGCGAGACGCTGCCGGTGGCGCCGCGGACGGTGGTGGTCGCGCGCGCCTGGGTGCTCGCCGAGGTGCTGCTCGGCGCCGCGCTGATCACGATCGCGCTCGGCGCGATCCGGGCCGGCGTACCGACGCCGTCCGAGGCACTGGCCGTCGTTCTCGCGCTGTTCACGGTCGTCGGCCAGGCCGTCTCGGCCGGCCTGCGGTGGTCGGAGAAGTCGCCGTACGCGGTTGACCTCCGCTCGGCGCGCGCGACGCCTGCCCCGCCGCTCACGATGGTTGGCTACTCGCTCCGCCTCGCCCTGACCACCACGTTCACGGGCCTGTTCTTCGCCACCCTGGCCGCCGTGGAGCGCCCGCGTCCGATGATCGCGGTCGCCGTCGTGCTGCTGGTGATCTCCGCTGTCCGGATCGCGCGGGCTGCCAGCCGCTGGTCGGATCCGGTACGCCGGGCCGCCGTGGTGGCCGTCGTCTCCGCCTGACCTCCTCGGCGATGTGATGTAGGCTTACATCATGAGCCACCGCACCCAGATCACCCTCGAGGACGAGCAGTACGCCCGTCTGCGAGCGGAGTCTGCGCATACCGGCCTGGGACTGGCCGAGCTCGTTCGTCGGGCCATCGACGAGGTCTATGGGTCCAGCACCGTCACCGAAAGGCAGTTGCGGCTGGAGGCATCCTTTGGCGCATGGGCGATCGTCGAGATGGGTGATGACGTCGACGGTGCGGAGTACGTCGAGAAACTGCGCGGCGGACTCGGCTCACGGTTGGCCCGCCAGTGACCGTGGTCGTCGACACTTCGGTGCTGATCGATCACCTTCGGGGAAAGTCGGAGGCGCGCGTCGCGCTGTCAGCGTTGGTTGAATCCGGCGAAGCGATGGTGGGCACGGTGCTGACCCGCACCGAGATCCTTGCGGGCATGCGGAGCAGTGAGGAAGCCGGCACCCTGGCGCTCCTCGACACCTTCGAGTGGGTTCCGGTGACGGTGGACATTGCCGATCGGGCCGGTCGCTTCGCGCAGACGTACCTTCGATCTCACGCTGGCGTCGACACCGTCGACTACGTGATCGCGGCGACGGTCGAGGCCGTCGGCGGGCGGCTCTGGACGCGGAACGTGAAGCACTTTCCGATGTTCGATGGCCTCGCGGCGCCGTACTGACGCCTGACCTCCCGCCTGGCCTCTGCCGCGAGTCGGACACGAAAACCCCTGGTCACGATTCGAGTCGTCCTGTCCCGGACCCTTGACGCGGCGGATCTTCGCCGGTTGGGTGACGGAGGCGGAACGATCTCCGCCTCACGGCAGGACCCCCACCCTGTCGCATCCCTCTCGGACCCGGAGGACCCCCATGCATGTCCCGCGCACGCGCGATCGCGCCCGTCGGCTTCCCGCACTCCTCGTGTTCGCCCTCGCGGCGACGCTCGGACTCACTGTCGCCCTCGGCGCACCGGCACTGGCCGATCCCAGTGACCCGGGCCCCGGTGCCGCCGACGGCGAGGGCCAGTCGGCCGTCAAGGCCGACCTGACCCGCTACAAGGCCGGTCGCTACGTCGTGATGCTGGCGGCACCGCCCGCCTCCACGGCCAACCCGACCCGCGCGGCCGCGGGCGAACAGTTCGACGCGAAGGGCGCCGCCGTGGCGCCGTACACGAAGAAGCTGCGCGCCAGCCACGACAAGCTGGGCACCGATCTCGGCTTCGACGTGAAGGTGCACTACACGATCTCGGCCAACGGCTTCGTCGCGGACCTGACCGCCAAGCAGGCCACGGAACTGGCCACCGACCGCCGCGTGCTCACGGTCCAGAAGGACTCGATCGTCTACGCCGACACGTGGAACACCCCTGACTTCCTCGGCCTCTCCGGCAAGAAGGGCGTCTGGAACCAGACCGGCGGCCAGGACAAGGCGGGCGACGGTGTCGTCGTCGGTGTCATCGACAGCGGTATCTGGCCCGAGTCGCAGTCCTTCAAGGGCGCCAAGCTGACCTCGAAGCCGCAGGGCAAGTGGGGCACCCGGATCAGCGGATCGATCACGTCGATGAAGAAGTCCGACGGCAACCTGTTCCGTGGCGAGTGCGAGACCGGCGAGGAGTTCACCCTCGCCCACTGCAACACGAAGCTGATCTCGGCGCGCTCCTTCGTCGATGGGTACGGCGAGAGCCGCACCATCCCGGAGGACTTCATCTCGGCCCGGGACGGCAACGGCCACGGCTCGCACACCGCCTCGACCTCCGCCGGCAACCCGGTCAAGGACGTCTCCACCGAGGGCGTGAACTTCGGCAACATCAGCGGGGTCGCCCCGGCCGCGAAGATCGCCGTCTACAAGGCCCTGTGGGCCACCCCCGACGGTCGCGCCTCCGGTACGACGTCCGACCTCGTGGCTGCGATCGAGCAGGCCGTGACCGACGGTGTCGACGTCCTCAACTACTCGATCTCGGGCCCGACCGACACCGTCCTGGAAGCTGCCGAGATCGCCTTCGAAGGTGCGGCCGAGGCCGGCGTCTTCGTGGCTGCCTCCGCGGGCAACGAGGGTCCGGGTGCCTCGACCGTCGCGCACAACAGCCCGTGGGTGACCACTGTCGCGGCGAGCACGCACACGAGTTTCGAGAACACCGTCGTCCTCGGCGACGGCCAGAAGATCGTCGGCGCCTCGATCAGCCGGACGGCGCTGCCGGACACCCACCTGGTCGACGCGGCGGAATCCGGCAACGGCTCGGCCCCTGCCGGCGACACGGCCCTCTGTGCGCCGAACAGCCTGGACCCGACGAAGGTGGCCGGCGCGATCGTGGTCTGCCAGCGCGGCGTCTACGACCGGGTGGTCAAGAGCGAGGAGGTCGAGCGCGCCGGTGGCGTGGGCGTCGTCCTCGCGAACATCACCGAAGGCAGCCTGGACGCGGACTTCCACGCCGTGCCGACGATCCACGTCTCGCACGTCGACTCCCCGAAGGTCTACGACTACCTTGAGGCCGCCGGTGCCGGTGCGACCGCACGCTTCGAGCTCGGCAACCTGACGGGCACGGTGACCCCCGTCCCGCAGATCGCCGGCTTCTCCTCGCGTGGCCCCGCCGCATCCGACGACAGCGACCTGCTGAAGCCGGACATCTCGGCGCCCGGTGTCAGCGTGCTGGCGGCCGTTGCGCCGCCGTCCAACCACGGCCGCGACTACGACCTCTACTCCGGTACGTCGATGTCGGCTCCGCACATCGCCGGTCTCGCTGCGCTCATCCAGGGCGAGCACCCGAAGTGGTCGCCGATGCAGATCAAGTCGGCCATGATGACGACCGCGACGGACCTCAAGACGGCCACGGGCGGCAAGTCGAACGACCTGTTCGCGCAGGGCGCCGGCCACGTCAACGCCAAGGCGTTCCTCGACCCCGGCCTGTTCGTCCTCTCGGACTGGGAGCAGTGGTACGGCTACATCACCGGACTGGGCCTCGACACCGGCGTCCCGGCGATCGAGCCGAACGCCGTCAACGTGCCGTCGCTGGCCGAGGGCCACGTGATGACCGAGGTGACCCTGAACCGCACCTTCACGGCCGCCCGCAAGGGCACCTGGAGGGTGAAGGTCGAGGTGCCCGGCTTCAAGAGCACCGCGAGCAAGTCTTCGGTGAACGCGAAGAAGGCCGGCCAGGAGACCACGGTCGGATTCACCTTCGAGCGCACCACCGCGCCGCTCAGTCAGTGGGCGTTCGGTCACGTGACGCTGACCGGTCCGACGACGGTGCGCCTGCCTGTCGCGCTGCGTCCGGTGTCGGTGAAGGCGCCGAACTCGATCGACGGCACGGGCGTCGACGGCTCGACCAACGTGCCGATCACCGGTGGCTTCACCGGTGACCTGCAGGTCTCCACGGCCGGCCTCGTGAAGGGCCAGGTCGCCGAGGGCGCCCTGCTCGTCGGGGACTACGCCCTGGAGTGCGTCACGATCGGCGAGGGCAACGACCTGGCCCAGTTCGACCTGGTCGCGCCGGACCCGACGAGCGACCTGGACATGTTCGTGTACGCCGCGACGACCTGCGACCCGGGCACGATCTTCGCGGTCGCAGGCGAGGTGGCCACGCCGTCCCCGGGCGAGACATTCTCGCTCGAGGGCGCACCGGCCGGCACCTACATCGTCGAGGTCGACGCCTTCGCGGCCGGCGACCAGGGCGCCCCGGTGCCCTACTCGCTGCGGGTCTACGACCTCGGCGGCACCCCGTCGGTCGGCAACCTGGCCGTCGACCCCAACCCGGTGCCGGTCACGACCGGTGGCGACACGAGCTTCGACGTGTCGTGGACCGGCCTCGACCCGGATGCCCACTACTTCGGGTTGCTCGGGTACGACGGCGCACCGAACTCGACGTTCGTCTACGTCGACACGGCGACGCCGTAGCGGTCTCGAGACGGTTGCTGAGCAGCCTCCTCGACCAACGATGAGGGTCGGTCCCGCACGGGGCCGACCCTTCGTCGTACGGAGGTGACATTCTGAGGCGCATGAGCTTCGACGCAGGTGATCAGGCCGATGTCGCCGAGGTGGTCCGTGTCGCCCACGCGGCCGGTGATCGCTGGGCGGCGACGTCCGTGGCCGAGAGGGTCCGGGTGCTCCGTGCCTGGCGCGGCCGGTTGTGGCGCGCTTCCAACGATCTCGCCGGAGCGCTCCACGAGGGCGGGCTGTCGATCGACGAAGCGATGCTCGAGGTGCTCCAGAGCATCGAGCACCTGAAGTGGGTCGAGGCGAATGCGGCCCGGGTGCTGAATGCGACGGCGCAGGGAGCCGGACTGCTGAACCCGGAGTTGGCCACCCGCACCAGCTACGGGGCCGAGGGTGTCGTCGCGGTCATCGCGTCGGGGTATGCCCCGCTCTACGGTCCGTCGAGCGCGGTGGTCAGCGCCCTGGCCTCGGGCAACGCGGTCGTGCTCAAGCCGGCTGCCGGGCACGAGGCCGCGCTGCTCGCCTACGCCGAACTCCTCCGCGCCGACGTCCCCCTGCTCCAGGTGGTGACGGGCGACGAGGCCACGACGGAGGCACTCGCGGCCGCCCCCGTGGACCGCGTGTGTGTCTTCGGTTCCGCTGCGGCGGCAGCGCGGATCAGCGCGGTGAGCGCACGTTCGCTGGTGCCCGTCACGGTCGTTCCGGTGGGACCCGCGGTCACGATCGTGGCCCCCGACGCTGACCTGCGGGCGGCCGCGGCCAGCGTCGCCCGCACCGTCGGACGTGCCGGGACGGGCGAGACCGGTGCCGTTCCGGAGGTGTTCGTCGCGCCGGACGTCAGCGCCGACTTCGACGTCGAACTGCAGGAAGCCCTCGCGGCGGACGGCCCGGCCCCGCTGAGCCTCGGGAGTGGGCTGGCGCGAGTGCTGGGCGTACGACGACCGCGACCAACCCACGAACTGGCCGCCGGCCCGACCGACGCGGACCCGCGGTTGCGGGTGCACGGACAGGCGGAGTTCGGCGACGTCCTCGCGCGCCTTCGCGATCGGCCCTACGCCCACGTGGCCGTCTTCTCCCGCGAGAAGGGAGCGCAGATCGGTGAGGCGCTGCGGGCCGCCCAGGTGAGTGTCAACGTGGGTGTCGGCTCGGTGGCCGGAGCTCTGCCGCGCCAGGTGCTCGGTGCTCGCGGATACGGGCCCCTCTCGGGTGATCACGGACTGCGCACCTTCGGGCGCGCGGTGTCGCTGACCAGCCGGCGCCGGCTCGCGGTGCCGTTGCCGGGCAATCCCGCCGACGTACTCCTGGCGACGCCGGCCGGCAAGATCGCGGCCCGGCTGGCGTTCCACCTGCGCCACTCGTTGACCTGACGGACGACGTCGGGCCTCGACACCTCGTTGCATATCGGGTATACATGACCATACCGAGTATGTAAGCCACCCGAAGGGGCGCGAGATGTCCGTCAAGCACGCATTGCTGGCACTGCTGGAGACCGAGCCGATGTACGGCTACCAGTTGCGCGCCGAGTTCGAACAGCGCACCGGGGAGACCTGGCCGCTGAACGTCGGGCAGGTCTACACGACGCTCACCCGCCTCGAGCGCGACGGCTTCGCGACGGGCGAGGCCGAGAACGCCGAGGGCCACGTGATCTACCGGATCACCGAGGCCGGGCGCGACGAGGTGGCGGCATGGTTCACGACACCGGTGGCGCGCACCCAGCCGCCGCGTGACGAACTCGCGATCAAGCTGGCGCTCGCCGTCACGGTGCCCGGCGTCGACGTCGGTACGGTCATCCAGCAGCAGCGCAGCGCCACGATGGCCGCGCTCCAGGACTACACCCGGTTGAAGCGCCGAGCCGTCGGCGCCGACCCGCGCGAGCTGGCGTGGAGCCTGGTGCTCGACTCACTCGTCTTCGGAGCCGAGGCGGAGATCCGCTGGCTCGACCACTGCGAGGCGCGGCTGCGACGGGCCTCCCGCGAGCAGGCGTCAGGTACGACGACGCCGAACGCGCAGCCGGTTCACGAACGGGCCGCGGACGAGAGGACGCCGCGATGAGCGACACCGGCAAGCACAGCGTGCACGACCACGCGAGCCGGCTGGCCCGCGCCGAGCGGCGCTGGCTGCTCGATGCCCGGGCCCGGCTGCGGAGCACCGCCACGGCGCGACCCGCCCCTGCCCCCACGACGCCGGACCCGACCGAGGAAGCCCGATGAACGCCATCCTGAAGCTCACCGACGTGACCCGGGTCCACGGTGACGGCGCCACCCAGGTCCACGCGCTCCGTGGCGTCTCGTTCACCGCACACGCCGGCGAACTCGTCGCCGTGATGGGCCCGTCCGGCTCCGGCAAGTCCACCCTGCTGACCATCGCCGGTGGCCTCGACCAGCCGACCGGCGGCACGGTCGCGGTCGAAGGCACCGACCTGGGCCGCCTCGACCTGCAGGGTCGGGCGCACATGCGTCGTACGTCGATCGGCTACGTCTTCCAGGGCTTCAACCTGATCCCGGCACTCACCGCCGCGGAGAACGTCGCGCTGCCGCGCGAGCTCGACGGCGTCAGTGCCCGGGCAGCGAGCAAGGAGGCCCGGGCCGCACTGGAGGAGGTCGGGATCGGCGAGCTCGCGGACCGCTTCCCTGACGACATGTCGGGTGGACAGCAGCAGCGGGTCGCGATCGCTCGCGCCATCATCGGTGAACGTCGGCTGATCCTTGCCGACGAACCGACCGGCGCCCTCGACACCGAGACCGGTGAGGAGATCCTGCAGTTGCTGCGCGCCCGCTGCGACGCCGGCGCGGCCGGCGTCCTGGTCACCCATGAGGCGCGGCACGCGGCTTGGGCGGACCGGGTCGTGTTCCTCCGCGACGGAGTCGTCGTCGACGAGACCGGTGCCGACCGGGTCGACGTCCTCACCGAGCACGCTGCGCGATGAGCCAGAACCTGTCGACCAGCGGCGGCTGGCGGGTGGCGCTGCGCCTGGCTCGCCGCGAGGCGCTGCGCCGCAAGGGCCAGACCGCGCTGATGCTGGTGCTGATCTGCCTGCCCGTGCTCGCCGTCAGCGCCGCCGCGATCGTGTGGCGCACCGCCGACGTGTCGGGCGTCGAGGGCATCGACCGCCGGATCGGCTCGGCCGAGGCGCTCATCGAGACGAGCTGGAGCGACAACATCGTCCAGAGCCCCGACCCGGAGGCCGGCGGCTACGGCAACGCCGAGAACGAGATCGACGAGGACGCCGTCCTCGACGGAACCGACCTTGCTGCAGTTCGCAAGGCCGTGGGCCCCGACCGCCCGATCACCGTCTTCGGCCACGACTCGATCGGGTTCCAGACCGACAAGGGCATCGGCGACTTCGAAGCCTTCACCACCGACCTCGCGAACCCCGTCACGGACGGGTTGTTCGAACCGGTCAGCGGTGAGTACCCGCCCGGACCCGGCGAGGTGGTGGTCAACCAGGCCCTCGCCGACCGTGGACCCGGTGTCGGCGACACCCTGACCGCGGTCCGCAAGTCCCTGGACGGGACCGAGCAGAAGTTCGAGCTCAAGGTCGTCGGCATCGCCGAGAGCGCCGGGTCGCGCGGATATCCCCTGGCCGCTGCCCTCCCCGGAGCGTTCGGAACGGGCGACAGCACGATGGGTCGCTGGTTGGTGGGCGGTGGCCCGGTCACCTGGGACGACGTCAAGGAACTCAACAGGATCGGCCTGTTGATCACCTCCCGAGCGGTCCTGACCGACCCGCCGGAGTTCACCGACTACGACGGCATCCCGGCAGGGGACGGCGTCGACGACATCACCATGACCGTGCTCGCGCTGGTCGCCGCGATGGTGCTCCTCGAGGTCGTCCTGCTCGCGGGACCCGCGTTCGCCGTACGGGCCAAGGCGCAGGCGCACACGCTGGCTCTCGTCGCTGCGGCCGGCGGTACGCCGCGCCAGGCCCGGCGGACCGTCCTCGCCTCGGGGGTGGTGATCGGTTCGATCGGCGGCGTCCTCGGCGTCGTGCTCGGCGTGCTCGTCGGCGCGGCCGCGGTACCCATCGCTCAGCGCTTCGACACGAGTCGCTTCGGCCCGTTCGAGATCCCGTGGCTGTTGCTGGTCGTCGTTGCTGCCTTCGGACTGGTCTCGGCCCTGCTCGCCGCCGTCGTACCCGCCTTCTCGGCGTCGCGGCACGACGTCGTGGCCGTACTGGCCGGGCGCCGCGGTGAGGGCAGCCCGTCGGCGCGCTCGCCGATCCTCGGACTCGTGCTGCTCGGCGGCGGCATCGTCAGCGCCGTCCTGGGCTCCGGTGGCGGGCGGGACACCGCTCCGCTGCTGATCGCGGGATCCGCGATCGTGTCCGTGTTCGGGATGATCCTGCTGGTGCCGATGGTCGTCGTGCTGATGGCCCGCCTGTCCGCGCGATGGCCGCTCGCGCTGCGGTTCGCCGCCCGCGACGCTGCCCGGCACCGCACCCGCACCGTGCCTGCGGTGGCCGCCGTCGGCGCCACCGTCGCCGGCGTGGTGGCGCTCGGGATCGCCGTCAGCAGCCAGGAGGCGTCCAACGAAGCGGGCTACATGCCGCAACTTCCCGTTGGCCAGGCCTCGATTGCCTTCCCCCACGACATGGACCGGGCCAGCGTGGACGAGACCCTCGCGCGCTACCTGCCCGGCCAGAGTGCCGAACAGGTCCAGGGCCTGCAGTCCTCGACCGACACCGGTGAACTGGAGATCGAGTTCAGTGCCGCCGGCGAGGCGATGATGCTCGAGTACTGGTCCTCGATCGGCTCGCCGTACCTCGTCGGCACGGAGGTCCCGGACTACATCGAGATGGACGCCGACGACAGGGAACGAGCCGACGCCGTGCTCGCCGACGGCGGGCTCGTCCTGCTCCGCGGCTCCGACGACGACGGACGCGACGCGAGCGAGGTGCGCGTCGACGTACGCCGCTACGTCCCGACCGAGGAACTCCCGCAGGACCTCGCATCGGCGACCGCGAAGGCGGGTGTCGTCCACGTGGCGCAGCGGACACCGCCGGCCCCGGCGCTGATGTCGCCCGAGGTCGTCAAGGAGCTCGGCCTCGAGGTCGACACCGTCGGCGTGATCCTGCCCGGTCCGATCAGCGAGAGCGTGGAGAAGGACATCCAGGAGGTGCTCGGGGCGCTCCCGATCCAGCCGTACCTCTACGTCGAGCGCGGCTACCAGGCCGATTCGGCGGTGCGGATCATCCAGTTCGTGCTCGGCGCACTCGGCGGGATCCTGATGCTCGGCGGCACCCTCACGGCGACCTTCCTGGCCCTGTCCGATGCCCGCCCCGACCTCGCCACGATGGCGGCCGTGGGCGCTCGTCCCCGCGAACGGCGGCGCGTCGCGGCGGGCTATGCGCTGTTCGTCGGCGGCATCGGTGCCCTGTTGGGAGCGCCGGTCGGCTTCATCCCGGGACTGGCGATCAGCCAGCCGCTGACCCGCGACTTCGACACCGGACTCTCCAGCATGAACGTGCCGTGGTTGCTCATCGGACTGGTCGTGGTGGGTCTGCCCCTGCTCACGGCGGCGGCCGTCGGGGCGTGTGCGCGCGGTCGGTTGCCGCTGACCGCCCGGGTGGAGTGAACACCCGGGCGGGCCAGCGGGCCGGCTACTTGCTGGTGGTGAGGCGGTACTGCCGCACGGCGAGCGGGGCGAAGATGACCAGGATGATCCCGACCCAGATCAGCGTGTAGAGGACCGGGTTCTGCATCGACCACGCGTCGGTGGGCTCGAACCCGCCGGTGTTGCCGAACAGTTCGCGTGAGGACTGGGTCAGTGTCGACACCGGGTTCCACTCGACGATGGTGCGCAGCACGCCGTCGAAGGACTCGGTCGGGACGAAGGCGTTCGAGACGAACGTCAGCGGCATGATCACGATGAACGACGCGTTGTTGATGACCTCGACGCTCGGCACCAGCATGCCGACGAACGCCATCACCCAGCTGACGGCGTAGGCGAAGAGCAGCAACAGGGCGAAGCCGAGGATCGCGTCGACGAAGCCCTCGCGGATCCGCCAGCCGACCAGCAGGCCGGTCAGCGCCATGATGATCAGCGACAGAATGTTGTAGACGACGTCGGAGGTCGTACGACCGACGAGGACCGCCGAGCTCGACATGGGCAGCGACCGGAAGCGGTCGATGATGCCCTTCTGCATGTCCTCGGCCAGACCGGCGCCGGTGAACGTGGCACCGAAGACGACCGTCTGGGCGAAGATGCCCGCGATCAGCCACTCCTTGTAGTTGACCGATCCCGGCGGATCGATCGCTCCGCCGAACACGAACGCGAACAGCAGCACGAACATGATCGGGCTGATCAGCACGAACACGAGCACTTCGGGCACGCGCTTGATCTTGATCAGGTTGCGCTGGGCGACGACCCAGCCGTCGGTGAGGGCCTGGACTGCGGTGCTCACTTCGCCAGCTCCTTGGCATCGGTGTCGGTCGCGGCGTCGGCTTCTTCAGCCGCGTGACCGGTGAGGGAGAGGAACACGTCGTCGAGGGTCGGCCGTCGCAGGCCCACATCGAGGACGGTGACGGAATCGCGCTCGAAGCCCTGCAGGACGTGCAGCAGGTGGCCCGCGCCGCGCCCGGAGACGGCAGCGCTGAGCTCGCGCCCGTTGTCACTGACCCGGACGTCGCCGACCGCGACCTCCGCGACGGTGCGGACGGCGGCGTCGCGGTCCTCGGCGTCGGCGAGGACCACCTCGATCCGCTCGCCACCGGTCGTGGCCTTGAGCTCGTCCGCGGTGCCGTGCGCGATCGCCTTGCCGTGGTCGATGACGACGATGTCGTCGGCGAGGCGGTCGGCCTCCTCGAGGTACTGCGTCGTCAGCAGCAGCGTCGCCCCACTGGCGACGAGCTCGCGGATGACGTCCCACATCTGCTGGCGGCTGCGCACGTCGAGCCCGGTGGTGGGCTCGTCGAGGATCAGCACGGGCGGCTCGGCGACCAGCGCTCCGGCAAGGTCGAGCCGGCGGCGCATGCCGCCGGAGTACGTCTTGGAGGGACGGTCGCCCGCTTCGGTGAGGTCGAAGCGCTCGAGCAGTTCGCGGGCGCGGGCCTGCGCCCGAGTCTTCCCGAGGTGGTAGAGCCGGCCGACCATGACGAGGTTCTCGTAGCCGGTCAGGTGTTCATCGACAGCGGCGTACTGCCCCGACAGTCCGATCTTGGCGCGTGCTCCGGCCGGGTCGGTCAGTACGTCGACGCCGGCGACCGTCGCCGAACCGGAGTCCGGCTTCAGCAGCGTTGTCAGGCAGCGGACCGCGGTCGTCTTGCCGGCGCCGTTGGGGCCGAGCAGCGCGAGGACCTTGCCCTCGGGGACGGCCAGGTCGAGCCCGGCCAACGCCTGCACCGCCTTGTAGCTCTTCGTCAGTCCGCTGGCGCGGATCATTGCTTCGCTCATGGTTTGCGTGTTCTCTCTCGTTGTTGCGGGTGCCCTACCTCGAACACTAGAGACCCGCACCGACATCCGGACTCATCGCAGGGAGCACTGGACATATCTGTCAATGTGTCTCATTCTGGATACATGTCAACTCAGACGTCCCGTGACTTCTATCGCCCGGGCGGCGGCGAAGCGTGGCGCGACCCGTGGTCGTCGTACGCCGTGCTGCGGGAGCAGGATCCGGTGCACCACGTCGTTCCCGTGGGCCGCCCCGACGCGGACCACTACGTGCTGTCCCGCCATGCCGATGTCCTGGCGGCCGCTGTCGACGTGGCCACGTTCTCCAGCGGGCAGGGCCTGACCGTCGAGTACGACGAGCTCGAACGGATCGGGCTCGTCGACAACCCGCCGTTCGTGATGACCGACCCGCCCGTCCACACCGCCTTCCGGCGGCTGGTCGCACGCGGCTTCACGCCCCGCCAGGTGCGCGACATCGAGCCGGCCGTGCGGTCGTTCGTCGTCGAGCGGGTGGAGCGGCTGCGGGAAGTGGGCGGCGGTGACGTCGTCGCTGAACTGTTCAAGCCGTTGCCGAGCCTGGTGGTCGGCCACTACCTCGGGGTCCCCGAAGCAGACCGGGCCCGGTTCGACGAGTGGAGCACCGCGATCGTGGGCGCCAACGTCGGCGCGGGAGACGTGAGCGGGACGGATGCTGCGAGCGCAACCGTCGAACTGATGGGCTACTTCACCGACCTGATCGAGCGCCGACGTCGGGAACCGGGCGACGACACCGTCTCCCAGCTGGTCGCGGCCGGCGTGGCCGACGGACCGGAAGCGGATGCCGGCCTGCTGTCGATCCTGGCGTTCGTGTTCACGATGGTGGCCGGCGGCAACGACACGACCACCGGGGCGCTGGGCGGAGCGGTCCAGTTGCTGTCGTCGCGTCCGGACCAGCGGGCCCTGCTCGTCGCCGACCCGTCGCTGTTGCCCGACGCGGTCGAGGAGTTCCTGCGGTTGACCTCGCCGGTCCAGGCCCTGGCGCGCACGGCGGTGCGCGACGTCGTACTGCACGACAAGCTGATCCCGGCTGGCCGCAAGGTGCTCCTGCTCTACGGCGCCGCGAACCGCGACCCGCGTCGCTACGGGCCGGACGCCGAGGAACTCGATGTACGGCGGCGGCCCAGTCAGATCCTCAGCTTCAGCCAGGGCCACCACCACTGTCTCGGTGCCGCCGCTGCGCGGATGCAGATCCTGGTGGCGCTCGAGGAACTGCTGGCGCGGATCCCCGACTTTCGTGTCGACGACGCGGCCATCACCTGGGCCCCCGGTCCCTACGTACGACGTCCGCTGGGTGTCCCGTTGGTGTCGGGATGAGCGACTGGGTGGATCGGCGTGCACCCGCCGTCGAACGGATCCTCGACGCGGCGGGTGGCCTGTTCGCGGCGAAGGGCGTTGACGTCGTGGGGATGTCCGACATCGCCGCCGCGGCGGGGTGTTCGCGCGCGACGCTCTACCGCTACTTCCCCGACCGTCCGGCGTTGCAGTCGGCGTTCGTGCAGCGGGAGGCGATCCGGGTGGGCGGGCTGGTGGCGGCCGACCTCGCCGCACTCCCTGGTGGGGCGGACCTGGTCACCGAGGCCGTGTTGTCGTCGCTGCGGCACGTGCGCGACGCACCCGCACTCGCTGCATGGTTCGGTGGCGGCGACGCCGGACGCACGGCCGATCGGGCCATCGAGTCCGAGGTGATCGAAGCGCTCGGCCTCAGCATGGCGCCCGACCCCGATGCCGCCCGCTGGCTGGTCCGCGCGATCGTCTCCCTGCTCACCGTCCCCGGCCGCGACGGTGAGGACGAGCGCAGGATGGTGGAGCGGTTCGTGGCGCCCGTGGTGGCAAGGGCCGTCTGGCACGCTTGAGCGATGCGCCTCGCCCTTCTTGCCCTGGCCCTTCCCGTGCTGGTGCTGGCGGGGTGCGCGGGCAACGATGACGCGGGCGCGACGGACGACGTGAGTGCTGTGACGTCGACGGCCCAGCAGGACACCGCGACGCCCACCCCGACCCCGTCGCCGACGGCATCGCCGCCCCGGAAGAGCTCTCCGGCGGAGGCCAGATCCGTCCGCGACGACGTCGAGACCGTCGCCGTCTCGCTGGAGAGCTTCTATCGAGGCGGCGAGTACCCGCGCGACCTCGCTGCGGTGAAGGCAACGCTGGACGACGCCGGCCTCGCGTTGTCGCCGGGCAACCGCCTGGGGAGCTACACCTACGACGCGGACCGCGTCGAGTTCACGTTGTGCGTCGAGCACCGGGGTGGCGCGTGGGCGTCGTACAACACGGCGCCGATGACGATCCAGGAATCGGGAGCGACCGGCGGCTGCCCGTGACGAAACCCGGTCGACGGCGCCGTCCGTGATGAGGTTCGATCAGGGCATGATCCTTTCCCACGACGACGAGGGCTCCGGTCCGGCGGTCGTCCTCCTGCATTCCGGTGTCTGCGATCGACGCATGTGGGACGAACAGGTCGCTGCCCTCGCGCCGTCGTACCGCGTGATCCGCGCGGACCTGCGGGGGTTCGGGGAGACGCCGATGCCGGGTGAGCGGTTCTCGTTCGCTGACGACGTGGTCGCGCTGCTCGACCATCTCCAGGTCGACCGTGCCGCGTTCGTCGGCTCCTCCTTCGGTGGACGGGTGGCACTGGAAGTGGCGGTCACCGCCGCCGAGCGGGTCGCGTCGCTGGCCCTGCTGTGCCCGGCGTTGCGGGGACTCCCGAGCACGCCTCAGGCGGATGCCTTCGACGAGGAGGAGGACCGACTGCTCACCAGCGGTGACGTGGCGGCGGCGGTGGAACTGAACGTGTCCACGTGGCTCGGCCCGGAGGCCTCTGCTGCGAGTCGTGACCTCGTCCGCGAGATGCAGGCGCACGCCTTCGCGGTCCAGTTGGCCGCCGAGGAGCAGGATCCCGAGCCCGAGGCGACGCGGGTCGACGTGGACCTGGCGCTGGTGTCCGTTCCGACGCTGGTCGTGAGCGGTGGTCTCGACGTCGACCACTTCCAGAACATCGCGCAACACATCGCCGACTCCGTGGCCGGGGCGCGCCTGGAGCATCTCCCGTGGGCCGGGCACCTGCCCAGCCTCGAGCGGCCCGCCGCGGTCAACGCGTTGCTGGCGGAGTTTCTCGCGTGATCCGGTAGCGAACGAACGACGGCACGGCGAACGCCGCCACCACGGTCAGCAGCACGACGAGCAGGCCACCTCCGGCAGCCGCGGTCGCCGTACCCACCATGGCGGCGGTGGCGCCGTGGGCGACGTCCGCGATGCGCGGACCACCCGCGACGACGACGATGAAGATGCCCTGCAGGCGGCCGCGCACCTCGTCGGCCGCGGCGCTCTGGAGCATGGACGAGCGGAAGGCAGCCGAGGCCATGTCGGCGGCGCCGCCGATGGCGAGCATCAGGACGGCGACCACCAGCCAGGCATGCGGGGACCCCGGCAGTTGGTCGGCGCCGAACACGGCCAGGCCGAACCCGACCATGGCCAGGCCCCACACCACGATGCACCAGATCACGGCGCGGCCCTGACGGGTGATGCGCGAGACCCAGCCGGAGAAGACGCCGCCGATCACCGCACCTGCGGGGATTCCGGCGAAGAGCAGGGCAAACGCCAGCCCGCCCTCCTCCGGACCGAGGAAGCTCTCGTGGGCGATCTGTGGGAACAGCGCACGCGGCATGCCGAAGACCATCGCGATGATGTCGACGACGAAGGACATCATCAGCACGGGCTGGGTGCGCAGGTAGGTGATGCCCTCGATGACCGAGCGCAGGCCGGGGGTGCCGGTCACGCCCTGGATGGGTAGCGGTGGCAGCCGGAGGACCGCGAACAGCGTCGCGAAGAGACACACCGCGTCAGCGAGGTAGAGCCACGAGAACCCGACGAACGGGATCAGGATGCCGGCGACCAGCGGCCCGCCGATCGCGCCGGCCATCATCACCGTCATGTTCAGCGAGTTGGCCGCGGGCAGTTCCTCGGGTTCGAGGAGGCGCGGAAGGATCGCCGACCGGGTCGGCTGGTTGACCGCGAAGAACGCCTGCTGCACCGCGAACAGGCACAGCAGCAACCAGACATTCTCCAGTCCCAGTGCGGCTTGCAGCCAGAACAGCACCGCCGTACCGATCAGTCCGGCCGTGGTCACCAGCAGCAGCGTGCGGCGGTCGAAGTGATCCGCCAGGGCCCCGCCCCAGAGGCCGAACACGACCAGCGGGACGAGGCCGAAGAGCCCGGTCAGGCCGACGTACGCCGACGAGCCGGTCTGCGCATAGATCTGCGCCGGGACTGCGACGACCGTCAGTTGCGCACCGACGACGGTGATGATGTTCGCGGTCCACAGCCGCCGGAAGTGCTGGTTGCGCAGGGGCCGGGTGTCGGCCAGCATCCCGCGCATCTTCACCCGGCAAGGCTACGGACGGCAGTTCCGCTGCGTGGCACCGGGAGCAGAGCGGGAAACGGGCGGCAGCGCGGCGAGAGCAGCGCCTTCTGGCAGCTTGCTGCCCGCGTCGCGGCGAAGACGCGCTCGCCCCATCAGGCTTGCACCGGCGGCCAGCAGTACCGGTAGTGCGGGATCTTGTCGAAGTCGGTGCTCTCCCAGCCGTAGCCGCTGACCACGTCGCCGACCGCCTCGGCGGTGCGGACCAGCGCGCCGAGGACCCCACGGTCCAGGGCGCTCTGCCTGTCGACAGGAGCCCGAACCGCCGTACCCACGGACAATTGGGCCTGCAGGACGTCGCGTTCGTACGACGCCCAGCGCTCCCGTCCGACGACGTACTCGGGTGCGTCGCGGTAGGCGACGACGACCCGGCTGCCACCGCGGAACCGCTTGCGCATCTCGCCGTCGGCCGCTGGTTCCTTGTCCGCGCCGGTGGAGACGGTGTGGGCGGTCCCGCCAATGATGTTGCCGGCCTGGTCCTGGGTGACCTGCGCGCTGTAGCAGTCGCGGGGCTTGATGCCGACGATCGACAGGTAGGCCTGGAGCAGCTCGGCCGCGGTGCCCGGCAGGTAGGGGAACGGCGACGGGACGAGCGGGCGCTTGTCGGTGCGGGGCATCACGACGCGGCGGATCTCCAGCCAGTTGAGCACCGCGACCTGCAGGTCGGGCGGCGGGATCACCTGCAGCGGTCGGGCCGCCCGCATCCGGTCGACGGCCCCCACGGCGAGGCCGGCCGGATGCAGGACCACGACACCCGTGACGCCGGCCAGGACGTACGGATCGCTGCCGCCACCGTCCTCGCCGCCGCTGCCTCCGCTGGCATCGACCGCCACGCGACGTGCGATGCCGAGGCACTGCTCGGGTCCGAGGTCCCCGGCCCGGAGGTACTCCACGCCGAGGTCCTCGTCGAGCACCGACGGCTCACCGGGACGTCGTGCGGCCCAGGTCTCGCGGGCATCGAAGGAGACGGCGGTCGGCGGCGGTGCGGGCGGCAGCGCGGCCAGCGAAGCGTGCGTGATCTCCCACTCGACGATCGCCGCCCGGCCGATCCCGAGCTTTCCGGGGACGTGGTCCGGGACCCGCGCGACGCCGTACACGAGGTCGGGACGGCCGGCGAGGCCCGACGTACCGAGCCAGGCGCACAGGTCGTCGAGGGGCTTCTTGCGGTCCGCGGGGATCCGCGTGAACACGACGGGGCTGCGGTCGGCGGCGAGGTACGGCGTCCGCGCCTCGTCGCGCATCGCCCGCTCGGAGGCGGACTGCTCCGCCGGGTTGTTGCTGACCGGGGGGAGGCGTGGCGGGGGAATCGGGCGGCCCTTGACCGTGTCGCGCAGGGCTTGTTTGAAGCCGTCCTTCGCCTGCGCCATCTGCTGTCCGATGTCGAAGGTCGTCATCTGCTCGCGGTCGGGCATCGGTCCGTAGACGTAGTCACCCGCGGGACCGAGCAGGACGCGTCGGGCCCGTTCGTTGGCGATCGTGTCGTCCACCGACTGCTGCGCCCGGGCCATCGCCTCTTCGTACTGCGCCCGTTGTTCGGGCGGCAGGGCCGCGAGCTGCTCGGGTGTGAGGCGCCCGCCGTTGGCCATCGCCTCGCGGCTGGCGGCCAGTCCCTGCTTGATCGCCTCGGGGCTGAACGCCTGCCCGATCTGCTTCAACTTGTTGAACACAAGCCGAGCGTCCTCCCGTCGGGGGCCGCTGTCACCGATTCCGGTTGAAAAGTTTCGTGGCAGGCTGTCGTATCGGGGGTGCCCTCTTCGTGGTGAGGGTGAGAGGCGGTCATCGGGGCCGGTTCGAACACACCAGTTCAAGGAGATCGCAATGACGCAGTACCTGTTGACCGTTCACGGCAGCGAAGAGGAGAACGCCAAGGTTCCCGAGGACCAGTGGCCCGTCCTGTTCGCCGCCGTCGAGGCCTTCAACGAGCAGGTTCGTACCGACGGCGTGTGGGTCTTCGCGGGTGGACTCGAGGGTGCCGAGACGGCGACCGTCGTCGACAACTCGGGCGACAGCCCGGTCTTCACCGACGGTCCCTACCTGGAGACCAAGGAGCACATCGGTGGCTTCTGGATCATCGACGTGCCCGACCTGGACGCCGCGCTGAAGTACGCCGCCGCCGGCTCCAAGGCCTGTCAGGGCAAGGTCGAGGTTCGTCCGTTCCAGGCCGAGCCCCCGGCCGACGCGTGAGCGAAGCTTCCCTCGCAGTCGAGCGGATCTTTCGCGAGGAGTACGGCCGCCTGATTGCCTCCCTGGTCCGCCGCTTCGGTGACATCGACATCGCTGAAGAGGCGGCCGGGGAGGCGCTGGTGACCGCCCTCGAGAAGTGGCCCGAGGGCGGCGTGCCGCCCAATCCGGGTGCGTGGTTGACCACCACGGCCGGCAACCGGGCCATCGACCGGCTCCGCCGCGAGAAGCTCCGCGATGGCAAGCACCAGGCGGCCGAGATGATTCATGACGACACCCCCCACGAGCCGACCGGCGTCATCACCGACGACCGGCTCCGGCTGATCTTCACCTGCTGTCACCCGGCCCTGGCGCCGGAGGCCCGGATCGCGCTGACCCTGCGCCTGATGGGCGGACTGACCGTCGCCGAGATCGCGAGCGCCTTCCTCGTCCAGGAGACGACGATGGGCCAGCGGATCACCCGCGCCAAGACCAAGATCAAGGGCGCGAACATTCCCTACCGGGTGCCGTCCGCGGAGGACCTGCCCGAGCGGGTCGGCGCCGTGCTCGCCGTACTGCTCCTGATCTTCAACGAGGGCTATCTGTCCGCCAGCGACGGTGACCCCATCCGCGCGGACCTGACCGGCGAGGCGATCCGCCTGGCCCGGATCCTGCACGAACTGTTGCCCGACGATCGCGAGACCACCGGCCTGTTGGCGATGTTGTTGTTGACCGAGTCGCGGCGCAAGGCGCGGGTCCGGCACGGCGAACTGGTCCCGCTCGACGAGCAGGACCGCGGCGGGTGGGACCGTGCGCTGATCGCCGAGGGGCACGCCCTGGTGCGCGAATGCCTGGCCGCCAATCGGCCCGGCCGCTACCAGATCCTCGCCGCGGTGAACGCCGTTCACACCGACGCCCCGTCCGCTGCCGACACTGACTGGTCGCAGGTCGCGGCGTTGTACGACCAACTGGTGCGCCTCGACCCGTCGCCCATCGTCGCGCTCAACCGGGCCGTCGCGATCGCCGAACTCGACGGCCCCGAAGTCGCCCTCGCCCAGGTCGACCGCCTGTCCCTGTCCGGCTACCACGCCTGGCACGCCACCCGCGCCGACCTCTTCCGTCGCCTCGGCCGCAGCGCCGAGGCGCGCCAGGAGTACGACGCCGCGCTCGCCTGCTGCGACAACACCGCCGAGCGCGCCTACCTCACCCGCAAGCGCGGCGAACTGGTTTGACGCGAGGTGCGTGGGTTTCTCACACGAAGTGCGCCGGTTTCTCTGTCGAGGTGCGCCGGTTTCTCATCTGAGGTCAGAAACTGCCGCCCCTCGACAGAGAAACCCAAGCACTTCGACAGAGAAACCTCCGCACTTCGCGCCCGCTCCTAGGCTGTGCCCATGACCACGGAGCCCCTCGCCCTCCCGACCTCGCCCGACGCCTGGCCTGCCTGGATCCGTGATCGGGCGGCGTCCGAACTGGCGCTGGCGACCGAGCTGGTCGAGGGACTCCGCACCGATCCTCCGGCCGACCCGGTCGCCGTACTCCGGCAGTGGGACCGGGCGGGTGGGCACCTCGGCAACGTCGCGGCAGTCGGCTCGCTGTTCGGCAACGTGCACCCCTCCGAGGAAGTGCGCGAACTCGCGGACAACGCCGAGCAGGAGGCCTCGCGCGTCGGAACCCGGTGGAGCCTCGATCGGGAGTTGTACGACGTCTTTGCCGCCATCGAGGACAGCGCGATCGCCGATGACCCGCTCGCCACGCGGCTCCTGGCGAAGGTGCGCGCCGACTTCCGCCGCTCGGGTGTCGACAAGGACGAGGCGACGCGCGACCGGATCTCGGCGATCCGCGAACGGATCACCGAGCTGGACCAGGAGTTCAGCCGCGTGATCCGCGACGACGTCCGCACCATCCAGGTCGCCCCGGACCAGCTCGACGGGATGCCGGCGGACTGGCTCGAGGCACACCCGGCCGACGACGAAGGCCTGGTCACCGTCACCACCGACTACCCCGACTCCGTGCCGGTGCGGATGTTCGCGCACGACCAGGACGTCCGCCGTGACATCACGATCGCGTTCCAGGAGCGCGGCTGGCCGACGACCGAAACACTCCTCGAGGAGCTGTTCAGCCTGCGGCACGAGCTCGCCACCACCGTGGGCTACGCCGACTGGCCGTCGTACGACGCCGACGTGAAGATGATCGGCACCGGACCCGCCATCCCGACGTTCATCGACAAGATCGCCGCCGCTGCCGAGGAGCCGATGCAGCGCGACCTCGGGCAGTTGCTCGTGCGCTACCGCCGCGACTTCCCGGACGCCACTGTCGTCCCCGGCTACGACTACAACTACTACGCCGAACTCGTGCGGGCCGAGAAGTACGACGTCGACTCGCAGCGGGTGCGCACGTACTTCGACTTCGGCAAGGTCCGGCAGGGACTGCTCGACGTGACCGGCCGGCTCTTCGGGTTGCGCTACGAGCAGGTCGACGTACCCGTGTGGCACGAGGAGGTGACGGCGTACGACGTGTTCGGGGCTTCGAGGCTCGCTGACGCTCGCACCTCAACCACCGGGCGGATCGGGCGGATCTACCTCGACCTCCACCCCCGCGACGGCAAGTACAAGCACGCCGCGCAGTTCACCCTCGTCGACGGGGTCGAGGGTGAGCAGGCACCCGAGGGCGTCCTGGTCTGCAACTTCGCCCGCGGCCTGATGGAGCACGACCACGTCGTCACGCTCTTCCACGAGTTCGGCCACCTGTTGCACCACGTGCTCGCGGGCCACGGCGACTGGTTCCGGTTCGCCGGGGTCGCGACCGAGTGGGACTTCGTCGAGGCGCCGAGCCAGATGCTCGAGGAGTGGGCCTGGCACGCCGATGTGCTGCGGACCTTCGCCACGGACGTCAACGACGAGGCGATCCCGGCCGACCTCGTCACCGCGATGCGCGACGCCGACGACTACGGCAAGGGGATCTTCGCGCGCACCCAGATGTTCTACGCCGCGATGTCGTACTGGTTCCACGCCGACCGCGCCCGCGCCGAGGTCCCCGACCTCACCGACCGGATGGTCGAACTGCAAGGCAAGTACGCCGCGCTTCCCTATCTCCCGAACACCCACATGTTCGCGAGCTTCGGTCACCTCGGCGGCTACAGCTCCGGCTACTACACCTACATGTGGTCGCTGGTGATCGCGAAGGACCTGTTCAGCGCCTTCGACGACACCGACGTGTTCGCCGAGGACGCGGCGACCCGCTACCGCGACCGGATCCTCGTCCCGGGCGGTGCCGGCGATGCCGCGGACCTGGTCGCCGACTTCCTCGGTCGGCCGTTCTCGTTTGACACGTACGCCGCCTGGCTGGCTCGCTGAACTCCTGGGTCTTGTGTTCGCCGAACAGTCGGCGTACGCTTGCGATATATCGCGATAGCAACACGAAACATCCCGCGGTATTCACAAGCCAGGGGCCGATCGCCCCGCCCGATACACGAGGAGGTCCTCACCATGGGACGCCACAACTTTCAGCAGAACTTCGAATCATCCGATGACCGCGACTCCTTCGGCCGTGGAGAACCCCGCGGCTTCCAGCGCCGCCAGCGCGGCGGCTTCGGCCCCGGCGGCGGTCCCTGGGGCGGTCCCTGGGGTGGCTGGGCCCAGTGGGGCGAGCCGGGACGCGGTGGCCACAGCCACGGCCCCGGTGTGCCCCCGCCGTGGCTCGCAGGTCTCTTCGGCCAGGGTCGCCCCGAAGGCGGCCGCGGTCCGCGGGTACGACGCGGCGACGTCCGCTCCGCGATCCTCGACGTGCTCCGCACCGCCAACGAGCGGGAGGAGTCGCCGAACGGCTACCAGGTGATCCAACAGATCACCGAACGCAGCGGCGGCGCGTGGAAGCCGAGCCCCGGCTCGGTCTACCCCCACGTGCAGCAGCTCCAGGACGAGGAGCTCGTCGAGCTCGACGACGCCCAGGGCCGCCGCTCACTGCGGCTCACCCCCAAGGGAGCGACCTGGTGTGCCGAGCACGCCGATGAGCTCGCGGCGGTGTGGGTGCCGTTCGACCGGAGCCGTGACGGTGCCGAGGGTCGGGGTGCTGGCGCCGCCGGTCACGCCGACCTCAAGTCCGAGATCGGACAGGTCATGGGTGCGGTCTGGCAGATCGTCAGCGCCGGATCCGACGCCCAGCGTCGGGCCGCCGTCGACGTACTCGTCGAGGCCCGCAAGGGGCTCTACGGCATCCTCGCCGCCGGCCCCCAGGCCGCCGACGACGCCGACAACGAGGCCGACGACACCGACGCCTGAGCCGCGCTCACCACAATCCCCCGCCGGGATCACTCGGCGGGGGATTGCGCATGCCTCGGCGCGGATAGGCTCCCTCCGTGTTCTCCCGTCGACTTCCCGCCGCCTTCGCCGGCGTCGCGTGCCTGTCCTGGCTGACGCTGACGACCGGGTACGGCGCCGCGGCGGCCCTCGCGCCGTCCGATCCCGTCGACCTGGGTGGCGCGAGGCTGTCGGCCACGCCGAGCACCAGCCCCGCCGAGCCGACGCCGCTCGCTCCCGGTCTGTGGAAGGCGACGCTCGCCCCGGAGTTCCCGCAGTACTTCAGTTACCAGCGCCGGATCAACGAGAGCAACGTCCACATCGGCGTGCTCGGCGCGCCGCAGGGTGTCGACAGCGACGGCATCAAGGTGACTGCCGGGGTGCGGACCGAGGGCAGCACTGACCTGACCGGTTGCGGCGACGAGAGCGACTCGTCGGAGTACGTCGTACCGCAGGCCGTGGTCGGCAACCGCGTGATCGTGGGCGACGAGGACGGCAGTACGGGCGACACCTGCCGTGCCGCCGACACGGTGTTCATCGCTGTGAGCCGGACCTCCAGCAGCGCCGAGGACCTGCCCTATGTCATCAAGATCGTCGAGGAGGCGCCCGTCTCCGACGGTGGCGGAGTCGAGCCCGACGATGCCCCGGTCTACGAGATCCCCGAGCCGGTCGGTGCCTCGGACGAGGCCGGCGCCGCGTCGTTCGACGATGCCCCGAAGGTCGACGCCCATTCCGGGACGGTCACCATCGAGACCACGATCAAGGAAGGCACCGAGCTGCTCTGGAGGGTCCCGCTGGCCTGGGGTGACCTGCCGGTGGTGCGGGTCGACGTACCGGCCGCCTCGAAGGAGCACGCCGAGGACTTCGCCCACAGCGGACCGGACCTGAGCGTGCACCTGATCGACCCGCTGCGCGGGCGCCTGCGCTACGTCAACACTGAACGCGAGGATTCCGCCACCGGCCAGTACGTCGCGAGTGAGACCGGCGAGACCGACCAGCTCGTCGCCGCCGGCTACCCGGTCCGCCGCGCCAACGGTCGCCTGCCCGGTGACTACTGGATCTCGCTCGCCGCCGAGGCCGTGCCTGAGGCCGAGGTCGAGGACCGCGACCCCGTCGACATCCCCGTGACGATCACGGTGGCTGTCGATGCGACGGACGCCGCTACGCCGACGTACGACGGCGTGGCGGTCTCGCACGACAAGTCGACCAACGTCGACGGCTACTCCCCGAAGAAGCCGTTCCTGGTCGCCGACGACACGTTCTCCGCTGCTGCGTCGGGCAACCCGGTGGTCGACAGCGACGACTCCGACGGCTGGCTCAACGGCCGCCATCTGGCTGGTCTGGGCCTCGGTGCCGCCAGCCTCGCCTGCCTCGCCGGCGGCCTGTTCCGCCTGCGCGCTCGCCGCTGACCAGCACTCAGCCCAGCAGCAGGATCAGCGCGACGATCAGGCCCACGACGCCGAGCGCGAGCAGCACGAAGGCGTCGACCGGCGGACCCGTCCGGGCTCCGTGCTGCGGGCGGGGTGCGTCGAGTCGGGTGGGTGCGGCGGCCGGGTGCGGCGGCAGCACGGCCGTGCCGATCGGAGGCGTCGACGGAGGTGCCGACGGTGGTGCCGATGGAGGAGCGTTGTAGCCCGGCGGCGGGGGCGGCGGCGGGTACGACGTCGTGGGCAGGTTGGTCGCGGAGATGTCCGGCGTGGGCGTCGGGTACTCGTCCGGGACCTCGAGATCGTCGACCAGGGCCGGGTCGTCCCAGCGTGCGGCGAGGGACACGAGGGCCGGGTGCGAACGGAGTACCGCTGCGCTCGGACGCTGCAGGGCGTCGTACGACGTCGCGGCCTCGACCACGTCGAGGATCGCGTCGTGTTCGGGGTTGCCGTTACGGAGCGCGGCGACGTCGATCGCCGGCGGCTCGCCGTCGCTGGGCGGGCGCTGGCCGGTCAGCATCTCGAGGATGACGACACCGAGCGCGTAGATGTCGGCGCTCGGATCGGGGTCGGAGCCGCGGTACTGCTCGGGTGCCATGTAGCCCGGCGTGCCGATGACCATCGCGACGTGGGTCAGGCGCGGTTCGTCGCTGGGCACCGCGATGCCGAAGTCGGTGAGGCGCAGGTGCGGTCGCGAGCGGCCGGTGGGTTCGAGCAGCAGGTTGCCCGGCTTGATGTCGCGGTGCACGATGCCCGCTGCGTGCACGGCCTCGAGGGCTTGCAGGGTCTGGTCGGCGAGGACTGCGATCCAGCGTGGCGGGAGGGTGCCGCCGCTGCGCCGAGCCAGCTGAGAGACCGAACCGCCCCGCACCAGCGGCATCGTGAACAGGACACGATCGTCGACACCAGCCCAGGACTGCGGGGTCACGACGTGCGTGTGATCGATCCGCACTCCCTGCTCGCGGACGAAGCGCAACAGCATTGCGGCGTCGGTCTGTCGCAGCATCTTGGCGGCCTTGACGTCGCCCGCCGTGCGGTCCAGGACGCGCCACACCGTCCCCATGCCACCGGTGGCAATGGGGTCGAGCAGTTCGTAGCGTCCCGCGAAGACCTCACCCATGGGAGGGAGCCTATCCAGCGCAGAGTGTCTTCACGCCTGCGCCGAGTTTCCCCGGGGTTTCGAGGCTCGCTTCGCTCGCACCTCAACCACCGGGGCTGAGTCGGATCGGGGGTTTCGAGGCTCGCTTCGCTCGCACCTCAACCACCGGGGCTGAGTCGGATCGGGGGTTTCGAGGCTCGCTTCGCTCGCACCTCAACCACCGGGGTTGAGTCGGATCGCCCGGTGCGGCCACACGGAGGCCGGGCGCATGCCGACCTTCTCGTACAGCGACAGGGCGCCCGTGCGGGAATCGGTGGACAGGCTGGACGACGTTGCGCCCCGCTCGCGACCGGCGGCGAAGACGGCCACCAGCAGCGCCTGGGCCAGGCCCCGGTTGCGATGCGAGGCGGCCACGGCCAGCTTCGACACGTAGGTGTCGAGGCCGTTGTCGACCGGGGAGTTCCACGCGTTGGCCACCCCTGCGACGGTGCCGTCCGGCGCGGTGATGACCTGCAGGTGCCACGGTTCGAAGCCGGGTCTCTGCCAGACCCGCGCCGCGAAGTCCTCGAACGGCGCGCGTGCGCGCACTGCCCACTCGAGGAACGCGTCCTCGGTCACGGTCCACACCTGCTCGTGATCGGCCGCCGTCGCCTCCCGCACCACGTAGCCGTCGGGCAGCGCGCGCTCCCGGACACTCGCGCCCGCGGGCAGTCGCAGCACCCAACTGGTCCACCGGACGTCGTACCCGAGAGCGGTGAGGAGGTGGTCGCCCGCCGAACCCTCGGGCACGGGCATGCCGAGCATCGCGGCGCCGCGGCTGCGGGCCAGGTCCTGCACCCATCCGGCGAGCCAGGTGCCGATGCCGCGTCCGCGATGCGACGGCAGTACGGCGGCGTCGTACCGCTCCTCGCCCATGTACTCGACGTACGCGACGATCCGCTCGCCGTCGAGGATGCCGATCGAGTTGGCGGAGAGGTCGTACGACGGCTGCTGCCACTCGCTGACGAGATCCTCCTCCTCGACCTCCGCGACGCCCACGTCGGTGCGTTCCTGCTCGGCGATCAGCTCGTAGACGGCTCGCGCGTCACCGGGGACCAGCGGCCGGGTGACCAGGCCGGACGGCAGGGAAATGGCGGACACCCGGGGAGTCTTGCGGACTCACCCGGGTGTCGCGAGGCGTTTTCTGGATCAGGCGTTCTTGATCGCAGAGATGTCGAACTCGAGCTTGATCTTCTCGGAGACGAGCACGCCGCCGGTCTCGAGCGCGGCGTTCCAGGTCAGGCCCCAGTCCTTGCGGTTGACGGTGACGTCGCCCTCGAAGCCCACGCGGATGTTGCCGAACGGGTCCTTGGCGGAGCCGTTCTCCTCGAAGTTGATGGTGACCGGCTTGGTGACGTCCTTGATGGTCAGGTCGCCGGTGACGGCCCAGTCGGTGCCGTCGCGCGAGACGTCGGTCGAGACGAACTTCCACTCGGGGTAAGTCGCGGCGTCGAAGAAGTCGGGGGAGGAGAGGTGGCCGTCGCGGTCGGCGTTGCCGGTGCTGACGCTGCCGGCGGCGATGGTGACGGTCACCGACGAGTTGGCCGGGGTGGCCGTGTCGATGTGGGCGGTGGCGGACCAGTCGCCGAACTGGCCGCGGACCTTGGTGACGACCGCGTGGCGAGCCACGAAGCCGAGGCGGCTGTGCGCCGGGTCGACGGTGTAGTCGCCGGTGATGTCGGAGAGGGCTGCGTTGTCGGTCATGAGGAGCTCCTTGGAGTCGGGGGATCGTTGAATCTTCAATGACTTGAACCAATGGTGACACGTCAACCATTCCCTCGCAAGGGGTGACCTGGCCCACGTTGCCACACCGGCCCACCCTCCACGGGCCCCCAAAAAGCAGGAAGCCGCCCCCGTTGGGGGCGGCTTCCTTGATGTCTTGAGTCAGGCGGCAGCGTGAGTGTGCGCGATCGCGGGCTGGCCGACCTCGATCCACACCGCTTCCATGCGGGTGCGGCCGTCAGCAGCGGTCACGGGCACCCAGCGCATTTCGAGCCTGGACGTCGTCTCGGTGTTGGTCATGGGACACCTCCTGTTCACCTTGTGTTCACCAAGATAGCACGTCCCCCACTCCGAGCCCAGAAAACGCCCAAAATCACGATGACTCGCTCCACCTGAGCACTGGATCGCTCGTTCCATCCTCACCTTTCGCTCCATTGGGGGCCGCCGTGACGACGGTCACTTCCGACAACCGGCCGGAATCTGCCCATTTCCGGGCAGGAAGTTGAGATTTGGTGGGCAAAGTTGCAGTCTCGTTCTTGTGTACGTCGACCCGCGGCTCCTGCACCACGTCCAGGAGTCCAGTGGGCTGACCGCATCCGAGGCAGAACGCCTCGTGGAGGACGTCTTGTCCTTCCATGCCGAGTCGGTGGAGGACCTGGTCCGCCGCCGCCACGGCGAGCTGAAGACCTTCGGTGCGAAGAACGCCGAGATCTTCGCCCGACTCCGCGACGAACTGAGCGGCCACCTGGTGGCCGCGCCCGATCTCTCCGAACGCCAGTTGCGTCGGATCATCTACGGATAGGAATCACCATGTGCGGCATCGTCGGTTACATCGGCACCCAGCAGGCGGCTCCGCTGCTCCTGGAAGGGCTGACCCGGCTCGAGCACCGCGGCTACGACTCCGCCGGGGTGGCGGTCGTCGGCAGCAGCGGGGTGAAGGTGGCCAAGCGGGCCGGCCGCGTCCGCGACCTCTCGGACGGTCTGCCCAAGCGGTTCTCCGGGAAGGTCGGCATCGGCCACACCCGGTGGGCGACCCACGGACCGGCCAATGACGTCAACGCGCACCCGCACACGAGCGTCGACGGCCGGGTGGCTGTCGTCCACAACGGGATCATCGACAACGCGTCGGCGCTCCGTGCCGAGCTGGCTGACCAGGGCATCGAACTGGCGTCCGACACGGACACCGAGGTGCTCGCCCACCTCATCGCCCGCTCCACCGCGTCGACGCTGGAGGCCCGGGTCGCCGAGGCACTGAGTCGGATCGACGGCACCTACGGCATCGCTGTCACCCACGCCGACTTCCCGGATCGCATCGTCGTGGCCCGCAACGGCAGCCCGCTGCTCATCGGCGTCGGCGACCACGAGATGCACATCGCGTCCGACCTGGCCGCGCTCATTCGCTACACGACGACGGTGGCGCACCTCGAGGACGGCGAGATGGCCACGGTGACCGCGGGCGGCTTCAAGACCTATCGCCTCGATGCCTCCGGGATGTCCGCTACGAACCGCAGTGCCAACGAGGTCGACATCGACCCCGAGTCCTATGAGGCCGGGGACCACGACTCCTTCATGCACAAGGAGATGCTCGAGCAGCCCGCCCGGGCGGAGGCCGTGCTGCGCGGCCGGATGGACGAGCGGTTCGGGACCGGCCACCTCGGCGGCCTCAACATGGACGCCCGCCAGTTGCGTGCGATCAAGCGGGTCAAGATCCTCGGTTGCGGTTCGGCGTACTACGTCGGCCAGATGGGCGCGGCGCTCATCGAGGAGCTGGCGCGGATCCCTGCGGATGCCGAGGCGGCCAGCGAGTTCCGCTACCGCAACCCGATCATCGAGCCCGACACCCTCTATGTCGTCGTCAGTCAGTCGGGCGAGACCATCGACTCCCTGCTCGCCGTCCAGGAAGTACGACGCAAGGGCGGCCGCGTGATCGGGCTCGTCAACGTCGTCGGCTCCGCCATCGCCCGTGAGGTCGACGGCGGCATCTACCTGCACGCCGGGCCGGAGGTGGCCGTCGCGTCCACGAAGGCGCTGACCAACATGTACCTCGCGTTCGCGCTGCTCGCCGTCCAGCTCGGTCGGGTGCGCGACCTCTCGATCTCCGACGGCCGGCGCCTGATCGCCGGACTCACCGCGATCCCCGGCCAGATCGCGGAGATCCTCGCGGCCGAGGACCAGCTCGCGAAGGTGGCACGCTCGCTGGCGCAGGCCGAGAGTCTGTTCTTCATCGGCCGCGTGCGGGGCTTCCCGGTTGCCCGTGAGGGCGCCCAGAAGTTCAAGGAGATCAGCTACCGCCACGCGGAGGCCTACCAGACCAGCGAGCTCAAGCACGGTCCGCTGGCCCTCATCTCCACGGCCGTCCCGACGATCGCGATCGTGCCGGACGACGAGCTCGTCGAGCGCAATGTCGCTGCCCTGCACGAGATCAACGCACGGGGCGGCCCGCTCACGGTGATCACCCACGCCAGCGTGGACCTCGGTGACCTCGCGGACGTGGTCGAGCGGATCGACGTACCGCGCAGCGAGCGCGAGCTGGACCCGATCCTGCTGACCATCCCGCTCCAGGTGCTGTCGTACCACGCTGCGCTGGAGCTGGGTCACGACATCGACAAGCCCCGCAACCTGGCGAAGTCCGTCACCGTCGAGTGACTCCGTAGCGGGTGGACCTCACGGGGACGGGATGATCGCCGGAGCGGCCACGGGGATGCGGAGCGAGACCAGGACCGGATGGTGGTCCGACGGCATCGGCGCGAGGTAGCGGGAGCCGTCCATCCGGTAGTCGACCTCCCAGGTGGCCACGTGTGCGCGGGCCGGAGCGAACACCCGATCGAGGTGATTGCCCCACCTCCACGACGTGCGGGGCGTCGTGCTCGTCCCGCATGCGGAGTTGCGGTACGGCCGGGAGAGGTAGCGAGCCGCCTGGTCGTAGGCGTCGTCCTGGCCGTCGGCGTACATCCGGTACAGCGGGGTGTCCCTGGCGTGGCTGCGGGTCGAGTTGAAGTCGCCGGCATAGACGATGGGCGAGCCGGGGAAAGTCGCCTTGACCGTGTCGGCCAACAGGTCGGTCTCCAGGCCTCGTCGAGTGCCGCCCGCTGTGTCGTCGCCGTTCCAGAGGTGCGCGCTGACCACGACGACGTCCTGCTGGGAGGCCTTCTCGCGCACCTTCACCCAGCACGCGCCGTGAACGGGGTCGTCGTACCGCGCGAAGGAAACACCGCCGGCGGTGCCCGGCACGACTTCGTAGGTGGCGTCGCGGACGAACAGGGACTGCAGGTCGTGGGACGGGTGGCCGGTGCCGTCACCGGTCTGGCAACCGCGGGTGAAGGTGCCGCCGAGCGCGCTGGTCAGGTAGGGCGTGGCCAGGTTGCCCTCCTGGATGGCGACGATGTCGGCCCGTCGGCCGGTGGCGCCGACATTCATCTGGAGGACCCTGTCGCGCACCCGGGGGCCGCGGGCACTCCACGCGCCCAGCGTGCTGTTGCAGGCGCTGCTGCAGGTGTTGTAGGTCCCGATCACCATCGGGATCGAGCTCGGCGGCACTGGCCGGTTCGATCGAACCGTGACCTTGCAATGGAGGCCTCCGCGATAGCCGAAGCCGCTGCGGTTGCGAGCGCGGATCTGGAAGCAGTACGTCGACCCGGCGCGGAGTCCGGTGGCGACGCCCCGCTGGACGCTGCTGCTGGTCCCGCGGACCCGCACGGTCCGCTTGGTGCTGGAGCCCTGGACCTCGGTGCTCGAGATCGCCCCGGACGAGAGGGCGAACTCGATCTCGTACGACGTCGCGCCGCGCACGCGCGGCCACTGCACCTCGACGGCCACCGACGGTCCTCGGTTGAGGATCTGCGCGTTGACCCACGAGATGCCGGCCCGGCCCGGCTTGGCAGCGAAGGCGGGAGCAGCGCTCAGACCGACCAGTGGCAGAGCACAGACGAGTGCAACGAGGGCTCCCGCCCAGCGATGTGTCCCGTGGGTTCGCATGCCGATCGTCGTGCGCATCGAGTCCCTCTCCCTGCCTCTCCCTGCCAGTCGGCAACCGGGATGACGACCTGAGAAATCCCGCCGCCGGGGGCGCCGCCGGGGAGGGTGACCCATCGCACCGCGCTGACGATCGCCCGTGATAAGCCTCACGGCCCTAGGCTGAGGGGTGTGAGTGAGCCCGCAGAGCAAGAGACCGCCACGTTTGCCGACCTCGGTCTCGGCGAGCGGATCCTGAAGTCGCTGTCGAACGTCGGCTACGAGTCGCCGTCCGCCATCCAGGCGCAGACCATCCCGCACCTCCTCGAGGGCCGCGACGTGATGGGTCTCGCGCAGACCGGAACCGGCAAGACGGCCGCCTTCGCGCTGCCGATCCTGGACCGCCTCGACATCAACCAGAAGACGCCCCAGGCGCTGGTCCTGGCGCCGACGCGTGAGCTCGCGATCCAGGTCTGCGAAGCCTTCGAGAAGTACGCCGCCACGATCAAGGGCGTCCACGTCCTCCCCGTGTACGGCGGCCAGGGCTACGGCACCCAGCTCTCCGCGCTCCGCCGTGGCGTCCACATCGTCGTCGGCACCCCCGGCCGGATCATGGACCACCTCGAGAAGGGCACGCTGGACCTCACGCAGCTGCGTTTCCTGGTCCTCGACGAGGCCGACGAGATGCTCAACATGGGCTTCGCGGAGGACGTCGAGACGATCCTCGCCGACACCCCGGACAACAAGCAGGTCGCGCTGTTCTCCGCGACCATGCCGAGCCAGATCAAGCGGCTCTCGGCGAAGTACCTCAACGACCCGGTCTCCATCTCGATCGAGCGGAAGACCCGCACGGCCGAGAACATCAAGCAGCGGTACCTCATCGTCAGCTACCCGCAGAAGGTCGACGCGCTCACCCGCATCCTCGAGGTCGAGAACTTCGAGGGGATGATCGTCTTCGTCCGCACCAAGAGCGAGACCGAGCTCCTCGCCGAGAAGCTGCGTGCCCGGGGCTACAGCGCCGCTGCGATCAGCGGTGACGTCCAGCAGGCCCAGCGCGAGCGGACCGTCAACCAGCTCAAGAGCGGCAAGCTCGACATCCTGGTCGCCACCGACGTCGCGGCCCGTGGCCTCGACGTGGAGCGGATCAGCCACGTCGTGAACTACGACATCCCGACCGACACCGAGGCCTACGTGCACCGGATCGGCCGCACCGGTCGCGCCGGCCGCAGCGGTGACGCGATCTCGTTCGTCACCCCGCGCGAGCGCTACCTGCTCAAGCACATCGAGAAGGCGACTCGCTCGACCCTCGAGCAGATGCAGCTCCCGACGGTCGAGGCCGTCAACGTGACGCGTCTGGCCCGCTTCGACGACCAGATCACCGCGGCCCTCGAGTCGCCGAGCATCTCGTTCTTCCGCGACGTGGTCAGCCACTACATCCGCGAGCACGACGTGCCCGAGGTCGACGTGGCCGCCGCCCTGGCGATCGCGATGCAGGGCGACACCCCGCTGCTGCTCGACCCGGCCGCCGAGCGCACGGTGCGCGCGAAGTCGTTCGACCGCCCCGACCAGGGCGACCACCGCAAGCGCGACGGCTACGGCTCCGACCGTGGTGGCTCGCGTGGCGACCGACCCCGCCCCGACCGGAGCGACCGTCCGCCGGCAGCCGGCCTGGCGGCGTACAAGATCCAGGTGGGCAAGCGCCACAAGGTGGAGCCCCGCCAGATCGTCGGCGCGCTCGCCAACGAGGGTGGTCTCGACCGCCGCGACTTCGGCCGGATCACGATCCGCCCGGACTACTCCGTCGTCGAGCTCCCCGCGAACCTCTCCGCCGAGACCTGGGCGAAGCTCAAGACCACGCGGATCAGGGGCAAGCTGATCGAGCTGCAGGTCGACCAGGGTCCGCCGCAGCGCTGATCGGACTGGCTGTGAAGCAATGGTCGCGTCGCGCGAGGGCAACTGCCCCCGTCGCGGTCGCGACCATTGCTGTCCTCGGCGCCGGGTGTGCGGCGACGCCGGCGGAACCCGAGGCCACGGCCTCACCCAGCGTCGCAAGTACGACGCCCGCTGCGCCCGCCTCGACCTCGGCCGTGCCGGCCCCGTCCGCACCGTCGGCGACTCCGGCGAGGCTGTCGGGTGCCCGCGCCGACGTACCCCTGATCGAGATCATGGCCCAGCTCGCCCGCCGGGCTGAGCGGATCGCCAAGAACCTGCCGAAGGTCGTCATCCCCACCGACGTCGACCGCGGCAGCAACCGGGCGCTCGGCTACCAGCTGATGATCGAGTTCGGCTTCCCTGCGGACCAGTGGCCCTACCTCGACGCGCTGTGGCACCGCGAGTCCGGCTGGAACCAGTTCGCCGACAACCCCACCTCCAGTGCCTACGGCATCCCGCAGTCCCTGCCCGGCAGCAAGATGGCCGTCGTCGGCGCCGACTGGCAGACCAACCCGGAGACCCAGATCCGCTGGGGGCTGGCCTACATCGCCGCGCGCTACGGCAACGCCCAACGGGCGTGGGCCCACTCGGAGCAGGTTGGTTGGTACTAGGCCGGTTCTGACGTGCCCTGGTGGACGTCGAGTCGGAGCGCTCGCGCGATCAGGTCGACGAGCGGGCCGAGCAGCACGATGACGGCGATCGTGCCGACACCGACCGTGGCGCCGAGCAGCCAGCCGATCAGCGCGCCGCCGCCCTGGACCGCGCTGTAGGTCCAGCGGAACGGGACCGGCGGGTCCCAGGCGAGGGCCGCGGCCTCGGTCGGGCCTGCGCCGGTCTGGCTGCCGAGGTAGGTCGCGATGCCGAGCGCGAGCACGGGGAACGCGATCGCCAGGAACACGATCCGCAGGGCCAGGTCGTCGGGCCGGTCGAGCACATCGAGAGCGACCGTGACGGTCGCGCCGACGAGGAACACCTGCACCACGGTGCCGACGCCCGGGATCACCTTCCGCAGCGCGGCCAGCGCCACGAAGACCACGCCGATGCCGAGGTTGGCGACCCAGAACTCGACGTCCAGCGACATCGCGACGCCGTTGACCAGCGTCGAGTAGCCGTCGGAGCCGAGGTCCGCGCGGAGCAGGAAGCCCACTCCGATGCCGAGGACGATGCAGCCGCCTAAGAGCAGGCCGTAGCGGCGGAGGAGGGGGGCCACGGCACCACCTTCTCAGGTGGCTCGTCAGGTGGCGGTGACGACGGCAGCCAGGTCGGACATCACCAGGTCCCGGTCGCACGCTGCGCCCGCGACCAGTCCCGCCGCCGCAGCGGTGAGCACCGAGGCCATCGGCATCGGCAGGTCGCGGTGGTGCGCGAGGTCGCCGGCGGCGTACACGCCGGGACGGCTGGTGGCGCCCATGATGTCGACGTGGATGCCGCCGAGGTCGCCGGTCTCCAGTTCCAGCTGCTCGGCGAACGGTGCGGCCTGGCGCCAGGTCGGCGCCACGAACATCCCGCCGAGGTCGACGGTGTGCTCGTAGTCGAGCAGCGCCTTGAGCCCCTTCTCTGTCTCCTCGACGCCGAGGACCGGGCCCGTGTGCATCTCCAGGCGCAGCGCCTTGATCGCGGCCAGCACCTCGGGTTCGGGCTCCGCCCCGTTGGTGAGTACGACGACCTCGCTCGCCAGACGCGACATCAACTGCGCGAGCATCGGGATGTGCGGGCCGGCGCCGAGCAGCCCGACCCGGCGGTCGGCGAACTCGTAGCCGTGGCAGTAGGGGCAATGGGCGACGACGGTGCCGAACAGGTCGGTCAGTCCGGGGACGTCGGGCAACTCGTCGGCGAGGCCGGTGGCGAGCAGCACCCGCCGCGCGGTCACGTCCGGGGATCCGTCGACCGAGACCACGAACGCGTCCGGCTCCCCGGCCACCGCCACGACCGCACGTTCCACGAACTCGACGCTCTCGTAGCGCTCGATGTCCTTGCGGGCCGCGAGTCGCAGTTCGGCCGGCGGGGTGCCGTCGTGGCCGAGGAAGTTCTGCATGTGCTCGGCGGGGTCGTTGCGGAACCGGTCGGTGCTGAACACCACCACGGAGCGCCGCATCCGGCCGAGGGTCAGCGCGGCCTGGAGTCCGGCAGAGCCGGCTCCGATCACCGCGACGTCGTACTGCTGGGTCTTGTTTGTTTGCTTCATGGGACCAGCGTGTGAGTTCATGTTCACATGAAGTCAAGCCCTCAGGACGTGCGCTGGTCGATCGGTGATCTCGCGGGCCGGTTCGAGCTCGAGACGCACGTGCTCCGGCACTGGGAGGACAAGGGCCTGCTGCACCCGGCGCGCGACTCCGCGGGACGCCGGTACTACGGCGAAGACGACGCCTACCGGGTCGCCGCGATCATCGCGAGCAAGGAATCGGGCATGAGCCTCGACCAGATCCGCACGCTCGTCGACGCATCCGCCGACGGCCGCCGTGACGCGTTGAAGCAACACCTCGTCGAGCTCGACCGCCGCGAAGCCGAGCTGGCCAGGTCGCGCCACATGACCGAGCACGCGCTGGAATGCCGCGCCCACGACATCACCACCTGCCCGTCCTTCCAGGCGCACGTCGCCGACATCGTCGAGGGCACCCGCCGCGGTTTGCCGTGGGTCAACGGGCACGGCACCCACTCTTCATGAATCAGGGGAGTGACCGGACGGGCGTTCCCGTGGTCTAGTGACCCAGGTCACATTTCTCGGCAGAAGGTGTCGCTCCATGTCCCGGTCACTGCGTCTCGTCCTCTCCTCACTGAGCGGCCTCGCGGCCTCGCTCGTCATGCTCGTCGGCGTCCCCGCGCCGGCGCAGGCCGCCGCGGCGCCGTACGTCGCTCTCGGCGACTCGTATGCCTCCGGCACCGGCACCCGCAGCTACATCAGCGACGGCACCAGTTGTCAGCGCTCCACCTACGCCTATCCCAAGCTGGTCGCTGCGCAGAAGGGCTACGCCCTGAACTTCAAGGCGTGCTCGGGCGCCACGACGAGCACGGTCACCAGCAGCCAGTTGAGCGCGCTGACCACGGGCACGGAGTACGTCACGATCTCCGTCGGCGGCAACGACGCGGGCTTCAGCAGCGTGCTCACCGAGTGCGCCCAGCCCGGCTGGATGTCCAACTGCGACGGGGCGATCAACACCGCCCAGTCCTTCATCAACAACACGCTGCCCGGCCGGCTCAACACTCTGTACGCCTCGATCAAGTCCAAGGCGCCGAACGCCGTGGTCGTCGTGGTCGGTTACCCGCGTCTGTTCCAGGGTGAGGACTGCAACGCCGGCACCTGGTTCTCCCCGGCCGAGGAGACCCGGTTGAACGCGACCGCCGACCTGCTCAACGGCAAGCTGTCCGCGGCGGCCAGCGCCAAGGGCTTCAAGTGGGCCAACCCGACGTCGCGCTTCATCGGTCACGCGGTCTGTGATGACGTCGAGTGGCTCAACGGACTGTCCAGCCCGATCTCCGAGAGCTACCACCCCAACAAGCTCGGTCACTCGTCCGGCTACCAGCCGCTGGTCGCGGGGCTGCTCGTCGGCTGACGGCGGCCGCAGTGGGTGCGTGCTGGTAGAACCATCGGCATGCGTCGGATCTCGGTGACCCTCGGCTCCCTCCTCCTCGTCAGTGGGCTCGCTGCCTGCAGCGGTCAGGGGGACGACGAGAAGTTGGGCCGTTCGCTGGCGGTCCAGTTGACGGCGGCGCTGGCCGCGGCGGCGGCGCCGGACGGTGAGGACGCCGGCAACCCGCAGCCGGACGCGTTCACCACCGTTGACTTCGGTGACGTCAAAGGGGCCACGGTGGCTGAGCAGTACGCCGCGATCATCGACGACATGGACGGCATCGTGCCGGACATCGAGGTGAAGAAGTTCAGCGCCGAGGACGGCAAGGGCACCGCAACACTCGGCTGGTCGTGGCCGGAGAGCAAGGGCGCGGCCTGGGCCTACGAGACCGAGGTCGCGCTCACCGAAGCGGACGACAAGTGGAGCGTCACGTGGGCGCCGTCGATCGTCGAGCCCACGTTGCAGGCCGGCGAGATCCTCGACGCCGTCACCCAACCGACGGATCGCGGCGACATCACCGGCGCTGGTGGCGAGGTCCTGGTCACCGAGCGCGCCGTGATCCGGATCGGGATCGACCGCACGCGGGTGGACGCAGCGAAGGCTCCCGCATCGGCCAAGGCACTGGCCGAACTCGTCGACATCGACGCGCCCCCCTTCGTCAAGGCCGTTCGGAGCGCCGGTGACCGGGCGTTCGTCGAGGCGATCACCTACCGCGAGGGCGAGGTCCCGGCCGCCGTCCAGACGGGCGTGCGCACCATCGACGGCGCCCACCAGGTCAACGACGAGATCGCCTTGGCGCCGACCCGCGACTTCGCCGCACCGATCCTGGGCCGCGTCGGACCGGTCACCGGCGAGATGGTCGAGAAGAACCCGGACAAGTACCGCACCGGCGACATCGCCGGCCTCTCCGGCCTGCAGAGCCGGTACGACGACCAGCTCCGCGGCACGACCGGCCGGGTCGTGTACGCCGTCCCCGAGGACGGCGAGACGAAGAAGCGCACCCTCTACGACCGCGAGGCCGCGGCGGGCCGACCGCTCTCGCTGACCCTCGACGCATCCACCCAGAAGATCGCGGAGGACGTGTTGTCCGGAGTCAGGGGTGTGTCGGCCGTCGTCGCGATCCGCCCCAGCGACGGCGCGATCCTGGCCGCGGCATCACCCGAGCAGAACTACGCCGCGTACGGGCAGTTCGCGCCCGGCTCGACCTTCAAGATCGTGACCTCGCTGGCGCTGCTGAGGGCCGGCCTGACGCCGGACTCCCCGGTGGAGTGTGCGCCGACCACGACCGTCAACGGCAAGCGGTTCAAGAACTACTCCGACTACCCGTCCTCGGCGCTCGGCACGATTCCGCTGAGCAAGGCGATCGCGAACTCCTGCAACACCGCCCTGATCAACGCCCGCGCCAAGGTCGACGACGGCGACCTCGCCGCAGCCGCCGCCAGCCTCGGGCTCGTCATCGACCACGACCTCGGCTTTCCCGCCTTCTTCGGCGAGGTGCCCGACCCCGCGAGCGAGACCGAGGCCGCCGCCGACCTGATCGGCCAGGGCAAGGTCCTGGCCTCGCCCCTGGCCATGGCCGCGGTGATCGCGAGCGTTCAGGCAGGCAAGACCGTCGTACCGCGACTGCTCGAACAGGTCGACGTGAGTGTGCCCAAGGAGGCCGCACCGTTGACGGCCGACGAAGCCGCGGCGCTGAAGAAGATGCTGCGCGGCGTGGTCACCGACGGCAGTGGTCGCGGCCTCGCGGACGTCCCCGGTGCCCCGGTGATCGCCAAGACCGGAACCGCGGAGTACGCCGCCGACGGCACCATCAAGACCCACGCCTGGATGGTCGCAGCACAGGGTGACCTCGCGGTCGCCGTGTTCGTGCAGACGGGCGTCTCCGGCTCGCAGACCGCCGGCCCGCTGATCGAGGACTTCCTTCGCCGCGCTGGCTGAAAAATGGAGCGAGCCCGTCATTGCATGGGGTCAACGACGGGCTCTTGTCGACTCGGTGCTCCCTCCGAAGAACGACTGCGTCCAAGATACCCCGTCAGTGGTGACTGCGGAGGGGGCCGATCGGACATTCATCCGGTCGGCCATTTCGACCCGGGACCAAAGTCCCGGGTGGCCTGACCCGAGTGGTGACGCGAGTGGTGGCAGGCTGGGGGCATGAGCTTTCGAGAGCGTCTGACCCACCTGCTTCCGGAGGCGCGACGCCAACTCCTGATCGGTGGCCACTGGGTCCCGGCCGCCAACGGTGCGCGGATCGACGTCATCGATCCCGCCGACGGGTCGATCCTCACCGACGTCGCCGACGGCACCCTGGACGACGCCCGGGCGGCCCTCGATGCGGCGGTCGCCGTGCAGCCGGCCTGGGCAGCGACGGCACCCCGCGAGCGCGGCGAGATCCTGCGCCGGGCGTTCGGCCTGGTCACCACGCACGCCGACGACCTGGCGCTCGTGATGAGCCTCGAGATGGGCAAGCCGATCGCCGAGGCCAAGGGTGAGGTCACCTACGGCGCGGAGTTCCTGCGCTGGTTCTCCGAGGAGGCGGTCCGCATCCATGGCCGCTGGATGCACAATCCCGCGGGTGGCAGTCGGCTGTTGACGGTGCGCAAGCCGGTCGGTCCGTGCCTGTTCATCACGCCGTGGAACTTCCCGCTCGCGATGGGGACGCGCAAGATCGGACCCGCCATCGCGGCCGGTTGCACGATGGTCGTCAAGCCGGCCGCACAGACGCCGCTGACCATGCTGCTGCTCGGCGGGCTCCTTGCTGAAGCCGGCCTGCCCGCAGGGGTCCTGAACATCGTGACGACCGAGGATGCTGCCGGGCTGAGCAGCACCCTGATGGCCGACCCTCGGCTGCGCAAGGTGAGCTTCACCGGTTCGACTCCGGTCGGCAAGCGCCTCGTCGAGCAGTCCGCCGGTCAGTTGCAGCGGGTGTCGATGGAACTCGGCGGCAACGCGCCCTTCCTGGTCTTCGCGGACGCCGACCTCGACGCGGCGGTCGACGGCGCGATGCTCGCCAAGATGCGCAACATGGGGGAGGCCTGCACGTCGGCCAACCGGTTCCTCGTCGAGGCGCCGGTCGCCGACGAATTCGCGACCCGGCTGGCCGAACGGATGGGCGCCTTGCGCGTCGGCCGCGGCCAGGACGTCGGGATCCAGGTCGGTCCGCTCATCGACGCGAAGGCGGTCGCTTCCGTTGCTGCGGTCGTCGACGATGCCCTGGCCCGGGGAGCGCGGGCGCTCACGGGTGGTCAGCGGGTCGACGGAGCAGGATTCTTCTACCCGCCGACGGTCCTGGTCGACGTACCAGCGGACGCGGACGCGGTGACCGCGGAAACCTTCGGCCCGGTCGCCCCGATCACGACGTTCACCACCGAGGACGAGGCGATCGCACTGGCGAACGCGACGGAGTACGGCCTGGCTGCCTACGCCTTCACCCGCGACCTCGCGCGCACCCTGCGGCTCGCTGAGCGACTCGAGACCGGGATGCTCGGCATCAACACAGGCATCGTCTCCAACCCGGCCGCGCCGTTCGGTGGCGTGAAGGCCAGCGGGTTCGGTCGCGAGGGCGGTTTCGAGGGCATCGAGGAGTACCTCGACACGACGTACGTCGCCCTGCCCGCCCCGTAGCGACGCCGTGGCTTGACCTCAAGGTTGCTTGAGGTTGTTGGCTGGATGCGCCGATGAATTCAGTGGCCGATGTCGGTCCTCACAGGCACACTTCAAAGGACCGCCATGACTGATCAGATCACCCCCCTCGCACCGCCACCCGAAGGACCCGGCCTCGAGCCCTCCGGGCGGCGCCTCCCGCGCGCGCTGACGCCGTTCCGCCACGCCGCCTACCGTCGCCTCGGCACTGCGCTCGTGCTGCAGACATTCGCGAGCGGCGTGTGGGTGGTGGCACTGGTGTGGGAGGTCATCCGGATCGACGGTGGCCCGGGGCAGCTCTCCGTGGTGTCGACGGCTGGTGCGGTCGGAGTCCTGCTCCCGGCCCTGCTCGGCGGTGTCGTGGCCGACCGGATCCCGCAGAAACTGATCCTGCTCGTCGTCGCGGCCGTCGAACTGGCCGGCATGACGGTGGTGGCGCTGCTGTCGTGGGGCGACCTCACCCAGTTGTGGCACCTAGCGGCCGTGTCGTTCAGCACCGGCGTGGCGATGGCGTTCTACTACCCGGCCTACTCCGCCTGGCTGCCGGCGCTGGTCCCCGAACAGGACCTGATGGCGGTCAACGGCTTCGAGGGCATGGTCCGCCCGACCGTGGGTCAGGCGATCGGCCCCGGTGTCGCCGGTGTCGTCGTCGGCGCCGCGTCGTCCTCGGCTGCGCTCGGGGTCGCTGCGACGTTCAGCCTGATCGGTCTGCTGGCGCTGACCACGGTTCCACTGACCCCCGTACGACGGGAGATCGCGCCTGACGACCCCGAGACCGGCCCGGCGGGTGCGGTCGCGACGGCGATCGCCGACATCCGCGAGGGCTTCGTCTACATGATGAAGACTCCGTGGCTGCTGGCCACGCTGCTGTTCGCATCGATCATGATCCTGGTCCTGATGGGCCCGCTCGAGGTCCTGGTCCCGTTCCTCATCAAGGACGAGCTCGGCGGTGGGCCGGGCGATCACGCGATCGTGCTGGCCTGCTTCGGCATCGGAGGTGCGGTCGGTTCCATGGCGATGGCCTCGATCCGGATGCCGCGCCGCTACCTCACCTGGATGAACCTGATGTGGGGCCTGGGCTGCCTGCCGTTCCTGCTGATCGGTTTCGCGCAGGACGTGTGGGTGATCGCGGCGTCAGCGTTCGTGATCGGCGCCTTCTTCTCCGCCCCGATGGTGATCTGGGGGACGTTGCTGCAGCGCCGCGTGCCGCCGCACCTGCTCGGGCGCGTCGCCTCGCTCGACTTCTTTGTCTCCGTCAGCCTGATGCCCGTGTCGATGGCGATCGCCGGCCCGGTGGCCGAACTGATCGGCCTCCAGACCACCTTCGCGATCGCGGCGATCGTGCCCGGGGTCGCGGCCATCGTGGCGGTGGTGTGGGCGAAGTTGCCTGCCGACGAACTGGCGCACCCGCTCAGCGACTGACACAGGTCCCCTGCGTGTTGATTGATATCAATCAACACGCAGACAGGGTCATCCCTTCAGGCGCGCCACCGTCGCCGCGAGGTGGCGGTGGCCGACGGACTCGTAGCCGGCGACGGTGACCCACGGGGCGAGCGACAGCACGACCAGGCACCAGGTGATGTCCACGTGGCCGGCGGCCATCAGCACGGCCGCGACCAGTGGGATCACGGTCAGGGCCATCAGGAGCAGGTGGAAGGCATCGGCCGACCGCGTGGTCACCGAGTAGAGCAGGTAGTAGGCGACGATGACGACCGCCACTGGCACCACCACGGTCAGGACCGATGCGGTGACGCCGAGCTTCGTGTGGTGTTCGAGGTAGTAGGCCGCGACGTGCAGTCCGGCTCCGATGGCGACGATGCCGCCGAAGAGCACCATGTGCCCGTAGCCCCACACGAACGAGGCCTCCCGCCGGGCCTCCAGGATCTCGCCGTGGGGGACGCCGAAGTACATCCACCAGATGCCGAACGCCAGTGCCGTGCCGGCGAACGCCAGCAGCGCCACGTCCAGGGTGAGGCCGTCCTCGGAGAGCGCGGTCAGCGAGACCATCGTGCCGATCATCCCTTCGCCCAGGGTGATGATGACCATCAGGCCGTAGCGCTCGGCCACGTGGTGTGCGTGCCAGGGAGTGCCGCCGCACCGCTTCTCGGCGTACGCCGGGCCGCCGATCTCGACCAGGAACGGGATCACCATGACGGCGAACGTCGTCGTGACCGGCAGGTCGATCAGTGCGGTGGCGCACCAGAGCACCTGCGCCACGATGATCGAGCCGATGTAGGCGCGGTGGGCGCTGAGTCGTGCGGGGTCCTGTCGACTGGCCCGCCACCACTGGAACACCATTGCCACGCGCATCACGACGTAGCCCCACACCATCACGTCGTTGTCGAGATGGTCGCCGTCGTGGATCGACTCGAACATCGGCGCCAGGCCGAGCGCGAAGATCAGCACCCCAACCATCTGCAGCATCGTCGTCAGCCGGTAGACCCAGTCGTCGGTGTCGTACGCCGACGCGAACCAGGTGAAGTTGATCCAGGCCCACGAGATGCCGAAGGTCGCGAACGCGAAGCCGGCGAGTCCGGCGCCGACATGGTCCTCCGCGAAGGCATGGGCCAGTGCGTTGGCCGCCGTACCGAAGGCCACGACGAAGGTCAGGTCGAACAGCAACTCGAGGGGAGTCGCGACCCGGTGGTGCTCGTCGGGATCCCGCCCGGTCATTCGTTGCTTGCGGTGTGCCACCACGGACTCAGACATGCGCCGCAGTTTAGGCGTCGCGGCGTCCCAGCAGGCCGAGCAATCGGCGCGCCGGTCCGGCGTCGGCGCTGACGGGCACGGGCGACCCGAACTCGCCGTGCTGCTCCAGCGCCACCGCGAGAGCCGTCGGCAGCAGGCCCTCGGCCAGTTCGTCGGGCACGGTGGCGTCGTGCCCGGTCGTGCGGGCGACGTCCCAGCCGTGCGTCGCGATCTCGAGTGCGGCGAGGCGGGAGATGGTGCCGACGGGCACCGGACGTCCGCCCACCTCCACCAACGGCGTGGTGGCCGACGCCCACGCGCCGAGCAGGCCGCACGCCTTGGTCTGCAGGGCCGCGATCTGGTCGCCGACGGGTGCCGGCGCGGCGCTGTGCAGGCTGATCACACCGGTCGCGCCCTCCGCGAAGGCGTCGAGGGAGTCCTCCATGTGGGCGAGCAGGTCGACCAGGCGCCACTGGGTGCAGGGCGTGCGGCGGCCCAGGTGCGCGGGAGTGATCGTGACGAGGGCGCCCTGCGTGTAGGCCAGCGCGCGCTCGAGCAACTCCACCCCCGGGTCCGTCGGCATCGGCTGGAGTCCGGGAACTGCGGACATGGCTCAGCCGGCCGGGGCGAGGTCCGGCACGTAGTCGGCCGGGAGCCGTTCGGGGAGACCGAACCGGGCGAACAACGCCGTGTCGAAGAAGGCCGTCACGTGCTCGACCCGGGTGTCGTCGCCCCGGCCGACCATCTGCAGGACCTGCAGGTGGAACGGCTCGAAGTGACCCTCGGGCTGGCGCATGTAGAGACCGAATGCGGGCTGCCCGTTCGCGGTCGTGGCGACCATCGGCATGTCGGCGACCCCGCCGGGGCACTTGGTGCCGATCAGCTCGCCGATGCTCGCCGGACCGCGGTAGTGGTTGAGGAACGGCGGCATGTCCCATGTGGCGTCGTACGTCAGGAGCTGGACGATGCGGTCGATGTCCTTGCGCCAGAATGCTTCGAGGTACGCGTCGAGCAGTCCCTTCTGGGCGGAGTCGAGATCGGCCTCGACCGTCTCCGGCGTCAGGCCGCGGTCGGCGAGCTGGGCGTGCGCGCGCTGCAGGGCGGAGTTCACAGCGGCCGTCGTGGTGTCGAGGGCGGTCGCGGTCTCCGCGGCCGACCAGCGCAGCACGTCGCGCAGGATCAGGACGGCACGCTGCCGGGCCGGCAGGTGCTGCAGTGCCGCGATGAACGCGAGCCGGATCGTGTCGCGCTCGGCCACCTCGACCGCAGCATCCGGGATCGGCTCCAGCCACGGGACCTCGTGGTCCTCGAGCAGTTCGTCGGCGGGAGCGGAATCCGCCGTACCGAGGCCCGTGGGGAGGGGGCGCCGCGGCTTGCTCTCCAGGTTCGTGAGGCAGACGTTCGTGGCGATCTTGTAGAGCCACGTCCGAACCGACGAGCGGCCCTGGAAGTTCGCCGACGCCTTCCATGCCCGCAGGAACGTCTCCTGGACGAGGTCCTCGGCTTCATGCACCGACCCGCTCATCCGGTAGCAGTGCGCCATCAACTCCCGCTGATAGCGGCCCGTCAAGGTGTCGAAGTCAGCGAGTTCCTCGCTGCCCACCACTGCCGTGTCGACTGCCGTCTCGATCTCGGTCACCGTCGCGCTTCCCATCGCTACCCCTGTGTGTCGCCAGTGTGCCTGACGAGTTGACCGGGGTCGACCGGAAAACTCATCGGTGGCCCCTCCGGTGGTTGAGGTGCGAGCGAAATCTGGCGAGCCCGGTGGTTGAGGTGCGAGCGAAGCGAGCCTCGAAACCGCTCAGGCGAAGGACCAGATCAGCATCTCCGTCGGCACCGCCGCCGTGACGTCGTACGACGGTTGGCCGGTGAGGCTGAACGCGTCTCCTGCCGACAGCGGCTCGGCCAGCGAGAACCGCAGCAGCGCGCCGGTGGTGATGTAGCCGTGCACCTGGTGGGCAACAGGGAGCGCGAGGACCTCGCCCGCCTCGAGACGGACCACGTCGAGGGTCGCTCCGGCGACGCCGACACCGAGCGGCCCGCCGTCGCCGACGACGCGCACGAGTCCGGCGCCGGGCTCGGCGACCACCGACGCGTGGGCGTGGGCCGGCGCGGCTTCGGGGTCGTCGGCGGTCAGCCAGACCTGCACGAAGCGGACGGGCCCGTCGGGGCCGGCGATCTCCGAGTGCCGCACGCCCGCGCCAGCGGTCAGTACTCCGCACTCGCCTGCGCCGAGCGTCACCGAGGCACCGGTGCCGTCGGTGTGCACCACGGACCCGGACACCACCCACGTGATGATGTCGATGGCCTCGTGGGCGTGCTCCTCGAATCCGAGGCCGGGACCGAGCACGTGGTCGTCGTGGCAGACCATCGGCCCGAACGCCAGGCGTTCGGGGTCGAAGTGCGGCCCGAACGAGAAGCCATGCCTGCTGAGCCGCCCGCGCTCGCGCTCGACGAACCGGACTGAACCCCTGCGGATCTCCACGTTCACGTGACAGATTGTGCCGGTGTCCGACGCCGACCTCGCAGCGCGGCTCCCTGCGGGCTTCCGGTTCGGCACGGTGAGTGCTGCCGCCCAGATCGAGGGCGCCGCTGCGAGCGATGGTCGCGGGCCGAGCATTCTCGACACCTTCGCCGCCGTACCCGGCCGGATCCTCGACGGTTCCACGCCCGCGATCGCCTGCGACCACTACCACCGCTTCCGCGAGGACGTCGCGCTCCTGGGCCAGCTCGGTGCGCCGGGCTACCGGTTCAGCATCTCGTGGTCGCGGGTCCAGCCGACCGGCCGCGGTGCGGTCAACGCGCCGGGCCTCGACTTCTACGACCAACTGGTCGACGGCCTGCTCGAGGCGGGCATCGAGCCGATGGTCACGTTGCTGCACGGCGACCTGCCCCAGGGCCTCGAGGACGATGGCGGCTGGCTCAACCGCGACACGGCGGACCGGTTCGGGGAGTACGCAACGATCGTCGGCGACCGCCTCGCGGACCGGGTGAAGGAATGGATCCCGGTCGCCGAGCCAGCGGTCACCGCCTACCTCGGCTACGGCACCGGTGAGCGCGCGCCGGGGCGCCGCCTGCTCTTCGACGCGCTGCCCGCTGCCCACCACCTGTTGCTCGGACACGGCCGCGCCGCCGCCGCCCTGCGGGCCGCAGGAGCCGAACGGATCGGGTGCGCCAACAACCACGCGCCGATGTGGCCGGCCTCCGAGGACCCCGCCGACGTGGGCGCCACCAAGCTCTTCGACGCGCTGTGGAACGGGCTCTTCCTCGAGGGCATGCTGCTCGGTCGCCAACCCCCGGACATCGCCCCGCTGCTGGAGGGCATCGCGCTGCCCGGGGACCACCTGGTGATCCGCCAGCCCCTCGACTTCTACGGCGTCAACTACTACACGCCGCTCCGGGTCGGTGCCGCGTTCGACGATGACGGCGAGGACGTCAACGAGTACGACGGTGGCGAGTACGACGGCGGCGACGACGAGTCACCCTTCCGCTTCCTCGACATCCTCGGTCGGCCGCAGACCGAGACCGGCTGGGCCGTCGTACCCGAGGCCCTCCAGGAGTGGCTGATCATGACGCGTGCCCGCTACCGCGCAGCCCTGCCGCCGCTGGTGATCACCGAGGCGGGTGCGGCCTACACCGTGGCACCCGGCACGGACGGAACCATCGACGACGCCGAGCGGATCGCCTACCTGACCCGCCACCTGGACGCCGTGTCCAACGCGATCGCCCAGGGGGTCGACGTCCGCGGCTTCTACGTCTGGTCGCTCCTCGACACCTGGGAGGGCGGGGACGGGTTCGTGCCCCGCTACGGGTTCGTCGACGTCGACCACGTGACCCAGGCCCGGACCCCCAAGCGGTCCTTCGGTTGGTACGCCGATCTGGTGGCGGCTCACCGAAAAGTGCACGCCGACCGGCCCGCCTGACCGCTGTTCGGAATCCCTTTCCGAACAGCAGACTGGAACAGGTTCCTCATGGGAAAGTGAGCCCATGGCGGACCGGGAGAGGGACCTGGCCGACCGGCTCCCGAAGGAATTCGTCTTCGGAACGAGTACGGCGGCCTACCAGATCGAGGGGGCCGTCGACGCCGACGGACGCGGCCGATCGGTGTGGGACACCTTCACCGCCGAGCCCGGCCGGATCGCCGACGGGTCCACGGGCGCGGAGGCCTGCGACCACTACCACCGCTTCCCCGAGGACATCGCCCTGATGAAGGAGCTCGGTGCTCCGGGGTACCGCTTCTCCATCGCCTGGCCACGCATCCAGCCGACCGGCAGTGGGCCGGCGAACGCTGCGGGTCTCGACTTCTACGACCGCCTCGTCGACGGCCTGCTCGAGGCCGGCCTCCGCCCGATGGCCACGCTCTTCCACTGGGACCTGCCCCAGGCGCTGGAGGACGACGGCGGCTGGCTCAACCGCGTCACGATCGACCGGTTCGCCGACTACGCCGCGATCGTCGGCGAGCGCCTCGGCGACCGGGTCGCCGACTGGGTGCCCGTCAACGAGCCGAATGTCGTCACCCTGATGGGGTACGGCGTCGGGATCCACGCGCCCGGCAAGGAACTCATGTTCGACGCGATGGGCGTCGGCCACCATCTCCTGGTGGCGCACGGACGGGCGGCGATCGCACTGCGCGCTGCCGGGGCGACCAGCGTCGGCTGTGCCAACAACCATGCGCCGATCTGGCCAGCGAGCGACGACCCCGCCGACGTCGGCGCCGCCAAGATCTTCGACCTGATCTGGAACGGGCACTACCTCGAGGGCATGCTGCTCGGCCGCTACTCCGACGACCTGATGATGCTGTGCGAGGACCACGTGCGCGACGGCGACTTCGCGACGATGCGCCAGCCGCTCGACTTCTACGGCATCAACTACTACAACCCGATGCGGATCGGCGCGGCCTCCGAGGACGCGGAGCTCCCGTTCGACTTCCGTGAGGTGCTCGGCTATCCCGTCACCGACTTCGGCTGGCCGGTGGTCCCGGATGCCCTGCGCGAGTGGCTGATCATGTTCCGTGCACGGCTCCGGGCCGCCGTACCCCCGATCGTGATCACGGAGTCCGGGTGCGCCTACAACATGGGACCCGACGAGCAGGGCGTCATCGACGACCAGCCGCGCATCGACTACCACCAGGCCCACCTCACCGCCGTCGCAGAGGCGACGGAGCGCGGCGTCGACGTGCGCGGCTACTACGCGTGGTCGACCATGGACAACTTCGAGTGGGCCGAGGGCTACACCAAGCGGTTCGGCTTCGTGCACGTCGACTACGAGACGCAGGTGCGCACCCCCAAGCGGTCCTTCGGTTGGTACGCCGACCTGGTGGCCCGGCACGCACAGCGCGCCTGACCCCGACGGTCGGTCAGACCCGCTGCTGGAGCGTGTCCCGGACTGCCGAGAGGTGCTCCTGGGCAGCGGCCGCCGCCGTCACGCCGCGGGCCTTGTCGGCCCGGAGCGTCTCGGCCGCGACGGCGAGGTCGCGTTCCGTGGACCGGAGGGTCCGTTCCTTCTCCTCGGCGAGGTCGGTACGTTCGCGGAAGGAGGCGAACAGGGCGCCCGCGCCGCCGAGGATCCCGGCGATGGCCAGCACCAGCCAGCCCGTGGCCACGAAGGTCAGCCCGGCGAACACCAGGCCGAGCATGATCAGGCCCGCACCGATCGGCAGGAGGAAGGGGTTGATCGGATTGCGTCGCGTGACCGCCTCGAGGACGCCCGCCTGCCATGCGGCGGTGGCTCCGGTCGTGTCGACCGTGGCGATCCCGCCGGCGACCTTCACCGGGCGCGTGTCCTCCACGGGCACGGCCGCCTGACGCGCGAGCTGGTCGGCGAGCGGGAGCAGGGTCGGTGTGAGGACCTGGCGCGCGACGGCGAAGCGCGGTGAGTCGGCATCCTCCAGGTCGGACAGGAGCAGGGCGACGACGTCGCCCACGGGCGAGGACCAGTCCGCTGTCATGGTCGCGGTGCGTTCGTCGAGGAAGCCGAGGTCGACGCGCACGGTCGCCATCCGGTCGAGGATGTCGCCCTCAGCAGGAGAACCTTCGTCGACGAGGGAGCGCAGGCAGTCGGCCAGCGGGTCCTCCGACGTGGCGACGGGCGCGGGTTCGGCGGAGCGATCGGCGCGCAGGACCGCCGCGATCATGGAGTCGGGTTCCACGGCGCCGCGGTCACTGCGCGCACCGGAGGCGAGCACCTGGCGCAGGGTGTTCAACTGGGTGGCGGCCTGCTCGGCGGCCAGTGCATCCCGGGTGGTGCCGGCCTCGGCCTGCAGCCACGTTGCCACCTGGTCGGCAGCGTCGGCCTGGGCGGCGACCTGCTGCGTCAGGGCAGCCACGAGCTCGGCGACGGCGTCCGTGTGGGTGGGTGCGAGGCGTCCGTCGGCGATCGCGAGCCAGATCTCGCGCTGCGCGACGGAGATGGCGGGCTGGTCCGGCAGGACCCGCTCCAGCGGGCTCGTCGCCCAGCGCGGGTCGCGGGTCTGGGCGCTCAGCAGGCTCAGGAAGAGAGCGGCCCGCTGGGGATCGCGGTGTCCGGCCTCGGTGAGCAGGGCATCGCCACCGGCATCGCCTCGCGCGGTCGCTGCCACGCCCCGCGCTGCTGCCGCGAGCCAGTAGCCGGGTACGTCGGCCGGGTCGACCGCGCCCCGCAACGCGGCTCCGCCGGTGACGATCACGGTCGACACCACCTCGCGCGCGTAGCGTCGGCAGCCGGCCGCGTCGGCGTACTGACCCAACTCGGCACGGATGTCCTCGTGCTCGACCAGGGCCACCAGGGCGCGGGTGAGCCGGTCGATCTGGCCCTGCAGGTTGCCCTGCTGCGTGCGCATCTGTTCGCTGAGACGGTTGCGGGCGCGGCGTTCGAGGGCGAGCTGTTCCTCCGCTGCGTCGATCCGCTTGTTCTGCTGCCAGTCGGCCCAGTAGTTGTCGCTCACGGGAGTGATGTGCCCGGGGCCGGGCCATGCAAACGCCAAACGCCCGGGGCCGCGCGCTGGCGCCGACCACTAGCCTGCCGGTATGCGTGCCATCCAGGTCCTCACCACCACCGGTCCAGCCGACGTCATCGTCCGCGACGTCGCCGACCCCACCCCCGGCCCGGACGACGTGCTCATCGAGGTGCATGCGGTCGGAGTGTCGTTCCCGGACCTGCTGCTGAGCCGCGGCGAGTACCAGTTGCGTCCCGAGCCGCCCTTCAGCCTCGGCGTCGACTACGCCGGCGTCGTCGTCTCCGGACCCGGCTTCGAGCCGGGCCAGCGCGTCGCGGGCGTCGGTGGGTACGGCGGCGCGGCCGAGCTGGTCATCGGCTCGAGCGAGAACGTGTTCGCCCTGCCCGACTCGATCACCTTCGACGAGGCCGCCGCGCTGCCGATGAACTACCTCACTGCACTGTTCGCACTGGACGAGCGCGGCGGGTTGCGCGCGGGCGACACGGTCCTCGTCCACGGCGCTGCCGGTGGCGTCGGTACGGCGACCCTGCAGGTGGCCAAGGGGCTCGGTGCGCGCACCATCGCCGTGGCGAGCACCGAGGAGAAGCGGCAGTTCGCCCTGGCCGCGGGCGCCGACGAGGCGATCGCCGTCGAGGGCTTCAAGGACGCTGCCCGGGTGCTCACCGGAGGCAAGGGTGTCGACATCGTCCTCGATGTCGTGGGCGGCAGCCTGTTCACCGACTCGTTGCGCTCGCTGGGCAGCCAGGGCCGGGTGCTGGTCGTGGGGTTCGCGGCCGGTGAGGGCATTCCCGAGGTCAAGGTCAACCGGTTGCTCCTCAACAACACCGACGTGCGCGGTGTCGGCTGGGGCGAGTACGCGTTCTCGCACCCGGGCTACATGAACCAGCAGTGGAACCAGTTGCTGCCGATGATCGAGTCCGGTGCGGTGAAGCCGCCGATCGGGAAGGTCTACGGCATCGACGAGTTCGGCCAGGCGCTGGCCGACATGGACGCGCGAGCGACCCTCGGCAAGTCCGTCGTGCGCATCCGCTCGCATTGAATGGCCGAGCGGCTCAGCGTCAGCGACGACCCAAGTCGATGGTCCACCAGCGGTTGCCGTCCGCACTGAGGGCGTACCCGGCACCCACGGCGCGGAACCGGCAGTCGAGCAGCAGCGCCCGGTGAGTCGAGCTGTTCATCCACTTCCGCACGGCCGAGGCGGGCGTCGTCGGTCCGGCGGCCAGAACCTCGCCGAGCATCCGGGCGTTGGTGTAGCCCGCGGCCGAGACCCGGTTGCGCAGCGTCGGCTCGCCCGGCAACCGGTGGGACAGTCGCCGCGCTCGCGCCATCAGCGCGTCGTGCCGCCCCGAGGAGTTCTGCAGTGACGACAGGACGCGCAGGCCGACGCAGCCCTTGCGGGCCCGCGCCCGGTTGATCAGGGTGACGACGTCCCGCTCCATCAGCGCGGCCGTACTGGCCCGGGCCGGCCCCGCCACGGCCGACGCCGCTCCCGGGGGAGCGGCGTTGGCGGACGGTCCGGCGAGCAGTCCCGCAAGGACGGCCGTCGTACCGATCAAGGTAAAGAGCGCGCGCACGGAGACATCATGGTGGCGCGTTGTGCCCTTTCGGGCGACAACAGGAAAATCAGCGTCGGCCGAAGTCCTGGGTCCACCAGATGCGGCCGCCGTAGGGAACGACGCCGATGCCGATCTCGCGCAGCGAGCAGTCGGTGATGTTGCGGCGGTGCGACGGACTGTTCCACCACGCCCGGACGACGAGGCGAGCGGTGCTGAACCCGGCGGCGATGTTCTCGGCGACCTTGCGCCAGCCGGTGTAGCCGGCCAGCGTGACCCGTCGGCCCAGGCGGGGCTCGCCCGACAACTGGTGGGACATGACGCGGTTGCGGCCCATCAGGTACGAGTGCTTGCGGGCGGCCTGGCGCAGGTCGAGGTTGAGCCTCAGCGGCCGGCAGCCGACGGCGACCCGCTTGACGTTGGTGAGCGTCAGGACGGCGCCCTCGAGCACGGCGTTGACCGTGAAGCGCCCGGCGAGCGGTGCGCTCATGACGCTCGTGGTCGGTGCCGGAGCAGCGGTTGCTGCGGTGGTTCCAGCGGTAGATGTGAAGGCGGCTCCGATGACGACGAGCAGGCCGATGACAGTGTTTTTGATCCCCCAGTGACGCATGTGTCAATCGTCACTTCGGGGTACCCCTCGGCACACCGGTGGCGCGTTCGGTCTGCGCTAGTCCGATCGGACTAGCGTTACCCGGCTAACGGCCATCCTGTCGGTATGGGCCCGTCGGTAGGGGTCAGCGACGGCCGAAGTTCTGGGTCCACCACAGTTGGCCGTTGTGCAGGACCACGCCGACACCGAGGTCGCGCAACCGGCAGTTGAGCATGTTGCGGCGGTGGCCGGGGCTCTTCATCCAGGCCTGTACGACGGCGGCGGGGCCGCTGAACCCGCGAGCGACGTTCTCCGCCACCAGCCGCCACCGGGTGTAGCCAGCGCGGGTGATCCGGGTCGAGAACTTCACCTCGCCCGGAAGCTGGTGCGACATCACGCCACGCGTCGCCATGGTCACCGTGTGGCCACGAGCCGCCTTGCGCAGGGCCGCGGAGCCACGGAGCGCGCGGCAGCCGTGGGCGCGCCGCTGGCGGTTGGTCAGGACCAGGACCCGATCCTCCAGGACCCGCTGGACCAGGCCGACCCGGAGCGCGCCGTGGGCAGCGCCCGGCGTCAGGTGTGCTGCGGCCGTCGGGCCGGGCGATGCGTCGGCCGGTGCACCAGCCACGCTGAGCACCAGCCCCAGCACGAGGCAGGGCAGGAGTCCGATCTTCTTCGCCATGGACCACCCATCGACGCCGGGCTCTCCGGATTGAGGTCGACGCGGAAAATCAGGACGATGGTCCTGACTGCTCGCCGTTGCGTCGAGGTCCTAGGCTCGGTCTGTGAGCATCCTTGATGACGCCCGTCCGGGCATGGACCTCGGAACCCGCCCGCAGGACGACCTCTTCGGTCACGTCAACGGCACCTGGCTGACCGAGACGGAGATCCCCGCCGACCGGTCGAGTTGGGGGCCGTTCGTCCAGCTGGCCGACCAGGCCGAGGAGGACGTGCGCGCGATCATCACCGAGCTGGCGGTCTCGACGGACTCGACCACCGGCGCAGGATCGACCACGTCGACCGAGGACGCCCGCAAGATCGCCGATCTCTACAACTCGTTCATGGCCACCGACCGGGTGGAGGCGGCCGGGCTCGCTCCCGTGCAGCACCTCGTCGACGCGGTCGCCGGCCTGCGCGACGTCCGGGATGTCGCCGCCTTCCTGGGCGAGTTCGAGCGGATCGGTGGCTACGGCCTCTTCGGGTCCTACGTCGACACCGACGACCGCCAGTCCGACCGCTACCTGTTCCACCTCGTCCAGGGCGGCCTGGGCCTGCCCGACGAGTCGTACTACCGCGAGGAGAAGTTCGCCGAGATCCGCGAGGCCTACCTCGCCTACCTCGACCGGCTGCTCACCCTCGGCGGTCACACCGATGCCGCCGATGCCGCGCAGCGGATCCTCGACCTCGACACCGCGCTCGCCCTGGGCCACTGGGAGCGTTCCGAGACGCGCGACGTGCAGAAGACCTACAACCGGCTGACCGGCGACGAGCTCCGCGCCCTGTGCCCCGCGTTCGACTGGAACGCCTATGTCACGAACCTCGGCGGGCAGCTCACCGGTCCGCAGGCCACGATTGCCGAGGTCGTGGTCCGCCAGCCGTCGTACCTCGAGCACCTCTCGAAGGTCCTCGACGAGACGCCGATCGAGACCTGGCGCGACTGGTTCACCTCGCGCGTGCTGCGCTCCGCGGCGCCGTACCTCTCGGACGACTTCGTGCAGACCAACTTCGACTTCTACGGCCGCACGCTGTCCGGGACCCCCGAGCTGCGGGCCCGCTGGAAGCGCGCCGTGTCGTTCGTCGAGGGTGCGATGGGTGAGGCCGTCGGCAAGGAGTACGTCGACCGGCACTTCCCGCCGACGTCGAAGGCGATGATGGACGACCTCGTCGTCAACCTGCTGGCGGCGTACAAGACGTCCATCGGCAAGCTCGACTGGATGACCGAGGAGACCAAGCAGAAGGCGTACGACAAGATCGCGACCTTCCGCCCGAAGATCGGTTACCCGACGAAGTTCCGCGACTACAGCGCACTGACCGTGGTCGGCGACGACCTGGTCGCCAATGCGCAGTCCTCGGCCGGTTTCGAGACCGACCGCCAGCTCGCGAAGATCGGTGCGCCGGTCGACCGCGACGAGTGGTTCATGCTGCCGCAGACGGTCAACGCCTACTACAACCCGGGCACCAACGAGATCTGCTTCCCGGCCGGCATCCTGCAGAAGCCGTTCTTCAGCCCCGACGCCCTCCCGGCCGAGAACTACGGCGGCATCGGCGCCGTGATCGGCCACGAGGTCGGCCACGGCTTCGACGACCAGGGTGCGCAGTACGACGGCGAGGGCAACCTCAACGACTGGTGGACCGCCGACGACAAGGCCGCCTTCGAGGTGAAGTCGAAGGCGCTCATCGAGCAGTACGACGCCTTCTCCCCGCGCAACCTGCCCGACGAGAAGGTCAACGGCGCGCTCACGGTCGGCGAGAACATCGGCGACCTCGGTGGCCTGACCATCGCGCACACCGCGTTCCTGATCGCGGCCGAGGCCGCCGGCACCGAGGCAACGCTGGAGGACCGCAAGACGCTGTTCTTCAACTGGGCCTACGTGTGGCGCACCAAGCGCCGGATCGAGCAGGAGACGCAGTACCTCACCATCGACCCGCACAGCCCGCCGGAGTTCCGCGCGAACATCGTGCGCAACCTGGATGAGTTCCACGAGGTCTTCGCGACCACGCCCGGCGACGGGCTGTGGCTGGAGCCCGAGGCGCGCGTCCGGATCTGGTGAGCGGCGAGGACCTCGGCCCGATCTCGGCACGTTCGGAGAGGTGGCCTCGGTACCTCCGGCCCGGCCGGGACGAGGTGCTGGAGGAGCATCTCGACGGGGACGGCCTGTCGCTGCCGGTCGAGGGCGAGATCGACCCGGTGGCCGAAGAGGCCGTACGTCGCGGCCAGGAACGACGTACGCGGAACAAGTGGATCCGGCTGGGCGTCTTCGTTGCGGCGGTCTCGGTCTGGGGTGCGGTGGACCGTCCGGGTGGCGAGGACGCGCCCGGGCTGCTGCCGTCGGAGCAGCGGTACGAACCGATCGCGACCCCTCAGGGGCTCGCCGATCTCCGGGCAGCCCTGACGGACGCAACGGGTGCCACCCGCGTCCTCATGCTGCGCACCTACGGCGTCGACGAAGCCCAGGTGACGGTCCCACCCGCCGAGCCGGGTGATCTCGCCGAGGTGTGGCGGTGGGATGGCGAGGTCCTGGAGAAGTGGATGGGCGAGACGGTCCGTGACCGCCTCGCCTTCGATCTGACGCAGGTGGACGCTGGTGTGCTGGTCGCCGTCGACGAGGAGGCCCGGCGGCGCAGCGATGGCCGCATCAGCGACAGCCGGATCACTGTCACGAGGCCGGCGGATGCCGGCGGCTCCTGGCTTCAGGCGCACGTGGACGAGGTCGACCGCGGCGGCGTGACCCTGTGGTCTGACCTCGACGGCAGTGTCGAGTCGGAGCTGGTCAATGAGAGCTCGGCCGACTCGAACGGGCGAGAGCAACGTGGGGGTCGCTCTCACCCGCACGACTCGACCAGAGCGGATGCCCGATGAATCAGGCGGCGTCGACCAGCAGCTTCAGCAGCTTCTCGGCGATGGCGACGAGTTCGCCGTCCGTCATGCCGGACGCCTGTGACAGGTTCACGGTGTAGACCGTGCCGCCCACCAGGACGCCCCCTGCGGTCTGCAGGCTCTCGCCGCCGCCGAAGGTGCCGGTGGTGACGAAGGCGTCGTCGCCGAGACCGTCGATGGGATGATTGGTCAGGTTGCCGAGGGACGCGCTGATTCCGGACTGATAGCCCTCGAAGCCGCCGTTGCCGGTGTCGACCTCGACCGCGCCCACGGACCCGCTGACGGCGCGGGGGTCTTCCTGATCGAACTCGCAGGCGTCGAACGGCCCGGTGACCAGGGTGACCGCAGCCCCCACAGCCGCGGCCACCTGATCAGTCGTGAGGAGGTCGCAGAACTTCGGCAGCTCGGCGGCGTCGGTGCCCTCCGAGTCGTCCCCGTTCGACTCCGCTGCGCTCGTGTTGTCGCCGGCATCCCCGGCGTCGTTGCTGTCGCCGTCGCCCCCGCAGCCTGCTGCGAGTGCACCGACGACCATCAGGCCAGCCAACCAAGCGCGCTTCATGCACGTCCCCCTCATAGGTAACGCCCGACTTTCCCGTGCGGCGGCGGGACGCGGTAGTAGGGGATCGTCGTAATCGCGGATCGACTAGGTTGCCCACCATGGATCGGGCCGGCTGGGTGGGCGAGGTGTTTGCCCATCTCGGCCACGGCACGGCCCCCGTTGCGGCCACCGAGTGCGCTGCCGCGTGGGACGCGGACCGTGATCCGGTGGCGGCCGCCCTCGCCGCCGTCTGCGGGTTCTGGCAGGGCGACTTCGCCGGCGCGACCGCCTGGGCCGAACGCGCCCTGGCCGAGTCGGGGGACGACGAGACGCGGGCACTGGCGCTGGCGGCCGCAGCACTTGCCTCGGCCGGCGACCCGGACGCCCGTCCGGAGCCGGCCTGGAGTACGGCGTGGGCACTCCTCGAAGCCGCCCCTGACGCGGACTCGGCGTGGTGGACGTCGATTCGCTACCTGCTGGCGGAGTCCGCACTGGTCGGCGCCCGGTTGGCCGATGCGCAACGCGTGGTGGCCTCGGGTCCGATGGTGGGTACGGCGTGGGCCGGCCACCCGTTCGCCGCGATGATGGTGGCCTGCGCGGTGCGGACAGCCGTGTTCTCCGGGCAGATCGACCGGGCCACTGCCCTGATCGAGCCGATGCGTGCGGCGACCGAACCCGGGTCGCGTCTCGAGGGCGTCGTGGAAGCGGTGGCGGGCCTGGTCCTCGGCAACGCCGACGACGCCAGCGGGGTGTCGCGGAGCCGTGAACTGACGCCCGTCGTGGGCGACGGCGACCGCGACTTCGTCGACCGCGGAGTGCTGCTCCTCCTCGCCTTCGGTGCGATCGCGATCGGCGACATACCGACGGCCGCACGCCTGGTCTTCCAGGCCGGCGACGACGGCGACCTCGGCGCCTGCACGATCATCGACCGGGCGCTGGGGCTGGAGATGCTCGTCGTCGCCGCGCTCGCCGAGGAGGACCTGCCAGCGGCGGAGACCTGGCTCGCGAACCTGATGACCCTGGCCGAGCACCCGACGTCGGCGCCGACGGTCGACCGGGTGCGCAGTCGCTATCTGCTCGTCGTCGGTGACGTGGAGGCGGCCGTGGCCGCGGCCACGGCGAGCATCGAGGCGTGTCGCGCGCAGGGCCGGGGAATCGAAGCAGCGGAGGGCGAGATCGTGCTCGCCCGGGCCCGGATCGCCGGCAACGACGTCGCCGGCGCGAGCCGCGACCTCCGGGCCCTGGTCAACGCATCGGACGCCAGCGGCCACCGCGCCGTACGACGATCGGCAGCCTCGACGCTCCAGCCGGCCCGGCGTCGCCTGCCCCCCGTCGCCGGTGGCGGCTGGGAGGCGTTGTCCGAGCGGGAGCGGGAGATCGCGCGGTGCGTGCTGGACGGCCTCGAGGTCGACCAGATCGCCACGGACCTGTTCCTGTCACCAGCCACGGTGCGGACCCACGTCTCCCGCGTGCTCTGCGCGTTCGGCGTACCGACCCGGATCGGCTTGCTGGCTGCCGTGGGGGAGGGCCGGGTCGCACCTGCGAGCGTCCCGACGCCGCTGAGCCCCCGCCAGTCCGAGGTCGCACGGCTGGTCGCGGGTGGGGCGAGCAACCAGCAGGTGGCCGACGAGCTGGGCATCTCGGTCAAGGGCGTCGAGAAGCACGTGGGCGACATCCTGGAGCGGTGGAACGCCGGGTCGCGGTTCGAGGTGGCCCGTATCTGGTGGGGCTCCGGCGCGGGCCAGCGCGGCGCGTAGCGCCGGACAAGAAGACGGGCGGGTCCGTCCCGGGTGTTGAACCACCGCAACCCCCACAATTGCGGCACCCGGTGACGCGACCGGCCACGCGTCAACTGTCCCGGTTCTGCCCCGGGGGCGGCGATGGGGTTTTGGCATAATTTTCCCCTCGGAGTCGGGCCGTCGTGGCACGCTGCTCGCCATGGACCGGGGGGCCTTGATGGCGGACGTGCTCGACCACCTTGCTGCGGGGACGGCCGAGGTGGCGATCGATGAGTGTGTCGCCGCGTGGGATGCGCACGGAGATCCGGCTGCGCTCGGCCTGGCCGGTCTCGCGGGGTTCTGGCGGGGCGACTTCGCCGATGCCACGGCACGCGCGGCTGAGGGACTGGCGGCGGCGGGCGACGACGACGCCCGGGCGGTGTGCGCTGCCGCGCTGTCGCTCGCTGCTACCGGTGACGAGTTCACCGACCCGGGTGACGCCTGGGACGTGGCCCGCGGCCTGGCCGCCGCAGCCACGGAGCCGGAGTCGCGGTGGTCGTCCTGTGTCCGTTACGTCGTCGCGGAGGCCGCCATGGTCAGCGTCCGCATCGACGACACCGCTGCCGTCCACCGGAGCGGCCCGGCGCCGGCCGCGGCCTGGGCGGGCCATCCCTTCGCTCCGCTGATGGTGATCTGCCAGGTGCGGGAGGCCGCCTTCTCCGGCCGCGTCGACGATGCCCTCCGGTTGCTCGGGCCGATGATGGCCTCGGTGGTCCCGGGCACTCGTGTCGAGAGCGTCATCGGTTCGGTCGCCGCACTCGTCCACGGCTTCGCCGGTGACAACGCGGGTGTCGAGGTCTCGCTTCCCGCGGCCCGGCACGTGCCCGAGACGCCCCACGACTACATCGACCGCGGTGCCCTGATGCTGATGGCCTACGGTGCGATGGCGGTCGGCGACGCGACCACGGCCGCCGCGATGACCTTCCGGGCGGGGGCCGACGAGGACCTCAGCCGGTGCACGGTCATCGACCGCGCGCTCGGTCTGGAGATCCTGCTGATCGCCGCTCTCGAAGAGGGTGACGACGAGGCAGCCGCCGCCTGGCTCGTCGGACTCGGACGCCTCGCGGGCCATCCGATTGCGGACACCGTCGTGTTGCGGGGGCAGGCCCGGCACGCGCTGGCGAGTGGTGACCCCGATGCGGCGATCGGGTTCGCGAAGCGCAGTGTCGAGTTGTCCGTGGCCGCGGGCCGGCAGTTCGAGGTGGCCGACGGAGACCTCCTGATCGCGCGCGCCCAACTGGCCCGGAGCGACGTCGGAGCGGCGTCGCGCACCCTCCGGAACCTGGTCGCCGAGAGCGACCGCACCGGCTACGCCGCCGTACGCCGCTCGGCGACCGCCGCGCTCGCCGCCTCGGGGCGCCGCCTTCCCCCGATCGCCGGCGGCGGCTGGACCGCCCTGTCGGCACGCGAGGCGGAGGTGGCGCGGGCGATCCTCGCCGGTCAGGGCGTCGAGGAGATCGCCGCGTCGTTGTACGTCTCGCCGGGCACCGTCCGGTTGCACATCTCCCGCGTGCTGTGCGCCTTCGGCGTCGCGACCCGCGTGGGCCTGCTCGCCGCCGTCGGCCAGGTCGAGGGCGCTCCGCCTCCGCCCAGCCAGGCGCTGAGTCCCCGCCAGGCGGAGGTGGCGGCCCTGGTCGCCGCCGGTCGCACGAACAAGCAGGTCGCCGAGGAGCTGGGCATCGCCGTGAAGAGCGTGGAGAAGCACGTCGGCGACATCCTGTTGCGCTGGGGAGCCGCCTCCCGGTTCGACGTGGCCCGGATCTGGTGGGGCACCGAAGCAGCGCAGTAGGCGTCTCGATACACCGCTCGTTCCTCGCGGCACTCGACGAACCTGGGCCGGCGAAGCCAACGCCCAAAAGTCTTGCCGCCCGACCAACCCAGCGAACGCAAGACCCAGGCGAACTGGCTTGCCGCCAGACCAAACCCAGCGAACGCAAGACCCAGGCGAACTGGCTTGCCGCCAGACCAAAGCCAACCGGAGCGCAAGCCAACTGCGCGCGCGGCAGCGCGGCGAGAGCTGTACTCCGGCGAGCTTGCTCGCCCGCAGCGTCAGCGGAGACGCGATCGCGCCAGACAAAAAAGGTGCAGCCGCAAGAGTCTCGGGTCTCCTGCGGCTGCAATCAGAAGATTAGCGGGAGGGTGGTGGGCTGTCCTGCGATTGTCCAGATTCGTTGAGGAAAATGTCTGGTCGGTCCTCGCTGGTAGACACGACCCATGACGTCACCGACCGCGGCCGTGCCCGGGACCGACCCGCGGGAGCGGGCCGAGGAGCACCTGCGCGCGCTGGTGGGGCGCCCCGATGCCACCTTGTACGACGACCAGTGGGCCGCGATCGCGGCGCTGGTCGAGGACCGCCGTCGTGCGCTGGTCGTGCAGCGCACGGGCTGGGGGAAGTCGGCGGTCTATTTCGTGGCGACGTTGTTGTTGCGCGAGCGGGGGGCCGGTCCGACGGTGATCATCTCGCCGCTGCTGGCGCTGATGCGCAACCAGATCGCCGCCGCGGAGCGGGCCGGGATCCGGGCGGTCACGGTCAACTCCACGAACGTGGAGCAGTGGGACCAGGTGCACCAGGCGATCCAGGCCGGGGAGATCGACGTACTGCTGGTGAGTCCCGAGCGGCTCAACAACCCGGGCTTCCGCGACGAGGTGCTGCCGCGGCTGGCGGCGACGTGTGGCCTGTTGGTGATCGACGAGGCGCACTGCATCTCGGACTGGGGTCACGACTTCCGGCCTGACTACCGCCGGATCCGCACGCTGCTGCAGGACCTGCCGACCGGCATTCCCGTCCTGGCGACCACCGCGACCGCCAACCAGCGCGTGACCGACGACGTGTCCGAGCAGCTCGGTGCAGACACCTTGGTGCTGCGTGGGTCCCTCGACCGCGAGTCGCTCCGCCTCGGCGTCGTACGCCTCAAGACCGCGGAGCAGCGGCTCGCGTGGCTGGCCGACCACCTGTCGGAGCAGCCGGGCAGCGGGATCGTCTACACGCTGACGGTCGCTGCGACCCAGGAAGTGGCGGGCTATCTCCGTTCGCGCGGGCACAACGTGGCGGCGTACTCCGGACAGACCGAACAGACCGAGCGCCTGGCGCTCGAGCAGGCGCTGCTCGACGGTGAGGTCAAGGCCCTGGTGGCGACCAGCGCCCTCGGCATGGGGTTCGACGCGTCGCTGGGGTTCGTGGTCAATCTCGGGGCGCCGAGTAGTCCGGTCGCCTACTACCAGCAGGTCGGCCGTGCCGGCCGTGGCGTGAACCTGCCCCCCGAGGGTGCCTCGGTGGTGCTGCTGCCGGCGATCGAGGACCGTGACATCTGGGCGTACTTCGCTTCGCTGGCCTTCCCGCGTGAGGAACTGGTGCGCGAGACGCTTGCCGTCCTTGCCGAGGAGGGCCGGGCGCTGAGCACCGCCGCGATCGAGCCGCGGGTCGACCTGTCCCGCACCCGGTTGGAGACGATGCTCAAGGTGCTGGACGTCGACGGGGCCGTTCGCCGCGTGCGCGGCGGCTGGGAGTCAACGGGCCAGGAGTGGTCCTACGACGCCGACCGCTATGCGCGGGTGGCAGCTTCCCGGGCGGCCGAGCAGCAGGCGATGCTCGACTACCTCGGCTCGGACGAGTGCCGGATGCGGTTCCTGCGCGGACAACTGGACGACCCCGAAGTGGTGGCCGACCCGGCCTGGCGCTGCGGACGCTGCGACAACTGTGGCGGCCTGTCCCTGTCGACGGACGTGTCCGAGGCAGCCGTCGAGGAGGCTGCCGATCGGCTCGCCCGCCCGGGCGTTGCGATGGAGCCGCGCAAGCTCTGGCCGACGGGTCTGTCGGCCATCGGCGTCAGCTTCTCCGGCAAGATCCGCCAGCCGGCCGAGACGGGCCGGGCGATCGCGCGGGCGACCGACCTGGGCCACGGTGCCGCGCTGCGGGGACTCTTCGCGATCGACGCCGAGGACGGTCCGGTCCCCGTCTCGCTGGCCCGCGCGATGGTGACGATGCTGCAGGACTGGCAGCCCAAGGTCGACGCGATCGTGGTCAGCGAGTCGGAGCGTCGTCCGCAGTTGACCGCGGACCTGGCCAGCGGGCTGTCCCGCTTCCTCCAGATCCCGGTCGTCGGTCGTTGGGCGATCGTCGACCTCTCCGTCGGCCCCGACCGCGGTGCCACCAACTCTGCCCAGCGGGTCGCCGCGGTGTCCCGGCGCTGCGCGCTGCAACTCGACGATCCCGCGGCCGTCCGTGACGCCCGGGTCCTGCTCGTCGACGACCGGAGCGTGACCGGGTGGTCGGTGACCCTCGGTGCGGCGGCGTTGTACGACGCGGGGGCGGCGGCCGTCGTACCGCTGGTGCTCGGGCTGACCAACTGAGGCGCGTCTCCCCCTCGACAGAAACTAGAACGCGTTCTACTGTCGCGCCATGAGTGTGCCCCGCTTCGATCGTCCCCTCAAGGTCATCCAGTGGACGACCGGCAACATCGGCCGCAGGTCAGCGCACGCCATCCTCAGTCGCCCCGACCTTGAGCTCGTCGGTGTCTATGCGCACGGCGCGGACAAGGTCGGCAAGGACGCGGCCGAGCTGTGTGACTGGCCCGAGCCGACCGGGGTGATCGCCACCAACGACATCGCTGCCCTGCTCGCGCTGAAGCCCGATGCGTGTTGCTACAACCCGCTCTGGCCGGACATCGATGAACTGGTCGCGCTCCTGGAGGCGGGGGTCAACGTGTGCACGAGCGCCGCCTGGATCACCGGCGGCAAGCAGTCACCGGAGGACCGGGCTCGCATCGAGAAGGCCTGCGTCGAGGGCAACGCAACGATCTTCGGCAGCGGCGCGCACCCGGGCATGACCAACGTGATCGCGATGACGCTCAGCGGATCGTGCGAGCAGGTCGACGAGGTCCGGATCACCGAGTCCGTCGACTGCTCGACCTATGAGTCCGCCGAGACCCAGACCGCGATGGGCTTCTCGCAGGACCCGGCGACGCCCGGCCTCGCCGAGAACGTGCGCCGCGAGAGCGAGGTCTTCGCCGAGTCCGCCGCGATGATGGCCGACGCGATGGGCGTGACCCTGGACCGGATGACGTTCGACGTCACCTTCACGGCCGCGACCGGTGACTCCGACCTCGGCTTCATGCAGATCCCCGAGGGCACCGTTGCCGGGGTGCTCGGCTACCACCGCGGCTGGGTCGGCGACCGCAATGTCGTCAGCGTCGGCTTCAACTGGACGATGGGCAGCCACGTCGCGCCCCCGAAGCCGCTCGCCCACGGCCACGTGATCCAGGTCTTCGGCGTCCCCAACATGCGCACCGTCCTGCACTGCCTGCCCCCGGAAGGATGGACCGAAGAGGGCTTCATGGGGCTCGGCATGATCTACACGGCGCTCCCCGTGACCAACGCCGTGCCGTACGTCGTCTCTGCCGCACCCGGCATCGTCACGCTCGCCGACCTGCCGCCGATCACCGGGCGGATGCGCGCCTGATCGCGTCCGGGCCGCAGCGTCCCCCGATCGACGCCTCCTCGCGCCTAGATTGGCGAGCATGAACGACGACGCTCCCACTCCTGGCACGCCGGATCCCGCAGCGGACTCGAGCGCCGCGCCGCCGCCTCCGCCACCGGCGCCGCCGGTCCCGCCGCAGTTCCAGCCCGACAAGACCGTGATGCGGCCCGCGGACCCCCAGCCCGACGAGACCGTGCTGGTGACGCCCGGAGCGCACGACGGCGGACACGGCGGAGCGCACGCAGGCCCGCCCGCCCCCGAGTCGCCCGACGACACCGGCCTGCTCCCGTTCGGTGCGTTCGAGGGCCCAGACGCAGCGGCCCAGCCCGGCGGGCCGATCCACCCGGAGTTCCCGACCAAGGCCTCGAAGGCCGGCAGTACGGGTGCGCTGATCGCCGTCGGGACCGGCCTCCTCGGCGCGGCCGTCGGCATCTCCGCGATCCGCAGTCGCGACACCGATGACGGCTCCCTCGACTGGTCCAACTTCGGCGTCGGCCTCGGCGCCACCGCGGTGCTGCTGCTCGTGGCCATCCTCGGCGCGGTCGTGGCCCGTCGTCGTACGGGCGGGCGGGCGCGCGAAGAGGTCGTCACCTGGCCGGGCGTGATCGGGATCCTCGCCACCGCTGTGGTCCTCAACGTCGGCATCGACAGCGACGACACCTGGATGGGCTACCTCACCGGCGCCGTCCTCGTCGTGCTCGCGATCATCGGGTACGTCGCCGCGAGGCGGGCCGCGTTCGTGGTCGTCGCCATCGCGGGTCTGGCGATCATCTATGCCCTGGCCTTCGATGACTTCGTCGCCGACAGCGTTGATGGGAACGAGCAGGTCATCGGGGCAGTCCTGGTCGCCGTGTTCGTCGTGTCCGTCACCCTGCTCGGTTGGGCGCTCCCGAGCCGGGCCGTGAGTGGTGTCGCTGTCGGCGTGGCCGGTCTGGTCGGCTTCGTCGGGATCATGGCGACGTTCGTGGTGACCCGTCTCCTCGGCGACTTCTTCGGCAGCATGTTCGGTGGCTACCAGGACATGGACATGTATGACGACGTCGAGTCCTCCGAGAGCTACCTGACCGTCGAGGAGGTGGGCTTCCACGAGTCCGACGTGTGGTGGGTCCTGGCCTTCGCTGCGCTCCTCACGGTGCTGTGGGCCCTCGCTGCGGCCATCTCGAACCACTCCGGCTTCTCGCTCCTGGCGATCGCGATGCCGATGCTCATGGTGCCGCTGGCTTCCGTCGCGCTGGCGGCCGAGCGCCCCAGTCAGTGGTCGGGTGCGCTGGCCGCCTCCGGCGCCGTACTCCTTCTCGGTGGGGTGGGGTTGACCCGCCTGCGCGGCAAGAAGGTCGCCAAGGCGATGTGATCAACCCACGACCGTTCCCGGCGACGACGTGGCTCCTCCAGGGGTGCTACGTCGTCGCCGAGGTCGTGATCGGCCTGAACGTCACCGGCTACTCATTCGTCGACGACACGATCAGTGATCTCGGTGCGACGACGTCGCCCGGTCACGCCGCGATGAACGTGGTGTTCGTGGTCTTCGGTGTCTCGCTCGGACTGGGCGCGTGGTTGCTGCGGGACTCCCGGCCGCCGGGGCGCCTCGCGACGGCGTCGCTGGTGCTGTGGATCGTGGCCGGCATCAGCTCGGTGGCCGTCGGGCTGACGCCGAACAACCTCCATCCCGGCCTGCACGGTGGCGTCGCGGCGTGGGTCTTCGTCGCCCAGCCCCTGGCCCTGGTCCTCCTTGGTCTGAGCCTGCGCGAGCGGCACCGTCGTTTCGCTGCGGCCACCGTGGCGGTGGGCGTCGCCAGCTTCGTCGGCTCGCTCGGCTTCCTGGTCCTGCTCAACGCCGACCACGGGGCAGGGGCGTTCGAGCGCCTTGCGCTGTGGCCGGGCTATCTCTGGGTCACGGTCCTCGCGTGGTCCGCGTGGTCCGCGTGGACGGTGGAACCGCAGGACTGATCAGGGGCGCAGTGCGGCCAGTGCGTCCAGCACCCTGGCCAGTCCGAAGTCCCAGGCGTGCAACGGGCTGGAGGCCGCCCCCATCGCCTCGCCGGCGGCGGCGCCCACGGTCTGCGCCAACGGGAAGTCGTCGCCGAGGTAGGCGCCGAGTCGCCCGCTCCACTCCGGCCAGTGCTCGGCCATCTCGCCGGCACGCGGGTCGGGCCGCAGCGCACGCGCAGAAGCCCTGACGAAGTCGAGGGCGAAGGTCAGGGCGGCGTCGCAGGTCACCGGGTCGAGGCCGAGCGGCACCAGTGCGGCCAGTTCGTGGTCGTACTTCGCGATCGTGCCGGGGCCCAGCGCCGTCCGGTCGTCGTCGATGTCGTGCAGCCACGGGCGTCCGCGGAGGAGGGCCAGGTTCGCCTCGGCCACCCGTTGCACGCGGCTGCGCCAGCCGAGGCGTCCGTACGACGGCCGCTCCATCTGGGCATGCGCGGCGTCGGCCATCAGTACGAGCAGGTCGTCGCGGCCATTGACGTGCGTGTAGATCGACATCGTCGACACGTCGAGGGCCTCGGCGAGCCGCCGGATCGTGACGGCCGCCAGCCCGGAGGCGTCGGCCAGTTGCATCGCCGTTTCGACGACGTCCCCGGTCGAGACGCGCGCCCGTGGTCCGCGGATGCCTCCGGTCGGGGCGTCGGGGTGGTCCCGCCAGAGCAGGTCGATCAGCGAGCGCGGCAACTTTTCCTCCTGGTGGGGAATCATCTTATAACACTGTACGTTGTACGTCGTACAAGGTTAAACGCACAGAGGAGTTCCCGATGCAGGTCACATCCACCGCCATCTCCCTCAACGTCCCCGACGTCGAGGCATCCGCCCGCTTCGCCACCGACCACTTCGGCTTCACCGAGGCCATGTCGGCCGACGGCTTCGTGTCGCTGGAGCACCCGTCCGCTGCGCTCAACGTGATCTTCCTGCGTACCGGACTGGAGACCTTCCGGCCTGCAGAGATCGCCGGGTCCGCCGGGCAGGGGCTCCTGCTGGTGTTGGTCGTCGAGGACCTCGACGACCAGTTCGCCCGGATCTCCGCCGCCGGGGCGAAGGTCGTCACGCCGCCCGAGACCGAGCCGTGGGGCGAGCGGTACTGCCAGTTCGCAGACGGCAACGGCCTCGTCTGGCAGCTCGTGCAGTGGATGGTGACGCCTGAGTGACCGCCCGCGAACAGCTGTCGGCCCCGGGGATTACTGTCGCTCCGGTGAGCTTCGTTCCCGTCACCGGCCCGGCAACATTCCGGGCCGGCGACCCACCGACGATCGAGTTCACCGACAAGGTCCCCGGCGCCCGAACGATCGCGCTCCCGGTCAACGCCGCGTTGCCCGTGCTCAGCCGGGCGCACACCCGCGACGACGCCCATCCCAGTGTCGCCCTGCTGAGCGGCGCGGCCCTGCTGGCGTTGCGCTTCGTCGCCGCCGGCAAGGTCGCGCCGGCGCCCGACGGAGCCACCGGGTGGCGGGTGGACGGCCTCGACGAACGCGACCACGACGCCGTACGACGCCTCGCCGAGGCCCGGTCGTACGACGACCTGCCGGCCGCCGACGCGGTCGGAATCGTCCGCCAGGTGCTCGATGCCGTCGCCGACACGATGCCGCGCGCTGCGCCAGCAGTGCGGGCGCGTCCGAAGCCGGTCGAGGGAGACGCACCGCGCGAGCCGGAGGCCTTCGCCGAGCGGGTGCGCCAGCGCCTGGCCGAGCGAACAGCTCGCCAGCGGACCGCCAACACCGAGGCGGGGCTGGCCGAGGACGGCACGCCCCTGCCCGAGCTCGTGCGGATCTCGCTCCGCGTGGAGGCGGCCGAGGAAGAACTCGTCGCGGGTGCCGTCCGGGTGGTGCTGCAGGTCCACGACGAACGCGATCCGCTGCACGTCGCCGACGCGGCGCTGTTGTGGACCACCGGCGCTGCCGAACACGGCTTCGGGGCCCGGGCGCGGATCCACGCGAGCATCGCACTCCGGGCCGCGGCGGACGTGTGGCCGACCCTTGACCGGTTGCTCGCGCTGTCCGTGCCCGACCAGTTGACGCTCGACGGCGAGGAGATCTCCAGCCTGCTCGACCACGTCGGGCCGCTGCGCAGCGCCCGCGTCGACGTCCACTGGCCGCGCGCCCTCGGTCCCGAGCTGACCGCGCGCGCGGTGCTCGACCGGCGCCCCGACGCTGCGGACAAGGGGGGCAGGGGCGGCAAGATCGAGCGCAACCCCGAGTTGCCGCTCCAGGACAGCCCGTTCTCGACCGAGGGCCTGTTCTCGTTCTCCTGGCAGATCGCCCTGCACGGCGACCCCCTCACCGAGGACGAGATGACCGAACTGGCCGCCGCGGCCAGCCCGATCATCAAGCTCCGCGGCGCCTGGACCGTGGTCGATCCGACGACCGCACAGCGCGCCCGCAAGCGACTGATCCGCAAGGCCACTGGTGCCCAGGCGCTGGCCGCTGCGCTCACCGGCGTCACGGACCTCCCCGCCACCGAGGCCACGGCCACCCAGCCGGCCGAGCCCGCGACCGCACAGGTCATCGTCGGAGCCTCGCTGCTCAAGGTGCGCGAGCAGGTGCTGGCGGCTGCAACCCGCGATCCGCTGGCCGCACCGGAGGGTCTGGACGCGACGCTGCGTGACTACCAGCGCCACGGGCTGACCTGGCTGGCCGACCTGACCGGGCTCGGCCTCGGCGCGTGCCTCGCCGACGACATGGGGCTCGGCAAGACGATCACCTTGATCTCGTTGCACCTGCACCGCCTCGAGAGCGGCGCCTCGGCAGGTGGTCCGACCCTCGTCGTGTGCCCGGCCAGCCTGCTCGGCAACTGGCAGAGCGAGATCCAGCGGTTCGCGCCCGGTCTTGCGGTGCGCCGGTTCCACGGCGGAGCGCGTTCACTCGAGGGTCTCGACGGTGGGTTCGTGCTGACGACGTACGGCACGCTCCGGAGCGATCCCGCCAGCCTGGCCGCGATCGAGTGGGACCTCGTCGTCGCCGACGAGGCGCAGCACGTGAAGAACTCCCGCACATCGACCGCCCGCGCACTGCGCCAGGTGCCGAGTCGGGCGCGGGTCGCGCTCACCGGCACGCCGGTCGAGAACGACCTCACCGAACTCTGGTCGATCCTCGACTGGTGCGTGCCCGGCCTGCTCGGCAGCCGCCAGGCGTTCCGCCGGGTGTGGGCGGCGCCGATCGAGTCCGGCGCGGAGCCGACTAAGGCGCGCCAGTTCGCCGACCTGATCGGCCCGTTCCTCCTGCGGCGCCGCAAGTCCGACCCGGGCATCGCGCCGGAGTTGCCGCCGAAGACCGAGACCGATCACCTGCTGGGCCTGACCCGCGAGCAGGTCGTCCTCTACGAAGCCTTCGTGAAGGACTCGATGGAGCGCATCGAGCGCGCCGACGAGGAGACCCGCCGCGGCCTCGTCCTCGCCCTGCTCACCGGGCTCAAGCAGATCTGCAACCACCCCGCGCAGTTCCTCAAACAGGGCGCCGGCGCGCGCCTGAGCGGCCGCTCGGAGAAGTTCGAACTGCTCGACGAACTGGTCGCCACCGTCCTCGCCGAGGACGGCGCCGTCCTCGTCTTCACGCAGTACGTCGCCATGGCCCGCCTGATCGAACAGCACCTCACCGCCGCCGGCGTGCCGCACCAGTTCCTGCACGGCGGGACGCCCGTCAGCGCCCGTGAGGCGATGGTGCGACGGTTCCAGGCGGACGACGAACAGGGCGTCCCGGTCTTCCTGCTCTCGCTGAAGGCCGGCGGTACGGGCCTCAACCTGACCCGCGCCGACCACGTCATCCACGTCGACCGCTGGTGGAACCCCGCCGTCGAGGACCAGGCCACCGACCGGGCTTACCGGATCGGCCAGACCAAGCCGGTCCAGGTGCACCGGATGGTCACCCGCGGCACCATCGAGGAACGCGTCGCCGCGCTCCTCGACCGCAAGCGCAACCTCGCCGACGCCGTGCTCGCCCGCGGTGACGCCGCGCTGACCGAGCTCAACAACGAGGAACTCCGCGACCTCGTGACCCTGCGCAAGGAGCAGCGCCGCGAGGCGCTGCTGTCCGCCGACGAGCGGGACGACTGATGCGCACCACCTTCGTGCGCCAGACGCTGCCGCGGCGCGGGGTGCGGTCGTGGTGGGGCAAGGCGTGGCAACGGGCTGTCGAAGAGGCGGCCTACTCCGACGCCGAGCTGCGCCCCGGCCGGGTCAGCGCGCGCCGCGGTGACGTCGGCGGCATCAGCATCGACGCGGGCAACCTGCTGGCCGCGGTCCGCGCCGGCGATGACGCCTGGACGGTCGAGGTCGTCGTACCCACGCTGGAGGCGAGTGCCCGCAGGGCGCTCATCGACGTCGTGGCTGCGGAGTCCGGCCGGATCGCCGAACTGCTGGCCGGCAACCTGCCGCACGACTTCGTCGAGCACGTCGAAGAGGTCGGCGTCGAGCTCCTGCCGTACGGCGGCGAGTTCTCCGCGACCTGCACGTGCCCGCACTACCTCGACCCGTGTGCCCATGCGCTGGCGGTGTTGTTCCAGGTTGGGTGGCTCGTCGACGCCGACCCGCTGGTGCTCTTCGCGTTGCGCGGCCTGGATCGCGAGTCCCTGTTGTCCGAACTCCACGAACGAGACACCGCACAGGGCACGTCGATCGAGCGACCGATCGCCGACCTCGCTGACGACGTCGAGATCGTGGTGGACGCAGCGATGCGGGCGCAGCGTGCGCTCGAGTTGTTCGAGTGGGGCGAGGACCTGCCCGAAGGCCTGGTCTGACCGCAGCAGGTCACTCGGGCAGGGCGAGGACGCGCAACTCGGACTGGTAGGCGGCGTACGTCTTCCGCATCTCGTCCGCCGGCCAGTTGCGGGGCAGCAGCGCCTCCGGCAGCAACGGATCGCTGGCGAGGTGGCGCACCAGCGACGCCGCCACGGCCAGGCGCGCCGCCGGAGCGGTGGCCTTCGACAGCATGCGCAGCAGGGTGCGCCCGTCCTTGGCCCAGCCGGTCAGGTCCCACAGGTCGGCGGCCAGATTCGCCGGGTCGCCGTCGGGTCGCGCGGAGAAGGTGGTGAGGACGACGTCGTCGGCGTACCCGCGTGCGCGGCTCAGGTTGGCCGGACGCGTCCACACGCCCTCGCGGACTTCGGCGAGGCGGTGCGCAGTCAGCTGGTCGCGGAGGGCGGCGCGCTCGGGCCCGGAGCGACCGGACACGACCACGACGGCCATCTCCCAGGAGCCGTCCCACGGGATCTCGTCGTCGAGGACGGCCTCGTCCTGGTGCTGCTGGCGCCGGGCCAGTCGCGCGCCGAGGGCGTAGTCGCCGTCGGCTCGGCGCAGGTCTCCGGCGGCCACCGCGCGGGTCAGCGCGACCCGCACGGTCGAGGCCGGGATGTCGAAGTGTTCGCCCGCGCGGACCAGGGCAGCGGGACTCATCCGGTCCGGGTGCGAGCCGAGCAGCATGCTGAGCAGCACCGACCGTGCCGACAGATGCGGCAGCGACGTGGGATCGGGGGGCACTCCGTCACCCTCCCACGAGCCCGTGACTGTTACAACGATGGACACAGTTGTCTTGATAGATGTAACGTGTTCGACATGACCGACGAGGCTGCCTGGCGGCGTTCTGCGTACGACGGACCCGCGTCGCCGTATCGCGATGCTCCGGCGCCGGGTGAGCAGGTGCCGTCGTACCGGACGCTCACCTACGAAGTCGACGGCCGCGTGGCGCGCCTGGTCTTCAATCGCCCCGAACAGGGCAACTCGATCACTCCGGACACACCCGTCGAACTCGCGGACGCCGTCGAGCGCGCCGACCTGGACCCGCGCGTGCACGTCATCGTCCTCAGCGGTCGCGGGAAGGGCTTCTGTGGTGGGTACGACCTGGCCGCCTCGGCAGAGGGGCTGATGGACGGGGGTCTCGACAAGCTCGACCACCGGGTGGGCAACGTCCCGACGACTGGCACCGTGCTCGACCCGACCGTGCAGATGTGGAATCACGATCCCGAAGGCACATGGGACCCGATGGTCGACTACGCGATGATGAGCCGCTTCACCCGTGGTTTCGCCAGCCTGCTCCATGCGAACAAGCCGACCGTTGCGAGCATCCACGGCTTCTGTGTGGCTGGCGGCACCGACATCGCGTTGCACTGCGACCAGATCCTGATCGCGGCCGACGCCAAGATCGGCTACCCACCCACCCGCGTCTGGGGCGTCCCGTCGGCCGGACTCTGGGCGCACCGCCTCGGTGACCAGCGCGCCAAGCGACTCCTGTTCACGGGAGACTGCCTCTCCGGCCGCGAAGCCGCGGAGTGGGGCCTGGCCATCGAAGCGCCCGAAGCCGCCGACCTCGAGGAACGCACCGAGATCCTGGTGCAGCGGATCGCCGCCATGCCGCTCAACCAACTGATGATGGCCAAGCTCGCGCTCAACTCCGCCCTCCTCGCGCAGGGCGTCCAGAACAGCCAGATGATCTCGACCGTCTTCGACGGCATCTCGCGCCACACCCGCGAGGGTTACGCCTTCCAGCAACGTGCCGCCGAGGCCGGCTTCCGGCAGGCCGTACGTGAGCGGGATGCAGCGCCGTACGACGACTTCGGACCTTCGACGAACAAGGGATGACCGAAATGACGACCCACGAAGTGTTCAACCAGGTTCCGCCGCTGGTCGGCCACGACACGGCCGCCGACCCGGCGCTGCTCGAGGGCATCGAGCGCGAGGGTGCCGGGTGGGCGCTCGACGAGATCCACGAGGTCGGCCGACTGGCCGGCACCGAAGAGGCCCGCGAGTGGGGTCGGCTCGCGGAGCGGGTGCCGCCGCGCCTGCACACCCACGACCGTTACGGGCGTCGTATCGACGAGGTCGAGTACGTGCCGTCGTACCACCGGCTGATGGAGACGGCCGTCTCCCACGGCATCCACGCGGCTCCGTGGGCCGACGACCGGGCGGGCGCCCACGTCGCCCGGGCAGCGAAGTTCTACGCCTGGAACGTCGACGCCGGCCACGGTTGCCCCATCTCGATGACGTACGCCGTCGTCCCGGCCCTGCGCGCGAACCCGGAACTCGCGGCACGGTTCGAGCCGCTGCTCACCAACCGCTCCTACGACTTCGGCCTGCGCGACCCGGAGACCAAGACCGGCCTGATCGCCGGCATGTCGATGACCGAGAAGCAGGGCGGATCCGACGTCCGCGCCAACACGACCACCGCCGTCGTGCAGCCGGACGGGACGTACCGGATCGTCGGGCACAAGTGGTTCACGTCGGCCCCGATGTCCGACATGTTCCTGACGCTCGCACAGGCGCCGGGCGGGCTCTCCTGCTTCCTGCTGCCGCGGGTGCTGCCGGGCGGCGACGCCAACCCGATTCGCTTCCTGCGGCTCAAGGACAAGCTGGGCAACAAGTCCAATGCGTCGTCCGAGATCGAGTACGACAACGCGATCGGCTGGCTGGTCGGCGAGGAGGGCAAGGGCGTCAAGACCATCGTCGAGATGGTCAACATGACCCGCCTGGACTGCGTCATCGGCAGCGCCTCGGGCATGCGGTCCGCGCTCGTGCAGGCCACCCACCACGCCCAGCACCGCTCTGCGTTCGGCAAGCACCTCATCGACCAGCCGCTGATGCGCAACGTGCTGGCCGACCTCGCGCTCGAGTCGGAAGCCGCGACGACCGCGATGATGCGGCTGGCCGGCGCCAACGACCGCGCGATCCAGGGCGATGAGGGAGAGGCCGCGCTGCGCCGCCTCGCACTCGCCGCGACGAAGTACTACGTCTGCAAGCGCGGCCCGGCCGTCGCGGGTGAGGCGCTCGAATGCCTCGGCGGCAACGGCTACATCGAGGACTTCGACCTCGCCCGGATCTACCGCGAACTCCCGCTGCTCTCCATCTGGGAGGGCTCCGGCAACGTCGCGGCCCTCGACGCCCTGCGCGCGATCGGCCGCGAGCCGTTGGCCCTCGACGCGTTCTTCACCGAGGCCGACCTGGCCGCCGGTGCCGATCCGCGGTACGACGACGCGGTCGCGTCGCTCAAGAAGGAACTAACCAGCTTCGACGACCTCGAGCTCCGCGCCCGCCGGATCGTCGAGCAGATCGCGGTCGTGTTCCAGGCCGGCCTGCTGCTGCGCCACGCACCGTCCGCGGTGTCCGACGCGTTCTGCGCGAGCCGCCTGTCGCGCGACTGGGGCAGCGCCTTCGGCACCCTGCCCGCCGGCCTCGACCTCGCCCCGATCCTGGAGCGCGCCGTCCCGGGCTTCTGACCCGGGACTAGGGAACGTCGAGAGCGGCCAGCGCCATCGACCCCAGCAGTGCCCGCAGTTCGGCGTCCGGGATGTCGTGGCCGGCGCGCGGCGTGGAGTTGAGCAGGCCGAACGCGGCCTGGATCGCGGCGTGCGCGGCCGGGCGGCTCAAGGCGGGCCGCAGGGCCTGCAGCTCGTCGGCCCACAGATTGATGTAGGAGCGCTGGAGGCGTCGTACCTGCGCCCTGGCGTCCTCGGGCAGTGACTCCCAGTCCCGGTCCTGTACGACGATGAGTGGGCGGTGCGACGTGGCGAACTCGACGTGCCAGTCGACCAGCCCGCGCAGGGCCGCGGCGGCGTCCCCGGCGCCCGCGTCGACCCGCTCGCGGCCGACGTCGAGCAGGCGCTCACTGATCGAGGTCAGCATCTCGGCGAGCATCGCCTGCTTGGACGTGAAGTGCTTGTAGAGCGCCGGACCGGAGATGCCGCAGGCCGCGCCGAGGTCGGCAACAGAGACGCCGTGGAACCCGCGGGCCGCGAAGAGATCGGCCGCGGTGTCCAGGATCTGTTCCCGCCGACTGACCTCGCTCATCCCCGAAGGCTAGCGACCTGTCACCTGCAGTGGTCGCTGATGTACTCGCCGACGGCGTCCGACGTGGGCGGGTCGGCCTCGACGGCGGTCTGGAACGCCTCGACGGAATCGCTCTTCCGGACCAGGCCCTCGACGTGCTCGAGCTCGGCAGGTCCCGGAGCGGGCAGGTTGTCGGGCACGCCCACCTCGTCGAGGGTGTCGAAGGCGGTCACGATGCGCTTCCACGAGTCTTCGTCGTCCGGCTTTGCCCCGTCGATCGCGGCATCGACCTCGGCGAGGGCGTCGCAGAAGCTGGTGGTGGAGCTGGCCTTGGAATCGTCATCGCCGTCCCCGGAGCAGCCGCTGAGTGCCACGGCGAGGAGCAGGGCCACGCAGGCGGAGAGGGGTGTACGCATGGACGGGAGTATGGCCGTTGTGATCCTGTCGTCGGTCACGGGGCATTGCATCGGAGGTTAATGATCGTTAACCTCGGACTCGTGTCCGAGACCTCCACCAGTGACCCCACCCTCGGGGAGTTGACCGCCGAGCTGCGCGAGCGGCTTGCCCGTGTCCGTCTGGGCGGCAGCGAAGCGGCCCGCACCAAGCACACCGACCGCGGCAAGCTCCTCCCGCGCGACCGGGTGGACGGCCTGCTCGACCCGGGCAGCCCCTTCCTCGAGATCGCCCCGCTGGCCGGCTTCGGCATGTACGGGAAGGACGGCGACGACTACGCCGTCCCGTCTGCCGGCATGGTCGCCGGCGTGGGCCGGGTCCAGGGCCGCAACGTCCTCGTCATCGCGAACGACGCGACGGTCAAGGGCGGCACCTACTACCCGATCTCGGTGAAGAAGCACCTGCGCGCGCAGACCATCGCCGCCGAGAACAACCTGCCGTGCCTCTACCTCGTCGACTCCGGCGGCGCCTTCTTGCCCAAGCAGGACGAGGTGTTCCCCGATCGCGAGCACTTCGGCCGGATCTTCTTCAACCAGGCCAACATGTCGGCCCGCGGCATCCCGCAACTGGCCGCGGTCATGGGCTCCTGCACCGCCGGTGGCGCCTACGTCCCCGCGATGTCCGACGAGACCGTCATCGTGAAGAACCAGGGCACCATCTTCCTCGGCGGCCCGCCGCTGGTGAAGGCGGCGACCGGCGAGATCGTCACGGCCGAGGACCTCGGTGGCGGTGACGTGCACGCCCGCAAGAGCGGTGTGGTCGACCACCTCGCTGACGACGACGCGCACGCGCTGCAGATCCTCCGCGGCATCGTCAGCACCCTCCCGGTCTCGACAGGCTCGACCACCGGAGGGGACCTCGCGCCTGTCGAGGACCCGCTCGAGCCGCCCGAGAGCCTGTACGACGTCGTCCCGAGCAGCACCCGGACGCCGTACGACGTGCGCGAGGTGATCCGGCGCCTCGTCGACGGCAGCCGCCTCGCCGAGTTCAAGCAGTTGTACGGCGAGACGCTGGTCTGCGGCTTTGCCCGCATCCACGGGCACCGGGTCGGGATCGTCGCCAACAACGGCATCTTGTTCAGCGAGTCGGCACTCAAGGGCGCGCACTTCGTGGAGCTCTGCAACCAGCGCGGCATCCCGCTGTTGTTCCTGCAGAACATCTCCGGCTTCATGGTCGGGCGCGAGTACGAGAACCGTGGCATCGCCCGCGACGGCGCCAAGCTCGTCACCGCGGTCGCCTGCTCGGTCGTGCCGAAGTTCACCGTCGTCATCGGCGGCTCGTTCGGCGCCGGCAACTACGGCATGTGCGGCCGCGCCTACGACCCGCGGTTCCTGTGGATGTGGCCCAACTCCCGGATCTCCGTGATGGGTGGTGAGCAGGCCGCCGGCGTGCTCGCGACCGTCGCCGGACGTGAGGACGACGAGGACTTCAAGCAGCCGATCCGCGACCAGTACGAGACGCAGGGGTCGCCGTACTACGCCACGGCGCGGCTCTGGGACGACGGAGTCATCGACCCCGCCGACACGCGACGCATCCTCGGCATGGCGCTCGACATCACGTCCGCCGTGCCGACGCCTGCGCCCAACTACGGCATCTTCCGGATGTGATGACGATGACCGACACGAGCAACACCGTGATCAACACCGTCCTGGTTGCCAACCGCGGCGAGATCGCCCGCCGGGTGTTCCGCACCTGCAAGGACCTCGGGATCCGCACCGTCGCGATCCACACCGACGTCGACGCCACGGCGCTGCACGTGCGCGATGCCGATGTCACGATCCGGATCCCGAGTTACCTCGACGCCGACGCCGTCCTGGCTGCCGCGAAGGAGGCCGGTGCCGACGCGATCCACCCCGGCTACGGCTTCCTGTCCGAGAATGCCGGGTTCGCCCGTGCCGTCACCGGCGCCGGCATCGCCTGGGTCGGTCCGTCGCCGACCGTCATCGAGCAGATGGGCCGCAAGGACGCTGCCCGCGACCTCGCCGTCGCCGCGGGCGTCCCGGTCGTGCCGTCGTACGAACTGACGGACGATCCGACCTCGTTCGTCTATCCGGTGTTGGTCAAGGCCGCCGCCGGTGGCGGTGGCAAGGGCATGCGCGTCGTCCGGTCCGCCGCCGAGCTCGAGCCCGCGATCGCCGCTGCGAAGCGCGAGGCCGCCAGCGCGTTCGGCGACGACACGATGATCATCGAGAAGTACGTCGAGCGCGGTCGCCACATCGAGGTCCAGGTGCTCGGCGACGCCCACGGCCACGTCGTCCACCTCGGCACCCGCGAGTGCTCCGTGCAGCGACGGCACCAGAAGGTCATCGAGGAGGCGCCCGCGCCGGCCCTCGCCGACGAGCTGCGGGGCCGGATCCACGACTCCGCGGTCGCCCTCTCAGCGGCGGTCGCCTACAGCAACGCCGGCACCATCGAGTTCCTCCTCGACGCGTCCACGGGCGACTTCTACTTCCTGGAGATGAACACGCGCCTGCAGGTGGAGCACCCGGTCACCGAGATCCACAGCGGCACGGACCTGGTGGCCCTGCAGTTGTCGGTCGCAGCGGGGGAGCCGCTGCCGTTCGACCAGGCGGGCGTCGCATTCGGCGACCACGCCCTGGAGGCCCGGATCTACGCCGAGGACGCGTTCGGCGGCTTCCTTCCGCAGGCCGGTACCGCGACGACGGTGCGCTGGCCCGACTCGGTGGTTGAGGTGCGAGCGGAGCGAGCCTCGAAACCCCGTGTCGACCACGCCCTCGAGTCGGGGCAGGTCGTCAGTACGTCGTACGACCCGATGCTGGGCAAGGTCATCGTCCGCGGCAAAGACCGTGAGACCGCTCGACGCCGGCTCGTCGTGGCCCTCGATGACACCGTGATTCTCGGACTGACCACCAACACCGGCTTCCTGCGGGCGCTGGCCGATAGCCCCGAGTTCGCCGAGCCCGGCGGGATCGACACCGCCTGGCTGGACCGCCACGAAGTGCCGCGACCGGACCCGACTCCGGCACGAGAGATCGCTGCCCGGCTGTGGCTCGATGCGAACAGCGCTGCCGACGGCCCGTTCGTCGGCGACGGCTTCCGGATGGGTTCCGCTCCCGTCATTCCCACGGTCGAGTTCGACGAGCGCGCCACGCCCGTCGCCCGCGTCCCGGAGGGAACCGTCGCTCGCGTCGACCTGCACGGCGTGGAGCTCGCGCACCACGGCCAGCGCTACGTCTTCGTCCGTCCCGACGCGACCACCGATCACGGTGCCGCGGCCAGCGACGGCACGATCCTCGCCCCGATGCCCGGCACCGTCCTCGACGTCCGGGTCGCCGAGGGAGACCAGGTCACCGAGGGCACCGTGCTGGGCGTGATCGAGGCGATGAAGATGGAGCTCGCGCTCAAGGCGCCGTACGACGGCACGGTGGCCAGCGTCGCCGCCGTGACCGGCCAGCAGGTGGCCCTGGGAGCCATGCTCTTCGTTGTCGAAGCGGAGGAGCCCGCATGACCGCCCTGCCGATGGTGGTTCACGAGCCCGGCCTGCCGCCGAAGGTCACCATCTACGAGGTCGGTCCGCGCGACGGCCTGCAGAACGAGAAGGCGATCGTGCCGACCGAGGTGAAGGCGGCGTTCGTGCAGCGCCTGCTCGCGGCCGGGCTGCCGATCGTCGAGGCGACCAGTTTCGTCCACCCGAAGTGGGTGCCCCAGCTCGCTGACGCGGCCGACCTGATGACCGGCCTGAAGGCCGAGCTCGGCGACGCTGCCCTGCAACTCCCCGTCCTGGTCCCCAACGAGCGGGGCCTCGATCGCGCCGTCGACCTCGGGCTGCGCCACGTCGCCGTCTTCGCTTCGGCCACCGAGACGTTCGCGCAGAAGAACCTGAACCGCACGATCGAGACCCAGTTCGAGATGTTCGACCCCACGATCGGCCGTGCCCTGGAGTCGGGGATGGACGTCCGTGGCTACGTCTCGATGTGCTTCGGCGACCCGTGGGAGGGACCTGTCCCGATCGAACAGGTCGTCGCCGTGGGCCAGCGCCTGCTCGACCTCGGCGTTGGCCAGCTCAGCCTCGGGGACACCATCGGTGTCGCCACCGCCGGTCACGTCCGCACGCTCGTCAACGCGTTCACCGACGCGGGGATCAGCCCCGATCGGCTCGCGCTGCACTTCCACGACACCTACGGCCAGGCGCTCACCAACGTGCACGCAGGCCTCCAGGCCGGCGTGACGACGTACGACGCCAGCGCCGGTGGTCTCGGCGGGTGCCCCTATGCCAAGAGCGCCACGGGCAACCTCGCCACCGAGGACCTGGTCTGGTTCCTCACCGGTCTGGGCATCGAGCACGGCGTCGATCTCGACGCCGTCGTGCAGACCAGTGGCTGGATGGCCCAGCAATTGGGGCGTCCGAGCCCCTCCGCCGTCGTCCGGGCCCTGCTGCACTGATTGGCCGAGCGTGTCTTCGGCGCAGCGAGGGCAGCAAGCTGCCGCCGACGCCTCTCGCCACGCTGCCGGCTGATTCGCACCAATTGAGCCAGCGCTACGGTTGGACCATGAGTGGTCAACGGCGTGCCTGGGGGTGGGCCGCTGCGCTGCGCAGCGGGAGCACCACGCCGTGGCAGGACTGGCTGAACACGGCGGATCCCGGCGAGGCCGACCCGTTCTCGTCGTACCTGCCGGGAGCCCAGCAACTCGGCCTGCTGCGGCGCGCGAACCTTGCCGCCGAAGCGACGGGACGGAAGCTCCCGCGCGCCACCGCCGACCGGATTCTGGCTGCGGGCGTCACCGGCCGCGGCCGCGGTGACCTGCCCGTCGCTGGCGACGGCGAGCCGCAGCGGTTCGGACCACGTCCGGTCGATCCGGACACGTTGCCCGAGCACGAGTTCCTCCGCGTCGCAGCCGGACTGATCGCCGACGACATCGCCGCGATCGAGGAGGCCCCGCCGCAGCGGCGCGGCCTGGTCGACCGGGTGCGCGACGCGCGACGCCCCCAGGAACAGCCCTTCGTGATCGTCGGAGTTCCCTGGCGGGCCCGCGCGATGAGCGCCGCTCTCGCGGCGCAGGGTCTGCGTCCCGGCGGGCGCGGGGCGACGGCGTACCTCCTTGCCGATGACCTCGGCACGGTCGTGGCCGACGCCTGGACTGCCCGCGCCTTCGACCAGGGCGGTCCGACCTGGCCGGAGTTCGTGGAGATCTTCGCGACCGCCGGCCGGTTGCCCCCGCGGGCCGACCTGCCGAGGATGGCCAACGCCGCCGTGCAGCGGTACGGCGCCGCGCAGGTCCGGGTCGTCCTCGACCCGTCGGCGCTGGCCGCCGAACTCGGTGTCGCATCCGTTCCTGAGCCGCCCCGGCTCGGCGCGAACGCCGTCGACCTGGTCCGCCGCGTGGGTCAGCCGCTCGGTGGGATGGTTCCGTCCGAGGCCCGTCCCCGCCTGCTCCGCGCCGCCCTCGTCGGGCGGCTCGACGGCCGCGGTGGCCCGGCGCTGACCGTCCCTCCGGGCTGGGAGACCTGGCTCGCGACACAGGCTGAACGCACCCACCACGAGATCGCTGCTGCTGGCTACCCTGTGCTCGGCGATCTCGATCGAATGTTGCCCGGTCCGCTCGCGGCGGACCCCGTCGAACCTGTCGCCGCCGAGGTCCTGGCGCTCGCGCTGGGCCTGCTGCTCGATCCTGTGCGCCCGCCCGTGAAGGAGGCATCGTGAGTCGCCGGGTCCTCCTCCATGTCGGGACACCCAAGACGGGGACGTCGTACCTCCAGGAGGTGCTGTTCCAGAACCGGGAGCGCCTCCTCGAGCAGGGCGTGAACTATCCGGCGGACCGTTTCGACGCCCACTTCCTGGCCGCACTGGACCTGATGCGGCTGCCGTGGGGCGGGCTCGAGCAGGAAGCCGTCGGCGCGTGGGACCGACTGGCCGAGACGGTGCGCGAGCACGACGGCATCTCGATCATCAGCCACGAGATCCTCGCCACCGCCTCGCGCACCCAGGTGGAGCGGGCGTTGTCCTCGCTCGGCCACGAGCCCGACGGCAGCGGTGCCGAGGTGCACCTGATCGTTTCGGCGCGCGATCTGGTGCGCCAGATTCCTGCCGAGTGGCAGGAGAACGTCAAGCACCGGGCGAAGTTCCGGTTCTCGCGCTTCCTCGACCTGATCCGCGATCCCGAACGCAGTGACCGGGTGGGGTCGTGGTTCTGGGGGGTCCAGGAGATCCCCGACATCCTGGCCCGCTGGGGCGCGACGATTCCCCCCGAACGGATCCACATCGTCACCGTGCCGCGCCCCGGCGGTGCGCCGGAGGTGCTGTGGCAGCGCTTCAGTGCGGCCTTCGGTCTCGACGACCTGGACCTCGACCTCGGCGCGGATCGCGCCAACGTCAGCCTCGGCGTGCCGGAGACGGCGCTCGTACGACGCATCAACCGGGCGGCCGCCGGCGACCTGCGGGCCCACCACTACCGCTACCTGGTCCGCGAACTGCTCGCCCACCGCACCCTGTCCGCGCGCACCGATTCACCGCGGTTGGCTCTCCCGCCGGACCAGTTCGACTGGATCGCCGAGCTCACCGAGGAGTGGATCGCCGAGCTCGCGGACAAGAAGTACGACGTCGTGGGCGACCTCGCCGATCTCCGGGGAACCCGGCCGAAGGCCGAGAAGTGGTCCGACCCGGACCGGCCGTCCGAGCGTCAGGTCGCCAGCGCGGCGGTGGATGCGTTGCGGACCCTGCTGGTCGAGTCGGTCCAGCGGGAGAACGAGCTCGACCGGCTCCGCGGCGAGATCGACGACCTGCAGCGCGAACTGGCCGAGGCACGGGTCTCCAGGACGCGGCGCTCGATGGAGCGCACGGTGCAGCGGCTCGAGAGCAGCCGCAGCGGCAGCAAGGTCCTCGGGGCCTACCGGACGGTGCGGGGCAGGAACTCCCGGCCGGCGTAGCGGCCGACCTTCCAGGTGCTCCAGCCATCGGTGGCTGCCCCGACGGCGCCGCCGACGACGGGCACGCGCTTGCCGAGGGTGGTCGCCATCCGCTTGCCGATCACCCGCGTGATCATCTCGGTGGCCAGCGCGGAGGACACCGTGCGGTCGAGCTCCGGGTCGTGCTGGGGTGCGGTGGCGATCGCCATCGGCGGAGCCGGCAGCAACTTGCGCTTGACCATCTTGACCACCGCGTCGTCGCCCAGGACCGTCACCAGGATCGCGTTGCGCACCCGCGGGTCGTCGAGGTCATAGCCACGCAGGTGCGCGATGCCCGCGACCATCCGGCACTGGATGAGGGCGAGTCCGGCGATGCTGGCGGGAGCCACGATCGTGGCCGTGATCAAGCCGCCGAGGTTGGTGGTCAGACCTTCGACACCCGCGTAGGCGACGTGGTTCTGGATGAGTTCGCGGATGGCCTTGTCGACGTTCCCGTTCTGCTCGCGCAGCTGGGTCTCCGCGGCCTGGGCCGCGGGAGGCAACGGACCGGCGCCGGCGATCGCCCGGTTCAGCGCCTCGCGCACGAACGACTGGGTCAGTCCCGGCGCCATGTGGGTGATCCTGGGCGCGACCTTCCGGGCTGCCTCGACCGCGAGACCCTTCTTCAGACGAGATGCCATGGTTCGATCCTAGGCGGACGGCAAGCTGCGCCTCAGCGGCCTCGTAGGGTGACGTGCGTGCCCGTCGAACCGCCGCCCACTCCGTGGGAGTTCCCGAGTCGGGCGGACCTGGCGGCGCTGCCCGCGCAGGGCCCCGTCGAGGGGTACGGCGACGACGGCTCCGCCGACGCCAGCGACCTGGTCGGCATGGGGGCCGACCTCCAACCCGGCACCCTGCTCGCGGCCTACCGGACCGGCCTGTTCCCGATGCCCGAAGGACGTAGCGTCGGCTGGTGGAGCCCGGCGCGCCGCGGTGTCCTCCCGCTCGACGAACTGAAGGTGTCGCGGTCGATGCGCCGCGCGGCGCGCGGTTTCGAGATCCGCGTCGACACCGCCTTCGACGACGTCGTCACCGCGTGCGCCGACCCGCGGCGGCCGCACGGCTGGATCGACAAGCGGATCGCGCGGGCCTACGGCGCCCTGCACCGACTCGGATGGGCGCACTCCGTCGAGACCTGGCGCGAGGGCCGCCTCGTCGGTGGCCTGTACGGCGTCGCGATCGGCGGCCTTTTTGCCGGGGAGTCGATGTTCCACCACGAGACCGATGCGTCGAAGGTGGCGCTGATGGGCCTCGTCGAAGGGCTGCGGGCCGACCCGGCCGGCGCAGCGGGGGAGCGCCTGATCGACGTCCAGTGGGCCACCGCCCACCTGCAGGGGCTCGGTGTGCGCGAGATCCCGCGGGCGTCGTACATCGGAAGGCTCGAGGGCTTGCTCAACGTGGCGTGGCCTGACATGTTCGCGCCATGACTTCGATCAAGCGCCCGCTGGCCACCCTGGGCGCCAGCGTCCTCCTCGCTCTCTCCCTCACCGCCTGTGGCGGGGGCTACCCGTCCGACGCCTCGTCGAAGGACTTCTGCGGCGGCATCACCGACGTCGTCACGAAGTCCAGCGACCTGGCCGGCGAGGAGCCGACGGAGGACGAGTGGAAGGACATCCAGGGCGCCTACGCCGACCTGGGTGACATCGGCACGCCCGAGAAGATCAGCGACGAAGAGCGCGAGGGCTTCGAGATCGTGGTCGACGTGGTCACCGACCTGGACTACGAAGAGGCACAGAAGGAGTTCGGGGACAAGGGCGGCGAGGACAACTTGCCCGGGGTCTCCGATGACGAGAACAAGAAGGTCGAGAAGTTCTTCGAGTACGCACAGAAGGAATGTGCCGACGCGATCGCCGAATGACCGGTTGATCCCTCGCAGAACCCTTCCCAGCACCCTTCACAGATGGCCGGCCAACCGCCGGCCATCTGGCGTTTTCCTAACCTGTGAATAGTCTGAGACTGACAGGGCAGGGTGTGGTGGGCAGTTGGCTCACAGCCGCTGCCCTGTCCGCGGGCACAGCTCGGTGACCCGTGACTCCAGGAAAGGAATCACCCTGATGACCTCGATCAAGCGCCCCGTGGCTGCCGCAGGTGCCGCTGTCCTGCTTGCCCTCTCGCTCACTGCCTGTGGTGGCGGTGCTCCCGCCGACGCCTCCAAGGAGGACTACTGCAAGGCAGTCGGAGACGCCGGCAGCGAGGAGTTCGGCAAGGCGATCACCGACAAGGACTACGACAAGGCGGTCGACCTGATCAAGGAGAGCGCCGAGAAGATCGAAGAGGTCGGCACCCCCGAGGACATCTCGGACGAGGAGCGTGAGGGCTTCGAGATCCAGCTCGACGCCGTCAAGGGCCTCAGCGGAGACGACCTCAAGGAGGCCTTCGAGGCCGAGGAGGGCGAGGACCCGTTCGAGGCCGACCTGTCCAAGGACGAGAAGGAGAAGGTCGAGGCGTACAACAAGTACGAGACCGAGACCTGCTCCGAGGACAGCTCGGACGAGGGCTCCGACGACGGCGCGGGCAGCGACCCGGGAACGGACCTGCCGTCCGACGTCCCCTCGGGCATCCCCACGGACATCTCTCCCGAGGACCTCGCCAGCCTTCAGGAGGAGCTGGAGAACCTCACCGAGGGCGTCCCGACCCAGTGACCCTGGTCAGATGACGGTGGGCGGCTGGCCGGTGTCCGCAACCATGGCCCGGCCAGCCCGCTCCCACCCGATCATTCCGTCGATCAGGTTCACGACCTCGTAGCCCTGCTGGGCCAGGTAGGCACCCGCCCGCGCGGACCGTCCTCCGGCCTTGCACACGATCAGCGTCTGCTCCGGCTCGAGTTCCACGAACTCGCCCAGGCGCACGGGCAGGTCTCCGAGGGGAATGTGCACGGCACCGTCGATGTGTCCGGCAGCCCACTCGTCGTCCTCGCGGACGTCGAGGACCAGCAGGCCCGCGGGAATCGGGTTCGGCACACCATCGGTCTCGACTGAGGGGATCATGCGCTCAGTCTATTTCAGGAGCTTGCTCATGCGCCTGTCGGCGAGCGGCTTGCCGCCCGTCTGGCACGTTGCGCAGTACTGCAGGCTGGAGTCGGCGAAGGACACCTCGCGGACGATGTCGCCGCACACCGGGCAGGGCTTGCCGGTCTGTCCGTGCACGGCGAGGTTCGACTTCTTCTCGGCCTTGAGTTCGCTGGCGTGCAGGCCCCGCGACCGTTCGACCGCGTCGCCGAGGGTGGTGCGTACGGCGGCGTAGAGGATCGCGAGTTCCTCGTCGGTCAGGCCATCGGACGGCTTGAACGGCGACATCCGCGCGGCGTGCAGGATCTCGTCGGAGTAGGCGTTGCCGATGCCGGCGATGGTGCCCTGCTGGCGCAGCACCCCCTTGAGTTGCTTGCGTCCTGCGTCCTTGAGGATCCCGGCCAGCCGCTCGAGCGTGAACTCGTCGGCGAGCGGGTCCGGTCCGAGCGACGCGACCCGGGGGACGTCGAGCGGGTCGCGCACCAGGAACAGGGCGAGGGACTTCTTGGTGCCGGCCTCGGTGATGTCGAGGCCGGGCGTCAGGCCGTCCTGTTCGTCGAGGACCACCCGGACGGCGAGCGGCGACTTCGCGTTCGGTCGCGGCGGCAGCGCCGGTACGTCGTCCTTCCAGCGGATCCACCCGGCGCGCGCCAGGTGCAGCACGAGGTGCAGGCCGCTGGCTTCGATGTCGAGGAACTTGCCGTGTCGTCGTACGTCGTCGACGAGGGCACCCTCGATCGCGGCCAGGGGCGGGTCGTAGGTCTTGAGGGCGCTGAACGCGGCGATGTGGACGCGGGTGATGGCGCGCCCCGCGAGCCGGCTCCTCAGGTCCAGGGCCAGCGCCTCGACTTCGGGCAACTCGGGCACGGGAGAAGCCTAGATCCCCGTCCGGACAGGACCCGGGACCTTCGTCCTGATTGTGGCCGGCGGCAGTGACTTCGACTGGTGCGGCCCGGTTGGTCGGTCATTCGCACTCGGGCGCGATCCACCCCCCAACATTCTGAGGTCCCCCATGAACAAGCGCCTGCTCGCACCGCTTTCCCTCGCTGCCGCGGCCGTCCTCGGCTTCGCACCGTCCTCCGCCTCGGCCGCCGAGGACGCCTCCTGCGGCCAGCCGGCCGTCCCGGCCGTGTACTCCCAGGTCGACCACCCGGCCGTGGTCACCACGATCGGCGAGGTCACCCACGTCGAGTGGTTGTGGCAGCGGTCGATCCCGACGACCGAGTTCGAGTACGCCCGGACCGTCACCCCGGCCCAGGGCACCTGGTCGTGGAGCCGTCAGGTCGAGGCGATCGAGCGGGCCTGGGTCCAGACCGTGATCGACCGGGCGTTCGTGCCCGCGATCCCCGAGGTGGGCCACGAGGAGACGCAGGTCGTCACCCCCGCTGTCACGCGCACGGAGGCCGAGTTCGTCCACCAGCAGAGCGGTCGTACCCGGTGGGAGATCGCGGGATGGAACGCCGACGAAGGCGGCAAGGGTTGGTCGCCGACCGGCGCGACGCGCGTGATCGAGGTGACCCCGGCCGTCACGAAGACCGTGTGGATCGTCGACCAGGCCGCCGTACCCGCCGTGTCCGAGCTCTCCCACGTGGAGAAGACGTGGGTCGCCGACGGAACCTCTGGTCCGGCCGGATCGACCTCCACCGACGAGACCAGGGTCGTGAGTACGTCGACCGAGACGGCCGAGCTCGCTGCTGGTGACGAGCCGGCCGGTGCCGGTTGGGTCAAGGGCGACTTCACGCAGACCGCCGCCGCGATCATCGACAGTGTCTGGGCCGGCACGGCTCCGGATGGCTACGACCCGACCGGCGCCGAGCGGGCCGGTACGCCGACCGTCGAGCAGACGGACGTCGTCTCCGCGGCCGCGCCTGCCGGTGACGGCTGGGCGCAGGTCGACGGATCCGGCGTGACCGTCGTCGACGCGGCTTCGCACGACGTGGAGACCGCTGCCGCCTGGACCGAGATGGTGCTGGTGACCCCCGAGTTCCCGGCCACCGCGGCGTGCGTGGACGACCCGGATGACACGGACGACCCGGACGACGACGGCACGGATGACGACACCGACATCGAGAACGTCGTGGACACCGGCGACGACCTCGGCGACGTCGACGGTCTCGGTGACGAGGTCCCCGGCGAGGTCCTGGGCGCGGCCGAAACGCAGTCGGATGCGGTCCTGCCCGCCACCGGTGCCGTGGTCGAGCCGTGGCTCCTGGCCCTCGGTGCCGGCAGTGTCTTCGCCGGTGTCGGTGTCCTCTACCGGGGCCGTCACCGCAAGAGCTGACCTGCCGGTCGACGGGGATCGATCCGACACGCTAGCGGGATCTAAGGCTGAGGCTAGAGATCCCGATAGCGTCGGATCATGGATCCGATCCGCAACCCGTACGCCCCTGGCGCCGGTCAGCGTCCCCCTGAGCTGGCCGGCCGCGATGAGCAGCTCTCGGCGTTCGATGTGGTGCTCGAGCGCGTCTCGCGCGGTCGGCCTGAACGATCCCTGGTGCTGACCGGCCTGCGCGGTGTCGGCAAGACGGTGCTCCTCAACGCGCTCCGGTCGGCGGCGGTCCGCAAGGGCTGGGGGACCGGCAAGCTGGAGGCCCGGCCCGACCAGTCACTGCGCCGCCCGCTGTCCTCGGCGTTGCACCAGGCGGTCCGCGAACTCGGGCATCCCGAGGCCTCCGAGGCTGATCACGTCCTCGGCGTGATCCGCTCGTTCGCCCAGCGCGACGCGGGTGTGGACGCCAAGCTGCGTGACCGCTGGAGCCCGGGTATTGACGCACCGGTGGTGCGGGGACGGGCCGATTCCGGCGACATCGAGATCGACCTGGTCGAACTGCTCACCGACGTCGGCGGGCTCGCGGCCGATGTCGGCAAGGGCGTCGGCATCTTCATCGATGAAATGCAGGACCTCGGCCCCGACGACATCTCCGCACTGTGCGCCGCCTGTCACGAGCTGAGCCAGAACGGCCTGCCCGTCATTGTCGTCGGCGCCGGCCTCCCGCACCTCCCGGCCGTGCTGTCGGCCAGCAAGTCCTACTCCGAGCGGCTGTTCTCCTACCAGCGCATCGACCGCCTCTCCCGCGACGCCGCCGACCGTGCCCTCGTCGCTCCGGCGTCCGAGGAGGAGGCCGAGTTCACGGCCGAGGCCCTGTCCGCGATGTACGACGCCACCCGCGGCTACCCCTACTTCATCCAGGCCTACGGCCGCTCCGTCTGGGACCTCGCCCCGCGCACCCCGATCACCGCCGAGGACGTGGCCGTCGCCAGCCCCGAAGCCGAGCGCGAACTGGCCGTCGGGTTCTTCGGCTCCCGCTTCGAACGCGCCACCCCCGCCGAGCGCGACTACCTCCGCGCCATGGCCGACGCCACCACCGAGGAGGCCGACGACCCGGTCGGTTCCGTCGCCACGTCCGACGTGGCCGTCGTACTCGGGAAGAAGCCGCAGTCGCTCTCCCCGGCCCGCGACTCGTTGTTGAAGAAGGGGCTCATCTACTCCGGCGAGCGTGGCCGGATCGCGTTCACGGTGCCGCACTTCGGGCGGTACCTGCGCTCGCAGGCGTAGCAAATCGGTGGTTGAGGTGCGAGCGCACGCGTAGCAAATCGGTGGTTGAGGTGCGAGCGCAGCGAGCCTCGAAACCCCTACGCTGGCCCCGTGAGTCTCGCTCCCGAGGAAGCGCCGCGCCCCCCATCCGTGCTCCGCGCCTACGTACCGATCGTGCTGTTCATGTTCGTCTGCGGCATCGTGGGCCCGATCTTCCTGATCATGGGCCTGGTCGTGGATGACGAGCCGGGTACCGAGTGGCTGCTGCCGACGGGTATCGGCATCACACTCCTGGACCTCGCGATCGGCCTGCTGATCGGCACGACTCGCTACAAGTCGCAGATGAAGGTCTACCGGCTGAAGCAGGGGGGCCGGCCGGCCCAGGCGCAGGTGCTGTCGTTCGAGCAGACGGGGGTGGAGATCAACAGCGAACCGCTGATCTCGCTGAAGCTGCGGATCCACGGCGACGACATCGCGCCCTTCGAGGTGGAGGCCAAGAAGATCATCCCGGCGATGCGGATGCCCTTGCTGTACGTCGGCGAACTCCCCGTGCTCGTCGACCCCGAGTCGAAGGACTGGGAGTTCGACTGGGCCTCGGCGCGCCCGATCGCACCGATGACCTTTCCCCCCGCGGCACCCGTCGCCCCCGCGGAGACCCGGACGGCCGGGGAGCGGCTCGCCGAACTCGACGACCTGCTGCGCCGCGACCTCGTCAGTCGCGACGAGTACGACGCCAGCCGGGCCCGGATCATCGCGGAGCTCTGACAGGCGTTCGATTCAGTCGCTGAACGCGTAGTGGTCGAGCGGGAACCGCCGCGACGACCACATGGTCTCCAAGGTGGTGGCGGCCCGGAACGGCACATCGCCGTTGGCGTCGAAGTAGTAGCTGTTCGCCTGGCTGCAGGAGTCCTGGAAGAACACCTGGTGCTTGCGCCGGCCCAGTGACTGCGCGAAGTAGTTCTCATTGGCGTCGGCGGTCACCTCGACCCGGGTCGCTCCGTCGCGACGGGCGCGACGGAGGCAGCGCAGGATGTGGGCGCTCTGCGTCTCGATCAGGTTGAAGTACGACGACCCGTTGTAGCCGTACGGTCCGAGGATGGTGAAGAAGTTGGGGAACCCGGGAACGCTGACGCCCTGGTAGGCCTGGAAACGGTTCTCCTCCCACCACTTCTCCAGATCGAGGCCGTTCGCCCCGCGCACGATGAACGGCGGCATGTTGCCCTTCTCGAACACCTTGAAGCCGGTGGCGAGGACCAGGGTGTCGACCTCGTGCTCGGTGCCGTCGGTCGTCCGGACACCGGTCGCCGTGACCGCAGCGATGCCGGCCGTCTCCAGGGTCACGTTCGACCGGTTGAACGTGGGCAGGTAGGCGTTGGAGAAGCTGGGGCGCTTGCAGCCCAGGGCGTAGCGCGGGGTGAGTTTGTCGCGGACCTCTGGATCGCGCACGGCCTGGCGGAGGTATGCATGGCCGATCCGTTCGCCAACGCTCGCGATCGGGACGATGCCTGCGAAGTGGGCAGCGACCGGGAAGGTCGCCTCGACGAACGACTGGCTGGCCAGCCGGGCGAGGCGTCCGGCGCCGGGCAGCACCCGCAGGCCGGCGCGCGCCGGCCAGGGGAGCGCCGCGTCCGGCTTCGGCAGGCACCAGATGGGGGTCCGCTGGAAGACGGTGAGGTGCGCGGCCTGCTCGGCGATCTTCGGGATGGCCTGCACGGCGGAGGCGCCCGTGCCGATCACCGCCACCCGACGGCCGGTGAGGTCGACCTCGTGGTCCCAGCGCGCCGTGTGCATGACGGTGCCCGTGAAGTCGGCGAGACCCTCGATGTCGGGCAGCTTGGGCTGGGTCAGGACGCCCGTCGCGCTGACCACGTGGCGGGCCGTGATCACCTCGCCCGCGGCGGTGTCGAGTCGCCAGACGTGGGCGTCGTCGTCGAAGGTCGCCGCGACCACGGAGGTCCGCAAGCGGGTGCGGCGCCGGACGTCGTACTTGTCGACACAGTGCTCGGCATAGGCCTTCAGTTCGCTGCCGGGCGCGTACACCCGGGACCAGCCAGCCATCTGCTCGAAGGAGAACTGGTAGCTGAAGGAGGGGATGTCGACCGCAACGCCGGGGTAGGTGTTCCAGTGCCACGCGCCGCCGAGACCGTCGCCGGCCTCGAGCAGCAGGTAGTCGGCGAAGCCCGCCTTGTCGAGCAGGATGGCGGCACCGATGCCGGAGAAGCCGCCGCCGATGATCACGACCTCGTGGTCGGGGGTCGTGGTCATGCGTGGGCGTCCTCTCGGGAGCTGGTGCTGGCGAACGCGGACGACGTCCCCAGGATGATGCAGTCCACGTGGTGCTCGATGCCCTCGGCGCTGCGTACGCCGCCGGGCACGAACGCGTAGACCGGCCAGGTGATCAGGGTGCAGTGCGGTTGCTGCAGGGCGGCGTAGTAGCGCCCGTCGATGCGCGGACGGTGCCTGTTGAAGCGGCCGTCCGGCGTGAGTCGGCGCCGGGTCCAGGGATCGCGGACACCGAGCCGCAGGTGGAGGCGGGCGGCCGGCTGCACCAGCGCCCGGGGGAGCGCGATCGGCCACGGCACCAGCCAGTCGGGTTCCTCCTGGAACACCTTGACGGCGGCGGCGGTCCGCACGATCTCCGGTGCGATCACGGCGGCCTCACGGCCGGGGGCCAGGATCGCGACCCGCTGTCCCGTGAACGCCTGGCCGCGCCATTGCGACCCGCGCAGGAGCAGTCCTTCGAAGGGGCCGGTGCTCACGAGGCCACCGGTTCGTGGGTGAGTTCGTCCACCCATGCCTGGGGCTTGCCCAGGAGGCGTACGGGGATGTGCGAGGTCAGCTTCACCATCGGGTCGGCGAGCAGGCGGTGGTACGGCGAGGTGCGGTCCACCACCATCGCGGCCTGGGCGCGCAGCACGTGGTACGCCGGGATCCGCTGGGTGAAGTCGCCCCGTGACCCGATCGTGGCGAAGCGCTTCACCGCGTTGTAGAGCTTCTGCTCGGGCATGCCCATCGCCACGATGTTGTCGCGCATCTTGTTGATCAGCGGCACGAACACCACGATCAGGCCGAGGACGACCTGCGGCTTGAGCAGTGCGACCGATTCGATGATCAGCTTGTGCAGCGGGCCGGCGCCGATCAGCTCGAGCACCTGGAAGTCCACCGTGATGTGGCGTGCCTCGTCGGAGTTGATGTGCCGGAAGACCTGATGGCAGACGGGGTCGCTGACCTCGTCCAGCAGGAACTTCACGAGCGCACCGTCGAGCGCGCACTCCAGGAGCGGGATCAAGGTCGCCAGCCCGGTCAGGGGCAGGCTGTCGCCGTAGTCGTCGAGGACCTTGATCGCCAGCTTGACGTTGATGTTCGGCTCCGGGGGCTTGCCGTCCTCGTCCAGCATCCCCCAGCGCTTCATCAACGCCAGTTCGGCGTTGGCGTGCTTCTGCTCCTCAGCGTGGAAGTACTCGTAGATGCGGCGGATCGTCGGCGTCGGTGCCTTGGTCGCCAGCGACGCGAAACCGCGAGCCCCGACGTGCTCGATCCACACCAGGTCGGCCATGAACGGCATCATCTTGGCCCGGAGTTCGTCGGTGACCGTCTCTGCGCCGGGCGCGTCCCAGTCGATGTCGGCGAGCGACCACTGCTTGTCCTTGATCGTCTGCAACATCGCGTCGAAGTCGAACGTCGTGGATGTCATGGTCTTCCTCACTCGTCAGGAACGAACCGGCCGAGGAGGCCGGCCGCCCGGGTGTACGGCGCGGGCAGGAGTCGTTTGGTGCGCCAGAGCAGCTGCGCGTCGAGCTGGGGTACGACGTACAGGCGGCCCTTGTCGTGCGCGTCGAGCGTGGTGCGGGCCACCCGGTCGGCAGAGAATCCGGCGACGCGGGCGATCTTGCGGGCGAGCCCTGCCGCGCCGGCGTCGATGAGTTCGCCGTCGAAGATGTTGGTCTTGACGAAGGTCGGGCAGAGCACGGTGACGGCGATCCTGCTGCCGGCGAGTTCGGCGGCCAGGGTCTCGGACAGGCTGACGACGCCCGCCTTGCTCACGTTGTAGGCGCCCATCCGCGGCGCAGCCGTGAACCCGGCGGCGGAGGCCACGTTGATCACGCCGCCCCGGCCGGCTTCGCGCAGCGTCGGCACGAACACGTGGCAGCCGTGGATGACGCCCCACAGGTTGACGCCGATGGTCTGCTGCCAGTCGGCCATCGGCGCTTCGCCGACGACCTTGCCGCCGGCACCGATCCCGGCGTTGTTGATGACCAGGTGCGGTGCGTGGCCGAGCCAGTCGACGGCCGTGTCGTGCAGGGCCTGCACCTGGCCGAGGTCGCGGACGTCGCACCCGACGGCGACGGCCTCTCCTCCGGCGGAGGCAATCAGGTCGACCGTCTCCTTGAGCCCGATCTCGTCCACGTCGGAGCAGACCACCCGGCCGTCCCGGCGGGCGAGCTCCCGGGCGAAGGCCCGGCCGATCCCGCTGCCGGCGCCGGTCACGACGGCTCCCGCGTTGCGTGTCCGCTGACGTCCCATCACGCCTCCCTCACGAGCTTCAGTTCGCCGCGGCGGCTCTGGGCCTCCAGTTCGGCGTCGACGAAGGCGGCCGCCCGCTTCAGGGCACGGTCTGCCTCGGGCACCAGACGCGGCAGCGCCTGGAAGACATGCATCTGTTCGGGCCACACCTCCAGCTGGCAACGGGCTCCTGCCGACTCGAGGCAGCGGGCCAGCTCGATGGCGTCGCCGGCGAGCATCTCCCGGCCTCCGGCCTGGACCAGCGTGGGTGGGAACCGGTCGGCCCCGTCGAAGGTGAAGCGCAGGCGCGGGTGGGTCTCGCCGGCGACGTACAGGTCGACCAGGCGGGCGGCCTTGGATGCCGAGGTCATCGGGTCCCGGCGCATCCGTTCGCGGGACGCGGCCAGCGCCATGGTCAGGTCGAGGACGGGCGAGAACGCGACGAGGGCGACCGGAGGGGTCCGGCCCTCGCGGATCAACTCGAGGGCGAGGTCGACCGCGAGGTGGCCCCCAGCCGAGTCGCCGGCCAGGACGATCCGGTCGGCGGGGTGACCCTCGCCGAGCAGCCACTCGTACGCCGCCCGCACGTCGTCCGCGGCGCTGGGGAAGCGGTGGGAAGGCGCGAGCCGGTAGTCGCAGGCGAACACGGGGAGTCCGGTCTTCGCGGACAGTCGCGTGGTGATGCCGCGGTGGGTCCGGGCCGAGCAGATCGTGTAGGCGCTGCCGTGGATGTAGAGGATCACGGCGTCCTCGCGGTCGGCACCGGGCGCCCGCACCCACTCGCCGCGCGGGCTCGGTCCGGTGGCCACCGGTTTGGCGACCCGACTGATCCTGCTCCCGCGAACCGGTGGGCCGACGGCGGCCATGAAGGTCGCGACGAGGCCCCGGGTGAACCGGATGCCGGGGGTGTTCAGCGGGATCGCCAGGGTCAGCGGGCGGAGAGTGACGGCCGTCAGGTCGGCCGTCATCCTGCTGCGAAGCGAGCCGCGTCGTCGAGGCTCAATCTGAAGGCGCATGCCGTCAGATTGCATTCTGAGGGCACCTGCCGTCAAGATGTTCGTGTGGAAAGTTCCCCTGCCCCCCGCCGGAGTTACGGCGGAAAGTCGGCCGACCAGCGCCGCGCCGAGCGACGCGAGGCGGTGCTCGCGGCCGCGCTGGAGATCTGGCAGGAGAACGGCTGGGCGGCGGTGACCATGCGCGGTGTCTGCGCGCGGGCGGGGCTGACCGACAGGTACTTCTACGAGAGTTTCACCGACCGCGACGCGCTCCTGGCCGCGATCTGGGACCAGATGCGCGACGAGACCCTGGCGATGCTGCTCGGGGCGATCACGCCGTACGCCGACGACGACCCGGTCGAGCAACTGCATGCCGCGCTGGTGGCCATTGTCCACCACGTCGGTGACGAGCCGCGGCGCGCGCAGATCATCTTCGGCGACCACTCCGGCAGCGCCGTCCTCGAGCAACGTCGGCGCGACACGATCCAGTTGGCCGTCGGCCTGGTCATCGATCTCGCCCGGCCCTACCTGCGGGCCGATGTCGACGAGATCGCGTTCCGGGTGAGCGTCCTGGTCGGCATCGGCGGGTTCGTGGAGACGATCCTGGCCTGGCGGTCCGGTCTGATCACGGTGGACACCGATGCCCTCGTCGAGCATCTCGCCGGCGTGAGCATCGACCTCGCACCGCGGTTCCTGCGTCCCTGGAACTGAGCCCGGGCTGAGGGCCGCTGCGAGACTGGCGGCAACCAAAAGCCGATCTCGCGCATCACACCAGGCAGAACTTCGCTCGGAAAGGGCCTGCCATGAACCGTCTGACCATCGTCTCCCTCACTGCCGCCGCCGTCCTCGGGTCGGCGGGTGGGGTCACCCTCGCCGTTGCCAGTGGGGGCGACGACGACAGCACCGGACGTGACGGCTCGTCGCAGTCGACGGCGGGAGATGGCTCCAGCAAGCCCACGGACGGACCGGCGGATGCTGGCCTCTTCTACTACGCCGACGGCGCGATCCATGACGGCGACCAGAACGTCGCCGTCCCCACCGGCGTCGGGACCGGCGAGGTCGTCGCGCTCCAGCGAGTCAAGGGTGGATGGCTCTTCATCGAGGCAGCCGAGGACGGCAGTGGCGACCCGTTGCGCGTCGGAACCTTCATCGCCACCGACGGCAGGAGCTGGCGGATCGGCGAATGGCGCGGGCAGTGGGACGTCTCGGCCGCGAGGGACCGGGTGGTCTACGGCAACGGTGTGAGCTGGAAGTCTGCAGAGTTCGCGACCCGCAAGGCGACGCCGCTCGACATCATCGACGGTCCCGGCGAGGAGCACGAGTACATGGTCGGCGCCGACACGCTCCCCGGAATCGCGATCACCGCGAAGGGCGTGTTGACCGGGTGGAAGGTCCGCGACGAGAACCTGATCGTCGAGACCAACTCCGAGCACTGGTCGCACGAACTCCTCGTCCTGCCGCGCGACATCGACGTCCCGCAGACGTCCGGCAACGGGAAGTACGCCGCCGGCAGCACCCCCAACCCCGAGACCGCCCCCGACAACCCGGTCGGCTCCTGCCTGACCGGCGGCCGGCTCGACGCGGTCGAGCAGTGGTGGGAGCAGTGCGAGCGCCGCGCGGCCTCCGCGTCGCCGTACTCCAGCGACGGCGAACAGCTGCTCGTCGGCATCGCCACCGGCGACGGCCCGTCCCCGTCGAACCTGGAGGTCGTCGACTCCACGACCGGCAACCTGCTGCACGAGTTCGATCCGGGCGGCTACCTGATCGGTGCCGAGTGGGCCGGTGAGGAGAACACCGTCGTCACCCTCACCGGGCAGGACAACACGTCCGCACTGTCGATCCAGCGCTGCGTCATCACGACGGCGAAGTGCACGAGCGTGCTGAAGGTCGAGGGCACCGTGGTGCTCGGCTCGTCGACCTGAGCGCTCAGTCCTTCGGGCAGCCCGCTCTGATGAGCAGGTCGCCGACTGGGCGGCTGACCGTTCCGCCCGCACCGACGGCCTGCACGCTCACGCCGTGGGTTCCGATCGCGCCCGGGTCGTAGCCCGAGGGAAGGGTGGCCGTCCAAGAACTGCCGCTCGCGGTCATGGCGAAGGTGCGTGGGACGCCGGCAATGAGCACGGTGACCCTGGTCGCGTTCCGGACCCGAGCTGTCACCTGCACCGTGTATGTCGGGCAATAGTTGCCCTGGTAGACAGTCGGAGGCTCCCCTGCAATCGACGCGGCGTCGATCACCGGCGCCGGCTTCGGTTCGGGCTTCGGCGTCGGCTTCTTCGTTGGCTTGGGTTCGGGCTTCGGTTCGGGGGTCGGGGTCGCGCTCTCCGACGGCGTCTCCGACTCACTCGGGGTCTCGGACGGGCTGGGCTTCTCTGACGGCTTCTCGCTCGGCGTCGGCGTGGGCTCTTCGGCCGGACCGGGGTCGGACGGTGTGCCGATGTACACCAGGCGTTCGGCCGAGTCGGCACCGTCGCCGCCCTCCTGGCTCACGACCAGCACGTGCACGCCTTCGGGGGCGTCCCACTGGAACGTGCCGTACACCAGCTTGTCGCTGCGATCGAGGTCCGTGGCCGTGGCGACGTCCTTGCCGTCGACGGTGAGGACCAGGCTGGTGATCTCGTCGTCCGCGGTGGCGTGCGCGCTGACCAGGATCTCGCCGGGCACCAGCGTCGCGTCGACCGTCGGGCTGTCGATCCAGACGTTCGGTTCCCCGGCGGATGCGGACATCGAGAGTCCGACGACGGTGGCGCCGACACCGACGGCGGCTGCCAGGCCCGAGGCAGTAGCAGTGATCCAGCCCATGGCCCGACCCTAGGGTCCCGTCGGCCGAAGGTCAGCCGGATCGGGTGTCATCCCTGTGTCATCCTCGTGTCATCCCGGCCGATTCGGTTCTGCGCCGGTCCCCGACTCCCTATGTTCAGCCCATGACGCGACGGGTCTCGGGCTGGCTTGCCCATGTGCTCGCCTGGTCCCTTCTGGTGACCGGCATGGCGGTGCTCTACCTGCGCCACCAGGACCGCGAGGACGCGGAGCCTGCGAAGGCGACCACCTCGACGTACGCGACGATGCCGTTCCCGAGCACCCTCTCGCTCCAGGGTGCCGACCGGGGGCGGGTCGGGTCCGCCTTCCAGTTCGCAGCCGAAGGATTCAGCGCCGTCGGCGTCGCCTCCGTGACGTTGTACGACGGCGCGCGGGCCGTGGACACCGTCGCACCTGACGGCACGGGCCAGATCCCGCTGGTGCTGCCAGCGCTGAGCGTGGGCCGCCACACGGTGCATGCAGCCGTGACCGACAAGGACGGAAAGGTCTCCGACACCGCTCCGGTGCAGGTGCTCGTCGGGGTCGCGCCCGGCAAGGAGGACGTGCCGGTCGAGGTGCCCGTGCTCCCTGGCGAGACGCCGACCGACGTGTCCGAACGGCTCGGGGTCCCCGTCGAGAACCTGCTGACCGGTGCACGGAAGATCGACCCGAAGGCAGCGCTGCCGGCAGGGGTGCGGGTGGTCGCCGTCGTACCGCCGGACGCCGGGATCGACGTGCTGCGTGGCGATTCCCCCGTCGTCACCGCGGGCCACGACCCCGGCCCGCTGACCCTCACCGCCCAGGAGCACCCGTGCGGCGTGGAACTGACGGCCAAGGGTGTCGACGGCAAGGTGACCTTCTTCCGGGGGAGCGGCGGCACCGGGGGCTGGGTCCAGATCGGCCGCCCCCAGGGGGACGGCAAGACCACGATCGACGGGCTCACTCCGGGCCAGCACGTGTTCTTCGCCCGGGCAGATCAGGGCGCGGGCTACGTCACCTCGGGGCAGGTGTCGGTCATCTTCCCCGACAACTGTGGCGACGATGACGGCTGGACGGGCACTGCCTCCATCGAGGACGGCGACCTGATCATCCCGAAGGATGCTCCCGGAGCGTTCGTGTTGCTGTCGGTGAACGGCACGACCTGGCACCGGGTTCCCGCGTCCCAGGACGAGTTCTTCTACGCCCATCAGCGCACCTCGTTGGCGCACCTGTTGCCCTCCTTGGCCGGCAACAGGCTCCAACTGCAGGTGTTCTCGGTGACCAACGACATCGGACCGATGCAGGTGGCCTCGGGCGAGCTCCGGGTGCCGACCGACCGCACCATCGCGTCCTACATCGGCGAACCGTCGGCCGTTTCCCTGACGGTCGACACCACGTCCGGACCCGCGAGCGGGATCACCCTGGAGTCCACGGACAAGAAGCTCGATTTCACCTGGAACGGAGCGTCGAAGGCCACCACCCGGGTCCGGTGGCAGGTGCTGACGACGCGCACCACCGCCTCGGACCTGAGCCTGAACCCGCCGGGCCTGCTGGCGTCCGGCGTGTCCGAGGCGTCGGACACGAGCAACCTCGGCGAGCGCTCCGGCACGTTCTCGATCGACACCGCCAGCATTCCTCGCGCCGATCGGGAAGCGCCCGGGATCAAGGGTTCGGGCACTGCCGTCGCGCTCAGGCCGCCCGCGATCGGTGGCGTGCTGAACACCGAGCCCGCGTACGCGTCGATCGTCCCGGTGTCGGACCTGACCGAGGCGGCAGCGCCGGTGGACCTGCCGGTTGAGGGCAGCACCGTCTTCGTGCGGGTGGTCCCCGAGACCGGGCCTGCGGCGGCCTCGCCCAGCGTGTTCGTGTCGCTGCCGGCGCACCAGTCCGTCAAGAAGGGCGTCGACTTCAATGTCAACACGGTCAAGGTCGACGCCGGCCGGGCCGCCAACCCGAAGTTCGCGGGCTGTGCCCAGGTCGAGGTGCCGTGGGGGAAGTTCCTGCCGCCGGACCCGTTCACCAGTGGCGACGGGGTGGGGACTGCGGAGGAGTTCGACCGGTACTACGCCGGCTACCACTACCCACAGTCGGGCCTCTACTGCCCGGGCGACTGGCCACCGCCCGAGGAATGCGATGAGTGGTACTGCGAGGTTGGCGAGTTCCTCTACGACGCCGCCGGGGTGCTGATCGGCTTCGTCGTCGAGGTCTATTCGATCGTCTCGCACGTCTACAACGGCCTGATCGACGGCGTGGTCAACGTGCTGACCGAGCTCAACCCGATCTGTGCCGCGCTGGGTGCCGGGGGCGCGGGCAAGGCAGCGAAGTCGTGCAAGACGGTCACCGGGTTCGCCACCAAGGCCGCGATCTCGGCGGTGCTGACCACCGTGGGTCTGCCGCCGTCGCTGCCGTCGATCGAGGAACTCGAAGCGATCGCCAGCGGCGAGCTGGACGCGCTGGCGGTCGAGCTGATGAAGGGCCTGGGCGTTCCGTGTGACGCGGTGACTCCGCCTGACGGATTCGACGACGCCCTCGCCGTGGCCGGTGAGAAGCTCAACGCGCCGGTGCTGTCCGCGGCAGCCGACCCGTGCCTGGCCGTCGCGCACCTGTTGATCGCGAACGTGCGCAAGACCGCGGTCGCGAGCGCCCAGCAGGGGCTGGCCGCCAGCAGTGGCATGCCGGACTTCCCGGACATCGAGGGGTTGACGATGAAGGCCGACCAGCGCGGGTTGTCCGACCCGATGAAGGTCGAGGTTTCGATCACGGTCCGCGACGTCGACGCGGACACGACGGGGCTCGACTGCTCTGCGGTGGCCTACCGCCCGGCCACGGCCGGGGGCCCCGGGTACGGGCTGCAGTCGATCGGTCCTTACGGGTTCTTCCGGTTCACGCTGTCTCCCACCAACGCCACGGGGCGCACGTTCAAGGGCACGGGGGTGCGCTATCCGATCGACGGTGGGGTCGTGGCCGAAGGTGCGCAGTTCCCGGTCACCGTGAGCCCGAACCAGCCGACCGGCTGCCGGTTCGCCACCACCGTCGAGACCGGGACGGTCAGAGCGCCTGACCAGTGAGGGTCAGCAGACGCACCCGGCCCCGGCGCAGGGTGCGGTAGTACGTCGACCGGCTCATGTGCAGGTCGCGGTGAGCGGACTGGTGGCCCGCCGCGTCGAAGTAGCCCCGCACGAAGGTCGCGTGCAGCAACCGCTCGGACGACGACGTACCGAAGCAGGCATCGACCTGGTCGCGGATCAACCGGCGTACCACCCGGAGCCGGGTGGCCAGGTCGCCGTCGCCGACCTGGCTGAGCGGGCAGGCCGCGAGCCACTCGTCGTCGCGGTAGTGGCGCACGGCGTCGAGGAGTTCCTCGCCAGCCAGATGGGACGCCGCGCCGTGCCAGCCGGCGAACAGCGCAACGAGGGCGTCGGCCGCCCGTTCGAGACGCCGTGGGTCGACGTCGCCGAGGATCTCGTGCAGGCGTGCGTGGACCTCGGAATGAAGCGTCCCGTCCAGTGCGAGCCCGACAGGTGCGTCGGCTTCGTCGGCTGGAGCAGAGGTCATGACACCAGCATGACGCGTCAGGAGTCTTGACAATCCCGGATGGATGGTAGTGATTCGACGTAATCTTCAGGGGGCCGTTGCCTGCGGGCCGAGCTCGTTCTGCGCTAGTCCTGCACGCGCAGCAGCGGGCGAATCGCCTGCCGGGCGTGGTGAATCCGGGCCTTGATGGTGCCGAGCGGGGTGTCCAGCAGCCGCGCGATCTCGTTGTAGTCGAGCTCCTGCACGTCGCGCAGCACCAGCGCTTCCGCCTGGTCCGGCGAACTCGCGGCCAGGACCTCGAGCGCGTCCAGCAGGTCCAGGCGACTGCCCGCGATCACGCTCGTGGTGCGCGGGTCGGCGTACACGGGGAGCTCGTCGACGGCGTGTTCGGAGGCCCGCCGCTTCAGTGAGCGGTACGTCGACCGGGCGCTGTTGGACGCCACGGCATGCAGCCACGTGGTGAACCTGCTGCGCCCGCCGAACGTGTGGATCTTCGTCGCGACGAGGAGCAGCGCGTCCTGGGTCGCCTCCTCGGCGTCCTGGGGATGCAGCAGCATCCGGCCGCAGATACGGCGTACCCGCGGCTGGATGGCGGCGAGCAGGTCCTCGATCGCGGCGCTGTCACCGGCGGCGGCGCGCAGCGCCAACTCGTCCAGGTCGACCTGACCGGTCTGGTCCTCCACCACCCACGCCTCCGAGTCGTCGCGTTTCCCTGCATTCCTGTGAGGCACAATACGCAGCGTGTCCTTGCCGGAGCGTCTCGGGAGACTCCGCCGGATCGACCGGATCGGAGCTGGTGGTTTCGCGACCGTCTGGCTCTACCAGGACGATGAACTGGACTCGCTGGTCGCCGTCAAGGCGCTCGCCGACAACTGGGCGATCCGTGAGGACGTCTGTGACCGGTTCCTCGAAGAGGCGCGGATCCTGCGCCGCGCGGACTCCGACCACGTCGTCCGCGTCTATGACATCGGCGAGGTCGACGGCACGCCGTACTTCGTCATGTCCTACGCCGATCGCGGTTCGGTGGCGGATCTCGTCCAGCCCGGCGAATCGTTGCCGCCCGCCCGGGTGGTCGACCTGCTGGCGCAAGCGGGCGACGGCATCGCGGTGTTGCACCGCCACGGCGTCATCCACCGCGACATCAAGCCGCAGAACCTCCTGCTGCGCTCCACGCCCGAGGGCGGAGAGAAGGTACTGGTCGCCGACCTGGGTGTCGCGAAGGCGATGCTGCACGCGAGCGGGCTGACCCAGGTCGTCGGCACGCCCGCCTACATGGCGCCCGAACAGGCGATCGGCATCGGCCTCGACTTCCGCGCCGACGTGCACGCCCTCGGCGCCGTCGGCTACCACCTGCTCACCGGCCGCCTGGTCCGCGACGGCGGCTTCGGTGCCCTGTTGGCACCGACCCTGCCGCCTCCTCCCTCCGCGATCGCGGCGGTGCCGTCGTCGTACGACGGGGTGGTGATGCGTGCGCTCGCGACCAATCCCGACGACCGGTGGCCCGACGTGCCGTCGTTCGTCGCGGCACTCCGCGAGGCCGAACGATCCGCCGGTCAGCCCTCGCCGGTCACCGTGCAGGTGGCTCCGCCGCAAGTTCGTCGAGTAGCGCCGAGCGCCAGCGAGGCGCGTATCGAGACGCTCGAGGACGAGCAGAAGGGCAGCGCGCTCCGCCTGGCCGGTCTCGCCCTGCTCGTGCTCCTCGTTGCCTTCGGTGCTGCGTACGGCGTCACGCGGGTCCTCGACCGCAACCCGACCGCCGAAGACCCCAAGGGACAAGGGGAATCGCCGTCGGGCGAAGGCGAGTCGCCGACGAGCGAACCCGCCGCGGACATCGATTTCCCTGCCCTCGCGGCGCCGGCCGACTACGAGGTCCACGTGGTGCGGACCAAGGAGGGCGGATGGAACTACCTCGCGCCGACGGGCTGGGTGGCGTTCAAGGTCAAGGACAACGGCAGCGATGCCGGTGTGCTCGACGTGGCGCAGATCGACGAGCAGCGACAGGTGCGCTGGCGGCCGGAGGGCGAGCCCGCGGTCGGCGGCTACAGCCTGCGTGTCGAGGCGATCACGTCGACCGAGTCCGTCGCGGAGATGGTTGCGGCCAAGGTCGACGCGTTCGTGAACTCGCCCGACCTCGTCGGTGTCGAACTCCTCAACCGGACCAACGACACCGTCTACTTCACCTTCCGGGACGGAGCCAACCGGCTCCGCTACAACTTCTTCCGCTGGGTTGCTGACGCCGAGGGCCTGGCCGGCCTGGAGATCTCGGTGACCGGTCGCAAGGCCGACGAGTCGGCGTTGTCCGACCTGCTCGACAGCGTGTCCGGGAGCGCGAACCCGTCCTAGGAGTCAGCGAAGCGTCCCGCTGAGGACGGTGGCGTACCGCTCGGGGTCGTGGTGGATCTGCGCGTCGAGGCCTGCTGCAGTGAACGCCGCCGCGGCCTCGTCGGACTGCTCGTCGGACACCTCGGAGAAGACGCTGCCACCCGGCTTGAGCCAGGTGGGGGCGAGGGCCGCGACTCGGCGCAGCACGTCGAGCCCGTCGAGCCCGCCGTCGACGGTGCCGAGCGGTTCGTGGTCGCGGGACTCGGGCGGCATCAGCGCGATCGCGGCGGTCGGGACGTAGGGGACGTTGGCGAGGATGACGTCGACGTGCCCACGCAACGCGGCGGGCAGCGGCTCGGCCAGGTCGCCGAGATGGGCGACCCCGCCGACAGGTTCGAGGTTGTGGGCCGCGCAGGCAACGGCGATTGGGTCGTTGTCGGTCGCGTGCAGCGCCGTCGCAGGGTGGCGACGGGCCAGGGCCAGCGCCAGGGCGCCACTGCCGCAACACAGGTCCAGCACCGTTGCCGGACCGGTGGCCAGCGCGTCCGCCGCCAGTCCCACGAGGTACGACGTCCGCTGCCGCGGCACGAAGACGCCCGGTTCCACCGCGACCCGGAGCCCGTCGAACGCGACCCAGCCGACGACGTACTCGAGGGGTTCGCCTGCGACGCGGCGCGCGACCAGTGCCTCGAGCTCGGTCGTCGTACCGGCTGCTTCCTCGAGCAACGCGGCCTCTTCCTCGGCGAACACGCAGCCCGCGGTGCGGAGGCGGGTCACGAGGTCGGGCACCCGGCCACCTTGTCGCCGTTGATCGAGCTTGTCGAGATCACGCCTCCGGCATCAGCCACCACGCGACGGCGTACAGCACGATGCCGAGGCCGGACCCGAACACGATCGCGGCGACCAGGACGAGGCGCACGATGGTGGCGTCGACACCGAAGTGGTCGGCGATGCCGCCGCAGACACCGGCCACCATCCGGTTGTGCGAGCGGCGGGTCAGCCGCCGACCGGCGGTGGCCTGCGGGTAGGACGGGGCCGGGGACGGGGCGGGGTAGTTGTCGTAGTTGCTCATGCCTCAACGGTGCCCGGGCGCGCGCCTCCGCACATCGGGGACCGACCCCGGTCGTACCCGGGCCTCACCCCCGAGGGACCCCGGCCCGTGACCGGACCGATCCCTGAGTGTCGCTGCCAACCCCGGCGGCGTACTGACACAATCGACACGTGCCGGACGTCCCACCCCTGCGGCCGCAGGTGGTTGCCCATCGCGGTGCCAGCCATGAACTCGCCGAACACACGCTGGCGGCTTATCTGCGGGCGCTCGACACCGGCGCGGGTGGTCTGGAGTGCGATGTCCGCCTGACCGCCGACGGGCACCTCGTCTGCGTGCACGACCGCGACCTCCGTCGTACCGCCTCCACCAAGGGCCTCGTCTCCACGATGGACCTCGCGGACCTGTCCGAGCTCGACTTCGCCGCCTGGAAGAACCCGTGGGCGGACCTCGACGACGAGGCGCCCGAGGCCGACGAGTCGCTCCACAGCGTGCTCACGCTCCGCAAGCTCCTCGAGACCGTCGCCGACTACGACCGCCGCGTCGAGATGGCCATTGAGACCAAGCACCCGACCCGCTTCGGTGGTCTCGTCGAGAAGCGCCTCGTCGAGATGTTGCGCGAGTTCGGCTGGGACCAGCCGGGGTCGCCGGTGCGGGTGATGAGCTTCTCGTTCACCGCGTTGCAGCGCGTCGAGCGCCTCGCCCCCGACATCCAGCTCGTCCAGCTCTTCGACAAGCCCAACCAGTGGCCCATGCTGCGGCGCGTCATCGGCAAGGACTGGATCGTCGGCCCCGGCATCAAGATCCTCCGCCAGCACCCGAAACTGCGGGACAGCCTGGTGCGCAGCGGCCGCGACATCCACGTGTGGACGGTCAACAAGGAGAAGGATCTCCAGATCTGTCTCGACCTGGGCGTCAAGGCCGTGATCAGCGACAAGCCGCGGTTCATGCTGGACCTCCTCGACACCCGCTTCGGTCCCGCCGAGTAGGTTTCGGCGCATGGCCAAGAAGAACCGCACCAAGTCATCCGGGACCGCGACCGAGACCCCCGCCGGCGAGGTCGGTCCGCGCCAGCCCTGCCCGTGTGGCTCCGGCAAGCGCTACAAGGCCTGCCACGGTGCTGCCGGCGGTGCCGACGTGTTCGTGAAGCGTCCGTTCGAGGGCCTGGCCTCGGAGTGCGACGTCGTCGCGCTGCGCGAGCTCGTCCCGGCCGCGACCGCCGTACTTCCTCTCAAGGGTGAGTACGCCGACCGCGTGGTCAAGCTCTGCTCCCTGCTCCCGGGCGCCGCCCCGGCGCTGGTCCGCGACAGCGGCGAGGTGTGGCTCGGCCTGCAGGTCCAGCATGCCTACGGCGACCCCGCCCGCGACCTCGGTGCCGTGCTCGAAGCGGCCCTCGCCGCCGAGCCGGGCGCCGGCATGATCGGCCTGACCAGCAACCCCGGGCAGGGTCCGCGACTGCAGGACCTCGTCGTGGACGGCGACCTCAAGATCGAGGTCCACGAGGGCTTCGAGTTCTGGGTGTCCGACATGGAGGCCAGTTCCGAGCTGGCCCAGGCGCTGGAGGCTGCTGACGGTGCTGCCGCCCCGACCGCCCGCCTGACCGAGGTCACCGCGGCCTACTGGACCGCGATGGGCTCCAAGGAGCACCTGCGCTGGGTGATGCCCGAGCCCGAGGACGTGCTGCTCGACGCCCTCGCGCGTCTGCACGTATCCGGTGATGACGTCATCGTGCCCGACGCCCGCCTGGTCGGCATGTTCCGCGCCCACGGCCTGCTCGCCCCCGTCTGGGACCTCCCCGTCGGCACGGGCCCCGAGCCGCTCGAAGACGCCGCAACGACCTTCAAGGCCAAGCTCGACGCCGCCCTGGCCAACACGGCCGACCTCACCACCGAGGAGCGCTCCGCGCGCAACGGCCTGGCCAACCGTCAGGTCACCATCCGCTGACGAGGTGCGCTGGTTTCTCACACGAAGTGCGTTGGTTTCTTGCTCGAGGTCTGAGGGTTTCTCACCCCGTGCGAGAAACTGCCGCACCTCGAAGCAGAAACCAGCGCACTTCGACCAAGAAACCCACGCACTTCGCGGTCAGCTGGGCTGCAGGGCCCAGACGTGGAGGCGTGAGTAGCCCTTGACCGACACCCTCCGCAGCCGGCGGAAGCGGTACGACGACGCGTCGGTCGCCGGGTGGTGGGTCGCTGCCGGATCGTCGTGGTCGTCGTCGGACGTCCGTCCCGAGAGTGCCTCGTAGGCGCCCTCGTCGACGAGCACGGAGTTGGGCCGGGCGATCGAGGTGAGCCGGGCGGCGATGTTGACGGTCGGCCCGAAGACGTCGCCAAGACGAGTCACCACGTCGCCGTACGCGATGCCGGCACGGACCGCAGGGAACGGGTCGTCGTGGTCGGCGCCGCGGCGGGTGAGCTCGGCGGCGATCTCGGCCATGGCCACGGCGTCCTCGGCCACGATCAGGAGCTCGTCGCCGATGTTCTTGATGATCCGGCCGCCGCGGTCGACGGCGAGGCGGAGCACCGTCGTCTCGAAGTCCTCGAGCCAGGCGACCAGTTCACGGTCGGTCAGGGTCCGTGAGCGCGAGGTGTAGCCGACGATGTCGACGAAGCAGACGGCCAGTGTCGTGGACGCTCCGGAACCGGTCTCGGCCAGCATCCGGGCGCTCGCGCTGAGCAGGTGCCGACGCCAGACGTAGCTCTGGAGCTCCTCGACGAGCGGCATCACTTCGTCGGAGATGGCGAGCAGGCCGTTGGTCGGATCGGCGCCGCTCTCGACGGCGACGTCGGCGAGCAGGGCGACCTGCCAGTCGGCGAGCCGGGCGAAGCTGCGCCCCCAGGTGCGGACCAGGCCGGCCTGGCGGTCCGGGCTGAGCACGCCGACGGAGATCAGTTGGCTGGCCAGCCGTACTGCCTCGACGTCGGCGGAGGTGAACGCCACGGCGTCATCGGGGACGTGGGCGAAGCCCAGCAGGTGCCACAGTTCCTCGGCGATGACGGTGGGTACGCCGGACTGTTCGGCGACCTGCGCCCGGTTGAACTGGGGACGCTCGCCGAGCAGGTGCTCCTCGAGCGCACCAATGACCCCGCCGTCTCCGGCGGGGTCATCCGGCGAATTCACGAGTCGATCAGCCTGCGTCGTTGCCGAAGCGCGACTGGGCGACCTCGACGAGCGCCGCGTGGAACGTGGGCCACTCGGCGTCGAGCTGCGTCAGCGTCTCGTCGGTCAGGTGGATGGTGTCGAGGGGCGTGAGCGCGACGATGGAGGCGGTGCGCAGCGAGTGGCCGACGATCGCGGCCTCGCCGACGATTTCACCGGGACCCAACTGGGCGATCTCGACGCCGTCGCGTCGGACCGACACGGTGCCGGCGAGAAGGATGTACGCCTTGTCGGCGGGGGTGTCCTCCCAGATCGGCGACCAGCCCTGGGGGAGCTTCACGCGCCGCCCGGTCGCGCTGATCCGCGCGATCTCCTGCGGCGTGAAGTGCTCGAAGAACGTTGCCATGCTGACCCTTTCGCTGTGCCTGACCCTGACATTTCGCCGGCGTCCGGCTCCCCATGTGCTGCTGGTGACCTTAGTCGTCCCCGGCTCCCAGCGGGAGCCTCGCGGGATTACCTGTCACAACGTGTCCCGGCCAGCGGGGTTACCCCAGCGGGTCGCGCGCCACCGGGCAGCTCATGCAGCGCGGACCACCGCGGCCGGACCCGAGCTCGGAGCCCGCGATCCGGATGACCTCGATGCCCTCCTCCTCGAGCCGCGCGTTGGTGCCGTCGTTGCGCTCGTAGGCGACGGCGAGACGCGGTGCGAGGGCGAGTGTGTTGTTCCCGTCGTCCCACTGCTCGCGCTCGGCGGTGACCGGGTCGAGGCCGGTGTCGATGAGGTGCAGGGTGTCGATCTGCATCGCCTTCGCCGCCGCCACCAGGAACGGCTCGGGCGGGGCCACGTCGATCACGGTCGAACCGGGTTCGCGTGCGGTCACGGCGTACGCCGTCAGGTGGTCGGCGACGTTCGGGTACATCACGACCTTGTCGACGTCGACCATCGTGCAGACGGTGTCGAGGTGCATGGTCGCGCGCTCCTGGGCGATCGGGACCGCCAGGACGGTGGTCGCCAGACCGGCCCGGAACACCTGGCGCGCGAGCCGCTCGGCACCTGCGGGCGTCGTACGTTCGCCCACGCCGACGGCGATGACCCCCGGTGCGAGGAGCAGTACGTCGCCGCCCTCGACGTGTTCGAGGTGGTGGCCGTGCAACCGCTCGGTGCCGGCGAAGCGCGGGTGGTAGTGGTAGATCAGCTCGGTCAGCTGGGTCTCGCGGCGCCGGGCGGGCATTGCGAGCGAGGTGACCGCGACACGGTCGGGCAGCCAGAACGACGAGTCGCGTGTGAAGAGCAGGTTCGGCAACGGGTCGACCAGGAAGGTGTCGTCGGACAGCAGCGACGTGACGAGCGTGCCGCTGGCCAGGCCGGAGCGGACCTCGTCGTTGCGGACGCCGGCGGTGAGCAGGTGGGTGAGCTCTTCGGGCGTGGCGGCGCGGAACATCGCACGCAGGTGCTCGCGGACCGGGTCGCCGAGGTCGCGACCGCTGGGCCCGGTGAGGGTCGTGTCGATCACCGCGGCCCGGGCGGCCGACACCTCGAGGGCTTCGGTGAGCAGTTCGGTCAGGTAGAGCACCTCGACGTCGTGGCTGCGCAGCGCTTCGGCGAAGGCGTCGTGCTCCTCCTGGGCGCGGGCGACCCACGGGATCCCGTCGAAGAGCAGCCGGTCGTTGTTGCGCGGGGTCAGCCGCTGCAGTTCGGGTCCGGGACGATGCAGCAGGACCGTACGCAGACGACCGACTTCGCTGTCGGCGCCGTGGGCGGCAGGGTTCACCATGCGCCCACCCTAGGCGTGCGCTGCCGGGCGCGTCAGCGCCGGAACGGATCGGCGGGGTAGACGCCGAGGATCTTGATGTCGGTGGTGAAGAACGCGAGTTCTTCGAGCGCCCGCTTGAGTTCGGGGTCGTCCGGATGGCCGTCGACTTCGGCGAGGAACTGGGTCGCGGCGAACTCCGCGCCGACCATGTAGCTCTCGAGCTTGGTCATGTTGATGCCGTTGGTCGCGAACCCGCCGAGCGCCTTGTAGAGCGCGGCCGGGAGGTTGCGCACGTTGAAGACGAAACTCGTGACGACCGGACCGTTGCCTTGCGGGGCCGCGATGAACTCGGGGGAGAGTACGACGAAGCGGGTCGTGTTGTGGTCCTCGTCCTCGACGTCGTCGCGGAGGATCTGCAGGCCGTAGATCTCCGCGGCCAGCGGCGGTGCGATCGCGGCCTGGCGCGGGTCGGCGGCCTCGGCGACCTCGCGGGCGGCGCCGGCGGTGTCGCCGGAGATGATCGGCGTCAGGCCGAGTTCGCGGATGATCTTGCGGCACTGGCCGAGCGCGTGGACGTGGCTGTGGACCGTCTTGATCGTGTCGAACGACGCGTCCGCGGTGGCCATCAAGGTGAACTGGATCCGCAGGAAGTGCTCCGCGATGATGTGCAGCCCGGAGTCCGGCAGGAAGTGGTGGATGTCGGCGACGCGCCCGGCGATCGAGTTGTCGATCGGGATCATCGCCAGGTCGCAGTCACCACTGGTCACGGCCGCGAAGACGTCCTCGAACGACGCGCACGGGACGGCCTCGGCCTCCGGGTAGTGCCGACGGCACACCATGTCTGAGTTGGCGCCGGGTTCCCCCTGGTACGCGATACGAGCCATGCGCAAAGGGTAGTGGCCGAACACCTACGCTCGTCGCCATGGCCGTCGCACTCTCGATCCTCGCTCTCGTCGTCGCCCTCGCAGCCCTCGTGGTGGCCCTGAGGAACGGGACCAAGCGGGCCGGTGCCGGTGCCGACGACCTGCCTGCCGACGCTGCTGGCCTGCGCCGCGAGGTGGCCGCCCTGCGTGCCGAAGCGGTGGGCGCGCTGCGGCATCTCGCCGTGGTCCGGTACGACGCGTTCGACGAGATGGGCGGCCGGTTGTCGTGGTCGCTGGCCCTCGTCGACGACGGTGGCGACGGCGTCGTACTGACGTCGATCCGGGGCCGCAACGAGGCGCGGACCTACGCCAAGTCGGTCGCCGGGTGGAGCAGCGAGCAGGAGTTGTCGCCCGAGGAGACCGAAGCGGTCGCCCACGCGCGCATGGCGCGCTCGTAGGCAACTCGTCGACATCGCTGACCTGCTCTCAGCACGCACCAGGTGAGTGCTCAGCGCAGGTCAGTGCACGTCGTTCACGCTCCCGTCCACAGGTCGGGGCGCTCGGGCTGGTCGGAGCCGCGATGCGATGCCAACCTCCCCCCATGCCGCGTCACCTCGAGTTCACCCACCCCGGCCTGCAGGAACTGCTCGTGCGCGAACAGCACGGCGTCGTCTCGCGCCAGCAACTGCTGGCTCTGGGCGCGACCGACCACGACATTGCCCGCATGGTGCGGCGCCGGGAGCTGACCGCGCCCTGCCCCGGCGTGTACGTCGACCACACCGGCCGCCTGACCCGTGCCCAGCGAGAATGGGTGGCGCTGTTCACGTGCGCTCCCGCCGCGCTGAGCCACGAGTCAGCCATGCCCGGGGGCGACCCGCCGGTTGTGCACGTGTGCGTCGGTCCGGACCGGACCGTCCGGCGAATGGCTGGCGTCGTTGTCCACCGAACCGCGCATCTCGCGACACGAGTCGACTGGCGTCGTCGGCCGCCCCGGATGGCGCCGGAGCACGCCACGGTCGACGTGATGGAGTCTCGGATTCGCTCAGGTGACGTCGCCGGCGCATACGCCGCGCTGACCCGCGCCTGCTACACCCGCGAGGTCGGTCCCCCCATCTTGCGCTCGGCCCTGGCCCACCGCGCGAGGGTCACCCGTCGTGCGCTGATCGCGGGGATGATCGACGACGTCGAGCACGGCGCCAACTCGGTGCTCGAGCGCGGCTACCTCCAGTTGGTCGAGCGGGCACACGGACTGCCTCGTGCGCGGCGTCAGCAGGCAAGCCATGCGACCGGCAGGAAGACGGTCCAGGACGTCCGTTACGAGGAGTTCGGCGTCATTGTCGAGCCGGACGGTCGCGCCTTCCACGATTCGCCGGAGGCCCGCGACGTCGACGCTCGACGTGACCTCGCCGAACGAGCGGTCAGCGAAGCGGTGACGTTGCGGGTGACGTACGGACTCGTCTTCAACGACGGGTGTCGTACTGCTAGGTGGATCGCCACGATCCTGCAACGCCGCGGCTGGAACGGCGTGCTTCAGCGTTGTCCGCGTTGCCCTTGATCGTTGACCTGCTCTCAGCACGCACCAGGTGAGTGCTCAGCGCAGGTCAACGAGGTTCGCAGCTTGATGAGCAACGGCTAGCGAGGAACCCGCACCAGCACGCGCCCGTGGATGCACTCCATCCGCAGCTCGGCGCCGGCGCCGATCGTGTCGCCGTCCAGTTGCCGCGGCACGTCCCCTGACGCCCGTACGACGACCTTCCGCCCCGTCATGCGTACGACGGCCTCGCCGGCGTTCTGCTCCCGGCGGGTGAGCACCCGGGCGACGAGCGGGATCCAGCTCAGGAACCGGCGGGGGTAGAGCACCACGACGTCGATCAGGCCGTCGTCGATCGAGGCGTCGGGGAGCAGCATCATGCCGCCCTGCAGGCTGCCGACGTTGCCGATGACGCAGGTCCGGGCGCGGTGCTTGGTGAAGGGCAGGTCGTCGATGGAGATCTCGAGCTTCATGGTCGGGAACATGAGGGCCTTGAGGCCGGACAGCACATAGGCGATCCAGCCGACCTTCTTCTTGATGTCCTCGTTGACGCCCTCCATGAGGGCGGCGTCGAAGCCCATGCCGGCCATCACCATGAAGTGGGTGGGCTCGAGCTCGTCGCCCTCGACGGACACCATGTCGATGGCGCGGTCCTGGCCGGTCAGCGCGATGTCGATCGCGGCCCGGATGAAGAGCGGGATCTGCAGGTTGCGGGCCAGCAGGTTGCCGGTGCCGGCGGGCACGATGCCGACCGGGATGCCGGTGCCGGCGAGTTCGGCACACACCTCACGGACGGTGCCGTCGCCGCCGCAGACGATCACGAGGTCGGCGCCCTCGACCGACGCCAGTTCGGCCTGGCCGGTGCCGGAGTCCTCGACGGTGGTGAAGTGCCAGCGCGGTTCCTTCCAGCCGGAATCGACCGCCAGCTGGTTGACCATCGACTGGAACTGCTCGACGGACTCCACCTTGATCGGGTTCAGGATCACCGCGAGGTTGCCGCCGCGGGGGAAGACCGCCGGCAGTGGCTCGGCCTTGAGGGCGTGGCTGCGCGGCAGCGGGCTGTAGAGCGCGAGGCCGAGCAGCACGATGCCGGCGCCGAACAGCACGCCACCGACGACGTCGCTCGGGTAGTGGCGGCCCAGCAGGATCCGGTCGGCGGCGACGGCCGCCACGACGAGCACCATCAGGGTGATGACCAGGCGGCGGATGCCGCTGCGGCGGATCAGCATGATCGCCAGCAGGATCACCAGGCCGGCGTACGCAGCAATGCCGGAGGCGTGGCCCGACGGGTAGGCGTTGGAGTGCAGGAAGTACTCCGGGTCCTGCCACACGGGCCGGCCGCGGCCGACCAGGACCTTGGTGCCGTACGTCGCCAGCGCCGTGGTGACCATGACGACGACGATCAGGATGCCTGCGCGGCGGTGGCCCTTGAACAGCATGAAGCCGGCGAGCAGGACGGTCAGCACCGTCATTGCGGGCGTGGCGAACAGGAACTCGACCACCCGCAGCGGGTCGCGCAGCCAGGCCTGGTCGACGGCCCAGTTGGCGGTCGACTCCCCGCGGTGGTCGAGGTCGATCAGCCAGGACCATTCGGCGGCGACTGCGACAGCGATCGCGGCGAACAGGCCCAGGCAGAGGAGAGCGGCCAGGAGCGGAGTCCGGCGAGGTCGGTCGAGCACCAGCGGAGTTTAGGACACCCCGTCGCAGGTATCGGCATGGTCGATACCGTCGGGGCATGAGCACCCCGTCGTACGCCGCCCTCGGACGCTCCGGCCTGGTCGTCTCCACGATCGGGCTGGGCTGCAACAACCTCGGTCGCCCGGGCACCGCCACGGAGACACAGAAGGGCACCAACCGGGTCATCGGCGCCGCCCTGGACGCGGGCATCACCCTCTTCGACGTCGCCGACACGTACGGCGCGACGCCGGGCCTGTCCGAGACGCGTCTGGGTGTGGCGCTGGGCGCCCGCCGGTCCGGCGTGATCCTGGCGACCAAGTTCGGCATGGACGCCCAGGGTGCGAACGGGGCCGACTTCGGTGCGCGTGGCTCGCGCCGCTACATCCGCAACGCCGTCGAGGCCTCGCTGCGCCGCCTGGGCACGGACTGGATCGACCTCTACCAGTTCCACACGCCCGACCCGAACACCCCGATCGACGAGACCCTGTCGGCGCTCAGCGACCTGGTCCGCGAGGGCAAGGTGCGCTACATCGGCCACTCGAACCGGTCCGGCTGGCAGATCGCCCAGGCCGAGTACGTCGCCCGCGAGCTCGGCGTCGAGCGCTTCATCTCCGCCCAGAACCACTACAACCTCACCGACCGTCGCGCCGAGTGGGAGGTGTTGCCTGCCGCTCGTGAGTTCGGGCTGGGTGTGCTGCCGTACTTCCCGCTCGCCAACGGCCTCCTCACCGGCAAGTACGCCTCGGGCATCGCGCCCGAGGGCTCGCGTCTGACCCGCAGCCGCCAGCACCTGCTGGACGTGGCGACGTCGAAGCCGTTGCAGGAGTACTCCGCGTTCGCGAAGTCCCGCGGCGTACCGGAGGCGACGGTGGCCTTCGGCTGGCTGCTCGCCCAGCAGCCCGTCACCTCGGTGATCGCCGGCGCCACGACGACCGAGCAGGTGTGGGCGAATGCCGCAGCGAGTGCCTGGGTCCCGACGCCCGAGGACCTCGCCGACCTCGACGCCATCTTCCCTGCACCGGAGCCCATCTCTCCCTTTTGATGCCGAGACCCGGCGATGCTCGAAACCGGCGCGCGATCGGTCGGCAGGGCCGGATAGCCTCAGGGCATGATCGACCCGCGCATTCTCCGTGACGAGCCCGACCGCATTCGCGCCTCGCAGGCCAAGCGCGGCGCGTCCGCCGACGTCGTGGACCGGGCGCTGGTCGCCGACGGTGCCCGCCGGGCTGCGATCTCCTCGTTCGAGGAGAAGCGCGCGGCGCAGAAGGCGTTCGGCAAGCAGGTCGCCCAGGCGGCCGGCGACGAGAAGCAGGCCCTGCTCGCGCAGGTGAAGACGCTCTCGGGTGAGGTCAAGGAGCTCGAGGCCACCCAGGGCGTCGCCGAGGAGGAGTGGCTCTCGGCCCTCAAGGCGATCCCGAACGTGGTCGCCGAGGAGACCCCGGCCGGCGGCGAGGACGACTTCGTCGTCATCGAAGAGGTCGGTACGCCGCGCGACTTCGCGGCCGAGGGCTTCGAGCCACGCGACCACATCGAGATCGGCCGGATCCTCGGCGCGATCGACCTCGAGCGTGGCGCGAAGGTCAGCGGCAGCCGCTTCTACTTCCTCACCGGGGTCGGTGCCCAGCTCGAGTTCGCGCTGGTCAACATGGCGATGGACCAGGCTCGGAACGCCGGCTTCACGCAGGTCATCGCGCCCTCGCTCGTGCGCCGCAGCGCGATGGAGGGCACCGGTTACCTCGACCAGGGTGGCGGTGACGACGTCTACCGCCTCGAGGGCGAGGAGATGTATCTCGTCGGCACGTCGGAGGTCGCCATGGCGGCCTACCACTCGGAGGAGATCCTCGACGGCGGATCGTTGCCCCTGCGCTACGCCGCGTTCAGCCCGTGCTTCCGCAAGGAGGCAGGCTCACACGGCAAGGACACGAAGGGGATCATCCGGGTCCACTGGTTCGACAAGGTCGAGATGTTCATCTACACCACCCTCGAGGACGCTGCTGCCGAGCATCAGCGCCTGCTGGCGTGGGAGAAGGAGTTCCTCGAGAAGCTCGAACTGGCCTACCGCGTCGTCGACATCGCCGCGGGCGATCTCGGCTCGTCGGCCATCCGCAAGTTCGACTGCGAGGCCTGGATCCCCACGCAGGGCAAGTACCGCGAGCTCACCTCGACCTCGAACTGCACCGACTTCCAGACCCGGCGCCTCGACACCCGGGTCCGCACCGGCGACAAGATCGGCCCGGTGGCGACCCTCAACGGCACGCTGACCGCGATCACCCGCACCATCGTCGCGATCCTCGAGACCCACCAGCAGGCCGACGGATCGGTGCGGGTGCCGAAGGCGCTCCAGCCGTACCTCGGTGGCCTCGAGGTCATGGAGCCGATCGGTGGTTGAGGTGCGAGCGCAGCGAGCCTCGAAACCACAGCTCGTGGCGCTGGACATCGACGGCACTCTGCTCAAGTGGGTGGAGGGCCTCGGCATGAGCTACGAGCAGGTCACCCCCGCCGTCCACGACGCCATCCAGGCAGTGCTCGACGCCGGCGCCCACGTGGTCCTCTCGTCGGGACGGTCCGCGGCCAACATGGTCACCGTTGCCGACCAGCTCGACCTCCACGGCCACGGCGAGAAGATCTGGATCGTTGCGTCCAACGGTGCCGTCGTGCTGCGGTACCCGCCCATCGAGGTCGTCCACGAGGTCACCTTCGACGCACGCGCAGCCGTGGCCGCCGTACTCAAGGAACACCCGGAGGCGCTGGTCGCCGTCGAGGAGCGCGGCGTCGGCTACCTCGTGTCCGCGCCGTTCCCCGACGGTGAGCTCGGCGGTACGTCGACGGTGGCCGAGGTGGCCGACATGGTCGCCCAGCCTGTGAGCCGCGTGATCATCCGCGACCCGAACGCCACGGCGGAGGACTTCGTCCAGCTGTCCAGCCGGCTGGGCCTGCACGGCACCGACTACGTCGTCGGCTGGACCGCCTGGCTCGATCTGGCACCCGTGGGCGTGTCCAAGGCCTCCGGCCTGGAGTACGTCGCCGGGCAGCTCGGCGTCGATCGCGCCGACGTGTTGGCGATCGGTGACGGCCGCAACGACATCGAGATGTTGCAGTGGGCCGGCCGGGGTGTGGCGATGGGCCAATCGGTCGACGAGGTCAAGGCGGTGGCCGACCACGTCACCGCCTCGGTCGAGGACGACGGCGCCGCGGTGGAGCTGGGTCGCTGGTTCCCCGCGCCCGGATCTGGTGGGATGGGCGCGTGAGGCTCCCCCTTCGTGCTGTTGCCGCCCTGGCGGTCGTGTCGTTCTCGCTGCTCCCGGCAGCGGCCCATGCGACCCCGGCGATGCCCGGCGCGTGCGGCGGTCTCGCCCTCACGGACCGCACGGCCGTCTACGAACGCGGTGCCGGGGTCGACGACGTGTTCGTGGGCCGCGTCGACAACGTCCTCCCGGGTGTCCTGCCCGGCGGTGGGACGGCGAATGCCAGCCCGCACCGCGTTTTCGTCCAGGTGCCGCTGAAGAGTGACCTCCCGGCCGGGAAGTACGTGCAGGTCACGTTCACGCCCACCGATGAGGTCGCGGACCGCACGTTGAAGGTCGGTGGCCGCTACCTCTTCTTCACGCAGGGCAGCACGCCCGGCGAGCTGAGCGCTGACGCGTGCGACGGTTACGCCGCCGTGACCGGTCTCGACAAGGCCATGGAGACCCAGCTCCGGGAGTACCTCACCGTGCCCCCGGTTCCGGCCGAGCCGTCAGCGCTCGCCGAACCGCCTGCCGACGCCGACTCCACGCCCGACCTCGGGCGGCTGCTGGCTCCGGGTGGCGCGATCAGCCTGATCGGCGTGCTCGGACTGGTGCTGATCAGCCGGCTCGGCCGCCACCGTTATTGACCGTTAGAGGTACATGCCGCCGCGGGGCTCGTCGCCCTGACCGGCCTGACCGGGCTGCTCCGGCTGACCGGGCTGACCGGGCTGCAGGGGGGACTGCTCGGGACCGCCCATCGACATCCCCGGGGGCAGGGCCCGACGGATCTGTTCGAACTGCGCACGCGCGGCCATCTGCTGGGCGTAGATCGCCGTCTGGATGCCGTGGAACAGCCCCTCGAGCCATCCGACGAGCTGGGCCTGGGCGATCCGGAGCTCGGCCTCGGAGGGCGTGACGTCCTCGGAGAACGGCAGGGAAAGGCGCTCCAGCTCCTCGACGAGCTCCGGGGCCAGGCCCTGCTCGAGCTCGGCGATGGAGGACCGGTGGATCGCGGCGAGGCGGTTGCGGCTGGCTTCGTCGAGCGGCGCGGCCTTCACCTCTTCGAGGAGCTGGCGGATCATGCTGCCGATCCGCATCACCTTGGCCGGCTGCTCGACCAGGTCGGCCAGCGAGCGCTCGCCGTCGTCGTCCTCGTCGTCGCCACTGGTGACGTCGGTGACGTCGGTGTCCTGGCTGGCCTGGACTGCTGAGGCGGGGACGGTGCCGATCGGCTGTCCGTCCGGTCCCACCACCACGATCTGCTCTTCGCCGCTCTCGGTCATGGCTCCAAACCTAGCCCGACTCGGCCAACCGGGTTCAGGGGGTCAGGAGGACCTTGCCCACGCTGTCGCCGGACTCGATCAGCCGGTGTGCGTCGCCCACCCGGTCGAGCGGGAGGACGGCGGAGACGACGGGCACGATCGAGCCGTCGTCGACGAGCGGCCACACGTGCTCGACGACCGATGCGCAGATCCGCGACTTGCCTTCGACCGGCCGCGAACGCAGGGCGGTGGCGATCACCGCGCCGCGCTTGGCCAGCAGTTGGGCGATGTTGAGCTCGGCCTTCACGCCGCCCTGCATGCCGATGATGACGAGGCGACCCTCGTCGGCGAGGACGTCGACGTTGCGGCCGAGGTACTTCGCGCCCATGTTGTCCAGGACGACATCGGCCCCACGACCGCCGGTGGCTTCCTTGACCACCGCGACGAAGTCCTCGTCGTGGTAGTTGATCGCGACCTCGGCGCCGAGTTCCCGGCACCGCGCGAGCTTCTCCTCGCTGCCTGCGGTCGTGAACACCCGCGCACCGGTCTTCGCGGCCAGCTGGATCGCGAAGGTCCCGATACCGCCGCCGCCGCCGTGCACGAGGAAGACGTCGCCGGGGCCGAGCCCGGCGACCATGAAGACGTTCGACCACACCGTGCAGGCCACCTCGGGCAGGGCCGCGGCGGTCACGAGGTCGATCCCCTCAGGGACCGGCATCACCTGGGCGGCCGGTACGACGACCTGGCTCGCGTAGCCGCCACCAGCCAGCAGCGCACACACCTGCTCGCCCACCGACCACGTCTCGACGCCGTCGCCGAGTGCGGCGATCGTGCCGCTGCACTCGAGGCCGATGACGTCCGATGCTCCCGGCGGCGGCGGGTAGAAACCCTGGCGCTGCAGCAGGTCGGCACGGTTCACGGCCGTTGCGGCGACGTGGATCAGCACCTCGCCGGGACCCGGAACCAGGTCGGGCAGTTCCGTGACGGTCAGGGTTTCGGGGCCCCCGGGGCCGGACTGGGTGACGGCACGCATGGCGCCAGTCTGTCAGCCGCTCCGTGTCCGCTGGGCCTCAGACCAGGCCAACCGGCTCGGTCAGACGAGGGAGTCCTCATCGGCGTACTCGGCGTCGCTGAGCTCGTCGACCTCGACGTCCACGACGGGCTCGTCGCTCACTCCGGCCGGGCGGTCCCAGGCCTCGGCGAGCGCCTGTGCCTTTCCGGCCAGCCCCTCCACTTCGTCGGGGTCTGCACCGCCTTCGCCAGCGGCGAAACCGAGGAGGAACGCCGTCACCACCCCGGCTGCGGGGTGCACGTTGTCGACAGCGATGCGGGCAAGGTCAACCAGGAGGCCTTCGTCGGCCTCGGCCTCGATGTCCAGGACATCGCACAACTCATCGATCCAGTCGTGGAGGTTCACCCGTCCAGAGTGATCCTCAGTCGGCCTGCTGACAAGAGTCAGCGGGATCCGGACTCGTACTCCGAGGCCGCATCGCGCAGATCGGTCCAGGTGTCGATGTCCTGGGCCTCGCGTCCGACCTGCGGAACCTCGGCCAGGTCGAAGGGTTCGAGCAGGGCCTTGACGGACAGGTTGTGCTGCGCTTCGCGGTCCGGTCGTACGGCGTCGAGCCGGCCGGTTTCGAGCACGTAGGCCAGTTGGCGACGACCGTCGGCCCCGACCAGCGCAGCGCCCTCGTGCCCGACGGCGGCCTCCTGCAGGCGGCGGAAGGTCGAGGCGGTGAGGTGCGGCATGTCGACCGCGAGGACGGCCAGGGTCGGGAAGCGGCGCAGCAACGAATCGCGGCCGGTCAGCAGTCCGGCGGCCGGACCTCCGTGGCGCGGGTCCTCGAGGACAAAGGTCACGGGCCGGTCGGTCGGCACCGGGTGACCGACCACCACGACCTCGCTGGCGTCGATGACCGATTCGAGCGCCCGGTCCAGCAGCGTCCGGCCGTCGATCTCGATCGACGCCTTGTCCGCGCCACCGAGCCGCACCGCCCGCCCGCCCGCAAGGACGATGGCGGCGAATCCTGTCAGCCCGGCTTCGATCACCCCGACAGTCTCCCAGCCGGGCGCGAACGACGTCCTACGCTTGCACCGTGATCGTCCCCACTCTTCGCCTTGCCCTCGTGCAGGCCGCGGCGACCCTCGACCCCGCCGCGAACAGGGACGAACTCGCCCGCCTGACCGCCGAACACGGCGCCGACACGGACCTGGTCGTCTTCCCCGAGGCGTTCGCCCGCGACTTCGGCGAGGCAGGGTCCGACGTGAGCGGGTACGCCGAGCCTCTCGACGGTCCCTTCGGTACGGCGCTCGCCGCGGCCGCGGCAGGACGGGACACCACCGTCGTGGCCGGCCTGTTCGAGCAGGGTCCCGACCCGAGCCGCCCGTTCAACACGCTGCTGATGCGCGGGGCCGGCCGGGCGTCGTACCGGAAGGTGCACCTGTACGACTCCTTCGGTTACCGCGAGTCCGATCGCCTCAGCGCGGGTCCGATCGAGCCGGTCGTCGTCGAGCTGAAGGGCTGGAAGGTCGGCCTGATGACCTGTTACGACCTCCGTTTCCCCGAACTGGCGCGGGCCCTGGTTGACCGGGGTGCCGAGGTGATCGTGCTGCCGGCCGCCTGGGTCGCCGGGCCGCGCAAGGTGCACCACTGGCGCACCCTGCTCACCGCGCGTGCCATCGAGAACACCGTGTACGTCGCCGCGGTCGGCCAGCCTGCGCCGCGGTACTGCGGCCACTCGGTGGTCATCGATCCGTTCGGCGAGGTGGTGGCCGAGGCCGGTCCGGGTTCCGTCGAGGTTCCCGAGGTCGTCCGGGCGGTGCTGGACCACGAGGTCCTCGGCGAGGCGCGCCGGGTCAACCCGTCCCTGAGCAACCGCCGTCTGTAAGGTCCTTCATCGTGTCCCGCAGCGCCCCACGTGTCCCCTCCCGGGAGCCGATCGAGCAGCGCCTCGGGGAGTTCGGGACGTCCCGGAAGCCGTTGCTGGTCCTGCTGGCGCTGATGGTCGCCGGGACCGCAGCGCTGGTCTGCGCGATGGTGCCGGTGGGCCCCGACTGGTTCGGCAGGGTCGGCTCGATCATCATCGCGACCTCGTTCAGCGCGGCGCTTGCTGCCCGCACAGGTGGCCGGCCGTTCGTCTTCGGACTGCTCGCGCTGGGCTGCGGCCTGACTGCGGTGATCAGCGACCAGGACCTCCTGCTCACCGGCGCTGCGGTCCTCACCTCGGCGATCGCCGCCGTCCTCGGCGTGATGCTCACGGTCCCTGCCGCCGGCTTCTTCGCCTCCGCACGTGAATGCACCGTCGGGCTCGTCGTTGCGGGCGTCGGAGCCCTGGCCACCATCGGTTTCGAGCCGGTCATCGAGACCGTCCGCTTCGAGTACGTCGGCCTCGGGATGGCGTTCCTCGCGGCCATCGTGCTCGTGTTCCGCCTCGGAGCCGGCTTCCACGGGCTCGGTCGTCGCGGCCTGATCGTGGTGGCGATCGGCGGCGCGGTGCTCGCGGCGACGCTGCTCTACGCCGAACTGCTGCGGAACTACGGATCGTCCGGTCTCGTCGACCAGTTGCTGTCCTGGGTGACCTGGAGCAGGGAGACCCTCGGTGCCTTCCCGCGCCCGATCGAGACCGTCCTCGGTGTCCCGGCGCTCGCCTACGGGTGCCACATGCGGGCCCGTCGGCGTCAGGGCTGGTGGGTCTGTGCGTTCGGTGTCGCGGCCACCTCGCCCACCGCCACCGCGCTCGCCAACCCGGCCGTCACCGTCCAGGAGGCGGTGCTGTCGGTCGTCTACGGCCTCGTGGTCGGCCTGATGATCGGCTGGATCATGATCCGCCTGGACCTGGCGCTCACCGGCAACCGGGGACGCCGCAGTCGCGTCGCCGAGCAGGCCGCCGCCGTACGCCCGGAGCCGAGCCGGTTCTCAGCGCTCCTGTGAGTGTCGTGGCTTCGGGTACCACCCGGTAACGCCTAGCGTCGCAGGCATGGCCTGGGTGACGACGTCAGAGCTGGTCGCGGAGATGGTGGCCAACGTGCTGCGCGTGGAAGTCGAGGAGGGCGATGCGGTCGCGATCGGCGACACCGTCGTGCTGCTCGAATCGATGAAGATGGAGATCCCGATCATCGCCGAGGTCGCGGGCACCGTCAGCGCCATCAAGGTCTCCGCCGGCGACGTCGTCCAGGAGGGCGACGTCCTCGTTGAGCTGACGAACCGGTAGTCGTCTAGGCTCGCTTGCTGTCCGTGACTGCGCCCTGGCGCGGTGGCGGATGAGGAGGGGTGCCGGAGTGGCCGATCGGAACCGCCTTGAAAGCGGTCGTAGGGAAACCTACCGGGGGTTCGAATCCCTCCCCCTCTGCCACATTTGGTCGAGCGTGTCTTCGGCCACTGGAGGGGGCAGCAAGCTGCCCGTCGTTGGCCTCCCGCCACGCTGCCGACCGGGAGCGCGCCCATCGCGGCTTTGGCGAGTCAGCAGCAGGTCTTGTTCAATCGCCCCATGAGCAGCGCGCAGTCGACCTCCATCTCCGAGTACCGGCTCGCTCCTGTCGTGATGGCACGGTTCGTCGGCGCCTACCTCGTGCTGCTGGCCCTCCTCCTCCTCGGTACGACGGTCGCGGCCGTGACGTTCGAGTGGAGCCTCGACGTGCTGGTGGCCCTCCTCGGGCTCGGCATCCTGGGCCTGATCGGGCTCAGCTGGTGGTTGCGCAGCAAGCTCGTCGTGGTGCGGCTGACCTCGTCGGGCTACCGCGTCCGGATGGTGCGCGCCGCCGGGGTTTCCGAAGCGCCGTGGAGCGACGTCGAGGACGCCGTCGCCGCCGCCCCGCGCGACATCGAGTGCGTCATCCTGCGGTTGCGCGACGGCCGCTCCACGACCATTCCGGTCGAGCTCGTCGCCGGTGACAAGGACGACCTGGCCCGCGACATCCGCGATCGCCTGCGCGGCGCGACCCGCTGACGTCGTACTCGTCCGTGAGACGACGGGCGGGTCAATTGGGTGCCGCGCGACGGTGCTTGTAACCTTGCTCCGCTGCTCGGTCGTTCGCGACCGATGGTGGAGGAGGCGTCGCCTAGTCCGGTCTATGGCGCCCGCCTGCTAAGCGGGTTTGGGGCTACAACCCCATCGAGGGTTCAAATCCCTCCGCCTCCGCCAAGTGACAGCGCGAGACCCCGGAGTGAGGACCCCTCACCCGGGGTCTCGCCATTGCTGCGGAGTTGCGGCAAGATGGAGGATGCGTGGTCTGGACATTGGGGGACGGTCACGTTGTCTCGGACTCCAGAGGGAGGGTTCCGGGAGGGACCCCACTAGCTAGGGGATTGACGATGAAGAACATTGCTCGCAAGACCGCACTCGCGTTCGCTGTGATGATCGCCGCCGTTGGCGTCGTGTCGATTCCGACGGCTGCCGAGGCCGACAGCGGCTGGGGCTGGGTCGTCGGGCGCAACTGACGCGCGCCCGGGCCGTTCGGCCCTGATGGTCAACCGCCGCTGGTCTCCTGGCCGGCGATGCCGCGCTGACCCATGATGTAACCGAGCTGGAAGCGCGTCTCTGCGTCGTACTCGTCCTTGAGTTCGGCGACGTATCCGGCGTACGTCCGCGCGCTCACGCCGAGCCGCTTCGCGCTCACGGCGTCCGCGTGCCCCTCGATGAGCATCCGCATCGTCATCGAACGCTGCTCGGTCGCGATCTCCTTCATCACCTTCTGCTCGCCGCTGGCGAACGGCCGGCCGCGCGCGAAGGCGCGCTCGAAGACGTCGACGAGGTACGCCACGATGGCGGGCTCCCGTACGACGACGGCGGTGGCCAGGCTGTCAGCAGCGGGGATCAGGGCGACCCGGCGGTCCACCACGATCATCCGGTTGAAGAACTCGTCCAGCGTCCGCACCTCGGCGCCGTGCCGGGTCACGTCCGCGACGTACTTGTGCGTAGCGGGGTGGCGCCGCGCGCTGTGCTGGTAGATCGTTCGCATCGAGATCCCGCGCTTCAGCGCTGCGACATCCCGGACGGCACCCTCGGCGACCGTCTTGGCGCTCCGGGTGGTCTGCGGTTGCGCGGTGAGCAGTTCGGTCTCGGCGTCGCCGATGATCGCGGTGAGGTACGGGCTGATCGCCTCGCCGTGCAGGTAGAGGAATGGACCCGACTCCGTGGCCGCGGGCGAACGCCGCCAGCTCTGGGTGAGATTCGAGAACGCCTTCGCCCAGCGCGCCGACTCGTCGATCAGCCGCGCGCCCTCGGTCCCGAGCGGCGTGACCACGCGCGACTGCGCGTTGCTCGGCTCCACCGGCCGCCAGGTCTTCCGGGTCTCGTCCAACTGCAGCAAGCCGAGCTCGGTGAGCAGGTCGAACGCCCGTCGTACCGGCGTCGTTCCGGCCAGTCGCGAGTCGTCGGCAGCCAGCCCGCCCTCGGCCAGGATCTGCTCATAGAGACTGGTCGCTTCGTCCTCGAAGAGCTCCCGATCCTCGGGTTGCAGGCCAGCCATGACGCCATGCTTCCACACCCGGCGTACGACGACAGGTGGTCCTGATTCGGCATCGGCCCACGCCCTCGGCTATTCTCGTCCGGTCGCGCAAGCGATATGCGCCTGTAGCTCAACGGATAGAGCATCTGACTACGGATCAGAAGGTTTGGGGTTCGAATCCCTACAGGCGCACAGACTGGATTCACCGCATGACCTGCACAAACAGGTTCAGAGGCCCGCTTCCCGAACAGGGAGGTGGGCCTTTCTCGGCTCAAATACTGGCTCAAAAACTATTTGGCGTCCCTCTGTCGCCTCGAGTCGGGCCGAGACGCGAGTCCCCCCAACGTCCCCCGAAATCCGGCGGCGTCCCCCGCGTCCCCCGGTTTCGTGATCGCACGGGCCTGGTCTCCGACCTTTGGTGGCACATGGAGACCACCACTCACCCCAGCCCCCTGACCACGACCGCAGCCGACACCCTGCTGCTCACCCTCGATGAGGCCGCCCGCCAGCTGTGCTGCGCCCGCCGCAGCGTCGAGCGCCACGTCGCCAGCCACCGGCTTCGCGTCGTCCACCTCGGCCGCTCCGTACGCATCGAGCGCAGCGAGCTCGAGCGGTTCATCGCCCGGATGCGCGATTCGTACGTCGAGGTCCGCGATGAGTAGGCCACGCAAGGCAGCCGAGCAGACCACCTCGACGCTTTACCAGGGCGCTGACGGCAATTGGCACGCCCGCGTCACCATGGGCCGCCGTCCCGACGGCACGACTGCGCGCAAGCACGTCCAGCGGCAGACGAAGTCAGAGTTGCGCGACGCAGTCCGCGACCTCGAGCGCCGCCGGGACAACGGCACCTTCGTGTGGACCCACGACGACGTCACCTTGGGTCACTGGCTCGAGCACTGGCTCGAATCCGTGGTGCCCATGACCGCACGGTGGAAGACCCTGTCGACATACCGCAGCCAGATGCGCGTCCACGTCATCCCCGCCCTCGGACAGTGGCGGCTCAGCGAGCTCCGTCCCGAGCACCTCGAGGAGCACTACCGACGCATGCAGACCGACGGCCACTCCGCCCATGTCATCCGCGGCGTGCATCGCGTCCTGCGCTCTGGTCTCAACGAAGCAATACGCCGCCGACGACTCGCCACCAACCCGGCCCTGGTCGCGCGTCCGCCACGCGCCGAGGACGTCGAGGTCGAACCGCTCTCGGTCGAGGAGAGCCGCCGCGTCCTCGCGGCCGCGCAATCCACGCTGCACCCAGCCCGGTGGTCGATCGCCATCTCGCTCGGACTGCGCCAGGGCGAGACGCTCGGCCTCCTTTGGCCCGACGTCGACCTCGACGACGGCGTCCTCCGGATCCGTCGGGCGGTCCAGCGCCACACCTGGGAGCACGGCTGCCCGTCGATGGACGGTTCGCCCTCCTGTGGACGGAAGCGCGGCGCGGAGTGCGAACACCGGAGCGGTGGCGGGCTGCAGTTGGTCGAGCCGAAGACGAAGGCCTCGAAGCGGACGATCGTGCTGCCTCAGCCGCTCGTGGACGAGTTGCGTTCTCATCGGGCCGCGGTGAACCGCCGACGCCTCGCAGCCGGTTCCGACTGGGACAACACCCACGACCTGGTCTTCCCCGCCGCCAGCGGCGGCCTCATCGATCCAGCACGCGACCACACCGAGTGGAAGGCGCTCCTACAACGAGCCGGCGTCCGAGAGGTCCGCCTCCACGACGCCCGTCACACCGCCGCGACCTTGCTGCTCCTGCAGAACGTCGATATCCGCACCGTCATGTCGATCATGGGCTGGACCGAGATGGCCACTGCCCAGCGCTACACCCACGCCGTCGATGAACTTCGACGTCGCGCAGCGCGTCAGATGGGGGCGCTGCTCTGGGAGGGACAGACAGGAGGGTGAGCCGTGGATCGCATCCGGAGGTAGGGCATAGCGCCCAGATTGACGCGCCGTCGTGATCCACCTGCCACGACCGGGCGGAGCCGCTGCAACAGCGTGCCGCAGCTCGCAGTAGGTAGGGCCGTGCGTTCGGACAGGCCCGGCCGTCTGGCCGCCTAGGATCAATGTTCGCCGCTGCGTCCCAGGAACGACCGCATCCAGCTGGCCGGCCTGTCGTCGCCGGCACTCGGCGGCGCCTCAGGTTCGCCGCGGGTGCGGTCGCCGTCGCCGACCGGGCCACGGCGGTCGGGCGGCCAGTCGCCGTAGGTGCGTTCATCTTCGCCGCGGGCGAGGACGGCGCGGTCGCGGTCGCGGTTGCGGGCGATCTCGCGGTCGGTGAAGATGCGGGCCCAGCGGACGACTCCCCCGCGGTCGACGATGTAGTGCGACTTGCAGGGCAGGCTCCAGTTTCCGATGGAGGGGCGGAGGGAGGCGTTGCGGCCGTCGTAGGTGAAGGACCACTGGGCGGGGCCGAGCGGGGTGATGACTTCGTTGCCGCAGCCGCAGGCGCAGAGGTGTCCGCAGGTGTCGTACTCGATGGAGATGTAGAGGACGCCGGGGTCCATCGAGTCTGGGAAGGACTCGATGAACTCCGGCTTGTAGTGGTCAGTCTTCGTCGTCATAGACGTTGTCCTGATGGGTGATGTGGTTGGTGAACAAGGAGTAGGTGAAGAAGGTTTCGCTGGTGCCGTCGGCGTAGAGCCCGAGGTGTCGCTTCCAAGTGATCACGGCGAGGAGCGCGTTGAGCGCGTTGAGGTCGGCGATCTGGATGTTGCGGTCGTAGTCGTCGGGGTCGGCGGTCTCGGGGACCGAGTCGCGGGTCGCGGTGTTGTCGGGGAGGCCGAGGGTTACGCGCAGCAGGCCGGAGAGCTTGCCGTCGATCTCCTCGACGCCCATGCCGACGTCAATGAACGGGATGTTGTGCTCGACGAGGTGGTTGATGATCGGGATTTTCGAGTTGGTGTCATCCATGGAGATGAACACGAACGTGAACTCGTTGAGCAGATCGAGGTTGGTCTCGTCGATGAACTCGGGCACCGCGGTGATGCCGGTGTGCATGTTGGAGTAGAGCTCGGTGAAGTACTCGGCCTTGTTGGGCCGTTCGCGGAGTTTGTCGAGCGTGGCCGCGCTGGGTGCACGGAACGCGTTGTGGTTGTCGAAGGTGTCGCCGTCGAAGCAGCGGATCGCATCGACGGGGGTCTTGGCGATCTGGTCCAGGATGTAGCCGCCGGATCCTCCGAGGCCGACCATTGCGATTCGCTGGCCGCGGAAGACCTTGTTCAGCGGTGCGATGCCGGCCCGGGTGGACGCGGTGTCGCGGTAGACGAACGGGAGGTCGTCTTCGACTTCCTGCCACGCGGCGCCGGGGGTGGCGGTCGCGGTCGGATCGATCGCGGCGGCCGGGTGGGACAGGATCCGGGCGTACGCGACGACCTTCTCGTACTCGCTGGGGTACCCATTGGGGCCCGGCTTGGACGAGAGCATGTAGCTGGCGCGGAACTCTTCAGAGACGATCCGCTCCTCTGCGTTCGCGCAGCTGATCTGCTGGCCGTGCTCGTTGCAGGGGATGGTGTCGCCGCCGAACCAGATGCGGTGGTCAGTGTCTGACACGATCCGGTCGCCCGAGACGGTCACGGGGTAGGTGAGGAACCCGCAACGCACTTCGCGGTCGGGGGTCACGTACGGGATGTGGCGGATGACCAGGTGGCCCGCCTGGACGACGACGTCGTAGCCGTCGTCCAGGAGGCGACCCAGGTCCGGGTCAGGAACGGATCGTGAGGTAGACATCGAACGTCATCTGGTTCTTGACGTACACGGAGTGGCCGACAGTGAGGGAGCCCTCGCGGTTCTCCTTCGGGCCACGGGTGTAAGCGATGGTGACCTCTTCGGTCTCGTCGAGGACCTTGCCGGGGAAGCGGATCTGCACGAGGTCCTTATAGGAGATCTGCTCCTTGTCCCAGTCGGTCTTGCGGGTGTTGATGATCAGGGTGAACGTCTTGGTCGGGTGACCGTTGTCTCCCTTGTTGTCGTTGTCGTCGGTGTGTTTCTCGGCTGCGGTCGCGGTCATGGCGGCTCTCCTTCGTTGGTACCAACTCGGTTGACTGCTGGCGTTGCGAATTTACTTCGCTGCTCGAAGTATCAAGCAGTGCTAACATACCACACATGCTCGACTCTTCAAGCACCGCTTACTTTTCGGAGCGCTGGTGAATACCGGTCCGACTGTTGACGTGAAGACGCTGCACGCCGCGCTGGATAAGGCCCGCGAGGATGCAGATCTGTCCTGGAGGGCGTTGGCGAAGGAGATCGGCGTGAATGCGTCGACCATCTCGCGGATGCAGCAGGGCCTGAAGCCGGACGTGAACGCGTTCGCGGCGATGACCACCTGGCTGCGGATGGACGCCGAGAAATTTTACCTAGCCGGCGACGACGACCCGGGGACCAGTGATCCGGCGCCGTTGATGTCGGAGCTGACTGTTTTGCTTCGCGCGAGGCCAGATCTGCCGGACAAGAACCGCTCGTACTTGGAGGACGTCATCGAAGCCACGCTGCGTCGCTTCGAGTCCGAGCGCACCGAGGACGGCCTCTGATTCGGTGGGCGCGAAGAAGGGGTGGACCCAGGCGCGGATGCGTGAGGTCGCCAAGGAGGAACGTGACGAGCTCGGCCTCGATCCGTTCGACCCGTTAGACCCGTACGAGCTCGCTGACGCTCACGGCATCCCCACCTACACGCTGACCGACCTGCTCGACCACGGCCTGGCCCCCGCGACCAGGGACCATTTCCACGCCGCTGGCTCCCGGGACTGGTCCGCGGCTCTGGTGCCACTGGGGACCGCGCGGGTGATCGTGGAGAACGAGGCGCACCTGGAGGTGCGGCGCAGGTCGAACATCGCCCACGAGATGGGCCACCACCTGCTGGAGCACCCGTTCGACAGCGTCATCCTCGGCGAGGACCACAAGGAGCAGTTCGACTCGACCCTGGAGAAGCAGGCCACGTTCATCTCCGGGGAGCTGCTGGTGCCGGACGAGGCTGCCCGCAAGGCGGCGTACGCCGGATGGGACAACGCGAAGGTCGCCCGCCGCTTCAACGTCAGCGAGCAGTTCGCTCAGATGAGGATGTACGGCGCCCGGGTCATCGCCGCGCGCACCGCGAGGAAGTACTCCCGCACCTGAGCACGTCGGCGCCGGCGCACCTGCCGACTAACTACTCGTCGTTGGAGCCGACTACCCGGTATGCACCATGAGCCCCAGCGTCACGCGGGCTTCGCTGGTATCTCCAAGACCCGAATGGGGCCCAGTTATTGGCCGGCCCTCGGCTCAACTAGCCGACCCGTGCGAGCGGGCGGTTCGAGAACTCAGGTGCCGGTGCGGAAGTCGGGCGACTCCCCGTTGTACAGGTCGAGAACCTCGATCTGTCCCGCAACCGTCAGCCAGCGACGCCACGCCTGCAAGGTCTCGCAAACGACCAGGGTCCGCTCTTGCTGCAGCCAGAAGTTCAGGTTCGTGATCTCGTAGTGCTTGAGCAGGTAGGACAGTCGCTCGTCGCCGACCCGACGGACGATTGCCTCGACTGTCTTCGGGAACGGCGCACCGTGAGTGGTGGTCCACACGGGCACTTCAAAGGAAACGCCCCCGGCGTTGCCGGAGGCGTTGATGGAAGAACTAGACGGGTCCCGCTTGTGAGCGGGAGGCTCGCTGTCATCGTCAGCGAGCCCCTCGTCGTCCTTCTTCTTCTTCCGCATCTGTCCGAGGGTCTCGCCGAGCAGCTCGGCTCCGGACGAACCCCGCTCCGTCGTCGACCTCGGAGTCTTTGAGTTCTTCACGGCGTGGTCGACCAGCGCACCGTACATCCGGGCAACCAGTCGTTCGTCGTTGTCATCGAGGAGGCCCAGCTCGCGACCCGTCGCCATGGCGTTGACCGCACGCAGCAGAAGGTCGTTCGGATCGAGCGCCGCGAGGTTCACGTTGGTGAGGCCGGCGTTCGCGAACTCGAAGTCCCACAGCATGTCGTCGGAGAACCGCGGCGCCACCGTTTCGATGAGCTCGGCCGCCAGGGACATCCATGCAGGCTGGGAGTCGCAGCCACTGCTCGGTGAGTTCTCGGCGCTCATACCAGCCTCCTTGGAACCAAGGTAGTTGGGTGCCCGAGGAATTACCACGACCCCGCCCACAAAATCTCGGGAACGGGGTGATCATCCTTCCGCGTGCAGGTGTTAGTGCTTCAGGTGATCCTCTATCGGGGTGCCGGCGAAGTGGTACTGGACGTTCGAGCCGCTCACCGTCATCGGGCGAAGGAGCTCGTTCAAGGAGGTGGCGAACCCATCCACCTCGCGACGACAGCTGACGCTGACGTCGTAGATCGAAAAATTAGTGATGACCGCGTCGCGGTCTGGCTTCACGAACGTGAGCGGCTTCCTACCGTTCAGTTTGTTGTTCACGGCCTGCACTACACCAAGAATCGAGACCTCTTCGGGTACAGCGACAGGGATGGTGATCCAGGCCCGGAACTGAAGATGCTCGGGTTCGGCCTGCCCGTCCGGGATGCTCAGATCAATCAAGTAGGCCGGTTCGCTTGGCACCGTATGCCGGAAGTCCCTGCAGCCGTCGAGGATGCTGCCCAGAGCTCGCACGGAATTGAGCTGCTCTTCGCTCATACCGTCACCTCGTCCGCGTTTTGAGAGACCCCCGCCTGCGGGGAACGCCTCGAACCGAAAGCTCGGGTCCTGTTCACGTGGCAGTGAAGGTGTACAACTTGGTCGACGTCTGCGGGCCCCACAGCGAGAGCGTTCCGGAGCCTGCGGACCCGGCCGACACTACGCCCATCGGCCCGCGAAGAGCCAGACCTGAACAAAAGTTCACATGATCGACCAAGGATCGTCATGTTTGGCGCGACACGCCGAGAACTGTCCGCGATATCCGACCTGGTCATGACGCAGGCCTGCGGTGCGAAACGGGTGGGCCGCCGCGACGCCATGGCTGTCATGACACCGGCTCGAGCGTCCGAATGGTGTGAGACACGCCGAGAGAACGTAATACGCGTTTCGCGTATCGTGTACCGCGCATCACGTAGGCTGGTTCGCTGTGCCCGTGGAAAGCTTGTTCGATCGGTCAGACGTACGGGATCTGTCGCGACGCATGTTCGGCCAGGACCACAAGCTCTCAGTGCTCCTGTTCGTCGCCCGCCGCCGCGATCAGGCCTTCAGTCTTGGAGACGTGTCCGACTGGATCGGCGCTCGCAACTCCAGTTCCGTCCAGAAACCCCTGAAGGACCTGTATGACTGCGGCCTAATTGCCGACGCCCTCACCGCGCCCACTGACCGCACCCGTGCGTACGTTGCCACCGTGAGCAGCATGTGGTCCGCAGCCGAGGAGCTGTACGCCTCCCTAGAAGGCGCCGAGCCGCAGCTTTTCTAGGTGCAGCAGCGACATTGCCACCAGTTTCGCAACCACAAATACTGCCAGCCATCAGCTTCCCGCGGCTGCCGAGCTCGACGGCATCTTCCCGGCGCCCGAGCCCGTCGTTCCACCTCCCGAGCCGGCGATGGGCGTTCAAGCGCTTCGAGGGCGCTCCACGGTCGGTTGGTGGGTCTGCCCGGATCTACTGCGCGCAATGACGCGCCAATCCGCCGCGTTTCGCGTTCCCGTTACCGGGCGCCTACCCGCCGCTACGGAGCGACCAACTCTGCGACAGAGCCTGGGAGTTCGTCGAGCGTGACACCGCGCGCTGTACAGAACATTCGCAGCTACCGGTGCGACGAGGGCTGCTCGCGGGTCTACGCCGTCGATGCGGGAGATCGCGACCTTGCCGCTCCACCGACCGGTGTCTCCACACCGTCGCTCGATTCCGACGCCGAGGTCATCGTGGGCAACGATCTCCTCGGTCCTTGATAGAACTCGTACGAGACGCCGTTGTAGGTCAGAGACGCCGAGCAACTCGGGTGTTGTCGTGCCGAGAACCACACGTAGCCGCCGGAGCTGACAAGCGTCACCGCGAGCAAGGCAATCACGATCCGACGAACGCGTGCACCCGGCCGATGGTGGCTCCTGGACAACGACACAGCCGATCTCACAGTCAACGCACTGGCCCGCAAGATGGACGACTACCTCACCTACTTGGATCGACAGGAAGAGTTTGTCCGCGCCCGAAGCTCACGGGTCGCAGCTCTTCGGTCCGGTTCGCTGCATGAACAAGCGACAGAATGACGCGAGCCCTTGTGGCGACGCGGCGTCGTCGACCGCCGATGTCAATCGCGACGAGCGGGCCCGGGGGTTCCGCGCTCGTCCAGTTTCGGACCACGTGGTCAATCCGAAGGTCGCAGAACGAACTGTCAGTCGGCACTATGCTCGCCGCCCGCCCCGCCGAGAAACGAGCTCCTGCTCGCCCTCGCCACCCACGTCGAGGCGGCGGCCCCGTTGAGGGACCGCCGCCCGCCGCTGTGGTGACGCGGGTGCGGCTAGCGCAGGTGCCTGGAGAGGGTGTCGTGGAGCGCTTGGAGGTTGCTGGGCGTGACATGGCGGTTGTTCCACGCCAGCATGGCGTTGAACAGGCCGACCATGGCCCGGGTCTGTACCGAGAACCATTCGCCGTTGCGTACCGGCGCGATGCCGATCTCGGTACGGATGAACTGCTTGAGGCGGGTGCCGAGATACGGCGGCTCCGGGTAGAGGTCGGAGCCCATCACGGCCACTACCCCGATGTCGGGGTTGTGTGTCATGTAGGCGGCTCGGATGCCGGGTTCGTCGAAGACGTCCTTGGTGTCGCCGAACTTGACGTAGCAGCCTTCGGCGCCATCGGGATAGCGGATGAACGAGCCGGCGTCGTAGCCGGGGCTGACGATGAAGTAGGTGTACCTGCTCATGGTGTGCGCTCCCTCTGGCTCAGCTGATTGCGGTCGGGTAGTCGATGGCGTCGACGTAGTGCCAGGCGATCGACCAGGAGTAGCCGCGGTCGTAGTCGCTCTTGACCCAGATCTCGCCGGCGTTCTGGCCGATGATGTGGTCGCACCTCTTCTCCCAGTCGCCGCCGGTGCCGTCGGTCCAGTTGCACACGACGTCCCAGCCGACGATCAGTTTCGTGGTGTCGCGGAAGTTGAAGGTGTGCTCCCGGTAGCCGATCTTCCAGTCTTCGGCGACGTGGTCGCCGCGGCTGGCGATGGTGACGCCGGGCAGGTTGCTGCCGTCGTAGCCGTAGCACCAGCGGACGGTGCCCTTGTCGGCGTCGATCCTGAGGTTGCGTTCGGGCTCGGTGCGGACCGCGGCCTGGACTTGGGAGAAGAAGGTCTGCCGGTTGAGGATCGCGGTGAACAGCCCCAGCAGTTCGGTGGTCTGCGCTGTCAGCTTCTCGATCTCTTCCGGGTTGTCGGGCAGCGCCGCCTGCTGGGCCTCGATCGTCTTCTCCAGCATCTTGTACCGCTGCTCGACCAGGGGTCGACCGAAGTCGGGCACCGTGTCCCAGCGTGCGCGGGTCAGCCAGAACCGGTCGTAGAGGTAGGCCAGCTTGGAGAAGATGAGCGGGCTGACCGGCACCTCGCCCGACAGCGCCGGGTCGATCACCCGGTAGTGCATGAGGTAGGCCTCGAGCGGTTGGAGGGACCGACTCTTGTCGAACCAGGGGAGCAGGATGTTGAGGATGTTGCCGGCGGTCCAGCCCTCCTCGGACGGCGGCGTCGGGATGCCGCTGTCGACGCCGTGGGCGGTGATCCGGATGCTGATCGTGGCGTTGCAGGATTTCGCCGCGCTCTCGAACTCGGTGCTGCCCTTGGCGGTGAAGACCTGGGGCACCTCGGCCGAGAACTTGAGACTGAACTGGCGTCGGTCCTCGGCGGTGCGGAAGTGGCACTGGTAGAGCACGTAGAGCACCGAAGCCGAGCGGTAGCCGGCGACGAAGTAGTCGCCGTACTTCTCACGGAAGTCGTGGCCGGGCTCGACGGCCAGCTTGTAGCCGTCGTGCGGAGCAAGAGAGTACTGGCTGCGGTTGATCGTCATCTGCGCGATCAGGGTGACCGACAGCTCGGAGACGGCGAGCGAGTCCAGGAACGACGTGCTCGCGCCGACCGTGACACCTTCCATGTTGTAGGAGCCCTCGACCGACCCGGCGACTAGGCTGGAAACGTCGCTCTCGGACTCGATGAGGGAGTAGACGTAGGTGGGGCTCATCTGCGGCTCGTTCTGCACCTCGAACGGCTCGACGGCCCGGGCCCGGAGCTGTCCGGTCACGGCGTCGACGCCGAGACCGAGGCGGTAGTCGCCGTGCCAGGGTTGGCCGATGACTGTGGTGTTGAGCAGGGTGGTGGCGGCGGGTTCGGCGGTCTGCTTCATGGCGGTGCCTTTCGGGGCGAGTGGCGGAGCTGGCTCGGACAGATTCCGCGGCCCGGATCACCGGTCGATCACCCTGCGCCTGCGCTGATCACGCGGCGATCACCGCAGGCGTTGCACCCGCTCCACGACGCTGTCCAGGCGCCCCCAGACCTGGGTCAGGTCGCGCCGCGCCTGGTTGAGGTCGGCGAGCAAGGCGGTCACTTCCTCGCACGCGAAATCGGTCGGCGCCGCCAGCCGCCGAAAGAGTTCCACGGTCTGCGGCATCGGGGCGACCTGGAGCACCCGCTGGAGGGTGATCCGGCAGCGCTCGAACTGGCTCTCCACCAGGTCTTGGCGCCCGCTGGCAGCGTAGGCACGCATCAGCGCGCGGTGGATGTCCTCGCGGACCGGCTCGACGTCGAGCGCGCGTTCGCCGAAGCGCGCAATGCCCTCGACGTCGGCCACCGTGCCGTAGTACCGGACCAGGTGGCTGAGGGCGATCAGGTAGAGGTTCTCGATCCGGGCCCGTTCGCCGAGCACCCACTCGTCTTCGACAGCCGGGGCGAGCTGCCCGCGATAGAGGTGAACGGCCTGTTCCAACCGTTCGACATCGGCGATCGTGATCGCGTGTGGCGGCACCCGCACCAAACCGCTGACCAGGTCACTGAACGCCCACACGTCGACGGTGATCCGTGCCGCACCATCGATGCCAATGGTCTGCGATCCGTGCGGGGTGACGATCAGGTCGTCGCCGTACGCCGCCCGTATCTCGTGGTTCAACCGCCAAGCCGCAGTGTTGAGCCGTCGCCGGGCCAGCGGCGGTGGGGAGTCGGGATAGAGGTGTGCGGCTGCGAGGGAGCGGATCCGGCCCGAACGTGGACCAAGGGCGAGGTATGCCGCGAGCCGGGCCGCGCTCGACGTCAGCGGGTGGGGGTTGTCGCCGAGGTCGATCGACGGGACGCCGAACAGACACAGGACAATCCCCGAGCCCGGCATCGCTGTCCCCATCCGTTGCGTTTCCACGGTGGTGCGCCCGCTCACGTTGGCAAGTTGCGGTTGACAGAGTCTGTCAGCGGCGTGCCGTTGCAGCGATGTTTTGCAACAAATCCGTTACCCCGTCGGCAGTCGCCCTGTCGGGAATCGCCGATCTGAACCAACCCGGTGCCGCGGCCGCATGGCTAGGCCGCCTGCGTGGCGGTTGGCGGCGCGCTCGCCCGCGAAAGGCCAACATTGGGAGAGTGCACTGCACTGCTCAGAGCCCCGTTTAGGTCGCCTGACAAGATCTCCACCCGATTCCGCGGCTCGTGGAGTGCGTCAGTCCGCCGCTACCGCCCGTGGGCGAATCGCGCCTTGAGTTCCGGGTCGCTGATGGCGTGGCGCGGTAGCTCGGGCGACGTGAGAGCGAGCCCGAGGACACCTTCGAGTGCGGCGACGTCGCGCAGGGTCAGTTGCGCATAGCCGCGGAGGAGCTTGCTGAGGCGGCCTGGCGCGATTCCGGATTGCTCCTCGAGCCATGACTTCGGGCGCTCGGCCTGCTCGAGCCGCGCAGTCAGTTCGACCACGAAGTGGTGCTGGAGTTCGGCGGCTCTCATGGTTGCGTACTCCGCGGGAGTCGTGGGTTCGCTCCAGGTCACGGTCGTCGGGCGGCCGAAGAGCGCGGGATGCTCCAGTAGGTCGCGGGGCATCGATGACGGCGGTTTCGGCACGGGTCAAAACATAGGCCGACTCCAGCCTGTGGATAACCGAAGGACGGTCCCGGAGTGACTTATCTTCCATGTATGGAAGATAAGTCTCGGGGAAGTGAAGTGGATCGCGCGAGCGCAGTGCTCGCGCGAATGGCCGCTACGGGGCATGTGCTCGGTTGCGGCGAAGGGTGGTTCCCGCTGATCAGCGAACTTGATCGGCAGCTCGCAAACCTGGATCCGGCCTACGGCTTGTTCCGCGTCGGCCGGGTGGACGGGGCATTGGTGTTCGACGCTAAGCCTTCGGTACCGGAATTGGCCGCTCAGTTCAGTGCACTCATTTATGTGACGGCGCGCCGAGCGAGTGCGGTGTGCGAGGTTTGTGGTGGCGACGGCGAGCTCCGAACGATCCACGGGCTGGCCGAAGTGCTGTGCGCTGCGCATCAAGCGGCGGCTGAACGGGCTGAGTCTCGGCGTCTGGTCGGTCGCAAGCCCATGGGAATGGTTTCTGATCAGGTACCATAGGGTTGCGAAGGGAGACGCCATGGACGCGGATACGCAGGATGTCGCGAGGCAGCTGCGCGCAGCCCTGCGTTGCAGCGGGCTCAGCCTGCGCGGTTTCGCGGCAGCGTTGGGGACCTCACACTCGCGTCTCTCGTCCTACCTCAACGGCACGGCCAACCCGTCGGCCGCATTCTTCCTCCGAGCGCTGCGCCAGGGCGCCGCTTTGGGCGAGGCCAACACTCGGGGATGGATGACACCGCAGAGCACCCGGCAAGCCTTGAAGGACGCGATCGCGCAGGGCGACGACCGCTGGGCCTTCAAGATCGCCACCCAGGCCCGTGACCAGATTCGCGCAATGCTCGCCGCCGCGGATGAGCCTGCCGCCGCGTGGGAGACCCGACCGGCCAGCACGGGCGACGAGAAGTGGGACGCCCTGCTCGCGGCCCTCGTCGCGCACGAGTTCGCAGCGTCCGGTCGGACGCCGCCGGCATGGACCGAGTTCCGTGCGGCGCGCGAGTGGGTCATTCCGAACCTGTTGCTTGAAGAGGCCGACATCCGCGAAGCGACGCCCGACTGGCTGGCTGAACGCGGGATCTACGTCGCCCAACGCGACCTGATCACGGCATGAGTGCCCCGATCGAGCTCGACCGCGACCGTCTCCGAGCGCTGCTCGCCGAACTCGACAGCCGGCTGGCCGTACGCGGCATCTCAGCCGGCCTGTACGTCGTGGGAGGTGCCGCGATCGCCCTCACCATCACGGAGCGGCGACTGACCGTCGACGTCGACGCGCTGGCCACCGACCAGTCGGTGTACGACGAAGCGGTAATCATCGCCAGGGCCCACGGGCTGCCCCCGACTTGGCTCAATCCGAGCGCAGCGCCGTGGATCCCACCGCGCCCACCCACGCCCCTGCCCACGGCGCCAGGACTCCATGTCGAGTACGCGCCGCTCGAGCACATCCTAGCGATGAAGATGGTCGCGATGAGAGAGCGCGACTACCCGGACATCGCTGAGTTGGCCCGGTCGCTCGGACTGGCCGAGGCGGACGGCGCCGCCTTCGAGCGGTTGATGCGCGACGCCTACGGCGAAGACGACATCCTTGAGATGGCGCTCGGCGTGCGTCGCGACGAAGACCTCAACGCCGAGGTCCGCCGCCTTGCGCAGGCCACCCGCAGGATCGTCCAGCATTTCCTTCAGTAGTCAACAATGCGTGCGGCTGCTCAATGCCTGGTGCACGCATTCCAAAGGCCGCGACCACCTCAGGGCCAAAACCGTGTGCGGCTACAACCGCCGGATGGCCGCCCGGGCGGCTGCCGCTACCGCGAAGTCGGTTCCTTTGACCTCACCCCACCGAGCCCGTGCCGCGCCGGCCATCTGCTCGAGCACGTTGAGAGTTGGACTCGTCGCCGGTGGCGGGGAGAACCGGTCCCGGCCGCTACTCCAACCCAACGCGTGAAGCAGGTCCGCCGTCTCGTCTCGCCACTGCTCGACAGGTGTGCCGCTACAAGCCACGGCGAGGACCATCCATCCGGCGTGGCGGTCGAAGTCCTTGGTGCCGATCGGCAGACGAGCGACGATGTGCGCGAGCAACGCTTGGGGATCATTGCCGCATCGTTGGGCGGCCGCGGTCGGGGCGAGTCGTCCCTTGCGCACGCTGACCAGGCCGAGGGCACGCGCGGTGCCGCGGATCTGGGCGATGGGATGGGTCAGGTCCTCGCGGTTCGCCTTGCCGATCCACCACTGCGCGATCCCGGTCCGGGTCGCGAGCTCCTCGACCACGGTGGGGCGAAGGTAGCCGGCGGAGGTGAGGGCGACTCCTTCGCCGATGACGTCGAGGAATGTTCGGTAGGTCGCCGTCAGGCGTGCCGCCTCGCCATCGCTGATCTCGGTCGGTCCGTGGGAAGTCGGAAGGCCGAGTACCTCTCGCAGCGATCGGATGCCGCGCCGATCCAGTTGCTCGGCCAGGTCGGCCAACTCGTCGGTGACAGCGAGGGGTTCGGCGGCGCAGGCAGCCAATGCCGCGTTGGTCTCGTCGAGGTCGAAGTGGTCCGGATGCCAGTCGAGAGGAAGCCATTCCCGCGCGTACTCGGCGTCCTCGAATACTTGCGGGAGGAGGGCGTCGTCGTACCCGCTGCGCACCCACGTGGCGAGGTCGTCATAGCCACCGAGTCCACCGCAGTCCTCGGGTGGGCAGGCCATCCGCCCAGCCGTGCAGCGCAGGGTTGCGGGCGGGTCATCGAGGACCGCCTCGACGACGAGGCTGTGGTCCCAACCGTCGCTGAAGTCGTACTCGTACCAGAGCTGGTCGCCCTCCTGGACAAGAACTTGGTCGAGACGCACGTCGTGCTCAGGCATGCCGTCGTCCCCCTCGTCGAGGTCGAACTCGGTCGCAAAGTACGCCGCCCTGTGGTCATTTCCCATGCGGAACCGGTGCAGATGGGAGTCGTACCAGCCCATCGCCGTCTGGATGGCATCGTGCAATCGAGGCAGGGTGAGGTCGCCTGGAACCTCAATCCGTCGCCAGATCGGCGGCTTGGCGCCGTCGAGGTCCAGTCGGATGCGAAAGCCGCGAACGTTGCTGGGCACCGGAGCCAGTGTCGGCGTCGGCTGCTCGTCGAGCTTCTTGAAGATGCTGGTGACCTGCCCCTTCATCAAGGCGTCGAGCAGCGCCTTGGACTGTTCCGGACTGGCGCCGGCCATCAGTTGATTGACGAGCCTCTCGGCGTCCGTCGGGCTGGGGCGATCGTTCACGGCAATCAGTCAATCACCGCAGCCCGAGCTCCGAGCGCGACCCGCGGCCGCTCCGATGCAGTCCTGGGGAGGCTTGGCGGGCGTCTTCTTCTCAGTCGCCTGTATTCAGGAAGCGCCGGAGTTCGGCGACGGTCGTGTAGAGCCGGCCGTTGCCGTTGAAGCGCCACCACCTCGGACCGCGGCGAAGCCGGCGCCATTCGCGGACGGTGCGCTGCGGGGTCCGGATGAAGGCGCAGAACTCCTCGAACATGAGGATGTGGTTGTCGTCCCATTCGTCGGGGACGCCCAGCGGCGTGATGCTCATTGATGACTCCCTCGGTTGGTGCGGACTGGCGTCGGCTGCTCTAGTCACCTATGTGCGAATTGCGGTTCGCAGCGATCACGGTCGTGCAAGTTGGTCATCGACCGACACCGCCTGCGCGTTGCGGAGCACCGTCTGCCGGTCGCACCTGCGATCGCTCATGTCCGAGGCCTCGCGACTCCGGGATCCAGGACTCGTCGGGCAGACGTGTGCCGTATCGCTCGATGTCTTCGTCCACGCGGGTCGCGGCGTGTCCTGGGCCGAGGTCGGCGCGGTCGCGGTTGAACACGGCGACCCATTGGTCCCGGGCGTCCTCGACGGTGTCGGCGACCAGGTGGGCGATGTTGTGGTGGCGTCCGCGGGTCATGGCGACGTACGCGGCTGCGGCGCCGGTCGCTTCGCCGATGACGAGGTGGGCGGAGTCGACGGTCTCGCCCTGGGCTCCATAGACGGTCGAGGCGAAGGCGAGCTCGACGTGTTCGCCGACGTAGTCGGCGGGGAGTTCTCGTTGTCCTGAGCGACCGGTGACGAGGAGGCTGCCGTTGTCTCCGATGCCGGCGACGGTCCACACGTCGCGGTTGGCGACGCCGAGGTCGCGGTCGTTGCGCCGGGTCGCGACACGGTCCCTGAGTCCGATCCGCTCACCACGGCGGGTGACGGGCTCACCATTCCGCTCACCAGTCGGCTCACCAGTGCGGTGGCGGTGGTCGCGGATGGCGGCGTTGAGGGCGCCGACCTGTTCGCGGGTATCGGCGATGACCAGGTCGTCACCTGCAGCACCAATGGTCGCCACGGCGGCGGTGCGTTCGACGTCGGTGGCGTGGATGGTGATGAGTCCGCGCTCGAGGAGGGCGTCGAAGACGTCACCAGATCGCTCACCAGAGCGCATGAGCAGGCTGAGGTTGGCGTACTCGGGGTCGACGAACCGGTGCACCGACTCGAGCTCGAGATGTGCGGCTGGTGGTGCCCATCGTGCTGCAAGGTCGAGGACGCCGCCGCGGCCGACGGCTGGCAGTTGGTGGCGGTCCCCGAGGAGCGCAACGGTCGCGCCTGCGCGGTCGGCGATCGCGAACAGTGCGCGGGCGGTGTCCTGGTCGAGCATCCCGGCCTCATCCACGAGCAGGACGTCACCGGGCAAGAGCCGTGCGCGTGGGTCAATGGGTTCGCGAGCGACGTTGACGCGCGACCAGTGGCAGTCCTGATCCCAGCGAAAGCCGTGTTGGTGGATGAGCCAGGCTGCGGAGAACGCGTCGGTGCCGACCTGTTTTCGCGCGGCCTGTGCTGCTTTGAGGGTGGGGGTGACGACGACGAGGCGACGTTCCTGGAACCTGAGCGCCCGTTGCGCGGCGGCGAGGGTGGTGGTCTTGCCGGTGCCGGCGGCGCCTTCGATGACCAGTACGCCGGCGTGGCCGGCGAGCGCGCCCACGACCTCGCGTTGCGCGGAGTCCAGGTCGCCACCGCGAATAGCGACGGGCTCGACCGGTTCCAGCGCGCGCGTTGCGATGGCGTCGATTAACTTCGCCTCGACGTCGAGCACACGGTCGGAGGTGAGGTTCCTGATGTGCTCCGGGACATCGCCGCGTTCACGCAACGGACGACACGCGGCGACCGCACGTGCGGTGAGGTCCTCGGCCAACTCCGTACGCACCGCTCGGTCCGCGACGATGCCGACCGCAGGGATGAGCTTCTCGACTTCGCCACGGATGTCGGCCGCGTTCCAGGCCGAACGTTTCGCACCGAGCCGGGTGAGGACCAGATCGACGACCGCGTCGCGACGCAACCGACCGATAGCCGTCACGCGAACCTCGACTGGTTCGGTCGGTGGACGGAAGCCGAGGTCGTGCAGCTCGGAGTTCCACCGGGCGACGAGGTCGGCGCCGTCGGCGGGGACGACTTTGTCGGGGCGTGCTTCAGCCCAGGCGCGGCGGTCCCACGTCTGTCGCAGCTTCGGACCCGGTTCCTCGTCGGGGTGCTCAGTGCGCCATTCGGCTTCGTAGCGGTCGACGTTGCGGTTGATCTGTGAGGTGCGTTGGCTGAACCGACCCGCGTACGGCGCGAGCTGCTGAATCTCGCCGGAGTCGTCCAGTGTGTAGCCATGCTCGGCGAGTGCAGTGCGGAACTCGGGGTCGCACATGACGGCGGCGTGACCGATGCCGTTGAGTGCCTCGATCGAGTCGACAACACCGACCGAATGCAGGCCACGCCATGCGCCCGCTGCGTATACGCGTGCGTTGATCTGGACGTGCAGGTGACGGTGCGGGTCACCGGCACGCGAGGTGTAGTGCCGCACGACCGCGGCCTCAATCTTTTCGACGGGCACCTGGACCTGCCGACCGCGCGGACCGATGCGCGTGGTCGCGTGCGCTGCAACCCACCCGATGACCTCACCGGCCGCACGAGTCTGTGCGGCTTCGTACGCAGCAGCCAGGTCGGGATGGAGTGCAGCCGCGAGCGACCAGGTCTTCGGCCCGTTGACGACGACCTCGACGAAGCGAAGTGCCCGGTCGTCATCACGCAACCGACCCTTCGCGTGGCCGGTGCTGACGTCGTACCCGGCAACCCAGCGTTCGTATGTCGGGCCGTCGAGGTCTGGTCGCCGGACGATTGCAGTTTCGTCGTCGCTCACGTGGATGGCGTAGTGCTCGGCGATGCCGCTGCCTTCGGCGAGGTAGTATTCGTCGGCGCGTGAGTGGTCGGCCTCGACGTAGGAGCGTGCAGCGGCTGCTGAGCCGCGGTAGAACTTCACGCCACCGTGCATGATGTGCTCGTCACCGCCCGTCACGTTCCGTCAAAGTCCCCTGAAGTGACAGCGGCCCGCCCCCTGGGGGGACGGACCATCTACGAACCTTCGTAGCATGCGTGCCGCTCGGTTTCGAGGCTGCGAGCAGCCTTACGGGGGGCGGGCTTTCGGGCTCGTCAGAGTCCGTCAACGCCCGTCATCGGGGCCTCGCAGTTGGCGACGGCGGTGGGAGTTCGGTGGTGAGGGCGTAGTTGCCGTAGGAGTCGCGACTGCATCTGATGCAGTGCCGGCCGACAAGGTCAGCAGCACCGCGTGGAAATCGCGAACACTTTCCGAACTGCTCAGAGATGCTGGGGAAGGTTCCGACGCGTTGACAGACCAACTGCCCTGAACACCAGAGTCAAGCGAGTCGACTCGGCTAGTCGTCGAGGAGGTTCACCAACGTCTCTGCTTCGTACACGAGAATGTCGTTCTCGTCTTGCGCGGCCATTGCAAGCGGCAACTCGGCCGGTACCGTAACGGTGCTCTCGGGGAGGTTGACACTTACGAGGGACTGATACTGGTCGGCGACGAGTCGCGCGAGATCTCTGGAGAAGCCGTTTCGGAGAAGGCAGATGATGAATGGGTCGTCGGTGCCGTACTTCAGTTGGTTATAGAGCCTTGGCTCCAAGAACCCTAGGGAGTGCAGGATCTCGAAGTACTTGCTGAGACGAAAGTCGACGAAGTCCTGTTCTTCCTTGATCTTCACCACTGCGAGATTGATCATTCCAGCACGGGTCTTCGAGGCCATGCGTATGTACATCTTCCGCCACCCGTACTCGCCGTAGACCTCCTCGCCCCAGCGAGGGCCCACGTAGACCATCTGGTCCCTCAGTTGCGTCCAGTACCGGACGAACCGTGAGATGAGTTGTTTGAATGGCTCGCCGTTCATGCGCCACTCGATGAACATGGCGTAGAACGTTCGCGCCTCTGGGTAGTCCCGAATTCGGGCCAGTTCGTTGTCGTCGTCCAGATCGACGTGCTCAAGGAAGATCTTTGCCAGGGCGTCCAGGACGTCCTCAGGTGTCTCAAGCAGTTGCTCGCGCTCACGCAGCGCGTCGATCTGATCTTGAATCGCCTGCTCAGACTCGAAGATGTCGAAGTCGTAAACCCCGTTGAGGAAGCACAGGCGTCCGACCTCGGTGGAAGCAGTTCGCAGGCCCGAAAGTTGCGAGGTGCCGGGCTCGATGTTCTCCAGGTACTCGAGCGCTGCTTGGCGGCCGACGTTGTCAGCTGATCCCTCAAGCAACGGATTCCTCACCTCGTCCTCGGCTGCCCTTGCCAGATTCGCCCTGCTCGTGAGGAAGGAGTCGACGTTCCAATTTGTGGGCGCATAACTTCCCGGAATCAGGTGGATGCGCGGCTGCAAGAGATCCAGGTCGCGCCGATCGGGATCGAACACCTCCCCGAATCGTGCGACCCGTCCGATCAGGTTGCGGAACCCGGAGCGGCTCAGGTGTCGACGACCGCGGCTCGGCGTGAGGAGAATCAGGCAGTCCGCCGGTGTGTTGACACCTTCGAGCAGCGTTGACGTGGTGACCAAGATCCTCTTCGAGATCGCGGGGTCGGTGCTGAACAGGCGCTCGATGTACTGCCGGAGCAGGTCGGGAACCTGCCCGTGGTGGAACAAGACGCCCTTCTCTATGCCGCCGATGAGGCTGTAGCTGGGGTCGATCAGGTCGCCGATCGCACGGATCGCGCGCCGCGCTTCTGCGGAGAGATCTGCCGGCGAGAGGCGAGAGGAAAGCCTGGCGACAAGGTCCTGAGCATCCTTGGGACGGTTCACGTAGACGAGCGTTCGATGGCCCGCCCGCCATTCGAGTGCTTCAAGCTCATCGGTTGGCACTCGCTCCTCGAGAGCGATCCTCTCGTCGAGAAACTGGTCGTACAGGTACGACGACTCACCCGGTCGATCGACGATGAACTTCTCGGCTTTCACATGCTCGTTGACCGATCGCGCTTGCGTTCTTTGGTCGGCTCCGTTGACGTGGCGAAGATTGGTCGGTTCGGACATGAAAGGCGTGTAGTACGTGACACCCAGCGTAGGGTTGCGGTGACGCGCTGTCAGCACCACCTGCGACAGTTCGACGGCACGCTGATCACTGGACAACAGGCCGTGCGCTTCGTCCACCAACAACTGGTCGACGCGCAGTTCGGGATTCTCGTTCAGCAGGCGATGGAACCGCTCCTGCGTCATCACGGCGATGAAGCGATCTTCGTCGTTGTAGGCATCGGGATGCGTTAAGACTCGAATTCGGGCACGGCGGACCCTTGGATCCTCGATCAACAGGCGCTGCGTTTGCGATATCAGTGCCCGCGTCGGAACGAGCACGCACGTCGCCTGGTCCAAGGCTTGTGCCACCTTGTCGACGAGCATCTCGGACTTTCCATAGGAGGTAGGCGCCACGATGACGGCCTCGCGATAATTCGTGTTGAACGCCCGAAGATCCATCTGCCCACGAGTCCGGAGCCGCTGTTGCCCGCTTGGCTCTACAGTCACGAAGTTGGTGCTGTGGGCGTTGAACAGAACAGCCGCTAGTGATTCGGTCTCGGCCAGGTCCGGGTCGATCCGTTCGGTGGCGGCGACGACTGGCATGAGCTCTCGCGTTGTGGCTACGGCGTGCAGGGGTTCGTAGTCGCCAGTCGTCTCCCCGTACTGGAGAACGATGCGGTAGCCGAGACGCGACACAACGTCGTCACTGGATCGCAGGAACAAGACGGCGAAACGGAGAATATCGACGAACTCTTCGTTAGCGAGCTCCTCGCCTCGCATGAGGCGGCTGTAGAGCGGGAGGAACCGCGATTGCTGGAGGTTGGAAGTAAGCCGCAGTTGGCGCAGAGTGAGATCAACTGGCCGCGGCATTGGCTGACATCCCCTCAAGGATCGCGACGATCGTCTCGACCTCATGTTGTTGGACAACCAGCACGCACAGCTCGGCGAACAATTGCTTGTTCTTCAGGTCGTTCACCGCAGCGATGACCCCAGCGTCGCTGATGACACAGTGCTCGAGGTCATGCATCACCGCAGCGGCGAGCACGACGTTCTTCTTGAAATCGTTTCCCGAACTCACGGCCTTGGCGTCGCTTCGTAGCAGTTCCTTGGCGGACCTGGCCTGTGGAGATTCGAGAGTGAGAACTGCGTCGATGAGGGCCGAGTCCCAACGGGAAACTTGGGCACCGGTTCCGAGCTTGTCGGTGATGTCGGCCGATGCAGCCTTAAGCAGCGACGCGGACTTCTCATCGGCTGATTGGTCCGGACCTACTTCGCCGGACTTGACCTCGCCGTACCAGATCTGCCGAGCTCTGGTGGAGTGGAAGGTGAGGTCGAATCCCTTCTTGATGCTGCGCTCCTCCTTGTTGAAGTAGACGGCCGCGCTCTCGAGCTGTGCGTGTGCCTGCGGCATCATCAGGTGCACGATGAGTTCGCCCGCCATGCCCACCTGCGTGGTGAGGTGCTTGGCTTTGTAACGAGTGAGGAACTCACTGATCGTTCGCTCAAGCGAGTAGTAGTCGCGATCCTCCTGGGACTGCTGCCCGCCGTAGCAGTACGCCGCCAGTCTTTCCCTCAGATGCGATTCGAACTCGTCCGAAATGGCTTCGACCACCACCACCCTGGTGGTGGTGTCACCGGACTCGACTATTCCGTCCACTGCTAGGCGTTTCCGTCGTCGGTCTCAGAGGTCAACCACAGCGATACCTGGATGAACCGGATCTCAACGATGCGGAACGAACGACGTGTAGCAGGTCCTGGAGCGGCCGTTCTTGGTGACGGTGACGTTCACGCGCACGCGGTATCCGGCGGATGCACCGGAGATGTAGTACTTGATGCTGGCTCGGCCGGCTGAGTTCGCGGTGCCGCGCTTGACGTTGTTGGTCGTCTTGTAGTGCGCGACGGTGCGGACCTTGGCGTAGGCGTTTGTGCGCACTCGCACGTAGACGTTCGTGTACTGCTTGGGAGTCGAGTCCGACATGCTCGCTCGGCACGTGAGCGCTGCGGCGTCGGCAGGCGCTGCGGTCACAAGCAGCGGGACGAGGAGAGCAGCCGCTGCGAGCGCCGCAAGGCGGAGGCGGATCAAGGTAAGCATCGGAAGGTCCGTTCAGTTGGAGCGATGGCCTGGGTGAATCTGTTGCGGTTGAACGGCGACGACGCGGGTCCCCTCCCGGGGCCACTTTGATCGGCGTCTGCCGAGGCGGCACGGACCCGAATTCGTCGCTGACAGGTCAGCACCGGGTGCGGCCCCGCCGCATCTCGTCGACGACAGGATGCGGAAATGACCGCGCGGGTCGGCACTGCTCCCTTGCCCTGAGTCATGGAGATCCCTCGTTTTGTGGGTCCCGGTCACGCGCCGTAGGTCCCTACGCGACCGGGTTCACCGAACTATAGACATGTTTTGGAATGCCGCGATGGCACTTCAAGACAGACATGGGTCGGAACGACGCCCGGCCGGCCGCGATCCTGGCTCGACGCTGGAGGGCTAACGCATGCGTCGTCGGCTCTCCATTTGCCGTTCCGTGAAAGCGCGCCCAGTCACCTCATTGGCAACTTTAGTTAACAGAATCGCGATTCCCGGGACGCGGACCGTCACGGACCTTCCTAAATGTGTCTACACATCTGTCTGGATGTGCCACACGTTGAAAGGTCCGTGCCATGTTCACGAAGAAGAAGGTCTCCATCCGTCTGGTCGCCGTTGCGCTGGTTGCCGTCACGAGCCTGGGGGCGTCGCTGGGTGGGAGCGCTCCTGCTGTCGGCGGTGTTTCGGCCGACGGCCACACCTGCTGCTGATCGAGTCAGCCCGAAAGCAGGTGTCGCTGCTCTGCGGGGCCGGCCGGGAGCCGGCCCCGCAGGGAACGGCCATCGAGGAGTACCCGGGGAGGGCGCTGGAGATACCCGGCGCGCGAGGTGAATTGGCGCACTGGTGGGACGAGACCCTGAACCCGCTGCTGACCTACGCCGGACCCATGGTTCGGCGTGGAGCCTCCAGCGAGCTATCTCCGGGCCGTAGAGGTGGTATTTCTCGTTGCTGCTGACCTATCGCCCGCCTGTCGGCGGGGCGTGGTGACGCGGGTGGCCCGGTCACGTGCGGTGGAGTGGTCAGGCGTGGGTGGAGATGGTGGTCGGCGTCGAAACGCGGAAGCCGGTGGACGCGCCCGCGCTTCGGAATGCCTGGATGGCGCCTTCGTTGTCGCCGGCCTGGGTCAGCAGCTCGGCTAGTTCGAACCACAGCTGTGCAGCGCCGCGGTCGACACCGACTCCGCTGAGCACGAGGATGGCTGCGCGGTAGTGCTGGCGGGCCTCCTCCGGGTCGCCCTCGGCGAACGCCACCCGCCCGTGCAGGGAGTGCCACTGTGCCTCCACCAATGGCGCAGAGTCCGGTTTGGTCTCGGCCACCCGCGCAAGGCTCGCCCTGGCCTCGTTGAAGTCTCCGAGCAGGTAGTTGGCGCGTGCACGCTGCACGTGCATGAACGAGATGTCCCAAGCCCCGCTGCCGGACCAGGTCATCTCTTGCTCCATGTTGTTCAGGATCTCGAGTGCCGTTGTGGGGTCGGGCGGGTCGAGCTGTAGGTGCAGGTTTGCCAGCTGTGAGCGCAGGTTGGCCAGGTTGCGGTTGTCGTCGCTGAGCTCGAACATCGCCAGAGCCTTGCGCGCGAGCTCGATAGCCGAGGGCACTGCTCCTCGTCGGGCCTCGACGACGCTGGCGTTCCAATATGCCGACGCCTTGCCCAAGACCGATCCGTGCTTCTCTGCCGCGGCCAGCGCTCGCATGCAGGTCCGCATCGCCTGGTCGGTGTCGCCTTGCCACAGCTGGGCCGCCGCGACCGTCACCGTGAGCTGGATGGCCTCGGTAAGACCTTCGAGGCCCAGGTCCTCGATGGTCTTGGCGGCCTTGTCGCCGACCGCGATCGCGCGGGGAAAGTCGCCGGAGTCGCGGTAGCAGCGGGTCAACGCGATGAGCATCTTGAGCCAGGTCACGTCCGGCGTGGGCTCGGACGTCAGGTCCTCCAGGAGAACGATGGCCCCGTCGAGGTCACCAGTGTTCTCCAGCGCCCCCGCCTTCACCCGCTGAGCGGCACGCAACAGCTGTGGCACGCTCTCGACTGCAGGATCACTCACCAGGTTGCTGGCCGCCTTGAGGGCGCCTTCCGCGTCGCCCGATGCCAACGCCAGCTCTGCGTAGTCAACCGCAAGCTGCAGTTCCATGCGCTGATCGCGGGTGACATCGAGGAGCAGATCGTCGAGAGTCACTCCCATCCGCGTCGCCATGCGCTCCAGCAGGCCCGCTTCGGGTCGGCGTTGGCCGTCCTCGATCCTCGACAGGTATGCGGCAGTGATGTCCTCAGCTGCCACTTGCGCCTGGGTCATGCCTGCCGCGACGCGGGCGGTTCGGATGCGACGCCCGAGCACAACGGGGTCGATCGTGCGGCTCAGTTCGGCGAGATGGAGGTCCACGTGTCCCATTGTGCCTCGGTTGGGCAGGTCGTGTTGCTCAGACTTGTCGCGACTGGCTGAGATTTGTTCTGCTGCCTCAGGCCGACGAGATCCGGGTGAGGTGCCGCATGCAGGTGTGACCCTCGCTGATGTCGATCAGGGCGAGGGCGATCTTGGCCAGCTCCAGGGCCGCTGGGGTGGCGCCGTTGGACAGGGCTTCGGAGACGCTCGCGTGCCAGTACGCCGATGCCTGGGCCAGTTCCGAGGCGTCCGCATCAGCTATTTCTAGAGCGCTTCGACAGGTGGCCGCGGCTGCCTGGTGGTCGCCTCGGCGCAGGTGGATCTCGGCTCTCACCACGGCCAGTTGGAGTGTTTCGGTTAGTCCGTCGATGCCCATTCGAGTGGCCATCCGTTCGGCGAGGTCCCCGAGCGCGGTCGCGCGCGCCAGTTCGTCGCGGTCGCAGTAGCAGCGGCACAAGGAGATGAGCGCGCGCAGTGTGTTCATGTCGGGAGTCAGCTGCTGGGTGAGCTCTTCGAGGATGCTGATCGCGCTGTCGAGATCGCTCAGTGCATAGTGGGCTTGAGCTTTGACCCGTTGGGCTTCGGCGAGTAGTGCGGGGTCCCCGTAGTTCTTGAGCCGCGCTACCACGTCGGCAGCAGCAGTGAGGGCTTCAGTGTTGTCGCCGAGCGTCAGGGCGACGGCGGCGTGTTCGACCTCAAGTTCGAGTTGGCGTGCTTCGTGGGTGGTGATGCCGGTCAACAGCTGATGGGGGGTTGTGCTCATCCGGGCTGCCATCCGCGCGAGTAACTGGGTCTCGGGGCGTCGCTGGCCATCTTCGATCCGTGAAACATACGCCGCCGATACCTCGCCGCCCGCTACCTGTGACTGGGTCATGCCTGCTGCAATTCGAGCCGCACGGATCCGGCGCCCCAGTTCGACCGCGTCGATCGATTGGCTCAGGCCGGCCAGGAAGGCATCCATGGGCCGAGTATCGCCCACCTTGCCGTGGAGTTACTACTAGTCACTATTGTGTGACAGATTCAGACAAGTCGGGCTAGGGTTCGGCGCGTGCGGTGTGGCAGGGGCCACGCCCGTGTTGAAGGTGGGTGGATCGAGATGAGACTCGATCGCGAAATTCAATCGTCCAACCGGCCTTCTCTCGGGGGGATCGGTCGCCGAGCGCTCCGGGTTCGATCTGTGGGGATCCCGGTGCTCGCGGCAGCACTCGCCTTCAGTGCTGGACAGGTCACGGCCCCTGCCCGCGCCGCAGCCCCCGAAGTCGCTGCCAAGCAAGCGGCGCCGAAGGTCGCCGAGCGTCCCGACCGGACCTCGGCCATGGTCACCGCTATCTCTCAGGGCTCACGAGTCGAGGACCTGTCGGCACGGACTCCGTCCTCGGGCATGTACGCCAACCCCAACGGCACCTGGACCTTGGAGTCCTACTCAGGTCAGGTCCGGTCGAAGGACAGCGACGACAAGTGGGTCAGCGCGGACCCCACCCTGGAGACCTCCAAAGACGGCGTGACCTCGCCCGCCGCGGTCCCGTTCGATGTCGAGTACGGCGACGGCGGCTCTAAGGACCTCGCCACCGTCACCTCAAACTCGGGCAGCAAGCTGTCCGTGGATTGGTCGACCAAGCTCCCTGCCGGCTCGGTGGATAGCGACCAGATCACCTTCGACCCAGCGGGCGTGGAGAACGGTGAACTCGTCGTTACGTCCCACCGTGAAGGCTTCAACTTCTCCGTCGTGCTGGACAAGGCCCCCGCAGCAGGCGAGGTTCCGGAATACCGGTTCTCGCTCAGTCTGTCCGAAGGCAAGTTCATCACCCGCCCGGACGGGTCGATCGACATCAAGAGCGACGGCAAGTTGATCGGTTCGATCACGCCGCCGCTGATGTGGGACTCGGCAGACGAAGCGCCGACGGTTCCTGTCGAAGCCACCCTGGAGGGCACGGGCACGTCCCGCGAACTGGTGCTGCGGCCCGATCCCGTGTATCTGGCTGACCCAGAGCGCACGTACCCGGTCACGGTCGACCCCACGGTGATCCTCACCGCAACGGGAGACACCTGGGTGCAGAACATTCTACCCAACACCAGCCAGCACACCTCACCCGAGCTCCGGGTGGGCACCAGCAACCTCGGTATCAGCCAGAATCGGTCGTACCTGAACTTCGACACCACCGCATTGGGTAGCCCCTCGCCGGGATCGATCGCGAACGCGAAGGTGAGCCTGTCGAACTTCAATGCCGGCTCATGCTCGGGCTCGGCGATCAAGATGTCGCAGATCACCTCGTCCTGGACCGTCCCGGGCATCACCTGGTCCACCCAACCCACGGTCACCGCGACGGGTGCCTCGACCAACGACGCCGCCCACGGCTTCACTGGCTGCACCAGCGAGGGCGTGGTCGACTTCGACGCCACCGCGATCGTGAAGTCCTGGGTCGGCGGTGCCGACAACTACGGCGTGCAACTCGCTGCCGTCACGTTGAACAACGCCAGCTACCGCAAGTACAGGTCCCTGGAAAACGGCGACAACGCCAAGTCGCCCAAGCTGACCGTCACCATCAGCCAACCCCCTGCCACCCCGACCGGCCTGATCGCGACTCCGGGGCTATATGGCAACTTCATCACCTCCAAGACCCCCACCCTGTCCTCGGTCATCACCGACCCCGACGGCGGCCAGGTCAAGGGCTACTACGAGATCAAGCAAGGCTCGACCTCCGTATGGTCCGACACCACCCCCGCGGTCGCGTCAGGTGGAACCACGACCATCGCCGTGCCCGCAGGGAACCTGACCGAAGGGTCGACCTACACGATCAGTGCCTGGGGTGAAGACGACGTCAACGTCCGCTCCGCCACGCCAGCGACCAAGACCGTCACCGTCGACACCATCGCCCCGACCGTCACGATCACCTCGTCCCACTTCACCAACGGGACCTGGACGACCACCATGCCCGGCTCCGACACAATCACCCTGAACGGGTCAGCCGACACCGCTGGTTTCTACTTCAACCTCGACGGCCAGACCTCTGCCGCCGGCGCGAACTCATCCGGTGACAAGGTCACGACCTACACCCCGACACCCGGATGGCACGTCTACGAAGTCACCCCTGTCGACAAGGCCGGCAACTACGGCACACCCGTCACGTTCTCCTACGGCACCGGAACCGCGGCGTTCACCACACCCGGCCAGTGGACACCGTCCACAGCCTCGTTCCCGATCGACATGTCTGGCCCCGCATCCGCAACCGGAGCGACATTGCAGTGGCGCCTTTACGGCGAAACGACCTGGCGCACAGCGGCGAAGGTCAAGAATGCCGACGGAACCAACTGGACTGGCACGGTGACCCTCACCGGTCGTTCCGCCACCAACCCGCTGATCTGGAACGCCACCGAAGAGACGTACGGAACCGGAACTCTCGGCGGTAACGCCCTCCTCGAGACCCGCGGCTGCTTCCAATACTCCGGATCCGCCGACTCCTGCACCACCACCCTCTACCTCAGCCTCCTCCAGTCCGCCTTCGGAGACCGATTCCCGATCACTGAACTCGGGCCTGCTCAGGTCGCTCTCCTCAGCGGTGAAGCGATGATCGCCGACACCGACGCGGCCGACTCCAAGGCAGGCATCGCCCGTACCTTCGCAAGCCTGTCTGATGCAACCCTCGCGGACGGGATCTTTGGGCCGGGCTGGTCTGATCCTCAGGTGCTCGTCTCGCAGTCCGATGCCGCCGCAACCATCGTTGACAACAGGACGAAAGACGGCACACTTATCGTCGTCGATTCCAGCGGCGGGTCGCAGACCTTCACCTCGACTGGAGGCGGGACCTACAAGCCGCTTCAGCCGACCGGCGACGCCACCGGCTTGACCTTCACCATCGGCACTGGCGGTAACCCCGACACCCTTGTACTCGCCCGCCCCCTCGGAACCGCGAGCGTGACCACCACCTGGGAATGGAAGACCTCCGACACCGGCGGCGACCCCGCCTGGATCGTCAAGGCAACCGATGCTCCCGGCACGAGTAACGACATCGTCGTCACTAGCACCAGCCAACGCCCGACATTCATCCAGGAATCCGACCCTGCCGCCTCGGCAACTTGCAACACCACCACCCAGACCGAAGGCTGTCGCGCGCTCAAGATCACTTACACCGGGACCGGGTCCGCGACTCGCGTGAGTAAGGTCGAACGCCTGATTGGTGCAGCCACGCCAGGGGCCGTGACCTTGAAGGCGCTGGCTGACTACACCTACACCTCCGGCAAGCTCACCAAGGTCTGCGGACCTGACCCGGACGGTGCCGGCGCCGCCACGTCGCTATGTACCGAATACACCTACACCACGGTCGCGAGCCGCACGATGCTCGCCACCCTCAAGCCCGCGGGCCTCACCGAATGGCGCTTCACCTACGACAGCATCGGCCGGCTCGAGAACGTGAAACGCGAACGCCCGACCGCCAGCGGCGGCGGTGACGCAACCTGGTCCATCGACTACAGCCTTAACCCGGCCAGCAGCGGACCCGACATGACCTCCGCCGACGTCGCCGAATGGGGACAGCAAGTCGTCCCGACCAAGGTCTACGCCGTCTACCGGCCCTACACAGGCTCCGCGAGCCTCACCAAAGCCGAGTTGATTTACACCACTAGTACCGGCATTGTCACCAACACAGCCGGCCACGGCCCGACCGGGTGGCTGGTCGATACGATCTGGTTCGACGCGAACCAGAATGCGGTCCAGCGGCTCGACGGCACCGGATGGGCACGTGTCCAAGCAACTGCTGCAGCAGACCGCCCCCGCGTCGCCGCAGAAGCGTCCTCCTATAGCGTCTACAACACCTGGGGCGACGCCGACACCGTCGGCAACCGGCTTGTCGATGAGTACGGGCCGGCACACACCGCATCGCTAAAGAACGGCACCACCGGGTTGTTCCGGACTCACACCCAGACGATGTATGACGACGACCCGAGCGTCGATGCGGCGCTGATCACCAACCGGCCCGGGGTAGATGGGCTCGGTTTGGCGGTTAAGGAAACCACCTCGACCAGCGACGCCGTCCGCACCACCGATTACGACGCGACTGTCGTCACCTATGGATACGACCCGGTTGTGGCGGGCGATGGGAATGGGTGGACCCTCGGCTCCCCGACAACGGTCAAGACCCAGGTCAACGCCAGCACATGGTCGACCGAAACCACCCGCTTTGATGCGTCGGGTCGTGAGGTTGAATCCCGGCAACCTGGTGGTGGTGCGAACGGCGCCGGTGCTGGAACGGACGCGCACTCCACGGTCACGAGCTACTACACGGCAACGGGGGCCGGGGATTGCGGTGGGAAGCCGGCCTGGGATGGACTCGTCTGCAAGGTCGGGCCTGCCGGACAACCGGTCGGGCAGCCGATGCCAGTCACGTGGACCACCGCCTACGACGAAGACCTGCAGCCGACCAACATCCAGGAGACCTCGGGGGTCACGACTCGAACAACATCCATGACGTTCGACGGGTTGGGTCGCACCAAGACCATGAACAAGGCGATCACCGGCTCAGGGGCCACCAATGACACGATCGCGACCACCTTCGGCTACGCGGACGCTACTGGTCTCCCGACCACAACCACCTCAGCCGGATCGAGCATCACCACCGGGTACGACACTTGGGGGAGAACGGCGAGTTACGTCGACGCACTGGGCACAAACTCAGCGACCACCTATCAGGAGGACGGGCGGGTCGCGACATTCAACGACGGCGCAGCCACATACACCTACTCGTATGGAACACACGGTGAACTGGACAGTCTCAACGCCGGCGGCGGCGTCGGATCGTTCGACTACGCCTACAAGCCAAACGGAGTCATAGACACGATCACGTACCCGAATGGGATGCTTGCGAAGATGACCTCGGATGAGGTCGGCACACCGACCGGGCTTACCTACGCCCAAGGGGCCGCCCAACTGCTGGCGTTCACTGCCACCAATGTTGCTGACGGGCGAACCATCGATCAAGTATCAACGGCCTCGGCGCAGACCTTCACCTTCGACGGCCTCGGTCGCCTCGGCAAGGTTGAGGACAGCCGTGCTGGTGGCTGTACTACGCGCACATACGGGTTCGACGCGTCCTCGAACCGCAATGCGTTCGCGTCGTACAACCCAGGGACCGGCGGGGCATGCCAAACCACCACGGCAGCGATCGACAAGACCAGCGACTACGACAGCGCGGGGCGCATCACCAACGCCGGATACACCTACGACACATTGGGTAGGACCCTCACCACCCCGCAGGCCGACGCTGGCCCGAACGCAGCTGGGATCCTCACTGCGACGTACCGGGCCAACGACATGGTCGCCTCGCTCAGCCAAAACGTCGCCAACGGTACCGGTGGATCCACCGCCCAAGCGATGACCTACGAACTCGACCCGGCCGAACGCATCAACAGCTTCAGTACCACTACTGGCGGGACCGAAACCAACCGCACCCGTTACCGCTTCGCCGAAACTGGCGACTCACCAGCAAGCGTCGATGTAAGCGCCGATCAAGGGAGCACATGGACTGCAACCCGGTATGTGAGCGCACCCGTTCTCGGGATGGCAGCCTCTACAACCAACGGCACCACGACCCTCCAGCTCACTAACCTCCACGGGGATATCGTTACGACGACCCCAGGGAGTTCCGGCGCCTCAACTATTGGCGCATTCACGGAAACGGATGAATTTGGCAATCAGAAGTCAGCTGATGTCGCGGTGGCAAGGTTCGGATACCTCGGATCTTTCCGCCGGTCAGCCGACGCCTTGGGTGGTTTCATGCAAATGGGTGCCCGATTGTTCAATCCGTCCACTGGCGGGTTCACAAGCCTTGATCCACAGCGAGGCGGAAATCTGACCGGTTACACATACCCGCAGAACCCCGTTGATGAACTTGATCTTAATGGTAAAGCAAGGGTAATTCGTTGTCACTTGAGCGTCTACCACCCTCACTGGTCCAAGCATGATCGAACATCTGTGAATGTGAAAGCGCAGATAAAGTGCTCTGGAGCCGGCGGCGGCTTCGTGGACTCTCTCAACTTGTTTGTAAATCTCTACATTCGGGTTTACTTTCCGGACACGAGATGGGTGCTATGGCAGCCCGGAAAGACCTATCGCTCGCGGAGCAATAACATGGTGACTGCGTACGACCCGGCTCCATGCGCCAACGCAACGTTTAGAGCTCAGGCCTGGGGCACGATCCGTTTTCCTGTCGGCTACAGCCCGAGTACGGCCCGCGTCTCGGCGTCGTCCCCAGTGACCGAGGTTAGATGCTATGGACGATAGCAAGAGTGGGTTGACCGACATAAAGAGTCGAGTCCACCATTTTGATTGCGAATTTGTCGCGATGCCGACCAACGGTGCAAACGAATTGAATCGAAAGTTTGCAACTCTCCTCGCAGATATTAGCTCTGAGGGAGTGCAGGACAACGAAACGAAGATCTTCAAGTCCCCAACGGACGTGGATGCATTCGTGGCCGAGTCCGCTTTCTTAAAGGCACTTAGCGACAGGGCGCCGTGGCTTGACGCTCCTTCAGTCAGTAGCGCATACCAGCAGCATTGGGTTTCGACTGGAAAGCCTACGTGGGCTCCTCCTCAGGAGCAGCGTCCGAGCGCTGACCATTTCAAACCTGTTTCTGAAATCCGGCCTGGAGCATCGGCGAGTTGGCGAGAGACCGGTGGCCTGTACTCGTCAACAGCGACTGACACCTTTGTGGGAATGTGGCGGAATTTCCTGGATGATGATTCGTGTTCAGGATTGCACCCTCGTCCATGGTCGACATGGCGACTTGAGGTTGGATCAAATGCAAAGGTGCATTCGATAAGGACAGCGACAGACTGGGTGGAACTGCTAAATGCCCATGGCAGCAATTCAGGAGGAATCGCGCGGGTCAACTGGGCTTCAGTCGCGCGGATCTGGGATGCAGTGCATTTTACTCCTCGCGCTATTGTCGCTGTAGAAGGCTATCGGTTCGAAACCCTCATGGGGTTGAGTGTGCCGGTCTATTGGGATGTCGAGAGCACGTATTGGTTGCGGTGGTGTTTTGATGCCGTCGAGTTGGTCAACTTTGAGCGGTGACGCGCTGAGGTGTGGATGCAAACTTGAAGCGACCCAGGTTCTCCGCCGCTCCTATGCGGGTTGCGGCTCTCGGTTGAGGCCGCGTAGTGGGCCCGCTCGAAGTCCACTGGGCTCATCATCCCAAGAGAGCTGTGCACGCGTCGGTTGTTGTACCAGCCGACCCAGCCGTCGGTGGCGTACTCGACAGGAGCCTGCCCCGGAAGCCTGGACGCGAGGCTAAGGGGCCCGTTGCACGAACAGGTGCCAGCATGGTTCAACGGAGCGGGTGACCCGATGCGCTCGGTGCTTGTGCACGCCCTTTGTCCTTTGCCCGGGCGACCGCGCAGGGGCGGTTGGTGCGCTAGGTATATCCGGCCAATTTCGGCGCAGGCGGGTGAGTGGAGCCGCCGGTCGCCATCAGGGTGGCTCAGCCTGACCGTCACGCGTTCGTATAGCAACCCGGTTGCTTGTGGACAAACGTTGGGAACAAGGTGGCGGGGCCAAGGTGACGACGAACGGCTCGCGGCCGACGAATCGCGATGCCGGTCGGACGCATTGCTGACATCCGGCCACGGCTGCCATGACTAGACCTGTCCTTGATTATTGTCTCAACGTAACTCGGCACGCGCTCGCGCGTTGAAGGCTCGCATCCTGGTGGCCGCTGTGGCCGCTTGGGCGGCGATGGAGGACTTGGATGTCTCGACGTATGTGGCTGGGCTCGATCACCGGGACGGCCGTCATCGGTCTCGTTGCGGCAATGACGTCGGGAGCCCTAGCGGCGTCACCGGCGCAGGGTGTCGCGGCGCTCGAGGAACCGGTGTCGACCCACACGGTGACCCTCGACCTCACGGGCGACACCTGGGTGAGCAACATCGGTCAGACGACGAGCCAGGCGACGTCGCCGGAGCTCCGGGTCGGCTCGACCAATCTGGGGATCACCAAGGCGCGCTCCTACCTCGACTTCGACTACTCGGCACTCGCCGACATCCCCGCGGATGCGGTGGTGCAGAGCGCGGCCCTGACCCTGTCCAACTTCGAAACCGGGTCGTGCGCGGGCTCGGCGATCCGGGTCTCGCGGGTCACCGGCCTGTGGACGGTTCCGGGCCTGACGTGGGCCAAGCAGCCCACGGTCACGACGACGGGCGCCGCCACCTCGGTGAAGTCGTACGGCGCGGCCGCGTGCCCGACCGAAGGTGCTGTCGCGTTCGACGCTACGGCGATCGTGAACTCGTGGCTGAGCGGATCGGCCCAGCACGGCGTTCAGATCGCGGCGGTCCAGGAGGGTGCCAAGACCGGTTTCCGCAAGTACCGCTCGGCGGAGAACGGTGTCGCTGTGAAGGCTGCGACGCTCACCGTCACCTACAACTCCTACCCGGCCACGCCGGAGGAGCTCGCTGTCGATCCCGAATCCGAGGTGGTCGGCCTCGTGCCCTCGCTGACCCCCACGTTCTCGGCCAAGCTCTCCGACCCCGAGGGCGACCCGGTGCACGCCTTGTTCGAGGTCCGCAAGGGCAACAACGTCCTGGCCCCCTTGGTCTGGAGTGGCGCGAGCGATCCGGTCGAGTCGGGCGAGACGGCCAGCGCCACGATGCCTGCGGGCGTGCTCCTCGACGGCAGCATCTACACCGTGTCGGTCAACGCCCACGACGGCACGTTGAAGAGCAAGGCCAAGATCTCGAAGGTCTTCAAGGTCGACGTGACCGCTCCCGAGGTCACGATCACCTCGGACACGCTCACCAACGGCGAGTGGATCAACCCGACCCCGGCGTCGGCCAAGTTCACCCTCAATGGCTCGGCAGACACGGCTGGCTTCTACCTCACCGTGGACGGGCAGGAAGCCCCTGCCGTCGGTGCGAACGCATCCGGTGACTACGGCACGACCATCAAGCCCGCCGCTGGCTGGCACACGTTCGAGGTCGTGCCGGTCGACAAGGCCGGAAACGAGGGTGCGACCGTGACGTTCAGCTACGGCACTGGTGCACCCACCTTCACGTCGCCGTCGGTGTGGGAGAGCTCGGCCGATGACTTCACCGTGTCGGTCGACGCGCCGGCCGGCGCCACCGGAGCGACCCTGCAGTGGCGGGTCTGGGGCCAGGGGACCTGGCAGACGGCCACCGAGGTCGACCAGGGCGAGGCAGCCTGGGACGGCACCGTCACCAACGAGGCCGGCCGTGCCACCACGGGCCTGCTCACCTGGCACGCCGCCCTCGAGGCACCCGCTACACGACCCCTGGCTCTCCAGGTGCGTGCCTGCTTCGCCTACGCCGCCGAGACGGTCTGCACCGCTGAGCGGTTCGTCGTACTCGCCGAGGACGACTGACCTTGTCCGCCGTGCTTTCTCTCCGCCTGATTCGTCGTAGGTACGCGGTCGCCACGCCCTACGACCCGATCCAACTGAACTGACGGGTGCGTTGCAGATGGCAACTAAGAAGTCCATGAAGACGGTCGCGTTCTTCGAGGTATGCGACGAGAACGACCTTCCCATGCTCGCCACGGACTGGCAGGACTGCCTGGGCGAGCTTCTGGTTCGTCAGCAAGACAATGGGATCACCGACTTGCGTCACCAGATCCTGGGCGTCCGAAACTACGCGCAGGTGTACGTCCACAACGAGTCGCGTCACCTTGTCTTGGCGCGAGAGCGTGAAGAACCGCCGTCGTCGCTAGATGAGTCGTCGGGCGACATCCTCGACGAGGAGACCCAAGCCAACAGGCCGTGGGTAGAAATCTCGGTGCTGTCGTTCATCCCCGGCACGAACATCTTCGGACTGGTGCTCGGTGCGCAGGGGTCACCACGTGCCGGAGCCCTTGCCGACTGGGTCAACAAGGACGGTGAACTCTTCGATGACCTGATCTCGGTCCGTCCGTACACCGATGATCAACTGGTCGGCATGCTTCAAGACGGCTCCTCGGAAGCTCGCATGGTCAGTGTGCGACTGGATCCCCATCAGATCCATCAGGGGAACATCGACCCCAACGGAGGGCTCTATTCGGCCACACAACAGTTGGGCCGCGACCTCGACCTCGGGTCTGAGATCGACGTCGAGGTGATCCTGCGCGTCCGTGGCCGATCCAGCTCGGCTACCGACAGCACCCGGGGACGCATTGCCGACATCGGTCGCAATCTGATCGGTAGACCCATCAGGAGCGGTCAGGTGGAGCTGGTTGACTTTGAGCCAGAATCAGTGACTGACCGAGAGCTCGTCGATCTGGTGAAGTACAGGATGGCAACGAAGGAAACGGTCTCTGTCATGGACGACGACGGGCATCAAGTCCGGATCCCTTCTGCCATCAACGCGATCAGCCGCGCTGCCGACCGACTGCAGATCAAGGCCGACTAGAAGGCAAGGTTCAATCGCCCCCTGTCGGTAGCGTCCATAGAATAGGAAGCGGGTGAACGATGAACGTGCAGAACCCCACCCCGGTGGCGAAGGCGATCGACTGGTGGCTCGGTCGGGTGTGGCCTGACCTTGCAATCGGCCTGGCGTTCGTTGCTGTGCACGCTGTTGCGCTTCGGTTCGATTGGCTCGGCAATGGGCCCAACGACATCCAGCCGGATCAGAGGGGCTTCATCTATGTGGCGCTGTCGACCGTGACCGCGCTGGCGGCTGGAACCAACAACACCGCGGTTGGTTCGTACGTCTCGTCAGCTGGTGGAGTCGTCGACAAGGTCCGTAGGACACACGGCAGGTCCATTCGCATTTCGCTTCGCAGCATCGGCACGTGGCTCTGGGTGGTCGCGGTCGTTTCATTGGTCTGCCTCGCCATCGACCCGCAGGACCCTGATCGCTCATCCACAACGCACGGTGCTGCTTGGGTTGCTGAAGGCTTGGTTGTCTTGGCCGTCGTGAAGTTCTCTCGGCTTACGCTGATCCAAGACCTTATGCTCGCCGCGAACGACCTGTCGCGCGTCACCGAACAGAAGCAGGAAAAGCGCGCTCTGCGTCGCCGCAGCAGCCAACCTGCACCGGTGCAGGCTGGTGCAACCGACGGTTCCGCCGGTCCTTCAGATGAAGCAACCACAGCCAGCCGAGGCTAACCGCGGTCGGATGTAGGTGAGCGAGCGAATCAGTCACCGTGCCTGACGCTGTACTACTTGCCATCGCTCGGCTGCGACGTCAGCTTGCCAGCATCGGACGAGTTACCCTACTGGGCAAGGCGGTGCGCTGCGCTTCCTCACTCGTGTCGAGGAACTGAGTGTCCTCGCCCCTGCGTGGGGCGGCCCCTGCTCCGGGCTCACGGTCAAGTACGTCGTTCTCGGTCACGTCGCTGTCAGCCGCCGAATTACGGCCCCTGGCTCTCTCTAGATGCGTGCCTGCTTCGCGTAGGCCGCTGAGACGGCGTGCACACCTGAGCGATACGTCATGCTCGAGGACGACTGCCCCTCGCCTTGCTGCTCTACCTGTCTAAATATAACTACGAACATGCCAAATCGTTCCGCACGGAGTGTCACTATTGACAGATCTAGTAAACACCCCTGAGGATGTCAGTCCCGAACCCTTGACAGCTTCAAGATAGGTCGCAAGATGCGAATTCAGACGCTCGCGGGTAGTGCCGCCCTCCTTGCTATTAGCCTGGCTGCAGCCACGCCGGCTATGGCCGAGTGGAATGACAGTACTTCCACAAGCCCGGTCTACGGCTATGAAGATGGCTCCAAGTTCGGCAAGATGTACGGGAACTTCTACAACAGCAATGGCACGAGCGCGATGAGTACTACTTGGCAATATGACATGCAGCCGGGCGGAAACAACGTGCGAGTCGAAACCGATTTTCAGTTCAAACGACTCTGTAGTTCTGTTGCCACTACTGAAACTTGGTGTCAAGACGTATCAAAGCAAACGACCGAGACGAACGATGCATCGTGGTACAAGCACTCGCGAGCACGAAACTTTCGGTACGACTCCGAGGAGGTGCGAGGCGTGATTAACATCTGCGAAATTCAAGCGTTTTCCAACGACCCGTGCAGTGCGTCCGTATACTCGCGCTTTAGCTACTGAGTTGGTAAACTCCGTGGATCCCGCCGTTTCGGCGAAAGATATTACCCATTCCTACGGGAACCTGCTTGCACTCGACTCTGTGTCCTTTGACTGGAGTGCGGGCGTTGTCGGACTGGTAGGGATCAACGGCGCTGGGAAATCGACCCTACTCAATATCCTCGGCACTGGCTTAACGCCGACCTCAGGCTCGTATTGCCTGTTCGGGGAAGAAGGAATACGGCTGGCCACGGAGTCCCGGATGCGGATCGGCACAATGCCTCAAACACTTGCGATCCCGGGTTCGCTCCGTGTGATGGATTTTCTTTCGTACATGGCTTGGATGCGCGGCTTTCCACGCAAGCAGCGCCGCAGTCTGGTGCGAGAAGCGCTCGTTGCGTCCGACCTTGAAAGCAAGGCCCACAGCAAGGTCGGTCAGCTTTCCGGCGGAATGCACCGCCGACTACTGCTAGGCCAGGCTCTCCTAGGTGGCCCCGACCTCCTGCTGCTGGATGAACCGACAGCAGGCCTGGACCCAGAGCAACGCGTTCGCGTCCGGGAACTGATCAAGGCATTTCCGCCCACCAGGTTGACTATCGTCAGTAGTCACCAAATGGAGGACCTGGTCCCAATCGCAGATCGGATAGTCATGCTTGAGGCTGGCCGAATCGTTTTCGATGATGATCTCGAGAAGTTGCGTACCCTCGGGGCCGACCTGGTGACTGCCGAATCGGGAATCAGTGCATATGAGGCGGCGTTCATGCGCCTGCGAGGATCACTGACTGCATGAATCGTTACACAGGGGGGATCTTTGTTGCCCCGCTACTCGGGACCGCACTGTTCGTGCTCGTCAGTTTCGACGCCCAGTGGAGGGGCGAATGGAACTGGACTGTTGACACGGTTACCGGCTCGACCGTACTCACCGCCCCTCTGGCCGGGTCCGTCGGCGCCTATATTGCCGCCACCCAACGACGACTCGATCCGTTGATCGCCCCATCCGTGCGGGGATGGCTCGTCCCCGTCTTGTCGGGCTTTCGAGCCTGGCTGCTCGCTCTGGGCGTGTACGCCATTACGTGCGTGACGGCGCTGACGATGACGTTTCTTGCAAACCACGGCGGACCGCTGTCGTTGTGGGCACTGCTCATTGGTCCGGCCGTGCTGGCTTTCTGCTGCATGGCCGGTGCCGCTCTCGGCTGGTGGTGGCCGCATCGACTTGCAGCTGTGTTCGCTGCCCCTGCGCTGTTCCTGGTCGGCGCCTTCGGGCCGGGACCCGTTGCGGACCTGCTGCGCCAAGGTCCCGTCACGGGTTCACTCGCCGGTTTGAAGTATGACGCCCGCGTTTGGTGCCTGCAGGTGTGCGCGCTGACTGCGGCGACGGTACTCATTGCGTGTGCCTTGGTCCCTCGACGACGCTCCAGGAAGACCTTGGCGAAGGCCGCCGGTGCGGCCGTCGTGTCAGGTTCCATCTTCATTGGCGCGTGCTTGGGGCTGATGACGGAGAATGCGGAGCGCTTTGCGGCTTCCTCCGAAAAGCCGACGTCCTGCATGGGGGCTCCTCAGGCGTGCCTGGCCCCGTCGAACGTGCGGTTTCTTGAGGATGTGTCGCAGGCGCTGTCCACGGCGTCGGAGGTGCTACAGGGCGCCGGAGTCAACATGCCCGAGCGGTACGAACAACTGCTTGCGGGCTACCAACCGCCGGAGACAAGCGGTCTACTGACAAACGTCGATGACTCGCCGTTCTCGGATTTGCGGAGGGGGGCCATTTTGGTAGCTCGACCGGCCGCTTGCGCTGCTTGGACTGATCCGTCCGAGCCTCCTCCGGATGAAGCGTTCCAAGCCCAGGAACTGCTTACCGAATGGATCGTCGGGAGCGGCGGTGAGGAGACCTACCCTTGGAGCGCGGAATCCGAGGAGTGGCTCTCCCGCCCACACCGAACGGATCGCACTGCGTGGGTGGTGCGCACCTTCAGCCAACTGCGAAGGTGTCAGCTTTCTGAAGTCGCAATGCCGTGGGCAGTTCCCCAATAGACAGCCGTACTGCTCACGCGTGGCTGGTCGCTCACCATGGGCTCGCCTTCGCGTGGACTGTCGTGGTGCTGACTGCTGGGCTTGGCTGGTTTGCACTTGACCCAGTTCCCGGTGCCACAGGTGGTCCGCCAATCCCACTGTGGGCGCTGGGTCCTCCGGCATTCGCGATGGTCGCCAGCGTAGCGACGGTCAACGCAATGCCTGAGCTCGCCCCGTCACGGCGGCGATTGAGAAGGGGACGCCTCCTTTGGCTTGCCCTGATGTTGTTGGTGTCGTGCTCAGGGGCTGCTTTGGCAACGTGGATTACGGACCTCGACAACATTGTTCCTGCAACCGGGCTTCTGGTGGCACTCACATTCGGGCTATCGGTTGGGGTCGGCAGAGCGGCCCTCATAGTTGGTGCGATACCCGCCGTCGCAATCGTGACGTTTACGCGGTCGCTAGGTTCTAGCGAGGCCGGGTTTTGGCTGCCCGAGAGCTATCCGCGGCTATGGCTAGGTCTGGGTGTCGTTGGGGTTATCGGAAGTTGTGCTTACGTTCTGGTTGGCGCTCGACGGCCAAAGGGCGCCCGGCTCATGGACGAATAGGCGGATACGGTTTCTCTCGACGAGTTCAACATCGGGCGGGCGCTCGAAGGTGTAGTCAGGTCCACTGCCAGGTGGGGTCGTTGGCCCGCGCGGCCCGACACTTGAACATCGTCACAAGCTTGATCGCGTTGTCCGCCGGGCTGTACTCCATTCCGGCTTTGATCCGTGTCCGGCCGCGACCAGAGCTCAGTTCGACAAGCGAGTTGAACCGGAATGAGCCGTGGTCGTTGATCTTCAGGTCATAGATGTAGGTCTGGTTGACCTGTGTAAGTCGGAGTTCGGCGAGCTCCGTGTCCGACGTCGCGGGTAGCCCAGCACGTCCCACGTAGTCGAGATTCTCGGGTTGCTCCCGCCCTATCTGTCCAATGCAGTCCTGACGCCCGACAGCCGGGAGGCAGTGCTGTCCTTCGGTCTGAAACTCCAGGACTTGGGTACGCAGAGTGACTTGCTTGAAGACGTGGAGGCATCCCTGCCGACACCGCCTAGCGGAACGCGGGCTGAACTTGTCGGACTTCCCGTCGCGGCCAGCCACACCTACGAGGCAGTCGCCGGCGATCGATGGATCGGAAACATCGCCGGCGTCGTTGTTGCAGGCCTAGTTCTGACGATCGGTCTCCGCCATCGCCGAGACGCAGCGCTGGCAGTTGGCGCAGCGATTCTTGCTACAGGCTGGACATTGGCAGGACTGGCCGTCTTCGATCGGCCGCTCAATCCGATGACCATCACACTTGGTTCACTCGCAACTGTCACAGCATGCGAGTTCACGGTACTGCTCGCCGAGTCACGCAGGAAGGCGGCACCGAAACTGGCAAGGACGGTGACGTGGGCATGTGTCACGTCCGCCGTCGGATACCTCGCGCTGGTGCCGTCACGGATCTCGTTGCCGCGTGAGTTCGGTATCACGCTGGCGGTGGCGATGGTCCTCTCCTACCTGGTCGCGATTGTCGTCGTGCGACTGCGCTCGCCATCCATGCCTACCGAACCTGTTCGAATCGGCGAGCCCGAGTTGACCCTCGGCTGATCGAGGTCGGCTGACTGACCGACCGACACGACGAACAGACTGTGCCGGACGTAGCTGCAGTCGGTCCGGCCCGCGACGACGTGATTCGCCGCCTCTCGAGTTCGGACGGCGCCTGTCCGACAAGGGGCGCGGGCAGCGCCGACATCGGCTCCTGCCCTCGGTGGCGGCTTGATGGCACAGCAATTCACGCCTATCGAATGGCGAATCGCCCGCTGCGAAGGCGTACATCTCCGCGGCCCAAACCCGGCTCAAAAACCCCTTCAATGGGTTGGCGAGCGACTGCACCGGTCTTGCTCCGACTGCACCCGACGACGCCGCCGAAATGCCGTCTGACCTGCTACTTTGGCGTCATCAGGATGTCGGCTGAAGGTGTGCCGAGTCGGCGCCAGACACCTCGAAAACCTTCTGATTCGCACTACGGATCAGAAGGTTTGGGGTTCGAATCCCTACAGGCGCACAAGGCAAAAGCCCACGTCATCCTCGCCGTTGACGTGGGCTTTCGTCGTTTTCGGGCAAGGACGGCGGGCTGGGTTGTGGTCCTGGCGATCGGCCGTGTGGTGTCTGATCAGGTACCATGATCCGGGAAGGGGAGTGGCGCTTGGACACGGACACGCAGGACGTCGCGAGGCAACTGCGCGCAGCCCTGCGTCGCAGCGGGCTGAGTCTGCGTGGTTTCGCAGCAGCACTGGGGACCTCGCATTCGCGCCTGTCGTCCTACCTCAACGGCTCGGCCAGCCCTTCGGCCGCGTTCTTCCTCCGTGCGCTGCGGCAGGGCGCCGCATTGGGGGAGGCGGATGCGCGCGGATGGTTGACACCGCAGAGCACGCGGCGGGCCCTGAAGGAAGCGATCGCGCAGAGCGACGACCGCTGGGCCTTCAAGATCGCTACCCAGGCCCGTGACCAGGTCCGCGCAATGCTCGCCACTCCCGATGAACCCGCCGCCGCGTGGGAGACCCGACCGGCCAGCACGGGCGACGAGAAGTGGGACGCCCTGCTCGCAGCCCTCGTTGCGCACGAGTTCGCGGCGTCCGGTCGGACGCCACCGGCATGGACTGACTTTCGCGCAGCACACGAGTGGGTCATGTCGAACCTGTTGCTCGAGGAAGCCGACATCCGCGAGGCGACGCCCGACTGGCTGGCTGAACGCGGCATCTACATCGCCCAACGCGACCTGATCACCGCATGAGCGCCCCGATCGAGCTCGACGCCGATCGTCTCCGTGCGCTGCTTGCCGAACTCGACAACCGGTTGGCGCAGCGCGGTATCTCAGCCGGCCTGTACGTCGTGGGAGGACCGCGGGTCTGCTGCATCGACTGGTGACAGCATCTGCGACCGAGCGATCTGTCATCGGCCCGATTGTGCGCCTGTACTCGTCGGCGTTGCAGGACGACGCGGTGCGTCGGGCCGGATAGCGACGGTGCTCACCTCGAGTTCGGCTCGATCGGTAGTTGGGCGTCAACAAGCGTGTGTTCTCAGGCAGCAATCTGGCGGGAAGCGACGATGGCCTCGGCGGGACAGGTCTCACGGTGGGGGATCCCGGCGAGCCGGGCGAAGTAGGCACGGCGGAGGGCTTCGCGAGCCCTGAAGGCAAGTTGGGCAACTGCGTTCGGGTTGGAGCCGACGAGGGCTGCGACCTCATTGAGCGAGCGTCCCTCGACCGTGGTCAGCCAGAGGACCTCCCGCCAGCGTGCCGGAAGCGCACGGAACGCCTCCGCTGCCAGATCATGCGTCGGCGTAGCGGATGGTGGGGCGTCAGGCAGGGTGTGGTCGAGCGCCGTGAGATCGCCGACGGGTAGGGAACGGCGCTCCTTGCTGTGGACGTTCACGTTCAGGTTCCGGATCGCCGTGAAGAGGTAGGCGCGGAACGCCCGGTCGGGCCCCGATCCGCTGATGAGCAGCTGGAGGGTCCGCGTGAACACCTCCGCGACCAGGTCTTCGGCCCGCGACGGCCCGGAGGCCGCGATCGCTACTCGGAGGGCGGCCTGGCGGTGCCTGTCGTACAGGTCGGCGTAGGCCTGGGTGTCGCCGTTGCGGACCCGGTCGAGAAGGTCTGCGTCGGTGGTGGAGTGATCCCGAGAATCAAGCGGCGTGGGAAAGGGTCGGATCACAGTTGTGCTCTGCTTCGTAGTCGGATCAGGTGCCTGACCAGCGTGACCAGGACCGACCTGCGCACGCATGCGCCGAATTACCTGTTTGTCGCTGACGGCACGTGACGCAGGTCACTGCGGTCGATGCATAAGCGAGCGACGGTCCGGCTGGTCCCTCCACCGTGGCAACTGAACTGAAGAGTCCGACCGTCGTCGTACGGGCCGTCATCGGAGTCCTCGCGGTGATCGTGCTGGCCATCGGACTGGTCGTCACGAGCGGCCACTCCGAGAACGCCACGGCAGCCGAGGTGCCTGCGACGATCGACGTGACCACCACGGCAACGAGCGTGGCTCAATGGGACCGCGTGGACTTCACCTGTCGTTGGCAGGTCCCGGACCATTCGCGGCCTGGCGACACCTTCACCCTCACATTGCCTGACGCACTGCGCTGGATGGGTCCGACGACCTTTTCGCTTCTCGCGCCGGATGGGGTCACGCCGGTCGCGACGGCAGACGTCGCCGGTGGCCCGCCGTGGGTGGTCACGTTCACCCTGACGGACTACGTGTCGACCCACCCGCTCAACGTCAACGGCACCTGCCGGTTCAGCACGCAGTACGTGAAGACCGTCAATGAGGGCGAAGCGGTCGATCTTGAGTTCGAGGTCAGTGGAGGTGTCTCCACCGTCCCGCTGACCGGATCCAATCCTTGCCAGGCTGGGTGTGAGCCTCCGCCTGCTGTGGCCACGAAGTGGATCTGGTGGTCCGATCCGGCCGATCAGCGTCGGTCGCATTCGGTGCTGCTGTCCCCACAGACGCCGATTGACGGCACGACAGTCACGATCACCGACACGCCCCGCACGGGCCTGGCCATCGACTGCACCACTGTCGTGGTGACCGTGGGGGACAGCCGCGCCAGCGACGGGACGGTGATCGCCGACCTCACCGCGACCTATCCGGACCCGGCTCACATCGTCTGTACGCCGACGTCGCTCACCGCGACCTGGGAGCTCCCGGCCGGGTGGTACATGAACGTCGCTCTCGACAGCGACGTCACCGACCCGGGGCTCGCCGAATACCACAACGACGGGACAGTCGCTCTCAGCGGACAGGACCCCGCCACCGTGACCTCGGAGCTCGACCGGACCGAGGCGGGCGGCGACGGGGAGGGCGAGCCGATCGATGAGTCGACCGCACCTACGGACACGTCGACCGGTCCGACGGACACGGCTTCCGGTCCGACGGACGTGGCCACGAGTTCGGTCGAGGCGTCCACCACCAGCGAGACTCCTGCCTCGTCCCTGGATGACTCCGAGGTGGCCCCGTCCGGAGCGGACGGGGACCTGCCTGAAACGGGTTCGAACCTGACGCTCTGGCCCGTGCTCGCTGGGGCCCTCCTTCTCATCGCCGGAGCGCTCTTGGTCGGCCGGACCCGATCGTGATCGCCGGTCACAGCGGGCCGGACGCCCCGCGAGTCAGCCTCTTCGATGGCGTGGAGGACGCCAGCGCCACACTCTGCGCGTTGCTGGTGCTGCCATTGATAGCGGTCGGTGGCATCGCGTTCGGCGGTGCCGCGATGGTCGCCGCGCGGGTCCTCGGTCTGGCAATCTGACCCTCGGCCGGACCCGAAGGCACCTAGGGTGTCGACTGTGGGTGCATCGTTGGGTGGCCATGCCGGGATGGTTGGACGTTCCGTCGAGGTCGCGGATGTTCGGCGACTGCTGGCGCCCGGCAGGGTCGTCACGCTCACCGGGATCGGGGGCGCTGGGAAGACCAGGATCGCGCGTCGGGTGATCGCCGAGGCGACGGACGACGAACGGGCGAGAGCCTGGGTGGTCGAGCTCGCGAACGCCGCTGAGCCTGAGCTCCTGGGCGAAGTCGTCGCCGGAGCGCTCGACCTCCAGATCCCTGCGGGTGCGTGGGACGGATCGGTCCTGACCGGCTTCCTCGCCGACCGCCCCGGATTGCTGGTTCTCGACAACTGTGAACACCTGATCGCGGCGGTCGCCGAGTTGGTCACCGACCTGCTGGCGGCATGCCCCGACCTCACGGTGCTGGCCACCAGCAGACAACCCCTCGGGATCACCCGGGAGATCGTCTACCAGGTCCCACCGCTGTCGGTACCGGACGTCGGTTTCGCCGTCGACCTTGAGGGTTCGGTCCGTTTCGATGCGATCGCGTTGTACGTGCAGCGGGCCACCGAGGGGATGGCGTCCTTTCGTCTGACCGCCGAGAACGTCGCCGCCGTGGGTGCGCTGGTCGCCCGTCTCGACGGGATCCCGTTGGCCATCGAGCTCGCGGCGGCTCGAGTCCGGGTCCTGTCGGCCGACGCGCTGCTCGAACGCATCGCGGATCACTTCGCTGTGCTCGAGACGGACCTGCGCGATGTTCCCGCGAGGCAGCGGTCGCTCGCTGCGTCCGTCGGGTGGAGCTACGACCTCTGCACAGCCGCAGAACGTGAACTGTGGAGTCGGTTGTCGGTCTTCACCGGCGGCTTCGAGATGAGCGCAGCGGAGGAGGTCTGTTCTGGCTCGGGGATCGATGCCGGTCAGGTGCTGGATCTGCTCTCGGCGCTGGTGGACATGTCGATCGTGGGACGGGTGGGGGAGACGGGCTCCCGGTTCCTCCTGCTCGAGCCCGTTCGCCAGTTCGGTGCCGAGCGACTGGCTGAATCGGAGGGCGCAGCCCACTGGCGTGATCGTCACCTGTCCCGGTACGCGGAACTGGTGGAACGGCTCGATCGCGAGTGGGTCGGACCGGACCAGCTGGTCTGGATGGACCGGTTGCGTATGGAGCATCCGAACCTGCGCGCTGCTCTGGAGCATGCCCTGGAGAGCCCCGCGTCGGCCGGGGTCGGGCTCCGAATGTGTCGGGGCCTGGAACCGTTGTGGATCTGTGGTGGCCTGCTGGGTGAGGCGCGTCGATGGATTGAGCGTGCGATCGCGCTGACCGACGGAGCACGCCAGGACAAGCTCGAGGCGCTCCGGCTGTGCGCCTGGTTCGGTGCGCTGCAGCTCGACCTCGGCTACGCACGCGACCGCGTGCAGGAGGCGGAAACGTACGTCGATGACGCCGATGACCTTTCCCGGGCCACCTACCTCTTCGCTGCAGGGGTGGTCGCAACCTGGGAGCAGGATTTCGATGCCGGGGTCGGCCTGTTGGTGCAGAGCGCGGAGGCATACGCGAGGGCCGACCACTTTCCGGGTGTCCTGGAGGCGAGACTGAACACTGCGATCGCGCACGTGTTCGCGGGGAGCTACGAACAAGCCGGGATCGTCTGCCGGTCCTGCCTAGAGGTCACCGACCCTCTGGGGGAGACGTACGTCGCTGCCTACGCCAGATGGGCTCTCGGCTTGGCGGCGCTGATGTCGGGGAACGTGGTCGAGGCGACCGAGCTGGAGCAGGAGGCGCTCGCAAGGTCGTCGTCGTTGGGTGACCAGTTGGCGACCGCGTTGGCGCTGGAGGCGCTGGCCTGGCTTGCTGCGATCTCGTTCGACTTCGAGCGGGCTGTTCCGTTGCTGGGTGGGGCCGACCTGTTCTGGCGGATGATGAGCATGCCGGTGGAGTTGACCCCGGGCATCAGTGAGTTCCGCTCATTGGGTGAGGCCCAAGTGCGGGCGCAGACCGGCCGCGAGTTCTTTGATGACGCCTTTTCCCGCGGACTGGCGATGGCGCCGCACGACGTCATCGCCGTCGGGTTGAGCGCGGATCCCGTGCCTGCTCGGAAGGTCGGTTCCGACCACCGGGCCGGGCCCCTGAGCAGGCGGGAGTCGGAGGTCGCGGCGCTGATTGCTGAGGGGCTCACGAACCGTGACATCGCGGAGCGCTTGTTCCTCTCGGAGCGAACTGCGCAGGGTCACGTCCAGAGCATCTTGCGCAAGCTCGGGTTCAGCTCCCGGTCCCAGATCGCGGTCTGGTTCGTAGGTCAGGCGCTCGGGACCTGATCCCTACGATCCGCACGGGTCGGCAGTGAATCCGAATGACTGCGGAGCGGCGAGCCGCGCAACACGGAAGACGAGACGCTCCTCGGCATCCCAACTGTCCTGAATGCGCCGTTCCCACTCCGTTGCCGCGAGGGCTCGTACACCGACGTACGGGCCTGCGTAGCTGGTGAAGCCCGTAGCGGGGTCGGTGCAGATCACGATCCACGCGGCGTCGATCGCTGCCAGATCGTCTTCGACGACCACGTCGTGAAGTCGGTCGACCCACGCCGCGGGCACGTCTCCGTCTTCAGCCACGGTCTGCCTCCCTTTGCTCGACGCCGCAGATGCGGACGTGGCGCCCGTCCCCCAGGCCGGGCGCCACGTAGGGGAGACGGTCCAGCTGCCGCTTCACTTACGCCCGGTGTCGGTGATTCACGCCACACAAGGCCGCTGGTCGTGCGACGACAGTGCCTTTCGGGCGTCGGTGACTACCGGTTCAGGGGCTCCTGACCGGGAGGTGCCGAGTCCGCGACGGCCCCGATCGCGTTCGGGGCCGCCAGCCGGGCGATGTCGAAGGCGAAGTGACCGGGTTCGTCCAACTTCTCCTGTTCGCGACGGTCCGCGTCGGCTGCCAACAGTGCGCTCATTCCGTCGGGGAACGGCCCCGAGTGGGTCACGAACTGGTTGCGCATGTCGATGCACAGGACGATCCACGGTCCGCTCAAGGAGGCGACGTCGTCGTCGATGATCATCTGCTCCATCCGCGCCATCCATCCGTCGGGGAGGCTCTCGAAGTCGGTCATGGCTCACTCGCTCTCGTTGGCTGCTGAGTTGACGGCGGCGCCCGTCCCCCCGAGCCGGATCCTGGTCCGATGCCTCCGGAGAGGAGACCCCGCGGACTGCGGATCGATGACGCGCTGGCGGCCACGAATTTCGAGTTCCCGCCAGATGCGCCACGCGTGTGGCGTGCATCACTGTCTTTTGTTGTGGGCTCGCGTAAGCGGCGCCCCTCCTTCGCGGTCTCCCCCACGAGTGCATTGCATGGCGGTGCCGGTTTTTTCCGAGATGGGGAGTTGTTTCGATGTCCAAGCACGCTGCGCGGAGTGCCCGCACCAACGTGGTCAAAAGCCTGCGACGCCATGCGGTCGTCGTCGGGGTGGCTCTCGCGATCCTGTTGCTGCTGGCTGCAGTGATCCGCGTCGCCCCGAAGGCCGTCGCGCCTCTCAGTGACGAACTCGCGCTTGCAGCAGCGGGAGTTCCGGAACCCGGCACGCCGATCTTCACCGAGACGTTCTCGGCACAGAACGCCTCGGCGAGCGGCATCAACATCCTCAACTACACCGGCGCGAACGGCATGACCTACGACGCCGACGTGCCGTACACGCCGGCGGGAGGGCAGTGCAACGGGTGGGTGATGAACTCGCTCACGCCGCAACCGACCGCGGCCCAGGACGCGGGTTGTGCCAACAACCAGCCGGCCGGCTGGAACCAGCTCCGGTCGATGGCGACCACCCTCGGCCTTGCCCAGGGTCAGACTGCGGCCCAGGCGGCCACCAACCAGGTCCTCACCGAGTACACCAACGCGCCCAGCGGAACCATCGCTGCCGGGTACGAGTTGAAGACCGAATCGGCCATCCAGGCCACCGCTGGGCACTATTACGCCGTTTCGGCGTACTTCGCCGAGATCAACTGTTTCTCCAACCACGCGCGCATGACCTTCTCGTTGGTCGTCAACGGCACCCCGACGGTGCTGAGCAGTGGGCTGGACCCGTGCACCGCTCCGGGTGTGGTGATCTACCCCGACCTCACCCGTGTCGTGAAGCTCCAGTCCGCCGCCATTCAGGTCCCCACCACGGGTACCCCGACCCTCGGGCTCCAGATCTACAACGCCCAGGCCAACGGCAACGGCAACGACGTCTCGTTCGACTTGCCACAGATCGTCGATGTCACGCCCAGCCTCGACAAGTCCTTCAGCCCGCCGCTGATTGCACCCGGAGGCGTCTCCACTCTCACGTTCACCGTCACCAACACATCCGAACTGATGGCGAAGGCCGACTGGTCCTTCACCGACAACCTGCCGGCGGGTCTCAAGGTCGCGGCGACCCCGAACGTGGGTGGCACCTGCACCTCGACGACCGGTGCCCCGCTGGTCCGGACGGCGAACGCAGGGGCGACCTCGATCGCGGTCACCGGTGGTGATCTGGCGCTGAATCAGGTCTCCTGCACGGTCACGGTGAATGTCACCTCTGACGTTGAAGGCACCTACGTCAACGGTCCTGCGAACGTCACGACCAACCTGTTGCCGCCTGAGAACACTCCTTTGGAGGTGCGCGCCCCGCGGATCAAGCTGGTCAAGTCACTCGGCGGCGCCCGGATCAGGGACGCTGACCAGTTCACGGTCCAGATCCGCAGCGGTTCCGCTGGTGGCCCGGTCGTGAACAACACCGCTGCGTCCACGACGCAGGGCACCGGAGCGACGGTCGCCGCCGGCACCGGTACGACGGGCACCTACGTCGCGGACGTCAACACGACGTACTTCCTCACCGAGACCGCGACCCCAGGGACCGATCTCGGCGCCTACAACAAGACGATCACCTGTGTCGACGCCAACGGGCGGCAGACAGGGCTGCCGAGCGGCGCCACCTTCTCTGGTTCGCTGAGCATCAAGCCAGTGGCCGGTGCCGACATCACCTGCACCCTGACCAACACCGCGAACCCGCAGCCGGCGATCACGCTCCTCAAGCGGGTGGCGTCGGTCGATGACGTGAACGGGAACGGCTTGACGGACCTGGGGGACGAGATCAACTTCGTCTTCGATGTCTCCAACACCGGCAACGTCACCATGTCCGGGATCGCGATCGATGACCCGCTGCTCGCCGACCTGGGCATCACGGTGACGTGTGACCCGACGACGCTGGCGCCTGGTGCGTCGGTGACGTGTGCGGCCGATGGGCCGTACGTGATCACCCAGGCTGATGTGGATGCCGGGACGGTCGAGAACGCTGCGACTGCGAGCGGTACCCCGCCGTCTGGTCCGGTCGTCGAGACCCCCGAGAGCCCCACCGTTACACCTACCGAGGGCGCTGCCGGCATCGACCTGGTGAAGACGGCCGATCGCGATGCCCTGATTGTCGGTGACACGATGACGTACACGTTCGTCGCGACCAACACCGGGACAGTCACGCTCACTGACGTGGTGATCGAGGAGACTGCGTTCACCGGTTCGGGCACGGTTTCTGACCTGGCCTGTACCCCGGCCGCACCGTCTGTGTTGGCACCGGGGGACTCCATGGCCTGCACCGCGACGTATGTGGTGACGCAGGCTGATGTTGATGCCGGGACGGTGGACAACACCGCGACCACGACGGGTACTCCGCCGTCTGGTCCGAAGGTCACTGATGAGGACGAGGTCCAGGTTCCTGGAACGTCGGAGCCTTCGATCGAGTTGGTGAAGTCCTCGGACAAGACTGATCTGGTCAGTGGCGAGACGATGACGTACACGTTCATCGCCACGAACACCGGCAACGTGACGTTGTCTGATGTGGTGGTCGAGGAGACCGCGTTCACTGGTTCTGGTTCGGTGTCAGCGATCGACTGTGACCCGGCTGCACCGTCGGTGTTGGCACCGGGTGAGTCGATGGAGTGCACCGCGACCTACGTCGTGACGCAGGCCGATGTCGATGCCGGGACGGTGGACAACACCGCCACGACCACGGGTACTCCGCCGTCTGGTCCGAAGGTGACGGATGAGGACGAGGTCCAGGTTCCTGGAACGTCGGAGCCGGCGATTGAGCTGGTGAAGTCCTCGGACAAGACCGATCTGGTCGTTGGCGAGACGATGACCTACACCTTCGTTGCGACGAACACCGGCAACGTGACGCTGTCGGATGTCGTGATTGCTGAGTCGGCGTTCACTGGTTCGGGCACGGTTTCTGATCTGGCTTGTGACCCGGCTGCGCCGTCTGTTCTTACTCCGGGTGCGTCGATGGAGTGCACCGCGACCTACGTGGTGACGCAGGCTGATGTTGATGCCGGGTCGGTGGACAACACCGCCAGTACGACGGGTACGCCGCCGAGTGGTCCGAAGGTCACTGATGAGGACGATGTCCAGGTCCCTGGAACGTCTGGCCCGGGTTTGGCCTTGTTGAAGCGGGTCGGGTCGGTCGAGGACGTGAATGGCAATGGTCTGAATGACCTGGGGGACGAGATCAACTTCGTCTTCGACCTCGAGAACACCGGCAATGTCACGTTGACCGACGTGAGCGTGGACGACCCGTTCCTGGCGGGCCTGGGCATCACGGTCACGTGTGACCCCACGACCCTGGCGCCCGGAGCGACCGTCACGTGCGAGGCAGATGCGCCGTACGTGATCACCCAGGCCGACGTGGACGCCGGGACGGTGGAGAACGTCGCGACCGCGACGGGTACGCCGCCGACTGGTCCCGAGGTGGAGACACCGGAGAGTCCCACGGTCACACCGCTGGACGGCGCCCCGGCGATCGAGTTGGTGAAGACCGCTGACAAGTCCGACCTCGTGGTCGGGGAGACGATGACGTACACCTTCGTCGCGACGAACACCGGGACGGTGACGTTGTCTGATGTGGTGGTCGAGGAGTCCGCGTTCACTGGTTCGGGGGATGTGTCGGCGATCAGCTGTGACCCGGTTGCGCCGTCGGTGTTGGCTCCTGGTGAGTCGATGGAGTGCATCGCGAGCTATGTGGTGACGCAGGCTGATGTGGATGCGGGGACGGTGGACAACACCGCGACGACCACAGGTACGCCGCCGTCTGGTCCGGTCGTCACTGATGAGGACGACGTCCAGGTTCCTGGCACCCAGGAGCCGGCGCTCTCGCTGAACAAGTGGGTCGGGTCGATTGATGATGTGAACGGGAACGGTCTGAACGATGTGGGCGACGAGATCAACTTCGTCTTCGACCTCGAGAACACCGGTGACGTCACGTTGACCGATGCGGCCGTGGATGACCCGCTGCTCGCGGGTCTGGACATCACTGTCACGTGTGACCCGACGACGTTGGCACCTGGTGCGTCGGTGACTTGTGTGGCCGATGGCCCGTACGTGATCACGCAGGCTGATCTGGATGCCGGGACGGTCGAGAACGTTGCGACCGCGACCGGTACCCCGCCGTCGGGTCCGGTGGTCGAGACCCCCGAGAGCCCCACGGTCACGCCGCTGGACGGCACCCCGGGTATCGAGTTGGTGAAGACCGCTGACAAGTCCGACCTCGTGGTCGGCGAGACGATGACGTACACGTTCGTTGCGACGAACACCGGCAACGTCACGCTGTCTGATGTGGTGGTCGAGGAGTCCGCGTTCACTGGTTCGGGCACTGTTTCTGATCTGGTCTGTGACCCGGCTGCACCGTCGGTGTTGGCGCCGGGTGAGTCGATGGAGTGCACGGCGACGTATGTGGTGACGCAGGCTGATGTGGATGCGGGGACGGTGGACAACACCGCCACGACAACGGGTACGCCGCCGTCTGGTCCGAAGGTCACTGATGAGGCTGAGGTCCAGGTTCCTGGAACGTCGGAGCCGGCGATTGAGTTGGTGAAGTCCTCGGACAAGACCGATCTGGTTGTTGGGGAGACGATGACGTACACGTTCGTTGCGACGAACACCGGCAACGTGACGTTGTCTGATGTGGTGGTCGAGGAGACTGCGTTCACTGGTTCTGGTTCGGTGTCAGCGATTGACTGTGACCCGGCTGCACCGTCGGTGTTGGCACCGGGTGAGTCGATGGAGTGCACGGCGACCTACGTCGTGACGCAGGCCGATGTCGATGCCGGGTCGGTGGACAACACCGCCACGACCACGGGTACGCCGCCGTCTGGTCCGGTCGTCACTGATGAGGACGAGGTCCAGGTTCCTGGAACGTCGGAGCCTTCGATCGAGTTGGTGAAGTCCTCGGACAAGACTGATCTGGTCAGTGGCGAGACGATGACGTACACGTTCATCGCCACGAACACCGGCAACGTGACGTTGTCTGATGTGGTGGTCGAGGAGACCGCGTTCACTGGTTCTGGTTCGGTGTCAGCGATCGACTGTGACCCGGCTGCACCGTCGGTGTTGGCACCGGGTGAGTCGATGGAGTGCACGGCGACCTACGTCGTGACGCAGGCCGATGTCGATGCCGGGTCGGTGGACAACACCGCCACGACCACGGGTACTCCGCCGTCTGGTCCGAAGGTGACGGATGAGGACGAGGTCCAGGTTCCTGGAACGTCGGAGCCGGCGATTGAGCTGGTGAAGTCCTCGGACAAGACCGATCTGGTGGTCGGGGAGACGATGACGTACACCTTCGTCGCGACCAACACCGGCAACGTCACTCTGTCTGATGTCCTCATCGAAGAGACCGCGTTCACTGGTTCGGGCACGGTTTCTGACTTGGTCTGCGACCCGGTTGCGCCGAGTGTTCTTGCGCCGGGTGCGTCGATGGAGTGCACCGCGACCTACGTGGTGACGCAGGCTGATGTCGATGCCGGGTCGGTGGACAACACCGCGACCACAACGGGTACTCCGCCGTCTGGTCCGGTCGTCACTGATGAGGACGAGGTCCAGGTTCCTGGAACGTCGGAGCCTTCGATCGAGTTGGTGAAGTCCTCGGACAAGACCGATCTGGTTGTTGGGGAGACGATGACGTACACGTTCGTTGCCACGAACACCGGCAACGTGACGCTTTCTGATGTCGTGATCGAGGAGACCGCGTTCACTGGTTCTGGTTCGGTGTCGGCGATTGACTGTGCCCCGGCTGCACCGTCGGTGTTGGCACCGGGTGCGTCGATGGAATGCACCGCGACGTATGTGGTGACGCAGGCTGATGTGGATGCGGGGGCGGTGGACAACACCGCCACGACAACGGGTACGCCGCCGTCTGGTCCGGTCGTCACTGATGAGGACGACGTCCAGGTCCCGGCCACCCAGGAGCCGTCGCTCTCGCTCAACAAGCGGGTCGCGTCGGTGGTGGATGTCAACGGGAACGGTCTGAATGACCTCGGGGACGAGATCAACTTCGTCTTCGACCTCGAGAACACCGGAAACGTCACGCTCACTGATGTGGCCGTCGACGACCTGCTGCTCAGCGACCTGGACATCACGGTCACGTGTGACCCCACGACGCTCGCGCCGGGCGCCACGGTGACGTGTGGGGCCGATGCGCCGTACGTGATCACCCAAACCGACGTGGACGCGGGAACGGTGGAGAACGTCGCGACCGCGAAGGGTACGCCGCCGACTGGCCCGCCGACGACGAGCAAGCCGGACGAGACGATCACCGAACTGGACGACGAGCCGGCCCTGACGCTCGACAAGCGGGCGGCGACGGTCACGGACGTGGACGGCGACGGGCTGACGGATGCCGGTGACACCATCGAGTACGCCTTCGAGCTGGTGAACACCGGGAACGTGACGCTCACCGATCTGAATGTCGACGATCCGATGCTGGTCGCTGCCGGGATCACTGTCAGCTGCCCGGTGACGTCTCTGGCTCCGTCGGAGAAGGTGCTGTGTGTCGCGGATGAGGCTTACATCATCACGGCCGCCGACGCTCTGGCCGGATCGGTGCGCAACACCGCCACGGCGACCTACACGCCGCCGGGCGGGACCCCGGTGGTCAGCCCGCCGGACTCGGTCAGGACGCCGACCGAGGTCCCGGGGGATGTCTCCTCTGGCGAGACGCCGCCCGGTGACGGCGTGCTGCCCAACACCGGCGGTCCGTCCCTGGTCCTGACCGTGGGTGCCGTCATGTCTGTTCTGGCCGGCCTCGTCCTGGTGGGACGTGGGCGGAGGCGTCACGAACTGGCCTGAGTCGATGCTGTCCGGTCCGGTTGCTCCCGAGCGACCGGGCCGGACGGGTGCGTTCCGAGCCAGCTCGGGCGCGGCATCGAAATCCTCTGGAAGACAGGGCGGACAGCCGTCCCGGCGCCACGTGGTGCCAAGGAAATGTGAGGAAGATCGTGGGTAGAAAGACAGTTCTCGGAATTGTGCTCGCGCTGAGCGTTGTCCCGATGGCCGCGTGCGGCGGTGACGGCGGGGCGTCGCAGGACCAGCCAGCGGCCACAGCAAGTTCGTCGGAGTCGCGAGTCCCGAGCGGGGACAACGGCGACCTGATCGACCCAGTGGGTGCGCGCGCCGATCTCAGGGACTTCCAGTGCGCACCCAAGGCAAAGCGCAGGTGGGCTGCAGGCGGTGCGATCGCCAATGACAGTGACCGAGCTGCGCGTTACCTTGTTCGAGTGTCCGTAGTGGTTTCTGACACCAGCGAGGTCGTTGTCACCCGGCGTCGTACCTTCGAGGTCGCGGCCGGCAGCAACAAGAAGTTCACGATGACCGGCCTACGGGGCAGGACCGGTGATGCCGTGGAGTGCACTGTCCGGGTGGTGAGGTCAGAGCTCGATGACTGAAACGCTCGAACCAGCAGTGGTGTCGCTCAGTGACGAGGCGTTGCTCGACCTCGTGCGCTCGGGCGACGTCAGTGCGTGGGCCGAGCTGTTCGGTCGACACCATCAGGCCGCGACGAGGATGGCGCGGGGTGTCGATCCGTCGAACGCCGACGACCTCGTCTCCGAGGCCTTTACGCGCGTCTACCTCGCCGCACGAAAGGGCGCCGGAGTCCGGTCGGCCTTCCGCGCCTACCTGTTCCAGACGATCCGCAACCTCGCGGTCAACCGCTTCCAGCGAGACCGCAGGATCATGTGGGTGGACGAGCTGCCCGATCATGGCGCGGACACTGCGGCCTCGGGTCAGGTGGACGACCGGATGACCTCGGAGATGCTGGTCGACGCCTTCAGGTCTCTGCCGCCGAGGTGGCAGACGGTCCTGTGGCACACCGCGGTTGAGGGTGAGGACCATCAGGTCGTCGGCCGGATCATGGGCCTGAAGCCCAACGCCGTGGCGGCCCTGAGTTTTCGTGCGCGTGACGGCCTGCGCCGCGCCTACATCGACGCGCACGTGGCTGCGACCGATGTCGCTGAGTGTCAGGCCGTACGGCGCCTGGTCCCGGGCCACGTCCTCGGAAAGCTGTCGCGCCGAGAGCAGGAGCGAGTCGCGTCACACCTCGACGAGTGCAACGAATGCTCCGCGGTGGTCCTGGAAGTCGTGTCGGTGAACGGGCGCCCCGGGGCGGCCTTGCTGCCGGCGATCGTCGGTCCGGTGCTGGCTGCTGGGTACGTCGACCAGGGCGGGGCCCCTGGCACCCTGCTCAGTCACCCGACGCCGCTGTTGGCGCTGGACAAGTCGCATCACGGGGTGCTCGCCGCCGCAGGCGTCGCTCTCGTCCTCATGCTCGGTGCCGCTGGGGCCTCGGTGGTGCTCCTCACGGACGATCCCGGCAAGGACGGGCCTGTTGTCAGCGCGCCCGCCACCTCGCTGAGCACGGAAACAGCGGCAGCGACGCCCGAGCCGTCGGCGACGCCACGGAGTCCGGCCGCCACCCCTGTCCCGTCGGCCTCTGTGACACCGCCCGCTGCTCCGTCGACCGTCCTGGTCCCTGTTTCACCGGACCCCAGCACCCGCCGACCGGTTGACCCCGAGACGACCGTGGCGTCCCAGCCCGTTCCCCCGACCCGCGCCGACCTGGCCATCACCGGCGGCTCCGTGACGTCGTACCCGGACCACGAGCATCTTCAGTTGACCCTCGGGCCGGAGTCGTCCGCCTCCGGCACGCTGATCACGTTCCGGGTGCTCGGCCTCGAATCCTTCGCCGCACACCGCAGGGGAGAGTTCCGTCCAGGCATCTGCGAACTCACCGATGAGGGCGCCGCGGGGCAACCCAGCGAGGTGACCTGCACCCTGAGCCCGGGCACCGCGGACTTCGCCCTCGATGTGGTCATCCCGGGCGAACTCGTCGTGTCCGCGGAGGTCAGCGCCAACAACAACATCGACCCCGACCCCAACAACAACAACTGGCAAACGCCGTAGCGGAAAAGCTCTGTGCGACGCGCGTAAGGAGAGCCGGTGCTCCGCTGTCTTCTCTGTGAGCGCGGCGGGAGGGAGCCTGGCCGCGGAGGTTGGCCGGCTTTCCTCTCCGAAAGCCCGCTGGCCTTGAGCCCGATCGTCGTCCCCATGTGCGCGGTCGGATCCTCAAAGGGATCGAGGGCGCGTGCGTTCCCCAACAGGCCGCGCCCTCGATCCGCCACGAACAGATGACCACGTTGCGCCCCCGCAGGTGGATTCCGGTGGCTGGTGTCGTCGCATACGAGACGCTTCAGCCTTCACCACTCATTCCGGTCGTGCCGTTGGCCGGAACGACGCCTTGGGGAGTGGACGTGCGCTGCCGAGAGTGGAGTCATGACCGATTCCCTCCTCGTGCTCGACGCTTCGGTGCAGGCCGCCGCTGACCGACTGGTGACCGCTGCGACCGCAGGCGTGCCGTGCCCGCCGGTTCGTGACCTCATTGGCGCCACCGATGTTGCCGCCGCCTATGCCGTGCAGGAGCGGGTCAACCGTGCTCGCATCGCAGCCGGTGCCCACGTCGTGGGGCGCAAGATAGGTCTCACCTCCCCGGCTGTCCAGGCACAGTTGGGTGTTGACCAGCCCGACTTGGGTGTCCTCTTCGCGGACATGGCGTACGACGCCGCCGTACCCGTGCCGCTGGCCGGGCTCCTGCAGCCCAAGGTCGAGGCGGAGATCGCCTTCGTGCTGGGCGCGGACCTCGCGGACGGCCCCCTGGGCCTTGAACAGATCACCGCAGCCGTCGACCACGCGGTGGTCGCCATCGAGATCTGCGACAGCCGGATCGCCGGGTGGGACATCCGGCTCGCCGACACCGTCGCCGACAACGCCTCGGCCGGCGGCTACGTGCTCGGCAGCGAGCGCCGGACGCTGGCGGAGTTCACGCCCCGCGACACCGTGATGCGGATGAAGGTCACCGGCGAGGAGGACTCGACGGGCACAGGGGCGGACTGTCTGGGCGATCCGCTGCTCGCGTTGCAGTGGCTGGCACGCCAGGCACTGGCCTTCGGCGACCCGCTCCGCGCTGGTCAGGTGATCCTGTCCGGTGCGTTGGGCCCGATGCGCCCTGCGCGGCCCGGCGCCCTGGTTGACGTGCGCGTGAGCGGCCTCGGCACGCTCTCCATCTCGTTCGGCGCGGCCACCGCTGAGGAGTCCTGATGAGCAGGGTGAAGGTGGCGATCATCGGTTCGGGCAACATCGGCACGGATCTGATGATCAAGATCCAGAGCACGGCGAAGCACCTCGAGATGGGTGTCATGGTCGGTATCGACCCGGCCTCCGAAGGGCTGGCTCGTGCCCGTGACCTGGGTGTTTCTACGACCCACGAGGGCGTGCACGGCCTGATCGCGATGCCGGAGTTCGCCGACATCGGGATCGTGTTCGACGCGACGTCGGCCAAGGCCCACGTCGCCAACGCAGCGTTGTTGCAGCCCCTCGGGAAACGGCTGATCGACCTGACGCCGGCGGCCATCGGTCCCTACGTCATCCCGGCCGTGAACATCGCCGAGCACCTCGATGCGCCGAACGTGAACATGGTGACCTGCGGTGGGCAGGCCACGATTCCTGTCGTTGCTGCGATCTCTCGGGTCGTGCCCGTTGCCTATGCCGAGATCGTCGCGTCGATCGCCTCGAAGTCCGCCGGACCGGGCACTCGCGCGAACATCGACGAGTTCACCGAGACCACCTCGGCCGCGATCACGCAGGTCGGCGGGGCTGATCGGGGCAAGGCGATCATCATCTTGAACCCGGCCGAACCGCCCCTGATGATGCGCGACACCGTCCTCGCGCTGGTGCATGCACCAGACCCGGTGCAGCACGAGCAGATCCGTGCGAGCGTTGAGAAAATGGTCGCTGACGTCGCGGCCTACGTCCCGGGCTACCGCCTCGTGCAGCAGGTGCAGATCGTCGAGATCCCGCCCGACCAGCCGGTCCAGACGCTCGTGGCGCCTGGCGCTGAGCGGCCCACGCACCAGGTCTCGGTGTTCCTCCAGGTCGAGGGCGCGGGGCACTTCCTGCCGTCGTACGCCGGCAATCTCGACATCATGACCTCCGCTGGCATGCAGGTCGCCGAACGCATCGCCGCAGATCTCATCAACACAGCCCGCATCAACGAGAAGGCGGCCCTGTGATGAGGACCCCGATCTTCGTCCAGGACGTCACCCTGCGCGACGGCATGCATGCGGTCCGGCACCGGATCACACCCGAGGACGTGCAGCGGATCGCCATCGCCCTCGATGAGGCCGGGGTGGACGCGATCGAGGTCGCGCACGGCGACGGCCTCGCCGGCGGTTCGCTGAACTACGGCCCCGGCAGCAACACCGACTGGGAGTGGATCGAAGCCGCCGCATCGGTGCTCAAGAAGGCCCGGCTCACGACACTGTTGCTTCCCGGCGTCGGCACCGTGCACGAGTTGAAGCGCGCCCACGACCTCGGTGTGCGGTCCGTCAGGGTCGCCACGCACTGCACCGAGGCCGACGTGTCAGCCCAGCACATCGAGGCGGCCCGCGAACTCGGCATGGACGTGTCCGGGTTCCTGATGCTGTCGCACATGGCGCCACCCGCGGACCTCGCGAAACAGGCGATGCTGATGGAGTCCTACGGCGCGCACTGTGTCTACGTCACCGACTCCGGTGGCCGGCTCACCATGGACGACGTCGCAGCCCGGGTGCGCGCCTACCGTGACGTGCTCGACCCGGCGACCGAGATCGGCATCCACGCCCACGAGAACCTCTCGCTGTCGGTGGCCAACTCGGTCGTGGCCGTGCAGAACGGTGTCTTCCGGGTTGACGCATCGCTCGCCGGCCACGGTGCCGGTGCCGGCAACTGCCCGCTCGAGGCGTTCGTTGCGGTGGCCGACCTGTCCGGGTTCGAGCACCGTTGCGACCTGTTCGCGTTGCAGGACGCTGCTGATGACATCGTGCGTCCGCTCCAGGACCGCCCGGTCCGAGTGGACCGCGAGACGCTCACTCTCGGGTACGCCGGCGTCTACTCGAGCTTCCTGCGTCACGCCGAGCGGGCGGCGGAGCAGTACGGCGTCGACGTACGCGGCATCCTGATGGAGTGCGGCCGCCGCGGACTCGTCGGCGGCCAGGAAGACATGATCACCGACATCGCGCTGAGCCTCGCTGCTCGCAATTGACGCTGCGAAATCAGAGCGTGAACCAGGTGATCTCGAGTCCGTTCGTGCAGCGATGACAGCTGGCCACCGTGCCACCCTGGTGGCGGATCTGGGCGAGGAGGTCGTGCAGTTCAGCCTTCGTGGTTGTCGAGGTGTGCCATGTCATGACATCCCCTCCTGTCGTTGAGGTGCTCTTGTGAGCACCCTTCGATGGTGCGCTCGGGGGCGCCTCCGAACGACTCCCCTGGGGGTGAACAAGGTCCGCCGTTCGGCGTACTCGCCCTTCAAGGCCATGCCCACTGTCGGTGTCCACAGTGGTCGCCGCAGCGCCCGTGGTGCCCGGAGGCGCTGGGCGGGAGATTGGCTCCGTGCCCTCCGAGACGTCGTTGCCCAGCCCGCGTGTCCTCTCCCTCGAGGGAGCGCACAACCTGCGCGACCTCGGTGGGATGAGCACGGTGTCGGGCCAGATCGTCCGGCCGGGCCGGATCTTCCGCAGCGACTACCCGCTGTTCGCCGATCTCGACCCGGGCGGCATGACGGGACTCGGGCTCCGCAGCGTGGTCGACCTGCGACGGGGGAGTGAGGCAAGCCGGGAATGCGTGGACTGGGCGGGCCACGGGGTGGCCTATCACCGCTGGCCGTTGACGGCCGGAGCCGCGGACTCGTGGCACGCGCGCTACCCGGCGTACCTGACCGAGCGGCCCGAGACTGTCGTCGGAGCCGTGCGTGAGGTGATGCGTCCCGCCGGCCACGCCGTGCTCTTCCACTGCGCCGCGGGCAAGGACCGCACCGGTGTGCTGGCGGCTCTGCTGCTGTCCGTCCTCGATGTCCCTGAGGCGTCGATCATCGAGGACTACGTGTTGTCGGCGTCCAGCGTCGAGCCGGTGCTGACGCGTCTGCTCGGCATTGACCTGTACGCCGACATGTTGGCCGGCGGCGCTCCCGGTGATCAGGATCCGCGGCCCGAGCACATGGCGGGCTTCCTGTCCTGGCTGGCCGAAGCGGGCGGTGCCGCAGCGTGGCTGGCCCGGCACGGGGTCCAGGAATCGGAGCTCGCTGCGTTCCGCGCCGCGATGCTGGAGGGCTGAATGGTGCGACACCATCCTTGCGTAAACGGTCAGACCATTCTAATCTCAGAGCAAAGTGATCGTCATCTCGCATGTCGACAGGGAGATATCCATGGCTGCCCCGCTCAAGGTTGGAACGGCACAGGTGCCGGCCCGTTCCGGCGCGCTCCGCGAGGCCCGGCCATGACCGTCGCCGCGCACCGTTCGCTCACCACGTCTGCCCCGCCCGTGTCCGACCTGCGGATGCGCCACGACGAGCTCACCCGGCGCCATGCGCTCGAACTCCGGCTCTCCGCAGTGACGGCGGCGGGTGGCGGTATCTCCGGGCTGGTCCACACGGTCGCCGATCTCACGGCGAACCCGATCTGGCTGATCGACCCCCAGCGCCGCGTCGTCTCCCGCTCGGCCCGCGTCCGTGGCTCCGATTTCCGGTCGCCGGACGTCGACCGGTTGCTCGAGCAACACGGCCCGGTCGACGTGGCCGGGACCGACCCGATCCTCGTGGCGGCCCAGCCGGCCCACGGGATCGAGCGGCGTCACCTGTTGATGCCGGTACGTCGCGACGACTGCCTCTTCGCATGGCTGGTGCTGGCGGAGGTCTCCGGCCGCATCAGCCGGGAGGAGGCGCTGCTGGTCAACCGTGCGGCCTTCCACCTCGCCGGTGAGTACGCCGTCCAGCGCCGTGTCGCCCGCGCGTCCTGGAATGCCCGCGCCACCCTGGCCCGCCAGCTGGTCCGGGGTCACACCCGCGATGACGACATCGCCGACGCTGCCGAGTACCTCGGGGTGCGCGCCGACGCCGATCGTGTCCTCGTCTACATCGCCGACGCGATCGGAGCGGCTCCGCGCCACGAGGAAGACCTCTGCGCACGGATTGCCCAGGACCTGGGAGGTGAGGTGCTCGGCACCCGCGGCCGCGAGGGCACGATCCTGCTGATCGAAGCCCCCGACGGAGTGGCCAAGGTCGCCTTCGTCCACCAGGTCAAACTGGCCATGAAGCAGTTGATGACCAGTCTGGGCGAGCCCGACGCAACTGTGGGCGTCTCCGGCGTCACCCGCGCCAGCGCCCTCCAGCGTGCCTATCGGGAGACCCGCGAGGTGGTGCTCTGCATCGACCGTTTCGCTCGGGCCTCCGAGCGGGTGATCGCGGTCGACGACCTCGGCCCGGCGCGTCTCTTCGTCGCGAACGGCGACCTCGCCGCCGTACGTCGGTATGTCCAGGACGTCGTCGGCGCGCTGCTCGACGGCGCGCCCGGCACAGCCGACCTCCTGCGTACCCTGCAGTGCTTCTTCGACACCGGGCGCAGCGTCCGGGAATCTTCGGCGCGGTTGGGGATCCACGAGAACACCGTGCGGCTGCGCCTGGCGAAGGTGCACGACCTCACCGGACTGGACGTGGCTTCCGACGCCAACGACCAGCTCTCCGCCCAGACGGCCCTGCTCGTCCTGCGGCTCGAGGGCCACCCGGCCATCCCGCCGTTCGACGAGCGGCACGGCTTCACCAGCAAGGACGACCGCGGGGCGGACAGCGCATGAAGCGTCGGGCACTGGTCACGGGGGCCGGCCGCGAGGGCGGCATCGGTCAGGCGATCGTTCGCCGACTGACAGCCGACGGCTTCGAGGTCGTCACCCTCGACAAGGAACCGGGCTGCACCTGGCAGGTCGACATCGCGCGCGACGAGCTCCCCGACTTCGGCGAGATCGACGTGTACGTCGGCAATGCCGCCATCACGACGCTGTTCGGCTCGGCGCACAACTTCTCGCTCGACAAGTGGCAACTCGATCTCGACATCAACCTCACCGGCACCTTCCGCGTGCTCCAGCAGTGCCTGCGCGGGATGCGCGATCGCGGCTACGGCCGGATCGTCGTCATCTCCAGCACGTCGGGAACGCAGGGCATGCCCGCGCAGGTCTCCTATGCCACCTCCAAGGCAGGACTGATCGGGATGGTCAAGACCGTCGCTGCCGAGAACGTCCGCACCGGCGTCACCGCCAACTGCGTGCTGCCGGGCATGACCGCCTCCTCCGGCATTCTCGGCATGCCCGAGGACGTCAAGGACGCGTGGCTGGAGAGCCTGCCCAACGGCTTCGTTGCGCCCGACGACATCGCGAACGGGGTGGCGTTCTTCGCCAGCGAGACGTCGGGCATGGTCACCGGCCAGTTGATGACAGTCGACGGCGGCGACGAACTGAACACCCGGTCGGTCACCTCCTCGGTGGCCCGCCGCTGATGCGCGGGCTGGTCGTCCGGGAGACCACGGGGCCCGGCGCCGTTGCCCTGGTCGACGATCTGCCCGAACCGGCGGGAGCGCACGCCTGGGCCGACGGGGAGCGACTCCTGGTCGAGGTGCGGGCTGCCGCGGTCTCCTTCCCCGACCTTCTGCAGAGCCGGGGCGCGTATCAGCACGGGATGCCGGTGCCGTACGTCACCGGTGGTGAGTACGCCGGCGTCGTGATCGAGGCGCCAGTGGACTCTCGCTTCCGTCCCGGCGACCGGGTGGCCGGCTTCTGCGTCTGGGGCGCCGCTGCCGAGCGGGTGCTCGCGATTCCGCGCTACACCGTGCGGATCCCGGAGGCCCTCTCGTGGGCCGAGGGTGCCGCCTTCTTCCTCAACTACGCAACAGCCTGGTTCACCCTCCACCGCGCTGGCTTCGAGGACGGGGAGTCGGTCCTCGTGCACGGCGCTGCGGGCGGTGTCGGCACCGCCACCCTCGATCTCCTCCGGGGCCGCGCGAAGCCGGCCATTGCCGTGGTCTCGTCGGACGAGAAGGAAGAAGTCGCTCGCGCCTGCGGGGCAGACGTCGTACTCCGGACCGACGAAGCGTGGTCGGACCTGGCCCGGGAGCACGCTCACGGTGGCGTCGACGTGGTGGTCGACCCGGTTGGTGGCGACCGCTTCACCGACTCCCTGCGCGCGCTGGACGTAGGCGGGCGCCTGATGGTGGTCGGCTTCGCCGAGGGCTCGATCCCGGAGGTGAAGGTCAACCGGTTACTGCTGCGCAACCTCAGTGTCGTCGGGGTCGCTCTGGATCCGTGGCAGCAGCGCTTCCCCGGCTACGGCCCCGACCTGATTGCCGGGCTCGAGGCCGCAGCACTCGACGGTTCCGTCCGTCCGTACGTCGGCCATCGCCTGCCGTTCGCCGAGGGCGCCGATGCGCTGGGCATCCTCGACCGTCGTGAGGCCCACGGCAAGGTCGTCATCGAACTGTGAGGGCTCGGCTCACAGCAGCAGGACGCCGCCGTCAACCGGGATGCTGGCGCCGGTGATGTAGGCCGCGGCGTCGCTGGCGAGGAAGACCGTCGTACTCGCGATCTCGACCGGGTCGCCCAGCCGTCCTGCCGGGACGCGGGCGTCGATGATCTTCTGCTGGTAGCGGGGGCTGTAGTGGGCCGTCGCCTCGGTGAGGAACACTCCGGGCAGGATCGCGTTGACCCGGATCCCGCGGCTGCCCCACTGTGCGGCGAGGTCACGGGTCATGCCGAGGACGCCGGCTTTCGCCGCGCTGTAGCCGGCGGCGGGCATCTTCGCGGTCGTCACGGCCATCACGCTGGACAGGTTCACGACGGAGCTGCCTGGCCGCATCACTCGTCCGGCGGCCTGAGCCATCCAGTAGGAGCCGAACAGGTTGACGTCGACCACGTTGCGGAAGTGCTCGGGAGGATCGTCTGTCGCAGGGTTGTAGTCCCCGCCGATGCCGGCGTTGTTGACGAGGACGTCGCAGCCGCCGAGCTCCCGGACGGCCGCAGCGACGAGGCGGTCGCAGTCCTCGACCTTCGTCACGTCCGTCTCCACCGCGATGCAGCGGCGTCCCAGACCCTCGACCAATGCCCGGGTCTCGTCGAGCATCGTGAGCCGACGTGCGCCGATGGCGACATCTGCTCCGGCGGCCGCCAGGCCCTGGGCGATCGCGACACCGAGCCCGCTGGAGGCGCCCGTCACGACGGCGACCTTGCCGTCCAGCCGGAAGCGGCTCGGCCAGGCGGCGCCGTCGTACTGACCGGGGGTGGGGTTGTCCATGAACCGGTTCTACTCGCCCCGGCGCCGCTGAACGACCGTCGATCGGTGGCGCGCTGTGGGCCTCTCCATCCGGAATCCGTGCCGCCGTTGTTGCGGCCGTCGGGCCGTCACAGAGTGGTGGGATGCAGGACAACGATCTCGATGCCCTCGTCCACCGCGCTTCCACGGTCGCTCGGCGCACCTGGCCCGACGCGCGTCTGGAAGGCGGCCGGGTCCTCGAGGGCGGGGTGTCCAGCCTGACCTTCGCCTCCACGCTGATCCGTGCAGGGAGCGAGCGCCCGGTGGTGCTGAAGGTCGCGCCCGCCGGGCTGCCGCCGGTGCGCAACCGGGATGTCCTGCGCCAGGCACGCGTCCTGCGCCGGCTCGACGAACTGCCCGCGTTTCCCGTGCCCGAGGTTCTCTTCGAGGACGCGGGCAGGCCGCCGGAGGTGCCCCCGTTGTTCGCAATGGAGCTGTGCGCGGGGGACTCCTACGAGCCGTTGCTCGACGTCTCGGCGACGCCTCCGACCGCGGAGGTCGCCCGCGACCGGATGCTCGCGGCGGCCCATGCGCTGGGTCGCATGCAGGCCGAATCTCCTGGTGCGCTGGGGCTCGCCGACGAACCGGTCTCCCCGGTTGGCGAGGAGCTCGAGCGGTGGCAGCGGTTGTTCGCGACCGTGGACCCCGACATCGCGCCCGGGCACGAGAAGCTCTCCGACCGGCTTGCCGAGCGGATCCCCGCCGGCGTCGCTCCCCGGCTGCTCCACGGCGACTACCGGGTGGCCAACATGCTCTTCAGCGGCGCTGATCTCACGGCCGTCATCGACTGGGAGATCTGGTCGATCGGCGACCCACGTGCCGACCTCGCCTGGTTGCTGATGCACCTCGCTCCCGCCCAGGTCTTCCACGAGCACCGCTCGCTGGGTGACCTTGCTGTGGGCACTCTGATGCCCACGCGCGACGACCTCGTGGGTGCCTACCTCGCCGCGCGGGCCGCCCATGGCGGTACCCCTGACGATCTCGCCAACATGGAGCAGGACCTCGCCTGGTTCCTGGCGGTCTGCTACTACAAGACGGCGTCGACGATCGCGGTCATCCACAAGCGCGAGCGCAAGCGCGACGCCCCGGATCCGAAGATCGCCGTCGCTGCTCGCCACCTCGACGCCGTCCTCGAGGCCGGCCACCAGGCCCTCAACGAACTGTGACAACGACCTTGCCGACCGCGGTCCGCTCGTCGAGTGACGTCAACGCATCCGCTGCCCGGTCCATCGGATAGACGGCGCCGATGGCTGGCGTGAGGCGGCCCGCGTCGAGCAGCTCCTGCACGCCGCGTCGTACTCGCGCCAGGGTGCCGGGGTGCTCGGTCTCCATGACGTCCATGGTGATGCCGGTGAGGGTGAGGTTGCGCAGCAGCAGCCGGTTCATCTTCAGTTCCGGGATGCTGCCGCCCGCGAAGCCGACGATGACACCGCGGCCGCCGATCCGCAGCGATCGAACCGTGTCCAGGAAGCCGTCGCCGCCCACCATGTCGACGAAGACCTCCACACCGCGCCCGCCGGTCAGCTCACGGACCTCGGCCAGCCAGTCCCCGTCGGAGCGGACGACGTGCGTGGCGCCGGCGTCGCGGGCCACCTTCTCCTTGGCGTCGCTGGAGACCAGGGCGATGGTCGAGACGCCGAACGCCTCGCCGAGGTCGAGCACGCAGGTGCCGACGCCTCCGGCAGCACCGGTGACGAGGACGGTCTCGCCGGACTGGGCGCCGGCGCGGTCCAGGGCGTACCAGGCCGTCGCGTAGTTCATGTAGATTCCAGCACCCTCGGCGTAGGACATCGAGTCCGGAATCCTGATCAGGAAGTCGTCGATGGCGAGCGCCTGCTCGGCCATCGCGCCCTGCCAGACGATGCCGGCGACGCGGTCGCCGACCTTCACCCACGAGTCCTCCGGAGCCTCGACCACCTGGCCCGAGATCTCCGAGCCGCAGACGTACGGCGCCTCGACACCGCCCTGGTATTTGCCCCAGGTCTGCAGCGGGTCGATGAACGACAACCCGACGGCGTGCACGTCGACCAGCAGCCGTCGCCCGGCGGCGCGACGGTGCGCACCCTTCGGGGCGGGAATCTCGCGAACGGCGGCGGAGCGGGGTCCGGCCAGGGTCTCGACGACGACAGCGCGCACGGTGTTCTCTCCTTGGGGTGGGGTGATCAGTCGAAGTAGGCGAAGAGCGACTCGGCGACACACGCCGGTCGTTCCTCGCCTTCGATCTCGAAGGTCAGGCGGGTCCGGAAGTTCGATCCGCCGTCGAGCGGCTCTACCGCGAGCAGGTCCTGGGTCATCCGCAGGCGCGAGCCGACCTTGACCGGCGTGATCCAGCGGACCTTCTCGTAGCCGTAGTTCAGGGCGAGCGAATGACCGTTCATCTCGAAGATCTCGTACTGGAACTTCGGGCCCAGCGAGAGCGTGAAGAGGCCGTGGGCGATGGTCACGCCGAAGGGGCTGGCTGCCGCTCGCTCGGGGTCCACGTGGATCCGTTCCCAGTCCTCGGTCGCATCCGCGAATGCCTGGATCCGTTCCTGCGTGATGTCGTGCCAGGAGCTGGTGCCCAGCCGTTCGCCCACGAGGGCACGGAGTTCGTCCACGCTGCTGAGAATCCTCATGTCCGCATCGTCGTCGGCCGGGCGCTTCCGTGCGAAGGGACCGGATGAAGGTGGTGGAGATCCCCACACCGGCCCCGTCGAGCTCTGGCGCCGGTCCCGGATTTCCGGCCTAGCGTCGGCGGTCCGCGAACCACAGCAGGGAGTACACCCATGGACTGGTCGATCCCCGAGGACGTCACGACGTTCATCGCCGACCTCGATGACTTCATCGACACGAAGATCAAGCCGATCGAGGAGGCCAACCCCGAGCACTTCGATCACACCCGCGAGTTCACTCGTACCGACGTCGAGCGGGGCGGCATCCCGACCCGCCGGTGGCGCGAAATCATGCACGAAGCCCGGGTGCTCGCCGACGAGGCCGGCTTCTACCGTTACCCGTTGCCGAAGGAGTTGGGCGGCCAGGACGGTTCGAACGTCGCCATGGCCTTGATCCGCGAGCACCTTGCCCGGCGCGGCCCCGGTTTGCACGCGGAGTTGAGCCATGAGGCATCGATGGTCGCCAACGTCCCGCTCGCGCTCGTGCTGCACGAGTACGGAACGCCCGAGCAGAAGGAGCAGTACCTCGAGCGCCTGGTGTCGGGCGACATGGAGATGGCGTTCGGGCTGACCGAACCCGACCACGGCAGCGATGCCACCTGGCTGGAGACCCGCGCAGTTCGTGACGGTGACGACTGGATCATCACCGGAGCAAAGCGCTGGAACAGCGTCGTCGACGTCTCCGAGGTGGATCTCGTCTTCGCGCGGACCGGTGGCGACGACGGCAAGGCGGAGGGCATTTCGGCCTTCCTCGTCCCGACGAATGCCGAGGGCTTCGAGGTCCCGTTCTACTGGTGGACCTTCAACATGCCGACCGATCACGCCGAGGTGAGGTTGAACGGCGTCCGCGTACCGGCGTCGGCCATGATCGGCGAGGAGGGACGTGGCCTGGACTGCGCACAACTGTTCGTCCACGAGAACCGGATCCGGCAGGCGGCGAGCTCGCTGGGCGCTGCCCAGTTCTGCATCGACCGGTCGGTCGAGTACACCGAGGAACGCACGCTCTTCGGCCAGCAGATGAGGGACTACCAGGGGCTCCAGTGGCAGTTGGTCGAACTGCAGACCGAGGCGGAGTTGGTGCGCAACACCATCATGAAGACCGCTTGGGAGATGGACGTCCACGGCAAGACTGCTGTCAGTGACAAGGTCTCCATGGTCAACGTGCGGGGCAACCGGCTGGCCTGCGACGCCGCCGATCGCGCGATGCAGATCCACGGCGGCGTCGGCTACAGCCGGCACCACCCGTTCGAGCACATCTATCGGCACCACCGCCGTTACCGGATCACCGAGGGCTCCGACGAGTTGCAGTACCGGCGTATCGCGGCCGGGATGTGGGACTTCCGCTCGAAGAGCTAGCGAGTGCCGTCGGTCCCGCCGGTGAGCAGGCCGAGGATCCGGTCGGCCACCTGCGGGGTGGACAGCACCCGCTCGGGCCAGGTGGCCACCGAGAAGACCATGCCCAGCCAGCTCTGCGTGGTCACGGCGACGGCGGACTCGTCGAGGTCGGGGTGCGCGCGGGCCACCAGGGCTTCCCAGCTCCGGGAGTACTCCGCACGGCGCCGGTTGAACTTCTTTGACCACGGCTCGACGAGCGAGCGGACCTCGCGCTGGTAGAGCGTGACCAGCTGCCGGTTCGCCAGCGCGAAGTCGACGTGGTGCCGCAGGGCGCGGTGCAGGTCGGCCACCGGGTCGTCATCGACCTGGCGGGTCGCGCCGAGGAGCTCGTCCATCGCCTCGTTCAACAAGGTCGCGAGGATCTCGTCCTTGCCGGCGAAGTAGCGGTAGAGCGACGGCCCGCTCAGGCCGGCCCGTCGGCCCAGTTCGTCCATGCCGACGCCGTGGAAGCCCTTCTCGTGGAAGGCCGTTGCGGCGGTGTCGAGAATCCGGCGGTCACGCGGCACGAAAGGAGACTATCATGGTGGCGGAACGATCGTTCACGACAACGGTCGGCGGCCGACGGCGTCGACGGACAGGTGGAGTGATGGAGTCGGGCAGCGCCGCATCGGCGCGTCGGCGGGCCGAGCTCGTCGCACAGGCAGGGCAGGCCCACCGGGCCGCGGTCGACCTGCTCCGCACTCTCGACATGCTGGACGAACTCGAGGACGCCGACGAGATCGAGCAGACCCCGTCCGACGCAATCCGGATCGTCGACGGGCAGTTGGCGATCCTCGGCGGTCTGATGCGGGAGTGTCTGCTGGACCAGGGCCGGGAGCACCGACCCGACCAAGTGGTCGAGGTGAGCCGGGTGCTCCACGAGATCCACACCGTGCGGTTCGCCATCCACGACCATCTCGGTCACGAGCGCTTGCGCCGGCTGGACCAACTCGACCGTGGTCTGCGCCGCCTGCGGACCGTCACCGACCAGGACGAGTTGCTGGAGATGGCCTGCGAGGTGGCCGCGGAGGCGGGCGGCTTCGACCGGGTGATGCTCTCGCGGGTCGATGAGGAGACCTGGCGGCCGTGGCGCAGCCACGCCACCACGATGGGTGAGACCGAGCGCGCGTTCGGCGACTGGATTCGTCAGCTCCCGGGGATCCGGCTGTCTCACATGCTGCTCGAGAGCGAACTCGTTCGGCGCCGCGAGCCCGCGATCGTGTTGCGTGCTGACGACGACGCCCGCGTCTACGCCCCGATGGCGGAGGCATCGGGCCTGACGTCGTACGTCGTCGCGCCGATCCTGTCGGGGGACCGGGTGATCGGTCTGCTGCACGCCGACAACCAGGCGGCCGAGGTGGTCGAGCTCGACCGCGACATCCTGTGGTTCTTCGCCATCGGGTTCGCGCAGGTCTTCGAACGTGCGGTCCTTCTGGCGCGGCTCCGCGAACAGCGGGCTCAGGTGATGGCGGCCATGCATGCGGTCGACGCGGTGCTCGACGAACTGGCGACCAGCACCATCGACCTGACCCGCCGCGATCAGACGGCCATCGGTGTGAGCCGCCCAGCGCAGCCTGCGGGGATCGAGCGGCCGCGGGCCATCGAGCGGGTTCTGACCAGCCGTGAGTTCGAGGTCCTGACGCTGATGGCGACGGGCGCGACCAACGAGCGGATCGCGCAGCGACTGGTCATTGCGACCGGCACCGTGAAGTCCCACGTCAAGCAGATCCTGCGCAAGCTGCGCGTCGAGAACCGCGCCGAAGCGATCTCTCAATACCTCCGCCTGACGATCGGCGCACGCGAGGACTGACGAGCCCGAGAGCCATTGCCTATTCGGTCTGACCATTGTAATGTCGGTACCATGGATCTCGCTGACGCCCCCGATGAGGCAGCCTTCCGCGCCCGCGTGCGCGCCTGGCTCGCCGAGGCGCTCCCCCAACTGGCGTGGCCGGAGCCGCCTGGCCTGGAGGAGAAGGTCCCGTTCTGGCGCCAGTGGCAGCAGATGCTGTGCGAGGCGGACCTGGCCGGCCTCACCTGGCCCCGGGAGTACGGCGGTCAGGGGCTGGACGAGCGGCTGCGCGCCATCTTCGGCGAGGAGTGCGACCTCGCCGGCGCACCGGAGCGTCTCAACATCATCGGCGAGGACTTCTGCGGTCCGACGATCGCCCACTTCGGCACCGACGAGCAGAAGGCGCGGTTGCTGAAGCCGATCCTCACCGGCGAGGAGATCTGGTGCCAGCTCTTCTCCGAGCCCGGTGCCGGTTCGGACCTCGCCAGCCTGCGCACCAAGGCCGTCAAGGTCGACGGCGGCTGGCGCATCAGCGGTCAGAAGATCTGGACCAGCCGGGCGCAGATCGCAGCCCATGCCATCCTGCTCGCCCGCACGGGCGGCAACGACCCGGGTAAGGCGCGGCACAAGGGCATCACGTTCTTCCTGCTGCCGATGGAGTCCGAGGGCGTCACCGTCCGGCCGCTGCAGCACATGCTCGGCGAGGCCGAGTTCAACGAAGTCTTCCTCGATGACGTCTTCGTCCCTGATGAGTACGTCGTCGGCGAGGTCGATGGTGGCTGGAAGGTCACCATGGGCACCCTTGCGTTCGAGCGCGTGGCCATCGCGACCGGTCGGGTCAACACCACCAAGGCCGTCACGGACATCGTCGCGGACATCCGTGGCATGCAGGATGCTGCCGGTCGACCGTTGGGCGCGGACCCGAAGGTGCGCCAGAAGGTCGCGGACCTGTGGTCGCGGGCCCTGATCCACAAGACGATCAGCCAGCGGGTCGTCACCGGTGCGGCCGCCGGAGCGCCTCCTGGCCCGGTGACCTCGATCGGGAAGCTTTACTTCTGCCCGCTCGTCGAGGACATCGCCGACTTCCGGCTGTCGTTGGCGCCCCTCGGCGGCCAGTTCGACCTGTCCGAGGACGACGGCGAACTCGCCGCGAGCCGGGCCTGGCTGCGGCTGGCCAACCAGGGCCGCGGCACCGCCATCGCGGGCGGCTCCACCTACATCCAGCGCAACATCGCCGCCGAGCGGATCCTCGGCATGCCCCGAGCAGGAGCCGCAACATGACGAAGATCTTCACGAGCGCCGCCGAGGCGCTGTCCGACCAGGTGCGGGACGGCATGGTGGTCGCGGCCGGTGGGTTCGGCCTGTGCGGTGTTCCGGTCGACCTCGTCATGGCGCTGCGTGACTCGAACGCCCAGGGCCTCACGGTCATCGGGAACAACGTCGGGTGCGACGACCACGGGATGTGGCACGTCCTCGCGAACGGTCAGATCGCGAAGGTCATCCTCTCCTTCGCCGGCGACAACAAGATCCTCGCCGAGGCCTTCATGAGCAACGAGATCGACATCGAGTTCAACCCGCAGGGCACCCTGGCCGAGCGCCTGCGTGCCGGTGGTGCGGGCATTCCCGCGTTCTTCACCCGCACCGGCTACGGCACGATCATCGCCGACGGCAAGGAGACGCGGCAGTTCCCGAACCCGGACGGCACTCTCGACTGGTACGTCATGGAGACCGGCCTGACGGCTGACGTCTCGCTGGTGAAGGCCTGGAAGGCCGACACCGAGGGCAACCTCGTCTATCGCAAGACGGCACGCAACTTCAATCCGATGATCGCGACCGCAGGACGCCTGACCATCGCCGAGGTCGAGGAGATCGTCCCGGTGGGTTCGATCGATCCCGACTCCGTGCACACGCCCGGCATCTTCGTGGACCGCATCGTGTTGTCGACCGGCCCGGAGAAGCACATCGAGCGTCCGACGACGCGTCCGCGCACCGCGAAGGAGAACGTGTAATGGCCTGGAACCGTGACGAGATGGCTGAGCGTGCCGCCCGCGAGCTGCGCGACGGTTACTACGTGAACCTCGGCATCGGGATCCCGACGCTGGTGGGCAACATGGTGCCCGAGGGCATGACCGTGACCCTGCAGTCGGAGAACGGCCTGCTCGGCATCGGCCCCTTCCCCTACGAAGGCGAACTGGACCCCGACCTGATCAACGCCGGCAAGCAGACCATCACCGACCTGCCGGGTTCGAGCTACTTCTCCAGTGCGGACTCGTTCGCGATGATCCGCGGCGGCCACGTCCACCTGTCGATCCTCGGCGGCATGGAGGTCTCCCAGAACGGGGACCTCGCGAACTGGATGGTGCCCGGCAAGATGATCAAGGGCATGGGCGGCGCGATGGACCTGGTCGCCGGGGTGCGCCGCATCGTGGTCGTGATGGACCACTGCGACAAGACCGGCGAGTCCAAGTTCAAGCCGGAGTGCTCCCTGCCGCTGACCGGCAAGGGCGTGGTCGACATGTTGATCACCGACCTCGGGGTGTTCGAGATCGATCGCCGTGGCGGCACCGGTGCGACTCTCCTGGAGATCGCGCCCGGCGTATCGCTCGACGAGCTCACGTCGAAGACCCAGGCCGCGTTCGCGATCGGCCCGGGCCTGACATGACCGCTCAGTCCCCGGGGACCTCGATCTCGGTGCGTTCCTCGACCTCGAGGACTGCGGAGGCGTACTCGTGGACGTGTCGGGTCATTCGGCGACCGGCGGCGGTCGCGTCGCGCTTGCGGATTGCCTCGGTGATGCTTCGGTGCGCCTGCTGCGTGGTCTTGCGGACCTCGGTGTTGATGAAGCCCTGGTTGTCGGTGGCGGCGTAGATGGCCCGCGACAAGGCGCCCATGAAGCCGGTCAGCAATTCGTTGTGCGAGGCGACGGCGACGGCCACGTGCCAGTCGACGTTGGCCTGGAGGAACTCCGCGAGCGGACCCTCGAGCTTGATGGCGTCGTTGGCGCGGTCGAGTGCATCGAGGTCGGCGTCGGTCCGGTACTTCGCGGCGAGCTGTGCGCAGGCGGGTTCGACGGCCTCACGGGTCTCGAGCAGGGCGGCGAGCCGCACCTGTCGCCCGCGGATGAGCAGGCTGACCGTGCTGGCGATCGACTCCTCGCCGGGCCGCTTGACGAAGGCACCGCCGGAACGACCGGTGCGGATCTGCACCAGCCCCTGGACCTCGAGGATGCGCAGTGCCTCGCGCACCGTCGTACGGCTCATCCGGGTCTGTGCGACGAGCTCTCGCTCGGGCGGAAGCGCGGTTCCCTCAGGGAAGTCGCCGCGCAGGATGCGCTCGCGCAAGTCGTCGGCGAGCACGTCGGACGCCTTCGGAACTTGCATGGGCGAGAGCTGGACCGCAGCTCGGACGCTGCCGGACGTCTTGGGGGCGCTCGTGGAATCAGTCATTTCCTACCGTTCTTTTGCGGACCCGTCCGCTTCATTGGTCATACCCAAACTAACAGTTCGGACGTTCACGGCGCGCAGCGCCGGGCTGTCCGCGCTGGACGATTGCACAGTGGAAAGGCAGCGCCATGCAGTGGAAGTTCTCTGAGGAGCAGGAGGCCTACCGCGAGGCGCTTCGCGGCTGGCTCGGCGACATCGCCGGATCTGCCCAGGTGCGCGCCTGGCTGGGTGTCGAGGGTGTCGAGAACGGTGTGGCCGATCCGTCCGCCTTCGAGGAGCGTTTCGTCGGTGACGGAATGTCCGGTGTCGGCGTCGCTGAGGAGCTCGGTGGGCAGGGCGGCGGGCTCGTCGAACTCGCCATCACTGCCGAGGAACTCGCTCGCGTCGCCGCGCCCAGCGCGGGCTGGCTGGCGACCACCCTTGCGGTTCCCGCGCTCCAGGGTCGTCCCGATCTGGTGAAGGCCGCACTCGAGGGCGGGCACGCCGCTGTGGTGGTCGCCGCTGAGTGCCTCCCGGATGCCGCGCCCTGCCTGGTGGTTGACGCTGATGGCCGGATCAGCGGGGTCGTTCCGCGCGTGCTCGGCGCCGATCGGGCCGGTGTGCTCGTGGTCCTCGCGGGTGAGGGCGACGCCGCGAGGCTTCATGTCGTCGCCGCAGGCGACCCCGCCGTGACGCTGACCCCCCACCTCCTCCTCGACCGGTCGCGTTCGGTGGCTGATGTCCGCTTCGACGGTGCGCCCGGTGAGGTTCTCGACGTCGACCCGGCAGTCGCGCTCGCACGCATCACCGAGATCGCTGCTGTCGTGACGGCCGCCGACGCGCTCGGTGCGATGCAGCGGATGCTCGACCTGGCGGTCGAGTACAGCGGCCAGCGGCAACAGTTCGGCGTACCGATCGGTTCGTTCCAGGCGGTGAAGCACGCGGCGGCCACGATTCTGGTCGACCTCGAAGCCGGCCGGTCGGGCGTCTACTACGCGGCGGCGTCGGTCGACGGGCAGTTCCCGGACTGCGGCCTGCACGCGGCTGCCGTCAAGGCGCAGGTCACGGCTGCGGCCGGACGGGCCGCCGACTCGGCGCTGACCATGCACGGCGCGATCGGCTACACGTGGGAGCACGACCTCCACCTGTTCTACAAACGGGCCCGGCTCGACCAGGAGCTCTTCGGGCCGGTCGAGGCATGGAACGAGCGCATTGCCGACGGTCTTGACCTGGTCTCCGACCATGGCCACGATGGCTAGTTATTGGTCTTACCATTTGTTATAGTCAAGCCATAAGTCTTCAGCCGGACGATCCGGCTCCCTTCATCTCCGATCAGGACGGGAACCACCGTGGATTTCGATCTCAACGACGACCAGCAGACCATCCGCAAGGCCGTCGCTGACCTTGCTGGCAAGTTCGACGACCAGTACTGGTTCGAGAAGGACTCCAACCACGAGTTCCCGACCGAGTTCTACAACGCCTTCGCCGAGGGCGGATGGCTCGGCATCACCACGCCCGAGGAGTACGGCGGCCACGGCTTCGGCATCACCGAGGCCTCGCTCCTGCTCGAGGAAGTGGCGGCCTCCGGTGCCGGCATGAACGGCGCCAGCTCGATGCACCTGTCGATCTTCGGGATGCACCCGGTGATCGTGCACGGCTCGGAGGAGATGAAGAAGGAGAACCTTCCGCGGATCGTCAATGGCGACCTGCACGTCTGCTTCGGTGTGACGGAGCCCGGTGCTGGTCTCGACACCACGCGGATCACCACCTTCGCCAAGCGTGACGGCTCCGACTACGTCGTCAACGGCCGCAAGGTCTGGATCTCGAAGGCCATGGAGTCGGAGAAGATCCTGCTCCTGACCCGGACCGCGAAGTTCGACGACTCCCCGAAGAAGACCGATGGCCTGACCCTCTTCTTCACCGACCTCGACCGCGCGCACGTCGACATCCGGCCGATCGCGAAGATGGGCCGCAACGCCGTCACGTCCAACGAGCTCTTCATCGACGACCTCCGGATCCCCGAGGAGCACCGGATCGGCGAGGAGGGCCAGGGCTTCAAGTACATCCTCGACGGCCTCAACCCCGAGCGGATGCTCGTCGCCGCCGAGGCGCTCGGCATCGGCCGGGCGGCTCTCCGTCGTGCCGTCCGCTACGCCAATGAGCGCGAGGTCTTCGGTCGTCCGATCGGCAAGAACCAGGGCATCCAGTTCCCGCTGGCCGACTCGCTGGCCCGACTCGACGCTGCGGAACTCATCCTGCGCAAGGCGACCTGGCTCTACGACAACGGCATGCCCTGCGCCCGCGAGGCCAACATGGCCAAGTACCTCTGCGCCGACGCCGGCTTCGATGCCGCCGACCGCGCGCTGCAGACCCACGGGGGCATGGGGTACTCCGAGGAGTACCACGTCGCTCGCTACTTCCGCGAGGCCCGCTTGACCCGGATCGCCCCGATCTCGCAGGAGATGATCCTCAACTACCTCGGCGAGCACGTCCTCGGCCTTCCCAGGAGCTACTGATGACCAGCCCCTTCGACCTGACCGGTCGCTCCGCACTCCTCACCGGCGCCGGCAACGGCATCGGTGCAGCTGTCGCGAAGGCCTACGCCCGCGCGGGCGCAGCCGTGATGGTGACGGACCTCGACAAGGACTCGGCCGCTGCGGTGGCCGCCGAGATCGTTGCCGCCGGTGGCCGTGCCGAGTCGGCTGCGCTCGACGTCCGTGATGCCGAGGGTGCGGCCGCGGCCGCTCAGCAGGCCGCGAACATGGCTGGCGGAACGCTGCACATCGTCGTGAACAATGCGGGCGCGATCGCGCCCGCGATGTTCGCCAAGATGGACCGGGACGCGTTCGACTTCGTCGTCGGTGTCCACCTGGGTGGCGCCTTCACGGTCAGTCAGGCGGCGCTGCCGTTCCTGGCGACCGATGGCACCGGCCGGATCATCAACGTCACGTCGGCCGCTGGCCTCGTCGGGACGATTGGCCAGGTCAACTACAGCGCAGCCAAGTCCGCGATCATCGGCGTCACCAAGTCGTTGGCGAAGGAGTTGGCCCGCAAGCAGATCACGGTCAACGCCATCGCGCCGCTCGCGGCCACGAACATGACCGAGAACATCCGCAGCAACGAGAAGCTCGCCGAGATGACGCTTGCGCGGATCCCGCTCGGTCGCTGGGCCGATCCCGACGAGATCGCGTCGACCTTCGTGTTCTTCGCCTCCGACGCGGCGTCGTACATCACCGGCCAGGTGCTGGCCGTCGACGGCGGGACGGTGATCTGACATGCCGCTGACCGGACGCGACGCCTGGATCGTCGAAGCCCTGCGCACCCCCATGGGGCGCGCGCACCCTGACCGCGGCTGGTTCCGCGACGTGCACCCCAACGTCATGCTCGGCACGGTCTACACCGCGCTGCTCGAGTCGACCGGCCTCGCGCCCGCCGCCGTCGAGGACCTGCTGATCGGTTGCACCGCCCCCTTCGGCGAGCAGTCCCGCAACGTCGGTCGCAACGCCTGGCTCCAGGCGGGCTATCCCGCCGAGGTTCCGGCGACCGTCCTGGACCGCCGCTGTGGCTCGGCCCAGACGGCCGTCGAGATGGCCGCGGCACTGATCGCGTCCGGCACCCACGACATCGTCCTCGCCGGCGGCGTCGAGAACATGGGACACATCCCGATGGACGCGGTCGTCAAGATCGAGGAGCTCTACGGCGCCGCCTGGCCCGCCGAGCTCAAGGCCCTCTACGACTTCCCGGCCATGGGCGAGAGTGCCGAGCGGATCGCCGATCAGTGGGGGATCAGCCGCCTCGAGATGGACGAGTACGCCGTCCGTTCGCATGCGCTGGCCGCAGCTGCCATCGAGGCCGGCCGGTTCGAGCGCGAGCTGATCCCGATGGAGCTGGACGGCGCGGTGCGCACCAGTGACCAGAGTGTCCGACCGGGCACCAGCGTGGAGAGCCTGGCCGGACTGAAGACGATCTTCCGGCCGGAGGTCGGCGCTGTCACTGCGGGTTCCTCCTCGCCGCTGACCGACGGCGCCGCCGGCGTACTGCTGGCCTCGGACGAGGCGGTCGCGCGGCACGGTTTCACCAAGCGCGCCCGGATCCTCGACCAGACCACGGTCGGCGTCGACCCGCTCATCATGCTGACCGGTCCGATCCCGGCGACCCGCAAGCTTCTCGAGCGCAACAACATGACGATGGACGACATCGACCTCGTCGAGATCAACGAGGCCTTCAGCTCGGTCGTGCTCGCCTGGGAGCGCGAGCTCAAGCCGGACATGGACAAGGTCAACGTCAACGGCGGTGCGATCGCCCTGGGCCACCCGGTGGGTGCGTCCGGCTCGCGGCTCTTCGCCACGTTGCTGGCGGAGATGGAGCGTCGCGACGTGGAGATCGGTCTCGTCACGATGTGCTGCGGCGGCGGCCTCGGCACAGCGACTCTCGTGCAGCGCGTCTGAGGCCGACATGTTCGACGTGGCAGATTTCCTGAACCCGGGTGACGGGGTGTGGTGGGGGCAAGGCAGCGCCGAGCCCGAACCCCTCGTCAACCAGGTGCTCGACGCGGTGGACCGCGTCGGGCCGATCAGGGCCTTCTCGGGGCTCACGTGGAACGAGCGACTCTCGGGCGACCTGCCGGAGAAGCTCACGGTCGTCTCGTACGGCGGCCTGGGGCAACTGCGCAGCCTCAGCAAGCAGGGTCAGCTCGACGTCGTACCGTGCCACTACTCGGCGATCCCGCGGATGTTCGCGTCCGGCCAGTTGCCCAACGATGTCGGACTCGTCCAGGTCTCCCCTCCGGACAGTTCCGGAATGGTGACCCTCGGAACCGGTGTCGAGTACGTCGCCGATGCGCTGCGCCACACGCGCACCCTCATCGCCGAGATCAACCATCAGATGCCGCGGACCACCGGTGGCCCTCGCCTCCCGTTGTCCGTGTTCGCCGCGGTCATCGAAACCGACCGTCCGCTGCGCGAAGCTCCCTCGAAGCCCGCAGACGATGTTGAGCGAGCGATCGCCGCGAACGTGGCCGGCATCGTCGATGACGGTGCCACCCTCCAGATCGGCGTGGGTTCGTTGCCCGCCGCCGTACTCGAGGCCCTGGCCGGGCACGCCAAGCTCGGCTTCCACAGCGGCATGATCACCGACGGGGTCCTGACGTTGGTCGAGAAGGGCGTCATCACCGGCGAGGAGAAGGAGATCGACGCTGGCATCGCCGTCACCGGGGCCGCACTGTGCAGCACTGATGGCTACAACCGGCTCGGAGACTTCCCGGTCGAGTTCCGGCCCGCGAGCTACACGCATTCCCCGGCCGTACTCTCGCGCCTGAGTTCCCTGATCTCGATCAACTCGGCCATCGAGGTCGACCTCCTTGGCCAGGTTGGTGCCGAACTCGCGCGCGGAGTCCACATCGGTGCGGTCGGGGGCCAGGTCGACTTCAGCCGGGCCGCTGCGCTCACCGGTTCGCGGTCGATCATCGCGCTGCGCTCGACGGTCGGCTCCGGCGAGCGCGAGCAGTCCACGATCGTTCCGACGCTGGCCAGCGGCGTCGTCACGACGGCCCGCGTCGATGTCGACGCCGTCGTCACCGAGCACGGCGTCGCCATGCTCACCGGCTGCACGGTGGCCGAGCGGGCGCTGCGCCTCATCGAGGTCGCCGCACCCCAACACCGTGACCAACTCGAACGCAGCCTTGCAGAGCAGGAGAACCGATGAGCATGTCCCGCTTCCCCAACAGTGCCGAGGACGAGAACCGCACCGTCCACGTCCGCGAGGTCGGACCGCGCGACGGCTTCCAGAACGAGCCGGAGACGATCCCGACCGAGGACAAGATTCGGCTCATCAACGCTCTGGGTCGCGCCGGCATCAAGCGGATCGAGGTCGCCAGCTTCGTGCGGCCCGACGTCATCCCGCAACTCTCCGACGGCGTCGCCGTACTCCAGGGCATCGACGTCCCCGCCGACGTCCAGCGCATGGTGCTGGTCCCGAACAGCAAGGGCCTCGACAACGCGCTCGGTCACCGCGACCTGTTCGAGGAGATCGCCCTCTTCGTCAGCGCCAGCGAGACCCACAACAAGCGCAACATCAACCGGACCGTCCGGGAGACGATGGACGACGTGATGCAGATGGGCAAGCGCATCCTCGCGGAGGACCTCAGCTACAGCGCCGTGATCGCCACGTCGTTCGGCTGCCCCTTCGAGGGTGCCGTGCCCATGGACCGCGTCCTGGACCTCGCCGAGCAGTTCGCCGAGTCCGGCGCGACCGAGATCGGCTTCGGCGACACGACCGGGATGTGCAACCCGGCGTACGCGCACCGTTTCTTCTCCGCCGCCATCGAGCGACTGCCTGGCGTCGAGATCACCGCGCACTTCCACAACACCCGCGGGCAGGGCCTCGCCAACGCGTACGCCGCCCTCGAAGCCGGTTGCCGCAGCTTCGAGTCCAGTTTCGGTGAACTGGGCGGCTGCCCGGTGCCGGCCGGCTCGACCGGCAACATCGCCACCGAGGACCTCGTCTCGATGTTCCACGAGATGGGCGTCGACACGGGGCTCGACCTCGAGCGCATCATCGACGCCGCCCGGGATGCCCAGAGCACTCTCGGCCGCAAGCTCACCAGTCACTCGATCATCGCCGGGCCGGTCATCTGGTCCCCGGCCGTCTGAACCCATCACTCGAAGGAGAACACCATGAGCAACCGCGTCGCACTGGTCACCGGTGGTGCCCAGGGCATCGGCAAGGGCATCGCCACCACGCTCGGCCGGGACGGGTTCCGGGTCGTCGTGGCAGACCTGAACCTCGCCGTCGCCGAGGAGACCGCCAAGGAGATCAGCGCCGCCGGTGGCGAAGCCATCGCCGTCCAGATCGACGTCACCTCGACGGAGTCGGTCAAGGCAGCCGTCGCGACCGTGGAGCAGGAGCTCGGTCCGATCGAGGTCGTGGTCAACAACGCCGGTTGGGACGACTTCATGCCGTTCGTGAAGACGACCGAGGAGTTCTGGGACAAGGTCATCGACATCAACTACAAGGGCGCGCTGCGCGTCATCCACGCCGTTGTCCCGGGTATGACGGAGCGCGGCTTCGGTCGCGTCATCAACATCGGCTCCGACGCCGGCCGCGTGGGTTCCTCCATGGAAGCCGTCTACTCCGGCGCCAAGGGCGGCATCATCGCCTTCACCAAGACCCTCGCCCGCGAGGTCGCCCGCAAGGGTGTCACCGCCAACACAGTGTGCCCCGGTCCGACCGACACCCCGGCGCTGCGCAAGTTCGCCGACGGTGCGGGTGGCGGCGACGCCGAGAAGGTCATCTCCGGAATGACGAACGCCGTCCCGATGAAGCGCCTCGGCACCCCGGACGACATCGGCCCGGCCGTCTCCTTCTTCGCCTCGGACGGCGCCAGCTTCGTGACCGGCCAGACGCTGTCCGTCAGCGGCGGCCTCACGATGGCCTGACGGACAGCGACATGTCCGTACGGGGATGGATCGGAGCGCTGCTGACCGTCGCTCTCCTGGTCCTGGTGTTGCCGCCGTCGCCTTCTGGCGCAGGAAGTCAGGTGGGGGCCGCTTCCGCTCACGCGCTCGGCGGCGGCGACACCAGCCCCGTGCTCCGCACCCCCCGTGCCCGCCTGGACGCTGCCGTGCGCTGCAGTCGTCTGGCCAACCGCTCCAACCCCAGACCGACGGTGCTTCTTGTCCACGGCACGGCCAGCGCACCGGAAGAGGTCTGGGGTTGGGCCTTCGAGCGCCAGTTGACTGCCGACGGCTACGGCTGGTGCGACGTCCGGCTGCCGAAGCGGGCACTGGGCGACTTCACCGTCGCGGCGGAGTACGCCGTGCATGCCGCGCGGGTCGCCCATCGACGCAGCGGTCGCAAGGTCGCGCTCGTCGGGCACAGCCAGGGCGGCGCGATGGTGCTGTGGGTCGCGAAATTCTGGCCCGATGTCGCGCGCCATGCCTCGGACGTCGTACCCATTGCCGGGCCGTTGCGTGGCACGACCGTCGCCAATGGGCTCTGTGCGCTGCGTCGCTGCGCCCCTGTCGCCTGGCAGATGTCCCGCGGTGGCCACACGATGCGCGCCCTGGAACGTGCACCGCTGCCGAAGGGACTGGCCGTCACGTCGATCGCGACCCGGCTCGATGAACTGATCACCCCGCAACCGTCGGCGAGCAGCGGTCGAGGAATCAGCACGATCCTGGTGCAGGACGTGTGTCCCGGCCATGTGGCCGAACACGCGCTGCTGTCCAGTGACCCGGTCGCCTACGCCCTGATGATCGACGCGACCAGCCACCGTGGCACCGCTCGCGCCGCCCGGGTCGGGAAGCGGGTGTGCTCACGGGCGGTGCTGCCGAAGGCAGACCTGGTCGCCAGCCTCTCCTTCGCTCCGATCACGGTCAGCTTCACGACCGGCCTGTTGAATCCGCTGACCTGGACCGATCGCGAGCCTGCACTGCCTCCCTACGCGCGCCGCTACGGCGCCTGACCATCCCGTTCCGAGGAGACCATGAGCCACCCCGTCGAGACCGTCGACTGGACCGCGAGCGGCCAGTACGACGACATCGTCTACGAGACCAGCCCCGACGGGATCGCGAAGATCACGATCAACCGGCCCGAGGTCCACAACGCCTTCCGGCCGCAGACCCTGGTCGAGGTCGACCGGGCGCTGATGGTCGCGCGCGAGGACGAGTCCGTCGGCGCGATCATCCTCACCGGTGCCGGCGACAAGGCGTTCTGCTCGGGTGGTGACCAGCGGGTGCGCGGTGACAGCGGCTACAAGCTCGACGACCACGCGACCGGGCGCTTCCACGTCACCGACCTGCACGTCGCGATGCGTCGTTGTCCCAAGCCGATCGTGGCCATGGTCGCCGGCTGGGCCATCGGCGGTGGCCACGTCCTCCACCTCGTCTGCGACCTCACGATCGCGGCCGACAACGCCGTCTTCGGCCAGGTCGGTCCGAAGGTCGGCTCCTTCGACGGCGGCTACGGGTCGAGCATCCTGTCCGACCTGGTCGGCCCCAAGAAGGCCAAGGAGATCTGGTTCCTCTGTCGACAGTACGACGCCCGGGAAGCCCTGGAGATGGGGCTGGTCAACACCGTCGTACCGCTGGCTGAACTGGAGGCCGAAACGGTGCGCTGGTGCCGGGAGATGCTCGTCCTCTCGCCGCGGGCGCTGCGGATGTCCAAGCTCAGCTTCCACGCGCACGAGGACGGTTACGCCGGCATCCAGCAGCTCGCCCACGACGCGAACCTCCTCTTCTATGGCACTGACGAGGCCCAGGAGGGCCGCGAGGCCTACAAGGCCCGCCGCACCCCCGACTTCACCCGCTTCCCGCGACGGCCCTGACCGCTCGCCGTACCCACCCGAACGAAAGCAGGAAACCGATGTCCGAGAATCCCGTCGTCACCTGGACCACCGATTCGCCTGGCGTCACGGTCGTCACCATGGACCGGCCGCCCGCCAATGCGCTGGGCATTCCGATCCTGGACGGCATGCATGCTGCGATCGACGCCGCCGAGAAGTCCGGCGACGTGAAGGTCATGGTGCTCACGTCCGCCCGGGACGGCTTCTTCGCTGCGGGCGCGGACATCAAGCACATGGCGACCATCGACGCCGACTCCTTCCTGGCGTACGGCGACAAGATGCGCGCCGTGAACGACCGGCTCGCCGCGTCGCCCTGGCTCTCGATCGCAGCAATCGACGGCCTGGCCCTCGGTGGTGGCCTCGAGCTCGCCATGGCCGCCACGTTGCGGGTCGCCGGACCGCGCGCGAAGCTCGGCCTCCCCGAGGTCAAGCTCGGCCTGATACCCGGCGCAGGCGGCACGCAGCGGCTGACGCAGCTGGTCGGCCGGGGTCGCTCGCTCGACATCATGCTCACCGCCCGCCAGGTCGGTGCCGAGGAAGCCCTCCGGATCGGACTGGTCGACCGGCTCACCGACGGCGACGTCGTGGCGGCGGCGCTGGAACTGGCCGGCGACCTGGTGACCTCCTCGCTCCCGGCCCAGCTGGCCGTCGTACGCACGGTGGATGCCGCCTTCGAGATGCCGCTCGCCGAGGGCATCGCCTACGAGCGCCTGCAGGAGCAGGGCCTCTTCGAAGACGGCGAGGCCGCCGAGGGCATCGCGGCCTTCATCGCGAAGCGCGCTCCGAACTTCGCATGATCCCTTCCGGTGCCTGACACGCTGAAGGCGGTCGACCGCAGGACTCTCGTGGTCTGCATGGCGGCCGTCTGGCTGTTGTGGGGGAGCGTCTACCTCGCGATCCGGTTGGTCGTCGACGAGGTGGATCCCTTCCAGGCGATGGCCCAGCGCTATGTCGTCGCAGGTCTCCTGCTGGCCGGCATCGCGGTCGCCCTCCGCGGCTGGCGGGTGCTCCGGGTGACCAGGGCCGAACTGGGCGGACTGCTGGCCACGGGCGTCCTGTTGCTCGGGCTGGGCAACGGGTTCCAGGCGCTGGCCCAGGTGGAGGGCCTGCCCTCCGGTGTCGCCGCCCTCATCGTGGCGACCGTCCCGGCGTGGGCCGTGCTGATCAGGCTGCTCACCGGCGACCGCCCACCCGTGCTGACCCTCTGCGGGGTGGCGATCGGCTTCGCCGGGCTCGCCGCCCTTGTTGGCCTGGGACAGCACACGGGTGAGGCACTGCCGCTGCTCGGCGCCGCGTTCTGCCTCGGTGCCAGCATCAGCTGGACGGTCGGGTCCTTCCTCCAGGGTCGACTCCGGCTGCCCCGCGACGTCGTCACGGTGGCGGCGTACCAACAGCTCGTGGCCGCTGGTACGTCGACGACCCTGGCTCTGGTGACCCGCGAGCACTTCAGCACCAACTACTCCGCCCGCGGCTGGATGGCAATGGCCTGGCTCGTGCTGGCCTGTTCCGTTGCTGCCTATCTCGCGTTCGCGTGGTTGCTGTCGAACGTGTCGCTCTCCCTGACGGCCACCCACGCCTACGTGAACCCGGTCGTCGCCGTGCTCCTCGGCTGGGTGGTCCTGTCCGAGCAGGTGGGCCCGGGAGTTCTCGTCGGTGGCGGCGCCGTGGTCGGCGCGGTGGTCCTCATCATCAGCTCCGAGCGGCGCGCCGCGGCCAACGCGCGGGTCCCCGAGACGGTCGCTCCGGGCTGAACGGACCTCGACCTACCTCTTAGGGGATAGAAGAACCCCTCCTTATAGGGTCGAACCTATTTAATTGTCAGACCATACTTGGTGACGTGAGACACACCGAGTGTCGGTGTTCCGTTGACCCGAGGGGATCTATCGCATGAAGCGACGACTGCTGGCGGCTGCAACTGCCGTCACGTTGGCAACGACCATGGCGGCCTGTGGCTCGGCCAGTGACAGCTCCGGGGGGAACAGCGAAGACGGCCCGATCAAGGTCGCGCTCATCCCGCCCACGAGCGGAGCCTTGGCACAGTTCGGCACCGACGCCGTCAAGGGCTGGAAGACCGCAGTCCGCCTGCTCAACGAAGCGGGCGGGATCGATGGCCGCGAGATCGAGCTCATCGTGAAGTCGACCGACGCCGACCCCGCCACGACGGTGCGCGTCGCGAAGGAGGCGGTGACTCAGGACGGTGCCCAGTTCATCGGTGCCGTGATGACCTCCCCCGAGCACGGCGCGCTGAACGCCCAGCTCGAGGGACTGGGCGCGATGTCGTTCAACGCCATGGGCAAGGACGACGCACTGATCGGCGAGCAGTGCTCGCCGTACGCCGTGCACGTCGTGCAGACGACCAGCATGGACGTCAACGCACTGGCCGCCTCGCTGACCGAGCTGCCGGGTGAGAAGTGGGCCATCCAGGCCGTTGACTACGCGACCGGTCACAGTGCCGCGAAGACCTTCAAGGCTGCGGCCAAGGCGGCAGGCAAGGAGGTCGTGCTCGAGCAGTTTGCCCCGCTCAACACGACGGACTTCGGCTCCTACATCACCAAGTTGAAGGGCAGCGGTGCCGACGCGGTGTTCGCCGTCGAGTTCGGCGCCGACGGCGTTGCGTTCGTCCAGCAGGCCGAGCAGTTCAACCTCGACGCCCAGCTCAAGACCGTCCTCGGCCTCAACATGGTGTCCGAGCCCCTCTTCAAGACCCTGGGTGACGGGATCGTCGGCTACTACAACAACGTCGGGTACGACGCCGCCGGTGACAACGAGCTCAACAGCGAGTTCGTCGAGGCCTACACCAAGGACCATGGCTCGGCGCCGTACTACGTGCCGGCCGACAACTACACAGCGGCGCAGATCCTCTTCGCGGCGATCGAGAAGGCGGGCAGTTCGGACCCCGCCGAGGTCGCCGAGGCGATCGACGACCTCGAGGTCGACACCGTCGTCGGCAACGTCACCGTCCGCGGCGACGACCACCAGGTCCTGCGGGACTCCTACCTCGGTGAGGTCGTGAAGGGTGACGGCGGCCTGGCCTTCGACATCCTCACCAACACCTCCGCCGACGTGACCACCCCGGAGCCGAGCTCCGCCTGCAAGTTCTGATGCGCGCGGACGCTGGTGTGCGGAATCCCGTGCACCAGCGTCCGGCCTTCATGAAGGGACGAACGTGAACGCAGCACAACTGCTCAACGGCGTGGCCCTCGGGTCGCTGCTGATGGTGCTGAGCTCGGGGCTGGCCATGATCTACGGGCTCCGCGGCGTGGCCAACTTCGCGCATGGAGCGCTGTATATGGCCGGCGCCTACATTGCCTACTCGGTCGCTGACGTGGCCGGCTTCTGGGTGGCTCTCCTCGTCGTCCCGCTCGCGTTGGCCGTGGTGGGCGTGGTCCTGGAGCTGGTGTTCTTCCGTCCGCTGCAGCACCGCTCCCACATCGAGCTCGGCCTGATCACCTTCGGCCTGGCCCTGATGGCCGAACGGGTCGTGGTCCTCATCTGGGGCGAGCGCACCCTGCGGGTCAACCCCCCGGAGTTCCTGGAGGGGACGACCACCTTCGTCGGGGTCGAGTACCCCAGCTATCGCCTGGCGATCATCGTGATCGCAGTGATCCTGGCCGTTGCACTGATCGTGTGGCTGCGCAGCACGGCGATCGGCCTGCACATCCGGGCGGCGAGCCAGGACATCGAGACTGCCGCGATCATGGGCATCAACGTCGACCGGGTGAGCCTTGTCGTGGTCGCGGTCGGCGCCGGGCTGGCCGGGCTCGCCGGTGCGCTCGCGGCGCCGTACATCGCACTCGACCCGGGGATGGGCAACGCCTTCCTCATCACTGTTCTGATCGTGGTCGTGGTGGGCGGGATCGGGAGCATCGCCGGCGCGATGATCGCGGGAATGGGCCTGGGCATCATCCAGAGCATCACCACCGTCTGGTCGCCAAGTCTTGCCGTGATCGTGCCGTTCCTCGCCCTGACGATCGTCCTGCTGTGGCGGCCCACCGGGCTCGCCGGAAAGAGGGTGTCATGACGACGACCGCACCCACCGATGACGTCACCGCGACGATGATGGCCGCCCCAGCTGTCGGTCGCGGGCGTCTCAAGGGCACCTTGATCGGGCTCGCCGTTGCGGTGGCCGTCCTGCTCGCCGGCCTGGCGGTGCCCTACGTGGTGACCGACACCTATCGGATGAGCCTCCTGCTCGACGGAGCGATCCTGAGCCTGTTGGCGATCGGCATCGGATTCCTGGCCCGGCACCTCGGCATCATCAGCCTCGGGCACGGCGCCTTCTTCGGTGCGGCGGCCTACGGCGTCGGAATCGCCACCACCAACTGGGGGTGGTCGCCCACGGCAGCCGTCGGGTTCGGTGTCCTCGTCGGAACCGGGATCGCCCTCGTCATGGGCCTGCTGGTGGTTCGCGCCTCTGGTTTCGGATTCCTGATGCTCACGCTCGCCTTGTCACAAGCGCTCTACTCGCTCAGCGTCCAGACCTCCGCTCGCCCGTTGACGGGCGCGCACGACGGAAAGCTCCTGAGCTACGACCGGGACATGACCTTCCTCGGGCTGGGCCAGGCGGACGTCATGAACCCGGGCCTGTTCTGGCCGATGGCCTGGATTGCTCTGACTGTCTGCGCCACCGTCCTCTGGTTGGTGGGGCGTTCGCGCTTCGGCACGACCCTCGAGGGCATCCGGGAGAACGAGGAGCGCATGCGTTTCTCCGGCTTCGGGACCTTCATGCCCCGGCTCGCGGCCTTCGTGCTGTCGGGCGCTGTCGCTTCCGTCGGGGGCGCGCTGTTCGCCATCAACGCCGGCTACATCTCGCCCGACATCCTCGGCTTCACCAAGGCAGGGGATTCCTTGATCGCAGCACTCATCGGTGGCTTCGGCATGCTGGCTGGCCCCGTCGTCGGGACGTTCCTGTTCGTCTACGCGCAGGCCAACTTCAACTTCGGCGGCAACCTCCACCTGTTCACCGGCATCGCCCTGATCCTGGTGCTGGTCTTCATGCCCGGCGGGATCACCGGCACGCTGCAGAAGCTCTACCACCGACTCAGGAAGGGACGTCGATGAATCACCCCACGAAGTTCTGCGCTTCCCCCGCTTCGCCCCTCCATCACACAACTCCGCGGGGACCCCGATGACGATCTTCGAAGGCCGCGGCCTGACCGTGAGGTACGGCGCACACGTGGCGCTGGACAACGTCGACATCGCCCTGGAGCCCGGGGTGGTGCACGGTGTGATCGGCCCCAACGGCGCGGGCAAGTCGACCTTCATCGACGCGCTCTCGGGGCGCAAGCGGCCCTCCGCCGGGACGGTGACCTTTGAGGGCGCCGACATCACCCGCCGCTCGGTCCGATGGCGGCGTGGCAAGGGACTGTCGCGCTCCTTCCAGCGCACGAGTGTCTTCGCGTCGATGACCGTCGGCGACCAGCTCGAGATGGTCGCTCGCCGCAACGACGAGCAGGACCTGGACGAGATCGTTGCCACGTTGGGTCTCGACGAGATCCGCCATCAGGTGTGCTCGGAGATCGCCTACGGGACGCAACGTTCGGTGGACCTCGCGATTGCCCTGATCGGCCGGCCCAAGGTCGTCCTTCTCGACGAGCCGTGTGCCGGCCTCGTCCAGGACGAGTCCGTGCGGATGCTCCAGCACGTACGGGACGTCTGCAAGGACCGCAACGTCGCCGCCTTGCTGGTCGAGCACGACGTCGAGGGGGTCTTTCGCACCTGTGACGTCATCACCGTGCTGGACCTCGGCAAGGTGCTCGCGACCGGCACGCCCGAGGCGGTCCGTGCCGACAAGAACGTGATCCGTGCCTACCTCGGGAGCGCAGCATGACGACGCCGATCCTTGAGTTCCGCGGCGTGACCGCCGGCTACGCCGGGTCGATCATCCTGCAGGACCTCTCCTTCGCCATTGCCCCGGGAGAGACCGTGGGCCTGGTCGGTCGCAACGGCGCCGGCAAGACCACCACCCTGATGTCGGTGTACGGCGTTCCGACGGTCACGGGGGAGATCCTCGTCGACGGTGAGGCGGTCGGTCGCAAGGCCCACGTCCCTACCGCCCGTGGGGTTTCCCTTGTGCCGCAGGGGAAGCGGATCTTTGGGAACCTCACCGTGGAGGAGAACATCCTGCTGGGCCAGGCATCGGGCCGCCCCACCACGTGGACGCTCCCCGACCTCTACGAGCTGTTCCCGAACCTGGCGCGCGGCAAGAAGCGACCGGGCACGTCGCTGTCCGGCGGTGAGCAGCAGATGCTCGCCATCGCCCGCGCGCTGATGGCCGGTCCGTCGTTGCTGATGCTCGACGAGCCGACCGAAGGATTGGCTCCGGTGATCATCGACGCCATCGTCGAGGCGTTGAAGGAGATCCGGTCCCGCGGCACCGCTCTCCTCCTGGTGGAGCAGCACATCGGGATGATCCAGAAGGTGGCCGACCGCTACATCGCGCTGCGCAAGGGTCGGCTCGCGGGCGAAGGCCCGGTGTCCCAGCTCAGTGACCGCGCTGTGCAGGAACTGATCGCGCTCTGAGTGCGGAGGACCCGATGGAATTGTCTCCATCCGGGCTCCCCAAAGTATGGCCTGACCATTAGGCCATGACCTACGCTGGACCCTGGAGGTGATGGGATGTCTGCGACCGTCGCGGAACGATCGTTCACTGGTCCCCTGGCGGGGCTGAAGGTGATCGAGATCGGGAGCATCGGCCCCGGTCCGTACTGCGCGATGCTGCTCGCCGATCTCGGCGCCGACGTGATCCGAATTGACCGCACCAGCGGCGCCGCGCTCGTCGGACCCAACGCCGACTTCCGCACCGAGGTGATGCACCGCGGCCGACAGTCGGTGGCCGTCGACCTCAAGAATCCGCGCGGCCGGGAGGTGGTCCTGGACCTGGTCGCCGGCGCTGACGTACTCATCGAGGGCTTCCGGCCCGGCGTCACCGAACGACTCGGCATCGGTCCCGAGGCGTGCGCGGCCATCAACCCGCGCCTGGTCTACGGACGAATGACGGGCTACGGGCAGGACGGGCCGATGGCCCAGGCCGTTGGCCACGACATCAACTACATCGCCCAGAGCGGAGTGCTCGCGCTCCTCGGCCGCAACGGCCAGGCGCCCACTCCGCCGCTGAGCCTCGCCGGCGACTTCGGTGGCGGGGGAGCGGTCCTCGCCCTCGGCATCGTGGCCGCCGTTTGGGAGGCCCAGCGCTCGGGTCTCGGGCAGGTCATCGATGCCGCGATGGTCGACGGATCGGCGCTGCTCGCCGCTGCCTTCCACGGCTTCGTCAGTGCGGGCACGTGGGACACCGAGCGCGGCACCAACATCGTCGACTCCGGCGCTCCTTTCTACGACGCCTACGAGACGGCCGATGCCCGATGGCTGGCGGTCGGCGCACTCGAGGCGCACTTCTACGCCGACCTGCTGGAGATCCTCGAGCTCGACCCCGCCGCGCTGCCCGACCAGGACGACCGGTCGCAGTGGCCCGGAATGAAGAAGACCTTCGCCGATGTCGTCCGGACCCGGACCCGCGACGAATGGATCGAGCGCGCGGCAGGTCGCGGCTGCATCTCGGCGGTCCTCGACGTCGAGGAGTCCTGGACCGATCCCCACAACGTCGCGCGCGGCACCTTCGTCGACGTCGCCGGCGTCACCCAGCCTTCGCCGCAGCCCCGGTTCAGCCGGACGCCGGCGTACGTCGACAGCGCACCTCCTGCGCCCGGCGAGAACACCCGCGACGCCCTGGATGGATGGGGCATCCCGACTCAGAAGATCGACGAGTGGGAGGCGGCCGGAGCCATCGCGCAGACGACGCCCACCCCTCGGGAACCAACCCAGGAAGGCAGTGCTGCCCGATGAAGAGCCTTGATCGCACCTACGAGACGCTCACGCTCGAGGAGGCGACGCCCGGCGTCGTGGTCCTCACCTTGAACCGTCCCGACCGCTACAACGCGATGACGAACCAGATGTTCGTCGAGCTCGAGCGGGCCGCGCTCGACCTCGATCAGGAGGACGACCTCCGTGCTGTGGTCCTGACCGGCGCCGGGATGGCGTTCTGCGGCGGCTACGACCTCGCCGATGCCGATGGCCTCGCCGACCTCGGTGCCATCCAGATGCTCAACCAGCAGGAGCGCGCTGCGCGTTCCCTGGTCTCGGTCCGCTCGATCCGGGTCCCGGTCATCGCTGCGGTGAACGGCCCCGCGGCCGGTGGCGGCCTCGCTCTCGCCCTCCAGGCCGACATCCGCCTCGGCTCGCCCGAGGCCAAGTTCAATGCTGCCTTCGTCAAGATCGGCCTGACGGCCGGCGACCTCGGCACCTCCTGGTTGTTGACGCGCCTGGTCGGCCCCGCGGTGACCAGTGACATCTGCTTCACCGGCCGGATGGTCTACGCCGAGGAAGCCGCCCGGATCGGGCTGGTCAACTCCGTCAGTGAGCCCGGCAAGCTGATGGAGGACGCGCTGGAACTGGCTGGCCAGATGGTCGCCAACAGCCCCGGCGGCGTCCAGCTGTCGAAGAAGGCACTCCAGGCCAACATGGAGATCGGCTCCTACGCAGCCGCTCTGGAGCTGGAGAACCGCGGGCAGGCACTGCTCACCCGCAGCACCGACATGCCTGAGGCCCTCGCGGCCTTCAAGGAAAAGCGCAAGCCCGTCTTCAAGGGGGAGTGACCAGCCATGACCGTGACCGACGAGAGGCCTGCTGTGCAGATCGACTTCCCTGACCTCCAGGAACTGACCTTCGAGGTGCTGCCCGGCGACATCGGCGTGCTGCGCATCAACCGCCCCGACCGGATGAACAGCCAGACCATCCGCATGTTCCACGAGCACGGCGAGGCGGCCTTCGTGCTGCGCGATGCTCCGCTGCGCGCGCTCATCATCACGGGAACGGGAACCCGGGCGTTCTGCGCCGGCTTCGACCTCGACGAGGTCGGCCAGATCGCTGAGATGGGAGTCCGCGAGTTCCTGAAGTTCCAGGAGGCCGCGACCGGTGGCATCCAGGGCCTGCACTTCCTGCCGTTCCCCGTCATCGCCGCCATCCACGGGCCCGCCACGGGTGGCGGTCTGGCGCTGGCGCTGGCCGCCGACATCCGGCTCTGTGACCCGGCAGCCAAGTTCAGCGCCGCCTTCGTGAAGGTCGGCCTGTCGTGCGGTGAGCTCGGGACGTCGTACCACCTGACCCGGCTGGTGGGTCCCGCCATGGCCGCCGAGATCGGCTTCACCGCGCGGATCGTCGGCGCCGAGGAGGCCGAGCGGATCGGACTGGTCAACCGCGTCGTGCCGACCGACGAGCTCTTCGACGCTGCGGTCGCGATGGCGCAACAGATCGCGGAGAACTCTCCGGCGGGTGTGCGGATGTCGAAGCGGGCCATTCAGCGCAACATGGAGATCTCTTCCTATGCCGCCGCCCTCGAGCTGGAGAACCGCGGCCAGGCGCTGATGACGCGCACGGCCGACATGCCCGAGGCGCTGGCTGCGTTCAAGGAGAAGCGGGCCCCTCGCTTCACCGGCGAGTGAGCCTTCGATGAGTGACTGGAACTGGTCTGCGGAGCAACAGGAAGACCTGGCCGTCTTCCTCGAGAAACGCGGCCTGACATCAGGGCCGGTGACGACGAAGCCCATTGGCGACGGGCACTCCAACCTCACCTACCTGGTCTCTGACGCCAGGGGCAGTCAGGTCGTGCTGCGGCGCCCGCCACCGCCGCCGACGCCGCCGGGCGGGCACGACATGTTGCGGGAGGCCCGGATCATCGGCGCCCTGGCCGACACGCCCGTGCCGGTGGCAGAGCTCCACGCCACGTCCGTGGCGGGCGAACTGCTGGATGTGGACTTCTACGTCATGGGCTTCTCGGCCGGCCCCGTGATCACCACGACCAGTCCGGCGCCGCTCGACGACCCCGCCGTACGTCGCCGCCTCGGGGAGTCCCTGGTGGACACGCTGGCCGACCTCCACGCCGTCGACTGGCAGGCCGTCGGCCTCGGTGGCCTGGGACGGCCGGAGGGCTTCAACGCCCGCCACCTCTCGCGGATGGCCCGTCTGGTGGCCGATGCGGACGGAAACCCGCCCGCGCACTTCGCCGCTGCCGAGGCCTGGTTGCGCGAACGCGTTCCCGCTGAGTCGGGCGCCACGATCGTCCACAACGACTTCCGTATCGGCAACGTGGTCTGCTCCGCCGAGTCGCCGGGGACGATCGCAGCAGTCCTGGACTGGGAGCTGGCCACCCTCGGTGACCCGCTCTTCGACCTGGGGTACTTCCTGGCCTCGGTGCCGGTCGGCGCTCCGGTCAATCCGACGCAGGAACTGAGCACCGCCCTGCTCGAGGACGGCTACCCCACGCGGGACGAGCTGGCCGCGCGCTACGCCGAGCGCACGGGCGCCGACCTGTCCGCCCTGAACTGGTACACCGCGGCGGCGCTCTGGAAGCTGGCGGTGCTCTACGAGTACGGCCGAAGGCGTGCCGTCCGTGGCGTCGGCGACCCGTACTACGCCGACCAGGCTCTCGTGCAGGCGTTCCTGGTTGATGCGCACCGCACAGCGGGCCTGCCCCCGCCTCCCGAACCCGAGCAAGAGGAATCCCCATGAGCACGCGCTTCCACGAGACGTTCCACGACCGGATCATCCGGGCCGAAGAGGCCGCGGGGCTGCCTGATCGGTTCTTCGACCGGTTCGTCTTCAACGTCCACCCGACCGATGCGACCGCACCGTCGGTGCTCTTCGGACTGGGTCTGCACCCTGTCCGGGACACGGTCGACGGCTTCGCGATCCTGTCGACACCGACCGAACAGCGCAACGCGCGCTACTCAACGGAGCTGTCGGCCACGGCCGTCGGAACGTGTGGCCCCTTCAGCTTCGAGGTCGTGGAACCCAACAAGACGTGGCGCGCCACGTTGGGCGAGAACCCGACCGGGATGACCTTCGACCTCACGTGGGAAGCCCGTACGCCCGCGTGGTGGGGTGACATCGACGTGACGAACTCGTCCGGCGAGACCACGTCGTTCTCGCACCTCTTCCAGTCGGGGTGGGCAACCGGCACGTTGACCATTGACGGCGTCGAACAGCAGGTCGAGCGCTGGTACAGCCAGCGCGACCGGTCCCGCGGCGTACGCACGATGGCCGGTGGCCAGGGCCTGCACATCTGGTACCAGGCGCAGTTCGAGGACCGCTCCGTCGGCTTCCTCCTGGTCGAGTCGCGCACCGGTGGCCGGATCCTGCTCGAAGGTGCGGTCATGCACACCGACGGCACCCTTGACGAGATCGTCGACGTCCGCCACGACCTCGTGTTCGACGACGAGCTCGACCTGAAGTCGGGAAGGGTGCAGGTCACCACTGCCTCCGGTGCGGTCTACCCGATCGACACCGACGCCTCTGCTGGTGGCGGTTACATGGCCGGAGGTGGGTACGGCGGCCACCACGGCAAGGCGCTCGGCCGCGACCACGTGGAGGGCGAGGTCTACCCGCTCGACGGCTCGGTCACCCAGCGGACCCTGGACTCCTCGCTGACGGACCGGCTCTGCTCGTTCGACTGGGCGGGCAGCCCCGGCTCCGGCATCTTCGAGTTCGCACTGACCCGCTCGTCGTCGTACAGCTATCAGGCGACGCTGGTCTGAACCGGGTCGTCGGTCGGACCGGGTTGACTGACCGACATGGACCTCGAACTCAACGGCTCAGGCGCGCTCGTCACCGGCGGCAACCGCGGAATCGGCCGGGCGGTGGCGGTCGCTCTGATCCGCGAAGGCGCCTCCGTCGTCATTCTCGGCCGCGACGAGGAGACGCTGGCTGCCACGGCTGCCGAGATCGGCGCGGCCGGATTCGTGGCTGCGGACACGACGGACGACGGCGCCGTGCGCCAGGCTGTGGCGGAGGCCGCTGACCTCCTCGGACGTCTTGACGTCGTGGTCAACTGCGCTGCGCCACGCGCCCTGCCCGACCAGGTCCCCGGGCTCGCCGGCCTGGTCGACGAGGACCTCTTGCGCCACGTGGACACCAAGGTCCTCGGCTACGCGCGGGTGGCGCGCGCCGCAGCGCCGTACCTCCGCCGCGCCGGCGGCGCGATCGTGAACGTCAGTGGCATGAATGCCCGGTCGACCGGGTCGATCGCGGGCTCGGTCCGCAATATCTCCGTCGTTGCGTTGACCAAGAACCTCGCCGATGACCTTGGGTCCGACGGCATCGCAGTGACCTGCGTCCATCCGGGGTTGACGCTGGCCGATCCGCACCAGGGCGACGCGGGCCTCGTCGATGTCGCGGCGCGCAATGCCCTGGGGCGGCCGATCACTGCTGCCGAGGTGGCCGACCTGATCGTCTTCCTCGCGTCGCCGCGGGGGCGGCCCGCCAATGGCGCCGTGATCACGGCCGACGGTGGTCGGCCTGGAGGCATCTGGGCCTGAATCCCATTTTGGTTGGACAATTTCGTGCATTGGGGGTTGATAACTGTCAAACGTCAGTCTAGGTTCATGTGCACCGGTCAGTGGTGTACGTCACTTTGCATCGGTGAATGGTCAGACCAGACGACGTTGATGGAGGAAGCCGATGAGTTCCACGGATTTCGCGGGTGAGTTCGCCGGCCAGGGTGTTGTCATCGCCGGCGGAACCTCGGGCGTCGGCCTTGCGACCGCCATCGAGTACGTCCGGGCGGGCTGCACGGAACTGGTCGTCATCGGCCGCAACGAACAGCGTGGCAAGCGCGCCGTCGAGGCCGTGCTCGAGCACGCACCCGCCGCCCACGTCGAGTTCATCTCCGCTGACCTCAACGACCCCGAGTCGGCGCTCGAAGCGGCCGAGACGGCGCACCGCCTGCTCGGCCGGATCGATGTCCTCGTCTGCTCGACCGTGGCGCCGTACCAACCGACGCTGCTGCACGACATCGCCATCGAGCAGCTGCGCGAGATCCTCGTCCAGCAGGCACTGGGCCCGCTGCTGATGAACCGGGCGGTGCTGCCCTACCTGCGCAGCCAGGGCTCCGGCGCGATCGTCAACATCGCCAGCGACGCGGCGAAGGTGCCGACGCCCGGCGAGACCGGAATCGGTGCCGCGATGGCCGCGATCGTCACCTTCTCCCAGACCCTCGCCGTCGAAGCGAAGCGCGACGGCATCCGCGTGAACGTCCTGACGCCCTCGCTGATCACGGACACCGCGTCCTTCGACCGGGCGATGTCCCAGGAGTTCAGCAAGAAGATCTTCGACAAGATCTCCCGCCAGGCTGCGCTCGGCATGACCGAGCCCAGCGACCTGGCGCACGCGGCGCTGTTCCTCACGTCGCCGCGCTCGCGCCGGATCACCGGACAGGTGGTCAGCGTGAACGGGGGGATCTCCGTTGTCTGAGCCGACCCTGGTCCGCAAGCGGATCCGCAGCGCCGAGGACGTCGCCGAGATCGAGGCGACGTACGACGCCAGCGACCTGCTGCCCGCGCAGACGATCCTCGGTTGCCTGCAGTACGTCGCCGCGCAGCACCCGGACAAGCCGGCGATCATCCAGATCGAGGCGCCGGACTTCCTCACGCCGAACCGGACGGTGACCTATCGCCAGCTCGTCGCGGACGTCGAAGCGACAGCCGGGCTGTTCCGCCGCATCGCCGGAAACGTCGACTCGGTCGTCGGGCTGATGCTGCCGATGGTGCCCGAGGGCCTCAGTGCGCTGTGGGGCGCGCAAACGGCCGGTGTCGGCGTACCACTCAATCCGTTCCTGGACCTCGCGCCCGTTGCGGCGATCCTCCACGAGACCCGGGCGACCGTGCTCGTCACGACGCGTGGCCTGCTCGAGGCCAAGGGCGGCATCGCCACTCTCCGGGCGGAGGTGCCCTCGCTCGTCGAAGTCCTGTACGTCGACGACGCCGATCCCGCGCTGGACCTCAGGAGTCGGGCCGCCGATCACGGCGGCCACCTCGACGCCGAGGCAGATCAGGACCCGCGACGTGACGCCCTGATGCAGCCGACGGGCGGCACGACCGGAACGCCGAAGCTGGTGCGGATGAGCCAGGCCGGACAGCTCCAGGTCGCGTGGAATGTCGCTTCCCTGATGGGGAACGAGCCCGATGGCGTCACCGCGCATGGGATGCCGAACTTCCATTGTGGCGGCACCATCTCCCTGGGCTTGCGCACCGTCATCTTCGGCGGCACCCTGCTGACCCTCACCGAGGTCGGCTTCCGTTCCCGCGAAGCGGTGGCGTCCTTCTGGGACATCGCCCGCCACTACCGGGTCACCTCGTTGCTGGCCACGCCGACGACGGCGCTCGCCCTGTTGCACGGTGACGGCGGCGCCGATGGGTGCGTCGTCCGAGACTTCCACTGCGGTGGTAGCGCGGTACCGATGGAACTGGTGCGCGCCTTCCACGATCGCTTCGGGATCTGGCTGCGCGAGAACTGGGGCATGACCGAGATGCACGGTACGACGACCGGCCACTTCAACGACGGAACCCAACCCCGGGTGGGATCGGTCGGTCGACCGTTGCCATTCGTCAGGGTCAAGGCCGTTGAACTCGACGCAGACGGTCACTGGCTCCGGGACTGTGCGCCGGGTGAACGCGGCGTACTCCTGACCGCGACCCCGACCGTGATGTCCGGCTATGCCAACGCCGAACTGGACCGCGACTACTTCCCGAGCGGAGTGCCCGGCGAGATGCCGGAGGACTGGCGGTGGGGCAACACCGGGGACCTTGGCAGCGTCGACGAGAGCGGCTACATCTGGGTGTTCGGCCGCGCCAAGGACCTGATCATCCGGGGCGGACACAACATCGACCCACGCGCCATCGAGGACGTCCTCGCCGAGCATCCGGACGTCCACCTCGTGGCCGCCATCGGCCGCCCGGACCTGGCCAAGGGCGAGTTGCCGATCGCCTACGTCGAGGCCCGTGCCGGGGCGACCCTCGATCCCGCGGAACTGCTCGAGTTCTGCCGGACCCACGTGCACGAGCGCGCCGCCGTACCTGTCGAGGTCGTCGTCATCGACGAGATCCCCCTGACCCCGGTCGGCAAGGTGTCCAAGCCAGTCCTGCGGGCCCACGCGGTGACCCGGGCTGCCGGGGACCTCGCCCGTTCCTTCGACCCGAGCGCCGAGGTCAGCCTCGACCAGTCCGGGTCCCGCCTCGTCGTCGACGTCGTCCTGCACGACGCCGCGGTCGAGGACGACCTGCGTCGAGCGGTGACAGGCTTCGAGTTCGCCACCCGGATCCGGCTGGCTGAGGTGGCCCGATGAGCGACACCGATGACTTCCGCGCGGCAGTCCGCAAGATGGCTGGAGCGCGGATCAAGCCGATGGCGGCGGAGGTCGACCGGACGGGAGACCTGCCCGAGCACGCGCGGGCGGCGTTCCGTGACATGGGGCTCTCCGGCCTTGCCTTCCCCGAGCACCTCGGCGGCTCCGGAGCCGACCTGCACACCCAGGTCGCGGCGGTCGAGGAGATCGCCCGCGTCTGCGCCAGCTCGGCGAGCGTGTTGCTGACTCCCTGGGCCGCGATGACTCCCGTCGTCCAGTACGCCGATCCGGAACTTGCCGCGAAGGTGGTGCCGGCCGTGGCCCGTGGGGAGGAGCTCGCCAGCTTCTGCCTCACCGAGCCCACCGGCGGGACCGACCTTGCAGCGCTCAGGACCCGCGCGGAGAAGGTCGACGGTGGCTGGCGACTCAATGGCGCGAAGCGCTTCATCTCCAACGCCGCCCATGCCAGCTGGTATGCCGTCCTGGCCCGCACGGGCGAGAAGCACTACGGGGTCTTCCTCGTGGAGGCCAACACCGAGGGCCTGGGCTTCGGCAAGCCCGAGGAGAAGATGGGCATGCACGGGTTCCCGACCGCAGACCTGCACCTCGACGACTGCGTCGTTCCCGACGACCGCGTCGTCGGCGACCCGACCCAGGGCTACCGCTACATGATGGACACCCTGACCTACACGCGCCCATTGATCGCCGCCCATGCACTGGGCATCGCGCAGGGGGCCTTCGAAGAGGCCCTTGCCTACACCTCCCAGCGCGAGCAGTTCGGCAAGAAACTGGCCCGATTCCAGATGGTGCGCGGGATGGTCGCCGAGATGGCGACGTCCATCGAGGCAGGACGTGCCCTGCTACGGCGGGCGTGCGACCTCGCATCGGACAACACCGGCGAGGCGCGTGCCGCGGTGTCGATGGCCAAGCTCTTCTGCTCCGACACCGCCATGTCCGTGACCACCACGGCGGTCCAGTTGCACGGCGGCAACGGCTACATGCGCGACTACCCCGTCGAGCGGATGATGCGCGACGCCAAGGTCACCCAGATCTGGGAGGGCGCGAACGAGCTCCAGAAGATGCTCGTCGCCAAGCACGCCTACTCCGCCCACGAACAGGTGCGCTGACCCGGCGCCGCCGCCGTTTCCTCCCTCGCCACCGCGGACCCGCCCGGGTCCCCGGATGGTTCACCCTGCCCACCCCACTCAGACCCATCTGTGTCCCATCCACTGGAGGCTCCATGTTTGTCCAGGTGCTGAACGGCCTCGCGTTCGGCGTCCTCCTCCTCGTCCTTTCCTCGGGACTGGCGTTGATCTTCGGACTCCGCGGTGTCGTGAACTTCGCTCACGGCGCCATCTACATGCTGGCGGCGTACGTCGCCCTCTCGATCTCTGACCGAACCTCGTTCTGGATCGCCCTCGTCACCGTGCCGATCCTGTTGGCCGTCGCGGGACTGCTGGTTGACCGCTACGGCCTGCGCTTCCTGGTCGGGCGCAGTCCGCTCGACATGGTGCTGCTGACTTTCGGCATCACCTTCGTGGTGGCCGATGTGGTGCAGACGGTGTGGGGGACCGAGGCTCGTACGATCGACCCGCCTGCCGTGCTCGCCGGAACGACCGACCTCGGGCTCGCGACCTACCCGACGTACCGCTTGTTCGTGATCGTGATGGGACTTCTTGTCTGCGCCGGCCTGATGGCCTGGCTCAAGTTCTCCCGCACCGGTCTCTTCGTGCGTGCTTCCGGCGACGACCGGGTGACCGCGGGAGCGATGGGTGTCAACGTCGACCGGGTCAGTGCCACCGTCGTGGCCCTCGGGTTCGGCCTCGCCGGTCTGGCCGGCGTGCTGGCTGGTCCGTACCTGACGCTGTCGCCCGCCATGGGCACCGAGATCCTGATCACCACCTTCATCGTCGTGGTCGTCGGCGGTCTCGGGAGCATCGGCGGGCCCATGATCGCCGCGCTGCTGATCGGCATGGCCAACGCGCTGGCCACGGTGCAGCTGCCCACGCTCGCCGCGTACGTGCCCTATTTGCTGATGCTCGTGGTGCTGCTCCTGCGACCGCAGGGCATCGCCGGAAGGAGGACGGCGCTGTGATCAGCTCCCCGACCGACATCACCGCTGGCGACGTCGCCGAGCCGCTGGCTGTCACTCCGCCGCCGACTCACGGCCCGACCGTCGCCGAGACCTTGCGGCGCGCCAATCGCTCTGCCCGCTGGCAGGTGCTGGGCTGGCTCGTCCTCGCCATCGCCGGCCTGGGGGCGCCGTGGGTGATCAGCCTCTACCAGCTCCAGCTGGCCCAGCAGGCGATGATCATGGGCCTCCTCGCCCTCAGCATCGGCTGGCTGTTGCGCCAGACCGGCCAGCTCAGCTTCGGTCACGCGGCCTTCTACGGCATCGCGGGCTATGGCACTGCCTACGTCGCGCAGCATGCCGACCTCCCTATCGGGCTGACCCTGCTCGCCGGGATCGGCGGCGGAACCCTTGCCGCCCTGGTGGTCGCGCTGGTGACGATCCGGGTCCCCGGCATCGCCTTCGCGATGCTCACCCTCGCCATCGGGATGCTCGCCTGGGTCGCCGGCGGACAACTGCACTCGATCACCCGCGGGGTCGACGGCCTCAACGTCCAGCTCGACGGTGCCCTCCTCGGCAAGGACGTCGTCATGTACGGCAACCCGGTCGAGGCCTGGCCGCTGGTCTGGGGCGTGCTGATGACCGTGATGGCCGCGCTCTGGGTGCTGAGCCGCAGCACGTGGGGTCGGCGCCTCGCCTCGATCCGCGACAACGAGGAGCGGATGCGCTTCTCCGGCTACGCCACCTACTGGCCACGGGTCGTGGCGTTCACTGTCTCGGGTCTCGTCGCCAGCATCGCCGGATCGCTCAACCTGGTGACGACCAGCTTCATCTCGCTCACCGCGCTGTTCTGGTCGACGTCCGGTCTCGCCCTCATCGTGGCGGTGATCGGCGGGGTGCGCAGCGTGCTCGGTCCACCCCTCGGCGCCGTGCTCTTCATCCTGCTCCAGAACTACCTCGCCGGCAGCGGCAACCACTACCAGGCAGTGCTGGGCGCCGTCCTGATCGTCGTGGTCCTGGTGGCACCGGGCGGCTGCGTCGAGATCCTCGAACGAGCCTTCACGGCGGTCACCTCCCGGTTGCGCGTCCGGCGCGACCAACCCGATCCATCCACCGTCCCGCACTCGACTCAAGGAGGCCGTCGTGCTCAAGCTCGATGATCTGACCTTCGCCTACGGCAGCGTCAAGGCCGTCAACCAGGTGTCGCTGGAGGTGGCCGAGGGTTCCATCCACGGACTCATCGGTCCCAACGGTGCCGGCAAGAGCACCTGTATCGACCTGATCTCCGGTCGGCTCCGACCGACCGCGGGGACGGTGCACTTCCAGGGTCGCGACATCACCCGGATGGCGGGACCACGCCGCCGCCACATCGGAATCGCCCGCTCCTTCCAGCGGATCAGCGTCTACCCGGAGCTCACCGTTGCCGATCAACTCGACGTCGCGGCCCACCTGGTGGGGGAGCGTGACGTGGACGCTGTCGTCGCTGCCCTGGCGCTGGGCCCCTGCCTGCCCCACACGCCCGCCGAGATCGGGTACGGCGAACAACGCCGCGTCGACATCGCGCTCGCACTGCTCGGCGCACCGGCCCTGGTGCTCCTCGACGAGCCGGCGGCCGGTCTCTCCCGGGAGGAGAGCATCGCGTTGGCCGATCACCTGGCTGCCCTGGTGCGCGAGCGCGGCATGACCGTCGTCCTCGTCGAGCACCACCTCGAGGTCGTCTACCGCGTGTGCGACCGGCTCACCGTGCTGGCCCAGGGCGCAGTGATCGCGGACGGCGACCCGCAACAGGTTCGTCGTGACCCTGAGGTCATGGCGGCGTACCTGGGAAGGAGTGCGGCATGAGTGACGTGCTGACCTTCGACGGCGTGCGCGCCTACTACGACGACGCGCTCATCCTCGACGGGCTGTCCTTCGCGGTCGCCGAGGGCGAGTCGTTCGCACTGCTCGGTCCCAACGGGGTGGGCAAGACCACCAGCCTCAACTCGATGTTCGGCATCGCGCACCTCAAGGGCGGGACCATTGCCGTCGGCGGCAAGCCGCTCCGTGGCAAGTCCCCGCACGAGGCGGCCTGCCTGGGTGCGGCGCTGGTCCCGCAGGGGCGATGGATCCTGTCCTCGCTCACCGTCGAGGAGAACCTCCAGATCGGGTCCGCCCCGAACCGGAAGGGACCGTGGGACCTCGCCGCGGTGTACCGGATGTTCCCCGATCTCAAGGAGCGCCGCCGCTCGCTCGGCACGCACCTGAGCGGTGGCCAGCAGCAGATGCTGGCCATCGGCCGTGCCCTGATGTCCAACCCGCGTGTGCTGCTCCTCGACGAACCTTCCGAGGGACTCGCGCCGGTGGTCATTGATCTTCTCGGAGACTGCCTCGCCGACCTCAAGATGGCAGGCACGTCGATGTTGCTCATCGAGCAACGCCTGGACCTCGTCACCCGACTCGCTGACCGGTACGCCGTACTGCTCAAGGGCGAGACGGTCGCCGAGGGCCGCATCGAAGACACCTCGAGCGAGACGCTTCGCGATCTCGTCGGGGTCTGACCCACCCCTGGCCCGGCCGTCCGGCCGACCTGATTGGAGAACCTGATGAAGAACACACGAGTCTGCCTCGGTGCTGCACTGACCGGGCTGATGATCAGCACCGCGGCCTGTTCGGGAGGGGCGGCCAGCACGACTGAGCAGGACGCCGACGGCCCGATCCGGATCGCGGTCGTCACCCCCGAGTCGGGGCCGTACGCCGCGTACGGCGCGGAGCAGCGCGAGGGCATCCAGTTCGCCGCGGACGAGGCCAACGCCAACGGCGGCATCGACGGACACAAGATCGAACTGGAGTTCGCCGACGACCTCGGGACCGCAGAAGGAGCGCTCGCGGCAACGCAGAAGCTGGTCCAGGAGAAGAACGCCCGGTTCGTGATTGGCCTGGTCTCCTCTCCTGAGATGGCCGCCGTCACCCCGAAGCTCGAAGCCTGGGACGCCCTGATGATCGGCACCCAGGGGCAGAGCGACGACCTGACCGGCAAGTCGTGCACGTCCCGGTACTTCCGCGTCACGGCCAATGACGCCATCGGGGTCAACACGCTCGCCTACTGGCTGACCGAGGAGGACGAGTCGCAGTGGGACAGCATCGCGGCCGACTACTCCTTCGGCCAGACCAGCACGGCCGGGGTCGAGAAGACCATCAAGGAGGAGGGCAGCAAGCTCAACTCCAAGCTCTTCTCGCCGCTGGGCACCGCGGACTTCGGCAGCTACCTGAGCCAGCTCAGCGGCAAGGGTGGTCTCGTCGTCTCGCTGGCCGGCGGCGACGCGGTCAACTTCCTCAAGCAGGGCCTCCAGTTCGGCGTCCTCCAGAAGTACGACACGGTGCTCGTCAACACCGGTCTCTCGGTGGCCACCCTCAAGGCCCTGGACGACGAGCGCCTGATCGGCGCGCTCGGCACCAACTCCTGGATGCCCACGGCTGACAACGCGGAGACCAAGGCATTCGTCGACGCGTACACCGAGAAGAACGGCCACGGTCCGGCCGAGAACGTCGGTAACGGTTACCTCGGCATGCAGACGCTGTTCGCCGGCATCGAGGAGGCCGGAAGCATCACCCCGGGTGATGTCGCGAAGGCCCTCGAGGGCCTGACCTACACCTCGATCCAGGGGGAGGTCACGATGCGCGCCGAGGACCACCAGATCGAGGCGCCGACCTACGTCGGAACGGTGAAGAAGGGCGACGACGGCAAGCTCGCTTTGGTGGCGACCGCCGCGATCCCCGCTTCGGAGAACAACCCGGAGCCGAACCCGGCCTGCCAGCTCGACTGACCAGGAACCGGAAATGACGAGGGCGGAGGTGACCAGATGAGCATCAGCGATGCACGGGTGTCGCCTCCGCCCGCGCCGGTCGTCGGAGCGGCGCTGCTGCAACCGCTTCGCGTCCCCAAGGCCAGCGACGTCCTGGCTGAGGAACTGGCAGGCAGGATCAGCCGGGGCGACCTTCGCGAGGGCGAGGTCCTCCCGCCGGAACGGGAAATGGTCTTGCAGACCGGCCTGAGTCGCACCTCGGTGCGCGAGGCGCTCCGGGTCCTCGAGATCAGGGGATTTGTGGAGATCCGCTCAGGTCGTGGAGGCGGCGCCTTCGTACGCCGGCCGAGCGGCCACGACATCGCCAGCACGGTGCGCCTGGTGGTGCGTGGTACGCAGGTGTCCCTTGCGGCGCTGCTCCAGACACGCGCAACGATCGAGCCCGCCTGTGCCGGCCTCGCTGCTGTGCGGCGTACCGAAGTCGACCTGCTCGAGATGGACACGAACAACCTCGTGATGGCAGAAGCGCAGGACGTCAACAGGTTCCTGCGGTCCAACGTCGACTGGCACATGGCCGTGGCGCGCGCCGCGGGCAACGAATTGCTGTCGGGCCTGATGGAGGCGCTGGCCGAGTTGATCTATGACTCCACCGGCTACGCCGGCAGCGTCGATGGACACGTTCGGGCGGAGACCTGCCGAGCCCATCAGGCCATCACTGCAGCTATTCGAGCCGGTGACAAGGAGTTGGCCCAGCGGCGGATGACCCGTCATGTCGAGGCCTACGTCAACGTGGTCGCCGACGGAATCTCCGTCGGCGACGGCGTCGTCGGCGGTCTCGACTGGACGGGCCACGCGCACTAGGTGGACCCTCCGACGAACAGGTAGCCCGGGCTGATTCGATGTCCTCTATGTCCGATGCACTTGTGTTGCCGAGCCAGCGGGGTGCGGACTCCCTGCTGCCCCCGCCGAGCGCGCGCTCGCTGCTGCTGACCCTGGCGGGTGAGATGCTGCCCGATCGTCCGGAGGGCGCATGGACGACCGCGCTGCTCAAGGTCCTCGGTGGCCTCGGCGTCGAGGACCACGCGGGACGCCAGGTGCTGGCGCGTTCAGCCGCGTCGGGCTGGCTGGAACGTGAACGGGTCGGGCGGGCCGTCCGATGGCGGCTGGCAGCTCACGGCCGTGAGCTGGTCGCGGAGGGCGTACGACGTTCCGAGACCTACCTCGGGACCGACGACACGTGGGACGGCAGCTGGCTGTTCCTCTGGGTGAGCGTTCCCCAGCAGCAGCGCACCACCCGCAAGCGCCTGTACGGCGGGCTCGACTGGCTCGGGATGGGCAATCCGACCCCCGGCCTCTGGGTCACGCCGCACAACGAACGGGCGCCCGAGCTTCGGCGCCTGGTCACTGACCTCGGCCTCGAGGACACGGCGGTCGCCATCACCGGGCCGACCGTGGGCGTGGGTCTGACCGACGCCCAGTTGGTGGAGCAGTCCTGGGACCTCAGCGAGCTGGCTGCTCAGTACCGCCGCCTCCTCGACCAGGAGAGCGCCGCGAAGGAGCCGACGGATCCGGACGCGATCCTGCTGACCTATCTCGACCTGCTCAACCTCCAGCAGCGGTTCATGCGTCGGGACCCGCAGTTGCCGGCGACCCTGCTGCCCGAGTGGGTCGGTCACGAAGCAGCGGCCCTCCTGGCTGAGCGACGGCACGCCTGGGAGAAGCAGGCGCACGCCCGCTTCTGGGAACTCGTCGACGAGTCGGCCTGAAGCTCAGAGGTTCTGGGCGGACACGGTGGTCACGCAGGCCACCTTGCCGTTCACCCAGCCGGTCACCTCGGTGATCCAGAACGTCCGACCGGCGTGTCGGGTCTCGGCCCGGAAGAGCACCTCCGACCCTGCGGGAATGCCGCGGGTGTGGGCGATGTGGATCGAGCTCGTCGGCAGGTCAACGCCGGCCGCCATACGGCTCAGGACGGCCGTCACCTCGGACGCGCAGAGGGACACCCCGCCGTGCAGCATGTGCCGGGGATTCTCGAGGTCCGGCGTGATGTTGAGCAGGGTCGTATGCCCGTCGACGGGCTGGAGGCCGATGAGTTCCGCCACGTCGGTCGCACCGGTGCGCACGTGGTACGTCGGCGGCTCGAGGTCGAAGGGGTTGTCCGGGATCGCGCGGCCCCGCTGGCGGCACTGCGCGATGCGGACTCCGCCGTCGTCGGCGACCCAGCCTTCGGTGAACGCCGACACCGTGGTCGCGTGGACGACCCGGGCACTCGCCGAGACCGTGCCGCTGTCAGGAAGTGAGCCGATCAGGTCCAGCCAGATCTCGGCACTCACCGACCATGCGCCGTCGACCAGGCCGTGGATGACGGCGTACCCGGTGACGTCGTCGACGAGCACCCCGAGGGCACCGACCGAGGGGCGACCGTCAGGTCCGACGAACGGCCGACCCGTCGGCATCGTTCCGTGGACACCGTCGGGTCCGAGCGAGACGGCCCCGACGCCGAAGGCGGCCTCGGGGCCGACCGGGAGGACGACGAGCGGCGCCGTGGGTGTGCCGCTCATGCGACCGAGACCCCGCCGTTGACGCTGATGGTCTGGCCCGTGATCCGTGCGGCGGCAGGGCCGCCGAGGTAGACCGCCATCGCAGCGAGGTCGTCGGGCTCGGCGACCCCGAGGTGTGCCTGGGTGGCAGCCTTCTCGAACAGCCGCTTGCTGAAGCCGTCGCTGAGGACGTTCGCGGCGGTCGTGGTTCCCGCGATCAGCGAGGGGGTCAGCACATTGACGCGGACGCCGTTGCGTTTGGCCTCGAGTGCGGCCACCTTCGAGAACATCACGATCGCCGCCATCGCGCCGCCGAGCGCGGCCTCGCCGGGCGTCGGCACCTTCGCCGCGTCGGAGGCGATGTTGATGATGCTGCCGCCACCCTGCTCCTGGAGGTACGGCAGGACGATGCGGGTGAGCAGCATGGGCGGCAGCGCCTGGCCGACGAGGATGGCCTCGAGGTCGGCCGGGTCGGTGCGGTGCAGGAGGTCGGGCCGATAGGCCGCCGTCGTTGAACTCACCAGGACGTCGAGGCCGCCTAGGAGTGCGTGCGCTCGGCCGACGGTGTCCTCGACCTGGGCAACCACGCCGGCATCGCACGCCAGGAACTCGACCCGGGCCTCCGGGCAGTGGTCGGCAACCTGCTGGCGAGCGGCTGCTCCCCGCCCGGAATCCCGCCCCAGGAGGGCGATTCGTCGTACGCCGGCATCGGCGAAGGCGCGGGCGGTGGCCAGGCCGACGCCCGATGTGCCGCCCGCAATGAGGACCGCTATGTCGGCGTAGGTTCGGACGAGGGGAGTGGGCATGGGAACCTCCTGTTGATTTCTACAGAAAGGGTAACTGAGTTCCCTTGCGTGTCCAGTGTTCTGTGTCTAGCGTAGGCGTGACACAGGTCACTCGACTCGGCGGGCGACGAACAAGGTGCTGCATTCAGGAGAGACCAATGTTGGAGACTTCCCACTGGCCCGCGGAGCCGGGTGAGGTTCGCGCTGTCACCGTGTGCGACCTGCTGCGGCATGCCGCCGAGACCGTGCCCGAGCGCCTGGCGCTCGTCGACTGCGTGGCCGATCCGGCGGAGCGCCGGACCTGGACGTATGCGCAGTTCGTGGGGGACGTGGAGCGCGTGGCTCGCGCCCTGACCCAGCGCTATGGACCCGGTGAGCGGATCGCGGTCTGGGCGCCGAACAGCGCCGACTGGATCGTCCTCCAACAGGGCGTAGCGATGGCCGGCATGGTCCTCGTCGCCCTCAATCCGGCCTACCGCACCCGGGAGATGGCCTTCGTCCTGAAGCAGTCCGGCGCGCGCGCCGTGTTCTGCGTCGACGACTTCCGTGACTTCGACATGCGCGCGATGGTCGAGAGCATCCGCGGGGACCTTCCCGAGTTGCACGACGTCCACTCGTTCAGCGACTGGGCGGCTTTCCTCGAGAGCGCAGATCCCGCAACGGTGCTGCCGGAGATCGACCCCGAGGACATCATCCAGATCCAGTACACCTCGGGCACCACGGGATTCCCCAAGGGCGCGATGCTGCACCACATGGGCCTGGTCAACGAGGCCACCTTCGTCGCCGACCGGGCCGCTTTCGATGACGGCGACGTCTACGTCAACGCCATGCCGATGTACCACATCGGTGGCGGCGCGGTGACGTCCTTCGGTGCCTGGGCCCGACGCGGAACCTTCGTGCTCCTGCCCGGATTCGACCCCGCCCAGTTGCTCGAGGCCTTCGAGTCGTACGGCGGCACGCACACGCTCGTCGTCCCCACCATGTTGATCGCGCTCCTCGACCACCCGGACTCCGCCACCCGCGACCTCACCTCGGTGAAGACCATCCTCAGCGGCGCGGCGGCCGTGCCCGCTTCCCTCGTTCGTCGTACGACGACGCAACTCGACTGCGGTTTCACGATCTTGTTCGGCCAGACCGAGACGCACGGCGTGATCAGCCAGACCCGCGTCACCGACGCGCCGCAGGACCAGGCCGACACCGTCGGTCAGCCGCTCCCCCAGCTCGAGGTCAAGATCGCAGACGCCGAGACGGGCCTGCCGGTTCCCCTCGGTGCCGAGGGCGAGATCTGCGTGCGGGGCTACCAGAACATGCGCGGCTACTACGAGATGCCCGCGGAGTCCGCGGACACGATCGATGCCGACGGCTGGCTGCACATGGGTGACGTCGGCTCGATGGATGACCGTGGATTCCTCAAGGTGACCGGCCGGGTGCGCGACATGATTCTCCGCGGTGGGATGAACCTCTATCCGGCCGAGATCGAGGCGGTGTTGATCGAGCACCCGGCGATCGAGACGGCCGCTGTGATCGGCGTTCCGGATGAGCGATGGGGAGAGCAGGTCGGGGCCGTGCTGCGCCTCCGCGCCGGCCACGAGCGGCCCACCGTGGCCGAGTTGAGGGCGTTCGTGCGCGAACAGATCGCACCGCACAAGACACCGACGTACTGGACGTTCGTCGACGAGCTGCCGATGACACCCACGGGCAAGATCCAGAAGTTCCTGCTCCGCGACCAGGCCGCGGCCGGCGCCCTCCAGTTCGACGAGGTGCGCCAGCCGGCGTCCTAGACGTGATCGACGAGCTCGCGGAGGTTCATTGCAACGCGGCGGCTCCGGGCGAGCGTATCCGCCCGCAGGCATGTCAGTGCGATTCACCCGGGCGCGGCAGTCCTGCCTTAGCTGGTGGATGGCCGGCGGCGAAGCGCCGGGGAGTCACCGGTGAGGTGCTGCCTTGCTGGGTGCTGCCGCGCACGACCATCGACATGAGCGCGCGCGTCAACATGGTCGAGAGATCCCTCAGGCGGCGAGGCCGTTGAGCACGATCGTCGCGGTGTGGAGGTCCGGACGCAGGTCAGAGTTGCCTCCGGCGGTGGGGCTGGTGACTCGTCTCGTGCCGGTCTGATCGACCAGGTAGTAGGCCCCGTAAGGATCTCGCCAGATGACGATCCCGGGGAAGGGTTGTCGTGCTTCCCAGCCTGCATGGGTCTTGATCCGGTGGTGGGTCCTGGTCATCGGTCCGAGGTTCCCGACCCTGGTCTCGCCACCTTGGGAGTAGGGGAGGGTGTGGTCGATGTCGACCTTGCGGCCGGTGTTGGCGGCGAAGGGGAAGATGTCGCCGCCATGGACGAGGTGCACTGCGTCGCGGAGACGGCTCGGGATCTCGTAGGAGTCGACGGGTGCCTGACCGGCAAGATCGATCACCGGCGCGATGCGGACCTGTCCGGCGATGTGTTCGATGAGCTGGCGGACCCAGGCGGTGGTCACGGGACCGTGGCCCTCCATCCGGGCGATGGATCCGATCCCGTCCTGGTCGCCATAAAGGTGGAGGTTGATCTTCACCTTGGGCTTGATCGGACCAGCGTCGAGATCAACATGCGCGTCCGGATTCGTCATCCGTGCGAACGCAGCCAACCGCCGCTCCATCAAGGTGGTGCCGGGCATCTTGTCGTCAAGGGCCTTCGCGACGGCCGTGATGGCGACGTCGGAGCTCATCAATGCGGCGACATGGTCGCGAACGGTGAGGGTCGCGATGCCGTGCTTGTTGACCCGCGACAGGCGCACGAACCGGTCCTTCTCGGCCGCTTCTTCCCTCAATCTCGCGAGCTCCGGCGCCGAAGCGGCGACCTTTCCCTCGACGAGCGCTTCGAACCGGGACCACGCCAGGCGCCCGTCGGCGGACTCGGCCACTTCGCCGTCGACCCAGGCGGCCTGTTCAGGCGACAGGTCCCGAGTCGCTTGGGCAACGTGGCGGGCGTGCCCGGCCCTCGTTGAACCGTCCCGCACGCCTTCCGCCAGCTTCGGCAATCGGTGGTGGATGTCCACGGAGTCTGCGATGAGCTTCTTCGCCCCATAGGGCGAGGTCTGGATGCGTGCCGCGAACGCGGCAGCGGCGTACTCAGTGATCAGAGGCGTCCCGACAGCACCGGCTGGTTTGGCGCGCTCCCGACCGCGCTTGTCCGTGGGCGGCAGCGCGTCGGGATTGTGCCGGACTGCCCACTGGTACGCGGCCTTCAGGATGTTCCGTTCAGCATCCAGGCGCTTCGCGTGCTCAACCTCAGCGAACACCAGGAGCTGCTCGGCAGACATGTCCACCAGCTCGTCCTGCTCGATCGCGAGGCCACCAACGCTCATACAGGTATTGGATCACCGACCTCCGACACTGCCGCCGGATCGAGGTGATCTGTCCACAGGCTGCGCTCCCACCTCGACCGGCGTGGGCGTTCAGCCGCCGAGGCGGACGGGCAGTCCGAGGTCCACGCTCGTACTGCTGCCGGTCCCGGTCAATGTTCCGTCGCACGACCCGCACGAGTGCGGTTCGCTCGGCCGCGGGAACAGGTGGTCGGCGCCCGCCACGTCGTCGACGACGACCCGACCGCGCTTGTCCGCGTCCCGAGCCAGCAGCGCGGCGCCATACGCACCGGTGATCTGCGGGTGTGCGGGGACGAGCACCTCGGTGTTCAGCGCGCGGGCCAGGAAGGCCACGGCTGCGGGGTTCTGGGCAACCCCGCCGGTGAGTACGACGGGCGTGTGGCGGCCCACCTGCGCAACCAGTGCGAGGGTGCGTGCCGCGATGGCGCGGTGGACCGAGGATGCGATATCCGCGATCGGTGCGTCCTGCGCGAGCAGCGAGACGATCTCGGTTTCCGCGAAGGTGGCGCACATCGTGGAGACCTCGAGGTCGTTGCTCCCGGTCAGTGCCAGGGCGCCGACCTCCTCGAGGGGCACGTCGATGGACTGGGCCAGCACCTCGTAGAACCGCCCGGTGCCACTCGCGCATCGGTCGTTCATCGCGAACTCCTGCACCAGGCCGTCGTCGTCGACGGTGATCGCCTTGGAGTCCTGGCCGCCGATGTCGATGACCAGGCGCACGCCCGGGACCATCGCGGCGGTGCCCCGCGCGTGGCAGGTGATCTCGGTGAAGGACCGCTGCGCGCCCGGCACCAGTCGCCGGCCGTAGCCGGTCGAGATGGTGCCGGACAGGTCGGCCGTCGTGATCCCGGCAGACGCGAGCGCCTCGTCGACCGCCTTCTGCATGCCGGCGCGCGACACCGCGCCCATGGCGATCGTGCTCGATGACACGATCGCCCCCTCGCCGTCGATCACGACGGCTTTGGCTGTCGTCGAGCCGAGGTCGGCGCCGAGATAGAACGGGCCCGCGGTCATGACGCCTGGGTTCGCTTGACGTCGATCCCCTCGAGCATCGCGGCGAGCCGGCTCTCGAGGATCTCCTCCTTGTAGAAAGAGGCGTCCGCGACGTCGCCCTCGAAGAAGATCGACGGGATGCCGAGGTTGTTCTGGGCCGACCGGGCCAGCAGCCGCTGGGGGCCGGTGAACGCCCGGCAGGTGCGGGTCGAGTGGAAGACGATGCCGTCGACGTCGTACTCCTCGCAGTCGCGCAGGGTGAGGTAGTCGAGCGTCTTGGTGCCGTGGTTGGTGGGGCACAACAGGTAGTGCTGGGCCATGCCGAGCAGCGGGTCCTCGGTGTCGATCAGCTGCGGCTCCTGCCAGAACGCGTTGGTGATGTAGCGGCCGGCAAGGACGGCGACGCCGTGCTCGGCGAACTTGCGTGAAAGGAAGCCGAGCTTGTTCCAGTTCATGATGCCGTCGAAGTACACCCGGTACTTTTCGTTCTCGACGCCGGAGATGCCCTTGTCGACGCGGTCCTGGATCTCGTCGCGCACCGACTGGAAGTAGTCGACGAGCTCCTGGTTGCCGGGCAGGAAGTTGATCGGGGCGATCGCGGAGATCCAGTCCCAGAAGGTCGCCGGCGCGGGCTTGGCCTTGCAGAGTTCGAGGCCTTCGCGGCGCAGCTCGGCGGCCTTCTTGATGTAGGTCATCGACTCGCGCAGCATGTCCCAGTCGAACGGGTTGCCGGTCTTCTCCTCGAGCCACGTTATCAGGTCGAGCAGCTGGTCGCGCACGTAGTGCGACGCCGACTCCCACTCCTCGCCCTTGAGGTAACCCGAGTCGGGCTTGTTGCCCCACAGGAACGGGTGGGAGATGTTGAAGATCGGCACCTCCTTGTCGAAGACCCGGTAGGAGATCTCGTCCCACTGCTGGCCGGTGCTGCAGCCGGCGTAGTTGTTGACGAAGAAGTCGGGGGCGGGCAGTCGGGAGGCGAGCTCGGCCTGGTCGTGCGCGCCGACAACGCCGGTGTTGATGCCCTCGTCGCCCTGCACGGTCAGGACTGCGCAACCCAGGTGGGTGCGGGAGTACGAGCAGAGCTCGGCGTTGTAACCGTGCTCCGCGCCGGCGAGTTGAGCCGGGCCCTCGAGCCCTTGGGCGGCGAGGCGGGCAGCGAACGCCTCGCCGTGGCACCAGGCCACACCGGCGGCCTGGAAGATCGGGTTCAGGGCGCCGCCGTTGTACCAGACGATCTGCTTGCCGCGCTCGCGCGCGGTGAAGAGGTCCTCCCAGTAGTCGGCGACCATCTGACCGCCCTTCTTGGTCGAGGTCAGGCGGTTCGTGCGGTCGGTCACGGGGGTAACGGGGGTGTTCAGGGTGGCTGTCATCGGTGGACTCCTCGGTCGGTCAGGCGTAGGCAGGACGGTTGCGGTGGGTGCGCTCGATCAGCGCCTCGAGCCGGGTGCGGAACGATTCGAGGGGGATGCCCTCGTGCTCGGTCTCGATGAGGAGCTGGGGGACACCGGCCTCGTCGAGGGCGCTGCGCAGTTCGGGGTAATAGAGCATGTGCGGCTCGCAGAACTTCGGCATCAGGTGGACGACGGCCTCCGCCCCGCTACGTCGTACGGCGTCCAGGAGCCAGGCGTCCCAGTCCACGTCGTGCTGCACACGGGTCGGGCAGGGCAGCGCAGTGTTGCGGCCGCCGTACCACTGGGCGAGGGCGTCCATCGGGGCAAGTGATTCGTCCATGCCCGTCTGGAGATATCGGCGCCCGGTCCACAGGTCGTCGTCGACGATCACCGCACCGACCTCCTCGATCACCTCGAGCAGTTCGCGGCGAGGGGCGTGGCAGAGGTGTCCGGACAGGTGCACGCGGATCCGGCCGTCGCGCGTCCGGGGAGCGCGATCGGCGACGACCTGGGCGAGCAGGTCGTGGTGCTCGTCGGGGTCCATGATCTGCGCCGAGGCGACGATGTCCTGCAACTCGACCGGGCTGAACGCAGTGTCCCCAGCAGTGCGTGCGTCGAAGATCTGGCGCATCAGGTCGCGGTCGCGATTGAAGGAGCGGATGCTCGCCGCCAGTACGTCGTCATCGATGGCCGCTCCGGCGAAAGTCTCCACCTCGGTGCGCAGCGTGACCATCATCTCGGTCGTCTTGCGGCCGGCCCACGGGTCGCTCATCGAACTGATGAGCTGCCCCAGGAACACCGGCCGGGTCGGCTCCAACGCTCGTACGACGTCGGCCGAGCCGAGCAACTGGATGCAGTGATCGGCGACGAACAGGGCGTCGTACTGGTCGAATCGACCGGTGGCTGCCTGGTCCGCGAGGTTGCGGGTGTAGCCGCAGTAGAACTCCGGCAGGAACGCACGGCCCTCGGTCACCGGCTCCTGGTCGTCGGGGACGATCACGGCCATCACGCCCGCCGCGTGGGCGAGTTCGCGCGGGAAGTTCATCGGCAGCACTCCCAGCACCTTGCGGTCCGGGTGGATCGATCGCCAGGCCTCGATGTGGCTCCGGGGATCACGGGCCACGGCCCGCAATGCCTCGAGCGCTGCTGCTCCGCTGCTCATCTGGTCCTCGCTCCCACGTCACTTGTGTGACGGATCTGGATATTCAGTCATCGAAAGTGTATAACATGAACCAACGTCCGTGAACCCCAGAGGAGCATTCCGATGACCAACGCCGCAGCGCCGATCAGCAACCGGTGGACCCGCCTGGTGGGCGTCCGACACCCGATCGTCCAGGAGGGACTGGGGCCGTTCCGCACCCCGCGGCTCGCTGCTGCGGTGTCCAACGCCGGCGGTCTCGGCACGGTGTCGATGCCCGGTATGCCCGAGGACATCGAGAGCGGCGCCCGCACCTTTCGGCAGCACATCGAGGAGTGCGCGTCACTGACCGACAAGCCGTTCGCGGTGAACATTCCGGTCGGGGTCGACGCCGCCGGCAAGGTCCTCCCCTTCACCGACAGCTACATCCGGATGGTGCTGGAGGCACGTCGTAGCGACAGCGAGATCGCGCGTCGGCTCACCGTGATGACGACCTCGGCCGGCTTCCCGGGTGACTACATCGGGATGATCAAGGACGCCGGGATGATCCACCAGCACAAGGTCGGCGCCACCCGGCAGGCCATCAAGGCAGCCGAAGCGGGGGTCGACGTCGTCCTTGCGGCCGGCTTCGAAATGGGCGGCCACGCGCCAGCAGCCAAGGTCCACACCTACGTGCTGGTGCCGAGCATCACCGAGGCGGTCGACGTACCGGTCCTGCTCACCGGGGGTGCCCGCGACGGCCGGGGCCTTGCGGCCGCACTGGCCATGGGCGCCGACGGCGTCGCGATGGGGACACGCTTCATCACCAGCCACGACAACTCCGACTGGCACCCCGGCTACATCCAGGCGCTACTCGATGCCAAGGAGGGTGACGACGTCGCGTTCGACGGTGTCTACGGTCCGTGCCGGGGCCTGCGCAATGCAGCGTCCGAGGCCCTGCTCGACCACACCTCGGGCGACGCGCCGCTCGACCCCGTGGCGCTGGTCCGCTGGAAGATCGAGTCGATGCAGCGCGCCCAGACCACCGGCGACACGATCAACAGCATCGTGATGACCGGTCAGGTGGCGTCGGCCATCAACGACCTGGTCGACGTCGCGGAGTTCGTGCCGCGGATGGCGCAGGAGGCGGCGGACGTGCTCAACGGCCTTGCGGCGTCGTTGACCGGAGCCGAGCCGGTTCTGGCCGGAGCCTGACGTAGGCCGACTCCCGGGCCACGGCCCGACCCGCCACCGCGGCGATGCGCGCACGCACCAGCTCGACCTCGCGTACGAAGTCCTCGCGGCGATGCCAGAGCTCCTCGCTCGTGGTTCCCTCCGGCGGGTCGATCAGCCCGCGGTGACGCGCGAGACGCAACGCGGTGCTGAACATCTCGCCGGAGAGTGACTCGGCGCTCGCGATCCGTCGCTGCAGGGCCCACTGCTGGCCGATGGTCAGGCAGCGAGCCACGAACTCGTCGGAGTCGACCCCGATCGAGTCCGCGTCGACCAGCTCGTGGGCAACGATCGCGTAGGCATCGATGAACGGCCGCAGCACCAGATGGGCCAGCAGCGGACGCGTCTGCGCGAGGTAGCAGTTGGCGTCCTCGGCGGTGGGCTCGGTGGCGGGCGACCGGGACGGGTCCATCAGGGTCAGCTCGTTGGCGAGCTCGACCGCGAAGGAGGCCCGATTCTCGAAGAAGAAGTCGAACTTGAGCAGGTCGCGCATCGCCAGCGCGCTCTCCCACGCCGGCTCCCCTTCGGCGTACACGCCGTCGGCTATGCCGCCCAGCACGATCTCGACGATGGCACGGTTGACCAGGGTGTGGATGGCGGTGTTGCGGTAGATGCCGGCGGTGAGGTGCTGGTCGGGCGCGATGCCCCAGACCGTCGTGGCCGCGGTGAAACTGGTCAGCACCCCGGAGGAGACCAGGTCCTGACAGGCCCGCCGGATGGTGGCGCGGTCGGTGAGGGTTGCCGCGCCGGCCGTGCGGGTGCCGCGCGCGGTGAGGTAGTTGGCGAGCGGGCGGACGGTGTCGAGGATCTCGTCGAGGCTGAGTGCGCGGTCGGCGCCGAGAAGTGCGATGCAGACGACGGCGTTCGGCGTCACCGGGGTCACCAGGTTGATCCGGTGGCACACCTCGACGGCGATGCGTTCCACGCGGGTCGTCGTCGCGTCCTCCTCGGTGAGTTCGGCCAGGCGCTGGCGCAACGGCAGTGGTTCGCCGAAGTCGACGTACACGCGACCGAGGCGCTCGGCCAGCCCGCGGAGGTAGCCGACGAACCACTGGACGTCCTCCGGGGTCTTCCCCTTGCCGCGGGCCTCGGAGGTCATCAGCTCGATCTCGCTGGTCGGCAACTGGTCGTAGATGACCGAGACCGGCACCAGGTAGACGTCGTCGGTGTCGTTGTTCTCCACGGCGTCGACGACGTAGCGGAGCAGGCCGAACCGCGGCGGCCGCAGCTTGCCGGTGCGCGAGCGACCGCCCTCGATCGACCAGATCAGGTTCGCGTGCTGCCCGACGAGTGAGGCGATGAACGACCTCAACGTGAACTTGTAGACGGGCAGGTCGCTGGTGGCGCGACGGATGTGGATGATGCCGGTACGACGGGCGATGTTGCCGAGCGGGAAGAAGTCGAGGTTCGCGCCGGCCAGGCCGTAGGGCGTCTTCACGCCCAGGCGGGCCAGGTTCGGCGGGATCACCCACTCGTCGAGGTACGACTTGTGGGAGATCAGGAAGATCAGTGAGTGGTTCCGGTTGAGCTCGCGCAGCGGTGCGGCCGAGTCCTCGTCGATGAGGACCTCGAAACCGCGCAACATCCACTTGCCGAAGCGGTCCCACCAGTCCATCACCGTCGGACTGTGGGTCGCCGACATCTCGCGGAGGTAGCCGCCGGCTTCGGCCAGGACGTCGTCGGCGGGCAGGCCCAGGTCGTCGGCCAGGACCGTTGCCGAGTCCCGGAAGTCCTGCTGCTCCATCAGGGCGCGGCCGAGGCCGTCGACGTCTGCTTCGCGGATGCGACGGATGCGGGCAAGGGTCCGGTTGATCACCACCGGGATCAGCCCTTCTCTGCGGGCCAGTTGGCCAGCGTGTCGACGTACAGGCTGTGGACACGGGAGACGGTCGTGTCGAGATCGGCCTTCGTCCAGTCAGCGGTGGGAATCGGCGGATGGACGACGACCTCGACGACACCGGCACGTGCCGTCTTCGCGTTGCGCCACATCAGTTCGCCGGCGTTGCGGATCACGATCGGGACGACCGGCACCTCGGCCTGCCAGGCCAGGTGGAAGGGGCCCTTCTTGAACGGACCCACCTGAGGGGTGATCGATCGCGTGCCCTCGGGGGAGATCACGATGGAGGTCCCGGAACGCAACTGTGCCTTCGCCTTCTCCATCTCCGCGAGGGACTTCTCGGTGTTGCCGCGATCGACGAAGCTGAAGTCCAGCCACTGCATGATCTGGCCCATCACCGGGATGTCCTTGACCTCCTGCTTGGCGACGCCGCTCAGGTTGGCGCGGAGCAACTGGGCAACGACGACGAGGTCGATCAGAGCGCTCTGGTGGTTGATCAGGAAGACCGCCGGTCGGTGCGACCAGAGGTTCTCCTCGCCGGTGACCTTGACCTGTACGTCGCCCAGCGGGCCAGAGAGGACGGCGAACGCCGACGTGGCGAAGTCCTTGCCCCGGCGGCCGTCTCCGAGCAGCTTGCCGATGGCCATGCCGGTCGCACACGAGCCGATCCAGGCGCCGTACAGCGCTGCGGTGCGCAGGGTGGGGCGCGGGTCGAGGCGCCCCGGCTTGCGCTGGAGGCTGATCGTCGACCAGCCCTGCTTCCTTGCATGCTCGGCGAGAGCGGGCTGCGGGTTGACCGGGTGGGGATGGCCCACGGTCGAGAGGAAGTTGACGTCCTCGTCCCCGTTGCCGTAGGCGAACGAGTCCTCGAGAACGATGTCGTGTGCGGCCGCGAAGGCGCGTACGGCGGCCTCCTTGCCGGGGCCCCAAGGAGCGCGACCGGCGACGCGGCCGGTGAGCAGGCCGCCCTCGGATTCGAGCTCCGTGCACAGCAGGTGCTCGACGCCGAGCTCGCGGGCAAGCGGCTCGACCTGCATGCGGGTGGCCGACGTGCTGATCACCACGGTGTGGCCCTGGGCCTGGTGCGCCTTGACCAGGCGGAAGGTCTCGTGGAAGAGCTGGCCGGCGATCTCCTGCTGGAACAGCCGCTCGCCCAGTTCGGCGATGTCCTCGACCGGCCGCCCTGCCCATCCGGCCAGCCCGCGTTCGAGCAGTTCGCCGAACTGTGCCTCGGTGAGGGTCTCGCCGCCGGCGAGGAGTCGGATGGTGTGGAGCAACTCGCCAGGACCCACCTCGAGATTGCGCATGCGGTGTCCGTAGAGCGCGGCTGCGGAGTAGCCGTCGATCAGGGTCCCGTCGAAGTCGAAGAAGGCGGCAACCGTTGGTCCGGAGACTCCGGACTGCAGGCGCTCGGTCAGGTCCGTCACTTCCACGAGAGCCATTTGGCTGCTCCTTTCCGAGCCGTAGCTCAGTCATTGGACTGAATGATAGAATGCTCAGACCATTTATGGAACCGGGCGAAGAGTGAGGCCGTCGTGGCACAGGGCACAACGTGGGGTGGACCCGAACGGATGAGCGCCTGGGAGGCGCTGATGTGGCGTGCGGAGGGCGATCCGCGGACCAGGTCGACCGGCATCCTGCTCGAGATCCTCGACCACGCACCCGCCCCGGCTGCGTTCACCGCCGTCCACGAGCGCGCTGTCCGGCGGATCCCGCGGCTGCGCGACCGCGTGGTCGAACCGATCGTCCCGGTCACCGAGCCGCACTGGTCACCGGACCCCGTGTTCGACCTGACCCGGCACGTCCGAACGGTCACCCTGCCCGACGGTTCGTCGGAGAGCGATCTCCTCGCCTACGCCGAGCAGGTCTTCGCCAGCACCTTCGATGTGGCCCACCCGCCGTGGGAGGCGATCCTCGTCGACGGTCTGCCCGAGGGGCGAGCGGCCTACCTGTTGAAGGTGCACCACAGCATGAGCGACGGCCTCGGGCTGGTCCAGTTGCTCGACGTCGCGCAGTCCGCCCACCCCGACGAGGATCTCGCTGACGTGGGTCCGGATGCGGCCGGCGCAGACCATGCCGCCGGCCACTACTCCTCCGTCGGTCTGGTCGGTACGACGGTCGCGAACGTCGTACGCGACGCACCCCGGCAGGCGCTCGGTCTTCCCGGCCGGGCGACGCGCTGGGGCAGGCAGGTCGCCGCCAACCCGCGTGGCCTGACCGACTACCTCCTGTCGGCGAAGCGGCTGCTGACGCCGCCCGAGGCTGATCGTTCGGAGCTCCTCGCCGGCAGGGGCACCGGCAACGGCCTTCTCTTCCTCGACATCCCGTTCGCCGACGTACGCCGCGGTGCGAAGGCCGTCGGCGGCTCGGTCAACGACGGCTTCATCGCCGCCATGTTGGGAGGTCTCCGGCTCTACCACGAGCGCCACGGCGTCCTGCCGCCCGCGACCCTCCCGGTCGGACTGCCGGTCAGCCTCCGGGCGGCCAACGACCCGATGGGTGGCAACAACTTCACCGGTGCCCAGATCGTTGCTCCGCTCGGAGAGCCCGACGCGGCCGAGCGGATCAGGATCATCCGCGAAATGGTCCTGACGGTCCGGGACGAGCCCGCGCTCGGCGTCGTCGGCGACCTCTCCACCGTGCTCGCCCGGCTGCCCACCCCCGCGCTCGTCGGCATCGCGGCGACGTTCACGACGACGTCCGACCTGCAGGTGTCCAACATCCGGGGGCTCACACGCACGACGTACCTCGCTGGTGCGGAGGTCCTGGGCATGTACCCCCTGGGTCCGCGGCCCGGCGTCGCCGTCATGGCGGCCCTGATCACCTACCGCGACACCTGTTGCCTCGGCCTCAATGTCGACCCCGAGGTCTTCACCGACATCGACGAACTTCGTGCGTGCCTGCGCGCCGGCTTCGACGAGGTCATCGCACTGGCTGACGAGGTTCTGGCCGACAAGGTTCTGGCTGACACGACCCCGGAGGGCGACTCATGACGATCACCTCGCTGCGCGGTGCCGAGCCGCCCGTACTCGACGACCAGATCCGGGCGGCCGAGGCAGCCACCTATCGCTACTACGGCGTCACGGCGACCGAGGAGCGGGCCCTCATCTCGACGACCGTCGGGTCGACCGGCGTTCGGCTGACCCGCATCGCGGCGCGCACGCCGTCTTCGCAGCCGCCGATCATCTTGCTGCACGGGATCGGCTCGGTGACGATCCTCGCGGCGTCCCTGCTGCCCTACCTCGCCGACCGTGACGTGGTCGCGGTCGACACTCCCGGCCACGGCCTCTCGGACCAGTTGATCCTGCCGAAGGGCGTCGACCTGCGTGCCTTCGCCGTCTCGCTCGTCGAGGGGGTGCGGGCCCACCTCGGACACGACCAGGTTGACGTCATCGGTCACTCCCTGGGTGGCCAGTTCGGGCTGTACGCCGCGCTCGACCTCCCGCACCGGGTGCGACGCCTCGTGCTGCTCGGCGCTCCCGGTGCGGCGCTCGCCGGGGCGAAGCCCGCGGCCGGCATGAAGCTGATGGCGCTGCCCGGCGTCGGCAAGCTGGTGCTGGCGATCAAGATGAGCGACGCGAAGTTCGTCGAGATCAACGAGCAGTACGCCGTCGGGCCGGGCGCGTTCGCGACCACACCGCCCGACCTGATCACTGCTGGCCGATTGATCGCCGGACGCCCCGGCAATGCAGCCAGCATCGCCAGCTACTTCCGCACCCTGCTCCGCCGGGGTGCGATCCGTCCCGAGGTCGTGCTGTCTGCGGCTGAACTCGGTCGTCTCGAGCAGCCGGTGCTCTTCGCCTGGGGCGATGACGACCTGTTCCTCATGCCCGACGTCGCGGCCCGGTCGATCGTCGCCGTCCGCGACGCCCATCTGGTGCGGGCGCGGGGAACGGGGCACGCTCCCTGGCTCCAGCAGCCGGAGCTCTACGGCGCCGCGGTGGCGGCGCACCTGCGCTGAGGCCCCCACGCGGCGTCAGCGCAAGTGCGCCGGCCCGTCAGCTGCGCTTCTGCAGCCAGCTGATGACGTCGGCCGTGATGGCGTCACGGTTGGTCTCGTTGAAGATCTCGTGGCGTGCTTCGGGGTAGAGAGTGACCGTGACGTCGGTGACCCCGGCGTCGCGGTAGCGCTGGCCGAGGAGCTGGGTCAGCTGGCCGGCTCCGGACAGCGGGTCGGCGTCACCCGACGTCACGAGGAGCGGCAGGTCGTCGCGGATGCCGGCCAGTGCCGCCGGGTCGCCCAGGCGGGGGGCGCCCGCGAAGAGCTGGGGTACGGCGGTGTCCGGCAGGTCGAAACCGCAGAGCGGATCGGCGACGTACTTGTCGACCTCGGCATCATCGCGTGACAGCCATTCGTAGCCGGTCCGGTGCTCGAACCCGGCGTTGAACGCTTCCAGCCCGACCGGGCCCTCGGACTTCGCCAGCTCGGCACCGAGGACGTCGAGTGCCGTCGAGCCCGAGAGCACGACGCCGGCGTACTGATCGGAGTGGTCTAGGATCACCGTCTGTGCGGCGAAGGAACCCATCGAGTGGGAGAGCAGGAACACCGGCAGGCCGGAGGTCTCCTTCAGCGAGGCGCCGAACGCCGCGACGTCAGTGACGAGAGCCGTGAAGTCGAAGTGCCCGAGGCCGTCGGCGGAGGCGGCCGACTGGCCGTGGCCGCGGTGGTCGACCGCGTGCACCCGGTACCCGGCCGCGACGAGCGCCTGAGCCAGTCGGTCGTAGCGCTGGCCGTGCTCGGCAAGTCCGTGCGCGATCTGGACGATGGCCCGCGGGTTCTCGAGGTCGGTTCCCCAGGCGTACGTCGCGATGGCGGTGCCGTCGGTCGGGGAGATGAAGGTGGCGTGCTCGGGCAAGGTTCCTCCTGGAGTCGGTCCCGCCATGGTGCCGTCCATCCGGTCACGGACGCACCCCGCCCGGTGCGGTCAGGGTGGAGAAACCACCAGCGCCCCGGCTTCCGCGTCGACGCGCCGCGTCTCCTTCATCAGGAACCAGGTGGTGATCGAGATGTAGCCGCCCCACACCACGACGGGCAGGTAGAAGGCCAGGAGCCCGTGATAGGCGAAGGGTCCGCTCTTGAAGAACGCCGGCCCGGCTGCGAAGAAGATCGACAGGGCGCCGGCCAGCGTCAGCCAGCTGAACCAGCGCGGGATCATCGGAGTGGCCCGCTTGTCCATCAACTCGACGACCGCCGTGGCCACCATCTCGATGGTCAGGTAGATCCAGCCGAGCAGGAAGGCGAACCATGCCCAGTCGTACCAGGCCTGGATGACGTCCGCACCGGCCTCCTTGCGGTAGGCCGCCACGATCCACGCGCAGCAGTTGAAGAAGATGATCAGGGAGATGAACACCCCGGAGACCGCCGTGGTGAACGACCACAGGGGGAGTCGCCCCTCGATCCGGCTCAGCATCAGGCCCATGGCAATTGAACCCGGGGTCAGCAGCCCGGCGCCGATGTAGAAGATCGTGCAGCCGACGAGCACTCCGGTGCGGTGGGTCTCGGTGAACCACTCCTTCGTGGCCTCCGCGCTGAGGTCAGCATGGGCAGGAGCCCAGAAGTGGGCGATGCCGAGCCAGCCGACGACGGTGAGAGCAACGAAGATCCAGTTGCACCACAGTCCGATTCTCATCGAGGTCATGTTCGTTGTGTCCTGCACGACGTCCTGCTTCCTGCGCGTAGGTGTTTGAGAGATGGGCGGTGGCCCAGCTAGGTGGCATGGGGGGAGGCGAACCAGAAGGCGAGGATGATCGTGGTCACCGCCACGATCCAGGTGCCGAACACGGCTCGTACCTGCCACGGTCCGAGGCGAAGCTCCATGAACTCCCTCATCACGAGGGCGACCTTTGCCGCCGCGATGACGAAGGTGCCCACGACGGCCAGTCCTGGGTCGAGCGAGTCCGTGCTCATTCCCCAGGTGGTGGCGCAGGTGAGGATGACGAGGCCGAGCCACGTCACCGTTGCGCGGTGCCGGAGCATCAGGCGGCCCTCATCAGGTAGAGCAGGGGGAAGATCACGATCCACAGAAGGTCGACGAGGTGCCAGAACGTGGCGACGGACTCGGGCACGGCCAGCCGGTTGGCTCCGTACCGGCCTCGGCGTACGCCGACCACGACGAAGACGAGGAGGCCGATGCCGAGCAGGACGTGCACGAGGTGGATCCCGGTGAGCACGAAGTACCACATGAAGAAGTCGCTCGTCGCCGGCGTCGTGCCTGCGACCAGCTTGTCGACGTACTCGAACGACTTGACCGCCACGAACACCGAGCCGGTGCCGACGGCCAGGATCAGCAGGCGTGAAGCGCGCCGCGGTACGCCGTCACGCAGTGCCTGGATGGCCAGGGCGACGACCCAGGAGCTGGTGAGCAGGACGAGAGTGTTCACTCCCCCCAGGTCGGCGTTGAGGCTTTGACGCGCCGCGTCGAACCCTCCGGGGTCGGATCGGCGCGCGTCCAGGAAGCTGGCGAAGAGCAACGCGAAGACGACGGAGTCGACACCGATCAGCACCCAGATGCCCTCGACTCCGGGGAGGCGTCCAGAGCGCGCCCCGCGGTTGGAGTCCACGTCGGTGCTGCCCGGACGGGTCGGGGTGGTGGTCGGCTTCATCGCACCTTCCCAGCGTCGGCGGTTCACGGCTCGGGCTCGCCCAGTCTCGACTCCACGGGCCCGGAAGGGCATCGGCCCCGGGTGGGAAGGTCATCCGTCGATCGGTCCGGGCAGCTTCGCGGGTCGGCAGCAAATGGTCAGCGCCCCGGACACAGCGGCGATGCTGCGTCCGGGGCGCTGGGCGTACGAGCCGATCGGCTCAGAAGATCGCCTTGGCGATGATCTCCCGCTGGATCTCGTTGGTGCCGCCGAAGATCGGCGGCGCCAGGGCACGACGCACCTGGAACTCCATGCCGTACTCGCGGGTGTAGCCGGCGCCACCCATCAGCTGCATGCCCTCGAGGGCCGCGGCCTTGGCGACCTCGGTTGCACGCATCTTCGCCATGGCGGAGGCCGAGGCGAGCTCGTCCTCCTGGCCGTTGTCGATCGCCTGCGCGATGTCGTAGATGAACGCGCGTGTGGTGGCGATGTCGGTGGCCAGGTCAGCGACCCGGTGCCGGAGTGCCTGGAAGGAGGCGATCGACTGGCCGAAGGCCTCGCGCTCGCGCATGTAGGCGACCGCGTCGTCCAGCGAGCGCCGGGCAGCGCCGATGCTGAAGGCGGCGATGATCATCCGCTCCACACTCAGGCCGCGCATCAGGTGCTTCCACCCCTGCCCGGCTTCGCCGACGACCGCGGAGGCCGGCACCCGGACGTCGGTGAAGAAGACGTCGTTGCAGGTGCGTGCCTCCATGGTCTTCACCTCGCGCATCTCGATGCCCGGGGTGTCGCAAGGAACCATCAACAAGGTGAGCCCGGTGTGCTTCGGGCCGGCAGCGTCCTCCCGGACCAGCACCAGCATGTGCTCGGCCACGTGGGCCACGGAGATCCACGTCTTCTGGCCGTTGATGACGTATTCGTCCCCGTCGCGCACGCCCTTGCAGGTGACGGCGCCGAGGTCCGAGCCGGTGCCCGGCTCGGAGAGGGCGATCGCCTCGACCTTGCCCGAGGCGAGGTTGGTGACGATCGTCTTCTTCTGCTCCTCGTTGCCCCACTTGAGGTACGTCTGAGCAGCCGTCAGGCCCGTCGTGTAGGCGAGCAGGCCAGGGATCAGGCCGCGGTGCGCCTCCTCGATGAACACGCACTCATCGACGAAGCCCGCGCCACCGCCGCCGTACTCCTCGGGCAGCGAGACGCCGAGCCAGCCGAGCTTCGCCATCTTGGCGAGCAACTCGAAGCTGGTTGCGTTGGTCTCGTTGTCGGTCAGGGCGTCACGCTGCGCCAGCGTGCCGCACTCGCGCTCACTGAAGTTGTGGACGTGGTCGGCGAACTCCAGCCGATCGCTGTCCAGCCTCATCGCGGGCGCTCAGTTTCCGCGGTACTGCGAGAAGTCAGGCTTGCGCTTCTCGTTGAACGCAGTGATGCCCTCCTTGGCCTCCGGCGTCTCGCCGAACAGCTTGAGGGTGGTGACCGCCGACTGGCCGAGGGCAACGAAGTGCTCGGTGTCCTGGTTGAACGACTGCTTGAGCACCTTGAGCGCGGTCGGGGAGAACGAGTTCATGTTGTCGGCCCACGCGCGGACCTCGTCCTTCAGGTCGGCGGCCGGGACGACCTTGTTGACCAGGCCCCAGTCCAGGGCTTCTTCGGCGCTGAGGCGACGCAGCATGAACCAGATCTCGCGGGCGCGCTTCTCGCCGACGACGCGCGCGAGGTAGCCCGAGCCGAGACCTGCATCGAAGCTGCCGACGCGGGGACCGTTCTGGCCGAAGCTGGCGGTGTCCGCGGCGATGGTGAGGTCGGCAAGGACGTGCAGGACGTGGCCGCCGCCGATGGCGAGGCCGTTGACGGCAGCGATGACCGGCTTCGGGACGTCGCGGATCACGCGGTGGAGGGCCTCGACCTCGAACAGGCCACTGGTCGAGGGGCCGTAGTCGCCGGTCTCCATCCGCTGCTTCTGGTCGCCGCCGGCACAGAACGCCTTGTCGCCCGCACCGGTCAGACAGATGGTGCCGACCTCGTTGCTGGCCCAGGCGCGCTTGAAGGCGAGGACGAGCTCGTCGACGGTCTGCGCGCGGAACGCGTTGAACCGCTCGGGGCGGTTGATGGTGATCCAGGCGAGGCCGTTCTCGACCTCGTAGGTGATGTCAGTGAAGTTGTCCATCGTGGCGGTCCTTCTCGTCGATTGCCGTCATTGGCAGGTCCGGGGTCGGCTTTGGCCTGACCATTTGTAACCATAGGCGGCGGAACGATCGTTCACAAGCCCCGTGAGGTGGATTTCTTCAGGAGCGCTTGAGGGCTCGCTTGATGCGAGTCTGCGCGTTGACCATCTTCTTCATCCCCTTGTCCATGCCGCTGCCGGCCGGCGGCATTAGGCCGATGACGCGCGCCATCTCGGTGGTGTCGAGGTAGGCGTCGAGGTGAACGATCTTGCCGTCCTGGATGACCAGGCGGTCGAAGCCCTGGACCGTGCCCTTGGCGCCGGTGTGGGTGAAGCCGTCGAACAGGCCAGGCCCGGTGAATCCCGCCGTCAGCCGCCAGTGGACAGCGGCGACATCGCCTTCGCAGGTGATGTCGAGAACTTCGACCTTCCAGTCGTGGAAGGCGTCGAAGAATGCGAGGAAGAACCCGCGCTGCTCATCGGGCACCGTCATCGTCCGGAACCCGGGGAAGGCGTCGATCGAGCCCGGCTTCCACACTGCCTGCATGCGGTCGATGTCGCGCTCGTGGACGGCGGTGAAGAACTCGCTCGCCACCGCGCGGTTCTGCTCGAGGGTCGATGAGGGGGCGGTTTTGGACGTTGTCATCCGCTCATCCTGAGGTTTGATCTCGCGGCTGACTACCGATCGAACCAAGGATGTACCGAACGGAGGACGCCCGACGGCCGAGGTGCGGATGCCCCATGGGCCGGGTGTCCGCGAGCCTTGGCGGCAGCGTTCCGAATGAGCGCGAAGCAACGTGACTGAGAGTGAGAAGACCGTGAGAGTCGAACAGGCAGACGTCGTGATCGTGGGGGCGCGCTGCGCTGGTTCGGCCGCCGCTGTTCCGCTGGCGCGGGCCGGCCACAAGGTCGTCGTCATCGACAAGGCGCGGTTCCCCTCCGACACAATGTCGACCCACGTGCTGGTGCCCAACGGTGTGCAGGAGCTGCAGCTGATGGGCGCCCTGCCGGGCATTCTGGCCCTCAACCCGACGAAGGTGCGCCGGCTCACGTTGCACGACGGTGACCTCGATGTCGAGGAGCGCTTTCGTCCGTTCATGGGCATCGACTACGGCGTCTGCGTGCCGCGCGATCTCCAGGACCAGGTGCTGGTCGAGGCTGCCCGTGCGGCGGGCGCCGATGTCCGCGAGCGCACGGCGATGAGCAACGTGGTGTGGCGTCACGGCCGCGCGGTCGGCATCGTCTGCCGCACCAAGGACGACGAGTACGAGATCCAGGCCAAGCTCGTGATCGGGGCCGACGGCCGCAAGTCCAATGTCGCAGGCGAAGTGGGCTCGTACCGGCCCTACCGTGCCTCGGCCAACGGGCGCGGTTTCGCGTTCCGTTACGTCGACGACCCCCTCGGGGATGCGGCCCCCAAGGCCTACGAGATCTACCGCTTCAACGGTCACCAGATCCTGGTCCTCCCGTCGGCGCCGGCCGGTCGCACCCTGGTGGTGAACATGACCGCGTGCGAGAACATCGCCGCCTACAAGGCCGACCCGGAAGGCGCCTGGGCAGCCCTGATCGACGAGGACCCGGTGCTCTCGAAGCGGATGAGCGGCGCCACCAACATGAGCAGCATCCGTACGACGACCGACCTGTCGTCGTACTACCGCGCGTCCACGGGCCCCGGTTGGGCCCTGGCCGGCGACGCCGGTCACTTCAAGGACCCGACGACGGGCAACGGCATGCGCGATGCGTTGAAATTCGGTCGCCTGCTCGGTGAGGCCGCCGCCACGACGCTGGATCGCCCTACGGTCCTCGACGCCGCCCTGCAGGTCTGGGAGGCCGCTCGCGACCGCGACACCATCTCGACCTACCACTGGGGCAACCGCGAGTCCCGGCCCGGAGCAAGCACCGCGCTGGTCAGGGAGGTCCTGCGGACCTTCGCCGGCAGCGACGAGCCGGATCTGTCCGACACGTTCAACCGGGCCCGTCCGATCGAAGCCATTATCACGCCCAAGCGGATGGTGACCGGTCTGGCGCGAGTTCTCCGGTCCGGTCCCGATGCACGGCGGGGTCTGCTCCACGAGCTCAGGACAGAACTGCCACTGGAGTGGGGATCGCGCCGGCACCGTCTTCTCGACGGCTTCCGTTCCACGCGACCGACCGCGACCGAGCGATCAGGCTGGGACGTGGGGACCGCACGCGAGTCGTCGTGGCGCCATGCATCGGACCCGGTGGTGCTACTTCGGGACGCTGTTGCGCCGGATGCCCATCGCGCCTGACAGGGGTAGCGGCCAGGACAGGCCAGCGCCGTCCCGGATGACCTCGTCCATCCGGACGGCGACGTCTTCGGCGAACTCTGCCGGTCGTCGCGTGTCCATCCCGACGCCGACCAGCAGGATCTCCACCGTGCAGGACAGGACCTCGGCGTCGCGGTCGAGGATCAGCGACAGCAGGTGCGCTGCGCGCGCCGACCGGTCGACGAGTGTGGTGTGGACCGTGAACTTCCCGCCCTCGTGCATCTCGGTGAAGTACCGGATGTGGTGTTCGGCAGTGAACACGCCCAGCCGCCGCTCGGCACGGTAGGCGTCGTCGATCCCGATCCGGCGGCACAGGACGTCGGCACCCAGAGCGCCGGCATCGAGGTAGTGCCGGATGTTCATGTGGCCGTTGAGATCGATGAAGTCCGGCGTGACCTCGCCCTCGAGGAGCGTGGGCAGTTCGCGGACGTCGTCGTACGACGGCAAGGCGGTGGTGCTCATTCCCGCAACCTAGATCGTCGTCACGTGAGTTGGGCCCTCGCGTGGGCCGCATCACTGTGGACCGCGACAGTGGCCGGATGGCACGGCCTTTGACCCGAGGTACCGCGCTGGCCCACCGTGGGGCCATGACGCTGGAGATCACTGTTGCCGAGCTCGCCGAAGCCAAGGACCTGGACCTGGGTTCCTCTCCGTGGCAGCGGCTGGAGCAGGACCGCATCGACACCTTCGCGACCGCGACCGACGACCACCAGTGGATCCACGTCGACGCCGAGCGTGCCGCCGAGGGGCCGTTCGGCAAGACGATCGCCCACGGCTACCTGACGCTTTCGCTGGTCCCGTCCATGCTGAAGAAGCTGATGGTCATCACCGACCACGGACGTGGCACGAACTATGGCCTCGACAAGGTGCGGTTCACCGCAGCTGTTCCCGTGGACGCGGACATCCGGCTGACGGCGTCGATCCCCGAGGGCGTGCGGCGCGAGGACGGTGGCGTCCAGTACCGCGTCGCCCTCAAGGTCGAGGTCAAGGGTCAGGACCGCCCCGCTATGGTCGGGGAGTCGATCTACCTGACCTACCCGCTGGCCTGATCGCTGCCTGCGAGGGACAGGGTCGGGCTGTCGGCCTGCTTCTGGCGGTCCAGGAACCGCTCGCGCGTGACCAGGTAGACCGGGAACGCCATCGAGACACCGATGTAGGACAGCACGACGAAGAACCAGCCCCACTTCTGTCCCATGCCGATGCGGACACTGTCGGTGACGACCCAGACCATGAAGACCGCCCAGGCGATCAGCATGTCGATGCTGAGGAAGGCGGCGGTGCCGCCGGCATCAATCGCGTCGCCGAAGAAGTCCAGCGGGTTCAGGATGTTGCCGCCGTCGTCCATCCAGTCGAACGCGTGGGGCCAGGTGAGCACGAGCGCGACGATTCCGGCGATGAGGTACGCCGCGTGGCGGATGTTGGTGGTCATGTCCAGCACGCTACGGACGGCGCAGGTGCGCTGAATCTGCCCGTGGAGGTGGAGTCCTCCACCCTTCGGTCCGCCCATCAGCCGACGGTCAGCGACTGAAGGCCTCGATGATGGCGAAGGTGTTCTCCCGGACCCGCTCGGCGGCCATGGTGAAGCTGGGGGAGTAGAGCGCGGCGTGGTCGTAGCGCTTCTCCAGGAGCGCGACGCGGTCCCGCACCTCCTCGAGAGTGCCGGCAGCCGCCATGTCGTCGAGCATCCGGTCGGACACTGCGGCGATCATGGCGTCGTGGTCCTTGGCGCGGAAGGCTGCCTGGATGGCCGCCGCCTCGTCGCCGTAGCCGGACGCCTCCATCACCGGGCCGTAGGCCTTGGGTGCGATGTAGAACGCGAGCTGCGCCGCGGCCTCGCGCCGGGCAACAGCGGGGTCGTCGTGGATCGAGGTGATGATGACGCCCTTGAGGTGGACGTCGGCCGCATCGCGGCCCGTCACCTGCGCCCCCTTCTCGATGGCGGGGCGCGCGATCTCGTCGAGGTACTGGTCAGTGAGCGTGGGGTGGCAGATCAAGCCGTCGGACACGCGGCCGGCGACCTCGATCATCCGCGCGTTGACACCTGCGGTGTAGATCGGGATCTCGGTCCGGAGTGGCGCCTCGATGTCCGCGGTCGGGGTGATGTCGCAGGTGTAGAAGCGCCCCTCGTGCTTGACCGGGCCCTCGTGCAACTTCCACAGCCGGCGCAGCAGGGGAATGAGCTCCTCCATGCGGCTGGCCGGCCCGTCGGGGTCGGTGACGCCGTGCCAGCCGACCATCATTCCGCGGGTTCCGGTGCCGAGGCCGAGGGTGAGTCGACCGCCGGCCAGCTCGTCGAGGAAGCGGGCGTCGTTGGCGAGCACCAGCGGCGAGCGGCCGACGGCGTACGCGATCGCGGTGCCCACGCCGATCCGCTCCGTCGCCGCAGCCATCGCGGCCACCGACACCACGGCGGAGCGGTTGAGGAACTCGCCGGACCAGGCGCCGTCGAATCCGGCCTGATCGGCTGCCTTGGTGATTTCTACCGTCTCCGCGAGCCCTCCGGCCAGCACGGTGATGCCTCGTGTCGTCATTCGATCACTGTCGCCCAGGGGCAGGCCCTTCGCAACGCGATCGACCTCGTCCTACTGGAGATCTCGCCACCCTGCAGTCGGTGCCCGCAACCCTCCGTGGGCCCAACGGCACATGCCGATCTGCCTGAAGGGGGATGCCCGGTGAATGTGACGGAGGAAACACTTCGAGGAGTTCCTGGCGCGGCATCGGCCGCCCGGCACCCTCACCACTTTTGAGCTTTCACGAAGGGAATCCGCCATGCAGATCAAGGCAGCCGTCATTCACGAGATCGGTGGCGACTTCGTCATCGAGGACGTCGAGATCGGCGACCCGCAGTCCGGCGAGGTCCTCGTCGAGATCGCGTCCGTTGGCCTGTGCCACACCGACGTCGCGGCTCAGCACGGTCACCTTCCCTTCCCGATGCCGGGCGTCGTGGGCCACGAAGGTGCCGGCGTCGTCAAGGCGATCGGCGAGGGTGTCACCAAGGTCGCCGTCGGCGACAAGGTCGCCCTGTCGTTCAACAACTGTGGTGAGTGTGCGTCCTGCAAGAAGGGCGAGCCCGGCTACTGCGCCAGCTTTATGGCCCTCAACTTCGGCGGCGTCCGGCCCGACGGAACCTCCGCGCTGTCCCAGGGCGGGACTCCGCTCGGCAGCAACTTCTTCGGTCAGTCGTCCTTCGCCACGGCCGCCATCGCCAACCAGCGCAACGTCGTGAAGTTGGCCGACGACGCGGACCTGAGCATCGTCGGGCCGCTCGGCTGTGGCGTGCAGACGGGCGCCGGTGCCGTGATGAACAGCTTCGACGCCCAGGCGGGCGAAGCGCTCCTCGTCATGGGTGGTGGTTCGGTGGGCCTCTCGGGCGCCCTGGCCGGCGTGGTCCGCAACCTGAGCACGATCATCGTCGTGGAGCCGGTCGCTTCGCGTCGCGAGCTCGCGCTCGAGCTCGGCGCGACGCACGCCATCGACCCGGCCGCAGGCCCGGTCTCGGAGCAGGTTCGCGCGATCATCCCCGCCGGTGTCGACTACGTCCTCGACACCACGGCGAACGTCGCCGTACTCGGTGAGGCCTTCGCGTCGCTGGGTTATCGCGGCACGATCGGCCTGATCGGTGTTCCGGCCGACCCCGAGGCCGTCATGTTCCTTCCGATGATGGGCGCGCAGGTGCTCGGCGCCAAGGTGATCGGCATCGTCGAGGGTGACTCCAATCCGGACGAGTTCATCCCCGAACTCCTCGCTCTGCACGCCGCAGGCAAGTTCCCGTTCGACCGCCTGATCACCAAGCGGCCGTTCGGCGAGCTCAACGAGGCCATCGCGGCCCAGCACGCAGGTGAGGGCATCAAGATCGTCCTCACTCACGGCTGACCCCCCATCCCACGACTTCACGAGGTGACCAGATGAGCACGATGGAATACGACAAGCTCTACGTGGCCGGAGACTGGCGCACGCCCGCCGGGTCGGACCGGATCGACGTCCGCTCGGCAACGACCGAAGAGAAGATCGGCTCCGTTCCCGAGGGTGTCGAGGCCGACATCGACGCGGCCGTCGACTCCGCCCGCCGCGCGTTCGACGGACCTGACTCGTGGGGCAACTGGGAGCCGGCTCGGCGCCAGGAGGTGCTGCTCCGGTTCGCCGACGAGCTCGAGAAGCGCGGACCCGAGACGGCGTCGCGGGTCAGCCAGCAGAACGGCATGCCGATCGTGGTTGCCGAGGCCTTCGAGATCCCGTTCCCGCCACTCCTGCTCCGTTACTACAGCCAGCTGGTCGTCGACCAGGCCGACGAGCGTCGTCCCGGCATGCTCGGTGGCACGGCGGTCATTCGCCGCCAGCCGATCGGTGTCGTCGCTGCGATCGTTCCGTGGAACGTGCCGCAGGGGATCACCTTCCTCAAGATCGCGCCCGCGCTGGCCGCAGGCTGCACCGTCGTCCTCAAGCCTGCGCCCGAGACCGTCCTCGACGCCTTCCTGATGGCGGAGGCTGCTGTTGCTGCCGGCCTGCCCGAGGGTGTCCTGAACATCGTCCCCGGCGGCCGCGAGCTCGGTGCCTACCTGGTCGAGCACCCCGGTGTCGACAAGGTCAGCTTCACGGGCTCCACGGCCGCTGGCCGCGCGATCGCCGAGACCTGTGGGCGTCTGCTCCGACCGGTGACCCTGGAGCTCGGCGGCAAGTCCGCTGCGATCGTCCTCGATGACGCCGACCTGCTCGGCAACATCGAGAGCTTCTTCGCCTCCACCCTGCTCAACAACGGTCAGATCTGCTGGCTCGGCACGCGCATCCTCGCGCCGCAGAACCGGTACAGCGAGGTGGTGGACACCATCGCCGGCCTCGCCTCCAACCTGGTGATCGGTGACCCGCTCGAGCGGACCACCCAGATCGGGCCCCTGGTCTCCGCTCGTCAGCGCGACCGGGTCGAGTCGTACATCGCCAAGGGCTCCGCCGACGGCGGGCGCCTCGCTGCGGGTGGTGGCCGTCCGGCCGACCGTGACAAGGGCTGGTTCGTCCAGCCGACCGTCTTCGCCGACGTCGACCCGAACCACACCATCGCCCAGGAGGAGATCTTCGGGCCCGTGCTCGCAGTGATCCCCTACAGCGACGAAGCGCAGGCCGTGCAGATCGCCAACGACACCGACTACGGCCTCGGCGGGTCCGTGTGGACCGCCGACATGGAGCGTGGCGAGGCATTCGCGCGCAAGGTGCGGACCGGAACGATCGGCGTCAACCACTACGTCAACGACCCGACTGCCCCCTTCGGTGGCATCAAGTCCAGCGGGATGGGGCGCGAACTGGGCCCTGAGGGCCTCGTCGCGTTCCAGACCCTCCAGACCATCTACCTCCCGCCCGCCGCGGCCAACTGAAGTCCAGGAGCATCACGATGACTGTTACCGACGAGACCACGACGTACGTCGTACCGGCGGAGATCGCCGCCCAGATCGTCCTTCCCGAGGGACACGTCGACCACGAGAAGCTCTTCGCTGCCTACCAGTGGCTGCGCGAGAACATGCCGGTCGGCAAGGCGGTCGTCGAGGGCTTCGACGACCTGTGGCTGGTGAGCAAGCACGCCGACATCATGGAGGTCGAGCGGAACACGGAGCTGTTCACCGCGGGTGGCCACGAGGAGCCGGGCGATCACAACCCGATCCTCAGCAACCAGGCCGGTGACGCGTTCACCAAGAGCCTGACCGGCGGCAGCCTGCGAATCATGGACGCGCTTCCTTACCTCGACCCGCCGGAGCACACCGCGGTCAAGGACATCGCGGGTGCCTGGTTCCGTCCGACCAACCTCAAGCAGTGGGAGGACCAGATCCGGACCCTCGCCACCGAGGCGATCGAGAAGTACCTGAAGCAGGGTACGAACGAGATCGACTTCATCGAGGACTTCGCGCTCTACTTCCCCCTCCACGTCATCATGACGCTCTTCGGTGTCCCCGAGGAGGAGGAGCCGCGGATGATGAAGCTCACCCAGGAGTTCTTCGGAGTCGCTGACCCCGACCTGCAGCGTGACGACGTCGTCCAGAGCCCCGAGGCCATGGCCCAGCAGTTCGCACAGGCCTTCCAGGACTTCTGCGGGTATTTCGAGGGCATGGTCGCCGACCGCCGCGCCAACCCGCGCGACGACCTGTCGTCGCTCATCGCCAACGCGAAGATGGAGAACGGGGAGTTCTACCCCAACACGTTCGCCTACGGCTGGTTCATGGCGATTGCCACGGCCGGGCACGACACCACGTCGGCCACCATCACCGGCGCGATCGAGGCACTCGGTCAGAACCCGGACCAGCTCGCCAAGGTCAAGGCCAACCCGGCACTCATCCCGGACCTGGTCAACGAGGCGCTCCGCTGGGCATCTCCGGTCAAGCACTTCATGCGCCGCGCCCGTGTCGACACCGTGCTCAGCGGCGTCGAGATCAAGGCCGGCGACCGCATCATGCCTCTCTACCAGTCGGCCAACCGGGACGTTGACGTCTTCGAGGCCCCGGACTCGTTCGACCTCGAGCGGCGTCCCAACAAGCACATTGCCTTCGGCTACGGCCCGCACATGTGCATCGGCCAGCACCTGGCCAAGCAGGAGCTCAGGATCATGTTCGAAGAGCTGCTGCCTCGCATCGAGTCGATCGAGCTGCTCGAGGGTCGCAAGCTGACCCAGACCAACTTCGTCGGGGGCATCAAGCGCCTTCCGGTTCGCCTCGAGCTGAACTGAAGTCTCGAAGCAGAAGGAGGAACGACGATGAAGGTCGTGCACACGCAGGGCATGTGCGGTGGCGTGGAGACATGTGTCGAACTCGCCCCGGACTACTTCGTCATCGGGGACGACGGCCAGACCCAGGTCGCCGTCGCCGAGGTCGCCGACGAGGATCTCGAGCGGGTCACTCATGCAGTGAATGAGTGCCCCACGGGTGCCCTCCGGTTCGCCAGGGACACGGAGAGCAGCCATGCCTGAGGTGACCTACGTGCTCGCCGACGGTCGGGAGATGAAGATCGACGTCCCGTGTGGCCAGAGCGTGATGGACGGCTCGGTCCGGAACAACCTTCCGGGCATCGTCGCCGAGTGCGGCGGGAGCTGTTCCTGCGCCACGTGCCACGTGTACGTCGACGCTGCCTGGGAGGGTCACTTCGACGAGGTGACCGACGAGGAGCGCGACCTGCTGGAGTTCGCTGACGGTTCGCAGCCGAACTCCCGGCTGGCCTGCCAGCTGATCATGAGTGACGCCAATTGCGGGGCCCGGGTCGTCGTACCGACGAACTGAGGCAAGCCGTACGACGAACGGTCCCGATCCCTCCTCCCAGGGCTCGGGGCCGTTTGTCGTGTCCAGGAGATGTCCAGCAGGCAGGGCAGAACAAGACCCCGAAGCCTCCGGCTCCGGGGTCTTGTGGACTGTCGGGTCAGACGGTGACGCCCGGGCGCTGGAGCCAACGACAGACGGCCTCGGCGCGGTTGGCGGCGTTGAGCTTGCGCAGGATGTGGCGCACGTGGGACTTCACGGTGCCTTCGGTGATCACCAGACGGCTGGCGATGCGCCCGTTGGTCTCACCGAGCGCCATCAGCTTGAGCACCTCGCGCTCGCGCTCGGAGAGCAGGCGGTCGATCTCGGGGGCGCCGGTGAGGCGCTGGCCCGTCATGGGCGCCAGTCCGGCTGGGTGGGCGGAGACGCCGGTGACCTGCTTCTCGCTGACCAGGTTCATGGGACCGTCCAGGCAGCCGTCGACCATCCCGCCGAGCGAGGTACGCAGGTTGTCCATCGTGGTGCGGAGCCGGTCGAAGCGCTCGCGCAGGCTGGCGGCCGCGACGAGCGTCCCGAACTCCTGGGCGAACAGGGCGATGATCTCGCGGTCGAAGTCAGTGACCGGCGCAGCGCACAGGCGGTCGGCGTGGAAGAACCCCACGACTTCGCCGTCGGGTGCGATCGGTGCAGCGACGTAGGAGTGCGAGCCCGTCATCGCGGCCAGCCGCGGGTTCACGCGGGGCTCGCGGCTGACGTCGACCACCAACAGCGAGACCCTGCGCCGGACCATCTCCAGCTCGATCACGTTGGGCCCCAGGCGCTGGTTCTCCGTTCGCGCCGCGGTGGTGATCTCGGCTGCTTCGGCCGGGTCGACCTCGCTGTGGAAGCGCTCGACCACCCAGTCCGAGTCGACGACCCGGGAGATCATGGCCCGGTCGAAGCCGACCCGGCACAGTGCCACGGGTGCCCGCTGCACCAACTGATCGACCGTGGTGAGGGCCCGCAGGTCGTCCAGAGCCCGGCTGACTCGCCGGAGGGTGGCCGCAGGGGAGTGGTCGCGCCGGTCGACCTGATCGAAATGCATGGGCGTGGACACGGGGAGCGCGGTCACGATTCCTCCTGCTAACTGTTGGACCAAACAACTGTGACGACCGTCACGATGCTCCTCTACAAGTCCTTTCGACACGTGGAGTCACCCCGGAGAGGTACCCGAGTAGGATTTCCAGGTAGTCCCGGGTATGGGCTTGTTTGGTCCAACCATTTAATGCAAAATGGGGTTCGGGGCCCGGGGGAGGTTCACCCGGATGTGTGGAACGAGGTGGCTGATGCCCGGTCTGGAGTCGGAGCACCCAGCGGTGTCGGTCCTTCCCGCTTCTACCGGGGCCGCTCAACTGCTGCCTGCCGACCTGACCAGTTTCGAGGGGCGCCGATCCGACCTCAACCACGTGAAGCAGTTGATCGGCGAGACCCGGCTCCTCACGCTGACTGGTTTCGGCGGCATCGGGAAGACGAGGCTCGCACTGCGAGCGGCGCGCGAGCTCGCGCGGACTCACCCGGATGGGGTGGCCTGGGTCGAACTCGCCAATCTCCGCGATCCGGGTCTGCTGCGCCAGAGCGTCGTCGAGGCGTTGGGCCTGCCGGAACTCCCCGGCCGCGACACCTGGGCCGCTGCCCTGCAGCACATCGCCAGTCGCCGGATCCTGCTCGTTCTCGACAATTGTGAGCACGTCCTGAACGACGTTGCCGAGCTGGTCGCCGAGATGCTGCGCCACGGCCCCGGGCTTCGCGTGCTCGCCACCAGTCGGCAGATCCTCGCCGTGCCGGGGGAGACGGTGCTGTGCGTGGCCCCCCTCCCTGTGCCGCCTCCGGAACTGGCGTCCGAACCCGGCGTGGCCTCGCTGTTTCCGTCGCTGGCGCTGTTCCGGGAGCGTGCCGCTGCCGTCGTACCCGGCTTCGAGCTCACGCCTGCCAACCAGGAGGCCGCGGTGGAGTTGTGCCGCAAGCTGGAGGGCATCCCGCTCGCGATCGAGCTCGCTGCCGTCAAGCTCCGGGTCCTGGGGCTCGACGACCTGGTCGCCCGACTTGACGCCCGGCTCGACGTGCTGCGGCATTCGGCGCGGGTGGGCCCGTCGCGGCACCGCACCATCGAGGCGACGATCGACTGGTCCTATGACCTGTGCACCGAGGACGAGCGCACTCTCTGGGCGCGGGCGTCCGTCTTCACCGGCGGCTTCGGTGTCGAGGCCGCAGAAGCCGTGTGTTCCGGCGGGTCGTTGCCCCGGCACGCCGTGCTCGAGGTGATCCAGGGCCTGATGGAGAAGTCGGTGCTCACCCGTACCGAGAGCCAGGGCCAGGTGCGGTTCCGGATGCTCGAACCCTTGCGCGAGCACGGGCACCAGCGCTTGCAGGCCGCGCAGGAGCACGACGCCCTGCTCCACCGCCACCTGACCTGGGTCGAGAAGTTGCTGGAGGAGGCCTGTCTGCAGTGGTTCAGCCCTCTCCAGGAGCTGTGGTGCATCACGCTGCGCCTCGAGCAGGCCAACATCCGAGCGGCCGCCGAGCACTGCCTGGCACACGAGGAGTGCCGTGAGCGCTCGCTACGGCTGGTCGGCGCGCCGTGGTTCCTCTGGATCGCGCTCTTCCTCGACGAGGGCCGGCAGTGGCTGGAGCGGGCTGTGACCGCCTGCCCCGACCCGACCCTCGACCGCGCTGTGGCACTCGGCACCCTCAGCTACGTGGCCAGCCTCCAGGGTGACCAGGAACGGGCCGATGACGCTGCTGAAGGTGCCCACGAGATCGCCGTCGCCGAGGGTGATGTCCGGGTCGAGGCGTACGCCACCCATGTCGCGGGGCTCTCTGAGCTCTTTCGCGACTCACCCAAGTCAAAGACACTGCTGTCGAAGGCACTTGCCCTGTATGAGGGACAGGACGTGCTCGACGACCAGGTGGTGGGCCTTCGGATCCAGCTCGCTCTGGCACATCTGTACTGCGGTGAGCTCGACGAGGCACGCTCCCATTTCGACTGGTGCCGCGACCTGTGCACCCTCACGGGGGAGCGGTGGTTGCTCTCGTACGCTCTCTACGGTCTCGGCTTCGTCGAGAAGCTCGAGGGCAACACGGAAGTCGCGATCACCCTGGCCCGCGAAGCCATGGACATCAAGTGGTTCTTCCGCGACCTGTGCGGTCTCTCGACCACGATGGACCTGCTCGCGTGGGCCCAGGCCGATGCCGGGTGCTACCAGGACGCTGCCTGCCTGCTTGGTGCTGCGGACAGCCTGTGGACCAGCTTCGGTGTCCGGCTTTTCGGTTCCGAGGACTGGCTGGCGAACATGCACGACGCCGAGCAGACGAGCCGCGGTCAGCTGGGTGATCGGGTCTTCGACTCGGCCTTCCGTGCGGGAGCCGAGATGGATCGCCCGGACGCTATTGCCTTGGCCCTCGGACGAAAGCAGGCCCCCACCGCGGTGACCCTCGCGGACACCGGCGCCGTGAAGCTGACCCGACGCGAGCAGCAGATTGCCGACCTGGTCGCTGACGGCCTGTCCAACCGGGCCATCTCCGAGCGTCTCGTGATCTCCCAGCGCACCGCCGAGGGCCACGTCGAGAACATCCTCGCCAAGCTCGGCTTCCACTCCCGCTCCCAGGTCGCCGCCTGGGTGGGGGAGCGGCGGACTCCCAGCACGGTCTGATCACCGATCGACGTACGTCTTTCCGCCCCACGGGCGATTCGGTGTGACCCTCTGCGCACCTAGCGTGCGGAAGGTGCCTGTCCCTGCGGACGGCACTCCCGGCGGGGACCCCGTTCGGGGGACGCCGACGAGACCGGAACACCGCCATGTCCTTCTTCGCCAGTGCTGCCGAAGTCGACTGCTATGTGGGCGGGGTGTTGCGCCTGGCCGGCATCGACCCCTGCCTCGGGCCGCAACTTGCTGAAGCTTCGCTGACCCTGCGGCTGGTCTGCTCGGACCTTCCGGCCCGCCTGACCGTCGACCTCTTCGACCCCGTCGCTGTGGTGCTGAACGACGGCCCGATCGAGGTCGACGTCGAGCTGACCTGCGAGGCCGACTTCCTCGACGCCTACTTCCGCGGCCGCCGCAACCTCGTCGAGGCGCTGGCGCACGGCGAGGTCCACGCGCGCGGACGGGTCAGCAAGGTGCTCAAACTACTGCCCGTCATCGAGCAGACCTTCCCCTACTACCGCCAGATCGTCGCCGTGAAGGACCGCGCGGCGGGCTCGGCACCAGGAGCGTTCTCATGACCCATCCAGATGTACGCCGCGTCGTCATCGTCGGAGCCGGACACGGTGGTGCGAATGTCGCCGCCCTGCTCCGCCAGCACGGATACGACGGCACGATCACCCTCGTCGGTGACGAGACCGTGTGGCCCTACCAGCGGCCCCCGCTCTCGAAGGACTACCTCAAGGGGGCGATGAGCGACGACGACCTGCTGATCAAGCCCAAGGACTTCTACGCCGAGCAGCGCATCGACATCCGCTTCGGTGATGGTGTGCAGGTCGTCGACACCTCGGCTCGCACGGTCACTCTCGGGGGTGGCGAGGTCATCGGCTACGACGCCCTCGTCATCGCCACGGGCGCGGCTGCTCGCCAACTCCCTGTCGACGGGGCCGACCTCGAGGGCGTGCACTACCTGCGCAACCACGACGACGCCCTGCGGCTCGGCAACGCGACCGTTCCCGGCGCCCGGCTGGTGATCGTCGGTGGTGGGTACGTCGGCCTCGAGGTCGCCGCATCCGCACGACACCTCGGTGCCGCGGCCGTCGTGCTGGAACGGGAGGACCGCGCACTCGCCCGCGTCGCTGGCGCGGACCTGGCGGGATTCCTGGCGGGCTACCACGCGGAGCGCGGGACCCGGATCTGCACCAGCGCTGACGTCGTACGACTGGACGGGGACGAGGCGGGGAAGGTCACCGCGGTCGTCCTCGCCGACGGAACGCGACACGAGTGCGACGCCGTCCTGGTGGGGGTGGGTGCCATCGCGCGCACCGAGATCGCCGAAGCCGCGGGGATCGCGTGCGACGGCGGAGTCCTGGTCGATGAGCAGGGTCTGACCTCGGTCGCCGGCGTCTACGCGGTCGGTGACGTCACCCGACGTCCCCTTGACCACTTCCCTGGCCGGCACCGGCTGGAGAGCATTCCCAGTGCAGTGGAACAGGCCAAGCAGGTCGTCGGGCACATCCTCGGCGAAGCGGCAAGGCCGCACGAGGTTCCGTGGTTCTGGTCCGACCAGTACGACCTCAAGATCAAGATCGCGGGGCTCGTCGGGTTCGCCGATCGTGCCGTCCTGCGGGGCGATCCGGCTTCCGGCAAGTTCGCGGTGTTCCACCTGTCCGGCGATGCCGTGGTGGCCGTCGAGACGGTCAACAGCGCGCCGGAGTTCATGGTCGCGAAGAAGCTGATCGCCTCGTCGGCGCACGTCGATGCGGCCCAGCTCGCTGATCCGTCGGTTTCCCTGCGGGACCTGGTCTCGTGACCGCCGTACTCAGGCGCGCAGAACCGCTCGGGGGAGTCACCTCTGCCCGAGGGGGGATGCCGTCACCCCCCTCGAGAAACGAGATTGGTGACGGCGGACACATCTGCCCGATCCGCCTCGAAGGAGAGTCATGACCGCGACGATGCCCCCACCGGTGGCCGCCGGCTCCGAGCCCACCGGTCACGCCGCGAAGCGGCGCAGTGGATCGAAGCTGTTCGACACGGTTCTGGTGCCTGCCGGCGAGATGGGCGTGCTCCTGGGCGTCGTCGTCTGGAGCGCAGTGCGCCACCCCCGGGGTTACTGGGGCGAGGTTCGCGACCTCATGTACAACATGCTCAAGCTCTGCTGGATCCCGATGGTGATCTCGACCGTCACGTTCGGCTTCGGAGCCCCGGGGCTCCAGGGCGGCAACATCTACAACCTCTTCGGCATCCCGGAGCGGCTCGGCTCGTTCTTCATCATGGCCAGCGTCCGCGAGTTCGCCCCCTGGATCAACGCCATGGTCGTCGCGGGCGTCGTGGGCGCTGCGATGACGGCCGACCTCGGGGCACGAAAGATCCGCGAAGAGATCGACGCCATGGAGGTCCTCGGCGTCGACCCGATCCGCGACCTCATCGTTCCCCGGGTCATCGCCGTGACGATCATGACGGGTCTGCTGGACCTCGTTGCCCTGATCTTCGGTTGCATCGGCGGCTACATCGCCGCGGTACCCATCCTCGGAGCCTCCTCAGGAGCCTTTCTCGCCAGCTTCTTCGCCAACGCCACGGTCACTGACCTCTGGGGAAGTGTTCTGAAGACCACCATCTTCGGCCTCGTGATCGCCGTGGTGTGTTGCTACAAGGGCCTCACCGTCAAGGGCGGGCCGATCGGCGTGGGCCGCGCTGTGAACCAGGCCGTGGTGATCTCCTTCGCCGCGATCTTCATCATCAACTCCCTCTTCACCGCCATCCTGCTCGGGCTCAACCCCGACATGCAGGTCTACAAGTGAGGCCGGCTCCGTGACCATCGAGCTCAATCGCCCCGTCGACGACAACGCGCCCCCGCCGCCTCCGAAGAAGGAGGACATCGAGGTCACCGCGTCTTCCATGATGGCCAGCATCAAGGCCGGGTTCGGCACCGCGGGCGAGATCGCCCAGTTCGCCGCTCAGACGTTCCGTGAGCTGCCCCGGGTGCGGATGTACACCGCCGAAGTGTTCCGCCAGTGCGGCATCCTGATCCTCGCCAGCGCGCTGATCATCTGGATGATGGAGTTCGTCATCGGTACCGTCTGCGGCACCGAGGCCAACTACACCCTCCGCGCGATCGGAGCGCCGCTGTACTCCGGCGTCTTCACGGCCTACTGCAGCCTCCGCGAGATGGCGCCCTACATGTGGGGCTACATCCTCGCTGCGAAGGTCGGCTGCGGCCTGGTCGCAGAGATCGGCTCCATGCGCATCGCTGAAGAGATCGACGCGATGGAAGTCATGGGCATCAAGTCACGCAGCTATCTCATCGGCACCCGCCTGGTCGCTGCCTGGGTCGCGATGCCGTTCCTGTACGTCGTCGGCCTGGGCTTCATGTACCTCTCCCAGTGGCTGATCGTCGTCTTCCAGTACGGCAGCGTCTCGCCCGGCGGGTACTCACTGATCTTCTGGCTCTTCCAGAACCCCTACGACTTCCTGTTCTCGCTCATCAAGGTGATGTTGATGGGCACCGTCATCGTGATCGTCGGCTGCTACTACGGCTACACCGCCAAAGGCGGTCCGGCGGGCGTCGGCATCAACACCGCGAAATCGATGATGGTCAACATGGTCCTGATCCACGTCATCGGGTTGCTGACCACCCAACTCTTCTGGGGCTTGTCGCCCAACGCTCCGATTGCGAATTAGCGGCCGGGTACTCCGGCCGCCCCGCGCATGTCCGACCTCCGACCTCCGACACCTGGAGTCTCCATGAACACCACACTTCTCGACACCACCGCAGCGGCGACCGCCGGTCTCCACGCTGCGATGGAGGGTCGCACCGCGACCATGCAGGTCCACAACCTCCACAAGACGTTCGGCGACTTCAAGGTGCTCCAAGGCCTCGACATCGCGTTCGTGGACGACGCCATCACCACGGTGATGGGTCCGTCCGGCACGGGAAAGAGCGTGCTGCTCAAGCACCTCGTGGGTCTGCTCGAGCCCGACCAGGGTGAGGTGGTCGTCTTCGGGCAGGACATCTGGAAGGCCAGCGAGGACGAGCGCTACGAGTTGCGCAAGCGTTTCGGCGTGCTGTTCCAGGACGGTGCCCTCTTCGGGTCGATGAACATCTTCGACAACGTCGCGTTCCCGCTGCGCAAGCACACCGACATGTCCGAGTCCGACATCGGCGACCTGGTCATGAGCCGGCTGCAGGAGGTGGGCCTCGAGCGGTCGGCCCACAAGCTGCCCACCGAGGTGTCGGGTGGCATGCGCAAGCGCGCCGGGTTCGCCCGCGGACTCATCATGAACCCCGACATCGTGCTCTTCGACGAGCCCGACTCCGGCCTGGACCCGGTCCGGACGAGCCTGCTCTGTGACCTGATCCAGCAGATGCACGAGGAGCACGGCGGGACCTACCTGCTGGTGACCCACAACATCGCCGCCGCGCGTGCGGTCAGTGACTACGTCGGCATGATCTGGGGCGGCAAGCTCGTCCACTACGGCGACTGCGACGAGGCGTTCAACAGTGAGGACCCGTTCGTCCGGCAGTTCCTGGCCGGCAAGTCCGCCGGTCCGCTCGGGATGGACTGACATGCCTCGACCACTCATCGCAGCACTCAGCGCCGGCGCGATCCTCGCGGTGTCGGCCGTCGTCATCACCGGCGCCGGTGACGACTACACCGTCGACGTCGTCCTGCCCGCCGCGACCAATCTGGTTCCCGGCTCGGAGGTCGAGATCGACGGTGCCACGGCCGGCCGCGTCAAGGAGCTCGACACCCGCGACGGCAAGGCCGTCATCACGGTTGCCCTCAACGAGGACTACGCCCCGTTGCACGACGGTACGACGGCGCGCGTGTCCTACAAGGCATTGCTCGGCGAGCGCATTCTCGAGCTGTTCCCCGGCAAGGACGCCGCCCCGGCCCTGGCCGACGGCGCTCTCGTCGAAGGCTCGGTCGACCGGGTCGAGCTGGACCAGGTCCTGGCCGCACTCGACAAGCCCACCCGCCAGAAGCTGCAGAGCCTTCTCGACCGGCTCTCCGGCACGCTGAAGGGCAAGGAGGGCGACGTCCAGTCCACCCTGCAGACCCTCGGCCCGGCAGTGGAAGCGCTCGGCCAGGTGCTCGACGCCGTCGGCAACGACGGTCCGACGATCCGCAAGCTCATCACCCGTCTGTCGGACCTGATGGGAACCCTGGAGGCGCATGATCGCGACCTCGGGTCGACGATCACGGACCTGACGACGGCAACCGGCACCATCGCTGCCAACCGCGCCCAGCTCGCCAAGGCGCTCGCTGAGCTGCCTGAGACGCTGAAGACGGCCGAGGCAACGCTGAGCGAGGTCCCCGGAACGGTGGAAGCCGCCAGCCCGCTGCTCCGCGCCCTCGCGCCCGGGTTGCAGCAACTGCCCGGCGTCGCCGAGCAACTGGAACCGGTCCTTCGCGACCTGCGGCCCACCATCGCTGAGTTGCGCCCGACCCTCGCGTCGGCCCGCACGCTGCTCGACTACACACCGGACCTGCTCGATGGCGCGGAGAGTGTGCTGCCGCAGGCGAACCAGGTCCTCGGTGACCTCGGTCCCGCGCTGACCTATCTCCGTCCCTACACGCCGGAGCTCATGGGTTGGCTGTCGAACTGGGGATCGGCTGCGTCGAACTATGACGCGAACGGCCACTACCTGCGGGCGTTCGTCCAGGAAGGCCCGACGAGCCTGGTCAACAACCCCGGCATCCTGCCGCCGGGAGTCACTCAGCACCTGACCCGGTACCCGGGCGAGTCCGAAGGACAGCGCTGGACCGATGCCCACGGAAATGAGATGCAGTGATGAGCGCGACCCGGACCAGATTTGCGGCGGTGGCCATTGCTGCTGTCCTCGGCCTGGCCATCACCGGCCGGACCACGATCGACATGCTGTCGCCCGAGGATCCGGACATGTATGTCTACTTCACCGACGCCAGCCCGCTGATCAAGGGCAACGACGTCAAGGCCTCCGGCGTGAAGGTCGGCACCATCGGCTCGATCGAGGTGGAGGACGGGATCGCCAAGGTGGGGCTCGTGCTCGACGACGAGGTGCTCCCGATCCACGAGGACGCGACGGCTCGGGTTCGGCCGGTCGGCCTGCTCGGCGAGCGTTTCATCGAGCTCGAGCGTGGCACCGCCGACGCCGGAGTTCTTGCCGACGGTGGGTCGCTGCCGCTCGACCAGACCTCGCGGGCGACGGACCTGGACGAGGTCCTCAACATGGTGGACGCGCCCACGGGCACTGCCCTCTCCATGCTGGTCACCACGCTGGGCCAGGGCATGCTCGGACACGGCGAGGACGCGGACCGCGCGATCAAGGCACTCGCCCCCGCCCTGCAGGACACCGATCGGCTGGGCCAGATCCTCGCTGATCAGAACACCGTTCTCCAGCAGTTGATCGACTCCGTCACCCCGGTGGCCGAGCAGCTCGCGACCGACAACGGTGAGCAGCTCGACACCCTGATCGGCGCAACGGACAAGACGCTCGGTGCCACCGCGCGCAGCGACCGCGCGCTGGGTGACACGCTCGAGCGGCTGCCGGCTGCGCTGCGGGAGGCACGCACGACCCTGGCAGCACTGTCAGGCGCTGCGGGTGCCACCGCACCGGTCCTTGCTGCGCTGCGTCCCGCGACCGAGAACCTGGTCAAGATCAGCGGTGAGCTGGAGGCGTTCGCCAGGAGCGCGGAGCCCGCGCTCAACGGCCTCGATCCCGTCCTCGACAAGGCTGAGGTGCTGCTCGAGCGGGCGCGGCCCGTTGCGCAGTCCCTGGCCAGTCTGTCGCCGGACATGAGGACGACCGCCCACAGCGGGCGACGGATCGCCACCGGTGCACTCGACAACCTGACCACGATCCTCGATTTCGTGAAGTACTGGGCACTGACCACCAACGGCCAGGACGGGTTGTCGCACTACTTCCGGGCTCACGTCCTGGTGACCACGGACGTGTTGACCGGCCTGATTCCCAAAGGCGCAGCAGCACCGCCGACGACTGACGGGAAGGCGGCAGGCGGCAAGCCCGCACCGCCGCTCGCCGGACTGCTCGGCAACCTGAACGACACGTTGAGTGGTCTGACCGACCCGCTGAAGGGCCTGCTCGGTGGCAAGTCGCCCAGTAAGGCCGCCACGGGCGGTAGCGCCACCGGTCTCACCTCGTCCCAAGAGGGAAACCTTCTCTCCTACCTGCTCGGAGGGCTCTGAGTCATGCGCCTCGCACGAACCAACACGATCCGCATCGTGGGCCTCGCCGTCGTCCTGGGGTTGGCACTTGCCCTCTACCTCTCCCTGACGGCGAGCACCGGGCTTCCGGGTCAGTCCTTCCGCACCACCAGCGCGTCCTTCGACGACATCGGTGGCCTGCGTGAGGGCGACGACGTCCGGACGGCAAGCGTCCGGATCGGCCAGGTGCGCACGATCAGCTACGAGAACGGCAAGGCACGGGTCGACATGCAGCTCGACACCGACCAGGACGTCTACCGCGACGCGAAGGCAGTGATCGTCGCCCGGTCCGCACTGGGTCAGAACTTCGTGATGATCGACCCCGGTAAGGCTGAGTCCGGGCAGATGCCGCAGGACGGAAAGCTGGACGACGCTGGCGTCACGTCGCCGGTCAATCTCGACCAGGTGCTCTCGGTGCTCGACGGTCCGACCCGCACGTCGACGGCTTCCTTGCTGTACGAGACGGGGACAGGCGCCGCCGGACATGCGCCCGACCTGGCGGACTTCCTCAGCCACGCTCCCGAGCTGCTCGCAGACCTGCGCGTCGTGGCGAAGACCCTTGCTGCTCCCGAGGCGGACCTCGATGAGTTCCTCCAGTCCTCCGAGAAGTTGTCGGGCCGCTTCGACGGCCGCACCGAGAAGGTGGGCCAGTTGATGGAGGACCTGGCGACGACCATGGACGCCCTCGCGGTCGACGGAGGTGCGCCGCTCGAGCAGACCATCGAGGAGGCAGCGCCTGCTCTGGACAGCACCACACAGGCCATGAAGGACCTGCGGGTGCCGCTCCAGGAACTGAACACCGGCATGCGTGCCCTCCGGCCCGGCGCCCGGTCGCTGGGCGAGGCCACCCCGACGCTGCGCGCAGTGTTGCGGGAGAGCAGGCCGGTCCTGGACAAGGTTCCCGGCGTTGCGAAGAAGGCTGTCCCAGCCGTCAACTCGCTTGCGGGGGCCATGGACGACGCCCGTCCCCTCGTGTCCCGCCTCAAGAAGACGTTCGACAGCACGGCTGAGCCGGTCGCGGTCCTCGCGCCCTACACGCCGGAACTGATCCGCTTCTTCGAGCGCTGGGGCAGTGCCAACCGGTACGGCGACAAGTCGGGCAACGCCCTGCGCATCGCGCTGGTCGTCCGGCCCGAGGCAATCACCGGCGCAGTGCCCGTGAGGGAACCGTTCGTCCACCGCAACCCGTACCCGGCGCCTGGTGAGGCTGAGACCGACCGCGCCACGACCCTCTTCGGGAGCCGATGATGTTGCTCAAGGCACTGCACCGCTTCGAGCGGTTCTCCTCGCCCCGAGTGGGGGTGGTCGTGATCACCCTGCTGATGGTGCTCGGCGTGACGCTGTTCCAGAAGACGCAGATCCAGACCTTCCTCAGCCCTGGTGACGACATCAAGGTGACCTTCGCCCGGGACTACCAGCTCCGCAGCCACGTCACCCGCGTCAAGGTCGCCGGCGTGCCGGTCGGCATCGTCACTGAGGTCGAGCACCAGGAGGACGGCACCGCCGTCGCCACCCTGCATCTGGAGAAGGGCGTCACCAAGAAGCTCCGCAAGGATCCGTCGGCTGCCCTGCGACCGACCACTCTCCTGGGTGGCAACTACTACGTGGAGCTCGCGCCCGGCGGCGATCCCGGTGAGGTCGACGCGATCGGCGTCGACCGTACGACGACGCCCGTCGAGCTCGACCGCGTGCTGGAGACCCTGAAGCCCGAGGCACGTGCGAGCACCCAGCGCACGATCCGGCGTCTCGACGAGACGCTGGACAAGGACGGCCAGAGGGCGGTGCACGGCCTCATCGAGGACGCACCCGACACGCTGCGTCCGCTCGGCGTCACCCTCTCCGCCCTGCGTGGGGAGAAGCCGGCGGACCTGCGCGAGCTGGTGGCCTCTCTCGACGACACCGCCCGCACCCTGAACCAGAACCAGGGTCGCCTGGACTCAGCCCTGACCGGTCTGGCCGAGGTCAGCGACACGCTGGCCGCGTCCTCGCCCGACGTCGCCGAAACGGTCGAGGACCTGCCACAGACGCTGCGGTCGACGCGTGCGGGGCTCGGCGCGCTGGACCACAGCCTCGAGGAACTGCGTGACGTGTCCGATGACGCCCTGCCGACGGCGCGGCGCCTCAGCGCCACCCTCCGGGCGCTCCACCCGGCGCTCCGGGAGCTGAAGCCGGTCATGGCGGACCTCCGCCCGGCACTGGCCGACCTTCGCCCGCTCGTCGACGACCTGGTGCCTTCCGCCATCGACGGGACAGCGATTCTCGACGACGTCGACGGCAAGCCCATCGACCGGATCAAGGGCCCGATCGTCGAGGCCCTCAACAGCGACTTCACCGGCACGGGCATGTACAAGGACGGTGGCAACGACACCGTCTTCTACAAGGAGTTCGGCGATCTCATCGCCGGCATGAACAACGCCGGCAAGATGACCGACCGCAACGGCTCGACCATCCACTTCCAGCCCGGGTTCGGGGTCGGCTCCGTGTCGAACCTGCCCATCAGCTTCGAGCAGTTGCTCATGCAGCTCGCCTACCCGCAGGGGGCACCGTGACCACCAGGAACCGCTTCGTCCGTGGATGGGAGCGTGCGCGCACGGTCCCGGGACTCGGGCGCGACCTGACTGCCATCGTCGCGCTGGTCCTCGCCGGCCTGCTCGTCGCTGGGGTGATCCTCGCCAAGCAGCGGGTGCACTGGCCCTGGCAGGACGAGGTCATCCTCAAGGCTGACTTCCGCAGCGTCCCCGCGATCAGCCCCGGCAACGGTCAGGAGGTCCGGATCGCGGGCGTCACGGTGGGCCGGATCACCGAGGCCGAGGTCACTGATGACGGTCGGGCACGACTGACCCTGTCGCTCGACCCGGGCCACCCGGTCTACAAGGACACCCACCTCGTCCTGCGACCGAAGACGCCGCTCAACGACATGTACGTCGAGATGAGCCAGGGCACCGAGCAGGCGGGTGAGCTGAAGGACGGAGCCGTCATCCCGGTCGACCAGACCTCCAACCCGGTGCAGATCGACGAGGTGCTCGGTCACCTCGACGAGAGCACCCGGGCGGCCCTCACCTCGTTGTTGGGCGAGTCCGACGTGGCTCTGGCGAATGCACCGACGGACCTGCCGAACGGCCTCGATGCTGCTGACCAGACGCTCGGCACCTTCCGGCCCGTCGTGAAGGCGATGGCGCAGCGCCGCGAGTCGATCGCGTCCTTGGTCACCGCCCTGCAGCAGATCGCGACGGCGGCTGGCAAGGACGACAAGAGGTTGCAGCGGCTGGTCGCCTCGCTCGCCACCACCGTGACCACGCTCGCCGCGCACGACGACGACGTGCGCGCCGCGCTCAAGGCACTTCCGGGGGCCACCGATGAGCTGCGGGAGGCGACGTCGGCCGTGACCGGTCTCAGCGCTGAGCTGGACCCTGCCCTGGTCAACCTGCGCAAGGCGTCCGGCGAACTGCCGTCCGCACTGGAGTCCCTGGGCGACGTGGCCAAGGAGGTCGAGGACACCGCCGTCCGCGCCCGTCCGGTGGTCGAGCAGTTGCGTCCGGTGATCGCTGACCTGCGGCCCTTCGTCAACGCGTTGCAACCCACGCTCGACGACGTCGTACCGATCGCAGCGCGGCTGGACCGCGGGACCCAGGTGCTGGTGTCACGGATGGTCGACCTCCAGGCCTTCGTCTACAACACCGCGTCCTTCGTCAGCCTGCAGGACGCCAATGGCGGCATCCTGCGTGGCCAAGCGGTGCTCAACACGTCGTCGCTGCCCATCCCGAACGGAAGTGACCGCTGATGCGCATCCCCTATACCGTGATCCCGCGGCTCCGCGCAGTGACCGTCATCGCCTTCATCTCGGCCTGCACCTTGTTGTTCGGCTACCTCTGGATCAACATGGGCGGCCGCCTGCCGCTGGTCTCCAGCGACGGCTACCGCGTGTCGTTCGAGTCGAAGGACGTCGACAACCTGGTCTACGACTCCGACGTCATGGTCGCCGGCGTCCGGGTCGGCAAGGTGCGCCAGCTCGACGCCGCTGGGGGGACGGCCAAGGTCGTCCTCCAGATCGACGAGGCGGCGGCGATGCCGCTGCACGAGGGCGCGCGCCTGCACCTTCGCTCGAAGTCCCTCATCGAGGAGACCTACGTCGAGATCGTCGACGGTTCCGGTGCAGAGCTTCCCGACGGAGCGACCTTGCCGGCGGATGCGCTGGTCCCGAGTGTCCAGCTCGACGACCTGCTCGCGAGTCTCGACAAGGGCACCCGCGCCGACCTGAGCGCCTCGCTCCAGTCGCTCGGCGCCTCCACCGAGCAGACGGGCGACCAGATCGCACAGACCCTGACCGGCCTGGGGAACCTCGGCCGTGAGGGGTACGACGTCCTCGACGCTCTCGAAGCGCAGTCGCAGGACCTGCAGCAGCTGGTCTCGACCTCGAGCCGGGTCATGACAGCGCTGGACTCCGGACAGGGTCGGATCGTCGACCTCGTCGAGCAGGCCGGTCTGCTGACCTCCAGTACCGCGTCACAGAAGAGTGACATCGAGGCGACGGTCCGCGCGTTGCCGGGTGTGCTGTCCACGGCTCGTGAGGCCACGACCCAGCTCTCGGTCCTGGCGAAGGACCTCCGACCGGTGACGAAGGGGATCAACGGCGCAGCGCCGGCCCTGACCCGGGCCCTGGCGTACCTGCCCGCGACGACGCGCGACCTCCGGGGCCTCCTGCCGTCGCTGGACGCCACGCTCGACAAGGCGCCAGCCACGCTCGAGCGTGTTCCGGACGTGGCGAAGCAGCTCGTGCGGATCATTCCGACCACCCGTGCGGTCCTGGCCGACGTGAACCCGATGCTCGCGTTCATGAAGCCCTACGGCCCCGACCTCGGGGCGTTCATTGGCGGCTGGTCGGCCATGCTGGGCAACTCCGACGTCAACGGTCACTACCTGCGGATCATGCCGGTCCTCAACGAGGGCTCGCTCAAGGGCAACCCGCTGCCCCTCAACACGGGGATCCTCGACAAGTCCAACGGATACCCGAAGCCGGGCGAGTCCCGGAACCCCGGTCCGTTCAAGGGCACGTACCCCCATGTGGAGCGGGACGAAGAGTGAATACCCGCCTGCGCTTCCTCGTCGCCGTGGCCCTCGTGGTCGCGGCGGGGGCGTGGGCTGCCATCGGGCTGAGCAGGCTCGAGGTCGACAGTGATCTGGAGTCGCTGCTCCCGGCCAACGATCCGGCCGTCGAGGCGCTCGCGGGCATGGCGCAGCAGTTCGGCGGGGATCCGGTGGTGGTCCTCGTCGAGGGTGGGGGAGACCCGCTCGATAAGGACCGGCTGCCGCGCCTGCTTCAGCTGGAGGGCGAGCTCTCGGCGCTGGACGACGTCGTCGCGACCTTCGGGCCGGCGACGACACTGAACCAGATCGCGCTGCGGGTCAAGCAGCTGTTGGCGGAGTTGAGCGGACAACGTGACGCGCTCAAGCAGGCGGGCCGGACCAAGGAGCTCGCGCAGTTCGAACGTCGCTACGGCACCCTGCTGGTCCAGGCCATGCCTGCCGGCCTGCCCACGTTGAGCAATGCCGACTTCGTGCAGTCGGTCGTGAAGGACCCGAAGACCGGGAAGGTGCGCCCGCTGTGGCGTCAGTACCTGCCCGCGGACGAAACGGTGGCGATCTACCTCCGACCGCGCGAGAACCTCGACGAGAAGGCGGCCGCTGCAATGGCCGCCAGCGTTCGCGAGGTGCTGCAGGAGGACGGTGCCGTCCCCGACGGCGCCGACACCACGGTCACCGGGGCTCCGGTTGTCAGTGTTGGGCTGGCCGATCGCCTGCGTAGTGAGGTCCCGCGGCTGGCGTTGACCGCCTTCGCGGTCGTGGCGCTTGCGCTGCTCCTGGTGCCCTGGACCCGTCGTCGACGCTGGCGCCTGGCGCCGCTGCTGGTGATGGCCGGTGCGACGGCCGGAACGCTGGGGTCCTTCGGGTGGCGGGACGAACCGCTCTCGCTGGGAGCTGCGACCTTCCTCCCGATCATTCTCGGTCTGGGCAGCTACTACCCCGTCTATCTCTCGCGTACCGGGCACCGGCGTGTGGTCCTGGCCGTCGCGGTCTCCTCCGCCCTCGCCTTCGCGGGCCTGCTGTTGTCGCCGCTGCCCTTCGTGGCCGAGCTCGGGTACGCCGTACCGGTCGGCCTTGGGCTGGTGGTTGCCTTCAGCCTGCTGGCCGCCTGGGTGCGCCCGGGGCTGCTCGACGCTGCCGAAGAGCCCGCGCTGGCGCGGAATCCGAAGCTTTCCTGGTCGATGCCTCGCGGGCTGGCGATCGGCGTGGTCCTCGTCGGCGTGCTCGGCGCGGGCGTGGGCTGGGGCGCACTGGCCGTCACCGACCTGAAGACCGACCCGCAGCAGTTGCTGGCCGGGCTGCCTGCCCTCGAGGAAGCAGTCCACGTCGAAGAGGTGGTCGGCTTCAGCGCCGAGGTCGACATCCGGCTGATCGGTGCCAACGTCCTGACGCCTGAAGCCCTGGCCTGGTCCCGAACGGCCGAGCAGGAGGTCGTCACCCAGTTCGGTGACCGGGTCCAGCCGGTCGTCACCGTCAGCGGACTCCTCTCCTTCCTGGGCGAGAAGCCGAGCGCCGAGCAGGTCGAGGCCGGGGTCAATGCCCTGCCGTCGTACGTCTCGTCGGCGGTCGTGTCACTCGACCGCCGCCAGGCGCTGGCGAGCTACGGCGTGGCATGGACGGACCTGGCCGACGACCGCAACCTGATGCGCTCGCTCGAGGACGCGCTCCCGCCGCCGCCGGCCGGCTACCGCGTGGAGGTGTCCGGACTGCCGGCTGCCGCTGAACGCGGCTATGACCTGGTCGATGGAGAGCGCTACCAGGCGAGTGTCATCGCGCTGCTGGCCTCGGCCATCGCCCTGGTCCTGTTGCTGCCCAACCGCCGCGACGCCCTGCTGGCCCTGCTCGCGGCCGCGATCGCGACCGGACTCTCGATCGCCCTGCTGGTGGCCGTCATCGGAGCGCTGAATCCGTTGACCCTCGCCCTCGGCGCGCTCACTGCCGCTGTCGGTTCGGAGTTCACGGTCCTCCTCCTCGCAGCCCGCCGCGCCGAGGACCCGGCGATGCAACGCTCGGTCATGCTGGCCGTCCTGCTCTCCCTCGGTGGGTACGGCGTCCTGCTGACGTCGTCCTTGCCCGTGCTGCGTGAGCTGGGGCTTGCCCTGTCCGGCTCGGTGGCCCTCTCGGTCCTCATCGCCCTGGCGCTGGCGACCCTCCGGGCGGGGCAACCGACGCCGCCCTCCACCGTCCCCCTCTCCTCGAACTCACCGGAGGCGCACCATGAGCCCGTCCACCATTGACACACCCCCGACGGAGGAGTCGACCGTGACGGTCGTCAAGGTCGAGACGACCACGAGCTGGTCCGAGCGCCTGCGCGGGATGGACCGCCGCGTGCTGGCCGCCGTGGTCGTCGTACTGGTCCTTGCCGGTTCCGGGACCTGGTGGTTCCTCCAGCGGGACAACCTGCCCGAGGGTGCGGCCTTCCAGCTCGGTGACGAGGTCGTGATGGCCGACGACGTCGACCGCCGCATCGATGCCCTCGAAGCGCTCTACGGCGTCCAGGCGCCGGAGAAGAAGTCGGAGAAGTCGGACTTCCTCCGCGACGCGGCGAAGTCGATGGCGGTTCAGCTGATGCTCCAGGACGAGGCGAAGGAGCGCGGCATCGTGATCGCCGCCAAGGAGATCGATGACACGCTCCAGACGCTGATCGAGCAGCGCTATCCGGACGGCGGCCGCACCGCGTTCGTGGCGGCTCTCGGCGAGCTCGGGGCCAGCGAGGACCAGGTGCGCGACGAGATCGGTGACCAGCTCCTCGTCTCGCGGCTCTTCGACGACGTCGCCGGCGACGTGTCGATCGATGAGGCCGAGCTCGAGGCGGCCTTCGAGGACCGCAAGGACGAACTGGCCACTCCGGTTCGCCGGAACCTGCGCAATATCGTCGTGGCGGACCGCCCCTCTGCCGAGAAGGTGCTGCGGAGGCTTCGCGCCGGCGAGTCGTTCACAGCCGTTGCGAAGGCCACGAGTCTCGACTCCTCCACCCGTGACAAGGGGGGCGACCTCGGAGCGCTTCCGGCCGACAACCTGGAGGACGCCTACGCCAAGGCGGCGTTCACCGCACCCGTCGGCGCGCTCTTCGGGCCCGTGCAGACCGAGTCGGGGTGGAACGTCGGCCGGGTCGACAAGGAGCTTCCGGCCGCGCCAGCCAAGTTTGCCGAGCTGCGCGAGGCCCTGCGCCGGACCGTTCTTGCCGAGAAGTCGCTGAAGGAATGGCGCACCTGGCTGAAGGACGTCATTGCCGACCACGACGTGACGTACGCCGACGCGTACCTGCCGGACGACCCGGGCGCGGTCCCGGACATCGACCAGGCAGACGTGACCGAAGGGAAATGACCCATGACCGAGCAGGTTCTGCACGCGGTGGTGCTCATGCTGGTGGGCGGCGGCGTCTGGGCGCTCGGGTACTGGGGACGGTCCAACGCGCTGGTGCTCGTTCCTGACCACTACGACGTCTACGAGCGTGAGCGGAAGATCCGATCGCTGCGGCGGGGGGCCTTCGCGTGCTACCTGGCCGGCGTCGTACTGCTCGGGGCAGCAGTCCTGGCCCTCGTCTGATCCGTTCGGGGGACAGGCATCCGCCCCAGGATCGATGCTTTCGGTCGCCGTCCTGCATAGGTTCCGAGCATGAGCCCCAGAGCCCTCGGATACAGCGACGTGATTCGCGGTGCCTTCCGGGGCTTCGGCGTGCTGTTCGTCGGCGGGATCGTGCATCCTCTCGTTGCCCAGGTGTTCGAGCCGCTGGGCTACGTCTGGCTCCTGGTTGTCGCCCTGGCGGCCTTCGTGGTCGCCGCGGTTGCCGCCACGCCTCGGGGGACGCCGGTGGCCGCGTGGCGGCAGGCGCCGATCGCCGCGGTGGGGAGCTACTTCATGATCCTCCCGCTGGTGCGGGCCGGATCCGGTGAGCTGCCGCTGATGCAGCTGCTGCTCACCACGATCGTCGCCGTGCTCGCCGGCGTCGCGGTGGGGCTTGCGCGCACGGGCTTCGATGCCTCGCGCGCGGCGAGTGCGACTGCCTGAGTGCGGGCACCAGCGGCCCGACACCCGTTGCATTAAAGGACTGACCATTATATTCTGCGACACACATCGTGTGATGTGCATCTCGCACCGGGGAAGAGGGCAAGGGAATGGCTGAGCAACTGAAGACGGTTCGCGATCGGTACTCCGAGGAGGACATCGCGTCGTTCTACGAGCAGGGGTACTGGCAGGAGCGGAGCTTCTACGGCCTCGTGACTGATCAGGCCGCGCGCCGCCCCGATGCGCCCTTCCTCGTCGACGTGTCGACGACGATGACCTACGCAGAGTTCGCTGAGCACGCACTGCGGCTCGCCGCGGGCCTCAAGCGCGCCGGACTGAAGCGCGGCGAGCGGATCGCCGTCCAGCTCCCGAACTGGGTCGAGTTCCCGCTGCTCGCGGTGGCGGCTTCGCGGATCGGCGCGATCCTGGTCCCGATCATGACCATCTATCGCGGCGACGAGGTCGGCTACGTCCTCCAGCACTCTGGGGCGTCGCTTGCGGTGACGTCCGGTGAGTTCAAGGGCTTCGACCACGCTGCGATGTTCGCCGAGCTGCGGACCCAGGCTCCCGGCGTACGCGAACTGTTCGTGGCGCGTTCGGACGACTCGCCCCACGGCAGCCCGCTGTCCGGGCTGTTCGCCGAGGGTGACCTCGCTGACCTGGAAGTCGAGCTCGGCCCCGATTCCTCCCCTGATGACGGCTTCCTGATCGTCTACACCTCGGGCACCACGTCGCGCCCCAAGGGATGCTTCCACTCGTTCAACACGGTGCGGTCCAGCGCCGCTGCGATCGCGAAGAGCCTGGAGTACACCGAGGCGGACGTGCAGTTCGGTCCGTCCCCGATCACGCACAGCACAGGTCTGGTGACGAGCGTGCTGCTGCCGCTGCTGGCTGGCGCGAAGTCGTACCTGATGGAGTCGTGGGACCCCGCCCTGGCGCACGACCTGATCAAGGAGCACGGCTGCACCGCGGCCGTGACCGCCACCCCCTTCCTGCAGATGCTGATGGGTGCCTACGACCCGGCGAAGCACGACGCGTCGAGCCTGCGCCTCTGGGTCTGCGCGGGATCGCCCATTCCGGGCTCCGTCGTCGAGGCGTCCAGCAAGCTCTTTGCTGGCTGCCAGACCCTCTCCCTCTATGGTCGCTCGGAGAACTTCCTCACGACCATGTGCACGGTGAACGACGACGCGTCCAGGTCGGCGAGCTCTGACGGCTCGGCGCTCGACGGCGCGACGATCCAGGTCGTCGACTCGGATGGCCACGAAGTGGCGCGCGGCGAGGAGGGCGACATCTCCTACCGCGGCCCCAGTCACATGATCGAGTACTTCCGCAACGACGAGGAGACCGCGGCGCTGTTCACGCCCGACGGCTTCTCGCGCTCCGGTGACCTCGGCCGGATGGACGCCGATGGCTTCGTCCGGGTGACCGGACGCCTCAAGGACATCGTGATCCGCGGGGGCATGAACATCAGCGCCCGTGAGCTCGAGGAGCACCTGCTCGCCCACGACGACATCGCCAATGTCGCCATCGTCGGCATGCCGGACGAGCGACTCGGCGAGAAGGTGTGCGCGTACGTCATTCCTGCTGCCGCTGGCACGGAGATCACTCTCGAGCAGCTGACCAGTTACCTGCGCGAGCACAACGTGGCGACCCCGAAGCTTCCGGAGCGGATCGAGATCGTCGACGCGCTGCCGATGACGGCAACGGGCAAGGTGCAGAAGCACCTGCTGCGCGCCGACATCGCGTCCAAGCTCGCTTCCGTCGACGCCTGATTCGTTCGACATCGCCATGGCTGTCCTGTCATTGCCTCCGACAGGGCTGCCGCAGCGCTTCGTGCCGGAGATCGGTGACCGTGAGGTCGCCGATCTCCGGGCACGACTGGCGCAGACCCGGTGGCCTGAAGAGGCGACCGAGCCCGGCGGGGTGCAGGGGCCTGCGCTGTCCGATCTCCAGGAGCTGGTCACGTACTGGCGCGAGGAGTACGACTGGGATCGTCTCGGGAAGCGGTTGGCCTCGGTGCCGCAGGTCCGGGTCGAGGTCGACGGCCTGGGCATCCACGCGGTGCATGTCCGCTCGAGTCGGCCCGACGCCGTACCCCTGCTGGTGACGCACGGGTGGCCGAGCACCTGCTTCGAGTTCCTCGACTTGCTGCCACTGTTGACTGAACCTGCGCATGGGCCGGCCTTTCACGTCGTCGCTCCGTCGCTCCCCGGCTACGGCTGGAGCGACAAGCCAGCCAGCAGCGGCTGGGGGATCGAGCGGACGGCCGACGCGTGGGCCGCACTGATGGACGCCCTCGATTACCCGACCTTCGTCGCTCATGGCGGCGACTGGGGTGCTGTGGTCAGCACCGCCCTCGCCCGCCGCCATCCCGATCGCCTGCTGGGACTGCACGTCACACTCCCGCTGTCGAGGACGACGGACGCGGACCGCGAGTGGGCGTCTGCGAGCGAGCGGAAAGGTCTCGAGCGGGAGGACCGCTACCGGAGCGACGGCTACGCCTACGCGCAGGTGCAACGCTCGCGCCCGCAGACCATCGGCTATGCCCTCGTCGACTCGCCTGTCGCCCTGTGCGCCTGGGTTGTGGAGAAGCTCTGGGCCTGGTCGGACACCGGCCCTGACGGCGCCTCGTTGCTGTCGGCTGACGACGTCCTCGACACGGTGTCGATCTACTGGCTGACCGCGACTGGTGCCTCGGCGGCTCGCCTGTACCGCGAGGTCGACTGGCGCAGTCAAGGGGCTCCGGTCGATGTGCCGACCGGGTGCTCGATCTTCCCCGGCGAGATCATCCGGCCGCCGCGGTCCGCCGTCGAGCGTCAGTACCGGGACCTGCGCCACTGGCGCGAGCTCGACCGTGGCGGACATTTCGCCGCCGCCGAGGTGCCGGACCTGCTCGCGAGTGAGATCCGGACCTTCGTCGGAGCCCTCGAGGGGTTGGAGAGTTCTCCAGTTTTTGGTCAGACCAATAGTTGTGAAGGCGGATGACAGTGAGCGAGCATCGACAGATGAACCCTGAGATCGAGGTCGGTATCGCCCTCAATGACGACTTCCTCGTACCGGACCCGGCACGCCGCCGCACCCTGCTCGCCCGGATGGAAGAGGTCGGCCTGAACCACCTCACTGTCGGCGACCACATCAGCTTCCACGGCGGCGCCGGCTTCGACGGCTTCGTCGCCGCGACGGCTGCCCTCGTGGCGAGCGAGCGACTCAACGTCCTGATGGGCGTCTACCTCGCCGGCCTGCGCCACCCGATGGCGACTGCCCGCCAGATCGCGACGCTGAGCCAGCTCGCCCCCGGCCGACTGACCCTCGGCGTCGGCGTCGCCGGTGAGGACCGTCGCGAGGTCACCAACATGGGCGTCGACCCGGCTTCCCGCGGTCGTCGGATGGACGAGACGCTCGGCTTGCTGCGTCGGCTCGCCACCGGCGACGTCATCGATCACGACGGCGAGTTCTTCCAGCTCGACGGCGCGAGCATCCTGCCCGCGCCCGAGACCCGGGTCCCGATCGTCATCGGCGGCGGCGGCGACGTCGCCGTACGGCGGACCGTTGAGTACGGCGACGGCTGGCTCGGCATGTGGTGCTCGGCCCGCCGCTACGCGGCCACCCACCAGCAGATCGTCGAAGGCTTCGAGCAGAGCGATCGCACCGGTCCGAGCTTCGCCGGGCTGAACATCTGGGTCGGCCTGGGCGAGGACGCCGATCGGGCGCGCGCGGCGCTCGGCGACGCGATGTCGTCGCTGTACAACCTGCCTCCCGAGAAGTTCCAGCACATCAGCGCTGCCGGCACACCGGACGACGTGGCCGAGTTCATCGCGCCGTACGTCGAGGGTGGCGCTCGAACGATCACCCTGATTCCGATCTCCGACTCGGCCGACGAAGCCGTCGAACTGTCGGGTCAGGTCCGCGATCGGCTTCGTTCGCTTGCGCCCGTGTCATGAAGGCCGTCATCCAGGAGGCCTACGGTGCGCCCGACGTGCTGCGGTTGGGCGACCGGCCCGACCCAGTTGTCCAGCCGGGCTGGACCGTTGTCGAACTGAAGGCTGCCGCGCTGAACTGGCACGACGTGCTGGTCCGCCAGGGCAAGTACTCCTCGCCGCTGCCGCACACACCGGGCGCCGACGGTGCTGGCATCGACCTCGCCACGGGTGAGGAGGTCGTCGTACTGCCGTCGCTGTGGTGGGGCAACGACGAGTCCGCTCCCGGACCCGGCTGGGAGATTCTCGGCGACCACCGGCCCGGCACCTACGCCGAACGCGTGGCCGTGCCGACGGGCTGTGTCGCGCCGAAGCCGGCCGGCCTCAGCTGGGCCGAGGCGGCTGCGCTGCCGCTGGTCGGCGTCACCGTCTTCCGTGCCCTGTTCTCCCGTGCCCGGCTCCAGAAGGGCGACAGCGTGCTGGTTCTCGGCGCCGGCGGTGGCGTCGCCACCATGGCCGTCATGCTGGGCTCGGCCGTGGGTGCTCGGGTCGTCGTCACGTCCTCCGCAGACGCGAAGATCGCGCAGGCCACCTCGCTCGGCGCCTCCGGCGGTGTCCGGTACGACGGCGCCGGGGCGACCTCCTGGCCCGAGGATGCCCGGCTGTTGAACGGCGGCCAGGGCTTCGACGTCGTACTCGACTCCGTCGGGGCGTGGCCCGAAGCCATTCGTGCGCTGCGACCCGGTGGACGCCTGGTGGTGCTCGGCGCCAACCGGTCCGACCAGGCGACGATCGATGTGCGCCCCTTCTACTTCGGCCAGTACGACCTGCTCGGAACGACCATGGGCAGCCCGCACGATTTCGCGGGCCTGCTCCGGTTGATGGACGAGTACGACGTACCGCCGCCGGTCATCGACCGCGTGTTCCCCCTGGACCGCGCGGCCGACGCCCACGCCCACCTCGAGTCCGGTGCCGGTTTCGGCAAGGTCGTTCTCGAGATCTGATGCCTCGTGATCTGCAAGGAGTGCCCATGAGCCTGGTTCGCTACGAGGTCGACGACCACGGGGTCGCCTTCGTGACCCTCGACTCGCCGGCGACCCGCAACGCGCTCAGCGACGAACTGCTCGACGAACTGCTGGCGGCGGTCGAGCAGGCCGGAGCCGACGACGCCGTTCGGGTCGTCGTCCTGGGCTCCTCGCACGACCGGATCTTCTCGGCGGGCGGCGACCTGAAGGCCTTCGCGAGTGACGCGCCGACCATCACGAAGTACGCCGGTCTCGACCGCTTCCCGCGGCTCTACGCCCTGATCGGAGGGCTGGGAAAGCCCGTCATCTGTGCTGCCGGAGGAGACGTCCTGGCGGGCTCCTTCGGCCTTGCGCTGGCGTGCGACCTGGTGATTGCCAGGGAGGGCGTCCGGTTCGGATGTCCCGAGATCAACGTCGGTGTCTTCCCCTTCATGATCTCGGCGCTGATCTACCGCAACGTCCCGCGGATGCGGGCGAACCAGTTGATGATGCTCGGCGAACCGATCGATGCGGCGGAGGCCGAGCGGCTCGACATCGTGAACGTCGTTGTTCCGGCCGACGAGTTCGACGCGACTGTCCAGGACTGGGCCCACCGCCTCGCGGCCAAGTCGCCCCTGCTGATGCGCCTGGGCAAGGACGCCATCGACGCGACCAGGGACATGGACCTGAACGCGGCCTTGTCGGCGCTCCAGGCCCAACTCGCCCTGGCCTTCACGACCGAAGACATCAAGGAGGGCGTCTCTGCCTTCCGCGAGAAGCGAACGCCCGTGTGGCAGATGAGGTGATCCCGTGACCGTGATTGCAGGAGTTGAGATGGCAGCACCGACCCGCCGCTGGCGCGTCGCTGGCGGTCCCTGGTACGTCACAGCGGCCTTCGTCCAGCATCGCGAGGAGGGCGGCATCCTCCAGACCCGTCCGGTGTCACTGGCGCATGCGAAGGAGATGGGCACCATGTCCACCGCCTGCGGCATCTGGGCCTATTCGTGGCGGCGCATTCTCGATCTCCCGTTCCCGATCCCGCCGGGGTCGGCGCGAGGAGTCGACATGTGCAGCAAGTGCATGACCGTGGTGATTGAGGAGTGGTGATGAACGAGCAGATCCTTCTGGTGGACGGCGCGCGGACCCCCGTGGGCAGCTTCGGTGGCGTGTTCAAGGACGTCCCCGGATTCGAACTCGGCGCGACCGCGACCCGGGCTGCGCTCGAGCGTTCCGGCGTTGCCGCCGAGGACGTGCAGGAAGTCGTGATGGGTTGCATCGGCCAGGTCGGCCCGGACGCCTACAACGCGCGCCGGGTCGCGATGGCCGCGGGACTGCCGAAGAGCGTCCCTGCGTTCACCGTCAATCGACTGTGCGGATCCGGGCTGCAGGCGATCTGGTCGGCGGCGATGGAGATGCGCTGGAACGATCTCGACATCGCTGTGGCCGGTGGGGACGAATCGATGACCCGCATGCCGTTCTATGACTTCGGTGCGCGCGCGGGCTACAAGCTCGGCGACCGCTCCCTCGTCGACGGCACGGTGATGATGCTGACCGATCCGTTCCATGGCGTGCACATGGGCATCACGGCCGAGAACGTCGCGGCGAAGTACGGCGTCACGCGGGTCGAGCAGGACGAGTTCGCCCTCGAGTCGCAGCGCCGGGCCGCGACCGCCGAGGCGAAGGCTGTCTTCGCCGAGGAGATCGTGCCGGTCGAGGTCGGTGGCCGGAAGCCGTTCACGGTGACCGAGGACGAGCACCCGAAGCCCACCACCACGATCGAGACCCTGGCCGGGCTACGTCCCGCGTTCCAGAAGGACGGCACGGTCACGGCCGGCAACGCGTCGGGCATCAACGACGGCGCCGCCGCAGTGGTGCTGGCGACCGAGTCGGCCGCCGCCGAGCGAGGCCTGCGTCCGCTCGTGGCGCTGGAAGCCGTGACCACCGCAGCCATGGAGCCGGAGCTGATGGGCTACGCGCCGGTCCTCGCGCTCCAGTCGCTGTTCGAGAAGACCGGCACCACCCCGTCCGACATCGGGATCATCGAACTGAACGAGGCGTTCGCTTCGCAGGCGGTCGCGGTGGCGCGTGACGCCGGGCTCTCCCCGGAGCAAGTGAACCCCTATGGCGGTGCGATCGCCCTCGGCCACGCCGTCGGCGCGACGGGAGCGATCCTGTCGCTCCGAGTCGCCAAGGACCTCGAGCGGCGCGATCTCGAACTCGGCATCGTGACCATGTGCATCGGTGGCGGACAGGCGCTCGCTGCTCTCTTCCGTCGGGTGTGACCACCGCGATGAAGACCCCTCGGGTTGCTGTCCTCGGCGCAGGCTCGTGGGGAACCACGGTTGCGGCCATTGCCTCGCGAAGCTCCCCGACCGTCCTGTGGGCGCGCGATCCGGAAACGGCGCAGTCGGTGGGCGAGCGTCACGTCAACGAGCGCTACCTCCCCGGTCTCGCCCTGCCCAAGGCGCTCGAGGCGACCACGGACCTGCACCGCGCCGTGGAGAGCGCGGACGTGGTGGTGGCCGCCATCCCGGCACAGTCACTCCGGGCCGTCCTGCGCGAGATCGCTCCCACGATCCGTCCCTGGATCCCTGTTGTCAGCCTGTCCAAGGGCCTGGAACGCGGGACACACAAGACCATGACCGAGGTCATCGCCGAGGAGCTGCCCGGGCACCCGGCGGGCGCTCTGTCAGGGCCGAACATCGCCGCCGAGGTGGCGAGCGGGATGGCGACCGCCGCCACGCTGGCGATGCCGGACGAGGCGCTGGCGAGCCAGCTCGCCGAGCTCTTCCGGACCAATCGTTTCCGGATCTACTCGTCCTCCGACGTCAGGGGAGTGGAGATCGCGGGAGCCTGCAAGAACGTCTACGCCATCGCCGTGGGCATGGCGGACGGAGCCGAGGCCGGCTACAACACCAAGGCCATGGTCATGACGCGCGCGGGACACGAGATGGCTCGCCTCGGCGTGGCGATGGGTGGCCGGATGGAGACCTTTGCCGGCCTGGCCGGGATGGGCGACCTCATCGTCACCTGCACCAGTAGTCGCAGCCGCAATCGCCATGTCGGTGAGGAGCTGGGCCGAGGCAAGACCGTGGAGGAGATCCTGGGCCAGATGAGCCAGGTCGCCGAGGGTGTGGCGACGGCACCGGTGCTCGTCGAGCTGGCTGAACAGCTGGGTGTCCAGGTGCCCATCGCCCGTGAGGTGCTGGGGGTCCTGCGAGACGGTCGCACGGTGCGGGACGCCTACCGGGGCTTGCTGCGTTCCACCCCGGGAAACGAGATGGACGGCGACAGTTGGTGAGCCGCGGTCGGGTCTGACGGACCGGTTCCGGACCCCGGAACTGCCGGTTCTCCGGGGCGGGTCAGGACGGCAGCCTGAGGTAGCCCGTCCGGCTGCACTGGGCGGGCCCCGACCCGAGGAGACCGACGTGACCACGACTTCCTTCCGCGCCGAGCACGACGCGGCCCTCTCCGCCGAAGCCGAGCGCTTCCTGTACGAGGAGGCTGACCTCCTCGACGACTGGCGCCTCCCCGAGTGGCTCGAGCTCTTCCTTCCGGAAGGGCAGTACCTCGTGCCCTCGACCGACCTTCCCGACGGCGATCCCGGACGGGACCTGTTCCTCGTCCAGGACGACCGCTTCCTGCTCGAGCAGCGCATCGGCTCGCTGATGAAGCGCTCGGCCCATGCCGAGTACCCGCACTCGCGCACCCGCCGGATGGTCAGCAACGTCGTCGCCGGCGCGGACGACGGGGGGCGGGTCCACATCCGGGCCAACTTCGCGGTCTTCCGGATGCGCAACGGGGCCTTCGACACGTACGTCGGCTACTACCGCCACGTCCTGGAGCGCAACGAGACCGGCGCCTTGCGTTACCTCGTACGACGCTCGGTGCTGGACCTTTCCGCCCTGCGCCCGCACGGCAAGGTCAGCATCATCCTGTGAACCGACTGCAGGGGAAGGTCGCGATCGTCACCGGCGCGAGCCCCAACATCGGAGGCACCCTCGCCGCCGGTCTCGCTGCGGAGGGCGCCGTGGTGCTGTGCGCCGACCTCTCCGAGGACGTGGCGGCCGCAACGGCTCGCCGGATCACCGACGCCGGGGGCGACGCGATTCACCTCTCTGGCGACGTCACCGACCCGGCGCACGCAGAAGCCGCGGTCGCTCTCGCCGTTGAACGCTGGGGCGGGATCGACATCCTCGTCAACAACGCCGTGTTCTTCCAGCAGCAGGGCGTCCTCGACATGGAGTACGACGCCTTCCGCCGCCAGCTCGACGTGATCCTGGGTGGGTCCTTCCTCTTCACCCGGGCCGTGGGGCGCTCGATGATCGAGCAGCAGCGCGAGGGCAGCATCATCAACGTGCTCTCCACCGCCGCCTGGCAGGGGCAGCCCGGCAACGTGGGCTACTCCACGGGAAAGAGCGGGCTGATCAACTTCACCCGCTCCACCGCGATGGAGTTGGCGCAGTACGGCATCCGCGTCAACGGGTTCACGCCCACGGCAACCGCGCCGACCGACCCGGAGGCACGGCAGGCCCTGGAGGCGTTGCTGGCCCGCCCGTCGGCGTACCGCAATGACTTCGTGGCGCAGCTTCCTCTCGGGCGCCTGCCCACTCCCGACGACTACGTCGGTGCCGTCGTCTACCTCGCATCCGACGAGTCAGCGATGGTCACCGGCACCAACATCACCGTGGATGCGGGGGCGACGGCCAAGTACTGGCCGTGGATCCCGCACCCGACCGACTGACCCACCGATTGACCGACCCGGAGGCCGACATGTCCGACGTGATCCTGATCCAGCCCACCCGCACCCCGCTGGCCGATGGCGTCGAGGCGCTCGAGGTCCGGCTCGGAGGGACGCAGCGGGGGTTGATCATCCTGCTGACCGACGAGACCACCCCCGAGGTCGAGGTCTTCGAGGCGATGAACACCTTCGCCATGGAGGGTTTCGAGTCCCTCGCCGTCGCGGTCTCTCCCGACATCGAGGTGCTCGCCGAGGCGCGGGCCCGGATGTGTGGCTGGTCCGCCGAGCAGACGGGCATCGTCGGTATCGGCGCGGGCGGCACCTTGGCGCTCGACCTGGCCCGGCGCCGTACGTTCGGCGCCGCCGTCAGCATCTCGCCCGTCCCTGACGTGGCTGCAGTGGCGGCCGATCCCGTCCTGTGCACCCCGTGGCTCGGCCTGTTCGGGGCTGACGCGGGCGACGTGACGACGTCGGATCTCGTCCGGCTCCAGAACGTGCTCGACGACGGCTCCGACGTCTTCAGCCGGGTCGTCGTCTATCCCGGGGTCGGGGTGGACTTCCACCGGCGCACCGAGGACGGCATCAGCTTCTCGGCGTCGTACGACGGATGGCAGCGCACGGTCGAGTGGCTGCTCGCGCGCGTGGCGGCCCGGCTCACACCGCTGGCGGTCTCCTGGCGCGAACGCCAGGAGACCGCCAGCTGAGCGATCAGGACGTCGGCGACGCCATGGACGCGCGGTCCTGCCGCGGAGCGGTGAAGGTCGCGTCCAGCGGCGACTTCGGCTCCGAGGGGAGTTGCTCGCCGGTGACCAGTTCGTTCCAGCGGCGCCACCACGTGCGCATCTGCAACTCGTCGGTCGTGTTGCAGACCGACTTGTTCATGCCGCGCGACATGTCGGACCAGACCAGCTCGCGGGACGAGCCGAAGCCCACCTGGCAGGTTTCCAGTGCTTCGACGTCGTCGGGCGAGGCCAGGCCGCCGGGACCCCAGAAGGTGAGGAAGTTGTCGAGCCGCTGCTTGCGGAGCTCGTCGCCCTCCTCGGGCGGGGCCAGCTCCCAGGCGGTGACTTCCATGTAGTCGGGGGTGATCGGATCGATCTTGCGCACGACCACACCCATGACGAGGTCCACGATCACGAGGTTCGGGAAGATGATCAGGTTCCGGTTGCCCTTCATCCGGTCGACCCAGCCGGGACCGTAGATCTCGGCGAAGTGCTCGAACCGGGCCTCGCGCTCGGCAGCGCCTGCTTCGGACAGTGGCCGGCCGAAGAGCCCCTCGGTCGCGGGTGCGCCGGCGACGACAGCGTGGCCGTTGCCCAGGTCGATGCCGCGGGAGTCGCCGAGCGCCTTGGGGTCGAGCTTGCCGCGCGCGGCGAGCACCATCTCGAAGTAGCGCTGGTGGGTGGAGACCGCGTGGTAGCCGTCGATGCTGTTCTCGACGAGCAGCTTCCAGTTGGCCTTGACGGAGTACTCGTGGGTGCCCTCGAGCACCTCCATGCCGACCTCGGACTGGTCGCAGACGAGGTCGAGGTACTCCTTCGCCCCGGCCAGGTACGTCGACAGGTCCACGATGTCGGGGTCGAAGCTGATGAAGACGAACCCCCGGTAGGAGTCGACCATCGCCGGCGCCGCGAGACCGGGCCGCTCGAAGTTCTCGCCATAGGACTCGTCGCCCGGCATCGAGACCATCTCGCCCGCCGTACTGAAGCTCCAGCCGTGGTAGAAGCAGGTGAGGAAGCGGGCGTTGCCCTTGTCCTCGCGGCACAGCATGGCGCCGCGGTGGGGGCAGGAGTTGATCCAGACCTTCACCTCGCCCTTCGCGTCCCGGGCGAAGATGAGCGGGCGACCGGCGACCGAGCGGGTCTTGTAGTCGTTCTTCTTCTTCAGCTCGGTCTCGTGGCCGATGTAGAGCCAGGTGTGGTTGAAGATCTTGTCGCGCTCGAGCGCGAAGACCTCGGGGTCGACCATGGCCGCGCGGTTCACCTGGAAGCGCGGCGTCTCACGGTCGTCGTTCACATAGGTGGACACCGGACGACTCCTTTGTCTCTGAGAGTGGATTGCGTTCACCGTGCAGCAACGACTGCGGCGCGGCATCGCGTGGTTCCGGACGCCGGAACGGCCCGTGGTGACCGCCCTTCGCGCTGACGACAGTGAGACCTCAGAGACCTGGGCAGCGAGGGAAGGAATGCCGATGGAGAGTGCACAGACAGTCGAGCGGCGCTTCGCCTGCGATGACGGTGAACTTGCTCCCGGGGAGTCGATGACGGTCCCGCCGGGAGGCGGAGCGAAGATCGCCGTCGCGGTCTACCGCAACGACGAGGGCACCTACTTCGCGACCGCTGACACGTGCACCCACGAGGACTGGTCCCTGGGGGAGGACAGCGACCTGGAGGGCAACGAGGTCGTCTGTCCGCTCCACATGGCGCGCTTCGACATCCGGACCGGTGTGGCCCTGTGCTTCCCGGCGACGGTCGCGCTCGCCACGTTCGAGGTCGTCGTCGACGACGGCAAGGTCTACGTGCTCGGATGACGAACGTTGTCGTGGTGGTCGGCGGTTCGACCGGCGGTGTGCGGTCCGTGCAGGCCTTGCGTCGGGCCGGCTTCGAGGGCCGCCTGGTGCTGGTCTCCGACGAGGAGCACCTGCCCTACGACCGACCGCCGCTGTCGAAGGACCTGCTGGCGGTCGACAGCGTGGGTACGCCCGTCTCCCTGCTCAGCCAGGCCGAGGTCACCGAACTGGACGTGACCCTGCGGCTCGGTTGCCGGGCCGTCGGGCTGGACCCGGACGCGAAGGTCCTCACGATCGAACGCGGCGGCCAGTCCGACGAGGTCCCGTACGACGCGGTGGTCATCGCGACCGGTGTCGAAGCGCGCCGTCTGTCCGGGACCGACGGCATCGCCGGGGTGCACGTGATCCGTCGCCTCGAGGACGCCAGGGAGCTGCGATCCCTGATGGGGCCTGGCCGCAAGGCCGTCGTCGTCGGTGCCGGATTCATCGGCGCGGAGTTCGCCTCCGCGGCGCGTGCCCACGACATGGACGTGACGATCGTCGAGGCCCAGCCCGTCCCGCTCGCGCACATCCTCGGCGCCGAGGTCGGGGCCGAGGTCGCCTCGGTCCACGTCACTCACGGTGCCGAGCTCCGGACCGGCCGCACGGTCGCGGCCGTCGAGTCGGCGGACGGACGGGTGACCTCGATCCGCCTCGACGACGGCAGTGAGCTGCCGGCGGACGTGGTGGTCGTCGGGATCGGCGCCTCTCCTGCCACCGCCTGGCTCGCAGACTCGGGACTCCCCATCGGTGACGGCATCGACTGCGACGAGGACCTCCAGGTGCTCGGTTTCCCCGGCGTCTACGCCGTGGGCGACGTCGCCCGGTGGCCCCATCCGGCCTACGCCGCCCCGATCCGCATCGAGCACTGGACCAGTGCCGGTGACCAGGCGCAGGTCATGGCGGCACATGTCGTCGGCCGTGACCGGCCGGCCATCGCGCTGCCCTACGTCTGGTCGGACCAGTACGGCCAACGGATCCAGATCGTCGGCCGCCCCTCCGAGGGCACGGCCAGCACCATCCACGGCGCCATGGCGACCAGTGACCTCGTGGCTCTGTACGCCGCCCCGGACGGCCGCCTCGTCGGCGCGCTCGTGGTCGACAACCCCCGCCTGTTTATGCAGGTGCGCAAGGCGATCGCCGCCGGCACCCCCGCCCTCGAGGTCGAGCAGTCCCTGCTCGTGACCTCCCTCTGAACCGCCTGAACCACCACCATCGAAGGAGACACGGACGTGGCCGACGTACTTGGTGTGGGGCTGACCCACTACCCCCCGCTCGCCGGAGCCGACGAGCACATGGCGAACCTGCTCAAGAGCGCGCTCAAGGACCCCGACATCCCCGCGGAGTTCAAGGACCGCGCGTCGTGGAGCGAGCTGGCCCGCAAGGAGTGGGGTGACGACGAAGGCACCACCGCTGCCGCTGCGCATCGGGCGCGCCTGCTGGAGAACATGCGGATCTGTCGCGAGGCGATCGACGAGTTCGAGCCGGACGTGCTCCTCGTGTGGGGCGACGACCAGTACGAGAACTTCCGCGAGGAGGTCATCCCGTCCTTCTGCATGCTCGCGTACGACGACACCGTCGTGGAGCCGTTCGGCGTCCTCACCCAGAAGCTCAAGGTGCCCAACGTGTGGGGGCTGTCGGCCGACACGACGTTCACCATGAAGGGCGACCCGCAGTTCGCCAAGCAGGTCACCATCGACGTGCTCAACGACGGAATCGACGTCGCCTACTCCTACGAGCCGCGCCAGGGCATCTACTTCCCCCACGCCTTCGGCAACACCCAACTGTTCCTCGACTACGACGACGTCGGCGCGAAGTTCCCCTACCCGATCGTGCCGATGGCCGTGAACTGCTACGGCGAGCACGTGATCGCCCGCAAGGGCGGCATCGCGAAGTTCGCCGAGATCAACGCTGGCGAGCAGCTCGACCCTCCCGGCCCGAGCCCGAAGCGCTGCTTCGAGTTCGGTCGCGCCGTCGGGCGCTCGGTCGCCGCGAGCGGCAAGCGGGTGGCGCTGGTCGCGTCGTCCAGCTGGTCGCATGCGTTCCTGTACGACGCCGGCTGGCACCTGCGGCCCGACACCGCGTCGGACCAGGCCCTGTGGGACGCGATGATCGCGGGGGACTACGAGACGTGGAACGCCCGCACCAGCCGCCAGGTCGTCGACTCCGGCCAGCACGAGATGTTGAACTGGTTCTGCCTGCTCGGCGCGATGTCCGAGCTGGGCATGGAGCTGTCCTGGTCGGACTGGGTCGTCACCGAGATCTTCAACTCCAACAAGGCCTTCGCCCTGTTCCAGTAGGTCAGATCTCGCGTGGGAACCAGTGCTCGCGACCCTCGGCCAGTCCGTTGTCGACGTCTTCTGCGATGCGACGGACGGTCATGGTCAGGGCGCGCTCGGCCTGCGGGCGCAGCTCGGTGCCGGTCTCGAAGCCGAGGGACACGGCGCCGATGGCGAAGCCGTTGAGCAGGACCGGCGCGGCGATGCAGCTCAGCCCGGGCTGGGCCTCACCTTCCTCGCGGGCGATGCCCGCGTCGCGGACCTTGCGGAGCTCGGCGATCAGGGGGTCCACCGCGGTGATCGACCGGGTGGTCATGCCCGGGAGCGGGTTGGGCAGGAAGTTGGCGAGGTCGTCGAAGTTCTCATGGGCCAGCAGGGCCTTGCCGATCGCCGTGCAGTTGGCGGGAAGCCGGCCGCCGATGCTGGTGATGGACGCCGGGGAGTCACGCGTGGAGAGCTTCTCCAGGTAGACGACGTCGAACTGCCGCAGCACGGCGAAGTGGACCGTCGCCGAGCTCCAGCGGTGCAACTGGCCCAGGTGCGGCATGCCGAGGTCGCGCATGTAGCCGGCGGGGGTGCCGGCACCGAGCTGGAGCAAGCCCAGGCCGATCTTGTAACCGGAGCGGTGGTGTTCGACAGCACCCAGTTCGACCAGTCGTGCGAGCAGGCGGTGGACCGTGGACTTGGGCAGCGCCGCGGCGCGCGCGAGCTCGCTCAGCGTCATCACCCGCTCGTGCGGGTTGAAGGCACGCAGCAGGTCGAAGGCCTTCGTGAGGATGCTCGGTGGCTCGGCGGACGGGGCCGCCTGGCCTGCCTGTGCTTCCTGTTCGGACTCGGACATCAGCTGTTGGGTCACGGGCCCACCCCCTTGGTCCAACCATTTGCCGTGATGCCCGTCACTCTACGTCCGGCCCGGCGATTTCGGGAGCCCGTCGTTCCGGCGGCCGGAAATCCCTCCTGCCGAATCGGTCGCCAACAGGCACCGTGTCCGGATGGACGCGGGCGAGCTCACCGGGGGCGTGGACCTGCACGCCCACTGGATGGGCACCGACGTGTTCGCCGCCTCCGAGGAGCCCGGCGACTGGCCGCGGTTGGTGGTCGACTCCGGTGAACGAGGCCGGATCCTCATCGGAGACCGCCCGTTCCGCGACGTCCGTCCCTCGCTGTGGGATGTCGACGCGCGGCTGCGGGACCTCGACGCTGCGGGCGTTGAGGTCCAGGTGATCTCGCCGGTTCCCGTCACCTTCCCGTACGTCGACGATGCCGGCGCCGCGACGGAGTACGCCGTGGCCACGAATGCCTCCATCGCCCACGCCGTCGCCGCGAGCGGCGGTCGTCTCGCCGGGCTGGGCACGGTGCCGCTGCCGCACGCGGACCGAGCGGTCGCCGTACTGGAGGACGTGATGGGTGGGTCGGCGCCGCTCGTCGGCGTCGAGATCGGCGCTCGGGTTGCGGGCCTCGAGCTCGACGATCCGCAGTTGCTGCCGTTCTTCGAGGCTGCCGAGGCGCTCGGTGCGGTTGTCTTCGTGCACCCCTCCGACGGAGGGTCCGGGACGATCCGGCGTTCCGGCCAGCCCTACGACTTCGGCCTCGGCATGCACACCGACACGGCCCTCGCGGCGGGGGCGCTGGTGTTCGGTGGCGTCCTGGAACGCTTCACCGGACTTCGCGTCGTGCTTGCGCACGGCTGCGGCGGGTTCGCGTGGTCCTATCCCAGGCTGCGTTTGGGCGCCGAGCTGCTCCAGGGTCGTTCGCCCGGCGCGATCGACGAACGCGTCCGGTCGTTGTACGTCGACAGCCTGGTTCTCGACCCCGAGCACCTGCGGCTCCTCGTGCACCGGTTCGGTGCCGATCGCATCGTGCTCGGCACCGACCACCCCTTCTTCCCCGATCTCACCGGGGAAGCGCGGAGCATGCTCGCCGGCGCGGAAGTCGACGGAGCTCTCGGGACCGGTGGCGCCCAGCGGGTGTTCCGCACGAACGGCCTGGACCTGCTCCGCCGGTCCGCGGTGCCGGCGTGACGTCGCGGACGACGGAGGTCGCGGTCGTCGGGGCCAGCCTCGCCGGTCTCGCGACGGCACTCGGGCTCGCCCGTTCCGGGGTGCACGTCACGGTGCTCGACACCGTGCCAGCGCCGCGATTGCCCTGGACTGCCGTGCACCACTGGTCGGTGCTCCCCGTGCTCGAGGGGCTCGGTGTCCTCGACGACGCGCTGCTCGCCGGTGAGGCGACCGCGCACTGGGGACTCCATGTCCTGGCCACCGGTGAGCGTCATGTGTACGACGTCCGCGAGCTCGGCCCCGAGGTGCGGCTGCCGTTCAACCTCCGTCTGGAGCCCGCCACGCTGCGCGGGATCCTGCGGGCAGCGCTGCTCGCCCTGCCGAACACCGCGATCGTCGAGGACGTCCACCTCGAGATCCTGCGTCAGCACGAGGAGACCGTCGACCTCGTCCTGGACGGGGGCGCTGCCGGTCCGCAGTCACTGCGTGCGCGCTGGGTCGTGGGAGCCGACGGTCCGGCCAGTGCCGTACGACGCCATGCCGGCCTCGCGTTCGAAGGGACGACGTGGACCGAGCGCTGCGTCGTCGCGCTGGTGCACCACGACTTCGGTGCCCTGGGCTACCCCGACACCACGTTCCAGGTCGACGGCCACCACGGCGCGGTCGTGGAGCGGGCGGGACGCCACCTCTGGCGCTACCTCTTCCAGGAGTCGCTCTCGCACGACGAGGCCGCTGCCGAGCAGCGCGTCGTGGAGGTGCTGGAGGAAGTGACCGGGGTGCGGCCAGAGGTGCTCGACTGGTTCGCGGCCCGGATGCACCAACGGAGTGCGACGTCGTACCGCTCGGGACGGGTGGTGCTGGTCGGCGACGCCGCCCACGTCACCCATCCGATGACCGGTCACACCTCGCTGTCGGGCTGGTGCGATGCCGCCTCCCTGGCCCCGGTGCTGACGGACGCCGTGCACGGCGACCCTGACGACGCCGTCGGTCGGTGGGCAGAGAGTCGTCGCCGCCACTTCCTCGACGACGCGGCTCCGGCGAGCCTCGGTCGCCGGAACCTGGTCGCCCAGATCCGTGATCCACGGCGCCTCGAGGTCGAATTGGACGCGTTCCGGCAGGCATCCGTCGGGCTGGTAGCGCCGCCTTTCTAGTCGCTGGAACCGCTCGTTGTGACGGCCTCCGGCCGTGCCTAGCGTCGGTCTTGTGACCACGACATCCAGGACATCCTCGACTTCAGCAGCCCCGGCCTCCGACGCGGCGCGCGGCGACTTCATCGACGTCCGCGGGACGTCCACGCACTATCACGACCTCGGAGAGGGCACGCCGGTCCTTTTCCTGCACGGTTCCGGTCCGGGCGTCTCCGCGTGGGCCAACTGGCAGCACGCGTTGCCCGTCGTCGCGGAGCGCGCCCGCGCCCTGGCGCTCGACATCGTCGGGTTCGGCCACACGGAGCGGCCCGCCGATGTGCGGTACTCCCTGCGTACCTGGACAGACCATGTCTGGGGCTTCCTCGACGCGCTCGGGATCGACAAGGTCTCGATCGTCGGCAACTCGCTGGGCGGCCGGATCGCGCTGCAGATGGCCGAGGACGACCAGGAACGTCTGGGCAAGCTGGTCCTGATGGGCTCGCCCGGCGTCGGCATGACGCTCACCGACGGCCTCAAGGCGCTGCGGGCGTACGAGCCGTCGTCCGACAACATGCGCGACCTGCTCCGCGGCCACTTCGCCGTGGACCCGTCGCTGATCAGCGACGAGCTCGTGCAGATCCGGTACGAGGCCAGTGCCGCACCGGGTGCGCACGAGGCGTACCAGCTGATGTTCTTCCACCCGGACCACGCCGGCAGCGAGCTTGCCATCACCGAGGAGCAGGTCCGTGCCGTCACGCGGCCGAGCCTGCTGGTGCACGGTCGCGAGGACAACATCGTCCCCGTCGACATCGCCCTGAACATGCTGCGCCTGCTGCCCGACGCCGACCTGCATGTCTTCGCGCGCTGCGGCCATTGGACGCAGATCGAGCGGGCCGGCGACTTCAACGACGTGATCGGCCAATTCCTCGGTCTGGGGGCGTGAACCGGCGATGACGTCGACCTCCCGCTTCCGCGAGGCCCGCGACCAGCTGCTGGCCTGGCGCGGCGACCACGAAGGGGCCGTGGCCGGCTTCACCTTCCCGGACGTCGGTCCGCAATGGAACTGGGCGCACGACTGGTTCGACATCATCGCCCGTGGAGCGGACCGGGACGCCCTGGTGGTGCTCTCCGAGGACGGCTCGCGCACGTCGGTGTCCTTCGACGACATGGTCACCCGGTCCAACCGGGTGGCCCACTGGCTCGCCTCGTACGGAGTCCGCAAGGGCGATCCGGTGCTGGTGATGCTCGGCAACCAGGTCGAGCTGTGGGAGGTCATGCTGGGCGTCATCAAGCTCGGCGCCGTGGTGGTGCCGACCGCGATGGCGGCAGGGCCGGCCGATCTGTGTGACCGGATGGAACGCACCGCTGCACGGGCAGTGGTCTGCAATCCCGGCGACGCCGCGAAGTTCGACGGGGTCCCCGGCGACTACCTCCGCGTCGTGGTCGGCGAGCGTGCCGGATGGCTGCCGATTTCGGACGCCGCGGTCGGGACGGGCGCCGCCGTGGAGCACCCGGGCACAGCACCGGAGGACGCACTGCTCCTCTACTTCACCAGCGGTACGACGTCACGACCCAAGCTCGTGCAGCACACCCAGGCGTCGTACCCGGTGGGCCACCTGTCGACGATGTACTGGATCGGCCTGCGCCCCGGCGACGTCCACCTCAACATCTCTTCGCCCGGCTGGGCGAAGCACGCCTGGTCCTGCTTCTTCGCCCCGTGGAACGCGGAAGCGACGATCGTCGTCTACGACTACCAGCGCTTCGAGGCCGGCTCCCTGCTCGGGCGACTGGACAGCGAGCGGGTGACATCCTTCTGTGCCCCGCCGACGGTCTGGCGGATGCTCATCAACGCCGAGCTCGGCACCAAGCCGGCTGCGCTGCGCGAGCTGGTCGGGGCGGGCGAGCCGCTCAACCCCGAGGTCATCGCACAGGTCGACAGGCACTGGGGCCTCACCATCCGCGACGGCTTTGGCCAGACCGAGACCACCTGCCAGATCGGCAACACCCCGGGTGCGCTGGTCAAGCCCGGCTCGATGGGGCGCCCATTGCCCGGGATCCCCAGCGTGCTGGTCGATCCCGTCAGCGGTGAGCTCGTGGAGGGTGTGGGCGAGGGCGAGATCTGCCTGGACCTCGCGGCATCACCGCTCGCGCTGATGACCGGCTACCAGGGCGACGAGGAGCGGAACGCCGATGCGATGGCCGGCGGCTTCTATCACACGGGCGACGTCGCGGCCCGCGACGAGGACGGCTACATCACCTACATCGGGCGGACCGACGACGTGTTCAAGGCGTCGGACTACAAGATCTCCCCGTTCGAGCTCGAGAGCGTGTTGATCGAGCACCCCGCGGTCGCCGAGGCGGCCGTCGTACCGGCGCCCGACCCGGTCCGGCTGGCCGTGCCGAAGGCCTACATCGCCCTGGCGCCCGGGCACGAGCCCACCCGTGAGACGGCGTTGGCGATCCTGCGTCACGCCCGTGAGGGCCTGGCGCCCTACCTGCGGGTGCGGCGGGTGGAGTTCTTCGAGTTGCCGAAGACGATCTCCGGCAAGATCCGCCGCGTCGAGCTGCGGGAGCGCGAGGCGGGTCACGCCACCGCGCGGATGGCCCAGGAGTGGCGTGACGAGGACTTCCCCGAGCTCAAGAACGGCGGTGCCAGCGCCTCGTGACCGTTGTCACTCAAATGGTCCGACCATTCTGTCGTAAACTGGGGCCATGACTCCCGAAACCGTTCTCGCTGTCCTCGGAGGCACCGGGCCCCAGGGCCGTAGCCTCGCCCGGCGACTCGCGATCGGTGGTGCGAAGGTCGTGATCGGCAGCCGCGACGCCGGCCGTGCCGAGGTCGTCGCCAAGGAGATGCGCGAGGACGGGGTCGGTGTCGTCGGCATCGACAACCGCGCTGCAGCGAGAGCTGCCGACATCGTGATCGTCGCCGTGCCTTGGGACGGTCACGCCCAGCTGCTCACCGAGCTGCGTCCCGAGCTGGCAGGCAAGATCGTCATCGACTGTGTCAACCCGCTGGGCTTCGACAAGCAGGGTCCGTACGCGTTGCAGGTGCTCGAGGGGTCGGCCGCAGAACAGGCCAAGGCGCTGCTGCCCGACAGCCGTGTGGTCGGCGCCTTCCATCACCTGAGTGCCGCCCTCCTCGAGGACACGACGGTGGAGAGCCTGGACACCGATGTGCTCGTCCTCGGCGACGACCGCGAAGCGGTCGACGTCGTCATCGAGCTGTCGGCCCTGCTGCCCGGCGTTCGCGGCGTGTTCGGTGGCCGTCTGCGCAACGCCCACCAGGTCGAGGCGCTGACCGCGAACCTGATCGCGATCAACAAGCGCTACAAGGCGCACGCCGGGGTCCGCATCACCGACATCTGAACGCTCGTCTGTGCCGAACGGGGGATGGATCTCCCCTCCACGCCGGATGTGGGAGGCCCGTCGTACGACCTAGCGTCGGAGCATGATTCCCCAGCCTGACGTCATCGTCCGTGGTGCGGGCCGCGCCCGCCCCTCGCGGCGCCTCGTCGCGCTGGTCCCTCTGGGCGCGCTGTCCCTGGCCTGGACCCTGAGCGTCGCCGGCGCAGGTGCCGGCGTTGTGCCACTGGCCGCCGAGCGTGACGAAGCACTGCCTGCAGTAGCCGTGCCCGACCAGTCTGTCGACGTACCCGCGAGCCTGAGCTCGGACAGCCGGGTCGTGGAGCGCCCGGTCCGGATCGCGACCGTCGCTGCGACGTCGTCCCAGATCCCTGCCGTGGCGTTGGCGTCGTACCAGCGAGCGGCCACGGTGATGGCCGCTGCGGACGAGTCCTGTGGCATCGCATGGCCGGTCCTCGCCGCGATCGGCAAGGTCGAGTCGGACCACGCCAGCACGGGGAACAGCGTGCTCCAGGACGATGGCGTCGCGAAGCCGGGCATCATCGGCGTCCGGCTCGACGGCTCCCGATCGACCGCACAGATCTCGGACACCGACGGCGGGCGGTACGACGGCGACAAGTCGTTCGACCGAGCCGTCGGCCCCATGCAGTTCATTCCGAGCACCTGGGGGGTGGTCGGGGTGGATGCTGACGGCGATGGGCAGCGCAATCCGCAAGACATCGATGACGCAGCCCTCGCCGCGGCGGTCTACTTGTGCTCGGGCACAGGTGACCTGTCGACGCCCGCTGGACTCCGCCCGGCACTCCTCCGGTACAACAACTCCGGCCTCTACGCCGAGACGGTCCTCGCCATCGCTGACTCCTACGCCAACAGCGGCCCCCTCCCGGTCTCGGCCGGTGTCGCGGTGGTGTCGCACGGTTCGATCGGCGCCCGCGCGCCGCACTCGACGACGTCCAGGAAACAAGCCCGGAAGGCTGCCGCGAAGGCCGCCCCGGCTCCGGTGTCGCCGAGCGGCACGGGTGGGAACACCGGCACGGGCAGCGGTTCTGGTGGAGGCACGGGTGGCGGGAGCAGTACTCCCGAGGCTCCTGTTCCGGGGCCCCCGTTGAAGCCGGTCGATCAACTGCTGGACGCGGCCGAAACTCTCGTTCATTGCACCCTGGACGGGATCGCCGGCCTGTTGAACCCGTCAGCCCCGACCACCTGCAAGGCGCCGTGACGGCACCACCGTGATCAGCCGTTGAACCCGCCATCGGCGTGGATGTCGGCACCGTGCCACACCAGACCGGCGGGAGAGCAGCCGAACGCGATGGTCGCCGCGATCTCGTCAGCAGCCAGCGCCCGGCCGAGCGGCTGGTGCGACACCAGTTCGGCCCGGTCGACGCCGTAGAGCGCGGCGGTGGCGTCGAGCATGGGTGAGTCCGTGGAGCCGGGGGAGACCGCACACGCAGTGACGCCGGTGCCCTGCAGGTCGGCGGCCAGGCCACGGACGAGGCCGACGACGGCGTGCTTGGCGGCGTTGTAACCGGCCAGGTGGAACAGGCCGGTGTGGCCGGCCGCGGAGGCGACCGCGACGAAGCGGCACCCGCTCGGATCAGGCCCGGCGAGCATCGCGGGCACGACGGCAGCGGCGGTGTTCCACACGCCCCGTACGTCGACGTCCCAGAGGTCCGCGAGGTCAGCATCGGTTGTCTCCCACAGGGGAGCGCCGCCGCGGACGACCGCGGCACCCGCCACTGCCACGTCCAGCCGGCCCCAGCGGGCAACGGCGTCCGCGACCGCACTGTCGAGGGCGACACGGTCGCGTACGTCGGCGACCACCGGGACGACGTACTCGCCGAGCTCGTCGGCCAGTGCCTGGAGTTCCTCCGGGCGAGCCAGGGGCGGACCTTCGCACGAGTCGAGGGCGACGACGTGACAGCCGTCGGCCACCAGCCGGCGCACCGTCGCAGCACCGATCCCGCGCGCAGCGCCGGTGACCAGTGCAACTCGTGTCGCACCCGAGCCTGAGGGAGAGGTCATGGGCACAGGTTAGGGGCCGGGACTACCGTGCGGGCATGACCTTCAGTCCTTCCGACCTGCCGGACCTGACGGGCGTCACCGCCGTTGTCACGGGAGCCAACGCCGGCATCGGCGAGGTGACCGCCCGCGAGCTCGCCGGCCACGGCGCGCGTGTGGTGCTCGCCTGCCGCAACCTCGACAAGGGGCGCGAGGCGGCCGCTGGCATGAAGGGCGACGTCCGGGTCGAGCAACTGGACCTGTCGTCGCAGGCTTCCGTGCAGGCCCTTGCCGACCGCTGGGACGGGCCGCTGGACCTGCTCGTCAACAACGCCGGGGTGATGAACCCGCCGAACTATCGGGCCACCGAGGACGGCCACGAGCTGATGTTCGGCACCAACCACCTCGGCCACTTCGCGCTCACCGGTCGCCTGCTGCCCGCCCTCCTCGAGGCGCCGAGCCCGCGCGTCGTCACGGTCGCCTCGGTTGCGCACCACGGCGGCAACGAGTCGGTGCTGAAGGCCAACCCGGAGGCGTCGTACAAGGCCGAGCAGTACTACGGCAACAGCAAGCTCGCCAACGTGCTGTTCATGCGCGAGCTCCACCACCGCGCGACGGCAGCGGGTGGAAAGCTCGTCTCCACCGGCGCCCACCCGGGCGTCTCGGCGACGAACCTCGTGGCGTCCCCCGACGGCATGGGCGCCAACAAGATCGTGGCCCGCCTGGCGCCGTACGTCCTGCCGGTCATCCTGCAGTCCGCGGCGAAGGGCGCCAATCCGTCCTTGTACGCCGCCACGCTGGCCGAGCCCGGTTCGTACACCGGGCCGCAGCGGGTCCGGGAGATCCGCGGTCCGATCGGACCCGCGAAGCTCAGCAAGTACGCCAGCGACGCAGACCTCGGCCGCAAGCTGTGGACACTCAGCGAGGAGCTGACCGGGGTCAGCCCCTCGCTCAGTTGATCAGAAGCCGCCGATCCACTGGGGCTGGGTGACCTCGGTGAAGCCCTTGCCGTTCACGGTCTGGCCGTCGATGGTCGCGGTGATGTTGACCGCGCCCTCCCAGTAGTCGACGTTCGGAATGCTGAGGTTCGCTTCCTGGTCGAGCTGCTTGGGCTGGATGTTGATCGTGCCGCCGGGCACTGCGACGGTCCAGCCGAGTTTGTAGGTCCGGTCGGAGCGCGGGCTGGTCCAGTTGGTGAAGTTGGGCTGGGTCATGGAGACCTGGCTCGACGTCAGCTCGGTCGTGGCGCCGTTGGCGGCGACCCTGGTGCCGAACTTGTTGACGTAGTTCCCGTTGGCGTCCTTGATCAGGAAGATCATGTAGTCGACGTTGTTGTCGAGCTGGATCGAGTACCAGTCCCAGCCGCCGGTGTTGTAACCGTCGTACCACTGGTGGTCCATCCACGCCTCGCCACCGGTGATGGTGACCGGGACGCCGTGGTCGATGATCGTGCCGGAGACGTTCAGGCCGGTCCACGAGTAGTAGCCCGACGAGGTGCCGAACGGCTGGAACGGGACGAACCCGTCGCCACCGTGCAGAGCGCCCGGCTTGTTGGCCGCGAAGTCGAGGTCCAGGACGTAGTCACCCCAGTTCACGTTGCCGAAGATGCTGTGGTTGCCGTTGTCGCCCGAGAGGTCCCAGTCGTCGATGCCGACGTTGTAGCCGCTGCAGCACGCGGTGCTGGTGAAGCCGGTGCCGTTCTTCTGGCCCTGGGTGTAGGTGCCGCGGTTGAGGTCGGTGACGGCCATCATCTGGCTGAAGCCGTCGTAGCCCCACCAGGGGTGGTTCTTGAAGTAGGTGTCCTGGATGCCGTACTTGTACGTCTTGCCTGAGGCGTCGACACCGTTGATGTTGCCGGTGATGTACCACCACTCCATCTGGGTGGTGTGGGCGCGCTCGTTCTGGTCGACGAACTGGGCCGGCGTGAGTGCGGCCGCCGGACCCATCAGGGAAGCGGTGACGGTGACGACAACGCCGGTCACCATCATGGACCGCAGGGACTTACCCGGTCGGCGGCTCGTGGTCGAGCTCGTGCGCCGGAACAACGACATCTTCATTCGGATCCTCCTCGGTGGAACTCGAAACGTAGGCCAGCCCGAAATTCGACTTCAACTCGTCTTTTCGGAGTGAACTCAGGCGTCACGCCGAGGTGGAATTCGCGCTCAGAAGTGGCCTCGGTCACACTTCGGTGGGTCCCGGGGCCTGGTACCTATTCGGGTTTTGGGTGAGTTCGGGACCGCCGTCGTCGGCGCGGGGTTAGGTTGCCCGCATGGCCGCGACCCTCCGGCGCCCCCGGCCGGTGCGCCTGATGCTGGTCCTGCTGCTGGCCAAGCTCCTGCTCTTCCGGCTGCTCGTCTTCGGCGTCCCCTCGCCGGGCATGGTGATCGCCGATATTGCCGCGGCCGCTGTGCTCGTCGGCATCGTGGCGCTGCTCGCGCCGGGCCCTGCCACGTCGCCAGCCCTCTGGTCGCTCAACGCAGCGGTCAGCGTGTTCCTCACGGCCGCCGTCCTCTACTACGGCTACTACCAGACCCTGCCCACCTTCACGGTGCTCGACGAGGTGGACCAGGCCGATGACGTCCGTGCCAGCGTCGCCAGCCTGCTGGACTGGCGGCTGGTCCTCTTCTACGTCGACCTGGCCTTCGCGCCCGCGGTCGGACTGCTGCTCCACGGGGATCGCTGGCTGCCGCCGCACGCTCCGGCGGGGACCGTACGGCTGCGGCGCCTGGGGGCCGTCGTCGTCACGGGAACCCTGGTCACCGCGGTCGTCCTGCGCAGCGGCGTCGACGTACGCAACGAGCAGTACCGCGCCGAACAGTTCGGGGTCCTCGCCTACGAAGCGGACGCGTTGCTCCGGTCGCTCCGGACGAAGCAGACGCTGGACCTCGCGACGGCGTACGACGAGGTGGCCGAACTCAGGGCCACCAACCACTCGACCGTCACCGATCCGGCCAGGGCGCGCGGCTTCGGCGCCGCCGAGGGCAAGAACCTGATCGTCGTCCAGTTGGAATCGCTCCAGCAGTTCGTCGTCGGTCTCGAGGTGGACGGGCAGGAGGTGACGCCGCACCTCAACGACCTCGTCGGCGAGAGCCTCTCCTTCCCCCAGCACTTCCAGCAGATCGGCAAGGGCAACACGGTCGACGCGGAGTTCATCTCCAACACGTCGATCTATCCCGTGGGCGACGTCGCCATGTCGACCGGGTACGGCGACCGCGACCTGCCGAGCCTGCCCAAGCTGTTGCGCCCGCGTGGGTACGTCTCGGAGACCTTCAACGTGAACTGGGCAAAGTTCTGGGACCACGACGACCTGTTCCGCGCGCTGGGGTTCGACCGGTGGCACGAGAAGGACGAGTTCCCCGGCCCCAAGTTCAACTTCTGGGGAGTCTCCGACGAGGAGTTCTACGGGCGCTCGCTGGTGCGCCTCCTGGAACTGGACGCCGCCGACCGGCCGTTCTACACGCAACTCGTCACCGCCTCAGGGCACGGCCCCTTCAAGGTGCCCGCCGACAAGGTGCGGTTGCGCCTGCCCAGCGACCTCGAGGGCACCGAGGTCGGCGCCTACCTCCAGGCGCAGAACTACGCCGACCACGCGCTCGGCCTGTTCATCCGCGGCCTCAAGCAGACCGGCCTGTGGGACAAGTCCCTCTTCGTCGCGTACGGCGACCATGCCGGACTCAACGGCAAGGAAACGGTCGGGGACGTCCGGTCGCTGGGCGTCGACTACGCCTTCGAGCACCGTTTCAAGACGCCGCTGGTGATCCACGTCCCCGGCGGCGAGCCCTCCCGCAGCGACCACGTCGCCTCGCAGGTCGACATCCTGCCGACGATCGCGAACCTGCTCGGCATCTCGCTCGCCGAGGAACGCTTCGTCGCGTTCGGGGTCGACCTGCTCAACACCGGCGGCCACGCGTTCGGTGAGCGCTTCCACGCCCCGACCGGCACCTTCGTCAACGACCAGGCGATCTTTGCGCCGGGGCGCGGCTTCGACGACGGTTCGGCGACGTCGCTGACCGACGGGTCGTCGTACCCGATCACGGGGATGCGGGACGACTACGACTACGTGCTCGACCTGATGGACCTGTCCGATGCCTACGTGCGTTCGCTGCCGAAGCGGTAGGTGATCAGACCAGCTGGTCGAGCGCGATCTCGAGCGCCGTGGCGGCGAGCAGGGTCGGGTGCGGAGAGCGCTCGTGGCACTTCTCGAGCGCGGTCCGGATGGTGCGTGAGACGTCACCGAGGATGGCCTCGTCGGACACCTCCGCAATGCCCTCCATCAGCATCGTGAAGGTGCGTGCCATGCCGCAGTTGGCGATGAAGTCGGGGATCACGGCGACGTGCTGGTCGGCGAACTCGTAGGTCGATCCGTAGAAGATCTCCGGGTCGGCGAACGGAACGTTGGCGCCGGCGGAGATCAGCTCCAGGCCGGCCGACACCATCCGCTTCACGTGCTCGACGGTGACCAGGCGGGAGCCCGCGCAGGGCAGGAAGATCTCGGCACCCATGTCCCAGATCGCGTCGTCCAGCTCATCGAACGGGATCAGGTTGTCGGCGGCCAGTGCGTTGCCCTGCTTGTTGACGAAGAGGGTGTGCACCTCCTCGCGGGTGAAGCCGTCGGGGTTCATCAGGCCGCCGTTGCGGTCGATGATCCCGACGATGCGGGCACCTGCCTCGGAGAGGTAGTAGGCCGCGGCCGAACCGACGTTGCCCCAGCCCTGCACGATGACCCGCTTGCCCTCGAGGGACTGTCCCTGCGCGACGCCGTACGTGGCGTAGTAGTGGACGACCGACTCGGCGACGCCCCAGCCCGTGACGAGGTCGGCGATCGTGTACTTCGCCTTGTGGTCGGGCGTGTAGCGCGGGTCCTCGACGACCTTCGAGACGCCGAGGCGCAGCATGCCGACACGCTGCACGAGCTCGCGCTCGTCGGCGGCGAAGTGGCCGTTGACGATGCCCTGCTGCGGGTGCCACAGGCCGTAGCGCTCGGTCAACGGGATGACGTCGTGCATCTCGTCGACGTTCATGTCGCCGCCGGTGCCGTAGTAGGTCTTGAGCAGCGGAGCCAGGGCCTTGAACCAGCGCGCCAGCACGCCCTCGCGGCGCGGGTCGTTCGGGTCGAAGTCGATGCCGGACTTCGCGCCACCGATGGCCGGACCGGAGACGGTGAACTTGACCTCCATGGTCTTGGCGAGCGACTCGACCTCACGGCGATCCAGTCCGGCCCGCATCCGGGTGCCACCGCCGGCGGCACCTCCGCGCAGGGAGTTGATGACCGCCCAGCCCTTCGCGTCGGTCTCGGCGTCGTGCCACTCGAAGACGATCTCGGGGGCCTTGGCCTCGAAGCGGTCGAGCAGTTCCTTCATGTCAGTTCCTTGGTTCTCGTTGATTGCTGCGGGGGTTTCGAGGCTCGGCGCTGGTGCGCCTCGCACCTCAACCACCGGAGGCCGCCGAAACCCGGCCGCGGGCTTCGCCGAAACCGATGCGGGTGCCGTCAGCGCCGGGGGCGCTGGCGCGGAGGACGACCTCGTCGCCGTCCTCGAGAAAGCCCTTGCCGAGCTCGATGAACGAGCCCACCTGGTCGGGGTCGGGGCCGGAGATGGTGCCCGAGGCGTACAGGTCGCCGGTGCGGGTGGGGGCTCCGTTGACGGTCAGGTGCGCCAGCATCTGCGCGGGCGACCAGTACATCGACGCGTACGGCGGCCGGGTGACCACGTCGCCGTTCCACTCGACCTCCAGGTCGATGTCGAGTCCCCACGTGGCGTCCATCGCGAGGTAGGGCAGGGGTGCTGGGTCCTGGGTGGGCGTGCTGACGCGGGCCGCATCGAGCGCCGCGAGCGGCACGATCCACGAGCCGATCGTCGAGGCGAAGGACTTGCCCAGGTGCGGGCCGAGGGGGACGTACTCCCACGCCTGGATGTCCCGCGCCGACCAGTCGTTGAACAGGGCGACACCGAAGATGTGGTCGACGGCGTCCTCGACGGGGATGGAGGTGCCCATCGGGTTGCCGGTGCCGACGACGAAGCCGAGTTCGGCCTCGATGTCGAGGCGCACCGACGGCCCGAACACCGGCGTCTCGGCGCCGGCCGGCAGTCGCTGACCGCACGGGCGCACGATGTCGGTGCCCGAGGCCACGACCGATCCGGCGCGGCCGGTGTAGCTGACGGGCAGGTGCTTCCAGTTCGGCAGCAGCGGGTTGGGGTTGTCCGGACGGAACAGGCGACCGAGGTTCGACGCGTGGTGCTCGGACGCGTAGAAGTCGACGTAGTCGGCCACCTCGAACGGCAGGTGCATCGTCACGTCATCGACGGAGTGAGCACAGCCGTCGGGAAACGGACCGCGAACCAGGTCGGTCAGGCGGGCGCGGACCTCGTCCCAGCGCTGTTTCCCTTCGCTCATGAACGCGTTGAGCGTCGGGTGTGCGAAGACCGGGTCGTCGAGCAGCAGTGCGAGGTCGAGGACCTGGTCGCCGAACCGGGTCGCGCAGCGAGGAGCCGAGCCCGCGACGGAGTAGACCCCGTAGGGAAGGTTGGTGATGCCGTACAGGTGATTCATCGGGTCAGCTCCAGGAGACCGAGCGCGGTCAGTTCGTCGATCGGTTCGGTGATGCTGCAGGTGCCGATGGAGCGGAGCAGCGAGGACGCCGGGAGTTCCGGCAGTTCACGGGCGTCACGCACGGCGAGCACGGCGGCGTCCGTGGTGCCCGTTGCGGCCAGCAGGTTGAGGAAACCGTGCTGCTCGAAGCCCGTCTCCGGGTCGGTGTTCCGCAGCGCGTGGTGCAGGCCGGCGGTCGCCTTGAACGGCACGCCCGCTTCGACGAGAGCTGCAACGGTGGCGGCCAGTTCGGCCTCGTCGGGATACAGGTCCGCACGCACGCCGCCCGTCCGCAGCTTCGCGAGGTAGGTCGTCCCGACGAGGTCCGCGATCACCGCGTCCCGCCGGTCGTCACGGGGGACCTCGAGGTGGACGGTCACTTCGGCGGGCTCGCCGATCGCAGCCTGCAGCGCGGCAACCGAGGCCTCGGTGACTTCGAGTGCCACGACCCGGATGCCCTCCGGCGCGGCAACGAGCGCGGCCGCCGCCCCCTCCGCATCCGGTACGACGACAGCGACGTCGAGCGGCCCAGCACCCGCAAGAGCGGGCAGTGCGGCAGCGGGCACCACCAACGGACCGACCAGGTCGGCGTACCAACGGGTGCGGTGAAGTCTGTGCGCAGCGACGGCTTCGGAGAGGGGCAGGTTGCCGGGCGGGAAGACGGCGGCGTCATCCAGGATGAGACCCATCATTCGGTCGCTCCCCGCACCCAGGAGGTGACGTACTTGCCGTCGTCGGAGGCGGTGCCGGCCTCGCCGAGCTCGAGCGGCCGGAACGTGTCGACCATGACCGCGAGTTCGTCGAAGTACTCGACGCCGATGGACTTCTCGTAGGCGCCGGGTTGCGGGCCGTGCGGGTGACCGCCCGGGTGCAGGCTGATCGAACCGACGCCGATGCCCGATCCCTTGCGGGCTTCGTAGTCACCGGCGACGTAGAACATGACCTCGTCCGAGTCGACGTTCGAGTGGTAGTAGGGCACCGGGATCGACAGCGGGTGGTAGTCGACCTTGCGGGGCACGAAGTTGCAGATCACGAAGTTGTTGGCCTCGAAGACCTGGTGCACCGGCGGCGGCTGGTGGACGCGGCCGGTGATCGGCTCGAAGTCGGCGACGTTGAAGACGTACGGGTAGAGGCAGCCGTCCCAGCCGACGACGTCGAACGGGTGGTGCGGCAGCACGTGCACGGTGCCGGCGATCCCGCCGGGACCGGAGCCGCGGTGCTTGATGAACACCTCGACGTTCTCGTCGGCGGCGGGGTCGATGAGCAACACCTCGGGGGGCACCCGCAGGTCGCGCTCGCAGTACGGCGCGTGCTCGAGCAACTGCCCGAACTTCGACAGGTAGCGCTTCGGCGGACCGATGTGGCTGTTCGCCTCGATCACGTAGAGGCGAAGCGGCTGTTGTCCATTTTCTGGCGACCCGGTCGGCACCCAGCGGTGCGTCGTGGCGCGGGGCAGGATCACGTAGTCGCCTGCGCCGACCTCGAGCGCACCGAACACGGTTTCCACCACAGCGGTGCCGGACTCGACGAAGACGCACTCGTCGCCGATGCCGTTGCGGTAGAGCGGCGAGGCCGCTCCGCACACGACATAGCTGATCCGGACGTCGGCGTTGCCGAGCACGAGACGGCGCCCGGTCACCGCGTCAGTGGTCTGCCAGGCGTCACCGGTGAAGAGGTCGTGCAGTGTCAGGTGCCGCGGAATCAGCGGGTGGTTGGGCGTCGTGGACTGGTCGGGCAGGTCCCACGTGCGCGCCTCGACGACCGCCGACGGGATGTGTCGGTGGTAGAGCAGCGAGGAATCGGACGAGAAGCCCTCCTCGCCCATCAACTCCTCGAAGTAGAGCGTCCCGTCGGGCGCACGGTGCTGCGTGTGCCGCTTCGGCGGCACGTTCCCGATCCGCTGGTAGTGGGCCATCAGAAGTTGCCCCGTCGCTCCTGCTCGCGCTCGATCGCCTCGAAGAGCGCCTTGAAGTTGCCCTTGCCGAAGCCCAGCGAGCCGTGGCGCTCGATGAACTCGAAGAACACGGTCGGCCGGTCGCCGAGCGGCTTGGTGAAGATCTGCAGCAGGTAGCCGTCCTCGTCGCGGTCGACGAGGATGCCGCGCTTCTTCAACTCCTCGACGGGCACCCGCACCTCGCCGATCCGGGCGCGGAGCTCGGGGTCCTCGTAGTACGAGTCCGGAGTCGCGAGGAACTCGATGCCCTCGGCCCGCAGGCGGTCGACGGTGTCGAGGATGTCGTTGGTGGCCAGCGCCAGGTGCTGGGCGCCGGGGCCGCAGTAGAACTCGAGGTACTCGTCGATCTGCGACTTCTTCTTCGCGATCGCCGGCTCGTTCAGCGGGAACTTCACCCGGTGGTTGCCGTTCGCGACGACCTTCGACATCAGCGCCGAGTAGTCGGTGGCGATGTCGTCACCGATGAACTCGGCCATGTTCGTGAAGCCCATGACCTTGTTGTAGAACTCGACCCAGTCGTCCATCTTGCCGAGCTCGACATTGCCGACGATGTGGTCGAGGGCCTGGAACAGCCGCTTGGGCGCACCTTCCCTCTTGGTGAAGGTAGAGGTGCGGGCGACGTACCCCGGCAGGTAGGGCCCGTTGTACGACGACCGGTCGACGAGGCTGTGCCGGGTGTCGCCGTACGTGGCGATCGCGGCCATCCGGACCGTGCCGTGCTCGTCGGTCAGGTCGTGCGGCTCCTCGAGAATCGTCGCCCCGGCCTTGCGGGCCTGCGCGATGCAGCGGTCGACGTCGGGGACCTCGAGGGCGATGTCGACGATGCCGTCGCCGTGGGTGCGGTGGTGGTCGAGCAGGGTGCTGTTCGGGTCGACGCCACCCTTGAACACGAAGCGCACCGCGCCGCTCTTGAGCACGAAGGCGACGTGGTCGCGGTTGCCCGTCTCGGGGCCGGAGTAGGCGACGAGTTCCATGCCGAACGCGGAGATGAAGAAGTGGGCGGTCTGGGTGGCGTTGCCGACCGACCACACGGCGGCATCCCAGCCGGTGACGGGGAACGGGTCCTCGTGGTCGTCGTACTCGACGAGGCCGACGAGCTGCTTCAAGGTGTCGAGGTCGAGCTCAGCGAGCCGTTCCTCGTTGGTGAGGGTCTCCTGGAGGGACATGTGAGCAGCACAACAGAACGACCACAGCCTCACAACCTGCCTATCCGGCGGTAGGCAATCCGGCCAGTTCTGCCGGTCGGCCGTGCTCCGAACTGTGCAGAACGGCTACCTTGGAGCCATGGCCGCTGGACCGCACCCGCTCGACGAGATCGACCTCGCGCTGCTGACCGCGCTGACCGAGCACCCGCGCGCTGGTGACCTGGAACTGTCCCGGATCACCCAGGTGGCACGCGCGACCGTGCAGAGTCGACTGCGACGGCTGGGCGAGGCCGGCGTGATCGCCGACTGGGACCCCACGATCGACGTCGCCGCCGCCGGTTTCGAGGTGCAGGCCTACGTCACCCTCGAGATCTCCCAGGGAGCGCTCGACGAGGTGTCGGCCGACCTCGCGGCGATCCCGCAGGTGCTGGAGGCTTACGTGACGACCGGGTCCTTCGACGTGCTGTGCCGGGTGGCGACCCGCTCCCATCCCGAGCTCCAGGCGACGCTGGTGCGGATCGACCAGTCGTCATCGGTGGTGCGTTCCACGAGCGTGATGGTGCTGTCGGTGCTCGTGCCGCCGCGGGTGCTGCCGCTGCTCGCGGCCGCGGACACCGCGCCCAGCCGCCGCGCGCCGGCGTACCGCAAGGGCTGAAACGCCACGCAAGCTCGCCGGTGAAAAATGAAGCCACCGCAGGAGTCTCGGGTCTCCTGCGGTGGCGAGTGAAGATTGCCAGATCCGGCCCGGCCTTGTCTCTGGATCGAAAGTAAAATCCTGCAGGCGGTTCGCCGTGCCCCGTTCAGAACTGGTTGAAGGAGAGGGCGAGCTTGTAGTCAGTGGTCATGTAGTTGACCAGCCCCTGCAGCTTCTTCTCGTCGACCTTGGTGTTGGTCGTGCCGACCGTGACGCCGACGACATTGCTGACGACGCCGCTGTTCCACTTGCCCTGCACGAAGTCCGGGAACTGTGCTTCGGGACGCAGGTCGAAGTCCTCATCACTGAGGGCCGCATCGGCGGCCTTGGCGTGGGCCTCGGTGTCGAACACCAGGGCGACGTACGTGACCCGGGCCTTGCCGTTGAGGGCCGAGTAGGTCCACTGCACGGCGTACTCACAGCGCTGCTGGGTCAGGCGCGAACCCTCTTCAACCGGGCCGCAGGTGTCGTACTTCCAGGACTCCAGGTACTTGGCGTTGTGTTCGACGTCGCCGAACTTGAAGTCCCAGTCGTCGGCGAACTCGGAGGCCTCGACGTCGATGCGGGCGGCCGGTTCGTCGGTCTCGTCCTCGGTGGGGGAGTACGGCGTCGCGGGGGTCGTCGTGCTCGACGGGTCGGTGGGCGTCGGGGTGCCGTCGGTGGTCGCGGTGCTCGAGGCGGTGGAGTCGTCCTTGCCCGCCGACGTGTCGTCGTCATCGCCGCCGAGGACGAGCACGGCCGTGACGACGACGCCGACGACGAGCAGCATCGCGAGGGCGACCAGGCCGATGATCAGCCCGGTCCTGCTCTTCTTCGGCGGACCGCCGAACCCGCCGCCGTACGGACCGAAGCCGGGAGGCCCCTGCGGCGGGTAGCCCGGAGGCCCCGACGGCGGATACCCGGGAGGTCCCGACGGCGGGCCGCTGGGCGGGCCGAAGGGGGGCTGCGGCGGGTAACTCATGGGGGCTCCTGTCGTCGTGACATCCACGTCGAGCGGGTACCTACCCAGTGATGTGCGCGTCAACCGCCATGCGCGTCACCGGTGCGTCCCCACGACGCACCGACGACACGAGGAGGTGAGCACGTTCGCGATCGTGGGCCGTGACGAGGGGTCGCGGCAGGGCGTCGCCCGATGATGAGACCACTGTGAGACGGCGTTCCCAAGCCCTGTGGAACCCCGGCAATCGGCGTTATCGTGGGTGCGCCGAACAGGGGGTGCCATGGGAACGGTTCGTCTCCCTGCGCAGTCGCCGGGCCAGGGCCCCACCATCTCGGCGTTCGCGCATGGTCTCGACGCGCAGCGCTACGTCTGTCCGGCCGTCGTGCAGCGCAGGATCGAGCAGTTGCTCGACCCGGCCGGTGCTCTCCTCGTGCTGGCCGTGACCGGCGCCGGTGGCCTCGGCAAGAGCGCTGCCCTGCGGGCGGCTGCCCGGTGCGCGACCGACGACGGGCACACCGTCATCAGCATCGACGGTCGTCGTGCGGACGCGGCCGAACTGATCGGCGAACTCTCGAACCTCCCTGGCGGACGGACCCTCGTCGCCATCGACGAAGCCGACCACTTCGGTGCCGGCCTGCATGCCCTGGGGCGGGCGCTCGGTGACCTGCCAGCGACGACCCGGGTCATCCTCGCCGCGCACCACCTGCCGCCCGGGTGGTTGCCTGAGCACCTCGAACCGCTGACCGGCCGGCTTCGCCTTGCCGCCCTCGCTGCCAAGGACGCCGACGTGCTGCTCCTCTCCTACGGCGTCACCGACGCTGCTGCCCGCGAGGCCATCGCGACGTGGGCCGCCGGTCTGCCGCTCGCGCTGGTCCTCGGCGCCGGCGCCTGGGCCAGTTCGGGAGGCGCTGCCGGCCCGGAGTTCACCCTTCCGCGCGAGACCGAACATGACCTCGTGGACCGGATCGTCGGCCCGGCGCTGGCCCAACTCGACCCGGACCTGCTGGCGGTGGCCGCGCTCGCCGGCGGAGTCGACGTCCGGCTCCTCGCCGACGTACTGCCGGACAGCGATGCGGAGGCCGGCCTGGCTCGCCTCCAGGAGTGCACGTTCGTGGAGCGGATGGGCGCGCGCCTCCTGCTGCACCCGCGTCTCGCCGAGGCCATTGCCGTCCGGTTGCGTGAGGCCGATCCGACGCGCGCTGAGGCGATGACCCTACGGATCGCGGCTCACCTGCGGGACCGGGCCGTCGCGGGCGAGCATCCCGCGCTGCCCTGGCTGGCGGGTCTGGTCCACGACCCAGCGCTGCGCGCCGGCCTCGCGCCGCCCGTCAGCGCGGAGTTGTACGTCGACCGGATCCGCCCCGGCGATGCCGCGGCCATCCGTGAGGTCCTCGACCGGCGGTGGCCGGGGACCTGGTCGCTGGTCGAGCCCTGGCTGCGCACCGATGCCCTGCACGTCGTACGACGTCCGGATGGTGCGCCGGTGGGAGTGGTTGCCACGCTGCCCCTCGCCCGGGCCGCCGACTTCGATCGGGCCTGCCGCACCACGATCGGTCCGCTGCTCGACCACGCGCAGGCCGAGGGACTGACCGACCGGGCCGTGGTCACGCCGTTCCAGATCGCGTTGGAGGACGGCGAGCCCGACCCGGACCTGCTGCGGATCCGCAACGCAGTGGCCCTCCAGCGGTGCGGTGTCGCGAACCCGCGGATCGACCTCGTGGTCGAGGTGACCGGGTCGGAGGCGGAGCGCACGGTGCTGGCGGCCTACGGCTACCAGGAGATCGATGGTGTCCGCACCAGCGTCGCGAGCGCTCGGGGTTGGGTGGCCGACGTGGGGCCGGCCGGCCTCGCCGGGCTGTTGTACGACGCCGTGGCGGCCGAGCAGGGGCGTCCGCCCCTGGCACGGGCGGGCGCCGGGGACGGCCTGCTGCGCGCGCTGGAGGACTTCCACTGCGACGCGGTTCTCGCGCGGTTGCCGCAGGCGCCGTCGGACCTGCCGGTCGAGCGGGCGGCGGAGCGGGTGCGGGTGTGGGCGCGGGACTCGCTGGCGGCCCTCCTGGCCGACGAACCAGGGCTGCTGGGACTGGTGGTGCAGCGCTACCTGGAACCGGGCGCGACCCACGAGTCGGTCATGCGGGACCAGTTCGCCAGTCGGGCGACGTACTTCCGTCGGCTGCGTCGGGCGCGAACGATTCTCGGCGGCGCGGACGACCCCGGGATTCGAACGATCAAAAATTCGTGACCGTGGCGAACGCCTCATCGGGGTGACCGGCGCGGATGTGCGTCAGCGCGCGAGCGGTGTCATGGTGGGCCCCACGCGGACGACGGTGTCCACGGATCACACGATTCGAACCCCGGATTTTTACGGGTGGGCTGTGGGGTAGCGTGCCCACACCTTTAACAGGACCGAAAGGCTGGCGAGAAGCATGGTGGATGTGGAGCGGACGCTCGATGAGGCGGGCCTCACGAACCCCCACGTTCGGGAATACGTCGCACACTGGGCCGGGATCACTGGCGCCGACCGGATCGAGGTCGTTTCTGCGGCCGACGACGCCCGGCTGGTGGCCGAGTCCCTCGAAGCAGGCGAGCTGTTGCCCGCCGGCGACGGCCTCTACTACTCCCGGTCCTACTTCAAGGACACCGCACGCGCCGAAGAGCGCACGATCGTCGCCACCAGCGACGAGGCGGACAAGGGCATCTACAACAACTGGCGCCCGTCCTCGGAGATGAAGCCGAAGCTCGTCGAGCTGATGACCGGCGCGTCGGTCGGCAAGACGATGTACGTCATCCCCTACCTGATGGCGCCGAAGGGCTCCCCGCTGCAGAACTTCGCAGCCGGTGTCGAGCTCACGGACAACCGCAACGTGGTGCTCCAGATGATCCGCATGTCGCGGGTCGGCGTGGAGTACATCAACGACCTGGGCGACTCGTTCGTCAAGGCCGTGCACGTCACCGGTGACCTGGAGAACCTCGGCCAGGGCACCCCCGACGACAAGCGTTACTTCGTGACCGTCGCCGACGAGCGCACGATCCTGCACTTCGGTTCGTCGTACGGCGGCAACGCGCTCCTCGGCAAGATCGCCCACGGCCTGCGCCAGGGTGCCTACGACGGCTGGAAGAACGGCTTCCTCGTGGAGCAGTTCATGCTGCTCGGCATCACGGACAAGGAAACCGGCAAGAAGTACAACATCTGTGGTGGTTTCCCGTCGGCCTCCGGCAAGACGAACCTCGCGATGACGCTGGCCCCCGACGCGCTCGGTGACCGCTACTACGTCGAGTTCTACGGCGACGACATCGCGTGGATCTGGGTCGGCGACGACGGCAAGCTCTACGGCATGAACCCGGAGAACGGTGTCTTCGGTGTCGCCAAGGACACCAACGAGGCCACCAACCCGACCGCGATCGACTCGATCGTTCCCGGCACCGGCGCGATCTTCACCAACGTCGCCTACAACTCCAAGAGCCAGGAGGTCTGGTGGGAGGGCAAGAGCGACAAGCCGACCGACCTCGACGGCTGGGAGGACTGGAAGGGCGACATCATCGCCGACCGGTCCGCTGAGGACGCCGACGCTCCGTGGGCGCACCCGAACAGCCGCTTCACGACCACGCTGGCCAACGTCCCGAACGTTGCCAAGGACTTCGAGGACCCGCAGGGCGTCGAGATCCACGGCATCATCTTCGGTGGCCGTACCCGCGACCGTGAGCCGCTGATCCGTGCGATCAGGGACGTCGCCGAGGGTGTCTACGACGGCCTGACGCTGGGCGCCGAGGCGACCGCAGCTGCGGACGGTCTCGAGGGCGTGCTCCGGTACGACCCGATGTCGATGCGTCCGTTCATGTCGTACTCCGAGGCCGACTACGCCGCGCACTGGCTCGAGGTCATCGGCCGTGCGACGACCAAGCCGATCTTCGCGCACGTCAACTGGTTCCAGCGCGGCGAGGACGGTCGCTTCCTGTGGCCCGGCTACCGCGAGAACCTGCGCCCGCTCAACTGGCTGATGCAGTTCCTCAACGGCGAGGTCGAGGGCGTCCAGACCGCTGTCGGTGTCCTGCCGAAGCGTGAAGAGCTGAACCTCGAGGGCATGGACGAGCAGGCGCTCGCCGACCTCGACACGCTCCTCACCATCGACGTGCCGCGCTGGCAGCAGGAGATGGGCTTCCGCGAGAAGCACCTGGCGCAGTTCGACGGCCTGTCCGAGGAGATCTGGGCCGCGCACCGTCGCGTCGCCGAGGCACTCGAGGCCTGAGTTCCACAGCAACAGCAGCGCCCCGGCTCACCCAAGGTGAGCCGGGGCTCTGTTCGTTTTCGCTCCGGTCAGGAGCCGGCGATCGCACGCCCCGCGGCGCGACCGGAGAAGATGCAGCCGCCGAGGAAGGTGCCCTCGAGCGCGTTGTAGCCGTGCACCCCGCCGCCACCGAACCCGGCGACTTCGCCGGCGGCGTACAGGCCGGGGATGACGGCTCCGGTGCGGTCGACGACGCGTGAGTCGAGGTTCGTGGCGACGCCGCCGAGCGTCTTGCGCGTCAAGATGTTGAGCCGTACGGCGATGAGCGGGCCCTTCTCGGGGTCCAGGATCTTGTGCGGCTTGGCCACTCGGATCAGCTTGTCCGTGCGGGACTGCCGGGCGTTGTTGATGGCCATCAGCTGGAAGTCCTTGCTGAACCCGTTGTCGAGCTCGGCGTCGCGTGCCTCGATCTGGCGACGCAGTACCTCGGCCTCGAGGTGCGGGCCGCGGGCCGGGGAGTCGCCGTCGACGATGCCGTTCATGCCGGCGACGAGTTCCTCGAGGGTGTCGGCCACGACGAAGTCGACACCGTTCTGCTTGAACGCCTCGACCGGACCGGGGGCGCCCTTGGCGACCCGCGACTTCAGCATGAACTTGAGGTCCTTGCTGGTGATGTCGGGGTTCTGCTCGGAGCCGGAGAGGGCGAACTCCTTCTCGATGATCGCCTGGGTGAGCACGAACCACGTGTAGTCGTAGCCCGTCTTGCCGATGGCGCCGAGCGTGCCGAGGCTGTCGAAGCCGGGGAAGTTCGGGGCGGCCAGGCGCTGCCCGGTCGCGTCGAACCAGAGCGACGACGGGCCGGGGATGACGCGGATCGCGTGGTCGGGCCACACGGGGTCCCAGTTGTGGATGCCCTCCGTGTAGTGCCACATCCGGTCGGAGTTCACCAGCCGCGCGCCGGCTTCCTCGGCGATCGTGAGGCCGCGCCCGTCGACGTACGCGGGGACGCCGGAGATCAGGTGGGTCGGCACGGGGCCGAGGCGATCCACGGGCCAGTTGGCGCGGATCATCTCGTGGTTGTGGCCGATGCCGCCGGTGGTGACGACCACGGAGGGGGCACGATGCTCGAACTCGCCGACCTCGACGCGGGACGAGGCGAACCCGCGCTCGGTGTCGGACTCCTCGAGGACGGCGCCGCGGATGCCGACGACCGCCCCCTTCTCGGTGACCAACGCGTCGACGCGGTGCCGGAAGGCGAACTGCACCAGGCCCTGCTCCTCGGCGGCCAGCACGGGCTCGACGAAGATCCGGACCACCTCGGGGCCGGTACCCCAGGTGAGGTGGAAGCGGGGCACCGAGTTGCCGTGGCCGGCCGCGTCACCGCTGCCGCGTTCGGCCCAGCCGACGAACGGCAGTGACTTGAGGCCGAGGGCACGGAGGTAGTCGCGCTTCTCGGTGGCGGCGAACTCGACGTACGCCTGCGCCCACTGGTGGGCCCAGTGGTCCTCGCCCGGGGTGCCGTCCTCCTGCGGTTCGATCCGGTCGAAGCCGGCCGAGCCCTGCCAGTCCTGCCAGGCCAGCGCCTTGGAGTCCTTGATGCCCATCCGGCGCTGCTCGGGGGAGTCGATGAAGAGGAGGCCGCCGAGCGACCACCACGCCTGCCCGCCGAGGTTGGCGCGGTTCTCCTGGTCGATGACCAGGACCCGCTTGCCTGCCTTCGTCGCCTCGTAGGTGGCGACGAGTCCGGCGAGGCCGGCTCCCACCACGATCGCGTCCGGTACGAACCCCTGCTCTGCTGCGCCCTTGGTCACGACGGGAGCCTGCCACATGGTCCGTCACGAGCGGTGAGAGTGGGCCGCGCCACAGTTCCTTGCCACTGGCAAGGAACAGGTTCTAGTTTCAACGAATGGGGACTGAGCACGACCGCGCCGCCGGCTACGCCCGCTTCGTCGTACGACGGGCCGGCTGGGTCGTTCTTGCCTGGCTCGCGATCACGGTCGTGATGAACGTGGCCGTGCCGCAACTCGAGGAGATCGCCGGTCGCGACTCCTCGCCGATGGTTCCGCACGACGCGCCCTCCATCCGGGCGATCACGTCGATGAACAGCGCGTTCAGCAGCGGCGACGCCCAGAGCTTCATCGTGGTGGCGATGGAGCGGACCTCCGGCCTCACCGAGGCGGACCGCAGTTACGCCGAGGCCCTGGTCACCGACCTGGCCACGGACGAGAAGGACGTCACCTTCGTCCAGGACATCCGTCGGCCGGAGTTGCGCAAGGCACTGACGAGCAAGGACCAGCAGGCGCGGTACCTGCTGGTCGGCATCACCGGCGCCACCGGTGCGCCGGCGTCGCTGACCCAGGTGGCCGCCGTACGCGAGATCGTGGGCGAGAAGGCGCCGGACGGGCTGACCGTCGAGGTGACCGGGCCCACGGCCACCGTCGTCGACCTCGCGACGGAGACTGAACACAGCGTCGGCCGGATCACGATCGTGACCATCGTGATGATCGCGTTGATCCTGTTCCTGATCTACCGATCGTTCGCGATCCCGATCATGATCCTCACGGTCGTGGGGATCGGGCTGGGCCTGGGTCGCGCCGTGGTGTCGTTCTGCGGGCTGCACGACCTCTTCGCGATCTCGACGTTCAGCGGGTCGTTCCTGACCGCGATCATCCTCGGCGCCGGTACGGACTACGCGGTGTTCCTGGTCGCCCGCTATCACGAGGAGCGCCGACTCGGCACCGAGCCGACCGCGGCCGCCGCCATCGCCGCGTCGAAGATCGGCGGGGTCATCGCCGGTTCTGCCGTGACGGTCGTGCTGGCCGCGCTGTGCATGGCGATCGCCGACCTCGGGTTCTTCAACACCACCGGCCCGGCGATCGCGGTGAGCATCGCCGTCAACCTGTTCGTCAGCCTCACCCTCACGCCGGCGCTGCTCGCGCTGGCCGGCCAGCGCGGCTGGGCGGAGCCGCGCGACTCGGGCGGTGCCGCCGTGTGGCAGCGGATTGCCGGCCTGGTCGCCGCGCACCCGGTGCGGATGCTGACCGTGTCGCTGGTGCCGTTGCTGTTGCTCGCGGCGTTCTTCCCGCTGGCCAACCTGTCGTACGACGTCCGCGAGCCGCTGGCCGACGACGCGGAGAGCAACCGCGGCTACGCCCTGCTGGACCGGCACTTCCCGATCAACGAGGTGCTTCCCGACTACGTCCTGATCCAGGCCGACCACGACCTGCGCAACACCAAGGACCTCGCCCTCATCGAGCAGGCGTCGTCCTCGCTCGCCCGGCACGACGGCGTCGCGCTGGTCCGCAGCATCACCCGACCGGGCGGCGAGCCGATCACCCAGGCCTCCGTCGCCTTCCAGTCCGGCCTGATCGGCGACGAGCTCGGCAAGGCCCGCGGCGACATCGCGAAGGGCGCCGACGGAGCCGAGCAGCTCGCCGAGGGCGCCGGCCAGCTCGATGACGGGGCCGGCCAGCTCGCGGACGGTGCGGAGAAGGCCGTGGAGGGTGCCGACTCGATCGCCACCGCCACCACCCGGCTGTCACGCGGCATGACGCAGCTCCTCGACGGTGCCGACGCCGCTGTCGCCGGGACGCGCGACCTCAAGGTCGGCGCCGCCGCGCTCGCCGACGGACTCACCACCGCGGCCGACCAGGTCCAGCTCGCGGTGGACGGCCTCGGCCTCGCGTACGACGCCCTGGCCACGAAGAGCCTGACCTGTGGCCTCGATCCGGCGTGCTCGCGGGCCCGGGCCGGGATCAAGCAGATCTGGGAAGCCGAACGCGACCAGCTGTTGCCCGGACTCCGCGAGGCGGCACGCGGCGCCCGCGCCATCGCCACCGGTACGGGCGACCTGCGCACCGGCCTGAGTCAGCTGCGCGGAGGGATCGCGAAGGCCCGCACCGGCACCCAGCAACTCGCCGAGGGCCAGCAGATCTTCGCCGACAAGCTCGGAGACCTCTCCTCCGGCGCCGACCAACTCGCGACCGGCGCGGACCGGATCCGCGGCGGCACCGAGGAGGTGGCCGCGTCCCTGCCCGAGCTCGAGAAGGGCCTCGCCGCTGCGGCGGAGCATCTGCAGGCGACCCGCGACGAGGTCGACGATCCCGCCAGCGGTGGCTTCTACCTGCCGCCGACGGCACTGACCAACCCGGACTTCGAGGCAGCGAGCCGACTCTTCGTCTCCAATGACGGACGCACGGCCCGCATCGTCGTACTGGGGAAGACGGATGCGTTCGAGTCCGAGGCCGCGGACCGGTCGGCCGAAGTGCGCGAGATCGTCGACCACTCCTTCAACGGGACTCGGCTCGCCGACGCCGACGTGGCGGTCACCGGCATGGCGAGCACCAACAACGACCTGCGGAGGTACTCCCAGTCCGACCTCGAGCTGATTGCGATCACCGCGCTGATCGCGGTGTTCCTGGTGCTGCTCCTGCTGTTGCGCAGCCTGGTGGCGGCGTTCGCGCTGATGGCGACCGTGGTGCTGTCCTACGTCGCGGCGATCGGGCTGTCGGTGCTCGTGTGGCAGGTCGGGTTCGGCATCCCGCTCGACTGGACGGTCACGGCCGTCGCGTTCGTGATCCTGGTGGCGGTCGGTGCGGACTACAACCTGCTGCTGACCAAGCGCATGCACGAGGAGGCGCCCGACGGCTCGGCAAGCGGCATCGCCCGGGCGACGGCCGCGACGGGCGGCGTGATCACCTCGGCCGGCGTGATCTTCGCGGCCTCGATGGCGGCGCTGATGGCCGGCCGGGTGACGACGATCGGCCAGGTCGGCTTCACGATCGCGGTCGGCCTGCTGCTGGACACGTTCGTCGTCCGGTCGTTGCTGGTGCCCTCGCTCGCTACCCTGCTGGGTCCACGGCTGTGGTGGCCGCAGCGGCCGCCTGCGGAGGAGGTTCGATGAGGAGCGCCGACCTGCGCCAGCGCCTGCTGCGCGCTGCGGAGCAGGAGATCGCCAACTGTGGTCCGGCCAAGGCCAGTCTGCGCGCGATCGCCCGCCGGGTGGGGGTCTCGCACCAGGCGACTGCCCACCACTTCGACGACCGCGCGGGCCTGTTCACCGCCCTTGCGGTCGAAGGCTTCGACTTGCTGCTCGAGCGCACCCGCGCAGCGATCGCGTCGGCGAACGAGGGCGTCGCCGACGGGGGACCGGACGCCGGCCGGCCCGTCGCTGCGGCCGGAGCCGCCTACGTGGAGTTCGCGTTGCGGCATCCCACGATGTTCGACGTGATGTTTCGGCCCGAGTTGTTGCACGCCGACGACAAGCGACTGCTCGCTGCGCGCGAGGAGCACCGCGCGGTCCTGCTGGCCAACATCGCGGCCGCGCAGGAACGCGGCTGGGGCGTCGGCGTACCGACGGAGGAACTGGCGGTCATCGGCTGGGCGACCGTGCACGGTCTCGCCGTCCTGGAGCGGGACTCGCAACTGGACGGACTGCTGTCCGAGGCGGAGATGCCGCGCGTGCTCGAACGGGTGGCGCGGACCCTCGAGGCCCTGGCCTGACCTGAATCCACCGATGGCTGGCTACGAGCGGGGTACGGCGAGCCGGGTGGTGCCCGAGCGTCCGCGCAATGTCGCCTCGCCGTGCTCGACCCACCGATCCGCCTCGGGTGAGCCGGCGGCCCGGGCGGTCTCGACGGACTCCCACGCCGCGAGGACGCCGCCGGGGATGTCCTTGGACAGGTCGGTGAGCCGGGCAGCGGAGTTCACCGCGTCGCCGATCACGGTGTACTCGAAGCGCTGTTCGTGGCCCACGTTGCCCGCCACCACCTGACCGGTCGCGACGCCGATCCCGGCGCCGACCTCAGGCACCTCGACCGCCAGGCGCGCGGCCATCGCGCGGGCCGCGGACAGTGCCGCACTGGCGTGCTCCTCGAGCTCGACGGGCGCTCCGAAGATGGCGAGCACCGCGTCGCCGATGAACTTGTTGACCAGCCCGTAGTGGCGATCCACCTCGTCCACGACGACTCCGAAGAACCGGTTGAGGACCTCGACCACCTCGGTCGGACCGTGTTGGGTCGCGTACGTCGTCGAGCCGACCAGGTCGACGAACAGCACCGAACACATGCGGGTTTCCCCGCCGAGTTCGATCTGGCCGGCACCGAGCGCAGCGGCCGCGGCTGCCACTTCCTGGCCGACGTGGCGACCGAAGAGGTCGCGGATCTGTTCGCGCTCCTGGAGGCCCGCGACCATCTCGTTGAACCCGCTCTGGAGCTGCCCGAGCTCGGTGCCGTCGTAGACGATCACGTCACTGGCGAGCTCTCCGCCCTCGACGGCGCGCATCGCGTCGCGCACCGACAAGATGGGCGCGACGACCGCACGGGCGTTGAGGTCGGTCAGGAGCAGGCCGAACACCAGCACGATGCCGCAGACGATGATGGTCACCACGGCGAGGTCCTGCAGCGTGACGTCCTTGCCACTGGGGGTGAGGGCAAGGATCGCCACGATCAGAAGACCGATGATCGGAGTGCCCGTTCCGAGGGTCCAGAAGATCGCCATGCGCGGGCCGACGCCGACCCCCCGGAGCTTGCCGGTGACCCGCACGTCCGACAGCGCGCGCGCAGCGATCGGCCGCAGGGAGAACTCGGTCAGCAGGTAGGAGATCCCGGCGACTACCACCGCGCCGATGCCCACGGTGAGCCCGGTGCCGAGGGCCCGCGACGGTTGCAGGATCACCGTCAGCATCGTGAACAGGGCCGTGCCCACGCCCCACATGCCCAGCTGCATGGTGGTCAGCACGAGCGGCACCCGCAGGGCGCGGGCGCGTTGGGTGTGGTCCGGGTCGATCCCCGGTTGGGTCGCCCAGCGCAGGGCGCGCAGCGACGTCGTCGTACCCCAGATGGCGCCGACCAGGGCGGCGGTGAGGACGTAGGTGGGGATCGCGATCGCCAGCGCGATCACCATCTCCTTGTTCGGGTCGGGCGACGGCACCGCCCAGGTGTTCAACACGAAGACGACGACGGCGCCGATCACGTTGGTGGAGATCAGCAGGACGGTCAGCAGCAGCTGGATCCGGATCCGCAACCGTCGGGGAGGCTGGTCGCGCGGACCCAGAAGGCGCGAGCCGAAGGGGCTGCGTCGATGGGCCGATCCGCGTGGCATGGCCGAAGCCTAGGTGCACGCACGGCGTGTCTGGGGTGCACCTGTTTGAATCGACCCATGGAGATCACCGAGGCGTACGACGTCTTCCACCAGAAGGTCGCCGGCTTCGTCGCCAGCGGTGACTGGACCGGCTACGCCGACCTCTTCACTCCTGACGCGGTGTACGTCGAGCACGCGATGGGGACCTTCACCGGGCGCGACGAGATCCGGGCCTGGTCGATGAAGACGATGACGTCGTACCCCGGTCGGGTGATGACCGGCTTCCCGCTCTCCTGGCAGGTGGTCGACGCGGAACAGAACCGACTGGTCTGCGAAGTGCTCAACCCGATGCCCGACCCGGGCGACGGCACCATGCTCACCGAACCCAACATCACGATCATGACGTACGCCGGCGACGGGCTCTTCTCGCGCGAGGAGGACGTCTACAACCCGCTGCGCTTCCACACCATGGCGGTGACGTGGGCGCGGATCGCGGCCGCGCACGGCAACGCGGACGACGACGTACTGGCCTGGCTCGAGAAGTTTGGTGGCGGACGATGACCGGTACGGCGAAGCGCCTCCTGCTCGAGGCCCTCGGCTGGATCCTGCTGCTCGCGGGCGTCGCAGCGATGGTGCTGCCGGGGCCCGGTCTGCTGCTGATGGCCGCTGGCCTTGCTGTGCTGTCGCAGCAGTACACGTGGGCCGAGCGGTTGCTCGATCCCGTGATGCTGCGCGCGTTGCGCGGTGCCGCGGAGGGCGTCGAGACCTGGCCGCGCGTCATTGCGTCCACGATCGCCGGCCTCGGGCTCGGCGCGTTCGGTGTCCTGTGGATCATCGGCCCGGACGTCCCGTCCTGGTGGCCGATCGGCGACAAGTGGTGGCTGTTCGGTGGGGTCTGGACCGGCGTCACGCTGCTGTTCTCGTGCGTCCTCGCGCTGGCCCTGCTCGTCTACGCCTTCCGTCGCTTCCACGGGAAGCCCGAAGCGGTCGCGGCGCTCGAGGGCAAGATCGGCGAGGCCGACGTGGAGGCCCACGAGGAACGGGAGCGGTTGCGTCAGAAGGTCGAGGAACGACGCCACCACGACAAGGACGAGCGATGACGCTGGACCCGCGGGATCCCGACGACCCGCGCAGCATGCACCAGCGGATGGTCGACGGTGACTTCTACCTGGCCGACGATCCCGAGATCGTGGGGGCCTATCACCGCGCGAACGACCTCACGACGGAGTTCAACACGACCTCGGCGCGCGAGGTCGATCGGCGCCGCGCACTGTTGGTGGACTTGCTGGGCGAGATCGGTGAGGACACGGAGATCCGCCCGCCGTTGCAGGTCGACTACGGAACCCAGATCGAGATCGGTGCGCGCTCGTTCGTGAACTTCGGCCTGATCGCGCTCGACGTCGTGCCGATCACGATCGGCGACGACGTCCAGATCGGTCCGAACTGCCAGCTGCTGACGCCGATCCACCCCTTGGGTGCGGACCTGCGCCGGGCCAAGTGGGAGGCCGCGAAGCCGATCACGATCGGCGACAACGTGTGGCTCGGCGGCGGCGTCATCGTCTGCCCGGGCGTGACCATCGGCGCGAACACCGTGGTCGGTGCGGGGTCCGTGGTCGTGAAGGACCTGCCAGCCGGTGTGCTGGCCGTCGGCAATCCCGCACGGGTGATTCGTCAGCTCGACTGAAGCTGCGTTGACAGCGCCGCGACACTGAGGGGCATGGGTGACCTCGGCCTGCTCCGCACGCCCCCGTCGGGGTGGCTGGACGCTGTCGCGGTGACCATCCGCTCCATCGGCGCCGCGACCTGGACGCAGGAGGGGGAGGGCGGCGCGCCGGGCGTCGAGACCAGCAGCCGGCTCGCGATCACCTGGGAGGTCCGGGTCCCCGGGCAGGCGTCGTACGTCGTCGAGGACGACGAGCGCAAGGTGCCCACCTGGACGATCGGGACGCAGGTGGGCGGCACCGGGAAGCGTTGGTACAAGGTCCGCCTCAAGCGGACGTACGGCCTGATGCCGGGCGTCGAGGTGCCGTGCCGGGTCAACCCGAAGGATCACCGGGACCTGTGGATCGACTGGGACGCGGCGTACCGCAACCACGAGATCGCCTGGGACCGGAAGGCGGCGCTGGATCGCGCGGTCGCCGACCAGCGCGGCGGGTTCGACAAGGTGGTCGGGCGCCTCGCCAACCCGTTCGGTGCGGCGCCCACCGACGCGGACCGTGCCGAGGCCGCCGCAGTGCTCGCCGCCGAGGAGGCAGAGCTCGCTCGTCAGTGGGCCGATGCGACGGAGGCGGCCGCGGGTGCGACCTGGGCCGGCGTCGACGCGGACGAGAAGGCAGTCTTCGACGCCATGGCGGCCGACCTGCAGCGGATCCACGCGACCGGCCGCCGCCACGACGGCCGGGTCGTGGCCGTCGTACCGACGGGGCGAAAGCTGGTCGGTGTCGAGGTGAAGCGGATCGAGGTCGAGATCCGGGACGGCGCCGAGCCGCGGGTTGTGGCGCTGGAACTGCCGCTTCAGAAGGAGCCGGCGAAGCGCGTCGCGGTCGGCAAGGACGTCTCCGTGTGGGTGGACCTCGAGGACCCAGACCGGATCGCGATCGCCTGATCCGTCAGGCGTCCTGGAGTTCCTGGCTGGTCGGGTTGTCCACGTGATGAACTTCCCGTTGTGAACGTCGCCGCGGTGCTGGAGGAACTGGTTCGTCGCGCCGTTGCCAATCAGCCCGACTGGCACGTCGCGTCCGCCCATCTTCGGGGTGACGGGAACTTCTCCACAGGGGTCTCGCGAGCCTTGTCGTTCGAACGAATGTTCGGTATCATCTATGTATGATCTCGGGTCTCGGGGAGATGTCGCCGGAGCAGTTGCTCCAGGCGGCTGAGGAGGGCCTGCTCGAGGGCCGTCGGGTCGAGGTCGAGAAGCTCGAAGTCCTGCTCGCGTGGGCCGATGCGTTTTCTGGTGACCCGCAGGACGAGCCGAACGCGGTCCCGATCCGGCACGGCGGTCCGCGGCTCATTGCGCTTGGCGGTGAGGGCACCCCGAAGGTGTCCGACCTCGCGGTGGCCGAGATGGCGATCGCTCGACAGGAGTCGGTGTTCACCACCCGCCGGCGAACCGCGGATGCGTTCGACCTGCGGCACCGACTGCCCCTGTTGTGGGCCGGGTTGCAGGCATTGCGGTGCGAACCGTGGGTGGGGACCAAGGTCGCCTCGATGTCCCGGAAACTGACTCTCGAACAGGTCGCCCTCGTGGATGTCGCTGTTGCGGAGGCGCTCGATGAGGCGCCGGCGCGGATCCTGCAGATCGCCGAAGCCAAGATCATCGAAGCCGACTCCGTCGCGCATCAGGAACGCATCAACCGGAACCGCACCCGCAAGGGCGCCTGGTGCTCACGGAAGAAGCCCGGCGAGTCCGTCGAAGGCGAAGCGGCCGGCGTCGGCTCCGTGTTCGCCCGCATCGACGACGCCGACGTGGAGGCCCACCGCCAGATCATCGAGGATCTCGCGACCGCCCTGGCCGCGAACGCCCCGGCACCGGCCGAGGGTGAAGAGCCATTGCCGATGGACCACTGGCGTGCTGAGGCGTTCGCGATGCTGGCTGATCCGGCCGCGGTGTTGGCGTTCCTGCGCGGCGAAACCACCGCCGATGCACCCGACACGGCCGAGGTGCCCGAGGCACCTGCAACCAGCCCGGCCACAGCCCCGACGGCTGCTCAGGTTGTCGTGCACGTGTCTGCCAACGCCGAGACCGGTGCCCTTGGCCCGGTGGCTCGGGTCGAGGGTCTTGGCCCGATGCTGTTGTCCCAGGTCCGCGACCTGCTCCGCCGCCACGCCAACGTGACCGTGACCCCGGTGATCGATCTGCACACCGGCCGGTCGGTAAACGGCTACGAGCACCCCACCGACGTGAAGCTCCGCACCGAGCTACGCACCATCGGCGACGTCTTCCCCCACGCCACCGGCTCCTTCACCCGCACGGGCAGGGCGCCGGATCACGACCACACCGTCGCCTACGACAAACACGGCCCACCCGGCCAGACCGGTGACCACAACGACACCCCACTACGGCGACATCATCACCGCGCCAAGACCCACGCCGGCTACACGGTGTTCCAACTCGGGCCCGACCGCTGGATCTGGGGCACACCCCACGGCCTGCACCGCCTCGTCACGACCAGCGGCACCACCGCCATCACCCGGGGCGAGTACTACGCGCTCAAAGCCCTCGCCATCAACCTCGCAGGGGACCTCGTCGCCTGATGGCGCGCTGCGCCTATGGTCGAGAACGCCGTCGATCGAGGATGCCGAAGACCAGCAGTACGGCGACGTTCCAGACGGCGACAATCGCCAATGCGCTCCAGAACGAATGTGCGGCGACCTTGGCGCTGACGAAGAAGCCCACGCTCAGTGCCAGGGCGAACGCGCCCGCTCGCCACCAACTCCACGGGCCAGCTGTCTGCACCCGAAGATCCATGCGCCACAACCTACCGATGATCGACCTGATCGTCAGGGGAAAGCCCGTCGTGCGGCCGTTACGCTCCGACCATGTCTGACTGGGCTGTCGACGACCTGCCCGAGAACCTCCGCCGCTTTCAGCACGGCGTTGCGGAGATGCTGCTTGCCGATCGACGCGTCGCCTACCTGTCCATGAAGGTCATCGGCGAGGGCCACACCGACGGCGACGTGTGGGTTCAGGACGGCACCTGGACCATCCAGATGCGCTACGTCCGTACCGACTCGACATGTGCGCTCGATGAGGCCGAGTTCATCTCTGTCTCGACATCCGGGGGAGCGGTCTTTGGCTGCGCGGTGACGGACCTTCGGGCCGATGAAATGGTGTTGGCGTTGCAGGCAGGATGGATGAGCTTCCTGGATGAGCCGGAGCGGCAGAATCCAACCCGGTACGACCTTCAATGGCTCGAGGGTGCGGATCGCGAAGCGGCGTGGGCGACGTACGGCTGGGATGGATTGGTGCCTTGGTGATGGGCGTCGTCGTGTCGCTAACCTGAGGATCCGCGTTCCCACCGGCATGAGGAATCGAGATGACGAGCGAGGCACCGCCCACCTCAGTCTTCGACGTCCTCCGCGACCGTCGTACGACGGCCAGCCGGGCGGGCGCGCGCGACGACTCGTTCCGCGTGGCACTGGCCATCGAGGGCGGCGGCAACCGGGCGGCGTACTCCGCCGGCATGGCGCTCGCGCTCGACGAGGCCGGACTGACCGACTCCTTCGACGACGTCTACGGAACCTCGGGCGGTGCGCTCAACGGGGCGTGGTTGCTGACGGGTGAAGCGCAGCGGTGGATGCGCAGCTGGGCATGGCCCGAGGTCGCTGCCGCCCGCATCACCGACCCGCGGAGGGTTCTGCGGGGCGGGCCGCTCATCGACCTCGGGCGCCTGGTCCACCACGTCTACGAGGCGATCACCCCGATGGACTTCGAGGGGATCCTCGCCAACCCGATCGGCTTCCATCCGATGGCGACCGATGCCCGCACCGGTGACGGGGTCGACCTGGCGCCGTACGTCACCGACCGGCGGAGCCTGCAGACCGCCCTGCGGGCGACGTCCTGCCTGCCGCTGCTTGCCGGGCGCCCGGTCCGCCTGGGTGGGCGCACGTACGTCGACGGCGGGCTCTCCGAGGGGGTGCCCTACCGCAGCGCGCTGGCGGATGGTGCGACCCACGTGCTCGTGCTGCGTACGCGCCGCGCCGACCAGAAGGCCGTCCCACCGTCGCGGTTCGAGCGAGCCCTGCTCGCGCCGTACTTCCTCCGGCACGGCTGGCAGGCGGGCCGCGCCCACGTTGCGCGGCACCAGACGTACGCCGCCGACGACCTCCACCTCGCGGAGACGACGGCTGCGCCGGTCGCCATCCTGGTCGAGGTCCGCCCGCCCGTCGGCTCGCATGACGTGGGCCGACTGAGCAGCGACCTGCCGTCCATCGAGGCGGCCATCGAGGTCGGGCGGGCCACGATGGCGGCGGTCCTCGGCGACATGCCGTCACCACAGGTCGGACCCGCGCACTAACCTCGGGCCACGATGGCCCTCCACCTGCACCGCGCCGCGCGGACCGACCTGCTCGCCGATGAACTCGGCGCGCTGTTGGCGACGCCGCTGGCGGATCCGTTCGCGAGCGAGGTCGTCGTCGTGCCCGCGAAGGGTGTCGAGCGCTGGCTCACGCAGCGGCTGTCCCACCACCTCGGCGTCGGGCCCCGTGGCGGCGACGGCGTGTGCGCGGGCGTGCAGTTCCTGCAGCCGGCATCGCTGGTCGGACTGCTGCTCGGCCGCGACCGCGACGACGCCTGGCACCCGGACCGCCTCGTGTGGCCGCTGCTCGCGACCATCGACGACCACCTCGGCGATGCGTGGTGCGCGACCCTGGCCACGCACCTCGGCCACGGCCTCGACGGCGAGGAGGGCGAGTTGCGGCGCAGTCGCCGGTGGTCGGTTGCGCGTCGGCTTGCGGAGCGGTTCTCGTCGTACGCCGTCCAGAGGCCGGCGCTCGTCACCGACTGGCGCGAGGGGCGCGACACCGACGGCATCGGTGGCGAACTGGTGGCCGACCTGAGCTGGGAAGCCGAGTTGTGGCGGCGGCTGCTGACGCGGATGGCCGAGGCCGGTCAGACCGAGCCGCCGGACGTCCGGCACGCCCGCGTCTGCGCGGCGTTGCGGGCCGGGGAGATGACCGGACTGGACCTGCCCGACCGGCTGTCGCTGTTCGGGCACACCCGACTCCCCGAGACCGAGATCGACCTGCTGGCGGCGCTCGGCCAGCACCGCGACGTCCACCTGTGGCTGGCCCAGCCGTCGGCCGCGTTGTGGGACGCGGTGACTTCGGCGCAGGCGGAGGTGACGCCACGCGACGCGTCCCGCTCCGCGGATCTGGTGGAGCACCCGTTGCTCGCCTCGCTCGGCCGTGACGCCCGCGAACTCGCCACCGTCCTCGGCGCCCGAGTGCGGGTGGGGGACGCCGTCGATGCTGGCGCTGCCGCTGACCCCGTGGCTCCGGATCACCTGCTCGGCTGGCTGCAGTCCGACCTGCGGGCGAACCAGGCGCCCGACGCTGCGTCCCGCGCGACGCGCATGTTCGATTCGAAGGACCGCACCGTTCAGGTGCACGCCTGCCACGGCGCGGCCCGCCAGATCGACGTCCTGCGCGAAGTCCTCGTCGGCCTGCTCGAGGACGACCCGACCCTCGAACCCCGCGACATCGTCGTGATGTGTCCCGACATCGAGACCTTCGCGCCGTTGATCTCCGCCGGCTTCGGGCTCGGTGAACTGATCACCGACGAGTCCGCCAAGGGCGTCGGCGACGCGCTCCACCCCGCCCACCGGTTGCGGGTCCGCCTCGCCGACCGGGCAGTCAGCAGCACCAACCCGCTGCTCGGCGTCGCGGTCGCGCTCGTCGAGATGGCCGGTGGCCGGGCCACCGCATCGCAGGTGATCGACCTGCTCTCGCGCGAGGTCTGTCGCCGCCGGTTCGGGTTCAGCGACGACGACCTCGCCCGGATCACCCGGTGGGTCGCGGAAGCGGGCATCCGGTGGGGGATCGACGGCACCCAGCGGGCGTCGTACGCGATGGAAGGGTTCGAGCACAACACGTGGCGCGCCGGCATCGACCGGTTGCTGTTGGGGGTCGCGATGAGCGACGACGAACACCAGCACCTCGGCCGCGGGCTGCCCGTCGATGACATCGCGAGCGGCGAGATCGAATTGGTCGGCCGGCTCAGCGAGGCCGTCGCTCGCCTCGGTGCCTGTCTGGAGGCGCTGGGGAAGGCGGCCGCGGCCGACGACTGGTTCGACGCGATCACCGGCGGCGTGCGCGACCTGTGCGAGGTCGACCCCGATGCCGCGTGGCAGTTGCCGCAGTTCGAACGTGAACTGGCGCGGGCGCGCGCCAGCGCCGACGAGACCAGCCCCGACGTACCCCTCCGGCTGGCCGACGTCCGCGCACTGCTGCAGGCCCGACTGGCCGGCCGCCCGACCCGCGCCAACTTCCGGACCGGCACCCTCACCGTCTGCACGATGGTCCCGATGCGTTCGGTGCCGCACCGCGTGGTCTGCCTGGTCGGCCTCGACGACGGCGTCTTCCCGCGGGCCACCGGCATCGACGGTGACGACGTACTCGCCCGCCGTCCCGTCGTCGGCGAGCGCGACCTGCGTGCCGAGGACCGGCAGCTGCTGCTCGACGCGGTCCTCGCCGCCGGCGAGCGACTCGTCATCACCTACACCGGCGCGGCCGAACACACCGGACAGGAGCGGCCGCCCGCCGTACCGCTCGGCGAACTGCTCGACGCCCTCGACCGCACGGCCGCTGCGCCGGTGCGGTCCGAGGTCGTCGTACGCCACCCCTTGCAGCCGTACGACGTCCGCAACCATGTGCCGGGATCGCTGACCACGGACGGCCCTTTCAGCTTCGACCGTTCGTCCCTGGCGGGTGCGCGGGCATCGGTCGCCGAGCGCGTGCCGGTGCCGGCGTTCCTTCCCGATGCGCTCCCGGCTGCGCCAGCGGGAGACGTGTCGCTCGCCGACCTGCGCGCGTTCGTGCACCATCCGGCGCGGTACTTCCTGCGTCGGCGCCTCGAGGTCGCGACGCCGTTCGAGCCCGACCAGGTGGCCGATGCGATCCCGGTGACCCTCAACGGTCTCGAGGTGTGGCAGATCGGCGACCGCTTGCTGCGTGAGGTCCTCGCCGCCGAGGACCCGGGCGCGACGGCGACAGCCGTGATGCATGCCGAGCAGTTGCGGGGCACGCTGCCGCCGTTCGAACTGGGCCGTGGCGAGCTGACCAAGGTCGTGGCCGAATGCCAGGACCTGTTCACCCGCAGCGCTCCGGTGCGCACCGGCAAGGCGCGCAGCCTCGATGTCGACATCGATCTGGGTGGCGGGCGCCGCCTGACCGGCACCGTCCCGCAGGTCTACGGCAACCAGGTCGTGTCGCTGTCCTATTCGCGGTTGAAGCCGAAGCAGCGGCTCTCCTCGTGGCTGGACGTGCTGGCGCTGAGCGCCTCCGACCCGAACCAGAACTGGACCGCCCACGCGATCGCCCGGTCCAAGGCCGGGCCGCAGCGGGCGTTGGTCGGACCGCTGGACCACCGCGCTCTCGAATGGCTGATCAGCATCGTCGACCTCCACGACCAGGGCCTCACCCGGCCGTTGGCGATGCCGCTCGCGACGGCCAACACGTGGGCCGAGGCGCACGCGAAGTCGTTGCGCGGCATGGACATCGAGCCGATCGAGGTCGCCGCCGGAGCGTGGGTCACCGACCCCTACAACGACTGGGGGATCAAGGGCGAGGACGACGACCCGTCACACCGCCGGATCTACGGCCCCGACGCCCCGATCGACGCGCTCGTCGACGCGGGCCTGACCACCTGGGCGTGGCAGTTGTGGGAGCCGTTGCTCGCCGGTGCCGAGAGGGTCGGAGTTCTCTGATGGCCGACATGCACGCCTTCGACATCCGCGGCGACCTGCCGACGGGCACCACCCTGCTCGAGGCTAGCGCCGGCACGGGCAAGACGTGGACCATCGGCGCCCTCGTCACCCGGTACGTCGCCGAGGAGGGCATCCCGCTCGAGCAGTTGCTCGTGGTGACCTTCGGTCGTGCCGCCAGCCAGGAGCTGCGCGAGCAGGTGCGCCGCCAGCTCGTCGAGGCCGAGCAGGCGTTGTCCGGTGACCTTCCTGCTGGTGCGGAGCAGACCGAGTTGATCGCCCAGATCCTCGACTGTTCTGACGCCGATCGAGCCGAGCGGCACACCCGCGTCGTGCAGGCGCTGGCCGACTTCGACGCCGCGACGATCGCCACCATCCACCAGTTCTGCTCGCTGGTCCTGGACTCGCTCGGCGTCGCCGGCGACACCGATGCCCGCGCCCGTCTGGTCGAGAACCTCGACGACCGCCTGGTCGAGGTGGTCGACGACCTCTACCTCCGGGCCTTCGCGCAGGCGTCCGACGGCACGAGTAGTGGAGGGCCCGCCTTCACGCACAAGGAGGCGCTGGCCATCGCCCGCGCCGTGGTGGCCGACCCGCAGTCGCAACTCGAGCCCGCCGGGTTGCCCCGTGAACAACCGGCCGGTCGGCGGGTGGCCTTCGCGACCGCCGTACGAACGGAGCTGGAACGGCGCAAGCGCCGCCTCGGCGTCCTGTCGTACGACGACCTGCTGAGCCAGCTCGCGGAGGCACTCGCGCACCCCGACTCCCCGGCCCGGGCGCGGATGCGGGCGCGCTGGAAGATCGTGCTGGTCGACGAGTTCCAGGACACCGACCCGGTGCAGTGGCAGGTGTTCGACCGGGCCTTCTCCGGTCACGCCACCATGGTGCTGATCGGCGACCCGAAGCAGGCGATCTACGCCTTCCGCGGTGGCGACGTGACGACGTACCTCACCGCTGCGGCGACCGCCACGACCCAGCAGACGCTCGGCATCAACCGGCGCAGTGACGCCGGCCTGCTCGACGGTTTCCAGCAGTTGCTGCGCGGCGCCGAGCTGGGCGATCCGCGGATCGTGGTGCACGACGTGACCGCACACCACCAGGAGTCGCGGCTGGCTGGCGCTCCCAATCCCGCACCGTTCCGGCTGCGCGTCGTGCGGCGCGAGACATTCCGCCGCGGTCCGCAGACGATGCTGCCCGTGGCGAAGGTGCGCCCCCACATCGCCGACGACCTCGCCCGCGACGTCCGCGCCCTCATCACCAGCGACGCGACCTTCGAGGGCCGTGCGCTGCGGCCCAGCGACATCGCGGTCATCTGTTACCGCCACGCGGACCTTTCCGCCGCCCGCACGGCACTCCAGGACGTCGGTGTCCCGGCCGTGATCGCCGGCGGCGGCAGTGTCTTCGCGACGCCGGCCGCGACCGAATGGCTGTCCCTGCTGGAGGCCCTCGAGCAGCCGCACCGGATGGCCCGGGTCCGCGCAGCGGCGCTGACCTGTTTCCTCGGGTACGACGCCGCGCAGCTCGCCAGCGGTGGCGACGACCTCGCCGACGACCTCGGCGACCGGCTGCGCTCCTGGTCGGAGGCACTGGCCCGCCGTGGCGTGGCCGCGGTGCTCGAGGCCGCGACGTCCGGCGGGATGCCCGCGCGGATGCTCGGCCGGATCGGTGGCGAACGCACCCTCACCGACGTCCGCCACATCGGCGAAGTGCTCCACGAAGTCGCGCAGCGCGAGCAGATGGGCGCGGTGGCTCTGCTCGCCTGGTTGCGCCAGCAGGTGCTCGAAGCGCGCGAGGGTCGTGGTGCCGAGCGCACTCGCCGACTCGACTCCGATGCCGCCGCGGTGCAGCTCGTCACGATCCACGCGAGCAAGGGCCTGCAGTACCCGATCGTCTACCTCCCCGCGCTCGGCGACCGGTTCGTCGGCAAGCCGAAGCGGCCGCTGTTCCACGACGCCGACGGTCGTCGTTGCCTCGACATCGGCGGCTCCGGTCCCGACTGGGGCGACCACGTCCGGCGCTGGGCCGACGAGGAGGCCGGCGAGTGGCTGCGCCTCCTGTACGTCGCCGTCACTCGTGCCCAGAGCCAGGTCGTCGCCTGGTGGGCACCGACCAAGAACGCCGAGGCGTCCCCGCTGCACCGTCTGCTGATGCGGCAGTCCGCCGCTGACGGATCGTTGCGCGCCGACGTCCCTGTCGCGCCGTCGGTGCCCGACGAGGACGCGATCACCGCGCTGTTCGCCGCCTGGCGCGACCGAGGCGGACCGAGCCCCGAGGTGTCGAACCCGGCCGCCATCACGGCCCCGCTCGTCGCCGAGTCGCCGGGTGAGTTGTCGGCGCGCGCGTTCACACGGTCTGTTGACACCGGCTGGCGACGGACGTCGTACTCCTCCCTGAGCAACGTGGACCTCGCCGCCGAGATCGGGCAGCCGGGGGTGGACAGCGAGCCCGAGGTCGAGGCCAAGGACGACGAGGACGGCTCGGTGGTTGAGGTGCGAGGAGCGCAAGCGACGAGCCTCGAAACCTCCGGGACGAGCCTCGACACCCCCTCCCCCATGGCCGACCTCCCCGTCGGCGCGACCTTCGGCTCCCTCGTCCACGCCGTCCTGGAGCACGCCGACCCGACCGCCAAGGACCTGCGCGCCGAACTGCTGACCCACATCGACGAACAGCTGACCTGGTGGCCGGTCCCGGTCGAACCCGGCGAGTTGGCCGATGCCTTGGTCGCCGTTCTGGACACGCCTCTCGGCCCGTTGATGGACGGTACGACGCTGCGCCGGATCGGCGTCCGTGACCGGCTCTGCGAGCTCGACTTCGAGTTGCCGCTGGCCGGTGGCGATGCCGCCGAGGCGCCGGGGGAGTCGACCGTCCTGCTCGGCGACATCGCCGGTCTCCTGCGCCGTCACCTGCGCGAGGGCGACCCCGTGCGTGCGTACGCCGAGTCCCTCGACAACCCGCTGCTCGGCGGCCAGACCCTGCGCGGCTACCTCACCGGATCGGTCGACGTGGTGCTGCGGCTCGGGACGCCCGAGGCCCCCCGCTACGTGATCGTCGACTACAAGACCAACTGGCTCGGTCCGCGCGAGGACCCGCTCACCGCGGCGTCGTACCGACCCTCGGAACTGGTCGACGCGATGGGCCACTCGGACTATCCGCTCCAGGCCCTGTTGTACGCCGTCGTGCTCCACCGGTTCCTGCGCTGGCGCCAGCCGGGCTATGACCCGGAGGTGCACTTCGGCGGCGTCGCGTACCTCTATCTCCGCGGCATGTGCGGACCCGAGAACCCGTCCGTCGACGGTGCTCCGTGCGGCATCTTCACCTGGCAGCCGCCGGCGGCGCTGGTGACCGACCTGTCCGATCTGCTCGACGGCTCGCTCGAAGGGGTGCACCGATGACCGGCCTGTTCGAGGCGACGTCGCCCCACGACCCGCGCGTGGCGCGTCGGGTCACTGGTTCGCTCGGCGCCTTCAATGCCGCGGGCGTCATCGACGCGGCCGACGTCCGCGTCGCCGAACGGGTCGCCGCCCTGGGCGGGGAGACCGACGAGCGGGTCAAGCTCGCCGTCGCGCTCGCGGTCCGGTCGGTGCGCGCCGGGTCGGTCGGGCTCGACCTCGAGGGCCTGCCCGACCTCGTCGAACTGGGTGTCGACGGCTCGTGGCCGGACCTCGCTGAGTGGGCGGCCGCGATCGACGCATCGCCCCTCGTGAGCCAGGGCGTCATCCACCACGAACTCGGCCTCGTCTACCTCGACCGCTACCACCGGCTCGAGCGCCAGGTCGCCGACGACCTGGCGGCCCGGATCGCCCTGCCCCCGCCCGTGTCAGACCTGGACGTGCTCGGCGCCACGATCAACCGGGTCAAGGGCGAGCACCTGAGCGACGAGCAGACCGAGGCGCTCATCCACGCGGTGCGGCACCACACCACCGTGCTGACCGGCGGACCCGGTACGGGCAAGACGACGACCGTGGCGCGCCTCGTGCTGGCGCTGGCCGACCAGTTCCGGATCGACCACACCCGGCGGATGTCGGTGGCTCTCGCCGCGCCGACCGGCAAGGCCGCGACGCGGCTGCAGGAAGCGGTCAGCGCCGAACTCGGCGCCCTCGGTGCGCTCGGCGATGGTCCCGACCAGATCCCGGTGCCGGAAGCGATGACGCTGCACCGGCTGCTCGGCTGGCGCCCCGGCAACACGACCCGGTTCCGCCACGATCGCGGAAACCGCCTGAAGTACGACCTCGTCGTGGTCGACGAGGCGTCGATGGTCGACCTCACGATGATGGCCCGTCTCCTCGACGCCGTGCGCCCCGAGACCCGCCTCGTGCTGGTCGGCGACCCGCGCCAGCTCACCTCGGTCGGCGCCGGCGCCGTGCTGTCGGACCTCGTCGCTGGCTTCGCCAACCACCACGACTCACCGGTCGTCGCTCTCACCCGGAACCACCGGTCGACCGAGGAGATCAAGGGCCTCGCCGCCGCGTTGCGCGACGACGGCCCCGACGCCGCTGACCGGGTGCTGGAGGTGCTCCGTGCCGGCACCGGCGAGGTCGAGTACGTCGAGACCGACGACCCCGTCACCGCCCTGCGCGCTGAGTGCACCGCCTCCGCACTGGCCGTCCGGCGCGCGGCAGACGACGACGGCCCTGCGGCCGCGATCGCCGCCCTCGACGGGTTCCGGCTGCTCTGCGCGCACCGCGAGGGCCCGCACGGTGTCCGGGTCTGGAACCACCACGTCGAGCAGTGGCTGGCCGCCGAACTGGGCGCGCCCCTGGGCTCCGCTTGGTACGCCGGCCGCCCGCTGCTGGTGACCAGCAACGACTACGCCCTCGACATCTACAACGGCGAGACCGGCGTGGTGGTCGCCGACGACCAGGGTCGTCCGCGGGCGTGGATCGCCGGTGCCGACGCCCCGCGTTCCTTCGCGCCCGCCCGGCTGGATGCGATCGACACGATGCACGCGATGACGATCCACAAGAGCCAGGGCAGCCAGGCGCGGCGGATCGCGGTGCTGCTGCCCGAGGCCGACTCGCGACTCCTGACCCGCGAGCTCTTCTACACGGCGGTCACCCGCGCCCAGGAGAGCGTCGTCGTGGTCGGTTCCGAGGCCGCCGTACGCGCTGCGGTGGACACCACGGCCCAGCGGGCGACCGGGTTGCGCCAGCGCCTGTGACGCCCAACGCGTGGCCCTGCAATCGCGCCGAAACGCGAGCGGGTTAGTGTCGATTCATGCCGTTCCTGTTGCGCGTACTGCTGCCCGACGTCCCCGGTTCGCTGGGTCGCGTCGCGACGGCGATCGGTATGGCCGGGGGCGACATCGAGGCGATCGAGATCGTCGAGAAGCGTGACGACGGCACCGCAGTCGACGATGTGCTACTCGAGTTGCAGCAGGGCATGATGCCCGATTCGGTGGTGTCGGCGTGCACCTCGATCGAGGGTGTCGAGGTGTTGTGGATCAGTCGCTATCCCGCCGGCGGCAGTCTCGTGATGGACCTCGAAGCGGTCGAGGAACTCACCGCCTCGCCCGAGTCGGCGTACGAGAAACTGATCGATCTGCTCCCCGCGACCTTTCGGGTCGACTGGGGCGCACGCGTCCATCGCGCCAAGGGCGTCGTCTATGGCACGGGTGCCGCGCCGGACGAGTTCGAGTTCATCGAGATCGAGACCCCGCAGCGCCTGGAGTCCCCCGAGGACGAGGTCACCCTCTTCGCGGCTGCCCGCCTCGACGGCAACGAGATCGTCGTCGTCGGCCGCCGGGGCGGTCCCGAGTTCGCGGACTCCGAGATCGCCCGACTCGGCCACCTGTGTGGCCTCGCCGTGACGATCGCGAACGCCTGACCGGCGTCGATCAGTTGCTGACGGGTTCCAGCACGAAGACCGGGATCTGCCGGTCGGTCTTCTCCTGGTACGACGCGTACGTCGGCCAGGTGGCCACCGCGTGGTCCCACCACTGCGCGCGCTCGTCACCCTCGACGATCCTGGCGCGATAGGACTTCGCCTCCGGCCCGTCCTGGAGATCGATGTCCGGGTGAGCGACGAAGTTGTCGTACCAGGCCGGGTTCTCGGGCGCTCCGCCCTTCGACGCGACGGCGACGTAGACGCCATCCTTCTCGACCCGCATCACCGGGTTCTTGCGCAGGTTGCCGGACTTCGCCCCGACGGACGTGATCACGACGATCGGGTCCTTGGAGCCGCGCAACGTGTTGGCCTTCGCGCCGCCGGACGCCTCGTACTCCGCGACCTGATCGCGAACCCAATCCCAGCTGCTCGGAACGTACGTGCCTTGAAGTGTCATACCTCCACAAGACCACGTGGCCGGTCGGTATTCCAGACCCATTAGCGTTCGGTCCATGAGTGCCATCGACGGTGTCAGCGAGATCTTCGACGCGAGCCAGTGGGACGTCGTGCCCGGCTTCGAGGACCTGACCGACCTCACGTACCACCGCGCCAAGGAACACGGCACGGTCCGGATCGCCTTCGACCGGCCCGACGTGCTCAACGCGTTCCGCCCCAACACGGTCGACGAACTGCTGCGCACGCTGGACCACGCTCGGATGAGCGCCGACGTCGGTTGCGTGATCCTCACCGGCAACGGCCCGAGCGCCAAGAACGGCAAGTGGGCGTTCTGCACCGGCGGCGACCAGCGGATCCGCGGCAAGGCGGGTTACCAGTACGAGGACAAGGCGATCGGCGCTGCCGACACGGGGGCCGAGGAGCCCAGCGTCATCGACAAGGCCAAGCTGGCGCGGCTGCACATCCTGGAGTGCCAGCGGCTGATCCGGTTCATGCCGAAGATCGTCATCTGCGTGGTTCCCGGCTGGGCGGCCGGTGGCGGCCACTCGCTGCACGTCGTGTGCGACCTGACGCTCGCTTCGAAGGAGCACGCACGGTTCAAGCAGACCGATGCCGACGTCGGTTCCTTCGACGGTGGCTACGGCTCGGCGTACCTCGCCAAGATGGTCGGCCAGAAGTTCGCCCGCGAGATCTTCTTCCTCGCCGAGGAGTACACCGCCGACGAGATGCACACGATGGGCGCCGTCAACAGGGTCGTCGAGCACGCGCAGCTCGAGACCGTCGCCCTCGACTGGGGTCGCAAGATCAACGGCAAGAGCCCCACCGCGCAGCGGATGCTCAAGTACTCGTTCAACCTCCTCGACGACGGGCTCGTCGGCCAACAACTGTTCGCCGGCGAGACCACCCGCCTCGCGTACATGACCGACGAGGCCCAGGAGGGACGGGACCAGTTCCTCGAGAAGCGCGAGCCCGACTGGTCGCCGTACCCCTGGTACTACTGATTCGGCTGCAGTCGCTGAGCCGCTAGGTGGGCGGTCAGAAAGAAAACTGGAAGTTCTTGCAAGGTCAGGCAGAGCCGGCGCTCTTACCCCTACAAGCCCGGCAAACGTCCGGAGCGACCAACTCACCTCCAAGGACACGCCATGACCACCAGCACCGCCTTCCGCTTCGCCGCCAAGTTCGCTCTCGTCGGCGCCACCGCCGTCGTCGGCCTCACCGCCACCGGCACCGCAGCCCAGGCAGCCCCCTGCAGTGACGGCAACATCATCGTCGCGAAGGCCGGCGTCACCACGTACGGCACCGCGTGCGCCGACAAGATCTACGGCACCTCGGGCAACGACACGATCTTCGCCTCCGGTGGCGACGACGAGGTCCTCTCCGGCACCGGCGCGGACACCGTGTACGGCGGCAGCGGCGCTGACGAGATCTACACCGGCAGCGGCATGGACCGGGTCGAGGGCGAAGCCGGCAACGACTTCATCATGGGCGGCACCGAGAACGACGTCATCAACGGTGGCGCCGGCGACGACATCATCCGCGGCGAAGAGGGCAACGACACCCTCTACAGCTGGGCCGGCGTCAATGTGAACGACGGCTCCGACGACCTCTACGGCGGCGACGGCAACGACTACCTCAACGGGTACGAGGGCAGCGACTGGGTCGAGGGCCAGTTTGGCGACGACACCATCGAGTCGCACGAGGTCACCCCGGCCTACGACCACCTGGTCGGTGGTCAGGGCAAGGACAAGTTCGCCGTGAAGGACGCCATCGAGCACGACCAGGCTCACCGCGACAACGTGGACGTCGACAACTTCGACCCCGCGGTCACCAACAAGAACGCCGCGGACACCTTCCACTGATCCAGCGCACGTCCTTTCCGGACGCTTACCCGCGCTCGGCACGCACCAGGTGCGTGCTGAGCGCGGGTAAGAGCCGTTTGGGGCGCGTGTCATGGACAGCCAGCCACCACGATTCTTAATCCCTGTTAGTCTCCTGAGTTAGTTCACTTAACGACGCGCTGGAGATGACCGTGGACAAGACCCGCACCCGCCGAGCCGACCTCCCGGCTCAAGCGCGAGGCCGTCGCGCAACGGACATCACCGCCGACGTACTGCGTGCGGTCCTCGATCACGGTCCCGTCGCACGGAGTACGGCGGCGAAGGTGGCCGGCTATTCGGCGGCCTCGATGACCGGCGTCGCGAACCTCCTCATCGACAAGGGCCTGCTGCGCGAGGCGCCCGAGGCGGCTGGACCGCCCGGCGTCGGTCGCCCGCACGTTCCACTCACGATCGACACCAAGTCGACGGCTGTCGTCGGTGTCCACCTCGCCGTTCCCCGTTTCACGCTGGCCCTGCTGGACCTGCGGGGCCGGGTCCTCCTCGAGCACAAGCACGAGTACGACGACCTCGACCCGGATGTCGCCCTCACGCAGGTCGCGCGGTCGGTCCGCGGGTTGCTCGCCGACGTGGAGGACCGCCGCATCCTGGGGATCGGCGTCGCGACCGGCGGCTGGGTGGATGCCGCGCGCGGCGTGGTCGTCGAGCACCCGCTCCTCGGCTGGGCCGACGTGCCGGTGCGGGACCGGCTTGTTGCGGAGATCGGACTGCCTGTCGCGATCGACGGCCACTCGCGGGCACTGGTCCGGGCCGAGCAGCTCTTCGGCGCGCACGTGGACCGGGCGCGCTCCAGCATCGTCCAGCTCTTCGTCGGCAATGTCGTCGATGTCGCCTTCGCGACCGCGGGCAGCGTCCAGCAGGGTCCGCGGTCCGCGGCGGGTGCGGTGGCCCACCTCAAGATCGATGACAGCACCGAACCGTGCGCGTGCGGGAAGGTCGGCTGCTTCGAGGCGGCCGTCTCCGAGCGCACCCTCGTCCGCCGGGCGCTCGACAACGGCGCCATCGACCGGCCGGTGTTCCGCGACCTGCTGGCGGCCGCGTCCGCCGGTGACCCGAGGGCCGTCGCGCTCCTCGAGGAGCGGGCCCGCCTGGTCGGTCGCGCTGCCGCGATCCTCCTGGACCTCTTCGACCCCGACCTGCTCACCGTGGTGGAGGCGGGGGAGCGGTTGTTGCCGCACTGCCGCGCCGTGTTGCGAGCCGAAGTGGCCGCCGGATCCACGGCGGGTGCGGGTTCCGGGCAGGTTGTCGCCGGCACCAGTTTCCCTGACCACGTCCTCGCGACGGCGGGTGGTGCGGTGATCCTGGACCGCATCTATGCGTCGCCGACCGCCGTTCCTGGTCGCTTCTCGCGGGCGTCCTGAACGGTCTGTGACGGGCGTCTCGTGAACTTTCTTATTTCATTCCCGCGCATTGTTGCGCTTAAAGTCTAGTGAACTAGTCTATTTACATGACCACGACAACTCGGGCACTGAGCAGTGGGGCCGCGACCGCGGCTCCCGCACTCATCGGCGCCCCGTCGTGTTGTCGTCCCTGTCGCGGGGTCGACCGTCGCTGTCGCTGTTACTGACCGACGCTCGACCCATCTGACGCCGAACCGGCGTCGTACGACCTCGTGGCGCTGTCCCGCCGCGGCCGGCGCAGTTCTCGTGCGCCCCGGCGTCCTGCCGCCCTGCCCTTCTCGTGCACAACAGCCCAGGGAGTGACGACATGTCCATCCTTTCCACCGACCCGATCGGCTCCGGCCTGATCGACGTCCCCACCTTCCGGCGGACCTTCCGCAACCATCCCGCCGGCGTCGTGGTGATCACCCTCGACGCCGGCAACGGACCGGCCGGCTTCACCGCGACGTCCCTGACCTCGCTCTCCGCAGACCCGCCGCTGGTCAGCTTCGGCATCAACACCCGCTCGTCGAGCTGGCCACACGTCCGTGACGGCAGTACGGCGGTCGTCCATTTCCTGGGTGCCGAACACGAGGCCGTCGCCCGGACCTTCGCGACGAGCGGCATCGACCGCTTCGCCGGGTCCGATTGGAACCGGCTGCCGACGGGCGAGCCGGTCCTGGCGGAGAACGCCGGCTGGCTCCGCGTCCGGTTCCAGCGCCAGCTCCCGACCGGCGACTCCCGCCTCGTCGTCGCGCTCGTGGAGGAGGCACGGATCCCGGACGGCGACACGACCGCCGACGGATCCCGCCTGCTCTACCGCGACGGCGCCTACCACTCCCTCTGATCACTCGAAAGAAGCAAACGATCCTCATGACCACCCAGTCCCCGCTCAACCAGCTCAACCAGCTCACCCAGACCGCCCGTCCGGGCCTCCAGCGCCGCGGCTTCCTCAGCCTCGCCGGCGGTGCCCTCCTCGGCATGACCGCGCTGAGCGCCTGCGCCACCGCAGATGCCGGCGATGTCGCCAAGGCGCTGAAGGAGCCGCTGGCGACCGGCGCTCCCAAGGCCGGCACCAGCCTGAAGATCGCCGGGCGCACCACCCAGCTCCAGCTGGAGGCGGCGGGGTCCGCGATTGACCCGCTCAGCTTCAAGGTGGAGGAGTGGATCAACGCCACGGGTGGCCCGGAGGTCATCCAGGCGTTCCGCGCGAAGGCGGCCGACGTCGCCAGCAACGCCTTGATCCCGCCGATCCAGGCCCACGACATCAAGCTGGACACGAAGGTCGTGGCGGTGCTCGAGAAGCCCAAGCCGACGTACGTCTTCGCGACCGCCCCGGGCACCGACATCAAGAGCTTCGCCGACTTCAAGGGCAAGAAGCTCGCGTTCTCCCAGGGCCAGGCCCAGGGTGTCGTGCTGCTCCGCACCCTCGACACCGCCGGAATCTCGTACGACGACGTCGAGCTCGTCGCGCTGCCGAGCAGTGACTTCCTCACCGCGCTGCAGGGCAAGCAGGTCGACGTGGCGGTTCTCGGCGGCCTCGACTCAGCCAAGTACATCGACGATTACGGACGTGACGGGGCGCGGGCGATCAAGTCGGAGGAGGTCGACCTCCTCACGATCCTGTGGGCGCCGACCGCGGTGCTGGCCGACGACAACAACGAGCGGGCCATCCAGGACTACATCCGGGTCTGGGCGCAGGGCCAGGTCTGGGCGTGGGAGAACTCCGAGAAGTGGAAGAAGCACTACTACGTCGACACCGAGGGCCTCTCGCCCGAGGACGCGGACAAGATCTGGGAGTCCACCAACGAGCCGTTGTTCCCGAAGAAGTGGGACGACGCCGCGGCGTGGGGACAGCAGACGATCGACCTGATCGCCAAGGGCGGGTTCGTCAAGAAGTTCGACGCGGACGAGCTCTTCGACCGTCGTTTCGAGGGCCTCGCCGCCACCTTCGTCGACGCCAAGTACACGAAGTGAGGTGACCCATGACTGACACGATTCTTGCCCGTCACCCGCGGTCCGCCGAGGTCGTCACGCCGGCCCGGCAGACCCGCACGCACCGCGCGGCCGCCACCGAACACGACCTCGTCCAGGTCAAGGACCGCGCCCGCAAGGCCCGGCTGGGTCGCAAGCGGTCCATCCCCGGCGCCCGGCTGCTGGGTCCGCTGCTGATCATCGTGGTCTGGCAGTTGGCGGCCTCTGGTGGTCTCCTCGATCCGCGGCTGCTCACCGGCCCGGACGTCGCCGCGCGAACCGGCTGGACGCTGATCGAGAACGGCCGGCTGCAGGAGAACGTCCTCGCGTCCTTGCACCGGGCGATGCTCGGTCTGGCGCTCGGCGTCAGCGCGGGCGTCGTCCTCGCCATCGTCGGCGGCCTGACCCGCATCGGTGAGGCGTTCGTCGACGGCACGCTGCAGGTCAAGCGCGCGATCCCCAACCTGGCGCTGATTCCGCTGCTCATCCTGTGGCTGGGCATCGGCGAGGAGTTCAAGGTCGCGGTGGTTGCGCTCGGCGTCCTCATCCCGATCTACATCAACACCTACGGCGCCCTGGTCAGCATCGACAACCGGTACGTCGAACTCGCCGAGACGCTGCGGCTGACCAAGCTGCAGTACATCCGCAAGGTGCTGATCCCCGGCGCCCTGCCCGGGTTCTTCCTCGGGTTCCGGCTCGCCGTGGTCGGTTCGTGGATGGCGTTGATCGTCGTGGAGACGATCAACGCGACCTCCGGAGTCGGCTACATGATGGCCCAGGCGCAGCTCTATGCGCAGTCCGACATCATCCTGGTCGGCCTCGTCGTCTACGGCATCTTCGGCTTCACGTCCGACTCCCTCGTCCGCCTTCTCGAGAGGAGGGTGCTGTCGTGGCGACGTACCCTGGCCAGCTGACCCATCCCACGCTCCCGACGGACACCGATGTGGCCGTCCGGGCCACCGATCTCGTCCGTTCCTTCGGTGAGCGCACCATCCTCGACAGCATCGACCTCACCATCAACCGGGGCGAGTTCGTCGCCTTGATCGGCCGCAGCGGGTCGGGCAAGTCCACGCTGTTGCGGGCGGTTGCCGGCCTCGACTACGACGTCGCCGGCTCCGGTGAGCTCTGGGCTCCGCAGCGGGTCTCCCTGGTCTTCCAGGACTCCAGACTCCTGCCCTGGCTGCGAATTCTCGACAACGTGGTCCTCGGTCAGCGCGGTGCAGCGCGCCAGCGCGGGCGTGAGGTGCTGGCCGAGGTCGGCCTCGCCGGTCGCGAGAAGGCCTGGCCGCACGAGCTGTCCGGTGGCGAGCAGCAGCGTGCTGCGCTGGCCCGTTCGCTGGTCAGCGAGCCGCAACTCCTGCTGGCCGACGAGCCGTTCGGTGCCCTCGACGCACTGACCCGGATCAAGATGCACGGGCTGCTGCGCGACCTGTTGAGCCGGCACGACCCCGCCGTCCTTCTCGTCACCCACGACGTCGACGAGGCCATCCACCTGGCCGATCGCGTCCTCGTGATTGACGAAGGCCGCTTCACGCTCGACCTCCGGATCGACCTCCCCGAGGGCCATCCGCCGAGCCACCCGGGCTTCCAGGCCTACCGCTCCCAGTTGCTGGCCGCCCTCGGCGTCATCGAGGACCTTCCGGCCACTGCATCCGAATCCAGCCAGGAGAACCACGCATGACCGCCACGAACCGCGAGGGCCAGCCCCGCAAGCACCTGCACCTGAACGCGTTCATCATGGACGTCGGCCACCACGAGGCGGCCTGGCGGCTGCCCGAGTCCGACCCCTACGCCATCTGGGACGTCGAGTACTACAAGAACGTCGCCCGGATTGCCGAGCGCGGCAAGCTCGACTCGATCTTCTTCGCCGACAGCCCGGTGCAGGGCAACGACCCGGCACGCCGGCCTCCGGGAAAGCTCGAGCCGACCGTGCTGCTGACCGCCATCGCCGGTGCAACCGAGCACATCGGCCTGATCGCGACGGCCTCGACGTCGTACAACGAGCCGTTCAACCTGGCGCGGCGGTTCGCCTCCGTCGACATCGCGTCCGGCGGCCGCGTCGGGTGGAATATCGTCACCACCGCTGGTGCCGAGGCCGCGCGGAACTTCGGTCTCGACGACGTACCGCTGCACAAGGACCGCTACGACCGCGCAGACGAGTTCGTCGACGTGGTCACGAAGCTGTGGGACAGCTGGGACGACCACGCCACCATCGCCGACAAGGAAGGTGCCGTCCACACCCGCAAGGACAAGGTCCGGGCGATCAACCACCGTGGCCGGTTCTTCCGAGTCGACGGTCCGCTCAACTCGCCGCGGCCGCCGCAGGGCTGGCCGCTCCTGGTGCAGGCCGGGTCGAGCGAGGACGGCAAGGAACTCGCCGCCACCTGGGCGGAGGCGGTCTTCACGGCGCAGCAGACCCTGGAGGACTCGCAGGCCTTCTACGCCGACCTCAAGCAGCGCACCGCCGGACACGGCCGCAGTCCCGACAGCATCAAGATCCTGCCCGGCATCGTCCCGGTCATCGGGGACACCGAGGCCGAGGCCCGCGAACTCGAGGACCAGCTGGAACGGCTGATCAACCCCGAGCACCAGAAGCGCAACCTGGCCAAGCGCTTCAACATCGACCCGGAACTCCTCGAACTCGACAAGCCCCTGCCGCTCGACCTCCTCCCGATGGAGGACGAGATCGAGACCGCGAAGAGTCGGTACACCCTCATCGTGGACCTCGCCCGCCGCGACAACCTGACGCTGCGCCAGCTGATCGCCCGCCTCGGCGGCGGTCGCGGGCACCGCACCTTCACCGGGACCCCGGTCCAGGTGGCCGACACCATCCAGCACTACTTCGAGAACGGTGCGGCCGACGGGTTCAACATCATGCCCGCCGTGCTGCCCTCCGGCCTCGAGGTGTTCGTCGACAAGGTGGTGCCGATCCTCCAGGAGCGTGGCCTGTTCCGCACCGAGTACGAAGGCAGCACGCTGCGCGACCGGTACGGCCTCGAGCGGCCCGCCAACCGGGTCCACCAGGTGTCCGAGGAGAGCGCCTGATGAGCAAGGGCGAAACCTACGGCTCGCAGCGCCAACTGCACTTCAACCTGTTCATCCACGACACCGGACACCACGAGGCATCGTGGCGGCTGCCGGAGTCCGACCCCCACGCGAACCTGGACCTGGCCTACTTCCAGAACCTCGCGCGGATCGCGGAGGACGCGAAGTTCGACTCGCTCTTCCTCGCGGACGGCCCGGTGCTGTTCGGCGACCCCGGGCGGCGTCCGTCCGGTCGGCTCGAACCGACGGTGCTGCTGACGGCGCTCGGTGTCAGCACCAGCCGGATCGGTCTGATCGCGACCGCCTCGACGTCGTACAACGAGCCCTACAACCTGGCCCGGCGTTTCGCCTCGGTCGACCACCTCTCGGGTGGTCGAGCGGGCTGGAACATCGTGACCACCGCTGGTGACGCGGCGGCCCGCAACTTCGGGTTGGAGGGGCAGCCGCTGCACAAGGATCGGTATGCGCGGGCGGCCGAGTTCCTGGAGGTGTCCACCAAGCTCTGGGACTCCTGGGCCGACGACGCGATCGTCGCCGACAAGGAGCGCGGCGTGCACGCCGAGGCCGAGAAGGTCCGGGCGATCGGTCACCGCGGCCGGTACTTCGAGGTCGAGGGTGCGCTCAACGTGCCGCGCAGCCCGCAGGGCTACCCGCTGCTCGTCCAGGCCGGCTCCAGTGAGGACGGCAAGGACTTCGCGGCCCGCTGGGCCGAGGCGGTCTTCACCGCGCAACCGACGATCGAGGAGGGCCAGGCCTTCTATGCCGACGTGAAGAAGCGGGCGGTCGACTTCGGGCGAGACCCCGACCACGTCAAGATCCTGCCGGGCATCGTCCCCGTCATCGGATCGACCGACCGCGAGGCCCGCGAGCTCGAGGAGGAGTTGGACCGGCTGATCGCGCCGGAGTACGCCCGCAAGCAGCTCGCCACCCTGCTTCGCGTCGAACCCGAGCAGCTGGCGTTCGACCAGCAGTTGCCTGCCGACCTCCCGCCGGAGGACGAGATCGAGGGCTCGAAGAGCCGTTACACGCTGATCGTCGAGCTCGCTCGCCGCGAGCAGCTGACGGTGCGCCAGTTGATCGGCCGCCTGGGTGGTGGCCGCGGCCACCGCACCTTCACCGGTACGCCGGCCCGGGTGGCCGACACGATCGAGCACTGGTTCAAGAGCGGCGCGGCCGACGGCTTCAACATCATGCCGGCGGTGCTGCCCTCGGGCCTCGAGGTGTTCGTCGCGGAGGTGGTCCCGATCCTTCAGGAGCGTGGGCTCTTCCGGACCGACTACACCGGTACGACGCTGCGGGAGCACTACGGACTGCCGCGACCGTCGAACCAGTTCCTGACCGCCGGCATCGCGGAGGCCGCCTCGTGACAGCGGTTCCGCCCGCGCAGGATGAGAACGCCTGGCTCCGCCGGCTCGTGGGTTACTGCCTGCGTCACCGGCGGGCCGTGGTGTTGGCGTACGGCGCTGCGCTCGTCGCCGCGGTGGCGGCAGCGGCCCTGCCGCTGTTGCTGCGCCACGTCGTCGACCGGGTGTCGCTGCCCGACTCGCTCGTTCTCGCGCCCTGGATCGCCCTGCTGGCCGGCGTCGGAGCGATCCGCTTCGGTGCCAGCTACCTGCGGCGGATCAGTTCGGGCAAGGTGTCGCTCGGCGTCCAGTACGACCTGCGCAATGACGTCCTGTCCTCCCTGCTGCGCCTGGGTGGACGGAGTCAGGACGACCTGCACACCGGCGAGGTGGTGTCGCGATCGATCTCGGACGTGACGCTGCTCCAGCAACTGCTGCAGTTCCTGCCGAACATGGTCGGGAACCTGCTGCTCTTCATCGTCTCGCTGGTCGTGATGGCCTTCCTCAGCCCGCTGCTGACGATCGTCGCGCTCCTCGTCGGACCCGCGCTGTGGATCATCGCGCTCGCCAGCCGACGCGACCTGTTCCCGGCGAACTGGCACGCCCAGCAGGAGGCGGCCTCCGTCGCCTCCGGCGTCGAGGCCGCGGTGACCGGCGTCCGCGTCGTGAAGGGCTTCGGCCAGGAACAGCGTGAACTCGAGGACCTCGAGGACCGCGCGCGCAGGTTGTTCTCCTCACGGGTGCGCGTGGCGCGGCTGACCAGCCGCTACAACCCAGCCCTGCAGGCGGTGCCCGCGCTCGGCCAGGTCGGTGTGCTCGCGCTCGGTGGCTGGCTGGCCCTGCGCGGCGACATCACGCTCGGCACCTTCGTCGCCTTCACCGCCTACCTCGGCTCGTTCGTCACGCCCGTGCGTCAGGTCGCCACCCTGCTCACCGTCTGGCAACAGGCGCGGGCCGGTGTGGTGCGGGTCTTCGAACTCATCGACGCCGACCCGGGGATCCTCGATGCCCCGGACGCTCGCGCCGTCCCGGAGGGACCGATCGCGCTCGAATGGCGCGGCGTCACCTTCGGCCACGGCGACAACGTCCTGCTCGACGACTTCTCGCTGCGCGTGGAACCGGGGGAGACCGTCGCCATCGTCGGCTCCGCCGGATCGGGCAAGTCGACCGCAGCCTCGTTGCTGCCGCGGTTCTACGACCCGACCGCCGGAACGGTCCTCGTCGGGGACACCGACATCCGTGGCCTCCAACTGGCCTCGTTGCGGTCGGCCATCGGTTTCGTCTTCGAGGAGAGCCACCTGCTCTCCGACACCGTGCGCGCCAACATCGCGTACGGCGACCCGGACGCCTCGTTCGAAGCAGTGCAGGCCGCGGCGCGGATCGCCCAGGCGGACGAGTTCATCGGACGGCTCCCCAAGGGCTACGACTCGGTGATCGGCGAACAGGGGCTGACCCTCTCGGGTGGACAGCGCCAGCGGATCGCCCTCGCCCGGGCGATCCTGCGGGACCCGGCGGTGCTCGTCCTGGATGACGCCACGTCGGCGATCGATGCCCAGGTCGAGGCGGCCATTCACGAGGGGCTGCACGCCACCATCGGGGGCGCCACGGCACGGACCACGCTGATCATCGCGCACCGGGCTTCCACGCTGGATCTGGCCGACCGCATCGTCGTACTCGAACACGGGCGGATCGTCGACAGCGGCACTGCTGCCGAACTCGAGGAGCGCAACGCCCACTTCCGGTCGCTGCTCTCCAGCGAGGAACAGCCCGATGAGGTCGGCCTCGATGCCAAGGTCGCGGCCGAACCGCACCGTCCGCGTGGAGTCACCGACCACCTGTGGCGCCCTCGTCAGGACACCCATCCGAACGCCGAGGTCGGTGCGCGGGTTGCTGCTGCCTATGCGACGGCGGCCGCGACCTCCGGTCCGGGACGTGCGCAGGCACCCGGCGGCGGGATCCTCGGGTCGGCTCCGCCGACCGCCGAGATGATCGCCCAACTCGAGGCCCTGCCCGTGGTCGACGCCGACCCGGACATCCCCGACGAGCAGGCCCGCGCTGCGGATCGGGACTTCGGGCTCCGGTCGCTGATCGGCCCATTGCGACGCCCGTTGATCCTGGGTCTGCTGCTCGTCGCCGTCGACGCGCTCGCCCAGATCGCGGTCCCCGTGCTCGTCCGGCACGGGGTCGACGACGGTGTCGCAACCGGATCGCTGGGAGCGCTCCTCGTCATCGCCGCGCTCGCGGGCGCGGTCGTCGTGGGCAACTGGGGCGTCAACGTCGCGCAGGTCCGGGTCACCGGACGCACCGGCGAACGCCTGCTCTACACGTTGCGGGTCAAGACCTACGCGCAGTTGCAGCGCCTCGGACTCGACTACTACGAGCGCGAGCTCGGCGGCCGGATCATGACCCGGATGACCACGGACGTGGACGCTCTCTCGAGCTTCCTGCAGACCGGACTGGTCACGTTCGTCGTCAGCATCCTGACCATCCTCGGCGTGCTCGTCGCGCTGCTGGTGATCGACGCCGGGCTGGCCGTGGTGTTGCTCGCGGTGCTCCCGATCCTCGTGCTGTCGACGGCCCTGTTCCGGGCACGGTCGGTGCCGGCGTACCTCGACGCCCGCGAGCGGGTGTCGGCCGTCAACGCCTACCTGCAGGAGAACGTCAGCCTGATCCGGGTCACCCAGGCGTTCGGCCGCGAGGCCCACAACGAGGAGCAGTTCGCCCGGCTGGCCTGGGCGTTCCGGGACTCCCGGCTCCATGCCCAGCGGCTGATGGCGATCTTCTTCCCGTTCGTCGAGTTCCTCGGAACGCTCTCCACCGCGGCAGTGCTGGTGATCGGCGCGAAGCAGGTCCAGGCGGGCGAGCTCAGCGCCGGAACGCTGATCGCGTTCCTGCTGTACGTCGAGCTCTTCTTCGCTCCCGTCCAGCAGCTCTCCCAGGTCTTCGACGGCTACCAGCAGGCCGTCGTCGGCATGGCCCGGCTCCGCACCCTGATGCGTACGGACACCGGCACGCCCCAGGCAGTCGACGCCCTTCCGGTCCGGGAGTTGCGGGGCGAGATCGAGTTCGCCGACGTCGGATTCGCCTACGGTGCGGGCGATCGGGATGTCCTGGACGGGATCTCGTTGCGGATCCCCGCCGGGGAGACCGTTGCTCTCGTGGGCACCACCGGCGCCGGGAAGTCGACGGTCCTCAAGCTGCTCGCCCGGTTCTACGACCCCACCAGGGGTTCGGTGCGGATCGACGGGCACGACCTGCGTTCGCTCGACCTGGCCGGCTTCCGGGCACGGCTCGGTGTCGTCCCGCAGGAGGCGTATCTGTTCAGCGGGACGGTGCGCGACGCCATTGCCTACGGGCGGCCTGACGCCACCGACGCGGAGGTCGAAGCCGCCTCCCGGGCCGTGGGTGCGCACGAGATGGTGGCTGGTCTGGCGCACGGCTATCGCACCGAGGTCGGCGAGCGCGGACGCTCGTTGTCGGCCGGGCAACGGCAGTTGCTCGCGCTGGCGCGCGCTGAACTGGTCGACCCCGACATCCTGCTGCTCGACGAGGCGACTGCCTCGCTGGACCTGGCGACCGAGCGGCGCGTGACGGCCGCCACCGAGGCGCTCACCCGTCGTCGTACGACGTTGGTGGTGGCGCACCGGCTCACGACCGCCGCTCGGGCGGACCGAGTCGTCGTGATGAGCAACGGCGGCATTGCCGAGGTCGGCACCCACGACGAGCTGCTCGGTGTCGACGGCACCTATCGCCGCCTGTGGGACGCGTTCACCTCGACCGGCAACGCGGCCAGCATCGATGACCTCGCTGACAGCACCGTCCGTTCCTGATGAAAACCAGGCCTGAAAGACCAGGCCTGAGAACCAAGAGAGAAGGAAGTCCTGTGACCATCCCCTACCGCGCCTTCGGGCGCACCGGCGTCAAGGTCAGCTCGCTGGCCCTCGGCACGATGATGTTCGGCGAGCGCGGCAACCGCGACCACGACGACAGCATCCGGGTGATTCACCGCGCGCTCGACGCCGGCATCAACCTGGTCGACACCGCCGACGTCTACAGCCAGGGCGAGTCCGAGGAGATCGTCGGCAAGGCGCTCGTCGGCCGTCGTGACGACGTCGTCCTCGCGACCAAGTTCCACGGCCAGATCGGCACGGAGGTGAACCAGTTCGGCAACTCGCGGCGCTGGATCATCCGCGCGGTCGAGAACAGCCTGCGCCGGCTCCAGACCGACCACATCGACCTCTACCAGGTGCACCGCCCCGAGGACGACACCGACATCGACGAGACCCTCGGCGCACTGTCCGACCTCGTCCACCAGGGCAAGATCCGGTACGTCGGAACGTCGACCTTCAAGCCATCCCAGATCGTCGAGTCGCAGTGGGTCGCGGAGAAGCGCGGTCGCGAGCGTCCGGTGAGCGAGCAGCCGCCGTACTCCCTGCTGGCGCGTGGCGTGGAGCGGGAAGTGCTGCCCGTGGCGGAGAAGTACGACCTCGCCGTCATCCCGTGGAGCCCGCTCGCGGGTGGATGGCTGACCGGCAAGTACCGCCTCGACGGCGGGCAGCCGGAGTCGAGTCGTGCCGGCCGCCAGCCGGGTCGCTTCGAGATCGACAATCCCGACAACCGGGCCAAGCTGGAAGCCGTCGAGGCCCTGACCGTGCTGGCCGATCAGGCCGGGATCCCGCTCATCCACCTGGCCCTGGCGTTCGTGCTCGAACACCCGGCGATCACGTCGGCGATCATCGGTCCGCGCACCCTCGAGCAGCTCGAGGGACAGTTGGGCGCGGCCGAAGTGCGGCTGAGCCGCGACATCCTCGACGAGATCGACAAGATCGTGCCGCCCGGCTCGAACCTCTCCAGCCGCGACGCGGGGTACTCCTCGCCCGCGCTCGACGACTCCTCCCTGCGCCGCCGCAACCCGGCGGGCTGACAGCGAGGACGGTCGTGGACCCGGAGGACAGGCCGGGTCCACGACCAGTTGGGTGTGATCCACCGAACCGCCGCACCAGTGCTGGATCCTGGCCGTTGGGAACGTAGGCTCGCGCCTGTCATGAGAGCGGACTCGACGCCCGACACCGGGGCCAGGGAGCGCAACCACCTCCTCGATGCCCTGCGGGGGATCGCGGTTGCCGGGGTTGTCGGCTATCACATCTGGCCGGGCGCCTTGCCGGGCGGATTCCTCGGCGTCGACGTCTTCTTCGTGATCTCGGGCTACCTGATCACCGTGGGGCTGTCGGCCGACCTCGGGGCGTCACGCGCGCGGACGTTCCAGCGGTTCTGGATCCGCCGGGCCCGCCGGATCCTGCCGGCCCTGTTCGTGATGATGACGGTCACCTGTGCTGCTGCGGGCGTCCTCGGCGCGATGAGCGCGGTGCGCCTGCGGGAGCAGGTGGTCAGCGGACTCACCTTCACGACCAACTGGCACCAGATCAGCACCGGAGAATCCTATTTCGCCAGCCTGAACCCGCCGATCTTCCAGCACCTGTGGTCCCTGGCCATCGAGGAGCAGTTCTACCTGCTCTGGCCACTGCTCCTGCTGGTGCTGGTGCGGCTGGTCCGTTCAGACCGTCACCGCTGGATGGTGGTGGCGGCCCTGGCCGTGGCGAGCATCGTCGCGATGGCCGTCGGATACTCGGGCGCGGCCGACCCGAGCCGTCTGTACTTCGGGACCGACACCCACGGCTTCTCCCTGATGCTCGGTGCACTGACTGCCCTCGTGCGTGTCCCCGTCGCGCAGTTCGCGTCGATCCAGCTCACGTCGATCCAGCTCCTGTCGATCCAGCACCCGTCGAACCGGTTCACGGTCAGTCGGCCAGCGGCGGTGAAGTCGTCGGTCGCCCTGGCACTTGCGGCGCTGCTGGTCGCCTTCGCGTCGATGAGCGACACGGGCGCCTTCGCCTACCGCGGCGGCATCGCGGCCATTGCTGCGGTGACCGGCTTGCTGATCGTCGTGCTGGAGACCGTGGACCACCAGCGGGTGGCGAGGGCCCTTCCGCTGGCACCCCTCGTGTGGCTCGGCGAACGCAGCTACGGGCTCTACCTGTGGCACTGGCCGGTCGTCGTACTCGTCGCCGAGCGTTGGGCGGCGACCTCGGGCTCGGGTCTGGCGATGCGCGGCCTGGTGATCCTGGCGATCTCCCTGCTTCTCGCCAGCCTGAGCTGGAAGTACGTCGAGAAGCCGTTCCTGCGCGGGATCCGGCTGGCCTGGCCGGAGCGTCCCGATCGGTGGTTGGTGCCGGCGATGATGGTCACGGTCGTCATGGCGATCGGCCTCCACGCGGTGGTGGACTCGCCCAGCAAGACCGTCGCGGAGCACAGCATCGAGGCTGGCGAGGAGGCCATTCTCCTCAGCCAACAGGCGGAGGTGGCCAGCAACGACCCCGGCAACGACCCCGGCCCCGTGCCTGGCAGCCAGGTGCCGGCACCGGTCAAGGACGTCCCCCTGGGGCAACAGATCACCCTGTTCGGCGACTCGGTCGCGGTCGCCAGCGCGCCCGCCCTGGTCAAGGACATGGCCGGGATCGCGATTCGGGCCAAGGTGGGTGCTCAGGTCTGGGACGTCGTGGACCAGGTGAAGCGTCTGCGCAAGGCAGGCCGGCTGCGCAAGTACGTCGTGATCGCGCTCGGTGCCAATGGCGCCGCTCCGCGTGGCACCTTCCCCAGCATCGTCAATGCTGCTGGCCCGGGCCACCGCTTCGTCTTCGTCACTGCGCATGCGCCGCGGTCGTGGGTGCGGCCGTACAACCAGAGCGTCCGTGCCTTCGTGGCCGCCCACCCCGGGTGTGCCCTGGCGGACTGGCGTTCGGCGTCGCGTCGGGTCTCTGACCTCTCCGACGGCATTCACCCAGGACCGCGGGGCGGGGGAATCTACGCCGCGGTGATCCGTCAGGCCGTGCGGAACCTCGCTGCTCAACCCTGAGGTGGCGCTGGCCGGGGCATCCGCGGACGGGTGACGACGGTCACCGCGTAGACGGGTAGCCTCCCGTGCGTGCCCCAGATCGTCGTCCTCACCGGTGCCGGGATCTCCGCCGAGAGCGGAGTGCCGACGTTCCGTGACGCCGACGGGCTCTGGGAGGGCCACCGGGTCGAGGACGTGGCGACGCCCGAAGGCTTCGAAGCCGACCGGGCCACCGTCCAGCGTTTCTACGACGACCGGCGGGCGTCGCTCACGAGCGTCGACCCCAATCCCGCGCACGTCGCGCTGGCCGAGCTCGAGGCCTCGGTCGGTGACGCGCTGCTCGTCGTCACGCAGAACATCGACAACCTGCACGAGCGTGCCGGCTCCCGCAACGTGATCCACATGCATGGAGAACTGCTCAAGGCGCTCTGCCGTGCGTGTCAGGTGGTGTCGCCCTGGGAAGGCACGCTGCTCGACGAGCCCGCGTGTCCGGGCTGCGGTGCGCACGACCTGCGTCCGGACGTCGTCTGGTTCGGCGAGATGCCCTACGAGATGGACCGGATCACCGACGCCCTCGCCGAGGCCACGCACTTCGTGTCGATCGGCACCTCGGGTGCGGTCTATCCCGCCGCCGGCTTCGTCCAGCACGCCCGACGCCACGGAGCGCACACGCTCGAGCTGAACCTCGACCCGAGCGAGGGCAGCCACTTCTTCCACGAATCGCGCCAGGGTCGCGCCGGAGACCTCGTCCCGGTGTGGGTGCGCGAGATGCTCTGGTCCTGACCGGTCCGAACCGGTCAGCGCGCGGTGGCGAGTTCCTCGTCGAGGATCTTCGTCAGCCGGTCGCGCTCGGCGTCGAGCCCGAGGGGCTCGAGCCAGTCGAGCACCGTGGCGCGGAACAGCTGACCGGACGCGATGACCCGGGGGTCGCAGTGACCGGTCGACTCGAGCGTGACGACGCCGTACAGCGCTGACCACGCGCGCATGTAGATCCACATCAGGCCGCGGTCCTCGATCGGGATGTGCTCGGTCTTCGCGGGGATCAGTGGGTCGAGCACGGCTTCGCGAACGGCCGGATCGAGGTCGTCCAGGGCCGGGAACGGGAACTGGTAGAGCTCCCAGACCTGCCAGATCAGGTCGGTGAAGAAGTGGCCGGACGTGGAGACGGTCAATAGTTCGCGGCGGTCGGTGTCACCTGCGGCGATGGGGTTGGCGAAGATGAGCGCGAACTGGCGCGGCTTGCTCAGCGCCCAGTTCCGGAAGCACGCGCAACCGGCCGTGAGGCGCGCTGCCGGGTCGTCGGCGGGGTAGCGCTCGGTCGCCTCGGACCACTCGGCGGTGGCGGACTTGTCGAGCTCGAACGCGACCAGGTCGATGAGTTCCTGGTAGTTCGCGACGTACCGGTAGAGCGCCGGGGCGGTCAGGCCCATCTTCGTTGCCACGGCGCGCAGCGACAGGTCGGCGCCCTCGTCCAGGAGTTCCTCGGCGGCGGCCACGATCTCGTCGTACGTCGCCTCGCGTTGGCGTTCACGGCGCGTGACGGGGACGCGGATGTGCGGCACGGGGCTCCTCGAGAGGTGGGGCGTCGAACACTTGACGAGATTAGTTTACACCGTTTACCGTGAATGGTGTTAACGAAACTGACTGGCTGTCACAGAAGGTTTCCCGGGCGTGGTGCGAAGGAGTCGGAATGATCGAGCGATGGGGCGCCCTGGTCGTACGGCGCGCGGTGGTGATCCTGCTGGTCGGACTCGGCATCACGGCGGCGGCCGCGATCGCGGGCATCGGGCTCGAGGACAAGCTCGGCGCCGGCGGCTTCGACGACCCGTCCACTGAGTCCTACAAGGAGCTCGAGCTCGAGCGGGAGACCTTCGGCAACCGGTCGATCGACACCGTCGTGATCTTCTCCAGCGACGACGAAGAGGTGACCGACGCGGCCTTCCAGGCCGAGGTCGAGCGCACCATGGCCGCTGTCCCCGACGGCGTCGTCGTGTCCGACCTGACCTGGTACGACACACAGGACCCGGGCATGCTCAGCAAGGACGGCCACGCGACCGCTGTCTACGTGTCACTGGCCGGTGAGACCCAGAACGACTTCATCGACTCCTTCGAGGAGCTGCGCCCGAGCGTTGAGAAGAGCTCACTGGACACCGCCTTCGCAGGCTCGTACGCGGTCTACGCCGACGTCAACGAGGAGACGAAGAAGGATCTCCTGATGGCGGAGATCGTCTCGATGCCCATCGTGCTGATCCTCTCCCTCATCATCTTCCGCAGCGTGATCGCTGCCCTCATGCCGGTCCTGGTGGGCCTCGCTGCGGTCCTCGGCGCCCGGGCAACGATGGCCGGCCTGAACGAGTTCGTCGAGGTCTCGATCTTCGCGCCCAACATCATCACCCTGCTCGGGCTCGGACTCGCGATCGACTACGCCCTCTTCATCGTGTCCCGCTTCCGTGAGGAGATAGCGCGTACGCCCGACGACACCCGTCGTGCACTGATCCGCACCATGGCAACGGCGGGACGCACGGTCACCTTCTCCGCGCTGACCGTTGCAGCCGCCATGAGCTCGTTGCTGGTCTTTCCGCAGACCTTCCTCAAGTCCATCGGGTACGGCGGTATCGCGGCCGTGCTGATCGCGCTGCTGGCCGCGCTGACGCTCCTGCCGGCCACCCTCGCGCTGCTCGGCACCCGCATCGACTCGTGGCGGATCCCGTTCCTCCAGCGGTCCACCCCGGTGGAGAGCGACCACGGCGCGTGGGCGCGCCTGGCTCGGGCCGTGATGCGCCGTCCGGTGCTGATCGGTACGACCGTCGTCATCCTTCTCCTGGTCGTGGCCTCGCCGTTCCTCGGCGTGAAGTGGGGCAGCGTCGACTACCGGGTGCTCCCGGCCGACACCCCCTCCCACCTGGCGTCCGAGCGTCTCAACGACGAGTTCCTCTCCGAGCGGTCCAACGCCGCAGTGCTGGTCACCGGTGCCGACGAGGCCGCCCTCGCGGCGTACACGAGTGCACTCAACAAGGTCGACGGCGTCGTCGACGTGCAGCCGGTCGCCGCCGAGGGCGACGCGACCCTGCTGCGTGCGACATGGGAGGGCAACAGCCAGACCGAGGCGTCCCAGCAGGTCGTGCGTGACCTGCGCGAGGTGGCCAGCCCGGCCGGCTCTGAGGCCCTCGTCGGCGGTCTGACCGCCGAGACGGTGGACCTCGCCGAGTCGGTGGGTGACCACCTGCCGCTCATGGGCGCCATCGTCATCGGCGTCATGCTCCTACTGCTCTTCCTGGCCTTCGGCTCGGTGGTGCTGCCGATCAAGGCAGTGCTGATGAACGCCCTGTCGATCACCGCTTCCTTCGGTGTGGTGACCTGGATCTTCAGTGACGGACACCTGTCGGGGCTGCTCGGCTTCGAGCCGCAGGGCTTCCTCGACCTGACCAACCCGATCGTGATGCTGGCCGTGCTGTTCGGCCTGTCGATGGACTACGAGGTGTTCCTGCTCTCGCGGGTCCGCGAGCAGTGGGACGCGACCGGCGACAACGACCTCGCCGTGGAGACCGGCGTGCAGAAGACGGGCCGGATCATCACGAGCGCCGCACTGTTGCTCGCGGTCGTGATCGGTGCCTTCAGCCTCAGTGGCGTGGTGTTCATGAAGATGCTGGGCATCGGCATGCTGGTGGCGATCCTCGTCGACGCCACCGTCGTACGGGCCCTGCTGGTCCCGGCGACGATGAAACTGCTCGGTCGCTGGAACTGGTGGGCGCCCGCGCCGATGGCCCGCTGGTGGAAGCGCTACGGCTTCCGTGAGGGGTACGACGACCTCCCGCACCCCGACGGCGGAACCGCTGCTGCCGACAAGGAACCTGTAGGGGTCTGACCGTTTTGGCACGGAGCACCGGGGGTGCTCGACATACTGGCGTGGTGTCTGCAGTGATCAGGGTCGGAGCGATCGACAACCACCCGGTGGTGCTCGCCGGTGTGGGTGCCGCGCTCGCGAAGCATGCTCCCGACATGGCGCTCGTCTCGATCGCCGGTTCGGTGGACGAACTCCTCGAGAACACCCCCGAGGGGCTCGACGTGGTTCTCCTGGACCTGCACATCCCCGGCCAGCCGGTCGCCGAGGAGTCGGTGGCCGCCCTCGTGGCCCGCAACATCGTGGTCCTGCTGTTCACCGCCGAGGAGCGGCCGATGCCCGTGCGCCGGGCCATCCAGGCCGGCGCAGCGGGGCTGGTGCTCAAGGTGGACCCGATCCAGACCATCGCCCAGGCCATCCGCGACGGCGTCGCCGGCGAGCTCGCGTGCTCGGGCCAGCTCGCGGCGATGTTGCTGACCGACGACGGCCTCGGGGCTCGCCTGTCCCAGCGACAGATCGAGATCCTCCGGGCGGTGAGCACCGGCCTGCCGTACCGGCTGGTGGCCCGCGACCTCGGGATCAGTGAGGTGACGGTGCGCGAGCACCTGTTCCGTGCAGCCCGGGCCTACCGCTCCGGCGGTGTCGACCCGGGCAACGTGCACGGCCTGATCAGTCGCGCACGAGCCGACGGCCACCTCGACGAATGACCGACGCGAGGTCCGGTGGTCCCGTGAGGACCATGGCCTCCGGTTCGGCTCGCGCCTGCCAGGAAATGGGCAGCGAGCGCGTGACCCGGGCTGCGGCATCGATGCCGAGGCCGGGCACCACGACGACCGATGATTCGTCGACGTTGCCGGAGATCGTGACCTGAACGGCGTGGGTGCCGACCAGTGCGCGCAGGGCTGAGGCCAGGGTGCGGGTCGCGGCGGGGTATTCGGTCATCCGGTTCTCGACCTGGGCGCCGGCGGCCCGCAGCGCCGTGAGCTCGGCGCGCAGGTCGGCGTGCTCCGCCCCGGGCAGGTAGAGGCAGTCCCGCGCCGCGTGCGCCAACAGCGCGGCCCGCGTCGACTCGGAAGTGGTCAACTGGCCCAGCGCGCCGCGGAGCAGGATTTCCTGCACGGGCGCGAGGAAGTTCCCGAGCAGGCGCTCGAGGGCGACCCGGCGATCGGATGCCTGTGCGACGGCCCGGTTCGTCACCATGTTTCCGGCGCGGCGGCAGACCGACACGATCAGTCCGACGAACAGGGCGTTGAGCGGCTGCACGAACAGCAGGTGGGCGAGGTCGCTGGCGGGCCGGTCCAGTTGCAGGGCGACTCCGGTGATCACGAGGGCGTTCGGCACCAGGACCAGCAGGGTCGTCCGCAGCGACACGACCCAGGCGACCGCGAGCGCCGGCAGCGCGCTGAACTCGATCAGCCACGACTGCGCGCCACCGAGACCCGCGGAAGGAAGCACGGGCAGGGCGGCGGCGAGTACCGCGGGCGGGATCATTGCCGCCAGGAAGAGGTGCGCCGGCGTGAGCGGTCCGCGGGTCATCGCCATGGTGAGGAGCACGACCAGCGCAGCGATGGCGGTGGCGCCCAGGTAGGACTCCGGTTGCAGCGGGTTGTCCAGGGTCAGCAGTGCCGCGGTCGCGAGGTACCCGACGGCCAGCACCACGCAGGCCTGCAGGGCCACCCGGCCCGGGTCGCGGACCACCGCGCGGATCACCCGATCGTGGTCGGGCGACATCCCGAACAGGCGCGCGAACCGGCGGTAGCGCCACATCAGGGACACCGTGGTTCCCGAACCGGGAACACTGTCCACACGCGTCGTGCCACCCACCGCCGACACCCGGCCGGCGACAGCGACGCGCAGGCCGACTCCGTGCTCGGCAATGAACCCCTCGCCCTGGTCGGCGACCTCGATGCGGATCGAGCCGAGTCGTCGTACGACGGTGACCAGCACGCGGCGTTGTCCGCTGTGCCGGGCCACATTGCGCAGCGCCTCGGTCGCCGCGCCCAGGAGCGCGTCCTGTACGACGTCCGGCAGTCGTTGCCGCCGCCCCCGCACCACGATCTGGGCGTCGAGCTGCTCGCGTCCGGCCGCCGTACGGATGTCCGCAACGAGGTCGCCGAGCCCCTGCTCGCCGGCCGGGACCTCGATCTCCTCCAGCGCGATCGCCGCGGCGGACCACGTGTCCGGGTCCCCGGGCAACCCGGCGACCGCCAGCAGGGTCGGGATCAGTTCGTCGTGGAGGAACGAGGTCGCCTCCACCTCCGCCGATGACATCCGCTCGGCCTCGACGACCCGACGGGTGGCGAGCGTCCGTTCGGCGCGCACCGAGGCGCCCCGCATCTGCGAGACCAGGAACAGGGCACCGAACACCGTGCCACCGATGAGCGCCGCCTCCTGCAGCCCGTACAGGAGGCCGTCCTCGCCCCCGGTCACCCAGCGCAGCGTGACGAAGAGCGCGGCGATCAGTGCCATCGACACCACCGGGCCGCGGCGACGGGCTGCGATCACCATCAGCATCGGCTCGGCCAGATGGATGATCGGGGAGTCTGCCGAGCCGGACAAGGGCACCGAATCGCGGTGCATCAACGATCCGGCGACCATGGCGATCGTGCACAGCACGACGTCCACCGAGGACGCGCGCCCGCGGAGACAGTTGATCGCGGCGAGACCGACCGAGCAGACCAGTACCGCCGCGAACGTCAGGTCCTCGCCGTCGTACGACGGCCGCAGGGCGAACTGGCCGGCCCAGACGACGGTCTTCACCACGATGACCAGCCCGATGGCCAGATGCAGGCCACGTTCCACGGACGCGGCGAAGGAACGTCCTTCGGACCGCCCGCGCCTCATGGCCGGATGCTAGGCCCATCGGAGGGGCTCCGACTCGCGATTCAGACCCTGTCCACGGAATCGCGGGTATCGGCGCGGTGTGGGAGGCGAGACAATTCCCACGGGTCGCACCGTGGGGGAGCGGCCCAAGCAATACGGGCGTGCCGCGCTCCCTGACCACACCGTCGGTGGTTCTGGGGACAACCCTGGGGGGATTTCCAGAACAAGTCGGAGCGCGGCACTCACCGCCGCGTCACGCCCGCGTCATGTTCTGGGCACGGCCGTCAGGTAGAACAGACGCTGTGTCCTCCACCTCCGGCTCCGGTCCTGGCTCCGGCGACCCGGTTGCCGGGTCGCGCATCGGGCGCTTCCGGATCCTCGAGCAACTGGGGCAGGGCGGGATGGGCGTGGTCTACCGCGCCATGGAGGAGAACCTCGGTCGCGAAGTCGCACTGAAGGTCATCGCGCCGCTCTTCGCGCACGACCCGGAGTTCCGCGAACGCTTCACGCGCGAGGCGCGCTCCCAGGCGTCCCTGGAGTCGGCGCACGTCGTGGCGGTCTACGCCCACGGCGAGGAGGACGGCTACCTCTACATCGCGAGCCAACTCATCCCGGGCGGCGACCTCGGGCACCTGATCCGCACCCACGGGACGCCCAGTCTCGTCGAGGCGCTCGAGATCATCGAACAGGTCACCAGCGGCCTCTCCGACGCCCACGACGCAGGCCTCGTGCACCGTGACATCAAGCCCGGCAACGTGCTGGTCCGGCGTCGACCCGGTTCGGTGCGGGCCTATCTCGCCGACTTCGGCATCGCCCGCAAGATGGGTGCCGACGCCACCCGGTTCAGCGCCACGGCCGTGGGCACCCCGTCCTACATGGCCCCCGAGCTCCACGGCGGCGCCAAGGCCAGCGCCTCCACCGACATCTACGCGCTGGGCTGCCTGCTCTGGGTCGCCCTGACCGGGACCCCGCCCTTCCAGGGCACCTCCGAGTACCAGCTCGTCGCCGCCCACGTGAGCCACCCCGTGCCGCAGCTCTCCGGCGACAGCCCGATGGTCAACGCCACCAACCGGATCCTGCGCACCGCCATGGCCAAGGACGCCGCCGACCGCTACCAGGCGGCCAGTGAGATGAGCGCCGACCTGCACGCCGCGCTCCGGCTCCCCGTCACCCCGGGTGCCGCGGTGCCCGAGACCAAGGGCAGTACGGCGATGCGGCCGATCCGGCCCACGCCGACGCCGACTCCCACGCCGACACCCACGCCGACACCCACGCCGACTCCGGCGCCGACGACTCCGCCGCGCACCGAGCGGCCGGTGCCGGTGACCGCCTACGTACCCGTCGCCGCGAATCCGCCGCCGCCGGCGTTCCTTGCTGCCACGCCCACCGGACGTCGTACTTCTTCGAAGAAGTGGTGGGTACTGGGCGGGGCAGCCGCGGCGGTTGCGCTCGGCACCGGCATCGGCGCGGCCCTGATCACCGGCGGTGACGGCGGGGACGATCCGTCGCCCACCGAAGCGTCGTTCCTCGCGCTCGAACCGAAGGAGATCCTGCGGGCCTCGGAGAGGGACATGGTCGTCCTCGAGAGCGCGCGGATCCGCGGCCAGTTCGACGATGACGGCTCGTCCGTCGAGGTGGACGTGACGGCGACCAGTCGTGGCGACTGCAAGGGCACGATGACCGAGACGTCGTCGGGCGGCGTGGCCGAGATCCTGCGCGTGGGCGAGAACCTCTACCTTCGCGCCGACGAGAAGTTCTGGAACTCGGCGAGTGGCGACGGTACGGCGGCCCTGGTGCTGCCCGTCATCGGCGACCGCTGGGTGCTCGAGAACAGCCTGCTCGAGACGACCGACGCGTTCTGCGACCTCGACGAGTTCCTGGAGCGCGACGGCCGCGAGGGGGCGACCCAGACCTCCCTCGGCGAGGAGAAGGTCGGTGACGACGATGCCGTCAAGATCGAGCAGGCCGAGGGCGAGGAGCGCGAGGTGCTCTACGTCCGGCTCGCCGAACCGCACTACCTGCTGCGGATCGAGGAGAGCGACGTCGACTTCTTCGAGTTCTCCGACTTCGACAAGGAAGCCGAGATCAAGGCGCCAGCGGCGAGCGACGTCTTCGACCTCCAGGCCTTCCTCGACAAGGCCGAAGAGAGCCTCAACTAGATGACCGCGTCCCGCGCCAGCGTGGGGCTGCGCAGCCAGCGGGGTCCAATCCTCGGCGCGGTGATGCTGAGCACCGCGCTGGTCGCGATCGACACCACGATCCTGGCCACCGCCGTACCCGCCATCGTCGAGGACCTCGGCGGCTTCACGCAGTTCCCGTGGCTGTTCTCGGCGTACCTCCTCGCGCAGGCCGTCACCACGCCGATCTACGGCAAACTGGCCGACGTCTTCGGCCGCAAGCCGCTGATGCTGTTCGGCATCGGGCTGTTCGTCCTCGGCTCGGTGCTGTGCGCCCTGTCGTGGAGCATGACGGCGCTCATCGTGTTCCGCGGGATCCAGGGGCTCGGCGCCGGCGCGATCCAACCGGCCGCCGTCACGATCATGGGCGACATCTACTCCGTCGCCGAGCGCGCCATCGCGCAGGGCTACGTGGCGGGCGTGTGGGCGATGTCGGCCGTGGTCGGCCCGACCCTGGGCGGCCTGCTCTCCGAGCACGCGTCGTGGCGCTGGATCTTCTGGGTCAACGTCCCGCTCGGTGCGCTGGCGGCCATCGTGCTCTACCGCCGCTTCGACGAACCGGCCCGCGAACCGGGGGCGGAGCGGCGATCCATCGACGTCGGGGGCGCCGTCCTGCTGGCCGGCGCTGCGCTCCTGTTGCTGCTCGGCCTGCTCGAGGGCGGCCTCCGCTGGCCCTGGTGGTCGCCGGCCGGCGTGGGCATCTTCGTCGCATCCGCCGTCCTCCTCGCCGCTTTCGTCGCGGTCGAACGGCGGGTGCCCGACCCGGTGCTGCCCCTGTGGGTGTTCAGCAACCGCGTCCTGAATGCCGCGACCATCGGCGCCTTCGTGGTCGGCATGGTGATGCTCGGCGTGACGTCGTACGTCCCGGTCTATGCCCAACGCGTCCTGGGCGCCGGCGCGGTCGTGGCCGGTCTCGCCGTCGCGGCGCTCGCCATCGGCTGGCCGATCGCTGCGAGTACCGCGGGCCGGGTCTACCTGCGCTGGGGCTACCGGCCGTGCCTGCTCGCCGGGGCCGCGTTCGGTCTCGTGGGCACCAGCATCGTCGCCAGCGTCGGCCCGGGCAGTCCCGTGGGGGTCCTCGCGCTCGGCTGCCTGATCCTCGGCCTGGGCCTCGGGTACGTCGCCAGCCCCAGCATCATCGCGGCCCAGTCGGCCGTCCGGTGGCGCGATCGTGGCGTGGCCACGGGCGCCAACGTGTTCGCCCGGTCGGTCGGCAGCGCCGTGGGTGTCGCCGCCTTCGGTGCCGTCGCGAACGGCGTGGTGGCCGCCAGGCTCGGCGGAGGCCACCACGCCGGCGACGTCGACCTCGATGCCCTGCCGATCAGCATCCTCGACCCGGCCCTGCACACGGTCTTCGTCGTTGTGGCGTTCACGTCGATCGCCCTGGTGGTGGCCGGACTGGTGATGCCGTCGCGCGTCTCGGCGGTGGAGGAGTAGCCCAACCGGATGGCCCGAATGTTGTGCATCGGGACAAGGACGAGCCATGTGACTCACCAGTAGGGTTGGGTCCATGAAGCGCGAGATCTATGACGAGGACCACGAGGCGTTCCGGTCGTCCGTGAAGGAGTTCATCGACCGGTCGGTCCTGCCGCACACCGAGGAGCACATCGCCGCGAAGGCGCTGCCGCGCGAGTTCTGGCTCGAAGCCGGCAAGCAGGGCCTGCTCGGCCTCGAGGTCCCGGAGCAGTACGGCGGCGCCGAAGCCGGCGACTTCCGGTTCAACGCCGTCCTGCAGGAGGAGCTCGCCAAGGTCGGCGCGGCGTACCCCACCTGCCACGGCATCCACGCCGACATCACGGCGCCGTACATCGTCGAACTGGGCACCGAGGAGCAGAAGGAACGCTGGCTCCCGGGTGTCGTCTCCGGTGAGATCCTGCTCGGCATCGGCATGACCGAGCCGTCTGGCGGCTCCGACCTCGCCAACCTGAAGTCCACCGCGGTCCGCGACGGCGACGAGTGGATCATCAACGGCTCGAAGACCTTCATCACCAACGGCTACTCCGGCGACCTGTTCGTCACCGCCGTCCGTACCGACCCGGAGCGGGGCCCGAAGGGCATCACGCTGTTCGGCATCGAGGCGACCAAGGAGGGATTCTCCCGCGGCCGCAAGCTCGACAAGGTCGGCATGGAGGAGTCCGACACCGCCGAGCTCTTCTTCGAGAACGTCCGCGTCACCGACGCCGAGATCATCGGCGAGCTCAACATGGGCTTCATCCACATGATGCAGAAGCTCCCGCAGGAGCGCCTCGGCTGCGCCGTCGCCAACGTCGCGCAGGCCAAGCAGATCCTCATCGAGACGCTGCAGTACACCAAGGACCGCCAGGCGTTCGGCCAGTCGATCGGCAAGTTCCAGAGCAACAAGTTCCTGCTCGCCGAACTCTTCACGCAGATCGAGGTCGCCGAGGCGTACATCGACAAGTGCGTCCTCGCGCACAGCAAGGGCGAGCTCACCGCCATCGACGCCTCCAAGGCGAAGTGGTGGTCCAGCCAGGCCCAGAGCGAGGTCCTCGACGCCTGCGTCCAGCTGCACGGTGGCTACGGCTTCATGAACGAGTACCGGGTCGCCCGCGCCTGGCGCGACGCCCGCGTCACCAAGATCTGGGCAGGCTCCAACGAGATCATGAAGGAACTGATCGGGCGCGACCTCGGGCTCTGATCTGCGGTGCAGGAATCCCCGCTGAGGCGGGGATTCCTGCGCTTCCGGGCCGTTGCAACGGCCAAGGAGTGCAGGAAAGGGGCAGGGAGTACGGCGAGCCCAGGCCCATTCCGTTCGCGCCCGAACCCCGACTCGGGGATCATGGGCGCGTGAGCGAATCGAGTGGGATGCCCGCGCCGGCTGTGGACGACATCGGTCCCCACGAGGACGAGCCGCACCAGGAGGGCTTCAACAACCGTCTGAACTGGCTGCGAGCGGGGGTACTGGGGGCGAACGACGGCATCGTCTCGGTCGCCGGCATCGTCCTCGGTGTCGCCGGCGCGACGACCGACCGCACTGCGATCGTCATCGCCGGCATCGCGGGCCTGGTCGCCGGCGCGATGAGCATGGCGGCGGGTGAGTACGTCTCGGTGAGCACCCAGCGCGACTCCGAGGAGGCGCTGCTCGCCAAGGAGCGCCGCGAGCTGCGTGAAGACCCGGAGGACGAGCTCGCCGAACTGGCCGGCATCTACGTCGACAAGGGACTCGAGTCGGACCTCGCGCTCGAGGTCGCTCGCCAGCTGACCGCGAAGGACGCCCTCGGTGCGCACGCGGAGGCCGAGCTCGGCATCGACCCCGACGACCTCACCAGTCCGTGGAAGGCCGCTGTCGTGTCGATGGTGGCGTTCACCCTCGGCGCCCTGCTGCCCCTGCTGACGATCCTGCTGGTCACCGCAGACCTGCGCGTCGCCGTCACCGTCGTGGCGGTCGTTCTCGCCCTGGTCCTGACCGGATGGCTCAGCGCGCGCTTCGGCTACGGCTCACCGAGTCGGGCGGTGCTGCGCAATGTCGTCGGCGGACTCATCGCGATGGCGGTCACCTACGGCATCGGCCAGCTGGTCGGCGCGCAGGTATGAGGCTCTTCGCGGCCGCCGTGCCGTCCCTCGACGCCGTCGAGCACCTCGACACCTTCCTCGACCCACGTCGCGACGCCGGCGAGTTCCGCTGGACCCGTCCCGAGCAGTTCCACATCACGCTGGCGTTCATGGGGGATGCCTCCCACCTCCGTGTGGAGGAGTACGTCGAAAGGCTGGCCACGTCACTTGACGGGCTCGCCGTAGCCGAGCTCCACCTGGCCGGCGCCGTCGCTTTCCCGAACGTCGCCGAGGCGCGGGTCCTGGCCACCGGCGTCGCGCCGAACGACTCCCTGGAGACCGCCGCCGTCCGGGCCCGGAGCGCTGCCGTGGTCAGTGGCATCGAGGTCGACGGGCAGCGTTTCCGGCCGCACGTGACGGTGGCCCGGACCGGCGGCAGGTTCGTCGAGATGAGCAACTGGGTGCGGCTCCTGGACACCTATGAGGGCCCGTCCTGGAGTTTCGACTCGGTCGCGGTGATCGCCTCCCACCTCGGTGAGGGTCCGCGCCGCTCGCCGCGCTACGAGACGATTGCCGCGATCGAGTTCTGAGCCGGGGTCAGACCAGCCGCTGGGCCAGGGCTTCGTCGATCCGTGCCGCGATCTCCGCGACCGTGCCGGTTCCGTCAATCTCCCGGACCAGCCCGCGCGCGGCGTACAACTCGACGAGCGGAGCGGTCTGCTCGGCGTACACCTCCAGGCGGCGACGAACGACCGTTTCGGTGTCGTCGGCGCGACCTTCCAGTTCGGCGCGCCGTCGCAATCGTCCGACGAGCTCCTCGGGATCCACCGTCAGCACGACGACTGCGTCGAGCGTGGCTTCGGCCACGGCCAGCATCGCGTCGAGCTCGACGGCTTGCTCAACGGTGCGCGGATAGCCGTCCAGCAGGAAGCCGTCCGTGCAGTCGGGCTCGGCGAGCCGCACCGCGACCATCGCGTTGGTCACCTCGTCCGGCACGTACTCGCCGCGATCCATGTAGGCCTGAGCCGTCGTGCCGAGCGACGTACGGTCCTTGACCTGCGCGCGGAAGATGTCGCCGGTGGCGATCGCCGGGATGCGATGGTGAGCGGCGAGTGCGGCCGACTGGGTGCCCTTGCCGGCTCCGGGCGGGCCCATCAGGAGAAGTCGCATGTGGTGGTTCCTTCACGTTTGGTTCGGATGTCTGGACCGTAGGGGAGGCGACGCTGCAGGGACGTTGCCCGCTGCCGGCCGTCCGACGACGAAGGGCCCGGATCCGTGAGGATCCGGGCCCTTCGTACGGCTTGGTCAGTCGCCGAGGTGGCGGACGATGTCCTCGACCCGGTCCTTCGCGTCACCGAACAGCATCTGGCTGTTCTCGCGGAAGAAGAGCGGGTTCTGGACACCGGCGTAGCCGGCGGCCATGGAGCGCTTGAATACGATGACGTCCTTGGCGTTCCAGACCTCGAGCACCGGCATGCCGGCGATCGGGGAGGTCGGGTCCTCCGCGGCGGACGGGTTCACGGTGTCGTTGGCGCCAATGACCAGCACGACGTCGGTCTCCGGGAAGTCGTCGTTGATCTCGTCCATCTCGAGCACGATGTCGTAGGGCACCTTGGCCTCGGCCAGCAGCACGTTCATGTGGCCCGGCAGGCGACCCGCGACGGGGTGGATGCCGAAGCGGACGGTGATGCCCTTGGCCCGCAGCTTCGCGGTGAGGTCGGCGACCGGGTACTGCGCCTGCGCCACGGCCATGCCGTAACCGGGCGTGATGACCACGGACGAGGCGTTCGACAGCAACTCGGCTGCGGCCTCGGCCTGGATTTCGCGGTGCTCGCCGTAGTCCTTGTCCTCGCCCGCGGGGGCGGCGATGCCGAAGCCACCAGCGATGACGGAGATGAACGAGCGGTTCATCGCCTTGCACATGATGTAGGACAGGTAGGCACCGGAGGACCCGACCAGCGCACCGGTCACGATCAGCAGGTCGTTGCCGAGCAGGAAGCCCGACGCGGCTGCGGCCCAACCGGAGTACGAGTTGAGCATCGAGACCACGACCGGCATGTCGCCGCCGCCGATGGAGGCGACGAGGTGCCAGCCGAGCGCGAGGGCCAGGACGGTCAGCACGCCGAGGAGGATGTCGGCCGACGTGTTGTCGTGGGTCTCGAGCGACACGTAGATCGCCGTGAGGATCGCGAACAGCACGAGCGAGCCAACGTTGATCAGGTTCTTGCCGGGCAGCATCAGCGGGGCCGAGGAGATCTTCGCCGACAGCTTCAGGTTGGCGACGATCGAGCCGGTGAAGGTGACGGCACCGATGAAGATGCCGATCGCGACCTCGGCCTCGTGGATGTTGATCAGGCTCGCCATGGAGTCGTGCGAGCCGAGGATGTGACCGTTCCAGCCGATCAGTACGGCCGCGAGACCGACGAACGAGTGGAGGGCGGCGATGAGCTCGGGCATGCCGGTCATCTCGACGATCTTCGCGCGCCACAGGCCGATCGCGGCACCGATGGCGATCGCGGCGAGCATGAGGATGATGACGAGCGCGCGGTTGTCGAGGAACTCGCTGACGTCGACGACGGCAGCCACCGTGGCGATGAGTGCGACAGCCATGCCGACGATGCCGTAGGTCAGGCCGTTCTTGGCCGACTGGTGCGTCGAGAGGCCTGCCAGCGACAGAATGAACAGCAGCGCAGCAATGATGTACGCCGCACCGGTGATGGAGGTGATGTCCATGGATCAGGCTCCCTTGCTGAACATCGCGAGCATGCGGCGGGTGACCGCGAACCCACCGAAGACATTGATCGACGCGAGCAGGACGGCAACGGCGGACATGCCGAGCACCAACTTGTCGTCGGTGGCGATCTGCACCAGGGCGCCGACCACGACCACGCCGGAGATGGCGTTGGTGACCGACATCAGCGGTGTGTGCAGCGCGTGCGCGACCTTGCCGATGACGTAGTAGCCGATCACGATCGAGAGCATCAGCACGGTGAAGTGACGACGCAGTTCATCGGTCGGGGCGAGCGCGTTGACCAGCCAGAACAAGCCGATCGCACCGAGCACCAGGCCGACCTTGGCGCCTGCCGAGAGCGGCTTCTTCGGCTCGGCCACGGCCACCGGTGCGGCAGCCGCGGCCGCCGGAGCGGCCGAGACCTGCACGGCCGGCGGCGGCCACGTGGACTCGCCTTCCTTCACGACCGTGATGCCGCGCTGGACGACGTCGTCGAAGTCGAGCGCCAGGGCGCCGTCCTTCTCCGGGGTCAGCAGCTTGAGCAGGTTGACGATGTTGGTGCCGTACAGCTGCGAGGTCTGGGCAGCCAGGCGACCAGCGAGGTCGGTGTAGCCGAGGATCGTGACGCCGTTGTCGGTCACGATCTTCTCGTCGGTCACGGTGCCGGTGGCGTTACCGCCGTTGGCAGCCGCCATGTCGACGATGACCGAGCCGTTCTTCATGCCGGCGACGGTCTCGGCGGACAGCAGCTTGGGCGCGGGCCGTCCGGGGATCAGCGCCGTGGTGATGACGATGTCGGCCTCGCGGGCCTCCTCGTCGTACATCGCTGCGGTCGCGGCGACCTGTGCCTCGGACATCTCCTTGGCGTAGCCGTCGGAGGAGACTTCCTGCTCCATCTCGACGTGGACGAACTGGGCGCCCATCGACTCGACCTGCTCGGCGACCTCGGGACGCACGTCGAAGGCACGCACGATGGCGCCCATCGCCGATGCGGCACCGATCGCGGCCAGACCGGCAACACCGGCGCCGACGACGAAGACGCGGGCCGGCGGGATCTTGCCCGCGGCCGTCACCTGGCCGGTGAACATCCGGCCGAACTCGTGGGCCGACTCGACGACGGCGCGGTAGCCGGCGACGTTCGCCATCGAGGACAGCACGTCCATCGACTGGGCGCGCGAGATCCGCGGCACCGCGTCCATGGCGAGCGCCGTGACGCCGGCGGCCTGGAGCTGCTCGAGCAGTTCGGGGCTGCGCGCAGGAGCCATCATCGAGATGATCGTGGCGCCGCGACGGAGCCGACCGATCTCCTCGGCCGAGGGCGCGTTGACCTTGACGACGACGTCAGCGGCCCACACCTCCTCCGAGGTCCCGACGCGCACTCCTGCGTCGACGAACGCGGAGTCGGGCTGGTCGGCAGCGTTGCCGGCGCCTGACTCGACGACGACGTCGTAGCCGAGGTTGGTCAGTTGGGTTACGGTCTTCGCGGTTGCCGCAACAAGGGTTTCGCCCTGTTTCGACTCGCGGGGGATGCCGATGAGCATCGAGCCTCCAGCTATTCGTGGATACAGCGCCGCTCAACCTACACAGCCGTTGGCCTGTGAGGTCCTCGTCTTACGTGTGACATCCGTCTAACGGTGTCGCTGCCACGGAGCGGGATGCCCGCTAGCCCCCAGCGATCCCGTACAGCCGGTCGCCGGCGTCGCCGAGACCCGGGACGATGTAGCCCTTCTCGTTCAGCCGCTCATCGAGCGCTGCGGTGACCACGGTGACCGGGATGGAGAGGTCGGCGAGCTCCTCTTCGAGCCGGGCGACGCCCTCGGGGGCGACGAGGAGGCAGACCGCGGTGATGTGATCTGCCCCACGGTCGACGAGGAAGCGGATGGCCGCGGCGAGCGTTCCGCCGGTCGCGAGCATCGGATCGAGCACGTAGCACTGCCGCCCGGACAGGTCGTCGGGCAGCCGTTCGGCGTACGTCGCGGCCTCGAGGGTCTCCTCGTTGCGGACCATGCCGAGGAAGCCGACCTCGGCCGTCGGCAGCAGCCGCATCATGCCGTCGAGCATGCCGAGCCCCGCCCTCAGGATGGGTACGACGAGCGGCCGGGGCGTCGCGAGCCGCGTTCCCGTTGCGGGGGAGACGGGCGTGACGATCTCGCACGGTTCGACGCGGACGTCCCGGGTGGCCTCGTAGGCGAGCAGGGTGACCAGTTCGTCGGTGAGGGACCGGAAGGTCGGTGAGTCCGTCTCCTGGTCCCGCAGCACGGTCAGCTTGTGGGCGACGAGTGGGTGGTCCACCACCTGAGTGCGCATGAGCGGCAGCCTAGTCCTCGCCCGGAATCCCCTAGCCCTGTCGGGGTTCGCGTGTCACCCTGATGCCATGTCCGCAAGCGACGCGATTGACTTCGCGCTGGCCGCCTACCGCGAGGATGGTGTCTGGCAGGTTGCCGAGCTGACCCCTGACCACGCGGTGGATGTCGAGACCCTGGCCTTGGCACTGCGCCGGTTCCCGGGTGACGGGGGAGCGGTCGGACTGGTGGCGGTGGACGAGGACTTCTTCGTCGTGGTCCGTGTCGCCGGTCCCCGGACCCGGGTGATGTTGTCCGACGTCAGCGCCGCGACCGAGTGGGAGTTGGCGGCCACGGTCGTCGAGCACCTCGGCCTGCCGCTGGTCGATGACGAGGACGAGGCCGAGCCCGCGGGCGACCTGGAGTTGCTCAGCGACCTCGGCGTCGACGCAATGGACCTCGCCGAGATCCTCGACGACGACGAGTTGTACCCCGACGAGATGCTGTCCGAGGTGGCCCGTGCCCTCGGCTTCGGTGACCTGTTCGACGACGTCGTCGGACTCACTTCGGCGTGAGCCGCTGGCTCGAGCCGATGCGCGCCGCACTCGCGGAGGCAACGGCCGCGGTCGCCTCGGGTGACGTGCCCATTGGCGCCGTCGTCCTCGACCCCGAGGGTCAGATCATCGGTACCGGCCGCAACGTCCGCGAGCAGGACGCCGACCCCACCGGCCACGCCGAGGTGGTCGCCCTGCGGGAGGCCGCCCGCGCCCGCGGTGAGTGGCGGCTGACCGGCTGCACGCTGGTGGTCACCCTCGAGCCGTGCACCATGTGCGCCGGAGCCGTGGTGCTGTCCCGGGTCGACCGCCTCGTCTTCGGTGCGTACGACGACAAGGCCGGTGCCGTGGGTTCGCTGTGGGACGTCGTACGCGATCGACGACTGAACCACCGTCCCGAGGTCGTCGCCGGGGTGCTGGCCGACGAGTCGGCCGCTCTGCTCGACAAGTTCTTCGCCGAACAGCGCCGATGAATCCGGTCACCGGGGTCGGTCTGTCCCTGGCATGACCACTCTCGATCTCGGACCGGCCACGACAACGATGCGTGCTCTGGTGGCCTCGGTGACTGACGAACAACTCAGCCTCCCGACGCCGTGCACGGCGTACACCGTTGGCGATCTCGTCGAACACGTCGGTGGACTGGCGGTCGCCTTCACCGGCGCTGCCCGCAAGCAGCCGGTTCCGGGCGCCGACCAGGGCGGCAGCGGCGACGCGTCGCGGCTGGAGGCCGGCTGGCGTGACCGCATCGATGCCGACCTCGTGGAGTTGGCCGTCGCGTGGCGCGACCCGTCGGCCTACGACGGCATGACGGCCGCCGGCGGCATCGACCTGCCCGGAGAGATCGCGGCGTCGGTGGCACTCAACGAGGTGGTCGTCCACGGATGGGACCTCGCGACCGCGCTGGGTCAGCCGTTCACCGCGACCGACGTCGACGTCGCCGGGTGCATGGCGTTCGCGGAGCCCTTCTCGACGCCGGAGACTGCCGACCAGCGCGGCGACGCCTTCGGGCCGGTGCTCCCGGTGGCCGACGACGCGGCGCCGCTCACCCGGCTGCTCGCGATGATGGGCCGCCAGGGCTGACCGGGCGTCAGCCGAGCGAGGCGGCTTTCGCGGCGAGCTTGCTGATCCGCTCCCAGTCGCCCGCCGCGATCGCGTCGGCGGGCGTGATCCAGCTGCCACCGACACACCCGACGTTCGACAGCCCGAGGTAGGACGACGCCGAGTCGACGGTGATCCCGCCCGTTGGGCAGAAGCGAGCCTGGGGCAGCGGGCCGGCCACTGATTTCAGGTACGGCGCACCGCCGGCCGCCTCAGCGGGGAAGAACTTCATCTCGGTGAGTCCGGCGTCGAGGACCCGCATCACCTCGGAGACGGTCGACGTGCCGGGCAGGAACGGCACCCCCGTCTCCTGCATCGCGGTCAGCAGGTCCGGGGTGAGACCGGGGGAGACGAGGAATCGCGCGCCTGCCTCGACCGCCGCGGCAGCCTGCGCGGGCGTCGTGATGGTGCCGGCGCCGAGCAGGATCTCGGGCACTTCGGCGGCGATCGCCCGGAGCGCTTCGAGGGCCACCGGGGTGCGCAGGGTGAGTTCGATCGCAGGTAGCCCGCCGGCGACCAGGGCCTTCGCCACCGGCACGGCCGTGGCGAGGTCGCTGATCACGACGACGGGCATCACGGGGACGGCGTCGAGGATGCCCTCACGAGTGGACAAGGCGGACCTCCAGGTCGGTGGCAGTGGGTGCGGGGAAGATCGAAGCGCCCTCGTCGGCGGGGCCGACGGTGGCGCGGAAGGCGGCGAACAGTTCGCGGCCGGTACCGGCCCACTGCTCGCCCGAGGGTGCGTGCCCGGTCGGTGCGCGATGGGCGAGGTCGGCATCGATGGTGAGCGTCCCGGCATCGGAGTCGAGCGTGATCAGGTCGCCGTCCTGCACCCGGGAGAGCGGTCCGCCGAGTGCGGCTTCGGGAGTCACGTGGATGGCGGCCGGAACCTTCCCGGAGGCGCCGGACATCCGACCGTCGGTGACGATCGCGACCTTCTGCCCGCGGTCCTGGAGTACGCCCAGGGCCGGGGTCAGCTTGTGCAACTCGGGCATCCCGTTGGCTGCAGGCCCCTGGTAGCGAATGACTGCGACGAAGTCGTGCCCGTCCAGGTCACCGTCGGCGAAGGCGAGCAGGAAGTCGTGCTGGTCGTCGAAGACCTTGGCCGGCGCGCTGACGAAGCGGTGCTCGGGAGCCACCGCCGACGTCTTCACGACGCCGGTCCCCAGTGGGCCCTTGACGACCTTGACGCCGCCGTCGGGGGCGAACGGGTCCGTGGCCGGCCGCAACACGTCGAGGTCGAGGCTTTCGACCGGGCCGGGACGCCACGAGAGTTCGCCGTCGATCAGGACCGGCTCCTCGGTGTAACGACGCAGGCCAGGGCCAGCGATGGTCTCGACGTCCTCGTGCATCAGGCCGGTGTCGAGCAGGGTGCGGATGAGGTAGCCGATGCCGCCGGCGGCGTGGAAGTGGTTCACGTCGGCCGCGCCGTTGGGGTAGATCCGGGCCAGCGAGGGGACCACGGCGGACAGTTCCGCCAGGTCGTCCCAGGTGAGCAGGATGCCTGCAGCGCGGGCGATCGCGACCAGGTGCAGGGTGTGGTTCGTGGAGCCGCCGCTGGCCAGCAGCGCCACGCACGCGTTGACGATCGCCTTCTCGTCGACCATCTCGCCGAGCGCCGGGGCGGCGTCGTACTGCGCCGTGCGGGTGACTGCCCGGGCCGCCGCGGCCCGGGTGAGGGCGTCCCGCAGCGGGGTCCCGGGATTGACGAAGGACGAACCCGGGAGGTGCAGGCCGAGCACCTCCATCAGCAGCTGGTTGGAGTTGGCGGTGCCGTAGAAGGTGCACGTCCCGCGCGAGTGGTACGACGCCGCCTCGGCCTCGAGCAGTTCCTCACGCCCGACCTTGCCCTCGGCGAACAGCTGTCGCACGGCGGCCTTCTCCTTGTTCGGAAGACCCGATTCCATCGGGCCGGCGGGCACCCACACGGCGGGCAGGTGACCGAAGGACAGCGCGCCGATCAACAGGCCGGGCACGATCTTGTCGCAGACGCCGAGCAGCAGGGCGCCGTCGAACATGTCATGCGAGAGCGCGATGGCCGTCGACATGGCGATCAGGTCCCGGCTGTAGAGCGAGAGCTGCATGCCATCGCGACCCTGGGTCACGCCGTCGCACATCGCGGGCACGCCGCCGGCGACCTGGGCGAGCCCGCCGGCACGGATCACGGCGGACTTCAGCACGGGCGGATAGTCGCCGTACGGCTGGTGGGCCGAGAGCATGTCGTTGTAGCTGGTGATGATCGCGACGTTCGGCTTCTGGCCGCGGGCCAGCTCGGTCTTCTCCGAGCCTTCGGCGGCCGCGAAGCCGTGGGCGAGGTTGGCGCAGGCGAGCCGGCCCCGGGCCGGGCCGCGCACGGCCGCAGCGCGGACCCGTGCGAGGTAGGTCGCCCGGGTCGGTGCGCTGCGCTCGGTCAGTCGGCGGGTGACGTCGTCCAGGACGGGGTGCAGGGGGACGGGGTGGAGGGGTGCGGTCATGCGGTGGGCTCCTGCCAGGTGTGGCCGGTGCGCGCGAGCAACCGTGCTGCTGCGGCCGGGCCGTTGGTTCCGGGGTGGTAGCGGACTGGTTCGACGCCGTCGCGGTCCCACTGGTCGAGGATCGGTTCCACCCACGACCACGCGGCCTCGACCTCGTCGCGGCGCATGAAGAGGGTGGGGATGCCCCGCATGACGTCCATCAGCAGGCGCTCGTACGGGTCGGGGCACCGCTCGTCGAACGTGTCGGCGTAGCTGAGGTCCAGCGACGCGGGATGCAACCGGATGCCACCGGGGCCGGGGTGCTTGGCGGTCAGGTGGAGTTGCATGCCCTCGTCGGGCTGCATCCGCACGGTCAGCCGGTTGGGGGTCGTGGCGCCCTCGCTGTGGGGGAACATCGCGTGCGGCGGCTCCTTGAAGACGACCTCGATCGTCGACTCCTGCCGCGCCATCCGCTTGCCGGTGCGCAGGTAGAAGGGGACGCCCGCCCAGCGCCAGTTCTGGACCTCGGCCCGCAGGGCGACGTACGTCTCGCTGGTGCTGGGGTGCCCGAGTTCCTCGCCGTACGTCGTGTACTGCCCCCGCACCGTGTTGCGATCCACGTCGCTTCCGGTGAGCGGCACGAGGGCACGCAGCACCTTGAGCTTCTCGTCGCGCACCGGGTCGCCGCCGACGTACGTCGGGGGCTCCATGGCGACCAGGCAGAGCAGCTGGAGCAGGTGGTTCTGGACCATGTCGCGCATCGCGCCGGCCCGGTCGTAGTACTCGCCGCGACCTGCGACGCCGAGGGTCTCGGACACGGTGATCTGTACGTGGTCCACCCACCGTGAGTTCCACACGGGCTCGAGGAACGTGTTCGCGAAGCGGGTGACCAGGAGGTTCTGCACGCTCTCCTTGCCGAGGTAGTGGTCGATGCGGAAGATCTGCCGCTCCTCGAAGACCCGCCCCACGGCGTCGTTGACGACGCGTGAGGAAGCCAGGTCCCAGCCGATCGGCTTCTCCAGGACCACCCGGCACTGTGGCGTCACCAGCCCGAGGTCGTCGAGGCGGTCGCAGATCGGCCCGAAGAGATCGGACGCGACGGCCAGGTAGTAGACGCGGACCGGCTCGTCCTCGGTCGGTCCCTCGGTGGTTGAGGTGCGAGCGCCAGCGAGCCTCGAAACCCCCGGGCGCTCCTTCAGCAGCCCGTGCAACAGGTCCCAGCCCTCCGCCGTGGTGGCGTCGAGCGAGAGGTGGTGCAGACGGCTGATCAATCGGTGCACGGCGCCGGCCTCGAGGTGGTCCTCGGGGACATGCTCGAAGAGAGCCTGGGTCACCAGGTCGCGGTAGCCGTCGTCGTCCAGGTGGTGGCGTGAGACGCCGACGATCCGGGTTTCGGGGTGCAGGTGTCGCTGGCGTTCGCGTTCGTAGAGCCCCGGGAGCAACTTGCGCAGCGCCAGATCGCCCGTTCCGCCGAAGACGGTGAAGTCGCAGGCCGGGAGGTCGAGATCGGGGAGGGGCGCGGTCACTGGCACAACGGTAGTGCGTAACCCTGTCCTTTAGAAGCCCTACTTAGGACTTTCTGAGATCAAAGTACGCCGATCTGGTGGATCCGTGCCCTAGGATCGGCTCTCGTGACCGACGAGACGACGCCGCCGGCGGCCCGGGAGTCGGCGTCGGCCGGCGATCTGCTCACCCTTCTCCGCAGCGGCCGGGCGTCCACGCGCTCCGACCTGCGCACCGTCACCGGGCTGTCTCGGACGGCCGTCGTCGCCCGGGTCAACGCCCTCGCGGAGGCGGGGCTGCTGCGCCTCGGCGCCGAGTTGGCCTCCACCGGCGGCCGCCCGCCGGGCAGCCTGGTCTTCAACACGGAGGCGGGCGTGGTGCTCGCCGCGGCGGTCGGCCGCTCCCGCTCCCAGGTCGCCGTCTTCGACCTCGGTGGCACCGAGTTGGCGGCCTCGGCCGTCGACCACGTGGTCGGCGCCGGTCCTGACGAGGTGATGCCCGTCGTCGCCGACCAGCTCGCGCAGCTGCTCACCGCGGACCGGCCGCCGGTGCTCGGCATCGGCTGCTCGCTCCCCGGTGTGGTCGACTCTGCACGGGGCGTCAGCGTCGACACACCCGTGATGGGCGGCTGGGACGGCGTCCCCCTGGCGCCGTACCTCGCCGGGGTGGCGGAGGCCCCCCTCTTCCTCGCTAACGACGCCGACACCCTGGCCCGCTCGGAGTACCTCGGCCACGCCCGCGAGATCCGGGACCTGCTGGTCCTCAAGGCGTCGACGGGCATCGGCCTGGGCGTGCTCGCCGACGGACGGATCGTCACCGGGGCCCGTGGGGGAGCTGGGGACATCGGCCACACGAAGGTGCCGGAGGCCGCCGGTCGGCCGTGCCGTTGCGGTGACGTCGGGTGCCTCGAGACGCTCGCCGCCGGCTGGGCGCTGGTTGCCCGGCTGCAGGAGGAGGGGCGCGACGTCGGCCACGTGCGCGACCTCGTTGCCCATGCGCTGTCCGGCGATCCGGAGGCCAAGCAACTACTGCGCGAGAGCGGCCGCCAGGTCGGTGAACTGCTCGCCGTCGCCATCAATCTGCTCAACCCGCAGGCGGTGGTGCTGGGTGGCGACATGGCCGCGGCCTACGACGTCTACGCCGCGGGCGTGCGCGAGTCGGTCTACGCCCGGTCCTCCGCGCACGCGACCCGTGAGCTCCAGTTCCTGCCGTCGACGTACGGCGACCGGGCCGGCCTCGTCGGCTGCGCGGCCCTGGCGCTGGACGCCGTGCTCAGTCCCCGCGCCGTCGACGCCCGGCTCGCCCGGGCCCGCAACTGACCTGCCGATCGACCAAGGAGGCTCTCCTGATTGATCCGTGGGTCATTCGCGTCCGGGGAGCGTCGGGCGGTGGCCGCCGAGGTTCAACATCGCGAGGGCAATGAGGGCATCGGGTGTGGCGAACCCGAAGGCCATTCGAGTGATGAGTCGGATCTTGGTGTTGACCGATTCGACCAGGGCGTTGGACATGGCGTTCTCGATCGCGGCCAGAATCTCGGTGCGGTGGCGACGGATTCGTTCCTGAAGCTTTACGAATGAGGGAAGGCGTGAGCGTCGTGCCCAAGCGATCCAGCGATCGATGGCTTCTTCGGCTTGATCGGGTGGCAGTTTGAAGATGGTGCGCAGGCCCTCCTTGAGCAGGTAGGCGCGATAGAGCCGTGGGTCGGTCTTGGCGATCCAGGCCAGCTTCGTCTGCTCTGCGGTGGTGAGGTTCTCGGGGTTCTTCCACAACGCGTATCTGGACTTCCTCAGGGCCCGCGCGGGCCCGGTCGCCTTCGTCATGGGGCGCCCGTGTTGCCACCCGGCAGGGCGGGTGTGGCCGGCTTGGCGAGCTGCACTCCACGCGTCGCGGCGAACGACGTCGAGTGCTTGGCTGGCCCAGCCGACGACATGGAACGGGTCAGCGCATCGCACCGCGTTCGGGCAGTGGCCCTCGATGGCGCCGACCATCCAGGGCGCTGCATCCGCGGTGACGTGGGTGATCTGAGCGCACCTCCCGGCACCCGAAAGTTCCAGCGCCTCGAAGAACGCGTGCACAGTCGCGCCTTTGGGTCCCGCCGCGACCCACACGAGTCGGCCGGTGTCGTGGTCAACCACGACGGTCAGGTACTTGTGGTGGCGTTTGTAGGAGATCTCGTCGATCCCGATCCGGCGCAGGCCGGCGAACTGATCGACTGCGCCGCCGGTGTCGGCCCAGACTCTGGTGATGATGGCGCCCACCGTGCGCCACGCGATCCGCATGAGTGTCGTGACTGCGGTCCTGGAGCACTGCGTGGCCAACCAGGCGACCTGTTGGTCGAAGGCGAGTGTGTGCCCGGCGCTATGACGCGCCCAGGGAACCTGACGCACTGTCGGACCATGTTGGCGGCAGTTCACGCGTGGTGCGTCGGCCTCAAGGAAGACCTGGACAGCGCCAAGGTCCAATGCCCGCCACCGTCGGCGGCCCTCGCCACGGTCGTACCAAGAAGCCCTGCGTCCGCAGGCCCCGCAGCGACCATGGCTCTCTCGCCGCGGCCGTACCCGGGCGACCACCAACTCCGCACCTTCATCGAACTCGACGCTTTCGATGACGGTGTTCTCGACGCCCAAAAGGGCACGCCATAGTCTGACGTTCCGCACGCCGTTCTCCGCTCTGCAGTTTCCGGTCCTAGACACCCAGAAACCTAGAGCGGGAGCGGCGTGCGGCCCTTCAAACGCGACTGACGACCCACGGAAGCGTCAGGAGAGCCACCAAGGAGAACCCATGGAACAGCGCAGTCTCGGGCGCACGGGACGTGACGCCTCGATGGTCGGGCTCGGCACCTGGCAGCTCGGTGCGGACTGGGGCGACGTGAGCGAGGCCGATGCCCGGGCCGTGCTCGAGGCGTCGGCCGCGGCCGGCGTCACCTTCTTCGACACTGCCGACGTCTACGGCGACGGCCGCAGTGAGCAGGTCGTCGGGCGGTTCCTGGCTGCGCATCCCGACGCCGGCCTCATGGTCGCCACCAAGATGGGCCGCCGGGCCGAGCAGGTGCCCTCGAACTACACGCTGGCGAACTTCCGTGCCTGGCTCGACCGCTCCCGCGCCAACCTCGGTGTCGACCGGATCGACCTGGTCCAGCTGCACTGCCCGCCGTCGAAGGTCATCGACGACGACGCGACGTACGACGCACTGGACGCACTCGCTGCAGACGGCGTGATCGCGGCGTACGGCGTCAGCGTCGAGACCTGCGCCCAGGCGCTCTCTGCGATCGCACGACCGGGCGTCGCGTCGGTGCAGATCATCCTCAACGCGTTCCGGTTGAAGCCGCTCGACGAGGTCCTCCCGGCCGCGTCCGATGCCGGGGTCGCGATCATCGCTCGCGTACCCCTGGCCTCCGGCCTGCTGTCCGGGCGGTACGACGACACGACCGTCTTCGCCGCCGACGACCACCGCACCTACAACCGTGACGGGAGCGCCTTCGACGTCGGCGAGACGTTCTCGGGTGTCGACTACGGGCAGGGCGTCCGCGCCGCGGCGGCGTTCACGACCCTGGTCCGGAGCACGCTCTCTCCCGAGGTGACGCCGGCCCAGGCCGCGGTCGCGTGGTGCGCGCAGCAACCGGGCGTCAGCACGGTGATCCCGGGGGCACGCAACGTGGCCCAGGCCCACGCCAATGCGGCGGCCGGTGACCTCGGTCCGCTCCCGACGGAGTTCCTCGACGGGGTGCGGAGCATCTACGACACGAACCTGCGGGGCGCGATTCATCCGCGTTGGTGATCGGGTCAGCGCCGTGCTGTTGACCGGCTGATTGCCCACGAGGCGAGGTCGCGCACCAGGAGAACGACCTCGCGGGCGATCACCCTGCCTCCGTGGGCGTGAGCGACGTCGACTCCTCGTCGGTGAACAACCGCGAGCGGATCAGAAACCGGACGCCGTACGGCGCCTCGAGGGAGAAGCCCGCACCCCGGCCGGGAACGACGTCGATGGTCAGGTGGGTGTGCGACCAGTACTCGAACTGCGCCTTCGACATCCACACCGGCACCTGGCGTTCGAGCTCGATGTCGAGATCGCCGAGGTGGACGTCCGCATCGCTCAGGATGAAGTCGCCGTCGGGAAAGCACATCGGCGACGACCCGTCGCAGCAGCCGCCGGACTGGTGGAACATGACCGGCCCGTTGGCCTCGGTGAGGCGGCGGAGCAACTCCGCCGCCTCACCGGTGACAGCCACACGATCCATCAGAAGAAGCCGAGTGCGTCCGGGCTGTAGGACACGAGCAGGTTCTTGGTCTGCTGGTAGTGGTCGAGCATCATCTTGTGGTTCTCGCGACCGATGCCGGACTGCTTGTAGCCGCCGAAGGCCGCGTGCGCCGGGTACGCGTGGTAGTTGTTCGTCCACACGCGGCCGGCCTGGATCTCCTTGCCGGCGCGGAATGCCTGGGACCCGTCGCGCGACCAGACGCCGGCACCGAGGCCGTAGAGCGTGTCGTTGGCGATCTTGAGGGCATCGGCCTCGTCGTCGAAGCTGGTGAGCGAGACGACCGGTCCGAAGATCTCCTCCTGGAAGATCCGCATCGAGTTGTCGCCCTCGAACACGGTGGGCTGCACGTAATAGCCGCCAGCGAGGTCGCCCTCGAGGACGGCGCGCTCGCCACCGATGAGGACCTTGGCGCCTTCCTGCTTGCCGATGTCGATGTAGGACAGGATCTTCTCGAGCTGGTCGTTGGAGGCCTGCGCACCCATCATGGTGGTGTCGTCGAGCGGGTTACCCAGCTTGATGGCGCGGACCCGTTCGATGGCGTCCGGCACGAACGTGTCGTACATGCTGCGCTGCACGAGCGCACGGGACGGGCAGGTGCAGACCTCGCCCTGGTTGAGGGCGAACATCGTGAAGCCTTCGAGCGCCTTGTTGTAGAAGGCGTCCTTCTCAGCGTTCACGGAGTCGAAGAAGACGTTCGGGCTCTTGCCGCCAAGTTCCAGCGTCACCGGAATGATGTTCTGGCTGGCGTACTGCATGATCAGCCGGCCCGTGGTGGTCTCGCCGGTGAAGGCGATCTTCGCGATGCGCGGGCTCGATGCCAGCGGCTTGCCGGCCTCGACGCCGAAGCCGTTGACGATGTTGAGGACGCCGGCCGGCAGCAGGTCGCCGATGACCTCCATCAACTTGAGGATCGACCACGGGGTCTGCTCGGCAGGCTTGAGTACGACGGCGTTGCCCGCGGCGAGCGCGGGGGCGAGCTTCCACACGGCCATCAGGATCGGGAAGTTCCACGGGATGATCTGGCCGACGACGCCGAGCGGCTCGTGGAAGTGGTACGCGTAGGTGTCGGCGTCGATCTCGGAGATGCCGCCCTCCTGCGCCCGGATGCACCCGGCGAAGTAGCGGAAGTGGTCCACGGCCAGGGGCAGGTCGGCGTTGATGGTCTCGCGGACCGCCTTGCCGTTGTCCCAGGTCTCCGCGACGGCGAGCTGGAGGAGGTTCTCCTCGATGCGGTCGGCGATCTTGTTGAGGACGTTCGCCCGCTCGGCCGGGGACGTGGCGCCCCAGGCGGGAGCAGCGGCGTGGGCGGCGTCGAGCGCCGCGTCGATGTCCTCGGCCGTGCCGCGGGCGATCTCGGTGAACGGCTTGCCGTTGACCGGGGAGATGTTCTCGAAGTAGTCGCCCTTGATCGGGTCGACCCACTCGCCACCGATGAAGTGGCCGTAGCGGGACTCGACAGTGACGAGCGAGTCGGGTTGTCCGGGTGCTGCATAGACGGTCATGGCGTCCTCCAGGGTGTCGTCGGTGGGCCGTTGTGTGACGGTGGTCACGACGTTACGAAGAGGAACGTTGCAGGCTGGTTGCGCTTACGCGAGGTCGCGGTCGAGGCGGGCGAGCTGCCCCTCGACAAGGGCGAACATCGGCGACGTCGGCGCCACGACGGCCCGCTGCGCGAGCCACATGTCGTAGTCATCGCGACCCCAGCCCGAGCGGGTCCAGGCCGACATCAGTTCTGCTGCGCGCGATCGGAGCAACCCCTGGCGCAGCGACGCGGCGAGCCCGTCGCGCAGTCGTACGACGCCGGGTGCCGTCGAGCGCGGCAGGATCGGGCCGCCGTACCCGCGCATCGCGGAGCGGAGGTCGCCGGCCGCGAGTTGGGCCTCGACGGCGAGCCAGTCTCCGGCGAGGGGAGCGGTGAGCCGATACGGACGGGAGGCGAGGAGGTCCTCGCCCAGCAGACCACGGAGTCGGTTGAGCTCGGCGCGCAGCGTCGACGTACCGCCGTCCTCCTCGTAGAGCATGACCGCGAGCTCATCGCCGGTGAGGCCGCCGGGATAAGCCGCCAGCAAGGCGACGATCTCGCTGTGGCGGCGCGACAACCGGAGCCGGCTGACCTTGCCCTGGCCGTTGTCGATGGTGATCAGCGCTTCGTTGTGGCCGAGCAGTTCGAGCACCAGGCGCAGGCCGGTCGCGCGGTCCGGGGTCGGAGGCGGGGGAAGGAGGCGGGCGAGTTCGGCCTCGGCCATGCGCGCTGCGGCGCGGACCATGGCCATGGTCTGGGGTACGACGATCGCGTCGCCCCCGGTCACGTCGAGGACACCCAGGATCTGGCTGGTGAACGGGTCGTGGATCGGTGTCGCGGCACAGCTCCACGAGCGCACCGAGGAGCGGAAGTGCTCGTCGCGGGTGATGAACGCGTCGCGGCCGGTGGCCAGCGCGAGGCCGGGGGCGTTGGTGCCGGCGAGCCGCTCGTCCCAGTTGCTGCCCTCGACGAAGCCGATCCCTTCCGCCTGGCGGAGTTTGTCCGGCGTACCGCAGACCCAGAGCAGGGTGCCTTCGTGGTCGGCGAGCGCCATCACGGCGCCGCAGTCGCGGACTTCGTTGCCGAGGACGTCGTCGAGCAGCGGGAACACGCGCGCGAGCGGGTGGGCCTCGCGCAGGCCGCGCAGGTCCGGGGTCTCCAACGCGATCGGCGCTTCGAGTTGGGTGATGTCGACGCCGGCGGCCGCCGAGCGCTCCCAGGATGCGGCGACCTCAGCCCGCATCTGAGTGGGCTCGGTATCCGTCATGAATCCAGTAGACATCGTCGTCCCCCGTGTGACCAGCGTCTCGTCGTCCTGAGGATGCCCGGCCAACGTTGCAACCACGTTGCGATGTGATCTTGGTGGGAGTTCATCGAAACGCCGGACAGTGCTCTTCGCGCCCCCTAGGTTGGCGAGTTCTTTGTACCTACCTGAGGAGCCCTTGTTGTCCACCCCCCGCACCCGCCGCTTCGGCGCGACCACCCCCCTCGGCCTCGCGCTGCTCGTCGTCCTGCTCCTGCTCGGCAGCACCGGAGGTGCCGTCGCCGGTGCCCTGATCACCGGCAAGCAGATCAAGGACGGCACGGTTTCCACCATCGACGTCACGAACGAGAGCCTTACGGGCACGGATGTCCGGAACGAGACCCTCACCGGCGCCGACGTCAGGAACGCCACGGTCACGGGCCTGGACATCAGGGACGGCAGCGTCACGGCCGCCGACCTGATTGACGAGGCCCGCATGTGGGGCGCCATCGAGAACGAGCCCGTCGGGGTCGCAACGGAGGAGGACGGTGGCAGCACGCTGGTCTCGAAGACCTTCACCACTCCGGCGGGCTACCTCCAGCTCACCGGTGGTCTCGACGCCAATGACGACGACGAGGTCGTCGACGCTGGCGCGTTGGTCGCCACCCTCTACATCGACGGCCAGCAGATCGACAACGCGCGCTTCCTCGAGTTCCAGTCCGAGGGCGGCGGCGACACGGCATCCCTGACGGCCGTGGTTCCGGTGACGGCAGGTCCGCACACGATCGAACTGGTGGGCTTCGAGATCGGCACCGGCAGCGTCGTCTGGTCCCGCGACCTCTCCGCGGTCTACACCCCCACGGGCAGCGCCAGCACCCCGACCGTGGCCGGCCGCCAGCTCCCGCCGCGGGTCGCTCAGCGCTGATGAGTCCGGTGGGGGTGCCGGATTTCAGCACCCCCGCCCTGCTCCGGTAGCCTCTCCGGCGGTGGCGTGTCCGAGCGGCCGAAGGTGCAACACTCGAAATGTTGTGTGGGGTCAAACCCACCGTGGGTTCAAATCCCACCGCCACCGCCAGTCAGCAGACCGGGTCCCAGGGCCCGGTCTGCTGCGTTTTCCCGGTGCAGAGAGCCTGCCCGAACGGGCACCCGGTCGTCATTGAAGTCCCGGGCTTTCGGTGCGACCCTCGGATTCATGGCGCTCGCCGAGCACCACCACGGTGCCGAACATGAACGACCGGACGCCTACGCCCGGGAAACGACCCCGGGTCGCACGCCGCAGGGCGTGCTGGCACTGCAACGCGCGGCCGGCAACGGCGCGGTGGCTGGTCTCCTGGGAGTCCAGCGGTACGCCGTCGGCGCGGCGGCCGATTCGGATGCCACTGCCGTCCTGGCCTGGCTCGCAGCCAACAGCCCGTACGCGCCGGAAGCCGCCCACACCCAGGCCGCGTTCTCGATGACGCGGACTTTCGACGCCAAGGAGGCGAAGGACAAGAGCTGGACGGTCAAGGTGACGGCGTCGACCGTCACGGTGGCGAAGTCGGTCGACATGCCGACGTGGGCTCCGACCAAGATCAAGAAGGAGTGGACCGCCGCACACACGGCGTTGCGCGCCCACGAGGCCCGGCACGAGGGTGTCGCCGACACGTGGAAGGCCACGCTCAAGGCACGCCTGGCGGCGTACACGTTCACCAGCACCACGGCCACGTCCTGGGATGACGCGACAGCAGAGGCAGGCGTGGATCTGGACGAGAAGTGGGCGACCTGGATCGAGGAACACCAGAAGGCCCAGGAGAAGCTCGATCCGTACGCCGTCGTGATCGCGGGTGCAGCGGCCCCCGTGGCCCCGGTTGCCCCGGTGACACCCGACGCAGACGCAGCGCCGGAGTCCGGTGAAACTCCATCTCCCATCGAGGAGTGATCGCACGCAGCCTCGTCCTGCCGGGCGGGCTCAGCGGCAACGGGCTCGCTTGGCGCGGTACAGCGCTTCGTCTGCCAGTCGGAGGAGCTCGTCGGGCCCCTGCTCCGCGCTGCTCGAGCGTGCCATGCCGATCGAGGTGCGCAGGTCGTAGGGTTCGCCGGCCACGTCGAAGGGCGTCGTGAATGCAGCCAGGATGCGCGCCTCGATCGCCTCTGCTCCCCCGCCCCGGGGCAGGAACACCGCGAACTCGTCGCCTCCGAGTCGCGCAGCGAAGTCGTCTTCTCGTACGGCGTCCTGCAGCCGAGTCGCGACCTGCTGGAGGACGGCGTCGCCGGCGTGGTGTCCCCACGTGTCGTTGACGGGCTTGAACCGGTCGAGGTCGAGGAACAGCAGGGCTGCCTGCGTGTCCGGGCGGCCCAGCTCGGCTGCCATCGTGCTGAGCAGGGCGGCCCGGTTCGGCAGGCCGGTGAGGGGGTCAGTGAGCGCCCGCGTCCGGTGCTCGGCCGATTCGTGACGGAGCCTGCGTTGTTCGCGATGGTCGAGCCGGAAGACCCACACCAGGACGGCGAAGGCGAGGGCGAACACGCTCGACAACAACACGCTGAGGCGCTGGGTCAGGTCGGCCTGTTGCACGGTCGCCTCGGTGACGGCATCGCGATGCTTGCTGATCGTGGCTTCCAGGAGTGAGCGCATCGCGTCGAGTGCGGGGCCGGCGACGCGGTCGTCGGCGTCCGTGGTCATGGAGTCCCGGGTGGCCCGGAGTTGGCGGACGTAGCGGGCGTTGAGGACGCCGAGCTGGGACAGGGCGATGCCGTTGCTGGCGGGTACCTGTTGGCGCACCTCCTGGATCAGCAGGGGCATGGCTGCGACCGCCGACTCCACCCGTTGCCACGCTTCGTCGCTGCCGGAGCGCCGATAGCCGGCCTCGGCGAACGCCTCCTCCGACAGTGCTTCGCGCAGCAGGGCGAACTGGGAGACCAGCGCGCGGGTGGAGGTCACGCGGTCGTTGGCCCGGGAGATGGCGGTCAGCGCAACAGCCGTCGTACCGGCAAGTCCGAGGAGCGCGACAGCTACCAGCATCGACGTCACCAGCGATGTGACCCTGTGCATGTGCGGCGCCCTTCCACGTAAGTCTCGTCTGGTTGATCGGCCCGGCGGGTCCTCAGATGAGCCGGATCCGGGCCGAAGCCTGTGGGCATGACATCCCTGCGGTCGTTCCTCCAGGCCGGTCTGCCGTGCCTGCTGGTGACGCTCGCGGGATGCGGAGCCGACCCCGGCCCCGAACGCGTCACCATCGAGGTGTGGGCCCACGACGGCACCGATGCCGAACGGACCGTGCTCGAACAGCAGGTGGCGACGTTCAACGAAGGCCACGACGACGTCGAGGTCGAGCTCCGGATGATCGCGGAGGGTGACTACAACGACGCGCTCCAGACGGCGGCGGCGAGTGGCGACCTGCCCGACGTCGCCGAGGTCGACGGTCCGTTGCTGGCTGGTTACGTCCACCAGGCCGCCCTCCTTCCTCTCGACGGGCTGCTCCCCGACGCGGTGCTGGCCAACCAGCTGTCCTCCCTCAGGGCGCAGGGCTCGCACGGCGGCCGGACCTACGCCGTCGGCACCTTCGACTCCGGTCTCGGCCTGTACGCCGACCGCCGGGCGTTGCGGGCAGCCGGAGTGGAGTGGCCGACATCGGTTGATGACGCCTGGACCGCCGAGGAGTTCAGCGCTGCGCTGGCGGCGCTCGCGAAGAAGGACGCTGACGGCAAGGTCCTGGACGTGAAGCTCAACTACGGCGTGGGGGAGTGGCTGACCTACGGGTTCGCGCCGCTCGTCGCCTCCGCCGGTGGTGGCCTCATCGACCAGAACTCGCTCTCGCCGGCCGGCCGGATGGACGGCGCTGCCGCCCGGAGTGCACTGGCCACGCTGCAGGGCTGGGCGTCGTACGTCGACCCGAACGAGAAGGACGACGCGTTCGTCTCCCGACGGGCACCTCTGTCCTGGGTCGGGCACTGGACCTATCGCGACTATGCAGCGGCACTCGGCGACGACCTGCTCGTGCTGCCGCTGCCGGACCTCGGTCATGGCAGCAAGACCGGCCAGGGCTCGTGGGCCTGGACGGTGACAGCGAGCGGTGACGACCGACAGCAGGCGGCAGCAGGGTTCCTGACGTATCTCCTGCAGGACGAGGAGGTGCTTCGCATGGCCGATGCGAACGGTGCGGTCCCGGGCAACTCGTCGGCACTGGAGGCGTCGAGCCTGTACGCCGAGGACGGCCCGTTGGCGCTCTTCGCGGACCAGTTGGTCCGCAGTTGCGGCAACGACGAGCCCACGTCGGAGTGCGTGGCCGTGCCGCGACCGGTCACCCCGGGCTACGCGGTCCTGAGCAGCCAGTTCGCGCAGGCCGTCTCGGTGGCGCTCTCCGGTAAGGCCGCCGGCCCGGCGCTGGAGGAAGCGACCGTCATCGTGCAGGGCGATCTCGAGGACAACGACGGGTTCCGCTGACGATCGGTGCCCGTGCCGGTCAACCGGTCGTGCGCCTCGCGCGTCATCATCTTCGCCATGGGTGACGCACGAGGTTCACGGATCAGTCGACGGGGGCTCCTGCTCGGCGGGACCGGGGTCGCTGTCGCTGGTGGCGCGGCGCTCGCGGGCATCGAGTCCGAGGTGCTGCCCGGGCGGGCCTGGCTCTATCACCGCCTCGGGCGCGACGGGGGCGAAGGCGTCGTACCGGACGTCACGGTGGGTGCCTTCGAGACGGGGGTGTTCCGGTCAGGATCCCGCGGCAGGGATGTCGGGTGGGCGATCTCGCGTCCGCCCGGGGTGAGCGGCGTGCTGCCGGTGGTCATCGCGCTGCACGGGCGCCGTCAGGATCACACGTCGGCCTTCCGGTCCGACCGCCTTGGCCTCGACCGATTCCTCGCGGCAGCCGTCGCGGACGGCGTAGCGCCCTTTGCCATCGCGAGCGTCGATGGTGGGGAGTCCTACTGGCACGACCGGGCTGACGGCGATCGTGCCGGCACGATGGTGACCGACGAGTTCCTCCCCCTGCTCGAGGACCACGATCTCGACACCAGCCGGATCGGCCTGATCGGCTGGTCGATGGGCGGCTTCGGCGTGCTGCGGCTCGCCGCTCTCCTCGGTGGCCATCGGGTGCCCGCGGTCGCGGCGATGTCGCCTGCGTTGTGGCGCGACTTCGACGACACCGCTCCCGGCGCCTACGACGACCGGGCCGACTTCGATGCGACGACGGTGATGGGTCGCCAGCGAGACCTGGACGGCATCGCGGTCCGGGTCGACTGTGGCGAGGGCGACCCGTTCTACGCGGCGTCGAAGGAGTACGTCGAAGGCTTCGTCCAGCGGCCAGCCGGGGCCTTCGCGCTGGGCGACCACGACAGCGGTTACTGGCGCCGGATCGCTCCGTCGGTGCTGTCGTTCCTGGGTGAGGCGTTCGCCTAGCTGGTGGTGGTGGTCTTCGGTGCACCGAGGCACACGGCCACGAGCTCACCGGCGACGTCACCGCTGAACACGGCCCAGCCGCGGTCGAAGGAGACGAGTTCGGTCTCACCTTCGGGGGTTCGCACGATCGCCTTGCTGGGGATCACGTCGCGGTCGAAGCCGGTGAACGAGCACCGGTTGAGCTGCATCATGTCGTCCAGCGGACCGGACTGCATCCCGATCTGTTCGGCCGGCTCGTGCGGCTGCGGCGTGGAGATCACGTTGAGTGCTCCGAAGCCGACCAGGAGGGTCAGGGCGCCCGCCGTACTGGCCGAGCGGATCGCCTGGACCACGACCCGGAACCGCTGAGTGGGCAGGACTGCATCAGTCATCTGGAGCCCCCCTGCGCGTTCTGTTTGGTCGACGGTCTGTTGTCGATCTCAACGAGTAGGAGGGGTCGGGGTCACGACCGGGAACGCGTGATCCAACAGACATCCACTGGGACGTGAATGTCCAGACCACCCACCAGACCGGCAGGATGGGGTGCATGAGCACCCCACCGGACTCTTCGCTTCCCCCGCTTCGCTCCTCCAGCGAACACTCCGTCGGGGACCCCGCATGACCTGGTTCGAATCACCGGCCGATGCGGCCACTCGGCTCGGTGCCGCCGGCTACCTCGCCGACGCTGCGACAGCCACCACGAGCTACCTCGCCGGCGCGCTCGAGAAGCCGTTGCTGCTCGAGGGTCCGGCCGGTGTCGGCAAGACCGAGCTCGCCAAGGCGGTGTCCCGCGCCACGGGTGCCGAACTGGTGAGGCTGCAGTGCTACGAGGGACTCGATGAGGCGCGTGCGCTCTACGAGTGGAACTACAAGAAGCAGCTGCTGCGCATCCAGGCCGCCAACTCCTCGAACGGCAACGGGGGCGGCGACTGGAACGCGACGCATGACGACATCTTCACCGAGGAGTTCCTGCTCACCCGGCCGCTGCTCACCGCGATCCGTCGCGACGAACCGACGGTGCTGCTGATCGACGAGGTCGACAAGACTGACATCGAGGTCGAGGGCCTGCTCCTCGAAGTGCTCAGCGACTTCCAGGTGACCATCCCCGAGCTCGGCACCGTGGCCGCCACGCGCCGGCCGTTCGTCGTACTCACGTCGAACGCGAGCCGGGAGCTGTCCGAGGCGGTCAAGCGGCGTTGCCTCTACCTCCACCTCGACTACCCGGATGCCGCGCGGGAGCGGGAGATCCTGCAACAGCAGGTGCCGGACCTGGACGACCGGATCGCCGAGCAACTCGTCGCCACCGTCGCCCGGATGCGCGAGCTGGAGCTCAAGAAGGCGCCGTCCATCGCCGAGTCCGTTGACTGGGCGCGCACGCTGATCGCCCTCGAGATCCGCGACCTCGACCAGGCCGCGATCCTCGACACCCTGGGCGCGGTGCTCAAGCACCAGTCCGACCACGACCGGGCCGTCAAGGAACTCAAGCTCAAGCGGGCCTGACCACCATGAGCACCGACCGCGCCGACCGTTCCGGACTCCTCGACCGCCACCTGGCGTTCGTCGAGGCGCTCCGTGGTGCCGGCCTGTCCGTGTCGCTGGCCGAGGACCTCGATGCAGTCGCTGCGTTGTCGGCACTGCACTGGACGAGTCGCGACACCGTGCGGGACGCGTTCGCCGCGACCATGGTCAAGAAGCAGTCGCAACGTACGACGTTCGACGCGCTCTTCGACGTCTACTTCCCCGGCATGGTCGGCGACGGCGCTGGGACCGCCTCGATCGACGGCGAAGGGGCCGGCGAGGGGGAGCAGGGCGAGGGCGGCCCCGTCCGCGACAACGGTGAGGCCCTGCTCAGCTTCCGCGACCGGCTGGCCGAGATGCTCGAAGCCGGCCAGATGGACCCCGCGGAGTTGCAGCGGATGGCGGCCGAGATGGTCGGCACCTTCGGCTCCATGCCCGGTCGCGGCCCGGGGCTCTCGTCCTGGTCGGCCTACACGGCCCTGCAACGCGTTGCTCCCCAGGAACTCATCGACCGACTGGTCCAGGGCCTGATGGCCGACGGCGCCGACGAGGACGACGCCCGCCGTGTCGCCAACCAGCGGATCGGTGCGTTCACCGCGATGGTCGAGGGCGACGCCCGGCGACGGATCGCGGAGGAGAAGGGTCCCGACCACGTCGCCGACGTGGCCGTGCGCCCCAGCATCGACCAGCTCGCCTTCATGGCCGCCCGCCGCACCGACCTCGACGAGATGCGCAAGGAGATCTTCCCGCTCGCGCGACGCCTCGCCACCCGGCTCGCGAAGGAACAGCACTCCCGCCACGCACGCTCCGCGCCCCTCGACTTCCGTCGGACCGTGCGGGCGTCGATGGCCACCGGCGGCGTACCGATGACCACCCACCACCGGCCCAAGCGCCCGCACCGCACCGACCTCGTCGTGCTCTGCGACGTGAGCGGCTCAACGGCCAACTTCGCGCAGTTCACGCTGCTGTTCGTGTTCGCGCTGCGTGAGGTGTTCCAGAGCATGCGGGCGTTCACGTTCATCGACCACGTCCACGAGGTCACCGGACACTTCCGCCCGGGCGCCGACCCGGTCGACGTACTCGCTGACCTTGCTGCCAGCGCCAGCCATGCGGCGCTGTGGGGTCGCACCAACTACGGCCGCGTCTTCACCAAGTTCGCCGAGCAGCACTCGGACGCGCTCGGCCCGAAGACCACGCTGCTGATCCTCGGCGACGCGCGCTCCAACTACAGCGACCTCCACGAGGACACCCTCAAGCAACTCGCGGGCTCGGTGAAGCGGTCGTTCTGGCTCAACCCTGAGCACGAACGCAACTGGGGGACGGGTGATTCAGCGGCGCCGACGTACGGCGAGATCGTGCGGATGATCGAGTGCCGCAACCTCAACCAACTCAGCGAGTTCGTGCACGAGCTGGCGTGGTAGTCAGGAGCTGCTGAGCTTCTGGTCCGGCGTCATCGGCACACCGAGCCGGTCGGCGTGGGAGGACAGCACGCTCCACACCGCGTCGGACAGGAACTCGACGAGCTCCTCGGCGCTGCTGCGCGCCTCCGGGTGGGCCACCCACCGGTTGACGCTGCCGTCGACGAGGCCGACGAGCCCGAAGGCCAGGTTCTGGGCGGCGCCGGGCGGCGGGGGCTCGCTGGACAGTTGTGCGAGCTCGGACTCGAGGAGAGTCTCGAGCCCGAGGGCGATCGCCGTCCTGGTGCCGGTGACGACGCGGGAGCCGGTACGACGACGGGTGGCTGACCCGGTGCCGAGGAACTGCTGCAGCCGCGGATGGCCGGCCACCCAGCCGACGTAGGTCGTGGTGGCCCTGCTGATCGCCTCCCGGATGGTGCCGGTCGGGTCGAGCGCGGGCGCGAGGTCGGCCATCAGGGTGTCGATGATCCGGGCCCGGATCTGTTCGTCGAGGTCGTCGCGGTTCTCGAACAGCCGGTAGACGACCGAGCGGGGGACCGAGGCGCGGTCGGCGATCGCGGCGACGCCGATGGCACCGCCCTCGGCGTCGATCGCGTCGATGGCCGCGGCGAGGATCCGCTCGTGCCGCGCTGCGCGGTGGTCGTCCCAGCGGGTGTCGCGACCGTCGGGTGTCGCGCTCGCATCGACCGTCGTCCTCGCCACGGGGCGAACGTTACCGCCGGAGCTCTTGACTGGACAGTCTGTCCGACGTACTTTTGCCCGGACATCGTGTCCGAGTAAAAAGAGGGAGCCGCCAGATGGCGAACAAGGTCTATGTCGTCGGCGTCGGGATGACGAAGTTCGAGAAGCCCGGATCACGGGAGTGGGACTACCCCGACATGGCGCGGGAGTCGGGCACCAAGGCGCTCGAGGACGCGGGGATCGACTACCGCGAGGTCCAGCAGGCCTACGTCGGCTACGTCTACGGCGAGTCGACCGCAGGGCAGCGCGCGGTCTACGAGCTCGGCATGACCGGACTGCCGGTCGTCAACGTGAACAACAACTGCTCGACCGGATCGACGGCGCTGTACCTCGCGACCCAGGCGGTCCGCGGCGGTCTCGCCGACTGCACGCTCGCGCTCGGCTTCGAGAAGATGCAGCCCGGCTCGCTCGGCTCGATGTACGACGACCGCGAGCAGCCGCTGATGAAGCATCTGCTCGCCCTCGCCGAGCTGCAGGAGTTCGCGATGCCGCCCGCGCCGTACATGTTCGGCGCTGCCGGCAACGAGCACATGGAGCGCTACGGCACCACGGCCGAGCAGTTCGCGAAGGTCGGGGTGAAGAACCACCGACACTCGGTGAACAACCCCTACGCCCAGTTCCAGGACGTCTACACGCTCGAGGAGATCCTCGCGTCGCGCCAGGTCTACGGACCGCTGACCAAGCTGCAGTGCTCGCCGACCTCGGACGGCTCGGGCGCGGTGATCCTCGCGAGTGAGGCGTTCGTCGACAAGCACGGACTCGGCGACCAGGCCGTGGAGATCATCGGCCAGTCGATGGTCACCGACATGGAGGGCACCTTTACCGACAAGTCGGCCCAGTCGCTGGTCGGCAAGGAGATGTCGCGCCGGGCGGCCAACGAGGTCTACGAGCAGGCCGGGATCAGCGCCGAGGACGTCGACGTCATCGAGCTCCACGACTGCTTCTCCGCCAACGAGCTGCTCACCTACGAATCGCTCGGCCTGTGCGCCGACGGCGACGCCGGCAAGCTCATCGACAACGACGACACGACGTACGGCGGCCGCTGGGTCGTCAACCCGTCCGGCGGTCTGATCTCCAAGGGCCACCCCCTCGGCGCGACCGGCCTGGCCCAGTGCAGCGAACTCACCTGGCAGCTGCGGGGCACCGCTGACGCCCGCCAGGTCGAGTCGGCTGCCGGCAAGGACGGCGTCGCGCTCCAGCACAACATCGGTCTGGGTGGTGCCGTCGTCGTGACGGCCTACCGCCGCGCCTGACCCCACCCGTTCCACGACACGTCACACCACCACCAACAGGAGAACAACCATGGCCAGCGTTTCCGTCACCCAGAACCTTCCCGTCGACCCGCAGACCGCGTGGGACAACCTGTCCAACCTCGCCGAGTGGGAGAAGTGGCTCTCCATCCACCAGAACTGGAAGAGCGAGCTCCCCGCCCAGATCACCGTCGGCACCCAGGTGACCGAGGTCGTCTCGGTCATGGGCATGGCCAACAAGATCGAGTGGACCATCACCGAGCTCGAGGCACCGAACACCGTCACCATCGAGGGCCTCGGGATGGCCGGCGTGAAGATCAAGTTCGTCCTGTCCGTGGCTCCGGCCGACAGCGGCTCGACGGCCACCATCGACGCCGACTTCAACGGCGCGATGATCGTCGGCCCGATCGGCAAGGCCGTCGCGAAGAACGCGCAGGGCGACCTCGAGAAGTCGCTGGCGACCTTCGCCGAACTCGTCGCGGCCTGAACGGACGACGAAACGATGACGACGGCAGTGACCTTCGAGGACTCCGGGCTGGGCGAGTGGACCGAGGACCAGGTCTTCGAGGTCACTGCCGAGCGGATCGCGGAGTACGCCGCGGCGACCAACGACCCCATCGAGGCACATCTCCGGGGTGAGTTGGCCCCGCCGGTGTTCGCGGTGGTGCCGACCTTCTTCTCGCTCGCTCCGGCCGCGCTCGGCGTGGCTCCGGTGGAGTTGCTGATGAAGCTGGTCCACGGTGAGCAGGACTTCCACTTCCACCGGCCGATCCGGCCAGGAGACGTGCTCACCTGTCGTGCCCGCGCGACCGGGTACGCTGCGCTCAGCACCGGCTCCACCGTCACGGTGTACGCCGAGACCCGCGACGCCGATGGCGAGCTGGTCAACGAGCAGTGGCTCTCGGCATTCTTCCGGGGCGTCGACTCCGGCGGAACCGTCGGGGAGCAGGCGCCCGGCCACGGACTGGCCGAGTCGGTCACGGCAGCCGCTCCGGACGTCGTCGTCACCCAGCACGTCGACGACGACCAGACCTTCCGCTACTCGCCCGCGTCCGGTGACCCGATGCCGATCCACCTCGACGAGGAGATCGCCCAGATGTCCGGCCTCCCCGGGATCATCAACCACGGCCTGTGCACCATGGCGTTCACCTCCTGGGCTGCCCTGACGGAGCTCGCCGATGGCGACGTACGACGCCTCAAGCGGCTCGCCGTCCGGTTCGCCCGGCCGGTGCTGCCCGGTCAGGACATCACCACCAGCTTCTGGCGTCTCGATGACCCGACGGTCGACGCCGGCACCACGGCGTACGGCTTCCAGACCACCGTCGACAGCGACCTGGTCATCCGCGACGGCCTCGCCGTCCTCACCGACTGACACCGGGTTTCGAGGCTCGCTGCACTCGCACCTCAACCACCGATCAAAGGACTACACGACATGGGAACTCTTGACGGACGCGTCGCCATCATCACCGGCGCCGGTCGCGGCATCGGCCGCGAGCACGCCCTCCTCCTCGCAAGCGAAGGCGCGGCTGTCGTGGTCAACGACCTCGGCGGCTCCAACGAGGGCAGCGGCGCTGACGCCGGGCCCGCCCAGGAGGTCGCCGACGAGATCCGTGCGGCCGGCGGCCGCGCGGTCGCCAACACCGACAACGTCGCGTCGTGGTCCGGCGCGGAAGCCCTGGTGCAGCAGGCGATCGACGAGTTCGGTGGTCTGGACATCCTGGTCAACAACGCCGGCATCCTGCGTGACGCGTTCCTCCCCTCGATGACCGAGGAGCAGTGGGACTCCGTCATCACCGTGCACCTCAAGGGCCACGCCGCGCCGCTGCACCACGCGGCGGCGTACTGGAAGGCGCAGAGCAAGGCAGGTGCCGAGATCAACGCGGCGGTCGTCAACACCGCGTCGGCGTCGGGCACGTTCATGCCGAACGCCGGCCAGGCCAACTACGGCGCCGCCAAGGCCGGCATCGCCGCGCTGACCCTGGTCGCGGCAGACGAGCTCGAGCGCTACGGCGTCCGGGTCAATGCGATCGCACCGATCGCCCGTACCCGGCTGACCCTCGCGACGCCCGGCATGGGCGCACTGTTCGCGGCCGAGGTGCCCGAGGGCGAGTTCGACGCCTTTGCGCCGTCGAACATCTCGCCGCTCGTCGCCCGGCTCGTGGCGCCGGACTGCAAGCTCACCGGAAAGGTGTACGCCGTCCAGGGCGGCGGCATCTCCGAGCTCGCGGGTTGGCACGACGTCACCACCATCGAGAGCGACGGTCCGTGGACCATCGCCGACCTCGCCGATCGACTCTGAGGGAGACGGACGCCATGACACGTCAGACCTACGAACTGGGCCTCGGTCTCATCGACGAACACGTCGACCTCGCCAGTGCGGTCGCCGACCTCGCTGCTTCGGTCATCCCGGCCGCGGTGGTCCGCAAGGACATCGACGCCGGTGGCGAGGAGAAGTTCCCCGCGTTCTGGTCGGCGCTCGTCGACTACGACCTCCTCGGCCTGCACGTCGCCGAGGAGTCGGGTGGCGCGGGCGGCGGACTGCTGACGCTCGCGGTGGCCCTCGAGGCGCTGGGTCGCCACGCTGCCCCCGGGCCGTTCGTGCCGACGGTGCTGGCCTCGGCCCTCATCCAGGCCGACGGCGGCAAGCAGGCCGTCGAGCTGTTGCCTGCCCTGATCGACGGTACGACGACCGCTGCCGTGGCACTGGACGCCTCCGGTGTCCCGGCGGCGGTGGGCGCTGACGGCGCGTGGACGGTGTCGGGGACGTGGGAGGGCGTGCTCGGCGGCGAGCATGCCGACCACCTGGTCCTGCCGGTGACACGTGACGGCTCCACCCTGTGGATCGTGGTCGCTGCCGCGGCGGTGAAGATCGCCCGTCAGGACAGCATCGACGTGGTGCGCGGTTCCGCACGGGTCACCGCGGACGGTCTGACGGTCGACGCCGAGCACGTCCTCTCTGCCCTGGCTGCCGAGCGGGCCCGCTCGATCGCCGCCGTCATCCTCGGCGCGGAGGCCGCCGGCGTGATGGCCTGGGCCGTCGCGACGGCCGCGGAGTACGCGAAGATCCGGGTCCAGTTCGGCCGTCCCATCGGCCAGTTCCAGGGCGTCAAGCACCTGTGCGCCCGGATGGGCATCGCGCTCGAGCAGGCGCGTGCCGCGGTCTGGGACGCAGCGGTCGCGATCGACAAGGGCGATGACAACGCCGACTATGCCGGGACGGTCGCGGCGGTCGTCGTACCGGACGTCGCGGTGCAGGTGACTCAGGATTGCATCCAGGTGCATGGCGGCATCGGGTTCACGTGGGAGCACGATGCCCACCTCTACTACCGCCGTGCGCTCGCCCTCCGCGGCGTGCTCGGTGGCCGCGAGGAGCACGCACTGCGGCTCGCCGACCTGGCGCTGGCCGGCGTCGGCCGGGCGTTGGAGATCGAGCTGCCGCAGGAGGCGGAGACGATCCGTCCCGCCATCCGCGCCGAGTTGGCGACCATTGCCGCCATCACGGACGAGGACGAGCTGCTGGTCGCCCTCGGCGACGGCGGCTGGGTGCAGCCGCACCTGGCGAAGCCGTACGGCCGGGCCGCCGGGCCTCTCGAGCAGATCGTCATCATGCAGGAGATCAAGCACGCCGGCATCAATCTGCCGCAGTTGCTCATGGGCACCTGGGCGGTCGGTGCGATCGTGCCGCACGGCACCGAGCAGCAGCGCCAGGACCTGGTGGTCCCGACCCTGCGCGGCGAGGTCGTGTGGTGCCAGCTGTTCAGCGAGCCCGGGGCCGGTTCCGACCTGGCCTCGATCGCGACGAAGGCGGTCAAGGTCGATGGTGGCTGGAGGGTGACCGGCCAGAAGATCTGGACCACCGTCGCCCAGTTCTCCGACTGGGCGATGTTGATCGCCCGCACCAACCCCGATGCGCCGAAGCACGAGGGCATCACCTATTTCGTGCTGGACATGTCGAGCGAGGGCGTCGACGTACGCCCATTGCGGGAGATGACCGGATCCGCCCTGTTCAACGAGGTGTTCCTCGATGACGTCTTCATCCCCGATGAGAACGTCGTCGGCGAGGTCGACCACGGGTGGGAGGTCGCCCGTACGACCCTCGCCGGCGAACGGGTGGCGCTGAGCCAGAAGATGGAGGCCTACGCCAACGACGGTGACCTGCTGAAGTTTGCTCGTGGCCGCGAGCTCGGCACCATCGCCCGCTACCACCTCGGCGGGCTGCTCGCCGAGAGCCAGGCGATCGATGTCATCAGCGCCCGCGTCGTGCTCAAGCAACTTGCCGGCGTCGACGTCAGTACGACGTCCAGCGCCGGGAAGCTGCTGGCCATGGGCATCAGTCAGAAGATCGCCGAGTTCATCGTTGCCGAGCTCGGTGTCGCCGGCACGGTCGCCGTCCCCGGCCAGCCCAGTGACCACGCCATCGAGCAGCTCATCGCCGGCCGCGCCACCACGATCTACGGCGGCACGACCGAGGTCCAGCTCAACGTCATCGGCGAGCGGATGCTCGGGCTTCCCAGGGATGCGCAGTGAGCGCCGGTCCTCTCGACGGACTCAAGGTCGTCGAGCTCACCAGCCTCGCGCCGGCACCGTTCGCCTGCATGGTGCTGGCCGACCTCGGTGCCGACGTGATCCGGGTCGACCGCGCGGGCGGCGGCGACGCGCTCGCCGTACCGTCGGGTTACTTCGACCGCGGTCAGCGCTCGATCGCCGTGGACCTCAAGGACCCCCGCGGCGTCGACATCGTCCGCGGCCTCGTCGACGACGCAGACATCCTGGTCGAGGGCTTCCGCCCCGGTGTCGCCGAGCGGCTGGGCGTGGGACCGAAGGACTGCCAGGGCTGGAATCCCCGGCTGGTCTACGGCCGGCTCACCGGCTACGGCCAGCACGGTCCGATGGCCCAGGCCGCCGGGCACGACATCAACTACGTCGCCCTCGCCGGCGCGCTCGAGCCGATCGGCCGGGCGGGGGAGCGGCCGCTGCCGCCGTTGAACCTGGTTGCCGACTTCGCCGGAGGTGGCTTTCTCCTCGTGATCGGCCTGCTGGCTGCACTGCGTGAGCGGGAGTTCTCCGGCAAGGGCCAGGTCGTCGACGCCTCGATGGTCGAAGGCGCGGCGCTGCTCACCACCTTCGTGCACGCGATGGCGTCGACCGGCCTGTGGATGCCCGAGCGGGGCACCAACTTCCTCGACTCCGGCGCCGCGTTCTACGACACCTACGTCTGCAGCGACGGCAAGTACGTCGCCGTCGGGGCGCTCGAGCCGCAGTTCTATGCCGAACTGCTGGCCCGGCTCGGACTCACTGACGAGGACCTTCCCTCGCCGTTCGACCTGGACCAGGCGGGCAAGCTTCGCGCGGCCTTCCAGGGCGTGTTCCTCACGAAGAGCCGCGACGAGTGGGCCGAGGTGTTCGACGGGGTCGACGCCTGTGTCACGCCCGTGCTGTCGCCGAGCGAGGCACCCGATCACCCGCACAACCGGGCCCGCCAGAGCTTCGTCGAGATCGACGGACGCGTCCAGCCGGCCCCGGCGCCGCGGTTCTCCCGCAGCATCCCGCCCACCCCGGAGCCGGCGCCTCGGCTGGGTGCCCACACCGATGCACTCCTCGCCGAGCTCGGCTACGCGACCGGCCTGGTCGCGGAACTCCGCGCGGCCGGCGTCGTCGGCTGATCGTTCTGCTTTCCGCTCCACCCACCACTGCAAAGAAGGAAACTCCCATGCCCCAGCGTCGTTCGCTCTGGATGGACACCGACCTCGATGACTTCCGCGCCCTCGCGCGCACCTTCTGCGAGAAGGAGGTCAAGCCGAACGTCGACCGGTTCATCGAGAACAAGCAGGTCGACCGCGAGCTGTGGAACAAGGCCGGCGAGGTCGGCCTCCTGTGCCTCTCGGTTCCCGAGGAGTACGGCGGCGGTGGCGGCACCTTCGCGCACGAGGCGATCCTGGTCGAGGAGCAGGCCCGGGCCGGCGACAGCTCCTGGGGCGTCTCGCTCCACAACGGCATCGTGGCGCACTACATCCTCAACTACGGCACCGAGGAGCAGAAGCTCGAGTGGCTGCCGAAGATGGCCAGCGGCGAGGTCGTCGGTGCCATCGCGATGACCGAACCCGGCACCGGCTCGGACCTGCAGAGCATCAAGGCCAAGGCGATCCGTGAGGGCGACGAGTACGTCGTCAACGGGTCCAAGACCTTCATCACCAACGGCGCCCAGGCCGATGTCGTCATCACGGTCGTGAAGACGAACCCGGAGGAGTCCGCTGCCGGCATCTCGCTGGTCATCGTGCCGACCGACACCCCGGGCTTCTCGCGCGGACGGGTGCTCGACAAGATCGGAATGAAGGGCCAGGACACGTCGGAGCTCAGCTTCGTCGACGTACGGATCCCGGTCACGAACCTCCTCGGTACCGAGGAGGGCCAGGGCTTCATCCAGCTGATGGAGCAGTTGCCGCAGGAGCGCCTGATCGTCGCCGTCTCCAACGTCGCTGCGATGGAGTTCTGCTTCGACGAGACGCTGCGCTACGTCCACGACCGGCACGCGTTCAACCGGCCGATCTGGGGCTTCCAGAACACCAAGTTCAAGATGGCCGAGGTCGCGACCGAGGCCCGGGTCGCGCGGTCGTTCGTCGACGAGTGCATCACCTTGCACCTCGAGAAGCAGCTCGACATCCCGACCGTGGCGATGGCGAAGCTCTGGTGCTCCGAGCGCGCACAGAAGGTCGCCGACAAGTGCCTGCAACTGCACGGTGGCTACGGCTACATGACCGAGTACCCCATCGCCCGCGCCTGGGCCGACCTCCGGGTCTCCCAGATCTACGCCGGCACGAGCGAGATCATGAAGGAGATCATCGCCCGGTCGATGCCGGCACCGGTCTGAGGTAGCGCGACGAGGTGCAGGAATACCCGCTTCAGCGGGGAAACCGGCACTCCTTGGCCGTTGCAACAGTCAGGAAGTGCAGGAATACCCGCTTCAGCGGGTATTCCTGCACCACCGTCAGGCCGAGAACTCCAGGGCCTCGTCGGCCACGGGCTTGCGGAACGCCAGCACGTCCTGGAAGTAGTTCATCTTCATCCGCCACGGGTAGGTCGAGCCCTGCTTGGGCATCGCGTCGATCACCCGCATGACGTAGCCGGCCTGGAAGTCCAGGAAGGGCTCCTCGGCAATGGACGGGTCGCGGTTCGGGACCACGGTGCGGGTGCTGGTCTTGTCCATGTGGCGCAGGAGCTTGACGACGTACTCGCACACGAGGTCGGCCTTGAGGGTCCAGGACGCGTTCGTGTAGCCCATGATGAACGCGAAGTTGGGGACGTCGCTGAGCATCAGGCCCTTGTAGACCATGCTGTCCGAGGGCTTCACGAAGGCGCCGTCGACCGCCAAGGTGGCCCCGCCGAACAGGCTCAGGTTGAGACCGGTGGCCGTGACGATGATGTCCGCCTCGAGTTCCTGGCCGGACTTCAGCAGGATGCCCTTCGGGGTGAACCGCTCGATGTGGTCGGTCACGATGTCGACGGTGTGCTGGCGCAGCGCCTTGAACAGGTCGCCACCGGGGACGGCGCACAGGCGCTGGTCCCACGGGTCGTACGGCGGCCGGAAGTGCTCGTCGAAGTCGACGCCCTTGGGCAACTGGCGCTCGAGGAGCTTGCGCAGGAGCGCCCGCGACTCGGTCGGCCGGGCCTGGCAGAACTCGTAGAACGCGATCCGGCTGGTGAGGTAGCGGGTGCGGATGAGCTTCTTCGCGACCATGTCGGGCAGGCGCTTGTACATCTGCGCCGACACGTGGTCGTGCGTCGGCTGGCTGATGATGTACGTCGGCGTGCGCTGCAGCATCGTGACGTGCCCGGCGCCGGAGTTGGCCAGGGCCGGGATCAGCGTGACGGCGGTGGCGCCGGAGCCGATGACCACGACGCGCTTGCCCTGGTAGTCGAGGTCCTCCGGCCACTGCTGGGGGTGGACCACCTGGCCCTCGAAGTCCTCACGCCCCGCGAACTCAGGGGTGAAACCGGCGTCGTAGTTGTAGTAGCCGGACGCCGACCAGAGGAAGTCGGCGGTGACCTCGGTGGTCTCGCCGGTGTCGGTGCGCTCGATGCTCACCGTCCAGCGGGCGTCGGCGGTGGAGAACTCCGCGTGCACGACCTTGTGGTGGTAGCGGATGTGCTCGTCGATGCCGTTCTCGGCCGCCGCCTCCTGGAGGTAGGCGAGGATGTCCGGGCCGTCGACGATCGCCTTCGTGCCCTTCCACGGCTTCCAGCCGAAGCCCAGGGTGTGCATGTCGGAGTCCGAGCGGATGCCGGGGTAGCGGAACAGGTCCCAGGTGCCGCCGAGGGCGCCGCGCATCTCGAGGACTGCGTACGACTTGTCCGGGAAGGCCTTGTTCACGTGGTAGGCCGCATCGATGCCGGAAAGGCCGGCTCCGACGATGAGTACGTCGACGTGGTCGGTCATGGGCTGTCCTTCAGGTTCAGGAGTTCCTCGACGGGGAGGTCGGGCAACTCGATGGAACGCGTCTTCGCGAGGCCCTCGACCTGGAGCCAGGTGACCTCGGCGAGCAGTGCGGTGAATTCGGGAACGGCGGGGCGGAGTTCGGCACGGGCGGTCCAGCTGCGCACGGCGGCCATGCCGCCGCCGACGAGCAGGAAGACCCAGGGCGTGAGGGAGTCGCGGTCGTCGTCGGACATCTCGACACCGAGGATCTCGATGAACGCGCCGATCACCTCCTCGACCATGGCGGCGAATTGGGTGATCGCGTCGTCGAGTGGCTTGGACGGCGCTCCCGCGACCTCGCGTTCGGCGAAGCGCATCAGCGCCATGTTCGTGACGGCCCAGTCGACGTAGGCGCCGACGATCCGGTGGACGATCTCGCGGGGAGTGCCCTCGAGGGTCACCGCGGCCAGGAGCGGCCCGGTCGCCAGCGTGCACACTTCGCGCTGGATGGCGAGGTCGAGATCGGTGCGGTCCTCGAAGTACCGGTACAGCACGGTCCGGTGCACGCCTGCCTCATCGGCGATCTGCTGCACGTTGAGTTCTTCGCCCGGCGCGACGTCGCGGGTGAGCACCGTCAGTGCGGCGTCGATGATCGCCTGGCGGCGCGCGGCGTTGTGCTCCTGCCAGCGTCGCTTGCGACCGTCAGTGGCATCGCCCCTCGGCGCTCCCATGACGGAACCTCCTCGGATCAGCACGGCGTCACGACACCGTACGCCGTCGGAGGCCACGGCCACGCGCCGTGTCGACACGTGTCGCGGAGACCGCTTGCTGCGCGTCGGGGTCGACAATCTTCGCCCGGGGGCGACCGATACGCGCGCCCTGTTCCCGCTCGGCGGCGTCGAGACGCTGCCAGCCGGTGAGGTCGGACGCGTCGGGGTGGACCGCGCGGACCAGTTCGGCCGCACGGCGCGCCGACCCGGTCGGCTCGGGGAGACCGGCATCGAGGTCGTCGAGGATCGCCTCCACGGTCTCCTGGGCGCAGGTCTTGTTGGTGCCGATGAAGCCGTTCGGGCCGCGCTTGATCCAGCCGACGACGTACACGCCGGGCTCGACGCGACCACCGTCGTTGGGGATCGTGGCGGTGCTGTCGTCGAAGGGGAGGTCGGCGACGGGGAGACCGCGATGGCCGACGGAGCGGATCACCAGACCGGTCTCGATGGTGCGGATGTCGTCGGTGGCTCGGGCGCGGACGTCGCCGTCCGCGGTCGGGACGAGGTCGTTGCGGGCGACGCGGACGCCGGTGACCCGGCCGTCCTCGCCGAGGATCTCGATCGGGGAAGCGGTGAACGCGAGCACGATCCGGCGGCGCCCGGGGTCGGCCGACGGCGTCCGTTCGGCGAGCTCGCGCAGGAGCTTGCTGCGCTGGTCGTCACCGGTGAGCAGCGACGCGTCGGCATCGACGAGGACGTCGACGTCGTCGAGACCGGACAGGCCGATCAGTTCGGGCACGGTGAACGCTGCCTGCGCCGGGCCGCGGCGACCGAGTACGACGACCTCCCGCACCCCGCTCGTGGCGAGCTGCGCGAGCGCCCCGGGCGCGAGATCGGTGCGTTCGAGGACGGTCAACGGGCGGCTGAGGATGCGCGCCACGTCGAGCGCGACGTTGCCGTTGCCGACGACGACCGCCCGCTCGTGGGCGAGCGGCACGTCGAGGTCGCGCTGGTCCGGGTGGCCGTTGTACCAACCCACGACCGCGGTCGCCGCGAGCGAGCCGGCGAGGTCTTCGCCGGGGATGTCGAGGTTGCGGTCAGCGGAAGCACCGACCGCGTAGACGACGGCGTGGTAGCCCGCTCGCAGGTCGGCGAGCGTCACGCCTTCGGTGCCGACCTCGGCGCCGAGGAAGTAGCGGAAGCGCGGCTGCCGCTCGATCGCCTCGAAGAGTCGGGTGACCTGCTTGGTCGAGGCGTGATCGGGTGCGACCCCGTGCCGGACCAGGCCGTACGGCGTCCGGAGGCGATCGTAGACGTCGACGCCCTCGATCTCGGGGTGCTTGAGCAGCTCGTCGGCCGTGTAGAGACCGGCCGGGCCGGCGCCGATCACCGCCACCCGGAACGGGCCTCGACGGGTGAGCCGTCGCTGCGGCGGCACCAGGGCCAGGGGCGTCCGGTCGGCGTGCGGGAACGCGTCGTAGTAGGCCGCGTTGAGGTCGATGAACGGCAGCTGCTTGGTGGTCAGTGCAGCATCGGGGACCATGGCGCCGACCGGGCAGGCCGTCGCGCAGGCTCCGCAGCCGACGCAGGAGTTCGCGTCGATGTAGACCATCTCGGAGGTGCCGAAACCGGGCTCGCCCGGTGCGGGGTGGATGCAGTTGACCGGGCAGGCGACGACGCACGAGGCGTCGGCGCAGCAGGACTGCGTGACGACGTAGGCCATGACAGTGGGGTCAACTCAGACGGCAGCGGACTTGGGCTCGCTGCGGAATCGCGACGAGGGGCCGGCGATGCCCAGGAGACGCCAGAGTCGGCGCGAGACGGGGTTCATCAGGCCGAGCTCGTCAGCCAGCATGCGCACGTCACCGAACGTGTCGCGCAACAGCTTCTTCGACTCCGGGCTCTTCCAGTAGACCTCACGCATGACGTGCTTCGGGATGTCGAGGTCCTTCTGCATCTGGCGGGTCGGCTTCATGATCACGTCGCACAGCACGCGCATCACGATGGGGTAGACGAGCGAGAGCGCGGCGCGCTGGACGGGGCCGTAGTCCTTGGAGCGTTCGACGAGGTAGGCGTGGGCGAAGCCGATGTGGCGCGCTTCCTCGGCGACGTGGATCTGCATCACCCGGGTGACGATCGGGTGCAGGTCGTGGCCCGAGCGCAGCACCGACTTCTGCAGGTAGTCGATCGGCTCCTCGCCGGCGAGGATGCCGATGAAGAAGATGTTGGTCAGCGGTCCGCCGGCCAGGCACAGGAACGGGGCGACCTTGACGAACCACTTCGGCCCGCCCTGGACGTCGACACCGATCCGGTTGACGGCCTCCTGGAACATCTGGGTGTGGTGGCACTCCTCGGTCACTTCGTGCGTGGAGTAGCGGAACTCGGGACGGTTGTTCCCCATGCCGATGAGGTGGCTCATCACGCCGCCGATCAGCACCTGCTCGAACTGCAGGCCGACCTTCATGATGTTGGAGAGGCGGTACTGACCGACCTCGATCTGCCGCTCGACGGACAGCGACTTGTACCACTCGGTCTGGCCCAGCGCGTCGATCTCCGGGAGCACCCAGCGCACGTCGTTGGGGATCATCTCGAACTCGGGGCTGTCCCACGCGATGTCGAGGAATGCATCGAAGTGCTGGTGCACCGAGGCCTCGGACAGGACCTGGAGGGTGTCCTGGAAGCTCAGCCCCGCGGTGTCGGAGGCGATGTCGGCGGTGCGATCGGCGGTGGCAGTCATGGTTCAGTTCCGTTCTCGTCATCGAAATCGGGAGCATGCACTCTGTTAGCGCAACACTATGTTGCATACATTGACCCCGGTTTTGTCAAGGAACTCGTGGGCGCGCGTCCGTACCCGCCGACCTCGTCAGGCGGCGGGTGTGGCGCAGATCGCTCTGCTTCGAGCGGTTCGAGAGGTCAGGCGGAGGGGCGCAGATAGCCCTGCTCGCGCCACCGCGCGAGGGCCGCCACCAGGTCCGGGTGGTCGGCGCGGTCCGCTGCCCGGCCCCCGGCGACGAGCGCCGGAAGGCCCGGGTCGCCCGCGGCGTCGTAGACGACGGTGAGGCGGTTGGCCGACGTCGCGTTGATCAGCGAACCGAGCAGCGCGACCGGGTCGGAGCGGTCCTCCAGGGACAGCACGAGTACGTCGCCCGACAGGTGCGGCACCTGCGCCGACGGCGCGTTCGCGGTCACCACCTGGTCGACCACGAAGCCCGGCAGGTCCGCGCGCGTAGCGATCTCGAGGGCCGCCGCGCCACCGGCGCCGCGCCCGACCAGCATCACGCGGGTCGGCTCGTCGGTGTCGGTCGCTGCTGCGGCCAGGGCGCGGATCACGTCGGCGGCGTAGCCGGACTGGTCGCCGGAGACCAGGCGGAGGCGCCCCGGCGCCGGGCCGGGCCCGCCGGGGCCGGTGAGCAGGGCGACGAGCCGACCTGGCCCGACCTGCAGGATGCGGACCGGGTCGCTCGCGTGGTCGCTGCCGGTGAGCAGGGCCATCAGGTCACCGAGGCCGTCCGGTGCATCGGAGCGGGGCTCGGGGGCCGGGTTCGCGGCAGGGGCCGCGGTCTCGACCGGGTCGCTGGCGCCCATCGCGACATCGCGCAGCGCGGCACCCCAGTCGGAGGTCAGCGGGGCGACGCCCGCAGCGCGCAGGCCACCGGCCCGTGCTGCGCGGCCGCTCTCGCCGGAGAGCACGCCGGCGGTCAGGAGTCCGCGCATCTGGAGGCTGTCGAGGAGCCCGCCACCCGTGGTGACGTGGTCCATCAGTTCGGGGTTCGCAGCCGCCAGGTCGTTGAGATAGGAGGCGACGCCGTCACGGTCGAGGGCGTCGGTCTCGATCAGGCCGGCGGCGACGATCGCGCCGCCGAGGCTGACCTGCGGCGCGAGGTACCCGATGGCCCGGCCGGCGATCGAGCCCAGCGTCTCGTAGGCGGCGGCCTGGAGTTCGTCGATCCAGCGGTAGGTCAGCACCGTGGCCCGCAGGATCAGGGCGTCGGCGTCCAGTTCGATGGAACGGCTCAACAGGCCGTCCTTGCCGGTGGTCGCGGCGCGCAACTCCTCCTCGGCGGTGGCCCAGGTGCGCGGCGACAGCGGCGTCGACGCCGCGATCTCCGGGTCGGTCAGCACGTCACGGCCGAGCTTGGCCCACTCGCGCATCTGCGCACCGGCGTCGTCGAACAGGTCGGCCAGGCGCAGCATCTGGTCGTACTTGTCGGCCAGGTCCGCGGCCTCGACCGCGGTCGCCGGCGCCTCGCGGGACTCGGCGGTAGCAGCAGACAGGACCGGGTCGACGGTCTCGGGGGTCATCGGGCCTCCCCGGAAGAGTTCGCGACGAGGGGAGCCATCACGGGAGCGATGACGCCAGCCAGGTCGGCGGGCTCCACCGCCCGGATCTCCAGGCGCAGGACGCCGTCCTCGTGGTGTGGTCGCAGGGCGCGCCAGCCATCGGCGAGGAGCGTCCAGGACACGACGCCGACCGTGTCGACCTCGTCGCCGGACACGTCGGCCACCAGGGCACGCAACCGGCCCTGCGCCTCGCCCGACAGGGCCACCAGCAACCGGGCCACCACGTCGTCGGACAGCACGCCGTCGGGTCCCCGGGTGGCGCCGGAGTGACGCGAGGTCAGCACCGGAATGAGGTCACCCCGGCCGACCCGGACGGCCTCGGCGGCCGCGTCCGCGAGCTCGAGCGGGAGGTCGACGTACGACGGCAGGACGGAGGCCTTGAGTGCTGCCTCCTCCGACGGGGCAGCGACGCGGGCCAGTTCGGTCGCCCAGGCATCGATGCCGAACCAGCCGAGTTCGAAGACGATGCCGTCGACGGTGGAGAGCGACGCGACGGCCGCTCCTTCCTGGCGGTGCCAGACCTTGGCCTGGACGTCACCGACCCGCAGGTCGGCGTCGAGCGCGATGTGGGGAGCGGCGAGCAGGCCGATGGCTCCGGCCACACCAGCGTCGAGGACACCGTCGACGACCAGGCCGCGGCGGGTCAGCGACTCGACGGGCTCGTGCAACGCGTCGACGACGGAGCGGTACGACTGGTCCTCGGTCGTGGACGGGCTCTGGCCCAGCCGCGACTGCATGGCGTCGGCGGCCACGGGCGGTGCCACGTCGAACGGCAGCGGAGCGTCGCCGGCCAACCGGGCGGCGTACTGGAGTTCGGGAAGCGTGACGCCCACGCGGCGGGGTGCGGCGTCGATCGGGCTGCGCAGCGGCACGGGGGCGGGCGGGACCGGCTCGCGCGACGGGATCCGGGTGAGGTCGATGGTGGGCACGATCAGCGCTCCAGTCCGGGGACGTCGACGTCGAGCCAGTCGCGGTGTCCGCGTGGCGGGGCCACGAACGCGGCCAGGATCTCGTCGGTGGGATCGGGGGTGACCGCGGGACGGCCGTCCTCGTTGGCAGCGGTGATCGCCGCGATCCGGCCCTGTGCGTCGGCAACCATCGCGGTCACCCGGGCCTCGACGTTCGCGATGTCGTCGGTGGCCACGTCCACGGCTTCGGCATGCGAGGCAAGGGCGTCCGCTGCGGCCACGTGGCCGTCGGCGGCTGTGCGCAGATGGCGCGCGCGGTCAGAGACGCGTTCGGTCATCGCGTCGGCCGCGCGGCCGGTCCAGCCGAGGCCTTCGACCCGCGCCACCAGTTCGTCGGCCATGGCCCGCACCTCCGCGCCCTGGTCGCGCAACGACGAGACGCGGCGTCGGATGAGTTCCGTGTCGCCGTACATGAAACGCGCCCCTTCCCCGGATCGACGCCTTCAAACCTGTTGTTTCAGAGGTGTCCGTCGAGGCGGTCGAGCGCGGTGACGATGTCGGCCGTCGTACCGGCAAAGCTGAAGCGGAGGAACTTGCCTCCGTCGACCGTGTCGAAGTCGATGCCGGTGGCGACCGCGACTCCGGTGCGGGCGAGCAGGTCGCGGGCGTAGGCCATCGAGTCGTTCGTCAGGTGCCGGACGTCGGCGTAGGCGTAGAACGCGCCGTCGGCCGGGGCGAGTTCGGTGATGCCGAGTCGGCGCAGGCCGTCGAGCAACAGGCCGCGGTTGTGGGCATACCGACCGACGTGCGCGTTGAGCTCCGCGTACGACGCATCGTCGAACGCCGCCAGCGCGGCGTGCTGGGCCAGGACGGGCGGGCAGATGCTGAAGTTGCCCGTGAGTACGTCGACCGGCCGGCGCAGTCGCTCGGGGGCCAGCATCCAGCCGAGCCGCCAGCCCGTCATCGAGAAGTACTTCGAGAACGACCCGAAGACCACGGCTTCACGCGAGGTCTGCCAGGCCGAGCTCGCGAGGCTGTCGGTGCTGCCAGGGCCGTCGGCGTACTCGATGCCGTGGTAGATCTCGTCGGAGACCAGCTGGACGCCGGTCGTGTCGCACCAGGCCGCGATCGCCGCCAGTTCCTCGGGCAGCAACATCGTGCCCGTCGGGTTCGCGGGACTCGCCACGACGAGCCCGGCGAACGGGGTGTGGGCATGCGCCTGGGCCAATTGCTCGACGGTTGGCTGGAAGCGGGTCGCCGGGCCGGTCGGGATCTCGACCAGCTCGCAACCCAGCGCACTGAGGACATTGCGGTAGCAGGGGTAGCCGGGCCGTGCGATGGCCACGCGGTCGCCCGCGTCGAAGGCGGCGAGGAACGCGAGCAGGAAGCCGCCGCTCGAGCCCGTGGTGACGATGACGTCGACCGGGCTGATCTCCAGCGCGTACGAGCGGCGGTAGTGGCCGGCGATCGCCGTGCGGAGTTCGGGAATGCCCGTCGAAGTCGTGTAGCCGAGCGGGTCGCCCGTGCTGAGCAACCGGATCGCCTCGGCGTTGACCGGCGCCGGCGCCCCCGTGCTGGGCTGGCCGGCGACGAGATTGACCAGGTCGCTATGGGTGCGCTGCCGCTCCGCCGCCCCCGCCAGCAGGTCCATGACATGGAACGGCGGCACGTTCGCCCGCGCCGCTGCGGCGTACCTGCTGGTCACATCAGCGAGCGTAGCGAGACGCGTGGAGACCCGCGCGGCGCCCGAAGAACGAACCCTCTCCGAGCTGGGTGCCCGAGCAGTAGCCGGCACCGTCCTGGGCGATGTTGGAGGCGCAGGCGCCGGCGGCGTACAGGCCGGGGATGACCGAACCGTCGGGGCGTCGTACCTCTCCGTCGACGGTGGTGGCCATGCCGCCGAGGGTGAAGCCGGCGTAGTAGGCGACACCCAGGCTCAGCTCCAGGACGGCCCACGGTGCGGTGGTCTGCGGGGCGAGCCAGTCGGGGTGCTTGTGCAGTTCCGGGTCCTCGCCGGCTGCGGCGTGCTTGTTGTAACTGGTCATCGTGGCCACGAGCGAGCCCTCGGGGAGGCCGAGTCCGGACTCCATCTCCTCGATGGTCTCGAAGCCGTCCTTCAAGGGAGCGAGCGACATCCGCTGCTCCTCGTAGTGGTCGCTGTCGACAATCAGGAACGCGACCCCGCCGGGCTGCCGCAGCACCTCGTACGACGTCCGCGCGTGGTAGCTGTCCTCGGCCACGAACCGCTGGCCGTCCCGGTTCACGATCACTCCCTTGACCAGGTCGGACGGCGGGTAGAACGGCGCGGTGATGAACGGTTCGTCCATGTTCTCGAGGGCCGCGCCCACGGACTCGCCCAACCGGATCGCCAGCCCGTCGTCGTACGTCGACCCGAGGGTGAACGTCGCGGACTTCAGCGCCGGCGTGTAGTGGTCGACCATGTCCTGGTTGTTCACGAAGCCACCGGCCGCGATGACCACGCCGCCGGCACGGACCACGCCGGTCTTCTCGAACGACTTCCAGGCCAGCCCGACCACGCGGTCGCCGTCGACGACGAGGTTGGTCGCGCCGGTCTCGTAGCGGACCTCGACGCCGGCCTTCTCGACCTGGTCGCGGAGCAGGTCCATCACGATCCGGGTGCCTTCGGTGTCGCCGGGCACCGGGACCTTGTGGCCGCGCGGTGCCGGCTTGATGTCGTCGCGGAAGGGCCAGACCTTCTCGTTGCCCGTGAACATCAGGCCCTGGGTGCCGGGCTGGATGACCGCCTTGCCGGGGAAGAAGGAGCGTTCGAACTCGAAGCCGAGCGCCTCGAGCCAGTCGAAGTGCGCGACCGATCCCTCGCAGTACGCGCGGATCTTCTGTTCGTCGGGGTCCTTGGTGCTCGCCATCAGGTAGCGCACCATCTCCTCGACCGGGTCCTCGTGTCCGGTCGCCTGCTGCACCGCCGTACCGCCGCCGAGGTAGAAGTGGCCGCCCGACATCGAGGACGTGCCGCCGTGCACGGCAGCCCGCTCGAGCAGGAGCACCCGGGCCCCGTCGCGGGCGGCTTCGAGAGCCGCGCACCCGCCGGCGATGCCGAAGCCCACGACCACGACGTCGAAGGACTCGGTGTCCGGGGTCAACTGGTCGGCGGAGACCGTCTCGGGAAGGGCGAGTCCGGCAGGGAGGGCAGTCGTCATGGACCTAATCTAGAACACGTTCTACCGATAGACTACGGTCCCGCCACCCGACGAGAGCCGAGTGACCCTGAGGTGCCCTCTTGACGTTCGATGTCCATCAGCTCGACACGTTCGTCCTGGTGGGTGCCGGGGTGACGCTGCTGGCCGTCCTCGCCGTCCGATTGTCATCGGGCGTGGGCCTGCCGAGCCTCCTGGTCTACCTGCTGATGGGTGTCGCCCTCGGCGAGGGCGGAGCGGGCATCGGGTTCGAAGACGCCCAGCTCGCCCACGCACTCGGCTTCGCCGCGCTGGCGATCATCCTCGCCGAGGGTGGCCTCACGACGAACTGGCGTGACGCTCGACCAGCGATGCGGATGGGGCTGTCCCTCGCAACGCTCGGCGTCGTCGTCTCGATCGGGATCGTGGCGGCCGGTGGGCACTACCTGCTCGGCCTGCCGTGGGAGCTGGCGGTCCTGCTCGGCGCGGTCTGCTCGCCCACCGATGCTGCGGCCGTGTTCTCGGTGCTGCGCGTGGTGCCGTTGCCGAAGCGGATCACCGGCACGCTCGAGGCGGAGTCCGGTCTCAACGACGCGCCGACGGTCGTGATCGTCACCCTCGTCTCGTCGGGCGCCTTCGCCGAGCACGGCCTCCTCGGCAGCACCGGCATCGTGATCTACGAGCTGATCGCCGGCGTGGCCTTCGGCCTGGCCGCCGGTTTCGGCGGTGCCTGGATCATGCGCCGCGCAGCGCTTCCGTCGTCCGGTCTCTATCCGATCGCGATCCTCTGCCTCACCCTCGTCGCGTACGGCGCCGCTGCGGCCGTGCATGCCAGCGGCTTCGCTGCCGTGTACGTCGCCGCGCTGGCCCTCGGCAACGCCGACCTGCCCCACCGGGTCACCACGCGATCCTTCGTCGAAGGACTGGCCTGGATCGCCCAGATCGGGCTGTTCGTGATGCTCGGGCTGCTGCTGTCGCCGGACCGGTTGACGTGGAATGTCGTCGGCCTCGCCATCGTGGCCGGCCTGATCCTGACCTTCGTGGCGCGCCCGGTGTCGGTGGCAGTGAGCGCCGCCGTCCTCCGACCGTTCGGCGAACGCACGCCTGTGAACGAGCTCGGCTTCATGTCGTGGGCCGGGCTGCGGGGCGCGGTCCCGATCGTGCTCACGACCATCCCGCTCGCCGAAGGCGTCGACGGAGCGACCCGTCTGTTCGACATCGTCTTCGTGATGGTCATCGTCTACACGTTGCTCACGGGCCCGACCCTGCCGCTCGCGGCGCGGGTGCTGAAGGTGGCGCGACGTTCGGAGCCGCGGGGGATCGAAGTGGAGGCGGCCCCGCTCGACCGGGTCGCGGCCGACCTGCTGCAGGTCACCATCAGTCCCAAGTCGCAGCTCCACGGGGTGGAGGTCGGCGAACTGCGCCTGCCCACGGGGGCGAGCGTGTCGATGATCGTCCGTGACGGCGAGGCCAAGGTGCCGGAGCGTCGTACCGTCCTGCGCCATGGCGACGACATGATCGTCGTGACGCCGCGCAAGCTGCGCGAAGCCACCGAGCAGCGGCTCCGCCAAGTCAGCTCCGGAGGGCGGCTCGCGCAGTGGCTGGGCGAGGACAACCCGCCGACCCGGCGCTAGTCAGCCGACGATTCAGGCGACGACTCAGACGACTGGTTCGGGCTCGGTGCTCAGCGGCGGCGTACAGACGTAGCTGTCGCTCTGCGCGGTGATCGTCGGGTGTCCCTTGCGGACCCCCTTGAACTTCTTGCCGACCACGATGGTGACCCCGGGGTAGCCCGACGGCTGGTCGACGATCTCCACGTTCTTGCCGAGGTACGACGCCAGCAGCATCGCCGCCGGGTCGTTGGGGTCGCTCGCCCACACCTGGGCGGCCAGCGGGGCGGTGCCGTTCGGGGCGTTGCCGGTCTTGCCGGCGACGAAGCCGAATCCGGCGAGCTTGGCCATGGTGCTGCTCGCGAGCCCGTTGCTGCCGCCGGCGTTCAGGACGGTCACGAGGACCTGCGGCGGCGCGAGGTCCTCGCCCTCCCGGATCAGCGTGCTGGTGCAGGGAGCCGCCTCGGCGCGTTCAGGGAACGGTTCGGTGACGCGGGACCACGCCCAGGTCAGGCCGGCCAGGAAGATCACGCCCAGGACGACCAGGGTGATGGCGGAGCGGCTGCTCGCGCGCGCGTCGAGCATCACGCGTCAGCCCTCCATCCGGACGACGCGGGCGTGCAGCACGTTGCGCTGTTGTAGGGCGGCGCGCAGGGCACGGTGCAACCCGTCTTCCAGATAGAACTCATCCCTCCACAACACCACGTGGGCGAACAAGTCACCGTAGAAAGTCGAGTCGTCGTCGAGCAACGAGGAGAGTTGCAGCGTCTCCTTGGTGGTGACGAGCTCGTCGAGGCGGACCTGGCGTGGGGGCACAGCAGCCCATCCCCGGGAGGTGAGCCCATGGTCGGGATAGGGACGCCCGACGCCCACGCGCTTGAAGATCACTGCTGGCGAGTCTAGGTGCCGCGCCTCGGTCGCCGCGGTTCGTCCCACTTCGCCACTAGAGTTCAGGCCATGACTCAGGAGCCGACGCCCGCTGTCGAGACGCCCGCCCCCGCCGCCCCCGAGGCACCGCCGGCAGCGACCAGCGCCCTCGAGGCGGCCATCGCCCCGGGATACGCCTTCGAGGGTGCGGCGCTGGAGCTGGGTGGTCTGATGACCGGCCCCGACGGGCTGACGGGCAGCACCATCCGGATCCCGCTCTCCATGCTCAACCGGCACGGCCTGGTGGCCGGCGCGACCGGTACGGGCAAGACGAAGACCCTCCAGTTGATGGCCGAGCAGCTCAGCGCGGCCGGCGTCCCGGTCTTCGCCGCCGACATCAAGGGCGACCTCTCCGGCCTGGCCACCCCGGGTGTGTCGAACGAGAAGCTGATCGCCCGCACCACCTCGGTCGGCCAGGCGTGGACCGCGACCGGGTTCCCGGTGGAGTACTACGCGCTCGGCGGCCAGGGCATCGGCATCCCGATCCGGGTCACCATCTCGTCGTTCGGCCCGATCCTGCTCAGCCGGATCCTCGGCCTCAACGACACCCAGGAGTCCAGCCTCGGGCTGGTCTTCCACTACGCCGACAAGGCCGGCCTGCCGCTGCTCGACCTCGCCGACCTGCGCGCCGTCGTCCAGCACCTGACCAGCGACGAGGGCAAGCCGGAGCTCAAGGAGCTCGGCGGTCTGTCCGCTGCCACGGCCGGTGTCATCCTGCGCGAGCTGATCACGTTCGCCGACCAGGGTGCCGAGGCGTTCTTCGGGGAGCCCGAGTTCAACTCCGCAGACCTGCTGCAGATGGCGGGCGACGAGCGCGGCCTGATCAGCCTGGTCGAGCTGCCGAACCTCCAGGAGCGGCCGGCGATCTTCTCGACCTTCCTGATGTGGCTGCTCGCGGACCTGTTCCACGACCTGCCCGAGGTCGGCGACGTCGACAAGCCGAAGCTGGTGTTCTTCTTCGACGAGGCGCACCTGTTGTTCCGCGACGCGTCCAGGCCCTTCCTGGACCAGATCGCCCAGACGGTGCGCCTGATCCGTTCCAAGGGCGTGGGTGTCTTCTTCGTGACGCAGAGCCCCACCGACGTACCCGACGAAGTGCTCGCCCAGCTCGGTTCGCGGATCCAGCACGCGCTGCGTGCCCACACCCCGAACGACGCCAAGGCGCTCAAGGCGACCGTCAACACCTACCCCAACAGCGAGTACGACGACCTCGGCGAGGTGCTGACGACACTCGGCACCGGCGAGGCGATCGTGACCGTGATGGGCGAGCGCGGTGCACCGACGCCCGTGGCCTGGACCCGGCTGCGCGCGCCCGAGTCGCTGATGGCGCCCAGCGCCACCGAGTCGATGGAAGCGACCGTCAAGGCCAGCCCGCGCTTTGCGACGTACGCGACGGTCGTCGACCGCGAGTCGGCCCGCGAGATCCTTGCGAAGAAGCTCGAGGAGGGCGCCCAGGCCGAGGCCGAGGCGCAGGAGAAGGCCGCAGCGGCCAAGGAGAAGTCGGGCCCGAAGTCGAGCGGATCCGGCGTCCGCAAGAAGGACGACGGTGGCGTGGTCAGCGACGTCGTGAAGTCGTCGGCGTTCAAGCAGTTCATGCGAACCGCTGCCGCCGAGATCGCGCGGGGCATGTTCGGCACCGCGCGCCGACGCCGCTGACCTACGCGGCGAACAGGGTCAGGCGGTCCAGCGGATCGCGTCGTCCACGAAGTCCGCGAGCTGGTGGACGCCGCGCAGGTCGCGGCGCTGCTCCATCAAGGTGGTGAGGCGCTGGGCGTGGCGGTCGCGGAGGGCCGCCCGTCGAGCGATGGCGTTGGCCGCAGCGGCCTCGGCGTCGGTCAGGGTGCCCGATGGGGCATCGACCGACTCGAGGTGACGAACCGCGGTCTGGGTCTCAGGGGAGGTCGTCTTCTTCATGTCTTCACTGTGATCCAGTGAGGTTTCTGAAATCCTGCTCAGTGGTTACGAGCCGGTGTCAGGTGCTGTGATCAGCACTACAGTCCCCGCCATGGCCGCCCCCGACAGCACTGTCGACCTCGCCGACATCGCCGCGATCACTCGCCTCAAGTACCGCTACCTGCGGTGCCTGGACACCAAGCAGTGGGACGACTTCGCCTCCTGCTTCGCGGCCGACGCGACGGCGGACTACAACGGCCTCGTCTTCGAGGACCCGGTCCAACTCGTCGACTACATGCGCGCCAACATGGGCGAGGGCGTGCTGACCATGCACCAGGCGCACCACCCCGAGATCGACATCGACCCCGAGGACCCCGACGCCGCCTCGGGGCGCTGGTACCTCCACGACAAGGTGATCGTCGACAAGTTCCGGTTCGCGCTCGAGGGCGGCGCGTTCTACACCGACCGCTACGTGCGCACCGCGGACGGCTGGCGCATCCAGCACACCGGCTACCGGCGCACGTTCGAGATGTCGTGGAACCTCGACGACCCGGCCGGGATGAAGGTGCACGGCCCGGGTGAGCACGTCCACGCCTGAGTGCTGGCGGGCTCAGCCGACGACGAGGGCGCCGCTCAGCAGCAGGTACATCACGACGAGCCCGACCACGGCTCCGAGGAGACCCAGGCCGGCGCCGGTCAGGGCGCGGCGTCGCGTCGAGTGATCCCGTGAGAGCACGGCGGTCCCGAGTCCGGCTCCGATGAGCGCGGTGAGCGCGAGGTGCACGGGGACGATCAGGCCCCCAGTCGACCCCGGGCTCGTTTCGATCTCGTCGAGGAAGTACGCCGACACGGGCAGCACCACGCAGCCGATGACCGCGAGGGCGATGCCGAGCAGGAGGGCGCGCATGCGGGTCAGGATGACAGCACGTCGTACGCCTCGACCATCGCCGGGCCGTACCAGGTCAGCAGGCGCCCGGACACCAGTCGCGTCGGCACCTGCGTGAACGCGTCGGGCCCGTCCGACTCGGTGAAGACGTAGGGCTCGTCGGGCAGCAGGACCAGGTCGAGGTCGGCACGGTCGATCGCGGCCAGGTCCACGGCCGGGTAGCGGTCCTCGCCGTCGTCGTACACATGGGTCCAGCCGAGGCGCTGCAACAGGTCGCCGGTGTACGTGCGCGGTCCGACCACCATCCACGGGTCCCGCCAGATCGGTACGACGACCCGCCCCCGTGTCGATGGAAGGGGAATGTCCCAGCGCGCCCGTGCCGTGGCCAGCCAGTCCGGTCGCGTCACCTGCAGGGCGACCTCGTAGAGCCGGTCGAGCGAGTCGAGTGCCTGCGGCACGGTCTCGATGTCGGTGACCCAGACCGGCACGCCGGCGTCGCGGAGGCGCCGGACGTCGAGTGCACGGTTCTCCTCCTTGTTGGCCACGACCAGGTCGGGCTCGAGCGCGCGGATGGCCTTGAGGTCGGGGTTCTTCGTGCCGCGCACCCGGGCCACGTCGAGGTCGGCGGGGTGCGTGCACCAGTCGGTGGCGCCGACCAGGCGGTCCGGCACGTCGGTGGCCAGGGCCTCGGTGATCGAGGGCACCAGCGACACGATCCGAACCGGCGGGCGGGGCAGGTCGACGGGGTCGCCGAGATCGTCGAGGGTCTGCACCGGGCCACCGTATCCGGGCATGTCCCTCTGGTCGGACGGGCCCGGATGGGGCAGGATGCGCGACTGACGCGGGCGGACCGTGTGTTCATGGGGAGGAATCAGGCATGACCCGGTTTGGCGTGTGGTGTGTCAGTGCGGTCACAACCGGAGCGGTCATGGTGCTGGCGTCCGTGGGTGCGGTGCCGACGTCCGCCTCGCCGGGCGTTGTCCCGGCCGGCAGGGTCGCTGCGGCGCCCACCCCCACCTGCGGCGGTGAGCGGCCGGTCAAGCCCGGTGGTGGGCGATACGACTGCTCGTTCGAGGACGACTTCAGCGGCAGAACGCTCGACCCGACGAAGTGGGTCGTCACCGAGACGGCTACGACGGGCCTGCATGCGGGCATCACGGGCTGCTACGTGAACCGGCCCCAGAACGTGCTCGTGGCGAACGGAATGCTCAACCTGGCCTCCCGCCTGGAGCGCTTCGCCTGCAAGCAGCCGTTCGGTGGCACGTACAACGCGAAGTCGACGGCAGGCACGGTGACCAGTACGACGCGCTTCGCCCAGACCTATGGTCGGTTCGAGTTCCGGGCGCGGTTCCCCAGCGTGAGGGTCGCCGGATCGCACTCGGCCCTGTGGCTCTATCCGCAGGAGCACAGCTATGGCCGGTGGCCGCACTCCGGCGAGGTCGACGTCGCGGAATGGTTCAGTGCCCGTCCGACCAAGGTCTACCCGTCCGTGCACTACGCCGGGGAGAACAAGAAGGGCACGGGCCACGACTGCACGGTGCCCACCGCCACCACGGGGTATCACCGCTATGCCGTCGAGTGGACGCCGACCACGATGCGGTTCCTGTACGACGGCAAGGCCTGCCACATCCACTCGTGGATCGCTGCGTCTCCGATGGTGGGGTCGCGGCCGTTCGACAAGCCGTTCTACTTGGTCATGACGCAGGTGATGGGACTGAGCTGGAATGCCGTGTCCGCGATGACGCCCGCTGTGTCGAACCTGCAGATCGACTGGGTGCGGGTCTGGCGGTGAGGTCAAGGTCCGGTTGCCCGTCCGCGGTAGTCCGAACGGACCATGTGTCCGGGACCCGGCGTCCCTGTCGGAGAGCGACCGGAATCCGCCAAGATTCTCGTGAACGTGAGCGTCGACACTTTGTCGATGCTTCTGGGGGAGACGAGGGAACACCATGATTCGCGCGCGCATCATTGGCACACTGGTTGCGGCAAGCGCCGCGTTGGCGACGATGACCATCGTGGGCGCGGAGCCCACCGCGGCAGGCCCGCCGGTCCGGCCGTCGTGCGGGGGCGAGAAGCCGTTGAAGCTGGCGGGTGGGAAGTACGCCTGCTCCTTCGAAGAGGAATTCAACGGATCGACGCTGGACCCGAAGAAGTGGATGGTCCAGGAAACCGCGATCACCGGGATGCCTGCGGGCACCGACGGTTGCTATGTCAATGACGCCGACCATGTGAAGGTGGCCAACGGCGTCCTGTCGTTGACGTCGCGCATCGAGCCGGCTCCGTTCATCTGCAAGAGCCCGTACGGCGACTACGAGGCAACGAAGACGACGTCGACGGTGACGAGTTGGGGTCGGTTCGCCCAGACCTACGGCCGCTTCGACTTCAGGGCGAAGTTCCCTGTGGCGACCGCGCCGGGCGTCCACTCGGCGCTCTGGCTCTACCCGCAGAACCAGACCTACGGCGGGTGGCCGAAGTCGGGCGAGATCGACGTGGCCGAGTGGTTCACGGGCGACCCGACCACGGTCTATCCGTCGGTCCACTACGAGGGCGAGGACCCGTTCTCGAGCACCGGCTTCAACTGCCCGGTCCCGGGTGCTGACTCCGGGTTCCACCGTTACGGTGTCGAGTGGACGCCCACCGTGATGCGGTTCTTCTACGACGGCAACGTCTGCTTCTCGCACTCCTGGACGCCGGATGCACCCCTGACCGGGTCCCAGCCGTTCGACCAGCCGTTCTACCTGGTCATGACCCAGGTGTTCGGCTCCGGGTGGAACTACCCCACCTCTTCGACGCCGACCACGGCAACGATGCAGGTCGACTGGGTCCGCGTCTGGCGCTGACCCGCCTCTGAGCACAACGCGTTCACCCCTCGTGCAGGATGCGAGGGGTGAACGCGATTTTCGGGTGGTCGGTGCTGGCGTTGGTGTTCCTCGACGAGTTGCTGGCCATGGCGGCCTTCGGCGTCTGGGGGTGGCAGCACGATCCGCGAGCGCTGCTCGTGTGGCTGCTCCCCGGCGTGGCCATGACGGTCTGGTACGCCTTCGCCTCGCCGCGGGCGCCGTACGGCGGCACCTGGGTGCGCCCGGTGGCCAAGGTCGTCGTGTTCGGGCTGGCGTCGCTGGCGCTGTGGGATGCCGGTCACGAGGACTGGGCGATCGCCCTGCTGGTCTTCTCCGTCGTCATCAACGGTCTCGCCCTCTTGCCGAGCATCCGGGTGCTCGTCGAGAACGAATAGTCAGCCCGGGATCAGCCCCGGATCAGCCCGGATCAGCGCAGGCCGAGGCAACCCGAGGTCGCCGGCTCCCACGGAAGGGCGGCGTGCTCGGCGATGCGGGTGTCGAGGTTCGCGCCGATCTCCTCGGGCCACGATGCGGCACCGCGGGGGTCGAGCTTCACGCAGAGCAGGATCTCCTCGAACACGCAGGCGACGCGCTGGTTCACGTCGTCGAGGATGTAGACGAGCGCGTGGGCGGCGCGATCCGAGCGACCGAGGATCCGCACGCGGACCGACATGTTGTCGCCGGTCTTCAGTTCGTGCAGGTACGTCAGGTGGTGCTCGGCCGAGAGCACGACGAGGCCGGTCGTGGCCGGCCAGTTGAACGGGATGCCGACCTCGAGCAGCGACTCGTCGAGGCCTTCGCTACCGATGCCGAGGTAGTGGCGCACGTTGAGGTGTCCGTTGCTGTCCTCGAACGCCATCGGCACCGGCTGCTCGGCGTAGGCAGGGAGGGTGACGAGTTGTTCGAAGGTGGGCTGGTTGCTCATGATCGGGACCCTACTGCGCTGCCCTGCTCTGTGACGCCCGACCCTGCAGGAGGAGACGTTCCGCATCGTTCTGTGTCCGCCGGGCTGCTTCGTCGAACTGTTCGGCCGCGCCCGCATGGTCACCTGATCGGCTGAGCAGGTCGCCGCGCACGCTCGGAATCAGGGGCGAGGACCCGAGGGCGTCGTCGGGTACGGCGTCGAGGACGGCCATGCCCGCGGCAGGACCGAGTGCCCGGCCGTGGGCGACCGCCCGGTTGACCTCGACGACCGGACCGGGCGCGGCCTCGCGGAGGAGGTCGTAGAGGGCAGCGATGCGCGGCCAGTTCGTGTCCTCGGCCGTCGTCGTACGGGCGTGCTCGTGGGCGATCTGGGCCTGGAGGAAGTACCGCCCGACCGGCACGCCGCGGGCCGCCAGGTCCTCGGCCCGCTTCAGGGCGGTGACGCCGCGCCGGATCAGCAGGTGGTCCCACCGGCTGCGGTCCTGGTCGTCGAGGAGGAGCGGGTTGCCGGCGCTGTCGGTGCGGGCATGGAGCCGGGACGCCTGGAGTTCGAGGAGTGCCTGCAGTCCGTGCACCTCGGGCTCGTCGGGAACCAGGCCGGTGAGCATCCGGGCGAGACGGATGCCTTCGGCGGCCAGGTCGGGGCGGGTCCAGTCCTCACCTGCCGTGGCGGCGTACCCCTCGTTGAAGACGAGGTAGATCACCGCCATCACGTCGTCGAGGCGACGGATCCGGTCGGCGCCCGTCGGCAGTTCGAACTCGGCCTTCGCGTCGGTCAGGGTCTTCTTGGCTCGCGCGATGCGCTGGCCCATGGTCGCGTCGGCGACGAGGAAGCCGCGGGCGATCTCGACCGTCGTCAGCCCGCCGACCATGCGCAGCGTCAGGGCTGCCCGGGAGTCCGCGGTCAGAGACGGGTGGCAGCACAGGAACATCAGGCGCAGGACGTCGTCCTCGATGTGGTCGACCTGGGAGGTCAGGTCCGGCATCGGATCCACCTCCCCTGCGGTGCGCTCGAGTTCGGCCGTCTTGCGGCGCAACGTGTCGGCGCGCCGGAACGTGTCGATGGCGCGGCGCTTGGCCGTGGTCATCAACCAGGCCGCGGGGTTGGCCGGGATCCCGGACGTCGGCCACTGCTCGAGGGCAGTGACGAACGCGTCCTGGGCCAGGTCCTCGGCCAGCCCGACGTCGCGGGTCATTCGCGTGAGTGCCGCGATCAACGGGCCCGATTCGTCCCGCCACACCGCCGTGATCGTGTCGCGGGTGGCGGACTCGGGCATGGGGCCACCCTATGAGCGGCCCCACGCCCGGGGTGATCAGACGCCGGGCGGCGGCTCGTCCGCGACCTGGCGCAGGGTCAGCACCAGTTCCAGGTCGGGCCAGTGGTCGAGGTGGAGTTGGGCCATCTCTTCCATGTTCGCGACCGCTTCCTCGGTGGTGTCGTACTCCAGCAACGACCAGCCGCCGACGATCTCCTTCGACTCGGCGTACGGGCCGTCGACGCGGGTCATCTCGCCCTTGCGGACCACGAAGTTCACTGCGTCCTCGGTGCCGTACAGGCCACCGCCGGTGATGAAGTGGCCCTCCGCGATGCCCTTGCCGATGAACACGTCCATCGCGTCCATCAACGACTGCGGCGGCGGATCGGTGATGCCCTCGGCCATCCTCACGAATCCCATGTAGCGCGTCATTCGATCGTCCTCCTGCTCGTAGGTCTTGATGCTTTCGTACCTACGTCGAACAGGGGAACGGTCTTTCGACATGCACTTCTGGAATTTCTTTGGTTGTCGAGTAGCCGCGAGGAACGAGCGGCGTATCGAGACGCGTCAGACGTTGCGGCGGTACTGGCCGCCGACCTCGAAGAACGCGTCGGTGATCTGGCCGAGCGAGCAGACCCGGGCGGCGTCCATCAGGACGGCGAAGACGTTCTCGCCGCTGACGGCCGCAGCCTTGAGGGCCTCGAGGGCGCGGACGCCGTCGTCCTTGTGGTCGACCTGGTAGGCGCGGACCCGGCTGAGCTGCGATTCCTTCTCGCCCTCGGTGGCGCGGGCCAGTTCGATGACCTGCGGCTCCTCGTCCTCCACGGCCGGCTTGCGGAACGTGTTGACGCCGATGAGCGGGAGCGAGCCGTCGTGCTTGCGGTGTTCGTAGAGCATCGACTCGTCCTGGATCCGGCCACGCTGGTAGCCGGTCTCCATGGCGCCGAGTACGCCGCCACGCTCGTTGATCCGGTCGAACTCGGTGAGCACGGCCGCCTCGACCAGGTCGGTCAGCTCGTCGATGATGTACGAGCCCTGGAGCGGGTTCTCGTTCATCGCGAGACCCCACTCGCGGTTGATGATCAGCTGGATCGCCAGCGCACGGCGCACGGACTCCTCGGTCGGGGTGGTGACCGCTTCGTCGTAGGCGTTGGTGTGCAGCGAGTTCGCGTTGTCGTAGATCGCGATGAGCGCCTGCAGCGTCGTACGGATGTCGTTGAAGTCCATCTCCTGCGCGTGCAGGGACCGTCCCGACGTCTGCACGTGGTACTTCAGCTTCTGCGAGCGCTCGTTGGCGCCGTACTTGTCACGCAGGGCGACGGCCCAGATACGACGGGCGACGCGGCCGATGACGGAGTACTCCGGGTCCATGCCGTTGGAGAAGAAGAAGGACAGGTTCGGCGCGAAGTCGTCGATGTCCATGCCGCGGGCGAGGTACGACTCGAGGTACGTGAAGCCGTTGCTCAGGGTGAAGGCGAGCTGGCTGATCGGGTTCGCACCGGCTTCGGCAATGTGATAGCCGGAGATCGACACCGAGTAGAAGTTCTGGACCGCGTTGTCGATGAAGTACTGCTGGATGTCGCCCATCATGCGCAGCGAGAACTCGGTGGAGAACAGGGCGGTGTTCTGCCCCTGGTCCTCCTTGAGGATGTCGGCCTGCACGGTGCCGCGGACGTTCGCGAGGGCGAACGCCTTGATCTCGTTGAGCTCGGAGACCGACGGCTGGCGCTTCTCGCGCTCGACGAAGGCGTCGACCTGCTGGTCGATGGCGGTGTTGAGGAAGAACGCCAGCACGGTCGGGGCCGGACCGTTGATGGTCAGTGAGACCGACGTCGACGGGGCGACCAGGTCGAAGCCGTCGAAGAGCGCCTTCATGTCGTCGAGCGTGGCGACGGAGACACCCGAGTTGCCGACCTTGCCGTAGATGTCGGGGCGTGGGTCGGGGTCGCGGCCGTAGAGCGTCACCGAGTCGAACGCGGTCGACAGGCGGGTCGCGTCGGCGTGCTCGGAGAGCACCTTGAAGCGGCGGTTGGTACGGAACGGGTCGCCCTCACCGGCGAACATCCGGGCCGGGTCCTCGCCGTCACGCTTGAACGGGAACACGCCCGCGGTGAAGGGGAAGTAGCCCGGGAGGTTCTCGCGGCGCCAGTACTTCACCAGCTCGCCGTGGTCGGTGTAGCGGGGGAGCGCGACGCGGCGGATCTTGTTGCCCGACAGCGACTCACGCGTCAGCGCGGTGTGGATCTCGCGGTCACGCACCTTGACGACCTGCTCGTCGCCTTCGTACGACGCGACGACGGCCGGCCAGCGCTCGATCTGGTCGGTGATCTCGTGCGGCAGGGCCTTGCGGGCACCTTCGACGAGTTCCTCGAGCTCGGCAGAGACGACCTCACCCTGGACGTACTCGAGGCGCTGCAGGCGCACGGCCGCCTCGGCGAGCCGGTCGGTGTCGTGGTGGTAGCCGCGGACGGTCTCAGCGATCTCGGCGAGGTAGCGCACCCGGTTCGGCGGCACGATGTGGCCGGCCTCGGTCGAGTGGCGGACGTCGACGCGGGGGAGCACGCCCTCGTGGAAGGTGAGGCCCTTGTCGGTCAGCTGGACCTTGAGCTCCTGGTAGAGCGCGGTCACGCCGTCGTCGTTGAAGTGGGCGGCCGAGGTGCCGAAGACCGGCATGTCCTCGGGCTTCTTGCCGAACGCCTCGCGGTTGCGGACCATCTGGCGGCCCACGTCGCGCAGCGCGTCCATCGCGCCACGACGCTCGAACTTGTTGATCGCGACGACATCGGCGAAGTCGAGCATGTCGATCTTCTCGAGCTGCGAAGCGGCGCCGAACTCCGGCGTCATGACGTACATGCTCACGTCGACGAACGGCACGATGGCCGCGTCGCCCTGGCCGATGCCGGGCGTCTCGACGATGACGAGGTCGAACCCGGCGGCCTTCACGACGGCGATCACGTCGTCGAGGTGCTCGGGGAGTTCGTGGGCGCCACGGGTGGCGAGGCTGCGGAAGAAGGCCCGGTCTCCATCGAGGGCGTTCATTCGGATCCGGTCGCCGAGGAGCGCACCGCCGCCACGACGGCGGGTCGGGTCGACGGCGATCACGGCAACGCGGAGCTTGTCCTGCTGGTCGACGCGGAACCGGCGCACCAGTTCGTCGGTGAGGCTGGACTTGCCGGAACCACCGGTGCCGGTGATGCCGAGGACCGGCACCGCGCGGCTGGTGCCGACGTCCTTGAGCTTGGCGAGCATCTCGGCCGGGAGCTGGCCGGACTCGGCGCCGCTGAGGGCGCGGGCCAGCGAGAAGCGGTCACCGGAGATGACGGCGTCGGCCTCGACGGAGCCCAGGGCCCACGGGTCGACGTCGCACGCCTTGATCATCGAGTTGATCATCCCGACCAGGCCGAGCTTGACGCCGTCCTCGGGGGAGAAGATCTTGACGCCGATCTTGGCGAGACGCTCGATCTCCTCGTGCACGATCACGCCGCCGCCGCCGCCGTACACCTTCATGTGGCCTGCGCCGCGCTCACGGAGCGACTCGACGAGGTACTCGAAGTACTCGACGTGTCCGCCCTGGTACGACGACACGGCAACGCCCTGCACGTCCTCCTCGATCGCCGCGTCGACGACCTCCTGGACCGACCGGTTGTGGCCGAGGTGGATGACCTCCGCGCCCTGGCTCTGCAGGATGCGCCGCATGATGTTGATCGAGGCGTCGTGGCCATCGAACAGCGCCGACGCGGTCACGAAACGAACGGGGTGCTGCGGCGTGTGCAACGTGATGTCAGACATGCAGAGGTCCTCCAAAGTCTTTGGACCTCCGATAGTAGGACGTCCTACTAAATATGTGAAGTCGGTGTGCTGCGCGCCATGTCGGATCCTCTAGGGTCAGGGCATGTCCGATCCGCGCCTCCCGTTCGATCCCATCGATCGCGCAGGAGACCTCTGGGCCGAGCACTTCGGTGACGCAACGGCCATGCGCCTCGCGACCTCGGTGATGAGGGTCCAACAACTCATGATCAGCGCGCTCGACGCGGCACTCAAGCCCTTCGCGCTCACGTTCTCGCGCTACGAGGTGCTGGTGCTGCTCCACTTCAGCAAGAGTGGGTCGCTGCCGCTGAGCAAGATCGGCGAGCGCCTGATGGTGCACCCGACGTCCGTCACCAGCGCGATCGACCGACTGGAGTCCCAGGGCTTCGTCGAGCGGGTCCCCGACCAGGACGACCGGCGCCGGACCCTCGCCCGCCTCACGACCAAGGGTCGCTCGACCGTTCGTGCCGCGACCGAGGCCGTCAGCGACATCGACTTCGCGATCACCGGACTCACCGATCGCCAGCAGGACGACGCCTATCAACTGCTGCGTCGCCTGCGGCGTGCGGCGGGTGACTTCCCGAGCTGATCGGTCGGTGCGGGGAAGCGAGATCACGCGCACTGCGGGCATCGCTGGACCTCGCCCTGCCAGCCGCAGCGCTGCAGGACCTGGCCGATCCACGCCGCCGTACGGCACGCGTCGTTGAACACCAGCCCGTAGGTCACCCGCAGCGTCACGGCACCGCTGACGGCACGTTCGGCGAGGTCCCGCCGCGCATCGACGTCCCGGGCTTCCGGTGAATCGTGGAATGCGCGCCCGTCGGGTTCGACGATGACGCCGTACTCCTCGTAGCGGACGTGCTGGTCGGTCCGCTTGCCGGTTGCGTGGCTCGTTCGCTGACGCCGGGAGCGCGGCAAGCCGTGCGCGCGCTCGACCAGTTGGAGGTAGCCGCGCTCGAGCACGGAGTTCGCGCCCTGTTCGACGTCGTCGATCATGCCGACGACCATCCGGCGCTGAGTGACGTGTTTGCGTTCGGCCAGAGCGGCTCGGAGCATTCGCGGCACCACCTCGCGGGTGTGGCAGGCGCGGGTCACGGCGGCGTAGGCGCCCGCCACGTCCCCGGAACGTATGCGGGCCTCGATGACGTCGATCGTCGCGTGCTCCGGCTGAACCCGAGGCGGTCGGCTGTGCCAGTCGACCCGGTTCTGGAGGTGCGAGGTGCGGTGGACGACGACGCCGGCGATCCGCGCGAGGGTGCGGCGCTGGTCAACACAGACATGGACCACGGACGGGTCGCTGCCGGGCATGGCCGACTCGTGGCTCAGCGCCGCGGGTGCACACGTGAACAGCGCCACCCACTCGCGCTGGGCCCGGGTCAGGCGGCCGGTGTGGTCGACGTACACGCCGGGCTGGGCGGCATGGAGTTCGCGGCGACGAAGCATGCGGGCGATGTCGTGGTCGGTTGCGCCGAGGTCGAGCAGCTGCTGGCGCGACACGACGCCGTTCTGTTCCCGCCTCAGCAGTTCCTGCAGGCCGGGATGGTTGATGTCGAGGTGTCGTGGCATGCGCGCAGGCTGGCACCGCGGAGGACCTTCGACCAGCCCCGCGGGCGCAGCCTGTGGACGGCCGCGTGAATGAAGTGCGTCTTCCCCGCGCTCAGCACGCACCAGGTGCGGGCTGAGCGCGGGGAATCGTCAGTTGTACGTGTAGAAGCCGCGGCCGGTCTTGCGGCCGAGCAGGCCCGCTTCGACCATGCGGTTGAGGAGCGGCGGGGCCGTGTAGAGCGGCTCCTTGAACTCCTCGTAGAGGGACTCGGCGATCGCGCGGGTGGTGTCGAGGCCGATCAGGTCGGCCAGGGCGAGCGGGCCCTGCGGGTGGGCGGCGCCGAGCACGAAGCCCTGGTCGATGTCCTCGGCGGTGGCGAAGCCGGACTCGAGCATCCGGATGGCCGAGAGGATGAACGGGACCAGCAGGGCGTTGACGACGAAGCCGGCGCGGTCCTGGCAGTCGATGGCGTTCTTGCCGAGGTCTCCCTCGACGAACGTGCGGGCGCGCTCGACGGTCTCCGGCGCGGTCATCAGCGAGGGCACGAGCTCGACGAGCTTGAGCACCGGCACCGGGTTGAAGAAGTGGATGCCGAGCACGTGGCTGGGGCGCTGGGTCACGACCGCGAGCTTCATGATCGGGATCGAGGACGTGTTCGACGCGAGCAGCGCATCCGGGCTGGTGACGATGGCGTCGAGCTGGCGGAACAGGTCCGTCTTGGCCTTCTCGTCCTCGACGATCGCCTCGATCACGAGGTCGCGGTCGGCGAGCTCCTGGAGGCTGTCGACCACCCGGATCCGGTTGAGTACGGCGTCGGCGGACTCGATCTTGCCGCGGCTCTCCGCCTTCTTCAGCGAGTTCTCCAGGCGGTGCCGGGCCGCTTCGACGGCGGCGGGGGAGGACTCGACAACGATCACGTCCTTGCCGGCGCGGGCGCACACCTCTGCGATGCCCGACCCCATCAGGCCGCCTCCGACCACTCCGACGCGTTCGATGCTCATCCGCTTCTCCTCAGCTCCGGTCCACCGCCCCATTTAGTAGGACGTCCTAGCAAAGTAAGGGTGACTGGTGAGTAGCACCAGTCGGCGCGAGCCTCAGTGGCCGAGTGCGACGGTGACCTCGGCCACCAGTACGTCGGCGGTGCGCTCGACCATCGTCAGGACGTCGCGGAAGCCGGAGGTCCCGCCGTAGTACGGGTCGGGCACTTCGCCACCCGGTTCCTCGGGATCGAAGTCGCGGAACGGCCGGACCCGCGTCCCGTCGACCGGGCCGGCGGCCAGGCCACGCACGTCGCGCAGGTTGTCGCGGTCCATGGTGAGGACGAGGTCGAAGTCATCGAGCCACGACGGCTGCACCTGCTGGGCGCGGTGCCGACTGGCGTCGTACCCCTCGCTGGTGAGGAGTGCGGCTGCCCGGCTGTCCATCGGGTCGCCGGCGTGCCAGCCGCCCGTGCCGGCACTGACGACCTCGACGGCATCGTCCAGACCTGCAGCGACGACGCGGGCGGACAGGACGACGTCGGCCATCGGGGACCGGCAGATGTTGCCCAGGCAGACCACAGTGATCCGGTAGCGGCCGGGCGTGCGCGGCGGCGGAGCGCTCGCCACGGTCAGTCGTCCTCGACGCCCACCATGGCGTCGAGGAACCACGTCGTGATGCTGATGATGATCGCCCCGCCCACGGCCGGCCAGAACCCGTCGACGCGGAAGCCGATGTCGACGACGTCGGCCAGCCAGGCCGTCAGGCGCAGGAGCAGGGCGTTCAGGACGAGCAGGAACAGGCCGAGCGTCACGAGGATGAACGGGAACGACAGGAAGATCAGGACCGGCTTGACCAGCGAGGTGATCGCGCACGAGATGAGGGCGACCGCGAGCAGCGGGAGGATCTTGTCCTCGATCTCCGCGCGCCCCGTGTCGGCGCCGGTGAACCAGATGCCGTCGATGAGTTGGGCGGCGAGCGCGACCGCAGCCGCAGTGATCGCCCATCGGGAGAGGAAGGCCAGCATTCGGCAAGTCTGTCAGGTGGGCAGAACCTCTACTCCAGCCCGAGCGCCTCGATGACCTCGACCTCGGCGTCGTCGATGTGGCGGCGCAGGAACTCGTAGGCGCCGCTCGGGCCGTCGAGGTTGCCGGCCTCGAGCAGCTTGACGAGGCCCTCGTGGGACTCCGCCTCGTTGTGGGCGTTGCGGTTCAGCCGGTCCACCTGGGCGAGCGCCAGTTTGAGCTCGTCCATCAGCGCCTCGGCCATCTGGACCAGCCGCGGGCTCCCGGTGAGCTCGACGAGGGAGACGTGGAAGGAGAGGTGGCGCTCGTTGAGTTCTTCGTACGACGCGTCGCCGCCGCGCACCGCGCTGGTGTAGGCGACCAGGGTCTCCCGCACGCGTTCCCGTCGTACGTCGTCCGCGGTGGCCCAGGCGCGGACGCCGGCTCCTTCGAGGACCCAGCGGGCCCGGCACACGTCGCGCACCGACTCCGCGCGTGGCGTGGCCACGGTGACGCCGCGGTGGGGTTCGCGGGTGGCCAGGCCCTCGGCGACCAGCACCGTCAGCGCCTCGCGCACGGTGGGCCGGGACACCCCGAGGGATTCGGCCAGCGCGATCTCGCGCAGCGGGGTGCCGCTCTCGAGCTCGCCCTCGAAGACCGCCCGGCGGAGCTCGGTCGCCACCCGCGAGACCGTCGAGGCGTGCTCGACGCTCAGGGTTGCGAACGGGGCCCTGGCGGGGGTCGGCGTGGATGCGGGCATGGGGCCATTGTGCCGCCCATTGACTCGATCGTGCGGAGGGACGCTATCCTCGGACTTGTCAGATTGTCTGACAACTTGTGTGGGTCGTCGGCGACCCCAGGGGACGTCCGCGTCACGCGGACCGCGAAGAGGGAGCCACCATGACGGCATCACTGGAGTGGGGTCAGCACTACGCGATGGTCGAGCCGTCGTCGTTCCGCGTCGACTACGCGATCAACCCGTACATGAACCCGGCCGTGCAGCCTGACGCCGGACGGGCGCGGGCCCAGTGGGACGAACTCGCCGCCACCCTCCGCGCGCTCGGCGCGACCGTCGACGAGATCCCGGCGCTGCCCGAGGCGCCCGACATGGTCTACGCCATGAACCTCGGCCTCGTCGCACTCCGGCCCGACTGGACCGGCCCCGGCCGCCGCTCGGTCGTGATGTCGCACATGCGCTACCCCCAGCGCCGCATCGAGACGCCCGCCGCCCGGGCCTGGTTCGAGTCACACGCCTTCGCGGCCACTCACATCGGCCGCGACGGGATCGGCGCCCACTTCGAGTCCGGCGACGCCTTCCCCTTCGGCGGCGAACTGGTCGTCGGCTACGGCCCGCGGACCGACGAGCTCGCCCTCAAGCAACTGGCCGACGACCTCGGCGTGCAGGTCCGGGGGGCCCGCATCGTGCACCCCGGGATGTACCACCTCGACCTCGCCTTCTGCCCCCTCGACGACGACCACGCGATGATCTGCCCGTCGGCGTTCGACGAGGCCTCCGCCGCCTCCCTGATGGCGTCCATCCCGCAGCCGATCGTGCTCAGCGAGGAAGAGGCGCTCAGCACCTGGTGCGCCAACTCGGTGGTCGTCGGGCGCACCGTCGTGATGCCCGCCTGCCCGCCGCGTGTGCGGAACTGGCTGGACACCCTCGGCTTCGAGGTCGTCCTGGTCGACGTCAGCGAGTTCCACCTCGGCGGTGGCTCGATCCGCTGCCTGACCAACCCGCTCGACATCACCGTGGGGCGCGATCTCGAAATCGTCAGCGGCGGTCGGGTCGTCGTACCGGGCGACATCGCCGCCTGACCGCGAGGGTTGGACACGCGGCACGCGGGATACGGTGACCCCGTTCTCTCCCGTTGACCCCCGCTCAGGAGCCCCGGTGCCCGGAACCACCCCCAGTCAGCCCGGTTGGTACCCCGACGGTGACGGCGGCGAGCGCTGGTACGACGGCAACGGCTGGACCGACCACGTCCGCGGTGCCTCGGCCGGCAAGCCCTCGCAGGAGCCTCCGAACGAGGCCACGGTCGTCGTACCGACGACGCCGACGGGCGAGCTCACGCCGCCGCCGCAGTGGAATCAGCTGGCTGCTCCGCAGCTCGGCGTGGGACGCGGGATGCGGATCGCGATGGCGGTGGGCGCCGTCGCGCTCCTGATCGCGGTCGCGGTGGTCGCAGGCTTCGTCCTCCTCGGGGGCGACGACGCCAAGGACACGTCGAAGGACGACGCGAGCCAGACGGGCAGCGTGGAACCGACGGACAAGGCGCCGTCGTCGCTCGACCTGCCGACGATCGATCCGTCCGACTTCCCGACCGGCGTCCCGACGGACCTGCCGACGATCAATCCGTCCGACCTGCCCGACCTGCCGGACCGCCCGAGCGGCTTCCCGACGAACTTCCCGGACCTGCCCTCCAACTTCCCGACCGACCCTGAGGGTTGGGAAGACTGGTTCTCCGACTATCTCGAACAGGTGAATCCATGACCGACCCCAACCAGCCGTACGGCGCTGTCCCCCCGCCGGCGTTTCCGCCGCCGCCCGGTCCGCCGCCCGGCCCGCCGCCGCCTCCGCCGGGGTTCGGTGGCCCGGGATTCGGTGGTCCGGGACAGCCCGGCAAGTCGGGAACCTCGGGCAAGGGCATCTGGATCACCCTGGTGGTCGTCGGCGTGCTGGCGCTGGTCGGCCTGATCGTCGGCCTGATCCTGCTGCTCACGAGTGACGACCAGGGCGACGACGAGGGCAGCGACAAGGACGGCGGCAAGACCAGCCAGGCGTCCGGCGCGGACCCCGACGACGTCGTGGAGGACCTGATCGACGCCGCGGAGGAGGGCAACTGCGACGCCGCAACGGCGTTCCTGACCGAGGCCGCGAAGGCCGCTGATCCCTGCCAGTCGGACGAGTTCCAGCTCCTCTCGAGCGATGACGTCGACGCGGAGGTCGGCGACGCAACGGTCGACGGCGACACCGCCACCGTGCCGGTCACCTTCTCCAGCCCGGCCGGCACCTCGGACTACGTGTTCACGCTCGAGCAGGTCGACGGCGCCTGGCTCGTCGCGTCGTACGACGACGACCACGCCGATGCGCCGACCGATGGCGCTTCCAGCGACGCGCCGAGTGACGCGTCGACCAGCCCGGGGGGCGGTCCGGCTGCCGGCGGCACCAGCACCGCGGACGCCGTACCCAACCAGCCGGAGGCGGTCGTCGAGGCGTTCCTCGACTCCTTCGTTTCGGGTGATTGTGCGACGGCCGAGGACCTCGTGACCGCGGAGTACATCGAGGAAGAGGGCGAGTGTGACGCCGGTCAGATTCCCTCGGACTTCGCCGATCAGGTGACCTACGAGGTCGGCAAGGCGACCGTGAAGGATGCGGCAGGCACGGCCACCGTGCCGGTCGAGGCCGAGTTCGGCGGCTCCAAGGAGTCCTCGACGGTCAAACTCGTCAAGGTCGGCGGCCTCTGGCGGGTCAACGAGTTCGACTAGTTCGGGCGGCGGGCCGGAAGGTCGTGACCTCACCGAAACCCGCGGTCGCGTCCACCTCTCTAGGCTGATGTCCATGTCGATCAAGGTCGCCCTCGAGCACCGCACGACGTACGCCTTCGACCGTCCGGTCGCGGTGGCGCCGCACGTCGTACGCCTGCGACCTGCGCCGCACTGCCGGACGCCGATCGAGGCGTACTCGCTCAAGGTCGAGCCCGCCGGCCACTTCATCAACTGGCAACAGGACCCGTTCGGCAACTGGCTGGCACGTCTGGTGTTCCCCGAGAAGGTCAGGACCCTCGACATCACGGTGGGTCTGGTCGCGGACCTGATGGTGATCAACCCGTTCGACTTCTTCATCGAGGAGTACGCCGAACACTTCCCCTTTGCGTACGAGGCCGACGTCGCGGCCGACCTGGCGCCGTACCTCCGGTCCGTCGACGACTCCGCCGCCACGGCGGCCTGGAAGGCCGCACTCCCGGAACTGCCGGCCGACGGCGTGCCGACGGTGACCTTCCTCGCCGAGCTCAACAACGCGGTGCACCGCGACGTCGCCTACTCCGTCCGGATGGAGCCGGGTGTGCAGACGCCCGACCAGACGCTGGCGCTCGGCATCGGTTCGTGTCGTGATTCGGCGTGGTTGCTGGTGAGCCTGCTGCGGCAGTACGGCCTGGCCGCGCGCTTCGTCTCCGGCTACCTCGTGCAGCTCGCTTCGGACCCGTACGCCACCGAGGGGCTCGACGGCCCGACCGGCCCGAAGGAGGACTTCACCGACCTGCACGCCTGGACCGAGGTCTTCCTGCCCGGAGCCGGCTGGGTCGGCATGGACCCCACCAGCGCACTGTTCGCAGGCGAGGGCCACATCCCGCTGTCCGCGACGCCCCATCCGAGTTCCGCGGCCCCGATCGAGGGCGCCACCGAACCGGCCGAGGTGACCTTCGGGTTCAGCAACACGGTCACCCGCGTGCACGAGGACCCGCGCGTCACCGCGCCGTACACGGCCGCGCAGTGGGAGCGGATCGATGCGCTCGGCGCCGACGTCGACAAGCGCCTCGAAGCGGGCGACGTGCGGCTCACCATGGGCGGCGAACCAACCTTCGTGTCGATCGCCGACGCCTCGACGCCCGAGTGGAACACCGACGCCGATGGCGAGGTGAAGCGGGAACTGGCCAGCGACCTTGCCGAACGACTGCGTGACCTCTACGCCCGCGGCGGAGTCATGCACCGCGGGCAGGGCAAGTGGTACCCGGGCGAACCGCTGCCGCGGTGGAGTATCGGGTTGCAGTGGCTGAAGGACGGTACGGCGTTGTGGGCCGACCCGGCGTTGCTGGCGGACCCCTGGGCCGACCCGGACCCGGTGGTTGAGGTGCGAGGAGCGCAAGCGACGAGCCTCGAAACGCCCGGGCGCCCCGAGGCACTCGGGCGCGAGGTCACCCGCCTGCTCGCCCTCCCCGACTCGCAGTTGCGCCCGGCCTTCGAGGACCCGTTCTCCGCCCTCGCCGACCACGTCCGCAAGCCCGAGGGGGAGGCGCCCGATGGCGTGGACCCCAGCGAGGACCTGGTGGCGCGGCTGGATGCGGACGTGACCACGCCCACCGGCTGGGTACTGCCGCTCACGACCGGCGAGACCGGGTGGACGAGCCCCGTCTGGTCGTTCCGTCGCGGGCGACTCGTGCTCACGCCGGGTACCAGCGCGGTCGGCCTGCGGCTGCCGCTCGACGCGATCGCCTGGGTCGATCCCGAAGCAGCAGCCGAGCCGTCGTACCTCGAAGCGGCGGAGCCGCTCGTCGCGCGCATCCCCGCCGTCGAGCTGGCTGACCCGGAGGGCGCGGAGCGCACCGCGCTGGCGTTCGAGGAACGGGACGGGCACGTGCACGTGTTCCTGCCGCCGACCAGCGAACTCGAGAACTACGTCCACCTGCTGCACCTCATCGAGACCGCGGCGGCGGCGATCGCCTGCCCGGTGGTGCTCGAGGGTTACCAGCCCCCGCCCGACCCTCGGTTGGTCCAGTTGTCCGTCACGCCGGACCCCGGCGTCATCGAGGTCAACGTCCAGCCGACCGGCAGCTGGCCGGAGATGCGCGACCTGACGACGACCCTCTATTCGCAGGCCCGGCTGGTGCAGCTGACCACCGAGAAGTTCGACCACGACGGGCTCCACACGGGCACAGGCGGCGGCAACCACCTGACGCTCGGTGGTCCGCAGCCGATCGACAGTCCGCTGCTGCGGCGCCCCGACCTGCTGGTCAGCCTGATCACCTACTGGCAGCGGCATCCGTCGCTGTCGTACCTCTTCTCCGGGCGGTTCATCGGCCCGACCAGCCAGGCGCCGCGGTTCGACGAAGGCCGCCCCGAGGCGGTCTACGAGATGGAGATCGCGTGCGCCGAGGTGGCGCGCCTGATGGACAGCTTCGCGAGCCTCGACGACGTCGCGGAGGAGGACGACGAGTGGATCGGTGGCCCGCGGCCGTGGCTGGTCGACCGCGCCCTGCGCCACTTGCTCACGGACCTGACCGGCAACACCCACCGTGCCGAGTTCTGCATCGACAAGCTCTACAGCCCGGACTCCTCGCGCGGCCGGCTCGGCCTGCTCGAGTTGCGCGGCTTCGAGATGCCGCCGCACCCGCAGATGGCGCTGGTGCAGGCGCTGCTCGTGCGCAGCCTGGTGGCGATGTTCTGGGAGCGGCCGGTCGATCCGTCGACCACGCCGTTGATCCGCTGGGGAACCCGCCTGCACGAGGACTTCCTGCTGCCGCAGGGCGCGATCGCCGACATTGCTGAGGTCGTCGCCGACCTGTCCGACTTCGGCATCGACTTCGATCCGTCGTGGCTGGCGCCGTTCACGGAGTTCCGGTTCCCGCGGATCGGCTTCGCCGACTTCACCGCGGCCGGTGGCAGCTCGGTCCACATGGAACTGCGCCAGGGCGTCGAGCCCTGGAACGTCCTCGGCGAGGAGGCCACGGCCGGCGGTACGGCGCGGTACGTCGACTCGTCGGTCGAGCGGATCCAGGTGACTGTTGCGGGAATCAACCCGGATCGGCACCTGGTGACGTGTCAGGGTGTTCCCGTGCCCATGACCCGCATCGACGCGAGCGACACCTTCTACGGCGGTGTCCGCTACCAGGCGTGGCAGCCGTGGTCGGCGCTGCACCCGTCGATCGAGGTCGACTCCCCGCTGACCTTCGATGTGGTCGACCTCGATGCCGGTGTGAGCCTGGGCGGCGCGACGTATCACGTCGTCCACCCCGGTGGCCGCAACTACGACCACCCGCCGGTCAACGCGCAGGAGGCCGAGGCACGCCGCGCGGCCCGGTTCGAGACCGCCCGCAACACGGCCGGCCGCATCGACGTGGCTGCCCTTCGTCGTACCGCTCGGGAAGTCGCTTCCGCCGAGTACCCGCACACCCTCGACCTGCGCAGAGTGAGGTCGAAACAGGAGTGACCGTTCTCCGCGACTACGCCGCGGGACTGACCCAACCGACCCTGTCGCAGGGGTCAGCTGATCATCTGGGCGGCGGCAATGAAGCCACGCCGAGGTACGACGAAGTCGTCGGCCCCGACGGGTCGCTGCGTGCACCGTGGAAGCGCCTCGCGGAGATCGCGACGCAGATCAGCCCGGAGGACATGCATCGGGTCACCGAGGAGATCGCCCGATTCCTCGAGGACGACGGCGTCACCTACTCCCGGCCGGGCGAACGCCCGTCCCGCTGGCGCCTCGACCCCGTCCCGTTGGTCCTGGACGCCGCGTCGTGGCAGGTCCTCGAGGTCGGCCTCGCCCAACGGGCCGAACTCCTCAACGCCGTCCTCGCTGACCTGTACGGCGACCAGAACCTGCTGTCGTCCGGCATCGTGCCGCCGGCGGTCGTGCTCGGCCACCGTGACTTCAACCGGGTGATGGCGCGCGCCTCAGCCAACGACCCGCGGCCGCTGGTCCTGTCGGCAACGGACCTCGGGCGCGACCAGGACGGCACCTGGAAGGTGCTCGGCGACCGCACCCAGGCGCCCTCCGGTCTCGGGTACGCGCTGGAGAACCGTCGCGTCCTCAGCCGCGTGATGCCCGAGCTCTATCGCGAGGCCGACCTGCACCGGATGGCGCCGTACTTCTGGGCATTGCGCTCCGCGCTGCTCCAGTCCGCCAGCGGGGACCTGCCCGATCCGCGGGTCGTCGTGATGAGCCCGGGCCTGCACTCGGAGACCTACTACGACCAGGCGTCGATCGCCACGAACCTCGGTTTCCCCCTCGTCCAGGGCAGCGACCTCACCGTGCGCGACGGCTGGGTGCTGATGAAGACGCCCCAGAGACTCGAACGGGTCGACGTGATCCTGCGCCGCGTCGACGCCGCCTGGAGCGACCCGCTCGAGTTGCGCGGCGACTCGCAGCTCGGTGTCGCCGGCCTTGCTGAGGCGGTACGACGAGGCCGGGTGCGTGTCGTCAACGGACTCGGTGCCGGCGTACTCGAGAACCCCGGCTTGCTGCCGTTCCTGCCGGCCGCCTGCGAGCACCTGCTCGGCGAACCGCTGCGGCTCCAGAGCGTTCCGACGTGGTGGTGCGGTGACCCGGACGGGCTCGACCACGTGCTCGACCATCTCGACGAGCTCGTCGTACGCACGATCGACGGCTCCGACCTCACCCTTGCCGGCGCGTCGCCGGAGCGGATCCGGCTGACCGTCCTGGCCCGGCCGCACGCGTTCGTGGGCCAGCAGCCGTTCGCGCTCTCGCAGTCGCCGACCTGGCGCGGCCGCACGGCGCGACCCGCGGAGATGACGTTGCGGACGTTCACCCTTCGCTACGGCTCGGCCTACCGGCCGCTGCTCGGTGGCCTGGCCAATGTCCGCGACGGCGACAAGTCGCTCGGCAGCAAGGACGTCTGGATCCTCAAGGGCGACACGGCGCAACCCGACCAGGGCCTGACCGACGTGATGCCGATGACGTCGGTTCGCTCGCTGCCCGCGACGGTGCCGCGCGTCCTCGACGACATGTTCTGGCTCGGCCGCTACGCCGAACGCGCCGAGGACATGCTGCGCCTGGTGCTCACCACGCACGTCCTCGTCGCCGACTACCGCAGTCGGCGGAGCACGTCCGGCGGTGTCAGCCTCGACGTCCTGATGTCCGGGGTGCACCGCCTCGCGGGCAGGGTTCACGAGGACGACGAAGAGGACCTCCGGTCGATCCTGCTCGACACGGACCGGGTCGGGTCGGCGGCGCACTCGCTCGAAGGCCTGCGCGACGTCCTGACCGAGGTGCGCGACCAGTTGTCCCTCGATGTCTGGCGTGCATTCGGCTCCGTCGACCGGGCGACCGTGGTGCTGCAGGGTTCGCCACACAGCCACCAGATCGCCGAGTCCGCCGGCCGGATGCTCACCGCTGTCCTTGCCCTGCAGGGCGTGACCGCGAGCATGATCCGTGATGCCGGCTGGCACATGGGCGGGGTCGGGCGGTACCTCGAACGAGGCGTCCAGGTGTGCCACCTGCTTCGCCTCATCACCGAGCGTCGCGGTCTCGACGTCGACCGGGAGGTCCTGGCCGCCGTACTCACGGCAGCGGAGAGCTCGGTCACCCACCGCCGCCGCTACCGCGACTACGTCCGTCCGGCGGGGGTCCTGGACCTGCTGCTGATGGACGAGGAGAACCCGCGGTCCCTGCTGTTCAGTCTCCACCGGATGCAGGAACACCTGGCGGCGCAACCCGCGTCCACCGGCTCGACCCGACCCGAGCGGCTGCTCGCCGACCTGATCGCCGAGGTCAGCGAGACCGATGTCTCGGCCCTGGGTGCGATCGGCGGCGTCGCGCGTCCGCACCTGGTGATGTTCCTCGACAGCGTCACCGGCCAGCTCGAGCGCATCGGCGACGCGATCCGCGACCTGCACTTCGCGACCGGCCCGAAGCCGCGCGTCTTCGGCGTCATGCCCACCCTTGCCGAGGCGGCGCCATGACCCGCTACCGCGTCGAGCACCGCACGACGTACACCTACGACGAGGACGTCACCGACAGCTTCGGCATCGGCCACCTCATCCCGCGCAGCCTGCCCTGGCAGCAGGTCGACGGGTACGACGTCGCGGTCACCCCCGAGCCCGGGGACATCAGCCGCGACGCCGACTACTACGGCAACACCGTCCTCTACTTCCAGGTCACCACTCCCCACCAGGAGTTGGTCGTCCTCGGCAGCGGCGAGGTCGACGTGGTCGTCCCTGTCGTCGACGAGGGCAAGCTGGAGCAGCCGTGGGAGGCGTCGCGGCCGCTCCTCATCCCGTCGCAGCCGGGCGCCTGGCAAGCGACCGACTTTGCGTTGCCCAGCGCAGCGGTGCCGGTCCACGCCGGCGCTCGCGACTACGCCGCCACGTCGTTGACCACGAATCGCCCGATCGGCGAGGCCGTCACCGACCTGATGCACCGCATCCATGCGGAGTTCGAGTACGACTCGGCTGCCACGACGGTGACCTCGACGGTCTCGGAGATCCTCGCCAAGCGCGCCGGCGTCTGCCAGGACTTCGCCCACCTGACCCTCTCCGCCCTGCGCGCCCACGGACTTGCCGCCCGCTACGTCAGCGGCTACCTCGCCACCGAACCGCCGCCCGGCAAGGAACGCATCGTCGGCGCCGACGCCTCCCACGCCTGGGTCGCGGTCTGGCTGGGCGGCGAGGAATGGCTGGCCCTCGACCCGACCAACGACCAGTGGCAGAACGACCGCTACGTCACCCTGGCCTGGGGCCGCGACTACGGCGACGTCCCTCCGCTCAAGGGCGTCATCTTCACCGAGGCCAAGAAGTCCCAGTTGCTCGTGTCGGTCGACGTCGCGCCCTTGTGACGGCGGCGGTCGATCAGAGCCCCAACGCGGAGCGCAGCGCCGTGACGTCGTCACGGATCGCGGCAAGCCGGGGCGCCGCCTGTGACTCCGGGACCCGGCCGTTGGACAACCGCGCCAGAGAGGTCCTCCGGTGGCCGGGCTGCAGCAGTCGAGCAGTGATCTCGTACGCCGTGCGCAGCAGCGCGCCTTCGGGGCCGGCCTGCACCTCGCGCAGGGCAGCCACCATGGCGACGGGGAAGTGCCATTGCTGCAACGCCTCCGCGGTCAACTGCGGCGTGCTGATGCCGTAGCGACGGACCTCGGCGACGAAGCGTTCCTCGCCGAGTCCGGTGGTGACCACGAGCTGGTCGTACCCCTCCGCGTCGGTGTGGTGCAGCAGCGCCGCACCCAACTGCGCCAACAACCCCAGGCACATGGCATCGGCGGTGGTCTCCTGGAAAGCGGGACCGAGCGATCCCGCCGCCGCGGCGAGGTGGACCGAGGTGTCCCAGAATCCTGTGGGCAGGACCTCGGCCCCGTCGATGCCGGAGAGCGTCACGGTCGCAATGGCACGGACGGTGTTGAACCCCACGACAGTGACGGCGAAGGGTAAACCGGTGACCTTTCCCGACAATCCGAAGTAGGCGGAATTGGCCAGTTTCATCACCTTGGCCGCCAACGCGACGTCGGCACCGAGGATGGCAGCCAGTTCGCTCGCACCCGTGTTGTCGTTGTTGCTGGTCGCGACGATCTGCGCCGCCACGGGCCGCTGTGACGCCATCTGGTCCAGGCTCCTCAGCACGGCGTCGATGTCCACGCCAGCCGCGTTCACGACACGCCCGCTGTGAAGGAGGTGGGATGGCCCGCCTTGCACCAGTCGATGAAATCGGGACTCTTCATCGGACGGCTGATGCCGAAGCCCTGGAGCAGGGTGCAGCCCATCTCTTCGAGCATCCGCATCTGCGCCGTGGTCTCGACACCTTCCGCGACCACACCGAGCCCGAGGCTGTGCGCCAGGCTGATGACGGCCTGAGCGACGGCAACGTGCCCATCCTGGAGCTCGGCCACGAAGGACCGGTCGACCTTGAGGTAGTGGACGGGCAGCCGGCGGAGGTACGCCAGCGAGGAGTACCCGGTGCCGAAGTCGTCGATCGCGACCCGGACACCGTGCTCGCGCAACTGGCCGAGGATCGCCGAAGCGGCGTCGGGATCCTTCATCAGCGCTGACTCGGTGATCTCGATGCAGAGCTGTGCAGGCTGCAGTCCGAACCGTCGGAGGGTCCGTTGCACCGTCCGCACCAGAGCGGGATCGTTCACCTGGAGTGCCGACAGGTTGACGTTGACGTGCGGCGGTGCGAGCGGGCCGAGCACCTGGTGCCACTCCACCATGGCCGCGCAAGCGAGATCCAGGACGGCCTCGCCCAGTTCCCTCACCATTCCGTTCTCCTCGGCGAGCCTGACAAAGGTGTCTGCTGCGACCGGGCCTCGATCTGGGTGGTTCCAGCGCGCCAGTGCTTCGACCGACACCAGCTGTGGAGTCTCGCCGCTGTAGTCCATGATCGGCTGGTAGTTCAGGGTGATCTGACTTGCCGCGAGGGCACGGCGGAGGTCGGAGACCAGC